>NZ_BMSA01000103.1 GCF_014648915.1 Streptomyces phaeofaciens | reverse complement strand
TCGGGTCGAGGTCGGTGATGCCCATGGCGTAGGCGACGATCGAGCCGGCCGCGGAGCCTCGGCCGGGGCCGACCGCGATGCCGTTCTTCTTGGCCCACATGATGAAGTCGGCGACGACCAGGAAGTAGCCCGGGAACCCCATCTGGATGATGACGTCCATCTCGTACTCGACCTGCTTCTGCCGGTCGTCGGGGACGCCGCCGGGGAAGCGGCGGTCCATGCCGAGGCGGACCTCCTCCTTGAACCAGGTGACCTCGGTGAAGCCCTCGGGGATGTCGAACTTCGGCATGAGGTTCTTCGCCTCGAACATGCCGGTGGTGTCGATCTGCTCGGCCACCAGGAGGGTGTTGGCGCAGCCCTCCTGCCAGGCGTCCGAGGAGTCGACGGCGTACATCTCGTCCGTGGACTTCAGGTAGTAGCCGGTCCCGTCGAAGCGGAAGCGGTCGGGGTCGGAGAGGTTCTTGCCGGTCTGGATGCACAGCAGCGCGTCGTGCGCGGTCGCCTC
>NZ_BMSA01000102.1 GCF_014648915.1 Streptomyces phaeofaciens | reverse complement strand
CCCTCCTCTCCTCGATCCCGGGTGCGGCGGTCACGTCCATCCGTATCGACGGCGTGCTGCACGAGTTCACCACCGTGCCGGGCGTCAAGGAGGACGTCACCGACCTGATCCTCAACATCAAGCAGCTGGTCGTCTCCTCGGAGCACGACGAGCCGGTCGTGATGTACCTGCGCAAGCAGGGCCCGGGTCTGGTCACCGCCGCCGACATCGCGCCCCCGGCCGGTGTCGAGGTGCACAACCCCGACCTCGTCCTCGCCACGCTCAACGGCAAGGGCAAGCTGGAGATGGAGCTCACGGTCGAGCGTGGCCGCGGTTACGTCTCCGCCGTGCAGAACAAGCAGATCGGCCAGGAGATCGGGCGCATCCCGGTCGACTCGATCTACTCGCCGGTGCTCAAGGTCACGTACAAGGTCGAGGCCACGCGTGTCGAGCAGCGCACCGACTTCGACAAGCTGATCGTCGACGTCGAGACCAAGCAGGCGATGCGTCCGCGTGACGCCATGGCCTCCGCCGGCAAGACGCTGG
>NZ_BMSA01000101.1 GCF_014648915.1 Streptomyces phaeofaciens | reverse complement strand
CATCTTCGGCGTCACGGGCGACCTGTCGCGGAAGAAGCTCATGCCCGCCGTGTACGACCTCGCGAACCGGGGTCTGCTGCCGCCGGGCTTCTCGCTGGTCGGCTTCGCCCGCCGCGAATGGGCGCACGAGGACTTCGCGCAGGAGGTGCACGACGCCGTCAAGGAGCACGCGCGCACGCCCTTCCGCGAGGAGGTCTGGCAGCAGCTGGTCCAGGGCATGCGTTTCGTGCAGGGAGTCTTCGACGACGACGACGCGTTCGAGCGGCTGCGCGGCACGATCGAGGAGCTGGACAAGGCACAGGGCACGGGCGGCAACTTCGCCTTCTACCTCTCCGTGCCGCCCCGCTCCTTCCCGGTGGTCATCCAGCAGCTGAAGAAGCACGGGCTGGCCGACCAGACGAAGGACTCCTGGCGCCGCGCGGTCATCGAGAAGCCGTTCGGCCACGACCTGGAGTCGGCCAAGGAGCTGAACCAGGTCGTCCACGAGGTGTTCGCCCCGGACCAGGTCTTCCGGATCGACCACTACCTGGGCAAGGAGACCGTCCAGAACAT
>NZ_BMSA01000100.1 GCF_014648915.1 Streptomyces phaeofaciens | reverse complement strand
CGCCGATGGTACTGCAGGGGGGACCCTGTGGGAGAGTAGGACACCGCCGAACAATCTTTGGAAGGACCCCTGGTCCCAGCGTTCAGCTGGGGCCAGGGGTCCTTTTTTGTTTTTCCGGAGCGCGCCGGGTTCCCGGTTGCGCGAGAATGACTTGCGTACCGAAGACAGGAGTCACCATGTCCACCAACTCTCCCGACGATCGACCGGAGCGCGACCAGCGGCGACGGGACAGTGGGGACCGGGGCGATCGTGGCGGCTACCGCGGCGACCGTGACCGTGGTGACCGTCCGGCCTTCCGGCGTGACGACCGTCGTGATGACAACCGTGGCGGCGGCGGACACGGCCGGCGTGACGACAACCGCGGTGGTTCCGGTGACCGCGGCGGCTATGGCGGTCGGCGCGACGACCGTCCGGGCGATCGCGACCGTGGTGACCGTGGTGGCTTCCGCCGTGACGACAACCGTGGCGACAACCGCGGTGGCGGCTACGGCCGCCGTGACGACCGGCGTGAGGGTGATCGTGGCTCTCGTCCGGCGTTCCAGCGTGACGACCGCGACCGTGGACCGCGTCGGGACGACCGGGACCGGGGTCCCCGCCGTGACGACCGTGGCGACCGTCCGGCCTTCCGCCGCGACGACCGTCGTGACGACAACCGTGGCGGCGACCGTCCCCCCTTCCGTCGCGACGACCGGCGCGATGACCGCCGTGACGACCG
>NZ_BMSA01000099.1 GCF_014648915.1 Streptomyces phaeofaciens | reverse complement strand
ATGCGGTTGGGACTGCATCGGGACCTGCGGAAGATCCGCCAGGACTTCAGGCGGGCGACTCCACGTTCGACGGGTGCCCGTGTGGCGGCCAGGGCACGGTTGCGGGTCTTCTCGGTGGGGGTCAGTTCCTTCAGGGGCCTGCGCTTGATGCCCGTGGTCAGCCACGGACCGGCGCCCTGGTAGGCGAGATCGGCCACGATGGGAACGCCCTGGCGCTCGCAGATCCGGATGATCCGGTGGGTGCGGGCGGCGGTCAGATCGTGGGTGCGGCCCGGCAGGGCGGGCGAGAGCCACAGCAGCCGGCCGTCGGGATCGGTGACGACCTGCACGTTCACGCCGTGGCGGCGGTGCTTGTGGGAGTAGTCGGCCCGGCCGTCGCCGACCCGGTCGCACTCGGCGAGAGTGCCGTCGAGCAGGACGAAGTCGGGATCATGCTCGCGCAGCGTCTTCAGCAGACCCGGTGCACGGGCGGCGAGCAGGTCGACGACCGCGCTGGTGTAGGCATGGGCGGTGGACTCGCTGATCCCGAACCCGGCGGCGATCTTCGCCAGAGTGATGTGCTCGCGCAGGTACACCAGTGCCACCATCGCTCGCTGGGACGGACGGAGCTTGCAGCGCCGGTCGCCCTCACGGGTGACGATCAGCATGGTGACCCACTCCACGAGTGCATGCGGCAGGTCGAGTGCGGCAGGATGGATGACCAACGAGGCCCCCGAGCAACGTGATTGAGACGTCAGACATCTCGATCAACAGCCCGGGGGCCT
>NZ_BMSA01000098.1 GCF_014648915.1 Streptomyces phaeofaciens | reverse complement strand
CGATCTTGTAGGCGAACAGCGCACACCACGTGCGCGCCGCGAGCCCCCAGTCCTTGTTAGCCACGTCTGACACCCCATGTCGTGTTGTCGAAGAAGTGGCAGGTCTGCTTGCCTGCTTGCAAGCAACCCACCCTCGGTGAGCGCGGACCGTTCAAGGCGACGGCCCGCGCACCCGGGGGAACGGCTGCTGGCACTCAGGCGAGTCCGAGGCGTCCGCGCACCGGCTTGAGCTTCACGCGGGCCCGGTGGACGGCGTTGCGTACCGCGCCGTCCGAGATGCCGAGCAGCTCGGCCGCCTGCTTGGACGTCATGCCATCGATCTTCACGAGGGCGAGCGCCAGGAGTTCGCCGGGCTCCAGCTCGTCCGCGAGTGTCTCGACGAGCCGTTCCATCAGCACCCGTCCCTCGGCCGCGGCCGCCACGGAATCGGTGTCGAAGTCCACGACGTAGCCCGGGAGCGACATCGGAGCCTCGTCCAGAGCCCAGATCTCGTCCCCGATCAGCATTTCCCGCTTGCGCTGAACGGTCAGCCTCCGGTGGAACGTCTTGATCGCGTTACCGAAGGCCTTCCACGCGTAGTCCTTGATCTCGTCCTCGACGGGCCCGCCCGTCAGCTTCGTGTGCAGGCCCTGGAAGGTCCTGTCCGAGACCTCGCCCTCGTGCACCTCGCCCACGTTGACGAAAACGTGGCGGCGAAACGCCGGCTCGTTCTTCGAGATGTACCCCCACTGGTACAGCGAATCCGGATGCAACTTCTCCTCCGGGCACAACA
>NZ_BMSA01000096.1 GCF_014648915.1 Streptomyces phaeofaciens | reverse complement strand
TTCGTGGACCATGTGCAGATCACCATGGCCGAGGACATCGGCATCGGCGGCCGCGCCGGCTACTACGACGGCATCGGCGCCGCCCGTGACGTCATCCAGAACCACCTGCTCCAGCTGATGGCGCTCACCGCCATGGAGGAGCCCGCCTCCTTCGACGCGGACGCGCTGGCCGCCGAGAAGACCAAGGTGCTCGGCGCGGTCCGGCTGCCGAAGGACCTGGGCCTGGCCACCGTGCGCGGTCAGTACGCGGCCGGGTGGCAGGGCGGCGAGAAGGCCGTCGGCTACCTCCAGGAAGACGGCATCAACCCCAAGTCGAAGACCGACACCTACGCGGCCATCAAGGTGGAGGTCGACAACCGCCGCTGGGCGGGTGTCCCCTTCTACCTGCGCACCGGCAAGCGGCTGGGCCGCCGGGTCACCGAGATCGCGGTGGTCTTCCAGCGGGCCCCGCACTCCCCCTTCGACTCCACCGCCACCGAGGAACTCGGCCAGAACGCCATCGTCATCCGCGTCCAGCCGGACGAGGGCATCACGGTGCGCTTCGGCTCCAAGGTGCCGGGCACCTCGATGGAGATCCGGGACGTGTCGATGGACTTCGCCTACGGCGAGTCCTTCACGGAGTCCAGCCCCGAGGCGTACGAGCGCCTCATCCTCGACGTCCTCCTGGGCGACTCGAACCTCTTCCCCCGCACGGAAGAGGTGGAGCTGTCCTGGAAGATCCTGGACCCGATCGAGCAGTACTGGGACAAGCACGGCAAGCCCGCGCAGTACCCCTCGGGTACCTGGGGACCCGTCGAGGCCGACGAGATGCTCGAGCGAGACGGACGGAGCTGGCGCCGGCCATGAAGATAGACCTCACGGACACCACGGCCAGCAAGATCAACAAGGCACTGGTGCAGGGCCGCCGGGCCATCGGCACACCCGCCGTCGGCATGGTGCTCACCCTCGTCGTCGTGACGGACGAGGAGAACGCCTACGACGCCCTGAAGGCCGCCAACGACGCGTCGCACGAGCACCCCTCGCGCACGCTCGTGGTCATCAAGCGCGTCTCGCGCTCGGCCCGCGACCGCACCCAGTCCCGCCTCGACGCCGAGGTACGGGTGGGCGCGGACGCGGGCACCGGCGAGACGGT
>NZ_BMSA01000095.1 GCF_014648915.1 Streptomyces phaeofaciens | reverse complement strand
AGGGGCGTAGCCGCGGAAGCCGCAGCGCTTGCCGCAGGCACTCTGGACCCCGACTGCGCTTGCATGGTCGACCTGTACCCCGATGAGCTTCTGTCGGCAACCGATGCTGTCCTGGACGCCTTCGAGGCCGAGCTGCCCCCACTCGCCGGAGGAGACGACGAGCAGGTCTTCGCCGTAGTCAAGCGCGTCGTTTTGGCTCTGAACGCGGTGAACGAAGCCCACGACGAATGCGCCTTCGAGACTGATGAGCGCGAGCAGCTCTGCCTCTACATCGACGGGGCTTTCACCGAGCAAGGAGTCGACGTCGCGGCCCTGACCGCCAGGCACGGACTCGGCCGGCACGAGCTCACTGATCAGTGGAGGGACTGGTGAACAGCCCATCACCGTGAGAGGTCAGGCTGCTGTGCCCCGTCTCAGTTTCCGTCTCATTCAGCGCCGTTCACGGCAGTTCAGACAGGACCGGAGGCGGTAGCCGCCCAGACGAACGGCCGTCCATGAACGCAGGTGAACGGCCCCGTCCGAGGCTCCTGAGCCCACCACCACAGTTGGAAAGCGTGCACGTCCCTGCGGCTCGGCCGGCGCACGAGGTGACCGCTTCCGCTGGTGCATTCGAAGTGTCACGTGGTGCGGGTACGCCTCGGTACGATCCCCATCATGACAACCGTCCGGCGGCTGGCCAGGCAGGCATGGAGGCGCTGCATACGCGCTTTTTGGGGAGTGGACAGGACTCTTGGCGGTCTGGAACCACCGTCCCGCTCGCAGCAGTTTGCCGCCCGACGCCCCGTCGCAGTGGGTGTATGGATGGCGACGCCGGTGACCGTGCTCCTGGGGGTCGCCAACCTTGACGATCTGGACACGGTTAGTGATGTCTTGCTGCTTCTAGGCGGTGGGTTGGCATTCGGCCTCATCTTCGGGTTGACGGCTCTGGGTGAACGCGCCAGGCAGCGCCGGCTCCAACGACTGGGGCTTTGGGAGCCGCCCGTAAGAGACTGATCAGTGCTTCGCCCTCCTCATGGGGTGCAACCGCCTTCTCACCGGCCAGTGGCACAGGTGGTCGCGACGCTCAGTCACTCGGGGTTGAAGGTCACGACTGCACAGCAGGCGCGCACCACAAGCGCACCAGATGGGACGGGGAACAGCGGGGAACCACGGGGAAAGAGCACGAGCCCGAGAGGGCCCAACCATCACCG
>NZ_BMSA01000094.1 GCF_014648915.1 Streptomyces phaeofaciens | reverse complement strand
TAGCGAGACGCTCGGCTGGGGTTTCCCAGTCGAGCGTTTTGCGTGGTCGGCTGTTCAGCTCGGCCGCCACGGTCTCAAGGTCTGCGCGGCTGTGGTGAGAGAGGTCGGTGCCTTTCGGGAAGTACTGCCGCAGCAGTCCGTTGGTGTTCTCGTTCGAGCCTCGCTGCCAGGGACTGCCGGGGTTGCAGAAGTAGACCGGCATGTCCGCTGCGGTGGAGAAGAGGTGGTGGCCGGCCATCTCGTTGCCCTGATCCCAGGTGAGAGATCGCCGCAGGTGGGGCGGCAGGTGGCGGATGGTTTCGGCGAGCGCCAGGTGGAAGTGCTCTGCTCGGTGTCCGTCGGGTAGATGCACCAGCATGGTGAAGCGGGTCGACCGTTCGACGAGTGTGCCGATGGCAGAGCGGTGGCCTGCGCCGATGATGCAGTCGCCTTCCCAGTGTCCTGGGACAGCACGATCGGTGGCTTCGGCGGGACGGTCGCTGATCATCACCATGGGTACTGTGTAGCGGGGCTGGCGCCTGTTGGACTGCCGGTGCGGCTTGCGCATGGTCCGTCCTGTGCGCAGTGCACGGGCCAGTTCCCGGCGCAGCTCACCGCGGCCCTGGACGTAGAGAGCCTGGTAGATCGTCTCGTGGACCACGTGCATCTCCGGCCGGTCGGGGAAGATCCTGCGCAGAGCGTGGCAGATCTGCTCGGGGCTCCACCGTCTTGTGAGCCGGTCCTGGATGAAGTCCCTCAGCTCCGGGTTCTGGCAGATCTTGCTGGGCTTGGGGCGTGGCCGGCGGCTGTCGGCGCGGCGCTGCGCGGCGTAGGGCCGGTAGTAGAAGCGGCCGTCTGGCAGGATGGTGCGGTTTCGGCGGATCTCCCTGCTGACGGTCGACGGGCTGCGGCCCAGCTCCGCGGCGATGGCGCGGATGGTTGCCTTCTCACGCACGCGGTCGGCTATGTGGATCCGCTCGGTCTCCGACAGAAAACGCGAAGAAGCGCCCGAGACCACCTGCGCGATGTGCGCGGGTGGCCTCGGGCGCTTTTTGCGTCCCTCGGGCCGGCCGTTGCGCCACTCACGGCCGGTCCGAGGGTTGATGCCGACGAGCTTGCTCGCCTCTTTGTTGCCATAGCCCAGCTTCATGAGCCGGAAGTATTCCGCCCGCTCCCGGCTCAGCTTGCCCCGGGAGTGCTGCTTGACAGGCCGCTTCTC
>NZ_BMSA01000093.1 GCF_014648915.1 Streptomyces phaeofaciens | reverse complement strand
GTTTTTAAGGGCGCACGGTGGATGCCTTGGCACCAGGAACCGATGAAGGACGTGGGAGGCCACGATAGTCCCCGGGGAGCCGTCAACCAGGCTTTGATCCGGGGGTTTCCGAATGGGGAAACCCGGCAGTCGTCATGGGCTGTCACCCATACCTGAACACATAGGGTATGTGGAGGGAACGAGGGGAAGTGAAACATCTCAGTACCCTCAGGAAGAGAAAACAACCGTGATTCCGGGAGTAGTGGCGAGCGAAACCGGATGAGGCCAAACCGTATACGTGTGAGACCCGGCAGGGGTTGCGTATGCGGGGTTGTGGGATCTCTCTTTCACGGTCTGCCGGCCGTGAGACGAGTCAGAAACCGTTGATGTAGACGAAGGACATGCGAAAGGTCCGGCGTAGAGGGTAAGACCCCCGTAGTCGAAACGTCAGCGGCTCGTTTGAGAGACACCCAAGTAGCACGGGGCCCGAGAAATCCCGTGTGAATCTGGCGGGACCACCCGCTAAGCCTAAATATTCCCTGGTGACCGATAGCGGATAGTACCGTGAGGGAATGGTGAAAAGTACCGCGGGAGCGGAGTGAAATAGTACCTGAAACCGTGTGCCTACAAGCCGTGGGAGCGTCGCGCATCAAGCTTGCTTGGTGCGTCGTGACTGCGTGCCTTTTGAAGAATGAGCCTGCGAGTTTGCGGTGTGTTGCGAGGTTAACCCGCGTGGGGTAGCCGTAGCGAAAGCGAGTCCGAACAGGGCGTTTCAGTAGCACGCTCAAGACCCGAAGCGGAGTGATCTAGCCATGGGCAGGTTGAAGCGGAGGTAAGACTTCGTGGAGGACCGAACCCACCAGGGTTGAAAACCTGGGGGATGACCTGTGGTTAGGGGTGAAAGGCCAATCAAACTCCGTGATAGCTGGTTCTCCCCGAAATGCATTTAGGTGCAGCGTCGTGTGTTTCTTGCCGGAGGTAGAGCACTGGATAGGCGATGGGCCCTACCGGGTTACTGACCTTAGCCAAACTCCGAATGCCGGTAAGTGAGAGCACGGCAGTGAGACTGTGGGGGATAAGCTCCATGGTCGAGAGGGAAACAGCCCAGAGCATCGACTAAGGCCCCTAAGCGTACGCTAAGTGGGAAAGGATGTGGAGTCGCACAGACAACCAGGAGGTTGGCTTAGAAGCAGCCACCCTTGAAAGAGTGCGTAATAGCTCACTGGTCTAGTGATTCC
>NZ_BMSA01000092.1 GCF_014648915.1 Streptomyces phaeofaciens | reverse complement strand
GTTATGGGTGGGGACCTTACCGATGTCAGATTGTGGGCGGGTGAACTGACCGCTCTGCATGAGCGGTTCGTGCACCGTTTCAACAGGTCGGAGCCGCGGGAGTCGGCTCTTGCCTACATGCGGGGCCTGATTGCTCCGCTGGAGCGCAAGAACGGCTGGACGCTGGCCGAGGAGGCCGGTCACGACGGCCCGGACCGGATCCAGCGGATGCTGAACCGGATCGAGTGGGACGCGGATGAGGTTCTGGACGATGTCCGTGACTACGTCGTGGAACACCTCGGCGACCGGGATGCCGTGCTGATCGTCGACGACACCGGCTTTCTGAAGAAGGGCCTGCGGTCGGCCGGGGTGCAGAGGCAGTATTCCGGAACCGCCGGCCGCACCGAGAACTCCCAGATCGGTGTGTTCCTCGCCTACGCCACCGATCGCGGACGCACGCTGATCGACCGACGGCTCTATCTGCCCACGTCGTGGACGGACGACCGGGAACGCTGCCGCCGGGCCGGCATCGGCGACGAGGTCGCGTTCGCCACGAAGGTGGTCATGGCCAAGGCGATGGTCCGCAGGGCCATCGCGGACCGGATCCCGTTCGGCTGGGTAACGGCGGACGCCGCCTACGGTTTCAGCAAGGGCTGGCGCTTCGAACTCGAGCAGGCCGACGTCTTCCACGTCATGGCCACCACCCGGCACGACACCGTCGTCACCCGCTGGGCCATGGACCACCCCGTCCACGACCTGTTCCCCGGCCTGCCACGGCAGAAGTGGAAACGCCGTTCCTGCGGCGAGGGAGCCCATGGCCGGCGGATCTACGACTGGGCCCGTGTCGAGGTCCGCCCCTGGCACCGTGAGGACCGCCGGCACTGGGTCATCGCCCGCCGCAGCATCAGCAGACCCGAAGAGATCTCCTACTACATCGCCTACTGTCCCGCCGACACCACCCTGGACGAACTCATCCGCATCGCGGGCAGCCGCTGGGCGGTGGAGGAGTGCTTCCAGACCGCGAAGCAGGAATGCGGCCTGGACGACTACCAGGTCCGCCGCTATCCCGGCTGGCACCGCCACATGACCCTCGCCATGGCCGCCCACGCCTGCCTCACCGTCCTGCGGGCACGGGAGCTGGATGCCGAGAAAGCAGAAACGGATCCTCCCAGCTCATCCACCTCAGCCTCGCCGAGATCCGGCGCCTGATCACTCGGCTCACCGACCGCCGACCCACCCCGGCCAGCCACATCCTGCACTGGTCACACTGGCGCCGACGACGCCAACACCAAGCCCGCATCAGTCACTACAAACGACGCG
>NZ_BMSA01000091.1 GCF_014648915.1 Streptomyces phaeofaciens | reverse complement strand
AAAAGCCTCTAGCGAGTTTCATGGCGGCCCGTACCCTAAACCGACTCAGGTGGTCAGGTAGAGAATACCGAGGCGTTCGGGTGAACTATGGTTAAGGAACTCGGCAAAATGCCCCCGTAACTTCGGGAGAAGGGGGGCCACGTCCGGTGATTGGATTTACTCCATGAGCTGGGGGTGGCCGCAGAGACCAGCGAGAAGCGACTGTTTACTAAAAACACAGGTCCGTGCGAAGCCGTAAGGCGATGTATACGGACTGACGCCTGCCCGGTGCTGGAACGTTAAGGGGACCGGTTAGTCACTCTTCGGGGTGGCGAAGCTGAGAACTTAAGCGCCAGTAAACGGCGGTGGTAACTATAACCATCCTAAGGTAGCGAAATTCCTTGTCGGGTAAGTTCCGACCTGCACGAATGGCGTAACGACTTCTCGACTGTCTCAACCATAGGCCCGGTGAAATTGCACTACGAGTAAAGATGCTCGTTTCGCGCAGCAGGACGGAAAGACCCCGGGACCTTTACTACAGTTTGATATTGGTGTTCGGTTCGGCTTGTGTAGGATAGGTGGGAGACTGTGAAGCAGGGACGCCAGTTCTTGTGGAGTCGTCGTTGAAATACCACTCTGGTCGTGCTGGATGTCTAACCTGGGTCCGTGATCCGGATCAGGGACAGTGTCTGATGGGTAGTTTAACTGGGGCGGTTGCCTCCTAAAGAGTAACGGAGGCGCCCAAAGGTTCCCTCAGCCTGGTTGGCAATCAGGTGTTGAGTGTAAGTGCACAAGGGAGCTTGACTGTGAGACCGACGGGTCGAGCAGGGACGAAAGTCGGGACTAGTGATCCGGCGGTGGCTTGTGGAAGCGCCGTCGCTCAACGGATAAAAGGTACCCCGGGGATAACAGGCTGATCTTCCCCAAGAGTCCATATCGACGGGATGGTTTGGCACCTCGATGTCGGCTCGTCGCATCCTGGGGCTGGAGTCGGTCCCAAGGGTTGGGCTGTTCGCCCATTAAAGCGGTACGCGAGCTGGGTTTAGAACGTCGTGAGACAGTTCGGTCCCTATCCGCTGCGCGCGCAGGAATATTGAGAAGGGCTGTCCCTAGTACGAGAGGACCGGGACGGACGAACCTCTGGTGTGCCAGTTGTTCTGCCAAGGGCATGGCTGGTTGGCTACGTTCGGGAGGGATAACCGCTGAAAGCATCTAAGCGGGAAGCCTGCTTCGAGATGAGTATTCCCACCCCCTTGAGGGGTTAAGGCTCCCAGTAGACGACTGGGTTGATAGGCCGGATCTGGAAGCCCAGTAATGGGTGGAGG
>NZ_BMSA01000090.1 GCF_014648915.1 Streptomyces phaeofaciens | reverse complement strand
TGGGGAGTGTGGGGGCGCTTTCGCCGGGCTCAGTGGGGTAGATCTGGTCCATGCTGCCTTCGGGTAGGTAGCGGCGGGGGAAGGCGATCCACTCGTCGTGCATCTCGAAGAGCACGGCGGTGACCAGCCGCAGGAGGGCGTCGTCGTTGGGGAAGACCTGGACAACATCGACGCGGCGTTTGATCTCGCGGTTGATCCGCTCCAGCGGGTTCGTGGACTGAATCTTCTTCCAGTGCCGTTCCGGGAAGGCGGCGAAGGCGGTGAGATCGTCCTTGGCGTCCAGGAGCATCTGTTTGACCTGGGGAAACTGTGCGCCGAGCATGTCGGCGACCGTGTCGAGCTGGTTGCGGACGGCGTCCTGGTCGGGCTGGGCGAAGATGGTGCGGATGGTCGCGGCGACCATTTCCGCGGCGTCCTTGGGGATCACTCCGAAGACATTGCGCAGGAAATGAACCCGGCAGCGCTGGTAGGCCGCGCCAATCATGACCTTGCGGATCGCCTTGACCAGGCCCGAGTGGTGATCGCCGAGCACGAGTCGGACACCGCCCAGACCGCGTTCGCGCAGGTGACGCAGGAACTGGGTCCAGAACACCTCGGTCTCGCTGTCGCCGACCATCACTCCCAGCACCTCGCGGCCGCCGTCCTCGGTGATGCCGGTGGCGATCACCACGGCCCGCGAGACGATCTGGTGTGCGACCCGCGCCTTGCAGTAGGTCGCATCGAGGTAGACGTAGGGGAAGCGGGTGTGGTCCAGGGGCCGGCCGCGGAACGCGGTCAGATGGGTGTCCAGGTCCGCACAGATCCGTGAGACCTCGCTCTTGGAGATCCCGCTGTCTGCTCCCAGCGCCTTGACCAGGTCGTCGACCGAGCGGGTGGACACCCCATGGACGTACGCCTCCATGATGACGGCGAACAGAGCCTGGTCGATGCGGCGGCGACGCTCCAGCAGGCTGGGGAAGAAGCTGCCCGAGCGCAGCTTGGGTATGGCCAGGTCAAGGTCACCGGCCTGCGTGGTCAGCGTCTTGTCGCGGTGCCCGTTGCGCAGCGCGGTGCGTGTCTCGGTGTGCTCGTTCCACTCCGCGCCGATCCTCGACGTCGCCTCGGCCTCGATCAGCTCCTGCAGCATCCGCTCGGCCACGGACCGGACGAGTTCGAGTCCGTCCGCCGAACGCAGTGACTCCAGCAGCCGAAGTAAGTCATGCTGGGACAGGGCCATCATGCACCTCCTGGTTGAACTGGCCGTTCACCAGGGAGAGTTGCATGGTGGCCCGCCTTCCGGGCAGGGAGCGGAATCCCTATCGACACACGC
>NZ_BMSA01000089.1 GCF_014648915.1 Streptomyces phaeofaciens | reverse complement strand
ATCAGGGGGACGGTGGCGAGGTCCTGGTAGACGGTGGCGATGCCCTTGTCGAGGGCCTCGCGGGGGGTGGAGAAGCGGACGGGCCGGCCGTCGACGAGGAACTCGCCCTCGGTGTGCTGGTGCAGTCCGGAGACGATCTTGATGAGGGTGGACTTGCCGGCGCCGTTGTCGCCGAGCACACAGGTCACCTTGCCCGGGTGGACGGTGAGGTCCACCCCGTGCAGGGCACGGATGTTGCCGTAGGACTTGCCGGCGTTGCGCAGTTCGACGAGGGGGCTCTCCCCCGCCCCGGGGGCGGTGTCCGCGAGGATCGCGCCGTGCGTTCCGGTTCCGTTGCTGGTGGTCATCGGGTCGGTCACCTCCTGGTCGCCGTGCGCTGGACCCACAGATTGATGAGGACGGCGCCGAGCAGCATCACGCCGAGGAAGGCCTTGAACCAGTCGGGGTTCCAGCCGGCGTAGACGATGCCCTGCTGCACCATGCCGAACATGAAGGCGCCGAAGACCGGGCCGATCGCCGAGCCGGCGCCGCCGGTGAGCAGACAGCCGCCGATGACGGCCGCGGAGATGTAGATCAGCTCCTGGCCGACGCCTTCACCCGACTGCACGGTGTTGAAGGTGAACAGCTGGTGCATGCCGACGAACCAGGCGCCGAAGCCGACCAGCATGAACAGCGAGATCTTCATGAACGTCACCGGCACACCGACGGCCCGCGCGCTCTCCTTGTTGCCGCCGACCGCGAAGATCCAGTTGCCGTACTTGGTGCGCAGCAGGACCCAGGTCGCGATGGCCGCGAAGACCAGCCAGTAGATGATGGTGATCTTCACCTGGACGCCGCCGACCTCGAAGGACGAGGCGAAGACCTTCTTGGCCTGGGAGAAGCCGTCCATGTCGCTGATGTCGTCGGTGGCGACGTTGGTGGTGACCAGCTTGGTGACCGCGAGGTTGACGCCCTGGAGGATCAGGAAGGTGCCCAGGGTGATCAGGAAGCTCGGCAGCCCGGTCCTGACCACCATCCAGCCGTTGAGGAAGCCGATCCCGAGGGACACCGCGAGGGCGACGACGATGCCCACCCAGACGTTCATCGTCAGTTGGTAGCTGAGCATGCTCGCGGTCAGCGCCGAGGTGATCACCGCGACACCGGCCGAGAGGTCGAACTCGCCGCCGATCATCAGCAGCGCGACCGGCAGGGCCATGATCCCGATGGTCGACGACTGGTACAGGATGTTGGCCATCGAGCTGGCCTCGCGCACCGGCGGGGCCGTGATGAGGAAGAACACGTACACGGCGACGGCGCCGAGGAACACGCCCACTTCGGGCCGGGCCAGCAGCCTGAGCGCGAGGGGACGTTGTGTGGTCCG
>NZ_BMSA01000088.1 GCF_014648915.1 Streptomyces phaeofaciens | reverse complement strand
AGGGTGAGTTCGTCGTGGTTGCGCAGGAAGATGCCCCACTGGCAGTTGACGGGGATGGCGGGGGTCTTGGCGAGGATCTCGGAGACGGGGTGGCGTGATTCGCGGCGGACGGCCATGAAGATGCGGGGCATGACGGGGAAGTGGAACGCCATGTGGCACTCGTCGCCGCCGGAGGCGTAGTCGCCGAAGTAGTCGACGACGTCCTCGGGCCACTGGTTGGCCTCCGCCAGGATCACCGTGTCCGGGTACATCACGTCGATCTCGCGCCGCACGCGCCGCAGGAACTCGTGCGTGGCCGGAAGGTTCTCGCAGTTGGTGCCCTCGGCCGCGTAGAGATAGGGCACCGCGTCCAGCCGGAAGCCGTCGATCCCGAGATCCAGCCAGAACCGGAGGGCCGCCAGGATCTCCTCCTGCACGGCCGGGTTCTCGTAGTTGAGGTCGGGTTGGTGGGAGAAGAAGCGGTGGAAGAAGTACTGCTGGCGGACCGGGTCGAAGGTCCAGTTGGAGACCTCGGTGTCGACGAAGATGATCCGCGCGTCGGCGTACTGCTTGTCGTCGTCGGCCCACATGTAGTAGTCGCCGTAGGGCCCGTCGGGGTCCTTCCTCGACTCCTGGAACCACGGGTGCTGGTCGCTGGTGTGGTTCATCACGAAGTCGATGACGACCCGCATGCCACGCTGATGGGCGTGGTCCACGAACTCCACGAAGTCGGCCAGGTCGCCGAACTCGGGGAGCACGGACGTGTAGTCCGAGACGTCGTAACCGCCGTCCCGCAAGGGCGACTTGAAGAACGGCGGCAGCCACAGACAGTCGACCCCCAGCCACTGGAGGTAGTCGAGCTTCGCGGTGAGACCCTTCAGGTCGCCCACGCCGTCGCCGTTGCTGTCCTGGAAGGAGCGGACGAGGACTTCGTAGAACACGGCGCGCTTGAACCACTCGGGGTCGCGGTCCTTGGCGGGGGTGTCCTCGAAGGTGTCCGGAACAGGTTCGTTGACGGTCATGGCGGTCTGGAGCCTCCGATCTGCGGTGCGGGTCACCGGACGTGGAACACGTGGGCCGGCGTCGGACCAGGCTCCAGGCGCACATAGTTGCTGCTGCCCCAGGCGTACGTCTCGCCGGTCAGTTCGTCGTGCACGGACAGGAACGCGCCGTGATCCAGGCCGAGTTGCGGCATGTCCAACGAGACCGTCGTCTCCTGGGTGTGGTGGGGGTCGAGGTTGACCACGACGATCACCGTGTCGGCCCCGTCGCGCTTGCTGTACGCGAGGACGGAGTCGTTGTCGGTGTCGTGGAAGCGGAGATTGCGCAGCCGGTGCAGTGCGGGGTGCCGGCGGCGGATCCGGTTCAGCTCGGTGATCAGTGGGGCGAGGGTGTGGTCGGTGTCCCAGTCGCGGGGGGTGAGCTGGT
>NZ_BMSA01000087.1 GCF_014648915.1 Streptomyces phaeofaciens | reverse complement strand
GACGCAGGATTCGCCGTCTGCGTCACCGGCTGTCGCCGCAGGTCAGCGGCCGTCTGTCGGGCCCGTGGTGACGCAGTGACGCAGACCTTCCCTACTTGGGAAAAAGAAGGGTGGTGTCTGTGGGTCTTTACGCCCGCTCAGGGCTTGAAGAACGGGCCGCTTCGCGGCGCGACCCGTGCAGGGCGGCTGCCGCCGCCGAACAGCAAGAGGAGCACCCGCAGCGGGGCGTGCTCCTCTTGCTTGTCCGCCTGTCCGGGCGAGGCGGTCAGAAGGCGGGCTGCTGCTCGGGCGGCGGGGGCGGGGCCTGGCGGCTGAGTTCGATGTAGCGGGCGGCGCTGGTGCGCCCCCAGTCGACCAGGACGCCCCGCGCGGCCAGGGTGGGCTGGATGCGCCTCAGCCGGTCGGACAGCACCTTGCCCGTGGTGGGCCAGCCCTTGGGCAGGGGGCGGCATTCCTCGCCGCTGTAGAGGGCGGTCAGGGCGTGCAGCCACTCCGCCGACGTCATCCGTACCTCTTCGCCCGGGGCGAGTTCGGCGGCGTGCTTGAGGACCGTCTGTGCCAGGAGATCACCCTCGATCACGTCGTCGTTCAAGTCGTCCAGGCCGGCCCGGTATGCCTCCAGCGTCCCGAAGCCGGTGACGGTGTCGAGCTGGGCGCACAGATGGGCGAAGTCAGCCATCCGCAGATCGGTCGGGGTCTCGGCCTGTACCGCGCGGACCTTGACCGTCAGGTCGAGCAGGGAGCCGAGAACGACCGGCAGGATCTCCGCGTACTCCGCCCACAGCTCCGCCTCGGTGCGCCGCACCCGGGGGCGTTCCAGGCGCAGGGTGAGAAGGCGTTCGGCAAGGTCGGGGCGGATGACGCCGACATCGATGCCGGTCAGCAGCATCGGGCGGCGGTAGCGGGAGCGGACGACGTCGCCGTCGGTGAACAACGCGCGCTTGATGCTCTCGGCCCCGGTGATGATGCAGCACATGAGGTCGGACAGGTCCGGGGGCAGGTGGGAGAGGTTGTCCAGGGCGGTGATCCATCCGGCCGCGACCGCCGTGATCATGTTCTCTTCATCCTTGGGCGCCCTGCGCAGGTCGCCTGTCATGCCCTCGATGATCCGCACGAGCATCCGCCCGCCGGTCGACTTGCCGGCGCCCTGCGGCCCGGTGAGGAACGGCGCGGGGACGGGCACGGACGGCTCCAGGCAGCCGATGAGCCACGCGATGGCGAGAGCCTCGGTCTTGGCGTCGGCGAAGTTGCACAGCCGCATCAGCAGGTCGATGCCCTTGCCGTTGGTGTCCTTGGCGGGCAGGGGGAGTTCCCCGGTGAGCTGGGTGCGCCGCCAGCACACCTCTTCGGGGTCGGGGATGCGGATGTCCCAGCCGGTGGGGTGGATGCGGACGGACCGGCCGTCGTCGCGGCCGAGGTCGAGCCAGGTGGCTCCGTCGAAGCCGGGGGCGACGCGGATGTGGGTGGGCTGTACCCGCTCGGTGAGGGCGAGAGCCTCGATCAAGTCCAACGCCTCCTTGAGGGCGGTTCCGTTGAAGACGCCGACCCCGTCACGGAAGAGGCCGACCATGAGTTCCTGCCGGTGGCTCCCGGTCGTGCCCTGGGAGCGGATCGGGCGGGCCACGGGGTGGCCGGTGCGCTGCGCGTACACGGTCCCGTCCACGGTGCGGAAGTACCGGAAGTGGGACTGCGCGTAGTCGGTGATGACCTGCCGGGCGGGGCTCTTCTCGTCGTCGGACACGGTCACAGTCCCAACGTGGTCAGGGCGTTGGTCCACGCGTCCGTGCAGTGCCGGGGGGTCTCGCCCTTGGCCTGCGCGGCGGTGAACAGCCGGGTGACGTGGGTATCGGTGAGGCAGCCGCACCGGCCGTGCGTGGACAGCACGGCGAGGAACGTCCGGTAGA
>NZ_BMSA01000086.1 GCF_014648915.1 Streptomyces phaeofaciens | reverse complement strand
CTGCGTCAGTTGATGTTGGTCATTCCCCGGTGTTGGCGGCGGGAACCCGTCCGAGGTCGCGGCCGCGCATGCGATAGCTGTCGCCCTTCAGCGAGATCACCTCGGCATGGTGGACGAGTCGGTCGATCATCGCGGCGGCGACGGTGTCGTCGCCGAAGACCTCGCCCCAGCGCCCGAAAGGCTTGTTGCTGGTCACGATCACCGAGGCGCGTTCGTAGCGGCCCGAGATGAACTGGAAGAACAGGTTCGCGGCCTCGGGTTCGAAGGGGATGTAGCCCACTTCGTCGACCACGATCAGCGGGATCCGTCCCAGCCGGGTCAACTCGTCGCTCAGACGACCTGCTTGGTGGGCTTCGGCGAGGCGGGTGACCCACTGGGCGGCGGTGCCGAAGGCGACCCGGTGGCCGGCCTGGCAGGCCCGGATGCCGAGCCCGGTGGCGAGGTGGGTCTTGCCGGTGCCGGGCGGTCCCAGGAAGATCACGTTCTCCTTTCCGGCGACGAAGTCCAGCGTCCCCAGATGGGCGATGACCTCGCGTTTCACGGACCGCTGGTGGTCGAAGTCGAAGTCCTCCAGCGACTTGCGGGAGGGAAAACGGGCCGCCCGGATGCGTCCCTCGGCGCCGTGGGAGTCGCGGGCTGCGACCTCCCTCTGCAGGCAGGCGGCCAGATACTCCTCGTGGCTCCAGCCCTCGTCCCGGGCCCGCTCGGCAAGCCGGGCGGCCGCGTCCCGCAGGGCCGGGGCCTTCAACGCCTTGGTCAGATAGATCAGTTCGGAGCCGACGTCGCGGCCGGTCCCGGCCTGGTTCGTGCCGTTCTTCGTGCTCATCACGCTGCCCCTTCACCCGTGCTCAGCCCGCCGTCGATGACGCCGAAGATCCGGTCGTAGGTGTCCAGCGACCGTTCCTCGACCTCTGTCACGTCCACCGGCGCCGGTTTCGTGCCGGCGGCCTTCTTGCGGGCGGCCGCGGCAGCAGCCGCGTGGTCCGGGTCGGTGATGGTCTGGTGGCGGGCCCAGCTGCGGGCATGGCGGGCAACCTCGACGCCGTCGCAGGTCACCAGGACCTGGTCCAGGTCGGCGGCAACCTCAATGCGGCGGCCGACGGCCAGCGGATGCACCGAGTAGTCGCAGGTGTCCAGGCGGACATAGTGGTCCCGGGGCAGCCGCAGCGACGCCTTCCACCAGCCCGGCGGAGCGATCGGCGGCAGGGCCAGCATCCGCGAGCGGTCCGCTTCCAGCCGGTCCGCCGGGCGGGCCTGCAAAGTGCGGTGGATGCGCCGGTTCGCCCTGGTCAGCCAGTCGGCGAGCTGGATGTTGAAGTCCGCCGGCGAGGTGAACACCCGCCCGGGCAGGAACGACGTCTCCAGATAGCCGTTGGCCCGCTCGACCAGGCCCTTCGACTCAGGATCCCGTGGCCTGCAGAGCAGGAACTTGACGCCCAGCAGCCCGGCGAACGCAGCGAAGTCGTCGGTCAGTTGGGGACCGCCGGACCGCCAGGACCCGACGGCTCCCTCGTTGTCCCAGACCAGCACCCTCGGGACGGCGCCCAGCTCGGTCAGCAGCCGCCAGTGCCCGGCGATCAGGTCGGCCGCAGACCTCGAGGGCAGCATCCGGGCGGTGATCCACCGCGAGTAGCCCGCGACCATGACCAGCACCGGCGGCCGCCCGACCTGACCGAAGCCCAGCGGGATGTCCGCCGGCGGGAACCACAGGTCGCACTGACCGATCTCGCCCGGCTCATAGACCGTCCGCGACGCCGGATCCGCAGGCCGATAGGACGGCCGCAGGTCCCTGACCCGGTCCTTCAGCACCGTCAGACCCCGGTCCCAGCCGATCCGTTCCGCGATCACCGTCGCCGGCATCTCAGGCCACTGCTCGAGCAGTTCACGGATCTGCGGCTCGACCGCGTCCACGATCGAGCCCTTCGGCGCCCGCTGATACTTCGGCGGCGCGTCGTCCGCGATCGCCCTGCGGACAGTGTTCCTCGCGATCCCCAGCTTCCTCGCGATCGCCCGCACCGGCATCTGCTCGGCCCGGTGAAGCCGGCGGATCTCCGCCCAGTCCTCCACGCTGATCACCACTCCTCCCGGTCTGACTCAACGAGCCAGACCCTTGG
>NZ_BMSA01000085.1 GCF_014648915.1 Streptomyces phaeofaciens | reverse complement strand
AGGGTGAGTTCGTCGTGGTTGCGCAGGAAGATGCCCCACTGGCAGTTGACGGGGATCGCGGGGGTCTTGGCGAGGATCTCGGAGACGGGGTGGCGTGATTCGCGGCGGACCGCCATGAAGATGCGGGGCATGACGGGGAAGTGGAACGCCATGTGGCACTCGTCGCCGCCGGAGGCGTAGTCGCCGAAGTAGTCGACGACGTCCTCGGGCCACTGGTTGGCCTCCGCCAGGATCACCGTGTCCGGGTAGTGGGCGTCGATCTCCTTGCGGACCCGTTTGAGGAACTCATGGGTTGCCGGAAGGTTTTCGCAGTTGGTGCCCTCCTGCGCGTACAGGTACGGCACCGCGTCCAGCCGGAAACCGTCGATGCCCAGGTCCAGCCAGAACCGCAGCGCGGAGATCATCTCCTCCTGCACGGCCGGGTTCTCGTAGTTGAGGTCCGGCTGGTGGGAGAAGAAGCGGTGGAAGAAGTACTGCTTGCGGACCGGGTCGAAGGTCCAGTTGGAGGCCTCGGTGTCGACGAAGATGATCCGCGCGTCGGCGTACTGCTTGTCGTCGTCGGCCCACATGTAGTAGTCGCCGTAGGGCCCGTCGGGGTCCTTCCTCGACTCCTGGAACCACGGGTGCTGGTCGCTGGTGTGGTTCATCACGAAGTCGATGATCACGCGCATGCCGCGCTGATGCGAGGCGTCGACGAACTCCACGAAGTCGGCCAGGTCGCCGAACTCGGGGAGCACGGACGTGTAGTCCGAGACGTCGTAACCGCCGTCGCGGAGCGGTGACTTGAAGAACGGCGGCAGCCAGAGGCAGTCGACGCCCAGCCACTGGAGGTAGTCGAGCTTGGCGGTGATGCCCTTGAGGTCGCCTACGCCGTCGCCGTTGCTGTCCTGGAAGGAGCGGACGAGGACTTCGTAGAACACGGCGCGCTTGAACCACTCGGGGTCGCGGTCCTTGGCGGGGGTGTCCTCGAAGGTGTCCGGAACAGGTTCGTTGACGATCATCGTGTGGGTGACCCTCCGATCTGCGGGTGGGACGGTCGCAGGACGGTGAGGACGTGCGCGGGCCGGGTGCCCGGTTCGAGGCGCACGTAGTTGGCCCTGCCCCAGTGATAGGTCTCGCCGGTGAGCTCGTCGCGCACCGGCACCGACTCGTGCCAGTCGAGGCCGAGTTGCGGCATGTCCAACGAGACCGTCGTCTCCTGGGTGTGGTGGGGGTCGAGGTTGACGACCACCAGAACCGTGTTCGAACCGCTTCGCTTCGAGTAGACGATCACCGCTTCCCGGTCGGCGTGATGGAAGCGCAGATTGCGCAGCCGGTGCAGCGCGGGGCTGGCCCGCCGCACGGCGTTGAGCCGGGTGATCAGTGGGGCGAGGGTGTGGTCGGTGTCCCAGTCGCGGGGGGTGAGCTGGTATTTCTCGGAGTCGAGGTATTCCTCGCTGCCGGGGCGCAGGGGGGTGTTCTCGCAGAGTTCGTAGCCGCTGTAGATGCCCCAGGTGGGGGAGAGGGTGGCGGCGAGGACGGCGCGGACGGCGAAGGCGGCGGGGCCGCCGTCCTGGAGGTAGGCGTGCAGGATGTCGGGGGTGTTGGGGAAGAGGTTGGGCCGCATGTAGGCGGCGGTCTCGCCGGCGAGTTCGGTGAGGTGGTCGGTGAGTTCCTGTTTGGTGTTGCGCCAGGTGAAGTAGGTGTAGGACTGCTGGAAGCCGATCTGGGCGAGGGTGCGCATCATCGCGGGGCGGGTGAAGGCCTCGGCGAGGAAGATGACGTCGGGGTCGGTGCGGCCGATGTCGGCGATCACGCGTTCCCAGAAGAGCACCGGTTTGGTGTGGGGGTTGTCGACGCGGAAGATCCGCACGCCGTGGGACATCCAGTGCCGCAGGATCCGCAGGGTCTCGGTGACCAGGCCGTCCATGTCGGTGTCGAAGGCGACGGGGTAGATGTCCTGGTATTTCTTCGGCGGGTTCTCGGCGTGGGCGATGGTGCCGTCGGGGCGGTGGTGGAACCACTCGGGGTGTTTGTGGACCCAGGGGTGGTCGGGGGAGCACTGGAGGGCGAGGTCGAGGGCGATCTCCAGGCCGTGGTGCGCGGCCCGGCGGACGAACCAGGTGAAGTCCTCGAGCGTGCCGAGTGCGGGGTGGATCGTGTCGTGGCCGCCCTCGGGGGAGCCGATGGCCC
>NZ_BMSA01000084.1 GCF_014648915.1 Streptomyces phaeofaciens | reverse complement strand
AGGCACCGGGAGTACCTCGCGCGCGGGCTCGATCCCCGCGAGGCGGCCGGACGAGCAGTGGCCACGGCGGGGCGGCCGGTGGTCTTCGCCGGCGGCACCGTCGTCGTATCGATCCTCGGCATGGCGGTCGCGAACGTACCGTGCATGACGGTGGGCGGGCTCGTCGTCTCCATCGTCGTCCTGACCGGCTGCAGGCCGGTTCGAGCAGGCCCTGGTGCAGGTCAGCGCGTCGTTGATAGCGGGTGCGGAGCCGTTTGAACGGGTGGTGCCAGGCGAAGGCGTGCTCGACGACCCAGCGCACCTTGCCCAGTCCGGAGCCGTGGGCGACGCCGCGTCGGGCGATCAGCGTTTTGATGCCGCGCTTCCACGGCAGGCGGCGGTACTTGCGGCGTCGAGCCGAGGCCTGCACGGACGTCCCCGCCGCAGGCCCCGACGCCTGTACGCCGACCGGGGCCACGACGTCGACACGTGGGTTCGCCCACAGCCGGCGGAAACGCCTACCGCCGTGCGGGCGTGGCCTTTCTCGTCTCCTGTTCACTGATCTCCCTGTCGGGCGGCATACCGGCACGGGCCGCCTCGACAGTGCTCCTCACCGCGGTAGTGATCCACACCGTCGGCGAGCTGTGGCACTCCGCCGCCGCCTTCGAGGTGTCCTTCGCCCTCGCCCCACGGCACGCCACCGGCCAGTACCTCGGCGTGTTCGGCCTGGGTACCGGACTGGCCGACGCCCTCGGACCGGCGTTGCTCATTTCACTGTGCATCACCTGGGGCCGCCCGGGGTGGTACGTCGTGGGAGCCCCGTTCGCGCTGACAGGCCTGGCGGCACCACTCGCCGTTCGCTGGGCCCTACGCCACCAGCGTGCCGGGCAGACGCGGCCCGACGTCATGGAAAAGGCACAAGCTGCTTGAGCGCCCGAGGCTCGGAGTCCCCTTCGCCCCGGGAGCGCCGAAGCATTCGTCGTCCCCTTGCACCGAGGACTTAGTCATCTCTATCGGCACATAGCCACCGCTCTCCCCGAGGGGTGGACTGTTACGGGAGCTCACCGGGTAGCCCCTTGTCGCAAATTGATCGCAGGAGCAGTTAGTTCGCAGCAAGGGTGTGAGGCTGATGACGACCCTCCGGATACGAAGCGCCGCCGTCGCGGCGGCGGTTACGCTGACCGGGGCTCGCCGCCTGTTCGGCGCCCAGCAGCGGTGCAGCAGACCGCACGCCCGCCACCTCCGTGGTGATCGGGGTCGGGTCCGAGCCGGACACCCTCAGCCCGCTGCTCTGCTACGGCAAGGACGGCAACTCCAAGCTCTTCGACGGCCTGTTGGCCAGGGACGCCGACCTGAAGCTCGTCCCCGCCCTGGCGAAGGCGCTGCCTCAGGTCGCCGACGACGGGCTCACCTACACCTAGGCCCTACGGGAGGGCGTCGAGTTCAGCGACGGTGAGCCGCTGACGGCGGCCGACGTGCTCTTCACCTACCGGACCGTGCTGGACGAGAAGACCAACAACACCTCCCGCAGCGAACTGGACGCCATCAAGGAGGTCCGGGCCGACGGCGACGACAATGTCGTCTTCACGCTGAAGTACCCCTACGCGCCCTTCGCCGGGCGCACCGTGCTGCCCATCGTCCCCGAGCACATGGCCGGCGAGCAGGACCCCAACACCGGCTCGTTCAACACCGAGCCGGTGGGCACCGGACCGTACGTCCTCTCCTCCTGGAGCAAGGGCGAGAAGCTCACCTTCAAGGCGAACCCGAAGTACTGGGGCGGCGCACCGAAGGTGAAGACGCTCACCATGGCGGTCATCGCGGACGACAACGTCCGCGCCACCCGGCTGCGCTCCGGCGACCTGGACGGCGCGGTCCTCCCGCCCAACCTCGCCGCCACCTTCAAGGGCGACGCCGGCCGGAAGACGTACGACGCGAAGTCCTACGACTTCCGGACCGTCACCCTCCCCCAGGAGAAGAAGGTGACCGCCGACCTCGCGATACGCCAGGCGCTCGACGCCGCGGTGGACCGCAAGGCCATGCTCGACAAGATCCTCGACGGCGCGGGACGGCCGGCGTACGGGCCGCTGCCCGTCGACGACCCCTGGTTCTCCCAGAGCATCGAGCGCGACCAGGACATCGGCAGAGCCCGGCGGATCCTCGATAACTGGCTCTAACAAAAGCGGTTGATCATGCGACTGTCGGCTTGATCGCTCGTTGATGAGGGCATGGGGAAGCGTCAGTCGCGGCCGTGGATCGTGTCGGACGAACTGTGGTCGCTCATCGAGCCGTTGCTGCCCGAACCGCCGCCGAAGCGGGTCGAGGGCCGGCCGCGGGTGCCCGACCGGCAGGCCCTGTGCGGGATGCTGTTCGTCCTCCATACCGGGATCCAGTGGGAGTACCTGCCCCAGGAGCTCGGCTTCGGCTCGGGCATGACCTGCTGGCGCCGGCTGGCCGCCTGGAACGAGGCCGGCGTCTGGGACCAGCTCCATCAGCTGCTACTGAACAGGCTCAGGTCGAAGAACCAACTGGACTGGTCTCGGGCGGT
>NZ_BMSA01000083.1 GCF_014648915.1 Streptomyces phaeofaciens | reverse complement strand
CCCGCACCCAGCTTGTCCTTCCACGCCGCCGACGCCCACCGCTTGCTCGTCGACTCAGCGAACACATGAAACGCACCCGCCGCCGACCCCATATAGGTCGGCGAACCGAACACGATCGCGTCCGCCTCGTCCAACACCCGCCACTCCTCCTCCGACATCGCGTCGACCCGGACCAGCTCGACCTCCGCACCGGCCTCCACAGCACCACTCCTCACCGCTTCCGCAAGACGATCGGTATGCCCGAACCCGGAGAAATAGGCAACGGCGATACGAGGCTTCTTGGACATGGCGAGGTACCTCCAGAGAGGGAGCGAAAGGGGAATGACTCAAGCGAGGAGGGGGCTACAGGACCCGCGCCACCCGGCGGTCCGGGCGGACGAGGACGCCCTGGGCGCCCTCCGGCACGGTGACCCGGTCACCGGCGGGTGCCGGGACCCGGCGCACGTCCCGCACCGGCGGTAGCGAGGAGCCGGCCTCGACGCGCACCGGCGGAAGCGACGAACCGTTCTCGACCGCCCCGGACTCCGTGCCGTCGAACCACAGCAGCGTCGACCCGTCGATCCGGTCGCCGGGGTCGAGGAACGGCAGGAGCTTCCCGGCGGCCCTGATCCGGGACGGAACGCGCGCTCCGACACCCAGCTCGTAGTGGCCGCCGCGCCAGTTCTCCTCGACCGGATACAGCTGGCTCCAGCACAGGGCGAGTTCGTCCAGCTCGTTCTGGAGGGCCGGCCGGGTCGTTTCGTCGGCCGTGCGGATCCGCTCGATCAACGGGGCGAGAAACGTCGTACGCCCCACCTTGGCCGCGAATTCACGACGTTCCTCATCATATCCCAGAAGAAGATTCGGATCGTCTTTCTTCAGGGCCGCGAAAATGCGCCAGGAAAGGGCGACGGCGTCGCCGATCCCGAGATTGAGACCCTGCCCGCCGGCCGGGGTGTTCAGATGTGCGGCGTCCCCGGCCAGCGCGACCCGGCCGGCCACCAGGCGGTCGGCGACCCGTAGATCCACCGAGTAGTGGCTGGTGCGGACGGCCTCGGCGAGCCTCAGCCGACTGCCGAAGCCCAGCGTCTCGATCGCCTCGGCGATCCGGCTCCACGGCACCTCGGCGTCGCGTTCCAGGGCCAGTCCGGACACCGCGGGTCCGGCCACCAGTACCTGGTCACCGGGGATCGGCATCATCGTGACCATGCCGTGTTCGCCGACGTGCACGCCGACCTCCGTGCGGCCGACCAGCTCCTGGGGAACGCCCTCGACCAGCAGATAGCTCGTGGTCAGGCTGCGGCCGGTCATCGCGACGCCCAGGGCCTCCCGTACGGCGCTGCGCGGGCCGTCGCCGCCGACCAGATAGGAGCAGCGGACGTCGTCGCGCCCCTCGAAGCGGACGGATATTCCGGAGTCGTTCGCCTCGTGGGAAAGATATGCGACGCCTCGCTCGATATGAGCACCGTATTCGAGTGCGTATTTCTCCAGCAGCCCTTCCAGAATGGGCTGCGGAAGATTCCGGTAGCCGTCCAGATGGCTGTCCATCCCGGTCATCTCGGCGGTGAACGTCCCCGCCCCGTTCACCCGGAAGGCGAACCGTTCGAGCGGAATGCTGCGGGCCAGCACATCGTCCAGCAGACCGAGCCCGTCGAGCAGTTCCAGGGTCGGCGCGTGCAGCACGACCGCCTTGGGCCGGTCACCGCGGTGCACCCGGCGTTCGGCGACCAGGACCCGCACGCCGGCCCGTGCGAGCAGTCCGGCCGTCACCAGCCCGGTCGGGCCACCGCCGACCACGACGACGTCGTAGTTCTCCATGCCTTCTCCCGTTCTCCGTAAGCGGCCGCGCCGTGGGCTAGGAAGACGACCCGACGGTCTCGGGGTCGTCGCTGGCGGCCGTGGCGACCGCGGGCTTCTCGGGCTTGGTGAAGAAGCGGCCCAGGAGGGTGGGGTTCGCGACCAGGATGATCGCGGAGCAGACCAGCACCCCGCCGAGCAGCTGCGCCAGGGTGAGCCGCTCGCCGACCGCCACCCAGCCGAGGATGGCCGCGGTGACCGGGTTCATCAGGGGCAGCGGCGCGGACTGCGACACCGGCAGCCGCTGGACGCCGGAGAGGAAGAGGGCGAAGCCGAGCGCGCCGACCACGAACGCGGCCCAGGCGAGACCGAACAGCTCCTTGCCGCTGAAGCTCGGCGGCGCGCCCTCGAAGAGGAAGGCCAGCGGCAGCAGGAAGACGGCCGCGCCGAGCAGGGTCCAGCCGGCCGTGGTGAGGCTGTGCACGCCCTCCGGGCGGCCCCACTTGCGGGCCAGGACGCTGCCGATGCCCATGCTGGAGGCACTGCCGATGCCGGCCAGGACGCCGACCGCGTCCAGGGAGGCGGAGCTGCGCAGGACGAGCAGCGCGACGCCGACGACCCCGACCACGCAGGCGATGTAGTGGTGCGGCCGGATCTTCTCCTTGAGGACCACCGAGGCGACGGCGATGGCCACCAGGCTCGACGTGGAGTTCAGGGTGGCCGCGACACCGCCGGGCAGTCGCTGCGCGGAGATCAGCAGGAACACGGTGAACAGGCCCATGTTGAGCATGCCGAGCACGAGCGACTTCCACCACCACGAGCCGCGGGGCAGGGCGGGACGGATCGCCAGCAGCAGCAGGCCGGCGGGCAGCACCCGGAGGAAGCCGTCCCAGTAGGGCGTCGGCGGCAGGTAGTGGGCGGCGACGTAGAAGAGGGTGCCGCCGATGGCCGGTCCGAGCGCGGTGCGGGCGAGGAGTGTCGAGTTCTTCATCTGGGGGGCTCCAGGGGAGGGGCGTGGCCGCCCTCGTGGCGGAGGGGGTGGTGTGTGGGGGGTCAGGCGGTGAGGCCGAGGGCGGTGCGGCCTGCCAGGACGA
>NZ_BMSA01000082.1 GCF_014648915.1 Streptomyces phaeofaciens | reverse complement strand
GCCGTCCGGATGCACCGGGACATGAACTTCACCATGATCCGCAACTGGGTCGGCACCAGTGACCGGGAGGAGTTTTTCGCCGCCTGCGACGAGCACGGGATCCTGGTGTGGAACGACTTCCCCAACGCGTGGGGCATGGACCCGCCGGACCACGACGCCTTCGTCTCGATCGCACGGGACACCGTGCTGCGCTACCGCATCCATCCCAGCGTGGTGATCTGGTGCGGAGCCAACGAGGGCAACCCGCCGGCCGCCATCGACCGCGGCATGCGCGAGGCCGTCGAGCAGCAGGCGCCCGGCATCCTCTACCAGAACAACTCGGCCGGCGGCATCATCACCGGCGGCGGACCGTACGGCTGGGTCGAACCGGAGAAGTACTTCGACCCGTCCACCTACGGCAGCAAGGACTTCGGCTTCCACACCGAGATCGGTATGCCCGTCGTCTCCACCGCCGCCAGCCTGCGGAACATGACGGGCGACGAGCCCGAGTGGCCGATCCGCGGCGCCTGGTACCACCACGACTGGAGCGAGCGCGGGAACCAGGCACCCCACACCTACAAGGCCGCCGTTGAAGCCCGTCTCGGCACCGTCACCGACCTGGACGACTTCGCCCGCAAGGCCCAGTTCGTCAACTACGAGAACACGCGCGCCATGTTCGAGGCGTGGAACGCGAACCTGTGGGACAACGCCAGCGGCCTGATGCTGTGGATGTCCCACCCGGCCTGGCACAGCACGGTCTGGCAGACCTACGACTATGACTTCGACGTCAACGGCACCTACTACGGAGCCCGGTCGGCCTGCGAGCCCCTGCATGTGCAGGCTGACCCCGAGGGCCAGGTCATCGCCGTGAACCACACGCGCAAACGGCTGCGTGGAGCCACCGTCTCGGCCGAGCTGCTCGACCTCTCGGGCTACCGGCTGGGCAAGGCGAAGAACACCCGGGTGGATGTGGATGCGGCCGCCACCGCGCAGGCATTCACTACCGGCTGGACCGACGACCTTCCCGACCTGCACCTCCTGCGCCTGACCTTGCAGGACGGCGACCGCCGCGTGCTGTCGCGCAACACCTACTGGCGTTATCGCACGCCGGACGCGATGCGGGCCCTGGCCACGGCCCCGCGCACGAAGGTGTCGGCGAAGATCGACCGCGCCTCGTGGGCCGGGAGCCGGCACGAACTCACCGCAACCGTCCGCAACACGGGCTCGACCGTCGCCGCGATGGTCCGGCTCTCCCTGCTGGACGACGCAACCGGGCGCCGGGTGCTCCCGACACTCTACGGCGACAACTATCTGTGGCTGCTGCCGGGCGAGGCGCGGCAGGTCACCCTGTCCTGGCCCGCCCCGGCTCTGCCCTCGCGCCGTCCGCGCCTGACCGCAGAGGCGTACAACAGCAGTTCCTCAAGCGCGAGGCCCTGAGAGGGACGGATCCGGCCGGGGCCGACGGGCGGTTCAGGGTCCGCAGACCCCGGCCTTTCCCTACCGGCGAGCGCGGCCGCGCGTCTCGTGAACGGCCCGGGGCAGTCACCCCCGGAAGCACGTCCCACCGGTGCACCGTGCACCGTCCGGGCAGCACCCCGGACGGTCGGAATGCAGGCCCGGGCCGACAGCAACAATGTCGGCCCGGGCCGATGCCACAAGCGTGGCACTCCTACCGGAAGTACCGCGGGCCGGGCCGATAGCCGCTCTCTATCGCTGGCCACCATGTCCTGGCTCTAGACGAGTCATTCCAAATGATCAGTGGTCATAGGCGACGAGCGAGCGCGTGATGGGGGCGCCGGTTTTGTGGTTGTGCCAGATCGCGCTTGCCATGGCGAGGATGCGCTGGGCGACGCGGACGGCGACACCCTCGAAGGTCCGGCCTCCGTGTTGTTCCAGGTCGAGCTGGCCCTTGAGGGTGTCGTTGACCGACTCGATCAGCTGCCGTACTGACTTCAGCAGGCTTTGGCCTTGGCGTTTCTTCTCGCGCTTGAACGAGGGCCGCAGTAGTTCGATACCGCGCAGGGCGAGGTCGGTCTCGAACTCCTTGGAGGCGACCTTGTCGGAGATGATCAACAGGCCGGGCCGGTCGGCGACCAGTCTGGCATCGACATCGAGCATGGCCTGCAGGACCTCGCGTTCGTCCATTTTCGGGTTGGCCAAAGCCCACAAGATCGGCATCCCGGCCGGAGTGCACACCAGATACAGGCGCAGGCCCCAGAAGAACCGGGAGCGCGAGGCGCAGTACCCGTATCCGGCCCAGCCTGCCAGGTCGGAGCGTTTCACCGTCGGCCTGGATCGGCCGCACTCCACCGGGGTTGAATCCACGATCCAGTGGTTGTCGAACCAGAAGTCCGTGTCGGCCGCGAGCATGCGTATCGCCTTCTTGACCAGCGGTAACGCGGCCCGCAGCCGCTTGTTCCAGCCCGGCTGCTTGGGCAGGTATGGGAACATCGACGTCAGGTTCTTGCCTGCGTACCGCAGCCACCGGGCCTCGGACCTGAACCCGAGCATCGCCTGGGCCACCCCCAGACAGACCAGCTCGGAATCCGTCAACCGCGGCGGCCTGCCCAGGCACCTCTGTCCTCCCAGCTCGTCATCGATCTTCACGTACAGTGCGGTAAGGAGGGTGTCCAGGTCGGTCTTCACAACCTGATCTTGGACACCCTCTTCTCGCAGTCACAGCACTTCGGTGTGGCTTCTGTCCGCTTTCACAGACACCATCGCCGATGATCACCTCCCCGTGCCGTGACTTCTGGTCCTGGAGGCAAGAAATGATTGTGCGTTTGTGGCGAGCCGCCGTCCTGACCGGGCAAGAGCTGGAGTATGACGCTTTCGCCCGGGACGTATCGCAGCCCATGTTTGAACAACAAGAGGGCTTCCGGGGCGTCATGTTCTCGCGCAGCGGCGAGCGCTGCCTCGTGATCACCTTGTGGGCCGACCAGGCCAGCCTCGAGACACTTGCCGCATCACCTAGATATCACGAGACCGTCAAGCGGATCAGCGCCCTCATCCAGCCCGAGACCACAACCGAGGTCTACGAAGTCCAGGGCGGGAACCTTACCGGAACGTCCCGAACCGGCTGATCAAGCACTTTGGAATCACTCGTCTAAAGGTTGTCCCGTAACTGGTGGGGCGGTTGGTGCGTTGGTCTGGCATGGGTGT
>NZ_BMSA01000081.1 GCF_014648915.1 Streptomyces phaeofaciens | reverse complement strand
TCATGTCGGTTCCCGCCGGTGAGCGTGACGGCGAGCGGGGTGCCGTGGCGGTCGACACCGCTTTGGGCAACACAGTCCGAGCGGGTGGTGCGGCCCAAGGCCCGAGTTGCTCTGTCGAGCGGAGTACGACCTTGCTGCACGGTCCGCCGGACACGCCCTACTTCAGAGAAGTGACCAGGCCAAACGAGATAGCGCCTGACCAGATGGTTCGGGGCATGGGGGAGACCTCTACACAGGTGGTCCCGAGACGTCCACGGTACGGCGGCATGCGGGCAGCCGCGATGTCTGGTGGGTGAGGGTCATGCGGTGTGGTGGAGCCAGCGTTGGAGGGTGGTGTTGATGCCGGCCGGTAGGGCGCTGAGCTGGTCGATGGCGTCGCGGTCTTCAGGGCGGGGCGGGATTCCGGCTGTGGTCAGTGCCGCGTGCAGGTCGAGGCGGCGCCGGTCGCGTGGGTCGATGCTGTAGCTGATGCGCTCGTCAGGGTTGGGCGGTGCCAGTAGGTAGCCGGTGTCCTGGTGCTGGCTGGCAGGGTCGGGCCAGAGGCTGTCGGTGGGGTCGACGGCGTAGGGGTCGACGAACGCGTGGTCCTCGAAGGCGGTGGTGCTCACGTGGATCTCCTCACCAGCAGCGTGCAGTGGTGCCGTTGAGGAGCCGCGCGGCCCCCCTGCCGGTTGCGGCGGCCGCGGAATGCCATGCGTTTGGCGTCATCGGCGGCTCATCGTCTGGTCCGACGAGCGGCCCAGGCCACAGCCGAGAAGGGACGGCTGGGTCCAGGTGCTGCGCAACCGGCCTTGTCGGCGCGGAGCGGTGGGCGGCGGCCGTGCGCAGCCGGCCTTCCTGCCCAGACGCCGTCCCGCCCCCACACTGCAAAGTGACTGCGCACTTGGTGCACACTCCCTGCGTAACGCGGTGACCTGCGGTGGTCGGGCCTGTGGTCGGGACCCCGGACCCCCGTGGTGGGGCCTGTGGTCGGGGGCATTGCGCAGACCACGCCGCGGTGCGCAAGCGCCTATGGCGTCCCGCCTGCTGCGCACCGTCTACGACACCAGCTGTTCCAGCCAGCCGACCCGGCGCCCGGGATGGCGCACGGGGTGCCACACAGCCGCGGCGGGTCCGTGCTGGACGAGGTCGGTCATCGGCGCGGCCGGCACCGTCGCCTCCCGCAGGAACAGCGCGACCGCGGGGTCCACGTCGGCCGCCGAGTGGAGCGCGCGGATACGGGTGTCGATGCCGGCGGGCGTAGGCGGGGTGCTTGGAGGCGCGGCGTTCGGGGCCCATGGTCGCCCGGTCGACCTCAAGGAACGCCCGCAGCATCGAACCCCCGTCACTGTCGCGGCGCCCGCGCCGGTAGTAGATCAGTGCGTCCGGGATGACGGCCTGGCGACGAGACCACCGCCGGTGAGACGACGATGACGGACGTCTTCCCGGCCGGGCTGACACTCGCAGATCTGGACCTCGTCAGTGACACCACCGGGGGAGTGTTTGGTGTGAGCACCACACCGGACAGGGTCGAGATCGTCAGTGCTCCGATCGATCCGGGCGAGAGCTACACGGTCGACCTCACGTTCGCCGTCGCCCCCGACGCTCCCTGCACGGTCACCAACACCGCCATCGTGACCGACGGCAGCAGCAGCGGCTTGGCGAGCGACCCGACCGGCATCCCCGGCCCAACCTGCGGCGGCGGTGACGGAGGCGGTGACTCGATCCTCCCCGTCAGCCTGAACGGCGTCATCCCGATGTTCAACAACATCAGCACGAACAGCAACATCGACAGCCCCGGCGCGACGAACGTCAGCAACCAGACTTTCGATCTGAACACGCCCTGACCCGGCTTCCCGCAGCAGCCGGGCCACAAGTGTCACCTGCGACATCGTGCCGGGAGGTGATCGCCGGCCAGGACGCGGTCCAGCGCCGACCTGGCCGCAGCGGGGGCGAGGCCGAGTGACGCGCTGGCCCGGCTGGGGCCTTGTTGGTGAAGCCGACAGGCATCAAGCCCGGTCGGCAACCACGATTCAAAACCGCTACGACCAGCATCCCTGTGACACCGTCCTGCGCGGCCGTCGCCGTCCTGGAGGGCCGCAGCTCATACAGGTGAGCACCAGGAGCGCATCCGCGACGGTCGGCGTGCCGAGCGCCCGGGCCTGGCCAGCCGGTCGGCGTCCGCCCGTCGCTCCCGTCAGGGGAGGTGTTCGGCGGGTGCGGCTGATGGTGGGTGGTGCGGGAGTGGTGTGGATTCGGGGATCGCGGTGCGGCGGGTGGGGGTGGGTTGGTGGGTGATGCCGGTGTCGCGGGTGAAGCGGTTGGCTTCGAGGGCGGAGCCGGTGGTCTTGTGGAGCCAGAACACGTAGGCCACGGAGGCGGTCTGGTCGTCGGTCAGGTGCAGGACCCACCGCTTCACACGGTGGTCGCAGCACGCGGTGCGGACCTGGTCGGTGAGACCGTCCGCGAGCGGCCGCCGCAGGTGCGCGCCGAGCCGACGGCCTGCCACTCCTCGGCGGCCATGGTTTCCCTCCCGCGCACGCCCGTCCTGGCATGGCTCAACAGGCGCCGGACCGCCGACGTCACGGCCGGGCCGACGGCTCGGCTGTTACTCACTTTCGGGTGACGGCCCGATCGGTCCTGGGGTGGCGTGCCGTGGCGGGGGCGGGGGAGCGGCCGGTGCCTGCAAGGGTCCGTAGTCTGTCGTGCCGTCAACATGGTGCACATCCGGCATACATGGATGGTGCAGTCGAGAGTCATGAAAATATGGGCAACAGGTAACACAGTCCATGTTTCCCCCTCAAGGCCCGCACAGCGTGGACAAGCTGTGTGTGCGCGGCCGGTCCGGCCGCCACCCGCACACCGCACCGACACCCCGCAGCGGCCCGCGAAAGGCGCCGCACCGGGGAGGGTGCCCGCACCATCTGGGGGACTTCTTGTCCGTTTCTGCTTCTGTCTCCGCCCGCCGTCTCGTTGCCGCCGCGCTCGCGGCGGGTGCCGTGGTCTCGGCGGTGGCGCTGCCGGCGTCCGCGGCCGACCGCCGCCCCGAGCGTGCGAAGGTGGAGATCTCCGCCGTCCAGTACGACTCCCCGGGACGCGACGACCGCACCAACCGCTCGCTGAACAAGGAGTGGGTCGAACTCACCAACACCACCCGCCAGTCGGTGAACCTGGACGGCTGGACGCTGGAGGACGAGTCGGGCCGCACGTACACGTTCGACGGCTACCGTCTGGCCGGCCGCGCCACCGTGCGTATCCACACCGGTGAGGGCCGCGACACCCGCACCGACCTCTACCAGGACCGCCGCTCCTACGTGTGGAACAACGACCACGACACCGCCACCCTGAGCAACCACCGCGGGCGCGTCATCGACGAGGAGTCCTGGGGCTACGACCGCCATCACGGCGGTGGCAGCCGGCACTGACCCCGGTGCGGGGGCCGGCCGCGCGGCGGCGCGGCCGGCCCGGCACCCGACGAGCGGCGCACCGTCCTTGCGGGACGGTGCGCCGCTTCGTGCCCGTGCTCGCAGGGCCACTGCGAGAGAGCCAGGCGCTCGCCTCGTGGGTCGGCCTTCGCCCGGCGACGAGACGGTCGGCACGGGGGAGGAGCCCGAGGGAGGAGCCCGAGGGGAAGAACGGCGACGAGGACGACGAGGAGTGGAAGTTCCCGCCGAGTGGGTGGAGGGCGTCCTCGTGCCCGGATGCCTCGCCGAGCCCAGCGCCGAGGCCCGCTGGTGCCATCGGTGGTTGGAGCATCCCATCGCCATCGCCCGGCTGCACGCCTGCTGGCTCGCGTGGCAGGAGCTGAGCGACCCCGCCGCCTGTGGCTGCACCGGCCCCAGCGTCTGGCACCGTGACCATCTCCACCCCTGTATGCGGGAGCTGCGCGCCTCCGGCGGGCCGTTCGAGGGCTGCGCCAAGGACGAACACCAGATCAACCACCGCCTGCCCAAACTCGTGCCCGGCTGGCGTCACCCGGACGGTTGAGGGGGCAGCCCGTACGATGCCGGAAGACGCCGAGGGCCTCCAGGCCGGTGCCTGGGGGCCTTCAACGTGGTGCGGTGCCGGTCCGTGTCGTCAGGTGCGGGGCGGCTGCGCGGCGGAGGCCGCCGCGATCCACGCGGCCACCGCCGCCTTCAGCAGCTCCATGGCGATGTCGTACATCCCCAGCAGGGCGAAGACCGCGCCGGCCGCGCATGCGGCCGAGCCGCCCCAGAACAGCCCCGCGCGGCTGTGTTCGCGGGCCCGCCGGGCGGCGTCCCGGTACTGCCGGCGGCGCCGCCGGCGGTGCATCTGCCGGAGACGGTCCTGCTGGACGGCCAGCTCCTTCTCGGCGTCGGCGATCATCTCGTCGAACGTGCGCCGCAACGGTTCGGGCAGATTCTCGCCCTGGCCGCCGAGAGGGGAGATGCTGGTCATGGAACGGACCTCCTGGTCGC
>NZ_BMSA01000080.1 GCF_014648915.1 Streptomyces phaeofaciens | reverse complement strand
CAGACGCCGCGACGGACAACATCCCACCCCGACCCGCCAGTTCACGCGCGATCACCTGACTGCGCAACGCGACCAGGCGCGCCCCGTCCTCCAACGACAACGCACCCGCCACACACGCCGCAGCGATCTCCCCCTGCGAATGACCCACCACAGCCGAAGGAACAACCCCAGCCGCACGCCACACCTCGGCAAGGGACACCATCACCGCCCACAACGCGGGCTGCACCACATCCACCCGCTCCAACGCACCCCCGTCCGCCGACTCTTGCAGGACGTCAAGGAGATCCCAGTCGACGAACGGGGCCAACGCCCGCGCACACGCCTCCACCGACTCGGCGAACACGGTTGAGGCGCCCAGGAGTTCGGCCGCCATCCCCACCCACTGCGCCCCCTGCCCGGGGAACACGAACACCACACCCGTGTCGGACTCGCCCTCGGTCTTCCCGCCTATCACCTGCGCGGAAGGCTCGCCCGAGGCGATCGCCTCCAGCCCGGCCAGGAAGCCCTCCCGGTCCCCCGCGACCACCACGGCCCGGTGCTCCAGGGCCGCCCGCCGGGTGGCCAGCGACCGGGCGACGGCGGCGACGGACTCGTCACCGGCTGCGACCGACGCACGCAGCCGTTCCGCCTGCGCCCGCAGCCCCGCCTCGGACCGCCCCGACAGCACCCACGGCACCGTGTCCGCACCCGTGAAGACCCCGGGCGGGGGCGGCTCCTCGGCCGTGGCGTCGAGGGCCGGCGGGCCCTCCACGATCACATGCGCGTTGGTCCCGCTCACGCCGAACGACGACACCGCCGCCCGCCGCGCCCGGTCGGTCTCGGGCCACACGGTGGTCTCGGTGACCAGCCGTACGGCACCGGAGGCCCAGTCCACATGCGGCGTCGGCTCGTCGGCGTGCAGCGTGGCCGGTACGACACCGTGCCGCATGGCCATCACGGTCTTGATCACCCCGGCCACACCGGCGGCGGCCTGGGTGTGACCGATGTTGGACTTCACCGACCCCAGCAGCACGGGCCGGTCCGCGGGACGGTCCTGCCCGTACGTCGCCAGCAACGCCCCCGCCTCGATCGGATCACCCAGCGAGGTCCCCGTACCGTGCGCCTCCACCACGTCCACCTCGGACGCCGTCAGCCCCGCACCCGCCAGCGCCTGCCGGATCACCCGCTCCTGCGCCGGACCGTTCGGCGCGGTCAGGCCGTTGGACGCGCCGTCCTGGTTGACGGCCGAACCACGGACGACCGCCAGCACCTGATGACCGTTGCGCAGGGCGTCGGACAGCCGCTCCACCAGCAGCAGCCCCACGCCCTCCGCCGCGCCCATGCCGTCGGCGTCGGCGGAGAACGCCTTGCAACGGCCGTCCCGGGACAGGCCCTGCTGCTTGCTGAACTCGGTGAAGAGGTCAGGGCCGGACATCACCGCAACCCCGCCGACCACGCCCAGGGAGCACTCGCCCTGGCGCAGCGACTGCACGGCCAGGTGCAGCGCCACCAGGGACGACGAGCACGCCGTGTCCACGGTGAGGGCGGGCCCGGTCAGCCCGAAGGTGTAGGCGATGCGCCCCGAGGCGACGCTCCCGGCGACGCCGGTCATGGCGTGGCCCTCAACCTCCTCCGGGATCGCGGGCAGCCGGCCGCCGTAGTCGTGGAAGCTGGCGCCGATGAAGACACCCGTCCGGCTGCCGCGCAGCGACTGCGGGTCGATGCCGGACCGCTCGAAGAGTTCCCAGGAGGTCTCCAGGAGCAGCCGCTGCTGCGGGTCCATCGCCAGGGCCTCACGCGGCGAGATCCCGAAGAAGCCGGCGTCGAACTCGCCCGCGTCGTGCAGGAAGCCGCCCTCGGCCGTGTACGAGGTGCCAGGCCGGCCGCCGTCCGGATCGACCAGCGACGCCAGGTCCCAGCCGCGGTCGGTGGGGAACCCGGAGATGCCCTCGCCGCCCGTCGACACCAGCTCCCACAGTGCCTCGGGCGACGCCACGCCGCCGGGGTAGCGGCAGCTCATCCCGACGATGGCCACCGGCTCGTCGGCGGCCGTCTCCACCACTCGCAGTCGCGCCCGCGTCTCCTGGAGTTCCGCGGTGACCCGCGTCAGGAAGTGACGGAGCTTCTTGACGTCGTCCATTACTTGCTCCATGCGATGAGTCGGCCGTTCGGGAAGAGGGCGCGCCACAACGGGGCGGCGGTATGGGGGGGGCAGGCGGTCGAAGGGGGTCAGGCGGTCGAAGGGGCCAGACGGTCGGGAGAGACGGAGGCCGGGAGGGACGGAAGCCGGGGAGGGACGCGCGCGTCAGGAGATCCCGAACTCCTTCTCGATGTAGGCGAACAGCTCGTCGTTGCTCGCGGCGTCGAGTTCCTCGTTCAGCCGCTCGGCGTCCACGGCGGTCTCGGTGTGCGGGTCGTCGGCGCCGGGCTTCCCCGGTTCCGGACCGGTCGCGAAGAGCCGTGCGCCGAGGTGGGCGACGAGGTCGTTCACCGTCGGGTGGTCGAAGATCACGGCGATGGGCAGTCGCAGTCCGGTCAGACCGTTCAGCCGGTTGCGCAGCTCCACGGCGGTGACGGAGTCCAGCCCGAGTTCGAGGAACTTGCGTCCGGTGCCCACGGATTCGGCCGAGTCGTGCCCGAGGACGGCGGCCACCTGCCCGCGTACGACGTCCAGGAGCCGCCGTCGGCGTTCACGCGGATCCGCGTCGGCCAGCCGGTCGCGGAGCGGGACGGCCGTTTCACCGGCGGCTTCGGCCCGACCCTCGGCGAGCGCCTGCCGGGCCTCGGGAATCTCGTCGAGCAGCCGGCTCGGTCGTACGGCGGTGTAGGCGTGCGTGAACCGCGCCCAGTCGAAGTCGGCGACGACAGCTGCCGGTTCGCCGCCCCCCAGCACGGCTTCCAGCGCGAGGATCGCCGACTCCGGTGGCAGCAACGGCAGTCCGTGCCGCAGCCGCAGCTCGGCCACCGCGTCACCGTCGGCCATCCCGCCCTGCGCCCAGGGCCCCCAGGCGACGGAGGTCGCGGTCAGCCCCCGCGCGTGGCGGTACCGGGCGAGCGCGTCCAGATAGGCGTTGGCCGGAGCGTAGTTGCCCTGCCCGCCCATGCCGACGCTGCCGGCCACGGAGGAGAACAGGACGAACGCGGACAGCTCCAGACCGCGCGTGAGTTCATGCAGCCGCCACGCGGCAGCCGCCTTCACCTTCAGTACGGCGTCCACCTGATGAGGCGTCAAGGATTCGACGGCCGCGTCGTCCAGTACGGCGGCCGTGTGGAACACCGCCGTCAGCGGATACTCGGCCGGGATCGACGCCAGAAGGCCGCTCAGCGCGTCGCCGTCCGCGAGGTCGCACGCGGCCACCGTCACCTTGGCCCCGGTCCGGGCCAGCTCGGCCGCCAGCCCGGCGGCGCCCGGGGCGGTGTCGCCGCGTCGGCCGACGAGCAGCAGGTGCTCGGCGCCCCGCTCCGCCAGCCGCCGGGCGAGTCGGCTCCCGAGCGCCCCGGTGCCGCCGGTGATCAGCACGGTTCCAGGGCCGGGCCGCCACTCGCCGCCCGGCTGGGCGACGTCGGGGCGGGCCCTGACGAGCCGGCGCCCGAGGGCACCGGTGTGACGCACCGCGATCTGGTCCTCGGGGGCACCGGCCGCGAGGACCGCGCACAGACGACGCACGACCGTCGCGTCCGGGTCCATGGGCAGATCGACCAACCCGCCCCACTGGGTGGGGAGTTCCTGCGCGGCGACGCGTCCCAGTCCCCACACCGACGCCTGGTGCGGGTGCATCAGGGGGTCCTGGTCGCCCACGGACACCGCGCCCTGGGTGACACACCACAGGGGGGCGGTGAGCCGCGCGGCCGCCATCCCCTGAATCAGTGACAGCGTGGCGTGGAGCCCGCCGTGGGCACCGGGCTCAACTCGCCCGCCGCGCTGGGCTTTCCGGCCTCGCCCGTCTCGCACGTCTCCCGGGACCTCCGGCGTCTCGTCGTCGGCGAGGGCGAGCAGCGAGACCACACCGGCCGGCGACGCCTGCGCGGCCAGCACCTCGGCCCACCGCCCCGGCTCGCCGGACGCCGACAGCGTCTCCACCACGGCCCCATGCCCCCGCAGACCCGCGACGACCGCCTCGTGCAGCGCACCGCCCGCCTGGTCCGCGTCGACGGCCACCAGCCAGGTGCCGGACAGACCGACCGGGCCGTCGCCGTCGGGCAGCGGGGTCCACTTCTCCCGGTACCGCCAGGAATCCGGCGCGGTCGCGCCGCCGCCCACCGAAGCGGCGGCCGCCAGCCAGTAGTGGTCGCGCTGGAAGGCGTACGTGGGAAGGTCGACCGGTGGCGCGGCGGGGAGCACGGTCGACCAGTCGGGAGCGACACCGTGCGCCCAGAGCTGGGCGAGCGACATCAGGAACTGCCGGCCACCACCCTCGCCCCGGCGCAGGGTCCCGACGGCACGCACCGGGGCGTCCATCGCGTAACCGGTCTCCTCGATCGCGCTGGTCAGCACGGGGTGCGCACTGACTTCGAGGAACAGGGTGTGGCCTTCACCGACCAGCACCTCGACGGTCTCGTGGAAACGGACCCGCTCACGCAGGTTGCGATACCAGTACTCCGCGTCCAGCGACTCACCCGGCACGGGAGCGGCCGTCACAGCCGAGTACATCGGGATCCGAGTGGAGCGCGGGACGA
>NZ_BMSA01000079.1 GCF_014648915.1 Streptomyces phaeofaciens | reverse complement strand
GTACCGAACAGGTACAGGATCAGGTCCTGGTCCAGCGTGATACGGCCGAAGTCCATGGCGACCGTCGTGGTCGTCTTGTCCCCGGTGTGGGTGAGGTCGTCGATACCCGCCGACGCGGACGTCATGACGGCCTCGGTGCGCAGCGGGTTGATCTCCGAAACAGCCCCGACGAACGTGGTCTTGCCCACGCCGAAGCCGCCCGCCACCACGATCTTCGCGGAAGTGGTGGAGCGGGAGGGACCCCCGCTAGAGCTTGCGAAGTCCACTGAGCACCCTTTCGAGCAGTGTCACGGCTGGCTGGCCGCCGGCGTTCTCGTCGCCGCCGGGCTGATGAATGGCGACCAGTCCCGCCTCCGCCAAGTCGGCGACGAGGATCCTGGCCACGCCGAGAGGGATGGTCAGGAGGGCCGAGATCTCGGCCACCGACTTGATCTCACGGCACAGATTGCAGATCCGCTGATGCTCGGGCAGTTGGCCCTGCATCTGGTGCGGCTGCGCAGTGGTGTGCACCAGCGCCTCGATGGCGAGCTGGTAGCGCGGGCGCGTCCGGCCGCCGGTCATGGCGTACGGACGCACCAGGGGGTTGTGCGACGCCCCGGCGGGTGCCGGCTCGGGGCTGCGGCGCTGCGGCTGCACCGGCTGGATGCGCGGGGCCTGCGGCTGGTCGTACGGCGACGGCCCGGGACCCTGGGGACCCTGAGGCATGTACGGCCGCTGCTGGCTGGGAGCGGAGGGGAAGTTGTAACGGTTCGGGTTCTGGGAACCGTCGCCCTGGCCCTGGGCAGGGCCGTACGACCAGTTGCCCGAATTCGAACCGCCTGGGGGTGTTGCCACTTTCTCTCCTCCTCCGACTGTGCCGGGCACCCATCCTTGTGGAGCCGCGTCCCGAAACCCTACGGCCTCGGGACGCCGAAACGCACCGTCCTCCGGTTAGTTGAGCAGGCTCCCTTGGAGCTCCGCACGAAGGTCGGGCGTCAGGACCGTACCGGCACGGTCCACCAGAAGGGCCATCTCGTACCCAATGAGGCCGATGTCCGCTTCGGGGTGAGCGAGAACCGCGAGCGAGGAACCGTCGGATACGGACATGATGAACAGGAATCCCCGCTCCATCTCCACAACCGTCTGGTTCACCGCACCTCCCTCGAAGATCCGGGAGGCGCCTGCCGTCAGCGACGTCAGACCGGAGGCGACGGCCGCGAGCTGGTCGGCACGGTCGCGGGGGAAGCCTTCGGACATCGCCAGAAGGAGTCCATCGGCGGAGACCACCACCGTGTGGGACACCCCCGGGGTGTTGTCCACGAAGTTGGTGATCAACCAGTTCAGGTTCTGTGCCGCCTGGCTCATCGGGCTCACACTAACGCTCCTGGTTGTAGGTGCTGTCAGGACCGAAGCCCTGGCCGTTCGTTTCAGTGCCTGCGTTGCGTCCGCGCTGGACACCCCGACGCAGGTTGCTCAACCTGCCTCGGACGTCCTCCGGGGCGCGGGAGACCTGGGGGCCTCCCTGGGGGGTGCTTGCCGCGGTGCCCTCGACCAGGTTGGCCTTGGGTACCCGCTTCGGCAGGCCGGACGCGGTGACCCCGCCCGCCTTGGGCTTGCGGAGGGACGATGCCTGCTGCCAGCGCTCGTCGTTCGCCGAACGCCAGTTGCTGTCGCCGTTGCCCTCCGAAGGGGGAGCCGGCGTCTCCTGCCGCGCGGGCCGCGTGCCGTTCGAACCGCTCGCCGCAGTGGATCCGCGACGGGGGAGCCCGGCGTCGGTCATCGCGTGGGCGGCGGAAGGGGCCGGTCCCGGACGGTCGAAGCCTACGCGGTCCTGCTCACTCGCGTCAGCGGCCTGCGTGGACTCCGCTCCCGGAGCGTACTGGTCCGGGTAGCCGTTCTGGAAACCGTTCTGCTGCGGCCAGTCGTCCTGGTAGGACTGCTCCTCGTACGCCGGGTAACCCTCACCCGCCGCCGGAGCGCGCTCCTCCTGGGCCGGCTCCGCGTATCCGGGGTCCGGGTAGCCGCCACCCGCCGCGAACGGGTCGCCCTGCGGCGCCCCGCCGTTCGGCGCGTAGTACTGGTCGTCGTACGACGGGCGCTGCTGCTCATCGTACGGCGCCTGCTGCGGCTCCTCGTACGCCGGCTGACCGGTCGGCCGGTCGAAGCCGGTGGGCGCCTCGGCGTAGCCGTTCTGGGCCGCCTCGTAGCCGTTGTCGAACGCCGGCTGCTGCCGCGGCGCGTCGAAGCCGTCGCCGAAGGAGGCGTTCTCCTGCTGCTGCGGCTGGCCGTTCTGGCCCTCCAGGGCCGACCGGCGCTCGTCGCGCGTCAGGGAGCGGCCGACCGGGTCCAGGTCGCGCAGGTCGTCGGGGACCTCGTAGCGGCTGTCGTCGAAGCCCAGCTCGGCGGCGGTGCGCACGGGCAGGCCGTTGTTGAAGTTCTCGCCCGGGAGCTGCTGCTCCGGGATGATCTGCGAGACCGTGAACTCGTCGCGGTCCGGCTGCTGCTCGCCGCCGCCACCGTGCGTGATGGCGTCCGGGAGCATGACCAGGGAGGTGGTTCCGGCCTGCTCGCCCGAGGGGCGCAGCTGGACCCGGATGCCGTGCCGGTCGGACAGCCGGCCGACCACGAAGAGGCCCATGCGCTGCGAGATCGCGGCGTCCACCGTCGGCGGGTTGGCCAGCTTGTGGTTGATGTCCGCGAAGTCCTCGGCGGTCAGGCCGATGCCCTTGTCGTGGATCTCGATCATCACGCGGCCGTCGGGGAGACGGGTCGCGGTGACACGGACCTTGGTCTGCGGCGAGGAGAACGTGGTGGCGTTCTCCAGCAGCTCGGCCAGCAGGTGCACGAGGTCGGTCACGGCGCGGCCGTGGATCTCGGCCTCCGGGACGCCCGACAGCTCGATGCGCTCGTACTGCTCCACCTCGGAGGAGGCGGCGCGCAGCACGTCGACCAGCGGGACCGGCTGGTCCCAGCGGCGGCCGGGCTCCTCGCCGGCGAGGACCAGGAGGTTCTCGCCGTTGCGGCGCATACGGGTCGCGAGGTGGTCCAGGCGGAAGAGGTTCTCCAGCTGGTCCGGGTCGGCCTCGTTGTTCTCCAGGTCGGTGATCAGGGTCAGCTGGCCCTCGATCAGCGACTGGTTGCGGCGCGACAGGTTGGTGAAGATCGCGTTGATGTTGCCTCGCAGGAGAGCCTGCTCGGCGGCCAGTCGTACGGCCTCGCGGTGGACCTGGTCGAAGGCGCGGGCGACTTCGCCGATCTCGTCCGTGGTGGTGATCGGGATCGGGGCCACCCGGGTGTCGACCCGGCCGGGGTCGGTGCGGGAGAGCTGGTCGACCAGCATCGGCAGCCGCTGCTCGGCGATGCCGAAGGCGGCGTTGCGCAGCTGGCGCATCGAGCGGGACATCTGACGGGCCACCGCACCGGCGAGGATGAACGCCAGCAGCAGGGCGACCACGACGGCGGCACCGGTGACGATCGCGGAGGTCTTGGCGTCCGAGGCGATGTCAGAGGCCTCGGTCACCGCCTTGTCGGCCATGTCCGACTCGATCTGGCGGTACGCGTCGTACTTCAGCGTGGTGACCGCCCACCAGTTCCCCTTGCTGATGCCGACCTGCTCCAGACCGGCACGCTCGGTGCCCGAGGTCGTCTTCATCGTGGAGATGGCGGCGACCATGACGTTCGGCTTCGACGGCGGCGGAACGTAGTCGTCGTTCTTCTGCTTCTGCTCGGCGGCGAACGCGGCGGTCTGCGACTTGATGTCGGCCTCGGCGTCGACGAGCTTCTGCGCGTCGGCCTCGGTGCCACCGCCCGTGTACTCCTCGATGGCGATGCCCTCGAGGTAGGCGTACGAGGAGAGGGAGACCCGCTGCTTGGCGAAGTCGCTGTCCTTCGGGCCGGGCGAGATCAGCAGATGCATGCCGATCGACCGCTGGAGGGACAGCGCGGCCTTGGTCAGCGAGATCGCGTAGACCGTACGGCCGTAGGAGGTGATGTTTCCGGTGCCCAGGCCCAGCTCGTTGGAGAACTCCATGAGCGGGTGGGCGACCGCGGTGTAGCCCTCCTCGGTCTGCACACCGGAGAGCTTCGAGGTGTAGGCCGCCGCGCGGATCTTCGGCAGATCCTTCTCCGCTTCGCGGAACAGGTCCAGGCGGCGCTCCAGACCGGGCTTGGCCGGCATGTTCTCGGCGGCCTGGTCGAAGGCGGTGGCGGCCTCGTCCGTGGCCTTGCGGGCCGCGACGACGTCGTCGTCGTCGTTCTTGCCGGCGAGCAGCGGCTCGGCGCTGATGTCGCGCTCCTTGTAGAGCGCGTCGCTGTAGGACAGGGCGGCCTGCACGACGCGCGCGGTGTTCTGCGCGTCCTCGGCCTCCTGCCACGTGTCGATCGAGCTCTTCACCTGGAAGCCGCCCATGACAAGGCCGACCAGCACGGGTATGAGCAGGATCGCGTTCAGCCGCGTCGGCACCCGCCAGTTACGGGGGGAGAGACGGCCGCCGCTCTTGGCGGGTGCGGCCGTCGGCTCCGGGCCGGGCACAGGGGCGGACGCCGCTCCGCGCGGCGGCGGCGTGAAGTTGCCCCGGGCCGCCGGCTCGGGACTTTTCTTGCTTCGCCTCACTCGACCAACAACCTCTCGGCGGTCGGCACCTTCGTCGTGCCGCAGTGTCTCAGAGCCCGGTCAGCCATCGACCATGTGTACGTCATTGACTATTGGGCAGTTCAGGCATTCCAGCATGACGACCAGCGCTCTTCCAAACAGTGAGAAGGGCTGGTTCGCTGTGATGTAAGCCCCAGATAAAACGGTCAAAAAGAACGAGCCCCGTCAAAAGACGGGGCCTTCGTGCGCGCAGCGACACCAAGCGACCGCGACGCGTGGCGGTACCACCGGATTCCTCTGCCGAAACGTTATGAACACTGGAGCCGGCCGTGTCAAAGGCCACAGCCGGCTCCAAAGCGTCTACGACAACTGCCGTATGGCACTGCGTAATTGGAAAGTTACCGCAGTCGTGCCATCAGCGCATGTTCCACCAGAGTGATCAGCGCACTCTTGGCGTCGGAGCGGTGGCGGGCGTCCGTCGTGATGATCGGGGTGTCCGGTCCGATCTGGAGCGCCTCACGCACCTCCTCCGGCTGGTAGGGCTGCGAGCCGTCGAAGCCGTTGAGGGCGACGACGAACGGCAGGCC
>NZ_BMSA01000078.1 GCF_014648915.1 Streptomyces phaeofaciens | reverse complement strand
GTCAATCGCCAAGGCCGTCCTCACCCTGGAGTTGCAACGCTGAAGAAGCTCAGTCATGTGACTGCATTCGGCTGACGCATCGGACGACTCGGACCGCGCCCGGTGCGGCGGCCCGCGCCGGCCCGCGCCGGCTTCGCCCCTCTTACCAGCTGGTGCGTGATACCGGGTGAGGGTGTGGTGGTCTGCTGGAGGGCTGTGCGTCAGGCTGCGGTGTGCGGTCGGAGACCAGTCCGGCAATGGTCTTGTGGGTGGCGGGCAGGGCAACTCGTCGGTGCGTCCAGCGGGCCAGTTGCTTCCAGCGTTTGTGGTCGGCGAGGGCACGTTCGACGATGAGGCGCCGGGACGAGTGCTGGTGGCGAGCTTGTCGGCGGGCTTCGTGGACTTGGGGTGGGCTGGTCTTGTTCGCCTTCCTTGGTGGGGTGACCGCCTGGCCGGGGTGATCACGCCTGAGGCCGAGGTAGCCGTCGTCCAGCAGCACCTCTACATCTGAAAAATGCCGGAAGCAGGGGGCGATACCTTCGTTGCGTGCGGCGGTCGCGTCGTGCATCCGCCCAGGTCGCAGGGCATCGGTCGATAACGTGCGGCCTTTGTCATCGGCGATGACGGTAGCCTTCATCGTGTTCGGCTCTTTCTTCCCCGACACGAACGCGCCCCGCCCGCCGCGGCCAGCCAGCGGCCGGCGGACCTGGATCTCGGTGGCATCGAGAACCAGGTCGACGCCCTCGGCCTGGGCGTAGGCGAACACATCCGCCAGTGTCCACAGCCGCAGACCGGCACGCTCGGGGACCGCGCACCCCGGTCGGCCCAAAGAGCGCGGATCTCCCCGATCGCGCGGGTGACAGTGGCGCGGTCGACACCGAACAGCAGCCCCAGCACCGAGTGCGGGAGATCGTGCCGCAGGTGAATCAGCGCGGCCACCAGCCGGTTCGACGAACACCAGCTGGTGCCGGGCGCCTGCCCCTGTCGCACGCTTCCTGGCCCCACACGTGTGTCGTGACGGCGCCCCTCAACAGCGGCGTGCCACGGCCCGGCCAACTCCTCGGCCAAACAGGCGAGATGGTGCCGGGATATCCCCGTGAACAACTGATGCGCGAGAACCGCCCCACCGACCATGATCGCCACATCCGGATCACGCCATCCACCAGCAAAGACGCATCACCTGCTATCACGCATCAGCTCGTAAGAAGCGGAGTCGGCGACCGGACTGCTCCTTCGTGGTGCGGTACGGCGTCGCTGCGCGCCGAACCCGGGGACATTCTGATCGGGCCTCCTGCGGAGCAGCCTCCGCCACCGACCTGATCAGCCCGGCCACCGTCAGGAGTTCACCACCACCGGGGCAGCGAGGCGGTGCGGCGAGCGACCGATCTGCGCGAGGCGCTGAACCTGCTCAGGTTCTGTGTGTTTGAGGTATGTCCAACTCGATCCAGACAGTTTTGCCGCGGCCGTTGGGGTAGGTGTTCCAAGTACGTGCCAAAGCATCCACGATGACTAGACCGCGGCCGTGTTCGGTCTGGGCCCTGCCTTCCTCTGTGAGGGAGAAGCCGGAGGGGATGGGGGGATTGCTGCTGGTGTCGCTTACCTCCAGCCGGATGTGATCTGGGAACGCTCGCAAACGGAGGTGGACGTTACTGCCGGCGTGAATGAGCGAGTTGGTGGTGATCTCGGAGACGATGAGCTGGAGGTCGTCTGATAGGTCTGCCAGCCCCCAGCAGCGGAGTCGCTCATCTACGAATTGGCGCGCCAGGTTGACTCCTCGCAGATCGTGGCGATGGATGTGGAACTCGCAGGTGCGGGGCATGTTCTCTACGGGGCCGACGCCTTCATAGCGTGCCAGGAGCAGCACTGCATCGTCGCGACGTTCATGCGGCTGGGAAACCTGGACGAGGATGTGGTCGGCCAGTGCTTCCAGGCTGATGCCTGCTGTACGGCGGCCGGAGCCGAGTAGGGCGCGTGCGCTGGTGATGGGGTCGGTGGTCTCGGTGTCAGTCAGCCCGTCTGAGTACAGCATGAGGACGGATTGGGGCTGCAGCACATGTTCCTGCGCACGGTAGGGCAGCGGATTGGTGATGCCTAGTGGGACATTGGGTGGTGCGTGCAAAAGACGAATTGGTTCACCGGGGCTACTGACGAGAGGGGCGGGGTGGCCAGCTAGGCATACCTCGCTTACGCCGTCGGCTGTGTTGCACAAAACGATGCAGCATGTGGCGAGTAGTTCTGTGCCAAGTTCGGCAAGCAGTCGGCTGGTGCGGTCGAGGATCGCAGAGGGGTGGTGGCCCTCGATGGCGTAGGCGACCACGGCGCTTCGTACCTGGGCCATGGTGACGGCACTGTCGATGGCGTGGCCCTCGACGTCGCCGACGACCAGAACGATCCGCCCGTTCGGGAGTTTAATGACGTCATACCAGTCACCGCCGACTTCGGCGGTGACTGCGGAAGCTAGATAGCGGGCCGCGGTGGTCAGCCGCGGGAGATCCGACAGCATATGTGGGAGAAGGCTTCTTTGCAGGCTTTCGGCTAGTGCCTTTCGGTTCTTGTTCTGTTCGATGCGTTCTACGGTAGGCCCCAGGAGCCCGGTCATCATCATCAGGACGGCTTTCTCCGCAACGGAGAGCCGGCCGGCTGACGCGAACTCGATACAGCACGTGCCCATGACATGCTGGCTACCGATCAGCGGGAGGTATGCGGAAGCAGGTTCCGTAACGCCCTTCTGATGGCCTGGCCGGTCGATGCCGCCGCGCAGGAACTGCGGGTGGCCTAGAAGGGCTTGGGCGATGGACGCGTGGCCATGAGCCTTGCTGCCATGTAGCTCTTTCACCATCTGGTCGGTAGCTCCGGCATGCCCGACGACCCACAGGCGATGCTCGGCGATGGAAGCCAGTATCAGGGACCGGGCGTCGAAGGTGGACATCAGGCAGGACTGGACAGCGTTCATGACGTCGCCCATGTTTGTAGCGCGGTTGAGTAGGTCGGAGAAGTGTCGGAGCTGGTACATGTAACTCATGCTGGCGGAACCGGGGACGCCTGGCATTCCCCTGCTCAATTGGTTCCTAGTAGGGCCTACGGCCGACGTTTCGCCGACGATCGGTATGGCGACGGGTATTTGACTGGGTTCAATTTTTATGCCATGCAATTCGAGCGACGCTATATCCCGTGCGAGGTCGCCACTTATCTTCTTCAGCTGAGCGCGCTCCGCAGCTTCATATTCTCCAGATTCCAACCTGATAGCAGTGAGGGAACCGAAGCAATCTCGATCGGTCATGACCGGGGCTGAGACAACGGTGAAAGGGGACAGAGAGATGTAGGACGGATCGACCTCGGCGGATTCAGGAGCGGAGGGAACTACAACGGTCCCGGTCTGCACGGCACGCGCTGAGGCGTATGGAGCGTTCATTGTCATCCTTTCCGGAATCATGAAAGCAGCCGGCACATCGCCGCCGATCACGGCGGCGCGGAGCTCACTGCGGTCCTCGCTCAGCAGATAGACTACCGATGCCATAGCATTCAGGCGATATGTCGTCTCACGGACCGCGATGCACAGTACGGAGAGCAATTCCTCAGCGCCTTCTTGGGCGGGGATGCTCTCCGGAGAGTGCTGCGCAGTCGATTTCCTGTCGATCATGAAATGTCTCCTGCAGCATAGGTTCGGTAGATCCAGGATAGCCGGTGCGCGTGCAACCCGATTTCGAGCGCGCGATCGATCTAGGCCAGGCGATTCCTGATCTTTAGCGGGGCGACGGTCTCTCGAATCGAGGGAGCCGACTGGGATCGGCAGCCGATGAAGCGGGACATCCCTTTGGACTCGCAGTCTTCGGCTCGTGGGTCCGCCGGCCTGCTCTCCGCGCTGTCTTGATCGGAAGCATCCTTTTCGTGTAGCCGGGAGTGCGGAAGCCTCCCGATCAAGATCTCTACCTGGAATGCGCCAGCCAATAGAATTGATTTTCCCCTATAGCTCGAACTGTGATCCGGATATTGCATTATTCGATCGGGGGAAATGGGGTGCGTTTCAGGGAAGAGATTCGTAATGCAAGGAGCGCGCCGAGATTCGCACTGACTGAGCGTCCAGAGATTGCGCCCGTGATCGGCAAAAGCGCATTATGAGTTCCTCGCCGAACATTCGAGGTGGTTACACCGTGTCCTACATGGTCAGTTTGCCGAGGCGTTTGTAGCAGCAGAGGGCCGCTGCGAGGCCGAGGAAGTAGTTCCGGGGGTGTCGCTCGTAGCGGGGTGACAGGCGGCGGTAGCCGGTCAGCCAGGAGATCGCGTGCTCGATGACCCACCGGCGGCGGCCCAGTCGTTCGCTTGAGTCGATTCCCTTGCGGGCGATGCGGACGCCGATCCGCTGGCTGTGCAGCCATCGCCGCAGGTCAGGAACGTCGTACGCTTTGTCGGCGTGCAGGCGCTGAGGTTTGGAATGGTCGCTGTGGGATTCGTGTCCTACGTGGAAATGGGCGACCATCGGCTTCAGCCCGAGGCTGTCGTGAGTGTTCGCCGCAGAGAGTCCGACGCGTAGGGGCAGTCCGTTCGCGTCGGACAGGACGTGCATCGTGGAACCCGGCTTGCCCCGGTCCACGGGCGATGGACCTGCAAGTTCGCCCCCCCTTTTCGGCGCGTACGTGAGCGGAGTCGAGCACTGCCCGAGAGAGATCGACCAGGCCCTGGCTATCAAGCAGTTCGAGCACCTTCTGGTGCAGCCGGCCCCAGACACCCGCACGCGACCAGATCAGGAACCGGCGGTGCACCGTGGACTTCGACGCCCCAAAGCACCGCGGCAGGGCCCGCCAGAAACGCAGCCGCTGACCAGGACGTAGATGATGGCCGCGAACACCGCTTCGTCATCGATGTTGGCCACCCCTCCGCCCTGCGGACGCACCCGCGCCGGCGGCAGCAAAGGCCTGGCGATCTCCCAGAGTCCGTCCGGAACGATCCATCCCCACCGTCCACTCCCCATGCCCAGCTCAACTGCCAACTGACCATGTAGGACACGGTGTAAGACCCTTGTCCTACATGGTGAGGCGGACGTTGGTCCGCCGCGCGGGGCGGGGTACGTGGAGTTGGATTGTTCCGGACGGGCTGCGGGAGATCGCGAAGCCGCTGATCCCTTCGTCAAAGGCGCGTCCGAAGAGCGGGGGAACGCAGGACGCACCCGATGAGACGCTGTTCGCGGGCATCGTCTATGTGCTGGTCAGCCGCTGTTCCTGGTGGGCTCTGCTGCCCTGCTTCGGCATATCGAAGTCGACCGCCCCGCGTCGGTTCTTCATCTGGCCGAGAGCCGGCGTCTGGGGCCGTCTGCACGAGGCCGTCCTGCACCGGCTCGACGATGCCAGCCTGATCGACGTCACCCGCGCCGTCCTCGACACCGCTCACGTCAGGGCCAAAAAAAGGGGGCGAACACACAGGTCCAAGTCCCGTGGACCGCGGCAAGCCGGGTTCCAAGATGCACGTCCTGTAGGACGCGAACGGGCTGCCCCTGGTCGTGTCCCTTGACGTGGTGTAGGCGATCAATCGTCGGTCGTGTTGGTGGTGTT
>NZ_BMSA01000077.1 GCF_014648915.1 Streptomyces phaeofaciens | reverse complement strand
AGGGGCAGGATGCTGACGCGCTGACCAGGGATCAGCGGACGCTTCTTCACGTTGGTTGTCCTTTGGTCGTTCCCGATGGCTCCGTACGGCCCAGCCGCGCCCTCCCCGCTGCCCGCCGCACTGGTTCCAGTCCCGGGCGAGGGCAGTTCGTTTGACACCGCGACGTGACCTGCATCACATGGAGAGTGCGAGCTCCTCATGCCGAAAGGCGGCATGGGGTTCCGTGAACGGGTGTTGCGGGCGCGGGGCCTATCTGCCAGGACCCCACGGGCCGGGGAGGCTGAAACGCCGTGCACCCTTCGACCAGGCGATACGCGTGCTCAAGTCGCTGATGGGTCGCTGGGACGGCTGGGGAGTGGTTCGTGGTCGCCGACTCCAGCTTCTACAAGGGCGAGGGCCGCCGAGCACGCTCCCCGATGCGGGCGAGCCGTTTGGACCACTCTGTCGAGAACGCGCTCTGTAGGCGATCGACCCAGCGGAGATCGCGGAATCGGCCCACTTGCGAACGTCCGACTGCAACTGCTGATTTCGGCGTCTTGTCTCCATCCTCGTGACTACCCATCGGAAGCCGCGACCTGCCGTGCACGAAAGGGAGTTGCGGCTGTCAAAGGTCGGCCTTGCGCTGAACCGTCACCTTCGTGGCGGCGGTCTTGGTTGCCAGCGGCGTCTACTACAGTTTGGTGGTTCTGTGGGACGTCAAGGAGATCGACACGACCGCGAAGCTCGACGCTAGGACGCTCGTCGACCCGGTGCAGCTCTCCTTCGGAGTGGTCGCCGGGGCGGGCGCGCTCGTCGCCCTCGTCGTCGCCTACCGCCGCCAGCGCGTCGACGAAGCAGGCGCCCACCGTGAGGCCACCCGGCTACACACCGAGTGCTTCTGCCAGGCCGTCCGCTGAGCCCCGACCGCGAAATCCCCGACGATGTCGCGAGGATGATGTACCAGCGTGCCCGGGAGGCCCAGCACCTCAGCCGTGCCGGCGCGCGGGCGCGGACGGATCGTACGCAGCCCAGCCAGCGCACGTACCGATCCGGGCCCGTGCCGCAGGCCAAGGACCCGGCCCTTGCCGACTTCCAGCGCCGCCTCGAGCAGCTCAAGGATCAGGCCGGCTTCTCCATCCGGCTCCTTGCCATGATCACCAGAATCCCCCAAAGCACGCTCCTGGACGCCTTCCGCCGCAACCATCCCCAAGGCGCACGTGGTGGCCGCGATCGCGAAGCGCGCTAAACAGGCCCTACGAACGCACGCTTGCCCGGCAAGCTCGTTGAACGGATCCTTCGGGTCGTACAGAGCGGTCGCTGTGGTGTGGGTCCAGGACGATCGAGATCGCCGCCGCTACGCGGCCGTCTGCGCGCCGTGGTGTGCCCCGCCCAGGTGCTCCAGCAGCGCGCAGGCCTACCGCAACCAGCTCGGCGCGAGCGGCTGGACCTGGTCCCTGCTGCACAACCCCCAGCAGGCCCACTCCGGCGACCGCCGCGCCCTCCACCGCGCGATACGACGATGGACCGCAAGATCAAGCCGCTGTTCTATGCCGAGGCTGGCATCCCGCATCTGGCGCCTGGACCCCAGCGCCCCGGCTGGTCGTCGGCGAGCTGCACAGCGGACGGTACGCGGAGCGCACGACCGCCCTCGCCGGGACGACCACGCACATCGGCGCCCCGTTCCCGGCCGACCTCGACCCGGGCGCCCTCACCCAGCAGCGACACACGGTGGCCCATGTCTGGCAGTCATGCCGGATACGGCCGCTTGTTGTCACCTGGTCCGCCGGCCCCACGGACCGGGTGAAGGTGTGGGTCCGTGGGGCCGGAGACGGGACACAACGGCTGGCATTCCTGATGAGCCCCGTCGAAGACACCCTGCCACTGCACCCGCCGGGCCGCCGTCGCACACGGTCCGAACGGGGGTGTCCGGTGAGCGCGGGAACCCCGGCCGGATCGGGATGCCGGCCGCTGTGAGGTCCGGTGTGGACCCGCGACGACACGGCCGGGGGCGGCCCGGAGGGCGGCTGTCCTGTCGGCGGCACGCGGGCAGCCGCAGGACCTCCTGGCCCCGACCGGGAGGCGGGCGGGCCCGCCGCCCACGAGGGTCAAGGGCAGACAGCAGGCCCGCAGGGGAAGCCTCTCCGGCGTGGTCGGATCGGCGCCCGTCCACACACCATGCACCAAAACGAGCCATAGCGGTAGATATCATCCGCAACTGCCCTGACCCGCTCCGCATGCCTCGGGCGCCTGCCTGCAAGCATGAGACCGGAGACCGCGCCCCGCCGTACCAGGTTGTTTTGGCTCCGACAGCCATTCGGCCGCCGGATCGGCGCAGCGGGCGGTGTACCGGCGCAGCCAGCGAGAAAGGGCCCTCAGGAGCCGGGACTATGCGCGTGTGGGGCGGCGGCATGTTCCCAGGACGCCGCCCCACACGGTGGTGCCCGGCCGCCCCACCTACATCCCACACATCGGAACAGCCGGCCAACCCGGAGCCTAGAGGACGACGGGATCCACCCGCACAGCACCACAGCACCGGCATCGTCCACGCGGACCCGGTCGGCGTGTCGAGCCAGGGCCTGCTCGGGGGAACAACCCGGCCCGGACCGCGACCGCGCTGCCGACGGCTGACGTCCGCCGGCAGCCACACCCGCGCCCGCAGCTCGTCCCGTGCGTCCTGCTGTTCCTTGCTCCCACGCCGCCCGCCGGTCCGCGTCGCCCTGCCGCCGCTCCTCGCGCTCGTCCGCCCACGCGGCGCCTCGCCGTTCTTGGCGGGGTCGTAGACCGCCGGGCGTCTGTGCTCATCCAGGCGGCGACGCGCCGCCACCCGGCATGCCGGGCCGTCGTGCATACACACCCCGCACGGCGCCCCGCCGCTCGCACCCCCGACAGGTAGGCGATCTTCGCCATCACACAGTCCCGGCAGGCGACGGCCTCCTTGCCTACCTGCGGCAGGGCACCTCGCCACGCCGCAAAGAACTCCCGCATCGCCTGCTGAGACGGCGGTACGCGCAAGCCGAAGTCACCCCGATGGCGCGGCCGGTTGAACGGATCGATCGGTGACTCCACCAGCACACCGAAACGCCAGCCGATCTCACCTGCGTACCGCTGCTCAAGAAACGCGAAGTACCCGTCAATCATGTTGATCTTTGTGCGTACTGTGGACCGGGCCCGTTTGCCCGGCCTGGCGAAGTACCGGTCAAGGTCTCGCGGTTGCAGACGCCACGGCACGAGATCGAGTACTCGATCACCGGCTTCACCAGCTCGTCGACCATCTCAGGCATGAGACCGGCCGCGTCACAAGCCCACTGACACGGCCCGCGCAGTTTTCGCGAATAACTAGCGAAAACTCACCCCGCTGAGGGGGCCTCGAACACAGGTCTCGGACCTGCTGACATGCAGAAAACCCATGCCAGGAGCCGTCGGCGGCCCGGGCAGCACCCCTGCCCCGGCTGTGCAGCCGGTCCTGCAGCCGCTCGAACGCCAGCCGCCCCTGCGCCCAGACGACCAGCTCGCCATCAAGCGCGGTCTGGTCCGGCAGCTGCACCGCCCCGGCCGTGATCTCCCGGAAAAGCCGCCGCCACCTGGGTCCCCCGGCGGGAGCGCAGCGTGACGCTGCCCGCTTCGGCGGCGAGCAAGGCCCGAAAACCTTCCCATTTTCGGCTCGGCCGCATACCCGGCTTCAGACCGGCCTGGGGTGTGAGCGTGGTCAGTATCGGATCCGGCAACATCCAGATCACCTGCCAGGCCTTCCACCAGGCACACATCTTTCCACCAGGACGACCGGGTTGCCGATGGGGTGGGCCATGCGGGGGTGGGCGCGTCGTCCGCGAGACGCGAGCCACACAGGGCCGAATCGTCGAAGTCACGCCAGTCTGCGGCCACTTCTGTCCACATCCCTGATAGACGACGTGCCCCTGGGACGCGTGTGGCAGGGTGGACTCGGACTTGGTCCGTCTCGCATCCCCCGTCGTGGCGGACCAAGTTCAATGCGCATCAGGCTCCGGCTCCGAGTCGGAGAGGCCGAGTGAGCGCTTGGCGCAGGTCGGTGCACAGGCGCAGTCGCACGCCGGGCTGTCCGGCATCACGCGTGGTTCGCTCGTCGGCCGAGGTGGCCCAGGTCCGGGCGATCGAGAGGTTGTTTCTCCCGGTGCTTCATCCTGTGATAGAGCCGCGGGCCAGGCGGCGATGGAGCATGAGCCAGCCGCCTGGGCCGCTGGATCGTCCATTACGGCAGGCGTGCGTGCGGGCACCGATGTACGGACCCCGGCCAGCTCCAGGACTTTCTTCATGGTTGCGTCCTCCCCGACGATGCCGTGCAGCACGGGGAAGAGCACCCCGGCGAGTTCTGCGCCAGCGCGGGCAGCATGTCCTTGCCGACGTCGCGGAGCTCCACCTCGACGCCGCTCTGGCGCAGCGCGTCGGCTTCCCTCGACCCGGGGCGCGGTGAACCCTCGCGGTCCGGTGACAGGCCCCCGGCGATGACGGTGACGTTCGGGCCGTTCATGCTCATCCATTCCTCTACGATCAGGGTCGTCAGGAGTGGTCCGGGCCTGGGGCCTGCGGGCTAGCTAGGGCTGTGCGGGTGCGCGGTGGTGCCGAAGGTCTCCCACAGCTCCAGCTCGGTGCCGATCACGTCAGCGAGGGTATGAACACCCTCCAAGATGCGCTCCGGTGGCGGATAGCAGTACGACAGGCGCATGGCCCGGCGGCCCTCGCCGTCGGCGTAGAAGCCGGTGCCGGGCACGTAGGCCACCCGCGCCTGGACCGCTCGGGGCAGCATGGCCTTCGAGTCCAGCCCCTCAGGCAGCGCCACCCATACGAAGAACCCGCCATCCGGCTGCGTCCACGACACCCCCGCCGGCATGTGCTTCTGCAGGGCCCCGAGCATTGCATCACGCCGTTCCCGGTACATCTCCCGGAAGACTTTCAGTTGTTCCTGCCACGGCTGGGTGCGCAGGTACCGGTCCACGGCGAGCTGGGCGAAGGCGGAGTGGGACAGCATCGCGCTCTCGGCGGCCAACACCAGCTTGTCCCGCACCGCGGACGGCGCCAGCGCCCAGCCCACCCGCAGCCCCGGGGCCAGGGTCTTGGAGAACGAGCCCAGATACACGACGTCTGCGGGGGCGTCGGCGCGCAGGGCCCGCATCGGCTCGCCCTCCAGGTACAGAAGTCCGTACGGGTTGTCCTCCAGCACCAGCACCCCAGCCCGGCGGCACACTTCCAGGACGCGTAAACGCCGTTCGGCAGCCAGCGTGACCCCGGTCGGGTTCTGGAAGGTGGGCACGGTGTAGAACAGCTTTGCCGGCCGCCCGTCGCGCGCTAGCCGGGTGAACGCCTCCCCCAACGCCTCGGGCAGCACGCCCCGTTCATCCATGGCGACGTGGACGGCGCGGGCCTGGTACGCGGCGAACGTCCCCAACGCGGTGACATAGGTCGGGCCCTCGGTGACCACCGTGTCGCCCGGATCGAGGAACACCCGCGCGACCAGGTCCAGCGCCTGCTGCGAGCCGACGGTGACCACCACGTCATCCGGGTGGGCGTCGATGCCCTCTTGGGCCATCACCGTGCAGATCGTCTCCCGCAGGCTCGGATTCCCCTCGGCAGATCCGTACTGCAGCGCGACGGGCCCGCGCTCCATCACCAGGTCGGCCATCAGCCTGGCGACGGCATCCATGGGCAAGGCGCTCACGTTAGGCATTCCGCCGGCCAATGACACGATCTCGGGGTGCGACGCCACCGCGAAGAGTGCCCGCACCTCCGACGGGACCATCCCCGCCGCCCGCTGCGCGTAGTGGCCGAGCCATGGATCGGCGCCCCGCCGGGATGGTTCATCAGACTGCATTCCAGCGCTCCCTGTTCGCTAAAGGTTGTCCCGTAACTGGTGGGGCGGTTGGTGCGTTGGTCTGGCATGGGTG
>NZ_BMSA01000076.1 GCF_014648915.1 Streptomyces phaeofaciens | reverse complement strand
TCGACCTCACCTGAGTTCAGCTCGGAAGGGCAGGAACCCGACTTCGCCACCCTCCTGCCGACTCCGGTGCGTCGCCGCCCCTTACTGATCTTTCAGAATGAAGTTCGGAGGCGGCGAAGGCATATGAGGCAGCAGGCCAGTTCGAGCAGGCCCTGGCGACGCCGTCCGCGAGCGGCAGGGCCTCCCTGCGCACCTGGGGCACGGGGTCGGCGAGCAGGGCCCGGATCCGCGGGTACTGCCGCCGCCACTCCTCGTACCAGCCGGCGTCCACCGCGCCCGGCCGGGCCTCGGCCGCCACGGCGGCCAGGCTCACCAGCAGTTCGGCGAGCGTGTCGCGGGCGCCCATGCGCGGATCGCAGGCGAGATCGACGACGAACGGCAGCGCGGCGGTCGTGAGGGAGGGCAGCCGCCCGGTGCCCGGCGCGACGCAGTCGTACAGGTCGTCGCAGTCCTCCTCGGTCGCGGCCGCGCCCTTGAACGCCAGGCGCCGAAGGGCCCGCAGCCCTGAACCGCAACGAGTTGGCCCGAGCCATCATGGCGACCACCACCCTGGACGAGGTGGAGGCACTGAGCCGCGAGATCTGCGGCTTCTCCGAAGTCGACTACGAGCGCAACAAGGCGCTCTAGTTGAAGGAGCAACCGCCGACGAGGCTCGACGCCGAGTCGGTACTCCACCAGCTCACCCAGTTCGAGGCAGAGGCCCGAAACCGCGGAGTCGCTACCACAACGTTCCGCCACCTCACCGAGGTCCTGAACCTCGACGGCTCCCAGCGCGATGATCTGCGCCAGCTGCTCATCAACAGCCGGACGGAGCAGTACACGGCCCCACTCTGGCGCATCCAGCGGCAGATCAGACTGGTCGGAGCCGGCGGAAGCCATTCACACGATCGGCCATTGTTGCTGGCGATGGCGAGTAGTGGGCTTCGTTCCTTCGCGCCACGCGACCATGAGCACGGCGCTGTTGGTGTGCGCGAGGTGTGCAGGTACCACGAACTGCAACTCGGCCCCAGGAGGCACCTCCCTCCAATCCTTGACGGGGCTGGTTGGACGATAGCGACCGCTCTGCGAGACTCGGCCGGCCGTAACGCCCACCTTGTGAGCACTGGCGTACCCAAGGTTGCTCAGCACGTACGTTCCTTCAGGACCAGCAGCACGAACCGTGAGGCGGATCGCAGGATTCTCGATGCGTGCGCGCCGGGCGTGAACCGCCTCGGTCGCACCAACACCAACCAGTACTCCTACGACAGCTGTGGCCAACTCTCCCCATCCCATAAGGCGAAGCTACCCAGCGTGCACCCTTCGTTGCGGGTAGTGCGCCGAACTCGCACGGGGCCGCTGCGTCCCACGTCACAGGGGCAACAGGGACCGGACACATCCCAAGCGCCCCCTGAGCAACCTTCTTCACAGGTTCAAGGCCCGCGCACGGCGCGGGCGCGCGCCGCCTTGTTGTCGGGGCCGCCGCCCTGTCTTCGCCAGCGGCGGCCCCGACAGGCGGCGCGCTGCGTGCATATGCGGGCGGAGTACGAGAGGGCCCAGCCGGGTCCGGCTCGTCAGTGAGCGGCATCGCTGGGCGGTTTACGTGGCCGGAGCGGAGCCGTCTGCGGCCACGTCGTAGTGCTGTCGAATCAGGCTGGCTGCGGAAGGGGTGACATCGAGGCTGGCCGCCGACGCCGGGCGGAAACGGCCGGCGGGGACGGACCGCCGTACCGCCGCCGTCACGGATGTAGGAGCGTGAGCGGACCGTCGCCAAGAAATGGGCTGACGGGGAGCAGCTGCTGCCGCGATGTGGCTGAGCCCGTCGTAGGCGCTCCGCTAGGCGCGCCACGGTGTACTCAAGGAGGCGCACCAAAGCCACTCTGTCGACTGCCGGTGATCACTACTCTGCCTCCAACCAATGTTGGAGGTCATATGAGTGACTACGTGGCGCACGCAAACCGGGCCAAGGAACTGATTGACGAGCTTGAGCAGAAGTCGAAGGGCCGCCTTGGGCCAGATCATGTGATCCAGATGGCTCAGGTGGAAGCCACTTTGGCACTTGCCGCCGCGATCAACGGCAGAGAGCAAGGCACTCTGCCGAAATGATCACTGTCTGCTACCTCAAAGCCTGCGTGGGGCCGTGTCCCATCTGTGCCCGCTAGACCGGGAGCTCACGGGGAATCGCGGTCATCAGCAGGCATCGTGCACGTCGAGGGCCCCCGACCGATCTCGCTGGTCAGGGGCCGTTCACGTGCGGAGGCGGTGAGATTCGAACTCACGGTGACATCCCTGCCACGACGGTTTTCAAGACCGTGTACGAATCGACTCTCCCAAGGCGTCGAGTGCGCCCACCGCCGTGTGGATATGAGCCGGGCCGCGAAGCAACCGTTCTCCCGCGCACCACCAGGACAGTTGCTCCTGTGCATCCTCCCTTGGATGCATGCCCAGGCCATGCTCGGGGCACAGGGGCCACGCCTGCCACAGAAGCTCCATGACGGTATCCTGCGCGGCATTGGCGACGCTCGCCAGTGCAGAGGCAAGGCTGTCCTGTGAGTTCGGGTCCAGGCAATTGCCGTGCCACTCACCGTTGGCCATGGCGACGTAGACGTTCTCCGGCTCATCGGCATCGTGGGACGGAAGGGCCAGCAGTTGCAGGGGTTCCAGCTGGGGAAGCGTCACCGCCAGGTCCCGGTTCAGAAGGGCGAGAGCCTGGTCCCACACGGGGTATTCGCCCGGCGAGACGCGGCGAGGCTCGGGAGGGTCGAAAAGAGCGCACATGAGCACCATCCTCCGCCACACCAGGGACAGCCTCAATCGCTCAACAGCGTCGCCCCCTGTAAAGACCGCGTGCGGCGGCTGACATCAGCGGCTGACATCAACAAGCACGAACAGCAACGCTCGGCGACGGACCTCAGTGGACGATCGGCCGAGGCGCAGGCAGGGTTGTCCGATGTCGACGGTCCCCTGTGATCGACCTGATAAAGATGAGGCCACATCTCAAAGCTCGCCTCTATCGCGAGACACCATCGCACTGGGTGCGTGTTCTGGGGCAAACCGGGATCAGAGAGCAGGCGGAATGACCTCATTACGGTGTGAAGCCACTCGCTGGGCACTCGATGATGGCGACGACTTCTACCCCGGGTGGGTCGAGGTGCACCTGACTGACGCCCATGGCCGGCAATGGGTCTTCTTCGACAAGCCGCCGATCTTCGGTGGCGGTGATGCGCTGAGCCCCAGAGCCGCATACCCCATTGCCGTGACGATCGGCTGCACAATCTTGAGTCGCACCTCGGACCCGGACGGCAGCGAGGTCGTCACGGTCTCTACAGGTGGACGGCCGGAGGCCACAGAGGGCGATCGGATCGAGTTCGACGTTCGACCCGATCAGCTGGTAGAGCCCTGACCGCGGGAGGGAGGCACAGCGCGATTCGGGTCGTGCCACTCTCGTGCCAGACCGGGCGGGGACTCATGGGGACTCAGCAGCAACAACGGCGTAGACGCGGGGACTTGCCCCAAGACAGGTCTCCGCAGCTCACGCCACCAACTACCCAACCTCGCTCCTAAGAGGTCATTTTCTCCCGTTGTTTCATCCCGGAATCTACCGTTTGGTCTGCGGTGTCGGGTCGCGCCAGGAGATGGTGTTCTCGCTGGTGAGGCGGCGGGTCATGAGGTCGGCCATGGCGATGTGGATCATGGCTTCGGAGTGAGCGGGGAGGGTCTCGTAGTCGCGGGCCAGGCGGCGGTGGAGCATGAGCCAGCCGTAGGTCCGCTCGACCGCCCAGCGTTTCGGAATCGGGGTGAATCCCGTGGTCCCGGGCTTGCGTTGAGTGATTTGCATGTCGATGCCGAGGGTGGCCGCGTGCTCGACGAGGTGCTGGCGGTAGCCGCCGTCGACCCATACCTTGCGAATGCGGGGATGCTCGGCGGCGACCTGGTCGAGGAGTTGGGTGCCGGCGACGGAGTCCTGCACGCTCGCGGCTGTGACCAGCACCGAGAGGAGAAGGCCGATGGTGTCGGTGACGATGTTCCGCTTCCTGCCCACGATCCTTTTGCCTGCGTCGATGCCCTGGCTGGAGGCGTGAACGCTGGTGGAGGTCTTGACGCTCTGGGCGTCGATCACACAGGCGGACGGTTCGGCATCCCGTCCTTCCTTCTGTCGCAACAGCTGCCGGAGCAGGCCGTTGAGCTGGGTGAACACGCCTTCCTGCTGCCACTTCGTGAAGTAGCCGTAGACCGTGTTCCAGTGCGGGAAGTCATGCGGGAGATAGCGCCACTGGACGCCGGTCCGGTCCGGTCCACATACAAGATCGCGTCCATGATGTCGCGCAGCTCATGCTCGGGCGGCCGGCCGAAGTCCAGGGCCCTGCCACGGCGCTCGAAACGCCAGGCCGCCAGCACCGGCTCGATCAACTCCCAGCGGGCATCGGACAGATCACTTGGATACGGGCAACGCTTCGGCATGCTCGTGATGTATCGCCGCGGACCGAGTGCGCCCAGGCGCACAGCAACGCCGGCAGAAGCACGCAGGGCTTCGAAGGCCCGGCATCCTGGGATGAAACAGCCCCTAGCCATATCCCACCCCACACGACACATCACCCGACCCTCACGCCCCAACCGCAACGGGGTACCCCTTCCGCACCGCACCCCTGCACAACAAGAAGCAGACTATTTGCGGACGAGACAGGTGAAAACGACCTCTAAAGCGGTTGTCCAGCCCGCTCACCGAGTCCACATCTGCTGGAACTCCTCGGCCGGGATGGCCTCCAGCAGATCTTCTGCGGGATCGATCGCTTGGTCTGTCAGGCCGCCGTGTTCGTCCTCCAAATGCTCCCAGCTGTATCGGTGGAGTTGGCCGGCCGAGGTCAGCTCGGCTTGCTTGACGACGATCAGCTCTCCGCGGTCGGGGACGGCCTCGATGTACCACAGACCGCCCTCCTCGTCGGGATGGCGGAAATGGTGCCGCAGGGTGGCGTTCTCATCGAGTGCACGGAAGTACGCCACCGTCTCTGCCTTGATGCGCTCCAGGTCAACCACGCGACCATCGTGCCAGCGAGCAGGCGCGGGTGGCTCCGTTCTGACATCCACAAGTGACATCAACGACGCCGGACGCCGACACTCCTGAGCAGTCCGCCACGGCCAGTATGCCCGGGTGGTTTCCCGGCAGCACCGGGGAGCGATCGAACTCCTAATGCGGTGATCGCAGACCTTCGGATCCGGCTGGCTGATGGCCGCAATCACGGCACGATACGCACATGGTTCAAGGTATATCGGCGGTGCTCGGAGCGAGCGTCGGTGTGCTCGGGACTGTGGGAACAGCCGTTCTGACCTATCTAGCGGCTCGCAAGCAGGCTGATGACCAAGGAAGGGTCACGCACCGCAGCGCCCTTAGGGCCGAGCGTCGAGACGCGTACCTGGCCTTCCTTCAAGCGCACGAATCAATCGATGGCGCCCTGAACGTGATCAACATTGCTTCTGTACCCGAGATCGCCGTCCTGGACAGGGCCATCGAACTTGTTGATCGCGGCGCGCACGAGATCTACGTGTCACAGAGCCGCGTCGAGCTTGCAGGACCGGAGTCTGTCTGTGGGGCCGCCCTCGAGGCATGGGGTGCTGCTCTGAACTTGCGGTCGTTTCTCGACGAAGTTCGAGCTGGACTAGTCTCTCCGGGGCAGTACGACGGGCAGTGTGAAGCCCGTATCGATGAGGTTGAACGGTGCAAGGCGACCTTCACAGCAGCGGCTAGAAGCGTGCTCGTGGGGCTCGCCTGAATGCCTTTGCGGCAGCCCCGCTTGGGCCGCCGGTGGGCCGTCCGAGGGGGATCAGCAGGACGGATGACGACCAGCAACGACAGGTGTCCGGCCCCGCAGACCCAGGTCACCCGATTGGATCGGCGACGCAGATTGAGCCACTCCGAAAGCGCCGGCGATGGTGGCCAGCGCGGACGCGGCAGCCAGGTAGCCAGGTTTGATGTCGCGCGCGAAGTGTTCAGAAGCCATGACGTGGTCGAGCGGAGGCGGCGCCCGGAGGGCGACGACGGTGTGAGATGCGGTGAAAGCGCAGAGTGGCCCCGAAGCGGCCGATACCAGGAGGTCAGTGGACGGCGGTGGTGGCCGGAGGTCGCACCTTCAGGAAGCGTCGGGCACGCACAGACGTACTTCAGCCTGGCGAGCACCGCTGAACTGTTCGGTCGATGTCGGTAATCGCCTGACAGCCGAGAGATAGGTCCGGTAGGTCTGTGCAGGTGAACGCCTCCGACGAGACCCCTGAGGTCAACGACCAAGCCACTCCCGAGGACGGCCAGGCCGCTCCCGTGGGCGGGAAGGTGAAGGACTTCTTCAAGAAGAACGGGCCCAAGATACTCGTCGTCGGCGGCGCAGTCCTCGCCGTATGGGCCGCTCTAACCCTCCATCCCGACGACGAGCAGGCCTCCCACGAGATTAGCGAGATCGACCCGCCGATTCCCGCCCCCGAGCCCGAGCCCGCCGCAGACGAGAAGACGAAGCGCGGAGGTCCGGAGCTGCATTCGGTCAGGGGGGCGCTAGTGGACATCGGCGATCGTCAGGCCAGCGCGAAAGCCCAGGAGAATTACCGCCGCGATGTCGGGGGCGACCTGCCTACCGGAAAGACCTGGCGGCCGCCGCACTCCCGGGGTGGCGACTCGCCCGAAGACTTCGACCTGAGCAGTTGAGCCATCGCAGCGGCCTGCATTGCTAGTCAGAGCATTAATCGTTTGACGGCCGCACGTCACGGCAACTGGTGATCAGTTGTAGCTGAACCGAGGATGCACTGGCCCCCGCCGGGGACCCAGCTCCGCCGAGGGGCGGCCGAGGGGAACGGCCGTGCCATTCGCGTGCCAGATACTGCGGGGCTCCACGGGGAACCGCGGGAACTCGCCCTGGGGGCAGTCAGGAACTCCAACCCCGCTCAACCGTAGGAACCGCCGCCTTGAGACCCAAGCTTCCCAAGCTCATGTCCCTCATGAGCTGCCGACAAGCCCGGGAGAGCGGCCTCCCTGTCAGACCCGCACTGTACGGTCCAGCCTCATGGCTGAGAGACCGACGACGAACTGGCGCA
>NZ_BMSA01000075.1 GCF_014648915.1 Streptomyces phaeofaciens | reverse complement strand
GCGGAGCGGGCCCAGATCACCGCGTCGCCGCTGCGGGCGACGACCGAGCAGCTCACGGGCCTGCCTCCGGCGCTCGTCATCACCGGCGAGGCCGACGTCCTGCGCGACGAGGGCGAGGCCTACGCCAACAAGCTCCGCGCGGCCGGTGTCCCGGTCACCGCGGTGCGCTTCCAGGGCATCATCCACGACTTCGTGATGCTCAACGCCCTGCGCGAGACCCACGCCGCCCAGGCCGCCATCGGCCTGGCGGTCGCCGTCCTGCGCGCGGCGCTCGGCACGGCCTAGGCGGAACGCCGGCCCGGGCGCTCCCGGGAAGCGGTGAGGCGGTGAGGCGGTGACGCCGTGACGCGGTGAGGCGGTGGCGCACCACGCCACCGCCTCACGGTCCCCGCCGTCCGGACGGTCGTCTCCGAACGGACGGGACGTCCCGTCCGTAACACTGGGTGACACATGTCCTGACGTAGAGTCGGGGCCGGGGGAAGAAGAACGGAAGGGGGGAAGGCGTGCCGCCGGAGCCGGTGCGGTTCCAGGTCCTGGGGGACCTCCGGGTGTACCGGGGGGAGACGGAGTTGGACCTCGGCGGGCCGCAGGAACGGGCGTTCCTCGCCCTGCTGCTGGTCAGGGCCGGACAACCGGTCGCCATCAGCGAGATCGTCGACACCCTGTGGGGCGCGGATCCGCCGCGCAGCGCCCTCAACGTCGTCCGGCGGCACGTGGGTTCACTGCGCCGGCTCCTGGAGCCCGGCCTCGCCACCCGCGCCGAGGGCCGCCTGCTGCTGCGGGACGCCGGCGGATACCGGCTGGTGACCGACGGTGACTCCGGAGATCTGCCGCGGTTCCGCACCCTGCGCGAGGAGGCCCGCCGGCTCGCCGCCCACGAGCCCGCGCGGGCGGTCGAAATCCTCACCGAGGCCCTGTCGCTGTGGCGCGGACCGGTCGCCGACGGCCTCCCCGCGCGGGCTCGCGCGCACCCCGCCTTCACCGCGGCCGACCACGAGCGGCTGACGGCCCTGCGGGAGGCGGCCGACGCAGCGCTGCGCGCCGGCCTGCCGGACACGGTCCTGCCCCGGCTGCGCGAGGCCGCCGCCGGCCACCCGCTCGACGAACCCGTCCACGCCCGGCTGGTCCGGGTGCTCGCGGCGGCCGGCCACCGCTCCGAGGCACTGGCCGCGTACGACGCCGTACGCGACCGGCTGGCCGAGGGGTTGGGGATCGACCCCGGGGTCGAACTGCGGGCCGCGTGGGACAGCGTTCTGGACGAGTTTGCCGAACCGCCCGACGAGGCAAGGCCCCTGGCCGTTCCCGCCCAACTGCCGCACGACCTGGCGGCGTTCACCGGCCGCCGTGCCGAACTCGACGAGCTGCTCACCCGGTACGGCCCCGAACTGCCGCACCCCGCGGCCGTGGTGATCAGCGCCATCGGCGGCATGGCGGGCGTCGGCAAGACCACCCTCGCCGTGCACTGGGCCCACCGGATCGCCGGCCGGTTCCCGGACGGGCAGCTCTACGTCAATCTGCGCGGCTTCGACCCGTCCGGCGCCGCCCTGGACCCCGGGGAGGTCGTCCGGGGCTTCCTGGACGCCCTCGGGGTGCCCGCCGAACGTGTCCCGCACGGCGTCGACGCGCAGGCCGCGCTCTACCGCAGCCTGCTCACCGGCCGGCGGGTCCTCGTCGTCCTGGACAACGCCCGCGACGCCGAGCAGATCAGGGCGCTGCTGCCCGGCTCGCCCGGCTGCCTCACCCTCGTCACCAGCCGCGACGAACTGCCCGGCCTGGTCGCCGCGCACGGCGCCCACACGCTGAGCCTGCGCCCGTTCGACACGGACCAGGCGCGGGCGTTCCTGGTCCGCCGGCTCGGTGCCGAGCGGATCGCGGCCGAACCCGGCGCCGCCGACGAGATCGGGGAGCTGTGCGGCGGGCTGCCCCTCGCCCTCGCCTGCGTCGCCGCCCGCGCCGCCGTCCACCCCGGCTTCCCGCTCGCCGCCGTCGCCGCCGAACTCCGCGAGGCCCACGGCAGCCTCGACGCGTTCGTCCGCTCCGACGCGTCCGTCGACGTCGGCACCGTCTTCTCCTGGTCCCTGCGTGCCGTCTCGGCCGCCGCCGCCCGGCTGTTCCGGCTGCTCGCCCTGCACCCGGGCCCCGACCTCACCCTGCCGGCCGCGGCCGCGCTGGCAGGACTGACGGTCCGCCGGGCCCGGCCGCTGCTGGCCGAGCTGACCGGGCTGCACCTCGTCACCGAGCACAGCCCCGCCCGCTACACCTGCCACGACCTGGTCCGCGCCCACGCCCGGGAACTCGTCCACGACCACCACCCCGAGGCCGAACGGCACACCGCCGTGCACCGGCTGCTCCACCACTACCTGCACACCGCCCACGCCGCCGACCGGATCCTCGCCCCCAACGCCGACCCGCTGCCCCCGCCGCCCGCCCCTGCGGACATCCACCCCGAGCCGCTCGCCGACGACGAGCGCGCCCTGGCCTGGCTCACCGCCGAACACCGGGTGCTGCTCGCCGTCGTCGAGGCGGCCGCCACGTCCGGACAGCCCGTGCAGGAACGTCTCGCCTGCCTGCTGGCCTGGTCCCTGGAACCGTTCTTCGACCGGCGCGGCCACTGGCACGACGGCCTGACCGTCCAGCGCACCGCGCTCGACACCGCCCTACGGCTCGCCGACCCCGTCCTGGAGGCCCGCGGACTGCGCGGACTGGCCCGCGTCGAGGGCCGGCTCGGCCTGCACTCGCGGGCCGTGCCCCGGCTGGAACGGGCCCTCGCGCTCTTCACGGAACTGGGCGACGACACCGGCCGCGCCAACACCCACCGCAGCCTCGGCTGGGAGAGCGAACAGCGGGGCGACCTGCCCGGCGCCCTGCGCCACAACCAGCGCGCCCTCGCCCTGTTCCGCGCCCGCGGCGACCGCGCCGCCCAGGCCAGCGTCCTCAACTCCGTCGGCTGGTACCACGCCCTGCTCGGCGAGTACCGCCACGCCCTGACGCACTGCTTCGAAGCGCTGGCCATGCTCCAGGAACTCGGCGACCGCTACGGGCAGGCCGCCACCTGGGACAGCATCGCCTACGCCCACCACCACCTCGGCCGCCACCCCCACGCCCTCCTCGGCTACCGCAACGCCCTCGCTCTGCTGCGCGACCTGGGCGTGCCCTACACCGAGGCCGACATCCTCGTCCGGGCCGGCGACACTCACCTGGCCATGGGCGACGAGCCGGCCGCCCGCGCGGCGTGGGCGCAGGCCCTCACCCTCCTCCAGAACCTCGGCCACCCGGACGCCGGACGGGTCGCGGCCCGCCTCACCGGACGGGAGGACGAGGCAGGTGCCTGCTGAACGCCCGGCGGGCCCCGGCCGCCCCGCCCGCCCGGACACCGCCCTCTCGCCCCCGCTGCCACCGGGGGGCCCGGCGACCCGGTTCGCCCTGCTCGGACCCGTGCGGGCGTGGCACGAGGAACGGGAACTCGACCTCGGCTTCCCCCAGCAGCGCGCCCTGCTCGCCCTGCTGCTGGCCTGCGCCGGCCGTCCCGTGCCGACCGGCGAGATGCTCGACGTGCTCTGGGCCGAACGCCCGCCCGCCAGCGCCCTGAACATCGTCCGCCGGTACATCGGCAACCTGCGCCGCCTGCTGGAACCGGGGCTGCCGCCGCGCGCCCCCGGCCGGCGCCTGCTGCGCCACGCCGGCGGCTACCTCCTGGCGGCGCAGACCGACGAGGTCGATCTGCTCCGCTTCCGCGAGCAGACCCGGCAGGCCAGGCGGGCGGCGGCCACCGGCCGCCCCGGGACGGCGACCCGGCACTTCACGCGGGCCCTGGAGGAGTGGCGCGGCCCGGTCGCCATGGGCATCCCCGCCCCGGCCCGCGCCCACGTCCACTTCACCGCCGTACAGCGCGAACTCCTGGACGCGGCCCGGCCGGCGGCCGACGCCGCGCTGCTGGCCGGCCACGCCGACCGCATGCTGCCCGTGCTGCGCCGGGCCGTCGCCCAGGACCCGCTGGACGAGCCCCTGCACGCCCGGCTCGTCCTCACCCTGGCGGCGTGCGACCTCCAGGCCGAGGCCCTGACGACGTACGACGACCTCCGCCGGCGGCTCTCCACCGACCTTGGTGTCGCCCCCGGCCCCGAACTGACGGCTGCGCACACGCGGGTGCTGCGCCAGGACGTACGGCGCACCGGACCAGGCTCCGGCTCCGGCCCCGTGCCGGGGCCCACCCGGCCCACGCCCGTCACCCTCCTTCCCCGCCCCGCCCAACTCCCGCCCGACCTGCCCGTGTTCACCGGCCGCCGGGCCGAGCTGGACCGGCTGAGCGAACTCGCCGACTCCGCGACGGGACCGGGAACCCTGCTGATCGGGGGCCTGGCGGGCGTCGGCAAGAGCGCCCTCGCCGTGCACTGGGCCCACCGGGCCGGCGCGGAGTTCCCCGACGGCCGGCTGTACCTCGCGCTGCGCGGCACCGACCCCGGAGCACGGCCGCCGCTGGACCCCGCCGAGGCCCTGCGCGGCATGCTCGCGGCCCTGGGCGTGCCGGCACGGCACCTGCCCGAGGGCCTCGCGGCGCTCAGCGGGCTGTACCGGACCCTCCTGGCGGGCCGGCGGGTCCTCGTCCTCCTCGACGACGCCGCCGGCACCGAACAGCTGCGCCCGCTGCTGCCCGCCGCGACGGGCTGTCTCGCCCTGGTGACCAGCCGCCACGCCCTGCCCGGACTGATCGCCGCGGGCGCCCGTCCGTTGCGCCTGGAGCCGCCGTCCCCGCAGGACGCGTCCGAGCTGCTGGCCCTGCGGATCGGTGCCGGCCGGACGGCCGCCGAGCCCCACGCCGTCGCCGAGATCGTCGCCCGGTGCGGCCGGCTGCCCCTGGCCCTGGCCGTCGTCGCCGCTCGCGCCGCCGCCCGCGGGGACTTCCCGCTGGCCGCCGTCGCCGCCGAACTGCGCGACGCCCGGGGCACCCTGGACGCCTTCCCCGCGGTACGCGAGGCCCTCCACCGCTCCCACCGGCTCCTGCCGGAGCGCGGCGCCGGACTGCTCCCGCTGCTGCCCCGCCACCCCGGACCCGAGCTCACCGCGGCCGTCGTCGCGGTGCTCGCCGGACTGCCGATCCGCCATGCCCGGCTGGAGCTCGGCCGGCTCGCCGACGCCCATCTCCTCACCGAGACCGCGCCCGGCCGCTACGTCCTGCACGGCCTGGTGCGGGACTTCGCCGCGGAACTCGCCGAACGCGCGGAGCACGCGGCCTCCTGACCGCCTCCGCCGCCTCCCGGCACTCCGTCCCCGCGGCGCTGTCACTTCGTCGTCACTCTTTTTGCACATCCGCCGACCTACCGTCCGGGCAGGTGACCCGAACGACCTCCGGAGGCAGCGGCGGAAGATGCCCAGTACCCGTACCCCCCTCTACCCCCACGCCGCCAGGACCCCGCTCGGCGTCGAGACCGTGACCGGTGAGGGCACCCCCGCCCGGCTGCCCGGTGAGGGCCGGCACCCCACGGACCGGCTGATCGGCCGGGACCCCGGCGAGTACCTCTTCGTCGGCCTGCGCGGCGACGCCCACGACACCCCGCCGCCCCGCCCCGAGTCCGCCGCTCTTCCCCTCGCCCCCGGTGACATCTGCTTCTACGACACCCGGCACACCCCGGTCCTCGACTTCCCCGAGCGGTTCCGGGCGACCGTCTTCCTCGTCCCGGCCGATCTGCTGGGGCTGGCCGAGTCCGACGTCCGGCGGATCGCCCGGACCCCCGTCGGCCGCGCCTCCCGGCTCGGCACGCTGCTGTCGCCGCTGCTGTCCGACCTCGCCCGCACCTCGGCCGAGGCCCGGCCGCCGGTCGGCGAGATGCTCGCCTGGAACGCCGTGAACCTGCTGGCCACCCTCGCCACCGAGCAACTGGGCGCGCAGGCACCGGGCACGACGGGCACACAGCCGCCGGTGCTGGCGCGGATCCTGGAGTACGTCGAACTGCACCTCACCGACCCCGACCTCGCCCCGGACGCCATCGCCCGCGCCCACCACATCTCCGTGCGCTACCTGCACAAGCTGTTCAAGGACGAGGGCACCACGGTCGGCCGGTGGATCCTGCGCCGCCGGCTGGAGGAGTGCCGTCGCGACCTGATGCGGTACGGCCGCGGCAGCCGCACCATCGCCGCGGTGGCCGCCCGCTGGGGCTTCCTCAGCGCCACCCACTTCAGCCGGGTGTTCCGGGCCGCCTACGGGATGAGCCCGCGCGAGTGGCGGGACACCGCCGGACGCACCACGAGGGCGGGGCGGACCTGAACACCGCCCGGCCCTCGCGGCCTTGCGCACGCATCTTGTCCTCGGAATGCCAGTCGTTCTCCAGGGGGAGGCGGATCGCCTTTTCGCATTTCCATCGCGCAATCGGCGAGTTCCGGTCCTGGCCGGGTGGCGTTCCCGAAATCCGCGGCCGCCCGGACGGGGTTCTCGTCGGCCTGCTCGACCGCGGCCAGGCGTCTCCCACCTGCGTGAACCCGGGAACCGGTCCGCCGCCCGGTATGGCCGACACGTGCGCGACACCTCGGGGAATCGTGGAATTTCCCTGGGCTCCACACCATTCGCGGGACGGCGCTCAGGTGTTCCGGTGGCGCACCGAACGAGTGCTCGCGACGTACGGCGCACCGTGCGCTGTGAGGACAGCGCCGGTGCACGCGCGGGCAATGTCCGCACGCTCGACGGATTTAGCGTCGGGGAGCAAGAACACGCACACCGATAACCGCAGGAGATACCCATGTCCGACGTCGTCGAGCCGGCCGCGCCGGTCCTCGAACCCGAGGCCGCGGCCTTCGCCGAGGCCACCGCGAACCCGCCCTTCCTCTTCGACCTGCCCCCGGCCGACGGCCGCAAGGCGGTGGACGAGGTGCAGTCCGGTGAGATCGCGAAGCCGGTGGTGGACGAGGAGTGGATCACCGTGTCCGGTGGTCCGACGGGCAGTGTCCGGGCCCGGATCGTCAGGCCCGCCGGTGCGCAGGGCGCGTTGCCCGTGATCCTGTACATCCATGGTGCGGGCTGGGTGTTCGGCAATGCGCACACGCATGACCGGCTGGTGCGTGAGCTGGCGGTCGGCGCCGAGGCGGCCGTGGTCTTCCCGGAGTACGACCTCTCGCCCGAGGCCCGCTACCCGGTCGCCATCGAGCAGAACTACGCCGTCGCCCGGTGGGTGGTGGAGCAGGGCGCGTCCAAGGGTCTGGACGGCTCGCGCCTCGCGGCCGTGGGTGACTCCGTCGGCGGGAACATGACCGCGGCTCTCACCCTGATGGCCAAGGAGCGCGG
>NZ_BMSA01000074.1 GCF_014648915.1 Streptomyces phaeofaciens | reverse complement strand
CGTCCGCGCCGTCTCCCGGTCCTGGGCAGCCCGGCCGGCTTCGCAGCCGCGGCGACAACCTCAGCCTCACCGACACCGACAGCGACAGCGACGGCCATGACCGGGAGCCTACGGGCGGCTCCGGCCGCCGATTTTCACGGGTGTGCCGGACGACTGGCAGCCGGCCCTCCGCCCCGGCACGCGACCTCACCCCAACAGGCGCGCACCGGCGAGCGTCGAGAGCGTAATACCACTGAAGCACCCGGAAAACGACGCTTGCCCGAAACCTCTCCGAACGTCTCATGTGCCTCTATACGGTGGCCACTTCACGGTCAGGGGCGGGCGCGATTTTCTGGGGGAGACATTGAAGTGGCTTGCAGAACACGACCGGTGGGTCGTGGGGGCGCTCGCCCGAAGTGTCGTCGAGTTCCAGGCACCGGGTGAGCTGCCCGCTTTCGGCGGGATGCGTGACGAGTACTTTCGGCGAGGCGCCCCATGGAACGGAGAGAACCGATGGAACCGAGGGAGCCGAGGGAGCCGTTGGAGGCGCCCGAACCGTGACGTGCTTCTCGGCATCGGCGTCGAAACGGCGGTGGTGGTCCTCACCCCGATCGTGCTGGAGGTCTGCCGACGGCTGTGGGAGTCGCTGTGCGCGGAGGCCGCGAGCGCGACGGTGCGGGCGGGTCAGGTGCGGGCGGAGGAGCTGGTGAGCCGTCTGCGGTCACGGTTCGGCCGAGGAGGGGACGAGCGGCCCGAGGGAGCCGAGGGTCCCGCGGCGGCCTTTACCCCCGAGCATCTGCGGGAACTGCACCGGCTCGTGACGCGGCAGGCCGGGGCCATGGGGCTGCCCGAGGAGCAACGGCGGCTGATGGCCGACGCGGTCGTCGGAGCCCTCGCCGGCCCCGACACCTCCGGACGGGATGAACTCGACCCGACGCAGGAGCCGGAGGGACACGTACCGGCGGGACAAGTAGACGCCTCGCGGCCGTCGGAGGGGCAGGCCGCGGCCTCGCAGACGCCGGAGGGGCAGACGCAGGCCCAGCAGGGATCGGAGGGACGCGCGCAGGCCCAGCAGGGTTCGGAAGGGCAGACGCAGGCCCACGCACCGGCCCTCGCCCCGCAGCCCCTGCCGCAGGAGCTCGGATGAGCGCAACGCGGACGGCCGGCGACGCGCGCACGTCCGTACCGTCCGACACCGGCGCGGGGGACGGCCCCGTACGCCGAGGAAGCATGTTCGGCCTGCCCGGCGAGACGACGTTCCTGTTCGTCCTGCTGGTCGCCACGGTGACGATCTCGTGCTCGGGGTTCATGCCCAGTCTGTTCGCGGCGACCACGGACACGAGAGACCTGGCCCGGAGCATCAGCGCATGCCTCCATCAATCGGAAACCGTCACACAACCCGCCCGGCCCGCGGGGCCGGCCGACAATCACGCGATCAACGACATGTACAAAGCGAAGGCCGGGCAGTTGAAGGCAACGGGCGAGTGCCTGGCCCCGGCCCGTCACCGCCTGGTGCGATGGCAGGCGGTCGGGCTGGGGCTGGTCCTCGGCGCGGGTGTTCTGCTGTATCTCGCGCATCCCCTGTGGTGCGTGCGGCGACGCCGACTACGACCCTTGACCACGGACGACGCAGCCGACCTGCTGGCGGAACTCGAACGGCTGCGGCACGTGGCGGGAGTGGGCCGAGTGCGGTTCTTCCTCGAACCCCGCAACTCCGTGCCCTCCGCGTTCGTGTTCGGCCTTCCCCGACGGCGCGCGCTGGCCCTGAGCACCGGCATGGTGGTCCGTCACCACACCGATCCGGCGGCCTTCAGAGCCGTCGTCCTGCACGAGATGGCCCACCTGCGCAACCGTGACATCGAACCGACCTACCTCGCCCTGACACTCACGACCGTCTTCGGACTGGTCCTCTCCGCCTACTCGGGGAGGTGGCTCGCCTCAGTCCCGCTCCTGCACCCCTTGATCGTCGTCCCCCTCGCGCAGGCCCTGCTGCTGGGAACCCTGGCCCTGCTGTTGCTGGCCGCACTGGTGCGCTCACGCGAGTTCCAGGCCGACGCCCGGGTCGTCCAGTGGGAGGGCGAAGGCACCGCGCTGCCACGCGTCCTGCGGGACATGCCGCCGGCGCGGCCCGGGGGCATGCGCGCGCTGCGCGCCCTGCACCCCACCCCGGCCCGGCGCGTCCAGGAGCTCTCCGGCACCATGCCGCCCCTCGGGCTGGGCTACTGGGGCGGTGTCGCCATCGGGCTGACGGCCACCGTCACGCTGCTCGGCCTGCAAGGTCCGTCCTCCCTGTGGAGCAACGGCGCCCAGCCGGTATGGACGAGTGTCCTTCCCGGGGCCATGGTGGCGGCGGTGCTCGTGGTGGGACGCTGGCGCTACGAGTCCGTCCATCCCCGAGGCGCTCCCCGCCGGATGTGGCCCCTCGGCCTGGGACTCGTCACCGGCACGGCACTGAGCCCCGTGGTCGCCCCGCGGTCGTACGCCGTCCCGGAGACGGTTCGCGACCTGCTCCTGTGGCTCCCGGGCTGGGTGCTGCTGGTCGTGGTGGTCACCGTTCCGGCGACGAGCTGGACCGCTGAGGCGGTGGCGGCCTGGTACCGGCTGACCAGCCGCGGGATCGCACGGCCGGCCCGAGGCCACCGGCCCGTCGCGCCGTTCACCGCGATGGCCGTGTCGGCCGTGGGCTATGTGTATCTGGAGTACGTCCTCATGGCGGGCACGCATGTGGTCGGCCTCACGAACAACCCGTTGCTGGACTTCGTCAGCTCGCAGGCACGGCTCAACGCGCCCGCCGTGCTGCTCCCCCTGGTCCACCTGGCAGGGCTGCCGTCACTCGTGCTCGCCCTGGGGGCCGTGGTCGTGCTGCTCCTGGTGGTGAACGCGCTGTGGCATCGGCTGCGCGTCCGGCCGGGCCTGCCGGACCGGGCACAGGCACGGACGGCATTCCCGGCCGAGGCACGCGTCGCTCTGCGCACCGGTCTGGCCGGAGGGGGAGTGCTGGCGCTGTGCGTTGTGTTGACGGCGGTTCAGGCCCACCGGCTGCCCTTCAGGGAACGCTGGCACAGCGACTTCCTCGCCAGGTTCTCCTACCTACAGCTGGCGGCGGTCGTGGTGGTCGTGGCGTCGACCGCCGTGGTGGCCGTCTGGCGGTCGCGGAGGTGGCCGCTGAGTTCCGGGGCGCTCGCGGCGGCGGTGTGTGCCTCGCTGGGGACGGTCGCCGTCCTGGGACAGATCCTGCTCGGCAACTGCGTCGACGTCTTCCAAGGCCCGGTGTCCGCGCGCGCCTGCCTGAAGCCGCTCGACGGTGGGCACGTCTGGACAGTGGTGCAGATCCTGGCTGGCTGGACCGGCGTGACGGCCGCGCTGTTGCTGCCGCCGTGTGCCGCCCTGCGCGGGCGGACACTCCGGGCGCGGGCGGCGCGAAGCGCCGAGCCCCTTCGGCCTTCGCCGATCGTCCGCCTCCGGGCGTCGCCGTGGCGGCGCCGGGTCGCCGTCACTCTGGTCCTGTCCGTGGCGTCGCTCCTGGGCCCGTCCCTTCTCGTGCGGGCGAGCCGCGTCGACGACGGCCTCCTGGCGGGAGCGTCCCTGGGTGACGCGGGCTGGGTCCGGGGCAACGGGTACCGCCTGCGGTTGGTGCCGGGCTGGTACGACACCACCGGCGCCGACGCGGGCACACCGGCCCCCAACGGACCCGCGCTACTGGAGCGGAGACTCCAGCGGCCGGGCTTCTCCCAACGCGCGACCCTGGTCCTTCTTCGTACCACCCAGTCTCCGATCGACCGGATCGCCCCCGGCTTCCTCGGCCAGGGCGGCCGGCTCACCACGGTGGCCGGAGCGCGAGCCCTGCTCCTGGATGTCCCGACCGGGAACGGACCGAACCGGGGGCGCATCATCGTGGTCGAGCGCGGGGACGAGCAGCTGCGCCTGGAGTTCACCGACCATCCCGCGAACTGGGCCGTCACTCTGCGTGACGTGAACTCCATACTGGTGAGCTGGGAGTGGACCACACCCGGAAGCACACCGGCCACATCCTGAGGCGGCGAGAGTCGTAGGGCGGACGCTTGGCGACGAGCGTGCGAGCACCGCACGTACCGCCAGGCGGCCGCTATCGGATGCCGAATACGGCACCCGCCCCCGGTAGCGAAGGGCGCCTGCGGTGAGCCGCGGGGCGGCGGATAGCGTGCGGGCATGGTGATGACGGGGAAGTGGCGGGTTCTGTACCGGCAGGGCAGTGGGTTCTGGCGGATGACGGCGAAGTGGGTTCTGGTCTTCGGGGCCCTGTACCTACTCGACGGCGGGCTGATCCGGTCGTGGGGCGACGCTCTGGTCTGGCCGATGATCGGGATCCTGCTGTGGGCGCCGTTCGGGATCGGCGTCGTCTGGTACCCGAAGAAGGACCAGCGCGTCGAGCTGACGGAGCGTGAACTGCGGGTGCGACGCAAGCGGCTGCCGATGGAGAAGGTGAACCTGCTGCACGTGGCGCGGCTGTGGCTGGAGGGGCGGTCGACCGCGGACGGCCAGCCGGTGGCGGAATGGGCACGGTTCGACCGGGTGGTGTGGGTGCCGTTGCGGGACGGCCGGGCGTTCGGTGTGGAGTTCCGCGACCCCGCGGCGTTCGCCAAGGTTTTCGGCGCCTTCGCGGTCGAGGCGTGCGGCGGTTCTGACATCGTCCGCGCGAGGGCCGCGGCGGAGACCTACCCGGATCCGCGCCCGATGCGGCCCCGCCCCGCCGACGACGCAGGCTCCTGGACGGACCTCCTGGACGTCTTCAACTGACAGCCGGCAACCCCGACAAGGGGCAACGCTCCGTCAGGGACACGGGCAACCGCGCAGGGTCGGCGTTCTCGACCACGACAGGTCCGGGCGATCAGGTGACCGCTCCGCGCTCGTCGACTTCAGAAGGCGTGTGCCGGGCCGGGCAGGCCAGTTCCGTACGTCGCTGCCTGCTCACCCGCCGGATGTCCTCAGCACCGGGCGACCGTCCAGCAGCGCCGCGCGGATCTTCGCCCGGTCGGCCTGGTGACCCGAGGCGTGGAGGAGTTCCGGCAGGACGAGTCCGGCCTGGTCCATGCCGGTGAGATCGACCTGGAGTTCGGGGTCGTGCGGATGTGCCGGGGGGCTGCCGAAGAGAAGCATCGGCTCGCGCACAGGCACGCCGCAGCGGTCGTGTCTCCCGCGACGGCCAGCATCCCGCCGTGTGAGAGACCCGAGACCAGCAGCCGACCCGATGACCAGGTCGCCGGTGTGGTGGACCGGACCGTGATGGACGAGGACCTCTTCCAGATCGCCGCCGAAACAGTCGCTGTTCGTGTCGGCGAGACCGTCCGGAGCGCACGCCGTGTACCGGTCGGCCGCCTTGGTGAACGGAACACGGTCGATGGTGCCGAGGGCGGCGAACCAGGGAGTGAACGTCACGTCCGGGCCTCCTTGTCTTCGGGTACCCGCGATCGACCGTACGGTGCTGCGCTCGACGTCGTCGTACTCCAACCGCTGGCGGCGGATGCTGTCGCCACCTCAGACGGAGCTGCGAGCCTCTTCGTAGTCCGGCTCCGGTATCGGATCCCTCTTCTTTTCGACAGCAGGCAAGGTAATCAGCAGCACAGCCGCTCCCAGGAGTGTGATGACCGCGATCCAGCCCGCGCCGACGTGCATGGCATGAATAAACGCATCGTCAGCAGCCCGAGCAAGAGTGGGCCGGTGGATGGCGGTGGCGACGTGGCGGGTCTGTTCGGCGGAAACGCGCGCCTGATCCCGCACCGGACCGGGTGCACCCTCCAGCGAAGGTTCGATCGCACGTCGGTAGACGATCGACATGATCGTGCCGCCTACCGCGATTCCGATCACACTGCCGGTTTGTCGCACGGTGTTGGTGACAGCCGATCCCGCACCGGCCTGTTCCAACGGCAGGTTGCTGATCAACGCGGCCGTGACGGGGCCGATCACCATGCCGATCGAGAGCCCCTGTATCAACAACAGGATCTCGATCCAGACGAGTGACGTGTGGAGTCCGAGGAGCCCGTACCCGCCCATGGTCAGCGCAGCCACGGTCAAGGCCGGAACGGTGACAGGGCGCAGTGAAAGGCGGCGAACCAGGCGTGAGGCAAGGGGCGCCCCCGCGAGCGCACCGAATGCGGTCGGGACATTGGCCAAGCCCGCCTTCATCGGCGAAAAACCGAGCGCGCCTTGCAGGTAGAACGCGTTGTAGAAGGTGATGGCGGCCACAGCGAACAGCAGCAGTCCGAGCGCCACATTGCCGCCACCGAATGTTCGCTGCGCGAGCAGTCGCGGATCAAAGCTGGGCACCTTGATACGCAGTTCGACGAGGACGAAAACCCCCAGCAGAACCAGACCGACAACGATCGGCGCCCAGACGTCGGTACGACTCCACGCAGCCACCTGCCCCGCTCGGATCAGCCCGTAGGCCAACGCCACGAGCCCACCGATCGACAGAAACATTCCAGCGGGGTCCAATGGCCGCGGAGTGGGACTGCGGAAATTCGGGACCAGCACGGCGAGCCCGATCAACGCCAATGCCGCGACCGGGACATTGATCAGAAAGACTGAGCCCCACCAGAAATGATCGAGCAGGAACCCCGCCAGCACCGGGCCGGCAGCCATTCCTACACCGGCCGACGTCGAGAAAATACCGATCGCGGCAGCCCGCGCGGGGCCGCTAAAGGTCCACATGAGGATGGCCAGGTTGGCGGGCGTGATCAGCGCGCTGCCCACCCCCATAGCGGCTCGAGCGGCGATCAGCTGGTCCGCATCGCTTGCGTACGCCGCCCACAGCGAAGACCCGGCGAAGATCACCAGCCCACTGGAAAACACAGTCCGGTGACCGAACCGATCGCCCAATGCGCCTGCGGTGAACATCAATGTGGCGAAAGCCAGAGTGTACGAACCGGTCGCCCATTGCAGCTGACCAGGATTGGCTCCCAGCCCACGGGCCGGGTCCGCAAGGGTCTCCAGTGTGGTGCTCAGGACGGTATTGTCCAGCCAAATCAGCAGCGAACACAGCATAAGAACGGCAAGAATCAACTGCTGCCTGGACTTCGGCAACGCTGGAGACGCGGTCATGGACACCTTCGGATATCGATCGGTGGAACCTGAACGACTGGACCATAGGCAAACTCCACGACGCCGTCAAGCTTGGATTTTCTCGTCAATACCGTTGCGGCTGAACGGACTTCATGCCCTCCGCCGAATTTGCGGACCGAACAATTCTGTGCCCTCTGAGGGATTTGCGATGTGAAGGATTCCATGACTTCTGAAGGGTTGCGATTGAGTGGATTTCATGCCCTCCAGTGAGCTGTCGCACCGCTTCCTGCGACCCCGGCTCGGTGCCCATGCAAAACCGCGATTCCGGACGGCGGCACTGTCCTCGCCGCCAGGAGAACCAACGGATCGGATTGCTGTTCACCATCGGCACCTGGCCGAGCTCCGGCACCGCCCGGGAGACCCGCGCCGGTCCTCCACCCGACCGACCAACGAAGCGGCCCGCTGCCATCCAGCCGCACACAGGCGGACTGGGGCCGGTTCGCGGAGCAGATGGCATCGATGGCGCGGGATCTTTTGGCCCAGGATTCCGTCGACGCCACGCTGCGGCGAATCAGTGAGTCGGCGACAGAGTTGGTGGAGGGCTGCGACGCGGCCGGGATCCTCGTGCTGAGCGGGGTGAAGGTGCAGACCCTCGCCCCCACCAGCCAGCTCGTCGTCGACAGTGACCAGCTCCAGGAACGCAGGAACGCATGGGGGGAAGGCCCTGCTTCGACGCCGCCCGAACAGCGCGCCGCGAGCGGGCTTCTGTATCGCCGACCTCACCGCTCACCAGCGGCGATGGCCCGCCTACATACCCAAGGCCCGTGAACTCGGCATCGGCAGCATGATGGGCTTCCTGCTCTTCACCGAGGACGAAGAGCTTGGCGCGCTGAACCTGTGCTCCAGCACCCCCGGCGCCTTCACTCGGGCCAGCGAAACGGCCGGCTGGTTGCTTGCCTCACATGCCGCTGTCGCCTTCTCCAGCGCCAGCACCCACGCCCAGCTGGAACAGGCCATCGCCACTCGCCACCTCATCGGCGAGGCCATGGGCATCCTCATGGGCGCCTGGGAGACTCGACGGAGCCTCAACGGGCGTCCGGTGTCTTCGCCCGAAGGGCTGCGACGTAGCAGGTGAGGACCGCTGCCAGTGAGGATGCCGTGGTCACCTGGTCAGTGGATCACGCGGCGGTCCGGAAACGCCGAAACGGCGGGCCCGGTGTGTGGGGCCGCCGTTGTCATGCGTGG
>NZ_BMSA01000073.1 GCF_014648915.1 Streptomyces phaeofaciens | reverse complement strand
GACTTCCTGGCGGGGCACTCGATCGGTGAGCTGTCGGCGGCGCATGTGGCGGGCGTCCTCTCGCTGGACGACGCCTGCGCGCTCGTGGCGGCCCGCGGCCGCCTGATGGAGGCGCTGCCCGAGGGCGGCGCGATGGTGGCCGTGCAGGCCACCGAGGCCGAGGTGACGGCCGCCCTGGTCGACGGGGTGTCGATCGCCGCGCTCAACGGACCGTCTTCCACGGTGATTTCGGGTGACGAGGAGCCGGTTCTCGCGGTCGCGGCCGCCTTCGAGGGCCGTAGGACCAAGCGGCTCACGGTCTCGCACGCGTTCCATTCCCACCGTATGGAACCGATGCTCGCGGAGTTCCGCGCGGTGGCCGAGAGCCTGTCGTACGAGTCCCCGAGCATCCCGGTTGTGTCGAATCTGACGGGCGTGTTGGCGACGGCCGCCGAGCTGTGTGATCCGGAGTACTGGGTCCGCCATGTCCGTGAGGCGGTCCGCTTCGCCGACGGGGTGCGGACGCTCGCCGAGGACGGGGTGACGACGTTCGTCGAACTCGGCCCGGACGGTGTGCTGTCGGCGATGGGGCAGGAGTGTCTGCCCGAGGGGTCCACGGCCGTGCTCGTGCCCGCGCTGCGCCGTGAGCGCGCCGAAAGTCTCGCGTTGACCTCGGCGCTCGCCGAGGCGCACGTGCGGGGCGTCCCGGTGGACTGGGCGGCGTTCTTCGCGGGCCGGGACGCGCGTGCCGTGGACCTGCCGACCTACGCCTTCCAGCGCGAGCGGTACTGGCCGGACGCCCCGGCCGGCGCGGAACCCGCGGACGGGACGGACGCCGCGTTCTGGGACGCGGTGGAGCGTGCCGACGCGGCGACCGTGGCCGAGACCCTGGAGGTCGGGCAGGACTCGCTCGACGCGGTGCTCCCGGCACTCGCCTCCTGGCGCAGGCGGCACCGCAGCCGGAACGCGGCGGACTCCTGGCGGTACCGGATCGGCTGGCGGACGGTCGCGGACGTACCGGAGCCGGTGCTGTCGGGCACCTGGCTCGTGGCGCTGCCGGAGGACGGCGAGGGCGACCCGTGGACCGTCCGATGCGGGCCGGCGCTGACCTCGCGCGGCGCACGGGTGCTGCCGGTGGTGGTCGGCGCCGACCAGGCCGAGCGTGCCGTGCTCGCCGAGCGGATCGCCGCCCTGGTCGCCGAGGCCGACGGCCCGGTGACCGGCGTGGTGTCGCTGCTGGCGCGGGCCGAGGAACCGAACGTACGCGTGCCGGCCGTGCCGTCCGGCCTGGCCGGGACGCTCGCGCTGGTGCAGGCGCTGGGCGACGCCGGGGTACAGGCACCGCTGTGGTGCCTGACGACCGGGGCCGTGTCGGTGGGCCGGTCGGACCGTCCGGCCCATCCGGAGCAGGCGCTGATCTGGGGGCTGGGCCGGGTGGCCGGCCTGGAGCACCCGGACCGCTGGGGCGGTCTCGTGGACCTGCCCGAGACACCGGACGAGCGGTCCGTGGCCCGGCTGACCGCCGTGCTGGCGGGCCACGCGGACGAGGACCAGTTGGCGATCCGCCGCGCCGGGGTGTTCGTACGACGGCTGAACCGGGCCGCTCGGGCGACGGCCGCCGAGCCCTGGCAGGTCGCCGGGACCGTGCTGGTGACCGGCGGAACGGGCGCCCTGGGCGCCGAGGTCGCGCGCTGGCTCGCGCGGCAGGGGGCCGCCCGGCTGCTGCTGACCAGCCGACGGGGCATGGCCGCCGAGGGCGCCGCCGCCCTGCGGGACGAACTGGCCGCGCTCGGCACCGAGGTGACCGTCGCCGCCTGCGACGCCGCCGACCGGGACGCGCTGGCCGCCCTGCTGGCCTCGGTGCCGGACGAGCAGCCGCTCACCGCCGTCGTCCACGCGGCCGGTGTGCTCGACGACGGTGTGCTGGACGGACAGTCGCCGCAGCGGTTCGCCGAGGTCCTGCGGTCCAAGGCGGACGCGGCCCGCACCCTTCACGAACTGACGGCGGATCTGAAGCTGTCCGCGTTCGTGCTGTTCTCCTCGGTCGCCGGCACGCTGGGCAACGCGGGCCAGGCCAACTACGCGGCGGCCAACGCGTATCTGGACGCGCTGGCCGAGCGGCGCAGGGCCGACGGACTGCCCGCGACCTCGATCGCGTGGGGCCCCTGGGCCGGCGCGGGCATGGCCTCCGGCGCAGACTCCGACGACGACCGGCTGCGCCGCCTCGGCCTGGCCCCGATGGACCGCGAGCCGGCCGTCGAGGCACTGCGCCGAGCCGTGGAGAGCGGGGCGGCGCTGACCGTCGTCGCGGACATCGACTGGACCCGGTTCACCGGCGTGTTCACCGCGGAGCGCCCGAGCGCCCTGCTGGCGGACCTGCCCGAGGCCCGCGAGCACGTCACCGGCACGGACCGGGCGGCGTCCGGCAGCTCCGAGGAATGGCGGCAGCGGATCGCCGCGCTGCCCACGGAAGAACGGGAGGCGGCACTGCTGTCGCTGGTGCGCGACCAGGTCGCCCTCGTCCTCGGGCACGCCTCGGCGACCGCCGTCCCGGCCGACAAGGCGTTCAAGGAGGCCGGCTTCGACTCGCTGGCCGCCGTCCAGCTGCGCAACCGGCTCGGTCAGGTCACCGGCCTCCGGCTGCCCGCCACCTCGGTCTTCGACTACCCGACCCCGGCCGCGCTCGCCCGGTTCCTGGTGGCGGAGCTGGCCGGTTCGACGGCCGCCGAGCCGGTGCCGTACGCCGCCGTCGCCACCGGCGTGGACACGGAACCGATCGCCATCGTGGGCATGGCCTGCCGTTTCCCCGGCGGGGTGACGTCCCCCGAGGAGCTGTGGGAGCTGGTCACCGGCGGCGGGGACGCGATCTCCGGCTTCCCCACCGACCGCGGCTGGGACCTGGAACGGCTGTACCACCCGGACCCCGACCACCAGGGCACCTCGTACACCCGGGCCGGCGGCTTCCTCCACGACGCGGCCGACTTCGACGCCGGCTTCTTCGGCATCAGCCCGCGCGAGGCGCTGGCCATGGACCCGCAGCAGCGGCTGCTCCTGGAGACCTCCTGGGAGGTCCTCGAACGGGCCGGCATCGACCCGGTCTCGCTGAAGGGCAGCCGGACCGGTGTGTTCGCCGGCATCAGCAACCAGGACTACGGCGTCCTGTCCGGCGCCTCCTCGGACGCCGCCGAGGGCTACATCGGCACCGGCAACGCGGGCAGCGTGCTCTCCGGCCGGGTCTCCTACACCTTCGGCTTCGAGGGCCCGGCCGTGACGGTGGACACCGCCTGTTCGTCCTCGCTGGTCGCCCTGCACCTCGCGGCGCAGGCCCTGCGGTCCGGCGAGTGCTCCATGGCCCTGGCCGGCGGTGTGACGGTGCTGTCGACCCCGGGGCTCTTCATCGAGTTCTCCCGCCAGCGCGGACTGTCCGAGGACGGCCGCTGCAAGGCGTTCTCCTCCTCCGCGGACGGGACGGGCTGGGGTGAGGGTGTGGGCATGCTGCTGGTGGAGCGGTTGTCGGATGCGGAGCGCAATGGGCATCCGGTGCTGGCGGTGCTGCGGGGCAGTGCGGTGAACCAGGACGGTGCGTCCAATGGTCTGACGGCGCCGAACGGTCCGTCGCAGCAGCGGGTGATCCGGCAGGCGTTGGTGAACGCGCGGTTGTCGGCGTCCGAGGTGGATGTGGTCGAGGCGCACGGTACGGGTACGACGCTGGGTGATCCGATCGAGGCGCAGGCGTTGCTGGCCACGTACGGCCAGGATCGTGACGGTGGCCGGCCTCTGTGGCTGGGGTCGGTGAAGTCGAACATCGGTCATACGCAGGCTGCCGCGGGTGTGGCGGGTGTGATCAAGATGGTGTTGGCGATGCGGCACGGTGAGCTGCCGCGCACGCTGCACGTGGACGAGCCGTCGCCGCATGTGGACTGGTCGTCGGGGGCGGTGGCACTGCTGACCGGCCACACACCGTGGCCGGCGGCCGAACGGCCCCGCCGCGCCGGCGTCTCCTCCTTCGGCGTCAGCGGCACCAACGCCCACGTGATCCTCGAACAGGCACCTGCCGCCCCGCACCCCACGCCGGCCCCCGAGCCGACGGGAGCGCCGCAGGACCGGCCCACCGCCTGGCTGGTGTCCGGCGCGACCGACGCGGCCCTGCGCGACCAGGCGGCCCGTCTGCTGGCCCGGATGCGCACCGAGCCCGCCCCCGCCGTCACGGACGTGGCGCACGCCCTGTACACCGGCCGGACCGCCCTGGAACACCGGGCGGCGGTCGTCGCCCGGCACCGGGACGACCTCCTGGACGGGCTGCGGGCCCTCGCCGTGGGCGAGAGCGCCCCCGGCCTGGTCCGGGGCACCGCCGGACCCGGCGGCAGGGTCGTCTTCGTCTTCCCCGGCCAGGGCGCCCAGTGGGCCGGGATGGCCCGCGACCTCATGGCGTCCTCGGACGTCTTCCGGGAACAGCTGCTGGCCTGCCAGGACGCCCTCGCCCCGCACGTCGACTGGTCGTTGCTCGACGTGCTCGGCGAGACGGACGGCGCACCGTCGCTCGACCGCGTCGACGTCGTCCAGCCGGTGCTGTTCGCGGTCATGGTCTCGCTCGCCGCGCTCTGGCGCGCCTGCGGAGTGCACCCCGACGCCGTGATCGGACACTCCCAGGGCGAGATCGCCGCCGCCTGCGTGGCCGGCGCCCTCACCCTGCCGGACGCGGCGCGTGTCGTCGCCCTGCGCAGCCGGGCGCTGGTCGCGCTCGCCGGACACGGCGGCATGATGTCCGTCGCGCTGCCCGAGGCCGAACTCGGCCCCTGGCTGGCCCCGTGGGCCGACCGGCTCGCCGTCGCCGCGCTCAACGGGCCCTCTTCCGTGGTGCTCTCCGGCGATCCCGAGGCGCTCGACGGGCTGCACGCCGAACTGACCGCCGCCGGGATCCGGGCCCGCCGGATCCCGGTGGACTACGCCTCGCACTCGCCGCAGGTCGAGTCCATCCGCGCGGAACTCCTGGAGCTCCTGGCCCCGATCACGCCGGCCGCCTCCCGGGTGCCGTTCCACTCCACGGTCACCGGCGAACGCCTCGACACCACGGGCCTGGACGCGGAGTACTGGTACACCAACCTGCGGCAGACCGTGCAGTTCGCGCCGACCCTCCGCACCCTGCTCGACGAGGGCCACCGGGTGTTCGTCGAGATCAGCCCGCACCCCGTGCTGTCCATGGCCGTCCAGGAGACCCTCGACGCGGGCGACGAGCCGGTGCTCGACGGCACCGTGGTGGGCTCCCTGCGCCGCGACCAGGGCGGAGCGGACCGCTTCCTCACCTCGCTCGGCGAGGCCCACACCCGGGGCACCCGCGTCGACTGGGCGGCCGTGCTCGGCGACCCGGGCGCGGACCGGGCCGCGCCGCTCGGTGACGGCGGCACGGACGGGCCCGGAACCGGCGCGCCCCGCGCGCAGGGCCCGCACCCGCTCCGGGTGGACCTGCCGACGTACGCCTTCCAGCGGGAGCGGTTCTGGCCCACGCCCGCCGCCCCGGCGGTCCGCGCCGCCGACCCGACGGAGGAACGCTTCTGGGCGGCCGTCGAACAGGAGGACCTGACGGCGCTGGCGGAAGCCCTGCGCGTCGGCGCGGCGGACGACCGCTCCAAGCTGGGCGCCGCCCTGCCCGTCCTCTCCTCGTGGCGGCGCCGCAGCCACGACCTCGGCACCCTGGACGGCTGGCGCCACCGGATCGACTGGCAGCCGCTGCCCGAACCGGCCCCGCACACCCCGTCCGGCACCTGGCTGCTGCTGGTCCCGCCGGCACCGGCGGCGCGACGGACGGCCGACGACCTGGCCGACCTGGCGGCCCGCACCCTCCGGGTCCCGGTGACCGCCGACGACACCGACCGCACGGCCCTCGCCGCACGCCTGCGCGAGATGTCCGACGGGGTCGACGGCATCCTGTCCCTGCTCGCCCTGGACGAGACCGCGCACCCCGCCCACCCCGAACTGCCCCTCGGCCAGGTGCTCAACCTGACCCTGATCCAGGCGCTCGGCGACCTCGGGGCCGGCGCCCCGCTGTGGTGCGCCACCCGCGGCGCCGTGGGGACGGACGGAGACGACCCGGTGGCCGGCCCGCTCCAGGCGCTGACCTGGGGCCTGGGACGGGTGGCCGGACTCGAACACCCCAGGCGCTGGGGCGGTCTCGTGGACCTGCCGGAACGCATCGACGCCGCCGCCCGCACCCGGCTGCGCGGCCTGCTCGCCGACCCCGGCGACGAGGACCAGCTGGCCCTGCGCGCCTCCGGCGTCCTCGGCTGCCGACTCGTACCCGTGCCCGCCGCCACCCCGGCCGAAGGCCGCACCTGGCGGCCCCGCGGCACCGTACTGGTCACCGGCGGCACCGGCGCGCTCGGCGGCCAGGTCGCCCGCCTGCTGGCCCGGGGCGGCGCGGACCACGTGGTCCTGGCGGGCCGGGCCGGACCCGCCGCCCCGGACGCCGGCACGCTCGAGGCCGAACTGACCGCACTCGGCGCCCGGGTGACGACGGTGGCCTGCGACGTGGCCGACCGGGACGCGCTCGCCGCCCTGCTGCCCGAGATCCAGCGCGAGCACCCGCTCACCGCGGTCTTCCACACCGCGGGCGTCAACCGGCTGGCCACCCTGGACACCCTCGACCACGCCGAACTGGCCGAGGTGGCCCGCGCCAAGGTCCGCGGCGCGGCCCACCTCGACGAACTGCTCCACGACCACCCGCTCGACGCGTTCGTCCTGTTCTCGTCCATCGCGGGTGTCTGGGGCAGCGCCGAGCACGCCGCCTACTCCGCCGCCAACGCCTACCTGGACGCGCTCGCCCAGCACCGCCGGGCCCGCGGACTCGCGGCCACCTCGGTGGCCTGGGGGCCGTGGGCCGAACGCGGCATGGTCGCCGACCACATCGCCGGGGACACCCTCGACCGGCGCGGGCTGCCGCTGCTGCCGCCCCGGCTGGCGATCGAGGCGCTGCAACACGTCCTGGACCGGGACGAGACCTACCCGGTGGTCGCGGACGTCGACTGGGAACGGTTCGCCACCGCCTTCACCGCGGCCCGCCCCAGCCCGCTGCTGAGCGGCGTGCCCGAGGTCCGCGAACTGCTGGCCGCCGCCGGGACGAAGGACACCGACGAGGACGGCACCGCGCGGTGGCGCCGACGACTCACCGGGCTCACCGCGTCCCAGCGCAAGCGGGCCCTGGTGGACCTGGTGCGCGGCGAGGTGGCGACCGTCCTCGGCCGCGGCGGCGCGGAGACCGTCGAGGTGGGCAGGCCGTTCAAGGACGTCGGCTTCGACTCGCTGACCTCGGTGGAACTGCGCAACCGGCTCAACGAGGCCACCGGGCTGCGGATCCCCGTCACCGCCGTGTTCGACCATCCGACCCCGGCCGTGCTCGCGGAGTTCCTGCGCGAACAGATCCTCGGCCCCGACACGGAACCCGAACCGGCGGACGTCCCCGCCGACGAGGCGGAGACCAGACGCGTCCTCACCTCCATCCCGCTCGCCCGGCTCCAGGAGGCCGGACTGCTGGACGCCCTGCTGAGACTCGCCGACGGCCCCGCCGCCGACGAGCCGGCACGGCCGGAGCCGCAGGCCGAGGCCGGCGCGATCGACCTGCTGGACGTCGAGGGGCTCATCCAGCTCGCGCTCGACAACCCCGACTCCTGACGACGCCCGAAGTGTGAGGCACAACATGACCGCAACCACCGACAAGGTCGTCGAAGCGCTCCGGGCGTCCCTCAAGGAGACCGAGCGCCTGCGACAGCAGAACCGCGAACTCGCCGCGGCCGCCCACGAGCCGGTCGCCGTCGTCGGCATGGCCTGCCGCTACCCCGGCGGCGTCGGCTCGCCCGAGGACCTCTGGCGGCTGGTGACCACCGGCGGCGACGGCATCTCCGGACTGCCCACCGACCGCGGCTGGGACCTCGACGGGCTCTACGACCCCGACCCGGAGACCTCCGGCACCACCTACGTCCGCGAGGGCGGCTTCCTGCACGACGCCGGGGACTTCGACCCCGCACTGTTCGGCATCAGCCCGCGCGAGGCGCTCGCCATGGACCCGCAGCAGCGCCTGGTCCTGGAGACCTCCTGGGAGGCGCTGGAGCGGGCCGGCCTCGACCCCCGCGCACTCAAGGGCACCCGCACCGGCGTCTTCGCCGGCGCCAGCCATCAGTACTACGGCCCCCGGCTCCACGAACCGGCCGAGGGGGTCGAGGGACACCTGCTCACCGGCAGCGCGACCAGCGTCCTGTCCGGCCGCGTCGCCTACGCGCTCGGCCTGGAAGGCCCGGCGGTCACCGTCGACACGGCCTGCTCCTCGTCGCTCGTCGCGCTCCACCTGGCCGCCCAGGCCCTGCGGTCCGGTGAGTGCACCCTCGCCCTGGCCGGCGGTGTCGCCGTGATGGCGACCCCCGGCCCGCTGGTCGAGTTCAGCCGCCAGCGCGGCCTGGCCCAGGACGGCCGCTGCAAGGCCTTCTCCGCCGACGCGGACGGCATGGGCATGGCCGAGGGCGTCGGCATGCTCCTCCTGGAACGGCTGTCGGACGCACAGCGCAACGGCCACCCGGTCCTCGCGGTGATCCGGGGCTCGGCCGTGAACCAGGACGGCGCGTCCAACGGCCTCACGGCCCCGAACGGCCCCTCCCAGCAGCGCGTGATCCGCCAGGCCCTCGCCAACGCCCGGCTCTCGGCCACCGACGTCGACGTGGTGGAGGCCCACGGCACCGGCACCCGCCTGGGCGACCCCATCGAGGCCCACGCCCTGCTCGCCACCTACGGCCAGGGCCGCGACGGCGAACAGCCCCTGTGGCTGGGCTCGGTGAAGTCCAACATCGGCCACACCCAGGCCGCCGCCGGCGTCGCGGGTGTCATCAAGATGGTGCTCGCGATGCGGCACGGCCACCTGCCGCGCACCCTGCACGTGAACGAGCCCTCACCCCAGGTCGACTGGTCCACGGGCGCGGTGGAACTGCTCACGGAGGCACAGGAGTGGCCTTCGGCGGACCGGCCGCGCAGGGCGGCGGTGTCGTCGTTCGGGATCAGCGGCACCAACGCGCACACGATCATCGAGCAGGCGCCGCAGAGCGCCCCGGCCGAGGAACCGGTCACGGCCGTGACCTCGCCCACCGTGCCGTGGGTGCTGTCCGGCCGCACCCGGGCTGCGCTCCGCGCACAGGCCGCCCGCCTGGCCGAGCACGTACGGGCCCGTCCGGAACAGAAGCCGGGCGACCTCGCCCTGTCCCTGGCGACCTCCCGCACGGCACTGGACCACCGTGCCGCGCTGATCGGCACCGACCGCGAGGAACTCCTGACCGGCCTGACAGCACTGGCCGAGGACCGCGATACCCCCACCCTGCGACGGGGTGAGGTCGCCGGGGACGGCCTGACAGCCTTCCTGTTCACCGGGCAGGGGTCGCAACGGGTCGGCATGGGCCGGGAGTTGTACGAGTCCTTCCCGGTGTTCGCCGAGGCCTTCGACGCGGTGTGTGCGCGGTTCGGGGATCT
>NZ_BMSA01000072.1 GCF_014648915.1 Streptomyces phaeofaciens | reverse complement strand
TGGCGGGCGATGAGTGAGCCGAGCGTGCCGGTGCCACCGGTGATCAGCACCGTGCCCTCCGGATCCCACCGTGCCGCCTCGCCGGCGGCAGCCCGCGACGGAGTCAGCCGGGGCACGAGAACCCGGCCGCCCCGCACGGCGTACTGCGCCTGCGCACCGTCACCCGAGCCCACCGCCGCGACCACGGCGCGCACGGCGTCCGGCTCGTCGACGTCGGCGATCGCCACCCGCCCCGGATGCTCGGCCTGTGCCGACCGCACCAGCCCCCACACGGCGGCCGCCGCCAGGTCGGAGACGTCCTCACCGTCCCGGACGGCCACCGCGCCCCGGGTCACCAGCACCAGACGCCCGTCCGTGAACCGGTCGTCGGCCAGCCACTCCCGCAACAGTTCCAGCGCCCGGGTCACCGACTCGCCCGCCAGTTCCTCCCGCGACCGGTCCCACGGGACGACGACCACCTCGGGCGGCGCATCGGCGAGCGCACCGAGACCGGGGACCGTGACCACCGAACCGAGTGCCGCGCCCAGCCCCAGCGCATCCGGCCCTACGACGGCCGCGCGGACGCCGGGGGACGCGGGCACCGCCGCCGTACCGCCCGGGGCGGACTCCGTCCACGTCACCTCGAACAGCGCGTCCGCCGCCGTGACCGCACTGCTCGCCGCGGCCAACTGCTCCCGCGCCACCGGACGTACGGCCAGCGAGGACACGGTCGCCACCGGCCGGCCGTTCTGGTCGGCCGCGGTGAGGGTGAGGGTGTCGGGTCCCTGGGGTGTGATGCGGACGCGGAGGGTGGTGGCTCCGGTGGCATGCAGGGTGACGCCGGTCCAGGCGAAGGGGAGTCGGACGTCGTCGGTGCCGTCGATGCCGTCGATGCCGTCGATCAGGCTGGTGTGCAGGGCCGCGTCGAGGAGGGCGGGGTGCAGGCCGTATCGGTCGGCCGTGCCCTCCTCGCCCTGAGCGAGCCGCACTTCGGCGAAGAGTTCCTTGCCGCGTCGCCAGGCTGTGTGGAGGCCTTGGAAGGCGGGTCCGTAGCGGAGTCCTTGCTGGGCGAGTCGTGGGTAGAGGTCGGTGAGGTCGAGGGGTTGGGCGTCGGTGGGGGGCCAGGTGGTGAGGTCCCAGTCGGGGTGGGTTGTCGCGGGGGTCAGTGTGGCGGTGGCGTGGCGGGTCCAGCCGGTGTGGCTTGTGGGGCGGCTGTGGATGGTGAGGCTGCGGCGGCCGGTGTCGTCGGGTGCTTCGACGGTGAGTTGGAGGTCGGTCGTGTCGTCTTCGGGCAGGACGAGAGGTGCCTGGAGTGTCAGTTCCTCCACGACGTCGCATCCGGCGCGGTCGGCGGCTTGTGCGGCGAGTTCGACGAGTGCGGTGCCGGGCAGGAGTGTGGTGTCCCATACGGCGTGGTCGGTGAGCCAGGGGTGGGTGTGGGTGGAGATTCGGCCGGTGAGGAGGAGTGTGTCGCTGCCGGCCAGGGGGATGGTGGCGTCGAGGAAAGGGTGTGCGCTGGTGGCCGCTGGGGTGGGGGTGGCCTCCAGCCAGTAGCGGTTGCGTTGGAAGGGGTAGGTGGGGAGGTCGATGTGGTGGGTGTGGCTGGTGGGCCAGGTGACGGGGCTCCCGTGGGTGTGGAGGTGGGCTGCGGAGGTGAGGAGGCGTTGCCAGCCGCCTTCGTCGCGGCGGAGGGTGCCGGTGACGTGGCCGTCGGTGGCTTCGTCGATGGCGGGGACGAGGACGGGGTGGGGGCTGCATTCGAGGTAGCTGGTGTGGCCGTCTTCGGTCAGACGCTTCAGGGTGGGTTCGAGGAGGACGGTCTGGCGGAGGTTGGTGTACCAGTACCCGGCGTCGAGCTGTGCGGTGTCGATGGGCTCGCCGGTGACCGTCGAGTAGAAGGGCACGGTGCTGGTGTGCGGGGTGGTGCCCTTCAGTGCCTTGGCGAGGTCGCTTTCGATGGCTTCGACGTGTGCGGTGTGGGAGGCGTAGTCGACGTCGATACGGCGCGCGTGGACGCCTTCGGTCTCGCAGTGGGTCAGTAGTTCGTCGAGGGCGGTGGCGTCTCCGGCGACGACGGTGGTGGAAGGCCCGTTGAGCGCGGCTATGGATATGCGGTCCGGCCATCGTTTCAGCAGCTCGGTCGCGTCCTTGCTGCTCAGGGGCAGGGAGACCATTCCCCCGTGTCCGGCGAGTTTGAGGATGGCGCGGCTGCGGAGGGCGGCGATCTTGGCGCCGTCTTCGAGTGTGAGTGCGCCGGCGACGACGGCTGCGGCGATCTCGCCCTGGGAGTGTCCGACGACGGCGGCGGGCTCGACCCCCAGCGACCGCCACAGGTCGGCCAGCGACACCATCACGGCGAACAGGGCGGGCTGGATGACGTCGACCCTGGTCAGCGGCCGCCCATCACGCAGCACTTCGCTCAGCGACCACTCCACATGCGAGGCAAGCGCCGCCTCGCACGCGGCGATGGACTCGGCGAACACCGCAGACGTGTCGAGGAGTTCGACGGCCATCCCGGTCCACTGTGATCCCTGGCCGGGAAACACGAACACCGGCTGCCCGCCGTCTCCGTGCCCGGTGACGACACCGGGCGCCTCGTCGCCGGACGCCAATGCCGCCAGCCCGACCAGGAGTTGCTCCCTGCTGGTACCCACCACGACCGCCCGCTGCTCGAAGCGCGTCCGGCCGGAGGTGAGGGCTTGCGCCACGGCCGAGGGGGTCCACTCGGTGTGCTCGACGACCGCGTCCCGTAGTCGTGCGGCCTGCGCGCGCAGGGCCTCGGTGGAGCGTGCGGAGAGGGGCCACGCGACCGCCGGGCGGTCCGTCGGCGCTTCGGGACGGGACTCCTGCGGTGCCTGTTCCAGGATCACGTGCGCGTTCGTCCCGCTGATACCGAAGGCCGACACGCCTGCGCGGCGCGGACGTTCGCCGGCCGCCCACTCGTGTTGCTCGGTGAGCAGCTCGACCGTGCCGGCGGACCAGTCGACGTGGGTCGTCGGCTCGGTGATGTGCAGGGTCCTGGGCAGGACGCCGTGCCGCATCGCCAGCACCATCTTCATCACGCCCGCGACGCCGGCGGCGGCCTGGGTGTGGCCGATGTTTGACTTCAACGAGCCGAGCCGCAAAGGCCGTTCGGCGGGCCGGGCCTGCCCGTAGGTCGCGATGAGGGCCTGGGCCTCGATGGGGTCGCCGAGACGGGTGCCGGTGCCGTGCGCCTCGACGGCGTCCACGTCGACCGGGGCCAGGCCGGCATCGGCCAGCGCCGCCCGGATGACCCGCTGCTGGGAAGGGCCGTTGGGGGCGGTGAGTCCGTTGGAGGCGCCGTCCTGGTTGAGGGCCGAACCCCGGACGACGGCCAGGACGGGGTGTCCGTTGCGGCGCGCGTCCGACAGTCGTTCCAGCAGCAGGATGCCCACGCCTTCGGCCAGGCCGAACCCGTCGGCGTCGTCCGAGAACGCCTTGCAGCGTGAGGTCTCCGACAGTGCGCCCATCCGGCGGAAGCCGATGAACACGTCGGGTGTGGGCATCACCACCACCCCGCCCGCCAGGGCCAGTTCGCTCTCGCCCCGCCGCAGCGACTGCACGGCCAGGTGCAGGGCGACCAGCGAGGACGAGCACGCGGTGTCGACGGTGATCGCCGGGCCTTCGAGACCGTACGCGTACGCCAGCCGGCCGGAGATCACGCTCGTGACGCTGCCCGTGATGACGTAGTCCCGCACGGCCGGGGGTGCGTCGCTCGACCGTGGCCCGTAGGAGTGGGACATCGCGCCGACGAAGACCCCGGTCCGGCTGCCGCGCAGTGCCGTCGGGTCGACGCCCGCCCGCTCGCACGCCTCCCAGGAGGTTTCCAGGAGCAGCCGCTGCTGCGGGTCCATGGCCAGGGCCTCGCGCGGACTGATCCCGAAGAAGTCCGCGTCGAACGCGCTCACGTCCCGCAGGAAGCCGCCCCGCAGCAGCTCGGGGTCGTCGACGCCGAAGGCGGCCCCCGTCCGCGACCAGCCCCGGTCGGCGGGCGGTCCCGAGACCAGGTCGGCGCCCTGTGCGAGTACCTGCCAAAGAGCCTCGGGCGAGTCCACGCCTCCGGGGAACCGGCACCCCATGCCCACGATCGCGACGGCGTCCTCCGCCGGGTCCTGGGCGGCTGTACGCCTCGGCCTCGCGTCGGCGACTTCGGGACGGGTCGTGGGAAGGGCCGTGGGAAGGGCCGTGGGGAGGAGCTGCTCACGCAGGTGCCCGACGAGCGCGAGCGGCGTCGGACGGTCGAAGACGAGTGTGGCGGGCAGGCGGAGCCCGGTGGCCGTGTTCAGCCGGTTGCGCAGTTCCACCGCAGTCAGGGACTCGAAACCCAGGTCCTTGAAGGCCCGGTCGGGACGGATCGCCTCGGTCGCGGCACGCCCGAGCACGGCGTTCGCGTGCGCGCCGACGAGGTCCAGCAGGACCCGCTCCCCCTCCGCCGGTGACAGTCCCGCCAGCCGCTCCCGCAGCTCGGAACCGGCGGACGACGATGCGGCCGGTCCCTCCGAAGCACCTCGCGCCGCACGCTCCGACACGGCCCGCGCGGGCGCCAGTTCGGACAGCAGCCGGCTCGGCCGCACGGCCGTGAACAGCGGGACGAACCGCTCCCAGTCGATGTCCGAAACGGCCACGAACGTGTCGTCCTGGTCGAGCGCCTGCTCCAGGGCCGCGAGGGCCGACTCGGGCGGCATCAGCGGAAGTCCCTGTCGGCGCACCCGCTCGCGCCGCGCCTCCACGTCCATGTCACCCAGGTTCTTCCAGGTGTTGACCGCGTCCTCCCACACGCCCCACGCCACCGAGGTCATGGGCAGGCCCCGGGCCCGGCCCCGCTCGGCCAGCGCGTCCAGCGCGGCATTGGCCGCCGCGTACGCCGCATGGTCGCCGCTGCCCCAGAACCCGGCGATCGAGGAGAACAGCACGAACGCGTCCAGCTCCCCGGCGTCCAGCAGCTCCGCGAGATGTTCGGCGCCGCCGAGCTTGGCCGCGAGTACGGCGTCGAAGCTCTCCAGGGCCGTCCCGTCGACCGGCGCCAGCTCGATGTGGGCGGCGGTGTGCAGCACGGTCCGCACGGTGTGGCCGTCCGCCCGCAGCCGTGCGAGCAACTCCGCGACCGAGTCCCGGTCCGACACGTCACAGGCCGCCACCGTCACCGCGACCCCCAGCGCGGTCAGCTCGGACGACAGCTCGGCGGCACCCGGCGCGTCCGGTCCCGAGCGGCTCACCAGCACCAGGTGCTCGGCCCCCGTCTCCGCCAGCCGGCGGGCCAGCCGGGGCGCGAGACTGCCCGTGCCACCCGTGACGAGCACGGTGCCCCGGGGCCGCCACCGCCGCGCCGGCCGGGCGTTGCCCACAGCCGCGCTCACCATCCGACGGGCCACGGCGCCGCCCACGCGCACCGCCACCTGATCCTCGACCGCGCCCGGTTCACCGCCCCTCGCCACCGTGTCCAGCAGCAGAGCGAGGGACCGGTCGTCGGGTTGCGCGGGAAGATCCACCAACCCTCCCCATACGTGCGGGAGTTCCAGGGCCACGACCCGGCCGAGACCCCAGATCTGAGCCTGCGTCGGATCGGCCGGACCCTCGGCGGGACCCGTGGACACCGCCCCCTGCGTGGCACACCACAGCGGCGTCCGCAGGCCGAGGTCGTGCAGTGCCTGGGCCAGCGTCAGCGTGAGCGCGACACCCGTGGTGAGGACCCGAAACCCCGGACCACTCCGTGCGGCCGGGGTGGCCTCGGCGTCCCGGGCGAGGAAGGACAGCACCCCGGCGGGACCCTCCGCCTCGCCGCCCAGTGCCCGCAGCCGCTCCACCAGCGCGGCCCGGTCCGTGTCGGCCGCCGACAGCTCCACCACGACGGTTCGCGCGCCGCACTCCGCGAACCGTCGCGTCACCGCCGTCACCCAGGTGTCATCGGCGTACCCCTCCGGGACCACGACCCACCAGGTGCCGGCCGGCTGAGCCGCCCCGCCCCCGTCCACAGGCCGCCACGCCACGCCGTACCGCCACCCGTCGACACCGGACGGACCCCCGCTCTCCTCGACGGCCATGTCCTCGATCCAGAGGTGGCGGTGCTGGAAGGGGTAGGTGGGGAGGTCGATGTGCGGGGCATGGCCGACGGGCCAGGTGACGGGGCTCCCGTGGGTGTGGAGGTGGGCTGCGGAGGTGAGGAGGCGTTGCCAGCCGCCTTCGTCGCGGCGCAGGGTGCCGGTGACGTGGCCGTCGGTGGTTTCGTCGATGGCGGGGACGAGGACGGGGTGGGGGCTGCATTCGAGGTAGCTGGTGTGGCCGTCTTCGGTCAGCCGCTTGAGGGTGGGTTCGAGGAGGACCGTCTGGCGGAGATTCGTGTACCAGTAGCCGGCGTCGAGCTGTGCGGTGTCGATCGGCTCGCCGGTGACCGTCGAGTAGAAGGGCACAGTGCTGGTGTGCGGGGTGATGCCCTTCAGGGCTTCGGCGAGGTCGCTCTCGATGGCTTCGACGTGTGCGGTGTGGGAGGCGTAGTCGACGTCGATACGGCGGGCGCGGATCTGTTCCGTCTCGCAGTGGGCCAGTAGTTCGTCGAGGGCGGTGGCGTCTCCGGCGACGACGGTGGTCTGAGGTCCGTTGAGCGCGGCGATCGATATACGGCCGTCCCAGCGGTCGATGAGCCCGGTCGCGTCCTTGCTGCTGAGGGGCAGGGAGACCATTCCCCCGTGTCCGGCGAGTTTGAGGATGGCGCGGCTGCGGAGGGCGGCGATCTTGGCGCCGTCTTCGAGTGTGAGTGCCCCGGCGACGACGGCTGCGGCGATCTCGCCCTGGGAGTGCCCGACGACGGCGGCGGGCTCGACCCCCAGGGATCGCCAGACCGCGGCGAGCGACACCATCACCGCGAACAGGGCGGGCTGCACCACGTCCACCCGATTCAACGGCTGGCCGTTGCGGAGCACTTCGCTCAGCGACCACTCCGCGTGCGGGGCAAGCGCTGCCTCGCACGCGGCGATGGACTCGGCGAACACCTGGGACGTGTCGAGGAGTTCGACGGCCATCCCGGTCCACTGTGATCCCTGGCCGGGGAACACGAACACCGGCCGCCCGCCGTCCCCGTGACCCGTGACGACACCGGGTGCCTCGGCACCGGACGCCAACGCTCGCAGCCCATGCAGCAGTTGGTCTCGATCCGCCCCGAGCACGACCGCGCGCCGCTCCAGGGAGGCCCGTCGGGTCAACAGGGCATGGCTCACGTGGCGTACGTCCGCCGAACCGTCCCGGAGGAACGTGGCCAGCTGTCGGGCCTGCGCGCGCAGGGCCTCGGCGGACCGTGCGGAGAACACCAGAGGGACGAGTGCCCCGGACGCGGGTGCGGGCACGGGCTCAGTGACGGGAGCGGTGGGCGTCGTCTCCTCCGGAGCCTGCTCCAGGATGACGTGCGCGTTGGTGCCGCTGATGCCGAAGGAGGAGACGGCGGCCCGGCGCGGACGTCCGCCCTCGGGCCACTCCCGCTGTTCGGTGAGCAGCCGTACCCCTCCCGCGGTCCAGTCGACGTGCGGCGTGGGTTCGTCCACGTGGAGGGTGCGGGGCAGCACCCCGTGCTCCAGCGCCTTGACCATCTTGATGACACCGCCGATGCCCGCAGCGGCCTGGGCATGCCCGATGTTGGACTTCAACGAGCCCAGCCACAGGGGCCGTTCGGCGGGCCGGTCCTGCCCGTACGTGTCGATGAGGGCTTGGGCCTCGATGGGGTCGCCGAGCGTGGTGCCGGTGCCGTGGGCCTCGACGGCGTCCACGTCCGCCGGGGCGAGCCGGGCGCTCTTGAGCGCCTGCCGGATGGCGCGCTCCTGCGCGGGGCCGTTCGGGGCGGAGAAGCCGCTGCTGCTGCCGTCCTGGTTGACGGCCGAGCCTCGAACGACGGCCAGGATCCGGTGGCCGTTGCGCCGGGCGTCCGACAGCCGCTCCAGGACCAGGACGCCCACTCCCTCGGCCCAGCCCGTGCCCTCCGCGCCCGCCGCGAAGGACCGGCAGCGGCCGTCCGGGGACAGCGCACGCTGCCGGCTGAACTCGACGAAGCCCACCGGCGAGGTCATCACCGTCACCCCGCCCGCAAGCGCCAGCGAGCACTCGCCCTGCCGCAGCGACTGGCTCGCCAGATGCAGCGCGACCAGCGACGACGAGCACGCCGTGTCGACCGTCACCGCCGGGCCCTCGAGGCCCAGCGTGTAGGCGACCCGGCCCGACACCACGCTGCCCAGGCTGCCCGTCATCAGGTAGCCCTCGAGGTCGTCGGGCGTACGACGCATCCGGGACGCGTAGTCCTGGTGCATCACGCCCGCGAAGACGCCCGTACGACTGCCCCGCACCGATGTCGGGTCGACGCCCGCGCGCTCCAGTGCCTCCCACGACACTTCGAGCAGCAGCCGCTGCTGCGGATGCATCGCCATCGCCTCGCGCGGGCTGATGCCGAAGAAGTCCGGGTCGAAGAGCGCCGCGCCGCTCAGGAACCCGCCGGAACGCGTGTAGCTGCGGCCGACCGCCTCGGGATCCGGGTCGTACAGGCCCGGCAGGTCCCATCCGCGGTCCTGCGGGAACCCGGAGATCGCGTCGGTGCCGTCCGCCACCAGCCGCCACAGCTCCTCGGGAGACGTGACGTCCCCGGGATAGCGGCAGGCCATGCCGACGATCGCGATGGGCTCCGAGACCGCCCTCGCCAGCGCACGGTTCTGCTGCCGCAGGGACTCGGCTTCCTTGAGCGAGGTCCGCAGCGCCTTGACGACTTCTTCATTCGACGCGGTCAACGAATACTCCGAGGCTCTGGGGAGGACTACGGCACGTCCGGGAAGGGGGCGGTGGGTCGGGGGAGGCGGAGGAGGGAGTAGAGGTGGGAGTAGAGGTGGGGGAGGGTCACGTGTCACCGAGGGCGGCGCGGACCAGGTCGTCCAGGTCCATCTCGTCGATCGCGCTGCCGGTCTCGCCGGTGCTCTCGCCGGCGTTCTCTCCGGCGCTCGCACCGACGCCCTCGCTGACGTATGCGTCGTCGAACCTGTCGTCGTATCCGTCGTCGTGCGCGTCGGCGGACGACTCCGCCGCCGAGGACGACGTGGCCGCCACTGGTGCGGGGAAGAGCCGGGCGTCCAGGAAGCGGGCCACGGCCGCCGGGGTGGGGTGGTTGAAGACGAGCGTCGCGGGCAGCCGCAGGCCGGTCTCGGTCCCGAGGCGGTTGCGCAGTTCGAGGGCGGTCAGCGAGTCCACGCCCAGCTCCAGGAAGCCCCGCTCGGGACCGACCCGCTCGGGCTCCGCATGGCCCAGGACGACCGCCACATGACGGCGCACCAGGTCCAGCAGCGCCCGGTCCCGGTCGGCGGGCGCCAGCCCCGCGAGCCGGTCGCGCAGCGCCGCCGAACCGCTCAACTCGCCGGCACCCGGCCCGGCACCGGTCGCCGCCCGCCGCACGGCGGGCCGCACCAGCCCGCTCAGCAACGCCGGCACCCCGCCTCCCGCCCGTGCCGCCGCCAGATCCAGCCGCGCGGGCACCAGCACCGTCCGGTCCGGCCGTACGGCGACGGCCCGCAGCGCCGCGTCGAACAGGGCGAGCCCCTCCTCGGACGCCATGCCGGTGAGCCCCGTACGACGCAGCCGGCGCAGGTCCGCCTCCCCGAGGCGCCCGGTCATCCCGCTGGACTCCGCCCACAGGCCCCATGCGAGGGACAGGGCCGGCCGCCCCTCGGCCCGCCGCCGCACGGCGAGCGCGTCGAGGAAGGCGTTGGCGGCCGCGTAACCAGCCTGGCCCGCCTGCCCCAGCACCCCCGCCGCCGAGGAGAACACGACGAATGCTTGGAGGGGGTGGTGGTGGGTGAGGTGGTGGAGGTGCCAGGCGGCGTC
>NZ_BMSA01000071.1 GCF_014648915.1 Streptomyces phaeofaciens | reverse complement strand
CGACGAACTGACCGTCCACACCCCCGACCTCGACGACGTCTTCTTCGCCCTCACCGACACCGGCGTGCCCGCCCGGAACGACCAGCCCAAGGAGAACGCCCGATGAGCACCCTGACCCTCGCCGTCCGCGATTCGTCCACGATGCTGCGCCGCAACCTCCTGCACGTGCGGCGCTACCCGTCCATGACGCTGAATCTGCTGCTCACGCCGGTCATGCTGCTGCTGCTCTTCGTCTACATCTTCGGCGATGTGATGAGCGCCGGCCTCGGCGACGGTGGTGCCGGCCGGTCCGAGTACCTCGCGTATCTCGTCCCGGGCATCCTGATGCTGACCATCGGCGGCACCACGATCGGCAGCGCGGTGTCCGTCTCCATGGACATGACCGAGGGCATCATCGCCCGCTTCCGCACCATGGCCATCCACCGCGGCTCGGTGCTCGTCGGACACGTCGTCGGCAGCGTGCTGCAGTGCGTGATGAGCGTGATGCTCGTCGGGGCCGTCGCCGTGGCGATCGGATTCCGGTCCACGGACGCCACCGTCCTGGAGTGGATCCTGGCGGTCGGGCTGCTGGCGCTCGTCTCCCTGGCGCTCACCTGGATCGCGGTCGGGATGGGCCTGTCCAGCCCGAACCCCGAGGCGGCCAGCAACAACGCCCTGCCGCTGATGGTCCTGCCGCTCCTGTCCAGCGCCTTCGTGCCGGTCGACGCGATGCCGGGCTGGTTCCGGCCGTTCGCCGAGTACCAGCCGTTCACCCCGGCCATCGAAACCCTGCGCGGCCTGCTGCTCGGCACCGAGATCGGCCACAACGGGTGGCTGGCCGTGGCCTGGTGCCTGGGGCTGGCCGTCCTCGGCTACGTCTGGTCCACGTCGCTGTTCGACCGCGACCCGAAGTAGCGCGACGTTCGACCGCGACCCGACGTAGCGCGACCTGAACCAGCGCGACCCGAACCGGCACGATCAGAAGCAGCACAAGAGGCGGGGTGCCCACTCACCGGCAGTGAGTGGGCACCCCGCCTCCGCGTCATGATCCGCAGGAAAGGCCCTAGCGACGGTGGACCGAGTCCGCGACCGTCACCTCGACGCGCTGGAACTCCTTCAGCTCGCTGTAGCCGGTGGTGGCCATGGCGCGGCGCAGGGCGCCGAAGATGTTCATCGAGCCGTCCGGGATGTGCGACGGACCGGTGAGGATCTCCTCGATGGTGCCGACGGTGCCGAGGTCGACCTTCTTGCCGCGCGGCAGTTCCTCGTTCACCGCCTCCATGCCCCAGTGGTGGCCGCGGCCGGGCGCGTCGGTGGCGCGGGCGAGCGGGGAGCCCATCATCACGGCGTCGGCGCCGCAGGCGATCGCCTTGGGGAGGTCGCCGGACCAGCCGACACCGCCGTCGGCGATGACGTGCACGTACCGGCCGCCGGACTCGTCCATGTAGTCGCGGCGGGCCGCGGCGACGTCCGCGACGGCGGTGGCCATCGGGACCTGGATGCCCAGCACATTGCGCGTGGTGTGCGCGGCGCCGCCGCCGAAACCGACGAGGACGCCGGCCGCGCCGGTGCGCATCAGGTGCAGCGCCGCGGTGTAGGTGGCGCAGCCGCCGACGATCACCGGGACGTCGAGCTCGTAGATGAACTGCTTCAGGTTCAGCGGTTCGGCGGCACCGGAGACGTGCTCGGCCGACACCGTCGTACCGCGGATGACGAAGATGTCCACGCCGGCGTCGACCACGGCCTTGGAGAACTGGGCCGTGCGCTGCGGGGAGAGCGCCGCCGCGGTGACCACACCCGCGTCGCGCACCTCCTTGAGACGCTGCCCGATCAGCTCTTCCTTGATGGGAGCGGCGTAGACCTCCTGGAGGCGGCGCGTCGCCGTCTCCGCGTCCAGCTCGGCGATCTCGTCGAGCAGCGGCTGCGGGTCCTCGTAGCGCGTCCACAGGCCTTCGAGGTTCAGGACGCCGAGGCCGCCCAGCTCCCCGATGCGGATCGCGGTGGCCGGGGAGACGACCGAGTCCATGGGGGCTGCCAGGAAGGGCAGCTCGAAGCGGTAGGCGTCGATCTGCCAGGCGATCGAGACCTCCTTCGGGTCCCGCGTACGGCGGCTGGGGACGACGGCGATGTCGTCGAAGGCGTACGCCCGGCGGCCGCGCTTGCCGCGCCCGATCTCGATCTCAGTCACGTGTGTGGCCTTTCCCTGATGCGTTCAGCGTCTTCCAGTATCGCCGACGGGCACGACAAGGGCGGCCCCGGTGCGCCCGGGACCGCCCTGTGCGGAGCTGGTGACTACTTGTTGCGGCTGTAGTTCGGTGCCTCGACCGTCATCTGGATGTCGTGCGGGTGCGACTCCTTCAGACCCGCCGACGTGATGCGTACGAAGCGGCCCTTCGTCTCCATCTCCTCGATGGTGGCGGCGCCGACGTAGCCCATGGTCTGGCGCAGACCGCCGACGAGCTGGTGCAGGACGTTGGCGAGCGGACCGCGGTAGGGCACCTGGCCCTCGATGCCCTCGGGCACGAGCTTGTCGTCGGAGGCGACCTCGGCCTGGAAGTAGCGGTCCTTCGAGTACGACCGGCCCTGGCCGCGGGACTGCATGGCGCCCAGCGAGCCCATGCCGCGGTACGACTTGAACTGCTTGCCGTTGATGAACATCAGCTCGCCGGGGGACTCCTCACAGCCCGCGAGGAGGCTGCCCAGCATCACCGTGTCGGCGCCGGCGGCCAGCGCCTTGCCGATGTCGCCGGAGTACTGGAGGCCGCCGTCGCCGATCAGCGGGACGCCGGCCGGACGGGCCGCGAGGGAGGCCTCGTAGATCGCGGTGACCTGCGGGACACCGATACCGGCCACCACGCGCGTGGTGCAGATCGAACCGGGGCCGATGCCCACCTTGATGCCGTCCACACCGGCGTCGATCAGGGCCTGCGCGCCGTCGCGGGTGGCGACGTTGCCGCCGATCACGTCGACGTTCACGCTCGACTTGATCTTCGCCATCCAGCTGAGGGCGTTGCTGTTGTGACCGTGCGAGGTGTCGACCACGAGGAAGTCCACGCCCGCCTCGGCCAGGGCCTGGGCGCGCTCCAGCGCCTCGGGGCTCGCGCCGACGGCGGCACCGACGATCAGCCGGCCCTCGGAGTCCTTGGCGGCGTTCGGGTACTTCTCGGCCTTGACGAAGTCCTTGACCGTGATCAGGCCCTTGAGCAGACCCTGGTCGTCGACCAGCGGAAGCTTCTCGATCTTGTGCTTGCGCAGCAGCTCCATCGCCTCGACGCCGGAGATCCCGACCTTGCCGGTGACCAGCGGCATCGGCGTCATGACCTCACGGACCTGACGGGCGCGGTCGCTCTCGAAGGCCATGTCGCGGTTGGTCACGATGCCGAGCAGCTTGCCCGCCGGGTCGGTGACGGGGACACCGCTGATGCGGAACTTGGCGCACAGGGCGTCCGCCTCGGCGAGCGTCGCCTCCGGGTGCACGGTGATCGGGTCGGTGACCATGCCCGACTCCGACCGCTTGACCAGGTCGACCTGGTTGACCTGGTCCTCGACGGACAGGTTGCGGTGCAGCACGCCGACGCCGCCGAGGCGGGCCATCGCGATCGCCATGCGGGACTCGGTCACCTTGTCCATCGCCGCGGACAGCAGCGGGATGTTGACCCGGACGTTACGGGAGATACGGGACGAGGTGTCGACCGCGTTGGGGAGCACCTCGGACGCTCCCGGCAGCAGCAGCACGTCGTCGTAGGTCAGCCCCAGGGTCGCGAATTTGGCGGGCACTCCGTCGACGTTGGCAGTCATGACACCTTCCCCAAATGGCCTTGATCGGTGCGGATGTCCATGCTAACGGGAAGTGCGCCTCCCGAATTCCACGGTTGGACACCGCTCCGGGCTTCGTATGTTCGTACGGAACCGTCGGCGCGCCTGTTCACGGGCGGCCGGGGTCCGGGTCTTTTCTACTGTTCGGCGAGAGCCCGCAGCCGGCTCAGTGCCCGGTGCTGGGCCACCCGGACCGCTCCGGGTGACATTCCCAACATCTGGCCGGTCTCCTCGGCCGTGAGGCCCACCGCGATGCGCAGCAGGAGCAGCTCCCGCTGATTCTCGGGCAGGTTGGCCAGGAGTTTCTTGGCCCACTCGGCGTCGCTGCTGAGCAGGGCGCGTTCCTCGGGGCCGAGGGAGTCGTCCGGGCGCTCGGGCATCTCGTCCGAGGGGACCGCCGTGGAGCCGGGGTGGCGCATGGCGGCCCGCTGGAGGTCGGCGACCTTGTGGGCGGCGATGGCGAAGACGAAGGCCTCGAAGGGCCTGCCCGTGTCCCGGTAGCGGGGCAGGGCGAGGAGCACCGCCACGCAGACCTCCTGGGCGAGGTCCTCCACGAAGTGGCGCGCGTCGCCGGGCAGCCGGGACAGCCGGGTGCGGCAGTAGCGCAGCGCCAAGGGGTGGACGTGGGCGAGCAGGTCGTGTGTGGCCTGCTCGTCGCCGTCCACTGCGCGATGGACGAGTGCCCCGATGGTGCCCACGGCGGTGACCGCCTCGTCGTCGCGCATCGGTCCATGGTGCACTGCGGCACTTCCGTCCGCGGCACCGTGCCCTTCGTTGTGCACCGAAGCGTTATGAGCAGGTGCGCCGGTACTCATCCCCTGCGCCCTCCCCTTCCGCTCGACCGACTCGTTCCCGAGGAACTCCACACCTCAAGGATGCGGCATCCGCGGCGAAACGAGCAGCAGGCATCCGGCGGGACCCTGCGCCGGCCCCGCCCGCCGCCCGGCAGACGGGGTTCTCCGCCGCGCCTTCGACCCCGTCTGAGCAGGAAGGTTCACTCATGTCCCGCTCCTTCCGCTGAATGGCCGGCGAATCTCCGGCGCCCCGGAAACCGGGCCCGGTCCGCCGGACGGCCGAGCGTCCGCGCCGCCGCGCGCACCGGTCCGGGACCCGCGGGGCCCGGACCGCGGGAACGGGTCCTGGGGGGCGCCTTGTGGATCTTGCCGAGAGTCGCGGGCCCTCGCACGCGCATCCGCGGCGTTGTCGTCATTCGCCGACGTCCCCCAGCCTCCGGCCGGGGGTGCCCCCACCGCGTCGGCTCCCTCCGCCGCCTTGCGGCTGCCCGCACCGGACACCGCTCGGCTCAGCCGGAAGGCGCCGTCGACCGGAGCCGGCCCGATCCACAAGGCACCCCCTAGCGGACCAGTCCCCACCGGAAGCCGAGCGCCACGGCGTGCGCGCGGTCCGAGGCGCCGAGCTTCTTGAACAGCCGTCGGGCGTGGGTCTTGACGGTGTCCTCGGAGAGGAACAGCTCACGGCCGATCTCCGCGTTGGAGCGGCCGTGACTCATGCCTTCGAGCACCTGGATCTCACGCGCGGTGAGGGTGGGTGCCGCGCCCATCTCGGCCGAGCGCAGCCGGCGGGGGGCCAGGCGCCAGGTCGGGTCGGCGAGGGCCTGGGTGACGGTCGCCCGCAGTTCCGCGCGCGAGGCGTCCTTGTGCAGATAGCCGCGGGCGCCGGCGGCGACCGCGAGGGCCACACCGTCGAGGTCCTCGGCGACGGTGAGCATGATGATGCGGGCACCGGGGTCGGCGGACAGCAGCCGCCGTACGGTCTCGACGCCGCCCAGTCCGGGCATGCGTACGTCCATCAGAATGAGGTCCGAGCGGTCGGCGCCCCAGCGGCGGAGGACTTCCTCGCCGTTGGCCGCCGTCGTCACGCGCTCGACGCCGGGCACGGTCGCGACCGCGCGGCGGAGCGCCTCTCGGGCAAGCGGGGAGTCGTCGCAGACGAGGACGGAAGTCATGGCCGCCCTCCGCAGCTGATGCGCGTCACCTTGTGCCTCCAGGCTGGTACGAAATCGTCACCTGTGCGGTCGACCGTCTCGGACGCCTGCCCGAGCGTTTGTGTTTTCAACCGCCTCGCACTCTCAACGACGGTCACTCGAAAGAGTTACGGGGCTACGTGCACTCTTCGGCACTCTACGTGAGGGGGCGGACACGGTGGAGGCAGCCGCGCGGACCCTCAACCTTTCATCACAACCCATGCCCCATTTGGCGCCATTTCTTCCCTTTAGCTGGTGTCTGAGGCTAGATTCGCAATGAGTCATATTTTCATCTCCTTAGATCGTAGTTGTACGGTCGTGGGCACCGTATCCGCTCAGAACGGCTACAAGGGGTCACGCAATGGCAGATTTCTCCCGCCTTCCCGGACCGAACGCGGACCTGTGGGACTGGCAGCTTCTGGCCGCCTGCCGCGGGGTGGACAGTTCGCTCTTCTTCCATCCGGAGGGTGAGCGCGGGGCGGCTCGGAGCGCTCGAGAGAACTCGGCCAAGGAGGTCTGCATGAGGTGCCCGGTCCGCGCGCAGTGCGCGGCACACGCGCTGGCGGTCCGCGAGCCGTACGGCGTGTGGGGCGGGTTGACCGAGGACGAGCGCGAGGAGCTGATGGGACGGGCGCGCAACCGTCTGGTGTCGGCGTCGTCGGGCGCGAGAGACACCGCCTCGAACACATGAAGGAACGTTTCTGCACGCTCCTGTGAGGGCTGCGGGGTTCCCCGAGAACGGCGGGCACGCGTGTGTGCCCGCCGTTTTCGCTGTCCGGCGCGGGCCGGATCAGCCGCGCGCGGCGGCGCGCTCCAGCTGCTCGAGCGTCGCCGCCACCGCCGGCACCTGGGCCAGGTCGGGCAGGGTGAGCGCGACGATCTCCCGCCGGACGGCCGGTTCCAGCGTCACCGCGCGTGCGCCGCGGGGCCGTACGGACTCGATGGCGAGGCCGGGCAGGACGGCCACGCCGAGGCCGGCGCCCACCAGGCCGACGACCGCCGGGTAGTCGTCGGTGGCGAAGTCGATCCGGGGCGTGAAGCCCGCGCGCTCGCACACCTCCACCAGCTGACCGCGGCAGCGCGGACAGCCCGCGATCCACGGCTCGGCGGCGAGTTCGCCGATGGTGACAGACGCCGACGGCCCGGTGCGCGCGAGACGGTGCCGTTCCGGGACGAGCGCGACCAGCCGGTCCGCCAGCAGCGGCCGTACGACCAGGTCGTCCCACTCCTCGGCGGCGCCCGCGCGCGGGTAGCGGAAGGCGAGCGCGACATCGCAGTCGCCGGCTCGCAGGATGTCGACCGACTCGGGCGGTTCGGCCTCCTCCAGGGAGACCCGGGTGCCCGGGTGGGCGGCGCGCAGCGCGGCCAGAGCGGTGGGGACGAGGGCGGAACTCCCGCTGGGGAAGGAGACCAGACGGACCCGGCCGGCGCGCAGTCCGGCGATGGCGGCGACCTCCTCCTCGGCGGCGGTCAGCCCGGACAGGATGCCGGCCGCGTGCCGCACGAGGGCCTCACCGGCCTGCGTCAGCCGCATCTCGCGGCCGCTGCGCACCAGCAGGGGCGTGCCGACGGAGGCCTCCAGGGCCTTCATCTGCTGACTGACGGCCGGCTGCGTGCAGCCCAGCTCGCGCCCGGCGGCCGAGAAGGAGCCGGTGGCGGCGACGGCGCGCAGCACACGGAGATGACGGGCCTCGATCATCCTGTGAGCATAAGCGCAGCTTGGGTACGGCGTCGAAAAATGCGTCGACACTTTGATCAGTGGTCACGTACCGTGCCGTTATGAGGCTTCTGTCAGTCAACCTGGGCCGTCCGAAGAGCGTGCCCTACACCGACAACCCCCAGGGCGTGACCGGCATCGACAAGCGGCCGGCCGAGGGGCCGGTGCGGGTCGCCGCGCCGGGTCCGAAGGGCGTCGCGGGCAGCGGCCTGGCCGGGGACGCGGTGTGCCATCTGCGCCATCACGGCGGCGACGACCAGGCGGTGTACGCCGTCGCGCGCGAGGACCTCGACGACTGGGAGCGCGAGCTGGGACGCACCCTGGGCAACGGCGCGTTCGGGGAGAACCTCACCACCGCCGGCCTGGACGTCTCGGGGGCACGGATCGGCGAGCGCTGGCGGATCGGGCCGCAGGTCGTGCTGGAGGTGACCTCGGGACGGATCCCCTGCCGCACCTTCCAGGAGCACCTGGGCGAGAAGGGCTGGGTCAGACGGTTCACCGCGAAGGCGGCGACGGGCGCGTACCTGCGGGTGATCGAGCCGGGTGAGATCCGCGCGGAGGACGCCATCGAGATCGTCCACGTCCCGGAGCACGAGGTGACGGCCCGGATGGAGTTCCAGGCGACCACCACCCACCGCGAGCTGCTGCCCCGGCTGCTGGCGGCGGGGGACGCCCTGCACCCGGAGGCGCGGGCCGCCGCCCGCAAGTACCTGGCGCAGCACGGCGGCTGAGCGACCGTCAGTGAAAGGGGGCGGAAAGAGGGGGCGCGCACCCGTTCTTCACCTTCGGGAGGCCGCGTGCAGAGAGCGGACGGGAACAGTCCGGGTCACTAACCTTCTGCCATGACAACGGCTCTGATTACGGGTTCGACCGCAGGCATCGGTGCCGCGTTCGCGCGCAGACTGGCGGCGGACGGGCACGATCTCGTCCTCGTGGCACGGGACACCCAGCGGCTGCGCGAGCAGGCGACCGAACTGCACGACCGGCACGGCATCGAGGCGGAGGTGCTCACCGCCGACCTCGCCACCGACGGCGGCATCGAAGCGGTGGCCGCCCGGCTCGGCGACCGCAAGAACCCGGTCGACCTGCTGATCAACAACGCGGGCTTCGGCAACAAGGGCCGCTATCTCGACGTGTCCATGGCCGACGAGCTGCGGATGCTCAAGGTGCACTGCGAGGTGGTGCTGCGGCTGACCTCGGCGGCGGCCACGGCCATGCGGGAGCGCGGGCGCGGCGGTGTGGTCAACGTGGCCTCGGTCGCGGCGTTCGTGCCGCGCGGGACGTACGGGGCGTCGAAGGCGTGGGTCGTGCAGTTCACGCAGGGCGCGGCGAAGGACCTGGCGGGCAGCGGGGTGCGGCTGATGGCACTGGCCCCGGGCTTCGTGCGCACGGAGTTCCACGAGCGGGCCGGGATGGGCACGGACAACATCCCCGGCTGGATGTGGCTGGACGCGGACAAGCTGGTCGCGGCGGCGCTGGCGGACCTGGCGCGCGGCAAGACGCTGTCGATCCCCGACCCGCGGTACAAGGCGCTGATGGGGTTGGTGAAGGTGACGCCACGGGCGCTGCTGGGCGGGATCTCCTCCCGGACCGGCCGGAAGTACGGGCCCCGGTAGCGGCCCCGGCGGCAGACGGGTGACGTCGGCGCTCCGGTGGGAAGATGGGCGTGTCAGAACACCGGACCCAGGGGGACCGGAGGCGGCGTCATGACGTTCGTACAGCTCATCGACTGCAAGACCAGTCGGTTCGACGAGATGGACCGGCTGATGGACACCTGGGTCGAGCAGACCAGGGGAAAGCGGACGGCGACGCACGCGGTGGTCGGCAAGGACCGCTCGGACGCGTCGCACTTCATCGAGATCGTGGAGTTCCCGTCGTACGAGGAGGCGATGCGGAACTCGAACCTCCCGGAGACCGACAAGATCTTCCGGGAGCTGGTGGCCCTGTGCGACGAGATGCCGACGTTCACGGACCTCGACGTCGTACGCGACGAGAAGATGTACGGGGCGACCGCGCGGCGGTTCTACGAGACGGTGGGCACCCGGGGCGAGCTGCCGCCGCTCGACGACCTGTTCGCGGAGAACTACCACGACCACGATCCGTCCAACGAGCAGGACGTCATGGGCATGGACGCGATACGGCGCGAGATCGAGATGTGGCGGGGCGGCTTCGACATCACCTTCACCGTCGAGGACCAGGTCTGCGAGGACGACCGGGTGTGCACCCGGTGGACCTTCAACGGCACGCACAAGGGTGAGTTCATGGGCCTCGCCGCCACCGGCCGGAAGGTCTCCATGACCGGGTCGACCGTTTTCCGGTTCAACGAGGGCGGCAGGATCGCCGAGGGCTGGTGGCAGTACGACCGCCTCGGGCTGATGGCGCAGCTGGGCGCCCTGGACGCGCTGGAGACGTGAGAGCCGTACCCGGCCGCACACCACCGGACCGCACGGGAGACCTGAGAACCACACACCACCGGACCGCCCGCGAAGGGGGAAGCCCCCGCTCCGTCACTTCCCTTCTAGTGGTTGTTGCAACACCCCAGTTCAGGGGACGCGTTGGACT
>NZ_BMSA01000070.1 GCF_014648915.1 Streptomyces phaeofaciens | reverse complement strand
AGGGGGTCAACTTTCAAGCGTCGCCACTGGTCCACTTTTCAGCCGTCGCCGACAGATGGGAACATCCGCGCTCACGCAGGGAGCAGGAGCTGGACCAAGAAGGCCCTGGGCTACAGCATGACCTGGCAGCAGGGACCATCCCCCGCTCGCGCGGGGAGCAGGCGTTCTGCCACCAGCCCCAAGGAGGCAAGGAGGGAACCATCCCCGCGGGTCGGGGAGCAGTACTTGGACGGCCCGTTCGGTCGGCGACCGTGCCAGACACGGGGACGCTACCGCCCGCTCCGGGCAAGAGTGCGCGCGTGCGGCCGGCGCTCTAGACAGGCACGGCCCGGACGAAACCGGCGACGGCGTGCGGGGCGCCTACAGGACAGGCATGGCGACAAGCACAGCAGGGCCAGGTTAGGTGGGGTTCAGCAGTGTGATGCCGGTACCAGCATGCAGGTCGGAGTCCAGCGACAGGACGGCGACCGACTCCCTCGCCTTCACCGCCTTCCAGGCGATCACTGCCGCGTGTGACGGTGAAGTCAGGCGTCGTCCAGTGCCCAGGCCTGGTCGAAGTCAGCATGGTCTTTCCACTGCGCTGCGGTAGTGACCAGCGCGTCCCAAACACTCACGAGCCCGGTGTGGTTCTCCCAATCGCGAAATACCCTCGCCTGACCCAACAGAACGCGGACAACGTCGTTGAGGGCTTGGATCGCCTTGTCGGTCGCATCCTCGATGGGCCAGGCAAGCATCAGGGGATCCGTTCGGGAGAACAGAAAGCGGGCCAGTGCGGCGAAGTCCTCCTCGGTGTATTCCTCTCCAGGTTCCCGTGCTTCCTCTGCCCACTGGTCTTCACCCATTGTTTCCTTGCTTCCTTCTGCTCCGGTCGCTGCACGGGTCGGACCGGTGAACCGCTCGTCAGGAGCCCATGGGGTTCAGCGGGCTCACCCCGGTCCCCGCATACAGGTCGGGGCCGAGGGAGAGCAAGGTGACGTCGTCACCGGCCTGGCGGGCCACGATGACCGCGGCAGCCGAGTGCAGAATCCGCCAGTCAGCCTGCCTCCAGGCGCCAGCCACCAGCGCGTGCGCATGAGTGAAGCCGACGACCGTGGTGAAGCGCCGGCCGAGGATGTCCGCCCCGGTACCGGGCCGGTGACGGTCGGCAACCGTGGCGGACAGGGCGGGGATCACGATCTCGGCATAGCCGTAGCTGGCCTCGACGTACAGACCGTTGAGGAACTCGTCTCCCTCGGCAAGAGCCTGGATGCAGGTGTGGTCGAACAGGACACGGATCACGCGGCGTGGTGCTCCTGCCCGAGGCGCTCGAGGAAGGACCGGGCCCGGGTGCGGGCCTCGTCGGAGACCGTCACGCCGGTCGACCGGCGCACTTCCTCCAACGCCTGCTGCACACGCGCCTGCTTCTCCTCCTCAGTCAGCTCACGCGCCACAAGCTGCGCTAGCAGATCATTCATCGTGGTGCCCCGCTCCCCGGCCAGGGTCCTCAACCGGTCACGCACTTCCCGGGTGGTCTTGATGCTGGTGTCCTGATCTCCCATTCCGTCATTCTACCAGCAGTAGAATCAGCGTGCGGATCACGAACCACGGCCAGCCGGACACCATGCAAGAAGCCATTCCCTGCCATTGCCCCAGCCTCCCTGCCTGAGGACAAACTGCTCGCCTTCCCCCGCAGCCCACAGCGGCCCGTGCTCAGCGCTCACGGGGCATCTCGGCTCCCGGAGCACACCCGTGCGCGATAGCGCAGATGTGGAATACATCGGGGCCCGCCGCGCCAAGGCGGGGCATCGGCTTCCTCGGGTGCGCCCCAGGACAAGGCCACTGCCGGAAGGGGCCGACGTACTGGAGGTAGGCCGGGTGGGAACCATCCCCGCTCGCGCGGGGAGCAGTCGATGAACCTGATCACGCAGGCGATCCATGGGGACCATCCCCGCTCACGCGGGAAGCAGAGCGCGTGGGCCCCATCCGTTCCTGGGTGCCGGGGACCATCCCTGCGGGCGCGGCGAACAGTTGTCGGCGCGGCCATCCCCACGCGTGCGGGAAGCAGGACTCGGTGCTTCAAGCCATCGGGCGCACCGTGGGACCATCCTCGCGGGTGCGAGGAGCAGGGCAAGGTCATCATAGACGCGCGCCCGGCGGTGGGACCATCCCCACACGCGCGGGGAGAAGTGATCTCCTCCGAGCCTACCCAGGACGAGTCGGGGACCATCCCCAGGCCGTCTTCTCACGGCGGGAGGGAGCATCCCCGCTCGCGCGGGAGCAGATGGCGCCCGGCATGGCCTTGAGCTGCCATGCGGGGCCACCCCCGCGGGTGCGGGGAGCAGGGCTCGCCGTTCTCGTCCCGAGGCGTGATCGTGGGACCATCCCCGCAGGTGCAGGGAGCAGCCATCGCTCTCCCCGTCCAGCGGCTCGAGGTCGGAACCATCCCCGCTCACGCGGGGAGCAGGCGACGGCCACCGCGCGTCGTTCGTCCACTCGGGAACATCCCCGCACGCGCGGGCAGGAGTGATCTCCCCCGAGCCTACCCCTGACGAGTTGAAGACCATCCCCACCATCCCCTCTTACCCGGGAGGCAGAAGGCAGAGCCCCACCCATGTTGCTTCGGGACGAAGCGGTCGTGGGTTCAAATCCCGCCACCCCGACACAGGTCAGAGGCCCATCCACGTGATCGTGAATGGGCCTCTGTCGTGCGTACAGCAACGGAATACAGCAACCGCTATGACTCTTGCCGGCCGTCCTTGCCTGACGGCTCTTCCGCCCCCTCTCGCTGCTTGCCCTTCCCCTTCCTTCTTCTGCTTGCTGCCGCCGCCCAGCGCCCTACCGAGGTTGCGGAGCGCGCGGCGGGTCTCGGCGGAGGGCACGTGTGTGTAGACCGCCATGGTCACCGCGATCTCCGAGTGGCGAAGGATCTGTATGGCGATCCGGGGGTGGACGTCGAGGGCGGCCAGGAGCGAGGCGCAGGTGTGGCGAGTGTCATGGACGCGGATGTGGCGGACGTCGGCCCGGTCGCTGCGCCGGTTGAACCCACGGTTGAAGTCCTCGGCTCGACCGGGGTGCCGTAGCGGGTGGTGAAGACCAGGTCTGATTCGGTCCAGAGATCCTTGGCCCGCTCCTTCGCGGCTTGCTGCTGCGTTTGCCGGAGGCGGAAAGCGGTCAAGCAGATGTCCGGGAGCGGGAGCACGGCTTGCGAGGCTTCTGTCTTGGCGGTGGCGGTGTGGAGCAGGCGCCGGCGGACCCGCTGTGAGGACGTACGCGCCGTAGAGGTTGTCCCGCCAGATCTGGGCGTTCTCCAGGAAGGTGCAGGCTTCTTCCACCGACCACAGGTCGGGGCGCTTTCTCGGGGCCCGCTGGACCTTGACGAGCTGGGCGACGTTCTTCGAGATGTCCTCCTCGACCATGGCGTTGGTGAGCGCGCTCCGGAGGATCGTCCGGGCGTCGTTGACCGAGCGCTTCGAGGGGGTCTGCCGACAGCACTTTCCCTTGACGCAGCAACGCTGACGCTCCTCGGGCCGTCTGGCGCCCTTGCCCTGCGCGCAGGACTGGCAGGTGTTGGCCAGCTTGTTGAGCCAGCAGCACATGTCCTGGACGGTCAGCCGGTCCAGCCGTTTGGCTCCGAGGAGGGGAACGATGTGGAGCCGGGCGGTGGCCTCGTAGGTGGCTGCGATCAGCGGCCGAAGGTTGGGCTCCACGACGTCCTTGAGCCAGTACGCCAGTTGGTACTGGGCGAGGGGCGGCGTGTTGGTCGCGACCGGGCCCCTTCTTGGCTTCCAGGCGCACTCTCGATAACGCGTACTCGGCAGTCTGGAGCATGGCTGGCAGGACGACGCATTGAAAGGAACTGATCAGGCCAGCAGACCTTGCCGCCTCATCCAGGACCGATCCTCTCGGAGTCTCGCCCTCTGACGCCTCCGTGGAGTCCGGTGCGGCTTCCACAGGGGCCAGGAGGTCACGCAGCTCACGAGCCGTCAGCTCGTCGGGGTCGAGAGCCGAGGAAGGCCGGCCGAGGACATTGAGGCTGGGCATCATACGCCCGTTCTCCACCTTGGACACCGTCAGTTGGCCCACCCCCGCCCGCTGAGCCAGCACAGCAGCCGTCAGCCCACCCTCCGTGCGAAGCCCGCGAAGACGAGCCCCGAGCGCCCTCGTCCGCTCCCGCCGCTCACTCCCCATACCTAGGGTTCTACACCACGGAGCAGCAGAGCCTCGCTGCGCCGGCGTTTCGCTTCGGAGCGGCGGCTAGGAAGCGTCCTCCTCCGATCGCACCCACGCCAACTGCGCATCGCTGAGGGGAGGAGAGAACCCGTCCGGGAAGGCCAGCATGAGAGGTTGCGGCCGCATGTTCTCGGGCCCGTGGCGCTCGCAGTGCAGGGCGATCAGATGAGCCCCCTCACCACAGGCTTCGTGCCAGTAATAGCGGTCATGGGTACGGCAGAAGTACGAGAACACCGAGCAGTCGTCCTCGTCCGTCGGCTCGTAGAAGTCCGGGTCGCATACCACCTGCGTCACCGGGTCCTGCCGGTTGAGCCTGGGGATGGGCCGGGGATCACGCCACAGCAGCTGTGAAGGGAGCCTGCGGCCATCTTCCCTCCAGGCGTGGATGCGACGCCCCTAACCCTGATCATCAACCGGAGCACAGCACAGTAGCTGTGCAACCGACAGCCGAGGCCCCGCGACCCGGGACCCTCCCCGCGCACAGGGAGTAGTCCAAGGCGTGGCGGCACATTCCCGCGAAGTGGGGACCCACCCCGTTCGCGCGGGAAGCAGCGTGCAACGCTCGGCGCCGGACGGGCAGATCGGGGGACCAGCCCCGCTCACGGGGGAGCAGACCATGACCATGGTCCGGTCGATGCCCGCTTGGGGACCATTCCCCCTGGTGCGGGGAGCAGGATCGGCGCTAGCCATCGAGCGCACCATGGGATCATCCCCGCACACGCGGGGAGCGGTAGTCCGCCGTTTCGAGGGCATGTGGCGGACGGGATCATCCCCGCTTGCGCGGGGAACAGCCGCGCAACACGTACGGGCGCAGCGCCGGGAGGGACCATCCCCGCGGGCGCGCAGAGCAGCCGTCGGCCCTGCTCGCCCAACGAGGTCGGCGCGGGACCGCCCCGCGGGTACGGGGGCAGTGCGTCGTCGGTCCCGGCAGGCCCGCGTGGGACCGTCCCCGCTCACGCGGGAAGCAGGCGGAGCAGGCCGCCGATGGTAACCATCTGCTGGGGACCATCCCCGCTCGCGCGGGAGTAGGGGCCGCGTGCAGGGTCTACACAGTCCTGGCCGGGACCATCCCCGCGAGTGCGGGGAGCAGCAAGCCTACGCCGCGTCGCTGGGCCCTGACTTGGGACCATCCCCGCGGGTGCATGGAGAAGAGGCCGTCTTCGGCGAACGTCGCCGCCGCCAAACGACCATCAACCGTGTGGGAAGCAGCCGCCTACGCTGCTCCGAACGTCCGCGCGCAGCCACTACCCGGTCCGCCAACCCCGGTGGATACACCCAGGTCAACAGGCCAAGACCCGATATGTCAGACGCGCTCGTCGGCAGCGCCGACGGAGATTTCGTCTTCGTCGGCCCGAACGCCGGCACCGTCGACGGCGGACTTGGGTCGGACTTCTGCCGAGTCGCTTCCGGTAACTCCCCCATCGACTGCTGACCAGCAGGGGGTTCGTCGGGCTGGCCAACCGCGACGCTCAGAGCGGACCGGCCAGAGTGCCGCAACACACGGCGACCACCCTGCCCGCTGCCCCCGTTCGGAGCATTCCGTCACCTCCGGAGCCGCACTTCGTCGGTTCCCCGTGGCATGGACACGGTGTACCGACCCCGCATCAGCACAAGACGAGATCGAGGGAACGTTCCCCGCTCGCGCGGGGAGCAGCCCGCCGGGTCGTCGCCCGGGTACAGGTGCAGGAGACCATCCCCGCTCGCAGGCAAGGGCGTGGTCGAGCGGATGCGCTTGATCGGCATCGACATCGAGACCTGGGTGGAAGTGCTGCGGCCGCCTCGCGCCACTCCAGAGCGAAGCCGCCCTGCTGGGCATCGGTGTCGGTGACCTGGTCCGGTCCCTTGAGCGGACGTACTACGAAGGTGAGGCCACGCGGTAGAGACCGGTGACATCATGGTCCCCGATGCGTGTTGGGTGGTGACCTACGAGTTCGCCGTCGACCCGCCTGCCGACGGGGCCCCGGTAGCCGTACGACGGTACCCGCAGGTCTTGCCTGCGCGCACCGCCGTCCACCGTCCCGGTTCTGCCGAACTGGTGACAGCACTGTGGCGGGCAGACGATCATGTGCGTGTTGATTGCCCGGTGCTGCTGGAGAAGAGGCCTCATGGACCGTGAACCTGATGACGTTGTGGCAGAGGCCAGCACAGCCGTTGGCACGGCCCAGGCGCACCTGCTCCCTCCCAGCCTGACGATTACGGCCGAGGTCGCCAAGGCGGTCGCGGAGGCACCTGAAGAGCCCGGAAATCTCACCAGACTCGAACTCACCAAACTGGGCCGTCGGCCCTACAACGCCGGGGAGGTCGTGCCTGCCTGGTGGAGACTGAAGAGCACCCACGAGAGCGTCACCGGCCTGTTCGACACCCTCCACCTGGTCCGGAAGACCCGAGCGACACAGAACAACAAGAGCACACGCGGGCGCCTGCACTCCGATGCGCAGGATTTGCTGCGGGCCGCCATCGTCTTCACGTCTGCCGGACTCGACTCTGCAGTCCAGGCCCTGATCCATCACGCAGTGCCCGTGCTGATCAACCAGCCGGGCACCTCCCGGGACAAGTACGAGGCCTTCATCGAGAACCAAGCCAAAGCTGCGAACGTGGAGAAGGAGTTCCTGACCGCGCTCAAGGAGCAGGATCCAGGCACTGCGCTAATCGACCTCTACATCGCGAGCAAGACGAAGGCGAGCTTCCAGGGCAGCAGCGATCTTCAAGGCCGGGCTGGCGGTTCGTTGGGGATCACTAACCGGCAGATCCCGAAAGCGCGTTTCGCAGCCCTCGACGACTTCTTCACCGCCAGGAACGATGTCGCGCACCGGCTGGACATGGAGAACGTGAGCGAAAGCACTACGAAGCCGCTGAGGAATCTCCGCACCCAGCAGTACGTACTGGAGATGTGTGACCAGGCCCTGCTGCTGGTCCGCGACCTGATCAAGGGGACGGCGGTGAACCTGGCTGCTTGCAAGTGAGCGCCGCCGCCTTCCCCCTGCGAGGGTTCCCGCAGACATGTCTGCGCGTCGCGCTGCAGACGGTCCTGCCGCAGCGTAGAGGTGTCTGCGTAGACCCTAACTTCGACATGAGCTTCGCGATCGCGATGGGCGAGCGGTTCGGCCGTCCTGCGGAGGGGTGGCCGGCGAGCACCCGGTACGTACATCCCGATCTCGGCATCATCGCCCGCAGCATCGGCCCGGAGCGGGCCGGCAGTTTTCTCGAGGTAGTCCGCCAGGCGTATCGGCGCGAGCAGGAAATCGCTCGGGTCGGCGGATACCATTTCGGATTCGCTGCCTGCCTATCAACCGAACTGGGCGATGCGTCGATCACGGCCTGGAGCTCGGCGGGTGGGTCCGTGTTGTCCAGGTTCCGTCACCAGGAGATCGCGGCTTTCCACACCCAGCATTCTTGGGTAGCTGACGACTAGTTGGTTGGGGCGCCGGTGGTTCCGGTGGACTGGCATCTGTCAGAGCTCCGATCGCACGAGGGGCTGGCCGCTCGGGCGAGGAATGGTGGGATCGGCCATTTCCGCTTTTGTCGCCCTGAGGCGACGAAAGCAAGTGTGGGCAGCGTGCAAGGGGCTGCGTGAGGACGCCGGACATGGTTGGGGCTGGAGTCCTTTGCTCAGGTTCACCAGGCGCTCTCGGCTGCATTCGCTGCGGACCGGGGTGCCGGGAGCCACAGGCCCAGGACACGTACAGGTTCGGGCGGGCCCCGGATGCGGGAACGGGGGAACCCCGCTCCCCCACTCTGAACTGAGAGGTACAGCCATGCCCGGGTCGGTGATCCCGTGCGGCATGCGACCGGATAGGGGACCGCCGTACCCGGCCGTCCTGCCACAGCCGAGCAGGCCGGACCGTACTCGCGAAGCACCTGACGGGGCGTGCGGCACACTGGACATGATGCGACAGCGCGGCGCAGTCTCCGCCCTCTGGCGCAAGTCCTGTGCGCTGTAGACATTTTCTGCCTTCCCGTCCCTGCTGAGCTTCGTGCGTTCGAGCTCAGTGCAGTGCTTCGATGGACCGCAGGATCAGGGCGCGCGCGTCGGCCCCGTATACGGCCATGCTGCGCAGCCGCTCGAACGTCTCGAGGTACTGGGCGATCTCGCCGGGCTGTGTCACGTTCACCTCGGCGGACACCAGTTCCACGGACACGAGTCGGTCGTCGTAGATGTGGAACGTCTCTTCGGGCCAGTGCGTCCGGCGGGCCGCCATCGGAATGATGCCGAGGGACACGGCAGGCAGTGCCCCGGCGGTGAGGAGGTAGCCGAGCTGGGCAGCCATCGGTTCCGGGCGGGCGATCTGGCAGTACAGCACGGATTCTTCGACGACCACGACGAATTGGTGCCCCTGTTCGTGGACGATGCGGGAGCGCTCGATACGGGAGCGTGCGGCCTCGGCGCTGTCGTCGACGGGCAGGTCGTGCACGTTTGCGGCGATGCCGAGGACGGCGAGCGCGTAGCCCTCGGTCTGTAGCAGGCCGGGCACGAGGCTGGAGGAGTAGATGCGGAAGTGCTCCGTGGCCCGGAGGGCCGGCGCGCGGCTTTCCTGGATATGCCGGAGTCCAGCGCGTACCTGGTCGCGCCACTGCCGGTACATGGACTCGGCGTTGATGGACTGGACGACGAGATCCTGCACGTGGTCGCCGGTGTGGGTGGCGGCGCACCAGCGGCGGATGTCGTTGGCGGACGGTCCGGTGAGGGCGTTCTCGATGCGTGAGGTCTTGGAGTAGTGCCAGCCGCATGCGGCAGCCAGCTGGACGACCGTCAGGCCGGCTTCTTTGCGGAGGTCGCGCAGTCGGTGGGCGACGGCTTCACGTGCGGCCTGTGCAGATGAGGACGGCGAGGCGGGCATGAGGTAGCTGCCGGTGCTTTCTGATCAGTGGATCTGGTACTGGTCGTGGGGGACGGCGCGTGCCCATACGACATCGAATGCCTCGGTACACAGCTTCGCGACTGCGGGATTCTCGGAGATCTCGTGTCCGATCATGGCTCCGTTGCCGGAAAAGTGGCCCCATCGGATGACCTGGTCGTCGAAGAGCCAGAAGTCGTTGCCAGGCAGGGCGATGTCCGAGGCGCAGCGGCGGGGCAGCCAGCGGACCTGTTCGCCGGCGTGCAGGTTGACGGTGGTGGAGGCGTACTCGTAGCGGATGTAGTCGGAGACGGGCTCGGACACGATGCGGGCGCGTCGGACGGCGACGCCGCGCGCTACCGCCCGGGAGACCAGTGCGGCCCAGGGCGCCCAGCCGGGCGAAGCCGGGTCGGCGTCGAAGCGCCCGGTCTCCAGCCAGGACTGGAAGTCGGCGGCCTCTGCGGCCACTCCGTACTGGTCGCGCATCTCGAGGTGGACGGCGGAGCGCGTGCAGCCGTCCATCAGTTCAGCGATCGTCGGCACGCTCGAAGGCAACGCACGCCTCCCTGATTATGTGCACCATCCTGGCCGGGATACGGACGACCGCCTCATTGTCCGGAATGCCGACGGCATGGCCCGGGACTTCGAACGCGGTGCATTCCGCCTCAAGCTGGGGATCTGGCTTCCAGCCCTGGAAGACCAGTTCTCCCTTCTCCTGGTCGACCCAGACCGTCGGGGAGTCCGCAGTCTTCGTGTCGGGGTCGATCCCGATGAAACGTAACGGCATGCCTGTCTCCGTCCGCGAGATGGGCGGTTCTTTGCGCCACGGTCAGGCATACGGCGCAGCCGGTCAAGGGCGCACACGCGACATCAGCCCGTACAGATGACTACGTCTGCAAAAATCTGCACATTGCTGGTGATGGCGCACATCGCGCTCCTAGTCTCGGGAGACACAACAGACCCCGGCGGCCGCGCGAACGGCCCCGGGGTGTGGACGACTGCCTGGAGTCGACATGGCCGAGCCTCAGCAGGCTGGAAAGTCCCCTGCCGTCCCCGACAACGGAATCGTCTGGTGCGCATGGCACGAGTCGTACAGCAACACCGCGCGGCTGGTCCGGGATACGGGCGGCGCGAAGCTCTTCGCCTGCTTTTCCTGCCGGGATGCCTACGACCTGGCGCCCGTCGCGGACCAGCCGTGAACCCGGCCTTCGTCCAGCCGGTCGAAATGCTGCCGATGCCGAAGGCAGACATGCTCACTGACAGACAGCTGGCTGGGAAGGCGTGCGTGTGGTGCGGAGTCCAGCCGCGCGAGTCTCTTGATCTGGGGCCCCGTCTCAGCATCCTCAACGGCGGCCTGCGCCGCTGGTTCCCGAAGGCGCATCGCCGCTGTGCAGCGCACGAGGCGGGCAAGGTGTACGAGCTGCACCGGCGCATGTGCGCGCGCTGCGCTCCCCGGGACTTCTGCCCCGACGCGACCAGCCTGTACCGACTGTCGCAGTCCGCATGATAGGCCGCCCGTCCCTGCACCCATGCCGTCAGAGGCGGGCGGTTTCGCGGCCTGACCCGTCACCAACCGGGGCCACTTCACGTTCTGACGTGAATGCCGCCTGGATGAACGCCGAGCCGCGCGCTGACCTCGGCGGCTGCGGCCCCGAACGGATCCAGACGACTACGCAGACCAACGGCGGCGCACTCATCGGACCAGTCCCGAGCATCACAGGAGCTCAGGAGCTCAGGGTACCGGCCGGGAATCGGTGGCCGTGGATCCTGCAGGGCCAGTTGTTCAGCTCGTCAGAGATGACGTCCAGGCCCGCCTGACTGAAAGCACTGCGGCCACAAACCCCATCGAATCAATCTTCACCATCGCGCGCCTGCGCACCAGAGTTGCCCGGTGCGTAGACGGGGAGCAGCCGAAGAGGCCTCGACCTCTGTCGGCGACGCTTGAAATGTGAGCCGATTCCGGCGGGTGAAAAATGACCCCCCAC
>NZ_BMSA01000069.1 GCF_014648915.1 Streptomyces phaeofaciens | reverse complement strand
CGACGAACTGACCGTCCACACCCCCGACCTCGACGACGTCTTCTTCGCCCTCACCGGCCCGGCCGACATCCCCAACCAGCCGAACCAGCCCAAGGAGAACGCCCGATGAGTACCCTGGCCCTCGCCGTCCGCGATTCGTCCACGATGCTGCGCCGCAACCTCCTGCACGCCCGCCGCTACCCCTCCCTCACCCTGAACCTGCTGCTCACGCCGGTCATGCTCCTGCTGCTCTTCGTCTACATCTTCGGCGGCACGATGGGCGCCGGCATCGCCGGCGGCGGCCGCTCCGCCTACATCGCCTACATCGTCCCCGGCATCCTGCTGATGACCATCGGATCCACCGTCATCGGGGCCGCGGTGTCCGTCGCCACCGACATGAACGAGGGCATCATCGCCCGCTTCCGCACCATGGCCATCCACCGCGGCTCCGTCCTCATCGGACACGTCGTCGGCAGCGTCCTGCAGTCCCTCGCCAGCGTGATCCTCGTCGGCGCCGTGGCCGTGGCCATCGGCTTCCGCTCCACCGACGCCACCGTCCTGGAATGGCTCGCCGCACTCGGCCTGCTGGCCCTGTTCGCCCTCGCGCTCACCTGGATCGCGGTCGGCATGGGCATGGCCAGCCCGAACGCCGAAGCGGCCAGCAACAGCGCCATGCCGCTCATCCTCCTGCCCCTCATCTCCAGCGCGTTCACCCCCGTCGACGCCATGCCGGGCTGGTTCCGGCCGATCGCCGAGTACCAGCCCTTCACCCCCGCCATCGAAACCCTGCGCGGCCTGCTCCTCGGCACCGAGATCGGCCACAACGGCTGGCTCGCCATCGGCTGGTCCATCGCCCTGGCCGCCCTCGGCTACCGCTGGTCCACCGCCTCGTTCAAGCGCGACCCGAAGTAGCCGCCATGAACCCGCGGGCCGCCTCCCGCGCATCTCGTCCCACCCGGGGCGGCGACCACCGACATCACATCGGTGGACGCCGCCCCGTCGGCGTCACTCCGCCCTTCACATCCAAGAGGGTGACGGATCATCAGGTCTGCCCCGTGTGGCCGGTTACTTCATTCAAAGTGCCTGCTCCCCCGCTCGTGCTGACGGTGCGTCAAAGGATCCGGCGTCCCCCATTGGGGCGAATAGCCATACGACCAGTCGGCCGTATTTTCCTCGCGTTCCGGACGCTGCCGATATGACAGCGGAAAGGGGCGTCATTACGTTCATTCTCGATCGGCATTTCCCGCCGATTTCGTGGAGTGAAGGAGCAGTGCATTGCGTACTCGTACCATCGCGGTGGTCGCCGCCTCCGTGGGTGTGGTGGCCACCGCAGCCACGGGTGTCACCTACGCGAATTCCGTCCCGAAGTCTGCCGCGAAGTCCGCGCCCCAGTCGGTCCCGGCCGTCCAGGACGTCGCGCCCGTCGGCGCTACCTTCGGCGGCGAGAGCGGCTCGAACGACAGCGACAGCGACAGCTACAGGAAGGGCGACTCCCGGCAGGGCGACTCCCGGCAGGAAGGCTCCCGGCAGCAGGAAGACGGACGGATCCAGGTCAACGAGCGCTCGTACTCGGCCGACCCGGGCACCTGCATCGCCGTCGTCAACGTGCTCAACGGCGGGCTGGGCGCCGTCACCTTCAACGTCCGCAACGACTCCAGGAAGACCGTCGAATTCTTCAACGGGATCACCTGCGACAACGGAGCTCCCGCCGCCACGGTCGGCCCCGGCAGCGCCACCAACTCACTTCCCGGGCTGACGACGACGCCGGTCAACGGGCTCCCGGGACTCATCGTGGGCAGCTTCCGCGTCGTCGGCTCGAACGACTCGGGCCGACACCACTGAGCAGCATTCTCCGCCTGTCGTAACAGAACCCCGGCCCGCCGTAATCGGGCCGGGGTTCCGGCACAGCGTATCTCGCCGAAAAAGAGCATCCGGACCTGCGAACGGGCCGGATGTCAGGCGTCCCCCCCGCCCATCCGGACACTCTCACCCTCGGCGGGAGGGCCGGCCGAGCCGCGGGAAGCGCTTTTTGGGGGGCGTGGCTTCGGGCTTCGGTGAGTGTCAGATCCATCATGCCTGTTCGGGGGTGGTTTTCGGTAGGACGGAGCGCACGTGCGTTCGGGCTTGATGCTGGTGGTGGTCGGCCCGCAGACTCGTCGTCATCCACTCTCCGGCGTTCGTGTCGGCATCCGTTGCGGGCTGCCGGCGCGTTCGTCGTGCTGTGTCGTCGTGTGACGGGTGCGGGCCGGGGGGTGGGGGGACGAAGGGGGAGCGATGGATCAGGACATGGTGCTGCGGGCGAGGGTGAAGCTGCTCAGCGCGAACCGGCGGGTGGTGCGCGGTGTGGAGGGGCTGCAGATCTACCGCCTGCTGGTGCAGGTCGCGCCGGAGGTGTACGGCTCGAAGCTGGCGTACGTCCTGGTGGAGGCCAGTGCCTCGCCGTTGGTGCGTGAACTGCCCGGTCGGCGGCGGGCGTTGCTGGAGGAGGCGATCGCGGTGGCCGCGGCCCTCGACACCGCGAATCCCTACCGGGACAAGATGCTGGCGAGGGCTCTCGCCGCCCGGCGGGAACTCGACGGCGGGCAGACGACGTAGCACCACCAGATGTACGGCCGTTGCCGGAACGGTCGTGCGCGACAGCCGATTCCTTGCAGGCGGCTGTCGCGCACGACCTCGTGGCCGCGCTGCTACAGCGCCATCTCGTACGTCCCGGAGAGTGCCTCGACACGCTGCCAGACCCGCTCCGAACGTGCCTCGTCCACGACAGGACGCCGGACCGCGCCCAGTGCCCAGGCCTGCTGTCGCGCGGTGGCGGAGTCCTTGCCGTGCAGTTCGACGGAGTGTCCGGAGAAGTCGCGGACGAGCACGGCGAACAGCTCGTCGAGCACGGACCCGTCCAGGTCCGTCAGACGCGCCTGCTCCAGAATCAGCTGTCCGTGCACCACCAGTGCGAACAACTGCCCCACGGAGAGGAGGAAGTCGAGGTCGCGGCTCTGCTCCTCGTCGGGGGCGACGGTGGTGACGAACTCGCACAGGGCGTCGGCCTGCTCCCGGAAGCGAGCGACGTTCGGGACCTCGGCGTACGCGTCGTAGGCGGCGCGCCAATCGTGGAAGCGGACGGAACCCAGGCCGCGAGCCGGTCCCTGCCGGAAGAGGAAGTCGTCGTCGGCCGCGTCGAGTCGGGTCGGGACGACGGGCACGTCGATCGGGTCCAGCAGGTGGTTGCGCATGAACTTGAGGATGAGCGCGAGGTTGACGTGGACCGTGCCCTCGAGCTTGGGCAGGCCCCGGATCTCGACGGCGGCCTGGGAGAAGTAGTTGTCCTTCTCGAAGCCCTTGGCGGCGATGACGTCCCACATCAGGTCGATGACCTTCTCGCCCTCCGTGGTCACCTTCATCTTCGTCATCGGGTTGAAGAGCAGGTAGCGGCGGTCCTCCGGACCGGCCGAGCGGAAGTAGTCGACGGCGCGGTCGCTGAACAGCTTCATGCCGACGAGGCGGACGTACGCCTCGGTCAGTTCCCGGCGCACATGGGGGAAGGCGGTGACGGGGCGGCCGTAGAGGATGCGGTTGTGCGCGTGGGTGACGGCCTCGTACATCGCGTGCTCGCAGATGCCGATCGAGGCGGTGCAGAGGTTGAACTTGCCGACGTTGACGGTGTTGAGGGCCGCGTCGAAGGCGGCGCGGCCGGTGTGCAGGACGTCCTCGGGAGCGACCGGGTAGTCCTCCAGGCGGAACTCGCTGACGTACTTGGAGGAGTCGACGACGTTCTTCACCAGGTGGTACGCCGGGTGGCGGCTGTCGGCCGCGAAGAAGACGTAGCCGTCCGGGCCGTCGACGTCGGTGCGGCGGCCGAACACGGAGACGAGGCCGGCGGCGTTGCCGTTGCCGATGTAGTACTTGGAGCCGGTGGCCCGAAAGCCGCCGTCGCCGTCGGGTTCCAGCAGCATGTCGGTGGAGTAGATGTCGGCGCCGTGGGTCTTCTCGGACAGGCCGAAGGCGAAGACCTCCCCCTGGGAGAGGAGGTCCGCGGCGCGGCTGCGGGCGGCGGCGTTGTCGCTCTGCCAGACGGGGCCGAGACCGAGGATCGTCACCTGCCAGGCGTACCAGTAGTCGAGACCGTAGAACCCGAGAATCTCGTTCAGGGCGGCGATCCGCGCCGTGTCCCAGCGCTGGTCCTCGTCTCCGGCGGCGGAGGCCGGGGTGAGGAAGGTGGCGAACAGGCGCTCCTTGGCGGCGAAGGCGAGGAAGTCACCGAGCCAGGCGCGGGAGCGGTAGTCCTCGATCAGCCGGCGCTTGCCGCGCTCCTCGAACCAGTCGACGGTGGCGCGCAGCAGCCTGCGTGTCTCGGGGTCGAAGTGCGCCGGGTCGTAGGTGTGCGGGTTGAACAGCAGAGCATCGGCCATGGAGGTTCGCCTTCCGGGGGATGGGGGGTCGAAGAGTGCCGTACGGGGACGGACGGAGAGGGTGTGTCTCAGGCGGAGTGCGCCGACGGGCCGCCCACCGCGAGACCGGCCCTGGAGCTCAGGGTGTGCAGGGTGGCGAGGACGTCGTCGAGCCAGGCGATCGTCATCCGCTCGTACGCGATGCCACCGCGCAGTACGACGTGCTGCAGTTCCTGACCGGCGTCGAGCGGTACGGGGGCGTCGGGCCCGGTGAAGTCGCGCAGCTCCCCGGTGAGATAGTGCGCGAGCCGGCCGCTGTGGACCTGGTGGTGCCGCTCGACCTCGTCGATGAGCGCCGCGGGGTCGTCGAAGGCGGCACCCCGGATCTTCACCGCGAGATCGTGACGAAGGCTCTCCGGTTCGATCGGCTCGTGCAGCCAGCGGGAGAGGGCCGCGCGGCCGGGGTCGGCGACGGAGTACTCCTTCTTGTCCGGCCGTCCCCGCTGCGGTACGTCGCGGACGGTGAGCGCGCCCTCGCTCTCCAGACGTTTGAGAACGCGGTAGATCTGCTGATGCGTGGCGGTCCAGAAGTAGCCGATGGACCGCTCGAACCGCCGGGCCAGTTCATAGCCGGAGCCCGGCTTCTCCAGCAGGGAGACGAGGATCGCGTGGTCGAGCGCCATGCGTCACAGCTTTCTATGCAACTTGTTGCATAGGCAAGGGGCGTCGCCCTGGTGAGACACGGCTCACCCGGGCGGCGGTGGGCGCAGGGCGGCTTCGCGCGCGGCTTCATGGGAAACGGCCGCCTCCGTGCGGGAGGCGGCCGTGGTGGTGGGAGGGGTTGCGGGGCTGGTCGGGCCGGGTCCTAGACGCGGTTCTGGAAGACGCAGTTCCACACGTGGGTGCCCGCGACGCTGCCGTCGGCGCGTACCGCCTGGAGGGTGTAGAAGTGCGTGGTCCCTCGCGCGGCCGTGGTGTCCGTGTAGGCACGGGTCTCGGCCGGCAGCAGTCCGGTGTGCAGCGGCTCGTACGCGTGCGTGGCCGGGTTCCACCGGCTGACGCGGTAGCCGGTGACGGTGGCGCACTCAACCGTGTTGTCGCACCGCCAGTTGATGGACGGCCCGTCCGCGTCGGGTCCGCCGATCACGGTGCCGTAGCCCATGCTGCCGAGGGCCCAGTCGCGGGTGACCGTCACGGCCGGCCGGACGTCCAGCTCCGTGGCCTCGACGGTGGTGACCGTCGGGTTGCTCGGGTGCAGCTGGTTGCCCCAGCGGTCCTTGGCGACGACGGCGTACACGTACGTCTCGCCGTCCGGCAGGTCGCCGCAGAGGACCGCGAGCGGGTCGCTCGTGCCTTCCCGGCAGGAGGTGGCGCTGAGCCACTTGACGCTCCCGTCGGCCTGCCGGGCGCCGGTCCAGGCCACGTAGCCGTCGGCGTCGTCCTCGGCGGAGGCGTCCCAGCTCAGCAGCACGCCGTCGGCGCGCGGGGTGGCCTTCACGCCGGTGACGGGGCCGGGTGCGACGCGGTCGCCGGTGCGGACGACCAGCGGGGCGGACAGCGCCGACTCGTTGCCGGCCGGGTCCACCGCCGCGACGGCGTACGTCACGTACGTGCCGGCGGGCATGTCCAGGTCGTGGCAGAGGCCGCCGGTGCTGGTCTCGTCGCTCTCCTCGGCGCAGGTCACGCGGGTGAGCGCGGCGGGGTCGAGAGTCGTTCCGGGCGAGCGGTAGACGTGGTAGGTCCCGCCGTTGTCGTAGTCCTCGTAGAAGCCGTCGGGCTGCTTCCAGTACACGTCGGTGTAGCCGATACGGACCACGGAGCCGAGGCTGGTCGGGGACTTCGGCGGCGTCCGGTCGACACCGTCGCCGGTGACCGTCGCGTACGTGCCCGGGTTGCCGAGGGCGTCGAGGGCCCGGATCCGGTAGTACCGGGCGGCGTTCGGGGGTGCGTCGGTGCGGTACGACGTCGTGGCCGTCGTACCCAGCAGTGCGAACGGGCCGGCGGCCGCGGGGGCGGCGTACACCTCGTAGGTCGCGGCCTCGGCGGCCGGCTGCCAGTTCAGCGTGGCCCACCACGCGTCGCTGACGACGCCGAGTCCCGTCGGGGCCGCCGGGCCCGTACGGTCGACGGTGGTCGTGGTCACGTCGGGGCTGCCGGCGGACTCGCGGCCGGCCTTGTCGACGGCGCGGGTCTCGTACAGGAAGGTCTGGCCCGTGGCGGGCGGCGCGTCCGTGAAGGACGGGGAGGTGAGCGGCGAGGTGCCGCTGACCTTCGTCCACTGGGTGGTGCTCAGCCGACGGTAGACGCGGTACCCGGCGAGGTCCATCTCCTTGTTGACGGCCCAGCGCAGTGTGGTCTTCGCGGTGTCCCGGTTGTACGCGGCGGTGAGGCCGGCCGGCGCGAGCGGTTCGACCGTGTCGACGGCGGTCTCGGTGCGCGGAGCGTAGGTGAAGGAGGCGTTGGCGTTTCCGGTCCAGGCGACGTAGTCCACGCGCAGGGTGTGCTTGCCGGCCGGGACGGTCAGGTCGACGGTCCTGCGGACGGTCGCGGAGACGTTCTTCCACAGGTCGATCTTCCGGACGCCGTCGACGTAGACGCGCATACCGTCCTGCGTGGCCGCGGAGAGGCGGAAGGGGCCGCCGGAGCCGAAGTCCCGGGTGAGGGACCAGCGGACGGAGAAGTTGTCCTTCGGCAGGGTGACGCCGGCCGGGTCGCCGCTGCCGTAGTTCTCCGCGATGGCGGAGTCGCAGGCGGTCAGCCTGGGTGTGCCGCCGAACGAGGTGTTGGCGAAGAACTGCGCCTTCCAGGTGGGGGAGGTGCAGGTCACGGCCGCGGAGGCCGGAGCGGCGGTGATCAGGCCGCCGGTGGCGGTGAGCGCGGACATCAGGGCCAGCGCGATCAGCCGGTTGCGAGTCATCAACGAGGAAAGGCCCTTTCCGGACCGACGTGGAACACGTGAAACAAGGTGACAGCTGTGTGACTGCTGAGGACGCGGCAGGGTTGCTCTCGCTCGCACACCTTTTCGGCCGGACATGCGGACGTCAGGGGGCGGCGCGTTCGGCCTCGGCCGCCAGGACCGACTCAGGGACCGACTCGGGACCGACTCGGGACCGACTGAGGACCGACGGACCGACGGACCGACGCAGGACCGACCCAGGACCAACTCGGCCTCCGGGCCGACAGCGTTGAAGCGCAGCTCGTCGAGGCCCCGCGACACGGCCTGTCGGTGCCAGGAGCTATTGTCCGGCCTGCTCGTCTCATCGTTTGTTCACAGGAGTTCCATGCGCCTCAAGCAGGTCTCGCTCGTCGCGGCCATCACGGTCGTCGCCGGGCTGACCACCGCCACCGTCGGCCTCGGCGGCCCGGCCGCCTACGCCGACACCAGCGCGGTGCTGCCGCTGTCCGGCTACGCGGACATGGTGGTCGACACGGCACACCGGCATGTCTTCTTCAGCCAGGGCGCCGGTTCGACCGGCATCGTCGTGACCGACCTGTCCGGTGCACCCGTGGTCACCCTCGGGGACGAGCGAGGTGCCACCGGACTGGCCCTGTCGTCCGACGGCGGCACGCTCTACGTGGCTCTGGCGGACGACGACGCGATCGCCGCGATCGACACGGCGACGCTCACCGAGACCGGCCGCTGGACGACCGGGGCCGGCAGCGCACCGCACTCCGTCGCCGTGGCGGGCGGCCGCGTCTGGTACGGATACACGGCCGACGGAAAGGGCGGCATCGGATCGGTCGACCCGTCCGCCGCCGCCCCGGAGGCGACGCCCCACCCGACCATGTCGCACTGGTCCGTCGCCCCGCTGCTCACGACGGGAGGCGGCGTGCTCGTGGCCGAGGAGCCGCAGCAGAGCCTCAGCCACGTGGCCACGTTCGACGTCTCCTCCGGCACGCCGTCGGCCGAGGCCGACACCCTGGTCTTCGGCGGCAGGGCGAGCGGGCTCGAGGTCACCGGCGACGGTACGAAGGTGTTGCTCGCCGCCCCGCAGCAGGTCGCCCTCCAGGCGTACCGCAGCTCTGACCTGTCCTCCGCCGATCCCGGCGTGTACTTCACCGGCGGCGGGGGCTCCGCCCCGAACTCGGTCGTGGCCGACACCGACGGCACGATCGCCGTCGCCGGCACCTCCGGCATCTACCTGTACGCCGGCCTGAACAACCTCGCCGAGAACCGCGTCACCTTCCCGTCAGGCACCACCGTGGCCCCCGACGGCCTGGACTGGGGAGCCGACGGCACGACGCTCTACGCCGTCACGCGCGACGCGTCGAAGGCCTACACCCTCAACGTGCTGAGCACGGCGAAGCTGAGCGACACCCAGCTCTCGCTGGAACACCCGCCGTACGCGGTCCCCACCGAGCAATACACGATGACCGGCTCGCTGAGCACCCGCGGCGTGCTGCCGGCCGGCGCACCGCTGAAGGTCACCCGCGACGGAACGCCCCTGCCCGATGCCACGGTCGGCCGGGACGGGACGTTCACCGTCACCGACACCCGGCAGGACGAAGGCAGTTACGTCTACGAGGTGTCGTACGCCGATGACGCCACGCACAGGCCCGTGACGGTCTCGCGCACGGTGTACGTGGCGAGGCTGCCCACCACCCTCACGGGTCCGGAGACCACCTCGGCGACCCCCGGCTCGGTGAGCTTCGGCGGATCGCTGCTGACCCAGCTCGGCCTGGGCAGCCTCCCCGAGGGCACCACCGTCCAGGTCGCCCGGAGGAACGACGACACCCAGGAGACGGTGCCGCTCCCGTCCGTCCCCGTCGACCCGGCCACCACCCGGTTCACCGTCACCGACGCGCCGGGCGTCGCCGGACGGTTCACCTACATCCTGTCCTACGCGGGCGACGCCACCCACGAGCCGACGACCGCCGGGATGTCCATGGGCGTCGGCCTCTACGCCCCGTCCATGAGGCTTCAGGCCCCGGAGACCGCGACCCGGGGCGCCGCTCTGTCCCTCACCGGCAGGCTCACCGCCGCGCCCTACGGCAGCGGCCGGACGGTCACCGTGTCCCGCACCGACGCCGCCCACACCACGGCGCCGGTGAAGTGGACCGTGTCGCTGGGGACCGACGGCACGTTCACCGTGAAGGACACGCCGTCCGTCGGCGGCGCCAACACCTACACGGTGACCTACTCCGGCGACGACGCCCACCGGTCGGCCACCGCGTCCGCGATCGTCGAGGTCTCCCGCGCGGCCACCTCCCTGTCCGTCACCACCAACGCGTCCTCGTACGCGTACGGCGCGACGGCCACCGTCACCGCGCACCTCGGAACGACGTACAACGGCCGTACGGTGTCGATCTACGCCACGCCCAGCGGCGGCGGGCAGACGCTGATCAAGACGGGGACCGTCGACGCCAAGGGCAACCTGACGGCCACGTACAAAGTCAACCGCGGCACGAGGTTCGAGGCGTCCTTCGCGGGTGACCACCGCTATGCGCCCGAGTGGGCCGTACGTGCCACCAACGCCTACGCGAAGGTCGTCACGACGCTCGGCGGTCACTACACGAGCACCACGTACAGCGGCACCACCTACCGCGTCTACCACCGCACGGTGAAGCCGACGCTGACCGCGACCGTCACGCCGAACAAGGCGGGCCAGTGCGAGCGCTTCCAGGTCCAGCGGTACTACGGCGGAGCCTGGCACACCCTCACCACGTCGGGCTGCGTCACCCTCGCCTCGAACAGCACCGCGAAGGCCCAGCTGAGCCTGACCAACGCGCTCAACCAGAAGTTCCGGGTCCGCTCCCAGTACGAGCACAGCAGGACGGACACCGCCAACCTGAGCACGTGGAGCGGCTGGCTCTACTTCACGGTCAAGGACTGAACTCCATGTGAAAGGCCCCCGCCGGAAGGACGGCGGGGGCGACCGGTGGGCGAACGAGGGGGCGACCGGGTGGCCGGCCGGCCTCGACCTGATGGGGGTTGGGCAGTGAAGAACGACGACATTCCGTCGGTACCTGACGCGGTGTGGCTGGAGGAACGGCTGGGCGAAGGCTCGCTCTGGCGACCCGACGAGGCCGCTCTGCCGGCCGAGCTGACGCATTCCGGGACGAGGGAGTTCCTGCTCACGGTCGGCTTTCCCGCCGTCCACCTCGACGTCGTGGGGATCGACACCAGGCACGTGCGGGGCGAGGACCCGCTGGAACCGGTCGACGCCGACGAGATCTTCGGGGAGCGCTACCCCGACGACGACTCCCCGCCCGAGAACTTCTGCTTCACCGTGGCCACCTGGTACGACCAGCACCTGATGCTCGACGCGGCGGACGGAGGCATCACCCACTACGACCCCAACGGCTGGGACCACGGAGCCGGGTGGAAGGGCCCGGCCGCCGACTCGCTCCCCGTGCTGGCCGTGCTGCTCGGGCTGATCGCCGAGTCGAGCGACGCCCTGGATTCGGCCGACGACGCCGTACGCGCGGCCGCCGTCGCCGAACTGCGCCGGCGCATGACCGGCCTGGAGCCCTGTGCGGGCGACTCCGAATTCTGGGACGGGGCCTTCGAAGACCTGGTCTGACAGCGTCGCCGAAGAGGACGGACGTCGCCGGGACCCGGCGCGGCGGCGGAGCCGCCTTCCGCGGCGCGCCCAGGCCGGGTGCTCGGACGATCTCCAGGGCTCGGGCCGCAGCCAGGGGCGTCACCGGTCTCGAGTTGAGGCCTCGCACGATCGGCGTAGCGTGAAGAAGACGGACCGAGCCCAGGGACAGGGCGCGCGGCGGGGAGCGACGTCCCACAGAGAGCCCAGACGCCCGCTTCCGCGGGCGTCACGCCTTCCTGGCACAGCCGGCGGGGTCCAGGCACGAGGAGCGATCGCTATGGGCAAGCTCTCGATCGAGCAGTTGCGTGAAGGCGTCCGCGGGGCGGTCGCCACCCCGGACGACGATGCCTATGACGAGGCGCGCAAGGTCCACAACGCCATGATCGACAGACGGCCCGCTGCCGTCGTGACCTGCGTCAACGCGGGCGACGTCATGGCCGTGGTCGACTTCGCGCGGGAGAACGGGCTCGACCTGGCGGTGCGGGGCGGCGGGCACAGCGTGCCCGGCTTCGGTACCTGCGACGGCGGAGTCGTGGCCGACCTGTCCGGGATGCGTGGCGTACGTGTCGACCCCGTACGCCAGACGGCACGCGCCGAAGGCGGCGCGACCTGGGGCGACTTCAACGCGGCCACGCACGCCTTCGGTCTGGCGACGACCGGGGGGATCATCTCGACGACCGGTGTCGGCGGGCTCACCCTCGGTGGCGGCATCGGCTATCTCGCCCGCGGACTCGGGCTGAGCTGCGACAACCTGATCTCCGCCGATGTGGTGACCGCGGACGGCCGACTGCTCGTCGTGAGCGAGGAAGAGCACGACGACCTCTTCTGGGCCCTTCGCGGTGGCGGTGGCAACTTCGGCGCGGTGACCTCCCTCGAGTTCCGGCTCAGCCCCGTCAAGGACATCTACGGCGGGCCGATGCTCTTCGAACTGGAGGACGCCGCCACCGTACTGCGCTCCTTCAGCGACTACATCGCCGATGCACCCGAGGCACTCGGCGGCTTCCCGGCCTTCCAGCTGGCCCCGCCGCTCCCGTTCATCCCGGAGAACCGGCACGGCGACCCCTTCGTCCTGATCGTGGCGTGCTGGGCGGGGCCGCTGGACGAGGGGCCGAACGCGCTCCAGGCCTTCCACGACTTCGCGCCGGTGGTCGCCGAGCACGTCGGGCCCATGCCGTACCCCGCGCTCAACAGCGCCTTCGACGCGCTGGTACCGCCCGGCCTCCAGCACTACTGGAAGGCCAACTTCGTGACCGACCTCAGCGACGACGCGATCGCGGCGCACGTGCAGCACGCGCCACGGCTGCCCGCCGTGAACTCGACGGTCCACATCTACCCCATCAACGGTGCCTGCCACCGAGTCGCACCGGAGGCGACGGCCTTCGCCTACCGGAACGCCTCCTTCGCCACCGTCATCGCCGGTATGTGGCCCGACCCGTCCGCCAACGAGGCCAACATCGCGTGGGTGCGCGACTACTACGACGCCACCGCCCCGCACTCGGAAGAAGGCGGCTACGTCAACTTCATGGCCGACGACGACCAGGACCGGATCAGGGCCAACTACAAGACCAACTACGACCGCCTCGTCGAGGTCAAGCGGACGTACGACGCGGACAACCTGTTCCACCTGAACCAGAACATCAAGCCCTAGGCCGGGTCCGCAAAGTCCCGTCTGGCTCGCGACGCCCGGCACGCACTCCCCCAGACGACGCCACTTTGCGGACACGACCTAGTACTGCAACGGTGTCTGCCGTGACTGCTGGCCAGGTCGGTCGTTGGTGTGG
>NZ_BMSA01000068.1 GCF_014648915.1 Streptomyces phaeofaciens | reverse complement strand
TCGTTGCGCCTCACGGACCGTCACCCGGTCGGTGGCCACATCGAAGAAGCTCAGTGCCGTCGTCGACGAGCGCAGGCAACGGGCCCACAACACGTCCAGCCGCAAGCAAGAGTTCCCAGAGCACGACGCCCCGCCGCTCGACGCGCATGCCTGCGCAGGGCTCCTCGAAGCCGCGGTACGCATCACCGACCAGCACACCGTGGATGACGCCACCGCCCTTCTCGAGCCGATCGCTGCAGGCCAGGGCTGGAAGTCGGCCTGGGGCCGCAACTACCTCATGACGGAACCGCCCTTCCAGGCACAGCTCCGCCTCGCACTTGAACCCCTGATCCTCTTCAAACCAACCAGACCGGCCCGACGGCATTCGATCGCCCGCAGACGAAACTACGGACCCGAGCACATCCCCGCCCGGATCCCCCAGAGCTGGTTCGACCGGCATTTCCGGCACCTGGACATCACCGGCATGCAGCCACGTGTCTTCTGTCGAGCCATCTCCGTCCGCCTCTACCAAGAGGCAACCGGCCAGCCCGCGAGCAGCGCACCCGACTTCTTCCGCCAGCACCGCCGTCACTTTGCGACTGGCGCAATGTTCGGCCTCAACCGCTGGCTGGAGAACATCAAGAACTCAGACCTCTTCGGTGAAGCTCTCGCTGGGCTGATCGCGGAACTCGAAGCAGCGGAGCACCTCGTCAACTACCAGAGAAGGCGGGATCGCATGCACAACTGGCAACTCACGGATCCAGAGTGGGAGGCGATCTCTTGCTCCCTGCCGCCTCCCCGGTTGGGCTATGAAAAGTACACAGAGTGGGAACAGTCAGCCGCGTCCACCTACCTCTGGTGCCACATCACCCAAGGAGAACGGCAATTCGCACCATGGGTCGCTCAAGGCGGCAACGTGGAGGAGATCCACCAGGTCCTCCGAAACTTGCGCTACGCCAAGGCACACCGAAGACACCGCCCATTACTGGACATCCTCACGACGCTGGCCAACCGCATGGAAGGCGCAGTGGACGCAAACGAGTTCGACACCGGCCGCTTGGACGTCCGGCCCTTTCTTGTCGCCGGCGGCAGCTGATGAATTCACAGCCCAAAGCTGCTCGTACCTCAGGGCTCGGCGTAGTCGCGTGATGCCCGGCTCGTGATCATGTGAGGCCGAGTCGGGCGAGCAGGCGTTTCGGGTTGCGGGAATTGGCGCGGAGTGCGGCGGCGATGTTGTGGGTGCTGGTAATGCGGAGGGTGCAAGCATCGTCAACTCCTCCGGTCGAATGACCCGTTCACCAGGGACACTTGCGCGATGGCCTGCCCCTTGGTCAGGGGGCACTCACGACCAGCGGATACACGCCCCGGCCAAATACTCGGGCGTTCGCGGGCCCCGATCAGCTACACCACTTCACGGGACGCTATCTCGTGCGACTCGTCGTTTGAACTTGACAGCCTCCGGAAATGCTGGACGTATCACGCAAGCCTTTCGTGTGACTCTAGTCCATTCCTAGGCCGTGTCAGCCTAGGCTGGTAGTGCGTCCGTGACGCACCTGTCGACGGTAGTAAATGATCGCGCATACGCCTACACCGATCAGGATCGCGGCACGAATTACCTCAATCGCAAGGTTTTCAATGAGTGGATCATTTCCTTCCATGACACTTCGAGCCGCACCGAGGGCGTGGTATCCCGGAATCCAATGTGCGACAGTCGTCAGCCATGACGGATAAGCAGAGGGAGGAACAAAGAGACCCAACGCCAGCGACAGGAACCAGACAGCGAGGTTGATGACGATGAAGACGTCTCGCACGTAGAGAGCAAGAACACCGAGAAGCATGCCGAGGGCAGCACTGGATAGGGCTCCACACAGCAGGCATGCCAGCAGAAAAGGCAGCGCATCCCCCGAAATATTTACACCGAGAAGGACCACGCCGACGGGCAGGGTGAGAAACCCAGCCACGGCCCCAAACAGCGCATATGGTAGAGGGCGAAGGATGAGCCCTGCACCGAAGGCGCCGGGGCTGATAAGAAATGCTTCTAGAGTGCCGTAATAGCGCTCGCTTGTCACTGACATAACTCCGCCAGAAAGCGCAGGTAAGCACGTGGCGAGCGTGACGCCACCACTCAGGTAAAATTCCTCGTTCTCAACACTCAGAAAGCGCCCGAAGAAACTATAGAACAGAAGATCGAATGCAGGCGCGAAGACGAATGCCAGGAAGAAGTCACTTGGCCTCGACCAGTTAAAAAGGGCACGGAATGACAGAAAGTTGGTCATAAATAGACGTCGGAAATCGATAGTTGCGGCCCAAGGAAATCGGCTCGGCTCGGCGGGACTGTCCTGGCTTACCACAGGTGCATGCCCCCTCGAGATCGAGAGGAACGGGCCGCAGCGTTGACACCGATCCACCCGAGTGTCGCGTATAGAAGGCTAAGAGCGAGGCAGGCCCCGATGGCATGCACGTCCCAAATGCTGTGCGTGGCAGCCCTTAAGGCTTCTGCCGCGAAGGTGACGGGTAAAAGCTGACTGAGGACCTGTGCAGGGCCGGGCAGGGCGGAGACCGGGATCAACACACCTGAAAGCAACCAGAGAGGAGCCACGACGGCTTCGGCGACACTTTCTGCCTTACGCACCTCGACGAAAACAGCAGCAACTACGAATCCCACAACGCTCATGGCAAGGACGCAGAGTACGACGGTTACAGCCAGGGCAGGCAAAATGGGGCCCTCTATACGCGCGTCAAATAGAAAGTACCCCCAGGCAACCGTGCCGAGCATAGCCTCGAACCCCAACAGGGAAACCGCAACAGTCATCGACATGATCGTCACGGGGAAACGTCCCGGTGCAGCCAATAAGAGCTCGAGCAGCCCAAGGCGTCGCTGTTCCTTGATCAAACCACCTGCTCCGTACATGACAGTGGTCCACATGCCCATGAGACCTGCCCCCAGCGTTATCTCAAGGGATGTCAGTCGACCCGATCCGGCTTCTCCGATCAGGTGAGCGACGGTGGCGAAGAAAAGGGGTAGCAGGAAGGTGATGGTGAGCTCAATCGGAGACCGTGAAAGGTGCAGCAGGTAGAAACGAACGTTGGAGGAGAACAGCTTCCAGTCGGCGGAAAGATTGGTCATGCGCTTTCCTTGTCGCGAGACTGACTCACGAGCGTGACGTACTTGTCCTCAAGAGTCGGCTCACGGAGCTGAAGGTCCAGTAGTTGTGCTCCGTTATCCGCTGCCACGGCCTCGCGAACCAGTCGAGGCACCTCGATTCCCGCGTGCGCCGCAAAACGGATGGTCAGCAATTCCCGATCGCCGAGCGGCTCCAGGTGGCAGTTAACGACGTCGATGCGGTCTTCGAGATTCCGACAGAGAGCCTGGGCGCCTCCAATTATCTCCGCACGGACGACAGAACCAGCATTCGCGAGAGCGCCAAGTTCCTTACTGGTCCCTTCAGCGATGATGCGCCCGTCAGCGATCACCGCCAGGCGGTCACACAGATCTTCTGCCTCGAACATGTAGTGCGTCGTGAGAAGGATCGTCTTACCCGAGTTCTTCAAATTCCGCACAATGGCGCGAACATCGCGTGCCGCCAACGGATCGAGCCCATTTGTCGGCTCATCCAAGTAGATGATGTCCGGGTCGTGGAGAAGGCCGCGGGCGATATGAAGCCGTTGTTTCATTCCCCGAGAAAATGTCTCTACGCGATCGTTTTGGCGATCTAAGAGATTCATCATTTCGAGGAGCTCGTTGATCCGTTTACGCTGCTCCACGGGAGAGATCCGGTAAAGGTTAGAAAAATACCGTAGATTGTCACGAGCGCTGAGTCGGTCGTAAAGTCCTTTATCGCCTCCAAAGACGTAGCCGATGCGGCTGCGAACTTGGTGAGGGCTTCGTACGGCATCAAGGCCGTTGAGATAGACTTCACCGCTTGTCGGCACTAGCAATGTGGTAAGGATTTTGATCGTGGTAGTCTTGCCAGCCCCATTGGGGCCGAGTAGACCGAACAACTCACCCCTCGCTACGTTGAGAGTTACACCTCGGAGTGCCTCGAATTTTCGTATTCTGCGGTTCATTCGCCAGACCGACCCTGTGGCGACGTCGAATTCGCGACGGACGTCGTTCATTACAATCGCGGACATTACTCTTCCCGCCCTCCCCTAACCGACATCGGCACTACGGAACCACTTCACGAAGTCTCCAAAAGGGTCCGGCCTTTCTGTCATTAAATGAGCCACCCCGGTTGCGAGCAACTCGTGTGCACTATGGAGCAGAGAATCCTCATCTACGCTATTTGAACGGTCGCTGGCGGCTTTCGTCCATCGGCTCAGTACTTTGGATAGGGGGGTTACTTCAATCGAATCAGCATGAGGAGAGTTTAGTGTGTCGATCAGGCCATCGACGCCCAAAATTCTTCGCATATATATAAAGCCACCAAGGACACCCGTAAAGGCGCCAGCTAGATCACGTTGATCAGTAGTGGCGCGACGGCTTGCGATTCTCTTCGGATGCAGGGGCCCTTCGCGGGCGAGCGCGCTAGCCAGTGTGGACCACATAACGGATTGTGCGGCCTGTTCATGAGGGCTAAGGTGTGCTGCAGGTTCCGGAAATTGACCTGTCGGATCGACCATAACGGTGACATGGCAGTCCCCGAATGTAGCCGATCCGGGCGGCAGGGGTAGACGAATCTGACCCAAGACATCAACCGCAGTGCAGGGGTCTGGATTAAGTAGTCTGCGTGCGACGATCAGCGCGCACTGTTGCTCCGTTTGGTAGCCGTACAGCCGCGACACGGCATGTTGCAAACTATCCAGCGCCTGGGTGACTGCAGTGTGACCCGAATCCCAGTGATCCGTAAAGAGCAACTGGCCCACCGTACGTCCATTTTGTACGTGGGGAACCACGATGATGGACGGCCCTCGTACGGTGGCGGCTGTACGACAGGCATCGTCCGCGACCAGTGACCAGTCGCCACGCTTCAGAGCATGCTGCACGGCCTCGGCCGTGGACGGGCTCAGCCACTTGCCGGCAACTCGCCTCAACCATGCGAGTTCGGCCAGGCCGTCCGCCGTGGGATGTCGCAGGCGCTTCTGCAGCGCCTGCAGAGCGACAGTCACCAGAGGTGTTAGAGGCTCAGTCGCCATGTTCCCCCGCTTCCTTTTTCTCTCCAGTCATTCGCAGGCTCCGGAGGGCGAGTATCGGCCCAAGGCTAGGTGCTTGATCCGCGATAGGACCCTGCTCCGGGGGGGCTGCCTCGGTTACGACAAGATCGAGGCTCTCGGCCGCTGTCTCCATGACTTCCAGAAGGTGGCCTAGATCGAGGAACACCGTCGGGTAGGCAGTGCTCGCCCGATACCGCCACTGCACACGACGTATCGCGAGGTGGACAGCTATCAGCGCGTGCCCGGGCGGTACAGAGACATCGAATTCAGTAGAAATTTGGATCAGCGCGTGAGTCAGCGGATCATATGCGAATGTGACAGGCATACCGACATGCCGGGAGTCCATGGTGACGGTGAGATCGAACGGGTGACCTGCACCGAATGAGGGAGGGACTCGGAGGCTGCGAGGCAGCGGACCAAGCTCTGCTGATCGAAGGATCGCATTGCTGTAATAGAGCACACTGCCCAAGGCGTAGTGTGGACGGTTGGGCGCATCGTGAATGGGATGCGCAAGAAGGATCCTGCGCAATCCGGTGGGCCATTGGGTAGCGACGGGAGGAGGAACCTCAGCAGCGGCAAAGTTCTCCATCTGCTGGACATCACCGATCAGGGTGTCCGGATCCCTGTAGTCCGCCGGCAAGGCAAGATTCGCCAAGCGCCAGGCATGCAGGACCGGTGCTTCCGGATGAAGGGACGGGCTGGACGCAGTCGGTACCAGAATCCCCGTGCGCTGGAAAGACTCCACACAGCGGTCTGCTGCTGCTTCTGGTACACCCGCAGCCATAGCTGCATCCATCGCCATTTCGGCGGTAACGGTCCTCAACTCAACCAGGCCGCGCAAGAAGTCCCACAGCGTCTCGTTGCCGAAACCCAGCTCACGTGCGGCACCTTGCAAGGGATCATCGAGGAGCCATCCGCTTGTGTGGTGCAGCAAGGCGGCAGTGGATGACACGGTCCATGTCCGAGCAGAGGCAGTCACTTCAGCCTCCCAGGAACACAGGGGTTAGCCCGCTCGGGGCTCGAGTGTCTGGTGTGAATCTCGGCAGTTCGGGGCAGACCACTCTCAGTACGTGAAGGCCGAGGGCGTCGGTCAGTTCATCCCCGCAGTCCACTGTGACAGCACGACCGTCCACAGCCTCGACGAGAGATTCCGTGCCCCGTTCCTCAATAGGTGCCGTTTCGATCTCTCCGCAGTCGGAGCGGGATGGGAACGTCTCAAGGAATCGAGCCCGGAAGTTCTCGCCCACCGGGTTGTGGCCGTTGGGAGGATCGAAGCGCACGCGTCCCTCCTGTGATGCTACTGGCCGGGGAGCGGTATGCATCTGGAAGGCTTCTCGCCAGGCGGAGTGAACAGCGCTATCGACAGTTACCCCCGCGCCACCACCGAATGCGGCAGTGAGACGCTCCCCGTGTTCGGTGAAGATAAGACATCCTGCTACGTGCCAGTTACCGCGACGCAAGTGCCACACCTCGCAATCACTGTGCGGCAGCGCAAGAGGCGACCGTTTTAGAAGATCAGAAGTGATGTCAGTGTGGATAGAGCATCTGCTGCCTCGCTGTGTCCACCACTGGTGCAATGCCGAGCGCTCCACCCATTCGCGGAGTCCATGGAATACGGCACGCTCCTTGGACGTGTGTGCGGACATACCCGTCGAGTCCGTGGTGATAGCTGATGCGCCTCGCCACTGTGAAGCGAGGACGGCCTCCTGGAATGGCAGCCAAGTGGGCATCCCGTCCAATTCGTGCGCCATGGTCCACCAGGTAGGGGCCCCCACGGTCACGGTTCCAGATGTGGCAGGGCCTGGGGGCTGCGTTGCAAGAATGAGGCGTTCCCGCGGGCGCCGGAACGTACAGCGTCGCTCGAGCGCTTCGATCCAACCCAGAGTCAGAGCATCCTTTGGAGTCGCGGCCATCCCGCCACCTACCACGGCGGCAAACCCTCTGGTCCCGCAGGGAACCGTCACAAGAACGGCTGATGACCACTCCCCGGTGCTTGGATCCCCATCCACCTGCTGCAGGAGCAAGGGGCCATACGGAGCGTGAACGTTTGGTCCATTCGACTCGAAGTCCAGGCCCTGCCACAGCCCGTCACAACGGGGATGTTCCCAACAATCGGGGTGCAGGACAAAGGTGTGAGACGGATCAGTGTTTGCGGTCACGAGCGGGCCTGCCTCTGCTGCCCACAACACACCGCAGGAGCGGCAATTGGTTACCGGAAGCGACAGTTGAGGGAGAGCATCTGTGGACGTCACGCGAGAGCCATTGCGTAGAGCGGAAGATGGAGCGCATCTGGCAGGGCGAACAGACTCCGTGCCACATCGTCGAAGAACCCTCCGACGGGGCAGTGGGAAACCCCTCGGGTGTCAAAAGCCAGCGCCAGGTTCTGAGCCAGGTGCCCAGCTTCGATCAGCGCGTACCGGTAACCGCGTTCCCCGTAGCGCGCGCCGATTCCGTGCATGTCCGCTACGAGGAACAAGACTGCCTGCACAGTGTCCGCGCGTAGTACGGTCGTCCGCAGGAGCTCCGGAGCGTCTGGCGAGACCTGGGACTCGCGGTCTGCCAAGAGAATAGGTAGCAGGGACCCCTCAGACGGGTCGAAGCGGTACGCCCCAGGCTCTAATCCTTGTACGTCGCTCACGTAGCAGTAAGCGGAGGCTGAGTAGCAGCCGCCAGCACTGGGGTAGGGGCGTAGGCCGGCGGAAGACGGAGCCATGGCACTGGTCAGGGCCTCAACCAGGGTTTTCCGGATGAGCCGTGTGGATCGTGTACGGCGTGAGCGACGCGCGCGCCAGATTCGGTCCAGGTGCTCGGCATCGACCGGGCGGCCGCTCGCCGGAGCGGCCAGGGACTGCTCCTTGTTGACTGTCGCTGTGTCGCCCCACAGGTCGGCCGGCCTCGGTTCCGGATAGTTCCCGTAGGTGGACTGCTGGTGGAATGTCAGAGCGGCCTGCAGGTAATAAGCAGTTGGGTTCTCCATAGCCCCGTTATCCCGCAGCAACGAGGTAGAGGCTTGACTCCTCAAACCGGTGGGTCCCGATCAGGTCGTCGGCGAGAACCGGCTGATGCGCAGGGGTCGGGAACGTCGTGAAGCCAAAGGCCGTCAGGGCGATGAGATAGCGCTGGGCGAACTGACCGACCAGGGTCAGCAGGGTGCGGTAGGCGCGCGGGTCGCCCTCGTAGCGCAACATGTGCCGTTCCCATACCGCCGACAGGATCAAAGCACATGAGCCACTGCCGGCCCGTTCCTGACCCGTGAAGGCAGTGCGGACATCCTCCCGGAGGTTCCCCGCGCGGACCAGCGAGAGACGGTGTCCGGCCGGGTCGTAGTGGTAGATTCCTGGCGATACTCCGTCGACGTCAAATGCAACGACGTACGTTTCCAAGTCGGCGTAGGCATTCTCAAGCAAGGCGGATGGCCGTGCTGTGTACTCCTCTTCGGCTCGCCGCCTCATTGCCACGAGCGGTTTGTTGGCGTCGATCAGGATTCGGCTCAATTGTGCAACATTCATGGTCTGTCCTGACCACGGAATATGGGTGCGGCGCGAAAGCAGGACGTCTCCCAGATCGCGCTCGGGGTACGCCTGCGGCTCGGGAAGGATGACCACCTGATCAGTTTCGATCTGCTTCCAGAAGGTCGGTATGCCGTGCCTGCCGATTCGCTCCCGCAGAACATCGTCGGGATCGTGCGGATCTGCCGCATCTACGACGTCACAGTAATTCTGCCCTTCTGAGCGGCAATGAAGGACCAGAGCGTCCAGCCAGCCATACCTTTTCCATTCACGGACCTCGGGCATCAGTTCGTGTTCAAGGTCTGCGTCCTGTAGAACCCCAGCGGCGATGAGCTTGGCCGAGAATTTCTCCGCCGCCGCAAGGTCGCAGTCGAACACTTCGGCGCATACCTTGGCCAGTTCAAGCTCATCCATGGGACGCTGCACTCGTCCGAGCAGAGACAAAACGCGGGTATCCGGTACCTTAACGGACTTCCGCTCCAGGAGGAGATCGCAGATTACCGGATCTCCAAGGCGAACTCGCATGAAGTCATTTAGGCGATACATCTTCATAGAAGTCAACCCTCCCAACCGATAGCCATGAACGACATTACCGGATTCATGAGTTTGTCATTTCTCAGCACATCGGCCACTTCTCGCTCATTCATGGAAAACGCTCGGAAGTTTTTCTGGCCGAGCAAATTTGAGACGAGCGAGGCGGTTTCGAGTACATGCCCTGCGTCATAGTGCATGACGCGATAGGAATTGCTCTCGCGATAGCGATACATACTGACCTGGACACGCGAGGTCAGCACAATTACAGCCGCTGGTGCGGCAATGCGCCAGCGTGGAACTTTGATGATGTTCGCAGCAACCCACGCCTCGTCCAGGTCGTCTTGGACGTGCTCAAGTTCGTGATTCTTCACGCCATAGTGGTACACGCCTCGGGCGAGACCTGCTATATCCAAAGCAAAGACATAAGCTTCCGTGGGATGTCGGCTTCCGCCAGAAGGGCTGACTTTGGTGATGTGTTCGCCAGTCACCGGCAGCTTCTTGGTTCCGGTTTGACCGAAGCCGAACCATAGGATGCGTGAAAGGGTGAACATGTCCAGCGGAGCGGTGGCCCCGAAGGTTCCATGGGGGATTTCTTCCAGCGCATCCGTGACTGAAACGCCCAGTGTCCGTCCTGGTTCCGGAAGTGGCGTGACGCGCGTTGAGACTGCTGGCATGTAGATTGATGGCGGGGCCTCTGCATCTGCGTATTCGCGCATCAAGGCTACATCTTGCCGAAGGCCGTCCCGCTGACCGTAGTCGATGCGGGGTATGGCGTCGGTGGACGCGTGATAGGAAAATGCATCAGACCATCGATACTCATCCCACAACGCCTTGCCAGAGAACAGGTCACGCTGCTCACCGGATTCGTCGCTGACCAGAATAGCCGTTGATATGAGGCGATCTACCTCTGTCCTTGCAGCCATCAATGGAACTCCCGTTAACGCGGCTATCCGCTCCGCCGCTACGTCGACGAAGGTCCACTCCTGGAGTTCACCCAGAAACTTCATCAGGTACACGTTACTGAGCGTGCCGGCGCTGAACGAGCGTGCCTCCCGAGGACTTCTCAAGTAGACATCGCCGGCAACGCTGCGTAACTGGAGATCAAGCGCACAACGAACTTTCAACGCACTGCTTCCTTGCCTGAGGTAGCGGTCGAAGTCTTCAGCAGTCCTGGAACGTCATAACAATGCGCTCCCGGCCACGGACCTTGCTGTAGTGGTCCTCTAGTGCTGAAGGAAGGCTGTAGCTTTTACCCTTACCGACGAACAGCCTGTTACGGAGGTCTGCTGCCTGATTCCTGAGTTCCCTGGGCGTATCGCGGGAAGCGCGAGCGGCCGACTCCCCTGCATAAACGGCGCCGAGAATCTTGCGAACCGCGGCCTGTGCGCCGTCCCAGTCGATATCTATCTGCCCGGCACCAAGCCGGAGGGCACCTGACGCATGAAGCGTGGCAGCCCAGAGGCAACCGTGTTCTCCATCGAGCGACTTCCCGATACCGTTCGCCAGGGGATCCAGCGCGTTTCCGACTCGCACCGACCGCAACAGCCTCTCGGCCAGAATGAGTTCCTGTGCCAGCCTTGTCCGCTCCCCTAACTCCCCTTCCATGAGCCCCAGGGCAATGAATGCGCTCATGTCCGTGCGCATTTCCTCGATCGGTCCGTAGTCCATACCAAGGTCGAGCTTGTAGCCCGGCTCAGCGAAAAGTGGCATAGGACCGCTGGAGTGCATCATTTCGTGCAGGGTGAGCCACAGAATGAAAGCATCATCGATTTGGTCGTCTGAAGCACCACAAAGCATCGAATGACGGGAGTCGATGCGCAGCCTGTCGAGGAAGGGAACAGTTAAGACGTCGAATCGGGCGCGAATAAGGTTGTGGAGGATCAAGGACCTTCGGTTCTCGCGGTGACGCGCAGCATCCGTCCATCCGTCGAAGTAGAACGGAGTGAAAAGGGCGATAGCCTTAGCCCCGGCCTCTGCGAATGGGCCCACCGCTGCGGTTATGTCATAGAACTCCACAACTCGGCCCATGAAGGAGCAAGGAGCCCCGAACATGGCCTTACCGATCCAGCCCGTCGCCTGTTCCAGCATGGCAACGTTCTGCGCAGCGTGAGTACGCTGCTCAAGCAAGAAGAGTCCCATCCCCGACGGACCGCTCTCTTCTGCACGCATGGGGCCGAGATAGAAGTTCACGCGTGCGCCGCGAGAGCGCGTAAACGCCTCTACCGCATTGTCCCAAGTGCCTCCACACAGACCTGTCGCAATGCCGTCGAGCAGGTCCTCGCGTATTCCTGCACTGGCGAGATGCGACCGGATGAGCGTAAGGTGTCCAAGAATTTCGCTATGGACGGCACCGTCGCGAACAGCATCACACAAGAGCATCCACTCAGGATGCGCCGCGAGCGTACGGGAGGTCTGTCCACTCAGATACACATGGGTTGACTGGTCCGAATTCTGCTGATCAAGTAGCAAAGTGCGTCTCCATCTCAATGAGCAGCCTTGAGGGTCAGAGATTCGGAAGTCAGGCCGCCCGGGATTCTTAGGCGTTATCCGGCTGGTTCCGGTAGCGGATCTCTAATTCTGCAGAATTCGCTCCCGTGGGCTGGATTCGCTCATCAATTCGCCAGCCGAACCTTTCGTAAAATGCGCGCGCGCGTTCGTTCCGCTGGAGAACCCAGAGGGTCGCCTCTACCACTCCGCTCTGAGACCAAGACTGGTTGGTTGCAGACATTAGCGTGCACCCTGCCCCCGTACCCCAAAACGAGGGGCGGACGTACAAAGCATAGAGCTCCATGACGCGTTGACACTTGAGATCGTCGTCCCGAGCCGGCCCAAAGGATGAGAACCCCACGACCTGGTTGCCGGACTCTGTCACCAGGAGCTGCGTGCCTGCGGCTACCGAAGAGGCTATTTGACCTCTCCAAAATTCGGTGGCCTTGTCAACGTCTAAAGAGTGCAGTTTTTCCGCAGGAAGGATGTCAGCATAGGCTTGCCGCCAAGTGACAATCTGGATTTCGGCCACCACGCGCGCATCATGGGCTTGTGCTGCCCGCACGATAGGCACCGAGGAGGGCGTTTTGTGTTGCATTCTCTGGCCATATCTCAGATATAGAAGGAGTGAGGGAAAGGCGATGGGTCAGCACCGAGACAGCACCGACCCACCGCCGTTACCCGCGTAGCAGTCGCCTAGCGGATACAGCCCTGCATGGGCATGATCTGCGCCGGCTCGACCTCGGACACCTCGATCTCGAAGATCGGAGCATCGCGCTTCTCGGCACCGGGGTGCGCAGCGCTCATTTCCGTCTTTGCAGTTTCCTCGATGGGAGAGTGCATACCAAACTCCTTACGCAGCAACCGAATTGACGCATGAAGGTTAGGTCGCGGTAACTTCTCCATGCAAGGTCATTTTCTACTCACCATCAACACCCGAGGGGCGCGGACAATAGGGATATAGATCATTTTTCGACCTTGAGGATCTGCCGATTAGTGCAATTTGCCCCTTGCGTCAGTGGCTGGATTCGATCTTTTATGCGGTTCGGAATGGTTTTGCGATACGTCGAGCTAGCCCAGATCTTGGCTTGTTCTTATTTTTCTGACTGAGCTTCTTCAGCGTTGCAACTCCAGGGTGAGGACGGCCTTGGCGATTGAC
>NZ_BMSA01000067.1 GCF_014648915.1 Streptomyces phaeofaciens | reverse complement strand
GAGGGGGTCAACTTTCAAGCGTCGCCACTGGTCCACTTTTCAGCCGTCGCCGACAGTCGGGAACCCGCGCCGTCGACCAATGCCTAGACGTGCGCGTATCTACAGGCTGCGGCCCAGTGAGCCCAGCAGAACCCCACCTCCCCCTTTCGCCCAGGTCAGCGCCCGATCCGGCCCCAAATGAACGCAGCTTCCCAAGCTGAGAGCGCGACTTCGATTCTCGTCACCCGCTCCATGAAGAAGGCCCAGGTCACTGACCTGGGCCTTTTGCTGGCCGGAGACGGGACGGCAGCAGAGCCGGCGCGGAAGGCCGTCGCCGAGTTCGCCGCATCCGTGGCTTGCGGGGGTCGGCCGACCGGGCTCAGCCGCGTGGGCGGTCGGCGCGGGTCAGCTCTGTCGTTTGAGTTCACGGACCGCCGCGGGCAGTGCGAGGCACAAGGCGAAGGAGGTCGCGAATCCGCCTCCACCTGCCAGAACGACATCAGTGGGGCCACCACCTGACTGGAGTACCAACAGACTCACGAAGAGGCCGACCACCATGGAGCAGGCAACGTACAGAGCCAACCACAGTTGCCACGTACGTGCGGAACGGGCTGTTGATTCGGGCATGAACGTAGGTCCTTCCGAAAGTCAGGGGCGACAGGGAGAAGAGACGCGTAGGGAGATCGGCGGTAGCAGGCCGTCACAGTGCTCGACCGAGCCGTGCAGCAGGTGTTCGGTGAGTTCGGCCCGCAGTCGGCCAAGTGCCGAGACGTACGAGGCGTACGCGTTGGCGCGTCGGCCGAGCTCACCGAGAAGATCCATGCTCAGCCGCTGCTGCCCGATCGGCGGAAAGCGCACGGGAAGGTGGCCCAGAGCCGCGGAGCTCAGCGACGGGGCTGCCGTGGCCGCTGCGCGGTGGGACATCCACTCGCGCGCGTATCGGAGGCCCAGGTAGGCGTGGAGGTACAGGGGGTCGATATCGGCGTCCCGGAGTACGCGCAGACGCGTCACGTTCGAGCTGAGCAGCCATCCGGCCTGCGTGCCGGAGACCAGCGCGGGTTGTTGCTGCGCGCCTGTGCGTACGCAGACGATGTCGTCCGGGAGCAGTTCGAACTTCTTGAAGCGCTCGGCCGTCTGCCACGGCACGCGGTCCCGGGTTTCGTCCGCGATCCTCCCGTCAACGAGATCCTGCGGGAAGACGAGTGGAACACCGGCATCCGCCGTGCGTGCCGCCGCTGGTAGGCGGGTGTACGACGGCCCGGGTTGAATGTCGCACAGGTCCTTGAGCAGTGCCTCGTTCCAGCCGCCGGGTCCCGAACCCGTGCGGTAGCCGTTCCCCGTTTCCCTCGCCCGCCGCTCCAGCGCACATAGCCTGTCCGTCTGCTCCGCCACCGCGTCGCCGGCTTCGAGCAATGCGGCTGTGGCGGGAGCAGCGCCGTAGGTCCCGCTCCCCAGATAGTCGGCAGGGCGGAGTGAACATCCTTCGTCGGCGACGACCTCACGGGCCACGACGACAGCGGAGAAGCCTCGCTCGGCAGCACGTACCGCGTACTCGCTGTCCGGGCACTGTTCCCCGTCCAGCCAGGGGCGGACCACTGCCGTGATCGCGTCGCGATCCTTGTCTCGCAGGACGCGCCGGCGTCTGACCTTCGTTCCCAACTCCTGGGCGTCGACGAACAGGATGCCTTCCCTCGACGGATGCTCCGCTCGCCGCAGAACCCACAGGGACACCGGCACAGGCGTCGCGGAGAACAGATGGGATGGCACCGTGATGACGCACTCCACGGCACACCTGCGGACAAGGGCGCGGCGGATCTCGCGCTCGGCGGCGTTCACCGAGTTGCCCGCCTTGACCGGCATGACCACCACTGCCCGCCCATCGGGTACCAGCGCGCCGAGGACGTACTGCACCCAGGCGAAATTGTCATTGCCCCGTGGCGGTGATCCGTACGGCCAGTTTCCCGTCCGGCGCCCGGGGCCGGGTGCGTCGCTCATGTTGAACGGAGGGTTCGTCAGCACCACGTCGACACCGTGTTCACGGTTCGGTGGCCATCGGTCGGACCGGGTGCTGGTCAGCTTGGGCCGTACGCCGAGGTGGAGAAGGTACAGACTCGCGACGGCTTGCAGCCGGCCGTCGAGGGTCTCGCCGTACAAGGTCTCACGCGCGCCTCCGATGTGGTGGTGCGCAGCCGCCAGCATCTCTCCCCCTCTCGTGTAGGGGTCGAGCACCGTGGTCTTCTGTCCCGGGGTCAGTACGAGTGCCGCGGACAACGAGGCCAAACCCACCGGGCTGCAGAACTCCGAGCTCTGTAGCCCTTCCCTGGCGCTGAAGGACTCCCAGACGAGCTGGAACGCGCCGACGCCCGTGCCCGCCGCCGTCCGTACTGCCGTGGTGAGGTCGTCCCAGCTCCGCGGTTCCAGTTGCAGCAGGCTGCCGCGCATGTCGGTGCGGTCGCCGTTCCGGCGCAGCGTGTCCTGCGCCATGTCGCCGAGGCAACGGAGCAGCGACTGCACGTCTCGGGCCCCTTGGCCTGACGACATGACGTCCTCGACCCGGCGCCACCGCTCCGGTTCCGCATGTCGTGCGTACATCACGATCAGACAGAGATGCACGAAGTCCGCCATCGTCGCCGGACCTCGGACCCGGTCCGCGAGCGGGCCCATCAGCTGGTCGACTGCCTTCTTGTCCTCGGTCCCGATGCGTTGAGTGCTGCTCCCTACGGCTCTCGGCACCGCGGACGGCCGGTCGCCTCCGGCCCGGCGGAATCGGTCGGCGAAGGTGGTTCCCGCCTGTTCCCCCTCGAGCAACTGCGACTGAGGAATGGTGCGGTCCTTCAGCCATCGCATGATCTCGGCCTCGTGGAAGAGTTCCGTATCGCCGGAGCGCACGGGGGTGGGGAAGTCCTTGTACCGCCGGGCCCAGTTCGACACGGCCGGACGCTTCACGCCTGCACGCTCTGCTATCTGGTTTCGGGTGACAAGGCCGGTTTGTTCATTGCGTGCCAACTGCACGTTGACTCCTGGTTGTTGGGCTGACCGAGGCTTCGATGTGAGGACCCTAGGAGGGCTGGGGCGTACGATCCAACCGCGCATTCACCGTGCTCAATGAGTCCACCTGGGCGGAGCGGTGGGCAGTCTGCACCACAACGGCCACGGACGAGACGAAAAGAGCATGTGAAAGCGGGTCAGACAACGTTCCCGTGACCCTTCCCTCAATCCGGAACCAACGATTACAGGGGTTAACAAAAATCTCGGTCGGTCTTCTCGCGCATACCCGGGAGCTGGGAAAGCCAGGTGACGCCGAGGGACTAGGTGGGCTTCTGGACCCCGGCGGGTGCGGAGACGCGGCGGGGCAGGGGCGCGAAGCGCACACGTCCCTCCCCAGTTGCGCCGGGGAGGGACGTGCGGTCGAAGGCCGACACGGTCAGGGAGTGGCCCTCCCCGTCGAGGGTGAGGATCGGCGTACGGGTCGTGCCGTACCGGGCGAGGCGGATGATCGTGTTGCCGTCCGCGTAGAAGGCCATGGAGGCGGTCATGAGCGTTCCTCTCCGATTCGGGCATGGCGGGGTAGGGACCTGGCTCGGGACGGCCGCGCCGGCCGGTGGTTCGGGGTGGGGGTTACTCGGTGACCGGGCGGGAAACGGTCGCCGTGCCGGGGGCCGCTACGGGCGCGGGCGGGACGTACGGCCGGAAGGGCGAGAGCTCCGGTACGTCCGGGCCAGGTGCGCCGCCTCACGGCAGACGGCCGCAGCGGCGGCGAGGGACAGGTAGGGGGTTCGGATGCGGGACCAGCCGCCGGAGGTGTCGCCGACGACGGCCAGGCCGGGCAGTTCGGGGGCGCTCTTGGCGGAGACTTCGTCATTGACGCGGTGGCAGACGCGGCCGGTGAGCTGGCCCCGGAGCATGGCCGCGCCCTTGCCGAGTTCGGCGCCGAATCGCTGCCCGCACACTTCGAGGTAGATGACGACCGCGCGGCCGAGTTGGGCGAGCCGGATGAGGGGAGTGACCATCTCATCCCGACGTTCCTCGTCCTTGCGGGTGGAGACGAGGAAGAGTTCGGCCACCTCGTCGACGAACAGCACGATGGGAGCCGGGCGTTCGCTTCGGGCAGCCCCCAGATGTCTGAGGTGATCTCCTCCTCCAGGGTGCCGGGCGCGATGCCCTGCCGGGCCTTGATCAGGTCGTATCGGTCCTGCTCCCGGCCAAAGTCGCTCCGCCGACCTTCGTGGGCCGACTGCCCTTGTATGAAGTCACTTACGGATCACGGCCTGCGGCCACCGTGGGGGTAGTCCCTTGCGCGGGAAGTATGTCGAACCTGTGCACCAATCTGGTACCGGTGCCCAAATTGCATGCGTGGCGCGGGTGTTCACACGGGATGATCACATGGTTCTGTACACCTGCTTGGCTTCTGAGTGCACTTCGGGGGAATTCATGTACCGCTTCACCCGCCACACTGGCAGTGCTCTGACTGCCGTCGCGCTGATTACCGGCATGGCAACTGCCTGTTCTGACTCGCCTGCGACGTCCAAGGCTCCGCAGTCCCAGAAGACGGCGAGCTCCACCGCGGCTCCCACAGCGCAGTCACCCTCTCAGTCCGGCCGGGAGCAGCTGAACAAGGAAGCCCGCGACTTGCTCAACATGACAGATCGCTTGGAGTCGGACGAGGGCTTGGTCTCGTCCGGCTCCCTCGCGGTGCCCGGGGAGAACTTGGACAAGACCATCAAGTCCGGCACCGCCCTGCGGGTGGAGGTGGCATGCGCAGGGGAGGGCACGGTCACTTTCACAGTCGCCTCAGGCACTGCCAAGACAGCCAAGCGCGTCGACTGCACGCAGCCGACGACGGACGGGTTCGACTTCACCACGGCCGGGCCGGGTCTCGCGATCCAGGCGGACTCACCCGAGGAAGAAAGTGTGGGCACCGCCTATATAGTGAGCCACATCTCCTGACGGTCCCGGCTGACGGCCCTCGTCGCCCTGGTCTGGCTGTTGCGGTACAGCAGCGAAGTACAGCAACCACAGCTACCGATTCTGCCCGGTAGCCTCCTCGTAGGGTCATGAGGCGACAGGTATGACCGCTACCGACCGATCCATATAGAGCTACCGATCAGATGCTGCTCCTCCGCCAGCGCCCCCAGGAAACATCAGCGGTGAGTGTCTGACTGCGTGACGACGCCGACGAACAGCGGCGGACAACCACGGACGTCTGCGGACCATCGCGGCAGGTGAGAGGTACATCGGCTGGAGGTCAGGCACTCGCCGCAGTTGCTTGGGGACGAAGAGGTCGTGGGTTCAGATCCCTGCCACACCGACATGGGTCAGCAGCACCATCGACGGAGATCCCCGCGTGATGACTAGGGTGTCGCCATGCTGCAGCTACCGCCTGGCCGCCCCGAGGACGAAGTCACGAGCAGGGAAGAGCTGGTGGCCTTCATCGCCCAGCTCCGGGACGACTTCGTGGAGCGGGGCGAGCAGTGGGAGAACGCCACCCTGGACCGCTTCTTGGATGCGCTGACCGCCTGGATCGATTCTTCCCCCAGCTGGTACCGGAACTTCGACCAGGAAATGCCGGCCAACGGCGACTGGACTCTCTTTGCTCGTGCGCTGAGTGCCGCGGTCGTCTACGAGTAAGCAGCCACGCCCCACCCGGCACCAGTTCGATCCTCAGCACCCGCACCACAAGCGCACCAGATAGAGCGGGGAACACCGGGGAACCACGGTAGAAGCAACAGAGCCCAGCAGAACCCCGCCTCCGCTGTTCGCCCAGGTCAGCGCCCGATCCGGCCCCAAATGAACGCAGCTTCCCAAGCCGATGACTCAGGCGTTGTCGTCACGGGCTGGCCGTCACGGCTTGCTCTGGCCGACGGCACCGACAACGTGGCTGAGGCTCGTGGGGGCGGAGCGAGGCACACGCGTGCGTGGTCGGTCAGCCCACCCGCCATCGCGCTGACTGTCGTCGGCTGAGGTTCAGGCGGGGCGCAGCGAGGTGCCGGCCGTCAGTCGAGTGCGGCAGAGCTGGGACGTCCCTGGGCCGTGCGAGGTTGCTCAACAGCGGCCAATGACAACCAATGACGACGACCAGGCGCACGAGCCCACCGCCCCTGAGCTGGGAAGCAGCAGGTCCCCAAGATCCCCGGCAAGACCCAGGGCAAGAAGAAGCAAGCCGGTCAAGTGACAGGTTCAATCGGCACGAGGTGGAGCCGACGCACGTTGACCGCATCGAGCGATGACGGTTACATCACGAGGGTGAACACGACCGCGTATTGCGGAGACACGCGGCCTTCGCTCTGATGTGATCTCACGATAAGCCGCAGGCTGAGTGCGTCGGCACCATCGTGGCGTTCGAGAGGTAGCACGCGTTGGGATCACAAGCCTGGTGGGAGGGCCTGGCCAAGGTTAAGTGGCCCGATGTTCCGCCAAGCGTCATCGCGCGCGGAACGTGGTACCAGCAGAGCATGCACAGCGCCCGCTGGAGGGCCAGGTTGCTGGATCTGACGATCCTGGTTCTAGCTGCAGGGGTGCCCTTCGCCGTCGCGATCAAGGCCGGCAACTGGGTTGTTGCGCTTCTAGGCTCCCTTATCGAAACCGAGGTGGTTCGCTACAAGCAAGCCTTGGATGAGTACAGCGACGAGGCCGCCGGCCCCAGGATTTCTTGCCGTACGTGTGGAGAACATCGCCGCAGTCGAGACAGGCACCTGGGCTCAGCGCCTCCCCCGGCCTGCCGCCCCGAGCACGAGCAGCGGCAGCGGCAGTGGGTGAGCGTCTAACTGCGTGACAACGCCGACGAACACCGGCGGACGACCCCGAACGTCAGCGGACCATCAGCGCAGATTAGAGCCACACCAGACGAAGGCAGCGCCCCCACCCGCGTTGCTTCGCGACGAAGGGGTCATCATCCAAGGTCTCACCGCCCATGCTTCCGCCGACCCGGCTCGGATCATGCCGGTTGAACTTGGGCATGGGCCGGGATCACACCACAGCAGTCGTAAAGGAAGCACGCGACCATCTTCCGCCCACGGCCGCGCTGCAACGATCCTCGTCTCGATCGCCCATGGAAGCGCCAACAGCCGGACCATGATTCAACGATTCTCTGCTGGTCCAAGTGCCTGCGCGAGCGCGGGCAGGCGGGCGAAGCCCGGAAGTCTTCCGCGGGCCAAGGAGGCGCCTCCGGCGGGGGCCCTCAGACTCCGGGACGGATGGGGCGCCGTTCGCGAGTGCCGGCGGATTCGTGGCGAGTGTCGTGGGCTCCCACCCCGTCGGCCTTCGACCCAGGCAGAGCCGAGCAGTCGCGGCGCAGGCCTGCGGACAACACCGCCAGCCCGTCCCCGGGGGGGCCGGTTGCGGGCGTCAGTAGCCGGTGCCGCGCTTGACCTGGGCCCGCTCGGTTCCATGGGTCGCACCCTTGTCGTCCAAAGTGCGACACGCGTCGTCAATGTCCTGGCTCAGACGCTCGATCTGCTCGCGGCTCAGGGTCTCCTTGACCAGGGCGCGCATGATCTTCACCCGCTCCGCGTTGGGCGGGAGCGTGTACGCCGGCACCATCCAGCCGCGCTCGGCCGAGAGCTGCCAGGCCACGTCGGACTCGTCGTAGGCGTGCTTGCCAGCCAGACGGAAGGCGACCAGCGGCAGCTGCTCGAGGTCGCTCCCGATCACTTCGAAGCGGCCGCTGTCGCGCAGGTTGTCCGCCAGTGCACGGGCGTTCTCCTGCATCATCTTCATGACGTAGGTATAGCCCTGACGGCCGAGCCGCACGAAGTTGTAGTACTGCGCAAGCACCATCGACGCGCCGGTGGAGAAGTTCAGCGTGAACGTCGCGTCGGTCTTGCCCAAGTAGTTCTCGTAGAACACGAGGTCCTTGGCCAGGTCGGACTCCTCACGGAAGACCAGCCATCCGATGCCGGGGTAGACCAAGCCGTACTTGTGTCCCGAGACGTTGATGGAACGGACCTGTTCGAGCCGGAAGTCCCATTTCGAGTCCGGGTAGAGGAAGGGCCACACGAATGCGCCGCTGGCTCCGTCGACGTGGATCGGGATGTCGAGGTCCCGCTCCTTGCGGACGTCCCGCAGGAGTTTGTCGATCCCGACGACATCGTCCTTGTGGCCGGTGAACGTGGTGCCGAGGACGGCGACGACGCCGATCGTGTTCTCGTCGAGGTGAGGCTCCACGTCCTCCGGGCCGATCGTGTACTTGCCCTCGGCGAGGGGTACGATCCGCGGCTCGACGTCGAAGTAGCGGCAGAACTTCTCCCACACGACGTGGACGTCTCCCCCGAAGATCAGGTTGGGCCGGTCGGTGGACAGGCCGGCCGCCTGGCGGCGCTCGCGCCACTTCCACTTCAGCGACAGCGCGCCGAGCATGATCGCCTCGGACGAGCCCTGGGTCCGGCAGCCGGCCGTCTTGCCCGGCGCGTGGAAGAGGTCGGCGAGCATGCGCACGCAACGCTGCTCGATCTCGGCGGAAATCGGGTACTCCGCATGGTCGATGAAATTGCGGTGGAGATTCTCGGCGATCAGCCGTTGCGCCTCCGGCTCCATCCAAGTGGTGACAAAAGTAGCGAGGTTACGCTGCGGGTCACCCTCCATGGCGAGATCCACATCCACCAGCCGCATGGCGTCCGTCGCAGTCATGCCTTCTTCGGGAAAGGTCTCCGAAGGAGCGGGCACGGTCAGGAAGCGGTTGCCGAACAGAGCCACAGCATCACTCTTGGTCATACCGGCGACTCAAGCACGGTCGGAGAGGGAGCCATGCTCAGGACCTGCGGATGGGCTCGGGATGCACGCGAACGGCGTACCTTCCCCGGCGATCGACGACGCTCGCCGGCCGCGGGCCGACCAGCGTGATCACCCAGGCGGCGAGGGCGAGCCAGAGCAGTACCTGGCCCGGCGTCCGCAGCCGTCCGCCCCTCGCCGACCCGGCCGGCGCCCGTGCCGCGCGCACGTCGAACAGCCGTCCGGCCGTCAGGTTGGTCGTGGTCGCGCTTTGGCAGTGCGTTTGGCTAGCAGACTTGCCAGCAGCAGGACGATCAGGCTGCTTCCCACGCCGCACAACGTCCACAGCAACCGGTAGCCCTCGGCGGCATAGTCGGAGGGCTGCGGAAGGTCCACCAGAATGAGCGCGCCTGCGGCGATGGCCGCACTGTAGAGGCTGTAGTTCCAGAAGCGGATCCCCGCCCCGTGCATCAGCAGGACGAGCGCCACCACTTCGAGGCCGTGCTGGACCGCAAACAGCCTGATTCCGTCTTCGTTCGTGGGCACCAGCAGCAACGACGCGGCCACGACCGCACCGATCAATGTTCCGACAAGGCGTTGCGCGCTGACGAGCGCGGCCTGTTCCAGGCTCGGCTTCATCGCGACCATGGCCGCGATCGGGATCCAGGAGCCGTGCGACAGATCCAGTCCGAACGCCAGCGCCACGGTGCCCGCGATGACCACGGCGCGGATCACCGCGAACAGGATCAGCGGCCGGGTCAGCTTCCTCCGCGAGGTGTCGCCCGGGAGCTCCGCGAAGGGCTGGTTCTGATCCGTACGTCCCCGGATCAGCCACCAGAGGAACGTCACCACGATCCACAGTGCCGCCCCTCCGCTCCAGGCGAGCACCTGAGCCCAGATGTAGCTGGTGACGTGGACCGCTTCGTGGAGGCCGAACTCGTATCCGATGGCGACGACGAACCAGACGTTGAGCAGCACGGCGTCGATGAGTCTGCGGACCCCCAAGGCGGCGGCCAGCCCGGCGGCCAGTGTGACCGCGAAAGCCGCGAGCACCATCCAGCCCCAGGCATCTGCCCCGATCTCGAACGCCAGCGCGGTCACCCCGGCACCGACCAGCGCAAAGACTGCTACGGACACCGCTCGGTGCCGGTAGCCGCCTCCCGGATCACTCAGTGCCGCGAACAGCAGACCGAACAACGCGCTGAGCAGGTACACCTCATGCCCAATCGCCCAGAAGACGAACAGCGGCACCAGCCCGGCATCCAGGAACGCCACCGCTCGCGGCCAGTTCAGCCCTGCGGGATTGAACTCGAACACCTTCGGCAGCCACCTCATGGCCTTACCCCTGCCAACGGGCCGTGCCGCTCGTCCGCTCTCGCTCGCCACGGGCCGCTCGCTCTCTTCTGGCCATCGGATGTGCCGGTCGAGCGTCGAATTATCCGATTGATGGAGGTCGCCACGTCGAGGTCATTGGCGTAGGCCTCGCGCCGGGTCGCGGTCCACTGCGATGCCCCGGAGTCCCAGGCCTCGGCCAGCGGGACCATGTGGCCGACGTCCAGGCCGGAGGCGGAGGTGATCCACTTGGCGTCGCAGTACGACCACCAGCGTCCGCCGGACTGCTTGCCGCCCGAGGGATTCGACTCGAACTAGCGAGCCGAATGGCTGCCCGCGTTCACCGGACAGGCGTGCCATCGATCGCCCAATGGGGCGTGTCCTCACCGGGCAGTCGCCCGTGACAGACCCCAGCACCAGGCCCGCGGCAAGGGCGGGGAGGCACCCATGAAAGCAACGGCACAAGGTCTCTACCTGCCGCGTTACCCAGAACCCAACGGGCCTCCGGAGCCGTGCGCGCAGGTTCGAACGTTCCCTGCCCCTGTGGAAAGGCGGCCAACCCCGAGAGCCGGCCCCGGTCAGCTCGGGTCCGGCTCTTTGCCGTGTTCCCGCACCACTGCGGGTTCCCAGTCCTTGACCCCAATCCGGGCGACGAAGACCGGGCCCCCTCGGCGTCTGCTCAAGTTGGCTCAGGCGTTGGGGCGCTTGCCGTGATTGGCCTTCTTCTTCTTACGGGCACGTCGCTTGTTCCCTCGCTTGGCCATGGTGCACATCTCCCTAATTCGTGACTTTCCATGCCTTTGCCAGTCTAGATTCGGCCTGGAGTGTCCGCATCAGCCGGTCCGTCATGATCAGGCCTGGGCCGTCCCTGGGCCGTCCGAGGCCCCCGAGGTCACCCGAGCTGTCTCGGACGGGCATGACCCGGCCTACCAGCTCCAGACGAGCCTGCTCACCCTGAGCTTTGGCGTGGCACTCATCAGGCTCTGCGAGAGCCCGCGCCGGCCACAGGTGAGTGTCCAACTGCGTGACAACGCCAGCGGACAACGACGGACGGACGCGAACGCCGGTGGACCGTCAGCACAGGTAAGCGGCGCACCAGTCCAAGGCTGAACACTCACCCAAGTTGCTTCGGGACGCAAAGGGTCATCACCCACGGTCTCACCGCCCCGCTCCCGCCGGCGCGGCTTGCTCCGGTCGACGGCATGGCAGCATGGCTGAGGCTGGCGGGGTGCAGCAAGGCACACGCATGCGTGGTCGGTCGGCGCACCCGCCATCGTGGCCGACTGCCGTCGGCTGCGGTTCGTGCCACTACCGTGCCAGATGCAGGGGTCAGCCACGGTCAACAGCAGTGGCGTGCGGTCGAGTTGCCGGCCACCGCATCAGGTATCGAAGCCGCAGGTCAGTAGCAGGACATCACATCCCCAGCCTGTCGTGCAGGGAACTCGCCCTGTCCTGGGAGTTGGTACCGGTGCCCATCGTCTCACCCCCGCTCGCGCGGGGAAGTGACCGTCGAGCGCCGGGACGTCGGCCCGCACGACGTGCTCATCGAGATCGCCTACTGCGGCATCTGTCACTCCGACATCCACTTCGCCCGCGAGTGGGTGGAGAGGCTGCGCGACAGACTCGGCGACGGAGAGTCCGTGCCGTGGTTCGACCCTGCCTCCGGTGGCGTAGAGGCCCGCGGCCTGTTCCTCCTGGAGGCACCGGGCCAGAAGTCAGTGGGTGCGGAAGCCGGACTGCGCCGGACCGGCACCGGCATCATCTGCGTCGACAACGACGACCAGACGGCACAGAACTGCTGGACGCTCCGCTCCGAAGCCGGTCTGCCGTACCGGGAGTCCCTGCACTGGAACATCGTGCCGTGGTATCTGGGCAGCGCCGATCGCATCGCCGCGCCCGGACAGACGGAGATACAGACCGCGACTCAACTCGCAACGCCCCCTAGCCCCACCCTGGCCACGGCCGGCTCTTCGACCAACATCCGGACCGCACACAGGCCAGAGTCCGACCACTCCCCCTCAATCCAGCGTCTACGCAGGTCGCTGGCGCCTGTGGCATCACACGCGGCGGTCAGCGGTGGATCCGCTGGACGGGCTATGCGCCGTCGGCGTCTCCCGGCTGCCGACGACGGCTGACCGCACCCAGGATGACCTTGATGGCGAGCCCGAGGATGACGAGATCAGCAACGATCTGCCCGGTGACCACGAGCCGTGCCGGCTCGGCCTTGGCCGTGATGTCGCCGAACCCGACCGTCGAGAACACGGTGACGGCGAAGTACAGCCCGTCGGTGTGCGTCAGCCGCCCGCCGAAGTTGCCGGCCGACATCGTGGACATGACGACATACGTGCTGGCGAACAACAGCAGGAACAGCGGAACGCTGGTGGTCAGGGCTTCGACGGCCCGCAGGCCCGGGAACGGCGACCGGAGGATCGCGCGAACCTGGAACGCGACCAGTCCGACGAACACCACAAGCCCGATCAGCAGCATCGTGACGGCGCCCCAGGCCGAGGAGCGGTTCAGGGGCAGCGCATAGTAGACGGCGACCAGCGCGGTGGCCGATCCCACGATCCGCAGCACGGCCCACGCGATCATGCGGCGTGAGGGTCTGGTCTCACGTCGGGCAGCCGGCCCCAGGCCCGCGCTGTCAGTCAACGCCCCCACCGCAATCTGCTGACGGCGGGGCGGAACGACGGGTTTCGCTCTTGCCGCACGCTGCGATCCGCCTAGCGGTTCGTGCTGGGGGGCTCGCCGACGGCGGCGCGCACCCAATCGTCGGCGCTGCTGGGGTCAAGAGCGGCGAGAAACTCTGCCAGCGAGCCATCCCAGCTGCCTTCCGCACTGTCGGCCGCTGCCGCGGCAACCATCTGCCGCGTCCGGTGGTCCTTGCACCGAACCAGCACCAGGGCTCCATGCGGGCCGACTTCGGCGAGGAGTTCGTGGGCCCGGTGCTCATCCGATCCGGTGTGCCCTTTCCGCACGCGAGCGGCGTGGACCCCACTCTTTGCGCCTCTCAGCATGGAGAACAGGCCGATGAACCCGACCACCCACGACAGCGAGACACGGATCAGCGTGTACATGAAATCACCGGCCGACAGCACCCGAGACACGGTTACCCTCAGCGACCCATCGGGGTTGCTTCTGACCACGACAGCAGTCGTGCCACCCTTGCGGGCCTCCGTGCGGAACCCCCGCCCGAGCGACGCCAGCATGTGCTCGGCGTGACGGTAGCTGTCGAAGCGGGCGAGGACCACCGATGCTTCCCCGGATTCCGCACCCGGGTTGGACCCAGACGTCATGCAAGGCCTCCCCGTTCGCACAGCTCCGGCATTCCCTCGCCCTGGTCCTCGGTCTCGCTCACCACACATGTCTACCGCGCAGCATCCCTGAGCTGCGGTCTGACAAGCCGAGGCTGCTGAATCCCGGCAACAAGTTGTCAGGTCGGGCCCGAGACTTCCCACGGTCCGGCCGGCGCGGCTTGCTCTGGTCGACGGGCGGATCGCGGTCGTCCGGGTGCAGTATCCCGACCAGAGCCGGCTGTCGGCCGAAGACCTCGACGCCCTCGTCGATCTCGGCGACCGGCTGCGCGCCGAGCTGCCCCTGCGCATCGAGATGGGCGGGAACCTCTTCTACGTCTTCTCCGACCCGGACGGCGGCGCGAGCGAGCTGATCGGCCTCCTCGCCGCGGCCGCGATCCTGTTC
>NZ_BMSA01000066.1 GCF_014648915.1 Streptomyces phaeofaciens | reverse complement strand
CGAAGTCCAACGCGTCCCCTGAACTGGGGTGTTGCAACAACCACTAGAAGGGAAGTACGATCCCGGCGGGGGCGGAGGGCGGACGGGCCGACGGCGGTGAACCGGCCGCCCCGGCCCTCCCCGCAGGTGGCGGTCGGCAAGGCGGGCGCCGCCCGGCTGTACGAGACCCTCGGGTTCGGCGTCCGACGGGAGCTCCCGCTCACCGCCCAGGCACCCCCGAGCCCCCGCGCCCTCGGCACCCCGCTCCGCCCAACTCCCCGACCCGACACCCGCGTTCGGCACAGGAGAGGCCCCTGCCACACTGACCGCCATGACCACCACGCTCCGCATCGGTCTGCTCGGGGCCGCCGCCATCGCACCGAGTGCGCTGATCAAGCCCGCCGGGCGGACGCCCCGCGTCGCGGTGACCGCCGTCGCGGCCCGCGACAGGGCCCGCGCCGAGAGCTTCGCCCGCAAGCACGGAGTTCCTGTCGTGCACGCCGGCTACGACGCCCTGCTCGCGGACCCGCAGGTCGACGCCGTCTACATCCCGCTGCCCAACGGACTGCACGCCGAGTGGACGCTGAAGGCACTCGAAGCGGGCAAGCACGTCCTGTGCGAGAAGCCGCTGACCGCCAACCGCGCCGAGGCCGAGCGCGTCGCCGACGCGGCCGACGCCGCGCACGCCCGCGGCGGCCCGGTGGTGATGGAGGCCTTCCACTACCGACACCACGCGCTCGCCGCGCGCATGCGGGAGATCGTGGACAGCGGTGAACTCGGCGAACTCCGCCACGTCGAGGCGGAGGTGTGCTTTCCGCTGCCCCGGCTCCACGACATCCGCTACGACTACGCGCTGGCGGGCGGCGCCGCCATGGACGCGGGCTGCTACGCGGTGCACGTGGCCCGTCTCCTCGGCGGCGGAACGCCCTCCGTGTCGACGGCGACCGCGCTGCCCCTCGGCCGGGACCCGCGCGTCGACCGCGCGATGAGCGCCGAGCTGACCTTCCCGGGCGGAGCGACCGGACGAGTCCGCGCGTCCTTGTGGTCACGCCGCGTGCTCTCCATCAGGGCCCGCGCCGTGGGCACGGCCGGCGACATGGACGTCCTCAACTTCGTGATGCCCCAGCTGTATCACCGCCTGACCGTCCGCGGTCCGCGCGGTGACGGCCGCCGCACCGTGCGCAGGGAGCGCCTGCCGCGGCAGCCGTCGAGCTACGCCCGCCAGCTGTCCGCATTCGCGGCGGCGGTCCTCGACGGCGGTCCGGTGATCACCTCGGCCCGGGACGCCGTGCTGACCATGGGCGTCCTCGACGAGATGTACCGCAGGAGCGGGCTGCCGCTCCGGGGAGACCCCGAGCAGCGCTGAGGAACGCCGCCGGCGCGCCGTGCCGTGACGAGGCGCGAACCACCGATGCCGGCTCCAGTGCGGCGGCCGACTCGGCCGCCGATGCCTCGCCGCGCGCGAAGAGCGCCTTCACCGTGATGCCCGTGGCCGGTTCTGCCGGGCCAGGCCGGTGGACCCGCACCGCGCGACCGGGGACGCGGGAGCCCCCCCCAACGGCCCGGCTCCCGCGTCCCCTCGTGCTCAGCCCAGGTTCAGCCGGGAGTAGACCTTGCCCTCGGTGTCGCGGACGACGACACGGGAGACGCCGAGGCCGTCCGTGTCACCGTCCGACAGGTCGACGGTGGCGTACCAGACGCCCCAGCCGGGCTTGCCCGGGAGCTCGAGGAGCTTGCCGTGCACGACTCCGGCCGTGGTCCGCACCACGACACGCGAGGCGGTGCCCTTACCGCCGTAGTACACACCGGAGAGGAGGTAGTGACCGCCGGCACCCTCGGTCTGCAGCGACACCCCGGGCCGGCTGCGGTCGATGTTCCCGTCGACCACGCTGCGGAACTGCGGATCGGGGTTCTCGGGCGTCGTCCAGTGCTTGCCCTCCTCCGTCAGCCAGAACTCGGCTCCGCCGGACACCTCGACATGCTCCCCCGGGGAGACGATCCGGGCCGAGGGAGCCTTCCACGCCACCGACTCGACACTGACGGGTGCCGTCCCGCCCTGCGAGAGGGCGTGTGCCACCGTGGGCGTCCCGATCAGCGCGACGGCGACCGCGGCGGCGGCCACGCACCTCTGAATACCAGTCATTGAACAGACAACTCCTCGTGACATGAGCAACGTTCGGACGCTGGAAGGGCGCCCTCCATCCGTCCAAACCACCGGTATCCGCGGATCGGTTGCCACGGGCGCGTGAATTTCCGCACGGGTCGTCACGGGTCGTCGATCTGTTATCCTTCGCGTGACAACGCTGAACTCCCAGGCTGCCGTTGCCGATCGGGTCCACTGCCTGTGGTGGACCTCGCCGGGCTCGTCATACTTGCCGGATGGAGATGCAGGCCATGGAGGCGGCCGCCCGGCGATGGCTCGCCGATCAGGGTGTCAGCCAGGTGCGCGACGGGTGGGTGAGCGCCGGGGCGCCGGACCTGCTGCTCACGTCCAACCAAGTGGCGCATTCCTGGGCCGGTGACGTGTTCGCCGAGGAGGACCTGGACACGGCCGACCGGGTACGGCTGGCCTTCGGGCTGTTGGACCTCCTCGACGACTACTGGGTCACCTGCGAGATCCGGTTCGCCGACGACAGCGCCGAGGGTCCGCTGCCGGCCGACGTCCTGTGGGAGGGCTACCGGCAGCGGTTGGCGGCGGACAGGGACGCGGAGGCCGTCACCTACTCGCTGTGGGTCGACTGGTTCGAGGATCGCACCACCAGCGCGACGGCCTTCGCCGAAGTGCTCGGCAACGACATCGACCGAGTGGTGGCCGAACGATCGGAACCCCTGCTCCGCCGAGCCGGTCGGGTCCTGGAATGCTCAGGTCCGGTGCCCTGGTCGGTGAAGGAGCCGACCTACCGCACCACCCTGCGGCTCCCCGCCCTGCACCCGGCCCTCTTCAAAGGCCTACGGGCCGGCTACCACGATGTCTACGGCGACCTGGAACCGTCCGCCGCACTGTCCCTCCTCGACGAACTGGACCTCCCGGCGGACACCCGGCACATGGCGGAGCTGCGCCACGTGCTCGCCGCAGGACACGGGAACCACTACCGCAGCCCCCACGCCTGGGACGACGCGGTTCGCTCCCGCTCCTGAGCCGTGCGTCCGGCGGAGCAGAAGTCACGCCCGCGACCCGCGCCGGTCTGATCGCCCGTTGGGTGAGCTCCGGCCCGGCCCGCTCGCCCCAGGCTCCTCAGCCCTGGCTGCCGTACACGTGGAGGCCCCGGCCATGGGTGACGGCGACTCATCGCGGCTCACCGGTACGACCGGACAGCGCCTGGTACACCGCCCACACCACGGCCACGAGCGGTACGGCGACCACGGCACCGATCACCCCCGCGGCGACCGCTCCGCCGACGACCGCCAGCGCCACCACGACCGGGTGCAGGCGGACCGCCCAGCTCATCACGATGGGGTGCAGCAGGTGGCCCTCGATCTGTCCGATGACCACGATCAGGGCGACGACCAGCAGAGCGACGAAAGGTCCCTTCGACGCGAGCGCGACGACGGCCGCGATCGCCAGAGCGATCGGCGAGCCGATCAAGGGGATGAACGCGGCCAGGAACTCCAGCAGCGCCAACGGCATGGCGAGCGGCACTCCCAGAGCGAACAGCGCGATGCCCACGAGGACCGCGTTGACCGCCGCGACCAGCAGAATGCCGTGCGTGTACCCGGTGAAGGTCCGCCAGGCCGCCCGGCCCCCGACCGTGAACTGCCGCCGGGCCTCGTCGGGGAGCTGGTCGCACCACCACCGCCACTGCCGGTCGCCGGAGTGCGTGAAGAAGACCGCGCAGAACAGGGCCAGGGCGAGGACGGTCAGCACCTCCAGCAGCCGGCTCGCGCCGCTGAGCGCCGTACTGATGAGGGTGGAGCGGTGGCTCGACAGGAGCTTGCCGATCCGTGACTGGAGATCGTCGAACGCGTCCGGAGGAAGCCGGAAGGGTGGCTCCTCCAGCTGATGCTCGATCCGGTCGACGCCCGCCACGAACTCCTTCTCCAGCCCGGTCCGCTGATCCGCCGCGGTCTCACCCACCAGGGCCAGTACGCCGAGGACGAGGACGATGCCGCCGACGAGCGCAGTGGCCACCGCCAGCGGCCGGGGGACGAATCGCGCCAGAAGATCCGCCACCGGGCGGAGCACGGCGGTGATGACAAGACCGAGGAAGACGGCGACGGCGACCCGGTGAAACTGCCCGAGCACGGAGAAGGCGACGCGGACGACAACGCCGACGGCGATGATCCTCCACGCGTACGCCGCCGCGGCCCGCAGCAAGCGCGGCACGCGCGGCTCCTCGCCGTCATGGCGTCCGAGCGGCCGGGCGGGCTGATCGCGGGGTGTGGACATCCTATGCCCGTACCACTCGCCGACCGTCGGACAGCGGCGGCGGCCCAGAGTTCCCCCGAAGGCCGGTACCGGCCGGGCGTGCCGGCGGCGGGGCCCATCGAGCCCGGCCGTGCACGGAGTCATGCCACCCGGCCGGCGCCCCAGGCGTACGGCGCCGCCCTCGGCAGGCACCACCTGACCCGGGCCCCGGCTTCGCCCCGCGTGTCGCGCGCCTCAGCGGGCACCCGCAGTACAGGAAGACAGGGAGGACATCGTGAGCGAATACCGCGCACAGCACGTGCCGACGGCCGGCCACACCGCGGACGACGACCTGACCGGATACCAGGTGGACGCCACGGACGGTCACGTCGGCAAGGTCAGCAAGTACGCGAGGGACCTCGGTCCGCGGTTCCTCGTGGTGCACACCGGCCTGTGGGTTCTCGGCAAGGACGTGGTGATCCCGTCGGGCGCCGTCATGGGCATCGACCACGACGCCCGAATCGTGCAGCTGTCCCGGACGAAGGCACAGACCAGGTCGGCACCCGTCTTCGCCGAGGACACGCACCTGGGCGATCCGCGCCACCGCGACCAACTGGGCGGCCGGCACGGATCCGGGCACTGAGAGCAGAGGCTCCGTGCCCCTCATGAGATGCGACAACGCCATCCAGAAAGTGGTCAGTCGGAGTTCCCGCCCGGGGTGGTGGCCGGTGCCGGCACATTGCCGATGGCCCGTTTGAAGTCGGGGCAGTCGACGATCGGCTCGTGGTCGCAGACGGCCGCGTGCCGGAGGCTGTCGCGGAGGCGCGTGAGCCGGCCGATCTGCTCGTCGAGGCCGTCGGCCTTGGCAGCCATACGGACGCGCAGGTCCGCGTCGGACGGCCGTGCCACCAGGAACCGGCTGATCTCGGCGACCGAGAGTCCGGCGCTGCGCGCGCACGTGATCAGCGTCAGGCGTTCCAGTACGTCCGGGTGGTACGTGCGGCGTAGACCGTTGCGGCCCGCGGCGCCGATCAGGCCCTTCTTCTCGTAGAACCGCAGGGCCGAGGGCGCCAGCCCGGACCGCCGTGCGACCTCGCCGATGTCCAGCAGCGATGTGTCCATCGACTCCTCCTTGACTTGAATCGCGGTTCAAGTCGCAGCCTAGTCGCCATGAGGATCCATCACTTGAACTGCGGATCGGTTCGAACGATCGAGGCCACCTACGACGGCCCCCCGCCCGCACCCGCGGTCAACCACTGCCTGCTGATAGAGACCGACGCCGACGGCCTCGTCCTGGTCGAGACCGGTCTGGGCCTCGACGACGTCCGAGACCCCGGTGGCACGCTCGGCGCGGAATGGGTCGAGATGGCACAACCCGCACTCGACGCGGACGAGACAGCCGTCCGGCAGGTCGCCCGGCTGGGACATGATCCGTCCGACGTGCGTCACATCATCGTGACGCACCTGGACGTGGACCACTGCGGCGGCCTCCCCGACTTCCCTGACGCCCAAGTCCACGTGCTCGCCGCCGAACTCGACGCGGCGCGCGCCGAGGCACCCAGCTTCCGCTACCGTCCGGCTCACTGGGCGCACCGACCCCACTGGGTCACCTACGAGTCCGAGCCCGGCGAGCGGTGGTTCGGCTTCACCGCGCTCCAGCCGAAGGGGCTGCCGCCGGAGATCGAACTCGTCCCCCTCGGCGGTCACACCGCCGGCCACACCGGAGTCGCCGTGCACAACGGCGACCGGTGGCTCCTCCACTGCGGCGACGCCTACTACTACCACCGCGAGATCGAGGACTCGAAGGAACCCCACCCGCTGCTGGACCTCGTTCAGCAGGGCTCCCAAGTACACCCCGACCTGCGACTCGGAACCCAGGCCCGGCTGCGCGAGCTGGTCCGCGACCACGGTGACGAGGTCGAGCTCTTCTCCGCGCACGACCCGTGGGAACTGGCGCGCTACCGGGGTCTCCCGCACCTCGGGACCGGGGACCGGGCACCGTCATGACGGGGGCGGCTCGGCGTGCGGGCCGCGGGCACGGCGCGGATGCTGCGCGGCACCAGCGGAACCAACCATGCTGATTCTCAAGCGCGTTGATCGCCCCGGCACGGGGAGCCGACCCCGGCCGCTGTCGGCTCGGCTCGGCTACGCTCGGCGCCACTGACGTTCACTCCGCGATCCGGGCGACCCGCAACCGGACGGTCACCCGGGAGACGCGACAACGCATGAATACACCACCCTCGTCGCCCGGAGCGAAGCGGGCCGACGGACCGTCCGTCCGGATCGGCGCGCTCGTTCCGCTGACCAGGCCCGGCTGGGTCGAGGCGGGCCGGCATCTGCTCGCCGGACTCGAACTGGGCGTTCGCGAGGTCAACGACGCCGGCGGGATCGTCGGAAGACCACTCGAGCTGGTGGTGCGAGACACCGCTGCCGATCCGCGCAGGGCCGCGGCGGCCGTGGATGAACTGGCAGGCCTGGGCATGGCCGCCCTGGCGGGGGAGTACCACAGCGTCGTCGCTCGCGCCGCCGCCACCAGGGCCGACGCCCTCGGCCTGCCGTACCTCTGCTCGTCGGCGGTTCTCGATGCGCTCACCGAACAGCCGACGGATCGGGTCGCGCGGCTCTCCCCGCCACAGTCCCGCGGCTGGCAGGTCTACGCGGACTTTCTCCTCGGCGCGGGCCACCGTCGTATCGCCGTGGCGGCCCAGCCGAGTGTCTACTGGGCGTCCGGGACCCGCATTCTGCGGGACCACCTCGCTGCACGCGGCGGCGGCACCCTCATCGAACTCGACATGAGCGCGCTCAGTGCCACGGCCGTGTGCGACGCACTCGTCGGCCATCGTGCGACGGCCCTTCTGCTTCTGGTCGGCCACCCGGAGCCGGCCGTGTCGATCGTCAAGTCGGTCCGTCACGACGAGCGCCTCGCCGAGATCCTGATCGGTGCTCCGGCCGGGCAGCCGGAGTTCGCCGAATGGGCGACGCTGCTGGGCGACGACGGCGCCGCGATCCCGTTCCTGCGCTACCTGCCCGAGCGCCTCGGCCCACTCGGCGCGCGAGTCGAGTCGGTCCTGCGTGAACGGCTGGCCGAAGCGCCCTCCTTCGTCGCCTTCGAGGGCTACGACACGGTTGCCGTCCTGGCCGAGGTGCTCCGTTCCCACGGCCCGGACCGGGCGCGCATCGCCGCGTCCTGGCCGCACGTCGCCGTCGAGGGCACCCGCGGACGGATCCGGTTCTCCCGCACGCCGGGCATCAGCGTGTGGCAATGGGCCTGGCCGCACATCCAGGTTGCCGATCGGGACCCGGCCGAGCCCGATCGCTTGAGGATCCTCCACACCGGCTGAATGAGCAGGGAGACCTGACCGCCCGGCGGCCGTCGGCATGGTCCGCAGGCGCCGGACGGGGGAGCGGACCAGCACGAGGAATCCCCCGGCGGTGGCGGTCGCCGCGACGGTCATCGACGGGCCGAGACCGATCACGGAGACGAGCAGGCCCGCGCCGAGTGCGCTGAGGAATCTGCACGGCTGTTGCCACGCCGGACGGCGGCCGTTCATGCCGGTTCCGCCGGGGCCGGGACCGCTTCGGCCCCGGCAGGAAGGAACTTCGCCGACTTGGCGGCCAGGTGCCGGTCGAGGTACTCCGCGGCGTCGTCCGGGCGCATGCGGGCCAAGGTGACCAGGGCCGTGATGACCACATCCGCGACCTCCGCATGAGCGTCGTCCCACGGCGAGGTCCCTTTGCGGGGGTTGGTCCCACGGGCCCCGATGACCGCCTGGGCTGCTTCCCCGGTCTCCTCGGCGATCTTGAGGACCTGGAGGCTCCACTGCTCCTCCGGGCTCAGGCCGAGCGCGGTGTCGTGGTCGGTGAAGCGGCGGGCGAGTCGATCGATCATGTCCCAGGGGATGTCGTGCACGGCGTGCTGTCTCCTTCGGGGGTGCTGTGCGGGGTCAGGGTCTGTTCGCGGGTGGCTCCGCCGCGGGCGTGGCGGGATCCGCCACCGCGGTGTCGCGTCGCGGCGCGCTGTTCCGTGCGTGCCGAGGCCATGCGTCGCCTTCTTCCGGTCCCGCCGGGAGTTTCCGGTGCGTCTGGCTCAACGAGACGGCACAGCTTTCGAACGCACGTTTTTCAGACGTGCTGAGCCCGCCTCAGGACGGGAGAGACGAGGCCTGTGCCATGCATCGACCCTTGCCGGGACCGGCATGAGGTGAGAGCGATCTTGGCCGAAACGCCGAGCCCGGGCCCTCGACCACCGAAGCCGATCACCGAAGCGACGGTGCCGAGCGCCGGCCGGAACGCCACGAGCGAAGGACACCGCCTCGCCGAGGGCCTCGCGATCCGATCCCCACGCCCCGGCGACCCCGCCGAGCCGAACCACATGACCCCGTCCTCCGCGCCGTATCCCTCCCCACGGACGCCTCCCTCGGTGAAACGGGCACCGAACGGGCGCGTTCCCGGGCCAAGCAGGCATCGAAATCCCGAACCGCGGGCTACGGAACGGCTCTGAACAGGCATTTCTCCTCTCCGGCCCCGGCCACAGTCGGTCACGATGCGCCCGTTGACGAGCCTGGTCAGGGGGTGTCGTCCCCTTGTAGAAATTTGGCCACCAGGGTCCGAACGGGCCGGGCTCTGGCCGGCCGCCCCCTCGGGCGCACTGTCTGGAGCCGTCAAGCGGAGGTGTTGCCATGGATGCCGAGGAACGAAGGCACGGGATCCTGGAATCGGCACGCCGTGACGGCGCCGTCGACGTCAAGGTGCTCGCCGCCGGACTCGGGGTCTCGGCCGAGACCGTGCGACGCGACCTGAACGCGCTGGAACGGCACGGGCTCGTCCGCCGCACCCACGGCGGCGCCTACCCCGTCGAGAGCGCGGGCTTCGAGACCACGCTCGCCTTCCGGGCCACGGACCATGTCCCGGAGAAGAACCGGATAGCCGTGGCCGCGGCCGCACTCCTCGGCGACGCCGAGACCGTCTACATCGACGAGGGCTACACCCCTCAGCTCATCGCCGCGGCGCTTCCCCGCGACCGGCCACTGACCGTGGTCACCTCCTCGCTGACCACGGCGGGAGCCCTCGCGTCCGCCCGGAACATCAGCGTGCTGCTGCTCGGCGGCCGGGTGCGCGGCGGCACGCTCGCCACGGTCGACCACTGGGCCACCCACATGCTGTCCGGCTTCGTCATCGACCTGGCGTACGTCGGCGCGAACGGCATCTCACGCGAGTACGGGCTCACCACGCCCGATCCCGCGGTCAGCCAGGTGAAGGCGCAGGTCGTCCGAGTCGCCAGACGCCGCGTGTTCTCCGGCGTGCACACGAAGTTCGGTGCCGTGAGCTTCTGCCCGTTCGCGAAGGTCACGGACTTCGAGGCCATCGTCACCGACACGGGGCTCAGCAGCTCCGAAGCCCAGCGCTACGCACTGCTGGGACCACAGGTCATCCAGGCCTGAGCCGCGGTCCGTCCCCTCCCCGGTCCCTCCCAAGTACCCCCCCCGTTCGTCCATCCCTCCATCCCTCCATCCCGTCCCACCCCGCACGGCCAGGGCGTGACCTCCCACGCCCACGAAATCTCCTGGAGTCAGTCATGCGCACAAGAAGAAGCTTCCAGCTCCTCGTCACGACCGCGGCGGCAGGCTCGCTGCTCGTCGCCTGCAGCGGGGCCGGCGGCTCCTCGAGCACCGACGGCGGCGGGAAGACCATCAACGTGCTGATGGTCGGCAATCCGCAGATGGAGGACATCGCGAAGCTGACCGAGAGCACGTTCACCAAGGACACCGGCATCAAGGTCAAGTTCACGATCCTTCCCGAGAACGAACTGCGCGACAAAGTCACCCAGGACGTCGCCACCCAGGCCGGCCAGTACGACGTCGCCACCATCGGCGCCTACGAGGTCCCCATCTGGCAGAAGAACGGCTGGCTGCACGAACTCGGTTCCTACGCCGACAAGGACACCGCCTTCGACAAGGCCGACCTGCTCAAGCCGATCGTCACCTCGCTGTCCGGCTCCGACGGCAAGCTGTACGCCCTGCCGTTCTACGGCGAGTCCTCCTTCCTCATGTACAACAAGGACGTCATGAAGGCGAAGGGCATCACGGTGCCCGAGCACCCGACCTGGCAGCAGATCGCCGACATCGCCGCCGAGGTCGACGGCGCGGAGCCGGGCATGCGGGGCATCTGTCTGCGCGGTCTGGCCGGCTGGGGCGAGCTCGGCGCCACGCTGACGACCGTGGTCAACACCTTCGGAGGCACCTGGTTCACCAAGGACTGGAAGGCGGAGGTCGACAGCGCGGCGTTCAAGAAGGCGACGAACTTCTACGTCGATCTGGTGCGCGAGCACGGACAGGCGGGAGCGGCGCAGTCAGGCTTCACGGAGTGCCTGAACGCGATGAGCCAGAAGAAGGCCGCCATGTGGTACGACGCCACCAGCGCGGCCGGATCCCTCGAGGACGCCGCCACCAGCAAGATCGCCGGTCATGTCGGCTACGCGTACGCGCCGACCGTCGAGACCGAGAGCAGCGGCTGGCTCTGGTCCTGGGCCTGGGCCATGCCCAAGACCACCAAGAAGGCCGACGCCGCCTCGCAGTTCATGCTGTGGGCCTCCAGCAAGGAATACGAGAAGCTCGTCGGCGAGAAGCTCGGCTGGTCACGTGTCCCGGCCGGCAAGCGGGCCAGCACCTACGCACTCCCCGAGTACAGCAAGGCCGCCGGGTCGTTCGGTGACATCACCCTGAAGTCGATCGAGGCGGCCGACCCGGCCGACCCGGGCGTGCAGCCCCGGCCCACCGTCGGTGTCCAGTACGTGGCCGTCCCCGAGTTCCAGGACCTGGGCACCAAGGTCACCCAGGAGATCTCCGCGGCCATCGCTGGCAAGACCACCGTCGACAAGGCACTGACCGACGGCCAGAAGCTCGCCGAAGACGTCGCCGAGACCTACCGGAAGTGACGTCCGCCGCCCGGTCGGCCCATGCCGGCCGGCCGGGCACCGCTTCCCCTCCCCACCCCGCCGGCCCCGGCGAAGGAACACACATGACCACGCTCACCCATCCACCCCGGACGGCTTCCCCGCCGGCCCGCCCGCGCAAGGCCGCGGGCGGCGGGAAATGGCGGCGCCGCATCCCGCTGCTGCCGGCGCTCGTCTTCACCATCGTCGTCACCCAGCTGCCCTTCGTGGCCACCCTTGTCATCTCCACCCTCGAGTGGAACATCCTCAAGCCGGGCAACCGCCACTTCGTCGGTCTGGACAACTTCGCGTTCGTCTTCACCGACGAGCGGCTGCGCACCGCCGTGCTCAACACGATCGTGCTCACCGCGTCGGTGGTACTCATCAGTGTGGTCCTCGGGCTCGGCCTGGCCCTCCTGCTCGACCGCCGCTTCGTCGGCCGCGGGCTGGCCCGCACCCTGCTCATCGCGCCGTTCCTCGTCATGCCGGTCGCGGCCGCGCTCCTGTGGAAGCACGCCATCTACAACCCCGACTACGGCCTGCTCAACGGCACCCTCAACGCCGTGTACCGGTTCTTCGGAGCGGACAACGGCCCCACGGTCGACTGGATCTCCTCCTACCCGATGCCCGCCGTCGTGGTCTCGCTGGTCTGGCAGTGGACCCCGTTCATGATGCTGATCCTGCTGGCCGGCCTCCAGGCACAGCCCGGCGACGTCCTGGAGGCGGCGCGCGTCGACGGGGCCTCGGCCATGGCGACCTTCCGGCACATCACGCTGCCGCACCTGCGCCAGTACATCGAACTGGGCGTCCTGCTCGGCACGATCTACGTCGTCCAGACCTTCGACGCCGTCTACACCATCACCCAGGGCGGCCCCGGCTCCCGGACGACCAACCTGCCCTACGAGATCTACCTGACCATGTTCCGCAAGTTCGAGTACGGCCAGGCCGCCGCCGCGGGAGTGGTCGTCGTGCTCGGCTCGATCGTGATCGCGACCTTCGCGTTGCGCACCATCGCGTCGCTGTTCCGCGAGGAGGTGTCCCGGTGACCGCGCACGCACCCGCCGCCGTTCCCGGCGCGAGGCTGAAGAAGCTCGTCCGCCGCAACGAGAGGGGCAACAACACCCGCAACAACACACATGACGGGGCCCAGCGGCTGTCCCCGCTGTGGACCTTCGTCGCCTGGCTCGCGACGCTCGCCTTCTTCGCCCCGGTGGCGTGGATGGTGCTCACCTCGTTCCATCAGGAGGCGGACGCGGCGACCAACCCGCCGAGCCTGTTCGCCTCGCCCACCTTCGACCAGTACAGGCTGCTGTTCAGCCGGGACATCACGCCCTTCCTCCTCAACTCCGCCATGGCCGGCATCATCTCGACGCTGCTGGTGCTGGCCCTGGCGGTGCCGACGGCCTACGCGCTGTCCATCAAGCCGGTCGAGAAGTGGACCGACGTGATGTTCTTCTTCCTCTCCACGAAGTTCCTGCCGGCCATCGCGGCCCTGCTGCCGGTGTACCTGATCGTCAAGGACGCCGGGATGCTGGACAACGTGTGGACGCTGGTCATCCTCTACACCGCCATGAACCTTCCGATCGCGGTGTGGATGATGCGCTCGTTCCTCGCCGAGGTGCCCAAGGAGATCCTGGAGGCGGCCGAGGTCGACGGCGCGGGCCTGCCGACCGTGCTGCTGCGGATCGTCGCGCCGGTCGCCATGCCCGGACTCGCCGCCACCTCGCTGATCTGCTTCATCTTCAGCTGGAACGAGTTCATGTTCGCCGTGAACCTCACCGCCACCAACGCGTCGACCGCACCGGTGTTCCTCGTCGGCTTCATCACCAGCGAGGGCCTGTTCCTGGCCCGGCTCTGCGCCGCCGCCACGCTGGTCTCCCTGCCGGTCCTCATCGCCGGTTTCGCCGCTCAGGACAAACTGGTCCGCGGCCTGTCCCTAGGAGCAGTCAAGTGAAAGCCGCCGTCATCGAAGCCCCCGGCAAGGTCACCGTCACCACGGTGCCCGACCCCACTCCCGGGCCGCGGGAGGTCGTCGTCGACGTGTCGGCCTGCGGACTGTGCGGGACGGATCTGCACATCCTCCAGGGCGAGTTCGCCCCGACCCTGCCGATCGTGCCGGGGCACGAGTTCGCCGGCGAGGTCGTGGGGCTCGGCCGTGACGTCACCGAGTTGTCCGTCGGCGACCGCGTCGCCGTGGACCCCTCGCTGTACTGCCACGAGTGCCGCTACTGCCGCCTCGGGCACAACAACCTGTGCGACCGCTGGCAGGCCATCGGTGTGACGGTGTCCGGCGGCGCCGCCGAGTACGCCGTCGCCCCCGTCGCCAACTGCGTCCGGCTGCCCGACCATGTGGACGTCCAGGACGCGGCCCTCATCGAGCCGTTGTCCTGCGCGGTGCGCGGATACGACGTCCTCAACAGCCGGCTCGGCTCCCACGTGCTGATCTACGGCAGCGGGACGATGGGGCTGATGATGCTGGAACTGGCCAAGCGCACGGGCGCCGTGTCGGTGGACGTCGTCGACCTCAACCCCGAGCGGCTGGCCACCGCCGAGAAGCTCGGCTGCTCGAAGTCCGCGCTCAGCGCCGACGAGCTCGACCGGCCCGCCGGCTGGGACGTGGTGATCGACGCGACGGGCAACGCCGCCGCCATCCAGGACGGCCTGGAGCGGGTCGCCAAGGCCGGTACGTTCCTCCAGTTCGGCGTCTCCGACTACGCGACGACGGCCACCATCTCGCCGTACCGTATCTACAACCAGGAGATCACCATCACCGGCTCCATGGCGGTGCTGCACAGCTACGAGCGGGCGGCGGAACTGTTCGCCGCGGGGGTGCTGGACCCCCGGGTGTTCATCAGCGACCGGCTGCCCCTGGACGAGTACCCGCAGGCGCTGGAGCGTTTCGCCGCCGGCCAGGGACGCAAGATCGTCATCGTGCCCTGACCGTACGGCGCTCTCCTCGATCGGCGTGCGGGGTCCCGCCCCGCATGCCGATCGCCGCCGTCGGGGCACCCGTGGCGGACGAGCGACCGCACCCCATTCCTCCCCCCCTCGCAGAGCAAGGAACTGTCTCGTGATCGTCGTCGCCGGTGAGGCCCTCATCGATCTGGTGCCTCAGGGCACGGGTGCCCTGGCACCCCTGCGGCCCGCGCTCGGCGGCGGGCCCTACAA
>NZ_BMSA01000065.1 GCF_014648915.1 Streptomyces phaeofaciens | reverse complement strand
GGCGTGGGCCCGGATCACCCCGTGGCGCTCGATGCTGGCCGCCGCCCTCGACCAGGCCCGGGTGAAGGTGACCTCGGCAGCCGTCGAGGCCGAGGCTGACAACCCCAGCGCCGAGCTGCTGGCCCGCTGGCTGAGGGCCCAGCTGAACGTGACCGTGGAGCGCCTGATCACCTCCGGTCCGATGGTCACGGCCGTGCGGCTGGACACCGCGAACGGCGAGATTGTCATCGACCGCCCGGAAGGGCCCCTCGCCATGCTGACCCTGCCCGGCCAGCCCCCGCGCACCCTCGCCCTGATGGAGCGTCCCACCTCCGAACTTATCGCCGAGGAGCTGCGCCGCCTCGGCGTCGACGAGATGTACGCCGTCGCCCTGCGGGGCGAGGCCGCCAAGGAGAACGCCTGATGGCCGAGTTTCCCAAGGTCACCCTCCGGACCGAGTTGACGGGCCTCGCCGACCACCGTGCCCGGGCCCGGCCGCACCTCGCGAGCTGTTCGCGGCGGACCCGGTTCTGGGGCCACGCCGTGGGGAGGGACGGGTGACCCGGTCACTGGTACCCCGTCTGGTGCGGCCATGGAGGGTGGTCGACCGGCACCCCCGGCGGGGCTACGGGGAACGCCGGTGATGGCGGTGTCACCAGGCCCGCGAAGCCTGGAAGGGAAAAGTCAGCGAGTGGGCGACAGGTATGTGAGGTTAATCTGGAACTTCGGTCGCTTGGGTCGCTGACTTCCAGTCGCGAACCCACCTGACCTGCTCTTTTGCTGACCGGCTTCGGTAGCGACCGAGGGTCCCCCAGTCGCTGGAGGCGGTGGCGGCAGCCGCGTTTGGGCCCTCCTTGGGGGTTCACGTTCAATGTCGGCCAATACCGGCCTCGGGGAACGTCGGTACAGCGGTTAGCGCTAAGCACTTGATCTTGGTTCCTGGGTCGCCGAGATACGCGGCAAACGGGCAATTAGATGATCTTGTTCTGTGACTGAGCAGAATTCTGGTGTGCCTGGTAGCTGGTGGGCCCGCTTCCTTGAGCGTCAGCGGGCGACTCGCCGCAGACGGGGGGACCGCGGCGGCGGTCGTGGGAGGAGGCGGCCCGGCGGGCGGCGAACGACCTGGAAGGCGTTGTTCTCCCGAAGCTGCCGCGAAGTGACAAGTAGCTCTTAGTAATCAGATTAACGCTCGGTCGGGGAGAGCGAGACGGGGTTCGGGAACTTCGTCGGCCTGGAAGGCGGCGAAGTCGGCGCGGGCCTGTTCGACGGCTTCGGGATACGCCTCGCGCTTGGCGTGCTCGGCGACAGCCCGGTAGATGCTGGCGACGGACGGACTCTGCCCCTTGCGCTTGCTGGTGGGGATGATCAGGTCCGGCTGGATCTGCTCGACGGACTCGCCGTTCGCCCGCCTGCGGAGCACGGTGTGGAGCATGTCGTCGGTGATGACCTGTGGGCGGCCGCCGTGCTTGCCCTTGCGGTCCGCGGTGTCGAGCCCTTCGAGCGTGGGCTCGCGGATGTTCTCCCTCTCGGTCTCCGCCATCGCGGCGAAGAACGCGAACAGCAGTTTCCCCGGTCCGGTGGGGTCGTAGATGCCGGGCAGGGGTCCGGCGAGCGTCTCCAGGATGAGGCCGTGGGCGGTGAGGTGGTCGGCGAGCGCGGTGAGTTCGGCGGCGTCGCGGCCGAGGTCCTTCATCTCGTACACGGTGAGATGACGCGGCAGTGCGGGGCGTGCGCCTTGTCCTCCCGCGCCGTCCTCAGTGCCTCCCGAACTTCGGGCGGACCCGTACCCGGGTGCTGATCTTCTCGCTGAAGATCTTGTCCCCGGGGATGCCGTGCTTGCTGAGCGCGTCGAGCTGGGAGTCGAGCTCCGGCCCCAGTGTCGAGCAGCGCGCGTAGCCGATGCGGATGTCCGCGCTCGGCAGGTCCGGATCGATCGGCGCGGGCGGCGGGGTGCCCGGCCGCCACGGCCGGCCCGGCCCGCGGTCGGCCGGGGTGGGCCCCCGCAGCGCCTTCTTCAGCCGGGGCACCCGGGTGAAGCGGCGGGTGTGGTAGGCGGAGGCGACCGCGCCGCCGCGCGAGCGGCACGGCGAGCCGGGCGGCGCGTCACACTTCGGACAGGCGTGCTGTTCGACGTCGTCCGCGTCCGACCGATCGGTTGGGGATGGCTGTTGAGGGTCCGTCATGGGCCCGGATTTTCGCGCGATGCAAGTCTCAGAAGGAGCTCCGCCCGCTCTTGAGTGAGAACGGGTTCTGCGAACGAATCCGGGTCCGGTAAGGGTTCGATGGCCTGCTGTTGATCTTGCCCGCACAAAGGGTCATTTATGGGAACTGAGTGCCGGGCCCTTGTGGGTTCAACCCATGTGTCATGAGCCAGATTCGCCCACGTTGTCAACGCTGCGAAGATGCTTGGCTGGACCATATGTCGGCTGCTAATTGAGTAGCCGCCGCTTGCGGGTGTCTGCCGGTGAGTGAGGGGGGCGGGGGCGGCGGGGTGGTTACCCGCGGCGGGGTGCTCGGCGAACAGGGCGACGCTGAGGGCGAGTCGGGGGCTGTGGGTGGTGGACCAGGCGGTGCGGTCGGCGGCTCCACCAGTGTGACGTGCGGCGCGGTCGTCCGGGCTGACTAGGCCGCCGGCTGCTACTTCGGTCGTGGCTCCGGTGATTGCTGGGTGGGTGGTCGGGTGCGCCTTGTAGACGATTCTTCCACCGCGGGTGATCTTGGTGATGGTGTAGGGGGCGGCGTAGCGGCCGTGGGCAGCTAGGGCAGCGTAGGCGGCGGTCACCTGGACGGGGGTGGCGGTGGCGCCGTGTCGGATTTGGTCCAGCGGGGGTTTGAGTTGGGCGGTGCGCAGGGGGTCCAGTGTAGTGCCGGTTTCGATGGCGCCGTAGAGCGCGTCGTTGAAGGGCTGACGGGCGTAGTCGCTGCCGCCATAGAGCAGCCGGATCGCCCCGTCTCCCGGGACGATGGCGACGATTGCGGTGTGCAGCCGAGTCTTGCCCGGTTTCCGATGCGTGTGGTCGATGGTGTCGGTTTGGGCGCGGATGCTCTGGGTTGCCTGGTCCTGGAGGGTGAGGTCGAAGGTGGTGTGCACGGTGTAGCCGCCGCGGGCCAGCTCATCTGGGCTGATGTGCAGCCCGTCGGTAGCTTCGGCGGCGGCCGCGTCGAGCAGGTACTGGCGCTGTCCCTCGGTCTGGCCTGGCGGGTAGAAGCGAAAGGCCGGGAACACCGCGCGGGCTCGCTGACCGGAGGTGATGGTACCGGCTTGGGCCATGCCGTCGAATACCCATGCCCAGCGGCGCTGCAAAGTGGTGGTGACCTTCGGATCGGCTCCTGCCCGTTCGTAGTACGAGGGCAGGTTGATGATGGCCGCGAGGGCGGCGCCCTGCGCCAGACTTAGCTGGTCAGCGTCGACTCCGAAGTAGTTGCGGGCTGCGGCCTGGATGCCGGCCGCGCCGCGGCCGAAGTACACGGTGTTCAGGTAACCCTGCAGGATCTCGTTCTTGGAGCGGGTGCGGTCCAGCTTGACCGCGATCAAGGCCTCTTTGGCCTTGCGGGAGAGCGACTGCTCCGGGGACAGCAGGGCGTTCTTGATGTATTGCTGGGTGATGGTGGAACCGCCCTGGCGGGCGCCGCCGGTGACCGCGGCCCAAATGGCGCGGGCGATGCCGGTTGGTGCGATGCCGGAGTCGGTGCGAAACGACCGGTTCTCCGCGGCAATCACCGCGTCCTGTACGTGCCGGGGTACCCGGGACAGCGGCACGTCCTGCCGGTCCACCGGGCCCCTGCGCCCCAGGTAGTCACCGTGAGCATCAAGGAAACACGGTGCTCTGCACCACTGCCTCCGGATGCGGGGCAGGGATATCCACCATGACGTATGCCCCAGCCACCGCCCCGCTCAAGCCCACGGCCAGTACCAACAGCAGCATAGCTAGGCGTCTGAGCCACCGCCTGAGAGGCCGTCTCGGCGCTGCTGCGGGGTTGCGCGAGGTGCGGCGTGGTCGACGATGCTGTGGCTGTTGCGCGGACTGATTCAAGAACCGGGGCATGCGGAATTCTCGGGTGGGAGATGGGGCCAGTCGGCCGGTGAATGGGTAGAACACGCTAGGTTCTCCCGTTACTCGGGGAGGGTGAGCGATGTGCGACGCAGGCTTACCAGTTAGGGGAGGGTGAGGGTGGCGATGGTGTGGCCTGCCGTGTCCTGGACGGTGACGCTGTGGACGAAGTTGTGCTTGCCGTCCTTGCTCTTGGGCCCGGTGGGCAGCGCGCTGGTGGCGTACCAGGCGCCCCAGCCGGGCTGACCGGCCAGGTGGATGATGCGGCCGGTCACCGTGCCCTTGTCGGTGACGACCTTCACGCTGGCAGCGTCGCCCTTGCCGTAGTAGACGCCGGACAGGAAGTAGCGGCCTTCCACCGGCTCGGACTGCAGGCTCACCCCGGGCTGGCTCATGTCGAGGTTGCCGTCGACGACGCTGCGGAACTGATTGGCCTGGATAGGGGTAGACCAGTGCTTGCCGTTCTTGGTCAGCCACAGCTGCACCTTGGGAGCGGCCTGCACCCGCTCACCCGGCGCCACCACTCGCACCGACGACGCGGTAGCGGCAGCCTTTGCCGACGTGGGTGCCCCGGCGTTGCTGGCGGCCGCAACCGTGGCCTTAGCGGGAGACGCGAAGGCCTGAGCCATCGTGGGCGCCCCTACCACCGCGGCCGCGATCGCCGCAGCCGCCACAGACTTCTTGATCCGTGTCATGGATGAATCTCCTTGCGGATGAGAACGAGCAGGGTGGAGGGCGCCTCTCCACCCTCCTAAACCCCACCGATCACGAACCCGGATGACACAGGTCGCTGATTTTTTTGCTGCCTCCCATGCCTCGCCCTGACAGCAGCCACTTGACAGGGCCACGAGCCTGGAAACCACAGCTGATGCAGGTGGCGGCCCGGAAGCTGGTCAGCGTCCTGCTCGGTTCCTGGAGGTCAGCCCTCCCCACCGTCGTCCTCATCGTCATCCAGCCCAGGGGCGTCCGGGTCGCGCAGCGGGCGCAGGCTGCCGCCGGCCGGGAGGGACGCGGTGAAGCTGCAGCGGCCGAGCACGTTCAGGTTTTTTTGTGCTTGAGCGGGGATAGTCGCGTGATATCTCGTCGCGGATCTCGTGGCTTTCGGCCCGCAGCTGGGCGACGGCGGCGTCGATGTACTTCGTGGTCCACAACATGACAGCGTTCAGGACAGGCCGAGCGAGCCGAGCTGGTCCTCCATGCCGTCCCGGTACGCCTGGTGGATGGTGCCGCGCTTGCCGTGGCACACGTCCCTCGCCAGCTTGTGCCTCGAGTCCTGCACGGTGAGCTGCCGATTCATCTGGCGGCGGTAGGTGTCGTCCACCGGGTCGACAGGTGCAGCGTCTTGGCGATCCGCCCGTACTCGGCGAACGCCTGCCCCAAGGGGGTAGGCCGTCCCTCGCGGCCGAACATCCGCAGCAGGTCATAGGCCCGGACCTGGTTGGTGACCAGGGAGCCGGCCACCCGCAGCATGTCCGGCCAGTGCATGATCACCTTCTTCAGGTTGACCCGGTTGCGGGCGATGTCCTCCAGCGGCCCGTACGTCCCGGTCTCCACGCTGGGCATCGTCCCGCGCCAGAACCGCTGGTCGTCCAGGTCACGGAACCTGGGGCTGAAGTTGTAGCCGAGGATCTTGAACAGGCCGAACACCATGTCGGAGTTTATGTGGACAGTTCAAGTTGATCATCCTTCGGTGTGCCCTTGAGAGCGTCGATGAGTTGGTCGAACTCGGCCAGCCCTCTTCAGCCGGCTGGCGACCGCTCGCGCGGGGCTGGTCCCTGGGATGCGAATTTGAGGGTGGTCACTCGCGCCATGCAGAGTCCGGAGGGCCCCGTGACATCCTGTGGCTGTGCTTTTGAGTGATCATGTGAGCAGTGTCGAGCTCCGCCTGCTGCGGTATCAGTTCTCCGAGGTCCGGGGTGACTCATACGACGACAACTGGCTGGTCGTCGGCGGAACGGTGACGGCTTCCGAGGGCAGTTGGTCCTTTGCCGATCCGTGTCTGCTGACCCATGAAGCGCATCAGATGTCCGCTTGGTTGCGCAAGGTGGCCGCGGGGACGGTGGCTGTGACAGGACCTGACGCCGAAGGCTGGCTGTCTCCGGACACGTGGTTCGTCGAGCCGGTCCTGGCCGTCAGCCTCGCCGATCGAACCGACAGTGGGGCGGTGATTCGCGTTCACCTGTCCTTGGAGGCGGCACCCCCGTGGCAGCACGGCGATGACGGGGCGGACATCTACCAATACGTGGTGGAGGTACGAGTGAATGCGGCTGCGCTGCTTCACGCAGCTGACCAATGGGACCTTGCACTGCTTTCCTTCCCGACCCGCTGATCAGCTGTGATCCTTCTTCGGGGTGTCGGTGGGGTCTTCGAGGGGCTGGCCGAGGTCGTTCAGGAGCTTCTCGATGCGGCCGGCGGTGCAGTGGTGACGCTCGACTTCGCGGGTCCAGCCGTGATGGGCGGCGTCGGTGGCGAGGGCGTTCTCGACCTTGTGTCTTGCCCGTAGCCGCGGTGCGTAGGCCGGGGTCGTGACAAACTTCGCGCAGGTCAGGTAGAGATCGCACTCGCAGGGCCCCTCGGCCGGGAGCCGCAGGCAGTGTCCGAGTTCGAGTTCGGTCTTGAAGAAGTTCGTCTTCAGCCAGTCGACGGCTTCTTCCGGCAGAGCGCCCGACTTCAGCTCCTCGGAGGCGGGTCCGGCGATGTTGGCGCCCGGCGCGAGGACGGCCTTGTAGTCGCGGAGGACTTCCTGGTCGCTGATCTGCGCATAGACGAGGGCCATGGACACGCTGGAGTGCCCAAGTACCTTCATGATCGTGTGGAGTTTCGCGCCGCGCTCGGCGAGCTGTGTGCCGACGGTGTGACGGAAGCGGTGGGCGGTGACGGTGCCGCGGCCGGTGCCGCCTCGGCCTCCGGGGCGGACCAGTCCAACGGCCTTGCAAGCGGCCTGAATCGGGGTCTCGAACAGGTAGTACGTCGACAGCAGCTTGCCATGCTGCATGAACAGATAGCGCACCGGCTGCCCGGTCAGCTCGTCGGTGAAGGGCCGTTCGCGGCCCTGTCTGCGCAGGTCGATGACCTTCTGGAGGGCGTCCGCCGCGTCATCGTGCAGGGGCACGACGCGCTCCTTGTAGGTCTTGCGGGCAGGCAGCCGCAGCCGGGCGGTGCCGTCCGGGTAGCGGTCCAGGCAGTCCAGGGGCAGGCGGCGGATCTCGTCCCGACGGGCTCCGGACCAGCGGGCGACCAGGAGAGCGGCGCGCTGGAAAGGGCAGGCGAGGGTGTCGATGACGGGCATCAACCGGTCCAGCTCGTCGTCCGGGATGAACCGGGGGACCTTGATCGGCGATTTCGGCGAGTCGCCGGGGCCGATGAGGCTGTGTCCGGGGACGTCGTCCCACTGCCATGCTGCGGTGTCGCGGAAGAACTGGCCCAGGCCGGAGGTCCGCTGGATCCGGGAGATGACGCCGAGGGGTTTGCCGGTCCGTTCTGTCGGTTCCTCGGCGATGTGCTGGAGCCAGGCGAGGCAGTGCTCGCGGGTGACATCGGCGAATGTGACGATGTCGGGGTGGTGTTCGCCGAGCCAGTCGCCGAAGCGGCGGACCGCGAGTTCCAGCTTGTCCACCGTGACCGGGCGGTCGGTCAGTCTGCGGGCGGCGAGCCACTTCTCGGCGACGGTCTGCATCCGCGGCGGCAGCACCAGCGGCGGTTTCCACGAGGGCATCAACTTGCGGGGCTGCGTGGCCACCTGTCCGCGGTGTAAGAGCACGACCTGGAGCTGGTGGAGGTGGGTGACCCAGTTCTTGGCGGCGCCCTCCAGATACTGCTGCCGGGAGGGGTAGAAGCGCTCCAGGTCCGGGTGGCCAGCGAAGAACCGGATGGCCTGGAGAGCTTCGGCAATGTGGTCCTCAGTGATCGCGGTGACGTCGAAGACACCGGTGTGCAGGGCAATGCGACTGACCGCCCAGTGCATGGCCTGGCGTGCGGAGTTCGGGTTGAACCCCAAGCCGATCGCGTCGTCGACAAGTTCCTTGGCCCCCAGATCGATGCCCAGAGTGGCGGCCGGCTCGACGATGGAGAGCTGCCCGGGCGCGAACAGCCACGGATAGTCGAACGTCGTGTAGCCGCGCAGTCCGAGATAGACCAGGTAGGTGCGGGCCCGGAAGGACACCGGGTAGGACGGGCGGTGGAAGGACTCACCGTGCAGCCGGCCGACCCGTTCGACCAGCGGGGCACCGAACCAGCTGGTGAGCTTGGGCCAGCGGTCGATGAACTGGCGCCGGAATCTCAGCTTCTGAAGCTGGTACTGCCGATTGCCACCCTGGCCTTGGACATGGGAGCGCCATTCCTCGTCCGGGCAGTGCCGACGGCGACGCTGCTGCTGCGGAATGACCCCGGGGCTGGCCAGCATCGCGGCCGTGGACACACCCTGCGACCTCACTTCGCCCCCTGCGTGGGTGCGTCGTTCCTGACCAGGGCGCGGTTGTACTCGGCGACCACAGCCGGATCGGAGACCCGGGTGTAAATGCGAGTCGACTCCGGAGAGGCATGACCGAGTCGCTTCTGCAGCGTGAGCTCCCGCATCCCGCCCTCCCACATGCGTGTGGCGTGGGTGTGACGCAGAGCGTGCGGGGTCACCCACGGCTCGCGGATCCCGGCCCGGGCGCAGGCACGGGCGAACATCCGCACCAGCCCGTCGTAGCCGAGCGGCTCCAGCCTGCGGGCGCCACGGCCGCCGATGAGGAAAACCAGCGGGCTCTCCGCGTCGGCGGGGCGGTCGCCCATGACATAGGCGCTGACCGTGGCCAGGGCCTCGGGCTCGTGCAGGTCGACCACCCGCTCGTATCTGGACTTCGACCGTGCGCCCTTCGGGTGGTCGTCGCGGTGGCGGACCACGACGCGCCGACGGCCGTAGGCGATGTCCTCCAGGTGCAGCCCGAGGGCTTCTCCGGGACGCAGGCCACCTTGGAGCATCAGCAGCACCAAGGCCCGGTCGCGCACCGACCGCAGTTCGGCGAGCAGGGCCTCGACCTGGACGTCGTCCAGCGGGCGGGGCAGGGCCTGGACCGTCTTGACCCGAACCGCGCGGCGGACGGGCCGCTGGCGGCTGGCCCGGCCCATGAACGGCCGGTGACGTTCGGAGACCCTCTGCAAAGCCGGGTCGGGGCGCTTCTCGATCGGGTTCGCGCGGTCCAGCAGGCCAGCGAGGATGGCGTACTCGTAGAAGGAAGACACCGCCGCCAGGATTCGGTTCACCGTGGTCGACGCGAGCTTGGTGGCCGGGCCGTCCGCGTCGACCGTCGCGACGGTGAGCACCATGCGCTGGCGCGGACGGCGAGAGGGGACCGTGCGCAGGTACTCCAGCAGCGGGATCGCGTGGGCTGGAGCGAACACGTCCCAGGTCAGGCCGCGCTCACCGAAGAACCGCCACAGGTGACGGAGGTCGTACGCATACGACACGAGGGTGTTCGGCGAGCAGTTCCTCGCACCGAGGAAGCGTAGGAACCCCGAGACGACTTCGATCGGCTCATCAGCATCGTCGAGCAGCTCGACGACGTGCGAGCCATCCTCGCGACGCTGGTCCAGGACCCGCACAGCCACCTCCGGAACAGCCCCGACTGACGGCCCATCCGACCGCTCCTCCGGGCTAACGGGACAGGAGGTGTCCAGGTAACAACATGCGAGGCGTTGTCGGTCGCCACCATCTCCGGCTTCACCCCGCCGTCCAGGTTCAGCAGGGTGTCCAGGATGTGCAGCGAGTCGCGCGGCGTGCCGGGCACCACCATCTGTCCGATGCCCGCAACCTGGTCATTTACGGCATTGAGTCATGTAATGCCCCGTTTGAACCCGAAGTACTTCGGTGAGGTTACGGCGTTGATCGTGCGGACGGGGACGACGAAGCGGAGGCCGTCGACGGAGGCGAGCAGCCCGTCGCCCCAGTAGCGGACGATCGGGACCTTGGCCTGGGCGGCGATCAGCGCGGTGTTCGCCGCGGTGATGGTGTCGGCGCCCAGGTAGTACTGATCGACGTGGACCAGCCGGGAGCGGGTCAGGGCCTCGATGGCGGGGTTAACGACCGGGGTCAGGCCGATATTGCACGCCTCCGAGACGAGCAGTGCGACCACCGAGGTGTGCAGGTCCTTCATGCGGGTGGTGCCGTCGCCCAGGGGTACGAAGTCGTCGAGGAACCCGGTCCAGGAGTGGACCTCGAACAGCAGGTCCGGCAGGTCGATCTTCGGCAGCATCCGCTCCACCCGCCGACGCAGCCAGCGCAGGCTCTTGGGCTCGCCCAGCGCACCGAGCGCGTCCACGTTCAGCTTTGCCCGCCCGTTCGGCTGGACCTCGATGGAGACCTTCGCGTCCTTCCCGGCCTCCTCCAGGCGCTCGGCCATCTGCTTTCACGCCTGTCCACCGCCCCCGTCGGCAGCTCCGGGTTGGCGAACACCGCCTTGCGCCACGCGGGCGGCATCAGCTTGTCGTCCACCTCGTGCTTCGCCGCGCTGATCAACCTCGTGGCCATCAGGACCTGGAACAGGTCCAGGGCCTCGTCGATCGCCTTGGCCTCCAGGTGCCGCATCACCGCCGTCAGCATCGCCGTGCGCTTCGGCTCGCTGGCCCGCTCCAGCCCGGCCGCCTTGCTGCCCAGCCCGTAGCGTGCCAGCACCGCCAGCCGGTTGGGCGGGATCTTGTTCAGCCGCACCCGGCCCAGGCCGAACGCGACGATCTCCTCCACCCGTTCCAGCGCGCGGGCGAACGCCGTGCCCGTCGTCCGCGTCGGTGGCCGGCGCAGCCGCTCCAGCTCCGAAAACCGCGTGCCGTCCGGCCTGACCAGCGTCGCCACCAACTGCCCCGGCAGCTCCCGGTCCGCGCGGGCCGCGGCCTGCGCGATGGTGGCGTGCAGTCGCTTCTCCGCTATCGTGCGGACCTCGGAGACCTGCCGGGCCAGCACGCTCACGCCCGGTAGCAGCACCCGGTTCCGGCGCAGCCAGCCCACCGCCTGGGTTGAACAGCGCAACCGGCCCCTCGGCGTGCGTCCACGCCCGGCCGTGAAGGAAGCTGTGGAACTTCCGCCCCCACTCGGGATCGTCGTACGGGTGGTAGCCGTAGGAGTCCCGGATCTCCCAGGCGTGCTCGTACGCCGTCATCTGCCGCTCGGTGTATCGCTTGATACACGAGACGTCCTCGGTCCCCAGCGGTTCGCCCAGATGCTCGATCACTGGCCACGGGACCGCAAGAGGGTCCTCCAGAAAGAGCCCAATATACCGCACCGTGCACATCTGCAAGGCGAAACCGAGACGGTTGTGGTCACCGCGGCGCTTCACGATCAGCTTACGGTCCTCGTCATCGAGGAAGAAGAAGCGTTCCAGCTCGGGTCTTGTCGGCTCCTCAGCGAACTTCCCATACGCCTCAGCCTGCTCGTCAGTTAAGAATTCCACCGGCACGCGGCGGACGGTACCGATGCCTCGCACCCCGCCAACGATCTTTCCCTGAAGCCCCACGCACAGTGGATCACCTGTGGTAGCCGCCCAAGATCGAATGCTTAGCGCTAGCCGCTGTACCGATGTTCCCCGAGGCCGAATACCAACACTACCGTGCGGCCGACAGTGGGCCTTAAGACCGTCCTACCTTCTTAGTCGGGTTGAGCGAGCCATTCGTAGGGTTGGCTGGCCCAGGGGTGTCGAGTGTGGCCTTTAAGACCGTTGCCCTCGGTGGCTAGGGATACTTTGGCCGCTCGAGACCCCCGCCACGACTCGGCCGCTGATTGGGGTGTGCAAGCAGATCGCTGAGTAGGACAACGTCGGCGAGGTCGTCTGCAGGGTTGCGCTGTCACGACGATACCTACGTGCTGGTCAGCGGCTGTTTCTGGCGGGCTCTGCCCCCTGCTTCGGCATATCGAACTCGACCGCCCACCGTCGGTTCCTCATCTGGTCGAGAGCTGGCGTCTGGGGCCGTCTGCACGAGGCCGTCCTGCCCCGGCTCGACGATGCCGGCCTGATCGACGTCACCCGCGTCGTCCCCGACACCGCCCACGTCAGGGCTAAAAAAGGGGGCGAACACAGGTTCGAGCCCCGTGGACCGCGGCAGAGCAGCACGAGTCCACCGAAACATGCATCCCGACGCGGTAGCCGAGCACGCAACCCGCCCAGACCCTGAAGCCCCCTGGCACCACTTCCGCAGAGGGCTGCCAGCAAACTGACGGGCTCTCATGAACGAGCGGGGTCTGCCGGAGCACGGGGCGATGTCCGAGGTGGCGGAAGAATCCTCAGAGGGTGCCACACGTATGCGACACCGTTCCTCCTGTCTTAGGGGCTTGACACGGGCTCTTTCACGCCCGAGCCTTTGGCAACGTTGTCATTTCGTTCGCGTCACGTGCACCCGCTCCGGGCCGCGACGCTGTGTTCTGATGGGACATCACCACGCATGACAGATCACACAAGTTCACCGCGCCCATCGCGCCGCGCCGTCGTGACCACCGGCTCCACTTTGCTGGCGGGGTTCGGGATCGGTTCGCTGCTCCCCGCGTCCACCGCCACCGCAGCCACCGACACGCCCGCCGTGTCCTCCTCGCCCCGTGAACTCGCCCTCTACCGACCGGTTTCGGTGTCGTCGACGGCCTACGGCCCGACGCCAAGCACGTTCGCGGTCGACCGGCTCACCTCCCAGGGCGTGCGCGGCAGCGGCTGGCGGGCGGAAGCGGGTGATCCTCAGTGGATCGCGATCGATCTCCAGGCCGTGTGCACGGTCACCTCGATCCGACTCACCTTCGAAAGCGACCTGAACGACCCGGTCTACACCCCTCCCACCAGTGGCAATGTCCACAGCGGCACCACCGGCGACGAGATCCAGTCCAGCTATGCGGTGGACTTCGTGGTGGAGTCCACCGTGGATCGCTCGTCCTGGACGACGCTATATCGCACGACGGCTGGCACCGGCGGCGTGGTAGACGTCGAGCCCGCACACCCGGTGTCCGCGCGCTGGGTACGCATGACCTCCCGCAGGCGCTCCAGCCAGCTGCCGTTGGGGCTGAACGGTTTCGAGGTGTACGGCACCACCGCGGGACACCGCCCCTCGGCCACCGGCTGGACCGACTGGGGCATCCAACGGAGCGAGACACCACGGCTGAAAGTCGCCGAGGACGGAACGGTCCCGGTGGAGTCCGGCTGGCGGCTCACTCTCGACGACTGGGCTGGCGCCGATGGCGCCGGCCTCTCCAGGACGTCCGTCGGCACCAGCGGCTGGCTTCCGGCGACGGTACCTGGCACAGTACTCGCCTCTCTAGTGGACCAGGGCAAACTGCCCGACCCGGTCGCCGGGCTCAACAACCTGAAGATCCCCGAAGCCCTCTCACGGCACGCCTGGTGGTACAAGCGCGACTTCGAGGTGCCGCGCGGACTGCGCACCGGTGCCGGCCGCCGGATCTGGCTGGAGTTCGACGGCGTCAACCACACGGCCGACATTTGGCTCAACGGCCGCCGGGTCGGCGATCTCACCCATCCCTTCGCCCGCTCGGCCCACGACGTAACCACACAGCTCTCGACGGACCGCGCGAACGCGCTCGCCGTCCGGATCTCGCCCATACCGGTGCCCGGCAGCCCGGGCGACAAGGGACCCGCTGGCGAGGCCTGGGTGGACGCGGGCGCGGGCCAGATGAACCTTAACTCCCCGACCTATCTAGCGGCTTCGGGCTGGGACTGGATGCCGGCCGTGCGAGACCGGTCCGCAGGTATCTGGAACCACGTCCGGCTCAGATCCACCGGGCACATAGTGATCGGCGACCCCCGCGTCGACACCGTGCTGCCCAGCCTGCCCGATGTGTCGGTCGCCGAACTGACTATTGTCGTCCCGGTCCGCAACGCCGACTCCACCGACCACCGCACGACGGTCTCGGCGGCTTTCGGTGACGTCCGGGTCAGCAAGGTCGTCACCGTGCCAGCGGGGCGCAGCGTCGACGTCACGTTCGCGCCGGACGCCTTCGGCCGGCTGCGGCTTCGCGACCCGCAGCTGTGGTGGCCCAACGGACTTGGCGACCCGGTCCTGCACGACCTCACCCTGGTCGCGTCGGTCGGCGGCACGGAGAGCGACCGCCGCACCACCCGGTTCGGCATACGCCAGTTCGGCTACGAGTACGAGGTGCCGCTGGCATTCACCGCTGGCGGCGACTCCTATACCCAGTCCGTGGACTTTGGCCGGCAGCAAGCTCGGCATGTACGGATCAGGTGCCTGACCCGCGCCACCGGCTGGGGCAGCTCGCTGTGGACGCTGTCCGTGCTGGACACGGAGCGCCCGGGAACTGATCTCGCCCTGCACGCTCCGGCCGTCGCGTCCAGCAGGGATGGCGACGACCACGGCCCGGCCAACGTGACGGACGGCGACCCGGCCACCCGCTGGTCCTCCGCCTACGAGGACGGCCAGTGGATCCAGGTCGACCTGGGGTCCGTGCAGTCCTTCGACCGGGTCGACCTGGTCTGGGAACAGGCGTACGCGAAGACCTACCTCGTCCAGGCCTCCTCGGACGGCTCCACCTGGAACGACATCGCCTCCGTGGACAACGGCGCGGTCCCCCTGCCCTTCAACAGCGGCAACGCCAGCCTCCAGGTGGAGGACTTCGCCGCACGCAGCGCCCGCTATGTGCGCCTCGCCTGCGGGGTGCGCAACACCAGCTGGGGCAACTCCCTGTGGTCCCTCGGCGTCATCGACAGCGCCGCCCCGGGCACCGACCTCGCCCTTCGCCGGACGGCGAACGCCTCCACCGAGGAGTCCGACCACCCGGCCTCCCACGCCACCGACGGCGACCCGGCCACCCGCTGGTCCTCCGCCTACGAGGACGACCAGTGGATCCAGGTCGACCTCGGCTCCGTGCGGAAGTTCGACCGCGTGGCCGTGCTGTGGGAGTCGGCCTACCCGAAAACGTACGTGATCCAGGTGTCCGACGACGCCGAGACCTGGACCGACGTGAAGTCCGT
>NZ_BMSA01000064.1 GCF_014648915.1 Streptomyces phaeofaciens | reverse complement strand
GACGACAACCGTGGCGGCGACCGTCCGCCCTTCCGTCGCGACGACCGCCGTGACGATCGCCGCGATGACCGCCGTGACGACCGTCGGGGCGACGACCGTGGCGGTCGGCCGCCCTTCCGTCGGGACGACCGCGGTGGTGCCAGGCCCGGTGGGTTCCGTGGACGGGACGACCGGCGTGACGACCGGCGCGGCGACGACCGCCGTGGCGGCGGCCGGTTCCGTGACGACCGGGACCGTGACCGCGAGCGTGAGCCGATCAAGCGGCTGCCCATCGCCGAGGACGTCACCGGCGACGAGATCGACAAGGACGTACGGCAGGAGCTTCAGAGCCTGCCGAAGGGGCTTGCCGAGGACGTCGCCCGGAACCTGGTGATGGTCGCGCGGCTGATCGACGAGGACCCCGAGGGCGCGTACGGGTACTCCAAGGTGGCGCTGCGGCTGGCGTCGCGGGTCGCCGCGGTGCGGGAGGCCGCCGGGTTCGCGGCGTACGCCAACCAGAAGTACAGCGAGGCGCTCGCCGAGTTCCGGGCCGCGCGGCGGATGACCGGTTCGGTGGAGCTGTGGCCGGTGATGGCCGACTGCGAGCGTGGGCTCGGGCGGCCGGAGAAGGCGCTGGACATGGCCGGTGCCCCCGAGGTGAACAAGCTCGACAAGGCCGGCCAGGTCGAGATGCGGCTCGTCGCGGCCGGGGCCCGGCGTGACATGGATCAGCTCGACGCGGCGATCGTGACGCTCCAGAGCCCCGAGCTGGCGTCGAACTCCGTGCAGCCGTGGACCGCGCGACTGCGGTACGCGTACGCCGACGCGTTGCTGGCGGCCGGGCGTGAGGGCGAGGCGCGGGAGTGGTTCGCCAAGGCCGTCGAGGCGGACCGGGACGGCAGCACGGACGCCTCCGACCGGCTCGCCGAGATGGACGGGGTGGACTTCGTCGACGCGTTGGACGAGACCGGCCCCGAGGCTGAGGTCGAGCCCGCTGTCGAGGCCGAGGCCGAGGCCGAGGCTGACGTCGAGGCCGAGGCTGACGTCGAGGTCGAGGCCGAGGCTGAGGTCGAGAAGACCGTGGCCGAGCCGGTGAACGACGGTGACGAGGACGGCGACAAGGACTGACGTCCGTCACCCGTGACACGACAAGGGGCGGGACCCCGGCAGCTGCCGGAGTCCCGCCCCTTCTCGCGTTTCACAGGTCCAGTGCGCGCAGGACCAGGCCGGACGCCGGCTTCGGGCCGAACGACGTCGACTTGCGGGGCATCGTGACGCCCTGGCGGGCGAGGTCGCGGACGACCTCCTCGCGGACCGGGTGCAGCAGGACCGCCGTACCGCCGTCGCGTTCCGCCTTCTCGACCGTGGCGGCCGTGTCGTGGATGTAGGCGATGCGGGTGGGATCGTCCTCGGGGATGTGCCAGACGTGGTCCAGGAGGGCCGCGTGCAGGACGGTGGCGTCCAGGGTGCGCCAGGCCGGGGGGTGCTCCTGGGGGACCGTGCGGGCCAGGAACGCCGGGTCGGGACGGTCGAGGAGGTGGAAGGCGCCGTCGCCCGCCAGCAGGAACGCGTTGCCCGCGCAGGCCGCGTCCGCCAGGACGTCGAGGGCCCGGGGCAGCGGGACGTCCAGACGCCGGACGCGGAACAGGCCGTCCACGGCGGCCAGGGCGTCGGCGACCGGGAGACCGTGCAGGAGACGGTGGATGGCGCGGACGCGCAGCGGGTAGCGGGCGGTGTCGACCAGAAGGACCAGACCGTGGTCCCACGGGCCGGGGGACGGGTGCTCGGCGCGCAGCCGGAGGTAGGTCGCCCAGCGGTGGTGGCCGTCGGCGATGAGGGCCTGGTGGCGGGCGAGGTCCGCCTGGACGCGGGCCGTCTCGGTGGGGTCGGTGATGGCCCAGAGGCGGTGGCTGTAGCCGTCGTCCGTGGTGGTGGACAGGAGCGGGGGGCGCTCGGCGGTGCGGTCGACGATCTCCGCCGCGGTGCCGTTGCCGCGGTAGGTGAGCAGCAGCGGTTCGAGGTTGGCGCGGGTGGCCCGCATGAGGGCCGCGCGGTCCGCGACGACGTGCGGCATGACGTCCTCGTGGGGGAGGACGATGCCCTCCGCCGGGTCGGAGACGCGCAGGGTGCCGATGACGCCGCGCTGGAGCATGCCGTCCGCGTGGCTCTGCTCGTAGACGTACAGGGCGGGCTCGGGGTCCGTGGTGAGGACGCCCTCGGCGAGCCAGCGGTGGAGGGTGTCGGCGGCCTGTTCGTTGCGGATGTCGGGGGTGGTCGCCTGGGGAAGGATCAGCCGGACGATGTTGTGGGGGTCCGAGTCCTGGAGATGGTGCAGGCCGTCGGGGCGGACGACGACGTCGTACGGCGGGGAGGTGACGGCGGCGAGGCTGCCGACCCGGTCGGGGTCGTAGCGCAGGCCTCGGAACGGGGTGAGTTCCAGGCCTCGGGGCGCCGTTGCTTCCGAGTGACCTGCTGAGTTCATCCCGGCATCGTACGTCTGTCGGTGGCATGCGCGATGATCGGGGGAAAGCGGAGCGAACGAGGAGCGATGTGGAATGAGCCGGAGCGTCAGGACGAGGCCCGAGGGCAGTGGGCAGGCCCTGAGCGAGGCGTACGACACGGCGCTGCTCGATCTGGACGGGGTGGTGTACGCGGGAGGGAACGCGATCGTGCACGCCGTCGAGTCGCTGGCCACGGCGCGGGCGGGCGGGATGCGTCTGGCGTACGTCACCAACAACGCGCTGCGGACGCCGGACACCGTGGCCGGGCATCTGACGGAGCTGGGGATACCGACGGACGCGGACGACGTCATCACCTCGGCGCAGGCGGTCGCCCGGCTGATCAGTGAGCAGGTGCCGGCCGGCGCGCGGGTGCTGGTGATCGGCGGCGAGGGGCTGCGGGTCGCGCTGCGGGAGCGGGGGCTGGTGCCGGTGGAGTCGGCGGACGACGATCCGGCGGCCGTGGTGCAGGGGTTCGGCGGGCCGGACCTGCCGTGGGGACGGTTCGCGGAGGCGTCGTACGCGGTGGCGCGCGGGGTGCCGTGGTTCGCGTCCAACACCGATCTGACGATTCCGAGCGGTCGGGGGATCGCGCCGGGCAACGGTGCGGCGGTGGAGGTCGTGCGGATCGCGACCGGGGCCGAGCCGCAGGTCGCGGGGAAGCCGTTGCCCCCGATGCACCGGGAGACGATCCTGCGGACGGGCGCGGAGCGGCCGTTGGTGGTCGGGGATCGGCTGGACACCGACATCGAGGGGGCGTTCAACGGGCAGGTCGACTCGCTGCTGGTCCTCACCGGGGTCACCGACGGGGCGCTGCTGCTGGCGGCGCCGCCGCAGCACCGGCCGACGTATGTCGCCGCCGATCTGCGGGGGATGCTCACCGGGCAGCCGGAGGTGGTGGCTTCCGGTGCCGGGTTCCGGTGCGGGGGCTGGACGGCGACGGCGGGTGCGACGGGGGCCCCGGTGCTGGAGCTGGAGGGCGACGGTGACGCGCTGGACGGGTTGCGGGCGTTGTGCGCGGTGGCCTGGACGGCGGCGGGGGAGGGGAGTTGCGCGCTGGACGGCGGCAAGGCGCTGGCGCGGCTGGGGCTGTGAGGCGGTTCCCGAGGTGGTGAACCGGTGAAGCCGGTCGGACCTGTGACCAGGCATTCTGCCCGGTGGGGAGGGTAGGCTAACCTAACTGCGTGTTGGTCGACAGTGTTCCCGAACAGCGCGCGGAAGCCGCCCCCGCGCCCCCGAACCGCCGGGTGGTCCGTTCCGTCGGTCTGCTCGTCTCCGTGGCGGTCCTGCTGCTGGTGGCGGTGGCGAGCGTCGCCATCGGCGCCAAGGAACTGTCCGTGGCGCAGGTCTGGCACGGGCTGTTCGCCGACTCGGGTACGTACGCGGACGTCGTCGTCGACGAGCGGCTGGCGCGGACCGTGCTGGGGCTGCTCGCCGGCGCGGCGCTGGGTCTGTCCGGGTCGGTGCTTCAGGCGCTCACCCGCAACCCGCTGGCCGACCCCGGCCTTCTCGGCCTCAACGCGGGGGCCTCGGCCGCGGTCGTCACCGCGATCTCGTTCTTCGGCGTGACCAGCCTGAACGGCTATGTGTGGTTCGCTTTCCTCGGCGCGGCCGCGGTCGGCGCGCTGGTCTGGTTCCTCGGCGGGAGCCGGGGCGCCACACCGGTGCGGCTGGCGCTGGCCGGCACCGCGATCAGTGCCGCGCTGTACGGCTATCTCCAGGCCGTGATGATCCTGGACGACGCGGCGCTCGCCAGGATGCGGTTCTGGACGGTGGGTTCGCTGTCCTCGGCGAGCGACGAGACCATCTGGCAGGTGCTGCCGTTCCTGGCCGTGGGCACGCTGCTCGCGCTGGGCCTCGCCCGGCCGCTGAACGCGGTGGCCATGGGCGACGACACGGCCAAGGCGCTGGGCGCCGACCTCAACCGCACCCGGGCGCTGTCGATGCTCGCCGCCACCGTGCTGTGCGGTGCCGCGACCGCCGCCTGCGGGCCGATCGTGTTCGTGGGGCTGATGGTCCCGCACGTGGTCCGCTCCTTCACCGGCCCCGACCTGCGCTGGATCATGCCGTACGCGGCGATCCTGTCGCCGGTGCTGCTGCTCGGCTCCGATGTGCTCGGCCGGGTCGTCGCCCGTCCGTCGGAGGTCCAGGTCGGCATCATCACCGCGATCATCGGCGGGCCGGTCTTCATCTTTCTCGTACGACGCCGGAGGACGGCCCAGCTGTGAGGACCGCAGGAACAGGGAAGACGGCAGCGGCGGAGCAGGCGGCGGAGGCGGGGAGGACCGTGGCACCCAGGGGCGGGGTCCGTGCGCTGCGCGGACCGGGCGGAGCGTCGGTCAGGCTGGACGTGCGAGCGCTGGTCGTCGTCGTCCTGCTGATGGCCGCCGCGTTCGCCGCGAGCGTGGTGCTGATCGGCACCGGCGACTTCCCGATCTCGTCCGGGGACGTGGTGCGGACGCTGTTCGGCGAGGGCACCGCGGGCCAGGAGTTCATCGTCAACGAGCTGCGGCTGCCGCGGGTCCTGGTCGGGCTGCTGGTCGGGGCCTCGCTGGGACTCGGCGGAGCGCTGTTCCAGGCCGTCTCCCGCAACCCGCTGGGCAGCCCGGACGTGCTGGGGCTCGGGCAGGGGGCGACGGCCGGCGCGCTCGTGATGATCGTGCTGTTCTCCGGGAGCGCCGCCCAGGTCACGATCGGCGCCCTGGTCGGCGGTCTGGTGACCGGTGCGCTGATCTACCTGCTGGCGTGGAAGCAGGGCGTGCACGGCTACCGGCTGGTGCTGGTCGGCATCGGCGTCTCGGCGGTCGCGACCGCCGTCAACGGCTATCTGCTCACCAAGGCCGACTTCGTCGACGCGGCCCGCGCGGTCGTCTGGATGACCGGCACGCTCGACGGCCGGGACTGGAACCAGGTCTGGCCGCTGCTGTGGCTGTGCCTGCTGCTGGTTCCGCTGGTCCTCGCCAACGCGCGGGGCCTTCGGATGATGGAGATGGGCGACGACGTCTCCCACGCCCTCGGGGTGCCGGTGGAGCGGGTACGGATGCTGCTGCTGGTCTCCGCCGTCCTGCTGACCGCCGCCGCCACCGCCGCCGCGGGCCCCGTCAGCTTCGTGGCGCTCACCGCGCCGCAGCTCGCCCGGCGGCTGACCCGCTCACCGGGCCCCAACCTCGTGCCGTCCCTGTTCATGGGCGCCGCCCTGCTGGTCACCGCCGACTGGGCCGCGCAGCGTCTCTTCGGCGACGGGCAGCTGCCCGTGGGCGTGGTCACCGGTGTGCTGGGCGGGGTCTACCTGCTGTGGCTCCTGGTCACCGAGCGCAAGGCGGGCCGGATATGAGCGGCTCGGCAGTCGACCGGAGCCGCCCGGCAGTCGACCGGAGCCGCCCGGCAGTCGACCGGAGCCGCCCGGCAGTCGACCGGAGCCGCCCGGCAGCCGACCGGAGCCGCCCGGCAGACCGGAACAATCCAAGGAGCATCGTGAACCGCCTGTCCGCCGAGAACGTCACCCTCGCCTACGACCAGCGGGTCATCGCCGAACAGCTGTCCGTGGAGATACCCGACAACTCCTTCACGGTGATCGTCGGTCCCAACGCGTGCGGCAAGTCGACGCTCCTGCGGGCGCTGTCGCGGATGCTGAAGCCCTCGCAGGGCCGGGTGCTGCTCGACGGGCAGGTCATCCAGTCGATGCCGGCGAAGAAGGTCGCGCGCACCCTCGGCCTGCTGCCGCAGTCGTCCATCGCGCCGGACGGGATCACCGTCGCCGACCTGGTGGGCCGCGGCCGCTACCCGCACCAGGGCATCCTGCGCCAGTGGTCGGCCGAGGACGAGCGGGTCGTCCAGGAGTCCATGGCGCAGACCGGCGTCGCCGAGCTCGCCGACCGGTACGTCGACGAGCTGTCCGGCGGCCAGCGCCAGCGGGTGTGGATCGCGATGGCGCTCGCCCAGCAGACGCCGCTGCTGCTGCTCGACGAGCCGACCACCTACCTCGACATCCAGCACCAGATCGACGTCCTCGACCTCTGCGCCGAGCTGCACGAGGAGCAGGGCCGCACGCTCGTCGCCGTCCTGCACGACCTCAACCACGCGGCCCGGTACGCCACGCATCTGATCGCGCTGAAGGGCGGCGAGGTCATCGCGCAGGGCGCGCCGAACGACATCGTCACGGCCGAGCTGGTCGAGCGGGTCTTCGGGCTGGGCTGTCAGGTCATCGACGATCCCGAGACGGGGACGCCGCTGGTGGTGCCGGCGGCCCGCAAGGCACGGGTGCGGGCCGGGCAGCCGGCCGTCACAGAAGCCTCCTGAGGTGGAGCAGATCGCGCAGGCCCGCCTCGAGCTTCACCCGGCCCGAGCCCCAGGCCTTGGCGAAGTTCAGCTCGCCGTCGACCAGCGAGACCAGGTCGTCGCCGGTCATCGTCAGCCTGATCTGGGCCTTCTCCGGGGGAGGGCCCTGAAGGGTGTCCCGCACCACGATCCGGCCGCCGGTCATCCGGCCGACGAACGTGACGTCCAGGTCGGTGATCCGGCAGCTCACCGAGCGGTCCAGGGAGGCGGCCGTGCGGACGTCCCCTTCGGCGCTGCCCATGTTGTCCGAGAGCTTCTCGAGTGCCGCGCGGCACTCCTCGATCGTCGCCATCGCGATCGACGGTACCCCAGGGGTTCGCGGTAGCGTCTGGGCATGAGCGACACAGTGCCGGAGCCGGAGAGTGTGCCGGAGGAGCGGGCGGACGACCCCGCCGCGCCCGCCCCGCTGGCCGTACCCCGGGTCCCCACCGGGCACGCCGAGGTCGACGCCCGGCTGGACCGGCTGGCCGACGCCGACCACCTCGCCACCGACGGACACGTCGAGGTGTACGAGGATGTACACCGGGGGCTGCGCGACGCGCTCACCGCGCTCGACGCCCGCCCGGGACCTCCGGCGCCCCCGACGCCGTACGGACACAGGAGCTGAACCGAACGTGGCAGGAGTCGCTCGTCGCCGTCTGGACGCGGAGCTGGTCCGCCGGAAGCTCGCGCGCTCGCGCGAGCACGCCGGGCAGCTGATCGCCGCCGGCCGGGTCAGCGTCGGCAAGACCGTCGCGACCAAGCCGGCCACCCAGGTGGAGACGGCCGCCGCGATCGTCGTCGCCGTCGACGACGCCGATCCCGACTACGTCTCCCGGGGCGGGCACAAGCTCGCCGGGGCGCTGGCCGCGTTCGTGCCCCAGGGGCTCCTGGTGGAGGGGCGGCGGGCGCTGGACGCCGGCGCGTCCACCGGCGGGTTCACGGACGTGCTGCTGCGGGCGGGGGCCGCGCACGTCGTCGCCGTCGACGTCGGATACGGACAACTCGCCTGGTCTCTGCAGAGCGATGAACGCGTCACCGTCAAGGACCGTACGAACGTACGCGAGTTGACGCTTGAAGCGATCGATGGGGAGCCTGTGGATCTTGTCGTGGGGGACTTGTCCTTCATTCCGCTGGGGCTGGTGCTGCCGGCCCTGGCGCGGTGCACCGGGCCGGACGCGGATCTGGTCATGATGGTCAAGCCGCAGTTCGAGGTGGGGAAGGAACGGCTCGGCAGCGGGGGCGTCGTACGCAGCCCGCAGCTGCGGGCCGAGGCGGTGCGCGGCGTCGCCGGGAAGGCGTGGGACCTGGGGCTGGGCGTGAAGGGTGTCACCGCCAGTCCGCTGCCCGGGCCCTCGGGCAATGTCGAGTACTTTCTGTGGCTCCGGGCCGGGGCGCCTGCCCTGGACCCGGCGGACGTTGACCGTGCAGTGGCGGAGGGGCCGCGTTGACACCGAACCGAACTCGTACCGTTTTCCTGCTCGCCCACACGGGCCGGCCGGCCGCGATCCGCAGCGCGGAACTGGTGGTGAAGGGGCTGCTGCGCGAGGGCATCGGGGTGCGCGTCCTGGAGTACGAGGCGGCCGACCTGCATGTGCCGGACGAGGTGGAGCTGGTCTCCGAGGCCACGCCGCAGTGCCTGGAGGGGTGCGAGCTGCTCATCGTCCTCGGCGGTGACGGCACCCTGCTGCGCGGCGCCGAGTTCGCCCGGGCGTCCGGGGTGCCGATGCTCGGCGTCAACCTGGGCAGTGTCGGGTTCCTCGCCGAGGCCGAGCGGGACGATCTCGACAAGGTCGTCGACCGGGTCGTCTCCCGGGCGTACGAGGTCGAGGAGCGGATGACCGTCGATGTCGTCGTGCACCGCAACGGGGACATCGTGCACACGGACTGGGCGCTGAACGAGGCGGCGGTGCAGAAGGCCGGCGCGGAGAAGCTGCTCGAGGTCGTGCTGGAGATCGACGGGCGGCCGGTGACCGGGTTCGGGTGCGACGGGATCGTCCTGTCGACGCCGACCGGGTCCACCGCCTACGCGTTCTCCGCCGGCGGGCCCGTGGTGTGGCCCGAGGTGGAGGCGCTGCTGATGGTGCCGATCAGCGCGCACGCGCTGTTCGCCAAGCCGCTCGTGACCTCGCCGAACTCGGTGCTCGCCGTGGAGCTGCTGCCGCACATTCCGCCCGGGGTGCTGTGGTGCGACGGGCGGCGGACCTTCGAGCTGCCGCCGGGGGCCCGGGTCGAGGTGCGGCGGGGCGCGGTGCCGGTACGGCTGGCCCGGCTGCATCACGCGTCGTTCACCGACCGGCTCGTGGCGAAGTTCGCGCTGCCCGTCTCGGGGTGGCGGGGGGCCCGGCACTAGGGCGGTCCCGGGGACGTCCACCCGCCCGGGTGACGGGGCGCCTCGCGCTTTCTCCGCCCGACCTCGTAAGGTCTTCCTCGTGTTGGAGGAGATGCGGATACGGTCGCTCGGAGTCATCGACGACGCTGTCGTCGAGCTGTCGCCCGGCTTCACCGCCGTCACCGGTGAGACGGGTGCGGGCAAGACCATGGTGGTCACCAGCCTCGGGCTGCTGCTGGGCGGGCGTGCCGATCCCGCGCTGGTGCGGATCGGGGCCGAGCGGGCGGTCGTGGAGGGGCGGATCTCCGTGCCCCCGGGCGCCTCGGTGGTGGTCCGGGCCGAGGAGGCCGGGGCCGAGCTGGACGACGGGGCGCTGCTGATCAGCCGTACCGTTTCCGCCGAGGGGCGCTCACGGGCACACGTCGGCGGGCGGAGCGTGCCGGTCGGTGTGCTGGCCGAGCTGGCGGACGAGCTGGTCGCCGTGCACGGGCAGACCGACCAGCAGGGGCTGCTGAAGCTGTCCCGGCAGCGGCAGGCGCTGGACCGGTACGCCGGGGACGCCGTCACCGTGCCGCTGGCCAAGTACACCGAGGCGTACCGGCGGCTGCGGGCCGTGGCCGTCGAGCTGGACGAGATCGTCACCCGGGCGCGTGAGCGGGCCCAGGAGGCCGACATGCTGCGCTTCGGGCTCGACGAGATCGCGGCTGTCGAGCCGCGGGCCGGGGAGGACACGGAGCTGGCGGAGGAGGCGGAGCGGCTCGGGCACGCGGAGGCGCTGTCCGTGGCCGCCGCGGCCGCTCACGCGGCTCTCGCGGGCAATCCGGAGGATCCCGAGAGCATCGACGCGGCGACGCTCGTCGCGGGCGCCCAGCGGGCCCTGGAGGCCGTCCGGTCGCACGACCCGGCGCTGTCCGCGCTCGCCGACCGGATCGGCGAGATCGGGATCCTGCTCGGTGACGTGGCGGGGGAGCTGGCGGGGTACGCCGACGACCTGGACGCCGATCCGCTGCGGCTGGGGGCCGTGGAGGAGCGGCGCGCCGCGCTGACCGCGCTCACCCGGAAGTACGGGCAGGACGTGTCCGCCGTCCTGGCCTGGGCCGAGCAGGGCGCAGAGCGGCTCACCGCGCTGGACGGCGACGACGAGCGGATCGACGAGCTGACCGCCGAACGGGACGCGCTGCGGTCCGAGCTGGGCGGTCTCGCGCAGGCGCTGACCGACGCGCGCACGGAGGCCGCCGAGCGGTTCGCCGCCGCGGTGACCGCCGAGCTGGCGTCGCTGGCGATGCCCCACGCGCGCGTGTCGTTCGCGATCCGGCAGACCGAGGACCCGGAGGGCGTGGAGGTCGGCGGGCGGGCGGTCGCCTACGGGGCGTCCGGTGCCGACGAGGTCGAGCTGCTGCTCGCCCCGCATCCGGGAGCGCCGCCGCGGCCCATCGCCAAGGGCGCGTCCGGGGGTGAGCTGTCGCGGGTGATGCTCGCCGTCGAGGTGGTGTTCGCGGGGACGGACCCCGTGCCGACGTACCTCTTCGACGAGGTCGACGCGGGGGTGGGCGGCAAGGCGGCCGTGGAGATCGGGCGGCGCCTCGCGAAGCTCGCCAGGAGCGCGCAGGTCGTGGTGGTCACCCACCTTCCGCAGGTCGCCGCGTTCGCCGACCGGCAACTGCTGGTGGAGAAGACCAACGACGGGTCGGTGACCCGGTCCGGTGTGAAGGTCCTGGAGGGGGAGGAGCGGATCCGGGAGCTGTCCCGGATGCTCGCCGGCCAGGAGGACTCGGAGACGGCCAGGGCCCACGCGGAGGAGCTGCTGGCGGCGGCCCGCGCGGACGCGTAGCGCGGGAGCCACCCGGTCGGGTGCGGGGCGGGAGCGGGACCTTCGGGTTCCGGCCCGCCCCGCACTCGTTGCCGTCCGGGCCGCACTCGTTGCCGTCCGGACCGCACCCGTTGTCGTCCGGGCCGGTCGTCGTTGTCGTCCGGACCGGACTCAATCGAACGGAACCCGGACTTCTCTCACTCGTGTGGGTGACTTGGGCCGCCGTGTCGCCGGGTGCCGGGGCGATCGGCGGCACGGAACACCCGTGCGTGCTGGCATCCTTGGGCGTAATACGTGGAGGAACCCGAGCGGTTCACCCCTCCGCCCGGTCCTTCTGTACTTTCGTCGTGACCGACCGACGCCGACCCAGGAGCCCCGGCCACGTGAGCAGCCACTCACCGCACGGCCAGTCGTCGCTGCGCACCGTGCAGGTGCTGGGCGGCGGCAACGCCGGCAGCAGCGCACACGTGCGCTCCCTGGCAGCGGGGCTCGTCGCACGGGGCGTGCGGGTGACGGTGTGCGCCCCTGTCGGCGCCGATCACACCTACGACTTCACGGGCGCCGGCGCCGAACACGTGCACGTGCCGCGCAGCAGCGACCCCGGGTCCGTGGCGGCTCTGCGGGCGGCCTGCACGGACGCCGACCTGGTCCACGCGCACGGCCTGCACGCCTCCTTCCGGGCCGTCCTCGCGCTCAGCGGCCGCGGCACCCCGCTCGTCGTGACCTGGCACAACCGGGCGCACGCCGAAGGGGCCCGGGCGCATCTGCGGCGGCTGCTGGAGCGCAGGGTGGCGCGGGCGGCGGCGGTGGTGCTCGGGACGACGTCCGAACTCGTGGACCGGGCCCGCCGTACGGGCGCCCGGGACGCGCGGCTGGCGGCCGTGGCGCTGCCCGGCCCCCGTCCGGCCGACAGCCATGACGACGCCGAGCCCCCGCATCCCAAGGTGCGGGCCGAACTCGGCGCGATCGGGCGGCCGTTGCTCATGGCCGTCGGCTCCCTGGACCGCCACCGCGGCTACGACCTGCTGCTGGACGCCGCGCGCGGGTGGCGCGGTCTCGATCCCGTGCCGCTGGTGGTCGTCGCGGGCGAGGGCCCGCTGCGGGCGGAGCTCCAGGGCCGGATCGAGGACGAGGAGCTGCCGGTGCGGCTGGTCGGGCGGCGGGACGACGTCGGTGAGCTGCTGGCCGCCGCCGACCTCGCGCTGCTGCCCGGGCGCGGGGAGTCCCGGTCGGTCCTGGCGCAGGAGGCCCTCCACGCGCGCGTGCCGCTCGTCGCGGCGCTGGCCGGCGGGATCCGCGAACTCGTCGGCGACGCCGCCGAACTGGTGCCGGCCGACGACACGGAGGCCTTCTCCGACGCCGTCGTACGGCTGCTCGGCGACCCCGGACGGTGCGAGGCGCTGCGGGACCTGGGCACCCGGCAGACGGCCACCTGGCCCACCGAGGACGAGACCGTCGCCCAGGTCCTCAGCGTCTACGACGAGCTGACGCAGCCCCGGCCGATGATCTGAACCGGTTTCCGCACCGGTTCACGTCACGTGCCGGCGGGCCCGCAGGGCCAGGCTCAACGCCAGCACGGTCTGCGGGTCGTCGAGGTCCGTGCCCAGCAACTCCCCTATGCGGGCGAGCCGGTTGTAGAGCGTCTGCCGGTTGAGGTGCAGCTCGCGGGCCGTCTCCGCCTTGCGGCCCGCATGCGCCAGATACGTCTCCAGGGTGGGCAGCAGCGGCGGCTTGGAACGCTGGTCGTGGTCGCGGACCGGCCCGATCGCCCGGTCCACGAACGCCGCCAGGTCGGGGTGGTCGCGCAGCCGCCACAACAGCAGGTCGATGTCGAGGCGGCGGGCGTCGTACCAGGGGCGGTCCGTCAGACCCTGGGCGGCGGTCGCCGTCTCCGCCGCGTGTCTCAGGCCCGCCGAGGCCGCCGCCCAGCCGCCCGCGACCCCGACCACCACGACCGGCGGCAGGGCTCCCGGACGCTGCATCCCGGCCCGCTCCACGCCCGCCCGCAGTGCCGCCGCGACCCGGTCGGCCACCGCCGAGCGCTCCGACTCCGACCGCAGGCCCAGCAGCAGCGGCACCCGGCCCTCCACCGGACGCACACCGAGCAGCACCGGCACGCCCACCGACGCCAGCTCCTCCGCGACCGCGCGGGCCAGCACCGCCCAGCCTCCGCCGGGCGAGAGCGTGTCGCCGAGCCGCATGACGACCGGCAGCAGCGGTCCCGAGCCGGGCTTGAAGCCGAGGACGCGGGCCTGCGCCGGGGCGTCCTCCGGCGCGATCCGGCCCTCGGCGAGGTCCGTGAGGAAGTCGCCCCGGCCGCGCGCCGCCAGCTCCTCCTCCTGGCGGGCCTGCATCAGCACCACGGCCAGGATCCCGGCGGCCCGCTCGGCGGCGATCCGGTGCACCGGTGCGAGAGGGGCGCGCACGGGAAGCGTCACGAGCCGGGCGCGCACCGAACCCGCCCCCGGTCCACCGCCGGGCACGTCCACCAGCACCGAACCGGCGGGCGGCGGGGCGTCCTTGTGCGGGCCGCGCATCCCCTCCCACACCTGGAGCGGATCCGCCCCCTCCGGGCCCTCCCCGGCCGCGTACAGCAGCTGTCCGTCCGTCGTCTCCAGGAACACCGGGTTGCCGCTGAAGTCCGCCAGGATGCCCAGCACCTGGGGGATCCCGCCACCGCCCAGCAGCGCCTCCGTACAGCGGCGGTGGACCTCCTCGGCCCGCTGGAGCAGGGCGTAGTGACCGTTGACGATCTCGGTGTGGATCTCCTCCGTCACCGTCACGAACGGCACCTCGCGGTGGAGTTGGACCAGCGGCAGCCCGGTCGCCCGTGCCGTCTCCACCAGGGCCGCGGGCAGCCGGGTGAAGCGCGGGCCCAGCTCCATCACCAGCGCGGCGATGCCCCGCTCGGCCAGCGTGCGGACGAACGCCCGCTGCTCGGCCGGACGGGTGCCGAGACCGTAGCCGGTGGTCAGCAGCAGCTCGCCGCCCTTGAGCAGCGAGGCGATGTTCGGGACCTCGCCCGCGTGCACCCAGCGCACCGTCCGCCCCAGCCGGTCGCCGCCCGCGAGGATCTCGGGGAGCCCGCTGCGCAGGCCGGGCAGTTCCAGCGCGCGCTGCACGGTGATGCCCGCGCCCTGGCTGTCGAATCGGTGGTCCGTGCTGTCCATGCAGCGGACGCTACCTGCGCGGACGTCCCGGCAACATCCGCGGGCCGGATCGGGCGGCGCGCGGGCGGGTGGCGGCGGCCGGTGCCGGGACGGTGCTCAGGCCGGCTTGATGTTGTGGTTGAAGCGGAAGACGTTGTCGGGGTCGTACTCCCGCTTGACCTGCGCCATGCGCCGGGCGTTCTCGGCGCCCAGTCCGGCCACCACCCGGTCGGCGCCCTCGTCGCCGATGAAGTTGAGGTAGACCGCGCCCGTGCTCCACGGCTGCGCGTCGGCACGGACGTCCCGCACCCACTGGATGCACCGTTCGTCGTCGGCCGGGTCCTCCCACAGCCCGAAGGGGTGCACGCCCCAGGGCGCGTCCCGGTACGGCACCGGGTACTCGTGCGGTCCGGCGGCGATCGCGCCGCCCTGCGGGAACAGCGCGTGCAGGGTGCCCGTCGGCACGGGGAGAGCCTCGCCGCGGGCGCAGAAGGTCTCGACGTAGTCGTCGGGGGCGCCGGTCAGGTACTCCGCCGACCAGTAGTTCCGCATCCCCGGCGGATCGTCGAGCATGCACTGCACGTCCGCGTACGGCATCGCGCCGACGACCTCCGCCTCGTGCGGCAGGGCCAGCAGCGGCTCGGCCACCTTGCGCATGTCGGCCTCGGATCCGGCGTAGGTCAGCAGCACCCCGCACAGCAGGGAGCCGACCAGGTGCGGCGGGACGAACTCCTCGGGCGGGCCGGTCACGTAGAGGACGGCGCCGCTCGCCTCGTCCGGGGCGGTCGCCATCAGGTCGCGGTAGGTGCGGGCGGCCTCCCGGCCGAACTCGGGGAGGTAGAGCAGCAGCGCGATGGCGAACCGGGGCAGTTCGTGCAGCTTCAGGGTGAGCGCGGTGGCGACGCCGAAGTTGCCGCCGCCGCCGTGCAGGGCCCAGAACAGGTCGGCGTTGTCGTCCGCGTCGGCGTGCACCCGGCGGCCGTCCGCGGTGACCAGCTCGACACCGAGCAGGTTGTCGACCGCGAGGCCGTAACGGCGGTCCAGCCAGCCCGTGCCGCCGCCGAGGACGAAACCGCCGACCCCGGTGGTGGAGGCACGGCCGCCGGTCGTGGCGAGCGCGTGCGGCTCGCAGGCGCGGTCCAGGTCGCTCATCGTGGCGCCGCCCGCGATCCGTGCCGCCTGGGCGGCCGGATCGACGGTGACCGCGCGCATATGACGCAGATCGACCACGACGGCTCCGTCGCCCAGCGCGCTGCCCGCCACGCTGTGCCCGCCGCCGCGTACCGCGATCGGCAGGTCCAGGTCACGGGCGAACCGCACGGACCGTACGACGTCGGTCTCGTCCACGCACTGGGCGATCACCGCGGGACGCCGGTCGATCATCGAGTTGAAGACGGTCCGGGCCTCGTCGTAGCCCGTGTCTTCCGGGGCGAACACGTCGCCGACCAGATCCTCGCGGAGGGCGGCGAGAGCCGCGCCCGCCTTCGATGGGGAGGCCATGGAGGCGCCCCCTTCCGTGCAGGGGCTGTTGGCTCCAGCGTAGGCGGGCGGGCTGGGGCGGGCCTGTTCAGGGGCCCGCCCGTCAGCGTCTCGTAAGGACTTCAGCGACTGGAAAGGACGTCAGCCGCCGTACGCGCCGGACGCCGTCAGGCGCAGGGCGGTGTCGATCAGCGGGACGTGGCTGAAGGCCTGC
>NZ_BMSA01000063.1 GCF_014648915.1 Streptomyces phaeofaciens | reverse complement strand
GGACACAGCCCCTGACACCTGCCCAGCAATCAGTGCAGACACCGTTGCAGTACTAGCGCGCGTGCCGTTGCCCATCGCCGTTCGGGCGGGGGCGGGCCCGCGAGCGGAAGGTGCGGCGGTAGGTGTCCGGCGGGACTCCGACCGTCCGGCTGAAGTGCCGGCGCAACGTGGTGGCGGTGCCCATGCCCGTGGCCGCCGCGATGGCGTCGACGGTCTGGTCGGTGGTCTCCAGCAGTTCCTGAGCGTGGCGGATCCGTTGGGTGAGCAGCCACTGCAGCGGCGTGGTGCCGGTCACCGACCTGAAGTGGCGGCCCAGGTTGCGCGAACTCATCCGTGCCTGCCGGGCCAGGTCCTCCACGGTGAGCGGACGGTCCAGACGCCGGGCCACCCAGGGGAAGAGTTCGGCGAGCGGGTGGTTGTCCGGGGCGGGGACGGGGGTGGTGACGAACTGGGCCTGGCCGCCGTCCCGGTGCGGCGGCACGACCAGGCGACGGGCGAGCGTGTTGGCGACCGACGAGCCGTGGTCGAGGCGGACGAGGTGCAGGCACAGGTCCATGGCGGCGGCCTTGCCCGCGGAGGTGAGCACGCTGCCGTCGTCCACGTAGAGGACGTCCGGGTCCACCGTCACCCGGGGGTGACGCTCGGCCAGCACCTGGGTGTGCGCCCAGTGCGTGGTCGCGCGCCTGCCGTCCAGCAGGCCGGCCGCGGCCAGCACGAAGGCGCCCGTGCAGAGGGAGACCACACGTGCGCCCGCCTCGTGGGCCGCGCGCACCGCGTCGATCAGCTCGGCCGGCGGGTCCTGGTCGACGTCGGCCCAGCCCGGGACGATCACGGTGTCGGCGTGCGGGAGATGGTCCAGTCCGTGGTCGGGCTCCAGCCGGAAGGGGCCGACGCGGACAGCGCCCGGTCCGCAGACCGAGAAGCGGTACCAGGGGTCCGCCACCCAGGTGAGGTCCGTGCCGAAGACCTCGCACGCCAGGGCCAGTTCGAAATGCAGCATGCCGTCGGTGACGGCCAGCGCGACAGCAGTCATGTCCGGAATTGTATGGGGAGTGTCGTTCCGGACAGTCGCGGGCGGGCGCCGCCACTCGTCAGGATGTCCGTGACAGCTCACAGCGGATCATCGGGACACGGGGAGAACTCATGGGATCGGGCCAGACGGTGGCGGTGTTCGGCGCGTACGGGCACACCGGGCGGTTCGTGGTCGCGGAACTGAGGGAGCGAGGGTTTCTCCCGGTCCTCTCCGGCCGCGACGCCGACAAGCTGAAGGCGCTGGCGCACGAAACCGGGCTGGAGGCCCGACCGGCGTCGGTCGACGACCCGGCCTCGCTCGACCGCGCATTGTCCGGCGCGGCGGCCGTGATCAACTGCGCCGGACCCTTCGCCACGACGGCCGCTCCCGTGATCGAGGCCGCCCTGCGGGCCGCGATCCCGTACCTGGACGTGGCGGCCGAGATCGAGGCCAACGCCGACACCTTCGCCCACTTCGCCGACCGCGCACGGGACGCGGGAGCGGTCGTCGTCCCGGCGATGGCCTTCTTCGGCGGCTTCGGCGACCTGCTGGCCACCACGGCGATGGGCGACTGGACCGCGGCCGACGAGGCGCACATCGCGTACGGACTGAACAACTGGCACCCCACCGCCGGGACGCGCACGGCGGGCGCGGTCTCCCGGCAGCGGCGGAACGGCGGACGCGTCGTGTACACCCAGGGGCGGCTGGAGTACCGCCACGACGCCCCGCCTACCCTGGAGTGGTCCTTCCCCGACCCGATGGGCCCCCGGCCCGTCCTCGGGGAGTTCACGATGGCCGACGTCGTGACCATACCCAGCCACCTGTCGATCCCCGACGTGCGCACTTACATGACGGTCGAGGCGGCCCGGGACATCGCGTCCCCCGACACGCCGACACCTGCCGCGGTGGACGACCGCGGCCGGTCCGCCCAGACCTTCCTCGTCGACGTCATCGTGCGCTCCGGCGACGCCGAACGACGTGCCGTGGCCCGCGGCCAGGACATCTACGCCGTCACCGCGCCCCTCGTGGTGGAAGCGGCCGACCGGATCCTCACCGGACGGACCAAGACCGTCGGCGTCGCCTCCGCCGGGGAGATCTTCGACGCACCCGACTTCCTCCACGCGCTGCGCCGGCACATCACCCTGGAACTGCGTCCGTAGCGGCCCGACCGGCGGTTTCCGGCAGGAGGGCTCGGCCAGCCCTGGACTTCGTGCCGAGAGCCGCCCCGGGGTGGTCGCGTCAAAGGAGGTGGAGCACCTCGGCCAGGGCGCTGGGACGTCGATCCACGGGCAAGGGATCGACCAGATGGACCCGGCACCCCAGCGCGGCGGCGCCGACATCCGCGACGCGGTCGTCTCCCACCATGAGCGCGTCGCCGGGCGCCACTCCGAGCCTGTCGCACGCCGTCCGGAAGATTCGGGGGTCGGGCTTCTCCATCCCGTGCTCGAAGGAGAGGAGGTAGGCGTCCACGAGGTCGTCGACACCGTGGTCGCGGAAGACGGGCCGCAGGTCCCAGCCGATGTTGCTGACGACGGCGACCGGGATGCCTCGTCCGCGCAGGGCGCGGAGGGTTTCCTCGGTGTCGGGATACGGTCGCCATGCCTCGGGCAGTCGAGAGCGGTCGTACAGGGCCTCGGCCAGGTCGGCCGTTGGCAGCTTCGCCTCCCGGGTGAGGGCCGTGAAAGCGGCCCGGTGTCGTTCGGCGGTCAGATCGCGCTCCCGCCACAGTGCCTCCAGATGGGGCGGCACTCGGCGCGGAGGCACCCCTCCGGGCTGGGCCCCGGCCTCCTCCAGTCGGCCGACGCACGCCTCGAGTTCCTCCTCGGGCACGGCCGGACCGGAGTCCGCCACCACCGCGCGCAGCCACTGCGCGGTCGATTCGATCCGGAAGAGGGTCCCTGAGAAGTCGAACATCACACCCTTGATCATGCCGACGATCCTGGCCACGCCGACGGGCCGCCCGCAAGCCCAAGACTGCTTGGCGGCACAGTCTTTGCCGCCCGTGCATCCGCCGGCACGACGCGACGACATCCACGTGGCCTTCCCCGCCACCGGTGACCATGTGGCCTCGCGCCGCTACGACCGTCCGGCCTGGCGTGGTGACGCGGATGCGAGGTTCGACGGTCGGTGGCGTCGGCTGTGTGCTGTCGCCGCTTGGTCCGACCGGGCCGTGAACGCCGGGCCCGTACGCCCCGTCGCAAGCTGCGCGCGCCGGGGCGTACGACCCTCCGATCCGCTGTCAGCCGCAGGTCACTCAGTCCGTGAACACGGCCTCGTGCCGCGCCGTTCCCGCGCGCGCTGTCAGGCCGCCGCCGAAGTTCGCCTCGACTTCGGCCCGTTCGGCGGCGTCCGGGTTCGGGTTCGTGCAGGCGGTGCCCGCGCTGGAGCCGGACATCAGACTCGAACAGGGGCCGGGCTTGCGATCGGGCAGGCCCAGGATGTGTCCGAGCTCGTGGGACGAGATGCGGACGGTGTCGTAGCCCTGGTCGACGGCCTGCCGGCCCATGTAGACGGTGCCGTTGCCCAGCGACGTGGTCTGGGCGCGGGGCCAGCCGTTGTCCGCGAGAACCCGGATGTTGGGGCGCTGTCCGGCCGTCACCGGCCGCAGTTCGACGGCGTCGACACTCGCGTTCCAGATTGCCGCGCCCCGGTCGACGGCGCTCCTGAACTCGGCGGACCCGCTCGCGTCGTAGGTCAGGACGCGCGCGGCGGACACGGGCTCGGCGGTGGCGGCCGCGGCCTGGCCGCCCACCAGGGAGAAGGTGACTGTCGTGAGGACGGCGAAGCATCTTGTTGCCGTGCGGATGTGCATGATCGACCTCCTTGTGGGGGAAAGTTGGTCGTGCGCATGACATTGTCCATCGCGGGCGCCGCTCGATCGAGGGGGCGTTCGGTCAAGGCCGCCGCGGTCCTGGACACCATCGCCGGGCCGCTTTCCCGGCGCAGGGCCCGGCGCACCGCCCACGCTCGCACCGGTCTGTGGAACGCGAGCCGCTCCGGCCGCCGGAGCGCCGGCAGCCTGGCTCGCCCTGTCCGTCAGGGTGTCAGAGCATGAGCAGCAGTCGCGTGTTCGGTACGAGCTTCCGGTTCACGCTGGTGCTCTGGACGAAGATCGTGAAGTCGTCGTTGTGGTCGGGCTTGACGCGCACCTCCGTACTCGGCAGGCCGAGCAGGGCCCGGGCCTGGGGGCCCGAGTACACCCGGTCCGTCTTCTTCTCCAGTACCGCGATCTGCTTTTGCGCCTGGATCTTCTCGGACTTGCTCAGCTGGTAGAAGGCGCCGCCGGTGCGGTAGGTGTGCCCGCATTCGACGACCCAGTCCCGTATCGCCACGTCCCGGGTCACCGGGATCAGGTGGTACCCCGACGGATCCACCGCGGCGAGTCCGGCGGCCTTGATGGTGTCCTTGTTGACCGCTTCCGCGCCCACCGAGAACACCGCCCGCGATCCCCGGATGCCCTGGGTACGGCCCACCATGAACTTCTCGGTGGCCTCCCGGATGACCTGCCCGGCCTCCTCCAGACCCCGTGTGCTCGTGGCGTCCCAGACGGCGATGTTGTCCTTCGGGAAACCGCACTGCATGGCCTCACGCTTGCCCATCTGGTCCGGCACGAGGACGGCCAGCGTCCAGTTGTCCTCCTGCGCCGCGATCATCTCGGACACGGCCTTGATCAGTTCGCGCTGATCCTTGACCGGGGCGTCCGGAGAGCGATGACTCGCGTTCTCCTGTCCGTCCGTGAGGATGAACGTCAGGAAGCTGTGGTCACCGTACAGTTGGGCCGTCTGTGCCAGTTCGTGCTGCGACTTCAGCGCGGCCGCCAGCAGGGCCGTCATCCCGCCGACGCGGTACAACTGCTTCAGCGACGGCATCCGCAGCACGTCCTTGTCATAGATGACGCACTCCACCTTGTCCGCGAAGACGTACACCGTGACACGGGTTTCCTGGTCCAGCTCCCTTGACCGGCGGGCGAGATACGCGATCTGCTGGTCGGCGACTTCCACGACCTTGCTGCTCAGGTGCGACATGGACGAACTGGCATCCAGCACGAGAGCAACGTGATTGATGTAGTTCTGACTTGCGGCCATGACGGCTCCCCCTCGTTCCGACTCGATGGTTCTACTGTCTCACCCACCACTGACAATCGATCTTGGCTCCCGGGCCGGATGGGGCGCCCCGGGTGACGGGGGAGCGATCCACGGTGAACCGGCCGTCCGGCACGTCGTGCTTGGTTCCGGGGCACAGATGCTGGAGGGTGGCGGGCAGCCGGTCGCACGAACGTCGGCCGGTGCTGCGCCTCGGCGCCCACGGCCGGCTTCCCTGGCCGAGCCATGAGCCATGAGCCGCACGAGAGAGGAGAGGGTGCCATGACCGTACCGACGGGCAGGGTGACCTGCGACATCACGATCTCGGTCGACGGGTGCTCGGCCGGGTTGAACCAGAGCGAGGAACGCCCGTTCGGTGACGACGGCGGCGACGGCACCGGCGGAAGGCTGCACGCCTGGATGTTCGACACGCCCGACGAGAACCGGGCCGAGATCGCACAGCTGGCCGACGCCAAGGCGTTCATCATGGGGCGCAACATGTTCGGCCCCGTCCGGGGCGAGTGGAACCGCCCGTGGAACGGCTGGTGGGGCGACGATCCGCCGTTCCACGCCCCGGTGTTCGTGCTCACCCACCACGCGCGCGATCCACAGCCGATGGACGGTGGGACCACGTTCCACTTCGTCACCGACGGCATCGCGTCGGCGCTGGCGCAGGCACGCGCCACCGCCGGCGACGGCGATGTCGCGATTCAGGGCGGCGCGACCACCATCAACCAGTACCTCGCCGCCGGCCTGGTCGACGAACTGCGCCTGCACATCACGCCGTTCACACTCGGCGTCGGCACACGGCTGTTCGAGGGCGTCCCGCCGTTGAACCTGGAGCAGGTGAGGTCGCGGTCGACGAGCCTCGTCACCCATGTGACCTATCGCGTGCTGTCCTGAGCCGGAGGGCGCCGCGCACGTCCCGCCCGCCTTGCGAGGCTGCCGGCAGACGGGCCAGGGCCCGGCCGGCTGCCGATTCGTCAGGATCGAGGTCCGCCCGTCGTGGCGCCAGGGTGGCCCCGAGGGCTCAGGAACCACGGCGAAGGTCCCCGATTCCATGAGCACCGGGAGCTGAAGGGCATGGCCGACCCCTTGACGAGCGTGCAGCGGCAGGGGGACCCCGGACCGCGGGGCGGTCAGCCTGGTGCCGCACCTGCCGCACCCGGTACACACGAAAACGAACAAAGTACCGGTCAGCACCGCCCGCTCGACGTCATGGCCGCCCGCCCGTCAGCGTTGCCAGGGTCGTCCTGACGGTGTCGGCTTCGGGCATGCCGAGTTCGGCGTAGAGGGAGAGCGCACGCTCGTAGCCGTGCACCGCGGGGGCGGTGTCGCCGAGGGTGTGGTGGGCGTCGCCGAGTCCGCCGTGGGCGCGGGCCTGTTGGCTCGGGTTGCCGATGTCCTCGGCGATGGCGAGGGCGTCGGTGTGATGAGCGAGGGCCTCGGTGGGCCGGCCGCCGGCACGGGCGGCCTCGCCGAGCCCGTTGAGCGCCCTGGCCTCACCGTCCCGGTCGCCGTTCTGGCCGTAGATGGTGAGCGCCTGACGGTGGCACTCGGCGGCCTGGGCGTGCAGGCCGCGGCGCGTGTGGACGACACCGAGGCCGTGCAGTGCCCCGGCTTCGCCGTAGCGGTCACCGACGCCCAGGAACAGGGCCAGGGCCTGCTCCTGGTGGCGGGCGGCCTCCTCCAGGATGCCGAGGTGCACCTCGACGGTGCCGAGGTCGTTGAGGGCGTGCGCTTCCAGATAGCGGTTCCCCGTCCGGCGGAGCAGGGTCAGTGCCTGCCGGAGATGGTCGGCGGCCTGTTCGTGGCGGCCCAGTTGTCCCTCGACGCTGGCGAGGTCCTTGAGGGCGATCGCCTCGCCCGACCGGTCGTCGACGCGCCGGTACAGCACCAGAGCCTGTTCGAGGTACTCGACGGCCGACAGGAACCGGCCCAGCCGTTCGTCGACGAGACCGAGGTTGACCAGGGCGCGGGCCTGGCCGGTCAGGTCGTCGGCCTGCCGGAACAGGGTCAGTGCCTGCTGGAGGTGCCGACGTGCCGGTTCATGGCGGGCCAGTTGCCAGTAGGCGGTCCCGAGACCGAGCAGCGCCCGGGCCTCGCTCGCCGGGTCGGCGATACGGCGGGCGGCGTCGCGGGCGTGACCGTGCATCGTGAGGCCGTCGGTGTGGTGACCGCTGATGAGATAGCGGTACAGGGTGAGGGAGAGCCGGATCGCGTGGGTGGGCCGGCCGTGGGTGGCGGTGTGGGCGGACATCGCCGTCAGACACGCTCGCTCGGTGTTCAGCCAGGCGCGCGCGGCGTCGGGATCGGACAGGTCGGGCACCGGAGTGGCGGACTCGGGGGCCGCCGGCCGTAGGTGGGCCTCGGCCGGGTGCAGGCAGTTCATGGCGGCGGCCGCGGTGGCGAGATAGTGGTCGAAGAGCCTGTCGAGCGCCGCCTCGCGGGCTGCCGGTGTGTCCTCGGCCGTGGCGAGGCGGGTGGCGTAGGCGCTCAGCAGGTCGTGCATGCCGTAGCGGACGGCGTCCACGCGCTGGATCAGATGGGTGCGGGCGAGGACGTCGAGGGCGCGCCGGGTGTCCGCCAGGTCGCCGCCGGTCAGCGCCGCCGCGGCGTGGGCGTCGAGGTCGGGCCCGGGATGCAGGCCGAGCAGCCGGAAGGCACGCGCCGCGTCGGCCGGAAGATGCCGCAGCGACCAGGAGAACACCGCGGCGACGGCGGTCCGCGGGTCGCCGTCCGCTTCCAGCAGGTCCAGTCGCCGCTGCTGGTCGGCGAGTTCGGTGACCAGATCGCTCAGCGGTGTGGCGGGACGGGCGGCGGCGAGTTCCGCGGCGACCCGCAGCGCGAGCGGCAGCCGGGCACACTGCGCGGCGAGGGCGTCGACGGCGGCGGGTTCGCTTTCGGCGCGCGCGCCCACGAGCCGGCGCAGCAGGGTGCGGGCGGCGTCGGCGGGCAGCAGATCGAGGTCGAGGCGGTGGGCGCCCTCGCGCGCGACCAACCCGGCCAGGCTGTCGCGGCTGGTCACCAGCACCGCGCAGGAGCTGCTGCCGGGCAGCAGCGGACGGACCTGCTCGACGGTGGCGGCGTTGTCGAGGACGACCAGCATCCGTCGGCCCGCCAGTTCGGTGCGGTAGCGCGCCGCCCGGTCGTCCACCTCCAGCGGGATGTCCTGATCCGACACCCCGAGCGCGGAGAGGAACCGGACCAGCGCTTCGGGCGCGGTCATGGGCCGGTCGGGATCGTACCCGCGCAGATTCACGTACAACTGGCCGTCCGGGAACCGGTCCCGGGCCCGATGGGCCCAGCGCACCGCCAGCGCCGTCTTGCCCACGCCCGCTGTCCCGGACACCGCCGAGACCACCACGGAGGTCGGCCGGTCCGCGCCCGCGACCAGGACCTTCTCCAGCCGGGCCAGTTCCTCCTCACGACCGGTGAACCCCACTGCTTCCATGGGGAGTTGCGCGGGAACGAGGCCGGCTCGCTCGCTACGAACCCTGGTGCCGCCGCCGGTCTCCGCCGGTGGGCGCGGGGCGGCCGGTGCGGTCGCCCCGCCGCTCAGGATCGCCTGGTGTTCGCGTCGCGCCTCGGCTCCCGGGGCGGTGCCGAGTTCGTCGGCCAGCCGCCTGTGCAGGGCGGTGTAGCAGGCGAGCGCCTCCGGGGCGCGATCGGCGGCGTGCAGCGCCCGCATCAGCGCCACGGCGAGCGGCTCGACCAGCGGGTGCTCCGCCACGAGGGCGGACAGCGTGTCGATGACCACCACATGCCCGCCGACCCGGAGTTCGGCGTCCGCCCAGGCCAGGACGCCGTCGATGCGCTGGTGCAGCCAGCTCTCCCGGGTGCGTGCCGCCCAGTCACCGGGCAGTCCCGCCAGTGGATCGCCCTGCCACAGGCCCATCGCCTCCCGTAACGTCGCCACCCGCGCGGCGTCGGGGACGTCGGTCCTACGGGCCCGGGTGACGAGGTTGCGGAAGCGGTGCGCGTCGACCAGGTCCGGCGCGATGTCGAGCCGGTAGCCGCCCGATCCGCGCAGCAACGACGGTGTGGCAGGCGGTTGGTCGGCGCCGCCGCGGAGATCCGGGCCCGCATCCGTCACGACCCGTCGGATCCGGGTGATGTGGGAGTAGAGGGTGGCGCGCACCTGCGCCGGCGGGTCGTCGCCCCAGACCCGGTCGATCAGTGTCTCGGCCGTCACCCAGCGCCCCGCGTCCACCAACAGGGCCGCCACAACCGTACGCCGCTTGGCGGGGCCCAGATCCACCGGGCGGCCCGACAGCCATAACTCCACGGGTCCCAGCAGCCGAAATCCCGTCACGCCGTCTCCCCAGCCCGTCCCGCACGCGTCGCGCCGACCCCACCGGGCGTCACCCAACCATCGCGTCACCTGCGAAGCAAGTTTTACGCAAGCTCCTCGGCCACCTCCCACCTCCATGGTTTGTCCACGGCAACCAGCCGCACCACGGACGACCGTGTGATCCGGGGGCGGCGCCTGAGCGATGGAGGTACTCGGAGTATGAAGCGGATCATGGCCCAGGCCGGCATCACCCTGGGAAGCGTGGCTCTGGCCGTCACCGGAGCGATCGTCACCGCCGCCCCCGCGAACGCGGCGCTCTCGGACTGTCCTTCCGGCGGGCTGTGTGCCTACCTCGGTGTCAACGGTTCGGGCGACCCGGGCGTGGTCTACGGCGACAACACCAACCTGCTGCAGTACAACAAGTTCAACAACGCCGAGTCGCTGTACAACAACGGCAGCAGCTGCAACGTCCGTATCTACTCGGGCACCGGCTACACCGGCTCCAGCTACATCCTCAACCGCGGCTACTACAACGGCTCCCTGGCGAACACCGTGTACTGGCACAACGTCGCCTCGAACAACTGGTGCGTGTGATTTCACAGACGGCCCGGCGGACACTCCCCACGGTGTTCCTGGTGCTGACCGCGGCCGGCTGCTCCGTTGGGGAGGAGCCCGGCCGCGGGCCCGTGGCACTCGACGTCCGTCCCCTGTCGGGTGCCACCGCGTTCAGCCACGCCGATGCCGTACGCCTGCACGACCGTGAGGAACGTGCCGTCGCCGCCTGTATGAGTTCCCGCGGCCAGAAGTACACCGTCCAGCCCCGCACCGCGTCCGCGCGCAACGAGGAGACCAACCCCTACGGGCTGCTCACCCAGCGGAAGGCGACCCAGGACGGATACGGGATCGTCGGCGAGTACCTGTACCGGCTGTCCGCCCCCGCGCCGGCCGACGAACCGCGCAAGGGCGCCTGGCAGGCGGCCCTGACCGGCACACCCGCACATCAGGTGAGCCTGCGGCTGCCGGACGGCGTCAGCCTGCACTACTCCACCGACGGCTGTGTCGCCCGGGCCCGCGCCGAGGTGTACGGCGCGGACTGGAACACGGTGGAGCCCCTCACCGTGGGGCTGGCGAACCGTGTGATGGGCGCGGTCGAGACGGACCCCGGCTACCGTGCCGCCGTACGACGCTGGTCCGCGTGCATGACGAAGGCGGGGCATCCGGCGAAGGACCTCCAGGCCCCTCGCAAGGCCATCGACTCCCGCTTGCGGAAGGCCGCATCGGATCAGGAGGCCCTGCGCACCCTCGGCAGCGACGAGATCCTGACCGCGCGCGCCGACGCGGACTGCCAGGCCGACACAGGGCTGTCCGAGACCGTCCGAGACGTGCAACGGGCTGTTGAGAAACGGCTGTTGACGGCCGACGACAGAAAGACCGTGGCGAGTTACGTGGCGGACAAACGCAAGGCACTGGCCGCCGGAGCCGCATGAGCGGCACCGGCCTGCCAGGAGGTGACCCACCCAGTGCCCGGTCGGGGGAGGGCGCCGGGAGCTGAACCGACCTGTAGAGGTCAGGACAGCGGGGGCAGTTCTCCTCCGAAGGCCCGTCACCTTCGGAGGAGAGTGCCTCCTCGGCCGTGCGGAAGAAGGATGTCGTTTCCCGGTTCGGCCGCCATCAGGGCGCCGGTCCCGGTCCTCGGAGGCGAGGTGTGTCCGGCATAGCGTTCACTGGCAATTAATGCAACGAGCAAGCTTCCGGCGTGTTGCGTTACTTGTGATCCATTGCAACGATTTCATTCGTTCTACCTCCCTATATTCGCCCCATGCGTGATTAATGCGTTGTCACGATAGTGAATGCAACGTAGCGTTTCTGCTTGAAGAAACGACGAGTCCGCGGCTTCACGAGTCGAAGGGCACGCGTTTCGCGGGGCGGGCGATCAACAAGGGGGACGGACGATGGCGACAGCGCACGACAGACAGCGGGCGGCGCCGGGCGCCGTCGCCGCCTTCGCTCGTTTCGTGCTCTGCGGCGGGGGAGTGGGGCTCGCCTCCAGCCTCGCCGTCGCGGGCCTCGCCTCCTGGCTTCCCTGGTTCCTGGCCAACGCCCTGATCACCGCGGCCTCCACGCTCCTGGCCACCGAGCTGCACGCCCGCTTCACCTTCGGTGCGGGCGGGCACGCGACATGGCGCCAGCACGCGCAGTCGGCCGGGTCTGCCGCGGCCGCGTACGCGGTGACCTGCGCGGCGATGCTCACGCTGCATCTGCTCATGGCGGCGCCCGGTGCGGTGCTCGAGCAGCTCGTCTACCTGTCGGCCTCGGCACTTGCCGGCGTCGGGCGGTTCGCGGTGCTGCGCCTTCTCGTGTTCGCGCGAGACCACGCGCAGGCCGCGGCCGCCGCGCACCCCGCCCGTCCCGTTCCCGTGACGGTGACCCGCGCCGTGGCTCACGCCGACCCGGCGAGCCTCTGCCGCGTCGCTTGACGCCGTCCGGGTGCCGCGCGGTGCGCGGTTCTCGGTTCTCGGTTCTCGGTTCTCGGCGGGGAGGCCGGTGCCGAGCGAGCCGGCCTCCCCGCCGAGTGCCTTCGGTTCGGCGCCGCCTACCGGTGCAGATGGCGGTCGGTGATGGCCAGGGCCGCGGCCATGATGCTGAGTTGCGGGTTGACTTCGGGGCAGGTGGGGAGCACGGAGGCGTCCGCGACGAGCACGCCGTGCACTCCGCGCAGTCGCCCGGTGGGGTCGGCGGGGTGGCGCTGGGCGTCGGCGCCCGCGGCGACGGTGCCGGTCGGGTGGTAGGCGGAGAGGTGGAGCCCCCGTGCGCTGGTGCGGGCGAGGACGGAGTGGAGTTCCGCGAGGCTGCGCACCCGGGGCGAGGAGGGGATGCCGGTGAGGACCTCGACCGCACCGGCGGCGAAGAGCAGTTCACCCATCGCGGCCACGGCATGCAACAGGCGCCCCGCGTCCCGCCGTTGAAGGCCGTAGCGGATCAGGGTGCGGGTGCGGCCGAGGACGGCGCCGGAGGGGAGGTCGGCGATCATCGCGCCCAGGGTGGCGAGCCGGTCGGCGTCCTCCAGCTCGCGGCGCAGCTCGGCGCCCAGCCCGGGCAGGACGAACGTGCCCATGCCGGGCGGAGTGGCGGTCGCCTCGATCAGCACGCCGTGCCGGCGGTGGTGTTCCTCCACGCCCACGCTCTGCAAAACGCCCTGCCAGGCGGTGACCGGCTCGGTGAAGCGGCCGGCGAGGCTGGTGGCCGGGTGGATGCTCAGGTTGTGGCCCAGACGGGGGTGCCCGCCGAGGCCGGAACGGCGCAGCAGCGGCGGCGACTGCAGGGCACCCGCGGCCACGACGACGAGGGGCGCGAGGATCTCGAAGTGGCCGTCGGCATGGTGTACTCGCACGCCCGCCGCCCGCGGCAGACCGGGCCGGTCCCTGTCCACGAGGATGCGTTCGGCCCGCGCCCCCGTGACGATGTGCGCACCGGCGGCGCAGGCGTCGGGGAGGACGGACAGCTGAACGCTCTGCTTGGCGCCGGTCGGGCAGCCCACCACGCACTGGCAGGAACCCCGGCAGCCGGGCGCGTTACGGCGCAGGGGCGCGGCCGACCAGCCGAGGGCACGGGCACCGGCGAGCGCGATACGGCCGTTGGTGCCCAGGACGTCCAGCGGCTGTGCGGCCACGTCCAGGGTCCGCTCCACCTCGTCCAGGTGGACGCCGAACTCGTCGGCCGGCTCGAATCCGACCTCGGTGCTCCAGCGGGCCAGGACGTGGTCCGGAGTGCGGTAGCAGGTACCGGAGTTGACGAGGGTGGTGCCGCCGACGGCCCGGCCGGTGGGCAGGAGTACGGGTGGCAGGCCGGCGGCGACGGTGGCTCCGCCGTCCCGGTAGAGAGCGGTGAAGCGCTCCAGGGGGGTGCTCCGCGCGAAGTCCTCGGTGGAGTGGTGCTGTCCTTCTTCGAGGACGACGACGTCGAGCCCGGCCCTGGCCAGGGTGCGGGCGGCCATGGCACCGCCGGCACCGGAGCCGATGACGACCGCGTCGGCGGTGGAGCACGTCGGCCAGGCGTCGGCGGGCGTGCAGGTGAGCGGCGGGTCGGGGCGCGTGAGGGCGCGCGCCGGGGGAGCGGTGTGCAGCATCCGCTCGGTCCCGGCCGCGAGCAGGACGGGCACCTTGAGCGTGTCGAGGAGGGGGAGCAGCCCGGGGGCGGCCGCGAGCGTCGCGAGCACCGCCTCCCGCTCGCCGGGAGAGAGCGCGGCCAGGCCGCGTCCCGTACGCGCTCGCGCGAACGTGTCCACCGCACGTGCCGCCGCCCGCAGGCCGACACGGGCCGCCGTCGGCATCGAGGCGAGCACGTCCTCCAGCCGTGCGGGCACCCGCGCGGGCCAGGTGGCACTGCCGTCGTCACCGATGAGCGCGGCCACCAGGCCCGGCACGGCCGCGCTCACCGGGTGCCCACTTCCGCGTGTGCGGTGCCGCGCACATCCCATTCGGCCTCGGTGTGCCAGCCACCCGCCCGCCTGCGTTCCAGCAGCACATGGGCGTCGGCGCGTTCGCTGTTGCGGCACACCGCCACAGAGCCGTCCGGGTCGGCGTAGTCGAGGGTCAAAGTGCGCTGCGGGTCCTGGGTGACCTCGACCCGGATCCGGCGCGATCCGCAGCGCCCGGTGACCGTCCAGGTGGGCAGGTCGACACGGGCCCGGAAGCGGCCTCGGCCCGCCCGGCCGACCGCGGTCCGCTCGGCGCGGCGCGGCCAGGTGCGGCCGTCCCTGCGCAGCCGCAGGAAGACCATCGGGGGAAGCCGGCGCAGACCCGGCCGCATGGACACGGCGGCGACGATCTCCAGGACGTCCCCGTCTCCGAGGTCGGCATGCAGCCAGGCCCAGCGACGGGCGTTGCCCAGTCCGTAGATCCGGGCCGAGGCGCCGGGAGCCGAGGTGAGTGTCAGCGTCGTGCCGTCGTGGGTGACCGTCCCGTCGTACAGGGCGCGCGCGGCGGGAAGGACATGGGACGCGGGCAGCAACGGGTGGCGCCAGGACCAGCGGGGGAAGGTGAACAGCGGGGTGTCCGTGGGCCGTTCGGTCAATGACCAGCGCATGGCGCCGTCTTGGGCCGAACCGGTCAGCCGGCCGGGCCGTACGCCGACACCGTCCGCCTCGAATCCGACGTCTTGGGCCGCCCAGGGGGCGGGGCCGAAACGGGCGTGCCGCACGGGGCCTTCCGCGGGGAAGAGCGCGGCCCATCCATGCGCGTACGGTGGGGATCCGTCGGCCGGCGCCACCAGTTCGTGGTGCAGCCACACCCCGCTGCCGGTCACCGGATCGGTGACGGTGGTGTACCAGACCTCGGTACGCCCCGCTTCACCGCGCCACCGAGGCGCGAGGAGGGCGGTGGCGTCCTCCCTCCGCGTCACGCGCATGCTCGCCAGGAACGGCAGGAGCCGCGTGGCGAGGGGGAATCGCAGGGTGCCCGTGCCTACCGCGGCGCCGTCCTCGTACAGGGTGTACGGCAGGACGGTCATCGAGGTCACCGGCCGGCGCGGCGTCACCGACTTCCAGCCGTCCAGGGTGAGTCGGCGGCCCTCGGCGGTGAACGCGAGCCGGTAGCGGATCCTGCGCCGCGCCAGCGGCGAGATCTCCAACTCCCCCTCGACGAAAGGTTGTCCGGCCCAGCCGGTGACCCGGACGCGGCCGGCGGCGACGGCCGGGACCGTACGCTGCGGATGCAGCAGCCCCGCCGTGGTCACCCGCAGGGTCAGGTGGACCCTGCGGACCAGGCCCGCGTCCTCCTCCAGGCGCAGCGTGCCGAGCATCGTCTCGCGAAATACGGTGCCCAGGGCCGGAGCGGCGCCCGTGCTCATCGGATGCCGTCCAGCATGATGCGCTCGGTCGCCGTCAGATACGTCTCGGCCGCACGCCGGGCCTCGGCCGCGTTGCCGGACCTGACCGCCTCGACGACCGGCTCCAACCGGTCGTGTGCGGCGTCCGCGTCGGTGAACGGGCCGACGAGGGCGGCACGTACCGGAAGGTAGGCGTTGAACAGCGTGTTGGTCAGCAGCACGTAGACCCGATTGCCGGTCGTGCGGGCGAGACCCCGGTGCAACTCCACGTCCGCGAGCTGCACCGCGTCACCGCCCTGTGCCTCGCGGACGGCGGCCAGCAAGGTGCGCAACTCCTCACACTGCTGTGCGGTGGCGCGGACGGCGGCTCGTTCGGCGATCAACATGCCGATACTGCGCCGCACTTCGAAGATCTCGTCGATCCAGTCGGGGCTGTGCCTGACCAGCATCGGCAGGAGATCGGCACCGCCCAGGCGCAGATAGTCCCGTACTCGGGTGCCGACACCGTGGCGTGTCTCCAGCAGCCCCGCCTGCACGAGGCGGCCGAAGGCGTGTTTGAGGGTGGTGCGGGTGACGCCGTAACCGTCGGCCAGGGTGCGCTCCGGGGGCAGATAACTTCCGGCCGAGTGACGCCCGTTGAGGATGTCCTCCCTCAGCCGGCCCTCCAGGACGTCGACGATCGTCTCGCGCGGCAGGGTCTCCATGATGGCCTCTCCTCGACAGTGGCTCAGTGGATGAGCCACTCAACCAGCGGCGGCGGTCGACGTCAACGCCCGCTACGGCACCAGGGTTTGAACCGGCGGTCGTCGTCTTCCGGAACCCGCGTGTTCAGCGGGTGAACGCCGTCTGGAGGAAGTCGCCGAGGAGGGCCGCGCAGGAGCCGTCGGGGTCGAGATCGGGGGCGTAGATGGTGAGGTTGAAGCCGCTGCGGCGTGAGGGAGGGCTCCGGAAACGCCGAAACGGCGGGCCCGGTGTGTGGGGCCGCCGTTGTCATGCGTGG
>NZ_BMSA01000062.1 GCF_014648915.1 Streptomyces phaeofaciens | reverse complement strand
CTCCACAACCTGGCCCTCACTGGATAACTCACACCCCATACGGGACAACCTCTAGCGCTGGAGGTCACAGACATAACTGGCCTGTGCTCAACCACCGCGCCCGATATGGATCGGAGATCAGCCCGAACTCGACTATTTCGCATGGCGTCGCTTGACTGTTCTTGCACTGGCGGGCGTGGCGGGCCGCGACGGACCCGTGACAAAGAGCGGCGGCTCGACGGAACCCCATGTCTGAGCCGGGCCGGAACGGGGCAGCTGGGCCACCGTTGTGTCGGCGGAGCCTGTCGGGCGGCCTTGCCTTCTTCTCCGGCCACGTGCGTGGGGAACACTCCTCAGGCACATGGCGTTTGCGAAGTCCGTGTGTGATGGGCGCGTCTGAGGAACAGCGGCGTCCGTGGCGAGAAACAGTGGCGTTTGCGAAGTCCGCCAGGCGGCCGAGCGAGTCGGGCGCCAGTGGAAGTGCACAGCCATCAGGCGGAAGGTGAACGCTGCCAGTGCCGCGCAAGTTGCCGTAGTTATGGTTAGTGTCCCCGTCAGATGTAGTGCGGCAGTCGCTCCCGCACCGGTGATCGAGGGAAGGGCGTATAGATCACTGTCCCAGCACAGAAGGGGCGGAAGTTCCCGCGCCATCGTGTTGGCCAGGATGCCTCCTCCCATGGCGGAGATGACGCCCAGCGCGGTCGAAGGGACGACGTTCATGCCGTTTACAAGGCCCTTGATTGTGCCGGTCACGCTGAACAGGCCCAGACCGACCGCGTCCAGCACCTCGAAGACATAGGGCTGTTGCTGCAGGGCTCTGCCTCGATACGCTATGTACGCTGCGGCGAGCGGGGCAAGGGGATACCCCGGATCGGTGAACGCAATCGGCGGGACGTCCAGGATCAGGTCCCGGATCAGGCTTCCGCCTAGTCCTGCGGCCTCTGCGAGGACTAGAGTCCCGAAGAGGTTGAAGTCTTTTCGTACGCTGAGATAGGCGCCTGATAACGCGCCGCCGAAGATACCAAGTAGATCGAGGAAGTACTGCAATGCCGGACTGGTCAGTTCCTGCATGAGAGTTGGCTCACTTCAGTCGTGGAGTTAGCCCTACCGCCCAAGCGCGGGCGTTGGTCCGGCCCGCGCGGGTAGCAGGCGGAAGTCACCGACCTATAGCGGTCTGCGTCAACGGGCTCCCAGGGAATGCACTTCTGGTGCCAGAACGTCAGGAACGCTGCAGCGTATGTGGAGCAGGTGTGCGTGATAGCAGGCGTCCTACGTAATCCGGCGGCAGATCCCGCCGATCGAGATGAAGCCGGTTACAAGCAGCTGAGTGATGGAGTCGACGGCCTGCGGGACGGTGTCGCCCAGCGACTTGCCTTCTGCAGTGCGTGGCCCGACATGGCAAGAAGCGGGCGATGACCAGGCTGAGCATGTAGCGGGCGCTCATGGCCTGCCGACGGGCGCCCCAGCCGCTCCAGGGTGGACATGCGTACATCTGCAGCATGACCAGCGCAGTGAGGTGGTTGGCGAGCAGTCCGGTGATCTGCTGGCGTTGAGGATCTTCCCGTTGGTGTCGGCAATGAACGGGGTGCTCATCCACCACAACCAGACGACGGGCACCGCGCCCGTCCAGACAGCGAGCGGCGGCGCGGCGGCGGGGGAGCGGCGCGGGCTCCTGCGAGCGTAGTGGTCACGGTTCCTCCGTGGACAAGGGCGAGAGGGTTGGTGGTGTGATCCCTTGGCCAGAAATACGTGTCACGATGTCCTTGCGTTCAGAGCGATGGGCGACGTGTGAGTTGCAGCGGCTGGCGTCAGTATGTTTCAGCGGGGGATGCGAGTGTTTTGGCTGTTCGGGGGCGTCACATACCTGTGCAGTTGCCACACCAATAGGTCTCTGACCCCGGATGCGGCAGTTGCATCGACAGGATCTAGTCAGCCCAAGTGAAATGCAACTATGTGACCATCTCTGATTTGATCATGTTGCTGACCTGGGATGTGGCAATTCGAGCGGGAGATGTAGCAACTTCCCTGGTAAATCTCCGAGTTCGGAGCATGTGGTCTAGTACTCCAGCCGGACTTCTCCGTTACCGCTGGTCAACGGCTTGAGTGTGAGGAGTGTAGCGGGGTGAGGTCGGGTGCGGGACGGACTTGTCGGCCCGCCCACAAACGTGTGACCGCGCCGCATGCAGTGACAGCGCTGGGCGCGTGCTTGGTGGCGACGCCTCCAGTCCGACCAGCCACCCGCTGCTCACGTCGTGGAGGGCGGTGACGGGGCTCAACTGCCAGCAGACGGCGAATTTCTGCCGGGGTGAGGTCACGAGGTCGGGTGTGTCGGTCGCATCACCCCTTTCGCGTTCCTGGACGGTCATCGCCGCGAGGAAAATGTGCGCGACCATGACGAGCGTGATGTGCCGGTACCAGCCGACGTAACGGCGGACCTCGTACTGATTCAGCCCGCACTCGTTCTTCGCGCTCAGGAAGCCCTCCTCGGTCTTCCAGCGGCAGCCCCGCGATGCGGACCAGGTCGGCGACGGTAGCGTCCAACGGCGCACTGGCCAGGTAAGGCGATTTCGTCAGGCTTGGCGATGCTGCGGCGGGCTAGCATCCACCGCTGCCGGGTGGGCTCGTCGCCGTCGAACTCCCAGACGGAGGGCAGGCGGGCCGCCGCCCAGTCGTTTTCGGTCCGGCCTGCGGTCCCGGAGTATTGCCGATGAACCCCGGCTGAGGTGATGCCCTTCTTGACGAAGCCGGTGTCGTCGATGATCAAACCACCATCTGGCGTGCCGAGCTGCTCCGCAGCATAGGTCTGCAGGTCGCCTCGGAGGCGGTCGGCGTCCCACCGGCTGTGGGACAGCAAGTGCTGGAGTCCGTCCGGGGTGGCAGGCTGGCGTACTCGGCGAGCCTGCGGTTCTTGCGGCCCACCGGGCTCAGCAGTTCGCGCACGGAGGCGTTCATACGGTCCGTACCAGGTGCCGGCCTCGGCCCATGCTGTCTCCCGCACGGTCAACTCCCCGACCTTCGAACAGTATTGCGCTTGCCTCAGTTTTTTGAGACCGTCGTATTCATGGATTTGATCGGTGACCTTGCAGCTATCCGTGTCCCTGTGCCGCAGCCCGGTGACGTCACGCCGCAGGAGCTCTACCCCGAGGCTCTCGCGGAGGCCGAACAGGCCCGCGCGGACTACGCGTTCGCCTTGGAGGCGCAGCGCGACGACCTGGACGAGGACCCTGTGCTGATCGCTCTCGGCGACGCCCGTGCGGCCCGCGAGGCCGCCGACCGCGAGATCCGCCACCTCCTGGCCTACGGACGGGAGTTCCACGGCGACCGTCCCTACAAGCTCGAACCCCTCGCCCGGGCCGCCGGCATGACCCCCTCCGGCATCCGCACCGCCTACGGCCCCGGCGAGATCCAGACCGTCGCCGACCGGATCGGCCGCACACCCGACAGCCGCCGCGCACGCCCCCCGGCTGCCCCGCCGGAGCCCTCATGACCGACCACCATGAGAGCGCTGCGACAGCCTGCGCCTGTCTGCCGGCCTGGCCCGCCCTGACAGCCGTCATCGAGGGCACCGTCCACCCGGTCGTGTCCGCGCCCGCCCACACCCCCGCCTCCGCCCTCTACCTCGCCCGCTGCACCGGATGTGGTGCCGCCTACACCGGCCCGTGGAAACGGCTCAACACCTCATCCCGCGCCGCCTGAGGGCGCCGCGCCGCGGGGCGCGACGGGCCGTCCGGACGACGCTCACCCGCGTTCCCGTCAGGTGTGGTGATCGGGTGCGGCTGACGGTGGGCGGTGCAGGAGCGGTGCGGATTCGGGGATCGCGGTGCGCCGGGCGGGGGCGGGTCGGTGGGTGATGCCGGTGTCGCGGGCGAAGCGGTTGGCCTCGAGGGCGGAGCCGGTTGTCTTGTGCAGCCAGAACACGTACGCCACAGACCTGATCTGGTCGTCGGTCAGGTGCAAGACCCACCGCTTCACCCGGTGGTCGCAACATGCGGTGCGGACCTGGTCGGTGAGACCGTCGGCGAGCGGCCGCCGCAGGCGCGCGCCGAGGCCGACGGCCTGCCACAGGGCTGCCATCTGGGACAGGCACAGCTCGATGCGCCGACGCCCCGGACCGGGGCTGTCTGCGGGCGCGGGTGGGGTGTGCCGGGGGCGGGAGGCGGCGTAGAGGAGGAGGTCGTGCCCGTCGGGCGCCAGGCGGGCCGCCCACCTCACGGGCCGGCCCTCCCATGCGGAGAGTGCCGCCCTCTCTTCCCGGTCGGCGAGTTCGAGCAGGCCGCGGTCGGCGAGATTGAGCACACGCTGCTTCACCGGCGTCAGCACCGCGTCCACCGCCCAGCCGTGCTCCGCCCTGCGCCGGCGCGCCTCCACGGTCCTCAGCAGATCGAGAGTCTTCTCCTCGGCGGCCATAGTTCCCCTCCCGCGCACACCTGTCCTGGTCCGGCTCAACAGGCGCTGGACCGTCGACGTCACGGCCGGGCCGGCTGCTGGGCTGTTACTCACTTTCGGGTGACGGCCCGGTCGGTCCTGGGGTGGCGTGGGGTGGCGGGGGCAGGGGAGCGGCCAACGCGGGCAAGGGTGCGAGGCCTGTCGTGCCGTCAACATGGTGCACATCCGGCATTCATGGATGGTGCATTCGAGAGTCACGGAAATATGGGCAACAGGTAACACACTCCATGTTTCCCCCTCAAGACCCGCACCGCGTGGACAAGCTGTGTCTGCGCGGCCGGTCCGGCCGCCACCCGCACACCGCACCTGCTCCCCTCGGCGCTTGTACAGGTCGCTTGGGGGAGGGTGCCCGTACCATCTGGGGGACTTCTTGTCCGTTTCTGCTTCTGTCTCCGCCCGCCGTCTGGTCGCCGCCGCGCTCGCAGCGGGTGCCGTGGTCTCGGCGGTGGCGCTGCCGGCCTCCGCCGCCGACCGCCGGCCCGAGCGCCCGAAGGTGGAGATCTCCGCCGTCCAGTACGACTCCCCGGGACGCGACGACCGCTCCAACCGCTCGCTGAACAAGGAGTGGGTGGAACTCACCAACACCACCCGCCGCGCGGTCAACCTCGATGGCTGGACCCTCGAGGACGAGTCCGGCCGCACCTACACCTTCGACGGCTACCGGCTGGCCGGCCGCGCCACGGTCCGCATCCACACCGGTGAGGGCCGCGACACCCGCACCGACCTCTACCAGGACCGGCGCCAGTACGTGTGGAACAACGACCACGACACCGCCACCCTGAGCAACCACCGCGGCCGCGTCATCGACGAGGAGTCCTGGGGCTACGACCACCACCACGGCGGCGGCAGCCGGCACTGACCTCGGTGCGGGGGCCGGCCGCGCGATGGTGCGGCCGGCCTGACACCCGAGAGGCGGCGCACCGTTCTGCCAGACGGTGCGCCGCTTCGTGCACGTGCTCGCCGGGCTACTGCGGTACCTGCTGGTAGCTGACCGTGGTGTCGGGGCAGGTCTCGGCCAGGCGGGCCAGGGCGTCGCGTCGGGCCCGCCTGGCGGCGCGCGGCGCCGCTGAGTGGTGTGGCTGCCGTGCCGGTCACCGGCGCCTGGACGGGCGGTACAAGGTGGCGACATGGACGAGCACTGCGGCACCGACCGCTGTCACGGCGATCCAGCGGCACACACTGTGTGCCACGGAGGCGTGTTCAGCGGGAGCGAGGAGCGCGAGAACACCCACTCCGAGCAGGGCCACCCCGACGTTGTAGGCCAGGTACGACCGGACGTACCAGTTACGCCAGGCCATCAGATGCAGCGCCTGTTCTCGGGCGTGGAGCTGCTCGACAGAAGGCACCAGCGGGCCGTGCCATTCTTCGACTTCAGCCTTGCTGTACAGGTAGTGGCGGGCCCGCAGGGCGAGCTGGATTCCTGTCACGAGCGAGATGGCCGCCACGGTCAGCGCCAGCATGGCCGGCCCCGGCCACCTGAACTGCGCGCCGTCGGCACCCGCCACCACCCCGATCGTCGCGATGGCGGCTCCGGCGAGAAGCGGAGCCGCAATGAACTGGGTCGCTTCGGCAGCGGCCCGCGTACCCCCCGGGGCGAGCCCGCGCCATCGCACCGGCTCATCGGGATCGGTCAAGACGTCCTCCGTCCTCACCGCCAGACGGCTCGTGACGACCAGGGCGGACAAGCGGGCATGCAGGGGAAGAGCGGCCGGGAAGACCGCCGACGCCTGTCCCAGGACACGCGTCGGCGGTCTCCCGCGCCCGACCACGCCTACTGCGGCGCCTGCTCGTATGTGACGGTGGTGTCGGGGCAGGTCTCCGCGAGGCGGGTGAGGGCGTCGCGTTCGGCCGGGTCGGCGGGCAGCTGCCAGCGCAGTTTCGTGGCCACCCACGCCCCGGTGTACTCGCACCGGAACGCCTCGACGGGCAGCCAGTCGGCTGGGTCCTTGTCGCTCTTGGAGCGGTTGGAGCTGCCCGAGACCGCGATCAGCGAGGCCGGTGCCCCTTGGTCGTTGGCGTATGCCTCGCGGCGGGCGGCCGTCCAGGTCGAGGCGCCGGAGTCCCAGGCCTCGGCCAGCGGGACCATGTGGTCGACGTCCAGGGAGGACGCCGACGTCACCCACGTCTGGTCGTACTCGGAGAACCAGCGGCCCCCCGACAGCGCGCACCGCGCGCCGACCTCCGGGCCCTGCTTCGCCTCCGCGAGGATCACCTCCCGGCGGGTGTCACACCCGTCCGTCGGGTTCAGGCCCCGGTTCCAGTGCTTGAACAGCTCCCGGCTGTAGCCGTCCCGCCTCTCGGGGGCTTCGCCGAGCCACTCCAGGGCCTGGAACAGCGGCACGTCCTGGGCGGCCTGCGGGGCGCGCGCGGCGACGGCCCCGGCCGGCTGGGTGGTGGGTCGCAGGGGTGCGGCCGTGGCGGGGGCCGCGAGCGGCACCGTCGAGAGGGCCAGGACGGGCGCGAGGGACAGCAGCTTCTTGATCACATCCCGGGTTGTAGCGCCTGCGGCCGGATCCGGGCGGGTGGCGGGGCCTGGACTCGTCCGACCGGGCGCGGGAAGTTCACCTGCAGAAACGCCACAGCGGCGTCGGGGCGGGACGTCGCGAGGGCGTTTTCCGGGCCGTCGTTCGTCGCGGGCCCGTGCGGACAGCCGGCAGGCGTCGTCGAGGCGGAGGCCGGACGGCCCGAGCGCGGCCGTTTCCCGGTCGGTTACTGGCTGGGGTGGACGGCCTGCAGCTGGTGCCCGCGTACGCCTTGGGTGTCAGCGTGAGCAGAAACCGGCCGCTCAGGTGTGCGACTGAGGGGCGGGCCGCGTGGACGGCGGCCCAGGAGTGCCCGAACCGCAGCAATCCGGTGGCGGTGACCGCGGCATCGGTATCGAACGCCGCGATCCGGATGAACCGCAGCCCCTTGACGTAGCCGAGCAGTTCGGCGTCGCTGGCCGTCAGCGACAGTACCGGCGCTCCGCCGGAGGCCTGCACGTAGAACGCGGCGACCGTCTCGTTGAACGGATCCTTCGGGTCGTACAGCGCCGCAGCGGTCGTGTGGTCCAGGACAACCGAGATCGCCGCCACTACGCGGCCGGCTGCGACCCGTGGTGCGCCCCGCCCAGGCGCTCCAGCAGCGCGCGGGCCTTCGCCTCGGCCTCCACGCTGGACGCCAGCCCCAGCGCGGCGGTGAGCTCCGCGCGGGCCAGCTCGGCACGCTCGGCGTACTCGGCCCTGGTCGGCGTGTCCTGTAGAGGAACGCCGGTGCACCCCACCGGCGCGCGTCCCGAGAAGGAGAGCGGGGCGTCTGCCGGGCCGCCGCGCTCGCCCCACTGGTCCGCCTTCCCATCGGAGGAGCCGCCCGGAACGGCCTGCCCGTGAAGGGCCCGGCCGTGTCAGGCGCGCGGCCGGGCGCCGGAGAGCTGTGGCATGTGGAAGGCTGCCGCCAGCCGCCCCCGGGGCCTGCACGGCCCCCGGGTACGCCGAGCAGAGGGGCCCTTTGGACAGCCCACCCTCCGCCGCCAGCCTGGAGCGCGGCCGGTACTGCCCTTTTCGAGGGCTGCCGCCAGCAGGTGGCAGCGCCGTGGTGACGACGGTGGTGCCGTGGCTCGACTCGGGGATGGGGGTGCCGGGGAGGACAGGACCAAGGGCCGGCACGTACGGCACGGGCTCCGTCCAGTTCCGGCGAGAACACATGTGCCGCACCGTACGGCCCGGGCGGCATCTGCTCCGCGGCGCAGCTGTATGGCGCCTGGCACGTGTACGGGCCCCGCGGACGATCGCCGCAGCGGTCAGCGGCTGGTTGCGGAGGTGATGGCGCCGCGGATGACCGTGTCCACGGAGCGCACGGTGGTCAGCTCGTAGTAGTAGCGTGCGGCTTGCGGGGTGTTCCCGCAGTACACCGGCGACGATCTGTGCGGCCTGGCCGTACAGCCGGCGCAGCCAGTCCCGGGTGGCGTTCTGCTGGTCGAACTCGTTGGATGCCTCGTCCCAGGTGCACATGCCGCGGGCCGCATCCTCCAGCAGATCCCAGTGCTCTTCCTGGGCGGCGTGGCGGGCGACGCCGCGAAGCCACGCGATGGCTCTCTTGGATTCGTTCCAGTGGGTCCAGCCGGTGCCGTCGCCCTGGACATGCCCGGTCATCGCCTGGACCAGGGTGAGGGCCGGTTCGGTGTTCGCGAGCAGGAGCGGTGCGGCGAGGTCCATGTCCAGGTGCGGCAGGGCGTCCAGGTACAGCTCGTAGTTGCCGCTGTGGTCGGCAGCCAGCGCGAGCAGCCGGCTTGCTGCCGCGGTGTCCCCGTCCTGGCTTCCCGTACGAGCTGCTGGGCCCGCGTGATGGGCAGCTCTGGGGGCGAGGCCATCTCGCGCTCGACCAGGTCGAGGAATTCGGCGATGGTCCGCGGGCGGTTCGACGGCTCGTGGAAGGTGCACTGCCTCGCGACCGCACGCCACGGGCTGCCGTGCGGCGGCAGCAGGGGCACGTTCGCCTCGGGTTCCGACCATGTGACCCCAGACCGGATGCCGCCCACTGACATGCGTGTGGGGGGCGGTGTTCCCCCAGAACGCCGCCCCCCACACGTAGTGCCCGGTACCCACGCCAGACCGGGGTAGCCGGCACCCGGGAGCTTAGAGGACGAACGGATCCAGCACAGCACCGGCATCGTCCACGCGGGCCCGGTCGGCGAGTTGGGCCAGGACCTGCTCGGGGGACAAGCCGGCCCGGCCCGCCACGACCGCGCGCAGCTGGCGGCTGGCGTCCGCCGACAGCCACACCCGCGCCCGCAGCTCGTCCCGTGCGCCCTGCCGTTCCTGCCCCCACATGGCCCGCCGCAGTGCAGCGCCCTGCCGTCGCTCCTCGCGCTCGTCCGCCCACGCGGCGCCCTCGCCGTCCTCGGCGGGGTCATAGACGGCCCGGCCGGTGGTGCTCATCCAGGCGGCGACGCGCCGCCACTCGGCATGCCGGACCGCCCATACCTCGCCAGGTGCTCGGGGTCACCGTCGTACGGTTCCCGGCCGGCGGGCGCGGCCGCCGGCTGCCGGCGGGTCTCGCGCTCACGCCGCGCAGCCTCGCCTGCTTCGTCCGCGACCTGCCCGGCGGTCAGTCCGTGGCGGCCCTGGCGGCGGACCGTGTCCCAGGCGAGATCCTCAGCGCTCCACATCCCGGCCTCACGCAGCCCAGTCGAGACCGAGAGCGGCAAGGCGGGCGAGCCGGTCCGCGCTCAGCCCGGCCCTGCGCCCCTTCACATTCATCACCCCCACACCCAATTTCACAGCGTGTTCCTGACCGTCGACCACGACGGTTTCCACGTGAGCCCCGGGCACCGCCACATGCTCCGGCGACTTTTCCGGCAGGGCGCGTCCGGCAGCACGCCGAGCTGTCGAGCGCACCTGGTTCTCAGTGTGTCCCGTGCCGTCTGTGGCGGGGGGTGGAGGGCGGTGGAGGGGGAGTGTCGTGTTGCCGGGCGAGTTTGTGCAGGAGGCGGGCGCGGCCGTCCTCGACGGTCCGGTCTTCGGTGAGCACTTTGCTGAACGTTTTCATGACGGCGTCCGCGCCGACCGGCTGGGCGGGGTGTGTGTCCTGGCCGGGCTGGTGGGTGCCGGGGTGGTCGGGCCGGGCGGATGCCGGTGCGGACGGGGGCCGTGTGGGGGGCTGGCGGCGTGCCGGGTGCGGGGTGGCTTCCGCGCGGGCGTTGTCCAGGAGCTGGCTGAAGCGTCTGACGTCGCCTCCGAGGATGCGGACGAAGGTCTCCAGGACGTCCTGGGGCGGCAGGACGGTGGCCTCGAGGATGGAGGCGACGGTGCCGGTGCTCAGCAGCCACCGGCTGGCGACCGCGACGTCGTTCGGCGCGGGGCGTCCCGCGCGCAGGTGCAGCGTGCGGACCGCGGTGCGCAGCTGCTCGGCCGCGGGCAGGGGCGGCTCGTCCGCGTCCACAGGGGCCGGTGCCCGGTTCCTCTCGCTGAGCTTTTCCGACTCCCAGACGGTCCGCAGGACTTCCGGGTCGGCCCCGCAGGCCTGGGCGAACTTGCGGGTGAGGGTCCAGGTCGGCACCCGTTCGCCGGACAGCATCCGGGACAGATAGGAGGCGGAGCACCCGATGCGGCTGCTCACCTCCTTGTTCGAGAGCTGGGCGGTGCGGATCAGCATGGACAGGATCGGGGCGAGACGGTTGAACGCCGCTCCCGACGGTTCGCTCGGGGTGGTCTGGTCAGGGCCGCGTTCGGGGCCCGGATCGCCTGCTTCGCCCGCGGTGTCGCTGCCGGAGGCGGCATCGCCCGGGGGCTCGGCGATGTGCCCGGCGGTGGCGGTGAAGAGACCGGCGAGGGAGGGGAGTGTGGCTTCGGAGCGGTTGAAGCGGGCGAGACGGCGCGTGATGTACCGCTCGGTGTAGCGGTGGCGGGCGGTGTCCTCACTGACGCGCAGGATGGAGCTGATGGTGGCCCACGTGACGCGCCGGTAGCGGGCCCGGCCGACGACCGCTGCCGTCAGGCCGTCGAGCTGCTCGTGCAGTTGGGCGATCCGCCGCAGGGGCTCTTCCCCATCGGCGGTGGGCATGAGCCGCGCGAGATCGCGCGCACCGTCCTGTATGTCCTTCGCGATCTCCGTGAGGATCACTTCCCCCGCGGCCGGCCCGGGTGCCGCAGGGCGGGGTGCAGGGCAGCTGCGCGGCAACGGCCGCGGCTCGGGGAGCGTCGGTGCCGGTGCGGGCTGCGCGGTGGTGGAGCGGGGTGCGGTGTGGTCGAGCAGACGGCGGCGGTGGGCGGCCTGGCGGCAGGCGTCCCCGCAGTACTTCCGGGGCCGGCCTCTTCCCGGCCCCGCGGTGAGAGCGGAACCGCAGAACTCACATGTGTCACTCACGGTGCTTCCATCCCGTAACGAAAAGGGTTCAGAGGGGGGTTTCCGGCGTTGATACAGCCGAACTTCCCCGGGTTTCGTCACACGCGGCGGACTGAGCCCGGTGACGGGCGGGCTCAGTCCGCCTGGGGCGGGGAGAGGAGTCCCGGTGGCCCGGGACTCCTGCCGCCCTGTGCCTGTCAGCGCCGGTGACGGCGCAGACGCAGGACCCTGAACGCGGCGCCGGAAAGCACACCGCCGAAGGCATATACGGCTTCCTGGGAGACCGTTACCTGAACGGACGGCCGGAAAATCAGCACGTACCCGATGAACAAGATGCCGATGAACGCACCGACTGAGTGCGTGACAAACCGGTTCACGTAACGAAAGATTTCGTTACGGCCATTACGCTTGTCATGAGTGAAGCGGCCTGAAGGCCGTTTAGCTCGGCGACGCCGGGGGGTAGGTCGCCCCATAGGGCACTCCTCTGTGTAGTCGACGGCGTGCGGGACTTCGAACAGGGTTTGGTAGACGCAGTGCGAGGTCCCGCACGCACCTGAGGGTGGAGCTACCGACACACAGTGCGATAGGCTAATCACCCATTTGGCGCACTCTAGGTCAAAATCCGGGTTGCCCCAGGACGGACGACTTTCGTTCCGGTCACAGCCGAAATCTGCCTGACTTCCGTTGCTCAGCGTGTCAGCCATGGCCTGATTCTTTCGCGTAAAAACATCTGTCAATTTCCGACACATGACGCCAGGGTGGAATCATGAAGGGCAAGAAACTTGCCCTTGACTGAAGTCGCACGGCCAGAGTCGGTCTCAATGCGGTCGCCGGGCGGCAGTAACACGATCCGCAGCTTGCAATTTCATGTCACGCATGAAGCCCGTCACGATCAGCGCTGCGACGGCGTGCCAGCCTGGATGGTTGCCGGCATGTGTGGGCAGTGCACTGCCCACAGGCGGTCTGCTCTGGCCGGTATCGGTGAGGGCCTTCTCGGGAGCGGGAATTCAGGCGCTGCGCGGTCGGTGCCGCGGCCTGTCGGCGCGAGCTCGCACCCGGCCGCGGGAGTGCCGACGGCCCGTGCGGAGCTGCGCCGCCGGGCCCGGGCGGGGGAGTGCGGTCGGTGAACCGGCGTCCGGAGTACCTGATCGTGCGGGAGGAGGAGTTCCTCGCCCGCATCCGACACGCGATCCGGGGACCGGGGCGAGGCGCTCTCGGTGCGCGAGCTGGCGCGGGAGGTCGGGATGACCAGTCCCGCGTCCGTCGTCTACCACCTGAGGAACCTGGAGACGCGCGGCGCCCTGGTGCGTGACGGCCGCGGCTGGCGGACCTGCCGCCTGCTCCGCTAGCCGAAGCCACATGCCCGATGCACGTCAGTTTCCATCATCAGGACACCGGGAAGTTTCCTGTCTTGGTTGAGGACTTGGAGCTCCAGGAGGGGGACCTGGATCTGGGTCTGGCGGGTCTGGGTGAGCTGGCCAGCCTGTACATCACCGCCGGTGGTCACCTGCCAGTCGTTCGTCAAGGCGGATGTCGCGGTGATCCGGTAGCGGCCCCAGGCCTGGTTGGCGGAAGTCCGGTTGTAGGTGTGCCGTAGGTCGGCGAGTCCGTCTTGCCTGAGGCCGTCGTGTAAGGGGTGCCGGAGCCAGCACGCATCACGACAGCGCTGTTGCCCGTCGGCCACACGATTCCCGAGACCTTCGCGGTTGCCGTGACGGAGTGCACCTCTCCCATAGCGCATGGCCCCCGTGTTACGCCAACCGGTCTGTCAGCTACGGGGAGTTGTGCTACGTTCCGAGCAATCTCAGTTCGAGCGCAATGCTCGGACTGTCCGCTCCCTGGGCGGCCCGGCGCAATGCTGGGGTGCCAGGAAGGCCTTCGCGAAGCCGGTGATGCCCCCGACACAGGGCGGCCGGGGGAGCGGTGGTAAAACCCGCAGGGCCTTGCCCTGCATGCTGTGCCGCAGTAAGCCAGCTCGGGCTTAGCCGAGCGCCTGAACTCTTGGTGTCGGCAGGAAGTCAGTTCTGTCCACGTACTTGGTGGTCGAACTGCACTTGCCGTGCGCATCGGTTTGACCATCCACAAGGGAAGGGTCATGACCGGTGGGCGACGCTGCCGTTCTTACTGTCCTCGCTGGAGCAGGCGTGGTATCGGTTCTCCTCTTCGCCGTCAAAGGCATCCTTGATCAGCTGCCAGAGGTCTTTCGTTCTTTGCATCGAGCCCGAAAAGCATGGCAAGAGGAGCCTCCCAACGAGGACTAGGAACGCCGGATCCAGCCCCTGCGGTCAGGCCTCACTCTTGACCGCAGGGGAAACCCGGGAACGTTCGGAGCGTGCGGGCAAGGGCGCTATGCACCGTCCAGAGGCACCCGTGCGTCGGCGATGCGCGAGATCCAGTGGATGCGCTGACGTGACGGCAGTCGGCTGTAGGTCAGGGTGCGCAGCCCCGGGCCTTCGGTGAGGTGATAGGGCGCGATGGTCCACAGAGCGTCCCGGCCGGCGACCGGCTCGACCGGGCAGCCGGTCAGCAGCAGGTCCCACCGGTCGGTGGTGCCGTTGTCGCGGTCGTCCTCCACTGTCACGCTGGCGACGGCCCGGTGAGGGAGTTCCCGGCCGCTTTCACGGGCGGCGTGGTTGTCCGCGAGCTGCTTGATGGTGAAATCCCGCTGGAGATAGAGCTCAGGGCTTCTGCCGCCCGGATCCACCAGGAACACCCCTGCGCGAACGGGCCTGTTGTCGTTGTCTGCCACAACCAGGTCGCCCTCGCACCGAACCTGCACCCGCCGCTGACTGAGGTTCTGCACGACCGCGATCTGCTGGAGTACCAGCCGGTTGGAGCCGTCCTGCTGCTCGGGAAAGTGCCATGTCTGCCCTGGAGGCCAGCTGCCGCAGGGCATCCCCGTGGAGTTCCACGCTTGCGGCTCCCAGATCGGATCGTCGAGGGCGAGCGTGACCTCCGGAGCCTGGGAGTCCAGACGGCTGCGGATCGAGTCCGCTGCCATCTGCCGGGTGATCCTCAGCGAAGCGCGGGTGAGGACCGACTGCCACGCCACAACGAAGAGGGCCAGCATGGTGCCGAGCGCCCCGACGGCGGTCCAGAAGGTCTCCGACCTGAGTGTCTCTGACATAGTGCAGATTGTGTCCCTCACCGGCCGCGCCGGAAGGAGCGGGTCCCAGGTACCTATCGGCACCATGACCCTGCGCATCCCCGGCGAGCTGGCGCCGTTCCTTCATCGGCTGCCCGTGACGGAACTGGCTCTGCTGACCGGTCAGCTGCGGGTGCTGGTGAAGCGTGCGGTCGGCCCCCAGCCCTCCAGGGCGGGCGTCATGCACCACGTGCACAGCGGGCTGCCGCCGTGGCCGTACTTGTGTGTCTTGCGCTGGCATACGGCGCAGGGCCCGACGTGGCTGCCCAGGCAGACGAAGGCGGACGGGTCAGGGTCTGAGAGCGAGGGTGGGGGAGTGTTCATCGTGTAGTCCTTGCGGCGGGGGACGGTGGTGGGAGGCCGGGGTGGTGCCGCGGGGTAAGTCGATGATGTGGAGCTCTACGTCGGGCTGGCAGTGGGTGCAGGACTGCAGTCCGGCGGTGAGGAGGCGGCGTGCTTCGTCGCGGTCGACGGGGCGGCGCCGGTTGCCGGTCATGTGGCAGTCGCCTGCGTGGACCCGGACGGGTGGGCGGCTGATGCCGATGCCGAGTTCGACGGTCCACTCCGGCTGTCGGGGCCGGTTGCGGCGTCCCCGCTCCTGCTCGGCCTGTTGCTGCCGGACGGCGGTGATCTTGGCGTCGATACGTGCCAGCCACATGGCGTGCCACACCCGCAGGGTGTGCAGGCGGTCCAGATCGGGCGGCAGGTCATCGAACATATTTTTGATTCTATGCTCATGATCCACGCCTCGCGCCCTTGAGTGTTCGATTTTTTGTTCGATACGGTGGGGGCTGGGAGGTGGCTGTGATGACCACGCGGACAGAGCCGGAGGGGGCGTCGGTGCTGCATGTGCGCTGCCCGGACCGGCTGCCGGAGGAGACCTACCGGCAGGTCCTGGAGCTGCTGGCCGGCCTGTCGCCCGTCGTCCAGGCGCTGCCGCCCACCGCGGCGCTGGTGGAGCTGAAGGGGGCACTGCGCTATCACGGTGCCGACGCCCGCCGTCTGGGCGAGATCCTGCGCGTGCGGGCCCTGTCCCGGCTGGGCACCGACGTCCGCGTCGGCATCGGCCCCACGGTCACCGTGGCGGCCACCGCCTCCGCCCGGATCCCGCCGCCCGGCGGTGTCCTTGCCGTCGGCCCCGACCAGGTCGCCGCCTGGCTCGGCCCGCTGCCGGTCGAGGCCCTGCACGGCATCGGCCCCCGCCAGGCCGCCGTCCTGCGCGACTACGGCATCCACCGGGTCGGCCTGCTCGCCGCCGTCGCGCCCGCCACCGTCCAGCGCCTCCTCGGCGGCCGCGCCGGCCGCCTGGCCGCCGACCGGGCCCGCGGCATCGACCCCAGGCCCGTCGTCCCGCGCGCCCTGCCCGCCACCGCCACCGTGCGCCACGCCTTCCCCCGCCACACCCTGGACGGTACCCACGTCCGCGCCGCCCTCCTCAAGACCGTCGTGGACCTGGGGCGGCTGCTGCGCCACCGCGGGCAGGCGGCCCGCGCGCTCACCCTGACACTCCGGTTCGCCGGCACCGGCACCGGCACCTGGGACAGGACCGGCCGCCTGAAAGAGCCGTCCGCGCACGACGAGGACCTCCTGCTGCTCGCCTACCGGCTGATGGACGCCGCCGCCCTGCAACGCGGCCGGCTCACCGGCCTCGCCCTCAGGGGCGAGGACCTCATCGACGCCGACCGCGTGGCCCGCCAGATCAGCCTCGACGACGCCCGCGAGGCACGCCTGGTCGCCGAAGCGGCCGTCGACCGCGTCCGCGACAAGTTCGGCCCCGGCGTCATCGGCCCCGCCACCGTCTTCCGCCACGCCTCCTGACGTACCACGGCGGCCGCTCCGGCAAGCTGATCACTCAGGGACGGGGAAAGGCCAGGCAGCGCCATGTCCTTGTCGTCCTTGACATGTGAGCGGCCTTCTTCGCGGTCGGGAGGAAGTCGTACGCCCCGTGGCATGGAGACGCGCTCGGGGTTGAGGAACCGCTCGAAGATCAGGCCGTGCGGGAT
>NZ_BMSA01000061.1 GCF_014648915.1 Streptomyces phaeofaciens | reverse complement strand
AGGCACCGGGAGTACCTCGCGCGCGGGCTCGATCCCCGCGAGGCGGCCGGACGAGCGGTGGCCACGGCGGGGCGGCCGGTGGTCTTCGCCGGCGGCACCGTCGTCGTGTCGATCCTCGGCCTGGCGGTCGCGAACGTGCCGTTCATGACGGTGGGCGGGGTTGCCGTCTCGATCGTCGTCCTGACGATGGTGCTCGCGTCGGTGACGCTGCTGCCGGCCTTCCTCGGCGCGGCGGGCCCGCGGCTGGGCCGGGCCGGCCGGATCGGCCGGGCACTTCGGGCCAGGCGGTCGGGCCGCCTCGGCCGACGGCGGGACACTGCGACGGGCGCCGTCCCCGCCGTCGGGTGGCGACGCTGGCTCGGGCACGTCGGCCGGCACCCGGTGCCGTACGCGGTCGGCGCCGCGGCGCTGCTGCTGACGGCGACGCTGCCCGTGCTCGGCCTGCGCGTCGGCCTGCCCGACGACGGCTCACTGCCGCAAAGCCGTACCGAGCGCCGTGCCTACGACCTCGTCGCCGAAGGATTCGGCCCGGGCACCAACGGTCCCCTCGTCATCGCCGCGGACCCCGCCGGTGATCCGGGAGTGGTGGACCGACTCGTCGCGGGGGTCGCGGCGGATCCGGGGATCGCGTCCGTCGCGCCGGCGCGCATCGACCGGGCCACCGGCGTCGCGACCCTCGTGGTGTTCCCGACCACCAGCCCTCAGGACGAGGCCACGGCCGACACCCTCGCCCGGCTGCGCGCCGAGGTGCTGCCCACGGCGATCGGGCACGGCCCGGCCAGGGCGCACGTCGGCGGGGCCGCCGCGAGCCTGTCCGACGTGGGCCGACGCACCAGCGAACGTCTGCCGGTGTTCGTCGCCGCCGTGCTGGCGCTCTCGTTCCTGCTGCTGATGCTGGTCTTCCGCTCGGTCGTCGTACCGCTCAAGGCGGTGCTGCTGAACCTGCTGAGCATCGGCGCGGCCTACGGCATCATGGTCGCGGTCTTCCAGTGGGGCTGGGGAGGCGCACTCATCGGGCTGGAGGCGACGGTTCCGATCGTGTCGTTCATCCCGATGTTCCTCTTCGCCATCCTGTTCGGCCTGTCGATGGACTACGAGGTGTTCCTCCTCTCCCGCGTACGCGAGGAGTACCTGCGCACCGGCGACAACGGCACGGCGATCGTTGAGGGCGTCTCGCGCACCGCCCGGATCATCACCTCGGCCGCCCTCATCATGGTGGCGGTCTTCCTGTCCTTCGCCGTCGCCGAGGACCCCTCCACCAAAATGTTCGGGCTCGGCCTGGCCACCGCGATCTTCATCGACGCCACGGTCGTACGCATGGTGCTGGTACCGGCGACCATGACACTCCTCGGCCGGACCAACTGGTGGCTGCCGAAGTGGCTGGACCGGATGCTTCCCCGCGGCCCGGTCGGCACCGACGACACCGACGCGGAATCCACGGGTGAGGCCCCGCGTCCACGGCTGGTTGACCGTTGACTCAACTCCTGCCCGCCCTTGTTCCGCTCTTTGGAAAGATCGGCATCGTGGCTGACGGGTCGGCCACCTCTGGAGCCCTTCTTCTTCCGGTTGGCGGCCTGGTCCTTCTTCTCCGGGATGACCGCCTTGATACGGCGTTTGCGCAGGTGGGCGCGGTTTCCGCGGGACGAGTACGCCTTGTCCCCGGTGACCCCGTCCGGCCGGATGCGGGGTCGGCCGACGGCCCGCGTACCCGTACCTTCTTCAGGACGGGGATGAACTGCCGGCTGTCCGCTGCCTGACCTGTGGTCAGGATGAACGCCAGCGGGCGGCACTTGCGGTCGGCGGCGAGGTGGACCTTGCCGGTCTGCCCGCCTCTGGAACCTCCGAGGAAAGCGGCCTTCAGCCGGAGTTTCCGCCGACGCCGGATGCGTCGTCGTACTTCCGGCGCGGAATCACCGCCACTGCCGGAAGCGGTCGTGGACGGTCGACCAGGCGCCGAACTCCGTCGGCATCTCCCGCCACTGCCCGCCCGTCTTGAACCGCCACATCACGCCCTCGGACTGCTGCCGCGCCCTAGTTGGCGCCCACGAGCCTCGGCGACGGCGTCAGGTTGAGCCGGCCCACGGCCTCGGAGACGTCCCGGGGCCAGAGCCACAGCCGGTAGACGGGGTCGACACGGAACCAGTCCTCCGGCCCGTGGAGGACCCGGGTCCGCATATCCACGCAGTACCGCTCCCGCCAGGAGAACAGGTCGCTCGGCCGGAGCTTCTTGTCCCCCTCCACCTTCCTCCTCGTCACCGAGAAGAGGTCCTCGAGCGCGCGGTACTCGTAGGCCAGCAGCGTGGTGGACTTCTCCCAGATGCCGAGCTTGTCCGCCACGGCCTTCTCTGCCGCCGCCAGCATGATCGGAAGGTCGAGCTCGCCGGGAATGGAGGGGTAGATGATGAACGTCGGTGACCAGCCCTTGGTGATCAGGTCCAGGTTGAACGTCGCCCGCTCCTCGCGGGACAACGTGGCCAGCTCCTTGGGCGAGTAGTTGGGCGCGATGTAGGCCAGCAGGCGGTGATTGGGATCGAACGGGCTGTCGGCCATGCGGATGAACAGGTTTCGTGGCGGCTTGCCGGGCCGGGCAAGCCGGTCGTTGATGTTCTTCTCGTTGAATTCCTTGGCAGCGGTGCCCTGCTCGAACTGCAGGCTGCCCGCCTTCCCGGTTTCCAGCTTCGGGAGCACGAACTCGGCCAGCCCCGGGGTGATAGGTGCGACGCCCTGCCGGATCCACTCGGCAAGCTGACCGAAGTTCTGGTCGACCTGTGCCGCGCCCTCCGGTGTCTCGGCCGTCACCTCAGGGGTGTCGACGGAGAGCATGCGAATCGGCATCCGAAAGTTCGGCGTGTCGCCGTCGTGCACATCGACCAGCGGCCGTGAGCCCAGGGCCGGCATGGTGGCACCGGCGGGCGACCACAGAACCTGAACGGGGTCGATCATGACGAAACTCCTTGCCTGGTGTCGGAGTTCGCATGGCCATGAGATGACGTCTTTCCAGCATCGCGCCACCGTCATGCACGTGCAACTTCACGGACGGGCAACCACGGGGCACGAAAGGAGCTTGGGGCAAGCAACGAGGGCGCGCCCACCGCCGTGGACACGCCCTCGTCGTACAAAGGCCAACCATCTGCCTACAGGCCGGAACCGATCACCGGATAGTGGTCGGACAGATTCGTGTACGTGTACGTGGTGCCCCAGCTGGACACCGACCACGGCGCGCTCTGCTCCTTGACCACGTTGTTGCCCCAGTCGGCGGGCCGTGCGTGCCCGGCCCGGTGCAGCACGCAGTCGAGGTCCTCGCGCGGGTCGTCCGGATAGCGGTCCACAGCGATCGAGTTGTCCTGCGTGTCAAAGGAGTACGGGTGTCCGATGCGCGTGTCGGCCGGCGCGAGTCCCGCGTCCGACAGCATCGATGCGTACTCCGGGGTGCGCGAGTCCACGTTGAAGTCCCCCGCGACGACGACCTGTTCGGAGGCCGGAATGTTCTTGGCGTCCAGGAAGGCGTCCATCGCACGGAACTGACGGCCGCGCATCTGGGCCGCCTCGCCCGCACCGCAGCCCGGGTCCGTCGACTGTGCGTGCGTGCCGACGACATGGACCTTCGTGCCGTTCACATTCAGCACGGCGTACACGAATCCCTAGTTCGACCACCAGTCGGCGCCGCAGGCGTCCTTGTAGACGTACTGCTCCTTGCGGACGATCGGCCACTTGCTCAGCACCGTGACACCGCCGTCCTCCGGGGTGGTCGCCGAGTACGCACCACTCGTCGCGTCCCAGCCGCTCTTGCTGCGGCCCATCACGGGTGTCTGGTACGGGTACTGGGCGGTGGCCGCCTGCTGCAGGGCCTCCGACGAGGAGTTGTCGAAGGCCTCCTGGAGGACCACGACGTCATTGCCTGGAAGAACGAGGTCCTCGGTATGACGGAGGCCCGGTGGTCCTGGCCCCAGTTGGGCTAAAGCGTCTTGCTGAACGGTAAGATGGCCTAACTGTAGTCGCGAGGGGGCGGGATGAGTCAGGCTGAAGAGCGGCCGTTCGACGGGTGTGGGAAGTGCTTCGTCGGCGTGCGCCGACTGTCACGCAAGTCGGATGCAACCTGGTCACCGGCACGTCAGCGAGACAACGTCCTGTCGGCCGTCGCCGGTGTGGGAGGCCACATCATAGAGTGGGCGGACGACTGGGAGGTCTCCGGAGCCACGAACCCGATGGAGCGTCCGCAGCTTGGGCCGTGGCTTCGGGGTGCGAAGGGTCCGTACTCCGGGATCGCTGGCGCTGCCGTCGATCGGATCGGGCGAAGCCTCGTCGACTGCCTGAACACCGGATACAAGATGCGCGACGAGGGGAAGCTCCTCGTCACCTACGGCCACAGTGGGCCGTGGGACCTTAACGACCCGACGGACGAGAATCAGTTCATTGCGCAGGCCTGGGGCGCTCAGATGGAGCTCCGTGCCACGGAGGGGCGCAACCGGGACGAGACCGTCAAGGCGCGAGAGCAGGGCCGCAAGCGCGGGAAGCACTCGTACGGATATCGATACGTGCGCCTCCACGCGAAGGCGGTAATCGATCACGTCGCCCTCGATCAGGGGGAAGACTTCCCCGAGGAGATCCGCGAGCGTGAGAACGCGTTCAAGAATCTTCGGGACGTAGCGGAACGGATCCTCAATGACCAGACAGGCGAAGTCACCGAGCACAGTGAAGCGGCTCGCCTGACTCGCGCCGGCGTCTATTCGCCCGCAGACCACGAGCGCGTAATGAGCGGGCAAGAGCCGCGCGGGGGACCGTGGGACGGGGCGGCAGTGCGGAGGATGCTTCTCTCTGAGGCAGCTCTCGGCCATCTGATGCACAACGGAAATTGCGTCGTCGATGAGAAGGGAATGCCGAAGCGTGTTGCGCCCGCGATGTGGAACCGCGCTACCCACGAGGCGCTGAAGAAGAAACTCGCGCGGAAGAAGCCAAGAGGGGAGCGCGCACAGTCGGGAATTCACCTCCTCTCGTCCCTGGCGATTTGCGGAGTCTGCAAGTACCGCCAATACCGGACGGGTAGTCCGGTCGCTATGACGTGCACCTCGCGACGCAAAGGTCTCACCGACTGCAAGCCGTCGCCCACGATCTACGTCGAATACCTGGAGGAGGGGCTCACCGAATGGTTCCTGGGGACGTACGGCGACCACAAATTCATGGAGAAGGTGTTCGACCCCGGGAACGGCGTGGAGGAGGAGCTCGCCGAGAAGGTCGCCGCGCGCAACCGACTCCGTGACGACCGCAACGCAGGGCTGTACGACGACGAAGACGACGCAGAGTGGTACCGGGAGCGATACAGCGCGCTAGCGGCCGACATCAAGCGGCTCCGGGCGACGCCAGTACGGCCCGCGGGCATGGTCGAGCGACCCACAGGGGAGACCGTAGCGTCGAAATGGGCGGAGGCCGCGGACGACGGAGAGCGTCGGCAGATGCTCCACGAGTTCGGCGTGACGGTGGAGGTATTCCCAGAAGGGCACTCGCGGCGATGGAGGCCGCTCGTGGGCGGCGAGGACCCTGACGCTGACATCGCTGCGTCCATCGACGCCATGCGCGCACGAGCCGCTAGGTAGCAACCTCAGCACGAGAGCCCCGTTGGGTACGTTCCGACGGGGCTTCGTCATTCCGCGCGCCTGCCGGTGGTGCGCCCCTCCGCGATCTATTGGGCACGTGCCCGGCTGACACCCAGCTCCGCACCCACGTCTGCGATCAGGTAGCTGCTGGCCTGATCGGTGGCCGATCTCTGCTGGTAGACGCTGGCCGTGGCCAACCGCACTGTTAGCGTTGCTGCTTGAGTGAGGGGGGAAGACAGCGCGTGACATCGACTGCGTTTTGTATCGGCGGGGATCTGAAAGTACGGCGGTTGGGCTTCGGGGCCATGCACTTGCCGACGGAACCGGGCCGGGGCCGCGAAACCTCTCTCACGGTCGCCCGGAGGGCCGTCGAGCTGGGTGTCACGCTGATCGACACCGCGCATCTCTATGGCGGGGGAGCCAATGAGGAACTCTTGGCCGAGGCCCTGCACCCCTACCCGGATGAACTCCTGATCACCACCAAAGTTGGCGTCGCTCGATCGGGCCCCTCGGGCGAGTGGAAGCTCGACGGGCGGCCGGCCGTGCTGCGGGAGCAGGTCGAGCAGGCGCTCCGCCGACTGCGTGTCGAGCGGATCGAGCTTCTTCAACTGCACCGCATCGACCCCGAAACACCGCTCGCCGACCAGGCAGGCGCGCTGCGGGACCTGCAGGCTGAGGGCAAGATCGGCCGGATCGGACTGTCCGAGGTCACCGTCGACGAACTCGACCAGGCACGGGAGATCGTCGATGTCGCGAGCGTGCAGAACCGATACAACCTGCTCGACCGCGAGCACGAGCCCGTGCTCGCGGCCTGCGAAGCGGCAGGAATCGCGTTCCTGCCATGGCGACCCGTCGCCTGGGGCAATTCAGGGGCGAAGGCCGAGGTCGCTTCCGTGGCGACCGAACTCGACGCCACTCCCACGCAGGTCGCGCTCGCCTGGCTCCTCGGCCACTCACCCGTCATCCTCCCGATCCCTGGCACCGCCCGGATCGATCACCTGGAGGAGAACCTCACCGCGGAGTGTCTCGAATTGACCCCGGCGCATCGCGATCGCCTCGACCGGCTGCCCGAAGTGGCATAGGGCTCCGGTCCCTTCGGGCCCGGTAAGTTCGCCGTCTCGGCGGCCGCCCAGCGCGAGATGGAGCCGACGAGGACGACGGCGTGTCCTCCGGCGCCCTGGTCGGAGTGATCGTCGTCGCCTTGCTCGTGCTCGGCGGCGGGGCCTGGTGGACGGTCAAGCGCCGGGCGGACTTATCAGGCGAGAGCTGACGCGCACCGCGCACGGCGGGCCTGGGGCGGCGGCACCGCGCACCGCCCCAGGCGCCGAACGGGCACCATCGTGAACGTTCTCCAGCCGCCCGGCGTCACAGGGATAGCCGACCCCGAGGAGGTCACCATGACCGCCGGACGTTTCCGAGCCCGATGCGCGGCCACGGCTGCCCTGCTCGGCGCCCTGATGGGCGCGACCGCAGCCTGCGGCTCATCGCAATCCGCAGAGTCGGCTGGGATCGAGCCGACGGGCACCTGGGAGGAACCCGCCTCGTACGTCTACACGCTGACGTCGAGCACCCAGGTCCTAGCGGGGACCTTCCGGGTAGAGGTGCGAAACAGCAAGGTGACGAAGGTGATCGGACTCGACGAGGACAGCCGACGGCAGGTTCGGGACCTGCCGAACGAAGTGCCCACGATCGGCCAGCTGTTGAAGACCCTGGATCGAGCCCGGAGCGAGGACGCGGACGAGGCGGAGGCGGACTACGCCGCCGACGGGCTCCCCGTGCGGATCTCCCTGGACTGGGACAAGAACTCCATCGACGACGAAGCCCTGTACACGATCAGCTCGTACGAACCGACCCCCGGCTAGGGCGACTCGCCGTTCCCGGAGGCAGCGATCCGCGGGCGACCGGACCTGTCGGTGAACTGGAAGGCGGACAGCGACGGAACGGCGATGCGCCAGAACGACTGCTGAAGCGCAACTCGGCGCATGCAGCACTCAGTTTCTTACGGGGTCGGTTGTTCAGCCTCTGCCCGATCGTACGACGGCCGGTGCAACGAATCGGGGCAGGCGTGGGTCGGAGCGGCCCGATCCGAATGCCTGGCGGCGAGATGCAGATCCGCATCGGGCGTGGTGACCACCACGTGCTACTCCGTGCATCCCGAGACGATCAGACGCACCATCACCGTGCTCAATCAGCTGCCGCCGGCAGGCAAGCCGTTCATGGCCGGGCCCAGATCTGCCGGGGTGGAGGTGGCGTTCGGCGGCGGGGGGAGAACGACCAGCGGCTGACCGGCGGGCGGGACCGGTGGAGTCATGTCGGACTTGGGCAGCTTCGGCGGGGTGGTCTGGGTGAACAGCGTGGTGTCGAAGTCGACCAGGCCCGTCTTCTCCATCACGGTGATGTGGTCCAGGACGGTGTCGTTGGCCTGGTCGGCCAGCGTGCGCACCAGCGTGTTCTTCGTCGTCGAGCGGACCTTCGCCACGGTGTTGAAGATCGATCCGTGTGTCATACGCAGGATGTTGGCGAAGTCGACGTCGAACTGTTTGCCCTGAGCCGTTTTGAGGGTGGTGACGAATCCTTCCTGCTGCGGACTGGCTATGTTGGGCAGCGTCACGTTGAGGAGCGGCGCGATCTTGCGGCATGTCTCGTCCAGCGCCGCGTGCCCGTCGACCAGGTGCTGGCTGGCAGTGCGGACTTCCTTGCTCTGCCCCTTCTGGAGGCCGATCAGCCCCACCGGATGCTCCCACAGGCCTGCCGCGCGCACCGCGACCACGAACGCACGGTCGCTTTCAGTGAACGGTCCCCACTGGGTGTTGGCGATGAGGCGGTCGCCAGATGTAGAAACTGCGTCCAGACCGAGCATCGACGGGTACGCGAGGGCGCTCACCGTCAGGGTCAGCGCACCCCCTACGACGACAGTGCCGATCATGTTTCGGGAAATTTGCACTATTCCTCCTGCCCGTCAGGGAATGAGCGCTGATGTGCCACCGCCCGGCTGGGGTGGACGAACTGGGTTACGGGCACAGCGCCGTTCGTACTCAACAGAGTTGCCAAGTTTCATGGCCGGAGCACAGGAAGAGTGAAAAGGTCTGAGCCGAAGCCGGCTACTTGGCACCGAGGGCTGCCCGTCATATTCGGGGCCGGAGCGGGATCCGCTGTCTGCGGCCGAGCCAGCGTGGCTCTGGCATGAATAGTGGTTCTGGATCACCTTCCGGGCTCTGTTTGGGGGTAGTTGGGTTGCTATCAGGCGTGCTGGGTGGGGTTCAGGTTGCGGACCTTCTACTGCCTGGCGTCGGGGCGAGGGTTGACAAGTTGGTGCTGACGGATGCGGAGGCCCGAGTCGCCGTGCGATCACAGGTCGCGTCGGCGGCCTGCTCTGGATGCGTCCCACGGCTTGGAGCCGGGCGATCGCGTTCGTGCACTCCTGGTGCAGACGTGGGTCGTGCTTCGCCAGGTGGGCGAGGTGCGTGGCCTCGTACTCCGCGAAGCCGGTCAGCCTGCCCGCGTCGATGCCCTCGACGGCGAGCGTCAACAGTCGCTGTCGTCCGCCGTCCGCTCTGCCGCCCGGGCAGAGCACAGACCCGCCTCCTCGGCCACATTGGCGCGGAACCAGCCGCGCACCACCTCCTGGTCCGCGGGCAGTTGTGCGGCACGCAACACGTAGCCTGGTCCACGGCAGGGCGTGACACGGCCTGCGGGCCATTGCCTCGGCGGTGCTCCGACTGGACGGCTTCACCGCCACGCACGGCGTCTGCCCGCCACCGCATCCGCGGCCCGGCCGCCGGTGCCGCGGTCCCCAGTACTCGGTGTACCGGCGGGCGCGGCATGAGGACCGTCCGTGGCGTGTGACAGTACTGTCGTCGCCATGACTGACAATTCGCTGCGTTCTGTCACCATCGAGCGGGCCGGCCCGGGCCGGTTCACCGCGACGAATGCCCGCGGGGGCACGCTGCACTTCGGCACCGGCGAGGGTGCAGACTTCACCCCGGTCGAGTTGTTCCTCGCGGCGATCGGCGGCTGTACCGCGGCCGACGTGGAGGTCGCAACGACTCGTCACGAGGAACCGACCACGTTCTCCGTCACCGTGACCGGCAGCAAGGTCGAGAACGAGAGCGGCAACCGGATGTCGGACCTCGAGGTCACTTTCTCCGTCGCGTTCCCGGACGGGCCGTCAGGGGAGCGCGCCCGCACCATCCTGCCCCGAGCCGTGCAGGCGTCGCACGACCGGCTGTGCACGGTCAGCCGCACCGTCGAGGCAGGCACACCGGTGGGCGTGACCGTATCCGACAGGACGGACGGCGCCTGACTGAGGCTGATTCTTTGGAGTGGACCCACTGCGGGCACCGGGTGGGGAATGTGGTCGGGGGTGCGACATCTGTTGCGTCAAGGGTTGCGATATCCGTCGGGCTGGATGTCCCCAGGCGCGGTTTCTACGAGGACCCTGGGCACGTGGCTCTCCTGCTTGCGCCGCCCCAGTGTCCGTGCGGCGGCTGCGTCGGGAGACGCGGCGGCCGCCGCGTACCGCTTCCATCGGGAAGGTGACGTCCCCCCGGCCCCCCGAGGCGCTCATCGCCGGCGGCTCGGGGCGGTCCACGAGGCCTTCAGCTGCCGGGACCCTGCGGGTACGTCTGGACGATGTATGTCCAGCGGGCCGAGCCCATGGCCAGGAAGACCACGGCCGGTGCCAGCCACCAGCGGCTGAGGGACCGCCGACGCACGGGGAACAGGCCGATGAGGAAGGTGAGGACGAGGGTGATCAGCAGCGCCGACGCGAACTCGATGGCCGTCAGCGTCGACTCGTCCCAGACGCCTTGCGGCTGGATGGTCAGCGCCCCGTACGCGACATAGGCATTGAGCAGGTAGGCGAGGACGAGGGCCACTCCCCAGGGGCCTCGCAACAGGCCGGTCATATCAGGGCACTCCTCGCGTCATCCAGATTTCTGTCGAAATTGCGGCCGTGGGCCTGGGCCCGTCATCCTGCCAGTAGGGGCCGCCGTTGTGGCGGGCGGGGAGTTCCTGGTGCTGCTCCCGCGTCATCTGGTCCGCCGGCACGTCGGCGAAGCCACTCGCCTTCTTGAGCATGGCCAGGTACTCGGAGGCGATGAAGATGTTCTGCCCGGGGTCCCGGAGGCAGGCCTCGATGGTGTCCCGCTGTCCGTCCGTGAGGTTCGCCGGGTCGTACCCCAGGACCTCCGCGGCCCGTCGCACCTGGATGGCGATGGACCCGAAGGACGGCTCGTCGGGGGAGCCGCCGAGCCGCGACGGCAGATTCTCCGGGGGTGGTGTCCAGCTGGCCGTCCTCGGCGAGACCGCGGATGATGTCGACACCGTCGCCCATCCAGGCCCGCTGTCCGCCCACCTCCTGCCAGGTGATGCCCGCGACCATGTCGGGCGGCAGGCCGGATCGTTGCGCCGCCGTGTTGATGACCTCCTTCTTCGCCGCGATCCACTCGCGGCCTTCCTTGGCGTTCCTCGGCACGGCCCAGTAGGCGCCGGTGGCCTCGGGCAGCCCGGTCAGGCGCATCCTGATGTCCGCGAGGGACGCCGACACGTCGTCCTTGCCCACGGCCTTGGTGACCTCGGCCTTGGTCCCGCTGCCGGGGAGATGCGTGGGCGGATCCCGGCCGGCTTCGGCGGCTTCGGCCGGCAGCGCGGGGATGGCGTCGATCAGGCTCTTGGCGTCCATGAAGTCACCGCTTTGGAAGTCGGGGAGGGCCTTGTAGGCGGTGTCCAGTGCCGCCGTGCACGCGTCCCGGGCCTTGCCCCCCCCACCGTCTTGGCACGGTGGTAGGCCGCACCGGCCTGATCGTGGGCGCGGTTTGCGTCGTCCTTGATGTCGTCGATGTCCACCGTCGGCTCCGCGGCCCAGTCCAGGAAGCCGGTCGTACCCCGCAGGTCCTCACACTGGCGCATGGGCCCGGCTTCCCGTGCCTGACGGGTCACGGTGTCCGCGGCCTGGGACACGAGGCCGGCCAGCGTCTGTTCCGTCGCCTTGCCGTCCGACTAGTGGGACTTGGCGGTCTCGAGCGCCGACGCGTGGCGCAGGAGTGCGCTCTGCGCCTCGTCGTAGCCGTCGGCGAGGTGCGTGATCAGTTCCATGGTGGTCACGGACGGCGAAAACCGCATGCCGTGGTGCGGCCCAGCACATGCCGCAAGCCGCACTGACATCACCCACGCCCGCTAGTCGGGGCTGGTCAGGCTCTTGGCCGGCGAGCCCGCTGTTGGGATTCTCGCCGATGCGGGCTATCAGGGACTGGGTGCTCAGACCGGCGGGAAGTAATCGTCGGCTTGCTGTCCTACTACCAGGCCGTGGACCTGAAGCCGCCACGGCGGACGTGAACCCGGGCCACACCGAAGTTCGCGACGTCTCACCGCCTACCGTGCACGAGCTCGTTGGTGAACAGAGCCCGGCATCATCACGACGAGTTCGTACAACGCCGCCGGAGAGGCCAGGACGGCGACGGACCCGGTCGGCACGACCACGTTCGACTACGAGGGTCTGGGCCGCCGGACGGAGACGACGGACGCGACGAACCGGCGCACCACGGCGGCATACGACGCCGTGGGCAATGTCACCGCGACCACCGACTACGGCACGGGCACCACCGCAGCGCTGCGCACGGCGACTGCCGAGTACGACATGGAAGGCAACCGCACGGCGGCCATCGCCGCGCAGACGAACGCCCGCACGACCTACACTTACGACGCGCTGGGCCGGATGACGGGCCAGGTGGAACCGGTCTCCTGTGCGCGTTCCGTACGGGCCGGCGGCGGCCACGGTCGTGCGGCCCGGGCCGGCGCGGCTCCTCGACTGGCCGTGTGGCCAATCGGCGGGACTTCACGTTCAGTTGGGCTGAGTACCTTCGCCGGGACCGCGGTGTGGTAAGCACCAGGCATGCGTATTCTTCTCCCGCTGCCCGACCGGGACTTCGACGTCACGGAGGTGGCGGTCCCCTGGCGGATGTTGCGTGATGCCGGGCACGACGTGGTGTTTGCAACGGAGTACGGCGGCTCCCCGCCGCAGGCGGACCCGCTACTGCTGGGCGGTGTGGTGTTCGGGCAGCTCGGCGCGGAGCCGGAGCCGAAGGAGTTCTACCGAGAACTGACCGGCGAGGCCGGCTTCCGGGCTCCGCTCGCTTGGGACGTTGTGGAACCGGAGGAGTACGACGGCCTGCTCCTGCCCGGCGGGCACGCACCTGGTATGCGTCAATACCTGGGCTCTCGTGCCCTGCATACGAAGGTCGCCCGATTCTGGGCGACGGGCCGACCGGTTGGCGCCATCTGCCACGGCGTCCTCGTGCTCGCCCGCACCATCGATCCAGAAACCGGCCGTAGCGTCATCGCCGGCCGACGCACGACGTGTCTGCCCAAATACATGGAGCGTGGCGCCTACTACCTCACTGCATGGCGGCGCGGACGCTACTACCGTACGTATCCGGCGTACGTCCAAGACGAGGTGGTCGCCGTGCTCGACGACCCTCGTCACTTCGAGCGCGGGCCGGTCGAGATGCGCCGACGCGGTACGGCCTCGGACGACACCGCGGCCTTCGTGGTCCAGGACGGCAACTACCTTTCCGCACGCTGGCCCGGCGACGCCTACCTCTTCGCCCGGCGCTTCATCGCCATGCTGGCGTAGCCCGCGCGGCCGGTGCGGCCATCCCGAACGCCCTGGCGATCGCGGCAACCGATTGACGGAGTCAACGGCAGCACCCTCACCAGGGCCGTCCACCAAGTCCAGCCCCTCCTGGCCGAACACGGCTCCACGGTTCCGCCCTCGACAGCCAGGTTCCTGACGCCCGCTGACGTCACAGAGTTCCCCTCGCCGAACAGCCCCACAGAGATCAAATCAGCATGTTGATTCCCAGCGAGCCCTTAGTCCGGCGCGGACCCGCACCCCTCGACCGCCTTTTCCTGGCGCTTTCCTACGACTCGGCCCACATATCCCTCGGTGAGGTCTTCGCTGAACGTTTCCGATAGCTCCTCGTCCTGGCTCAGTTGGTCCACCGTGCGGAGCCACTCCACGGAGTTTCGATCGATGAAGGGAATCATCAGCCGGCCGGCATTCACCATTTTCCGCCACTTGCCTGAGTCCGGATCTTGGTACTGCATGTTGCGCCCGAAGATGACCCATTCAGTGCACGGGGCCATGGAGCGATTCTCGAACTGGACCCCGACGCTCTTCGAGTTGATCCCGTCAGGCAGCATCACCTGCATCTCCATGAGCATGAAGAACTGCGGAATGGGGTCAGGTGACCTGTTGATGAGGTGCAGTTCGTAGCTGTCCTGTGGATCCGAAGACACATAGTCGAAGTGCTGCCAGAAGGAGAAGCGCGACGCCTGGCTTCGCTCCTCGCGATCTGCGTCCTCACGCGACTGATCAAGCTGGTCCTTCGCAATCTCGGCAGAGTAGTAGGTTGCGACACCGGTGAAGAGCAGCGTGCCGATTCCGGCGATGATCGCCACGATGGTGCCCAGCCTGGTCCAGTCGACTCGGATCCACCGATCGCTGCGAGACTGCCGATTACCCCGTACTCGCCGCGGCCTTGGCCGTTGCCGGGTCATTCGTATGTGTGACCGACTCTGCACCATCAGCCCCCGCTTCAGGAGTTGCCCGCATCCTCGAGGCTACAACGGCTAACAGAATGGGCGCCGGGAAGGCACCTGAGACCGTTTCCCATACGGTGAGGCGAACGAGTCGTTTGTAGCAGCAGAGAGTATTGGGAAGCCCGGCAGTGTCGACCAATACCGGAAGGGCCACCGCCCCGTGTGTCCGGCTCGCTCCCTGGCCCCCGCGCCGGGCGGAGTGATCACGCTCCAGGCGGTCTGCCTGCCCGAGTGAACCGGAGACGCTCATGTGGTTCGCTGAAATCGGCGGCCACCCCTACGACGATCCCAACAACCCGCCCGAATGGACCTGGCACATCGGCTACCTCGAACTCCTCTACCACCGCGGCCTGATGACGCTCACCCAGTCCCGGGCACCAGCTCTACTCCGTCCGCGACCCCCGGCCAATTGATGCCGCCTCTGCCACGGCAGCGGGCACCTGCCCCGGCCGGACAACTACGGCGACCAGCCGCCGACCTGCCCACTCTGCCCCGCCCGACGGGTCCTGATCGAGCACGCCCCGCTGAGGCCCGTGCGCACCTTGGACCAGTCCCCACCCCAGCCGGCCCGACACCCCGCCAGCTCGGAATACCCGCGACAGCCACGCTGCTTCCCCTCGTCGAGGTCCGGCACAGCAAACAGTCGGCGGAGAACTGCGAAGAGCCCGTTCACAACCGGCGGCACCAACTGGAGGACGAAGCGTGACGTCTCAACCTGTCCCGAACCTGGCCAGTCTCTATCCCGAACTCGGCCAGGACGGCACTCTCCAGATCGTCCTGCAGAAAGCCGTTCACCAGGCCGGATATCGGTTCGACGTGCTTCCCGAACGAGCCCCGGGGTGGAAGCGATCAGGAGCCCGGGCGGACAGCGGCAACCGGACGACGAGCACGCACCTGGGCATCCAGGACCGCTGCTTCGGCATGAGCTTCTGGGAACGCGGTGTCGCGATGGCCAAGGGCACGACAACCAGTTTGGACGAGGCCGCCATGGCTACCGGGGTCTGGCAGTCCGGCGCCAACTTGGAAGATCTGCGATCCGCATGCCAGTTCGTCCACTATGGCCCGCTCGCCGAGGCGCATGAGCGCGGCACCGCAGTCGAGACCATGTGGATGATCTACCGTCAGACTGCGGCGCCACACGTCGACCACGACCTTATCGAGGCCGCTTACGCCCAGCCACAGCTGCGAGCCCTGTTCCCCTTCCACAGCCACAGGTCGCTGAACTTCAGTCGCTGCACCGGATTCCCCTACACCAACGACGTTCCAGTGGTCACTCCCGTGGACGGGAAATACCGAGTCACCTGGTGGAAGACTCGCTCACCTCACGGACCAGCGGACATCGGAGAAACTGATAACCCGCGTGACGCGGTCGCCTTGGTCGTCGCCCACCTTCCCCCCGAATGTGGGCCGGCAGTCCCTGGCACTGCCGATGACCTTGACAAGTCAGATTCCACATAATGTGCGGGAAGATGTCGCGCAGGTCATGCTCGGGCGGCCGCTGAAGTCCCGGGCCATGCCGCGGGGCTCGAAGCGCTAGGCCGCCGGCACCGGCTCGCTCAACTCCCGGTGGACATCGGACAGATCACTAGCGGGACTGTCTCCCAGGCGGATCAGCTGAAGGGCCGGTGCCGGGCATGATCGTCCGTAGCCGACTGGGTACGTGCACGTGCACGCCGACAGTGCTAGCCCTGGCCGCGCCCAGGAGAGCCTTCAGGGCGAACCGGCGCAGGGCACCTCAGGAGGTGCTTGAGCGACCAGCGATCTGAGTGGAGGTAGGCAGGCCCAAAGGCCGAAGCCCCCGCCTGGCGGGAGTCAGACCTGCCGGCCAAGGCCGCCGGAACCACGGTGATCGCAAACGGCGCCTACCTCGGCACCGGCCGGTTCGTCCCGCATCGCAGAAGGGCCGGACGGCCCCTGCCGCGCGGCCCAGGAAGACGCGCACGGACGGTACCCCCTTCACCGGAAGGGGGTGTGGCCAGTGACGACCGACGAGGCGGAAAGCCGAGCACGCGCGCAGAACAGCGCCTGGATCAGGACCTGGATGAGGCTTCGACCGCCTTCATCCTGCAGTCCGGGCACCTTCCCGATCTCCTCCTCGCGACAAAGAGATGCCGATAGGCCGTCACCTGGTGCTGCGGGATGCCGCAGAGCGTCGCGTCATCCGCCAAGGCGTGCTCCGGAGCCGGCGCGCTTGTCTCTCTGCACGCGGAGAAACGCGTCTGAACGAGCCCGAGCGTGTAGGTCAAGGACCGGAGGCGGTGACGAAGCTGCGGCATGGCCACCACCCTCGCACATGGCCCGATGAAGTCGAAGAGACAGGATCCGGCCCCGGCCCCGGCCCCGTACCCGGCCACGCGCCCTATCGGCCCGCCAACCCGCCCGCCGGGTGGGGGCATCACCACTCCATGCTCCTGCCGTGCGCCACCTTTCGCCCCGTGCGGCACCACACACGTCACCTGATCATTCGGCAGCCTGCACCGCGCCCGGGCCCCGGGTCTTACCAACTGCGCGGGCCCCGAGGGCCTTCTCGCGCCGGTGTCGCTGTCCCCGTTCCGTGAACGGGGGAGCGCGTCATCGGCCGCCTCGCCTACTCGGGGCCTGCTGGCCTCGGTGGACGTGTCGCCTGCGACGATGCGCCCGTGAGCCCGTCACCGGCATGAAGCGGATGCCCACCGGAGCCCTCCCGTCCGGCCCGATCGCCACCTCCCGCTCCCGCTCGGACAGAATGCGCCAGCGCAGCACCTCGGCCTCTGGTCAGCTGTGCACTCGGCAGGATTCGAACCTGAGACCCTCTGATCCGTAGCCCTGTAGAGATCGCTCATTGGAGGTCATACAGGCAGCGGGGCGGATGTGGCGGCCGGTGATGGGCGCCGGCGGTTGCTGGGGTTGCGTTACTCCGTTGAGGTAGCGCATCACAGATCCACTCGGGACTCCGTCTCCGGGATCGCCTGTCGCAGCACGACATGGGCCGGCCTGAACGGCAGACCGCGAAGGGTCGGCTCCATGACCTTGAAGAGCGCCGCCGCATCCGCCCCGTAGGCGTACAGCACGACTTCGCCTCCGCCGAACTCGTTCCCGTCCACTTCACCGACTCCCGCCTCTTCGACAGCGGCCGTCATGGTGCGCTCAGCGTCAAAGATCGCCTCCCGCTCGGCACGCGAGCCGTACTGGTCGTCGCTCAGGCGGTAGCGAGCAATGACGGCTTCTTCTGGTGTCTCCGGTTCGGGAAGATCAGAGAGTGTGTTCATGGGGGCACGATCCCACCAGCCTCTGACATCGCACCCACGGTGCACGCTTTCCCACTGTGGTGGTGCCGACCCCGGCCGAGTACAGGGCTGTTCACCTGCATTCACGGATGATCGGCGGCCCGTGTCGGCGACGCTTGAAATGTGAGCCGATTCCGGCGGGTGAAAAATGACCCCCCA
>NZ_BMSA01000060.1 GCF_014648915.1 Streptomyces phaeofaciens | reverse complement strand
TCGTTGCGCCTCACGGACCGTCACCCGGTCGGTGGCCACATCGAAGAAGCTCAGTGGACCGCGCCGGGCGTCGAGTGAACCGAGGACTTCGGGCGGAGCGTCGGCGACCCACTCGCTGATCGCCAGCAGCGAGGTCGCTCCGGCCGACACGGCGGTGGCGGCCAGCGCGAGCACGTACGTCAAGGCGTGGCGCACCCCGCGGGACTCACGCGGATCGGGTACCTCGGCCAGTCGTTCCAGCAGGCCAGGAGGCTCGCCTGGCCCGGTCGGCGGATGGTCGCGGAGCGGTCGAGGGCGGGCGGGATCAGACAGCGGGATCGCGGGGCATAGAGAGCTCCATGATCTTGGAACTCCGTGCCTGCTTCACGTCCGGACCGGCCCCCGCACCGCAGACCATGACCAAGTGAACGATTCGCCACTTTGCCGAGGCCCTGGGCGATGACCTTGCACAGATTGATGTGGATGACAGGCTCTGGTGAGGCCCCGCCCGGTATGTGGCAGTGGGGGCAGGCCATAGAGGTGAACAGCTCGTTGGGCTCGTACCGCACGATGGGCGCCTTCAGCGTGGGGCTGGTGGGCGGCGAGGTGGGATGGCCGGCATGCCAAGGTCAATCTGGCAGGTCATGCCGGCGAGCTCGGTCAGCTTGGCGCCGCGGGTCCGGTGGTCTCACTGGTTCGGACTGTGAGTTGCCGCAGGCTGGGCATGCCCAAGTCGACGACCGTCCGGACCCGCTGTGTCTCGGCTTCGAGCTGCGTGAGCTTGTCGTTGGCGCCGACAAGGCTGACCTGCAGTCCCTCGACTTCACCGAGCCACCCTTCGCGCTCAGCTTCGGCAATGCGGGCAAGGAGGTTGTCGCGGATCTCCACGAGCCGCCCGCGCTGGTCCGGATCGGGTCGGAGCATCGCGCATCGCACACAAGCGTGCTCATGGATGCACGGAGTTCCGAAGGCGCGTGCACAGGTGCCGACGGAGAGCTTGCGCTTCTCAAAGTGAGCGAGGAAGGAGTCCCATTCCTGCGCAGTAGGGGTGCGGTATTCGTTCCCCGGGCGCAGGCTACGGCGCCGGGCGATGAATGCCCGGTGGGCCTCAATGGCTTCGGCCGGGTAAATCGCCTTGTAACCCATGGTCGTGTTGATGTCCTTGTGGCCACAAATGACCTGGGCGATGTGCGGAGGCAGGCCGCTCATAACGGTGTCGGTGACGAACAGCCGACGGAAATCGTGCGGGGTGTAACGCAACGACCTACCCGTATCGTCCAGGAGACCGACCGAGAGGAAGGTGGCATTGAGGAGTGTGCGGAGCACCACGTCCCGCACCGGGCGACGCTCGCCGGCGAAGGTCCGCTGGAAGAGCAGCGCCATCGGCGCGTTCCAGACCTGCTCGTTGTTGTCGTAGGAGGTAACCAGTGGGATGGCTCCGGAGGCGTCGCGGACGCGGCAGACGATGATGCCAAGCACGTCGGCCAGCTCGGGCGAGACAAGCAGCAGGCGTTCCTCGTCGGTCTTGGACGGCGCGATCTGCAGCAGCGGGACGATCTCGCCAGTGCTGGGCAGCCGGTATTGAGTAATGCTGTGGTGGCTGAGTTCGCCGAGTTCCTCAATGCGGATGCCGGTGTGCCGCAGCACCTCCACGGCGGCCCAGCCCCAGAAGGCTTCATGCTCCTCCAGGGCCAGGTTGCGTCGCTTGCTGCCGTCCAGGCCCTGGGCCCAGGTACTGCCGGTCCGGTTTCGCAGTGGGACGCGGCGGAAGGTCTCGCCGAGGACGGTGAAGTACTCGCCTTCGGCGGTGGCGATGAGCGCCTCGAGTCGGGCGGCGGCGGTCTGACGGCGCTGGTTGGCGCCGGACACCAAGCGAGGCAGGACAGGCAGGCGTTCACGGGTGCGTTGGTCCATGCGAGCCTTGGTGTGGCGAGCCTCCTTGCGGCGGTCCACATCGGCCTGGCTGATCGGGCACGGCGCGCTCCAGCGTGCCCAGCGGGCAGGGTCTTCCACAGCCCACTGGGCGATGTCGAGGTAGAAGGCGCGGACCAGGAGCATGTCCGACTTGTAGTTGGTCCGCAGGGCCTTGCCCTCGTGGACGCTTCCGTCGGGCAGTTTGACGGTGGTGGTCTTGTAGCGGGCGCGGTCCTTCCAGGCGCGTGCCGCTTGCGGGCTCAGGCGCAGGTGGTCGATGCCCGGATGGTGCAGTTCCAGGTCGCGCCAGAAGTAGCTGGCGAGGACTCGAGCCAGGTGGCGCATGGTGGAGTAGTCGAGCGCGGGCTGGCGTTCTTTGAGGTAGTCAACCAAGAGATCACGCACGGGCGTGCAGGCGATGCGGTAGCGATCGACGAGCTGGTCAATGGTGAGCTGGCCGCGGGCACTGCGGAACGGACGGATGGTGGCCGGCGCGTCAGCAGGGAACTGGCCGAGTCCATGGAGCACCTCGTAGAACAGGGAAGCGGCGTACGTCTGGCATTGCACTGTCCCTTGCACGTCGACCACCTCGACGCAGTCCCCCACCGTGATGTCGCCCAGCAAGCCGCCCTTGTTCGCCATGATGACGGACACCTTGTGGAGGGCCCGCCCGCCGAGCGCTGGCCGCACCGTGCGATCCACGATGGCCTCTCGCATCCGGGTGATCCCCTCCGGGTCGCGGCAGCGCTCCATCGCCAGCGTGAGATGGGTCGAGCCATGCTGGAAGATCCAGCGCATGCCGGGCCGGATCACGTCGGCACAGATCAGGGCCAGCATCCCGCCAGCCATGTCGGTCCGGTCATGAGCGGCCGCTCGGCCTCGGGAGGCCAGCCATGAGACAGGGCGATCCATCCACCTTCGGTCTCCAACCGACTCCACGTCACTGGCCTGCCATCGTTCCTGCCACGAGCTGCCCGGGAAGGTGGCCAGCCAGCCCAGCAGGTGCTCTGCTCCACGAACCCGATGCCGATCTTTGTACGTATGGCGAAACGGCGGTTGACTCAGCACATCCAAGACCTCGGAGTTGCTCCGCAGGGTGCCCGCCCAGGAGCCAGCACTTGTCCTCGCGGGGAAACGCCCGCGCAGCTCGATCACGCTCTGCCCGCTTAGGGCCCGAGCGCATGGAATGGATGTGGCCGCTCTCGTCGGCGCAGTGGTCGTGGCGTTCACCGGAGTCCTCCAAACAGCACATCCAGGGCCGCCGGGCTGTAGCCGTCCGCCGGCGGTACCGGTGTGGGACGTGCCGCTTCGCGGGCTCGGCGAACGTGGTGGCCTCTGACCTTGGCGATCACCTCGTCGGGGCTGGGCGTCAGGTACACCTGAGTGGTGCTGAGCCGGGCATGAGCGAGGACCCACTGCACATCGGTGAGAGCCAGCTTCGGGTCTTCCGCCATCCGGTACGAGGCCGTATGCCGAAGGTCGTGCAGCGTCCAGTTGGCTCCGAGCAGCTCATTCGCACGGTCGAACATGGCCCGGGCTGCGGCGTAGCCCAAGGGTCGCCATGGTCGACGCAGCGTCCACCACAACGGAAAGCGCCGACCACGCGGGACACCCTTTGCCCAGGCTTCCTCCTGGTAGAGCCGCAGCCACACGAAGGCATCCGGCGAGGCGGGCACCAACTGCTGATCCCGGGTGCCCTTGCGGATCACCGAGATGACCTGGTCACCCGGGATCGGATCGTATTCGCGGCAGGTGAGCAGTTCCTCCGAGCGCACGCCGCTCGACACCCAGAATGCGAGCAGGGCCCGGTCGCGGTGGGACCGCAGCCCCGCGAACAACTCGTTGAACTTCTCATCTGGGATGCGCCGCGGGATGCGTTTGGGCACGGTCGGCCGGTAGCGGCCAACGCGCTCCTTGCGGAACTCCTCCATCGGGTTGTGGTGCGCATGCGCACGGCCGGAGGCCCGGGAGCGGTGCAGCGGAAACGGGTTGATGATCGGCCCGTTGCCCGCTTCGAGGTGGAAGTCGTAGAAGGTGCGTACCACGGTCTCGTTGTGAGCGCGGGTACTCGCGGCGAACTTCCGGCCCGGCGACGGCTTTCCCGTGACCGGATTGACCTCGCCTGCTCCCGCCCGCACTGCTCCTGGAATGACCGGCACGACACCTGCGGCACGCGAAGCGTCGCCGACGTGCCTCCAGTGCACACGCACCGGCTTGTCCACGAGACGCAACCAGCGGGCGAAGTCCCGGGCATCGGCTCGCTCTGCCCGGTCCCACTCGACACCGACCGCCCACAAGAACCGGTACCAGCGCAACAAGTCCATCCCGTACGAGCGGATCGTCTTCGCAGGCCGCTGTGCGGCCTGCATCTCCGCGAAGTACAACGCGACCGGCTCCTCTACGGCTCCGGCAGGATTGATCAGTTGGTACGGCTCACTGGCCCGACCTGTCTCCTCAAGCCGGCCGACAAGCGGCACGACCAAGGACACAGGATCACGTACGGCCACACGTTCATCCCTCATGGCCGCACTAACGCACCACCGCAGCACAGGTCACTGACCTGCGAAAACTCCCGTTTTAGTTCGGTCAACAGGGCTTCAACGCGACCCAGTGCAGCTCCATGTCGGCCTCACTCGCGTCCCGGTGGTGCTCGCCGATGCTCAGACCTCGGGCAAGGTACAGGTGCTCGCGGGTACGCGCGCCAGCGGGCATCCGCCACATCATCGTCAGCAGATCGACCTCGGCGGCTCGGATGCCGGCCTCCTCAGCCAGTTCCCGGCGTGCAGCCGCCCGCGGGTCCTCGCCGCTCTCGCATCCGCCACCGGGACACATCAGCAGCCGCTGACCGCACACGTAGACGTTCTCCTCCACCAGGGCGATCCGGCCCCGGTCGTCGAGGGCTACGACGCGCACGCCGTCGACCGACTCGGTGTACTCGTAGTTTCCCAGACTCTGGTCGGTGCGCCGGACCGAGTCGCGGCGTACCACCACCCGGACTCCCGCGTACTGGACGGTCGACGAGACCGTACTCCAGCCGTCAATCATGCTGACTCCTCGTTCAGGCTGTGCTGGGCCAGCAGGAGATACAAGGCTGCCTGGGGCGCGTCCGCTCGGCGGAGCCGTCCTGGTCAGGCCTGGCGGTTGGTGATGTGGAGTAGTGCCGGGGGGTGGCGGCGTCCGTTGACCTGGAGGGCGAGGTGGTAGCTGCCCGGGGTGAGGGCGGCAGTGCCGGTGGACCTCAGGGGGTGGTTCTTGGCCAGGTGCAGGGGTGTGCCCGCCTTGACGGTGGCCCGGGTGAGGTGGGCGACCTTCTCCCCTGTCGTGGTGCCGGGGTCGGTGCGGGTCAGGACGTACATGACGTGCACCGGGGTGTCGGTGGAGGCGGTGAGGTCGGCTTCGAAGGCAAGGCCGTCGCCGAGCCGGAACTCGGTATGGGTCAGCCGGAGGGGGCTGACACTGATGGCCGCTTGAGGGTTGTAGCCGGTCAGGGTGTAGGCGGGTGCCCAGCCGGCCTTGAGCCGGGCCTTGAGTGCCTCGCGGGTGATGAAGGCGAGTTCGGCGTCCGCGGCTCGTCCTTCGGTGCGCCACCTGGTCAGGGTGGCGAGGACGAGTTCGGGTTCGGTGCGGGCGATGTCCCGCAGGTGGTTGGCGACCGACGTGGTCACGAAGCGGCTGCTGTCGGCGTACAGCAGGTCGAGCAGCGGAAGAGCGGTGTTGACGGGCAGGCCGGTGCGGACGGACCAGGGCAGGTGGGGGCGGAGGGCCTCGCTGGCCAGGCGCCTTACCCGGTGGTCGGAGGCGGCGGCCCATGTGGCGGCGATCTTCAGTGTCTGTTGGGGGTAGGTGTGGAGGAAGGTGCGGACGGCGTCCTCGGCGGAGAAGTACGGGGTGAGGGCGGCGAGCGCGGCGAAGGCCTGGTCGAGGTGGTCCGGGTGGAGGTGGTGGGCGGCGACGTAGGCGGAGTGCGGCGCGTAGATGTACAGGCCGAAGTCGGTTTCCGCGCTGGCGGCCTCCGGAGTGGCCGGCAGGGAGCGCAGCAGGATGTCGAGGGCTGCCCGTCCGGTGACGGGCAGATGCTGATGCAGGCCCTCGGCGGTGCGGGCGATGCGGGCCTTGAGTTCCAGGCGGGGGAGGTCGGCGGTGACCTGTGCGATGAATGAGGCGGCGTCGAAGCCGGGGCAGGCTGCCTGCATCTCACGCCCGATCCGGGCGATCCGGTCGGGGTTCAATGCCCGCTCTTTCATGGGCACTTGGGAACTCATTTGACCACCTTAGTGTCCTGCGCCGGAGATCCGTCGGCAGAAGCGGGCGAGGGAGTCGAGGATCTCTTCGGCGGTCTTGGTCCAGATGAAGGGCTTGGGGTCTTCGTTCCAGTTCTTGACCCACGCGCGGATGTCGGCTTCCAGTGCCTGGATGTTCTTGTGTGCGCCTCGGCGGATCATCTGGTGCGCAAGGTAGCCGAACCACCGCTCGACCTGGTTGATCCAGGACGAGCCGGTCGGGGTGAAGTGCAGCTCGAACCGGGGATGTCTGGCGAGCCAGGCCTTGATCGCCGGTGTTTTGTGGGTGCCGTAATTGTCCACGATCAAATGGATCTGCAGGTGCGCGGGCACCTCCTTGTCGATCCTGATCAGGAACTTCTTGAACTCCATCGCCCGGTGCCGACGGTGCAGGGCCGTGATGACCTGTCCGGTGGCGACATCGAAGGCGGCGAACAGGGTGGTCAGGCCGTTGCACACATAGTCGTGGGTGCGCCTCTCGGGCATGCCCGGCATTATCGGCAGCACCGGCTGGGACCGATCCAGGGCCTGGATCTGCGACTTCTCGTCCACCGACAACACCACCGCCCCCTCCGGCGGGTTGAAGTACAAACCCACGACGTCGTAGACCTTCTCCACGAAGAACGGGTCGGTCGACAGCTTGAACGTGTCCGCCAGGTGCGGCTTGAGCTGGAACTGTCGCCAGATCCGGCCCACGGTCGACTTCGACAGGCCACTGTGCTCGGCCATCGATGTCCGCGACCAGTGAGTGGCGTTCTTCGGCAGCTGTTCCAGCGTGGTGACCACGACCGCTTCCACCTGATCGACGCTGATCGTCGGCGGCCGGCCCGGCCGCGGCTCATCGACCAGCCCGTCCAGCCGCTCAGCGAGAAAACGACGCCGCCACTTGCGGACCGTGTCCGCAGTCATCCGAAGTTCCCGGGCGACCGCGACGATCGCCGGCACCTCCGGCCCCGCGCACGCCAGCACGATCCGCGCCCGCAGAGCCAGCGCCTGGGCTGAAGTCGCCCGACGTGTCCATCGCTCCAACGCCGCCCGCTCATCATCAGACAGCAGCAACGGTTCCAGCTTCGGGCCCCGACGAGGAACTGACGCACCAACAGCAGAAGTCACGCAACTACTAACGATCAACTACTGGCGCAGGACACTAGTGCCGGCTCGATCCGGAGGCGGGCGGCTCCGCGGTGATTCCCCCGTCGGGGGTACCCGGGCGGCGGGCCTGCTGGCGGACGGCGGCGCGTACCAGCAGCCGCGGGTGACGTGAGCTGTCGCAGGGGGAGGCGGTGTGCAGGACGGCGAGGTTGTCCCAGACGACCAGGTCGTTCTGCTTCCAGCGGTGGGTGTAGAGGTATTCGGGGCCGGTGGTGTGGGCGAGGAGGTCGGCCAGCAGCATCTGGCCTTCGGCCTCGGGCAGTCCCTCTATGCGGGGGATGACCATGGAGCCGAGCAGGAGTGCGCGGGCACCCGTGGCGGGGTGGGCGGGGGCGAGTGGATGGGTGACCTCGGGCAGCTGTGTGAGGGTGCCGGCCTGGGTGGAGGAGCGGCCGTCGGCAGCGTCGCCTTGCTGCTTGGCGAGGTGCTGGACGGAGTGGACGGCCCTCAGACCGTCGACTCGGACCCGGAGGCCGGCCGGAAGGTCGGCGTAGGCGCGGGTGGCGTCGGCGAAGCGTGTCTCACCGCCCTCGCCGGGGGTGATGACCGAGTACAGCAGGGTGGCGGCGGTCAGCTCGGGCTTGAAGGAGTTGTCGGCGTGCCATTCCTCCTCCTGGTCGCCGTCGTAGATGCCGACCGGCGTGCCGTCCTGGTGGATGTTGGACACGACAGTGAGGCCGGGGAAGCCGGGGACGGTGTAGCGGCGGTCGGTGGCGGTGTCGACGGCGCCGAACAACCCGGCGGCGGCGAGCAGGTCGGCGTGGTTGAGGTGCTGGCCGGGCAGGACGAGCACGCGGTGACGGTGCAGAGCCTCGGTGAGTGCGTGCGCCGTGGCGGGGCCGGTCGGGCGGGCGAGGTCGGTTCCGACGCGGGCGCCGAATCCGCCGGGCAGCGGGGTGATCGCAAGGTTCATCGTGCCTCCGGGGTCTGGGAGCCGGATGTCAGAACTGGGGGGACTGAAGGAACGGGGTGATGTCGCGCAGTCCGGCGGAGGCGGCGCACAGCCGCTCGATGCCGATGCCGAGGCCCGCGGTCTCCGCGGGCACGAGTCCGGCCTCGACGGCTTCCTGGGCGAGCCGCTGCTCGTCGTCGTAGAGGCCGACGGCCTTGGCCCGTTCGGTGAACGCCTTCCCGTCCGTCTCGTCGGTGTAGCCGTGGACGAGCTCGATGCCGTCGACGATCAGCTCGAACCGCTCCAGGACGGCGCTGGTCCCTGGGGCCAGGCGGGCGCACGGCTCGTCACCGCCGGTCGGGTAGTCGGTCAGGAACACCGCCCGGCCCGTGGTGCATGCCTCCAGTTCGAGGGCGATGTAGCGGCCGAGGACGTCGCGGAACGGCTCGCCCGGATCGGCGCCGATCCGGGCGGCCATGCGCGGGTGCAGGCCGCCGACGGGCTCGGTGTGCAGGTCAATGCCGAACTCGTCACGGACGTGGCCGGCGATCGAGAGCCGCTCGGCGGTGTAGGAGGGCAGGTGCGGGCCGACCAGACGCCAGGCGAGGTCGATCAGCTCCTCGAAGCCGAGGTGCGCGGCGTACAGGTCGAGCATCGTGAACTCGGAGGCGTGGAGGGCGTCGGGCGGCTCGGGCCGGAAGCACGGCCCGATCTCGTACACCCGCGGGAGGTCGGTGATCACGTTGACGCGCAGCGCCGGGCCGATCATGGCACGCAGGTACCGGCCCTCGTGAAGGCTGACGGACGCGCGGCGGCCGGGCCCGAGGTCGGCGCGGCGGGCGACGGGGGTGACCAGCTCGGTGAAGTCCTCGTCGTGCAGCAGGGCCCGCAGGCGGTGCAGCACGTGGGCCTTGGCGCGGATGGGACCGGACAGCGCGGACATGGCTGTTCCCTCTCAACTCGACTGGGCACGTGAGTAGTTGGCGACCAGTTGCGCGGCTGGGTCGGCGCGGTCTCCTTGGAGCGCCTCAACGTAGCCGGACGCCGCTGAGGCGCAGAAGACCGCGCGCACCCGCCGAGCGGTCCGATGCACGACAGTGGCCGTGATATCGGCGGCCCGAAGGGGTGTCTCCCCAGGTCAGCTACAAGGTGGACGCAACGGGTACGCAACGCCCCGGCGCATCTGGCGCAACGCCACGACCCGTTGCCGTTGCTCTTGGTGCGGCCCTAGCGTGATGGCACGGCCACTCGGCGCGATGGCTTCACCAGCGCCCTCGGCGTAGCGCCCGGCCGGCTCCTTCGAGCCGCGCTCATCTCTGGCTCGACCTTCCCCTTCACCACGCGTGGCCGCGGCATGCCCGCGGCCCGAGAGGAGAGCACATGGACCAGGACCTGAAGCTCGGTATGCGCCCGGGTACGGGCGTCAAGCTGGGCATGCGCCCCGGCGCGGGCGTCATCAAGCTCGGCATGCGTCCCGACGCGGCCGTCAAGCTCGGCATGCGCCCGGGCGTCGCCGCCTGACCTCGATCGTCCTGATCGGCTGACTATCGCTGCCGGTGGGCGGGGCGCCCCGCCCACCGGCAGCGATTCACGGAAGCCCAATGCCCAGTCCAGTGATGTCCCGAGGAGAGCAGATGGGCAGGACCAGCCGGTGGTGCCGGTGGTCGGTACGCCGGCGTGAGAAGACGCCAAAGCGCAGCAGGCATTCGACCGGCGCGTCCGGTCCGGTCCGGCAGGCGCTGGGGCCGGAGTTGGTTGGCGAGTTGGAGGGCCTGTGCGGCGCTCCGAGTGTCGGCCTGCGGGACGTCGTGTGCGACGTCGGCGCGGTCGCCTTGGCGGCGTTCGTGGGCTCCTTGGTCGGGCACGTCGTCGGGCCGCTGCTGGCGGTGCTGTACATCGGGGTGCGCCAGCGGCACCTGTCGAACCTGGCGCACGAGTGCGTCCATGCGAAGCTGCTGGCCACCGCGCGCGGCAACCGTCTGGTGGGGTACTTGCTGACGGGGATGCTCGGCGAGGGGCTTCGGCCCTACCGGGTCACCCACGGAGTGCACCACGCGCAGCTGGGCACCGGAGCCGACCCGATGTTCCAGTCGTACCGGGCCGGGCGTCTTCACACTGTCCGGGCACCGATGAGCCGGACCGCCTTCGTGCTGCGGGTGATCGTCAAGTCCGCGCTGTGGCGGCTGCCGACGTCGGCACTTCACGTGCTGGTGACCCGCGGTCCACGGGAGAGCCGGTGGGCGCCGGCCGCCCGCGCGGTGCTGTGGGCGGGCATCGCCACCATGTGCTGGTCCTTCGGCGCCCTCGGCGACCTGCTGCTGTACTGGCTGGTCCCGTTGGTGTTCGTTCGGCCGGTGGTCACCTGGATCACCGACCTCGGCAACCATGCCGGGCTGATCGAGAATCGCGACGATGTGTTGCTGCAGACCCGCGGCTGGTCCTCGCACTGGCTCACCCGGCACCTGCTCGGCGGCCACCTCGACGACATGTTCCACCCGGTGCACCACTGGTGCCCCAAAATCCCCTGGCGGTGCCTGCCCGAAGCCGCCGCCCTCCTCTCCAAGCGCCTGGAGCGCTGGGACGAGGTGCCGTGGTGCTCCGGCTACTTCTTCCGCCGCCGCTCCACCCCCGGCGTGCCGTGCGTGATCGAGGACGTCATCACCCGCCTCACCGCGCAGCCCGCACCCCAAGCCGTGGCCGCTGAGCGCACAGCCGCCTGACCGATCCCTTCTCCCTGTCCACCGACCGGCCTGCCGCAGAGCCGTCCGGGCGGCACCCCGTGCCCGCCCGGGCCGCTCCGGAATCCGCCGCCGAGGAGGCGGCCACCCATGACCCAGCCTCATCCCGCCCCGCCCGCCGCAGGCGTGCACAGCTTCGACGACTTCACCCGGCTCCGCGAGGTCGTCGTCGGCCGCGGCGACCACTACACCGAGCACGACGCCGACATCAGCTGGAGGCTGTTCTACTTCGAGAACGTCGCCCCCCACCTGGCCGCCGGACAGCGCCAGCTGTCGGTCCCGCAGCAGATCGTCGACGAGCTGAACGAGGACGTCGCCGCCTTCGCCGACGCCCTGGCCGGCTGCGGGGTGCGCGTGCTGCGCCCCTGTGCCGCGGGCAAGGACGTCCGGGTGTCATCGCCGTGGTGGAGCAGCGGCGCGACGCCGCCCCTGAACGTCCGCGACAACGCGATCATCCTCGGTGAGACGATCGTGGAGACCGCCCCGCACATCCGCGGCCGGGTCTTCGAGAACGACCACCTCAAGCCCCACTTCGTCCGCTACTTCGAGCAGGGCGCGAACTGGCTGTCCATGCCTCGCCCCGCGCTCGCCGCCGGCTCCCTCGACACCGCCTACTTCGACCGGCAGGGCATCGACGTCACCGCGGCGATGGCCGGCGAGGACGCACTGCCGATCGACGGCCTGGGCCTGGAGATGGTGTTCGACGGCGCCCAGTGCGTACGGCTCGGCCGCGACGTGCTGGTCAACGTCGCCAACCACAACCACGAGCTCGCCTACCGGTGGCTGACCCGCAACTTCCCCGGCCTGCGCCTGCACCGGCTGCCGGGGATCGCCGACAACCACGTCGACTCCATCGTCGTCCCGCTGCGCCCGGGCTTGATACTGCTGCGCTCCCCGCACTACCTGCAGTTCCTGCCGGAGGCGATGCACGGCTGGGAAGCGATCTACCCGCCGCCGAGCACGGTTGCCGAGCAGGACTACACCGAGTTCGGGTTCGTGATCCCCACCGCGTCCCGGTACATCGACATCAACGTCCTGTCGATCGACGAGAACACGGTGGTCGTCAACTCCCTCTACCCGGAGCTGATCGAGCTGCTGGAGCAGCGCGGCTTCACCGTCGTCCCGGTCCGCCACCGCCACCGCAGGCTCTTCGGCGGCGGGCACCACTGCTTCACCCTCGACACCGTCCGCGACGGCGGCCTCGAGGACTACCTGTCCGCCTGACGCCCGGCCCGCACCCGTGCCAGCCCCTCCGGCCGCACCGTGCGGCCCGAACCGAAGGAGTACCCCGGCCATGAGCAGCAGCACCCGAGCGTGGCCCCCGCCCCGCGCGTTCTGGACCGACACCCTGCCCGAGACGACCGCCGGCATGACCCGCCCGCACCTGTTCAAGCGCGTCGTCCCCGCCTCCGCGGCGAACGCGGCCGCCGTCCTGGACGGCTTCGCCGCCATCCGCCGCGCCCACGCCGCCGGGCTGGAGATCACCGCGAACGCCCGGGTGTACGTGGGGGAGGAGCACCGCCCCGACCTGGTGGACAAGGTGCTGGCCGCCAGCGACTGGCCGGAGGACGGCTTCACCGCGTGGATGCAGGAGCAGGTGGGCGCCGAGCGGTTCAGCCTGGTCCTCAACACCCTGGAGAGCGTCAGCGAGCCGCTGGCGGCCGGCCTGGGCGAGTTCGTCGGCGCGCTGATCGACGGCTGGGGTCTCCCGGCCGGGGGCGCCGAACTGGTCGCCTTCGTCGGCAACTACTCCGGGACCGCGTTCGGCGTCCACGAGGGCTACGAGAACGCCTTCCTCACCCACCACGGGCCCGGCATCAAGGACTTCTACTGCTGGCCGGCCGAGGAGTACCACAACCTCACCGGCGGCAGCGACCCCCTGTACGGCGACTACACGTGGCTGCTGGAGCACGGTGAGCACTTCACCCTGGAGCCCGGCGACGCGCTGTTCCTGCCCGAGCGCGTCTTCCACGTCGGCCGGCAGAGCGAGTTCTCCGTCTCCGTCGCCATCCCCCTCTACACCTTCCCCGATTCCGCGATCGCCCGGGGCTGGATCGCCCCCGACCTGCTCGGCGCCCTGCTGGTCAGCGAGCCGGACACCGATGCCGGCCAGCCGTCCCCGATGCATCCGCTGACCGCCGGTCCCGACGAGCTCGCGCGCCGCCTGGGCACGGTGACCGCCGCCGCGTTCGCCGCGGCCGCCGAGCAGGCGCAGGCCGCCGCCGCCCAGCACGCCCACCAGCGCTGGTACACCGTCCTGAGCAACGGCGGCTGGCAGCAGACCGAGAACGACTTCGCCCGCGATGAGGCCGCTGCGGCGTTTGCCGCCGCCGGTCTCACGCCCGGCACGAGCATCGCGGTCCGCGCCCCCTACCGGCTGATGGTCACCGGCGATCAGGCGTTCCTGCGCGGCTGCGAGGCGTCGGCCGACTCCGCTGTCCTCACCTCCGACCTGGTCGAGCGCCTCAACACCGGCCCGACCCCCCTCCCCGACGACCCGCAGGTGATCGCCGCGATCCGCACGCTCGGCGCCACCGGCGGCCTGACCCTCACCATCACGCCCGAGGAGACCGAGTGACCACCACCGCACCGGCGCCCACGCTCGACACCCTGCACGGCACCAGCCTCGTCGAGGCGTACCTGCACGCGAACCCGGAGACCCGCGGCTACATCCACGCCACCCTCCAGGGCAACCGCGACAGCGGCGACGACCTCGTCGACAAACACCTCAAGCCCATGATCGACACGATCTACCGGCAAATCCGCGCCCTGGTCGACCCCGGCACCCTCACCGCGGCCCAGGCCCGCATGTACATCGCCGAGCTCGCCGTCTTCGCCCGGCACAACGCCCAGTTCCTCCGCCTGGCCGCCGCCCACGTCTACGGATCCTGCCCGGCCCTCGGGCACGAGTTCGACCGGAACTTCCTGGAGGAGGGCGGCGAGCCCGGCAAGGTCCCCGCCCACTACATCCTCTACACCCGCGCGCTGCTCGCCGATCTCGGCCTGCTCGTCAACGGCCACGTCCCCGCAGACGAGACCGCCAAGCTGGTCCTCCAGCACCAGGTCCTCGTGAACTCCCACATGACCGGCCTCATCGCCGGCGGCTACTACGCCACCGAGGGCGTCGCCGTCGCCGAGACCGAGATCCTGCGCGACATCACCAACCGGTACGGCGAGCTGACCATCCAGGCCAGCAGCGCGGAGCTGCAGAACCTGGACTACTACTACCGGCTCCACCTCGACGAGGACCACGAGGGCGCGCAGATCGGCGGCATGAGCGTGGAAGAGTCCCACATCGAGGGCCTGGCCCGGTTCATCCGTCAGAGTGACCTCTTCCACCTCGACCTGCCGCAGGCCCTGGAGGGCTTCCTGCAGATCTTCAACGCGATGGCACACTGGTGGACCCAACTGGCTTACCGTGCAAGGGATTTGAACTGATGTCCGAGACTGTCGCCGCCACAGGCTCCGACCCCGAGGTCCGCTCCGGCGGCTGCCTGTGCGGGAAGGTCCGCTTCACCGTCACCGGCCCGGTGGACGACCCGCACATCTGCGGCTGCGAGCACTGTGCCAAGCGCTCCGGCGCGCCGTTCCAGTGGTGGGTCGGGTTCCCGATGCCCGGGCTGGAGTGGACCGGCGCCGAGCCGACCTGGTTCGACACCCACCCCGGCAAGACCGCCCGCGGCTTCTGTCCCCACTGCGGCAGCCACATCGCCGCCCGCGACCATGGCGACGAAACGACCATCGGCATCCTTGCCACCGCCCTCGACCACCACGACACCGACCCGGCCCTGGTCCCCACCAACCTGAACCGGCTCGCCGAGGCCGCACCCTGGCTTGCCCAGGCCAGCTGACCCGGGACTCCTGCGGGGACGGGCGCACCTGACAGCGCCCGCCCCCGCAGGCACCCCGCCATAGGGCCGTGCCGGGACCGCCTCCACCCCGCACACCACCGCGCCGCGCCCCGCACCGACACCCCGGAGGACCCGTGCTCGCACGCACCCACGTCGCCACCGAGTACGGAACCCTCCACCGCGTCGCCATGCGCCACGCCAGCGACTTCACCCGCTCCCTGGCCGGCCCCAACCTCCACCCGGTCCTCGCCCGCCAGCAGGCCACCAGCACCTGGGCCCCCTACAACCCCGCCACCGTCCGCGCCCAGCAGGACCAGCTCATCGCCCTGCTGCGCGAACACGGCACCGATGTGGTCCTGCTCCCCACGGCACCGGGCTGCTCTGCCCAGCACTACCCCCGCGACATCGCCTTCGTTGTCGACCACGTCCTGTTCCGGGCCCGCCTGAACTCGACGCACCGACTCCCCGAGACCGACGCCCTCACCGACCCCGCACTCGGCGTGCAACCCGCCGACCTCACGCACGGCACGATCGAAGGCGGCGACGTCCTGCTCCCCGACACAGGCCGCGTCCTCGTCGGCCTGAGCGAGGAGACCAGCCCCGAAGGTGCGACCGCCCTTCAGGAAGCCCTCACCCGCCACGGCATCGACCGCGAGGTCGTCCCCGTGCACTTCGGGGTCGAGGGAATCGTCCACCTCGACGACCACCTCGCCGTCGTCGCACCCGGCACCGCCCTCATCCACCGCGAAGCGTTCACCGCCGACCAGAACCGCTGGTTCAAGACCCACTTTGACGACCTCGTCCCGGTCACCGACGCCGAGGCCCGTGCGGTCCAGGTCAACATCCTGGCCATCGCACCCACCACGACCGTGGTCGCCGTCGGCAGCGACAGGATCGCCGCCGCACTGGCCGCCCGCGGGCTCGAGATCCTGACCGTCGACTACAGCGAGGTCACCCGCATCCCCGGCTCCCTGCGCTGCACCACTCTGCCCCTGCTGCGCACCTGACACCCACCTTCCCCGAGCCGCCGCACCCGGCCCGCCCCGTCCCGGCTGCCGAGCCGCTCGCCCACGCTCGCCCACGCCCGCCGGCCTCTCGCCACCCACCCCGGAGGATCCCAGCGTTGTCCAGTCCCCTCTCGCTCGTCCTCCTCGCCGTCCCCGCCGTGGTGCTGGCCTGCCAGGCCGGCGGCTGGGCCGCCCGCCGTCTCGGCCAGCCACCCGTCATCGGCGAGATAGCCGTCGGCATCCTCCTCGGCCCCTCCCTCCTCGGCTGGCTCGCCCCCGGCATCCAGCACCTCCTGCTGCCGCCCGCCGTCCTGCCCTACACCTCCGTACTCGGCAACCTCGCCCTGCTCGTCTTCCTCTTCGGCCTCGGCCTCGAACTCCACCTGCCCGCCTTGCGCACCAGCCGCCGCGCCGTCGCCTCAGTCGCCGCCGGCAGCATCCTGCTGCCCCTCGCGCTCGGCACCGCCCTCGCGCTGGCGATGTACCCGGCCCTCGCACCGCCCGGAGTGCAACGCCTCCCCTTCGTCCTGTTCATCGCCACTGCGCTGTCCATCACGGCCTTCCCCGTCCTCGCCCGGATCCTCACCGACCGGGGCCTGGCCACCACCCGCCTGGGCACCTTCGCGCTCGCCTGCGCAGCCGCCGCCGACGCCCTCGCCTGGTGCCTGCTCATAGCCGTCACCTCCCTGGCCACCGCCGGCTCCCCACTGGACGCGCTCACCGCCCTCGCCCTGGCCGCCGCGCTCACCGCCGCACTCGCGGCGGCACACCCCCTTATGAAGCGGACGCTAGAGCGCGCCTCCCGCACCTCCGACGACCTGGTGAAGGTCCTGCTGGTCGCCGGACTGCTCCTGGCCGCGTGGGCCACCGACCGGATCGGCGTCCACCCCGCGATCGGCGCGTTCCTGCTCGGCGCGACCGTGCCGCGCGGGATACCGGCCGTAGAACGAAGCGCCGCCCGCCTCCAGACCGTGGTCGTCCCCGTACTGCTGCCGCTCTTCTTCGTCGACATCGGCCTGCACACCGACCTCGCCGCTCTCCCGGCCGGCCAGTGGGGCTGGGCGGCACTCGTCCTGGCCGTCGCCGTGGCAGGCAAGTGGGTCGGCGCCGCCGGAGCAGCCCGGCTCGCCGGCTGCGACTGGCGATGGTCCGCGCTGATGGGCACCCTGATGAACTGCCGCGGAATCACCGAGATCGTCGTCCTCGGCATCGGCCTCCAACTCGGCGTCATCTCCACGAACCTGTTCACGATCATGGTCCTTATGGCCGTCGTGACCACCGCCGCCACCGCGCCCCTGCTCGACAGCCTCACCCGCAACGCCCCCGACCTCACCACCCCGGCCGCCGCCGGCGAGCCGGTCACCGTGCCGCCCGAAGGCCCGGGGGCGACCCGATGACCACCGTTCCCGCCGCACGGGCAGTCGCGGGCATCGTCGAGACGGCGATCCGCACCCGGCGCAGCACCATCCGCCTCACCGAGCCCGCCCCAGGTCCGGACGAACTCCTCGACCTTCTGGCGGCCGCGGCCACCGCGCCCGACCACGGGCAGCTGCGCCCCTGGCGCCTGATCGCGATCTGCGGCAACGCCCGCGCCCGCCTTGGTGAAGCCGCCGCCGAGGCCGCACCCACCGCCGACCTGGCCGAGAGGAGCGCCGCCAAGCACCTGCGCGCGCCGCTGATGCTCGCCCTCGTCTTCCAACCCCGCGACCATCCGACCATCCCGCGCTGGCAGCAACTGGCCGCGACGTCCGCGATGGTCACCACCCTGCTGCTGCTCCTCGACACCCGCGGCTGGGGCGGCGTCTGGTTCGGCGGCCCGTACCCGAACGCGCCGCAAGTCCGCAAACACCTCGGCGTCCGCAACGGCGAGCAGCTGCTCGGCTACCTGCACGTCGGAACCCCCCTCCCCGGCGAGGCACCCCGGACTCGCGTCGCGGCCGACGTCCGCACCAAGCTCACCTGGCTGGAAGACAACGCCCTCTGACCCCAGCTCCGCCGTCGCCCGTCCACGACCGACCCGGCCAGCCTCGAGTCAGAAGGCGTGGAGCGGTCCACCCCCGGCAGCGTCGGTCAGGCGCCGCACCAGGCGCCGACTCTTGAGACGCTGGGCGGCCGTCTTCGCCTTCGTCAGCGACTCCTCCCACTCCGCCCGGTCCCCACGCAGCCGCGCTAGCTCCGCACCGGTGATCAGCAGTTCCACGCTGTCGCGAGTACGCTCCGGCGGCAGGCCCATCGCCACCTTCAGAGCCTGCGCGCCCTCCTCGGCCAGCCCGGCCATCGCCAACGCCCACGCGGCCTGCCCCTCCAACTCCGGACGGTCCAGCCACGCCAGCCACCGCGGGTCCGACCCGCGCCCGGCCCGGTCGAACGCGGCACGCGCCCGCTCCACCGCCGCCCGGCACTGCACGCCGTCACCGTTGTAGGCCCACGCCCTCGCCTCCGTCACCGCAACGTAGGCCCGCACCAGCGCCGGTGCGCCCGTCGCCGCGACTACCGCGCTGCGGGCATGGGTCAGCACCTCCCGGCCGTCGCCCCGCACCGCCGCTAGCCGGGCCTGGTGAATGCAGCCGCGCGCCAGCCGGCCGCGATCCCCGATCGCCTGCGCCAGCCGCATCGCCTGCAGGTCGTAGCGCTGCGCCAGGCCCGGCAACTGGTCGTCGTAGGCCATGCTCGCCAGCGCAAGCACCGCATCGGCGACGCTGCCGTACAGCAGCCGGCCACGCCTGGCGTTGAAGCCCCCTTCGAGCAGCGGAACGGCGTGGGCGGCGAGGAAAGCGGCGAACACGGAGCGGAACTGCCCGCCTCCGTGCCGGGCGTCCGTCCTGCCGTACAGGTCGGTGTGCGCGTCCAGGAGTTCGATGTCCGCCACGGTCACCTGCCGCTGTCCGCGCCCGGCGATCTCCGTGTCGGGCAGCATGACCAGCGCCTCGACCGCGGAGGGCGTCGAAGCGAACGGCATCTTCCGCACCGCCGCGCTCCTGGGCACGGCGTCCATCTGCCACAGCCGTCGCAGCATCCGCACCGCGTGTCTCAGGTCGCCGTACTGGAGTGCCTGCTCGGCGACGTCCGTGTCCTCGGAGGGCCATCCCAGGCTCTCAGCGGTCACCTGGCGCTTGCACGCCCGGGATAGGACGTAGCACGCTGCTGCCGCCAGTTCCGGACCCGGCCGCGCCCCCGCGCACCATCGAGACACCGTGCTCGTGCTCACGGACCTGGGATGGCCGGCAGCCGCGCAATACTCGCGGATCCTCTTGGCGAACCCCGACATCGACCACTTGAGCTCATTCAGCACGATCCGCTCGAGGTCCCCATTCCTCTGCGAGGCGTCGCGCACCGACGCCGACCCGCTCATGCGGCTGCTCCCGGAAGCTGGGTGACCGTCAGCTCACCCATGGCGGTCTCGGACAGGTTGGGCGAGGACCTTTGTGCGGGTTGCGCCAGGCGACCAGGGCTCTGCGGGACGCGCCCGTCCGATCCGGGCTGACGGAAAGACCACGTAGCCGCTTGGCGTGGCCGAGGAGACGTACGCAGTCCACGGCTTTGATGCTCACCGTGGCTCCTCCAGCCGCCGCCAGACGCGCTCCGCGTCCACGGCACTGACGCTGCTGTGCTGCTCGAGTGCCTGGGTGTAGAGGGCGACCGCGTCTTCTCGTCCGGCGGCGGCCATGCTCTGGCCGCGCATCTCCAGGCTGCGGGCCGTGTCGAACCGCGCGGGTGCGATACCGGAAGTCACCAGCCAGGTCGGCCCACTGAGTCCGGCGGACCCGGGCGGGGCGGAGTTCGCCTGATCCAGCGGAGACTGCATGTCGATCTCCTCTCGAACAGTCGACCGGTCCGGTCGGTGCCCGCATGAGCACGACGGACCGGAAGCAGGAACACGGGGTTGGGTAACGGCACCCAGACCGTTGGGCGTAGGGCGGGGTCGGCAGTGCGCCGGGCACTCCCGGCCGATGCCTCGAACCGCCGCTGCGGTCCGGCTCGCCGAACTAGCCTAGGAAGTCTGCATTCTGAAGAGGACTCACTCCCAGTACGGGTTTACCCGCGCGGGCGGGCACGGGGCGCAGCCGGGGTCGATCGGAGGGAACCGCGATGGGGACCGGGAGCCGAAGCCGGGCGGACATCGGCGTGGTCTCGGGGTTCGTCCTTCGGATGCTGCGCGAGAGCATCCCCCTCCCACAGATCGTCCTGGCCGAGCGTCTGGGCATCGACCTCGGCACCCTCCAGGGCTGGGAGAGCGGACGCCGGCCGCTCGGCAACGTCCGCACGATGGACATGCTGCAGTTGCGCCGCACCCTGGCGCGCCTCGGCGCCGATGGAACCCTGCTCGGATGGCTGGACGCCGCGATGGACGCCGACCGGCTCCTCACCGCCGTTCTGCGCCCTTCGGCCGATCTCGCCTGCCACCCCCTGGCTGGCTGGGTGCAGTCCCGCGAGACCGCACACCTGGTCGCCTGGGCGGTACGTGGCATCATCCCGCCCGCCCTGCAAACACGCGCTGCCCGACCGCGCCGCGGCCCCGCCCCCGCCGGGCCCCAGCTCACGGCCGCCGACCGGGCAGACTTCTTCACCCACCTGCGCGGGACCGCGGAGAGCGCCGGCCGAGCAGGGGAGCACGGGCTGCTCCTGCGCCGCCAGAGCCTCTATCTCGCGTCCTACGACCCGGCCCCCGACGCCGAGGACTGGGCAGAGCAGGCGCTGCGCACCATGCGCCCCGCCCTGGCCCTGCGCAACTACACACCGCGGTGGATCGAGGCCCGCACCGCCGCGACGGTCGCCGCCCGCCAGGGCGACCCCGTGCTCCTGCACGACTTCGTCGACGCTCTGGCCAGCGACCAGCACAGCGAACTCGCGAACCTCGCCTACTGGGCCTACTGGCTGGGCTCCATGCCGCCCACCCAGCCGAACGACGGGTTCCTCCACCGGCCGGACCCGACCGCGTGGAGCCCGGTCCACCTGTTCCAGCAGCTGGTCGGCTCGCTCCACGACGCGCCCGGCACCGTCGACCTGTACGTGCACTCCCTCCACACCCTGCTCCACCTCCACCCCTGGCTGCCGCTGGCCGACCCCGCCGCCGCCCGGCAGCTGCGAGAGCGGGCCGTCGAACTCCTCGACGCCCGGCTTCTGTTCCCGGTATCGCGGCGCGACCTCGAATCGGTCCACTACCGTCTCCAGCAGATGAACTGACGCACCGCCAGGAGCAACGACGTGCCCGAACACATGCCCACCGACGCCGAGACTGTCGCCACAGCCGCGCTTCTCTTCGAGGCCGGCGCCCTGCGGAACCAGACGCGCACCGGCTGGCCCTACGACGGCGTTCCCGTCGCTGCCACCGAGACCGTCGCCGAGCACAGCCACCGCACCACCGTCATCGGCGTCGCGCTGGCCGCGATGGAGGGCGCCGATCCCGCCCGCACCGCTTTGCTGTGCGCACTCCATGACCTCCACGAAACCCGTATCGGCGATCAGACGCCGGTCACCCGCCGCTATGTCACGACCGCCGATCCGCGCAAGGTGACTGCCGACCAGGTGGCCGGCACGCACCCGCCCGTCGGCAGCGCCGTGACGTCGGCAGTCGAGGAGTTCGAAGCCGGTGAGACCGTCGAAGCCAGGTGTGCCCGTGATGCCGACAAGCTGGACTGCCTCTACCGGGCTCTGGAGTACCGGACGATCGGCTACCGCACTGACGGCAAGATCGAAAGGTGCCGGGCCGCGCTGAAGACCGGCTCCGCCCGCAGCCTCGCGGACGCCGCGACCGCGATGGATCCGGCCCAGTGGCAGCGCACCCTGCTTGGCGCACCGGACGCACACTGACTTGCCCGGAACCGGCACCGGTCCGACATCGGGAACCGCCAGCGTTCGGCGGCCCAGTCCAGCCCCCGCTTCAGAGCAGCAGGCCCCCCGGTTCTCGTCGTCGCTCAAACGGAATTTTCGACATGGCAGGCAGGATTCCACAAAGATCACCTGCCGTAGGCGGCGGACGCCGTCAGGCGCAGGGCGGTGTCGATCAGCGGGACGTGGCTGAAGGCCTGC
>NZ_BMSA01000059.1 GCF_014648915.1 Streptomyces phaeofaciens | reverse complement strand
AGCTCCAGGAAGTAGCGGTCCTTGCCGAAGATGTCCTGGTAGTCGGCGGCCGCCTTCAGGGCCTCGTCGCTCCAGGCGGGATATGTCGTCCTGCCCTGTCCACGGCCTGACCTGTGATGATCGAGGCCATGGACAGGGCGAAGGAGCCGGCGATGATCCTGTTGGAAGGGCCGTTGTCAGTGCCTGGTCCTACTGTGGCAACGGCAGGGAGGAACAGGTGATGGCGGCAGAGATCTTCCGTACCGGCAGGGTGTGCCCGGGCGTCCCGGCAGGCGCCCGGGCGGTGGTCATCGCCAGATGTGCACGGTGATCTGCAAGCCGCCGGCAGTGACTCCTGCTGCGGCGACGGCCGCAGCAGCCGTGCTGTTGCCGGTCAGGGCGAGGGTGAGGACGGTCGCGAGGGTCGCCAGCGTCGTCAGGACGGGCAGCCACGGGTAGGACCGGGCTGCGGAGGACTCCGTACCCGTTCGGGTACGGTCAAGGGACGTCACGGTTTCTGTACTCCTTCGACGGATCGGGAGCCCGACGTCAGGCGATGGGGAGACCCTCTTCGCGAAGCGGCTTTCCAGGGCATGGCTTCGCAGGGTCTCCCTTCGTCGTCCGAGAGGCCTTCAGCCCCGACTCTAAGCCTCGCCACTGACACGGCCGAGTTTCTCTGCGTGCCTTCAGGCGCCACCACGCCGGGCCTCACAGCCGGAACGGGCCCTCGAACAGCCGGGTGTTGCATGTACGCAGGTTCAAGACGGTGGCGATGTGCCGGAGGCAGGGCGGACCGGGCCCGCGTCGCGCAGTTGCTGTCGGGCCTGAGGCCGATCAACTCCTTGGTGACCTCCTCGGAGTGCACGTACCGCTCGTGCTCACCCTCCGCCTCGGACTGCATGCTGGAGTCGGCGAAGCCGCTCTGAAAAGGAGGCGAGGCGCGCACACCGCCTCGAACGTGCCGGCCGTATTGCTGTCGACACACGGTGCAGCCGGTGAGGAGATCTTCGTCGTCTTCGACACCTCGTTCGGCGAGTTCCCGGCCGCCGACCCGGCCGCGTTCCGCGTGAAGTTCCGGAAGATGGCGATCTCGTCCCTCGCTGTGAACCTCGACGTGCCGCCGGGCCCGTTGGCGAAGACGATGGGCATCTGGAGCAGCTTCTCGACCTTCTTGAGCAGCTCCCGGAACATCTCCTCGCCCTTGCCGTGGAGGACGCACTGGATGCCGAAGATGACGCGGTGGACGTGGACGGTCGTTTCCTCGTGAGGACGGCGTCGCCGTCTGCGCTGTCTCGGTTGTTCCTCACATCAGCTTCTTGAAAGGGGAGGCTCGCATCGAACTCCACGGCTGCGGCCGGGGATGGCCCCCGCTGTCTGGGAGCCGGTGGTATGAGGGCTCCCAGGCAGCGGGGGCGGTCACATGCCGAGGACAGTGCGTACAGCCTCGGCCGGGTCGATGCCCAGCAGGTATGCGATGGCCAGGACGGCCAGGATGAGCGCGACGATGCCGCCGGCCTTGTTGGCGAAGCCCTTGACGAACTCCTCGCCGGACAGCTTCACCAGCTTCCAGGCGATGGCCCGCGAGCGGGCGGCGAGGACGCGCACACGCCGGGTGGTGCGGTGCCACCGGCTGACGCGGGCGGGCATGGTGGGCCGGGAGGCGGGGCAGGGGTGGGCCGACGGCGCGGGACGGACGTCCTGGTTCGTGGTGGCGTTCCTCTGGGCCGGAACGGCGACGGTCCCGGACATCTGCGCGGTGTCACCGGCGGGGGTGCGCGCCGCGGGGCCGGCGGTGGGCGGGTTGGTGTCCTCGGCCGGCTGGTGGGGGTTCATGGTCGGTCTCACTTCCGTGTGTTGATGGTCAGGCGGTCGTACGGTGAGGTGGGACGGGTGCTGGTGGCGCGTGGTCCGCGAAGCGGTGTCTTCACCCCGTAGGGCTGGGACGGCCGGGGCGGACAGCAGTTCGGGCGGAGAAGATTCACGGCGCACGGCGAGGCCCGGACCACCAGGTCCGGGCCTCGCTGAGGTTGTGTCGTAATGGCAGCGGGATGTGACGTCAGGTTTCGGTGCTCTTCGCTCTCGTCGAGGGCGGAGACAGAGGCATACCGCGTGCCGTCGAAGGGATGTGACGAGCAGGCCGAGCACCCGCGGTGTTGATGGTCGGGAGCTTGGCGCGCTCGAAAGTCCCGCAGGCGACAACGCCGTCGTCGGGGACCGGGGAGCCGGTCCACCGGGCGACTCCGAAGCCGGTCATCCCGGCCCGGACGGATCCCATGACCAGCACGCCCGGCCCGACCACCAGGTAGTGAACGCTCAGGCAGCGTCTCGCTGCTGCCTCTGGTGGCCGTTGGCGTGCAGCTGCTCGGGGATCCAGATCTTGCCCTCGCGGGCGGCCTGGTAGAGGACCGTCCTGAAGCGGTAGCGGCGGGTGCGCACAGCACCGGTCGTAGACTTCAGGCGGTCGGCGATCTCGCCGTCCGCGTACCCCTCGCAGGTCAGGCGGACCACGGCCTGGGTCTCGGCCGGCTGGGTGCTCAGCAGGTCCATGAGGTTCCCGGCGAACAGGATCTCCTCCGGCTCCCCGTGGTGGGGCAGGCCCGGTCGCAGCCGGAAGAACGCCTCCGGGTCCAGCAGCGCGGCCTCCTCCCGCGCGATGATCTCCCTCTCCCGGGCCCAGCGCAGGTAGACGCGGCGGAACTCCCACATGCACCGGCCGATGAAGTAGGTCATCAGGCAGCAGGGTCCCTTGGGGCCCTTGAAGGCGGGGTTCCACCCGCCTTCGACCAGGGCCTTTTGCCGGAAGGTCCTCCGGGCGCCCATGAGGACGTCGACGAGGATGTCGTCCCGCTCGGCGTCGCTGCTGTGCAGCAGCCGCCGGTTCTCGCTGCTCACGTAGAAGGGGACCTGCTGCTGCGTGAACTTCATGATGGAGAACGTGATGAACGTGCCGGAGCGGAGCATGCCGCGCAGGATCGGCATGCTGTCACGCAGCAGACGGTCCTCGAACACCTCGTACTCGATGCCCTCGAAGCCGCCCAGAGCCAAGTCCGCGACGAGCGTGGTGTCCCTCTGGATCCGCAGCATGCGCGGGTCGGCGAGGAAGCCGTCCATGGCCTCCGCGATCATGGAATCGGTGTTGGACATACAGATCACCCCGGTGTGTTGCGGTCCCTCGACCTTGACGATGTCTTCCGCGCGAGACCAGTGGTGAGATCCGACTGGTTGTACGCGCTCGATCGCTCTTATGCAGGGCGGACTTGAAGACGTCACACCGGAACGAAAGTTTTTTGGCCGCAGAGAAGATTGGGGCCCGCACCAAATGGTGCGAGCCCCAATCCGACAAGTGAGGAGAGCTGACGCCGGCCCGGAGAAGCTGGGCACCTGCGACTGGCAGGTGCCCTTCGTGTAGCTGCACGTCTATAGGCCAGGCTCTAGAGACGGGTACGATCGGGATGCGGGTGTAGACACACCGTCTACACACCGGAGGACCCCTTCCCCGGGCGGCTACCCAGGTCAGAGGCCCTCCGCGCGATACAGCAGGAGCCCGGTCGCCTAACTCTCGGCCGGGCTTTTTGCTGCCCGGATCCGTGCGACCCGCTCACGCTGCTCTCCGTCAGGAGAGGTGCTGCACCACGATCTTGGTGAGTTCCGCCAGTACCGGCGACCAGTCGAGCAAGAGCTGCCAGAGCATCTGACGCCGTTTCCGGCGCCGCTCGGCAGCTTCCTTCTCTTCCGTCTCGTCGTCCGATGAAGCGGGCGTCTCACCCATCATCTGGCCCTCCGCGATGTCCCGTAGGTGTCCGGCCGGTTGACCGGACCTCCACGACGAGGGACCTCCCGGCACCTCGTGGTGAAGCGCGAGTGGACCTCAGCAGAAGACCAGGGCCAAGCATAAGGGGCACCTCGGAGCGGCAGGCCTAATCCGCCGTAGTCGTCCCGGTGACCTGCGGCGTTGCGTTGAACAGATGTAGGGCCCAAGGGCACTTGGGGCCCGTGAAGCAGGCGATCTTGAAAGGGGACCACTTATTGAGTCTGCTGTGAGGAGGGTTCGGAGTTCATGCACTGCCCCTTCTGCAGGCACCCCGACAGCCGTGTCGTCGACAGCCGTACGACGGACGACGGAACGTCCATCCGTCGGCGCCGCCAGTGCCCCGACTGCTCCCGTCGTTTCACGACCGTGGAGACGTGTTCGCTGATGGTGGTGAAGCGGTCCGGGGTCACCGAGCCGTTCAGCCGTACCAAGGTCATCAACGGTGTGCGCAAGGCGTGCCAGGGGCGGCCTGTCACCGAGGACGCCCTCGCCCAGCTCGGCCAGCGGGTCGAGGAGACGGTGCGGGCCACCGGGAGCGCCGAGCTGACCACGCACGACGTGGGGCTGGCCATACTCGGCCCGTTGCAGGAGCTGGACCTCGTTGCCTACCTGAGGTTCGCCTCCGTGTACCGGGCCTTCGACTCGCTCGAGGACTTCGAGTCCGCCATCGCGGACAAGGGGGAGCCCTGCCGCGGACGAGGACGCCCGCGGGCGCTGTCGCGGGGAACCGGGAAGACGACGGCGGGCCCGGAGGGACTGTTCAGGTCCCCGAGTCCTCCCGGGCAGCCGGCCGGTCCTCCTGTTCTCGGCGATGCCGTTCATGTCCCAGATGCCGGTTGTCCGGAGGGGGCACCTTTTTCCGATCCGTAGGAGGACACCCATGTCCAACGCTCCGCAGTCGCACGACCGCCTCGTCATTGCCCTGATCGGTACGGCGGTGGCCGGACTGGCCGTGATGGTCTACCCCTCGCTCATCCCGGCGATGGGGGTGTGCGCGGCCGTCTTCATGGCCCTGGCCCTGCTGCTGAAACTGTGACCACCACGGGAAGCCGGGCCGGCTGTCGCGGGACCGGCTGCTCCCACGCTGCCCGCCGCGCGCCACACCCCCGTGCTCACACGCGAGACGCGCGGCATGCCCATCCGCCCGGTCCCCACTGTGATCCGGGTGGGCGCCATGCGGCGCCGAGGGCGTGCGTGGCATCCTCTGGGCGACGTTCTGGGACCTGCTCCGCGACCAGACCGACTCCAAGAACCCGTCTCTCCTGTAATCAGGAGTGGCGGGTCAGGAGATTCACCGTCCAGTGTGCGATGTGCCGGTTTGGTGTCAGTGGGTGGATGTCAGTGACGGTATGTCAGGCCGATGCGTTGTCGCTGGTCGGGTGTTGAGCGGGGGCGCGGTCACTGACACGGGGCGGTACCTGGCGCGGGCGTGGCTGTCATAGGGCGGTACACCCCACTCCGCTCCACTGTCTTGAGAACGGCACTTCTGATCCTTCCGAGGGCTGCGCGGCGGCACGGTGGTCCGTGTCGGGTTTTGCGCGGGCGGAAGGGTGCGGGGTGGGGGAGCCGGGCGCGTGGGGTGAGGTCGCGGCGGGGCTGAGGGTGTCCAGACCGGTGCTGGTTGCGCGGCTGCTGGAGCTCGAGGCGGCCGGGGCGTTGACCACGGCGCATGTGCGTGCGGGCGCCCAGGTCGGCGGGGTGAATGTGCGCACGGTGTGGCGCTGGCTGGATGCGGCGCGGACGGAGGGCCGTGTCGAGCGCAGGCCGCGGGCCCGGCTGGAGTTGTCCGACCAGATGTGGGAGGCACTGGCTCAGGCGGGCGGGAACGTCGCGGCGCTCCACCGGCATCTGGAGGCGGCCGGGGGCGAGGCGCCCTCCCTGGCGTCGTTGCACCGGGCGGTGCGCCGGGACCTTCAGGCCGGCAGGGTCCTGCCGGACCGCGCGGTGGCGCGGCGGGAGCGGGAAGAACAGCAAACGCGGCAGGCACTGGCTGACCTCGCCCTGGCCGGACCGTGTGAGGGAGGCGCGGCGAAAGTGGCTGCGCGTCGGCTGCCGCGTCTCGTACCAGAGGCGACCGGGAGCTTGCAGGTGGGGGAGAACGGTGCGCTGGCAGGTGTGGCGTTGCCGGCGGGCGCCCGGCTGGTGCGGACGTCGTCGGTGCGGTCGGTGACCGAGGCGGTCGGGCAGGCGATGGCGACGCAGGGCGCGGTGTGTGTGTTCGGCGACCCGGGCCGGGGCAAGACCGCCGCTGTGCGGATGGCGCTCAGCGAAGTGCCCCCGGGCTGGAAGGTGACGTGGGTGCCGGTACCGGTGCGCCCGTCGGTGGCCGGCATGCGGCGGGCGGTGTTCGACGCTCTGGGGCTGGCGGGCCGTTTCCCGCACACGTCGGCGCTGTCCGACGCCGCGGTCGCGGGGGCCTTGAGTGAGGCGCGGGTGCTGGTGGTCGATGAAGCGCAGCGCCTGCCCGTGCCGTGCCTGGAGTACCTGCAGAGCGTATGGGACCACCCCGGCACGCGGATCACGCTGGTGCTCGTCGGGGCGGGCAGCGAGCGGGCGCTGTCCCGGCTGCCGCAGCTGGCGTCGCGTATTGGCGCATGGCAGGAGGTTCCACGCTTGACCGGAGCGGAAGTGGCGACCGTGGTGACCGGCTTCCATCCTCTGTGGCGCACCGTCCCGGCGGCGGATCTGACGTGGATCGACCGGTCGTGCGCGCACGGCACGTTCCGCACGTGGGCCGCTTTGACTGCGCACCTGCAGAACGCGCTGCTCACCGCCGCTGACGCATCCGTCGACCGGGCTTTGCTGGGGCGGCTGTTCCAGCGGGTCGCGCCGCCACTGTGAACGGAGCGCTCCTGCAAGAGACGGGAGGGCGATCGCATGCTCCCGGCCACCGGCAAGCACACGACGTCCCACCCGCGTGAGGGGAGCTGACATGAAGGACGGCGACGCCATCCGCGCAGATGGCGGACTGCCTGCGGCGTCGAGGACGGCGCTGCGCGGTCCGGCCGTGCGGCGGCTGCTCGCACTGCGGGCAAGGAAGAGGCTGACAGCAGTCCATGTACGGGTGGCCGCGGACGCGCTAGGAGTGTCGGAGCGCACGGTGTGGCGCTGGCTGGCCACCGCTCAGAGCGATGAGACCGCGGCCGCTAACCCCGGCGCACGCTCCCGGGTCGATGCAAGGTTCACGGTCACGCCCGAGGTCCGTGGGCTGTTGGCGCTGTGGAAGGGGAACGTGCGGGCAGTTCATCGCGAGCTACTCCTCCGCGCGGCCCGGCAGTCTCCTCCTGCAGACGCACCGTCGCTGACGACGCTGCACCGCGCGATCCGACGTGATCTGACGCCGGGGGAGCGGGCCGGGCTTGCGGGTGGGGAGCGGGCGGCGCGCAAGCACGATGTGTTCCTGGCCCGGCCGCGCGGTTGGCGCAACCAGGTGTGGGAGACCGACCACATGCAGGCCCCGGTGCTGGTCGACGTCGAGGGCAGGGCCCGCCGGCCGTGGATCACCTGGTTCACCGACTGCGCGACGAACGCGATCACAGGGGTGGCCGTCACGCCGGGAGATCCGTCGCGGGAGTCGGTGCTGGCCGCGTTGCGCTCCGCGGTCCTGCGTGAGGACCCCTACGGCCCGTTCGGCGGCGTGCCCGAGAAGGTACGGGTGGACCGTGGCAAGGACTTCCTGTCCCGGACGGTGACGGCCGCGTTCGATCTCCTCGACGTGACGGTGGAGGACCTGCCCGCCTACACCCCCCACCTCAAGGGCACCGTGGAGGGGCTGAACCGTGCGGTGGAGGGCATGTTCCTGGCCTCGCTGCCCGGCTACGCCCGCCAGCCGCGCCCCGGCAAACGCTCCTCCCGTCCGAAGGACGAAGTGCTGCTGGGCTTCGAGGACTTCACCGCCCGACTGCTGGCCTGGACACTCTGGTGGAACACCGAGCACCGCCCGGCGCCGTTGCGGGGCAAGACTCCGCTTCAGGCGTGGCAGGACGATCCCACCCCGCTGCGGGACGTGCCGGCCGCGGATCTGTGGACGTTCACCCTGGAGGACGCCGGCACCCGCACGCTGACCACCCGCGGCATCCGTTTCAGGAGACGCGATTACGTGGGTCCGTGGATGACCGGCCAGGCCGGGATCCAGGTCCGCGTCCGTTTCATGCCCCACCACGACCACCGCATCGAGGTCTACCACGCGGCCACTGGACGCTACCTGGGTCCTGCGGACCTGGCCGATCAGGCCACCGAGGAACAGGTCAGCGCTGTACGGAAAGCGCGGGCCGCCCGTGCGCGCCGCCTGAAGAAGGACCTGGAGGCCTCGCAGCGCGAGCGCTACGCCGCCGTGAACCAGCCCGAGGCACCTCAGCGGCTCGGCGCGCTGACCACCGCACAGGCCGAGGCCGAACTCGCCCAGACTGCCGACTCCGACCTCGCGCAGCTCGCGATGCCGGACCTCATCCCGCACGCCGCGCCACCGGCCGACTGGCGCACCCCGGCTTCCCTGGCCGCGCTGACCACGCCAGGCCCGCCCGCCCGGTACCCGTACGGCCGTGACGGCGCTTCCGCCCCGGACGGCCGCCACGGGCGGGCCGCACATCCCACCACCGATGAAGACGGAGACGCCTCGTGACCGCGGCCACCTACCAGTACGTCGACCTGCCCGACGCCTCCGTGGTCACCACCCGCGCCCTGCTCACCGCCCGGGAGAACATCACCGACACCGTCGCTGCCCGCGCCATGATGTGCATCCACGGCGGCGCCGGCTTCGGCAAGACTCTCGCCGTCAACACCTGCCTGCGGGGACTCGAACCCGGCGAGGACGTCCGCAAGATCACGTTCCGTGCCCGTCCTACCGCCCGCGCGGTGCGCTATGAGCTGTTCACTGCGCTCGACCTGGCCGGTGAACCACCGCGCCACCCGAGCGAGTTCGACCGCCTGCTGAAGACGGCCCTGGCCGAACGCCCCCGTACCTTCCTGGTCGACGAGGCTCAGTGGCTCAACGGGGAGGCGTTCGAATACTTCCGCTACCTGTGGGACGAACCCTCAACCCAGCTCGCGATCATCTTCGTCGGTGGCGAGGGCTGCCACACCGTGCTGCGCCGCGAACCGATGCTGTCCTCCCGCATCTTCATCTGGCAGCACTTCACCCGCCTCACCCCCAGTGAGGTTCTCGAGGCCATCCCCCTGTTCCACCCGGTCTGGGCCGACGCCGACCCCGATGACATCACCTTCGCCGACAGCCACGCCGCGCACGGCAACTTCCGCGCCTGGGCGCAGCTGACCGCCCACACCCGCACTGCCCTGGCCCGCACCGGCCGCCCCCGCGTGGACCAGGAACTGCTGCGCTGGGCCTTCAGCCGCCTCGCTTGACCACCACGTCGCCATGCCGCTCGCTGTGCCACCGTCCGTCGCCGTGGTCCTCGACCCGGGCGACGACGCGGTCCACACGCATACCGCCCTGGCTGCCCACCATCCGCCGTCCGGCCGGATCACCCTGCACCCCGGCCCGGGTACCACCAGTGAAACCGGCCTCGCCCACGACCTTCTCGCCGCCCTGGGCAAACCGCCCCTGCTCCCGGGGCGTTTCCCCGCCGGCCGTCAGCCCGCCTGGGAAGCCGCCACCGCCTGGATCACCGCCCTGCCCGTCACCCGGCTGACCGTCCTGCGCGCCCACCGCCTCACCGCCCGCCGCACAATGCGTCTCCTGCAGCTGTGTGCCTTCACCGGTATCCACCTGACCCTGGTCTGCCACCGCCCTCACCTGCCCGCCGCCCTGCACCAGGCCCTGCAGACGGCCGACTACGCCATCACCGCCGACTTCCAGGCCGCCCGCCGCCACTACTACGGCACACCTGCCTCCGAACCCCCGCCTGCAGACGAGCCCGCCCAGCCGACAGACCGGTGGCTCACCCTGCCCGCGCTGGACCGCCTCGTCTCCTACGACAGCCCCATCCCCTGTACCGCCCCGTGCGCACCGCCGCCGATCGTCTTCCGGCACCGCCCGCCACCCGTACCTCTCACTGGGCAGACAGCCCGGGAAGCCGCCCGACGCCTGGCCGCCGCGACCGCCCATCCCCGCCTGGCCGCCGCCGTCGCCGCTGCGCTCTTCACTGGCGCCTCCCTCCAGCAGCTCGCCACCGCCCACCCCGGCGATTACGACGACGCCGCAGCCACCCTGGCCCTGCATGACCGCGCCCGCTACACCGACGGCTGCGCCTCGCACCGGGTGCCGCCGTGGGCGCGCGTCTTCCTGAAAGCCGCCGTGTGCTTCGCCCGGCTCGCGCCCGGCCAGGACCAGCATCTGCTGGCCGGCCCCCACGACCGCACCAACCTGCTGCGCGTGGCCGAGGGCGCTAGGCTCCGCCCGCCCCAGCCGCCCGCCGACCAGCACACCGGCCGTATCCAGTGGGACTGGCGCGAACGCAAGGAAGCACAGCACTACGACGCGATGCTGACACGGCACCAGACCCCGCCCTCGCGCTGAGCCCGAACCCTGGTGCACGGTCAGCCGATGGAGAACTCGGCGAACTCCACATCAGTGAAGGCGATACCGAGACCGTGGGCACGCTGGCCTCCGTCCCGGAAATAGGCATGCCCCAAAGCACGGGCGAGGATCACCATCTGCTGCTGCTCGCCCCCGCCGGCGTCCCGGGCGGCGAACAACTCGCGGGCCACTTCTCCTGACAAGTACTGGGTGATCAGCCGTACCCGCGGATCGTCCGACGATCCTGCCGGAGCGGCGAATCCGAACCGCGCCCTGGTGTGGAGGACAAAGCCGTCGGCCTCGGCTCGGGCCCGCTGGCGGGCCCGCACCCGGGGCTGCCACCGTGCCCTGACGGCCTCACCTATCAACCCCGCATGCACAGCACTGGGACGGCGGCGCATTCCCGGCCGGGTGGTGACCCACCTCTGTACCGTGCGCTGGGAGATCCCCAGGAGGACAGCCACGTTCTTCGTGGAGCCCTTCTGCGTCTTGAGCAGGAAACGCACAGCAGCCTCACTCGTAGGCACGGGACGGGTCAGCAGCGCTCGCTCGAGCCCCCTGACGATCTCACCCATGCCCGCCCTCCCGAGCGTTCTCCACCGCGATGGCTGGTGCACGGCGGCCGTCTGCTCTCCCAGATCTCTCACACCAAGCCGCTTCCCCCGGCCAGTTCAGGCAAAGCCAGGACACCACCGCAAACCCTCGGCTAAAGACGGCTGAAGAGCCTGTAGCAATCGAAGCCCGAGGACGCTGTCCCATGACAGCGAACCTTGAGCGCGTGTCATCGAATCATGAGTGACCGAGCGTGACTGCCAGGTCGTCAGCTGCCCTGCTCACTGCGGTCCTGAACCAGCCGCGTGCGCCTGCTAACGGAGTAGTCGTATTCCATGTGCGTCACGGTCCATTCGGGGCGCAGTTCCGGGACGTAGCGCATGGCTGAGGCGGTTGAGACGACAACGGTCTGGAATCCTCGCGCGGGCGAACTGAGCAGGCGGACGGCGTGTTCGGCGTCCTCGGGGATGGCCATGGCAGCGAAGGGGGTGTCGAGGAGCAAGACCGTCGGCTGCGTGCGGGCGTACGTCTCGGCGAGCGCGACAAGCACCTCAATTGCCAGGACTCCGGTCAGGCGGAAGGGCCGGTCCATACCGTAGGCGTGGCAGCTGCTGGTGTACTCGGCTCGCACCTGCCCGTCTACGATACGGACGCCCAGGACCGCGCCGCCGACGATGTCCGGCAGGCTCAGCAGCAGCCGTGTGACCGCCCACGGATCGAGGCCGAAGAGTTCGCCGAGTTGCTGCACGTCGTTGGGCAAGTCCAGCAGCGACGGGTTCTGGGTCTGGACGATCCGATAGGGCTGCGATACGAACGGCACGGCTGAACCGTCTGCGGTGACATGTAGTTGATGTCCTTCAGCCCTGAACTCGGCCCTCCGGAGGTGAGGGTCGTACCAGGTGATCTCTGCGTGTACGGCAGAGCCGGGCCGACTCGACCGCTCCATGATCTTAGAGGGGGAGGCCAGGGCGGACAGCAAGGACAGGAAGTGCGTCTTTCCTGAGCCGTTGGTGCCGATGAACACGTTGCAGCGAGAGAAGCGCACCGTGGTCGGCTCCGCGATCCACACGTCCTCACGAATGTCGATCGACGCGAGCCATCCGATAGGGCGGGTCACTCCGCCGTGTTCCATACGGATCCGGGTCTCGTGCAGGTCGCGCCAGCCCTGAAGGAGGGAAGCGGGATACGCACTGCCGCCGTTGGCGTCGACGAGACGGGCGCACCCGGCACACAGCCAGATTCCATTGGCGGGGGAACTGCGCTGCTCCTCGGTCAGACCGCCGGTGCCACGAGGCCCATTCGCCGCGGCGGCGTAGATGTGCGCGGCCGTACCGGTCACCTCGACGTGGCTGAAGTCCGGTCCCGGACCGATCGTCAGCGCCCCGCAACCTGGGTTGGAGCAACGGTAGGCCGCACGCTGCGCGAGTGTCCGCTTCATCGCCTCCGCGAAATCCGCCCGCCCTTCACGCCGCATCCCGCCCCCTGCTTTCAGTAGCTGCGGAGTAAGCCATCCACTCCGACCTGCAAGTGTGCATCTCTGAGCCCAATCCCGGCCCCATTTGTCACTTCGCCGGGCTTCTGACCAGCACGGTTGATCTTCGATGACACGAACTCGCGTCCATCAAGATTCACTGGCGCAGGGCAGGCGCCTTTCGGGAGCAACCGTGCTACCAACCGCCGCTTACGGTATCCGTACGCGTTTGGTACGCGAAATGTGCGCTTCGCGCTAGGGTTGGGGCCGGAGGTGCTGCATGTCCGAGCTGTTCGACGCGGTCGACGCGCTCATCGCGTCCCGCTCCCCGCTGCCGCCCCCGGCGGAACGCAAGCGGCTGCGCCAGGCGCACGGCCTGACGCTGGACGAGGTGGCCGCCGCACTGCAGGTGCGGCGCGCGACGGTCAGCGGCTGGGAGGCCGGCAAGACCGAGCCGCGGCCGCCGGAGCGCGACGCATACGCCCGCATGCTCAAGCAACTCGCCCGGCTCTACTCCGCCAACGCTCCGGTGCCCCCTGAGGACACGGCGATCCCCGAGACGCCTGCCGTTCCGGCCGCTCCTGCTCCATCGGCAGTTGAACCGGCCCAAGCCCGCACTGCACCCACAGGCCCGGCTGCGGAGCCCGCGAACACCGCACTCCGCCCCGCTGCCCCTGCTGCTGTACCGCGCCCGGCGGTGCCGACCAGGCCGACGTCGCGGCGCCCGGCCGCGAAGAAGGCCGTCCCCGCAGGCACCCCGGTGGGCGGCACCGATCCGCGTTTCGAGAACGGTCCGCTTGCGGTCGTCGACGTCGACGCCGATGGCCAGGTGCTGGCGTACTGCGTCGGCGGCCTGGTCCTGGACGTACCGGCAAAGTCGATCCCGGCCCTGGTGGAGTGGACGCTGCGCGAAGGGCGGTTCGGCCAGCCGAAGTTGTCCGGGCCGGGCAAGGATGCCGACCCGTTGATCGTGCTGACCGAGGTGGCGTGCGAGTACTACGGCCTGCCCGTCACGCTCACACAGCAGGAGCGCCTGGCCGGGCGGCTGCCGGAGGGCCACAAGGTCATCAAGCAGCTGACGCGTGCCCACTGGCAGCTGACGAAGCGCGGGTTCGGGCCGTGGGCAAGGATCTACCGCCCCGCGCAGGGCACGGAGCGATCCTGCGTGCAGTTGTGCATTCCGTCGTGGGACGCGCTCGACACCCGACACTGGGCCGACGCCGGGCAACTGCCGCCAGCGGACCTGGCCCGGCTGCTGGGCACGTATGCGGCCCGCGTGATGACGCCGCGCGGATCGACCGCCGTGACCGGTCTGGAGCTGATGACCGCCCTGCACCCGCCGACCCGCGCCTCCGAACCGGACGCGACGGGTAAGCGGCACTCCGAGCACAACCCAGGCTCGCTGGGTAAGGATCCGGTGGACTGCGCGCCGTGCGAGGCACCCGACGGGCACCCGCTTCTCGCCGATCTGCCGCGCTTCCACCAGCGCACCCCGGCGGAGGTCCTGGTGGAGGAGGCGTACGACTGGGCGCGCCCGCTCACCGACGCTGAATGCCTTCGCCCCCACCTGGTGGGTATCGACGTGAACATGTCCTTTGCCGCAGGCGCGAACGGCCTCACGGTCGGCCTGGGTGCGCCGACGCACGTCAAGAACCCCGTCTTCGATGCGAAACTGCCCGGCTCGTGGTTGGTCGACCTGAGCCACGTCGACCTGTCCCGCGTGAAACTCGCCAAGGACAAGTGGGCGCAGCTGGACGGCGAGCTGCTGCCCAGTCCGTTCACGCCGAAGGGTGAGCGCCCGACCGGTCCGGCCTGGTACGCCACGCCGACCGTGGCGTACGCGGTGGAGGTCGGCTACGAGGTGCGCCCGGTCGAGGCGTACGTCCGCCACGACAACGGCCGTTACCTGGACGCCTGGTACAACCGGCTGCGCGACGCCTACCTCGCCACGATGGCCGACCTCGGTGTGGGCGCCGACATGCCGCCGGCCGACTTCCTCGCGGCGATGGACGGCTACCGGCAGCGGGACCCCCAGCTGGCGATCGTGGTGTCCGCGATCAAGGCGACCGTGAAGGGCGGTATCGGCAAGCTACGCGAGCGCCCGCGCGGGGAGGGCTGGAAGCCGGGGCAGCCGTGGCGGGCCCTTGCCCGGCCCACCTGGCGCCCGGACATCCGCGCCGCCGTCATCTCCCGGACCCGGATCAACATGCACCGCAAGATCGTCAAGCATGCCGCCTTCACCGGGCAGTACCCGGTCGCGGTCCTCTCGGACTGCGCCGTCTACGCCTCCGACGGGCCTTCCCCGCTGGACTTTCTGCCCTACCGGGACGGCAAGCCGCTGCCGGGCGGCTTCAAGCTCGGGGTGAACCCGGGCCTGGTGAAGTGGGAGGGCACCCAGAGCGTGCTGTGGGGCGAGGGGGTCCGCGAGCAGTTCAACGCCCCGGACCTCAACCTCGCCCGGTACATCAAGGACGGCACCGTCACCGACCAGGACACCGGGGAGTAGGAAGAGCGCGATGAGCCTGTTCGGCGACGGCCTGGACGCCGCGGTGCATAAGGCGTTCACCCGCCCGGTGCCCAAGAGCGCGCCCGCGCAGATGCGGTACCTGGTCAAGCAGTTCAAGAGCACCAGGGCGGTTGCCCAGATGCTGCGCATCTCCCAGCGCACCGTCGAGCGGTACGTCAAAGACCAGATCAAGAAGCCGCGCCCGGACCTCGCAGCCCGCCTGGAGCGGGAGGTGAAGAAGCGGTGGCAGCCGCAGATCCGGGCCCAGGCGCGGAAGAAGGCGGCGACCACCGGCGGCATCGTTATCGACACCCGCGCCCGCATCGGCTACACCGCGCCGATCGGCACGACGGACGAGGACCGCATCCGGCACCTGACCGTCGCGTTGCCGCCCCGCTACGCCGCCCGCCTTTTCGATGCCCAGGATCAGGGCGCCAGCGATCAGCAGCTCCAGCGGATCGCCGCCGAAGCACTCAAGGAGGCGTACTTCCAGGACAACGGCCGCCGCGCCGGCCAGCTGGAGGAGGTCCGCTTCACGGACATCGAGCACCTCGAGTTCGACCTGTAGCAACCGCGCCCGAACAGCCTGCGCGCCCGGACCGATCGGCCGGGCTCGCAGACGTATCCACGGCAGGGGATCGGATGCTCATGCACGAGATGCCCACGTCCTACTCCGGAGGCGGCGTCACCAGCTTCGTAGCGCTCGGGTCGACGTCCGCTGTACAGGCCAGGGTCGGCAGGTCGCGGTCGAGCAGGCCGTTCATTTCGATGGCCGCCCGGCTGAGCAGGTGGGCGGCTTGGACGGACTGGCCGTCGGCGACGGCGGCGTAGAACCAAGCGGCGTAGGTGATGGCGTCGACATCGCCGATGCTGTCGGACATGCCGATGGCGAACGGCACGGTGTCGACCAGCTTCCCGCTCTGGGCTGCGGAGTGGCAGGAGTTGAGCAGGACCAGCAGCGGCTTGTCATCCACGGCGGCGATGGCCTCTTCCGCGACCAGGAGGCCCGCGCCGACGCGGAGGAGGAACAGCGCCGTGCCGCTGAGCGTGAGGCGCAGCGCCCCGCGTGCAAGCGGTGCGGGCAGAAGTTCACCGACCAGCGCTGGGAGGAGATCACCGTGCACCGGACCGCCGTCCGCGCCGGGGACAAGTTGTGTGCGGCCCGTGCCGCGCCGACGACGTCGCCGCGAGGAAGCCGCCGCCGAAGCCGCGCCGTTCGGGGGCGGGAGAGGGTCCTTCTGGGCCCCCGCAAGGGTCCTTCGCGGGTTTCTGGCGAAGCGGGCGGCAGTTTCTGCCTCGGAGGATGGTTCCCGCGCCGGGGACCCACGGGTTCAGCGCTGCGCCTTCTGGACTCCACCTACTAGTGTCATTGACATTGACCTCGTCACTGTCATCGTCACATGTCATCGTCACACGTATCCTCCAGACACCCGCTACAGCGTCTGAACTACGGAAGCTGGATTGTTTGCCCTGCGGGGCGCCCGTCCGGCATGGTCTGTGGTGTGAAGCAGCAGACATCCCAGAAGCCGGTCGCCTCTCCTGCCGAGACGCGGGAAGCCCTCCTCGAGAGGGCCGCGCGTGACTTCGCGCCCATCCGGAGGGCGTTCGTGCAGAAGAAGCGCGACGAGGCGGACCGGTCCAGCCGACTGGCCGAGTTCGTCACCAATGGAGACGTGCGCGGCCTGCGCGCCTATCTGTTCATCGTCGCGGTCACCAGCGCCGAGACCGCCGAGTCGGGGTGGAGCACCACCCTCCCCGGCGGGGTGTGGGCCAGGGCCTTCGGTACCACGGAGAACGCGACGCCGGCCTCCGCCCGCACGGCGGTGACCAAGGTCCTCAAGCGCCTCGAGGAACGCCGCTTGATCACCTATGAGCGGCCCAAGGGAACCTGGGACATCCAGGTCACGCTGCTGCGCGAGGACGGAAGCCTCGACCCGTACACCCGGCCCGGCAACCAGAACAGCGACGCCTACCTGAAGATCCCATTCGAGCTTTGGCGTACTGGCCTGATCGACAAGCTCAGCCTCCCGGCCCTGGCCATGCTGCTGACGGCCAGCTGCGAGCCGGCCTTCTTCGAACTTCCGACTGAGCGGATGAAGGAGTGGTACGGGTGGTCGCCTGATACCGCCGAGCGCGGCTTCCGGGAGCTGGCGAAGGAGGGCGTGCTCCAGGTCCACAAGGCCTACATCACCGCCCCTCTCAGCCCGACCGGGACGGCCGAGGTCAATCGCTACGTGCTGCTCGACCCGTTCATCGCACGCCCCGCGCGGAAGAAGGCGGCCTCCACGGAGAACGCCATCGAGGCCTCGGGTGGTGCCGAAGCCATTGGACTTTGAGGAGAGGAGAAACACGAAAGTGGGAACTACCCACTTTCCCGAATGAGGGTACCTTGGTGCTAAGCGCCGGAAGGCGTGCCTCGCAGGAGGCACGAGCCGTGGAGAGCCTTCCGGCGGAACCGAGGGAGCACGCACATGACCGCCATTCACGAGCGCGAGGAGTTCGAGACCGTCGCCGAGACTGAGGTCGACAGCCGCGGACGAGTTTCCCTCGGCCGTGCCGGAGCCCGTCCGGGCCGCCGGTACCGGGTCGAGAGCAACCCGGACGGCGTGCTGTTGCTGACCCCGGTCGTCTCCATCCCGGAGCGGGAGATGCAGGTGTGGAACGACCCGCTCCTCGCCGAGCGCATCCGCACCGGGATCGAGCAGGCCAAGGCCGGCAAGACCATCGACCGCGGCGACTTCTCGCACTACCTCGACGAGGACTACGAGGACTAGAACCAGGTGCACAGCCTCCGCTTCACCGAAGACGCCGACGAGACCCTCAACCGCCTGACCGTCGGCTCGAAGGCCGACCCGGCCAAGCTCAAGAAGGTCAACAACGCACTCGCCCGTTTGCAGGCCAACCCGCGCCACCCCGGCCTGCACTCCCACCAGTACGACAACTTCCCCGGGTACGCCTCGGAGAAGGTCTGGGACTCCTACGTGGAGAACCACAACCCCAGCGCCTGGCGCATCTACTGGATGTACGGGCCGGACGAGAAGAACGCGGCGGGCGAGACCATCTCGGTCATCACCGTCCTCGTCATCGGCCCCCACCCGTAGGGCACCAGTGGGACGAGCGACGCTCCATCCCTCAGCGGCCCTGACGCCCGGCATACCTTCGCGACCCGGCCACCCAGGAGCGGCTCACATTGGTCCTTCGTGCGTGGAACTCAGGTCCCATACGCGAGACTCATGGGGAGCTACGGCCAGGTCTATGCCTCGGTGATCCAGTCCGTCGGGATCAGGGCTTTGCCTTGGCGCCAGTTTTCGATGACGGCGTCGCGGAACCAATCGTCTCGTAGGTTCACGTGATCGCACACGATGATCTGCAGTCCCTGGCCGTTGCGGTTGACGACGTCTCGCATGAGGGTGAAGTAGCTGCGTACTGCTTCCCAGTCGGCGTCGGTGAGGGCGCCCACGTCATGGACCTCTTCGGGGAAGAAGGCCTGGGTGGGCTGGTCGAACATGATGAAGTGCGGGACCGGCCGCTGGTGCTTGAGCAGGTAGGTGTGCAGGGCCAGGTGCGCGACCAGGTGGTACCCGATCCAGTTCTTCGCGCTGCCGATGCGGGTGAGGGGGATACGACTGGTTTCAGTGCGCAGGACAACGTTGAGGAGAGAGAGACTGATGCGTACTTCTTCAGCCTCGTCTGCATGCTCGAGATCCAGCTCGCGGGCCCAGTCCGTCATGTCCAGCGCGATACGGCTGAGGCGGCTTTCCGTTTCCGCCCTCACATCGTCGGCATCGACGAGTTCCTGCAGTTCTGCGATCCGCTCCTGCATACGAGCCGCCTGGCGGCGCAGCGATCCAGATTCGTCTGCCGACTGCGACGTAGTTCGTTGCAGTTCCTGGAGAATGCGCCCTTGCACGTGAGCCTGCCGCGCGTGCTGGTCATTGATCTCCTGGAGACGGCGGTTACTGGCCTGCAGAGCCTGGAGCGCTGACGCATTGGCCTGAAGGCGCCGGCGAACGTCTGCGATCTGCTCGTTGAGCTCTTGGCGGTGACGGGTCCGCGATGGCTGTAGTGCTTCTGCATCGGTCAGCTCGTGCTGAAGACGGCGTGTGAGGTCGTTGAGCTGCTCGATGTCGGGGTCGGGCTCTTCCAGGGCCTGATTGCACAGAGGACACACCTCGGGCGCTCCTGCGTCTTCTGCGCTGAGGAGCTGCAGAGACGTGAGGCGGCCGAGCTGGGTGTGCAGTTCCCCGGTGAACGCCTGACTCTCCTGCTGCCACGAGTCGAGAAGGGCACCGGCCTCGTTGAGATCGTGAAGTTGTTCCCGCAGAGCCTGCCGCTCAGCAGCCAGTCGTTCTTGCATCCCGTCTTCGCCGAACACCGGAGGTGCCGATGGATCAGCAACTGTGTCCGCCGCCTCGCGCAGCAGGACGTTCAGTTCGGCTGCTGATGCGCGATCGGGCACAGCCTGGACCATCCCTGCCTCCTGTGCGAGGCGGGCCAAGCCGTGCAGGGCGGCGTTTGTGGATTCGTTGTCGCGCTGGCTCTCATCAATCTGTCGCTGGACGCGCCGCAGGGCCCGGGTGGCCTCCGCGAGCTGTCGTTGGCGTGCGGCCTGTTCCGGTCCGGCCGCACCGAGGAAGTACGGCAGCGTGTCCTTCATCATCTGCGCCATACCGGGCTCGGACTGGCGATGGAACAGCAGCTGCTGGTTGGCGATCTCGGTCTGCTTTTGCAGGCACATGTAAACGGCCTGGGCGATAGAGACATTGAAGGCGTAGCGTTCGGCGCCCGCCGGAGGTTCGAAGCGGAAGTCGTCGATGCCCAGGCGGGCGCTGAGCTCTGCGCGCAGTGCGTCCGTGTCGGCATTCGCTCTCATGCGGTCGCCTGCCGGCAGCTCGAGCGTGTGGTCGCCGATGAGCAGCATGGCCTTGTTGGTAGAGGCTCCAGCTGGGCGGGGTCGTCCCAGTAGCAGGCGGGTCGAGCCGATCTGTACGAGCAGGGCGTACCAGCCCACCGTCTGGGTGATCACACCCTCTGGCAGAGAAATGTGCTGCCGTCCCAGGCAGTACTCGATGATGTCGAGGACTGCCGACTTTCCGGTCTCGGACTCTCCCGTGAGGATGTTCAAGGCTCCGGGTTTGAAGGTGATGGTGCGTGGTGCTTGCCTGCCATCACGGTGATACAGGGCCAGAGCGAGCAGATGCATGCTGAGGTGGCTTCCTTGGAGAGCTAGGGGCGGACCCCGAGCAGGGCGAATGCGGTGGCAGGCGATGTCGCTGCAAGCCAGCGGCCGACGAGGGCCGCAGCACGTGTGCAGTCGACGAGCTCCGCTCCATGACTGTTCGCGTTGGGACGCCTGGGCTGTCTGGTCACTGCGAGGCCGCTGGAGTGCACCGTCAACACGCGGTGTCGGACGCCGAACCGCTGGGACGCACGGGTGTAATCAGTAAGCGAGGCGGCGCGGTGTGGGTATGACGCGCGCTGGATCGGATTGTCGGCCAGCCAGCTGGCCAGCGGCGTGCGGACGTCTCTCGGGAGAGCAGCGCGGGAGTCCGGCGGGAGTACCAGGGGAAGGATCAGGAAGCTGCTCGGCAAGGGGAGAGGAAGACTGGGGCCCGCGGCCATGTGGGCCGCTACGCAGTGCGCCAGTACATACGCGCCGAAGGCGGGATTGAACAGCGCCGCAGCTTCAGGGAGTTGACGCGTGGGAGCCGACATGGCTACTCCTCCCCGTCAGCAGTATCGGACGACCGGGACAGCAGGTTCTCGAAATCGGGATGCCAGCCCACCGGGTCGTCGTCCTGAGTAGCCAGATCGGCCAGAGCATGAAGCGTGCCGCGGGCGACCCATCGCTTCTCCACCTGCGGCCGCAGCCGCAATGTCTCTGCAGCAGCCATGGCCTTGTCCAGAATGTCCACACCGGCCTTGACCGCATCGGCTCCGTACTCGCCGGCATCGAAGGCGTCAGCGCGTTTGGAGAACACCTGCTCCCATTCACGCCGGAGATCTGCCTCAAACTGGTCGAGTTCGCTCTGGTCGACGTAGTGCCGGTGAACCCAGCGGGATCGATGGGTCCATGCGTGGTGATACTCGCCGAGATGGAATCGGATGCTCCGGCGCCCTAGTTTCAGGAGCTGGAGTTGGGCTACGAAGACGCGGTCCTGGTACCGGGCCACCTCTTCCTCGGTGAGCCGTTCCAGCCGGTCGCTGATGGGCAACGAGGTCTGCGCGTACTTGCTCATCACGTAGTCGATCTTCGTGCGCAGTTCCTCGGCGGAAACAGATGCTCTCCGGCTAGGGTTGGAGCGATCGAGCATCTCTTTGGAGACCCCCCACCACCAGCCCTTCAGCTCCTCGAGGATCTCCTGGCTCTGGCCCTGATCCGTTTTCCATACGCCGATCACTTCACGGAGCTTAGAGTCCACCTCTGACACTCGAGGCGCCAGATCATCCACGACGATCTGGCCCACCAGAGCTTCCCGGACCACTGGAGTGCACCGGAGGAAGCGCTCCCGCCAAGGGCGGGTCGTCTTTGGACCCTCGGCATCACCAGCGAGCTCCTCAAGAGCTGCCAGAGCTGCGGCTACATCACGCGTCTGCGGATCGGCCCGCAGTTTCTCCAGAAGACTTCCGGCAGCGACCCGCTGAGTGGTGACCAGACGGAGCAGCGGCAAAGGCGCATCTCCGAGGATCTCCAAGGCATCGCACCAGGAATTGACTGAACGCCACAGATCAGCACTGGTCGAGCCGATCTCTCCCTGGCCGCCATGATGCTTCGACTGCACAAGCTCGACAGGCACTGACCCGTGCAGCAGGTCAATGTCGTCCAGCATCTCCATGCGCAGCGCGGCTTCTGCGTCTTTGAACCACCGCTGCGCCAGCTCCACCAACGCCCACTCGCACTGGTAGAGGTAGCCCAGCATCTGGCCAGCCGCTGAGTGGGGCATCTTCTCTGTCACGATGCCGTCACTCTAGAGACAGTACCTAACTGGATCAATACATACTCATAAGATCGCACATGGGTGCGAATGCTGACCGGTCCTTAATTCTTGCGTTCCACCTCTATGCCCATTCGGCGCCCAGTTCCTGTAGTGCCGTGCGCTGTTCCGAGGTCAGTTTGTTGCGGCGCTGCTTGGTGTTCGAGACCCACACGCCCAGCTTGACGACCACTGGTCCCGTCTCGCTGTCGACCGTGATCTGTTCGCTGTGGCCGCGTGGTACGGGCCGGTGGGCGCCTTCCCGCTCCACCCACTGCGCGAGCGCCGTCAGACCCCGCTGGAACGCCTGCTGCGCCTTGCCCGGGCCCTTCGTCGCACCCTTGGCGGCCGGGGCGGCAGACGGCGCCTCAGCGGGCGTGACGCCCAGCGCGGTCAGCCGCTCCTGCTGCTCGGGCAGGAGCCGCGCCCAGATGGCCGGCTGGGCCTGCTGCTGGAGCCACTTGCCGATGTCGTCGCCGTCCATCAGCACGCCGGGTGCGATGTCGGGCAGCTGGCCGTCGGCGTCGACCAGGTCCGCCAGGACGCGGTAGTGGCGCTGCCAGTCCAGCGGCCACGGGCAGTCCCAGTCCGGGTCGATCTCCGTCAGCTGCGCCGCGCGCGCGGCGGCCCGCTCCGGGTCCTTGCCCAGGCCGTTCTTCGCGCCCTTGCGCCGGAGGTTGGCCATGTGCTGCCCGATGGGCACTAGGCCCTCGGCCTCGCTCTCGCCCCAGAGGGCGTCCTGGCGTGGGGCGAGGTGGCCCGTGGCCCGCCGGTAGGAGCGCAGCGCGGCGAGCTTGGCCTCCCAGGCTTCCTCGCCCGGCTCCCAGACCATCCCAGCCTCGGGCGCGTCCAGCAGTTCCTTGCGGTGGGGATCGAGTTCACCGGCGCGCAGCGCCTTACGCTGCTGGTGCACCCACCGCCCAAGCGGAAACGCCTTCGTCACGCCCACTTCGACCTCAACGTCGTAGGGCACGGCGTAGAGGCCGGTGATCTTGTTCTCCGCCCGCCAGCGGATCAGTGCTTGGTAGCCCTCCAGCCACACCAGGGACTCCGGCCGGTAGACCCGGGTGCGCAGGAACGCCGCGATCGTCGCCGCGTCCCGAGGGGAGGAGAAGTGCAGCAGCGCCGACTCGACCGCACCGTCGGTGTCGTCGTGCTCCTGCTCCTCGCCCACCTCGCTGCCGGCCCCGATGATCCGCCCGTCTTCGTCACGCCGGATGTGGACCTTGCGCTTTCCGCTGGTGAGGGCGCGGGTGGCGAGCTGTTCGACGAGTCGTTCATCATGACTGCGCAGGCCCTGGAGCACGGCTACGAGGGGGCGGAAGCTGGCGGAGGCGACCATGTCGGTCGGGTCCTCGCCGGGCTGGAGGAAGACGGGCACGATGATGCGGGCGACCTTGGTGGTGCCGTCGCGGTTGGGCCGGAGCGCGCGGCCGATGTTCTGCACGATCTCGACCTGGGAGCCGCGGGTGTCGGCGAAGCAGATCGCCTCCACGCCCCGCTCGCCGGTGATGTCCACGCCTTCCCCGAGCACGCGGACGGACGCCAGGAACGCGCGGTGGACCCGCTGGCCCGAGGCATCGATGCCGTTGGCGAACTGGCGCAGCACTTCGCGCCGCTCGGACACGAGGTGGTCGCCACACAGCCACGCCGACCACACGCGTTCCGGGGGTACGTGGCGGCCGGACTCCAGCTCGTAGAACTCGGCGTCGATCGACGACTTCGGGAGCCGGCCCGCGGCCGCCAGGTCGTCGTCCGAGGCGTCGTTGACGTACAGCTCGGCTGCCGTCTCCGGCATCTTCTCCGCGAACGCCATGGCCTCCTCCACCTTCTGGTGGAAGGTCATGACCGTACGCAGGTTGTACGCGGCGGCGTGCTCCACGAGTGCGGTCTGCAGGAGCGCCAGGCGCCGGCCGCGCCGGGCCGCCTCCGATTCCCCGCGGACGGGGGAGGGGTCGCGGATCTCTAGGACGTCGATCTCGAACGGGGCGAGGATCTCCCGCTCGATCGCCTCGCTCAGCCCGAGTTCGGCCAGCCACGACCCGTACGTGCCGTCCGGGTCGCCGGCCATGCTTGCGATCTCCAGCTCCTGGCCATCCGCGCCCTTCTGGGGCCGGGACGAGGCCAGGATGCGGGGGGTCGCGGTCAGGTACAGCCGGAAGTCCGACGGGATCCGGGCGTTGTCGTGGATCGCCGCCCACGGCCTCCCAAGATCACCCGCCGTACCGTGGGCTTCGTCCACGATGGTGAGCGAAAAACCGTCCATGCGCTGGCCGTACAGCCGCTCCCCACCCGTCAGGGCTGCCTCCAGCGGCCCGCGAGTCCGTCCCTGGCCCGACGGGTCCTCGAAGTCCTCGCGGTCCACGAGAGAGGCGTACGTGGCGAACACGATGACCGGCCCGTGCCCGACCCACAGGGCGAGCTGGATGGGGTTGGTGGTGGTGCGCACGCCCAGCTCGTTCAGGACCGGGTCGTTCTCCAGCGAGCACACCGCGACCATGGGGGAGCGGTGCCCCACGGCCCGCCACGCCTGGGCGGTCTGCACGAGCAGGTCCAGGGTCGGCACGGTCACGAGGATCCGGCCCTCGGGGAAGCACTCCAGTGCACTCGCGGCGGCCATGATCGTTTTTCCGGATCCGGTCGCTGACACGATCGTGCCACGGGCACCCTGAGGGGGCACAGATGACCTTGCAGGAAATCCGACCCACCTACGAAAGGCCGACTTCTGGTCGACCTGGTGTTTCTTGAGCGGAATTCTGCTCATCGCCCGTCCTCCTCTCCCGTGTCATACAGCCAGCTGTCGTGAAGCCTTTCCAGTGCGGTTTCCTCCTGGCCGTGCTTCGCCCAGATCCCTTCGAGCCAGAGCGGGGTCGTCTCGATCCTCTCGCACAGCGCAAAGCAGCCGGGCAGGTCGATCAGCACGAGCTCACCCGCGAACATGCCGCCTGGCCCGTAGCGGCGCCACAGCCGCTCCAGCCGCGCCCGGTGCTCGTGCAGGTACGCGTCCAGCGTCTGCGGGTAGGTCTCCGGCTCCGCCAGGTGCACGGACCGCAGGGCGACCTCCACGAGCTCCTGGGACGACTCCTGGTCCCACTGCCCGGAGGTGGTGCCGGTCACTGCGGCATAGTGCTGCTCGCACACGGCGAGGGCGCGCTCGATGAGCTCCGCCGGCTCGTCGCTCTCCTCGGCACGAAGGGAAGGCCGACCGACACCCGTGTGCCGATCGGGCAGGGCGTGCAGTTCGCCGGTGCCGGCGCTCGCCTCCACCAGGCCCAGGCCGTGGTCGGCGAGGTGCGCCAGGAGCAAGCGAGACAGGACCTCTCCGTCCCGGGCGTGCAACTGAGCGTTGTCCTCTCCGCTGTCGGGGGAGACGATCGCGCGAGTGAGGACGGTGTCGAAGAAGAACTCAGAAAGGGCCTCGATCAACTCCGGGCGGGCAGATGCTGGCTGATCGTCCAGGGCGGCAACAGCGGCGTCCATGACCGCAGTGAGGAACAGCCCGCGAGCGCCCCGCAGTTGACGCGCCTCGCTCTGCGGGCTCTCCTCGACGGCCTCCACCACGCGGTACAGGCCCTGATCCCCGTACAAGCCACCCGGCTTCTCCTTCGCCCGGCGCACCTTCGCCACAGCCTCCTCAACCGACCGCGCATAGGTGTAGTTCGTCACCACCGAGGCCCCGGGATGTGCCGGGTCAGTCCGCTGCGCCACGATCCGATAGCGGATCAGCCCGGAGTCAGACTCCACTGCCCCACCGCTCGCACCTTCCTGACGGTCCCGCAGCGCCTGGTGCCAGCGGTCCGCCTGCGCATCCCTCTCGGGAGAGTAGGCGTCCCACGCCGTGCCACCCATCAAGGTCCAGATGCGCCGCAACTCGTTCCGCCGAACCGCCGCCAGCCGCTCCTCCGTACTGAGCGGCCTCGGGTGACTCTTGCGGCTTTCCAAACCACCTGCAGCCACCAACCGTTCGTGGATCTGTTTCGCCGTAAATCCAGTAACCTCACGCTGAATTTCCTCCCGCACCTTGAGGCGCATTTCGACGCTCAACAAATTCGTACCCTCCTTCAAGACTCCCCCCAAGCGGCTGGGGGGAGTCCCCGTGTTTCCGCCAACGGTACATGCTGTATCAACCTGATGCAGCCGCTACACTGGAACCCACACGAACGAGCGACCCCCACTCCTCGTAGCCAGCCCGGCCCGCGCTAGCGGGCCCAACGGTTCTGGAGGCGCAGCCGGAAGGATCGTCAGGCGGGGGAGCGCAGCGGACCCGCCGATCAGGCTGGAGCAAAGCGGAAGCCTGGTAGCGGGACAGAGTCCCGCCGGTCCGGGAGCGCAGCGGACGGACCGTCACCCCGCTTGCGCAGCAAGCGGGGTGTCCGGGTGGCGCAGCCACCCGCCAGCGCTCACGCGGAGCGTGAGCGCAACACCCGTGCGCA
>NZ_BMSA01000058.1 GCF_014648915.1 Streptomyces phaeofaciens | reverse complement strand
GAGCGTCACCGGCGCACGGTGGCACACCCCGGCTTCACGAAAATCTTGCCAGGGCCACTTTTCTCCCCAGGTGCGTACGGACGAACGTCCCCAGCTGTCAGGCCACGTCGTTCTCTCGCTCGATGGCCTTGAGGCGGTTCTTGAGCCGGTGGCTGGGGCCGTTGATCGAGATCACTTCGCAGTGGTGCAGGAGACGGTCGAGGACGGCGGTGGCGAGGCCGGGCTGCCAGGTCGAAGACGACCCACTGGGCGTCGGCGTAAGAGCCCGCGATGACGAATGGCTGATGCCACCAGCCGTTTTGGCCACCGGACAGGTCGTGGAAGTCAGGGAACCGTCCGAGGGTGATGACGGCGTTCAACGCGTCGCCAGGTTCTCCCACAGCACGTCCGTCCCGGGACTGACGGTGTTCGGGATGGTGGTGCTCGGGGCGGTGGTGCTCGGGGTGGTGGTCACGGTCGGGTTCCGTTCCAGAGAAAGAGAGCGGGCCGGGCCAGCCCGGTAGCGGGGCGGTACCGGTGGAGGCGGAAAGCGCGTAGAGAGCCAGGGCGGCCGGGACGATGACGGCCTTGAGGCGGCCGGCAGTGCGCCAGGGGCGGTTGCGGTGGTGGGATGCCGCAGCCTGAACTCCCTTCACCAGACGAATGGCAGAGCAGCGCCGGACCGGGAGCGGACCGGCGGGGGCCGGGCCCGACCAGGGGGCCTGGTGGTCGGCCCTTGGCCGTGGAGTGGGCAAGCCGGGCAACAAACCCGGAGAGCAACAACCCGGACGGCGGGAGCGGGCGGGCGGCGGACGGATGGGCCGGGGGCGGGCGGGCGCGGGCGGGCGGCGGACGGATGGGCCGGGGGCGGGCGGGCGCGGGCGGGTGAGAAGTCCGCCAGCGTGCCTGACAGGCCGACAGGCCGTCCCGGACATCCGGGGGCGGGCTGCCAGCGGCGCGGCCGAGCGGGGTGGGTCAGCAGATCGTCAAGGCTGCGCGGGCCTGGCGGGCGGCACGCGCGGCGGAAATGTACGCCTCGGCGACCTCACCGAAGATCAGCCGGGCGACACGGTCGTAGCCGCCGCCGTCGGCCTGCGACCGACCGTTGCCCTACCTCACCTCCCGGGGGCGGGTTCGGGCAGTGCTCTTCGCAGAGGAGATGCCCGACGCGGACCGGGCGTTCGGCAGCGGCGTCTGCCTTGACGCCCCGGTCAGCCCGTTCAACGAGGACGGCGTCGTGGAGCTGCCGTACGGGATGGACTCGATGGGACGGACTCGACGGGGTGGACCAGCGGCATGGGCGTCGTCCGCGCGGCCTCGACCTCCCGCCGGAAGGCAAGGGCGATGGCTGATGAACCACCGGGCACGCCATGGCGCGGACCTCGTGCCGCCGATGGCGTCCGCACAGGGCCGTGCATGGTGACCATGCACACGAGCTCTCCTCTGCCCCCTCCTTCGGACCGTCCTGATCGAGGGCTACCACCGCGTGGCGGAGAAGTGAGCACTATCTCTTGGTATGTCATGAGTGGATGACCGAGCCGTCTGCCGCCGCACAGCTCCGCCGGACCGCCCGCCGACGGGCCGCCAGAGATCAACGACCGCATCGGAGCCACCCCGTCGGGCCGAACAACGACACCAGGATCAGCCGACTGACATGGGTGGCCCTCGCAGCGTCCACGCTGCCGGGACTGGCTGCACTCGTCGCCCTGCTGTTCACGTGGATGTCGGTCGAGCAGACCAACAAGGACCTGCAGATCGCCGAGCAGGGGCAGATCACCACCCGGTACAACAGCGCGATCACCAACCTGGGATCGGCATCGTTGGACGTGCGCCTGGGGGGAATCTACGCCCTGCAACGCATCATGCAGGACTCCTCCCGAGATCAGGGCACCGTCGTCTCGGTGCTGTCCGCGTTCGTACGCCAGCACGCTCGCGTTCCGGACAGCGGCTTTACGCCGGCACAGGAGTACAGACCCCCTGCCGACGTGGCGGCCGTCGTCGCCGTGCTGGGCGACCGGTCCGCCGACCGGGAGGTGACCCAGGACGGGAAGCCGCTGTACCGGATCGATCTGAGCAGCGTCGACCTCCGCGGCCTGGAGCGCGAAGTGGGCCTCACCGAAGGCGGCATGCCCCAACGCAGCAACTTCCGCTTCGCGGACTTCACCGGCGCTGACCTGCGAGCCGCAGGCCTGGAGAATTTCGACCTCTTCGGCGCGTTCCTCGACCACGCGAACATGCCCGCCGTGAACCTGCAGAACGCGGACCTTCGGCACGCGTTCCTCGGAGGCGCCGTCCTGACCGACGCGCACCTGGGCGGGGCCGTGATGACCGGCACGGACCTCGACGGGGCGAACCTCCACCACGCACACCTGAACAGGGCCCAGGAAACCAGCAAGACCAGCGAGGCCGACTCAAGCACCGACCTGACCGGCGCATCCCTGATCGGCGCGAACCTGACCACCGCGGACCTGCGCAGCGTGCTCCTGAAAAACGCGAACCTGACCGACGCGAACCTGGCCGGCGCCGACCTGCGCGGCGCCGATCTGACCCGTACAGACCTGAGCAACGCAGACCTGACCGGGGCAAACATGTCGGGCGCGAAGCTGTCGGGCACAATCCTCAAGGGTGCGCGCGGAGTGGCCTCCTGGCAGCCGTGACCGCTCACCGTGACCCCCGCAGTCGCCGCACACGCACAGCCGGCCAGCTCCGGGAGGCTTACGCCCGCCCACTCTCTCCGACCTGCGAGGGGTGCAAGGTGAGGGCATGCTCGTGGAATACCCGGACCGGCGAATGGACGGACACCTGCTCGGCTTGCCGTGGTGACGAGTACTTCGACAACGACCACATGATCGGCCAGGAGGGCCGCGTTACCGATCAGAAGGCCTGACTGATCGTGTCAGCATGAAGGTCGTTGTGGGGCTTGGGAGTCGGGTGTTGTGTCGGCAGGATCTGTCGGGTGTCTACTGATCTTGTACCGGACGGCCGGTGGGACGAGCAGCTCCGCTGTTGCCTCCTCGCCCGCCCAGGCGGCATCAGTATCCTGGGCGGGTTGCCGGCGGATGACCGGGCCGCACCGCCCCCTCGGTGTCGCCCAGGGCCAGGAGGGCTGTGGCTCGGAGGCCGAGCAAACGGGCCTGTCTCTCGGGGTCGAAGAAGACGTCGCGGAAAAGGGCCTGCGCCCGGTCGTGGCACTCGGCGGCCTCCCGGTGCCGCCCGGCGGATTGAAGGGTGATCCCCAGGCTGTACCGCGCGGTGCCCTCCTCACGTACGGCACCGGCTGCGTGGAAGAGCTCCAGAGCCCTCTGGTGTGTGGCGATAGCCTCGTCGATCCGGCGCAGATAGCGAAGGGCCGTCCCGAGGTTGTCGTACGCCATCCCCTCAAGACGCCGGTCTCCCAGCATGGAGGCTCCTTTGACCGCATGCCGGTACACCACGGAGGCATCGTCGAAGTGCCGCCTCCAGGAAAGGTAGTGACACAGGCTGAGGGCGAAGCGCGTGCCGTTCGCGGCGTACTCTGGATCGGTGGCCCACTGGCAGGCCCCGACCAGTCCCTCTCGTTCCGTGTCCAGCCAACGCAGGGCCTCCTGCCGGTCCGCGAACCTGCCGCTCCGTGAGCGCCTGGCAAGCGGCCGGAGGTAGGGGTGGCTGTCCGTGACGTGGTCCTGGTACCAGCCCAGCAGACGGGCCCGCGCCGCGTTCCCGTCCGTGACGAGGGCGGCGTCCTCCCGTGTCTTGGCGACACCGTAGGCGCGCACCAGATCGTGCATACGCCAACGGCCACGGCTGCTGCCGGGTTCCATCAGATGGGCCCGGACGAGCACGTCGAACGGGCGCGGGGCGGGCGGCGATCCGCTCAACGCGGTGAGCACCTCCGTGCCCGCCTCGGGCCCCGGTGCGAGGACCAGCAGCCGGAACAGCCGTGCCGGTTCGTCGCCGAGTCGGCGGTACGACATGTCGAAGGCCGCCCGCATCGCCCGCTCTCCGTCGTCCAGGTTGTCGATGCGCGTGGCCGCGTCGGCGAGTTCGTCCGCGAGTTCCTCCACAGGCTTGCCCGGGTCGTTGACGAGCAGCGCGGCAGAGATGTGCAGGGCCAGCGGAAGGTATCCGCACTAGTGGCTCAGCCGGCGTGTGTGGTGGAGTTCCCGCGAGATGCGTACGTCGTCCGGGTTAGCCGTCCGCAGGGCCGTCTCAAGTGCGTGCACGGCGTGGTCCGCGGTGAGCACTCCCAGATGCAGCAGTTGTGCGCCCAACTGTGCCAGGACGTCCCGGGAGGTGATCAGGACGCGGTGGGCCGGGTTCCCCGGCAGCAGCGGACGCACCTGGGAAGCGTGCGAGGCGTTGTCCACGACCACCAGCAGGGCGCCCTGTTTCTCGGCGACCTCGGCCACCATCGATCGGTACAGTCCGGCGCGAGCGTCGGCGCTCGCCGGTATGTGGCCGCCCGGGACACCGAGCGCCCTCAGGAGCTGTTCCAGCGCCTGTTCCGGTGCGACAGGGACGTCGTCGTACGCGTGGAGGTCGAGGAAGAGCACCCCGGCCGGGAAGAAGCCCAGCTGTTGGGCCCTGTGCGCGGCTTCCAGAGCGAGGGCGGTCTTGTCAATGCCGCCGAGTCCGGTGACCGATGACACCAGGACAGCGGTGGAGGCCGATTCGGCGGTGTCCAGGGCCGTCAGCAACGTCCCCAATTCACGGTCGCGGCCCACGAACCCCCGCACAGGCGGCGGGAGCGCGCAACGCGAGAGTGCCGGGGGCCTGGTGGAAGTGGTTCTGCACCCCCACGACATCGCCGTGGAATCGCCCCAGGCGGAAGTCGACCAGGTCCGCGCCGATGGTGGTGCCCGTACCGTCGTCGCCACTCCCGCCATAGTCCGGGCCGCGGTTCGTCCCCGTGCGCATGAGTCCATGATGCGGCGACCGGCGCCATCGGCAAATAGGCTGATCCTGCAGGGCAGTTGATCGGGGCGAGCCCGGCCGGCCGGATCCTGCCCGGGCGGACCGGGCTTGGCCGCTCCGCGGCCTGGTCGACCGCATCACCCTGGCTGGCCTGGGCGAAGCACCTCGCCCACCAACTCGCCAAAGCCCGGGGCTGGGGACGCAACCTCCGCTTCGGCGTCAACCGCGGCCTGGCCGTCATCCTCACCGACTACGTCGAGGGCGACGTCGTCCGGCACTGCGAGACATTTGCCCCGCTCAGGGCCCTCGGCCTGCGGGGCCGGCTCTGCCATCTGTCCTCATCATCCGCTTCATCGTCCACGGCCGGGCTTGTCCACCCGTGATCCATCCCAAGCTAAAAAGAGCAGCGACTCTGTATAGTGACCCTATAAACAGAGCAGTGATTCCTTTTGCTGGAGGATGCGATGCCGCGGCTTACCGACGCACGCAAGGAACTCCGGCGCGCCCAGATCACCGAGGCCGCCGTACGCTGCTTCAGCCGCAACGGCCTGGAGCGGACCTCGATCGCCGACATCACGGCCGAGTCCGGCCTCTCGAACGGCTCGATCTACGCCCACTACCGCAGCAAGGCCGACCTGGTCCAGGCTTCCGCCCACGCAGTGCTTGCCAAGCGCGCCGAAACCCTCGGCGACTACGCCGCGAGCGACACCCCGCCCGACCCCGACGAACTGCTCGCCCGCCTGATCTCCGCGATCGACCCCGCCGAAGCCCGCGTCGGCGTGCAGACCTGGGGCGAGGCGACCACCAACCCGGCCATCCGCGGCATCGTCGTCGACACGATCGACCGGATGCGCGCCATGGTGCACGACTGCGTCATGGCCCACCTGGTCAAGGTCGAGCACCTCGACCCGGCAGAGGCCCAGGAGCAGGTCATCCCGATCGCCGAGCGGCTGATGGCGCTCTACCTGGCCGAACTGCTACGCACCTCCCTGCAGTCATCGACCGAGGAGACAGAGTCTTGACCTCCCTGACCGCACCCTTCGCCGACCGCACCGTCTTCCGGGTCGGTTACGGCGCTCTGCAGCTCGAACGCCTGCACCATCGCCGCGGCGAGGCCGTCGCGTTGCTGCGCCGCGCGGTCGAGTTAGGCATCGATCACCTGGACACGGCCCAGTTCTACGGCTTCGGTTTCGCCAACGACGTGATCCGCGAGGCGCTGCGCCCCGAGGACGGCGTCCTGGTCGTCACGAAGGTCGGTGCCGATCCCGACCCGGGCGGGCCGCTGCCGCTGCGTCTGGCGCAGCGGCCCGAACAACTGCGCGCCAGCGTCGAGGACAACCTGCGAAGCCTCGGCACCGACCAGCTCCCGGTGGTCAACCTGCGCCGCCTCGACTCCGGTCCCGGCCTGCGCCCTGACGGCGATCAAGTCGTCGACCTCGACGACCAGCTCGCCGTGATGGCCGCCCTGCGCGACGAGGGGAAGATCGGCGCGATCGGCCTGAGCAGCGTAACCCTCGACGGCCTGCGCCGCGCCCTACCCGCCGGCGTCGTCTGCGTCCAGAACGCCTACAGCCTCGTCTCCCGCGACGACGAGGACATGCTGCGGCTGTGCGCGGCCGAGGGCATCGCCTGGGTGCCGTTCTTCCCGCTCGGCGGGGCCTTCCCGAGCCTGCCCAAGTCGACCGACGAGCCGGCGGTGCACGCCGTCGCCGATTCCCTGGGCGTCACGCCTTCCCAAGTCGGCCTCGCCTGGTTACTGCACCACGCCCCCAACGTACTGCTCATCCCGGGCACCGCCGACGCCGCCCACCTCGAAGCCAACATCGCAGCCGGCAGGATCACCCTCGACGCCGCCGCCCTCGCCACCCTCGACGCCATCGAGTCCCGCTCCAACGAAGTCCCCATCGGCTGACCGGAACCGACCGGGCCCGGCTCGCGGCCACAGCCCGGGCACCCGGCCACGGCGCACAGCCCATATCCGCCAAGGACCTAAGGACAGATCATGAAAGCCATCATCTACCGCGACAACGGCAGCCCCGAGGTTCTCCAGTTGGTCGACCGCGACCTGCCCGTGCCTGGCCCCGGCGAGGTCCGTGTCCGGGTCGCCGTGTCCGGAGTCAACCCGACCGACTGGCAAGCCCGCTCAGGCGTCGCCCATGCCAAGCTGTTCACCGAGGTCACCCCGCACCTGGATGGTGCCGGCGTGATCGACGCCGTGGGCGAGGGGGTCGAGCAAAGCCGGGCCGGCCAGCGGGTCTGGCTGTACATGGCTGCCGCCGGGCGGCCCACCGGCACCGCCGCCGAGTACACCGTCGTACCCGCCGAGCGAGCCGTGCCGCTGCCCGACGATGCCGGCTTCGACCTCGGTGCCTCACTCGGCGTCCCTGCGCTGACCGCTCACCGCGCGCTCACCGTCGCCGAGAACGGGCCCAGCCGTCTCCGTCCCGGGGCGCTCGACGACCAGGTCGTGCTCGCCGCGGGCGGGGCCGGGGCGGTCGGGCACGCCGTGATCCAGCTCGCTCGCTGGGCCGGCGCCACCGTGATCAGCACGGTCAGCGGCCCGGAGAAAGCCCGGCTGGCCACCGCCGCCGGCGCCCACCACGTGATCAACTACCGTGAAGGCGACCCGGCCACCGAGATCCACAAGATCGCCCCGAACGGCGTCGACATCATCGCCGAGGTGGCGCTCGGCGCGAACCTTGCACTGGACCTGGCCGTGCTGCGGACACGCGGCACGATCGCGACCTACGCCAACGACGGCGGCAAGCCGGTCGAACTGAACGTCGCGCAGAACATGGTGCTCAACACACGCCTGCAGTTCCTGGTGCTCTACACGGCCGGCCTACAGGCGCGCGCCGCGGCCGTCGAGGACGTCGCCGCCGCGGTCCGCGACGGCGCCCTGCCGGTCGGCGAAGAACACGGCCTGCCACTGCTCCGCCTCCCGCTCCACCGCACCGCCGACGCACACCGGGCAGTGGAGAGCGGCGCGGTCGGCAAAGTCCTGGTGGACATCACGTCCTGACTCATGGCCAGCCGCCGTGCCGACATCTGCGCGTAGCCGCAACCGGCACGCGGCAGCTCCCCCAGCCGCAGGCTCGCCGCGAAGATCCCACCCCGGACCGGCGCTGGCAGGTTCCGACCAAAACTCCGCAATCGCCTCCCGGACAGCCTGCCTGGATCGAGGCCCCAACATGCCAGAAGAACCCGTAGACATCAGTGAGGCATGTCCACTGAAGACCACGTGTCCAGTGGTATCTGACGACCCTGGACAACGTGGAGGAGCGCGGTGGTGGCGAAGTCGGCGGTGGCGTTCACGACAAGGTCGTATTTCCCCAGATGGTCGACAGCATCGTCACCCGGCGTTTGAGTCCCGTGAGGGCTTCGAACTGCGCTGGTGATGCGCCGCTCGGTGCTACAGGCTGAAGGCGCCGCCCTCGATGAGGATGAGCCGGCCGATGCTCTGCCCGCTCCCCCGCCGCCGGCCTGCTGGTCAGCAGTTGATGGGGGCGTTACCGGAAGCGACTCGGCAGAAGTCCGACCCAAGTCCGCCGTCGACGGTGCCAGCGTTCGGGCCGACGAAGACGAAATCGCCGTCGGCGCCGCCAAGGATCCTGCCGGTCGCCGTGGTACCGGCATTGGCCGTGATCGAGTCGCCACCAGCGCCACCGTCCACGGTGCCGGCAACGATTCCGTTGATGACGATGTAGTCGCTCCCGCCCAAGCCGTTGACACTGTCCCCCAAGGCAAGAGCGCCGCAGCTGATGTTGTCGGAGCTGGCAGTACCACTGACGGTCGTACCGGACACGGGACGGCCGTTGACCGTACATGAAGTCAAGGCTTGTGCAGGCGTTGCGGTCAGGGTGAGAGGAGCGGCCACGAGGGTGGCGGCGCAGAGCGTACGCATCGCATGTCTGATCATGTAATGAGTGGCTCATGCCGATTTCATGATCGCAATGCTGCACCATCGGTGGCGCCACCGTTCGGGGCAGTCTGCCGCCCGGACGGGCCAGCCGCGGCTGACGGTCAGATCGTTCGGGGTGTGCGGCTGACGTCCGAGGCTGGAGTCCGGGGCCCATCCGGCGGGTTCCCCACATGGGAACCCGCGGGAACCGCCCACACCGACGACAGCGACGTGCGGAAGTTCACCCGGGAGCCGTGCGGTCACGACTGGCGAGGTCCTCATCCTCGGCGCCGCCGGGCAGATCGCCCGATGGGCTGTGGACACGCTCGGACACGAGAAGACGGAACTCACCCTGCTGGCACTCGAGCGGATCCGACTGCCGGATGCCCCGCCGGCTATTCGCGTGATCACGGGTGATGTGCTCGACGCGGACGTGCTCGGCCCGGCGCAGCCGTGCCTCGCTCCAGGCCGACCTGGCCAACGCCCAGGCTCGCCATACCCGGCTCGTGACCCGCATCCAGCAGTTGGAGAAGCGACTCTCTGAAGCGCTGAGGGAGTAGGTATGGCGTGAGTCCCGCTCGGTGCCCCAACCGACCTTGAGGAGCTCCAACGGACGATCACTCGCCTGGAACAGCAGACCGTCGAGCTGATGGCGTCTTTGGAGGAGCGCGCGGCCGAACTTGAGGCTGCCCTGGCGGCCAACCGGCAGTTGACCAGGGCCTTGAACCAGCCCGCCTGACCTGCGTCTGGGTAGTCAAGCCGCCGCGACCGGAGGACAGCTGGTCAGGAGGCGGGCTTCGCGTTCGCGGTTCGCGTGTGGGTGGTCAGGCCGGTCAGCACCAGGCTGAGCCAACGGGCGCGGGCTGCGGGTGGTTGGTCGGTGGGGGCAGTGCTGAAGAGCAGGTAGATGTCGTCGACGGTGACGTCCTGGTGGATGTCTCCGTCGGCCTGCCCCGCCTGGATCAGCGCGGCCAGTGCGGCGCCAGCGCGGGCTTCGGCATCCCGGTCGACCGGGTCGGCGCCGAGGGTGCGGGCGGCGGCCTTGACGGCGTGATTGGTGGCGGTCGCCTCCGTGACGTGGGCAAGGAAGTCGCTGATCTCGTCCACAGCGCGCGAACCGGAGGCAAGGCGTTCGCGGGCGGCCTCGGCGGCTTCAGCGACGTGTGTGGTGTATTCGGCGACGACTGCGGCGACCAGGTCGGTCTTGGTGGGGAAGTGCCGGTAGAGGGTGCCCACGGCCACACCCGCCGCGGCGGCGATCTCGTCCATACCGGCGTCAGGACCGTGCAGGGTGATCTGCTCTCGGGCCGCGTCGAGGATCTTCTTGCGGTTGCGGACCGCGTCGGCGCGCGGTGCTCGGGTCTGGGCCATGGGCTCTCCTGCGGTGGGCGTCTCAGCTTGCATTAACGTGAACCAGAGTTCATGATAGATAGTGAACCGAAGTTCATCTTACTCCGACAGGAAGTCCCCATGACCGCCAAGACCGCTCTCGTCACCGGCGCCTCCTCCGGCATCGGTGAGGCCACCGCCCTCAAGCTCCAGTCCCTGGGGTACACCGTCTACGGCGCCGCCCGCCGCACCAACCGCCTCCAGAAGCTGGCCGACCGCGGTATCCGTCCGCTGGCCATGGACGTCACCGACGATGACTCCATGCACGCCGGCATCGAGAAGATCGTCTCCGAGACCGGCCGCATCGACGTCCTGGTCAACAACGCCGGCTACGGCTCCTACGGCGCCATCGAGGACGTCCCCATGGACGAGGCCCGCCGCCAGTTCGAGGTCAACGTCTTCGGCGCCATGCGCCTGGCGCAGCTCGCCCTGCCGCACATGCGCGCCCAGCACACGGGCACGATCGTCAACATCACCTCCATGGGCGGCAAGATCTACACCCCGCTCGGCGGCTGGTACCACGGCACCAAATTCGCCCTCGAAGCCCTCAGCGACTGCCTGCGCCTGGAGGCCAAGCCCTTCGGCATCGACGTCGTCGTCATCGAGCCCGGCGGCATCGCCACCGAGTGGGGCGCCATCGCCGCCGACCAGCTGGAGAAGTCCTCCACCGCCGGCGCCTACGCCAAGCAGGCCGACGCCGTGGCCTCCTCCCTGCGCTCCGAGGCCAACGCCAAGCGCAACTCCCCGCCCCAGGTCATCGCCGACGCGATCGGCAGGGCCGTCACCGCCCGCCGCCCCAAGACCCGCTACGCCACCGGCTTCGGCGCCCGCCCCCTCATCGCCCTGCGCCGCATCGTGTCCGACCGCGCCTTCGACACCGTCATCTCCCGCGCGGTCGGCCTGCCCACCTGACCCTCACCGGGCCAGGGCGACACGCTGTCGGCGGGCCACGGTTGGCTGCGAATATGCAAACGATCTCGCTGAATTGCCCCTGCGGACGCTTCATGACACCCGACGGCCGGGCTGGGCGCGGAGCCTTCCGCTGCGGGTGCGGTCTGCGCGGAGTCCGGGCCGGCGAGCGTATTGACGCGGTACGCCGCTGCACGTACGGCGACTGCCGTACCCGGGCGACCACGCCGGAGCCGCTGAAGTTCTGCCTGGAGCACGAGGCCGAGGCAGCGTCTCGGCCGGCTACCTGGCCGGCATGCAGGTCCTGGAGCACTTCCTCGAACGCAGCCCCAGCCCGCGTGCTCGGCGCTTCGGGGACGCGATTGCGCCGCTGCCGAAGACTACGGATCACCCGTCAATGGTGCATTTCGCCCGACGGGAGTGCTGATCAAGATCGGGACGAGCGTGCGGCTTCGCAAGCGTATGACCTCGCTGGCAACCCTGATGCCGGCGACCGAGCCCGGCGACTGCGTCCTCGAAAGCCAGTTGATGCGCCGGTTCAATCACTTGCTGGCGGGGGCGGGAATGGTTCCACCCGGGCCCAGAGCTCATCGCCTACATCAACGCTCTTCGTGCGGCCTCAGGAGCCCAGCGATCAGCTGACCGCCCTGAGTCAGGGCAAGGCCCCGGCCCGGGATCGGGCGGGGCCTCTGGCCTGCGGTGCGGCTACAGGTGAGCGAGCACCCCCACCGCCACGAACAGCGCCGCAACGAGCAGCTGCACTGCGAGGACACCACCCACCGCACGGCCGATGCGCCGTACCGCCTGCCGGCTGGTGAGCGGGCCGTGCGTCTCGCGGTGCGCGACGACCAGTCCGACCACGGCTGGATCGTGCGGGCACCACAGCGGTCCGCCGCTGAAGCCGGGGGCGATGGCTGCGCCGGATAGGGCGCCATCTAGGTAGTAGACACCCTCGTGAGCCAGCTTGGCCTCGGCGTCGGCGAAGCCGCCTGCCTTGCCGTCGGGGCCGAAGGCGCGGACCGCCTGGCCCTCGGCCATCTCCCGCCACACCGCGGGTCGGGCCTGTTCGGGTGCGGGTTCCGTCAGCTCCAGAACGCACAGGTTCGCCGTGCCAAACCCCCGACGGCATGCGCCGGGGCGGCACCCACACCGTCGCCCGGTGGACGGTCCGTCGGGGCGTACCCGCGGCAGGGAAGACCACATCCAGCCCCTCGGCGGCGGGACAGTCGGCGCTCAGGGGCCGCATGCCGAGGGCGTCGGCGATCACGTGCGCGCAGGTGAGGACCTGCCGGGTCAGATTGATCCGCTTGATGACGTGGGGCGTGCCGTCCACGGCGGATCCGAGCCCGATGGGATACCCGCCGCTGCGCTGGCCGGACCGCGGACGTCGATGTTCCGCCTAAGCTGCCTGGCCGACCATATGCACCTCGCCGACGCCCGGTGTGGGCGCGGTCCCGGTCGACCGATCGGGCTGGTCGTCGACGGCGATGTCGCAGCTGTCGTCCACCAGTCCCTCCAGCCGGGTCAGGGTCAGAACGCGGCGCACGGCCGCGCTGGGGCCCCTGACGGCGAAGGTGCTCCCCTGCCTGGCGGCGCGACGGTGGGCTGCCACCACCGGCCGCAGTCCCGAGGCATCGATGAAGTCGAGTCGGCGCAGGTCCAGCGTGATGTCTTCGCGACGGTCGGCGCAGGATCGCAGAACCTGTCGCAGGCACGGCGCGGTGGCGATGTCGAGTTCACCTTGCACACGCACGACGGTGCTGCTGCCCTCGCGGGAGGTGCTGATCAGCAGGCCCTGCGGCCTTTGCGCGGAAGACTGCGAGACGGTGCTGGCACTGGACAGGGAACGGACGGCGGTTGCCGTGGTCATCGGCTTCTCTCTTCTGTCGTGAGGGCTGATTCCAGCTTCAGGGGCCGCCGCCTGCGGTACATCGGCCGACTGACCGAATGCCAAGCTCACTCACGAGGATGAGGAAGGGCCCCGCGTCGTCCGGACGAGCTGCCGGCTTCCCGTGCCGCGGAATGCCGCCGCTCGCCGCGGCCGCGCGCTGGGCAGCGCCCGCCCTCCTCAGGAAGTTGACCGACACCATCGCCCGAGGCCGATTGTCGGAGCGGTACGAGCCCACACGTCGTCGACGTCATCCTCGGCTCCCACTCGCCCGAGGACCGCTCGCCTCCACGCATGGCCTGCCTCCAGGGGCGTGCCCGGGCCCGGCCTCTTTTCGTCGTCGCTCTTGCCATGCTCTGAGCACGGTCGCGGTGCGAGGCGGCGCCCGCCCTCGCCTTGGCCGTACGCACAGCGCCCCTACGCCTCGTCAGTTCGGCGGAGGCCGGAGGCGTTCTCGCGGCGGCAGGGGGTCTGGGGCGGGTGACGCTTAGGCGAAGGCGACTACCGGTCGCCAGGGGTCGCGCAGGCCCGTGCGCCCGGTCACCGGTCCTAGGGGGCGACGCAAGACGCTCGGCCGGGGAATCCGGCCGAGCGTCTTCGTTTCTCCCGCCGTGCGGGCCCTCTACTTGGCCCCAGCCTCAGCGACCGCCCGCGGTTCGGGTGCGGGCTTGACCTCGCGCTGGAACAGCGACGCGATCGCGGACAGGAGGAGCAGGATCACGGAGAGCCACAGTCCCTTGGCGATGCCGCCCTCGGAGTCGGACAGGATGCCGGCGATCAGCGGGCCGACCGCCTGGCCCACGCTGAACGCCACGGTCAGCCACGCGATGCCCGAGGTCCACGCGTGCTGCGGCAGCATCCGGCGCGCCAGCACGGTGACGGCGGTGGGACCCGCCATAAAGCCCGCGCCGAAGATGACGGCGGAGGCGATGGCGGCTGCGGCACCGTCGAAGAGCAGCACCGGCAGGACTCCCACGAGTACGACGACGGACACCAGTGCGGGCGCATGACCGCCGCGGAGCCGTCCGATGATGCGGCCCCACACCAACAGGGTCGCCAGGGCGCTGGCACCGCCCAGGACGACGAAGAACCCGGCCGTGCTCCAGGTGCCCATGCCCTGGTCCCGCAGGAGCGCGATGACGAAGGTCATGTAGGAGACGTAGCCGGCACCGAAGAGCACGTACCAGATGAAGGCCGGCGTCATCCTGCGCAGGCTCGACGCTTCGTTGGCCGCGCCGGTCGGCGGGGCCGCCGGCGGGACCGCCTTGACGGCCCACGCGGCGGGGCCGACCAGCAACAGGGCGAGCAGGCCCATCAGAAGCCATCCGGCCTGCCAGCCGGAGGCGTCCCAAGCGGTGAGGGCGGCGGGAACGACGACGCCCGCGATGACGACGCCGATGCCGACACCCGCCATGTAGACGCCCACGAGCGCCGCGGACCGGTGCTGCCGACCACCGGTGGGGATCCTGGACGCCAGGGCCGAGCCGACTACGAACGTGACGGCGGTGGCCAGCCCGCCGATGAATCGGAAGATCGACAGAGCGGTGAAGTCGCTGGTCAGACCCGATCCGAGCAGCGCCAGCGCACTGATGACGATGCCGATCACGAAGCTGCGGCCGGCCCCGAGACGTCGCGACCACCAGGCGCCGCTTCCGGCGCCGATGATGTAACCCAACGCATTCGCGGTGTTCAGCCCGCCGGCCGCCGCGTACGTCCAGTTCAGTTCGGATCGCATCGACGGCAGGAGGAGTGCGTAGGCGAAGCGGGTGAAACCGAGGGCCACGACCGGACCGGCCGCCAGCCCCAACGCGATCATGTACTCGGAACGCGGGCGAGCCGTGCTCGCTCCCATGGCTTGCATGGTGTGTCTTCCTCAAGATTGCGAATGATCTTCGGAGCCGCCGGAGGGCGGCGGCCCTGATCCCTGCCTTTTGTGGCCGGGCATCCCAATCAACCCCGGCGTCGTCCCGGTCCATCACTGCCTTTCGGGACGTCCGAACCTCGGATCAGGACAACCTCCGTGTCGGGGCGATGTCCCGAACCGAGGATGTCCTGTCTGCCTCGGAGGCCACCCCGCACGGCTCTGACGTGGTTCTCGGGCGGGTCAGCGGTGCCCACAGGAATCCGGCGGTCACCTTCGTGCTGTGGGTCGCGCGGCTCCTGTCCGGTCGGCACGTCCCGCTGTACGTGAGGGCTCAGCTCGCGGGCTCGGTCGCCGGAGTGGTCCTGGGGCGGCTGACGGCGGGGGCACCCCTGTCCCATCCGGACGTGGAGTTCGCGCTGTTGAGCCCCGCTCTCCCGGTGCCTGCGACGTTCATAGCGATCGGGGAAGGGTTCGCGACGGCGATCCTGCTGGTGAGCGTCGTCCGCCTGGCCCACCAGCCGAAGCCGGCATGGTCGGCGCCCGTGCTCATCGGCGCGATCCTCTTCACGCTGATCATGTACGTGGGAGGCAGCACCGGCGGCAGTCTGAATCCGGCCCGCCAGTTCGGACCGTGGCTTCTCTCCGGTGCCGACACCGGCCTGTGGCCCTATGTGACGGGACCGCTCGCCGCAGCCGTCGTCGTGGGTGCGGGCGCCGTCCTGCTGCGCTCGCCCGACCGCCAGCGGCAGCACGACGGATGAGCGCTGTGCTGCCGGGTCCGGGCGAAGGGGACGGGCTCACGGGCGCCGTGCCGGGGGTGACGGGGCTGAGTGCGGTCGAGGAAGAGATTCAGGTGGACCGCGCCTCGTCGTCCTGGTCCCGGCGACGGCCCGATGGTGACCCTCAAGACCGCACTGACCGAATCGGACGCTTCTGGGCTACGGGGGTGCCGCTACGGCCGGACACTCCACGGCCCGGGTTGCCCCAAGCCGCGGTTTCCCGGGCCCCCGGAGCGTGCCTCGACGACCGCCATCTGCCTGCCCCGCTGACCGCGGGGCCGACCAACATGGCCGTCGCACGCCACAGACGCCTGAACAGCCGCACGGTGCAGCGCCGTGAACTGCGGCTGATGGACCTCACCGGCGCGGACTCCCCGAAGCAACTGGCGTGGCACGCCACCCGTGAGGGGTGGGTCCAGGGCGACTGTGGGGGGCACCACCCACGGACGGTGCCCCCTTCGTTCCGGCTCCGGGACGGTCTACTCGGCCTTGCTGCCCAGGGTGAGCAGGGTCTTCACCGCTTGGCCCGCGGCCTTGTTCTCCTCGTCCGTGTCAGCCATCGCGTTGATCGACACCGTCACCTGGCGACTGCCGTCGGCGAGGGTGAACGAGTGGGTCGCGAAGCCAGGGGTGCCACCGACGTGTCCGTACGCGGTGCCGAACGCCTGGTTGTCGAACTTCGCGATGCCCAGACCGTATTGCGAACCGTCGTCGAGCGACTGAGTGGCCTTCATCTCCTTCATGAGGGAGGCGGGCAGCAGCTTCCCGGTGACGAGTGCCTTGTAGAAGGTGTTCAGGTCCCGGGTGTCGGAGATCATCGCTCCGGCGGTCCACGCCCAGGACGTGGAGTAGTCGGTCACGTCTGTGTACGGGGAGGTCGCCCCGTCGAGTCGCATGTAGCCGTTGGCGTGCGGGCCGTTGATCCGGGTCGACTTCTCCGGGAACGAGGTCCTGTCCAGGCCCAGGGGCTCGATGATGCGTTCCCTGACCTCGGTCTTGGCGGTGTTTCCGGTGACCTTTTCTATGAGCATGCCCAGCAGGATGTAATTGGTGTTCGAGTAATGCCCGTCGGTTCCCGGACCGAAGGTCGGCGCGTGCGCGTTGGAATCCGCGATCAGCTGGTGAGGAGCATAGGTCTTGAATCGCGTGTCGTAGAACTTATGCATGTCGGCGCCCCACAGCGTGTCGGTATAGCTGTGCAGGCCACTGCGGTGGCTGAGAAGCTGCCGCACGGTGACGTTCTTGCCGTTCGGCACAAGGCCGGGCAGATGGCGTTCCACCGAATCGTCCAGCTTCATCTTCCCTTCCTGCACCAGCTGGAGCACCACGGTGGACACGAAGGTCTTCGTCACGCTTCCGATGCGAAAGAGGCCGTCGCTCCGGGTGGGCTCGTTCTGCTTCAGGTCGGCCCTTCCGCTGTGGCCTCGCCAGGCGCCGTCGGCGTCGCGGACCTCGGCGACCACACCCGGAGCGCCCGCCTTGACGATGGCGTCAAGCGCCTTCTGGAGCTGAACGTCGTGATTCCTCTTCTCCTCGTGGCCGCCACGGAGTTCGCGGGAAACGTCGCCCCGGACGTGTTCTCCCCTTACCACGCTGACGGCGGCCGGCGAGGAACTGTCGGCCATGGCCGGTGCCGCGAGCGGCACCGCCAGGACTGTGGTTGCCAGAACACCCGTGGCAATGGAGGCGTAACGCATGTTGTTCCTTTCGAACGGCTTTCCTGTTTCACAGCATGCTCGACAGAATTCGGCATTGCGTCACCCAGGAGAAGCAGCTGGAATGTCGGCCGTAACGCTGAGGGGAACGCCGTCTCCATCGAAAGGCTGAGACGGGAATCCGAGAGGCGAAACTCTGACCGGCCTGGTTGTCCAGGAACCGCCGTGGCGCAGTCCGCGCACATGCGTCGGCCCCACCGGCTGTGCCGCCGGTGGGGCCGAAGGGGCGACACCCTGTTCGTCAGGTGCCGGTGGCCGGCTGAACAAGTCCGGTGTCGTAGGCGAGGATCACGGCCTGCACCCGGTCCCTGAGCTGGTACTTGTCGAGGATGTGGGCGACGTGTGTCTTCACCGTGGCTTCGCTGACCTGGAGTTCCGCCGCGATCTCCGCGTTGGACAGACCTCGTGTGAGCGTGCGGAGCACGTCGAGCTCGCGCGCGGTGAGGGCGTCGAGGCTCCGTGGCACGGGATCGGATTCGGTGGTGGCGAGGCGGGCGAAACGGTCGAGCAATCGGCGCGTGACACGAGGGGAGATCACCGCGTCCCCTTCCGCCACCGTTCGGATCGCGCCGACGAGGGAGTCCGCGGGCCCGTCCTTGACGAGGAAGCCGCTGGCTCCGGCGCGCAGCGCGTCGTGGACGTGCTGGTCGAGGTCGAAGGTGGTCAGAATGATGACCCTGCTCGGCATCCCGGATTCGACGATGCGCCGCGTCGCCTCCACTCCGTCCATGCGGGGCATACGGATGTCCATCAGCACGACGTCGGGCTGAAGAGTGCGGGTGCTCTCGACACCATTCTCTCCGTCTCCCGCCTCGCCGACCACGGCGATGTCGGGCTCCGCTTCGAGAATGAGGCGAAACCCCGTTCTGATCATGGGCTGGTCGTCGACCAGCAGCACGCGGATCGCCGTCATGGTGCGCTGTCTCCTTCGGCTGTTTCACCAGAGTGAAGCGGCCCGGGTTCCGGGCAGGTCGCGCCACCCGGATCGCAGGCCGGGACTGCCTCCGGCCCGGTCGTCCCATACCCCGGCAGCGGGATCGTGGCGTGCACGCAGTAGCCGCCGCTGGGACGTTGTCCGGTGCGGAGGGTGCCGCCGACGGCTGCGACGCGCTCCCTCATGCCCACCAGACCGTGCCCCGCCCCCTTCAACGTCCGCACCAGGGGCGTGTCCTCGTGACCGGGGCGGCGCCCGGTGTCACAGACGTGGAGGACGAGGGAACGGTCACGCTGCCAGGTCAGCGAGAGCTGGGCGGACGTGTGCCCGGCGTGCTTGAGGGTGTTGGTGAACGCTTCCTGAATCACTCGGTAGACCGCGAGCTCGAAGCCGGCCGATAGCTCTCCCGGCTCGCCGCTCGTGACGAAGTCGATGTCGAGTCCCGCCGCGCGGACGGAGTCCACGAGCGCCGGGATCTGCTCCATCGTGGGCTGCGGCGGCTGTCGGCTGGGTTCGCCTTCCTCCTCGTCGTCGGTTCTGAGCACCAGCAGAAGGCGGCGCAGCTCGGTGACGGCGGCCCGCCCCGTCTGTTCGATGCTCCGGTGCAGTTCATGCGCCTTCGCTCCGTCGCGGTCCTGGACCCGGTCGGCGGCGATGGTCTGCACGACCATGAGGCTGACGTTGTGGGCGACGATGTCGTGCAGCTCGCGGGCGATGTGGGCGCGCTCCTGGGCGAGGGCCGCCCGCGCGTTGGCCGCCTGTTCGCGTTCCACGGCCGCGGCTCGCTCGAGTGCTTCGGTGGCCATGGTCTTGCGGGCCCGGAAGAGACGCCCGAAGGCCCAGGCCACCGCCAGCAGGACGGTCATCGTCGTGGCGGCGGCGGTGCCGTAGTCGGGCACCATGAGGAGTTCGCCGACGATGAAGGCCGGGGCGAGGACGACGAGCATCAACGTGGCCGTTCGGCCCGACGACCGTACGGCCGTGACGGACACGGCCACCGCCAGCATCACGTACGACACTCCGATCGTGGTGCCGTGTTCCCCCACCGGTGGCGGGATGTAGTGGAAGGCCTGGAGGAGACCGACAGCCAGCGCGACGACCAGGACGACGGGGAGCGGCCACTTGCGGTGCACCGCCAGCGGCACTCCGGACACCAGGACCAGGAGGGCTCTCCACACATCAGGGTCACGCAGGACCGGACCGTCGGGTGCCCGGACCGGCATGCCCAGGCCGCCGACCACCATCAGCAGGGCCATCACGACGTCGACGACGGCCCGGGGCACACGTCGTCGGGCGATCGAGTCGAGGCCACCACGAGTCATGTGTCCCACGGTAGGCACTCCCGTGTGCACCGCTCCTCCCCCAAGGGCTGGATCGCCGTCCCGTATCTCATCCCTTCGATTCTCGTCCTGAAGGCGGAGCTCCGCTCAGGCGCGCCCGTCGCGGGCTCGGGGCGTCAGCCCGAGGGCCGAGGGGGCACGCCTTCTCATTCCCGTGACGGAACCGGGCCTTCAGCAGTACGGCCGAGAAGACGGCGCGGTGTACGGCGGGCAATGGAACGACCGGCCCGCCCGCGGCCGGTGCCGGCCCGGACAGGAGACGACCAGTGACTCACCCGACCCCTAGGACCCAGCCGTCGCAGAGCGCAGTGCCCGGCGTGGAGCACGCGGTCCAGCTCCGTGACGTAACCAAGCGCGACGGAAGGGGGCCCCGGCCGGTGCTGGCATTGGACCATGTATCGGCGGACATCCCCGGCGGAAGCTTCACGGCCGTCATGGGTCCGTCCGATTCCGGCAAGAGCACGTTCCTGCACTGCGCGGCCGGTCTGGACCGCGTGAACTCCGGCGAGGTGCGGCTGGGCAGCACCTACCTGTCCCGGCTCGGGGAAGCGTCACTGACCAGGCTGCGCCGTCAGCGCATAGGCTTCGTCTTCCAGGCCTTCAACCTCGTGCCGTCGCTCGACGTCGAGCAGAACATCACGCTGCCCCTGCGCCTCGGGGGACGAAAGACGTCGCGGGCCTGGTTGCCGTACGTAGTGGAGCGGGTCGGCCTGGGTGATCACCTGAAGCACATGCCTTCGGAGCTCTCGGGCGGACAGCAGCAACGCGTGGCGATCGCCCGGGCGATAATCATGCGACCCGGGGTGATCTTCGCCGACGAACCCACCGGCGCCCTGGATCCCGAGACAGCCCGCAGCATCCTCACCCTGCTGCGACACACCGCCACCGAGCTGCACCAGACCGTGGTGATGGTGACGCACGACCCCCACGCGGCCTCGTACACGGAAAGCGCGCTGTTCCTGGCCCGGGGGCGGCTGGTCTCCAGCCTTGCCTCGCCGACCGCCGACCGCGTCGGCTCGCTGATGGCCGGCCTGCGAAGGGACGCATGATGCTGTGGCTGACCCTGTCGACGCTGCGGACCCGCAAGGGCGGACTCCTCGGAACGTTCATCGCCCTGCTCATCGGCTCCGCGGTGCTCAGCGTGTGCGGGATCCTCCTGGAGTCGGGGCTTCGCTCCGACGCAGAGGTACGCGGCGGCCGACGTGGTCGTCGCGGGGCGCCAGCAGGCGGACATGCCCGTCGACGGCAGGAGGACTCCTCCACCGACGCCCCTGAAGCCGACCCTGGTGGAGCGGGTTCGGGTGCCGGCGAAGCTCGCACCGTTGATCAGGACGCTTGGGGAGGTACGGGCCGTGGTGACATCGGTGTCTTCGCGCAGATGGTCGGACCCGACGGCGTGCCCCTGGCGGGGGCCGACGGCACGCAGTCCTTGGGTCACAACTGGTCCAGCACGCAGCTGGGACCGTTTCGGCTGACGTCGGGACGCGCCCCGGTCGGCATGACGGACGTGGTCCTCGACACCGATCTGGCCGCCAGGGCTGACGTCGTACCCGGCGACCGGCTGTCGCTGACGACGGGCGCAGGCACCGGACGCTTCCGGGTCTCGGGCATCGTCGCTCTTCAGGGCCACGAAGGGGTTCTGCGACAGCCCGCGGTGTTCTTCTCCGACGCCTTCGCCGAGCGGCGGTCCCTCCGCCCCGGTCTCGTGGACTCCCTCGGAGTGCTGGCCGCTCCGGGAACCACCTCCGCCGAGCTCGCGGACGCCGTGTCCACCGTGCTCGACGGACACGACGTGTCCGTGCGCACGGGCGACGACCGTGGCGAGGCGGAGTTCCTCGACGTGGTCACGAGCGGGCCCAGGCTGGTCCTGCTGGCCGTCTCGGTCGCCGGCAACATCTTCCTGGTCACGATCTTCGTGGTCTCCAGCACGCTCTCCCTGGCCGTCGGGCACCGCCGACGCGAGATGGCGCTCCTGCGCGCGGTCGGAGCGGCGCCCCGCCAGGTCCGGCGGATGGTGACGGCGGAGGCGCTCGCGACGGCGCCGGCAGGTGGGGTGCTGGGCTGGCCGGTCGGTGTCCTGGTGGTGCGCTGGATCGGCGGTCGACTCGCCGAGCACAGTTTCGTTCCCTTCGATTTCGAGCCGGTGTACGGGCCGCTGCCACCGATGGGAGCGGTCCTCGTCACGGTCCTCACGGCGTATCTGGCCGCCCTGACGGCCGCTCGTCGCACCACCCGTATCCGCCCGACCGAGGCCCTGGGGGAGGCAGCCGTTGAACCTGCCGGCCTGGGACGGTGGCGGACGGCGACCGGTATCGTACTGATCCTCGGCTCGGCGGCCCTCTTCGCCGTGGGTCTGAACCGGTCGGATGACTTCGCCACGCTCGCCGGTCTCGCGAACTCGCTGGTGCTGACCGTGGTCATCGCCGTCGCCGTACTGGGCCCTGTGGTCTCTCGTGCCTCGATGCGGGTCGTCGGCCCGGTGCTCCGGGCTTCCGGGGTCACGGGACACCTGGCAGCGGCCAACAACAGCATTCACGTGCGGCGGCTCGCGGGAGCGGTCACCCCGCTCATCCTCGCGGTCTCCTTCGCGGCGACCGTGATCTTCGCCGAGAGCACGTCCCAGCACACCGCGCGGGAACAGCGGGAGGCCGGCCTCGTCGCGGATCACGTCCTCACCGCACCGGTGAAGGTGGCGCCGGAGGTCGTCGAGGACCTTCGCGGCCGGGAGGGGATACGGGCGGTGACCGGCCTCGTGACGTCCTCGGTGGTCGGGGTCGCGGTCGGCTCGGACTCAGGACAACCGGTACCGCTGAGCGCCCAGGGCCTCGAACCGGAGGCGCTCGCGGAAACCGTCGACCTGGACCTGCGGCAGGGCGACTTCGACCGTCTGGGGCCCCGCCACGGTCGCCCTCAGTACCACGGCCTCGTCCCGGCTGGGGCTGGACGTGGGTGACTCCGCGCGGCTACGCCTGGGCGACGGCACGCAGGTCACGCCGCGCGTGGTGGCGGTGTACGACCGGGGGCTGGGGTTCGCGGACCTCACCTTCGCCCATGCGCTTCTCGCGGCGCACACGACCATGGGGATGAACGACTCCGTGCTGGTGAGGGCAACCGCGGGAGCACGCGACGAAGCGAAGAAGGCGTTGGCCGATGTGAAGGAGAGACACCCCTCGCTTCAGGTCACGGACCGCCTCTCGTTCGACCGGCAGATGAAGGAACAGCAGGCTCACGCCTGGGTGAACCACCTGATCGCCGGCCTGATCATCGCGTACTCCGGCGTCACGGTCGTCAACGCACAGGTGATGAACACCCTGGTGCGGCGGCGGGAATTCGCCCTCCTGCGACTGACCGGCATCACCTCCCGCCAGGTCATGCGGATGATCGCCTTGGAGGGCACCGCCGTCGCCGTGATCGGTGTCGGCCTGGGCACCCTGGCGGCATTCCCGGCACTCGGCCTCATCGCGCTCGCCCTCACCGGAGCCGTACGGCCCACCGTGTCGCCGCTCGCCTACCTGTACATCGCCGGGGGAACGGCGGGGCTCGCGGCCCTGGGAGCCTTCGTCCCCGCCCGACTGATGCTGCTCAGGCGGCCTGTCCACGCGATCGGCTCCAGGGAGTAGCCGGCGGGCCCGTTCTCCGGAACAGTACGGCTGGCGGCGCCTGATGACGCTGCCGGCCGTCGGTCGTGCCTGGAGCGAGGGGGACCGTGGGAGAACCGTGGAGCGACCCGCGACGAACCGTCAGCGGCCGGTGGTCCTGAAGCGGTTGCGGTAAGCCCCTGGCGTGACGCCGAGGAGGCGGTGGAAGACGCGGCGCATAGTCTCGACGGAGCCGAAGCCGCTCGCGCGGGCGACGGAGTCGAGCGGGTCGCTTCCGCTCTCCAGCAGGGCCTGGGCCGCCTCCGTGCGGATCTGGTCGACGAACCGAGCCGCACTCATGCCCGTCTCGACCCGGAACAGACGGGTCAGCTGACGTTCGCTGACGCCGGCCCGTGCCGCCATGGCTGCGAGGCTGTGGTCGGCGCGCGGGTCTGCGGTGATGTCGTCCAGAACCTGGCGGAGTACCGAGTCCGTGCCGTACTTGGCGGTCTGTCGGACCGAGAACTGCGACTGCCCGCCCGGCCGTGCCATGAACACGACGAGGTGTTTCGCCGCCGCGCGTGCGACATCCGCGCCCAGGTCGGTCTCGACGAGCGCCAGGGTGAGGTCGATGCCCGCGGTGATCCCGGCGGAGGTGATGATGTGGCCGTCGCGCACGAAGATGGAGTCCTTGTCGACGTCGATCGCCGGGTAGCGCGCTGCCAGGTCCGCGGCGAGCCGCCAATGGGTCGCGGCACGCCTGCCGTCGAGCAGTCCGGTCGCGGCCAACGGGAAGGCGCCGGCACAGATCGCGGCCACCGTACGAGTCTTCGGGTCGGTCGCGATCCGGGAGATGTGCTCGATCAGGGGGTGGTCGGACACCGCGGCCCACCAGTCCGGGCGGCCCGGAACGAGAAAGGTGTCGACGCCGGAGTCGACGTCCTGGAGTGCCAGATCGGGGATCAGTTGCACTCCGCCGGTCGTCGTGACCGGCTTTCCGTCCAGCGAGGCGGTCGACGGACGGTAGTTGCCGCCGTACTCGTTGGCAGCGGCGTAGACCTCCAACGGTCCAGTGACGTCGAGGAGTTGCACCTCGTCGAACATCACCATGAGGAGATGGTGCGGCGGCTCGGCCGACCGGTTCATGGAAAAATCCTCGTCCTTCGGGAGACGCCTGGCAAACGGATGGACCGGCCGCCGGCCCGTACGCCGGACCGAGGTACGCGTCGGCGGGGGCTCATAGCCCCTCTATCACCGAGCGCGGACGCCTCGGATCCGGCGTGTCACGGACGGTGGCGGCCGGTCCGCAGGAACCGCCGGGACCGTTCGAGGAGCAGCTCTTCCCTGTCGGCGAAATCTCGCACCCTCAGGCCGTCTCCTGCTCGTCGGCAACGCCAGCGGCGACTGGGACCACCGCATCGACGGCACCCACATCTGGCAGGGCAACATGACCGTCGCCGGGTTCAACGCCGGCGGCTACCTGCCGGCCGGCGCCATGCTTCCGGGCTCTTACAGCTCGGCCCGACGGGAAGAAACCCTGATCTGGGGACCGCCGGGTACTTCCTCCCACCGCGGTCGTGGGGCCACGCCGACGGACAACGGACTCGTCCTCCAGCGTCCAGCCGTCGAGACCAATTGGCCGAGTCAGCGTTGCTGACGATGCACCGGCGGTCCGAGCAACTTTCGAGTCACTCCTCGAGAGGCACCGTCCGGAGGCATTGGAGGACCTGTATGCCGTCGTGGTGACTGTTGATGACGATCCCGAACGCGAGAGGGCTCTCCGCGAGGCCCTGGACGACCTCATGACCTCAGCGAACAAAGGTAGGCGCCCGGGCACCGTGTAAAATGCCGCCGACCACTTCCTCTGACTGCGCTTCCTGGGGCATGGCGTACCGCGCGACCAGGTGGTGCCCTTCTCCCGCAGCGAATTGTCCGAGGCGGCGCCCGGCGCATCCTGAACGGCTTGGGTGTACCCGAGTCCCGGGACGCGGCAGGCCGGTTCGTCCGTGTGCCGGACGACCCGTACCTCACCGATTTCGCCCGCACTCCGCTCACTCGATCAGCTGCCGGAAACGATCGACAGCCTGGCGTTTGACCATCACAGCGGCAGCGAAGCGTCCTGGGCCGGCGCGCTGGCCGGAGTCCGCACGGCTGGAGGGAATCCGATATGCGGTCCTCGGCTTCGGCGACTCCAACTACGACGACTTCTGCGGCCACGGCCGCCGGCTCGACGAACACTTCGACACCCTCGGCGCCACCCGCCTCGTCCCCCGCACCGACTGCGAACCCGACTTCGGGGACACCGCCGAGCAGTGGCTCGGTCAGGTCGTCACCGCGCTGGTCACAGCCGATGACCGGCAGCCTGTGCCCGCAGGTGCGGTCGAGACGGAGGTCCCCGAGCCCGCCGTCGCCACCACCCCGGCCGTTACCGTCCCGCCGCCCGCGCCAGCACCGGCCGGCTGCACCAAGGCATCCCTCTTCGCCACCCTCCTCGTCGGCAACACGCTGCTGAGCCTGCCCGGATCCCAGCAGGAGGTCCGGCGGTTCGCCTTCGACACCCGCCTCGGCGAACTCGCCTACGACGCCGGTGACGCCCTCTGCGTCCGGCCCGCCAACGGCCCCCCGATCGTCGACACACGGCATGCAGTCGGCGTAGCGGGTGGCGACGGCCTGGCCCGGGGGCCGGGAGCGTAGAACGCACGCTGTCGGCCGCGTGCAACGTGACGCGGCCGTGGCCGGGCATGCCTGTCTGGCCGTCCTGCGCGCCCGAGCGTCGGACGCGGGGCAAAGGAGAAACGGCCGTGGGGGGCGGGCGGAACGGAGACTCGAGATCGCCTCGCTGGGCTGGAGTCGGGCGGTCGGGCATCGTCGTAGGCCGATGAGCCCGTATCGCCCCGTACCCTTCATGGTGTCTACGGCGTCGCACAGCGGGCGCCAAACCACTGGAGGCAACACCACGTGCTGATCGCTCAGCGTCCGTCCCTGACCGAAGAGGTCGTCAACGAGTTCCGCTCCCGGTTCGTCATCGAGCCGCTGGAGCCGGGCTTCGGCTACACGCTCGGCAACTCCCTGCGTCGTAC
>NZ_BMSA01000057.1 GCF_014648915.1 Streptomyces phaeofaciens | reverse complement strand
GGCGGGTACCAGGGCACCGGCCTGCTCATCCCGCACCGCAAACGGCGTGGCCAGACGCATCTCAGTCCACAGCAGGAGGCAGAGAATGCCGTCCACCGCCGGGCCCGGGCACGGGTGGAACACGTCCTGTCCCGGCTGAAGAACTGGAAAATCCTGCGGGACTGCCGACTCAAGGGCAACGGAGTTCACCAGGCCATGCTCGGCATCGCCCGGCTCCACAACCTGGCCCTCACTGGATAACTCACACCCCATACGGGACAACCTCTAGTGATCGGCGCGCAGGCCATGACCGCATCGGCCGCTGGCTGCCATGGCCAGCGGCGAATCCCCACAACTCTCGGTCCGACCGCCAATACGCACGAAACATCCCGTAGTACGACGGCTGCCGCCTGCTGGTAGGGACGTGAACCGCAGCGGCTCCGGCTGGACCTCCGACTGCGTGCCGTCCCGTGGATCATGAGAAGCAGTCGACGCACTCCGTCTTGATCGATCCTCCCGCAAAGTCCTCCGGCGCCTCGCAGCACTCGCAAGCCGTCGCGAACCGCGCCATCGCAGCGGCACGGTACTTGGTCGTCGTTGCTCGAGACCGCCTCCCTTCCGGGGCGGCGCTCCTGTATGCGGGTCGGCTCATCCCGGAGCCGGCTTTGCCCACAGCCACCGCCGCGCTGGCCCGCGACGTGGTCGAAAAGGCTGATCGCCGCAGGCCAGTGGACCGATGGCGATTCGCAGATCCGGCAGGTGACCGCTGTCCGTTCGACGAAGCACTTCAATCCTCCCTGCTGCTATTACTGACCGCACAGGGCAAACAGGCTGAGGCGATCATGCTGTACCGCACTATCCGCACCGAGCCGGATGCCGAACTGCGCGCCGCTCACGAACGCATTCTGCGCGGCGTTCCGACGGAGTCCGACGCACCCCCGCGATGCGTCCCGTCACCGGCAGCCGAATCGTCCACGCCGACCCGTCCGCCATCTCCCCGATGTCCCCAGGCCCTGGGCGGGACCGCCCAGCTACCGCCTGACCTGCCGTGTTTCACCAGGCGCGAGCAGATATCTTCCCTGGTCCGTGCTCCGCGCGTTGTCCAGCACCACGAGCACGCGGCGCCCGGACAGCACACTGCGGTAGAGGGCCGACCGCGCCTCCAGCGATACGGGATGCGCGGTGCCGGTCCACTCCCAGCGCCTCCAGGAACCCGTGCAGCACGTCAGCGAGGCGCTCGGGTCCTCCATCGGCGCGAAGCCGCCCAGATCCGTGTAGAGCTGGCCGTCGGGGAAGTCTCCAGGGCCCGCCTCATCGGGTTGGCGGCGGGGCATGGGGCGTAGCTGCTCGGGCTGGAGGTGCCCTCGATGAGCGAGGCCATGGCTTGCTTCATCCGGCGCGAGGCGACACCAAGGGGGCCGTCATTGAGGAGATCGTGACCCGCTGCGGTCGGCTTCCCCTCGCCGTGGCCATAGTGGCCGCTCGCGCGATGGGCCGTAACCAGCAGCCGCTGAGCCGGATGGCCGCCGAACTGGCGGACGCGCAGGGGGCTCGATGTGTTCGACGACGACCGCCACAATGACGTGCGGGATGTCTTCACCTATTCCTACCGAACCTTCGGCGACCAGGCCAAGCGCGTCTTCCGCCGGCTGCCAGCGCACCGGGCGATGGATATCAGCACGGCTGAACTGGCACACCTGGTCCTGGCTTATCGGCCGAACTCGACCGTGGGGAGAGAGCGGGACGGGCGGTCACTGCGCGGTCGCGGGCCCACGCTTCTGGTAGCGGGACGTGCGTCGCGGGTCCTGGATGCGCTGTTTGCCGCCGCTTTGGGGCCAAGCCGCTGGTGGACGCGGCGGCGGCTGGACGGACGCAGGCCGGGGAGGTTGGGACGGCTCACGCCTTCCGGCCCGCGCTGGAGGGGGGCCGTACGCGTCGAGGGGGGACGCCTGGCGTGAGCCGTCCGTTCCTGGCCCGTGCTGTGTCCGGGCCGGAGGATGGTCATGTGCGGCTGGTCCCGGCCCAAACGACACGTCGTGTTGTGTCGGCGGAGCGATTTCGTTCCCTGGGTCACCCGGTGCCCTCCACAGCGACGTGTTGCAGCGTGACGCAGAGAGCACCGGGGTGGCGACCAGCCATTGCGGCCGCTTCCTTACGAGCGGTCGCGACTCCCATTGGACCAGAGTCGTCCGGTGACGTCCAAGACGGATTCATCATCGGGCGATGCCGAAACCGCATAGGCAGTCGGTGGCCCCCCTTCTGCTCCGCACCGTGGACACGTATTGGACCGGACCACGTACACCTCTGGTGTCCGGTGAGCCGGACAAGGACCCCGGGCTGCTGCGTGCGTTTCTCGCCGTGGCCAGGGAAGGATACTTCGGGCACGCGGCGGCGGAGTTGAAATCGCCCAGCCTGCAATCAACAGGCAGGTGCGTTCAGATGGAAGGTCTGTTGGGAGTGGAGTTGCTCGTCCGTGGCCCACGGGGGACGGAACTCACTAACTCCGGGGAACTCGTCGTTCCCGAGGCGGAACGCGTCCCGACACACAACCGGCACATCGTGCACGCCGTCCGCTTCGCCGGTCGGCGGACGCCGGTGTCCTGATGGTCTCGGCGCCCATGCCCAATGCACGGGGCGGACTGCTCGCCGAAGCGGTGGGTCAGTTCCGGGCCGGCCGTGCGCACCTGCGGGTGTCGGTCCTTGAACTTAGGGACGAACAGCAGGCGGAGGCCCTTGCCGGCGGGCGCCTCCACGCCGTCCTGACCTGCTGCCAGCCCACGGTGGACGGACTGGTCGCCGAAGCGCTGGTGCAGGGGCATCCGCGAGCCGACGGGGAGCTACTGCCGCTCGTCGCGGAGCCCCTGCTCTTCGGTCAGGAGGACCGGGTCGGCGACCAGAGTGATCGCGCTGCGGTGGGTCGGGATTGCTGCGCCCGTGCTGCCTACCGGGCGGGTGGATGCGCCTTAGATACTCCGGGTGGTGTATTAGGCGCGCAATGCCCGCAGAGCGATGCCCACCTCGTCGGTCAGGAAACCGTGGTCGTCCGCGATCTTGGCCCGCAGCGTGGCGCCCTCCAGCCAGTCGAGCAGGAAGGCGGCCAGGGCCGAAGCCGGCCGGTCGGTAGTTATCTCACCGGCCGTCTGCCCCTCGGCGATCGTCACGCTGACGGACCCGGCCCAGGAGACCAGCACATCGTGCACGGCGGCGCGTACCCTCTCGCCCGCCGTGATGCTCTCGGATGCGAAGTTGCCAAGCAGACAGCCGAACTCGATGCCCGATGCCCGGATGTGCTCCAGCCGGGCGATCAAGTGCTCGTGCAGCCGCTCCAGCGCGCTCCCGTCCGCCTCTAGGGTTGAGAGGTCGATGGTGCGGGCGTGCCGCAAGATGATCTCGACGGCGAGGTCCTGTTTACTATCGAAGTGGTTGTAGAACGACCCCTTCGGTACATTCGCGGCCTGGGTGATGTCCTGGATGCTGGCTCCGCCGAAGCCCTTGCGGCGAAAGACGTCCTCGGCGTGCTCCACGAGTCTGTTGCGGACGCTGACCTGGGGCATCTTCACCGTTCCTCGGCGGTTACGGGCGCGACGGTCCACGCGCCCGCGGGGGCAGGGCTGCGGTCACGACCGGGGCGTCCCGGTTGCCGTGTCCGTCGCGTCGTCGGGCGCCGCAGTGCCGACTGGTGCGTCCGGCCGCGCCAGCGGGAGATCGGTGCTGCTGGGTCCGCGCAGCACGGGCCGCTCGTGACGGATGAGCGGAACGGACCAGCTCGCACGCGTCCCCCTGTGAGTCCTTGTCACCGGCGCCGGGCGTGGCACCGGTGCGTCGGCCGCCTGAGCAGCACAGCACGGCCTGAGCCGACCCGGGGCAGACCGTCGCCGCATTTTGGTGCAGTGGGCCGCCGCAGTCAGCATATGAATATGTACGGTCGTCTTGATATGTTAACCCGCCTCCGCGGGCACCCCGGGCGCTGGCGGTGTCTTTGCGATCATCTGATCGTTGGGTTGGGTGCGAGGGGTGCGTCTGAGTTAGCCGATGCCGCCTGGGCGGTGTTCGATCCGCTGTTGCCGCCTGCGGGCCGTGCTCGTGGCAGATGGCGTGATCACCGCCAGGTGCTGGAAGACATCGTCTTCAAGCGTGCGTGCTCACCCGCACACGGCTTGCCAAAGGGGGCTCGACGAGCGTGGACTCGGACGCTCCCGCGTCGGACTGACCAGCCAGCTTCACCTCGCCTGCGACGGGCGTGGCCGGCCCGGCTTCGACAGGACCGCCTACCGGCGCCGCAACGTGGTCGAGCGATGCTTCCACCGCCTCAAGCAGTGCGTGGCATGGCCACCGCTACAAGAAGCAGCCCGGCCGCCACCTCGCCGCGATCACCCTGGTCAGCACACTCATCTGGCTCGACGCGTGATCGACAAGGCGCTCCCTAGGCGCCCGGACCGGACGGGGCAGGCGTGCGATGGCGTCCGTCGGAGACGGCGCCCGGCTCTCAGAAGCCCGTGAGAGTGATCTTCCCGATGGCAGTGCCCGACTCCTGGAGGCGGTGGGCCTCTCGCAGGTTCGCCGCGTTGACGCAGCCAAGGTCAAGGGTCGCGGTACTGACCAGGATGCCAGCGTCCACGAGGCGGGCCACCTGTGTGAGGATCTTGTGCTGGCGGTCCAGGTCCGCAGTCCGGAACAGGGAACGGCTGAACATGAACTCCGAGTGGAAGCTAATGCTCTTCGGCATCAGCACGCCGACGGGAAGGTCCTCGAAGTCGTCGATTGCGACCACGTGCCCGAACGGGTTGAGCGCCTCGGCGTAGGCCGTAAGGTAGCGGTCGGTGCCTGTGGTGCTGAACACGTGGTCGATGCCATGCGGGGCCACTTCGGAGAGTTGGGGCATCAGGGGCCGACGGTGGTCCACGATGTGGTGGGCGCCCATCCTGCGGGCGAATTCGACCGTCTCCGGCCGGGACGCCGTACCGATCACCGTGAGGCCGGTGAGAGCGTGGGCCAGCTGGCAGACCATCGCCCCGACACCGCCGCCTGCCGCCGTCACCAGCAGGGAGCCAGTCTCGTCCAGCAGGTCGTGGTGCAGGCCGAGCCGCTCGAAGAGGCCCTCCCAGGCGGTTAGGGAGGTCAGAGGAAGCGCCGCGGCCTCGGAGAAGGTCAGCGTGGTCGGCTTCAGGGCAGCGACACGTTCGTCGACCGAGTGGTACTCGGAGTTGGCCCCGGGCCGGTCGATGGCACCGGCGTAGAAGACCTCGTCGCCCAGCTTGAACCGCTCCACCTGGGATCCGGTTGCCACGACCGTGCCCGCGGCGTCCCAGCCGAGGACCCTGGGCTCGTCGTCGGGCTTCTCGTGTTGGCGGATCTTGTAGTCGACCGGGTTGAGGGCAATGGCCTCGACCCGGACGAGGAGGTCGTGCGGGCCAGGCTCCGGCACCGGCAGCTCGAGGTCGAGGAGGCATGCGTCGTCGGTCACCGGCAGGTTCGCTCGGTAGCCGACGGCGCGCATCATATTGATGGTCATGTGGAGAATCCCTTTCGGTCGTTGGGCGGACTCCGCGGACGATGGACATGTCCGGTGCGAGCCCGGGGCGGGCCGGTCGGTCGGGAAGTGGTCGGCAGCCGGGAGCGGGGTCAGGGGACCGGTAGTTGACTAGGGGCTCGATCTCCCAGACGCCCGCTCGCGGACGGCTGTGATCCGCCGACGCATGCCGTGCGTGCGCCTACGACATGCGGTGAGTCAGGAAACCGCGACGTTTTCCAGCCGCACCGACACGACCAGCGGGTCGGTGATCTTACGGCCGTTCTCGTCCCGGCTATAGATCATCCGCGTAGTGGGGATGACCAGGCCCGACACCTCCTGATGGCCCGAGATGTAGTGGGCCGCGGGGATGTTGCCGGCGATTTCGACGCTGTAGTCCCGTCGGCGGATCAGACCGTCGGAGTCGACGTAGATGGTCTGATCGGTGCTGAGGGTGGCGATGCTGTCGGGGAACGCGATGTGCAGACGCCGGAACTTCTCCCCCTCCTCCGTCCACGGACCGATCTCCTCGGTCCGCACCCCGGGGTACGTCAGCGACAGCGGCTCGGCCAGGTACGTCCACATGGCGCTGCCGAAGAAGTAGGCTGGCGCCGCCGAAGAACTGGCGGGCGGTATCTGGCTTCCTCCTCCTAGCGGGAGCCGCCGCCATAGGCGTCGAAGACGCTGGCGAGCAGGTCGGACATAGCTGTCTCCCGATCGGGTGCCGGCTCAGGCGAGGAACTCGTTGACGTCCTTGGCCACTTCGGCCGGGTACTGGAACAGCGACGCATGGGCGGCGTCCGGGTAGATGCGGATCCGCGCATCCGGGATGAGGCCGGCCATTAGGTGGCTGGCCTTGGTGGGGATCATCAGGTCGCCGTCGCCCTGGATGATGAGGGTGGGGCACTGGATGCCGGTGAGGCGCTGGAGCGCTGAGTGGTTGGGGATACCCCACTCCAGTACAGCGTCGTACTGGGCGTCGCGCGAGGCGAGGCTGCTAGGGGTGTCCCGGCCCTCAGTGCGGGCCATGAACCGGCCGAGGAACTCCTTGCCCTTGGCCTGGCTGGTGTCGGTGTGTGCGAAGAAGATGTACAGCAGGTCCCCGCCGGTGGGCACCTCGGCGCGAGCGTGGGTTTCGATGTCCTTGCGCCAGCCGTGCATGCCCGGCGCGCCCTTCGGGCCGGTGCCAGCGAGGACGAGGCGGCGGATCAGACGCGGCCTGATCAGCGCCATGTCCTGGGCGGCGAAGCCGCCGATGGAGAAACCGAGCAGGTCGATCTGCTCCAGTTTCAGCGCCGCGGTGAACGTGATCATCTGCTGGGCCATCTCGGCGATGGTGGTGGCAGGGGTCCCGGTTGATGAGGCGACCCCCGGGTAGTCCACCAGGATGACCTCACGCTCGGCGGCCAGTGCGTCGACAAGCGCCGGATCCCAGTTGTCGAGGTTGCCGGTGAAGTGCTGGAGCAGGACGAGCGGCACCTCACCTCCGGAGCCGAGCCGGCGGTAGGCGTAACGGACGCCTTCCGCTTCGACGAACTGGGTGGGGGCGGTGCGGTGGGTGACGGTGCTCATGGGTTCTCCCTGCCGTAACGGGGTCGCAGTCCTTGGTGTAGTGGAGCCGGAACGACGTCGAGTTGATTGCCGTCCGATCCAGAATGGTCTGCGCCAGCTGCTGGAGGCGGTCCGGTGACACCGGGGCGGGTCCAGCCGTGTGATCAGCATGACCGTGTGGAGTGGAATCTTTGTGGTACCTATCTTGACCGGCCCGCCGTCCCGGCCGGTCGCGTCCGCCGAGCGATCCCTACCGACCGCTGACGGCATGACGGACGCCCGCGACAGACTTGGTACGGTGCGGAGAGTGATCGGGGGCGCGGCGGCGTCCGCCGCAGTCAGACATAGGCCCCGGTTGCTCGGTGTTCCGCCGACCACAGGAAGACGCCGCCCGAGGACAGGGTGGTGATGTTCCATCAGCCTGGAGGACCAGTTCGTCACCGGGGTTACTCGAACGGATTTTCCCGTTCGGTCGGTGACGTGTGCAACCCAGCCATGCAGGCGGCGCCCCGGCGGTACCGGGAGTGCGGTGTAGCGCGCTCGGGACCGTTAGTAACCGCCGGAGGTCGCTCTCTGGGGCTTTCCGGAACCGGGTGGCAGCCGGTCGAGGAAAAGGCCTACCCGGTGCCGCACCAGGGCGCGTGGTCGGCTCACGGGCCGCCGAGAATGTGGTGCCGATGTATTCCGGAAGGTCCCATCAACTGGGCGGGGGCGCGCTCTGATCGTAGGGAGCGGAGTCGGATCCGTTTCCCCGGTTCGTCGGGCTGGGTGCAGGGTCGCCATCCGGGTGACGGCCTGCTCCGGGCGCCCGACCAGCCGACGTGAGCGCCGCCCGGCCGGTACCGCGAGACACGGTTTGTGCCTCCAACCCGGCAAGCCGCTCCGTCGCCAGGGCTGCCAGCGGCAGATCCGGATCGTCTACATTCCTCAGTGCCTCGGTCCAGGACCGACGGGCCCCGGCCACATCACGCATATCGAGACGCACGTCTCCGAGCGCCACCAGTTCTTCTGCCACGTTGGCCCGACTGCCGGCCAGCCGCAGCAGTTGGATGCCGCGCTCGTAGTAGCAAGCCGAGCGGGTGTACTGCCGTTGTGTGCGATGCACACGCCCTAGCCCCGTCAGGGTCAACCCCTCGCTGTTGAGGTCGCCCAGCTCTCGGAAGATGGTTCTGGCGGCCCGGGTCAGCCGGATGGACTCCTTCACGTCGCCGAGTTCCAGCCGGACCAGACCGGCCATGGCAAGGGTCGTGGCCCTCAACTGGCACGGCTCGTCGCCGCGCAGCAACTGCAGTGCCTTGTCGAGGTGTTGGTTCGCGCGGACGTGGTCGCCTCGGGCAAAACACACGACTCCGATGTTCTTCAACACATGCGCCAGGTCGACACAGAGCCCCAGCTGGTCGAAATGGTTCCGAGCCCGCTCGAGGTGGTGCAATGCGCCGGGGACGTCACCGAGGAAGTACAGCGCGCCAGCTAGCCCGTGGTGGGTGCGGGCCATGCCCTCGGCGTCTTCGGCCTCCTGCGCCGCCGTCAACGCGACCAGCATGGTGGCCGCCCAGTCGTTCCACCATCCCAGCCGCTGCTGACACATCTGCAGCGACAACGCGAGTTCCCAGGCCGGACGGCTCTCACCGCGAGCGGCGGTTGCCTCCACGACCGCCCGCAGTATCTCCCGCTCCCGGGTGAACCACTCCGTCGCCGCCGCCGTGCCAGCCAGCGGCTCTGGCGTCACCAACGGCTGTGGCGATGGCGGGACGGCCAGTTGCAGCCCAGGCCGCAGCAGCAGGTTTCCGGCGTGGGCGGTCTGACGATAGTGGTCGTAGAGGCGGGACCGGACGGTGGCGCCGTCCTCCGCGTGCTCCTCAGCGAGCTCGGCGGCGTAGGCGAGGACCAGGTCATGCGCCCAGTATCGGTTGCGTCCCCGCACGGTCAGCAGTCTGGCCCGGATCAGCTCGCCCACCGCCTGGGCCGCCTCCTGCGGCGTGATGCCGGCCATGCTGGCCAGGGCAGCAGCGGTCACATGCGGGCCGGGGTGCAGGGCGAGGAGCGGGAACAGGCGTGCCGCCTGCGGGCCGAGCGTGCGGTACGACCAGGAGAAGACCCCCCTGACGTCGTTGTCCAGGTTGTCGTCGTTGAAGCCGTCCAGGCTGGTGTCGGTGTCGGTCAGTTCCGAGGCGATCTCCTCCAGAGTGCGCTCAGGATACGCGGCGGTTCTGGCGGCGACGATCGCGACGGCGAGCGGAAGCCGGCCGCACCGTTCGACTAGCGGCTCGACGTCACGAGCCTGAGTGTGGGGGCGACTGACTCTGATCCGTTCCAGGAAGGTACGGGTTGACTCCGCCAGCGAGGGCACGTCGAGGGTGAGCAGGTGGGCTCCGTGGGCCGCGGCCAGTCCGGTGAGGCGGCTGCGGCTGGTCACTATCACCATGCAGTCTGCCGTACCGGGCAGCAAAGGTTTCACCTGCGCCAGATCGCGGGCGTTGTCGAGGACCACGAGGACCCGCCGGCCGCACAGCACGCTGCGGTACAGCGCCGCCCGCATGTCCAGCGCGGCAGGGACGCGCTGCGGGGCGACACCGAGGGCGTCGAGGAATCCCTGCAGGACGTCGCCGGAGCTGGCTGGATTGCCGTCCGGTGCGAAGCCCCGCAGGTCCGCGTAGAGCTGGCCGTCGGGGAAGTCCTGGGCGGCCAGGTGTGCGAAGTGCACAGCTAGGGCGGTCTTCCCGATCCCGGGAATGCCGTCGACGGCGAGTACGCGCAGCGCGTCGCTGCCGCGCGCGGCAAGGGCCGCAGCCTGCTTGAGGGCCTCCTCCCGCCCCGTGAAACCGAGGAGGTCGGGCGGCAGCTGAGCGGGCCGGGCCGTACCGGTGACGGAGATACCGGGGGGAACGGATCCGGCCGGCACCGGGGGACCATAGAAGAACGCGCCCTCCTCTGCATCCGCGTGCTCCTCTGCGGTGTCGCCGTCGAGTCGGTGCTGGAGGATCCGCTCGTGGGCGACCCGCAGCTCTGCGCCCGGGTCCACTCCCAGTTCTTCCGCCAACCGCACGCGAATCTCCTCGTACAGCGTCATGGCCTCGGCTTGTTTGCCGTCCGAGGCCAGGACCAGCAGAAGGTGTGCCAGCAGAGCCTCGTCCAGGGGGTTGCGCTCCGCCGCCTGGCGCAGCGGCAGCAGCACGGAGGCTGCCCGCCCGCAGCGCATGGCAGTCTCGGCCGCCTCGCAGACCACCGAAACGTATTCGTGCTCCAGCATGACGAATACCGGGTGGCTGGATCCGACCGGTTCCAGGTCCGCTGCGCACCGCCCCTGCCACAGGCTCAGGGCCGCAATGAAAAGGCCCACGGCTGCCGCGGCGTCTCCGGCCGCCTCTGTCCGTCGGGCCCGCTCCACCAGCGCTCGGAAACCCAGCAGGTCGAGGGAGCCAGCGTCGACGTGCAGGAGGTACCCCCCCGCTTGCCGGGCTAGCCACCTGCCGGGCGACCTAGCAGGCAGGTCCGGCTCCAGTAGCCGGCGCAAGGTCCCCACGTAACGGTGCACCGCGTTAGCCGCGCTCAAGGGCGGTTCGCCGTCCCAAAGCAGGTCGGTGAACTCGTGCATGGACACCGGGCGACCCGCACGTGCCAGGAGGACGGCAAGGATCAGCCGCTGCTGCTTTGGGCCGAGATGCAGTTCCTTGCCGGAGCGCCACACCCGCACGGGACCCAGGATCGAGAACTGGACGGCCTCGTCCCCGGGTTCGAGCGACAACCGTGTCATCGTGAATTTCCCCTCGCCACCAGCGTTGCCGCCCGGTCACCTTTCTCGCGCTCGCACCCGGCTCCTGCCTGTCGGCTCACGAGCGATTCCTGTTCTGGACGTGTTGTGTGTACAGCTCTGCGAGGGGCGGTGACGCACGGCGCCCCGGACGGCTCAGGAAGATGTCGGACCCGATCGTGCCGCGCCGCGCGAACCACGGTGGTGTGCGGCGCGAAACCGTGCGTGCTCGCCAGTCCCGCGTGGCGCGTATGCGGCACGGCGGCCTCGCCGAAGGGCCGGCGGGCGTCGGTTGTGCGGCGGGGGGACGGGTGGCGAGCCGCTCGGGTGAGTTCGGTCCGGTCGACGTGCGGCGGCGCCCGCGTCCTGCTGTGGCTGCCGTCACCGCTCTCGGACGCCCCTCCGGCGTCCCGGAGGAAGGCTGCGCGGCGTGGAACCGGATTCGGGCGTTCGAGTGGCTCCCGGATCGCCCCGCACCGACGGTATGCGCGGGTGCCACCCAGGGACGGGCGCCAGAGAGCCGCTCGGTGGCCGTGCGGGGGAGTGGGCGCGGGGAGGCCGATGACGTCGCCACGCGGTCGGGCGTAACCTCGGGCTGGGACGGTGCCGACAGGCCGACGTGGACGGACGGGGTCATGGATCGCTCCAACTCGTCGTATGCGATACGCGTCGTCGCGCGACCGGCGCGACGGGCATACTGCCCTGGCCGTCAGGCCGGGACCGGGGCGCGGGTGCCACCGGACAACGCGGCGCTTCGTCACGTATGTCGACGGTTCCGGCCCTGTCGGGCCTCCCTGCGGCCGGACCCGCTGGGCTCGGCACGGTATGCGACCCGGCCCGTTCGGCCTCGGCTCACACCCCAGAACCTGCCTTGAGCCGCCCACGGTAGTTGCGGCACGGTTCAATATGGTCGGTCACTTTCAATCTGTCAAACTTCTCACAGCACCTTCCACTGTGTTGTCTCACCGCTGCGGCGCACGAGGCCCCGCGTAACGAGGGCGTTACGCAGTGCGCCCCACGACAGGCCCTCGGACCGTTCCTTCCTATCAATCGGCTGAGGGTGGGCTCCGCGATCATGGGCCGGGCTGCCCGAGCAGGCAGAGTTGCCGCGCTGAGGGGCACGGTCCGGGACCCCGGGCGCCGGACGGCAGCTTCTGCCGCGTCGGCGGACGGCGGCCGCGAGTGGCGGCCGTTGGCCGGCCGCCCCTTTTGTGCACCCGCTGCCGCCATTGGCCACCGTCACGCGTCTTGACAGGATTCGTTCAACCCAACTACCTATGGCAACGTTGTCAGGCGTCACGGTCCCGGCGTGTGGAGCCGCGTTGGCCGAGACCGTTGTTGCCGACCTCCTCTCGCGATTGGACGATCCGCCCTGGCACCTCAAGGCAATTCGGCGCGTCACCATCCCTCCCGAGGGGCGTTCGTCCCTCCGGCTCCACTCTCCTCGCCGGCTTTGCGCTCGGCGAGATCTTGCCCTCCGGCGCTCTCGCCGCCGAAGCTGCGGACCCCTCCGGGGCGTCCGTCGCCCACGACCTCGCCGTCCACCGTCCGGTCGAGATGTCCTCGACCGCCTACGCGCCCACCCCGACCTTCTTTGTCGTGGACGGCCTCAACCAGCGGGGGTGCGCGGCGTCGGCTAGCGGGCGGCCGACGGAAACCCCCAGTGGCTGTCGACGTCGTGATCGGGGACCCGCGCGTCGACACGTGCTGCCCCGCCTCCCCGACACCTCGGTCGCCGAGCTGACCATCACCGTCCCGGTTCGAAACGCTGGCACGGCCGACCGGAGGGCGACGCTCTCCGCCGCCTTCGACAAGGTCGAGGTGTCCGGTGACGTCACGGTCCCGGCTGGACAGACACTGTGCGTTGCGGGTGACGACCCCGTCCTGTGGTGGCCCAACGGCCTCGGCGCCCCGCGCTTTCACAACCTGACCCTCCTCGCCACCGTGGACGGCACGCTCGGCGACCGGCGCGCCCCCCGGATCGGCATCCCGCCAATTCGGTTACGAGTACGCGGTACCGCTGCCGTTCACGGCCTATGGCAGCGCCTGTACCCAGTCCGTGTCCACCGGGACACAGCAGGCCTGGTACGTGCGGATCAATCCAGGGCCACTGGATGGGGCAACTCCTTGTGGTCGCTCTCCGTGTTGACGTCGACTGTCCGGGCGTCGACCTTGCCCTGGATGTCCCGGTAACCGCCCCCAGTGCCGAGGGAGACGACCACGGACCCGGCAACGTGACCGACGGTGACCGGGCACGCGATGGGCCTCGGCCGCCGCGGACGATCAGTGGATACGTGTCGATCTCGGGTTACAGCGGTCCTTCGACCGAGTCGACCTGGTGTGGGAGCAGGCGTACGCTCGCACCTATGTCGTCCAGGTGTCCACCGGCACCGCGCAGTGGACCGACGTGGCCCGCGTCGATAACCGGGCCGTACCACTGCTGTTCAATCGTGGGAACGCTAGTCGCCAGGTCAAGGAATTCGACGCCCGGACCGCGCGGTTCGGGCGTATCGTCGGCGGTGTCCGGCAGACCAGCTGGGGCAACTCCCTGTGGTCGCTGTCGGTGATCGACAGCCGTGACCCAGGGACCGATCTCGCCCTGCACCGTCTGGCCACCGCGTCGACGGAGGAGGGCGACCACCCGGCCGCCCACGCCACCGACGGCGGCAGCGGCACCCGGTGGTCGTCGCACTCCACGGTGTCGTCGGACGGCTCGCAATTCAGCTTCTGGGCGAGCTTGCGCACCGAGAGCGGCTCCAGGGAGAGCAGGCTCAGCGGGCGGGCCTGGGCGCCGGTGCGGGGACCTGCTGGCTGAGCCGTGCCCCGTGCCGGTGCAGCATCTGCGCGATGGCCGACAGCGTCACGCTCTCATGGAACCGGCGCCCCGATCAGCGTCCTGACCCGCGCAAGTGTCCAGGTCTAGTCCGGCCAGCCGTGTGTTATCGGCACCTAGCCAGCTCCTGCTCCAGTACCTCGAACAGTGCAGCTTGGGCAGCGACACTGGCCCCGCCGACCGAAGAGCGTCCGTGCCCGCGTCCTGCCAACCACGGCGCCACCTCTGAACTGAGCGCACACTCACCCGTAAGTCCTTGGCGACCTCCGCGTTGGAGGCGCCGGCGCCGAACCGTTCGGCGGCCTCCATCCGGATCCGCTCACGGAACGCCTGCCGTTCAGGCGTCAGCCCACCACCCTGCGGATACCTCATGTAAACGGCATACCGCGAAGTCCACACGACGTCAGCCCACAGCGACAACACGCCAACAACCTCGGTAACACGTGAATGGCTCATTGACACCTACCCGCACATACTTGAAAAAGCAAGGATCGGGCTGGCGCGAGCCGCGCGGACGAGGGCCGGCCGCGTTTCCGCGCTTATCGGCTTCTACGACATTGGAGTGAGTCCTGTGCGTGCAACAAATCGGAAGACAGCGGTCTCCGTTCTCGCGGTGCTCTCCGCCGCACTGCTCTCCGGCGTGACTGTCTCCCAGCAGGCCCAGGCGGCGCCGGGTCGATCGGCGCTCCCGCCCTTCCCGACTGTGGCCTTCTACACCGGCAGTGAGCTGACCGGTACGGAGCACACCGCCGACCTGACCGACAACACCTGCCACAACTTGACCGAACCGGCGCTCTCCGCGCTCAACTACGCGGCGGTGGACGTCGACGTCTACTACAACCCCGACTGCCGTACCGGTGAGCCCGGGAAGACCGGTGACCTGTATATGGCGCTCGGAAGCCTGCACTGGGCCGAGCTGAGCTACCCCGGACTCAGCTACCGCGTCCGCTCGGGCAGCTGAGCCACGCCGTCCGTGCTCCCCCCCCCCGAGCGCAACAGCGTCAGACGGCACAGAAGGCAGGACGAAGCTGCTGTCGAAACGATGGTCGGGGTCATAGTGCGCTTTGAGGACCATCAGCAAGGGCGGGGCGGGGCCAGGGAAGGCATCCCGAAACTGCGGTATTCGAGGTGCCTGCCTCGAAGTACACGTGTAGCCCGTCAAGGTGCGGGGCGATTTCTTCCCACGCCGGTCGAGGTCGCTCTCCAGAGCGGAGCACGGTCGACGCCATCAAGGAGAATGGCTGACTTCTGTGCGCGTAGGTCACGCCCGTCGCGATAGTGTCGTTCACTGCGCCCCCGACGGAGCGTAGCTGCACGATGCCGGCCGCCTTCGCCTGCGAGGCGATGGCCTCCGCGACGACGGTGTCCAGGTGGGGCAGCAGACCCGAGCTGGACGCCGTCGGCGACTGCTGCGCGCACTGCGGATGGCGCCCCGTCGGCTGCAACCGATGGTAGGTAGTTGCGAATAGCTGGATCCGCATCATGGGACCGGACGACCGCAGGGGTCCGTAGCGCACGCCGGGCGGTTCCTGGTCGGTGCCCGCGTACACCGTCACCACCTGGGCGGTGGGCCGTCCTCCCGATCCGAGTGACGGCCGTCAGGAAACTGGGCAGCTTACGGGGGACGCTTCCACCGCACGGCCCCACCAGGTGAGCAGTTCCGCGGCGTCGCAGGCAGTGATGTCGGCGCAGACTCCCGGGACGGGGGACGCCTGGAACTCGAAGGCCGTGGCGATGCCGGAGTTCGCTCCCCGGCTGCGGACTGCCCAGAACAAATAGGGGTCATGGCGGTCGACCGCGCGTACCTCAAAATCGTACGTGAGCACCGGCTCGGCAGCCGCATGCGGTCTACCGTGAGCGGGACATCAGTCCGATCCCGCCGGCGATCGCCAGCCCGCCGACGCCGACGTCGCCGGTGTCCCGGAGGACAACGCCAGCCCGTACAGCGCCAGAGCAGCGGCGACATCTCCCCGGCTGGCCCCGGCACCGCCGCGCACCAGCCCCGAGTCAACGTCTAGTGCTTTGACCGGGAAGGTTCGCCGGGGTCGAGAGCGGCGAGGGAGCGGATGGGCCGCTGGAGCGGATCCGGCGGCCCGTGCCGGGCGTGAGAAGATCGCGGCCGTGACCATCAAGCTTCATGACTTCGACGGTGAACACTCGCTGACGTTGGATGTTGGTGGCCTGGCCGCTGACGTGGCAGTAGCCGGTGCAGGGCACGAACCGAACGGCTACTTCTGGGAAGGTCTCGTGCGGTTTGCCTGGCCGGACATTGCCGAGCCGCTCGACTTCGACGGCGAGGCCGGGATGTTCTGCGCTGTTGGGACTCCGAGTGACCTCGCGCAACTCAAGACGGCCCTTGAGTCAGTCATCGCGAGCCCCGATGAGGTCCTCGACATCATCACTCGGGCGGAGATTTCGGGCTTCGAGTTCGACGACTAGCAGCTCCACCGGAACACCAGTCGTTCAGGCTGCCGTGGTGAGCGGGCGCCCGCCCCAGCGGATGCCCTTCTCGCTGCGGACGCGTGCACGCTCGCGTCGTTGGGCGGCTAGAACATCGGGGTGGCGGGCGTTGGGGTTGCGCCAGCGCAGGTAGGCGTGCAGGGCCCGGGTCTGGACGGTGTGGTTGGGGTGGTTCGAGTTCGCGATCGTGAACTGCCGCAGTGGCCCGAAGTGCGCCTCGATCGGGTTGGCCCAGGACGCGTAGGTCGGTGTGAAGCACAGCTCGACCCGGTTCTTCCTCACTCAGCGCCGGATCGTCTCGCCTTTGTGGGCGGACAGGTTGTCCAGAATGACGTAGGTCGGGGCGCCGTCCGGGCGGGCCGCACGGATCGACCTGAGCGCGGCCAGGGTGTTGCCGGCGCCCTTCTTGCGGCGGTTGACGCCCCACAGGGTGTCGTCGCCGAGCGAGTAGCAGCCGTGGAAGTACTGGACACCGTGGGTGCGGTGGTAGGTCGCGGGGTGCCGCTCGGGGTGACCGGCGGGAGCCCAGCCAGAGCCGCCCGTGGGGCGAATGCCGAGCGGACCGAACTCGTCGAACGCGAACACGCGGTCGGGGAAGCGGTCCAGGACGTGCTTGATGCGGTCCAGCTTGGCATCGCGCTCGGGATCGGGCGATTCCTTCCAGGTCTTGGTGCGCTGGAAGGTGATGCCGCGGCGGGCGAGCATGGACCGTAACGCCTCGCGGCCGACCCGGATGACACGGCCGTGGACCTTCCGCAGGTAGGCGGCGAGTTTGCGGATGGACCAGCGAGTGAAGGGCTGGCCGAGCTTGGTCGGTCGGGTGGCGGCCGTCGCGACGACGAAGTCCTCGTCGTCAGGACTGAGAAGGCGGGGACGGCCTCCCGCCCACTGAGGGTCCAGGCAGGCCCCAGGCCGATCTCGTTGAAGCGGTGGATCAAGTCACGGACGGTGGGCTCGTCGGCCTGTACCAACTGGGCGAGCACGGGCACCCGGTTCCCGCCGGCCGAGGCCAGCAGCATCACCGCGCGCCGGTATCGCACCGAGCTGGTGCTGCCCCGGCGCACGATCTGCTGCAGCTTCTGCCCCTCTTGGTAGGTCAACCTGCGCACACGGACAGGCTCGGCCACCAAACCCCCAGCGATCGGATCGGACGTCACCGGCCATCCAACCGCTGGAACCGTCGACCCGGCGAACCTTCCCGGTCAAAGCACTAGCACCGTCTGTGAGGCGAGGCGTGACAGGGCGATGGCTAGGCCTGCGTCGTTCGCGGACCGTCCACTGATGCCGTGACCGCCGCTGCGCGCCCCAAGCGGCACGTTCTCCCGGCGGGCGTACGCCAGTGCCGCTGCGATCTCACGTTCGTCGCGCACTGCGCGTACCCCATCAGGGCTGCCCAGACGGGTACAGGTGTGACGCACGGCCTTCGCAGCCGTGGTCACCAGGACGTGACGCCATGGCGGCGAGAAACGTGGGCAGAGGGTGCGCCGCGGCGGGTAAGGAGCCGGGAAGAACAGTCATGGAAGGCTTTCCACGAGACGGGGCCGCAGGGTCACTCGACAGCATTCGGACGTGCCTCTGCCGACTCTGCCGCAGCGGCAGCTAACTTGTTCTTGGAGAGTACGGACGCCCCGGCTATCGACGTCTAGAGAATTCTTTCGTGTTCCAGCCGACGGAGCGGACTTGGACATGTATCTCGTACAAGCTAGTCCGCATGCGTGAGAACGGGGGTGCCCCGCTAACTTGCTGACACTCGGTGACCGGAGCGCCGGAAAGCTGCCGGCCGCCTCGCCAGGGGGCCAGGCGGCCGTCGCCGAACTGGCCCAGCAGACGCTGACCGGACTCTGCGAGGCGAAACGCCGATCCGGCGCGGACAGCGGTGTGCGGACAGCGGTGTGCCCGGCTGCTGCGCGAGCGGCTCACGGCGGAGCTGGCCGCCGTACACGATGCGGGCGAGGGCCTGCGCGAGGTCAGCGGCTGGGCTACCTCGACGGGCAGATGATGCGCGCCGTTCGGCTCATCATCGACATCGGCATGCATCTGGAGCTGGAGATATCCGTCCACGCGCCCTTCCACCCGGGCTCGCCCTGGAGTTCTTCACCTGACACAGCAGCAGGCCGACGGAGTTAGCGCGAAGCGAGCTGATCCGCTACCTGTTCATGCCTGGTCAAACGATCGATTGCAAACTCGGCGAGCGGGCGTGGCTCCTGGGCCGGGAGAGGGCGCGGGAGCGGCACGGCGAGGAGTTTGACCTGAAGGCTTGGCACTGGGCCGCGCTGTCACAGGGCTCCCTGGGCCTGGACGATCTGGAGACGTGCTTTCCCGGCTCTGACCGTGCGGTGAAGCGGGGGACCGTGCGGGAGCGGCCGACGTAAGCCCGCGTCACGCCGCGTCCCTACGTCATATGACCGATGTGGGCCAGGTGCCCGCAATCCCAAGCTGTAACCCCCAAACCCGAGAGGAGTCGCGGAGACCATGGTCGTCGTGGACGGGACATCCACTGGACCCGGCGAGTGGAACGAGTCGAGCATTTCGCAACTGCTGAGAACCGCCGTCTGGCAGCTACTGGTCGGTGGCGGTGTGGTCGCCACCGTTGTCGGATTGATCACCCTGATCTGGCCGCGTGCCACTCTGATCGTCGTGGGCGTGCTGTTCGGCGTATACCTGCTCGCGTATGGCGTGACCCAACTCGTCGGCGCGTTCGCGCCGCATGCGCCCGTCTCCCTGCGGGCTGTGCTGGTGCTCAGCGGTACTTTGAGCATGCTGCTCGGCCTGATGTGTTTCCGGAGCGTCACCCAGTCTCTTCTCCTCCTTGCGTTCTGGATCGGGTTCAGCTGGCTGCTACGTGGCATTTCGCTGACGACGGCGGCCGTAGCGGGGCCTGCGGGCCCGGCACGTACCTGGAGCCTGTTCGTCGGTGTCCTCAGCGTCCTAGCCGGAATCACGGTCGTCGTGTGGCCGTTCCCCTCCATCGCCTCGCTGACCGTCGTGTCGGGCATCTGGCTGCTCGTCATCGGCGTCGCCGAGGTGATCCACGGCCTACAGGTACGCCGCCACATCATCACGTCGGCCGCCTGATGGCGGCGCTCCGGACACACCACCGGCCACTGCCCTGCACCGGACAGGCGGCTTCCGCCGCCCGGACCCGCCGCGATGGTGTCCCTCCAGCCGGTCCAGATCCGGGCCGGTCACACGACTCGTGCCCGGGCGGAGGTGTGCACCAGTTGGCCGGTTTCTATCGGTTATTGACCTCTCTTCCGTTGGCCGCACGGTCTTCCGCGACAGAGGGTGTCAGGTGTGAACGGAGTTCGCCGACCTGGGTGTCGGCACCAGCCACGAGCCGTCCTTGAACGCGCTGTCGTGACTCCGTCGGCCGGACACCAGTCAGACCACACATGCACACGACACACAAGCGAGGTACCCGCCATGTCGGACACTGCGACGGACAGCACACCTGACTACGTCCGGGGCGAACAGATCAGCCCCGGCTACCACCGGGTGACCTTCGACAACCCGCCGCTCAACCTCTACGACCCCGAGGTCGAGGCCCGTCTTGCAGAGATCGTTGAGCAGCTCGACGCGGACCCCGAGGTCAAGGTCGTCGTCTTCGACAGCGCCCACCCGGAGTTCTTTATCGCGCACCTCAACCTGGGCCGGGTGGCTGAGTTCGGGGAGGGCATGCCTGCCTGGTTCGCCCTCGTCGACCGCCTGGCCAAGGCGCACTTCATCACGGTGGGATCCCTGCGGGGCCGCGCCCGCGGCATCGGCAACGAGTTTCTGCTCGCCCTTGACGTACGATTTGCGAGCCGGGAGAAGGCTGTCCTGGGGCAACTGGAGATCGGCAGCGGCATTATTCCCGGCTGCGGCGGTCTCCAGCGCTTGTGGCAGTTGACTGGACGCTCGCGGGCACTGGAGATCATTGCCTCGGGCGACGACTACGACGCGGACACGGCCGAACGGTACGGCTGGATCAACCGCGCGGTGCCGGACGCCGAACTGGACGCCGTCGTCGACCGCTTCGCGCGGCGCCTCGCCTTTTTCGACGCCGACGCGCTGCGCGCGGTGAAGGAAATCCTGAACGAGGAGGCTCCCCCGCCCAGCGCCGCCGTGCTGGCGGCCACAAACGAGCGCTTCGTCCGTCTGCTCACCCGGGAGCACATCCAGGAGCGGCTGCGCCTGTCGGCAAAGGCTAGCCCGGAGGCCGTCTACGACCTGGAGCTGAACATGGGCGAGCGGATCGGCCCGCGCATCTGAGCTGAAGCACCGACTTCGCGACGCCGCAGGAACGCACCAGGTGCGGGGGAGAGAGAAGGGCCGCATGCACTTCCTTCCGATGCACCACTTCACTCCGCCCTGATACAGAGAGGCACTTCAGGTGAACGCCGAAAGCCCCCAGAGTCAGATCACGACGCCCAACCTGCACGTGGAAGCCGCGGACGGCGTCACCTATCGCTACCGCCGGTTCGGCACCCCCAACCAGAGCGAGCTGCCGCTGCTCTGCCTGGTGCACTTCCGCGCCACCCTCGACAACTGGGACCCGGAGCTGGTCGACAGGCTCGCCGCCCAACGAGAGGTCATCCTGGTCGACCTCGCCGGTGTCGGCGGCTCCACCGGCATCACCCCGAACACCGTCGAGGGCATGGCCCACAACGCTTTCGCCTTCCTGGACGCCATCCAGCTGCACCGCTACGACCTGCTCGGCTTCTCCATCGGTGGTTTCGTGGCCCAGGAAATGACCCTGTTCCGTCCGTGGCAGGTACGCCGCCTGGTGCTGGCCGGCACGGCTCCCAGGGGAGGCCGGGACATCCACCTGTACACGGCCGGCGCCATCCGTGACGCCGCCTTCGACGACGCTCCCACGGCCAAGAACTTGCTCACCCTGTTCTTCGAGAAGAGTGCGTCCAGCCAGGCCAAGGGGGTCGATTTCCTCAAGCGTCTGGGTCTGCGCACCGCCGAGCGGGACGCACCGGCGAATTTGGCCGTTCGCGATGCGCAGCTGACCGCGATCTCTGCCTGGGGTGTCCGCGACGACTCCCGTCTGCAACGTCTGGAGTCCATCCGGCAGCCCGTGCTGGTGGCCAATGGTGACAACGACGAGATGGTCCCCACTCAGAACACCTACCTGCTGGCCGAGCACCTGCCAAACGCCAAGCTGAGCATCTACTCGGACGCCGGCCATGGCTTCCTCTTCCAGTACCCGGCCGATTTCGCCGCCGAGGTGAACGCCTTCCTCGGGGGCTGACGCAGCTGGTGCCGCTGCCGATGGCGCCCGGTGGGTGTCACCCGCCGGGCACCGTCGCGGATACGACCGTGCCTCGGGGCACCGGGAGGGGAGGCGGTGATGGACCCAACACCCCTTCGCGACACACTCACTGAAGATCGGGAGCCTGACAGCCTTTCCCAGTCCCGCGCCGTGCGACGGCAGGTAGACCCGCGAAGGCCCTGTGCCCCATCCGCTCGCAAGCATCCACTATCAGGAGCAGGCCCATGCTCAGTCAGACCCACCCCGCAAATGTTCCGCCGCCTGCGGTCGTCATATTTGGAGCGTTGGCGGTCTCGAACCGCAGGGAGTACTGATCATGAGCACGCACTACGACGTCGTCGTCCTCGGAGCCGGGCCCGGCGGATACACGGCCGCTGTACGGGCGGCACAACTCGGGCTGCGTACCGCGGTCGTCGAGGAACGGTACTGGGGCGGGGTGTGCCTGAACGTCGGCTGCATCCCCGCCAAGGCGTTGTTGCGCAACGCCGAGCTGGCGCACATCTTCACACAGGAGGCCAAGACTTTCGGCATCCACGTCGAGGGCACGGTGCGCTTCGACTATGCCGAGGCCTTCCGGCGCAGCCGTCGGGTCGCCGACGGCCGGGCCAAGGGCGTCAACTTCCTCATGCGGAAGAACGCCATCACCCAGCTCGACGGGCGCGGCTACTTCGTCGACGACCACACGCTCATGGTGACGGCTCCTGACGGCGCCACGCAGACGATAACGTTCGGTCACTGCATCGTCGCCACGGGTGCCACCGCGAAGCTGCTCCCAGGCACCCGGCTGAGCCAGCGTGTGGTCACCTTCGAGGAGCAGATCCTCGCCGAGGAGCTGCCGGAGAGCATCGTCATCGCGGGTGCCGGCGCCATCGGTGTGGAGTTCGCATACGTGCTGCATAACTACGGTGTGCGCGTCACGATCGTGGAGTTCGCCGACCGGCCGGCCCCGCTGGAGGACGAGGAGATCTCTGCGGAACTGGCCCGTCGCTACCGGCGGCTCGGTATCGAAATCCTCACCTCCACTCGCGTGGAGGACATCTCCGAGGAGGGTGACAAGGCCAGGGTTACCGTCTCGCAGGATGGGCAACGACAGGTCCTGGAAGCAGACAAGGTCCTCCAAGCCCTCGGTTTCCAGCCCTGTGTGACGGGCTACGGCCTGGAGAACACGGGAGTGCGTCTCACCCAGCAGGGGGCCATCGACGTCGACGGCCGGCTACGCACTAGCGTGCCGCACATCTTTGCCATAGGTGACGTTACAGCCAAGCTGATGCTGGCCCACGCCGCGGAGTCGATGGGCATCGTGGCGGCAGAAACCATTGCCGGGGCGGATACCATGGAACTCGACTACGTGATGATCCCGCGTGCCACCTTCTGCCAGCCGCAGATCGCCAGCTTCGGATGGACGGAGCGGCAGGCGCGCGAGCGCGGCTTCGACGTCCGGGTGGCCAAGTTTCCCTTCACCGCGAACGGCAAGGCCCAGGGGCTGGGCGATTCGGTGGGGTTCGTTAAGGTCATCAGCGACGGGACGCACGGCGAGCTGCTGGGCGCGCACCTCATCGGCGCGGACGTCGTGGAGCTGCTGCCGGAGCTGACCCTCGCCCAGCAGTGGGATCTCACCGTGCACGAGGTGGCGCGCAATATCCATGCACACCCCACGCTCGGCGAGGCGGTCAAGGAGGCGGTCCACGGTCTGGTCGGCCACATGATCAACATGTGATCGCCGTCATTCCCGCGCGCGCGTGTGCCGGTCCGTTAGCGTCCGGCCTACCCGCGCGCGGGCGCGACGTACGCGGCGTCACGCCCCGGTTCGGATGCAGGACCCCGAAATGGGCGCGGATCCGGCGAAGGTCCCGAAGGCCAACTCGCGCAGCAGCGTGACGAGCAACCGGCGCTCGCGCGGTCCGTGAGTAGACAGCAGCCCGTCCTCCGTGCGAGCGATTTCGTGTGCCACCCGGCCGGCCAACTCCCAGTCAGTCTCGGTCGCCTCGCATACATGCGTACGCCGGTCGCCAGCCGCAGGGCGGCGCAGCACGAGTCCGGCGCCCTCCAAGCGGTCGAGAACGGCGGTGAGTGTCGTCTTGCCTAGCCCGAGATCCTTACCCAGCGCGAGCTGACTGGTTGGCGCGCCACTGGCGACGGTGCGCAGCACGACGTAGTCACGTATGCCGAGACCGTGGCGCCGGGCCACTTCGTTCTGGGCGCTGCCCAGCGAGGCGGCGACCCGGTGTAGCAGCCAGTTCAGGTCAGAGGCAAAGGGGTGTTCGCCCATGGTGTCTGTTGCGGGGGTGGTGGCTGCCTTGAGGGTGGGGATATCAGCGCCACGGAGCAAGTCTTCTTGTTCAAGAAGTTATTGAATCGGAATTTCTGGACGCGTAACGTTGAAACGGCGGTGCGGTCCCGTCCCGTCGATGGTGCGGAGCCGACGCCGACCTTCCACTGCCTCCTGCGAAAGGACCCGCCATGGCCCACCTCAAGGCCGAGGATGTCGTCGTCGTGATGATCGATTACTCCGTGGGCTCCGGCCGGGCGAGGTCGACTCGCGGGCGAAGACAGTGCCGGTGAATGCCTGATATCCGTCGGCGACGCAGCCAGGCAAAGGCTCCTGGGCACGCATCGAGCTGTCTTCGACCTTCCTTGGCTCGGTCGCCGCGCTTTTCTCGGCGTACGAGCTTGCGGCTGACGCGGTCGGCGCCGTCGAGTGCGAAGTAGCACAGAGCGGTGAACTGGGCTTCAGGCGTGTCCGCGTACCTGTCGATCTGAATACGGGATGACCGACCGGACCGGAAGCGGATCAAGCTAGGTACTTGCGGAACCAATCGGTAGCTGCGCCGCTGGTGGTCTCGAAGGTCCCGTCGACATAGGCGTCGAAGTGACCACCGTCGAACATCTGCAGCCCCTTGGGCTCCAGCGCGCGCTGGTATGCCTCCAGGGCCAGGTCAGTAGGTGTCACGTCGTCGTGCGTGCCGACCACCATGAGCAGCGGCGTGGGGGCGATTCGCTCCACCCACAGTCCCGGCTCGTACATCCGGGCGCGCCGCGCCGAGCGCACCGTGATCTCGTCATTGGCCTCCACTGCGTCGGGCAAGGTGAAGCGGTTCAGGAAGTCGGTCATCGCCTGCGTGCGGAACGCCGCCGGGACGGTCGGATTGGTACTGACGAGCGCTTGCATGGCGGGAGCCGCTCCAGTGAGCTGGGCACGCTCGTCGGCGTCGAACCGCGTCTCCAAAGCGGGTAGTTGCTCTGGCGACACCCGCCGCCGTCCCTGCTCATAGCCGCTGATGGTGGGGATCTGGGCGACGGCGGCCTTGATCCGTCGGTCGGTGGCGGCCAGCACCAAGGCGTGTCCGCCGGCGTAGCTGGAACCCCACAGTCCGATTCGGGACGGATCGACGTAAGGGAGTGCCTCCAGGTAGGAGATCACGCGCCGCCAGTCGGCGATTTGCTGCCAGGGGTCGATGTCGCCGCGGACGTCACCGCCACTCAGCGCGAAGTTGCGGTGATCGTGCACGACGACGACGAAGCCACTGCGAGCGAAACGCTCGGCGTAAGCACGCAGCCCCTGATACTTGACCCCGGCGAAGCCGTGAGCGACAGTGACGGCGGGGAATGGCCCTTCGCCCTGGGGGCGGAACAGCCAGGCGTGCAAGGTGATCCCGCCCTCTGCTGGAATGCGCGATTCTTCTTCATAGAACTTCATGTGCTGCCTTGCCTCCTCGGTCGAACTGGTCGATGTGGGCGGGTTAGGCGTTCTCTGCGCCACGTTCGGCCGTTCAGCGGTCCCGCCGCCACACCTCATGCAGGCGCTCAGCAGAGGTCTGCACCCCCACCAGACTGACGACCCGCCACCCTGCAGCGGTCCGGTGCACGTTGAAGTGCACCGCCTCTCGCTCGATCTCCGATCCGTCAGCGCGGCAGCGCGACCACAGCGCCTCTATGGAGGCCGCGTCCTCGCAGTAGACGGTGATGTCCTTGTCCAAAACATCCGTGTGCGTGTAGCCACCGGCCCGCAGCCGGGTGTGGATGTGGGCCAGTAGGTCGAGGACCGCATCTGGGGTCATCAGCCACCCGGTTTTGCCGGGCGCGACGGCGTGCATCGGGGCGCCCCAATACTCGAGGATCGCCGCGGTGTCATCGCGGCCGCCGTTGCCGATAGCAACCCATTTAGGAAGATAACGGCTCAAAAGCCACTCATCTAGTTCGCGCGCGACGCTGTGCAGGTTGGCTGGCATGCACATATCTCCTCATCGAGACAGCAGGGGAAGAGGCCGGGTGTGCGGAGTGCGCACGACATCATCAAAACGAAGGTCCACCGCTCTGCCCTGCCGGGATAAAGTGACCATAGTTCACTAGCTTCTTTCGTTCAACGGTTACGATCGCGCAGATGCGAGTGAACAATGGCTGGATTCCGGATCATCGCCATGACAAGTAGGAAAGAGGCAAAGGTGGTATAGTCATTTCTTCGCGGTATGGATCACCGCAGTGCCGTGCCCTCCGGAATGGAGTTCCGTGATGACCAAGATCCCGACTGCCCCTCTCTCCTACGAGGTTCTGGTCCTCGAAGGCGTCCGCAGAGCGGGCGAGCTGCGGCTGCCGAGCGGTGAACCGATTGTCTCCTCACCCGTCGCCACGACCCTCGTGCTCGGTGAGCGGGACGCGGTCCTCGTCGATCCGCCGTTCACTCACGAGCAAATCCAACAGGTCGGCGACTGGATTGAGGCGTCCGGCAGGCGTCTGCTGTACATCTACGCAACTCACGGCCACGGCGACCACTGGTTCGGCACGGCCAAACTGCTCGAGCGGTTCCCGAGCGCCACCGCCTACGCAACTGAGGGCACCATCCAGGTCATGCACCAGCAGGCCGCCGAGGGGCGTGAGCAGCTGTGGGACAGGGAGTTTCCCGGCCTCATCCCTGAGACCCCAGTCCTGGCCGAACCGATGCCCGCCGGGGGCTTGCTGCTCGAAGGGAACGTTCTGCGAGCGGTGGAGGTCGGCCACACCGACACCGATGCAACTACTGTTCTGCACGTGCCATCCATCGGCCTCGTGGTCGCCGGTGACGTCGTCTACAACGGGGTCCACCAATACATCCTGGAGGGCGGCAGCGGCGGCCTGGAACAGTGGTTGCAAGCGCTCGACCAGGTGGAAGCTCTGGAGCCCCGGTTCGTGGTTGCTGGCCACAAGAACCGTGACCTGCCCGACGATCCGGCCGCCATTCAGCGAACTCGCGCGTACCTGCAGGACGTCATCCGGCTACTCGCCGCGAAGCCCACTCCGCTTGAGTACTTCGAACGTATGACGGCGCTGTACCCGGACCGGCTCAACCCTGGACCGGTCTGGTACGGCGCACTGGGCATCCTGGGCTGAGGGCCGCCTCTCAGCAGCCCACGGGGAAGACAACGTGAGCATAGCCCGATGGGGTACGTTGGCTATGAGCACCGGACGAGCGTTCCAGCCTGTGACGCGCAGCGCCCCCACCTGCTAAAAGGGCGCTGCGTGGCCTTGGGTAGCGCCGAGCGAGCTGTTGTCGTTGATGTCGGTCCATGGCCGCTCGAGGAGAGGAACTACGGCATGACCTGGCCAGCTAGCGAGCGCTACCGGCTTGAGGCCGCGCCGGCGGGGCTCGCTCTCGTCCAGGACCTGCTGAACACCCTGGCTGCCGGAAAGCCCAGGGAGCCCGATCTCCTCGGCGATCTCACGACTGCCAAGAACTGGATCGGTGAGGACCTGTCGACGTGGGCGCGCGAGCGAGACCGGCCGGAACCACAGGTCGAGATCAATGAGCATGATCTTGACGAACTTCGCGTCTTGCGGGGTGAGCTCCAGGATGCGCTGCGGACACCGGACCGGCGCGGCGCCGAACCCGCCCTGGCGGATCTGTCCGCGCTGTATTCCGCCTCCGCAGGACTACGGATGAACCGGGACAGCCGAGTGAGCATCGAACCGCGCGGCACCGGATGGCGCTACATCGCCTGCCTCGTGCTGATGGAAGCGCTGGAAGCCCAACAGACGAATGTCTGGAACCGGTTGAAGATCTGCCGCAATCCCCGATGCAGCGTGGCTTTCTTCGACCGGTCACGCAACAACAGCGGGGTGTGGCACTCCACCCGAGTCTGCGGAAACATTGAGAATCTGCGGGCACACCGGGCTCGCGCACGCGCCCGAGCTTCCGATTAGCGTCGCGTGCCGACCAGCCAGCACGGTCAGACACGGCCGAGCCGAAGTGGGACCGCTTGGTCACCCACACCGTAACCACTTCGGAAGCTGGGCTACATGGGTGGCGGCGACACCACCTGCACGCGGCCGCTCAGCTGGTCGATGATGATCTTGCGTATGCGCGTCCACGAGGGCGTTCTGTTCGTCGGCGGCGACAACCCTCTCATCGCGGCGGATCCGCACCGTCACTCGCTGTTTCCGCGACGAAATGGACCTGCCGCCGCGCCAGCGGCAGCCGAAGCCGCCGCTGCCCTCCCGTCGTCACCCCCGCCCCAGGCGCCGACGCCCTTCACGGCCCTGCCAGCGGCAAAAGCACACAGCGGCAGTTCGGACCGCCTTGCCGGTGTTGCGGGACTGGGCTCCGGTTCCGAAGGACTCCGGTCGCATCAGCGGCAACATGCGCCGACCACGGCTCTACTGTCGATGCCTGCTGCGGGTCTTCTACATGTCCGCCATGGTCGCCGCCCGGTGCTGTCCCGTTTCGAAGGCGTTCTACGAGCGCAAACGAGCCGAAGGGAAGAGTCATAAGCAGGCTGTCATCGCCCTTGCACGCCGCCGCTTGAACGCCTGCCCTCATACGAGACGGCCGCACCTTTGAGATCACCGCACCGCTGAGCCCCGTCGTGCTGGTTTGACCTACTCACAGCGAGTCATCAGCCAGGCCTGACAAGCCTATTGGGAATCGTTTGGTGACCCTCGATCATGGGCTCAGCCCTTCGCTGTCGTGGGTGTTGGCTGCCGAAACGCCGACGAGAAGGGGCAGGATGGCGTCCCGCTTCGTGGTGTAGCCGATCAACGTTGGGGCGTACGCCCCGGGG
>NZ_BMSA01000056.1 GCF_014648915.1 Streptomyces phaeofaciens | reverse complement strand
CACCGAACTTGCGGTCCGCCTCCAGGGCGAACAGCGCGGCCGCCAGGACCGGGAAGACCAGCAGGACCAGAACGGCGGTCAGCAGGATGTTCCACACGAAGATCGGCATGCGGAACATCGTCATGCCCGGCGCGCGCATGCAGATGATCGTGGTGATGAAGTTGACCGCGCCGAGGATGGTGCCGAAGCCGGAGAAGGCCAGACCCATGATGCCCATGTCGGCGCCGATGCCCGGCGAGTGCACGGCGTCGGACAGCGGCGCGTACATGAACCAGCCGAAGTCGGGGGCACCGTTCGGGGTGAGGAAGCTGGCTGCCGCGATGAGCGAGCCGAACAGGTACAGCCAGTAGGCGAACATGTTCAGCCGCGGGAAGGCCACGTCCGGCGCGCCGATCTGGAGCGGCATGATCCAGTTCGTGAAACCGGCGAACAGCGGCGTCGCGAACATCAGCAGCATGATCAGGCCGTGCATCGTGAACGCCTGGTTGAACTGCTCGTTCGAGATGATCTGCAGGCCCGGTCGGGCCAGCTCGGAGCGCATGACGAGGGCCAACAGGCCACCGACCAGAAAGAACGCGAACGACGTCAGCAGATACAGGGTGCCGATCGTCTTGTGGTCGGTGGTGGTCAGCCACTTCACCACGACATTGCCGGGCTGCTTGCGCCGGACCGGTACCTCGTTCTCGTACGTGTCCTCAACTGCCGCGGCACCGTGGGATTCGCTGTTGATGGTCACAAGTGGGTGCCTCCCGACACTCGCGGTCGATGTCGCCTGTCAGCCGGCATCCTTGCGGCCCCGGAGGCGGCACTGCCACCGTGAACGGCCGAGGTGCGGCCAATCGCTTGACAGTCGGCCCCGAACGGAGCAGCCAGGACATGTTGATTCGTCTAGCCCGGGCAGCACGGCTGCCGCGCGGGCGACTTTGAGTCGGTTGAAGCAACGTTCGATCATGTTGTGTCTGCGGTAGGTGTCGCTGCGGAATTGTGGTGGCGGGCGCCGCCGCGTCCTCGGTTATGTCGGTGCCGTGGCTGGTCGGTCCTCTCCGGGATGGTGTGGGCGATAACCGATACTCCGCTCGAATACCCGGCGCCTTGGCGAATCCAGGACCGATCTCGTCCTCGGGAAACAGCACGACGTGCCGTCCGTGCTGCTGCACATTCTCGATGATCGTCAGATCCACGCGGTCCGCTTCGGCCCGGTCACCGTAGTCATGGCAGCGGACGCAGCGGCACTGGAACGGATCATCAGCCATGTGCGGAGGCTACGAGGCGGGCGCTTGCGTCGGGCAGCCGGGTTCGTGACGACCCTCTCGATCGAACGGCATCGGCACCCTCCGCGGCCGTTCGCCAAAATCTGTGCCAGAACCCCCGGAGAGTGACACAGCCAGCTGGGAAACCCCAGCCGAGCGTCTGCACAAACCACTCGCTGCCTGATCAAACCGACCGCGTGTTGCGACGACCCCTGGAATCCGCCTCCGCGGGGGGCTTCTCTTGATTCCGCCATATGCCGCCCCTGCAGTTTGCCTGGCTGCAGGTGAACTGGATCGGTCGTGATCCACCTGAGGGCCCGCTGGGGCTCGGGCTGTGTTGCCGGAAGCGTGCTCACCCGGCGTCCCTCGCCCGGGCCGGTGCCTCCGGGGCAGGTCAGAGCGCGAATGCCGGGACCCCGGGGGTGCGGGTCACACCGCACACCCCCCGTGCCCGCGAGGGCGCCGCGGGCGGCGGCGCGAGGGCCGGCCCGATCAGCGGCATGACGGCCGCCAGCAGCTCCGCCTCGCTCGCGGTCCCGTCCACGACCAGGTCGGCCGCCGCCCGGGAGGGCGCGACGTGGGCTGCGTGGCGGTCCCTGCCGGTCTGCAGATAGTTGCGCAGGGACAGTCGGGGGTCCTGCCGCTGCGCGTCGATCTTCCGGAGGATCTTGCGGGCGAGGCGTATGTCGTCGGGGGTGTCGACATACACCCGCCACGCCGCCCGCCGGACCACGGACGGCAGTGACAGCGCGAACAGGCCCTCGACCACCACCAGCAGCACACCGGGGCGCAGCAGCGCCGCGTCAATGGCGTGTGTCACCGCTGTCTCGTCGATCGACCCCGGATGGTTCCAGTCGAGGACGGCGTGCCCGTCGGCACTGACCGTCCACACACCCCTCAGGGGGTCGTGCGCGGGCACGTAGTAGTCGTCCAGATGGACGAGTGCGACGCTCTCGGAACAGTGCAGCGACAGGGCTTCGGCAAGGGTGGACTTGCCGGATGCGGTGCCGCCTGCGACCGCCAGTACACCCGTCATACCGGGCGCTCCTCATGTGCTCAAAGGGGATGGACGAAGCGGCCGGACGAGCCGGGTGCAGGGAATGTACGGCGGCGTGGTCGCCCATGGCAAGCGGCAAAATGCGGCCCGGTTCGGCCGAGGCCGGGGCCGCGACCTTGGGTCGACCTGCGCACCGGTGTCGGCGATGCCGCGGACCTTCAGCGTGGCGTAGCGGGCCTGGGGCGCGGGCGTGACGTCGACGCGCGGGAACGAGTCGAGGCAGCGCACCTGCGGCCGGGCGACCCCGCCCGGGCCCCACCCGCACACCGGGAACAGTATCGACGGCCGCCGCCCTCGACGCCCTGACCAAGACGTCTGCGGCAGGTCGCCCGGCCGAGCCGGAGGAGATCACCGGGGCGGCTCTCTCCCTCGACAGTGAGGTGGCCACCCGGGCGGGGCACTGGCCGGCGGCTCGCCAGACCCACATCTCGTGTTCGTTGCGGTAGTGCGGCCACGGCCGCCCGGCAGTGCCACGGCCCGCAGCTGTTCCTGCTGGTGGATCTCCATGATCAGCTCAGAGGACCGGGGTGGCCCGGAAGTAAGGGTGGGGAGGCGGGCGACCTCTTCGTCGTCGTGCGGATCGAGGCGTAAAGCGGCGGTTTCACAGTCGGCGGCATCTTCGCCGAGCTGCGCGGAAACGGACCGGGCTCGAGACCTCCGGGACCCGGCCGCGCGCACTCCCCTCCCGAGGAGCAGCGCTGGATCCATCTGAACGACAACACCGTCCGCCGTCGTCCGCCCCGGCACACGCCCGGTGGGAGCGCGGTGACGACGTGGAACCATTTGGTTCGCAGCCCTGCTCCCCGCCCGGTACGGCCAGGGCACCATGCGGCTCTCCGGTGCAGTGGTGGCAGCCCCACGGGTACCCCTCTCACATTTCGGCGAGGAGGTCACGGGCTTCCGCGCTCTGCGGGGCATTGAGCCGGGTGTAAGGACGGGCTGCCCCAACGCTGACTCGGCCAACTGGTCTCGAGCCGGCCGCCGTGGGGCACGACGAGCTCACCGTCCAGCACGAGCGCCTAGACCGCAAGCCGCTGCGGCGAGGTCCGGGAATGCGGGGGTCAGGTCGGATCACCGGCGGGACTGGATCAGCACCTGTCCAGGACGTGCAAAGAGAATCGCGCAGAAATCATCGGCCTTCTGGTCCGCGGCCCACCTGCCGGGCAGGGCCCCTCCGGAGGCGGCACCCGTCGGGCTTCGGCGAGCATCGGAGGGGTCAGTGCCACATCGCCACGTGTATGGCGTGGGTCCGCGGTCCGCGCGCTGGGCGGCACCGAACGGATCCGCCTCAGCCCGCATCCGGGTCCGGCCGCACTCGGGCGGGCAGCCGAAGGAGGGTGGCACCTTGGCGCAGGGCGGCATTTTCGAGGGTGAGCTGGCGGATGGCCTCCTTGAACAGGGCGAGGGCGCGGCGCAGGTCGGTGTTCTCCTGCCGGAGGCTGTGAGGGTTCGTCGCCGACTGCTCACGGGTCTGCTCGCCGGGCGCGGGGCTGGAGCCGGTCGGGCATGACGAACTGATGCGTGAGATCCAGCAGGAGCCGCTTCGCGGCCTCCGCACGGAGCTCGGGAAGGGCTGCGGGCTCGGATCTTGTGTGCGGCGCCGCGATGGGGTTCTGTTCATCCGTCGGCGGCACGATGCCTCGGCGCGCGACGTTGTTGAGCAGTTCGAGCATCCGGGAGATGGAGTCGAAGCAGTTGGTGAATCCGGCCTGACGGATCATCACCGCGCATGAGCTGCATCTGCTCTTCGCGCCGACCCGAGAGGAGGCGACGCGGGCGCCGGGCAGCCGGCGGTCCTCAGCCAGAGTGACGCCTACGGTGCGTCCGTACGGGCAGGACACCGACAGGGCGACTGCTGCCCGCCTGCCGCCAAGGGGGCGGTACGGGTCCTGCGCTGGATGCGAGCGCACTCAGAGGCACCTGGCTGAGCGACCTGGCGGGTCAGTCGGCGGGGGTCCATGGCGGGTTCGGCGTGATCTTGGTGGCGCCGCAGTTCCAGTGCCGGGATGACGTAGGCCCAAGCGAAGTGGGTGCCGATATGTGCTTCGTGGAGGTGGCCGGCGATGGCGCGGTCGCTTTCGACGCCCATGACGACGTGGAGGTGGACGAAGCCGTGGGTCAGTTGATCGTTGGTCCGATGTGCCGCGTTCTCTTCGCGGGGGAGAACGTCAACGTCACGGCGCTCACTTCGATGTGGAGAACGCCAGGTTGTGGGACCTGCCCGACGCAGCACCTCCGCCGATCTGCGTCGCTGTCGCGGGCGACCGCTCGTGCGAACTCGCCGGCCGGCTGGCCGACTTGGTGGTCGTCGGCGACCCCCAACAGGAGCTGATCTCCGCGTTCGACTGCCACGGCGGCACGGGCAAGCCCGGAGTCGGCCAACTGCCGATCTGTCACGACACCGACCGGGACGCTGCGATCACTCGCGCCCACGACCGGTTCCGCTGGTGCTGCGGCGGCTGGCCGGTCATTCACGCGATACGGCAACGGTTCCTGGTCGAGACGGCGTGCTTGAACGCCGTTTCATAGGGTCGGACGCTGAGCCGGCGCAACCCAACCTCGAGCGATACCGGCAGATGCGCGACGAACATGGCGCGCGTGAGCAGGTGCAATGCAGCGCCAAGCGGGTCGGCTGGTCCCGGTCAGGCTGCCGGGGTGGTGAGGACTGCCTTGGCCGCCAGCCGGAGATTCCTGATCATCGGATTCGGGTCGCCCTTGCGGCTGACCAGGACGACCTGGCTGGGGGGAGCACCCTCGATCGGGACGGTGACGAGGTCGGGACGCAGTGAGCTGCGCCGATCGCCGACCGGTAGCACGGCGATCGCCCTGCCGCTCGCGACGAGTTCGAGCTTGTCCTCGTAGCTCTCGATCGGCGGCACGCCGGCCCCCAGGATCCGGTAGGAGGTCCAGTCCGCGGTTTCGAGCGCGCACGGCGCCGCGTCCTCGCTGGCCAGTTCTTCCGCGGTCACCGACGCGCGGTCGGCCAGGGGATGGCCGCGCGGGACCACGAGCATCCGGGGCTCCTCGTACAGCGGGGCGGTGAACACGTCGTCGGCGGCGAACGGCAGCGGGGCCCGCGCGATCAGGGCGTCGACGCGGTTGTCGGACAACGCCCCGACGTCGCGGCAGCTCAGGTACCGGGTGGCGATCTCGGCGTCCGGGCAACGGCGGCGCAGTTCCCGTACGGCGGCAGTGATCACCAGGTCCTCGACGTAGCCGATGGCGATTCGTTCGGTCTCGGCTTGTTCACGCACGGCCAGCGCGGCCTGGCGGGCGGCCTGCAGCAGGGCTTGGGCCCGGGGGAGGAAGCTCTGGCCGGCCGGAGTGAGCCGGGTGCCCTGGGGTGTGCGGTCCAGCAGTCGTACGCCGAGATGTTTCTCGAGCCGTTGGATCTGGCGGCTCAGCGCCGGCTGGGCCACGTGCAGGTCGGCGGCGGCCCGACCGAAGTGCCGGTGCGCCGCCACCACGGTGAAGGAGCGCACCAGCCGCAGTTCCAGGTCCTGTCCGAGATCGTTCACCCTTCGAGCGTACGCGTCATGCCGTTTCGGAATGATCAGGTTGCCGAACCGGTCTTGGACGGCCATGCCGTCCTGGGCCTTGACTGAAGGAGCAACGTTTCCCCGAGAAAGCGACAGGCGCGATGAAGGCGATCCAGTTCCACGAAGCGGGCGGGCCGGAAGTTTTGCAGTATGACGAGGTGCCGGTTCCCGAGATCGGCCCGGGCGAGGTGCTCGTCCGGGTGCACGCGGCGGGCATCAACCCGCCGGACTGGTACCTGCGTGAGGGGATGAAGGTCATGCCGGCCGGGATGAGGCCGGCGCTGGAGTTCCCCCTGATCCCCGGAACGGACATGTCGGGCGTGGTCCGGGCGGTCGCTCCGGACGTGCTGGAGTTCGCCGTCGGTGACGAGGTCTTCGGCATGCTGCGGTTCCCCGGATTCGACGGCCGGACGTACGCCGAGTACGTGGCCGCGCCGACGTCGGACCTGGCTCACAAGCCGGCCGGTATCGACCACGTGCAGGCGGCCGGGGTGCCGATGGCCGCGCTTACGGCCTGGCAGTACCTGGTTGACCTCGGCCATGACGTGCCGTCTCCTTTCACCGGCCAGGTGCACCGGCCGGTGCCGATCACGCCCGGGACGACAGTGCTGGTCAACGGGGCTGCGGGTGGAGTGGGCCACTTCGCGGTGCAGCTGGCGAACTGGAAGGGGGCACACGTCATCGCGGTGGCCTCGGGCCGGCACGAGCAGTTCCTGCGCAAGCTCGGCGCCGATGAGTTCATCGACTACACCAGGACGCAGGCCGCGGACGTGGTCAGCGGTGTCGACCTGGTGATCGACACCGTCGGTGGCCCGGACAGCTCACGCTTCCTGACTGTGCTCAAGCGCGGCGGCACCATGCTTCCGGTGTTCTTCGCCCAGTACGACCCGGAAGAGACAGCGAGTCTGGGCATCACGGTCTCGGACATTCAGGTGCGTTCCAACGGCCCCCAGCTCGCCGAGATCGGGCGCCTGTTCGATGAGGGCAAGCTCCAGGTCGGGGTGGACAGCACCTACCCGCTGCCCGATGCGGGCAGCGCACACACGCGAGCCGCGCAGGGCCACATCCAAGGCAAGATCGTGCTGACGGTGGTCTCGTGACCGCCGAACTCCAGCAGGTGGTGGCGAACTACGCCCACGCCCTGGACGAGCAGGGACGCGCCGCATCAGCGCGGGCACCGATGCCCTGGCGGGGCGGAACCTGGTGTGCCTCTGCACGTGGTGACCATGCCGCACAGTGCGCGACGAGCGGGTGCGGATCGCGGTGAAGGAACAGCCGTCCCGCCAACACGCCGTCCATGGTGGCCACGAGCAGCCTGCTCCGTTGCGGATGGAGTGCGTCGACGATCTGGTCGAACGCACCCCTGACGCCCTTCGGATTCACCGGCGGCAACGCGACCCCGTGCGGGGTGACCGCCCGTCGGCACGGCTCATCGTCACCCAGCAGTCGACCACCTCGTGCCTCAGGCCGCAGGCCGCAGGCCAGCTCGTGGGGCCGGGTGTCCTGTGTGAACTCGGTTGACTTCACTGCCTTGTGCGCTCCCGTGGCGGTCAGCCTGGCAGACGGTCCCCATCGGCGGACCGGTCCATCGGGTGTGCACTGCCGTTTGCCGCGCCCCGTCACCTGCTGCAGTACGGGAGGAGGGCCATTTCGCGGGCGTTCTTGACGGCTGCGGCGAGTTGGCGCTGCTGTTGAGCGGTGACGTGGGTGACGCGCCGGCTACGGATCTTCCCCCGGTCGGAGATGAACCTGCGCAGCAGATCGGTGTCCTTGTAGTCGACGTAGGTGATGCCGGCCGCGACCAGGGGGTTGGAGCGGTGCTTCACCGGCTTGCGGGGGTTGACGCGTCGGGTCATGCGGATTCCTCGAAATGTGGTGGTGGCGATCGGTTGTTGTGCGGGTCGGTGGCTCACGCGGCGTCGAGTAGGGAGTCGAAGGCCGCCGGCAGGCGTTGCCACCCCTTGGGCCCGGCCGCGTATTCGGCGTCGGTGAGCAGGCAGGAGTCGAGGAGCTGCTCGATGCCGGAGCGGTCGAGTCCGGGGGAGGTGAAGACGAGGTGCTGGCAGCGGTCGCCGTGCTCCGGATGCCAGTCCAGGGCGGCGGCCGCACGCCGTACCGGGGGGACCAGCTCCCATGCGGCGTCGGGCAGAGAGGCGAGCCATGGGCCCGCGCCTTCGACGCACAAGGCGCCGCCGGCTGCGTCCCAGGCGAGCAGTGTGTCAGGGCGGTCGGCGAGCCAGAACCGGCCCCTGCTGCGAGCGGCCGCGCAGCAGAGGTCCTCCAGAGCCTGGTAGAGGCGTTCGGGGTGGAAGGGGCGGGTGCGATGCCACACGAGCGTCGTGACGCCTGCTTCGTCGGCCTCCTGAGGCAGGAGTGCACAGGCCGGGTGCTGGGCCGTGGCTGCCGCTTCCACGTCGAATCCGGCGAAGGCCAGTTGCCCGAGTTCACCTGAGAGCGCGTCGACGTGGCGGGCGGTGGGGTGCAGCTGGGTCAGCAGGGCATGATCGTGTTCGTCCGCGTCCTCGCTGTCCATGAGGGCGAGGACGGGCGCGTACTCCAGCTGCCGGGCCCAGGTGTCACCGACGGTGCGCTGGTCCGTCGCCGCTGCCGCAAGTCCCGCCTCGGCCAGGTCGTCTCCGTTGGCGAGGTACGGCAGGACCAGTGCCGGGTCGACCGCGGTGATCACGTTGGTGAGCGTCAGATCGTCGCCGCTGTGTGCCGCCACGACCTCCGCCATGGCCTTGGGTTCGACCGAGTCCCACAACTCGACGATCGCCAGCCGTACCGGACCGTGGCCGGCCAGCCGCTCCAGCTCGGGGATGAGGTCCTCCCGCAGTGCGCAGCAGGCGCAGTCGTTGACCAGCGGCGCTTCGCCCGACGCGAGCACGCCGGACACGTCGCGGACGAGCCGTCGCACGGTTCCCTCGCCCGCGGTGGCGAGGTCGTGGTGAAGGGCGACGCTGCCCGGCACCGCTCGCAGGAGGCGGTCGACCACGTGTCGGCGGGCGTCCGCGTGCAGGCCGGCGACGATGACGACCGGCAGGCGGCCTTCCTCGCGCATCATCGGCCCTCGGATCGGCCGTAGCGGCGTTCGAAGCGCTCGACTCGGCCCGCGGTGTCGAGGACCCGGGCTGTACCGGTGTAGAAGGGGTGGCTCGCCGAGGAGGTCTCGACGTCCACGACGGGATAGGTGTTGCCGTCCTCCCACTCGATGCGCTTGTCGCTGGTGAGCGTTGAACGGGTCAGGAAGGCGAAGTCGGCGGCCTTGTCGCGGAAGACGACGGGACCGTAAGCGGGGTGGATGCCGGGCTTCATGGCGTGCTCCCTCGGGCGGTAGGTGATCGGGTCAGCGTTCTTCGCGGAAGTCGACGTGCCGACCGGCAATCGGGTCGTACTTGCGCAGGACCATGCGGTCGGGGTCGTTGCGGCGGTTCTTGCGGGTCACGTAGGTGTAGCCGGTCCCCTCCGTGGAGCGGAGCTTGATGACCGGGCGGAGTTCGTTGCGAGCCATGGGCGCTACTATATGGGAACGATTTCCATTATCGATAACTACCCCTCAGTGAGAGGCAGGTCATCCTGTGTCCGCCCACTGCCAACTGACCGGCGCCCAGCCGGGATTCGGCAACCGCATCTCCCACTCGCACCGGCGCACCTCCCGCCGCTTCAACCCGAACATCCAGCACAAGAGGTACTGGCTGCCCAGCGAGACCCGGTACGTCCGACTGAAGCTGAGCGCCCGCGGAATCAAGAGCGTCGACACCATCGGCGTGGAAGCGGCTGTCGCGCGCATCCGTGCCCGGGGAGGGAAGGTCTGATGGCCAAGCGAAGCAAGATCGCGAAGAACGAGAAGCGCAAGGCCGTCGTCGAGCGGTACGCCACCCGGCGCGCCGCACTCAAAGAGACCATTCGACGTCCTTCCTCGACGGAAGCCGAGCGCGGTGCCGCGATCGCCGAACTGCGTCGGCAGCCTCGCGACGCCAGTGCCGTCCGTGTCCGCCTGCGTGACAGCGTCGACGGCCGTCCCCGCGGGCAGCTGCGCAAGTTCGGGCTCTCCCGTGTCCGCGTGAGGGAGCAGGCGCACGCGGGTTTCCTGCCCGGTGTCACCAAGTCGTCCTGGTGACGGCAGTTCCTCCGTGCTCACGGAGGAACGCCTGAGGGCGCGGCTCACGTCCGAGCGGTGCCCTCGCCCACACCCGGGTGACGCCGCACGCGGTCACCGGGGTCATCCCTTCACCTTGTCTCGGCTGCGCCTCGTGCCAGGCCGGAGCGTGGCTGCGGGCCGGACGCCGGACGCCGGCACACTGACCGGCAGATTGCGGGCTGCGTCCGTCCTGCGGCGGCATGTCGTGCACCTCAACTGAGGGCGGACAGTGCGGTGAGCAAGGGGCTGTTGAGCGTGATGACCGGGAACCGGCCGGGCGTTCGCGTCACGAAGTCGACATGGGCGATGCCGAATCGCCTCCCGCAGCCGTGGCACGCCGTCGAGGACGACGGCGTGCGGGGCGCAGCGGTGTGCCTCGCGCAGCGCGGTGTGTCCGTCGGGCGCCGGGTAGGGGTGCCGGCCCGCGTCCCCGACGGCCACGGAGGCACTTCGGTCAGCGCGGGTTCGTCATCGACGACGGGGACGCGGACTCGCCGGCTTCGGATCCCCGGGGCGCCGGTCATGTCCGGATTCTGCCCTGGTCGGCCGGCTGAACCCTGTGTTCACCCTGAGCCGCAGCCGTGTGACGGCTGTCCACCAGGTACGACGGAGTCTGCGGGAGGGGGAGGTGTCGACTGCCGTGACCGAAGGGGGCATTGGCACGCTTCGGCCACCGGATTCCCTTGAACCTCGTGTGACTCGGCGCCCAGTCTGAACTCCGGCCTCCGCTCACCGGCGGAGGTCTGACACGTTCAGGGGAGGACGTCCACCCATGCGAAGACTCCATGCCCTGTGGGCCGGGGCCGCAGCTGCCGGACTGCTCGCGGGGGCGATCCCGCCCGCGGCCGCCGTATTCGGAGCCTCGGTCACCACACCGCCCACGGGCCCGCGTTCCGCCGTACCGCAGATCGTCACCCTCATCACCGGCGACACCGTGTCGCTCACCACCGGACCTGACGGCAAGTCCGCCGTCGACGTCCACCGTGGCAAGGGCCGCGAGGCCGCCACCTTCCTGTCCAGCGAGAAGGACGGAGAGATCAGCGTCCTGCCCGCGGACGCCATCCCGCTGATCCAGGCGGGCCGTCTCGACCCGGCCCTGTTCAACGTCACCCAGCTGGTCGAGCAGGGGTACGCGGACGCGAAGACGGGTGCCACCCCGGTGATCGCCACCTACAGCAAGGGCAGTGCGACCCCTGAGGGTGCGCGCCGGACGCTGGCGCTGCCCGGGATCGACGGCGCCGCGCTGAGCGCGAAGAAGTCCACCGCGTTCTGGGCGGACATCGCCCCGGCGCTCGGTACCGAGGCCACCTCCAGGGCCGCCAAGCGGCTCGGCGAAGGCATCGACAAGATCTGGCTGGACGCCAAGGTGAAGGCGTCCCTGGATGTGAGCGTGCCGCAGATCGGCGCGCCCGAGGTGTGGCGGGCGGGCTACGACGGCACGGGCGTCAAGGTCGCGGTGCTGGACACCGGTGTGGACACCGGGCATCCGGACCTGGCCGGGAAGATCGCCGAGACGCAGAGCTTCGTACCGGACGAGACCGTGCAGGACGGCTTCGGCCACGGCACCCATGTGGCGGCCACCATCGCCGGCTCGGGCGCCGCCTCGAACGGCAAGCGCAAGGGTGTGGCGCCGGGCGCGGAGCTGCTGGTCGGCAAGGTGCTGAACAACGCGGGCGAGGGCCAGGCCTCGTGGATCATCGCGGGCATGGAGTGGGCGGCGCACTCCGGGGCGAAGATCGTCTCGATGTCGCTGGGCGGTACGGCGTCCGGCCCCTCGGACGTGCTCAGTGAGACCGTCGACGAGCTGTCCGCGTCCACCGGGAGCCTCTTCGTCATCGCGTCGGGCAACGCTGGTCCGGGCGAGCAGACCGTGGGGACGCCGGGCATCGCGGACTCGGCGCTGACGGTGGGCGCGGTCGACAAGTCCGACAAGCTGGCGTCGTTCTCCAGCCGTGGCCCGCGCCTCGGTGACTCCGCGGTCAAGCCGGAGATCACCGCGCCGGGGGTGAGCATCACCGCGGCGCGTGCCGCCGGTACCAGCATGCCCGGCAGTACGCCGGTCGACGACTACTACACGACGGCCAGCGGTACGTCGATGGCCACCCCGCATGTCTCGGGTACGGCGGCGCTGGTCGCGCAGGCGCATCCGGACTGGACCGGTGAGCAGATCAAGGAAGCCCTGGCCAGCACGGCGAAGACGAACGCCGACAACTCGGTGTTCGAGCAGGGCGACGGGCGGGTCGACGCCGTGCGGGCCGTCACGCAGAACGTCTTCGCGACCTCGACGCTGAGCTTCGGGAAGTTCGAGGACGGTGACATCGAGGTCGCCAGCAAGGACATCACGTACACCAACACCACCGACAAAGCTGTGGAGTTGAAGCTCACGTCGTCGCTCGCCGATGTCACGGTGGGCGCCGCCACGGTGACCGTCCCCGCGCGGGGCACCGCCACGGTCCCGGTCGGTGTCGACCCCGCGGCGGAGGCCGAGGGCCAGTACACGGGCCACATCACGGCGACCGCCGACGGCATCCAGGTCACCACGGGCGTCGGCTTCGAGAAGTCGCCGAAGACCTACGACCTGAAGGTCTCGCTCCTGGGCCGCGACGGCAAGCCGTCCACCGGGGCGTCGATCTACTCGCTCCAGGAGCTGAACGGCGCCCGTCCCAACGAGTACGGCTTCATCGGCAGCGGCTGGACCTGGCAGGTGCCGGCCGGGACGTACTCGATCTCGACCTGGATCCCGGACCGGGACGGGGGCGGGATTGCTGTCGGCACCTCGGTCGTCGGCAATCCCGAGATCAAGGTGAACGGGGACACCGAGGTCGTCCTCGACGCCCGTGAGGCAGTGGAGATCAAGCCGAAGACCAAGGAGGACTCCGAGTTCAAGGGCTTCAGCACCAGCTGGCACCGCGAGGGGCCGGGCAGCACCTGGGGTCTCACCTACAGCCAGGGCTTCTGGACCGACCACATCTATGTGGCTCCGACGAAGCAGGTCACCGTGGGAACCCTGGACTTCTACGCCAAGTTCCGGCTGTACGCGAAGGAGTTGACGGCGAGCGTCACCAGCCCGAAGAAGACCGAGCTGTCCTCGCTCTACTACTCGCAGACGTACGAGGACTTCCCGCTGAAGTTCAGCGGTGACCGCAAGGTGCAGGCGGTGGACGCGGGCGGCGGTACCGAGGCCGACTTCGCGGGGCTCGACGTCAAGGGCAAGGTGGCGGTGGTCGCGCTCGGCGCCACGGAGCGCGCCCAGAGCGCCCTGGACAACGCGACCAAGGCGGGGGCGGGTTACCTCATCGCCTACCGTAAGACGCCCGGTTTCTGGATCGAGGCCGTCGACCGCGCGACCACGGTGCCGCTGATGATCGCCACCGGTGAGCAGGGCGCCGCGCTCGGCGACCTGCTGAAGACCGGCAAGAAGGTCACGCTGAAGCTGAAGGGCACGCCGACCAGTCCGTACGTCTACAACCTGCTCGCGGCGCAGAGCGGCGCCATCACGGCAGACCAGACGTACGACCTGGACAAGTCCAACACGGTGAAGGCGAAGGCCCGTTACTACGGGGCCACGGCCGGCGAGATCGGCGCGGACACCCTGTACACCTTCCGCCCCTGGCAGCGCTTCGGTATCGAGAGCAGCGTGGAGACCGAGCTGGGCACGGAACGCGACGAGTACTACTACGCCGACCCGGACACCCGTACCTGGCACGTCGTCTACCCGCACTGGAACACGCTCCGGGGTCAGTGGAGCCCGCTGCGGACCTTCGCCACGCCGGGCACGGACCCCACCACCGAGAACTGGCTGCGTCAGGTCGTCCGGCCGGGAACCAGCGAGGAGTACGGCCTCTCCCAACGCACCGGTGACAAACTCACGCTCCGCGTCGCGGAGTTGACCGACTCCACGCCCGGTCACTACGGCAACATCGACGGCACCGACAACACCGCGAAGGGCAAGCTCTACGCGGACGGGCGGCTGATCGGTGACTCCACGCTCGGCGGGTACGGCGTCTTCGAGGTGCCGGCGGACAACGCGTCGTACCGCTTCGACCTGGATGTGCAGCGTCGGGCGGCCTGGGCCAAGTACTCCACGAGCACGCACACCGAGTGGACCTTCGCCTCGGCGCACACCACGGCCGAGACGGCGCTGCCGCTGCTCACGGTCGGCATCGCGCCCAAGGGTCTCGACCTGCTCAACCGGGCCGAGCGCGGCAGGCAGTTGGAGGTCGCGCTGCCGGTCTCGAACCAGCTGGGCAGCGCGAAGGCGCGCGGTCTGAAGGCCTGGGTCTCCTACGACGACGGCACGACTTGGAAGGAAGTGAAGGTCGAGGACGGCAAGGCCCGGTTCAAGCCCGCGAAGGGCGCCGAGACGGTGTCGCTGCGGGTGCGGGCCGCCGACCGCGACGGCAACGGGATCGATCAGACCGTGCTGCGGGCGTTCGGACTGAAGTAGGCCTGAACCAGGCCTACTTCAGGCTGGAGGATGCGCCCTCAGCCTTAACAAAGATCCACTACCGTGCCGGGACATGGTGAACACGGCATACGACACGGCAACGCAGACCCCTGCCGCGGGCCCCTGGGCCGCGGTGGGGGTCTCCGCGTTCGACGAGCTCGTCTATCAGGCGATCCTCCATCAGCCCGATGCCGGGGCGGCCGGCTGGGCGCTGCTGACGGGCGCCGACTCCGCGGCCCGGGTCCGCGAGGCCTGCAACCGGTTGCTCGCGCTCGGGCTGCTGCAACCGCCGGACTCCATGGGCGGAATGCGGGCGGTGGATCCACGGGTGGCGGTCCGGGCGCTGATCCGCCAGCGCGAGACGGAGTCCGAACTGCTCGCCGCCACCGCCGAGGAGATGGCGATCGCGTACGAGGCGGGACTGCTGCGCGAGGAGCCGACCCGGCTGGTGGAAGTGGTCTCCGGCGAAGGCGCCATCGCAGCCCGGCTGGAGGAGCTGTACGCGCGCGCCGAGCGCGAGGTGTGCCTCTTCGACACTCCTCCCTATCTCGCCCCGCCCGCCCCGCAGCAGGATCTCCAGGCGGATCTGCTGCGCCGCGGGATCATCTCCCGGGGCATCTACGCGGCGACCGCCCTGGAGGATCCGAAGGTACTGGCCCAGGCCCTGCGGATGGGTGAACTCGGCGAGCGGGCAAGGGTGTTGCCCTCGGTGCCGACGAAGCTGCTGGTGGTCGACGGGTCCCGGGCGTTGCTTCCGCTGACCGCGTCGGCGGCGGGCGGGTACTGCTGTGTGGTGGTGCGGCACTCCGCGGTGACCGAGGCACTGCAGCGGCTCTTCGACATGGCCTGGCAGCAGGCGACTCCCCTCGGCATGCCCGTGCAGGACAGTGAACTGTCCGAGGAGGAACGGATGGTGATACGGCTGCTGACGGCCGGGATGAAGGACGAGGCGGTGGCCCGTCATCTGGGGGTGAGCCTGAGGACCCTGCGGCGGCGGGTGAGCGAGTTGCAGGAGCGGCTGGGGGCGGCGAGCCGGTTCCAACTGGGGGTGCGGGCGGCGCAGCGCGGCTGGGTGTGAGTCGGCACCGTGAAGGGCGGCCCTTCACGGTGCGGGGCCGCGTCCCCGATGACCGGGGCGCGGCCCTCAACCTGCCTGCCTGTGTGAAGTCTTACGCGCGGATCGGGCCGCGCAGCACGTACTGCAAGACGCTGCCGTTGCGGCAGAGGTCCGCTTCACCGGGGGTGTCGATGCGGACGACCGCGTCGAACTCGACGCTGCTGTCGGTGGTGACCTTCACCGTGCGCGGGGTGGTGCCGTTGTTGAGCTCCTCGACGCCGGTGAAGGAGAAGGTCGCCGCACCGGTGGGACCTCGGCGCCTCGTTCCGCGTCACTGGCTGTGTGATCATTCGGTGTGCTCAGGGCGCACCCATGAGGCGATCCAGCGATGGCGCCAGAACCGGGGCGAGCGCCTCGGCGTACGCCTCTGAGAGGTGACTGTCGTCGCGGTAGACGGCGGTGTCGGCGACGACTATGGGGCAGATGCCGGTGCGGGGGCCCACACCGATTGGACTCTGCACAAACACTCATGCTGTTCACCGACAGGCTCGTCGAATTCCGCGGCGAAGACATCGAAGAGTCCTTGCAGCGGCTGGCCCATATCGATTTCAGCTCGTCCTCGGACGTCGAGGGCGTTATCGACACGGCCCTGGCCCGCCTCGACGCCGGACACGCCGAGGATGACGTTGCGGTCATGGCGACGCGGCTCGAGAGCCGCTCCCACCCGCGCACAACACCTGACAAGTGACCGGGCATGAACGGCGGGACTGGGGGTTTCGAGATGCTAATGGGTCTCAACGTTCGTTGCGGTAAGGCGGTTTCGGCAGTCGAGAACATGTGTCGCGTATTTCTCGATCACCGGAGGCCGAATCGCGTGTGGTCCATGCGGTCGATCAGCGTCCGGGCGGTCGGAGACACTTTGGGGCGTCAGGCTTCCACGTGTCACGGTCCTTGAGAGCTTGGCCGTGGACCGGCCGCCGGACCGTGTCACCGGGGAGAGGGGGAAACGCCCGGACCGACGGGCCCAGTTCGGCCGGGTCATCGACTTCGGGCCGGAATCGGTATGGCGCGCAGACCACATTCTCTCTCCTCGGGGGTCGCAGTGCCTGCCGGGCGGGGCAGTCCAAGGCGGTCGGAGTCGTGCCGTAGTGTCGGCTGGACAGCGAGTACGCCAAGTGTCGAACGTCGTGCTGCTAGTGACGCCGAGTACGGCGATCTCATTGCGGAGTTCCGCGAGCATGTCGTCCGCGTGCCGACCGTGCTGCCGCGAGGGTGTTGAGCGCCTCCAGGCGGTGGGCCCAGGACTTGCCTCGGGCACGGACAGGCAGCCCGTCCATCGGATGCGGTTCGTGTTCGCCCTGGCTGTCGTGCTGCTGAGCGTGGCCGTTGCCCGGCCGATCCAGAGCGTGAAGTGACGCGTCCTATTCGGCGCCCGGCTCGGCGGTGAAGTCCACTTTCATGGCCGGGAGTACCTGGATCGTGCGGCCGGCGTAGGCAATCGTCGCGAAGACGGCGTTGTGGTGGACGATCACCTGGGCCGCGCTCGGCAGCGGACTGTCGGCGGGGCGCTGTGGGGTGGTGTGGCCGTCGGCGACGAGGACGAGGTCGTAGCCGCGCGAGAGCGCGCTGCGGCTGGTGGAATCGACGCAGTACTCGGTTGCGAAGCCGGTGACGACCACCCGCCGGACGCCGCGTTCGCGCAGGAGCCCGTCGAGCGGCGTGTCCAGGAAGGAGTCGGCGCTGTCCTTGTCCAGCACTGTGTCGTCGGGCTGTGGGGCCACCGCCGGATGGATGTCCAGCAGTTCGGCCGGTACGCCGGGGAGGTCGACCCGCTGGCGCAGGTAGAGAACGGGTGCGCCGGCTGCGCGGGCGCGCTCGGCGAGTTCGGCGACGCGAGCAAGGCAGGCATCGGCATCGTGCGCTCCTGCCACCAAGGCGCCCTGCAAGTCGACAATGAGCAGCGCGGTATCCGGCATGTCCGCCAGCCTATCCGCCAACGCCGCCACTGCCCGCTCTGCAGCCGCACCGACGTCGACCACGGTTCAGCCGTAGGCGGAGTCCACCCAGGCCTCGGCGTCGACGACCACTCCGTGTGCCGCACGACTCCTGGGGCCGGGCCGAACGCTCCCTGGAGTTCCCGCAGCTGTGGGTCTACATCCGCAGCATCAACCGCCGCGACGTGCCGGCGACCCCGGACGCCCCACTGGCCCTGCATCGACCAGGACTCCCAGGGACGAACGACGGCCGCGTTGCCTCGGCGCAGTGGTCCGCGTCGTCGTCCCCCTGCTGCCGGAGCGCCCGCGCCGTCCGCCCGTGGCGCCCGCGCCGTCCGCCCGTGGCGCGCGCGGCCCGTCGTACCGCGCGCGGCTGACCGGGCAACCGCCTCCGCAACCGCGGGTCAGTGCGGAGGAGCCGGGAGGGGTCTCCGTGTCCGGATTCCACAGCCGGAGGGTTCCCTCGAATCCGTCGGCTGTGGCGAGGAGGGACTCGGTGGGGGAGAACGCGACCGCAGTCACCAGGCCCTGGTGTCCGGTGAGGAACCGGCCGATGAGTTGGCGGGTGGTGGGGATCCACAGCCGGACTGTGCCGGTACTGTCGTCGCCATGACTGACGATTCGCTGCGTTTTGTCACCATCGAGCGGGCCGGCCCGGGCCGGTTCACCGCGACGAATGCCCGTGGGGGCACGCTGGGCTTCGGCACCGGCGAGGGTGCGGACTTCACTCCGGTCGAGTTGTTCCTCGCGGCGATCGGCGGCTGTACCGCGGCCGACGTGGAGGTCGCAACGACTCGTCACGAGGAACCGACCACGTTCTCCGTCACCGTGACCGGCAGCAAGGTCGAGGACGAGAGCGGCAACCGGATGTCGGACCTCGAGGTCACTTTCTCCGTCGCGTTCCCGGACGGGCCGTCGGGGGAGCGCGCCCGCACCATCCTGCCCCGAGCCGTGCAGGCGTCGCACGACCGGCTGTGCACGGTCAGCCGCACCGTCGAGGCAGGCACACCGGTCGGCGTCACCGTATCCGACAGGACGGACGGCGCCTGATTCCACCTGTGGCCCCGTCGGCCCCCGAGCCGCCCGAGAGGTCCTCACCAAGGCCGAGCAAGCCAGCCTGGCTGGCCGAGGCGAACGAACTCGAACGGGAGAAGACACCACACCACGACCTCGTCGCCCGCAAACGCGACGAGGCACACCACCTGCTGCGCCAGGCAGCCCCAGGTGCCTGCGTTGGATGGCTGATGCGGCATGGGAGAGGCGGGAACCGGGATGTTATGGCGTTGCTCCGTGAGCTCGGCCGCTTCATGCCGCGCGCGGTGGCGTGAGAGGGCTGTGCGCCAGATCGGGCATGGCTTGGGGTGGTACGACGCGCAGGCTGTGGCCGGACAGGGACCGGTATCGGTGGAGCAGGCTGTGTTCGGCGTGTGGGGTTGCCCCCGTCTTCTCCTATGAGGTCTGGCGGGCGAGGCGGAACAGGACGCGGGCGTACGTGAGGGTCGCTGCCGTGATGATCGTCGGGATGACGGCCAGTGCGAGGATGCCTACCAGGGTGCGGCCGTCTTCAGGGCCTGCGAGGTGTTCCCGGTCGTTGTCCAGCAGATACCGGTAGCCGAACCACGCCCACATCGCGAGCGACAGGAGCATCCAGCCGAGCGACCACTTCTCGATGTGGTGCCCGTCCCGACGGAGCTGTTCTGTGTCTGCCGTCATTTCTCCCCCTCTATTGCTGGTGATCGGTGGCCAGTTCATCACAGTGCGTATGTGCGGACGGGGCGGGGTCCCTTGCCGCGGGAACGATCTCCGGCGCCGTGTGTGCGGGCGTCGGGCCGGCCCCGTCCGGATCCGCGGTTGCCCCCGGGCTGTGCTGCTGAGCGGCGTGGCGCGGCGCGCATCGTCGTTTCCCGGCCTGTGCGTCCCGGGTGCCGTGGCTGCGGGAGCGGGGTTCGAAGGAGACTTCGGCCGGAGGTGAATCCTTTTCGGATCTGCCCCCTCTTGTCTGCGAACCGGCCGAACGGGCCGGCGGAACCGGGAGGAAACGCCGGGCCGGCGACGGGCCAACCCACCCCAGGGATATCCGGGCGCTCATCAGCAGCAGCCCTTGTCGTCCGCGTCCGGTCAGGTACGGTCGCTCTCCACCGCCAGGACAGCCGTCCGCAAGTCCTGCAGCGCGTGGCCGAAGCGCGGATCGGCGAGTTCGTAAGGAGTACGCCGACTGACCGGCACGGCGACCACCTGGGCGGCCGGAGCCGACGTCAGAGCCACCCGTTGCGCTTGAACCCCCGATGGATGACGAAGCAGGCGGTGGCGATGACGGCGAGGACGAGGGGGTAGCCGAAGCGCCAGCGCAGCTCCGGCATGTGGTCGAAGTTCATGCCGTAGACGCCGCAGACCATGGTGGGTACGGCGATGATCGCGGCCCAGGCGGTGATCTTGCGCATGTCCTCGTTCTGGGCGACGGTCACCTGGGCGAGGTGGGCCTGGAGGATGGAGTCGAGCAGGGCGTCGAAGGCGGTGATCTGTTCGGTGACGCGGGTGAGGTGGTCGGCGACGTCCCGGAAGTACGCCTGTATGTCTTTGTCGACGCAGGCGCGGGGTTCGGTGGCGAGCCGGTCGAGGGGGCGGGCGAGGGGGACGACGGCGCGCTTGAGTTCGAGGAGTTCGCGTTTGAGCTGGTAGATGCGGCCGGCGTCGGCGTTGCGAGGGCTGTGCGGGGAGAAGACGTCGGTCTCGACCTGGTCGATGTCGTTCTGGACGGCTTCGGCGACGCTGACGTAGTCGTCGACGACGTGGTCGGCGATGGCGTGCAGGACCGCGGAGGGGCCCTTGGCCAGCAGTTGGGGCTCGGTCTCGAGGTCCTCGCGCAGGGGGCCGAGGGAGCCGTGACGGCCGTGGCGGACGGTGACGACGAAGTCGGGTCCGGTGAAGACCATGATCTCGCCGGTGTCGACGACCTCGCTGGTCGCGGTCAGTTCGGCGTGCTCGACGTAGGTGACGGTCTTGAAGACGGAGAAGAGGACCTCGCCGTACTGCTCGATCTTGGGGCGCTGGTGGGCGTGGACGGCGTCCTCGACGGCGAGCGGGTGCAGGCCGAACAGCTCGGCCACCCGCGCGATCTCCGTCTCGGTGGGTTCGTGCAGGCCGAGCCAGACGAAGCCGTGGCCCCGCTTGCGTACCCGGGCGAGGGATTCCTCGACGGTGGGAGCGGCCTCCTGGCGGGCGCCGTCGCGGTAGATGACGCAGTTGACGACGGTGGAGCCGAGCGGGGAGCGGGCCGGGTGGCTGAGGTCCACGCGCCGTCCCCGCCGCGCGAGACGGGCGACTTTGCGCAGGTTGCCGACCATCGACATGCGGTGTACTCCTTCGCCGGGGGTCCGGCCAGTGTGCCAGGTGGCGATGAATGGACTCGTCGCCAAGGGCACCATGCGCCGGATGCAGGAGCAGGACGCCGAGCACATGTGTCTGCCCAGGACCTGGGCCGTACGGCAGAGCGGACCGGGCAGCATCCCGTGGCCGGCCCCGTCGGGCCATCGGCTGCCCTGGCAGCCGACCGGGCCATTCCGCCGCCGGGCTCGGCCCGTGGCGAGGGCCAGGCAATGAAGGGCAGCTCGGGCAGTCCCAGGACATGTGCGACGAAAGCGTTGGCCTCTCCTTCCGACGTCGTCGCCCACACCAGGTCGAAGGGAAGCGCGTCCAGCGCGGGCCCGTGGCTTGGGTTGAGCCACACGCGTAGCGGTTTCACCCGCTTGTTCGGCGGACCCCACTCGGTCAGGTGGCGCCGCTGGGCGGCTTCCCCGTGAGGCGTCAGCAGGCGGTGCGTCTCGTATCCCTCAGCTGGCACGACGCACGAGATCGACCGGCGAACGGATGGACCGGGTGAGCCTGAACCCGATCGGCCGACTCACTCCGATGTGGCTGCTCTGCGCGAGCGCGTCGATCGCGGAGACGCGGACGCCGCCGACGAGTTGATCGAACGGGCCACGGGCAAGGCGCTATGGCTGAGCTGCGGCGCCTGGCGGAGACCGGCAACTCCACCGCGACCGGCCAGCTCATCGAACTCGCCACCGAACAGGGCGACCTCACCGAACCGTGACGTCTGGCCGGCCACGGCCGTACGACCGCCGCCGAGGTACTCGACGAACTCGTCGACGAATGATCCGAGTCACGCCACCGTCATGAAGTCACTTGCTGGCGGGAGCCGGTCCGGCACGGCACGGCAACGGATGACTGCGGATGCATCGCGCGGCCTGCCGCACGACAGGGGGCGGGTGGACCGCAGCGTCCCCCGCTTCCTTGGTCTTCCCGCGTCCATGATCATGGAGTGGGCCACGGCCCGGTTGATCGTTTGGTCGTGGTCGATGGCGAGTAGATCGGCGACGATCGTCGGGACGAAGTGGCGCCCCTACAGGCGGTTGGGCCGCGGGGTCGGTATCGTCCGCTCCGATGCCCCGGGGCCGCAGCTCAGCGCCCCACACGAGGAGGAGCGCCATGGCCGATCGCCGGAAGGGAACCGAGTCGGACGACGGAGCCGCGTCGCGGGCATCGGAGGCCCGTCGGGCGAGCGCGCACGACGCGGTGCGCCTCGCGGTGGTCATCGGTGCTCTCGGCGTGGTCTTCGGCGACATCGGCACCAGCCCGATCTACACCCTCCAGACGGTGTTCAACCCGAGCGACCCGCATCCCGTCCCGGTCACCACGGACAACGTGTACGGGGTGGTGTCGCTGGTGTTCTGGTCGGTGATGATCATCGTGACGGTCACCTACGTGCTGCTGGCGATGCGCGCCGACAACGACGGTGAGGGCGGCATCATGGCGCTGATCACGCTGCTGCGGCGGTGGAGTTCACAGCGCGGGCGCCGGGCCGCCACCGTACTGGCCGCGCTCGGCATCTTCGGCGCGTCGCTGTTCTTCGGCGACAGCATGATCACCCCGGCGATCTCGGTGCTGTCCGCGGTCGAAGGACTCAAGGTCGTCGAGCCGTCGCTGGAGAGCGCGGTCGTGCCGATCACCGCGGTGATCATCGTGGCGCTGTTCCTGGTGCAGCGCCGGGGAACCGCCGCGGTGGGCCGGGTGTTCGGGCCGGTCATGATCGCCTGGTTCGTGGCCATCGGCACGTGCGGCGTCGTCGGCATCGCCGACCATCCGGTCATCCTCAGGGCACTGTCACCGACGTACGCGCTGGGCTTCCTGTTCGGCAATTGGGGCACCGCCTTCTTCGCCCTGGCCGCGATCGTGCTCGCGGTCACCGGCGCCGAGGCGCTCTACGCCGACATGGGGCACTTCGGCCGCCGGGCGATCACCCGAGGCTGGCTGTTCCTCGTACTGCCCGCCTGCGTCCTGAGCTACCTGGGCCAGGGCGCGCTGATCCTCGACGATCCGGACAACATCAGCAGCCCGTTCTTCCTGCTCGTGCCCCACTGGGGACGCTGGCCGATGGTCCTGCTGGCGACGGCGGCGACCGTGATCGCCTCCCAGGCGGTGATCACCGGCGCGTACTCGGTCGCCTCCCAGGCGGCAAAGCTGGGCTACCTGCCGCGGCTGCGCATCGCGCACACCTCCGAGTCGACCATCGGTCAGATCTACGTCCCCTGGATCAACTGGCTCCTGATGGTCTCGGTCCTCACCCTGGTCTTCGCCTTCCGCTCCTCCGCGGAACTGGCCTACGCCTTCGGTATGGCGGTCACCGGCACCATCACCATCACCACCCTGCTCTTCTTCTACGTCGCCCACGCCAAGTGGGGTACACCCAATTGGCTGCTCGCCATCGGCGGAGGCGCGCTCCTCTTCGTGGACCTGCTGTTCGTGGCGGCCAACATGACCAAGCTCGTGCACGGCGCGTGGCTGCCGCTGCTGATCGGACTCACCGCGTTCACCGTCATGACGACCTGGCAGCGCGGCCGCGAACTCGTCACGGCGGAACGGGCGCGCCAGGAGGGCCCACTGCCCGAGTTCATCGAGCACCTTCGCGCGGGGCAGGAACCGACGGTCCGGGCGCCCGGCACGGCCGTCTTCCTGAACCGGGACAAGGAGACCGCACCCCTGGCCATGCGGGCCAACGTCGAGCACAACCACGTGCGGCACGACCATGTCGTGATCCTCTCCATCAAGACCCAGCCCGTGCCCCGCGTCCCGGCCGGCCAGCGGATCGTGGTCGACGACCTCGGGTATGCCGACGACGGGATCATCCACGTCACCGCAAGGTTCGGCTACATGGAGATTCCGGACGTACCCGGCACACTGGCCCTGCTCGACCCGGCCGAAACCGAAGGGCCCCTGCAGCTCGACCAGGCGTCCTACTTCCTGTCGAAGATTGAGCTCCGGCGCGGGAAGGCGCCGACGATGGCGCCTTGGCGCAAGCGGCTGTTCATCGCCACCTCCTACATCACGGCCGACGCCGCCGAGTACTTCAGCCTGCCCCGCGACCGCACGGTCATCATGGGCTCGCACATCGAGGTGTAGGTGCTACACGCCCCATGACCCGTCTTGTCCTTCAGCGGCCCCGTGCACCGGTATCGCCGGTAGCAACTGGGCGCGAACATGCGACCCCCTGTCGGCGTCACCCGACCGGCCGGTAGCTGTGGACCGGCTCCCGAGGGTGTGTTCAGAGTCCTTGTGTCAGGAAGGCGGCGTCCGGGACCTGGACCGTCTTGGGGGCGGTGCGGGGGAGGAGGCCGAGGATCTGCGCGACGACGTACTGTGCCGACATCATGGCTCCCTCCTGCCAGCCGGGCAGCGGGGATGCCTGGTCGCCGACAACGTAGAAGCGGCCCTCGCCCTCGGGCTGCAGGAGCTGCTTGTAGGCGACCTGGTGATCAGGGTCGGCCGGATCCCAGTCGGCCCAGCCGCCGAGCTGGTGCGGCACCTTGTGCCAGGCGATGGTCACCCCCAGGTCCTGGGGCACGGTGGTCTTCTCCAGGAACTCCCGGTGCAGCTGTGCGGCGCCGTCCCGGGCCATGCGCAGCCGGTCGGCCGGCGCGAGTTTGCCCATGTCCTCGGCGTGATTGCCGAAGTTGTACGCCCCGGTGAGGGTGCCCGTCTGGGAGAAGTAGTCGTTGGACGGGTACCAGAACTGGGTGATGGGGTGGTCGGTCCAGCTGATGCCTCCGTAGATCTGGTTGTGGTCGTCCTCCCAGAACCGCCGGTTGGCCTGCCAGCCGACCTTGCACGTCGGCGCGAATGGCACCGCTGCCACGGCGTTCCGGAACCCCGGGGAGAAGCCGGTCAGAGGGAGCCGCTTCAGGACCGGCAGCGGGATGTTGCTCACGCAGTAGTCGGCCGTCGTTGTCAGTTCCTGTCCGCCCGAGCGGTGGGTGACGCTGACTGCGTCTCCCGTCAGGTCGATCGAGGTGACCTCGGCCTCGAGTACGACGGTCACGTCGTACTCGGAGGTGATCCGTTCGGTGAGGGCGTGGACGATCTTGTCCATGCCGCCGACCGGCTGGAACATCGTGGCCTGCCACAGGTAGTCCACCGGCTGGTAGAACCTGTGCTTCCAGAACTGCGACTGAATCAGTTCGACGAGGGGCACCGGTGGCGCGGGCCGGGGGAATTCGTGGACGTCGAGGGGCTCGTCGTAGCCGGAGCGGGTGGAGCCGTGGTACTCGCCTTCCTCGTCCAGGTCGCCGAACTTGACCAGCAGGTCCCGCAGCAGTCCGGTGAACTCGTCGCTCTCGGTCAGGGCGGCGGACAGGAGCGCGGCGAGGTGGCCGCGGGTGTCGTTGGCGATCCGCCGGTTGCGCCAGGGTTGACTGGGCGGGGTGTGTCCCGCGCTGTGTAGGACGTTCGCCGTCGTCTCCATGATGTACGGCTGCAGAGGCACCCCGAGGTCGGTGCAGTACTTGAGGACTCGGCGGTGGTGGTACGGAATGCGGCCGGGGCCGAGGTTGAGGTAAAGGTCCTCGTCGAACGCGCAGGTGTGGGTCAGCACCGGGCTGTCGCCCTCGCCGTCGAGTTCGTACAGCTTGTCGCCCTTGCGGGCGGTGCGGTTGCGGCCGCCGGTGCGGGTCTGGGGCTCCAGGACCGTGCACCGGTAACCGAGCCTGCCCAGTTCGTAGGCGGTGGTGAGACCACCGACGCCTGCGCCGAGGATGAGTACCGACGGCTCCTCGCCGGCCGCCGCGCGAGGTGCGGCGGCGAAGTCCGGCGTGGTGCCTTCGCCGGAGCTCAGCGGGCCGGCGAGGCCGGACATGGCGTGGTAGAGCGACTGCGCGGATGCGGAGGGGGTGGCGGACGTGCGGGTACTCATGGCTCACCTCTCGGGTCGGACGGGACGGTGCCGCTCCCGGTTCGTCTGGCTCCTGTGGCTTGTGCGGTGAAGAGCCCGTGGGACCCGCCGCGGGAGGGCCCCGAAGAGACGAGGCCTGGCCATGAAGAGCCGTGCGAAGTGCGGGTTGGGCCTGCGCAAGGGGGTCCTTCCCGGTCTGGCGAGAGCGGACGCCGACCGTCCGGGTGAGCACACGGAACGGAAGCGGGCGCACGCCGGCGTGCGCCCATGCCTGCCGGCCTGCGGGCGGACAACCTTCGCGAAGCCGTGTGCGGCCGGAGGGAGGTGACTGGTGTGCCGGGCGCGGCCGGGAGTAGTCCGGAACCCCGGCCGACTCTTCAGAGAGCCCCTGCATGCCGCCTGTGGCTCACCGCACTTGCGGCATATGCCGCCGTCAATAGTCTGATTAGTGGCAATAGGGGTGGTTCGGTGCGTGGTTTCGCGCTGGACCACCCGTTCCGTGCGACTGGAGGAGTTCCCAAGATGCAGCAGCCTCACCCGGCGGACCTGCGCGCGGTGGCGACCTACCGCGATGACGGTGACGTCAAGCTCGAAGGCATCTCACTCACCTGGCGGATCGGCGCGAACGCCCCCGGCCAGGGCACCACGGAGCCGCCCGACTGGAACGGCGGACGCCCGGACTACCCGCACCACTACGAGGTGTGGCTGGACGGGCGTCTCGCGCAGACGGTGGACCTGTACTGGGCGGCCTGGTATCCGCACTGGCAGTCGGCCAACCGGCACTGGGTGTGCCTCGGAGAGACCCCAGCCCGCGAGTACCGGGTGAGGATCCGGGCCCGGCACGCCAACGGCGCCTGGGGGCCGTTCACGGATGAGGTCACCGTCGACACGTCGACGTCCACGCCCTACAACGTGCACATCCCCAGGCACGACGAGGAGCGTGGGGATGACGGCCGGGAGCGGCACGGGAGTCTGGAGTTCCCGGTCAGCCGGGCGATCCGGGCGATCCGTGACGAGGACGATGCCCCGATCTGCCAGAAGGCGCGCGAGTTGAACACCTCGACCACCTGGCAGGAAGTGGTGCCTCCCGGCACGGCCGGCAACCCGCCGTGGAACGAGGCCCGCGGGTACCTGGAATACCGCAAGTTCTTCCAGGGCGCCAACGTGGCATCGGCAGCGAATCCCGCCTTCCAGGGCCTGGACCTGGCCGGCGGGGACGGCCTGGGTGACTGGCCGACCAGCACGCTGGAGGCCGTGGACGGCCGTCACACCTTCACCTACAACTACAGGCAGAACCACCTGGGCCCGAAGTGGACTCACCAGTGGTTCATCACCACAGAGGACTGGGACCAGGCCCAGGGAATCTCCTGGGACGTGCTGGAGCCGACGCCCTTCATGGTCGAGTACCACGGCGGCGGCACACACGCCGACCAGGAGCTGCACTACGCGACCGAGGCACTGGCGTCCCGGAAGGGACGGCACGCCATCGTCAACGTCTGGGGCGGCGGCGACGCCGGACACGACTTCAAGGGCGAGTTCTTCGTCAGCGTCTCCGACGTCGAATTCCGCTAGGCGCGCGCTGCGAGCCCGCCAGTCCCACGGACCAGCACGTCGTGCTGCCGAGAGGACTGTCGGCCGTGAGGTCCAGAACCTCGCCGACGGTCCCGGTCGTGCGCACCGCGTCGAGCTTGCGGATGGCTTCGCTGACGGTCCGCTTGTCGGCGTCCTGTGTGATGCGTCTCTTTCCTGGGCCAACAGGCTGGTCAGCTCCACGAAGTCCCTGGGCGTGGTACGCCGTGAAAAGTGCCTCGAACCGCGTCAGGTACTGGATGCAGGGCTCGTTGCGATCCATGAGGCTGTCGGAGCCGTGACGGCCGAACAGCCGGTACCGCTCCAGCAGGCCGAGGCCCAGGCAACGCTCGCCCGGGAATGGACCGCCCAGACAGTCGGCCGACCGGAGCAGCATGCCAAGGCAGCAGGAGGGGTGGGACCGAAGACCGCCCCATACTGGCAGGCGCAGATCGCCCGCCGGCCGGACGAGTGCCGTTCTGCCCACATGCCCGGCCAGGATGAACATCCGCCTGTTCCTGAGATCGAGTAAGGCGGGCCCGCACAGGGCATGTGCTGCAAGCAGTTGCCTGGCGCAGGGCTCACACGACGGCTGCGCGATCTCGTCCCAAAGCCGCCAGGAAGCCCCCTCCTCCCGGCGGCGTCGGCAAACCGGCCATCGAAAGGCAGGGACACGCAGGAGAGGGGCCAACCACCCTCACAGCCGCACCGCAGAAAGGAAATCGCCTGTGCTCCAGAGTCATCTGAGCAGGTCCGGTCCCGTGGCCCAAAACCGGTACCACAGGTACGTACAACACCCTGTGCAATGCTGGACACTGCCACAGGACACCGAGCCGACGCTGCCCAGATGGCGAAGAACTCTGCCAGGCATACCTGGTGGCAGTCGGACCTGCCGACTGACCTCACGACAAACCCAGCGACGACACCACTGGCCGAGCGGCTGGTTCTTGAGCCGAGGCTCCGGTGACCCTGCCCAGGCTCACAGCCGGAAGCGGCCTCCGGCCCTTCTCTTCCAGCGGGCGAACGACGGCGAGAGACACGATGACCGACGTCGTGCAGTCGCCGGCCCGGGATCCCCCGGAGCAGCCGCACCCCTTCACGCGAATGAGACGGGGAGACTGCTCTTCGTGGTGACCCTGGTCGTTCAGTCGCGCTCACGCCGCTGCAACCCGTGTGCACGGGCGGGGGCCCGGTCCACGCTGCCCAGCGGGCAGCGTGGAGGTTCTCGTGTCCCCGGTGCGCGAAGTGCCGCTGTGACCCGACGCAGCGTTCAGTATTGCTCGGTCTCCACGAAACCCGTGTCCACGTCGTCGGTGCCGAAGGTGTCCGCAGCGGCGGTCGGGTTGAATCCGGGCGGGCTGTCCTTGAGTCCGAGGCCCATGCCGGCGAGTTTTTCCTTGACCTCGTCGATGGACTTCGCGCCGAAGTTGCGGATGTCGAGGAGGTCGGCCTCGGAGCGGGCGACGAGCTCACCCACGGAGTGGACGCCCTCGCGCTTCAGGCAGTTGTACGAACGGACGGTGAGGTCGAGCTCCTCGATCGGCATTACCAGATCGGCGGCGAGCGCGGCGTCCACCGGAGACGGGCCGATGTCGATGCCCTCGGCGTCGATGTTCAGCTCGCGGGCGAGACCGAACAGCTCGAC
>NZ_BMSA01000055.1 GCF_014648915.1 Streptomyces phaeofaciens | reverse complement strand
GGCGTGGGCCCGGATCACCCCGTGGCGCTCGATGCTGGCCGCCGCCCTCGACCAGGTCACCTGCGAGATCGTGTCCGCCGAAGTGGCGGGCGAGGAGTCCAACCCGAGCGTCGAGCTGCTCGCCATGTGGCTCGCCGACCGGCTGCACGTGCACGTCCGGCGTGCGGTCTCGGCCGGTCCCGGCCTGACCCAGGTCCGGATGGAGACGACCGGCGGGCCCATCACGCTGCACCGGTCGGACGGAGCGATGGCCACGCTGGCGCTGCCGGGCCAGCCGGACCGCGCGGTGGCGCTCAAGCGCCGCGAGACGTCCGAGCTGCTCGCGGAGGAGCTGCGCAGGCTCGACCCCGACGACACCTACGCGTCCGCGCTGCGGTTCGGCGTGGACCGGCTGGGCGGCATCCAGTCGGCCGCCGAGCGCGAGGCGGAGCGGGCCGAGGCCGCCTCCCGGCCCACCCCGTCCCTCCCGGTCCGCACGGTGCCGGAGCCGGCGGCCGCGGACCGCGCGTCCGCACCCGCCACACCGGCCACGCCGCCCGCCGCGCCTTCGGGCCAGGGCGACCCGGACCGGCCCTCTCCGGCACAGATGCCCCCGGTCAGGAAAGCGGATCCGCAGTGAGCACTCCCCAGCTCGTCGTGCACCACGACAAGGAACTGATGGCGCAGGCCGCCGCGGCCCGTCTCATCACGAAGATCGTGGACGCGCAGGCCTCCCGGGGCTCGGCGTCCGTGGTCCTCACCGGCGGCCGCAACGGCAACGGCCTGCTGGCCGCGCTGGCGGACGCCCCGGCCCGGGACGCCGTCGACTGGGCCCGGCTGGACCTGTGGTGGGGCGACGAGCGGTTCCTGCCCGAGGGCGACCCGGAGCGCAATGTCACGCAGGCCCGCGAGGCCCTGCTGGACGCGGTGCCGCTGGACCCGAAGCGGGTGCACGCCATGCCCGCGTCCGACGGGCCGTACGGCACCGACGTGGAGGCGGCCGCGGAGGCGTACGCCGAGGAGCTGGCCCGTGCGGCCGGCCCCGAGAACCACGGCTCCGTGCCGACCTTCGACGTCCTGATGCTGGGCGTCGGCCCGGACACCCATGTGGCCTCGCTCTTCCCGGAGCTGCCGGCCGTGCGGGAGACCGAGCGCACGGTGGTCGGCGTCCGGGGCGCGCCCAAGCCTCCGCCGACCCGGGTCACCCTGACCCTGCCGGCGATCCGGGCGGCCCGTGAGGTGTGGCTGCTGGCGGCCGGCGAGGACAAGGCGAACGCCGCGGCGATCGCGCTCTCCGGCGCGGGCGAGATCCAGGCCCCGGCGGCGGGCGCCCGGGGCCGTGCCCGCACGCTGTGGCTGCTGGACACGGCGGCGGCCTCGCAGCTCCCGAGGTCGCTGTACCCGCCCGCGTCTCCCTGAGACGGCGGGGCGGCGGGGGTGACCGCACCCGGTGACCACCTGGTGGCCGCGTCCGGTGCGGTCACCCCCGCCGCCCTACTTCACCGAGCCCGCCATCACACCCTGCACGAAGTGCCGCTGGAAGGCGAAGAACACGGCCACCGGCACCACCAGCGAGATGAACGCGCCCGGCGCCAGCACATCGATGTTGCTGCCGAACTGCCGTATCTGCGACTGGAGTTGCACGGTCAGCGGCTGTGCGGAGCTGTCCGCGAACAGCAGTGCCACCAGCATGTCGTTCCACACCCACAGGAACTGGAAGACGGCCAGGCTGGCGAGCGCGGGCCGGCCCACCGGCAGGACGAGCCGGGTGAAGATCCGCCACTCGCTGCCGCCGTCCATGCGCGCCGCCTCCAGCATCTCCTTCGGCATCTCGGCGAAGTAGTTGCGCAGCAGGAACACGGCGAAGGGCAGACCGTACGCCACGTGGAAGAGGACGACTCCGGGGATCGTGCCGAACAGGCCCAGCTGACCGAAGAGTTTGGCCACCGGCAGCAGCCCGATCTGCACCGGCACCACCAGCAGCGCCACCACCACCAGGAAGACCGCGTCGCGCCCGGGGAAGTCCAGCCAGGCGAAGGCGTATCCGGCGAGCGCGGCGAGGACCACGACCAGCACGGTCGTCGGCACCGAGATCAGTACCGTGTTCCAGAACGCCTGGGTGATGCCCGCGTTCTTCAGCAGCGCCGAGTAGTTGTCGAAGGACAGCTGTCCCGGACTGGCGAACACCGTCCACCAGCCGCCCTCGGCCGTGTCCTTCGCCGACCGCAGCGAGGACAGCAGCAGTCCCGCCAGCGGCGTCAGCCAGACCAGGCCGATCACCACCAGGAAGGCCTGCACCAGCCCGTTGCCCAGGCCACGCCTGACCGCGTTCATCGCTGACTCCTCCGGAATCGACGGACGTTGAAGACCATGGCCGGGACCACGAGGAGCAGGAGCAGCACGCCCAGCGCGCTGCCGAGTCCCTGGTTGTTGCCGCCGCCGAAGGACACCAGCCACATCTGGGTGGCGAGCACGGTGGCGTCCTCCTGCACCGGTCCGGGCGCGATGATGTAGACGAGGTCGAAGACCTTCATCACGTTGATCACGAGGGTCACGAAGACCACGGTCAGCACGGGTGCCAGCAGCGGCACCGTGATCCGCCGGAAGATCTGCCACTCGTTCGCGCCGTCCATCCGCGCCGCCTCCAGCGCCTCCCTCGGCAGGGTCGACAGGCCCGCGCCGATCAGCACCATCGCGAACCCGGTCCAGATCCACAGGTACGCCCCGATGATCGCCGGGGTGACGAGCGCCGGCCCGAGCCAGGAGACGCCGTCGTAGGGCGCGGCGAAGTTCGAGGCGGGCAGCCGGACCGTGTACGACGAGGCCGCGTCCAGTCCGGAGAAGCGGAAGGAGCCGTCCGCCGCGGTGGTGGTGCTCGCGATCGCCGCTCCGTCGCGCACCGCCTCGACCCGCATCTCGGGCAGTCCGCTCTCCCGCCCGTCGACCTCGCCCTGGCGCCCTCCCCCGCCGGGGGTGAAGTCCAGGTAGACGACTCCGCGCAGTTCGTCGGGGGCCGCCGTGCGGCCGGCGGCCGCGGCGGCCGGCGCGGCGCCTTCGGGCAGTTGGCCGGGCGCGACGCCGACCAGGCCGAGCGTCACCGTGTCCCCCGGGGAGACGCCCGCGCTCGTCCGGTACGAGCCGTCGGGGCCCGCCGTGAGCCCCTGGCCGTCGCGCGCCCGGGCCGTCGGGTAGGCCGAGGTACCCGTGAACGCGTCGTGGACGGAGACCACGGCCGCGTTCAGCACGCCCTTGTCCGGGTCCTCGTCGTAGGCGAGCCGGAAGACGATGCCGGCGGCCAGGAAGGACACGGCCATCGGCATGAACAGCAGCAGTTTGAAGGCGGTCGCCCAGCGGACCTTCTCCACCAGCACCGCGAGGACGAGTCCCAGACCGGTCAGCAGGGCCGGCGCCACGACGACCCAGAGGGCCGTGTTCCGCACCGCCTTGAGGGTCGCCGGGTCGCGGAACATCTCCGTGTAGTTCTCGCCGCCCACGAAACGGGTGCCGGACGCGTCGAAGAAGCTGCGCCCGACGGAGAACAGCACGGGGTAGACGACGAGGGCGCCCAGCAGGAGCAGCGCGGGGAGGGCGAACAGGACGGCGGCGATCCGGCCGCGCCGGCGCAGCCGCCGCGCGCGGCCGGCGGAACCGGCCGGCGCGGCGGGCGCCTCTTTCACGAGGGTCGCGGTCATGGCCGGTCAGCCCTTGTACGCGTCGGCCGCCGCGCGCTCCAGGCGGGCCGCGGTCGCCTTCGGGTCGGACGGGTCGCGCAGGAAGTCCTGGAGGATCTTCCACTCGCCCGCGCCCTTGGTGCCGCCGAAGGCCGCCGGCGCCTGGTCGGACATGTCGAAGCGGACCGAGTCGCCGGCCTCGACGAGGGACTTGGCGGTGGCGCGGGTGACGTCGTCGCCGTAGGAGGCGAGGTCGAGCTTCTTGTTCGGGGACAGGAAGCCGCCGGCCTCGGCCCACACGGCGGCGGCCTCGGGGGTCGCGAGGTACTCCAGCAGCTTCATGCCGGCGTCGGCGTTCTTGCCGTCCTTGAGGACGACCGCGGCGTCGCCGCCGCTGACGACCGGGGCCACACCGGTGCCGACCGCCGGGAAGGGGAAGAAGTTCGCGTCCTCGCCGATGGTCCGGCCGAACTGGTCCTTGGCGACGCCGGCGACGAAGTCGCCCTCGTAGACCATGCCGGCCTCGGGCTCGGGTCCGAAGACCTTCTCCACCGAGCCGGGGAAGTCGGTGTTGAGGGCGCCCTTCTGCCCGCCCGCCGTCAGCCGGTCGTCCGCGAAGACCTTGCCGAGCGTGGTGAGCGCCTCGACCACCGACGCGTCGGTCCACTTCAGTGTGTGCGCGGCGAGGGCGTCGTACTTCTCGGGTCCGGCCTGGGAGAGGTAGACGTTCTCGAACCAGTCGGTGAGGGTCCAGCCGTCCTGGCCCGCCACCGAGAAGGCGGCGAGGCCCGAGTCGGAGACGGTGTGTCCGGCCTCCAGCATCGCGTCGTACGTCTTCGGCGGCTGGACGCCGGCCTGGGCGAGGGCGTCGGGGCTGTACCAGACCGTCGACTTGTGCGCGGCCTTGAAGTAGAGGCCGTAGAGGGAGCCGTCGACGCTGCCGTAGGTCTTCCAGACGGGTGCGTACCCGGCGTCCACGGACTTCTCGGTGGTGGCGGAGAGCGGCGTGAGCCAGCCCTCCTTCGCGAACTGCTGGAGCACGCCGACCTGCGGGACCATCACCACGTCGGGGGCGTTGCCGCCCTCGATCTTGCTGCCGACGACGGTGGAGACGTTGTCCCCGGTCGACACGAACTGTGTCTTGGCTCCGGTCTTCGCGGAGAACGCGTCCAGGACCTTCTGGAAGTTCTTCTGCTCGCTGCCGGACCAGACGCCGGCCACGGTGACGGTCTTGCCGTCGAGCGTCTTGTCGCCGCCGCCGGCCGAGACCGGCTCGCTGTCGCCGCAGGCGGTGGCGCCGAGCGCCAGGACGAGGGAGGTGCAGCCTGCGAGCAGGGCGGTACGTCGTCGCATCATCGTTGATGTCCCTTCGGAGGGGGTTGACGGAGATCGGGAGGTTCAGCGGTCGTTGATCCACCAGGCGGCCGTGGCGGCGGGCAGTACCCCGGCGGGACACGGGCCGCTGGACAGCAGGGGCGTGCCGGAGACCGGCGCGGGGGTGGGCGAGGCGGCGAAGTTGACGGCGCAGACGAGGTCGTCGCCGCGGGTGAAGGCGAGGACGCCGGGCGGGGTGTCCAGCCAGCGGAGCGTGCCCTCGCCCAGCTGGGGCAGGGCGGTGCGCAGCTGGAGTCCGTCGCGGTACAGGTGCCAGAAGGAGCGGGTGTCGGCGAGGGCGCGGTCGGTGGCGTACTCGGCGAAGTAGTCGGGCTGCGGCAGCCACGGCTTGGCGCCCTCGGCGCCGGAGGTGAAGCCGAAGGGGGACGCCTGGCCCGACCACGGCAGCGGGACCCGGCAGCCGTCCCGGATGCGGGCGCGGCTTCCGGTGCGGTGGAAGATCGGGTCGGTGAGCACGTCGTCGGGCAGGTCGAGGACCTCGGGCAGGCCCAGCTCCTCGCCCTGGTAGATGTACGCGGCTCCGGGCAGCGCCAGCATCAGCAGCGCGGCGGCGCGGGCGCGGGCGGCGCCGAGGCCGCTGCCCTCGGGGGCGGGTTCTCCGTAGCGGGTGACGGTGCGGACCTGGTCGTGGTTGTTGAGGACCCAGGTGACGGTGGAGCCGGTGCCGGCGATGTCCTGCATCGCCTCGGAGATGACCTTGCGGAAGGCGTCGGCGTTCCAGGGGGCGCCGAGCAGGTCGAAGAAGAAGGCCTGGTGGAGTTCGTCCGCGCGGACGTACCGCGCGTGCTCGCGGGCCGTGGGCACGGACACCTCGCCGACCAGGAGACGGTCCCGGCCGTCGCGTGCCGTGTACTCCTCGCAGACCGACCGCCAGTGCCGCCACACGTCGTGGACCTCGGGCTGGTTCCAGGCGAGCGGGTTGACCGAGTCGCGGGTGCGGGCGTCGGCCTCGGGGTCCGGGGAGTCGGGCAGCCCGGGGTCCTTGAAGAGGCCGGCGGCGACGTCGATGCGGAAGCCGTCGACGCCCCGGTCGAGCCAGAAGCGCAGGGTGTGGTCGAACTCGTCGGCGACCGCGGACTCGCGCCAGTTCCAGTCGGGCTGCTGGGGCGTGAACATGTGCAGGTACCACTGGCCGGGCCGGCCGTCCGCCTCGGTCACCCGGCTCCACGCCGGTCCGCCGAACATGGCGTGCCAGTTGTTGGGCGGCTCGGCGCCTTCGGGGCCGCGTCCGTCGGCGAAGTGGAAGCGGGCGCGGGCGGCGCTGCCCGGCGCGTCGGCCAGCGCCTGCCGGAACCACGGGTGCTCGCTGGAGCAGTGGTTGGGGACGATGTCCAGGAGCACCTTGATGCCGAGCCGCCGGGCGGCAGCCATCAGCAGGTCGAACTCGGCGAGGTCGCCGAAGAGCGGGTCGACGTCGCGGTAGTCGGCCACGTCGTAGCCGTGGTCGTGCTGCGGCGAGGGGTAGAAGGGGCTCAGCCAGATCCCGTCCACGCCCAGCTTCTTCAGGTAGGGCAGTCCCGCCCTGACCCCGGCGAGATCGCCGACGCCGTCGCCGGTGCTGTCCAGGAAGCTGCGGACGTACACCTGGTAGATCACCGCGTCCCGCCACCAGTGATGCCTGTTCAACCCATTGACCTGTCTGTGCGAAGGGCCGCCGTCATGCCTGCGGTCGTTATGCATGCATGTTAAGTAGGCGTGTCGCGGAGACGTCAAGGAAGAGGACGGAAGCTACTGAGGAGTCGGCCTTTTATATAGGGACTTATCCGGCCCAAAAGACCCAAGAAGAGACCTGGGCGTTACCTAACAAGTAACTAGAACTAGCAGGCGGCGAGGAGATCCAGCTCGCGCGCGAGGCGCCGCACCGCCGCCGCGGGCGTCTCGTGCCCCGTCATCGCGTCCCGCACGACCGCCTGCACCACCAGGCTGACCTGGTCGTAACAGGGGCTCTTGGGGCGCGGCGCGGCGGCGAGCACACTGGCGCGCAGGGTCGGCAGATACGGGAACGCCCGCACCAGCTCGGGATCTTCGTACAGCGCGGCACGGACGGGCGGCAGCGCGCCGCGGGTGAGGACCTGGCGCTGGACGGGCTCACTGGTCAGGTACGCGATCAGACGCGCGGCGGAGTCGGGATGCCGCGCACGGGTGCCGACGGCCAGGTTGGAGCCGCCGAGCACGCTCGTCCCCGGCCCGTCCGGACCCGGCAGCGGTACGGCGCCGATCCGGCCGGCCACGGGTGAGCCCTCGGCCGACGCGCCGACGTAGGCGTACGGCCAGTTCCGCAGGAAGAGCAGGCGGCCGTCCTGGAAGGCCTGCTTGGACTCCTCCTCCTTGTAGGCGAGGGCCTGCCGCGGGATCCAGCCCTCGCGCACACCGCGGGTGAGGAACTCGATGCCCTCGCGGGCGGCGCTGGAGTTCACGGTGACGCGTTCGCCCTCGTCGCCGAGGATCGTGCCGCCCGCCGAGTACACGGCCTCCGCGGCGTTGACGGTGAGGCCCTCGTAGGGCAGGAACTGGCCCGCGTAACCGTCGAGTCCGTATTTCGGGGCGACGGTCCGCGCGGCCCGCTCCAGCTCGGCCCAGGTGCGCGGCGGCGGAATGCCCTCCTCGGCGAGGATGTCCTTGCGGTAGATGAGCAGGCCCGCGTTGGTCACGTACGGCACGGCGTACAGCCGGCCGTCGTAGGTCGCGGTGTCGACGACCGGCGGCAGGAAGGTTCCCAGCGGGAAGCGGTCCGGCGGCAGCGGCCGGATCCAGCCCGCCGCGGCGAACTCCGAGGTCCAGCTGACGTCGATGTTGAGGAGGTCGAAGCGGCCGCCGTCGTCGTCGCGCAGGTCGGTGACCATCTGCGCGTGGGTCTCGTCGGCGGAGTCCGGCAGTTCGACGAGCGTGACCTTCTCACCGGGGTGCGTGCGGTTCCAGCCCTCCAGCAGAGGGCCGAGATAGCCGGTCAGGTCGCCCGCGGTGGCGAGGGTCAGCGGCCCGCGGCCGCCTGCCGCCCCGTCGTCGGCACGGGCGCCGGAGGCGACATAACCGGTCACGACCACGACAAGAACGAGGAGGCCCCTACCGGCGGCGTGTATCCACCGCATAGGTTCCTCCTTGCACACCGGCGCCGGTCGTCCTCGCCCGGCGTCAGGGGCCATGTATACCCGTTAGGTATGCGCGATACTAGGGCCTGCGGCACATTACCCAGGACGCGAGGAGGAGAGCACCAGTGCGGCTGCCCCTCCTGGCCCTGCTCGCCCGCGGCCCGGCCCATGGCTATGAACTCAAGCAGGACCTTGAGCAGATGCTGGGCTCCGCGTACCCTCAGCCGAACGTCGGCCAGATCTATGTGACCCTCGGCCGCCTCGAGAAGTCGGGACTGATCGAGGGCGAGGACGTCGAGCAGTCCAGCCGGCCCAACAAAAAGGTCTACCACCTCACCGATGCCGGGCGGGCGGCGCTGCGCGCCTGGTTCGAGGAGCCCGAGGACGAGCCGCGGGTACGGGACGAGTTCTTCATGAAACTGGCCCTCGCTCCGCGCACCGGACTCGCCGACCAGATCTCCCTCATCAACCAACAGCGGCGCCAGTACCTCAACACCATGCGCAGTCTGTCGAAGCTGGCCGCCGCCGAGAACCGGGACAACCGCATCGCCCACCTGCTGATAGAGGGCGCGATGCTGCACCTCCAGGCCGACCTGGACTGGCTGGAACGGTGCCAGGAAGAGCTGGAGGAGCTGGAGTGAGCGACCGTCCCGCTCCCGTGGCGCGCGCCGGGGACGCTCCCGGGCCGAGCGCCGGGAACCCGCCCGTCCTGCGCGCCGAGGGCCTGGTCAAGACGCACTACGGCGAGGGCGCCCCGGCGCATGCCGTCCGCGGGGTCGACCTGTCCGTGCGACGGGGCGAGTTCGTCGCCGTCACCGGCCCGTCCGGAGCCGGCAAGTCGACCCTGCTGCACCTGCTGGGCGGGCTTCAGCGACCCGACAGCGGCAGCATCTGGCTGGACGGCGCCTGCGCCGACGGCTACAGCGAGGCACGCTGGGCCGTGGAGCGCAGAAAGCGCATCGGGATCGTCTTCCAGTTCTTCAACCTGGTGTCGAACCTGTCGGTCGCCGACAACGTCGAGCTGCCGGCCCTGCTCGCCGGGGTAGCGCCCAGGCGGGCCCGGACCGAGCGGGCGGAACTGCTGGCCGAGCTGGGGCTGGCGGGCAAGGAGCGGAGCATGCCGGGCGAGCTGTCCGGCGGCGAGCAGCAGCGGGTCGCCCTGGCCCGCGCGCTGGTCAACCATCCGCCGCTGCTGCTCGCCGACGAGCCCGCGGGCAGCCTCGACAGCAAGGGCACCCGCGAGGTGATGCGGCTGCTGTCCCGCTTCCACCAGCGCGGCCAGACGATCGTGCTGGTCACCCATGACGCCCGGCTGGCGAGCGCCGCGGACCGGGTGATCAGCTTCTTCGACGGCCGGATCGCCGACGACGCCGCACTCGACGGCACACCTCCGCGCGCCGCCGGCATATCCGGTGTGCTGGAACTCAGGGACTGACATGCGGCTGGACGACCGTCACGCCCCGTGCGGGCCGAGAGGCTGAGGCCCGTGCGAGCCACCCTGCGCTGGGCCCACTCCGATCTGCGCGCACACCGCGGCGAGGCGCTGTTCCTGGTGCTCGCCACCGCCGGCATCGTCGCCTCGCTGCTGCTCGCCACGGCGCTCTTCGGATACGCCACCAACCCCTGGCAACGCGTCTTCACGCAGGCGCGCGGCGCCCATGTGTGGCTCCACACCGGCCCCGGCGCGCAGACGCAGAAGCTGGCCGGGCTCGACGGCGTCCAGTCCGTCGCCGGCCCCTACCCGACCGCCTCCGCCACCCTCGCCTCCCGCGGCGCCCGGGCCTCCGTCGAGCTGCGCGGCACCCCGCGGCGGCCCGCCGTCGGCGCCCCGCTGATCACCGCCGGGCACTGGCTCGACCCCGCCGCCCCCGACGGCGTCGTCCTGGAGAGCCGCCTCGCCCGTGCCCTGCTGGCCGGCCCCGGCGACACCCTCACCCTGCCCGGCACCTCCCGCTCCCTGACCGTCCTGGGGGTGGCCGACAGCGCCGAGCCGCGCTACCGGCCGGGCGAGCGGCCGGGCCTCGTCTGGGCGCTCCCGTCCGCCGTGCCCGATCCGGGCGGCCAGGTGATCGGCCTGCGTCTGACGCACCCCGACGACACCGGCTACGCCGTGCAGCGGGCCGTCACCGTGCTGGGCGCGGGCGCGGTCGGCGAGGTCTCCACCTGGCAGCAGGCGCGCGCCGAGGCACAGGGCGACAACCGGCTGCTCGGACAGGTGCTGGGCCTGTTCGGGCTCGGCGCGCTGGTGGCCGCCGGGCTCGCCGTGCACGGGGCGATCGGCACCCGCATCCGCGGCCATCTGCGGGACATCTCCGTCCTGAAGGCGATCGGCTTCACGCCCGGCCAGGTCGTCCGTGTCTTCCTGCTCCAGCACATCGCCTACGCGCTGCTGGGCGCCACGGCCGCCGCGGCGCTCGCTCAACTGCTGGGCCGCCGGATACCCGGCCGCCTCGGCGACGCGGTCGGCGTGTGGCAGGGGCTGCCCGGACACACGGTGGCGCTGTTCGCGGTGCCGGTCGGCGCCGTGCTGTTCATCGCGGCGACCACCGGGCTCGCGGCCTGGCGGGCGGGCCGGGTCCCTCCGGTTCCGGTCCCCCGGCCCGCGGCGGCGCCCCACGGCGGACTGCTGCGGAGCGCGGTGCGCCGGATCGTCGGACCGCGCCCCTCGTCACCGCCCGCCGGGAGGACGCCCGAGGCTCCGGGCCTCCGGCCCTCGCCGGCGGCCGCGCACCCGGCCGACGCGGCCCACTCCGCCCTCGCGCCACGGCCCGCCACGCGCCCCCGGCCCTCCGGGCAGCTGTCCGGTGCGGCGCGACGGGCGCTCGCGAGCGGGGTGCCGCCCGCGCTGGTGCTGGGCTGGCACCAGGCGTTCACCCGGCGTCCGCGCGCGTTCGCCACGATCGTCCGGCTCGCGCTGCCGCTGCTGCTGATCGTGGTGGCGATGAGCGCCTGGACCACCATCGACCGATTCCACAGCAGTCCCGAGCGGATCGGGCTGCCGGCCGCGCTGACCGTGCACACGGACGCCGGCCTGGACGAACGGGACGCCCGCGCGCTGCTGGAACGCGACCCGCAGGTCGCCGCCGCCTATCCCGGCGTCGAGGTGGCGGCCCTGGTCCCCGGCCAGACGGCCACGATCGCCCTGCGCGGCCTCGGCACCCGCCAGGACCCCTACCCGTACACCCTGGCCGAGGGCCGCGCCGCCCGCGCCGCGGACGAGGCGGTGGCCGGACAGGGCCTCCTCGACCTCCTGGACGTGCGGGTCGGCGCCTGGGTGCGGATGACGGTGGGCGAGCAGCCGCAGATCCTGCACATCGTGGGCCGCAGCATCGAACCGGAGAACGCCGGCCGGGTCATCTCCACCTCGCTCGACACGCTCCGCGAGAACGACCCGAAGCTCACCTCCACCCTCCACCAGGTACGGCTGCGGCCGGGCGCCGACCCGGGCGAGGTCGCGGCCCGGCTGACCACCGCCGGGCAGGGACACCTGGACGTGCACCGCGTGACCAACCCGGCGGACGGGCTCTCGCCGCTGCGCGCGGTCGTGGCCGGCGTGATCGTCGTCCTCGCCCTCATCGGGCTCATCGAGCTGCTGACCGCGATCGGCGGCACCGTGCGCGAGAGCGAGCGGGACCTGATCGCCCTCAAGGCCATCGGGCTGTCCCCGCGCCAGATCACCGCGATCACCGTGACCGCCACGGCCGGTACCGCCCTGGCCGCCGTCCTGCTCGGCACCGTGCTGGGGGTGCCCCTGGCGCACTGGCTGATCGACGCGCAGGGCAGGTCGAGCGGTATCGGCGCCGGGACGGCGGCGGGCCCGCCCGCGGCTCTGCTGGTGCTGTTCGCGGCCGCCGCGGTCCTGGGAGCGGCCGCGCTCGCCGCCCTGCCCGCGGCGCGGGCGGCCCGGCGGCGGCTCGCGGACACCCTGAGCGCGGTGACCTGACCCGAGGGCCGCCCGTCAGCCTCCGTAGGGGTTGCCCGGACGCGTGGTGTACGGCGGCTGCGGGTGGTACGGCGGACGCGGGTCGTACGGGTGGTGCGGGCCCGGTCCGTAGGGAGCGCCCGGCACGGGCGGCTGGGGAGCGCCGTGCGGATGCGCGTAGGGGTTGCCCTGCGGCGGCACGAAGCCGTTCGGCGTGTACGGCGGCATGTACGGCGGCGGGGGCGGCGCGGTCGGCTGCGCCGGCGGCCGGAGCGGCGGGAGCGAGGCCGGGTGGGCCGCCAGGCGGATGCCGTAGCGCTGCTTGAGCCGACGGGTCTCCAGCAGGGAGATCGCCGTGACCGTCACCGGCGCGCCCAGGATGAAGAGGATGCCGAGGGTGAGGCTCAGGCCGTGCAGGTCGCCGGTGATGAGGTCGGGGATGGCCATCAGCCAGGTCGTCACGGTGGCCAGCAGCGGCGGCAGACAGCGGTGCACGGCGGCCGTGCCGAAGAAGTTCCCGGTGAGCCGGAAGGCACCGGCCATCACGAAGACCGCCATCCACAGGCCCGCGAGGCTGAGGACGAGCTTCGAGAGCACACCGAACGTGTCGCCGAGCGTGAAGAGCAGCACGGTCGCCAGGACCGAGCCGATGAAGAGCAGCAGCAGCTTGAGCGAGTTGAGGAGCGACTCCTTCAGCTGCCGTACGGTACCGCCGCGCCGCCAGACGAAGAGCATCACGCCGACCGTGAACGGCGTGAGGAAGAACAGGACGACCGAGGCGGTCACCGCGTTGTCCAGCATCTCGTCGAAGGCGAAGCCGCCCTGGACGAAGGAGTAGACGCCGAGGGCCGCGACCGCACCGGCGATCACCCGGATCTTCTTGAGCTGGTCCACCGTCGGATCCAGCGACTGCGGGATCCACGACGGGTGGAACACCGCCCGCGCCACATGATGAGGCTTCAGGAACGAGCGGGCGGTGAGCGTGCCGCCGGTCCAACTCCTGCTTGTGCGTATCACCTTGAGCTCCCCCGAGCGATCGTGTTCATGATCGCCCGGGAGTCTACAAGAACAGCTCAGTTCCGGCCGCGGAGTTCCCGGTAGGTGGCGACCAGGGCCTTGGTGGAGGCGTCGAGGCCGGGCACCTCGGCACCCTCGGTCAGCGCCGGCTCGACCCGCTTGGCGAGGACCTTGCCGAGCTCCACACCCCACTGGTCGAAGGAGTCGATGTTCCACACCGCGCCCTGGACGAACACCTTGTGCTCGTAGAGGGCGATGAGCTGGCCGAGGACCGACGGGGTCAGCTCACGGGCGAGGACGGTGGTCGTGGGGTGGTTGCCCAGAAACGTCTTGTGGGCGACCAGCTCCGGCGGCACACCCTCCGCACGGACCTCCTCGGGCGTCTTGCCGAAGGCCAGGGCCTGGGTCTGGGCGAAGAAGTTCGCCATCAGCAGGTCGTGCTGCGCCGCGAGTTCGCCGCTCAGCTCGGCGACCGGCCGGGCGAAGCCGATGAAGTCGGCCGGGATCAGCTTGGTGCCCTGGTGGATCAACTGGTAGTAGGCGTGCTGCCCGTTGGTGCCCGGGGTGCCCCAGACGATCGGGCCGGTCTGCCAGTCGACCTCCTTGCCGTCGCGGCCGACGTACTTGCCGTTGGACTCCATGTCGAGCTGCTGGAGGTAGGCGGCGAACTTGGACAGGTAGTGGCTGTAGGGCAGCACGGCGTGCGACTGGGCGTCGTGGAAGTTGCCGTACCAGATGCCCAGCAGGCCCAGCAGCAGCGGGACGTTGGACTCGGCGGGGGCCGTCCGGAAGTGCTCGTCGACCGTCCGGAAGCCGTCGAGCATCTCCCGGAAGCGGTCGGGGCCGATGGCGATCATCAGGGAGAGGCCGATCGCCGAGTCGTAGGAGTAGCGGCCGCCGACCCAGTCCCAGAACTCGAACATGTTGGCCGTGTCGATACCGAAGTCCGCGACCTTCTCGGTGTTCGTCGAGAGCGCCACGAAGTGCCGGGCGACGGCCGCCTCTCCCCCGTCAAGGGCGTTCAGCAGCCAGGTGCGGGCCGAGGTGGCGTTGGTGATCGTCTCGATGGTGGTGAAGGTCTTCGACGCGATGATGAACAGCGTCTCGGCCGGGTCCAGGTCGCGGACCGCCTCGTGCAGGTCGGCGCCGTCCACGTTCGACACGAAGCGGACGGTGAGGTCGCGGTCCGTGTAGCTGCGCAGCACCTCGTAGGCCATGGCCGGGCCCAGGTCGGAGCCGCCGATGCCGATGTTGACCACGTTCCTGATGCGCCGGCCGGTGTGTCCGGTCCAGGCGCCGGAGCGGACCCGGTCGGCGAAGCCGGCCATCTTGTCGAGGACGGCGTGCACCGCGGGGACCACGTTCTCCCCGTCGACCTCGATCACCGCGTCGCGCGGGGCACGCAGGGCGGTGTGCAGCACCGCGCGGTCCTCGGTGGTGTTGATCTTCTCGCCGCGGAACATGGCGTCCCGCAGGCCGAAGACATCGGTGGCGACGGCCAGCTCGCGCAGCAGCCGCAGCGTCTCGTCGGTGACGAGGTGCTTGGAGTAGTCGATGTGCAGGTCACCGACCCGCAACGTGTATCCGCTGCCGCGCCCGGGGTCGGCGGCGAACAGCTCGCGCAACCGCACCTCGCCGAGTTCCTCGCGGTGCTTGGCCAGAGCGGTCCACTCGGGCGTCTGATTGAGCCTCGTACGGACGTCTGCGTTCATGTCGGACTTCAGCCTTCTTTCGTGCGCCTGTCCTGCTGTGTACCTGCCCCGCTGCCGGTCCCAACCTAGTTGATCAGCGCGCCGGGTGACCTGTCGTGGCGTCGGCGTGCGGTGCAACAACAGGTACGTCCGGGCGGCGCGCGGGTATCAGTGCGGCGACGGCCAGGACGAAGAATCCGGCCGTGAGCAGCGGCGGGGTGTTGAGGCCCCAGGCGCCGGCGGCGGCCCCGCCCAGCAGGGCCCCCAGGGGCACCCCGGCGTTGGCCAGCGTCCGGAAGGCCGAACTCACCCGGCCGAGCAGTTCGACGGGACTGCGCTGCTGCATCAGGGTCGTGGTGTTGACGTTCCACACCATGCCCATGACGCCGAAGACGGCGAGGGCGGCGACCAGGGCGGCCAGGCTGCGGACGGTCCCCATGACGACGAGGGCCCCGGTCTGCACCGCGCCGGCCAGGAGCACGGCTCGGACGGGGCCGAGCCGGCGCACGAGCCGGCCGTTGACCACTCCCCCGGCGAGGCTCCCGAGGGTGACGGCGGTGCCCGCCGCCGCGTAGCCCGCGGGGCCCGCGTCCAGCCAGCCGGTGACCAGGACGACCAGTGTGGCGAGCTGGGCGCCCATGCCGATGTTGCACAGGGCCGTGGCGGCGCAGAGCCCTCGCAGCGGGCCGTCCCGCCACAGAAGGCGCAGGCCCTCCGCGATCTCGCGGCGCAGGGTGCTGCCCGCCGCTCTCGGCTCCCGCTCGGGCGCGGTGGTGCGCAGCGAGGACACCAGCGCGGCCGCCAGCAGGAAGGTCGCCGCGTCGACGGCGAAGGGGACGGCGGCCCCGGCGGCGATGAGGAGCGGGACGACCGGCGCGCCCACCAGCCCGCCGGCGATCCGCTGCCCGGTCATCAGCCGGGCGTTCGCGCTGCCCAGCCGGTCCCGGTCGACCAGGGCGGGCAGCAGGGCCGTGGAGGCGTTGTCGAACAGGGTCTGGAGCGTGGTCAGGGCGAAGGCCAGCACGATCAGCAGGGTGATCGAGGCGTGGCCGAGGGCGACGGCCACCGCGAAACCCGCGACGAGGAGTCCGCGTGTCGCGTCCACCGCGCCCATGGCGCGCCGCTGGTCCACGCGGTCGGCGACGGCTCCGCCGAGCAGCCCGAAGACGATCCACGGCAGATAGCCGCAGGCGGTGACCGAGGCGATCAGCAGCGGGTCGTGGGTCAGCGAGACGGCCAGCAGCGGCAGGGCCGCCGCCCGCAGGGCGTCACCGAAGCTGGACAGCACGGCGGCACTCCACAGCCGTCCGAAGCCCCCACGCCACGCCGGCGCACGCCCGTCCCCCGTCACGATCCCCCCCTCGCGGCCCGCCGGTTCACCGCGAACGCGGGAACCCACAGGAAAAACCGTAGAGGAGACCACTGACAATCGGTCCGGCGACGGCCGGCCACGACGGACGAAACAGGTCCGGCCGGGCGTCTTGTGGACGCCCGGCCGGCCTCAACTCCTAGATCTCGCCCCGCAGTTTGGCGAGCGCCTCGGCGAGGATCGCCTCGCCGTCCGCGTCGCTGCGGCGCTCCCGCACATAGGCGAGGTGGGTCTTGTAGGGCTCGGTGCGGGGCGGGGCCGGGGGGTTGTCCCGGTCCTGTCCGGCAGGGAAGCCGCAGCGCGGGCAGTCCCAGGTGTCGGGGACCTGCGCGTCGCTGGCGAAGCTGGGCTGCGTCTCGTGCCCGTTGGAGCACCAGAAGGAGATGCGCAGACGGGGCGCGGACTCGCCCCGCTCGGCCTCGCCCATCGGCCCCGCCCCGACCCGGCTTCCTCGGATCGCGTTGCCACTTGCCACGGTCGTAACTCCCTGCGTGATGGTGCCGCAAAGCGAGTCGGCGTTTCGCTTCACTGCGAGCGCCTCAGTCTACGTAAGGCCCAACGCGCGTCCAGTGATTGGAGTTACAGCTCCCGCACCTAGACGCAAGCCCCATGATAGGCCGCGCTCAGCTGCGCGTACCGAACATGGGGCCTTACGTACGGATTGTGCGTGCCTGTGAGAGGCTGATCAGCTGTTCGTCTTCATCAGGATGCCGAGGACGATGATGCATGCGAACCAGAGCAGACCGATCACCACGGTGATGCGGTCGAGGTTGCGCTCGGCGACCGAGGAGCCGCCGACGGACGACTGCATGCCGCCACCGAACATGTCGGAGAGACCGCCGCCCTTCCCCTTGTGCATCAGCACCAGCAGCATCAGCAGCAGGCTGAAGACGATCAGGGCGATCGAGAACCCCAAAACCACGGCTGGACCAACTTCCTCGGATTCGGATAACGACGGGGGCACAGCACCAGGGCTGTGCCCCCGCAAGGGTACGACGGATCGGGCTTACCGCCTACTCGCGGCCCGACTCACTGGTCGCGGAAGCGCACGATCTTGACGAACTCGTCGGCGTCCAGCGAGGCGCCGCCGACCAGCGCGCCGTCGATGTCGGCCTGCGCCATGATCTCGGCGACGTTGCCGGCCTTCACCGAACCGCCGTACTGGATGCGGACCGCGTCGGCCAGCTCCTGCGAGTACAGCTCGGCGATCTTGCCGCGGATGGCGGCGCAGACCTCCTGCGCGTCGCCCGCGCCGCAGACCTTGCCGGTGCCGATGGCCCACACGGGCTCGTAGGCGATCACGACGGTCTCGGCCTGCTCGGCCGGGAGGTCCTTCAGGCCGCCCTCGACCTGGGCGAGGGTGTGGGAGACGTGGTTGCCCGCCTCGCGGACCTCCAGCTCCTCGCCGACGCACAGGATCGGCGTGATGCCGTGCTTGAAGGCGGCCTTGACCTTGGCGTTGACCAGCTCGTCGGTCTCGGCGTGGTACTGGCGGCGCTCGGAGTGGCCGACCGCCACGTAGGCGCACTTCAGCTTGGCCAGCATCGGGCCGGAGATCTCACCGGTGTAGGCGCCGGTGTCGTGGGCCGAGATGTCCTGGGCGCCGTACTTGATGGCGAGCTTGTCGCCCTCGACCAGGGTCTGCACGGAGCGCAGGTCGGTGAAGGGCGGCAGGACGGCGACCTCGACGGCCTCGTAGTCCTTGTCGGACAGGGCGAAAGCGAGCTTCTGGGTGTGGGCGATGGCCTCGAGGTGGTTGAGGTTCATCTTCCAGTTGCCCGCCATCAGCGGTGTGCGGGTGCTCATCGGGGTCAGCCTTCCAGTGCGGCGAGGCCGGGGAGCGTCTTGCCCTCGAGGTATTCGAGGGAGGCGCCGCCACCGGTCGAGATGTGGCCGAATGCGTTCTCGTCGAAGCCCAGGATGCGGACCGCCGCGGCGGAGTCGCCGCCGCCGACGACCGTGAAGGCCGGGGAGTCGATGAGGGCCTGGGCGACCGCTTTGGTGCCCTCGGCGTAGTCGGGGTGTTCGAAGACGCCCATGGGGCCGTTCCAGAAGACGGTGGCCGCGTCGGCGAGCTTCGAGGCGTAGAGCTTGCGGGTCTCGGGACCGATGTCCAGGCCCAGCTGATCGGCGGGGATGGCGTCCGCGGCGACGGTGTTCGGGTTCGCCGGCGCCTTGGTCTTCAGGTCCGGGAACTCGGTGGAGGTCAGCACGTCGACGGGGAGGATCAGCTCGACGCCGTTCTTCTCCGCCCGCTCGATGTACTCCTGGACGACCGGGAGCTGGTCCTCCTGAAGGAGGGAGGTGCCGACCTCGTACCCCTTGGCCTTCAGGAAGGTGAACAGCATGCCGCCGCCGATGAGGAGGCGGTCAGCCTTGCCCAGCAGCTGGTCGATGACGGCGAGCTTGTCGGAGACCTTGGAGCCGCCGAGGGCGACGACGTAGGGCCGCTCGACGTCCTCGGTGAGCTTCTTCAGGACGCCGACCTCGGTGGCGATGAGGTAGCCGGCGGCGTGCGGCAGACGGGCCGGGAGGTCGAAGACCGAGGCGTGCTTGCGGTGCACCGCGCCGAAGCCGTCACCGACGTAGAGGTCGGCGAGTTCGGCGAGCTGGTCGGCGAAGGTGCCGCGCTCGACGTCGTCCTTGGCGGTCTCGCCGGCGTTGAAGCGCAGGTTCTCGATGACGGCGACCTGGCCGTCGGCGAGGCCCGCCACGGTCTCCCGGGCGGAGTCGCCGACCGTGTCGGTCGCGAAGGCCACGGCGGAGCCGAGCAGTTCACCGAGGCGGGCGGCCGCGGGCGCGAGGGAGAACGCCGGGTCCGGGACGCCCTTGGGGCGGCCTAGGTGGGAGGCGACGACCACCCGGGCGCCCGCGTCCGCGAGGGCCTTGACGGTCGGCAGGACGGCGCGGATCCGGCCGTCGTCGGTGATGGTGGTGCCGTCCAGCGGCACGTTGAGGTCGGCGCGGACGAAGACCCGTCGGCCGGCCACGCCTGCGGCGAGAAGTTCGTCGATCGTCTTCATGAAGGGGACTCCCGAGGGCTGGTGATGCACCGTGATCGTAGACAGGGCCGTTCTGCACGTGACACAGGGCCCGGGCGGCGCGTCCTTGCGCTGCCCGAGCCCTGCTGTCACATCGAGGTGCCTGATCCGGCGATCAGAGCTGGCCGCCGACGAACTCCGTCAGGTCGACGAGGCGGTTGGAGTAGCCCCACTCGTTGTCGTACCAGCCGAGGATCTTCACCGTGTTGCCCTCCTGGACCATGGTCAGGGAGGAGTCGAAGGTGCAGGAGGCCGGGTCGCTGACGATGTCCGAGGAGACGATCTCGTCCTCGGTGTAGGCCAGGTAGCCCTTGAGGTCGCCGTCCTCGGAGGCCTTCTTGAACGCGGCGTTGACCTCGTCCTTGGTGACCTCGCGCTGCAGCGTGACGACCAGGTCGGTCGCCGAGCCGGTCGGGACCGGGACGCGCATCGCGATGCCGTCCAGCTTGCCCTTGAGCTGCGGCAGGACCAGGGCGGTGGCCTTCGCGGCACCCGTCGTGGTCGGGATGATGTTCTCGGCGGCGGCGCGGGCGCGACGCAGGTCCGAGTGCGGGAAGTCCAGGATGCGCTGGTCGTTGGTGTACGCGTGGACCGTCGTCATCAGACCCTTGACGATGCCGAAGTTCTCGTCGAGGACCTTGGCCATCGGCGCCACACAGTTGGTGGTGCAGGAGGCGTTGGAGATGACGTGATGGTTCGCCGGGTCGTACTTGTCCTGGTTGACGCCCATCACGATGGTGATGTCCTCGTCCTTGGCCGGAGCCGAGATGAGGACCTTCTTGGCGCCGCCGGCGAGGTGCTTCTCGGCGTCGGCCTTCTTCGTGAAGATGCCGGTCGACTCGATCACGATGTCGACGCCCAGCGCGCCCCACGGGATGTCCGCGGGGTTGCGCTCGGAGAGAACCTTGATCGTCTTGCCGTCCACGGTGATCGTGTCGGCGGTGTGGGAGACCTCGTGCTTGAGGCGGCCCAGGATGGTGTCGTACTTCAGCAAGTGCGCGGTGGTCGCGGTGTCACCCAGGTCGTTGACAGCCACGATCTCGATGTCAGCACCCTGCTCCAGCAGCGCGCGGAAGTAGTTACGACCGATGCGGCCAAAGCCGTTGATGCCTACGCGGATCGTCACGAACCGATCTCCTCGTTGGTACGCCGGCCATGCGGTGCCGGCGAGCTGTATTTGGGATGTCCCCGACCACCCCCGACCCTACCTCTCCGGGAGCCCCGTGGTGACATCGACTTCGCCCATACACGGCATGGCGGTCCGTACCCGCCAGTAGGGGTACGGACCGCCCTGGCCGGAGGCCTCTGACGGCCGATTTCGTCACGGTCCGTCAGAGACCTTTCACCCGTGCGTCACTGATCAAGTGATGCGAGGGCCTTTCCGATGAGCGTTTTGCGGTCGGCCGCCGAGGTGACGTGCTCCAGGCCGAAGCCCAGCAGCACGGTGTCGTCGGTGGTGACCGCGCCGTAGGTCTGGAAGAGCGCTCCGGTGCGCGTCCAGTCCTTCAGGACGGCCGGACTGCCGGCGGGCGGGCCGCCGGCCTTCCAGACGCCCAGTGACGTCTCGAAGCCCTCGGTCTGGCCGGCCGTGCCGCCGACGACCAGCGAGGCCTCGTCGGCGAGGACGCCGTGTCCGCCGGAGCCGGGGTCGGTGACATAGGCGATCGAGATCTCGACCTGCTTGCCCGCGTAGGCGCTCAGGTCGAAGTTCACCTGCTGCCAGCCGCTGGAGGCGCCGGTGAGCGCGTTCCAGGAGCCGGTGGTGCCGGTCGCCGTGCAGGCGTTCGCACCGAGGGTCAGATAGTGCGCGAGCCACGGGTGCTCGCCGAGGTAGAAGCCCGCCCCGCACTCCTCCGGTACGGCGGTGCCGGTGGCGCCGCCCGCCTCGGGCAGCGTGGTCCAGTCGTCGCCGCCGACAGTGTGGGCCTCGACGATCGCGTTGTCGTAGCCGGGCTCGGTGTCCCACAGCAGCTGGGTGCGCAGGGCCGGCCGGTCGGCGGCGGTGACACCGGTGAGGTCGACCGTGCGGGTGAGGCGCTTGTAGGCGTCGTCGGTGTGCACGGCGGCGGCCATGTACGAGCCCGCGTACGGGCCGTACGGGTTGACCGTCCCCGCGAACTGTCCCCCGCCCGCGCTGGCGAACTGGGGATACCGGGCGGCCGGCAGCTCGTCCGAGGTGACACCGTAGGTGCCGGCCCGGTCCAGCGGGTTGCCGGTGGCGGCGCCGAGAGCCCCGCTGAAGCCGCCGAACTCACCGGAACCGGTGAAGCCGGTGGCGCCGGGGGTCGACGTACGGGAGTAGGCGCCCAGGTAGTACTGGCTGAAGTCGTTCGACGGGGTGCCGTCGCCGAGGTCGACGTTGCCGCCGGCCAGTTCGCCCGCCTCGATCAGCTTGCCGCCCTCGTTGAGGAAGGCGCGCAGTTCGAGCTGGGTCGGGTTGCCGGGGACGCTCGCGCCCGTGTAGTGGACGACCGTCCCGAAGTGGCCGAGCACGCCGAGCGCGTCGGGCACGCCCTGGGTGGCGACGTCCCAGACGAGCACCTTGCGGCCGTTGGCCTTCAGCGCGTCGACGTAGACCTGCGCCTGGGTGGCCGTCGCGCCCTCCTCGGCGACGACGAGGGTGTCGGCCTTGGGCCGCGCGGCGACGGTGTAGGTGAAGCGCTGACTGGAGACCTTCTTGCCGGCCCTGGTCTCCCCGGTGAACCACACCTCGACCTTGTCGCCCGGCTCGCCGTCGCGCACCTTGGCCCGGTACTCGTCGAAGTAGAGGTTGTCCTCGCCGCCGTAGGTCTCGCCGCCCTTCCAGGCCTTGAGCGCCTGGTCGTGGGTGCGGCCGCCGTTGACGCGGTACTTCAGCTCCTTGTCCCGGATCGCCTTGCGTACGACGACGGAGACCTCCTGGTCCGCGCCGCGCGCGTACGACGTGGTGAACGGCGCCGGGGTGAAGTCCGCGGCGGTCAGGCCGACCGAGGACTTCGGCTGGTCGGGCCGGGCCGCGGACTCCGCGACGGAGAGCGCGAACGGGACGTTCTTGGCGAACTCGTCCTGGATCAGCTGCTCGTCGTCCGGGAAGTTGAAGACCGACTGGCAGTCGGCGGCGTTCCACTCGTCGTTCGGGTCGATGCCCGACGCGGTCTGGCAGGTCGACATCTCCGGGGTGAACATCGCCGTGCCGTTGACGTTCGCCGCGTGGCCGTCCGCCTCGCCGTTGGTGGTGTACAGCTCCGAGGAGACCTGGGGGTGGTAGCCCGGGATCGCGGAGTTGTCGGGAGTGCCCGCGAGCGCCTTGTAGAGGACGTCGTCCGGGGTGTCGGTGGCGACCTGCCAGCCGACGCCGTAGAGGAGGAGTTCGGCGGCGGAGTGGTAGTTGATGCCGTACGTGAAGCCGATCCGCTCCTCGAACGCGTCCAGGGCCCGGGTCTCGGGCTCGGAGCCGGGGCTCGCGCCGCGGTAGGTCTGGCTGGTGGGGTTGGGGGACGATCCCTCGTCGTCGTAGCCCCACTTGTAGGGGAAGTTGCGGTTGAGGTCGACGCCGTCGCCGGTGGAGATCACTCCGTCGCCGTTGACGTCCCGCAGGTTCTTGCGCCACAGGCGGTTGTCGGTGCTCTCGAAGGTGTAGTCGTAGCCGTCGGGGTTGGCCGACAGGACGAACCACAGCTCGGTGGAGTCGACGATCTTCTTGATGCGCTGATCGGTCTTGTAGTTGTCCAGATAGTGGTGGAGCAGCCGCCGGGTCATCTCCGGGGTGATCCACTCGCGCGCGTGCTGGTTGGACATGTAGAGCACGGAGGGCTTGGAGCCGTCCTTCGACTTCTTCGCGTCCTTGGTCAGCTTGACCGCGAGGATGTCCTGCCCCTTGGTCGTCTTCCCGATGGACACGACCTTGGTGAGGCCCGGGTTCTGCTGACCGGTGCGGAGGATCTCCTCCTTCAGGCCGCCGCTGCCGCTGTAGGGGCGGAACACCCCGTCGGCGGCCGACTCGACGCGGTTCTCGGCCTTGGCGGTGAGGGTGTGCTCGGTGAGCTCGACCCCCTGCTTCTCCAGCTTCTGCGCCTGCTGGTCGGTGAGGTAGACCTCGACGGTGGCGGAGCCCTTCTCGGGCGCCTGCTCGCTGAGTTCGTGACCGTCCTGACCGGCCGCCAGCAGCAGGGGTACCTGCTTCTTGGTGACCTCGGCGCGGAAGACCTTCACCTCGTCCGCGTCGGACGTCGGGTCCGGGCTGCCGTTCTGTGCCTGGGCGATGGGTGCGAGGCTCGCTCCGCCGATCAGGAGCGCGCCGACAGCGAGGATCGATCTCGCTCTGTGTCTCATGAACCCCCCTAGCAGTGGTCCGCCACTTCCGGCGAACAGATGTCAGGCTCGTGACAGTTCATGATCGAGTCAAGGGTGCCTCAAGGGCAGACAAACACTGCCGCGGTAGCCCAATCGGACTACCGCGGCAGCAAGGTGACGATCCCTCAGCCGACCAGGTTGTCGGCCAGCTCCTCGGAGAGGTTGGCGTCCGTGCCCGGGATACCCAGGTCGGAGGCACGCTTGTCGGCCATCGCCAGCAGCCGGCGGATCCGCCCGGCGACGGCGTCCTTGGTGAGCGGCGGGTCGGCGAGCGCGCCCAGCTCCTCCAGGGAGGCCTGCTTGTGCTCCATGCGCAGCCGGCCGGCGGCCGCGAGGTGCTCGGGCACCTCGTCCGCGAGGATCTCCAGGGCACGCTGGACGCGGGCCCCGGCGGCGACGGCCGCGCGGGCCGAGCGGCGCAGGTTGGCGTCGTCGAAGTTGGCGAGACGGTTCGCCGTGGCCCGCACCTCGCGGCGCATCCGGCGCTCCTCCCAGGCCAGCACCGACTCATGGGCGCCGAGGCGGGTGAGCAGCGCGCCGATCGCGTCGCCGTCGCGTACGACGACCCGGTCCACGCCGCGGACCTCGCGGGCCTTCGCGGCGATCGACAGCCGACGCGCGGCGCCGACCAGCGCGAGCGCGGCCTCGGGACCCGGGCAGGTCACCTCCAGGGAGGAGGAGCGGCCGGGCTCGGTGAGCGAGCCGTGCGCCAGGAAAGCCCCGCGCCAGGCCGCCTCCGCGTCGCAGGTGGCACCGGAGACCACCTGCGGGGGCAGGCCGCGGATCGGACGGCCCCGGCCGTCGACCAGTCCCGTCTGCCGGGCCAGCTGGTCACCGCCGGCGACCACCCGGACGACGTAGCGCGAGCCACGGCGCAGGCCGCCGGGCGCCATCACGATCAGCTCCGAGCTGTGGCCGAAGATCTCCAGGATGTCCCGCTTGAGCCGGCGGGCCGCCATCGCCGTGTCCAGCTCCGCCTCGATCACGATGCGACCGCTCACCAGGTGAAGGCCGCCGGCGAACCGCAGGATGGCGGAGACCTCCGCCTTTCTGCAGCAGGTCCGGGTGACGGGGAGCCGGGAGATCTCGTCCTTCACCGCTGCCGTCATCGCCATGGGCCGATCCTTCCATGCATCCGAAAAATACGGTCGTACGCGGCGGCGAGGAGCTCCGGGTCGTGCCGGGGCGTTCCGTCGGTCCGGGCCACCGTCGCCAGCTCGACCGCGGCCCCGAACCGTTGGGCGGCGTCGGTCAGGGAGTCCCGGTCGGGCACGGCGGCCTCGTCGGCCAGCACCACGTCCAGGGCGAGTTTAGGGGCGTGTCGTCCCAAAACCTCCAAATGACGCTGCGGGGAGAAGCCTTCGGTTTCTCCCGGTTGCGGCGCGAGGTTCAGCGAGAGTACCCGGCGGGCCTTGGTCTCCATGAGGGCGTCCAGCAGCTCGGGCACGAGCAGGTGCGGGATGACCGAGGAGAACCACGAGCCGGGGCCCAGGACCACCCAGTCCGCGTCGAGAACGGCCTCGACCGCCTCGGGGACGGCGGGCGGGTCGTGCGGCACCAGGTGCACCGACTGCACCTCCCCCGGGGTGAGCGCCACGGTCGCCTGCCCGCGCACGGTGTCCACGTCCTCGGGCCGCCGCGGGTCGTGCCCCTTGACCAGGGCCTGGAGCTCCAGCGGTACGGCGGACATGGGCAGCACCCGGCCGTGCGCGCCCAGCAGCTTGCCGACCAGGTCCAGGGCCTGGACATGGTCGCCGAGCTGTTCCCACAGGGCAACGATCAGCAGGTTGCCGACCGCGTGGCCGTTGATCTCGCCCTGGGACTGGAAGCGGTGCTGGATGACACGGGACCAGGTCTGGCCCCAGTCGTCGTCGCCGCACAGCGCGGCCAGGGCCTTGCGCAGGTCGCCGGGCGGGAGCACACCGAGCTCGTCCCTGAGGCGGCCGCTGGAGCCGCCGTCGTCGGCGACCGTGACGACGCCGGTGAGGTCACCGGTGATCCGGCGCAGCGCGGTGAGCGAGGCGGACAGGCCCATGCCGCCGCCGAGCGCGACGACCTTGGGCTGGGTGCCGCGGCGGCGCGGTCTGGCGCCCCGGGCCTCGACCGGCCGGCTCGCCCGTCCCTCGGGCGGCATCCTGCGCAGCCGGCCCAGTCGCGGAGAACGTCCTGTCATTCCCGTCCCATGTCCCGGTGCACGACCACCGTCTCCACGCCCTCGGCCGCGAGACGCGCGGCGAGCTTCTCCGACATCGCGACCGAACGGTGCTTGCCGCCCGTACAGCCGACCGCGATGGTCACATACCGCTTGCCCTCCCGGCGGTAGCCCGCGGCAACCAGCTGGAGGAGCTCCGCGTACCGGTCGAGGAACTCCTTCGCACCGGGCTGGTTGAGGACGTACGCCGAGACCTCCTCGTTGAGGCCGGTGTAGGGGCGCAGCTCCGGGACCCAGTGCGGGTTGGGCAGGAAGCGCATGTCCACGACCAGGTCGGCGTCGACCGGGAGGCCGTACTTGAAGCCGAAGGACATGACGGTGGCCCGCAGCTCGGGCTCCTCCTCGCCGGCGAACTGGGCGTCCATCTTGGCGCGCAGCTCGTGCACGTTGAGGCTGGAGGTGTCGATCACCAGGTCGGCGTCGCCGCGCAGCTCGCGCAGCAGCTCGCGCTCGGCGGCGATGCCGTCGACGATCCGGCCGTCTCCCTGAAGCGGGTGCGGGCGGCGCACGGACTCGAAGCGGCGGACCAGGGCGTCGTCGGAGGACTCCAGGAAGACGATCCGGCGGGTGACGTGCTTCGACTCCAGGTCGGCGAGGGACTCGCGGAGGTTGTCGAAGAAGCGCCGGCCGCGGACGTCGACGACGACCGCGATCCGCGCCACATTGCCCTGGGAGCGGGCGCCCAGCTCCACCATGGTGGGGATCAGGGCGGGCGGGAGGTTGTCGACCACGAACCAGCCGAGGTCCTCCAGGCACTTCGCGGCCGTCGAACGGCCGGCCCCGGACATGCCGGAGATGATCACCAGCTCGGGGATCGCCGCCTCGGGGATCTTGGGCGGCGCGTTGTCCGTACTCACCTGTGCTCCGTCTTCGTGGCGTGCGTCCTGCTCGGCGCCGTCGGGGACTGTGTCGGACCCCGCGGGGTCCGTGGGGCCTGCGGGGCCCGTGGTGCTTGCGGGGCCCGTGGTGCTTGCGGGGCCCGTGGGGGGCTGGGGGCGATTCTCGCCCGGCTCGCTGTGCGCCTGCTGGGCTGCCGCCCCGGGCGCCTGATCTCGCTCGTCCGTGGGGTGTGCTTCGTGTTCGGTCATGTCTCCTGCCCCCGTCGTTCTTCCGGAGCGCCCGCCGGGACGGGTTCTCCGGGGGAACCCGCCGTCGTGTCGGGCTCCTCGTCATCAATGATCTCTCCGGTCGCCGTGTTCACGGCGGGGGCGGGCGGTGCCGCCTGGGCGAGGGTCACGGCAATGGTCTCAGCCGTCTTGCGGCCTATGCCCGGGACCTCGCAGATCTGCTCGATCGTCGCGGCCCGCAGCTTCTTCACCGAGCCGAAGTGCTTGATCAGCGCCTGCTTGCGGGTCTCGCCGAGACCCGGTACGTCGTCCAGCGGGCCGGCGCGGAACCGCTTGGCCCGCTTGGTGCGCTGGTAGGTGATCGCGAAACGGTGGGCCTCGTCACGGACCCGCTGGAGCAGATAGAGGCCCTCGCTGGTGCGGGGCAGGACGACCGGGTCGTCGTCGTGCGGCAGCCAGACCTCCTCCAGGCGCTTGGCGAGACCGCACACGGCGATGTCGTCGATACCCAGTTCGTCCAGGGCCCGCCGGGCGGCCGCGACCTGCGGCTGCCCGCCGTCGACGACGACGAGCTGGGGCGGGTAGGCGAAGCGCTTGGGACGGCCGTCGTCGTCCTTCAGCTCCTTGCCGAGGCCGGCCAGGGCCTTGTCGAGGCCTCCCGGGTCCCGGCCGAGGTCCCCGGTCTCCTGGCCGGGCTCCGGAGACGGGCCCGGCTCCGGAGACTGGCCGGGCTCCGGATTCCGGCCGAGGCCTCCGGGCTCCTGGCCGAGAGCTCCGGGCTCCTGGCCGAGAGCTCCGGGCTCCTGGCCGAGAGCTCCGGGCTCCTGGCCGAGCTCGCCGTTCGGCTCCTCGTCCACCCACTCCCCCGTGCGCTCCTTCTCGGCGAGGTAGCGCTTGAAGCGGCGGGTGATCACCTCGTGCATGGAGCGGACGTCGTCCTGGCCCTCGAAGCCCTTGATCTGGAAGCGGCGGTACTCGCTCTTGCGGGCCAGGCCGTCCTCGAAGACGACCATGGAGGCCACGACGTCGTCCCCCTGGAGATGGGAGATGTCGTAGCACTCGATCCGCAGGGGCGCGCTGTCCAGGTCGAGGGCGTCGGCGATCTCCTCCAGGGCCCGCGAACGGGTGGTGAGATCGGAGGCCCGCCTGGTCTTGTGCAGGACGAGGGACTGCTGTGCGTTGCGCTCCACGGTCTCCATCAGGGCCCGCTTGTCACCGCGCTGCGGGACCCGCAGCGACACACCGGAGCCGCGGCGGCCGGTGAGCCACTCCTGGACGGGCTCCACCGGGTCGGGCAGGGCCGGGACCAGGACCTCCTTGGGCACGGCATCCCCGGTCTCCTCGCCGTAGAGCTGCTGGAGGGCGTGCTCGACGAGGGCACCGGTGGTGATCTCCTCGACCTTGTCGGTGACCCAGCCGCGCTGGCCGCGCACCCGGCCGCCGCGGACGTGGAAGATCTGGACGGCCGCCTCCAGCTCGTCCTCGGCGACCGCGATCAGGTCGGCGTCGGTCGCGTCGGCGAGCACGACCGCGCTCTTCTCCATGGCCTTCTTCAGGGCCCCGATGTCGTCGCGCAGGCGGGCGGCCCGCTCGTACTCCATCTCCTCGGCCGCCTCCATCATCTGGCTCTCCAGACGGCGGAGGTAGGTACCGGTGCGGCCGGCCATGAAGTCGCAGAAATCGTCAGCCAGTTCGCGGTGGTCCTCGGCGGGGATCCGGCCTACGCAGGGCGCGGAGCACTTGCCGATGTAGCCGAGGAGGCAGGGCCGGCCGGTGCGGGCGGCGTTCTTGAAGACGCCGGCGGAGCAGGTACGGACCGGGAAGACGCGCAGCAGGAGGTCGACGGTGTCACGGATCGCCCACGCGTGGGCGTACGGCCCGAAGTAGCGGACGCCCTTCTTCTTGTGGCCGCGCATCACCTGGACGCGCGGGTACTCCTCGTTCATCGTCACCGCGAGGTACGGGTAACTCTTGTCGTCGCGGTACTTCACGTTGAACCGCGGGTCGTACTCCTTGATCCAGGAGTACTCCAGCTGGAGCGCCTCGACCTCCGTGGACACGACCGTCCACTCCACCGACGCGGCGGTGGTGACCATCGAGCGGGTGCGCGGATGCAGCCCCGCCAGGTCCTGGAAGTAGTTCGCCAGGCGCTGGCGCAGGCTCTTCGCCTTTCCGACGTAGATCACCCGGCGGTGCTCGTCGCGGAATCGGTACACCCCGGGGGAGTCCGGGATCTGTCCCGGCTTGGGGCGGTAGCTGGAGGGGTCGGCCATGTCTCACACCCTACTGGCGCGGAGTGACACTCCGGCGGGGCCTGTGGACAACCGCAGGGAGTGTCCGCCTGGCCTGTGGACAACCCGGCCGACGGATCGGGATCGTCCTCTTCCGCGGCAGGCTTGCGGCGGCGCCGGCCGTCACGGGCCGTCACGGGCTCCGAGCTGTCCATGAGCCGTCCGCGAGCCGTGCGCGAGCCTGCGGATCACCCTCGGGGGGCGAGCCCGGCACACCGGCCGGGCGCATGTGCCACTCGGGCATCAGGTGTTGTCGGGACTTGGTCAACACGCTTCAATGCGGGGGAACTCGGGGCACTGAAGGACGCCGTACGGATGTGAAGGAGGCCTGGCGTCACGGGGAGGCCCCGTTCCTTGCGCGACGGTCCGACCAGCCGTCGCGAGCATTCACAGAGAGGCCCCTGCATGCCGCACGCCACACAGCACGCGGACGCCGCGGACGACGTTGTCGCGGGACTGGACACGGTCCTGCGGGGCGGACCGTTCCATGTCGCGCTGCGTGCCGCGATCGCCGCCCGTGGACTGCCGCTCCAGCGTGTCCAGCACCATCTGTCACGTCACGGGGTCAAAGTCGGTGTCACCAGTCTGAGCTACTGGCAGCAGGGCGCCCGGCGACCCCAGCGGCCCGAGTCGCTGCGCGCCGTCCGTGCTCTGGAGGAGATCCTGCACCTGCCGGACGAGTCCCTGATCCGGCTGCTCGCGGACACCGAGGGACGGGACACGGAGCCCTCCAGGCGGCCCGCGAGCCGGTCCTACCGCTCCCTCCTGGAGGCGGGCGACGCCCTCGAACGCCTGCATGCCGAACTGGAGTGCCCGCCCGACGACGGGCTGCACACCCTGGGCCACCACGAGCGGGTCCGCATCGGGGGCCGCCGCGAGCTGCTGGGCCGCGAGTCGCAGCACATCGTGCGCGCCCACCGCGACGGCGTCGACCGCTTCGTGGCCGTCCACCACGGCGACCCCGGCTGTGCACCCGAACGGATGATCGTGCACGCCCTGGAGAACTGCCGTGCGGGCCGGATCCGCCGGCACGACGACACCGGCGTCCTCGTGGCCGAGCTGCTCTTCGACACCCGGCTGCGGGCAGGCGACACCTTCCTGTTCCGCTACGCCGTCGAGGACGGCACCGCCGGCGCCTCCCGCGAGTACGTCCGCGGATTCGGGGCGGCGGGCGGCCAGTACGCCCTGCAGGTCCGCTTCGACGGGAGTGCGCTGCCGCTGCGCTGCCACCGCTTCACCCAGCACTCTCCGGCGGCCCCCCGCGGTGGCCGCCAGGAACTCCCCCTCAGCGACCACCACCGCTCGGTGCACCTCGTCGAGCCCCGGGTGCGGTCGGGGATGGTGGGGATCGGGTGGGAGTGGGAGTGATGGGAGGGGTGGCGAAGGTGGGAGCGGGAGGGGTGGCAGAGGTGGCGGGAGCGGCGAACGCCTCCTAGGCGCGCGTGGGTCGCTCGTCTGTGCGGTGCGGTGGAGCGCCGTGTGGTGCCGTGCAGCGCCGCGTGGTGCCGTGTGGTGCGCGTAAAGGCTTGCCCATGCTTTTACGCGCACCGGCGCATGGGATAGCTTCCGGGCCGGGTTCCGGTTCCGGCAGGCCGCCCGAGGAAGGGAGCAGTGACGACCATCACTCGCTCCCTGGTCACCTCCCGCACCCGCTCCATCGGGCTCGCGGTCCCGACGGTCGGCAACCCGTACGTCGCCCGGGCGGAACTGTTCTCGCCGCGTCTCGCCGCGCCCGACCACCCGGCCCGGACCGTCCGGCCCCCCTGCGCCTTCGTCCACCGCACCTACTGCGGCTGCCCGACCGGCCCCCTCCGCGTCCGTCAGTCACCGCTTCCACGCCGTCCGTGAAAGGAACTGTCTCGTGATCGTCGTCGCCGGTGAGGCCCTCATCGATCTGGTGCCGCAGGGCACGGGTGCCCTGGCACCCCTGCGGCCCGCGCTCGGCGGCGGGCCCTACAA
>NZ_BMSA01000054.1 GCF_014648915.1 Streptomyces phaeofaciens | reverse complement strand
CGCTCGTTGCGCCTCACGGACCGTCACCCGGTCGGTGGCCACATCGAAGAAGCTCACTGATCGCCAGGGGCGCGTCCCGGCGGTGCACGCAGCCCTGACGACTCTTCCTCCCACAACTTCACCGTCGCTCAGCGGCCGCGACCGAGGGGTGGCGCACCTGCTGCGGCTGATCGACGATGCCGCCTTGGGATGTGGTTCAGGTATGCGCGTTAAGCAGCAGGTAGCGGAGATTCGCGCACAGCGTGTGGTCGAGAACCTGATCGGCCGTCTTGCGGACCTGATCGACGTCGCCGCGCAGCGCGGCCTCCGCAGCGATGTTCACTCGCGGGCAGTGCGTAGTACTCCTCGCCCGTCTCACGCACCCGGCAGCCCGCCTTCTCCGACTCGGCGTACACTTTTTCCCATTCGCCCCGCCGCATCCGACCCCAGTCGCCACTCAGCAGGATCACGGACAGCTGCCCCCGCCTGCCCTGGCGGCGGCGGGCGTCCGCAGCGCTGTCCATGTAGGCGGCGTTGCACCGGAAGTCGCCGAGCACCAGTGCGGCGGCTCCCAGCAGCTGCATGCTGTTCGTGCTCGTCCGGTCGGATCCAGCCGGGGGTGTAGCGCCGCGTACGCCAACTCCGGCTCTGCCTCCACCCTGCCTGCGGAGATCGCCGCCCTCGCAGCCGAAGGACTGGCCGACGGGCAGATCGCCGAGCGCTTCTTTCTGTACCGATGGACCGTCGGCTCGCACCGCTACTGCATCTTCCCAAGATCGGCGTCAGCACCCGCCTCAGCCGTGTATGGTCCCATGCAGGTGGCATACCAACCGGCGAGCCATACGGTGCCGGTGTTCCGCTGCTGGGAGCGCACGGCGGTATCGCGCTCCCCGGGCGGCCGAGGTCCGCCGGCACCGGCGCGCAGCGTTTTCATTTTGGGGCAGGTGAACTGCACATTGGTGCCCAAGTTGCGACTCCACCGTCCGTTCCACATGTACATGCGAGAGGGTGAGCGCAATGTGTTTCCACGGCGGGTGCGAGGCGCCATCGGGGACGGGAACCGGAAAGGGAACCGCAAGATGCACATGATGATCGAAGCCGGTGTGACCGTGGGCGTTGCGGAAGACGGGGTGCTGTGCCTGGTGTCATGTGATGGCGCACCCCATTTCTACTCTCCTGCGGCAACAGGCATGTGGATCGCGCTGCGGCGCAGCGGCGGCAACCTCGAGAGCGCCGCCGCCGCGCTCCAGTCCGCCTGGGGGGTCGACAGTGCGGAGATCCGTCTACTGATCGAGGAGCAGGTGGGTAGCTGGGAGAGGGATCGCCTGGTAAGAACCCTGTCGTGTGCGCCCCGGATCCGCAGGAGCGGCGGGTGCATCCCGGCTCAGCGGACAATCAATTGATCGTGTAATGAGCAACCTGTCACGTTGCTCATAACGCACATGTTCCGCTGTATGTCATGTGTCACAACTGCACCACCGGTCACTGTACTGCCATCGGCTGTGTGTGCGAATCCGCCCAGCACATGTCACCGGGCCGCTAAAAGGCCGACACGCAGGGCAGCATGCCGAATATGGCGGACAATCTGTCGACCATGGTGCGACTCCGCCCGGCGCGCTGCGGTTCGGCGACACGGTCCTGGGTTACGCGGAACTTGACGGGGCCGCCTCACGCGTGGCGGGGCTGTCCGACAAGACGGGCTGGCCGCCGGGGAACGGGTGGTCGTCACGCTGCCGAACGTTCCCGCCTTCTTCGTGCTGTACTACGGCATCCTGCGGGCTGGCGGTTTCGCCGTCCCGATGAACCCGCTGTTCAAGGCCAGGCAGATCGAGCACATCCTGGTCGACTCGGGAGCCGTCCGCCTATTCGTCTGCGCCGCCGCGCAGGGAGGCGGAAGCCGGGGCCGCCGCGACGGGGACGGCGGTGAGTATGGTCGAAGCGGCCATGCCTCTCACGCACGCGCTCGCACCGGTCGCCGCGCCGACCTCCCGGGAGGAGGACGACCTCGCCGCCTTCCTCTACATCTCTGGTACGACTATGGATGGTCGACGAAGCCGATCGGACGTACCGGCCGGCCAGGTCGGTGAGAATCGCCGTCCAGGGCGGCAACGACATGTGGGGCTACTGGAACCGTCCCGAGGCAACGCTGAGGCCATTCCGGACAGCTGGGTGCGCATCGGTGACCTGGTATGCAAGGACGAGGACGGCTATTTCTCATCGTCGACCGCAAGAAGGACCTGATCATCCGGGGCAGGTACAACGTCTACCCGCGGGAGATCAAAGAGGTGTTGTACGAGCACCCGGAGATCCTCGAAGAGGCAGTGGTCCGCGTCGCGCACAATTTCCTCGGCGAGGAGACGCCGCGGCCGTCATACTGGTGCCCGACGCCCGGACCACCTCAGCCGAACTCCGCTCCTTCGTCAAGGAGCGTGTCGCCCGGTGCATACCCGCGGGACGTACACGTCCTTCCTTCCCTGCCCAAGGCGTTCACCGGGCAGATCCTGAGGCGGGAGTCCGGCTTTCCCGCTGTGGAAGGCGAGCGCCATCCGGCCGCACGGAGCCATGACAGGCACCGTTCCTGGTTCGCTGGTGGGAGGAGCACGGCCCCGGAAGGGTCGCTGCAGCTTGTCCAGTGACCAGCTGTGAAGAGCGTGGAAGCCGGGCCGCGCACCGAAAAGCCGCTGCCCGGTGGGTGCAGTATCGGCCACCCACCAATGACCTGACGGGAGACATGACACCGCGAGCTGGTCACGAATCGTAGACATCTATGCACACGAGTGACTTGAGGCCGCGTCATGTCTCCTGCGGTCAGCGGGACGGAACCGCGCCCCGGAAGGTGCGCCGGTAGACGATGCCAACATCCCCCTCTCCGTAGTCATGAGCCTGCTTCGGGCCCGAGGTGCGGAGTAACGGTGAAACCGTCGTTGGTTTCGACCGCGCGTCCGTCCACGAATGTGATGCCGACGTTCTACCGGCCGTCGGCCTCGCGCAGGGTGCGCGCGGGTATATGGTGGAGACCGCCCGGATCGGCGAAGGCAGCCCTGTGCTGATCAACGGCGCAGCTGGCGGTGTAGGTGCGGCGCGTACGTCGTTGCGGTGGCCGCTTCCAACGCCGGTTTCGCGCGCCGCCTCGGCAAGCACGAGGTGATCGACTGCACCGCCACCGGCATCACCGAGGCCACCGGCGACCTGGACGCGGTGCTGGAGTCCTTCGGCGATGACCATCCCGTTTCAGAGATCTGCCCACGGCGTCAGCCGCTGCCCCGATCCGTGGTCGTGCTGCTGTGGAAGACGGCGGTGACGGCCTTGCCGTCGGGCTCCAGGCGAGTGTGCCAGGAATCGGCCAGGGCATCGACGAGACGCATACCCCGCCCCGACTCGGCCAGCGGATCCGCGTCGGTTATCCGGGGCCGACTCGACGTCCCGCCTCTGTCGAGGACCGTCAGTTTCGTGATGCCCCCGTCACTTCGGAGCACCAGACCGGTGACGCCCATGGTGTGGGAGACGGCGTTGGCCACTAACTCACTGACGACAAGAAGCGCGTCAGGCAACCGTGCTCCGAGCGCCTCAGAGCACGTATCCCGCACCGCCTCCCGAGCCTGCCACTCGGCCCGTTCACAACCGGCAAGACTGACCAGCCGGCAGACATTTGTCGCAGAGCGGCATGGCCTTTCGAGGACGTCTGGACACATGCTCTCCCGCTTGGGACTGAGTATTTCGTTCACGGTAATCCTCGGCGTGTCGGCAGCTCACACTCTTACGGCACCCGGATGAAGGCCCATGTTTCGCAACTCGGGTCGCCGGTAAGGGCAACCTGCTTAGATAGTTGGGTATTCCAACCATTTAGGTGGTGCGCTGGTCGTCTCGCCAGGTGGATGCCGACGGGACGTGTGACAGCCATGGCTTTTTTCTTGGGGCATCGGCGGGTGGCGCCGTGCTCCCGCGAGGTGCGGTCGAGCCTGCGGCGTGCGTCAGTCATTCGACTGCAGGCGTCCGCCCCTACCGGTATTGGAATGGGCTTGCGTCGAGCCGGTCAGCGGCGCACTCACCGCCATCGACTGCGCGGAGAGGTCGCCACCTCGTCGTCGACCGCAGCGGTCTTCCCGTGGTCGTCGCCTTCTCGGCTGCCAACGCGCACGATAGCCTCGCGCTGCATCCGCTGATCGCCTTGATCCCGTTAATCCGCGGCCGACGCGGTCCTTGGCGACGGCGGCCTGCGAAATTCCACCGAGATAAGGGATACGGCTCTTACCTGCGGCGATGGCTTCGTGAGTGAGGCATTACACCTCGAGTCTCCCGCCGCGGCATCGCAGCGACTGGGCAGATATCGCTGGGTGGTCGAGCGGACCATCCCCATGAAAGCATACGCACCTGCTATCACGCACCAACTCGTAAGATGTCGTTTCACTTAGAGCGGAGCCATGTGCGTAGCCGGTCGGAGTCGTAGCCCATGTCGCCGTGCATCTTGGCGGGTCGACGGCGGCGCGGCCCGCGACGGGATCGGATGGGTGGGGTGCCTCGCACCAGGGGGCTCCAGCCCGAGGCTGTCGTGGGTGTTCGCAGCTGAGATTCCGATGGAGAGGGGCAGACCGGTCCGCTCGGTGATCAAGTAAATCTTTGATCCCTTCTTCCCGCGATCTACGAGATTCGGACCCGTCAGGTCCCCCCTTTGAGGGCCCTCATGTTCACCGAGTCGATCGCGCACCGCGACCAGTCCAGTCCGCCACGTGCGCCGAGCTCATCCAGGACCAGGCGGTGCTGCTTGCCCCATACTCGAGCTCGGCTCCACTCGGTGAAACGGCGGTGCGCGGTCGACCCGGACGGCCCGAAGCCTGGCGGCAACTGCCGCCACGTGCAACCGATCTTGGCCACGAACACGATGGCAGCCAACACCTGTCGGTCCCCGTAACGACGTCTTCCCCCGCCTTGTGGTCGCACCGGTGCCGCCGGAACCACCCGCTGGAACAACTCCCACAACGCGTCCGGCACAAGCCGCTCCACCATGGCCATCACGACGGTCAGCCTAGTTATCGGGCCAGTTGAGACGACCCCTTACGGTAGTAAGTGATCGGTAGTTGATGAGGCTGATGGCGGTGAACGCGGGGAAGCGCTCGGGCCTGCATTCGTAGCGGCGGTGCAGGCGGCAAGCCAGGACACAGGGGGCACGGTCGATCGGTCGGTGTTGGCGCATCCGTTGTTCGCGCACGTCTCGATGGCTCATCTTGCGTCGTTGGTTGAGGATTTGGCCCGGTGGGCAGCCGCGGTGGCGTGGTGGAGGGGTGGCGCGGTCAGCAACGAGGCGGTGTGAGGAGACGCGTGCAGGGTGTCGGTGCCCGCTGTTGTTCGTGGACCGGCTGGTAGTCACGCTGATTCACCTGCGCACGACTTGCCTCTTGCGGTTTTGGTGTGCTGTTCACGTCGATTGCTCGGCTGTCACCCGGGCCGTCGGTGAGATACGCCGACTGCTGGCGGAGCGGGCTTGGCTGTTCCCGACCGGCCTGGCCTGCGGCTTCGAACGCTGGAGGACGTGTTCGCCTACGCCCAAGCCGAGGGGACGAGTTGGGGCTGGACGCCACCGTGATCCAGGTCCGTCGGCCGGCCGCGGGCTGGGGGCGGCAGGCGGGTATCGTGTCGGCAAGAAGAAGCAGTGCACGATGAAAGCCACTGTCATCGCTGACCACCAGGGCCGCACCCTGTGGGCCGATAGCCGGGATGGATGCAGGATGCGACCGCAGTGCGCGCTGCTGGCATCACCGGCTGCTTCCAGCACTTCGACCCGGTGGAAGTGCTGCTCGACGACGGCTACCCGGGCCTGAGCCGTGACTATCCCGGCCGGGCACTCACCCCGCCCAGAAAGCGCCCCGGAGCACTGAGCCTCCGCCAACTTGAAGTCGCAGGTCAAAGGGCTGATGTGACCGGCTCTCGGGATGCTCACGCTGGTCGTGGGCGGTAGTCCGCGTAGAAGATCGTTCGTCAGGAGCCGCTCTCGTTAGGGGATGTCCGCGTACAAGGTCATGTACATAGGCGGGTACGGGCTCACGTGCACACCCGATCGGGTTGATCTTGGGCGTGTCGTACGTGGGTTGTGAGTACGGGGACGGCAGGCGGGACAGCCATCGCGCGAGGTGAGAGGAGGCCAAGGGTGTCCCGTCTGGATGATCCTGCACTCGGAGCGTTGGATGGATCTGCGTCGTTTCCGCGCTCTGCATGAGGCAGGGCTGAGTATTTCCGCCATCGCTCGGGAGACCGGGCTGAACTGGCGGACCGTGAAGAAGTACATCGAGGCTCCGCCGCCGGTCGTGCCGCCGAAGGGGCCGTCGCGCAAGGGCTGTCACGGGCAGGTGATCGAGCCGTTCAAGCCGGTGATCGATGCCTGGTTGCGGGCCGACATCATGTTGAATGGGACGGTGATCCACGAGCGGCTCGTCGATCAGTACGGGTTCACCGGCAACTACCAGCGGGTGAAGCTGTATTTGCAGCAGGCCCGGCCGCAGGTGATGGAGGAGCTCGGGATCGGTCCCGACGAACTCGCCGGTCTGCACCGCAGGTTCGAGGTGATCCCCGGTGCCCAGGCTCAGGTTGACTGGGGAGATGAGGGAGACGTCCTCGCCGCGGCGGGGATCAAGAAGGTGTACTCCTTTCACATGGTCCTGTCCTACTCTCGGGATCCGTTCTGCTGCTTCACCACATCGATGGACCTGGCGACGTTCTGGGACTGCCACCGGCGGGCGTTCGCGCACTTCGGCGGGGTCCCGAAGACGATCGTCTACGACCGGACCAAGACGGTCGTGCGCCGTCATGTCGCCCCGGGTGAGGCGGTTCCCCTGCATCCGGAAGCGGTTGCGTTCGCCGGGCACTACGACTTCGACATCGACGTTCTGGCCGCATATCGGCCGCAGGGCAAGGGGCGGGTCGAGCGGCAGGTCACCATCGTCCGCGATCATGTGCTGGCGGGGCGGTCCTTCGGCTCGGTCATCGAGCTGGACGCGGCCTTCGTGAACTGGGTGCCGTTGCGGCGGGCGCGGGTCCACCGCACGCACCTGGAGGTGATCGGCCTGCGGGCCGAGCGGGATCACGCTGCCCTGCGGCCGCTGCCGAAGAGGCCCTATCTCGTCGCTGACCGGCATCTACGGCACGTGGGCAAGGACTGCCTGGTCGCCTTCGAGGCCAGCCTGTATTCGGTGCCGGCCCGAAGAGTCCGCCCGAGGCAGCTGGTCGAGGTCAGAGCCGGCGGCGACACCGTCTCCCTGCACCTGCTGGCGCCGGACCTGAGCGGGTCCACGCTACTGGCCGTCCACCCGCGAGCGCATGCCCGCGGGACCTGGGTCGTGGACAAGTCGCACTGGGACGGCCTGCCTGATGGCACGGGACGTCGCACCACCACCCAGGTTCCCGACTTCGCCGTCCGGCCCCAGCAGGCCGGCCCCTCCGAGAGCCCGCTGCAGAACCTGCTCAACCGGTCTGCCGCCGCCCAAGTCCCGGTCACGAAAAGGCCATTGTCGTTCTACGACGACATCGCCGGCACCCGTCCCAAGCCCCGTCCCCACATCGTCCCGGACTCGAAGGACACCGCGTGAGTGAACTGGTCACCGCCCGACTGCGGTCCACCGCCACCAAACTCGGCCTGCCCCACACCGCCACCAGCCTGGAGCATCTGATCCAGCGGGCGGACGCCGGCAAGATGGGCTACCTCGACTTCCTCGACCTGGCACTGTCCGAAGAACTCGCCATCCGGGACGACCGCAGATTCCACACCGCACTGCGGCTCTCCCGTCTGCCGCACCACAGGACCCTGGACGAGTACGACTTCTCCTTCCAGCCCGACCTCGACCCCCGCAAGATCCGGGACCTGGCCACCTTGTCGTTCATCGAGACGAAGACCAACGTCGCCCTGCTGGGACCGCCCGGCGTCGGCAAGACCCACATCGCCGTCGGCCTGGCAGTCGCGGGCTGCCGGGCCGGCTTCACCGTCTACTTCACCAGCCTGGACGACATGGTCCGCCAGCTCAAAGAGGCCGACTCCATCGGCCGCCTGCCCGCCAAGATGCGGCTCTACCAGCGGCCCGACGTCCTCGTGGTCGACGAGGTCGGCTACCTCCCGCTCGACCGGGACGAGGCCAACCTCGTCTTCCAACTGATCTCGAAACGCTACGAAAAGGGCTCTATCATCCTGACCTCGAACAAGACCTTCGGCGAGTGGGGCCAGGTCTTCGGAGACGAGGTCCTGGCCACCGCGATCCTTGACCGCCTCCTGCACCACTGCGAAGTCGTCTCGATCAACGGCAACAGCTACCGGCTCCGCAACAAGCTCTTTGCGATCGACGGCGGCGACGCAGCAACCGCTTGAAACTGCGGCTTCACCCACACGGCCGGGTCGAGGGCTGACGCCCTCGACCCGGCCAAAACTTCGTACACGCCTCTGCATTTGAGCCCGTACTTCGCTCTGCAGATGAGCCAGTACGCCGACAGGGGAGGCACCGACAGAAGGGTAAAGCAGTTCGTTCTGAGGTACCTGTGCCATTACGGTGGCGCGATGGTGCACGTGCGGGAGATGGATGCGGCCGACATCGAGGCCGTTTCGACGATCCGAGTCCGAGGATGGCAGGCGGCATACGCAGGCATCGTTCCCCAGACGTATTTGGATGCCATGACGGTGGAAGGCGATGCCGCTCAACGGCGACAGTGGTTTTCTCAAAGCGGCCGAAAGTCACGAGACCTTGTGGCGCTCGGTGACCGTGGCCCGGTGGGGTGGATCTGCTTCGGGCCGTGTCGAACTGAGAGGCCTGGTCTGAGGCGGGTCGGGGAGGTCTACGCTCTGTACATCTCACCGGATCTGATCGGCCAGGGCATCGGCCGGATCCTCCTCGGTGAGGCTCATACTCAGATGAGGGGCCAGGGCTTCGAGGCGTCAGCTTTGTGGGTTCGCGTGACAACCAACGAGCCCAGCGCTTCTACGAGCGAGCTGGCTACCAGGTTGGCGGTACGGCTCAGGACGACGTCTACGACGGGATCACACTCACTGAGCTCCGCTACCAGCGCATGCTTTGAGTCGAGCGATGCTGGGCGCACCCTTGTCAGTTCGAGAGACCTCCCTCTCCCTCTCCAGGGGCCATCTTGTCGGTTCCCGCTCACCGCGACCAGGCGGCCTTCCACGATCCGGTCCATGCTGGATCCCGAGCTACTGCAACGGTCACCGCGCGTCGCGCGGAACTGGACGAAATGGAAGAAGCGAAGCAGCTTGCGGAAGTGCGGGCCGAGCGGGATGAACTCGCCGTCGCCGATCGTGTCCTTGAACGGATGGCTGGGCAGATCGCCGAGGAACGCGCCTCGGCCGGGCCGGTGCCCGGGCAGGTGGCCGGACGAGCAGTGTTGCTGATCCCGCACCGCGAACCGGGTGTGGAGGAGCACTCGCTCCCGTGGGACTACCAGCGCATCATCGCCGCCGTGCGGCAGGCCGCGGGACCGGTCATGGCCCGCGAGGTCTGCGAGGCGGTGGGGGTGGACGTCGGCGTGCGGGCCAAGCTGGAACCGCTCCGCAGCAAGCTGGTCAGACTCGTCGATCGCGGCTGGCTGCGGGAACTGCCCGACGGCCGGTTCACCACCCGTCTTTGACCAGGAGCACCGCCACTCGGAGCGTCTCGGCACGGGCGCAACCGGGGTGCCCCCGGCGGCCGTTGGAATTGTGTGACGAATACCAAAGGGCGCGCCGAGGACACCTGCTCGCTTGTCTACCAGCGCCATCTGTCGCTGTCCACGCGCACCGTCAACCACCTCGCCGATCTGCTACGGCGATCGCGGTGATCGTCCTGGCCGTACTGCGCCACGACCAGCGCCTGGCCGACATGGCCGGCGGCAACGATGTGTCCGCATCCACCGTCCGCCGCTGGCGCGACGAGCTGATCGGACTACTCGCCGCCCAAGCACCGCGCCTGGACGGCGCCCTGAAGAAGGTCGTCAAGCGGGGCGGTGAGGTGGTCCTGATCGACGGCACGCTCATCCGTACTCAGCGCCGCACCGGGAGGGCCGACCGGCGGAACTATTCCGGCAAGCACCGCAGCCACGGCCTGCACTTCCTCGCCCTGACCGACGAGAAGGGCCGCCTGATCTGGATATCCGCCGCCCGTTCCGGCCGCACCCACGACAACGCCGCAGCCCGCCACGACCACATCCGGGCCCACCTACGCGCCGTCGGCCTCGGAGCGTTGGCCGACCTCGGCTTCCGCGGCCTGGACAACGACATCCTCGACCCCGTGATCGTCACCGGCTACACCGCCAGCCGCACCCACAAGCTCACCCCGGGCCAAAAGGAAGCCAACCGCGTCCTCGCCGTCGGACGGGCACCGGTCGAGCACGGCTTCGCCCACCTCAAGAACTGGCGGATCCTCACCAAGCTCCGTACCGAGCCCGCACGCGCCACCCAGCTCCTGCGCGCTCTGCTCGTGCTGACGAACCTCGAAGTCAACCGCTAGCGGATGATCTTCTCCGCGGACTCCCGCTCACGACCAGCATGAGCACTTCGAGAACCAGTCACACCAGCCCTTTGACCTGCGACTTCAAGTTGGCGGAGGCTTACTGCCTGGCAGAGGCGCACAGTGGGAACGCGATCGGCACAGTCACTCGTCCGACCGCATCGCCGTGGAGCACGCCCTCGCGAACCACAAACGCTGGAAAGAACTCATGCGCTGGACCAACCGACGCGATCGCCTGCCCCAACCTACCGAGCCATCGCTGGCCTCGTCTCCGATCTCACTGTCATGACCTGAAAACAGCCCAGCGCATGGCGAACACGCTTCACCGCTATCACGCACCAACCCGTTATACTGGTCTTGGTCGGCCTCCTGCAGGTGTGGGGGCCTCCGCCTCCCTGCTCCGCCCGCCGCACCACCTACGGTCCAACCCGCTACCGTCGGGTGAAACGTTTGGCGCGCCCCGGCTCCGGTGCCCATGGGTTCAGTGGGTTCGTCAGTTCTGGTTTGCTGCGGTATCGAGCAGGGTGAGTGCATCTGTGGCGGCCCTGCGGAGGAGTTCGTCGGCAAGAGTGGTGTCGGTAAGGGCGCGTGAGATCTGCATGGTGCCTGCCATCAGAGCGAAGGCGGTGGTGACGGCGGTCGTAGAAGCGGTGGGATTGTCGGGGTTGACCCGTGAGGCGAGGGCGTCGATGAATGCGGCGAAGCTGTCAGTGAAAGCCTGCCGTACTTCGGTGGAGTGGCGGCTGATCTCGTTGAGGAGCGCGGCAGAGGGGCAACCCAGGGCGGCGTTGTCCCGGTGTTCGGGCGATAGGTAGTAGCGGATGAACTCCTGCAGCCCTGCGCGGCCGGGGGGTAGCGCGTTGACTCGGCTTAGTTGGACGGCGAGCTGGCTGATGACGGCGTTGGCCACCAGGTCATCTTTGGAAGAAAAGTGCTTGTAGAAGGCGCCGTTGGTCAGGCCGACATCGGACATGAGGCCAGCGATACCGGTGCCGCCGATACCGTCGGCCTTGAAGAGCCGGCCAGCCGATTCCAGGATCCGTCGCCGGGTCCGTTCCTTGTCTTCCTCGGTGTAACGCATTGCCCCCTCCTACGCAGGTCGGTCTTAGGGGGCTTGCTTTGAGCCAGCGCCTTGGATTATGGTCATAATCCAAGCGGTCGGCCGAGTTCGCTGTAAGCGACGATGGCTGCCCCGTGTCGGGTATGGTGCGCGCCCGCATGATCTGGTAGTCCATCGGGAGCCTTCATGAGTATATATGCCGACGTGAAGACGGATTTCGTGGAGGCGGCCGACGGTGTCGATGTGCGGTCGCTGGTGCTGCTGCAGCACTTCCGTGGGTACCTCGATAACTGGGGCCCGGCCCTAGTCGATGCGCTCGCCGTCAGCCGACGGGTCAGCGCGTTCGACAACGATGGCCTCGGTGACGGTGACCCGATGTTCTTGCCGCGCTGATCCCACCTGTTGGCCGGGCTCCTTCCGGACGCTCGGATCATGATATGCCCCGATGTCGCACATGGTTTCCTCTTCCAGCACTATGAGCGGTTTGCTGGCCAACGACACTGCCTTCCTCGGTGAGTGGATTCGGCCCATTCTCCCGTAGTGCACCCAACAAGCAAGGAGAGTGACTCATGAGTATTTTTATGGCAGACAAGGCTGAAAATCTCACGGTGGAAGGTCCTTCGGGAGTCTTCACATACCGGCGCTTTGGCCCGCAAGGTGGGGTTCCTCTGGTTCTGGTAAACCGTTTCCGGGGAACCATCGACTGGTGGGACCCGGAGTTCATAGACCTCTTGGCCGCTAACCACGATGTGATCGTGTTCGACAATCTCGGCATCGGTCACACGACGGGCGTACCGCGGGATTCTGTTGAGGGACTCGCTGACGGTGCCATCGAGTTCATCGAGGCCCTCGGCCTGACTCAGGTGGACGTGCTTGGTTGGTCCCTGGGCGGCATCGTTGCCCAGCATGTGACCCTTCGGCGCCCTGAGCTGGTACGGAAGCTTATCGTCGCGGGCAGTACCCCGGGCAGTGTTGTACCCGGAGCTGAGGGCCTGAGTGAAAAGGTCCGGAACATCATGGCCAAGTCGGATGCTTCAGAGGAAGACATGATTTATCTGTTCTTCCCTGAGACCGAGGAAGGTCGTGCCGCGGGCCGCAAGCATCTTGCCAATGTTGCTACGCGGCTGAGTAGTGGAATCCGCAATGTTTCTGACGAGGCAGGGCAAGGGATGCTTGCTGCGGTTGGGAAGACCGCCGCGACACCGTTCGAACAGGTGCGGGAAAATCTCGAGACGATTAAGCAACCCGTCCTCTATGCGAACGGCGTGAAGGACGTGATGATCCCGGCGCTAGCGTCGTACGTGGCCGTCCAGCATCTCGAAGACGCCACCCTCGTTCTTTATAGCAATGCAGGTCACGGCTTCTTGTTCCAGCATGCAAAGGCTTTCACCGACGAGGTGAATAGGTTCCTCGCTTGACGCAGGGCTGCGTCAGGCGGAGTGCATTTGCGGACTGACTAGCGGATGCACTTCGCCGCCGACCGCAAGCACCAACCGCTGTAGTTCGCCCTGCCAGTCGGACAGGCTGCAGGGCGGCACGGCCGGATTCTGCGAACCGGCCTGCGGATCTGCACCGACGCTGGCAGAGCAGGGTCCATTTCCACTGCCGCACCTGGGTGACTGCTCAACGCGCTCTCTCGGCCCAGGACCACAGGCGGCCTTGGTGCGGGCGCTTCAGCAGGTGGTCGGTGAACAGTGCAGCAGCGACCATCCTCCGGCTTTGTCCTGCCAGGTCTAACTCTGGCCGGGAGCAAAGGGCGCCGACTGTTCGTCGTACGGGCCCGGACGGAGGGGGCACAGCCGACGACGCACCGCAGACCTAACGGACCGACGAGTTCGCTGGATTGAGTACTTTCTGGGCTCAAGGACACTGGGGGCGCGCACAGCCGACACCCTTGTCGCACTGAACGCTGAGGGCGCTCTTCGCGGCTGGTGGGCCGACGCCGCGACCCGGTTGCCGGCTCCTACGTAGGTCCTCCTCGTCGAGGGCCCTCACTGCAGACACTTGCGGCGACGGGTGCCAACTGTGCGAGGTGACCGCCTGGTTGGACATGCCTGTCGGCAACGAGTGCTCGCCCAGCCCACAGGAACTGGTTGCCTTCGTTGCCGAGCGCGGGCGGCCCGCTGCTGACGGCGACCGCGTCATCACCTTCGAGGGAAGAGCCACCATCTACCGCGACGGTCCGCTCCTGCTGTACCACGGTACCCCGACCCGCGTGGTGGAGACCCTGACCTGGGAGCGGGTGCATCGCCCACCACCTCTCCAGCTAGTGCTGGGTTCCTCATTGGATGTACACATATCGGCCGTCGCGGTAGGCGGGTTGGTGGGGTGGGTCTGCCCCATACCCGAGGCCGGGCCCGGGCGTTGAGCTGGGATGTTGGGAGGCGGTGGCGCATTCGATCCTCGGCAGGTCCGGCAAAGGACTGCCTGCGAGGGCGGCCTTGTGGAAGAGCGCCACCCGCCTTCATGGAGGTTGAGCCAAGCAGGCGCCGGCGGGTATGAAGACGTGCTGGTTGGGGTGGTCCTCCAGCCATGTCCGGGTGGACAGGCTGTTATGCGAGGACAGGTTGTCGGTGACGACATAGATGTCCCCGGTGGGTGTTGGTTGCCTCGACCTTCTGCAGAAACTGCTGGTAGAAAACGCTGTTCCCCTCATGCCCGTTTCGAACTCGCACAGCGCCGTAGACCCAGGTCTTCTCCGGCCTGCGGCCGTAGTCGACTTCGGACCTGATGCGGCGACCAGCCCGAAGCAGGCGGGAGGGTGCGGGGGATTACTGGTCCGAGCTGGTGTAGGCGCCCTCCACGACCCGGTTGAACTGCCTGTCGGTGCAGTCCCGGCCCTCGTGCGACCGGAAGGAGCCGTGGTTCTCCTCCACCGATGACGCGAGCACGTACGGAGCGGCCCATACCAGGCGCCTGCGCCTGACGGCGTCGGCGATCTCCGTCATGTAGGTGCGCCTCAGCTCTTCCAGTCCGTCGTGCGGCGCCAGGGTGCTTTCCTGGTGAAGACTCACGCTGCTGTCCCCTTGAGGTGAAGCCCCGGACGACGCGCCGCGGGGAGAGGGAGTACGCGCCGACCGGGGAGGGACCACGTGCGGTGGGACGGCCACTCCTCACCGCACGCGGGGATCAGGAGATGGTTCTGAGCATCGAGCCCAGGACCGCTTCGTGCGGGGCAGGACCAGGCCGCAACCGATCGAGGTACTGCCGCAGGGGGCCGGGGGGTACCAGCCGGTCGCTCCGCATCCGCCGCAGCCAGTAGGGACCGGGTGGCTCGGTCTGGTCCATCGGGGGGAGCGCCAGTTCGTGGGGCAAGCCCAGGCAGGTAGCAAACCGGTGGGGCGCCCATTCGTCACTTGTTCCCGGCGGCACGAGCCAGATCAGCCATCCTCGCTGGGGATCTTCGATGACGGGCCCGCAGGCATCCGGTGGGTCCCCTGGCCCCTTCTGGACGTCGTCCATGAGCCTCACCACCGGGTACGCGATGGGCCCGCTCGCCGTGACCACGACGTCGAAGTACCTGCCGCCGAGGGGAAGAGTGAGCTGTCGGCCTGCGGCCAGGTCCATGAGACGTCGGATCCGTTCGGCCAGCATGCCCATGTCCGCGGCCGGCGCATGGGGCGGAGCAGCGCTTCCGAGCCACTCCTCCTTGAAGGTAGGCATCGGGACGGGCCGAGGCGTGCCGACCTTCTGCTGACGTTGGGGGATCGCCGTTGTCACGCTGCCTCCGTCCACGTGCCCGGGAGGAGCGCCTGCACGGTCTTGCCCACCGGGGAGCCGTCCTCCAGCAGCATGTGCCAGTCGAGCTTGGCGCCCAGGCGATGGGCGAACCCCAGGCCGGTCAGGGTCTCCAACGAGCCCACGTTCAGGGGGGCGAAGTTGGGGAAGCAGGGGTCGGCGTCGTCCACCTGGACGAGCAGCTCGCCTACCTCCAGCACGGTGAGCCGCAGGATCACGCAGCCGTCGGAGAACGGCTGACCGTGCTTGGCAGCGTTGTCGGTGATTTCACCGGCCACCCGAGCCGCAGTGTCGATGTCCCCCCTCCAGTGCGACACCGTCAGACGGGACCTCGTACGCATCCTGGCGGCCTGACGGATACTCGCGGTCGCCGGAAGCCTGATTCTCCAACTGGCACGGGGCTCGCCCTCCGGCCGTAAGGCCGTAAGAGCCAGGATGGCGCGCACCGGATGTTCATGTATGGGCGCCTCGAACATCGGTAGGCCGGCATCCGACGTCGGCACGGCGGTCCACTGCATTCGCGCTTTCATGGGGACTCCCATTCGGATTGTGCTCGGACGTGCACTCTCAGAGAGGGCTAAGACGAGCGTTGCAAAGAAGCATCCTCGGACTTCCCTCGGTGTCTTTGAGTAACGCCTGTGCGGGGAAGATTGACGGAGACAGCGTTCCACTGCTGAGTAACTCACGTGCTAGGCGGATGGCCGGGGAGGAGGTAGCCGTTTTTCTTCTTCCGAAATACCCTTCAGGCACGCGCCATGCGGAGTCCAGAGGACTTCCTTCCCCGATTACAGGAAGGTGACGCAGCGTCTCGGCCCGACGGCCGTGGAAACCGCCATCAAGACTGTCGAGGGCTGGTTATACGAGGGGCGAAAGCCTAGCGGGCCTTCCACTCAATCATCTGAGTGACGAGCTAAGGACTGCCTTTTCGGCCGAATTGACGATGTAGAGCACGACGATGAGCAATGTCAGTCACCAGATCGCTTCCACATCTCCTGTTGATCTCGGTGCACCCTGAAAGGAATACTGCTACTGCGTTGTTGATGACCATGCCGCTCCTTAAAGGACGTGACTTTCGATAATTGGCTGTGGCCCAAGTCTGTCAAGGAGGCAAAGCGCCGACGGTAAGGAAAGAGGATTGGGTGATCGGCATGTAGTGAGGATCGCTGTAGGGGACGGGCTGCCGTGGCAATCAGTCAGCAGCAGTTCTGGGCGAGGAACGCGTCCAGGGCGGCGGCGACCACTGCAGGCTGCTCGACATGGGGCCAGTGCCCTGCGTCCGACACGCGGGTCATCTCGGCGTTGTGAAATCGATTCACGACGCCGTCTCGGATGAGGTCATATGTGAAGAACGTGTCGTCTGACGCCATGATCAGGGTCGGGACTCTGACGCTCGATGCGCGTTCGCCTTCGGGGTGGCCTCCTGTCCAGGCAGCGAGCTGCTCAAGTGCAGTGGCTGCCGGAGTACCGAGGTGTGCATCGATCAGAACTTGCAGACTTTCGGGTCTGAGGGTGGTCGACATAGTCGTCCTGGCTGTTCGGGCGGCCTGCGGGTCGCGGTCCAATGCCGTGGCACGCAAGGCGGCCGTCTGTTTCTCGGACAGGGGGTAACCCGAGAGCACTGCCGGGGTGATGAGGACCAGCCCCGCGAGCCCTGCCGGCTCATGAAGGGCTACGAGTTCAGCCACAGCCCCTCCCATGCTGTGCCCCACCACAACCAGTGGTGCCTCAGGATTGGTGGTGACGCTCGCGATGGCGGCGAGCGTCTGGTCTGCGTAGGACTGCAGCGTCTCCGCGGAGGAGATCGAGGAACGACCGGTGCCTTGAAGATCGACAGCGATGATCTGCCAGTCCTGCGACCGCATTTGCACGATGACTTCGTGCCACACGAGGGAGTTGTCGAGGAACCCGTGGACGAAGGCGAGAGTGCCGCGACCTGGGAGCCCGTAACGGGTGAATCGGACGCTATGCGGTGTAGCGAGAAACTCTTGATTCATTCTGCATACCTCTTTCGTGCATGGAGACCGTGGGGACTGCATGGTGGCGAGCCGCGGGGAAGCGAGGCGCTAGCTGGGCGCACCTGTGACGTCAGAGAATGCGGTGCCTGCGGGTGGGGACGCGCGTCAGCCGCGGGATGGTGGCGATCGCACGGAGCGTGGCGGGGCAGCGCATCGGTCGGTGCGACTGCTTCGTGATCGTGCGGAGCCGGCGACCGACCTCTTTGGTGACCGAGTTCAGCGCGGTTGAACTGACTGTAAGGCAGTAGCTTCTGTTCGGCAACGGAGGTGCCATCGACAGTGCACCGCCCATCCCGGCTGCGCCGCATGCGGCTGCCCGCAAGGGCTGTCGCCATGTGTGTCTGTAGGTGGCTCTGTGACTAGAGCGTCCGCCTTGCCTTAGAGATGTGGGATCACTTTGAAATTTGCTTCCCCCCTTATGGCGCTTTCATGTGTAACTGCCGAAGCCTTCGATGAGATACGCCGTGAGGGGGCGTGGATTCATTCGTGATCGAGTAGGCCCAGCCGAACACCATGCGAGTGCAGAGTCGAGCTCCAACCTCCCTGCGCCGCGCAAAAGAGGGGCGATTCTGGGGGCTGTTGATGTGTAAGACCAGAGAGACTGCTGTTGACTGGTCGTCACATGGCAGTTCTTCAACGGGCTCGCGGCCTGTCGGCGAGCGGTAGGCGAGTTCGGTGGGCAGGAAAGGCATCGCGGGGTGAGCGTCTCGGCTCGTCGCGGTTGGTGAGGAGTGCTCAGGAGCCGGAAGCCGTGCAGCTGGAAGATGGTTGTCAGGGGACGAGCTCACGGGGTCATAGCTGTCGGTGTGAGGTCTCAGGACTTCGTTGACCGTTTGTCATCAGGAGATCCTTGACGGTCTCTCTGCGTGCCCATGCCTTTGACGCAGAGCCGGGTGATCGACCGCGATTGAGTCACCTAGGAGATGACCGAAGCTCTGCCGGCCAAGGTGCAGTCCCTGGTGGGGGGAGAGACCTGCCGGGTGGGTGTGGCTTGTCGGAACTCAGCCAGGGGCATGACTGGATCGAAAAGTGACCCGGCACACGCCGCTCGCCCCACGGCTGTGTGGCGAGCGGCGGGTGGCATTGCTCTGAGGTAGGCGTCCCGGTTCATGGCCGTGATGGCCTGCTTCTGGCCGTGGGTCTGCAGACTTCCTGCGAGGTCGGTCACGTCGCCGAGCGGGGTTGTCGGGGTTGGGACTGATCCGGGTGGACGGGTAGCTCGGTGGTGGGGGCGACGCCTTCGGTTGGGACACCCGTCACGGTGGCCACCGCCTGCCGGCGTGTGCTGACGGTGCGGGCGTCGCCGAAGCGGCCGGCTTCCAACTGGTCGGCCTTGCTCATGAGATCTCCCATGCCACCGCGCGCATGCCGAGCCGGGCAGGTTCTCGATTTCCAGCGGGGTCGTTGGCAGGCACCTCACTGTCGGCTTCCGCCTCGCTGTCGCGCTGCGCCTTGGCGAGGGCTTTGGGGCCACCCGCTCGGAGTGCAGGGCGTCGGGCGACTCGGCTAGGGCCTCGCTGAGGGCAGCGGTGGAGGCGGGACGCCGCCCTTCTGGTTGCATACGATCATGCGGCGGGTTAGCGATGGGCGCTCGAAGTCGGGTGCAGGGCAGGTGTCCAGCCACAACTGGACGGATTGCGCCAGACCCTGGATGAAGGAGAGCCGGCGGTCCTCGGCCACCTGCCGGAACTCCTCCCACTGGCCGGACGACAGGAAGGTGGAGAACGAGTCGGCACCCGTGGTGTCCACGAGCGTGGCGGCGGAGGCCAGCGCGCACGAGTCCCGGATGCCTTTCTCTACGGCGGTCTGGATCTCGACGCCGCGCTGGGGCACTCTGATTTTCAGGTTCTGCCGGAGCCAGCCCGCCAGCTTGGAAACGATCTTCTCGCGGTCGCTGGAGGTGGTTGGAGAACTCCTAGAGAAACGTCGGTGATCGATTGAAGCATCGGCACGTTAGTTTCCATTCCCGCTATCGGGGGTCGGCTGCGTCCGGTGGTGCTCCGGCTGGCATGGACGGCGACCGTGCGCGTGGTATATGGGGCGTCATAGGCCGTCCGCCGAGGACCGGCGCAACGGCGTTGTACCCGTGCCCGCCCTGGGCGGACGCCGGGAGGCGCGTCCGTGCGACGTGGCGTGTCCAGGCATGGTTCGGCGAGCGGTCACTCCTGGACGTCCGGGGCAGAAGACTTGCCCCAAAGGACCACTCCGGCCCGTACTCGGCGGGATCCGCGGGTGGTTGGCGACAGGATGACCGGTGTGGGTCGTGGTGACCCGCGAGCAGGGGAGTGTGTCGGCACCCGGTCCCCTTCTACGCCCTGCGCAGGGCCGGTACGGCCGCACATGGCAGGCGTCTCGCACAGGTGCGGCGCCACTTGCCAGCGCTCCGTTTGTGCGTCTGTGCACCGTTCGAGAGGAACGACGATGACCTCCCTGGCCCACGCCGTACACGTCAGTCCTATGCAGCCGTTGGCAACCACCGCCCTGCCGCCCCGGCCGGACGGCGGCCCGATGCTGTGGTCTCCGCTGTCCACCACGCTCATCTACGGCCCCCGGGAAGCCGTACTGGTCGACCCGGGGCTGATTGCTGAGCAAGGCGTCGCCGTCGCGAAGTGGGCCGCCGGTTTCGATCGCACGATCACCGGCATTTACGTCACCCACGCGCACGGTGACCACTGGTACGCTGCGGCACCCGTCCTGGAGCAATTCCCGGACGCCAAGGTGTGGGCCAGTGCCGACACGGTCGCGGAGATGGAGCGGACCACTCCCGGCGGTCGGCCGAATCCGTTTTGGGGGGCCGCGTTCCCTGGGCTGATTGGTGACACATCGGTTATCGCCGAAGTGGTTCCAGAGAGCGGGCTCGAGGTCGACGGGGAGGCACTCATCCCGCACTCTGCCGGGCACACCGACACCGAGCACACGACGTTCCTGCACGTGCCGTCGCTGGACCTGGTAGTCAGTGGCGACGTCGTGTACAACCAGGTGCACCAGTACCTCTCCGAGGCCGGCGACCACGGCATCGACGCCTGGCTCGACGCGATCGACGCCGTGGCTGCCCTCGCCCCTGCCACCGTCGTGGCAGGGCACAAGAACCCCGAGCGGGACGACCCGGCGTCCGTCATCGACGACACCCGGGAGTATCTACGCGCAGCTGCGGAAGTCTTCGGCAGCGTCACCAGCCGGACGGAGTACTTCGAGGCGATGGTGCAGCGGTTTCCGGCATGGCTGAACCCGGGCATCGCATGGCTGACTGCGGTCGGGCGCTGGGCGGAATAACCCCGCTGACGTGGCGGCGAGTCCGCCGCCACGCGCGGCGCGGTTCGCCGGCTGGATGACCCGGCCATTCTCGCGGGGCCGTGGAGGCAGCTCTCGGCGTTGTCGCGCCGGGCGCGTTCCTTGTGGGACACACACGTTCCTCGATGGCCGCCAGGACCGGGGAGGCTGGCACCAGTGCCCCGGTGCCGGGCCTGTCAGTTGCCCGCCTGGTTCGTCAGCCCTGGCGGCCCTTGGAACGCGGGCCTATTTGTTGATCACGTATGTTGCGCCCCGTCGGCGCACTAAACCAAAGGTTGTCCCGTAACTGCTGTTCACAGGTGAGATGATCTTGGTGTGTCTGGTGTGATAACGGCCTCGGAGCCCTTCTGGATAGCCCCGATCACCGGGCTGAGCCCGCGCCAGTTCGGCAGGCTGCTCACCGTGTTACGGCGCGAGGGTGTTGACCCGGTGCGCAAGGGCCGGCCCTGGAGTCTGCCGCTGGAGGACCGGGTGCTGCTGGTCGCCGCGTACTGGCGGACCAATCTCACGCTGCGGCAGCTGGCGCCGCTGTTCGGGGTGTCGAAGTCGGCCGCCGACCGCATCGTCGACCATCTCGGACCCGCTCTAGCCCTCCAGCAGTGCAAGCGGTTCCGCAAGAGCACCGTGCTGATTGTCGACGGCACTCTGGTCCCCACCCGCGACCATGCCGTCGCCGAGAAGTCGAAGAACTACCGGTACTCCACCAACCACCAGGTCATCATCGCTGCCGACACGCGGCTGGTGGTGGCTGTCGGCTGCCCGTTGCCCGGCAACCGCAGCGACTTCAGGGTGTGGGAGTGTCCGGTGCGAAAGACGCCGTCGGCCCGACGGCGGTGATCGCGTACGGCGGCTACCGGGGTACCGGGCTGGTCATCCCGCACCGCCGAGAGAAGGGCCAGGCGAGCTCCCGGCCTGGAAGGAGGAGCCCAACGCCTCCAGCAGTCCCCAGCACCTCAAAGATCATTTACGGGACAGCCCTTACGAGCTCGTGCACGGTAGGCGGTGAGACGTCGCGAACTTCGGTGCGACCCAGCTTCACATCTGCCATGTCGGGTTCAGGTCCGCGCTCTGCTGGTGGGACAGAAGGCCGACGATGGCTTGGACGGTGTCGCTCATGTGCTCGCGGCGGCCGAGGTGGCGGGCCAGGGCCCGCCAGTTCTTCAGATGGGCGATGCCGTGCTCGACACGGATACGTCGCATCTCCTCGTACCAGTCCGGGGCGTTCTTCTTGAACTTGCGGTGCGGTGGTGTCACGCCCGCCACCGGTCTGGGCGCCCAGTCCCTGGTAGCCGGCATCAGCCAGGATCTCGACTGCAGGCCCGTCGGCCAAGAGCTTGACCAGCCCTAACTGGCGGGCATGGGTGATGTCCGCGCAGCTTGCGGGACGGGCCGGGCTGCACCACAGCACGCGGCCTTCGCCGTCCCTGACCACCATGGACTTGACGGCGTTCTGCTTGTTCTTGAAGATAGGCCCGTTGTGGCTGAACGGCACCAGGCCAGGCTTGCTTCCCGGCTACGCAAGCGGGCCGTGAGGGCTGGCGCGAAGCAGCAGTTGGTGGTTGAACCCGATGACGTTGCTCAATTCGCTGCGCGGCCGACCACGTCAGATGTCTCCTTCAACACGGGGACTCTGTGTTAGATACGCCACTTGGTGTCCTCTGTACGCGTCCGCCGTGGGGCTGGGCTGAATCCGCCCGTGCGCGGCGGACGACCGGGCCGAGGACTCCTATGAATTCGGCCAGATCCTGTGGCGACAGCAGGTCGATGAAGTGCCGTCGTGCCGAGGCGACAAGGTGCGGCGCCACCTCGCGTAAGGTGTTGCGGCCGTGGTTGGTGAGAACGGCGAAACGCCCTCGGCGATCGGACAGGCAGTTTTCCCGGCGCACCAGCTTCGCCTTCATTAAGCGTTTCATCTGTTGAGTAATCCGGCTCTTCGAATGGAGGGTAGCGGCCGCCATCTCACTCATCCGCATCCGCGCATTCTCCGACTCGGAGAGAATTACCAGTATATTGTAGTCGCGCATTGTTAACCCGAACGGCCGGAGGTCTTTCTCCATCTGTCGAATCAGCAGCTTGCTGGCCTCGATGTACGTACGCCAGACCCTTAATTCCGGTTCGGTAAGGCGGTGAGCGGCCATATCGGTTTCCATGACTCCAGAGTGTCAATTGAAATTTGAATTATTTTTCCAATCCTGTGCAGACGGCGCCGTTCCCTTGTCGCCTGTGTACAGGTGGCTTCGCGCTGTTGCTTCGGGCAATCGTCACCGCCGCGACCGGGACGCGCGGTGGTCGGATGTGCTCCGGCTCCCCGGCCCCCGGACCGGGAGTCATTCCTCTGGTCGGCTGCGCTGGCTCACGCGGCCTCCGCGCCTCGACCGGACGATGGGGTGACACCCGAAAGGGAGTCACCGTCGCCCGTCAGTACGTCACACCGCGGCCGCTCCGCTCGTCCGGAGCCCTTCCCGTACCCGGGTCCGGAGCAAGTTCCTGCGGATCTTGCCGGTTTCGTTGCGGGGCAGTTCCGTCATCAGCTCCAGCCGGCTTGGCTGGTACCACCGCGTCATGCCTCGGGCGGACAGGTACTCCCGGAGAGCGGCCAGCGTGGGAACGGACTTGCCAGGGACGACCACCGCGCAGGCCAGTTCACCCCCCTGGCCGTCCGGGTAGCCGACGAGGGCGACGTCCGTGACGTCGGGATGCGTCAGCAACTCGGCCTCGACGTCCCTGGCCGGGATCATGAAGGAGCCACCGATGCGATCCGCGATCCGGCCGGTGAGGCGCAGACCGCCCCGCCCGTCCGGGACAGCCAGATCACCGGTGTCGTACCAGCCACCGTCCAGGTGAGATGTCACCTGCAGCAGACCGCTGTCACGGCCGATGGTCGCCAGGCACACGCCACCGCCGCGTACGAAGAGGCGCGCAGGCTGCTCCAGAGTGGGCGCAGCCCCGGTGTCGGACCTGAAGTCGAGTTCTATCCCGGAGCCCGGCCGGCCGTCACTGTGCAGGGCCCACAGGGGCGGGTCGTCACTGCGGGTCCAGGCGTGCCCGGGCACCTCGGTCATTCCCCAGAAGCTGCGCAGCGGCACGTCCCACACCTCCCGTACTTCAGCGACCAACTGACCGGGGATCGTGGTGGAGCCGCAGAGCACCATACGCAGGGCGGGCGGCTTTCCGGACACCCGGGTGGCGTCGACCAGCGCGCCGAGATAGGGCGGCGCGCCCCCCAGTACGGTGATCCCTGTCTCGGTGACGATCTCCAGTGCCGTCTCGGGCTTCCATGTGTCTAGCAGCACCGAAGTCCCGCCGGCCAGCAGAGGAATCATCACGTTGTACATCACCCCGAACATGTGGGTGAGTGCTTGGGTGGTGAAGAACCGGTCTTGGCGTCCCAATTCCTCCGCTGAGACGACAGGCGAGGCCCCCGCGTACAGGGTGTTGAACGTGTGCAGTGCCCCCTTGGGCTCGCCGGTCGTCCCGGAGGTGAACAGGACCACGGCCACCCGGTCCGGATCCTCGGCGTCCTCCTCTGGCAGAGCCTCCCGCTCCTTCTCCCAGGCGGTAAGCTGGAAGTGGCGGCCGAAGTGCACCGCGCCCTCCGGGGCGTCGCCCTCTGTGAGCACTACTCGGTGCCGTAACCGAGGAAGGCGAGGAGCCATTTCGGCGACCGGCTCGGCGTGGTTTGTGCCGTTCCACCGGTCGACGCTCACGCAGACGGCGGCGTCGAGCCTTCTTAGGACACGCTCCAGCTCACGGGCACCGATCGTCATCATGACAGGCGCGAAAACGGCTTTGACTCTCGCGCAGGCCAGCAACAGCGCGCTCACCTGCCACCAGTTCGGCAGCTGGACTGCGACGGCGTCCCCGGGGCCCACTCCGAGAGCCCGCAGGGCACCGGCGAAGCGCTCCACGTAGTCACCGAACTCCTGGTATGTCAGATGTAAGGGGTCCGTGGCGTACCGATGGGAGATCACCGCGGTGGCTTCCGGGGTTTTCGCGCGCCACTTCTCCAGGTCCGCTAGTGGTCCTTCGTCCCGCCACACACCCGAAGCCCGGTAGCTGCGTACGAGGTCGTCTCCGGGCCGCAGACCAGACCAGCCGGTCCTGTCGATCGCCGCTTCAATGGTCCTGGCTCCGGCCGGCTTTCCCGTTGGCACGGTCATGTGACTCCTCACGTGGGAATGTTTGCTCAGCGGGTGGACGATGCGAAGGTGATGTCAGACACCATCTGGTCCGTGCGGGCTTCGAGTGCGCGTAGGACGGCCATCACGTCGCTGGCGCCGTAGCCCATTTCCGCCGTCTCCGCGAACAGCGTGTGACATGTGTCGAGCAGCGGGGAGGAGACGCCGGACGAGCGGGCCGTGTGGGCGATGAGCCGGTTGTTCTTCAGGACGTCCAGGACCGCCGCTTGAACCTCGAAGTTCTCCGCGAGCAGCTTGGGCGCCTTCATGCGGGATACCGGACTCGCCATCGGGCTCGCCGCCAGGACGTCGAAGAACAGGGTCCGGTCGACTTGCAGCTGGTCCGCGAAGTGATATGCCTCAGCTAGTCCGGTCACCAGGGCTATCAAGTACAGGTTCACGGACAGCTTCATCAGCGTCGCGTTTGGTGCGTCACCGCAGAAGAACGTCTCCTGGCACAGGGGCGCGAGGACCGGCCGCACAGTGTCTACGGCTTGTACGTCGCCAGCCAGCAGTGCGACCAGCGTGCCGTCCTCCGCAGGGATGCGGGACCCTGAGACCGGGGCCTCCACGTAGCGTCCGCCGGCCGCGCGGATTTCGGTCTCCAGAGCACGCGAGTATCCGGGTGAGGTGGTCCCCATGTGAACCACCGTCCTGCCTGCGACTCGGACGGTGAAACGCTCCTTGCCGCGCCCCAGGACGGCGTCGACGGCGTGCTCGTCGGCCAGCATCAGCAGGATCACATCCGCCTCGGCGAAGACTTCGCCGGGATGCGAGGCCATCTGGGCCCCGGCTTTATGCACGGGCGCGGACCGAGCGGCCGTGCGGTTCCACACCACTAAAGGCGTGCCGGAGCGAGCCAGACGCAGCGCCATCGGCTGGCCCATGACCCCCATGCCGATAAAGCCAACATTCATGTTAGACGAGGCCTCTCACTACGGGAAACGACACACGTGTGTACCAGACGCCGAGCAATGATAGCTGAGGTGTGATTAGCGGCCGTCTCTCAGGCGCATGGGCAGTATCTACATGTGTCTGTGGAGGTGGAATCGAGCCGATCTAAGGGGCGCAGGTTTGTCGTCGTCGGACAGTTGCTCTCGTGCGACACGTCGGATCGGCACATCAGGATCGCTGAACGGGGGGAGAGAGCCTGCTGCGTCGTGCTGCCTTTCGTGCCCTAGTTTGTGCTGGCTGTGGTCTGGTCCGCCGGAGGGGCGGCAAGCTATGGAATGGCCATTGAACGGTCGAAGTAGGCCAAGATCCGGAGTGTGCCCGCACTGCGCCTGAAGAGCGGCTCAGACCGTTTCCTGCAGGCTGGTTGGTTGCTAGGCCAATCATGGGGAGTGGGATGAGATTGGATCGTCCCTGAGGGTTTGTGGGAGAACCCGGGAGTTGCTGCCCCTGGCACGGGTGCGTCCTCAGTGTGGCGGGGTAACGAACATCGATGATGAGGCGGTATTCGCTGTGATCATTTAGCAGACGTCCCCCAACCGGCGCGTGACCACATCAGGACACGGCAGTTTACCGTCGGCTTCGACGCACCGAAGCACGGCAGCAGAGCCTGCCAGGAAAACCTACTGACCAACACGCCAACGGTGCTGCAATTCCTGGATGTGCAGGGCCTGGTGGACCTCTCGCGGGTGGTGGACTCGACACACGTGCGGGCCCAAAAGAGTCGAAGTACCGAGGTAAGCCAGGCTCCAGGATGCAACCTTGTCCGATGCAGCCGGGCTGTCCCTCCATGTCGCTCTCTCGGCTGCCAACAGCCACGACAGCCGCGCACTGAAGCCGATGCTGGCCCACTTTCCTGTGACACAACAGAGCGAATTCAGCCGACTCCAAGCCATCCGGCTCCCTGCAGAAGGACGAGCTGGAGGAGATCCGCAAGCAGCAGCAGGCGCTGGTGAAGCGGATGATCGGCACCTACCGGACGGTGGTGGAGCGGATCGACCCCGCCGACCTCGTGCCACGGGCCCGGACGGGGCTCCGGCGCCGTTCCCGGCGGGAAAATGCCCGTCGTCAGGCGGCGCGGCGGCTTGCCGCCCAGCGGGCCGTGGCGCTGGCGAGGCCCACTGGCGCGATCTCAGGCGCGTTAGCATCGCGATCCGCGAGGGCATCCTGGCCTCCCCGCTGCTGCTGCGGCGCCTGGGCAGCAGCTCCAAGCGCAACCAGATCTACCGGGCCTCCCGCGCGGTGGGCCGCGCTGTCGCCACCGTGCAGATGCTGCGGTTCATCTCGGACTCGTCTCTGTGCCGCCGGGTGACGCAGCGGCCACCAAACAAGGTCGAGTCCTTCAACAACTTCACCGACTGGCTGGCGTTCTGCAACGGCGGCGTGATTGCCGACAACGACCCGGTCGAGCAGGAGAAGGCAGTGAAGTGACGTCTTTACTTGCCAACTGCGTCATTTTTCATACGACTCTGGACCTCATGAACGTGATCCGCGGTCTCCAGGCGGAGTATTGGCAGATCACCGGGGAGGATCTGGCCGCGATCAGCCCGTACCTGACCAACCAACTCATGCGGTTCGGCACCTACGCCACCACAGAGCTGACCGTACGCCCGAACGCGTTCGATCCGCACCTGGACGTCGAGTTCGAAGCGGAGGAGGCGCCGGCCGCAGAGTGAAGAGCACAAGGATGGGCTCGAAGCGAACGGTCGGGCCGAGGCTGTTCGCTTCCTTGATCTTGCGGCGCAGGCACGTTCAGGCCGGGCCTGCCACGCGCCACACGCAATGAGATACGTGTCCTTGAGTAGCGAGAGAACAGCTGTTCCTTCATGGACACGGAGAGTGACCGAATCCCTGGCAGCGAGAACATCCTCCAATCGAGGGCGGTAGAGAGGGTGTACTCGCTCGGCGGCACTACGGCCGTTGGAGTCGTTTCTGGCGGTGCAGCACGAGGGCGGTGACGGCCAGGCAGCCAGCAAGCACCACGGAGGAAACGTGCAGATCATCGCCACCCCGGAGGGCTGGCCGATCTGCGTCTCGCCGGTGAGGCCGGGCCGCGAACACGACACCACCTTCCGAAGCAGGTTTACGCTTCGGAGGGTGGCGCTAGCTATTGGAGACTAAAAGCGCAGATTGTTGGATTAAGTGAAAGACTCCGGAACTCGCCATGCCGCTGGTAGAATCCCAGGTAGACCAGGTTGCTCCCCGCGCGAGCGGGGATGGTCCCACTCCATGGGCGCGCTCAGATCGCGCTACTACCTGCTCCCCGCGCGAGCGGGGATGGTCCCACGCGGCTCACCGAACTCGGCACCACAGTGACGTGCTCGCCGCGCGAGCGGTTCTGGTGGAGACCGTCGCTCTGCCCTGCGATCCCAATGAGATCGCCACCCACCTCCGCGGCCAGCTGCACGGTCTGCCTGACACACCGACCCTCGTAGTTCTGGCGCGTGCCAACAACGGGCTCGGCACGGACGGGCTGACAGCGGTACGTGATGCGCTGATGGACGTCGGCTACCCCGGCGCGGGAGTGCGCGGCTTCCGCAATGTCGTCGTGGGGCAGGTCGTGGACGACGACGGCGAGTTGGAGAACTGCGAGCGCATAGCCCTCGGTCTGGAGCAGGCCGGGTATGAGGCTGGAGGAGTACATGCGGAAGCACTCCGTGGCCCGGAAGGTCTGTACACGGGCTTCCTGGGATGTGTCGGAGTCCGACGCGGAGCTGATCGCGCATGCCGGTACATCGACTCGGCGTTGATGGACTGGACGATGAGATCCCTCGCCTGGTCGCCGGCGTGGGTGGCGGTGCAGCACCAGCGGCGGATGTCGTTGGCCGACGGCCGGTGAGGGCGTTTTCGATGCGGGACGTCTTGGAGTACTGCCAGCTGCGCGCGGCAGCCAGCTGGACGACCGTCAGGCTGGCTTCTTTGCGGAGGTCGCGCAACCGATGGACGACGGCTTCCAGTATGGCGTGGGCAGACGAGGACAGCGAGGCGGGCAAGAGGTGGCTGCCGGTGCCTTCTGTCAGTGGATCTGGTACTGGCTGTGGGGGACGGCACGCGACCATACGGCGTCGAATGCCTCAGCACACAGCTTGGCGGCCACGGGGTCCTCGGAGAGCTCATGGCCGATCATGGCGCCGTTGTCTGTGAAGTGGCCCCACCGGATACGCGGCTGTCGAAGAGCCAGAAGTTGTTGCTGCGCAGGGCGTTGTCCGAGGTGTGATAGCGGGGGAGCCAGTGGACTCGCTCGCCAGCGTGCACGTTCTTCACGCACCGCCGGAACTTGACCGACTTTTCTCGTAGTGAGGATAGCTTTGGACCTGCGGTGTGTTGGCCGAACTAAGTGGTCCGATCCGGAAGTTCTTCGGGGGTTGATCATGTAGCTGGCTCGGCGGAGGATTCTTCCTGGTGATCGGCGGTGCACCTGTCGAGCCTGGCCAGCAGATCTTCCAGGTCGGAGGTGGTGAGCTTCCACTGGAACGGCTGTGCTGTGGCGTTGTAGCGGTCTTCGAAGGCTCGGAGCCGGTCGGCGACCTGGGCGAGGTCGGTGAAGTCGTTGGGCGAGACGACCTTGCGCTGCACGACGGAGAAGTAGATCTCCACCTGGGTCAACCACGAAGCGTGCACGGGGGTGTGGACCATCACCGCGTTCGGGAAGGCGGCGGCCAGGCGGTCGGCGGCCTTTTTGCCGCGGTGGGAGGAGCCATTGTCGACGGTCCAGAACACGCGCTTCGCGCTGGCGTAGGGCTCGATGCTCATGACCTGGGTGGCCAGGTTCATGAACGGGGCGATGCCGGTGCGTGGCTCAGTGCGGCCGGACACTTTCGCGGCGTGGACGTCGTAGGCGGCGAGGTAGGCCAGAGCGCCGCCGCGTCCGTAGGTGTGGTTGACGCGCATCGCGCGGGCCTGGCCGGGGGCGAGGGTGGGGTGGCAGCGGCAGCGGGCGTGGAGGAGGTTTTCTCGTCCGCGCTGATGACGTACTCGTCCTCGCCGAGCTGGACGCCCTGCCAGGTGCGGGCGTACAAGCCGAGCACCCGCTCGGCCTTGACCCGGAAGTCGGGGTCGGTGATGAAGATCCAGGAACGGTGCTGCCAGGGCTTGATCGCGTCGTCGGCCAGCCAGCGGCGCACGGTCGAGGCGGAAATGGAGTCGGCGATCGCCCGAGCGACGACTTCGCGGGCCAGTTCCGGACACGTCCCGTGCGCCAGCGGGGTGCCGCTCTCGGCAGGCAGCTGGCAGGCCAGGGCCTTGACCTGCGCGGTCTGCAGTGCAGTGAAGCGGAGTGGGCGCCCAGAGCGCCGGCGGTCGCTCAAGCCCGCCAGCCCGTGCCGGGCGAAGCGGCCGCGCCAGGTGCGCACGGTGTCCAGGTGCAGCCCCGTCTCACGGGCGATCCGCGCGTTCGAGCGCCCGCGCGCGGCGTGCAGCACGACCTGGGCACGCATCCGCAGCCGGTACTCGGTCTTGTGGCCGTAGGCCATCAGCTTCAGCCGCGCTCGCTCGGCGGCGCGCAGGACTATCGGACGGGCGGCGGCAACGGGCAAGGCAGACAGGCCAATCGGGAGAAGTGGATCACGGCAGGCCGAAGCCTGCCTCATCCGGGGACTGGCCTGTCGGGCAGGATGGGTGCCGTGCCCGACGCCTTCGGAACACACCCGGCTCTCGCTCGAGCAACGCCTCGGCGAGCACGCCCGCGCCGCCTGGCTGCAGCTGGAGCGGCTGCATGTCCGCTAGGCAGTTGGACCTGGCGCCCAAAGGGGCAAAGAGTTGATCTTGAAGCCGGTCTGCGGTTGTGAACGCCGCGCGGCGGCGTCTACACCGCCGGGGTACGGTGACGTGCTCCGGCTACCCGACACACGGGCCTTCAGAGCGGCCTGACTTCGCAGTCGACGTACTCCCCAACGGGAACTCCTGCTCTCTGAATCTTCACGGTCCAGTGTCTAGGGTGTCCACGTTCAAGGGGAAACCCCCAGGGCAGGTCCGAAAGGGCTCCCTACGTTGTTCTGCGGGACGCGGTGAGCCCCTCGTATGGTTCACCCACCCAGGGGTGCCGGGTGTGGTTCAAAAGGCTCTGCCACTTGTGGCTTTCAGTGATTGGCCGCCCGGTGCCCCACGACGACCCGGCTGCCAATTAGGAATTGCGAATGATCGCTGAGTAGGGAATCGACAGCGAGGTCGTCCGTCGGGAGGCACCGTCACCACACCGCGCGGAGGCACCACATGGCCGCAATCTGGGCCGGCATCGACGCAGGCAAGACCCATCACCACTGCGTTGCGATCGACGAGAGCGGCCACCGGCTGCTGTCCCGACGCGTCGCCAACGACGAACCCGAACTCCTCGAACTCCTCACCAATGTCCTGGCCCTGGGCGACGAGGTGACCTGGGGCATCGACCTGGCCGACGGCGGAGCCGCCCTAGCCATCACGATCCTCCTCAACCACGATCAGCCGCTGCACTACATCTCCGGCCGGGCCATCCACCGCGCCTCCGAGAGCTACCGCGGCGACGGCAAGACCGACGCCAAGGACGCCGCCGTCATCGCCGACCAGGTCCGCATCCGCCGCGACCTGCAACGCTTACGCACTGGCGACGAGACGGTCACCGACCTCAAGATCCTCACCGGCCGACGCATGGACCTGGTCGCCGACCGCACCCGCACCGTCAACCGGCTCCGCGCCCAACTCACCGACATCTTCCCCGGCCTGGAGCGGGCCCTGGACTTGACCAACACCGGCCCGCTCACGCTGCTCACCGGCTACCAGACCCCGGCCTCCCTGCGCCGGACAGGCAAGAAGAGGCTCGAGACCTGGCTGCGCAATCGCAAGGTCCTGCGCCCTGACCGGCTCGCCGAGACCGCTTGGGGAGCTGCCGTGCGCCAGCACACCAGCCTGCCAGGAGAGAAACTGACCGCCCAACTCGTGCACACCCTGGCGGCGGAGGTGATGGCCCTCAACCAGCAGGTTGCCGAGCTCGACAAGGCGATCGAGGCCCGGTTTCGCGAGCATCGGGACTTCGAAGTGATCACCAGCATGCCCGGGCTGGGCGTGATTCTCGGTGCCGAGTTCCTGGCCGCGACCGGCGGCGACATGAGTCTTTTCGGCACTCCTGACCGCCTCGCCGGCTTCGGAGGCGTTGCTCCCGTTCCCCGCGACTCCGGGAAGATCAGCGGCAATCTCCGCCGCCCACGACGCTACAACCGCCGACTCCAGCGAGTCTTCTACATCTCCGCACTCTTCAGCATCCGAATTTGCGAGGACTCCCGCCGGTTCTACGACCGCAAACGCTCCGAGGGCAAGCGCCACATCCAGGCCGTCCTGGCCCTGGCCCGCCGCCGCGTCAACGTCCTCTGGGCACTCCTACGCGACGGACGGCCCTACGAGACCGTGCCTCCCGCCGCTCTCCCCGCTTGACAGACAGCATTAGGAATCCCTACTCAGCGATCATTCGCAATTCCTAATTGGCAGCCGGGTCGTCGTGGGGCACCGGGCGGCCAATCACTGAGCTTCTTCAGCGTTGCAACTCCAGGGTGAGGACGGCCTTGGCGATTGACGT
>NZ_BMSA01000053.1 GCF_014648915.1 Streptomyces phaeofaciens | reverse complement strand
TCGCTCGTTGCGCCTCACGGACCGTCACCCGGTCGGTGGCCACATCGAAGAAGCTCTGTGACCAGGAATGGGCTAGGAAGCTGGCGCGCAGGGCCGCGTCGCGTGTCTGGCGGGCGAAGTAGCCGCCCGACAGGCGGATCGCAGCCAGGGCGGCCATCGGTTTGTCTTCCCGGATCAGGGTGTCGAGCTGTTCGCCGACGGAACGGATCTGCTCGGCGAGGACGGCCGGGACGGCGGTGTCGGCGACATGCTCTTCCAGCCACTCGTTCTCTGCAGCCTGCTCGGCCCCGCCCTCCTTGTCCGTGAGCGGATGGGCCGCCCCGCCGCGGTAGCCGCCCTTCCCCTCCATCCCGGGAAGGGGGTCGGCACCGCGCCATCCGCAGCTGCAACTGCCTGCCAAGCCCACGGCGACGATGGACCCGGTGTCGGACTCATCCAGCACGATCAGGGAGTCGAACCGGTGCCCATCAAACTGATAGGCCGTCATGACCGTTAGGGTTCATTGCAACTGACTGAGCGTCAAGTTCGACGTCTTCCATTACGCGGAGGTCCCTGCGAGGAACATCGGCGCCAGACCGCCCGCTCAGCCGCCACCATGATCGATCTCACCGGCAATCCACCTTCCGTTGATCCCCAGAGCCAGGTGCCTGAGCACCCGCCCGGCGGGAGCGGCCCGGCGGAATCCGGGGCGCCGGACGGGAACCGGCAATCCGTGCGCCCGCCTGCCGGGCACACGGCCACGGCGCCCCCGCTGCCCCTCCCAGGCTGTACCCCGCCCTGGCCGTTGACGCCGGCCGGCGCCCGTTCCCGTGACGCCGGCCGGCACAGCGCGCCCACCCAGCCTCGATGAAGGGAACCTCATGCAGCTTCGCGCTCCCGCCCGCATGGCCGCCACGGCCGTGCTCGCCCTGTCGGTGACTGCCGGTCTGGCCGTGACCACCGCCCCGACCGCCCGCGCGGCCCAGATGCCCTGCAAACCGCGCGTCTACTACAAGATCAACACCAGCGGCGTGAACTTCAGGACGGGGCCGTCGACCAGCTACGCCTCCAAGGGCCTGCTCTACAAGGGCGACTGGGGCAAGAAGATCGCCACCAAGGGTTCCTGGATCAAGCTCCGGCTCGGCCAGAAGTCCAGGACCGGCCTGGCCAAGAACACCACCGGCTGGGTCGCCAAGAAGTACGCCTACGACTGCGTGCCCCTGCAGCTCGACTGACCGCCGCGGCCCGGCCACGCACCGCATACAGGCCCGCAGGTGCTGTCAGCACCCTCGCGCCACACCGTCCCGGCCAGACCAGGCCGCCTCTGCCAGCGCACCGACCCGGCCCCAGGCGGTGCCAGCCCCGTCACCCAGCCTGCCTGCGGGCCCTGTCATTTCCCACGCGACGCCCTGCGAAAGGCATCCCCATGATCCGTCGCATCACGGCCTGCGCCCTCTCCCCCGCCATCCTGGCGATGGCGGCCGCCGCCACCCTGACCGTGGCCACCGCACCGGCCGCGCATGCCGTCGGCGAGAACAAGCGGTGCACCATCAACTGGAGCAACGCTGCCGGCAAGGTGAAGAACAACGGCTGGAACCTGCGCACCGGTCCGAGCACGGGCTACACCTCCCGCGGCTACCTCTACAACGGCGACCGCCTCACCCTCCTGTGCAGCCGCGGGAGCTGGGAGTACACCGAGCTGAGGGCCCGTTCCAGGTCGGGGCTGGCGAAGGGGACCCGCGGCTGGGTCCGCAGCGACGGCCTGTACGCACTGGCCGGCTGACCACACTGTCGGCATCGCTGCAAGGCCGGCTCCGCATCCACCGGCCGGGCACCGGTCCGGTCCTGCCATGCCGCCGTGAGACGGCAGATCGAGCAGGGCCGAAGTACGGGCGGTTCTACCAGCCGGCTGAAACGCCAGCAGCGCCAGGGTGCTGGGTGACGGCTTCCTCCGGCTGAACTGGTACCGCGACGGCAAGGACTGCCACGACAGGTCGCCCGTCGCCTAGTTGTGCTGCGGGAGCACCGACGCCCTCGCCTCGTCCGGCGATGACCCGGCGGGCCGCGACCGTCCGCCCCGGCCCGCCTGCCGACCCTCTCAGCACCTGGGCTGCCCGCCGGGCGGGAGTGAGACGGCCAGGCCGCCAGACCGCCTTGGCAGCAGCCCGGGCCGCTGCTGAGATCGATCCCGTACCAGCCCGCCGCACCGCTGAACCCACCAGGAGTCCTCATGACCCGCCCGTGCAAGTCCGTCCGTCCGGCCCTGACGTCCGAGCGTCCGGCGTTCCCGTCCGAGCGCCCGGTGCCTCTCGCGGAGCGCCCGTTCCGTCCGGAGCCCGAACTCGACGCCCGGCCGTAACGGCCGCCGGCCCCCCTGGCCCGTCCCCCTGTGCCCGCCCGGTGTCACGATCCCGGGCGGGCGCACCGCGTTGTGAGCCCTGGGCCGTACGCCCTGCCCGGTGGGCCCGGCAGACCGGCAGAAGCCGGCCGGGCGGGAGCCCAGCGCATCCGTAGCCCGCGTGCCGGGCTACGGCAGGCATAGACCTCGAGGCCTCTTGCAACGGGTCACCGGCGCCAGCAACGCTCCACGGCACCGTCTGCCCAAGGAGCTCTGGCGTGCGCCCTCCCCCCGACCTCACAGGCAAGATCGAGCGTGCCGACGCGGCGGTCAGCACGTTCGTGCAAGCCCGTTCCCGGATGAAGGATTTCGAGGCCGCGAACCGGGCGGTGCGCCGCTACCCCGGCCTCGATGCCGAGGGCCGCACCCGAGCCGGCGGGGTGCGCCGCGACCATGCCGCGGTGGTGCTGAGCGATCTGCTGGCCGATCTGGCGCTGTGGGAGGACCTCCACGGGCATGGCGGCCACGAGATGCTGCGCGAGCTGCGTATCCGGTGGAGCCGGCACCCCTTCGGTGAACTCGACGGGCCGGCGAGGCACCTCGCCGCCGAGCTCGTCTCCTTCGCCGCAGCACACAAGGTCTCCCTGCGTGCGGCAGCCGACAAGGCGCTGTCGGTCTACACCGAGGAATGGCACGACGCCGAGTCCCACTGGAAACAGCAGGCCGCCCAGGGATCTGTTCCCCCTGACACCGGCCTGAGCTACACCGTCGCACCCGCCACGTCGCCCTCTCCCGGCAGGCCGGCGGCCGAGGAGCTCGATCTGCCCACTGCCGCAGCGGCGCTCGGTGTCTTCCTTACCCGCGATCGCCCCGACAGCCCGGTGCAGATGACTCAGATGCAGGCCGACGGCAGCCACAGGCCGCTCGGCCACAGCGCCCTGTGGGCGGACGTCCTTGAGGAGAGCGGACCGACAGGGGAGTGGGACTGCGTCCGCGCTGCCTGGTTCGATCAGGCACACATGACGTGGAAGGAAGCCGCCCACCGGGTTGATGAGCACTACCTCGACCCGGTCGACCAGGCCACGCGGGAGGAGAGCCGCTACTCGCCGGTGATGCTCTTCCGCCTGCGGCTCGCGCTCCTCGCCCGTGATCAGTACGAGTTCTGGCAGGAGGAGTACGGCAAGAGCCGGGCCGAGGCGCTGGACGAGGTGCTGAAGAAGCTCGTGGAGCAGACCGGCCTGCCTCATGGGGCCGATGCACCTCAGACGGCCGCCGCGCTCCTGGCCGGCCTGGCGCTGATCCTCGACACGCAGGGACTGCCCGGCCGGCTCCTTCTGCAGCCGGCCGACACCATTGAGCCCGCGTGGCCGCAACAGACCGGGCTCGCGGGCGAGCTGGCTGCCCTGCTGCACGACCGCTTCCGCAGCCCTGCAGAGCTCTTTCCCTCGCTGCTTCAGCAGGCACAGGCTATCCACGACGCCCAATGGGGAGCCGAAGCCGGCCATCTCGCCGGGCAGGTCCGCAGCGGCCACCTGGAGGCCCGCACCCCCCTGCGCTACACCCTGTCCTCGCCCGCCCGGGAAGCGAATCCGGCGTTCGAGCAGGAATGCCCGAACGCCGCTGTGGCGTGGCTGGAGTTCCTGCAGCACGACACTCCGCAGCAGCCGGTCGAGGTCACCGCCGCTCTCACGGGCCGCCGCCGGGTACCGGTGGACCCGGCCGCCCTCACGCGAGACGCACACATTGAACTCCACCACGACGGTGACGGGTGGAACTGGCGCGACGGGGACCTGGAACAGGACCGCGCACGCCGGGAGGGGCAGGCCCGCGCGGTATGGCTGCGCCGGCAGCTGGCCGACATCTCCGCCCGGCCCGACCACGCCGTGCCGCGGCGGGAACGGATCGAAGCGGTCTTCGGCTCCGCCGACCAGGCGCTGGCCTTCCTGCGCCACCACGCCGGCCATACGACACCGTCTGCAGCGATGCGCGAGCAGGAGGCTCTGCGCCAGGCAGAGGCCGTCCTGACCCGCCTGTCCGCCCGGACATCCGGCGCGAGCCGGCCCGAACGCCTGCGCACGACAGCCCTGGCGGCCATGGCCGAATCCGCTGCACGGCAGGAAGACCTGGCCGCCGCGACGCCGCAGACCAGCGTGCTGCCGGCAGCCGCAGAACAATCCGGCCACCCCCAGCACCACCAGCAGGTGGCGCAGACGCCCGGCACCGCCGTGCCGCGCCCGTGACGGAGTCTGCCGTCACGGCCCCGCAAGCCGGCAGTAGTCCAGAGCACGTCCGGCGGCGGTCCGCGCGCCGCCACTGCCCGGCGCGAGGGCATGCTCGGTCGGCATGACCACAGGGGCACAACCGGGCTTCTGCCCCTCGCCACCACTATCTCTATAGGATGATATGCGCTGGTCAAGAGTATTTTGTCGATGAGGGAGAGTGGCAGGCAGGGACACACAGGGACGGATTTCTCGGTCCTGTATGCGGAACCCGCCCCCCCGGGCCGGGCTCGATCAGCGGACCGTGGGTGACTGGGGCGGGGAGGGCGCACGCACTGCGGCCTGCTGGGCGGCATCGAGGCCCCGCCGGGGCCGCGCCGCCAGCGGCACCCCGGCGCCGGTTACCGCTTGGGGCCGGGCCTGCAGGTCGTGAACTCGTGATGCCGCCTGCCCCCGCGCGGCCTCCGCCACGGACTCCAGGAAGAACGCCTGACAAGCCTCGCGCGTAGCAGCAGCTCGCTCTTGCCTGACCCCCGTGGGGTAGTGGTCGTACAGAGGTTCCAGGACGTGATAGCCGACGGCTCGCTCCGCGGCGTGCAGGAGCTGGCGGGCGGCACCGGGCTGTGCGAGTAGCTGTTTCGGCAGGGCGTCGAGTGCGGAGGGGAGCTCCACCTGCCCCGCAGCGGGGCTGGCGACCTGGCTGAAGACATCCATGAGGCCGCCCCGTTCCAGCTCCCGGGAGAGGTACCACAGCCACGCGCCGTACTGCCCCACCTGGTCCCCGGGGGCCGGCTTGGGGGCTGCCGGATCGAGGCTGACGAGCCGGTCGAGCGCAGCCCGGGCATAGGGCCGGGCCTCCTCCGTGTTCACGCACGCGCCGGCGAGCACGCTCCAGTGGCGGCGCATCTGGTGTTCCGACGTGGCGTGACTGCCTGCGTTCGCTGCCCGGGCGGCCCGCACAGCGGCTCTCGTCTCCACGTCGCCTGTCTCCACCGCCTCCCAGGCGGGTGTGTCCAGGTGATCGGTCACCAGTGACAGCAGTTCGTGATCAACACGAAGCGCCCACGCCGCTCCTGCCTGACGCCAGGCCACCGGGTCATGCCCGGGCCCCCTGTGGGCGGCAGCATCACGCTGCGCCTCGCCCAGCCAGTCGGCCAGCACCTGACCGAGCCGCTTCTCCTGGACGGCTTCCACCTCGCCAAGGGCCCGTGAGAGCACCCTGCCGACCGGTAGCCCGGTGCTCTCGGCTGAGCCCGCGGTCCCGGTGAGGATCACGTACCGCTGCATCGGCCGGTCGTGCTGTGCCCACTGCGCCACGGCCTCGAGCGGATCGGCGGTCAGCATGCTCCATGCGGTGTCGTCATCGGCGACCCGGACCGCGTACCACCGGCGCGCCCCGCCCGCCTCGAGCGGGCCCCGCCCCTCCAGAAGCGGGAACAACCCGTCCCACACCCCTCCGGCCTGCTGCGCGTACTCGTCTGCATCCAGTTCACCGCTGCGCACCTGCTCAGCCAGCTCATACAGTTCCCGCTGCAGATCGGATCGCTCCTCGGCCTGCCGTGCCGCGCTCCACGCCTGCCCGGCCGCCGCCAGTGCGGCCCGCTGCGCCGTACCGGTTCCCTCGGCGGCCGCCAGTGCTCGCCCTTGTGCCGAAGTCAGCCGCTCGAACAGCACGCTCGTGTCGACGGGCTGGCTGTCGGTGAGCCGGTAGGGGGCGGGGAAGCCGCTGGCGGAGTAGACCACCACAGCCTGTCGCGGCGGCTGGGTGAACTCCGCATGCGTGTAATGGGTGTTGCCGACCGTGGCCGAGGCCAGGATGATGGCCCGTGGTGCAGATGCCGGGCGCGCTCCCAGGTCGTCGGCCGCCGGCCCGAGGTAGACCTCCTCGATGTCGGCATCGTCTGCTTCCGCCAGCCGGGCTGCCTCCTCGAGTTCGGTCTCCGGGCGGTAGACGGCAGGCCGCCGGCCGGAGAAGTCGCCTGCCCAGCCGAGGGCTGTCTGCTCCTCGGCGGCGCCCCGCTGGATGCGGGCCAGCGTGTCGGCCTCCTCAGCCAAGCGGCTCACCCAGGCGAGGACCGGCCCCCGGGGCGGTACTTCGGACAGGTACCGGATCCAGCGCGCCCCCATCTCCTCCGGGTGCAGGCCCTCGGGTGCGTCGGCCAGCAGCCACTGCGCCAGTTCGCGGTCCACCTTCCAGTGCTCATGGGGGTCCGATATGGCCGCGCGGACCTGCTCGACCAGGCTGCGCGCCGTGCGCTCCTGCCACCCCCCGCCTCCTTCGCTCTCCTTGATACGGACCGGGTTCGCGGGGAACAACGTGTCCGGACCGGGCCGGTGCTGCTGTGTCCAGGCCGACAGGGCCTGCCGGGGATCCGCGGTCACCCGGTACGGTCCGCCCTCGGGCCCGATGCGCAGCAGCACAGGCGCCAAGGCCGGCACCGTCGCAGGCTCGTCGGACGGCACGGGCTCGTTCCACGTCAGAGCCCGCAAAGCCTCCTCGGCCCGGCCCAACGCCATCCACCTCTCCATCTCCTGCCGCTCCTGCAGACTCAGGAAGGAGGCCCGATCCAGTGCGTCCGGCACATCGAGTACCGCGTCGAGCACGCTCAACTGCCGTGCCGCCTCCAGCCGCGCCTGCTGCTCACTGGGGAATGCGGCCCGCACCAGCCGGCGAGCCTGCCCCACCACGGCCTCGCCCGTGCTTGCCGGTGCCCGCGCGATGATCTCCTCATGGTGAGCGGCGAGGAACGCGAAGGCGGCGTTCTGGGCCGTCTGCCGCTCCTCGGACGCGGCCCGTCGGGCCCTGATGTGCTGCCAGAGCTCGCGCTCGGCGCCCTCGGGTTCGGGTTCCCCATCACGCCTCACGCCAAGATCCCGCTTGCGCGGCCAGCGGGCAGCCCAGGCCCGCTCCTCATCGGTCAGCGCAGCGCCGCCCGCGGTGAAGGCGGCATACAGCCGGGCGGCTTCCTCACGGCTGTCCCGGAAACCGCCGTCCGCCCCATCACGGCCGATCAGCTCGTCCTCGTCCTTGTCCCCGTACCGGTAGGCGGCCCGAGCCCACTGCTCAAGCCCGGGATGCCCGAAACCGAGAAACCCTTCGACGGCCGCGGCCCGCCGGTCCCGCTCCAGCGCCATCGTCAGGAAGAAGTCCGCCGTTGTCTCCAGGGCGGGCGCGCTGTCCGCGTGTGCTTTCACCTGCCGCCAGGCCTGCTGATAGTCGCGAGCGGACCACTCGGGGTAGAAAGCGCGCCCCGGATCACGCCACTGGCTCTCGTGCTCCAGCAGCTCCAGCAGCTCGTCGACCCGCTCATGCAGCAGCTCCCACCCCCTGCCCGCGGGTTCGGGCAGGACAACCGCCTCCTCGATCCCCTCCGGAAGCGGGGCACGGAAGGCTGCCGCCCACCGGGCCGCGGCCCCCTCCCAGTCAGGACCCCGGGGAGGGTGAGCGTCGGCCGGGATCCGCAGGTGATGGCGCAGCCAGGACACCCGGGCGTTGTGCCACATCTCGGCCACCAGGAAGCCAGGGGCGGCCCCGGGGGCGGCGAGCTCCGCCAGCGACACCTCGCGGGCCCGCGTCTCGTCCATCGCGAAGACCCGGTGGGCAAGCCCTTGTCGGTCGGCCCGCAGGATGTAGAGGGCAGCGTCCACAGGGTGGCTGCTGACGTACTCCGTGCTCTGGCCGTCCGGGCCAGTGGTGGCCACGAAGTAGCTGGGATCGTCCGCCATGCCGCCTCCTGCGTCTGCTGCTCGAAGGGCACAGCGTGCCGTCGCCGGCGCGGAGAAAGGGGCGCCCGCCGCGAACTTTGTGCACCGCTCCCGCCCCACGCAACACCCTTGCGTTCTGCGTCCCGCCCCACGGTGCGCCCAGCCGCTGCGGACCGGCCCGGCCCCCTTCCGCGCACGTGCTGGTCCTCGGCGGCGGACGGGGCGTGCGCGGTGCCGAAGGACAACACGGCCATGGGAGGCAGGCGGCAGCGGGCCCGCCCGGCGGGCCCTGTGCAGATCCTTCTTCCCGCTGGACGGGAGCGCAAAGCACCCGAGCGGCGGGCATGGTCGCAGGCCGAACCCGCGTGATCAGAGTTGGAGCGAACCGTTTTTGGACCAAGGAGCCCCGCATCATGCCAGCGCGCCCTTCTCCCGCCCGACGTCTGCGCCTCGGGAAAGCGGCCACCGCGACCGGGCTCGCCCCGGTCCGGGGAGGCTGCAGCACCAATTCCTCCGCGCCGACGAGTCCCACAGGCAGGCTGCCGCGCACCTGCCGGCTTCAGGGCAGCGCCCGCTCCTCGGCTTCGCCCCACACTCACCGGCGCCCACTGACCGGAGACGATCTCGATGACTGCCCCCGCCCCCGCGCACCTTCACCGCGCCCTGGCCGCAACCCTTGCCGACGCCGCCCGCAGCACCGGACACCGAGCCGAGTCCGACGCCCCCCTGCCCGGGACGAACTGGGCCGCTGACATCCTGGTGACCTCCCCGGACGGGGTGCGCACCGTCCTGCAGATCCCCCCGCTCCCGGCCCGCGGCCAGGAGATCCGAGAACGGACCGCGCACGTGCACCAACGCGGCCTGAACATCGTGTGGTTCACCCCGGACGCGCACGATCCGCCGTGGCTGACGACGGTTCCCGCGGCACGTGTTGTGCCCCCCGCCCACCCCGGCGCCCCATGGACCGCACCCGCCGCCGTACAGGCGCTGACACGCGAGGCGTGCCCCTGCGGACCGGCCTGGGACCACGGCGTCCACCGCACCTGGGCGCCGCCCCAGCCGGTCTCTGTGCCTGTCCTGCTGGAAGGCCTGCTGACCCGTCGCCTGGTCCACGCCACCGTCCAGGCCGAGCTGCCGGGCCGCCGCTTCACCTGCTGGGCCCGCGGCCAGGACGTGCGTGCCGAGGCGGATCACCTGCGGATGCTGGCCGCCACCGACGGCGCCCTCACCGAGGCCGCCCGCGCCTCGACCCCCTACATCCCGCGCCCGGACGGACGGCCCGCCGCTCCTCTGGGACGGCTGCTGGAGGCAGCCCGCCACTGGGGCCACCAGCACACCGGAGTGGTCTGCCACATCGAGACGGCGAGCGCCGACTGGATGGCCGGCGGCTTCGTGGTCACCCCCGGCCGCACACCGTCCGAGGTCACCGCCGTGGTGCGCCCCCTGCCCCACACGATCGACTGGAACAGCGCCCTGAGCACCGTCCCGGTGCTGGTCGGCTCATCCGAGGAGTACTTCACCCTCCAGCGCACCGCACCCCAGGACGCCCAGATCCTGATCCTGTAACCCGGCTTCCCGCCTTGCGCCACCAGCGCCCCCAGGTGGCCCGCGAGCGTGCCATCTGGGAGAGCACCCGCAAGACGCCCGTCTTATGGGCCCGTTGAGCACCGAGTAGCCCGCCGGGCGGGAGGGCGAGAGGCCCCGGCCCGACCGGCATTGCTGGAGCACCGCACCGGTGACAACGCTGATGGCCGTTTCCCCCGGCCCCTTGCCCGCCTGCGCCCTCCAGCGGTCCGGCCACGGCCCAAAGACCAGACATCCCCTGGCGAGTGAAGGTCACCATGACACCCGACACCCCCACGACCGCGCCCAGAGCGGATTCCCCGCTCCGCCACACCCGCGACGACGGCAGGACGATGACCCCGACGGCCGCGGCCGACGCTGCGGCACGACCGCGGGCCGCCCGGCGCCTGCTCACCGGTTTCTTCGCCGGGCTGGGTGTGGTCATGGCGGTATGGGGGGCGCGGATGCCTGCCGTCCAGGCAGCGGCCCACCTCGGCCCCGGCCAGCTGGCGGTGGTGCTGCTAGCCGCAGCGGCCGGCATGGTTGCCGGCCTGCAGATCGGCGGCCGCCTGTCTCAACGGCACGGCCCCGCCCGCCTGCTCACGGGGCCCGCCATGGTCTTCGGGCTGTCCCTCGCAGCCCTGGGACAATGCCGAACCCTGACGAGCCTCAGCGCCGTCGCTGTGGCCTTCGGACTGTCACACGGGCTCCTCGACGTCGGCGTCAACGCCGCAGCAGTGCAGTGCCAGCACGGGTACGGCCGCAGCATCATTTCCGGGCTCCACGCCGCGTACAGCCTGGGCGCGTTGACCGGTGCCGGCCTTGCCGCGGTCACCACGTGGGTGTCCCACCAGGCCGTCTTCGCCGCCGTCGGAGCGGGACTCGCCCTCACGGCCGCAGCAGCGGGACCGAAGACGAAGCACATCCAAGCGCTCGATCAGAGCCACTCCAGCGCAGAGCACGCCAGTAACTCCCCCAGAGCCACGGGACTTGGCCGCACGACCATGTGGCTGCTGGGATCGCTCGCCGCGGCCTGCCTGCTCGCAGAAGGAGCAGCCACAGACTGGGCCGCCGTCCACCTGCGCCATCTGGGCGCGTCGGAAAGCGCGGCAGCATCCGCCTACGCCCTCTACAGCGCCGCCATGGCCGCAGGCCGCCTCCTCGGCGACCGGCTCACCGCACGCTACGGCGCGATCACCGTCGTACGCGCAGGCGCCCTCCTCGCGTCCGCCGGGCTGGGCGCATCGCTGATCACAGACTCCGCTCCCGCGGCTCTGGCCGGGTGGATGGCCCTCGGCCTGGGCCTGTCCACGGCCGTCCCCTCCCTGATCACCGCCGCCGGACGCGGCGGCCCGCGAGCCGTGGGAACCGTCGCGGCGACCGGCTACATCGGCCTGCTGGCCGGCCCCGCCGCGATCGGCGCGCTCGCTTCGATCCTCACGCTTCCCACCGCCCTCGTTCTTCCCGTCGCCCTGGCTGCCGTCGTCGCAGCCACCGCCCGCCGAGCACTGGAGTCCTGATGGCCCACACACCCACCACCGCATCCCGGCACCTGCCCGTCGACGAACTGGAGGCGGTGATATGGGACTACAACGGAGTCATCGGCCTGCAGCCGACCCCCGACATGTGGGCGCGTCTCGCGGCCCTGGCCGGATGGCCCGCCGCACAGCTTGAGATCTTCATGCGGGCCTTCTGGGGCAGACGTGCCGCCTACGACGCCGGCGAACTCAGCGACCGCGCGTTCTGGCAGGACCTCGTGCGCGGCACACGAGAAGCGGGCCCCGGCAGCGAACTCCTGGCCGCCCTGCCCCGGGCCGACACCCGGATGTGGACCCGCACCGACCCAGCGGTCCTCAAGGTCCTGCACCGCGCACACGCAGCCGGCGTCCCCATGACACTTTTGTCCAACGCCCCGCTCCCGCTGGCCTCCGCCCTCGACGGCATCGAGTGGTGCGCCACCCTGATGTCCCGCACGGTGTACTCGGCGAGGATCGGAGTGAACAAGCCCGAGACCCGAGCGTTCCAAGCCGGCCTGGCGGCGGCTGGATGGCCCACTCCCGGCCGGACGCTGTTCGTCGACGACCGAGCCGACAACGTCGAAGCCGCAGCGCGCCTGGGGATGCGTACGCTGCACTACCGGGGGGACACGACCGAGCTGGCCAGCCGGCTGCCCCAAGCCACCGTGGTTCGGACGGCTGCTTGCCCAGTCTGATCCACAGACAGCCCTTGCCTCCGATTGCGGTGGCCGCTGAAGCCGCCAGCCCCGACCCTGCTGCACGCCGTGCGGGAGGCCCCTCGCACTGCCACGGGAGCCCGCAGTGGCAGGGGACATAGCCCGCCCCGGGCCCGGCAGGCCGGCCCGGCCCGCAGGGCAGAAAGACGGCAGTTCGAGACCCGGTCCGGCCCTCGCACGCTTCGCCTGGACCGGGCCGGTGGACAGGGGATGGCCGAGGCAGGCTTCGCGTGCGGCGGCCGTGCTCAGGTGCGGGCAGCAACCGAGCGACCCAAGCGACCGGCAATGAGAGGTATGCCCATCGCCGGGGCCGACGGCAGCAGGACGACAACGACCCCCTACGCGCCCGCGCGGCGGGAGACCACCGGGCTCGCCGCGGCCAGGCTGCGCCCGGACGGCAGCAGGCACGGAAGACCGAGGCCGCCCGCACACGATTGGCGCTGGGCCCTATCCCTGAGGAGACCGCTATTCACCCGGCGGGCGCTTCCGCAGACATCGATACGGAACGACACGACCCGGCTCGACCTCACGCGCGCCTCTCCACGCCACATCCCCAGCTCACCGAAGCCGACGACATCGCCCGGTGCGCCGCCGGCCACCCCGGCACCGAGGGCGGGCAGCCCAGATCACAGCTTTTGCCCGTGCCCGACTGGCTCCCGCTGGGGTAAGGGGCATTCTGTCCGGTTCCGCGCTGTCAGTCCCGCACCGTAGGGTGCCCAGAATGAAGGCAGAGTCCGCCGTGTTCGCGGAAACCCCGATCTACAGCCGCCTCGTCGCCGAACGCGGCGACATCCTCGCCCAGACACGCAACGAAGCCGACCGCCTGCACCGCCGGCTGGCACGGGTCATTCCTTCCGACACAAGCTCTCCCGGCCGCCCCCGAAGCGGCGATCGTGGAACTTCCCGCAGCGACATGGGCGCGGCAGGCGGCTTCTTTACGGTGTGAGAACGGCTCCGTCCACGGGCCAGAGCAGGCAGTGTCCGCTGCTCCATTACGGTCTCGGCGATGCCTGGGGCGAGACGGTGATGGTGTAGACGACGTCGACGAAGAAAGAGTCGAGCGGAGCCTGGGCCACCCGGTCTGCGGACGGGTCGCTGTCCTGGCGGCGGCGGTGCCAGCCTTCCATGATGACGCAGGCGGTCTGGAAGGAGTCCTGGCGGCCTTGGACTAGGTCGGGCCGGTTGAGACCGAACACGGCGATAGTTGCTTTGCCCTTGTCCGTGTCGGAGCCGTACTGGCAGCTGTTGAGCATCAGGAAAAGGTGCTGGGAAGGGTCTTCTGCGGTCGGGTCGATCAGCAGGCATGACCTATCCGCGGCCAGCGGATACAGCTCTCTCTTCATGTTGCTGTTGCACCACGCGCAGGCGAGCGGGTGGTTGGCCCACTGAACATGTCCAGGGGATTGGAGGAGAGCTGGAATCGGTGACGTCCGACCGCATCCCCCTTGAGGGCCGCAGCCGCACCCACCGATGCCCGACCGCCACGCACGAGAGACGAGGCCGTATGCCGGCCTGCTCCTGGTGATCCTCAGCGCTGTCGCGGCTGCCCGCATCCCGACCCCGGGCCGCTGCCCTGGGAACGGCCACCGTGCTCCCACTGAGCCATGGACCGCCACGACCCTCCGCGGCACCCTCCACCAAGCCGCCTGCTGGATCCCATCATTGACACAGCGCTTTTTCGGACAGGCTGACCAACAGAGTGGCCGCCAGGGTCACGAAGCTGGACCTGCGGCGTTACCAAAAACGGTTTGGGCGCATTCTGAAAATACTTCCACAGCTACTCCAAAAAGCACTCTGACCTGCGGTAATGGCCGATCGTCGACGTTGCGGGGGCCTCTCCAGAGCTGGATCCTGCTGCCTACGGCGCGAATCTGCGCCGGACACCAGCGGGCAGGGGGAACCCGTGGAGATCATCGTTGCTGCCCTCATCACGGCGGCCGGAAGTGTTGTCGCCGCCTTGATCGGACGTAGGGGGCAGGGTTCTGAGGGGAAGGAGGGGCCGGGCGAGGCGAGGTGATCTGAAACCGTAGTTCCGGCAGCGTCCTGTCACCTCGTCGGCAGGCGCGTGAACAGGCCGCGTCCCTGCGGCGGCGCCGACAGGGGGTAGTTCGGACACGGAGTTGAGAAACTCATTGTTTGCCTTGAGAAGCGGCATTGCCAGCCGGGGCGGGCCGTGTTGGTAGGGCCACGTCGCTCTCGACCCCGCGGCCACGCTGCCCGACGCCTCGCGATGGGGCGAAGGCGCTGGAGGCTTCCAAGCACGCTGTGCGAGACCGTGCCGAGCTGTTCGTGGCAATCCGGTGACGCATGAGCATTCCGACCGGCCAGGCCTCGTGGTCGGCGATACCGGCTGCGCGGCCACCGGTTGAGCCATGCTCCGAGACGCGCAGCTTGCATCAAGTCCCCTTCAGCCGAAGGGATTTCCGCGGCACAACGGGTGCCTATGCCGGGTGTGCTTGCCGTACCGTTGCGCACGGCGCCTGCCCCAGTGGAGGCCGGCGTGCCGCAGCGGGGGAGAGGATGGCGCGGGAGTGGTCACAGCTGATCGGGAGAGCTGGGGTGCGGGGGCGGTCTGCCTGACCGCTGATCCGGACGACCTGTTCGTCGAGGGTGCGGCCCAGAACCAGACCAAGGCTCTGTGCACCGGCTGCCCGGTGCGTACCGAATGCCTCGCTCACGCGCTCGATCACCGCATCGAGCACGGTGTGTGGGGCGGCACGACCGAGCGGGAGAGGCGGGCACTGTTGCGGCGCCGGCCGACGGTGACCTCCTGGCGACGTCTGCTGGAGACCGCGCGCGCCGAGCACGGCCGCCAGAGCACAGCGCGTCAGGAGCCGGGCGAAGGACGGGCCCAGGCGGGCTGAGCCCCGGCCGGTTCATCCCATGGACGATGAACCACCGCCACGGTATCGGGGATCGTCCATTCCCTCACGCGTCCAAAGCCGCGTCAGCGGGCCCTTCGCCGCGGGCCAGTGGTGGGCTGCTGCCCGCAGGCTCCTTCACGTAGGACGGGCAGATGTTCGCCCTCCCCGGCCCCGGTCTAGCGGCGAGTGTCGTGATGAGGCGGTCCCGCGCAACGTGCGAAGGAAACGCGGGACCGCTGGCCGCGGTCGTCCTGTCCGAGCCGGGCAAGGGGACCTTACGACGCCCGCCCGCGAGGTGTACGCCCGGCGCTCCGCTACGGCTCCTCGGACCTGGGAGCAAGAGGAGCTGCACTTGGCTGTTCATGAGGCCGAAGCCCTTGCTGCCGGGCATCTGACCCGCTGCACAGTGGCGGTGGGCTGCCCAGCTGTCGGCCCGAGTGGCATCGCTCTCCGGCGCCAAGATCAGCACCCGGTCACCCATCAGCGGCCCTGCCGCGCACCGCCCTGCCCCGTTTCGCGAAAAGCAGCAGAGTCCCTGACCAGGGAGGTCCGGGACTCTGCACAGGTGATCGGCTCTACGGCGGCGCTTGCTCGCAGGCGACCGTGGGGTCGGTCCGCGACATTGCGGATCGGTTTCAACAGCTCAGCGCTCGCCTGCCGTCCAAGCCGCAAGGGAACATCGGCCACCGTCTGCGGGGGTTCCTGCGCGTCCGCAGCGCGTCTGAATCGGGTAGGAATCCTCGATGATCTACGGTCTTGACACCCTGCTCCACAGGACGGCAGGGCCCGGCGGCCCCGCACACCGCGCCCTGGTTCGGGGCCGCCTCCCCAAAGCCCGGCAACCCGGCGCGTGGTGACGGAGGCGCGGGGAACCCCTTTTTCGTACGGCACACTCAGGCGCCGCATTGCGGGGACCGGCACGGAACGCCTGGAGATCCTCGGCTTCGACCCGATGGCACTCGTGCGCATGTCCGGCGCCGATGACAGCAGCGATGACACCGTATTTGTCGAGCAGTCCCAGCTGCGGTTCGACTTCCTGCGGGACTCCGTGACCACCGGCCTCACCCCGAGCTGACCTCGGGCAGCCCTCTGGGGCGGTCACCGGCCGGCGAGGGATCCTCCGATGCCGAAGCCGCCCCACCAGGCGTCCGGGCACGGAGCAGCCTCAGCCTCCGTGCGCCGCTGTGGCGGGCGGCAGCGCGGCGGGAGAAGCCGGGGCGGATGACTCATTCGCCTGGGATACGGGGCTGCCGATGATGCTCATGTCGGGAAGAGGCACCGCAGGTCGATCTGAGGGTGCGCGCTCCGCATCCCAGGTACGACAACGACAGTGAAGGAGTGCGAATGAGGTATGCACCGAGGCGCGGGTCCGGGCGGGTCGGCGTGGTGATGGTTGTTCTGGTCGGGGCGGTGTTCGCCGGTCTGTCCCCGGCTGCGGCCGCCGGCCCCCGGCCCGTTGCTCTTGCGGGTGGGCTGGCACGGGAATCTGGTGAACCGAGTGTGCACCGCGGCTCGTTCTGGACGCACGCTGCCTGTACGCAGGCTGGCAGGGAGGGGACGGCTGCCGGACGCTGGTCCCGGTTCACGTGTGTGTCGTCGCACGTCTCCTGGGCCTTGTGGACCGACCGGTGACCCTAGCCCTCCGGTCATAGGGGTGGCGACGGCATCACGCGTCCAGGGGCGTGGGCCGATGTGCCGCAACCACCTTCACGGCGGCTCGTTGTCAGGACGTCCATGCGGGCGGCCGGTGCGGGAGCGGGACGGTGGGGCCACGGGATGAAGAACACCTGCACGCGGCTGGAGACCTGCTGGTGGGCCTGAATGATCGTCGGCACGACAGGCCTGCTCCCGCCGCTCCGGCAGCGGAGGGCGGCCGCAGCGGACGCCGGCCGTGGGCATCGGCAGGGAGGTACGGGGCAGGAGCGCCTCTGCTGGTGCGCTCTCTTCGCGAGGTGCCCGGCCGGCGCGCAGCGCCTTCGGAGGAGGCGGTGGCGTGTGCAGCCCGGTCACGTCCTCCGGTGGCGGGTGTGGCGGCAGCGCTGCTGGCCACCGGGCTGGCGGTGAAAGTGGCGGTCGTGGTTGACGCCGCGGACCGGTGGGCGGCCCTGCCCCAGGCGATTTCCGAGCTGACCCGTCTGGTGGTGGGCGTGCCGGTCTGCGCTGTTGCGGTGCTGTTGCTGGCCGACCGCTCGGGACACCGCGCGGGCAGGATGCTGATGGCCGCCGGAGCAGTCTGGTTCGTTCCCTCCTCGGTGCTGGATCTCGTCGCCTTCTTCGGCAGCACGCAGGAAGCGGTCGCTGCAGCCATGATCCCGTTGGGGGCTGTCGCCGTCACGGTCCATCCCCTGACGGTGCTGCTCTTCCCTCTGTGTTTTCTGCCAGGACTGCCGTCCAGCAGAGGGTGGCGGTTCCTGGTGACAGCAACGGTTGCGGCCTGCGCGGTCTACGGAGCGATCTGGACTCTGGGCACACCGGGCGCAGCCCCGTTCGCCAGCCCCTGGGCCGGGACACCGGCCGGACGGTGGGCCGGTCGGCATCTGGACCTGAACCAGCAGGGCCTGGTCTGGGTGAGCCGGGTGGTGACGGTGACGGTGACAGCCGATCTGGCCCGGCGCCTGGTGGCGGCGCCCACCGCGGAGTCACGGCGCGTGTGGACGGCTCTGGCCCTGGCCTACCCGGCGTGCGCGCTGCTGCTGCTGATCGACATGTGGCCCCACTCCTGGACCAGCGCGGTGAACGCCGGCTGGGGCAACGAGAGCTGGACCATGGCCGCCCATGCCCTGGGCGGCGCGCTGTGGGTCGCCATGGTCTGCCTGGTCGTGGCCCGCGGCGGGGTGTGGCGCCTGGAGCGGGACACCACGCACCGCCTGGCCACCGCGTTCGTGGCCACCACGGTGGCGGCGGCCGTCGTGTGCACCGCCGCCCTGGCCTGGGCGGGCCTGCCAGCCGGCGGGGGCGCCGCCGTGCCAGCGGCTGTCGCCGCCGCGCTGGTGGCGGGATGGGGCGCCCGCCCCGTCCTCAACCGGGCCTCCCTGGCCGTGGAGAGAGCCTTCTACGGCCCCCGGGCCCGGCCGCACGAGGCGATGAGGGCACTGGCCGTGAGGCTGCGGCAGGCACCACGGCCGGAAGAGATCCCCGAACAGATCTGCCGGAGCGTGGTGGAGGACCTGGGCCTGTCCGGAGCAACGGTCAGCGCCGACACCCGCTCGGGCCCCCGGCTGCTGGCCGCCTTCGGGGCCGCTGTGGCGCATCCCAAGCAGGTCTTCGTCCTCCAGCACCACGGTCGGCAGGTGGGACGGCTCGAAGTCTCACGCGACGGCGCAAGCACACCGGCCGAACGCGACACCGACCTGCTGTCGCTGCTGGCCGACCAGGCCGGCCCGGCCCTGGCCGCCCTGCAACTGGGGCAGGAAGCCCAGGCCGCCCGAGAACGTCTGATCGTGGCCCGGGAAGAGGAACGACGGCGCCTGCGCCGCGAGATCCACGACGGACTCGGCCCCCAACTGGCGGCCGTGCAGATGCGGCTGGGCGCAGCGCAGGCATGCCCGGCTGCCGACCCGCAGCATCTGCGCATCGCCGCAGAGGGCCTCGGCGAAGCTCTGGCTGAGGTCCGGCGCATCACCGCCGGACTGACGCCCGCCATGCTGGCCGAACGCGGCCTCCTGGACGCCACCCGGACACTCGCCCAACGCCTGAGCACCGCCGACGTACAGATCACCGTGGACGCCGTCCCCCTGCCGCTGCCGCCACTGGGGCCTGCCGTGGAGACGGCCGCCTACCGCATCGCCGCGGAGGCGGTGACCAACGCCGTGAGGCATTCCGGCGCCCGTCACGTGCGGATCGTCTTCGAGGCCACCGCCACCACGCTGGCCGTCGCCGTCGTCGACGACGGCACCGGTCTGGACACCCGGGCCGTCCCCGGCACCGGCCTGGCCTCGGTGGCCGAGCGGGCCGAAGAGATCGGCGGCACCTCCACCCTCGACACCGGCCCCCACGGCACCACCGTGACCGCCACCCTCCCCACCCCCTCCCGCAAGGACGACGATGACTGACCAGGCAACACCCGCCACAGCCCAGGCCCCGGCCACACGCGTCCTGCGGGTGCTCCTCGTCGACGACCATCCCCTCTTCCGCGAAGGACTGGCCGCAGCCATCGACCTCGACGACGCCTTCACCGTGGTCGCCCAAGCCGACAGTGGTGAACAAGCCCTCACCGAAGCCGACCGCACCACACCCGACCTCACGGTCATGGATCTCGGCCTTCCGGGGTTGTCCGGCATCGAGACCACCCGCCGACTCCTCGGGACTCACCCGGACACCAAAGTCGTCGTCATGACCATGTCCGAAGACGACGACAACCTGCTCGCCGCGATGCGCGCCGGCGCCCGCGGCTACCTTCTCAAAGGTGCCGTGAGAGAAGAGATCCTGCGCGCCCTGCACACCGTCGGCCAGGGCGGCGCGGTCTTCAGCCCCCACATGGCCGGGCGCCTGTCCCGCCTCTTCGCCGCCTTCGGCAGCACTCCCGCCAAAGAGGCGTTCCCCACTCTCACCGGCAGAGAACGCGAAATCCTCGACCTGCTCGCAGCAGGCCTGAGCTATCGGCAGATCGCCCAGCGACTGTTCCTCGCCGACAAGACGGTCCGCAACCACGTCGGATCCATCTTCGCCAAACTTCAGGTGCACGACCGCGCCGCAGCGATCGTCCGCGCCCGCGACGCCGGACTGGGACACCAGCAGGAACCAACCTGACCCCCGGCCCGCACTCAAGGAGACCCGGCACGAACCAGGGGACAGCCGGGGGACAGGGCCTCGAACCGAGCACAGGCGGCGCAGGAACCGGCCGCAGCCACTGGAGGGCGGCTACAGCCGGCATCCCTGCCTGACCGGTCTCTCACACCGCACGGCTCAGACGCTCCCGAGACCGCGCCTCACCGCTCAGCGGTCGGTGTACAGGGTCCACCACAGCGGGCCGTTCGCGCAGGTGTAACGCGACCACAGCCCCCGCTCGATCCCCTCCTGCCCAGCCTCGATGCACCCGCCCCGGGTCCAGAACGTACCCCGTTTCACGTCGGAGGGGACCTGCGCGACCGACGAAACGGCGGCCCGCGCCGGGGCGCCGGCAGCGGCAGCCTCACAGACCCCCGTCCCCAGCGTCGCCGCGACCACTGCCAGCCCCGCGACGACCAGACGCGTACGCTTCATGTGCTGCTCCTTTTTCAGGAAAGAGAACCCGGCAGACCATCCGTGGCTGCCGAATCGGACATTCAGAGCTTCGACCGCCCGGCGACCCAGGCACATGAGCCGCCCGCCTCCCTTGCCGCCCAGGCCCTGATGCCGCGGTCGGGTGCAGGCGAGCCGTTGCCGCACCCCTGTGATCCAGCTCGACCGGCACCCCGGCGGCGTGTCGCCCTATTCCAGGACGGCACACCGCCGCTCCACGTGTGGTGCCGGGGCCTACTGCGGTACCTGCTCGTAGGTGACCGTGGTGTCGGGGCTGGCCTCCGCGAGGCTGGTCAGGGCCTCGCGTTCGGCCGGGTCGGCGGGCAGCGGCCAACGCAGTTTCGTGGCCACCCACGCTTCGTCGACCCGGGGAGCCGATCAGTCCATGACAGGCGGGCACGCGGTCACGACGGCATCCCTCGAGTCCCTCGACTCTGCTGCCCCCGCAGATGGTTTCGTCAACGCAACTGCCGGTGCCAGCGAGGACGCGTACGCCCTGGCATGGGGAGCGGCGGGGAGTGACCGCCCACCGAGCGGAATTGTCGGCCCACGTCGACCAGTCGCTCCTGCCCGGTGCCCCAGTCTTCCCGTACGACCTCCTGCTGCCGGACTCCTGGCGGGAGGACCTCACCGGGACGCTGGGGAAGGTGGCGGCCGCCGACACTGACCTGTTGCGTACGGCAGCAGTACATGGACCGGGCGATCCCCACGTTAGTGGGCATCCCGGCCGTGAGCCGTTGGACAGCCGCCCACGCGCCGACCTGCACTACTGATCGGCGGCGTCCTGCTCGCCTCGCGCCGGACGGGCCAGTCCGCCCGTCACGTTCGCAGTCGCCGTTGTCCCGATCGCCACCGTGTACGGCGCGCCGCCCATCACCCGCCGTGCCATGCCACGTCTGATGCGCGGCCTGCCACCCGGTGACCGCCAGCCCCGCACCGCCGGAAATCCCGGCACCTAAAAGGCCGATGCCCTCGGTCCGCAGACGGCAGCAGCGATCGCGGATGGCGCGGGCATCGGCCGGCCGGATTCCTCCACAGGGAAGGAATCCGCGGCCAGTCTATCGGGGACAGGGAAGGTGCTGGCGTGATCCGCGCGGGCTGCAGTGTGTACACCCTCGGTGATCTCGCGGCGCTGGAGGGCTGTTCACCGGGTACCTACCGCAATCGCCGCACGCACCAGCGCGAGGGGCATCCGAGGCCGGTGAGGTCCGAGGGCAGGCGGATGCTGCTCTACGACACCGCCCAGGTCGACGCGTGGCGGGCAGGGAAGCCGGTCCCGCCTCTTCCTGGACACCGACGACGGCGTCGGTCTGCTGGACACCAGCGAGGCGGCCGCAACGGTGTGCGTGTCCGTGAGGTTGTGGGAGTCCTACCGGCACGATCCCGAACTGACCGCCCACGCGGTCCTGGTGCGCGGCCAGCTGCTGGCCGTGCACCCTGTCACGGGGAGGGAGGGGGACATTGGCCGCGCGCGGCGGGGGCGGCATGGGTGGCGCAGCGGCCGGGGGAGCGGCCGCCCGGCTGGCACCCGCGACGGCGTGCCACGCAAGGAGCTCGTGCCGTGCGTCGCCGTCCTACTTGGCGCACGGCCCGCTGTCACGGCCGCCGAGGTCAGCGACCGGTTCGGCATCCACCCCAACAGCGCACAGCGCGTGCTGAGCGGCTTGGGTGCACGGGCAGTGGCCAAGCTGCTCGGAGAACCGGATACGACCTCAGCGCGGGTGGCATTTCGTCGTCATGTGGGGCGAGACGATCCATCGCTATCCCAACGACGTGCAGTTGACGCGCGCGCTGGACCTGGACTTTGAGTAGCAGGCCCTGAGCCTCACCGCCGGGGTGACCCGGCGCATCCCTGTTCCACGCCGATGCCGGGATTGAACATGTCCGGCGGCTGGAGTACGACCCGCCCCCCGGCTCGTCGCCAGTGAGCTGGTCGGCGGCCGCTATTGGAGTGCACGACCGCACTCGCCGTGACGACCGTGCGCATGGACGCCCCGTTCCCCGTCGACCTCAACGCGGCCGCCCTCATCCAGCAGTAGGTGCCCTTTGGGCACCCGGGACGCACTACGGCGGGCTGCGGAGCTGCGGTTTGGCTGTGGCGGGGACGGCCATCATGTCTGGTCCGCGGCAAGGGGCCCGGTGTGGGCCGCCCCTGCCGCGGCCGCCGACTGTGCGCGCCCGTAGGGGCGCGTGTCGGCGGTGCAGCGCTCCGAGGTCACGTGCGCCAACACGTATCGCAGCGCCCTGAGTCCCAGGGATCCTGTTTTTTGGTTGCACCCAGTAGGCAGGACTCCCCAAGAGTCCTCTCTTGGACTCAGTTGCGGTTCCAGGGTGCCTCGCGGTCGGTGATCGGCGCAAAGGGATCTGGTTCACAGATGAGCCAATGAGGTCGGTCGTGACTGCATACGCCTGATCCGTTACCTGCGCAAGTTCCTGTGGATTTGGCGGGTTGAGGCGCTCAGGGTGCCCTGATTTGGGTCACCGATCGAATGCGATAGATCACACACTGTGCCGACGTGGCCGGTTTGCTTCTGAACAAATCGTGTCCGTCTTGCTCCTTCTGTGTTCATTAGGGCGGTTATACGACGTGAGCAAGTCCACGGTCGAACTGGGATCCTGAGAACTGCCCGTGGAGGCGTAGCGCCAACTACCCCTCGCAGTCGCGGGTTGCACCCAGTAGGCGGAGGGCGTTGCGAGCAGGTGGCGGCGCCCTCCCTCACCACTAAGGACTCCTCGTGTCGAACACGAACCGCGACGTCGTCGCCGTCCCGCACCCCGCTTCCGAGCCCGAGACTGCCGTCACCGCGGTCCTCATGGCTGCCTCCCCGCCCACGCCGGTCGCCCCGGTGCAAGCACCCGCCCGCATCACGCTCGCCCACACCCTGCCCCCCACCGTCTCCGTGGCGGGCGGCATCGTCCTCAGTATCACCAAGGACATGCCCACGGCCGAGATCCTCGAGCTGATCGGCGGCTGCGGCCTCATTGGCGCCGGCGTCGTCGCGCTGATCACCGGCGGCCGTCACCTGGGCGCCGCGGTCGGCCGCGCCGGCCGCGCCATGTTCAGCAAGAACGCCTGAGCGGAGCGGCTGACATGGGACGCACGAAGAACCCGATCTGCACCGACAACACCGCCCGGGAACGTCTCGCGCTCATGCTGCGCGAGCTTCTGGAGGAGGCCGGACTGACCTTCGAGCAGCTGGAGGACCGCTGCGAGGGCATCTCCCGCGCCACCCTCCAGCGCGCCGCCTCCGGCACCTACACGCCCAAAGAGAAGACTCTCAAAGCCTTCGCCGAGGGCTGCGGCTTCCCCGACGCCAGCGAGGCCCTGCTGCGCCAGCGCATCCGCGTTCGCATCGAGGAGCGCGGCATCCTGCCCACCCTCCCCCCGCCCCCGCACCTCTCCTTGGTCAGCGACTGGCGCGACCTCAGCCGCGCCATCGAGTACGACTACGAGGCCGCCGGGGCGCCCTCGCTCCGCGAGATCGTGGAGCGGGGCGGCAACACCCACGCTCTGTCGACCAGCACCCTGCGCCGGATCATCATGCGCATCGCCAAGCCCGTGAGCGAGCAGCAGCTGCTCGCGATCGTCCACGGGCTCGGCGACACAGGCCGCGACGTGCTCTGGAAGGCCGCGTGGGCGAAGGCGACCAGCACGAGCGCGCCCGCTATCGAGCCGCAGCCCAGCTCGCCGACGGCCCCCGTCATCAGACCGCGCAGCCCCTGGCTGCGCCGGGCTCTGCGGCGAGGGCTCCGCGTCGACGTCTCCCCTGACGGAACCTGGGCGGAGCTGCACTGGCCGCCGAGGTTCGGGAGTGCGGGGTCGAGGGAGATCATCGAGGGCGAGGACGAAGTCGCCGCCCTGCTCGCGGAGTTCCAGCGGGGGCACCGCCCGCACTCCACGATCATCTTTAATACCCAGAGAGGCTGATCAACCGGCGGGAGGGGCCCCGGACCGTACGGTCCGGGGCCCCTCCCGCCGGTTGGTACGACACGGTCAGGCGCGTGCCGTACCCCAATGTCATCGACGCTGGCGCCACCCGGCAGGCCGACTTCGGACGGGGTCCCGGGGCGATGTCCAGAGTGGCGGAAAACGCTTGCCGGGCTGTGAGGGTGTTGTGAGTCTTCTGTGTTTCGATCGGGCCGACCCGGCGTGGACACGCCATCTGGGGCGTCCGCGCTGTTCTGACCGAAACAGGGGGCACAACGTGAGACTGAAGAGCGCGTTAGCCGTCGGCGCCGTTTCGCTGGGACTGCTGAGCAGCTCCCTGACCGTCGCTGGGGCAGCCGACCACTCCGCGCCCGGCACTGACGTCGTCGCGCAGGCCGAGGGGAGCGACACCCCTATGTCGTGCTGTCATGGGCTCCGAGCGATACGGCGTCCGACCTGCGGGCCGCCGTCGATGCCTGGCCCACCCCGGCCTGGTGCGACGACAACGGTGCGAACGGCAAGTGGTACGTCAGTCATGAGCGGCATCCACACCGGCGACGTCGACGTCACGGTCGCCCTCCACGAGAGCGAACCCGCACCCGACAGCGGCGGCTGGCAGCAGGACATCGCGGAGATCTCCGCGCACTCCGTCTCCGGCGAACTCACGGTCTGTGCCATGAGGGACGACCTGGACGAAGAACTTCCCGTCCTGTCGTTCGACGGCCCGGGCGACTACCGGAATTCGGGACAGTCCGGAGCCTCCATCAGACCCGGAGCGGTTCAGCTGCCCGGCCGGCCTCCGAACCTGACGTAGTCCGACGATGCATGGCGCCGGCGTGAACCACAGGGTCAGGACTGCCTGCCGGCATCAGGTTGGTGGTCGGGCGTCGAGCCGTGCGGTCGGGTGCGTTCTGGAGGCCGGCTCCAGTCGAGGACGTGAAGGCCGGTACTGAGGACGAGTCCGGCCTCCAGCTCCAGGAGTTGGATGGGGGAGCGGTTGTGGCGTTGCAGCCATGCGAGGCGGCGCTGCTGTTCTACCCAGGGGAGTTCGTGCCAGTGGTCGTAGTGGATACCCGGCGGACCACCGGGGTTCTCACGGGCCCAGACCCGGACGAGTGCGGCCTCGTCGGGCGTGCTGTGCAGGGTGACCAGTGCCCACGCGGTGTCGTACGGCAGTGTCGGCCCGTGCCGGCGGATGAGCATGCGGGTACGGAGTTGGCGTAGGGGGGCCCAAAGCCAGCGTCTGGTCTGGAGATTCATGGGGGCGTGCTCCGGGTCTCGGACGGGCTGCGGAAGTCGGTGGCGGCGCTCATGAGTTCGTGGTGACCCAGCGTGGTGAGGGTCTGGATCAGTGCCGTGAGGAAGAGCTCGCGCTGCTGAGGGGTGTGCAGGTCGGTGACGAGCTGGTCGGTGAAGCGGCGGATGTCACCTCGGATGCCGTCGCTTTCGGCCTCGTGGGGTGGGGGCAGACCCGTGAGCTTGTCTGCCAGGTCGTTGAGGTCGTTGAAGCGCTCGGGGAACTGGGCGATCCACCACACGCGGCGCAGATGCGGGTCGGCGAGGATGTGCTGCAGATGTGTAAGACGGTGCAGTTCTTCGGCATGGGCATGGTCTGCCGCCTGCTGCTGGTGAGCGTGGTCTTCTGCCAGAGCGCGGTCGTGGGCGGTGACGTTCAGATGCACCGCACCTGCCGCCTCCAGTTCCGGCCCACTGGCAGGACGGGTCCAGTACCCCAGGGCCGCATCGGCGGCATCCCGGGCGGCAGCGAGCTGGAGCACCGAGTGCTGTCGCAGGACACGGGCAGTCTGTCGGCGCAGGTGCTCTCGCGCGACGGCTGCCGGATTGCCGTGTTCCGGGATTTCGGTTCCCTCTGCCCGCCAGGCGCCGTCGATGCGGACGATGAACGCCACGCCGGGGAGATGGCTGTTCATTCGCTCGTCCTTCAGGACGAGCGAATGAACAGGCCGGGCTCCGGCCACGGGGGACCGGGGCGGGGCGGCTCTGCGGCGCCGCGGCAGGAAGCTCACCTCGCTGTCGGGTCGCTCTCGCTGCCTGCAGCAGGAGCGGGCGCGGCGGGGAAGGACGTCTGCTCGCCGATCAGCAGGTCGAGCAGCTTCCTGCGGCGCGTGAGTCCCAGGTCGGAGCTGCTGGAGGAGCCCACCAGGAGCTCGGCGGCCCCGGCCTGGCCGAGATGTCCGCGCAGTACCGCTGCCGCCAGCGGCAGGACCTGCTCGTCCGACAAGCTGGCCGAGTCCAGCCAGGCGGCGAGCTGGGCATGGGCCCGCGCGGACGTCGACGGTTCGTTCAAGGCTGCACGCCAGCCGCGGACGAACAGGTCATCGGCCGGTGTGCTGACGGCGCTGCCGACGGGCTCCTGTCGCGTGGGCAGGGGCAGGAGGCTGTCGCCGCTGATGTCGGTCAGCGCCAGAAACGTGCCGGCTCCGGCCGTGGCCGTCGTGCTGTTGGCGGACTCGGCCCAGTCGACGACTTCTGACAGTACAGGGACGCGCTGCTCGGGTGCGCTGGCCAGCATGTGTACTGCATCGGCGACTGCCTCGCGGGCCAGGCTGTCCTGCCGTGAGGCCAGCACGCGCAGCCGGGTCAGAGCCACACGAGGGTATTCCCTGCCGAGCCGGCCGGCGCAGATCTCAGCGACGGCCGTGAGGAGGTCCTTGCTGCTGGTCCTCTGCTGTGCCCACTCGTACAGCAGCCTGCGGACACCGACACCCGTGTCCGGGTGGAGCGCCATCTTCTCCAGGACCTCGATGGCGAGCTGCCGATGAGCCGAGCGGCCGGTGTCGATCCAGCCGGTCACCACGCTGCGCACCGTCGAACCGCCGGGCAGCAGTGACAGCTGCACCAGGCAGTCAGCGATGCGCCGCAGGTGACGCACGGCGGTCCCGTTCGGCGCGCTGATCTGTGAGGCCCACTTCAGCAGCACCCCGCGCAGTTGCGGGCGCTGCTGCCACACATAGGCCAGGACTGCCTCCGACAGGCCGTGCCGGTCGGCGTCCAGCGAGATGCGCTCGCCGTCCACCAGCGAAGCCTGGACAGCCAGCAGGCGCTGCTCCAGATCGCGGCCGGCCAGCGGACCGCCGGGCGGCAGCACACCACCGACCTCCGCGAAGAGCCGGTCCGCGGCTTCCAGTACGTTCTGCGCAGGAACCATCTCCAGCACGGCGGCCGACACCAGCAGAGCTCGCTCGCGCACGTCGTCCGGCCCCGAGTGCTGCCTGAACCAGTTCGTCAGATGGTCACGCCAGCCGGTGAACTCCTGCTGCACTGCTTCCCGGTCACCGTCGTCGGCGTGGGTGATCAGCCGGGCCAGCCGGGCAGCGTCGGCTGCCGAGGCACCCTTGGTCAGAAGCGTGTCCAGCGGAGGTGAGGCCAGCCAGTCCACCCGGTCGCCTGCACGATGACGCAGGTGCGCCTTGGCTACCCGTGTCGCCTGCGGGCGCATCAGATGCACCACCGGCACGGTCGCTGCCGCGCCGGGGTTCCAGCCGTTGGTGTCGGCCAGGATGATCAGGAAGGCCTCCGTGGCTTCCGCTTCCTTCTGGTAGTCGGCAAGCCCGGTGTAGAAGTCCTCGCTCAGCTCTTGGCTGCCGGTCAGATCCAGGATGAAGCCGTGCCCTTTCGTGGCAGGGATCTGCTCGGTCCGCGGCTGGTCCCAGTCCAGAGACAGCCAACGGAGGCGCTCACGTGCCAGTCCCGCCCGGAGCAGCACATGCAGAGCGGCCGTGCGCCGACCACTGCCTGCCTCGCCGCACAGGACCAGCACATGGCTACGTCCGTACGGACGGGTGAGTTTGCTGACCGCCTGCGCCGCATGCCCGGGCCCACCGGAGTCGGACGGGTCGACGAAGGCATGCTCTGCCAGGTCCAGTTCGGCCGTGTCCACGCTCGTGCCGTGCAGATACTGCCAGCCCCGCACGTAGCGATGAACGTGTTCCTCGTAGTTGCCGCCGACCTGCGTCACCCGGGCGTTGCCCTGGGCTTCGGCCGTCTGCACGGGCGCTGTCGCGACGCTCTGGGGGACGGTCATGACTGCTCCGGAGCGGTGACGTAGTCACGGCCGACCTGCACCAGTCGTGCCTTGCCGCTGGCCTTGCCCTTCTGCCGCACCGGTGCCGGGCCTTCCTGCTCGCCGGTCCCGGCGTCTGTGACGTCGGGCTGCAGCGCGGTGCCGGCGCCCGTCGGCGACGTCGTGTCGTGCCCGGCGGTGAGATAGGGACTGATGAGGGCCGGGACGAGTCCGGGGACGTGAAGCCAGCACGTCTCCTCGAAACCGGCCTTGCCGTCGACGAGGGCTGTCGCCTGCTGGAAGTGGTGCACACCCAGGGTTTTGGTGCGGTCCGCGCGGACAGTACGGCCAAAGACCGTGTCCGAGACTGCCGCCGCCAGGTACAGCCCGTGATCCAGCGCAGCGGTCATGGCTCGACGGACCGCGTTGCTGTCGACGTAGCGGCAGGCGTCATTGGCGGCGTCGCCACGGTGCGCGGAGGACTCGAGCGGACCGACGTGGACGCTCGCCCGCAGCCGAATGGGCGGCGAGCTGGCCAGCCGGGTCTGCTCGCGGCGCGCCAGCGCCTGCGCAAGGTGGCTGAGGAGCGGATCGACCAGCCGGGCCGCATGCCGGGCGGGAAGGACGTAGATCGCCCCGTCGCCACGGTCTTTCACCGCCCGGTCGAGCCTTGCGACATCACCGACTCCACTGTGCGCGAAGACAGTGGACAGGATGTCGTCCAGGTCGGCCCGGGTGGGCGCCATCTTCGCCTCAGGAATCTGGCTGTAGTCCTTCATATCGACCACCAGCAGGGCATGTTCCGGCGGAACATCGTCAGCATCGGGCAGCAATACGGAGTTCACAGGTGTCAGCCTTTCCGGCACGAAGGAGCAAGTGAGGCCCCATGCTGGCCGCGCTCTGGACGGCGTGGTGCCCAGCAGTGGGCACAGAAGCGGTGCTGCGTGTCACCTCTCGGCATACGCGTGAGACCGGATGGACACGATGTCGCGAACGACCAGCCCGCCGGCGGCCTCCGTCGCGAGCCACCCCCGCTCACGCCAGGGCCTCAGAGCTGCGCCTACGGCATTGCGGGAAGCGCCGATCATCTGCGACAGCTCCGTCTGCGTCAGACGCACGACATACTCGGTGCCTGCCACGGACGCAGCCTGCAGCAGCCGGCCCAGCGCTGACGCAAGACGCACCGCCACCGGCGCCGTAGCCATCTCCAAACGCACGGTTTCCGCCTCCCGCACACGGGCGATGGCATGCCGCAACAGGACCGCCAGCAAGTCGTGCTTGTCCACGAAGGCCAGGAAGTCCGGAGCCGGAATGATGCGCACACAGCAGGTCTCCGCCGCGATGGCCGACGCCGTGCGCGGCTGGGAGTCCAGCACCGCAAGCTCACCCAGCAACTCACCCGCACCCCGCACCGCCAGCAGCGTCCGCTCACCGCCTTCACCCGTCAGGGTGACGAGCGTCGACCCGGAATCCAGCAGAATCACATGCGTCCCTGGATCCCCCTGTCGCAGCAACACGCTCCGTGCCGGCCGAACTCTCTGCGGAGCGAGGTCCCGCAGCTGCGACCACAACTCCCCACCCATCACTGTGATGTGCGGCTGATACACAGACCCCCCCGATAAAGTGCCCGCCCCACCCGAATGGTCTCAAGTCATCATGTAAAGGATCAACAATCCCATTCCAGCCACCGTAAGGGCGGTTGCCACCAGGTCCACCGCCACCTGAATTGCCCTAAATTTCCTCCCCGCAAGACCCGCCAGCACCGCCAGCCGCTCAAACTCCACGCGCAACTGCTCCTCGACACCCATTTCAGACAACGACGCAACCAACCGCACCGTCCGCGTTGCCCGACCAGTCGAGAGCAACACCTCCGGCGATACCGACCGCGGAAGCACCGGCCTAAGAGCCCACAAGGCCGCCCCCACCGCGGCTCCCATCACCACGGAAGCCGAAACCAGAGTCGCAACCACCACCGCCGGAGCCGTGCCCATGCCAACGACCGTCGCCACACCGGCCGCAAGAAGCCCCCCTGCGACCCCACACACTGCAGTCGCCTTGGCGTCCGCCCGCTGCAGCTCCACGAGCATGTCCGTCACCATGACCCGCGTCCGCAACATCCGCTGCTCTGCCCCTGCCGCGTCGTCCACTGCCCGCTCCCCTGATTGCCCATGGCCGCGCATGTTCTCTCAGCAGCGACTGTGCCTCGCTTCAGTCGACAGGCGTGCCCACCAACGGGCACCACACAGGCGTTGTGTGTCACCCACCAGCAACGGGCTGCGGCAGTCGTCGGCAAGGTCCGGCTCGGAGCTGACCAGTTCCGCGTATCGGTCGGCCATCTGCTTCCGCAGCAGCGCGCGACCGAATCCTGCAACAGTGGCCCGCAACCGGAGCAGCCGCAAGCGTCGGGGGAGCGGCGACCGGTGAGCCCTCACCCGTCCCTGGTGCGGGTCACCTGCACTGAAGGCAGCCACCCGCAGGCTCAGCCTGCTCATCGACGGCCAAAGACCGGGCCCTTTCGGTGTCGGGTTCCGGGGGCGGGTGGCGGGTAGCTCTCGGGGATGGCGAAGAAGTCGAGGAAGAGGCCGGGCCGGTCGTCTGGATTAGGGGCTGTTGGAAGTTCGGATCATGTGGTTGGGATGGCGCGCTTCAACCACATGATCGATCCTCGGAGGTGGAGTCCTGCCTCGTAGCTCTCGGGGGATTTGTCGTAGCGGGTGGCGAGTCCGCGCCAGGTCTTGATCTTCTGGAAGCAGCGTTCCACGGTGTTGCGCTGCCGGTACCGGTGCGAGTCGAAGGCGACTGGGCGGCCGCCCGCCGAGCCCTTCCTCCGCCGGTTGGCGGCCTGGTCGGTCTTCTCGGGGATGACGGCGGTGATCCCGCGTCGGCGCAGGTAGGCGCGGTTGGCCTTGGAGGAGTAGGCCCTGTCGGCGGCCACCGCGCCGGGTCGGGTGCGTGGCCGGCCGAGCCGGCCGGGGACCCGGACCCGGTCCAGGACTGTCTGGAACTGCGGGCAGTCGGCGGCCTGGCCGGGAGTCAGGACGAACACCAGCGGCAGTCCCGCCGCGTCGACCACGGCGTGGACCTTGCTGCTCAGCCCGCCTCTGGACCGGCCGAGTCCGGCCGCCTTCGCCCGTGCCCCGCGGCGCTGCCGCGTCGCAGCACGGTTGCGGCCCGCCTCCTGCGCGGTGCCCGTACCGGGTGCGGCCTGCGGTGCATCACCCGCAGGACCGGTCCCTGCGCCGGCAGCGGCACCCCCTTTTCCTCGGTCAGTGCCTGTTCGAGGGCGTCCAGGGTCTCTCCGGCGACTGCCAGTCCGGCCGATTCGTGATGGGCCCGCACGATCGTGGAATCCACACTGACCAGTTCCAGCCCGACCTGCCCGCGCGCCGCCGCCTCGGCGATCAGGCCCTCCATCAGCGCCTGGAACACCCCGGCCTTCGCCCAGGCGTTGAACCGCGAATACACCGTCGACCAGGACCCGTAGCGCTCCGGGACATCACGCCAGCCGCAGCCGGTGCGAAACCTCCACAACACTCCGTTGAACTGGTCCCGCACCCGCCGGGGCAGCGGACCCGTCGCCGCCACCGGCAGAAACTCCTCGATCAACTCCCACTCGGCATCCGTCACATCGAAACGCGCCACACCCGAGTTCTACCAGCCCGGACCAGCACAACATCGAGCCTCACGAAGATCCGAACCCCGAACACCCCCTAGCACGGCTGACGGGGCAGCGGGTGGTCGAGGGCTTAGCCGGGCCGGACGGTGTGCGGATCCGGTACGCGCAGCCGCAGGACGCGGACATCGTCGCCGACCTGGTGAAGACGGCCGGCGACGACATGGAGAGCGGGCACGTCGAGGCGCTCGCGCAGGGCCGGTGCGGGACATGGATGCTGGACGCCCTGTCCGGCGCCGGGCTCGCCCCGCCCCTGGCACGGGCGGCCGCCTCAGGGGATCTGCTCACGGCCGCGGCAGCGATGTCACTGCCCCTGGTCGCCCAGGACCGCAACGGCCAGGTCCTCGGAGGGCTGCTGTGCGTCCCGTCCGGCGCGGTCACCGCGATGGTCATGAAACTGCCCGGCCCCAACGGCCACGCCCTGATGTCGATGATGAAATACGCGAAGATCAAAGCGGTCGCCGTGCGCGAGGACGCCCGAGGCCGCGGAATCAGCACAGCTCTGCTGAAGCGCTGCATACAGATCTACTGGCAACTGGACTACATGCTGCTGTTCGGCGAGTTCGAGACCTGCCGCATGCTCGGCCCCTACTACCGGCGGCACGGGTTCACCGTCCTCGACCCCCAGGACACGATCGACGTCGGAACGCTGCTGACCGGCGTGCTGATGCGACTCGGGGCTGGCCCGGGGGAGACCTTCTTCCACCGGTGGCGAGGCCCCATCAGATGACGGTTCTCCTCCTTCGCAGACGACGCATCCCTTGCGGACGGGCACCTGGCCTGTAGAGACGGCCGACGATCCGCACCACGCTTGCGCAGCGGATCCACCGGCGTCACCCGGCGCGCCAGGACTCCAGACGCTGCGCGACGCCGCGCAGATCGGCCTGCTGCGCGCGGACTGCCTGGGCGAGTTCGTACAGGTCGTCGTCCTTGACCTGGAGGGATTCGCCGGACAGGTGCATGTACTGGCTCGCGCAGGCCCAGCCGATGACCAGGTTGTAGTCCGCGAAGGGGCGCAGCAGCAGCGCGGTGTGCAGGAAGGTCGCGGCCCGGGCGGCGGTCTGCTCGTAATACAGCACGCCCCGCTCCCGCTCGAACGTGTGCCGGCCAGCCATGAAGCCGAGAGCACCCCAGTCCGCGATGGGCACGTTCAGGGGGGCGATCGCGGACTGGATCTGCAGGACCCAGCCGACATCGACGCGGATGATCGGGCTCACCGCAGTCCTGCAGGGAAGCGGGCTTCGACTCCGGGCAGCACCCGGGCCGCTTCCGCGACCGCCCCGTCCACGAAGGCGATCCGGTCGGCCTCTTCCACGATGACATCGTGCGCATGCTGCTTCAGGCTCCGGCCGGCCAGGGTGGCCCTCGCGCGCAGCCGCTCCATCTCGGCCTCGGTGAATTCCACGTTGAGTGCAGGCATAACGACACGGTACCGCGTCTGGTACCGAGTGCGGTACCGGACGGGAGGCTGCGGTGGCCTTCTCCGCCACGAGGCCCGTCAACGGCTCCCTGGCTCCGGGTTCCGGGCAGGCGCTCCTGGTCCGGCGGGCCGAAAGCGACGTCGGCATCCGCGACACATGCCCGTGAGTGTCCCAGGCCGGTCGAAGCCGCCCTCGGCCACCTTGACACGCCCCCGCTGGCCGGGCCCCTGCCCGATCATCCGGCCCTGCGCGACCCCCTCGGCGTCACCCCTCTTTCCCACGGCGCCCTGCACGGCGCGGCGCGCCCTGGCCGCCGTCCTCACTGGCGACCCCCTGCCTGAATCCTGGATGGAGGCGATCACCGCACCCGGACAGGACGACCAGGACGAGGAAGAGCAGCGCGCCTACCTTAAGCTCCTCCCCACCGTCGGCGGCTACTGGCGCCGCCACCACCGCGCCGGCCCCGACATCCTCGGCCCCCGCCCGCAGGCCTCGACGCAGAAGACTGGGACCACCTCACCGACGCGATGGACCTCTACATCCACGCCCGCGTCGCACACCGCTGGAACAGACGCGGGCCCGTACCGACGCCGAACGCGCCGCCCTCCTGCCCCACCTTGCCGCTGCGCCGGCCGACCTCGCCCGGTCCCTGGTCTCCGACCCCCTCACCCGCGCCGAACACAGCAAACTTGTGCTTTGCGGCCTGCACCGCCCGCGAACACCATGGGCAGGAATGCCGTCCGGCGGGATACCGAGGCCGCGCAGGATGGCGTCAACGGCTGATGTTGACCAGCGGCGCGTGAGCTGCAGATGAAGGTCAAGCCGTCACAACGAGCATGGATCTGCTGCGATGCCTGGCAGCCCGGCGCTATGCATGCTCAGGCGAAGGCACGCTCGGTCGTCGCAAGCCGACGTGGAGGACCGTGAGAAGTGCACCCGATCCGAGCCACACCCATGGCATCGACTTCGCTTCCGTATCCCGGAGGTGCTGGACCGGCCACATGACGATCATGGTGATCAGAAGCCCCGTCACGCTTCCGAAAGCCGTGGCTCGGGAGATCCCGTCCCATCCGCCTGTGAGCTGGTACCACCTGCTTCTGAACGGGCGGCGCGGCCAGGTTCGGTACGCGCAGCGCCGTGGCCTGTAGTAGGCGGACACAAGAGCGGCCAGAGAGAAGCCCACTCCCGTGGAGAGCCACCCGTAAGGCTCGTTCTCAGAGCCTGACAACACCGTCGTCAGCACCGCACCGACGGCAGCCGCCGCCAACGCGGCCTCATCCACCTTTCCGGACACATCTGTAGGAGGTGACGCCACACAGCCACTATGAACCGAGGACGCGAGATCAACCTCAAGCGACACGATGGAGGCGCCCCGCTCGCTGCGACCTCTCGGTTTCGCGACAGATGTGCAGGACGGGGACTGACACGAAAGCGAGAAATTTTGCACGTGGCCGCTGGCGCGGCTGAGCGCCGGGCCCTTGGCCACCGGACGCCCCGATGACGAAACCTGCTGCCCAACACCCCGGCGAGTAGCTCATAGTGGACCGCATCTCACCGATCAACCAGAACGGACGGCCGTGACGACCGCCTACAACGACACCTCCACCGAGCGCGTCCCCGGCCGGGCCTGGACGATCCGGCTCACCGGCCATGCCGACCGCACCGCCGCTGTCACCTGCAGCACCGCCGCCTGCCGGATGCCGCCCCGCTCCAAGGACATCGCCGCGCTGCGCGCGTTCGCCGCCCAGCATGCCGCCGCCCACGCCAGAGCGGCCACCGTCCGCCCCCACGCCTACTGCCACTGCGGCAGCCAGCGGTGCGCCGCCCACCCCGGCACCCCCACGCACTGCGCGGGCACCGTGGTGCTGATCCTGCGCCACGACCCGACCGTGGGCCGCGTGTGGAGCGTGGAAGAGGTCTGCGCGGCCTGCGCCCCGCTGATCCCGCACGTCACCGTCCTCGCCCGCGCGGCGGCACGCCCGCCCCGCACCACCGACAAGCCCCCCGCCCCTCGCACCCCCGCCCCCACGCCCGCCTCCGCGTCTGCCGGGCAGGCCGTTCCGGGCGGCTTCTCCTCACCCGCCACCACCTCCTTCTCCGACGGCGATGAGGCCCGGCCCGCACGGCGCCCCGGCCGCGCCCTACGGCCGGCCCGCCGCCGACGCCCCGGCCGCGCCTGACACTCTCCGCAGGGCCCTTCACGCGAGCTGCCTCCCATGCCGTCCCGCGGTGCGGGACCGGAGCTTCGCGCTGCTGCGAGGTACTCAAGGGCCCTGAGCGAGGAAAGCGGCGGGCGCCGCGCGGTGCGCAGCACGGATCGCCCGGGGAGGGGCGCGCCTTGTCCTGGGCTGTGCCGTCAGCCGGGTGCCTGCCATGTGGTGGTGAACAGGGCGTATTCGAGCAGGTCGGGCGATGCGTCGGGCGGCCAGCTGTCGCCGGCGGCCAGTTGACGGGCGGCGGCGTGCAGGAAGGTGAGGTAGACCGCGTAGCGGTGTGGTGACCAGTTCCCGTTCCGCCAGACCCAGCTGGCGATCGAGCCGTCGGGGTCGTGGCCGGTCTTCCGGCCGACGGTTTGGGCCAGGGACCGCAGACGCTGGGCCAGAACCCGGTCGAGGACGAGCGGCTGGGGGCCGGTTGCCGACGGAACGGTCTTGCCGACGAAGTACAGGAACTTGGTGTAGAACGACGGACCGAACCCGGGAACGCGCCGGTGGAGTGCCGCGTAAGCAGCTTCTGCGCTGTGCTCGCTCAACGTGGTGACCGCATGGGGCAGTGCCGCATCCAGCCCTTCGGCGGCCAGGATCTTGTGCAGGGTGGCCGGACCGCTGCCGCCGGGAGTGCCGCGCTTGCCCTTGCCCCACACGTAGGTCGCGACCAGGGCCTCCCTGAAGGCCTCACGCCGCAGCGCGTCTGCGACGGCCGAGGCCACCTTGGCCCGGCTGACCCCGGCGTCACTGCCGCAGGAGGCGGGGGCCAGTGCCGAAGGCCACGGAGTGATCTGCGCCCACCGGTTGGGGGTGTAGCGGATCGTGTGCGTCGCGGGTGTCCCGTCCGCATGGGCCGACGCGTTCTCGCTCCACCAGCGGCCCAGTGCCCGCACGGCGGCATCGGGCAGCGGAGATGCGGCCATCTCCTGGTCCACCGCGTTCGCGCGGTCCTGTCTGTTCACGTTCCGCTCTCTCGGGGCATGTCCCTGACGGGTGCCGGCCGTCATCCGTATCGCCGCCTCGCAGCAGCCCATGCGGCGGGCAGGTGCGCTGGACACGGTAGCGAGATGGAGGCGTCTATACGGTCCGTACCAGGTACCGGCCTCGGCCCACGCTGCCTCTTTCGCACGGGCAACTCCCTGACCCTCGAACAGTATTGCGCTTGCCGCAGGTTTTTGTGGTCGCCGCAATCATGGATTGGATCGGTGGCCTTGCAGCCATCCGTGTCCCTGTGCCTCCCTGTGCCGCAGCCCGGTGACGTCACGCCGCAGGAGCTGTACCCCGAGGCTCTCGCGGAGGCCGAACAGGCCCGCGCGGACTACGCGTTCGCCTTGGAGGCGCAGCACGACGACCTGCGCGAGGACCCTGTGCTGATCGCTCTCGGCAACGCCCGCGCGGACGGTTGAGGGGGCAGCCCGTACGATGCCGGGAAACGCCGAGGGCCTCCAGGCCGGTGCCTGGGGGCCTTCGGCGTGGTGCGGTGCCGGTCCGTGTCGTCAGGTGCGGGGCGGCTGTGTGGCGGAGGCCGCCGCGATCCACGCGGCCACCGTCACCTTCAGCAGTTCCATGGCGATGTCGTACATCCCCAGCAGGGCGAAGACCGCGCCGGCCGTGCATGCGGCCGAGCCGCCCCAGAACAGCCCCGCGCGGCTGTGTTCGCGGGCCCGGCGGGCGGCGTCCCGGTACTGACGGCGGCGCCGCCGGCGGTGCATCTGCCGGAGACGGTCCTGGTGGACGGCCAGCTCCTTCTCGGCGTCGGCGATCATCTCGTCGAGCGTGCGCCGCAACGGTTCGGGCAGGTCCTCGCCCTGGCCGCCGAGAGGGGAGATGCTGGTCATGGAACGGACCTCCTGGTCGC
>NZ_BMSA01000052.1 GCF_014648915.1 Streptomyces phaeofaciens | reverse complement strand
GACGTCAATCGCCAAGGCCGTCCTCACCCTGGAGTTGCAACGCTGAAGAAGCTCACAGATCGGCGACGCGCTCGGCATCTCCAAGCAATCAGCATGGGAGCGGTACAGAAAGACCCATCCGGAACGGGCACCGGAGCAGCGGGCTCCATTGGCGTCGGAGCGGCAGGCCCCGCAACCGTGATCGTTCTCATCAGTCCACGGCCCTATTGACCTTACCGAGGCCGGGCACGGCCCACGCACTGTACGAGCGGGCGGCCCCGGCCGGCACCGCGCGCGAACGCTCGCTCCGCTTGCGTTGAACGCCAAAACGCTCGGGCGGCGCGTGCGGTGTGCCCTGGCCGCCGAGAGGTTCTCCCAGCCCCGGCAGTCCGCCCCCCGGGGGCAGCTGGGGACCTGGCCGCCGAACCACCCCCAGAGGCCGTGACCAGGCGACGGCCAGGCCGGTGGGTACCCGGTGGAGCCCGGATGTCCCGGGCAGCACCGGTACCGGAGGCGCCCCAGGGGGCGGACAGGTCCGACGTCGTGCTGGACGGCGCCGTCGGGCCAATTCTCCTGCGGCTGTTTTTTGCAGAGCCTGCGGGGTGGTGGCGGTTCACCGGGCGGGCCGTCCCGGCGTGGCCGGGCCGGTGGGCTGCTGTGCGGGTGGGGTGGTGGCGGTCAGGGCGGTGAGTTCGGTGCGCAGGTGCCGCCAGGTGGGAGTGTCGGCCGGGTCGTCGGGCGGTGGCCCGAGCAGGTGTCCGGCAAGATCGGGGCGGTGCTGGTGCCAGGCGGCGAGGCGGGTGTAGAGGGCGCACCAGCGGGCCTGGTGGGCGCTGTCGCCGGGGCGTGGCGGGGGCAGCTGTCCCATCCAGGCGGCGGGCGGCGGGGTGCCGTCGAGCGCGGTCTGCCAGGCGGTGGCGGCAGTGGGCCAGTCGGCGGCGGTGTCGTGGACGCCGGGGTGGGTGAGGGTGCGGATGCGGGTGGTGAGGTCGCTGTAGGCGGGCACGTCGTGGCCGCTGGTGGGGCGGGGCAGCGGGCCGGTGCCGTGGGTGTCGGGCAGGGAGGCGGTGCGGCTTCGCCAGGTCTCGACGAGCGCGGCGGTGGTCTGCCAGGCGTGGCGCTGCCACGTTTGCGGGGGAGGGACGGGGCCGAGCGCGGTGGCCCAGGGCGGTGGCTGCTGGGCCAGCTGCAGGCCCCGGGCGGCCAGCAGTTGGCCCAGGACGCGTCGGCGTTCGGTGAGGTGGCCGCGCCAGTCTGCGGGGGTGTCCGGATCGTGTGCGAGGCGGGTGTCGGCAATCCAGTCGGGGACCGGGCCGTGGTGGCGGGCGGGGTGGGGGGCGTGGTCGGGCAGGCGCACGCGCAGGTCGCGCTCGGTGTTGATGAGTTCGATGAAGCGGCTGGTGCGGGCGCGGGCGCGGGTGTTGCGGTAGCGCTCCTTGGGATCGCGGGCGCGGCGCTGGAGGTGGGCGCGGTGGGTGAGGGCGAGGGCGGTCAGGCGGGCGAGCTGGGTGTCGCTGTAGGCGGCCAGCGGCCGGTCGGGGTCAGGGCGCGCGGTGGTGGCGACGAGCCGGTGGATGCGGTCGGCCAGGACGGTGGCGGTGTCGTCGTCGCTGCTGTCGTCGACCGGTTCGGTGCCGATCCGGGCCAGAGTGCGGCGGGCGCTGTGGCCGGCCAGCTCGGCGGCGGTAAGGGCGGCCAGCAGCCTGGGCCAGCCTTCGTCGGTGTAGGTGTGTGCGGCGAGGGCGGGCAGGATCTCGTGCAGCAGTGCCTGGGCACGGGCGGCGGCGGCGCGGGCGGCGGTGTCGGCGTACTGGGCGGCGTGGACGGTGGGGCTGGTGGTCTCGTCCTGCAGGTCGCGCAGAAGCTGGTGGGCGGAGGTCGCGGCGCGGCGGGCGTGGGCGATCCGGTGCAGGGCGCCGGCCTCGTCGGCCGCCGGATCGCCGGTGGGTTCGCTGATGCCGAGGTAGAGCTTGTTGGTGCGCCGTCCGCGGGTGAGCTGGACGTAGACGCTTTCGCGGGAGGAGGAGGCGGTGGCGTAGGCGTGGGCGGTGTCGACTGTGATGCCCTGTGCCCGGTGGACGGTGGCCGCGTATCCGAGCTCGATGTGGGCGGCGGTGTAGTCGGCGGGCAGGGTGATCGTGGCGTGATGGGCGGTGTTCTTCACCGTCAGGGAGCCGTCCGGGTGGACGGCCAGCACCCGCCAGGCATCGCCGTTCTTCACGAAGTCCCGGCCCTTCAAGACCGGCAGGGCGCGGTTGTTGCGGCGGGTGACGACGGTGTCGCCGGCGTGGGCGCGGGTGCCGTCGCGCAGCCGGCGGTGGGTGGTGACGTCGAGCAGTCGGCGGGCGGCGGCGGCCGTCTGGGCGCGGGCGTTGAGTTCGCGCACGGTGGCCGCGTCGGGGGCCGTCATGATGCTGCTCAGCCCGGCGGCGGCATCCGCGCTCCACGCGGCGTAGACCGCATCGAGCATGGCGGCGGGGTCCCCGGAGCGGATACGCCGGTGGTGGCGGTGGAAGGTGAAGGCGTCGGCCGGGTCTCCGTCGCGCAGCACGAGGGTGGCCGCGCCTTCGCCCAGGGTGGTGAAGCGGTGCAGTGCGTCCAGGCGCACCGTGTCGGGGTGGCGGTCGAGCAGGCGCGGCACGCCTCCTGCGTCGACGGCGGACAGCTGCAGCGGATCGCCCAGGAGCCGGACGTGGGCGCCTGTGGCCCGGGCCTGGGTCAGGATCCGCTGGAGGTTGAGGGTGCCGCCCATGCCCATCTCGTCGACGACGATCACGTCGCCGCGGGCGAGGGGGAACCGTTCGCCGGCCAGGCCTTGGGCGTGCTGGTCGCGGTGGTGCAGCCAGGTGTGCAGGGTAGTGGCGGGCGTACCGAGGTCATCGGCGAGGGCCTGGGCGGCGCGGGAGGAAGGAGCCAGGGCGACCAGGCGGCGCCCGGAGGCGGCCAGGGCGTCGGCCACCAGCTTCATCGCGGAGGTCTTGCCGGATCCGGCCGGGCCGATGCCGCACAGCAGCAGTCTGTCGCCGCATGCGAAGGTGCGGGCGAGGGCCACCTGGGCGGCGCCCAGGTGCGGATGGTGGCGGGCTGCACGCGCGAAGTCGGCCTCCTCGGCGGCGGGAATGACCAGGGTGTCGGCGGCTGACAGGAGGTCGTCCTCGCCGGCCATGAGCCGTCGGGTGGTGTAGGCCGGGTCCTCGGCGCGCAGGAAGACGCTGCTGCCGTCGGGGCGCTGCTGCTCGGGGTGCAGGTCGGCCAGAGAGGGCGGGCGCAGGTCGACGACCGGGTCATCGAGGGTGGGGTCGATCAGTGCGCGGGCGGTGATGCGCTCGGTCGCCTCGGCCACAGACAGATCCCGGGGCAGGAGGCTACGGGCGAGGCGGTAGCCGAGTTGGCGCAGCACCTCGGCGCGCACGTGCTGGGCGGCGAACACGCTGCGGCGTTCGGCGACTTCGGCCAGCGCGGCGATGGCGACCTCCCGTTCGAAGGTGTCCGGATCGGTCTCCTGCGGGGCCGGTCCGGCGTCGGCGGCGGCCTGCCGCACGGCGTCCAGCAAGGCCAGGGTGAGGGCCTGGTCGGGGCGTGCACCGATGTCGCCGAGGGCCGCGCGGGCGGCGGTGAACCAGATCTTCTGCAGGGTGCGCAGCGGCCGCGCGGGCGCGGGTTCGGGCCGGTTGGTGACCGCGGCCTGCTGCGCGAACGCGTACCAGACCGTCGGGGGCGGGGTGCGCCGGTGGCGGGCGTAGTAGTCGGCGGCCAGGCGTTCCAGCTCGGCCCGCACCATCGTGCCGCGGGTGGAGAACGCGTCGATGAGTTCGTCGGGCAGGCCCGCGATCTCCAGGACCGGCCGCCGGCCGGCAGCCGTGATCCGCTCGCGGACCGCGAGCCCCAGGCGCTCGGACACCAGCCGCATGACCGTGGTGTTGTAGAGCTCGCTGATGGACACTGCGTGCGCGAGCAGCGGCCGCGCGTCGATCGTGCGCCACTTCCCGTCCGGGCCCTGGACCCGGTTGGCCACGATGAGGTGATCGTGCAGATGAGGGTCGCCCGGATCCCCGCGCGCGGTGTAGTGCCGCCACCGGGCGGCGACCAGGCCGGAGGTCACCTGCTCCTGGGCGATGCTGCCCCTGCGGGAGGCCCGGGTGGCCAGCACATGGTCCTCGATCCAGGCCAGGGCCGTCTCGAGCGCCTCGGTATGCGCCGCGTCGATGACCTCGCGTGTCTCCTCCCCTCCCAGGATCCGCAGGGCCTGCAGCGAACCTTGGGGGGCGGCCACGAGGCTCCAGCCCAGGCAGGGCTGGCGCACCGGCTGGGTGTGCATCCGCAGATACCCCTCGAGCTCCTCCGCCGAGGCCGGGCCGCGGTGGAACTCTGCGCGGAAGTACTGGGCCGCGACATGCCGGCGGATCGCCCGGCGCCGGGCGTCGGGGAGCGGACCTGCGCTGCGCGCGGTGGCCTGCGCGAGGGCCTCCTCGGTGCGCTGCAGCAGCGGGTCGGTAGCGGTCGGGTCGCTGAACCTGGAGTAGGCGGCGCCGAGTTTCCCGGCCCGCCAGGCCTTCTTCTCGCTGTCCCCGGCTGCGATCCGGTCGGCGGCTATCTCAGCCGCCCGCGGATGCCGGCCGAGACCGAACAGGGATTCCGCCTGGGCCCGCAGCACCTCCTGCCCAGCCACGTGGAGGACCTCGGCGGCACGTCCCCTCCACACCCCTGGCGGGGCGTCGGCGTGCAGGGAGCCGTCGGCGGCAGGCAAAGACTCCGCGCGGACCGTCTGCGCGAGCAGATACCGGTACCCCGCGGCCGCCGTCAGCTTGCGGATCTCCACTGCCACGGCATCGACGCTACGAGGCGGTCCGAGTTGCAAGAGATGTCATGCCGTTGCCCCCTCTCCTTCCTCTGTCTGCCTCTCACCACCCGGTGACCTGCACAGACGTCAGCAGCAGGGAGCAGCGGGGTGGGGAGGTTGTCCGGGAGAGCGGTGGCGGGGGCTCTTCCTTCCTCCCGCCGGGCGGGCAGAAAACATGGTCGTGGCCCGTGGGGTGGGAGCGCGGGCAGCTGGGCGGGGGTGAGTGCTTCGATCGGGCGGGGGTGCCGGGTGAGGCTGCCTGTGCGGGTTCCCGGCGGGGGCGGCAGGGTGCCGCCCGGGCGCAGGCCACGGTTCCGGGGCCCGGTTGGGGAGTGGAGATGGCGAGGAAGCCGAAGGTGAAGGCGTCGGCTGCGGCGAACGTGGTGGCGGCGCGGGAGCGGGCGCAGCAGTTGGCGCTGGCGCCGATGGCGCGGCAGCGGCGGCTGGTGGAGCGGGCGGCTGAGTTCTTTTTGGCGGTCGAGGGTCAGGATCTGGCGCGGGAGGAGGGGGAGCGGGAGATCCGGGCGGTGCGTGAGCGGGTGGTGGGGCAGGTGGAGGCGGCGCGGGTGGAGGCTGGGGTGGCGGTGGTGGCGATGCTGGGTGAGGACGAGCCGGTGGGGGCGGTGGCGCAGCGGCTGGGGCTGCGGCGGGCGGATGTGCTGGAGTTGCGGCGGCTGGTGCGGGCGCAGGAGCCGGGGCGTGAAGCGGTACGGGAGCCGGGCACGCCTGGCGTGCGGGGTGGGGTGGCGCGGCCGGCCGCGGGCCCGGGGGCCGGGTCGGGCGCCGGGGCGGCGGGTGCCTCGGACGCTGGGGGTGGGGCCGCGGGCGCGACGCGGCCGGCCGCTTCCGGTGGCGCGGGCAGGGCGCGCCCGGCCGCGGCTTCGGCAAGCAGGGACGGGAGCGCGCCGGACATGCGGGGGCGGGGGGCCGGCGCGGTGTAGGGGGGTTGCGTGGCGGCGGGATACGGAAGCCGTGTCCCTGCGCGTCGTGGGGAGGGGCGCGGGTGCGCGGTGTGGGGAATGCCGGAAAGTGTGCCCCTGCGTGTCCCTGCGCGTCGTGGGGAGGGGCGCGGGTGCGCGGTGTGGGGAATGCCGGAAAGTGTGCCCCTGTGTGCCCCTGGACGTCGCTGGGCGGGAGGTGGGTTACGGGTGTGCGGAATGCCGGAAGGTGTGCCCCTGGGTGTCCCTGGGCGGCGGTCAGCGCATGCCGTGGGCGGGGCCGTCCTGCTGGGGCTGCTGGGGGTGGTGGCCCTGGGCGGGGTGGCTGGGCGCGGCAGGCTGGGACGTGGTGGGGGCTTGTGGGTGGGGGGTCATCCAGGGTGCGGCGGTGCGTTGGCCGGAGGTCTGGGGGGCGGCCGGCCGGGGCGTGTACTGGGGCTGCGGCTGGACGGGGGTCTGCGGGAGGGGTGCCGCGGGCTGGAGGTACTGCTGCTGGGGAGTTGCGGGGTACTGCTGGATTGGCGGGGCGGGCGCGGCATAGGGAGCGAGGGCCGGGGCGGGGGTGGTGTAGGGAGGGAGGGCCGGGGCGGGGGTGGTGTAGGGAGCGAGGGCGGGGGTGGGGGTGTGCCAGACGTCGACGGGGTGGTCTCCCGGGAGGTGGTGGGAGAAGCCGGAGTTGGCGATCTCGTACTGCGGGGTGCCGTCGCGGGTGGGGATCTGGGAGACGCGGTTGATGCCGGTGAGCCAGTGCGTCGGGGGCGTTGCGCGGCCGGATCGGGCGTCGTGCGGTTCGGTGAAGCGGATGAGGGCGACGGTGTCGAGGATGGTGGCGAGTTCGGCGGCGGTGGTGCTGGTGTCGGCGGGCCGCTGGGGCTGCGGTGCGGTGGTCACGGGCGTTTTTTCCCCTCCCCCGGGGTGCGGGTGGTCGGTGCCGGAGGTGACGGTACCTGCGGGGCGGGAGGTGTAGGGGGGCGCGTCCCGTGGGACGGGAAGGGAGTGTGTGCGGGGAGGTGAAGAGGCCCCGGCGTGTGGTGTGCCGGGGCCCGCAGGACGGGCCTGCGGGGCGGGTCAGTGGCGGACGGGCCGGGGGCGCGGCGGTGCGGGGTCGCGGGGGTGGGGAGGAGATCGGCGGGGAACCGTGTTCCGCGGCGCGGGTGACCTGCTGCTGCGCGAAGGCAGGTTGTTCAGCCCGGCCCCGCTCCCTGATGGCGCCGAGCGCCTGCACCCGGGCTTCTGCTTCACCAACAGCAGCCAGCTCGCCGACGAGCATCCTGAACTGCGACTGACGTACTGCGAGGGGTTCGGGACCGCGCCGGTCGGCGCCGGCCAGGCGCTGCACACCCCGCACGCCTGGGCAGTCACCCCCGAGGGCCTGGCGCTGGACGCCACGTGGCCGACCGAGCCCGGCACCGCCTTCCTTGGCCTTCCGTTCGCTGACCCGAGCACGTGGCCTCACCCGCTCCTGGGCAGGAGCCTCCTCCAAGAACCGCCCTTCCTTGTCGTCGTGCTCCGGTCCGGCCTCCCCGACGGCCTGCTCGCTGACCTTGGACGCCCCGTTCCGCGCCAGGCAAGCCCCGTCTGAGTGCGCTCTCGCGGGTGGTTTGACCGCTGAGTCCAGTGTTCTCCGGCACGTTCTTCGTCCCCCTGAAGGGCATCCTCGTCGCCGGCACCGAGACTGACCCCGAGCCGGAGACAGGCGGCGCCGGAGCCGCCGCCTTCCTGCACGGCCCGGCCCGCCTGTTCGCTACCGACACGACGACCGGCGCGAACGACGCCGAACTCGACGACCGGGCCCACGACGAAGCGCGGGAGGACGCCCGATGAACCCGACGAGCAACGCTCTGCGCGCGTCCCTCAAGGCCCTGCGACTGCCGGGCATGCTGGAGACCCTGGACGCCAGGCTCGTCCAGGCCCACGGCGGGCAGCTCGGACACCTCGACTTCCTGCAGGTGCTGTGTCAGGACGAGATCACCCGACGTGAGACCGTCGCCTTCCAGCGCCGGCTCCAGCGCGCGAAGTTCGAGCAGCAGGTCACCCTGGTGGCTCTGTTCACGTCGTAGAGCAGCGTTTCGACAGCAGCTCTGAAGACACCCGCCCGCGCCCGATGTTCACGAGAACGGGAGGCACCGCAGTGGCGGCCAGCAGGTCGCCGGCGACCGCGCCACCGCGGTCCGGGCAAAAGCGCTGGCTACGGGCGGAGGCCACACCGGCCGCAGCGCCGTTGCCGACCCCGGGCGGGTGCCTCCCGTTCCCGGGTTCTGGCTCAACTTCTGTGGTGCCGAGACACCTGTGCCGGCGCCCGACTCCGAGCAAGCCACTGACCTGCGGATTCGCTCGGTCGCCGGCCGAGCTGCGCCGGGCAACCGCGCAGCTCCACCCAAGTTGTGCCAGAACCCGAAGTCGTGAACAAAGCCAGCTCCAGATCTCCACCACGGGCGTGCCCCCGCCAGTTGCAGCGCAGCGCGCTCGTCCGCAGCCGGCACACGGGCGATCAGTTCCCCGGAAAAGTCCACCCGCTCCACGCCCAGCTCGGCCAGCCGCCCGTAGCAGCCCCCTGGCCGGTGTCCGCCTCGGTGATCGCCAGCTGCCGCACCGGGCCGGACGGGAAGCACGGCACCGCCGGCTTCGGGCGGGAGGGCGTGCGGGTGTCCGGCGTTCCAGGCGGGCAGGACAGGGGCGAACTCGGCAGTGGGAACGGTGTGCGGGTCGGCGGCGAGGGCTGCGGACGGGGCGGCGGCAAAGACGGCCGGCTGCTCCGTCCGGGCGCGGGCGACGACGTCGGCGGGAAAGACCGCGACGGGCCGGTTGCGCAGGACGATGGTGCACGGCTCGTCGTCCTGGGCTGGGGCCAGGCCCGCAGAGCGCCAGCCGGGTGTGGGCCGCGCCTTGCCGGGCGGGCCGGGGGGTGGGGTGCGGGCCGCGCCCTGCCGGGCAGGGCGCGGCCGCTGGTGCGGGTCAGGCCCGGATGAGCTGGAGGAGCTGCCGGTGGGCCTTGGTCTTGGTGTCGTCGTCGGTTCCTTCGAGGGCGGCCGCGGCGCGGGCGATCTCCTCGGTCATCGTCCGGCCGGGGCGTCGGGGGGCGATGTGGTCGAGGTAGCCGGTGACGGCGCGCTCTGCTGCGTAGGCGGTGCGGCCGACCTTCTCGGTCTCGGTGCGGAACACCTCCTCGAGGGCGCTGAGCCGGGTGGCGTGGTTGGTCCGGGTCCGCTTGGAGGCGTCGTCGTCAAGGGGCCACAGGCCGGCGACGACCCGGTGGAAGTCGGCGACGGCGATGTCGGTGCGGGCGAGCGCGGTCTCTTCGTCGGCGAACCGCTCGAAGTACTTCACGGACAGGCCGAGCGTGCGGCGGGCCTCCTTGATCTGGCTGGTCGCTCCAGCGGTGTGGCGTATGGCCCAGCGGGTCACGGCGTCGCGGACGGCGAAGCGCTCGGTGTTGGCGCAGACCGGCCGCCAGGGGGTGACCACGCACTGGAACTGGCCGTTGCCGCAGTGGTCGTTCATCACGGCGATGTACGGGACGATCCGGTCGTTGATGCCGTCGGCGTCGACGGTGACGGACTGCGGCAGGCGGATGGAGACGAACACCCGGCGTCCGCCCCGGATGACCCCGGCGGACTCCCACACGACGTCGAAGCGGCCCACCAGTTCCTGCAGGAACTCAAAACCCTGCCGGTTCTGGATCGGCCGGTACCGGCGGCCGACGGCACCGAGCGGCGCGCCGGTGTCCTCACGGACGGTGTGGAACTGCTCGGGATGCTCGCGCAGTTCGCCGCCCCACCGGTAGAGGGCGGGCACGGTGGCGACGGTGAAGCCGAGGCCGCCCGCATCCAGCACGGTGTCGATGTCCGTGGTGCCGCCGGGGATGATCTGGCCCAGCCCGTGCCAGGCGGGCGACGACGCGTACAGGGCCAGGGTGCTGCCGGCGCGTACGTCGAGACCGTGGTTCGCGACGACCGCGTCGATCCGGCCCCGGACATCACGGGAGACGGTGAAGACCTCACCCCTGTCCCAGCCGGTGAGGACCTCATACCGGTCGTCCCCGACCAGGCGGACCTCACCCCGCTCGATACGCCCCTGGAACTCTTCCTCACGCCGGCGAACTCCCCCGATCTGCCGGGCCTTTTCCCCGGCGAACACGCGGTTCACATCCAACGCCGCGTCCCCCGCTCCCGCCGCGCCCTGCACCGGCCGGACCGTACGGGTCGCCGCTCCCGCGGCGGGAGCATCCTGCGCCCGCGCCGCGCCCACCGCTTCCACACCGAACTCCATCTTCCCTGCCTCCGTCTCCCCGGGCCGGACCACCCGGCCACACCTGCAAACTATGCAACCAGCAGACACCATTCAATGAACGGGGACAGAACCCCACCGACAACGACCAGCGGAGGCAGGACCCCACCGACAACGAACAGCGGGAGCAGAACCCGACCGACACTGAACAGGGGGCAGTACCCGACCGACACTGAACGGAGGGCCAGGACCCCGCCGGTGCGACGCAGCCGAGCACGCCGGACGGAACGCAGCGCAGGACACAGGGTGCAGAAACCGGGGTGCAGGGCGCGGGGTGCAGGGCACGGGATCCGGCCGGTGCGACGCAGCCGAGCACGCCGGACGGAGTAGGCCGCAGAGACCGTTGGAGCGGGGTGCAGGGCGCGGGGCGCGGGATCCGGCCGACGCGACACAGCCGAGCAGGCCGGAGGGGCGGAGTGCAGGGAGCGGGGCGCAGCAGGGGGCGGGGGGCAGCAGGGGGATGAGTGCAGCAGGGGCGGCCTTCACCGGGTGCGGTGAGAGCCGGGCACCACGGCACAGACAAGATCTCGGTGCCGCTGCCGAACCGGCAGCCGGCCGCCCGCCCCCCTGGCCTCCGCTGCCCTCCTCCTGCCGGCCGCGCCTGCGGCACCAGCCCTCCACCGGCCCGACGGCCGAACAGCCGCCGGCACCGAAACAGCCCCGGTGCTCGCACGGAGAGCCGACCTTCTCCCGGTAGAGAGCGGTGCCGGTCGAAACCATCCCCGCTCACGCAGGGAGCAGGTGAGCAGGTTCTTGGTGAATGTCCCCTCCGTCTCCCGCAGGGACCATCCCCGCAGGTGCAGGAAGCAGTTCAGGCGGCCCAGGTTCCTGTAGTAGACGGCAGGACCATCCCCGCGGGTCGAGGAGCAGGGCTCTCTCTGGGAGCTGGAGGCTGCAGCCCAGGGACCATCCCCGCAGGTGCGGGGAGCAGCGGCAGCAGGGTAACGCCGACTCCCCCGACCCGGGGCCATCCCCGCTCACGCGGGGAGCAGCGGTCGTACCCCTTGAACATCCCCACTCGCACGGGGAGCAGATGGCCCTGCCTCGGACGTCGCACAGGTAGCCCGGACCATCCCCGCTCGCCCGGGAAGCAGGCGACCACCACCGCGTCGTCGGTCGTCCACTCGGAAACATCCCGATCGCGCGGGGAGCAGTCGGCCACGCGCCAGAATCCCGCGTGGGCCTTGGGATCATCCCCGCGGGTGCGGGGAGCAGGTGGCGTGGGCTGCGGTAATGGCCGCGCAGTGGGGACCATCCCCGCCCGCGCAGGGAGCAGCAGCGGCCGCCGGTCAGTTGGCTCGGGTCGTCGGGACCATCCCCGCGGGCACAGAGAGCAGGCCGGGCCACTCAGCCGCGTCACGCCGGTGCCGGGACCATCCCCACTCGCGCAAGGAGCAGTACCGGATGCGGTATTGGGCGCGGGCGTCGGTAGGACCATCCCCGCACGCGCGGGAAGCAGCCGTCCACCGGGACCATGGCGGACTCGGGCGCGGGTCCATCCCCGCCCATGTGGGGAACAGATCCCCATCGCCACCCTTCTCGGCGATGGTCATAGGTACCATCCCCGCTCGCGCGGGAAGCAGGCCATCCGCGGCCGCGCAGACCTTGAGACAGCCGGAACATCCCCGCACACGCGGAGAGCAGGGCTCACCGGGCCGAAGACCTGGAGGTACGCGGGACCATCCCCGCTACACGCGAGGAACAGCAAGGTTCCCATGGAGTCGGCCGTCAGCTTCTGGGACCATCCCCGCTCACGCGGGGAACGGCCGTGCGGCGCCACCCTGGTGGCCGTGCCCGCGGGACTATCCCCGCTCACGCGGGGAACAGGGCACCTGGTCCAGGTGGCGGATCGTGCCTTGGGGAACATCCCCGCTCGCGCAGGGAGCAGTGCTTCAGTCTGTCCGCTCTCAGCTTCTGCGCGGGACCATCCCCGATACGCCGGGAGCAGCAGACGACCGACGTCATGTCGATCCAGATGACTGGGCCATCCCCGCTCGGGGGGAGCAGTCAACCAGGTCGCCGCCCCGGGTCTTCACCTTGGGACCATGCGCTCACGCAGGAGCTGGGCCCGCCGCTCAACCTCGGCGTGATGGAGAAGGGACCATCCCCGCGAGTGCGGGGAGCAGCCTGTTGCCTGGTGCAGCCCAAGCACGTGAGCGGGACCATCCCCGCTCACGCGGGGAGCAGCAGCCGACCGTCCCGCGGCTCTTGCCGGTGTCGGGGCCATCCCCGCACGCACGGCGAGAACAGCAGATCGGTGACCTGGTGTACGTGAACCTGGTGGGACTGTCCCCGCTCGCGCGGGGAGCAGGTGGCGCCCAGCTGCTTGCCGACCAGGCCCTTGGGGCCATCCTCGCTCGCGCGGGGAGCAGCACTCATGCTCAGCCGACATGATGCGGCGCGGGGGAACATCCCCGCTCGCGCTGGGAGCAGGGGTGGCCCGCCTTCGCGTTGGAGTCCCAGTGAGAAACATCCCCGCTCGCGCGGGGAGCACAGGCCCGTCGCACCGGGGACGGTTCGGACGATGGGGCCATCCCCACTCGTGCGGGGAGCAGCGGACGCTGGCGGCTGCGGAGTTGTCCCACGCGGGAACATCCCCGCTCACGCGGGGAGCAGAACGTGGCCCTGGTCCTCGTCTGCTACAGCGTGAGACCATACCCGCTCACGCGGGAAGCACGCCGTTGAGACCATCCCCACGGGTGCAGGGAGCAGTGCGCCACTCAGGCCGGCCACCCCCTGCCCGAGGGCCCATCCCCGCACGCGCGGGGAGCAGACAAACAGGCCGTTCGCGTCCCGGACAAGCTGGGGACCATCCCGGCTCACACGGGGAACAGTGATCTCCTCCGAGCCTATGTCGGCGGCGCTTGAAATTTTTTCAGCCGTCGCCGACAAGCCTACCCATGACGAGTTGGGGACCATCCCCGCGCTCGCGAGGAGCAGGCTGTCGGGAACGTCCTCCGGCGGTTCCGCCCGGCACCATCCCCGCTCACGCAGGGAACAGTCGACGGCCACCGCCTTCCAGGCCGACGGCCCGGGACCATCCCCGCACACGCGAGGAGGAGAGGCCGACGCTGGTGCCTGTCGTGACGTGCGTGGGACCATCCCCACTCACGCTGGGAGCAGGAAGCAGGAGCCGAGACAGCAATCCCGGGATCGGGACCATCCCCGCTCACGCGGGGAGCAGAACCCATAACCAATGGATTAAAAGGCTGCTGAGGGAACATCCCTGCTCGCGCGGCCGACCGCTCCGTTGCAGACTCGCCCGAGCAGAGCACGCAACCCTCCGCCGTGGGTCGGGTGCTCTCGTGGTCAGGCGCTCTTGCTCTGCTGGTGGGTCTCCCCCTCCTCGGTGGGTGAGACCGCCTGCTTCGGCAAGGAGATGACTGTCTTTATGCGCGGCTCCTTGCCGAAGAACTCGCGGTACTTCTCAACGGTACCGATCTCCTTGATGATCTTCGCAACCCAGGCCGATGTGTAGAGGTAAGAGTTGAAGGCCTCGCTGTAGATGCAGTACCTCGCATCGGTGTCGCACGGTTTGGCGGAGTTCTTCGCAGGGCGCACCTTGAACCGCTGCCACATCTCCAGGTGCTCGCTGAACGGGCTGAACTCGAAGGGAAGCTGCGTCTCGACGAGCGTGCAGACCTGCTTTGCGCGCAGCTTCGCCTTGTCCGCCACCTCCACCTGACGATCCCTGATGATGACGGTGCCCTTGCGCCCGGCCTCAACCATGACCTTGCGCTCCTCCTCGGTCAGCTCGTCGAGCTTAACGAAGTCGATCGCCAGGTCGGCCTCCGTCTTCGAGCCGACCATGGGCACGAGCCGGACACGATAGTCGTACTTGAGATCATCCAGTACGTCCGGTTCGATGGCCGCCTCGAACTTCGCCACCAGATCGCGGGTGTGCTTCGGGAGCTTCTTCGCCGCCTCCTGGAGCTGCTCACGGCCTTCGACCGTGAGTGCCTGAAGAGAGATGGGGAAGCGAAGCCGATCGGCGAGGCTGTACCTGGAACCGAAGTGGTCCACCATCTCCTGCTCGTAGTTCATGACGAGCGCCTGGGCCTTGCCGCCAGTGGCGATCTTCAGGTTGTGCTCATACCGGTGTTCCACCTTGTTGCGAAGCGCTACGAAAAGCTCGGCGTTCAAGCGGACCGGATCGGCGCTGTTGGTGTAGCGCTGCTTCAGGCACCACTCCAGATCCCACGCCTTCGGCTCACCGTCGACCAAGACGTACTGGCCGTTCTTGGGGTCCTTGTAGCGGTAGTCGATCTTGGCCCTGTGGAACTCCGCGTGAAGCAGGTAGTGCCACGCTTTGTGCATGTGTGTGAGGAAGTCGGAATAATTGCCGCTAGAGCAGTTCCACTCGTCAACTGCCTTCAGGGCGTGGCGCTGCGACTCCATGAGGATGTGATGCCAGCGGGCGTGTGCCATGTCGTACGTCCTTCTCGTTCGACAGAAGGATCACATTCAGCGCCACCCTCGGACAAGCGGTATTCCCACGGCACGTCAGGTGAATCAGGGTGATCACGGGCCACAAGATCATCTCTTTCAGCGAAACCACGGCAGACGCGCCCGCCGCAGGAACCATCCCCGCGGACGTGGGGAAACAGCGGCAGCAGGGTGACGCCGGCTTCCCCGCCCCGGGAACATCCCCGCTCTCGCGGGGAGCAGGGCGCGTCCAATCCGTCAGCGAGCACCATGCAGGGATATCCCCGCTCTCGCGGGGAGCAGTGGTGGCCATGGCGGGGGTTGCTCCCTCTGCGGGGACCCATCCCCACTCGCACAGGGAGCAGATGAGCGAGCCATCTACGGAAGGCGCAGGGTGCGAACCTCCCCGCTCGCGCGGAGAGCAGGAAGATTTCCATGGAGTCGGCGTCAGCTTCTGGGACCATCCCCGCTCACGCGGGAGCAGAGCGACTTGCCCCAGCCGTCGACCTTGTCGATGGGGCCATCCCCACTCACACGGAGAACAGGCGACCACCACCGCGTCGTCGGTCGTCCACTCGGAAATATCCCGATCGCGCGGGGAGCAGTCGGCCACGCGCCAGGATCCCGCGTGAGCCTTGGGATCATCCCCGCTCACGCGGGAGCAGCTGGACCGCACGTTCCTGCAAGTCCATGACCTGGGGCCATCTCCGCTCGCGCGGAGAACAGGACACCAGCGGCCTGCCGAGCCCGGAGCGCGAGGGAACATCCCCGCTCACGCGGGGAGCAGGTACCGGCGGACCGTGCCGCCCGCTGACCTTCAGGGACCATTCCCCGCTCTCGGGGGGGGAGCAAGGGTGGCCCGCCTTCGCGTTGAAGTCCCAATTGGGAACATCCCCTCTCACGCTGGGAGCAGCAGGCTCCACTCACGAGCTCGGTATCGCTTTGAACGCCTACGAGGCCCGCCTGGACGTCGACCTCTCCGTCCTGGACAACGGGCAGGACGGGGCGGCGTGAGCCCGGAAAGCGAACACCGGCCTGCCCACCGGACCGCTCGGTTCGTGCCTGGCAGCCACAGCACGAAGGATATTCAAGAACGATCGTTTGCGTTTAGAATTGCCGGATGCCGAAGCTGACTGAAGAGTTCCGCCAAGAGCGTCGCCGTCACATCCTGCGTGCGGCGTGGAGGTGCTTCTCCCGAGACGGCTTCCACGCCACGTCGATGGACGATGTGATCAGGGAGACGGGCCTGTCGTCGAGTGCGGTCTACCGCTACATCTCCAGCAAGGAGGAGCTGGTCGACGAGGCGGCGCGGGAATCCTTGGGGCAGGTGATGCGCCTGCTGGACGGCCTCCTAGAGGCCGATCCGCCACCGAGTGTGACCGAGACGCTGCGCTGCCTGGCCCAAGGGGTCGATGAGGCGGCGGGGCAGGAGTACGACCTGACCCGGATCGCCATGCAGAGCTGGGCGGAGGCGCTGCGGCGGCCGGAGCTGGCCGGATTGGCCCGGGACTTCCACCGCCGGGTCCGTGACCGGCTAACCGATCTGGCCGCGCGCTGGGTGGCGGCCGGTTATCTGTCGCCGCGCGCCAGGCCGACGGAGGTGGCCACGGTGCTGGGCACGCTGCTTCCGGGCCTCATCGTCAATGCCCGACTGGTGGACGGCATCAGCGCGGAGGCACTGGCCTCCGGGCTGGCAAGCCTGGGGGCGGGTGCACAGGAGCCGATCGAACAGTAAACGCGAACGAACGGTTGCGTTTGCTGTGACGCCGTGACTACGCTCTCCATTGCGAAAACGATCTTTTCGTATGGATGTGGGAAATGATGAGGAACGCCTTTGAAGTCGCGACCGTCCAGGCCGACACCGGACCCGCCACCGCGCTGGTGACTGAGGGACGAACCTGGTTGCTGAGCGATCTGGACGAGGCTCTCACCGATGTGAGCGTGCTGGAGTTGCTGGGACAGTGGGACCGCACGCTGCCCCGGCTTCAGGGCCTGGCCGACCGTGTTTCCGCAGGCCGGGTGGGTGCTTGTACGCCGCTGAAGGAGCCGCGGCTCCTCACCCCGGTGCGGTACCCGAGCAAGCTGCTGGCGGTCGGCGCGAACTACGTCGGGCATCTGCGAGAGATGGGCTTGGAGCCGACCAAGTGGACGCCGATGCCGTTCTTCCTGCGGCCGCCGCGCACCACGCTGGTCGGCCCCGGCCGGACCGTGCCCGTGCCGACCGGTACGCAGCAGTTCGACTGGGAGTGCGAGCTGGCCGTGGTCCTGGGCCGCGGCCTACGTAACGCCACGCGCGCCGAGGCAGCCGCGGCCGTAGCGGGCTACACCATCGGCTTGGACCTGACCTGCCGGGACCTGATCAAGGTCGACAACGAACTGCACGTCGATCTCATGCGGGGCAAGGCGCAGGACTGCATGGCCCCCTGCGGCCCGACCATCACCCCCGCCCGGTTCGTCGAGGATGTCGGCGACCTGCGTATCCAGCTGTCGGTGAACGGCGAGCCGATGATGGACGCCTCCACCGAGGAGATGCTCTTCGCGATCGACGAGCAGCTGTCGCTCATCAGCGAGGTCATGACCCTGGAGCCCGGGGACATCCTGTTCACCGGCTCGCCCGCCGGGTCGGCCGGCGAGCACGGCGGCCGCTGGCTGCGTCCCGGCGACACCATCCATGCTCGGATCGGCGGCCTCGCCCCGCTCGACGTGACGGTCTTCTGAGCCGCACCCCAGCCAAATGCCCGCCCCCGAATCTCTGAAAGGCCGTTCGTCATGACTACCTCTTCGGCCTCCGCCTCGGCACCGATCACGCCCCTGCGCGGCATCCACCACCTCAAGTTCGCCGTATCCGACCTGCCGCGCGCCCTCGCGTTCTACGAACAGGCCTTCGGTGCCCGCCGCATCCCGCACTTCGACCACCGCCACGAGAACGGCAGCGTCTACGCCCACATCCTCGAACTGCAGGGACTGGGCACCCACCTGGAACTGCGCCTGAACGCCGCCCACGCCGCCCGGCACCGCCTGTTCAACACCCTGACCATCACCGTCGACGACCGGGCCGCGCTGGAGCGCTGGGACTGGCATCTGAACATCCTCGATCTGCCGCACTCGCCCGTCCTGGTCTCGCTGCTGGCCTGGGTGATGGTCATCGAGGACCCGGACCAAAACCGCATCCGCCTCTACACCAGGGAATCCCACGGCCCCGAACTGCCCCCGGACGCGGACAGCCCCTGGCTCGCCGATTGAGTGCCCAACCGCCCACATCGACCTTCCACACGAGAGACAATCCACATAGAGAATCGGCGACTTCGTCGTCTGCCGCCTTCACGAGGCTGGCATTACCTAAGTCTTCGGCTTCTCCGGGGACTACAACCTGGAGCTGATGGAGCATATCGAGGACACCCCAAACTGGAGTGGGTCGGCAACGCCAACGAACTCAACGCCGCCTACGCCGCGGACGGCTATGCCAGGCTGTGTGGCCTGGGCGCGGTCGTGGTCACGCATGGTGTCGGTGCGCTCAACGGCATCGCCGGGGCGGCCAGCGAGCACGTCCCGGTCGTGTGCATCTCCGGCTCGGCTTGCCGGTGGTCTGGGCGACACGCTCCGGCGGGGCGGGCAGGTCGGGGACACCGTCGGCGGAACCTGCCGGCCACCACCAGACGGTGCACCAGCTCCGGCGCGGCCAGGGCGACGATGCCGCCCATGGACCATCCCAGCACGTCGATGTCGGTCTGGCCCAGGGAGCCGATGAAGGCCAGGGAGCCCTGAACCAGCTCGTTCATGGTCACCGGCGCGCTGCCGGTGGCGAAGCTGGTGCTGCGGTGGTCGAAGTTGATGACCTCACGCTCCGCGGACAGCAGGTCGAGACATCGGGTCTCAGTGGTCGATGATGCCAGGCGCATGTGCATCGCGAGCGGGCGGGTCCCCTCGCGTCCCGAAACGACGGTAGGCGAAGCGCTCGCCGTCGGGTCCGTCGACGTAGCGTGTCTCGGCTGAGTCGGCCAGGTAGGTGGTCACGTGTGAGTCCTGTCGTCGGGTGGTGTGCGGTCGGTCTGTGCGTCCGATGGGTCAGGCGACATGCCGTCGAGTCGGGTGCCCTGTTGCGGAAGCCGGGTGTGTCCGTTCTCGGCCGGTGTGCGGTGAGAGAAACCCGGCATACCGGCGTCCGGCGCACCGGTCACCGCGGGTCCCGCCCCGGAGGCGCGCTTGCCGGGACGACCTGTCGGCACCGCCCTTTCGGTGTCCCAGAGACGGCCGACGAGGGCTGACGGACGGTTCGTGGCCATGCACAGCTCCCGAGCCGGGGTTCGTGCCAGCGAGGGCGACGACCGGCAGTGGACCTCGGCTGCCCCCAGTCACTGGGGAACCGGGAGCCTGTCGGGTGACGGGGGCGAACCCGTTCACCATTCACCACCGTCCGAAAGATGTGAATCGCTAGAAAAGCTGCTTACCGACGCTCAGTCCAGTGGCTTAATGGTTCCCGTGAGGGCGATCGGAGATCCGTCCGGCAACGTGATGCGCGAGTAGACCCGGCCGCGTTCGACATCCTCCAGGTGGGTGACGAACGCCCCTGACTCCTCCTTCCACGAAGTGAGGAACACCTCCGGCCGGACCTCCTGCGAAGTGACGGCCACCGTCTCGGTGTGGCCGTCCGGTACCAGGCCCCCGCCGTTGACGACAGTGAAGGTCATCCGCTTGTCAGACTCGAAGCGCATCTCCAGGGACAACTGACCCAGCTCGGCGAAGAGGTTCCGGCGAGCCGTCGGCTCGTGTGACATGACGTGCCTTCCTGATGGGCTCATACGTGTTTCCGCCAGGATTCCCCAGCATCCACAGCAGGGCATCCGTCGTCCGACCTAACCTTCCTCGGCGGACGACGTACGCGATCGAGTGCGTTCGGCAGACTTCCCACGCCTCTTCCCGTGCCTCGTGCGGCCGGGGGCACCCGGCCGCACACCTGGAGAAGCCTGACGACACTGCGCCCCACCAGTCGACACCGGTGGGGCGCAGAGAGAGCCCACGATGCGCCCACAGCCTCCCGGAAGCCGGTGCCGGGCCGCCCATGTGTGTCGGGCTTCAGCCCTGGCGGGCCTTGAAGCGCGGGTTCTTGTTGATCATGAATGTCACGCCGTTCCGGCGGAGCACCTGGGCGCCGGGCTTGTTCTTGAGCGAGCGCAATGACTTGCGTACCTTCAAGGCCGTCTCCAGCCGGCGCGGGCGTGCCCTCGTTCGGGATCAGCGGGACCAACGCCCACGTGGCCCTTGTACAGGCACCCGCTTCGACGGAGCCCAGCCCGACGAAGGCCTCGGGCGAGGTCGCCTCCAGTGCTGTGGCTGCGGCCAGGTGGGAGTCGGTGCCGTGGCCAGTCTCGGCCCGCAGCGAAGGCGCCCTGCACGACCAGATGGGCCGCCTCGCGTCCTGGCTCGGCACCCGCGCCGGCATGACACCGATGAACGCGGGGTATTCACCCGCCACGACCCGCGGGGTGTTCCGCCACCGCGCCATGATGATGACCCCGGCAACAGGTCGGCCTGCGACTTGCGCACCCATCGCGGGTACGGGTGCCGGGGCCGGTCCGGTGGCCTTCATGTTCTCCGGCCAAAGCGCCCAACACCCAGGAATGGGACGCGAACTCCACGATGCCTTCACCGTGTTCGCCGCAGTCCTCGACGAGGTGTGTGCGATCTTCGACACTATGACCGGCGGCTACCTGCGTGACGTGATGTTCGCCGGTCACACCGACGAGGGGACCCTGGACCGCACCGAGTACGCCCAACCCGCCCTGTTCACCTCCGGAATCGCCCTCTTTCGCCTTCTGGAATCCTGGAACGTCCGGCCCGACTACTTCCTCGGCGAGATCACCGCCGCGCACGCAGCCGGAATCCTCAGCTTGTTCTTTATGGTGTGACCTCGAATGGCACCCCCGAACATGCTCCCTCGTACGAGAATTTCGGAGACGACGACACGGCCCCCGTCTGATCCTGTGCTCCGTCACAGAGGCACTTGACCAGCACTAAGAGAGCATCTGATCAAGGTTCACGCTGATGTGTGCAGGATGTCCGTTTCGATTCGCCAGGTTGGTACGGATTCTCCGGTCAGTTCGCGGGACATTTTGTTAGCCATGGCCCAGTGGATCATCGCTCTTGACCTCTGCGGGAGGGCTTCGTAGTCCCGCGCCAGGCGGCGGTGCTGCATCAGCCAGCCGAAGGTCCGCTCGATCACCCACCGTTTCGGCAGCGGCTCGAACCCCCTCGTCCGTGGCCGCTGCACCACCTCGACACAGGAAGCGTTCGCGGTGGCGTCACGCTTTCGGGACGACTTCTTCGACTGCATGGCTCCGCTCGAAATTCTCGATGGGACCAACCCCGCTCGCGCTGGGAGCAGGGAGCAGGAGCCGAGACAGCAATCCCGGGATCGGGACCATCCCCGCTCACGCGGGGAACAGATCACGCCGGTCACCGGGACGTACGTGACGCCGGGACCATACCCGCTCACGCGGAAGCAGAGCGACTTGCCTTTGCCGTCGTCCTTGTCGATGGGACCATCCCCGCAGACGCGGGGAGCAGAAGGTGCAGGCAGTCGGCTCGACGATCAAGGCGAGACCATCCCCGCTCACGCGGAGGAGCAGGGAGCCCCCTTGGACCGCACGCGGCTCACGTCAGGACCATCCCCGCTCACGCGGGAGCAGAGTTCGGCGCTTCCTTGGACTGCGCGACGGCCTCACGGGCAGCACGGTCCCGCCCTTCGTACGTGCGGGGCGTACGAGACGCGGGGCGGCTCAGGGTCGTATCTGCGGCGGGTGTGTTCCTCCCACCATGGTCAGGTCCTCGAAGCGGATCTCCTCGCCGCAGGCGGCGCAGTCCGCTCGGGTGTGCAGGACGGCACCGCATCGGTGCTGGAATTCCGTTGTGGCGATGCCGTCCCGGCAGTACGTGTCGCCCCACTCCTTGAGGGCGGCGAGCACGGGGAGCAGGGCACGGCCCGCCTCCGTGAGGACGTACTCGTCGCGCGGCGGATGCTCGCTGTAGCGCCGTCGTTCCACGACGCCGGCCGTCTCCAGCCGACGCAGTCGTGTGGACAGCAGCGTCCGGGAGAGCCCGACGGCGTCGGCGATCCCGGAGAAGCGCCGGTTGCCGTACAGCAGCTCGCGCACGATCAGCAGCGAATGGCGTTCACCGACAACGGCTACCGCGTCGGCCACAGAACAGACACGGGGTGCCGGTGCAGATTCAGTACTCACTGTGCTAGGTTAACGTCATCAGTGAGTACATTTTTTGCACTCACTTCTCCGATGCTGTCCGTCCGCATCAACGTGCCACCAGGCAACCACCACACGGAAAAGAGCATGGTAGAGATGGCCTCCCAGACCGATTTAGCGTACGAAGTCTTCATCTCCGATCCGATCCCCACCAGCGTCACGGATCCCCTTCCCAACGGAGAGCTGTTCTCGTGGTCGCCGATGTCGACCACGCTGATCTATGGGGAGAAGAACGCAGTGCTGGTCGATCCCCCGCTGACGATCGAGCAGACCCGGAGGGTGGGTGACTGGGTCGAACAGTCGGGCAAGCACCTCGAACACATTTACATCACGCACGGCCACGGTGATCATTGGTTCGGCTCCGGCCCCCTGGTCGAGCGCTTCCCCGGCACCGTTGTGCTCGCCAGCGAGGACAGCATCCGTCTCATGCGGAAGCAGGGCTCGGCGGAATTCAGAAAGGAACAGGTCGACAACCTGTTCCCCGGTCAGGTCCCGCCGTCTCCCGTGCTCGCACGGCCCGTACCACCGCAAGGGATTCTTCTGGAGGGCAACGTTCTGCGCTCCGTCGAAGTCGGGCACAGTGATACCGACGACACCACCGTGCTTCACGTTCCATCGATCGGGCTCGTCGTCGCCGGCGATGTCGTTTACAACGGCGTACACGTGTACCTCTCCGAATCCGCAGATGGGGGGCGTGCAGAGTGGCTTCAGGCGCTCGACGCGGTCGAGCGCCTCGCGCCGCGCCACGTCGTCTGCGGACACAAGAACAAGGCACTTCCCGACAGCCCGGCCACCATCGAGGAAACTCGGCAGTACATCCGTGACGCGGACCGGCTCCTGAAGGAGACAACGAGCCAGATCGAATTCTTCAATGCCATGTGCTCCCTTCATCCCGAACGCCTCAACCCGGCGGTCGTGTGGCTCACGGCCACCGCGCTCATGGATGCACAGAGCTGAGCCCTACCAGCTGCGCCTCCGGGCCGCCTCCTTGCCCCTGAAGAAGTCCGGGCCTCCGCTGGGTTGACCTGGGCGGAGTGTTGGTGCGGGTCGTCCGTGGCCGTCACAGTGGGGAGGGGGTAGTCGACGACCGCGCACACCCCGACCGGCTCCCGCTTGGTGTACCGCAGCACGTCGGGATGGGACATCGGGGCCGTCTCCCCGTAGAGCTTGGTGACCCGGGCCGCGTAGTAACGGAGCGCTCGGCTGCGACCTTGACGCTCACCACCGCGAGACGCCGATCGGCCGGCCCTGATCGAGGGTCCCCAACTGGCCCACTTCCTCGGCGTGTTCGTCGATCAGGTCGCCCACGCGCCACGGGATGCGAGCCCGTTCGGCTGGCGCGAGGCCAGCCCAGGCGGGACTGCCGAGCGCCGCCCGGGCTGCCGCGACCGCCCCGTCCACGTCCGGTCGGCGTCGGCGCAACTTGCGTGCGACGCACCGGTCGCCGGGTCGACGGTGTGGGACTCGGCGCCGGACGCTGCCGACTGTCAGGCGCCTCCGATGAACAGGGAGCTGGTGCAGCGAGTGGGGGCACTTACCAGCCAGCTCGATCGCGTCCAGCAGCCGTCGCGCCCGCTGTCTTCACATCCTCCGCTCGGGATCGCCGATGAGGGCCTGGGCCAGCGCCAGATGCATCTCCCGCCGCGCGGCGAACGAGGCGGACCCGTGCACCGCCGAAGGCATCAGGATGGCGAATGGCCCACGCGCCCGCTTTCCAGGCGCACCAGTCCGGCCTCCTCGGCGACGGACAAGGCGTCCATGTCCGCAGAGGCCGCCAGCAGGGCTGGCGGGCAGTCCGGTGCGTCCGCCGCGGCCGCGGCCCGTCGAATAAGGCCGACAGCATCGTCGTCATCGAGTCCGCCGCCAGCGCCGTCCTGTGGTCGCCGGTACGCAGCACTGACCCCGGAGCGGGGGGGACACTCCACACTCAGCGGTCTCTCTCCCCCCGGTCCGCGGCCCGCGCGCCAGGTGACCGCCTGAGCGCCTGAGGACGACGCCCGGCCGGCCGTGCCCGTCCGGGCGTTCGTGTCACCGCTCCCTTCCTGGCACGACGTGTAGGAAAAGAAGTGCGCCACAAACTCTCCACATGTGAAGGTCATGCTCGTCACGTGGCATCGAGCAGTCCGGCAGGACGGGCCGGCCACGGGATCGGCACAACGCCTCGGCACACGTTCGTGTCCCGTCGCCCACACACCCCGGTCCACACGCACATACGGTTCGCCAGGGAGAAGCGATGGCCTCAGAAACGCACCACACCGCCCCCACGCAGTTCGCCGAGGTCGACGGTGTCCGCTACGCCTACCGTCGGCTCGGTCCCGAAGGCGGGGTGCCGCTGGTGATGCTGCAGCACTTCACCGGCAACCTCGACAACTGGGACCCCGCGCTCGTCGACGCGTTGGCCGCCGAACGCGAGGTCGTCCTCGTCGACTACCCCGGTGTCGCCTCCTCCAGCGGCACGCCGGCGGACACCGTCGCGCAGATGGCCCAGCAGATGATCAGCTTCACCGTGGCGCTGGGCCTGGAGCAGATCGACCTCCTCGGCTTCTCCATCGGCGGTTTCGTCGCCCAGGACATGGCTCTGGTCCGGCCCCGGCTGATCCGCCGCCTGATCCTGGTCGGTACCGGTCCCAAGGGTGGCCCGGGCATGCACGGCTGGCGCAATGACATCGAGACGCACGCCCGTGCGGCCGTGCCCACCGGCGAGGACCTGCTCTACATCTTCTTCGCCCACACCGAGACCAGCCAGGCCAAGGGCGTGGAGTTCCTGGGCCGCTTCCTGGCCCGCACCGAGGACCGGGACGTACCCAGCAGCCTGGCCTCCCGCGACGCCCAGTACGACGCCGTGCTGGAGTGGGGCATTCCCGACCACGGCGCGCTGCAGCGGCTGACCGGCATCCAGTGCCCCACGCTGATCCTGCAGGGTGACAACGACCTGATGATCCCGACACGGGGCAGCTACCTGATGGCGGGCCTCATCCCGGACGCGCAGATCCGCATCTACCCGGATGCCGCCCACGCGTCGCTGTTCCAGTACCCGACCGAAGCAGCCAAGGACGTCAACGAGTTCCTCGGCTGACACCCCGCCACCAGGAGACATATCGTGTCCGACCTTCTCAACACCATCTTCGACGCCTACGGCGGCCGCGCCCGCTGGGCGGAGGCCGACCAGATCAGCGCCCGCCAGTTCTTCGGCGGCGCCCTGTGGAGCATGAAGGGGCATCCCGGGGCCCTGAACGACGTGGACGTGACCGTCGGCCTGCACCGGCAGTACGTACGGCAGGAACCCTTCTTCGAGGACGGCCACCACGTGACTTTCACGGGGGACCGAGTCGCGGTGGAGGACACCGAGGGCAACCTCGTGGAAGAACTCCTCGACCCGCGTGGCTCCTTCGCCGGCCACGGGCTGATGTCTCCGTGGAGCAGGCTGCAGTTGGCCTACTTCTCGGGCAGCGCCATGTGGACCTACCTGGCCGAGCCGCTTTCGCTGACCTTCCCCGGGGTACGCACCGAGGAGATCGGGACGTGGACGGAGGACGGTGAGAAGTTCCGCCGCCTGCACGTGGTCTTCCCCGACAGCATCGCCACTCTCAGCACCGAGCAGACCCTGTACGTGGACAACTCCGGGCTGATCCGCCGACGCGACTACAGCGTCGCGATCGCCGGCGACACCCCCGCCGCCCACTACATCTCCGGGCACCAAGAGGTGTCCGGCCTGGTCGTTCCCACCACCCGGATGATCTACAGCCGCGACGAGAACGGCCACAAGGTGCCCGAGCCGCTGGTCGTCTCGGTGCGTCTGGAGAACGTCACCGTCTCTTGAACACCCTGGCACCCTGCCGCGCGACGGGCCCGCTGTTTCCGGCCAGCCACGACCCGCGGCGGGGTCGGTTTTCCCCGGCGGGCGGCCGCGCGGCACGGACACGGATCGCGGCGCTTCACCGTGCCGTCGCGCCACCCGACTGCGGGTGGCCCGAAACAAGAAAGGCAGACAGCAATGAGCAGCATCTCAGCAGCGTCCTCCGGGTCGTTCACCATCGGCGGTGACCTGAAGGTCAACCGACTCGGTTACGGCACCATGCAGCTGACGGGTCCGGGAGTGTGGGGTCCCTTCCCCGACCAGGACAGTGGTGTGCGCGTTCTGCGCCGTGCCGTGGAGCTCGGCGTGACGCTCTTCGACACCGCCGACTCCTATGGACCCGGGACGGCGGAGGAACTGCTGCACAAGGCGCTGCACCCGTACCCGGAGGACCTGGTGATCGCCACCAAGGCCGGACTGACCCGCCCGGGCCCCGGACAGTGGCGCCCGAACGGCCGTCCCGCCTATCTGCGGGCGCAGGCGGAGTCCAGCCTGCGCCGGCTGGGGCTGGAACGCATCCCGCTCCTCCAGTTGCACCGCATCGACTCCTCCGTGCCGTTCGAGGACCAGATCGGCGTCCTCAAGGAGCTGCGTGACGAGGGCAAGATCGCCCACGTCGGACTCTCCGAGGTCGGCGTCGACGAGCTGGAGCTGGCTCGCCGCATCGTGCCCGTCGCCTCCGTGCAGAACCTCTACAACGTCGCCCAGCGCGACTCCGAGGACGTTCTGCGGTACGCCGAGGCGAACGACATCGCGTTCCTGCCCTGGTTCCCGCTGGCCACGGGGCAACTTGCCAGGCCGGGCGGTCCCCTCGACCGCGTCGCGGCCCACCTGGGCGCTTCGCCGTCCCAGGCCGCGCTGGCCTGGCTGCTGCGCCGCTCGCCGGTCGTACTGCCCATCCCGGGCACGTCGTCGGTCGAGCACCTCGAGGACAACGTGGCGGCTGCCTCGCTGGAGCTGTCGCCAGCGGACTTCGAGGCTCTGAGCGATCCGTTCTCCCGCGACTGAGACGATCCCGGAACGAGGACGGGGACCACGGAAAGCCGACCGCCGGGCAGGGTCTCTTCGAACCTCTCCGCTGCACTCGGGCCCACTCAGCCGGACAGGTGCCCTCCTGGTGAAAGCGGCCGCCGGCGGTGCCGGCGCGCTGGTCAGCCAGCCCGCGTACCCCGTTACGGGGATGGACGTGACCGTGACCGGTACGGCTTCTTGCGGGGGACAGGCCGGCTCCTCCCGGGGTTCTGGGTTCCGGAATGACACGACTGTCGCGAAGATCACCCCGGCCAGGCTGGGGCGGCTTCCGGGAATTCCGACAGGACCGAAGCACTTTGACTCAAGCAAGACGACCGGTCGCATTACTCAACCGACGCCGGTGAACGGCGCAGGCGACCTCAAGGGGACAGGAAGTACAAAGGCGACCGCGCCCCCGCCGAACATTCCCGCACTCGACCCACAGGAGCAGACCATGTCCGAGCAGACCTCCCCCCGCCCGACCGTCGCCGTCGCCTACCACTCCGGCTACGGGCACACGGCCGTGCTGGCCGAGGCTGTGCGACGCGGGGCCTCGGACGCCGGAGCCGACGTGACCTTCGTGGACGTGACCGCTGTCACCGACGAGCAGTGGCACCGGCTGGACGCCGCGGACGCGATCATCTTCGGGTCGCCCACCTACATGGGCGGCGCCTCGTCCGGCTTCCACGCCTTCGCCGAGGCCACCAGCGGCCGCTGGGCCGAGGGACGCTGGGCGGACAAGCTTGCGGCGGGATTCACCAACTCGGCCTCCAAGAGCGGCGACAAGAACAACACCCTGGCGTTCTTCGCCGCCTTCGCCGCCCAGCACCAGATGCTGTGGGTCAGCCTGGGCCTGGCTCCGGGCTGGAACTCCAGCTCCGCCTCCGAGCACGACCTGAACCGCCTCGGCTACTGGGGCGGAGCCGGCGCGCAGACCCCGTTGGACGGCGGAGTCGACACCGTCCACAAGGCAGACATCGCCACGGCCGAGCACCTGGGCGCGCGCGTCACCCGGCAGGCCGCCCTGATCAGCGCCGGACGCCACGCCCTCGCCGGCACGGTCTGAGCGTCGACGCGACCTTCCGGGGCGGTGCGCCGCCCCCTTACCCGCCCGCACGACCGGCGCGAGAGCCTCACGGTCCAGGATGAGGGTCGTGGTCAGCGGGGAGGAAACCAGCCGGTTGTCGTCGGGTATGCGCTGGTCACGGGCGCGCGAGACGCCGTCCTGGACCAGTGTGGAGAAGTGCAACGAGGACGCGACTGTGCTTTCTCCTCGGGGCGGGCAGAGGCGTCAGGCGCCAGTGAGGACCGTCTTGCCGCGGCCCGACTTGGCGGTCTGCGCGGCGCCTGCCTGCTCCAGCGGGTAGGTGGCGTCGACGGTGGGGACCAGCCGCCCAGTCGCGGCGAGATCGGCCAGGGCTCTCATGCCGATCCGGTCGGCCTCGACGAACAGGCCGGCGGCACGGACGCCTCGGCGGGCCGCCTCCGGCAGTACGTCGGCGAGGGTGTGCGGCAGAGTCGTGACGAGGACGATCTGGAGGGCCAGGTGCCCGACCCCGCCGGCCGTGCCGTTGATCAGGACGCGGCTGTCCTTGCCGATACGGGCGGTCTCCACCAGGGCCTGCCAAGTGGTCAGCCCGGCAAGCGGCAGGGCTGCGGCCTGCACGTGGCCGAGGTTCTTCGGCTTGGGCATGAAGGCGCGGGTCGGCGCGAGGACGTACTGGGCGAAGGCACCGTGGCCATGTGGGAGGGGCAGCATCCCGAACAGCTCGTACAGGGTGACGCCGGCACCGACGGCCTCGACGGTGCCGCAGACGTCCCAGCCGAGCACGAACGGTGGTTCGCCGACGAGTACGCCGGTCTCGCGGTTGTAGGTGTCGACCGGGTTCGCACCCGCCGCGTGTACCCGGATCAGGATCTCGCCCAGGCCGGGCCTCGGGACAGGGGGTGACGGGCTTCAGGACCTCGGGGCCGCCGAACTCGTCCTGGCTGATGGAGAGCATCGTGTCGTTTATGCATTCCGCCGTCTACCCTTCGACGATCAAGGACAATGGCAGATATGCCAATATACGATAGAATTCAGCCATGAATAGTTCCGGGTGCGATCCGCACCGGGTGGCCGTCCTCGCCCTGGAGGGGGTCTATCCCTTCGAGCTGGGCATCCCGGCCCGGATCCTGGGCGCCGCCGAGGGCCACTACGACGTCCGTGTCTGTTCGGCCGACGGCGGCCAGGTCGCCACCAACGCCGGGTTCTCCGTCATGCCCGAGCACGGGCCGGACATTCTGGAACAGGCCGACACTGTCATCGTCGCCCCGATCGAGCCGACGCATCTGACCCGCGACTTGCCTGCACCCGTCGCGGCCGCACTCTCCCGGATCCGCCCCGGCACCCGTGTCGCCTCGATCTGCACCGGCGGGTTCATCCTCGCCGCCGCCGGCCTGCTCGACGGACGCCCCGCAACCACGCATTGGGAGTGTGCTTCCTTCTTCCGCCGCTGGTACCCGCACATCCGCCTCGACGAGGGCGTCCTATTCGTCGACGACGGCGCGATTCTGACCTCTGCCGGCGCCGCCGCTGGCATCGACCTGTGCCTTCACCTCATCCGCACTGACCACGGCAGCGAACTCGCCAATCGCGCAGCCCGCCGCTGTGTGGTGCCGCCCTTCCGCGACGGCGGGCAGGCCCAGTACATCGACCGACCCGTGCCCGACGACCCGGCCTCCTCCACCGCAGCCACCCGCCAGTGGGCCTTGGAACACCTCGACGAGGCGCTCACTGTCCCTCAACTGGCCGAATACGCGCACATGAGCCTGCGTACCTTCGCCCGCCGCTTCCGCGAAGAAGCCGGCCTGTCGCCCCGTCAATGGATCATCAGGCAGCGCCTCGACCGCGCCCGCCGCTTGCTGGAATCCAGCAGCCTCACCATCGACCAGATCGCCACCGACGTCGGCTTTGCCACCGCCAGCTCACTGCGCCAGCACATGAGCGCGGAATTAGGCGTCTCCCCGCTCGCCTACCGCCGCACCTTTCAGGCTGCCGCGACTGCCCGGCCGGACCGTGCCGAGGCACACGCGTAGCACGACGGCCCCGATTGGCAGACTTCTGGCGCGACTTGGCCATTGCTCTATTGCACGGCGTTTCGCCAGGCCGGACCGTGGGTTAATGAACGATACGACGTTGACGAACCGTTGCGGTGAGTTCCAGGCGAGCGGCACGACGCGGCAGGCGGTGAAGTGATGGCTCTCGGCTACGACGTTCTGGTGACCCTCCCGCCATCGGCGGTGCTGCCCGACGGTACCTCGGTACGGCCAGTTCCGGCTTGGTCGCCGATTGCTTCCACCCTCATCCACGGCGAGCGCGACGCCATCCTGGTCGACGCTCCGCACACCGAGGACAAGGCCCGCGAGGTCGCCGACTGGGTGGTCGCCTCCGGCAAGAACCTGCTCGCCATGTATGCCACCCATGGCCACGGCGATCACTGGTTCGGCTTTGCGGAGGTGGCCAAACGATTCCCCGATGCTCAGATCCTGGGCACCAAGGGGACCGTGGCGCTCGCCCAGTACCAGATAACCGGCCTCATGGACTTCTGGAACGGCCAGTTCCCCGGCCAGATCGTCAAGGACGTCATCGTGCCAACGGCGATCGACGGGTACACCTTCGACCTCGAAGGCCATGAAGTCCGTTTCGTGGAGGCAGGCGACAGCGACACCCAGGACACCACCTTCGTCCACGTCCCCGACCTCGGTCTCGCAGTCGCGGGCGACATCGTCTACAACGGCGTCCACCTCGCCCTGGCCGGGGGTGACGCCCAGCGTCGCCGCGACTGGGTCTCAGCCATTGACAAAATCGCGGCACTGCACCCTAAGGCCGTCGTCGCCGGGCACAAGGCCCCTGGCAGCGATGACGACCCCCGCCACCTCGACGAGACCCGCCAGTACCTCAAGGACGTCGAAGAGCTCAGCACGGTGGCACGGGAGGCCAAGGAGTTTGCCGACCTGATGACGGCGCGGCACCTCGCCCGGATCAACCCCACGATCCTCTTCCAGTCAGCCGAGCACATCTACCCCGGCACCACCGTCAACTGACATAGCACCCAGTCCAAGGTCAGGGCTTCCCTACCGTCCCTTGTCGGGCGACCGCATGCGGTCGCAGGCTGGGGGGCCTGGTACCTGGCAGCAGTATGACGGCAGGGACCACGTCATGGTTCTAGGTCAGGCCGTCACTTTGGAGCGGAGGCCCGCGGCCCCCATGGTCCTCAACAAGAGTCGGGTGCTGGCCACAGGCGCAGAAAGGGCGGACACAGCAGGCGGAGCGCCGTCAGCCTAGCGGCATCCTGCCTGACCACCCCACTTCTGCGGGTACAGGGCGGCCTGCGCCGGTCTGTCGGCGCACTGCGCAGCGCCGCCCCGAGAGACGCGCCTGCAGGCTGCCCACCAGTGCGAAACCGCCGTTCCAAGAAACGGTTCGACACCGAGTCCCCGCTGCCCCATCCCGCCGACAGGACTGGGGCCAGTGCCGGGGTGTCGCCTACGACATCCCGCTCAATCTGCAGTATCCACACGTCGCCCCGCCGGTGCGGTGAAGGCAGGCACGGACGCGGCAAGTCCTGATACCCCCGCCGGCGTCGCCGCGGAGATCTATCGACGGCCATGCCCTTGGTTCTGACCGCAGTTGCGTAACGTTCCGCAGATCCTGGCCCGACTCAACGCGGGAAGCCAGGATCGAGATCGCATCTGCCGTACAGCACACCACCGGACAGTCCACTGTGAAGGCCTTCCAGGCGGGCGGCCCCCATGCGCAGGATCGCGCATCGGCCCCGGCCCTGCCAGATCAGTGGTCGCAGGGCCAGCCGCCCGCAACGGGGCTCATGGACGATGCGTGACGTCCGGAAAGCCTACGACCGGGAAATTTTGTCTAAAGACGTTGTCAGGATCGACCTGCTTCTTGATGTCGCGCAGCCGCTGCAGTGTCGCGCCGGGGAAGGCTTCGGTGAGTCTCTGCGGGGTGAACTCCGACTCGAAGCTGAGGTACAGACCGTCCAATGACGGATGTACCGCTGCCCAGGCCTCATCGAATGCCCGGGACGAGGAGGGCGCCACGGCCGTGATGGAGAAGTTCTGATGACGATGGGCGTAGGCGGTCGCGTCAGCAGGCACGTCGTTGATCGCGCCCCCCACGGAACGAATCTGCAGCAGCTGACCGAAACCGGCCAGATCCAGGCTCTCGAGTCTCTCGCTCAGATCTTGGTCGAGGTGGACAGCCAAGCCAGTGTGGGTGCGGCCGCTCTGCTGTCCGCGGTGCGGGGCGTGGGTGGCGGCCACCACGGCAGCGTACGGCACCACTTGGGCCTGGTGCCCGACGGTCGGTGCGACCTGCAGGAAGGGGGTGAGGGCGGCTTCGGCGGCGGCCGGGTCGTCTCCTGCATAGACCACGGTCGCCAAGGCGAACCCGCCTCCCATCAGGTAGAGGAAAGCTGAGATCTTCCGGGGAGCGGCCTCGACTGTCTCCCCCCAGGCTTGCAGGAACGGCGCGAGGCGTTCTATCCGGTATTGCAAGGTTGCTCGGGCCACGACGGGGACGGGGTCGGCCCGGAACTCCAGGGATGTGACGATGCCCATGTTGGCGCCGCCTCCGCGCACAGCCCAGAACAGGTCCGGTTCCCGCTGAGCGTCGAGATGGAGGACGCGCCCGTCGGCGGTGACCATCTCGGCTGCGGTGATGTGGTCGATGGTCAGCCCATGGGCCCGGCCCATCAGTCCGATGCCGCCTGTGGTCGCCAGGCCGCCGACGCCGACATCGCCGGAGTCGCCAGAACTGATCGCCAGTCCCCACGGATGGAGTGTGGCGGCGACCTCGCCCCAGCGGGCACCGGGTCCGACCCTTACCAGCCGAGCATCAGGACGCACCCGCTCGATCGTGCTGAGCCTGCTCAGATCGATGACGGTCCCGCGTTCGTTGGTGGACACGCTGCTGATTCCGTGTCCGCCACTGCGCAGGGAAAGGGGGCCACCGGTGTCGCGGGCGAAGCCGAGGGCCTGTACAACCTCGTCTGTGGTACGCGGTTGGAGCACCGCTGCCGGAGCGCCGGTGGTCGTGTAGACGTGCTGCACATCCGCATAGCGCGGATCGCCGGGACGAATGATGTCGAGCATGGTGACCGCTTTACTTGAGTGGTGGTGGGACGGGGAGGGGGCCGACGGCGGGATCGACGAAGTAGCTCAGGACATCGCTGGACAGTGGGCTTTTGCGTGCAATCAGTTCCGCGACATGGATGCCGACATCGATGGCCGGGATCCAGGCTGGGTTGTCGATACCGGCGAGCTGCCGGGGCCGGGTGCGGATCACACCGAGTACAACCTCGTGGATACGCGGGCCACCTCTGCCGCCTTCTTCCTCCGCAACGGTTCGAGTCAGAGACTTGGTGGCAGCTGACCCGACGGCGACGGCACCGGCCCCTGGGTAGGGTATGTCGGCGCTCATGCCGTTGATGTGGACGATCGCGCCGGTGGCCGCAACAGCAGGAACCAGCGCACGGAACGCGCGGAAGATCGTGGTCTGGTTCTGTACCAGCTGCTCCTGCCACTCCTCATCGGTGAAGTCGATGAGTCTCTTGCGGCCCTGGCTGCCCCAGTCCGCCACACTGAGTACTACGCCCTCCAGCACACCCTTCTCGGAACGCAGTGCCGCAACGCTTTCGGACAGTTTCGGGTCCAGCAGGTCCAAAGTGCGTACAGCAAGCTGGGGGTGGCCGATGCGGGCCGAGAATTCCGCGAGCTTCGCCTCGGATCGGGCGGTGACGACTACGTGAGCACCGGCGACGAGCAGGGCTCGGGTGATGCCCTCGCCCACTCCGCCGGCGCCGCCGACCACGAGGATGGTACGGCCGGTCAAGTCGGTGTCCGTCTGGGCCCAGAACGGCAGAGTCGTGGCGTCGGTCACGATGTCTCCCCTTCACTAGGTCGGGTCCGCTCCAGATGGAGCAGCAACGTTTTGAGAATGGCGTCGAGGCCGTCCAGCTGGTCGGGTTCCAGCCCGTCAAGGAACCAGCGCTTGGCGGACCTCATGTGGGGACCAAGAGCGCGGCGGTAGGCGGAAAGTCCCTCGTGAGTCAAAGACACCACGGCGGCGCGCTTATCCCCCGCTACTCCCCTGCCTCGCTCCAGCAGCCCGCGTTCCTCTAGGCGGCGCAGCTGGTGGGACATGCGACCGGTGTCCCAGTCCAGTGCCTGGGCGCACTCGGTGGAGCGCATGAGTCCGCCAGGTGCCGCGGCAAGCTGCGCCAGCACGGTGAACTCCGTCTCGGACAGCTGGGCGTTCTCCCAGAGGTCCCGGCCGACTTCGCGGCGTACCGCCTCGCTGAGCAGGATGAAGTTCCGCCACGCCCGGCGCTCCTGCTCCGACAACCTCTCTGGCATGTTGGCGACTCTAGCACTTTGCTGACACGTCAGCTAGGTGCATGACCGTTGCCGGACCGCGACGTGCTGTGCGGGATCTTGTACGTGCTGCAAGCCGGAATCCAGTGGGAGTACCTGCCCCAGGAGGTGGGGTTCGGCTCGGGCATGACGTGCTGGCGGCGGCTGCGGGACTGGAACGAGGCCGGCGTCTGACAGCGGCTGCACGAGGTCCTGCTGGCCGAGTTGAACTCGGCCTTGCGGATGGACTGGTCCCGGTGCGTGGTCGACTCCTCCCACGTCAGAGCCTTAGAAGGGGATCCATACGGGCCCCTCGCCGGTCGACCGGGGCCGGGTCGGCTCGAAGCACCATCTGATCACCGACGGGCACGGCACCCCGCTCGCGCTCCTGCTGACCGGCGGCAACCGCAACGACGTCACTCAGTTGCTGCCGTTGCTCGATTCGATCCCGCCGGTCCGCGGCCGGGTTGGCCGGCCCCGCCACAAACCGGACTCGCTGTTCGCCGACCGGGCTACGACCATGACATCTACCGCCACCAGGTCCGCGCCTGGGGCATCGTGCCGCGATCGCCCGCCGCGGCACCCTGCACGGCACCGGACTGGGCACCTACCGGTGGGTCGTGGAGAGGAGTTTCGCGTGGCTGCACGGCTTCCGACGTCTGCGGATCCGATGGGAACGGCGAGCCGACATACACGAAGCGTTCCTCAAACTCGCCTCATCATGTTAGCGCGTGTAAGAGAGCGGTCGGCTTACGTCAAAGCCGCAACCTTTCGCGCCCTTGCCGTCATCGGGCCAGGCTGAGAGGCTCGAGAAGCCCACTTGCGCCAGAAACGAGTGCCCCATGATCTCTTCGCATGACTATGTCGGACAAGAGTTCGGATGGTTCAGCATCACGCGACACATAGGTTCCGGCGCCGAGGCCGAAGTCTTTCTCTGCCGACACACGCCCACGCAGCGCTCCTACGTTCTTCGGCTGCCGAGCAATACAACAAAAGTATCCTGGATTCCTTTCGTGAACTCAGCCTGAAGTTCAAAACTCCAGTCGCCGAAGCCGAACTTCGGTTTGCGAATGCCAGCCCAGGACTGGTGAGTGAAGTTCGTCGTTTGGAGAAGCGGATCGCGGAAGACGTTGCCCCACTGGATTTTGAATGCCTGGGTGCTCAGGAGGACGTGCTTCCGCCCTTCTTCTACTTCCACACTCCGGCCGCAAGGTTGGTGAACGAACAGCAATTCTGGGTGGCAGGTCATGTCGACGGCGTCGCTCTCGTACTCGTGGGAGCAGCGCGCCACGCCACAGGAACCTTCACGTCCACCCGCGGACTCAGTCCCAGCATCGATCCATTGCGAGCGATCACAGAGAAGGCGGAAGAGGTGTCCCAGCCTATTCGGGCGGACCTCCGCGGGGCATGCGCGTACGCCTGGCAGGCGATCATGCGGACCAACGGCCAGAGCGGGATACAACTGCCAGCCGTGACAGGCATCGCAGTAACGGTGGCAGTCGTCGACGCACATCGGCAGCAGATCAGGCGGGCCGGCATTGATGGGATTCGGCAGGTTGTAGTGGGTACGCCGCTTTTCGTCGAGCAGACGTAGAGGGTGCCGATCCGGGCGTGTGAACTTGGTCCTCCCGCTCAATACCCCAGCGCCACCGCTAACCCCCGCTGTCTTACAACGGCTAACACGAGGAGGCGAGTTGTCGGCGGGTGTTGAGGCAGCAGGCGAGTTTGAGGAACGCTTCGTGTATGTCGGCTCGCCGTTCCCATCGGATCCGCAGACGTCGGAAGCCGTGCAGCCACGCGAAACTCCTCTCCACGACCCACCGGTAGGTGCCCAGTCCGGTGCCGTGCAGGGTGCCGCGGCGGGCGATCGCGGCACGATGCCCCAGGCGCGGACCTGGTGGCGGTAGATGTCATGGTCTTAGCCCGGTCGGCGAACAGCGAGTCCGGTTTGAGCCGTAGCCGGTGTGGATGGTTGGTAGAAGGTGCCGTCGCGGAGCATGGCGAACAGGACATCGATGCGGCGTCGGGCGAGCGCGATGAGAGCGGCGACGTGGTGTTTCCCCTCGCGGCGTTTGCGGTCGTAGTAGGCGCGTGACTCGGGCTGGGAGAGCGAGGCAAACGCGGCCAGGCAGAAGGCCCTCTTGAGCTGTTTGTTGCCTCGCCGGGGGGAGGTTCGCCGCGGATGGGGGAGCCGGAGTTCCGGGTTACCGGAGCGAGGCTGGCAGTGGCGAAGCCGCTGCCGTCACCGACGTCGATGAGGATGCGGGCCGCGGTCCTGATCCCGATGCGGGCATCGAGATCAGGACCACCTGGGAAGGAGGGTGGGCTTCCAAGAGCTCCTCATGCGTCGGCCCGAGCAACTCACCGACACCGAACGCAAATGCCTCGACGAGCTATGCCAACGCAGCCCCGCCTTGGCCACGACCATCCAGTACGCCCGGCGCCTGGCCGCGATGGTGCGCGAACACCGCAGCGAGCGCATGGCCCTCGACGTCCCGCTCGCCGATGTCCGGCTCGACGGACAACGAGAACTCTGCACCCTGGCCGCCGGCATACGGCGCGACTGCGCAGCCGTACTCGCCGCCCGACCACCACCCACACTTCGGGAGCGGTCGAAGGCAACGTCACCGGAATCAAGCTGCTGAAGAGACAGATGTACGGCGGGGCCAACTTCGGCCTCCTGCGACGCCGCATCCTCCTGTCACCTTGATCAACAGGCTGGCACCCCCAAATCAGCGACAGAGCCCGGAAAGTGATCCAAAACCAGAGTTCAGGCGTCGCCGACAGAGAACATCCCGGCTCGCGTGGAGAGCGGCACGCCATCCCCGCCGTACGGGAGGGACTTGGACTATCCCCGCGGATGCGGAGCAGGCCGTCGCCGCCTTCGACTTCCGCCGGTGCGCGGGACCACCCCCGCGAGTGCGTGGGCGTAACTCGCCCGGCTTACCGCCGAGACCATCCCTGCGGGTGCGGGGAGCAGCGGCAGCAGGGTGACGCCGACCGTGCGGGGAGCAGCCGCTGTGTTCGGGGTGGCCGGGGCCGTGGTCGGGGCCATCCCGCTCACGCGGGGAACAGGGGCGCACTTTGCTGACCTTGTCCTGCGTCTCGGGATCATCCCCGCGGGTGCGGGAAGCAGCAGACGTCGAAGTACCCGCCCTTTGCCTACTGGGGACCATCCCCGCTGGCGCGGGGAGCGGCCCGGGGAGGTATCCCCGGGACTGCCTCATGTGGGACCGTCCCCGCTCGCGCGGGGAGCAGTTGCTTTGCCAGATGCCCATGCACCCGATCGAGGGACCATCCCCGCTCACGCGGAGAACAGCTGCACGGCGCCACCCTGGAGGCCATACCCGCAGAAACATCCCCCCTCAGGCGGGAGAGCAGTCGGCCTGGGAGTACTTCTCGGCCGAGTGGATGGGTGTCGGCGACGCTTGAAATGTGAGCCGATTCCGGCGGGTGAAAAATGACCCCC
>NZ_BMSA01000051.1 GCF_014648915.1 Streptomyces phaeofaciens | reverse complement strand
GACACAGCCCCTGACACCTGCCCAGCAATCAGTGCAGACACCGTTGCAGTACTAGGCCGTGTCCGCAAAGTCCCGTCTGGCTCGCGACGCCCGGCACGGCACCTCGCCGCGTTGTCGGGATCACCCGCGTACACCCAGTACGCGGGCGACCCTCCGCCTTGCGATGTACCGCACCGGACGCCGCGAGCCCTGCCCTGCGGGCAGACGACGCCACTTTGCGGACACGACCTAGGCGATCCGCCGCAGCCGCTCGTACTGGCGGGCCAGCCCCTCCAGCAGGGCCGTCAGTCCCGTCTCGAAGGCCCGCTCGTCGATCTTCTCCTGCTGCTCGGCGAGCCGGTGCGCCTGTCCGAGGTGGGGGTAGTCGGCGGGGTCGTACGCGCTCGCGTCGTCGACGAAGCCGCCGGCGAACGAGCCGAGCGCGGAGCCCATCACGAAGTACCGCATCAGCGCGCCGATGGAGGTGGCCTGCGCGGGCGGCCAGCCCGCGGCGACCATCCCGCCGTACACCGCGTCGGCGAGCCGGAGTCCGGCCGGGCGGCGGCCGGGGCCCTGGGCGAGGACGGGGACGATGTTGGGGTGGTCGAGCAGGGCGGCCCGGTAGGAGACCGCCCAGTCGTGCAGCGCGGTCCGCCACTCCCGCCCGTCCTCGAACATCGACAGGTCGACCTGGGCGCTCACCGAGTCGGCGACGGCCTCCAGGATCTCGTCCTTGGTGCGGAAGTGGTTGTAGAGGGAGGGCCCGCTGACCCCCAGTTCGGCCGCCAGCCGGCGCGTGGAGACGGCCGGCAGGCCCTCCGCGTCCACGAGCCTCCGGGCGGTCTCGACGATCCGGTCGGTGTTGAGCAAGGGCTTGCGCGGTCGGGCCATGGCGCACATAGTAGGGCTGCACCTTGAAACTAGCAGTGCTAATTTAAATGTCCGGCTTTCAAGGGTCTTCTTCTGTGAGGTGATCTCGTGGTGAACCTGGGGCTCAGCGAGGAGCAGGAGGCCGTCAGACGGCTCGCCCGGGACTTCGTGGACCGCGAGATCGCCCCGCACGTCGTCGCCTGGGACCGTGCCGAGGAGGTCGACCGGTCGGTCGTCAAGAAGCTCGGCGAGGTCGGCTTCCTGGGCCTGACGATCGACGAGGAGTACGGCGGATCCGGCGGCGACCACCTCGCGTACTGCCTGGTCACGGAGGAACTGGGCCGCGGCGATTCCTCCGTGCGCGGGATCGTCTCGGTGTCGCTGGGGCTGGTCGCCAAGACGATCGCCGCCTGGGGGGACGAGGAGCAGCGGCGCGCCTGGCTGCCGGGGCTCACCTCCGGCGCGTACGTCGGCTGCTTCGGCCTCACCGAGCCCGGCACCGGCTCGGACGCCGGCAACCTCGCCACCCGCGCGGTCCGCGACGGCGACGAGTACGTCATCAGCGGCACGAAGATGTTCATCACCAACGGCACCTGGGCCGACGTCGTCCTGCTCTTCGCCCGCTCCACGGACGCCCCCGGCCACAAGGGCGTCTCCGCGTTCCTCGTCCCCACCGACACCCCCGGCCTCAGCCGCCGCACCGTCCACGGCAAGCTCGGCCTGCGCGGCCAGGCGACCGCCGAACTGGTCCTTCAGGACGTCCGGGTCCCCGCGTCCGCGCTGCTCGGCGAGGAGGGCAAGGGCTTCTCGGTCGCCATGTCGGCGCTGGCCAAGGGCCGGATGTCGGTCGCGGCGGGCTGTGTCGGCCTGGCGCAGGCCGCGCTGGACGCCGCGGTGCGGTACGCGGGGGAGCGCGAGCAGTTCGGCAGGACCATCGCCCACCATCAGCTGGTCCAGGAGCTGATCAGTGACATCGCCGTGGACGTCGACGCGGCCCGGCTGCTGACCTGGCGCGTCGCCGACCTGATCGACCGCGGGCTGCCCTTCGCCACCGAGTCCTCCAAGGCCAAGCTGTTCGCCTCGGAGGCCGCCGTGCGCGCCGCGAACAACGCCCTCCAGGTCTTCGGCGGCTACGGCTACATCGACGAGTACCCGGCGGGCAAGCTGCTGCGGGACGCCCGGGTGATGACCCTCTACGAGGGCACCAGCCAGATCCAGAAGCTGGTCATCGGGCGGGCGCTGACGGGGGTCTCGGCGTTCTGAGTACCGGAACTGAGTATCCGAGCGGATGTGGTTCCGGCCACACCCGGCGACGCTGGTCCCCATGAGTGACACACCCGTCAAGCAGCAGAACACGGCCGCCTTCTACGGTCAGGCCGTCGCCTCCTTCGCCGTCGCCATGTCGGCCACGGCCGTCGGCATCTACCAGCTGGACACCGACGCCTGGGTGCGGTCCTTCCTGGCGATCGCCGTCCTGTATCTGGTGACCTCCGCCTTCACGCTGGCGAAGGTGATCCGGGACCGCCAGGAGGCGGGCACGATCGTGAGCCGGGTCGACCAGGCCCGGCTGGAGAAGCTCCTGGCCGCACACGACCCCTTCGAGAAGCTCTGAGGGCTTCCCCCGGGGCCGAGCGGGCACTCTAAGCGGCCGCTCACCTCGGGCGGTATGGTGTAGCTCCTGTACCGAGAGGGGCGAGCGAGCGATGAGTACGGCGGAGGAGACGACCGGCGGCGAGATCGAGCCGTGGGAAGAGGTCACCCCTGACGCGGCACGGCGACTGCTCGTCGCGGCCGTGGAGGCCTTCGCCGAGCGTGGCTACCACGCGACCACGACCCGCGACATCGCGGGCCGTGCGGGCATGAGCCCGGCGGCGCTCTACATCCACTACAAGACCAAGGAAGAGCTGCTCCACCGCATCAGCCGGATCGGCCACGACCGCGCGCTGGCCATCCTGCGCACGGCCGCCGAGGGCGCGGGCACCCCGGCCCAGCGGCTCGCGGAAGCGGTCGGCTCGTTCGTCCGCTGGCACGCCGGACGGCGCACCACCGCACGGGTGGTGCAGTACGAGCTGGAGGCGCTCGGACCGGACGCGCGCGCCGAGATCCTCGCGCTGCGCCGGCAGGTCGACGCCGAGGTGCGCGGGATCATCGAGGAGGGTGTGGCCTCCGGCGAGTTCGACGTGCTGGACATCCACGGCACCACCCTCGCCGTGCTCTCCCTCTGCATCGACGTGGCCCGCTGGTTCAACGTCGACGGCCCGCGCACGCCCGACGAGGTCGGCGCGCTCTACGCCGACCTCGTGCTGCGGATGGTGGGCGCGGAGAAGCAGCCCCCACCGGCCCCCGCCGGAAACGGGTCCTAGACGTAGTACCGGGAGACCGACTCCGCCACGCAGACCGGCTTGTCCGCGCCCTCGCGCTCCACGGTGAACGCGAGGGTGACCTGGACGCCGCCGGTCACGTCCTCCACGCCGCTGATCCGCGCCGTCGCGCGCAGCCGTGAGCCGACCGGGACGGGCGCGGGGAAACGCACCTTGTTCGTCCCGTAGTTCACGCCCATCTTCACGCCCTCGACCGCGATCAGCTGGGGCCCGAAGAGCGGCAGCAGGGACAGGGTCAGGTACCCGTGCGCGATGGTCGTCCCGAACGGGCCCGAGGCGGCGCGCTCCGGGTCGACATGGATCCACTGGTGGTCACCGGTGGCCTCCGCGAACAGGTCGATGCGCTTCTGGTCGATCTCCAGCCAGTCGGTGTGGCCCAGCTGCTCGCCCACGGCCGACTTCAGTTCGTCGGCGGACGTGAAGATCCTCGGCTCTGCCATGTGTCTCCGGCCCTCTCGCACGGTGTCCTGCTAAGCGACTGCTTAGCATGGTAGGGCCGCGGGCCGCTGTCAACGGACGCGGGGTGTGACGTGATGGGTAGGGTTCGAGAGGTGCCCCAGATTCCAGAGACGATCAACGAGCTCACGGTCGGCCAGCTCGCCGCCCGCAGCGGTGTCGCGGTCTCCGCCCTGCACTTCTACGAGTCCAAGGGTCTGATCCGCAGCTGCCGCACCCCTGGCAACCAGCGCCGCTACCACCGTGACGCGCTCCGCCGGGTCGCCTTCGTCCGTGCCGCCCAGCGCGTCGGCATCCCGCTCGCCACGATCCGCGAGGCCCTCGCCGAACTCCCCGAGGAGCGCACCCCCACCCGCGAGGACTGGGCGCGCCTGTCCGAGACCTGGCGGGCGGAGCTGGACGAGCGCATCAAGCAGCTCAACCGCCTCCGCGACCACCTCACCGACTGCATCGGCTGCGGCTGCCTCTCCCTCGACACCTGCGTCCTGTCCAACCCCGACGACGCCTTCGGTCAGCGCGCCTCCGGTTCGCGCCTCCTCGTGGAACGCAGAAAGGGGGCGGAGTAGAACCCCCGCCCCCCGGCCGCTCACGTGCTCACTCGTACTCCGTGCCGCCCTTGCGGGTCAGATACGCCCCGCTCACCGCCTTGGCGATGGCCCGCCCGCCGGTCACGGGGCTGTACCGCTCGACGGCGGGCCGTATCACGACACCCTCCCGCAGATGCAGCTCCCGCCCCGACACGGTCTCCCGCCCCGTCGCGATCTCCAGCACCCGCTCACTGTCGTACGGCCCCGCGAACAGCCGCGGCACCAGCGGAAGTTCCCCGCCCAGCAGCTCCGCGGCGTCCAGCCACCGCACCATTCCGTCGATCTCCGCGGACACGTCGAACACCGCGTACCCGAGCGTCTCGCTCCGCCCGTCCGCGCCGTACGTCAGGTCCTGGACCCCCGCGCCGTACACCTCGCCGAAGATCCCGACCCGGCGCGCGCCGAGCCGTTCGGCGAGCCGGGCCGCCGCCTCGGCGACACCGTGGCCGCGCACGGCCCGCCAGTAGAGGTTGCGCGGGTCCTCCTTCAGGGCCAGCGACTTCCCGCCGAAGCCCTTCGAGGAGACGTACACCCGCTCCTCGTCCGCGGCATAGGTCAGCAGGCACGCCGAACCGTGCAGCTTCTCGGTCAGGACGACCGGCTCGCCCGGCTCGAAGATGCCCGGGTAGCGCTGGATGTTCTCGATGTCGACCCACGGCAGCAGATCCGGCGCCGCCTCGACGTCACCGCTCATGGTCGGCGGGATCGGCGGCACCCACTTCACGATGCCGAGCCGCTCCGCGAAGTCGGTGCCCTCCGCGGCCGCCCGCGCGAGATCGACGTCCGCCAGCGCCCGCGGCCGGCACACGATGCCCTGCGACAGCTCGCCCCGCAGCCGCACCGCCTTCACCCGGTCCGAGTTGCCGCCCGCCAGCCGCCCGGTCAGCCCCAGCTCCTCGACCAGGCCGGTGGGGAGCACCGACTGCTCGGGGATGTAGAGGGCGGCCTCCCCGGTGCGGTAGGCGCCCTTGGCGACGACCGCCCGGTAGAGGCCGACCTGGGCCAGTTCGAGGGCGTCGGCGTTGGGGTGTTCATGGACCGTCAGCACTTCTGCGGTGACGCGCAGCGTCGACATACGGGTGACTCCTTCGGTACCTCAGCTCGGTTTCATCGTCCTCAACTCTCGTCGCGGGAAAGGGATGGAGCGACCCGATTAGCGGCTGGTAACGTCACGCTCTTCGGCCGGCGCCGCCAACGCGCCGTCGCGCACGGAGTCCCGACGGGACGAACTCCCATGCCCTCACCGGCCCTCGCCGCCGCACTCGACGACATCGACACGGTCTTCAACGGCTTCGCCAGCCCGCACGAGACCGGCTGCGAGCGCTGCTTCCGTCCCGAGGAGACCGCCCGCCTGCGCACTCCCTACGTCCGGGTGCCGCTCGACGTGGTGGAGCGGTTCGTCTTCAAGGTGCCCGGCCACTTCGCGGACCACGCGGCCGTGATGCGCCGGCTGCTGCCGCAGACCGCCCACGCCATGGCCGACGGCACGCTGGGAGGCGTCGGCTGGGGCATCCACGGTCTGGCCAGGGTCACCTGGCGCACCTGGCCGGCCGAACAGGCCTCTGCCGTGGCGGCGTTCGTGCACGCCTGGTGGCAGGACGTTCTTGCGACGCCCGCCCCGCCGTACCCGGTCGGCGACGTGTTCGAGACCTGCGCCATGATCCTCGGCACGCTCACCCCGCTCCTCGACCGGTGGGAGCCCGGCCCCGTCGCAGACGCCCACCTGGCGACCTGCGCCGCCTCCTGGCAGTACGAACTCGTCACCGACCGCGCGCCCTTCTCCTGGTGGGACCCGGACGACGAGCCCGCCGTCATCGCCGAGCACCAGGCCTGGCTCGCCGAGCACGCCCCCGCCCGGCTGCGCGCGGCGGGCGAGTCCGACCTCGCCGTCCGCGCCGCGCTCCTCGCCCTGCCCTACGACGAACGCTGGGCGCACCCGTACTGGTACAGCCCCTCCGCCACCAACTGAGCGTTGGACACCGCCCGTCGCCCGTCCGGCAGGAACAAGGTGTCCTCCAGCCCGATCCGGGTCGCCAGCCCCAGCCGTCCCGCCAGCCGCAGCACCGGCCAGGTGCCGCCGCCCTCGCCGTGCAGCAGCACGGGGAGACCATGGGCGGCGCCCAGCTCGGACAGCAGGGCCCGCGCCGACTCCTCGGCGGTCTCCGGATCCGGGTCCGTCACCTCGGCGAGCACCCGCAGCACCCTGGGCGCGAGCGGCGAGGCGGCGAACCGGGCCGGGCCGTCCGTCCCGGACCAGAGGCCGGCCTCCACGGCGATCCCGCTGCCCATCAGCTGCCCGGCGAGCTCCTCCGCGCCCGGCTCGTGCCAGTTGACGGAGGCGGCGTCGGGCGGCACCGGCCACCCCCGCACCCGCTCCAGCCGCCGCGCGGGGTCGGGCTCCGCCCAGGCTCCGGTCGTCACCCCGACCGGCACCGCCACCCGCCGTCGTATCGCCTCGAGGGCCGGACCGACCACGCGGGGGGACAGACTGTCCTGTCCGCACGGCGTCTTGGGGTGGACGTGGATCTCCGTGGCCCCGGCCGCGACGGCCTCGGCCGCGGAGGCGGCCAGCGCCTCGGGCGACAGCGGCACGACCGCACCGTCGGCGGCTCCGCGCGCTCCGTTCAGACAGGCCTGCATGCCTCGATGGTGCCATCCGTCGGCGACCGCCGACCGCAACGGCCGAGAGGCCATACAGGGGTGCGGCATCCCCGGCGCACCCCCGCCGTGCTCTCAGGGGCGCGTCAGGCCGACATCAGCAGCCGTCCACGCCGGGCGTACGCCAGCGCCTCCGGGGTGAGTACGGGCCGCGGGACGAGGATCCCGCAGTCCGAACAGACCGGACCCGCCGACGGTTCGTGATCCAGGTCGTACTTCCACAGCAGCCGTTCGCCGCCGCAGACCGGGCAGGAGGAACCCGGTGCCCGCTCCAGCGCGGCGATCAGCCTGCGCAGCACCTCGGCCAGCGGTTCACGGGGGTGGACCCGCGGGTCGTCGCACCAGGCCACGCCGAAGCCGCCCCAGGTCAGCCGGTGCCAGTCGTCGACACTGCCCGGCCTGCGCAGCCCGTCGTGCTTCTCCTTCTTGCGGCGCTCGGCGAACTCGACCTCGTAGGCCAGCCACACCGCCCGCGCCTCCTCCAGTTCGTCCAACGCGGCCACGAGCCGCGCCGGATCGGGGGAGCGGTCCTCGGGTCCGAACCCGGCCCGGGAGCACAGATGGTCCCAGGTCGCCCGGTGCCCGTAAGGGGCGAACCGCTCCAGGCACTTGCGCAGCGAGTACCTCCGCAGGGCCAGATCGCACCGCGGGTCTCGTACCTGTCTCGCCAGACTCCGGAAACCGGCCATCGCCTTGCACCTCCGTCACATCTGCACCTGTACTTCGGTCACTTCGGCGTCGTCGCATGGACGTCGTCGAGTAGACGTATCGACAAGCGATTCGGCTCCATCCGATCTCCGACGACCTTCGGCAGCCGAAAACTTGACGCATGTTCATCTTCAATCCCGGGGATACCGGCGGTAACCTTCCGGCCACCCCCGTCGCTAGGAGCAGCCGATGCCACGGCGAACCCCCCGCACCACTCTCGACAGACTGAGAACTCCCGGCAGATTCCCCGGGTTCCTGAAGACCGCCTCCGTATGCACCCTCGTCGCCGGTCTTCTGTCGCCCCTCGCCCAGACGGCCTCGGCGGCCGAGCAGGCCGCGGCGGCGAACGACTACTGCGGCGGCCAGTGTTCCGACATCCTGCCGCCCGGCGAGAACGGCAACGCCACCCTGGCCCAGATCCTGCTCAACCAGGCCTTCGGCACCCAGCCCGAGCACGCCGAGGACCAGCTCGGCCCCTACGCCAACCTGGCCAAGGGTTACCCCACCCTCACCAACGCCACCATCAACACCTTCTTCAACGACGCGTCCTTCGGTGTCACGTCCGATCAAGTCGCCTCCACCCTGAAGCCCGCGGGCCGCAGCGACGTGACGATCGTCCGCGACAAGAAGACGGGCGTACCGCACATCACCGGTACCACCAGATACGGCACCGAGTTCGGTGTCGGATATGCGGCCGCCCAGGACCGGCTGTGGCTCATGGACGTCTTCCGCCACGTCGGCCGCGGCCAGCTCACGAACTTCGCGGGCGGCGACCCGTCCAACCAGGGGCTGGAACAGCAGTTCTGGCGCAACGCTCCGTACACCGAGGCAGACCTCCAGGCCCAGATCGACAACGCCGTCGCCACCAACGGCACCCGCGGCCAGCAGGCCCTCGCCGACGCGGGCGCCTACCTCGACGGCATCAACGCGTACATCGACGCCTCCGACAGCGGCCGCTACTTCCCCGGTGAATACGTCCTGACCGGACACAAGGACTCAATCACCAACGCCGGCACCATCGACCACTTCAAGATCACCGACCTGGTGGCGCTGGCCTCGGTCATCGGCGCGCTCTTCGGCTCCGGCGGCGGCGGCGAGGTCGACAACGCCCTCTCCCTGCTCGCCGCACAGGAGAAGTACGGCGTTCAGGAGGGCACCGAGGTCTGGGAGGCGTTCCGCGAACGCAACGACCCCGAGGCCGTTCTCACCGTCCACGACGGCGAGAGCTTCCCGTACGCCACCAAGCCCGACGACCCGCAGGGCGAGGCCCTCCCCGACGCCGGCTCGGTCGTCCGGGAGCCGCTGATCTACGACGCCACGGGCACCGGCGCCGACACGAGCGCCACCGCCGCCTCCGCCACGGCGGCCGCGACGGCCGTCAGCTCCGCCCGGCGCGGCATGTCCAACGCCCTCGTGGTCAGCGGCCGGGCCACCGCCGGCGGCCACCCGGTCGCCGTCTTCGGCCCGCAGACCGGCTACTTCGCCCCGCAGCTGCTCATGCTCCAGGAGATCCAGGGTCCGGGCATCAGCGCCCGAGGAGCCTCCTTCGCGGGCCTGAGCATGTACGTCGAACTGGGCCGCGGCCAGGACTACGCGTGGAGCGCCACGACCTCCGGCCAGGACATCATCGACACCTACGCGGTCGAGCTGTGCCAGGACGACTACCACTACCTGTACCGCGGCACCTGCACGGCCATGGACAAGGTCGAGCAGAAGAACGCCTGGAAGCCGACCACGGCCGACGGCACCGCCGTCGGCTCGTACACCATGCGCGTGTGGCGCACGAAGTACGGACCCGTGGAGTACCGGGCGACCGTCGGCGGCAAGAAGGTCGCCTACACCACCCTGCGCTCCTCCTTCCTGCACGAGGCCGACTCCATCATCGGCTTCCAGATGCTGAACGACCCCGACCACGTCAAGGGCCCGGAGACCTTCCAGAGCGCGGTGCAGCACATCAACTACACCTTCAACTGGTTCTACGCCGACTCCACGCACACCGCGTACTACAACAGCGGCGACAACCCGGTGCGCGCGACCGGCGTCGACGCCGAGTTCCCGGTCTGGGCGCAGCCGGCGTACGAGTGGAAGAACTGGGTGCCGGCCACCAACACGGCCGGCTACACGCCCGCTTCCGCGCACCCGAACTCCATCGACCAGGACTACTACGTCTCCTGGAACAACAAGCAGGCCCTGGACTACGCGACCGCCTCCTGGGGCAACGGTTCCGTGCACCGCGGCAACCTCCTGGAGGACCGGGTGAAGAAGCTGGTCGCGGCCGGCGGGGTCACCCGCGCGTCCCTGACGAAGGCGATGGCGGACGCGGCCCTCGCCGATCTGCGCGCCGAGGACGTCCTGCCCGACCTGCTGAAGGTGATCAACAGCTCCACGGTCACCGACACCACCGCGGCGGCCGCCGTCACCAAGCTCCAGACCTGGCTGACGGCGGGCGGCAGACGCACGGAGACCACGGCCGGTTCGAAGACCTACGCCGACGCCGACGCGATCCGCATCCTGGACGCCTGGTGGCCGCTGCTGGTGAAGGCCGAGTTCGAACCGGGTCTCGGCACCGGCCTCTACACGGCGTTCACCGCCAACCTGCCCATCGACGAGACACCGTCGGCCGCCCACGGCCCGACCGGCGCCCACGCCGGCAGCTCCTTCCAGTACGGCTGGTGGAGCTATGTCGACAAGGACATCCGGTCCGTGCTCGGCGAGCCGGTCCAGGGCGCGCTGCCGCGCAAGTACTGCGGCGGCGGCACCGTCAGCGGCTGCCGTGACGTCCTCATCAGCACCCTGAAGACGGCGGCCGGCAAGACCGCGGCCCAGGTCTACCCGGGCGACACCCTGTGCGCGGCCGGCAACCAGTGGTGCGCCGACTCGATCGTCCAGCGCACCCTGGGCGGCATCAAGCACGGCAACATCAGCTGGCAGAACCGGCCCACGTTCCAGCAGGTGGTGGAGTTCACGTCCCACCGGTGACCTCCCGAGGGCGGTGGGCCGGTCAGTGGATCCGGCCCGCCGCCAGCACGATCCGCGCCAGCTCGGGGTGCACGATGTCGCAGTGCGCCCCGGCCGGCGCGCCCCCGCGCCGGACCACCGCCGCCGCGTCGATGTTCACGCACCCCGACGCCGGCAGCGGCACGGTCAGGGCCTTGGCGAGCGGGTACGCGGGCGTCCCCGGGACGGCCTGCACACCGTCGTGCCCCAGGGCCCCCCACCGGGCGCCGAGCATGTCCCCGACACCGAACTCCGCCGGGGCGGGCCCGGTGTCACCGGCCGCCACGGCCTCCGGCTCCGCCAGCACCCCGCGCGCGTCGCCCGCCATCCGGGACGCCAGCGGGTACATCGTGCCCAGCGCCGAGTCGTGCTGGGAGAAGCAGCACACCAGGGGACCGTCGACCCGGTTCTGCTGCCCCTGCAACACCCCGCCCGCGCGCGGGTCGTGCGGCAGCCGGGTGGCGAACGCGTAGTGCGAGAAGGCCCCCTGGAGGAGCGTCACGGACTTCACGGTGCGCACCCCCCGCGGCAGGCCGCGCAGCGCGAACGACACCAGCCGCGCGCCGAAGCTGTGCCCCACCAGATGCACCCGCACCCCGGGCGCCGCGGCCGCCAGCCGGCCGATCAGCGGCCCGAGGCCCCGCTCGCCGACCGTCCCGGCCCGCCGCTTCATCGCGTAGTACGTCGCCTGCCGCAGCAGCTCGTGCGCCCCGTCCCACGGGTTGGGCAGGCCGAACTCCCGGCTGCCACCCCCCGACCGGAGCCGGCCCAGCGCCTGCGCGAACGTCTCGCAGACCGCCGCCGTCGCCCCGGCGAACATCTCCGGCTCGTCCTGCGGCACCCCCTCCGCCACGGTGTCCGCCGCGAACGGCGCCTGCGGCCCCGCCGGCACCCCGTCCACCAGCAGCCTCACCAGCCGCCCGAACTCCTCCAGTTCGCCCGCCTCGGGCGGCCGCTGCTCCAGCATCCGGGCGATCTGCTCGACCACCGTGGCCCGGCCCGGGAACGTCTCCAGCAGCGCGTGCCGGGTCTCCTCGTCGAGCACCGGGCCGCCGTTCACCCCGGCCACGACGGACCGCGGGAGATCCGGGATCGGCTCGTCCGAGAACCGCATCGACGGCCACAGCACCCCCACGTACCCGATCCGGGCACCCGGGACGAGCTGCGGGAACGGCGCGAAGAAGCGGCTGTAGAGCGCGGTGGCGCCGGAGCGGTCGCTGTTCCAGCCGTGCGAGAAGACGATCAGATCGTGGACCTTGCGCTGCTTCGCCCCGGCCAGCAGCCGGTCCCGCTGGGCGCCGTCGACGTCCCCGTCCGCGTCGAAGGTCAGTTCCCAGTAGGGAGTCACACTCATTGCCGACTGTGCCATGACAGGCCCCCGTCCCCCGGAGCGGTGCGCGACAGGAGCGCATCGTCCTGCCAACGGGCGGACTTGGCCATACGTCACGTCTCATCCGTAGAGCAGATACTCCCGCCGGGTCCGCCGGAACACTCCCAACTCCTCCCGCCACCCGGCGACCACGTCCTCGACCCCCGCCCCGGCGTCGATCGCGGTCCGCACCCACGCCGAACCGGTGAGCCTGTCGATCCACCGGTCGGGCCGCCAGGCGAAGCCGCTCCACACCCGGCTGGCGGTCACCAGCAGGGCGATCCCGGTGCGCACCGGGTTGAAGGCGTCCCGGTCGTGCACATGGAGCTGCACCCCGCCCACGGCCTTGCCCTGGAACTTCGAGAAGGCGGGCGCGAAGTACGCCTCCCTGAACCGCACTCCCGGCAGCCCCAGCGCGTTCGCCGCGGCCGCCCACCGCCCGTCGATCCCCTCCGCGCCGAGCAGCTCGAACGGCCGGGTCGTGCCGCGTCCCTCCGACAGGTTGGTGCCCTCGAAGAGGCACGTCCCCGCGTACACCAGCGCGGTGTCGGGGGTCGGCATGTTCGGGCTCGGCGGCACCCAGGGCAGCCCGCAGGCCTCGAACCGGTCCGTCCGCCGCCACCCGCTCATCTCCACGGTGTCCAGCTCCACCGCCGAGTCCAGGAACTCCCCGTCGAACAGCCGGGCCAGCTCCGCCACGGTCATCCCGTGCGCCTGCGCGATCGGCCGGCGTCCGACGAACGACGCGAACTCCGGGTGCAGCACGGGCCCGTGCGCCGCCCGCCCGGTCACCGGGTTCGGCCGGTCCAGCACCACGAACCGCTTCCCGGCCAGCCGCGCCGCCTCCATGCAGTCGTGGAGCGTCCAGATGTACGTGTAGAAACGGGCGCCCACGTCCTGGATGTCGAAGACGACCGTGTCCACGCCGGAGGCGGTGAACACGTCGGCCAGCGGCCGGCCGCTCATGAGGTAGGTGTCGTGGACGGGCAGCCCGGTCGCCGGGTCGGTGTGGCGGCCCTCGGAACCGCCCGCCTGGGCGGTGCCCCGGAAGCCGTGCTCCGGACCGAAGACGGCGGTCAGGTTCACCCGGTCGTCGGCGTGCATGACGTCCACGATGTGCCGGGCGTCGGCGGTGACGCCGGTCGGGTTGGTGACGACACCGATCCGCCGGCCGTCGAGCAGCGCGTACCCGTCGGCGGCCAGGCGGTCGAAGCCGGTGCGCACGCGCGGGCGTGAGCGGGCCGCTGTGGGGAGCGGCAGGGCCGCCGGGGCTGCGAGCAGGGTTCTTCTGGTCAGGTCCATGCGGCTCCCGAGGGCAGGGGTCGGGTGCGGGAGGGTGCGGGCGTCCGCGCCGTTCCCCGCGCCCCTTACGGTGCTGCCATCGCCCTTTCCTCAAACATACCGACCGGTTAGTCTGGCCCGGCAGAGCCGACGCACGTCATGTCGTGCCGCAGTCGCGTCGAAGGAGACCGATGGTGGAAGCCGTGCAGGATGCCGGAGTGGTCGTCACCGGAGCGGGAGGCGGCATCGGGGCCGCACTGGCCCGGCGGTTCGCCGCCGAAGGGGCGCGGGTGGTGGTCAACGACCTGGACGCCGGGCGGGCGCGGGCCGTCGCCGAGGAGATCGGCGGGATCGCCGTGCCCGGGGACGCCGCCACCGTCGTGGAGCCGGCCCGCGAGGCGCTCGGCGGCACGGTCGACGTGTACTGCGCCAACGCCGGGGTCGCCTCGGGCGGTTCCGAGGCCGCCGGCGAGGCCGTCTGGGCCCAGGCCTGGGACGTCAACGTCATGGCGCATGTCCGCGCGGCGCACGCCCTGCTGCCCGACTGGCTGGAGCGCGGCACGGGCCGCTTCGTCTCCACCGTCTCCGCCGCCGGGCTGCTCACCATGATCGGCGCGGCCCCCTACAGCGTCACCAAGCACGGCGCCTACGCCTTCGCCGAGTGGCTGTCGCTGACCTACCGGCACCGGGGGATCAAGGTCCACGCGATCTGCCCCCAGGGGGTGCGCACCGACATGCTGGACGCCACCGGCAGCGCGGGCGACCTGGTGCTCAAGCCGACCGCGATCGAGCCGGGGGACGTCGCGGACGCCCTGTTCAAGGGGATCGCCGAGGACCGCTTCCTGATCCTGCCGCACGCCGAGGTCGCCGGGTACTACCAGCTGCGCGCCGCCGACCCCGACCGCTGGCTGACCAACATGAACCACCTCCAGCGCAAGTGGGAGGATGCGGAGTGACCATCTCCCGCTACGCGGCCAAGCCCTGGCTGGCCCTCCTCGACGACGCCCAGCGCGCCCCGGTCGACCCCGCCGACTCCCTGGTGCACGCCCTGCGCCGGTCCGCCGCCGAGGCCCCGGACCGCACCTGCCTCGCCTACTTCGACGGACGGCTCGGCTACCGCGAGGTCGACGAGCTGAGCGACTCCGTCGCCGGCCACCTCGCCGCCCGCGGCCTGGAGCGCGGCGACCGGGTGGCGATCCTGCTCCAGAACTCCCCGCTGTTCGTGCTGGCACTGCTCGGCGCCTGGAAGGCGGGCGCGACCGTCGTCCCGGTCAACCCCATGTACAAGTCGGGGGAGGTGGCCCACGTCCTGCGGGACGGCGAGGTGGCCGCGCTGATCTGCTCGGACCTGGCCTGGGAGTCGTATCTGCGCGAGACGGCGGCCGACTCGCCGGTGCGGATCGTGCTCACCGCATGCGAGCTGGACTTCCAGACCCGCGGCGACGCGCGCGTGCTGAACGTCGAACGCCTCCCGCGGACCGAGGACACCGACGACCTGGCGGCCGTGGCCCGCGCGGGCCGCCCGGCACCCGCCGACCGGGACCCCGCCCCCGCCGACATCGCCCTGATCAGCTACACCTCGGGCACCAGCGGCACCCCCAAGGGCGCCACGAACACGCACGCCAACATCATGGTCAACGCCGAGCGGCAGCGCACCGGCCTGCGCCTGCCCGAGGCGCCCGTCTACTACGCGCTCGCGCCCCTGTTCCACATCACCGGCATGGTCTGCCAGCTCGGCGCCTGTGTGAACAGCGCCGGCACGCTGGTGCTGACGTACCGCTTCGAGGCCGGGGTGGTGCTCGACGCGTTCGCCGAGCACCGGCCGCACTACACGGTGGGCCCCTCCACGGCCTTCATGGCCCTGGCCGCCCACCCGGCCGTCACCCGCGAGCACTTCTCCTCCTTCGTGCACATCTCCTCCGGCGGTGCGCCCGTGCCGCCGGCTCTGGTGGAGAAGTTCCGGGCGGGCTTCGGGCCGTACATCCGCAACGGCTACGGGCTCACCGAGTGCACGGCCCCCTGCGCCTCCGTCCCGCCCCAGCACGAGGCGCCGGTCGATCCGGCCTCCGGGACCCTCGCCGTCGGCGTGCCCGGCCCCGACACGGTCGTCCGGATCGTCGACGAGCAGGGCGCCGAGGTGCCCTTCGGGGAGCAGGGCGAGATCGTCGTACGTGGCCCGCAGGTGGTTCCCGGGTACTGGCGGCGGCCCGACGCCACCGCCGAGACCTTCCCCGGCGGTGAGCTGCGCACCGGGGACATCGGGTTCATGGACGAGCGGGGCTGGCTGTATGTCGTCGACCGCAAGAAGGACATGATCAACGCGTCCGGCTTCAAGGTGTGGCCGCGCGAGGTCGAGGACGTGCTCTACACCCACCCGGCGGTGCGCGAGGCGGCCGTCGTCGGGGTGCCCGACGGCTATCGCGGGGAGACCGTCAAGGCCTATATCAGCCTGCGTCCCGGCGCCGACACGGATGCCGGTACGCTCGCCGCCTACTGCAAGGACAGACTGGCGGCCTACAAGTATCCGCGGCAAGTGGAGATCCTGCCCGACCTGCCGAAAACGGCAAGTGGGAAGATCCTCCGGCGGGAACTGCGTTCCCGCGCGCACGACAGCCAGTAGGAACGACGCGAAAGGCAGGTGGCGGCAGTGCCCAGGACGACGGACGGCGGAGAGACCCCGGTCCCGCAAAGGCTGCTCGCCGCCGCCACCCGGCTCTTCGCCGAGCGTGGCTACGACCGCACCTCGGTGCAGGAGATCGTCGAGGCGGCCGGCGTCACCAAGGGGGCGCTGTACCACTACTTCGGCTCCAAGGACGACCTGCTGCACGAGGTGTACGCGCGCGTGCTGCGCGTCCAGCAGGAGCGCCTCGACACCTTCGCGAACGCCGACGAACCGATCGAGAAGCGGCTGCGGGGAGCGGCGGCCGACGTCGTCGTCACGACGATCGAGAACCTCGACGACGCCTCGATCTTCTTCCGCTCGATGCACCATCTGAGCCCCGAGAAGAACAAGCAGGTCCGGGCCGAGCGCCGGCGCTACCACGAACGCTTCCGCGCGCTCGTCGAGGAGGGCCAGCAGGCCGGCGTCTTCTCGACGGCGACCCCGGCGGACCTGGTGGTCGACTACCACTTCGGCTCGGTCCACCACCTGTCCACCTGGTACCGCCCCGACGGCCCCATGGGCCCCCAGGAGGTCGCCGACCACCTGGCCGACCTGCTGCTGCGGGCGCTGCGTCCGTAGGACGCGCACACGGGTGAGGGGCGGCTGCCGCGGCGGCCGCCCCTCACCCGTCACCTCACAGGTACTTCTTCAGCTCCCGGCGCGCCAGCGACCGCTGGTGCACCTCGTCCGGACCGTCGGCGATCATCAGCGTGCGCGCCCCCGCGTACAGCTCGGCCAGCGGGAAGTCCTGGCTGACGCCACCCGCCCCGTGCAGCTGGATGGCCCGGTCGAGGATGTCGACGACCGCGCGCGGGGTGGCGATCTTGATGGCCTGGATCTCCGTGTGGGCGCCCCGGTTCCCGACCGTGTCCATCATCCACGCGGTCTTCAGCACCAGCAGCCGCAGCTGCTCCACGGTGACCCGGGCGTCCGCGATCCAGTTGTGCACCACGCCCTGCTGCGCCAGCGCCTTGCCGAAGGCGTCACGGGAGACGGCCCGCCGGCACATCAGCTCGATCGCCCGCTCGGCCATGCCGATCAGCCGCATGCAGTGGTGGATCCGGCCGGGCCCGAGCCGCGCCTGCGCGATGGCGAAGCCGCCGCCCTCCTCGCCGATCAGGTTGGTCACCGGCACGCGCGCGTGGTCGAAGACCACCTCGGCGTGGCCGCCGTGGGAGTGGTCCTCGTACCCGAACACCTTCATGGCGCGCTTCACGGTGACACCGGGCGTGTCGCGCGGCACGAGCACCATGGACTGCTGGCGGCGGATGTCGGCGCCGTCCGGGTCCGTCTTGCCCATCACGATGAAGATCGCGCAGTCCGGGTTCATCGCCCCGGAGATGTACCACTTGCGGCCGGTGATGACGTACTCGTCCGTGCCGTCGGAGGCTCGCTCGATGCGCGTGGTGATGTTGGTGGCGTCGGAAGAGGCCACGTCCGGCTCGGTCATCGCGAACGCGGAGCGGATCTCCCCGGCCAGCAGCGGCTCCAGCCACTGCTTGCGCTGCCGTTCGTCGCCGAACTGCGCCAGCACCTCCATGTTCCCGGTGTCCGGCGCCGCGCAGTTCAGCGCGGTGGGCGCCAGCTGCGGGGAGCGGCCGGTGATCTCGGCGAGCGGGGCGTACTGGAGGTTGGTGAGGCCGGCGCCGTACTCGGAGTCGGGCAGGAAGAGGTTCCACAGGCCCCGCCTGCGGGCCTCCGCCTTCAGCTCCTCCACGACGGCCGGGGTGTCCCAGGGGGAGGCCAGCGCGGCCCGCTGCTCCTCGGCCACCGCCTCGGCCGGCAGGACGTGCTCGTCCATGAAGGCGAGCAGCCTGCCGCGCAGCTCCTCGGTGCGTGCGTCGAACGCGAAGTCCATGCCGGTCAGCCTTCCTGAAGAGTGGTCAGTCCGTGCTCGATGAAGACGGGCACGAGGTCGCCGATGTGGTCGAAGCCCCGCCCGACCGTCTGGCCCAGCGTGTACCGGTAGTGGATGCCCTCCAGGATCACGGCGAGCTTGAACCAGGCGAACGCCGTGTACCAGGAGACGGCGGAGACGTCCCGCCCGGAGCGCGCCGCGTACCGCTCGACCAGCTCGGCCGGCGCCGGGTGCCCGGGGGCCGAGGCGGTCGTGGAGACGGGGGAGTGCGGCAGGTCCAGCGGCACGCTGTACATCACCAGCAGGCCCAGGTCGGTGAGCGGGTCGCCGAGCGTGGACATCTCCCAGTCGAGGATCGCCCGGATCGTGTCGTCGGGGCCGATCAGGACGTTGTCGAGCCGGTAGTCGCCGTGCACGACCGCCGGCGCCGGGGAGCCGGGCAGCTCGCGGCCGAGCGCCGCGTGCAGTTCGTCGATGCCGGCCAGGTCGCGGCTGCGGGAGGCGTCCAGCTGCTTGCCCCAGCGGCGCAGCTGCCGGTCCAGGAAGCCCTCGGGACGCCCGAAGTCGGCCAGGCCCACCTCGGCCGGGTCCACCGCGTGCAGTTCCACCAGCGTGTCCACCAGCGACAGCACCGCGCCGCGGGTGCGCTCGGCACCGAGCGGGGCGAGCTGGTCCACGGTCCGGTACGGCGTGCCCTCGACGAACTCCATGACGTAGAACGGCGCCCCGAGCACGTCCTCGTCCTCGCACAGCAGCACCGGGCGGGGCACCGGCACGGTGGTGGGGTGCAGGGCGCTGATCACCCGGTGCTCGCGCCGCATGTCGTGCGCGGTGGCCAGCACGTGTCCGAGCGGAGGCCGCCGCAGGACCCACCGGCCGGTGCCGTCCCCGACCTCATAGGTCAGGTTCGACCGGCCGCCCTCGATCAGCCGGCCGGTGAGGGGGCCGTGGACCAGGCCGGGGTGCTCGCGGTCGAGCAGGGCGCGCAGCCGGTCGAGATCGAGTCCGGGCGGGTGGTCGGGGCTCATGCGTGGCTCCTACGGACAGGTGAACGGGACTCACCCAATGATGCCGACCGGTCGGTATGTAGTCCAGTGGCCGCACCCAACGTGATCCGGGCCACCCTAGGACGGCGGCTCCCCGGGCAGAAGCACGGGGAGCCGTGAAAGGTGTCTTCCGGACGCTCAGTGATCGTCCCAGTGGCCCTCGTGCTCGGCGTGCCGGTGCCCGTCGTGCAGATAGTCCACATGGTCGCCGTGGTGCACGGGCGTATGCCCGCAGCCGTCGCCGTGCGCGTGCTCATGGCCGGAGTGCTGAAGGTGCCCGCCCGGCTCGCACTCGTCCCAGTGGCCGCCGTGCTCGCGGTGCAGATGGCCGTCGTGGGCGTAGTCGAGATGGTCGCCGTGCGGTACCTCGGCGTGCCCGCAGTCCGGGCCGTGGGTGTGGGAGTGGGCGGTGTGCTCCTGGTGGGGGGTGGTCATGGCGCTCACCTTCGGGATGTGGGGGCGGCATCGGACAGGGTGCCCTGCAAACGGTACATATCAGGGCATCCGGCTTGCGCGCCCTGCGCACACCGCGGAGGGTCGGTGGCATGAAGGCCATCAGCTACAGCCGGTACGGCGGCCCCGAGGTCCTCGAGTACGGCGATCTGCGCGAGCCGAAGGTCGGCCCCGACTCGGTGCTGGTCAAGGTGCGGGCGGCGGCCGTCAACCCGGTCGACTGGAAAGCCCGCGAGGGGTATCTCGACCCCGTCCTCGACGCCGTCTTCCCGGTGGTCCCGGGCTGGGACGTCGCCGGCGTCGTCGTCGGGCTCGGCGCGTCCGTCACCGAGTACGCCGTCGGCGACGAGGTCATCGGATACGTCCGCGAGGACTTCCTCTCCCGGGGCACCTTCGCCGAGTACGTCGGCGCCCCCGTGCGCACCCTGGCCCGCAAGCCGCGCAACCTCACCTGGGAGGAGGCCGCCGGGCTGCCGCTGACCGGGCTCACCGCCTACCAGGTGCTCGTCAAGGCGCTGCGCGTGCAGCGGGGCGAGACGGTCCTCGTCCACGCGGCCGCGGGCGGCGTCGGCTCGATCGCCGTGCAGCTCGCCCGCCACCTGGGCGCCCGCGTGATCGGTACGGCCAATGAGCGCAACCACGACTACGTGCGCTCCCTGGGCGGCGAACCGGTGACCTACGGCGAGGGGCTCGCCGAACGGGTCCGGGGACTGGCCCCCGAGGGCGTGGACGCCGCCTTCGACACCATCGGCGGCGACACCCTGAAGGTCTCCGCCCAGCTGCTGGTCCCGGAGGGCCGCCTGGTGTCGATCGCCGACGGGGACGTCGTCTCCTACGGCGGCCGGTACTCCTTCGTACGACCCGACGCCGACGACCTCACCCGGCTGGCGGAACTGGCGGAACAGGGCGTGGTCTCCGTGCACGTCTTCGAGACGTTCCCGCTGGAACGCGCGGCGGACGCCTACCGCCGCAACGAGGAGGGCGGCACCCGGGGCAAGATCGTGGTGACGGTGGCCTGGGACACGGCGGGCCCGGACGCCTAGGCCGTGTCCGCAGGCGTGGCCCGGCCCACGGCGGGCTTGGACGCCGGGTGTGCCAGACGACCGGACGCCGGGTGTGCCAGACGGCCGGACGCCGGGTGTGCCAGACGGCCGGACGCGGGTGGGTCAGACGATCAGCGCAGCCGCGCACACTGCCGTCGCCACCGGGCACAGCGCCGCCAGGACGGCGTGCCGGGCGGTGAGCGGCGCCGGGGTCTGCGCGAGGGTCAGGGAGCGGATGCGGATGTGGGCGAGCAGCAGGAACGCCAGCCACAGGCCGCAGCACAGCGCGCAGGCCACGATCCCGGCGGCCGTGGGACCGCCGTGCAGGGTGGTCTTCACGCCGAGCACGGCGGCGACCGTGCCGGACAGGGTCGTGCGCCGCCAGGCCAGCCGGGTCCGCTCCGGCTGCAGCCCGGGATCGCGCTCCGGCAGGGCCGTCCCGCCGCTCATCCGGCCCACCCGAGCAGTACGACCACGACCATCGCCACGGCCACCACCGCGACGACGATGCTCAGCAGCGCCGGGAACCGGGAGGCCGGCAGATCCTCGCCCCGGCGCATCGCCCGCTCGCAGCGTATCCAGTGGTTCACCGCCCGCAACGAGCACAGCACGCCCGCCGCCAGCAGCGCGAGGGCCAGCCCGACCCGCCAGCCCCAGCGCAGGTCCGGCAGGAACTGGTCCACCGCGAAACCCCCGCCGATCAGCGCGAGGGCGGTGCGCAGCCAGGCCAGGAACGTCCGCTCGTTGGCGAGCGAGAACCGGTAGTCGGGCGTGCTGCCCTCCTGCCGGACCTGCTCGGGCGCGAACCACAACCGGACGTTCCGTACGAACTCGATCACCCGCAGGACCCTACCCGGCGCCCGCCGATCACCTGCCCGGCCCCGTCGCGCTCCGGGGACACGTCGGGCGCGGCTCAGCCCGTCGCCCGGTGCGCCCTGAGCAGCTCGTAGGCCGCCAGGCCGTCCGGCACCCACTCCCAGTCGGACAGCCGCCGCTCGACCTCGGCCTCCGAGAGGAAGTCGTGCCAGGCCACCTCCTCCACCTGGGGGCGCACCGCCGGCTCGCAGCGGACCTCGTACACGGCCGACCACCAGCTGCCCCGGGCGCCTCCGTCGTAGAGGAACTTGAAGAGGAACACCGGCCGGGGCAGCCCGCTCACCCCCAGTTCCTCCTCGGCCTCGCGCAGGGCCGCGTCGTCGTAGGTCTCGCCCGCGCCGACCACCCCGCCGACGAACATGTCGTAGAGGGAGGGGAAGACCAGCTTGGTCGGGGTGCGGCGGTGGACGAAGAGCCGGCCCTCGGCGTCCCGGGCCTGGATGAAGACGCACCGGTGGCGCAGCCCCTCGGCATACGCCCGCCCGCGCGGGAACTGCCCGATGACCTGGTCGTTCTCGTCGACGATGTCGAGGATCTCGTCAGCAGCGCTCATGCGCTCATCCAACCAGGCCCCCGGCCTTCAGCGGGGGGCGCTCACTGCGTCTGGAGGGCGGGCACCCGCTCCCGGGGCGCCGCGCCCCGCGGCATCGCCGGATGCAGCCCGAGGACCACGATGCCCGCGACGACCGCCGCCAGCCCCGCCGCCTCCCAGGCCAGCGCACCGGTGTCGGTGCGCAGCCGGTCGCCGAGGAAGCCGACACCGCAGATGATCCCGGCGAGCGGCTGTGCCGCGGTCAGCGCGGGCAGCGACATGCGCAGCGGCGCCGTCTCGAAGGCGCTCTGCACCAGCACGAGCCCGGTCACGCCGAGGGCCAGCACCGCGTAGGGCTGCCAGCCGGTGAGCAGTTCGACGAGGCCGCCCTCGGAGAAACGCTGCCCGCTGACCCGGGTCAGGGCGTCCTGGACGCCGTACAGCAGACCGGCGGCCAGGGCCAGGAGGACCGGGCCCGAGCTGAGCCGGGAGCGCTTGGCGTAGGTGGTGAGCAGCAGGGCCAGTCCGATCATCACGCCGATGATCAGCCAGTGCCGGACGGGATCGGTGAGCGCGGTGCCGCCGCGCGGCTCGCCCGCCACGATGAACGTCGTCACCCCGCCCGCGAGCAGGGCCAGCCCCGCCCACCCCTGACGGCCGAGCGGCTGCTTCGTCTGGTGCCGGGAGAGGGCGAGGGCGAAGAGCAGGTTCGTCGCGAGCAGCGGTTCCACCAGGGAGAGCTCGCCCTGGCCGAGCGCTATCGCGCCCAGCACCATGCCGGCCACCATCAGGGCGATACCGCCCAGCCAGCGCGGTACCCGCGCGAGGTCGAGCAGCAGCCGCAGCGAGAGGAAGTCGCCGAGCGGTGCCTTCTGCGCCGCGTTCTGCTGGAGAACGAACCCGAACCCCAGGCAGCAGGCGGCACAGACGGCGAGGACGAGTACCAGAACGGACACGCTGCGTACCTCGATCATCCGGTCGGACCACGGACGGGGGTAGTGGCCGACTGTAGTCTCCCTGCGCCCGTAAGGCCCCCGGGAGTGCCCGGAAAGCTGCGCTCCGGGAGTACATGCGTACCCGGAACCGGGCGATTGACTCGGCCGCGGCATCCCGGCGGACAGGCCCGGGTGCGAGAGGCGGCCTACGGCCCATGGTGTGCGTTCCGGCCGGGCGGCGCCATGGCGTACGCCACATCGGAGGTGTCCGCCGCCCCGCCACGGGGTACCTCACCAGGGGCGGGGCGCGCCCAACTTCTTTGCCCTTGCGGGCAGTTGACACCTGTCAGCCCGTCTCGGCCCTTGACGCGGACGTTGGCTGGGGATTTGCTGTGCGTGATCGGCCGATCGCGGGCCGATGTCACAGCCGTCACCGAGGAGGATGAGGAAGTCCCGCGGTGCCCCTACCTCCGCTCTCCCGCCGCCGCGGCCCCCGACGCGGCGCCCGGACCCCCGAACCGGACCCGGCGCTCGACGACGTCGAGCTCGGTGTCGCCCGCGCCGCCCTGGCCCAGGGCCGCTGGCAGGCCGCCCGCGCCCTGCTCGCCCGCACCGGCGACGACTGGGACCGCCGCGCCCACCGGATCACCGTCCTCGCGCTCGAACCGTACGCCGCCGCCTGGGCCCATGAATGGCTCCTCGCCGAACCCGGCACCGCCGACGCCGCCGTCCTGCACGCCCTCGCCCAGGTCCGGCGCGCCCTGCGCGGCAAGGAGGATCGCGACCCCGCCCGCCGGGCCTGCCGCACCGCCGCCGCGCTCGCGCCCGCCGACCCCACCCCCTGGCTCGGCCTGCTCATGCTGGAGACCGACGCCGGCCCGGAGGCCGTACGGATCTTCGAGGAGATCCGGGCCCGCCACCGGGACCACCACCACGCGCACCACCTGATGGTCGCCCGGCTCGCCGAGCGCCGCGCCGACACCGGCCCGGACCCGCTGCACGAGGTGTACGACTTCGCCGCCTGGGCCGCCGAGCAGGCCCCCGCCGACTCGCCCCTCGCGATCCTCCCGGTCGTCGCGCACGCCGAGCGCTACCGCGTGCTGGCCGCTCGCGGCCTGGTGCCCGCCGACCCGGCCGCCTCCGGGCACTGGTGCGACAGCCGGGCCCGGGACGTGATGAAGGCCGCCTTCGACTGGCTGCTGGAGTGGGAGCACGACGGCCACCCCCGCCGGCTGGTCGACCTGAACTTCCTCGCCCACGCCAAGGTCTGCGAGGGCCGGGGCGCCGAGGCGGCCGCCCTGTTCCGGCACATCGGGGCGCACGCCACCGAGCAGCCCTGGTCCTATCCGGACCGCGACCCGTACCGCGCCTTCCGGGCGGGCCGGGCCGGCGCCCTGGGCCTGAGAGCCGGGTGAGAAGTGATGACGGAATTCTGACGGCCCCCGGATCCCTGGCCGCACCCGGCCCCGAAGTGCTGGAATGGATGCGTGAATCCCGAACCACCCGAGGAACACGGCGAACGCGGCACCCCCGTCGGCCGCCGGGTCTTCCTCGGCACCCTCGCCCTGGGCGCCCTGGGGGTCGTCGCCGCACCCCCGCTCCAGCGCGGACTGGAGAACGTCCTCGGAGCCGCCGCCGGCAAGGACCCCACCGGACTCACCGGTCTGCTGCCCAACGGCGGCGGCTTCCGCTACTACTCCGTGGCCTCCTCGGTGCCGCACCGCGGTGAGACGGACTACCGCCTCACCGTCGACGGCCTGGTCGACCGCCCCGCCACCTACACCCTGGCCGACCTCCGGGCGCTGCCCCAGACCCGGATGGTCAAGGACGTCCAGTGCGTCACCGGCTGGCGGGTCCCCGACACCCCCTTCGAAGGCGTACGCCTGTCCGTCCTCCTCGACGCGGCCGGGGTCCGGGCCAAGGCCGGCGCCCTGCGCTTCACCTGCTTCGACGGCACCTACACCGAGAGCCTCACCCTCGACCAGGCGCGCCGCGCCGACGTCCTGGTCGCCCTGCGTATGCAGGACAAGGACCTCGGCCACGACCACGGCGGCCCGGTCCGTCTCTACGTGGCCCCCATGTACTTCTACAAGTCCGCCAAGTGGCTCTCCGGCATCACCGTCACCGAGAAGGTGCGGCCCGGCTACTGGGAGGACCGGGGCTACGACGTCGACGCCTGGGTCGGCAGGTCGAACGGGCGGGACGATGAGCCTACGAGCTGAGGCACCGCCCATGACCAGGATCCCCCGCTTCACCCGCGCCGAACGGTGGGTCCACCGCACCACCGCCCTGCTGATGGGCCTGTGCGTGGTCACGGCGGCCTTCCTGTACATCCCCGAGTTCGCCCAGCTCGTCGGCCGCCGCGAGCTGGTGGTCCGGGTCCACGAGTGGGCCGGCCTCGCACTGCCGGTACCCGTGCTGGCGGGCCTCGCCTCCCGGGCCTTCCGCGCCGACCTCGGCCGGCTCAACCGCTTCGGCCCGCACGACCGCCGCTGGCTGCGCGCGGCCCTGCGCCGGGACCGGCGGCGTCAGGAGCGTCCGGCGGGCAAGTTCAACGCCGGGCAGAAGGTCTACGCGGCCTGGATCGCCGGCGCGACACTGGTGATGCTCGGGACCGGTCTGCTGATGTGGTTCACCCACCTCACGCCGATCCAGTGGCGGACCAGCGCGACCTTCGTCCACGACTGGCTGGCCCTGACCATCGGCGTCGTCCTCGCCGGTCACATCGGCATGGCCCTCGGCGACCCCGAGGCGCGGCGCGGCATGCGGACCGGGGCGGTGAGCCGGGAGTGGGCGGAGCGGGAGCATCCGCTGTGGCGACGGTGACCGGCTCACGGCCCTGGGGCGGGAGCCCGCGGTCGCCCCGGACCCCCGCCCAGAACCTGTCCGGCCGATCGTGCCGCAGACGCGGGGCCGATCGGCCGGACGGATCCTAGATCACCAGTGAGAGCAGCAGGACCAGGCCGCCGGCGACCACCGAGATGATGGTCTCCATCACCGACCAGGTCTTGATGTTCTGGCCGACGCTGAGCCCGAAGTACTCCTTGACCAGCCAGAACCCGGCGTCGTTGACATGGCTGAAGAAGAGCGAGCCGGCGCCGATGGCCAGCACCAGCAGCGCCGTGTGGGTCGTCGACATGTCGGCCGCCAGCGGGGCCACCAGGCCGGCCGCGGAGACGGTCGCCACCGTCGCCGAACCGGTCGCCAGCCGGATCACGACCGCGATCAGCCAGGCCAGCAGCAGGGCCGGGATCGACCAGTCCTCGGAGATCTCCAGGACCATCCGGCCCACACCGGAGTCGATCAGCGTCTGCTTGAAGCCGCCGCCCGCCCCGACGATCAGCAGGATGCCCGCGATGGGCGCGAGCCCCTTGTCGACGAGCTGCGAGATCCGTTCCTTGGAGAACCCGGCGGGCCGCCCCAGCGTGAAGATGCCGAGGAGCACGGCGGCGAGCAGGGCTATCAGCGGGGAGCCGATGACATCGAAGACGCGCTGCACGGAGTGCGTGGGGTCGTCCACGACGATGTCGACCAGCGCCTTGGCCAGCATCAGCACGACCGGAAGCAGGATGGTGACCAGGGTGGCCCCGAAGCCGGGCCGCTTGTCCAGGTCCTCGGACGGCCGCTGCGGGATCATGCGGTCCGGGGCGGGGACGTCCACCCAGCGGGCGGCGAACCGGGAGAACACCGGCCCCGCGATCACGACGGTCGGGACGGCGACGAGCACGCCGAGCGCCAGCGTGACGCCCAGGTTGGCGTCGACCGCGTCGATCGCGACCAGCGGGCCGGGGTGCGGCGGCACCAGTCCGTGCATCACGGACAGGCCGGCCAGGGCCGGGATGCCGATGCGCATCAGCGAGTAGTTGCCCCGCTTGGCGACCATCAGCACCACGGGGATCAGCAGTACCACGCCGACCTCGAAGAACAGCGGCAGACCGATCACGGAGGCGATCAGCACCATCGCCCACGGCATCGAACGGCCGCCCGCCTTGGCGAGGATCGTGTCGACGATCTGATCGGCGCCGCCGGAGTCCGCGAGCATCCGGCCGAGGATCGCGCCCAGCGCGATCAGCACGCCCACACTGGCGACCGTCGCACCGAGACCGGTGGTGAAGCTGGTGATGACCTTGTCCAGCGGCGCCCCGGCGAACGCGCCGAGCGCGAGCGAGCCGATGGTCAGCGCGAGGAAGGCGTGCAGTTTGAACTTGGTGATGAGCAGCACGATGACGGCGATGCCCGCCACAACGGCGAGGCCCAGCTGAGCGTGGCCGGCCGAGGTGATCGGCTCGACCGTGTCCGCTGCCAGCATCTCGACGCTGAGTCTGGTCACGGGGATTCCCTTGCAGATACGGGGACGGGGGAGGGGTGAGGGGGGTTACCGGGCCGGTGCGGAGAGACCGCCGAGCGCGCCGGTGGCACGTGCGGTGATCTCCTCGGGGCTGCCGGAGACATCGACGGCGACGCCCGCCTCGTCCGCCCGGAGCGGTTCGAGGGTGGCGAACTGGGAGTCGAGGAGGGCGGTCGGCATGAAGTGGCCCTGCCGGTGCCCCATCCGGTCCTCGATCAGCTCCCGGGAGCCGGTGAGGTGGACGAAGACCAGACCCGGGGCGGCCGCCCTGAGCCGGTCACGGTAGGACCGCTTTAGCGCCGAGCAGCTGACCACGCCGCCCAGCCCGGCCCGCTCGTGCGCCCAGGCGCCGATGGCGTCCAGCCAGGGCCACCGGTCCTCGTCGTCGAGCGGGGTGCCGGCCGACATCTTGGCGATGTTGGCCTGCGGGTGGAAGTCGTCGCCCTCGGCGTACGGGACGCCGAGCCGGGCGGCGAGCAGAGGGCCGATCGTGGTCTTGCCCGTACCGGCGACGCCCATCACGGCGACGACGTGGGGAGCCGCGTGGGGGGCGACGTGGGGGGTGCGCATCACTGCCTCGCTGTCTTCCTCGACATCCGATGTCGACGACACTGAAACGCATTAGGTACGACGAATTCAAGAGTGTGTGACATATAAGTCTGACTTTTTGACTTGGTGACGCACCCCGTACGCTGAGTGCATGACCACTCCGGGCCGGGGTCTGCACGGCCATGTACTGGAAGCTCTCGGCCCCGCGATCGCCGCCGGCACCTATCCGCCGGGCAGTGTGCTGCGCACCGACGAGCTGGCCCAGCGCTTCGACGTCTCCCGCTCCGTGATGCGCGAGGCGGTCCGGGTCCTCGAATCCATGCACCTCGTCGAGTCCCGCCGCCGGGTGGGCGTGACCGTCCGCCCCAAGGCCGAGTGGAACGTCTACGACCCCCAGGTCATCCGCTGGCGGCTGGCCGGCGCCGACCGCCCGCACCAGCTGCGCTCGCTCACCGTGCTGCGCTCCGCGATCGAACCGGTCGCGGCGGGCCTGGCCGCACGCCACGCCACGGCGGCGCAGTGCGCCGAACTCACCGAGTGCGCGCTGGGCATGGTCGCCCACTCACGCGGCCACCAGCTGGAGGGCTACCTCCTCCACGACGTCGCCTTCCACCGCGTGATCCTCACCGCGTCGGGCAACGAGATGTTCGCCCGCCTCGGGGACGTCGTCGCCGAGGTCCTCACCGGCCGCACCGAGCACGAGGTCATGTTCGAGGACCCCGACCCGGCGGCCGTCACCCTCCACGTCCACCTCGCCGAGGCCGTCCGCGAGGGCGACGCCGCCCGCGCACAGGCGCTGACCCGCGAGATCACGGTCGGCGCCCTCCAGGAACTGGACATCCTGGCCCCCTGACCCGGCCGGCGGGCCGACGCGCGGTGTCAGCCCGGGAACACCCCGTCCACGTACACCCACGCCCCCGCCACCCGCTCGAACCGGCTCACCTCGTGCAGCGAACCGCCCCGGTGGGACGCCCGGAACTCCACGGTCCCGGTGCTGTGGAACGCGCTCCCGTCGGCCGTCGCGAGGATCTCCAGCCCCGTCCACCGCATCCCCGGATCGAGGTCGAGCCGCTCCGGCCGGGTCCGCGGATGCCAGGTCCGCATCAGGTACCCCGCGTCCCCCCGCACGAAGGCGCAGTAGCGCGAGCGCATCAGCGCCTCCGCGGTGGGCGCGGCGGCTCCCCCGTGGAACCGGCCGCAGCAGGCCTCGTAGGCGGCGGGAAGCCCACAGGGGCAGGCGGGGTCGCCGGCGGCGGAACGGGCGGAACGGGCCGGGCGGGCGGGGCGTCGGGACATGGGGACCATTCTGCTCCCCGCGCCCGCCGCCGCCTCACGCGGAGTCCGCGGCACCCCCGTGGAGCAGCGCCGTCGGCAGCGGCGGCAGCTTCGTGTCGTACAGCCAGGCCTGGAACAGGTCGTCCAGCGGCTCGCGCGCGTGGCGGGCCGCGTGCGCCGTGAACGTCGCGGTCGACGCCACCCCGTTGCGGTGCAGCGCCGCCCAGCCGCGCAGCATGCGGAAGAACGCGATGTCACCCAGCGCGCAGCGCACCGCGTGCACGGCCAGCCCGCCCCGCTGGTACAGCCGGTCGTCGAACATGGACTTGCGGCCGGGGTCGGCCAGACGCAGATCCTGGGGCAGGGCCGAGAGCAACCGGTGGGAGGCGGTGGCGAGTTGCTGGGCGGTACGGCCGCCCGAGCGCTCCGACCAGAGCCACTCCGCGTACTTCGCGAACCCCTCGTTGAGCCAGATGTGCCGCCAGTCGGCGATGGACACGCTGTTGCCGAACCACTGGTGGGCCAGCTCGTGCGCCACGAGCCGCTCCGAACCCCGCGCCCCGTCCACATGGTTGGCGCCGAACAGCGACAACCCCTGTGCCTCGACGGGCACATCGAGTTCCTCGTCCGTGACGACCACGGCGTACTCGTCGAACGGGTACGGGCCGAACAGCTCCTGGAACAGCTCCATCATCGCCGGCTGGCGCGCGAAGTCCCGGGAGAAGTCACTGAGCAGCTGCGCGGGGATGTGCCCGTGCTGCGGCACCCCGCCCGGCCCGGGATCGCCCAGCAGCACGGTGTGGTACTTGCCGATCGCCAGGCCGACCAGATAGCTCGACGTCGGCCCCGACTGCTCGTACACCCAGGTCGTCGTGGACGCCTTCGTGGTGCGGGTCAGCAGCCGCCCGCCCGCCACCACGGAGTACGCCGACGGGGTCGTCACCGAGATCAGGTACGACGCCTTGTCCGCCGGGCGGTCGTTGCACGGGTACCACGACGGCGCGCCGACCGGCTGGCTCGCCACCAGCGCGCCGTCCTCCAGCTCCTCCCAGCCGATCCCGCCCCAGGGGCTGGACACCGGCTTGGGGTTGCCCGCCCAGTGCACCTCCACCGTGAAGGCGGCCCCGGCGCGCAGCGGCTTCGCGGGACGGATGCGCAGCTTGCCGCCCCGGTGGGTGTAGTGCGGCTGCCGGCCGTCCACCCGGACCCGGCCGATCCTGAAGTCGGCCAGGTTCAGCTGGAACTCGCTCAGCGGCGCCCGCCCCGCGATCGCGTTGATCCGGGCCGTGCCGGACAGCCGGTTCGGCCCGGGCCGGTAGTCCAGCGTGAGTTCGTAGCGGTGCACCCGGTACCGGGGATCGCCGTTGCCCGGGAAATACGGGTCCGGACCCACCGACTGCTGAACTGCCACTTCCGCGTCCGCTCCCTGCGCCGTACTCGAACCTACCGGTGCACCGCCCACTGTCACCGAATGGCCCGCGCTCAGGGACGCCATGCCTCGATCGGGTTGCCCAGCCAGCGGGTGTCGTCCGGGACGGACTCCGCGGCCATGACGAGCGACGCGGGACCCAGCGTGGTGCGGGCCCCGATCGTGCTGCCGGGCAGCACGATCCCGCCAGGGCCCAGTGTGGCGCCCTCACGGAGGACCACAGTATCCGTCCGCAAGATCCGGTCGTGGAAGAGGTGAGTCTGGAGCACACAGCCCCGGTTGACCGTCGCCCCGTCCTCCAGGGTCACCAGGTCCGCCTCGGGCAGCCAGTAGCTCTCCACCCACACGCCCCGCCCGATCCGCGCCCCGAGCCCGCGCAGCCACGCCGACATCACCGGCGTACCCGGTACGGCGTTCGCCAGCCACGGCACGGCCAGCACCTCGACGAACGTGTCCGCCAGCTCGTTGCGCCACACGAAGGAGCTCCACAGCGGATGCTCCCCGCTGCGGTGGCGCCCCACCAGCAGCCACTTCGCCACGACCGACACCAGACCGGCGGCCACGCCCGCCCCGAGCAGCACCAGACCGCCCAGCAGCGGTGCCCACACCCCCAGCGCGCACAGCGCGGCGACCGTCAGCACGGCCAGCGCCGCCGAGCAGAACACCGGCACGATCCGGCACAGCTCCACCAGAGCGCGCGCCCACAGCAGGCGCGCCGACGGCTCGTACGTCCGGCTCTGGTCGCCGTCGGCCGCGCTGCGCGGCAGCTTCATCGGCGGCAGCCCCAGATAGGAGCTGCCCTTCTTCGCCTTCTTCGGGGTCGCCGACAGCACGCCGACCAGCCCGCCGTCCGGCACGCTCCGGCCCGGCGCGGTCATCCCCGAGTTCCCGAGGAACGCCCGCCGCCCGATCTCCGCCCGCCCGATCCGTACCCAGCCGCCCCCCAGCTCGTACGGGGCGGTCAGCGTGTCGTCGGCGAGGAACGCGCCCTCGCCGACCGTGGTCAGGCTGGGCAGCGCCAGGACGGTCGACACCTCGGCGCCCCGCCCGATCCGCATCCCCAGCAGCCGCAGCCACAGCGGCGTGACCAGGCCGGCGTACAGCGGGAACAGCGTCTCGCGGGAGCGGTCCATCAGCTGGGTGACCGTCCAGGCCTGCCAGCCGACCCGGCTGTGCGTGGGATGCGTGCCCTCGCGCAGCCCCAGACTGAGCAGCCGCACGGCGGCCAGCAGCAGCACGGCGTACGCCAGCCCGTAGGCGAGCGTCGCCGGGACCAGTGCGAGGACGGCCCCGCGCAGCGCCCCGCCGAGACCGAGGCCGGGGGTGACGAACAGCCGGGCGACCAGCAGCGCGGCCCCGGCCGCCGCCACCGGCAGCAGGTTCAGCGCGACCCCGGTCACGCCGTACATCACCCGCCAGTACGTGCCGCGCTGCGGCCGCTCCGCGGGCCAGTTGCGTTTGGCCTTGCCGAGCTTGACCGCGGGCGCGCCCGCCCACCGCTGGCCGGTCGGCACCTGCCCGGTGACCGCCGAGCCGGGGGCCACCTCGGCGCGCTTGCCGACACGGGCGCCCGGGAAGAGCATGCTGCGCGTGCCGACGACGGCGTGCGCGCCCACCTTGACCGGGCCGATCTCCAGCCGGTCGCCGTCCAGCCAGTACCCGGACAGGTCCACCTCGGACTCGACGGCCGCGCCCCGGCCCAGCTTGAGCAGACCGGTGACCGGCGGCAGCGAGTGCAGATCCACGTCCGGACCGACCTTGGCGCCGAGCGCCCGGGCGTAGCGTTCCAGCCACGAACCGGTCAGCGAAGTCGCCCCGCTCGCCTCGGCCAGTCGCTCGGCCGTCCACAGCCGCAGATGCACGGACCCGCCGCGCGGATACCGTCCGGGCTTCACACCCCGCAGCAGCACCCACGCCCCGCCCGCCGCGAGGGCGATCCGCCCGGGCGGGCTGAACAGCAGCAGCGCACCGGCGGCCAGCAGCCACCAGGGCGCGGTCGGCAGCCACGCGTAGCCGGGCAGCAGATTGCCCAGCGCGGCCAGCGCGATCGTCCAGCGCACCCCGAGCAGGGTGAGGAAGGGAACCAGCAGGAGCAGCTGGACGAGCTGCGCCCGCCTCGGCACCGGTGCGACGGTGCGGCTGTCGCCGTCCCCCTGCGCCGACGCCTCCAGCAGACGGGCCAGCTTGCGCAGGGTCGGCTGCTGGTAGATGTCCAGGACGGCGGCGCTCGGGTAGCGGGTGCGCAGCCGGGTGGTGAGCTGGGCGGCGGCCAGACTGCTGCCGCCGATCGCGAAGAAGTCGTCCGCGGCCGAGGCGACCGGGATGCCCAGCACCTCGGTCCACTGCTCGGCGAGCCAGGCCTCGGTGCCGTACAGCTGCGCGGCCGGCGCCTCGACGCCCTTCAGGGGCCAGGGCAGGGCGTTGCGGTCGACCTTCCCGGAGGTGCGGGTCGGCAGGTCGTCCACCGGCGCGAGCAGCGGCACCAGGGCGGCGGGCAGCGCGGCGCGGAGCTTCTCCACGGCGGCGGCCTGGTCCCAGCCGTCCTGGGTGACGACGTACCCGACGAGCAGCTGGTTGCCGCTGCGGGCGGTCCGTACGGCGGCGGCGGCCCCCGCGACCCCGGGCAGCGCCTGGAGTGCCGCGTCGACCTCGCCCAGCTCGATCCGGCGGCCGCCGAGCTTGATCTGCTCGTCGGCCCGGCCGAGGAAGACCAGCCCCTCGGCGTCGGCCCGCACCAGGTCGCCGCTGCGGTACGCCCGCTCCCAGCCCAGGGACTCCAGCGGCGCGTACTTCTCCGCGTCCTTCCCGGCGTCGAGGTACCGGGCGAGCCCGACCCCGCCGATCACCAGCTGGCCGCTGGCGCCCATCGGCACCGGTTCCCCGGCCTCGTCGACGACGGCCAGCTCCCAGCCCCGCAGGGGCAGCCCGATCCGTACCGGTTCCTCGCCGGTCATGAGGGAGGCGCAGGCGACCACGGTGGCCTCGGTGGGCCCGTAGGTGTTCCACACCTCGCGCCCCTCGGTCACCAGCCGCTGCACCAGCTCCGGCGGGCAGGCCTCCCCGCCGAAGATCAGCAGGCGTACGTCGCTGAGGGTCTCCGGTTCCCAGAGCGAGGCCAGCGTCGGCACGGTCGAGACGACGGTGATCTCCTGCTCGACCAGCCAGGGCCCGAGATCGGCGCCGCTCCTGACCTGGGAGCGGGGCACCGGCACCAGACAGGCGCCGTAGCGCCAGGCCAGCCACATCTCCTCGCAGGAGGCGTCGAAGGCGACCGACAGTCCGGCCATGACCCGGTCGCCGGGCCCGATCGGTTCGTCGGTGAGGAACAGCGCGGCCTCGGCGTCCACGAACGCCGCGGCGCTGCGGTGGCTGACGGCGACGCCCTTGGGCCGGCCCGTCGAGCCGGAGGTGAAGATGATCCAGGCGTCGTGCTCGCCGCCGGGCCGGCGGGCCGGGACGTCGGAGCTGCCGTGAACGGTGATCTCGTGCCCGGCGCCGATCACCGCCCGTACCTCGGCCTCGCCGAACACCAGCTCGGCCCGCTCGTCGGGGTCCTCCGCGTCGACCGGCACATAGGCGGCGCCGGCCGCCAGGACGGCCAGGATCGCCACGTAGAGGTCGTTGGTGCCGGACGGCACGCGCACCCCCACCCGGTCGCCCAGGCCGACCCCGGCGGCGGCGAGCCGGCGCCTGAGCCGCTCCACCTCGATCGCGAGCGCCCGGTAGGTCAGAGGCGTGGTGCCGTCGTCCAGGGCCGGCTCGTCCGGGTACGACCGCACGGACGCGTCGAACACGTCGACCAGGGTCCGGGGGGACGCGGCGGGGCCGCCGGAGAAACGTGCCGTGTCACCGAGCTGTGCGCGGATTTCTTCGTCGAGCAGGCCGAGAGCGCTGCTCTCGTCTATGGCTGCCATCGGTCCTCGCGTCTCGATCCCGGAAGCCTCCGGGGCGCCGGCGGGCCCGCAGGTCTGCCTGGGGTTGTCCGGGCCGGCTCCGTAACAAGCCGGAAATTTTAGTACGACGCTAGGCTCGCCCCCATGTGTCGGCCACCGGGGAGGGCCGTCCGGGGGTACCCCGGGCGGCGGACGTTCGCCCCTGACCTGCGTGATCTTCGGATCGGGAGACATCGGACACACCACGAGAGAGGGCCGCGACCAATGGTCGCGGCCCTCTCTTTTTCTCTGGTGTCCGAGGGGGGACTTGAACCCCCACGCCCGATAAAGGGCACTAGCACCTCAAGCTAGCGCGTCTGCCATTCCGCCACCCGGACAAGGTGTCTGTCGTGCGGGGTTTCCCCCGCGGCGACGTCGTAAACATTACCAGGCTTTCCGCGGTGCCCGATCACAGGTGGCCGGCCGGGGCCCGCGGCCCGCGTGAACGGCGTGTGACGGGCCGGGACCGGTCTTGGGCAGGGGTGGCGTGGCGGGGGAGGATGAAGGGGACCCGGTCGCCGCGCGTGCCGCGGACCCGGGGACCACCAGCAGTGACAGCGGGAGGAACCAGCGTGAGCGCGACGGACACGGGCAGGAGCGTCACCGGCGAGGACGAGGTCGTGGACCTCTGCAGCGAGCTGATCCGGATCGACACCAGCAACTACGGCGACCACTCGGGCCCGGGCGAGCGCAAGGCGGCGGAATGGGTCGCCGAGAAGCTTGCCGAGGTCGGGCTCGAACCGAAGATCTTCGAGTCGCACCCGGGGCGCGCCTCCACGGTGGCCCGGATCGAGGGCGAGGACCCGTCCCGGCCCGCGCTGCTCATCCACGGTCACCTGGACGTCGTACCGGCCAACGCCGACGACTGGACCCACCACCCCTTCTCGGGCGAGGTCACCGACGGGTGCGTCTGGGGGCGCGGGGCCGTCGACATGAAGGACATGGACGCGATGACCCTGGCGGTCGTCCGGGACCGGCTGCGCTCCGGGCGCAGGCCGCCGCGCGACATCGTCCTCGCCTTCCTCGCCGACGAGGAGGCCGGCGGCACGTACGGCGCCCGCCACCTCGTCGACCGCCACCCGGACCTCTTCGACGGCGTCACCGAGGCGATCAGTGAGGTCGGCGGGTTCTCGTTCACCGTGAGCGAGGAGCGCCGGCTCTATCTGATCCAGACGGCCGAGAAGGGCATGCACTGGATGAAGCTCACCGTCGCCGGCACCGCCGGCCACGGCTCGATGATCCACCGGGACAACGCGATCACCGAACTGTCCGAGGCCGTCGCCCGCCTCGGCCGCCACACCTTCCCGGTACGGGTCACCAAGACGACCCGGGCCTTCCTCGACGAGCTGGGCGACGCTCTCGGCACCGAGCTGGACCCGGAGGACATGCAGTCCACGCTCGCCCGGCTGGGCGGCATCGCCAAGCTGATCGGCGCCACCCTGAGCAACACCGCCAACCCCACCCAGCTCGGCGCCGGCTACAAGGTCAACGTCATCCCGGGCGAGGCCACCGCACACGTCGACGGGCGCTTCCTGCCGGGCCACGAGGAGGAGTTCCTCGCCGACCTCGACCGGATCCTCGGCCCGAAGGTGCGCCGTGAGGACGTGCACTCCGACAAGGCCCTGGAGACCTCCTTCGACGGCGCGCTGGTCGAGGCGATGCAGTCCGCGCTGCTCGCCGAGGACCCGACCGCGAAGGCGGTCCCGTACATGCTCTCCGGCGGCACCGACGCCAAGTCCTTCGACGACCTCGGCATCCGCGGCTTCGGCTTCGCCCCGCTGAAGCTGCCCCCGGAGCTGGACTTCGCCGGCATGTTCCACGGTGTCGACGAGCGGGTTCCGGTGGACGGCCTGAAGTTCGGCGTCCGTGTGCTCGACCGGTTCATCGACGCGTCCTGAATCGTCCCGAAGAAACGAGCCTCGATAATCGGGCGCCTGTACGGGCGTGACTGGGAAGGGTGAATGCGCCGATAAGCGCGTAGCCTCATTAATTCCTCCTCGTTACTGGTGATGCGATCCGCTGATTGGGGTCGCTTTGCCAACAAGGAGGAATAATGATCAAGAAGGTCGTCGCTGCTGCGGCTGCCACTGGTGGTCTGGTTCTCGCGGGTGCGGGCATGGCCGTCGCCGATGCCGGTGCCCAGGGTGCCGCGGTGCACTCCCCGGGTGTCGCGTCCGGCAACGTGATTCAGGTTCCCGTGCATGTCCCGGTGAACGTCTGCGGCAACACGATCTCGGTGATCGGGCTGCTGAACCCCGCCTTCGGCAACACCTGCATCAACAAGTGACGTCGACCCGCTAGGGGTCGCCCACACCGTCGGCCCCGGAGCGCACGCCATGTGCTCCGGGGCCGACGGGTCTTTTCCGAAGGAATGGCCGAAGAAACTCGAATGGCTCGAACTGCGCGAAGAGCTGGAATGATGCGGTGAATTCGGGCCGAGGACGAGATTGAAAGCAGGGATTCAGCAATGCGACAGGTCACCCGCAAAAGCCTCATGACCGTGGCGGCGGCGACGGGGGTGATCGCCGCCGCCGGCGGTTACGCCCACGCCGACTCCGCGGCGAACGGCTCCGCCACGGACTCACCCGGAGTGCTGTCCGGCAACTCGGTGCAGGCACCCGTGAACGTCCCGGTGAACGTCTGCGGCAACACCGTCGACGTCATCGGCATCCTCAACCCGTCCATGGGCAACGCCTGCTCCAACCAGGGCGGCGGCTCGACGGGCGGCTACGGCGACCACAGGAGCCACGGCGGCCACAAGGGCCACGGCGGCCAGGGGAGTCACAGCGGCAGCCAGGGGGGCTACGGCGGCGACCAGGGAGGCTACGGCGGCAGCGGCAACCACGGCGGCCCCGGCAGTCACAGTGGTTCCGGCAGCCACGGCGGCTCCGGTGCGCACGGGGGCTCCGGGGGCGCGCACGCGGGCGGCCACACCGGCGGCTCGCCCGGCGTCGGCTCCGGCAACCACGTCCAGGCGCCGATCGACGTGCCGGTCAACGTCTGCGGCAACAGCGTCGACGTCGTCGGGCTCCTCAACCCCACGCTCGGCAACGACTGCGCGAACGGCGGCGGTTCCGAGGGCCGCCACCACGGCACACCGCCGGTCCGCGGGCACGAGACGCCGGCCGGACCCGGCCACCAGGGCCCGGGCAGGCCGGGCGAGCACGGCCGGTCCAGCGCGTCGGGACCCGAGAGCGCGCCGTCCACGCCGGACCGGGTGACGCCGGCCCGCGCCACGAACGGCCACCTGCCCGCCGCCCCGCAACTCGCGCACACCGGCGCCGAACTGCCCATCGGCTTCGCCCTGCCCGCCGGAGCGGGCGCGCTGCTCGCGGGCGCGCTGATCTACCGCAAGGCGCGGCCCGGCGCGTAGCACCCCACGCCGGCACGGACGACGGAGCGGGCCCCGCATCTGCGGGGCCCGCTCCGTATGTGTCGCCTCACCTCACCACGTGGCCCGCACCTGGCGGATGATCCGCCGGCGCAACCGCACCCTGCGGCTGCCGTCACGCATCAGGCTGAGGCGGTGCAACTCCCAGTGTCCGTACTCGGCATGGTCGGTCAGTAGACGAGTCGCCTCGTTGCGGGAGACCCCGCGCGGTACGTAGACGTCGACAAATTCGTATTCCGGCATCGCATCTATTGTGCGGGCTGGGGCCCGGTACGGATAGCGTCTGCACTATGTCTGATGCTGCGCAGCCCACCGCTGCCGAGGTACGAGCCGCCGCCGAGGCGGTCAAGACCGCGCTCGACCGCCACCTTGCGGCGGTCGAACGCAGGACGGGGGAGGACGACCCGGCCGTCTACGAGGCCTTCAACGAGCTGGCCGCGGCCGCCGAGGTGTACGACGAACTGCTCTACGACCGTTTCGACGAGGTCACACCCTTCGAGATCCCCGGCACGGAGGACCTGCCGCCGTACGCGGGACCCGAGGAGCCGAACGCGTTGAGCGTGCTGATCCGCCGTGACTACGCCGTCGTGGAGCCGCAGCGGCTGCAGGCGCAGGCCCAGCGGGTCGAGGCGGTGGAGGACGAGGGCGGAGCGGACGTCTCCGGCACGGTGCACGGGGCGCTGGGCATCCTGTTCGGCGAGTTCGAACCGGACGAGATCGCCTCGCGGCACAAGGAGTTCGGCCTGGAGGAGGGCGACTCCACCCTCTGGGTGCTGGCGGCCGACGAACCGGCCGAGCCGGGCGAGTGGCTGGAGACACCGTTCGACCAGGCCGATCCGCAGCGGGTGGTCTGCCGCTTCGACGTCAGCGCGGTCTTCGACGACGACCTCGAGGACGAGGACGACGATGACGACGATGCCGGGGACAGCGGCGACGATCCGATCGAGGACGATCTCGACACCGAGCTGGACGACGACGAGGAGCTGGAACCGCTGGACGCCGAGCGTTAACCGCAGCCCACGGACAGACAGACAGCACCAGCACGACGAGAACGGCGGCGGTCGCCGGGGAGACCCGGGGACCGCCGCCGTTCCCGTGCGCCGTGCGGGCGAGAGCCGGGGCGCCTAGGACCTGTCCGGCCGATCATGCCGCAGACGCGGGGTCTGGCACGCACTCCCCCAGAGGGGGGACCCCCAGCGGCGTTGTCGTCGGTTGCCGACGTCCCCCAGCCTCCGGCCGGGGGTGCCCCCACCGCGTCGACGCCCTCCTCCGCCTTGC
>NZ_BMSA01000050.1 GCF_014648915.1 Streptomyces phaeofaciens | reverse complement strand
AGGGGCAGGATGCTGACGCGCTGACCAGGGATCAGCGGACGCTTCTTCACGTTGGTCGTCCTTTGGTCGTTCCCGATGGCTCCGTACGGCCCAGCCGCGCCCTCCCCGCTGCCCGCCGCACTGGTTCCAGTCCCGGGCGAGGGCAGTTCGTTTGACACCGCGACGTGACCTGCATCACACGGAGAGTGCGAGATCCCCACGCCCGAAGGCGGCATGGGGATCCGTGAGCGGGTATGTGGACGCTGCGACCTCGACCTCACCGGCGTCACCATCGACGGCGACATGGACTTCAGCGGCGCGACGCTCTCCGGTGGCAGGGTGTCCCAGAAGAACCCGAGCAGCGCCAGGAGGGCGATGAGCACCGGGATGGCCCACCTGATGAGGCCGAGCACCGTCAGCATCAGGCTCACGTACCGGGCGATCTCCGCGACGCGCTCGCGCATGCTGCCCGCCGCGCGTGTCAGCCCCTCGAACACCGTGCACTTGCCCCCGCCCCGCCTGCTCGGCGATCTCCTCGACGGTGCCGCCCGCGAGCCGCTCCCGCACGTAACCGCGCTGCGGCTCGGGCCGCTCGGCGACGAGCTCATCGAGGAGCAGCTTCTCCTCCACGGCCGCCAGCAGGTCGCCTTCCGGGCGCTGTTCGTCGTCGGGGAGGATCTCCGCCAGCTCGGAGAACGGCAGCATCAGCGGGCGTTCCTTGTGGGACTCTGCGTGGGTGCAGGACTCAAACCGACGTGGTCGGCGGCCCGTCTGGAGCCGCGGTGACGCGACCATGCGCGTGGGCTGTTGGTCGTGTGGTGACCAGGAGGTGCATTGCCCGGCTTGTTCCCTACCGCTGGTGAATCCCGAAGCCCCCTGCTGTCCCGGGTGCGGGCGTCGCTATGCTGTCAGGCGTCGACGGTCCACCTGCCCGGAGTGCGGAATGGTGATCGATTCGGCCGGGAGGATCACCGAGCTGCACGGCGACGTTGAGGCTGTCCTTCGTGCTTACGAGGCCACCCGGCGGGGTGGCACCGACCCGGTTGCTCCGGCTGAGGACGAAGACGAACCGCAGAGCGTGACAAGGCAGGATGCCGATGCGCCAGCGGACCTGGAGCGGACCGATGACACACCACCCACCCCAAGTCGGCGAATCAAGATTGCTGTCGTTCAGGGCGCGACCCTGGTAGGCGCAGCAGCAGTGCTGGCTTTGGCTGAGAGAATTGTCGGACTGTTCTCCGGCTGACCACAGGCGACGTTCTGCACCGGCCATTCGCGGTCCGTCCTCGGCCGGTCTACTGGTGGGCTCGCGTATTCAACTGTCACCAGTTCTCCGGGGAACCCAACCCAACGGTGACCGTGTGTGATCACCAGCGGCGTATCGGCTCCACGTCCCCGCCGGTCTCCTTGAGGGGGCGGCTGGTGGTCTTGTTGTGGTAACAGAGAGCGTCCGCAACGACGGGGCGGGCAGGTCAAGGAGTTGTTATTGGATGGCGGCACTGCGGGCGGCGCCAACCGGAACGCCGATCTCGCCCAGGAGCGCGGACAGGTGGTCGAGGCGGGCTGGCCTGCCCTGCAGCCGGGGAAGAACCAGCGGGATGCCTGGTTGCCTACCTGATGCTCGCGTTCGGGGAACAGGAACACGGGGATAGGAACTGAGGTGTCGGTAAGGCCGATAGCGTCCAGAGAGGGCAATCAACTCGCGTAGCACTATCGACACCACCAGGGGGGACATGGCCGACAACTCAGAGCGGCGGGTTCGAGTGCGGCTCGCACGACAGCAGTCTGGGCCCGACCGAATCAGGGCTCGCCTGCGGGAAGAGGGATCGCTCAGGTGGTGGCGCCGCATTCCCTGGGTGCATGTGGGAACCACTATGGGCGTCGTTGTTGCTGCCGGTGGCCTTATTTTCACCGGTATCGCTACGTATTACAGCGCCAAAGTGGCCCAAGATCAGCTCGAACAGTCCCGAGAGGACAGCGGGCAGAGAGAGCGCGAACAAGCAGCCCGAGTCACCTACTGGATGGACGGCTCCTTCTGGGGCGGGACCGAGCGGATTCACGTCGTCAACCGGTCTCCCGACGCTGTGTCCTTCATCCAGATCACGCTGCGCGTAACGAAGGACAAGGAGACATGGGAGCCATACACCCTCGCCGAAAGGGGCTTGCACCCTTGCTCCGAGATCGTGTTCGATCCAGCCAAGTTGCAGCTCACGGAGTTGGGGGATGACGCGACGTCGCCGCTGACAGACGTGGGATGGGACATCGAGAGCCTCCACTTCATTGACCGAAAGGGACAGTTGTGGTCCCGTACCGAGAGAACCCTGACCAAGTCAGCGGGGAGAAGCGGTGTTGGTGACGCAGACGGCGACACGGGCGCGGTCACCCCGGACGGGCCACCGCAGATCAAGACAGTGGAACCCTGCGGCTCGGACGCGTGACAGCAGGCACCGAGGTCCTCTATCGTCGGCCGGGCGATCGAGCGGGCGTTCATCACCCTCATGTCACGTCGTGCGGCCCGGCAGCACCGCCGCACCAGGGGCAGTTTCTGCCACCCTCGCGGCAGCCGCCTGAAGATCCCTCCATTGCCGTTCGACTGCCCGTCCATCGACGCCCAACCGAACGGCAAGCGGCGCTTTACTGGTGGGCTCGCGTGTTGAGGTGTCGCGTATTCCTCGTTAAGTCGGTTCTGGTGTCACCGTGTGTGGCCGCCGGGGCGTATCGGCGGCGGTGACGCGCGGGGCGCAGCCCTGGCCACGCCGTACGGTCACCCCTTGGTCGAGCGCGGCCCGCTCGTTGGGCTCCGGTTTCGAGGCCGGCCACTACCGCGCTATCCCGGGCTGTGCGGCGACAGCCGCTGTGTGATCCGGTCGAACAAGTCCGTCAGCGGCTCGCTGACGTCCTGGCCGAACTCGGACAGTCCGTAGGTGACCTGGGGCGGCGTCGTCGGCTCCACCTCCCGCCGGATCAGGCCGTCCTGGACCAGCGCACGCAGGGTCTGAGCGAGCATCTTCTCGCTGATGCCCTGGATGCTGTTGCGCAGCTCGTAGAACCGAAGGTCGTTGCTCCGCAAGGAGATCAGCACCCAGATACCCCACCTGCTGGTCACGTGGTCGACCATGTCACGCGCGGGACAGTCGGTGTGAAGCACCTCATACCGACCGCCCACCTCGGCTTGCCTGGGCTGCGCGCCTTCTCTCATGCCAGGAGCTTACCTTTGGGTATGCTCTTACGAAAAGTAAGCCTGACTCCTAGCGTCGATCGCCGTAGTACACGACCGATCAGGAGCTGAACATGATTGTGGTGACCGGGGCTACCGGGAATGTGGGCCGACCTTTGACGCAAGCCTTAGCCGAGGCGGGCGAGCAGGTGACGGCAGTGTCGCGGCATGCGATGGCGATGCCGGACGGAGTCCGGCATGTGGCGGCCGACCTGGCCGAACCGACAAGCCTCACACCCGTGTTGGACGGGGCGAAGGCGCTGTTCCTCCTGCTGTCCGGCGACCTGCACGCCCCCGAAGCCAGGCCGGCCGACATCATCGGCCTGGCTGCGGCCAGTGGGGTCCGCCGAGTCGTCCTGCTGTCCTCGCAGGGCGTGGCGACCAGGCCGCTCGGCCCGTCGCGGGTCGCGATGCGCGCGGTGGAGGACGCGTTGCGGGAGTCCGGCCTGGCCTGGGCCGTCCTGCGACCGGGCGGCTTCGCCTCCAACGCCTTGGCCTGGGCGGAGTCCGTCCGCACGCAAGGGACGGTCGCCGCGCCCTTCGGCGACGTAGGGGTGCCGGTCATCGACCCGGCGGACATCGCCGAGGTCGCGGCGGCCTGCCTGCTGGACGACCGGCACACCGGCGGGGTGTACGAGCTGACCGGGCCAGAGGTGATCACGCCGCGTCAGCAGGCGGAGGCGATCGCCGCCGCGCTCGGCTCGCCCGTACGGTTCCACGAACTCACCCGCGACGAGGCCAAAGCCATGATGACCCGGTCCGTGCCGGTGGAACTCGCCGACGACACCCTCGACATCATCTCCGCCCCGAACCCGGCGGAACTGCGGATCAGTCCGGACGTGGAACGAGTCCTCGGCCGCGCCCCGCGCCCCTTCAACGGCTGGGTCGCCCGCAACATCGCCGTCTTCCGTTGAGGCACAACTCAACTGAAGAACACCTGGCAGCCTCGTGCGGCTGTGGCCGCACGGGGCGCCCACCTCCGTAGTCGGCCTTGGCGTACTGGTGGGCTCTCGTATTCAACTGTCACCAGTTCCCCTAGGCGTCCAGCCTGGTGGTGACCGCCAGTGGTCTCCAGAGGCGTATCGGCTCCAGGTGCCTCCAGCCTTGGAGGCCAGCTTGGCCGTGGTGACCCGGTGGTAGCTCAGAGCCTCCGCGATGATCGGGGCGGGCATCTCCAGCACGTGCTGCCGGATCGCGGCGGCGGCGACGACGTCGTCGGAGGAGGTCTCTCCCCAGCGCCCGAAGGGCAGGTCCCAGGTGACCATCACGAAGCCTTGTTCGTAGCGCGACGCGATGAGCTGGAAGAACAGGTTCGCGGTGTCCTGGTCGAACGGGATGTAGCCCACCTCGTCGATGATGATCAAAACTTGTAGCGGTGGATCTTCTTCAGCTCCGCTTCCAGTCGGCCCGCCTGGCGGGCCGAGGCGAGACGATCCAGTTGCTCGCGGTGTCGAACAGGACCGAGCAGCCGGCATGGGCGGCCTTGACGCCGAGCCGCCCGGATCCACACGATCCGGGCCCCTCTTGCTTCCCCGGCCCCCGACGGGCCGCGGATCTGCCTGCACCCACAGGGCGGAGGCAGATCCGCTTCGGTGCGCGTGGGCCGTCACCGATCGCTATCTTGCTCACCCGCTGGCCGCGACCGGACGCAGCCCGGCCGGCATCCGACCCTGGCCGGCCGGTGACACCCCGCAGGGCGCGCTGTGACGTGCGCACGGCTCGCGACTCACAGAGCCCCCATAGAGCGGAAGGCTCTTGAGGGCAGCCGGACGGCCTTCGCCGGCGGCCGTAGGCGAGACCGCCCTCTCCGCCACCACACATGGGCGGGGACGGTCAACCGGCCCGATGCGTTGCGCTGTGGCCCATGTCGCTGAGGCACCCCCGCCGCTCCGGACAGGAAAGGGCCCGCGTCGAAACGGAGTGCGGCACTGCGCGACCTAGACGATTTCTGGCTCTCAACGCTCCATCGGGTGTGCGCAGTTGTCATGCGGAGGGCAGTGATCGGGATGGGTGAGCAGGCGTGGCTGGTGGTCTTCACACTGCTGCCGGTGCTCGGCACGATAGGGGGTGCGGTCGCGTACCGGCTGCGCGAGCGTGCTCGCTGGACTGCGGTGACGGCTGTCCTCAAGCAAGGGCGTGACGGGACCCAGGTGCGGTTCAAGTCGGTTGACAGCCAGGGGAGGGCGACAACGGAGTGGGAGATCACCTTCCCCCGGGCCGGGAGCATCGATGAGCGCGGCAGCTGACGAGCCCCCGACTGAGCCGCAACCGGCTGAGGCCGCATGGGAGAAACAGGTCGAGGACCTCTACGAGGCCTTTCATCCTGTGGTGCTGCGCAAGGCCACACTGGCCGCATCAGGCTGCGCCGCGGACGGATGGGACGCCACCCAGCATGCGTTCATCAAGGCCTGGGAACACATGCACAGGCTCCAGCTCAACGAGATCGTCAACTGGAAGGGATGGCTGATCAAAACGGCCGTCCGCCACGTACTGTTCGCTCGCCGCCACCACACCCGCCACGTCTCCCTGGACGACAGCGAGCCCGCCGACGGCCGCATCCTCCTCGAAGACCATGTCGTGCTCAAAGAGACCTACCAGGGCATGATGGAGGCGGTTGGGCAGCTGAGCGAACGACAGAGGCAGGCACTCGTCCTCGTCCACATCGCCGGCTGTTCCACCGCTGAGGCCGCCGCCGACATGGGAGTCTCCGCGAGTACTGTACGCAACCTCATCCACCAGGCCCGGGCCCGACTTCTCACCGCGACCGGGGAGGCGAGCGATGACTGACGACGCCACCACGCCGCACGACGCACTCGACAGGGCCCTGCACGACACCGAAGCAGCCGTCGGACAGGCCCTGGAAGGCGTCTTCAACTCCCGTGCCGGACTGGAGCAGATCAAACAGCGTCTCCGCGACACGACTCCTCCCGATCACGACGTGACCTCCGCCGGCCCGCCCCCGCACGAGGAGCGGCCCGCGCAGACAGAAGCGGCCCCGAGCCGGACGGGCGACCTGCGCCGGCACCCCCGTTCCCAGCCGCATGGCCTCAACACCAAAGCCAAGATCCTCCTCGTCGATGACCGGCCGGAGAACCTGCTCGCCCTGGAGGCGATCCTGTCCGCGCTCGACCAGACGCTGGTACGCGCATCGTCAGGAGAAGAAGCCCTCAAAGCGCTGCTGGCGGACGACTTCGCGGTCATTCTGCTGGACGTGCAGATGCCGGGCATGGACGGATTCGAGACCGCTGCGCACATCAAGCGGCGCGAAGCAACGCGGGACATCCCGATCATCTTCCTCACCGCCATTAACCATGGCCCCCACAGCACGTTCCGCGGCTATGCGGCGGGCGCGGTCGACTACATCTCCAAGCCGTTCGACCCATGGGTGCTGCGCGCGAAGGTATCGGTCTTCGTCGAGCTGCACATGAAGAACGTCCAGCTCCAGGAGCAGGCGGCACTGCTGCGCCTTGAGCTGGAGGGCAGTCCCGGCGGGAGCCCGACCGGACTGCTGGCAGAGCTCTCCGCGCGCCTGGCGGCCGTCGAGGAGGCGGTCGAGGCAATCACCAGGGAGCTCGATGAGATGTCGGACGGCGTTCCAAGAAGCGTGACGGCAGATCACCTTGAGCGCAGGATCCGGCGGCTGCGGCAGGCGTTCGACGCCTTGGACCACCCCGATGCCAGCGATGCCACGGCCTTGCCGTCGCAGGGATGAGACTCGCGGTCACCGATCTCCTGGGGTGGCGCTCCGCGTACGGGCGCGGCCGCAGGTCGGGGAGGTCCGCCGCCGGATGGGAGGGGGCCGTCCGTTTGATGCCCGGGGTCAGGCCGGCTGGTCTTGTGCCTGGTTCTCGGTGGGCGGCGGGGTGCTGGGGGAGGTGTAGTAGACGGATGCGCCCTGCTTGCTGCGCTGGGCGTGGCTCTTGGCCACCAGTCCTTCGAGGGTGGTGCGCACGACGGTCGTCTTGATGGCACGCCGGGGATGCTGTTCTGCCAGTGCCTGGGTGATGTCGGCTGCGGAGAGCGGCTGCTTCTGGGCGGCCAGGTACTCGCGGACCAGAGAGACGAGCGAGGGCTGAGCCGGCTCCGCGGCGGAGCGGCGGGGCGTCTTCTGTCTGTCTGCCGGCTTGCCGGCTGCTGCGGGCTTCTTGGACTTCGCCGGCGTGGCCGTATCTGCCGCGGCTGCGGCCTTCCCACGGGCGGCCGGTGCCTTGGCTGCCGGTTCGGTCTCCGCTGCGGTGGGGGAGGGGGCGGCGCCGAGGGCCTGCTGGAGGTTCAGCAGCACGGTGCGGTCCTTCTCCAGAGCGTCCAACCGGCTCTGCAACACAGTGATCTCACCGGCGAGGCGTTCCCGCTCCTTGAGGTTGCGTTCCAGGTCACCGGCCACCTGCGCCGCATACTGGGAGGTCACCCCGTTTGTTTCGGTCGTGGTGTCAGACATGATCCTCACACTCCTTCAAGGCCCTCGCAGGTACGGGCCGACAACCCACGCCTGGCATCGGATGCGCACACGCTTCCCCCGGCCGCTGCGTCTGCCAGTCCACTACGGTCCTGCCGTGTCGTAGCAGTCCTGCGGATGAGGGCTGAGGTGTGCCTTCGCGGCGAGCCCTGGGAGCCGGTAAGCAGAGACTATGCCTTTCCTGCGGCGAGGGAAGCCGGCGGCCCTGATCCGGTGCGCGGAGCAACATGGCAGGCGAGCGGACTCACCGCCTTGAGCGCGACACTCTGACCCGCCACGTTCGGTCTTCGCGGCCATGCTCACCGAGCGTCGGTGCGCCGGCTGCCTGAATGGCTCGACGCCGTCCGGCAGGACGACCTGCCCGGCCTTCCCCTGCGATCGTGCCAGAGCAGCGGTGTGGGAAGACCAGCGCGGCCGGGGGAGGGGGCGCTGTGCAGCCTCCCGGAGGACGACGAAGGGATGCCGTCATCCTGTGGATGGTCTGTACCACCACGAAGAGCCGGCCCGCTGAGGCGGTGCCGGCTCTCGGGGGCAGTTTCACGGGCCAACGTGATCATGCCAATTCTCCCTGTCCAGCCTGTCGAGCCAGGAGCAGTCCCGGGGAGCGCGCCGCAGTGGCGCGCTGCGCATCGTTGCAGCTGGCCACCTGAGCGACAAGAAGGCGTGGGACAAGGTGAGATGTGCCTGCCTTCTGCGGGAGGGCGCACCGCCAGCGCCGTACGCCTGCGCAGGAAGAACGCCTGATCAGCAGTTGATGCATTCTGTCCCACCCGGAAAATGAGCTGCGCCCACTCGTTGTCGCTGTTATCAGATGCCGGTACAGACGCGCATGAATAGCGTTGATCGGCGTGGGACGGGCAGCCGGGGTGGCACGATTCTGTGCACTCAGAACAGGGCCAACTGCACTGAGCGTAACGCGTACTTGAGCCAGGAGCGGAACCGGCGCCTTGCAGCATGCGTCGCCGGACCTCCCGAACAGACGGAGCAATTCGATGTCTGAGCACCACCACGCATGTGTCACTCCGGCCAGTCCCACATTCGCGCCCAAGCGGTTGGGCGGCGGCGAAGCCGCTGTGATCGTGACCGTTCTCATCCTTGCGGGATCCCTGGCACTCACCGGCATGCCGGTGGACCAGATCGTGCAGATCCTGTCCTGGGCGGGGCTGATCGCGGTGGCCCTCATCACGGCAGCCGGCACCCGCCCGCTGCGCGGTCTCACCCGTGCGGTACGGGCTCTGCTGGATCCGAGCAGCCAACGCTGAGGGGCCATTGCGTGGCACGGCCGGAGAGGCCCCTCCTCGACAACAAAGGAGAACTGGCTGCGCTTGCCGACCACCTACGGCAAGGACGCCGCCGCAAAGGGCTGACCTACAAAGACCTCGCCAGCCGGGCAGGCGATTACAGTGCCACGACGCTTCAGCGCGCGGCGTCCGGCGATCGCCTGCCCCGCCGGGAAGTGGCCCGAGCGTATGCACATGCCTGCGGTCTCGACATCGATCACGTCGACCGACTGTGGGAGGCGGCCTACCGGCAAAATCGGCGGGCTGCGCAGGGCACGCCGCTCCCGGCGGGACTCCCCCCGCATCTGGTGCACAGCCTCGCAGATCTAGGCATCGCCTTGGTCGCTCTGCATGCGACACACGGCGGCCCCACCATTCGACTCATGCACAAGCGTGCGCGTCAGCACGCTGGTTGTGTCCCGCTGTCCACGTCCACGCTGCACCGCATCCTTCGTCGTATGGCGGTGCCGGCGTCCAAGGAGGGCCTCCACGCGTTTCTGATCGGGTGCGAGGTGCCCTTGCCCCAACGGCTCCTCTGGGAGCAGGCAGGGGCACGGGCACGGCGCAACCATCGAACGTCTGCAGCCCAGGCCCATCAGGCTGTAGCCGATCTCGAGGCGCAGTTCGCCCAGGGAGAGGCAACGCGGCTTACTCCAGAGCGAGCCGCTCACATGGTGCGGACGGCCGGCTTTCATCCGGCTGAGCCGTACCGCAGCTTCGCCGCGCCGTGGACCGTCCGCTGTCTGGCCTGCCAGGCAGTGCAACGTGTCCGGCTCTCTGAGGCTGCCCAGGGACAAAGCCGGTGCTCGGTCTGCCTCAGCAGTAGCTCAGGAACCGATTCAGGGCAGACAGAGCGCGCTCTGCTACGAGCAGCTCCAGGCATCTGCATAGGGCAGGACCTGTCAGGAACGGACACGGCTATCCGTATCACCGCAGAAATGATCAAGCGCGGGTCTCCCTGGGGGGAGATCGCTGCGGCCCTGCGCATCAGTGAGAGAGCTGCACAAGAGCGGTGGAGACGCTTTTGCAGGGCCGTTGGCAACAGCCAGCCCGACGACAGCGAGGGGCGATGAACGACGAAGACTTGACACTGACACCCTGGCCCGCGAGGTGGGCAGCGGCGTGCTGGTACGGGCCGGCATCCCGGCTCGGGCCAGGGGGCCAGTTGTCAGCGGCGTGTGCCGCTGCGCTCGGTGCTGCGTGCGGCAGACAGACCCACTTGACGCGTGCCCAGGAGCGCACCCGTGCCGTCCAGCCTCCTGGGGCGCGCTGTCGCGGGGGGGACCATGCGGGTGTGATGATCAGGGCCCAGTCTGCAATTGGACCACTCCCGCGTTGGCGGGGACCACAGCGCCTCGATCAGGGCGCGGCCCATCTCCTGCGGAACACCCCGCGTCGGCGGGGAGGGCTACACCTTCCCAAAACCGACCCCCTTCCCCATCGGAACACCCCCGCGTTGGCAGGGAGGACGATCCTTCAGGGCGCGTGACGGGACTCGAACCCGGAACACCCCCGCGCCGGCGGGGACCACGGGAGCGGATACCTCAGCCTGAACGGCGTTGCCGGAACACCCCCGCGTCGGCGGGGAGGACGTGGAGTCGAAGACGCACGTGATGTCCACCCACGGAACACCCTCGCGTTGGCGGGGAGGACGGTGTCGGATCCGTCGCGGCGAACGTGCCGGGCGGACCATTCCTGTGTGGGCGAGGAAGACACAAGGCCGTATCCGGCGACCGCATTGCGTTGTGGGGCACCCCCGCGTCGGTGGGGAGCACGGTCATGTGGGGCACGTCCAACGAAGACGTTGGTAGACCCCCGCGAACGCGGGGGTGAACCGTTCCTGCTTCGCCTGACGCCTCAGGAACGGGCGTGGTTCCCGCCGATGCGGGGGTGATCCAGCGCTGGTGACGGCGCGCTCGCGGATCCCGGCGTGGTCGCTGTCGACGTGGGGGTGAACCGCTCGGGCTGGCCCAGACCTCGTCGGTCTCGTCATGGCTGTGCCCCTCGATTTGGGACTCGAGGGGCACAGCCCGCAGGGGCGGAGAGAGGGGGGTTCCCGCCTACCCTCGGTGCTCCACCCAGGCCTGTGCTGCAGCATGCAACGTGTGCGTCCACTCGTCGGGTTGGTCAATACTTGCGTTGGACGCCCACAGCCGTTGTTGAGCGCGGGCGAACGAGTCGATCGCGGTGCCGGCTAGCACCGCCAGCAGGGCGAGGCGGGGCGCGAGGCCGCAGGCCAGGGCCAGGGCGGCGCCCGTACGGATGATCAGCGCGGGCCGGTAGAGGGCGATCAGGAGGCGGGCCCGGGCGGGGCCGAGGTGCTGTTCGGCGAGGTGGGCGCTGAGCGAGCCGGGGGTGAGGCGGTCTCAGCCGCCTTGGCCGAAGGCGAGGGCGAACCGTGCGGTGAGTACGGTGGCGAAGATGATCCGGAACCACTGGAGGCGGCCGGGGTCGGTGGGGTGCTGGAAGCCGGAGGCGACGGCGTCAAAGAACCACACGGCTGCACCTGACTTCCACGGTGCGCTCGCCGCGGGCGGACAGGACCCGGCCGTGTCCGTCGATCCGTTCGTAGCGGCCGCTGCGGACGAGATGGTCGAGGATCGTCTGGAGCTGGGGCGGGCCGAGGATGAAGCTCCCGGGGGAGAGGTGGTCGTAGACGTTCACGGGCTCGGTGCGGCCGTCCTTGGTCGTGCCGGTGAGCGTCACGATGGTGAAGGTGGCCCGGCAGAACATCTTCCAGCGCAGCCAGCGGCCGGGCAGGGAGGTGAAGCCGGTGATCATCCACGCCACCAGGCCGAGAGTGACGGCGATCTGGACAGCGGGCAGCACGGGTGCGTGCATGGACAGGAACCTCCGGGTGGAGGGTAACGGTGTGGGGCGGCCCGCGCGGGCGGGCCGGGGGTCAGCGCTCGGGCTTGGGGGGCCGCTGCATCAGCGCGGCGGCGGCCTCGTCGAGGGTGACCTTCTCGTGCAGCAGGGCGGAGATCACCTCGGTGATCGGCATTTCGACGCCGTGGGTATGAGCGAGGGCGAGGATCGCCTGCGCGGACTTGACGCCTTCGGTGGTCTGCCGGGTGGCGGCCGTCGCTTCCTCGACGCTCAGTCCCCTGCCGAGGTGGGTGCCGAAGGTGCGGTTGCGGGAGAGCGGTGAGGAGCAGGTGGCCACCAGGTCGCCCAGGCCGGACAGGCCGGCGAGGGTGGCGGGATGGGCGCCCATGGCGACGGCCAGCCGGGTGGTCTCCGCCAGTCCGCGGGTGATGAGCAGGGCCGTCGCGTTGTCGCCCAGGCCCATGCCCGAGGCGATGCCCACCGCGAGGGCGATGACGTTCTTCACCGCGCCGCCCAGCTCGCAGCCGGTCACGTCGGTGGACGTGTAGGGGCGGAAGTAGCCGGTGTGGCACGCTTTTTGGAAGCGGTGGGCGGCGTCCTCGTCGGTGCAGGCGATGGTGGCGGCGGCGGGCTGGCCGTCCATGATCTCGCGTGCCAGGTTCGGGCCGGACAGCACCGCGACACGGCCGGCGCTCACGCCCGTCACCTCGGTGATGATCTGACTGGCCCGCAGGTGGCTGTGCTGCTCGATGCCCTTCATCAGCGACACGATCACCGTGGCGGGTCCGATGTGCGGTGCCCACGCGGCGAGGTTGGTTCGCAGACTCTGCGCGGGGATGGACAGCACCAGGAAGTCCGCGCCCGCGAGTGCGGCGGCCGGATCGGTCGTCGCCGTCAGGGCGGCGGGCAGTTCGACGTCCGGGAAGTAGCCGGGGTTGCGGTGCACCGTGTTGATGGAGTCGGCGATCTCATCCCGGCGGGCGTGCACGATGACGCTGGTGCCGGCGTCGGCCATGATCTTGGCCACGGCGGTGCCCCAGGACCCGGCCGACAGTACCGCAGCACGGGCGGAACGGTGCGGGGTCACTGTGGGGTCCTCTCGTCAGAGTGGCGGCTGAGCCCGGGCATGCTATCGGCCGTGCCGGGCGTGGCCGGCTGCTTCGTGTCGTGCCGCAGGGTCAGCAGGACCGCGCGGCGGCCCGGCAGCGTGGGCAGTACCTGGTGTGCCTCGCGCAGCATGTTCCGCGCTTGGACCTCGCCCAGCTCGCTCAGCAGTTCGTCGGCGTGGGCGATCCACAGGCGGTAGAGCCGTCTCCACATGGCGGGCTCGGCGGGCCGCTCGTCCACGTGCTCGACCGTGAACCCCGTGGTGCGGGCCTGTTCCAGCCAGGCGGGGGCAGTGCCCAGCCGCGAGGCCCGTGTCATCACCAGGCGTCCGCCCGGTGCGAGGACGCCCGAGCTCACGCAGCGCCGCATTGCGGTCGGTGGCGCCGCCGAGAGCGTCCACGCACACGATGCCATCGGCGCAGCCGTCGGGCAGGCCGGTGTCCTCCAGGCCGGCGACGTGGAAGGCGGTGCGTTCGGCGGACAGGCCGAAGAGGGGGCTGCGGTTGGCGGCCCGGGCAACGGCGACTGGGGAAAGGTCGAAACCTTGGGGAGGCCTTCCTCAGCCCGAGACTCGCATTCGTCCTCGGCGACATCTGCGACCGCGCCTTGGTGGACACCCTTATGGCCGGCCACGACGCCGTAGTGGTCCCCGCCGGATGCGGGGGAAGGTGCGTGTGGTTGGGGGTGCCTGGTGGGTGCTTGCTGTCAGGAGAGGTGTCTGCGGGCGCGTTGCCGTACGGCGGGGTCGGTGCTGAGGGCGGCGTCGGCGAGGTGGTGGATGCGCCAGTACAGGTGGATACGGCGTGTGGATTCTGCGGTCGGCTGGTGGGTGAGGTGGAGGATGCTGGTGGGGTGGGGGAGGTCGAGGCGGACGGCGAGGCGGGCGAGGTCGGACAGCGGGTCGCCGAAGGCGGCGAGTTCCCAGTCCAGCAGCAGCAAAGTGCCGTGGTGCGGGCGGACGAGGTGGCCCGGCTGGAGGTCGTGGTGCAGCAGACGGGGCTTGATGTCGACTGCCACGGTGTCGAGTTCGTGGCGGAGTGCTGCCGCAAGGTGGGTGAGGTCGGGGGCGGCGGTGCTGTAGGTGTCGAGCCGGTGGTGGAGGTAGTGGCGCCAGGTGCGGTGGTGCCGGGCTCCGGCGAGCCTTCCGGCGTGGGCGCCGGGGATGTGGTGGACGACGTTCAAAGGGGTGGCGAGTTCGTGGAGGATCTGGTCGGCGGGGACGGGTTCGGCGTGGACCGCGCTCTGTGCGGTCCACGGCGGCTGTGCTGCCGTGTCGGCGCCCAGGAGCCTGGGAGCCGGGGCGCGGTGCTGGGCGAGGAGGGTGAGGGCGGCGGCCTCGTTGGCGGCGCGGGCCGGGTCGCCGTAGTGCTTGAGCACGTACGGTGCTGGGCCGTCGATGTGCCAGACGCGGTTGGCCTGTCCGGTGGTGATTTCCCGGGCACCGTGGGGGACCCGGCCGTCTGTGACCGCCACGGTGTTCAGTCGACGTCGCCGAGGTAGCCGGGTGAGGGCTGTCCGGTGGCGAGGGCTGCGATCGGCTGCCGCAGGGCGTGGGGCAGGAGGTTCAGGCCGGGCACCTTCTCCAGTTCCACCCATTCCAGGCCGGTTTGCGCGTCGTCGTGGGCGTGTCCGCCGAGACGGGTGGGGTCGCTTTCGGGGATGCAGTGGAAGATCGCTTCGATGCGGTGGGTGCCGGCTTCGGTGTCGGCGTGTTCGTGGTGGGCGCCGATGTACTCGCGCAGCCACAGCATCTTCTCGACGGTGATGGTCAGGCCGGTCTCCTCGTGGACTTCGCGGCGGGCGGTTTCGTCGAGCGGTTCGCCGGGGTGCTGGCCGCCGCCGGGCAGGAAGTAGCAGTCCTGGCCTTCCCAGTCGGCCCGCTGCAGCAGGACGTGGCCGTCGTGGACGACGACGGCCTTGGCACAGGTGCGGATGGTCGGGGTGACGGGATCGGCCACGGTGGACTCCCACTTCTTCGGTTCCGGTCGGCGGATGACGAATGGTCAGCGTTCAGTCTTGCCGAAGCTGCGATGTCGTCCGGTGGCCTTCGCCCCGATCAGCCGCCAGGGGCCAACCAGTCGTATGAACGGCTGGAGCGGGCTTGCCGCGATCAGAGCGGCCGGGTGGTGGGGCTCGGTCCGGGGCAGGGGGCCAAGGCACGGCGGTGGGGCGACAGCGGAATGCAGAACGGATGCCCAGGCAAGCAGGCGGGTGGTGATGACCGGACCGTGCAGCAGCACCCCGGCTGCTGCGACGGCGGTCCAAGCCGGACCGGCCCACCAGGCGGAGACGACGGCGGCGCCGATCAGTGGGGCGCCGATCAGCCAGACGGCCTCGTCCGCCCATTCCCTGGCCACCAGCACGGCCTTGGCCGGGCAGGAGATGGCGGCGGGCAGGTGGGCGACGGCTGCCGCGTGGCGGTCGGGGCGGGCGGAGGCGGTGAAGGCGAGCGCGTGCAGGTTCGTCAGCCCTGACGGTTCGGTGTAGGGCTCGTCCAGGACGGCGACGGTGGAGGCGGTGAGATCGGCGCCGAGCAGGGAGAGCCGGTGCCCGGTGCCAAGGTCTTCCATCGGCTCGGGAAACCCGGCGAGCGCGCGGACGGCGGGAAGGTGGACGGCCATGCCGCAGCCCACGGCGTACACCATCGGCCGCAACCACATGCGTACGGCTTCGGGCAGCCGGGAGGTGGCCAGAAAGCGGTGCAGGCGGATGCGGGCGAGTTCGATGCCCAGCGAGCGCCGCAGTTGGTACACCCATTCCCCGGCCAGCAGCAGCCCGACCGGGCCGGTGGGGAAGGGGCGGCGGGCCAGCAGCGGCAGCCGCTGCTGCTGGATCAATGCGGGGGTTGTGCCAGTGTGCGCTCGGTGGGTGGTGGCTGCGGCGGCGAACGCCTGGAGGGTGCGGCGGTCAGGGACCGCATCGGCGTCGTAGACGACCGCGTACGTGTCGTGCCCGTGCTCGTCCTCGCTCCAGCCCAGCGGACCGAGGATTGTGGGGAAGTGGTCGAGGGCAAAGTTGAGCTGTCCTGCTTTGCGTCCGCCGACGTCGGGCTGGTGCAGATGCACCGGCGGCAGCCGCCCGAGTCTTTGGGCGGCGATTGCCGAGACGACCTCGGCGGTGGTCGGCTCGGCGTTGAACAGCTCGGTCAGTACCCAGAGCCGGTCCGCGGGCGGTGCGGTGTTGACCGTATCGGCGACTTCGTCGCAGCGGGCGGCCGGGAACAGGCCCCGCAGCTGTCCGGCCGCAAGCGGGGATTCTGTCACGAGATCGGCGAGCCGGCTCCGGTGGCGGGTGCGGGCGGAGGTTTCCCGCTCAGTGGTGATGACCACGACGGCGGCCCGCCCGCACGGGTAGTCCAGCGCGGTGAACGCGGCCATCGTCTGCTGTGCAATGGCCTGCTCGCGCAGCATCGGCAGCAGTACCACCATCCACGGCGCCTGAGCCGGCTCGGCAGGCACGCGGTGACCAGAGGTCCATAACCATCGCGCGCACACCTCCACCGCGGCCAGGGCCCACACAGCGCGGGCCAGCAACAGAGTCAGCAGCACAGGCACCGCCGTGTGCAGCCATGCCTCGGCGGCCTTCACCGCTGCTCCAGCAGCTGGTAGACGTCCCGCATCCGGTCGGCGATCAGGGGCCAGGCGAACAGCTCGGCGCGTTCGCGGGCGAGTGCCCGCCGTATCGCGTGTGCGGCGGTGCCGGTCTCGGCGAGGATCTTCTCGACCGCATCGGCCGATGCGCCGGCGTCGCCGGGCGGGGTGAGCTGGGCTGCCTGGCTGGGGCCCGTGTAGTGGCGGATCCCGCCGATGTCGGTGGCGACCACCGGGGTGCCGCAGGCCAGAGCCTCCAGCAGCGCGTTGTTGGCGGTGGCGTCCTCAAGCGGCAGCAGCATCACGGCGGCTCGCCGGTACAGGCCGATGAGGGTCTGTTCGCTGACGCCTTCCAGAACGCGGGCGGCGGGGTGCCAGGGCCGGGTGCGGGCCTTTCGGGTGACGACGAGGAGCTCGATGGCGTCGCCGTAGCGGCGGTGAAGTTGCGCGTGCACCGTGTCCAGGACCGTCCAGTCCCGCAGCCACCAGCCGACCGTCAGCACCAGTGGCCGGTCGGTGGCGGGCTGGCCTGCGGGGGTGAAGGTGGTGGTGTCGATGCCGTGCGGCACCAGATGGATGCGTTCGGCGGGCATCAGGCCGGTGAAGAACGCCTGCTGGTGGGGGGCGAGGACGATGATGCGGGCGGCGGTCGGCGCCAGCTTCCGCCATGTGCCGGGCGGCAGAAGCTGCTTGAGGCGGGCGGGCGGCTGGTGGTAGGTCACGACGGTCGGGCCTGGCCGGCGGCGGGAGAACCAGTATTGCTCCTCCCCGTAGAGCACGTGGGCCGCCTCGCGCGAGGTCAACAGGCGCAGGTCGGTGGCGAAGTGCTCGGCCGGGTAGAACGGCAGCGGGCAGTGCCGGGCGAGCGTGGGGTGAGCCCGTCGGACGACCCGTGCAGTGAGCGGGCTGACGGGTCCGGGGAGGGGGCGGACTTCGGGAAGATGGTCCAAGAGGCGGTCGTAGCCGCCGTGGGGGGTGTGCCAGGGAACGCGGACGACCGAGGCGAGCACGGCGTCATGCCTCCTTGGGGGCGAGAAGACCGAGGGACCGCAGGTGGGGTGTGATGGTGGCGGGATGGTCGAGGTGGACCACGGGCAGACCGTCGGCTCGCTGGGGGTGGAGGCGGCGTGCCCAGTGGCGGCGGTGCTGGTGGTGGCGGGCCGGGCCCCACCACAGGATCGAGTCGCGGGCGAGCAAGTGAGAGAAGGTCTCCCGGTTTCCGGCGAACAGCTCCTGCCGGGCTCCGGCCCGTTGTATGGAGCGGCGGATCAGCCGGGGCAGGCAGATTCGCAGGGGCAGGTCGAGCCAGATGGCGACTTCGGCGCGGGCCAGCAGGGTGCTGGCCTCGCCGCTGTAGTTGCCGTCCGCTATCCAGGCGTCCGCGGCCAGGGCGTCGCGGAGGCGGGTGTGGAAGAGGTCGGCGGGGACAGGGGTCCAGGCCGGTCCCCAGAACAGCTCGTCCAGGTCGAGGTGAGGTAGGCCGGTGTGGGCGGCGATGGCGGCGGCGAGGGTGGACTTGCCGGAGGCTACCGGCCCGACCAGCGTGATGCGCTGGGGTGTCATGTGAGCCTCCGGGCGATGGCTTCGGCGATCCGCTCCAGCAGATGCGGGGTGTGCACCCCGGCCGTCACCGTCATCACCGGCCCCCGGGCGACCATGGCGTCCATGAGGCCGGCGGCCTGGCGAGCCAGTTCTGCCGGGGGACGGGTGCGGTCGGCGAACCACGGGCGGAGCCAGTCCTCATCGTTGGGGGTGCAGCACACTGCCGCGAGGGCGTCGCGGGCGGCGGCCGAACGAGGGAAGGCGATGCTCACCTCTCGTTCGTCGTCATGGAGTTGGGGAAGGACGATGAGCCTCAGCGGGGCGGTCTCCTGAACGCGAGAGGCGAAGGCGTGGGCGAAGGCGTGCGGGGTGCACGCGGCCTTGCGGACGGTGCCGAAGTCGGCCGGCAGGACGCTGTGGGGCGGCAGGCCGCTTCTCGGCGTGAGCCCGGACAGGGTGCCTGCGGCGATCCGGACCGTGATCGGCACCCCGACCAGACGCGCGGCCGTCTCGGTGACCAGTACACGGTCGGATCCGATGAGATCGGCGCGACGGTGGGCGGCCAGCGCGGTCAACACGGTTGTCTTGCCCGCCCCCGATGACCCGGCGATCAGCACCCCGCGGTCGTCGACCGCGGCGGCTGCGGCGTGAAAAACAGCCCAGCCGCGGTGCTCGGCGCAGCGCAGGACAACCTCGCGGATCACCCGCAGGGCATACCGCTCGCCGCGACCGGTCCCTGGATGCAGCACGACGTGCAGCCGGCCCGTCGCATCTTTGGCATACAGGTGATCTTTGGGCAGGTGGGAGCCGGTCTCGGGCCGCCACCAGGACACCCGGCCGGTCCGGGAGAACCGGTACGGCTCGCCGCGGAACGGCACCACCCGCACCGACCGCGCACCCGCCAAGCGGGCCATGCGGTCACGGAACAGGTCTTCCCTGTGGTGGACGCGAATGTGCGTGAGCTCCCCGCACAGCGGGGCTGGGGCCGTCTCGGGGGCAAAGTTGATCAGGTGGGCGTCCTGGTCGAGGCGGAAAGCGGCATCGGTACCGATGAGGAAGCGGTGACCGGCAAAGGGAAGCGCCGCGTTGCTGCTGCGGTCGTTCATGCCCGGCACCCGTTGACCGCGACGGATGCCGGCGGGAGAAGTCCCTCGACAGTGCCGTTCACCAGACGGCGGGCGATGTCGAGGCCCATCTTCACCGCGTGATCCATGTTGCCGATCTCGTACCGCCAAGTCCCGAACCGGCCCCGCGGGTAGATCCTGCGGGCCTCCAGCCACGGCACCACCTCGGCCAGGGCCGCGTCTCGGTCCACGGTGGGCACCGGGTATGCGTACTCGATCAGCTCCAGGTGAGCGCTGGCCAGCGGTGCGTGCTCGGGCACCAGGCCCTGGCGCCGCACGGACTGGTCGCAGGTGCTGATCAAACGACGGAAGTCCAGGCGGGTCCGCGGGAGCATGGACGTCTCGGTCATCCACGCACTGAACGTGTTCGTGTCGGCGCCGGGAACGTTGGCAGGCGCGTACTTGCTGAAGTTCGTCGCCCGGTAGAACGGCACGTCCGCTTGCGGGAAGTACAGCCAGGACCGCTCGTCGATGGTGGGCGCCCGGTAGCCGAGGCCGACCATAGCCACCGTGGTGTGCCGCAGCCGCGCGGCCGCTGCCTGAACGCTGCCGGGGACGCCCGCTGTCATGGCGGCGATCCGGTTCAGCGGGCCGGTGGCCACCAGATGGTCGAAGCCCACGCGTTCACCGTCGGCGAGCGTCACGGTCCGGGCCACCGGGTCCACCATGACGACCCGGGCACCGGTTCGCAGACGGCCGTCGTCGAGACGGGCGGCCAGTCGCCGCCAGATCTCTCCAGTGCCACCGCGGGCGGGGAAGACGAAGGTGGAGTTGGGGCCCCAGCGGCGTGCGGGCGGGGCAGCGCCTGAGAACGCCGCCATGATCTCATCGGGGCTGACCGGGGCGAGGCGTTCGGCCACCCAGGAAGAGGCCATCTGCTCAGGAGACATGGCCCATACCTTGGAGTTGTACGGGCCGAAGAACCGCTCCACCAGGCCCGATCCGTACATCCCGTGCAGCCAGGTGGAGAAGTCTGCGTCGACGGGCAGCCCCTGTTCGCGCCGCTGGCAGGCAACGAGGAGATCGTGCAGGCATGCCTCGGCGTCTTCGGCGGGAAGGTGGTGGAGGTGCTGCTGGAAGGGGTAAGGCACCCACCGGTCGCGGAAGCGGACGTAGGAGGAGCGGTCGTGATGCAGCAACTCGCTGGGGGCGAACAGCGTGGCCAGCAGTCGGTCGAACTCGCCGAAGTGGGAGAAGACCACGTGCCCGCCCAGGTCCCAGGTGAATCCGACCGGGTCCACCACCGAGGCGGCGAGGCCACCGGCCGCCGGGGCGGCCTCCAGCAGCGTCCAGTTGCGATGGCCGAGCCGCGTCAGTTCGTCCGCGCAGGCCAGGCCACACGGCCCGGCTCCCAAAATGACAATCTTGTCGGAACGTAACGGGTGCAGGGTGCGGGGCATGAAAACCCTCCCTTGGAGAGGACGGCAAGGACGCGACTCGGCCGCCAGGCAGGCGTCGAGGAGTTCAAGGACGTCGGGCGCAGCTCAGGAGCACGGGGACAGCGGAGACACGCTGCCGCGAGCCGGAGCGGGCTCGCGGGACGCGCCAGCAGGCGGGGAGTGCCCTCACACCCGCTGCCGCTGGTGGGATCAGGGCGCCCGCTGCGGACGGCACCGGGACCGGCAGATGCACGTAGCCGTGGGCGAGGAACGAACCGCCGGCCCCGCAGGACTCGTGTCGAGGGACGCTGATGATTCTCGACGCGAGCATGGAGAGCCGGCTCTCGACCTGCGAGGGATCGATCTGGGGAAAATTTCCCGGGGTCGTTGCTCTGGTCGAGTAGCCGGGTGACAAAGTCGGGCCAGACGGCGTTCCCGGGGTTCCTTGATGTCGGGCCAGGTGGTGGGTGCCCGGCGCGGGGGCGGCTGCAGCGTTTCTCGTAGGGGGGAGGAGAGTGCTGCAGTCGGCGTCCCCGCGCCGGGCTGGTGTCCCACGCCCGGTGGTGGGGAGTGCCAGGCGTGGGACGTCTGCTGTGACCTGCCTGGACCTTGCCGTCCTCTTCGTGCAGGCCGAGGAGATCCACATCGATCCGCCCCGGCACCGAAGCTGGCGGCGTCTCAGTAATGTCGATCAGCTCAGTGGTGCGCCCCTCATAGGCGAGCGCCTTGGACGCATGCTCGCCCCGAGGCGATTGAACCCGGCCGTTCGGGGAGTCACTTGCGCAGAGGACACCGATTCGTAAAGCGTCGATGTCCGGCACCGTCAGAGCGGGCACGCGATTCTCCTTCGACCGCGAGATGACTTGGTGGTGATTCCGGCGCGGTGGCTGCTTCCTGGCAGTTGCGGGCCGCCGCGCATCGCACGCGGGATGCGCACGGCGGGTCTGTGGGGCTGAGCGCTTCGTCAGCTACCCAGCAGCTCATACAGGGACAGGAGCGAGCGAGACAGGACCGCCAGCTCCAGCAGGCCATCCGCGTCCCGCGCCTCGACGTAGCCGACAGTCAGTACTCCGCCCACACGGCGGACGACGTGCAGTGCGGTCTCTCGTGTCTCGCCGCTCATTTCAGGGATTCGGGCCAGGACATCCTCAAGGACCAGCCGGTCCTGCCCCCGCAGAACTCCCGCCAGATGCGCGCGCTGCTCCTCACCCAGGACTGGGGGACCTACCCGTTGCTCGCCCAGCACCGTCTTGCACGTGCGGCGTATCAGGTTGGCGTTCACACCGGCAGGCGCCAGCGCGCCGGCCACGGTCACCGGCGTACCACTTCTCGTGGCGCCGGGGCATGGGTGCCCAGCTGGGACATGTCGACGATCGTGACGTCGAGGAGAGTCGCGGCCACTTGGCCGCCGAGCATCCACAACAGCCGCGGGTCGCCGGCGAACAGCACCGTCTCGCCCCCGGCCGGGGCGGGGTGCGGGGCCGGCGTGTACAGCTGGCCGTACACGCCATCGACCAAGACCCGGCCGACGCGTACCGAGACAAAGCTGCCCCGGTTCGGATCGCACTGAATGGCCGACACAGGCTGGCACGCCTCACACACCGGCGGGTGCGTCGTCACCTCCCGTTCTGGCCACCCGGGCTCGCTGCGGTGATCCTCCAACAGCCACGGCCAGCCGAGCCCGTCTCGCTGCACGGGGCGCCGGCACACCTGGCACAGCAGGCTGTGCATGCATTCCCGCTGCCGCGGCAGGTGGACGGCGCCGTAGTCGGGCTCTCCCACTCCGAGCGCGTTCCCCCACGGCTTCCACGACACCCCGGCTGCGTCACAAAGCTGGCCCTCCACGACGAGCCCGCCGGCAGTGGCCCGGAGCTGCGGCAGGTCGACCCGCTCGCTGCTCCACGCGGAGACGTACGGGACCGGGCGGCCCTTGTAGGTGACGAGTGTTGGTGCGTCCATGTCTCTCTCACAGTGACGGGATGAAGTGGAGGCGCCGGCCGTGCGCGACGGGGGAAGCGCTCACGGCCGGCGCCCGTCTATGCGGCGCCCGGACCGACCGGCAGGTCAGGCTCACCCAGCGGGGTGTCGGGCACGGCCGCGGAAGTCTGTTCCTGGCCGGAGTCGTGGATCAGGACGCCGACCAGGGCCAGGGCGATGAGATGGCCGGCCAGCCATAGGGTGCCCATGAGAGCGGCAAGCGGGTCACGGGGCCGGGTGAAGCTCATGCTCCCCCTCCCAGGTCACAGGAACCCGTGCGCTGACGGTCTTGCCCACGACCTGGCCGTCGTTGTCGTGCTTCTGCGCCCACGACAGGCCGGCCCGGTTGGCCATCACCCACCACAGGCCCCGGCCAGCGGGAGGGCTGGCCGCCACCGTGTCGAATGCAGGGAAGCCGGGTTCGGCGTCGTCCACTTCCACGAGGAGCTCGTCCGACCTCGGGAGCACTGTCAGGCGCAGGCCGATGCGGCCGTCGCCGAACGGCTTGCCGTACCTGACGGCGTTGTCCACGAGCCGGTCCGTGATCTGTGCCGCCACGTCGATCGGCCCTCTCCAGCGGGCGGCCGTCAGCCGGGGGCGGACCCGTAGCCGGGCGTTGCGGCCGGCCGCGCTGTCCGCCAGCAGTGTGGTGGTCCACTGGTAGCGAGGCGTCGTCTCCGCCTCTTCCAGCGGCACCAGGCACACGGTGGCGCTGACGGGGTGCATGCCGACGCGCTGGTCGGCGGTTGCTCTGGGCGGCGGCCACGTTAAGACTTCCGCGGTGGCCGCCTTCGCGGATGCGGGGCTCTGCATAGGGGGATTCACTGGTGACTCCCTGGTTTCTGTGCTTGGTTGTGCACTCTCTGCGAAGTTGAGGATCAGGGTTCACCGGCGCTGCGTGGCTTCACCATGGCTTGCAACGTGGCTTCTCCAGCACCTTCAGGTGACAAAGGTGGCCTCCGGGTAGCTTTGAACTGGCTTCTGCACCGGACGGGTTGCCCTGGCGAACGGCGGCGGTATCCCCTTTCGGGAGAAGGGATCGGTCCGTACAGCCGTCAGAGCACGGCGCCGCAGACTGGGGGCGGGATGAGAGCTGAGCCGAAGACACTGCTGGCATGGCTGTGTGATCGGGACAGGCTCCCTTACAGCCGGTTCGAGGAGAGATTCACCAAGACTGGTGTGCGACTCTTCGGTAACGGGACCACGAACCCGACATGCGGCGAGACGCAGTTCCGGCGGTGGACGGGCGGCAAGTTACAGACGTTGCCTGCCGCTCCGACCTGCATGGTTCTGGAAGCGATGTGGCCCGAGTACACGGCTGCACAGCTGTTTGAGCCGCCGGCGCTGGCCGATCCCCAGGTACCCGCGAATGACCTGGAAGAGCGAGTTCGAATGACCGCAGAAGAAGCCCTTGAGGGCGCTGACGCGACCGCGTCCGCGGCCGTCTCCGACAACACCATTGACGAACTGCGTGACCAGGTGGAAGCCGCGGCACGCCAGTACCACCGGATGGCGCCAGCTCAGGCTTATGAAGCCCTCGACAAGCTCCGCACGGCGATCGAGCGCCAGCGGGACCGAACGCAGGTGCCCTTCCAGCAACAGGAGCTCATGATCCTGAACGGGCAGGCGGCTGCGCTGCTGGCCGTCGCTGCCTTCGATCTCGGCTACTTCCCGAGTGCCCGCAGTCTGGCACGCACGGCCGCCGTGTTCGGCGAGGCAACCCGGTTCACGCCTCTCCAGGCATACGCCGACGGCACGCTGGCCTACATCGCGTACCACACGGGCAACCCGACCGAAGCGCTTGCGAAGGCCCACCGCGCCCTGGCACACGGAGGTCTCGGGGACTTGGCGTACCGGCGGCACCATGCCATCCGGGCCCGGGCGCACGCCTATCTCGGTGAGGCAGAAGCGGCCCGGCAGGCAATCCATCTGTCCGCGGAGGACGGACTGGGCCGCCGGGATGAGCTCCACGACGGGGTGGGCGGTGAGTTCGGCTTCTCCTTGGAACGGCTGGCGATGTCTACCAGCACGACGGCCCTGCTGATGGGCGACGCCGCGCAGGCCGAGTCCGATGCGCGGCGCGCTCTCGAACTCATTGCGCAGCGGCCGGCCGAGGAGCAGTCGGCCCACGTGCGGGCGGGCGCAGCCGCTGACCTCGCGCACGCCCGCCTCCTGGCCGACGACGTGGACGGCGCGGCCGAGGCACTCCACCCGGTGTGGGACGTGCCAGCGGAGCACCGCCAGACGGGCATCGTCGTGCGCACCGCCCGGATCCGGCAGATCCTGGCCCGCCCCGAGTACCGCGGCGCCCACGTCGCCAAGGCGTTGGCGGAACGGATCGAGGACTTCAACCGGGTCTCCCCGCCGCACCGGATCGGCCCGCACATCGGGCTTCTCGCGATCGAGGGCTGACCTACAAGGAGGCGAGGATCTTCGCTTCCTTCTCCGGAGCGATCCCGTGCTCCGCCCACCTCGGGTGGTCCACGGGACGCCCGTCGGCAGCCCACCACCGCCACGTGTCCCGGATTGTCTCGGCGATCGGCCGGCACCGGAGCCCGGCCGCCACGGCCCGGCTGGAGTCGACAGCCCACACCCCAGCGTGGGTGCGCCACAAAGGCAACTCCGTCCACTGCTTCACACCCCGGTCGGCCAGCACCACGGGATCGGCCCAGACCGGTGCACCGGCACCACCCGTTTCCGCCAGGCACGCCTGAAGGAACCCGCGGAACATGATGCCCTCGGGATGAGTGACGTTGAACCCGCCGCTCGCCGAGCCGACCGCCTGGTCGAGGGCAAACCGCGCGACGTCGCGCACGTCAACCGGCTGAATGCGCTGCTCGGCCGGAGCCGGGGCGAGGATACGGCCGCCCCGCTGGGCGCGCTCCAGCCACCACGGAAGCCGGCCCACATACTCCCCGGGCCCCAGGATCACACCCGGGCGTAGCAACACCGCGGCATCGCCAAATACTTCGGTCACCGCACGTTCCCCGCCGGCCTTCTGGAACCCGTACCGGGTGGGGGAGCCGTCCTCCCCGGTGTAGCCGTACGACTCGTCGGCGTCCGCCGGGCATTCGAGCAGCGTAGATGTGTCGGCGAGCGACTGGTGCGGCCATCCCTCGTACACGGACACGGTCGAGATGTGCACCCACCGGCGAGCGGCTGGGCGCAGCGCGGTTGCGGCCGCCAGGACACCCCGGGGCGGCAGCTCAGAGCTTGAAGTGTCGATCACGGCGTCGAACGGCCCGTGCCCGGCGAGGCGCCCCAGGTCGACGCCGTTCGTCCGGTCCCCATGCACCGCTGACACGCCGTCCGCGTCCCGGCCGGAGCGCCCCCGGTTGAAGGTGGTGACCTCCCACCCGCGTGCCAGCGCCCCCTCCACGATGTGCTTGCCCAGGAACCACGTCCCGCCCATGACCAGAAGTCTCATGAGGAGGATCCTGCCGTGCGGGCCCGTACAGGTGGAAGTGTGGTCCGCTGTACGGCCCCACAACTGGCCACGCTAGCCCTGGGGTTCCTCTGCGGCCTGCTGCTCCCGGCCTGCGTCACTGCGGTGTGGGCCGGGACGCCGTATAGGGACCGTGGTAAGCGGTGCGCCCCCTTGGGCGGGCCATGTCGGTGTTCTACCTGGCTCGCCAGGAGTGTGATCAGGCCTCCTTGCCGTCGATGTACGACACGCTCGCGCGGTTGGCGAGGACCTGGAGGCGCTCGGCAGCGAAGCCCTCCGAGCCAACTTCGACCTCGACGCCCCGCCCCCGACCTGTGGAACGACCACCTGGTCCTGTGGGCCGCGCGCCGGCTCGCAGCGCACGGCCGCTGGCGCAGTGCGTGGTACGCCTGTCCGCACCCGAACTCGCCGCCGACCAGCTCATCGGCGTGCCGGAGATGGCGAAGATCGGCGGCATCGCAGCCTCCATGCTGCGCGCCTACCGCCCGCGACCAGCGCGAAGTGCCCCCACCCCAAGCCGCTGTCAGTGGCCGCAGCCTCTGGGCACGTCCGGTAGCCCAGGACTGGGTACAGGAACGCGACCGTTCGCCCGAGAGCGCGGCCGCGAAGCTCGACTCCGGTGACAGCGACCTGTCGATCGGCCTGGCCGAGCTGCGACAGCGCCTGGCACGCCGGTTCTTCGGCACCCTGTGGGAGCGGCCCGACTGGCGCAAGCGCTGGGCACGGCGCTTTCGGACCGAGAGCGCCGTGCAGGAGATCGCCGACGAACTCGCCCTGGGGTGTGGCCGCCGATACCGGCAGCATCATCGACGCCCATGACCTCGCCACGACTGTGCTGCATGCGGTCCTCGACGAACTCGCCTCCGGTAAGAAACTCGATAAGTCCATCCGCAGCAGCAGACCGACGGTGTTCTACGGCATCACGACGCCGGTGACGAAGATGCTCGACTGGCTCATCCGTCACCATCCCCGGCACAGCCCCCCCCCGCCTGATCGGCGAGATCACCGACGACGCCGAACGCCGCCTGGAGATCGACCGCGACGTCAGTGCCGAGTCCATCCGCACCGCCCTCGGCCTCGACAGCACCCTGCCCCGCCAGCTCCGGCTGGAATTCCTCGAGCGCGCACTCCCGCCCACCTCCCGCTGACCAGAAAGCACGCTCCCGCTAGGGCAGGCGCAGTAGCGAGGTGGCTACTGAGTTCAAACGAGCGATCCGTTGGCGGTTGGGACGCCGCTGGCATCCCCCACGACCTGGTGGCAGACCGCCGGACGCTGAGAAAAGGCCCGCCGACGTGGACGGTCCTGGAATGATGAATCACCACATCGCACCAGATCGCCAAGGGGACGAATGGGCCTGCACATTTCGCGGATCGAGATACGTAACTTCCGCAACTTCCGGCACCTGGTGATCGACGACTTCCCCGCCCACGCCGTGATCGTAGGCGAGAACGGCGTAGGCAAGTCGAACCTGCTGGAAGCGATCCGCTTGGTCCTCGACCCGTCTCTGTCCGACGCTCGGCGCATGCTGCGTGAGGAGGACATCTGGGAGGGAGACCCCGCGGGCCTGGCCGGCGGAGCCGAAGTGACGATCGTGGTGGAGCTACGAGGCTTCGACGGCGACGATGACGCCAAGAGCATCCTGTCAACCGCCGTCGTGGCCTTCGACCCCTACGTAGCCCGGCTGACCTACCGCTTCACCCCCCGGGCCGAGGTAGCGACCGCCGCCGGCCCCCGGGTGGAGCCCACCGGCCGACCGCTGACCGCGAAGGACTACGACGCCATCGTCTTCGCCGGAGCCAACGAGACCAACGACGTGCGCGCCATCCGCCGCGAAGTGGCCCTGCGCGTCCTGCCGGCCCTGCGCGACGCCGAGGCAGACCTGCACAACTGGCGGCGCAGCCCCTTGAGGGATCTTCTCGAACGACTCCCTCTGGACCCGGTGAACCTGGAAGCAACTGCCTCGGCGATCGCCTCCGCTGTCGACCAGCTCACCAAGGACGACAACGTCGCCAAGCTGGAGGGGCACCTGACGGACCGGCTGGGAGCCATGTTCGGACCGCGCTTGGCTGTACAACCCACCCTCGGCTTCGCCTCCTCCAAGCCGGACGAACTGATCCGCGCCGTCCGGCTGTTCTTCGACACGGCCCGCCGCAGGGGCATCTCCGACGCCAGCCTGGGCAGCGCGAACGTCATCTACCTCGGCCTGCTGCTGGAAGCTCTCAGCCAGCAGCGACTGGACGAGGAATTCATCGCCACCCTCGTCGCCGTGGAAGAGCCCGAAGCCCACCTCCACGTCACGCTCCAGCGGCACCTCTTCAAGTATCTGCTGCGCACCGGACCGTCACTCCTCCTCACCACCCACAGCCCGCACATCGCCGCCGTCGCCCCGGTCCGCTCCTTCATTGTGCTGCGCGCGGCGGAGAACGGCACGACTGGTGCCACGACGTCCGCCCTCCCCGTCAGCAACGAGGAGGCCGCGGACCTGGAGCGCTACCTCGACATCAGCCGCGCCGAAATCCTCTTCGCCTCCGCCGTCGTGCTGGTCGAAGGTCTGGCAGAGCTGTACATCCTTCCCGCTCTGGCGGAAGCTGCGGGATTCGACCTCGACGCCTACGGCACTGTGGTGGCCAGCGTCCACGGCACCGACTTCAAGCCCTACCGCACGTTCCTCGGCCCGAAGGGCCTCAACACCCCCCACGTGGTCATCACCGACGGAGACGCCGCCCCCGACAAGCTGGGCCGGCGGGAAGCCGGCCTCAAGCGAGGCGCGAACCTCCACCCCGAGGAAGCTCGACGCAAAACCCTCCTGGACCAGATCGCCCAACTGCCGGGAACCGATGGAGCTAACTACCGCACGACCCGAGATCCCCTCGCTGTCGACCTCCAGAGCATCGGCGTCTACGTAGGCGCCCAGACCCTGGAGACCGACCTCTGCCCCCTGTTCGGCGAGGAGATCATCCAGGCGTTCAAGGAACTGAACGGCAACGCCACCGCGATCGACGAGGTGAGCCGCGGCGTCGCCAACGAGCGGAACACGACGATCGACCCCGACATCCGCAAGAAGATGCTCAAGCGGATCTCCGCCCTCGGCAAAGGCCGCTTCGCGCAGCGCCTCGCCGCCCACATCGCCCAGGTAGACCTGGACGCCCGGATCCGGACCGCGGCCCAGATCACCAGGGACGACGTCCCACTCGACGAGCAGGCTCTGCGCCGCCTGGGTACAGCTTCATACCTCTTCCTGGCCATGGAGGACATCAGCCGCGCGGCCCGCGGGACCTCCCTCCTGGCCGAGCACGCGGCCCCGTCAGACGTCAGTCGGCAGGGCAGCGATGCAGATCAGTGACACCCTCCTCGCCGAGCTCGAGGAGCTGCACCCCAGGCAACGCACCGCCGTCCTCCACGACGGCAACGTCGTTCTGCGGGCCGGGCCCGGCAGCGGCAAGACCCGCACTCTCGTCGCGCGCATCGCCTACATTCTCCAGACACAGATCTCGGCCTTCCGCGGCGTGGCCTGCATCACCTACACCAACGCGGCCGCTGAAGAGATCCGTCGCCGCGTTCTGCGCAGCGGCGTGCGCGCCGAAGGACGGATCACCTGCTCCACCGTCCACGCCTTCTGCTTGAACGAGGTCCTGCGAGCCTTCGCCCACCTGACCGGCCAGCCGGCACCTCAGGCAGGACAGGTCCTCAGCAAGACGGCAACCGAAGTGCTCCTGCAGCGCTGCTTCGACCAGGCCGGCATCACCGAGACCCTGGCCCAGCACCGCGTGCCCCAGAGCACCCGCATCCGCCGCGCCCTGGCGTGCGGCGAGACGCTGGACAGCTTCGACCCGCGGGAAGTCCAGGCAGCCCGCCTCTACGAAGAGCAGCTCCTCGTCCGTGGAGAGATCGACTTCGAAGCCATGGTGACGCGGGCCGTACGCACCGTCCGCGAGCACGAACACGTCCGCGACATTTTGCGTGCCCGCTTCCCCCACCTCATTGTGGACGAGTACCAGGACCTCGGCGGAGTTCTCCACGAACTCGTCGTCGCCCTGCGTGACCTGGCCGGCATCACCGTCTTCGCCGTCGGGGACACCGACCAGTCCGTCTACGGATTCACCGGCGCCGACGCCAAGTACCTGACAGAGTTGGCAGCCCGAGAAGACTTCCGTGACCTGGAACTCGAGGTCAACTACCGCAGCGGCCAGGACATCATCACCGCAGCCGAAGCCGCCCTCGGGCTGCCCCGAGGGCGCCTGGCACGCGAAGGCGCACCCCCCGGCGACGTCAATCTCGAACAAGTTGAGGGAGGGCTCGAGGATCACGCACGAGTGGCCTGCGATCTCGTAGAGCAGGCACAGAGCAGGGAGGTCAGCCCGGAACAGATCGCCATCCTGTACCCCGCACGCGGCCTTCTGCTCGACGCCGTGCAGCGCGAGCTCACCCGACGCGAGCTGGACTTCCGACACGAGGGCGACGACAAACTGCCCGCCGGCAGCCTCTCTCGCTTCATCCAGCGGTGCGCGAGTCGCGCCGTCACCAACTACCAGATCCACGTTGCACCCGACACCGATCGCGCTGACATGCTGCGCCGGACGCAAGCACCGTCCCTCGCCGCCCTGGCCCGAGCTCTCACCACGTTGCGCACCGATGCCCAGCTCGCTCCGCTCTCCTCGCGACTGTCTCTGCCCCGGGCTCTACAGATGTGCCTCGATCCCGAGTCGCTGTATCCCGCCGACGCACCCGCCCTCGACTGGCTGCAGCATCTGCGCACTGGCCTGGCACTCGACGAGGTAGCCGCGGCGCACCCCGATCAAGACAACACAAACAGTCTCGATGCCCTCACCGACTTGTGTAGCTCCAAAGATCTCCTGCTGCAGGAGCTTGCGCGCGGCGAGGAAGTGATCGGGAAGGTTCTACTGGCCACGTATCACGCGGCCAAGGGGCGTGAGTTCGACACCGTGATCCTGCCGGGCCTCCTCAAGGGCCTGATCCCACGGGACATCCCTGACCGGGGAAACTGGCGCAGGCCCACGGAGACGGAGCTCGCGGAACAACGCCGTACCTTCTACGTTGCCCTCACCCGCGCCGAGTCGAGCGTGAACCTGATCGTTGGCCCCGGCTACGAGACAAAGAACGGATACTGGATATCGCGTGGGCCTTCAGACTTCGTGATCGAGATGGCGCGGCGACTATTTCCGAAGGAACAAACCTGACCACACCGCGCTCCCCTGTCCGCACCGGTGGCCGGGTTACAGGGCGCGGCTGGGAGGATAGTGGGCACCCTCCCTTCTCCGGAACCGGCCGCCGTGGTTCGTGGGATGGCGCCAGGCCCAAAAATCCTGCCCGAATGTCAGTGGAGGCGACCAGACTTCATCTATGACGCTCGATCGTGACGACGCGGCACCGCCGCTGCTGATCCCCTCCGGATCGGCGATCAACCCGATGGTGCTGGACCGGCCGATGCTGCTGCCCATCCTCGATGCAAACGCCCTCTTGGTCGAAGCCTGCGCTCTGGCCAAGAACAACGGCCGACCGAACAGGGTCACCACGCTGGCCGCGACCGGCCGTGCCACCCCTTACATTGCCGCGCACGTTCCTGGCGAGGTCGACGAACACCTGGCCAAGATGGCCGCCCACTTCGAGGTGCCGGAACACCGGGCGCGTCGCGTGCTCAACCAGCAGATCCTGCCCGCCCTCCGGGTGGTCGACCTGGAGATCCGCGATCACCTGTCCCCACGGACCCGGCACATTCTGCACGTCGACCCGGAGATGCCGCGCAACTACAGGGGTGACCCGGACGACGCGCCCACGATGGCGCTCGCGGAGTTCCTCGGACCGTGCGTTATCGTCACCCAGGACAGCGTTTTCCACCACTTTGGGTTTGCCGTCATCGACTGGGTCCCGGTCGTCCAGAGCGTTATGCGCGTGGCGGGCCTGGAGGCCACCGCTGCGAACGCGCTGGTCGTCATGGACTGGGCATTGCGGCTGTCTGGGGCGGGCGTTCACCGCCTGATCGTCCTCGCTGGACGCAACCCGTTGCTCGCGACGGCCGCAGTGACCGGGCTGCTGTGGTGGTGCTACCGCAACGGCCTCCTGACCCGCGAGAGCTGGCGGCGGCGCCTTGCACGGGCAGGGGAGGCGACGGTACCTCTGCTGGAGCTGGCCGATGCGACGATGACTGAGTACCGGGAGCTCAGCGACTCGCTCATGGTGGTGGAGCCCCCGTCCTATCCCACCCGCGAGCAAGTAGCCGCTCGGCACCTCGCACGTTGCGGTCGGCCCCTGACACCTGGCGAACTGCGTGATGCGCTCGCCCGGCACGGCCACATCACCTCCGCCGCACAGCTGAACCGGGACATGCTCGCCCACCGTGCGTTCGTCCGTGCCCCCGGCGATCTGTGGACCGTCGGTCGTCAGGTGCGGCAGCGGACCTGACCCGGCTGCGCCTGAGCCGCAGCCACAGTGCAGGACCGTCCCAGCGGGGCGGCTCCCGAAATCGCCGCTCCGGCTTTGGCGCGGGCAGCGGCGTCCAGGAGTGCTTCCTTCCGTAGTGCGGCCCGCCGTTCGGTCTCGGCTCGGGCCGCACTGCGGCGGCTCTCCGCGCGGATCTTCTCGTCCTGTTCCAGATTGCGGAGCAGTTGGTCGGCCTCTGTTTCGATTGCCTCGACGCGGGTGGTGACTGCGGCTATCGCCTGGCGTATGAGGTCCTCGTCGGTGTCGGATGCGTCCACGAGGGTGGCGAGACGGCTGATGCTCTGCAGGTCTTGGGCGATCTCCCAAAGGGCGTGGAGGAGGCGGAGTTCAGTCTTCGCGTAGCCGGGAGCGGACTGGCATGCCGTCGTGTTCAGCAGCACCCCGACGCGATGACGTGCGCGCTGCGCCAGGGATCGGCTGCGCTGGTGGTCCCTGACGACCACGATCTGGTCGCGGCACTTGGCGGCCAGACGTCTGTGCGCGCATCCAGCCAGAGCCGGACCGGCAAGCGGTGTACCGCGCGACAAGCCCTACACCACCAGCAGCAAATAGGCACCCCGCGCCCGACACGAGGGCGCTGAGGGCGATCAGCGCGTTCTGGGCAAGCAGCTTGTCGGCCTTGCTCGGGTCGGCAGGCTGGTGGGTCGCCCAGGTACTGGCGCAGCTCAAGGGCACGCTCAGTGCGACGGCGCGGCCGGCGAGGGTGCGGTCGATGTCTGTATCCGCTGCGTGCCGGAGTGCCTGGTGGGATGGCCGGGGTACGGGGGCAGTCCGGCCGCGAGCTTCCTGCGCTGTCTGTGCGGCACGGCGGGGTCAAACGATCATTCGGCCTGATGCCGGGCTGCGTGGCTTGGAGTGGAAGGAGGGGAGGAGAGCCTGTCTGGGCATGTGATCACTTCGGAACCTGGTGAGGAGTTCGGGGTGGCTTCCGCGGGAGCGTTCAGGTCTCCCAGCCACGCCGGCGTCTGGAGGAGCGCCCGGGTCTGGGGTGACGTCGCCGGGCATGACGGAAACAGTCTTTGATCGAGGTGATGTCGGCCTTCGATTTGTAGGCGTCGGGGCGCGGCGGCGCCTGTGATCTGTAGGCCGGGGGCAAGGGCGAGCCGGCTGTGGTGGGGCGCATGGCCTGGGTGTGGTTGGGGCGGCTGCAGGAACCGTGCGGGCAGCGGCGTGGCCTCCTGTGGGGAGCCGGGAGGCGCGGCGGGCCCTGCCGCCCACGGGACGGCAGGGCCCGGCAAGGGGGGGTTCCTCCGCCGGGGGAGCAGGAGGTGCGCCCTGCTGCACACCATGCAGTACAAACCAGCCACAGCGATAGATACCGGCCGCGACTTTGATCCAGTGACAGCACGACGCCGCGAACCGGGACCGCTCCGCCCTCGGGGTCAGTTGAGGACTTGTAGCTCTGCGAGGGGGATCTGGGTCTGGGTCTGTCGGTTTTCGGTGAGCTGGCCGGCTTGTCCGCCGCCGCCGGTGGTGATCTGCCAGTTGATGGTCCAGGTGGATGTCGCGGTGACTGGGTAGCGGCCGCCGGGCTGGTCGGCGGAGGCCCGGCTGTAGGTGTGCCCGCACGTCGGGGAGTCCGACTTGCCGGACGCCGCTGTGTACGGTGTGCCCGGCCCGTGGCACGTCACGGCCGTGCCGTCGCCCATCGTCCACACGATCTTCGAGACCTTCGCGGTCGCTGTGACCGTCACGCCGCCTGCCGACGCGCTCGCCGTATTCGGCCCGTACGTCGTAGCGCTCTGGTTGACCCACATCCACATCGGCATGCCGACCAGGTACTTCCCGGTCGCGCGGGGGCTGGCGATGTCGGGTCCGGCGAGTTTCATGGAGTCGACGGCCCGCTGCGCCAGGACGGCCGGGTCGACGGAGGCCGCTGCGGGCGGCGGGTCGGCGAGCCACTGGTTCCGCACGACGCTGTGGGGGCTGTCGAGGTAGTGGCAGGTCTGCTGGTAGACGGCGCCGTCGCCGGGTGTGTGTCCTTCCCAGTCCAGGGATTCGGCCGGGGGCTGCGGTGAGAGCGGCTCGTACACACACGTCCACGGATTGCTGCTGGTGCCGCTTTCGCTGCCGCCCTGCGGCTCACTGCCCGCCTGGCCGCCGGTGCTGCTGCCGGCCTGGCCGGGGGCGTCGGCCTCCACCTCACAGATGAAGACGTCGCACTCCACACCGCCGCCGGGCCCGTCCGCGAGGGCGGTGGGTGCCGCGCCGATGACGGCCAGGACGGCGAGACCGACGGCGGCCGCCGTGCGCGGGCGGGTCAGCACTTCTTGCCCTGGGGCTCGTCCCGGACCACACGCCAGCCCTGCGGCCACTTCTCCAGCGTGGTGGCAATCAGGTACTTCGTGAGCCGGTTGGCGGGCAGCTCGACGGGCTTGCGGGTGTCGGCGACTACGGGCTGCCACTGGGAGACGTCCAGGCAGCTGGACAGCATCACCTTGGGCGTCTTGCTGTCCAGGTCGGTGCCGGTGACCGCCGACTGCGAGACGGTCACCTTGCCGATGTAGACCCGGTTCCGGGCGTGAGCACGCCCCGCGGCGTTCTCCGCGACGGACAAAGCCTCGGAAGCGGCGTACTGCTTCAAGCCCGCGGATGTGCCGTCACGGTCGGCGTAGAAGGCCTGCATCTCGCCCCAGTAGCTCAGGTAGACCGCGAGCGCGGTCTTCTTCGCATCGGCTTCCGGATCGACCGGTGCCGTCGATGCGGGGGCGGCCGACGCCGTGGTGGTGGGGGCGGTGGGCTCTGCCGCGGTGGTGTCGTCCCCTCCGCCGCACCCCGCCAAGGTCGCGGTCGTGCAGAGCAGGGCCGTCAGGGCGGCGAGACGGGTGCGAGTGCGAAGCACTCCGATGGCTAACGGGCCGCTGATGGATTGTCTGGTCACGTTCCCTCTCCGTCATGACACGGGTGTGGTGCACGTGTGCAACTGCAAGGCTACGCATATGCCTGCCAACTTCCCAAGGAGTTGCGGGAGTTCACCCAACGCCCATCCGTACCCGTCTGGCCGGGCGCAGGACGGGGCGCTAGGCGGCGGTCGTGCGCGGCCACCGCCCTGCGCAGTTGGAAGGGCGGTGGCTGCGCAACCGGCCCTGTCGTCGACTGCGCAGGACCGGGGCGGCGGTCGTGCGCAGCCGGCTCTCCTGCGCAGTCGGCGGGGCAGTGGCGGGGCACTCGTGCCCTGGCTCTGCGCAATGTCTGCGCACGCGGTGACCTGCGATGGTTGGGCCTGTGGTCGGGGTTCCGGCCTCCGTGGTTGGGCCTGTGGTCGGGGGCATTGCGCAGACCGCGAACGGGTGCGCAATCGCCCGCTGCGCAATGTCTACGGCACGTCTACGGCGTCCGTGGGGTCCATCCAGCCGGCCCGGCGCCCAGGATGGCGCACGGGGTGCCACACGGCCGCGGCGGGTCCGTGCTGGAGGAGGTCGGTCATCGGCGCGGCCAGCACCGTCACCTCACGCAGGAACAGGGCCACCGAGAGATCCACGTCAGCCGCGTGCAGCGCACGGACACGGCTGTCGAAGCCGGCCGGGCCGGTGCCGTCCAGGACGAACAGCAGCCGCGGGAACAGCGGATAGTGCCGCCGCCATTCCTCCTGGACCGTCTCCACCGTGCCGCGTCGGCCGCGCCGGCCGACGGGTATGGGGGCGTACTGGTGGAGTCGGGCGTAGGCGCGGAGTTTTGCGGCGAGGCGTTCGGGGCCCATGGTGGCCCGGTCGACCTCGAGGAACGCCCGCAGCATCGAACCCCCGTCACCGTTCCGGCTCCCGCGCTGGTAGTAGACCAGTGCGTCCGGGATGACGGCTTCACCGCCTCCGATGGGGTGGTGGACTTCCGGGAGGAAGTCCAGCGGCCGGCAGGTCTCCCCGCGACGGCGTGCATCCAGCAGGAACTGCAGCCCGGTTTCCGTGACCGTGAGGGTGTGGCTCACCCGCAGCCGCGCGGCGACCGGATCCGATACCAGTTTCGGCGGGCGCCGGCCGCGCAGCTCCGGCCACTCGGCGGCGGTCTGCACCCCGTACGCGGTGGCGAACCACACCCGGGTACGCCCCGCCTGCGGCAGGGTGATGCGGTCGACCAGGCCCTCGGCGCTGAGCTTGGCCAGCCGTCGTCTGGTCTGCTCGATCCGAACCTTCGGGGCGATGATCTGGTGCATCTGCTCGGTGGTGGTCATCCGGTACTGCACCAGCACTGCCAGCGCCAGCCGGTCACCGGCGCCGGCATCCGCATCCGTCCTCGTTCTGGTCATCCTCGGCAACTCCCGTACGCACTCGGTGCGGTGCCGCCCCGATGCGGTACCGCGGGTACGACCGAGCGCACCAGCCGGCCCCGACCACACCACCGACCGCCAGGGCCCGACCACGGTCACGCTGCGACAACACCGCCCCCGACCGGGCAGGTATCCCCGCTGACAACCCCGCTCTCAGCGGCACGCGCACCTGTGGCCCCGCTCCTGCATATCCGCAGGTCACCCCAGCATTTTCAGCGTGGTCGGCACCCCGACATCCCCCTCAGCACACCCCACACCCCAGTCCAGGAACAGAAAGAAGAGAGGCGGGGAAGGGACGGGTGGGTGGGCGTGCCGTCGGGGATCGGGGCGGCCGGGGAGGGGGTGCGCGTCGGCGGAGCCTCCGCGCGTCTGGGGGCACACCCCTGGAACGGCCCCAGGAGGGGTGTTGACGGCCGGCTGGCCCTGAGCGGTGAGAACCCCGTGGGGTGGGCAGCGGCCCTTACCGGTCGTGTGGAGTGGTGTCTTCGGTTTGTGTGTCGTACTGGGTGAGGGCTTCGTTGACGGCGCGTTGCCAGGTGCGGGCGATGCCGCCGTGTTCGCGTGCGAGTCGTGCGGCGAGTCCTCGCCGGTGTCCGCCGTCTTCGCGGAGCGCGGCGAGTGCGATCCTGACCGTGTGGTCGCGTAGGGCGCGGTCGGCTCCGCCGGTGGCTGGTCCTCCTGGGGGGCGTCCGGCTCTGCCCAGTCGCCCTGTGCCGACGTCTTGTTGCCACGCGGCCCAGAAGGACTCCACGGCCTGTTGGTCGAAGTAGTGGGTCCGCCCGACGGTCTGCACGACCTCCGGGTGGCGGCGTGCAGGAGGCTGGGTGTGGCGCTCGGCGTACCAGCGCGCGAGGGTGCCGGCCGAAGCTCCCGTCAGCTCCTGGATCCAGGCTCGGCTGACGACCCATCGGCCCTCGTGTACCTGGCGCAGCGGCGTCCTGTCCGGCACGACCGGCCCCCTCGTGTGTGCCAGGGCGCGGACCTGCCTGGCGGAAGACAACGGCCTTTAGGATAGAAGGGCTTCACTGGGAGAAGCACGCTGGCGGGGAATTCTCGGGCAGGTTTGCCGACCGGCCGGGAACTGTGATTCCCCGCCAGCTCGAAAGTGGATTGCCGGGCGTAGCAAGAGCCCTCTTTTACCCCCCCTCGCGTGCCTCCGGCATCGAGGTGCGGGCTGCGCCCGCTTCGCGCGTCCCCGCGCGAACGGCATGCCTCCGGCGGGTCTGTGGAGCAGGCCTCCGGCCAGGCAGGGGACGTGCCTCCGGCTCGTGAGAAGGGCTCCCCCGTGGAGTGGGGGAGCCCGTACGGCGGGTGCCTGGGGTGGGGGTGCCGGTGTCTCCGACACCCCCACCCGGCGCCCCGGCGGTCGAGCCCGGGGCGGGGAGGCGGGCCAGGTCGCCATCCGCAGCCCGCGAAGTTGCTACAGGACGGTGTAGGCGACCGGCGGGTAGACAGCCTCGGCGTCACCGTCGTCGTCGGAGTGGAGGCCGGGAGCGTCCACGAACGCGGCTTGGGCTCCGTCGCCGATCAGTTCGGCGGCTTCGGCCGCACTGCACTCGTTGAGCGTGCCCCAAAGCAGTTGCCACGCCTGCACGGTGGCAGGGCCGTTCGGTTCGGTTGAGGGGGAGCGCAGGTACATCACTCCGCAGCACAGGGTCTGGGCGAGCCCGCAGGACAGCAGGAACGCGAAATTGTCGAACAGCTTGGACTCCGCACCCACCAGGTCGTCCGGTCCGCCGGTGCCCTCCACGGTCAGAGGCAGAGTGGCGGACAGAGGACGTGCCTGCCCCTCCATGTCGACGCCCAGCCGCATCACGTGCTCACCCGGGGCGAGACTCGCCATGACCCGGGCGAGCACCACGTGCGCTTCCTCCTGAGCCTCTGCAAATACGTTCATGGAAACCGGCTTGAGCTTCATTCCTGCTCCTTTTACGTCACTGGGAGTGCACTGCCATCCGAAAGAGTTGCCGCCCCTTCAGACACTCATATTCTTTCGTGTGATCATGAATCTGCACGGCCCTTTTCCAGCCATTGAGTACACGAAAGAAGACAGGCTCACAAAGGCGTCACGGGACTCGCGCCCCGCCCAGCCCACCTCATGACACCTACTCAACCTTCCTGTACAGCAAGCAAGGTGACCAAAAGTCAGGCAAATAGGAGGCAGCGCCTACAAAATCCAGCAAGTCCAATTACCCTGACAAGTACCGCATAATTCTCTTTCATGAAATCAGCCATTCGAATACCTCCCGATGCAACCTTTCAAATTCTCTGCCGGAGGCAGACACTCAAAAGGGAATGCAGCCACCCCAGGCCCCCGGAGGGGGCCCGGAGCCCCGGAGGGGGCCCAGGCCCCCGGAGGGGGCCCGGAGCCCCGGAGGGGCTCCTCCCTCCTGGTGTTCCGTGGGTTATCTTCTCCACGGAACACAACTAGATTCCGCCTTCCAAGAAATCGGAGATTTCTCAAAACCCACACCCCAAAGACAACTGACTAACCATCACCCAAGACGCGTGCCGGAGTCACGCAGTTTTGGAATTGGCCGGAGGCCAACTTCCAAA
>NZ_BMSA01000049.1 GCF_014648915.1 Streptomyces phaeofaciens | reverse complement strand
CCCGCACCCAGCTTGTCCTTCCACGCCGCCGACGCCCACCGCTTGCTCGTCGACTCCGCGAACACATGGAACGCACCCGCCGCCGACCCCATATAGGTCGGCGAACCGAACACGATCGCGTCCGCCTCGTCCAACACCCGCCACTCCTCCTCCGACATCGCGTCGACCCGGACCAGCTCGACCTCCGCACCGGCCTCCACAGCACCACTCCTCACCGCCTCCGCAAGACGATCGGTATGCCCGAACCCGGAGAAATAGGCAACGGCGATACGAGGCTTCTTGGACATGGGGGATCCCTCCCGGGGAACGGGGACAAGGAGACAGGGGCCTGGAGGCCTGTGGGCCAGGAGACCCGGGGACTGGGGAAGACGGCGGGCCGAAGACCGAAGTGCGGCCGCCGGAAGGGCCGTTCAGGCGGCGATGCGCTCGGTCTCGAGGCGGAAGTCCTGCGCCGCGTAGTCCTTGCGGGCCAGTTCGATCGCCTCGTCCATGCTCATGACGGGTGTGAGGTCGAACAGTTCACAGATCTGCGTCAGGCGCTCCGGCATCGTGCCCCGGACGAGGTGGTACGGGATCTCCAGCTCGTCGAGCGTCTCCAGCAGCTTCTTGTCGATCGTGGCGCGGAAGCCCTCGTTCATCGGCCGGTGGCCGTCCGAGGCGATCGGCAGCTCGTGTTCGAGGTGCACATAGGCGTCGTAGGTGCTCTTCACATGGGCCTTGAGCGCGATGGCGTACTGGTCGACCACCTTGGCGAAGAACTCCATCTCCGCCTCCTGCACGGCGGCCAGCCCACCCGCGTTCTCCGCGGTCGCGTTGGGGTTCATCCCGTGCATGACGCGCCCCGCGCCGTAGAGCCACTCCTGGAGGGAGGAGCCGTCGGAGATGAAGTGGTCGCCGAGCAGACCTTCCGCCACCGCGCGTCCGGTGTGCCGCCGCAGCATCAGCTGGAGGAACTCGGCCGGTGTGACCTGCGACAGGGCCTTGCCGGGCACCGCCTCGGGGAGGATCTCGCGGATCGTGCGGGCCAGGGTGCGCGGGACGCCGGTGTAGCGGGACAGCGTCATGACCGTGGACGTCTTGCCGGCCGAGTACGTACCTGAGATAGCGATCTTCACGCCCTGATGGCCTTTCGGTCGAAGACAAGTTGAGGACAGCCGGGGCAACGGGCACGGCCGAGGCGGCCGAGGACGATCCCCGCCATCCAACCTGTTGGTTGGTAGAACCCTTGCATATGCATCGAACGGGCGTCAACCAACCAGTTGTTTGGTAATAGGGTGTTCACATGGCAGGAAGCACCGAAGAAACCAAGCGCCGACTCCTGGACGCCGCGCGAGTGGAGTTCAGCAGCTACGGCATCGCCGGAGCCCGGGTGAACCGCATCGCGGAGCGCGCAGGCGTCAACAAGGAGCGCATCTACGGGCACTTCCAGAGCAAGGAGGGGCTGTTCAAGGCGGTCATCGCCGAGGCGATGGCCGAACTGGTCCGGGAGGTACGCCCGGGCGAGGGATCAATCGGCGACTACGTGGGCCGCATCTTCGACTACCACCGCAACGACCCGACACTGCTGCGACTGCTCATGTTCGAAGGACTGCAAGAGGGATACGTCGGTACCTACGACGTCTCCGAGCGGGCTTCCTGGTACGCGGGCGCGGCCCAGGCGCTGGCCTCGGCGACCGACCGCCCGGTGGACGACGGCGGACGCCTGCTGCTGACACTGATCGGACTGGGCGCCTGGCCCATGGCCATGCCGCAGCTGAGCCGGCTCTGCCAGGAGGCCACGGGTGAGGCCGAGGACATGGCGTCGCTCAGGGACTTCCTCGTCACCTTCGCGGAACGCGGCGCCACGACAGCCACCGCACCCGGCACCACGCCACCACAGCCCTGACCCGGGGCACCCCCCGCGCCCGACCGGCCGCCGGCCCCGGAGACGGCCTCCGTCTCCGGCCCGGTCTCGATGAGGACCGCCGACATACTCCCCCTACTCCCCCCAGGGTCCCTCTCGTCACCCTGCGATACTTCGCGCTTCTACGAACTTGGGAACGCGATCGACGGTAATGAGGCCTCGGCCGGCCGCGCAAGCGTTCACCGCCCTACCTGACGGACTCGCGTTCGGATCCTCTCCGCCGGGCCCCACGACGCCGGCGCCCCCCGCGAGAAACCGCCGGAACGCCGTCCGACCTGCCGCTCCGCCGGCCGCTCACCGGACCCCGGGCGTTCCCGTACGCGTCCGCCGCACCCCGGAAGAGCGTCTCCGCGCCGGGCGGGCCGTCAGGTTTCGGCCATTCCTCGTCACCGGACACCCTGGACCGGACCACCGCGCACCCACCGCGCACCCCGCCCGGTCCACTACGCACCGTGACCACGGGGCCACTCCGGCCGACCCATGCCCCGGACCTCCCCGACCCCGCCCGACCTTGAGACCTTCCTCACAACGATGACCGAGGCCGCCTCGGGGTGACGCCGAGACAACCCTCACATCAGGACAGGGCCGGGCATACGAGAAGAGGCGGCTCGATGAGTATCGAGCCGCCTCTTCGACGGTGCGCGAGGGGGGAGTTGAACCCCCACGCCCTTGCGGGCACTGGAACCTGAATCCAGCGCGTCTGCCTATTCCGCCACCCGCGCATTGGGTGTGTCCTCGGGCTTGTGGGCTTTTCGGCCCGGCGCCTTCCGACATGCAGAAGATTAGCACGATGGGCAGGGTGCGTTCACATCCCTTGTTCCGGGGCACGTGTGACCGGGGAATCCATCGGCGGCCCGTAGGTCTCGGCTACGACCGGTTCACGTATCAACCTCGTACCTATGGCCGTCGTCTCCCCCGGAGCAGGACGAGGTCCACAGTCAGGTGCGGGACACTGGTCCTCGGCCGCCTCTACGATCCTGGGCAGAAAACAGGTACGGAAGCAGGTGAGGAAGAGGGTCGTCGACACCTGTCGACGGGGCCGACAGGGGGAACCAGCCGATTCACCCGCGCGTGGATACGATCAGTAAGCAGTACCAGGTAAGCAGCGCAGGCAGCAGGACACGGGACGCAGGTCACGACGGAGGAGGTGCCCCATGGGAGTCCTGAAGAAATTCGAGCAGCGTCTCGAGGGTCTGGTCAACGGCACCTTCGCCAAGGTCTTCAAGTCCGAGGTCCAGCCCGTCGAGATCGCGGGAGCGCTCCAGCGGGAGTGCGACAACAACGCGACCATCTGGAACCGGGACCGCACCGTCGTCCCCAACGACTTCATCGTGGAGCTGAGCGCGCCGGACCACGAGCGCCTCAGCCCCTACTCCGGCCAGCTCGGCGACGAGCTCGCCGGCATGGTGCGCGACTACGCCAAGCAGCAGCGCTACACCTTCATGGGCCCGATCAAGGTCAACCTCGAGAAGGCGGACGACCTCGACACCGGCCTGTACCGGGTGCGCAGCCGTACGCTCGCCTCCTCCAGCAGCCAGCAGGCGCCCGCGGCGCCCGCCGGAGGCGCCCAGCGTCCCGGCGGCTACGGCTACCCTCCCACCGGTGCCGCGGGCGCGCCTCCCATGCCGGCCGCACCGCCGTCCGGCGGGGCGGGCCGTCCCGGCGGCTACGGCTACCCGCCCGCCGCGGGTGCCCAGCGCACCGGCGCGGCAGGCGGCGGCCTGGCCGGCGCGCCGCAGCCCGGCTCGCGGGCCCGCCACTGGATCGAGATCAACGGCACCCGCCACCAGATCTCCCGCGGATCGCTCGTCCTGGGCCGTTCCACCGAGGCCGACGTGCGGATCGACGACCCCGGCGTGTCCCGCCGGCACTGTGAGATCCGCACCGGATCGCCCTCGACGATCCAGGATCTCGGCTCCACCAACGGCATCGTGGTGGACGGACAGCACACCACCCGCGCTACGCTCCGCGACGGCTCGCGGATCGTCGTGGGCAGCACCACCGTTATCTATAGGCAAGCCGAAGGGTGAAGCGGGGGCAATGTCAGAGCTGACCCTCACGGTCATGCGGCTGGGTTTCCTGGCCGTACTGTGGCTGTTCGTGATCGTGGCCGTGCAGGTCATCCGCAGCGACCTGTTCGGTACGCGCGTCACCCAGCGCGGTGCCCGCCGGGAGAGCGCCCGGCCGCAGACGGACCGGCGCCAGCAGGCGCCTCCGCAGCAGCGCCAGCAGCCCGCCGCCGGCGGCCGCCGGGGCCGCAACGCCCCGTCCAAGCTCGTCGTGTCCGAGGGAACCCTCACCGGCACGACCGTCGCGCTCCAGGGCCAGACCATCTCCCTGGGCCGGGCGCACGACAGCACGATCGTGCTGGACGACGACTACGCCTCCAGCCGTCATGCCAGGATCTACCCGGACCGCGACGGCCAGTGGATCGTCGAGGACCTTGGCTCCACCAACGGCACGTACCTCGACCGAACGCGGCTGACGACTCCCACACCGATCCCGCTGGGCGCGCCGATCCGCATCGGCAAGACCGTCATCGAGCTGCGGAAGTAGTGCTACATCATGAGTGAGCGCGAGCGGAGCGAGCACGCCACGGTGGCCGGCACCCCGGGCCCCGGCGCGCTCCCGACCGGAGGGTGGGCAGTGTGGCTCGACACGACCGGCTGTACCCGGGGCCGACGGGCGAGGTGCGCATGAGTCTGTCACTGCGCTTCGCCGCCGGATCGCACAAGGGCATGATCCGCGAGGGCAACGAGGACTCCGGGTACGCCGGGCCCCGCCTGCTCGCCATCGCCGACGGCATGGGCGGCGCCGCCGCCGGTGAGGTCGCCTCCTCCGAGGCCATCTCCACCATCGTCGCCCTCGACGACGACGTGCCCGGCTCCGACGTGCTCACCTCGCTCGGCACCGCCGTCCAGCGGGCCAACGACCAGCTGCGCTCCCTGGTCGAGGAGGACCCCCAGCTGGAAGGCATGGGGACCACCCTGACCGCGCTGCTGTGGACGGGCCAGCGGCTCGGGCTCGTGCACGTCGGCGACTCGCGCGCCTATCTCCTGCGGGACGGCGTCCTCACCCAGATCACCCAGGACCACACCTGGGTGCAGCGGCTGGTCGACGAGGGCCGGATCACCGAGGAAGAGGCCACCACCCACCCCCAGCGCTCCCTGCTGATGCGGGCCCTGGGCAGCGGCGAGCATGTCGAGCCCGACCTGTCGATCCGCGAGGTCCGGGCCGGCGACCGCTACCTGATCTGCTCCGACGGCCTCTCCGGCGTGGTGTCCCACCAGACGCTGGAGGACACCCTCGCCAGCTACCAGGGCCCGCAGGAGACCGTCCAGAACCTCATCGAGCTGGCGCTGCGCGGCGGCGGGCCCGACAACATCACCGTGATCGTCGCGGACGTCCTCGACCTGGACACCGGCGACACCCTCGCCGGACAGCTCTCCGACACCCCGGTCGTGGTCGGCGCCGTCGCCGAGAACCAGAACCAGCTGCACGACAACGGCATCATGCAGACCCCGGCCGGCCGCGCCGCGGGCCTCGGCCGGCGCCGTCACGGACAGGGCGGGGGCGGCGAGTTCGGCCCGCCCGGCTCCGGCGACGTCACCGGCTTCATCCCCACCGACGGATTCGGCGACTACACGGACGAAGACTTCGTGAAGCCGCGCAAGGGCCGCAAGTGGCTGAAGAGATCCCTCTACAGCGCCCTCACCCTCGCCGTCATCGGCGGCGGCCTGTACGGCGGCTGGCGCTGGACGCAGACCCAGTACTACGTCGGCACCAACGGCGAGCACCTCGCGCTGTACCGGGGCATCAGCCAGGACCTGGCCTGGGTCTCGCTCTCGAAGGTCGAGAAGGACCACCCCGAGATCGAACTCAAGTACCTGCCGCAGTACCAGCAGAAGCAGGTCGAGGCGACCATCCCCGAGGGCAGCCTGAACAGCGCCCGGCAGAAGATCGAGGAACTGTCCGTGCAGGCGTCCGCGTGCAAGAAGCAGACGCAGGCCGACACGGCCGAGAAAACGGCCGCCTCCCCGTCGTCCGGGTCGGGCCAGGCCGGCGGAACCACGGGAACCACTCCCGTGTCCCTCACGTCCAAGGCATCACCGAGCCCGACCCCGAACCCGAGCCAGCCGTCGGGTTCGTCGTCCCCGTCCCCGTCCGCGACCGCCACTCCCAACCCCGGCCCCACTCTCTCGGAGGAAGAGCAGAAGGTCGTCTCGCGGTGCGGTGAGCAGTAGGCAAGCCGTGAGAGGCCCTGTCACACCATGAGCAGTACGAACACGTCGAACACGCCGACGCACCACACGTCCACGATCGGCTCGATCGGTACTCCGAGCCGGCGCAACACCGAGCTGGCGCTCCTGGTGTTCGCCGTCCTGATCCCGGTCTTCGCCTACGCCAACGTGGGCCTCGCGATCAACGAGGAGGTGCCGTCCGGCCTCCTGAGCTACGGCCTCGGCCTCGGCCTGCTGGCCGGCGTCGCCCATCTGGTCGTCCGCAAGTTCGCGCCGTACGCCGACCCGCTGCTGCTGCCGCTGGCCACGCTGCTGAACGGACTCGGGCTCGTCGCCATCTGGCGGCTGGACCAGTCCAAGCTGCTCCAGTCCATCGAGCAGGCCGGTACCGCCGCGCCCCGCCAGCTGCTGTACACGGCGATGGGCATCGCGCTCTTCATCGTGGTGCTGATCTTCCTCAAGGACCACCGCGTCCTTCAGCGCTACACCTACATCTCCATGGTCGGCGCGGTCTTCCTGCTGCTGCTCCCGCTGGTGCCGGGTCTCGGCCAGAACATCTACGGCGCCAAGATCTGGATCTCCGTCGCCGGCTTCTCCATCCAGCCCGGTGAGTTCGCCAAGATCGTCCTGGCGATCTTCTTCGCCGGCTATCTGATGGTGAAGCGCGACGCGCTCGCCCTGGCCAGCCGCCGCTTCCTCGGCCTCTACCTGCCGCGCGGCCGCGACCTGGGCCCGATCCTGGTCGTCTGGTTCATCTCGATCCTCATCCTGGTCTTCGAGACGGACCTCGGCACCTCGCTGCTGTTCTTCGGAATGTTCGTCATCATGCTGTACGTCGCCACCGAGCGGACCAGCTGGATCGTCTTCGGTCTGCTGATGTCCGCGGGCGGCGCGGTCGGCGTGGCCAGCTTCGAATCGCACGTGCAGCAGCGTGTCCAGGCCTGGCTCGACCCGATGAAGGAGTACACGCTCTCCCGCGCGGGCCAGGTCGGCCACTCCGAGCAGGCCATGCAGGCGCTGTGGGCGTTCGGCTCCGGCGGCACCCTGGGCACCGGCTGGGGCCAGGGCCACTCCGAGCTGATCCGCTTCGCCGCCAACTCCGACTTCATCCTCGCCACCTTCGGCGAGGAGCTGGGCCTGGCCGGCATCATGGCGCTCCTGCTGCTGTACGGCCTGATCGTCGAACGCGGTGTGCGCACCGCGCTCGCCGCCCGCGACCCATTCGGCAAGCTGCTCGCCATCGGCCTCTCCGGCGCCTTCGCCCTCCAGGTGTTCGTCGTCGCCGGCGGTGTGATGGGCCTCATCCCGCTCACCGGTATGACGATGCCGTTCCTGGCGTACGGCGGTTCCTCCGTCATCGCCAACTGGGCCCTGATCGGCATCCTGATCAGGATCAGCGACACCGCGCGGCGCCCGGCCCCGGCCCCCGCCTCCAACCCCGACGCCGAGATGACCCAGGTGGTCCGCCCGTCATGAACAAGCCCCTGCGCCGGATCGCGATCTTCTGCGGACTCCTGATCCTCACCCTGCTCATCCGCGACAACTGGCTCCAGTACGCCAAGGCCGACGACCTGGCCGGCGACGACGAGAACCGCCGCGTCAACATCGCCCGCTACGCGACCCCGCGCGGCGACATCATCGTCGACGGCAAGGCCATCACGGGCTCCGTGGAGTCCAGCAGCGGCGACTTCAAGTACAAGCGCACCTGGACGAACGGCGCCATGTGGGCGCCGGTCACCGGCTACTCGTCGCAGGCGTTCGGCGCCAACCAGCTGGAGAAGCTGGAGGACGGCATCCTCACCGGCAACGACGACCGGCTCTTCTTCCGCAACACGCTCGACATGATCACGGGCAAGAAGAAGCAGGGCGGCGCCGTCGTCACCACCCTCAACGCCGCCGCGCAGAAGGCCGCGTACGAGGGGCTGGGCAACAAGAAGGGCGCCGTCGCCGCGATCGAGCCGTCCACCGGCAAGATCCTCGCGCTGGTCTCCACGCCGTCGTACGACCCGTCGAAGTTCGCCGGCACCTCCGGCTCGGACGAGAAGGCGTGGAAGGCGGTGCAGAAGGAGAACAACGAGGACAACCCGATGCTGAACCGCGCGCTCCGCGAGACCTACCCGCCGGGCTCCACCTTCAAGGTGGTCACGGCCGCGGCCGCGCTGGAGAACGGCGAGGTGTCCGGGATCGACGACGCCACCAAGACGCCGGACCCCTACCAGCTGCCGCAGACCACCACGGACCTCACCAACGAGCACGGTGAGTGCAAGAACGCGAGCCTGCGGTACGCGCTCATGGTCTCCTGCAACACCGTCTTCGCGAAGATGGCCGACAACGTCGGCAACGAGAAGATGATCGACCAGGCGGAGAAGTTCGGCTTCAACAACGACGAGCTGGACACCCCGGTCCGCGCGGCCGAGTCCATCTACCCCGAGGACAACGCCCCGCAGAACGCCATGGACGGCATCGGCCAGGCGTCCAACCGGGCCACCCCGCTCCAGATGGCGATGATCGCCTCGGCGGTCGCCAACGACGGCAAGCTGATGAAGCCGTACATGGTCGACCAGCTCAGGGCCGCGAACCTGGACACCATCGAGACGACCGAGCCGCAGGAGCTCTCCCAGGCCGTCTCCTCGGAAACCGCGCAGAAACTCCAGAAGATGATGGAGACCGTGGTCAACGATCCGCAGGGCACCGGTGGCAACGCCAAGATCTCGGGCGCGACCGTCGGCGGCAAGACCGGTACCGCGCAGCACGGCCTGAACAACAGTGAGAAGCCGTACGCCTGGTTCATCTCGTACGCCATGGTCGACGGCAACTCGCCGGTGGCCGTCGCCGTGGTCGTGGAGGACGGTTCCGCCGTCCGCGACGACATCAGCGGCGGCGGGCTCGCGGCCCCGATCGCGAAGGACGTGATGAAGGCAGTCATCGACAGTAAGAAGTGACCCCCATCACGTTGCCTTCACATCGGTGCACGTTGCGATACCGGTCCTGCATCAGGTGACGGGCTTGGCCAGGTCACACAGCGCCGTCCGGGTACGGTATGCCCGGACGGCAGCCTTCGACCGCACACGTGTGCCGGTCGGGACCGACGGAGAGGGCTGGTAGGTAGCTATGGAAGAGCCGCGTCGCCTCGGCGGCCGGTACGAGCTGGGCCATGTGCTCGGCCGTGGTGGCATGGCCGAGGTCTATCTCGCGCATGACATCCGCCTCGGCCGCACCGTGGCGGTGAAGACGCTGCGCGTGGACCTCGCGCGCGACCCTTCCTTCCAGGCCCGGTTCCGCCGCGAGGCCCAGTCGGCCGCCTCACTGAACCACCCGGCGATCGTCGCGGTCTACGACACCGGCGAGGACTACATGGACGGGGTCTCGATCCCGTACATCGTCATGGAGTACGTCGACGGGTCCACCCTGCGTGAGCTGCTCCACTCCGGCCGCAAGCTGCTGCCGGAGCGCACGCTGGAGATGACGATCGGCATCCTCCAGGCGCTGGAGTACTCGCACAGAGCCGGCATCGTCCACCGTGACATCAAGCCCGCGAACGTCATGCTGACGCGCAACGGCCAGGTCAAGGTCATGGACTTCGGCATCGCGCGCGCCATGGGCGACTCCGGGATGACGATGACCCAGACGTCTGCGGTCATCGGCACGGCCCAGTACCTCTCGCCGGAGCAGGCGAAGGGCGAGCAGGTCGACGCGCGGTCGGACCTCTACTCGACGGGCTGTCTGCTCTACGAGCTGCTGACGGTCCGCCCGCCGTTCGTGGGCGACTCCCCGGTGGCCGTGGCCTACCAGCACGTGCGGGAGGAGCCGCAGCCGCCGAGCGTGTTCGACCCCGAGATCACGCCGGAGATGGACGCGATCGTCCTCAAGGCACTGGTCAAGGACCCGAACTACCGCTACCAGTCGGCCGACGAGATGCGTGTCGACATCGAGGCCTGCCTCGACGGCCAGCCGGTCGGGGCGACGGCGGCGATGGGCTCGGTCGGCTACGCCGGCTACGGCGACGACCAGGCCACCACGGCCCTGCGCTCCGCGGACGCCGGCGCCACGTCGATGCTGCCGCCCATGAGCCCGGACGACAGCGGTTACGGCTACGACGACCGCCCGGACCGGCGCCGCCAGAAGAAGTCGAACACCTCGACGATCCTGCTGGTGGTGGCCGCGGTCCTGGTGCTGGTCGGCGCGATCCTGATCGGCAAGTGGGCGTTCAGCGGCAAGGCGGACGACAAACCGTTCGCGGTGCCGACCCTCGTCGGCCAGCCCCTGGCCCAGGCCAAGACAATGGCCGAGAACGTGGACCTGACGGTCACGACCACCGAGAAACCCTGCGAGGACCAGCCCAAGGGCAACGTCTGCGAGCAGGATCCGAAGGTGGGCGCCAAGGTCAACAAGGGCGACACCGTCAAGCTGGTGGTCTCGACCGGGGCGCCGAAGGTGGCCGTCCCGAGTGTGCTCGGCAAGGACCAGGACGAGGCCAAGCAGATCCTGGAGGACGACAAGTACCAGTTCGTCGTCAAGACCGAGGAGGAGATCTCCGGCGAGGAGGCCGGCACCGTCCTCGACCAGGACCCGAAGCTCGGCGAGGAGGTCGAGAAGGGTTCCACCATCACCCTGACCATCGCCAAGGCCGAGGAGAAGGCGACCGTCCCGGACGTCGCGGGCAAGTCCTGTGACGAGGCCAAGGCGCAGATGCAGCAGAACAACCTGAGCGGCAACTGCGTCGAGGTGGACACCCAGGACCAGAACCAGGTCGGCAAGGTCATCTCGACCAGCCCGTCCATCGGTTCGCAGGCCGACAAGGGCTCCACGGTCACGATCCAGATCGGCAGGAGCAGCCAGACCCAGGTGCCCAACCTCCAGGGCCAGAGCCTGAAGGACGCCAAGAAGGCGATTCAGGACGCGGGCCTGACGGTCGGCAACATCACCGGCTCCCAGGACGACGACGCCACGGTCTTCAGCTCCGACCCCGGCGCCGGCAACACCGTGAACAAGGGCCAGGCGATCAACCTGGTCACCTTCAAGGGCGGCGGCAACAACGGGGGCAACGACAACGGAGGAATCTTCGGCTGAGGCCGGGACACTCCGCAGCACACGAGAGGGGCCCCGCCGGACACATCCGGCGGGGCCCCTCTCGTGCGGTCCGTCAGTCCAGTTCCTTCGGCGGGGTGCGGTCCGCGTCCACCTTCTGCACGCGTTCCAGCTCGCCCCACACCACGTACCGGTAGCGGCTCGTGTAGACCGGGGTGCAGGTCGTCAGGGTGATGTAGTGGCCGGCCTTCTTGGTGCCGGACTCCTCGGGGACCGCGCCCAGGACCTCGACGTTGTACTTCGACGTCTCCGGCAGCACGGCGAACACCTTGTAGACGTACCAGTCGTCCTTCGTCTCGAAGACGATCGGGTCGCCCTTCTCCAGCTTGTCGATGTTGTGGAACTTCGCGCCATGGCCGTCGCGGTGCGCGGCGAGGGTGAAGTTGCCCTTCTTGCCGCTGGTGGGGAGCGTGGCCTTGACGGGGTCGGTGTAGTAGCCGGCGACGCCGTCGTTGAGGATCTTGGTGGAGGTGCCCTTCTCGACCAGCACCTCCCCGTTGCGCATCGCCGGGACGTGCAGGAAGCCGATGCCGTCCAGGGTGTCCAGCGACCCCGGGCCGCTGTCCCCGCCGGCCCAGTTGTCGCGCACCTTGTCGCCCTGCCGGTCGGCGTGGCGGTCGGCGACGACGTTGGTCCACCACAGGGAGTAGACGACGAACAGGCCGAGCACCAGCCCGGCGGTGATGAGGAGTTCACCGAAGACGCTGACCGCCAGCGCGATCTTCCCGCCCCTGCGGCGCGGCGGCGCCGGTGCCGGTACGGGCGCGTCGGTGTGCTCCGCGTTGTCGGTGTCGTCGGTGGTCGCTGCCACGATTCTCTGCCCTTACTCGAAGCCCTTGCGCAGGGCCCATATCCAAGGCTCTTACTGGACGAGCGCGTCGGGCTTGCCCTTGCTGCGCGGCCGTTCCTCGACCATCTTGCCCCAGACGATCAGCCGATACTTGCTGGTGAACTCCGGCGTACAGGTGGTGAGTGTGATGTAGCGGCCCGGCCCGGTGAATCCGGCGCCCGCCGGGACGGGGTCGAGGACGCTGGTGTTGCTGGGCGAGGTCACCGGCAGGATCGACGCCATCTTGTAGACGAAGTACTCGTTCTGCGTCTCGACGACGATGGAGTCGCCCTTCTCGAGCCGGTTGATGTACCGGAACGGTTCGCCATGGGTGTTGCGGTGTCCCGCGAGCCCGAAGTTGCCGGTCTTGTCCTCGGGCATGGCGGTCTTCAGCGCGTCCTCGCCGTAGTGCCCGACCATGCCCTTGTCGAGCACCTTCTTGTTGCTGACGCCCTCGGCGATGGGCACCACCACGTCCAGCTTGGGGATGTGCAGGATGGCGAAGCCCTGTCCGGGCGAGAAGGTGCCCGGGTTGCCCTTGCCGCTCGCCCAGTCGTCCTGGAGGCTGTCGGCCTCCTGGCTGGCCTGCGCGTGCGCGCGGACGTTCGTCCACCACAGCTGGTAGGTGACGAACAGCAGCATCAGCACACCGGTGGTGATGAAGACCTCGCCGACCGCCCGGCTCGCGACGACCGCCGCGCTCGGCTTCCGTGCCCGCTGACGCCTGCGGGCCTCCACCCGGGACAGGGGCCGCTCGCCCTGCGACGGCATGTCCGGCGCGTCGTCCGCAGCCGCGGGTGCGCCCCCATGGCGCCCACGACGGCCCTTGGCCGCCTTTCTGCGGGCCGCCCGGCCGCCCGAGGCGGATCCGGTTGCCCCAGGGGCCGTTGGGGCGCCAGAAGCCGATATGGGCCCGCCGTTGAACGCGGCCGGCGGTGGCTCCGGGATCCGCAGCGCCACCGTCTCCTCGTCGGGAGGCGGCAGGTACGACTCCTGCCCGTACGGCTGCCCGCCGTACGGATCACCGCCGAAGGACTCGTACGGCGCGGTGCCGTACGCGTCCTCGCGCTCGGGGCGCAGCGCGGTCACGCCGTGGCCCTGCCCACCACCGGGGCGAGCCCCGCCGACCTCGCCACCGCGCCCTGGTCGCCGCACTCCACCAGCCAGTTGGCCAGCATCCGGTGCCCGTGTTCGGTGAGCACCGACTCCGGGTGGAACTGCACGCCCTCGACGGGCAGTTCACGGTGGCGCAGGCCCATGATGATCCCGTCGTGGGTGCGGGCCGTGACCTCCAGCTCGGCCGGGACCGTGGCCGGCTCGGCGGCCAGTGAGTGGTACCGGGTGGCCGTGAAGGGGGACGGCAGTCCGGCGAAGACGCCCTTGCCCTCGTGCTCCACCGGCGAGGTCTTGCCGTGCAGGAGTTCCGGCGCCCGGTCGACCACTCCGCCGTACGCCACCTGCATGGACTGCATGCCCAGGCAGACGCCGAAGACGGGGACGCCGGTGGCCGCGCAGTGGCGGACCATCTCGACGCAGACCCCGGCCTCCTCGGGCGTGCCCGGACCGGGCGAGAGCAGGACGCCGTCGAAACCGTCCTGGGCGTGGGCGGTGGAGACCTCGTCGTTGCGCAGGACCTCGCACTCGGCGCCCAGTTGGTACAGGTACTGGACCAGGTTGAAGACGAAACTGTCGTAGTTGTCCACGACGAGAATGCGTGCGCTCACTGGTTGTCCACCGTCACATCGTTGAAGGGAAGCAGCGGTTCGGCCCACGGAAAGACGTACTGGAACAGGACATACACGACGGCCAGCACCAGCACGATCGAGACCAGCGCCCTCACCAAGGCGTTTCCCGGCAGATGCCGCCAGATCCAGCCGTACATGCCGTCCCTTCCGTCGCACCACGGCACCAGACTCACGCCGTACGCCACCAGACTAACGGCGCAAGGCCTTCGGTTCGCCTGCCTCCACGGGCTGCGTGGAGTCCAGGTGCGCCCAGACGATCAGCCGGTGACTGTGCCCCCATTCCGGATCGCACGTGGTCAGCGTCAGATACCGGCCCGGACGCGTATACCCCGACTTACGTGGCACAGCGCCGATCACCTCGACGTCCGAGGGCACGGTTTTGTAGGGCCCCTTGTCGATGCGATACGTGAACCAGGTCGTCCCGTCCGTCAGCACCACCGCGTCCCCCCGCCTGAGCTGGGGGAAGTCCTTGAAGGGGTCGCCGTAGGTGCGGCGGTGTCCGGCGACGGAGAAATTGCCGGTCTGCCCGAGCCGGGCGGTGCCCGCGTAGTGGCCCAGGCCCTTCTTCAGGGTGCCGGTCGCGGTGCCTTCGAGGACCGGCTTGTTCCAGGTGGAACCGAGCCGCGGGATGTACATGATCGCGAAAGGCCTGCCGCCGCGGTACGGGACCGGCCCGGGGGCGGCGCCGGTGCCGGCACCGGGGGCGCCGGCCGTGGGCCCCGCCTCCTGGTGCGCCCACTGTTCCTGGAGGACGTCGATCTGGTCGTCCATGGCGTGGTCGGCGCGGACGCCCGTCCAGAACAGCACGTAGACGACGAAGAGCACGATGACGGCGCCCACGGTGACACAGAGCTCGCTGAACGTCCTGACGATCACCCGCACCGGCGGCTCCAGTAAGGACTCGCGGGCCGGCCCGCTACTCCACGGGCTCGGCGTAGTGCAGATCCACTGTGCCCGAGTAGCCCGGCAGAGTCACCGTCCCGTCCTCGGTGACTTTCCAGCCGAGGCCGTAGACATTGACGTAGACCATGTAGTTCTGGATCGACGGGGCCTGCGCGAGCGCCTTCTGGAGCTTCTCCGGGTCCCCGACCGCCTGGATCTTGTACGGCGGTGAGTAGACGCGGCCCTGGAGGATCAGGGTGTTGCCGACGCAGCGCACGGCGCTGGTGGAGATCAGCCGCTGGTCCATGACCTTGATGCCCTCGGCGCCGCCCTGCCAGAGCGCGTTCACCACGGCCTGGAGGTCCTGCTGGTGGATGACCAGGTAGTCGGGCTGCGGCTCGGGATAGCCGGGGAGCTTGGCGGTGGCGTTCGGCGGGGCGTCGTTCAGGGTGACCGTGATCGCCCGGCCCTTGAGGGTGCGGGTGCCCGCGTCCCGCTCCAGCCCGGTGAGCTTCTCGTCCTCGGCCGTGGTGCTGCCGTCGCCGGCCTTGGCCAGGGATTCCACGTCGTCGCGCAGGCTCGCGTTGGACTCGTCCAGCTCGCCGTTCTTCTGGCTGCGCTCCTGGATCAGGTCGGAGAGCTTCAGCAGGGAGGCGTCCGTGCGCAGGTTGGTGCCCTTGGCGGTGTTGAAGCTGGTGATGAAGAGGAGACCCGCCAGGGCGAAGACCCCCGCGGTGAGTATGCGCACAGGACGGAAGCGGGGCGTTGTCCCCGTCCCGGGGGAGTCGGCAGAATTGCTCAACGTACCCTTATCTCCTTCGGCGCCGTAGAAGCACTACGCTAACGGACGCCCGGGGGAGACCCTCAGTCCCCTAGTACGCAGCCCCCGAGCCCGACCCCAGCACCTGCGCGGCCACGCAGCGCATCGACAGGAGAGACCCTCGTGCCGAAGTCACGTATCCGCAAGAAGGCCGACTACACGCCGCCGCCGGCGAAGGCGGCGACCGCGATCAAGCTGAACAACCGTGCCTGGGTCGCGCCCGTCATGCTGGCGATGTTCCTGATCGGGCTGACCTGGATCGTCGTGTTCTACGTGACCGACGGTTCGCTGCCCATCGACAAGCTGGACAACTGGAACATCGTCGTCGGCTTCGGGTTCATCGCGGCCGGGTTCGGCGTCTCCACCCAGTGGAAGTAGCCGCCCGACCAGCTCTCCCCAGGGCTCTTCGCTGAGTTATCCACAGCGGTTTTCCACATGGGGAAAAGAAAGACGATCTGTGGATAACTCACTGAGTGTTGACGCCGGTGTGACGTAACTACCGGCTGTCACCCACACTCGAAAACACGTTCGCCCCCTGCCTGACCTGCATAAATGTAGGCCGACGGCAGGGGGCGCGGCTGTTCCCGCACGTTGTGCACAAGATTCACCACCCACTGTGGACAACCATGCGCTCAGGTGAGCTGGACGGTCCTCAGGAGGGTCAACACGACGATGACCGCGAACACCAGCCCACAGGTCCCGAACTGCACCAGGGCCCGGCGCTCACGCGGGGCGTGGACCATGCCGTACCCCATGACGACACCGGCGACCAGGCCGCCGATATGGGCCTGCCAGGAGATGCCGCTCATCCCGAAGGTGAAGATCAGGTTGATCACCAGCAGGGCGATGATCGGCCGCATGTCGTAGCGCAGCCGGCGCATCAGGACCGCCGTGGCGCCGAAGAGGCCGAAGATCGCGCCCGAGGCGCCGAGGGTGGCGGTGCCGGGGGAGGCCACCAGATAGCTCAGGGCGCTGCCGGCCAGGCCGGAGACGAGGTACAGCGTCAGATAGCGGACCCGGCCGAGGGCCTGCTCCAGCGGTCCGCCGAGCCACCAGAGGCTGAGCATGTTGAAGCCCAGGTGCCAGATCTCCTCGTGGGTGAAGACCGAGGTGACCATGCGGTACCACTCGCCCTCGGCCACGCCCTCGGTGGGCGTGAAGGGGGCGGGCGGCCACTGGCCGATCAGCACCAGGGAGTCGAGCAGCGAGGAACGCACCTGCACGGCGAGGAACACCGCGAGGTTGATCCCGATCAGGATCTTGGTGAGCAGCCGGGGATCGGCCGCGACCGCGCCCCCGGCGATCGTCCGCGGCCGGGAGGCCGCCGGGGCGGGACCCGCACCGGGGCCGCCGCGCACGCACTCGGGGCACTGGAAGCCGACGGAGGCGCTGACCATGCACTCCGGGCAGATCGGGCGCTCGCAGCGGGTGCAGCGGATGCCGGTCTCCCGGTCGGGGTGCCGGTAACAGACGGGGAGGCCGCTGTGCGCGTCGTCCGGCCGGCTGCCTGGCGCCTGGTCCATGGGCTCCCCCAGTTCGTGGTGGACGACGGGCGGACGACGAGACCGTCCCGCTCCTCCATACGGACGGGCGGGGCGTTTGGTTCCCGATGGGCGTTTCGCCTGCGGGTCGTCACGGGCGGTGGGCACTGGCGCCGGAGGGCACCGACGCCGGTGGGCGCTGTCGCCGGGCGGCCCGGCGCCCGCCCGTGGGTTCAGCGCTCGCGGGACTCCACGACCACCGACTCGATGACGACGTCGTTCAGCGGACGTTCGGTGCGCGGGTTGACCGGAGTGGCGGCGATGGCGTCCACGACCTTCTGGCCGGCCGGGTCGGTGACCTCGCCGAAGATGGTGTGCTTACGGCTCAGCCAGGCCGTCGGGGCGACCGTGATGAAGAACTGCGAGCCGTTGGTGGCCGGGCCGGCGTTGGCCATGGCCAGCAGATACGGCCGGTCGAAGCGCAGATCCGGGTGGAACTCGTCGGCGAACTGGTAGCCGGGACCGCCGGTGCCGTTGCCCAGCGGGTCACCGCCCTGGATCATGAAGCCGCTGATCACCCGGTGGAAGACCGTGCCGTCGTAGAGGTGGCCGTGGGACCGCTCGCCGGTGGCGGGGTGGACCCACTCACGACCGCCGGTGGCGAGCTCGACGAAGTTCCGTACCGTCACCGGTGCGTGGTCCGGGAAGAGCCGGATCTCGATGTCGCCCGCGCTGGTCCTCAGGGTGGCGTAGAGGTGCTCGGCCACGATGTGCCTCCGATGTCTTCCGGTGATCCCACCGATCCTCGCACGGCCGGAAACGCGCGGTGCCCGATCGCGCCCGGATCCCCCGGCCGCGTCCCGGGCGGCTCCGGACGGGAGCGGGCGACGCCGATCCGTGGCATTGTCGGCTGTGTCGACGACAAGCTCCCTGTTACCCCTCAGTTGCCCCGTATTCACCCGCTATCACAGGGATCGGCACCCGGATGCCCTTCCCTGCATGCCGGGACGGCCCACGGCAGGCATGATCCGTAAAAGGGTGGAAAGTCGAAATAACGTACGCCACCGAGGAGGAGGAACCCGTGACCCGCATCGACAGCGTGCGCGCCGCGACCGGCTCGGCGAAGGACAGCGTGCTGCACGCCGCGGAAGTGGTGGCGCCCTACGCCGACACGGCCAAGGAGAGGGCAGCGCTGTACGCGCAGGAGGCCCGTGAACGACTCGCGCCCAAGGTGACGCAGGCCGCCGAACAGGCCCGCGTCCAGTACGACGCCCATGTCGCGCCCCGGCTGGAACAGGCGCGGGCGCATGTCCCGCCGAAGGTCGACCAGGCCGCCCAGGAGGCAGCCGCCCGCACCCGGGTGGCCGCCCGGCAGGCCGCCGAGTACTCGCGCCAGGCCGCCGAGTACTCCCGGCCGAGGATCGAGCAGGCCGTGGCCGCGGCCGGACCCGTGAAGGACGAGGCGGCCGCCCGCAGCATGGCCGCGCTGGCCGCGCTGCGCGGACAGGTGACGCCGAAGGAGATCGAGCGGCTGGTGCGCAAGCACCGGCGGCGCGCGAAGGCCGGCAAGGTCGCCAAGGCACTGCTCGTGGCCGGTGCGGCCGCCGCGGCTGCCTTCGCGGCCTGGCGGTGGTGGGACAAGCAGGCCAACCCCGACTGGCTGGTCGAGCCGCCGGCCGCCACGGAGATGCCCGCCTCGAACGGTCTGGCCTCGGTGGACGGCAGCCCGGACGCCTCCGTGCTGGACCCCGAGGTCCAGGCGAAGCAGGCCGAGGAGGAAGCGGCCAAGCGCGACGACGAACGCGGCTGAACACCGGCGACCCCGACGAAGAACGCCCTCCGAATCTGCGTTTCCGCAGTTCGGAGGGCGTTCTGCTGTGTGGAGCCTAGGGGAGTCGAACCCCTGACATCTGCCATGCAAAGACAGCGCTCTACCAACTGAGCTAAGGCCCCGGAAGGGACGTCCGGCCGGTGGAAGGTCGTACCGGTGGGCGCCGCAGACCAGAGTACCGGGTCACCGGGGGTATCTCGCAAAAAGATTGGGGGTCCCCGCGGATGACCACTCTCCGTAAGATGCTCGACGTGGTTCGCTACAGCGAACCGTGGATGTTCTGGGGAAGCGATGGGGAGACGCAATGGACGCCGCACAGCAGGAAGCGACCGCGAGAGCGCGGGAACTGCAGCGGAACTGGTACGGGGAGCCGCTGGGGGCGCTCTTCCGTAAGCTCATCGACGATCTCGGCCTCAACCAGGCTCGTCTCGCGGGGGTACTGGGGCTGTCGGCGCCCATGCTGTCCCAGCTGATGAGCGGTCAGCGGGCGAAGATCGGCAACCCGGCCGTGGTGCAGCGGGTGCAGCTGCTCCAGGAGTTGGCCGGACAGGTCGCGGACGGCAGCGTCAGCGCCGCCGAGGCGACCGAGCGGATGGACGAGATCAAGCGGTCGCAGGGGGGCTCGGTGCTCAGCAACACCACCACGACGACGAGCAGTTCGGGGGCGCCCACGGTCAAGCGGGTGGTCCGCGAGATCCAGTCGCTGCTGCGCTCGGTGGCGGCCGCCGGCGACATCATCGACGCCGCCGACACCCTCGCCCCGAGCCACCCCGAGCTGGCGGAGTTCCTCCGGGTGTACGGCGCGGGCCGTACGTCGGACGCGGTCACGCACTACCAGTCCCACCAGGCCTGACCTCGTCCCCGTCGCCGAAGGGGGTTCGGCAGCCGGGGAATCGAGGACAGGGGGAAGCACGGGGACGCGCACCACACGGGGGAAGCGCTCGACACGGGGGAAGCGCACCACACGGGGGAAGCCCTCGACACGGGGGAAGCGCACCACACGGGGGAAGCCCTCGACACGGGGGAAGCGCACCGTATGAGGGGCGCGCACAGCACGGGGACGCGCTCGGCACGGGGGACGCGCACCGCACGAAGGCTCCGGGGGACACGGGGTACTCGCACACCACGACGGCCACGGGGGTCGTAGCGCCCGTCGAGGGGTAGCGAGGGGAGTAGCAGGGGGAAACCGGAGGGGGAGGAGCGACGCACTGCCATGGGTGAGGTCTTCGCCGGACGGTACGAACTGGCCGACCCGATAGGACGCGGAGGGGTCGGCGCGGTCTGGCGCGCCTGGGACCACCGCCGGCGCCGCTATGTGGCCGCCAAGGTGCTCCAGCAGAGCGACGCCCACACGCTGCTGCGGTTCGTCCGCGAGCAGGCGCTGCGGATCGACCATCCCCACGTCCTGGCGCCCGCCAGCTGGGCCGCGGACGACGACAAGGTCCTGTTCACCATGGACCTGGTGGCCGGCGGTTCCCTGGTCCATCTCGTGGGCGACTACGGCCCGTTGCCGCCCGTCTTCGTCTGCACGCTGCTCGACCAGCTGCTGTCCGGGCTCGCCGCGGTGCACGCGGAGGGCGTGGTGCACCGGGACATCAAGCCCGCCAACGTGCTTCTGGAGGCCACCGGGACGGCCCGCCCCCGGCTGCGGCTGTCCGACTTCGGTATCGCGATGCGGCTGGGCGAACCCCGGCTGACCGAGACCAACCTCGTGGTGGGTACGCCCGGTTACCTCGCCCCCGAGCAGATGATGGGCGCCGAACCCGACTTCCCCGCCGACCTGTTCGCCGTGGGCCTGGTGGCGCTCTACCTCCTGGAGGGCGCGAAACCGGACGCCAAGGCGCTCATCCAGTACTTCGCGGAACACGGCACCCCGGGCGCGCCCAAGGGCATCCCCGAGCCGCTGTGGCAGGTGGTGGCCACCCTGCTCCAGCCGGATCCGGAGGCCCGTTTCCGTACGGCCACGGGGGCGCGCAAGGCGCTGGCGGCGGCCGTCGAGCTGCTGCCGGAACCCGGTCCCGACGACGAACTGATCGAGATCTTCGACCAGATCGGGCCGCTGCCGAAGGGTTTCGGCCCCGAGGGCCCGCCGAAGCCCCGGCCCGGCCCGCGCCCCGCACCGACGGACCGGCTCTCCGCACCGGCCGGCCCGCTCTCCGCACCGGCCGGCTCGGGCCCGCCCGGGGGACCCGCCCACCCGGGCACGGGGTCGACTCCGCTGCCGGCCGTGCCCCTCACCCCACCGGCGACACCCCTGCCTGCCCGACCGGACCGGCCTCCCGTCCCGGCCCACCCGGGCACGGAGTCCGTCCCGCAGCGCCCGAACACCCCTCCCCGCCAGGACCGTCCGGGCACGGATTCACTGCCCGCGAGCCCCGCCCCGTCCATGTCGGACACCGGCAGCTTCCTACTGCCGCCCCCGCAGCCGGCACCGGCACCCGCCCTCACGGCGTCCCCCCACGAATCCACGTTCGTCCTGCCCGGCCGCGGGCACGGATGGCGGCCCGACCCCTCCGCCGACCCCTCCACCGCGTCGTACACCACCCAGGACCCGCCCGCCGCCGCGCCGTCGGCCGCGCCCGTGGCACCGCGGCGCGGCCACCGGGCCGTACGGCGTTCGCGGCCCGGGCCGCCGGCCAGGGTCGCGGTGCCCCTGCTGCTGCTCGCGCTGGCCTGTTACGCCGTGGGGTTCTGGGCGCTGACCCGGATCTGAGCGGCGGCCCGGCGCCGGGCCGTCAAGGTCCAGCCGCCGAGGACGAGCAGCAGCGCGGTCCCGGTGCCGATCCCGGCCACGGCGACCGCCCGCATCGCCGGGTCCCCGTCGGCCGTGGCCCGCGCCTGTCCCGTTCGGCCGTCTCCCCCGGCCTCGGCCGGCCCGTCGCCGGCCGTGTCCTGACCGAAGACGCCGCGCGGCGCGGACCGCCCCTCGTACCCGGGCCCGGACTGCGCGGTCCCGCCGAGCCGGACGCGCAGCGTCAGCCCGTAGGGGCCGTCACCGAAGGCCTCGGCCACCTGGGCGGCGAGGTGGACGACGAGGTAGTAGGAGCCGGCGAAGCGCAGGCTCTTGGTGGGGTTGGTGGGGGCGTACCGGTTGGCGTAGCGGACGGGCGGCGCGGGAGCCAGGGCGGCCGACTTCTGGGTGCCGCCGTAGCCGACGCCCGCGTCCTCGACCTTGGCGCGCACCGGGTTGTAGAGGGTGAGGTCCAGCGCCTCGGCCACGAATCCGGAGCTCTTCTCCCCGCTGCCCAGCTCCACGGAGGCGTACAGCTGGCGGCCCCAGTCGACGGGGACCCGGTAGAAGAGGGTCTGGCCGGGGACGATCTCGTCGCCCGAGACACCCTGCGTGACGGCGGTGGCCTCGGTGAAGCCCGCGCCGCCGCGCACGGCCACCGGCTCGGCGACCGGGGGCGCGGGGGTGGCGGAGTTCCAGGTCTGCGGCACGTCGGTGGTGGCCGCCTTCGCCAGGGGCGGCTCGGAGAAGGGCGCGAGTTCCAGGTCCCAGGGGCTGCGCGCGGAGCCCTCCGCCCCGGTGCTCACGGGCTCGACGACGACGTAGTAGGTGCCCGGCTCCTGGCACAGTCCGTTGCCCGGCAGGATCTCGCGTGCGCCCCAGGCGGTGATCGGGCGCGGGCTTCGCGCGGTGCCGATGGTCACGGAGTCGTAGGTGCAGGGCGTGCCGTCGGCGTCCTGGACAGCGACCCCGATGCCGTCGCCGACGGCGGGCACGGCACCGGGGCGGGGGATCGCGGTGACGGAGACGTACGTGGTGGAGGCGTCGTCGAGTTCGAGGCGGTAGTAGACCTTGCCGTCGTCCTTCCCGTCGTTGTTCCCCTCGTCCTGCTCGCCGTCGCCCGCCCCGGAGTCCGGCCCGTCGTCGGCGACGGCATCGGGGTCGCCCGGGAGCGAGCTGCGGTAGGTCTCGCCGGGGTCCAGGCGGGCGGCGTCGCCGGTGTCGGTGGCCCCCAGGGCGTCGCGGACGTCGTCGGCGAAGGCGTACGCCGGGACCTCCGGCGCGGCCACGGCCACCGGGCCGGGCAGCGCCGTCAGCGCCGCGCCGAACACCACAGCCGCGACGGCTCCCCGTACGACCGCAAGCCGCGCGGTCCGTGCAGCCGTTCCTCGCCGGGCCATGCGAACCCGCCCCCTCGCCTTCGACCGAACGTGGGCCATCCTGCCCCGCCGCCCCGGCCCGCACCCGCGCATTCCGCACGAGCGTCCGAAACGCCCCCCTCTAACCGCACACCGGAGGGCGCGCAACCCGAGACGGGCGACCGGGACCTGTCCCGGCGGGCAACACAAAACCCCGACCGCTGAGGCGGCCGGGGTCCGGTTCAGTTTTCGGAGTCGATACTCACGAACCCGTGGGCACGGAGTCGGTCGCCTCCGTCCACAGATCCTGCTCGGCGCGATCCGCCTGGATCTGGCGGTACACGAGGAGCCCGCCGATGGCGGCCAGTGCGACCAGGAGAAGCTTCTTCACCGCGCGACCTCGTCCTTCGTTGACGTAGGGGACCTCTGGCGCCCGACTATACACACCGACCGATATCGATCGGTGACCTGCGTCGTCCTGCCAACTGCCGCCCTCGGGGCCGCAGTACAAGTGGATGACACCGCTCCGATCGGAGGGTGATCACACCCCCACGGACGGTCACTTGCGCCTGATTACCGGCTTTTCTCCCTCCTTGCACCCATTCGTGTGGTGTTCATCGGAACAACGCCACGCCACGAGCGTCGGTCCACCACTTCGCGGGCCACATACACATCATGAGGAAAGTACGCAAATCGCCTGACCCGAAAGTGAGGGGCCATGACCGGGAACCGGGTCATGAAGCTGTGGACCACGATCGTCACCGCCTTCCTCGCGCTGTTCGCGGCGCTCGGACTGGTCACGACGACCGCCGGCACCGCGGCCGCGCAGACCGGCCCGACGCGGACCGACGACGAGAGCGCCACCGGCGCCGGCGCCGCCACCGCGCACACGCCGAGCCGGCCGGCGCCGGCCGCCTGGGTCCCGCCCCAGGGCCGGTCCCAGCCCCCCACGATGAAGCAGCGCATCCGCGCCGAGTCCCACGGCAAGTCCCCGCGCTGCCGCCACCACTCCCGCACGGAGACGGAGTCGACCGAGACCGCCGACTCCTCCGGCACCCCCGAGGACTCCGAGGAGCCGGCCATATCCGCCACCTCCTGAAGGCCGGCCCTTTGAGCCCGGCCCCTTGAACCCGACCCCTTGAGCCCGGCCCTTTCCGGCACGGCGATCTTCCTCTCCGACCCGACGAACACGATGTAAGGCGAACTTTCACGGCGAACTTGCGTACCGCCGCACGATGCAGGCCCGGAAGCTCCCCAGGAGCAACCGGGCCTTCGCCGTGCGGCCGCCGTGCTAGCAGGCTGCGGACGGGGCGCGGGCGGGACGCGGGCGGGTCGGTCCGGCGGAGCGCCGCGTGGGGCGGGGTCGTACGCTGAGGCCGTGCCCGAGGCCCACGAAGAGATCGCGGACGATCTACGGCGGTCCATCCGCACGGGGGAACGCGGGCCCGGGGAGCGGCTGCCGTCGGAGGCGGAGCTGGCTGCGGCCTACCGGCTCGGGGTGCCCGCGGTGCGGGACGCGCTGCGGGTGCTGCGCGAGGAGGGGCTGATCGCACGGCGGGACGGACACGGCGACTTCGTGCGTCGTCCCCGAACCCCCGCCGTGCGCGACAACGGCCGGCACCAGTGGGAGAAGGACCGGGCCCGCGCGACGGAGGCCGAGCGGGCCGGGACCGGTTCGACGGAACGCGACACCGGATTGCAGACCCGTGACCTGGTCTTCCACGCGGTGTACCGCGAGATCGAGGCGTCCGGGCCGCTCGCCGGGACGTTCGGTGTCCCCCCGGGCACCGTGCTGCTGGAACGCTCGTACCGGACCCGGTGCACGGCCGACCGCGCGCCCTTCGGCCTGGTGACCTCCTATCTCGTCCGCGCGATGATCGCCGCCAACCCGGCGCTGCTGGACGCGGCCAACGAGCCCTGGCCGGGCGGCACCCAGGCCCAGCTGCACACCGTCGGCATCGAGGTGGACCGCGTCGAGGAACGGTTCACCGCCCGCCCGCCGACCCCCGAAGAGGCCCATGAGCTGGACCTTCCGCCCCGGACAGCGGTGATCCTGCTCCACAGGACTTCGTACGACATCGACGACCGTGTGGTGAACGTCAGTGCCGTCACGCTTCCCGGCGACCGCACCGAGCTGTTCTTCACCACCCGACTGGAAAGGTGGTGAGTCCCAGGTGAGCCGGCAGATCGTCGTCGTCACCGCCGTGCACGCCCCCTCCGCCCGGTACCTGCCCGAGGCGTACGCCTCGCTGAGCGCGCAGGAGCTGCCCGGCGGCTGGGAGTGGCGCTGGGTGATCCAGGAGGACGGCACGACGGACGACGTCCGCCCGTACGTCCCCGACGACGCACGGGTGACCTTCCGGCAGGGCCGTCCCGGTGGTCCCGGCGTCGCCCGGACCCTCGCGCTCGCGCACGCCGCGGGCGAGTACGTGAAGGTGCTGGACGCCGACGACCGGCTCGCGCCCGGCGCCCTGGCCCGTGACCTGGCCGCCCTGGAGGACGATCCGGAGATCGGCTGGGCGACCTCCCGGGTCCTGGACCTGCTGCCGGACGGCACCACGGTCGGCTTCCCCGGCGACCCGGCCGACGGGCCGCTGGAGCGCGGGGACGTCCTGGCGTACTGGCGGGCCAACGACTTCCGCGCGCCGGTGCACCCCGCGTCGCTCTGCGTCCGGCGGGAGCTGCTGACGGCCCTCGGCGGCTGGATGGCGCTGCCGGCCTCCGAGGACACCGGTCTGCTGATCGCGCTCGACGCGGTGAGCCGTGGCTGGTTCTCGGCCGAGGTCGGGCTGTTCTACCGGAAGTGGGACGGGCAGGCGACCGGCCAGGCGGCACACACCGATCCCGTCGAACGGCTGGCACGGATGGCGGTCGTGGAGGCCAGGGCCCACGCGCTCGCGGCGTTCGGCTGGCTCCACCCGGGCGCCCCGGCCTGACCCGCCCGCCTTGCGGTCACGTCAGACGGATGGCCTGGGACGGGCAGTGCTCGGCCGCCTCGCGCACCTCCGGCTCGTCGCCGGTCTGCTCACGGCCCGGCAGGACGGTCCCGAACCCGTCCACCTCGGTGAAGACGGACGGCGCCCGGTAGGCGCACTCGCCCGAGCCGTAGCAGCGGTCGGGGTCCACGGAGACCTTCATCTGTCCTCCCGGCACGTCCCTGGAGCCTGTCAGGACGTGCCTGCCCTGCCGACGGCGCGCCCAACCGGTCCGTGGGCCGGCTAGCGATCGGAACCGGCCACCGCCAGCCAGTGCGCGAGCCTGCGCAGGGTGGTCTCGTCGACCCGGTCGACCAGGGCCCGCACGGCGGTCACGTCGTCCGGGGCGAGGTCGTAGAGGCCGGCCTTGCTGAGACCCGCCATGACGACCTGGTGGCGGCGGTCCTCCATGCGCTCGGCGAGCTTGCCCGGGGCGGGGGCGGGAGCCAGGTCCGGGGCCGTCGCGGGCTCCGGTGCGGGAGCGGACTCCGGTGCGGGAGCGTCGAAATGCCGCCAGGCGCCCTCCTGCGGGCCCCACAGCGCGACCGTGACCTCGTCGCCGCGCGCCCGCCGCGCCTGGGCCATCTCGCCGATGGCGTACAGCACCGGCCCGCGGTCGGGCGATTCGGCGCCCAGACGCCAGGACGCCGAGGCGGGGTCGTAGAACATCGCGGCCCAGCGGGGAGCCCCGGGCGGCTGCGGGCTCTGGGGACGGGTCTCCATGGCGCTCACCCCTTCCGAACGGTGAAGAACGGCGGTACGGCAGCACGCACGATATCTGACGGACCGTCAGCTAGCCAGAGGTGGACGGCCCACGGACCCGCGCCGGACGCACGGAAAAGGCCCCACGCCCTCCGGCTCGACGAGGAGCGGATGCGTGAGGCCTGCGGGGCATGGGTAGCGCTCTGGACGCCGGGTGGTGCCGGGACGCGGTGCCGGCCGGACTCGGGCCGGGGACCGTACAGAATCCGCGCGCACCGCACGGTAGGAACCCGCGCACGCCACACCGTTCGGAACCGGTCCCTCCCCTCGTGCGGACCGCTGCCGAACGGTGCGGGTGGCGTGGGGTGTCACGTGGCGGAATCCTGCCAGCTGAGGCTCGTCACGAGGAGGGCTCCGGTATCCGGTCAGGACCTAAGCCGCAGGTCAGCCATATAAGGTGGGTTTTCCGGTCCGGATTCCAGGCGCGGGGGAAGTAAGGGGTGGAGACCTTGAGTTTCGACTCAGGGGCACGCACAGCCTTCGCGGAACGTCTCGCGCTGCTGTACAAGGAAGCCGGCAACCCGCCGCTCAAGCGGGTCTCCGAGGCGGTCGTCCGGCTCCAGCGGGTCGACGAACGCGGGCGCCCGGTGCGGGTCTCCGCCCAGCGGATCAGCGACTGGCGACGGGCCCGGAACGTACCGGCCCAGTTCGCCGCGCTCGCGGCCGTCCTGTACGTACTGATCCCCGAGGCGCGCCGCGCCCGGCCGACACCGGTCTCCGCCGGACTCTACGACCTGACCCAGTGGCAGCGCCTGTGGGAGCGCGCGCTGGCCGGCCCGGTCGGCGAGGCCCCCACCGCCGCCGACGAGCAGGAGAAGGATCCGTCCGCGGCCGAGTCCCCGGCCGTCCCCGGCGGCGTCTGCCCCTACCGGGGCCTGGCCTCCTACCGGCGGCAGGACGCCCGCTGGTTCTTCGGCCGGGAACGCAGCACCGAGGCCCTGGTCGCCCAGCTCCGCGCGGCGGAGGGGGCGGGCGGCCTGGTCATGCTGGTCGGCGCGTCGGGAGCGGGCAAGTCCTCCCTGCTGAGCGCCGGCCTGGTACCCGTCCTCCAGAAGGGCGGGCTCGGCGACGAGGACTGCCCCGGACGCCACGTCCTCCAGCTCGTCCCGGGCAGCGACCCGACGGCCGAACTGGCCGCACGGATACCGGAGCTCGCGCCCCTGCTCGGCCCCCCGCCGCCCGACCGGGCGGCACCCTCCTCCCGGGCGCACCTCGGCCCGGCGAGCCCGGGCGCCGACGGGGAAGCCGCCCCGGCACCCGCCCCGGCACCTGTCCCGGAACCCGGCACTCCGGAGTTCACGCTCGCCGTCCGGGAGGCCGTCACGGCCTGGGCGCTCCGCCAGGAACCCGCGGCCGCCCCGCCGGTCGTCATCGTGGACCAGTTCGAGGAGACGTTCACCCTCTGCGCCGACGAGTCGAGCCGGCGCACCCTCGTCCAGACCCTGCACGCCGCCTGCACCCCGGCCGGACCGGACGGCACCGCCCCCGTCCTGGTCGTCCTCGGCATCCGTGCCGACTTCTACGAACAGTGCCTCGGCCATCCGGAACTCGCCGACGCCCTCCAGCACCGCCACATGGTCCTCGGCCCGCTCACCGGCACCGAACTGCGCGAGGCCGTCACCGGCCCGGCCAAGGCCGTCGGCCTCGAACTGGAACCGGGCCTGGCGGAACTGATCGTCCGCGAGGTCAGCGCCGACGGCCCGCGCGGGGCGCACGACGCGGGGGTGCTGCCGCTCCTCTCGCACGCCCTGCTCGCCACCTGGCAGCGACGCAAGGCGGGCCGGCTGACCCTGGCCGGGTACCGCGCGTCCGGCGGCATCCAGGGCGCGGTGGCCGCGACCGCCGAGCGGGCCTGGTCCGGCCTCGACCCGGCCGCCCGGACCGCCGCGCGGCTGCTGCTGCTCAGGCTGGTCCGGCTCGGCGAGGACACCCAGGCCACCCGGCGGCGCGGCACCCGCCGACAGCTGGCGGCGGAGTCGACCGACCCCGGCAAGACGGAGGAGTCGCTGGAGGCGCTGGTCCGCGCCCGGCTGGTCACCCTGGACTCGGAATCCGTGGAGATCACCCACGAGGCGCTGCTGACCGCCTGGCCCCGGCTGCGCGAGTGGATCGACGAGGACCGCAGCGACCATCTGCTGCGCCAGCGGCTGGAGGAGGACGGCCGGTCCTGGGAGGGCTCGAACCGCGACTCCTCCCTGCTCTACCGGGGCTCCCGGCTGGAGCAGGCCCGCAGCTGGGCGAAGACGGCCGGCAACACCTTCCTGACCCGCAGCGCGGTGGACTTCCTGGCCGCCTCGGTACGGCTGCGCCGGCGCACCGTGTGGATCGGCCGGGCCGCGGTGTCGGCCCTGGTCGTGCTCGCGATGCTGGCGGTCGGCGCGGCCGTGGTCGCCTGGCAGCAGCGCAACGACGCCGTGTTCGAGCAGGTCGTCGCCGAGGCCGACCGCGTCCAGTACACGGACCCCTCGCTCTCCGCCCAGCTCGACCTGGTCGCCCACCGGCTGCGGCCCGGCGACGAGGGCGCCAGGAACCGGCTCATATCCATCGTCAACGCGCCCCTGGCCACCCCGCTGCTCGGCCACACCGGCGCCGTCTACCTCACCTCGTTCAGCCCGGACGGCAAGCTCCTGGCCACCGCAAGCTACGACCGCACGGTCCGCCTGTGGAACGTGTCCGACCCGGCCCGGCCCGAGCCCGTGGGCAAGCCGCTCACCGGGCACACCAGCTGGGTGAGCAGCGCGGTCTTCAGCCCCGACGGCCGCACCCTGGCCAGCGCCGGCGACGACGGCACCGTACGCCTGTGGGACCTGACCGACCCCGCCCGGCCCAAGGCCCTGGGCAAGCCGCTCACCGGCCGCAACGGCACGATCTACCTGCTCGCCTTCGCCCCGGACGGCCGCACCCTCGCCAGCGCCGACGACGACGGCACCGTACGCCTGTGGGACCTGACCGACCGGACCCGACCGGACCTCCTCGCCACACTCGCCGGCCGCACCGCCGCCGTGCGCTCCGTGGCGTTCAGCCCCGACGGGCGGACCCTGGCGGCGGGCGGCGACGACCACGCGATCCGGCTGTGGAACACGGCCGACCCCCGGCACCCTGAGCCGCTCGGCGCCCCGCTCACCGGCCACGACGGCACCGTGCACTCCGTGGCGTTCAGCCCGGACGGCCGCACTCTCGCCAGTGGCAGCGCGGACGACACCATCCGGCTGTGGAAGGTGACCGACCCGGCGCACGCGACCCGGCTGGGCTCGACCCTCACCGGCCACACCGGCCCCGTCTGGTCGGTGGCCTTCAGCCCCGACGGCGCGATGCTCGCCGCCGCCAGCGCGGACAGCACCGCGAGCGTGTGGAACGTCAGCGACCCGGCGTACCCCTCGCAGGTCGGCGAGCCCCTCGCGGGCAGCAGCGGTGAGATGTACGCCCTGGGCTTCAGCCCCGACGGCCGTACGCTCGCCACCGGCAGCGGCGACAACAAGGTCCGCCTCTGGTCGATCCCGACATCGGACATGATCGGCCGCAGCGGCGCGTTCCGTCCCGACGGCGAGGTGCTGGCCACGGCGGCCCGCGACGGCCGGATCCGGCTGTGGAACGTCGAGCGGCCCGGCCGTCCCCGCACGCTCGGCACACCGTTCATGCCGGCCGACGGCGGCGACCGCTCCCTCGTCTTCTCCCCCGACGGCCGCACCCTCACGGTGCTGACGGCGAGCCGCTCGGTGTACCTGTGGAACGTCACCGACCCGGCCCACCCTGTCTCCGACGGCCCGCCCATCCTCCTCAAGACCCGCTTCACGGGCCCCGAGGCGCTGGCCTACAGCCCCGACGGCCACACCCTCGCCACGGCGTACGAGGACCGCACCATCCAGCTGTGGAACGTCACCGACCCGGCCCGGGTGGTCCCGCTCGGGTCGCCTCTCACCGGCCACAAGGGCTTCGTCGACTCCCTGCTGTTCACGCCGGACGGCCGCACCCTGGCCGGCGGCGGAGCGGACGGCACGATCCGGCTGTGGGACGTCTCCGACCCGGCCCACGCGACCGCGCTGGGCGGGCCGCTCACCGGCCACCTCGGCCCGGTCAACTCCCTCGCCCACAGCCCCGACGGCCACACCCTGGCCTCCGGCAGCGACGACGACACGGTCCGCCTCTGGGACATCACCGACCCCGCGGCGGCACGCCCCCTGGGCTCCCCTCTCACCGGCCACACCGAGGCGGTCGTCTCCCTGACCTTCGGTCCGGACGGCGACACCCTGGCCAGCGGCGGCAACGACAACACCGTCCGGCTGTGGGACGTCGGCAGGCCCTCCGACGCCTCCCCCATCGGCCAGTCGATGAGCCCCAACGCCAAGACCGGCAACTTCCTGGCCTTCAACCCCAACAGCCACATGCTCGGCGTCTCCAGCGGCGCCGACACGATCCGTCTGTGGAACCTGGACGTCGACGCGGCCATCGACCGCATCTGCTCCACCACCCGAGGCGTCCTGACCGCCCAGAAGTGGCACGAGTACCTACCCCGCCTCTCGTACGATCCTCCGTGCGACGAGGGGCAGAAGAAGTGATCCCGATCACAACTGGCCATTCGTCCCGAGCAGTCGCCTCCCGCTGATCAAGCACCCTTGTTAGCCTTGGCCATAGCCCGGTCGCTGGTGCATCCCCCGTCGCCAGCGACCGGGCCTTTCGCTGCCCACACCCGGACCCACCCGCACGACGACGGCCGCCAGGCCCACGCCGCGGAACCGGTGAAGCGCGCAACCACCCGTTCAAGAAACACACGCGGCCGTGAACGCCGAAGACCCCCGACCGTGTTCGGTCGGGGGTCTTCGTACTGGTGGGGCTAACAGGATTTGAACCTGTGGCCTCATCCTTATCAGGGATGCGCTCTAACCAACTGAGCTATAGCCCCGCCGCGCTCTGCGGTGTGTGTCCCGCGCGCTGACTCCTGAAGATTAGCGCACGACCGGGGCAGTCCCAAAATCGATAGTCGGGCGAGGTCACTCGTCCTCGGCGAGCGTCAGCTCGACGCCGCCGACGAACCCCGCGGAGAGGTTGTAGATGAACGCGCCGAGCGTCGCGAGGGCCGTCGCGAGGACGACATCGATGACCGCGATGATCGACGTGAACATCAGGACGTGGGGGAGGGACAGGAAGGACTGGAGATCGAAGCCGTTGGACTCGTTGGAGCCCGTCGCCTCCGAGATCGTCCCGCCGACCGTGGAGAACACGCCCATCGCGTCCATGACCATCCACAGCATCGCGGCCGCCACGATCGTGCAGATGCCCAGCGCGATCGACAGCAGGAAGCTGACCTTCATCACCGACCACGGGTCGGCCTTCGCCACCCGCAGCCGCGCCTTGCGCACCCGGGGCGTGGTGCGGGCCCCGGTGCGCGGCCGGCGGACCGTCCCGGGCGGCGTCGCCTGGGTCGGGTAGGCCTGCGGCGGGTGGTACGGCCCGGCGGGCTGCTGCTGCGCCTGCCGCTCACCGGGGAGCGGCGAGACAGGCTGCTGCGCCTGGCCCCGGGTGTCCGTCACGGTTCCCCCCTGGGATCCCTTGGATCCTTGCGTGTCGGCCGCGGCCGGCTTGATCGCCTTCAGCTGGGTCGTGTGGGTGTCCCCACCACGGCCCTCGGCGCTCCGCGCGTCGGTCGAACGCGCGTCCCCCGCCGACGTGGCGGAGCCACGGCCGCCGCCGTCCTTGTCCGTACCGGCAGACGAGCCGGCAGAACCGGCAGACGTACCGGCGCCCGTGGCTCCGCTCACGATGACTCACTCCTCGTGCTACTCGGCCGAGGGCGTGTCACCCTCGTCCGTGCCGGTGGTCGCGGTGCCCTCGGCGGTCTCGTCCACGGCGTCTCCGCCGTCGACCTCCTCCGCCTCACGCCCCGCTTCGGCGTTACGTGCGATACCCACGACGGCATCGCGCTTGCCCAGATTGATCAGTTGGACGCCCATGGTGTCACGGCCCGTCTCCCTGACCTCGTTGACTCGCGTACGAATCACACCGCCCGACAGCGTGATGGCGAGGATCTCGTCGGTCTCCTCGACCACCAGCGCGCCGACGAGCGAACCGCGGTCCTCGACGATCTTGGCAGCCTTGATGCCGAGGCCACCGCGACCCTGGACGCGGTACTCGTCGACGGCGGTCCGCTTCGCGTACCCACCGTCCGTAGCAGTGAACACGAACGTACCGGGTCGAACAACATTCATCGAGAGCAGCTGGTCTCCCTCACGGAAGCTCATGCCCTTGACACCCGAGGTCGCACGGCCCATGGGCCGCAGAGTTTCGTCCGTGGCGGTGAATCGGATCGACTGCGCCTTCTTGCTGATCAGCAGCAGATCGTCATCGGCCGAGACGAGTTCGGCTCCGATCAGCTCGTCGTCGGAACCGTCCTCCGTCTCGCGGAGGTTGATCGCGATGACACCGCCGGAACGGGGCGAATCGTAATCCTTCAGAGGCGTCTTCTTGACCAGACCGCCCTTCGTGGCCAGCACCAGGTACGGCGTCGCGTCGTAGTCGCGGATCGCGAGGATCTCGGCGATCGCCTCGTCCGGCTGGAAGGCCAGCAGGTTCGCGACGTGCTGTCCACGCGCGTCACGCCCGGCGTCCGGCAGCTCGTACGCCTTCACCCGGTAGACCCGGCCCTTGTTGGTGAAGAACAGCAGCCAGTGGTGGGTGGTGGAGACGAAGAAGTGGTCGACGATGTCGTCTTCCTTCAGCTTCGCGCCGCGCACGCCCTTGCCGCCGCGCTTCTGCGCGCGGTAGTCGTCCGCCTTGGTCCGCTTGACGTAACCGCCGCGCGTGACGGTGACGACGATGTCCTCCTCGGCGATCAGGTCCTCGATGGACATGTCACCGTCGTAGGGCACCAGCATGGTCTTGCGGTCGTCGCCGAACTTCTCGACGATCGCCGCCAGTTCCGCGCTGACGATGCCGCGCTGGCGGTCCGGCGAGGCGAGGATCGCGTTGTACTCGGTGATCTTCGCCTGGAGCTCGTCGTGCTCCTGGATGATCTTCTGACGCTCCAGGGCGGCCAGACGCCGCAGCTGCATCTCGAGGATGGCGTTCGCCTGGATCTCGTCGATCTCCAGGAGCTCCATCAGGCCCGTGCGCGCGATGTCGACGGTGTCGCTGCGCCGGATGAGCGCGATGACCTCGTCGATCGCGTCCAGCGCCTTGAGCAGACCGCGCAGGATGTGCGCGCGCTCCTCGGCCTTGCGCAGCCGGAAGCGCGTACGGCGGACGATGACCTCGATCTGGTGGGTCACCCAGTGCCGGATGAACGCGTCCAGGGACAGCGTGCGCGGGACGCCGTCGACGAGCGCCAGCATGTTGGCGCCGAAGTTCGACTGAAGGTCCGTGTGCTTGTAGAGGTTGTTGAGAACGACCTTCGCGACCGCGTCCCGCTTCAGGACGATGACCAGACGCTGGCCGGTACGGGAGGACGTCTCGTCGCGGACGTCCGCGATGCCGCCGATCTTGCCGTCCTTCACCAGGTCGGCGATCTTCTGCGCGAGGTTGTCGGGGTTGACCTGGTAGGGCAGCTCCGTGACCACCAGGCACTGGCGGTTCTGGATCTCCTCGACCTCGACGACCGCCCGCATGGTGATCGAGCCACGGCCCGTGCGGTACGCCTCCTCGATGCCCTTGCGGCCCACGACCAGCGCGCCGGTCGGGAAGTCGGGGCCCTTGATGCGCTCGATCAGCGCGTCGAGCAGCTCCTCGTGCGAGGCGTCCGGGTTCTCCAGGTACCACTGGGCGCCGGACGCGACCTCACGCAGGTTGTGCGAGGGGATGTTGGTCGCCATGCCGACCGCGATACCGGCCGAACCGTTGATCAGCAGGTTCGGGAAACGGGCCGGCAGGACGGTCGGCTCCTGGGAGCGGCCGTCGTAGTTGTCCGTGAAGTCGACGGTCTCCTCGTCGATGTCGCGGACCATCTCCATGGACAGCGGCATCATCTTGCACTCGGTGTACCGCATGGCGGCCGCCGGGTCGTTGCCGGGAGAGCCGAAGTTGCCGTTGGAGTCCACCAGCGGCATCCGCATCGACCACGGCTGCGCGAGGCGGACCAGCGCGTCGTAGATCGAGGAGTCGCCGTGCGGGTGGTAGTTGCCCATGACGTCACCGACGACACGGGCACACTTGTAGAAGCCCTTCTCGGGCCGGTAGCCGCCGTCGTACATCGCGTACAGGACGCGGCGGTGGACGGGCTTGAGGCCGTCCCGCACGTCCGGCAGGGCGCGGGAGACGATGACGGACATCGCGTAGTCGAGGTACGAGCGCTGCATCTCCGTCTCAAGCCCGACGGGCTCGATGCGCATCACGACGTCGCCGCCCTCTTCAGGGGTGACGGGAGTGTTCTCGTCGGTCATTGCTGGTGGGGATCCTTCCTGGTGCGGTCAGCTGAGACCGACTCAGATGTCGAGGAAGCGGACGTCCTTGGCGTTGCGCTGGATGAAGGCGCGGCGCGCTTCGACGTCCTCGCCCATGAGGACCGAGAACAGGTCGTCGGCCTGCGCGGCGTCGTCGAGGGTGACCTGGCCGAGGACCCGGTGCTCCTGGTCCATGGTGGTGATGCGCAGCTCCTCGGCGTTCATCTCGCCGAGACCCTTGAAGCGCTGGATCGAGTCCTCGCGGATGCGCTTGCCCCGCTGACGGCCCATCTCGATGAGGGCGTCGCGCTCGCGGTCCGAGTAGGCGTACTCGATGTCGTCCCGGCTCCACTTGATCTTGTAGAGGGGCGGGCGGGAGAGGAACACGTGCCCGGCCTCGACCAGCGGCCGCATGAAGCGGAACAGGAAGGTCAGCAGCAGGGTGTTGATGTGCTGGCCGTCGACGTCGGCGTCCGCCATCAGGATGATCTTGTGATAGCGGAGCTTCTCGATGTCGAAGTCCTCGTGGACCCCGGTGCCGAAGGCGGAGATCAGCGCCTGGATCTCCTGGTTCTGAAGGATCTTGTCGATCCGCGCCTTCTCCACGTTCAGGATCTTGCCGCGGATCGGGAGGATCGCCTGGTACTGCGGGTTGCGGCCGGACTTGGCCGAACCGCCGGCGGAGTCACCCTCGACGATGAAGATCTCGCACTTGGTGGGGTCGTTCGACTGGCAGTCGGAGAGCTTGCCCGGCAGGGAGGCCGACTCCAGCAGACCCTTGCGGCGGGTGAGGTCACGGGCCTTACGGGCCGCCACGCGCGCGGTGGCCGCCTGGATGCCCTTGCGGATGATGTCCGCCGCCTCGACCGGGTTGCGGTCCAGCCAGTCGTTGAGGTGCTCGTAGACCGCCTTCTGGACGAAGGTCTTCGCCTCCGTGTTGCCCAGCTTGGTCTTCGTCTGGCCCTCGAACTGCGGCTCGCTCAGCTTGACCGAGATGATCGCGGTCAGACCCTCGCGGATGTCGTCACCCGTGAGGTTGTCGTCCTTCTCCCGCAGCAGCTTCTTGTCGCGCGCGTACTTGTTGATCAGCGAGGTCAGCGCCGCCCGGAAGCCCTCCTCGTGCGTACCGCCCTCGTGGGTGTGGATGATGTTGGCGAAGGAGTACACACCCTCGCTGTAGCCGCTGTTCCACTGGAGCGCGACCTCCAGGGAGAGGGCCTTCTCCTTGTCCTCCGCCTCGAGGTCGATGACGGAGGGGTGCACCAGCTCGCCCTTGCGGGAGTTCAGGTACGTCACGAAGTCGACGATGCCGCCCTCGTAGTAGTACGTGACGGACTTGACCTCGTCCTTCTCGTCCGCCCCGGCCTCGTCCGCCCCGGCGGTGGCCTTCGCCGACTCACGCTCGTCCGTGAGCTTGATCGTCAGACCCTTGTTGAGGAACGCCATCTCCTGGAAGCGCCGCGACAGCGTCTCGAAGGAGTACTCGGTCGTCTCGAAGATGTCCGGGTCCGCCCAGAAGGTGACCGAGGTACCGGTCTCCTCGATGGCCTCGTGCTGGACGAGCGGCGCCGTGGGCACGCCCATCTTGTAGTCCTGCGTCCAGCGGTGGCCGTCCGTCTTGACCTCGACGGAGACCTTGGTCGACAGGGCGTTCACGACGGAGACACCCACGCCGTGCAGACCACCGGAGACCGCGTAACCGCCGCCACCGAACTTGCCGCCCGCGTGCAGCACGGTCAGCACGACCTCGACGGCCGGCTTGCCCTCGGAGGGAACGATGCCCACCGGGATGCCTCGGCCGTTGTCGATGACCCGCACACCGCCGTCGGCGAGGATCGTCACGTCGATCGTGTCCGCGTGCCCGGCCAGGGCCTCGTCGACGGAGTTGTCGACGACCTCCTGCACGAGGTGGTGCAGTCCGCGCTCGCCCGTGGAGCCGATGTACATGCCAGGGCGCTTGCGGACGGCGTCGAGGCCCTCGAGGACGGTGATGGCGCTCGCGTCGTACGAAGCCGTGACCTCGCCGTTCGAGGAGATGGCAGCGTCGGTCACGCCTTCGTCGGTGGACGGGATGTTCTCGTTGGGGTTGCCGGAATCGGCCACGAAGCGCCCTTTCTGGCACAGCACGAGCCAGGCTCCTCGGCAGGTTGCCGGAGCGGCTGCGGCATGTTGCGTTGGTAAGCCTTGATCAGCGTTGCTCAGCTTTTCCCGGGCGGTCCCCACGTTTGGGGCGGGATTGGCTTCCAGTCTACCGGTAGCACTGACAGTGATGGGGGTTTGCCGGTACCTGAGTCCGCATGTGCCGCCCTCAACCGGTCTCTTCCGGGTCCCGATATGTGGAAGGGGGCTCCAAGAGGCTCACGGAGGCACTCAGCGCTTCCGGGTGTCAACCCTTGGCTACCGACGAGTCAGGTAGGAATTCACCCCCGCGCGCTGCCGGTTCGCCGGCAGGCAGGAAGACGGCCGGGGAGGTACACAAGTACCTCCCCGGCCGTCTTCCCACGTGACGCAAATCACCCGTAGGTGTCGCCGGGACCCGTGCTGCCCGGGGCCCTCAGCGGCCCGTAACGACGGGGCGGGCCACCCGGCCCCTGCACCTTGAGCAGCCGGACCCGCCCGTGCCCCAGGTCCTCGTTGAGCCGGGCCACCAGCGTCGGCGCCAGCAACCGCAGGTTCGTCGCCCACGCCGTCGAATCGCAGCGCACCACGAGAACCCGCTCGTCCTCGTCGTACCGCTCCGGCACACAGTGCTTCGCCACGTCCTCGCCGACGATCTCCGGCCAGCGCCCCATCACCCCGCCCACCGCGGCCGGCGCCTCCCAGCCGCGCTCGGCGAGCAGCCGGTTGATCGCCGAACCGAGCGCCATGGGGTCACGCCCGTCCGCCCGCGCACCGGAGCGCAGGCCGCCACCGCGCCGCGCCTGCTTCTTCTGCTGCGCCGCGTCCCCCCGCGCGCGTGCCTGCTCACGCGCCGCCCGCAGCGCCACCCGCGCGAGATCGACGCCGGAGGGCTCGGGCGTCTTCCCGGGGTCCTGCCGCTCGCTCATGCCCGTTCCACCGTTCCGTCCGACACGGTGTACCGCGCCCCGCTCAGCACACCCGGTACGTCGTCGTCGACCGCCGCCGTCACCAGCACCTGCTCACCGGGCGCGACCAGCTCGGCCAGCCGCTCCCTGCGCCGGGCGTCCAGCTCGGCGAACACGTCGTCGAGCACCAGCACCGGCTCGTTCCCCTCGGCCCGCAGCAGGTCGTAGGAGGCCAGCCGCAGCGCCAGCGCGTACGACCAGGACTCGCCGTGCGAGGCGTACCCCTTGGCGGGCAGCTGACCGAGCTTGAGCGTCATGTCGTCCCGATGAGGGCCGACGAGCGTGACGCCCCGCTCGATCTCCTGCTTACGGGCCTCCGCGAGCGCCGCCATCAGCTGGGCGTACAGATCCTCACGCGTGTGGGCCTCACCGGGCGCGGACGGCTTGTACTCCAGCGCCAGCGGACCGCCGCCCGGCGCCAGCTGCTCGTACGCCTTGTCCGCGAGCGGCTGGAGCGCGGCGAGCAGGTCGAGCCGCTGCGCGAGCAGTTCGGCGCCCACGCGCGCGAGATGCTGGTCCCACACGTCGAGCGTGGACAGGTCCATGGTCCGCCCGCCGTGCCGGCGCGCCAGCGCGGCCGACTTCAGCAGGGTGTTGCGCTGCTTCAGCACCCGGTCGTAGTCGGAGCGCACCCCGGCCATCCGCGGCGAGCGCGCGGTGATCAGCTCGTCCAGGAACCGCCGCCGCTCCCCGGGGTCCCCCTTGACCAGCGCGAGATCCTCGGGCGCGAACAGCACGGTTCGCACGATGCTCAGCACATCACGGGGTCTGACCTGCGAGGACCGGTTGATGCGGGCCCGGTTGGCCTTGCCGGGGTTCAGCTCCAGCTCGACCAGCTGCTGCCGCTCGCCCTGCCTGACCTGGGCCCGGACGATCGCGCGGTCGGCGCCCAGACGGACCAGGGGCGCGTCGGAGGCGACCCGGTGGCTGCCGAGGGTGGCGAGATAGCCGACGGCCTCGACCAGATTCGTCTTGCCCTGCCCGTTGGGGCCCACGAAGGCGGTGACGCCCGGGTCGAGCGGAACCTCGACCCGGGCGTACGAGCGGAAGTCGGCCAGCGACAGATGCGTGACGTGCATGGTCGTTCGCCGACCTCCCCAGAGTGCTCGGGTGTACCGCTTCGTACTGCTCAGTACTGCTTCGTACTGCTTCGTACTACGCGCTTGGTGGTGCTTACTTCGTCTCGACGGCGTGGCCGCCGAACTGGTTGCGCAGGGCCGCGATCATCTTCATCTGCGGGGAGTCGTCCTGGCGGGACGTGAACCGCGCGAAGAGGGAGGCGGTGATGGCGGGCAGCGGCACGGCGTTGTCGATGGCGGCCTCGACCGTCCAGCGGCCCTCGCCGGAGTCCTGTGC
>NZ_BMSA01000048.1 GCF_014648915.1 Streptomyces phaeofaciens | reverse complement strand
CTCCACAACCTGGCCCTCACTGGATAACTCACACCCCATACGGGACAACCTCTAGTTGACCGGTCAATTCACCTTGTGCGGCGGCTGGGTGGTGGGACTTCGGCGATACACCCAGGGATGGTGGGTCGTGTTGCGGTGAGTGATCGCCAGAGGCCATCAAGGCAGTCACAGGGTGACTATGAAGCTCTTGTCCGATTCGTCATCGATGTCGAAGAGAAGCATATCGGCATCGATGGAATCAGTTTGACCGATCCACTTTGAATCGCATTCATCATTGAATCGTGCGCAAAATGTAAAATTCTACCGACTTGCGATCAGGATTGCGGAGTGCTGCTCTGGAAGAGGTGGGGGGTAAAGGGCTAAATGATCCGGGTCCGAATGGGTGGCGTTCAGCCGAAGGAGGGGGACGACGCGTCATGTGACGACGGGATGCCCCGCGCTGCGACCCGCTATTCGGAGGTTCACGATGACACAGGTCTCTTCTGCCCGCATTCCACTACGCCAGATCATGGCCCTGCTCTTGACGGCCGCCCTGGCGCTCTCCCTCTCGGTGGTGCTCACCGTCACCTCGACGAAAGAAGCAGCCGCCTCGTGCTCCGCCAGCCGGTTCAACGGAACGTGGCGCTCGTCCGACGCGAGGCTGAAGCGTATCGACGTATGGCAGGGAGAGGACTGCCACCTGTACGCCAGGGCCTGGTCCGTCTGCGAGAACGACTCGTCGCATATCTGCAGCTGGGGAAACAGGAGAATGGGAGACAGTCCCGAGCCGAACTTCCAGTTCGTCGGATACAACTGGAGCAACGCCGATGAGGTGCTGCACCTGCGGATGCAGGACACGTCTCACATCTCGGTGTGGGACAGCACCGACTACCACAACGGTAGGAAGGTCAGCTTCACGGTCACGATGTACAAGAGCCTTTGAGCCCGCGAAGGGCAGCAACTCCGCCCGCGCCGCTACTGGACGAGACCCCCCTACCAAGACACGTGGGGGGCCTCGCCGCTCGTCCCCCGCCCCCGACAGGATGCGAACCGCGCCGGGGTGGGCCCCTGTTCGCGGATACCGTGCCGGCTCGACGAGCGAACGGAAGCACTGAGCGTCGACGTCTCAACCCACCGGTACAGAAGCTCTGTTGGTTCCCTGTCCTGCCGCACGCGACCTCCCTCACGCCTTGGTCGAGTGGGTCACCATGCTCATCGTCACCCGCGAGAGTGACCTCCGCTGCAAGCTCCCGCCGTACCAGCGTGCGCTTGTCGCTCTGATGTACCCGCGCCGCCAAGACACCCTCGCCCGGATCGTGGCCGGGTTGGGGATGTCCGTCGGTACCGTCCACGCGTACATCACCTGAACGTCCAGGTCCTCACCGATCCGGCCGGCGAGCTGCTGTGGATCTCGCCCGCCCTGTCGGTCCGCACTCATGACCTCACCGCGGCCCGTATCCACCGCATGATCCGTATCTGCGAATGCCAGGGTGTCCCCGTCCTCGCCGACCGTGCCTACACGGGTGCCGGCTTCTGGGTGACCACCGGACTCAAACGGCCACCGGGCGGCGGGCTCACCCTCACCCAGCGCACCGTCAACCGAGCCCTGGCCGCAGCCCAGGCACCGGTCGAACGCGGCATGGCACGGCTGAAGTCCTGGCAGATCTTCCGAAGATCCCGCATCAGTCCCAACCGCATGACCGACATCACCAAAGCTGTCCTCACCCTGGAAGGGCAGCGCTGAAAACGCTCGCTGACCTCGGCCTTCTCCATGGAGCGGGTGACAAGAATCGAACTCGCGCTCTCAGCTTGGGAAGCTGAGGTGATCTGGGACCTGTCGTTGACCTGACCTGCGGCGGAAGGCGCTGGCGGCCGGTAGGCGGGTCCTTTGGTTTCCCGGTGCTCCCCGCGGTTCCCCACACGATCTGGCACGCATCTGGCCTGACCGCTTCGTCCCGAACTCTCGGCTGGGTAGTCATTGAGGTCCAGCGAGCCGGTCAATCGGCCGCTGACGGCTCTTGGCGGTCGGCTGCGCTCGTGGTGGTTGCTGTACTTCGCTGCTGTACTGCAGCACTCACAGCAGCCGTTCCGCCTGCTCGTACTCGGCTGCCCTGAACGTGGGCCAATACGTGATCTGGGGCTGGGTTCGCTCGATCATTGCCAAAAGCGCCTCTCCGTGCAGGATGCGCACACCGACCTCTGCCCCGTCGAGGCCCGCAAGATTGTCGACCACATAGAGGTAGTAGTGCTCGGGGTTCGCCCTGACAGCCTCCGCCTGCCGGCGTTCCAGCGGCAACGCTTTACTGCGCGCCGAGCGACTGAATGCCTTCACCTCGATCATGCGAGGGGAACTCTCGACGTCGTATGGGAGGCCCGAGGTATGGACGTCCTTCGGGTCGCGGCCGGCGGCTCGCTCCAAGGCCATTACATGTGTGATCGCGGCCTGCTCCGTCTCCTTGTTCCCCACGACACCCCCTCCGGTCAGTCGACCCATGGTGCCGTGAAGACCCTCAGCTTGGGAAGCTGCGGGCATTTGAGGGCGGCTTGGGTGCTGACCTGGGCGAAAGGCCCCGGGCGCTGCGCCGTCGGCCTCTGCGGCTTTCACCGTGGTTCCCTGCTGTTCCCCGCTCGATCTGGTGCGCTTGTGGTGCGGTGAGGCGTGCTGCTCGCGGGCCGCGTCGGTGAGCGGCGTTACCACTTCCGCCACTTGTCCGTGAGCTGGTACCGGCCCAGTCCGTGGCGCGTGGTCAGGGCGACAACATCGACGCCGTGCTCGGTGAGCGACTGGTCGATGTAGTCACACAGCTCCTCGCGCTCGTCGGTTTCGAAGGCCGCTCCGTCGTGGGCTTCGTCCACCGCATTCAGCGCCAGGACAACGCGTTCCACGACGGCGAAGACCTTCTCGTCGCCGGCCTCGCCCAGCCCGGGAAGCTCACCCTCGAAGGAGTCGAGGACCTCATCTGTCGCCGTCAGAAGTACGTCGGGGAACAGCCCGGCCATGCAGGCGCACTCAGGATCCAGGGTGCCGGCGGCAAGCTCCTCGGCCTCCTCGGCCATGCCGTGACGCCAGCTCGTAGTCGGTCTCTCAGTCATGGGCGGGACCGTACAGCTCGGGACTGACAGCGAAGGCTGAGCACTCGCGAGGCGGTCAGCGGCCTCCGCCCGCTTTCCAAGTTGTGGTGGTCCTGGGAGCCTCGGACGGGGCCGTTCACCTGCGTTCATGCACGGCCGGTCATGGGAGCGACTACCGACTTCGGTCCCACCTGAACAGCCGTGAACGGCGTTGAATGAACCCGGAGATCCGGGGCCAGCTGGAGACCGCTCTTCGGAACGCAAGCGTCTGGCTGGAAGAACGGGACATGAGGCGCCAACAGCTGTTCGCCGACTTGGACCGGGCCGTGACGGAACACAGAACCGGCAAGGTCCGCAGGCTTGTGCTCCGTGTCGAAGCGACCGCGTCGGAGGGCCGTACCGAAGCCGAGGACCTCATGGTGGCGCGGGCCACTGACTACGTCGCCAGCCCCGACTTCGCCACGCACCAGCGGATCGAAAGAGGTCTCTGGCCCCAAGTGGCATGCCTACGACGTCACCTGTCCCGACTGCCGCAGGGCCCGCAACGCGCCCTGCGACAGTCCCGGCGGCTTCCACCGGTCACGCGTTGAGAAAGCCGCTGAGTACACCCGTCTCCGCACACCTCGCCTCAACACCTGACCCAAAGCGGACGACGCTGTTCGGCACAGGCGGGACGCCTGCACAAAACACGCACCGCCGCACTGCCCCGGCGTCCAGACGTACCTCCAACGACGCACGGGCACCCGTTGATCCAGCCCGCTCACCACAGGCTGCGGTCACCACTTGCTCGGGGGCGTGTCTTGGCCGGTGCGTCACGGGTGCACGTGGTCGGCTGCCGGCGGGCGTTCGGTTGTCGGGACCATTGAAGTTCGACACGGCCATGCAAATCGGTCTGCTGCACGACAGGCGGCCCGCCGACAACCGCACTGCTTCCTGACGTGAAACGGCTGGCGCCCGGGGCCTGGTTTGACCTCCCTGCCCCCGGGCGCGACGGACCTCGAAGAGATCCATGAGCACCACCGTAGAGACGGCCGCCGCCGATTCGCCATGCCAGTCCAGTCCCTGGGACGGGGTGGACTGCCACACAACCACGAGAGAGGGGCCGCCAGCAGTTGCGCGCCGGCACGGGGTCAGGCGGCCTGGCTGCCGCCGTGTTGTCGCTGCTGTGTGTGCCGTGTTGCTGCTGGCCGGCGGTCTTCTGCCAGACAGCAAGCCGCGTCCAGTTCGCGATCGGGGACTACGCGCTGGAAGCCGTGCCGATGCGGGCGCACGGCGGCCAGGAGAAGAGCGAGGCTCCCTTCACGGTGAAGGAGGCGTCACAAGATCTCCAGCTGTAGTACGTGGGCCTCGGCTGACGTAGGCGGCGGTTCCGGCGGCGGTGAGTGCCGCTGCGACCATGGCCGCGGGTCGGCTGTCCGAGGCCTGGGTCTGCCAGGTCAGCGCTTCCCCCACGGGGCCCATGCCCGGGAACGCCGCCGCGCCGAGCGTCCACCCGAGAGGCAGGAACCACGACCGAGCGGTGCCGACCGTGGCCGTCCCCAGGGCGGTCAGGCCCAGCAGGCCGGCCGCGTCGCGGACGGCACATCCGAACGGCCCGAACCGCGTGCCGGTGAGCAGTGTGGCCAGCAGCAACATGAGTATCCATCCCAGGGCCGTGGCCAGGTGGGACAACCGCAGCCATTCCCACGGCCTCGCCGCCGTGCGGTCCAGGGAGTCGTCGGGGCCTGCGAGCGTGGTGGTGGCGACGGCTACCAGGAGCAGCACCGTCAGGGCGAGTACGGTGCTGCTCACCTCGCCCTTGACGCTGAAGGCCGTCGCCAGGAGCCACGCGAGGGCAGTGCCCGCGACGGCCGCGCCGAGCGCCGCCGGCCCCTGGCGCGAGCGGATGTAGAGCGTCAGTCCTGTCATCGGGCGCCTCGGCTCAGGAGGTCGGTGGTGTCCTGGCACTTCTGGGCGGCTTGATGGACGGCGACGACCCGGGCTTCGGCCTCGGCTCGCGGCAGTGCCTGGAGTCCCTTCCAGAGCCTGACGGCGTCCGGGTCGTCGAACTCGAGGCCATCGGGACCGGCGGTCGGCTCCCGGTCGAGCAGCCAGTAGGCCGCAGCGGTGGCGACGGTGAAGTTCCGGTTGTCTCCGCAGCTGAGAGAGCCGGTGAACACTCCGGTGAGCAGCGTCGGTTCGAGCCGCCTCGGGTGGGCGAGGTGACCGTGCTTGTCGACCGTGATCCCCATCAGCGCGGTGTCGGCCCGCGACCTCGGTGCCGTAGGAGGAGAGAACGTGGAGGTGTCCTCATGTGCCTCGACGATCGATGTGTTCGTCAGGAGTTCCAATGCGTGCCGGGCCTTGGGAGTCACCTCGGGCAGCACCCCTTCGTGCGCCCGGCTGACGCAGACCCGCGGGGTGTCGTCGGTGCACACCAGTTCCTGGGCGACCGGGTCGAGCGTCCCTTGGTCGTAGGCGGCGCCGGTCGGCACCACCAGGACCGTGGCCGTGGCCCCGATCGCCAGCGGCAGCAGCGCGGCGAACGCGAACTTACGGTTCTGGACGGCGAAGAGCACGACGCCGGCCACCGCAACCGCGGCCATCCAGAGTGCCTGGGCTGCGCTGACTCCGCCGCCGACGGTGTCGTAGTCGCTGAACATGCTCATCCCCATGGCCGGGGAGAACGCCGCCGTGAATCCGCCGTCCGGAAGGGCGTGGGGCGCGAGGATCAGTAGTGCGAAGCCGATCACGGCCAGCGCGGGTGCGGTGGCGAGCGCCGGCACCAAGCGTCCGACGGCCAACCCGAGCCAGACCGAGGCGATCATCGCGACCATCCCGACGGCCACGACGACAAACGCGGCCGGCGGCAGGTAGCGCGCCGTGCCGGCGATCCGTGGTGCCGCCGCGAGGAGCGTCACCAGGTAGGCGAGGAGCACCGCCAGGGCCGTCGTGGCCAGGATCGGCACCATGCGCTGCGATCTCGGGCGGGGCACGGCGGCGAGCAGTTCGGCGACGTTCGCCCGGTGCTCGCGATACGACTGCCAGGCGCCGGCGGCCATCGCAAGGGGCGAGAGAACCGCGAGGTATTCGCGCTGCGTCATGGCCAGCGCCATCCACCCCGTGGACCATCGCCCCGCCGTGGCCTGGAGGACGATCGTGCCGGCGACGGCGATCAGGAGCGCGGCGCCGAGGGCGGCCGAGCGCCGGAGCTCGATGCCGAGGATGCGGTTCATGCGTTGCTCCGGTGCCGGCGCAGGAGTGCGGAGTAGCCGCGCTCCGCCGGGCTGTCGCCCGCATCGCCCTGCCCACCACGGGCGATCAGGTCGTCGGGGGTGCCTTGGAAGAGGAGTCGGCCTTCGTTCATGAGGATGACGTCGGTGCAGGCAGCGACGACGTCCTCGACGAGGTGGGTGGAGACCAGCACACAGCTGTCGGCTGCGAGGTCACGCAGCAGGTCGCGGAAGTCGAGACGTTGTTCGGGGTCGAGTCCGACGGTGGGCTCGTCGAGCAGCAGCAGTTCGGGGTCGTTCACGACAGCCTGGGCGATGCCGGCCCGGCGCAGCATGCCGCCCGACAGCGTCCTCATCCTGGCGTCGGCCTTGGTGGTGAGACCCACCCGATCGATCGCGCGTTGTACGGCGTCGGGTATCGCGGTTCTGGGTATTTCCCTGAGCCAGGCCATGTACGCGACGAACTCGCGGACGGTGAACCGCGGGTAGAAGCCGAACTGCTGCGGCAGGTACCCCAGTTTGCGACGCACCTCGCGCAGGTCGGCACGGCCGTCCACCTGCTGGCCGAGCAGCGCCAATGAGCCGCCGGCGGGCTTGACGACGGTGGACAGCGCGCGCATCAGCGTGGTCTTGCCGGCGCCGTTCGGGCCGAGCACACCGTGCACGCCGGCAGTCAGCGTCAAGTCGAGTCCGTCGACGGCCAGGTGCCGGCCGACCCGGACACGCAGTTCCTTTGCGTGGACGAGCCAGGGATGAAGGGTTGGAGCCGTTTCGGCAGCACGCACCGCTCGCATGGGTTCTCTCCTGTCGATCCTGTTGATGGGGGGTCAGTTGCCGCTGGTCAGGCGACGGAAGTGCGTGGCGGCGAGCGGTGTGATCGAGGCAAGGGCCACGGTGGCCACCAACCAGCCGACGGTGCTGTCCGGCTGCAGTACCGGGGACAGGGACTGGGCCGCCACACTCGGCAGCAGGACTGCCGCGCACCAGACCACCGCGAGTCCGATCGCCGCGCGCCGTACGCCGATGAGGGCGCCGAGCACGAGAGCGGCCCCCGTGAACGCCAGGCACGGCAGCAGGGTGAGGGCCAGCGAGGATCCTGTGCTCACACCCGCCACCAGCAATGCCGGAAGCACGACGACGAGCACCGCGAGCGTCCGCCGCAGCACCATGGCCAGGCCGGCTGCCGGTGTGGTGGCGATCAGTTCCCAGGCGGGGTCGGTCCGCCGGCTCCAGGCCACCGCGACGCCGGGCAGCGGAGCCACCGGGGCCAGCAGCAGCACGAGCGACGGCAGGCTCGGCTCGGCGGAGTCCAGGAGTACGCCACAGCCCAGCACCGCGACGGTCACCGCGAGCCAGGGCAGCAGCGTCCACGCGAGCCAGCGTCGGTGCACCGCCGTAACTGGTGTGCGTTGCCGGGTCGGCGACGGGCTCGCCTCGATCGCCTGGCCGAGCGAGACGGCGACACGGTCGAGCAGAGCCGTCGTGGCAGGAGTGGCCTCGGCGGCCAGTGACGCGCGGCAGTCGGCGCACGCGTCGAGATGGACCTCGATCGACCAGAGCGCGGCATCGTCGAGTCCGTGCCCGCCGTCCGCGTAGCGGGCCAGGATCATGGTGGTGGGATGAGTCATGAGAGCGCCTTCCGCAACGCGATCCGGGCCCGCCGCGCGCGGGTTTTCACCGTGCCCTCCGGCATACCGAGCAGCACCGCCGTCTGACGGACCGACAGGTCGTCGAGCACCATCGCCTGCAGCACCTGCCGCAACTCCGGTGGCAACAGCAGCAGCGCCTGTTCGAAGTTCTGGTCGACGCGGTTCGCCATCACCTCGTCCTCGGCGGCCGGCGCGGTCGTATCGAGCAGGGCAACGGCCGGCACCCGCTCCTCCCGGGCGCGTCGGCGGAACGCGTCGACGAGACGGTTCGCGGCGATCGTCCAGAGCCAGCCGACCGCACTGCCCGCCGTCACGGAGCCCGCATAGCTGCCGGCCGCACGCCAGACCGCCAGGTAGGTCTCCTGGAGCACGTCGGCGACGACGTCGTCGTCGGCGCAGCGGCGGCGGAGCCGCACCGCCAACCAGGGCGAAGTGCGCCGATACAACTCGTCGAACGCTGCCCGGTCACCACCGGCGACGCCACGCACGAGTTCTGCCTCGTCGAGGTCTTCCATGCCTTTCACGATCAGGGAGATGAAACGACCGTCCATTCAGGTTCTCGGACGCTTCGGCGCTGCCGAAAGCAACAGCGCCCTACGCCGAGCGCGAGGTCGCCTAGACCGCCGACCGGCCCGAATCGCACCGGGGGCAGCTGCCCTGGAACGCTTCGCGTACGGGGCCCCGCGCCCGCCCGCCGTCGTGACGGGGCGCCAGGTCGACCTCAAAGTTTCTGGCTTGGATCATTCAACTCGCCCTTTATATCTTTGAGTTGCTGTTCCAGATGGGTGATGCGGCGCTGAAGCCGGTCGAGGTCGCCTGGGGCACCGAGGTCGGACTCGGTCCAGACCGTCATGCCCAGCTCCTCGGACAGGCCCGGAGCGAGGCTCTGCTCGCGATCGCTGTTCTGCCCGACTCGGCAGGGGCCGCTGCTGCGGCGTGGACGCGTTCAAGCAGGTCACAGGGGCGATGGCGAAAAGTGCGGTCGACGCGGGCGGCGTGGGCGATCCGGGACACGGTGATGTCCTGACCGCTGCGCAGGGCCGCATCAAGGGCGTGAAGGAAGCGTTCGCGGCTGCTCAGCAGCTCGGCAACGTAGGACTCCAGGTCGGGCAGATAGGAGACGTCGGTGCGGAAGCGGCCGCAGCCCATACGGCGGGAACGGACGGGGAAGTCGTGGCCGCCCGCGGCGACGTCGGACGGCTCGGTGCACAACCCGTAGGAATGGCGACCTCACCGACCGCCCGCCGCGCGTGCTCGGACTCCAGAACGAGCTGGGCCTGGCGCCGGATCCGGCGGCCGTGCCGGTCGAATTGCATGGCCGTGACCGGCTCGACGGCCGCCCGCGTCGTTGCTGGCCCACCAGGTAATAGCCCTGTGTCGTGCTGAGCTGACGGTGGTCCATCAGCTCCTTGAGCACGTCGGGTGCGACACCTGCGTCAGGATCTGCTGGTTTGTACGCCGTCCCTCGGCTTCCACGACGACGTTGACGTAGAGGTTGCGCATCTGTCTGGGCAGCAGCGCCAAGTCCCTTCGTGGGAGTGTTCGGGAAGCACCGACGCACGGTGTCCTGCTGCCGGGTGACCAGCGGCGGTCGCCGCGGCGATGGGTTGGCGCCGACGCAGGCGGTGGGACGTGTAGTTGTCGTAGGGGAGGACCGGCCGGTACCCCGTGTCGGTGATCAGTTCCACTGCGCCGAACCTCACCATGCGCAGCTCGCTCATCCAGCGGTTCGGGGCTTTTCTCGCTCTCGAGCCGGTCTCGCATCCCGTCGACGCCGCGGACCGGCTGTGGATCGTAGACGGCACGCTTGTCCCGGTCCGTGACCGCACGGTCGGCGCCTCCGACCGCAACTACCGATTCTCCGTGAACGCGCAGGTCATCGTCGACGCCGACACCCGCCTGGTCGTGGCCACCGCCCGCCCGGCCCCGGGCAACAAGGCCGACGCCCATGTCTGGCGCGCCTCCGGCCTGCCGGAACCAGTGCCAGGGTGTCACTGTGCTCGGTGACGGCGCCCGCATCAACACCGGCCTGGTCGTCCCGCACCGCAAACGACCCGGCCGGCCCCTGCTGGAAGGCGAGGAAGCCGACAACGCCGAGCATCGCCGGGTCCGCGCTCGCGTCGAGCATGCTTTCGCCGGCATGAAGCGCTACAAGATCCTCCGTGACTGCCCGACAGTACGGCGACGGCCTCCACCACGCGGTCCAAGCCGTCGCCCACATGCACAACCTCGCCCTGGCCGCGTGATCAGAACACTCTCGATCGGGCCTTGACCTGCGAAAATATGTCCTTCTGCGACACGCCTTGGTGCCGCTCCTGCGCCGATACTCCCTGAGGGCCGAATTGGCGTCAGCGATCCCTGGGAAACGTGATGCGGACGCGCTGCAGGCGACCGTTCTCCAGGAGGGGACCCACCTCCACCTCGAACGTGCGCAGCACGTCGCCGCCGTCGCCGCGCAGCTCCAGGATCGACTGCACCACTGCGCCCTCGTCGTCGAACAGCTCGACTCGGACCACTGCGGCCGACGTGTCCCGCAACTCGCGCTCACGGCGCCGCCGTACGGCGACCCAGGCGGCGGCGAGGAGGGCCGTCACCCCGCCCGCGGCGAGGTTCTGACCCACGCCGACGAGGGTGTCGAGGAGTACTCCGCGATGGCCCGTCCCTCCGGTCTCCCGCTGGAACGGGGGGAACGCGTCGGGCAGCACCTCCTTGAGCTCCGTCGGCTCCAGACCGCTGTTCTCCACTTCGTATCGCACGACACCTCCGATGGATCTGACTCTTGTGGCGCTCGCCTCTGCCTAGGCGTGCATCACCCAGGGGGCGACTCCGGGAACCGGTGTCCTGGCATTCAGTGCCCGGACCAGGCCGGCGGGCGTGGCGCGGCCGGACAGGCTCTGCCGCAGAGCCTCAACGATGAGCGGACCCCAGACCATGTCCTTGATCGTTCGGGTGGGAGAGATGACCAGGCGGGCTCCCGCCGCCAGGAACGAGGTCGCCAGCGGTGGGCCGCTGACCGCGCCCAGGGCCGGGCCACTACCTCCCGCGCACACCGTCAGCACCACCACCGCACGCGGATTGACCGGCAGCGCCGCGATCTCGGCGGGCAGGACCCAGCGGTCCCGCAGCAACAGGGCGGGCGTACCGCCCAGATGGGGCACTGCCTCACAGTGCGTGGACAGCCACAGCAGGGTCGCCTCCGCTGCGCAGGAGCTCAGACGGTCGAAGGTGGCGTCGTCTTGGACGTGGGCGCGTACCCCGAGCAGGGCGGCGACCTCGCGTGCCTCGGCCAGCGAGCCGGGCAGCGCTTCCCCGTTCCCCGGCGCGCCGCCCATCGGATCGCCCAGAACGCGCGCGCGGCGCGACAACGGGCGGGTCGCGGCGCCGAACCGCGGGCGGGCGCTGTGCCTGCGGACGACGACGTGGCGCTGCGCCAGCGCACGGCCGGTGGCGTCCGGGAGGTTCTCCACCGGGAGCGCCTGCCACGGCTCGGGCAGCCGCAGTGACACCTCGACCGCATCTCGCGCCGCCGCGTGCAGCCGGTCCGCCAGCTGACGGACCGCGGTCTGGTCGGTCGGCTCCAGTGGCGGCTCCGAGGGTGCGAGGCGGTGCAGATCGGCGACCGTCTGTGCGCGGGCCCGCGGCAGAGCGAAGGTGGATACGGTGACGTCCACGTCACGGGACCGGCGGCAGCCGATCACGTGTGCGTCCTCGGGTCCTTGGACGAGGTCGACGGTGGCCTGGTCCCGGCGGGTGAACCAGGAACGCACCTCGGCCCGTTGCCGTGCGAGGTGGGGCGCGAACAACTGGGGCGCGGTGACGCGGGAGGCGTAGAGCGTCTTCAGCCGGCGGGCGTCCCGCCGCTCGATCATGAGCAGATGCATCTGTTCCAGCAGACGGATGTCGCGGATGGGGCCGATGGCGATGGCCGTCCGCTTGCCGAACTCGATCGCCGCCAGCGTGTACTGCAGTCGCTGGGGCAGCCGGGCGGCGCGGCGCCCGAAGCGGCGCACCCCCTGCTGCATGCGGCGGTCGAGGGGGTGTGGGGGTGGGCCGTCATGGAGGCGGAAGGCGGTGCGCCTGCCGTGGGTGCGGACGAACTCGGCGGCCCACCGGCGCAGTTGTGCGGCGTCTTCCGTATTGCCGAAGGTGAAGGCCGATACGGCCGGCTGGAAGGTGAGCGCGAGGAGCCGGTCGATCCGGGCCTGGATGTCGCGCTGCCGGACGGGATCCCCGGCAGGCAGGCCCGCGCTGTCGTCGATGACGGCGGAGACGAGCGGGGCGGGTGTGGCCGAGCGAGTGACCTCCAGGCCGACCTGCTCGCGGACCTGCTCGGGAACATCCGACGACAGCACCCATGCGGCCCCGGCCCAGGGCGGGATGTTCCAGCAGGTGTCGAGCATCCCGAGCAGCCCGAGGACCATCAGATTCTCGAAGACCCGGGCCTTGACGCGGTCTATGGCCCTCAAGCCGAACATGTCCGGCATCGAGGAGTCGTCCCGCCGCATCTGATACGACTCCAGCAGCACCTGGAGGGTCGGGGACCAGGGGGTGATGTCTCCCTTGGAGTGCAGCAGCAGGTCCGGCCAGTCGTGCACGTCGTTGCCGGGCTCGGTCAGCAGGAGGGCGGCGGCGCGGAAGCGGGCCGGTCCGACCTGCGACCAGGAGTCCGGGCGCAGAGGGCCCCACTCGGCGTCGGCTGCGCCACGCTCGCCGAGGAGTACGCCGACCATCTCGCGCTGCGCACGCACCAGGTCCGACTCCTCGACGGCGAGTGACGCGTCGAACTGCGACCGCGCGGCATCCAGAGTGCCGTTGCGGTACAGCACATAGCCGAGGTCGGCCTGCACACCGCCCATGTACAGCGGTACTCGGGCGGCGGCCTGGGCCCAGCGGGCGAAGCTGTACGCGCCGAGCGCATCGCCTTGGGAAGCCAGGCGCCGGGCCTGGACGGACAGGCTGATGCCCAGTTCCCGGTGGTTGCTGCTGAGGAGACGGGCGCACAGACCCAGCTGATTGTGCCAGCGCACGATTGCCGTCGGGGCGCCGGTGAGCGCCGCCACGTCGGCCAGTTCGAGGTGCACGGGCGCGAGCAGGTCGTAGTCGTCAGGGGCGGCTGCGTCGGCGATCTCGGACAGCGCCAAGTGGGCGGTCCAGAAGTCGCCGGAGTGGGCCGCGCTCTGTGCGATGGTCAGCAACTGCCAGGGGCGGTCACGCCATAGCTCGGGTGCATCGAAGACGGAACCGGGACGCAGGAGATTGGGATCGAACTCGCGTGCCGCGCCGCTGGGCGCGTCGCGTGCCGCGTAGGTGTCGTCCTTCGCGTAGAGAGAGAGCCGGTGGCGCTGGTGGCGGATCTCGCGCAGCGGCTCGTCACGTTCCTCGTCGGGCAGGCCCGCCGCCGCTTCCTCGGCCAGTCGGTAGCGCTGGTGGGCTTCGTCGAAGCGTCGCAGATCGCGCAGCGTGTTGGCGGTGTGGACGTGGAAGGTCATGGCCAGGGCGGGGGATAGCCTGGGCAGCTGCGGTTCGAGGCTGAGAATGGTGTTGAGCGACTCCTCCAGCTCGCCGCGCTCCCGGATGACGGAGGCCGCGGCAAGAGTCACCCGCGCCCGGGTCTGCTCGTCCGCGTACTCGTCGAGGATCTCCCGGTATCGGGACACCGGCAGCGGGGCGAGATGCCAGAGTCTGCGTTCGACGACGAAGCGGATGTAGAGGTCGAAGCCGCGCAGCAGCTCCGAGCGCAGCTCCTGCGAGGCAAGCGCGTAGGCGCCGGGGTCCTGGGTGAGGGACAGGGCGCCCAGCGCGACGGCGCCCACGCCAAAAGCCGGATCGTCGGGGTCCGGCGTCCCGAAGTCGGGGCGGTTCGCGATACCTTCGACCAGCGCCTTGAGGTCCGTGTACCGGCGTGACTGGTGTTCGGCCTCCTCCAGGACCGACCGGCCCACCGCCAGCGGGAGCCGAGAGGCAACGTCGTCGGACGTCTCGTCGAACTGGCGCACAAGGCCACGTGGGAGATCCGCCAGATACTCCTCGAATTGCGCCGCGGCGGCTCGGGAGACATCCGGCCCCCCGGTCTCGAATATGAGCGCGCCGGCCGCCAGCCAGCAGTGGGCCATCTTCTCGCCGTCGATGAAACGGGCCACCAGCCGGGGGTAACCGCTCACCGGTTGAGGCGCGAGATGCGGAATGCGATGGATCACGAGCCAGGTCAGGAAGACACCCAGATCATGCAACTGGGTCTGCCGGTCGTTTTCGTCCAGCGGGTCGAGCAGCTCAGGTTCGGCGCAGATGCGCCAGGCGATGAGTGCGGCGCGGCCGAGCAAAGGAAAATCATGATCTGCGTCCGTGTCGCGGTCGACGTCTTCCGTGTCCTGGCGACAGGAATTGATCAGCTTGGTCAGGTTCGAATATCGGAATGAATCGCCTTGGGCCTCTTCGACCACAGCCTTACCCACCCGGAACGCGAGATCGGACGCGCGTTCGTCCCCCTTATGGGATATGTCCTGCTGCACCCGTCAACTCTACTGCCAAAAGGGTGAGTTGGAATGGCTGCAGGATGGCGGCCACTGCGTCTCTCCCTGAGCGCGTGCCCGCCGTCTCGGCCAGGCCACCCGCGCGGTCCGACAATGCCGTACCACCGCACCGACGTCGCCCCGCTCCGGCGGACCCCATGACCGGCCCCTTCACGCTCGCGCAGACCGACGGGTTGGTCACCCGCAGCCACAGCGACGGCGTCACGGACCTCGTCGACATCGTCGGCGCCGACAACGGCACCCGCACCTTCGTCTTCTCGACCACCGTGGACCAGTCCGACAACGTCTACCGGGCCGGCGACGTCCCGCACCGCTGGATCGACAACATCACCATCAGCCTGTCGCCTCGGACTCCACCGTGACGAGGATGCACTGACCCGCCACCAGCCACCGGCGATGCCGGAATCCCTCTACGCCCGTTCCCGGCCCAACCATGCCGGGTGTTGCGCGGGTTGGCCGGGCCCTGGCCGGTGCGGATGGTGCTGTGAGGCAGGGACCCGCGTCCGCAGAGCGGCATCACACGAAGATCACGAGGAGTCGCCTCGCGCCAGGCATCTTCGAATGAGGTCAGTGGTGGAGACACCCGCCGTGTACTCCACGAGCTGCAACTTCCCCGCAGCGGCCACCGGACCGAAGACCTCTTCGATGGCATCCGGCGAGATGTCGTCCCCGTGCACGACCATCGCGATGTCGTGATCGTCCAGGAACTCAGTCGTCACGCGTTGCGGAGCGTTCGGTATCACCGCATCGACGTAGCGGCATGACTCGATCACCGTGACCCGCTCGGCCAGGGTCATGATGGGCGTTCGCTTGTACTCGGTCACGGCCTCGTCCGAGAGGACGCCGACGATCAGCCGGTCTCCGAAGGTTCGCGCGGCCTTGAGAAGTGCCACATGGCCCGGGTGGAAGAGATCTCCGACCATGTCGACGTAGACGTTCCTCCGCTTGCTCGTCCCAGCATGGTCGGCCACGGCCGCTGCCCCCTCTGCATCATCCGGCTGACCGACCCTGGAGTGATCGCTTCCCACTGTCGACCACGGCTCCGATGCAACGATCACTGATGATCTACGCCCGGTGCCGGTGGGCGGAGGCGTGTCCCTGCAGTCAAGAGCCACGACCCGCGACATCACTCGTTGATCTCAGCAGCGACGACCGGCAAGCGCACGGTCCCGTCCTCCCTGAGCGGCAAACGCCCAGCTCACCACAGGATTCCCGGCCCGGTAGGTAGCCCGACTACCCCCTCCGCACACCCCCTCGCCCCCTGGACCAGAAGAACGAGGGTGAGGGGACGGGCAGGGGCGGGGTGGGTGTGCGGTCGGGGGATCGGGGCGGCTGGGTGTGTTGTACGTGGGCGTTGCCGGGTCCTGTGCTAGAAGGTCAGGTTCCAGGCGTCGATGCTGCCTGTGTCGGAGGCGGCGTTGTCGTTGACGCGCAGCTTCCAGGTGCCGTTCGCGACCTCCGAGGAGGCGTTCACGGTGTAGGTCTGGGCGATGTTGTCGGCGCTGCCGCCGGTGTGGTTGTGCAGCGTGTAGACGGTGCCGTCCGGCGCCACCAGGTCGACCTTCAGGTCACCGATGTAGGTGTGCTTGATGTCCATACCCACCTTGAGGGTGGCCGGGGCGTTGCCGGTCACGCCGGTGACGGCGATCGGGCTCTCCACGGTCGCGTTGTCGTTGACGGCGAAGTCCGCGAGGTTCTCGAAGTACTTGCCCGGCGGCGGGGTGGTCCCGACCGCCTTGAGGGCGTCGACCTGTCCCTCGCCGAAGAACGAGTTGTTGGCCGTCGTGCCCGTGCAGCGGCTGTCCGAGGGGCAGGCGATGTCGTTGGCCTGGGCGGCCAGCTTGGCGCGGATCTGCGCCGGGGTGATGCCCGGGTTGGCGCTGGCGATGAGTGCCGCCACGCCGACCACGTGCGGGGTGGCCATCGAGGTGCCGCTCTTGCTGCCGTAGCCGCCGCCGGGGACGGTGGAGTACACGTTGCTGCCCGGTGCCGCGACGTCGATGACGCCCTGCCCGTAGTTGGAGAACGAGGCCTTGGTGACGCCTGTGCCGTTGGCCGCCACTGTGACCACGCCCGGCAGCTCGGTCGGGATGTCGAGGCAGGCGTTGGTGATCGTGCGGGTGACCGGCGTCGAGTCGTTCGGGCTGGCGGAGTCGGTCGTCTTGTGGGCGAGGTCGTAATTCTCGTTGCCCGCGGCGGCGATCTGGAGGGAGCCCTTGCCCTCGGCGTACTCCTGGGCGCGCGTGACGCCCTCGATGATGGCGGCCTGGTCGATGTTGTCCGGGCAGTTGAACTGCCACGGGTCCGTGTAATAGCTGTTGTTGGTGACCTTGAAGCCGTGGTCACCGGCCCAGACGAAGCCGCAGATGGTGTTCTCGGCGAAGAAGAAGGACTTGCCCGGCTCGGCGACCCGGACCGCGGCGATCTTCACCCCGGGGGCCACGCCGACGACGCCCTTGCCGTTCTTGGCCGCGGCGACGGTGCCTGCCACGTGGGTGCCGTGCGTGTCGACGTCCCGCCAGGCGCCGGCACGGGTGTCGGGCTTGCCGTAGGCGCAGGAGACAGAGTCGGCCGCGTCGAAGTTGGGCGCCAGGTCCTGGTGCTGGTCGTCCACACCGGTGTCCAGGATGCCGACCGTGACGGAGGTGGAGCCTGGGTTCACGGCCCAGGCCTGGTCGGCCTTGATCTGGCTCATGTCGGCCCGGACCGGTTCTCCGGCCGGGGTCGAGGCCTGGGCCGGATTGGCCGGGAGCGCAGGGTTGTAGGCGTCGGCCGGGACGTCCGAGGTGCGCGTGGCGCCGACCTGCTGCACGCCGGCGACGCCGCGCATGGTGGCGGCGAATCCGCTGGACGCCGAGTGGGCGACGATCACGCCGATGGCGTCGAAGTTCGAGAAGACGGTGCCGCCGTTGGCCGCGATCGCGGAGCGGACCGCCGAACTGTCACCGGGGGCGGTGATCACGAGGTAGGCACGCGTGCCGGCCACCCAGGTCGCACTCTGGGAAGCCGGCACGGCGACCGGAGCGAGGGCCTTGGCGGCCGGCGCGGGGGAGGGGCCGACGGGGAGCGTGCCCGCGAGGGCGCCCGGGGCGCCGAACGCGAGGGTGGCGCCGAGCGTGGCCGCCAGGACCAGCGTGCGTCTGGTCCGGCTCGATATGTGGGGTATCAATGCGTCCTCCGGAGACGGCCCGGCCGTGCCGAGGGCACCGGCGGGGCCGTACGAAACGAGTGGTGGATGCAAGATGTCAGGTGCATGCTCCTGCATGGAAGTACCTTTCCGTGCAGGGATGTTGTCGGGGCATGGCTGAAAAGAGACGTATTCCGGGCATGGGGGGCGGGATCCACCGGGAGTCCGGCGACGTCGACCGCGCCCTGGCGTACGCCGCCGGCCTGGTGCCGGCCGCGCTACCCGCACCAGAGCGCCGGAACCGCGAGAACCAGCTCGACCGGTCGAGGGCAGTGATCGACTCCTCCCACGTCCGGGCCGCATGCCGGGGCCCAGAAGCGGCCCCGGCCCAGTCGTCCGCGCACGGCCGGGCAGCAGGTACCACGTCATCACCGACGGCCAGGGCATCCCGCTCGCGGTGTCCCTGATCGGCGGAAACCGCGGACGACGTCACTCAGCTCCTGCCCTTGCTCGACAAGATCCCACGCGTGGCCGGCTCCGTCGGGCGACCCAGTCGACGGCCCGACACGCTGTTCGCGGACCGCGGCCACGACCACGACGCATACCACCGTCTCCTGCGCGAGCGCGGCATCCGCCCGGCGATCGCCGAACGCGGTCAGCCACACGGCACCGGCCTGGGCGCGTTCCGCTGGTCGTCGAGCGGACCAGTGGCGGGTGGCCCCACAGGTCCCCTCTCACATCCCGGCGAGGAGGTCACGGGCTTCAGCGCTCTGCGGGGCATTCAGCTGGGTGTAGAGCGTCAGAGCCGCATGGAGGTGGTTCCGTGCTTTTGCACGGTCTCCCCGGCCGAGTTCGAGTCTGCCCAGCTCCAGCTGGACGCGCGCGTCACCGGAACGGTCGCCTATGTCCTGGTAGACCCTCTGCGCCCGCCCGAATCTGCCGGCCGCCGAGATCAACTGGCCCTCCGCGGCGTCGAGCGCCCCTAGCTCCAGCTCCGCCCAGGCTTCGCCCCGGCGGTTGCCCATACCGGCGTACATGTCGTGCGCGGCCTGAGCGTGCGAGCGTGCTGCGGCGAGATCGCCCATCGACCGGTGCAGGGAGCCGAGTTCGACCCGGGCGTCCGCCATGTTCCTCGGGCTGCCCAGGTCTTCGAACTCGCGCCAAGCCGCTTCGAGCAAAGAGCCGGCTTCGGCGTAGTGCCCGAGGCTCCTCTGTACGATCCCCATCTCGCGGCGGGCCCAGGCGCGGCCGTTGCGGTCCGCGGCGTCGGAGTAGATGTCCAGAGCCTCAGAAAACTGCGCCAAGGCCCGGTGCTGGTCTCCGGTGAGCCGGTCGATGGTGCCCAGTTCGATGAGGATCCACGCCCTGTTTCGATGGTTCTCCGCGGCGGCGAAGATCGCATAGGCCTCCGTGAGGGCCTCACGGGCTCCTTGGTAGTCGCCGGTCGCTCTGCTGATCAGCCCGAGGTTACCGAGTCCGTTGGCCTCTCCACGCCGGTCGGACGTGGCCCGGTAGAGATCGACTGCCTGCTGCGTGAGGGAGCGAGCGGGCACGTATCTCGCCAAGTGGTAGAGAATTACGCCGAGTTCGCTCGCACAATACGCCTGGTTGTGTGGCTCACTCGGCTGTAGCCCGGCGAAGATGCTCATCGCCGTACGAGAGTATTCCTCGGCCGAGCTGTACCGGCCCGACACCCGATGCAGGGTTCCCAGCTGGGCGCGACAGTTGGCCTGACCGGACAGGTCTCCGGACGCGAGGGCGATCTGCAACGCCGCCTTGTTCAGCTCTTCGGCCTGAACCAGGTTTCTCCGGATACGCATGAAGTAGGTGAGCCCGGCCGTCAGCCACCAGCTCTTGGGCCAGGCGCACTCGATGGCCAGGCGCGCCACCGACCGCAGGTCGTCGAAGTGGTGGTCCAGCCATTCCAGGGCCTGTCGCTCCGTCATCGGGACAACAGGCCCCGCATGGACGCTGTCCGGCACGGGCAGCTCCATGGGCGCGGAGATGAAGGCGTTAGCCCGCTTCAGCAGGCACGCCATCAGTTCGAACAGCCTCCCTCGGGCCTGCGCGGACGCCTCGTCGTTCGGCACCGTCTCCTCCGGCTGAGCAAGCGATTGCATCAGATCATGGAACCCGAAACCATGCGGGTCGGGTCTCACGAGCAGGCCCTGATGGTGGAGCACGGTGAGGGAGCGTTCGGCATCCCTGATGGTCAGGTTCGCCAGGGCCGCCGCGATCTCGGCCGTCACATGAGGCCCTGGGTGGAGCGCGGCCCGTCGGAAGACCAGACGGTGCGCCGGTTCGAGGGCCTGGATCGTCGCCAGCATCGGTTCGAGCCCGACACCGTGAAGGTGGCGGCCAGCTGGGCCGGAATGCGGGCCCAGCGGCACATGGTCGGCGACGATCCGGTCCGCGATGTGCCTCACCGTGAGCGGCAGCCGGTACGTCGCCACCAGCCCGTCGATCACCGTGTCGTCGACGCTGCGGGAGCCCCGCCGCAGGATGGCGCGGAGGACGGAGCGTGCGGCTTCCTCGGGCAGCGTGTCGATCGCGATGTGCACATCCGCATCGATTCCGGGAATCATGTGCCGACTGGTGAGCAGGACGAGGGAGTGCGGGGATCGGGGAAGGACCTCGAGCATCTGGGAGGTGTGGTCGACGTCGTCGAGCACGAGCAGGAACGGCTTGTGTCCCACGACGGACTGCCATTGCCCGCTCATGCCGGCCGGCTCCAGGCTCGTGGCGGTCTGGGCGGCCCCGACCGTGACCAGAAGCGCCGCCAGGGCGTCCAGCGGGTCGAGTCGGCCGGCCGAATCGGCGTGACTGCGGTAGCCGACGAAGAGCTGTCCTGCCGGGTACCGCGCCGCGAGCAGGTGCGCCGCCTGGACGGCCAACTCCGTCTTTCCGCTCCCCGACCGGCCCGTGATGATGCAGACAAGGGGACGGGAGCCGCTTCTGGGCGGGCGGGCGTCGAGGAGTCTGCGTAGTTCCCGGTCCCGCCCGGCGAACACCGCGGTGCCCGGGGGGAGGGTGCACGGAGGGTTCTGGTAGGTGGACCCGGCGCCGCCGGGACTGCTGCCGGGCACCAGAGCGGCGCCGGCGGAGGCGAGGGAGATCAGCACCAGAAGGGCGCCGAAGAGCCACCAGTTCCAGGTGGCGGTGACCATGTTGGTCACCGCGCCTACGGCGGCCCCGAGGACAGGGCCCGATGAGAGGAGCAGCGCTTCACGTCGTCGACCGACGAGGCTGGCCATCGACCCCCATTTCGCCCCTGCGACCGCTGAGCAGACTGAGTATGCCCACGGAGACGGTGTCGCATTCCAGCCGCGCGCTCCGAATCCGGCGCGTCCTCATCCGCCCCGAGTCGACAGGGACTTCGACCGTGACCTCAGTACGGTCATGGTGAAGTCTGAACGCAGTGTCGCCCGGTGATCCGGGAGGCGGAAGAGCGGCAGATCCGCGCTCTGCACCGGTGGTGTGACGTGCCTTCGTCGTTGCCCCGCCACAGGCGCCCGCCCGGGCCCGAGACACGTTCAGGCCTCTGACATCTGCCGCTGTGCGTGCGGCCGCCGCCGATACCGGCACCGGCCGCACGCCCCGGCTCGTCGCTCTCAGATCGGGTGCGGCTCAAGGTCGAGACAGCTGAGTTTCCACTCCTGCAGGGCCCGTACGCGGGGGTGCTCCCCACCGATGCGCTTCCTCAGCGAGGCCAGGGTTTCGTGGTGCTTGGTGCGGGCCTCGTCGGCCCTGCCCAGATGACTCAGGACGACAGCGAAGTTCCCGGCACAGGTCAGCGTCGACGGGTGAGTCGGCCCGAGAACCTCCTTGAGCAGTACGTACGCGTCATGACTGCTCTTCCGGGCTTCCTCCCACTGGGCGAGCGCTGCCTCCGCAACGGCCAGGTTCGCACGGCAGATGAGCACATAGGGATGGTGCTCGCCACGGAGTTCACGGAACATCGTCCGGGCCCGGCACAGCGCCTCCCACGCCTCGTGGGCCGCTACCGGACTGACGGACCCGACGTCGTCGAGCTGCAGGACCGCGTAGTTGACCGAGCAGGCCACAGCGTGGGGGTGCCTCTCTCCCAGGCTGTCTCTCAGATCGCCCAGAACCCTGCGGATCAGGCTCAGCGCCTCGGCGGCGCGGCCCTGGGCTGCCATGTCGCCTGCCAGGCTCATCTCCAGCAGCAATTCCTCCGAGCACGATTCCCCTTCTCCCTCGGGTGTGCTCCTCAGGACATGGCGCACGAGCTCCTCGGCCTCCACCGGCCGACCCGCCTTTCGCAGTGAACCGGCCAAGGTCTTGGCCGTGTTGAGCACAGGCGCCGATCCCTGGGTGAGGCCGGGGTTGCGCAGAGAGCACTCGTAGACGCGCCTCAGCAGCGTGACGGATTCCTCGTAGTCACCGCAGTCACACAGATCGCGGCCCAGGTTCACCGCACACAGGATCGTCAGCGGATGGTCGTGGCGCAGGAGCGCCTCGAGCAGGTCCAGCGTCTTGCGGTCCAGCTCGCGGGCCTTGTAGCAGTCGCCGAAAAGACGCAGGGTGTCGGCGAGGTTGATGGCCGCGATGAGGGTGCGCGCGTGATCCTGACCGTAGATGAGCTCGTACCTCCGGTACGTCTCCTCGCCGTACCGCAGAGCCTCCGTCAGCCGGCCAAGGCCCCGCAGGTCGGCCGCGATGCTACCGGTGGTCATCAGGACGTGCTGGTCGTCGACGTCGTCGAGTACGGCGAGCTGTCGCTCCAGGACCTCCTGGTCGAGGGCGAGCGACTCCTCGTACCTGCCCTGGGCGCGCAGGATGTTGGCGATCTGGAAGCGCATGTGCAGCGTCCAGCGTTCTTCCGCCGAGCCCTCCGCGGACCAGGCGGCCACCCGTCGGAGGCCGTAGTCCAGGGCCTGGCTCAGCTCGCCCCCGCAGCGCAGCTGGCGAACCCGGTCGACGAACAATTCCCTGATGCCTTCGTCGGGCGCGGTCTCGGCCCACGGTGTGCCGAGGTGGGGCCAGATGATGCGGTACTTCTCCCAGGTGTCGGGGTTCTCGGGGTCGCCCCCGCTCGGCCTGGCGGCGATCAGCGAGCGATGGACCACTTTTTGTGCGGCCTCGCGCTCCGCGTCGGTCATCTCCTCGCGCATGGCGATCTGTGTCATCCGGTGCACCCTCACGCCCCGTGCCTTGCGGTCCACCGTAATGAGGGAGAACTTGCTCAGCTCCTCGCAGGCGCGGGACACCGTGCCGACACCGCCGAGCGCCCGGGAGACCTCAGAGCCTGCCAGCAGGTCCAGGGAGATCGGCTCGGAGCCGTAGTACGAGCAGATCTGCAAGAGCTTCACCGCGGGCGGGAACTTCTCCCTCAGCTGTCCGAGGGCGAACTCCCGGGTGCCAGTGATCGACTTTGCGACTTCGTCGACCGTGGTGTCGTCCGGGGCTCCGGTGGCCTGGGGCTGGAGCTGTTGGATGTAGCTGCGGACGTCGACTCCGGTTTGATCGATGTAGGCCGCGGCGTGTTCGATCGCGATCGGCAGGTCGCCCAGGGCCTCCGCGATCCGGTCGGCCTCCGTCCAGCCGCAATCGGGCAGTCGGCTGCGCAGGTGGGCGGTGCTCTCGTCCCGCTCGAACACGGGGACGTCGACGGTGTCCACGAACGGTCCCCAGCCCTCGGCGCGCTGACTGGTGACCAGTATGTGGCCGCCTCGGGCGTCCATCATGAACTCGGGGAGGTCTTCGGCCTCTGTCACATTGTCCAGGATCAGCAGCCAACTGGCGTGCGGTACAACTTGGTTGAGTGCCTCGTACACCGCCCTGGCCGTATCGGTCGGAGTCGGACGCATCGGCAGGCGGAGCGCCTCGGCCATGGCCGCGTACTGCTCGACGGCCAGGATCTTCTGCTCGGCCTGGATGTGCCAGATGACGTCGTAGTCGCTCTTGTAGCGGTACGCGAACTCCTGGGCCAGTAGGGTCTTCCCGACCCCGCCCATGCCCTTGAGCACGAGGGCGCGGCTGTTCTCCTTCCGCAGTATCTCCCGGATGCGCTCCAGCAGCTGCGTGCGTCCAGTGAAGGACGAGCCGCGCAACGGGACCGCGAAGACCGGAGGTTCGGCACCGGGGTAGCGGGGCAGCTTCCTTTCGCTGTCGATGAACTGATCACGCGTCAGCGACTCGGGAGTCCGGCCGAAGCAGGCCAGCAGTGCCTGACAAGCTGCCTCTCCGGTGTCGTAGCGGGTCATGTCGGCGAGTTGTTCCGTGAATGGCGCGTCCCGTGACACGTTTCGGTCGATCTGTATCAAGACCAGCTGGTGCGCGCGCCGGTCACCCTCCGCGTAGACCGCCTCCCAGGTGGTGCGGAAGCGGGACGACCTGAGATAGGTCTCGGAGAGGATGACCAGGGTGTGCGAGGCCGACTCGATGCCGCGCTCGGTCTCGTCCCGCTGCCGAACGCCCTCCGTCGTGCCCTCGGGCGCCAGGTGGACCTTGAAACCGGCCTGTGCCAGGACCGCCTTGGCCCAGTTGGCCCAACTCCGGTCCTGGGCAACGAAGCTGACGTATACGTCGGAAATGTGCGGCGGACGGTGGCGGGTGTACCGGTCGAGGGTCTTGCGGCGGAGCGTCTCGTCGATGCGGGGCATCGAGTCGACCTGGCCGTCCGTGATGACCTCGGTGAGTCTCTCGTAGGCGGCGAGCAGGCTCTTGGGATCCCCTGGCTGCTCGCGGAACGGGGCGAGCGTCTCCTCGTAGGAGTAGATGGGCCGGTAGGGGATCTCCACATTGCCCCAGTAGTCCTCCGGGGCCCGATCGGTGATGTGCTTGCGCACGATCCGGTCGAAGCGGTACTGGATCTGCCCACGGGCGGCGTCCAGCCGATCGGCCTCGGCGTTCTCGACCCGCATGGGGACCGGCAGGATTCGGATGCCCCGGTTGCTGTGGATTCGGTCGACGCGCTCGGCCGCGCCTGCCGCGCCCTCGATGCTCTGGCTGCTCGGGGTGAAGCAAGTGACCAAGGCGTGCGGCAGGATGACGGTGCAGATGTCGGAGATGTCGTTGAGCCCGGTGCAGCTGTCGATGAGGACGTAGTCGAATTTTTCGACGAACTCGCGCTTGAGCCCTTCCAGGAACCTGGTCGCCAGCGGCCCGTCCAAGAAGGCCTTCCAGTCGAACTGTGAGAACGCCGAGAGGTAACCCTGGCTGCTTGTGCCGGCCGGGAGGTAGGAGAGCCGGCCACCCGCGGGGAATTCCCAGTCGATGTGGACGAGGCAGGTGTCGAGAGCGATTCCGTCGCTCGTCCAGGCGTCGGCCGCGGGCAACAGTTCGGAATCCAGTTCGGTCTGGCACGTCTGTTCTGCCGTGTTCAGTGCCTGGAGCATGAACTGGGTGGACTGGGTGACCAGTTGGAGCACACCGGGTGGTGTGGAGCGCAGCTGGCTCTCACTCAGGAAGGGGTGCAGGAAGCGGCCCAGACCCGGAGCGTCCAGGTCCCAGTCGACCGCCAGGACACTTCTGCCCGAGGAGGCCAGGATCCAGGCCGTGTTGGCCAGTGCCATCGTCCGGCCCGCACCGCCTTTGTACGAGTAGAACGTGATGATCCTGCCCGCGCCGTCGCCGGTCATGGCCTGCCCTCCACGAGACGTCCTTACATCGGACTGATTCATTCAGGCAGAGCGGCCGGATCCCGCTCAAGGGGCGAGCAGCTCGGCCCTCACGTCGATCCCTTCGGGGTGACCGAGGTCTTCCAGGATCACGAGCGCGCGAAGCCAGTGGTCTCGGGCTTCGGCGGCTCGGCCGTTGCTCTTGAAGGCACGCGCCAGAATACGCAAGGTGGCGGCCTCGCTGAGGCGATTGCCAAGGTCCTCGTGCAGTGGGAGCGCCTTTGAGGCGAAGTGGACCGCCTCGTCGAAGCGACGCAGGGAGAGATACGTGTCGGCGAGCTTGTCCAGTACCAATGCCTCCCCGTAAGCACGCCCGAGGCCACGGAACATCGCCAAGGAACGCTCCAGGGCATCGATGGCTTCGTCATAGCGCCCCAGTCCACGGTAAGCAGGGGCGATGTTCTCCAGAGAGTGAGCGGCCAGAGAGGCATCGCCATTGCGTTCGGCGGCGATCAGAGCTTGGTCCAGCTGGTCGATCGCCTCGCTGAAACGACCGAGGGACACCAAGCAGTCTCCGATGCTGTTGAGGCACCACCCCTCGTCCTGGCCGAGCTCGCGGCTGGCGGCGAGGGCTTCACGGTTGCGCTGCAGGCTCTCCTCGTAGGCCCCGCGATAGGAGAGCGCGGCCCCGAGAGATCGCAGGGTGATCGCCTCAGCCTGTCTGTCACCCAGGCGACGGGCGGCAGCAACAGCCGTCTCAGAGGCCGTGACCCAGTCGGTGGTCGGCCGTCGCAGCTGGAAGAAGGACCTGAGGGCGATCGGCAACTGCCACGCCACGACGTCCTCGCCCATCTCGGCGGCCTGGCGACAGGCTGCGAGGAGGTTCGCGAACTCCGTCTCGCACCAGTTCATTGCCGCGGTTCGGGAAGGAAAGTTGATGGTCAGCGCAGGTGCGGGGCGGTCGCTCGTCGTCCGGTCGAAGGCCGTCGGCCCCCTGCGGACATCGAGCGCCGCGGCGGCATCCTCGGCTGTGAAGAGATACCAACTCAGCAAGCGTCGCAGAGCGTCAGAGCGGTCCTGCTCGGACTCTTCGGACACTCGCTCGCGGGCGTAGTCACGCAGCAGGTCGTGGAACCGGTATCGATCCTGGCCCGCCACCTCGAGGAGATGCAAGCCGGCAAGCCCGCCGAGGACGCGGGCGGCTTGATCGGGCGGGAGCTTTGTGAGTGCCGCGGCTGCCAGCACGCTGATCTCGGGCCCTGGAACCAGTCCGAGAAGGCGAAACGTCCGGGCAGCCGTTGGGGAGAGTTCGCGGTACGACCAGGAGAACACTTCACGGACCGCCGTTGTCTCGTCGTCGTCGAACGTGGTCAGAACGTCCAGCCGTTGGCTTCCTGACTCGAGTTCGGAAGCCAGGGCCTCGATAGGCGAAAATGGGTGGACTGCCGCCCGCTCGGCCGCGATGCGCAGGGCCAGGGGAAGGTGGACGCAGTGCCTTGCCAGCTTGGCGGACGCCACAGGTTCCGCATCGACGCGTTCCCTTCCCAGAATGGACCGCATCAGGTCAGTCGCATCCTGGGGGCGGAGGGGGCCGATGGCGATACGTTGGGCACCCTCGCGGACGACAAGACCGGACAGCTGGCTTCGGCTGGTCACGAGCATCAAGGACCGTGAGGTGCCGGGAAGAAGAGGACGCAGCTGAGCGGCGCTGCGCACATTGTCCAGGAAGATGATGAGGCGCCGCCCGCTCACCATATGGCGGTACAGGGCCGCCCTGGCGTCCAATTCCGGCAGGATGCTGCCTGGAGACACACCCAGACTCACGAGGAGATTCTCCAGGGCCTGGTGGGGTGAGAGTGGAGGGCTGGCGTCGTAGCCCTGGAGGTTGAGGTACAGGTGACCGTCCGGAAAGCGGTCGCCTACGACGTGGGCCCAGTGGACGGCCAACGCCGTCTTACCGACGCCCGGGGCGCCAACGAGCGCTGTGATGGGCAAGGTTGCCGGGTCATGGGCATCAGAGGCTGCGAGGAGTGACTCGAGCCGGGCCAGTTCGGCCGTTCGACCAGTGAAATGGGTCGGCCTTGGGGGAAGTTGACGAGGCGCCGTCGCCGGAGCGGGGCGTCCGGTGTGGAAGTGCACGCCACCAAGAATTTGCCGCGCCTGGACGACGTTGTCGGCTGTCCCGGGAAAATCGTTGTGCGAGCCGTCGGGCGGACGTGGATCAACACGATCTGTCATGAGGCCGCATCAATCGTCTGAATATGGGGGATTCAGCATAGGGGGCACACGGAACGCTGTCCACGGCCACAGGGAAGCGGACCGTTGTATTCCGCACCGTCCCGCTGCCGGTGCCATTGACACACTCGGCTGCGCCACCGTTCCATGACAAGGCTCCCTGTGCGATGACCGTAGGAGGGTGTGCGTGCATTCCGCGTCCGACGGTGACAGCGGAGCGGCTCTCGGGCTGCGACCGTCCGTCTTGGTGATGCAGCCGACGACGTTGTGCAATCTTGATTGCAGATATTGCTACCTGCCCGACCGGGCGCAGCGCCTCAACATGTCGCCCGCCGTCAATCGTGCAGTTGTGGAGTCCGTGGCCCGCTGGAGCGACCCTGCGCATCAGATGGAGGTCCTATGGCACGCGGGAGAGCCGCTCACCGTCGGTGTCCGGAATTTCGAGGATCTACTCTCCGAATGGCCTCCCGGAATCGCTCATCACATCCAGACGAATGCGACCTTGATCGATGAGGCGTGGTGTGCTCTGTTCGACCGATACCACGTGCGGGTGTCCGTGAGTATCGACGGGCCACGGGGCATGAACGCGGACAGGGTCACACGCGGGGGTGGCCCCGCCTGGCGAAGGATTGCGGCCGGGATCGCGGTGTTGAGGCGCCATGGGACCCCCTTTCACATGCTTTCCGTGGTGCGCGATCCCGCACCCGAGGCCGCTCGGCTGATCTATTCCCACGCCTGCGCCATCGGAGCGGAAGCACTGGGAATCCTGCCCGAGGAAACGAAGGGCTCCCATGGCGGACGCTCACCCACCGGAAAAAGCGAATGGGTGAGCTTCTTCGCTGAACTCTTCACGCAGTGGCGGGCGAATCCCGTGGTGCGACTGCGAGAACTGGAGTCCGTGGCGAACTGCTACGACGCGGTGCGATCGGGGATCACCGCCGCGGAGGTCCTGAGTATGCCCGTGGAGCCTATCCCCACCGTGTCGTACAACGGGGAGGTGACGGTCATGTCCCCTGATCTTGCGGGCTTCCGGCATCCAAGGCATGGGGCTTTCACGGTAGGCAACGTACTGCGGGACCCCCTTGAGGATCTTCTGAGCGGAGCGGGCTCGGTTCCGTGGGTTCGCGAAGCCCTCGCGGGTGTGGACACGTGTCGCCGGACCTGCCGCTACGCCGTTGTCTGCGGCGGAAGCTGGCCGGCGAACAAGTACTTCGAGCTCGGGCGGCTCGACGGTACCGAAACAAACTTTTGCCGAAACCTCCATCAAGCGAAGACCGAAGGGGCATTGCTGTGCCAACCATGACCAGCCGGAATACTCCGGAACCAGATCTCGGCGACGTTCTGCTCGCTGAGGCGGAGCGCCTCGAGTGGCTGCTGCGGCCGATACCTCGGGGCACCACCCAGCCCGATCACGACGGTGTTCTCGTATTCCACAAGTTCCAGTCGATGAACCAAATGTGGAGCCGTCCCGGCACCTGATCAAGCCTGGGAGAAAGCGCCCCGCGGAAAGTTTCCGGCGAAGACCAAGGCGCTGGACGAATACGGGTGACCCTCCATCGACCCGTCATGCAGTGCGAGTCCGGCAGGCAGGACGACCAAATCTCCCACCTCGGTCGTCCAGACGAGACAAACGATGTTCAACACCTCGGCCGGGTGTTCGGCGAGGAAGTCACGGAGCTGCTTGGTGCTCGGTACATTCCGGCTGTCACCGGGACGGACCTTGTCCGACAGATGCAAGGCGGACATGTTGAGGGCGAAGACCAGTGAGCGGGCACCCGGCCCCAAGTTGTGAATGACACGCCGATCCGCGCACGCAACGCGAACGTCGCGGAGATAACGTTCGCCTTCGCCCTGACTGGTCCAGGCGTTGTCGTAATGCATGCCCACCCAGCGGGCCGCCGTGGGCTCGGAGTACTGGGCGATGCGCGGGTCCATCACCGTCGTGGTCCGTGTGCCCCCTCGCGCCGTGAGTACGTCCACCAGCCGGCCCGAATGCGAGCCGAGTGCGTAGCGGGAGCCGTAGTGGGGTACGAAATCCGGCCTGGTGGCCTCCTCCGACGCGGCGGCCACCATCCGGTGGTGGGAGCGGCTCAGTCTTCCGAAGCCGACACACAGACCTGCGGGCGTCCCGGGAGCCGCCAGGAACGGCGTGATGCACCTGGACCGCCTGGTCGTCAGAGGCACAGGCGCATCCGGCACGATGGCATGCTCCGCGAATCCTCCATGTGCCACCTCTTCCGGCGTCGCCAGATGGACGCCGCACACCGACAGCCGGTGGCGGTGCATCCGCAACCACGCGCCCGGGCAGTCGAGCCTGATCGACCTGTCGTCGACATGGAGAGAGCCCAACGCGGCGTCCACAGAATCCGTGCCCATGCCATGTCCTCGCGATCGGATGATGCGGAACCCTGCCGGTCGGCCGCTAGGGGACTACCCGTACGGCTCCTTCACCACTCCTCTCCCCAGGCCGCCCGGGGCACCAGCTTCGCCTTCTGTCCGGGGCAGTCAAAAAGCGCTACTTTGAATGGGTCGGAGGGGAAAGGGGAGCCCATGTTCGACGCGTCAACGGCACAGGCGGTGGCAGCGGTTGTCACCGTGGCCGCAACCAGCGCCGCGACCGAGGCAGGGCGCGAGGCGTGGGCATCACTGCTCGAACTCGTACGGCGGGCCGTTCGGCGTTCCCCCGGGACTTCCGACGAGGACGCGCTACCCGTGGATCCGCAGGATCCGGCTCAGGTCCGCATACTCGCCGGGCTCATTCTCGAGGAGGCGGCGCGGAATGACGACTTCGCGGCGGCCTTGCAGAGCTGGACCCATGCCTCCAGCGCCAGCCTGGGACTTGCTTCGCGGGCGAGCGGCGTGCACAACGAGGTGGCGGGCAATGCCAACGTGGCCACGGTGATTCAGGCGGACACCGTGAACGGCGGGATCAGCTTCGGGCACAGTCCGCTCCCGGCGAACAGTGATGAGCAGTGACGTCGGCGGTACCGTCCGAGCGCGAGGTGCTGCTGGATGAGGCCGGCCGTCCGGCCGCCGAATACGTGCAGGGTCAGAGCCACGACGGTCCCTGGGCCGACGCGTTGCGGACCATCAGCGGGCACCCCGGCAGCACCGTCCCTTTGCTGCTGGACCGGTTACCCGGTTGGGCGGTGACGACGGACGAGAACCTGGCCGCGGACTTGTTGCTGGCCGGGGCGCGCTCGGTGCGGTATGCCCACCACTACGGATGGGATCTCGCCTTGCGTCGACCGGATTCCGACTGGGCTGCGCCCACGCTGCCGGCGCGCCTTCGACTGGTGGCTGCGAGCACCATGAGCGCGCAGGACCTGGCAGCAACGCGCCAGACCGCCTACCGCCCGGGGCACCCGGACCACGGGGCGGACCGAGCAACCGGCAGTGTCGGCCGACTACAGGGACTTCTCGACGGTACGCGCTACGGCGCCCTCCTGGACTGCAGTGCGGTGGTGCTGGAGGGGACGCAGGTGGTAGCAGCCGTCACGGTCAACCGCCACGACGGGACTCCATCGCGCCGAGGGCCCTGGTTCACCGACGTGTTCCGCGATCCACTGCCCCGGTACTCGGGTCTGGGCACATTGCTGCTGCAATGGGTCCTCGCACATGCCGCAGAGGCCGGCGAGACAGAAGTGGGGTTGTCCGTCACGGAGGGGAATCCCGCCCGGCTGATTTTCGAACGAATCGGCTTCTTGCACACGGAGAGCACGCGCACCGTGGTGCTTCCCTAGGTTCTGTCTGACAAATGATCGTTTCTCGCGACTGCGGCTTGGGCCGATGGCCTTGCCGTGGTGGGCTGGGGCAGTGATGCTGACCCGATGCCAGGACAGCGGAAGAGGAAGCGCAAGGAACGGGACTCACGAGCACGGACTGCCGCTCGCACCGCCCCGGACAAGGGTCACTGGGAAGTGGTCTTCGAGACTCGTGACGTGTCGGAATTCAATGCCCACCTCCGTGGCCTGCGTGCCGGGAAGGAGCGATTCGACGGGGAGTTGGCCCGGATCGACACGCTCTGCGGACGCCTGTCGCATCCGACCGTCTATCGGCTGAGCATGTTCGTTCCGTACTCCGCAGGTGATCCTGACCGCGAGCGCCTTGAGGATGGATCTTGTGGTGGGTCGGGGTGAGTCAGCGGTTGCGGACCGGGGCGCCCCGGCGGGACCTGCCGGAGCGCTATGGCCCGTGGCAGACGGTCTACGAGCGGTTGTTCGCCCGCTGGGAGAACGACGGGAGCTGGGCACGGCTGCTGGAGCACGTCCAGGTCAAGGACGATGCGGTGGGTGCGGTGGAGTGGACGATGTACGGGTTGCCGCGGAACTCGGGGACCTCCCTGGGAGGGGAGGCGACCAGGACAGCCCCAGCTCGGTCGTATCTCCAGGGCAGGCAGCCCTGGGCCACCGGTGTGCCCACGCCTGCGGGGGTGTGTAGAAGGCGGGATGCCGCAGCCGCCCGCGCGCAGCCGCTCGGCCAGGGTGCTTTGCGGTGTGAGCTCAACCTCCGGTTTCCCGCAGAGGTACTGGCGGGCGAACTCCATGTTCTCCCAGACGTAGGACGCCGTGACCCGACGGATCCGGCCGAGGTCGAGGAGGACGCCGAGTCCGGTCCCGTCCACACCGTACTTGTTGGAGAAGACCTCCAGGCCATCGGCCTCCTGCTCGGCCAGTGCCGCGATCAGGAGGTCAGGGATCTTCGTGAGTCCGAACCCGCCGACGGCGAGAGAGCTGCCTGGGCGATGTCGGCGACCATTGAGCTGTCGGTGTGTGCAGTCCTGCAAGGCGCGATCTTCGCCGGTGTCAAAGCCACGGTAGACCGAGGCGGCGCCATCGCCGCCCGCCGCCTGACGGACCCGACAACGCCGAGCATCTGCGACCGAAGGACACCCGTCCGAGGGCGGTCACGCCGAGGGCGGCGCCGCCCAAGGTGGCGATGACGGATCTGCGGGTGGCGCCGGCCCGCTCCACGGAGTCGTGGTGGGAGGCACCAGTCATGCCGCCACGACCGAGCGCGCGGCGGTCGACGGGATCGGTCGAACGACCGACGTTTCGGGACGACAAGCGCGGCCACGTCCTCGGCACCGCGACCACCGCGGCGCTGCTCATCGGCTTCGGAGTCGAGTCCCGGCCTCACCAGGCGATCGGTCGATACGCCAGGGCGCTGGTCGACCACCTCACCAGCTGAAAGCTCCCGCTCCGACGGCCAGAAGATCAAGTCGCTGACATGACCGGACGGGCATGCCAGGGATCTGTCGAGCCTGTTCAGCCAGTCGGTCACCTCGTCGTCCGAAGCATAGTCCGCTTGCATGATCCGCTGCACGAGCGCGACCGCCTCCCCGCGGCTCAAGTCCACTGCACTCATCGGGTCCTCCGCCGGGTCAGGACACATCATCGCCTGGGGAGCTCCTGGGAACCGACCGGGTCGATACGGAGGTCGCTGGGGCGGCACCGCCGACCGGGCCCGGGCTGCACCCGTGGGACCCGTCGGACAGCCGGCACACACGGAACAACCGGCCTCGAGTCAGGCGGCCGCTTCGTCGAGCACGGCGAGCGAGGTGGCGGCCTCGGCCTGGCGCGGGCTTTTCAGCGCGGCGAGGGCGTCGCGGGCGGCGAGCAGCGTCTCTCGGGCGTCCGGGTGGCCCGTCGCACTGAGCACCTGGCCCAGGTCGAGCCGGGCCGGTCCGGCCCAGGCCGGCATCTGTGAGGCCTCGAAGGCGGCGAGGGCCTGACGCAGCGGCGGTTCGGCCTCGTCCCAGCGTTCCAGGGCTGCCAGGTCGTTGCCGATCTGCTGGCGGGCGACCGCGTGGTACAAGGTGATCAGCTCGTCCGTCCGGCCCGGGATTCCCGCGCGGCAGATCCTCTCGCTGCGGCGGTGGATGTCCAGGGCTTCCGCCGCCCGGCCGACCTGACGGAGCAGGGTGCCGAGGGAGTTGAGGATCGTCAGCTCGGCCAGCCGGGCCTGTGGGGAGTCCTGCAAGGCCAGGCAGTCGGCTGCCTCGCGCAGCCGCGCGTGAGCCTCTTCCGAGCGGCCCAGCCGGTGGACCGCGCCCGCGCCGTAGCCGAGCGCCCAGCCTCCCTGAAGTCCGTCCCTGCAGTCGCGGGCGGCCACGAGCGCGGCGTCGGCGGACGTCAGGGCGGCGTGGGGATCGGCGACGCAGAGGTTGTAGGCCCAGGCGAGGTAGTTGAGGTGGACCGCCTCCTCCCGCCTGCTGCCCAGCGAGCGGGCGGAGTCGACGGAGAGCTGGAACACCTCCACCCACTGCTCCCAGTGCTGGTTGAGGTCGGAGAACCAGTGCATCGCTTCCGCCGTGTCCAGGACCTCCCGGTGGCGGCCAGTGACGTGGGCCCGGCGCAGCGCGGCGAGCCACTGGGCTCGCTCGGCCTCCAGCCAGGTCCGCGCCTCCTCCCGGCCGGTGGGCGCTCCGTCCGGGCCCGGGTCGTCGTGCGGGGTCGGGGCGTCGCGCGGAGCGGTCCGGTCGTGCTCGGCGTCGAAGTGCAGCGCGGCGGCGGTGGCCCGGCGCAGCATCCATCGCGCGGCCCGGTCGAGGGCGGCGTCGCGGATCTCGGGGCCGTCCTCGACCGCGATCTGCTCGGCCGCGTAGAGCTTGAGCAGGTCGTGGAAGCGGTAACGCTCCGTGGCGGCATCGCTCTGGAGCAGTCCGGCGTCGGTCAGCTCCTCGGCCCGGGCGACCGCCTCGTCGTAGGGCAGGCCGGCCAGGAGTGCGCCGGTCTCGGGACTGAAGTCGGCTCCTGCGGCCAGCGAGGCACGGCGCAGAAACGTCCGGGACTCCGGGGGAAGTTGTCGGTACGAGAGTGCGAAGGCGGCACGCACCCGCAGGCTTCCGGCCTGGAGGCCGTCCAGTCGCCGGCCCTCGGCGGCGAGGCGGGCGACGAGCTTGCCCAGGCGTTCGTGCGGGCGGCTGAGGAGTCGCTGGCCGGCGATGCGGACGGCCAGCGGCAGGTGTCCGCACAGGTCGGCGAGGTCGCGTGCGGCCTGTGCTTCCGCCTGAACCCGTTCCGAGCCGATGATACGAGTCAGGAGTTCGACCGCCTCCTCCCGTCGCAGCAGGGCCAGATCGCTGCGGTGGACGGATTCCAGACCCGCAAGGGAGTGGCGGCTGGTGACGATGGTCAGCGACGGGCCGATGCCGGGCAGCAGGGGGCTGACCTGGGACTCGTCGACGGCGTTGTCCAGCAGCAGGAGTACACGCCGGTCGCCGACCACGGATCGCCACAGGCCCGCACGGTCGTCGGTGCCCGCCGGTATCGCGGCGTCGGGGACTCCCATCGATCCCAGGAGCCGGGCGAGCGCGTCCCGGGGTGTGGTCGGCTCGGGATCCATGCCGTGCAGGTCCAGGGCGAACTGTCCGTCCGGGAAGTGTGGGGCGAGGCGGTGTGCGGCATGCACCGCGAACGCGGTCTTGCCCAGACCGGGCTGCCCGGCGACCACGGCGACCATCGGCCGGTTCGGATCGGCGTCCTGGGCCATTTCCAGCAGCCGGGCGAGGGGCGGGACGCGGGCGGTGAAGTCCTGGATGTCGCGCGGCAGGGCCAAGACGGCGGGGGCGGCCGGGCCGGTGGCCGTCCGGGGGCGCGGACGGCCCAGGGCGGCGGCCTTCTCCAGGTTCGCCGCCTCGTCGTCGTTCAGTCCCAGTGCCTCGGCCAGAACCTGCACCGTACGACGCTGTGGCCCTCGGGTGCGCCCGCGTTCCATGTCGGCCAGGGCCCGGATGCTCACCCCGGCGGCGTGCGAGAGACCCTCCTGGCTCAGTCCGGCACGTGCCCGCAGGCGTCGCAGCTGCTGCCCGAAGTCCTCCATGCGCACCGTCGATGTCCCCCGACCGTCCGGCTCGCCCGGATGCAAGCCCCCGGCAGAAGTATGGCTGACGACACTTCTGCCGGGAGAACCGCCTGGGACGCGGCTGCAACAGATGATCAACTCAAGACAGACGCGGGACGCCCCGGGCATACGAAGTCCAGGCAACGGAGCCCGAGCGGACACGACCCGCCGGGACGGACCCGGTGCGGGCCGGGGGAGCGGCGCAGATCACCTGCCGCCGAACGCCCACCGCATGCACATCATCGATCTTCGAACGGGGAAATCCTGCATGAACAGCGGCAAGCAGCAGACTGTCGGGGTGTCCAGGAAGAGCGTTCGGGAACCGGCGCGTTGAACCCGACCCGGACCCTGCACACGCTCGACTGTCACAACTTCCACGAGTTGCTGGAAGCCGCGCAGGTCGACTCCGGAGAGTCCGTGCATCCCCTGCCGTCCGACCTCCAGTCGGGCCATGGCAACTGAGAACCGCGGAACACCAGCAGAACGACTTCGGCCGATGGCACCGAGCCCCGGCCCAACACCACTCACGGGGGAACTCTCCATGAACACTCTTCGTCGCCGCTCCGCCCTGCTCGCTGTCGTGGGCACGGCCCTCACCCTGTCCCTCACCGCCTGCCAGAACGACGCGGACTCCAAGTCGACGTCCGCGGCCGCCTCTTCGGCGACGGTGGAGGCGCCGGACGGGAAGGGCACCGGCACGTCCGACCCGACTGGTTCGACCGACTCGGCGGGATCGACGGGCTCCACCGACGCCGGCGGCTCCGCGGGGACCACCGGATCGACCAGCGGTCAGGTGACCACCTCCGTCCCGGTCTGCGCCGCGCGGGACGTCATTGTCACCGCCGCCACGCAGGACGGCCCGCCGTACACCCACGTTGTCCTCACGGCGAAGAACACCTCCGGCCACTCCTGCCGGCTGACGGGTTTTCCGCATGTCCAGTTCCTGGAGAGCCACAAGCAGGACGTTCCGGTCGTTGCCAAGAGCAAGCCGGCCACACCGGTCGTGCTCACGGCGGGAACCCCGGCCTATGCCCTGGTCAAGCTGTCGGACGGCGGCGTCGACGAGGACAATGAGCCCGTGTCAGCGTTCTCCGTCATGCTTGAGGGCGACTCGACGGTCATCGCCGTCACCGCACCCGGCAGCGGCGGCATCGCCGTCGAACCGGCGAAGGCCCTCACCGGCTATTGGACCCCCGAGCTCCGCAATGGCGCGGACGACTTCTGAGATCCGCCGCGGGGCCTGAGGGCCCGAGCGCCCTCAGGTATCAACGCTCGCAATAACGTCGGCGCCACGGTTCGGGCTCACGCCGGTGCGAGCGCGGCTGCCGGGGGCCGCCTGGGACAGGTGCGCATCCGGAATTCGCGGGGTGATCGGGGTTGGTGATGGGCAGAAGGCGCGGTCGCCGGGTGTCGCGAAGAGCAGGTCGGCCGGGCGTCGGGCGAGGCAGAGGGTCACCACCGGCCGCCGGTCTGCGCTCCCATGCTCTGGTAGCCGGCATCCGCGAGGATCTCCATGAAACGGGCCGCCGGCCAGGAGCTGGACCGGTCCGAGCTGCCGGTCCTGGGTGATGCCGGCCCGGCTGCCCGGCCGGGCCGGGCAGCAGAACAGCATGCGCCCCTCTGCGTCTGTGCGGACCATGGACTTCACGGCGTTCTGCTTGGTTTTCCGGAGACGAACGTGTCCCGGTCCTTGCGGCCTGCGGCCGGGCGTCGCACACGGATCTCCATGCCCGTCGATGATCCCGGTCCGACCGTCGACGCCCAGGTACTCGATGACCTCGGCGAGAGTACGCAGCCGGACGTCCGGCGCGATGGTGCATCCCCGCTGCGCGAGCAGGGGCCGCACCTCGCCGATGGCGGGCGAGCGTGGCCAGGCCGGCGGAGGTGAGCACTTCCGACACTTTGATCTTGTGTCTGTGGTCGCAGGTGACCGCTTCCTCGCCGGTCGGTCCTCATCTGCCCGGGGAAAGAAGGCTTTCCAGGGGCCGTGGCAGTGGATACACGCGCTCCGCGGGGAACAGCCGCTGGGCTTTGGCGGCGTGCCCGGTCTGCTTCAGGGTCGCCGCCTTGCGGACCTGGGGGGTGAGGTCGGTGAGGCTGGTGATCCAGTCGTCGGTGAACGTGCGGATCAGATTGCGGCCGATGCCGACCTGGATGCTGTAGTGGTTCAGCGCCGCGCCACGCGAGGAGCGTTCCGGGTCCCACTGGACATGTACGGCCGCCTGGGCGACGGCTGCCGCATCCGCGGTCGTGAGCACGGCCTGGGACAGGGCTTCCTCCCAGCCCAGCCGGGTCATCCGTACTGCGAGAACGCGTTCTTGACCGGGCTTGCGGGCCCAGTTGCTGCGGTGCATCAGCCACAGGAAGGAGGGCTTGATCCAAGTCATCCTGTGGAATGAGAACGGCACGACGAAGCGGCCCGCTCGCAGCGCCGCGTCGGCTATGGCGGGCGCGTATGCCTGGTAGACCACGATCGTGTCGGCGTCGTAGTCTGCGCGAATCTGGTACTGGGGTGCCATGCGCCGCACCCTGCCATCCGCTCCACACCCATCGCGAACCATTTCCTCTGCCCTCGGCCGGTTCGAATGTGATGGCTGTGGCCACTCGTTGACGGCTGCTGCAAGGACGGTCGCCTCGTAGCGGACCGCTCAGTGCCAGTTGGTGACCCGCACGTCATGCGGTCTCGTGTGAGGAGACCGCGAGCATCCCGTCCCAGCGCCGGTTCGTCGACAACATGGTCTCCGCGTTCGAGCAGGACGGCCCCGACGCTGCCCCGCTGCTGGACGGTACTCCCACCGTGCCGCCCAGCTGATCTTCGACGAGGTCGCCGAGGCGTACATTCCCGCTGTGCGGGCCGCCCGCCAGCCGCGAGCACCACCACCTGCGTCGGCCCCGACCCGCTGCTCCCGTACACCGATGACCGCCGTGCGGGCCCGCAGGGCCACCCAGGCCCGTCGCGCAACGCCCCCGTCATCGACCGGCTCCGCGCAGCCCTGACGATCGGCTGACTTCCCGCTCGGCCGAGCCGCCGACAGCCCGCCCCAGATGCCCGGGACGGGCTGTCAGGCCGTCCCGGCACGCCTCTCTTTCGTACTGTCGGCCTCCGGGCCCATGGTGGGTTCCTCGCGGAGCTCCTCCGCGACCTCGTGTGCCCGAGACGGGTCGTAGACCGTCATCGTCCTGTGCGCGGAATACGTCGCGGCGCCCCGGGGCGTGTACTGGTAACTGCGGATGCCGTGGCGGACAGCCAGCTCGTCGACCGCGCTGACGGGCACGTGCCACAGGGCAGCAAGGTCCGAAGGCGTCCACCACTGGTCCGGACACAGGAAGTTCCGGTCAACTTCCGTCCGGTGCTCCACCGCCGCTTGGGCTGGGCCGAGTTGGCTGGTCAGCCAGTCGAGCAGTGCCTCGGTTTCGACCTGGGACAGCGGGGCGAGAAGCGCCGGCTCGCAGTCCACAGTCCCTCCACGCGTGTGCAGCACCACGGTGATCGATTTCCGTTGACCCAATCTGAGCCGCTCGACGACGACGACGCGCTGGAGATCAGCCGTAGCAACGGTCGAGGAACGCAGGAAGCGCGCGATCACGAGTTGCGTCGCATTTTGTTGGGGGCGGAACTCGATCCACCGCACCATCGTGGTCGACATCATGCCTGTCAAGGCCAGGGCGAGCCCGATCACGGCCAGGACTGTCAACCAGAGACCAACCCAGATGATGGCCCAGACGAGCCCGGACCCCGTGAGCGCCGCGACCACCAGGGTCAGCAGCAGGAGGGGGCCGCGATGCACAGCGGGACCATGACGCTCGCGCCGAGCACGAAGCCGAACTGCCGGACTCGACTTGGCACGAAAACCAGCCGTGCACCCGCTGCCGTCACCGACACAACTCCCGCCAACGGGCCCGTGTTTCGAATGGCCATGGGGCAAATGTAGATATCGGCCGCGAAATTCGTAAGGGGCCGAGCGGCCCGGCAGTTCCCGCCCGCGAGGGGAGCCTTCCCGGCCCTCCGGCCGGCCGTTTCGTCGACCGGCTCCGCGCGGGCTTGACGATCGGCTGACCCACCCCCGCTCGCCTCAAGGCCGTCATCGTCCTGGCCGCCGTGACTCTCTACGCGCTTGCTGCCTCCACCGGTACCGGGCTGGCCGGCCTGCTTTCTTTCTCTGGAACGGAACCCCGATGGTGACCACCACCCCGGGCACCACCATCCCGAACACCGTAGCGGGCCGGGCTGCCGGGCCGGCGGGAGCGGGTCGTCGAGCCGGACGCGGACGGCTGGTACCGGATCGGTGCCCAGTGACGGTGGAGGGAGCGGCCCGTCGACAAGGACGACTGCGACGGCTGTCTTGAAGACGCCTCAAGCCGCGATTGCGTGAATGGTCTTGCGTCGACTTGGAGTGCGTCTTGTGCCGGCCGGACTGCAAGCGCATCTGGTCCGTGTTTCGCAGACTCGGCAGGATTCGAACCCGCGCGCCCCGACAAGCAGCCGGGAGCTCTGGCCAACTGAGCTTACGAGCCGACCGCCCCGCTCCAGGCTGTCGCCCTGGTCGGCCGAGGCCAACTGCGATCCGAGGCAGGTCGCATGCAGTGATCCTACGAAGCCAGCGGGGGGTTGGTCGAACGGTTTGTGACCGAGCAAGCCGGCTGAGGAGCGGACCGGTGCCAGGAAGGAGCAAACAATCCTGCGTGCAAGCCGACGGGCTGGGATCCAGTGCAGATCCGACCAGAACTTCTCCACGTATCCTCCAGGAGGTCCCCGGCCTTGTTTTCTCAGTTCCCCACCGCCTTGATGAGTGGATCAACGGGCGCGAAAATGCGGGGAGCGTCGAAACCAGGGGGAGCGCAATGAGTCTGGGAACAGTGGCCGTAACAGGGGCGGCGGGCACCGTCGGTTCCGTGGTGCGTGAGGCGCTGCGACACGAGGCGGCACGCCTTGTCCTGCTCGACCGCGTACCGCTCCACCCGCAGGCCGAGAACGAAGTCGTGCACAGAGTGGATCTGCGGGACGCCGCCGCCGTGGAATCGGCCCTCGCGGGAGCCGACCGCGTGCTCCACTTGGGCGGCGTGCCCGACGAGGCTCCTCTCCCGGACCTGCTCGAAGCCAACGTCCTGGGCACGCACCACGTCCTGGAAGCGGCGCGGCGCACGGGAATCAAGCGGGTGGTGCTGGCGAGCAGCAACCGTGTGACCGGCTTCTACCCCGCCGGACATCTCACGGGCCCACAGGAGCCGGTACGCCCTGATGGCCTCTACGGGGTGAGCAAGGTGGCTGTCGAGGCCCTCGGACAGTTGTACGCCGACAAGTTCGGTCTGTCAGTGATCTGCCTCCGCATCGGCAGCTTCGAGCGCACTCCTACCGACCCCCGGCACCTGGCGACCTGGCTGAGCCCGCGCGACGCCGTCGGCTACATCCGGGCTGCGCTGGCCGCGCCGTCCACCACCCGCTTTGTCACGGCGTACGCCGTCTCCGCCAACACCCGCCGCTTCTGGAAACTCCCTGATGTGACGGAACTGGCCTACGTCCCCGTCGACAATGCCGAAGTCCACGCTGCGGAAATTCCCGGTGACCTTTCAGCCGATCCGAGCGCCACCCAGGCCGGCCTCTATGCCGCGCCCGAGTTCACCCTCAAGCACCTTCGCCCCTGACGCATGGAGCCATCGCACGCTACTCGCGCTCGCAGCAACCTCCCCTGAGGAGCGACGAGCAGGCGTGGGGGATACGTCCGCTCTTCTGCCGCCGCAGACGGGATCACTCGGACAAGGCGGCGTCCGGCGGCAGCCTCCCTCTGCGATCAGACGCTCGTGCCGGGCAATCTCGATGTTCCGCAGTAACCACCAGGTGAGACGTGTGAAGTGCGACCCCGGCCCGCTTGCTGATCAGCCGGACCTGGGCCGAGTACCGGTTCGCGTGAACCGCGATCTGGCTGTAGCGATCGACACTTGGAGTGAAGAGCCGGCCCGTCTCGAACGGCTCCTAGTACTGCAACGGTGTCTGCCGTGACTGCTGGCCAGGTCGGTCGTTGGTGTG
>NZ_BMSA01000047.1 GCF_014648915.1 Streptomyces phaeofaciens | reverse complement strand
TTCCAGCCGCTCTCGTGCTTGACGATGTTGGCGAAGGCCTTGTACTGGGCGGCGTTGGGGATCATCTTGTGCGCGATGGCCTGGGCCTGGGAGGCGGACGACGTGGTCGCCGCGTGGGCGGGGGCGGCGGTCATGGCGATGCCGGCGGAGGCGGCGGCCAGGGCGACGGCGGTGACGGCCTTCTTCGGGCTGGCGATGCGGCGGATGATCGAGACGGTCACGGCTAACCCTTTTCGTCGGGGACGGTTGCGGTCGCTTGCATGCGGAAGTCACGCGGTGCGTGGCCGCGCCGCGTGGTGTGCGGTGGGTGGCTGCATGCCTCGGCGCCGGGGCCCGGGGGGCTCGTCGGCGCCGTGCGACGTCATCCAGACAAGCAGCCCGGGACGGCGTCCGCAAAGACCCCTTTTGCTAGTTGTGGTCGTATTCGCGAACCGGGCGGTCTGTGTGAGCTGGCTCTCAATGTGCAGGTCAGGGGTGGTTATGGCATGGGCATGGCGTCCGATATGCCCTACGAGGGTGGGTAGTAGGTGAGGTGGGTCATGTGCGGTGCTTCACCGGTCGGGGAGAGTCATGTCGCGCAGCGCGCACGCGATCTCACCCTGCGGGCGCGTCGAATGTGACCGCGGCCTCCACCACGGGCCCGGCCTGCTCACGGAGCGGGTTCATGGGAAAACTTCATGTAAGCGTCGACGGTCGCTGCCGCCCGCTGTTCCTGGCCGGCGCCACAGGGCGCCGGCCCGCCCTGCTTCGTCGTCCGGCTCGCCGGTGACGGGCCCCTCGGTTACGACCATTGCCGACAGCAACGCACCTCGCTATGTTAATCCAGAATCACATCCGTGCGACGAAATTCCGCACGCATTGGTCACTCAACTGGCAAGTCTGCGCAGGCACCTGGCACCGTCTGGTCCTATCAGGGAAGCAGGTAAGTCAATGGAAAACCTCAGCAGGCGACGGGCTCTGTCGCTCGGTGTCGCACTCGGTCTCGTGGGCGTGACGGGATCCGCCCAGGCGAGGGCGTCGACGGGGTCGGTGACCGGAGCCGCCGCGGGGACCGGCCCGGAGTGGATCTGGGACGACGCGGCGGACCCTCTGATGGCTTCGATGCTCGACAACGGACACGTGCCGACGATCAACACCGCATGGGCGTCGTGGGTGAACAACAACGACGTGTTGCCCAGCGGCCTGCCGTCCGAATTCGCCGCATACCTGGGACAGGTCAACCGGCTGCCCAGCTGGGCCGACCCCGCGAAGCTGGCCCGCGCCGCGGACTTCAACCGGCGCAGGGACACGTACCTCTTCATGCTGTACGGCCTCGGCAGCGGAATCATGAGCACCGTGATTCCGCGGGAGGCCAAGAGCGTCTACTGGTCCGCGGGTGGCGCCGACATGCAGGACCGCGCGGCCAAGACGTTCACGTTCGGCTACGACCTGTCCCAGCGAGGAGCCTTTGAATCGACGGGGCAATTCGTCGTCACCGCCAACAAGACGCGTGTGGTGCACGCCGCGGTGCGTCACCTGCTGCCGCAGTCACCGCACTGGCGGGCGGTCGCCGACGAGACCGTCCCGATCAGCGCCGCCGACATCCTGGTCACCTTCCACAGCCTGGGCACCTACGTCTACCGGAAGCTGCTCGACTGGAAGATCCCGTTCCCGGCCGCGGACCAGGAGGCGTTCCTGCACTCGTGGCAGGTCGCCGTTCACCTGCTCGGTGTGCCGGACGAGCACATCCCCCAGACGTGGGCGGCCGCCGAGAAGCAGTCGGCGCAGGTGCTCGCCCCCATCCTCACCCCGTCGACCGAGGGCATCGCCCTGGCCGAGGAACTGCTCGGCCTGACCGCGCAGATCGACCTCGGCGTCACGCGCGGGTTCCTGAACGAGTTCGTGCGCTACGTCCTCAGCGACGAGGTCGGCGACTGGCTGGGCCTGAAACGCGACTACGCGTCGGCGGCCCTGGTCCGCACCGCATGGCCGGCGTTCATCCTGTTCCGTGAGGGGCTGTCGCCCGTCATGCCCGGCACCTTCTACATGTTCGACCAGTTCGTGCGCGCCCTGGCCATGCTCTTCCTCAACAAGGGTTCCTCCGGGACCACCACCCCCATCACGATCCCCACCGGAAACAGGGCGGGCTGAACCCTCGATCCGGTTCCACCTCCGCCCGCCCCGCGGCAGCCGGGCCGGGGGCGGGCATCACGGAGCGACTCTCGCGCGAGGGCGCTCCACGGCGCGGGCGGCGTCACGTCGCCGCCGGGTTTCGTCGGGCCTTCAGAGCCCCAGAGCGCCCACGACCAGAGCGGTCACGGCTCCGCGATGGTCAGGGCTGTCCTGCCACCGCAGTCTGCGTCCCGCCTCGACCACCACGCCGAACCCCGCGTGCACCAGCACCCGCGCCTGACGTGGGTCCAGTTCCGGACGGGCCAGCCGCAACTGCTGCTCCCAGACGGCGATGTGTTCCCGCTGCGCGAGGACCAAGGGCCGCCGCAGGTCGGCCGGCAAGCCGACGACCTCGGCCTCGGCGACGCTGTTCAGCTCCGTGTACTCGAAGCAGTAGGCCACGTACGTCTCCGCCAGCGCGACGACGGCGTCGTGCGGGACGGCCACCTCGTGCAGGCTCCGTTCCACACCCTGGGCCAACAGCCCCGCGGCCTGGAGGCACGCCGCCGACAGGATGTCGACCTTGCCGGGATAGTGACGGTAGAGCGCGGACGGGGTCAGCCCCAGTGCCTCCGCGATCTGTCCGTTCGTGACGTTGACGAAGCCGTCCCGGGCGAACAGCGGGACGGAGGCCGCGAGGATCTCCGCGCGCCGGGTGCGCGGCACCGGCCGGGCGGGCAACTCGACGGGGTGCGCGCCCGGCAGGGCCGCTGCCGGATCCGTCGCGGTCACCCGTAGCGCGGACGCCAGCAGCAGGTCCTCGGCCCGGCGCTGGGCGATGGAGGTGTGGTGCATCGTGATGGACCCGATCGCACCGAGGGCCGCCGTGGCCCGCAGACGTTCGTCGGGCAGTGGGTGCTCGCGCTGCACCGCCTCGTCGACCCGCTCGACCAGGCGGCCGAACTTCACCCCGAGACGTCGGCGGTCCTCGCGGTTGAGGTACCGGGCCTCCCACCGGTACACGCCGCCCGACGCGCGGTGCGCGACGGTGACCCGGGTGAGGGCGGTGAGCACATCCGTCAGGGCCGCCCCGGACGGCACCTCGTCGAGCGCGGCGACCAGGCCGTCCACCATGACGTGCGCACACTCGGCGAACAGCGCGTACTTGTTGGGGAAGTGCCGGTACAGAGCGGCCGCGGTGATACCCACGCCGGCGGCGACCTCTTCCATGGACGCCTTGTGGTAGCCGCGTTCGCTGAAGACCCGCCCGGCCGCGTCGATGATGAGCTGCCTGCGGTTGCGGGGCCGGGTGGCCACGGCCGGACGAGCGGTCTCGGCCGAACGGCCCGACGTGGAGGCGGGAGCCATGCAGATCAGTCAATCACACGCGGTCAGGGGGTCCGGCTCTCTCGAAGCGGACCGCACAGGGCACGACGCGAGGATCGTTTCCTGTGCGCCGCGCTGCCCCGTCGAGGGACCGGACCGTTTTCCGGTGGCGGAGCGGCCGGTCAGGGAAAGGTCAGGACCGGCTTGACCACGCTGCCGTTCCCCATGGCCGTCACGGCCGCGCGGATGTCCTCGAACGGGAAGGTGGTCACCAGCCGGTCGAGCGGGAAGAGGCCACGTCTGTGCAGGCCGATCAGCTCGGGGACGAAGTGGCCGGGATCGGAGTCTCCCTCGATCACCCCATGGACGCGGACGCCCTTGGCGAGCAGTTCCATCACGTCGAACGTCACGTCACCGCCGAGGCCGAGGAGAGCGAGTTCGCCGCGCGGGCGCAGTGCGCCGACGGCCCGGCGGGCCATCTCCGGACGGCCGGTGGTCTCGACGACGTGGTGCGCGCCACCGCCGGTGAGCTCGCGCAGCACCGCCACCAGACCGTCTTCGGGCGCCAGGGCCGCCTTGGCGCCGAGTTCGGTGGCCAGGGCACGGCGGGAGGCGACGGGGTCGACGGCCACCACGGGGTCACAGCCCACGGCCACCGCGGCCATCAGCGCGCTCAGGCCGACCCCGCCCGCACCCAGGACGACCAGCGAGGAGCCCGGTTCGGGGCGAAGCCGGTTGAGTACGGCGCCCGCGCCCGTCTGGCCGCTGCAACCCAGCGGCGCGGCGACCGCCGCCGGCAGGTCGGAGGGCACCTTTACCACACCGCGTTCGTGGACGACGGCGTGTGTGGCGAAGCTGGACTGGCCGAAGAAGCCGGCGTGGAGCGGGTTGCCGTCGGCGGAGAGCGGAGAGGTGCCGTCGTACCGTCCACCGGAGAGGTTCCGGGCCCGCGCCGTGTGGCAGTAGGCCGGGTGGCCCGCCGCGCACTGCTCGCAGGCCCCGCAACTGGCGAAGCTGAGGCAGACGTGGTCTCCCGGCGCGAGGCCGGTCACCTGCGCACCCACCGCCTCGATCCGGCCGGCGCCCTCATGGCCGAAGACCATCGGGGTGAGGTGGCGGGGCCAGTTGTCCCGCATCGCCAGGTCGGTGTGGCAGATGCCGACCGCGGTCGTCCTCACCAGCACCTCGCACGGCCGCGGGTCCTCGAGGTGTGCGTCCTGGAGGGTGAAAGGGGCGCCCGGCGCCTCGACGACCGCTGCGCGGACGCGCCTCACGCGTCCTCTCCGGCCCGCGGGCTCTCGTGCGGGGCCCCGGGGACGCGCTCGAGGAAGAAGTAGTAGAAGGGGCCCTCGGCGGGGACCCCCTTGGCGTTCATGATGCCCATCAGCGTGGTGTCGTCCACCCGTTTGAAGTGGTCGAAGACCGGCTGGCCGTCGTAGATCATGGTGGCCGTCGTCTCCCCGCGGAACTCGACGGTCCACAGGCTGGCCTCGCCCTTGCCGAGTTCGCGGTGGGAGTACAGCTCGCCCGTGGCGTCACGGCACATCAGCGGCTTGACATCGTGCACGGTGGTGAACGTCTTGCCGTACCAGCCGGCCTTCGCCAGCATGCCGTTGAGGGGGTGACCCGTGCGGAACTCGCCGCCCTTCCACTCACCGAGGATGTGTTCGGGGCGGACGGTTTCCAACGCCGCCCAGATCTCGTCGAGTTCGAGGGGATCGATCGAGCCGTCCCTCTCCCGGAGTTCCTGGAACCGGGCGCGGGCCTCGAGCACGTCCATGCGGGGTGTCCTCTCGTAGGTGCTGTCACGGTGAACTGAAACGTCGGGAAGGCGCGGGTACGTCGAGGTGGGTCAACCGGAGGTGCGCGGAGCGGAGTCCCGGGGGGTGGAGTCCTGGGGGGTGGAGTTCCGGGGGGTCGAGTTCCGTGTGGGGGAGGGGGGCCGGAGGGGCGCGTGCCGGGGGAACGGGAGTCGAGGGTCGCCGGTGACCGCGCCGGGATGGCCCACGGTGCCGAGGCACAGCAGCACGTGGCGTTCGGCGACCTCCTCCGCGGTGAGCGGCCCGTCCCCGCGGAACCAGTTGGCGACGCCCTGGCACATGACGAGCACCGAACGCACCGCGTCGGCCGGGATCGGCGTGGTGAAGACGCCCTGGGCGCAGCCCGCCTCGACCGTGTCCAGCAGCATGTGCTCGAGGTAGTCGCGCAGGGCGACGTAGCGCGCCCGGTTCTGGGGCTCCAGGCTGCGGATCTCCGTGTCCAGGAAGGCCAGTTGCTGACGGTGGGCCATGTAGAGCACGATCGACTCGACCATGCCGCAGAAGCGTGCCAGCGGATCGTCCCCGGCCTCCCCGGCGGCGGTCCGGCAGCGGTCCAGGACGTCCTTGATGGACATCTCGAGGAGCGTGGTCAGCAGAGCCTGCTTGTTGGCGTAGTGGTAGTACAGCGCGGGCACGGTGACGCCCACCCGGCCGGCGATGTCCCGGACCGAAGTGCCGTGGTAACCCTGCTCGTTGAAGGCCTCCATGGCGTGCATCAGGATCGGGTGCAGGGCGAGCGGCCCGTAGGAGCGCCAGTGCTCCGCCGGGGGTGTGGCGTCCTGGCTCGGCGCGGTGTTCAACGACTCTCCTCGGGACGAGCGGCGATGTCCGGCATCGTACGGCGGTGAATCCCCACCCTTCCTTCCGGACGCTTAGCGATCGATCAGTAAGCCTGGCATCCGCCGTCCGACCTGATGTCACTTCCCTGGTGTTCTTCCGCAAAAACTCTTGGTGCTGCGGGAGTTGACCGAACGGTATCGCACTCCTAGGTTCTTAGCGAACGCTCAGTAAGTCCCCGGTTGACGGCGGTGAGCCCGCCTCGCACCGAGAGAGGAACCCATGAGCCACTGCTCCACCGGCCCTCCCGGCCGTCAGGTGGCGGGCCCGCTGGACGGCGTGAAAGTGATCGAACTGGCGGGGATCGGCCCGGGTCCGTTCGCCGCCATGCTGCTCGCCGACCTGGGCGCCGACGTGGTGCGCGTGGACCGCCCCGGCGCCTCGCCGCTCGGCGGCGATCCCGCCCGCGACGTGACGAACCGCAACAAGCGCTCCGTCCTGGTCGATCTCAAGTCCCCCGAAGGACCGGAAACGGTGCGGGCGTTGGCGGCGCGCGCCGACATCCTGGTCGAGGGATACCGGCCCGGTGTCATGGAGCGGCTCGGCGTCGGCCCCGAGGAGTGCATGGCCGTCAACCCAGCCCTGGTGTACGGCCGGATGACCGGCTGGGGCCAGCGGGGTCCCCTCGCCTCCCGGGCCGGACACGACATCGGCTACATCGCCACCGCCGGCGCCCTGTCCATGATCGGCGCCCCGGACGGGCAGCCCGTCTTCCCCGTCAACCTGCTCGGCGACTACGCGGGCGGCTCCCTCTATCTGGCCACCGGCGTCCTCGCCGCGCTGCTCACCGCCCGCGCGACCGGCCGCGGGCAGGTGGTGGACGCCGCGATCGTGGACGGCACCGCACATCTCACCGCCCTGTTCTGGGGCATGCTCGCCGAGGGCACCTGGCAGGACGCCCGCGGCCGCAACCTGCTCGACGGCGGCTGCCCCCACTACGGCGTCTACGAGACGGCCGACGGCGGCTGGATGGCGGTCGGCGCCCTGGAACCGCAGTTCTACACGGTCTTCGTCTCCTTGCTGGGCCTGGACGGCACGGGCCTGCCGGACCGCGCCGACCCGCGCAACTGGCCCGCCCTGCGGGCCGTGTTCACGGCCCGGTTCAAGTCCGCCACCCGTGAGCGGTGGACAGCCGTCTTCGAAGGCACCGACGCCTGCGTCGCACCCGTGCTCTCGCTGCGTGAGGCGGCCGGCCACCGGCACCTGACCGGACGTGGCACCTACACCGAGGCGTACGGCATCACCCAGCCCGCACCCGCACCCCGTTTCTCCGACACCCCCGGCACCCTCCGCCTGCCCCCGGCCGTCCCCGGCGCGCACACCTTCGACGTGGCCCGTGACTGGGAAGTGCCCGAACTGCTGAAGGACTCCCGCTGATGGAACTGTCCTCACCCCTGGCGTACGCCGGCGATCCGCGCGCCGCCGCGGACCGGGCCGCAGCCCTGGAGTCCGCTGGCCTCGACGCCGTCTGGGTGGCCGAGGCGTACGGCTTCGACTCCCCGACGGTCATGGGATACCTCGCCGCGAAGACCGAGCGGATGCGGATCGGCTCCGCCATCCTCAACGTCTACTCGCGCACCCCCGCGCTCATCGCCCAGACCGCGGCCGGCCTCGACGCCCTTACCGGGGGACGCGCGATCCTCGGTGTCGGCGCCTTTGGGCCGCAGGTCGTCGAGGGCTGGCACGGCCGCCGCTACGACCGCCCGCTGGGCCGCACCCGCGAGGTGATCGAACTGTCCCGGCGGATCTGGCGGCGCGAGGTGATCGAGCACCACGGCATCGTCGACCTGCCCCTGCCCCCCGAGAAGGGAGGCACCCTCGGCAAGCCGCTGAAGCTGCTGAACCACCCGGTCCGCGACACCATCCCTGTCTATGTCGCGGCGCTGGGCCCGGCGAACGTCCGGATGGCCGCCGAGATCGCCGACGGATGGCTGCCCTTCCTCTACGTTCCCGAGCACGCCGCCGAGGTCTGGGGCCGGTCCTTGGCCGAGGGCGGTGCCGCGCGCGATCCCGGGCTCGGCCCGCTCTCGGTCGTCGCGGGCGGCCTGCTGGCCATCGGCGACGACGCCGAGGCCGTCCGTGACCTGATGCGCCCCACCGTCGCCCTCTACGTCGGCGGCATGGGCGCGCCCGGCCGCAACTTCTACCACGACCTGGTCTGCTCCTACGGCTACGGATCCGCCGCGGCCGCGATCGAGGAGCACTACCTCGCGGGCCGCAAGAAGGACGCGGAGGCGGCCGTACCGGCCGAACTGCTGGAGCGGCTCTGCCTGGCCGGCCCCGCGGGCCATGTCCGCGACCGCGTCGAGGCCTTCCGCGAGGCGGGCGTGACCATGCTCGACGTCACCCCCGTCGGTCCCGATCCCGCCCGGCTGATCGAGCACGTCAGGAGCTGGCTGTGACCTTGGAACGCAACCTCTACGGCCCCGACCACGAGGCCTTCCGCGAGACCGTGCGGACCTTCCTCACCAAGGAGGTGGCCCCGCACCACGAACGCTGGGAGAAGAACGGTGTCGTCGACCGCCAGGTATGGCGCTCGGCGGGCCGCCAAGGCCTGCTGGGCATGGCCGTCGGCGAGGAGTACGGCGGCGGCGGGACCGGCGACTTCCGGTACAGCGCCGTCCTCATCGAGGAGTTCGCCCGCGCCGGAGTCTCCGGGCTGGCCCTGAGCCTGCACAACGACATCGTCGGCCCCTACCTGACCCGGCTCGCCGACGAGGAGCAGAAGCGTCGCTGGCTGCCCGGTTTCACCTCCGGAGACATCGTCACCGCCATCGCCATGACGGAACCCGGAGCCGGCTCCGACTTGCAGGGCATCCGCACCACCGCCACCGATCAGGGCGACCACTACCTGCTCAACGGCGCGAAGACCTTCATCTCCAACGGCATCCTCGCCGACCTCGTCGTCGTGGTCGCCCGCACCACCCCCGAGGGCGGCAGTGGCGGGCAGAGCCTGCTTGTCGTGGAGCGCGGCACGGAGGGCTTCGAACGCGGCCGCAACCTCGACAAGATCGGCCAGAAGGCCCAGGACACCGCCGAGTTGTTCTTCGACGACGTGCGCGTCCCCAAGGAGAACCTGCTGGGCGAGGAGAACCGGGCGTTCGCCTACCTCATGGGCAACCTCGCCCAGGAGCGGCTGGCCATCGCGGTCGGGGCCGCCGCCGCGGCCGAGGAGATCCTGGACGTCACCACGCGGTACGTGAAGGAGCGCGAGGCGTTCGGGAGACCGCTGGCCGAGCTCCAGCACATCCGTTTCGAGATCGCCGAGATGGCCACCGAGACCGCGGTCACCCGAACCTTCGTGGACCGCTGCGTCGCCGAGCACGGTCAGGGCCGACTCGACGCCGCGCACGCCTCGATGGCCAAGTGGTGGACCACCGAACTCCAGAAGCGGATCGTCGACCGCTGTCTGCAACTGCACGGCGGATACGGCTACATGAGCGAGTTCCGGGTGGCGCGAGCGTTCGTCGACAGCCGTATCCAGACCATCTACGGCGGCACCACCGAGATCATGAAGGAGATCGTCGGGCGTTCGCTGCTCGGCTGAGCGTCGGCCGGCTCTCCTCGCCACCCCATGTGTCGCGTTCGCGGCTTGCTTCAGACCCGACCCGGAAGGCACCCAAGGTGAGCACCGAAGCGTATGTGTACGACGCGATCCGCACCCCGCGCGGCCGCGGCAAGGCCGACGGATCCCTGCACGGCACCAAGCCGATCGACCTGGTCGTCGGCCTGATCCACGAGACCCTGCGCCGCTTCCCGGACCTCGATCCGGCGGCGATCGACGACATCGTGCTCGGGGTGGTCAGTCCGGTGGGCGACCAGGGCGCGGACATCGCCCGCACCGCCGCGGTCCTCGCGCGTCTGCCGGAGACGGTGGCGGGCGTGCAGGAGAACCGCTTCTGTGCGTCCGGACTGGAAGCCGTCAACCTGGCGGCGGCGAAGGTCCGTTCGGGCTGGGAGGACCTGGTCCTGGCGGGCGGCGTGGAGTCCATGTCACGTGTGGCGATGGGCAGTGACGGCGGCGCCTGGTCACTGGACCCGCGTACCAGTCACGTCACCGGATTCGTCCCGCAGGGCATCGGCGCCGACCTGATCGCCACTCTGGAGGGCTTCTCCCGGTATGACGTGGACTCCTACGCGGCGCTCTCCCAGGAGCGTGCGGCCGCCGCATGGAAGGACGGGCACTTCGACCGCTCCGTCGTTCCCGTGCGGGACCGCAACGGGCTGCCGGTCCTGGACCGGGACGAGCACATCAGGCCCGGCACGACGGCCGAGAGCCTGGCCGTGCTCAAGCCCTCCTTCGCCCGGCCCGGCGAACTGGCCGGCTTCGACGCGGTGGCACTCCAGAAGTACCACTGGGTGGAGAAGATCGACCACGTCCACCACGCGGGCAACTCCTCCGGCATCGTCGACGGCGCCGCCCTGGTCGCCATCGGCAACGAGGAGGTCGGCAGGCGACACGGCCTGACCCCGCGTGCCCGGATCGCCGCCGCCGCGGTCTCCGGGGCAGATCCCACCATCATGCTGACCGGGCCCGCACCCGCCTCCCGCAAGGCGCTCGCCAGGGCCGGCCTGACCGTCGAGGACATCGACCTGGTCGAGATCAACGAGGCTTTCGCCGCCGTCGTCCTGCGCTACGTCAAGGACATGGGGCTGAGCCTGGACAGGGTCAACGTCAACGGAGGCGCCATCGCCATGGGGCACCCCCTCGGGGCCACCGGCGCGATGATCCTCGGCACCCTCGTGGACGAACTGGAGCGCCGCGACCTGCGGTACGGGCTGGCCACCCTGTGCGTCGGCGGAGGCATGGGCGTCGCCACGGTCGTCGAGCGCCTCTGACCGCCCCGCCCCGTCCCCCTCCCACAGCCGTTCACCCTCACGAGAGACAACAGCCATGGACACCACCGCGGGACCTTCCACCATCCGCTGGGAAGAGTCCGACGACCACATCGTCACCCTCGTCCTCGACGACCCGGACCAGACCGCCAACACCATGAACGCCGCGTTCATCGATTCGCTGGACGCGGTCGTGGCGCGGCTGGCCGAATGCCGTGACACCGTCCGGGGTGTCATCGTCACCTCCGCGAAGAAGAGCTTCTTCGCCGGCGGCGACCTGCGCGATCTGATCTCCGTCACTCCCGAGACCGCCGGTCTCTCCTTCGATGCCGGGATGCGCGTCAAGCGGTCACTGCGCGTCCTGGAGACGCTGGGCAAGCCGGTGGTCGCCGCGATCAACGGCGCGGCACTGGGCGGCGGTTACGAGATCGCTCTGGCCTGCCACCACCGGGTGATGCTGGACAGCCCGGACGCTCGCGTGGGCCTGCCCGAAGTCACCCTGGGCCTGCTGCCCGGCGGCGGTGGAGTGACCCGCACGGTCCGCATGTTCGGTGTGGCGGACGCCCTGCGGAAGGTCCTCCTGGAGGGCACCCGGTACGGACCGGCGCGCGCCCTGGAGGCCGGCCTGGTCGACGAGATCGCCGCCGACCCGGCCCGACTCCTCGCCGGAGCACGAGCGTTCGTCGAAGCGCATCCGCGGTCCGCACAGCCCTGGGACGCCCCCGGGTACCGCATCCCCGGCGGCTCGACCTCGAACCCGGAGTCGGCCGCGCAATTCGCCGCTCTCACCGCGACGCTGAAGCGCAGGACGGGCGGCGCCCCGCACCCGGCCGCGCACAACATCCTCGCGGCGGCCGTGGAGAGTTCCCAGGTCGACGTGGACACGGCCTTCGTGGTGGAGGCCGGGTACCTGACGGAACTGGTCACCGGGCAGATCACCAAGAACATGATCCAGGCCTTCTTTTTCGACTTGCAGGCGGTCAACTCCGGCGCCGGCCGCCCGAAGGGCGTCGAGCCGCGCAAGGTGACCAGGGTGGGCGTGGTCGGCGCGGGCATGATGGGCGCCGGGATCGCCCACTCCTGCGCCGAGGCGGGCATCGATGTCGTGCTCAAGGACGTCTCCGCGGACGAGGCGGCGCAGGGCAGGGCCTACTCCGAGAAGCTGTGTGCCAAGGCCGTCTCGCGCGGCGACTCGACGCAGGAGACGGCGGACGCCCTGCTGGCCCGTATCACCCCGACCGCCGACGTCCAGGACCTGGCCGGCTGCGAGGTGGTGATCGAGGCCGTCTTCGAGGACCCGGACGTCAAGCGCAAGGTGTTCCTGGAGATACAGGAGGTTGTCGCCCCGGAGGCTCCTCCGGACTCCGGCCGGCGGTACCCCCTGCTGTGCTCGAACACCTCCACTCTGCCCATCACCGTCCTCGCGGAGGGGGTGGAACGGCCGCAGGACTTCATCGGTCTGCACTTCTTCTCGCCGGTCGACAAGATGCCGCTGGTGGAGATCGTCAAAGGTGAGAAGACGGGCGACGAGGCGCTGGCGCGGGCCTTCGATCTGGTGCGGCAGCTCCGCAGGACGCCGATCGTGGTCAACGACTCGCGCGGCTTCTTCACCTCCCGTGTCATCGGCCGCTTCATCGACGAGGGCGTCGCCATGGTCGGCGAGGGCATCGAACCGGCCTCCGTCGAACAGGCCGCCGCCCAGGCCGGCTACCCGGCCAAGGTCCTCAGCCTGATGGACGAGCTCACCCTCACCCTCCCGCGCAAGATCCGCGAGGAGACCCGCCGCGCGGTCGAGGCCGCGGGCCGCACCTGGGAGCCGCACCCCGCGGACGCGGTGGTGGACCGCATGATCGACGAATTCGGCCGCCCCGGACGGTCCGGCGGCGCGGGCTTCTACGACTACGCCGACGGCAGGCGCGCCGGGCTCTGGCCGGGGCTGCGCGAGCACTTCACGGATCCCGCGAAGCAGCCCGCCGACCTGACCGAGATGATGGAGCGGATGCTCTTCGTCGAGGCGCTGGACTCGGCGCGCTGCCTGGAGGAGGGCGTGCTCGTCTCGGTGGCGGACGCCAACATCGGCTCGCTGCTCGGTATCGGCTTCCCGCCCTGGACGGGCGGCGTGTTGCAGTACATCAACGGCTACGAGGGCGGGCTGCCCGGTTTCGTGGCCCGTGCGCGTGAACTGGCCGGGAAGCACGGCGCGCGCTTCGCCCCGCCCGAGCTGCTGCTGCGCAAGGCCGAGCGGGGCGAGACCTTCACCGGCTCCTGACCGCCGCGAGGGCCCGCCCCGGCCCGAGTCGGCGCCTCCCGCGCACCCGCCGGTTTCGTGGGCAGGGCAGTCCGTCGCCGGGGCCCGGACCCCTGGGCGGTCCACCCCACCTCCACCGGGCACGCCCGCGGGGGCTTCCCACCGCCCCGGTCTCCCAGACGTTCCCACCGACCCCGTACGGAGGCTCCGATGACACCGGCACCCCGCAGCACCACCGGCGACCTGCCCGACGACCCGGCCGACCGGACCCTGCCACAACTGCTGGCCCGAAACGCCCGCCGGTACCCCCGACTCCCCGGCCTCTCCTGGCAGTCGGCGGACGCGGACGGCGAATGGACGACGCTCGGCTGGGCGGAGATCCACGAGCACACGCGGAGCCTCGCCGCCGGCTACAGGGCCCTCGGCGTCGGCCGCGGCGACCACGTACTGGTGATGATGTCCAACCGGCCCGAGCACTGGCTGTCGGACCTGGCACTGGTCCGCCTGGGTGCGATCCCGGTCAGTGTCTACGGCACCGCGGCTCCCGAGCAGATCACCCACATCGCCCGCAACTGCCGGGCCCGCCTCGCCGTCGTGGAGGGCGCGGCCCAGGTGGCGGTGTGGAAGCCGCTGCTGGCCGACGCCGACACGCCGCTGGAGCGGCTGGTGGTGGCCGAAGCGGGAGCGGGGGACGGTCACGTCCCGTACTCCGCCCTGTTCCGCGAACCGGTGCCGGAGCAGTTCGCCAAGGAACTGGACACCGCCCGCCCCGAGGACCCACTGACCGTCGTCTACACCTCAGGCACCACCGGCGAGCCCAAGGGCGTCGTCCTCACCCATCGCGAGGTGATGTCCAACGCCCTGGCACTGGACGCCGTGGTGGAGCTGCCGCCGCACGTCGCGCACATCTGCTACCTGCCCTTCGCCCACATCGCCGAGCGGATGCTGGGCATCTACCTGCCCTGTCACCGGGCCTCGCACGTCCATCTCTGCGCCGACCCCACGCGGGTCGGCGAGGTGATGCGCAAGGTGCGCCCCGCGCAGTTCTTCGGAGTGCCGAGGATCTGGGAGAAACTGTCCGCCGCCGTGCGGGCCGTCCTCTCGCTGATGCCGGCCGAGCAGCGGGTGGTCATCGACCAGGCGTTCGAGGTCGCCCGTGAGCACGTCGGGTACCGCGAGCGGGGCGAAACCGTGCCCGTCGGGCTGGAGGAGCGCTACGTCCGCGCACGCGAGGACGTGCTGCTGCCCTTGCTGGCCGCGGGCGGGCTGGACCGGGTGACCTGGTCGGCCAGCGCTTCGGCGCCGATGCCGGTCGACGTGGTGCGGTTCTGGGCCGGGTTCGGCATCGTGATCATGGACGCGTGGGGGCTGACCGAGACCACCGGCGTGGCCACCGGCAACAGCCCGAAGACCGGCTTCCGGCTCGGCTCGGTGGGACGCCCGGTGGAGTCCGTGGAGATCCGTATCGCCGAGGACGGCGAGATCCTGGTGCGGGGCTCGTCCGTCTTCACCGGCTATCTGCAGCCGGACGGCTCGGTGCGGTCCGCCCTGGACGCCGACGGCTGGCTGGCCACCGGGGACATCGGCCGGATCGACCAGGACGGCTACCTCTGGCTCACCGACCGGAAGAAGGAGATGATCATCACCTCCACCGGCAAGAACGTCTCTCCGGCCCTGGTGGAGAACGCGCTCAAGGAACACCCGCTGATCGGCCAGGCGATGGTGCACGGCGACAACCGTTCCTACCTGGTCGCCCTGCTGGTGCTCGACGCGGAGGCGGCGCCCGCCTGGGCCGCGGCCAACGGCCTCGCGGCGGCCGGGGGACTGCCCGGCCTGGTGGCACACCCCGCCGTCCGGGCGGAGGTGGAGCGCGCGGTGGCCGCCGCCAACTCCCGGCTCAACCGCACCGAGCAGGTCAAACGGTACGAGCTGCTGGCGCGGGAGTGGGGGCCGGCGACCGGCGAGCTGACACCGTCGCTGAAGATGCGGCGTCGGGTCATCCGGGACAAGTACGCCGTAGAGCTGTCCGAGCTCTACCGGGACTGACCCGGGGCCGCACTCCTTCCGCGCCTCGGGCCTCCCGCACACGAACGGCGGCCGCCAACTCCTTCCCGGGGGTGGGCGGCCGCCGCGTGGGGCCGTCTCACAGACCGTAGGTCTTCCCGATGACGTCCCGCTGGATCTCGCTGGTCCCGCCGTAGACCGTGGAGACGACGGCGGCCCGCAGGTGGCGCTCCATGTCGAACTCCGTGGTGTAGCCGTAGCCGCCCATCATCTGCATGCCCTCCAGGGCGGCCCGCTTGGCGATCTCGGTGGCCTTCAGCTTGGCCATGGACGCCTCGCGCGGGAACAGCCGGTCCGGCTGCGCGTCGCAGTCGAGCGCCACCTCGCGCACCAGCAGCCGGGTGCACTCGATCTCGGTGGCGAGATCGGCGATCCGGTGCCGCAACGCCTGGAAGGAGCCGACGGGCCGCCCGAACTGCTCGCGCTCACGGACGTAGGCGACGGCGTCGTCGAACGCGCGGCGCGCCAGGCCCAGCATGTTCGCGGCCAGGAAGAGCCGTTCGTAGTTCAGCCCTGCCATCAACTGCCGCCAGCCGCCGTCGACTTCCCCGACCACGGCATCCGCGGGAAGCCGGACGCCGGTGAGGAAGACATCGTTGACCTCCCGGCCGCCCATGGTCTCGATGCCCCGGATCTCCACACCGGGGGTGCCGGCGGGCAGATGGAACATGGTGAGCCCGCCGTGCTTGTCCTCACCGGTGCGGGCCACCAGCAGAATGCTCTTCGCATGGTGCGCGTTGGAGATCCAGGTCTTCTGGCCGTCGACCAGCCAGCCGCCGTCGGGGGCCCGCCGGGCCCGGCAGCGCAGCGCGCCGACGTCCGACCCGGCGCCCGGCTCCGACATGGCGATGGCCAGGACGTCGCCGCCCACGACGCCGGGCAGCACCTCCCGCCGCTGCCGATCGGTGCCGAACCGCTCGTACGCCTTGGCGGTGATGACGGTGGTGACGAAGCCCCCGCACGGAACCATCCCGTACGAGGTCTCCTCCAGGAACAGGCAGGCGTCGGCCAGCCCGCCGTCGGAGCCGCCGTACTCCTCGGACAGGCACACACCGAGCCAGCCCAGGTCGGCGAGCCTGCCGTACAGCGTGGGGCTGTGGGCCTCGCGGCCGCCCGCGGTCAGCGCGTCGCGCTGCTCCCGGGTACCGCACTCCCGTTTGGCGAAATCGCGGACGGTCGCGACGAAATCGGCCTGTTCTTCGGTGAGACGACTGCCCATCAGGTCCTCCGTGATCAGGTTGCCGGTCGGCGGCTCGGTCAGGTTCCGGCCCGCGGTGGGTTACAAAGACACGATAATTGTTTCAGTGCCTCTGTGAAGGTGTTCTCCGGGTATCGTGAGGGCCACCATGAGAACTGACCCGAACGACTCGTGGCTCGCCCGGGCCCTCGTCCAGCCGGAGCCGGAGGACCGCGTGGCGTCGCGGATCCTCGACGCGGCACTGGAGCAATTCACCCTCCTGGGCCTGCGCCGCTCCTCCGTGGACGACGTCGCCAAGCGGGCCGGCGTCTCCCGCGTCACCGTCTACCGGCGCTTCCAGACCAAGGACAACCTGGTCGAGAGCACCCTGCTGCGCGAGCTCAGCCGCTTCTTCCAGCGGCTGGACTCGGCGGTGGCGGCGCTGCCGACCATGAAGGAGCGGGTCGTCGAGGGCTTCGTGGTCGCCCTGCGCCACACCCGCGCCCATCCGCTCTTCGGCGGCCTGCTGCGCCTCGAACCCGAGGTGGTGCTGCCCTACCTGACCGTGCACGGCAGTTCGTCGCTGTCCGCCACCGTCGAGTACCTGACGGCCCATCTGCGCCGCGCGCAACAGGCCGAGGGCCGTCCCGACGAGGACCTTCGTCCGGTTGCCGAGCTGATGGTGCGGGTCGCCGTGTCCTTCCTGCTGAACCCCGCCAGCTGCATCGAGATGGAGGACGAGGACCAGGCCCGGGCCTTCGCCCGCCGCTATCTGGCCCCACTGCTGGACGCCTGACCGGCCGGACGGTCCCCTCGAACGGTCCGTCCGGCCTGCGGCGCGCCGCCCGGCCGTTCAGCGGCGCCGGTGCAGCGCCCGCGCCCATCGCACCGCGCGCTCCCGCGTGGCGGCCGAAACCTCGAAGGAGGTCAGCGCGATCGGCGGGTCGAACCGCTGCACCGTCGTCGACTGCACGGAGGCGAAGGCACGCAGCCCTTCCGCACCGTGGATCCGTCCGAAGCCGGAGTCCCGCGAACCGCCGAACGGCAGCGCCGGAACCGCCGCGAAGCCCAGCACCGAGTTCACCGACACCGCCCCCGCGCGCAGTCGCGCCGCGATCACCGCACCGGCACGCCCGTTGCGGCAGAACACCGCGGCCCCCAACGCGTAACGGGAGGCGTTGGCCCGCTCCACCGCCTCGTCCACGTCGGCCACCGGGTTGATCGCCACGACCGGCCCGAACGTCTCCTCCGCCATCGCCGCCGCGTCCTCCGGAACGCCGGCCAGCACGACCGGCGTGACGTACGGGGCGCGAACCGACTCGGGCCCGCCCAGCAGGGCCCGCGCGCCCGCCGAGACCGCACCGGTCACATGCCGCTCGACGACCGTGACCTGGCCCGGCAGGGTCATCGGGCCGTAGGAGGCGTCCGCCTCGGCACCCGGCCGCAACGCCTCGGCCCGTTCGACCACCCGTGCGCACAGCGCCGCGTGGATCTCACGCACCGCGTAGACCCGCTCCACCCCCGCACAGGTCTGCCCCGCGTTGCTCAGCGCGCCCCACACGATCGCGTCGGCGGCCGCGTCCAGGTCCGCGTCCGCGGTGACGATCACCGCGTCCTTCCCGCCGCACTCCGCGAGGAACGGTGTCAGCGTCTCGGCGCACACCGCCATCACCTTGCGGGCCGTCCCCGGCGAACCGGTGAACGCCAGCTTGTCGACCCCGGACCGGGCCAGGGCGTCCCCGGTGGACGCCGCGCCGGTGACGGTGGTGAGCAGCCCGGCATGCCCGGGAACGGCGGCGTCGAACAGTTCGGCCAGCAGCACCCCGACGCCCGGGGTCAGCTCGGACGGCTTGAACACCACGGCGTTCCCCGCGGCCAAGGCGTAGCCGATGGAGCCCATCGGGGTGTACAGGGGGTAGTTCCAGGGGCCGATGACCCCGACCACGCCCAGCGGCCGGTGCACCAGCGAGGCCCGCTGGTGGACGGTGAACAGTCCCGTGCCCACCTTCCGCCGGCGCAGCACGCGCCCGGCGTTGCGGGCGGCCCAGCCCAGGTGCTCCAACGTGAGGACGACCTCCAGCGCGGCGTCACCGGCCGGCTTGCCGGTCTCCTCGGCGATGGTGCGGGCCACGGCGTCCAGGTCGGTGGCGAGCGCCTTCTTCCAGCGCAGCAGATGGTCACGGCGCCGGGACGCGGACAGTGCCGCCCAGCCGGCCTGGGCGATCCTGGCCCGGGCCACGGCGCGCGCGACCCCTTCCGGCCCGTTCACCGGGTGTTCGGCGATCGGCGCGCCGGTCGCGGGGGAGTACGTGGTGAAGGTCGCGGCGTGCGGTGCGGCGGCAGGGGTGGTGTCGGTCATCGGGTCTCCTCACGCGGAGTACGGGGGACGGGCGACCGCGCCGGAACGGGAGCCCCTTCCGGCGGCGCCTCGTCCTGGAGCGGGGCCGGCGGACGGGAGTGCGCCCAGTGCGGACCCAGGTCGTCCAGGGTCCAGCCGAACGGGTAGGTGCGCGCCTTGGGCCTGCGCGGGAACCGCTCCGGTCGCCCCGGCAGCAGCCGGATCAGCGCCGCCCGGGCGCGGAACATGCGGTGGACGGCGGTCCGCAGCCAGCGCGGCTCCGGGCGGAAGCCGAGCGCCTTCAGCAGCGGTTCGTCCAGGACGGCGAGCGAGACCCTGGACGCCAGCCGCCGTGCCGGGGCCGGATACCAGGAGGCCAGGATCCGCAGGGTGGCCGCGGCGACCCTGCGGTTGGCGGGGTCGTAGGCGAACATCTCCCGCTCGTAGTCGTCGTGCAGTCGCTCGAACGCGGCGTAGGTTTCGGGCGCGCCGGAAATGCCCATCATCTCGCCCATCCGGTGGCCCACCAGCGCCAGACTCTCGCTCTCCTGCTCGGACAGACGCCGCCAGCCGAACCGGTCGATCCACCGCTTCGGCCCCACCACCGTGGTGGCCAGGACGTAGAGGAAGTCCTCGTTGGGGATCCGGTAGCGGTCGTGTATGCGGTTCAGGTGGCGGGCGGCCGCCCGGCCGTGCTCCGAGTCCATCCCCTCGCTGACCATCTCGTACGTGATCAGCACCGTGTCGTCGTACCGCTTCTGGCCGGCGCGTTCGAACTCCTGGGTGCGGTCCAGGAGTCGGGAGATGCGCGGGACGCCGTAGTCGCGCAGGAACGCGATCGACGTCCCATGGAGGTAGTCGCGGGGGAACTCGTAATGGATGATCCACCGGTAGATCTGCTCGAAGTCCCGCTGCGGATCCATCTTCTGGATGCGGCGCAGCCGGCTGTAGCGGCCCATGGGTGATCCCTCCTGTCGGAATCGCGGCCACCCGCCCACGGAGTGAGCGGTCATGCCGGCGACGTGGACGGCCTCACCGTGGTCACCTCCGGCGTCGGAAGGCGCCTGGCGATCGGCAGGAGGTGGCCACGGTGTCGGTGCAGGGGCAGATCCGCGAAGTGCTGACGTTCGGGTCGGGATGACGATGTCGCAGGTGAGCCGGGTGCGATCCGGGTGCTGCGGCCGCACGGTGCCGTGCGGGTGGCCGGCCCGGCTGTGCTGGGTTCCCTGGGGAGCACGACTCTGTGAGCCGATGATACTGAAACTATTGACTTGTATCAGGAAGCGTCAATACTCCCGCCGAAACGAAGGAGGGCTGCGCCCTGCCCGCCAGCCGATTCACGACGCGCCCTCGCCGCGTGACACTGCCGCCTCTTGCGTACGGGATGTGGCTGCGGCGCCGACGCCGTCCCGTGGAAGCACGCACCCAACTGCGCCGTGCCGTCATGGGGTGCGACCAGTCCGGTGCCCACGTATGGACCGGGCAGGCCGACGCCGAACTCCGAGCGGTCGGCGAGAGCCGATGAGCCGACCCGAACGGCCGGCGGCTCGTCGTCGAGCGGGCCGGCCCTCGAATTCCGGCACCCGGCGGTGATCTGACGCCGTATCCCGGCAGGCCCGCGATGGCAGAAAGAGTGGGGTAGTCGTCATTGCGGCCGTCGTGACCGACACGAAGGATGAAGGCATGACGCAGCGATCCGTGCTGATCGTCGTCTTCGACGACGTCCAGAGTCTTGATGTGACCGGCCCCTTGGAGGTGTTCACGGGGGCGGGGCGCCACAGTGGAGAGCCCTACGAGATCCTCACCACCTCGCTCGACGGTGCTCCGGTCCGTACCTCGAGCGGCCTGACCCTCGTCCCGGATCGCGCACTGCCCGAAGCGGGGACACCGCACACCCTGCTCGTCCCGGGTGGCGAGGGCACCCGCTGCCCCGACCCTCGTCTGATCGACTGGCTGCGAGAGCACGGACGGCACGCCGAGCGCGTCGTGTCCGTGTGCAGCGGCGCGCTGCTGCTGGCCGAGGCCGGACTGCTCGACGGCCGTCGCGCGACGACCCACTGGTCGCTCTGCGACCACCTGGCCGCCAAGTACCCGGCCGTGAACGTCGATCCGGATCCGATTTTCGTACGCGACGGACATGTCGCCACCTCCGCCGGAGTCACCTCGGGCATCGATCTCGCGCTCGCCCTGGTGGAGGAGGACCACGGCAGGGACACCGCCCTCACCGTTGCCCGCCATCTCGTCGTGTTCCTCAGACGCCCGGGCAATCAGGCCCAGTTCAGCGCCCAACTCGCCGCCCAGACCGCCCGACGTGAGCCGCTGCGCGACGTCCAGCAGTGGATCACCGAGCACCCGGACGCGGATCTGTCCGTCGAGCGCCTCGCGGAGCGCGCCGGCCTCTCCCCTCGGCACTTCGCCCGCGCCTTCCAGGGGGAGACCGGGACGACACCGGGCCGGTATGTCGAGCGCGTGCGCCTCGAACACGCCCGGCGACTCCTCGAAGACTCGGCCGATGGTGTGGAGCAGATCTCCCGCGCCTGCGGCTACGGCACACCGGAGGCGATGCGCCGCGCCTTCGTGAAGGCCCTGGGCACCGCTCCGGCCGAATACCGCCGTCGTTTCCGCCCGTACTCATGCGCTGAACCCACCCGCTGAACACACCCGTTGAAAGGCAGACCATGCAGATCGCGATTGTCCTCTTCGACCGATTCACCGCACTGGACGCGGTCGGCCCGTACGAGATGCTCTGCCGCATTCCTGACGCCGAGACCGTCTTCGTCGCCCAACGACCGGGTCCGGTACGCAACGACCGCGGCGACCTCGCGCTTGTCGCGGACAAGGGATTCGAGGAGGTGCCGGCCCCTGACATCCTGGTGGTGCCCGGCGGTCCGGGTCAGTCCGGCCAGATGGAGAACGGGGCGCTGCTCGACTGGCTGCGCACCGCCGATGCGGCCAGTACCTGGACGACTTCCGTGTGTACGGGCTCGCTGCTGCTGGCGGCGGCCGGACTGCTCAAAGGCCGCCGCGCCACCTCGCATTGGCTGGCCCTCGACGGCCTTGCCCGGTTCGGCGCCGAGCCGACCGGCGAACGCGTCGTCACGGACGGCAAGTTCATCACCGCGGCGGGCGTCTCCGCCGGCATCGACATGGCCCTCACCCTGGTCGGCACCGTCGCCGGTGACGCGCACGCGCAGGCCGTCCAGCTGGGGACCGAGTACGACCCCCGGCCGCCGTACGACGCGGGTTCGCCGCAGAAGGCTCCCACCGCGATCGTCGACAAGCTCCGCGCCGGGAGCCGGCACATCCTTCAGTAGTCCCCTCCAGTGCCCGGCATCGGGCGCACGAGCGGGAGCGAGGGCCGCCCGCCTCACACGGCCATGGCCTCCTGGAGCCAGCGGGAGACCCGGTAGGGCAGCCACCACGCCAGCTCACCGACGCGCAGGATCAGGTGCTCGCTCGTGAACTCCTCCAGTACGTCGACGGGTACGTCGGCGTGGTGCGCACCGGGGCCGAGAAGGGCGATGGCCTCCCGGTAGTGGGGTTCGACGGCGGTGAAGCGGCGCAGATCCCCCCAGCGGCGGTCACGGATCTGGATGAAGCCCGGCCCCTGGCGCCAGACCAGCTTGCACAGGTAGTGGCGGGTCCGCCATGCGTGCAGTACCTCCTCGGCGTCTTCGAGGCCGGTGAGGGTGCGGGGCGGCTGGAGGTGGGACAACACCTTCCACTGGTGAGCGGAGTCCCGGGGCGAGAGACGAAGGTCCCAGTCGACGGAGACGGCGCGTGCGGTGAGGTCGCGGACCAGGCACAGCCGGTCGACGGCCTCGCGATGGCTCGCGGGATCGTCGGTGGACAGGTCGACGGTCGCGTCGAGTTCGGCGTGGCGCACGCCCAGGTCCCAGAGGCGGTCGACCTCGTGGGTCTGCGCGGTCACCGGGAGGGAACCCAGCGACATGCCCGGCAGGTGCCGGGCTTGCGGGTCGAGGTCGCGCCAGGCGCGTATCGCGAGGTCCGATGCGGTGGTGGCTGTCATATGCGGTCCTTCGGTCCTTCGTCCGTTCGGGGAACAGGGCGGCCGGGAGGTGGGGAGACGGGCGCTCAGGACAGGACGGGCGCGGGCTCGGTCCCGCTCCCGGCCGAGGTCTTGGCCTCGCCGGTCTCGGCCTCGCTTCTGGTGTGGGCGTGACGCATGTAGTCCAGACGCAGCAGGTCCTGGTTCACGGCGGCGGGGGCGATGTGCACGTACTGGCCCGCGTCGGTGAACACCACGCCCTGCGTGACCCACTCCGTGAGGAGGGCCTCGAGATCTCGCGCCGTGCACGGCGCGTCCCCGGCGGGGGCGGCGGCCGACGTCAGCTTGCGGTGCAGCGCCACCACGGTGTGCGGCTGGTCCAGGAGCCGGAAGACCGCGGTCTCGAACGGATCGGTGAGCTGCATGGTCCGCCAGGCGAAGGACGGCCGCCTGCTGACCAGCACGATCCGGTCGCCCAGGTCCGTGTGGGTGAGGCGGGCGTCGGCGTGGTGCTTCTTCCAGGCGGTGATGCCGTCGTTGAGGAGGGTGACGGTCGGCTCGGTGATGCCGCGTTCCGGGGCCTGGAAGACGTAGGCCAGGTCGTGCAGTTCCGCCTCGGGCAGGTCGTAGGTGAACAGGTAGTGCTCCTCGGGCCGCAGTCCGGTGAAGCCCAGTTCGGGGCGCTTGAAGTAGGGGCTGAAGCGTTCGATGGCGATACGGGCGGACAGGTCGACCGGCGGGTTGAGGTGTTCCAGGGCGGGGAGTTGGCGGATGACGGGTTCGTAGTCGTCGGCCGTCTCTCCGGGAAAGCCGTGCAGGTAGTTCCATGACACCGACAGCCCGGTCTCCGCCGCGTCGCGGAGCATGCGGACGTTCTGGCAGCCGCTGACACCCTTGTCCATGAGATCGAGGACGCGACTGTTGAGGCTCTCGATGCCCGGCTGGACGTAGATGAGCCCGGCGTCCGCCAGCACCTGCAGCTGAGAGCGCCGCATGTTGGCCTTGATCTCGATGTGCATGCGCAGGTCGTAGCCGCTGTCGATGACGCGGGGCAGGACGGTGGACAGGTAGCGCATGTCCAGGATGTTGTCGACCACGTACATGTCGAGCACTTGGTGGCGCTCCGCCAGGTCCATGATCTCCTGGTAGAACACGTCGGGGCTCTTGCTGCGGAACTCCATGAAGGAGCCGTTCAGGCCGCAGAACGTGCAGTGGTGCTTCTCTCCCCACCAGCAGCCGCGCGCGCCCTCGACGACCAGTTTCGGCTCCACCCAGTTGCGTGCCACGGACGCGGCGAGACGTTCGAAGTAGCCGCTGTAGTCGGGGGGCAGGATGGCGTTGGGCGGCAACGGCCCGGTCGGCATGGGGTTGGCGGTGTGCCGGGAGTCCGGGGTGCGGTGGCACAGTCCCGGGATCGAAGCAGCGGCGGCCGGGTCTTTGTCCCGTAGCGCGGTCAGCAGCCGGGGGAAGGCGTCCTCGCCCTCGCCGCGGACCACGTAGTCCACGAAGGGGAAGTTGCGGTGGACGGCGGCGCCCTGCTCGGCGTCGCAGTTGGCCCCGCCCATGACGGTCACGACGTGCGGGGCGAGGTGCTTGATCCGCCGGGCCGCAGCCAGCGCGGCGGTGTTCTGCTGGAAGGTGGAGGTGAACCCGACCACGTCGGGTTCGAGAGCCACGACGCGGCGGGCCACCTCGTCGACGAACTCCGGTACGAGGCGGTGCAGTTCCCGGGTCATGCGCATCCGGGACCTGCGCAGCTTCGACGTCATCACCTCGACGAAGTGATCGTCCCGCCACGCCGGGTCGTCGTAGAGCGCCGAGGAGAACACCCAGTCGCCGCAGCCGAGGAAATAGGAGGACAGGGCGTAGTACTCGTAGTCCTCGGCCGTGAACTCGGAGCGGCTGGTGATCCAGTCGGTGAACTCCAGATTGGCGTGCAGCACCTCGCACGTGGCGTCCTGGACGTGGTCGTCGACGCTCCGTTTGAGGATGCCGAGCGCCAGCGAGGGCAGGTCTATCGGGGACCAGGGCATATTGACGAGAAGAACGCGCACGATGGGCTCCTTGCGCACGAGCGGCCGGCGAGACGGGAGGTGCGGGAGGTGCGGGAGGAAGCCCGGCCGGCCCCGGTGGGACCGGACCGGCCGGGCCGTGGGTCACTCCTCGTCGTCGCTCTCGGCGGCGTTGCGGAACGGGATGGTGATGGTGATGCCGATGCCCGGCCTGCGGTTCTCCTCGTCGCCGGCCAGCGGGTCGTTGTGGATGATGTCCTTCTGCACGGTCGTCCTCCTTCTCGGGTTCATGGCGTGTTCTTCGGGCGGGTGGTGCTGTGCACTACCCGGTCCCGCCGTGTCAGTCGGCGGGACCGGGGTCCTCCCGGACGTGCCGGGGGACGCGAGGGGGCGTCGGCGCGGGCAGGCGCGTACGCAGGAAGGTCAGGGAACGGTGCAGGACCGCGACGTGTGTCGCACCGTCGTAGCCGTCGTGGCCGGTGTCGAGCCACATCTCCTCGTGGGCCACGCCCGCGGCGGTCAGCGCGCCGAGATAGCTGCGGATCTGTTGGGGCGGGCACTTGACGTCCCTGTCGGCGCCGACCACGAGCAGGGGCACGCTCACCTTTGCCGCGAAGGTGAGGGGCGAGCTGAAGGCGTAACGTTCCGGCACCTGTTCCGGAGTGCCGCCGAACCAGCGGACGTCCAGGGCACGCAGCGCAGGAGTGGTCATCCGGTGGGCGGTCACCCAGTCGGCCACCGGCTTCACCGCGACACCGGCCTGCCACAGCCCCGGGCGGGTACCGAGGGCGAGCAGCACCAGGTACGCCCCCCAGGACACACCCCACAGGGCCGTGGCCCGGCCGTCGACGAGCCCGCGACCGACGAGATCAGCTCGTACGGCGGCCAGGTCGTCCACCTGGGGGTGGCCGACATCTGTTCCGAAGGCCCGCCGCCAGCGGGGACCGTAACCGGTCGACCCGCGGTAGTTGACCCGAGCCACGGCATAGCCGGAGGCCACGAGCGAGTGCACCGTGGCGTCGTAGGCGTCCCGGTCGTGGTCGGCGGGCCCGCCGTGCACCAGGAACACGACGGGCGGCGGAACTTCATCGGTACCCGTACCCGTACCCGTACCTGTACCCGTACCCGTACCCGCACTCGTACCGGCACCGGCGCCGTCGAGTCGGCTGTCGTCGGAGTGGGGCAGGCTGAGGAGGGTGTGGACCGGGCCGTCGGGCGTAGGGGTCCACAGCTCGCTGTGCCGCCCGGGTACGTGGGGCAGGAGACCCGGTGTCGGCAGGGCGACCCCGTCGGTGGCGCGCGGGACGGGCGGGTGGGCGGTGTCCGTCCACAGGTAGTGCAGCCCCCCGCCGTGCCGCGGGGCCGCGTCGAGCAGGCTCCCGGCGGGAGTGGGGACGACGCGGCGGGTACGGTCACGCAGGGACACCCGGTGCAGCAGCGAGCGACCGTGGCGCTCCTGGCGCACCAGCACCTCGTCGGTGTCGGGGTACCAGCGTGCGGTGATCTCCGTGTCGAAACCGCACCAGGAGTGTGTGACCAGACCTCGGCGTGGCGTCCACGTCGCCAACTGGTAGCCGTCCTCCCGCTCGTGCACCAGCAGCAGTTCGGACCGGCCGGGCCGTGGAGAGAACCCCCGGCACCATAATCGGCCGGCCGGGCCGCTGGCCTCGGGCAGCTCGGCGACGATCAGGCCCGCCGAGGTGACGACGGTGACGGTCGCGGCGCCGTCGGACACCGTCGCGAGGGCCAGCAGATCGCCTTCCGGCGTGATGCCGCTCAGCCGGCCCTCCCCGGCGATGCGGAGGATCTCGCGGGGGGCCCGGCCACGCCGTCCGACCAGGACCCTCGTGTCTCCGCGCCGGGGTGCGAGCGCCGCGGCGACCGTCCCGTCGGCCGTCACCGCCAGTCCGCGCGGCAGCCCGGTCGGGGCCCCCGGCAGACCGGGCAGCCGGCAGCCTCCGTCGAACGGCTGGAACCACCAGTGCCCCCGGCCCTCGGCGTCCTCGTCGAACCACCACACGTACGCGTCGGCGTCGATGGCGCAGTGCACCGTGCCCGCTGGCCGGTTCGTGACCTGCCGAGTGCTTCGGGTGGCCGCGTCCCACGTGAACACCTCGCAGCGGCCGTCGGCGTCGGCCGTCAGCACCATGCGCCTCGTGTCGCGTGGGCACACTTCCGGCAGGGCGCTGAGGAAGACCTTGAAGGTGTCACCCACGGCTCTCTCCCGTCCCGGCGGCGGCCGCGGCGCCCGCGCGCAGTACGGCAGGGGCCCTGAGTTGCGTGTACACGGCCAGAGCGGTGAACAGCGCGGTGCACAGCAGCGCGGGCGTGCGGAGGTCCCAGGCGGTGACCAGGACGGCGGCGAGCGCCGGCGCCCCGGCCGCGGCCAGCGCGGAGACCGAGCCGAGCACACTCGCGGCGCGCGACTGAAGCGCCGCCGGTGTGCACGCGATGGCGGCGCTGGACAGGACCACGGTGATCAGCGGCACCAGCAGGGACAGCCCGGCGAACGCCACTCCCCAGCCGATCGCACCGTTCGCCCACACCAGTGAGCCGCACGGCACGGGCAGCAGCCAGGCCGTCAGGGTCAACAGGCGGGCCGCACCGAGCCGGCGTACGACGGGGGCCGCGACCAGCGAGCCCAGCAGACCGGCTGCTCCTGACGCGGCGAGGACCAGGCCGGCCGCCGCGCTCCGCGCGTCCGCGCCCAGCCGGAACAGCGCCGTGTAGAACAACAGTGTCAGCGCGCCCCCGGCCGTCGACGTCCAGACCAGGACGAGTCGCAGCAGCGGGGACTCGGCCACCGTGACCACGCCGGCCTTCGCGGCGCCGAACCGGTCGGACCACGTCCCGCGCTGACGGGACGCGGCACCGGACGGCGGGCCCGGCGCCGGGGCGGGTGTGTCGAGGGGGGCGCGGATGGCCCGGACGCCCAGAGCTGCCGCCGCGTAGGAGACGGCGTCGGCCAGGAAGGGCAGGGGGCGGGCAAGGTGGAAGAGGGCCCCGCCGAGCGCCGGACCCACGATGAGTGAGACCTGGTCGCCGACCTGCATCCCGGCTGTCGCCCGCGGCAGCTCGTCGACGGCTGCCAGGTGGACGAGGGCTCCACGTGACGCGGCGTCGTAGGCCACGGCGCACAGCCGCTCCGTCAGGGCCAGCGACACCACGACCCATAACGCGGGCCGGCCCAGACAGGTGAGAGCCAGTACCCCTGTCGCCAGGGCCGCGAGTGCCGCCGAGCCCGTCATGAGGCGCCGCCGCCGTCCCCGGTCCGCCGGCACCGCGACGAGCGGCCCCAGGACGACCCCGGTGAGCGCGGCGGCACTGGCCAGCGAACCCGCGGTGCCGGGGCTGTGGCCCAGTTCCAGGAGCAGCAGCGGGAGGACCAGTCCGGAGGCCTGGCTGCCGAGCCCGTCAACTGCGTTGACCCACCACAGGATTCTGAGGTCCCGGTGCGCCGGAGCGGGCGGACGGCCCCGTGGGTCCGACCGCTTCGCGCGGCGCGGCCGTTCGGCGGCGGGGGAGTGTTCGTCGTGCGCTGGGACGGGCCGGCCGGGAGGCCGGCGGATCGGTGACGCGTCGACGTTCCCCACCCCCTGTACGCCCGGGAGGCCGCGCCGACGGCCGGCCCCCATGTGTCGAAAGTGTGTGAACTGTGAAAGTGGGCGGGAGCCTAGTCATGGGGAAACGTCAGCGACAAGTGCCACACAGTGTTGAATCGTCACCCGATACAGGTACATATGGCTGAGGACCGACTGGTCAGGAACAAGCGCCCGTGCACGCGGGACGGGCGGGGTGGCCGACACGGCGCTCCCGCGGTGCGAGGCGTTCCGCTTCACATCCGCATATCGACGGCGTTGCAGGGCGGACTTCCCCCGACACCGGGTGAATCGTCCTCAAGGCACGGCACATGTTCGTGTGCACCGCGTCCGGTGCCGAGGCGCCGGACGTACCCCCGGCCCGGGCAACGATTGCGCAGCCGAACGCGGACGGCCGCGAACGACGCCGACGAAGCGCGGGACGCTCCGCCGGCACGCCCGGAGCGCCCCACCACGATCTCCCGCGCCCGAGACGACCGCGGAAGCTATTGGCCGACAATCCGCGCTGTGGGCCCTGTGGATCCCGGCCGGCCCACGGGCGGGACGACGCGCCCCCCCAAGCCCGCGGAGGCAGGCCCCGTACGGTCACCGCGAGCCTCTCCGGAGCGTCGCCCTCCACGACGTCGGGCGTCGGTGCGCGTCCGAGTGGCCGCGCGCCGACCGCCGATCAGTCGCAGACCACCCTGTCCCTCGGGGTGTAGTGCGTGCCGAACGTCTCGCGGTTCACCTCGACACCATGGTTGGCGAAGACGCGGTCGACCTTGATGTCGAAGCCCTCCAGCGGCTCCTGCACCTCGCACGTCTCGCCGGTGTCCTTGCGCTCCTTCGGCGGCGTGGTGTTCGTGCGGGGGCCGGCCACCGCGGTCACGGAGTCGTACTTCTTCGTGCCGAGGAAGCTCACCGTCACCGACGAGTCCGTCGAACTCGCCTTGATGTAGATCGGCTTGCCGGAGTCGTTGCGGAACTTCAGGTCGAGCGTGCCCCAGGCCACGGTCGCCTCCCGGCCCGCCGGGTAGCGCTCGATGTAGAAGGAGTGGGCGCCGTGCTCCAAGGGCTCGACGCCGGCGAAGAAGAGCGCGTTGTAGACGGTGGTGGCGACCGCCGACACACCGCCACCGGGGGCCTTCCGATACTGGCCGTCCATGATCATCGTGCCGTCGACGAAGCCGTTGGCCTCCGTACGCTCACCGACCGTGCGGTTGAAGCTCCACACCTCGCCCGGCTGGACCACCGAGCCGTTGATCAGCTCGACGGCCCGACCGATGTTGGTCGTGCGGTACGGCGCGGTCGGGAAGTTCACCGTGAACGTCGACATCTGCTCGGTGATCCCGAGCCGGGCGAGCGTCTGCGCCGTCAGCTTCGGTGGCGTCACCGTGGCGGCGACCGCTCCGGTACGGGCTGTCGCGCCCTCCTTGGTCAGCAGCGGCTCCACCGCCCGGCCGAGGGCCTCGGCCGACACCGTGCGGCCGGGGCGGCCGTCCTGCTCCACGACGACCTTGCCGTCCCGTACCCCGAGGCGGGCTTCGACGGGCTCGCCGGTGACCGTGTCGAGCGGACGGGACACCGCCGGGTCGCGCATCAGCGCCTGGGCGTCCAGGGACGGGGTGAGCCGGCCGCCGTCGGCTTTGACGGTCAGGTGGTCGGCCAGGGTGGCCGCCGGGATCTGGAACCGTTTGTCGCCCGCGGTGAGCGTGACCGGGCCGGACACGGCGGGCTTGGCGAACTCGGTCACGAATCGGGAGAGCTCGGCGCCCTGCACGTGCGGCCGCGTCACGGAGACGGGAAGCGCGACGGGCGCGACGCCGTCGGCCGCGGGATAGGCGGCGCGCAGCATCTCGACTGCCTTGTCCGTGTCCAGCTTCTGCCCGTCGTGGGGCTGCGTCACGACCGCCCTGCCGTCCTTGAAGGCGACAGCTCCCTCGAGGACCTGGCGGTCGTGCTCCTTCGCGGCCGCCGTGACGGCCGCCTGTGCCCTCGTCCCGTCGAACGAGACGACTGGCTCGATGTCGCGGTCGCCGGAGGAGAAGAGCCGGCCGATCACGGTGAACGGATCGCGGGACGGGTCGGCCGCGCGCTCCGCGGTGGCCCGGGCATCGACCGTGAGTCCGGCCGAGGCGGGGTCGATGGTGGTCGTCTCGTCACCGATGGTGACCGGGATCGGGCCCTTCCAGGCGGCGGGGGCCGCGGAGGCGAGCCGGTCGGCGGCCTCGGCACGGCTCAGGCCGCCGATGTCGATCCCCTCGACCCGGGTGCCCGTGGAGATGTCGTCCCCGGTGGCGACGAGACCCGCCACGTACAGCCCGCCGACGACGATCGCGACCGCACCGGTCGCGATCGCCGTCTTGCGTATGTGACCGCGGTGCCCGGCCGGGCCCTCCGCGGTGTCGTCGGTCGTGGAGCGCAGGAGCACACACCCTCCCGGGGTGGTGAGAAGTCAGGGGTAGACCTACGACCGTAGGCTGAAAGAGGTAGAAGATCCAGAAAATCCCTTTTGTTCGAGTGGTGGTCTTTCTCTCATGCCCCCGCACGACCCGGCTCGCGGGCCTGCCGTCCGCGCGGCGGCACAAGATCGAAAGTCGGCGTCTCGCGGCCCGGAGCCGGGGGCGTGCGGGCGCGAGGGCATCTCGGTCCGCCTGGACGGGGGTGGGGGCTGTCATCGGGATCGGGAAGATCGGCCGATTCGGCGCGGTGCGACATCGTGCTCGGCGCCGACTTGCGAGGCCGACTTGCGAGGCCGACTTGCGAGGCCGACTTGCGAACCCGGCGCCGAGCGCCGGTGTCGCGAGCCAGGAGGGACGTACGTGCTGCGGCTCGACCCCTTGAGCACCCTTCCGGGACAAGCTCCGCCCTCGCCGCCGGTCGTCCGTGGTGGACGGTCGCCCTGGAGGGCCCTGCTCATCCCTCCGCTGCCGCAGGACCGTCGTCGTCCACGGGGCGTAGGTACAGCTCGCAGGCATAGCACCACGCCCACGTCTCGCCGCGCTCGGCCGAGCGGGCCACCGGATGACCTGTGGACTCATGGTGAGCGGTGGCGTGCGCGCCGGGCGAACTGTCGCAGCATCCGAGATGACCGCAGTCCAGACACTCCAGGAGTCGTACCCACGCGTGCCGCCCTCGCGCGACGCATTCCGCGCACCCTTCGCCCTCGTGTCGCTCCGGGGGAGTGGCCACCGCGTCGGCGTGCGCGCAGTACCGGCCCTCGGGGCGGCCGCCGTCGGGCCGCGGCACCCATCCGGTCACGAGGTGTCCCTTCTCGACGCGGTCGATGTCCTGCCGTGGACCACTTGTCTCGGAGCGGGCCGGTCAGCGCGCGGTTCGTGGACGGCGGCCGAGAGCGAAGCGGGACGGGCCGGGTTCGCCGTGCACCAGGGAGGCGGCCAGCTCGCCGATCACGGAAGCGAACTTGAAGGCGTGCCCGGAGCAGCCGCCCAGCACGGTGACGGGGCCCTGCCGGTCCACGAGGAAGTCGTGGTCCGCGGTGGTCGTGTAGAGGCAGGTCAGCGGCTCCGGCCCGGTGTGGTCCACGCCGGGCAGCCAGCGCTCGGCGTACGCGGCGAGGGCGCGTACGGTCGCGAGGTCCGGGGTGCGGTCGCGGTGGTCGGGGTCGACGACCGGGCCGATCCCGTGGAATCCCGCCTTCACTCCGTCCGTGCTGCCGAGTCCGTACACACCGTCCGTCGTCCGGCCCGTCGCCGGGAGACCGGCACCCGGGTGGTGGATGAAACTGGGCCAGGACAGCGGATCCGCCGCGGGGAAGTGGGCCGGCTGCTCCTGAGTGACCCGCAACTTCGGCACACCGCTCACCGGCGCGGACGCGCCGCCCGCGAGCAGGGCCGCGGTCCAGCCGCCGACGGCGACGACCACCGCGTCCGCGCGCCACTCCTCGTTCGCCTCGGTCACCACCCGCACGCCGTCGCCGAGCACCGACAGTCCGGTCACGCGCACACCGTGCCGGACATCGGCGCCATGAGCCCGCGCCGCCTGCTGAAAGGCGGCGACCGCCTCGTCGGCGTGGAGGCGTCCGGCCTCCGGGTGGAACACGGCGCCCGTGTCGGCGCGGAGCCCCGGCCACCGCTCGGCCACCTGCTCAGGGACCAGCCGCTCGGCGGGGCGTCCGGAAGCGGTCAGAGCCTCGTACAGGGCGTCGGTGATCGCCGCCGGTCCGTGGTCGACGGAGCCGGTCAGGGACAGGACCTGGCGTCCGGTCTCCTCCTCCAGCCGCCGCCACAAGGGCAGTGACCGTACCGCCAGATCGACGTAGAAGGGATCCGTGTACGCGAGTCGGAAGATCCGTGAGGTGCCGTGCGAGCTGCCGCGGTCGTGCCCGGGACCGAAGCGCTCCAGCAGCGTGACCTCGCCGCCCCGCGAGGCCAGTCGCCACGCCGCCGCGGAACCCATGACCCCGCCACCGACGACGACGATCCGACGAGCAGGCACGAGGCGTGATCCCTTCGTGAACGGGAAGATCGCAGGGCGACCCCGACACCGGCCGGCGGGGCGGGCTCAGGCGGCGGCGGGCTGTGCGGTGAAAGCGCGTTCCAGGAGGTCGTGGAGGGTGTCGCGCTCCTGGTCGCTGAGCCTGTCGAGTCCGGCCCGCGTGGTGTGCATCTTCCCGCGGATCACATCGATGACGCGTTCGCCCTCGGCGGTGAGGACGACGTTCTTGACGCGCCGGTCGGTGGGGCTGGGCTCGCGCTGTACCAGGCCACGCTTCTCCAGTCGATCGACGATCCCCGTCATGTTCGAGGCGTCGCAGGTCAGGATGGAGGCGAGGACACGCATCGCGGCGGGCCCCCGGCGCAGCACGTTGAGCGTCTTGCCCTGGCTGGCCGTGAGGTTCTCGCTCGCCGCGGCCACCGTGAAGTCGCCGTAGTAGGCGGCGAGCGACACCGAGAGCTGCTCCATGAGCTGGGCCGTGTCGACACCGCGGGTCCCTGTCATATGACACACCTTAGCCAGGAAACTTGACCATCTCAAATATTGATGGATACGGTCTGGGCAATTGCTTGAAGTTCTCAAGCATCGACGTTCTCAACTAGTTAGGGCAGAGCTTCCGTGTCTCACTCCCTGCAGACGCCGTCCTCCAGATCCTCCGGACAGACCGGGATCGTCCTGGTGCTCGGGCTCGCCGCCATGGTCGTCTCGATGATGCAGACCCTGGTCGTTCCGATCCTGGGCATCATCCAGAACGACTTGGAGGCCACCACGGCGGCCGTCAGCTGGGTGACCACGGCCACCCTGCTGTCAGCCGCCGTGTTCACCCCGCTGCTCGGCCGCTTCGGTGACCAGCACGGCAAGAAGCCCACGCTCGTCGGTGTACTGGTCGTGATGATCGCCGGGTCGGTGCTCGCCGCCACCACCACCTCCCTGACCTGGCTGATCATCGGTCGGGTGATGCAGGGCGCGGCGACCGCGATCTTCCCGCTCGCCCTCTCCGTGCTGCGCGAGGAGATCAGGCCGGAGAAGCTGCACGGAGCGATGGCCCTGGTCAGCGGCACGCTCGCGTTCGGCAGCGGGCTCGCCCTGGTCGGCGCGGGGCTCCTCACACGAGGTTCCCACCCCGACTACCACCGGGTCTTCTGGCTGGCGGCCGTGCTCGCCGTCGTGGCACTGGCAGGCGTGCTGCTGACGGTGCCCGCCTCCCGGACGAAGACGGGCGGGCGGACGGACTGGCTGGGCGCGCTGACCCTCGGAATGCTGCTGGTGCTGCTGCTCCTGCCCATCTCGCAGGGGCACGAGTGGGGCTGGACGTCCGGCCGAACGCTTGGTGCCTTCGCCGGTGCGGTCGTCATGACGGGTGTCTGGGTCCTCACCGAAAGCCGGGTCAAGGAGCCGATGGTGGACATGAAGATGTTCGTCCACCGGCCGGTGCTGTTCACCAACCTGGCGGGCCTGCTGCTGGGCTTCGCGATGTTCACCCACTTCATCGGCGTCTCGTACCTCGTGCAGATGCCGGAAGACCTCGTCGGCTACGGCTTCGGCGCTTCGGTGCTCGCCGCGTCCGTCGTCTACCTGCTGCCGACCACGCTCGTCTCCCTCGTGGGCGCCCAGTTCGGCGGTGTGCTGGTGGGCAGGCTCGGCGCACGCGTCACGCTGACCGCGGGCGCCTGCTTCGGAGTGCTCGGCTTCACCTGGCTGACCACCGCGCACGACACCACTCCCTCGGTGATCGGCGCGGGCATGCTCATCGGCCTGGCGATCAGCTTCGGCTACGCCGCCATGCCCGCGCTCATCGTCGCGAGCGTCCCGGCCCACCAGACGGGCATCGCCAACGGCATCAACTCCATCTCCCGCTCCGTCGGCAGCGCCGTCGCGAGCGCGGTGATCACATCGCTCCTGGCGTCGAAGACCGTCCAGCTGCCCGCCGGCATGCCCGCCCTCCCCGAGGAAAGCCAGTTCACGTTGAGCTTCGCCATCGCCGGAGCGGCGTTCGTCCTGGTCGCCGCCGTCGCCCTCATCGGACTCAGGACAGCGCAGACGCTCCGCACTCCGGTGGTGCGGAAGGCCGTCGCATCCGAGACGGCGGAACGCGCGGAGGCGGAGGTCGAGTCCGCGGCCAAGTCCGCCTGATCCGCCCGGTACTTCGAGGCCTCCCCGGGGAGGCGGTTCCTTCCGTGCCAGGCACGGCCCCCTTCGCGCTCACCGGCGGGACCTCGCGGACGAAGGGGGCCGGTTCCCCGGCCGCTCGACGCCGCCGACGCCTCGACACGTTCTGCCAGGAGATCGCCACCGGACCGGCCGCTCACCCGAGCCCGCCCCCTCGCTGAAAGGCACCCCACGATGAACCTCCCGGACCGCCCCGCACACGGACCGGCTCCGGTCGACCACCGCGCGGAGATCAAGGTGGAGACCGGCCGACTCGTCGCGGCGCTCGAGAACGCCGATCTGACGACCCCGGTGCCGAGCTGCCCCGGCTGGACGCTGGCCGACCTGGTGAAACACGTCGGCAGCGTCCAGCGCTGGTTCTCGGCTCTGCTGCACGCGCGCATCCAGGAACCCCCGCGCAGCCGCGAGGTGGACCTGCGGCTCCCCGGTCGGCACGCCGACTACGCCGACTGGCTGGCCGAAAGCGCGACCGTGGCCGAGGACGCCTTCGCGGCCACCGACCCGGACCAGCCCATGTGGGCATGGGGCGTCGACCAGCACGCCCGCTTCTGGGCACGGCGGATGCTCTTCGAGACCCTGCTGCACCGGGCCGACGCCGACCTGGCGCTCGGCCTCCCACCCACGATCGACCGCCCGTCGGCGGTCGACGGGATCGACGAGTTCCTCGTCAACCTGCCCTTCGCCACCTTCTTCGCACCCAAGGTCGCCAACCTGCGCGGTCCCGGCAGCACGATCCGCTTCCGGGCGACCGACGGCAACGGCGACGGCGACTGGGTCGTCCGTCTGCGGCCCGACGGCTTCGGCCTCGATACGACCCTTGTGCCGGCTCACCCCGCCGATGCGACCGTTCAGGGAACCGCGTCCGACCTCTTGCTGCTCGTGTATGGGCGGCGCCTGCACCACGACGAAGAGCTCTTCGCGCTCGACGGAGACAAGGACCTGCTGACGCTCTGGTTCGCCAACTCCGCCTTCTGAACGGGAAGTCGGGGTTCCTGTCAGGGACTGTCGACGGTCCGGGAGATCGGCCCGCTCCCACCCGGGTTTCGGGTGGGAGCGGGCCGTCGTGCAAACGTGCGGCCGGCAAGCCATCGCGGTGGCCCGGCGGACCGGGCGGCGCCGTCGTGGTTCGTGGCCGTAGGCCCGGCCTTTCCAGGCGCCGCCCAGCCTTCGGGCGAGGTTCGTGGTGGCCCGCCAGCCCTTCTTCTCGGAGGCTGCTCATCGCTGTTCACCCGCCCGGCTCTCCGGCGCGCCGAGGGTCGTGGCGAGGGTGCCGAGGAGTAGGCGCAGGACGGTTACCGGCATGAGGGGGAGAGGTCGGCGACGGCTCCGCCGCCGCGGCCTGCTGGTCGCGAGCCGGGCGACCGTCGGCGCCGCGCGGCAGCAACAGGCGGCCGACGGACGAGCCCGGCCCACATCGCCGCAGCCGCCCCACACCGCCGCAGCCGCCCCACACCGCCGCGGTCGCCCCGCATGGCCGCCCAGCCGTCCAGGCCGACGCCGGGCGCGAGGACGTTGACCAGCGGAAACACAGAAGTCCGGCTGTGCTGGGCGTCGCGGCGCGCGCAGGGCTCTGCCGGCGATCGGAAGCTCGTCTTCATCACCTGTCCGGCAACGCCTTTGTTCACCGCGTTGACACTCCGCCCGCTGCCTCCTAGGGTCTCGCCAACATACCGACCGTGTGACGGTATTTCGAACGGTTGAAAGGCAAGTGCCCTGCCCAGCACCGGAAGCAGCACCCACTTATCCGGGACGCCGCAGCGCAGCCCGACGGACGTCGCGGCGCGCACCGGCAAAGCGCGCACCGGCGAAACGCGGGTGCCAGGCAGAACCGGCGAACCGACGGGCGGGCCGCGGAACACCGGGGTGCCCCAGCGGTGTCCGAGGCAACACTTCGAGCGCCCTGTGCTTCGGCCGCCCCCACGGGATCCGCCGGCCGCTCGCCCCATTTGAAGCACGTCCACCGCACACGCCGACGATCTCGGCAACTGCGCACGTGATGCACGAGGTCGCCGCGAACATCTGCCGCCGCGCCCTCCACCTCGAGTTCGGTCCGTCCAATGAGTTCGGGACCAACTCCGATGGCCATCCCCGTGGGACCCGGCACCGGCCACCGCAGGCAACGGATGCGCCGGCATGCCCGTGTCGCCGTCGCCCTGCCGGCCGGCTACCCCGGCCGACCCGGCCACATGCCTGGCCACATGCCCGCCCGATCAGGCCATATGCCCGACCACATGCCCGGCCGATCCGGCCACAGCCCTGCCGCATCTGAAATGCCGTCATCCTCTCAACGACGAGAAGATCAAGGAACGATCACCATGCGCAATCGAAGAGCCGCGCTCGCCACTCTCGCCGCCCTCGCCCTGACCCTGTCCGCCTGCGGCAAGGACAGCGAGAGCAGCCCCAAGGGCGGCACCATCGGCATCGCCATGCCGACCCGGGCCTCCGAGCGCTGGCTGACCGACGGCAAGAGCATCGTCACGGACCTGAAGGCCAAGGGCTACCAGGCCGAACTGGTCTACGGCGACGACGACCCCGCGACCCAGGTCTCCCAGATCGAGAGCCTGATCAAGCAAGGGGTCGATACGCTGATCATCGCGGCCATCGACAACACGTCACTCAACGACGTGCTCCAACAGGCCGCCGATGCGGAGATCCCGGTGATCTCTTACGACCGGCTCATTCTCGGTACCGGGAACGTGGACTACTACGTCTCCTTCGACAACGAGCAGGTCGGCCGACTCCAGGCCTACTACATCATCGACAAGCTCGGCCTGGAGGACGGCGAAGGCCCGTTCAACATCGAGCTGTTCGCCGGTTCCGGGGACGACAACAACACCGCGTACTTCTTCGACGGGGCGATGCACCTCCTTCAGCCGTACCTGGACAGCAAGCAGTTGGTCGTCCGCTCCGGCCAGACCGACCTCAAGAAGGTCACCACACTGCGCTGGGACGGTGCCACCGCGGGCAAGCGGATGAACGGCATCCTCGCCGAGTCGTACGGGACCGCACGGGTCGACGCGGTGCTGTCGCCGTACGACGGCATCTCCCTCGGCATCCTGTCCGCACTGAAGTCGGACGGCTACGGCTCCGACGGCAAGCCTCTCCCGGTCATCACCGGGCAGGACGCCGAACTGGCCTCGGTGAAGTCGATCATCGCGGGTGAGCAGTCGCAGACCGTCTACAAGGACATCCGTGAACTCGCCGCAGTCGCTTCGGACATGGCCGACGACGTACTCAACGACAAGACGCCGCGCATCAACAACCGGAGGGCCTACGACAACGGCGTCAAGGCCGTTCCCGCCTACCTGCTCCAGCCGATCAACGTCGACAAGTCCAACTACGAGAACGTCCTGGTCGCGGGCGGCTACTACACCGCCGCCGAGCTCAGGTAGGCGCCCGACCGACGTCGAGCACGGCTGGCGAGCCGGTGAACCCTTGCGGTCACGGCGCCGGCCACGTCGGAACGGATTCGGCGCCCCTGGGACGAGTCCCCAGGGGCGCCGGTCCGCGCGGCGGCAGCTTCATTACACCGCGACCATGCCCTCCATGCCGGACTCGGCGAAGGGGGGCAGTCCTGAGGCTGTGGTGACCTTGGTGAGGGAGCCGTTCCTGCCGATGCGGAAGCTGTCGACGGTGCCGGAGGTCCCGTTCTGCACGTACAGGAACTTCTCGTCCCGTGTCACCGCCAGGTCGATGACGCCCTGGGACATGGCTGACGGCGGTGCGGCGATGCCGATCTCGTTGGTGAGTGCGAGCCTGCCGTGCCGGTCGGTGCGACAGCCGGTGTTGCCGCCGTAGAAGAAGTCACCGGCGCGCTCCAGCCAGCACAGCGTGTTCTGACCGTCGACTTCTCGGCTTCGGCGCCGAGGCGATCGCCACCGTGGTCGCGACCGCCGTCGATGCGAGGATGCCGCCGCCGGCGACGGTCATCCGGACCCGCGACTTCGACCTGCGCCTGGTATGCCTGCTCACGCCTGACTCCTCGTCCCTCGTCGCCACCGCCCGTCGGTGCCGTGCCGAGCCAGAGTTGCCTGTGGGGCGGGTGGGATGAAGAGGTTTCGGTCCCGCGTCAGCTTCTCGTAAGAACTTCCGTTCGCCCCGGAGGACTTGATGCCGGTCCGACGCGCGGCGCCTCTGCCACCCTTGCCGCTCCTCAAGCCCCGTGAAGCGACCTGTCACTCGTTGATTTCGATCGCGTACAGTCCGTGGTGCCCGTGTTCCGTCACGACCGGCTGAACGGCCGACCAGGAGATGCGCCATGGACACCCGGACCGGTCCCGATTCGCTCCCGCACCCGCCCGGCGGAGGTCGGCCGGTACCCGAGGCCGAGCCCGAACTCGTGCGGCGGTGGCGGGCGGAGAGCGGCGAACTGGTCGAGCTGCTGACCCGGGTACGCGCCCGGTACGGCGGCGTCGCGGCCTTCAGCCACGGCCCGAACCGCACGGTCCTGGTGACCGACCCGCAGGCCGTCCAGCACGTGCTGGCCCACCACCCCGAGCGGTACGTCAAGCGCTCCCACCGCGCCCGGCTGCTGATCGGCGACGGAGTCCTCGCCGCCACCGGTACGGCGTGGAAGCGCCAACGCCGTCTGTTGCAGTCCCAGTTCACCGGCACCGGCATGCGCCGCTACGAGCAGCGGATCACCGGAGCCGCCCGGACCACTGCCACACGCTGGGCCGGGTACGCCCGCACCGGGCAGACCTTCGACGTCGGTGAGGAGATGCGCCGCTTCGCCCTGGACGCCATCTGGCGCTCGCTCACCGGGTATCCGCTCGACGACGGCACCGAGCGCGAACTGGCCGCCGTGGCCGCCGTGGCGGCCGCCCTCCCGACGCTGCCCGCCGACGTCACCGACGCCCAGGACGCCGTGGCCGCCGACCTCGTCCGGATCGACGCGGTCGCCCGGCACGCCGTCGACGCCGCCCGCTCGGGTGCGGCCGGCCCCGACGGGCCGGGCCTGCTGCACGTCCTGACCGAGGCCGCCGCAGAACATCCCGAGTACACCGACCGGCTCATCCGCGACGAACTGGTCACGCTGCTGGTCGCCGGGCACGAGACCACCGCCACCACCCTGACCTGGCTGTATCTGCTCCTCGACCGGCATCCCGCCACCCGCGAGGAGGCCCTGGCCGCCGGCGGCGAGGGCTCGGCGCAACGCCGCCGGGCCGTCCAGGCCCTGGTCCACGAGACGCTCAGGCTCTACCCGTCCGCCTGGATCCTGCCCCGGCACGCGACCGAGGACGACATCGTCGCGGGCCACACGGTCGAGGCGGGCACCGATCTCCTGGTCTGCCCGTACCTCACCCACCGCGACGGCGGACTGTGGCCCGACCCGGAGCGCTTCGACCCGGGGCGCTTCCTCGTCCCCGACGGCCGGCCCGCCCACCCGGGCGCCTACTTCCCCTTCGGTATCGGTCCTCGCGCCTGCCTCGGCCTCCAGTTCGCGCTCCGCGAATCCACCGTCCTGCTCGAACACCTGCTGCCGTCCCACACCCCGGCCTTCACCACCACCCCTGCCGGGGCGGCCTACGGCATCACCGTCCGCCCGGCCGGCCCCACTCCGGCGACCCTGCCCCCGGCCCCCGCCTGATCCGGCCGCGGCCCGCGCTTCGGCGCTTCGCCGGCCGTGCCAGCATCTCGGCGAGCAGCTCCCGGTTGCGGTCCTTCTCCAGCAGGGACAGCCGGATGTGGGGACGCAGCCCCAGCCTGCCCTGGGGAAGGCGTGTCCCCGCGCCCGCCAGCGGGGCGTCTCCCAAGCGCCTACCGGGGAGAGAGTCACCGATCCCGCCGTGCGCCGCGGTGCCGCCTCCGCTGGTCGATATCGATGGTGAAGGTGGACGTCCGCGACGTCGAACCTGTGTCAGTGTGGGAGAAGGCAAGCAGCCGCGCCGAGGAGTACCTGCTGGTGTTCGGCCGCCCCCGAGCAGGTCCCGGCCCGGTGCACCGAGCCCACGTTGCCCACATGACCGCGTGAGCGAGCCGCAGGGAGAGTCACTCATGACCACGTTCCCCACCGCGCGAGACATCAGGACCACCCCGGAAGGTCTCCTGTGGGAGCCCAGCGAACGCCGCGTGCGCGGCCGCAAGGGCGACCTCACCGTCGTGGACAGCAGACACCCGGTCCTCGTATGGGAGCCCGGAACGCCAGTACCGCTTTATGCGTTCCCCCGCGAGGAGGTCCGCGCGGACCTCCTCCACCCGGCGAAGAACCCCCGGACGGGCACGCACACCGGATCACGGATCTTCTACGACCTCGACGCCGACGGCGAGCTGATCGAGAACGCGGCCTGGACGTTCCCGGCCGACGAACTGGCCGGGCACATCGCGTTCGAGTGGTTCCGGCGTGCGGGCCGGGGCCTCGACCACTGGTACGAGGAGGAGGAAGAGATCTTCGTTCACCCCCGCGACCCGCACAAACGGGTGGACGCGATCCCGAGCAGCCGCCACGTCGTCGTCGAGATCGCCGGTGCGGTCGTCGCCGATACCCATCGCCCGGTCCTGGTCTTCGAGACCGGTCTGCCCACCCGGTACTACATACCGCGCGAGGATGTCCGCCTCGACCTGTTCGAACCGACCGACCACAGCACCGCGTGCCCTTACAAGGGGACCGCCGCCTACTGGTCGCGGCGGGGTGAGGTCGTGGCCCCGCCGAACATCCTCTGGAGCTATCCCGAACCATTGCCTGCGGTGGGCGCCGTCAAAGGGCTCCTCGCCTTCTACAACGAGACCGTCGACCTCACCGTGGACGGCGAACGTCTGGAGCGTCCCGTCACCCCGTTCACCAAGATGCTTTCGGCCCAACGGCCGGCCGGACGGCTCTGATGGTGGTGATCACGAGAGCCGCCTGCGTCCTCGGGAGGCGGCTGCCTGTCCGTGGTCGAACAGGGACACCGCGTCGTTCGCCGTTCGGCCTGGCGGGGGAGTGGCCGGTCCGGCTCGACGGCGGGGCGCCACTGGCAGGCGACGCCGTGACCGGAGGGCTGCGAGCGGCCTTGAGCAGTGACTCGCATGACAGGATGTGCTTTCCATTGCCCGGCCCCAGGAGGTCACCATGGCCGCAGAGTCTCCATCGCCCGAAGGTTCGGAGCCGGCTGACGGCGAGAGGCCTGCCCTTTCGCCCGACGATGACGGCCAGTACGACTTGAAGCGCAAGTTCCGGGAGGCCCTGGCGCGCAAGCGGGGCATGCAGGCGGACACCGCCGACGCCGCCGCGAACCTCGACACGTCGAAGGTCCACGGCGCGCACGGCCCGGCTGCGAGTCAGCGGTCGTTCCGTCGAAAGAGCGGCGGCTGAGCCCGAACTGCCTCCAGGCAGGACTCGGCGGGCTCAGACGAGGACCGGGAAGGATGGGGCCGAGCGCCGCAGGGCTTCGACGACGCCGCGCTCTACGGCTGCACACTGCTCCAGCCTGACGTCGCAGCCCGCGTCCGCGCCGTCTCCCGGTCCTGGGCAGCCCGGCCGGCTTCGCAGCCGCGGCGACGGTGTGCGCCATACTCCTGCACACCGTCGCCCGCGGCGACAACCTCAGCCTCACCGACACCGACAGCGACAGCGACGGCCATGACC
>NZ_BMSA01000046.1 GCF_014648915.1 Streptomyces phaeofaciens | reverse complement strand
GTCGAGCTGTTCGGTCTCGCCCGCGAGCTGAACATCGACGCCGAGGGCATCGACATGGGTCCGTCCCCGACGGACGCCGCGCTCGCCGCCGATCTGGCGCTGCCGATCGAGGAGCTGGAGCTCACCGTTCGGTCGTACAACTGCCTCAAGCGTGAGGGCATCCACTCCGTGGGTGAGCTCGTCGCGCGTTCCGAGGCGGACCTGCTCGACATCCGCAACTTCGGCGCGAAGTCGATCGACGAGGTCAAGGCGAAGCTGGCCGGCATGGGCCTGGCCCTGAAGGACAGCCCGCCCGGATTCGACCCCACGGCCGCCGCGGACGCGTTCGGCGCGGACGACGACGCGGACGCGGGCTTCGTGGAGACCGAGCAGTACTGAGCGCTCCGCGAGGAGGCCGGTTTCGTGACTGCGGGTCCGCTTCGGCTGGTCGCGCAGTTCCCCGCGCCCCTTCGGGGGCGCGGATCCTCCGGGCATCTCGAAAGAGGTGCCCGGATCTCCGACAGGCGACCGCTTGCTCGGATACTGACTCCGGTACCTCATACGGCCGGGGCAGACACCTAGGAGAACACCATGCCGAAGCCCACCAAGGGTGCCCGTCTGGGCGGCAGCGCCGCGCACGAGAAGCTCCTCCTCGCGAACCTCGCGAAGAGCCTCTTCGAGCACGGCCGTATCACCACCACCGAGGCGAAGGCGCGCAAGCTGCGTCCGTACGCCGAGCGTCTGGTCACCAAGGCGAAGAAGGGCGACCTTCACAACCGCCGTCAGGTGCTCCAGGTGATCACGGACAAGAGCGTCGTCCACACGCTCTTCACCGAGATCGGCCCGCGCTACGAGAACCGTCCGGGTGGCTACACCCGCATCACCAAGATCGGTAACCGCCGTGGCGACAACGCGCCCATGGCTGTCATCGAGCTGGTCGAGGCGCTGACGGTGGCGCAGCAGGCGACCGGTGAGGCCGAGGCCGCGACGAAGCGCGCGGTCAAGGAGGCCGAGGAGGTCAAGGTCGAGGAGACCGCGACCGACGAGGTCGTCGAGGACGCCGCTCCGGCCGACGAGGCCAAGGACGCCTGAGGCTCTGCCTCGCACTGAACGGGTCCGCCCTTGGGGGCGGGCCCGTTCCGCGTTCGCTGAAAGGATCCAGGGGTGAGTGACGAAGTGGAGCCCGGGTTCGTACGGGTGCGGCTGGACCTTTCCTACGACGGGACCGAGTTCTCCGGATGGGCCAAGCAGGCCGGGGGACGGCGGACCGTGCAGGGGGAGATCGAGGACGCGCTGCGGACCGTCACCCGGTCGCACGGCACGACGTACGAGCTGACCGTGGCCGGTCGCACGGACGCCGGTGTGCACGCGCGGGGGCAGGTCGCCCATGTCGATCTGCCGGAGCAGGTCTGGCGTGAACATCACGAGAAGCTGCTGAAGCGCCTTGCCGGGCGGCTGCCGCGCGATGTGCGGGTGTGGGCCCTGAGGGAGGCGCCGAGCGGCTTCAACGCGCGGTTCTCGGCCGTCTGGCGGCGGTACGCCTACCGCGTGACGGACAACCCGGGGGGTGTGGACCCGCTGCTGCGCAACCACGTCCTCTGGCACGACTGGCCGCTCGACGTGGACGTCATGAACGAGGCGGCCGGACGGCTGCTCGGGGAGCACGACTTCGCCGCGTACTGCAAGCGGCGGGAGGGCGCGACGACCATTCGTACGCTCCAGGAGCTGAGCCTGGTCAAGGGCGACGACGGGATCATCACCGCGACCGTCCGCGCCGACGCCTTCTGCCACAACATGGTGCGCTCCCTCATCGGGGCGCTGCTGTTCGTGGGGGACGGGCACCGGGGCACCGAGTGGCCGGGGAAGGTGCTGGCCGCGGGGGTGCGGGACTCGGCCGTCCATGTCGTACGGCCGCACGGGCTGACGCTGGAGGAGGTCGGCTATCCGGCCGACGAACTGCTCGCCGCGCGCAGCAAGGAGGCGCGGAACAAGCGGACGCTGCCCGGGGCCGGCTGCTGCTGAGCCGGCCCCCGGGAGCTGCGGATCAGCCGTTCGCCGCGGCGGAGGCCTGGGCCTCGCCGCGGCGGCGGATCTGCTGGAACGCGGACTCGGCGAGGTCGTCGCCGGTGGTGAAGACCGCCGTGTCCTTCGTCGTCACGTCCTTGTCGGCGGTGAAGCCGGTGATCGTGAAGTAGGCGTAGCGGCCGTAGGAATTGGTCGTCGAGCGGCAGATCGCGCCGTTGCAGAACGCCTTGACGCCCTTGCCCGTGAGGGCCTTCACGATGCTCTTGCTGTCGGACTGGCTCTTCACCTTCAGCGCCTGCGCCTCGGTGTCGAACACCGCCACGCCGACCGTCACCGCGATGTTGTCCTTGGTGTACGTGACGCGCAGCACACGCGTGCAGTCGTTGGCGGTGAGCACCTTGGCCAGGGTGCCCGCGGCGCCCGTGGAGCAGGTGGTGGAGTCGGCCGTCGGACCCTTCTTGTACACGTTGGAGCCCATGGTGAGCTGCGTGCCGGGGAAGAGGAGGTCCGGGCTGATCGGGGCCTTGTCCTTGGCCTTGCTGGAGACGAAGTCCTTCGGGTCCAGCGGCGGCGGAGCCGTGGTCGGCGCGAAGGACGGCGTGCCGGACGCGCTCGGCAGCTCGGCGGCGGGCAGCGAGGACGTCGGCCGGTTGGCCTCGTCGTCGCTGCCCGCGGAGACCACGGCCATGGCGACGGCCGTGCCGATCCCGAGCGTGGCGAGCACGCCGCCGCCTATGAAGAACAGTCGACGACGTTTACTGCGCTGTTCGGACGCGTCGGCCAGCGCCGCCCAGTCCGGGGACACGCCGTCGTCGCCGTCGGTCCACGGCTGCTGGGAGTTCGGTTTCCACGGATCCCACTGGGACGGAGGTCCCCCCTGCCCATAGCTCATGGGCCGCATCTTAGACGGGCGCGAGGTGTGCTGTTCCGCCCCAACGGGCGCCCGAGCCCCTAGCGTTCGGTGGATGAGTCTGGGCAAAGGCGACATCTCCGGGTGGTTGGTACGGCGTTCTCCCTGGCCGTTGTGGCTGGGGCTGGTGGCGGTGCTGGGCGCGATGGCGGGACATGTGGCGCGGGCCACCTCGGACGGCGGGATGGACAACGCGATCGTGGTGGGGGCGGCGCGGCTCTGGCTGGCCGGCGGCTCCCCGTACGACGACCCGCACTTCCTGTACCTGCCGAGCGCGGTCCTGGCGGCCGCCCCGCAGACCCTGCTGCCGCCCCTCGCGCTGCGCGTGCTGGTGCCGACGGTGGTGACGGTCTGCCTGGCGGGCGGCTGGGCGTGCGCGCTGCGGCTGCACGGGGTCGCGCTGCGCAGCCGGTTCGCGGTGCTGGGGCTCGCGGGTCTCGCGGTGGGCTTCGCGCCCTTCGGCCATCTCGTGCTGCTGGGGAACTGGACGGTCACGGCGGTGCTCGCCCTGCCGGTCGGGCTGCTGCTGGCGGGCCGGGGCCGGTGGGTGGCGGCGGGCGCGGTGCTCGGCCTGGCGCTGGCGCTGAAGCCGCTGCTGGCCCCGCTGGCGCTGCTGTTCGTCTTCGCCCGGCGGTGGCGGGCCCTGGCCGTGCTGGTGCTGGTGCCGGCGGTCGGCTCGGGGTTCTGCGCGCTGCTGCTGCCCGACCCGGCCGGCTTCTTCACCCGCACCCTGCCGTTCCTGCTGAACGGCCACGACGCCTTCGTACGGCTGTACGAGGCCTCGCCGGTCGCGGTGCTGCCCCGGCTGGGGGTGCCCGAGCCGCTCGCCCAGGGGCTGGCGCTGGTGGCGTCCGCCGCGGGGGTGGGGTGTGCGTATCTGCGCTGGCGGCGGGCCGGCCCAGGGGTGTCGCGGCTCACGGAGACGGCCGCGGGGCTGATGCTGTCGGCGTTCCTGGTGTCCAGGCCGTCGTACGACCACTATCTGCTGGTCGTGATGCCGGTGCTGCTCGCGGGGCTGCCGTGCGCGGACTCGGTGGCGCGGCGGCCGTGGTTCTGGGTGGCGCTGGTGCCGCAGGTCCCGGGCCTGACCTGGCCGTATCTGGAATCGGTGCGGCGGCGGGCCTTCAGGGACGCGTTCACCCTGTGCGTGCTGGCGGTGACGGTGGCCGCGCACAATAGGGGAAGCGGGGCGCCGGGCACCCCCGGGCGGGGGCCGGGGATCTTCGTCGGACCCCGTGGTGAGCTGCGGCGACGCAGTCGCGAGACGGCGCCGTTTTGACCCTTCCGGGTCACGCCGGTAAGCTCTTGTGCGTTGTGTATTGGCTTGCTCATTCTCACGGGACGGGCCCTTACACCGGTCCACCGGGCCGATGACCAGCGACCAGCACGCGGTATGCGTCACCGCAGTGCGGTCAGGGCTGTCGTGATCGTCTTCGGTGAGCCTGTCAGGACCATTCACTGAAGAAGCGAAGGCTACGAACCGTGCGTACGTACAGCCCCAAGCCCGGCGATGTGACGCGCCAGTGGCACGTCATCGACGCTCAGGACATCGTCCTGGGCCGTCTCGCCAGCACTGCCGCCTCCATCCTGCGCGGCAAGCACAAGCCGATCTACGCCCCTCACGTTGACACCGGTGACTTCGTCATCATCATCAACGCCGACAAGGTGCACCTGTCCGGCAACAAGCGGACCCAGAAGATGGCGTACCGCCACTCCGGCTACCCGGGTGGTCTGCGCTCCGTCCGCTACGACGAGCTGCTGGACAAGAACCCCGAGAAGGCCATCGAGAAGGCCGTCAAGGGCATGCTCCCGAAGAACACGCTGGGCCGTCAGATGCTCTCGAAGCTGAAGGTCTACAAGGGTGACCAGCACCCGCACGGCGCGCAGCAGCCGCAGCCGTTCGAGATCACCCAGGTCGCGCAGTAACTCCGGCCAGACCAAACCAGACCAAAGAGAATCTGAGGAATCACCGTGGCTGAGACCACTGCCGAGCAGCCGCTCGAAGAGACCGAGCTCGTCGACATCGACAGCTACACCACCGAGTCCGAGGTCCCCGTCGAGGGCGAGTACACCTCGGAGTCGCTGGCTTCCCGCTTCGGCGACCCGCAGCCGGCTGCCGGCCTGGGCCGTCGCAAGAACGCCATCGCCCGCGTCCGGATCGTTCCGGGCTCCGGCAAGTGGAAGATCAACGGTCGCACCCTCGAGGACTACTTCCCGAACAAGGTGCACCAGCAGGAAGTCAACGAGCCCTTCAAGGTGCTCGAGCTCGAGGGCCGCTACGACGTCATCGCCCGCATCTCCGGCGGCGGCGTCTCCGGTCAGGCCGGTGCGCTCCGTCTCGGTGTCGCCCGTGCGCTGAACGAGGCGGACGTCGACAACAACCGTGGCGCCCTGAAGAAGGCCGGCTTCCTCAAGCGCGACGACCGTGCGGTCGAGCGCAAGAAGGCCGGTCTCAAGAAGGCCCGTAAGGCCCCGCAGTACAGCAAGCGTTAAGCTTCGCTGCCTGCTCGTACGTCTCGGAGCGAGCTCTCGGGCTCGCTCCCTCGTACTCCGAACGCCCCGGCGGCACGCCATTGTGCCGTCGGGGCGTTCGTTTTATCGCAGCCGTGGGCGTATAACGGCACAAGGTGCTCAAAGGCTTGTGTGATCGGATGTTCAGGGCATCAAATGCCTGAGATGCGGGAGCCGCTCCGACAGGGAACGCGGCCGCACAGCCTTTGAAACTGATGCTTCTTCAGGAGGACAAGTGGGACGACTCTTCGGCACGGACGGCGTGCGCGGTGTCGCCAACGCGGATCTGACGGCCGAGATGGCGCTCGGTCTGTCCGTCGCCGCGGCGCACGTGCTGGCCGAGGCGGGCACCTTCGAGGGCCACCGGCCGGTGGCTGTCGTGGGACGGGACCCGCGCGCGTCCGGGGAGTTCCTGGAGGCCGCCGTCGTGGCCGGCCTGGCCAGCGCCGGCGTGGACGTGCTGAAGGTCGGCGTGCTGCCGACGCCCGCCGTCGCCTACCTCACCGGAGTGCTCGGCGCCGACCTCGGCGTGATGCTCTCCGCCAGCCACAACGCCATGCCCGACAACGGGGTCAAGTTCTTCGCCCGCGGCGGCCACAAGCTCCCCGACGAACTCGAGAACAAGATCGAGACCGTGTACGAGGAGCACCGGCGCGGTGAGCCGTGGGAGCGGCCGACCGGGTCCGGGGTCGGGCGCGTGCGGGCGTACGACGAGGGGTTCGACCGGTACGTCGCGCACCTCGTCGCCGTGCTCCCGAACCGCCTCGACGGACTGAAGATCGTCCTGGACGAGGCGCACGGCGCGGCGGCGTGGGTCTCGCCCGAGGCGTTCGCGCGGGCCGGAGCCGAGGTCGTGACGATCGGCGCCGAGCCCGACGGGCTCAACATCAACGACGGATGCGGGTCGACGCACCTGGACAAGCTGAAGGCGGCCGTGGTCGAGCACGGGGCCGACTTCGGCATCGCGCACGACGGGGACGCGGACCGCTGCCTCGCCGTGGACCAGGGCGGCGAGGAGATCGACGGGGACCAGATCCTCGCCGTGCTGGCCCTCGCCATGCGGGAGCGGGGGGTGCTGCGGTCCGACACCGTTGTCGCGACCGTGATGTCCAACCTCGGGTTCAAGCTCGCCATGGAGCGTGAGGGGATCCACCTCGTCCAGGCGGCGGTCGGCGACCGCTATGTGCTGGAGGAGATGAAGGAGCACGGGTACGCGCTGGGCGGCGAGCAGTCCGGGCATGTGATCATCCTCGATCACGCGACCACCGGGGACGGCACGCTGACCGGGCTCATGCTGGCGGCGCGGGTCGCGCAGACCGGGCGGTCGCTGCGGGAGCTGGCCTCCGTGATGGAGCGCCTGCCGCAGGTGCTGGTCAATGTGCCGGACGTGGACCGGACCCGGGTGTCGTCCTCCGCCGAGCTCGCCACCGCCGTGTCCGAGGCGGAGCGGGAGCTGGGCTCCACCGGCCGGGTGCTGCTGCGGCCCTCGGGGACCGAGCCGCTGGTGCGGGTGATGGTCGAGGCGGCCGACATCGATCAGGCCCGGTCCGTCGCCGGGCGGCTGGCCGATGTGGTGAAGTCCGCGCTGGGTTAGGCCCCGGTGCGGGGCGGGGGGATCTGTGGGATGCGGGCCGCGGCGTCGTCGTGGCTGGTCGCGCAGTTCCCCGCGCCCCTGAAGGCGATCTCCCCTAGGGCCTCTCTTTCGGATCTTGCCGGGGTCGCGGGGTCTGGCACGCCCATCTGCGGCGTTGTCGTCGGTTGTCAACGTCCCCCAGCCTCCGGCCGGGGGTGCCCCCACCGCGTTGCCGCCCTCCTCCGCCTTGCAGCTGCACGCTCCCCCACTCTCGGCTTCGCTCGAGCGGGAGGGGCCCCCACGACCCCGCTCGGCCGCGCCGGCAAGTCCCGCGGACTGAGGCCGGGCCTGATCCGAAAGAAAGGCCCTAGCCGGCGCTGACGCGTCCCCGTTGTTTCGCCCAGAGCCACTTCTGGGTCAGCAGGGTCAGGGTGCCGGCCAGGACGATGCCGAGCAGGTTCAGCAGGAGCTGTTCCGTGGAACCCCAGGTCTGCTTCATGTCGCCGTAGCTGAGGGCCACGGCCGCGTTGGCGGCGGCCGGGACGGTCGTCACCGAGATGGCGACGCCGACCAGGGCGCCCGACTTCGCGGACGTGAGCGAGAGCGTGCCGGCGGCTCCGGCCAGGACGGCCACCACGAAGGAGAACCAGTCCGGGGCGTAGATGAAGCCCGTGTTCGGACGGTCCGCCTCCAGCTGTTCCTTGGTGAACAGGCCCACGGCGTCCATGAAGAGACTGAAGCCCGCGGTCACGGCCATCGCCACCGCGAAGCCCACCAGCAGGGCGATCAGTGAGCGGACCGCCAGCCGTGGGGCGCGCTGCACGATCGCCGTGCAGATGCCGGCCAGAGGGCCGAACTCCGGGCCCACCGCCATGGCGCCCACGATCAGGACGGCGTTGTCGAGGACCACACCGCAGGCCGCGATCATCGTGGCCAGCGTGATGAACATGAGGTAGGTGACGGAGAGCGTCGACTCCTCGTGGGTGGCGTCCGTGAGGTGTTCCCACAGGACCGCGTCGGCGCCCTCGCCGGGGGCCTCCGCCTCGGCCTTGTCGGCCCTCCGGGACAGGGAGAGGTCGATGTTCTCGACCGCGATCGAACCGGTCCGGTCCAGCCCCAGTTCCTGGAGCCCGGTGAGGAGTTCGTCCCCCGCCTCGCGGGCCACGTCGCACAGGACGACATCGCCGACGGGGTTGCGGGCCGTGCCGGGCAGCACCACCAGGTGGGTGGTGCCGACGGTCTTCTCGATCAGGCGGATCACGTCGTCGGTCTTCTCCGACGGTGTGATCAGGCGCAGATGCAGCATGGGGGCAGGGTAGCCGTCACAGTTTTCGCAGGCTCAGGCGCTGCACCTTGTGGTCGGGTCCCTTGCGGACGACCAGGGTGGCCCGGCCACGGGTGGGGGCGATGTTCTCCACCAGGTTGGGCTTGTTGATGGTGCGCCACATCGTGCGGGCGTAGTCGAGGGCCTCGTCCTCGGAGACCTGGGTGTACTTCCGGAAGTACGAGTTGGGGTCCTGGAAGGCGGTGTCGCGCAGCTTGCGGAAGCGGTTGAGGTACCAGCGCTCGATGTCCTCGAGGCGCGCGTCGACGTACACGCTGAAGTCGAAGTAGTCGGCGAGGCCGACGCGGGTGCGGCCGTCGTTGCCGGGGAGGGCGGGCTGGAGGACGTTCAGGCCCTCGACGATCAGGATGTCGGGGCGGCGCACGGTGAGCTTCTCGCCGGGGACGATGTCGTAGATCAGGTGGGAGTAGACGGGTGCGGTGACCTCGTCCTTGCCCGCCTTGATGTCGGCGACGAAGCGGGTCAGGGCCCGGCGGTCGTAGGACTCGGGGAAACCCTTCCGCGACATCAGGCCGCGGTTCTCCAGCTCCCGGGTGGGCAGCAGGAAGCCGTCGGTGGTGACCAGCTCGACGCGGGGGTGTTCCGGCCAGCGGGAGAGCAGGGCCTGGAGCAGCCGGGCGACGGTGGACTTGCCCACGGCCACGGAGCCGGCGACCCCTATGACGAAGGGGGTGCCGGACTGGGAGCCCTGTTCGCCGAGGAACGTGTTGAGCGCGCCCCGCAGGCCGTCCGTGGCACCGATGTAGAGGTTGAGGAGGCGGGACAGCGGCAGGTAGATGTCGCGGACCTCGTCGAGGTCGATGACGTCGCCCAGGCCGCGCAGCCGCTCGACCTCCTCGGCGGTCAGGGGCAGCGGCGTCTTCTCACGCAGCGCGCTCCACTCGGGGCGGGTGAGGTCGACGTAGGGAGTCGCCTCCGGCCTGTGCCGGTGGGCGCTCCGGGGCATCGAGGAGACCGGAGAGATCACAGTCCATTGTTAACGGAGTTTGAACGGGATGGCGGGTGGGGTCCGTCACGTACCGCCGCCCGCGCCCCGTGACGGGACGCGGGCGGCGGCTCACCTCACCCGCGGGGTGCGGTCCTACTCGTTGAACCACTCGGAGGAGACACAGCCGCCGCCGTCCCAGCAGACCCGCATCTGGTAGCTGGCCAGCTGGCCGATGTTGTAGCCCTGCTTGTCGCAGCCCTCGTCGCCGCCGTCGTCGATGGTCGCCGCCACCGACACCAGCCCGCTGGCGTTGCGCACGAACAGGGTCCCCGTGACGCCGTAGCCGTCGGCCTTCGTGTCGCAGACCTTGAAGACGTCGCCGTCGTCGATGAACTTCATGTAGCCGCGGTCGTGGGGCAGCTTGATGGTCTTGTCGGTGACGGCCTGGGCCGAGGGCGCCATGGTGACCATCAGCGCGGCGGCTCCCGCGCCGACGAGTGCCAGGCGGCTGAGCTTGGACTTGAGCATGGAGTCTTCCTCTCGTTCAGGGCATGACAAAAAGCCCCATGTGTGACGGACGGAAGTGCGTCTTACTGGAGGAATTGCAGTGAAGTGATCACCGGGACGGTGGTCGATCCCCGGGCGCACCCGTCCCCGTCAAGGTGACGAGGGGTGGTGCGGGTCGTGGTGTCGTTCGCCTCGGCGTGACGGTCGGGCGGCGCGGAATGGCGCTAGGAGAACGCCCGGCGTTCGGGACGTCGGGCGTGGGTGCGCGTGAGACACGCGGATCGCAGGTACTGCGACATGAAAGGTCCTCCCCGTAGCGACATCGTTCCCCCGGCCGCTGACCGGTGTGTGCGAGGGCGGATGTGGTCAGCACCGGCCCGGCGCGGCGCCAGTCTACGAACGTGTGTTCCTGGGGACAACTGATTTAGGAGTGACCTCGCGGTGCGTCCCGGGCGTTCGTACCCCCGTGGGAATTTCCGAATTCGGGCACGCGGAGGCTCTTTCGGGACCTTGCTCGGCCGTAGGCTGCCGCGCATGTGCGGAATTGTGGGATACGTGGGGTCTCAGTCGGCGCTCGAGGTCGTCATGGCCGGGCTGAAGCGGCTGGAGTACCGGGGGTACGACTCGGCGGGTGTCGCCGTACCGGCGGACGGGGGGCTCGCCGCCGCGAAGAAGGCGGGCAAACTCGTCAATCTGGAGAAGGAGCTGACGGAACGGCCGCTGCCGACCGGCACGACGGGCATCGGGCACACCCGGTGGGCCACGCACGGCGGGCCGACGGACGCCAACGCGCATCCGCACCTCGACAACGCGGGCCGGGTCGCCGTCGTCCACAACGGGATCATCGAGAACTTCGCCGTGCTGCGGGCCGAACTGGCCGAGCGGGGGCACGAACTGTTCTCCGAGACCGACACCGAGGTGGTCGCCCATCTGCTCGCCGAGGAGTTCTCGGTGACGGCCGACCTCGCCGAGGCCATGCGGCTGGTGTGCCGGCGGCTGGACGGGGCGTTCACGCTGGTCGCGGTGCACGCCGACGAGCCGGACGTGGTCGTCGGGGCACGCCGCAACTCGCCGCTCGTGGTGGGCGTCGGGGAGGGCGAGGCCTTCCTCGCCTCGGACGTCGCCGCGTTCATCGCGCACACCCGCTCGGCGATCGAGCTGGGCCAGGACCAGGTCGTCGAGCTGCGGCGGGACGGGGTGACGGTCACCGGGTTCGACGGAAGCCCGGCGGACGTCCGCTCGTACCACGTCGACTGGGACGCGTCGGCCGCCGAGAAGGGCGGCTACGACTACTTCATGCTCAAGGAGATCGCCGAGCAGCCCAAGGCGGTCGCCGACACCCTGCTCGGGCGCATCGACGCCGCCGGCTCGCTGACGCTGGACGAGGTGCGGATCAGCGCCTCCGAACTGCGGGAGGTCGACAAGGTCGTCATCGTCGCCTGCGGTACGGCCTTCCACGCGGGGCTCATCGCCAAGTACGCCATCGAGCACTGGACGCGCATCCCGTGCGAGGTGGAGCTGGCCAGCGAGTTCCGCTACCGGGACCCGATCCTGGACTCGCGGTCGCTGGTCATCGCCATCTCCCAGTCCGGCGAGACCATGGACACGCTGATGGCGCTGCGGCACGCCCGGGAGCAGGGCTCCAAGGTGCTCGCCATCTGCAACACCAACGGGTCGACCATTCCGCGAGAGTCGGACGCCGTGCTGTACACGCACGCCGGGCCCGAGGTGGCGGTCGCGTCCACCAAGGCGTTCCTGACGCAGCTGGTGGCCTGCTATCTGGTGGCCCTGTATCTGGGGCAGGTGCGGGGCACCAAGTGGGGGGACGAGATCTCGGCGGTCATCCGGGACCTCGCGCGGATCTCCGGGTCGGTCGAGCGGGTGCTGGAGACCATGGAGCCGGTACGGGAGCTGGCCCGTTCGCTGGCCGGCAAGGACACCGTGCTGTTCCTCGGGCGGCACGTGGGGTATCCGGTCGCCCTGGAGGGTGCGCTGAAGCTGAAGGAACTGGCGTACATGCACGCGGAGGGGTTCGCCGCGGGTGAGCTGAAGCACGGGCCGATCGCGCTCATCGAGGACGATCTGCCGGTCGTCGTGGTCGTGCCCTCGCCCCGGGGACGGTCCGTCCTGCACGACAAGATCGTGTCCAACATCCAGGAGATCCGGGCCCGCGGGGCCCGGACGATCGTGATCGCGGAGGAGGGGGACGAGGCGGTGGTGCCGTACGCCGACCATCTGGTGCGGGTGCCGGTGACGCCGACGCTGTTGCAGCCGCTGGTGGCGACGGTGCCGTTGCAGGTGTTCGCGTGCGAGCTGGCCACCGCGCGGGGCAACGAGGTGGACCAGCCCCGGAACCTGGCGAAGTCGGTCACCGTGGAGTGAGGCGGGGCCGTCCCGGCGCGGGACGGCCCTCTCCCCGGTCAGACGCGGGCGTCCCGGCGGCGCCGGTTCACCGAGCGGGCCCAGCGGATCAGCGCGAACTCCAGCACACCCATGCCGAACATGCCGTGCAGCGGGGGTATGCGGTCCTCCTCGATCCGGTCGACGATGAGGTACCCGCAGATCACCGGCCAGACGGCGGCCAGCGCGCCCAGCAGGACGAGGAGTGCCGTCCAGCCCCAGGCGCGCGCCGTCGCGCGCCGGTCGCGGGGCGGCTTCTCGCGCTTGCGGGGCCGCGGGATCCGGTCGGCGTCGCGGGCCGGCATCGGGACCACCGCGGCCGCCGGGACGGCGGCGTCGAGCGCCGCGATCCGCTCCGGGGTGACCTTCTTGAAGAGGGTCGGTTCGACGGTGACGGAGAAACCGTCGTGCCCGGTGAGGGCGCGGGCGCCGTCGGGGCGGGTGGTCATCGCCGAGACGGCGTCGAAGCGGACGGTGACCGGGCCCTTCGGGGTCAGCAGGCTCACGCCGTCGGTGCCGATGACCAGGGTGACCCGGTCGTCCTCCAGGGATTCGTGCCGGGTGCCGGTGACGGCCTCCTGGGAGTACTGCGGGGCGACGGTGAGGCCCGCCCAGTCGACGCCCCGGCCGGGGACCTGGAGCAGCGCGCCGCCCCACACCTCGCGGGCGACCTCGCGCAGGTCGGCCAGGGTCACCGCGTCCAGCTCGGCCCGGTGCCCGTCGGGGCTCAGGACACGGTGGCCGAGCAGCAGGCTCAGCGCGTAGGAGGGGAGCGAGGCGGCACCCAGGTCGGGGGTGTCGTACATCTTGAGGAGCTTGGTGCGCACGGAGTCCAGTTCGGACTGCTCGATGCGGCCCGCGCGCAGCCGGGCGAGGGTGTCGACGAAGCCGCCGACGACCGCGTCCTGTTTCTGCGGGAGGGAGTCGGCGTACGCGGTGAGGGTGGCGAACTCGGCGTCGCGCGGGCTGTAGTCGGCCTCCGCCGAGTACGAGTAGCCGCCCTCCTGGCGCAGGTCCTGGAAGAGGGCCCGGCCGAGGACGTCCGCGAAGACGGAGGCGGAGGTGGAGCGGCGGACGACGGAGGTGAGGACCACATGGCCGTCGTCGCCGTGGATGTAGGCGGGTGTGACCGGCAGGGCGCTGGTCGGGGCGGGGGCCGGGAAGCGGGAGCCCGCCGGGAGGGTGAGGTCGAGGCCGTCGGGGACGTGGTCGCTGGTGATCCACAGGACCGCGTTGTCCCGGGTGAAGCGGGTCTCGGCCCAGTGCCTGACCTGGTCGGGGGTGAGGCTCCAGGTGCCCAGCTCGGTGTAGCTGGACAGGCCGTAGCCCCGGGCGCCGTACCGCCACAGCGGCATCTGGTGCTGGGGGCCGCCGCCCCGGCCGGCCGCCTCGGTGCGCAGGATCTCCTTCTCGGTCTCCAGGCGCTCCATCGGCAGGTCCCGCAGGCCCGCGCACAGGCTGTTGAGATAGGAGACGACCTCCTCCTCGTTGCCGGTGACGTGGAAGAGGGTGTACGCGTTCGCCGTCGCGCCGTTGTAGTGCAGGTCGGACAGGCCGAGGCGGTGCAGGGCGAGATGTTCGACGAGATGGGTGATCCCGGCGGTGGCCAGGGTCTCGTCGGCGCGGCCCACGCGGAAGAAGAGGCCGGCGGTGATCTCCTTGCCGGCCGCGGGGGCGTAGAGCGTGGGGATGCCGTCGACGGTGGTGTGGGAGAGCAGGCCGTCGAGGGCGGCCAGGCCGTCCTGGTCGTGGAGGTCGGTGGTCACCGGTGGGCGCTCCCTCGGGTCTCCAGGGCGGACGTACGGAACGTGTGGAACCCGGTCTTCGGGTCGCCCAGGTACTGCCACGGGAACTCGGAGGCCCGGTCGCCGAGGAAGGCGAAGTGCGGGGCCGCCAGCTCGGAATGGCCGCCGAGGGAGAAGGCGAACGCGAACGCGCTGTGCGCGCCGATCGCGTTCCAGTCGGGCCGGTAGGACGGGTGCAGCACGGAGACCTGGGCGGCGAAGCGCAGGTCGTCACGGACCGGCACGCCCCGCAGGTAGGCGGTGCGTTCGGTGCCGTCCAGGTCCAGCCAGTGCTCGATGTGGGCGAGGGCGACCATGGCGCCGGCGTTGGTGCCGTCGGGCGCGGAGGTCGCGCACTCCCGGGCGAAGCCGTGTGCCGCGTCCCAGGAGCCGCCCCACTTCGGGCACACCTGCTGGAGCAGCTGGCTCTGCGCGCGGTAGAGATGCGGGTGGTGGGCGGAGAGCCGGTCGAAGCGGCGGCGGGCCTCGGCCTGGCCCAGCTCCAGGCCGCGCGCGGTGAGCAGCCGGGCCGTCCAGGCCGGCGCGTACGCGGGCTGCTCGGCGCAGACGTCGATCAGTAACTGTTCGGCCCTGCGCAGCCAGGCGTGGAACTGGTCGAACTGGTCCCGGGAGACGTGGTTGGCGCGGGCGCCGCTGCGGATGTCCCAGCCGATGTGGATGTACCGCTCGGCGAGCAGGGTGCGGGGCAGGGGGTCGCCGGGGAGTTCGGCCGCCGCCCGCTCCAGAAACGTTTCCACGCCGTCGATGTCGGCGAGTACGGCCGAGCCGGTGGAGATCTTCTCCGCCGAGTCCAGCCCCGTGAACCAGGCGCGTACGGCGGGCCATTGGCCCGCCTGCGCGGCGGTCCGCAGGGGGATCAGCTCGGGTGTGTTGTCGAACGGGTCGAAGGTCGGCCCTGTCGAGCCCATGGGTCTTCCGCCGGTACTGCTCATTCCTCCGCCCCCTGGCACCACGCCGATGATCGTGATCAAGTCGCCGCAGGCTAGCAGTCGGCTGTGACAGCGGTGGGTGCGGTGTACCCGGCCGTAGGGTGCTCGGCATGAGCATCATCGGGGTCGGTATCGACGTGGCCGAGATCGAGCGGTTCGCGGCGTCGCTGGAGCGGACGCCCGCGCTCGCCGAGCGGCTGTTCGTCGAGAGGGAGTTGCTGCTGCCGAGCGGGGAGCGGCGCGGGGTCGCCTCGCTGGCGGCGCGGTTCGCGGCGAAGGAGGCGGTGGCCAAGGCGCTGGGGGCACCGGCGGGGCTGCTGTGGACCGACGCGGAGGTGTGGGTGGAGGCGAGCGGTCAGCCACGGCTGCGGGTGCGCGGGAGTGTCGCGGCCCGGGCGGCCGAACTGGGCGTGCGGGCCTGGCATGTGTCGCTCAGTCATGACGCGGGCGTGGCCTCGGCCGTGGTCATTGCCGAGGGATGACGGCCGGGGAGTGACAGACTCGGCCGTATGCGTACCGCGTACAGCGTAGAGACGGTCAGATCGGCCGAGCGGGTGCTCATGGCACGGCTTCCCGACGGGGCGTTGATGCAGCGCGCCGCCGCCGGGCTCGCCGCCGCCTGCGCGGATCTGCTGGGCCGGGTGTACGGACGGCGGATCGTCCTGCTGGTGGGCAGCGGGGACAACGGCGGTGACGCCCTGTACGCCGGCGCCCGGCTCGCCCGGCGGGGCGCGGGGGTGACGGCCGTGCTGCTCGCGCCCGCGCGCACCCACGCCCGGGGACTGGATGCCCTGCGGCGGGCGGGGGGCAGGTCCGTGGCGCCGGGGGACGCCGGACCGGCGATCCGGCGGGCCGACCTCGTGCTGGACGGGATCGTCGGGATCGGCGGGCGGGGCGGGCTCCGTGAGGACGCCGCCGCCCTGGCCGAACTGGTCGCCGGGGCGCCGGCGGCCGTCGTCGCCGTCGATCTGCCCAGCGGGGTGGAGGCGGACAGCGGCGAGGTGCGGGGGGCGGCCGTACGGGCCGACCTCACCGTCACCTTCGGCGCGCACAAGCCGGGGCTGCTGATCGATCCGGCGCGGGAGTACGCCGGGTCGGTGCGGTTCGTGGACATCGGGCTGGAACTGCCGCCGGGCGGGGCCGAGGCGGAGGCGTTGCAGCACGCGGACGTGGCCGCGCTGCTGCCGGTGCCGGGGGCGGCGAGCGACAAGTACCGGCGCGGGGTCGTGGGCGTCGCCGCCGGGTCCGCGCGGTATCCGGGGGCCGCCGTGCTCGCCGTCGCGGGCGCGCTGCGGGGCGGGGCGGGTGCCGTGCGGTACGTCGGTCCCGCCGGTCCCGCCGTGCTCGCCCGTTTCCCGGAGACCCTGGTGTCGGCCGGGGGGCCGTCGGCGGCGGGGCGGGTGCAGGCGTGGGTGGCGGGACCCGGGGCGGGGGACGACTCCGCCGCCGTCGCGCAGGTGCTGGGGACGGACGTACCGGTGCTGCTCGACGCGGACGGGCTGCGGCTGGCCGACCCGGACGCGGTGCGGGCCCGGACCGCGCCGACCCTGATGACGCCGCACGCCGGAGAGGCCGCCGCGCTGCTCGGGGTGGCGCGCGAGGAGGTCGAGGCGGCCCGGCTGGCCTGGGTGCGCGAACTCGCCGCGCGGTACGGGGCGACCGTTCTCCTGAAGGGCTCGACCACGCTGGTCGCCGGGCCGGACGGGGGGCCCGTTCGGGTGAATCCCACCGGGACGCCGTGGCTGGCGACCGCCGGGAGCGGGGACGTGCTGTCCGGGCTCGCGGGGTCGCTGCTGGCGGCGGGGCTGAGCGCCTTGGACGCGGGGAGCGTGGCGGCCTATCTGCACGGGCTGGCGGGGCGGTTCGCGGCGCAGGGGGCGCCGGTGGGGGCGTACGACGTGGCCGAGGCGCTGCCGGGGGTGTGGCGGGACGTGCGGGGGTGAGGCGGGGCTGAAAGGGTGACCCCGCCGCGCGGCACTCCCCGTCGCCCTCCCCCCTCACGATTGTCTGATCGCATGATCAGCAGACGTATCGCGCCCCCTGCTCTCGCCGTACTGCTCGCCGGGGCGGCCCTGCTGCCCGCCGGGACCGCCGCCGCCGCCCCGGCGCCGCCCGCCCCCGAGAGCGAGCTGGTGCCCGGGATCGCGCCGGGCCCCGCGCGGCCCTGGCAGCGGGACACCCCCGACCAGCTGCTCGCACCGGTCGTCCACGAGCCCACGGCACAGGAGGACGCCGTCGAGCCGAGGGACGCGCCGGAGGGGACGTACGACCTGATCGAGTACGTGCCGCTGGGCGAGGCGGCCGCGCGGGTGGCGTGCAGCAAGAGCACCGGGCCGTACCAGCGGGCCGTCGAGCGGTGGCTGGGGCTCACGGCGGACGGGAAGCAGTCCGCCGCCGACTGCCGGGCGATCCAGGCCTTCCAGAAGAAGGAGAAGATCAAGCCGGCCATCGGCTTCGCCGGGCCCGTCACCTGGGCGCGGATGCAGCTGATCGCGGCGCGGGAGAACCCCAACGCCGCGAAGAAGTGCCCCGTGAAGGCCGCCGCACGGGTCGCCTGCGTCGATCTCGACCGGCAGCTCACCTGGGTGCAGAAAGGGACGAAGGTCGTGTTCGGACCGGTGTCGGTGCGGACCGGGCGGGCCGCGTACCCGACCCGGAAGGGCTGGCACACCGTCTACTGGAAGCACAAGAACCACACCTCGACGCTCTACAACACCCCCATGCCCTACGCCCAGTTCTTCAGCGGCGGACAGGCCTTCCACGCCGTCTACGACACCATCCACACCACCATCGGCTCCATGGGCTGCGTCAACCTCACGGTCGGGGACGCGCGCAAGCTGTGGGACGTGCTGAAGAAGGGGGACCGGGTCTATGCCTGGGGGCACCGGCCCGGCACTTGAGGGGCTGTCCGACCGCTCTGAGACACTGGGCGCGATGAGTGAGACGCCACGACCGCCCGCCGCCCCGCCCCGCGCCCGCGCCGAGATCGACCTGGCCGCGCTGCGGGCCAACGTGCGGACCCTGCGCGCCAAGGCACCGGGCGCGGCGTTCATGGCCGTGGTCAAGGCCGACGGATACGGCCACGGCGCGTTCCCGTGCGCCCGCGCGGCCGTGGAGGCCGGCGCCACCTGGGTGGGCACCGCCACGCCCGAGGAGGCGCTCGCGCTGCGCGCCCGGGGCGGGCTGCCGGCGGACATCAGGATCATGTGCTGGCTGTGGACGCCGGGCGGGCCCTGGCGGGAGGCCGTCGAGGCCGGGATCGACGTGTCCCTCAGCGGGACGTGGGCGCTGCGGGAAGCCGTCGAGGGCGCCCGCGCCGCCGGCCGTCCCGCGCGCGTGCAGCTCAAGGCCGACACCGGACTCGGCCGGGGCGGCTGCCAGCCCGCCGACTGGCCCGAGCTGGTCGCCGGGGCGCTGCGGGCCGAGAGCGACGGACTCGTCCGGATCACCGGCCTGTGGTCGCACTTCGCCTGCGCCGACGAGCCCGGGCATCCGTCCGTCGCCGCCCAGCTCGCCCGCTTCCACGAGATGGTGGGCCACGCCGAGGCGCAGGGCGTACGGCCCGAGGTGCGGCACATCGCCAACTCCCCGGCCATGCTCACCCTCCCGGAGGCCCACTTCGACCTGGTCCGCCCCGGTGTCGCGATGTACGGCCTCTCGCCCAGCCCGGAGGTCGGCACCAGCGCCGACCTCGGCCTGCGCCCGGTGATGACCCTGACCACCCCGCTGGCCCTGGTGAAGCACGTCCCGGGCGGGCACGGCGTGAGCTACGGCCATCACTACGTCACCCCCGGGGACACCACCCTCGGCCTGGTCCCGCTGGGCTACGCCGACGGTGTCCCGCGCCACGCGTCCGGGACCGGGCCGGTCCTGGTCGGCGGCAAGTGGCGGACCGCCGCCGGGCGGATCGCCATGGACCAGTTCGTGGTCGACCTGGGCGGCGACGAGCCGCGGCCGGGCGACGAGGCGGTCCTCTTCGGCCCCGGCGACCGCGGCGAGCCCACGGCGGAGGACTGGGCGCAGGCGGCCGGAACCATCGGGTACGAAATCGTCACACGCATCGGCGCACGCGTTCCGCGCGTCTACGTGAACGAGTGACGAGACGGGTAACCCACACACAGCACTCCACGAGCAGGACCCGGCGGACCTAAGGAGCGGTACGTGAGCGAGAGCAGTGCGGAGGCAGTGGCGAGCGCCGCCTCGGCGGCCGTCGTCGCCGCCTCCGCCACGGGGGCGGCCGGGGGCTGGCGCCGGGCGACCGGTATCGCCGGTGCCGCGATAGGCGTGATCGCCGCGGGCGCCGCGGCCGGTGTCGCCGTGGAGCGGATGACCGTGGGGCGCGGCATGCGGGCCAAGGCCCGGCTCGCCCTCGACTCGGCGGGGCCCTACGGCGCCCTGCGCGGCACCCCCGGCAAGGCGTACGCCGACGACGGCACCGAGCTGTACTACGAGGTCGACGACGTCGAGCCGCAGGGCGGCCCGGCCACCCGGCGCCGGCGGCTCTTCGGCCGCAAGGCGCCGCTGCCCGTCACCGTCGTCTTCAGCCACGGCTACTGCCTCACCCAGGACTCCTGGCACTTCCAGCGTGCCGCGCTGCGCGGCGTCGTACGGACCGTGCACTGGGACCAGCGCAGTCATGGCCGCTCCGCGCGCGGGGCGGCCCAGCTCCAGGACGGTGTGCCGGTCAGCATCGACCAGCTGGGGCGCGATCTGAAGGCCGTGATCGACGCGGCAGCGCCCGAGGGGCCGATCGTGCTCGTCGGGCACTCCATGGGCGGGATGACGGTGATGGCGCTCGCCGCCCAGTTCCCGGAGCTGATCCGGGACCGGGTCGTCGCCACCGCTTTCGTCGGTACGTCGTCCGGGAGGCTCGGCGAGGTCAACTTCGGCCTGCCGGTCGCGGGCGTCAACGCGGTCCGGCGGGTGCTGCCGGGCGTGCTGAAGGCGCTCGGGCAGCAGGCCGCGCTGGTGGAGAAGGGGCGGCGGGTCACCGCCGATCTCTTCGCCGGGATCATCAAGCGGTACTCGTTCGCGTCCCGGGACGTGGACCCGGCGGTCGCGCGGTTCGCCGAGCGGATGATCGAGGGCACGCCGATCGACGTCGTCGCCGAGTTCTATCCGGCGTTCACGGACCACGACAAGACCGAGGCGCTCGCCCTCTTCACGGAGATGCCGGTGCTGGTGCTGGCCGGGATCGGCGACCTCGTCACGCCCAGCGAGCACAGCGAGGCCATCGCCGACCTGCTGCCGGACGCCGAGCTGGTGCTGGTCCCGGACGCCGGGCACCTGGTGATGCTGGAACACCCGGAAGTGGTCACCGACCGTCTCGCCGACCTGCTCACCCGCGCGGGTGCCGTGCCGGCAGGGGCTACCGTGGGTGGCTATGGAAGCACCAGCAGCACCGCGCAACCCGGCTGAGACCGAGCTGATCGTCAACTCTCCCGAACAGATGCGGGAGTTGGGCCGCCGCCTGGCCAAGGTGTTGCGCGCCGGCGACCTCGTGATGCTCAGCGGCGAGCTCGGCGCGGGCAAGACGACGCTGACCCGCGGGCTCGGCGAGGGGCTCGGGGTCCGGGGTGCCGTCACCTCGCCGACCTTCGTGATCGCCCGTGTCCACCCCTCCCTGGGGGACGGTCCGCCGCTCGTCCACGTCGACGCGTACCGCCTGGGCGGCGGGCTCGACGAGATGGAGGACCTGGACCTCGACGTGTCGCTGTCCGACTCGGTGATCGTCGTGGAGTGGGGCGAGGGGAAGGTCGAGGAGCTGACCGACGAGCGGCTTCAGGTCCGGATCCACCGGGCCGTCGGGGACACCACCGACGAGGTGCGGCACGTGACGGTCACCGGGCTCGGGGAGCGGTGGGCCGCGGCGGACCTGAGCGTGCTGGCGGCGTAGCCGGATTCGGGAACGTTTCCGACAGGACGTCGGCAAAATGTTGCGTTCGGCGTCTTGTGCGTGGTCACATGGTATCCAGTCCTTGGTTAGGTCTACCTAACTAGGTCCCGCCCCACCCCGAGGAGGCGCTCATGTCGGCCACCGAGCCCCAGGCCCCCCAGGCCTCGCAGGACCAGGCACGGCCGTTCGCGCTCGCCGGGGTGTCCATGAGAGATCTGCTGGCCTCGTGCGCGGCCGCGCGGGCCGTCTCGACGCCGCCGCGGGTGCCGGACCACGTGGAGCGGTCCGTCGGCCGTCCCAAGGCCGCTTGACGGCACCCTCCGGCACCACCGGCCGGACAGGGCGGCCACGGGTCCGACAGGGCGGCCACGGGGTCGGACAGGGCTGTACGGGGGGTCGTACGGGGGGTCGTACGGGGCCTAGCGGATCACGACGATCCGCTCCCCGATCGTCGCGAACAACCAGATCGCCTTGGCGTCCTCGCGGGACGCGCGCACGCCGCCCGTGCGCCGGCCGAGCGCGGGCTCCGGGGTGGAGTCGTCCACCGCCGCGCTGAAGCCGACGGTCACGCCCTTGGCGCTGGCGAAGCGGACGACGTGCTCGATCGGCGTGCCGTCCGTGCCGATGACCGCGTTCGACCGGGACGTGACGGCGTACACGCCCGGCAGGGGGTCGACGTTGCCGGGGGTCACCGTGAAGGTGCGCTCGACCTTGTCTCCCGCGAGGACCAGCCAGACCCGGTCGTCGTCCACCGAGTACACGACCCGCTCGCCGGTGCCGGAGCCGCCCGGCAGCGCCGCGGGGTGCTTCTTGTCGCGCGGCGCCTTGGTCGCCGTCGGGGACGCGGCGGCGGCCTGCGGCCTGCCGAGGCCGGCGGGCACGTGCGCGGACGCCTGGTAGGCGAGGAACCCGACCGTCGCGACGGCCGCCGCGGTGAGCCCGGCGACGACCGTCGCACTGCTGCCTGCCACCGTGACCACCCCATCGTGGAAATCGTCGTATGTCGTGCTTCCGCGGTGCTTCTGCGCTTTTCGGTCCCGCTCCGCGGTGACGTTAGCAGCCGTCGCGGCCCCGACCGGGACATCCGACACGGGCGCCGAGGAGCCGTAGGCTGTTGGCGTGCTCTTGCTCGCTCTGGATACCGCCACCCCCGCCGTCACCGTCGCCCTGCACGACGGCACGGACGTCATCGCCTCCTCGAGCCAGGTGGACGCGCGCCGGCACGGCGAGCTGCTGCTGCCGGCCGTCGACCGGCTGCTCGCCGGGGCGGGACGCGCGCTGGACGCCGTCACCGCGATCGTCGTCGGCACCGGCCCCGGCCCCTACACCGGGCTGCGCGTCGGACTGATGACCGCCGACACCTTCGGGCTCGCGCTCGGCGTGCCGGTGCACGGTCTGTGCACGCTCGACGGCCTCGCGTACGCGTCCGACCTCGACGGACCGTTCGTCGTGGCGACGGACGCCCGCCGCAAGGAGGTCTACTGGGCGCGTTACGACGACTCCCGCACCCGGGTCTTCGGCCCGGCCGTGGACCGGCCCGGAGACATCGCGGAGCAGGTCGCCGGGCTGCCGGCCGTCGGCGCGGGCGCGCTGCTGTACCCGGAGACGTTCCCGAACGCGCACGAGCCCGAGCACGTCTCCGCCGCCGCCCTCGCCTCGCTGGCCGCCGAGCGGCTCGCCCGGGGGGAGGAGCTGCCGGCGCCGCGCCCGCTGTATCTGCGCCGGCCGGACGCCCAGGTCCCCAAGAACTACAAGGTGGTCACCCCCAAGTGACCGAATCCGTCATTCCCGTGCTGCGTGAGATGCGCTGGTGGGACATCGAACCCGTGCTCGAACTGGAGAAGGACCTCTTCCCGGAGGACGCCTGGTCGCGCGGCATGTTCTGGTCCGACCTGGCGCACGCCCGCGGGGCGGAGGCGACCCGCCGGTACCTCGTGGCGACCGAGGGCGAGCGGATCGTCGGCTACGCGGGGCTCGCCGCCAACGCGGACATCGCCGACGTCCAGACCATCGCCGTCGCCCGCGGCCACTGGGGCACCGGCCTCGGCGGCCGGCTGCTGACCGAGCTGCTGCGGGCCGCGACCTCCTTCGAGTGCGCCGAAGTGATGCTGGAGTGCCGGGTCGACAACGTCCGCGCCCAGAAACTCTACGAACGCTACGGCTTCGAGCCGATCGGCTTCCGGCGCGGCTACTACCAGCCGGGGAACGTGGACGCGCTGGTGATGCGCCGCACCGACCCATCGACCTCAGTACAAGGAACCGAGACCCATGGCTGACGAACCCCTCGTCCTCGGCATCGAGACCTCCTGCGACGAGACCGGCGTCGGCATCGTCCGGGGCACCACCCTGCTGGCCGACGCCATCGCCTCCAGCGTCGACGAGCACGCCCGCTTCGGCGGGGTCGTCCCGGAGGTCGCCTCCCGCGCCCATCTGGAGGCGATGGTCCCGACCATCGACCGGGCGCTGAAGGAGGCGGGCGTCTCCGCCAAGGACCTCGACGGCATCGCGGTCACGGCGGGCCCCGGCCTCGCCGGCGCGCTGCTGGTCGGCGTCTCGGCGGCGAAGGCCTACGCCTACGCCCTCGGCAAGCCGCTCTACGGCGTCAACCACCTCGCCTCCCACATCTGCGTCGACCAGCTGGAGCACGGCCCGCTGCCGGAGCCGACGATGGCGCTGCTGGTGTCCGGCGGCCACTCCTCCCTGCTGCTGTCGTCCGACATCACCTCGGACGTCCGCCCGATGGGCTCGACCATCGACGACGCTGCCGGCGAGGCCTTCGACAAGATCGCGCGCGTGCTGAACCTGGGCTTCCCCGGCGGGCCGGTCATCGACCGCTACGCCCGTGAGGGCGACCCGAGGGCGATCGCCTTCCCGCGCGGCCTCACCGGCCCGCGCGACGCGGCGTACGACTTCTCCTTCTCCGGTCTGAAGACCGCCGTCGCCCGCTGGATCGAGGCGAAGCGGGCCGTGGGCGAGGAGGTCCCGGTGCGGGACGTGGCGGCCTCCTTCCAGGAGGCGGTCGTGGACGTCCTGACCCGCAAGGCCGTGCGGGCCTGCAAGGACGAGGGCGTCGACCACCTGATGATCGGCGGCGGCGTGGCCGCGAACTCCCGGCTGCGCGCCCTGGCCCTGGAGCGCTGCGAGGCCGCGGGCATCCGGCTGCGCGTCCCACGCCCCAAGCTGTGCACCGACAACGGCGCGATGGTGGCGGCCCTGGGCGCGGAGATGGTGTCGAGGAACCGGACGGCGTCGAGCTGGGACCTCTCGGCCGACTCCTCCCTCCCGGTGACGGACACCCATGTGCCCGGACACGGCCACGACCATGTGCACGAGGTCAGCAAGGAGAACCTCTACTCGTGACGGTCGCGCTGATGTGGGAGGCCCGGGCGGCCGCCGGGCGCGGCGAGGAGCTGCTGGCCTGGGCGCGGGCGCAGGAACTCGCACAGCGGCCCGTGCGCCGCGAGACCTTCCGCGCCCCCCAGGACCGGGTCCTGGTCATCACCTGGTGGGACGCGGCGTACGACGCCGACCTCCCCGAGCTGCCGGAGCCGGCCGGGGGGCTGGTGAGCCGGGCGGTGCACCGGTGGCGGTTCGAGTCGGTGCCGGACCTGTCCGACGGCGGACCCGCCGACTGACGGACGCGCCTGCCGCAGGGACCGACGGACCGACGGACACGTCTGCCGCGGCGACCGACGGACCGACGGCCGCGCCTGCCGCTACGGCTGTGGAGCCGACAGAGCCCAGACCGACGTCATCAGGGTCGTCCCGCACAGGGCGAAGCCGACCGTGGCGATCAGGGTGCCGCCGGTGAGGGCGAGGCCCGTGGCGGCGCCGAGGCCGACGCCGGCCGCGGCCGTCAGGGCGCCCTGCCGCCAGGGGTGCGTGGGCCGTACGACGGTGCCGGGCGGCAGGAGGAAGGCGTCCCGCAGGTCGGCGCGGACGGCCTCGTGACCGAGCGGCACACCGGCCGGCGGACGGCGGCGGAACCGGCCCAGGGGGACCAGCCGCGTTCCGTCGGGGAGGGTGACGACGGCCGGGCGGCGGGACCGGTTGCGCACGCTCACCGGGGTGCCGGCGGGGACGTCGTCCAGCGCCGGGTGCCACATGACCCGCTGCCAGTGCGTGGCGCAGTCCGGTGCCGTCAGCTCCAGCCAGGTCGTCGTCGGTCCGCGCCAGGCCGCCGCCCGGTGGCCGCCCCGGTGGACCCGGGCCGTCATCGGGCGGCCGGAGCGGCGGGCCGTGAGAAGGAAGCGCAGGCCGCGCCAGCCCCAGACCCCGACCATGGGGAGGGCGAAGGCGCCGGCCAGGAAGACCGGGGCGATCAGGTCGTCCTCGGCCGCGGTCTCGTCCGGGTCGGCGGGGAAGGCCTCCGTGCCGCCGGGGGCGTACAGCAGGGGGAAGTCGGCGCCCTGGGTGTAGCGGTCGGTGTCGTAGACGCCGAAGCGCTGGACGTGGGTGCGGCCCCGGTCGTCCGTCCAGCGCACCCGTATGTCGTCCTCGTCGCCGATGCCGTCCGCGACGACCACTCCGGTGGCCGTGGCCGTGGCGCGGTCGAGGGCGTCGTAGCGGCGTTCGAGGTGCAGGGTGAGCCAGCCGGCGAACAGGGCGAAGCCGGTGAGGGTGACCGCCACACCGAGGAGACCCACGCGCAGGGCCGGGCCGGGGCGCTTCATACGGCGGCCTCCTTCGGTCCGCTGGACGTCAGCAGCGCGCGCAGCGGGCCCGGGTCCCCGGTGTCCACGGCGGTGCCGGCCATCTCGTGCACATCGACGATCCGGCCGCCGTCGGGCGCGGTGAGCACCGTGTCGATCCAGCGGCCGGCGGGGGTCCAGCCGGCCGTGCGCAGTGCCCCGGCGAGGGTCCGGGCGACGGCGGAGGCGAGGACGGTGCGGGCCAGCGGGTTGCGCAGGGAGGCCGGGGCCCAGCGCAGGGACGGCTCCAGGCGGCGGGCGAGAGCGGTCCAGGTGCCGTCGGCGACCGCGTCCAGGGCGGCGGACACCGCCTCGGCGGGGGTGTCCCGGCCGGTGGCGCGGTGCAGCAGCAGGGAGCCGGTGTCGTCGCCGAGTTCCCGGAGCTGGTGGGGTGTCATCTCCAGGAGGCGGACCGGGCGCAGCTCCCCGTCGTCGAACTCCTCGTCCCCGTGGGTCAGCGCGCGGCGGCACCACCGCTCGATGCCGGCGGCCGTCCGCAGGGGGACCGGCGTGCTGCCGAACGGGGTCCCGGTGTGCTCCGGCAGGGCGGCCAGGCGCAGGTCGAGGGGCGGGTGGTCGGCCGCGGCGTACGGGTCGAGGGCGTCCTCCTCGGCGAAGGCGCGGGCGGCGCGGCGGGCCACGTGCGGGTCGTCCAGGGCGGCGTCGAGGGCGTCGTAGAAGTCCTCGGGGTGGCTGTCCTGTTCGGCCAGCGCGGCGAGCCAGGCCTCGCCGAGGCCCTCGAACACGGCGTGCAGCAGGACGGTTCGGTGCAGGGCCTCGGTGGTGGCCTCGGTGCCCGCGATCCGGACGGCGTCGGCGTCGGCCGCCGTCTCGGCCCGCCACAGGAGCGGCTGCGAGGCGCGCAGCAGGGGCCCGGCCAGGGGCGCGGTGGGGCGGAAGCGGCTGTCGAGACGGTCGGCGGCCTGGGCGCGGGCGAACCGCAGCAGGGTCGCGCGGCGGTCGCCCACATGACGCTCGTGCGCCAGTTCGTGGGCGATCACGGACGTCAGCTGGGCCTCGGTGAGCCGGCGCAGCAGGGGCAGGCCCAGCAGGAGGACATGGGCGCGGACCCCGGAGATCCGGGTGCGGCCCAGGGACGCCTGGACGCCCGGCACGATCCGGACGAGCAGCGGCTGGTCGAAGCCGAGCCGTCCGGCGATGTCCTGGACCAGCGCGGCCAGTTCCGGCTCGTCGTCGGGGCGCACGGCGCGGCCCGGCAGCGGACCGCGGCCGCCGAGGACCGACGACAGCCGGCCCGCGACCAGGGCGACGGGGGCCAGGGCCGCCCAGGCCGGGCCCCAGCGCAGACAGACGACGAGCAGTACCGCCGCGACGACGGCGGTGGGCAGCCAGGCGACCGCCAGCAGGGTGGTGCCCAGCAGCCATTCCCTGACTCTGTGGTGGTCGTCGGATCTCGGGGTGTCCATCGCGTTCCCGTCGCGTGCGTGCCTGGAATACCGGTGTGAACGTCGGCGGATTGTGACACAGAGGCACCCCGTGGCCCTACCTCAGTTCCGCCGCACCCGCACCTCGCAGTGGAGCCGCCGCTCCGCCCCCACCTCCCGCTCCGCCCCCGTCAGCCGGATCCGGGCCACCTCCCGCACCTGGGCGCTGGACGTCCCCAGCCGCAGCTCCAGCGCGCCCGGTTCGACCACCCGCCGGCCCGCGCGGTCGGTGAACGCCGACAGGTCGGCGTGGAAGCCGAAGGTGACCCGGGCGGACTCGCCGGCGGCCAGGTCGAGACGCCGGTAGCCGATCAGCCGGACGTCGGGTCGGGTCACGCTCGCCACCGGGTCGTGCAGATAGAGCTGGACGACCTCCGTGCCGTCCCGCTCCCCGGTGTTGCGGACGGTCACGGATACCTCGTACGAGCCGTCGGTGCCGATCTCCGTCTCCGGGGCGCCGGACGGGGAGTCCTGGGGGGCGCGGGCCCCCTCGTCGGGGCCCGCGACGAAGTCCTCCCACCCGAACTCCGTGTACGAGCGGCCGTGTCCGAACGGGTACAGCGGGGTCGGGTCCAGATTGCTGACCTCGCCCGCGAGGCCCAGCGGCGGCTGGAGATACGTCCAGGGCTGGCCGCCCGGCACGCGCGGCACGCTCACCGGGAGACGGCCCGAGGGGTTCACCCGGCCCGACAGCACTCCCGCGACCGCCGGACCGCCCTCCTCCCCGGGGAAGAACGCCTGGACGACGGCCCCGAGCCGGCCCTGCCAGCGGCCCAGCGCGTACGGCCGTCCGGTGAGGAGGACCAGGACCACGGGCACGCCCGTCGCGACCAGCGCGTCCAGCAGTTCGCCCTGGACGCCCGGCAGGCTCAGGTCGGCCACGTCGCAGCCCTCGCCGGAGGTGCCCCGCCCGAACAGGCCCGCCCGGTCGCCGAGGACGGCCACGCAGACGTCCGCCTCCGAGGCCCGCGCGATCGCCTCCGTGAAGCCGGACGGATCAGGGTCGGAGACGCCGCACCCTTGGGTGAACGTCACCTTGGCGTCCGGGAGTTCGGCCCGCAGCGAGTCGAGGAGCGTGGGGATCCCGATGCCCAGGTCCACCCCGGGGTGGTGGGTGAGGACATGGGACGGGAAGGAGTAGCAGCCCAGCATCGCCAGCGCGTCCGCCGCCCGCGGGCCGATCACCGCGATCCGGGTGTCGGGGGCGAGCGGGAGCAGGCCGTCCGGGTTGTCCAGCAGGACCACCGACTCCTCGGCGAGCCTGCGGGCCAGGGCGCGGTTCGCCGCCGAGTCGAGGTCGACGGTCTCCGGGCTCTCCGCTCGCCGGTCCTCGTCCAGCAGGCCCAGCTCGCACTTCTGGAGCAGGACGCGGCGGGCGGCACGGTCGATCAGCGCCTCCGGGATCTCGCCCGCCCGGACGGCGGCCACCAGCGCGTCGCCGTAGTACTTCACCGTCGGCAGCTCGACGTCGATGCCGGCCTCCAGCGCGAGGCGGGCCGCCTCGGCCGGGGTGCCGGCCACCCGGTGCAGGGTCTGGAGGAAGCCGATGCCGAAGTAGTCGGCGACGACCGTGCCGGTGAAGCCCCACTCCTCGCGCAGCAGCCGGGTCAGCAGTTCGGGGTCGGCGGAGGCGGGGACGCCGTCCCGTTCGGTGTAGGCGGCCATCACCGAGCGCGCCCCGCCCTCGCGCAGCGCCATCTCGAAGGGGGGCAGGGTGACGTCCGCGAACTCGCGCGTTCCCGCCCGGACCGGCGCCAGGTTGCGGGCGCCCGCCGAGGACGCGTACCCGGCGAAGTGCTTGAGAGTGGCCACGATCCCGGCCGACTCCAGCCCCCGCACGTAGGCGGTGCCGAGGGTGCCGACCAGGTACGGGTCCTCGCCGATCGTCTCCTCGACCCGTCCCCAGCGCGGGTCGCGGACCACGTCCAGGACGGGGGCCAGTCCCTGGTGCACGCCGACCGTGCGCAGGTCACGGCCGATGTGCCGGGCCATCTCCTCGACCAGCGGCGGGTCGAAGGCGGCACCCCAGGCCAGCGGGACCGGGTAGGCGGTGGCCCGCCAGGCGGTGAATCCGGCCAGGCACTCCTCGTGGGCGACGGCCGGGATGCCGAAGCGGCCCGCCTCGGCGATACGGCGCTGGGCGCGGGCCAGGGCGCGGGCGCCGAGCGCCGGGTCCACGGGGGCGGTGCCGAAGGAGCGGGTGAGCTGGCCCAGCCCCCGGGTGATCAGCTCGTCCCAGTCGTCGGCGGGGTCGGCGGTCATGTCGTGCTGGTGAGGGGCGACTCCGTCGCCGTCCGTCGCGGCGCCGACCCAGACGCCGTACAGCTGGGCGGTCTTCTCCTCCAGGGTCATCCGGGGGAGGAGATCGTCGACGCGGGCGGCGGCGGGCAGGGCGCGGTCACGCCAGGGGGCGGTGGTCATGAAACTCCTGTCCCGGGGGATCCTGTCCCGAAGGATTCGAATGTTTCGTAACTCACATCGAATGTTCCGGGAACCTATGGCGCCGTACGGGGTTCGTCAAGAGGCCGCGCGAGGATACGATCGCCGCCATGACACCCTCGGAGCCCGCTGAGACGCGGACGGAAGACCGGTCGGCAGCGCCTGCCGGCGGCCGGTCGGCAACGCGTGCGGACGGTCGGTCCGCACAGACCGCGACCCTCGCGGAGATCGCCCGCGAGGCCGGCGTCTCGGCGCCGACTGTTTCGAAGGTCCTCAACGGCCGTGCCGATGTCGCCCCCGCGACCCGCACCCGCGTCGAGGAACTGCTGCGCGCCCACGGCTACCGGCGCCGGCGCGCCGAGGCGACCCGCTCGCCGTTGATCGACCTGGTCTTCCACGAGTTGGAGAGCGCGTGGGCGATGGAGGTCATCCGAGGGGTGGAGAACGTGGCCCGGGACGCCGGGCTGAGCGTGGTGCTGAGCGAGAGCGCCGGGCGGCTCACCCCGGGGCGGACCTGGGCCGACCAGGTCGCCGCCCGCCGTCCGCACGGCGTCGTCCTCGTCCTGTCCGGGCTCGACGAGTCCCAGCGGGCGCTGCTGACCAGCCGGTCCATCCCGTTCGTGGTGATGGACCCGGCCGGCGACCCGGGCGCCGACGTGCCGTCGATCGGGGCGACCAACTGGCAGGGCGGGCTCGCGGCCACCCGGCATCTGGTCGAGCTGGGGCACCGGCGGATCGGGGCGATCAGCGGGCCGCCGCAGATGATGTGCAGCCGCGCGCGGATCGACGGCTACCGGGCCGCGCTGGAGACGGCCGGGCTGCCGGTCGACCCCGGGATGATCATGACCGGCGACTTCCACCACGAGACCGGCTACCGGCTGGGCCGTGAGCTGCTCGACCGCCCGGACCGGCCGACCGCCGTCTTCGCCGGCAACGACCTCCAGGCGCTCGGCTGCTACGAGGCCGCCCGCGAGCTGGGGCTGCGCATCCCGGAGGACGTGAGCGTGGTCGGCTTCGACGACCTTCCGGTGGCCCGCTGGGTGGGCCCGCCGCTGACGACCGTACGGCAGCCGCTGACGGAGATGGCCGAGGCGGCGGCCCGACTGGTGCTGGAGCTGGGACGGTCCTCGTCCGAGGAGACCCCGACGGCCACCCGGGTGGAACTGGCGACCAGTCTGGTGGTGCGGGCGAGCACGGGAGCACCGCCGGTTCCCCAGGGAGGCGCGGGTGGCTGGAAGTTGACGTATTGACGGGTGTGGCCGGTGCCTCCACACTCCTCCGAAGTCAATCGGTTGCACGACCGAAACTTTCGGAGGCGCCCGCCATGAGATCCTCCAGTTCATCGTTCCGTGCACGCATCGCCGCCGCCCTGCTCGCCTCGGCGGCCACCGTCGGCGCCCTGCTCACCGCCGCCGCCCCCGCCGCGCATGCCGCCGACACCCCGCTGCGCGACCTCGGCGCGGCCAAGGGCAAGGTCATCGGTACCGCGGTCACCGGCTCCAAGCTCACCGGGACCTACGGCGACATCGCGGGGACGCAGTTCGGCTCGCTCACCCCCGGCAACGCCATGAAGTGGGGCTCGGTCGAGCCGACGCAAGGCACCTTCAACTGGGCGGAGGCCGACCAGATCGTGGCCTTCGCCCAGGCCCACAACCAGCAGGTGCGCGGCCACACCCTGGTCTGGCACAGCCAGAACCCCGGCTGGCTCACCAACGGCAGCTGGACGTCCGCCCAGTTGAGCACCCTGCTCCAGAACCACATCGACACCGAGGTCGGCCGCTACAAAGGGAGGATCGCGGCCTGGGACGTCGTCAACGAGCCCTTCAACGAGGACGGCACCTACCGCTCGACCCTCTGGTACAACGGCCTCGGCGCCGACTACATCGCCACCGCCCTGACCCGGGCGCGGGCCGCCGACCCTGCCGCCAAGCTGTACATCAACGACTACAACGTCGAGGGCGTCAACGCCAAGAGCACCGCCCTGTACAACCTGGTCAAGTCGCTGAAGGAGCGCGGCGTCCCGATCGACGGCGTCGGGCTTCAGGCCCACCTGATCCTCGGGCAGGTGCCGTCCACCCTCCAGCAGAACATCCAGCGCTTCGCCGACCTCGGCGTCGACGTGGCGATCACCGAGCTGGACATCCGGATGACGCTGCCCTCGGACAGCACCAAGCTCGCCCAGCAGAAGGCCGACTACAAGGCGGTCACCGCCGCCTGCGTGGCGGTCGCGCGCTGCGTCAACTTCACCGTCTGGGGCTTCACCGACTCCGACTCCTGGGTGGAGAGCACCTTCCCGGGGCAGGGCGCGGCGACCCCGTACGACGCGAACTACGCGCCGAAACCGGCGTACTACGGCATCTCCGAGGCGCTCGGGGGGACCACGACCCCGCCGCCGACCGGGGCGTGCACGGCGGCGTACAGCGTCGGGAGCCAGTGGAACACCGGGTTCACCGGGAACGTGACGATCTCCTGCTCGGGCGCCTCGCTCTCGTCCTGGCGGGTGAGCTGGACGTACGGGGCGGGGCAGCAGATCACCCAGGCCTGGAACGCCACCTGCACCCAGTCGGGGGCGGCGGTGTCGTGCCAGAACGCGTCGTACAACGGGACCGTGCCGGACGGGGGTTCGGTGAGCTTCGGGTTCAACGCGAGCTGGAGCGGCAGCAATCCCGTGCCGACCGTGACACTGGGCTGAGAATCGTGAGATTTTCACAAGAAATACCGCTCGCTGTCCCCGTCCTAACAGTCCGCTAATAAACCGGACCTACGTTCCTCACCGTGACGCGACACGAGGAGCACGGCGAAGACGGCAGAAGAGTGGGCCGGCGGTCGAGAGCGCTGAAGGCCGCCGGCCTCACCCTGGCAGCCGCCCTGGTGCTGGGCACGGGGACGGCGGGCTGGGCCTACTGGCACCTCAACGACAACATCACCAGCGTCGACATCGACAGCGCGCTCGGCGACAACCGCCCCGCGCGGGCCGTCACCACCCCGACGCCCTCCGGCTCGGCGTCCGCCTCCCCGCTGCCCACCGAGGCCGTCAACATCCTGGTCCTGGGCTCCGACTCGCGCAGCGGCGAGGAGAACCAGGAACTCGGCGGCGGCGACAGCGGCGGCGCCCGCTCCGACACGGCGATGGTCGTGCACATCGACGCCGGGCGCACCGGAGCCACCGTGGTCAGCATCCCGCGCGACACCCTCGTCACCCGCCCGTCCTGCCCGCTCTCCTCGGGCGGCTCCACCGCCCTGGCCCACGGCGCGATGTTCAACACCGCGTACGCGGTCGGCGGGCCGGTCTGCGCGGTCAAGACGGTCGAGTCGATCACGAACGTCCGCATGGACCACTACATCGAGGTCGACTTCTCGGGCTTCGCGAAGCTGGTGAACGCGCTCGGCGGGGTCACCGTCACCACGGACGAGGACATCGACGACGACGACAGCCATCTGCACCTCGCGGCGGGCACCCACCACCTGAACGGCAAGCGGGCCCTCGCCCTCGCCCGCACCCGGCACGGCATAGGCGACGGCAGCGACCTCGGCCGGATCGGCCTCCAGCAGAAACTGGTCAAGGCACTGCTCGAACAGATCGCCTCGACGGACCTGCTGACCAGCCCCACCAAGCTCTACGCGGTCGCCGACGCGGCCACCGGCAGCCTCACCACCGACACCGGCCTGAACTCCCTCGCCGAGCTGACCCGACTCGCCGAGAGCCTGAAGGGCCTGGCCGCCGAGAACGTCAGCACGGTCACCCTGCCGGTCGTCACGGCCCCCTCCGACCCCAACCGTGTGGTGGCGGACGAGCCGGAGGCGAGCGATCTGTGGAAGTCACTGACGTGACATAGCCGCTCACCTGCGAAAACGCCCGCCGGAAAATTTCCTCGGAAAAATCCGGCGACGGTGTCGATCCGGCGGTCTCCCGATCGACGCAGGGGTGAGCGGCCGGGAAGGACCCGGCCCGCCGGACCCGAGGAGCCACCATGCCCCGCTATCTCTCCCTCGTGAAGATCGACGAGGCCTCCGCCCCCGCCGAGGGCCCCAGCCCCGCGCTGATGCAGCGGATGGGCGAGCTGATCGAGGAGGTCACCAAGGCGGGCGTCATGCTCGACACCGCCGGGCTGACGCCGTCCGCGCAGGGCACCAGCGTGCACTGGGAGGGCGGCAGGATCTCCGTGACCGACGGACCCTTCACCGAGTCCAAGGAGGTCGTCGGCGGCTACGCGATCATGCAGTGCAAGGACATGGCCGAAGCCCTGGAGTGGACCAAGCGCTTCCTGAAGGTGCACGAGGAGTTCTGGACGGTGACCTGCGAGGTGCGGGAGATCGCCGAGGGCTGAGCGCGCGGTCCGGGGCGCCGGCGGGTTTCCGCCGACGCCACCGTGGCCGGGGGTGTTCGATGGGGGCTGTGGAACAGCAGCCCGCCATCGCCCCCCGCACCGCGGCCGACGCCCGCACCGCCATCGAGACCGTCTTCCGCCTGGAGTTCCCCCGGGTCGTCGCCACCGTCACCCGGATCGTCCGGGACATCGGCATCGCGGAGGAACTGGCGCAGGACGCGCTGGTCGCCGCGCTGGAGCAGTGGCCGCGCGACGGCGTGCCGGACCACCCGGGCGCCTGGCTCACCACCACCGCCCGCCGCCGCGCCGTCGACCTGGTCCGCCGCCGGGAGAACTACACCCGCAAGCTCCAGGAGATCGGCCGGGACCTCACCGACGTACCGCCGCCGGAGGAGCCCGCCGCCCCGGACGACATCGACGACGACCTCCTGCGGCTCGTCTTCACCACCTGCCACCCGGTGCTCTCCGCCGAGGCCCGCACCGCCCTCACCCTGCGGCTGCTCGGCGGCCTGACGACCCCCGAGATCGCCCGCGCGTTCCTGGTCCCCGAACCCACGGTCGCCCAGCGCATCGTCCGCGCCAAGCGCACCCTCGCCACGCGGAACATCGCCTTCGAGGTGCCGTACGGACCCGGCCGCGAGGCCCGGCTCGGCTCGGTCCTCGACGTCATCTACCTGATCTTCAACGAGGGGTACGCGGCCACCGCCGGCGACGACCTGCTGCGCCCGGCGCTGTGCGAGGACGCCCTGCGGCTGGCCCGGCAGCTCGCCGCGCTGATGCCCAAGGAGCCCGAGGTGCACGGCCTGGTCTCCCTGCTGGAGTTCCAGGCCTCCCGGACGGCCGCCCGCACCGCCCCGGACGGCACCCCGGTCCTGCTCAGGGACCAGAACCGCCGTCGCTGGAACCGCATGCTCATCGCCCGCGGCATCACCGCCCTCGACCGGGCCGGCGCCACCGCCGTCGGCGCCCCGGGCCCGTACGCCCTCCAGGCCGCCATCGCCGCCTGCCACGCGCACGCGTACACGTACGCCGGGACCGACTGGGCGAGCATCGCCACCCTGTACGGCCTGCTGGCCGTACGAGCCCCGTCCCCGGTCGTCGAGCTCAACCGCGCGGTCGCCGTCTCCATGACCGACGGCCCGGGCCCCGCCCTGGAGATCGTCGACACCCTGGCCGCCGAGCCCGCCCTGAGCGACTACCACCTGCTGCCCAGCGTCCGGGGCGACCTGCTGCTGCGCCTCGGGCGTACGGCGGAGGCGCGGGCCGAGTTCGAACGGGCGGCGTCGCTGACGCGCAACGAGCGGGAACGGGAGCTGCTGCTGGCGCGGGCCACCGCCTGCCGTTCGTAACTCCGTTCCTACCGGCCCGGGTTGACCACTAAAGTGTTCGAGCCGTTGTGAAACGGCTGTGACGTGTGATCCCTGGGGGGACGACAACTTGAGAATGTTCACGCGCCGCCGTGCCGCGGCGCTCGCCACCGCGGCGGCGCTCGCCGCCGTGGGCACCCTGGCGACCGCGCCGGGTGCCGCCGCCGACGACGCGGGCCCCTGGCCCGGCACCGAGGGACGGATCCTCAACGACGGCGGCCTGCTGATCGACCCCGCCACCAGCGCGGGCACCTCCATCCCCAACGTCGACAACTACGCCGCCTGGGCCCCGGACGGCAGCCGGGTGATCTCCTCCTGGAGCCAGATCTCCAGCGTGCGCCCCAACGGCACCGGCAGGATCACCCTGCCGTGGGCGCAGGACGTGCGCTCCAGCGCCCCGTACGAGGACCTGGCCTTCTGGTGGGGAGGCCGCTACGTCGTCTTCGCCACCGGCGGCCAGATCGTCCACGGCCCCTCCGACGGCGCGTGGGCGCCCCGCCCGCTGCTGACGGCGGCCCAGGAACCGTCCACCGTCTGCGACAGCGAGCCGACCGTGAACGTGAACGGCCTGCTCGCCTTCGAACGCCGCACCGCCAACTGCACCGGCACGCCCGGCGTATGGGTCTTCGACGGCACCGCGCAGACCGTCAAGCGCGTCCTGACCGACGCCGAGCAGCCCGCCTTCTCCCCGGACGGCACCAAGCTGGCGTTCGTCCGCAAGGACATCGACGGCACCCCGCAGGTCTTCCTCGCGAAGGCCGACGGCACCGAGGTCAAGCAGCTCACCACCGGCCCGGACCGGTACGCCAACCCGTCCTGGTCGCCCACCGGCAAGCGCATCGTCCTCGACGCCCACACCTCGCCGAACAGCAACGACGTACACACCATCAAGTACGTCGATGCGGCCACCGGCGAGCCGACCCCCGTCACGGACGCCTCGCGCAGCAGCTCCGTCAACAACCCCAGCTGGCAGCCGCTGCGCAAGAACGGCGTCGGCCGGGTCTGGGGCTCGGACGCCTACGCGACCAACATCGCCGCCTCCCGCTGGACCTGGAACACGATCGGCGAGAGCGTCCCCGGCCTGATGAACGCCAAGTCCGCGGTGCTCGTCAACCAGGACGACGCGGCGTACTCCGTCACCGCGCCCGCCCTGGCCGGCAAGAAGCAGGGCCCGGTGCTGCTGACCCCGAAGTCGGGGCTGTCGTCGGCGGTGAAGAAGGAGCTGAAGCGGTCGCTGAAGCCGGGGAAGACCGTGTACCTCGTCGGCGGCACGTCCGTCCTGAGCGGTACCGTCGCCACCCAGCTGACGTCCCTCGGCTACGTCCCGAAGCGGCTGTCCGGCGCCGACCGCTACGCGACCTCGGTCGCCGTCGCGAAGGCCGTCACCACCGCCCCGAAGTACGTCTTCCTCGCCGGCGGCACCGAGTACCGCGCGGCCCTGTCCGCGGCCTCCGCGGCGAGCGCCGAGGGCAGCGGCAGCGCGGGCGGCGTGGTCCTCACCAACGGCAACAAGCTGACCGCGTCGGTGAAGTCGTACCTCAACAGTCTGAACCCCGCCAAGACCATGGTCATCCCCGTCGGTTCGGCGGCGAAGTACGCGCTCACCCACACGAGCTTCTCCCGGTGGCCGTCGACGTACTACTACTACCCGATCTCGGGCAGCACGGACGCGGCGATCTCGGTCAACATCGCCAAGTTCTGGTGGAGCGCGCCCGGCCAGACCTCGCTCGCCTTCACCGGCCAGTGGCGGGACGGGGTGTCCGCGGCCGCCGCGATGAACGTCTTCGGACCACTGCTGTGGACCGGCCGCTCGGCCCTGTCCACCGAGGTCAAGAGCTATCTGCTGCGCGAGTCCGCGAGCACCGGCTTCACCGCCGCCTTCGGCAACACCGGCGCCGTCACCACCGAGGCGGTGAACACCGTGGGTGCCTCGATCAGCGCGGGCAGCAGCTGGTTCGACTACCGCCCGTACTACAACGGCGTCATCCCGGCGGCCACGAGCGCGACGACGTTCGCGCTGCGCACCAACGACGGCCAGGAGGCCACGCTGGAGCGCTCGGGGCCGGCCGGCGCCGACCCCACCATGGACCGCCTCAAGACGGTCCACCGGCAGTAGCCGCCGGGGCGGCGGGGGACCCGAGGAGCATCGTCGGGGCCCCCGCCACCCGGGTCAGGAACACGGTCACCGCGTGCGGCCCGTGCGGCTTGGGGAGCACCTTCCTGCGCAGCTCCTCCGGTTCCACCGCCGAGCCGCGCTTCTTCACCGTCAGGATGCCGACCTGCCGTTCCCTCAGCAGGGCCTTCAGCCTCTTCACGCTGAAGTGGAGCCGGTCGGTGATCTCGTAGGCGGTGGCGTACGGGGTGGGGCGGAGGGTGTCCGCGGTGATGTAGGCGATGGTCTCGTCGATCAGCCCGCCGTCGAGGTGCCGGGCGACCTCGGCCACCAGATGGGCCCGGATGACGGCGCCGTCGGGCTCGTACAGGTAGCGGCCGACGGGGCGGACGTCCGGGTCGGGCAGGCCGGTGCCGAGCAGCGTGCGCGGCCCCGGCAGCAGGGTCGCCCGGACGGCCCCCGGCGCGGTGCCGAACCACAGCACGGCCTCCTTCACGTCCCCGCCGTCGGAGATCCACTCGGCCTCGGCGTCCGCGGGGATCGCCTCGTGCGGCACGCCGGGCGCGATCTTCAGGGCGGCGCGGGGAGCGGCGAGAGCGGCGCCGATCGCCCAGGACAGGGGCGGTGAGTAGGCCTCGGGATCGAAGATCCGGCCGCGTCCGCCCCGCCGGCCCGGGTCCACGAACACGGCGTCGTACCCGCCGGTGTCCACCTCCGTGACGTCCGCCTCCCGTACCTCGACGAGGCCGGCCAGCCCGAGCGCGTCGGCGTTCGCCCGTGCCGCCGCCGCGGTCAGCGGGTCGCGGTCGACGGCGAGCACCCGGATCCCGGCGCGGGCGAGCGCGATCGCGTCACCGCCGATCCCGCAGCACAGGTCGGCGACGGAGGTGATGCCCAGCGCCTTCATCCGCTGCGCCCGGTAGGCCGCGACGCTCGCGCGGGTCGACTGCTCGACGCCGTTCGGCGTGAAGAACATCCGCCGGGCGTCCTCGGCACCGAACTTCGCCTCCGCCCGCTGCCGCAGCCGGGCCTGTCCGAGGGCGGCGGACACCAGGTCGGCGGGGTGGTCGCGGCGGAGCCGGGTGGCGACGGCGAGTTCGTCGGCGGGTGCGGTGCCGTGCACGGCGTCGAGGAGGGCGCGGCCCTCGGGGGTGAGGAGCGGGGCGAGGTCGTTCACCGGGTCATTGTGGGCCAGTCGGTGGACGGTGTGCCTCCGGTGGCGGTGTCGGGCCGGGTTTGCCGGGGGTGACTGCGAGGATCCGGCGCCATGGGACCTGTCGTACAAAATGACAAGAATGGTGCGTCTGGGGGGACGGGGAGCGGTGTGCCGGAGGCTGGGCGCCGTGCCCGTGCCCAGGCATCCGGAACGGCCCAGGCCGGCGCGCGCACCGCACGTGCCGCGCGCCGGCGCGCCGGGATCCGTGGCGGCATCGCGATGCTGGCCCTGACCGCGATCGGGTCGGGCTGCGTCCAGGGCGGCGCGGACGGCGGCGCCGATCCGGCCCCCGGCCGGCGGTCCGGCGCCGCGGCACCCCCCGCCGAGACCCCGCTCTCCTACGCCGACCGGCTCCACGCCGAACGCACGGCCAAGGTCGCCGCCGCCAGACGCTGGGGCCTGAAGAAGGTCCCGCTCACCCCGCCGGCGCCGCCCGCGAGCAAGCCGCCCATCAGCACCCGCGAGGGCTTCGAGGTCGACGGCCACGAGGAACTCGGCCTGCCGCCGGTCTTCACCACGGTCCCGACCCGGCAGAAGGTCGTCTTCCTCACCATCGACGACGGCGCCGAGAAGGACCCCGACTTCCTGCGGATGATGAGCGAACTGAAGGTCCCGTACACGGCGTTCCTCAGCGACTACGTCATCAACGACGACTACGCCTACTTCAGGAAGATGCGCGACCGGGGCGTGGTCCTGAACAACCACACGCTCCACCACCCCTATCTGCCCGGCCTGTCCTACCGACGGCAGAGGCACGAGATCTGCGGCATGCAGCAGGTGATCCGCGAGCAGTACGGCAAACGGCCCACCCTCTTCCGGCCGCCGTTCGGCAACTACAACCGCGACACGCTCATCGCCGCGAAGTCCTGCGGGGTGAAGTACGCGCCACTCTGGGCGGAGGAGGTCTTCGTCGACCACTGGGAGTACCGCGAGTGGGACCGGGACCTCCACCCCGGCGACATCGTCCTGAGCCACTTCCGCGGCCGGGGCGACTGGAAGGGCACCATGCCCGACATGGTCCGCCGGTTCCTGAACAAGGTCACGGACAAGGGGTACGCGGTGGCACGCCTGGAGGACTACCTGTGAGGACGCGGGGGCTGGTGGCCGTCACGCTGGCGCTGGCGGTCGCGGCACTGAGCGGCTGCGCCCAGTCGGTCGACCCGATCGAACGGCTGGGCAAGAAGGCCGCCGAGCGGGTCCACCCGAGCGAAGCCCGCCCCGACGGCCGGCAGTCGTACCGCCGGTGGGGCCTGACGGCACCGCTCGCCCCCGCACCCGCCCGGCCGGACCGGCCCGCCCGCCCCCTGTCGGGCAGCCCCGCCTCCGGGAACTCCGGCGCCGCGGGACTCCCGCCGGTCGTCGACCGCGTCGCCACCCGCGACCCGGTCGTCTTCCTCACCTACGACGACGGCGCCGAACGCGACCCCCGCTTCGTCGACATGGTCCGCGAACTGCGCCTCCCGGTGAGCATGTTCCTCACGGACAGCGTGGTCGGCCCCGGCTACGGGCACTTCGCCCGGCTGCAGTCCGTCGGCGCGAGCCTGCAGAACCACACCCTCGACCACGCGGCCCTGCGCGGCCTGCCGTACGCCGGACAGCGCGCCGAGATCTGCGGCCAGCAGGAGAAGCTCCACGCCCGCTTCGGCCTGCGCCCCCGCTTCTTCCGTCCGCCCTACGGCACGTACGACACCACCACCCTGCGCGCCGCCGCCGACTGCGGCATCACGGCGCTCGTCCTGTGGCGCGCCTCGATGGGCCCCGCCGACCTCGCCTACACCCACGGCACCCACCGCCTGCGCCCCGGCGACATCATCGCCGTGGACCCGGACGAGATGCTCGGCCCGACCCTGCGGGAACGCACGACACGACTGCTGCGCCGGGTGCAGGACCAGGGCCTGAGGGTGGGACGGCTGGAGGACTACCTGTAGGCCTACCGGTAGGCCCCGCCCCCAGGGCCACGAAAGAGAACGGCGCGGCCGGCACCCGCGCGGTCCCGGAGGGCGACCGCACCGGCACAGGGTGCCGAAATCGGGCCGACGCGCCGCGGGGATTGGCACTCCGCTTGACCGAGTGCTAATCGCGGTCATAGTCTCGCTTCTGGCACTCACCCCTGGAGAGTGCCAATAGCGACGGGCAGGTCCGGCACCCGCGACGACGGATCCACCTGGTCGCCACCTCAGACAGTTAGCCCCGTGAGATCTCCGAAGGGGGAGGTCGGATCGTGACGACCACCAGCTCCAAGGTTGCCATCAAGCCGCTCGAGGACCGCATTGTGGTCCAGCCGCTCGACGCCGAGCAGACCACCGCCTCTGGCCTGGTCATCCCGGACACCGCGAAGGAGAAGCCCCAGGAGGGCGCCGTCCTCGCCGTGGGCCCGGGTCGCTTCGAGAACGGCGAGCGCCTGCCGCTCGACGTCAAGGTCGGCGACGTCGTTCTGTACAGCAAGTACGGCGGCACCGAGGTGAAGTACAACGGCGAGGAGTACCTCGTCCTCTCGGCTCGCGACGTGCTCGCGATCATCGAGAAGTAATTCACCCAGTTTTGCAGTGAACTGCGCTCCTGGCCCCCGCGACTTAGTGAAGCCGGGCGCTGGGGGCGCAGTTCGTTTCTCCCACATTTTCCGAGAGGGCTGAACCGCTCCCATGGCGAAGATCCTGAAGTTCGACGAGGACGCCCGTCGCGCCCTCGAGCGCGGCGTCAACAAGCTTGCCGACACGGTCAAGGTGACGATCGGCCCCAAGGGCCGCAACGTCGTCATCGACAAGAAGTTCGGCGCCCCCACCATCACCAACGACGGTGTCACGATCGCCCGCGAGGTCGAGCTCGAGGACCCGTACGAGAACCTCGGCGCCCAGCTGGTGAAGGAGGTGGCGACCAAGACCAACGACATCGCGGGTGACGGTACGACCACCGCCACCGTGCTCGCCCAGGCGCTGGTGCGCGAGGGTCTGAAGAACGTTGCCGCGGGTGCCTCCCCGGCCGCCCTGAAGAAGGGCATCGACGCCGCCGTCAAGGCCATCTCCGACGATCTGCTGGCGACCGCCCGCCCGATCGACGAGAAGTCCGACATCGCCGCCGTCGCCGCGCTGTCCGCCCAGGACAGCCAGGTCGGCGAGCTCATCGCCGAGGCGATGGACAAGGTCGGCAAGGACGGTGTCATCACCGTCGAGGAGTCCAACACCTTCGGCCTGGAGCTGGACTTCACCGAGGGCATGGCCTTCGACAAGGGCTACCTGTCGCCGTACTTCGTGACGGACCAGGAGCGCATGGAGGCCGTCCTCGAGGACCCCTACATCCTCATCAACCAGGGCAAGATCTCCTCGATCTCCGACCTGCTGCCGCTGCTCGAGAAGGTCATCCAGACCAACTCCTCGAAGCCGCTGCTGATCATCGCCGAGGACCTGGAGGGCGAGGCGCTCTCCACCCTCGTCGTCAACAAGATCCGCGGCACGTTCAACGCGGTCGCCGTCAAGGCCCCCGGCTTCGGTGACCGTCGCAAGGCGATGCTCCAGGACCTGGCCGTCCTCACCGGCGCCACCGTCATCTCCGAGGAGGTCGGCCTCAAGCTCGACCAGGTCGGCATCGACGTGCTGGGCTCCGCCCGCCGCGTCACCGTCACCAAGGACGACACCACGGTCGTCGACGGTGCCGGCGACTCCTCCGAGGTCACGGGCCGCGTCGCGCAGATCAAGGCCGAGATCGAGAACACGGACTCCGACTGGGACCGCGAGAAGCTCCAGGAGCGCCTCGCGAAGCTGGCCGGCGGCGTGTGCGTGATCAAGGTCGGCGCCGCCACCGAGGTGGAGCTGAAGGAGAAGAAGCACCGTCTGGAGGACGCCATCTCCGCGACCCGCGCCGCGGTCGAGGAGGGCATCGTCTCCGGTGGTGGCTCCGCTCTGGTCCACGCCGCGAAGGTCCTGGAGGGCGGCCTCGGCAAGACGGGCGACGAGGCGACCGGTGTGGCCGTCGTCCGCCGCGCCGTCGTCGAGCCGCTGCGCTGGATCGCCGAGAACGCCGGCCTGGAGGGCTACGTCATCACCTCCAAGGTCGCCGATCTGGAGAAGGGCCAGGGCTTCAACGCCGCCACCGGCGAGTACGGCGACCTGGTGAAGGCCGGCGTCATCGACCCGGTCAAGGTCACCCGCTCCGCCCTGGAGAACGCCGCCTCCATCGCCTCCCTCCTCCTCACGACCGAGACCCTGGTCGTCGAGAAGAAGGAAGAGGAAGAGCCGGCCGCCGCGGGTCACGGCCACGGCCACTCCCACTGAGCACACGGCATCACCGAGACCCGGCACCCCGGTGGGTGCCGGGTCTCGGCGTACACAGGGGGAGTACCTTGCCGCGCGAAGCGACCGGTCCCGCCCACGAGTTGGGCAGCCTCCTCGGCGCCCTCGCCCACGAACACCGTGTCCACGTCCGCTCCGGCCTCCTCCCGAGCGACACCTCGGCCCGGCCCCTCACCAGGAGGATCGCCGAGGAAGTGCACGCCCTGGTCCTCGGTCTGTACGAGGACTACTGGCACCGGTACACGTACGGCGCCGGTCCGGTCCCCGTCGCTCGGATCGAGTGGTCGCTGCACCCGAAGGACCCGGCCGAGGCCGTCGCGCTGATGGCGCGGTTCGCGGCCGCGGATCTGCTGTTCCCCGAGTACGCCCTCATGGACCGGGCCGACGCCGAACGGATCGCCGGACGGGTGGTCGGACTGCTAGGTCGTGACCGCAAAGTGGCGTCGTCTGCCCGGAGGGCAGGGCTCGCGGCGTCCGGTGCGTGCGATCGCAAGGCGGAGGGTCGCCCGCGTACTGGGTGTACGCGGGTGATCCCGACAACGCGGCGAGCGTGCGTGCCGGGCGTCGCGAGCCAGACGGGACTTTGCGGACACGGCCTAGGGCCCGGGGCGCGCTGGTGGTCGAACACCGACGACGTCAGTTCGGAGGGGCTTGTCGGCTGCACGCTCGACGGGCTCGTCGTGGGCACGGACGGCGAGCGTTTCGCCGCGCTGATCCAGGTGGCCGACGACTGACCCGGCACCGGCCGCGCCGCGCACGAGGAAGCCCCCGCTCCATGAGGCGCATTCCAGGGGTCGTCGCAACACAGTGATCAACTGGCTGTGGCCAGGAG
>NZ_BMSA01000045.1 GCF_014648915.1 Streptomyces phaeofaciens | reverse complement strand
CAGTCCACTGTCCCGTCACGGCAGACCAGGGCAGCGGTCTGCATGTCTCCGATGAGCGCGTAGTCCTCGATGGGATGAGGCATAGATCCAGATCCGTCCCTTGGGGGCGCAGTGCGGCTTGTGTGGTGCGCGGGTCAGTCAGGGCATCGGCTTGCTGCGGGGTCGTGTGGCAGCCAGGGCGACGGCCCGGGCCAGGCGCCAGGCGATGCCGTCGGCGGGTTCGCGGACGAGGCGGAGGTGAGCGGCCAGGAGCGCGTGCAGCACGGTGTCCACGTTCGGGCGCCGAACACCGGCAAGTGCTGCGCGGTGCTCGCCCAATGCCGTATGGCGTGCCGACCAGGGGCCTTCAACGAGGTCTGCTCCGGCGGGAGTCCGCCGGAGTCCGCACCAGTCGTCGTCTGGGTCGGCGATCGTGCGGGCCTGTTTCAGCAGTGCCGGGGAAAGTCGTCCGGTGGTGGGCGGCTTTGGCTGGGCGGACAGCCAGTGCATCCCGTTCGCGGTGCTCTGGTAGATGCCAGTCACGACGGCCACGATGTTCGCTGCCGCGAGCACCGGCGGAGGGGCCAAGGTGTGAAGGTGGGCGTGCTGGTAGGCGACCACTGCCGAGTCGGTCGCCCAGACCTCTTCCGCAGCCCTCAGCGTCCTGCGGGTCCCCCACAGGCCGGTGTGCGGCCGGTAGGGGGCGAAGACGACGTCGTTCATGACGCCGGTGTCGAGCAGGTGAGCTGCCCACGCGCCGAGCGTCGTTACCGCGTCGCCGGTGTGCGAGGGATCGGAGAGGCGGATGGTCAGTGAGGTGTGCGGCGGTTCTTCCGTGTCGCGGGAGGAGATCCACCAGATTGAGCGGGGCAGATCTGCAACGAGTGTCGGCAGGTGGTCGATCAGCAGGGCGTGCCGGTCCTGCGGCTGGCAGTAGAGCTTGGCGGACACGTACGGGGAGGCGCCGGGCAGGTGAGCCTGGTCGCGCTCGACGAGCGGGGCGTGGCGCACGGGCGGTGCTGGCCGGCGTGGCGCCTTGGAGGACAGGTAGGTCACGATCTCGTGGGGCCGGCCGTCGCACCATCCGTAGGCGTCGGCTGGTTCGGCCTCGGTGAGTGTGAGCTGGCCCAGCGACCGGAACCGCTCCAGACGCGTGCGCAGCAGCGCGCGGTGGGAGGGGTCCTGCAGGTCCAGCCGAAGTCGCACATCCCAGTGCGTCAGGTGGACATGCCGGGGAAGCCGCCAGTGCTCCCGCAGTGCGGCGAAGGCCTCCTCCCAGTCGTCGACGCCTGCGTCCGGGCCGGGCAGACCGGCGTGGTCAAGGCGCCAGGTGGCCGGGCTCAGGATGCTGCGGCCCGCTCGTACCCGGGGCTTGGCGGCCAGGTGCCGGGCGGCACCCCAGTCCCAGGCGGCCGAGTCGCCGATGCTGCCGATGAGCCGGCTGCTCTGGCCGCGTTGCATCTCGTCGAGGAACCGGGCAACTCCCGGGGTCTGGCATTCGATCTGGAGCGGGTGGGGGATCGCGGCCTCGAGGACCTGCCGTCGTGAGAGCGAGACCAGGTGCAGCCGGTCTTGGTGCCAGATCACAGCGAGGTCGTCGGGCGAGAAGACACCGGAGTCGGCTTCGCGGTATTCGGACAGGGAGATGAGCGGTGCGATCAGGCGAGGGGTGTGGGTGATGTGGATGGCCTGCGGCAGCAGTGCGGGGAAGGCGAGCTGTACGGGGAGGGCGCCGTGCACGGTGGTCGGCCGGCGGGCCAGAAGTCCCAGCAGGTCGCTGGGGCTTTCCTGGCGGGCGAGCAGAGCGGCGAACCGGCCACCGCTGAAGTGCCCCCACCCGCGGCTGACGCGGCGAACGTCAAGGGTGAACTCCCCGTCGTTCAGTGCCTTCGTGCTGGGCGCGTACACGGAGGCGGTCAGCTCCACGTGAGGGGGCGCGTCCGCAGCGGCGGCTGGCCGATGGCCGGCGAGCTGCTCGATGAGGTTCTCGTCGAGGACCAGATCCTGACCGGCGGCGACGGCGCGCTGGGCGGCGGCCACCAGAAGTCGGTCACGGCGCCCAGTGTCCTGATACGGTGCCCGCACGGTGCCGTGGTAGTCCTCGGGCAGACCGAGCCCGGTGTGCGGGTCGAGGAGATCCATCAGGGGAACGAGCGCTTCTTCGCCGTACCGGCGGTAGAACCGGTCACGGTAGCGGTTCCAGGCCAGGGCCCCGTGCGGCTCCGGCGTGACCCGGGCGAGCACACTCGCTGCCGCCTCCGCCTCCCAGGCCACCGCCCGGGGAACCGTTATGTCGGCATCCAGTTTCACGTCCACGGCGAGCGGGGCGGGCCGGTCAACGATCTGGCGCATCCGCTCACTGACAGCGATCCGGTGTCGCTCCGGTGCCGTGGGGTCCTGGGGGTGCTGATGGTTGAGCGAGTCGACCTGCGTGTGAATCTCCCGCAGGGCCGCCACCAGGCTCGCCGAGGAGGAGGACGGCATGGCGGAGGGGTCCCCCAGTTCCCGCACCACGTGCCCCAAGGCGTCGATGTCGGTGCTTGAGGGCTGGAGGCTGGTCAGCAGTATGCGCCGGGAGATCAGCAGGTCCAGCAGCTCCTCGCAGCCGGGCACCCCGAGCTCGGGATGGTCGGCGGCCAGCTTGTCGACCACCTCGCGATAGGGCAGCGGGACGGCCGTCATCCGCACGACGTCTTCGACCGCCGCAGTGCGCCGCACCGTCACTTCGTGCACCGCGGTTCCCGTCGCGTCCAACGCGCGCGGCCGCCACGGCAGGACCAGCCGCTCACCGCGGACCCGCAGGACGTTGCTGGCCGTGATCCGCAGACGCCGCCGCACCTCCGGCACCGCCTCAAGTTGTTGGACCACGGCAGCGAGCCACTCCCCCTCCGCGCGCGTGAGCAGCTGATGGCCTGTCCCCCACCGCGCCTCGGCCTCTGGGCCGAACCGGCCCTCAGCGATGCCGGCGAACAATCCGAACGGCGTCACGCGGTACGAGAGACGCAGGACGTAGCTGAGCAGGGACATGGTGAGCCGTCGGACTTCTTCCACGTCCACAGGCTCTTCCGCGAGGCCGTCGATCTCGCGGGCAAGGTCGGGACTCGCATGCCGCACGGCGGCCGCGACCTGCGGGATGCCGGCGAGCTCGAGCACCCACCGGCGCCAGGACAGCGCCTGCTCAGGTGTGTTGGTGCTCAGGTCAGGGGCCGGCGGAACCCGGAGGCCGTGGAGGAGTACGGAGCGCACCATGATTTCGCGTTGGGCGCGGAAGGCGGGTCGGGAGCTCATGTCGCCTCGGTCTTCTTGCTGGAAGCGGTAGGGATCGGACAGGACAGGTTGGTCACGCGTCGCCGAAGAAGTGCCGCAGTGCGTCTGCGGTGCCAGGTACTTCGTTCTCTTGGAGATCAAGGAACTCGACGAGCGGAGGTTGGCCGGTCTGCTGGGGACGGCCGGTGTCGGGTGCGTCGGTGAGCTCCGATGTCGTTGCGAGGCCGGCAGCGGTCATGGTCAGGGCTCCAAGGGGGAGGTGATGTGGCTGATGAGAGCTGGAGGCGAGGGCAGTGACGATGGGGTGAACCAGCAGGGGCCGGCTGAGTGGGGCCGTCCAGGTGCACCTGCCCGAAGGCTGCGCGCAGGTCACGTCACCGACGGCGATCTGCGCGCTTCCATAGCCGATCGGGCGCTGTTGAGGACGCGGACGGGTCCGCCCCCGGAACGAGCGACTGAGGCGGCGCGGCTGTCAGGCCCGGCCGATGGCGCGTTGACGTTCGATGTCGGTGACGTGGCCGCGCTGGTGGCCGATCTCAAGGCGGGCGGCCCGGGTGTAGTGGTCGACGACGCGCTTCCCGAACGCCGTCCCGGGAAACGTGCTGCCGGTGAAGTGGCCGAGGGCCTCGGCCAAGTCGCCGGGAACGGGAACCGCGTGTGCTGAGTAGGCGTCGCCGGTGCAGGGCGGGGGCAGCTCTGGGTTGTCGTCGAAGCCGTGCACGATGGAGGCGCAGGCGGCGGCGAGTGCCAAGTAAGGGTTTGCGTCGGCGCCGGCCCACCGGGCTTCCAGATGGGTGCCCTCGCCGGTGCTGGTGCCGGTGACGCGGACGGCGCAGCCGCGGTTGTCGAAACCCCAGGTGTGGCGGGTGGGGGCGAAGGAATGGGGGCGGTAGCGCTTGTAGGAGTTGATGGTGGGTGCGTACAGCGGGGCCAGGTGCGGCATGCCGGAGATCAGTCCGGCGATGGCCCGATCCATGGCCGGGGGCAGGTCTGCGTGGCGATTGCAGGCGAAGGCGTTGGCGCCGTTGTCCGTCCACAGGGACAGATGGAGGTGCAGGCCGCTGCCCACGTCGTTGGAGGGGGCGGCCATCCACACGGCGGTCATGCCCCGGCGCTGGGCGAGGTCGTCCACGATCAGCCGGTAGGCGGGGTAGGCGTCGCATGCTGCCAGGGGGTCGCCGTAGGCGAACGTCATCTCGACCTGGCCGGGAGCACCCTCGGTCTTGATGGCTTCGACGGGGATGCCGGCCAGGCGGAGGTCCTCGTGGAGGTCGCGGAGGAATGCGCCGGCCTTCAGCGGGTGGGCGAGGGCGTAGTCGAGGTTGTGGGGCCAGGCCGGGCGCAGATCACGGTATCCGGAGCGGTGGAGGGCGTCAGGGGTGCCGTTGACGAGCAGGAACTCGCTCTCGATGCCCACGGCGACGCGGAAGCCGTGGTGGGCGAGGTGGTCCAGTTGCGCGCGCAGCATGTGGCGGGGGGCGATGTCGACGGGGGTGCCGTCGTGGTCGAAGACGTCACCGATCACCATGGCGGTGCCCGGTTGGTAGGGCAGCGTGCGTGCGGTGGCGGTGTCAGCCTTCACCTGGACGTCGCCGAATCCCTGGTCCCAGCCGGTCAGGGCGAAGTCGCTGAGGGGGGTCATGTCGACGTCGGTGGCCAGGGTGTAGGCACACATCTCCGCCTGGCCGCCGAGCCTGTCCATGAAGAGGGGGGCGTCGAGGATCTTTCCTCGCGGACGGCCTCGCATGTCCGGTACGGCGAGCATCACCCGGGTGATCTTCCCGCTCTCCACGGCCTGTGCCAGCCAGGTCCCTTCCGGCGGGGCGCCGACGCTGTCCTGCTCGCGGTCTTGGTTCGGCTCCTGGTGCTGTTGTTCGTCGGCCATCACACGAGACCTTCCACGAGTGCCTGGTCGGACGGGGTGGTGAGCTGGTAGTCGCGGCGGCCCTTGGTGACCCAGGTCAGCCAGGCCAGGAGCAGGGCGACGGCCAGCGAGACGCCGGCGTAGTTGAACGTGTCCGCGGTGATCGGGGAACTCTGGGGCAGGCAGAAGACCACGGTGATGGCCAGGACGTAGAGGACGGCGATCCAGCCGACAGGGCGCCGCCAGCGGCCGAGCGTCCACGGGCCAGGCGTATAGGCCGTGCCCTTGCGCAGGGCGAGGTAGACGGGGATGCCGTAGGAGGGGATCATGCCGACGGCGTTGATCGCGGTGATCGCCCCGTAGGCTGCCGGGGAGTACAGCGCGGGCAGAGCCAGGACGAGGGGCGCGCCGACGGCCAGCCATACCGCCGCCACCGGGGTCTGCGTCGTGCCGCTGACCTTCTGCCAGAGGTGCGACCAGGGCAGGGCGCGGCTGCGGGAGAACGCCCAGATCATGCGGGAGGCGGCCGCGACCTCTGCGTTTCCGCAGAACAGCATGGCCACGATCACGACCAGCAGCAGCACCTTGGCCCCGAAGACGCCCAGGACGTCGAGGAAGATCTGCGCCGGAGCGACGCCGGTCGCCGAGTTCAGGGTGCCCTGGTAGTCCTGGATGGACATCAGCAGTGCCACCAGCAGGAAGAAGCCGGCCACCCATGACACCCAGATCGATCTGACGATGCCTCGGGGTGCGGAGTTCTGCGCGTCGGTGGTCTCCTCCGCGACGTGGGAGCTGGCGTCGTAGCCGCAGAAGGTGTAGCCGGGCAGCAGGGCGCCGATCAGGCACACGTACAGCACGCTGTCGAAGCCGCTCGTGTTGGCGAAGTGGGTGAACACGAACTCCGGCGAGCGGTGCTGGACGGGGGCGAGGAGCAGCGCGAGGACGATGGCGGCGACGCCGCCGATCATCCACCACGCCCCGATGGAGTTGAGGGCGTTGACGACGCGGACACCGCGCACGTTGACCAGACCGTGCACCGCGAGGATGCACGCGAAGATCAGTATTGTGAGGCCGGGTGTGGGGTTGATGCCCCACTGCATCTGTGCGAAGGCGCCCGTGAAGACGGCGGCGCCGTAGTCGATGCCGGCGATGGCGCCGAGCAGGCCGAGGAGGTTGAGCCACCCGGTGGTCCAGCCCCAGCGCGGCCCGCCGAGCTTCTCGGCCATGAAGTAGGGGCCGCCGGAGGTGGGGTAGGCGGAGACCACGTCGGCCAGGGACATGCCCATCAGCAGTGTGAGAAGGCCGATCAGGGCCCAGCTGCCCAGCATGACGACGGGCCCGCCGTGGCCGAGGCCGTAGCCGAACAGGCTCATGCCTCCGGCCAGGACGCAGATGACGGCGAAGCTGATCGCGAAGTTGCCGAATCGTCCCATCCTGCGTGACAGTTCGGGCTTGATGCCCAGCTGCTGAAGGACAGCGTCATCGGCGGCGGCTAACGGTGGGGTGGCAGATCGCGGCACAGAACGTCCTTGGTGTCGTCGAGAAGGGGTGCTGGGAGAAGGAGGCGGAGTGGCGGCGTTCTCCAGCTGGGCGGGTCACGAGCAGACGCGGTCCGTGGCATCACGAGCGCCGGTGGCTTCGTGGACGGCAACCGCGGCGTGCTCGCAGGAACTCCGCCTGCCAACTGTGCCGCCCCAGGACTGCTGCGACCTGCGCCCAGGGAGCGGGAGTCGCGTGGGGTCCGATCTCGTCGAACACGGCGTCGGCCCCGCCCTCTCCCGACGCGGCCAGCATGAACGCCAGATGGTTCAGATCGAGTAGCGACAACCGCGACCGCTCGCGAGCTGGCGTGGCCCAGAACCACATGTCGCGTGCTTGGCGGGCGTGATGCTTGATCTGTTCGGTGCTCCAGTACAGGGTGGCCGTCCTGCGGCCGGCGTGCACCTGGCGTTGGTAGTCGGACACGAAGGCATACAGGGGCAGCACAAAATCAGCGGACCCTGCTGTGGCGCGGCTGGCGGCCCAGCGGGTGAAGTCGGTTGCGCCGGATCTCCACGATGCTTCGATGTACTCGCGCATCCGCTGGTTCACTTCACGGTTGCTGGGGTCGAGGTAGCGCACGTGATGCCAGAGCATCCATGGGGCCGGATCGAGCTGAAACGTGCGGTCCGGCGGGTTGTAGGCCCAGGTATTGCGGAGCTGCTGGTAGGGATCCAGATCCTCGAAGGTGCTCGATACTTTGGCGAGGTCCAGCAGGCTCAGCCACGGCACCGGCGACGACGGCGATGCGTAGGCTGCGGTGAAGCAGGCTCTGCGGGCGGCCTCCCTCACCTGCTGCACGAGCTCTCCTTTCCCGTCCTGCCAGACCCGCACCGCCTGATGGGTCAAGACGCGGCACCACATCACACAGGCGCCGGGGTCGGACGGCTCCGTGTCTAGCCACGCCTTGACCGCCCCAGGCGCTCCTTGCCCTAGCGGCACGATCTGACTGCGGGAGGTCCACAGCCACCAGTCCTGACCGGTGGCGTCCAGGAGGCTCTGCAGGGAACCCCACCTGCCGACCCGAAGGTCTTGCAGGACGGGGCGCAGCTGCGCGTCACGGCCGGCCAGATCCACGACCAGATCGTCGCTACGCACGAGCATCGGTCCGCCCCGGGCCTGCGGTGGAATCACGGTGCACGGGGTGGAGCACAGGGTTTTGGTGAGATAAGGACTCAGACACGGAATTTGACCTTCAGGAACCGGATGAGGAACGGATGGGGTGGTGTCGGCCCGCCACCAGGACGCGATTCGCGCGCGGGCCGACACCGGCTAGAGGGAACTCGGCGCGGGCCGACAGCCCAGATGGCAAGCCAGCGACAGAGCAGCCCGGACTGTCTTGCCGCTGAAGTCCTGACAGACGGAATACGTGATCACAGCGCCTTGCTGGGCGGCCGTCCACAGGCCACTCCCCCGCTCGCCAACGACGGCTTCGCCGAAGCGGGGGAAGGACGGGTTCGCGTCCACGACGTCGATGAGGAGGCTTTGGTCCGCGGTGATGCTGAGTACGACGTCGAGCTTCTCGGTCGCGGATGGAATCTGTCCGTGCTGGATGGCGTTGTCCACGAGAGTGCTGATCACACTGACCGCGGCAGGGGTAGGGCCTTCCCAGCCCAGCAGGGTGAGCGCCGAGCGGGTTCGGATCCGAGCCATCCGGGGCGCCGAGGTGTCGGCGGGAAGATCCATGGAGATGCGGTCGACGACCGGTGTGCTCGGCTCCATGGGGGTGCGAAGTGCACGCTCGGGCAGGCGCAGGGTGCACCAGGTCGACGTGCCGTCGTCGCTGACACCCCACTGCTCCGCCAGGCAGTCCAGGAGGAGGAGACCGCGGCCGTTCTCGTCATCGAGGCCGGCCTCGCGCAGCACGGGACGCTCGGACGAGCCGTCGGCGACCTCGATCACGCAGTGGGAGCCCCGGAGGCAGACTTTCACAGCGAGGTCACCTTCGCCGTAGCGCAGAGCGTTGGTCGCCAGCTCGCTGAGAAGGAGGCAGGCATCATCGATCAGCTCGGGGTATCCCCAGTACGTGAGGCTGGCCCGTAGGTTCTGGCGGAGCCGCTGAGGCCAGAGCGCGTCCTCCACGGACTTTCCGGCGGAATCAGGGCCCGGGTTCCGCGCGGTCGAGATCTCGAGGGCCCTGAGGGCCGTCCGGACGCCTTCGTGGTACTCAAGCGCACGGGATGTCATGTCGAGACCTCCGGACGGCCAATGGGGGATCGACACGGCTCAGGGCATCGCGAAGTCGGAACGCCGACTGCTGCTCGTCACGCTGCGCCGTGGCTCAACTACTTTCTTGCATGACGGAGTTGATGTGCAATGGAGCGTGCAATTTTCACGACGAATGGCATATGCAGTTGTCTGGACTCTTGGCTGTGCAAGAAGTACTTGGGGTGGCACACTTCCAACTCGGGCATGGTTAAGGGGCACTTGGGGAGGCTTGGACCGGACTCCGGGAGACATGAACCGGACTCTGGGACGGGTGGACCCCACTCGATCGGCGCGTGCCTCGGCACGACAGAGGGGATGACGAGTGGCCGCACCGAAGGGGCCGACCAGCAGGCGGGTGCACCTGGGCAAGGTGCTCACCAGGATGAGGGAAGACCTCGGCATGAGACGCGAGGACGTCGCCTCAGCCCTGGGCTTCTCTCCGGAGAAGCTGTGGCGTGTCGAGAAGGGCAGGACCAGTCTCCCCAACCCTGGCGACCTGAAGAACCTCCTCGCTCACTACGGGGTCGAAGATCTTGAGGTCGTCGAGAGCCTGCTGGTCATCCATCGGGAGTCCCTGCAGGAGGGCTGGTGGGTCCCATACTCCGCACACCTGCCGAAGGGCATGCGTGAGTACGTGGGCATGGAGGCAGACGCCGAGTCCATCGCAGCATGGCAGCCGTCGCTCGTCTTCGGCCTCCTGCAGACTGAGCGATACGCACGCGAGCTGCTGCTGTCCGCGAAGGGCGTCGACGAGACCACCACAGAGTTCATCGACGCCAACGTCGAGGTGCGCATGGCGCGGAAGGCGCTTATCACCAAGGAAGACCCGCGGGAGCTGTGGGTCATCATGGGCGAGGGCGCTGTCCGAAGCACGATCGGCAGCCGTGAGGTGATGGCCGAGCAGTACGAGGAGATCAAACGTCTCGCCGCCCTCGACACGGTGACGGTGCAGATACTGCCGGCAGCGTCCACGGGCTACCGCGTCAGCCAGAATTTTGCACTGCTGGACATGGGCGAGCCTCTGGGCAAGATCGTGCAAGCTGACCAGCCCGGCGGACAGGCCAGCATCACCGACAAGAAACCGGACGTCGGCAAGTACTCCCGCAGGTTCGACGCCTTGCGGGCTGCGGCGCTCGCACCCAACGAGACGCCGAGTTTCATTGATGAAGTCCACAGGGACATGGAGCGAAAGTTGGCATCGTGAACCGTATCCGCAAGTCCACTGACCTGGCGCCGGAAGAGGCCTGGTTCAAGTCCTCGTACAGCAGCGGTTCGGAAGGGAACTGCGTCGAGGCCGCCGATCTCGAAGCTGAGGTGGGCGTCCGTGACTCGAAGGACAAGGCGGGCCCCGCGCTCGTCTTCCCGAAGTCGTCGTGGTCCGCCTTCGTGACCAGCGTTCGCGCGGGTGAGTTCAGCCCGCGCGCCTGATACCTGGCGCGCTGAAAAATGGCGGCCCCCCTCAGACACATTGAGGGGGGCCGCCATCGCCGTTCTACCCGTCTCCCCTCCAGCGGGGCGACGTTACGCAGAACAGTGTAGGTCTGCGCAACCCGATTGTTCGAGTGTTACTGACCTTTTCGAGCCGGGGCATGTATGGGGACCCTTATGAAGGCCCGGGGAGTTCCTCGGGCCCCGCAGTGTCGAGCGTTTTGGTGTGAACGTCAGGAGAGTGCTGCCTGGCGTTCGTCCTCGCGCAGGGGAGGCTCGGCGAGGAGCGGCTTCGTGGGGCCGAGGAGCATGGGCTTGAGCATGTCCGAGGGAGAGAACAGGCGGGTGGGGGGCTCCAGCAGGCTCATGACGTCGAGGAGGGCGTGGAGGGCGCGAGGGTTGGAGGCCCCGGTTACAACGCACCGGTCGACGTACCGGGCGAGCATCCGTTCCGCGGCGGTCGGCGGGGTGTCGGTCGCCCCGGGGTAGGACGCGTCCTGGCCGACGGCCAGGCCCCAGGCGGCGCCGACCGGGCGTGCCGCAGCCTGCTGTATGCGCCGGGCGGTGTCGGGCGCGGTGAGGGAGTGGGAGCGCAGGACGTCGCGGACTGCGACTGCGCACTGAGCGCTCACGCTGAGGCCGTGGCCATAGACCGGGTTGAATACGGCGATCGCGTCCCCGAGGGCGACGAACCCGGCGGGCCACTGCTTCATCTTCTCGTAGTAGCGGCGGACGTTGGCCGTGCTGTGCGACATCGTGACGTCGCCGATCGGCTTCGCGTTCTTGAGTAGCTCCCCGATGATGGGGTCTCCGAGGCCGAGCGCGAAGTTAACGAATGCGTCGTTGTCGCTGGTGGGTTCACCGCCGCGGGTGCCGCAGAGGGTGACGATCCACCGCCCGTTTTCGATCGGCAGGATGATGCCGCCCTGGCCGGGGGCCGTAGCGGGGTTGGCCTGGACGTTGATGAGGGGAAAGGGCCTGACTGCGGTGCTGCCGGGGGCTTCGAATTGCCGGGTGGCGTAGGCGACGCCAGCGTCGACCATGCGCCGCTCGACCGCGGGCAAGCCGAGGTCCTCCAACCACGCCGGGGCCCGGGTGCCGCGGCCGGAGGCGTCCACGACCAGGTCGGCGTCCAGGACCTCCTCGACGCTGTCGGTCTGGACGCGGATGCCCGTGACTGCAGTGGCGGTGCCGACCAGGCCGAGGGCTGTGGTGTTCTCCCGGAGGGTGATCCGTGGGTCCTTCAGGACGCGGGTGGACAGCACGTGGTCGAGGAGGGGCCGGGAGCACACCAGGTTCTTGTGCGGGACGTTCTCGAAACGCCTGAACCACACCTCGTTGGGGGCACGGCTGACCATGTCGCCCATGATGCGGACCAGGCGCGCGCCGCTGTCGACGGCTTCGGCCACCACGCCGGGGAGCAGCTGCTCGAAAGCCTTCACACCTCCGGTCCACACCAGGTGGGCGTGGTGCGCCTGGGGTATGCCGCGGCGGGGCTTGGGGCCGTCGGGCAGGGTGTCGCGTTCGAGGATGGTCACGTCGGCGAACTCGGCGAGGGCGGCGGCGGCAACGAGCCCGGAGGCGCTGGCGCCTACGACGATGGCTGTGGGGCGGCTGGTGGTGGTTCTGTCAGACATGTTCGGTGTGGCTCTCTGTGAAGGTTGCGCGCTGGCGCGTGCGGTCGAGCAGGCGAGGGTGTTGCATTGCCCAACCGATGGCATCGACGTGGCTGGTGATCTCGGGGCCGATCTGCGGGGGTGTGTCGCCCGTGTGGAGCGGGGTGTTGGCGGTGTAGGCGCTGAGGGCGTCCAGGATGGTGATGGCGCCGGCCTGCCCGCGGGCGCACTCCTCGCCGTGCTCGGCGACGGCTGCTTCGTAGTGCCGCTGATAATCGGCGTGGTCCACGAAGGGGGCGAGGACGCGCAGGGCGTCATAGATGCGCTGCTGACGTTGGATCAGCCGGAGGTCGAGCGGGGTCCAGAGGCCGAAGTTGGCGGTGGCTGCTGCGGCCCGTGTGACGCGGATGGCGCGCCACAGGACGCGCAGCCGGTAGTAGTCGCGCTGGTCACGCAGGTACTTCAGCACTGCGGGTCCTGCCTGCGGAATGATGAACCCCAAAGCCACCAGGACTGCTTCCAGCAGGGCGAAGGGGGGCGCGACCTTCGTGCTGAAGACGTCGAGATCGTGCCCGGTCCAGCGTGCGCTGACGGCGATCAACTTGGCTATGTCGAAAGCCAAGCCGAGGGCGTAGCCGATCTGGAGACAGACGACGCCGGACTTGACCCATCCCTTCGCGATCGCGGGGTACCACTTCCACAGCATGCCAGCTGCAACCAGGCTTGACACTGCGTGAGCGAGCACGTATAGCAGGATGTGTTCCCGCATCCATGGGGTGCTCGCGTAGTAAGTGTCGAGGTCGTAGATGCGCGGCTCGGGCACGTCCGCGAGGAGGAAGGTGCTCCACAGGCCGAGGCCGATGCCCGCGTAGATCCAGTAGATGGCGATCATTCGGCGGCGGCGGCGGTTCGAAGGAGGCTCTCGCCAGCGCATGATCATGGTCAGACCCGTGGCGCAGAACGCCGTGAGGAAGCTGTAGGCCCACGGTGCGGCGATGTTGGGGACGCCGGTGATCACGTTGAGCCTGTGGATGTTGATGGGGGTGATCACGACCAGGACGGCCGACGCCCACAGCAGGAGCAGCGTGGTCGCACGCACGTCGGGGTCACGCCAGGCGCGTAACAGCGTCGGGGCCTTGAGTACCAGGGCCCCGAAGAGCAGCATCGTGGGCAGCATGTACGGGATGTGGAAGTTCTCCATCAAAGGACACGTCCTCTGGGGCTCATAGTCAGCTCAAGCCGGCCTTCCACCGTCGATGCGCTGGGTCGACGCCGCGCGTGCGGCCCGGTAATCCAGTCGCGCACTGCGGCGCAGAGGAGCATGCCAAAGGATTCTGCATCGCTTTCCTCGTCGTCTGCCGAATCGCAGCGGGCCGCGACCGCCGTGACCGCTTCCTGGGGCAGCTTGTCGGAGGCCATGACGAGTTCGACAGCGCGCCGGACGGCATCATCGGACGAATCCGTGGAGACTCCGCGGGCGGCCGCCGACATGCCCGGGGCGTTATGTCCACGGTGGCCCAGAAAGCCGTGGGCCAGCTCGTGCCCGAAGATGACGACCTGCGCCTGGGGGTTCATTCCCTCGGCGACCACGATGAGGGTCTGTTCCGCAAGCTCCAGGCGCAGCCCAGAGATGGGCAGGTCCGGGGGAAACGTGCGGAAAACCAGGTTGACCGGCCTCTTATTGCGGTCGCTCATCGCTTGGCAGAACGCGTGCATCACGTCCTCGGCATCGGCCGGCACCGTGATGCGCTTGATCGCGTCCTCGGCCAGCTCAGCAAGCAGTGCCTTCATGAACCGCTTGCTCACTGGTCCTCCTGGGGGAGCACTGTCTTGAAGACCGCCTCCAGGAGTCGTGCGATCTCCTCCTTGTTCTTGCCTCCGCCGCCGTGGAGCCGCATGTCGGTGCTTTTCACGCCCCACCTCTCCATGAGCGCGTCGATCGGGTCCCGCTCAGGTGCCTCATAGCGGTGCAGGATTCGGGTCAGCTCGCGGTTGAGGGCGGTGGCCGGCGCACTGGTGAAATAGGTCTCCTGACCGTCCAATTTGAAGTACACGGCCAGCTCATGCAGGGCCTCTGAGCTGGGCACTTTCTGACCCCGGACGATCTGACGCACCCACTCTTTGGAGAGCCCCAAGTTCTGGTGCAGCTCCGCAACGAGTTGCGTTTCGGTCTTTTTGCTCTTCTCGTCCCTATTCATGTACATCGTCAGGAAAGTGGCGATGCGCCCTGTAACCTGCACCTTGAAGGGCTCTTCCGGTACACCTTTGCCCCGCAGCAGGGCTTGAACCGTGGCCAAGGGAAGGGAGGTCTTCGCGGCCAGTTCGCCAGGGTTGAGGATCTTCCGCCGGTCTAGCTTGCCTTCAGTGATGCGTCGTTCAAGGCGCCTCAGAGTCTCGTCGAGAGGCAGTTCCACCGATGTGCTCCCGAGGGGTGTCGATCACCGTCTTGTCGTGTCCCGCACACTACGGGACAACTGCCCTGTTGCCAACGATCGTTGGCGCCCGTGAGGACGATCGTTGACACCTGCGGTTGTCGCGTAGCAAGATCCGGGGGTAGCAGAGGACGCTTGCCCGGGCACTCCACGTGATCAGCCTTGGGTCGCCCAATCAGAGAAACCCCCAGGAAGGGTTTTGTCGTGCCCCTACGTGCATGTCATGGACCCAACATACGAAGGCAGTCCAAGCGAACCGAACTGAAATTCTGGTGACGTAGCCGACTGGACGGAAGAGAACGTGATGATCTCGAAGGATCGGACTTTTTCGGGCTCCATGAGTACGGCTCACGACCTTCTTGGATTCACCTTGCCAGCATGGTTGCTGGACATCGCTCTCGGCCCTGAAGTCAAAGCTGTGGTCGACGAAATTCCGCAGGGGGTTGGATCGATGGGGGAACTGAGATGCAGTCGACGGTGAGGTCGTGCCGCCGACGGGTGGACGGGTTGCGCTGGACCGCTCGGGTCCGGGGTCAGCTCGCCATACTCCGCGAGGCGCGCGCGGCTGCCAGGCTGATCCGCAAGGACTTTGGTTTCGCGGACGTCCTGGACATCGACAGCCTGGTTGACCTAGTGGCTCGCCGGCGGGGGAAGCCCATCAGTGTGCTGTACCTTGCCTTGCCGTTGGGGGTCAGCGCGTTCTGCATCGCCACTCCCGAGCGGGACTTCGTTGCCGTCGATGGGAAGGCCAGCGAGCTGACTCAACTGAGCTCCATAGCGCACGAATTGGGGCATCTCCTTTTCGATGATTCGGAGGATGCCGAGGTGCCCCTCGAGACGGGCGACGGCAACCCACTGTCGAGGGATCTGGCGCTTCAGATCGCGCCGGCACTCCACCCGGACGCGGTCACTGCCTTCTTCGAGCGGTCCCATTACGACTCGCGAATCGAACGAAAGGTTGAGGCGTGGGCGACGGTCATGGTGGATCGCAATATCGCACTTCGCCAGCCCGAGGCTCACGGCTTCACGACCACCTTCACACACCGGAGGACTGGTGTCTGAGAGCACCGCGACTGCCGTCTACTTCTTCATTGCGTCCCTCTATCTGACGGTCGCGTGCTGGAAGGGTTTCGCCCTCCTGCGGGCACCTTCTCCCTCGTTTGCCCTGCAGACTGCCGTCCACGCCGTGGGCGGCATCGTCTACGTGGTGGCATCCCCGCTGGGGTACCGGAGCCTCGGTTCGGCAGTTGGCCAACCGTGGCTCCCTACCCTGCCGATCTATCTCGGCATCCTGGCGTGCTTCGGGATGAATCACCTGTTGACGATCTTATGGACGCCGTCCCGGCAGGGCGTGTCGTGGCGGGCGCGTCGTTTGACTACAGCCTGGTCACTTGCCTACGGATTCTCCCTCACGGCCATGATCATCGCCTTCGTCGGTGCTGATCTCGAGGGGCCCGCTGTTCCGCTGGAGTTCAACACCGACCAAGTGGACGACTTGCACGTCCTGGTCTTCCTCACTGTCTTCCTGACCATGCTCACCTGCGGAACATTGAGTACTTGGCGTCGTTCTCGGCGCGCGCAGATCGACGATGAGGCGATCATGCACGCTGTTCGCTGGTTCGGGGCCGGCATGCTCGTGACGTTCGGATACGTGGTCTGCTCGGCACCCGCGATCGTTGCGGCTGCCACTGGTCATCACCAGCTCGACGCGCTGGGGGTTATGGGGTCTGGCTTCGGAGTCGCGGGTTCCGTCATGACGGTCTACGGAGTGAGCGGCGCAGCGGTAAGTAAGTGGCTCGCAGAGCGCCGGGACATCGCGGTTCTGCAACCGTTGTGGCAACTTGTCGTCGCCAGAGTAGATGAAAGGCTGTCGCTCGACTCCACACTGGGGCAGAGGGATAGCAACTATGAAACCGGGTCAACCGACGCCATGCAGCCTATGCCCCATCGTCTCCTGGGCGTCCGCTGGACGCTCACCCGCCAAGTCATCGAGATCCTCGACGGATTCCGGGAGCTCGAACGGGGTGCCTGGGCCCGGTCATCGCCAGCGAACTCGGTCAAGGCCCTGTACGAGGAGGCCATGAAGACCGACGAGCTCCGACGCAAGCTCGGCCTGGGCAAGAAGGGCCTGCCTGAAGCCGAACTGGACGCCCTCGCGACAGCTGCAGTCATACGAGATGCAGTGGAGCGTCTGCAGACTGCTCGCAAGTCGGGGAACGGGGTCGCTGTCTCTACTCCCTCTGCCGGCCCGCGTTCCGTGCCTGACGTGCCGGGGAAGAAGACGCCTGCCGCCAATGAGCGACCGCGCCTGGTACGCGTGGCTCGGGCGCTCGACCATCCCATGGTCGACGCATCGTTGCGGGTAGTCCGGTCCCTTCCGCAAACCGATGAACCGTTGACGACAGGAGCATCGTGATGCGCTGGGCAGCCGCCCTGACGAGGGCTGGAATCGCTGATCCGCGCCTGCGACGGGCCTACGATGTTCAGCGCAAGCTTGTGCGAAGATTCGCGCCTCACGAGTACGTCGCGGCCCGCTTGTTGCTGCCTGCGCGGCTTCACCCGCCCGTCATTGCCGCGGTGGCGTACATGCACGCCACCGACGAGCTGATCGATACAGGAGAGGTACGCGCCCGCCAGGCGGCCCTCCGCCGCTGGGATGCGGAGACCACCGCCGCGCTTGAGGGGAGCGGACCACCCGTTCATTCCGCTTTGCTGGCTCTCTGGGACACAGCAGGCCGTCACCCGCACATGGCCGCACGGGTGCGTGACTTCCTCGACGGCGCTGCGGTCGAGGCCACTTGGACCGGCTTCGACTCGGAGGCAGACTTCCAGACGTACATCGACAGTTACTCACTGCCTGCGCTGATGCTCACTGCCTCGCTAGTCGCGCCCGCCCCGGACGCCGCCGCCGATGAGCCGTTCGTGAGAGGGTGCCGGGCGCTGATCGAAGGATGGCAACGCTGCGACTTCCTGGCCGACCTGTCCGAAGACGCCGAGATGGGCCGCATCGGCATTCCGCAGGAGGAGCTGACCCGATACGGGCTGAAGTTCGAGGCCGTGCTCAGCAAGTCGGACGCCTGCGTACCTGCGCTGCAGCGCCTTGTCCGTGCGCAGACCGATTCCGCTGAGGCCGCCCTCACAGAATGCCGGGTACTGCCCTCTCTTGTCGCGGCGGAGTACCGACCGTTCCTCGAAGCCTTGATCGCCGTTCAGGAGCTTCGACTCCTGACGGTTCAGCGCTCGGGGGGAAGAATCCTGCACCGCGGGGCAGGGCCGGCCGGGCTGGCCGCAATGCGTGTCCTGGCCCGTCAGTACCGTGCCGCACGGACCCAGCGGCGCCGAGTGCAGTAGCTCAGTGGCTGACCGCGCCATGGCCTGGACGGCAACGCACGGTCGCCGGCCGGGCGGCCGAGTACCGGCTGGTGACCACCCTGAGCGATGCCCGCCCGCCAGCTGGCCGCGCCCCACCAAGGCCGTTGGGAAGCAGAAGCCGTCTTCGCCGAGCTCAAGCCCCATCAACGCGGAGCCGCACCGTACTGAGCTGCACGCCCCCGCCAGTGTCGTGCAGCAGATCTGGGCCCCACCTGCTCGTCCACCACGCACTGCATGAGCTGATGGTCAGAACCGCCGCCACCCGGGGCCTGAACGCCGACCGGATCTCCTTCACCGAAACTCTGTGCTCCGCCCGGCGCAGCGCGTCCGTCCCGCCGGGCAGACTTCCCCCCTGAGCTGCTGGTCAGAACCCATGTCCTGCCCCAGCGTGACCTGCTCGAAGGCCTCCTGACGCACAGACGCCTGCGCAGCCAGCCCTGCGTCGTCGAACGCAAGATGTCCAACTACCCGCTCAAACGGGACGAACACCAAACCGGACCCCAACTTACCCACACCGGCACCCGAGCAGTCTGCATCCAACGGCCCCACCCGCGAATGCATAGAGCAACGACGTCATCCCTGGTCGTTGTTTCTGGCGAGGCCCACCGCGCTGCGCAGGGCGCCCATTACGCCCTTACGGCTACTTGCCGGCAGGGACCGCATTGTGTCGGTGAGTTCGCGCAGCTCGGGGTCGTCGTCTGGTTCCTCTGACGTCTGTCTCATGGCCTGCGCGGTCGTCAGTACCTGGTGAATGGCCGCGTTCAGTTCGCGGGCCAGCTCATCACTGCCAGCTGTACTCCCTCGCAGGGCGACGCGTTCGACTTGGTGCCCTTTGAGCTCCGCAAGCATGCGGGCCTGTTCCAGTACAGGTTCCAGGGCCGCGAGGAGCGCCTCCTCGGGACCGATCGAGAAAAAGCCAGGGACCTTGAAGTGCTTCGCCAGGTCTCTACTGGTCTCGAACCCAGGTTGGCGCTTGCCGTTCAGGAGGTTGGTGATCATCGACCTGTCAACGCGGGCAGCTTCAGCGAGTTCGGGGCGGCTGTACGGCCGACCGTCGGGATGGAGCCGGGTCTTCAGGAGAAACTGCAGGCGGTCCTGGAACGGTGGGTCGACCTCGTCCGGGCTGACGGGTTCTCCCGCAAACAGTTTGCGGATCGTGGACTCGGCGATACCTGTCTTGTAGGTGAGCCGACCGAACGGAATCACATCGAGGGTGTGGCCCAACCCTTCGAGCTCCGCCCGTACTGCCGCCAGGGCTGCCGCGACGCCCTCCAGCTCGGTGATGTTCTCCATAGACGGGCGGTCTCCTGCTCTTCGGTCGGCAAACCCGCATGTGCGGCAGTCAGCAGGTTAACGCCCCCAGGCTGCTCCTCACACGAGGGGTGACATCTGCGTTGGTTAAGAGGCCTCCGGCAAAGCCGTGGTGACAATTGACACCAGCAGGTCCAATGCAGCATGATCGCTGCTCGGTGGCGGAGTGCCGTCCTTCGATGGAGGACTGGCTTCACCCTCGGTCACTCAACGGTCAGTTTGCGTTTCACGTCGAGCAAGGCCGACGTGGACGGCGCCTGGCGCGGTCAGTAGGTTCCTAGGCCAACAGTGACCGGGCTTGGCGTCATCGCCTCACGGGGAGACGTGGATGAGTGTTACATCATCTCGGACGCCGATGCAGCATATTCGCCAGTACCGGTATCCGTTAGTACTTGGCTCGGCAACTGCGCTGGGCGTGGGCACGCGGCTCGTGCCGCAAGCGACGCCGCGGGCTAGTGGGGACCAGGCCACCCGATGCCGGACTGCTGCAGCGTTCCGAACACATCCCACATTGGGGAGTACGTGCCTGCTTCGCAGTCTCTGGCATGCTGACGAGGTTGCCTCGCCCGGCACCCTCACCGTGGATACTACGCAAGTCTCGCTGCCTTGTTCCGTCTCTGACCAGGCCGGACGAGAGGTAGTGGAAGCCCGCTGACGGCCCATCCGATGGATTTTCGCGAGAGCTCGCTGTACGGCCCGATCGGCCGGAGTCTGAGCCCCGTTGATCCACAACAGAGGAGCCAGCTCACATGGTGTACGAGCCGCCGGCCAAGGGCCGTCCGTTCATCGCGTACGAGAAGAAGGCACGTGCTGCCGCAGGTCCTGACGGCCAGACCGTCCGAGCTGGCCCGAGCGTGTACATCCGCGAGCATGCCGACGTGAACGTCGCCGCCTACAAGGAGAAGACCAAGGCCACCGACGACGGCCCGCTGAAGACCGGCCAAATCACTTTCGACGCCGAGTCGGTGGGCGTGAAGCACGACTCCCACAGACCGGTCCAGACCGGGTCCAAGGCTGCCAAACTGCTTGCCGGAGCATTCAAGAACGACCTGCCGGTCACCGTCGCCATGGAGACCACCCGCCACTACAAGGAGAACAACAGCGGTGAGCTGATCAGCCCCCACACACCCATACACAAACTGCGCGGCATCGTCGGCGACCCCACGAAGGCCGCCTCCGAGGACACCAACCGCAACTGTCGCAACCACGTCGTGGCGGTCAACGGCGAGTTCACCGACGAGCTGGCCTCCGATCCCGGCGAGTGGGAGTCTCTGCGAGACAACCGTGACGGCAGCCTGGCCCCCGACACCCACGCCATGTTCGGCGGCGCGATCATCCCCGCTGCTAACCCCTCGTCAGGCAGCCTCAACGTAAGCCCGCAGACACGGGATGAGCTGAAGAAGTTCTTCGGCTCCTCGACCAACGCATCGGCCGCCCATCCTCGTTCCACCCGCCCGGCGCAGCGTGCGGCCCACGCTGCCGAGACCCAGCCATGGGAGGACTGGAACAGTGACTGTCGGTTCAACCACGGCTCCTTCCGGCCACCGCCAGCCGGGAGACCTCCACGCAGGCAAACCGGGTGATCGCCACGGTGAGCCTCGACCCCGACTCGGCTCTCGTAGGCCCCCTCACCGAAATCCTGGCGATGGCCGATCGCATCCAGCTCGGCGTCTACCGCAACACGGACGGCAGCGCCATCCGCTCCGACCGCTCCCACCACGAAGCCCATGCGTGGATTGACTTCGTTGTCATCCATCAGCCCGCCCTCGCCTACACCGCCACGATGGCAGACCCGACCAGCGCCGAGGCCGTCCGCGCCCGCAACGCGTGAGCCCGCCAGGCCATCGCCACCGTGGGGCCGCTGACGGACACGGTGGCCAGTGTCGCCGAGACCAACCGCGCGCCGTCGGCCTGGAGGGCATCCCCGTCATGCACCCGGTCGCCAACGACGACGCCTTCGCCCGCTTCAAGAACCTCCTGGGGAACGCGGACGTCCGCCTCGCCAACTGGCCCGACCGCGTGTTCCTGCTGCTCACCGACCGCTTCGGCACCCACGACCTGAACCGCATCGAGACCGCCTTCTTCCCCCCCTCGCGGAGGGGGAAGCGACCCAGCCGCGTTCCTTGCCGCCGCCCGGGCCAGCGCTACCGCCCACCAGACGGACGAACCCGCTGCCACCGCAGCCTGATCCACTCCGCCCCCAGCGGGCCCGACCGAGAGAAGGACGCACGATGAGCAGCAGCATCGATGTACAGCACCCCATCACCGAGAGCGGCTACCGCCCCTGCCCGTTCTGCCCCGCCGTCCCTCGCCCCACCACCCGCTGCCCCCACTGCCGCAACCATGTGCCCGCCCCCTCAGCCGTGAACATGCGGGCGCCGGCCTCCTGGCAGCGGCTGGCCGCTGTCAGCGAAAAGGTGCTCGGCAGCCTGCTGAACCTCCCGGAAAGACGTCTGACCTTCACCGTTGCCGAAACCCCCGTCACCCAAGGCTCCGTCGATGTCCCCGCGCCCGGCGTCGTCAAGTACAGCCGTGAACTACACAACTGGCTCCACCAGATCAACGCGGCCACGCAGAAGGCATGTGGCACGAACTGGGAGCCGGCGAACTGCCCGATCATCATGTCGGCCGTCTTCACCTTGCCCAGGCCCAAGAGCGCGCCCAAGACCAAGGCCGTCCACGCCGCCACCAAGCCCGACATCGACAAGCTGATCCGCGCGGTCCAAGACGCCCTGTCACCATCCGCCGAGAAGGGCTTCCACGTGTATACCGAGGACTCGCACATACTCGGCTACGACCCCGGCCCCTACAAGACCTACCCCGCACCGCTGGGAACCCACGCCTGGGCTCTCCCGGAGCCCGGCGTCACCATCGCCCTTACCGCTGCACCTTCCGCAGCTCTCTGCCAGGACACCGCATGAGCGCCGTACCCTGCGCCGTCCACGCTGACGTCTTCCGACTCCTCGAAGACCTGGCCGGCTCAGGGATCAACGACCAGATGCTCGACGGCAACCAGCTCACCATGTTCACCGACGAGGAAGCCGACTTCCGTACAGCGCTCGACCAGGCCCGCGTCCTATGTGCCAGCTGCCCGTTGCTGGAGTTCTGCCTCTTCGCCGCGGTGACCGATCACGCCGTCAAAGGCATCGTCGCCGGCACCACCGAAACCGACCGTGAGCGGATCCGCAGCAGCCTCGGCCTCGCTCCGTTCGCCGAAGAGGACACGGACATCTACCTGATGGTCCGCCGCACCTACGACGAGGTCGACGCCGAGAAGGTTGCCGCCATGACCGCAGCTGGCCAGCTGACGCAGGTCGAGATGGCCAAAGCACTCGGCTGCTCCACCCGCACTATCCGCCGCAAGCAGCGCAGCTCCTGCAACATGCGCCGCCGTCCGCGCCGGAACCCACTCACACCGAAGAAGGTTCTCGACACCGCCGAGCAGCTCCTCCCGTGGTTCTGACCGTGGCGCCGGGCACCGGCCCTGACACCCAGAAAGCGGCACCCTCGCCCGTCGCGTGAGCGGGGCCAGCCTTAGCCGCTCACAGCGGCTGACCGTCGGCCCCACACGCCACGCCCCGGTCTGCGACCGGTGAGCGCCCGCCCCCGAGGCGGCCCTCTTCCCCTTACTCCGCACCCGCGCGGCAGCCACGCCTGACTTTGTGCTGCCCGAAAACAGCGAAAGCACCTCTCTCCATGCGACGCGCACCCCATCACCAGCACGCCGAGCCGCACCGGCTGGAACCTGTCCGGCCCGCCGAGCAAGACGTCATCACCACCCACTCCCGGCGCAGCTGGCCCCGCCCCTGGCTCAAGGCCGTCGCCTGGCTCATCGACATCGGCGCGCACCCCAAGGCACTGGCCACCACCACGGTCGACGTCGCGCTCGACCTCGCAGCGCGCATGGACTTCCAGCGTGGCATCGTGCTGTACGACCTCGAGGGCACCACCCGACGTACCGGCTTATCGCGTGCCACCGTGAAACGGCACATCAAGATCCTCCGGGAACTCGGCGCACTCGTCTGGCTCCAGCACGGCAGCCGCCGCAACCTCCGCCTGGCCGGCCGCCCGTACACCGCCACAGCCACCGTCTATGGCGCCACCATCCCGCCGGCTTACGACGATGCTCACGGCCACCGCCTGTCCGGCCACGGCTACACCGCCCGCCGCACCGGTTTCACCGAGGCTGGCCGTGCACAGGCCATCGTCATCGCTCAGGAAACGACAGCTCGCTTACAGCGTGAGCCCCCTTCCCGTAGCAACACCACCCACTCCCCCAATCCTGACCTGAGAGGTACTTCAACAACTACGCCCCAGGCGCGAGCAACCAAGATCGCCAAGCCCAGGAAGAAGTCCGTCCTCGGCCGGCCCGTCACCGCTGCCGTCTACAAGGCAGCCGACCGGTTTGCCCGAGTACTGCGCCCGCTGCACAACTGGCTCCAGCGCACCCGCATCGAGCAGCTGTCCTGGGTGCTGGTCGACAAGGCCGCCGACGGCGCGACCCTCCAGCAGATCCACGCCTGGCTCCACGAGATCAACCCCGCGCACTACTTCGGACCCCGATGGCGTCCCGCCCGTGCACACGCCTACGTCGCCGCGAAGCTCCAGCAGGATGCCGCCCGGGAGCGGGAGACGGCGCAGCGGCTGGCCGACGAGGCCCGGGCCACCCCGCCCACCGCCGAGTTCACCAACGCCGCCCAGGTCTTGAGGAACGAAAGCGTCGGCGGCGGCGAGGAATTCGCGGAGATCACCGCAATCGACGAGCTCGATGCCAGCCTCGTGCAACAGATGAGGGCCGACGCCTGGGGGCGCTTCAAGCACTACGGCGACACCGACCTCGTCCTCACCGTCGCCGACGGACTCGGCAAGGCCGCAGCATCCCGCCTCTACACCGCCCAACTCGTCGACGCCTGCATCCGCTTCCGCGCCAACCCGCGACTGCAGCCCGCCCACTGACCATTCACTCAAGTCCAAGGAGGACGAACGACATGACGGCCCACCCCGCTACGCGCCCGGCAACGAACTCCTCCGCTGCGCCGCACGGCAACCCCGCCGCTCTTCCCCCGACACCACGGCCCAGACTCCCTCAGAACCCACTTCAGGCGCCGATCTGGCCCGCATCGCTCTGCGCCGCGCCCAGACCGATGCGCAGAAGAACCCCTTGCAGACCGAAGGCAAACGGGCCCTCCGCTCCCCCGCGAGCCGCCGGCGCTGACGGCCGGGACCCCAACCCCCTCGGCGGCACCCTCATCCAGCTCGTCGTCGACAACCACGGGGAGGCCGAAGCCGCAGGAGCGGACCCGAAGAAGGAGCGGCCCTCCCTCCTCGGGCAGACACGGGCCACTCACTGGAAGGCCGACGCGTTTGACGAAGCGACCGGCACCCTACCCATCCTGTGCGATTCCGCCTCCTGGGCAACCAGCCTGAGACTGCTCCCGCCTCACGTCATTGCCGAAGTCAACGAGAAGTTCGAGCGGGCCCCGGCCGAGAGGAACAAGACAGCGAAGACACACGGAAGGCGCAAGACCCAGTCCCCTGAGGCCACTCGACGCACAGCTGCGCAGTGGCCGATCCGCCACCCCCTCTCACGACGCGGTACCAGCCGCCGAAACACCCACAGCCGGACCCGCACATCGCAAGGAGCGCGGAGCCGACCCCAGGCCGCGCACCGCCAAGAACGCGCCCGCCAAGAAGAAGCCCAGGCTGCGCGCAAAGCCGCAGGAGAAGCCGCAAGCCCCCATCCATGCTGGCACCTGCCCTGGCACCGCGTCAGCACCACGATGACGCCCCGAACGTCGAGTACCGCAGGCGGCGTAAACGGATCCGTCGATCACGCCAGGCCATCTGCGACCACGTCCTCGCCGTTGCGAGGAACGAGGAACGCGCCCCCAACACCCGCTTCACCTCAGCCAGTTGAGTCGATCTCTCCGAAAGGAAACCCTCCATGCCCGTACCACCCCCCTCCCGGCGTGCCAGAGAAGACGGCCACGGATGACATCCGACTGAACCGGCCGGAGCGAACTCCTACCCACTACGCCCGAAGAGCACCAGCGAAACATTGACACCTACCTGGCCGGCATCCGGCGTCAGGACATCGCGGTCTATCAGCACGTCAGAAGGGTCGGCAGCAGCTATCCCACCGACCTGCTGGTCCTGCACGACGCGCTTCGGGTGATCGCCGCTCTGCAGACCCCGCCCGGGTGATCGGCCGCCCTCCCCCTTCTGGTGGCGCCCTCTGAGCCCTCACGCACGGCAACTGCTGAACGGCGCCCCCAGGCGGGCCCGCAAGCGCCGTCCTCGCGCAGGTGTACATGCTGTCCAGCGAACTCGGCGTCAAGAGCGGCGACAGCGAGGCAGCATGGGTCCATGCGAGGGCTGCCGTGTCCGCCGCCGAGGCCTCCAGGAAGGCGACGGTACTGGCCGAGGCGACCCGGATCTGCACCACCCCATTGCGGCGGATGGGACGGTCCGAGGACGCGGTGGTACTGCTTCGGGACACCCTCGGACAACTGGACGCCGGGTCCAGCCGGGCCGAGCCGACGCACATGGGCGCCGCCGGGAATCTCGCGCTCACGGCCGCGTACTGTGCTGCCCTCGCCGGCCGGGAAACAGCCGCACTCCCCCTGGTGGACATCGCGAAAGATGCGGCAGGCCGCCTCCCAGCAGCACAGCAGCCCTACACGGCCGGCCTGTCAGCCCATCAGGTTCACCTTTACCAGGTGGGGGTGGACGCCGTCGCCGTGCGGATCGCGCGGCAGATCGATCCCCGGGCACTGCCGGCAGGCGAGCGCCGGGCCCGGCTGAGCACTGATACGGCGCGCGCCCCGCTCGGCCTCAGTGACTACGGCCAGGCGTTCACGGAGCTTCTGGCCGTTGAGTCGGCCGCGCCTGAAGAGGCGCGTCGCCCGTCGCTGCGCACCCTGACCTGCGAGATCCTCGCGCACCGCCCCAACCTGGTCGGGCTGCGCGACTTCGCGGCCAGAACGAGGGCGCTGCCCGCGTGAGCGACGTACCGGCTATACGCCAAGCCGTGCCGCCGGGTGCCTGCTGGCTCGCCTGGCTGCTCGGCATCCTGCTGCTGAGCACCCGATGGACGCCGGCGGGCAGAAGCAGGCCGCAGTCGATCTCGAAGACGGGATCGCAAACGACCTGTTCCTCGCCGCACAGGGCTCGGCGTCGCTCTACGAGCGGTTCGGCTTCCTCGTGGATTCCAGTCGGATACGTACGTCCGCCCTATGTCCGGCCCAGTGACGGTGAGGGTGTCGGCGCGAGCCGGATTCGGATGCGGGGGCTGAGCAGCCCTTCGGGCAGCCAGGTCTGGCCGGGCATGAGGTCGATCAACGTTCCGCCCCGGACGAAGGTCCGCGCGATCCGGCGGCTCTCCTCTCGGCTGAGGACCGGGAGCACGTTGATGTCCAGACGGTCCGGGAGCTGTGGCCACGGCTTCACCACCAGCCCGGTCGCCTCGGCGGGATGGCTGATGTCCATGACGGGATGACTGAGCAGCTGGAACTGGGCCATTCTCTCGTCGGGCAGGCCGAATCCGAGGTCTATCGCCTGGCCCGGCCCCCCGGCCGCGTGGGGGTGGTGGATGCGTGGGAGCAGGACTTGTTCGTCGGGGACGCGGGATTCCTCGCCAGTGCTCGGGCCGATGATGCCGAGCCACAGCGACAAGTCGGCGGGCAGATTGCCGGTGGTTCGCAGGGCGGGAAGCCAGTCGTGGGGGAACTCCCATACTGAGCGGTCGCGCTGGGGCGGTGCGGAGCGCACGAGGTCGGGGTGCGAGGCGAGCAGCAGTGTCTTGACGGACCAGCGTACGAAGGCACTTACGGCAGGCCCGTCAATGGGCTCCAGGGCGTCGAGCGCGGCGCGAACAGGGGTCTTGGCGGGCTGTTCGAAGACGGTGTTCAGCCACCCGTTGCAGTCCCGGCCGACGTCCTGCTCTTCACCCTTCCCGCAGACCGGGAGCATCCAGCGGGAAAGGTGGTCCCGTTCCACGACGCCTCTGGCGTATTCGACAGGCTCGCCGTCGACCTCGGTCGTGAAGGGGCCTTGTCCGTTGTGGCGCTTGAGGAACCAGGACGTCAGCACGTGCTCTCGGCTGCCGCGCACGACAACGCCGCAGAACAGGCAGTGCAGATCGCTCATGGCCGGGAGCGTACGCGCGGTGGGCGGCCGGCTGCTGGTGGATTCTGAGGTGCCGGGCCGGTCTCGGCCCGGTGTCCGGACGTCCGCGGCGTCACCCCGACTGTCTGATCACCGCCGGGGGCGACTGCGGCTGGAGCTGCTCGACGAGGCGGTGCTCGTGGAGGTGGGTTTCGATCTGCCCGGCAAGGATGGCCACGCCGAGGTCAGAAAGGCGGACGCCGTCGCTCCACAGGCTCGGTGTGTTCCCTGGGCGTTGGCTGGCGAGCGTGCGGGCGGTCTCGGTGAAGGGTGTCCAGATGTCGATAAAGGGGACACCGGCGACGGCCGCGCAGCGCGCCGCGGCCTGGTTGTAGCGGGCGAGGTCGGTGTTCATGGCGGCGACGGTCTCCGGCTCGGCGACAAGCCCGAACGGTGCTTCCAAGACACATACGACGCGGCGGGCTCGCGTGGCCAGGGTGGTGAGGGTGTCAGCGTAGTGGTCGGTGTACTCCTCGATGGGCACGGCCTCGGCGGTACGCCCCTGGTGGGCGCGCCAGACGTCGTTGATACCGCGGCCGAAGGCGGCGAGGTGATACCCGACATCCGCTGGCAAGGCCCGGCGGTCGCGGCGAGGTCACGGGAGGTGGCGCTGTCCTGGCCGTGGTTGTCGGAGACGAAGGCCATCTGGGGGTGGGCGAGTCGGAGCGCGGGGAGGACGTCAATGAACCCTGCGGTTCGATCCGTCAGTTTCGTCAGCGAGACTAGGCAACGAGGTGGGTGTCTGCCTTGTGTAGAAGACGCAGAGGTGGGCGCCGTAGCCTCAGCACTACACGCGTCTGGCTAAGGATATGCCCTTGACCTGCGGATTTAGCGTGCCAGGGAGGGAGGGATGAGAGAAGATTGGTGGGCTAGTCAGAACCCCCCGGCAACAGAGTGTTGCCCATTCCGAAGGACTCTCATGGATCAGAAGAGGCCGCCCAAGCCCCTCAGGGCTGCGGTGGTTGACACCAGTCGTGTCGTGGCGCGTTTCGAGAAGCGGCACACGACAGCCGACAATCCTCGACGGGACGAGTTCCCCGATCCCGAGGCGCCAGGAGCCGAACTCGCAGTCGTGCTCTTCGCACGCAACCACAAGAGGGCACTCCCGCGCCTTGCCCGGCGCGCAGAGGCCATTGACCGCCTGGTCCTCATTCAACAGCTCCGCCTCCTACTCGATCGTGAGGAACTGACCGCGCTTCAGGACGGGAACGAAGCCGGCGCCACATGGAGGCAGTTGGGCGACCCGCTCGGCATCACCACGAAGAACGGGGCCGTTCAGCGAATGCAGCGGCTCCGGGTAGCCGTGGAGCTCGGGCCTTCAGCTCTGCGAGCGCCGCATGTGCTGAGGGCGCACGAGAGAGGCGAAGCGGAGGACGAGGACAGCCGCAGCAGCTGGGTCCAGCTAAACCACGAACGGGTCCGCCGGGCCTCCGCCGACTTCCTCCTCCACCGAGCGGCACTGACTACTGACGACGATGCCGTCGAGTGGCTCGATGACCTGGAGGACCTGCTCAAAGAACCGGTGAGCCCGACCTGCGAAGCCAGCATCATCACCCATCTCCGATTCGCCGTGGAAGAGATCGACCGGGTCTCTGAAGAAGTCGGGCAGACGCCTGCGTGTTCGCCGGAAGCTGCGGTGGCGCTGAAGGCCGTACGCGGCCTGATTGGTGGGTACAGACGCCGGAGCGCCCCGTGAACCTGAATTACGTGGCTGCCTACTTCTCCCGACGCTCGTCCTAGGTCGTGTCCGCAAAGTCAGGGGAGCCAGAGTCGTAGGCAGGCGAGGGTGACCAGGGCTTGGTAGTGGCGGGCGCGTTTGATGCCCCTATGGATGTCAAGCTGCCAGGAGGCGGGTGTGTGGGCCTGCGCTGGCGAGGGTGATCAGCCGGTGGATCTCGCGTGCGACGTAGCGTTTGAGGCAGCGGAGTGCTTCGCGTCGGGTCTTGCCTTCGGAGACCCGCCTGTCGACGTAGCTGCGGGTGCGGGTGTCCCAGCGAAGACGGGCCAGCACGACGGTATAGAGGGCGGAGTTGGCCTGCCGGTTTCCGCCGCGGTTGAGGCGCCGACGCTGGGTTTTCCCGGAGGAGGCTTCGACTGGGCTGACGCCGCAGAGGGCCGCGAACGAGGCCTCGCTGCGGAGCCGTTCCGGGTTGTCGCCCGCTGCAATGAGAAGGGTCGCGGCGGTGTCCGGGCCGACGCCGTAGCACTCCAGCAGCTGCGGGTTGTGCTGCGTGATGACGTCTGTGATCCGCGTGCTGAGGTCTTCGATCTCCTCGGTGAGGTGCTGAATCCGCCGGGCCAGGAGCTTGAGCGTGTGGGTGGTGGCGCCGACCGTTCCGGGGGCCGAGCTGTCGAGCCCGGCGCAGGCGCGGATCAGCTTCGGGTTGCTCAGGCCAGCCAGTGAATCGCGGAGCTCGGGATCGGTGGCCACGAGAACGGCTTTGAGCTGGTTGATCGCCTGAGCCCGGGACTTGGTCGCGGAGGCCTTGGCCATCTTGAACAGCCTGAGCATCTCCACGGGCCCGTCGCTGGCCTTCGCGGTCGCGGTCGCCCTGCCGGTGATCACTGCGCGGGCTGCGGCCTCGGCGTCGATGATGTCGCTCTTGCCGCGGCGCCGGCGGGTGGCCTTGTCAGGCTGATTGACCTCGAAGACAGTGATGCCCTGGCTGTGGAGATACCGGCTGAGTGCGGCGCCGTATGAGCCTGTGCACTCCACCCCGGCCCGGCTGAGGTGCCCGAGCGTTTGGGCCCAGTCCAGTAACTGTTCGTAGCCATCGGCGGTCGTCGGAAAGCTCCGGCTCTCGACGAAGGCACCAGCAGTCGTGACCACGGCAGCGACGTGGACATCTTTGTGGGTGTCGACACCCAGCACGATGTCGGGGGTGTCTTGGTCCAGTGGAACGGCCTGGGTCATCCTGGTCACGGTCACCTGTTCTCCTGCAGCCATGGGAAGCGGGGCGGCCATCGCTGGATCGGTCAGGGCGGTCAGGACTGTGACGGTGCCTCTCGCGAAGGCCCCTATCGGGACACGCCCGCCGGTCCAGCGGCAGCGAGTACCGCTCCGGACAGTGGCCGACAGATCAAACACAAGGCACAAGGGCCAGTCGTAACGCGGGTCAGGCCACCGCCCGGAGCGGCACCCGAACATCCTCACAGTCGTAGCGGGTGGCCAGGGCTTTGTTGTGCTTGAGCCGGTTGAAGCAGCGTTCGACGACGTTGCGGCGCCGATAGGCGGCCCGGTCGAGCCGGCAGCGGCTCTCGCCCCGCCGGATGCGGCCGTTGATCTGGGCGATCCGTTCCGGGATGGCGCCTTGATGCCCCGCCTGCGCAGGTAGGCGCGGATCTTCGTCGACGAGTAGCCCTTGTCCGCCGCGACCAGCGCGGGGCGGGTGCGAGGACGGCCGGGCCCGCACCGCTCAATGCGGATGCGGGCCATCACCGACTCGAACTGGGTGCAGTCGTTGACGTTCCCGGCGGTCAGGACGAAGGCCAGGGGCCTGCCCTCGCCGTCGCAGGCGAGGTGGATCTTCGTGGTCAGTCCGCCGCGGGAGCGGCCGATCGCCTCGCCCGGCCAGTCCTGCCCCTTTTTCGGGCTCCGGCCGCGTGCTGGTGGGCGCGCACGGTGGTGGAGTCGACGGACACGACGGTCCAGTCGACGGCGCCGACGGCATCGGAATGCTGCTGGACGTGGGCCAGCAGGCGGTCCCAGGTGCCGTCGGCGGACCAGCGGCGGAAGCGTTCGTAGACCGTTTTCCATGGCCCGTAGCGCTCGGGCAGGTCCCGCCAGGCGGCTCCCGTGGACAGCTTCCACAGAATGCCGTTGAGGACCTGCCGTCGGTCACGGACCGGGCGGCCCATTCGCGGCGGAGCCAGCAACGGCTCCAGGACCGCCCATGCCTGATCAGTCAGCTCGTGACGACGCACCACGAACAGACCAACGCACCAAGCACTTTGCGGACACGTCCTAGGCGCAGGTTAGAGCGAGTTGGTGTGTCCTTTCCGCTTGCCACCGCCCCATAGCCTCTGAACTCGGCTGAGGGGGTTCCGAGGGCTCCGGGCCCCCCGAGCGTCCACGTGTGGCGCCGCATCGATCAGATCCCTCCTCCTCGTCCACGTGCGACAGGCGTAGAGCACGTAGCGTACGAAACATCTCAGTAGGTTCTTCTATGTGGCACCGAAGAGTTGAGTCAGTACAGGCGACCGCGCCCCAACCGGAGAGGGAAGCGCAAGTAGAAGCGGGCAGCCCGGACAAGACGGCAACGACCTGCTCACCACGCCGAGGACGACACCCCGTGCGCGACGACGGCTACAAGTACGGCGCGAACGGTACTGGAGTGTGCACCGACCTGGTTCAGGCCACCGTCGCCGCCTGGTCCAGTCTCAGCTACACGAGTGACCCGGCGTCGCCACTGCGCAGCGTCAACGATGGAGCCATTCATAGCGGCACAACCTCACGCCCGACCGGCCGCCCCGCAGTGGCCCGCACGATCGCACTCTCACCGTCTATGAAGTCGAGTGCCCCTATCGAAGCCCTCCCCCACTACGCCAGCACCCGCATCCGCTGTGTGCTGCCCAACTCCTGAAATGTTCCATGCGGCAACTGCGGCGCAGATCAATGCACAACTGCATTTCAGTGCCCAGGTCGGCGTGTTGTCGACTGAAATCCTCGACACGATCCGACAGACACACCCACCACGTGACAGAGACTGAGCGCCGCGCTCTGCCCACAGGCGACACCGTCCGCTTGCAGGCAGTCGCTCGGCCCCTGTGTTTCCAAGGAGACCGGCCCTGCACGTCACTGCGAGGGGCTGGTGAGGGACGGTGTTCCGTGACCGCGAGTTGAGTCCAGTCTTGACCAGTCGATAGTGTCGCGGAAGAGCTGCACAGCCAACTGCAGAGAAGGCATCAGACCCCGCAGCCATGCCGGTCCACGTCGTGCAGCGTAGACGTTGAGCCGGGACACCACACGGGCGTGACTGCTACACCCGGTTGCCAGACAATCGAGCAGAGCACCCATGACTCGTTCTGCGACTCGTTCGAGGCAGTTTCGTCGACGAAACCGTGGTAGCCCTCGGACGCCACAGTCCGCCCCTCCCCCGGACGTCTTATGTCCTGTCGCACCGAAGTTTGATCAATCTCATGGACCTCTGACCGACTCGATTCCTGGCCAACGGTGCGCCTTCGAAACTCCGTGACCGACCTTCGCTGCCAGGCCGGAGCGAAGCCTCCTACGCCGGCTCGGCCAGCCGGTCGAGTTGCTCGTGGTGGGCCGATGTCAGGTGGAGGTGTGCCGCAGCGAGGTTCTCCTCCAAGTGGTCGATCCGGGCAGTGCCCGGGATCGGGAGGATGACCGGCGAATGATCGAGGAGCCACGCGAGCGACACCTGCGCGGGGGTGACTTCGAGTTCGGCCGCCACGGCGGCGATCTCGGCCATCGCGCTTGACGCCGCTCCGGCGACCCGGCCGCCATAGCAGGAACGCGATCCCTGCTGCCTCGCACGCCGTGAGCACAGGCTCGTGCTCACGGTCCAGCAGGCTGTAGCGGTTCTGTACGCTCACGACCTCAATGATCTTCCGCGCCTGGTCTAGCTCGGTAACCGTGACCTCGGACAGTCCGATCCGGCCGACCTTGCCCTCGGCCTGGAGCTCCCGCAGCACCCCGAGCTGGTCGGCGAGGGGTACCTCAGGATCGATGCGGTGCAGCTGGAGCAGCTCAATCCGCTCGACACGCAGTCGACGCAGGGCATGTTCGACCTGACCGCAGAGGGCATCAGGCCGCCCGTCGAATCTCCACTCGCCCGCGGAAGCCGATCGCGCGATGCCGACCTTGGTCGCGATGAGCAGCCCGTCCGCGTAGGGGTACAGGGCCTCGGCGAGGAGTTCCTCGTTGGCTCCCCAGCCATACATGTGAGCGGTGGCGATCAGCGTGGTGCCCAGCTCGACGGCCCGTCGGGCGACCTGGAGGGAAGCCTCGCGAGCGGGGCCTGGCTCGGTCGGCAGGCGCATCGCTCCGAATCCGCGCCTCCGTACGCTCGGGTCCCCGCCCATGCGAAACGTAGTCGATCTCATCTCTGCTCCCCGCCTCCTAGCTCAAGTGGCAGGGGAAAGCCAACAACGCTGCTGGTCTGGGCATGGGGCTGGTCTCAAGCACGGTGAGACGAATCCACCGGTCACCGAACTTCAACGAGACCGGTGAACCCTCGGTGCGACGAGACATCCCAGCCGCAAGCGCTGAGGGCGGCCCATCCGGGCCTTACGCCTTGCAGGCCGCGCGAGTCCTGCCCGTTGGTTTCGCCGACGAAACCCAACCCCTGCAGATCGGGACCTCCATCGTCTATGCGTCGTTGACTCGTCGCAGCGAAGATTGAGCGCTTCTCATCGAGGTTGCGCGGCTGACTGTGCTGGTGCCATTGGGAGATCATTTGCGACTTCCAGAGCTGAACCAGCGCTTCCTGAAACGGATGACCAGCGGGCACCCGGCTCAACCACTCCGCCATTCGCTCGCGTCACCGTCCTTGGCGGACGCAACCTTTCAGCAGGGCCCCAGTGGCAAGCCCGGCCGACGCCAGCCCTGCTGCGAACCATCGGAGATCACCCCCGTCAGATCTGCCGCCTCTACCAGTGCGAGGCCGGAAAGAGCAGACAGGATGGGCGAGAGCTTGCGGATCCAGAACAGATCAGGCTCTTCAGGGATGGCGTGGTCTGACACGATGGCGCTTCCGTTGTTGTCTCCGAATGCGTGGCAGGAGACGCGAGCTACAAGAGGCTGCTCCCCTGGGCACCTACTGTTTGCAAGCCTGTCCAGCCAGCTGCAATTGCCCCGTGCCCCCGTGGCAGGCCTCGCCAGTGAACTCGTCGCTCATTGGTACGGACTCGATCCAGTCAATCCCAAGTGCGGCGTGTCCAACCAGAACGTGGCTTCCTGGGCGTGGTGAGGGGCGAGGTTCGCCACCACCAGAAACCGGGTTCGCCACGCAGCGCCTCCCAGGTTCGGAGGTAGTCCCCGAAACCCGGCCGCTGCGTTGGCCTGGGCGCGGGTGAGCGCAGCACCTTGACCCCGACAAGATCTGGCTTCGCCCCCCTTCCCAGCTCGGCATCTAGTTTCGTCGGCGAAACCCCTACCGCCAGGATCAGTGTTCTACATGAGGCTGTAGGCCCGGTATATGAAGTTTGTGCCGCTGGCCAAGGGCAGTTTGCCGCAGACGTCGTGATCAACACGCTATGGTTCTGGCGATCCGCATCACGTCCAGCTTGGAGACTGCATGCCACGCGACAGGAAGAACAAGACCCCCGCAGCGCCCCCGGCCCCGCCGCTTCCCGCAGCGTCGGCAGGAGCGCCGGCCGCAGGCAATCCCTCCATGGCTCCCCGCGGTCAGTTCAACCGGCGGCAGGAAGGCCAGCGGTTCCTCACGCCCTTGCAGTCGATTGCTCCGAATCCTCGCAACCTGCGTGAGGAGTGGGAGTACGAGACTGACGAGTTTGAAGAGTTCAAGAACAACGTCGAGAACACCGAGTTGATCCAGGACCCTGCGGTCTGCTCGGTCGACGCCTATACCGCGAAGTATCCGGAGCACGCGAACGCCTTTGGCCCGACGGTCGAGTGGGTTCTCCTGGCGGGTGAGCGGCGCTACAGGGCGCTCCTTGGAAAGAAGGCCCTCACCGAGAGTGTGCCGGTCGTGCTCCGCGACACCCTTCTGCAGAAGGGGGACTTCGTCCTTCTCAGCGAGAACAACTTCCGCAAGGGTTGGGATCCTATCCAGGAAGCGATGCTTCTCGATCGAATCCGGCGAGAGGAGGGCCTCACCTACGACGAGATCTTGGCGAAGCTCGGCGGAGAGCAGAGCGCCATCAAACGACGTTCCGACATCTCGAAGCGCATGAAGCTCCTCGAGCTGCAGGACGGTTCTCTACGACGCGCGATCCGCGAAGGCAGTATCGGCCTGGAGCCGGCCTACACCTTGGTCAGCCGCCTTAAGGAACCCGAGCTGGTCGAGGAGGGCTGGGCCCTGATGCAGGCGGACGGGGTCACAGCGCGAGTCGCATGCGACACCCTGCTGGGCAAGACGCATCCGTCCCTCCAGGAAGCAAGCGATCCCGACTCCAACAACACGACCCCGGATCTACCTCACGAGCTATCCGAAGGCGGCCCGAGTTCATCTTCGTCCGCTGAGGGTGCTGGTACTTCGGAGAGGACTACCAGGCAACAGGAACAGGCCGCACAGGACGGTGCTGAGCAGCAAGTCGCAGTGGGGCACACGGTGACGTCGGCATCACCTGAGCCTCTCGGCTCCGCTGCCCTCGCAGATGATTTCGTCGGAGCAGCTGTCGGCACCAACGACATCAAGGTGCCGACCCAGCAGAGCTCCGGCTCCGAGCTCTCGCCTGCTCAAGCCTCGCCCGCACCTGTGGACACGAAGAGGTCTCCTGATGAGGCTGAGTCGAGCGCTGAGAAAGACGTCAACGCCCGAATCACCGCCTGCACGAAGGTGTTGTCATCTGTCCCATCGTCGATCCCGGATGCCGGCATGCTGCGAGTCGCTGTGCACACACTCCTGGAGGCTCCGCCCCAAGCCTTTGACCTCGCCGTGCAGCTCGCGGAGCGGGTCGGGCTGACGGACAGCAACCGATTCAGGTATGTTGCAGCTCTTGGAGCGGCAGACGACAGCGGCGTCCTCACCATGGCGTACGCGGTCGCCCTCGCAACCGACGAGCTGCACTTGCGCAGCGTCGGGAATCACCTTGACGCCCGTGCCGCCGACTACCTGAAGCACCTTCACGACAGTGCTGGTTACGACGTCACGGGATACCAGTCAGCCCTTGAGGCAATTTCGTCAGCGAAACTCTGAGCTCTGGAGCCCCCGTGACTCAACCGTCCCGCCACTCAATCGCTCTGCCCCGGCAGCTCCCACTCGCTCGGCGTCTGTACCCGGACGGCCCGCTCGTTGTGGCTTACGCCAACGAAGGGGGCGGAACGAGGAAGACCACCGGCATCGTGAATACTGCGGTCAGCCTGGGCAGCCAGGGACTTAAGGTGGGCATCGCCGACTGCGACCAGACGATGGCGGCGTCCACGTACCTCGGCTATGGCGTCACGAACAGGAAGTACTACCCCCAGCGCACTGAGCTGACCTATTCGCGCCTGGCCCAGATGCCCAATATCTATGGCGTTCTCACGGGCGAGTGTGACCTCAAGGAATCCATGGTTCCTGCGCGTACCCGAGCCGTGCCCGTCACTCGAGGAGAGCAGGGCGAGCTCCTGGACGACGAGCGCTGGGACTCTGATCAGTGCTTCGAAGCCATCCCTAACGTCAGCTTGATCCTGGGATCCCGTGACATGGCGATCGCCTCTGAAGACATTCGCAATGCTGGCCGCCCTGGCTCCCGCTCAAAGGCGGGGCTCCACTGGCTCCGGAAGTCCATCGAAGCGTTGCCCTCGGGCACGCTCGATGTTCTCCTCATCGACAGCCGGGGAACCTTCGACACTCTCGAACTCACTGAGCTTGGTGCGTCCGACTATGTCGTCGGCTGCGTCAAGCCGGACACCAAGGACGACGACACTCTGCACGGGCTCAAGGCACTCATCAGCACCGCGCAGGAACAGTTCGAGTTCTCAGGCGGATCTGCTGACCTCCGATACATCCTCTTCAACGGCTACGTGAAGAACCGCGGCAAGTTCTACGTGGAGATGTACGAGGAGCTCAAAGCCTTCTACGGCGACATGCTCCTGCCGTACGTCTCTGAGAACGTGCAGGTGGCTGAGAGCGTCAAGGCGCAGGAGCCTGTCCACTACTGGATGGAGGGGCAGGATCCGCTGATCGTGGAGCAGTTCGACGCGATCGCCAGGGTCATCGAGCGCGATCTTCGTCTTGCGGCATAGGAGTTTCGCCGACGAAACCCGTATGCCGCAAGCTGGGCCTGGTTCAAATCAACCTAGGACCAGGTCCAGCGGGCATTCCGGAGTCTCGGGTCACGTGCCATCTGTGCATTCATGCGCCACAGCGGGCAGTACTGTCTGGCGAGGCGGCCGACGTAGATAGCCCGGTACAGGCATGCATTGCGGCGGTCCTACATTCGCGACTCTGGGCCCATGACCAGCGGGTTCACAACTACACTGTGTGCGCGCTCTCTTTGGTCCTGCCTGGAGCCTTCGAAGCTTGCTGGTGGTGGCCGAGACGGCTCTCCTCAGAGCTCGAGGAATCAACGCTTTCAGTCTCTCGTTCGTAGCGGGACGCCCACAGTTCGATACCGCCGCACGCTGACCGCGCTCATCGGCGGTCGCTTCCGCCCAGTGATGCCATGCTCCTGAAACAGGAGCTGCAACAGAGCAGGCATGCTGGGATACTTTCCCGCCCGATCTGTAAGGCCAGCGAACACGGTGGAGATAGCCTCGGCCCGCGTAGCGCCCGTGCCGGTAATGGCGCCGCCGCTTCGAGCCATCTCCGTTTCAGGCAGTGTCTCCGACTTAGGCTCAGTCTCGGGCTTGCCCCGAGGCGCGCACTCGCCTTCTGGCTCCAGGTCAGGTTCGGGCATGGTGGGCAGGGCACCGTCTACCTCAAGGGTGAGGGGCGCCGGAGCCCCTGCTTCCTCAGTCCTGCTCCTGGAACGATTCTCCTCCCTGGCTGAAGGCTGCCTAGCTTCCCGGGTGAGGCGAGCGGTGGTAGGAGTTGGTTCCGCTGACGCGACCTCTGTATCAGGGTGCCGCGCAGGGACGCGCTGCCCAGGCCGGGGCGGGGCGGACGCCCGGTTGCGCGGCTGGGGGTGATGAGGGGGCTGCGCCGCGGGAGGTGTCGCAGCTCTCGGCCTCAGGGTCACGTTCTTGGGTTTCGGGACGCCGAGGGCCGCCAGGCGGAGCGGCAGCAGTTCCTCAACTGTGGCTCTAGAGCGCCACCCGATGCCGTGTCGCTGGTTGAGCTTGGCGAGGTAAAGGAGCCGGTCCTGCTCCGCTTTGAGGGCTGATGGGTAGGACTGGTTCCACAGCTGCATGCCGCGCCAGAGTTTGAAGGTTCGGGACGGAGGAGAGTGGCCAGCGGGCCGGGCGGATGCCGTTGATGTGCCGGGTGTCGCTGATGCCGCCCAAAATGCCCACGGCATGGCGGGCTGCTTCTACCGTCACTATGAAGATCACAGGCATGGCTGCCTGCATGGCAGTCCCCAGCGGGTCCGGCAGAACTGTCGCATTAAGGCGATGGTCGCGCCGGTCAGACGTCATGCGGTGTGGCGCAGCAGAGGGAAGGGACAGCGAAGCCAGCTGTGGAGAACGTCGAGCGCCAGGACGAAACGGATGCCGCAGTCGATCCCGATGAGGACGACGACTGAGAGCGTGTCGAGGCTTTTGGACGCCGCGAGATCGCGTACTGCCGTGTAAGACCCGACGAAGGCAATGCTGGTGACAAACAGCCCACTCACAATCACGGCTGTGATGAGCAGTCGTGGGAGGGGAGTGAGGGTTGTCTGCTGGTGCGCAGGTAGGTGCCCCTTGCGATGAGGTCGGTCGATACGAGGCTCTGAAGGGGTCCTCGAATGCCTCTTTACGGGCCTTCGTAACATACGGCAGTGGTGATCGTTGACCGAATTCTAGGCCGGCCTGAGGTGCAGTTGGAGACCCTGGCCGAGGGTCACCCATGCCGAAGGGCTTGGGTTGTCGGGGCGGGTGTTGGGACCGCGTATCGCCGGTACCGGGAATGGGGGATGGGGTGTTGCCTGACCTGCGGCCTGACCTGCGGGGATGGCGCGAGAAAGCCACTAATCTGCTCATCTCCGGCGTGTCGGGCGCGGCATGTTTGACCACGGTGCTGGGACTGGAGTTAAGTGTGATCGCAGCTCTGGTGGTCGAGCCTCTTCCACCGGGGCGAGCCCCCGGTTGTGCGAGGGCGCTGAGTGTTCCCCAGAGGTCGTATCTGGGGCTGGATCGGTTTCGAGTACCAGGGACGGTTGATGATCGATGTGGCAGCGCTGCGGCAGCCCCGGTCGCAGCACTGGGTTGCCTCGCAGTCTGGTGTGAGTCGGCAGACTCTTCGGAATCTTTCCCGGATTGGTCTGTTGCCGCCGGCACAACAGCTCACTGGGGCAGACGTAGTTGTGGCCCGGTGTGCTCATGCTCTCGGCGCCACACGTTCCACCAATCGCCGGGAACAGGCGGGGGAGTGGACCGCGGCAGCACAGGAACGGGACCGAAAATTGATCAAGACGGTGCGCAGTCTCCTGAACTCTGGACAGTTCGATGCCCGCACCACCATTGTCGTGTATCCCGACAAATGCGAGGCTACTGCCGCCCTTGAGGCGGTGTCCGAGTGGATGCACACCGGGGAAGCTGCCGAGCACTTGGTGCTGCTGCCGGTTGGGAAGTGGGCCTTGGCTGTTCCAGGGGCCGCAGAAGAGGCGGCGAACGAGGGGGTACTTGTGGCATAAGAAAAGGCACCCTCAACTGCCGGAAACAGTGAGGGTGCCTTCACGCAGGCTGGGCCTCCGCTTGGTGCTGTCGAGGTTACCAGCCAGATCACGGACTGACCGGTTCGCCAGGTCGGCCATCCGCCCTTCTCTCCTTCATTGCACATTCAAGAGCTGGTGATCATGACGACAACCCACCTCGTCCAGTGGCACAGCAGGCCAGCCGCGGACCGCTTTCGGTTCCCAAGCACAGCAGGATCCTCACTTCGATGAGAACTGCCAACTCCATCGACATCGCACGCTGGTGCGCGCGCCAGGGATGGCCTGTACATCCACTGCAGCCCATGCGGAAGCTCCCGATGCCAGGGTGCTCACGCTGCCGCAGCAGCCATCCCGAATACGTTCCACACACCGTGGCGGAGTGCGGCTGCCTGAGTCGAGGGCTTTGGTGCCACGGCTTCCACGCAGCGACGCGAGACTCCGCGCTGATCGATCGGTGGTGGGGCCGAAACCCGAATATGGGCGTCGGAATCTCTACTGGGCCGGCTGAACTACTGGTAGTTGACCTCGACTGCCACGCAGACACGCCGCCTTCGGAACCCTCCGAAGTCCTGCCTGCCTTCTCCGTGCCCGAGGACCTGCTCAAGGCAGTCCGTAACGGGCTCGACGCCTTCCGTATCCTGAGCCAAGCCCTCGACGGCGAAGACTTCACCGATGGGGAGCGCACCCTGGCCGTGCGTACACCGAGCGGCGGGATGCATCTGTACTTCCGCACACCGCGGCAGACCACTTGGCGGTGCTCCACAGGAGGCAACCTCAAAGGGGTAGCGCTGGGGTGGCAGCTGGACGTACGTGCTCACGGCGGCTACATCATCGCGCCAGGCACCCAGGTTGCTGCCGGAATCTATGAGGCAGTGGGTTCTTGCCGACAGCCTGCCCGGCTGCCCGGATGGCTGGCGGGCGCTCTTGAGCAAACCGGACATCTCCTTGCGGCAAGGCCTCCGGCACAGACACGCTCCCGAGTCCCCAACCGGGCCCGCATGGCCACGACTTCCCCCGCAACGACCTCCGCATGGGCGGCGAAGGTTGCAGCAACTGCTTTGAGTGACGTGGCAGACTGCGCATCAATCAGCGAGGGCAGCGGCTGGAACACCAAGGTCAACCGGGCCGCCTATACCCTCGGCGGGCTGGTAGCTGCGGGGTTCATCACCAACCAAGCCGGGGCCGAGGCCGCCCTCTTGGAGGCCGCGCTTTACGCCCGTCCAGAGCGCGCGCAGCAGGCACGCAGCATCATCCAATCCGGACTGGTCGCAGGACAGCGCCAGCCCCTCACTCCGAAAGACCGCTGATGAGCACCACGAGCAGTTCTGTGCCGACGAGCCGGGTTCCGGAGTCCTACAGCGCCTCAGCTTCGGCTCAGGCGCTGATCGGGGCTGATCACCCCGCCGAGTACAAACCTGTTGAGGTGCTCCTCCCGTCCTCTCTGACGGACTGGGGCATGGCCAACCTCTTCTCGAAGGTGTTCGGCGACGAGTACCGGTTTGTTCCCGAACATGGCTGGTACAAGTGGGCTGGACACCGATGGCAGCTCGACGCAAAGTTGAAGGCTATCCAGCACTCGGTGTTCCAACTCGCTGAGCAAATGCCCTTTCCCGACCCTCGGGAGAACTCCTCAGTCCGGTTCCCGGATAGGGAGCTAGGGAAGCACAAGAAGAAGTCACTCAGCATTGCCGGTGCCCGGGCACTTATCGCCACCGCGGAGAGTCTGCCGGATCTCATGCTGGAGTCCAACGAGCTCGATGCCGACCCCTACGCCCTGTGCACGCCTGTGGGCATCGCCAACCTGAGGACGGGTGGGTTCCTTGAGCCCGGCCGCGATCAGGCTCACACACGCTCCACCATGGTGGGGCCGCGCCGGATGCCGACGCCGATCTGGGACAAGTTCTTGGTCGACACTTTCGGAGATGATGCCGAGGGCCGGGAGATGATCGCCTACCTCCAGCGGCTATGCGGATACAGCATCTCTGGCGACGTCGATGCCCAGATCATGCCCTTCTTGTTCGGTGAGGGACAAAACGGCAAGTCTGTGCTGGTAGCTGTCTTGCTGGCGCTCCTCGGGGACTATGCCGATACGGCTCCGCCGAACTTCCTCATGGCTCCGTTGTACCCGGACCACCCGACGGAGATGGCGGATCTGCAAGGCCGCCGGTTGGTGTTCTGCAGCGAGATCGACCCGGGGGCGAAGTTCGACGAAGCGAAACTGAAGCTCCTCACCGGGGGAGACCAGATCAAAGCCCGGAGGATGCGGCAGGACTTCTTCACCTTCAGCCCGACCCACAAACTCTGGTTGATCGGTAATCACCGCCCGACGGTGGAGACCGGCGGCTACTCTTTCTGGCGCCGAATGCGGATCATCCTGTTCGCCCGAACCGTACGGGACCAGGACGTAGTGGAGAACCTGGCGGCCAAGATGATCTCGAAGGAAGGGCCTGGCATCCTCCAGTGGCTCATCGACGGTGCTGTCGCGTACTTCGATGGGGACGACCGCAAGCTCGCCGGCCCTGACTCCGTTCGGCTCGCGACACAGGACTACGAGGAGAGCGAAGACACTGTTGGCCAGTTCGTCAGCGAATGCTGTGTGGTGGGTCCGCACAACGCCTACCGCGCAGAGCAGGCACAGCTGCGACGCGCCTACGAAGCTTGGTGCACCACGACAGGGATGCGACCCGTCCCGGTTCGTGAGTTCGGCAACGCCGTCAGGCGCCTAGCCAAGATGAAGAGCGCGAAGGACATGGTCAAAAGCAACGGCCGCCGGCACTACGTGGGTATTGGTCTCGTAGAAGAGACCCAAGACCAGTCCGAGACGGCAGGGGCACAGCAATGAGCCAGGGACAGAAGTCCTGCTTCACTTCACAACTGAAAAAGGCCTGGTCAGAGGCCATGTGGTCGTCAGATCAGGGACACACAGGGACACGCTTCCCCTATATGTCTTCGTTCTGGAACGTCTTCCTGTTCTCCCGACAAGATAAAGAATCTGTCCCTAAGAGTCCCTGTGAGTCCCTCAATGCCTGCTGACATGCCGTCCGACCTGGTGTTTTCTGAGCAGGGACAGAACCTTGCGTTCAGGGGCACAAAATGTCCCTCCTCGCTGACTGTTCCCAACCCCCGCCAGCACGCCGTGACCGAGGAAGGGGTCTCGTCGATGTCCGACACCTTGGCGCAAAAGATCACCGACGAGGTGGAGATCGTCTGGGTTGAGGGGGAGGAGGCCGTCATGGCGAGGTACGACTACGTTCGCCAGGACTTGGTGAAGACCCCTAAGAAGCGCGGTGTGCCGCGGATCACCTGGGACGCGCGTATCGTCGGCTATGCCAACCTCAGCCCGGAGGCCGAGCCCCCGCCCCGGCTCGGCTCGGGGCGGTGGGAACGACGCGTTTTCTATGTCACCCCCAGAGACCGTAGTGAGAGCGAGGCCGCCAGCGAACGGGTCCTGTTTCAGGAGTCCACGCCGACAGAAGCGGTTGACCCACGAACAGTCAAACCGAAGGTGGTGGGCACCCTGACGGACCGCGCTCGAGGAAAGTACACGTCCTTGGAGAATGTGCCCGCCTTCACCAACGCTGCAGAGGACACCCAACCTCCGGCGCCGGGAGAGAAGGGGATGCTCTTCTGACTTGATCTACCGCTTGACTCCACTCCGCCCTCAGATACTGGAAATCTGTCCCTGTGTGTCCCTGAGAAGGTGTGAGCAGGCGTAACCTGCTTCTCTGACCTGGGCTTTTACTCGGAACTGGGGAGGAAGGGACACTGTCCCTTCCTCCCCAGTTCCGAGTCGCGGTAAGGCAAGCTGAACCCCCGGCACGGCCGCGATGCCTAGGGACACAGGGACGCCCAGGGACACACCTTGCAGCAAAACTCTGAGAATTGAGCGGCCTTGCCAGGCCATCACCGTCGCTGCGGGCGACCGGCGTTAGCCTCCGCCACTTGCTGGCTACCTACCAGAGCGCTCAGGTCGCACATGGCCCACAGGCCCTCGATAACTCGGTTCTCCGACCAGCGGCTCAGCTGCTGGCGTGCCTAGGTCGTCTCAAGCCTCCTGCACGCTCTGTTTGGCTGGGTAAAGCACCCAGCCCGCCCAGGAGCAGCAGCTTCATGCGATCTCCGAAGAGCTGGAGTGCCATGCGCAACTGACCCCGCACGAACGCGATGTCGAGGACTCCGTGTGTCGAGCAGGAAAGACCGTTCCGGCTGGTCTGCGTTTATCCTGGCCGGCTCGTCCCGCTAGGAATCTGGTCCGTTTCAACCGCCTCCGCCGCCGACAGGGCCTTTGCAGTCTCGCCCACCCCAGATCCGCCCCCTGGTCCTGATGACCGCGGTCGTGAGGGCGGCCGGCCTGTTCGGCTGGTGGCTGGCACGGCGGATCACCCACCGGCTGGTCATCCTCACCGCCGCCGCCGAGGACGTCGCCCGCACCCGGCGCCTCGGCGTGCAGGTCCCGGTCACCGGCCACGACGTCGGACAAGTTGCTGCCGCACCAGCCCGCTCCGGGCTCGCCAGTACTTTCACCTGGAATAGGCAGGCAAGCGTGGTCAGGAGTTCGTTCCGGAATGGACACCAAGCCCAGTGAGTACACGGTAGTGGCTGTTGAAGCGGGCGACGGATACCAGACGGAGGGACACACAGGGACACAGCTGACGCTAAAACACTGTCGGTGTAGAGCAGTTGGTAAGCCGGGCTACCTGTCGCGCTGCACATAGTGGGTGCTCTGGTCGCGGGGTACGTCCGCAGCCAGGGCCGGGAGCCAGCCGCGGCGGCGCTGGTCTCCAGTCACGGCGAGGCGGCCGCCGTCGTCGCCTCGTGGGCCAGGGAAAGTGCTCTGTCCGCAGCAGGACTGACAGTGCCGCTCACGCGTCTCGCGGCGGCCGTTCCACCGCGACTGCACCGGACGACTCGCTGCTGCACCGGACCGAGCCCAGCATCGCGGAAGCGGCGGGGGAGCTGCTGGAAGCGGCCACCACGCACTACGCGGACACCGCCCGCACCGACCGCGCTCTGGAAGCCTTTGTGGAAGCGGTACGCCTTGCGCTGGCGCCCCCCGGCTCTGCCTTGGCGGTGGTGGGAGCGGCGGCGGGCGACTGCCGGTCGTGTCCCTTGACGTGGTGTAGGCGATCAATCGTCGGTCGTGTTGGTGGTGTT
>NZ_BMSA01000044.1 GCF_014648915.1 Streptomyces phaeofaciens | reverse complement strand
CGGGACGGCGTCCGCAAAGACCCCTTTTGCTAGTTGTGGTCGTATTCGCGGGCGGTACCGTCTGTGTGAGCTGGCTCTCAATGTGCAGGTCAGGGGTGGTTATGGCATGGGCATGGCGTCCGATATGCCCTACGAGGGCAGGTAGTAGGTGAGGTGGGTCATGTGCGGTGCTTCACCGGCCGGGGACAGTGATGTCGCGCAGCGCGCACGCGGACTCACCCTGTGGGCGCGTCGAATGTGACCGCGGCCTCCACCACGGACCTGGCCCGCCGAGGCGAAGGCTCTCCCCTGCGGCGGGCGGCTCGCACACCGTGACGCATCGGTGACGCACGGGCTCACCCTGTCGCCGGTCCGGCCGACCGGAGGAGGCGGCGCAAGGGGAACCAGGCTTCAGAGGGTCGGGAAGACGAGGACGAAGAAGAGCCACAGCAACGCGGCCCAGAAGACCGCCGCCGCGATCGACACGAGCAGGGAACTGCGCCACCTGAGCACCAGGAAGGGGAAGAGGAACAGGGCCGCCCAGTGACCGGCCACGTCGATGGATATGCGGGCGGCTTCGTGGAGGCTCTGTGCGCGTCCGGACACCATGCGTCGAATCAGCCGCTGGGAGATGAAGCCGTACAGGCCGAAAACGATGGGGAAGAACCACAGCGGCGTGCAGGAGACCAGCTCGGACTCCGAGAACTCGTCGAACATGACCCCGTAGATCAAGCCGGCCGCCATGACGCCGCCGATCAGAGCCGTCACGTACAGCGCGGTCAAGGCGATCGGTTCGGGGGCACCGGACGGCACCGGAATCGGCGAGGCGTACGGAACGTCCGGCGGCGGGACCCGTACCACCTGGTGGCAATGAGGGCATCGGACGTCCATGCCCGCGCGCTCGGCCGATGCCGAGATCACGTGCCCGCACGAAGCGTGGAACTCGACCTGCTGACCTGGGTTCATGTACTCCCCTTAGTGCCGCCCGGAAGCCGCTCGACGCCTGGTACACGTCGAGGGCCCGAGGCGGACGCGACTGGAGGCGAAGACGACGCGAGTGATCGTTCCGGTTCCCTGCGGAGAATCGAGGCGTGCCGGCACCGAATACGGTGGCCGTACCGGGGTACGCGGCGGAGATGAACGTTCTGGCGTCTTCGTGCGGGACGAATCCCCGTCCATCGAGCGCAGCCGGCACTCATGTCCCGGAGTCGGCGTGATCAGCGCGGCCGATGTCCGGGAATGGCGGGACCATCACGTCGTCGACGCCAAGGGACGGAAGATCGGCACCCTGGAAGCCGTCTATGTCGACACGGCCACGGACGAACCGGCCATGGCCACGGTTCGCACGGGGATACCCACCCGTCAGCGCCTCGTCTTCGTCCCGCTCGACGACGCGGTGCTGGGGCCGGACTACGTCATGGTCCCGTATTCCAAGGGAGAGGTGCGCAAGGCACCGTCGATCGGCACGGACGACATCCTGCCCGCCGAGCACGAAGAGACGATCTTCCAGTACTACGACATGGTGTACCAGCCGGGTGTGCACGGCGAACGCCGGCTTGCGCGCCGCTGATCCGAGGAGTTGGTCCCTGTGCTGGCGACCTTCCTGCTGTTCCTGCTCGTGGCCGTCGTGCTGGGGATCATCGGCGCCGCCGCGGAGGGTCTGGGCTGGCTGCTGGCCGTCGGCGTGGTGGTCTTCGTGGCCGATGTGGCGTTCGCCGCGATGGCGGGGTCCCGCCGCGTGCGGCGCCCGGTGCGCTGACGGACGGCCGGGACAGGAGAAGTACGACGCCGCGGCCGCACGCTCGCGCGCCCGGGAATCCCCCGCCGGGCTCGCGTACTGTCCGCCGTCACCGCGTCCGCGGCGCTTCGGGTGCGGTGAACTCCGGCGCAGTCCAACTGCTCAGCAACTGAAGGGCCTTGGCGCTGTCCGATTCCGGTTCGACGTTGTAGACGCACAGTGTCTGGTCCGTGTCCCCCGGGACCTGGAAGGACTCGTAGGAGAAGTGCATCTCGCCCACGACCGGATGGACGTAGTGCTTGGCGCCGTGTGTGCGCCGCAGCACTCTGTGGTCGTTCCACCATCCCGAGAACTCGGGTGACAGAAGCGTGAGTTCGCCTACCAGGTCGGCCAGTTGACGGTCGTTCGGATGGCGGCCCGCTTCGAGGCGCAGCATGGCCACCGTCTCCGCGGCGATCTTCTCCCAGTCGCCGACCGTCTCCCGAGCCCGCGGATCCAGCAGGTAGTAGCGGGCCAGGTTGCGCCGGTTCGCCGGCAGGGCGTCGAAGTCGGTGAGGACGGCCCTGGCGAGCCGGTTGGCCGCCAGCACGTCGGTACGACGACCGACGATGAAAGCGGGGACGTGGCTCAGGGTGTCCAGCATCAGATACAGGCCGGGCCGTACCCGCTGGGGCCGGGTGGGCGCGCGCCGCGCGGCGTTGGGGTCGGGCATCAGCAGGTCGGTGAGATGCTCGCGCTCGGACGTGTCCAGCCGTAGAGCGCGGCACAGGGCTTCCACGACCTCGGCGGACGGGTTCCCGGCCCGCCCCTGCTCCAGGCGCGTGTAGTACTCGGTGCTCACGCCGGCGAGGCGTGCCACCTCGTCGCGGCGAAGGCCCGGCACACGACGCACCCGCCCGTCCGACTCGAGCCCCGCCCGCTCGGGGGTGATCGCGGCACGGCGGGACCGGAGGAAGCCGGCGATCTCTCTACTGCGCTCCATACACCCAGTGTGAAGCCGCCCAGGGGGCCTGTCCCTCGCAAAAGTAGCCCTGGCAGTACCTGCCTGAGCCGGGCCAGTTATGGCTCCGTGCGACGGCCGCGGGGCTGGTCTGCTGGATGTGTGCCGGGATCACCCGGCAGCACACCCCCCCCGCAATCCTCGTTCGGAAGGTGCACACCATGTCCACGCAGACCATCGCCAAGCCGCTCCGGGGCCGCGTCGCGGTCGTCACCGGTGCCTCCAGCGGCATCGGTGAGGCGTCCGCCGAGAAGCTGGCCGCCCTCGGCGCACACGTCGTCGTCCTGGCCCGCCGGGCCGAGCGGCTGACCGACCTGGTCGCCCGGATCGAGAAGGACGGCGGCAGCGCCACGGCGATCGCCGCCGACGTCACCGACAAGGCGGCTCTCCAGGAGGCGGCCGACCGCGTCGCCGCCGAACTGGGCGGGGCCGACCTGCTGTTCAACAACGCAGGCGTCATGCTCCCGGCTCCGGTCGAGGAACTGGCCGCCGACCAGTGGCAGCAGCAGATCGACCTGAACATCACCGGCCTGATGAACACCATCGGCGCCTTCACGCCCCAACTGGTCGAGGCCGCCGGTGTGCGGGGCGTGGCAGACCTGATCAACACCTCGTCGATCGCGGCGCAGAACATCTTCCCGAACTTCGCGGTCTACTCCGCCACGAAGGCGTACGTCACGCACCTCTCCCGCCATCTCCGTGCGGAGCTGGGTCCGAAGAACGTGCGGGTGGCGGCGATCGAGCCGGGCATCGTCGGCACCGAACTGCAGAGCCATGTCACCGACCGGGGGGCGCTGGACTGGCTGGAGGGCTCCAAGGAGACCATGGAGTGGCTCACGCCGCAGGACGTCGCCGAGACGATCGGCTTCCTGGCCACGCTGCCGCCGCGGGTGAACCTCCAGCAGGTCACGATCATGCCGACCGCCCAGGCCTCCTGACCGACCGAAGGGGAGCTGTTCCGGTCGGCGTTCACGTGACGAGTGCGTAGACGCTGCTGATGATCAGCCAGATTCCCGCCAGGAGCGAGAGGGCGATGATCAGCTGTTCCAGGTGGTGTTCGAGCCAGGCCCGGAGGGCGTCCAGCCGGGCTTGGGCGGTCTGCGGTGCCCAGACGGTGTACAGCTCCATGACCAGGAGGCTGAGGGTGGCAAGCAGGCAGTAGCCGGTGAGGGTGAGCCAGTCGGTGAGGGTGGAGAGGTCGGCGTCGACGACGGTGGCGGCGCCGGCGCCGACCAGGGCCCAGGGCTGCAGGAGCCAGGCGAGCGCGGCGGCGGTGCCCAGGGAGGCGTTGTCGATGCGGCCCGTCCAGCCCGGTGGCCGGTAGGGGCGGGGCAGATGCCGGTAGCGGTGGCCGCCGAACAGCACGAGGCCGACGCCGATGGCGAGCTTGGCCGCGATGGCGGTGGTCGAGGGCGAGCTGTGGTGGACGGGCGGCGTCCCGCCGGTCAGCAGCACCACGCAGGCGACCACCGCGACGATGTTGGCCAGCCAGGACAGGAGGAAGGCGAGGCCTTTGCGCACGCCGCGGCGTGAGGCGAGGAGCAGGATGAAGGCGGTGTTGTGCAGTGGTCCGAGGGTGATGGCGGTGCCGATCACGATCAGGTCGACGACCATCGGCACAGTCGCTCTCCCGGAGGTCAGGGCCGCCCGGTGTCCCCGGACGGGCGTCGTGCGTGGGTGCGTCCGGCGGGCCGGGATGCCGGGTGCCCGTGCGGTGCGGCGGTCCGACTCTGCGATCCCCGGCCCGACAGGTCAAGCGGCCACGCTGACGCCGGAACGCCTCTGCCCTGCTACGCCCAACGACAGGCGGGGAACTCATGCCCCATGAGCCCGGCCCGCGGCACCTGGGTGCCCGATGGCCCTGCGCCCGGGCCGGCGCCCCCGCCCGCCCGGCCGTTCGGTGCCGGGTCGTCCGGTGTCAGAAGCCCCACGGGCTGAGTTCGGTGATGGCTGCGAACAGGTGCTCCCAGACGTCCTGCGCGGGCGATTCCTCGTTCACCGAGAGCGGTTCGAGGGCGGCGACCTCGCTCAGGAAGTCCCGCTCGGCGCACTCGCCCGGGTAGGGGTTCCAGCAGGCGCTCATGAACCGGTACACGGCCTCCAGCAGCCGTACGAAGGTCTCGGTGTCCCGGGCGAAGGGGAACGGCCCCTGGCCGTTGCGGACCATCGACACGGCGCCCGTCTCGGGGTGGACGAGCACCCGGCCGGTGTCGGCGTACGCCAGCTCGAAGGTGCCCAGGTGCAGCAGGCCGTTCTCGTCGGGCTCCAGCCCGTGCGCCTTCCCGTCGTTCCAGGCCAGGGTGAACGTGGCGACTCCTGCGGCGAACCACGTCGGCAGCCCCGCTGTGACGGCCAGTTCCCGTGTGGGCGCGTGTGTCAGCGCGGCCGGCAGCCGGTCCTGCGTCAGCCGCACCGTCCCGTCCGCGTCGAACGCCTCCTCCATGCGGGCGGCGTCCAGGGGCGCTTCGGCTGCCGTCGGCCCTGTGAACCACGGTCCGCCCGTTCCCCAGGAGACGGCTTCGGAGCCCGTCGGTCCGTCGGCCGCCGCGCTGTTGCGCTCCAGGACCACGACGCCGCGCGGCTCGAAGAGCATGACGCGGCCGCCTCCGAGGGGTACGGGCTCCTCCCAGGCGTCGGGCTGGTACAGGCCGTGGGCGTCGTCCGGGTCGAAGAGGACGGGCCCCTCGACGGGGGCGTCGTACGGCCGCTCGGCGAACTCGCCGTCGACAGGGGCGGGGACCTGTTCGCCGGTGGCCGGGTCGAGCCAGCGCTCCCGGGTCCACTGCGACCAGAGCTTCAGCAGGAGGCGGCCGTCCGGCGCCTCGTGGACCTCGACGTTGGCGTCCCCGCTCAGGTTCGGCTTGGCCCGGTAGACACGGACCGGCCGCCACCAGGCCCAGACGGTGCGCCACGGCATGCCAGGCTCCGCTTCGGCGACCAGGTCGGCGTAGGCGTCGTGGCCCAGGACCTTCGCGCCGAAATGCAGCCACGAGGCGAACTCCGCCCGCGGCACCTCGGCCCCGTCGAGGATCGCGACGGCCTGGGCACAGGCCTCGCGGCCCGCTCCACCACCCACGACGGGCAGGTCCGCAAGGACCTCGGGGCCGGCTGCGAGCAGGGCTGCGGGGGAGGCGAACAGCGTGTCAAGATCGTCGCGAGTCATCCGGACATGCTGGCAGCCACCACTGACAGTGCCGCCCGCAGGGGGCGGTGCCGGTCGCTCGGGCGGCCGGGCGCCTGCCTCGCGCGGCAGCGACGGGTCCGCTTTTTCGGTGTGGTCGGTCGTGCCGTCGGCCTTCCGTCCGGGTTTCCCGCCGGGCGCAGGCGCAGGCGCGGGCCCGTGCGGGTGACGGGGAAGCGCGATGTGGGTTGGCCGCGCAGGGGCAAGCCTGCTGTGCGGCTCAGGTGCGGGCGGCCGTCGTCCAGGCGACCGCCCGCACCTGTGGCCCGGTCAGCCCAGGGTGGGGTAGTCGGTGTACCCGCGGTGGTCGCCGCCGAAGGAGGTGGCGCGGTCGGGGGTGTTGAAGGGGACGCCGGTGGCGAGGCGGGCGGGCAGGTCGGGGTTGGCGATGAAGAGGGCGCCGTAGGCGATCAGGTCGGCGGTGCCGTCCTCGATGAGGTCCAGCGCGTCGGGGCCGGTGGGCTCCGTGCCGGTGAACGGGTTGAGGACGAAGGTGGTCGGCCACGCCTTGCGCAGCCGCACGAGCAGGTCGCGGACCCCGGCAGCCTCCATCTGATGCAGGTAGGCCAGGCCGAGTGGGGCGAGGGCGTCGACGAGGGCGGTGTAGGTGGCCTCGACGTCCGGGCGGTCGCTCTCGTCGATGTCGTTGTAGGGGTTGCCGGGCGACATGAGGAACCCGACCCGGTCCGGGCCGATGGCCTCGGCGACCGCCTTCGCGGTCTCGACCGCGAAACGGATCCGTCGCTCCGGGCTGCCGCCCCAGGCGTCGGTGCGCTGGTTGGAGTTCGGGGCGAGGAACTGGTGGATCAGGTAGCCGTTGGCGCCGTGCAGTTCCACACCGTCGAAGCCGGCCTCGATCGCGTTGCGTGCCGCGGCGGCGAAGTCCGCGATCGTCTCGGCGACCTCGGCCTGGGTCAGCTCGCGGGGGGTGACGAACTCCTGCGGCCCGTCCTGCGTGTAGACCTGTCCGGCGGCCTTCACGGCGGAGGGGGCGACCGGGGTGAGGCCCGTCAGGCTCGGGTGGCCGATTCGGCCGGTGTGCATGAGCTGCAAGAAGATCGCGCCGCCCTCGGCGTGCACCGCGTCGGTGACCTTGCGCCAGGAGGCGATCTGCTCGGCGGAGTGGATGCCGGGAGTGTCGGGATAGCCCTGGCCGATCGCCGACGGCTGCGTGCCCTCGGTGACGATCAGCCCGGCACTCGCCCGCTGCGCGTAGTACGTGGCCGTGAGGTCCGTCGGGCTCTGCCCGGGGCCGTAGGCGCGGCTGCGTGTCATCGGAGCCATCACGATGCGGTTCGCCAGGCGGACACGCCCGAGGTCGTAGGGAGCGAAGGCGGTAGTCATGATCAATTCCTGTTCGGCTCGATACTCAGCGCCTCAGGGGCGCATTTACCTGTCCGAACAAGTAAATGCCTTGCTCGCATTCCTTCGGTATGGTGATGTGCGTCACATGCTCTTATGCTGGGGTAGCGGCCATGCGCGTCCGAGCGCTGACCTGGTGCGGGTAGCATTTACCTGCTCGGCCAGTATGTGGTGGAGGAAGGTGGGAGCGGATGCGGGAAGACTCAGGCGCGGCACCGGCCGCGAACCCGTCCGGCGGGGTGGCGCGCCCGCAGATGCCGCCGTCGGTCCAGGCGGGCGCGATGACACACGCGATCTTCCGGGTCGCCCGACTGCACCGCATGCTCGCCGGCCAGCTCCTGCGCCGCGTCGGCCTGCACCCCGGTCAGGAACTCGTCATGATGCAGCTGTGGGACCTCGGCCCGCAGCGTCAGACCGACCTGGTACGCCTCCTCGGCTCCGACGCCGCCACCATGACCCGCACGGTCAAACGGCTGGAGAACGCCGGCTTCGTCCGTCGCCGCCCCAGCGCCACCGACAAACGCGCCACCATCATCGAAGCCACCACCGCCAGCCTTGCCCTGCGCAAGGAAGTCGAACAGATCTGGGCAGAGCTCGAGGACGGCGCGGCCGGCGCTCTCACCGCCGACGAACAGGACGAGGCCATCCGCGTCCTGGCCCGCATCGAAGACAGCCTCTGCCAGGCAGCCGAACGCCACGCCCCGTTGGCCTGAGACGGTGCCGGCGGCCTGCCGGCCCGCCCGGTCGGTGACGGTGGGGAAGCCCCGGCAGGACACCCCTGACGCTGCTGACGAACTCGCTCGACGCGAGGCGAAACGGGGTGACGGGCGCGGCCCCGTCGTCGTCCATGCCTACGTGGTCGGCGAGTTGGGTGCGGGCTCGGTCACGGCCGGCGCCTTGGCGCGCGGCGGGGGCGGCGAGATCGCCGTTGGCGTTGCCGCTCGCCGAGATCCAGCACCGGACGGATTGCACTAGTGCATAATCCGTTTGCATCTAGTGCGACCACTCGGTACTTTCCCCGTCATGCCTGCCTCGATTCCCTCGCCCGTCACACTCACCGGTCGCCATGTACGTCTGGAGCCGTTGGCGCAGACACATCTCGGTGAGCTGTTCGCCGCGGGAGGGCGCGACGAAGAGGTCTGGAGGTGGCAGGGCGGGCCGGCGCCACGGACTCAGGAGGAGCTGGGCGGCACGCTCTCCACGCTCCTGGAGGAGGCCGGGCACGGTGCGTGCGTTCCCTTCGCGGTCATCCACCGCGTGAGCGGCCAGGCCATCGGCTGGACCACGTACATGGACATCGACGTGGCCGACGAACGGCTGGAGATCGGCTGGACGTGGTACGGGCGCGCGTACTGGCGCAGCGCGGTCAACACCGAGTCGAAGCTGCTTCTGCTCACCCATGCGTTCGAAGACCTGGGGATGGGGCGTGTGCAGTTGAAGACCGATCACCTCAATCACCGTTCGCAGGCGGCCATCGCGCGTCTCGGCGCGCAGCGTGAAGGGGTCCTGCGCCGCCATCGCCGGCGACCGGACGGGACCTGGCGTGACACGGTGTACTTCTCGATCCTTGCCCCGGAGTGGCCTGCGATCAAGGAACGCCTGGCCGCCCGCCTGGGAGAGCTCGCCCACGACGGATAGTGTGGTGCGGCACCTGATCCGCGGGGCGTCGAGGCCCGGCTCGCGAGGTGCTCGGCCTTCCGGGGCCGGGAGAACGGTCGGCTGCTCAATCCGGATAGGGGAGATAGCAGTCCAGGGCCGGGTGGTAGAGCACGCGCCAGGTGTGTCCGTCGATGACACCGCTCGTCGGCAGCCCGTGGCAGGCCTGGATCCACTCGATCTTCTTCAGCATGACCGAGTCGAAGACCCCGTCGACGATGAGCTTGGGCGGCTCGCCTCCCCACGCGTTGCTCAGGCACTGCGCCTGCTTCACCGCCGCACCGGTGTCACCGAATGTGAGCGTCGGCCGAGACACCGACGAGACGTGGGAACACTGAGGGGAATCGGCAGCGGCGACCTGTGGCACAGCCAGGCTCAGCGCCGCGGCCGTACACAGTGCCGCGCCCAAGGGGACCAGTCTGCGCGCCCTCATGCCGCTCCTTCCGGTCCGGCCACTTGCTGGAGCGGCTCGGCGTCTGGGGGCCATGGATGGTCTCCATTGTCCCCACAGTCGACGACGCCCGCGAGTCGCGAGTGGCATGGCCGCGGCAACGGCCCCACGGGACCGGTCCGTGATGATGTCCGGCCGGCCGGGACGTCAGTGCGAGGGAGGCTGCGGCATGGGCGGATCAAGGGTGCGCAGCAGGCTGCGGGCGGGTGGGCCCGAAGGCAAGGGCTCGTCGTCGGTCACGGCGCAGGCGCGCAGGATGAACGCGATCAGACGCCGGGACGCCTTCTCGGCATTGGCCCCGCTGCCGATGACGACGCCTGCGTTGGCGAGCAGGAACAGCGGAAGATCGTGGGGGGAGAAGTCACCGCGCAGAACCCCGGCCTCCTTGGCCCGCCGGACCAGCCGCGTGAAACCGCGCATGGCCCGGCGCCGATGGGCCTCGAGCTCGGCCGAGGCGGGGAACGCCGTACTGAGGACAGCGGCCAGACCGTGGTCGTCGCATTGCAGACGGGCGACGTGCTCGATGTAACTGCGGAAGGCCGCCCATGGCTCCGGCTCTTCGAGGGCGCTGTCGGCGGCGTCGGCGTACGCGCGGACCCGGGGTGTGAACACCGCGGCGACGAGCTCCTCGCGGCCCGTGAAGTTGCGTTGCAGCGTTGCGATGCCCACTCCGGCCCGTCGCGCGACCTCGTTGAGCGAGACGTCCAGGCCGCGAGTCGTGTACAGCTCGGCCGCGGCGGTGAGGATCTTGGCACGGTTGGCCTGGGCGTCGGCGCGACGCTGCCGGAGCGGGGCGGTGTTTTCGGTGGGTGGCACGATCGGACAGCTTACGGTTGTCGCGGCTGCGGGCGATGAGCCTGATCTGGCCGGTCCGTCTTCCCGGCGGCGGTCTCCCGCCGGCCGGGGCCGCGGCCGGGTCGAGGTGGCTGTGGCCGGCTAGGCCGGGGTGGCCGCGAGCTCGCGCAGTGCGGGAGCGACCGTGGCGGCCAGGTGCTCCACGGACGCGGTGACCGCGTCCTCGGGCAGGCCGCCCCAGTCGACCAGGGCCTGAAGGCGGTCGAAACGCACCGCACTGTGCAGCGCGATCGCCTTCTCCGTGATGACTTCGGGTGTGCCGATCAGGAGATGTCCGGAGGGTTCCAGGCCCGCTCGGAACTGTTCCGGCGAGACGGTGAAGCCACCTCCTCCCGGCTGCTTGGGCCGCAGGAAGTCCCGGTAGTGCGGATAGGTGTCGCGGGCGGTGGCGGCGTCGTCGGCACCGAAGAAGTGCACCCCGAGGCCGAGGCGGAGCCGATCGCTGTGTCCCGCCTTCTTCCCGGCCGCCCGGTAGAGGTCGGCGAGGTGGGCCAGACGCTCCACGGGGCCGCCTATGTAACCGAGCATCATGGGCAGGCCGAGCCGTCCGGCGCGTTCGGCGCTCGCCGGAGTGCCCCCGACGCCGATCCATATCGGCAGGGCGTCCTGCCGGGCTCGGGGAACGACGGCTGCCTTCTTCAGCGGGGGCCGGAACTGTCCGCGCCAGGTCACCTGTTCCTCGCCGCGCACGCGGAGCAGGAGGTCGAGCTTCTCGGCGAAGACCTGGTCGTAGAGGCTCAAGGGGACACCGAACAGTTCGAACGGCTCCGGGTACGCGCTGCGGCCCACCGTGATCTCCGCCCGGCCCTTGCTGATGAGGTCGAGGGTGGCGAAGTCCTCGTAGAGCCTGACCGGGTCGAGAGTGCTGAGGGTGCTGACCGAGCTGGTGAGCCTGATGCGCGAGGTTCGGGCGGCGATCGCGGCCAGCATCACGGCCGGTGAGGAGACGGCGAAGTCCGGGCTGTGGTGCTCGCCGATGCCTATGTGGTCCAGCCCCAGCCGGTCGGCGGTCATGCCGAGGGCGATGAGCTGGTGGTGGCGGTCCTCCGCGGTCCGGGTGCGACCGTCGACGGTGCGGGGCTGGACGTCGGTGAGTGAGGCGATACCGACGTCCAGGTCCGGGTCGTGCGCGCTCATGGCCTGTCCTTCCTGGGGTTTGCCATGGTCAGGACGTCGACGGGACGAGCCCGGTCGCCGTCTCCTCGTCCACGGGGATCGAGCCCCGGCCGAGGTCGATCTCGCCCATGTGCTGATAGGTGACGGGGTCACTTGGGGGGACGGTGGCGCCGTTCGGTGTGCCGCACTTGAACAGGGTCGTCCGCCTCCCCGATCCGGCCCCACACTAACCCGAAATGGAGTGGGCGCACCACTTAAATGGAGTGGGTGTACCGAATAGAGGAAATCCCCGCGCGGGCTTCAACCTTGAGCAGGGGCGCTCACCGGCACCGGCGAGTCCTCCGTGCTGCGGCTTCACGACCCCGGAGGTACAGATCGGACCGGCGATCAGGGGAAGGAGCCGCTGGCGGCGGGGGCGGGCATCGCCCCCGATCCCGGCCCGCCGTCCCCCGTCACCCGCCGGCTGCGCACCGGGTGTCCGGACCTGATCACCCGGCAGGTGCTCGAAGAGGTGGAGGACGGCGTGCCGGCCGCGCCGGCCCGGATCAGCGCAGGTCGAACCGGTCGAGGTTCATCACCTTGTCCCACGCCGCCACGAAGTCCCGTACGAACTTCTCGCCCGCGTCCGCGGACGCGTAGACCTCGGCCAGGGCGCGCAGTTGGGAATGTGCGCCGAAGACGATGTCCACGGCGGTGGCGGTCCACCGGACCTCGCCGGTGGCGCGGTCCCGGCCCTCGAACACGTTCTCGGCCGAGGTCGAGGCCTTCCACTCCGTGTCCATGCCGAGGAGATGGACGAAGAAGTCGTTGGTCAGCGACTCCGGCCGTCCGGTGAGGACGCCGTGCGGGGCCCCGCCGAAGCCGGTGTTCAGGACCCGCATGCCGCCGACCAGAACGGTCATCTCGGGAGCGGTCAGCGTCAGCAGATTGGCGCGGTCCAGCAGGAGGGTCTCCGGGGACAGCTTCTCTCCCGCCCGGACGTAGTTGCGGAACCCGTCCGCCCGGGGTTCGAGCACGGCGAACGTCTCCGTGTCGGTCTGCTCCTGCGAGGCGTCCGTGCGGCCCGGTGCGAACGGGACCGTGACGGTGTGCCCGGCGTTCTTCGCGGCCCGCTCGACCGCGGCGCACCCGCCCAGGACGATCAGGTCGGCGAGCGAGATCTTCTTGCCGCCGGTCTGCGAGCCGTTGAAGTCCTGCTGGATCCGCTCCAGGGTCCGCAGCACCTCGGTCACCTCGGGCAGGTCGTTGACCTCCCAGTCCTTCTCCGGTGCGAGCCGGATCCGGGCCCCGTTGGCCCCGCCCCGCTTGTCGGTGCCGCGGAAGCTCGCGGCCGCCGCCCAGGCGGTGGTGACCAGCTGGGGCAGGGACAGGCCCGAGGCGAGGATCACGCCCTTCAGGGCGGCGACGTCCGCGTCGGCGACCAGCTCGTGGTCGACGGCGGGGACCGGGTCCTGCCACAGCTGAGGCTCGGGGACCCATGGGCCGAGGTAGCGGGACAGGGGTCCCATGTCGCGGTGCAGCAGCTTGTACCAGGCCTTGGCGAACGCCACGGCCATGTCGTCCGGATTCTCGTGGAACCGTCTGGCGATCGGTCCGTAGACCGGGTCCGCCTTCAGCGCGAGGTCCGTGGTCAGCATCATCGGGGCGTGCCGCTTCGACGGATCGTGCGCGTCGGGCACGGTGCCCTGGGCCGAGGCGTCCGTGGGAGTCCACTGCTGTGCGCCGGCGGGACTGGTCGTCAGTTCCCAGTCGTACCGGAACAGGTTGTCCAGGTATCCGTTGTCCCAGCGCGTGGGCTCCGTGGTCCACGCGCCCTCCAGCCCGCTGGTGAGCGTGTCGGAGCCCGCCCCGCTGCCGTGGGTGTTGCGCCAGCCGAGGCCCTGCTGCTCCAGCGGCGCGGCCTCGGGCTCCGGGCCCAGGTACGAGGGATCGACCGCGCCGTGACACTTGCCGAACGTGTGGCCGCCGACGATGAGCGCCACCGTCTCCTCGTCGTTCATCGCCATACGCCCGAACGTCTCACGGATGTCCCTGGCGGCCGCCAGCGGATCCGGATTGCCGTTGGGTCCCTCCGGGTTGACGTAGATCAGGCCCATCTGTACGGCGCCCAGAGGGCCGCCGAGATCCCTGTCGCCGCTGTAGCGCTCGTCCCCGAGCCAGGTGTCCTCGGGCCCCCAGAAGACCTCCTCGGGCTCCCAGATGTCCTCGCGTCCGAAACCGAACCCGAACGTCTCGAAGCCCATCGACTCCATGGCGCAGTTGCCGGCGAACACCAGGAGGTCGGCCCAGGAGATCTTCCGGCCGTACTTCTGTTTGACCGGCCAGAGCAGACGGCGGGCCTTGTCGAGACTCGCGTTGTCCGGCCAGCTGTTGAGGGGGGCGAAGCGCTGCGCGCCGGAACCGCCGCCGCCCCGGCCGTCGGCGACGCGGTACGTCCCGGCGGCGTGCCAGCTCATCCGGATGAACAGCGGCCCGTAGTGGCCGTAGTCGGCGGGCCACCAGTCCTGGGACGCCGTCATCACCTCGAAGACGTCCCGCTTCAGGGCGTCGACGTCGAGGGTCGCGAACTCCTTCGCGTAGTCGAAGTCCCCGCCCATCGGATCGGCCCGGGGCGAGTGCTGGTGGAGGACCTGGAGATCCAGTTGCTGCGGCCACCAGTCGCGGTTCGACCGGGGCCGGGTCGACGTGGGGGTCGGGGAGGGGATTACTGGGTTCTCGCTCTCGCTGCCGGACACGTCCGCCTCTTCTCCCTGCTTATGCATTGGTTTGTCAGCGTTTCCTCATCAGTGTCCGTATCGTCGCGCACCGGCCCGCGCGCGACGGAGAGAACACGCAGGGCGCCCGCACATGTCGGTGCGGGCAGCCCACCACACGCCTACGGAAAGTCACCTCTTCATCGCTTGGTGTGGCCGGGAGTGCTTCACTGGCCGTATGCCTTTCCCTCGCTACGGCGTGCTCGCGGGACAGCTCCACCACCACTTCCGCGACGACCCCGACCATCAGGGCCGCTGGTTCCACGTCAACCTGGAGGTGGACGCGCCCTCCGGGCGTTTCCACTGCGCCGTGGACGTCGACAGCCACAAGTCCAACGTGGGCGTGCAGTGGAAGGTGTTCACCCTGAGCCCCCTGGACGTCGGACCGGCGGCGGCGCTGGACCCCGGCTACCACGACCTGGCGGCCACGCCGGACTCCGGGGCCATGGACTACCTGCGTCGGCCCTCCCTCGTCGACCACTCGGGGGTGCTCTTCGAGCGCCGCCCGCCGTCCTGGCTCCAGGACCTCCTCGACCTGCTGGGTTCGCGCCCCTGGCAGGTCGGTTCCTACGCGGAGGCCACCGCCGCCCTGGAACCGATCCTGCTCGAAGGCCGGCGCATCCTCGTCTTCGGCGAGCCGTTCACCGACGATCACGCGGGCCGTCAGGGCATGCACAACGTCCACCAGAACCAGGGCGATCCGCGCGGTTCGCAGTGGTGGGAGGAGAACGGGATCTGGCAGGACGGCGCCACGCTCACCGAGCGGCCCGACGGGCGCTACGACGTCTTCCTCAACAAGTTCTCCAGCCAGGCGGCCCACACGGACAACTCGGGGCACCCCGTGGGGTGACCGCCGCCGCCGACCGCCGGCCACCGGCGACCGGCCGCCGCCCACCGATCCGGACCCGCAGCGAGGGCGAGTCGCGCGGGAGGCATCACGACTCGATACGCGCCCCGGCCACCGCCGGCGCCCTGCCCGCCGGCTCCGGCACCCGGTCGTGACGTCGCGGGAGCACACTCCCGAGCCAGCCGAGAGCGAACCCGAGAGGGACGGTGATCGCCCCGGTGGTGGCCAGGGGGAGCCAGTTGACGTCGACACCGGGCAGCGCGGCCTGCGGCGTGCCCGAGACGAGACTGGTGGCGGGGAAACAGATCAGGACGCTCGCCGTGCCGCCGACCAGGGTCCACAGCAGCCCCGTCCGGTCGAAGCGCCGCCACAGGAGCGAGTAGAGCAGCGCCGGGGCGATGACGGACGCGCCCACCGACATGGACAGCATGCTCAGCGCGTGCAGATTGCGGTGCTGGACGGGGACGGCCAGGGCGACCGCCGCGCATCCCACGCCCAGCGCGGCGGCGCGGGCGATCCGTATCTCCTGCCGCGGCGGGGGAGCGGCGGAAGTGCGCGGGGCGAAGACGTCGTGCGCCAGCGTGCCCGCGCAGGCCAGGATCATCCCGGCGACCGAGGCGAGCAGGGTCAGGAACAGCGCGGTCGTCACTCCGGTCAGCAGCAGGTTCCCGGCGAGGCCGGGGCCGGGTTCCACCGCCGCGCGGGCGGCCAGCAGAAAGGCGCTGTCGCCCTGTGGATCGACCGCCCGGATCGCCCGGCCGCCCAGGAGCGCCGCGGCGCCGACCGCGCACACGACGACGATCAGCACGGACACCGCGACCAGGGACACCGCCCACGCCATGGCCCGGCGGACCTGCGGCGCGCTGCGGGCCCCGTACAGCCGCATGGTGATGTGGGGCAGACAGGCGGCACCGAGTACGAGTGTGACGGTGGTGCCGATCATGTCCAGCCGCGGGTAAGAGCCGGTGCCGAACTGAAGGCCGGGCCGCAGATACAGGCCGGGTGCGAGCGAACGGTCCGCCGCGGCGCGCAGCAGGGTGCCGACGTCGTAGTCGAAGCGGCGCAGCACCAGGGCGCTCACGGCGAGACCGGAGACGATCAGCACGATCATTTTGAGGATCTGCACGGACGCGGTGCCCTGCATGCCTCCCATGGCCGCGTAGCCCATCATCAGCAGACCGAGCGCGACGATGCAGACGGTCCTGGCCACGGAGTCGTCGAAGCCGAGGACGAAGGCCACCAGGTCTCCGCAGGAGGCCAGTTGAACCAGCATCAGGGGCAGTAGCGCGACGAGGGTGACGGCGGCCGTGGCCAGACGCACGGACCGTTCCGGCGTCCCGCGCGCGAGGACGTCCCCCAGGGTGAAGCGCCCGCTGCCGCGCAGGGGCTCCGCCAGGACGGCCATCAGCAGGGCCAGCGAGAGCGAGGTCGCCACGGCCAGGACGATGCCGTCGTAGCCGGCCAGCGCGACGACTCCGCCGGTGCCGAGGACGGTGGCCGCCGAGATGTAGTCACCGGCGATCGCCAGGCCGTTGCGCAGCGGGGAGAACCTTGCGTAACCGGTGTAGAACTCCTCGAGGTTCTCGCTGTCCGGGCCCGAGACCACGCACAGCATGAGCGTGACGGTGACGATCGCGGTGAACGCCACGAGCGCGAAGCCCTGGGCTGAGTCGCCGGCGTTCACCGCGCCACCTCCCGCTCGCGGCGGCCCGCCGTGCGTTCGTACCACCACAGGACGGCCACGGTGAACGGCGGGTGCAGCAGGCCGGCCATGACGCCCGCGGGCACCCCGCCTCCGGGGAGGGGCGCGGTCATCGCGCCGGGGGCGAAGGCCGACAGCAGGAGGAAGACGGCGAAGATCCCCCCGGTGACGAGGGCCGCCGCTCGACGGGGCCCACGACAGGCGTCCCGCCGTAACGCTTCGCGTCCCTCCTCCGTATCGGTGTACCGACTTGCGCGCGCCGCTCTCCAGACCATGCTCGACTCTCTCGTCACGTCGTACGGGGACCGGTGGCGATTCTGTGGTCACGGAGGGTGCGGCGGACCGGACAACGGGGGCGCGCGTGCCGTCGGAACAGAGTTCGGCGCGACGATCTGTGCGGGCGCACAACGGCGGAGCGCGGGGCAGTGAAGTCGCTTCGGCGTAGGCCCGGTTGGCCGAGACGGCGCGCCGCGGCACGGAGGCGGATGTCGGAGTACTGCTGTTCAGCGCGTCGTTCGCCGTACAACCTTCGGGGCCCGTCGCGAGTCGGAGACGCCGTGATGAGGTGAGGTCCTTCGTACAGCTGTGCCATAGGAATGGCATACGATGCGCCCGAACACCGTAAAGATCATGTAAGAGGAAGTGCACGTCATGGCAATCCGCGCCCCGTATCGTTCCCTTCGCGGCATATCCGCCGTTGTCGCCCTGCTCGCGATCGGCGCGGTGGGATGCTCGGACGTCTCCGACGCCGTCGACAGCGCCAAGGACGGCGCGAAGAGCGCGGCCCGCCAGCGCTCGGTGTCCTCGCTGGACATCGGCGAGTGCTACAACCCGAACAGCAAGGCCGAGGGGACCGTGTACTTCGTCGAGATCGTGCCCTGCGACGAGGCGCACGAGGGTCAGGTCGTCGGCGAGTTCGCCATCGACGAGGGCAAGGCGTACCCCGGCGACGACGAGGTCTCGGTGATCGCGGACGGCCGCTGCCCGGTCGAGGCGCAGAAGTACGCCCCGGACACCTGGGCGCTCCCCAAGGGCGTCGCCCTCTTCTACTACACGCCGACCAAGGAGAGCTGGGCGACGGGTGACCGCGCGGTCAGCTGCACCTACACCGTGGAGAAGGGCACCTTCACCGGCTCGCTGGACACCGCGAAGGCCCTCAAGCCCGAGCAGATCACGTACCTCAAGGGTTCGAACGCGGTCTACGACGCCCTGTGGGGGAACCAGCCCGAGAAGGACGCCGTCGAGGACGACCTGGCCGGCTACAAGGCGCAGGCCAAGGCTGTCGCCGCCGCCCTCGACGCACACGTCAAGGGTCTGGACGGCGTCAAGGGCGCCGAGGTCGGCAAGCTCCGCGCGACGCTGACGAAGGCGGCCGGCAACTGGAAGAAGGCCGCGAACGCCGCCGACGCAGACGCGTTCTACATCGCCTACGACCCGGCGTTCACCGGCATCGACCCGAGCAAGTCGGTCGCCGCCCGCAAGGAGCTGGGCCTGGCCACCACCGTCCCGGCCGACGAGGCCGAGGTCTGGGCGAGCTGACGCTCCGTCGGATCAACGGGGCCGTGTCCGCTCCAGGGCATGGCCCCGTTCGTCATCGCAGGAGGGCGCTCACCGTCGTCCGCCAGTCCGACAGCAGCTTTTCCTGGTGCCGGTCGCTGATGATCGCGGTCAGGGCGAGGCCGCGGTAGTAGGTGAGCGTCATGTCGAACGCCATGTCGAAGGCCGGCGGCGGCCCTCCGGGGATGCGGGCGGCGGCGATGCGGTGGAGGTCGACGCGCAGACGGCGTTCGTAGTCCAGGAGAACGCGGCGCAGCTCGTCGTCCGTACGGGCCGCGATCCACAGTTCGAGGACAGCGCCGAACAACGGGCTGGAGAAACTGTCCCAGAGCGGCGTCAGCCAGTCGGTGGCCGGCGAGCGGGCCGGGGCTGCCGGGGCCTCCGCGGCGAGTTGCTCGCCCTGCCGCTCGGCGAGGTGGCGGACGGCGTCGACCAGCAGGTGTGCCTTGCCGGCGTACTGATGCAGCAGCGCCCCCCGGGACACACCGGCTCGCGCCTGCACGGCGGCGATGCTCGTCGCGGCGTACCCCCGCTCGGTCAGCACCTCCACCGCGGCGTGCAGGATGCGTTCCCTGGTGCGGTGGCTGCGGTCCTCGTCGCTTCTTCGGCGGGCTTCGCTCACGGTCACGGCAGCCATCTTGCACGATCACCTCACCGTCAGTAGCGTCTCCCCGTCGAGTGAAACAGTACGGTCGTACCGTTTCGTTGCGTGCAGCCCGGTCCGGTCCCGTCGGCGGCCGCCACCGGGACCGCATGAGGGAAGGGACACCCCGTCATGAGCGTCCGGATCGAGAAGGCGGACCGAGTCTGGACGGTCGTCCTGGACCGGCCCGAGGTGCGCAACGCCGTCGACACCGACCACGCGCAGGCACTGCTGAACGCGTTCGAGGCGTTCGACGCCGACCCTCGAGCGGCCGTCGCGGTCCTGTGGGGTGCCGGCGGACACTTCTGCGCCGGCGCCGATCTCAAAGCCGTCGCCGCGGGCCGGATGCGCGCCGAGGCACCCGGTGAAGGTCCGCCCGGGATGGGGCCGACGCGCCTGCGGCTCAGCAAGCCGGTGATCGCCGCCGTCGAGGGCTACGCGGTTGCCGGCGGTCTGGAACTCGCGCTGTGGTGCGATCTGCGCGTCGTGGACCCGGAGGCCGTCTTCGGGGTGTTCTGCCGGCGCTGGGGGGTGCCGCTGATCGACGGCGGCACGGTCCGCCTGCCCCGCCTCGTCGGGCTGAGCGCGGCACTGGACATGATCCTCACCGGACGCCCGGTCGGTGCGGACGAGGCCCTGCGGATCCACCTCGCCAACCGCGTCAGCGGCCCCGGCCGGGCGCTGGCCGAGGCCCTCGAACTGGCCCACCAACTGGCCGGCTTCCCTCAGACCTGCCTCCGCGCCGACCTGGCGTCCGCCCACGAACAGTTCGGCCTGCCCCTGCCGGACGCCCTGGCCGTCGAATGGGAGCACGGGGTCGCGGCCCTGCGCGCCGAGGCGGGCGACGGCGCGGCCCGCTTCACCGCGGGCGCGGGGCGGCACGGCTCGTTCGACCCGCCGTGAACCAGGACGGGCAGACGCCCTCGCGTGACGCCGATGCGGGCCGGCCGCGGCACGGGACGATGCCGCCGGATGACTCGACCCCGTGCGCCGTGGACTGTCACGGCGTGTCGAAGTCCGTTCCCCTGGAGACGTGTTCCCACGCGGCGAGTTCGGCTCGTACGGAGTCCAGGTGCCCGGTGAGGAAGTCCACCGCGTCGCCGCCGAGGGCGAGCCTGAGCGGGGTGTTCTCGGCGGCCAGGGCCAGCCGGATCGCCGCCGCGGCCTTCGCCGGGTCTCCGGGCTGGGTGCCCTCGCCGTTCTCCACCAGCCTGCGGGTGGCGCCGACCTTCTCCGCGTACGCGGGGTGTTCCTCGGAGAAGTAGGCCGCGCCCTTGGCGAAGAGGCCGGTGCGGAACGCGCCGGGTTCCACGATCAGCACCTTGATGCCGAACGGCGCCACTTCGTCGGCCAGGCCCTCCGACAGCTGTTCCAGCGCCGCCTTGGTCGCGCTGTACGCGGAGAACCCGGCGAAGGACAGTTGTCCGCCGAAGCTGCTGATGTTCACGATCGATCCGCCGCCCCGCTCCCGCATCTGCGGCAGCAGCGCACGGGTCAGCCGCGCGGGGCCGAACACATGCAGCTCGAACAGGTCGCGCAGCTCCCGGTCGGTGGTTTCCTCGAACGCGCCGACCTGCGTGCGCCCGGCGTTGTTCACCAGCACGTCCACCCGCCCGTAGCGGCTCAGGACGTCGGCGGCCACCGCGTCGATCCGTCCGCCGTCGGTGACGTCCAGGCCGATCGCTTCCACCCGGTCGGGGTACGCGGCGATCAGGTCGTCCAGGGCCCCGGTCCGTCGGGCCGTTCCGATCACCGTGTCGCCTGCGGCGACCGCGGCCTCGGCGATGGCCCGCCCGAAACCGCTGCTCGCACCGGTGACCAGCCAGACCTTGCCGTTCTCGGTCATTCTCTTCGTCTCCCTCGTCGGCTGCCGTTCGGGATCTCCCCGCCGGCGGCTCCCATCCTTCGCCCGTATCCGGAGCCATGTCCAAGACCTGTTGTGATAGCCATGGGCTATGGACGTCCACGGGCGCGATCTGCGCTACTTCGCCGTAGTCGCCGAGGAGTTGAACTTCACGCGCGCCGCCGAACGGCTGTTCGTCTCCCAGCCCACCCTCAGCAAGCAGATACGGATGCTGGAGAAGCAGTTGGGTGCGTGTCTGTTCCACCGGGACCGGCGCGCGGTGCGGCTGACCGAGGTGGGGGAGGCCCTGCTGCCGCACGCCCGCGGGACACTGGCCGCCTGGGAGGCCGCCGAGGCGGCGGTGGAGAAGGCGAGTGCCGCCGCGCGGCACACCCTGGTCATCGGCATGTCCACCAGCCCGGGCCGCGGGCTGCTGCCCGCCCTGCGCACCCGGCTGGTGTCCCGCCACCCGGACGCGACTCCCGTCCTGCGGCAGGTCAACTGGGCCGATCCCAGTGCCGGGTTGGCCGACGGATCCAGCGATGTCGCCTTCGTCTGGCTGCCCCTCCCGGACGGCGACCGCTATCAGTACGCCGTCGTGGCACAGGAACCGCGCCTCGTCGCGTTGCCGCGGGGGCATCCCCTGGCGGCACGGGCCGCAGCCGATCCGGAGGGGGCTGTGGACTTCGTCGATCTCCTGGACGAGCCGTTCCTCGCCCTTCCCCCGCAGGCGGGTCCCCTCCGGGAGTACTGGCTGGCCCTGGACGCACGGGGCGATCGCGCGCCACGGATAGGTGGGGTGGTGGCCAGTGCCGAGGAGACCCACGAGGCGGTCGCCAACGGCCAGGGGGTGGCACTCCTGGCCGTGGGCAACGCCCCGCTGGTCGTCCGGGACGAGGTGATCGCCGTGCCGGTCCGCGGTGTCTCCCCGTCTCGCCTGGCCGTGGCCGCCAGGCGGAACGACGAGCGGCCCCTGGTGCTGGCGTACCTGGCCGCGGCGGCGAAGGCGGGAGCCGGTACCTCCTGACCCCCCGGCCGGCTGTTGGCGCCCGGATGCCGGCACCTGAATCGCGCGGCGTGGCCGAGAGATCGTGGCCGCAGGCACGTACTGCGCGGACGGTTGTGGTCGGGCGCCGTCGCCCGGGTCGACCTCAGCACCGACGGCGGGGCGCATCCGCGGCGCGCCCGCCTGCGCGACCGGCCTCACGCCGGTGCCTGGACCCGTCGTCGCACGACGATCGAGGCGGGCTTCCCCTCATCCGGACGACGGCGCTTCTTCGACGGCCCCGGACGCTCGGCGCAGCGCGCGATCCAGGCGGTCCCGGATCGCGGTCTGGGCGGCGATGCGTTCGTCGAGGACGGCCAGTCGCCGCGACGCGACCCGCAGGCCCTTGTCGGACGGCGGCACCGCCGTCACGTCTCCGTCCAGGCACGGCAGGAAGGTCCGCACGTCGTCCAGGGTGAGCCCGGCCGCCAGCAGCGAGCGGATGTTGCGGACCCGCACGGCGGCCCGACCGTCGTAGACGCGGTAGCCGTTGGCGGCCCGCTCGGACGAGATCAGTCCCGCCTGCTCGTAGTGCCGCAGCGCGCGGGGTGTCGTTCCGGTCGTCCTGGCCAGCTCACCGATTCGCATGCGGTTCACTCTTCCAGGGGCCGCATTCCTCACGCCACGACCGCCCCGCCGTCGACCGGGAGCACGACTCCGGTGACGAACGACGAGGCTGGTGCGGCGAGTTGCGTGATCACCGAGGCCACTTCCTCCGGGCGGCCGATCCGGCCGAGCGGGGTGTGTGCCAGCTGCCACTTCCGCACCGCGGCCCTCCGCTGCGGCGTCAGCCCCTGATGCTCGCCGATCGGGGTGTCGATCGCACCGGGCGCGACCGCCACCACTCGGACCCCGCGAGGTGCCAGCTCGACGGCCCAGCTGCGGGTCAGTGAATCCAGCGCGGCCTTGGTCGCCGCGTAGACCGAGTTGCCCGGCCACCCCCGTTGCCCCACCGAGGTGCTGACGTTGACGATCGTTCCGCCGGAGGCTTCCAGAGCGGGCAGCGCGGCCTGCGCGAGCAGGATGGGGGCGATCAGGTTGGTGGCCGACTGAGGCTCGATCATCTCCGCGGTGAGCATGCCGAGGGCACCGCTCTGGACGACGCCGGCGTTGTTGACCAGTACGTCCAGCCGGCCATGGCTCTCCATGACGGTGTCGATGATCCGCTCGGGCCCACCGGCCGCGACGATGTCGGCGGCCAGCGGGACGATCCGCGCGTGGCCGCAGGCGGTCTCGTGGAGCGGTTCGGACCGTCGGCCGACGGCGACGACATGGGCGCCGTCGGCGGCGAACGCGCGGGCGGTGGCACGGCCGATCCCGGTGCCGGCCCCCGTGACGAGGACGACCCTGCCGGGCTGAGGTGCGGTGCTGCTGTTCATGCCGGTCATCGTCCGACCCTGCCGCCTGCGGCAAGGTCAAGGGCCGGGCCGTGGCCGGGCGCGGCCGCGGACGTCGGCCCGCCGCCCGGGTACTTTCGGACACCTGGTTTTCCCGCGAGGGTTTCCCCCGCTTCCCCCGTAAACAAGGGTGAAGGGCGGAGGGGCACATGGATGCAAAGAACAGGTTCGAAACCAGGACCACCTTCCTCATGCTGCGAATGGAATGGCTGGGCGGTCTGGTTGCCTGTGCCGTGCTCACCGTGCAGCATTTCTCGGAGATACGTTGGGCGGTCTTTGTCGGGCTGTTCGCCGTCATCGACGTCGTCGGCTACGTCCCAGGGGCCGTGGCATTCCGCAGGAGCCGCGACGGGCGCATCTCGCACTGGTACTTCGTGGCGTACAACACCATGCACAGCCTGGTGACCGCAGGTGTCGTCGCCGGACTGTGGGCGGTGCTGGTGAAGCCGGAATGGGCGCTGCTCGCGCTTCCCGTGCACCTGCTGGGGGACCGCGCTCTGTTCGGCAACTCACTCAAACCGTTCGGCGTACGTTTCGAACCGGCCCCGCATCCGGCGTATGTGGATTTCGAGAGGAAGTATTCCATTTCACGTGAAGGGAAATCCGATGTCTCTCGAACGGGTGCAGACGCCGTCCGTCTTTGATGCCCTCGTCCGTCACAGTGACAATCCGAGCTCTTTTCTCGCCCTCAACCAGGGCAATGAATACTTTCAGGATCCGCGTTTCGACGGGGTCTGTGTCTTCCGCCGGTCCGGACGCCACCTCCTTCAGTTCGCCGGTCCCTTCGCGGTGGCCGGGCACCGCGCGGATCTGCTGGACGCCTTCGTGGCGAAGGCCCGTCCACGCCGGGTGGTCGCGGTGCAGTTGCAGCGGTCGGACGCCGAGCTGTACGCGGCGCGCGGTTTCACGGTGAACCAGCTGGGGGCGTCGTACGCGGTCGAACTGGCCCGGTTCACTCTGCGCGGCTCACGGTTCGTACGGCTGCGCAACAAGATGTCCAGGGCCCGCCGCGCGGGACTGGAGGTGGTCGAGACCGGCCCCGTCGACCCCGACACCGAGGCGGAGCTGGACCTGATCGACCGGGCCTGGCTGCGCGGAAAGGGCCGCGGTGCCAAGGAGCTGCGGTTCCTGGTGGGTGAGCGGACCGGAGCGGCTCAGCGGCACCGGCGGCTCTTCGTGGGACGGATCGACGGGGCGGCCGTCGGCTACATCAGCTACTCGCCCGTGTTCGGTGGCCGGCCGGGGTGGCTGCACGACCTCAGCCGACGCTCCCCGGACGCTCCGCCGGGAGTGATGGAGGCGCTCAACGCCACCGCGATGGAGCGGATGTCGGCCGACGGCGAGGGTTGGCTGCACTTCGGCTTCACTCCCTTCACCGGACTGTCCGACGAGCATGAACTGCCGTCCGCGAGCCGTGCCTTCGCGCGCTGCGTGCGCCTGCTCGCGGAGCACGGCGAACGCGTCTACCCGGCCGCCGCGCAGCTCGACTACAAGCAGAAATGGGCGCCCCACGTGGTGCTGCCCGAGTACATCGCCTTTCACGGGCGGCCGGGTCCGAAGGCGGTGTGGCAACTGCTGCGCGCCACCCGGGCGCTGTGAGCCGGCCCACGGGCCGTCGACTGGGTTGTTCTGGAGCAGGGGAGGACATGAGGTTCCTGGAGCGCGAACGCGCCATTCTGACGAAACTGCTGCCGGGTCTGGACGAGAGCCTGCGGGCGGTGCCCCTCATGGAGCTGGAGGGCCCGGGCAGCCCCGGCATCGGGCTCTTCCGCGACAGCGGCGGCCCCGGGCTGGTGGTCCCGCTGTCCTGCCGGGGCAAGGGCGCCACCGCCCTGGACGCCCTGCGTGTGCAACGCGCCCTGGGCAGCAGATCGCCGTCCCTGGCGGTGGCCACCACCATGCACCACTTCTCCATGGCCACTCTGGTCGGCCTGATCGACGGCGGCGAGGGCCTGGAGTGGATGCTCGCCGAGGGCGTGGCCTCCGCCAACCGCCTGGTGGCCTCCGGCTTCGCCGAGGGGCGCCCCGGCGCCGGCATCCTCTCCCCGTCGATGACCGCCACGGTGGGGCCCGACGGCGTACGGATCAGCGGGGTGAAGCGCCCCTGCAGTCTGGCCCGGTCGATGGACCTGCTCACCGCGAGCGTCATGGTGCCCCGTGCGGACGGGGCGGGCGAGGAACTGGCCGTGGCGCTGGTGCCGGCCGAGAGCGAGGGCCTGAGCGTCAGCGGATTCTGGTCCAGTTCGTTCCTGTCGGGGGCGGAGAGCGACCAGGTCACTCTCACGGACGTCCTGGTACCGCCGGAGCTGCTGCTGCGCACTTCCTCCTCGGCCGGCCGGCTGGACGAACTGCAGACCGCGGGCTTCGTCTGGTTCGAGCTGCTGATGACGGGAAGCTATCTGGGCGCCGCCAGCACGCTGGTGGAGCGGGTGCTGTGCAATGAGCGGGTGCCCGAGTCCGAGCGGGTCCGGCTCCTGATCGAGGCCGAGGGCGCGATGTCCGCCGCGGAGGGCATCGCCCGCCGCATCGACGAGGGATGCCCGGACGAGTCCACCCTCGCCGACTCGCTGTGCGTCCGGTACTGCGTGCAGGACACCCTCGCACGGATCGTCCCGCGGGCCGTGGAACTGCTCGGCGGCCTCAACTTCATGAGCTCGGACGAGGTGGGATATCTCGCGGCGTGCACCAACGGGCTGTCCCTGCACCCGCCTTCACGGTCCCGAATGACCAGCGCGCTGGCGGCCCACCTGGCCGACGGGCCGCTCACCATCGCGTGACCCGGTCCCGGTCCCGGTACCGCGCATCGCCCGTCCCGGTCCCGGTCCGGTACCGCGCATCGCCCGACCCGGTCCCGGTACCGCGCCCGGACGCCGCACCGTATCCAACCGCACCCAAGGGGAGTTCCTCAGCCATGCCGCCAGCCCCCTCCGCCCGGTCCCGTCCACGCCATCAACGCCCGACCCTGCTGCTCACCGGAGCCGCAGGGGTACTCGGCCAGGCCTTGGTCGAAGAGCTCTGCGACGACTACGACGTGGTCTGCCTGCGCCACCGGACACCGCTGGACGACCCCCGGGTACGGGAGGTGACGGCGGACCTGAACGCTCCCGGCCTGGGACTCCCGGCCGCCGAGCGGTCCAGCCTCGCCGCCGAGGTGGACGTGGTGGTGCACTCCGCCGCGGCCACCAACTGGCGGGCGGCCCCGGCCGACATCTGGCGCACCAACCTGGACGGCACCCGGGCGATGGCCGACCTGGCCGCCCAGGCCGACGCTCCCCTCTACTACCTGAGCACCGCCTTCGTGGCGAACCCGCTCGCGGCCGAGGAACGGAAGCGGTTCCCCGGGGCAGCGGCCTACCTCGCGTCCAAGACGGCGGCCGAGGAAGCCGTGCAGTCGGCTCCGACTCCCGGGATCGTCCTGCGCCCCTCCGTGGTCATGGGCGACTCCACCACCGGCCGGATCGCCCGGTCACAGGGCCTGACCCGGGCACTGGGAGGGATCGTCAAGGGACAGGTCCCGGTACTCCCGGGCTCGACCGGCACGAGGATCGACATGGTGCCGCAGGACGTGGTGGCCCGCGCGGTCGGCGACCTGGTCAGGGCCGGCGTCACCGAGGGCGTGTACTGGCTGACCGCGGGATCCGCCGCCGTCCTGCAACGGGAAGTCGTCGACATCTGCCTGGAGTTCGCCGAACGCCACGGTCAGCGCCCGCACCCGCCGCGGCTGATCGCCCTGGAGGCGGTGCACCGGCTGCTGCTCCCGCTTCTCGAGGGACCGTCCTTCCCGGAGTCGGTACGGCGTCGGCTCCAGGACTACGCGGAGCTGCTGCTGGTCTTCCAGCGGGAGTTGCCCTTCGCCTCCCATCTGGGGGCGCCGCACTGCGGTACGGCCCCCACGCGCGCCGCGATCCGATCGGCGCTGGTGCGCAACGTGGAGTGCTGGGCGGCCGGCCGCGGAGGCCTGCGCCAACTGCGCCGTCTGCAGTCGGCGCAGGCTCCGACGGAACTGGCGTCATGACCGCCGTACCGGTGGCCGGGCACGTCGTCGCGGGGTCGTCGCAGGACACCGCCGAGCTCTACCGACGTCATCTGGGCGCCGGCCGGGCCGTCATGGGCGCGGTGCTCGGCGGCATGGTCGAGACCTCCTCCGAAGGCGCCTGGGTGCACACCGACGACGGACGCCGCTACCTGGACTTCGGGGGCTACGGCGTCTTCATCCTGGGCCACCGCCACCCCGCGGTGGTCGAGGCGGTCCACCGGCAGCTGGACGCACATCCACTGGCCACCCGGGTGTTCCTGGAACCCGTCGCCGCCCGGGCCGCCGCCGCGCTCGCCTCCCGCACCCCCGCCGGGCTGGACCACGTCCACTTCGTCAACTCCGGTGCCGAGGCCACCGAGGCGGGTCTGAAACTGGCCCGCGCCCACGGCCGCAACGCCCTGGTGACCACCGTGTCCGGCTACCACGGGAAGACGCTGGGGGCACTCAGCGCCACCGCCAACACCACGTACCAGGCGCCCTTCGCGCCGCTGCTCCCGGACACCACCCGGGTCGCCCACGGGAACCCGGCCGAGCTGGAGGCCGCGCTCGCCGACCGCCGCGACCGCGCGTGCGTGATCCTGGAGCCGGTGCAGGGCGAGGGAGGAGTGCGCATTCCGCCTCCCGGCTACCTGGCGGAAGCGGCCCGGCTGTGCCGCGCGTACGGGGCCTTCCTCATCGTGGACGAGGTGCAGACCGGTCTGGGCCGACTCGGCACCTGGTGGGGAGTGGACACCGAGGGCGTGGTGCCGGACGTCCTGCTCGTCGGCAAGGGGCTGAGCGGCGGTGTCGTACCGGTGGCCGCGATGGTGGCCACGAAGAACGCCTACGGTCCCTTCTCCCGCGACCCCTACCTCCACACCTCCACCTTCGGTGCCTCGCCGATCGCCTGCGCCGCGGCCCTGGCGGCGGTGGAGACGATGAGCCGCGAGGACATCGTGGGCCGGGCCGCCCTGCTCGGCCGGCGTCTGCTCACCGGCGTCGCCGAGGCCTGCGGCCCCCACCAGGGTCGTCTCGTGCACGAGGTCCGCGGCCGCGGACTGCTGATCGGTATCGAGTTCACGCGGGCGCAGGCCGTCGGCGAGATGCTGCTGGAGCTCGTGGCTCGGGGCGTCCTGGTCAACCACTCGCTGAACGCCACGCGAGTGCTCCGGTTGACGCCCCCGGCGATCGCCGGCGCCGACGAGGCCCAGCACTTCCTGGCCGCCCTGGCCGAATCCCTGCGGGCGGTGCAGGCACGCCTCGGCTGACCGTCTTCGTGCCCTGTCACGACACCGACATCACCCACCCGAGAGGACGGACGAACCCCATGCGCCAAGTGACGGTACGGATGACGGCTCAGGGCATCGACCCCGAAAGTGCCTACCGCAGGATCAGCGACTTCCGCCGGTATCCCGAACTCACCAGAACCGTGCGCGAGGTCACCGTGCACCCTCCCCGACCCGACGGCTCCGTGGTGTCCGACTGGACGGTCTCCTTCCGCAACGGGCTGATGTGCTGGACGGAACGTGACGCCTTCTCGCCGCCCACCCTGTCCATCACCTTCGAACAGCTCAGCGGCGACTTCGAGACCTTCGAGGGCAGCTGGAGCTGCGAGGCCCACCAGGACGGCACCGCCGTGACCTTCCGGGCCTCGTTCGACCTGGGGATCCCCACACTGGCGGAGATCCTCGACCCGGTGGCCGAGTCGACCCTGCGCACCAACATCCACCAGATCCTCCAAGGCCTGCTCGGCACGGTGGCACCGGCCGAAGCCGCGGACGCCGCGCATGGCTGACCTGGCCCTCGCGCAGCCGCTGTTCCCGGGAAGGCAGCTGCACGACGAACCGGGCCCGGACACCGCGCACTGCCTGCGTCTGTACGCGAAACTCGCCTCCGGCGTCACCGTGGTCACCGCACAGGGCGCGGGCGCACCCACCGGCATGACGGTCTCCTCCGTCACCTCGCTGTCGGCCAGACCCCCACTGCTGCTCGCCTGCCTGCGCGAGGGTTCGCGCACCCTGTCGGCGGTCCGGGCGCAGGGGGCGTTCGCGGTGAACCTGCTGCGGCAGCAGCAGCGACCGCGGGCGGCCCGCTTCGCGGATCCGGCGCTCTCGCCGGCCGAGCGGTTCCGCGAGGTCCCGTTCCGTTCCGTCCTCGGGGCCCCGGTGTTCGGTGATGCGCTGGGGTGGTCGGTCTGCCTGGTCGAGGACATCCGCCGGTACGGCGACCACTGCGCGGTGGTGGGGCGGGTGGCCGCGGTGCAGGTGGCGTCGGGACGGCCACTGCTCTGGCACGACCGGGGGTTCCGCGCCCTGTCCGGGCCGGGTGAGCAGACGGCCGGGGAAGGAGCGCCCCGGTGAGCCTGTTCGCGGGGGGCACGCCCTGCTGGGCGCCAGACGGTCCGGCGGCGCGGGGCGGCGTGGACGTGCCGTCTTTGGTGCACGGCAGGCTCGGCGCCGATGTCGTGGTGGTGGGTGCCGGGCTGGTGGGGCTGTCCACGGCGTACCACCTGGCGGAGCGCCGGCCTTCGCTGGACATCGCCGTGGTGGACGCGGAGCGGCCGGCGGCGGGTGCCAGCGGGCGCGGCACCGGGCTGCTGGGCCCGCGGGTGGGCCCGCCGGTCGACCAGGCGGCGCGCCGCCACGGCCCGGCCGCCGCCCGCCGGATGCACCAGGCCAGCGTCGAGGCCGTACGGCACGCCGTGGACCTGTGCGCCCGGCTCGGCGTGCCCTGCGCGGACGGCGAGCAGATCGTCGCCGCACGTTCCCGGACCGGGCTCGCGTCGCTGGCGCGGCAGGCCGCCGCCTACCGCGCCCTGAACCTGGACGTGCCGGTGCTCTCCGCCGCGGACATCCGGCAGCGGGTGGACGTGCCGTACCAGGCGGGTCTGCTCCACCGGCACACCGCGACCCTCGACCCGGCCGCGCTGACGGCGGCTCTGGCGCGTGCGTGCGCGGCCAAGGGCGTACGGCTGTACGGCGGCAGCCCGCTGCGGGAGGTCCGCGGCGGGGAGGGCGGGGAAGCCGGGGAAGGACGGATGCCCGAGCTGGTGTTCCCGCACGGCACGGTACGGGCACCACAGGCGGTGCTGGCGGTGAACGCCGGGGTGGCCGGACTCGGGGTGCCGGTGGGCACGGTGCTCGGGGTGGAGGTGCACGCGGTGGCGACCGGGCCGCTGGACCCCGAGGCGCGTGCGCTCCTCGGCGCGGGCGGCGGCCCGGCGGTGATCGACGCCGTTCCGCTGGCCCCCTTCTTCAGCCTCACCGAGGACGGCCGACTGGTGGTGGGGGGCGGCACCGCACTCCTTCCGGACGGGGCCGCCCCCCGCCGCATCGCGGTGCTGCGCACCTTCGCCTGGAACCGGCTGGAACAGTGGCTGCGGACGCTGCACCCGGCCCTGGCAGGCGTGGAGATCACGCACCGCTGGGCGGGCCGGATCGGGGTGACGGCGGACGGCCTTCCCGTGGTGGGGCCGGTCCGGGGCCGGGCCGGCGTCTGGTACGCGGGCGGCTGCAACGGGCACGGACTCGCGATGTCGGTGGCGCACGGCGCCTACCTCTCCGCGGCCCTGCTGGGCGCCGCGGACACGCCGGAACCGCTGCCCTGGCACCGCTCCCGGGCGCCGCGACTGCCGGTGTCCGGGGTCACCCGGCCAGTGCTGCGGGCCTGTCTGGCCTGGACGGACCGGACCGCACGCCGTGCGACCTGGCCCGAGCTCGGCCCGCGGAGGTAGGGAGCCGCAGACCATCCGGCCGACTCCCCGAGCAGCACGGACGCAGGACCGAGAAGCAGGACCGAGAAGCACCACGGACGCAGGACAGAGAAGCAGGACCGAGAAGCACCACGGACGCAGGACCGAGAAACAGCACAGACGCAGGACTGATCGAGAAAGGGGCACCGGATGATCGGCACGCTGCTGGCGAAGCCGCTGGAACTCATGGAGGACAACCTCCGCCGGCCGGCCGGGCGGGCCGGCCGGTTCTTCGGCAACCTCATGGCCGTACAGCACCGGAGCCTCACCCTGTGGGCGATCGAGCACATGGACGTGCGCAGCCGCCAGCGGGTACTGGACGTCGGCTGCGGCGGAGGCATGGCGGTGAACCTGCTGTCCCGGCGCACCGGCCAGGGATTCACCGCCGGGGTGGACTACTCGATGGAGATGGTCGAGCAGGCCGTACGGCGCAACCGGGCGGGGATCGCGCGGAGCCGCGTCGAGGTCCGGCACGGAGACTGTGCGGCCCTGCCGTACGAGGACTCCTCCTTCGACCAGGTCTGCGCGATCGAGACCTTCTACTTCTGGCCGGATCCCCAGCGCGGCCTCGCCGAGGCGCACCGTGTGCTCAAACCGGGCGGCCAGGTGTCGATCACGCTGGAGATGAGCCGGGAGGCCGGTGACGACCCGTCCCTGGTGCAGCGGGTCTTCGGCCGGCGCTTCACAGAGCGTTCGGAGCGTGCGGGGCTGCACATCCTCTCCGGCGACGACCTGGTGGACAGCCTCACCAAGGCCGGCTTCCGGGACGCCCGGTTCGTGTCCCAGCCGCGCCGGTCGCTGGGCTGGGTCTGCGCGCTGGCCCACAAGTGAGGGCGGGCCGATGACCGAGGAACGCACGTACGCGGCGCTGCCCGCCCCCGGTGCGGCGGGCATCCCGGTGCTGGGCAACGTCCTGGACTTCCGCCGCGACATCCTCAAGGCCATGCACCGTGGGCACGCCGCCCACGGCGACCTGGTGCGCTACCGGCTCGGCCCGGTGACGGTGCACGGCGTGTCCAGCCCGGAGCTGGCCGCCGCCGTACTGACCGACACCGACCGGTTCGGCAAACTCGGGCCGGACAACCCGCTGCGGCTGGTCCTCGGCGAGGGCCTGCTGACCAGCGACGACCACAAGAGCTGGCTGCGCAACCGCCGGATGATGCAGCCGATCTACACCAAGCAGTCCCTCGCCGGCATGTTCGCCACGATGGGTGTCTCGGCGGCCGAACAGATCTCGCACATGTCCGCCCGCTACCGGACGGGCGCGGCCCTGGACCTGCACCAGGAGATGATGCGGGTCACCCTCGACATCGTCAGCCGCTGCATGTTCAGCACCGATGTGAGCCGGACCCTGGCCGGGCTCGGACCGGACGCCGTGGACGTCGCCATCAACTACGCCTTCGACCGGCTGCAGAACCCGTTCAGCCCGCCCACGCACTGGCCGACCCCGCGCAACCGGCGCTTCCACCAGGTCATGCGGGGACTGGACGACCTCATCTACCGGATCATCGCGGAGCGCCGGCAGTCCCCGGGGCCCACCGGCGACGGGGATCTGCTGGACATGCTGCTGGCGGCCCGCGACGCCGATACCGGCAAGGGGATGACCGACCGGGAGCTGCGTGACGAGGTGATCACCACGTTCGCCGCCGGGCACGAGACCACCGCGATCACCCTCACCTGGGCCTTCTACCTGCTCTCCCGACACCGCGAGGTGCTGCGGAGAGTCCAGCGGGAAGTGGACGACGTCCTGGGCGACGAGCTGCCCACCCCCGAGAACCTGGCGGCGATGCCGTACGCCCTGCGGGTCTTCGAGGAGGCCCTGCGGCTGTACCCGTCGGCGCCGATCGTCCCCCGGCTGGTACTGCGGGACACCGAACTGGGGGGCTACCGGGTACCGGCCGGGTCACGGATCCTGGTCAACCTCTACGGCATCCACCGCCACCCGCGGCACTGGCCGGACCCCGAGCGCTTCGACCCGGACCGCTTCCTGCCGGACGTCACGAAGGGGCGCCACCGATTCGCCTACCTGCCCTTCGGCGCGGGGCCGCATCTGTGCATCGGGAAGCACTTCGCCCTCATGGAGGCGCATCTGCTGCTGACCGCCCTGGTGCGCCGCTGGGAGTTCCGGCATGTCCCCTCGCACCGGGTGGTCAACCACGCCACCATCACTCTGAGGCCGCGGTACGGGATGCTGATGACGATGCATCAGCGGACGACCTCGGCCGCCCGCCCCGCGCAAGCCCGCTAGACCGACCGAGCGGACGAGCGGGGCAGGCCACCGCGGTGCACGACCTGCCGCAGCCCACCGCATCCGGAAGAACGGACCCCCCCATGAAGACCGACCCCGGGATCTCCGACCCCCACATCAACTGGACCCGCTATCGGCCGGGCCAGCAGGCCGGCCACTACGAGAGCTTCTACCAGCGCGGCAATCACCCTACGGAGCCCCGCGCCTTCTGGATCAGGTACACCGTCTTCAGCCCGGCGAAGATGCCCGAGGCCGCCATCGGCGAGCTCTGGGCCGTCTGGTTCGACGGAGTGACCGGACAGCATGTGGTGGCCAAGGAGGAACACCCCATCGCCGACTGCCACTTCAGCACCGACTCGTTCGGCGCCCGGGTCGGCGACCGGCTCCTGGAGCCCGGCCGCCTCAAGGGCGAGGCGAGCGGGCCGGACGGCAGCATCGGCTGGGACCTGACGTACACCGGCGACCAGCCGCCGCTTCTCCTGCTGCCGCCGAAGCTGTACGCGGGCGGGTTCCCCAAGGCCAAGAGCCTGGTCGGCACACCGCTCGCCCAGTACAGCGGCAGCCTGCGCGTCAACGGCGAGACCGTGGCGCTCGACGGCTGGACCGGCAGCCAGAACCACAACTGGGGCAGCCGGCACACCGACCACTACGCCTTCGGGCAGGTCGCCGGCTTCGACGGGGAACCCGACAGTTTTCTGGAGGTCGTCACCGCGCGCGCCAAGATCGGTCCCGTGCGCATCCCGCAGGCCACCTTCCTCGTCCTGCGCCACCAGGACCGCGAGTACTCGCTGGTGTCGCTGCGGCAGGCGCTCTCCGCCAAGGCGGACTTCGGCTACTTCTACTGGGACTTCGCCAGTTCCGACGAGACCGTCGACATCCGCGGGCGGATGACCGCCCCTGCGGAGTGCTTCGTCGGCCTGAACTACTACAACCCGCCCGGCGGGATCAAACACTGCCTCAACACGAAGATCGGTTCCTGCACCGTGCAGGTCGTCAACCGGGTGACCGGCAGCCGGACCGAACTGCGGACCGACAGCCGCGCTCTGATGGAGATCCTCACGGACGACCGTGAGCACGGCGTCACGATCCGCGCGTGACCGGCTCGGCTCCGCTCACCGAGAGCGTCATGGTCCGGGTGGCGCCGCTGACGGCCTACACCGCTGTCAGCGACGTCACCCGGATGGGACGGTGGAGTCCGGAGTCACGCGGCGCCTGGGTGCTGGGCGGTCGCGGGCCCGCCCGCGTGGGCACACGCTTCGTGGGGATCAACCGCGCTTCGTGGCTGCCCTGGACCACCCTGTGCACCGTGGTGTCCGCGGAGCCGGGAGTCCGCTTCTCCTTCAAGGTCGGCCTTCTCGGCGTGGCCCTCTCCCGGTGGACGTACCGGTTCACCGAGGTACCCGGGGGATGCGAAGTGACGGAGGAGTGGCTGGATCTGCGGTCGGGAGTCTCCGGACGGCTGATCACGGCGGCCGCGCCGGCGGTCACGGGTGTGGTCCGGCGCCGAGAACGCAACCGCGCGACGATGAGGACGACACTCGCCGCCCTCCGGACAGCTCTGGAGGACGGCGTCTGAGGCGTGTGCGGGCCGGGTGCCGCGGACACACCGGAAGCGGACCCGGCGTCTCATCGGGATCTGCGGCGGTGATCCAGCAGCACCGCCATGGCACCCAGAGCGAGCAGGCCCCCGTAAGGAGGCCTGCGGTCGCCGCCCATGGAAGGCGGCGTCCTCGGCTGGTGGATCTGGAGCGCGAACCGCCGGTTGGCCGTATCGGCCAGCAGTCCCCGCAGTTGCTCGGGGCTGGTGCTGGCGGTGACCATCAGGTCCATCGCCGTACGAGCCAGCTGCTCCATCGAGATGAATTCGCCGAGCAGGGACAGCACGATGCCCCGGACCTCGCCCTTGAAGATCTCCGCCAGCGACAGTTCGGGCGCCAGACAGCGGACCGAGCCCTCGAGATTGGCGAAGGATTTCCCCAGCAACGAGATCGCGGGCGCGGAGCCGATGCCCCGTTTGGTCGCCTTCTCCAGCACCGTGGTCAGCGACACGCCGAAGTTGAGCTCGTCCAGCGAGGCATTGGCGATCTTGGGGACCAGAGCCGCCATGTCGGCGGCGAACGCCGGAAGGTTCGCCCAGGCCGTGAGTTTCCCCATGTCGGCCCAGGCGCGGGCCAGGCCGTGTCCGTCGTTCTGTGCCAGCGCCATCAGCAGCGGAAGCAGTTGCAGGCTGGTCCGCTTGTCCAGGCGCCCCACCATGCCCCAGTCGATCAGCGTCGCCTGGCCCCCGGGCAGGGCGAAGACATTGCCCGCGTGCGGGTCCGCGTGGAACGTCCGATGGACGAAGTAGCCGCGGTACATGAACCGCAGCAGGTCCTTGCCGATGCCGGTGCGCTCGCTGTCGCTGAAGGAGCTCCGGTCCAGGTGTCGTACGGACATGCCGGGCGCCATCGACTGGACCAGTACCCGGGGAGTGGCCGACAGCACTTCGGGGACCGCCAGCGTGCGGAAGTCCCGCACCGTCTCCCGGGCCTCCTCCATGTTGTGCGCCTCACCGGTGAAGTCCAGTTCGGGCTCCATGGCGTCGAAGATCGAGCCCAGCATGGCCTCGACGTCGATGACCTCGTTGAACCGTGGTGCCACCCGTGCCACGATCCGGGCCGCCCTGCGCAGCAGAGCCATGTCCGCCTGCACGGCCTCGCGGATCGCGGGCCGCTGGATCTTCACGACCGCCGGCCGCCCCCCGGGGAGGGTCACCCGGTAGACCTGGGCGAGCGAGGCCGCTCCCAGCGGGCGCTCGGTGTCGATGTCGTCGAACCTGAGCTTCCAGTCGGCGCCGAGATCACGCTCCAGCACGGGCTCGAACGTGGAGAACGGCTGCACGTCGACCTGGTCGTGCAGGTTCTGGAACTCGGCGATCATCGATTGCGGGACCATGTCCGGCCGTGTGGAGAGGATCTGACCGAGCTTCACATAGAACGGTCCCAGGCTCTCCAGCGCGTGCCGTACGGCTCGGGCCCGCCGCTGCGCGTCCCCGGCGGAGGCTTTTTCAGCCTCCGCCGGGGATCTGCCGTCCCGTCTGGATCTGCCGCGCTCCCGCGCCGTATGACCGACCTCATCGGCGATCAGACTGCCCAGCACCTTCACGACCAGCCGGAGCCGATCGCCGACCAAGGCCCTCACGACGCGGGCTCCTCCTCGAGTTCAGCACCGGCCGGCCCGGCGTACCGGGCACGGCCGACGATCGGCGGGGCAACGGCGGAGCTACGGGACGGCTGCGGTCACACCTTCTTGGCCGACGCCGACGGACGGACTCCGGCGGTCGCCGCGACGCTTTGGACGGTGTCCAAGGCGTCGACAAGCGTGGAGAGCAGTTCGGACAGCCTGGCGATCTGCTGGGGCAGCGTCGCCAGGGACTCGGCCAGGCCGCCCAGCGCGCCGGCGGAAGCGGGCAGAGCCGCTGCCGCACCGGCGAGTTGACCGACGGCCGCGAGCGGATTGGCCGATGCGGACGCCCCGCCGAGGGCCGCGACGGGATTGACGGCGCCCGCCAGGGCGGCGAGCGGGTTGGCCGCCCCGGTGAGGGCTGCCAAGGGGTTCACCGAGGCGGAGGTGTGGTGTGAGGTGTCGGCCAGGGCGGCGAGCGGGTTGGCACCCGCGAGCACGGCCACGGGGTTCACGGTGCCGCCGAGCGCCGCCAGCGCCTGGAGCGCGCCGACCGGTGTCCCGGCCAGAGCCGCCAGTGGATGGCCGGAGGGGAACCACTCGGGGAGGTCGGATTTCTTGGACTTGTTCGGCGGGTCGAGGAATTCGTTGAAAGCCCTGTTGGAGCTGTCGGCAATGTCGCTGAGGAAGTTCTTGATGGTGTCCTGCGTGCTCGGCTTGTCAGGCACTCCGAGGGACGTCCTTCCTGAATGGGCACCATGGAATCGACCAGGATGCCGAACCATTTTTTCCGGTATCCGCACGGCTAGCCAAGGGTTTTGCTGCACATGTGCCGGAGCCTTGCCCTACCACGTGTGAACGCGCCTTCGGCGGCCTTTACGGAGATCTGGTTGATGCGGGCGAATTCGGCGACGGAGATCCCGTCGGCCCGCGCGAGTATGACCTGCCGCTCCCGGCCGCTGAGCTGATGGGCCTGCCGGAGCAGCCAGCGGCCGAACTCCCGGTCGCAGACGGCCTCCTCCAGCACCTCCGCCTCTTGCTCGGCAGCGGTGCGCTGCAACAGGCGTGTCCAGCGATCACGTTCCCGGTAATGGTCGATGCACAGCCGCATGGCGACCGTGGTCAGGAACGCCCCGAGCCGATCGGGGTCCAGATCGCGGTGGGCCGCCGCTCGCAGCAGGGCCTCTTGGACGCAGTCCTCGGCGTCATGGAGGTCGGGCAGCCGGCGGCGCACCAGGCGGATAAGGCGCTCACGATGCTGGATCACCTCACACCAGGAAGAATTGCCAGTTGATTGCATGCCATTACCAATGATCGAATGACTGAAAATGCGCCTGGCCAGGGTATTCGCGCACGCTCTTCCGCACGCCAAGCGCCCCCACTTTTTCCGCTAATCCCGTGTCGCGTTGCCAAAAATTTTCTTGCCGCGAGAGGAGACGGACAAACCCGCCCCGGGATAGTAATACTAAATTCGGCTTGAACTTACATGGCTTAAATTAATCGCGCCGATTGTCGCGGGCGGGGGGCTTGCCCGGCGGGGATCGGTCTTCTGGCCGTCTGTCGCGGCGGTGGGCCGAGCGGCAGGCGTCCCTCCCCATACGGCCGGCCCGCAACCACTACGCGTGGCTGCGGGCCGGGGAACGTCGTCACGCCGGAAGGCGGCGAGCACACGCGCGCTCGCCGCCTCCCGGGACTGTCTCAGGCCTGCACGAGCACCGTGCACCAGACCTCGTTGTTGTCGCCGATGCCGCAGTCGGCGATCTCCCCGCTGCGGACCTTCGTCCAGACCCCCGCCGTCCGCCAGTGCCAGGTGCCGACCCGCGAGAACCGCTCGTGGTAGCCGTGTGAGGCGAACGTGAAGGCGTCGACGTCGTTGCCGGTGCCGTTGCCGCCCCGTGTTCCGTTGCCGAACGACTCCTGCTTGCACTTGGCGTGCTTGAACTCGCTGCCGGTGCCGCCGCCCCAGTTCCACACGTCGCAGTAGTGCGGGCCCGCGCCGAGACTCATCGTGTAGTGCATCGTCTGGCCGGTCCTGTTCTTCACGGCACCGCACAGCGGACCCACACAGCCGTCCGCGGAAGCGGTCGTCGCCCCCGCGACGACCACGCCGGACGCCATGAAGGCGGTGGCGGCGACAGCGACGGCTGCCCGGTTCACTCGGGACATTATCTTGCGCATGACAATTCCATTCTGTTGTTGCGTCGGCTCGGTCACGCCTGACGCGACTGCCGGCAGGGCGGGCGACGACGTCTCCCCCGGGGAGGCTCCACGAGCCCGCGTCGACGCTCGCCGCGGCACGCACCGCGTGCCACGATCCGCCTGACGGCATGTGACGTGAGGATCTACGGTGAACCTTGCGAAATCCTTGTGACGGCTGTTCTACGACGGCCCCGGACCGATGACGGAGGGCCGTTGGGAACCCGGCTGCTGCTCGGCGGACGAAGACCCCACCGCCGGACGGCCGTTCCCTCGCCCGTTCCGCGTGAGGCACGATGAACCTGCACCTGCTCGGACCGTTGGAACTGCGTGCCGCGGGGCGCGCGGTCGACGTCGGGGAGCCACGTCGTCGAGCCGTCCTCGCGGCGCTCGCGGCCGACACCGGTCGGCCGGTCCCCGTGAGTACGTTGGTGGACCGGGTCTGGGACACCGCCGCACCCGACGGGGCCAGGTCGGCCCTCTATGCGCACATCAGCCGTCTGCGGCGGCTCCTCGACGGCGCGACCCGCACGGCAGGCGGGGGCGAGGCGGACACGCCCAGTCCACCGCTCCGTATCCGCCGGACCTCCGGCGGCTACCTTCTGGAGGCCGAGGAACACGCCGTCGACCTGCTCCGATTCCGCTCGCTCGTCGCGCAGGGGCGTGAGCCGCACCTTTCCGACGCACGCCGCGCCCACGTGCTGGAGGAGGCGCTGCGACTGTGGCGCGGCGTGCCGTTGACGGGGCTGCCGGGGGCGTGGGCCGAGCGTACGAGGGCCGCCTGGACGCAGGAGCGCGTGGAGGCGGCGCTCGCCTGGGCCCGCACCCTGCTGCGGCAGGAACGGCCCGAGGAAGTGCCGGCCGTCCTGCGGCCCTTGCTGGCGGAGCACCCGCTGTGCGAGCCGCTCGCCGTGCCGCTGCTCCGGAGTCTGGCGGCCGCGGGAAGAACGGCCGAGGCGGCGGACCTGTACACCGGGATCCACCGGCACCTCCGCTCCGAGCTGGGTGTGGCTCCGGGCCGTGAACTGCGGTCGGTGTACGAGGAGATGCTGCGCGACGCCGGACGGGAGGAGCCGCGGGGAGCGGGATCCGACCTGGTAACGGTGAATGCGCCCGCCCCGACCCCCGTTCCGATCCCCGCCCAGCTGCCCATGGCCGTAGGCAACTTCAGTGGCAGGGAGGAGCAACTCGCCGAGCTCACAAGGTGCCTGGCCGCGGCGGACGGCGGGGCGGCAGCGGTCGTCTCGGCCGTCTCCGGAATCGCGGGCGTCGGCAAGACCGCGCTGGCCGTGCGCTGGGCGCACCAGGTGCGTGAGGCCTTCCCCGACGGACAGCTCTACGTCGACCTCCGAGGCTACGATCCGGACGAGCCGGTCTCCGCCGCACAAGCCCTCGCCGGATTCCTCACCGCCCTGGGCGTGCCCGGCCAGGAGATACCGCCGCGGCTGAACGACCGGGCCGCCCGCTACCGCACAGCGGTCGACGGACGGCGTCTGCTCGTCCTCCTCGACAACGCCGCCTCCGCCGCGCAGGTGCGACCGTTGCTGCCCGGAAGCCCGACGTGCAAGGTGCTGATCACGAGCCGGGACTCGCTGTCGTCCCTCGTGTCGCTGCACGGGGCGCACCGAGTGGTCCTCGACATCCTCTCGCCGCACGAGGCGCTCGCCCTGCTGCGTGCCCTGATCGGGCCGCGCGTCGACACGGACCACACGGCGGCCGCCACCCTGGCCGAGCAGTGCGGGCGGCTGCCCCTGGCCCTGCGGGTGGCGGCCGAACTGGCGCTGTCACGTCCCCGGGATCCCCTGGCCCGCCTGGTGGAGGAACTGCGAGATCATCGGCGGCGTCTGGATCTGCTGGACTCCGGCGACGGAGATCCCCGGGCCGCCGTTCGGGCCGTCTTCTCCTGGTCCTACGACCGTCTCCCCGAGCATGAGGCGCGACTGTTCAGACTGCTGGGCCTGCACCCGGGGCCCGACACGGACGTGCACGCGGCCGCCGCCCTGGCGGGCGAGACCGTGGAGCGGACGCGACGGTCCCTGGACGCCCTGTCCCGTGCACACCTGGTGCACCGGAGCGGGCCCGGCCGCCAGGGCACGCACGACCTGCTGCGCGCCTACGCCGCCGAGCTCGCGGACCGGCACGACGAGGCCGTGGAGCGTGACGCCGCCCTGAGTCGTCTGCTGGACCACTGTCTGGCGGCGTCGTCGGCGGCCATGGACGTGCTCTATCCCGCCGAACGGCATCTGCGCCCCGCTGTCGAGGTGCCCGACACCGGCCTGCCGCCGCTGCGCACGGCCGAGGAGTGCCGCGCGTGGCTGCGCGCCGCGCAGCCCACACTGGTGGCCCTCTGTTCCCGGACCGAGGAGCCCGGGCCGTCCCGGCACACCGTGCGGATCGCCACCACGCTCCACCGCCACTACGAGCGCTCGGGGCACTTCGCCGACGCGCTGACCGTGCACACGCACGCCGTGCGGGCGGCCCGTGCCGTGGGAGACGCCCGCGGTGAGGTCGATGTCCTCGCCTGCCTCGGCGCGGTCCACCGGCGGCTCGGCGACTACGAGAGCGCCCACCGCCACCACGCGGACGCGCTGTCGCTGTGCCGTCGCGTCGGACACCCGGCCGGAGAGGCACGTCATCTCACCAATGTGGGCGTGCTGCACGAGTTGCAGGGCCGCTACCGGGAGGCCGCCGAGCACCACGAGAGGGCGGTCGACCTGTTCCGCGCGGCCGGCGACGCCCACGGCGAAGCCGACGTGCTGAACAACCTCGGCATCGTCCAGGAGCTGCTGGAGGACTACCAGGCGTCGATCGAGCGCTATGAGCAGGCGCTGGCACTGTACCGGCGGACAGGCCATACGTTCGGGGAGGCCAGCGCCCTCGGCAACCTGGGGATCGTACTGGCGCGGCTGGACGACCACGCGGCCGCGGCCGGGCGCTTCGCGCAGGCGCTCGCACTCTTCCGGCTGCTCGGACACACCGGCGGAGAAGCTCACGCGCTGTCCAACCTGGGAGACGCGCTGTGCCGTCAGGGCCGGTACCAGGAGGCGGCCGAGCATCAGCGCCAGGCCTTGGTCCACTTCCGCCGGACCGGGGAACCCTACGGGGAGGCGGGTGCGCTCAACGGCCTCGGCGAGGCTCTGCACGGCACCGGACGCCTCACCGAGGCCCTGGAAGCTCACGTCTCGGCGCTGGAAGTGGCCCGTGGAATCGGAGAACAGGAGGAACAGGCCCGCGCCCACATCGGTACGGCGCTCGTCCGACAAGGCAGGGGAGAGCGGACGCAAGCCGTCGATCACCTTCACCAGGCACTGTCCCTGTACACCGCGCTGGGCTCTCCCCGCGCGGAGGAGGCGCGTATGACCCTCCTCTCCATGACGGCCGGGTAGTACGGCGAGTGGAGGGGGTCCTCGCCGACGCACTGTGCTGCTGCGGGTGCGGTTCGCCTCGGGCTCGGGATCGAGGCAGGCTGAATGGTGTGCTCATCCCACCGGCGGTCGTGCATCCGGGGAGCGTGGTGACATGAACGCGTACCCCCGACACCGCACCACGGCCGCCCGGCCCGCACGAGACGACCCCCGCTCCGAACCGGCTCCCTTCGGCCCGGACAGCATGCTCTGGGACCTGGCCGGTGACGTACGGCTGTTCCTCTCCCTGCCGGCCGCCTTCGCGCTCCAGGTCGCCCATCCGGCGGTCGGTGCGGGAGTCGACGAGCACTCCGTGTTCCGCACCGACCCCTGGGGCCGGGCACACCGCTCCCTGCACTCCCTCCAACTGTGGATCTACGGCGGTCAACGGGCGATCGAGGAAGGCCGCAGGCTGCGCACCGTGCACAGGAACATCAGCGGCATCGACGCACACGGCCGCTCCTACCACGCGCTCGACCCGGCCAACTACGCCTGGGTGCACGCCACCGCCTACCCGGTCTTCCTGTCGGCCGCCCGTTACCTGTCCCGTCCCCTCGACGACAGGGAGGAACACGCCCTGTACGACGAACTGCTCCGGCTCGGCGACATCCTCGGCATCAGGCGAAAGGACATGCCGGCCACACCGGAGGAGTACTGGCCGTACTTCGAACGGATGGTCCGAGAGGAGCTGGAGAACACGCCGGTCCTGCGGGAACTGCTCGACCCACGGCGCCCGATTCCGCCGCCCGAAGGCTCGGGCGCCCTCGTGCGCAGGCTCTGGCCGCGGCTCCACCCGCCCCTGCTTCGCCTTCACGTCTTCGTCACGACCGGTCTGCTGCCGCCCGTCGCCCGCGACCGCCTGGAGCTGACCTGGACGGCACGGGACGAGCGCGGAATGCGGCGCCTGGGTGCCGTCGTACGCACCGTCGTCCCGCTCCTGCCCGAGCGCCTGCGCTTCCTGCCCGTGGCGCGCGCGGCCCGCCGCGCCGCCCGCGCTTGAGCAGCAGCGATGGACGACAGCGGTGTCCACTTTCCTCGGACGTGACGACACCCGCACAGCCACGCGACCAGTGGTTGCATGTCGCGGCCCTGTCAGTGCTTGAGGGACGACGGACGCCGTTGTCGGTGCCGGATGGCACCATCTGGCCATGACTGGCGAGTCTTTCAACTGGCGGCAGTTCCTGCGACGTTGGCAGGAGGAGTGGGTTCCGCGTGAGGACGAGGAGCACGAGGGAGCGGAAGGTGGACAGACCGCCTTCCCGCTGGGCAGGCCCGGGGCGGACGAGGCGGCGATCGCCGCGGCCGAGGAGCGGCTGGGGCGGCGGCTTCCGCCCTCGTACCGGGAGTTCCTGGCCGTGAGCGACGGGTGGCACGTGGACGAGACCGCCGGGGTCTGTCAACTCGGCGGCGTCGCGGACATCGACTGGTTCCGGGATCCGTACGACATGACCCCGCTGTACGAGCAGAACCTGGACGACAACCCGCGCGAGGAGGACGTGCTGCTGGCCGGGATGTGGCAGCGGGCGCTACAGCTGGAGACCGACTCCGACATGTCGTACGCCCTGCTCGACCCGGGTGACAGCGACCAGGACGGCGAATGGGCGCTCTACGTCTACCGGGGCTGGAGCGGTGAACTGCCCGACCGCCACCCGTCGTTCCGCGCCTACATGGAGGCCACGTACCGCGGCTTCCACTCCGACCGGGCGGAGCGGCCCGACTTCGCGAACGCGACCACCCGCGCCCAGGACGCCCAGGCGGAGGAGGCCCGCCGGCTGGCCCTGTGCGGACAGTACGAGGAGGCACTGCCCCTGCTCGAGGAGGCACTGTCCTTCGGGCGGCCGCACAGCGCCGTCCTGCTGAACCAGATCCGGCATCTGCTGGCTCCGCACGGTTCCCAGGGGTACGGCGACCTGGTGGCCGACCCGCGCTACCTGCCCGAGATTCTCCCCGTGGAGGCCATGACGCCGGCACGCGGCGAATGGCGGCTGGGCGGGGACGACCACTGGCTCGGGATGATGACCGCGCGCGGGGCCGCCCGCGGGACCGTCGAGTCCGTCCTGAGCACGATGCGGGACGGCACCCACTGCTACGCCCCTTCCGGTCCATGGGGCCGGGCGGTCGCCGAGGCTCGGGAGTCGGCCCGCTGGGGAGCGACCGACGCCGCGTGGCGGGTGCTGCGGGAGGCGCTCCCGCTGTGGGAGGCGCCCGGGCCCTTGCTGATCGCCCCGATCGGCCTGCTCGCGGATCCGGTCCTGGGGCCGCTGATCACCCCGGAGCGTGGACGGGAAATCCTCGCGACACCACGGTCCGGCCAGAAGGGACCCACTCCCGAGCCGGTGCCCGATCTCGACCCGCCGGGCTTGGTCTGGCTGACGGAGTCCGCGGCGACCCGTCGATCGCTCGACGGATACCGCTGTGTCTGGGTCGAGGGGCTCGACCCAGCCCGACTACCTGCACTGATCGGAGAAGAAGGTGCCGAGCTGAGCGCGCCCACGGATTGGCGCACGGCGTCCTGGCGGGCACCCCAGCCCCACGAGCGGGAGGGCGTGGAACTCTGGGAGGACCGGGCCGTGGTCGCCGTCGGCCGCGCCGCCGAAGCATGGGCCTTCGCCTTCGACGGCCACCCCCGCCACCTGAGCAAGCTGTCCCGGTCGCCTGCTCCGGCCGCCTCCTCGTCCGGCCGCGCGGTGGTGGTGTGGCGCGACCCGAGGAGCTCGTCGTCCCCAGGGAGCCACCCGGCCGCGTTCCACCTGTCGGTGGCCGAAGAAGGCGAGGAACTTTACGCGTTCACCGTGCGGGGCACGGAGGTTCGGCGCTCCGGCGAGATACCCGAGGCCCTCGACCCTGCACGGCTGTTCGGTCCGGGTGACACCGAACTGGACTGCGAGCTGGGTGTGTTGGAGGCACTGCACACCGAACTCGGGCTTTCACTGCCCCGCTTCGCGCTGACCCAGGGCAGGCTCCATACCTTCACGACCCGGTCCTGGACCCGGGCGCCCCAGGCGGACGAGCCTTTCGCCTACGCCTACATCAGCTTCGGGCAGCATCGCCGCTGAACACGGGTATGCGCGTCGGCGAGGGCCTGTGCGGGTTCGCCGGTGGGGATACGCCGAAACGGCGGGCCCGGTGTGTGGGGCCGCCGTTGTCATGCGTGGTGCGGCGTGGGTGGCTCAGTACCAGCCGTTGGCCTGCCAGAAGTTCCAGGCGGCGACGGGGC
>NZ_BMSA01000043.1 GCF_014648915.1 Streptomyces phaeofaciens | reverse complement strand
CACGGGAGCCTCGCCGCCGCCCATGTAGTTGCCGTTGTTCTTGTAGAGCCACAGCGAGTCCACGGCGAGGTAGCCCTGGAGGTACGGCTGCTGGTCGACCGCGAACTCGACGGTGCCCTTGCTGATGGCGCTGGTCAGGTCCTTGTTGAGGTCGAAGGTGGCGACCTTGGCCTTGCTGCCCGCGTCGGTCACCGACTGACCGGCCGTCAGCGCGAAGGGGGCGCCGAGGGTGACGACGTAGTCGATGGCCTTGTCCTGGGTGAGCTTGGCGGTGATCGTCGACTTCACCGAGGGCATGTCGGTGCCGTTGACGTAGAGGACCTCCGTGGAGCCGGAGAAGGTCTTCTTCACACCGTCGCACCGCTGGGTGAGGCCGATGTTGCCCTGCTCCTGGATGACACAGACGGCCTTCTTGGCGCCGGCCTCGTTGAGCCGCTTGCCGAGCGCCTCACCCGCGACGGTCTCGTCCTGGCCGAAGAACTCCATCAGACCGAGCTTCTGCCAGTCGCTCACACCGGAGTTGAGGCCGACCACGGGTATGTTCGCGGCCTTCGCCTTGGCGACGACGTCCTTGAGGGCGTCGGGCTTGGCGAGGGTGACGGCGATGCCGTCGACCTTCTGGTCGATCGCGTTCTGCACCAGGTTGGCCTGGCCGCCCGCGCTCGGGTCGGCGGAGTAGACCAGCTTGACGTTGTCCTTGGCCGCGGCGGCCTCGGCGCCCTTGCGGACGATGTCCCAGAAGGTGTCACCGGGCGACTGGTGGGTCACCAGGGCCACCGTCATCTGCGGGGTGCTCGCCTTGCCCGCGGAGGCGCCGTCGGCGCTCTCCTCGGACTTCTTCCCGCCCGAGCTGCTGGAGCAGCCCGCGAGGGTCAGGGCCACCGCTGCGGCCATGGCCACGACCGGGGCGATTCTGCGGGAACGGGGCGAAGAGCTGTCCATCTTTCCTGCACCTCACTGTGCGACGGAGGAAAACACGGGGGAACACGAGGAAATGGGAGGCGATCTCTAGGATCAGTGGCCCGCTACTGCTCAGGGTGGGGCCATGGGGCCGGGTCCGCGACTGTTCGGGTGACGTGGACTCGGTTTGTGCGCTGTTGGGACGGGATCAAACTCCCTTGGCGAGCCCACTGTCAATACTTTGTTAAGACATCATTTCACGAGCAGGTCCGAATGTAAGAACAAACCATTGACACAGAGGGCCGCGGGGACCTACACCTGAGAGACGCCACGGGTCGTACCGGGGGCGAAATCTACCCGCTGCGCACGGGCGTACCCCTCGTACGCGTGGACGATTCGGGGATGTTGGAGCACGAGTCCGCAACGCGGCCGACGCAGGAGGTGCCCTCGATGGCGAAGACCGGTGAACGGACCCGTGCGGTGGCCGGCTCGGCGCTGGACGGACTGCACTTCGCGCTCGACCGCTCCAGCCCGGTGCCGCTGTACTACCAGCTCGCCCAGCAGCTGGAGTCGGCGATCGAGCACGGCGCCCTCGCTCCCGGCAATCTGCTCGGCAACGAGATCGACCTGTCGACCCGCCTGGGCCTGTCCCGGCCCACGGTCCGCCAGGCGATCCAGTCCCTGGTCGACAAGGGTCTCCTGGTGCGCCGCCGCGGCGTCGGCACGCAGGTCGTGCACAGCCAGGTGAAGCGACCGCTGGAACTCAGCAGCCTCTACGACGACCTGGAGGCGGCCGGACAGGGCCCCACCACGCAGGTCGTGCGCAACGAACACGTCCCCGCGACCGCCGACGTGGCGGCCGCCCTGGGGATCGCGGAGGGCGCCGAGGTCACGCTCCTGGAGCGGCTGCGCTCGGCGCACGGACAACCGGTGGCGTTCCTGTGCAACTACCTGCCCCCGGCCCTGCTGGACCTCGACACGGCCCGGCTGGAGGCGACCGGCCTCTACCACCTGATGCGGCTCACCGGCATCACCCTGCACAGCGCCCGTCAGACCATCGGCGCCCGCGCGGCGGACCCCGAGGAGGCCGCGCTCCTCGCCGAGAAGGAGGGCGCGGCCCTGCTGACCATGCAGCGCACGGCGTACGACGACACCGGGCGCGCGGTCGAGTACGGGACGCACATCTACCGTGCGTCCCGGTACGCGTTCGACTTCCAGCTGCTGGTCAGGACCTGAGGACTACCTCGGGGCCATCCGCAGCGCACCGTCCATCCGGATGGTCTCGCCGTTGAGGTAGTCGTGGTCGACGATGGCCAGGGCGAGCTTGGCGTACTCCTCGGGCAGGGCCAGCCGGCGCGGGAAGGGCACGCCCGCGGCGAGCCCGGCGCGGAACTCGTCCGAGACGGTGGCCAGCATCGGCGTCTCCACGATGCCCGGGGCGATCGTGCACACCCGGATGCCGTACTGCGCCAGGTCACGGGCGGCGGGCAGGGTCAGCCCGACGACACCGCCCTTGGAGGAGGAGTAGGCGGCCTGGCCGATCTGGCCGTCGTAGGCGGCGATGGAGGCGGTGTTGACGATCACGCCCCGCTGGCCGTTCTCGTCGGCCTCGGTCTCGGCGATGGCCTCGGAGGCGAGTGCCAGCACGTTGAAGGTGCCGATCAGGTTGACCTGGATCACCTTGGCGTACAGGCCCAGGTCGTGGACGCCCTTCTTGCCGAGGATCCGGGCGGACGGGCCGATGCCGGCGCAGTTGACGACCGTGCGCAGCGGGACGCCGGAGCCGGCCGCGGTGGCGACTGCGGCGCGGACCTGCTCGGGGTCGGTGACGTCGGTGGGGACGTAGGTGACGCCGTCGACCTCGGGCGCCTGGTCGATGCCGGACTTGAGGTCGAGGGCGAAGACCCGGGCGCCGCCGGCGGCGAGGGCCTTCGCGGTGGCCGCGCCGAGGCCGGACGCACCGCCGGTGACGAGGGCGGCGGTGTGGGCGAGCTGCATCATCACTCCTTGCCGAGGACGGTGAGCACACCGCCCTCGTTACGGTCCAGCGCACGGGAGATGATCATCCGCTGGATCTGGTTGGTTCCTTCGAAGATCTGCATGACCTTGGCCTCGCGCATATAGCGCTCGACGGGGAAGTCGCGCGTGTATCCGTACCCGCCGAGGACCTGCACGGCGTCCGTCGTCACCTTCATGGCGTTGTCGGTGGCCACGAGCTTGGCGATCGACGCCTCCCGGGTGAAGGGCAGGCCGAGGTCCTTCAGCCGCGCGGCCGCCAGCGCGGTGGCCCGCGCCGACTCGATCGCCGCGCCCATGTCGGCCAGCACGAACGCCAGCCCCTGGTGCTCGATGATCGGCTTGCCGAAGGTCTCCCGCTCCCGCGCGTAGCGCACCGCGTGGTCGAGGGCGCCCTGGGCGAGGCCGCAGGCCACGGCGGCGATGCCGAGGCGGCCGTGGTCGAGGGAGGCGAGCGCGATCTTCAGACCCTGCCCCTCCTCCCCGATGAGCCGCTCGGCCGGTACCCGGACGTCGTCCAGCCGCATGGTGGCCGTCGCCGAGCCCGTCAGACCCATCTTCCGCTCCGGCGGGTCGGCGCTGAGCCCCGGGGTGTCCGCCGGGACCAGGAAGCAGGAGATGCCGTGGGTGCGGTCGTCGGAGGTGCGGGCCATGACCGTGTAGAAGTCGGCGTACCCGCCGTGCGTCGTCCAGGCCTTGGCGCCGTTCAGGACGTAGTCGTCGCCGTCGCGGACCGCGCGGGTCAGCATGGCCGCCGGGTCGGAGCCGGCGTGCGGCTCGGACAGGCAGTACGCGCCGAGCAGCTCACCGGCGAGCATGTCCGGCAGCCAGCGGCGGCGCTGCTCGGCGGTGCCGAACCGGGCGAGCGGGAAGCAGGACAGGGCGTGCACCGACATGCCCACGGCGACGCTCGACCAGACCGCGGCGACCTCCTCCAGCACCTGGAGATAGACCTCGTACGGCTGGCCCGCCCCGCCGTCCTCCTCGGCGAACGGCAGCCCGAGCAGGCCGCTGCGGCCGAGGGTGCGGAAGACGTCCCGGGGGAAGGCCGCCTCCGCCTCCGCGTCGGCCACCCGGGGTGCGAGCTCCTTCACGGCGAGGGTGCGCGTGAGCTGGATCAGCTCGACGGCCTCCTCGGTCGGCAGGGCGCGAGTGGCAGGCATGGCGACCTCCACGGAGTAGTACTGGGAATGATACTGGAGTGCGTACGCACGTATCATTAACAGTACTGCACGCGGCCGTGGCACAGCCAGCCGGGAAGCGGCGGGGACATCGGCGGGTGCGTCAGGAAGAGGCGGCCGAGACGGCGTGCACGATCAGCGAGGCGAGCTGCTCGTACGCCTCGGCGTCCGACAGCCCGGTGCGGGCCTTCAGCTCGCCCTGCTGGATCTGGCGCATGGTCGCGGCGGCGACCTCGCCGACGAAGGCGGTGTGCACATCACGGAAGGCGCCGCCGGACACACCCTCGGCGATCAGCTGCCGGACCCGCTCCGCGGCCATCCGCGTGTTGGCCTCGTAGACCTCGCGGGCGGGCGGGAAGTCCGCCACGTCGTCGAGGAAGCGGCGGGAGAGCGGGCGCAGCTGTTCGGCGACGGCCGTGAGGTAGACGCGGACGCGGTCGGACGGCTCGACGGTCTGCGCCACCCGCTTCTCGACGGCCTCGGTCGCCCCGCGGAAGTAGTGCTTGACGGCCTCCACGACCAGCCCCTGCTTGCTGCGGGCGAGCTGGTACAGCGTGGTCTTGGAGCAGCGCAGCCGCACGGCGAGGTCGTCCAGGGTGAGGTCGGAGAACCCCTCCGCCGTGACCAGCGCGACGAGTCGTTCCAGCAGGTCGGCCTGTCGGGCGGTACGGCGGGTGGACGGCATGATCCCAGCGTAGCCGCCCCCCGCCGCACCCGGACGGCCTTCCCCCCGGCCGGCCCGCGTCAGTGCGCGGAGTCCAGCCGGGCCCGCTGGTCCGCCGTCAGCTCCAGGTGCACGGCGGCGAGGTTCTCCTCCAGCTGGGCCACCGACGACGCCCCCGCCAGCGGGACGATCGGCGCCTCGCCGCCCAACTGCCAGGCCAGGACGACCTGGTTGACGGTGGCGCCGGTCTCCCCCGCGACCTCCCGCAGCACGGCGAGCCGGGCCGGGGTGCCGGGGTGGTCGTAGTCGGCCGGCAGCGGCTTGTCCGGGCGCACATAGGCGCCGGCGAGCAGCGGCGAGTAGGCGACGAGGGTGAGAGCGGGCTCGGCCCGCAGATAGCCGAGGAGTTCGGGGCCGGCGTGGCCGAGGCTGCCGTCCGGGAAGAGATCGCTCGGAACGTCGAAGCGCGGGCGCAGATGGCTGTGCTGGTACTGGAGCACCTCGTAGCCGGGCAGCCCGGCCGCGGCGGCCAGGGCCCGGGCCCGCTCGACCCGCCAGACGGCCTGGTTGCTCACCCCGAGCAGGCCCACCGTGCCCTCCGCGACCAGCGCCGCGAACCCCTCGACGGTCTCGCGCTGCGGGACGGTGTGGTCGTCGATGTGCGCGTACAGCAGGTCCAGCCGCTCCACCCCGAGCCTCTCCCGGCTGCGCTCGGCCGACTCGCGGATCACCTTCGCGGAGAGGCCCTCCGGGTTGTCCGTGTAGCCGGTGCCCGGGGCGAGGGGGCGGGCGCCGAGCTTGGTGGCGATCACGATCTCGTCGCCGATGCCGCGGCTGCGGCGCCAGCGGCCGAGGAGTTCCTCGCTCTGGCCGCCCTGGCCGCCGTCCACCCAGAACGCGTAGTTGTCGGAGGTGTCGACGAAGGTCCCGCCCGCCTCGACGAACCGGTCGAGGATCGCGAACGACGTCTTCTCGTCGGTCAGCGACCCGAACAGCATCGCGCCGAGCGCGAGCACGCTCACCTCGCGGCGGGTGGCGGGGTCGGCGCCCAGGGTGCGGTACTTCATGAGGAACCCTCCCGTTCGGCCGGATCCGTCGGTCGGCTCCGGCTCGATGGGGAGTCTTCAACGTGAAGTGCGCTTCAAGGCAAGGGGTTCGGCACGCCGACCGGCCGCGAGCGGCCGTCGGTGGGGCGAGAGCGCGCAGGGACCCCGGAACGTACGTCAGGAGGAGGAGCTGTACGTCAGGGACTTGCACGCGCGGTCCATGAGGGCGGACAGCTCCATGCCCGGCCCGACGCCCAGCTCGCGCCGGGTCAGGCCGCGGTACGCGGCGTACGTGCGCATCGCCTCCACCAGGTTCCCCTCCGCCAGGTGGGCCTCGATCAGGGCTCGCTGGGCGCTCTCACGCAACGGCTCCGCGGCCACCGCCACCAGCGCCGACTCGACGGCCTCCGCGTGCCGGCCGGCCCGCGCCAGCTCGCGGCTGAGCGCCTCCAGGGCGTGCAGCAGGCGTTGCCGCACCCGCTCGCGCTCCAGCAGCACCCAGTCGTCGTACCAGCCGGGCAGCAGATCCAGCGCGTCGGTACGCCACTTGAGCGCCGACAGGTCCTCGCTGGTGGGAGTGCCGGCGATCAGGCGCCCCGCCCAGCCGTAGAGCACGTACAGATCGATCACCGTGTGTTCGCGCACCCAGAGTGAGCACTTGTCGGAGTCGAGCAGGTCGATCCCGGCCGCCTTCAGCCGCCAGAGCGCCGAACGCAGGTTCCCGGCCGCCCGTTGATCCTCCCCTGCCGGCCACAGCGTGCCCGCCGCGTGCCGCCGCTCGACACGGCCGCCGTTGAGGGCCACGAAGGCGAGCAGTCGTTTGCTCCCCTCGGGCACGTCCAGCCATCTGCCCAGGTGAACGACTCTCGGACCACCGAGGAGATGAAGCACCGGCGCGTCCATCTGCCTGGGGATCCGGACCGGCGACTCGAGGAACTGCGGATTCATGTGCGCGGCCTCCTGGTAGCAGTCCGACCGGCCCGATGTTATGGGCGTTACGTCACCATTACGTCACCGTCGTGTCACCCAGCGCGACGTCCACGGACCCGTCGGTGTCCTCGTGCGGCGTGTCCGGACCGGGCTGCCATCCCTCTTCGGTGCACCGGCGTCGTTCCCTGCGGACGAACGCCACCCAGCGGGTGGCCGGCTGCTCCTGCGGGCCCATCGGGACGAGGATGTCGACGGGCACCTCCAGCCTCGCTCGCCCGTCGAGCCGGATGCGGTCCCGGTGCCGGGCCTCCTCCACCGCCCGCGCGACGTCCGCGACGGTGACCCCGCAGTAGCGCAGCTCGACCCGGTCGCCCAGGTACGTGCTCATCCACAGCCGCAGCTCCTCGTACCACTCCGCCGGATCCCGGTACTCGACGGGCAGGTAGCCGGCGGGCGGGAGTTCGTCGATCCCCAGGTCCCGCAGCGCGTGAACGCCCTGGCCCGGACGGATGGGTGCGCCGTACCGGCCGGCGCGGACGCCCTCGGCGAGCTCGGCCAGGTCCTGCCCCATCTCGACCTTGGTGCGCTTCTTCAGGTAGTCCTGATCACCGAGCCTCAGCAGCGTGTGCACCAGCGGGCCCAACTCGCCCCCGGGCACGCCCGACTCGCCCGTCACGTCCGCCAACTGGGCCTGGAACTGGAGGATCTGGGCCATGAACACATCCCAGGGCCGCATACCGAGCCGCAGTTGCCAGTGGCGCTCGGCCGACGGCGCGCCCCGGTCCCGGCGGGCGGTCCAGGTGTCCGTGTCCCAGGTCCCGTCGCCGTGCGTGATCAGCGCGGCGAGCCGGACCCCCGCGGGCTTGCCCGCCACCCCCGGCGGCTCCCAGTCCCGGGGGAGGTCGAGCGCGTCCGAGCGGTACGGCCAGGGGTCGGCCGCCAGCCGCTCAACGCGGAACCACCAGTTGGCGAGGTGGTTGCGGCGGTGCTTGGCCGGCTGCCCGCCCAGGCCTTCGGCGAGGGCCTCGACCAGCCGGATCCGGACGCCCTCCACCTCATAGGGGCGGCGGACGGTGCCGGAGCCGGAGCAGGGGTCGTCGCAGTAGGCGCCCTGGACCGGGGCCTCGCCGTACTGCCAGGTCGCGGGGGCGGCCTCGACCCACCAGAAGCCGTCCTCGCGAAAGCCGCCCGTCGGCAGCGGCAGGCGCACCATGCGCCCCGAACGCAAGCCGACGCCGTCCGCCGTGACGGCGAGGCCCGCGCCCACGTGCAGGGCGTCGTCCTCCAGCACGACGGTGAAGCCCTCGACCACGCCCGGACCGCCGGCCTCGCCCAGGGCCCGGGCGTGGGCCTCGGTGTGGTCCTGGATGCGGTTGAGGTGCTCGGCGCGCAGGAAGAGGCCGTCGAAGGCATGGAGCCGTTCGATCCCGCCGCCCGCCGTGTCCGGGCTGCCGTCGGACCCGGGCCCGGGGGCCGTGCCCGTCACGGGGGGTTCGGTGGTGGTCATGCTTCGGTCCTTCCGGCGGCCGACTCCCGCGCCGAGCGCGGCAGATGATGGGTGATGACGGCGTCATGCCCCTCGTGCCTGCCGCCGGGCGGCCCGCCGACCAGACCGGCGAGCGGCACCTGGGGATCACGCCCGAAGAGCGGTTTGGGGCCGGTGCCGTGGATCCGGATGCGTACGGTCTCGTAGGCGGGGGGCTGGTCGAGGTCGACCACCACCGTGCGGCCGTCGGCCGTCAGCTGGACCTCGTCCACCTCGTCGGTGGCCCAGCCGCGCCCATGGGCCGAGAGCGAGCTGATCTCGACGCTCTCGGGTTCGGCGGAACCGGCCGCCAGGGGCTTGGTGACCTTGAAGCTGAAGCTGGTCATGTCCTCGTTCCAGGCCAGCGAGGCGGGGATCACCCGTGGACCGCCCGCGTCCGTCTCCCCGGCCGCGCCCAGCAGCCCCGGGGCCAGCCCGCAGACCAGTTCCTGGAGGGTGGTGGTCGGCAGGACGGCGGTGCGCACGTACGGGTCCACCGCCACGTCCCCGACGCGCACGCAGCCGTCGTACTCCGTGATCCCGACGGTCAGTTCGGCCAGGAGGATCCCCGCGTGGTCCTCGGTGACCGGGGCCCACGTCGGGCAGGCCTCGCCCTGCTCCTGCTCCGGCGCCAGCTCCGTGACGTCCTTGGCTGCCAGCCGCCGGAAGGCGGCGAGCAGTGCCTCGGCCCGCTGCCCGGCGGGTACCCGGGCGACCCGCTCGGCCGTCGTCCGCGCCTCCTGGTCGGCCGGGTCGTCCTGCCGCGGCTGCGCCAGGCCGAGCAGAACCCGTACCCGGCGGTACGGGAGCCGGGGCGGCGGCGGGTCCTCGCGGACGGTGATCCGGGCGCTCTCCACGATCCGGGAGAAGTCGTCGTGGCGCCGGGTCACGTCGCACGGGTCCGCCAGGGCGGGCACGGGGCGGTCCGGGCAGGAGGCGAACTCGGCGACGACCCAGGCTCGCAGGGTGCGGTGGCCGGGCGGGTCGGGCTCGTCGTCGTCCGCGTCCCTGTCGTCCCCGTCGTCCCCGTCGTCCCTGTCGTCCCTGTCGTCCCCGTCGTCCTCGCCGTGGGTCCGGCGGCCGGTGGGGACGGGGCCCGCGGCCGTGCCTTCCCCGTCCGGCTCCGCCGGGTGGGTCTCGATCCAGGTCTTCGCCCATTCCGACAGGGACAGGCACCAGGAGCTCTCCAGGCGCACCTCGCGGCCCAGCCCGTCCACGCCCAGCCCGGCCCCGACCCGCAGTTCGTCCCCCTGACGTCGTACGGGCAGCCCCCGGACCACACCCGGGCCGTGCTGCCAGGCCTGGTGCAGCATGAGCTTGCCGCGCGGGTTGCCGATCAGGACGCGGAAGTCGTCCTCGCCGAGCAGCATCCCGAACGCCACGCGCAGCGCGAGGAACGGGTTGACGGGCGGCTCGTCCCCGGCACAGAGCCCGGGATCGCAGGCGCCCGTGTCGCCGTGGTGGGTGCCGAGCGCCGTCATGAGCTCTCCTTCTGGGTGGGTGCGGTGGTCGGGGCCGCCGCGGCGAGGACCTGCGCGGCCCGCGCGTCGAACGGGGTCCCGTGCGGCTGGGGCGGCTCGCCCGGGAAGGGCCGGCCCGCCTTGGCGTACTCACGGCGCATGGCCTGCACCAGGTGCCGCTGCCGGACCGTGCCCCCCTCGTCGGCGGCCCGGAACGCGGCGCCGATCGCGGCGTTGCGGATCCAGCCGCCCGGCACCGGGTAGCTCCGGGCCAGCGCGGGCAGGTCTACGTCGGGGCCCAGAAGGGGAGCGGGCAGGTGGAGGTCCCACATCCGGTGCCGTCCGTCCTCACCGGGGAGCGGGAACTCCACGACGAAGTCCATCCGCCGGATGAAGGCGGCGTCGATGTTCTGCCGCAGGTTGGTGGTGAGCACCGCGAGGCCGTCGAACCGGTCCAACCGCTGGAGCAGGTAGGCCGTCTCCATGTTCGCGAAGCGGTCGTTGGCCTCGGAGATCTCGGTGCGGGTGCCGAACAGGGCGTCGGCCTCGTCCAGGAGGAAGACCGCCTGGGTGCGTTCGGCGACCTCGAAGCAGGCCGCCAGATTCTTCTCGGTCTCCCCGATGTACTTGGAGACCAGTTCGGAGCCGTCGACCACCAGCAGGTCCCGGCCCGCCTCGGCGGCCAGCACCTCCGCCGCGAGGGACTTGCCGGTGCCGGGCGGGCCGGTCAGCAGCAGCCGCACGCCCCGGGAGGCGCGGGCGGCCTCGCGCAACTCCCAGTCGTCAAGGACCAGCGCCTGGTGGCGCAGCCGTGCCACGGCGTCCCGCAGCTGTACGTCGGCCTCGTCGGTCAGGACGAGCCGGGGCCGGCGGGCACGCGGGCCTACCAGGTCGACGCCCGGCGGGAGTTGCGCCCCGGCGCGGGCCCGGATGGCGGCGGAGACGTCCCAGGCGTCCGCGTCCCCGGTGTCCCCGGTGTCCCCGGGAGTCAGCGCGGCGCGGCTGCGCAGGTCGAGGGCCACCTGCGCGGTCAGGGCGGGGTCCAGGGGGTGACGGGCGGCGAGTTCGGGCGCGGACCGGTGCGCCTCGGGCAGGGCCGCGCGCCAGGCGGCACGGCGGTCCGCGACGCCGACGGGGCCGAGGGGGACGGTGAGCACGGGCCGCTCGGGGCCGGGCCGTACGGCACCCGGCGGCGCGCACACCAGCAGCGGCCCGGGCAGCCGGCCCAGCGCGGGGACGGCGGGCGCGCCTCCCGCCGCGGGGTGCGGCGCCACCAGCAGCGGTACGGAGTCCCGTACCACCGCGTGCAGGCCGAGCAGGCCCATGGCCCGCGCGTCGTCGGGGCGGGCACGGGCGGCGACGAGCCCGAGCCCGGCGGCCGCGGCGAGGGCCGCGCAACGGCTGAGGGCGACAGCCTCGTCCCGGGCCGTGACGAGCAGGACCCGGGGGTCGGCCGAGCCCAGCGCGGCCACGGCCCGCCGGCTCTCGGGGAGCCGGAGCCAGCCGTCGAGTCCGGCGACGGGCGGGCCCAGGTCCACGGGGTCGAGCACCTCGGGCCAGGCGGGAAGTCCGTGCAGCGCGTCCCAGAGCCGGTCGGCGACGGTGAGGGAACGCTCGTGGAAGGGGCCGGTGCCGGAGAGCGCGAGGATGCCGGTGCGTACCGCGGCGCCCTCGTTCAGCAGGCGGCGCAGGGCGGCGCGGTCGGTGTTCTCCAGGAGCAGGCAGGCGAGGCCGACGCTGGGGTGGGGCTCGCCGGTGGGGTGCATGGCGCGCAGCGTGCGGGCGAGGCCCTCGTGCTCCTCGGGGAGGCCGGCGAACAGGAGCAGGTCGACCTCGTCGGGGGTGAGCCGGTGGTGCCGCGCGAGACGGTCGAGGGGGGTGTCGGTGAGGCGCGCCGCCGGGGCCCGCGCGAGGGTGAGCGCCGCCCACTCCCTGAGGAAGCCGGCGGAGACGGCCCCGGCCTCGGGGCTGCACGTCCGCTCCACGACGGCGGCCAACCGCCGCGCCACGCCGGCCACCCGCGCGGCGACGTCCCGGCTGACCCGGTCGCGGGTCTCGGCCGGTCCCCCGACGCCGGCCGGCTCCGCCGGGAGGCGGGCGGGGAACTGCAACGTCGCCCGCAGGCTGCCGACGGCCGCCGGGGGAACCTCTGGCCCGGGGGCCACCGCCACGCCGGTGCCGTCCGGGTCTCGGCCGACCGTGCCGGGGATGCCGGGGCTGTCGGCGCCGGCGGGGCCGCCCTCGTCGTGGGCCCTGTCGGCGGTGCCGGGGCCGTCCTCGTCGTGGCCCTCTCCGGCGGCGCCGGGCCCGGCCCCGCCGTGGCCCCCGTCGGCGTCCGGCACCGTCGGGTCGGCACATGCGGCCTCGGGTGCCGGGCCGGGCCCGGGCCGGTCGGCAGGCTTCGACTCCGGTGACCGGCCCCCGCCGGAGCCCGCACCGGCCGGGGCGTGCCCGGCGGGGGCAAGTCCAGCAGCGGCGGGCCCGGCAGGGCCAGGACCGGCAGAAGCAGGACCGGCCGGAGCAGGACCGGGCCTTGCGGACTCGGCGGTTCCGGCGGTGCCGGCGGTGTCCGGATCGGCTCGTGCGGTGGCCGGGGCCTCGGGCGCGGGGCGCACGGGACGGTGCAGCCTTTCCCACAGGCGTGGGCGGGCGGGCCGGGCCGGGGGCTTGGGGTCAGGCATAGACGTACCTCACTACCGCGCCGAGCCAGGGGATCCAGCCGGGGTCGAGATCCAGGCCGGCGCGGCGGATCGCGGGGTCGGTGTCGGACAGGTCGAGATGGGCCTCGATCCAGCCGGGGGCGGCGATGATCCGGCCGGGGCGGCGGGCGAGGGCCGCGACCACCGCGAAGGTGTCGCACGCGGACTCGCCGTGGAGGCGGGACGCCGTCACCCGGGCCCAGGTCGCGGCGAGGCCGGCGATCGCGGCGGACTCCGGCCCGGTGGGCGGGAGGGCCGCCAGGACCAGGGCGGACCGGTCCCGGTCGAGGCCCGCGAGGGCCAGCAGGGCCGGGTCGTCGGGGGCGGCGGCCGGAGCGAGGGCCCGGCCGGCCGCGTACAGCGTCCACGGCAGCGGCCGGGCGGCCAGGGCCGGTTCGTCCAGGGCGTGGTCGGGCAGCCCGGCCTCCGGTGCCGTCGCGAGCAGGAAGAGCAGGCCGGCCCAAGGGGTAAGCGGCCCGTCGGCCTCGGGTCGCGGGGCGGACGGCTCGGGCGTCGGCTTCGGCGTCGGCCGAGCGGGCGGCTGCGGGGGGCGGCGTACCGGCGTCGTGTCCCGGGGAGGCGACGGGTGCGGTGCCGGCGCCGGGCCGGGCGCGGGCTGCCGTACCGGCTCGCCCGCGGCCGCCGCCCGGAGTCCCTCGGCCAGCAGCGCCGGCAGCCCCGCCCGCGGCGGCCGGCGCACCGCGGCCGGGTCGGTCTCGGCCGCCACCAGTACCGCCCAGGCCGCCCGCACCTGCGCGGTCGACCGCAGCCGGGACCGGCGTACCAGCTCGGCGAGCACCGAGCCGGCCAGCAGGGCCCGTGCCAGCTCCCGCGTGGCGGGGGCGGCGGTCGGCATGACCGGTTCCGGGGCCGGGGGCCGGTCCGGGTCCAAAACCGGCACCTGCTCGGGTCGTGGGGCGGTGCGGCCCGGCGGGGCCGGGTACGGCGCCGGATCCGTCCAGGCCGGCACGGCGACCAGCGCGGCCAGCTCCGCCCAGCCCGCCCGGCCCAACGCCCGGTCCAACGGCGCGAGTCCGTACTCCCGGGCGACCCGCAGCACCGCGCCCGGCGCGAGGTGCGGCCGTCGGCCGAGCAGGGCCAGCACCGCGGGGCCGGGTGCGGTACCCGGCTCCGGGTCCTGCGACCGCAGCAGGCCGGTCTGCCGCCAGGCCCACTGCCGGGCCGGCCTGCCCGTCGCGATCCCCGCCACCGCGTCGACGACGAGCGCCATGTCGTCGGGGTAGTGGACGAGCCCTGTCCGGCTCCCCTGCGCCCGCCCCTCGCGCAGCAGGTGTTCCACCGCTGCCGCGACCGCCTTCGCCCAGTCGCGGGCCAGTGCCGACTCGGGGCGGTCGAGGTCCAGCGGCACGGTCAACTCCAGCCGGGGCACGCACCAGCGGCCCGGCGGCAGCGGCAGCCCGCGCAGGGCGTCCGCGAGCCCGCCGCCCTCGGTGGCACGGCGCAGCGGGGCGGCCAGCCGTTCCGGCGGGGGCGGCTCCGCCCCGGTGTACCGCAGTGTGGCGGACAACCGGTCGACGACGAGGGCGGGTTCGCTCATCCGACCCTCACCGCCCCGGCGATGGAGGTCTCCCCGACCCGGGACCCCGCGGCCGGCACGCCGACGACGCCGTCCTCCCCGGCCCGTACGGCCCCGACGACGGCCGGGGCCCAGGCCGCGCCGGGGCCGACGACGGAGGTCAGCCCGACATGCAGGGCGCGGCCGATCCGCATGCCGGCGCCCAGCGGGCAGAGGTCGACGACGGTGTGGGCGGGCTTGTGGGTCTCCACGATGGTGCGGACGACGTCCATCTGCTCGGCCGTCGGCTCGGCCGGGATCAGGACGCTGAACCGGTGGGCGGTGGCGGTGTAGCCGTCCTCACCGGGCCGGGTGCCGCCGACGGTGAACCGGCCGAGCGCGCCCCCGGTCGCGGCCCCGCCGCCGACGGCGGGGGCGGGCGGCCCGCCGGGCCCGGTGCCGAGCACGGCGCCGCCCAGACCGCGCAGCCGCCAGTTCTCCACGACACCGACCGGCACGGGCAGGTACAGGCGCAGCAGCCGTTCCAGGCAGGCCGCGGTGCCGCGGATACGGAAGAGGTCGTACGCCTGTCCGATCAACGCCCGCCGGGTGGCCACGGGCCAGCGCCGGTCCAGGACAAGACCGAGGAGCGAGGCGAGCCAGCCGAGCGCCTCCTGCGGGGTGGCGGTGGGGTCGAGCAGCACGGTGCGCAGCGCGGCCCGCGCGTCGAGTTCGTGCAGCAGCCCTTCGGCGGGGGCGAGGAAGCGCTGGAGGAACTCGGCATCGGCCTCGTCGCGGCTCCAGGACCTGGGCAGCTGGGCGGCGAGCCGGTGGCCGGGGCGCTCGACGCGCAGGCCGCGCACGCGGGGGGTGGCGCGCCGGGTGCCGCGAAGGCGCAGCACGACCCACAGATAGCGGCCGGGAGGGGCCTGGACGGGCGCCTCGTACGTCTCGAAGGAGTCGTCGGGCGCGATCTGCGCCCAGGGCCACTCCCGTCCGGTGGGCCGCCGGAACAGCGCGCCGCTCGCGGAGAGCCGGCCGTCGAACTCGGTGCGGGACGGCAGCGGCGGGGTGGCCTCGGGGTGCGGGACGGTGCTCGGGCCGTGTCCGGGCGGGGCCCAGGGCAGGGCGTCGGTGACGGTGTCCTCGTCAGTGGTCAGGAAGCTGACCCGGACCTCGGTGCCGTGCGGTACGCAGGCGTCGAGGAAGAGCCGGCCCCAGCGGGTGCGGTACTCGCCGGCGTCGAGCCGGTAGCTGATCACACTGCCGGTGGGCGGGTAGCGGGTGGCGGCCGAGGTGGTACGGGCGATGCCGGTGGGCGTGGTGTACGCGATCCGTCCGTCCGGGGCGAGCGTCATGGCCCCGCCGTCGTAGCCGTGGGGGCGCAGCGGTTCGAGCTCGACCCAGGTGGCGGTGTCGGGGCGGAAGCGGCGGAACGGCAGGCCGGGCGCGCGGGCGACGACGAGGGTGCCGTCGGGCGCGAGGCCGAGGTCGCCGGCGTCGGGGACGGTCAGGGCACGGCTGCCGTCGGCGCGGGCGACGACGGCCGGTCCGCCGCCGGGGCCGGTCCACAGGACGTACAGGACGCCCGCGTGGTCGGCGAGGCGGGTGGGGCGCAGGTGTTCGGCGCCGGGCGGCCGGTGGAGGGCGGGTCCGCGCAGGGGGCCGCGACGGCCTTGGAGGAGGACGATGCCCTCGGGCCGGGTGAGCAGGACGGCGGCGCCGCCGCGGTGCGCGGTGGCGTCGAGCGGGCGGCGGTGCGGATGGACCCGGTCGCGTACGGGAACCCGGCGCAGCAGCCGCTCCCCCCACAGGTCGACCACATGGACGGCGGCGGCTCCGGATTCACAGATGTAGAGCCGCTGGGCCGGGTCGACGGCGAGGCCGCGCGGGACGCACAGGGTGCCGGGGCGGTCCGCGCCGAGGGCCGCGGTGGTCCGCGTTCCGGTCTCGACGCGGCCGGTACGGGGGTACGAACGGTAGGCGCGCCCCCAGCGGTCGAAGGCGAGTCCGGCGGGCCCGTACCCGTCCGCCGGCTCCGGTTCGGGTTCCGGTTCGGGCTGCCAGGCGAGGCAGACACCGCCCTCGTCGAGCAGGGCGGTGGACTCGTGGCGGCAACGGGCCCACTGGTCGGGGTCGGCCAGCACGCTCAGGGCGCGGTCGCCGTGCATCAGCACACCTCCGGGGGCAGCGGGACGATCACGGGGTCCCCGGGGGGCGGCGGCGGTGAGCCGTACCCGGTGCCGACCGGCAGCGGGCCGCCGGTGACGACGGTGATCTCGGCGAGCCGCGGCACTTCCCAGGGACGCAGGGGCACCAGGGGCAGCGCGGACCACTCCCCGGCGCCTCCGGTTCCGGATCCGGTACCGGGCGCCGAACGGCGGGCGAGCAGCAGCTCGTCCTCGAGGTACTCCAGCCCCTCCACCTGCGCGGCGACGGCCTCGAGCTCGGCACGGCGGACCGCCCTTCCCAGCGGCCAGCCGGCTCCGTCGGGCCCGTACGGCGGCAGCGGGGCGAGGTACTGGCGCAGGATCAGCTCCACCCAGCGGCGCACCGCGTCGGGCTGGTAGCCCTCGCGCGCCCGCACGCCCACGGAGACGGCGATGTCGACGTACGTGGGCGGGATCACGTACAGCTCGGTGGTGACGAGACGGCGCGGATCGAGGTGGGCCGCGACCTGGCGCAGCAGGGCCAGGTCGGGCAGCGGAGCGCCGGGGTCGCGGAGGTCCTCGGCGGGGAAGACCAGCACGCTGACGACGCCCGCGGCGGGCTGGGTGGGGGTGTCGGGGTGCAGCAGCGGAAGGGTCTCGGCCCGTCGTACGCCCGGTACCTGGAGGGCGAGGGAGCGGAAGTCGTCGGCGGTGACGGCCCGGTCCCTGCGGTGCACCTCGGCGGGCAGCGCGTCGAGGGCGTCGGCGAGGGAGGCGGGGTCTGCGCCGCCCGCGGCGGGCAGGGGGTTGCGCACCTTTGCGCCCGTGACACCCGTGAGGGAGGAGACGGCGCCGGCCGGGACGTTGCCCGTGCTGCCGCCTCCGTGGCGGTACGAGGTGACGCGGACGCGTTCCCCGATGCGCGGGACCCGGCAGCGGGTACCGAATCGGACCAGGCCCGCTTCCGCGTCGAGGGAGTAGTGCCGGTCGAACGGGCCGCTCGCGGCGAAGTCCTCGACCTCGTCCCAGGGGCGCCAGCCGTCGGGTTCCTCCACCTCCAGCCGGGTGGAGGCCGCGAGGACGGGACGCCGGGTGAGGCGGTACGCCTGGCCGGCGTCGCCCGTTCCGGTGCCGAGGAGTTCGGGCGTGGCGGTACGGGCCTGGACGGCGCCGACGGCGTTGACGCCGACCCAGCGGACCCGGTGGATGGCGTCGTTCTCGCCCGCCGGGCGGCGCACCCGCAGCCAGCCGACCACCCGGGCGGCCAGGTCGGCGTCGTCCAGGGGCGGGGGGCTGTTCAGCCCGCCGTCGCCGGTGGTGCCGGCGGGGTGGGCCGGGAAGGCCTCGGGGAGGGTGAGGGAGACGACCCCGGTGGTGGTCAGCCCCCGGGTGGTGTCCGCGAGAACGGCGAGCGGGGCGAAGGCGGTGGGGGCGGTGGGCCCGTTCCACAGCTCCCAGTGGAACCCGGGCGGGGCGGTGACCAGGTCGCCGGCACGCAGCCGGGTGGGGTCACCGGGGTCCCGGGCCACGAGGTCGAAGGGACGCGGGACTTCCTCGTCGAGGGCGACGCCCAGGAAGAGCGTCCGGCCGCGCAGCAGGGCCGGGTCGGTGGTGTTCTTGCCGAGCAGCGCGACCCACAGGCTCTGGTCGACGGTGGTGCTGACGTCGAGGGGCGGGCCGTCGCCCGCGAGCGGGTCGTCGGGGACGGCGGTGGTGACATAGAACAGCGGTTTCACACCGCTCTGCTCCTGGGCCCTGACACGGGCCCGCACCGCGTCCGGGAGGGCGTCGAGGGCGTTGGCGCGACGCCGGGCCTCGGTGGTGCCGGGCGCCTCGGGGGCGGCGGTCTTTCCCACGGCGCCGACCTCCAGGGGCCAGGCGACGACCTCGTTCTCGGTCTCGAAGACCACGGCGCCCGCGCGGGCCTCGGTACCGCGCAGCACCTGGACGCCCTCGGGCCGTTCGGTGTCGAGGACCAGCAGAGTACGGGCGGTCAGGGCGGGCCGGGGCCGTACGCCGAGCAGCCGAAGGAAGGCGACCTTGGTGGCGTCGGGGATCTGGTTGAAGCGGAAGAGCAGCGACTCGCCGAGGTGCGCGAAGAGTTCGAGCAGTGCGATGCCCGGGTCGCCGGTGTTGTGGTCGGTCCACTCGGGGGCGTAGACCGGGATCCGCTTGACCAGCTCGTCCCTGAGCTGTTCGAAGGTACGGTCGTCGAGGATGGGCCCGATCAGCGGCATACGGTCGTCACCTGGCCCCTACCGCAGATAGAACGGGTAGACGAGGTTGTCCGGGCGCAGATCGGCCAGCCGGACGAAGGCGATGTCGATCCACACCAGGGTGCGTTCCTCGCCGGGGGTCACGTCGACCTCCGTCACTCTGATCCGCGGTTCCCAGCGGGTGAGCGCCTCGGTGATCTCGGCGGCGATCGCGGCGCGGGTGGCGGTGGAGTTGGGTTCCATGAGGTAGCGGCGCAGTCCGCAGCCGAAGGTGGGGCGCATCACGCGTTCGCCGGGCTCGGTGTCGAGGATGGTCTCGATCGACTGCCGGATCAGGGCCTCGCCCCCGGCCCAGGCCAGCCCCCCGCCGCTCTGCGGCCGCAGCGGGAACCGCACGCCGGTGCCGAGCCAGACGTCTGTCGCTGTGCTCACGGTCATGCCTCGATGCTCCTGGGGGACCGTCACCGCGGCGTTTCCGCCGGCGGCGGGCTCAGGGGAAGTTGCTGTCGACCTCGGGGTGGTAGACGTGGCCGTTGCAGTCCCGCACCAGCACGTTGTTCAGCTCGGCCCGGTAGAGCCGGGCTTGGAACCTCCGCCATTTGCCGGACCCGGCCGGGAACTGCTCCTGCTCGGGGAGTTCCAGCACCCACCGCCCCCTCAGCGGCCGGCCCTGGAGCTTCGGGAAGTGCTCGCGTGCGTGCGGCGTCCCGGCGATGACCGTCCCCGGCGCGTACTTCTCTCCGAACTCGTCCAGGAACTTGTCGTATTGGCCTTCGCCCAGGTCGATGAGCTGAGCGGCCTTGTGGGAGATGATGAACCTGCCGGGGACGTACGCGTCGAGGATCTTCTTGTTCACCAGGCCGACCTGGTGGATCGGATACTGCCGGGACATCTCCCGGTCGAAGCCCTGGCCGCGTTCCCACGCCGCCTGAAGCACGGCCCACATCTCGTCCTGCTCGGCCCAGAAGTCCGACAGATCCTTCTTGGGGTTCATCTCGGCGTGGATCTGCCACCGGTCGCCCGCCTGCCGGGCGGTCAGCACCGTGAACCCGAAGCGGGTGCGCAGGTCCGCGAGGGCCGCGTCCATCTCGGTCTGGTCCAGCGGGTTCGTGTGCGAGCTTTCCCGCAGGTCGCCCAGGGCCTTCATGCCGCCGTGCCAGCGGGCCATGACCTCCGGGGAGGGAACGGCCTCGTCCTCCTTGCCCGCCTTGCGGGGGGCGCCCGGGGCTCCCGGTGGGGTCGGGGCGCCGGGCTTGGCGCCGGGCGCGACCGGTTTGACGGCGGCTGCCGCAGGCGCCGCGCCCGGGACGGCACTCGGAGCGGCAGCCGGGGCGGCCGCGGCACCCGGTGCCGACCAGGCGCCCCTCGTCTCCTCCTCGCCCGTGGACCTCTTCGGCGGGACGTGGTCGTTGACCAGGTCCGTCAGGAACTTCTCCGCGTTGAAGTCCACCTTCCCGAAGGTGATCTCCGGGATCTTTCCCGAGCCCAGGACGTGCTCGACGTCCGCGCCGATGCCGAACTGTCCCGGCAGCGGGTACTCCAGCTGCCCCAGCGGCCAGGTCCACCGTCGGTCGGGCGCCGGTGACCACCACGGGCTGTCCAGCTCGACGAAGAGGTCGCCGCCGAGCCCGAGGAAGGGCTGGGCAGCGATCTCCATGTGCCCGGCGACGAAGAACTCGCCGCGCTTGCCGGCCGCCGGGTCCGCGACCTCCCGGAAGCCGATGGTCGGCGTGGCCTCCACATAGCCGCGGATGCCGGCCAGGGCCCACAGGCCGATGCCCGTCTTGATGTCGTGGCCCAGGATCTCGACGCCCGCCCCGCCCTCGGCCCTCAGCCGCAGTCCCGCGAAGGCGGAGATGTTGAGGGTGGCGGTGAGCCCGAAGCTCCTGAGCACCTCCGGCTTGGTCGACCAGGTCCCGGTGAGCTCCATCTTCGTCAGGGTGGCCGGGCCGATCTTCGCGAGCGCCTCCAGACCGACGTTGGCGAACAGGAAGACGTTGCCGACGAGCGGCACCCCGTACGAGGCGCGGATCTCGAACCGGGCCAGCTGCTTGACGTAGTCCTTCTGCTCGAACAGCGGTTTGTCCATCCTCGGCAGGATCTTGCCGATGACGGTCACGTCCCCGTGGTGGTCGACGACCACGAGCGCCTCGCCGCGCAGCCAGTCCGCGAGTGCGACGTCGACGGTGCCCCAGCCCGCGAGCACGCGGGGGCCGGGGCGCGGTCCCGCGGGTTCCGCCGTCCGTGGGGCGGCGGGGGCCGCCGGGGCGGGGGCGGGGCCGACGGCGGGGGCGGGGGCCGCGGCCGGTCCCGCCGCCTTCACCTGTTCCGGAAGCTGCGCGTCCGTCAGTTCCTTCGCGGACTTCGCATCGGTGGCCACCAGCGTCACGGATCCGTCGAACTTTTCGTTCGTGTACCGCACGGTGCCGCGGACGTCGACGTTCCCGCCGCCGAACGCGGCGGTGACCTGCCCGGCGAACCCGCGCAGCTTCACGTCGGCCGTCGCCTTCCCCGCCAGCGCGCCGTCCGCGCCCCGGGAGACCGGTACCTCCACCTGCCCCAGGCCGCCGATCGTGCCCCGCGCCACCGCGTCGAAGGTGACGATCTCGTTGGCGATGCCGAATCCTCCGGAGGCCGTCAGGAAGCCTCCGAGCGAGAAGGACATGCCGCTGACCCTCACGACGAGGGTCGGGCCCCGCAGTTCGTTCTCGACGTTCGGCAGCCGCAGGCCCTCGACGCCCAGCCAGCCCAGGGCCCTGGTGCAGTTCTCCATCCGTTCCAGCAGCGCCCGCCGGTCGTCCGGCAGCCTGCCCTTGACCCGTGCGGAGGCGTGCCCCTGGAGCAGCCCGTCGTGCACGCGCAGCGCGAGCACCGGTTCGATGCCTTCGGCGCGCAGGGGCAGCAGCAGCGGGTGGAGCAGGGGGATCCACTGGTAGGCCGTTCCGGGGGTGTCCAGGCCGCCCTTCTCCGTCCTGCGCAGCGTCAGAGGTCCGGCCGCGGTGTTCCCGAGCCGGACCCTGACCGGACCGCCCTCCTTGCCCTTGGCGTCCAGGTACGCGGAGACGGCGGGGCCGGCGGTCAGCTCGGCGCCGCCCCGCAGGGCCAGTTCGTCCTTGGGTACGTCCGCGGGGACGAGTACCCGGGACAGCTCGTCCGCGAGCGCGCCCGGCGCGGCACCGGGAGCGGCACCGGGAACGACGGGGGCGGGTGCGGGCGGTACGGGTGCCGGCGCCGGTGCCGGTACCCGCTCGGCCGGTGCGGGGCCCGCCATCTCATCCGCCCCCGCACAGCGGGTCCTTCACGGGTGGCTCCGGCCGCGGGGGTACCGGTGCCGGAGTGGTCTCGGGACCCGCCACCACCTCGACGAAGTCGTCCAGGTCCGATGCGGCGAACCGGTCGCTCGCGGCCTGGAGCCGGTCGCCCGTGCCCGGCCCGATCAGTGCGTCGAAGGAGAGCCGCTCCACCTGCGTCATCTGTGCCGTCGTCGTGCTCCCCGTGAAGAAGGCCTTGAGCGCCAGCACCGCCTGCACCGACGGCGGCAGGCAGAACCGCAGCGCCAGCAGCCACCACAGCTGGAAGGCGAAGACCACGATCGGCAGGAACAGGCTGAACAGGAAGAAGGCCACGATCATGAAGAGTTCGAGGGCGAAGGTGCAGACGCGCGGCGTGGTGCCGCCGACCGAGCCGCTCTTGGGGATCTCGCCGTTCTGCGCGAACGACAGTTGCGAGCCCGGCGGGGTGGTGACCGCCACCCCGCCGGGACCGGACGGCCCGGCCGCGCGGGCGGCGAGCGCCCGCAGGTCGGGCAGGGTGATGGAGATCCGCCGGTTCTTGGTGCCCTCGGGGTCGTAGAAGGAAGCGAGCCGGAAGGGTTCGGTGGGCTCGCTGAGCCAGGTCGCCGCGGGGCAGTGCTCATGCCCCGGACGCGGGACCCGCCGTACGAACGTGCGCAGTTCGTAGACCGAGTGGTCGTCGAGCTTGCGGGCGCCGGCGTCGTCGTGGTCGCCGGAGGTGACGGGCACCAGGCCGAACCAGAGCGAGCGCTGCGGCGGCGGGTCGCCGTCGCAGTCCCCGGACCGGGACGGCAGCTGCCACATGGGCAACTCCTCCTCGCCGTCGAGGAGTTCGCCGTCGGTCGGGCCCGTGGGGCGCCAGCTCCCGCCGGTCCCCCGCGGCACCCATCCCTGGACCTCCTCCTTCACCACGACCTGGTCGAGGAGCGGGGCGTTGGCCTGCTCGAAGTGCTCCCGGTGGGCGAGGTCGGCCCACAGCACGTCCTCGCTCTCGGACCGGAAGACGTCGCCCACCGGTCCGGACCCGCCCTGGGCGGCGAGGAGTTGGGCGGTCAGTTTCCGGGTGAGCGCGCGCAGCACCGCCGGCTTGGCGCTCATGTCCACCTGCCGCCGGCGCATCACCAGCCCCACCTCCAGACCCTGCGCGGACTGCGGCCGGGGCAGCCCCGGCCGTTCGCAGAACAGCTCCACGACGACGGCGTAGTACCGCTGGTGGCTCGGCTGGTAGAGCTTGCGCAGCCGGGTACGGACCACCTGGTGGGTGGCGAACCGGGCCCGGCCGGGCCCCCGGTCGGCCAGGGCGACGGGAACGTGGTACGACCAGACGTCGTCGGCGGGCTCGAAGCACAGCGAGTCCCGCGGGTCCGCGACCAGGCGCGCCACGAACTCGGGTACGTCGTACTTCTGCAGGGCCGGGGAAGCGGCGCGCGCGTCGAAGCGGTCGTAGCCGCCGCGCGCGCAGACGTACCAGGGCGCCCGGAAGACGAAGCCGTGCGGCTCGGCCGGGCTCACCAGATGTTCCCGGCGCCGGGGGTGTAGGCCGGTGAGACGACCATCTGGTCGGTGACCAGAGTCCCGCACTTCACCAGCCCGTTGAAGGTGGACAGCGGGGCGTTGACGGTGACCATGGGGGCCTTGACGTCCACCGAGACGTTGGCCTGGATCTCCACGGAGGTGGGGGTCAGACGGATCACACAGCCCGTCGCGTGCTTCACGGTCACGTGCTGGGTGGCGTTGTCGAGGATCACCTCGTGGCCGGAGTCCGTGGTGATCCGTACCGCCTCCGCTCCCGCGGTGTCGTCGAACTGGAGCCGGCTGCCGGCCCTGGAGCGCAGCTGGCGCAGGTTGTTGGCGCGCTCCGGCCGGTGCGGGGTGGCGGCCCGGCCGTTCCAGGCGGACCCGATGACGTAGGGGCGGCGCAGGTCGCCCGCCTCGAAGGCCACCAGCACCTGGCTGTCCACCTCGGGGAAGGCGAGCAGCCCCTGGTCCCCGTCGGCGTAGGGCGAGCAGAGGGTGGCCCAGGCCCGTACGTCACGGTCGCCCTCCTCGCCGAGCCAGGGGAAGCGCACTTCCACGCGGCCCAGCTGCCGGTCGTCGACGATGTCCGTGACGAGGGCGGGGTAGACGCCGAAGTACCGGGGGCCGGAACCGTCGGCGGGGGTGGGCAGGCTCATCACACCACCTCGTTGAGAGAGGAACGTTCGGCGTCGAAGCGGGTGCGGAAGCCGTGCTCCAGGTCGAAGGTGTGCCGGATGCGGGTGACGTGGTAGCCGCCGCCCTCGAAGGGTCCGCCGACCCCGCGCAGGGTGAGCGGGCCGCCGACGACGAGGTCGGGGCTGCCGTTGGTGGTTCCGGCGGCCGTGACGAAGCGGCGGCCGCGGCGCAGCATCTCGGCACGCGCCCAGGCCTCGGCCTCCGCGCCGGCCAGGGCGGTCTCCCTGACCCGAAAGCCGGTGGCGGGGCCCAGGGCCCGGCCCAGCAGCCGGGGCCCGGTGCGGCCGCCCGCGGTCTCGGCCTCGACGACCTCGGGCCCGGCCCGCTCGTCGATGCCCTCGCGGCGCTCGGCGTCGTAGCCGGTGACGGCGATCTCGCTGCGCTGGTGGGCCAGGTCGGCGGCCAGGCGTACGGACAGCAGCTCACTGCCGTGGACGAGGGTCTGTTCGGTGCCCTGCCGGCTGCCGCGGGTGCGGAAGTGCAGGGTGCGGCCGGTGGCCCAGAGTTCGGCCTGGAGCAGCCGGGCGCGGCTGCGCAGGAAGGCGAGGTCGCTCTGGTTGAGCTGCTGGACCAGGTCGTAGCGGGGGCCGGGGGCCGCGGTGTCGGCGGCGAGCCCGTGCTCGCGGGCCACGGACTCGGCGATGTCCGCGTCGGTGACGTTCTCGTAGGTGCGCATCCGACGGGTCATCCGCAGCCGCATCAGCACGTCCTCGGCGTGCACGACGACGAGCGGGGGCTCGCCGTCCCCGAGAACCAGCTCGATCGCGGAGACCACCCCGTCGAAGACGAACCGCTGCCGTGCCGGCGGGCCGAGGGCGACCTTGAGGGCGCTGCCGAGGTCGACCGTGGAGCCGTCGAGGTGCAGCAGCCGGTCGTGGGCCCCCTCGGCGCCGGCTCCGACGGCGAGGAAATGGGCGCGCAGGGTGCGCAGCCCCTCCAGCGCCTCGGCCACCTCCAGCCGTACGCAGTCCCGCGCGAGGTCCTTGCCGACGACGCCGCCGACCTCGAAGACCGGGGAGACGGTCGTGACGACCGCCTCAGTCATCGAAGTCCTCGGCGGCGACCCGGGCGGCGAGCCAGGCGGCGCGTTCGGCCGCCTCGCGGTGATGCTCGGCGGCCGCGAGGGCGGCGGCCGTACCGCCCTTTGGCGCGGCCGGCGGGCCGCCGCCCCCGGCGGGGACGATCTCGGTGTGCAGCTCTCCGATGTACACGCTCATCCGGGGCCTCCTCGGGGTGTCCACCTCAAGGTCGTCGCACCCGCGTCACGGCGGCGTTGCGCGCAGTCGGCCGCGGACCGGCCGGGCGGGTCGGGCGGCAGCCGCTCCCACGGGGCCGCGCCCTGGTCGGGGGCGGGGATCTCCTCGCGGCGGGCCCGGTCGGCCAGGCTGCGGCCGCCGCCTGCGGCGGTCTCCGCGAGGGTGCCGGCGTCGGCACGGGCCCGCAGCGGGATGCCCCGGCCGTAGCCGGCGGCCCGCCGGTCGAGGCCACCCGCCGGCGGACCGCCGCCCGGGTACGGGCCACCGGAACCGCCGGAGCCCGCGCCCCTCACCTCCCGAGGCACCTCGAAGGACTCCCGCGCCCGCGCCGCCGCCTCGTCCGTCCGCGCGCCGAGCACCGCGTCCGCCGCCGCCCCGATCCCCCCGCCCGCGGAGAGCACGAACCCGGCGGTCTCCGCGTCCAGCGGGCCGTCCGGTCCCGCCGGGCCGACTCCCAGGGCGGCCGTGAGACCGTCGACGGAGCCGGCGGACACCCCGCCGGCGAAGCCCGCGGACAGCCGGAGCCCGGCCGTGGCGCCCAGGCCCGCCGACACTTCGGCGCCGAGCTGTACGGAGGCCCCGGCGGCCAGGGTCAGCGGGCTCTCCAAGCCGTTCATCGCGGCCCGCCAGGCCGCCGGGTCGAGCCCGAGGCGGGAGAGCATCTGCTGGGCGGACTCCCCGTCCTGGGCCGCCACCACCTGCCGGGCCCGGCTCGTACCGGCGGTGCCGGGAGCCGCGCCGGGCCGGGGTGCGCCGGGCTCGGTCGCGGCGCGGGTGTCGAGCGCGCCGGGGCCCTCGACGTGCGCCTCGTACCGGGGGTTCTGCTCGACGATGGTGACCCCGGCCTTGGCCCGCAGGGGGGTGCCGTCCGGGGCGAACAGGTCGAGTTCCTCGCTGACCTGGGTGACGATGCCGTCGAAGCGCAGCGTGCCCCAGACGAGGCGGACGGCGGGCGGCGGGGCGCCGGTCCGGTCAGGAGGCGGCTCGACGAACTGCCGTACCAGGGCGGTCCACCGGCGCACGTCGACGTACTGGCCGCCCGAGCGCTGCTCGGCGGTGTCGAACTCCAGGTCGAAGGTGAGGGTGGAGCCTTCCTGTGCCGGGTGCTGGCGCTTCTGGCTGTTGGTGGTCGTACCCCCCTTGTCCACGTTGTTGTTGCGGCTGATCCGCAGCGTGCTCGGGTTGAACTGGACGGGCACGGGGTCGCCGTCGCCCACCAGCGGGGGCGGCTGGTCCTTGCCGCCGCCCGAGCCGCGTGTGAGGCGCTGGAGGGTGGCCTGGGCGAGGGCGGTCACCGGGCGCGCTCCAGGCGCAGGCCCTCGTGGGCGATGTGCAGTTCCTCCACGGCGATCTCCCCCGTCCTGGCGTTGAGCGTGGGCCCGTTGACCTTCAGGGGCAGGCCCCTGGAGAACGTCCAGTGCGCGACGACCCGCTCCCCGGTGGGGTCGAGCACCTCCACGTCCCCGTCGTAGCGGGCCGCGGGCGGTCCGCCGGCGACCATGCCGTGCAGCCAGTCCCACAGGCCGGTGTCGGCCGGGCCGCCCTCGGTGGGACAGAACATGCCGCGCTTGAGGACCAGCGGCTGGAGCTTCACCCGCCCCGTGCGCCGCACGACCCGGTCGTTGCCGCCGCCTTCGGAGTACTCACGCAGGTCGGCCTCCAGGCCCAGCCCGGAGCAGTCCTGGAAGCCGCCGTCACCGAGCCGGTCCGGTCCGCCCGCGGGAGGGGACGTGCCGGGCGCGGTGTTCTTGTCGCCCTTGAGACGGGGCGGCGGCCGGTCGGTGGGGCCGGGCGCGGTGCTGCGGGTCAGCCGGACCCGGAAGCGGAAGGTCTGGACGAGTTCGGTCATGGCTCAGCCCACCGTCACGGTGCCGTCGGCGTCCTGGGAGATCCGCAGGACCAGGTGTTCCAGGGGGTGGGCGGGAGCGACCCCGACCTCCGCGACGAGCCGCCCGAGGTCGCGGGACCAGGCGGGGTTGAGGCGCTCGTCGCAGTGGACGAAGAAGGCCTCGTCCTCGCTGTCCCCCGCGAAGGCCCCGGACCGGTGGAGGCCGCGCAGCAACTCGGTGACGGCGCGGCGCAGTTCGGCGCGCAGCTGCGGGGAGTGCGGTTCGAACGCCAGCGGCTGGGCCTGCCGGTCCAGGACGATCCGCAGCATGGTCATCAGCCGCCGCACACTGAGCTGGCCGTAGTCGGGGTCGTGGGAGAGGGTGCGGGCCGAGATCAGCCGGAAGCCGTCGCGCTCCGCCCGGAAGGCGTCGACACCCATCAGGTGCAGCTCGTCGTGGTCGGCCGCCGACCACCGGCCGGCCGCGGTCACGGCCTCGGCGGCCAGGGCGTTGGCGGGCCCGTGGGCGAGGCCGAGGCGGCGCTCGCGGTCCGCGATGATCCCGGCGGCGAAACCGGAGGGCGGGACGAGCCGGGTCCGGCGTCCGGGGTCCTCGGGGTCGGGCACGCCGAGCCACGGGTGGTGGGCGGCGGCGTACGAACTGTCGAAGGCGGCCCGCCAGCGGGCGATCGCCCGCACGGTGAGCCACGGTGGTACGTCGAGCAGGGCGGTGAACCGGCGCTGCCGCTCCGCGAGTTCCACGAGCCGCAGCTGGCGGGCGGTGATCTCGGGCAGCTGGGTCCCGCTGTCCAGGAGCCCGGCCCGCTCACGGGGCGGGACGGCGGCCGGGGCCGGGGCGGGCGGCGGGCAGGGGGCGAACACCGGGCCGTGGTGCGGAGGCGGCTCGGCGGGCCGAGGCGTGCTCCCGTCGACGTGGTGCCAGAGCAGATCGGGTACGCAGAGCAGCGCGACCTCGGGGACCAGCGCCATCCGGTCCATGCCGGCCAGGTCGGCCGGGTCGAGGTCGCCGGTGCCCTCGCCGCCGCCGACGGGCAGCAGCCCGGCGGGGATCCGCCCGTCGAAGAAGCTGTCGGCGCCGATGCCGGCGTACCGGTCGCGGCCGGGGCGTGCGGGCTCGGAGACGGCGGCCGCGAGGAGGGGGCCGGACGGCAGCAGGGCCTCGGGCCACTCCCCGTCGGGCGTGACCAGCAGTGACTCGGCGGCCAGCACGGCCCCGGCCCAGCGGGGGTGCGCCCGGTCGAGGCCGAGGCCGGTGAAGCGTTCCTCGCGGGGCAGGCGGGGGTCCGCGTCGGTGACGGTCACGGTGGCCGTGACGACGTCGACCGCCAGCGCGGCGCCCGGCGGGCCGGACGCACCGAGCGGCCGGTCCAGTTCGGCGACCCGGCGGCGCAGGCTCGGCGTCTCCTGCCGTTCCGCGAGCCCGGTCACCCGGAAGAAGCCGCCCGGGGCGGGCAGCCCTGGCCCGTGGACCCGCAGCAGGGTCCCGGGCGGCGGGGCCTGTGACTCCGGCAGCGCGAGCTCGGCCGCCGCCCGGCCGGACTCGGCCGTGAACCGGCTGTCCGCGGTGAACTCCCAGCGCACCCCCAGCAGCCCGCCCCAGCCGCCCTCGTCGGCGGCACGCAGCCCGAGCACGCACGGCAGCCCCGCCCCCGGCCGGTAGGGGTCGGGGCGGGCCAGGGTGATCTCGTGCAGGGCGTGCGCGGCCACGGCCTCGGGGTGCGGCCACCGGGGCAGCGGGGCCACGCGCAGCACGTAGGCCCTGGCGCCGCCCTGCGCGAAGAACGCGCGGACCGCGTACGGGAGGAGGCCGGGGCCCTCGTACCCGCCGAACCGGCGTTGGTGGTCGGACCACCGCTCCACGGCGACCGGGGTGTCCACGGGCCCGCGAGGGGCGACGCCCACGAATCCCGCGATGTCGAGCCGGACGGGCCGGAGGGCGAGCGGCGGACGTCCGCCGTCGTGAAGCACCCCCGGCGCGCCCAGGCGCAGTCCGGGCGTGGTCACAGCGACACGAAGTCGATGCGCTCGGCGACGAGGTGCAGTTCCTCCATCGCGACCTCGCCGCCGCCCTTGCCCGTGAGGGTGGGGCCGACCCACTTCTTGGGCTGGGCGCGGCGCAGCACCCAGGCGCAGACCGGCTGGCGGCCCTCGTCGTGGAGGGTGACGGTGACCGTGCGGGGTTCGTGGGCACCTTCCCGGGTGGCCTTGATCCAGTCGAAGAGACGCAGGTCGCCGATGATGCCGCGCTTGAGGGTGACGTCGTCGGTCGTGTTGGTGTTGGCGATCTTCCGTACGTGGTTCTCGAGGTCGTTGCCGTTGCGGTACTCGGAGAACTTGACCTCGTTGCCCGCTCCGGTGAAGTCGGAGAAGCCGCCCGCGATCTGGTCCTCGCCGCCCTGGTCACCGAGTTTGACGAGGAAGTTGAAGGCGCCGTAGGGATTGTCGCGCGTTGCCATGATGTCTGTCTCCCGCCGGGTACTGGGGTGTGCGGTGCTTCGGGGGCAGCGGTGCTGCGGGGGCGCGTTCGGGGCGTCAGTTGCGCCGCGCGTCGGCCGTGAACTGGCCGATGCGGAAGATCACGAACTCGGCGGGGTAGGTGGGTGCCACCCCGATGAGGCAGATCAGCCGGCCGTTGTCGAGGTCGTTCTGGGTCATCGTGGTGCGGTCGCAGCGGACGAAGAACGCCTCCTCGGGCTTGGTGCCCAGGAGCGCGCCGGTGCGCCAGGTGGCGATCAGGAAGTCCTCCACGGTCTGCCGGATCGACGCCCACAGCCGTTCGTTGTTCGGCTCGAACACGGCCCACTGGGTCGACCTGTCGATGGAGGCCTCGAGGTAGTTGAACAGCCGCCGGACGTTGACGTACTTCCACTCGGGGTCGGAGCTCATCGTGCGGGCGCCCCACACCCGGCGGGCCCGGCCCTCGAAGAAGCGCAGGGCGTTGACGCCCTCGGGGTTGAGCACCGCCTGCCGGCCGTAGGTGACGTTGGTGGTGAAGTCGTTGATGCCGAGGACGACTTCGTTGGCCGGGGCCTTGTGCACACCGCGCTCGATGGTGCTGCGGGCGTAGATGCCGGCCACGTACCCGGACGGCGGAAGGTCCAGCAGGCGGACGGGCACGCCCGGGTCGGGGCGGCGGGTGGGGTCGGTGATGCGCACCCAGGGGTAGTAGAGAGCGGCGTACTTGGTGTCGAACTGGGCCCGGAACTGGCGCACTTCGGAGAGCGAGCTGTCCCTGGGCGGATCGACGATCGCCATCCGGTACCGCAGGTCCTGACAGTGGCCGATGAGGTCGTCCACGGCCGTCTTCTGGTCGGCGAGGCCGAGGGTCACGGTGTCGGGCACGGCGACGATCGAGATGTCCTCGACCTCGGCGAGCGCGCCCAGCCCGAGGGCGGGACGGGCGAGGTTGTCGGGGTCGGCGGTGCGGCCCTTGAGGTCCGCCGCGGTGAGCGGCGTGCCGTCGCCGCCGCCGCCGAGGAAGAGGAACTCACCGCGGCCGGTGCCGAGCAGGGCGGCGAGCCGGGCGCCGGGGGCCGGGGCGGGCTGCGGGGCCGGCGGATCGACCTCCTGGTACCAGACCATGGAGAACTCGTCGGCGGGGTCGGCGGCCTGGAGCACGTGGGCCAGGGCGCGCGGATGCTCGTCGTCGAGTTCCAGCTCGTTGTAGGTGTCGACCCGGTCGCCCGAGCGCACGGTGACGGCGAGGGTGAGATGGAAGGCGGCCGTACCGGCCGCGACCGGCCGGACGTTCTGGCCGTCGCGGTAGCCGAGGGTGCCGTCGGCCTGCCGGGCGACGATCCTGACGTTCGCCGGCGTGGGGAGCCGGCCGTCGGGGATGGTGGTCGGCCGGCCGCCGCCGGCCGCCGGGACGACCTCGACGGCGGCACCGGGCTGCACCCCGGTGAGCTGGGGCGTGCCTCCCGCACCGGTGGTGACGGCGTTCTTGCCGCGCCGCATGGTGACGGCCACGCTGATCGCGGCGCCCGCGGAGCCGGGCCAGCGGGCCCGCCACCTCAGCAGGGGCGCGCCCGGGGCGGGCAGGTCGAGGGAGGCGAAGTTCGCGCCCGCGTCGATCACCGGGGCGGGCCCGGCGGTCTCGACGAAGGGGAAGACCCGGGAGACGTACAGCCTGCGCCCGCCGTTGGAGAAGAACGCCCTTGCCCCGTAGGCGAGTTGGCACTCGTCACCGCGGATCTGCAGGCCGCCGAAGGCCCGTTCGTACTCGGTGAAACTGGTGACCAGGGTCGGGGCGGGCAGCACCCTGGTGCCGTCGGGCAGGGTGTAGGGCACGGGCCCGTACGCGGTGCGCCCGGTCATGCCGAAGGTGCTGGTGGGGACGCCTTCGACGGACCGCGAGCGGAAGCTGGTCTCCTCGACGTAGACGCCGGGTGTCAGGTACTCGGGCATGGACGGATCTCCTCGGTCGCGGGCTCAGGCGGTGGTGTGGGGCAGGTCGGCGGCGTGCACCACCTGGCCGACGGTGAGTGTTGCCAGGGTGTCGACGGTGCCGGCGCGGTATCCGGGCGGCCGGGCGCTGCCGCGCAGCAGCGGGTTGTCCAGATCGGCGCCGCCGGGCGGGGACTGACTGCGCGTCACGGCCTCCGCGACCAGGTCGGCCAGTGGGTCGCGGGGGTCCGGCGGGGGCGCGGTGGCGGGGTCCCGGGCGAGGGAGCGCAGCGCCACGGTGTAGGTGGACGGCACCGAGGACGGGAGCACCCCGGCCATGCCGTGGACCAGGAGCAGCACCTGGCCGTGCTCGTCGCCGTGGGCCCAGCCGACGAGGGCACCGGCCGGCCCCCCGAACGCCTCGACGCGGGGCCAGCGCAGCGGCCGGCCGGCCCGGGTGACGCGCAGCCGGACACCCGTCGTGCCCTGCGGGACGGAGTAGGCGGGGCCGGGCAGCAGCCAGGGGCGCAGCAGCCGGGCTTCGGCCCGGACCGGACGGGCGGTGGGCGGGTCGGCATCGGCACCGGCGAGCTCGGCCAGGGTCCACAGCGGTACGGAGAACCGGCGCGGGATCCAGCGGCGGGCGGGGTCGTCGACCCGGACCGCGACGGTGGCGGGCAGGCTGCCGGAGCTGCCGTACCGCAGCACGTGCCCGGTGGCGCCATGGCTCTCCAGCGGCAGGACCACGCCGCCGGGCGGCATCCGGCGGCCGGGTACGGCGGCCGCCTCCCGGCCGACGCGCAGCCCGGGCCCGGCGGCCCTGCCGGTGCGGCCGTCGAGGGGCCGGACCGCGAGGGCGAGCCGGTGCAGTACGTCGACGGGTCCGGCCGCGACGGTGATCCGGTGGTCCTGGCCGTCCGTCATCGGCCCGTCCCCGACAGGCCGGTGGCCACGGTGGCCACCTCGTCGGCGCCGGGCGACCTGCGGCCGTCGATGCGGACGACCCGGGCGAGGTAGGGCAGACAGAGGCGGTAGTCGGTGGTCATGGCCTGGAAGGCCTCGCTCATCGAGTCCATGGCCAGGTCGTCCGGGACGATCTGCACCGAGTCGCCGGGCAGCCAGCCCTCGTTCTCCTGCAACCGCGGACAGGTGAGCGTCGCCTCGGTCTCCAGGATCTTGACGGTCAGGCCCAGCCATTCGAGCTCGGCCTCGACGAACTGGTCCCAGGCGGAGATCAGCAGGTGCATCCGCAGCGGGATCTTGGGCACCCCGTCCTGCGCCGAGACCGCCGCCCAGGCCGGCCGGGTCTCCCGGTCGACGCTCAGCCGGTAGCAGTGCACGGAGACGGCGGGAAAGGTGATCAGGGAACCGGGGGTGCCGACCCGGTCGAAGTCGGCGGGCCCGGCCAGGACCGCGTGGGGGCGCGGGCCGCCGGCCGGGATCTCCTGCGCGAAGCGCTCGTTGAGCAGCGCGACGACGCCGCGCCCGACGGAGGCGAGTGCCTGGTATCCGGCCATGGGCCCGATGCTGCGGCGCACCCCGTCACGGCAGCGTTGCGCGATGAGGCCGGGCGGCGGACGGGAGTCGGGGGTGGGGGATCGAGGGTGGGGGGATCGGGGGTGGGGGGATCGGGGGTGGGGGGGATGGGAGTCGGCGGGCGAGGGACGGCGGACGCCAGCCGACCCGGGCGAGGGACGGCGGACGCGAGCCGGCCCGGACGGCGGACGACGGACGCGAGCCGGCGAGGGGAAGTCCGCCCGGTCGACGGACAGGGCGGCGATGAGCGGGCGACGGGCCGGTGACACCCGTGGGCCCACACTCGGTGCGCCCGCCCCCTCGACCAGGAGAGCCCATCATGAGCAGAACCCCCCAGACCCAGTCGGACCACGCCGGCACGGGCGGCGCATGCGATCTCGGCGCGATCGACGACCTCGCGTGCAGCGCCACGGGGATCAAGCGCCAGGCCGAGAAGACCGAGCAGCAGCTGGCCCGGCTGACGGAGTTCAAGGACAGGTTCAACAGCGCCCGGGCGGACTACACCAAGGCCAGGGAGACCGCGGGCGCCGACGCAGAAGCCGCGGCCAGAACGCTCAAGCAGGTCTACGAACAGCTCCGTTGCCGGATCGGCGCGGAGGACAAGCACTGCCTCAAACGAGCCGTCAGGCAGGTCTTCGCGGAGATCCGGGACTGCGCGGGCGGGTGGGGCTGTTGTGCGGACGAGTGCGACTGCGAGTTCGACCCCTCGGTCGGCGACGAGGACACGGTGGCCTCCTTGGCTGCCCGGATCGCCCAATACGAGGCCCAGGTCGAGCGGGAGGCCGCCTGCTTCACGCGCCTGGCCGGCGAGAAGGACGCGCTGCCGCAGCGCGCCGCGCGGATCAACGCCGACGCGACGCAGCTGCTGGCGGACGTCGCGGGACCGGACGCGGGCAAGAACGTGATCCGGCTCTGGGCGCAGTTGCTGGTGCTGCGCAGGCGGCTGGAGGAGCTGTACCGCGGGTTCGGCCCGGTGTCGGCGTACCTGGACTGTCTGTGCAAGGTGCTGCTGTGCGTCCTGAAGGGCAGCTCCGCCATCGCGGTCCTCGAAGGCGCGAAGGCGAAGCTGGAGTGCATGGACGCGCTGAGGAAGAAGGCCTGCGAGGAGAAGCAGACCGACTCGGCGGCCGAGGTCATGGAGGTGTACGAGCGGCTGTGCCGGGAGTGCCCGCCGAAGGGGACCGGTGACGGCGGGTCGGCCGAGGAGGACGACGAGGACGAGGAATGGGAGGAGGGGACGGGCGGCTGGCCCGGCTCGAAGGCGCTCACGGTCGACTCGGGGGACTGAAGGAGGCCTGAAAAAAGGTCGTGCCGGATCACTCCGACACGACCTCTGAACCACGACTCTTTCGAGTCGGGACGACAGGATTTGAACCTGCGACCCCTTGACCCCCAGTCAAGTGCGCTACCAAGCTGCGCCACGTCCCGGTGCGCTTCCCCGCGGTGTTCGCCACGTGATCGCGCGGACAGCACTTTACCCCACACCGGGCGCTGCCCCGAAGAGGGCCTCGGGGCGGGACAATCGTCGTATGGGTGGTGCAGCGGACAGGGACGGCGGCCGGACGGTCGGGACACGGGACCGGGACGGCGAGGGGCGGGCGCGCAGCGCGCGGCCCCGGGACGGGCTGGGACGGCCCTTGCCGTACGGCGCGGACGGCGTGGAACGGCAGCCCGAGGGCGTCGTACGGACCCCCGAGGAGACCGTCGCGCAGGCGCAGGAGCTGCTGGACGCGGGGAAGCCGTTCCACGCCCACGAGGTGTTCGAGGACGCCTGGAAGTCGGGGCCCGAGGCCGAGCGCACGCTGTGGCGGGGGCTCGCGCAGCTCGCGGTCGGCCTCACCCACGCGGCCCGGGGCAATGTCACGGGCGGTGTCCGGCTGCTGCGGCGCGGCGCCGGGGCGGTGGCGGAGTGGGCGGTTGCCGAAGCGGGCCGCGCGCGTCCGTACGGGCTGGATCTCGCGGGGCTGGCCGGCTGGGCGCGCGACCTGGCGGCGGAGGTGGAGCGGACGGCCGCGCCGGTCGACGCGGGGGCCCGGGCACCGCGGCTGCGCGGCACCCCCTGACCCGCGGCGGCACCGGCGGTCGCCGCCTTCCCGGTACCTGGCGCGGTCACTGTCGGTGGCGTACGGCAGACTCGTGGTCGTGCGAAGGATTCATGTCATCGGTATCGGCGCGGGCGACCCCGAGCAGCTGACCCTCCAGGCGGTCAGGGCGCTGCGGAGCACGGACGTGTTCTTCGTCCTGGACAAGGGCGAGGTGAAGAGCGACCTGACGCGACTGCGCCGGGACATGCTCGACACGCACCTGCCCGAGGGCGGGTACCGGGTGGTCGAGGCCCGCGACCCCGAGCGGGACCGGCGGGCGGGCGGCGCGGCCTACTCCCCCGCCGTCGGCGACTGGCGCAGCGCCCGCGCGGGCATCTACGAGCGGCTGATCGCCGAGGAGCTGGGCGAGGACGAGAGCGGCGCGTTCCTGGTCTGGGGCGACCCCGCGCTGTACGACAGCACGCTGGGCATCCTGGAGGAGGTGCTGGCCGCGGGCACGGTCGCCTTCACGTACGACGTCGTGCCGGGCGTCAGCAGTGTCTCGGCGCTCGTCGCCCGGCACCGCACGGGCCTGAACCGGGTGGCACGGCCGGTACAGATCACCACCGGCCGGCGGCTCGCCGAGGGCTTCCCGGAGGGGGTCGACGACGTGGTGGTGATGCTGGACGCCCACCAGACCTTCCGGCAGTACGCCGAGGACGACATCGACATCTACTGGGGCGCCTACATCGGCACGCCGGACGAGATCCTGGTCGCGGGGCCGATCGCGGAGGCAGGCCCGCGGATCGAGCGGCTGCGCGCAGAGGCGCGCGAGCGCAAGGGCTGGATCATGGACACGTATCTGCTGCGCCGCAACCCCGGGGAGCGGTAGCCCGCGGGGCGACGGCCGGGACGGGCCGGTCCGGGAGGCGGCGTGCGGTAGCCCGAGCGGCCCGCCGGGCATGCGTGCCCCGTCGGCCGGTGTGATCGTGACCTCGTGACAGCCGCCGAGGAAATGGCCCCGCCCGCCGCCCAGCCGCCGGTCCTGGACCCGCGCCGCCGCAACATCGTCTTCGTGACGATCGTGCTGGGCATGCTGCTGGCGGCCCTGGACCAGACGATCGTGGGCACGGCGCTGCCGACGATCGTCTCGGACCTCGGCGGGGCCGCGCACATGTCGTGGGTGGTCACGTCGTACCTCCTCGCGGAGACCGTCGCGACCGTGCTGGTCGGCAAGTTCGGCGACCTGTTCGGCCGCAAGGTGGTCTTCCAGGTGTCGGCGATCGTGTTCATCACGGGGTCGTTCCTGTGCGGTCTGGCCACCAACATGTCATTGCTGATCGCCTGGCGGGCCATGCAGGGCGTCGGCGCGGGCGGGCTGATGGTGACGGCGATGGCGCTGATCGCGGACGTCATCCCGTTGCGCGAGCGCGGCAAGTACCAGGGCGCGATCGGTGCCGTGTTCGGTGTGGCGACGGTCATCGGGCCGCTGCTGGGCGGCCTGTTCACCGACCATCTGACCTGGCGGTGGGCGTTCTACGTCAACGTCCCGATCGCGATCCTCGTCGTCGTGGCCGCGGCGCGCACCATCCCGGTGGTGAAGTCGGCGTCCCGCCCGGTGATCGACTACCTGGGCATCGCGCTGGTGGCGGTCGGCGCGAGCGCCCTGATCCTGGCGACGAGCTGGGGCGGCAACGAGTACGCGTGGAGTTCGGGCGTCATCATCGGCCTCTTCGTGGGCGGGGCGCTGGCGCTCGGCCTGTTCTGCGTGGTGGAGGCGCGGGCGAAGGAGCCCATGCTGCCGATGCGGCTGTTCGGCAACCCGGTCTTCACGGTCTGCTCGATCCTCAGCTTCATCGTCGGCTTCGCGATGCTCGGCGCGATGACCTATCTGCCGACCTATCTCCAGTACGTCGACGGCGACTCGGCCACGGTCTCCGGTGTGCGCACGCTGCCGATGGTGGCCGGCCTGCTCATCGCGTCGATCTTCAGCGGGAACGTGGTCAGCCAGACCGGCCGCTACCGCGTCTTCCCGATCGTCGGCTCGCTGGTGATGGGGGTCGGTCTGTATCTGATGTCCCTGATGGGGCCGGGCACGGGCGCCTGGCTGGAGTCGCTGTACATGTTCGTGCTCGGCACCGGCATCGGGTTGTGCATGCAGGTCCTGACGATCGCCGTGCAGAACACCGTCGACTACACCGACCTGGGCACCGCCACCTCGGGCGTCACTTTCTTCCGCACCCTGGGCAGCTCGTTCGGCACGGCCGTCTTCGGCACGATCTACACCAACACCCTCACCTCCCACCTCGAGGACGGCATCGCCTCGGCCGTCTCGGCGGCGGGAGGCAGTGCCGATCCGGCGGCCGTCGCGAAGGCCGCGACCAGCCCCGAGGGCCTGCACGATCTGCCCGGCCCGGTCGCCGACCCGATCATCCAGGCGTACGCGGACACCATCCAGACGGTGTTCCTGTGGACCGTGCCGGTCGCCGCGCTCGGCTTCGTCGTCGCCCTGTTCCTCAAGCAGGTGCCGCTGCGCGACAGCGCGCGGTTCGGCTCCACGGACATGGGCGAGGGGTTCGGTCAGCCGTCGGGGGCGGACTCGCGGCGGGTCCTGGAGGCCTCCGTCGCGAAGATCATCGGCGGTACGGACCTGGACACCGCCCGTCGGCTCGTCGAGGAGTCCGACACCCGCCTCGACATCGCGGGCGCCTGGGCCGTGATGCAGGTGGAGGTGTTCACCAGGATGGTCGGCCACGCGAGTCTGGGGCTGGTCTCCGCCCGCCGCCGGCTGCCGCCGGAGGTGCTGCTGCCGGTGTTCGACCGCATGGTCGACGAGGGGTACCTGGCCCGCGACGGCTCGCTCCTCTCCCACACGGAGGCCGGTACCCGCGAGGCCGGGGTCATCACCGAGGCGTGGGGCCGCTGGCTGGAGGAGCGGGTGGCCCAGGACATCGGGCGCCCGGCGGGCGGCGATCTGCGCGCGGCCGTGGACACCATCTCCAAGCGGCTCCTGATCGAGGACCTGAACGCCGGTCTGCCCCGCCGCCCGGCGGAACCGGAACCTGCGGTCCTCGCACCCTAGGGGGCTGGTGAACGGCCCGGCGAGAGGCGTGGTGCGCCCCTGTTAGCCCGGCCACTAGATCGATACAGCTGTGCTCCCGCGCCCGCGCGGTTGCGCACCCTTCAGAGGTGAGCGACACACCGACGACGACCGCGCCCCGGCTCCTGGACGACTTCTCCCTGGAGATGACCGGCAAGGACGTGGCGCACCTGGAGGAGGCCCGGGGCGCGATCCCGCCGGGCACCCGGATCAACATCACCTTCCTCGGCAACGAGCCGCCCGAACTGCGGCTGTCCGCCGCGCGGGCCGCGGCACGGCTGGGTTTCGTCCCCGTTCCGCACCTCTCCGCGCGCCGGCTGCGCTCACGGGCCGAGACGGCGGAGTTCCTCGCCGCGCTCCGGGAGGCCGGTGCCGCCGAGGAGGTCTTCGTCGTCGGCGGTGACCCCGCCGTACCGCAGGGCCCGTACGCCGACGCGCTGTCCCTGTTGCGGTCCGGGCTGCTCCAGGAGTACGGCGTGCGGCATGTCGGCGTCAGCGGCTACCCCGAGGGCCATCCGGCGATCGGTGAGCCGGTGCTCTGGTCGGCGATCGAGGAGAAGGCCGCGGCCTTGCGGGAGCAGGGCCTGGCGGGCGGTGTGATCACCCAGTTCGGCTTCGACGTCGAGCCGGTCCTGAGGTGGGTGGAGGACCTCCGGGAGCGCGGGGTGGACCTCCCGGTGCGGGTCGGGGTGCCCGGACCGGCCGGGGTGCGGCGGCTGCTGTCGTACGCCACGCGGTTCGGGGTGGGCACCGGTGCGGGTATCGCGCGCAAGTACGGGTTCTCGCTGACCAACCTGATGGGCACCGCGGGCCCCGACCGCTTCGTGCGGGCCCTGGCCGAGCGGTACGACGCCGGCCGGCACGGTGACCTCGGGCTGCACTTCTACACGTTCGGCGGGATCGGGGCCACCGCGGACTGGGTGGCCGCGCAGACCTGACGCCGCGCGTCCGGCCGGAGAGGGCGAGGCTTGCATGTTCTATGACAGAGAGCATAATTACTGACCGGTAGCAGGCGCCGTCCGAGGTGCCCGCACCGGCCGTGGACGAGGTGTGCCCGTGAGCCCGCGCAGGAGCGACAGCCGTGGCCGGATGGTCTCCAGTGCCGCCGCCCTGCTCGGCGAACACGGCGCGAGCGGGGTCAGCATCGACCGGGTGCTCGCCCACAGCGGCGCGCCGCGCGGCTCGGTGTACCACCACTTCCCCGGCGGCCGCGCCCAGTTGATCGACGAGGCGGTGGTGTTCGCCGGGGACTTCGTGGCCGGGCTGATCGAGGCGGCCATGGACGACCCCGATCCGCTGCGGGCCGTCGACGCGTTCTTCGCCCTGTGGCGCGAGCGGCTGGTGAGCAGCGACTTCCGGGCCGGCTGTCCGATCGTGGCGGTGGCCGTGGAGACCGACGACGACGCTCCGGAGCCCGCCCGCTCGGCGGCCGCGGCCTTCACCCGCTGGCAGGAGGACCTCGCCACGCTGCTCGTGCGGCACGGGCTGTCCGAGGAACGCGGCCGGCGCCTTGGCTCGTTCGTCGTCGCAGCGGTCGAGGGCGCGGTGGTGATGTGCCGGGCCGAGCGGAGCGCCGGTCCGCTGGACGCGGCGGCCGTGGAGATCCGTGACCTGCTGGAACACGCTCTGCGGCCGGTGGACCCGTAGCCCTGCGCCCATCGGCCCGCAGTCCCTGACATACCCGCCTGTGTGAAGGAGTCGCCATGCCCACGCTCGACCGCCAGGACCAGGTCTTCGTCCTCGATCTCGGGGACGGGGAGAACCGTTTCCACCCGGACTGGATCGCGGCCGTGAACGCCGCCCTGGACGAGGTGGAGAAGGCGGAGGGGCCGCGCGCCCTGGTGACCGCCGCCACCGGCAAGTTCTACTCCAACGGCCTCGACCTGGACTGGCTGTTCGCGCACGCCGACCGGCATCTGGACTACGTCGTCTCGGTCCACGGGCTGTTCGCCCGGCTTCTGAGTCTGCCGGTCGTCACCGTGGCCGCGCTCCAGGGGCACACCTTCGCGGCGGGCGCGATGTTCTCGCTGGCCCACGACGTCCGGGTGATGCGCGCCGACCGCGGCTTCTGGTGCCTGCCCGAGGCGGACATCAACATCCCCTTCACCCCGGGCATGTCCGCCCTCATCCAGGCCCGGCTCGCGCCGCGCACCGCGCACGAGGCCATGGTCACCGCCCGCCGTTACGGCGGCCAGGACGCGCTGGCCGCCGGGATCGTGGACCACGCGGCCACCGAGGACGCCGTACGCGCCACGGCCGTGGAGCTGGCCGGAGCGCTGGCCGGCAAGGCGGGCGACACCCTGCGGACCATCAAGTCGCGGATGTACGCCCCGGTCCTCGGCGTGCTGCGGGACCCGGAGAACCCGCTGGGCGACTGAACCCCGGCGCCACCGTCGCCCGCGGGTGATCCTTCCGGCGGGCGGTGGGCCCCGGCGCTATGGTCCCCGTATGGGTACTGTGCGTGCGGGAGCCGTCCGGGCCGTCCTGATCGACATCGACGGGGTCCTCACCGTCTCCTGGAAGCCGCTGCCGGGCACGGTCGAGGCGCTGCGGACCGTCCGGGAGGCGGGCCTCGGTGTGGCCCTGGTGACCAACACGACGTCCCGGACCCGCGCCTCGATCGCCTCGACGCTGGCGGACGCCGGGTTCCCGGTGACGGCCGAGGACATCCTCACCGCCCCCGCGGTCACCGCCGCGCACCTCGCCGCACGGTACCCGGGGGCGCGGTGCGCGCTGCTGAACAGCGGTGACATCGCCGAGGACCTGGCGGGGCTGACCCTCGTGGACACCGACGTCGACGTGGTCGTGATCGGCGGGGCCGGTCCCGAGTTCGGGTACGACGCGCTGGACCGGGCCTTCGGCCACCTCCAGCGGGGCGCACGGCTGGTGGCGATGCACCGCAATCCCTACTGGCGTACGGACGCGGGGCTGCGGCTGGACTCCGGCGCGTTCGTGACGGGGCTGGAGTCGGCCGCGCGCGTGGAGGCGGAGGTGACGGGGAAGCCGTCCCCGGCGTTCTTCGCGGCGGCGCTCGCGCGGCTCGGGGCGGGGGCGGACGAGGCGCTGATGGTGGGCGACGACATCGAGTCGGACGTCCTGGCGGCCCAGCGGGCCGGGATCGCCGGGGTGCTGGTGCGGACGGGCAAGTACCTTCCGCGCACGCACCGGGAGGCGAGCGGCACCCCGGACCACGTCGTGGACTCGTTCGCGGACCTGCCCGGACTGCTCGGGCTAGGGCCTGTCTGACCATTCCCGTCGTCGCCCGTGGGGCAGACGGGAATCGTCAGACGGGCCCTAGCGCAGTAGCAGTTGGAGTCCGCCGACCACGGTCGCGGCGATGACGAGCTGTTCGAAGAGCCGCTGGTTGATGCGGTGCACGGCCCACTTGCCGAGCAGCGCGCCCGGGACGACGAAGGCGGCGAGCGCGGCGTCCAGCAGCAGCGAGTGGCCGTCGATCAGGCCGAGGCCCACGCTGAACGGCACCTTCGAGAGGTTGACGATGAGGAAGAAGAAGGCGGAGGTACCGAGGAAGCCGAGCTTTCGGAAGCCCGCGGAGAGCAGGTACATCGACATCACCGGGCCGCCGGCGTTGGCGACCATCGTGGTGAAGCCGCCGAGGACGCCGTAGGAGCGGGCTTTGACGCGGCCCGCCCTGCCGGCCACCGCCTCGGGTCCTGCGGCCGTCTCGGCCGTGCGGCGGCGCCACACCGTGACGCCCGCCATCAGCAGCAGGATCGCGCCGATCGAGGTGCGGACGGCGCCGTCGTCGGCCCACATCAAGAAGAGCGTGCCGAAGACCACGCCGGCCGCGACGGCGGGGAACAGCCGCCACAGGGTGGGCCAGTGGGCGTGCCGCCGGTAGGTGAGGACGGCCAGGACGTCCCCGGCGATCAGCAGCGGCAGCAGGACGCCCGTGGAGGCGCGGGCCGGCAGGACCGCGGCGAAGATCGCGAGGCTGACCGTGTTGGCCCCGCTGACGGCCGTCTTGGAGAAGCCGACGAGAAGAGCCGCGAGGGCCAGGGCGGCGAACTCCCAGCCGGTGATGTGCCACAACGTCATCGTGTTCATGCGGAGGCCGATGGTACGCACATCTAATGTCCTGATGTAAGGACTGTCTCGCCCTTTGGCCCTCGCACCCCCCTCGCACCGCTCGCACCCCCTCGCACCCCGGACCCCCGTGGGCCCGCGGAGCCGGTCAGTGCCGTTCGACCAGCATCGCGCTCCCCTGGCCCACGCCCACGCACAGGGTGGCGAGCCCGCGCTCGGCGCCCGTGCGGCGCATGCGGTGCAGCAGGGTGGTGAGGATGCGGGCGCCGGAGCAGCCCAGCGGGTGGCCGAGGGCGATCGCGCCGCCGCTGGGGTTGACCAGCTCCGGGTCGACGCCCAGCCGGTCGACGCAGGCGAGGGCCTGCGCGGCGAACGCCTCGTTGAACTCGGCCTCCTGGAGGTCGCCGACGCTCCAGCCGGCGCGGGCGAGCGCCTTGCGGGTCGCGGGGACCGGGCCGAGGCCCATCACGTCGGGGTGCACTCCGGCCGAGGCCCCGGCGACATAGCGGCCCAGGGACTCCAGGCCCAGTTCGTTCAGGGCCTCCTCGCTCACCAGGAGGAGTCCGGCCGCGCCGTCGTTCATGGGCGAGGCGTTGCCGGCGGTGACCGTGCCGCCGGGCCGGAACACGGGTCGCAGACCCGCCAGCTTCTCGTACGAGGTGTCCTCGCGGATGCCCTCGTCGGCGTCGACGACCACGCCGTCCGGGCGCCGGACGGGCAGGAGTTCGTCGTCGAAGTGGCCCTTGTCACGGGCCAGCGCGGCGAGCCGGTGGCTGCGCAGGGCGAACTCGTCCTGGCGTGCGCGGGAGACGCCGTGGCGGGTGGCGACCTCCTCGGCGGTCTCCCCCATGGAGAGCATGCCGTGCAGGTCCTTCATCGCCGGGTTGACCAACCGCCAGCCGAGGCGGGTGTCGACGGTCTCGACGCGGTGCGGGAGGGCCTCGTCGGGGCGGGCCAGCACGAAGGGGGCCCGGCTCATGGACTCGGAGCCGCCCGCGAGCACGATCTCGGCCTCGCCTGCGGCGATGGTGCGGGCGGCGGCCGTGACGGCTTCGAGGCCCGAGGCGCAGAGCCGGTTCACGGTGGCACCGGGCACGGTCTCGGGGAGACCGGCCAGCAGGGCGGCCATCCGGGCGACGTTGCGGTTGTCCTCGCCGGCCTGGTTGGCGGCGCCCCAGTAGACGTCGTCGATCCGGGCGGGGTCGAGCGAGGGCACGTCGGCGACGAGGGCGCGGATCACCGCCGCGGCGAGGTCGTCGGGGCGGACGCAGGAGAGTGCTCCGCGCAGCCTGCCGATGGGCGTGCGGCGGGCGGCCGCGAAGTGGACGGGACGCACGGAGGACTCCTGACCGACGACGGGACCGAGGACACGGCGGGCCGCTCACCCTGCGGACCGACGACTCGACGGGCCGATGACCCGGCGAGCCATTTAATTAGCACTGCTAGTTTCGCTGGTTCCGGACTATAGACCCACGCCCCGCCCCCTGGGAAGATCCACCGGGACCTTCACCGACGCAGCCGGAGGCGACATGACCGAGCACGTCCTCACGGGCACCCGGGGCACACTCACCGCTCACGAGTGGCCGCACCCGCGCCCGCGGTACGTCGCCCTGCTGGTGCACGGGTACGGCGAGCACGCGGGCCGGTACCAGGAGACGGCCGGCGTGCTCGGCGGGCACGGCGCGGCCGTGTTCGCGCCCGACCACATGGGGCACGGCCGGTCGGCCGGCGAACGGGTGGTGATCGAGGACTTCGAGGACGTGGTCACCGACGTGCACACGGTGGCCGGCCTCGCCCGGGCCGCCCACCCGGAGCTGCCGGTCGTCGTCATCGGCCACTCCATGGGCGGGCTCGTCGCGGCCCGCTACGCCCAGCGGTACGGCGCCACGCTCGCCGCGCTCGTGCTCTCCGGCCCGGTGATCGGCAACTGGGCGCTGCCGGAGCGGCTGCTCGCCCTCGACGAGATCCCGGACGCCCCGATCAGCCCCGGCGCGCTCTCCCGCGACCCGGCGACCGGCACGGCGTACGCGGCGGACCCGCTGGTCTGGCACGGGCCCATGAAGCGGCCGACGCTGGAGGCGTTCGTACGGACCCTGGAGACCGTGGCCGGGGCGGGCGGTGTCGGCCCGCTGCCGCTGCTGTGGCTGCACGGCGACGACGACCGGCTCGTCCCGCTGCCGGGCAGCCGTGGCGGTGTCGAACGGCTGGCCCCGGACGCGCGGACCGAGCGGATCTACGCCGGAGCCCGGCACGAGGTGTTCCACGAGACGAACAAGGCGGAGGTCTTCGGGGACCTGATCCACTTCCTGGACGGCGCGCTCGCATCCTGAGACCACCCGGAGAGGTCCTGTTTGCACCGGTTCGCCCTGGGCACCCGCGTGCCGAAGGCGTGAGCCCGCGAACAGGAGGAGCATCCGTATGACTGTCGTCAAGAGCCCCCTTCCCGAGCCGGCCCGGCAGGTCACCCACGACGCGTTGCAGAGCACCCTGGTGGACCTTCTCGGGCTCTCCCTCATCGGGAAGCAGGCGCACTGGAACGTCGTGGGCCCGCGGTTCCGCTCGGTCCACCTCCAGCTGGACGAGCTGGTCGCGGCGGCCCGCGGTTACGCCGACACGGTCGCCGAGCGCGCGGCCGCGCTCGGTCTGCCGCCCGACGGCCGGCCCGAGACGATCGCCTCGGCGTTCACGCTGCCCGGCCCGAAGGACGGCTGGCTGCGGGACGAGGAGGCCGTCCGGGTGATCGCCGAGACGCTGGGCACGGCGATCGCACGGCTGCGGGAGCGGATCGCGGCGACCGAGGAGCCGGATCCCGTCACCCAGGACCTGCTGATCGGCATCACCGCCGAACTGGAGAAGCAGCGCTGGATGTTCGAGGCGGAGAACATCAGCGGCTGAGCCGGGACAGGGCGGCCGACACCAGCGTGCGCGCCCCGGGCAGCAGCACGGACAGGTCCGGGGCGAACAACGGGCTGTGGTTCCCGGGAACATGCGTGAGCTTCTCCGCCAGTTCCTGCCCGGGGGCCGCGTCCCACACGGCGGCCGGGGTCGAGGTCACGTACCAGTAGTCGTACGGCACTCCCTCGGGCGCGAGCAGGGAGAAGTCCTCGCTGCCCATCGCCGGTCCGAAGTCGAACACCGTGTGCGCGCCGAGGAGTTCGCGGTGGACGGCGGCGATCTCCCGGTCCAGGGCGGGGTCGTTGACGGTGTTCGGGTAGCCGGGGAGCACCGTGACCTCGGGCGGCACCGGGCAGCCCGCCGCGGCGCACTCGCCCTCGACGATCCGCCGGATCGCGGTGAGGACGCGCTCGCGCACCCGGGTGTCCTGGGTGCGCACGTTCACCGCGAGGCGGGCCTCGGCGGGGATGATGTTGGACTGGGTGCCGGCGTGGAACCGTCCGACGGTGAGCACCGCCGACTCGCCCGCCGCGACCTCTCGCGCGACGACGGTCTGGAGCCGGGTGACGATGTACGCGGCCGTCACCACCGGGTCGACGGTCGACTCGGGCCGCGAGCCGTGGCCGCCCACCCCGTGCACCACGACGTCGACGTCGTCGGAGGCCGCCAGGGTCGGCCCGGGGGTGTGCGGGTAGAAGCCGGCGAGGCCGGGCGCGACGTGCTGGCCGAACAGCGCGTCGGGGCGCGGGAACCGCTCGTGGACACCGTCCGCGACCATCGCCGCCGCCCCGCCCTCCGCCTCCTCGGCGGGCTGCCCCACCACGACGAGCGTGCCGGACCAGGTCTCACGGGCGACGGCGAGCGCCTCGGCGGCGGCCGCGAGCCAGGTGATGTGCAGGTCGTGGCCGCAGGCGTGCATCACGCCGTCGGCCGTGGAGGCGTACGGCAGGCCGGTCGCCTCCCGCACCGGCAGCGCGTCCATGTCCCCGCGCAGCCACACCACCGGCCCGTCCCCGTTGGCCAGCACGCCGACCACGCCGGTGCGGGCGACGCCCTCGGTCACCTCGTACCCGGCCGCGCGCAGCCGCGCGGCGAGCTTCGCGGCGGTGCGGTGCTCCTGGAAGGAGAGTTCGGGGTGGCGGTGCAGGTCCCGGTAGAAGTCCTCCAGGTCCCCGGTCTTCAGCCCCGCGGTGATGTCCCCGGTGAGACGGGCGACGACGGCCGGCTCGCTCATACCGCTTCCCTCCCTGTCGTGGCGCCCTCAGCCTAGGGGGTGTCTCGTCGATCAGGCCGGACCCCGCGAGCCCGGCATGATCGGCGAGACACCCCCTGAGGCCGGACGCGGCGCCCCCGGGCGGGTGTCAGAGGTCGAGCACCCGGGCGATGGTGCGCAGTACCCCGTTGTCGTTGTTGGACGGGGCCAGGTGGCGGGCCCTGCGGACGACCTCCGGGTGGGCGCCGGCCATGGCGAAGGACCAGTCGGCGGCGTCCAGCATCTCCAGGTCGTTGAGGTAGTCGCCGAACACCATGGTCTGCGCGGGGGTGATGTCCAGCTCCCGCTGGAGCCTGCGCAGGGCGGCGCCCTTGTTGGCGGTGCGGTTCATCACGTCCACCCAGTGCTCGCCGGAGACGACGACCTGGTGGGTGTCCGCGAAGCCGGCGAGTGCCGGGGCGGTGGTCTCCTCGACGGGCCCGAAGTCGAACAGCGCGACCTTGATCACGTCGTCGTCGACGGCGGTGGCGTCCTCGACGACCTGGCAGCGCACGTAGTACCGCTCCACCTCGGCCAGGAAGGCCGCGTCGGTCCGCTCGACGTACGCGGAGCGCTTGCCGCAGACGACCGCGCCCAGGTCCGCCCCGCCGGCCGCGAGCCGCCGTACCGTCTCCACGAGCCGGGTGACGACGGCCGGCTCCAGCGGGTCGGAGCTCAGCTCCTGCCCGTCGCGTACCACGTAGGTGCCGTTCTCGGCGATGAACACCATCCCGTCGGCGACCTCGGCGAACTGCTCGGCCAGGGTGGCGTACTGGCGTCCGCTGGCCGGGCTGAACAGCACGCCGCGCTCGCGCAGCAGCGCCAGGGTGTCCCAGAGTCCGTCGGGGATCCGCTTGTCGTCGTCGAGCAGCGTGCCGTCCATGTCGGTGACGACCAGCCGTATGTCGGCGGGGCCCGCCGAGGAGTCGGGGGCGGTCGGCTGGGGGGCGTGCGAGTAGGGCATGTCCTGCTTCCTGTGCTTTCCGCTGCGGGGTGACCGGCTGCCGCGGGTGACCGGCCGCCGCGGGGTGACCGGATTGTCACCCTACCGGGGGACCCCGTGAATCCCGGGACAGCGGTGATCATCCGGCGGCACAATGGCGGCGGACGACACGGCGCACGAGCGCGGGGCACGAGGCACGAGAGGGAGCGGTGACGTGGGCGAGGGCGGCACGCCGGCGGGCGGGCGGACACGGCTGGACACGAGCGTGGCGCACAACGCGCGCGTGTGGAACTACTGGATCGGCGGCAAGGACAACTACGAGGTCGACCAGCAGGTCGGCGGGCATGTCGCCGGGATGTTCCCGCTGATCCGGGACATCGCGCGCGCGGACCGCTGGTTCCTGGGCCGGGCCGTGCGGTACCTGGCCGAGGAGCGCGGGATGCGGCAGTTCCTGGACGTCGGCACCGGGCTGCCGACGGCCGACAACACCCACGAGATAGCGCAGCGCGTCGCGCCGGACTCCCGGATCGTGTACGTCGACAACGACCCGATCGTGCTGGCGCACGCCCGCACCCTGCTGACGGGCACCTCCGAGGGCGCCACCGACTACATCGACGCCGATGTGCACGACCCGGCGGCGATCCTCGAACGCGCCTCGGGCACCCTGGACTTCGGCCGGCCGGTGGCGGTGATGATGCTGGGCATCCTGAACTTCGTCCTGGACCACGACGCGGCCCGCACCATCGTCCGCGAGGTCATGGCCGAGGTGCCGTCGGGCAGTTGCCTGGTGCTGACCCATCCGACCCACGACCCCGAGGTGGGGGGCGAGGGCCAGATCCCGGCGATGAAGTTCTGGAACGAGAACGCCACACCGCCGATCACCGCCCGTTCGGGCACCGAGATCGCCGCGTTCTTCGACGGCCTGGACCTGCTGGAGCCCGGCCTGGTGTCGTGCTCCCGCTGGCGCGCCGACGACGACTTGGCCGCGGTGGTGCCGCAGTACGGCGCGGTGGCCGTGAAACCCTGACGGACAGGTACCGACGGACCGACCGTGGAGGACGTATGACGACCCTGGCCGACCCCGTCCCCGGCGGACGCCCCGGCGACCTCGAACGGGCCGGCGCGCTCGCCGGGGAGCTGCCCGGCAGAGGCGTCCACGGGGTCGTCCTGGCCTACGTCGACACGGCGGGCGTCGGCCGGGTGAAGACGGTCCCCACGGCCCGGCTGGCCTCCGCGGCGGCCTGGGGTGTCGGCATGTCCCCGGTGTTCGACACGTTCCTGGCGGGCGACGGGATCGTCACCACCGATGTGCTGGGCTCCCCGGACGGCGATCTGCGGCTCTACCCCGACCTGGACCGGCTGGTGGTGCTGGCCGGGCAGCCGGGGTGGGCGTGGGCGCCCGTCGACCGGATCACCCAGGACGGCGCCCGGCACCCGGGCTGTTCGCGCACCTTCCTGCGCCGGATCGTCGCCGGCGCGGCCCGCGACCACGGCCTCGCCTTCAGGGCGGGCATCGAGATCGAGTGGTCGGTCGGACTGGACTCCGCGCCCGCCGGGGAGTTCCTCCCGGCGACGACCGGCCCGGCGTACGGCGCGACCCGGCAGGTCGAGCTGAGCGCGTACACCGCCGAGCTGCTGGCGGCGTGCGCGGCGCAGGGCGTGGAGGTCGACCAGATCCATCCCGAGTACGCGCCGGGCCAGTTCGAGATCTCCGTGGGCGCCCTGGACCCGGTGGCGGCGGCCGACCGCAGCGTCCTGGTCCGCCAGACGATCCGCGCGGTGGCCCACCGGCACGGTCTGCGGGTCTCCTTCTCCCCCGCCGTCGAGGCCGAGGGCGTCGGCAACGGCGGGCACGTCCATCTCTCCGCCTGGCGCGACGGCGTCAACCTGCACTCCGGGGGCGGACGTCGGCACGGGATGACGGCCGACGCGGAGGCGTTCGCCGCCGGGATCCTGGACCGTCTGCCCGCCCTGACGGCGGTGACCGCGCCCAGCCCGGCCAGCTATCTGCGGCTCAGACCCTCCCAGTGGGCGGGGGTGTTCACGGCCTGGGGCCTGGAGACCCGCGAGGCGGCCGTCCGGCTGGTCCGGGGCACGGCGGGCCGGCACGCCCAGCAGGCGAACCTGGAGGTCAAGCCCGTGGACCTGGCCGCCAACCCCTACCTGCTGCTCGGCTGTCTGATCGCGGCCGGCCTGGACGGGCTCACCAGGTCCGCCGTCCTGCCGCGGGAGACCACCGGCGACCCGGCCCGCCTCGACGCCGCCGCGGCGGCGGAGCGTGGCGTGCGCCGGCTGCCCCTCTCGCTCGCCGAGGCCGTCGCCGAGTTCCGCCGGGACGAGGTGCTGCGGGACGCGCTCGGCCCGGTCCTCGCCGACGCGGTGACCGCCGTACGGCAGGGCGAGATCGACGCGGCCGACGGGCTGGACGACGAGCGGGTCGCCGCCGCCTACCGCTGGGTGTACTGACGTGGCCGGCGGCCCCGTCCACGAGGCGCTCGCGGAGCTGGAGCTGGTGGACCACCACTGCCACGGCGTGGTCACCGGGCCGCTGGACCGGCCCGGCTTCGAGGCACTGCTCACCGAGGGCGAACGCTGGCCGGGCATCTCCCCCTTCGACACACCCGCCGGCGTGGCCGTACGCCGGCATTGCGCGCCGGTCCTCGGCCTGGAGCGGCACGCGCCCGCCGACGCCTATCTGGCCCGGCGGGCCGAGCTGGGCCCGCGGGAGGTGAACCGGCGGTTCCTGGCCGCCGCCCGGACCGGTGTGTTCTGCGTGGACACCGGCTTCGCGCCGCACCCGGTCACCACGCCCGCCGAGCTGGCGGAGGCGGCCGGCGGGGTCGCGCACGAGGTGGTCCGGCTGGAGTCCGTCGCGGAGGCCGTGGCGGCACGGGGCGTCGAGGCCGACGGGTACGCCGACGCGTTCCGGTCGGCGGCGCTGGACGCGGTGCGCCGGCCCGGCGTGGTGGGGGTGAAGTCGGTGGCGGCGTACCGCACCGGCTTCGACCTGGACCCCGCCCGCCCGGCGGACGCGGAGGTCACCCGGGCCGCCCGGCGCTGGCTGGCGCGCGGCGGCAGGCTCGACGAGCCCGTGCTGGTACGGCATCTGCTGTGGACGGCCGTCGACCTCGGCCTGCCGCTCCAGCTGCACACCGGCTTCGGGGACCACGACATCCGGCTGCACCGGGTGGATCCGACGCATCTCACGGACTGGCTGCACCTCACCGCGGGCACGATCCCGGTGCTGCTCCTGCACTGCTGGCCGTACCAGCGGCAGGCCGGCTATCTGGCCGCGGTGTTCGAGCAGGTGTACCTGGACGTGGGGCTGACCCTGCATCACGTCGGCCCCGCCCGGGCCCGAGCCGTCCTGGAGGAGGCGCTGGAGATCACACCCTTCCGCAAACTGCTGTACAGCTCCGACGCCTATGGTGTGGCGGAGTTCTACGGGCTCGGCGCGCTGGCGTTCCGCCGGGGCCTGGGGGAACTGCTCCAGGACCGGTTGGACGCCGACGAACTGGGTCTCGACGACGCACTGCGCCTGGCACGCTGGGCCGCGTCGGACAACGCCCGCCGGGTCTACCGGCTTCCCGACGCACACTGAAAGTATGATCAAGCAATGTCAGACATGACCGATACCACGCCCGGTTGGCTGAGCCAGGACGAACTCGAACTGACCCGCGCCCGAATGCCGATCCTGTACGTCGAGGCCGTGCCCGTGCGCGTCGACGACAGCGGCGAAGTCACCAGCATCGGCCTGCTGCTGCGCATCGGACCGGACGGCAACGTCAGCCGGACCCTGGTCTCCGGCCGGGTGCTGCACCACGAGCGCGTCCGGGACGCCCTGCTGCGCCATCTGGAGAAGGACCTCGGCCCGGTGGCCCTGCCGCGCGTCCCGACCTCGCTCCAGCCGTTCACGGTGGCCGAGTACTTCCCGACGCACGGCGTCACCCCGTACCACGACCCCCGGCAGCACGCGGTGTCGCTGGCCTACATCGTGCCGGTGTCCGGTGACTGCCGGCCCCGGCAGGACGCCCTGGACCTGGTGTGGTTCAGCCCCCAGGAGGCGGCCTCGCCGGCCGTGCAGAGCGAGATGCCGGGCGGGCACGGGTTCCTGCTGCGGCAGGCCCTGGCCCATGTCGGCCTCTCGGCCTCCTGACCGGGATGGTTCCTCGTCAGCGCGCGCTGATCGGCGCCGCACGCAGCCGTCCCTGCACCCTCGTGGTGTGCCGGGGCTGCTGCTGCGGCGACGCCCGCAAGCACCCCGGCTACGACCACACCTGGCAGCTCGAGCGCCTGCGCGCGGCCGCCGCCGACTCCGGCGGCGCCTTCGAGGTCCGTACGACGGACTGCCTCGGCCCCTGTGACCAGGCGAACGTCGTCGTCGTCCAGCCCTCCGCCGACGGCCGGCGGGCCGGTGGCCGGGCCACCTGGGTCGGTTTCGCCATGGACGACGACTGCACGGACGAGATCCTCGCGTGGGCGGCCGCCGGCGGACCCGGCGTCGCCCCGCCTCCCGTGACGCTGGAACTCCAGTTCGTCGACCCCCCGAGGGACGCCCGGGTCCGCAGCCGCCGCTAGGCCGTGTCCGGCTTGGGCCGGGCGCTCCGAACGGGCTCGCCGCGCGGGGAACCAGGTCGAGTGGTGGGCCGGTGGCGGACCGTCATGCGGTGGGCCAGGTGACCGGGAGGGCCAGGAGGCCGTGCAGGACGAGGCCGCCCGGGAGGTACTGCGGCTCGAAGCCGGGGGCCAGTTCCATCGTGGGCAGTGCCTCGGCCAGGGTCTCCAGGGCGATCCGGCTCTCCAGGCGGGCCAGCTGGGCGCCCAGGCAGGAGTGCGGGCCGTGGCCGAACGCGAAGTGGCCGGCCGGTCCGCCGCGGTCGAGCCGGAAGGTCTCCGGGTCCTCCACCGCGCCGGGATCCCGGCCCACCGAGGCGACCATGGCGTGCACCTTCGCGCCGGCCGGGATCGCCACACCGCCGAGGACGGTGTCCTCGGTGACCAGCCGGGGCGCGCCCTGGATCGAGGTGTCGAACCTGAGCCCCTCCTCCACCGCGGCCGGGATCAGCCCCCGGTCGGCGACGACCGCCTCCCACCGTGTGCGGTCCCGCAGCAGCTGGTGGACGGTGTTGGCGATCAAGTGCGTGACGGTCTCGTGGGCCGACGGCAGCAGGTTCAGGAGCGCGGCCACGGCGTCGTCGGCCGTGCAGACCGGGTCGCTCTGCGCGGCCGCCGCGGCGAGCGTGCTCGCCAGGTCGTCGGCGGGCTGCCGGCGCCGCTCCTCCAGCAGGGCCCGGAAGTACGCCTCGTGCTCCAGCACGCTCTTCGCGCAGCGCAGCTGCTCCTCCGGGGGCAGCGGGAGGACCTGCATGAGCAGCCAGTCGTTGTTCCACGCCTTGACCGTCTCCCGGTCCTGCGCCGGTACGCCGATGATGTCGCAGATCACGGCCAGCGGCAGGGGGTGGGCGAACCGGGACAGAAGGTCGGCGCCCGGCTCGTCCTTCAGCTCCGCCACGAGCGCGGCGGCGGTCGCCCGGATCGCGGGTTCGCGGCGCTCCAGGGCGCGCGGGGAGAACTCCTCGTCGACGAGGGCGCGGAACCGGGCGTGCTGGGGCGGGTCGGCGTTGAACGGCGGGACGCGGTAGAAGACCGAGTCGGCGAGGAGTTCCGCGCAGGCCTCGGTGAAGCCGTACGCGCCATGGGTGTTGGTGCGGCTGGTGAAGCGGACCGGGTCCGTCAGGACGGCGGCGGTCTCCTCGCGTCCCGTGACGACCCAGGGCCCGTCCCCGGTCATCGGGCAGACCGGCACGTCGGCGCGGGCGACGCGGTAGGCGTCGTAGGGGTTCGCCGTGAAGTGGGGGTTGGCGAGGTCGAAGGGCCTGGCGGGGTCGATGCCGGTGGTGGGCGGGGTGGGCTCGCTCATGCGGGTGTCCTCAGGGATGGGCCGGTGGGGCGGGCGGAGTTCGACGGTTCGTCAGAGGCCTTGTTCCGTCAGCCAGTCCTCGATGGCTGCGGTGGTCAGCGGCAGGTTGTGCTCCATGATCGTGAAGTGGTCGCCGGGGGTGGGGTGGGCGGTGTGCGGGAAGGGCCAGGACGCCCGCCAGCCCTCGTCCTCGAAGCCCTCGTCCTGGTGGGGCATGGGGTCGGCGGCGCTGAGGAAGAGCGTCGGCGCCTGGACCGGGCGCAGCGTGCACTGCTGCATGAACAGGGCGTTGTAGCGGCCCATCGCGGTGAGCTTCACGCCGTTCAGGGCGAGGGGGCCGAGGAGGCGTTCCCGGGAGTCCAGGCCCTCGTTCATCGCGATGGTGGTCTTCTCCGAGAACTGGTGCGTGGCCTGGAACGTGTCGAGCAGGACCACCGCTCCCGGCGCCAGGCCGGCGTCCTCGGCCCGCCGGGCGAGGGCGTAGGCGATGAGACCGCCCATGGAGTGCCCGAGCAGCACGAACGGCTCGTCGCCGACGGTCTCGCGGAGCTTCTCGAAGTGCGTCTCGACCAGCGCGTCGAAGGTGTCCGCCACCAGCTCGCCCTCGGCGTAGCCGGGGTTGACCAGGGACAGCACGTCCCGGGCTCCCTCGAAGTGCTGCGCCATCATGCCGTACTGGATCGGGCCGGCCGTGGCGGTGATGGCGGGCAGGCACACCAGCCGGGTCCGGCTGCCGTCGCCGGTGGCCATGCGCACGGGCGGCAGGACGTGGTCGGCCGCGTCCTCCAGGGTGAAGGACGGACGGAGCCAGCCCGCGGCCTGGATGAGATCCATGCCGGCCGTACCGGTCCGGCCGAGGGCGTAGGCCTGGTGGTAGAGGGTGGTGATGCTGTCCAGGGGGTCGGCTGGGGGCGCGGCCTCGGGTGCGGGCTTCGGCGTGGGCTCGGGTTCGGGCTCGGGCTCGGGCTCGGTCTTCGATGCGGTGCCGTCGTCCAGGAGTTCGGCGAGCCGGCCGGCGAGGCGGGACGTGGTGGAGTGCTCGAAGGTCGTCGTCGCCGGGAGCCGCAGGTCGAGCAGGGTGCCGAGGCGGTCCCGCAGCGCGATGCCCGCGATCGAGTCCATCCCGAGGTTCAGGAACTCGACGTCCGCGTCGACGTCCGTGGCGTCGTGGCGCAGTACGGCGGTCAGCTGGTCGCGGACGAGCTGCGCCAGCAGCCCCGCACGCTCCCCCGGCGCGGCGTCCCGCACCCGGCGGGCGGCGGCGCTGTCCACGGATGCGGGACGGGGCCGCTCACGGGATTCGGGGCGGGCCGCCGGGGCCCGGCGGAACCGTTCGGCGGGTACGTCCCGCAGGCTCAACAGTCCGACGGAGGCGACCGGTTGGCCGATGTTGCCGGCGAGGTGGACGCCGAGGGTGTCCGGGCCTTCGGCGGTCAGCCGCACCCGGAGCGTGGTGGTGGGCTCGGAGTGCAGCCGGATCCCGGACCAGGCGAACGGCATCCGGACCGGCGCGCCGCTCCCGTCGTCCTCGAAGAGCTCACCGGCCGCGTGCAGGGAGGCGTCGAGCAGCGCGGGGTGCAGGGCGAAGCCGTCCGCCGGGCCGGTGGCACCCTCGCCCAGGGACACCTCGGCGTAGACCTCCGTCCCGCGCCGCCAGGCGGCACGCAGGCCGCGGAAGGCGGGGCCGTAGGCGTAGCCCCGGTCGGCCAGCCCGTCGTAGAAGCCGTCCAGCGGGAGGGCGGTGGCGCCCGGCGGGGGCCAGGCACCGGCGAGGTCCGCGAAGTCCGCGCCGGCGGTGTCCTCGGCGGGCTCCGGAGCGACGACGGCCCGTGCGTGGCAGATCCACCCGGTCCCGGTCCCGGTGTCGCCGGCGACGGACGGCCCGGCCGCGGACTCGGCGCGGGAGTGGACGCTCAGGGCGCGCTCCCCCGTCTCGTCGGGCGGGCCCACCTGGACCTGGAGGTGGACCGCGTCGGTGGCGTCGAGGAACAGCGGTTCCCGGAGGGTGAGTTCGCGGACCCGGGGACAGCCGGCGGCGCGGCCCGCGTGCAGTGCCCAGTCGACGAAGACACTGCCGGGGAGCACCACGCCGTCCAGGACCGCGTGGTCCGTGAGCCAGGGGTGGACGGTCCGGGAGAGCCTGCCGGTGTGGACGACGGTGTCGCTGTCGGCGGGGGCGAGCACCCCGGCGAGCAGCGGATGGTCCGTGACCGTGAGTCCGACGCCGTGCGCGTGCGCGCTCTGCTCGGGCGCGTCCAGCCAGTACCGCTGCCTGCGGAAGGCGTAGGTCGGCAGGTCCACCGGCCGGCCGCCCCGGAAGGTGTCCGTCCAGTCGACCGGGACGCCGTGCACGAACGCCTGCGCGAGGGAGTCCAGCAGGGCCTCCCGGGCGTCCTCGCCGCGCCGGAGCGTCCCGGTGACCACCGCACCGGCGGTCGGGCCCGTGCGGTCCTCCAGGGTGTGCTCGATCGCGGTGGTGAGCACCGGGTGCGGGCTGATCTCCAGGAACACGTCGTGTCCGGCGTCGGCGAGGGCCCGCGTCGCCCGGTCGAACCGGACGGTCTCCCGCAGGTTGCGGTACCAGTACCCGGCGTCGGCCGTCCGGCCGTCCAGCGGGGCGCCGCTGACGGCGGAGTACATCGGCAGATCGCCGGTTCGGGGCTCGACCGGGGCCGCCAGGTCGAGGAGCGCCGTGCGCAGCCGCTCGACCTGCGGGGTGTGCGAGGCGTAGTCCACGGGGATGCGGCGGGCCCGTACTCCGTCGCGTTCGCAGGCCTGCGTCAGCTCGTCGAGCGCGGCCGGTTCCCCGGCGACGACGGTGGCCGTCGGCCCGTTCACGGTGGCCACGGCGATCCGCTCGCCCCAGGGGGCCAGCAGGGCGTTCGCCTCGTCGACGGGCAGGGCGAGCGAGACCATGCCGCCCCGGCCGGCCAGTTCGCGGCCGATGAGCCGGCTGCGCAGGGCGACGATCCGGGCGGCGTCCTCGACCGACAGCACGCCCGCCACGCACGCCGCCGCCAGCTCGCCCTGCGAGTGGCCCACGACGGCGGCGGGCTCCACGCCGTGGGAGCGCCACACCTGGGCCAGGGACACCATGACGGCCCACAGCGCGGGCTGCACCACGTCGACCCGGTCCAGGGAGGGCGCGTCGGGGCGGTCCCGCAGGACGTCGAGGAGGGACCAGTCGGTGTGCGGGGCGAGGGCGCGCGCGCACCGGTCGACGGACTCGGCGAACACGGTTGAGCTGTCGAGGAGTTCGGCGGCCATGCCGGCCCACTGCGAGCCCTGGCCGGGGAAGACGAACACCGGTCCCGATCGGTCGGCCGACGCGGCCCTCGCCGTACCCGTGGCCGGTTCGCCGCGGCCGACCGCCGCCAGCCGGTCGAGGAGTTCCGCCCGGGTCCGTCCGGTCACGACGGCACGGTGCGTGAACGAGGACCGGGTGGTGATCAGCGAGCGGGCGATGTCGGCGGGGGCCGGGCCTGCGTCCCCGCTCACCCGCTCGTGCAGTCGGCGGGCCTGCTCGCGCAGGCTGTCGGGGTTCTTCGCCGAGATCACCCAGGCCACGGGGCCGCCGTCGGCGTCCGGCTCCGACGCTTCGGCGGGTCCTTCCTCCAGGATCACGTGCGCGTTGGTGCCGCTGATCCCGAAGGACGACACCGCTCCGCGCCGGGGCCGGTCCGTCCGGGGCCAGGGCAGGTTGTCGTCGGCCAGGCGCAGCGCCCCGGCCGTCCAGTCGATGTGCGCGGCGGGCCGTTCGACGTGCAGGGTGCGCGGGACGACGCCGTTGCGCATCGCCAGCACCGTCTTGATCACCCCGGCCACACCGGCGGCGGCCTGGGTGTGGCCGAGGTTGGACTTCACCGACCCCAGCAGCACGGGCCGGTCCGCGGGACGGTCCTGCCCGTACGTCGCCAGCAACGCCCCCGCCTCGATGGGATCCCCGAGCGAGGTCCCGGTACCGTGCGCCTCCACCACGTCCACCTCGGACGCCGTCAGCCCCGCACCCGCCAGCGCCTGCCGGATCACCCGCTCCTGCGCCGGACCGCTGGGCGCGGTCAGGCCGTTGGACGCGCCGTCCTGGTTGAGGGCGGAACCCCGGAGCAGGGCCAGCACCCGGTGCCCGTTGCGGCGGGCGTCGGACAGCCGCTCCACCACCAGCATGCCGACACCCTCGGCGAACCCCATGCCGTCGGCGTCGGCGGAGAACGCCTTGGACCGGCCGTCGGGGGCGAGGCCGCCGACGCGGCTGAACTCGACCATCGGCCGGGGCGTCGACATCACGGTGACGCCGCCGGCGATCGCCAGCGTGCAGTCGCCCTGCCGGAGGGCCTGGGCGGCCAGGTGCAGTGCGACGAGCGACGACGAGCAGGCGGTGTCCACCGTGATCGCCGGGCCTTCGAGGCCGAGCGTGTACGCGATCCGCCCGGAGGCCACGCTGTTGGCGCTGCCGTTGCCGAGGTAGCCCTCGAAGCCGCTGAGCAGGTTCGGGAACCGTGCCGCGTAGTCGTTGTAGATCAGGCCGGCGAAGACGCCGGTCGGTGTGGAGCGCAGGGTGGCGGGGTCGATGCCCGCCCGTTCGAGGGCCTCCCAGGTGGTCTCGAGGAGCAGCCGCTGCTGCGGGTCCATCGCCAGGGCCTCGCGGCCCGAGATGCCGAAGAACTCGGGGTCGAAGTCGGCCATGTCGTGCAAGAAGCCGCCGGCCCGCTCGAAGCCGTCCCCGAATCCGCCGGATCCGCCCGGCTCGACCCGCCAGCCGCGGTCGGCGGGGTAGTCGCCCACGGCGTCCCGCCCGTCGGCGAGCAGCTCCCACAGCTCCTCGGGGGTCCGTACACCGCCGGGGAAGCGGCAGCTCATCCCGACGATGGCGATCGGGTCGTCCGCGTCCGCCGTGCGCACCGGTGCGACGGCCGAGCCGTCGTGGGCGCCGTCCGGTACGAGCCGCACGGAGAGCGCGGCGGCCAGCGCGGCCGGGGTCGGGTGGTCGAAGGCGAGGGTCACCGGCAGGCGCAGTCCGGTCGCCGTGGCGATCCGGTTGCGCAGCTCGACGGCGGTGAGGGAGTCGAACCCGAGGTCCCGGAACGCCCGGTCGACGGGCACCGCGTCGCCGTCCTCGTGTCCGAGGACCACGGCGGCCTGGGCGCGCACCAGTTCGGTCAGGGTCCGCTCGCGGTCGGCCGGGGCCAGCCCGGCCAGGCGGTCGCGCAGCCCGCCGCCGGTGCCGCCGGCCGTGTTGACGGCCGAGCGCCTCACCGTCGTACGGACCAGGGCGCGCAGCAGCGGGGCCGGGTCGCCCTGTCGGCGCAGGGCCGCGAGGTCCAGGCGGACGGGCACGGTCAGGGCGCGCGGCGACCGTACGGCGGCGTCGAAGAGGGCGAGGCCCTGCTCGGTGGCGAGCGGACGGACGCCGAGGCGCCGCATCCGGTCCAGATCGGCGCCGGTCAGGTCGCCGGTGAGCGCGCTGCGGTCGGCCCACAGCCCCCAGGCGAGCGCGTGCGCGGGCAGTCCCTGGGTGCGCCGGTGGCGGGCGAGCGCGTCCAGGAAGGCGTTGGCGGCCGCGTAGTTGCCCTGGCCGGCGGCGCCGAGGACGCCGGCGGCCGAGGAGAACAGCACGAAGAACGACAGGTCCCGGTCCCGGGTCAGCTCGTGCAGATGCCAGGCGGCGTCGGCCTTGGCCCGCAGTACGGTGTCCAGCCGGCGCGGGGTCAGCGCGGTGACGACGCCGTCGTCGACCACGCCGGCCGCGTGCACGACACCGCGCAGTCCGGGCAGCCCGTCGAGCAGGGCGCCCAGCGCGCCGCGGTCGGACACGTCGCACGCCACCACGCGTACCGTGGCGCCCGCCGCGGTGAGTTCGGCGGCGAGCCCGGCGGCTCCGGGCGCCTCGGCGCCCCGGCGTCCGGCCAGCACGAGGTCGGTCACGCCGTGGCGGGCGACGAGGTGGCGGGCCACCGCCGAACCGACGACGCCCGTCCCGCCGGTGATCAGTACGGTGCCGTCGAACCCTTGCGCAGGGGTGCCCGCGAACACGTCCGGCGGTGTGGTCAGCACCGCCTTCCCGACGAGTCGCGCCTGGCTCAGCCGACGGAAGGCCTCCGGGGCCCGGCGGGTGTCCCACGCCGTCAGCGGCAGCGGCGCCAGCACACCCCGCTCGAACAGTTCGGAGAGCCGGGCGAGCATCTCGCCCAGGCGGTCCGCGCCGGCCTCGCCGAGGTCGAACGCCCGGTACCGCACGCCGGGCCACCGCGCCTCCACCTCGCCGGCGTCACGGACGTCGGTCTTGCCCATCTCGACGAACCGACCGCCCCGGGGCAGGAGCCGCAGCGACGCGTCGACGAACTCGCCCGCCAGACAGTTCAGTACGACGTCCACGCCCCGGCCGTCGCTCTCGGCGAGGAACAGGTCGGCGAACTCCCGGGTGCGTGAGGAGGCCACCCGGGCGGCCGGGACGCCGGCACCGAGCACCGCGGGCCACTTGGGCTCGCTCGCGGTCGCGTAGACCTCGGCGCCGAGATGCCGGGCAAGCTGGACGGCCGCCGTGCCGACACCGCCGGCCGCGGCGTGCACCAGCAGCGTCTCACCGGCCCGGACCTCGGCGAGGTCCACCAGTGCGTAGTACGCGGTCAGGAACACCGCGGGCACCGAGGCGGCCTGCGCGAAGGTCCAGCCGCGCGGCACCCGGACGACCAGCCGGCGGTCGGCCACCGCCACCGGGCCCCCGTAGGACCCGGACAGCAGCCCCATCACCCGGTCGCCCACCGCGAGTCCGGTGACGCCGGGCCCGACCTCCAGCACCACCCCGGCGCCCTCGCTCCCGAAGAGCCCCTCGGTGTGCGGGACGACGCCCAGGGACACCAGGACGTCCCGGAAGTTGACGCCGGTCGCCCGTACGCCCACCCGCACCTGCCCCGGGGCCAGGGGCTCCTCGGCACGCGGGGCCGGCGTCAGCCGCAGCGCGTCCAGGGTGCCGCCGGCGTCGAGGTCCAGACCCCACGCCCCACGCCCCGCGGGTACGGTCGGCGTCCTCGCGTCCGAGGCCGCGGCCCGCCCGAGCCTGGGCACCGAGAGGGCTCCGGCGCGTACCGCGATCTCGGGTTCACCGGCGATCCGGGCCGCCGCGAGCACCTGTGCCGGAGGCGTCACGGCATCCGTGTCGACCTGCGCGAACCGCTCCGGGTGCTCCGCGCACGCGGACCGCCACAGCCCGCGCACCGCGGCCGTCGCCAGGTCCTCCCGCTCCCCCGGTTCGACCGCGGCCGCCCCCCGGGTCACCAGGACCAGCCTCGCCGCCTCCAGCCCGGCACCGCCAAGCCACTCCCGCACCACCCCGAGCACCGTGGCCAGCCGCTCCCGGCCGGCGGCCGGGACGTCCTCGGCGTCACCGGCCGGCGGACAGGGCAGCAGCACGGTCTCGGGCAGCGGTTCACCCGCGCGGACGGCGGCGATCAGGGAGGCGACGTCGGCGTGGACGGGAACGGGGACGGGGAGGGCGTCGAACCCGGGCGGCGGGGTGCCGAGCACGGCCACCGCGCCGGCGTCGACCGCGCTCGACGTCTCGGCCGAACCGCCGCTCAGGGGAACCCAGTTCAGCTCGAACATCGCGTCCACGGGCAGCGCGGTGGACGGCGCCTCGGCGGTGAGCGGACGCAGCGCGATCCCGTCGAGGGTGACCACCGGCAGGCCCGCAAGGTCGGTCACCGCCAGCGCGTACGTGTCGGGGCCGGCCGGCGAGAGCCGGACCCGGGCGACGGTCGCGCCGGTGGCGTGGACGCGCGCGCCGGTGAAGGAGAACGGCAGCATCGGCGCCGCCGTACCGTCGAGCACGGCCACGAGCCGGGTCTGCAACGCCGCGTCCAGCAGCGCCGGGTGCACCCCGAACCGTCCGGCGTCGTCCGGCTCCGGGAGCGCGACCTCGGCGAACGTCTCGTCACCGCGCCGCCACACGGCCCGTACGCCCCGGAACAGCGGCCCGTAGGTGTAGCCGTGGTCCGCGAGACGGTCGTAGAACCCGTCGAGACCGACCGGCTCCGCGCCCGGCGGCGGCCATTCGTCCCCCTGGCCGGTGGCCGCGTCGCTCGCCGCCCCGTCGTCGGACGGGAGAGCGGTCAGGGAGCCGGTGGCGTGGCAGACCCAGTCCGCCCCGTCGTCGGCCCCTTCCGCATGGTGCGGGCGGGCGTGCAGGCGTACGGCCCGCAGCCCGTCCTCGTCGGCGGCGTCGACGCCCAGCTGGAGGTCGACGGCAGCACCGTCGCCCGGGACGACCAGGGGCGTGTGCAGCACGAGTTCGTCCAGCAGCTCCGCCCCTGCGAACTGGCCCGCGCGCAGGACGAGTTCGACCAGCGCGGCGCCCGGCACGACGATCCGGTCCAGCACCGCGTGCTCGGCGAGCCAGGGGTGCGTTCCCGTGGACAGCCGACCGGTGAAGAGGAAACCGCCGTCCTGCGCCACACTCACCCCGGCCGCCAGCAGCGGATGCCCCAGCACGGACAGACCGGTGCCGCGCAGGTCGGCCGCGCCGTCGGGCGTGAGCCAGTAGTGCTTGCGCCGGAAGGCGTAGGTGGGCAGGTCGACGGGTGCGGCGGCGGGGAGCAGCGCGGACCAGTCGGGGGTGACGCCGTGGGTCCAGAGGGTGGCGAGGGAGGTGAGGAACTGGGCGGGGCCGCCGTGGTCACGGCGGAGCGTCCCGACGGCGTGCACCGGGGCGTCCGCCGCGTCACCGGTCTCCTCGATCGCGCCGGTCAGCACGGGGTGCGCACTGACTTCGAGGAAGAGCAGCTCGCCCTCGCCGACAAGTGCCTTGACGGTGTCGTGGAAACGGACCCGCTCACGCAGGTTGCGATACCAGTACTCCGCGTCCAGCGACTCACCCGCCACGGGAGCGGCCGTCACAGCCGAGTACATCGGGATCCGAGTGGAGCGCGGGACGA
>NZ_BMSA01000042.1 GCF_014648915.1 Streptomyces phaeofaciens | reverse complement strand
GACGTCAATCGCCAAGGCCGTCCTCACCCTGGAGTTGCAACGCTGAAGAAGCTCACTGATTCCCCTGCCCTCCTACGCCCTGGCTCGCAGCCCAGGAGAGTCTCTCAGCGTCACCCATCTATGCAGCATCGCGCGCTCACCTCATGCAGCTCTCTGCGCGCAGAACCATCACCACCAGCGCCAGGGAGGAGGGTCCGTTGCAAACCGCCGCACTCAGTCTCAGCGACGGCGGCGCACTCGTCGTCATCACCCCGACCGTCGAGAACACGCCGGTGGAGCGGCGCGGGATCGCTCTAGACGAGGACGAGATCACGCTGCTCTGGGCGGGATGGGAAGCCGTGGAGCGGCTGGACGCGGACGGTCTGACTTTCCTGGTCCTGCGCGGGCCGTGCCACCTCGACACCCGGGCTGTCGAGAAGCGGCCGACCACCGGCCACGCTCTGACCGGCGCCCTAGCCGTCGTCACCGACGACGCGGGCCGGGTCCTGCTGGGCCGCTCTCTGCACGGCATGCTCGAGCTGCCCGGTGGCAAGACCACCTGCCCGGAGGACTTCGCCGCCGCCGCGGTGCGCGAACTCGCCGCGGAGACCGGGCTGGTCGCCGATCCGACCGACGCGCACGTGGTCACGATGCTGGTCGACGACAGCCACGGGGTGCCGCGGCTCACGGCCGTCGTCCGCATCACCACCTGGACGGGCACTCTGGCCAACCCGGAGCCGAAGCTGTTCGACCGCTGGGAGTTCTACGACCTCCACGCCCTCGCCTGCGTTGGGGACGTGTTCGCCCCAGCCGCTCTCGCGATCGACGCCGTGTGGCCCGGCATCCTTCCCGGCCTGCCGCCGACGACCTCCTATCCCATCGCCGCCGACCAGCCGCCCGTGCCGGGGGAACCGGCCGAAGCTGCCAGGCTGCGCGCCTCGATGACCCAGATGGTCATCGACGGCGGTACGCGGCCAAGAGGTTCGCCACGGCGGCGACCGGGCCGTCATCACCCGGCGCGACGAGACCGGAACGGCGATCAGCTCGGTGTCCGCGGCCTGGCTCCAGGCCGACATGATCGAGCATCTGGGCCTGGAGCCAGGCGGGGTGGTGTTCGAGGCGGGATCCGGCGGCTACAACGCCGAGCTGATCGCTCACGTCACCGGACCCGGCGGACGCGTGGTCACCGTCGACATCGACCCGTGGGTCGTGCGCCGCACCCGCCGGTTCCTCACGGAGGCCGGCAGCGGACGCGTCACAGCCGTCGAAGCCGACGCCGCCCTCGGCGCCCCCGCTCACCTCGTGCCGCGGGGCAGCTTCGACGCCAGCCTGATCACCTACAACTGCTGGGACATCGCCCCGGCCTGGCGGGAGCAGCTGGCCGAGGGCGGCTGCCTGGTCCTGCCGCTGGAGATGGGCGGCTACACCCGAGCGGTCACGTTCGAGCGGCGCGGCCAGGTGCTGCACGCCCGCCACTTCACGTACTGCGGATTCGTCCGCGACCAAGGACAGCAGGCGCGCAACATCCCGGTCCTCTCCTTCCTCGACGGCGGCCTGACGCTTCGCTTCGAGCACGGCATCGCCGCCGATACGACGGGCTTGGAGGAGGCGCTGCGCGGGCCGCGGCACGAGGTCCCCACGGGCGCGACTATGGGAGCCAACGCCTACTTCGGTTCCCTGCAGCTGTACGCGGCCACCACCCTGTCCGGCTTCTGCCGCCTGGCCGCCCACCAGGAACCGGAGGAGGGCGTGACCGCCATCGCGAAGGACCGGGACGCCCCCGCGATCGTCGGCGACGCCTCGCTCGCCTACCTGATCCACGTCCAGACCAAGGACGGTGACAGCCCGCAGGACAAGGAATGGGAGTGGACTGTCCACGCTTTCGGCGAGCAGGGTCCCGCGCTCGCCGAGCGGCTGGTGGCCACGGTTTTGGCCTGGGACCGTCACGTCCGCGCAGACGACAACGACAAGCACGCCGATCCCGTCCTGACGGTCCACCCGGCCGGCACGCCCGACGACGCGCTGCCCGCCGGCGACGTCCTGGACAAGGATCTCTGCCGCCTGGTGTTCCGGTGGCCGGGGCGTGACGTGCCGCCGCCCCGCTCTGCTGAGCACCCCGGGGCCGACGTCGTGACGGAGGGGGTGTGACGGTGGAACGGGCGGTACACGAGGCGGTGTTCGTCGCACCGACAGAGCGTGGTGATCGAGAACGGATGCGTCGCGCGCACGCGGCCGCCGCCCGGCAGTTCCAGGTGTCCGCGTCGGGCACGGAGGTGTGGGGGTGGCAGGGCCGCACCCTGGGGCGCCGAGCGGGGGACTGCTGGCTGCGGGTCGTCTCTGCGGAGGCAGACAAGGCGGGCGGACGGCTGTGGGAGGGGACGGAGACCGCGGACACGCATGTGCCCCGGTCGGTACCCAGGCCGCGGCTTCGCGGCGTCCTCGACTGGACCTCGCCGGACGTCGCCTATCGGGCGGAGCTCACCGAGTACGTGCCCGTCCCACCGGTCACCAGCGGCACTCCCGCTCTCGACCAGGACATCGCGCTGCCCGACGCCTGGTGGGCGGAGCTGAAGTCCGCGCTCGGCACGCTCGCGACGGTGCCCACCGACCGGGAATCCGTACGCCAGAACTGGGTCGACCGGAACTACCAACGGTTCCTCAGCATCGACCCCGTCCGGATCCGTGAAACGACGACCGGGCACGCCGATCTGCACTGGGCGAACCTCACCGGTGCGCCTCTGGTCCTGTTGGACTGGGAGAACTGGGTGCGCCTCCCCGTCGGCTACGACGTGGGCCTGCTTCACGCGTACTCGCTCGCCGCACCGGCGACCGCCGCCCGTGTGCGGCGCGAGTTCGCCCACGTCCTGGACACGGACGCCGGCCGGACCGGCGAACTCGTCGCTCTCGCCCAGCTCCTCCAGGCCTGCTCCCGAGGCGTCCATCCCACCCTCGCCCCGCTCATCGCCCGCCGGGCCCAAGAGCTCACCCACACCCCCGTCCCCACGCCCTGACCGGCCCGGAGGTCCCTGTGACCCAAACAACCGCCGCTCCCTCTCTGCTCGGAGTCCTCGCCCACCCGGACGACGAATCCCTCCTGGCCGGCGGCGTGCTCGCCCAGCACGCTGCCGCAGGCGCCCGTACCGCGGTCGTCACCGCCACCTGGACGGCTGACAGCCACCGAGCGCCCGAACTCACCGAGGCTCTCAATATCTTGGGTGCCGGCGCCCCGCGACTGCTCGGCTACGCCGATGCCCGCAAACCCCGCCTCGGCACCTGGCGGCGCCGTACGCCTCGTCGATGCGCCCCTGGACGAGGCCGTCGGCCGCCTGGTCGCACATATCCGCCAGTTCCAGCCCGACATCGTCGTCGGCCACGACGCCCTGGGCCAACTCACCGGGCACCCGGAGCACCAGCGTGCCCACAGATCACCCTCCTCGCCGTCGAGGCCGCCGGCCTGCCACTCCTGTATCCCGACGCCGGTAAGCCCTGGCAGCCCGCAGCCCTGTACGCGGCCACGCACTCGGAATCCGGCGTGGATCTGCTCGGCCCGCTCGCTCACCGCCTGGCACGACAGCGGCGACGCCGAACTCGTGAAACAGACCACCACCGCGGCCGTCTTCTCCCGCGGCGACTCCAATCTCCTCAACTGGCTCCGCGACGGTCACTCCAGCCCCGTTGTCGACTTCGAGTACAGCGGGCACAGCACCGTCCACTTCGACGCCGCCGACCTGATCGAACACATCAGCGCCCGCGAGATCCCCGACAGCACCTGGAGCGCACTCCTGCCCGACCTCGGCATCACCCCCGCCAACCGTCACCTCTTCCTCGCTGCTCAGCGCACCTGCGCCCTGCGCTGGCTCGCCGTGCTGTGGAAGCAGCGGCACACCCGCGCCGACGAGTTCGCCGCCCAGCGGACCCGCGTGCGGCGCCTGCAGAGCCCCGATAAATCCCTGGCACGGCTGAGTCCCCGCCCAGATGGCCGTCAACCACGGCGCATCCACCGGCCGACGTACAGCGCCAGCCGGTGGATGCGGCCGCCCGCTCCGACTACGTGAGGGAAGACCATGACCCCGATACCAAGGACCGTCAGTCTGCTGTGGGCGCTGCGCTCCTACTGTGCCTCGCACGAGTGCAAGCCCTGCTACTTCACCTGGCTCGACCAGCAGCGCGTCGACAAGACCCCCGGCTTCCTGTCGCACTTCTCACCCCACGACCTGGTCGCCGAACAGGTGTTGGACTTCGCCCGCACCCTGTCCGGCTCGGCCGTACGGCGGGTCTTCCTCGCCAGTGGTGAGCCGCTGATGTGGCGGCCGATCCTCGACCTCTTCAAGATCCTCAAGCGCGGAGGACTCGACTTCCCCACCACCGCGGCCGTCACCTGCGACGCCCTCGGGCAGACCCAGGCCCGCTTCGCCGAATGACGAAGCCGATCGGCTGCCTGCCACGCTCACACACCCAAGGTGTGCCGTAGGGCGACCGGCGGTGATGGACGCCCTGGCGGCTTCAGCACGCCGGCCGTCGCGCGCAAGAGCCACGCCCTGCGTCGTACTCATTTCTCCAGACCGAACCGAGCGGTCCGCCAGGCCGACTCATCGCCCCGCTCGTCTCTGCCGCTCAGGAATCCAGAGCCCCCTCAACGACAATGTTCTGCGATGGGCACCATCAGCTTCTTTGACGGACCATCACAGTGCGCTGTAAACCGCTTGGATGAGCGCCATCTTCCTGGGGTCGTCCGCAATGTGGGGTCCCATGCGGTTCATGACGTAGCCGAGGCTGAGCTCTGCCTCCGGGTCCGCCAAGCCGCATGAGCCTCCGAAGCCGTCATGGCCAAAGGCACGGGGGTTGGGGCCGTAGGAGGCGTTGCGGCCGCTGAGCCACAGTCCCAGGCCGACCTCGGTGTCATGGGTGAAGCCTGCGCCCATGACCAGGTCGCGGCACGCGCCTTGGCTCTGGCGGACACGCTCGGCGGCTTCGGGGGAAAGGATCCGTCGGTCACCGCACAGGCCGCGGCGAGCGAGAATCCCGTACAGGGCGCAGACAGCGCGGGCCGTGCCGTGTCCGTTCGCGGCTGGTATCTCGGCGGCGCGCCACTCGGGGGAGTTGGCCTCGGCCGCGCCGACCACGGGGTTGGCTATCGCAGCCAGTGAGACCTGCGGGAGCTGAGCCATCAGGGAAGAACTGTCCGCCGAGATCCGTGCGTGGGCGAGTTCGGCTGCCCGGTCGCTCTCCTTCTCCGGCAGGCCGATGGTGAAGTCGATGCCCAGCGGTCCGGTGATCTCCTGCTGCAGGAACTCACCCGGCAGCACACCGGTGATGCGCCGGATCACCTCTCCGACCAGGAAACCATAGGTCAGCGCGTGGTAGCCGGACTGTGTGCCGGGCTCCCACCAGGGCTCCATGGCGGCAAGCCGGGCCGTGGTCAGCTCCCAGTCGTACAGCTGGGCAGTGCTGTGGGGCTCGCGCAGGCCAGCCAGGCCCGCACGGTGCGAGAGGAGGTGGCGCACGAGGACGGCGGACTTCCCACCCGCCGCGAACTCCGGCCAGTAGGAGGCCACCGGCGCGTCCAGGTCGAGCTGGCCCCGGTCTGCCAGTAAATGGGCGCACAGGGCCGTGGGTCCCTTGGTGATCGACCACACATTGACCAGGGTGTCGCGTTCCCAGGGGCGGCTGCGCCCGGGATCCGCCCAGCCGCCCCACAGATCCACGACCACCTCGCCACCCACCTGGACGGTCACCGCCGCACCCAGCTCCTCCTGGTCCCGGAAATTCGCCTCGAAGGCGGCTTGGACCGCAGTGAAACGACTGTCGCAGTAACCCGCGATCTGCGGCTGGGAAAGAGCGGAGTCTGTCATGGGTTCCTCCATCTGATTTAGTTAGCCGCAACATACCGACTGGTCGGGCTCCTGAACAGAAGTGGTCAGATCTGACTCCGACCCCGCAGTGAACCGCTTCGGCTCTGATGGAGTCTCCACATGCCGCGTGCGACCCCTGCCCCGCTGGGCTTCGCCCACGTGCGGTACGCATGGCCACGAGATCCGCCCGAACTCTTCGACCGAGCCGGCCGACGGCGGCCAGATCTCGCGTTCCGGTCGGTGGGCCACACGCGCGGTCAGGTGGAGGCCCTCCAGACCCACCTCCGCCATCGGCCGCTCGGCGGCGCGCCTCGTCACTACGACATCGTTGCACCGCGGTGCGCGAGGTGACCCAGCGGAACCTCGGGTGCCGCCGGACTCGGTACGGACCTGTTCGATCAGTCGGGATGGACGGCACGCAGCGCGGTCGGCGGGCCGACTCCGTCCGTCTCTTGCGCACGAAGTGCGGGAGCCCGCTCGGCCCGCTGGCCGATGCGGGGCCACGGGAATCGGACTGTCGGCCGAGGCATGAGGGCAGGATCTGGCGGGAGTGCCGACGGCATGCAGATCCTCACCGTTGTCGGCCCCCCTCCTGGCAGCAGTCGCCGGGCTGTGCCTCGCCCTGTCCGCCGTCGTTACCGCAAGGGCCGCCTGATGACCATACGAATGCGCCACGTGACCCGCGCGTCCATCGCCCTCTCCACCCTCGTGGCCGCTGTGTGTACGGCCTGCCTTCCTGGAAACGGGACGGCTCAAGCGGAGACGAAGCAAATGGCACCGACCCTTGCCGGGGCAGGTGCCCCCGACTTGACGTGCCGGTCCAAAAGGGGGTTCAGTGCGGCACCCTCACGGTCCCCGTGGGCTGGGCCAAGCCCCACTCCCGAACGCTCTGCGCGCCTACCGCATGCAGGCAGCTGACGGGGCGAAGGACAAAGGGACGATCCTCAACTTTCCTGAGGGGCCCGGCGAGCCGGGCGACATTGCCTTTGACACTCTGCGGGAGAGTCTGCCCGGCTACGACCTGATCGCGCTCGACCCCCGAGGGGTAGGGCGAATCAGTCCACTGAGCTACGCGACCGACAAGATCCTCAAAATTCCCTTCGCCCCCGTCCGACCAACTGAAGCTCAACGCTCTGAAACGGAACCTGCGTTCGTTCTGGTCGACGTGTGCCACGACCCCGGCGGGGCTGAAAGGCCACCTGGAACGCCTACAGCGACGTCAGGGACGCGGAGGCCTTCCAGGTGATCGCCTCGGCCGGGTTCGAGTTCTGCGTGGCGAACTTCGCCTCCCACAACAAGACCTACGCCACCCTCGCGGGGTGATCGTCTTCCTGGTGTGGCTGTGGATCAGCAACATCGCGATCATGTTCGGCCTGGAGTTCGACGCGGAGATGGACCGCCGGCGCGCCTCGTCGGCGGCCTGCCCGAGGACGAAGAACCGCATGTCCCACCCGCGACACCCGTATGTGGAGCGAGGAAGACCAGTGCCGCCTCGAATGAGGGATCTGCCCAGGTCATCGAGTTAGGCGCTGCTCAGACCGGGAAGTCGCAGGTCATGAGAGTGCTCGCAGATCTTCGTGAAAGTGACCACCGAGCGACGCGATGGGCGGCATCATGGCGGTCGACTTGCGTACGCCGGGTCCTGCCAGCCGTCGAAGAGACGGCCGAGCACACCAAACTGTGGTGGGGCGCCGCCGCGGCCCTGTCCACCACAGGGTGGCGGGGGCGCAGGGCCGCGACCGCCGGCCTGGCGAGCATGGCGGTTGCGGAACTGGCCTCGAACTGCGTCCTCAAGCAGATGTGGCACCGGCGTCGGCCGCCGAAGGAATGGATCTCGCACAAAGAGGTTCATGATCGCCCCGACTCCTCGTCCTTCCCGTCCGGGCACACCGCCGCAGGGGTGGCGTTCAGTACCGCGGTGGCGGCGGTGTGGCCGTGGGCGGGCGCCGTGTGCTCGGTGCCGGCCGTCATAGTGGCCACCGAACGTGTACACACGGGCGCCCACTACCCCTCCGACGTCGCTGTCGGCGCCGCGACAGGTCTGGCCGCAGCCGCCTTGGTACATCGTGCTCCTCGCTTGGTCTTGCGACTGCTGCGTTGACAAGCACACGCCACTCGATTGCCGCAGGTCCGCTGGATGGTGGACCCGCATCCGGGTACCCGAAACTCGGCCAGGCGGGTGGGCCTCGAGACCCCACACAGGCCGACGCCTTTATTCAGGACACGAGTACCACCGGCAGCTGAGAAAGGCGGAAATCCATAATGAGTACGCAGGATTCCCACCGCGGCCCGAGCGGCTCGCGGGAGCCGGTCGGTGACCTGGTCCAGCGGGCCTCCCAGCAGCTGACAGAGCTGATCCGCAGGGAGATGCGGCTGGCCCAGGCGGAAATGAAGGAGAAGGGCAAGCGGTATGGCAAGGGCGGCGGCCTGTTCGGCGGGGCCGGTCTGACCGGCTTCCTGACAGCGCAGGCACTGGTCGCCACCGCCATCGCGGCCCTGGCTGTTCCCCTCCCGGTGTGGGCCGCAGCCCTGATCGTCACCGCTGTCCTCGGCGTGATCACCGCCGTGCTGGTCCTGACCGGCAAGAAGGAGGTCAGCCAGGCCGCACCACCAGCACCGCAGCAGACCATCGACAGCGTCAAGGCCGACGTGGCCGAGATCAAGGAGAGTGCACAGCGATGACCCAGCCTCCTAACGACGAGCCCACCGCCTCCAGCCCCGAGCAGCTGCGCGAGCAGGTCGCGCAGACCCGCCAGGCACTGGGCGAGACGGTCGAGGATTTGGCCGCCAAGACGGACGTCAAGGCCCGCGCGCAGGAGACGGCGACCGCACTGAAAGAGCAGGCGGGCACCAAGGCCACGGAACTGAGCCGACAGGTCAAGGTGAAGGCTGCCGAGGCCGCGCACCTGGTGCAGGACAAGCTGCCCGACCCGGTCAAGGACAAGGCCACTGCGGCCGCCGAGCAGGTGAAGGCCAAGGCCGGACAGGCCGGTCAGGTGTGGCAGGACAAGGCACCCGAACCGGTCCGGGCCAAAGCCCAGCAGGGCGCCCGGGCCGCCCGTGACAACCGCACCGTGCTGATCGTGGCCGGCAGTGTGGCGGTGGCCGCATGGCTGCTGCTGCGCCGCCGGGGCAGGAGGCAGCCGTGAAGGCGTCGAAGGTCGCCTACAAGCCGGTCGGCCTGGCGCTCGGCGCTCTCAGCGGCATGCTGGCGGGCGGGCTGTTCAAGCAGCTGTGGAAGAAGCTCGGCCAAGACGAGGACGCCCCGGACGCCACCGATGAGGAGCGCACCTGGCGAGAGGTTCTGTTCGCCGCAACCCTGCAGGGCGCGATCTTCGCCGGAGTCAAGGCCGCCGTAGACCGGGCAGGAGCCACCAGCACTCGGCGCCTGACCGGAACGTGGCCCGGCTGATCCACCCTCCGCCTGCGGCGCCCGTCCCTCCCGGGCGCCAGTGGCTTGTGCACTCGGCCCGGACTGGTGAGAGGAAATTGTGACCACATACCGCTCATGGGCGGCCCTCGCCGCTGTGGCGGTTACCGCCACAGTGCTGCTGGCCCGATGGTGGGTGAGTTACCGCCACAGCGGCGCCCGTGCCCGCCGACACAACACTGGACCTCCTGGAGGCGACCGAGTCGGCGAACCCCGCCCGGCGATGCCCGATGCCGCCTCCGAGCACGCGCTGCGTGAGGTCGAAGAACATCTCAGCAGACACTGGGAGCGGCTGCGGTCGCTCTATCCCCGTCACCCCGACGACACCGCACACACTGACACGCAGTAGCTGGTGTGGAGGCTCGTGGGGCCGCCAGCCCAGCCGCTGCGTCTCCACCTGCGGTTGTATGCCGCTACGGCCGCACAGCCCGGGACGGGGGATGGACGACAGTGCGGCCTCTTCCCAGGAACCTCGCCCGCAGGGCGGCCGCTCTCGTCGCCCGAAGCCGGACAGTGAGGAAGAGGGAGATCACCGGCTCCGTCTCAGGGCTCAGGGAGGTGAGCGTTCCAACTGCCCAGAGGGAGCCGAGATCAAGCAGACCGGTTTCGCTTGCCGTCGCGAGCAGCTGCAGTAGCCGGTTGCCGCGGCGGCGACCCGCTGACGCCGAGACTCGTTACCGACTGCCGTCTGGGAGCCCGTGTGCGAAACGCGGGCTAAGTGGCGCCTGGCCCTGGTCCTGGCGTGGCGCGCGGGCTGCGGGGGGTGCAGGTTCCCTGAGCAGCCACTCCTCGTAGCGTCCGAGCGCAAGTACCAGGCCCAGCAGTCCCGGGGCGTTGGAGCGGCACATGTTCTCCGCGGAGCGCGAGAACTTCACCGAGCCGGTCTGCTCCCTCAAACGCGGGGTCCTGGAATTCCGCGACGCCGTCCAGCCCCTGGTCCCGGTGGTGCAGGACTTCGCCGGCCCTCACGCCGGGTGGCCCGAGGAGATACTGCCGCACTTCCGCGACGTCGCCGACCACATGCACCGCATCGACACCGAGGTGCGCTCGCTGGACGAACTACTCAACTCCGCCCTCCGCCGACTCCGCCACCACGACTGCCACCCACGGAGCGACGAACGCCATCGGAGCCTGCAACCACCACCCGGCCCCGCTCCGCCCATCCGATAAGGCGTACGACAACGCGCTGGCCGTACTGGACCATGTCGACCCGGCCCGCAGATCACCGGCGCACTGCCCCCACCGTCACTAGGCGGGTCGTCTCGTGGCCAGCGAGGCGTTCGGGCCAGCTACCGGCACGCGCGGCCCAGTCGCCGGCGGTGGTTGCCCTTTACATCCGCCGACAGGGCAGCGTGGAGCGTCTCCACGCGGCCGCCCGGCTTGAGAGCACGGCAGCTCGTCGCGGCCGCGTCCCACGTGAGCGGGCCGTTCCACTGGTGCTCGGTTGTGCCGGGTTCTGGACCAGCCTGCCTGATTCTCGTAACGAAGTGGCACTGTATGAAGCGGAAGTCACGACGGAGCCGCAATCGACGCACGCACCTTTGAGGGGAGTGGGGTGTACGCGTCGCCCTGCCGGCACTGCGTGACCAAAGAGCGCGGCCGACCGCGCAGACTGCCACCCGCCGGTCCTTCACCGGCCGGGTCTGCTCACCTGACACGATTGCTGGATGGATCCTCTGCCGACCCCCTGCCCCGCTCATCTGGTCCCCGACGTCACCGGCGCCGACCGCTTCGCGGCCGCGTACCAACGTGCCCGGGCGCAGCACGCTGTGTTCGTCGCCGTCGAACGCCAGGGCCCGTGGTGGACGGTGAAGGCAGACACACTCCCCGTCGGCCGCGGTCACGTGGTCGACAACGCCATGAACGCGGCCGCCCGCGACGCGGTGGTGCGCCTGGTCGCAGCAGGCGAGGTCCGCTCGGACGCCTATGCGGGCCCGGTCTATTTCGTCCTGCACGGCGTGGACGGCGAACAGCGCGCCCGTGAACTCGCCGCAGCCCTCCACGCCGCCCTCTACGGCGACCTGGAGCCCCTCACCCACGCCTTGCACAGGGCGCGCTGACCTGCCTCCCGCCCGCTGAGTGAGAGACGGGAGGGGGTAGTTGGGACGGCCGGGAGCAGTCCCCGGTGCTGGCCAGCGCCGCGGAGGCTACGCGAATACAACCACTGGCCGTCATGTCAGGCGGTGGACGAATGATGGCCCGGTGAGCGAGACACGGGGTGGCTGGGCTGGGCTTCCGATCATCGCCACGCAGCGGATCGACACAAGGGCCTCTTGCAGTTCGCTGGATTCAGACAACCGCGAGCTATCAAGAGGCCTCTATGCCATGCCTCGGCCCCGGCCAACTCTCCCGAGCCATCGTCACATTCGGTGCAAGGCTGTCCGCGTGATCGGATTGCTCACAGCCGATGGGGAGCAGCGGGGATGCCACATGCCAGAGGACGTGTCAGGCTACGAAGGTGGTGGACAAGGCTACGCGTCCGGCGACCACGAGCGCTGCCTGCCGGGCCACCCGGGCTCCCAGGTGCTCGGCGGTGTTGATGTCCGCGTCGTGCACGGCGTCGGTGCCACCGTCCACCATCGTCTGGGCGCCCGCGCCGGTCCAGTATCCCAGCCGGTTGAGGTCGTTCTCCGTGGCGGTGGTGGAGTTCCATCCCGGAGCGAGCCCCAGGTTGACCCAGAGCATCCGGTGCTGGGCGGCGAAAGCGGCGAAAAAGGCCAGGGTGTTGGACTTGTCGCCGCTCTTGGAACCGGAGTTGGTGAAGCCGGCAGCAGCCTTGTCCGCCCAGCGCCCCTCCCGGAAGCGCTGGCTGGTGGCCTCGGCAAACGTGTGGAATCCGGCGGACGCGCCGCCCATGTAAGTGGGCGATCCGAAGATGATGGCGTCCGCGTCGTCCAGCTGTCGCCACTGCTCGTCAGTGATGGTAGCGACGTTGATGAGAGCCACGTGGGCGCCTGCGTCGGCCGCTCCCCTCTGGACTGCCTCGGCAAGGACCGCGGTGTGGCCGTATCCGGAGAAGTAGGCCACGGCGACCGAGGGGCGCGAAGGGGTGAGGTCGGTCATGAGAACTCCTGCGGTACTTGGTGACGAACTGCGGTATTCGCAGATGCGTCGTGTTGTCGAATAGGCGAAAATGACCGGTCGTATTAAAGGCTAGTGGAGGCCTCAGGGACCGGCCGGATTGAGACAGCTGGGGGATCCGGAACTATCCCGGACCGCCGCGTTCAAGGCCGGCTGCTCGGCCCGGCGGGCCGGAGGCCAGCTCAGTTCAACTCGGCCAGGTCGGCCGGGCCCAGTGTGAGACCGGCCGCAGCAACGTTCTCCTCCAGATGTTCCACCGACGACGTGCCGGGTATGGGAAGCATCACAGGGGAACGTCCCAAGAGCCAGGCGAGGGCGACCTGGGAGGCTGTGGCGCCGAGCGCCGAAGCGCTGCGCGCGAGTGGCCCGCCGGGCTGGGCCAACTGTCCTGTGGCCAGCGGGAACCAGGGCAGGAAGGCCATGCCGTGGGCTTCGGCATAGTTCAGGACGTCCTCGGAGTTGCGTTGGGCGACGTTGTACAGGTTCTGCACGGACGCGATACGCACGATGCGGCTGGCCTCCTGCAGCTGTTCGACGCTCACCTCGGACAACCCAATGTGCCCGATCTTGCCCTCTTCCTGGAGCTCCTTGAGAGCGCCGATCTGCTCCGCGAAGGGGACAGCGGGGTCGATGCGGTGCAGCTGGAACAGGGGGATCCGCTCCAGCCCCAGGTTGCGCAGACTTGCCTCAGCCTGCCGGCGCAGGTACTCGGGGTGGCCGTTGGACCCCCACCTGCCCGGCCCCGGTCGGGTCAGTCCTGCCTTGGTGGCGATCACCAGGTCTTCCGGGTAGGGGTGCAGCGCCCTCCGAAGCAATTGCTCGGCCGTCTTGGGACCGTAGGAATCGGCGGTGTCGAAGAGGTTCACGCCCAGCTCAACGGCCCGGCGCAGCAGGTGGACGGCGGCGTCCGGGTACGGGTACGGGCCCCAGACGCCGGGACCGGTCAGCTGCATGGTTCCGTAGCCCACCCGGTTGACGGTCAGTTCGCCGCCAATGGTGAAGGTTCCGGAGGAAGCCGCGGAGATGGAGCTCATCGCGCGATGCCTTTCTCGTTCGTTCAGGGTCGGGCTCCATCCCAGGGGTGTAGACCCGGGTCTGGATGGGTGCCGCCGGGTCCGGTCCGGACGGAGGCAAATACCTTCCGAGTGGTAGCTGCCTCTAGCGGCCTGGACCCGACGACAGCTTGGGGGTCAGGAGACAGCGACGTTCTCAAGGCGCACGGAAACCACCAAGGGCTCGGGGATCTTGTTGCCGGACTCGTCGCGGGTGTAGATCTCTCGCGTGGTGGGGATGACCAGCCCGGACACCTGCTGGTGGCCGGAGACGTAGTGCGCCGCAGGGGAGCCCCCGGCGATGTCCACGCTGTAGTCGCGCCGGTGGATGAGCCCGTCGTCGCCGATGTACAGGACCTGCTCGGTGCTCAGGGTGGCGATGGAGGAGGGGAACGTCACCCGCAGCCGGCGGAACTTCCGCCCGTTCTCCGAGGCGGAGGCGATCTCCTCCGTCTGGACTCCCGGGAACGTCAGGGACAACGGTTCGGCAAGGTAGGTCCACATCGCGCTGCCAGAGAAGTAGGCCAGCTGGAGCCTGGTCCACGGGGTCGTCAGAACGTGGCCGGCGAACGAGGCGCGCGGATCGGTCAGTTCCTCGACCACGGTGCCGTCGGACGTTTCCACCGCAACGCGGTCGGCGGTGAAGGAGGTGCGGTGCTCGGGGTTGAAGAACGGCTTCTGTGACACGTACTGGCGGTCGAGCGCAACGGTGACGTCGACATCGTTGAGGGCGCCGGGGTGACCCTTCAGTTCCCACAGGGCACCGCCAAAGAACTGACGGGCGGTGATCTGGTGCGCTTCTTGCCAGCGGGCGAGGCCGCCGTGCGCGTCCAGGACGGTGTTCAGCAGGTCGGACACGGTATATCTCCTAGTGATGGGGCTGTCGGTACCAGCCGGGGAACTTGTAGATGTCCTTGAAGTCTTGGGTGGGGTACTGGAAAGACAATGCATGGGCGGCGTCGAGGTATTGCGGATTTGCGCGTCCGGAATCGAGGCGGCCATGCGGTGGCTGACCTTGGTTGGGATCATCAGGCCGTTGTCGCCCCGGGTGATCAGCGTGGGGCAGGATTCCGGTGAGCCGCTGCAGAGCCGAATGGTCGGGGGATGCCCCATTCCAGGACGGCGTCGTACTGGGCGTCGCGGGAGTCCAGACTGCCGGGAACGTCCCGGTCCTCGGTGCGTTCCAGAAACCGGCCCAACGACTCCACACCCTTGGCCTGGCTGGACTTGGTGTGTGCGAAGAAGATGTAGGGCAGTTCCTCACCGGTGGGCACTCTGGCGCGGGCAGGCATCTCAGGTGGACAAGACAGTGCTTCCTCTCTCAGCAAGCGGCGCGGCGCGTTCGGGACGCGCTCAGCGCGCCGGTCAGGACAACTACGCTGGGCCCGGGAGCTGGGCGGTCGCCGAGGCGAGGAGTGTGTAGGGGTTGCCACGATCACGGTGTGCGGAATTCATCGCCGTAATGATCTCCTCGGCGTCCCGAGCAGCGGCGACCGCTTCGACAAAGTCCTGGAGATAGCGGCGTGATGCCGCGAGCACGCGTGCCGCGTCATAGTCCGGCGCCGCAGGATCCCGGTGGCCGGACACCACGATCCGCGGGTTCAGCGCCGCCACGATATCCAGCGCCTTGAGCCACTGCATGCGCGCTTCATGGTCGGTATCCGCCAGCCACATGTGAATGCCGTCGTAGGCGACATCGCCGCCGATAACCGCGTCGAGTGCCGGCACGTGCAAGACGCTGGACGGATGGGTGTCGCTCTGTCCGACCGGCACCGGGCGCAGTTCGTACCCGTCGACCGTGATGACCTCTCCGGCCAGCGGCTGCGGTGCGACGGTGCGAGTCGGAAGCTGCCCGGGGAAGAGCGACTCCCAGAAGGAGAGCACGGGCGCGCTCAGCTGTTCCTCCGCGTACGGGACTACCTCGGGCAGAGCCACCGCGACCGCGTCGGGGAAGGCGTCCAGTACGACCGACAGGCCCAGGAAGTGGTCTGCGTGGCCATGGGTGACGTAGACGGTGGTGACGGTCTTTCCCTTAGCGCGGATCCATTCGGTGAGGCGCTCAGCCTCCTCGCGAGTAATGAGCGCGTCGACGAGGGCGGCCTCCTCCCGCCCATGGATCAGGGTCGCAGTGCTGGCCGGCCACGTCGCCTGCCTCCCGCCCCAGCCGGGCGGGGTGACAGCGATGGGTTTGTAGTCGCTGGTGTAGACGTCGATCGTCAACATCGGGGGTGCTCCGTTCCTCGCAGGACCAGGGACTACTGACCCGTGGGTAAGGCATGGTCGTGTCCGTCCGCGAATAAAACCTAGGTCAGGGCTGTGGCGTGCTTGTGGACTGCTTGTGGAGTCGGCGGCAGGCGCGTGGCAGGGCGAAGTCCCGAACATGTTTCGGCTGCCCGCCGTACTCCGCCGTCGAGGACTGGGCATGCATCCGGCGAGGGTGTGGCCCGATCTGCTGATCTACCCGGACGGCCGGCACCCGAGACCAGGCCCAGCGGGTACCCAAGTTTTGAGCGAACGGTCAGCTCATAGACCCGAGCATTCGATGGCATAGTCGAGCATCCGGCGCCAGACCCGACGTCCCCGACGACCATGGCAGCACTGGCTCAGTTGCTATCCGCACTTCAGTCACCGGAATCCATGCCCAGTCACACCATATGCAGAGCTGAAATGATGTACTGATGCCGCCTGTCAGCCCATATCCTCAGAGTTGTCTCACAACCTGGGTCATCAGGGCCGCCGAAGGCCACAACGATTCAGGCGGCGTTCGCCATCAGCAGCGTAGCGCTGCCAGTGGGGTCAGAGAACCGCCCCCGACTCGCCGAATGACAGTTCAAGCAGCTGCCCCCGCTCTGACGGTTTGTCACGGCAGCTCGAAGCAGTGGCGAGGGAATGACCAGGTCGCCGCGCCCGCCACCGCGCGTTCCTCACGCCCTGCCTCTGACCTGAGGCAATCCGCCGACCGGACCTGACCAGCGACCCCAAGGGCCGACCCCAGTCACGATGAGGGCCACGAACTCGTGGGCGGGTCGACCACAGACCGCCCACCGACATTTCGCACCGCCATGAAGCTCGCCCTCTGGCCCGGCGTGAGGCCGTCGGTGGCTGAACAGACGCCTGTCCATTACAGATACCGGACCCTCCGGTGAAAGGACGCTGTCAATCCTTCCCACCGGAGGAGAACAAAAGTGTCAGGCACCTGCTTTCATACGCCGAGCTCGACCGCGACCCTGTCGAGGCACGCCTGATAGAAGCCCGAGATAAAGGCTGCGGCGTCGGCCTCGGTAGAGCCGATTGCAGGGTCGAAAGAAACGGTCCAGTCGATTGCCGACTGCTGCGGACCGGTCTCGGTCACCGCCAGGCGTGCTGTGACGTTACGCAAGGGCAACGTCCCGGAGTCGTCGATGTGGTAGTGGTGGAAGTGCGGGCCTTCGTCCAGCAGCCTCTCCACGAGTCGGGCGCCATCGTGTGTCGTGATAGTGCGGGTCTTGCGGACATCGTCCCGGACGGTACTGGCGATGCCGGGTATCCACGTGTCCACGGTATAGAAGTCGCCAACAAGGTCCCATACCTGGGCGGCTGATGCGTTGTACTGCTGATTCTTCACCAGAGTAGCCATTTCTCTCCTCGTTTCACGAGCGATAGCGTGCGCTGGAACGCTGGCGCGCAATTCTTGTGCTATCTGAATATGCGCTGCCGCGCGGGGGATCACTTGGCCAGGAAGGTGAGTAGCGCCTCGTTGACTGCCTGCGCGTGTGTCCACAGCAGACCGTGCGGGGCGCCTTCGATCTCCACGTAGTCAGCGGCCGGTACCGCCTTATAGAAGGGACGCGCGGTGGAGTCGATCGGAAGGATGTTGTCTGCCGTGCCGTGCAGGATGAGAGCTGGCACGTCGATCTTGGGGAGGTCGTTGCGGAAGTCGGTGAACCACGTCAGGGGCGCCGCGGCCGCCGCATAGGCGCCACCGCCTGCCGCGACGTTCCAACTGTTGTGGACGGCCGCATCGCTGATGCGAGAGCCCAGGTTGTCCTCGAGATTGTAGAAGTCCTTGTAGAAGGCCGTGTAGTAGGCGTATCGATCGGCCTTGATGGTTTCGGAGATCTCCTGGAAGAACTCGATCGGGGCGGCGCCCGTCGGGTTCTCGTCCGTCTTGAGAAGGAAGGGCTCCAACGAGGCGAGAAAGGCGACCTTGGCCACCCGGGCGGTGCCGTAGGTGCCCACGTAGCGACCCACTTCGCCGGTGCCCATGGAGAAGCCGACCAGAACCACGTCGTTCAGGTCGAGGGTCTCCAGCACCGTCTTCAGGTCGGCGGCGAAGATGTCAAAGTCGTAGCCGGTGGTGGCGTGACTTGACTGGCCGAAGCCACGACGATCGTAGGTGATGACGCGGTATCCGGCGTCGAGCAGGGCGGCGCTCTGCTTCTCCCAGGAGTGACCGTCGAGGGGGAAGCCGTGGATGAGAACGACCGGCTGGCCGGATCCGTGGTCCTCGTAGTAGAGGTTGATGTCGGTGGAGTTCTCTTGACCGACCGTGATGAAGGGCATGGTGGATCACATTTCGGGTGGGTAGGTGTGTCTATCTCGGGCGCTTTGCATCTTGGGACGAAAGCCACGTTGTCCTCGAGGCTGCCGCTAGTGCGGTCTGAGCAGGCGCGCTGTCTTCCCTGTCCTGTACACAGCTTGGGTGTGGGTAGTGGAATTCTTGTGGCGAGATTCTTGGCCCCGCCCCCGCCTTGGTCTAGCCTCACTGCCTGGTGCCCTCAGGCATGCCAGTGGCGCGGGGTGGTGTGCCTGCTGTGAACCGCTGCCAGGACTGGTCGGGCGGGTCTGCTGCACGATCCGGTGACATCTGAACTGGCTTGCCCTGTGGGGCAGGTGGGAAGGATGTCGCTGCGCCCCAGCCCTATCCGGAAGAGTTCCGCCAAGACGTCGTGCGGGTCGCGAGGAACCGCGCCCCGGGTATGACGGTCGAACATGTGGCCACGTTTCGGGGTCCACCCGATGACGTTGTGGAAGTGGATGCGCCGGGCGGACATCGACGACGGGACAAAGCCCGGAACGACCAGCGAGGAGAGCGCACAACTGCAGGAAGCACCTCGGCGGATCAAGCTGCTGGACGCGGTGGGCCGTAGCCGTCCACACCAAGCCGCTCGGTAGCTCTCACGGTTGCGTCTCTTGCAAGCGAGCCCTCGCCTGCTGTACGGCCGGTAGCAGTGCGGGTTCGGCGGCATGAGCAAGGACTTCCATCCAAGCCGAGCGGGCCCCGGCCTGGTCTCCGGCGTCGACGAGAACCTCGCCCAACACCAGGAGACCGTGGACGATGTCGGCCCGGCCACCGATCTGCCGCAGCAGCTCAATGCCTTGTCGGTAGAACTGGGCCGCGCGGAGAAGGTTGCCGCTCGCTCGGTGAACGTCACCCAGCAGGGAGAAACAGCCTGCCTCACCGCGGATATTGCCCAGCTCCCGGAACACCGTAGCGGCGCTGCCGGCCAACTCGATCGCTTTCGCCGCGTTCCCCAGCCGCAGCTGGCTGTAACCGGTTGCCAGTACGGTATCGGCTTTCAACTCGCTTGGCCCGGTACGCCGTAACAGTCCCATGGCCTGCTCGTGATGCTGGCAGGCCGCAGCGAAGTCGCCCTTGCTGATCCATACCGTGCCCATGTCCTTGACGACGTGGGCGAGGTCCTCGACCAAGCCCAACCGCTCGAAGAAGTCGCGGGCGAATTCCAGGTGGGTCAAGGCATCATGGGTGTCCCCGAGGAAGTATTGCGCGCCGGCGAGGCCGTGATGGGTGCGCGCCATGCCCTCGACATCGTCGACGCGTCGTGCGGCTTCCAGAGCGGTCCGCATGGTTGCCGCCCAGTCGTGCCACCAATTGTTCCGCTGGTGGAACAGTTGCATGGACAGGGCCAGCTCCCAGGCCAGTCGCGCGTCACCCCGTGCCGCAGCATCGTCGATGAGCGCTCGGAGGGCGCAACTCTCCTCGGTGAACCAAGCCATCGCTGCCGTGCTGTCGCTGATCAACTCCGGTGCCACGCCCTTCAAGGGGGCAGGAGGAAGCACCGGATTTGTCGGCGGACGCAGCGCGAGGTTCGCAGCGTGCGCGGTCTGACGATAGTGGTCCACCAGACGCGACTTCGCCTCTGCCCGCTCTGTCTTGCTGTCGTCGCCGAGTTCGGCGGCGTAGGCCAGCATCAGGTCGTGGGACCAGTAGCGGTCGGGGCGCCGTGCAGTCAGCAGCCGGGCGTGCGCGAGTTCTCTCACCGCAACGGCGGCCTGGCGCGGTGGCAGGCCGGTCAAGCTGGCTACCGCACGGGTCGTGATGTCGGTCCCCGGATACAGGGGCAGTAGCCGGAACGCGCGCGCTGCCTGCGGGCCGAGCGTGCGGTAGGACCAGGAGAAGACCCTGCGTACGCCGTTGCCGGAGTCATGGTCGCTGAAGGCTTCGAGGCGCCGTCCGGCGCCGGTGATCTCGGCCTCTATCTCCGTGAGTGGCTGGTCAGGGTGAATTGCGGCCCTGGTGGCCACGAGCGCCAGCGCGAGCGGCAGCCGACCGCAATGCTCGGCGATACGCTCGATCGCGGCTGTCTCGGTGTCGGTCCGGTATTTCTCAACACGCGCCACGAAGTACGCCGTGGCCTCCTGCAGCGTGGGCACGTCCAGGGTGAGCGAGTGAGCGCCGTGCGCGGTGACCAGGCTGGTCAGCCGACTGCGGCTGGTCACGACCACCATGCACTCGGGAGTGCCGGGCAGCAGCGGCCGTACCTGTTCGACGTCGCGGGCGTTGTCGAGGATGACGAGGATCCGCCGTCCCGACAGGGCGCTGCGGTACAGGGCGGAACGCCTGTCCAGGGAGACTGGGATCTGCTGCTGGGCGACGCCGAGGGCGTCCAGGAAGTCGTGCAGCACTTCGTGCGGGTCTGCGGGATTGCCCTCTGGTGCGAAGCCACGCAGGTCTGCATACAGCTGGCCGTCAGGGAACTGCGCGGCAATCTGATGTGCCAGGTGGACGGCGACTGCAGTCTTGCCGATACCGGGTATGCCGTCGATCGCTAGGATGCGAAGGGCCGCCCCGGTGGTCTCCTGCGCAACGTTCTTGGCCCGCTGCAGAATCTCTCGGCGACCCGTGAAGCCCATGAGATCAGCGGGCAGCTGGGCAGGCCTGAGCGGGGCGGCGGAAGCGATTCGCACGCCGGGCACAGCCGAAGTGCCTTCCAACACGGGGGGTCCGGAGGCGTCGGTAGGTTGCGAAAGAGGAGCCGCGGTCACCTGCTGGTGCAAGATGTGGTGATAGGCGGTGCGCAGTTCGGCGCCGGGATCGACGCCTAGTTCGTCGGCCAGCCGCAGGCGCAGCGCCTCATAGGACGCCATTGCTTCGGCCTGCTTGCCGTCGGCGGCCAGCACCATCATCAGCTGTGCTTGGACAGCCTCGTCCAAGGGGTTGCGCTCGGCCGCCTGGCGGAGGAACGGCAGTACGGCTGCTGCGCGGTTAGCGTTCAGCCCCACCTCGGCCGCTTCGCGCACCGCTGAAACATATTCGTGCTCCAGCACGACGAAGCCTGGGTACGTATCGGCCACCAGATCCAGGTCGGCGCCGGCCCGTCCCTGCCACAGTCCCAGTGCGGTGGTGAACAGCCCGACCGCCTCCGCCTGGCGGTCCGCGCGGGTCATGGCACGGGCCTGTTCCATCAGGCTTCGGAAGGCGAGCAGATCCAGGCTGCTGGCGCTGACGCGCAGGAGGTAGCCGCCGCCCTGCCGAACCAGCCACCGCCCGGGAACCCGAGCGGACAGCTCCGGCTGCAGCAATCGGCGCAGTGTCCCCACATGGCGGTGCACCGCGTTGGCTGCGCTGGCCGGCGGACTGCCGTCCCAGAGCAGCTCGACCAGTTCCTCGAGCGATACCGACCGTCCGGGTCGGGCCAGCAGTGCGGCGAGTATGAGGCGCTGCTGCTTCGGCCCGAGGGACAGTTCGATGCCGTCGCGCCAGACCCGCACAGGCCCGAGAACGGAGAACTGGACGTTGTTGCAGGTGTAATCCCGCAGTACGTCAGGACCGCCGTGCGGACCCTCCCGGCTGTCAGGCGCGGCTGCGCCGCTGAGCGGGGCTTCGTCCTTGGGCAGTTCATCCAGAGTGCGAGAGGGAGACGCGTTCACCACAACCTCCACTCAGCCGGACGTCGTACTCGGTGCGGCGATCTGGCAACGCGGAGCACGTCGCTCTGAAGGGAACGGGAGCGGTCCAGTGCGGCGGAGCGGCCAGTAGGACCTGCTGAACGGCGCTCGGACAGGACTTCTAGGTTGTCCATCGGAGCCGGTGCACGGTAGGGCTCTGCTTCCGCGCGCTGCTGCGTGCAGAAGCGGCCTTGGTGTGGTCGGTAGCAAACACTGTCCATACCTGTATAGCTATCGGTGTCGTCAATGGTTCACGGGGTCGTGTTGTGGGCCGCAGCCAGCGGTCTGTGCCTCAGCGCTGCAACGAGTCCAGGGCGAGGTTCAGCGAGCGCATCGAAGCTGTGTCGTCCTCGGTGGCCTTGCCTCGCAGAGCTCCGCCCTCGAACGCGTCGATAAGGAAGGCCGCGACCTCACGCGCCGACGGGCCGGGGCGGATCTCGCCTGTCTGCCTGCCCTCCTCGATCACCGCCGCGAGGGCGTCGGTCCACGCCTCGATGGTCTCCCGCACGGCGTGGCGCACCTCCTCGCCTGCCGTGGGCGCGTCACTCGCCATGGTCACCAGGAGACACCCGAACTCGACTCCCGTTGAGCGGGTCCGGTCGGCCTGCGCAACGAAGTGCGCCCGCAGACGCCCCACCGGCGAAGCGTCACCGGCGAGCATGCCAAACTCGGTGGCGGCACCGTAGCGGCGCACGATTTCGGCCGCGAGTTCCTTCTTGCTCCTGAAGTGGTTGTAGAAGGAACCCTTGGGAACCTCCGCGGCGGCCGCGATGTCCTGCACGCTGGCACCGCTGAAGCCCTTGCATCGGAAGACACCTTCCGCGTGCTCTACAAGTTTTCCTCTTGCACTGACCTGAGGCATGCCTTCAATATGACCGGTTGTCTTCCCTGAGTCAAAGCCTTCAGCCCAGCCGCCTCGCCGGACGTCGCCGCGGCCCGGCCGTCCTGCGGCTCACCATCCAACGCATCGCCACCCACCTGCCGCGCTCCCGGCACGGCAATGGGTGACCTGGATGCCGGACCTGCAAGCCTGGCATCCAGATCACCCTGGGCGAGGTGCTTGTCGCCCCGGCCCACCGCACCTCTTGGCGACTCTTGTGACGGAATGTTTCCGTATGATTTCGTATAGCCATATTGCAATGCAGGCGGTGACCCCTGAGCGGCACGCAGTGAAGCCGGCACGGCGTTCAGGGCACCCCATGTGATCGCCGAGGCTGGCTGCAGAGGCTCACCCCAGCACCATTTCCACGAAGCCGCCGGGTTGATGCCTCCGCTCAGGCCGTCGGCCCCTATGTGCCGTATTTGCTTCAAGGCCCGCCGGATGCACCAACATGAGGATGCTGGCCAGCCCGGTAGCTGCCGCCTGGTTCAGCGTTCTGACTCGAAGGCCTGGCGATACAGCCGGCGCATGTCAGGCTCCGCGCCCACCGTGCCACCACATGGTTTGACTGCGCCCTTCCTGGCGACGACAAGGTAGCGCTCGCCAGGTGCGAACGTCAGGTCCTCCAGCCGCATGCTCTGCTTCATCGTCACCCCGCCGGAGAGGTCGTCGCCGCGGTAGCGGTGTGTTACGCGGAAGGTGACCTTGCCGCCGCTGACGGACGTGACCGTGCCTTCGAAAGCGGTCGTGTTCGAGCGCAAGATGTCGACCGTGGGCGCGGCGCAGCGCGTCGCTTCGTCTGTGTGCTGAACGGTAAGAGCCAGCGGCGCGGCCGACGGGTGAGAAGCGGTGGTGTGCGTGGCCTGCCAGGTGATGAATCCACCCGTGGCGATCAGCCCGGCGGCCGCGGCGGCAAGCAGTCGCGGCTGCCACCGCGAGGGCTGGCTGGTCTGCGTGTGGACGTCGGTGGTGGCCATCACGGTCTCCAAGAGTCGATCGATGTCGGGTGCAGGAGCCCTACGCGCCAGTGCCGGGTCAACGGCTCGCAGACGGGCCAGCAGTTCGTCCTCGTTCACCGGTTGCTCCTTCCTTCATCTGCTTTGTGTCCGACGGGAGTACCGTTCTTTCGTTCGAGAGCCGCGGCCAGCTTCTTCTTCGCTCGATGCAGCCGGATGCTCACGGCGTTGGGGCTCAGGCCGGTCACCTCCGCTATGGCGCGGGGCGATAGTTCCTCCCACCCCCACAGCAGCACCACTTCACGGTCCACCTCACCGAGCAAGCCCATCGCGGCGTATAGGTCTTCATGATCGTTCGCATGCGCAGGGGGCGGGGATGGTGATGCCATGTGCGTCAGCCGTTCAACGAGCCGCAGACGCCGTCTCTCTGCTCGGCGGGTATTGGCCAGACAGCCACGTGCGACGCCGTAGCACCACGGCAGCACCTGGTCGGCAACGGGCGCGGACTCTGCGGGCATGCCCGGTATGTCGTCCAGCCGGCGCCAGAGCACCAGCATGGTCTCCGCGAGTACGTCGTCGACCTGGTTCAGATGGGTCCGCCGCAGCAGATACCGATGCAAAGGCCGTGCCACCACGCGAACCAGCGCTTCGTACCGCCGCTCCCGGGATCGGGCGTGCTCCTGCTTCTGAAGGGATTCCACGCGACTATCTGTCCGCACCCCACCTCCTTCTTTCAAACAGGTTGATCAGCCAGTGGACAGGCTGGGGCGCCCTGGAGGTGCGTCGAAGGTCACGGGCCATCGGCTAGGGCAACGGCCCGTGACAGGGTCACCTGGAAGGCGGAGGGCCTTGGGACGGCCCTCGGCGTTTCCCCCGCTCAGCGGCCTTCTGTGCGTTGGCGGCGCACTGGAGTGAGTGCAACGGCTGGCGCCCTGCTCCTTACTGATCATTCAGAATGAAGTTCGTTGTGAGGTTCGGTAGTTGAGTGTTGTGCCGGCAGGATCTGTGGTGTGTCTGCGGATCTTGTGCCTGACGATCTGGGGGAACGTGTGACCCGCTGCTGCCTGCTCGTCCGCGCGGGCGGCATCGGTATCCCGGGCGGTCGCCCGCGGGATGGCCGCGCTGCGGTGAGGGGCATCGTGTACGCGCCGTGCAAGGGCGTGTGACGGCCTGGCGGCGTCTGCGGGACTGGACCAAGGCTGATGTCTGGCCGCAACGGCACGAGGTCCTGCCGGCCGAGCTGCGGTCGGTGGGCTTGCTAGACACGGGCGGCGCAGCGATCGTCGGCTCGCATGCCAAGACCCTCAAAGGGGGATCACACCGGGCCTCGCCGGTCGACCGGGCCCGGCCGGCAGCAGGCACCACGTGATCGTCAACAGACATGGCACCCCCTCGACCGTCTTACTGGCCAGTGGAAACCGTCACGACATCACACAGCTGATAGGCCTGTCGAACGCGATACCCCGCGTCTGTGGGTTCCGCGGGCGGCCGCGTCACCGGCCGGGCCAGCGGTTCGCCGACCGCCGCGTCCTGCGGCACGTTGTAGGACTCTCTCCGTCTTGCGCTGCTACCACGAGGCGGTCACCCACCCGACGGCCAAGTTCTACGCGGCCCCGGCGGCACCGCAGTGCAAGCGCAGCATCCTGGGAGGCATTCGGGTCCAGCGCGAAACGGTACGCCTGTACCACGAAGCCGGGCTGAGGCTGGAACTTCTTCACCCGTCGGCCTCGCGTGTCGACACGACCACCGCACGGGCGGCCTGGCTCTTCGCCTGCCGCCCATACGAGCGCACACATCGACGTCAGGACATCGGTGATGTCCTGCACCAGGTCGTCGGCAGTCTCGGCGGGGTCGAGGACGACCAGGCGCCGCCCGGACGCCGACAGGACGGCCTCCACGTGCTCGGCACCGAACTGCGCCCAGCAGGTCCCGGTGCTCGACTACGATGACAGCCGCCTGCGGGTCGCACAGCAGCCGGTGAAGCTTGCGGCGTCGCGCGTTCAGCCCGGACCCAATCTAGGTCACGACCTCGGCAACCGGCAGGAAATCAACCATGCCCGCTATCAATGCAGTTAACCGGACGACGCAGACTGGCGGAAGTCGTGTCATGGGCTCACGACGGGGACGGTCGTGGACCGGTCGGAATGCACTTCCACAGGGCCCGGGTCGGCTATGACGCATCACCTACATACAAACGGCTAGTCGCAGCAGGGGGCCAGCATGGCGTGGCCTGTGGGGACTATGGCTGCACACCACGATCGTCCGAACCTGAGAACGGAGCTGACAGTCGTCGAGTTGGTCTAGCGGGAAAGGTGCGGCCGCCCAGTGACTGGGGCCGAGAACGCGATCGGCGTGGCCGACAGGCCCTGGGTTGTTTCAAGGCTGGGGATCGCCGAAGGCACGTGCAGCAGGGGCCTTGCAGCCCCGCCGAACAACTCCGGGACTGGACTGGGGAACTTCGCAGCGCTGAATCTGACGGCCGATTGCAACCGGCTGCGCCCGCCAGCCGACTTGGAGAGACCGGCGCCCTAAGCCTGCGGCGGGCAGCGGGTGGCACGCCATCAGCCAACCGCGAAGCCGGGCGCCCCGTGTGCGCGGACTGCGGGAACAGGTTCAGCGACGACCGATGGACAGCGGTCGACCTACTGGACTGGGGCCGGCCGCGCAAGTCGCACCCGCATCTATGCGAGTACTGCCAGAGCCGGGCCGTCGTAGCTGAGCGCCGGGCCGAAGCCGACGAACGCGGGCCCCAGGAGCAGGAGCACGTGTGCCAGGAGGCGGTAGCCGAGCAGACCGTGCGGAAGGCCGGCGGCTGGCTCGGACGCTGGCGCCCCTGACCCGGGCGTGACTTCCGCCAGACGCCCACGAACACGACGACCCCGGCGACGGCGGTCTGGCGCAGCCGGGCGCCCCCGAGGACGTCGTCCAGGCTCTGTTCGCGCGTGTCCAGCAGCGCCGGAGTGAGGTGGGCGTTCATGGTGGCGGCGCTGGCTGGGAGGTTGGGAAAGGCGGTGGCCGGTTCGGCGAGCGCGAGGCTCCAGCTCGTGGCCAGGCCGCTGGGCGTGGCTCCGCCCCCACAGAGCACCCGCGCCCCACACCAGCCGTAGAAGAGGGCAGGAACGGGCAGGCGCCGGATGCGCTGTGGCGAACCGGGCGTCCGGGCGTGCCTTCACCCGTCGGCGGCGCCGCGTGCTATGGCGCTCGTGGGCGTGGCCCGCGCTGGTCTAGGGCAGGGCGTCGTGGAGGGTGGCGCGGACATCGAGCACGGTGTCGGTTCCGGTGATCTCCGGCAGACGCCGCAGCTGCGGTGTCGGGCCTGCCACGCGCAGTGAGGTCATGTGGTGGATGCGCAGCAGCAGGTTCAGGAACGTCGAGTCTGCGAAGGAGACGCCGCTGACGTCGACCACCACGGGGGAGTGCTTGCGTGCCGTGGTGTCCAGTACTCGGTGGAGCGGGGCGATCGTGTCGGGGTCGTAGTCGCCGTGAGCGACGACAACCCAGACACCGTCCCGCTCGTACTGCAACGCCGTGCGGTCGTCCTCGCGTCTCTGGCCCATGGAGGGATCATGCCCTGCCTGCCGAGGGTTGTGTTCCAGCGCCGTGAACCGTGGCCGGGAGGGGCTCAAGCGCTGCGCGGCCGCCGCCCCGGCGTTGTCTTCTTCGCGGCCGCCTTCTTTGCGGCGGTCTTCTTGGCCGGCTGCTTCTTCTCGGCCGTCTTCTTGACCGTGTCCTTCTTCTTCTTCGGCTCGGGCATCTCGTGCACGTCGGCGTCCTCGCCGCGCGAGGCCCTGGCCTTGGACACGGATTCCTGGAGCGCGGCCATCAGATCCATGACCTTGCCCGGCTGCTCCGGCTCCGGTGCCTGCGGGAACGGCGTGTGCTCCTTCTTTGCCTCGATGATCTTCGCGAGGGCCTCGGTGTACGTGTCCCGGAACTCGGGTCCGTCCAGATCGTCGCGGCTCATCATCTCCATCAGCGCGAGCGCGCCCTCGATCTCGTCCTCCGCCACCTCGACGGGCGCCGGCAGCAGCTCGGCGGGATCACGGATCTCGTCCGGCCAGCGCATCGCGTGCAGCACGATCGCGTCCTCACGCACCCGCAGGAGCCCCAGCCGCTCGCGGCCCGACCACGCGTACTTCGCGACGGCCACTTTCGACGACCGCTCCAGTGCCTGACGGAGCAGTTTGTACGGTTTGGCGGCGACCTGCCCGTCGGGGGCGAGGTAGTAGCCCTCGGCGATCCTCAGCGGGTCGACGGAATCCAGCGGCACGAACGCCTCGATCTCGATCGCCTTCGCCGTCGGCAGGGGCAGATCGCGCAGTTCCTCGTCCGTGACGGCGACCACCTGGTCGCGGGCGTACTCGTACCCCTTGCCGATCTCCGCGTTCGGAACCGGTCGGCCATCCAGCTCGCAGATCTTGCGGGTGCGGATCCGCGCCATGTCCTCCAGGTGGTACTGGTGGAACTGGATGCTGTGGTTCTCGGTCGCCGACAGGACGTGGATGGGCACCGTGACCAGGCCGAAGCTGATGGCGCCTGACCAGATCGTTCGGGGCATGGGCAACCTCCGCACAGGGGCCCCGAGACGTCCACCGTACGGCAGGGCGCCGGGCGGCCGCCCGACGTGGCCGGGGCACGACATCTGCCGCACCGGGGGTGCGAGACCGGTCCCGACAAGTGTCGCGCCAATCTGCGGCCCTGTGCACTTCCTTGCAGGCCACCATGCCTGAATAGGCGTGGCGGGGTGCTGGCCTCAGGGCGTCCTCGCGCGTCGGCCGGGCCGACGCACGACGGGCCCGGCAACGCAGGCGACCGCGGGGGAGTGCCTTCATCATGGCGAGAGCGCCGTCACCGCCAGCAAAGCACCACCGCCTCGCCCCACACGACTATTGCCCGCAACGCGATGAGGCGCTTGCCCGAACAGGAGGCCGGTCACTCGGTGAGACAGCACGTTTTCCTGAGCGAAGGGAACCAGTCCCATGCTGATGCCCCAGCCTGCTTTCCTGCGCCGGCTCCTCGACGAGTACGAGCTGCTCCGCGTGGAGGACCCATCGGCCGCAGCCCCGGGCCAGCGTCTGCGGGACCTGGAGTACACGCTGTGTGTCGACGGGACCCGGAAGATCGAGGACGCCCTGGACATGGCCCGCGCCTACCTGACCGCGTCGGCGTCCCAGACACAGCCGGCTGGCGAGGCGTCCCGGGCGGTCACGGCCACCGCAGCCGGCCGGTGGCCCGTCGGGCCCGGATGAGTGTTGAGATCGCTCAGGGCCTGGGAGCAGCCGTGCCGCGTAGGCGGCACCGTGCGCGCCCAGCGGCTGTGCGGCCGCATGACCCCTGGCTGGACCGATGCCTCACGTTCCACGTCGGGGTGTGTCCTACTCGCTCGCCGGCGTCGGGCTGCGCGACGCGTGCACTGTCATCGCAGGCCCCTGCACAGGAACGCATCGTTCGCGGCTCTGGCTTTCGTGCTTGGCATCGGAAGCCCGCGCCGGCCGGCTCCGCCCTTTGGCGTGCGAGGCGACCCGGTGGAGGCTGGCTTGCTGCTGCCGTTCCGCCCCTTAGCACGGCTCCCGGCTGGAGTCTTGGGTGCGTACCGGGTTGTTCTAACCCGCGTTCACGTGGCCGGAGCCGTCGCCGCCGGCATCACCGGCCCTGGCGCGGTCCGTAGCCTCGATGCGGGCGGGGTGACTTCCGGGGACGTAGCGGGCCGTGCCGCCCTTCACCAGAGTGTCGAAGGTGCGCTCGTTCGCTGTGTATCCGTCACGGCTGCCGATGGCCCAGGTACCGCGGTTGAGGTAGTGGAGGGTAACGCCGTTGCCGATGTCGAGGCGGGCTATCCGGCGGAGCAGTTGCATGGCCTGCTCACCAATGGGCGAATCATGCGTACTAGTCACTGGCATGCCGCCAAGTAGTTGAGTGGTTTGGTGAGTGATGAACCTGCGACGGATCAACCTTATCGGCCAGTGTGTACACATGTACATGCTCCTCGGTGTCGCCCCGCCGCCGGGGCCGGGCCGAGCCCGGTTGACCAGCAGGCACCACGTGATCGTCAACAGACAGGGCACCCCTTGACCGTCTTACTGGCCAGTGGAAACCGTCACGACGTCACACAGCTGATAGGCCTGTCGAACGCGATACCCCGCGTCTGTGGGTTCCGCGGGCGGCCGCGTCACCGGCCGGGCCGGCTGTTCGCCGACCGCGACTACGACAAGTACCGCCGCATCCTCAGGTCCCGCAGCATCACGCGGAAGATCGCCCGCAAGGACACATCCCACGGCTCCGGTCTGGGCAGGAACCGCTGGGTCTTCGAGCGGACCTTCACATGGCTACACCAGTGCGGCCGCGCCTTTTCGCCTCACGTCAGGGCGCCGTCTTGTGGTGTGCGCTTCAACCTGCCTGCGAGGTTCCTGCAAGGGCACGGCGAGCGGGATGTATTGGCAGCCCGCTTCCGCCCAGCGCGTGGGGACGGCTGGACGGAAGCTGGGCTACTCCCACTCACGGGCGACGTACTCGGCCTGCAGCCGTCTCCTGATGTGTCAGATCCCTGATCCGCTTGCGCGGTGGCTCCGCCAGGAAGACCGAACACGGCGGGGAGGATTGAAGTGGCTGTCAGACTTGGAGGCAGTCCCTCTGGCGGAGCCACGGCAATCATCACGGTCAGTTTCTAGTGAGTACGAGTGCTGCGTTGTGTCCGCCGAACCCGAGGGATGTGCTCACCGCAACTTCCATGGGTGCGCGTCTGGGGGTTTTGGCTACGACGTCGAGGTTTAGCGCGTCGTCGAGGTGTTCGAGGTTTGCGGTGGGTGGAGCACATCCGTGACGGAGGGTGAGTGCGGTATATATCGCTTCGATCGCTCCAGCGGCCGCCAGCGCGTGGCCCGTGACGCCCTTGGTTGAGGTGACTGACGGCCGGCTACCCAGGACGCGGGTGAGTACGGTGCCCTCGACCAGGTCATTCTGCTGTGTTGACGTGCCGTGCGCGTTCACGTGGTCCACCTGCGATGGGTCGATTCCCGCGTCGGCGAGTGCCCAGCGCAGTGCCGTTTCGATGCCGCGGCCGTCGGGATGTAGGGAGGTCGGGTGATGAGCGTCTGTGGCGGATCCATAGCCACGCACTACAGCATGCACTGGAGCTTGGCGGGAACGCGCGTCCGTAAGCCTCTCCAAGACGAGCATGCCTGCCCCTTCTGCCGCAACGAACCCGTCTCTGCTGGAATCGAAGGGACGGCTGGCGGTCTCCGGCTCTTCGGTGGCTTTGGTGAGGGCGCCCATCTGCATAAGGCCCGCCATCACAAGCGGCGAGAGCGCTGATTCTGTTCCGCCGACGACGACGATGTCGCACCGCCCTGATCGCAGCAGATCGCGGCCCGCGCCGATTGCGCTGGTACCAGACGTGCACGCGGATGCGACTACCTGGCTCGGGCCCTGCGCTTTCATATCGATGGCCATATAGCCCGCCACCATGTTGACCATGAACATTGGCACCAGTAATGGGGAGACTTTGGTCTGCCCCCGCTGATACAGGTTCTCCTGCTGCCTTTCCAGGGCGTTGGCGCCACCCAGGGAGTTTCCCACCACAACCCCGACACGAGTGCCGTCCCACTCGTGGGGATTCCACCCCGCGTCCTTCAGCGCTTCTCGCGCAGCCACCTGGGCTAACTGAACAAACCGCTCTGTCTGCCATGCGGCGAATCCGCCGAGCAGTGCCCCGGCGTCGAAGTCCGGCACACTGCAGATCACATGGGCTTCGCCATCGCGTGACCTCTCATCGAGCCGGGCGCAAGATATACCCGAGCAAACCCGGTCCCAGTTCGGCTCGACACCGATGCCGGCCGCCGTAACCAGTCCCATGCCGGTGATTGCAACAGGGAAACCGCCCGCCATTATACGGCTCCCAGTTCGGAGATGGCCTGAGCTGCTTGACTTATGGTCATTTCGCCGCTCAACACTCCGTTGCCTATGTCAATCTTAAGGTAATCGCTGAGGATCAGCGACAGCTCTACAATTACCAGCGAGTCAATCCCTAGTGACTCGAAGGTCGAATTTGGTGAAATAGCCGCGCTTGGCAGCCTTAGTTGATCCACAAGAACAGCGACAACAAGTTCTTCTACCGTTTCCATCAGACATACCCCTTACGGATGCGGCACTTCTTTGTTGAGCTGCGGCCATACGAGTGCCGCCGATCCCCATGTCAGTCCGCCGCCGAAACTGCCGAGTACAACGCGATGGCCGGCCGTAAGTTCACCGGTAGCTGCAGCGGTTGCCAGGGCCAACGGAATCGAGGCGGCAGCAGTGTTACCGACCTGGGCGATATTGCTGACGAACCGCTCACTGGGCAGTTCGAGCCGACGCGCAACGGCAGCAAGGATCCGAGCGTTCGCTTGGTGCAGCACGATCCGGTCGATGTCGTCCGCTGTCCAGCTGCAATCGGCGGCTGTCCGCATGACCGATTCGGACATCCTCCGCACCGCTTCCGTGAAGGTTGCCTGGCCAGCCATGGTCAAAAACATGTCCTGGGAGCCCACCGGGAGACTGGTGGATCGGGCTCGGGATCCACCACCTTGAATCGTGATCAGCCCATGGCCTGTGCCGTCGCTGGACAGTCGCATGCCGCTCAACGCGCCCGGCTCGTCAGCGCGGCCAGCCCGCAGGACAGCCGCACCCGCTCCGTCACCGAAGACTGCCCGAGTAGCGAGGTCGTTCGGGTCCACGATGGTACTGAACGTGTCCGCGCCGATGACCAGGACCCGGTCGGCCACCGATGTGGCAATCAGCCCCGCTGCAGTCACCAGGGCATAGACGAATCCTGAACAGACTGCAGCCACATCAAAGGCGGCAACGTGACCGAGTCCGAGGGCGGCCGCGACCTGTGGTGCGGTTGGGGGACATAATTGGTCCGGCGTACTAGTGGCTAGTACGAGCGCGTCTGCTCTGTGGACTCCTGAGTGGGCCAAGGCGCGTTCACCGGCGCGGACGGCTAAGTCCCCCGTCGCTTCGCCAGGTGAGATGAAATGGCGCAGCTCAATTCCTGTTCGGCTCGTTATCCACCCCTGTCTCACGTTGAATTCTTTTTCGATTTCACTGCTTTTCACTGTTCGGGCTGGCAGACAGGCTCCCAGTCCACTCAGAACGGCAGAACGCACCGTGCGACCTCCTCCGTGCTGAGCTTTGGAACCACGCTCTCCAAGCGGATCCACGCGACCTCAGTGTCCCTTTGACGCAGGGACACGGTGGCCTTGTTGGGCTCTGTTGAGGATGCTTCGAGTCGGATTGCAGCATCAAGTTCCGTGTAGGAACGGAAGGTTGCTTCCATCGATGTCAAAGCCACGGCGTGAGGCTGGGTGCTGACGTAGGTGGCGAGCTGCCGTGCGGCCTCCACGAGTACTGTGCCAGGAACGTGGTCTTGCGGGTGGTCGAAGAGGGATCGATGGTCGACGGGTACACGCAGGCAGGCACTCATGGTGTCCTCGCGCTGCGTCATGTCACTGAGCAATGTGTCAGCGCGGGAGAGACGGCCCACAGACGCCGGCGGCACAACCTCGGCACAACTCTGTCGGGGCAGCCGATCCGAAGTGGGGGGTCGGCCGTCCCGGCCACGGGAGCGCACGACGTCGTAGGTCTTGCGAGGCACGTAACTGACTTTCAGCTCCACCCGTCCGATGATGCGGGAGCCGACCATCAGTCTGAAGCTGGGGCCAAGCCCGGTCGTCCGATCGCCCCACCTGACAGGCGCCAGACCATCCGTGGCCATGACAAGTGTATGGAGGCTGGTGGTCGGCACAAGAGCGATGGCGTCCCAGTCGATGAGCATCGACCACGATCGCAACGCAAACGCGGCGTCGGCTTCCACCCCGAAAAACGTATGCGCCAGATAAGTTTCGGCCTGGCGGCAGCACTCGAGTAGCAACATGGGATCGATGAGCCGGTTGGCCTCAGATGTATGGGCCGAGTAGAACGGGTGTCCTGTGGGCAGCGATGCGCTGGCCCGATAGTTACCGTGCGCTACCGGCTTCACGTCCACGAGGAAGACCTCGCTATCATGATGACGATGCACAGACTCGCGGGCAACCAGATGACCAGATGCTGGTGCACGCCATGGATCAATTTTCATGTTCGCTTCGCAATCTTGGGAGCGAATCTAGGATCGGTTGATGTCAGCGAACTGAGAGACGTCAAAGATTCGGGGAATACTAGCGGCCAGCCCCAGATCACCTTTGACCTTAATCTTCCCCATCATGAAAAGCTTCATGGGGTTATCCCTCCCTGAGACCATCCTGATGAACGTGATAGACGCCATGGTCATTATCAGCTGCGGCTCATGGCAGGGGACCCGTGAGACCATGCACCTGTTGTTCTCTATGACAGCCTCGTAAAGGCGATCACCGCTTAGCACCCAGTGCACGACGACTGACAGGCCACCAGCTTCCTCAGGACGAAACATCTGCGGTAGCTGATCGAAAGCAGCATCCACCAGCCGGCGCCCGTCCGGTGACGTGATCGCCGCTGCGAGTTCCTTGTCGGTGGTGGCCGCCAAGGCTGCGAGGTCGTATTCCTTCATTTTTTCCTTCCCTTCCTCTGTTCATACGGCCCAGAAATTTCCTGGAATGTTCCGAGCAACTTCGAGTGCAGCTATTCACAGGCCCACAGATATAATGCCCTAGATCTGAGTGGCCCTACCGGCGTCACGGCCGGCCCACCGCATCACTTCCTTTCATGAATCAGAAATGCCGAGCGCGCTGGCGGCCACTGTTAGCACGGCTAGGTGATCAGCGAGTGTGGTGAGCCCTAGGCCCAAGGTGTTGACAGACAGGTGAGTGGCACCTGCCTGGTGCCAGCGTCGGGCGGATTCGGCCACCTGCTCGGCAGATGTGAACTGCGTTCGCCCATGCATGCCAACGGCTTCGGAGCGGCCGCAATCCCGTGCCGAAGCAGTGATCGTTCGGATAGCGTCGTCAAGTTCGGGCCCGGGTTGGAGACGAGGGAACCACCCGTCGGCTATCTGGCCGATGCGCCGGTAGGCGACCGGCGAGCCACCGCCCAGCCACACGGGGATGGGCCTCTGAACCGGCAGCGGAGCAAGTCCTGCAGCGATTACCTTCTCGGATACTCCCGTGAAGGTGACCGTGCCTTGGGTCCATAGTTCGCGCAGCAGCCGGACTTGCTCCTCGATGCGGGCACCGCGGGTGGCGAAATCACGGCCGAGAGCATCGTATTCCACTCGGTTCCAACCAATGCCGACACCAAGCCGCAGCCGGCCATTGGAAAGGCGGTCGACTTCGGATGCTTGTTTGGCCACTAGGGCTGTTTGGCGCTGAGGTAGTACGAGCACCCCGGTAACAAGCTCCATTGAGGTGATCGCGGCCAGAAAGCCGAACAGCACCAACGGTTCATGGAACGGATCGGCCACGGTATACTTACCGGTCCAATTTGGGTGCCCCACAGGGTCGGTGCCAAGCACATGATCGTATGCAACGACGTGCCTGTATCCGAGGTTTTCGGTGGTGGCGCAGTACGCGCGCAGCTCTGACGCGCTGCAGACGATCTCGCCTTGAGGGAGAACCACACCTATTTCCACGGCTTTCCGGTCACTTCCGTGTCGCTGCAATGAGTTCGACCCTTGCATGTCCCTGCACAGTTGGGTCGTAGGCTGCGGGTACGGGACGGTCGAAGCGCCGGGCCAGTTCTGGTATTTCACAGATCTGCGCCTGCCAACCGTGCGAAGCCAGCCACTCACCTGGCGGCAGTTCACATTCGTTGAGCCACAAGTCAGCCAGCGCATGCAGGACATCGTCACTGTCGGCGGCGAGCATGGACTGCTGCGTCAGGGGCGTGTCAAGCATCTGCCGGGTACTGTATTCCACGCCGAGTTGACTATCCGCAGCACTCAGGTCAGCAATCTGAGCCCAGAGACGATCACAATCATTCTCGGGCAGGTACATGACCAGGCCTTCTACTAGCCAGGCGGTGGGCAGATGCGGGTCAAAGCCGGCGTCGAGCAGCGAATCCGCCCACTGCCCGCGAAGGTCCGCGACGACAGCCCGGCGATCACAGTCCTGCGGCGCCCCATGTGTGCTGAGTACGCTGTCTTTGAAGGTGAAAACATCAGAGCGGTCGATCTCGAATACCCGGACATCAGCGGGCCAGGGCAGTCGGTAGGCTCGCGTGTCCAGCCCGGCAGCGAGGATCACAACCTGGGTACAGCCAGCGCCCGTCGCGTTGAGCAGGAAATCGTCAAAGAACCGGGTCCGCAACGCGAATAAATCACCAGTGCCGAGCCGGAGCAGACGCGTCCGCTCACTGAGCCAGTCCAGGACCTGGTCTCCTCCCGCCAGAACGAACTGGCCGGCGAGCAGGTCTTCGAACAATCGATCATCTCGCATTGTCTCCGTCGCCCGTGCCGCAGCGACCGCGAGGGCGGTGGCGCCGACCAAGGTCATAGCCGAGTTCGACGCTTCTTCGCTCGTTGCCATAGAACAGATTCCTCTCACTGCGCATTGTCGTCAGGTAACGCTGGCCCTGAACCCGTCCAGATCGAAAGGGGTGCCGCGGCGCCAGACCCGCGTGATGGAGCGTGTAGCAGTAATGTCTGTGGTCGGATCACCTGCCACGAGAACCAGGTCGGCATTGCGGCCAGGCTCAACCCTGCCGCGGTCGGTGAGGTTGAACAGGTCGGCTGGCCCTGACGTGGTCGAGGCCAGCGCTTCGAGCGGAGTCAGTCCCGCCTTCACGAGCAACTCCAGCTCTCGGTGCAGGGATGCCCCGTGCACCACCGGGCTCAGTCGGCCCGGTGCGTTGTTGGCGTCGGTGCCAGCCAGCACGGGCACGCCGGCCCGATGCAGACGCAGTGTGCTGGCCATCGCATGCCGCAGGTCACCACTGCCCACGGCCAGGCCCTCTCGCCCGCACCGGATCGCGTGCACATCGTCGGCGGACAGATTCTGCGAGATAAGGACGTCGCCAGCGAGTGCCCGTCCTGTGTCCGCGGTAGACATTTCCATCATGGTGAGGGTCGGGATGATGGTGACGCCCTGCTGCACACACTGCCGCACCACATCCTCGGGTAGGGGCCCTTCCACCGGCACATGTGTGAGGGCATCGACGCCTGCGGACAAGGCCATGCGCACGGCGGCAATGTCACACGCATGCGCAACGCAGATCATGTTCCGGGCATGCCCAGCTCGTACGGCTGCCGAAGCCGTGTCCAGGTCGAGCATCTCCAGGTCGAAGCCAGCGTGCCGGCCATTGTCGAAGATCAGCTTGAGCAGGCGCGACCCTTCCTTATGCCGTTGGGCGACAAACTCCTCGGCTTCCTGCGGTTGACTGAGAGTAGGAAGGGCTGTCATGAGCTGTGTCGGGTGTCCCCCGGGCTTGCAGACGACTGAGCCGGCGCTGAGTAAATCCGCGAGTCCATCGTCCTCCTCAACGACTTCGTACAGCAGACTAGTCAACTCCGGCGGAAAGCTGAACATGTCCAATTCGGTAGTCACCCCGAAAGCGAGCGCTGTTCGCAGGTTGGCGACCGAGCCGAAAACATGGGTATGAGCATCGATCAACCCAGGTAGAAGTGTGTGGTTCCGTCCGTCCACGATCTGGCAGCCGGAATCAGTTCGAGGGGGGGTTTCGCCGCTTAAGACGGTCGCAATGTGTTGGCCCTCCACCTCGACGGTGGCAGATTTAGAGATGTTTTCGCCGTCGAACAATCTGACGTTCTGTATGGCAATCATCAATACCCATTCATTTTGGCGAATATCTGAGCGATAAGCAGGATGTAAAGAGTGAGCAGGAAGAGCACTGCAGACGCAACGGGCCAGTGATCCTTGCGGCGAGACAGGAATTGGACGCCACCGACGACCGCGAAGATTAGGGCCCCACCCGGAGCCCACGCGAGAAGTCGGGTCAGTCCCTGCTCATTCCATGGCTGCAGCGCGAGCATCGCGAGAACGCAGGCGAGAGTGGCGGACAACAAAGCTACCGCGCCGCTTCCGGTCGGCCCCAGACGAGATAGTGAGTATGTGCGTACCCCGGGCACAGGGAGCCTGAAGGTCTTCCTCGCGATTTCCCAGTGGAGGAAGGATACAGCGAAAGTCAAGAGCAGCAGTAGTGACCGACTGTAGCTCTGGAGGCTTCCAGCTTCGGCCAATGACGTATAGAGGTAGAAGCCAATGAGAAGTTGAACCGGATATACGACGGCAAGGTGTAGCAGCGGGCGCCTCCGCAACCCTGCCCAACGGTTCTCGATCTCAGTCAGAAGCGCTGTATAGCCTAGGAACGCCAGCAAAACAACGGTGGAAAGACCGGAGAGGAAGACGTTGCCAGCCAGGATAACGGTAACGATCAGCCTCATAGCCTGGTCCAGATCGCGTTCACTGACGACACCAGTGACCAATGGTCGCGATGGGTTATGGAGCCGGTCGTATTCCAAATCCTTCTGCTCATCTACAATCCGCAAGTAAAAGAGCATCAGCACGACCGTGAGAGCCCGGATAACTGTCGCCCACGAAGGCCGCCAACCAGCGCTGGAGGCGGCGACTTCATAGGCACCTGCCCACAGCACGCCGTAGGTTAAGTTGACGTGTGGAGGGAACACCTGGATGACGAAGTCCCACAGCCGTCCGACCCGGCTGCGCCGCACCGTTACATGTGCTGGGGGCATGCAGCCACCGCCGTAAACGCCTCAAGCCATTTCGTCCTGCTCACGCTGGCAAGCAGGGGGGCATGCTGGTCCAGAGTCATGGGCAAGGAAGCACATCCGACGACGGTGAGATCCCACTCGTCGACCGGGAGATTCTGCTGCCAGATCAATTCAATCAGCGGTCCCCACGCCGACGGCTGTCGCAAAGCTCGGCCCAGCCCAGTCTGCAGCCGGCTACGAAGTCCCGGCCCCGCGTTGCGTGCATACTCCTCGACTTCGGACGCCAGACGGTGTGCGGCGGGTTCGAATTCCAAATCTCGCCGGGGCACATCGTCATACAGTCCCTTAGCCAGCGCTGTCGCGGTGTTCCGTTGATCAGTGCCAAGCAGGGCATTCCGGACGAGTTTGATTCGGTCATGCGCATTGAAGAGGATGCACAGTTCGCGAAGGAGATCAGCAGGCTCGTCCGAGGCGTGCACCAGATTGATGAGAAAACTCCGGTCGCCCAAATGTGATCGCAATTGCCCGGGCGTGCGTCGACTGGGGTCGGACGGGCCTTTGCGTTCGCTGAGCAACAGGGTGGCAGGAATGCTGGCATTGGAGAGGAGCTGCTGATGTCGCATCAGTAGCACCAGTGAATCAGATGCGGATCCGATGAATTCTGCAAGACGACGTCGCTGAGGAGTCGCACAGTTGAACTGGTAATGCCACATGGCACGGACAGTGTTGCGGTTGAGTCTGATACGTGCGGCCGCAGCGATTTCGAACCCTGCCTGACTCGTCCATTCAATTGCTGGCAGGAGCGCGCGAGTGGCAACCGCATCAGGCTTGAGTAAGAGCAAGGCATGAGTGAAGGCGAATCGCCAGGTTTCGTCTGTGTCGGAAAATAGTTCGCAGCCATCCAGGAAATAACTGTCGGTGGCGAATAGTGCCCTTTTCTCGGGTTCGCAAATGAAGCCACTAGCGCTGAGATTGCCTGATATGGTCAACGTTCCCCTACCTTCAACGGGGTGAGCGCGCGGTCCGCTACGGGCAGCGTTGAGCCGAGATATCCTGCCTTGAGTGCGTAGTCGATCAGCCGGCGCAGGTAGGAGGAGCCTGCGGTACTAGGCCGTCGGACGAATCGGTCTGCAATCGCACTGTCGAATCGCTGGCGCCTCAGAAAATAATTGTCATACAACGAGACCACTCGTTCGTAGTACTTCTTCTCCACCCGAGATAGGCAGTCTGGCGTGAACGTGTTCGGGTCCAGGTAGCGTGGCACGTGAAATGATGGATACTCCGCGAAGGTATCCGAGACGTCACGCATGCGAACGGGGGCACCTACAGCATGCAGCGTGAGATCGCGTGCACGGTCGAAATCCTCGGTCGCGGCTGTGAGCACGGCTGCTACGTGGTCGACCGGGACTAGGTCGACGCAAGCATCGAAGTGGCCGGGGATCGCGCTGACGAGCCCCTTACTCAATAGCTTAAGGACGATGTAGATGTTCTTGAACTCGCGGACTCTGCCGGATCGCACTGTGCCCGTGACCACACTGGGGCGGACCACTGTGGCTGGTAGCCCATCCGCAGCGGCCTTGCGCACTATCAACTCGGCCCTCATTTTGCTCTCCTCGTAGGCATTGCCGAAGCGCTGTCCCACATCGAGCTCATTCTCCGCGATCACTCCATCACGGTTGCCACACACGTAAGCGGTGCTGACGTGGACGAACGGCGTTGCGTTCTCCTGGGCAAGTTCGAGAGCATGGACGGTGCCGGTAACGTTGATCTGCTGATAGATCTCGGGAGGACGGCCGAAGTCTGTGATCGCGGCGCAATGCACTATTCGGTCCAGGCTGGCAGAGAGGCTGGACCACGTCTCGCTGTCGAGGCCGAAGCGTGGTCGGGTGACGTCTCCTCTGAGCAAGCGGACGACACCACTTTCCCGTGCGGAGGCGGCTGTCCAGGGGGCCGAGCTGACCCTACGGCCGTTGTTGGCGACGATTTCCCCGACGTTGTGGACCAGGCCGTACACATGGTGCCCGGCGCGCACAAGCCGGCTGGTCGTTTCGGCGCCGACGAGGCCAGAGGCCCCTGTGACGAGAATATTGAGCCGATCGGACATAACACATCCTCCTATGTGGTCGGCAGTTGGTGGCGCCGCACCATATGAATGACGTTCCGGAAATTGGTGGGGGCCACGGTATTACCGGATTCCGTCAAGCGGCATGAACTGCTGTTCCAAAGACATTGCAGGTCGATTAGGCGGACCGCGTCGTAGAGGTTCTAAAAGAAGCCGTCGATCACGTGACTGTCGGTCTGGTTGCTCTTTGGTCCTGTCATGGGAAAGAGAGAGTCGCGTCCGCGGGCCGTCTCGGACGAACTGTGATACCTGGTCGAGCCGTTGCTGCCCACGCCGGATCCGAAGCTGTTCGAAGGTCGGCCTCGGATACCCGACCGACAGGCATGGAGCGGGATCCTGTTCATGCTGCCTACCGGCATCAAGTGGGTGTACCTCCCCCAGGAGCTGGGCTTCGGTTCCGGTGCGATGTACTGGCGGCGCCTGGCCGCGTGGAGTGAGGCCAGCGTGTGGGATGAGTTGCATCTCGTACTGCTGGAGAACCTTTGGGCCGCGAAGAGCTGGACTGGTAGGGACTAGTAGGGGGCGGTGATCGACTCGTCCCACATCCGAGCTACCCGGCGGGGCCCAAACGCGGACCCAGCCCGGTCCACCGCGCACCGCTGGCCCTGACCGGCGGGAACCGCAACAACGCCACCCAGTTGCTGCCCCTGCTGGCCAGGATTCCGACGGCGGCCAGAACCGTCGGCCGGCCCAGGCACCGACCCGATGCGGTCCTCACAGACCGCGGATACGACCACGACACGCACCGGCGTCTGGTCTTACAGCGCGGCATCAGCCCGGTCATGGCAGAGCGAGACCACCCCCGCGGCTCCGGCCTGGGCATCTTCCATGCATGGTCGAGCGCACCGTCGCCTGGCCCCAGGGCCTCCGCCGCCTGCGGACCGCTGGGAACGGCGCGACGACATCCATGAAGCACCCATCGCCACGTCCAACACCTTTGTTAGCTGCCCTAGCAGCAGGTGCTTCGCAGGCTCGTGGTACTGCCAAAAGGGGCCAGGCTGGCAGCAACGCCACGCCGCCTTGGGACAGGAAGGTACCCAGCCCATAGAGAGTCACTGAGTTCCTCCTGCTGTCGCCAGCCCGCGGGAGGCACCTGGAGCAATATACGGCTGGGCACCCCCGCTACTCAGCAAGTCACGGGCCTCTTCGATGGGTATCGCTGCGTCCAAATAGGCCCCCAGACGCAGCCAGTCATAAGATATGTCGAGTGTCGTTTGCCAATTACTGGCTGAATCAAAAGATGCCGGGAAAGAGTCGGCTCCGCATACCGCACGGATAAGAGAGACAAAGTAATTCACCCTCTCCAACAGTGCCTTTCCCTGCACAGGGTCGGACACGCCTACCCGGTGCAGCTGCTCAGCAGCCGAGAGGATCTCTCTGGCCCATGGGCCGACCATGTCGCCACGGTGGACTAGTTCCGCGTCTGGAGGAAGGGGGTTCACTCCGCATGCGCTCAACAGGGCTCGCAGACCACCATCGACCGCGCGTCTGGCAGTCAGCTCGGCGACGCGCCACTGCTGACGATCTAGCGCTCCACGCATATCTTCAATGGCGTTCTCCACCATAATGTTGCCCCAGACCATCGCCATGGCTGCGGCACCAAAACGCCGGGCGGGCACGGCAACCAGGTCTATCGCGTCGGAGGACGATGCCGTGGCGCCTCGGAGATCGAGCAGCGGTGGATCCACGGCAGCCGGCCGCGGAGTAACTGTGCCACCCGGCGAAGCCATGGGCAGCACTGGAGTGATCGCGGTGCCCTGCCACGTCACCTGGATGAGGCCATAGCGCGCGAGAACAGCAATTATTGTGCCAGCTTGCTCGACGCCGGCTGTTACCGCGGCCTGCCTGATGGTAGCCACGGGCCGCTGCCACACCATATGACGCCATACGACCGCTGCGGCCTGGCCCAGAACAAACACATCTTCCTTGTTCCGCACCAGATGGACTCGGTCACCAATCCTCCACGTGGTCACGTCACTTGTGCGATCGACGAGCAACTTTTGTGGCGTGTTCTCACATCCGCGCACCCCGAGGTCGTGCACGAGGCTGATACAGCGCATGGCGTGATCGGCCGAAGATCCATGGTGCCGAGAGGAGTCCGTCACTTCCCAATACCGGCGAACCCGTTCGTCGTCATCCATCCTATGTAACTGCAGTGAAATCCACTTCGGTTCCAAATAGGTCTCACCAGCACGAGCTGCGAAACTCTTGGCAGCTTGCAACAGGCTTGCTTTGGCCCACACCGCCGCCACTTCAGCCTGTCCCAGCGCGAGCATGCATACCGCGTACCGGGCGGACTGCCGGGCATGCTCCCCCCACCAGTGCGTCATGACAGTGGCGAAGTCACCGAGTGCCAAATGCTTTCGGATTCCATGGATGACTTGTGAGTTTCGGACGATGTGACCGCGGAGGAACCGCTGACAACGGTTGAGCAGATGCTCGTCGAGCCGGACAATGCGCCGCGGAGTGGAGCCGACAAACGCGGCGACAGCCTTCAGGTGCTCGGTCACCTGTCGAATCGTGCGAGTTCGGATCTCCACGCGCCGCCCGTCGATGAAGAAGATCGACGGCATGGTAGGCATATCTGCTTCCTGCTGACAAACCAGCAAGAAGTCGATGTCGGAGCCAGAATTCCCGAAGCCCTCCGCGATGGAACCTTCCAACATCAGCGCTGAGTCCGCTGGAGCATCGACGTGTGCGAGGACTTGGTCAGCCAGTTTGCGAACGTATGATTCTGTGAGGATCATGCTCGTGCAACCACTTCCTGGGGTCTGCCTTCTGACGGTTTACGGGAAAGCGTTGGATCCGCGGCCAGGCGGCCGGATTGAAAGCCTTTTTGAATCTGATTGCACAAAGGTGCGACTCTCATGGGGTGCCGGATGAGTCGCGGCCGACCGAGAATCCCCAAGGAAACATCCACGCCGGCGACTGGCTTGCAGGGAGGGAGTGCCAACTTGTTGTTTTCACTCACAAGGGGCAGGCTTCCACAAGAAGGAGATGCTGGCACCCTCAGGACACCACTGTCTCGGCTATACATTCCGTCTCTGCAGGATCGTCAAGGATGGTGACCGTGCCTTGGGCGCCGTCCATCCGGATGAGCATGCCTGTTTCGATTTCTCGGGTGGCGTCCTTCATCTTCACGATGGTCGGCACGCCGAGTTCACGGGCGACGATGGCCACGTGCGTAAGAGGGCTACCACGCTCGATAATGAGTCCTGCTGCGTTCGGCAGGGCCGCGACCCAGCCCGGATCGGTGCGGTAAGCCACAAGAATGCCGCCCTTCACATCCTGAGGTCGGGTCGCCACGACTGCCCGACCTTCCACAAGCCCGGGGCTGGAGGGCGTACCACGCAGGCTACGCACTCCTGTGCGTGCCGCATGCTGTGACGCCCAACCCGTCGCCTCATCGAGGTTGCCGTCGAAATACGGCCCACCACGAGTCTCGAACCGGGCCGGCGCGGACATGAGTTCATCGCGCTCACGTATCCGTTTGCGTACCGCGACGAGATCCTTCAGCTCGGTGTGGGCGATAGTCCCCTCGTAGACGCCGCACAACTCTTCCAATCGCAGGTAGAAAACATCGTCGAAACTCTCAATTGCACCGACGCGATGCAGATCGCGGCCAAGAGCCCGCAGGATCTGCTTGGCTGACCCGAAGGCACGAGTCCGGCAGAACCGCAGCCGTTCCCGGTCCGCCAAGGAGCGAGATGCCTTGCGACGTACTACTTCATAAAGTGCTCGCCGGATCCCGTGCAGGTGGGCGTCGAGATATTCCTGTGCTGTGTCCCGGGTATGGGGATCGGACGGTGAGTGCAACGCATCACGCAGCATGAGGAACAGGCTGGCGGGATCTTCGCGCAAATCCGGTACTTCGAGCTTCAATTCGTCAGGGCTTCGGTACCCGTGATCAGAAATGTAGGCCTCAACAGCTTGGAGAAATTCATCGTGGCCCGCATCCCTCAGCGCGCGCATCATTTCGTTTGGCTCGGCGTTCTCCACCAGATCCGTAAGGTCCGGCTCGGCGCGCACACGGACCGCGAGCGCGGACAGGGCACGAGCCGGCTCGACGGACTCCACAGCGGCACCCGGACGGGCCGCTGCCCAGGTGAGCCATTCAGGGGCTTCAGGCATCCACTTCGTTCCCAAAAAATGCAGGGCGCCCAACGACAGGAGGATGGTCGAGTCAAGCATCTGCATCGGCCCCCACCGGTACAGCAAGTCACGTTTCAGGTCTTTGAACCGTCGGTAGGTCTCGTCGGCAGGCAACGAACCGTAGTCAACCTTATCGAATACGGCATATGATCGATAGAAGTATCGAGTAAAGCGCCGGACATTATTCGCCATTCGCAGAAATTTCCATGCGAAGGTGAAATTGATGACGGCCCGGCTGAACCTACGACGCCAGCGTGAGCGAAATTCATACGGCCGCAGAGATTCAGCGATTCCATCCGACACCGGTACGTCGACACCCATAGCCGTCTCTAGCAGCCTACGGTTGATCCGATAAAATGGGGAGATTCGTACCAGTCGGTACCAGTTGAGCAGGTTGTAGTAGACGCGGCCATGGAAGTGCCCGAGCAGCGACGGCAGCCAGTCGTCCATCTGTCGCAGCTGTTCTCGCGGTACGCGCAGGGACCGGGCATAACTTTCGTAGACCGTTCCGTACGCCATGGCTGCGAAGGTAAATGTCAACGGAGAGGTGACACCACTGAAGCTCTCCACAATGTTGGCGTTATCCCAGATGCGCAGCTCCCCATCGCGGCCGGGATTAGTGGTCACCGGACGGCTCTGAAGGATCCACAATTCTCCATCGGCAATGGCCCATTCGATATCCTGCGGACAACCGAAAAGGTCAGCTATACGAGAACCCGCAGCGTGCAGCTTAGCAAGATCATCACCATTCAATGCGAGTGCAGCACGCTCCGATGCAGATACCTCGGAAACGTCGTATCCGGATGTGGACCGTGCGTCGAATCGCTCCGCCTTGGCACCTACCTCACTGGAAATTACTTCGCCTGTGCTGGCCTTCAGCGTTAACGTGTCAGCATCAACAGCTCCGGATACGATTCCTTCTCCAAGACCGTATATAGCACTGACAAAATAGGCATCGGAGGTTGCGTCCGACGGATGAGCGGTGAACAGGACACCACTGCACTGCGCTGGCACCATCTGCTGCACGACCACCGCCATGCCCGTTGCGTGTATCGGCAGGCTGTGAGACAGACGGTAGTGCAACGACCGTTCTGAGAAGGCAGATGCCCAGCACTCCTTCAGCCGTTGGAGAACTTCCGCCTCACTGACGACATTGAGATATGTGTCGAACTGCCCCGCGAATGAGTGCTGACTGCCATCTTCGTCCATCGCCGATGACCTCACGGCGACCCGACCAGCGCCCGCCTGGGCATAAGCCACCTCAACTGCCTCATGCAGCGCCGGCGGAAGCTCTGCGGCCATAATTAGTGAGCGGATGCTCTCCGCGACTGTGCCAGCATTCTCCACCGTTACGGATCTGAGGACGGCCGACACAGCCGTACCAATGCCGGCCTCCTGCATGAATTCGTCAAAGGCTTCACAACTGATGGCCGCCCATGGAGGAATGGGGAGATCCCAGGATGTAAGACGATGAAGGTTAGCTCCTTTTGCTCCTGCGAGATGACGTTGCCCCGGCTCACTTTCTGCTGTGATTACATCAATTTTAGACAAGATGACTCTCCAATCAGTCGGACGTTTCTGGTAAACCTGTACATTGACCGTCAGCGGGCAACGTCCGCGTGACTTTGCACCAGCGGGTGCGGATATGTTCTGTCGATTCCAGGCGGAAACCAGTACCGCACGATCACCCGCGCCAGCGAAGCGGCAAAGGCTGCCAAAAACAAACCCGCAAGTAGGTCGACGAAGTAGTGGACACGCAGGTACTGCGTGGCTAGCAGAAGGAGCAACCCTACTGGCAGGAAGCACCAGAAAAGTCGGCGCGACCAGTTCCACGAAAAGATCAGCAACAGAATTGTCAGCGCTGTGTGCAGGCTCGGAAACACATCACGAGCCGTCCCCTGCGCCGCTTCAATAGAAGCAATCAGGCCGCCCCCGAAGGTGCCGTCCACAGCAAGGGGGTCGGGAAATAGACTATCCTGATACAGATGGGGTCCGACAGCAGGAACCAATATATAGAAAGAGTAGCCAACGACGTAAATAATCGTTAAGCCTAGCTGAAACTCTTGGTAACGCCGCGTTGACTGGCGATATAAATAAACCGAATAAAGGAATTGAGGCCAGGCGCAGCACCAGTAGCAGAGCGCCAGGACCAGTGTAACTGCCGGTGATCCTATTTGATCATTGAGCCAACGACTTACGTCTGTGCCAAACAACGCATGATCCATTGAAATCAGCACCGGATCGGCTAGCGAGTGCCGGACCTGGGGAACCAAGTCGCTCAACGTCGTGTAGGTGAACAGCGCGGCGAGCGGAGGAAAGGCAACACGTAACCCATAAGCGGTGGCCGCAGCGCGTGATGACGTAACTTGCAATGGGACTTTTCCTGCTTGACTCGATGGCCATCGGGTGAAGCAAAAGCTCATGATTAATGCCGTCGATAAAAGCAGTGGCCCGGCTTCACGGGTAAGTGTGCCGAGCAGCGGAAGCTTTGCCCGGTAAACTAGACTTAACGTGACCAGGCACGCTATGAAGACAAGGAAAAGCCACTCTTGCGGCCAAATCAAACGCCACCATGGTGGCGCCTCTGATGCAAGTTTCGGATTGTTTGGGGGGATTTGTGAAGCAGCTTGAATGTCACCGTGCATTCGAGGGCATCCCTGCGCATTCAGCTCTGTAAAGAGGCAACGAAAAACTGTTCGTTGATAGCCGCTCTCGTTCTGCAGGCACGTAGTCCTGATTGCAGCGACATGCGCGCCGGGAGCGTGTGTAGTCCTCGTCAGGGGTCGACCAGCAGAGCACCCCTGTCGCGTCTAAGTTTCAGACGGGGTCTACCTCTGGCCGGAAAATCTAGTTGCATGTGGCCAGAAGGGCAAGAGCCCCGGTGTCAACTCGTCCCGGTTACTAGGTGTGAATGAGCCGCTTCCATCCTGCGTTTCCGCAGATGAGAAGGGGTGTGAACGGCACCGATGAATTGAGCTGGGGGAAAACATGTTTCGCCAAGTGCCCGCATGCGGGCGTGGTCGTTGTTTGTTGTACTGATGGGGCGCGGACGCTGGCGCCGGCTCCCTGGCACACTTCGCGATCGCCCCTCGGCCGCTTCGCAGGTGAGCATGCAGTCATACAAATGATGCTCATCACTCCGAAGTGTGACCCCTATAGAGGCTCACGCAGCCGATTGCTTCCCGCCTCAGCGAGGTGAAGCGGCAGGTCAACGAGGGTGAATACGAGACGAGGCCCTGGTCCGTTGAGCCGCGCCTGGTCCCGCATCTACTTCCCGCAGGAGCCGGTGAAAACATGCTTTCTAACTCATCTACACGCGAAAGTGTGAACACAGCTAGCGATGCTGGATACGCCCTGAGACATGTTCAACCAGCTGGTACGGGACGTTGAGCATGTAAAGACAGGGAACCCCGCCGATGGCGTGCTGAGCGAGATCACCACACCAACGACGAGGAGACGCGCCATGGCGCCCCACCTGAACAGCCCTTTTCGCCGGCGCCGGCTGAAGGATTCAGTGATCTCCGGAGTGGCCACCGATTGAGTGACGAACCTCGCAGTCACTCCTCGGCCGCATCCCTGGTGAGCATGCAGTCATACAAATGATGCTCATCACTCCGAAGTGTGACCCCTATAGAGGCTCACGCAGCCGATTGCTTCCCGCCTCAGCGAGGTGAAGTGGCAGGTCAACGAGGGTGAATACGAGACGAGGCCCTGGTCCGTTGAGCCGCGCCTGGTCCCGCATCTCGCCACGGTCGACTACCGCTGAGCTGGTGAACTCGACCGTCGATGGCGGCTCCGAGGCATCCGTGCGGGAGACACTTCCTTGGCCATCCCCTTCATCAGCTCGCTTTCGGCTCCAGGGGCCAGGAAGGCGAGTGTCGCTGGCAAGGTTGCTGCTGCACGAGGTCGTCAGCCTTCGCCGATGCACTCGGACCCGGCCGCGAGAAGGGCATGTTCTCGGAACCCTCACCGCGGGGATGCCGAGGCACCGGGGACATAGTGGCATTCGCTGAACAAAACTGGCATTGCGGCGGTGTGGGTGCTGTGGCTCGAGGGCGTCAGCTCGGGCATCGGCGGTACCACTCCCGGCTGCCGGGGGACGCCTTACGCAGGGTGCTCGACGGCTACGGTGTGGGAAGCACGGTAGACCGGCAGGAGGATCACCTGATCCTGCCGGATCTCCTCGACCCGTACGAGGTATTGGCTACAAGATTGGCCCCGGTGTGGAGGCCTCCGCCATTGCTCCACCGCTACGCGGCCCCTATCCGGGCTTCGCGGTCATCGCGCGGACGGTACGAGCATCCACTTCTCCTAGGACCTGTCCGGACGATCACGCGTCCCGATACGGTGGCTGCGGCGGAGGAACCTGATGCGTGCAATGGGGATGAGCCGTGCGGAGGCGGTCGCGCTTGTGCAGCGGATCATGGATATGGACGACGCATCCGACGACGATATGGCCGGCTTGATGGACAGGCTCGACAGGGCCCTGGCCTGCCCGTCCGGTCACGTCAGAGACTTGATCTTCTGGCCGCCGGAGCGGGACCTTTCGGCTGATGAGGTAGTCGATCAGGCCCTGGCGTATCGGCCGATCGTTTTGTGACGTCGGGACTCAACCCCGAAGCCAGACCAGCAGGGCTGCGGTGGTTGCGGTGCTGAGGAAGACGTAGCCGCGCTTGTCACAGCGAGTGGCGACGGCCCGGGATTGCTTCAGTCTGTTGATCGCTCGTTCGACGGTGTTGCGCTTCTTGTACCGCTCTTCGTCGAAGCTGGGTGGCCGTCCGCCGCCTGAGCCTTTGCGCAGTCGGCGGCCTGGCTGTCGGTCTTCTCGGGAATCGTGTGCCGGATGCCCCGGCGCTGCAGGTACTCGCGGCAGGGGCCGTTGGTGTATCCCTTGTCGGCCGCGAGGCTGTCGGGCTTCGTGCGGGGCCGGCCCGGACCGCCTCTCTGGACGCGGATCTTTGTCAGCACTGTCTGGAACTGGGTGCAGTCCGCCCGCTGCCCTGCGGTGACGACCAGGGACAGCGGGCGGCAGCGGCCGTCGGAGCTCAGGTGGAGTTTGCTGGTGAACCCGCCCCGCGAGCGGCCCAAGCCCTCACCTCCTGCACCACCTCCACCAGGAGGGCAACAAGGCTTCGCCAGGGAGTTTCGCCCTGGTGTTCTGCTGCTATGGCCCCCCTTTGACACGGGTGCCGGCGGCGGATCGATGCGGGCACCGGCCGCGTGCTGGTGAGCCCGCACGATGGTGGAGTCGACCGAGATGTCCCAATCGATCTCGCCGACGGCGTCCGCGGCGGCCTGGACCTGCTGCAGCAGACGCTCCCACGTGCCGTCGGCCGACCACATCCGATGCCGTTCATAGACGGTCTTCCAGGGGCCGAACCGCTCTGGAAGATCCCGCCACTGCACGCCGGTCCGAACTCGGTGCAGGATCCCGTCGATCACCTGCCGATGATCCCGCCACCAGCCACAACGTCCGCTGCTGACCGGCAGGAACGGGCGCAGCCGTTCCCACTCGGCATCCGCCAAGTCACCCCGCCCCATGCCTGACCAACGAGGCATCAGTCACACTGTCACATGATCGGGCGGACAAGTCCTAGTGCTCTGACCGCGAACGTTCGCCGGGTTGCTGGTGGTGCCGGTTGGAAATGCTTTCCCGGACCAGTGGGGAGGCGGGATGGCGCAACCGGTCCGGGTTCGCGGGCTGACCGAGCAGGAGGGACAGAAGCTCCAGCACATCGTCCGGCGGGGCAGCACGAGTTCGGTGCGGTTCCGGCGGGCGATGATGCTGCTGGCCTCGGCCGGCGGCAACACGGTCCCGGTCATAGCCCGCCTCGTGCAAGCGGACGAGGACACCGTCCGTGACGTGATCCACAAGTTCAACGAGATCGGGCTCGCATGCCTGAACCCTCGATGGGCGGGAGGCCGTCCCCGCCTGCTCAGTCCTGACGACGAGGACTTCGTCGCCGTGACGGCCACCACCCGCCCGACCCGGCTCGGGAAGCCTTTCACCCGCTGGTCCATCCGCAAGCTCGCCGACCACCTGCGGCACAACCCTGCCCGGCCCGTCCGGATCGGCCGGGAGGCGCTGAGGTGCTTACTTGCCCGCCGCGGGATCACCTTCCAGCGCACGAAGACCTGGAAGGAGTCCCCCGATGCCGCCTTCGATACAAAGCTCGCCCGCATCGAGTACGCGATCAACGACCGTCCAGACCGCACGTTCGCGTTCGACGAGTTCGGTCCCTTGGGAATCCGCCCGACCGCAGGCTCCTGCTGGGCCGAACAGGGCCGCCCCGACCGGCTGCCGGCCACCTACCGCCGCACCCACGGAATCACCTACTTCCACGGCTGCTATTCCGTCGGCGACGACCAGATGTGGGGCATCAACCGACGACGCAAGGGCATCGACCACACCTGGGCCGCGTTGAGAACGATCCGGGCAGCCCGCCCGGACGGAGCCCCGATCTACGTGATCCTCGACAACCTCTCCGCCCATCTGAACTGGAGAATCCGCAGGTGGGCGGTCCGGAACAAGGTTGAACTGTGCTTCACCCCGACCTACGCGTCCTGGGCCAACCCCATCGAAGCCCACTTCGGACCCTTGCGGCAGTTCACCCTGGCCAACTCGAACCATCCCAACCACACGGTCCAGACCCGGGCCCTGCACGCCTACCTGCGCTGGCGCAACAAGAACGCCCGTCACCCCGATGTCCTCGCAGCCCAACGACGCGAACGCGCCCGCATCCGCTGTGAGAAAGGCATCCGCTGGGGCGGACGGCCGCTGAAGGTGGCCTGACGGACGTCAGGGTCACACACTCTCGGATTCGACCGGGCGCCGATGGCCGCAAGCGATCTCGTTGCCGGCGACGTCCGTGACATAGCCGTGGACCCCGTTGAAATGCACCGTGACCGAACCTGGCCGGTAGTCCACCTGGAAAGGCTCATTGCCGAGTGTCGTCCCAGGCCAGGGATCGCCTTCGGAGGAGCCGACCGTCCAAACGACAAAGGTCTCACCGGGACGCAGCCAGTGGTCACTCCCGTAGCACTCCAGGACCAACTCCAACAGCTCGGCACCGTTGTTCCGAACCCGTAGACGTGCCACCGGTGCATCCTGCGCTGTCACTGTTCCTCCATCACCAACCGACCTGCCTCCCGCAGCAGAGTACGCAGGCGCCCTCTCAGCGGAACCGGTGAACCTTCCCGGTCAGAGCACTAGCTGGTATGCCTGAGCCGCCCGCCTAACCACCTGCAGGCGTCCATTGCGATGCGCGACGAGGTCAAGGACCCGGTGAACACCTACTTCACCTCCCGACTGGCGGTCGGCTCCCTCGTGTCGGACCAGTCACGCGGTATCGCTCGCGCGAGGCCTTCTCGCGGTAGCCGAAAGTGCTGCCCGGGTAGGGGCCTTTACACGTGTGACAGATACCGGGCTCGACTAGATATGTGTGCACAGTGAAACACCTGCCCACACGTGTCGACCACCGATTCTGCGGATAGGACCAGAGTCATGCCGAGCTCTATCCGACGGGAGATCGACTCCCGGTCCGACGTCCCTCTCCCTCGAGCAGTACACGCTCCAGAGGTGGCGGCCACGCTCTGCGCCGGGTCGTGCCGCCGCCATCACCGTGCTGCGTGCGCCCGCCATAGGGCGGCTCCGTTCGCGCCGTGTTCGCCACCAGGCCCAGCAGGGTACGTACCGCTTTGAGCTCTCGGTCTCTAGGCGTGAGGAGTCATTGTCTTCAGGCAGGGGGAGAGAGTGGTGCTCGTCAGATTAACCTCTCCCTTTCGTCAGCCGTCACCGGCTTCGTCGAAGGCCTTCAGCGCGTCCCGCAAGGCCGCGCGGGAGGTGATGCCCAGCTTGGGGAACACTCGGTACAGGTGCGCGCCCGCAGTGCGCGGCGAGATGTTGAGCTGCCGCCCGATCTCCTTGTTGGACAAACCGCCCGCCGCGAGTTCGGCGATACGGCGCTCCTGCGCGCTCATCACCACCCCGCTCCTGGTGGTTTGTACCCCTACCCCCACCCCCGCGGCGCGTAGTTCGTTACGAGCGCGCTGAGCCCACAGCGGGGCCTTGAGCTGCTGCTCGAACAACTCCAGCGCGGCGCTCAACTGCACACGCGCGGCGGTGTATTCACGATGCCGACGCAACCATTCGCCGTACAGCAGGCGAATGCGCGCGTAATCATAGATCCACAGGGAGACGTCCGGTATCGCGAGGGCGGCTTCGTAGAGTTCACCCGCCTGCTCATCGGGCGCTGCGACCGCGATCGCAGCAGCGAGGATGACCGCGAGGTGCGGCGAGATGGCGTCGAGACGTGCCTGCCGGCCTGCCTCAACATGGGCGCGGGCTTCTGCGGTCCGACCCGTTCGCACTGCGGATTCGACCAGGTCCAGGAACACGCGCTGGTAGTGGGGAAAGTGCGAGGGGAGTTCTCCGGGCGGAGTGAGCGCGGCAGCCTGGAGATACGCCTCCTCGAAGTCGCCCCGGCCGATCGCGGCACGCGCCCGCGTTTCGTTCACGGCGGTCAGCAGCAGGTTCATGCGCCGCGGCTGGCACCATGCAGTGATCGTTTCGCAATGCGTGCGCAACGCTTCTTCGTCTCCGCGGCCGGACGCGACCATGGCCAACCCGTAGGTGAAGATCAGGTGAATGAGGTGGTAGTCGTGGTCGGTGGCGTCAGCGATGCCCTGGGACGCGATGGCGACAGTCTTGTCCCAGTCGCCCCGCATGTAGGCCTCATGGGCCCTCGCCACTATGCCGAAACGTAGACTGTCGTACGCTCCGTGCCCGATGAGGTCCCGCCACACACCGTCGTAGAAGGTGAAGCAGTCGAGGTACATGGCCGTGTAGATGAACCAGTTGACCTGCCACAGGGGGGTGCGCGGGGACAGGGTGGCCGTGATCTGATCCAGTCGCTTCCGCACACCGTGCGCGGTTCGCGGCGGGTCGGCGACGCAGTCGAAACACATGCGCGCGGGCTCGGAAACCCGGTCGAGCACACGGTACACGCCCTCCCAAAGCTCCGCACGCCCTGCCCACACCGCCGCATTCAGCAGGACGTAGAAGGCGTCGTCGAACGCATCCTGCTCCTCCTCGCCTGGACTCGCGGGCGCCGCCTCCATCGCGGGAAGGAGGATGCGGAAGACCGCGTCTATGTCTCCCTCGCGGTGAAACTGCACGTAGGCCGCGGCTGCCGCGCCTCGCAGTGACTCCGCGCTCTGGGCAGTAACCAGTTCGTGTGCCGTCTCCAGTAGGCCGCCGACACCCGCGGCGAACGCGGCCTCGTCCAGGCGACGGGCACGCTCGGCGGGGTCCTGACTCAGTTCGGCCGCGCGGCGGAACGCGGCCGCGGCCTCTGCGGCACCGCCACGGGCCTGGGCCCGGCGCGCGGCTCGGGTGAGTTCAACCGCGACCGACTCGTCGGGTTCGTCCGCAGCGTGAGCCAGGTGCCAGGCACGTCGCTCGGGCTGTGCCTTCGTGACCTCGGCCAGGACTCGATGGGCCAATCTGCGGCGTGTGCCCGGAGACATATGGACCACGCAGGAACGGGCCAGGGGATGACGGAAGGTGATCTGCTCGGACAGGTGATCGATGCGCACTACTCCGGTGCGTTCCCCCGCTTCCAGCAAATCGTCGTCCCATGTCTCGCCGGCGGTGGCCAAAGCCGCGTGGATGTCCCGCAGATTGCCGGGGCGTTCTCCGTCAAGTGCCGTCAGCAGCAGAGCGAAGCGTGCACGTGAACCCAGCTGCCGGACCCGGTCGGCGAATACGCTTTCCAGCCGGCTGCTGAGGGGCAGACTCAGCGGGAGCCTTTCGTGGCCCTCCCGTTGCGCGCCGGTGAGCTGACCGGGCAGCTCCACGAGAGCAAGCGGATTTCCCTCGGCCTCATCCAGCAGCCGTCGCCGCGTCGGTTCGGCCAGACCCGGGTAATTGGAGTCCAGCAGCGTCAGCGCGTCCTGCGCCAGGAGGGGACCCACATCGAGAACATGCAGTCCCGTCGGATCGAGGAAGCCGTTGCCCCCACTCCGGGCGGCCATGACGAACGCTGCCCGGCAGCCCTTGAGCCTGCGGGTGATAAAGGTCAGTACCTCAGCGCTGGAACGGTCGATCCAGTGGACGTCGTCCACGATCACGACCAGCGGCTGGTGCTTGGAAGCGGTCTGTAGGAGGGCCAGCGCCGCGGTTGAGATGGCGAACCGGCCTGGCGTCGATCCTTCACGCATTGACAGGGCCTGCTCCAGCACTCCGCTCTGGAATGCCGGCATCGCGGCCAGATGATCCAGCAGCGGGTAAAGGAGCTGGTGCAGCGCGGAAAACGCCAGCCCTTGCTCGCTCTCGACTCCGACCACTTGGAGCACACGAAGGTTTCGCTCCTGTGCACGTGCCACCACAGCATCCAGCAGAACAGTCTTGCCAACTCCCGGATCTCCCTGCAACAGCAGTGCTGTTCCCTCGTGCTCCGCCTCGGCCAGCACGGCTTCTAGAGCGTGCAGCTCGGACGTACGCCCCACCAATGACAACGTTCCTCCCACGCCGGTGAGGGAGTTGCCCGCACAGGCACCCTCATGATGCGAGGGTCAGAGGGTGGACGCATCTGTCACTCGACTGGGCTGGTCCGTTATGTTGTGATTTAACTTGATGATGCGATTTCTCCAAAAAATTTCAGCACGTCTTGTGCAAACTGGCAGTGGTGCTGGAATAGGAAGCCATGCCCTGCGTCGGGATAGATACGAAGACGCGCTTGGGGCATCAAACCGGCGAGCAGGTGAAAGGCACGGGAAGGCACTACCCGGTCATTGTCGCCGCCCGCCACGAACGCCGGCTGGGTGATCGCCGAGAGTCTGCGCAGAGCCTCGTGGTTGGGAGCAACCCACTCCGCCACCGCCTCGCACTGCGCCTCCCTGGCCTCCCAACAGACCGGCAGATCGCGGTCATGCTCACGTTCGAGATAACGTCCCAGAAATTCAAGGCCGCTGCGCTGGCTGGCCTTGGTGTGGTTGAAGAAGGCATACAGGTAGTCCTGGAGATGAAGTCGCTTGAAGTCCACTCGGTTGAAGATGCCCTCGGGCCAGCCGTGAATACCGGGCCCGCCACGCGGGGCAGTGGCCGCCAGGACCAGGCCGCGGACAGCCGCTGGACGCAGCAGTGCCAGTTCCTGTGCCGTGTATCCCCCCATGGAGAATCCCAACAGGTCCGCCTGCACAACTCCGATCGACGCCATAAAGGCCAGCGTGTCGGCAGCCATTTCCGCGATGGTGCGTGGAGTACGTCCGGTGCTCAGACCCACGCCTGCGTTGTCGAAGGTGATCACGTCGCGCTCGGCCGCCAGAACATTGACTAACGCTGGATCCCAGCAGTCCAGAGTCCCCCGGAAATGTTGCAGCATCAGAAGGGGCGGAAGATCACCGGAGGGACCACATCGTCGGTACGCATACCTGACGCCGTTAGAAGCCTCGACCAGATGGTTCGATGCATCGCTGTACATGTCAAATCTCTCACCCGGGGGCGCGCTCTCGCCGAGCGGCGAGATGGACGGCGTCCAGTGTGACCCCACCCCACGGCCCTGCCATCTGCCATCTGACCATGGGCGCGGCACCGGCACCCATCGTCCGTTGACCGCCACGCGTTTCACGGCGTCATAGGGTTGCCATCACTTCGTGGTCGCGACGGGCGATTGGTTTCGCACCGCGCTCCCCTACCGCCCCAGCGCGCTATTACGGCGAAATACATCACTTCCGCTCGGCGTCATCGCCAGCAGATCCACGACATCCTGCCGCCAGTGCCACACGCGAGAACCTGCGGAAGTCCTAAGTATGCGAATGCTTACCGGGGCAGGGGGTACAGGCAACTGGTCGTAAGGCCGTGCGCTGGTCCTGCGCTACCGCTCAGGACCAGCGCGACGACGCCCGGGCCTTGTAACGCATCGCCCGCGCTTCCTGTCGACCAAATGTCCTTCCAAGCACCCTCGGTCGCTTCGGTCGCTGTTCAGTCGCTGAGCCCGGACAGCGACGGAAGGGGCTCAGCGACTGAAAAACAGCGACTCAGCGACTCCTCAGTCGCTGAGTCGCTGGGAAGAAGCAGCAGGTCAGTGGGTGTATTAGGGGCGATGAGCGACTGAAGCGACTGAAGTTACAGGTATATGAAGACATTCGCGTGTGCGCGTGTGCGTGATATATAAGACCCTTCAGTCGCTTCAGTCGCTGTTTAGGTTGCTACATGGGCTCCGACCTGGCGCTACTTGGAGCATCAGACGACAGCGACTGAAAGGCTTTGAGTCGCTGACAGCGTGGTTCGGTCGCTAGGGTTGCGCGCCTCCCGTCGGAGAACCTGGGAAGGCACGGCTGGCGGGGGCATAGTGCTCAGGCTTCACGCCCCAAGCGTCACCGTTCGCTAGTGTGTGTGTGTTCATCGTTGGGTCGCTTCGGTCGCTGGTAGGGGGTTCAGATGTCAGCTGATCTCCAGTTTTCTCACAGCGATTCGGGGCGTTGCTGGCCCATGCCCGGTCCCTCACCCATGCCTGCCCCTTCCTCTGTGCCCCGTTCACTGGCCACCGCCCGTTGGTGTGCTCGCAGAGGCTGGCCCGTGCACCCGCTGGCCCCCGGCCGCAAGACGCCGGTCGCGAACTGCCCCGACTGCCGCAACTCTCGGCACAGGCCAGCCGAGTGCCCTTGTTTGCCCGCGGGCCGTCCCTGCCACGGTTTCCACGCCGCGACGCTAGACCAGCGCCGGATCGACAAATGGTGGAGCAAGCGTCCGGATCTCGGTGTCGGGGTCGCCTGCGGTCCGGCAGGACTGGTCGTCATTGACGTCGACGCCCACGTGGCCGAGCCACCCGCCCGGGACCGTATCCTGCCGGGTATCCCCATCGCCGACCACATCGACCTCACCGGTCTGGCCAACGGCTATCACGCGCTGGCAGTTCTGGCGGCTCTGCGGGGGCACCCCAGTCCCGCGGAGGACGCCGGCACGCTGCGCGTCCGTACCCCTTCCGGAGGGCTCCACATCTGGTACAGGGCGACCGACAACCGGCGCTGGCAGTGCTCGGCGGGCTCTAGCTCCGGCCGTGCCCTAGCTTGGCAGGTCGACGTACGGGCGCACGGGGGCTACATCGTCGTTCCTGGTACAACGACCATCGACGGTACCTACTCGGCCATCGGAGAGGTCCGTGACCCAGCCGTACTTCCTGCCTGGCTGGCCCAAGAGCTGGAACGGACCGGCCATCTGCCTGCGTCCAACATCCCGGCGCCCCGGCCGGTGCCGCCCCGTGCCCAGCAGGCCGTGCTGGCCGCGGGCGGGGGTCGGGAGCGGCTCAGACACACCGTTGCCGCCATCCTGGCCCCTGTGGAGGACTGCGCGCGTGTCACCGAGGGCGCAGGCTTCTCTGACGCCCTCAATCGAGCTGCCTTCACCCTCGGCGGTCTCGTGGCGGCGGGCCGGGTGACGCGCGAGGAAGCCGAGCGGATGCTAACGGAGGCCGCTGGGACAGCCCGTCCGGGTCAGGAGCGCCGTTCGGCGCAGATTATCCACAGTGGCTTGACCACAGGAGCCACAAAGCCCCTCTACGGTCGTGGGGGCCGCCCGTGACGTCCTCGCCCAACGAAACACTCTTCGACTTCGACCCCGAAGCGGTGGCGGCTCAGATCCGCAGTCAGGCCCAGATCCCCCTGCCCCCGCAGGCTGAGCCGGAGCGCGTCAGCACGACGGGGGCGACAGAAGCCGGGCTGCTGCCGGACACGCTGTCCGACCGAGGCAACGCCAAATTGTTCGTCAGGCTCTATGCCAACGACTACCGGCACGTCCCCGGAATTGGCTGGTATCGGTGGGACACGACCCGCTGGCAGAGCGACGAGGATGACACTGTGCTGTGGGCGGCGGGGGACCTGGCGGAGAACATTGCGGTGCATGATCCCCGCGGAATCTTTACCACCCAGGCTCTGCAACAGCACCGCAGGCGCGCGCTGTCCACCACTGGGATCAACGCCATGCTCACGCAGGCGAAGTCCGCCCCAGGGATGGTGCTTAACGCCGCTCTCCTCGATGCCGACCCATACGCGCTGTGCACGCCAAGCGGTATCGTCGACTTGCGAACGGGCTTGGTGAAGACACCCGACCCGAACAAGGACTTCCACTCGCGTTCCACCACGGTTGCGCCGCACCACATCCCGACGTCCCGGTGGGACAGGTTCCTGTCCGATACCTTCGGTGACGATGTCGAGGGCAGGGAGATGATCGACTATCTGCAACTGCTGCTTGGCTACTCGATCACGGGCGACGTCGGCGGTCAGGTGCTGCCGTTCCTGTTCGGTTCCGGCAAGAATGGTAAGTCGGTCCTGCTCGACGTGCTCATGAAACTGCTCGGTGACTACGCGGACGCCGCTCCACCCGGCTTCCTGATGGCACGCCCGTACGAGGGGCACCCCACGGACCTCGCCGAACTCCACGGGCGCCGGGTAATCGTGTGCTCCGAGGTCAAGCCGGGTGACCGTTTCGACGAGGCGCGGGTGAAGCTGCTGACGGGCGGTGACCGGATCAAGGCCCGGCGGATGCGGCAGGACTTCTTCAGTTTCCAGCCGACGCACAAGCTGTGGCTGTTGGGCAACCACCGTCCCGAGGTGGGGACGGGTGGTTTCGCCTTCTGGCGCCGTATGCGCCTTATCCCGTTCGAGCGGGTCGTTTCAGACGACCGCAAGATCGATAATCTCGCCGACATCCTGGTCACGGAGGAGGGATCGGGCATTTTGGGCTGGCTCATCGATGGGGCACGTCGGTATCTTGCCAGTTCCCGGGACCTCACCGGTCCCGAGCGGGTCCGCATCGCCACGACTGCCTACGCGGAGACAGAGGATCACACTGGGCGCTTTTTCGAGGAGTGCTGCGTCCTGGAACCGCACGCGCGTGCTGAGCAGGCTGGCCTATATGCAGCGTACAAATCGTGGTGTCAGAATGAAGCTGCGCCCCCCATGACGTCCCGGGCCTTCGCGGCCAGGGCCCGGGAGCTGGCGGGCCTGGCGTCGCCCAAGGAGATGGTCCTGTCCAACCAGCGTAAGTACTACCCAGGTATCGGACTGCTCACGGATGAGGAGAGGGAGGCACAGGCATGAGCTCCCTGATCACTGAGGACGAGATCAGCCAGGAGACCGAGCTCGTGTGGCTGGAGGATGTCGAGGACCTGGACTATGTACGTCAGAGCCTCGATCGACTGCCCAGCCGGCGCGGCAAGCCGGCCTACCATCGTGACGGTCGTATGGTGGGCTACGCCCTCCTGGGCTCAGGTGCAAAGCCCTCCCGGTCCTCCGGTACGTTTCGGCGCAGGGTCTTCTGGCTGTTGCCGCATGACCGGGACAGTGCCCCCGCTGGCTTGTACGCCACAGGCGCCCCTGCGGAAGCGGTGGATCCCGGTACCTTGGCCGCGCGGGTTAAGGGTTACAAGACCGAGCGCTCGGAGGGCGGGCCCCCGTCGACGGCCATGCGGGAACTGGGCATAACTCTTCCCCTGTGAGGACGGCGGCCCGATTCTTCTGACGGCGGGCATGGTGGGCGGCGAATCATCGGCGCCCACCATGCCCGCCGACCGTTTTGCCTCGCAGGCTACCCCTGATTGGTGGGGCGAGCGGACACTGCGGTCGGTCGGTCAGTGCCCTTCGGTTCGGTCCTCGAAGTCGGCTGAAGCCGTGGCCCCGCCTCCTTCCTCGGTGGCGATGAGGGTGTACATGACGGACCTGTTCTGCTTTGATCGCTCGATGAGGCTCTTGGCGACGAGCCCCTCCAAGGTGTTGCGTACGACCTGAGCTGTGGGTGTCCGGTCGGGGTATTTGTTGATGAGTTCCTCCCGCAGTTCCTTGGCCAGCCGCGGCTCCTTGTGTCCCCTGAGCAGGTCGAGGAGGAGGTCACCCAACCGCGGACGACGACCAGGGCCCGGAGCGGATTTCTGCTTCTGCGGGGAAGAAGTGTGGCCGGCCATGGTTGTCAGGAGCGGGTGCAGCTGTGTCGGGGGAACTGGGTCCTCCGACGACTCCAGCGGCGTGTCCAGGCTCTGGGCCTGTTCGGGTACCAACGTGGAGTGCTCTGCGAGGTTGAGGATGCTGAGCAGCAGCTCTTCTTCTTGTTGAAGACTTTCCAGACGGCGTGCCAGCTCCTGTTGCAGACGGCGGTTCTCTTGCAGGTCGGACACGGCTTGCTCCATATACCGTGATCGGACCGTGGCGGGGGCTGACTTGGTGGGCACAGCCTTCACTCCCTTGCGTGTGGATGACCGCATCGTACTCAAGCCAACGCACATAGAACGAGCGGGAACAGGGTCCATGGCAGATACATGCTGCCGCGCGGCGTGCCGGCGCTGTCAGCGCCCCTAGAGAGTATGCCAGGGTATGCCACGAAACACGTGCCTCCTCGTCGGGCACGCGATGTGGTCTGTCTGTTGCTCCGGAGGCTGGTCGGGGGACGGAGCCGTCCTCCACTCCCCTCCGTTTAGCATCCACAACCCACAGCACCATCCTGTCCTCGGTGTGGGCTGAAAAAAGCCGCTGCGCGACGCCTGCGCCTTCAGAGGCATCCAACTTGCCTCAACGCGCAGCTAGTTAGGAATGATGGAAGCCTGAAGCTATTCACTTCGCTCCGTGTCTGCGGCTCGGAAGCACCTGCGCGAGGCCGCGGTGAGGTGTCGGTGTGCCTGTCGACTGTGTGCCACGGCCTCGGCAGTCTCTGGTCAGCCCCGGGCTTTCAGCGGCGGACGTCTCTCATGCCGGGGGGAGCAGGCTTTGGGCGAGGGCGGCCCAGTCCAGTAGTGCGCTTTCCGTGCCATGGGGAACAAGGGTGTAGGTATCCTGGAGCCAGTGCCGCACCGCTCGCAGGTTGGTGGCGAACGTCGCCACGCTGTTGGGTCGTTTCAGTTGCAGATACAGTGTGGAATGGTGGTATCCGCCCCGAGAGGGCCACACCTTGAAGTCGCCATCGCCGCTGAGGCCCTCGGTGCCGGCGTACAGCAGGTCTCGGCCGACCACCCAGGTGACCCTCATATCCTCGGCGATGAGAAGCTCGAGGCGGATCACGTAGGGGTCGTTGGGGTCGTAGCTGAGGGTGCAGTTGATGGTGCTGCTTTCCGGTGGGCCGGAGAGCAGGTGCAAAGTCGTCAGCAAGGTGATCGGCGCTCGCTCGCTCCCGCCGAAGTGGTTGTGTTCCTGCCCGGGGGCGGTCATCTGGTTGGCTCCTTTCCTGTCGTATGGGCCGTGCGGTGTGGTCGGTCCCCGGCGCGCAACGCCGAAGCGTGATTGATCTGATCTGCTCTCGGGGCCAGCCCCCGCTGCGGCCGGGGGGCGATTCGGGGCCGCACGGGCCCGGCGCAGCCTGGTGGAGCGCTGGGCTTGCTCACTCAAGCTGTCCCATGAGCCTGCATCCTCGTGGTTGCCGAGGGCGCAGTCCCGGCAAAGGCTCATAACGGGGCATCGACGGCAGACCGTCTTGGCTGCAGCAATCTGCTCGAGTGCTGGCCCCCTCGTCGTCGACCCGGAGTGACAAGTCCGGGACCTCGAATACCACTGCCAGGACAGCCGTGGCCGACCAGGCTGTGCGCGTTCGACGAAGGTGGTGCCATGGCGGCTCTCAGCAGTTGATATGCAGTTGCTCGTATCGTGAGCCTGTCGGTGACAGGCGCCGCCGGGTCCGGACCGTAGACCGGCCTCGGGGCGGACGGCGCGGTATACGCCGGGCGAACACGGGCCTGATCGTGCCTGGCCGAATGTCGTCATGGGTGCCTGCTCGACAAGCCTGTGGAATGACTTCGCTCTGTTGTCACCACCTTCTTGAAGGCCGCTGTGGCGCGCATCGGTCGTCTGACTACTTTCGGGTGAGGGGGATGACGACACCTGTCCGTGGTGCGGGCACTGACGCGCCGACGCCGGTGTGTGAGGCGCGGAAGGTGCCCGGCCACCAGCGTCGGCGCGTCAGCGTCGCGTGGAGGAGGCCGGCGTCCTACGACGCCGCAGGTGCCTCTGGAGTCAGGAGGACGGCAGTCCGGCTGGCGTGGGCGACGGCGTCACTCACCCTGGGGTTGAAGAAGGCGGCGAACGCGCTTCGGTGGTGGGGGCTCACGACGATCAGGTCGGCCTTGAAGTCTTCGGCCGCCGCGGAGATCACGGCGGGTACTTCATGCGTCAGCCCGCGCACCAGGTGCCCTTCGGCCTCCACTCCGAGCTCTCGGAGCCGGGTCAGCGATTCCTCGAGGACTGCTTTGCCCTCGTCGTCTTCCTCCAGGTTCAGCACGGTTCCTGCGCTCACCATGGACGTGGCGACGTGCACCAGGTGAACCCGTGCGTTTGCGAGCCGCGCCATCTCGCCGGCCAGCGACAGGGCGGTCAGACGGGCGTCACTCGTGTCGATGGCCACCAGGATGCGTTCTAACACGATCAGGTCCTTTCTCAGGCTGTGCGGCAACGCGCCGGACTGCGCGTCGGCGAGAAGTGGCTGAGGGCCTCGGTCGGGATCCAGACGGCACCACGCTCCACTATCCAGCACAATATGACCGGTCATCTATCAGAAAGCGCGGCTGGGTTGCAAACAGGCCAGAGAATGTTCGACATCGGGCTGCGGTGCCAGAGAAGTCGACCGTCGACACTCACCACGGATCACCTAGGGTTGGTCCCGTCGGCCATCTCCTTCCGGTTTGGTCCCGGCGAAGGCAACAGCGCAGGCCAAAGACCGACCCCGAGGTCGTGGTGAGCTTGCGGCGACCGTTTCGGCCCGGGACGGTCGGCGCCCTGACGCCCGACGTGGCGCGCCGCGTCGGGCGGTGCCGGGCCGCTACGCAGGTGCGACGCTCATCTGGCTTTCCGTGACCCTGGTCGACAATGGGCAGTTCAGGGCAAGTTTCGTGCACGGACGCCACCCGCATCGGCGGCCAGGTATGAAAATGGCCGGTCGTCTTGATACTCTGGTGCTAGCCGAGATGCTGCCACACAAGTGTCAGACGGATGCACCGTTGGCGGAGGTCGCTGGAGCGGGCAGCAGCCGCTGCGTCCGGCCGTGGGCCACGAACCACGGCCCGACGCGACGAGGTACACGCATTTCGGAGCGGTCGCCCACGCGGTTGGGCGGAGCGGCTGAAACCGGAGGCCCGGTGAGGGGAGGACGCAGAGACGAGCGGAACGCCAGGCGGCGGCGGACGCCTTCCGGCATGCACGCCAGCTCCTCCAGCTCAGGCCGGACTCAACTCCGGGACGCCCTCGGACGCGTGGACGACGTGGACCCAACGGAGATGCCGGAAGCCGGGCGGGTCATCCGCTCCTTATCGGGTGCGGGTGTCGTGTGCCCGCGCGCATGCCGTAAGTCAGACAACGGATCGCTGCGGGGAGCGTGAGCAGAACAATGGGCGCACAAGCCTTGGGGCACCCTCGAGCGTGGGTCGGGTGAAGTGGTGCCGCCGAAGTTGTCAGGTTCTGCTACGTCGTCAAGGACGGGTGGCGGGTCCGCCGGGGAAGGGAAACGCGCTGTCATGACCATTATTACGAGCCCGCTCGCAGAGCAGGACCGCCATATCACCGGAGCTGCCCTGCAGAGCACCCTGGTGGACCTCCTGGACCTGTCCCTGCTGGCCAAGCAGGCTCACTGGAACGTCTACGGCCAGCGCTTCCGAGCCGTACACCAGCAGCTGGACGAAGTCGTGACCACCGCCCGCGACTATGCCGACCAGGTGGCCGAGCGAGCTGCCGCACTCGGCGTCAGCCCGGACGGCCGGGCCGCGACGGTCGCCGAGAGCAGTGGGCTGCCCGCCTTCGACGCCGGCTGGATCGCCGACAGCGCGGTGGTGGAGGCACTGGTTGGGGTGTTCGCCACACTCATCGGGCGCATGCGTACCCGCATCGAGGCGACCGGTTTCGCCGACGCCGTGACCCAGGACCTGTTCATCTCACTGACCGCCGAACTGGAGAAGCAGAGCTGGATGTTCCAGGCGGAGAACCGCGCTTGACGTCCGGCGGTGACACGGAGGAAGCAGAGAGGTCCTGGGACGGGGCGCCGCGTGACGGGGCGCCACGGCTGTTGCGCGCGTTGCCATGCAGCACACGGGTTCGGCCGGACAGCCGGGCCATGACCGCCCAGGCACGGGAATCCGACCCCGCCGACCACTGGCCGTCCTCTCCGGGGCGATCGCTCAGGTTGGCCAGGCCACGCCGGGGCTGGCCGTACTTATGACGCACGCCGTGGCGCAAGCTGTGAAGGAGAGACATCACATGGAGACCGACCAACACATCCTGCACCGGATCGCCGAGATGGCGGACGAGGAGCGCAGACTGCGCGACGCTCTGACGGCGAGCGGGACCGACACCTCAGCGGAGCGGGCAAGGCTCGGCGCGATCGAGCGCGAACTGGACCAGTGCTGGGACCTGCTGCGGCAGCGCCGTGCCCGGGAGGAGTTCGGGCAGGACCCGGACGAGGCACATGTGCGGCCGCAGTCCCAGGTGGAGAAGTACCAGTCCTGACAGGAGCAGGTCCCGCGGTGTCGGCCGCCCGCCGCCCGCGCGCGCACGTTGACCGTGCCACGGACATCCGAAGGAGCCAATGTGTGTGCATGCCCGTCAGGACACCCCTCATTCCCCGCGGCCCGGACCCGGGCGCCTTACTGGAGGAGGTTGGTCCGATGAGCGGCTGGAGCGGCAACCCGTTTCGTGACCCCTCGGACCGACGGCTCCCGCGTATCGCGGGGCCGTCGGGCCTGGTC
>NZ_BMSA01000041.1 GCF_014648915.1 Streptomyces phaeofaciens | reverse complement strand
CCCTGACCCACGAATCGATCCATGAGCACACTATGCACAGTGGCTAGGCCGACCGGGTGAGCCTGCACGGCTGCCGGCCGTCGTGGGTCAGGCAGTGAGACAGAACTGCATGGGGCAGATCGGACAGGCCCTCGCCTCATCCGGCGGCGCCCCATACGCTCGCGACCTCATTCTGAAACCATCAGTAACACGGGTTGCGGTAGCCGGCGCCGAATGTCCAACGAAGTGCGACCTGAGCTGCGACAGCACTCGATGTCTCGCACCCCCGAGCACGTGGCATTGGTGCGTACACGGGAAGGGTTACGGCGGCGACCTGCGGAAACGTGCTGGTGGCGGCGCTGTATCGCGAAGGAAGGTTCCCGTACGGCGGCCGAAGATTGAAAGTTCGACGCCTGCTACCGCCAGCCCCGTCTACTGCGCGGGGTTCAGCCGCGCAGCCTCGGTCGGGGCTCCCGTCTCATCGACAAACCGCGCTTGACGATCCCGCGCGCACAGAGTGTGGCGGTGGTTGGCTCCGTACACCCGTGTGAGGTCCGGGAGCAACGATGCGTACAGTCTCAGTGCCTGGGTCGGGTCTCCCGCCTTACCGATATACAGCGCCAGATGGGTCCGCGTGATCAGGGTGTGGCGGTGATCGGCTCCGTATACCCGGGTGAGGTCCTCAACCAGCGGCGCGAGCAACCGCACAGCCTCAACGTGGTCCCCGGACCTGCCGATCCAGTGGCCCTGGTTGTTGCGGGCGGCCAAGGTGCTGTAGTGGTCGGCACCGAGTATTTCAGCGCGGTCGTCGGCCAATTGGCCGTACAGTCGCGCAGCCTCAGCAAAGTCTCCGGAGTCAGCCACTTTCTTCGCATGGAGCGCTCGTGTCGTCAGCGTCTTGCGGTGGTCAAGCCCGAGTACTGCTACGCGCTCCTCTACCAGCCGTGCATAGAGTGCGGCCGCTTCCTGTGGCTGCGGTTCCGCCCAGGCCTGTATGCCGGTCAGAGCCCGGAGCAGGCGTCCAGTGAGGGTTTTCTGGGTGTGTGGGAGTCGCTGGCCTGTCTCCGGTTGGGCCATCTCACGTGTGTCGGCTGCAGCCTCTGCTTCGACTTCAGCCTCGGCAAGTTCGCGTTCGAGGCGGGCACAGCGTTCTTCGGCCTCCAGTGTGCGCCGGCGGGCCTGCTCCAGTTCCTTCTCAAGCCGGGTGATGTGGGCGCGTAGCCGCGTCTCCTCGCCCTGCAGTTCCTCGCTGAGGGTCTGCCGCTGCTCTAGATCCCGGGTGCAATCGGCACGATCGCGTTCCGCGTCAAGGCGGGCCTGGGTGAGCTGTCGTTGCAGCGTTGCAACACGCTGCCGTTCATCCCGCAACGCCTCGGCTAGCACCTGCTCGCGTAGCTGTGTCTGCTGAACCTGTTCGTCGGCCTCGGCCAGAGCATCCTCGAGTCGCTGGACCTCGGCGCGATGGGGATTAGCAGCACCCAGCGCCGCCCGATGCAGCTCCCGCAGCGCCTCGGTCGCATCAGAAGTGACCGGCCGGCCCAAACGCTTCGCAGTATCGTCCTGCAGCTTGACGACGAACTCCCACGGGGGTACGCGACAGCCATTCAAATAGCGCGAGATAGCACCTTTGTCGCGATCGCTACGTAGCGCGTAGCGGGTCACCGTGATGTCCAACGTCTTGAACAGTGTGCGCAGACTCTCTGCAAGTGCTCTCGCCTCAGGGCCTAGGTCATTCCCCAGTGGCTGCAGCCTGCTGTCCTCACGCCTCACCATGTCCCTATCCCCGAACCCGTCACCTAGAGTCATTGCCGGAAAGTTGGCACCACCGCACTACCGTGCCACGGCGCGCAACAACCCGGTGTCGTTTCACTCTGAACTCGTTTACCGCAACCGGACCTCAGAGTCCGAGACGAGTTCGAAGGAGGCACCGATGGCCAACCACACCCAGTCCTCACGCCCGCGCCGACACGCGGGCCTCGCGGCGTTCCTTGCCGTCCTAGCCACCGGCATTGTCCTGAAGACGACCTGCACCGCCTCGCCCGCACCGGGGCCGAGCCCGTCGTCCGCGCCAAGGCGCTGCGCCGCCTGGCCGACCTGCGCGAGGAGAGCACCGAGCGGCACGACGAACTCGCCGACCTCGAACCCGACCACGCCCGCACACACCGCGCCGCCGCCGCGCAGGCCCGCGACCGGGCCGCCCACGACCGCGAGTTCGCCGCGCTCCTCGCCCTGCAGGACACCCCCGCCGCCCTGTGACCCGGATCACGTGAGGGGGGTTCAAATTCTTTGCTGGTGGCCCGGCTCCCCGGGACCGAGTGGTGAAGCACCCCGATCCACGCAAGGAGCAGCAGGCAGTGACCCCCGATTCGACACCCGACGACTTCCCCTTCATCGTCCCCTTCATCGTCCCTGGGCGCTGCACCGGAGATCTGCCTCGCCTCGCCCACGCCACCTCGGACGGCATCCACCTGCAAGACCGACGCGCAGAGCATCGTCCCCTCAAGCCCGTCGTCGTGACGAGGTCCATGGAGAGGAACTCCCGTAATCCGGGAGACCTCGTACAGGCTCTACTGATCCGCACTGTCGTCCACGGCTGGACGCCGGCTGTGAAGGACTGGCCCACTCCCACGCCTGCCGAACGGGACAGCGTCGTCGACCACGCCGCCAAGGCGTTCATGCTCTGCCGCAGCGAGCGGTGGCGGGAGGCCGTGTCCACCGCCCTGGTCGGCTCCTGGTGCGATCCGCTGTGGCAGACCGGGCAGCTGCCGCACTCCGCGCTCGGCGCGCTGAGGGCGGAGGCCCGTTCGGTGCACCGGCAGTTGGTGCCGGTATGGCGGCGCCGGACCCGGGCCGGGCGGGTGCTGTCCCTGGACGCCGACCTCGGCGGGCTGTCGCTGCACGACCTGGTCGCCGCGGACGTCGACCTGCTGGCCCATACGCAGGGCGGGGTCTTCGCGGACGAGCGGCTCAACGCTGTCCTGCGCGGGCTCGACCCGGCCGAGCGCACGGTCGTCTTCGCGTACGCCGAGAGCGAGGGGACCACCTGGACAGAGGCCGCCACCTACGCCGGCGCCGTCGAGCCCAAGTCCTTCGGCGAGCGCGTGCGGCGCAAGGTCAAGCGGCTGGTCGCCGAGCAGCGACGTCGTGCCGAACAGCGGCACCCCGGCCCTCCGATGTCCTGACCCGGCGTCATCCGCCCGCCTACAGGGCGGCCTCCCTCATCACCCATCACCGCGGCATGCTGCGCCTCACGTGCGGGCGGGTTGCGGAGCCAACCCCCGTTCCCGGCACGGTCGCCTCGCTCCACCGGCACTTCGTGCAGCAGAGCCTCGGCCGCCCAGGCAATCCACTGGCTCCCTATGAAGAGGGGGCTGCGCCTATTGAATGGCGCCCCGTGACCCCGTCTGATGAACCACAGCCCTCCGCCACCCTGTTAGGGGCCGAGTCGTGCCGTGCCCCGTGAAGGAGTGAACGGCCGCTTGCGTGGCTAACCGCGGCTCCCGGCACTGTCGGACTGCTGGCCCATAACGAACAGGTCCAGCATTCACTCTCCCGGCGAAGGGCTCCGGCAAGGCGTTTTGCCTGCTTCCTCACGAATCGCAGGCTCGACGCATTTCCGTGCGGCGTACTGCTGGTCCGTGCCCGTGGCCGCTTGCGCGGCTAACCCGTCCCGCCCGCACACTCCAGGCCCTGTCCGAGCCTTCACCCCGCGACGCAAGGGGTGAGACCTGTCCATACTCCACGCCCGCATGTGAGAAGCGCATGCCCGCACCCAAGGGGGAACCCCTCCGTGAACATCACGTTCGACCTCGCCACCGTCCTTGTGGTGGGGACGGCGCTGGCCATCGGCTGCCTGGTGTACCGGTGGATGGCGCCGGCCACCGGGACCATGAGCACGACGACCAAGGGAGAGCGGCTGGTGGCCGCGGTCACCGCAGCGGCGGCCGCCGTCGCCATCGGCGCCTACGCCGTCAACGGGATCAAGAGCGTCGAGCCCCCGTCGGAGAGACCGGCCCCCGGCCCGACGGCCACCCGCATCGGCGAGGCCCCGTAGACGCCGGCGCACCATGCCGCCGCGTCACCCGATCGAGTGCAGAACTCTGGCCAGATTCTCCGGGATCTAGACGGAAAGGGGTCCGGCGGACCACACTCGCCGTGCAGACCCCGGAGAACCGGGTAAGAATCTTCCATAAGGGGCCGCAAGTGAAGATCACCATTGAGGGAGCGAGCGAGGCGTTCGCCGAGAAGGTGCTCACCCTCGCCGCGCAACAGGGCGCGGAGCTGACCGTCACCGCCGTCGACACCGGCTGGACCGTCGACCGTGCCGAGCGCTACCTCCGATCCCTTCCCGCCGGCGCCCGCCGGTTCGCCGAGATGGTCGTGGTCGACGGCGACGGTTACCTCGACGCCGAGCAGCTGCGCCAGGTGCTCGGCAAGCTCAACGGGCCGACCGTCGCGCTGTCCCGCGCGGTGCCTCGCGGCGTGCGCGAGGGCTGGTGGCCGGAGGGCGTCACGGCGCCCATCAGCCCGGTATGGGATCCGGACAACCCCTCGTGGCACAAGAACATCGCCTATCAGATGGCCACGGAGAACGTGCCGGTCTTCCGGACCGCCTTCGAGCGGCTGGACGGCGGTCACACCGGGCCCTAAACGTCCCGGGAGGGCGGCTCCGCACGCCGACTTCGTACAGCCCTAAACGCCGGTGAACTCCCCGGCCAGCGCGCGGCGACCACGCAGCCGCAGGCCTGAACCAGGGCGACCCGCTGCCCGTCCACCACAATGATCAACACCATGGAGAAGGGGGAGCGCATGCCGACGAACGGCATCTCCGTCACCGGCCAGCTGGGCCCGCACGAGTGGTCGAACGAGGAGACCGCCGCGTACGAGGCGGCCATCGAGGCGGTCAACGGCGCGGTCGGGGCCTACAGCGCGCTCATCGCCGCGGAGGAGAACGAGCCGGAGCCCGACGCGGCCGTGATCGAGGCGGCCCGCGCGGCGCAGACCAGGCTGGCCCGGGAACGAGAGGGACTTCGCTCCACCGACCACGAACAGATCGCCGCGGCCCGGGCGCACTACGCCCGGCTCGCCCGCGAGGTCCTGGCGGGCATCGCGTGACCGACCCCGGCGAAGTCGAGCGGTACCGGCTGCCCGAGCAGGAGAACGAGCGGATCTTCCGCGTACGGATCGTGCCCGACCTCCTCGAAGGCCGCGCGTCCCAGGAGACGCCGACGGTCGTCTTCCTCGTCGGCCAGCCCGGTGCCGGCAAGAGCCGCGTCACCGAGATGGTGGCCTCCGTGCTCAACCGGCACGGCGGCTTCGCGGACGTCGACTCCGACCTCTACAAGCCCTACCACCCCACCCCGCCTACGCGGCGCTGATGGCGCAGGACGACACGCTCATGGCCGCCTACACCCGGGCCGACGGCCGGGCCTGGATGGCGAAGGCCGAGGAGTACGTCCGTACGCACGGCCTGCACGCGATCGTCCAGGAGACCTCGCAGAACGCTCGGGCCGTGGAGGCGAAGATGCGCGCCTACCGCGACGGCGGCGCACGCGTCGAGGGTCTGTTCATGGGCGTCCCGCAGCCGATGAGCAACCAGGGCATCGTCGCGCGGTACTTCGAGCAGCTCGCCGACCGCGGGCAGGGACGGCTCACCGTGCAGGCGAACGCCGACGAGTCGTACCAGGGGATCCTCGCCCTGGCCGACCTGGTCGACCGCGGCACGCTCGTGGACCTGGCCAGCATCTACCGCCGCGGCGAATCCAACCCCCGCTACACCAACTCTCTGGACGAGCTGGGCAACTGGATCGACGCTCCGGCCCTGCGCGCGGCACTCGAAGCGGAGCGGACCCGGCCCTGGACCGGCCCCGAGAGCGAGGCCTTCGTGACGACCCAGCTGCGCCTGCGCGAGGCCGGGCGCGGCCTCGGCGGCGAGTGGTCCGCGCGGCTCGCCCGTATCGAGGAGCAGGCCCGCCCGCTGCTCACCCCGGAGGCTGCTGCCAGGCTCAGTCCCGCCCGGCAGTCTGCGGCCGCCGCCCGCTCGCGCAGCACGACGACCCGCGGAAAGCCTGTCAAGCCGTCCCCTGAAAGCCCCGGCTCCGGGACCAGCCACTCGGCACCGCACCACGGCCGCGGCCCGGAAGGCTCCGATCACCGTCGCGGGCCCAGCCGATAGGACACGCGACCGGCAGCCCGTGCCTGCTCACTTCGCCACACTGGAAGGCGGCGGGCTGTCGATGCGCGTCTCGTGCACGGTCGCCACAGGCGTCGGGCTGTTGCCCCCGTCCTGGTTCGCCGTTCCGTCTCCACGTCCGAACAGGAAGGCGAGGATGACAATGGCGGCCGCCGCCGCAGCGATGCCGCCCGAAAGATCTCCCTGCTTGTTCAGCGAGGCCGACCCGCCCGGGGTAGTGAGAGGGAAGCGATAGACGGCGTACCCCACGAACAGGCCGACAACGACGATCAGGCCGTTCACGGGGTCGATGTACAGATTCAACTGCGGGCCCTTTGGTCCATGGAACCCCGCTCCGCTGGAGTGTGTCCTTGCGGCGGGACCCCGATTCGACGAGGAAGCCCCACGCGAAGATCGCGCTCGTGTGAGCAGTGTGTTGTGATCCGGATCACACCCGTAGGGCTTTTTTTTAAGCACCTCGCCGCAATGGCCTCGGGTGGTCGCCACAACGGGCTGTAAATCCATGAACCTTGACTGGTCATCATATAGCACGGCCTGCCCACCTCACGCTGCCCTCCGCCGGGACGCACTGCACCCGCAGCCGTCCGGCGTCGACTGGTCGTACCTGCGCGGCTGGGACGTGCGTCTGGTCGGCACGGCCTACACGGTCGCCGGGCACGTGCCCGCCGACCAAGAGGCGCCGGAACCTGGCCGACCTCATGCCGCACCTGCTACTCGTACGGTCCGACGCCGGGTGCGAGGGCGAGGTGTCGCCGTTCAACCCGCAGGAGGGGCTGGAGGTCCACCCGTCCACGCCGGCGTCCTGAGCGTTTCCCGGATCCTGGCGTCTCGAAGGGGTCCCGAGCGCCGTGAACGTTATCTAGGGGGCGAAGGGCTTCTGTGCAGCTCAAAGGCATGATCGGCGGTGTAGGCAAGTAAGGCACGTGAGCGGTTCGGTCGAACCGTTCACAGGGCTTCGCTTGGCCGGGGCAGGGCCGTCAGCGTTTGACGCGGTTGCGGACGGCGAGGACGGCCAGGCCCAACAGAACGGGTTCGGTCAGGCGGGAGGTCATCTCGATGTAGGTGCCAGCGGTGGTCAGGTCCTGTCCGGAGGAGCGGAACACCACGGAGTTGAGGGTGACGTTCAGGGATTTCTCGAAGCGCTCGCCGGTGAACCGGTTGCCGGTGGGGTTTTGGGGATCATCCTTGTCGATCTCGAAGGTGACCTTGCCCCCGCCAGCCGGGACGGTGCCGGTCGCGGTCTGCTTCGGAGTGTCCTGGGCGAGGCCGAAGGCCATGAGCAGGAGGATGGTGAGGAGCATAGCCGCCCCGAGCCAGGCCAGAGCCCGGGAGGCTCGCAGGCCGTAGCCGGACAGCGCCCAGTAGGAGGTCAGCAGCCCCCGTTCACTGCGTGGGATGTCGTCGGCGTGGCGGCGCATCTCCATCTCCCCGTAGTAGAAGTCCGCAGCCCCCGGCTCGTGCTTCCCGTCCTCGAAGGCCTTGCGCAGAGCCCGGTACACCGGAGCCAGCTGCACCGGCCCCGCCCGCCCAGCACCGAGGACCGCCACGTCCCAGCCCCGCACTGCCCCCGGCCGGCTGGCGCGCCAGTGGTGTTCCTCCGCCAGGACACGACGCGCGGTGAACCGCACAGGCAGCCATCGCCGCCAGTGCACGGCGGGCGGAGCCGTGTCGAAAGTGCAGGCCCCCTCCAGACGGAGTTGGTCCAGGTGCACCGTGCCGGCGAACAGACATCCCGACAGATCGAGGTCGGCCAGGATCAGATGGGCCGCGTCCACCCCACGCACCGACGCCACCCTCACCCCGGGGTCGGGCGCGCTCGAAAAGAGATCTTCGGCGAGCTGTCGGCCGTTGGTGAGCACGAACGGATCTGGCTCGGCGGCAATCGTGAGGGGGTACTCGAACACCGCGTGAGCGAAGTCCACCGTGGCGTAGCGCAGACGGATCTCCGCTGTCGATGACCAGCGAGTGCGGCGGCACTCCAGACGGCGCGCAGCAAACAAGAGGGTAACCGGGCCGCTGAACACCGCACCAGACAGCCCAACCCGCCCAGCACACACCAATGGCCCCAACTGGTCAGCGCCCTCGAAGGTCGCCGACTCGAACCGGGCGTCGCCCTCGAAGAACGCCGACCCGAACCGGGTGCCGCCCTTGAAGGTCGCCGACCCGAACCCGGCGTCGCCCTCGAAGGTCACCGACCCGAACCCGGCGTCGCCCTCGAAGGTCACCGACCCGAACCCGGCGTCGCCCTCGAAGGTCACCGACCCGAACCGGGTGCCGCCCTCGAAGGTCGCCGACCCGAACCCGGCGTTGCCCTTAAAATTCGCCGACCCGAACCAGGCGTCGCCCTTGAAGAACACCGAATCGAACCGGGCGTCGCCCTCGAAGGTCACCGACTCAAACCCGGCGGCGCCCTCGAAGAACGCCGACTCGAACCCGATGCCGCCCTTGAAGGTCGCCGACCCGAACCCGGCGTCGCCCTCGAAGGTCACCGACTCGAACCCCGCGTTGCACTTGAAGAACGCCGACTCGAACCGGGCGTCGCCCTTGAAGGTCGCCGACCCGAACCAGCCGGCGCCCTTGAAGAACACCGAATCGAACCGGGCGTCGCCCTCGAAGGTCGCCGACCCGAACCAGGCGATGCCCTCGAAGAACACCGAATCGAACCGGGCGTCGCCCTTGAAGGTCGCCGACCCGAACCAGGTGCCGCCCTCGAAGGTCGCCGACCCGAACCGGGCGTCGCCCTTGAAGAACACCGAATCGAACCGGGCGTCGCCCTTGAAGGTCGCCGACCCGAACCAGGTGCCGCCCTCGAAGGTCGCCGACCCGAACCGGGCGTCGCCCTCGAAGGTCGCCGACCCGAACCGGGCGTCGCCTAAGCGGGCGTTACGGGTTGTGGGGTCGCGGAGGGCGTTGAGTAAGGCGGTGAGGAGGGAATCGGTGAATGTGGTGCCCCGGTGGTCGATGTTGGCGCCGGGAGTCAGGCCAGCCAGGTAGGCGTCGCGGTCGGCGTCGACCAGGTGGGCGAGGCACGCGGTGTGGCCGGCGACGTGGATGCCGCGGCAGCCGACGGGAGCGGTGGCCGGGTCAGCGCCGTGCGCGCAGTGCGGCCAGGCTGGCGCTGTCGGGGGTGTGCTCATGGTGTGGCGGCTCCAGGGTGTCAGGTGCCCGTATGGACGCCCTGGGGGCGGGAACGGTTCAGGCTCGACAATGACAGGCATCGTCGGAGATGCGGGCCTGTATCACTACTTGCCGTACATGCCTGAAAAACCCGTAGATATCTGTCAGGCACGGTGCACTGAGGCGCATAGACCTCACATGCCTGACACCCCCTTCACACCCAAGATAACGGCGGCCCCGGCCGTTAGGACGGGTGGCGGTCACATGCAGGCGGGGCCCGTCCTTGCGGACGGGCCCCGCCTGCATGTGGGACGGCTGTCACCCCACCCCGAGCCGCTCGTTCAGGACCGGGGCGGGCTCAGGTGTTCGGCGCGAGGTAGCCCAGCACGACCATGCCGAGGCCGGCGGTGCCGACGAAGGCGGCCCCGCCAGATCCAAGGGCCGCGAGCGGCTTCGAGCCGAGGACGAAGACGGTGATGCCGACCCCCATGGCGACCACGGCGGCCGCCAGCAGGACGACGACCACGCCCATGATCTTGAGATTCAAGGATTCCCCTCCGGGCAGGAAGGGGTGGCCGAAGCCGATGCCCTCGCGGCAGCCGAGCCCGACCACCCCTGTTGACAACATGCAGAACAGGTGTGACCAACACGAGCGCGGCCGACTCACACTCGAAAGGCGCTGGCTGCCTGCTGTCGTCGCTCCGCACGAACCTGTACGGCTGCCCTCAGACCCACAGGAAAAGCTCTGGGCGCTACTCCCCCTCATATCGGCGGGGAACACAAGTGCCAGTCTACGTGCCGCCACTGACGTTGCGGCGGCTCGCCCGCGTGCCTTCCCGCCCGACGGGGTGGGGAGATGTCGCGGCTCCTCTCCACCCGGCCCCGTTCATAGGTCAGTCCCCGGTGTGGCTCCATGCGCTGGGCACGAGTCCGGGCAGGCGGTGGTTGATCTGGTGCTCGTTCTTGGTGCAGCCCTCGAAGGGGCCGCTGGAGCCGCGCAGTTCCCGCATGCAGGGGTCCAGGTGGTCGCGGTGCCAGACGCTGGGGCCGGTGTAGCCGCAGGTGGCGGGGTCGGTCAGCTCCTGCCAGGCGAGCCAGCAGGCGTGGAGGCGGGCGACGGCGACGGGGTGGTCGAACCAGCGGTGGCACCAGCGGGCCTCGGCGCTGGGCTCGGCAAGGTACCCGGGTACGAGGACGCCCTCCACCCACTCGGTCAGGGCGCGCAGCTCGTCGTCGTACTCAGGGGGGTCCAGCAGCAGGATGAAGGGCGGGAACTTCCACTCCTCGTCGTCCTCGTCGCCGGTCTTCCCCTCGGGCTCCTCCCCGGTGCCGGCCGTCTCATCGCCGGGCGGGGTCTCCTCGGCGCGGGTCTCGGCGGCCTCCATGAGCGTCTTGACCTGGCCGGTCAGGCGGACGACGTCGGCCCGCAGGTCCTCGACGTCCTGGAACAGGCCGACCGGGACCTCGAAGCGCGGCACGTCGGGTTCATCGCTCACGGGCGGCCTTCCTCTCCTCGTACGCGACCACGGCCCGCTTGGTGATGGCCGTCTCCTCGGCCTTCATCTCGTCGCCGATGTGGCCATGGCCTCCTCCTCGTACCAGGGGCGCAGGGCGATCTGGGCGACGGGCAGGCCGGTGGCCAGCAGCAGGGCGGTGCCCTTCTTCATGGCGCGGATCTCGGCGGCGTCCATGACCTGCTCGCGCTGCTCGGACACGGAGTGGGAGTAGCCGCCCTCTTTGCTCTTGGAGTACGAGCCGCGGTTGACGAAGTGCGCGCCGACGAGGCTGGAGATGTCGGCGGCGAACTTGGCGTCGTCCAGGCCGACACCGAGGACCTTCTTCGTGCTGGCCGACCACATGGCGTCCATGCCGACCTCGCCCCAGGCCTTCACGCCCTGCCGGTAGGACTGGAGGATCACGAACGGGTTGATGCCGCGCGAGCCGAGGTGGCTGAACAGGTCGGGCAGGTCGGCGATCTTGCAGATGTTGGCGGCCTCGTCGAGCACGGCGCGCATCGGCTCGGGCAGACGCCCGCCGGCCCGCTCCCCCGCCTCGGCGGCGGCGGTGAACACGGCGTCCGCGAGGGCGGCGACGATCGCGGCCGTGGGGCCGCCCTTCTTCGACAGCAAGTAGATCGTGTCCTTGCTGGTCGCGAAGTGTTCGGGGTCGAAGCGGGGGTTGACCTTGTCCGGCGTGACCCACGCGAGGACCTTCTCCTCGCGCAGCGCCGACATGGCGGTGCGCGCGTTCTGGTAGATGCCGCTCTGGGTCTCCTCGGCGATCGAGATGCTGGAGTCGACCTGCTCGGCGAGGACGGGCTCGTGCTCGTAGAGGATGCGCAGCGGCGTCTTCTCCGCCGGATCGGACAGCCACTTCATGACGTCGCGGACGGTCCCGCCGTCCCACCAGGCCGCGCGGAACAGGCCGACGAGCAGGTCCTGGGCGGCCTGGGACCAGAACGGGTCGGCCTGGTCGGAGGTGATCTGGCCGACGAAGTGCCCGGCGAGGCGCTCGGCGCCCTCCAGCGTCTCCGCCTGGGCGATCATGTCCCACCACATGGCCCGCTCGACCTGGGCGACGCCCTGGGTGTCCAGCACCCATGTGGTGCCGACACGCGAGCGTGCGGCGCGGGTCGCGGCGTAGACGTCCGCCTTGTTGGACGTCAGCAGCAGGGCGCCCGGTGCCTGTTCGGCGATGGGGATGGCCAGCGCAGTCGACTTGCCGGCGCGGGGCGCCATGATGGCGAGGTAGGTGTCCTCGTCGGAGCCGCGCAGCTCGACGCCGGACGGCAGGTGGTCGCCGAGCAGCACGCCGCGGTCGGCGGGCTTGATCTCCTTGGGCTTGACGCCCTTGAGGGAGGCGCGCAGGCGGGTCGCGGCGCGGGCAGCCGGGACGGGCGTGAGTTCGCGGACCTGGTGCAGGAACTCAGCAGTGTTGCAGAGCAACGCTTGGCAACGTCCCGTAGCACCAGCCTCTTGACCAGCCAGAACATCCTACGAATGGAGTGGTGGGGGCGTTGCAGCGGGATGTTGCGGCGCCCTCATTCCTCGATCGCGGGCTGCAACACCTTGAGGTTCGTCCATTCTGGATTCCCCCTTCCGCAAACTGCGGGGAGGGGCGACAAGTCCTTTGCCCCTGAGTCGGGTTGAACGAATGGAGTACGCGGGTGGACCGTCCTCTGCTGTCGCTGAGATCGACGCTGGTGTTCCTCCTCGCCGTGCTGGCCGGCGCGGCGGCCGGGGGGCTGACGGCGCTGGCGGGGGACAGCACGCCGCGCAGCGTGCTCGCCGGGCTCGCCGTCGCGGGCCTGGCGGTTCCGTTCTTCAACCGCCTCATCGACTCCGACACCACCACGGTCCGGCCTGAAGGGCCTGCGGGCACCGGCATCGCGGAGGGGGAGAACCATGGCTGAGCTGCGGCCGCTGGGGGACGACCTCAATGACGCCTCACGCGCACTCGCCCAGGCCCTGCGGGAACTGTTCGAAGGCCTGCAGGTGTCCGTTCGGCGATACGCGGCGCGGCGCAGGCTCGACCCGGGCACCGTCTCGCGCTACCTGAACGGCACCCGGTTACCTCCGTGGCAAGTGATCAGCGACCTTTTCGCGGACGTTGCCGAGTACCGCGGGACGGCGGTCACCACCGAGGCCATCGAGCTCGTACGCGCTCTGTACGGGTCGGCCGTGGACGCCGCGTCCTCCCCCAAGCACGCGGTGGAGATCCTGGAGCAGCAGCTGGCCGACGCCGACCGGGTCTCGCGGCGATCCAGCGTCCGCGGTGACGTCCTGGGCGATGCACTGCTGGACCGGACGCAGCGCATCGCCGACCTCGAGACACGGCTCAACCAGCTGAAGGCCGACCGCATCTCGGAACAGAAGCGGGCGGACCAGCTGGCAGCGGTGCACCCGGACGTCTGCGGCCTCATCGCCGAACGCGACGAACTCCAGCAGGAAGTCGAGCGGCTCGGAACGGACCTGCGCGAGGCGCAGGCCCAACGTGCCGCGGCGGAGGGCCGCTGCGATCTGCTCGAACGCCAGCTGGCCGCCGTCGAGCAGGCGGCCACGGCGGCCGGGCTGCCCGCCGTCCCTCAGGGCATGCCCAAGATCCTCGTCGTGGACGACCAGCCGGACAACCTGCTCGCCATGACCGCGGTCCTCGCGACACTCGACCAGGAACTCGTGACGGTCTCCTCCGGCCGCGAAGCCCTCAAGGCCCTGCTCCACCACGACGACTTCGCGGTCATCATCATGGACGTGCAGATGCCGGAGATGGACGGGTACGAGACCTGTGCCCACATCAAGCGCCGGCCCCGGACCCGAGACGTCCCCATCATCTTCCTGACCGCCATGGGCGTGGACTCCGAACACACCGCCCGCGGCTACGCGGCCGGCGCCGTCGACTACATCAGCAAACCCTTCGACCCCTGGGCCCTACGCGCCAAAGTCGCCGTATTCACCTCCATCTACCTGGAGAGATGCACCCCATAGGCCCCGGGCACGCCCGGCAAGGCCCGGTCCCGTGCACGGGGATGCACGGAACCGGGCAGGAGCAGGAAACGCGCAACACCGCCCCCGGCTGCCCCGCCAGGCCGGCTCACCGGCGAACCCGGTCACTCCCCCGGGCCGAGATTTACGCTCAAGCCCACACACCACCACGGACGCCGCTCCTGCGGTGTGAGCGATGGGCTCGCGTCTCCGACGCGGCACCTGCTTGCGGTTGATCTTTACGCGGCACGGCCCCTTCGGATGCACGTCATGGACGGCATCCTTTCGCGGTCCAAGATCGGCGGGGCAGAACCTAGCGGTTCGGGTAGTAGGCCGGGAAGCACACGGCGCCGTCCGCGCCGCAGATCTCGGTCTCCGGAATCTGGCGCGAGTGCTTCTCGTAGGAGATCAGGCCCAGCTTGCGGCCCGAAGCGAAGGTCACGACGGCGTCGTGGACCGGGCCCGCTGCCTCTGGTGCCGCTCCCTTGTAGTCGTACGGGCCATGCTCGCCCTCGACGATGGCGAGGAAGACGAACAGGCTGGGCTGCTGGCCGGGCTTGTCCTGGTACGGCTCGCCCGTCGTCACTTTCAGGACGCCCTTGCGCGGCCGGCTTTCCGGCAGGACCCCGCACTCGATCCTGGCCAGCCCCTCGCGAACGATCGCGGAGCAGTACGCGCGGTCATCCTTCATCCACAGGAGCTCACCGGCGTCCGGCGCATCCCTGCGGAGCACCGCTACGAAATCGTCGGACGGCATCTCGTGGGACGGCAGCGATTTCATGCTCTTGCGGACCGACGCCAGCATCAGTGCGTCGGCGACCGTGGGCCTCGCCGCCCCGACCGGGACGGCGGGCCCCGACGAGGATGCCGACTTGGACGGCGAGGGCGACCCGGCGGGTGAGGCCTGTGCCTGCTGCGACGGGGGCGGCGCGGATCCCGACGGCGGAGCCGTCGTGCACGAAGTCACGGCCAGCAGTGCGAGTCCGTACCCCGCTCCGCGCGCGAGGAGTCTGCGCCCGTGCCTGTTGAGCCCCATCTGCCCCACCCCCGTGGTCGAACCCCGCGCCCCTCGAACGCGGCGAATCCGCCGAAGCGTATCGCTGGTGCGCGGCCTGGGTACCGGCCGCGCCCGGTACCCCAGCCGCTGACCGTCCCGCCCTGTCGCCCTGACCGTCCCACGGCAAACGCGCACACCTGTCCTGAACGGCCCAGGAACAGGTACTCACCTCGGTTCGTTGTCCCCGCCGACTCTGGGGCACGGAGACCGCCGTACGGGTGGTCAGGTCGCGTGTGGGGGGGGCGGTGGTTGGCACCGTGGCGCGGGCTGGAGCGAATGCGTTCACGGTGCTCGGCCGGGGGTGAGTGCGGCAGGACGGTGGTGCCGGCGGCAGGGGCATCCGGGGCGGGAGGCCGGGAGGCGAGGTGTGCGCCGGCAGGGTACGGACGGGTCCCCGGCCGGCGGTACGGGTCCCGGCGTACACCGCTTTGGGGCCGCCCCATAGACAGGACACGGCAGCTCGGACATATGTATCGGGCACCGATGCACGGGCCTTTCCGCTCCCGGCCTCCCGTAAAAAATGGGAACGTTGCCGTTGACCTGGAGGAATCAACTGGCCGCTAAATCGGGAACGTTCCGAAAACGCCTGTCACGCCGTTCACGGCTTCCCTCAACTGCACCTCCTTCAGCATCCTTTGCTCAGACGTCACGAGAACGCGAGACAGCGGGCTCGACAACAGTGCAGCCATACCGGCAACCGCTGGGACGTCCGGAACAAGCACGACTTGAAGGAAGGTTGCGGTGTCGCAAGAGCTGAGGCACGTCGTCATCCTCACGGTGATCGGTCTGGTCACCTTCACCGCCCTGACGATTGCACTGCTGCTGATGGACGTGGGACCGACGCTGGTAGGTCCTTTGATCCTGGCGATCGTGGTCGGCGTGAACCAGCTCCTGCACCCCCTCACCTCCGGCGGCAAGAGGATGCAGGAGCCGGCCGGGAAGAACGCCGAGGCCAAGCCGGCAGGAGCCGGCGGGGAAGACGGGGCGCGGCAAGCGGCCGGCAGGACGCCCGGGCAGCCCTCACAGGCGCAGCCGCCGCAGGACGGCCGGGCCGAGCCCGGTGGCCCGGCCGACGACACCTTGACGGAGCGATAGATGTCGGGGCCGCAAATGGGCCGCATCCGCAAGGATGCGTCCGCCGCGCACCAGTTCTGGCTCGAACTGATTCGTAAGGACGTGCGATTGAGCAACCTGAGCTGTGAAGCCATTTCAGAGAAGGCCAAATGCTGCCACGGTGCCAAAGTTTTCGTAAATAAAGGAAAGGTCTCCGAATTTCTCCGTGCGAAGCCGAAACGGCATCCCCGGTGGAAGTACCTGTTCGCGGTGCAGCAGACGCTGGCGCTGCCGTCGGTCCCCCGGGAGTCTTTGGCCCAGTTCTGGGTCAACGGCGCACGCAGCGACCACAGGAACGACCGGTGGATCGCCGACAACTTCCGCGAGATCAGGCTCTGGACACCGGAAACACCCTCTGATTTCGAGCAGACGTTCCTGGCGAAGTACCCCGCGCGGCAGGCACGGGCCGCAGCGGTCGCCGGCGGGCTCGGATCACTCCTGCTCGTCACCAGCCTCCTGGGCTACGGATTCCATCCGGCCGCCGGTGACCTGCACCCCCGCACCACCCGGTACATCGAGCCCGAAGCGTCCGGCAGCACACTCGGACTCCGGAAAGTCACCCTGCACCGGGACCTGGCCGTCCAGCTGCCCCAGACATCAGGAACGACGTACATCGCCCGCGGACAGACGATCTACCTGGGCTGCTTCGGCCCGGACAACACCTTCGCGATCGCCGGTACGAACGCCCGCGTCACCTGGCCCGCCCTCGAGCAAGCCAAGGTCGGGAACTGGGACTTCACGTCCTGCCAGGGCCCCACGGCCGCACCGCTTCACCCGGAACCCGCCACGGACACCAAGTAGACGACAGCGACGGCCGCGGCCGGCTCCCTCCGGCCCGGCCGTCCCTACCCCCCACCCGCCACCAGCACCCCGCCGGAAAGCCACCGGCCGCCACCCGGCCCCGGCACCCGGGCGATCACGGGCTCGCACCGGCCGGGGCGCGGCCCGCCGCGCGCCCCGGCCGTCGGGCCCGCACCTGCCGGGCCGCCCCGCACCCGGGCAACCGCGTGTTCCGGCCGTGCGTTCCGGCCGGGTGAACGTGCCCGGGTCCTGCGCGCGATGCGGTGCCGCCCGCGCCGGCCGGGCAGCGGCATCGAGGACGACGTCGCACATGACCGACTCGCCGGTGGACTTCGCAGATCGATTGATCTGCTCGGTCGGTGCCGAGGTCCTTCTCGGCGGACAGGGGAAGGTACTGCCTCTATGTCACCGCGATCGAGGTCCCGTTCCCACAAGTGCAGTTGGACAGTTGGGCAGTTGCCGGGATCGCGGGTGGGAGAATCCTGGGACGCGATGGGGATGTCAGCCCCTCAGCAGGCCGAGCACGGCACGCTGATAGACCGCATACACCGTCGGAAGTTCCGCGAGGTGGGCACGTTCGTCGTTGCCGTGCAGCCCTTTGTACGGCACCCCGAAGCCAGCCGTTGCCGGGATGCCTTCTGCGGCCAGCAGGTTGCCGATGTTCGAGGGCCCGGCGGTCTTTGACCGAACGGCGAGCCCGGCCCCCGCGGCAGCTTCCAGCAGCGCCGCGGCCGGCTGCTCGGTGTCGATGAGCCGGAACGGCGGCCACGTCGCGACCAGGGTGATCTCGGTCGGCCGCGGGGCGGGCAGGGCAGCGTCGAGCTCGGCGACGGCTTTGCGGACGAGGGTCTCGGCGTCATGGGCGTCGAATCCGGGCGTGGTACGCACATCGACGTTGAGGTCACACCGGTCGGGAGTGACGGAGAATCCCTGGCCGCCGTGGCAGGCAGTGACCGACACCTTCGCCGGCAGCGGGAACTCCGCACGGTCTTCCACTCCGGGCACTTCCGCCGCGTCCAGGAGACGAACCAGGTGGGCAGCACGGGAGATCGCGCCGACCACCGTCCTGCTGGACCCGGAATGCCCGGAAGGAGCATGCACGGTGAGGACTGCCCGCCACAGGCCCCGCCCGCCGACAACCACCTCCTCCATGCCGGGGTAGCCGATCATCACCCCGGCCGGCCGGGCCGCAGCCTCGTCGGCGAGAAGAGCGCGGGCACCTCCGAAGTTGCCGGTGTGCTCGTCGACGTCCAAAAGCACGGCGAGCCCGCCGCTCAGCTCAGGGGCCCTCGGCGCGAGGTCTGCCGCGATGTGGCAGAACATGGCCGCGGCCAGTTTGGAGTCAGCCGCGCCCCGTCCCCGCAGCCAGCCGTCCACGATGTCGCCCGAGGCCGGCGGGAACGACCAGGCCGACTCGTCGCCGTAGGGGGCGGTGTCCACGCAGGCATCGAGCGTCCACCACTTCCCCGTCCGCCCTCCGGGAATCTCCACCAGCAACCCCACCGGGTCCCCCGGGTCGCCGTACAGGCGCCTGTGCGGCAGACCGCGAGCGGCGAGCCAGTCCTCCAGCACCCCAAGGACGGGCGTGTAGTCGTCGATCCCGGCCCGGCTCGGCTGCCGGATCAGGTCCTGGGCCAGTGCGACCACCGATACCGCACGGGCATCGTCCGGCTGCTGAAGGTTCGTGCTCACGCGTCTGCCCACCAAGTCAGTTGTGTCGCACCGACAGCGCTCGCACGGCGTCGGCGGTCTCCACCAGCCGTGCAGAGGCGCACGCTTCCCGTCCATGGTGGACCAGGCCCACCGCCGCCTCCCGGCCGAGCCCGACACCGCAGTCGAAGCCTTCGCCCCCCGTGGAACGACGGCAGCGGCACCACCGCCACCGTCTTTGAGGCGACAAAGAACCGCTCCAGCGCCTCGGCCGGCTGCACCGGCAGCGCCGGCAAGGTCACCGGGCCCGTACGAGACGGCAGCCGGGTTCGTGCTCGCCGCGTCGGCCCGGCAACCCGCCTCTGGCCGGATCGCACGACCGGGCGGCGTGATCGAACGATGCTCCGTCCGAAGGGCGGCTCTGACGGGCGCTGTGCCGCAGGGGCCGGACCCGGCTGTGCCGAGTGGACATATGCGGGCCTCACGCCGGCTCGGGGGATCGGCGTGAGGGCCTGCCCCCCTCATCTTGCGCCCCGCGGGAGGGGATGGACTCTCCGGCACAGCGAACCCGATCCGCACACCGTCGGGCCCGGGCACACTGTCCAACAGTTGCTCGCGCGTCAGTCGGTCCGGCCCCGCCAAGGGAACTGCTTTCGCCGTCTTTTGGGTCGTCGCCCTCTTCTTCTTCGCCATCTCGGGGATCCACCCGCCACTGGAACTTGCGGACCCTGCGGTCAGGGGAGAGCCGGCATGCTGACGTGGCCGGTAGATCCGTCAGTAGGCGGTGAGATCCACGATCACATCGCAGTGCGGATCGTCGGAAGGCTGATGGAGGTACTCGTTCGCCAGGAACGACGGGGAATCCAGGGCTGCGAGCAAGCCGGGCCCCGTGTTGCCGATCAGCACGTCCACCCCGTAGGTGCGGTCCCGCTCAGGTGAACGGAAATAGAGACGCATACGGCCGTCGTCCGTGATGACCGCGCCGATGAACAGCGGCTTCCACGACACATGCGTGGTGACGAACGAGTGAACGAGACCGAGCAGACGCCCGGTGGCTGACTGCTCATTGCCGGGATCAGGAGCGTTTGCGCCTTGGCTCATGCCGGACACCGTTGCATCCATCGTGGCTGAGCGCCGGTCCATCCGCTCAAACTCGTGCTTCTCGTAGCCGAGGTGGTATCGCTTTCAAAGGTCGGCTCCCATACGCGCTCGGTCAGCTGCCGGCGCGCGCGGGCGGCTTACAGTCGGCGTCATGATCGGGGCCAGTGGCGGGACCGACGCCCAGCCGGAGGCCGGCTGTTGCCCGTCAACCCGGGGCGGTCCGGTCTGGTGGCGTCCTGCCAGGCTGGTTGCTGCTGTGGCGTTTCTGCAGGTGAACTCCCGGGACCGTCTGGGCCAGTCCGTGTCGGACACCGGCCTGGTGCAGGGGAATGGGCGCTACAACCCGGGTGTGATCAAGAAACTGCTGTTCGTCGCGCCCGCGCTTGCCCTCACCGTGCTGCCCCCGGTGGCCCCTTCCGCGGCTGCCCATGCCCGGCCGCCCCTCCCGACGGCCGGGACCGCCGCCCTGGCGCCGGCAGCCGGGGCGGTGCCGGCCCCGGCGGCCGCGCAGGACGTGCCGCTGTTCCAGGCCCTGGAGTGGCTCGGCGAGGCCGCCGAGAGCCGGGACGGCTACAGCCGCGAGCTGTTCAAGCACTGGAACCGGGGCCTGAACCCCGCGGACGGGTGCGACACCCGCCGGGAGGTGATCCTCACGGAGGCGAAGCTGGCCCCGGAGGTCGGCGCGCGGTGCGCGCTGTCGGGGGGACGCTGGTTCTCCGAGTACGACCAGACGTGGGTGACACCGGCGTCCTCCCTGGACGTCGACCACATGGTCCCGCTCGCCGAGGCCTGGGACTCCGGCGCCTCCGCCTGGACGCCCGCCCGCCGCGAGGCCTACGCCAACGACCAGCAGGCGCCGGCGTCGCTGATCGCGGTCTCGGGCAGCTCCAACCGCTCCAAGAGCGACAAAGACCCCGCCGACTGGCTGCCCGCCGACGTCTCCCGGTGCGAGTACACGGGTGCGTGGATGGCCACGAAACTGCGCTGGCAACTGCCCGCCGACCCGGCCGAACGCGACGCCCTCACCCGCCTCGCGGAAGCCTGCCCCGACACCACCGTCACCTACCAGCAGGCACCGCAGTAGAGACACCAAGCACGCCGAGCGGCGCGCCGCCCCGGGAGAGAAAGGGGGCGGCGCGCCGCAGGGGTCGTGAGGGCCCGGCCGGGCCCTCACGGATGGGGCAGCAGGTCAGTGGTGGCTGCCGCCGCCGAGGTGGTGGTCCCAGGACTCCTCGTCGACGAGCCGATTGCGGTCGTTGCGCAGGGTGGCAGTGTCGTGGTCGTTGTTCCACACATACTGCCGGCGGTCCTGGTACAGGTCGGTGCGGGTATCGCGGCCCTCACCGGTGTGGATACGGACCGTGGCCCGCCCGGCCAGACGGTAGCCGTCGAACGTGTACGTCCGGCCCGACTCGTCCTCCAGCGTCCAGCCGTCCAGGTTGACCGACTGGCGGGTGGTGTTGGTGAGTTCCACCCACTCCTTGTTCAGCGACCGGTTGGTGCGGTCGTCACGTCCCGGGGAGTCGTACTGGACGTCCGAGATCTCCACCTTCGGCCGCTCGGGGCGGCGGTCGGCCGCGGAGGCCGGCAGCGCCACCGCCGAGACCACGGCACCCGCCGCCAGCGCGGCAGCGGCCAGACGGCGGGCGGAGACAGAAGCAGAAACGGACAAGAAGTCCCCCAGATGGTGCGGGCACCTCCCCCGAGCGACCTGTGCGGGCGCCGCGGGTAGCGGGTGCGGTGTGCGGGTGGCGGCCGGACCGGCCGCGCAGTCACACTCTGTCCACCCCATGGAGAAGGTGAGACGGAAACATGGACTGTGTTACCTGTTGCCCATATTTCCGTGACTCTCGACTGCACTATCCATGTATGCCGGATGTGCACCATGTTGACGCTCCGGCAGGTTGCGGGTGGCTTGCGGGAGTTGACCCCTCGCCCGCGCTCACCCGCGCGCGCCACCCCGCCCCGGGCCGGCCCGTCACCCGAAAGTGAGTAACAGCCCTGCTCCCGCACACGCGGCAGTCAGCCGTATCCGATGTGCGCGTCCTGCGGATCCGCCGAGCACTTGGTACGGGGCACCGCACCAGATCGGGCCGCCGGCAGGAGCGCTACCCGCCCGTTCCGACCGAGTCGGCTGTCGTGCCGCCCGACGCGGGGACGGCCGCTACGGCCCCGGTGACATACCGCCGGGCGGCCCCCTCGGCGCCGGCGGCGGGGTCGTGGGTGATGCCGTAGTCGCGGGCGAAGCGGTTGGCCTCCAGGGCTGAGCCGGTCATCCGGTGCAGCCAGAACCCGTACGCCACCGACACCATCTGCTCCTCGGTCAGGTACAGCACATGCCGGTTCGCCGGGGCATCGCGCCGGGCCGTGCGCACCTGCTCAGCGAGGCCTTCGGCGGGCGGCACCTGAAGCCTGTCGGCGAGCAGGACGAACAGGCGCAGTGCCGTCATCTGTGCCGGGATGAGTTCCACCTTCCGCGCCCCGGGGGACGGCGCACGCTGGTCTGTGTCGGGTCGGGGGCAGTGGCGGGCGTAGAGGAGGAGGTCGTGGCCGGGCGGTGTGAGGCGGGTGGCCCACCGCACCGGCCGCTCTTCCCACAGCGACAGAGCCGCGCGGTCCTCCCGGTCCTCCAGCTGGGTGAGCCCGCGCTCGGCAAGATGGAACACGCGCTGGCGCAGCGGGCCCAGGTACCAGTCCAGCGCCCAGCCGTGGTCGGCCGCCCGCTGCCGGTCCGCCACGGTCTTGAGCACAGCGACGGCTCTGTCCTCGTACGTCATTCCCACCCCCGCACCAGGGACCCGCGCGTCCGGCCCGGCGGCCCGCACGGTCAACCGGCGGTGGGACCCATAGGTCACGTCCGTACGGGTTTCGCCGCCTCTCGCTGCCGGCGCCGGGTGACGGTAGCCCGCCGACGGGTCACGAGGCGCGCCGGAAGACGGCGGCCGGACCGATGACGCCGGGCCCGAACCTGTCGCGGACCCGGTCGACGGCCGCTTCGGCGACCAGGCGTGCCTCGCGGGCGTCGTCGAGGCTGATCTGCCGGGCCACGCGGTCGGCGTCGATGAGGTCCTCGGCCTTGAGGGCAAGGCCGGTGAGCCGGCCGCGCTGGAGGGCGGCGGCGTCCATCAGCCGGTAGGCCAGAAGTCGCAGGTCTTCGTCGTGTGCGGACGGCTCCTTGAGGCGGCGGGTCTTTTCCCATGTGGTGTTGCCGGCGAACTGGAGTATCAGGGTGAGCACGCGGGCCGCCTGCCCGCGGTGGCGCAGCATCTGCCCCAGATCCACGACGGTCTTGAGGAGGGCGGCGCGGACGTGGGTGCCGTCCAGGGTGTGGCGGGGGAAGGTGTGGCGCACGGTGGCGGTGGCGGGCAGGGCGCGCGGGACGACGGGCCTGGGGTCGATGCCGCGGGCCCGGTCGGCGGCCAGGCGTCCGGCACGGCCGCCGAGGAGGCGCTGAACGGTTGCGGGGTCGACGGCGGCGAGCCCGGTTGTCTGCGCTGCGTGTGCCCGGCGTGTGGTCTGCCAGCCCTGTGTCATCGCTGTTCGAGTTCGATTGCCTCATCGCCGAACGCGCGAAAATCTATGGTGGCTGGAGTAGACATTGGGTGGTGGTCTGGTTATGGTTTCTGTCGTAGCCCAGGAAGTCAGCAGGGCCTGGCAGAGACGAACTGCCGGGCAGCAGTACCCGCAGTGCAGTTGACAGGACGGTGCGGTGGCAGAGTTTCGAAGCCAGGGTTGTTGCAGGACGGCGACGGGACTGGCGACCGGACCGGGTGGCCCGCAGTGATCAGGGGCCGCCGTGAGCAGTACCGCAGTTGACGCAGTACCCGTAAGTGCAGGACGCAGTACCCAGCAGTGAAGTCAGTGAGCAGTACCTCGGTGAAGGCGTCGGCTGCGGACGCGCGCACCGGGAAGTTCGGCAGTGGGGTTCTAAGCCAGAGCAGACGCAGGACGGGCGACGGGGCTGACTGCCGAAGGGTGGCGCTGTCACAGGCCGCTGAGCAGTTCGCAGTACCAGCAGTACGCAGTTGATCACCGAGGGAAGAAACGGAGGAAGCAGGCGCCATCAGGATCGCCCGGGCGGAGTGTTGAGCCCGGGTACCGCAGGACATCGATAGTGAGGTGGTCTCCGGTCAAGCAACCGCGATCCCCGCACCCCCGACAGCATTCCCGTCGGGCTAGCGGAAACAGAACGCCGGCGCAGTACCAGGGCCGGCAGATGGTGTAGCAGTTCCTTCGGGCCCTGGTGTCGTACGACACCAGGGCCCTCAAGCGCGTTCCACAGAGAGGTGCAATGACAGCAGACGACACCTTCGGCCGTCTCGACGACGACGACTACCCCGCCTACACGATGGGCCGGGCCGCCGAGATGCTCGGCACCACCCAGGGCTTCCTCCGCGCCATCGGCGAAGCCCGCCTGATCACCCCGCTTCGCTCCGCGGGCGGGCACCGCCGCTACTCCCGCTACCAACTGCGCATCGCCGCCCGGGCCCGGGAGCTCGTCGACCACGGGACCCCGATCGAGGCCGCCTGCCGCATCGTCATCCTCGAAGACCAGCTCGAAGAAGCCCAGCGCCTCAACGCCGAGTACCGCCGCGCCGCCGAGTCATCCGCTCCGCCGGCCTCGGCCTGAGACAGCGAAGATCCGCAACCCACCCAAGCCGCTTCGCGGCTGGCGCCCGCACATACCGCCCGGGACGCTCCGGCGTCCCGGGCAACGTCGTCTTCACCATGGCTCCGGCCCCGCCCGGAGCCCGGCTGTCACGCCGAGGCTGCGGCGGACCCTCCCCACGGGGTGCGCGGGCCGTGCACCGTCGTCCAACCCTCCCTGGCGCTGGGAGGGCGCGGACCGTTTACGCGGGCCGGGGTGAGTTCGGCGCGGCCGAACAACAGCGCGTAGCCGGTGGGGAGCTGGTGCAGGATGCGGGTGATGAGGCCGGGGCCGGCGTGGGCGGCGACGGCCGCGAAGACGGAGCCGGTGTCCCACCGGGACGTGGCCAGGGAGGCGCCGGAGCGGGCGGCGAGGTCCTTGACGAAGGCCCATCCGGTCAGCGGCTGTGTGCCGGGGATCTGCGCGGTCAGGACACGTGCGGCCTCCAAGGGCAGGCAGGCGGCCAGATCGACGCGTTCGTCGCCGGTCAGCTGGCGTCCCAGGCCCGAGAGGACCAGGCGGACGGCTTCGTCGGCTCGCTCACGAGTGGGGTAGGCGCCTTCGTAGCGGACCTTCTCCAGCATCTGCTCATACGCCGTCCCATACGGCTGCTGGTGCTCAAGCGGTACGCGTACGTCGGTGATCACTGCGGTGCATGCCTTTCGTCAAGCCAGAGTGGGCGGTGCCGGTGTGCGGCACCGAGGTATGGGTCAGGTGGGCTGGGGGCGACCGAAGAGGAGGTCGTAGCCGACGGGGAGCTGGAGCAGGATCTCCCCCAGCAGGTCATCGCCGGCCGCGTCGGCGACCGTCGACAGGACGGCGCTGACGTCCCAGGTCGCGGTCTGCTCGGTGGCGCCCTCGATCCAGGCCGCGGTCGCCCGGACGAACCGCTCCGGAGGCAGCGGCTCGGCGCTCTGCAGCGGGTTGAGCAGGATCAGGGCGAAGCCCTCCGGCAGGCGCGCCGCGAGCTGGGCGCGGACCTCGCCGACCAGGTGCGCGCCGAGCAGGGCGAGCACCACACGGGCCGCGCGCTCGGCTTCCTCCGCAGTGCCGTACTCGCTGCGTTCCTTCACATGGTCGAGGAACGCTTCACGCCGCAGAGCCATCTCGGCCGCCACCCCTTCTTGTTCTTCGCACTGCCCACGGGGTGCAGAGGACGGGGTGAGGGGGGAGATCAGATGCCCGCCCTCCGCACCTGTCCGGCCGGTGTCAGCCGGAGATCTCCTTGCGGCCGGAACCGACGCCGATGGAGATCTTGCGGGGCTTGGCACGCTCGGCGATCGGGATCCGCAGGGTGAGCACGCCCGCATCGTAGTCGGCCCGGATGTGCTCGGTGTCGAGGGTGTCGGCGAGCACGATCTGGCGGGAGAAGACACCCAGCGGCCGCTCGGACAGCTCCATCTGCACGTCGTCGGCCTTCGCCACCGGCCGGCGCTCGGCCTTGACGGTGAGCATGTTCCGCTCGACGTCGATGTCGATCGCGTCCGCGGTGACACCGGGAAGGTCGAAGGCCACCACGTACTCGTCGCCCTCGCGGTAGGCGTCCATCGGCATCGCCGACGGCCTCGACCAGGTCCCCGGGCTCATCAGCTGCTGCGTCAGCCGGTCCAGCTCACGGAAGGGGTCAGTGCGCATCAACATCGTGAAAACACCTCCAGCAGGTTCAGGCAGTTACTGCCAATGCGCTCACTGACACCGTTGTAACATGTCATCCAATGGATGACAAACATGATGTCGTCTACTGGATGACAACCTGAGGGAGGTGCCCGTGACCGCGGCCAACCAGCCGTCCTCGCCCAGCGCCGACGCCCACAGCCCGGTGTCGTTCCTCGCCGCCGCGGCGGCCCTTGACGTCATAGACGACGCCCTGCGCGAAGCCCAGCACGAGACCCCAACCGCCCCCGACGCTCCCGGTCCGGAACAGGCCCTGGCCTCCCTGATGCTGCTGCGGCGGGTGCGCGAGCAGCTCGCCGGATGGGAGACCGGCCTGATCGAAACCGCCCGCGACGCGGGAGCCAGCTGGGCCGACCTCGCCCACCCCCTCGGCGTCGCCAGCCGCCAGGCCGCCGAACGCCGCTACCTACGAGGCCGCCCCGGCCCCGCCGGGGCCACCGGCGAACAACGCGTGACGGCCACCCGACAGGCCCGCGCCGCCGACCGCACCACCGCCGCCTGGGCCCGCGCCAACGCCGCCGACCTACGCCGCCTCGCCGGCCAGATCACCGCCCTCACCGACCTGCCCCCCGCCGCCCGCCGCCCGCTCAACAAGCTCAACGCGGCCCTCGCCCACGACGACCCCACCGACCTCATCACCCCCCTGACCGCCACCCGCCCCCACCTGGCCGCCGCCCACCCCGACCTCGCCGCCCGGCTCGACACCCTCACACCCCCCTGACCCCCACCCGGCGCACCGCAACAGCAGCCCGGTCAGCCTCCGCCCCCGGGCGAACGAGCGGAGACCTGGAGACCGACGCGACCGGCCTGCGGGCCACCTGGCCCGCTCCCTCACCAAGCAGGGCCTGAGCGCCATTGCTGGCCAAGGTGCCCCGGCACCGGTTCGTGACAGGCTGCCGACCGGCCCCGGCCCTTTCAGGCGGCGATGTGCTTGACCCATTTGTCGCCCGGGTGAGCGGCGGCATCGGGGCGACGGTGCCGGAGATGAACCGTCGGAACTCGTTGAGTTTCTGGGAGACGACGGCTCGTTCGTATGCCTCGAGTGCGGCCCGGTCGGCGCCGAGCCGATAGCCGGCCTGCCGGGTTCATGCCAGCGGCGGCCAGCCTCGTGAAGCAGCCTCGTCCTTGAGCGCACCGAGACCGGACCTGGCAGGGGGACAGGTCGGTCGCGCGGACGAGCTGCTGGAAGTCCAGCCCTGCCGGACGTGCTTCGAACAGCACGAAGCGGACGGTGTCGGCATGGCGGCCGGCCGCGTCTCCCCGTCGCCGTGAGACGCGGACCATGATCACTCGCCTTTCAGCATGCGGGCGAGCCCGTCACCCATGTCGACCTTGCCGGTGGCGATCGCGGTCGATCGGGTCTGTCAATGATTTACAGTCCCGCCCGTAGCGGCTGGGGAAGGGCGAGAGCTCAGGCTTCCAGGAAGAGGCGCGACGCAAGAGCTACTCCCCGGCCGCCTGGCACCGTCCAGGAGAGCACTCTGGTCACGGCTGCTGCTTCGTGCGACCGGCTGAAGCCTGCCGCGTGTCCGCGCCGGAGCTGACGTGCCGCTGGGTCTCCTGGTGGCCGTGCCAGTCCAGGCACATCACGGTGGCATCGTCTTCGAGCCGGCCGCCGGCAGCGTCCCGGACTGCGGACGTCAGCATCAGCGCGGTCTCCCGCGGGTGCAGGTCCCGGGTGCGCTCCAGCAGGGCGGGCAGGTCGACCTTCTCCCCGTGACGTTCGAGCATGCCGTCGGTGAACATGAGCAGACGGTCACCGGGGCGCAGATCGAGGTCCTGAACGCGGTAGGGGTGGGGCGCGGACACGGACAGCCCGAAGGGATGGTCCACCTCGCAGGTGATCTCCTGCGCAGTCCCCTCGCGCATGCGCAGTGGCCAGGGGTGGCCGGCGTTGACGAGCTGGGCCTTCCCGGTGTGGAGGTTGATGCGCAGCAGCTGCCCGGTGGCGTGAGCGTGGCCGTGGTCGGCCAGTGCCTGGTCGGCCCGGTGGGCCTGCTCGGCCAGGCCGACTCCTGCGCGGCGGGCGCCGCGCAGGGCGCTGACCAGGAGTGTGGCGGCCAGTGCAGAGTCGATGTCATGGCCCATGGGGTCGGTCACCGACACGTGCAGCGTGTCACGGTCCAGGATGTAGTCGAAGGTGTCGCCGCTGAGGTCCTCGGAGGGCTCCAGGTTCCCGCACAGTGTGAACTGTGCGGCCTCGCACGACAGCGACGGGGGCAGCAGCTGGTACTGGATTTCTGCCGCCAGGGTGGGGGGCCTGGAGCGTTTGCCCCAGGTGTAGAGGTCGGTGAAGCGCCCGTTGGCGATCACGACGTAGGCCAAGGCGTGGGCGGCTTCCCCGACCGCATCGAGGACGTCCTCGCCGGGGGCGGTCGGCAGGAGCAGTTCCAGCAGCCCGATGGCATCTCCCCGGTTGGTGACCGGCACGATTACTCGCTGTCCCTGGCCGGTCGCCTCTTGATACAGCCGCTGGGTACGGATCACCTGCTCGTACACGCTGCCGAACAGGGGGATCCGCTCCGCTTCCCGCCCGCCCTCCACGGCGCCGGCGGTGGACAGCCGCGCCACCGCCTTCCCCGTCAGGTCCACGATGAGGAAGGTGACCTTCGTGGCCTCGAAACGCCGCCGCAGGTCCTCGGCAACCACGTCGACGGCCTCCACCGGCGCCGCCGTCTCGGCTGCCGTCAGCAGTCGGGAAAGTTCACTCTGTCCGCCACTCACGGCCGCAGTCCCTTCGTCCGGCCCCCTACCAGCCTGGGGACCGCCACGGTGAGCGTCAATCCGTGCCCAGTCACGCCAAGAGAAGGTGGTCACCTTGTGCCTTCGCAGAAATGAGTACGCCCCGGCATCCGCCCGCGGGCGCGCCGTCACGACTGCCCTGGACGCGAAGCCCGACGAGGGCCTGGCTTGTGGCCGCCCCGCTGCCGGGCAGCCGGAGCTGAGACGCGCACAGGCCCGGCCGCTTCGACGGGCCCGTGTCTCATGAGACACGGCAAAGTCTGGATGACAACGGTCACCGGACCGTGCTGTGGCGGACCGAGGCCGGTGTCCGGCTGCAGTCAAGGACCGGCTGCGACGTCACCGCACGGTGGATGGCCCTGGTCGTGGGCCGCCATGAGGCTGCCGCACTGCGTGGTCGGGACGGTGAGGCGGTGGTGTACGTCGCCGATGACGAAGGCAACACGCGGATCGGCTTCGAGGCGGCGCACTCCCGCGCGCTCCCCAAGCCTCGCCGGGCACGCCCGCCCGGGGCGATGGCCGTGGTGGAGGTCGTTGCGGGCACGCCCCTGCACGCGGTCGTCACCGTGGTCCGGCTGGGCTGACCGGTGGTGACGTATGTCCCTGCTCTGGTAACCCTTGGCAGCCGGAAGACGCAGCCGGGCGGAATTCGGTGTGTGGCAACGGCACAGCAGACATCGCGGCAGCACCTCATCTCCCGGGTCCTGCTCAAGCAGTTCACGATGCGCGCGCCGAAGGGCAGCGGCTGGCAGTTGCTCCCGTTCGGCCTGCGCAATCCTGGACGCGTGCACAAGCTGAGGAGCACCAGCACATGAGGCTGTGCCGAGGACTTCGTCGCCTTCGGCTCTCCATCTGCTGAAGCGCGCTGTGGGGCGATGTGGACAGGCGTGCTCCTGCGGCGTTCTCCGCCGTGCACGCTACGACTCCGTTCGCCGACCCGCTTCACGTGGCAGCGCTGCGCGACCTGGTCGTGCTCCACTGCGCCCGGTCGCACCACTGCCGCGACGTGCACTTCGGCGCGTTCGCGCGTACCCGCACGGGTGTGGTGGGCAAGCTGATCACCAATTTCCCGGAGCAGTTGCGCCGCGAGGCACTGCGCGAGACAGGCCTGCATCTGTCAGGCCCCGCTTCCCCGGGAGCCTTCGCCGAGCGTCTCGTCGAACGGTCCTCGGCCGTCCGTGACCACGAGAGCGGCAGGCTCTTCCGCACCGGCATCGAGGACAGCTTCCACAAGATGCGAGCCCTGACATCAACGTGGCAGCTGGAAGTGATCATGCCCGAGGCAGGCCGGTTCCTCCGGACGGCCGCCCCGGTCCGCCAGCCGTCCCGGCACCGGCAGCAGATCCCGCACCCGCGCCCACTCGGCATCACTCAGGTCCGAGCCGTACCGGGGACGGCGTTCCGGCCGGTCGGCCGCGTTCCCGAACCGATGGGCGAGACAGTCACGCCCAGGAGTGCACGGACCGGACCCGGCAACCACGACCACGCAACACTTCGACAACAGGGCCCCTGCTTCTCGCTGGACTCGACAACCGCGAGCTGCCAAGAGGCCCTTCCTTCATGCCCCACCGCCGGCCAACTCACCCGATCCAGGACCCCGTTCGAAGCGGACCGAGCACACGAGCGGATAGAGCAGGGCCAGTTGGACGTTGTGGAGCCTTGTGGCTGCGTCGGGGAGGCGGAACCGAAGCACTGGCTACCCATGTGCCAGGCCCTTCCGTGTGCAAGGGGATTCAGCTGTGCTCTTCCTCCTCGGACTCCATGTGTCGGATTCCCTCGTGGGTGAGGGTGACCATCGCGGGGGTGTTGCCCGGTTCCCAGTCGACGGTGATCAGTCCTTCGCCCGCCAGGTAGGTGCAGGCGGCGGCCAGGTCCTGTTCCGGTACGTGGAGGTCGCGTCGCTCTGCGCTCCGGTGATGCCGAGGAGGCGGTTGCCTTCGACGGCTTCGTACGGGACCCGGAGCACCTGTGCGCGGTAGGTCTTGCGTTCGCGCAGTGTGGCCATGACCGCGTCCTTTCCGCTGCGGGGGTGGGTTCCGGGGCCCGTGGGGACTCTCAGGTCTCGTCGGAGTGGGCGCCGGCGCAGACGGGGCTCCGGCTGGCGGCCAGCCAGGAGCGGGCGAGGCCGGCGGGTGTTGCAGTGTCCACGGTGAGGTGGAGGCGGGTGTCGCCGTCGAGGCCGGGATAGCTGCGCTGTTCCGCTCCGGCGAAGCAGTGGCGAAGGGCTTCCGCGACCGCTCGGGCGGCTTCGGGTGTGTGCGCGATGATCCGTACCTCGGCGTGTCCGAGCGAGGCCAGTGTCTGGGTCTCGATGTACTTCACGTGGGCGTGTTCCCTTCGGGGTGGGCGAGAAGCCGGCGGGTGGGGCGCCGTGGCGCCCCACCCGCTGCTCCCGGCCGGAGGAAGGTCTGTTCCTCACCGGTCGGCATCCGTGCGGTGGGCTCGACGACCGGTGTCGGCCGGCAGGCCGGGAGGTCTCGGCAGGGGGTCGCTGAAGCGGTGGGCCGCGATCCGTGCGTCGTGCTGGGCGTTGAGCAGGTGGATCAGGCGCATTCCGATGCCGATCGCGAGGACGATCACCGCGATGGTGACGAGGGTCTCCACGGAGCTCACCTCCAGCCGTTTCCGGGCAGCGGGAGGGCGCTTCGCCTCATCGGGTTCCCGAAGGGGGACATGCAGGCCCCGCCTTCGTCCTCCCAGGCGGCTTCCCGGCGCACGGCGTCGCGGATGCCGCGCCCGATGGCCGCTTCGTTGGTCATCAGGACGCCTGCGGTGAAAACGCTGCCGGGGATCGCGGCGGCGGCCATCAAGCGGGCCGCGGCGGTGGGTGCGGTCTCGGGCGGGATGACGAGGAGGTCCCAGCGCCCGACGGTGTAGGAGAGCAGGATGAGCTTGTCGGGGTCCTGTTCGGTGAACCAGCCCACGTGCAGCTTGCGCCCGTCCACGGCAACGGTGTGGGGGACGACGGGCCAGCGGGTGGGGTTCACGGTGACGCGCGTGATGCGCCCCCAGGGTTCCTCCAGGGCGGCGGCCAGCGGTGGGAGCTCGGCTTCGAGGTCGCGGGAGTAGGGCCACCAGGCCCCGTCCAGCTGGCCGGCGAGGGTGGTCTTCGGGGTGAGGGACAAGCGTGCCGGAAGCTCTGCGGCGAGGTCGCGGGGCGCGGTCCGGTCGAGGGTGGTGGTCATGATGCGGACCTGCCCCCGGGCTGCCCGTCGACAGCCCGGTATTTCGTGGTCGCCGGAAATGACACCCGCGTGAAAGCCGGTGTGCGAAGTACCTCCGGTGCTTTCACTGTACGCCTGTTCGACGGACTATGACCGCCGTGAACAGGTATTTTCCGGCGGATGCCGGATCGGGCCGCGGGAGTATCGTGAAACGACGGCGGGCTCGTGCACGTCTTCCGAACGGGCACCGGCGTCGACACCGGCCGCGAACGTCGACGGCGAACGGCCGCACCCCGTAGACGGGCGGACCCACATGACTGACTCCGACATCCCCCGCACGCCCCCACTGCTGCTGCCGGACGCGATCCACCAGGCGGTCAAGCCGGGTACGGCCCTGCTGCGGCTGGAGACCACGCATTCCCGGGAGGGGCTCCTGGACGGCGCGTGGTGGCCACGCACCCGCGACATCGAGACCGAACTGCCCGCGCTGATCAGCGTGTTGACCGGGCATCTCGGGCCGATCACCCGCGTCGGCGTGGACGCGTCCGCATGGGACGGGCTCCCGACCCGCCTGGTCATCGACGACCAGGTCGTGCGCCTCGACTCCGACCCGGTCGGCGACGACACCGTCCTCATCACCCGCGGCGACAACGACCACTTCGTCCTGCTGGTGGTCCCCCCGGACACCACAGCCGACGCCGCCCGCGAAGCGATGGCCCGCGCCGTCCGCGCCGACAACATCACCCAGGCCGCTCAGATCCTCATCGCCACCACGCCCCAACCCGAGTAGGCCAGGTCCTTGAACCGGGACTTCACTGAACAGCGGATGACGACCGGGCCCGATCGGACGGTGGCACCCTGCCACAGGGGAGAACGAGACCGTACCGACAGGGCGCGCGGATGTCGCAGCCGCCCGCTCCGCGACATCCGCCGCCGCACGCGAGAGCACCCGCCGGGCAGTACCACGACCGGGACGTCCAAGGTCACGAGCTCTTTCCGCCTGAAGCCGAGGATCGCCCAGGTGTGAACGGGTGCGCTCATGGCAGCCAGCCACCCCCAGAAGACCGCGCGGTCCGCAGACGGCGGCACCGCACCGTGTGCGTGCGGGAGTCGCCGACGATGACGATGACGATGGGAAGAACGCGGGCGGATGTGGATGCCGGTCGAATCCTCGTCCGTCATGTCCGAGGGACACCACCGAACATGTTCCGGGTGATCGGCCGCATTCCCGAACCGGTGAGCGATACAATCACACGTCGGTGCAGCTGAGTTGAACTCCGTCGACGCGAGCACGTGCAACTGCGGCAACAGGGTCTCCTGGATCTCGGTTGGCTTGGCAACCCCGAGCTACCACGAGGCCCTATTCCCATGCCCGGTACCGGCCGCGGTCACTCGATCGAGACTCCCGTTCGATGCACACCTCTCAAGATCGGAACGACAACAGCTACTCAGCGATCAAACGGCTCGGAAGTATCGATGAGAACTGGCAACGCTGGAAGGGAATCGCCACTCTCAGGTGATCTTTGTGCGCGCGGTCTCAGCAGTCGGAGATACGTACGCGGCGTACACAAAGTTCCGTAGTGCCGTGCATCGGTTGGTCGGTATTTGCTGCGCTGAGGGAACAAAATTCTCCCGCTGGGCGTCCTTTGCTGCACTGGCCACGTAGCCGGTCACCTGAAGGGACGTCAATGCGTATCGATGCCTCTCAACTGCAGGCTGTGATCAGGCCCGCTGATCCCGCCGAACCTCGGCTGCCTTCCGTTCAACCCGGGCTCCGCCCCCCTGCCCCGTCTTTGCAGCAGGAAGGTCTGCTTAAGGCTGTGGTTCGCGATCTTCTTGATTGGTTGGGTGGCACGGGGATCTCACAGGCAGGAGTACCAGCCGGGTACACAGCGACCACCAAGTCAATTGACCTCAGCTTGGGCCTGATCCACGTATGCACGTCGGTTTCCTACACCCCTGACTCCATAACGATCACGCTTCCGAACGGTGCCTCAATATCGGCGACAGGAGCCGATGCCGCAGAGGTCCGGAGTTTGACCCAGAGAAGGCTCCGCACTTTGTTTCACGAAGGCGATCTCCGTGAGCCGGAAGGCAATTTGTTCCACGAGGGCGACCTCTGTGAACCGGAAGACGACTGGTGGTGATTGGGCGGGGTCAGCCTGCGAAGGTGCCCTGGGCTTGGGCGGCCCTGAGACGCCGTTGCCATACCGATCATGGAGTCTGTCGATCGAACGGGAGTCTCGATCGGGTGATCGCGGGCCCTGCCCGGCATGAGAGCAGGGCCTGGCGGTATGCGGGGAGAATCCAGGGGAGCGGACGGCCGCGCGCTGCTACGGTCGGGCGCCATGAGCTGGCTTCCCGATGACTTCGTCCACCCCGTCCTGGTACCGCTGCCGGGCGGTGGTCATCACCTGCGGCCGATCCGGGAGGCGGACACCCCGCTCGACTATCCGGCTGTGATGGGTTCGCGCGAGCGGCTGTGGACCATCTTCGGACCGGCCTGGGGCTGGCCCGCGGCCACCATGACCTACGAGGCCGACCAGGCCGACCTGTTGCGGCACGAGAAGGAGATCGCCGCACACCAGTCCTTCAACTACGCGCTGTTCGACGCGGCGGAGACTGCTCTGCTCGGCTGTGTCTACATCGACCCACCGGAGAGGGCCGGCGCGGACGGTGAGATCTCCTGGTGGGTGGTGGACGAGCTGGTGGGCAGCAAGGTCGAGCAGGCCCTCGATGCGCTGGTGCCGCAGTGGATCGCCGCCGACTGGCCGTTCGAGCAGCCGCGCTTCCTCGGCCGCGAGATCTCCTGGTCGGACTGGCTCGCCCTGCCGGGGCATCCCGACACGTAAGAGGTCGCGCGGACAGGCGCGGTTGGGGACACCGGCAACAGAACGGGGCACAGGTCCCGGTGATCATGGAGTTGCGACGCTCTGTGATCACTGGGGAGACCTGTGCCCGCGCTTCCACCATGGCTGGCCGAACCGCTCTGGGACCAATTCGCAGCCCTGCTGCCTGAGCGACCGAAGTACCACCCGGACCGTCCACTCGGCTGCCACCACCGACGCATCAGCGACCGGATCGTCTTTGACAAGATGCTGCAACTGCTGCGCTTCGGCTGGTCTTACGAGGCGATCGCCGACACATCCTGCTCGGCCAGCACGATCCGCAGCCGCCGCGACGAGTGGATACGACTGGGCGTTTTCGCGCGGCTCATGCAGCTCGCGCTGGAGTCCTACGGCCGAATCGTCGGCCTCGTCCTCGACCAGATCGCCGTCGACGGAGCGATCACCGAGGCACCTGGAGGCGGGGAGGCCGCCGGACGCTCACCGGTCGACCGCGGCAAACAGGGACTGAAGCGCTCGGGCATGACGGATGGATACCGCATTCCGCTGGGCCGTGTCCTGGCCGGTGCCAACCGTCACGACTCTCCGCTGCTCGCCCCGACTCTGCACCGTTTGGAGGGCCTCGGCCCGTTGCCCGACACCATCACCGGGCACCTGGACGCCGGCTACGGCTCGGACACCACCCGTGCTCTGCTCAGTGAACGCGGCCTGCACGGACGTATCGCGCACAAGGGGGATAGGGCGCCCATTCAGGCCAGTCGGCGTTGGCACATCGAACGCACTCACGTGTGGCAGAACGCCTTTTACCGTCTCGCCCGGTGTTACGAGCGTCGCGTCACTGTCATCGATGGCTTCTTCGAACTCGCCGACACGATCATCACCGTGCGCAGCCTGATCCGGCGGTCCTGGACAACTCACTGCTGGGACGAACGCCCGAGCCGCCGACCGTGATCCTTCGGCCCCGCTCCGGTCACTTCGGCAGGTCGGCGGAGAGGAAGGGAGCAAGGAGCGCGAACAATGCGTCGGGGCGGTCCAGGGGGATGATGTGGCCGCAGTCCTGAAGCTGGTGTCCGACCAGGTCATCGGCGATGGGACGGAGTTGGCGTTCGAGCCCGCGGCCGACGGGGTGAGAGCCGACGGCCATGGTGGGCATGGTCAGCCGAGCCGTCGCGACTGCGTCCTGGATCTGCTGCGCGCTGGTGGGAAGGGCCCGGTAATAGGAGAACGCGCAGCGCAGAGCTTCACCCCCGGTGTACGCGTGGACGAAGGCCGCACGGATGTCGTCGGGTACTCCTCGCCCGAGCGTCCCCGAGTCGAGGAACCAGTCGACGTACGGGGCCTCGTTGCCGGCCAGGACGGTCTCGGCGAGGCCGGGGACGGCGTGGAAGCCGAACCACCACGGGGCACCGCCCGCGACGACGTCCTCTGCTCCGGGCGGGCGGCCGAGCAGTGCCTCCATCACGACCAGGCGCCGGACGAGGCCGGGCCGGCGCAGCGCGAGCAGGACGGCGGGGGCAGTCCCCGCGTCGATGCCGACCACCGCTGCCGAAGGCTCGCCAAGTGCGTCGAGCAGCCCTTCGATGTCGGCAGCGAGGGCGCCTGCGTCGTAACCCTCGACAGCGCGGGCACTGGCACCGAAGCCTCGAAGGTCCGGGGCGATGACCCGGTACTGCCCGGCCAGCCGGCCCATGATGCCGCTCCAGAGTTGCCAGGTGTGCGGGAAGCCGTGCAGCAGGAGAACCGCAGGTCCGTCCCCGGCGATGGCGACATTGAGTTGGACGCCGTTCGTCGCAATGCGGCGCAGGTGGTGTGCGGTGGTGACGGGCATGACGGCTCCTCCGGCTGGTTACCATTGGTGACCACAGAACGATAGGTAACTGTCCGACCGCTTCCTAGACGGCACTTTCAGGGAAGGTGGTGAGCCACAGGTGACCACCCGAGGAGCCCGGGTCCCCCGTCGCGGGGTGCGCGGCGACCTGTTCGATCCCCATTGCCCGACGCGGCAGTTGCTGGACCGCATCGGAACGAAGTGGACGTCCATGGCCGTCAAGACGCTCGCCGATGCCGCACCGGACGAGGTGCGCTTCGCAGAGCTGAGACGCCGGATGCCCGGCGTCTCACAGAAGATGCTGTCCGTGACGCTGCGAAGCCTGACCCGCGACGGGCTGGTGGCGCGCCGGGTCGAACCCACCGTGCCGCCGCGGGTCTTCTACCGACTCACCAGACTCGGGCTGTCCCTGGAAGCCGCGCTTGCGGGGCTGCGGACCTGGGCGGAGGAGCACATGGCCGAGATCGACCGCGCCAACGAAGCCGCCGCCCAGGAGGCCGATGAGGCGTAGACAGGCCAATTCCGCGCTCACGTTCGGGCCGCGAGGTAGTGGGTCCAGCTGTCGTTGGCGTGTCTGGCGGCGCCGAGGGGACACTGGTCGGGTAGGGGTGCCACCACATCCGCACGGACAGACGCAGCAGGCGGCGGCGCAGCACCGCGGTGTTGCGGGGCCGGGACGCGGCAAGCGCGCGGTACGTGAACGTTCCACGCCCGCTGTGTTTGGACCAGGTCGTCGGGGAAGTCGGTGGCAGCCATACCGGCATTAGATCGCGTGTCCGATTTTCTTTGCATGCCGGGACACCCAACCCGCGTCGGGACCACCCCGACCACGGCCCGGCCGCGCGCAGCGCCGAACGGCGCTGACCCGGCTGTGCGTGTCCACCGCCGACACCGTGGCGTCAGCCGAGGGCTCTGCGCGCGCCAAGACGCCGCACCCAGCGCACGACCACGATCCGGACCATCACAGGTCAGGTCCATGGTCGTGCGCGTGATCAGAAACTGACGGGCTGGTTCACTCTCTCGGTCGGCGGGGGAACCACAGCCCCCGGAGCCGCTCAAGATGCCCCCTGCCCGCGTGCCGCGGGCAGGGCGGCCGCCGTACCGTGGACGTCTCGGGCCCTGCGCGGAGGTCTGCCCCCATGCCCCGAACGATCTGGTCAGGCGCCATCAGCTTCGGCCTGGTCACTTCTCTGAACCAGGGCGTGTCCGGCGGACCGTGCAGCAAGGTCGCACCCCTCTCGACAGAGACTCGGGCCTCGGGCCGCATCGCCAGCTCGGACCGTGTCGCCCGAAGCGGCACGATGCGCTGAGCATGAGGTGCGCGGGCACCCGGACACCCAGCGACCCTTTCACCAGCAGGCGTGGGCGGGCCCGGCCGGGATACCGCTTGAACAGGTGGAAAGTGTGGTCCAGGCCGGGCCGCCTCCGGCTCGATCAGCCGCTCTTGCCTGGCTGGCCGGCGGTCTGGGTGATGGTGAGTGCACGAACTCGGCAGGGCGTACGGGAGCGACGCCGATGTCGCAGACGACCCTGCCCGCGTCCATCGTCTCCTGCTTGTTGTTCGTGTCGTCGCAGATCACGTAGAACGCATCGTTCGGCTTGTGGCCGACGAGGGCGCTCTGGCGCTCCTAGCGTCGGGAGGCACAACAAGCCCTGGCAGCCGCGCGAACGGCCCCGGGCGTGGACGACTGCTTGGAGGCGACATGGCCGAGCCTACGCAGACTGAAAAGCCCCCCACCAGACCCGACATCGGAATCGCCCTGTGCGCGTGGCACGAGTCGTACAGCAACGCCGCTCGGCTGGTCCGCGACACGAGCGGCGCGAAGCTCTTCGCCCGTCTCCCGTGCCGACAGGCCTACAACCTGGCGCCCATGGCTTCGAACGAGTCCATCGGCCCCAGGGGAACGAGTTCGCTGGCCCCAATCAGCGATCTTGGGCGCTCGTCGTGAACGAGTCGAGTGGCCCCACCTGAGCGAGGATCACGTTGGGCGTCGACCGCCGGTTCAACCGCCCGCGATCGTCATCGGGTCGCTGTCGTTCTGGGCTCGCTGATACATATGTGCGATGGCAGGCGACGACTCCGGTGAGCTTCAGGCAGGGCAGTCGGGACTCATCGTGAGGGTCCCCGAGGCAGAACCTGCTGTTCGAGCGTGGCGTGACCGGCTGGACCCCTCAGCCCGTGCGGGTGTTCCGGCCCATGTCACCGTCCTCTTCCCCTTTCTCGACGAGAGCCGCATCGACGAGGGTGCTTACGCTGCCATCGGAGAAGTGATCGGACGTCACCGGCCCTTCGAGGCCCGGTTCGAGCACTGCGGGCGATTCCCGGGGATCCTGTATCTCGTCCCCGAACCGGACCTCCCGTTCCGCCGGCTCACCGAGGCGATCGCGGACCGGTGGCCGGAGACCCCGCCGTTCGGCGGGCAGTTCGACGAGGTCGTCCCGCATCTGACCATCGCCCAGGGGCAGGACGATGCCGTGCTGGAGGAGGCCGAGGCCGACCTTCGCGGCCGGCTTCCCGTCACTGCCCCCGTGTCGTCGGTCGATCTGATGGTCCACGACGGAACAAGGTGGCAGCAGCGGGCGTCGTTCGCGCTGCGGTGATGTCGGCGTACTTCTCTGTGTGGCCCTGGCAAGATTTTCGTGAAGCCGGGGTGTGCCACCGCGCGCCGGTGACGCTCCGTCACGGGTGGCGGCGTCGGAGATGGGCCATGAGGACGACGCGGTGGCGCAGGAGCGGAACGCCGGCGCGGCCGGCCATGACCCGTTTCTGGAGCTTCAGGTCCGTGATGCGGCCTTCGTTGACGCCGGAGTTGTACGGGGTGGTGATGCCCTGCACGACTGCCAGTTGGTCTTCGCGGATGGCGTTGGCCAGGCTCGCCAAGGCAGGCAGGCCAGAGGCCGCGAGTTGGTCGAGCCAGGCCGGCAGCGGGGCGGCGTCGCGGGCATCGAGCATGGCCGCGAACTGCCTTACCAGAGTGTGGGTTTGGTCGAGCTCCGGGCAGTGTTCAAGCAGCCGACGGAGTGCCTCGGTGGCGTGCAGGCCGCGCCGGGGCGGTGTGGTGGTGATCCACCGGGCGACCTGGCGGGGCGATGGTGGCCGCTCGCGCGGTGTGTCGATCGGCAGACCGCGGCGTAGCGGCGCGATGGCCATCTTGACCCGTTGGTAGTGGCCGCTGTACCCCTTGGCGGCAATCTCCTGGTGCAGCACGGTGGCGGTGTGCTCGCCTTCCTCCCACCGCTGCCTCAGATACTCCAGATACGGGTCGAGGCTCGTGGACCGGCGGGGCGGAGTGCGCCGTACGCACTCCTGCCAGCAGGCAGCGCGTGCGTACTTGGCCACGGTGCGGCGGTTCAAGCCGAGTTCGCGGGCTATCGCGCTGAGACTGCGGGCCTTGCCGGTGTATCCCTGGACGGTCTCGAACAGTCGCTTCGCGTGACGGCGGGCGGGAGTGTCGGCCGCCTCGCGCAGTTCGTCCGACGGCGGTGGGGCCGGTTCGGGCTCAGGTACTGCGGCGGCCAGGCAGTCGCGGTGGGCCGCGGCGATGTCCGAGACCCGCTTCGACAGCCCCTGCCACAGGTGAAAACGGTCGCTGACCTGCACCGCGTCCGGGGCTCCCTCGGTGATGCCCTGCCGGTAGACCAGCGAGCCGTCCCGGCACACCACCTCGACGCCGGGATGCGCACGCAGCCAGGAGGCCAGCTGCTCGGCATCGCGCCCGGCCCACAACTCGATGGGCAGCCGTGTGTCGGCATCCACGAGCAGCGTGCCGTAGACGTCCGCGTACAACGCGAAGTCGTCCACGCCCAGCACTCGCGGTGTCGCGACCGGCGGAAGTCCCATGCGCATCAACTGGAACAGCACACTCGTCCGCGACAACGGCGTCTTCAAAATGCGCAGAAGCCGGGCCCCGCCACGGCCGGCGAGCAGCACCCCGGCCATCTCGACCAGATGCTGCAGCAGCGGACTGCGACGCTGATAGCGCACCGTCAGCCCCTCCACCTGCTCGGCAAAAGTCCGCCGACCGCAGTCCGCACTGTCACAGAACAACCGCCGCACCATCAGACTGATCAGCACTGGCCGGCCTCCGGCAGCGACATCGGCCAGCGTGCGGGAATACCGGCTGTGCACCCGCGCCGACGCGCACCGGCAATCCGGACACGCCATCATCAACTCACCCGTACGGGCAGCGATACGGATCACACCACCCGACAACCACACCCGTTCCACCCGCACCACATCCAGGTGCGGCGACATGATTCGTACGAGGTCATCACACTTGCCGAAGGTCCCGCCACCCGTGACGGAGCGTCACCGGCGCACGGTGGCACACCCCGGCTTCACGAAAATCTTGCCAGGGCCCTCTGTGTGCACCACCAAGTACAGAGATGTGTGCACCGCGGTAGCTCCCGTTCGGTGGCCTGCTTCAGTCCCGTAACGTCAGTTCTCTCAAGTGTTGGAGAGCGGTGAAGGGGGCCTCTTGGAGGAGAGCGAAGCACGGAGACGTGCGGAAGAGTTCGGCCGGACCCTGACCGACCGTTGGGACGAGTGGGCCTTCAGGCTTGGTCTGTGGGCGACCCCGGCTGTCACGGGCATCTATGGCTTCACGTGGTATTCCACGGCGAAAGACGAGCAGGGGCGCCAGATCAGGATCGGGGGGAACTGGCCCATCCTCGTGGACCAAGACACGGGGTCATGCCGAGTCGTGCAGGGGCTGAAAGAGATGACCGCGCTCAGAGGCACGTCAAGGTTCGCACTGCGCGTTGGCGTGGTGCCACCGCTCGTCAGCAGCCCCACCCCGACGGCCGCTAGCTCGTCCGGGGCCGGCTGCCGAGAGGAGTTGCCTCTTGGTCAGGCTGCGTCCGTGTCTCCTTCGATAGCGGCGAGGCGGTTCTTGAGGCCGTAGCTGGGCCCGTTGATGGAGATCACGTCGCAGTGGTGGAGGAGGCGGTCGAGGATGGGGGTGGCCAGGACCGCGTCGCCGAAGACCTGGCCCCACTCGCTGAAGGTCTTGTTCGAGGTCAGGATGATGGAGCCCTTTGCATAGCGCTTTGGGATGACCTGGAAGACCAGGTTCGCCTCGGCTCGTTCGAGGGGCTGGTAGCCGACTTCGTCGACCACAAGGACGCTGGGCCGCAGGTAGGTACCGAGCTTGCTGGTCAGCCGTCCGGTCTCCTCGGCGGTTTTGAGGTGCCGCCGGACCCGAGCTTGGGAACGGCGAGTTGGACGGTGCCAGCCCGGGTGTCCCACCCGCGTGGGCGACGGCCGTTGCTATGGCCGGCTCTCTCCTCGCCGACCTGCCCGTATTCGTCATCGCAGAGGACGTAGGCCTCCGCGGACAGGAGCGCGTCGGCGAACGGCTTGACCATCGTGCGCAACAGATCGGGCCCGCCATGGCAAGGTCGTCCCAAGGCTTCGTGCATCCGGCAGCGTGGATCACGCGTCTTCGGTATCCGTCCTCGAGTACCGGTGCACCTCCATATGAATGGAGAGCGTCTCCCAATTCACGGACACGGACACGACTTGCGAGGTACCCTCCGCGCCGATCGCGGTGTACTCGTCCGCCCTCATCCTGGCCAGTCTCCCCTCCCAACTGGCGGGGTCGTACTGCTCGGTCATGGCCGCGATCATGTCCCTGCCGCGGGCATCGCCAAAGAGCGCGAGCGCACTGGCCGCATGGACGCGTTCGGAGTGGCGCATGTCGGGATGGGCGGCAGCGGATGCAAGCGCGTCAAGGCCTCGACCGTCGCCCAATGCCGCCAGGATCTGGGCGGCGGCCCAAGCCGCTCGGCCCGAGGACGCAGCCAGGTCGGCCAGGAAATCCAGCCCTCGCCCGTCTCCGAAGCGGGCCAAGGTCTCTGCCGCTCGGCGTCTGCGGGGAACGGGTACCGAGGGAGCTTCGACGAGCTGGGCGAGAGCGTCGAGGCCCTGAGTGTTCCCTGTTTGAGCAAGTGTTCTTGCCGCCTCCAGGAAATCGTAATCGGTGGTGAGGTCGTCGCTCAGTTCGGCGAGGATGTCCAACCCGCGCGGATCACCAAGTCGCGCCAGGGTCCGGGCCGCTTCTCGTCGCACGTTGGCTCTGCGGGCCGCGGCGGTGAGTGCCGCGATATCGAGGTCCACGGCTTTCCGGCGGGGCTCCTCCATCGAGAGGACCATCTCGTGCAGCAGACGGTCGTATGTTTGGGCATCGACAGCGTTGGAGACGGTGGCGAAGGTGACCAACGCCTCGAAGCCTCGTCGGTCTCCGCAAGAGGCAAGCGCTTTGGCGGCCACCAATCGGTCGGCCGCTTCACGCGAGGGGTCATCCGCCAGGGCTGCGAGTGCCTCTGCACCGCGGGAATCTCCGGCCTCCGCAAGACTCTCGGCGGCGCTCACGCGGTCCTGGTCGGGGATAGCATGGGTCCGGGCCAGGGTGGCCAACGCGTCAAGGCCACGCGATGACTCGAAGCTTACAAGATCACGAGCCGCCCACACACGATCGGAGGGAAGCGCCTCGGAATCGTGAGCCAGCCCCTCGAGCACCCTGGCACCCCGGGTATCGCCCAGGCCGGCCAAGTCGCGCGCCATCCAGCGCCGCGTCACAACGCTCACCCTCTTCTCGTTGGCCAGCCTGGCCAATGCCTCACGACCCCGTGGATCACCGAGCGTGATCAACTTCGTCGCCGCCCAAGGGGCGTTCGTGGAGTCGGAAGCGGCGGCAATCTGTGCGTAGCCGTCAGCGACTGTGGAGATGACGCTTTCAGGGATGAGCGTCCCCAGCGCTGCCTGTTCGGTGATGAACGACCGCCCCATATTCCCTCCCCGCCTGGCCAGGCTGTGCAGGGCTCTGGTCACGTCGGGTTCTCTGTCGGTTTTCCTCCAAGCGTCGAGTAGGAACCCGGCGTAGGAGTAGGCCGTGTCGCTGGGGCTCTCCCAGAACCTTCGCTCCCAGGGTCGGTATCTGGTCCAGCGCCCGAACAGGTCTCGGAATGCTTCATCCGCGGCTCGCCTGCTCGCCGCGGTGTGTCGAGCGGCGAGGTATTCGAGGATCGTCTGGTGCAGGAAGGCGAAGTCTCTTCCGCGTTGTGTCAGCAGACCGCTGCGACGCAAGATCTCTGTGAGAAACCTGATCCATACCTCTCGCAATCCTGGTACAGGGCAGGCGGCGTCCGGCTGATCAACCAGCCAGTCAACGGCATGCAGGGAGTTTCCTGCATGCCGTTCCGCGGCCAGGTGGTCGATGAGGGCCGGAAGACATTGTTGCGTGTGTTGTGCCGCGGTGAGGAGCTGGTCTTCAAAGCCTTTCAACGGCAGTGGGGTTGCGTGTTGGCGGCGGTACAGCAGATTGATGAAGAGGCGGTAGGCCTCGCTGCGCCCCTCAGGCAGCCGGCGACCTGGATCGTGTGCGTGCAGTTGACACAACATGGACGCCATAAGGGGGATGCGGGCGGGTTCGCTCAGGCGGTTGCGAACAATCTCTGCGACAAACGCTGCGGTCACTGTGCCAGGGTCCGGCAAAGACAAGGCCGTGAACCAGCCTGTGGCAAGCGAGCGTAGCTGCGCTTCGTCGAAAGGCAGCAACGCGAAGCGAGGCAGTTGTTCCCCGAGGTTCGCCAGCCAGCCCTCCGGCAGGGGGCGCGTGGTGATGATGAACCGGTACGGAGACGCAGTCGGCTTCTTGAGGTGGCCTGCCAGCCGGGCCAGGATTCTGCGCAGAGTATCTGCGTCGGTTATCTCGTCGAGGCCGTCGACCAATACCAGCCACGGGACTCGCGGCAGGGGCATGGAACTGAAGAAATCCGGTGGGAAGTCCTCCGCCAGTTCGTCATGGAGGCTCTTGGCGATCGCCTCGGGCAGGGAGCGGCCGGCGAGAACGGCTGCGGGCACCAGCACAGGCACTACTGGGTCACGCCGGCCAGCCGCCCACCGCTTGACGGAGGCCACGAGGACAGTGCGCAGCAGGCTGGTCTTGCCACCGCCGGCGGCCGCCGTCACAAGACAGTTGTCGTGCCGTTCCAGAATCCTCTCGGCCACGACAGGCCCGCTGTCGACATCGGCGCCCTGGTCGGTCTGCTTTACCGACCTCTGAGGTTGTACCCGTTGGCTCAGGTAGACCCTGGATAGGTCGGGCTGGGGCAGGTCGTCCGGAAGGAGAGCCGGATACGGGAGTTCGTCGGCCAGCATCGCTGCGTCCAGGTAGCGAAGCAGCAGGTCTGGCATACGGAGCCGATGGGTGGCCTGCGAGCGTAAAAGGACAGCCTCGTGGGGTCTGTGGGTGCCGGTGGCATGCAGTAGATCGGTGAGTGCGGTTGCTTGAACGGCTGCGAGGTTGTCCAGATCAGGCCGGTTTACTTCAAGATCCTCCAGGCTTACGGCGAGCGCTGCGAAGTCGTGGTGCTCCCAGCCGCGGATCTTGGGCAGGCACCGTGCGAAGCTTTCCGCTGCTTCCCGGTAAGCATCACCACGTGCACCGAGGTCCAGTTCCAGGGCAGGCAGCGCAGTTGCCTCGATTCTCCCCAGCGTTCCCTCGACGGTCGAACTGCGATCAAGCAGGTCGTGCAGCCACTCCTCCCTTTCGGCGAGCAGGAGAAGCTTCGCCGACTTCGCCCTGTTGTGCCTGGTCAGGGTCTCGAGTACGGCAATGATCTGGTCGCTCCTGCCGTCGGCGTCGTCCACGACCACCAACAGGGGAACCACGGTGTCAGCCAATGCGTCCAGTGCCTCCGTAGCGAGGGTGACAGTGCGCAGCCACAGCACGGCCCAGCCTTGATGTGACAGCCGGCTGCCGAGTTCGTACGCGAGGCGCGTTTTACCGTGACGGGCCGGCCCGTGAAGAAGTCTGCTGTCGGTGGTTGGGGATGTCGCCCAGGCGAGCAACTCGTGAAGCTGTTCTCCGCGTCCTCGCAGCGGCACCACGGCACGGCGGGCTTCCAGCAGTTCGGCGACCGATGCGATGGGCGGAAGGACGCTGTGCAAGTGCTGTAGTTCCGCCGGTTCGAGGGCGGTGCACATCTGCGGGGCGTGCTCGGCCATGGCAGCGTGGAAGCCGGGATTAGCCCACAACACATAGGCGGGGACCGCCGCCAGGCGGGAGTGCGGGAATCCGGCCTGGTCACTCGCGATGACGCCAATGAGCAGCCTGCCGGCAAACAACGCCGCCCCGGACATGCCGCCCCAAGGTGACGCGCCGTCAGCCTCGCCCTCCGGCGGGTGCTTGTCGACGTTCATGACATAGCGATTGGCGACGAAGGAATCTCCCGGATTGATCGTGCCGGACGGATGCGCAGTGTCGACGGCCTTGCCAGGCCGCTGTGCCATATTCGCAGCGCCCCAGGCTTCACAGAGCGCCCCTGTCCGTCGCGTCGCGATCCGTCCCCACCGCACCGGCGCTCCGGTGGAAGAAACCCATTGTGGGTCGTCAACGCTTAGCAAGGCGGCGTCGAAAAGACCGCCCGGAGTGCCCCGCCACACCACCACGGCGCTGCACACGCCTGTGTGACCAGGCCGGAAGAGGGTGGTCCGCTTGCCCTCTCTTGGTACCACGTGCGCAGAGGTCAAAACGACACAGGGCGCAATCACATAACCAGATCCGCGGCCTGCACCGCCTTCGGCCTCAATGACCACTACTCGCTCACGGTCCACAGTGCGGCCCTCTGACTTCAGGGGTGAGTCAGTGTCTCAGTCATCCTCGATGCGGTCGCCGACAGGGCCGGGCCCGAACCTCGTGGTCCGGCTGGAGCCGCTCTGAATGAGGATGTCGCCTCCATTCGGCCTCTGCGGAGTCAAAGTGATCCTCACCAGCTGGGTAGTGCCTCGCGCCACTCCGCCCTCCGCTTCCCCCGAGACCACCCATGCTTTGAAGCCGGCTTTCGCCCGCGCGTCTTGGCGTAGTTCGACCATGAACTCCAACTCAAAAAAGCCGACTTTGAAAGCGATGTCCTGACCGGCACCCCGCGCCGCCGCCTCAAGCACTTCCTCCCGCAGAACCGCCACAGCGTCTGCCAGCTCGATCTCCATGACGCCCCTCCCCCGGCCATCGACCTCATACGACATACCCCGCGCACCGTGACATACCCAGGGCGAGTCCGACTCAGCCTCAGGAAAAGGTCGCATCGCGGGTCTCCACGGACAGTAAGGGCCTGTAAAGAATCAACACGTTGCTTCACGGTCTCTTTGTCGTTGCTGTGGTATGCGCATACCGAGTGAGGTCCGTGATCAACTTGCCCTGAGATTCGGGGTGTTGTTCCCTCATCTGAATGAGCGGCAGCAGCGGCTGGCGCTGGCCGCCGAGGCCCGGCTGCTGGGGCACGGCGGGGTGAGGGCCGTCGCGCGGGCTGCGGGGGTGAGCGAGACGACAGTGCGGAAGGGCGTCTTCGAGTTGAAGGGCGGCGAGAACCCACTGCCCAAGGGCCGGGTCCGCCGGGACGGCGGCGGTCGAAAAAGCGCCGAGGAGCTTGACCCGCTGCTCGTTCCGGCGTTGCTGGCACTGGTTGAGCCGGACGAACGGGGCGATCCGATGTCGCCGCTTCGGTGGACGACCAAGTCGCTGCGGTCTCTGGCCGGGGAACTGACGCGTCAGGGCCACGCCGCTTCGGCGCCGACCGTGGGCAGACTGCTGCGGGAGAACGGTTTCAGTCTGCAGGCCAATGCCAAGACACTTGAGGGCGCTCAACACCCTGACCGCGACGCGCAGTTCCGGTATATCAACGACCAGGCCAAGGCCCATCAGGCGGACGGTGAGCCGGTGGTCAGCGTGGACACGAAGAAGAAGGAAGTCGTCGGGGAGTTCAAGAATGCGGGACGTCAATGGCGGCCGGCCGGTGATCCTGTGCGGGTTGACGTCCATGACTTCCCCGGTGACGCGCTGGGCAAGGCCCTGCCCTACGGCATCTACGACCTGGCGGCGGACACCGGCTGGGTGAACGTCGGTACGGACCACGACACCGCGGCTTTCGCGGCCGAATCGATCCGCCGCTGGTGGAACGGGCAAGGACGCCGCGACTATCCCGGCGCCACCCGACTGCTGATCACCGCCGACGCTGGCGGCTCCAACGGCTACCGCACCAGGGCCTGGAAGACCGAACTCGCGGCCTTCGCCGCCGAGACCGGCCTGACTGTCACCGTCTGCCACATGCCTCCGGGCACATCGAAATGGAACCGGATCGAGCACCGGCTGTTCTCCGCGATCACAATGAACTGGCGCGGCCGCCCGCCGACCAGCCACGACGTCATCGTGAACAGCATCGCCGCGACTACCACCCGCACCGGTCTGACCGTCCACGCCGAACTGGACCCCGGCAGCTACCCCACCGGTGTGAAAGTCAGCGACGCTGAGCTGAACGCAGTACCGGTCACCGGACATGCCTTCCACGGCGAATGGAATTACACCGTGCACCCCCACCCCGCCGGCCCGGCCATCCCCACCGGACCAACGTCCAAGCCGGCGGTGGTCTTCGACCGCGGTAGTCTGTCGCACCCCGCACTGACCGGCATGACCCGCACCGCACTGAGCGAGCTGACCGAGGCCCTGACCGCCGACTGGCAGGCGCTGCAGAAACAGGACGCCACCACCCGACGCGACGGCGGTGAACGACGCCGGGCCCCGGGCGGCGGCCGCAAAGCCAAACTCGACCTGGCCGACCGGGTCCTGGTCACCGTGCTGCAACAGAACCTCGCCCTGCCGCCCACCGTGCTGGCCCGCCTCTTCGCCGTCAGTAAGGACACCATCCGCCACACCACCAGCGAGATCCGGCGCCTGATGGACCAGCACGCACACACACCCCGGCCCCCAGCAGCACACCTCAACACCCTCGCAGGACTCCTCGTCCACGCCACCGCATACGGCGCGACCCTTACGACAGACACCAAACCAACGTGTTGATTCTTTACAGGCCCTACTGATCTTTTCGTAAGTTCGGTGGGTGTGCTGGCGGTGTGGGTGGGAGGCTTTCGGGGTGGCTTATGGACCTTCGCCCTCTGCTGCTGGCGCCTCTCTTCCTCCGTTGTCGCGGCCTCAGTTGGCGGAGGCGCGTCGTGTTCGGGCGGTCGAGTTGTTCGAGGACGGTGTGTCGAATGCGGAGATCGCGCGGGCGGTGGGGGTGTGTGCCGAGAGCGTGCGGCGATGGCGGCGGGCGTGGGAGGAAGGTGGTGCTTCGGCCCTGCGGCGGCGTGCGGCCACCGGTCGCCCGCCCAAGCTGGACGACGCCCAGGTCGAGAACGTCCGGGCCGCGTTGGCGCGAGGAGCTCAGGCTCATGGTTTCGAGGCCGACCTGTGGACCCTGGAGCGAGTCGGCGCCGTCGTGGAGCAGGTAACGGGGGTGTCTTTGTCGAGGGCGTCGGTGTGGCGACTGCTGACCGGCCGACTCGGATGGAGTCTGCAACGTCCCGAGCGCAGGGCGGTCGAGCGGGACGAGTCCGAGATCGCCCGCTGGATCGCGCACGAGTGGCCGCGCATCAAAAGGGGGCCGTGAACACACGTGCCTGGATCGTGTTCCTCGACGAATCGGGCGTTTCTCTGCTCCCCCAGATCCGCCGCACCTACGCACCCCGTGGCCGGACCCCGCTGCTGCGGCACCGGCTGAACTGGAAGCGGGCGTCGATGGCCGGGGCCCTGGGCTACCACTCCACCGATCCCGAACGCGGAGCCCGTCTGTGCTTCCACCTCAAGCCCGGCAGCTATGACACCACCGCCCTCATCGAAGTCCTCGAGCAGATGAAGGCGTTCTACCGCGGCGAGCAAGTGGTGCTGGTCTGGGACGGTCTGTCGGCCCATTGGAGCCGGGCGATGCGCGCCTGGGTCGCCGAGCAGGACTGGCTCACTCTGGAGCGATTACCCGCCTACGCTCCCGAGCTCAATCCGGTGGAGCTGCTGTGGTCCTCGCTCAAGAAACGTGAACTCGCCAACCTCGCCGGCGACCACCTCGCCGATGTTGCCGACGCCACCGAGCAAGGCATCCACCGCATCAACCACAACCCACAACTGCCATGGTCCTTCCTCGCCCACACCGGCCTGACCATCCACCCAGCACACCCACCGAACTTACGAAAAGATCAGTAAGTGATCGTTTCAGAATGAGTTGGGCCACGGGTTCTTGTGCTCGGCGATCTTGGTCGGCAGGGTGTCCGGAGTGCGTGCTGATCTTGTTCCAGACGACCTGTGGGAGCGAATGGCCCCACTGCTGCCGCCCGCTCCCGAACGGCGCCGCCGCTCTCCCGGGCGGAGGATCTTGAGGTCGGTGACCGTCTCGTCGCCGGTGCGTAAACGTTGCAGGTCGCGGCGGATGCGGACCTGGTCGGCGATGACGGCGGCGTCCTTGGCGTCGGTCTTGCCTTCGCCGCGGTAGCTCTCGGAGGCGCGGTGGATGGCCCGGCCGAAGATGTAGTGCAGCGGCTGATCGTGGTTGAGGAGGATCGTGATGGCTAGGGCGGCTCCGCCGTCGGCCAGGTCGATGCCCCAGGTCACCTCGTCGCCCAGGGCCAGGACATCGGTGAGGAGTTCGAGGAGTTCGGATTCGTCGTTGGCGACGCGTCAGGACAGCAGCCGGTGGCCGCTCTCGCCGATCGCAACGCAGTGGTGATGGGTCTTGCCTGCGTCGATGCCAGCCTAGATTGCGGCCATGTGGTGCCTCCGCGCGGTGTGGTGATGGTGCCTCCCGACGGACGACCTCGCTGTCGATTCCCTACTCAGCGATCATTCGCAATTCCTAATTGGCAGCCGGGTCGTCGTGGGGTACCGGGCGGCCAATCACTGAAAGCCACAAGTGGCAGAGCCTTTTGAACCACACCCGGCACCCCTGGGTGGGTGAACCATACGAGGGACTCACCGCGTCCCGCAGAACAACGTAGGGAGCCTTTGAGGCAGGGTGACCACTGGGCTCGAAGAACTGCCGCCGTCGTCGACCCCACCCCGGCCCCGGCCCCGGCCCCGGCCCCGGCCCCGGCCCCGGCAAGCCTCAGCACAGAACACCGCTTCCCCCGGGACGAACTCGACCCGGCCGCCCACCGACGCATCCTGCTCGCCCTCGCCGACGACCTCGGTGCCCGACTCCGCACCACCGACCAGATCGCCTCCGGCGTGACCTGCACGATCCACTACACCGACCTGAGTGCCACCCGCCGCAGCCGGACCCTGCCCGAAGCCACCCAGCACACCCTCCTCCTGGCCCGCGCCGCCTACGCGGTGTACGACGCCCTGGGTCTCCAGCTCGCTCGCCCGGGTCCGCAGCATCGCGCTGCGCGCCCTTCAGACCAGCCTCACCGATCAGCCCGATCCCCCTGATCATCCCGGACCTCCCGCTATCAACCGGAGGTCACTCCCGCGGCGGTTTCACGCCGGCGGTGAACGTCACCCCGGCGCCGGTCCGCTGGCAGTTGTGGCAGGCAGGCGCCAGGGCGCCCGTCTTGACGTCGCGGACCGACACAACCAGGTCTTCCGCCACCTCACCCGCCCACAGGGCCTTGTCAACGGCCGCGAACTCGGCGCATTGGTTCACCAGGCGGGGCTTGGCCGCCGTCCCCTCCATGGATGCGAAGGCGGTGTCCATGTCCGGATGCGCCAGGATCCGCTCCTCCGCGTTCGTGCCGAGATAGACGTTGCCCGTCTTTCGGCTCACCGCCACGCCCACCTTGGACGGCGGCTTGCTGGTCGGCGTGGGCTTGTACGGGTTCTGCCGGGGGTTCTTGAACCAGCCGTTCTCACCCCAGGTGCGCACACTGCCGGCGAACTTCGCCGACAGTTCGTCAGCCGCCGCGGCCATCTGGCCCAGGCTGAACTGCGGGCGGCCCACCCAGGCGGCTCCGTCCACCCTGGCGCTGAACGCTCCGAAGAGGGAGCCGATGGCGCCGCCCGCCAGCCCCGTCTTCCACGCGGTCTCGAAGTACTCCGCACCACTGCTCAGCTCGCCCCGCGCCAGGTCGGACACCCCGCGGGAGGCGGGGCCGCCCATCAGCCCACTGGTCGCACCGCCCAGGAATCCGCCGGCGGCATGGCCGAGGACACCGCCGCCCAGTTTGAAGGCGATCTGCTTCTCGATCACCGAGCCCAGCCTTCCGGTGGCCAGCACCAGGGCCGCCTGGGCGGCGAACTCGGCTTCGGTCATGGCGGGGTACACGGGATCGCCCCGCTTCGGGGCGTTGGCCGTGTTCGGGATCGAGAGATTGAGCAGGACGGCCATGACGAGGAGGAGCACTACTGGATGCCGACCGCTGTGGTCCACGGCCACCAGCGGGCGCCCTCGGCAGTAGGCGTAGGCGTGAGACATCTCGCGGGACATCACCGTGTCGGCGGAGGCCCAGCGGGCCAGGCCGGGTAGGTAGTAGCGGGTCCCGTGGTGGTTCAGGCCCGACTCTTCGTCTCGCTCGTGGCCGGTGAAGCGGTAGCGCTTTCGCGCATAGCCGCCAAAGCTGGTCTCCCCGTACGGGAAGAACTCCTCCCGGTTGATCCACGACCGGCTCGCGTCGGTGGTCAGGGCGCTGCTGCCCAGATGGTCGGCGTACACGTACCGCACCTCGGGGCCGGCCTCACCGCGCCGGGCAGGTCCGGAGCGGATCTCGGCAATGCGCTCGGCGCCGTCCATGATGTGCAGCACCCGGTTCTCGCCGCCGCCGACGTCGGACCAGCGATGGTGCTCTACGCCGGGGGCGGGGTAGCTGGTGCTCTCGTCCCGCCCCGCCTGGCCCTGGTGGCGGACCCACTTCTTCACGCGGGTGCCGTCGGCGCCGTAGAGGTAGCGGGCGGTGATCGAGGAGGCGCCGCCGGCGTGGCAGCGGAAGCCCGTCAGCCGACCGGCGTGGTCCCAGGTGTAGGTACGGGACTCGCCTTGCGTGCAGAGGTTGCCGGCCTTGTCGTAGCCGAGCGGCAGCGGGGTGCCACCGGCGCCCTCGGTGACGCTGGTGAGCCGGTTGTGCGGCGCCTGCGTCGAGTCCTCGGGCGGCAGGTGGCCCACTGCGAAGCCGCGGTGCCAACTGGGCTGCTGGGCCCCGGTAATGACCTGGTAGTGCAGATCGATGAGGTTGCCCGCCGGGTCGTAGCGGTAGGTCTCGCGGTAACCCGTCGTGACGTCGGGCGCGTTGTGCTGGTCGGGGGCGGCGGGGTACGAGCCGTAGCGCGGCCGGTCGGGCAGCGGGCGCAGCACGCCGATGTCGGCGCAGGCCCGGCCGGTGGCGCTGACGAGGCGGTAGTACGCGTCGTGGGTGAAGTGGCGGACGAGGCGGTCGCGGCCGTGGGCGGTCCCGGCGATGCCGCAGCCCGGGGTGCGTTCCTCGATGCTCAGGATGTTGCCGACCAAGTCGTAGCGGTATGTCAGCTCGCTCAGGGCCGGGCCCTCGCCGGTCCACTTGTCGCCGTCGACGACGGCCGTCTCCAGGCGGGAGCGGATCTGCCGGAAGGTGTCGCGGTCGTAGGCGTGGCGGCGCATCAGCCCGTTGCCGTATGCCATCAGGACCCGCTGGCCGCGGGCGTTGTAGGCGATGAGCCGCAGGTACGGCACTCCGTCGACGCTGATTGACCGCAGCGACCCGGAGCGGCCGTACGTCGGCTCGACCAGGACGGGGCGGCCGTCCACCGCGGCCGGGACGTGCGCGGCAATGATCCGGCCGAGGGCGTCGAAGCGGCCGGTGCTGCGATAGCCCGTCGCGTCGAGCGCCGCCTCGGCGCCCGCGGCTGCCCAGTCGGCGGTCCAGCCGGCTGGCTCCGCGGCGGCCAGGGTGGCGTCGCTCACCACCTGCCGCACCCAGGCGGTACGGCGGCCGGTGAAGTCGTACGACTCGGCCAGCAGCAGCCCGGCCTCGTCGAGATGACGCCAGAGCCGGCCGAGCCGGTAGTGCTGCCGGGCGTCGGCCTCGTCGGGGTCTTGGTCGCCGTAGGTGAGCCGCTCGCGCTGGGTGAGTGTCTTGCCGGGTCCCTCAGCGGCGTACACGCCGCTGAGACGGTTCAGCGCATCGTAGGTCCGCAGGGTGACGTGGTCGCGGCTGTCCACGGCGTGGATCTCGTTGCCCGCCGCGTCGGCGACCGCGATGCGCCGGCCGGTGTCCATGGTGTCTGTGCGCACCGGGCGGTTGGCCAGGTCGTAGGCGCAGGAAAAGGTGGTGCGGCCGTGTTCGTCGGTGATCTCCAGGAGGTTGCCGCGGGTGTCGTGGCAGGTGCGGGTCAGGTGCCCGTCGTGGTCGGGGTCCTGGCCGCCGTGGACGAGTTGGCACAGGGGGTGGCCGAGGCCGTCGGTCAGGGTCAGGGTCGGCGTGTAGTGGTGCTCGGCGGGGGCGGCGCCGGTGAGCGGATCGCCCGCCGGGTCCCGGGTGTCGGGGGCCAGGTCGTTCTCGTCGTAGCTGGTGGTCGCCCAGGGCGTCGGCCGGATGACGGCCGGGGTCGTGCGGGCGGCCGGGATGCCCGTCAGTGTGCGGCGCTCGGAGCCGTCCGGGTTGCGGACTCGAATCGTTCTGCCGCAGGGGTCGTACTGGAAGCGCGCCTGTCGGCCCCGCTGCGCCGCCTCTTGGGAGCGGTAGCCCCAGCCCGTGGCGAGAAAGGGTTCGTAGCGGCTGATCACCCGGCCCTTGTTGTCATAGATCTGCGAGCCGGTGACGCAGATCCGGTCCGCGGCGCGGTTGCCGAGGGCCGGGCCGCCGGCCGGCAGCCCGGTGTCGTCCCCGGACGCGCCGAAGGCGATGTCGTCCGCCTGCGCCTGGCGCTGGACCTGGCGGCCCGCGCCGTCAGAGTATTCCCGCACCTCGATCGTGTCGTCGGAGATGCCCTCCGAAGCGTGCCGGATACGGGAGATGGTGCGCACGCACAGAGGCTGCCCGGTGGCCGGGAAATCCGACAGGTTGTACACGTAGCGCACCTGGGGCTTGTCGTGGGTGCCGCCCTCGCCGCCGGGGCTGGTGAGGAACATCAGCTGCAGCAGGCCCAGCGGGTGGTAACGGTAGTGGCGGCCGGTCCCGTTGGGGTCGGTGACCTTTTCCGGGCGGCCGGTCCGGTAGTTGTATGTGGCGGTGGTCCGCAGCCGCGCGGAGTCCTCGACGATGGTGGGCAGCAGCAGGAACCGGTCCGGTGTGATTGTGGTCAAGTGCCCGAGCGGGTCGCGAAGCTGCAGGACGACGCCGCGCTGCTGGGCGGCGCCGAGCTGGACGTCGTAGGCCCGGCATTCAGTCTCCGCGTACCAGCCTGCGAGATAGCTGGGGTCGGGTGGGTCGCGATGGAGACCGGCGCCGCTGCGGAAGGACGCTGGCACGCCGGCGGGCAGGTCGGCGGTGCCGCCAAGGTAGCGGGGGCGGCGGTCGAGGTAGCCGGCGTCGAGGGAGTCCTCGGTGTGGACGAGCGTGCGGGTGCGGGTGAGCAGCCCGTGGGCGCCGACCTTTCCGCAGTCCAGGCCCGTGAAGGCGGCGCCGTCGTAGTGGTGCACTTCGTGGCCGATCAACCGGACGGTGCCCGGGTCGCCTGCCGCGAAGAGGCGCTCGACGGCCGCGCAGGCGCGGGCCTGTTCGGCAAGCACGGACGGCACGTTTCCGGGGTCGGGCTCGGTGATGCCGGGTGGGGCTGCCAGTTCGTAGGTACGGGTCTGCGCCACCCGGTCGTGGATGCCGGAGTCGGTGGCCGGGATCGCGTAGGCGGTGGTGGTGTGGGTGGCCAGGACGCGGGTTTCGTCCGGGCGGACCGCGCCCACCACGGCGGCGGTCAGCTCCTGGCGGCAGGCCGAGCGGCGCGGCGGCACGACTGTCGTCCGTCGGCGGGGTTGGCCGTGCCCGTCGTGGTCGCTGGTGTAGGTGAAGTGCGTCATCGGGTCCTCGCCGCGCTCCCACAGGGTGTCGCGGCGTGCCGTTTCGTACGGGAAGAAGACCGGCTCTCTGGTGTCGTCCTGGGCGCTTTCCGGGCGCACCGCGTAGGAGTACTCGGTGACGGTGTACGGCCGGTCGCGTAGCGTCGAGTCGTCGTGTGCGTACAGCTCGCTGCGCAGGACGCGCCCGCGCAGGCTGCGCAGGGCAGCGCGGCGTGTGCGGCGGTCGGCGGCGGCAGGTTCGGGCAGCGATGGGTGCAGCAGCGGCGGATCGCCGCTCCAGTACTCGTCGCGGCAGTCCAGTGGCGCCCACTGGCCGTCTCCGGTCGGGTCCACAGGGCCGAGGTGGTACCAGGTGCGGGTCTCCGTACGAGGCGAGAACTCCTCCGGTGCGAGCGCCGCGGCGGGATGGTCCGGGTGCAGTCCGGGCCCGTGATAGTCGTCGAAGACCGTGGTGTCGAACTGGTCGACGCGGCCGAAGCCGCGGAACTCTCGCTCCTGGCCGTCCCAGTAGCCGTGGTGGTATCGGTACTCGGAGGTGAGTTTCGTCCCGGAGATCAGGTCAAGGCTCTCGACGGCGGCGACCACCGGCACCACGAACGGCATCGGAGTACGCCACCGCGTCCGCTGCCGGGCCTCGTCGCGCAGCCGGTGCCGGGTGGAGGGCTCGTAGCGGACTCGGGTGTGCAGCCCGATGTTATTGTCCATCTCCTCGAGCAGGCGGGGTTTGACGCCGCCGGTCAGGTCGAGGAAGTACATCGACGGACTGCGATCGCTGCTCCACAGCACGCCGCCGGTGCCGGTGCCGTGCAGGTCGACGATGCGGACGCTGTCGGCGGCGGCGTACGGCGGGCAGCCGCGGATCCTGATGGGTGCACTCCAGCCGTTGCCGCAGCGGTTGATCCATACGGTGACCTCGTCGGCGCCGACGTACACCAGGTCCGCCAGGCCGTCGCCGTCCACGTCGCCAAGGAGCAGTCGCTGCGGATCGTGGCGGGCCGGCAGCCGTGGGGCGTCCCGCATCGCCACCCGGCGTCCCCAGCGGCCGTGGCCAAGGTTCGGCCAGTACTCGATCGCCGTGCCGTGGACCAGCACCAGGTCCTGGCTGCCGTCGCCGGTCATGTCGGCCCAGCGCACCCGTGGGTCGGTGAGGGAGATGCGGGGCAGGCCTGCGGGGTCGGCGCTGCGGGCGGGGCGGGGGCCGGTCCAGCCGAGTCCGGGATCCTGGACGTAGCACTCCAGGCGGCTGCCGGCGCGCACCGCGTCGGTGACTCCGTCGCCGTTGAGGTCGAGCAGCCGGACCTCGGGGTCGTCGAGGCTGAAGGTAGGCGGCTGCGTGTACGGGCGGATCGCCGCCCAGGTGGCGTCCGTGCGCAGCGGTACGGTGCCGGCGAAGGTGGAGGTGCTGACGAGGAGGTCGGCCCGGGCGTCCCCGTCGGCATCCAGCAGCTGCACGCCGGGGTCGGCGAGCCGCAGGCCTGCGGGAACGTAGCGGAGGGTGCGGGGGCGGTCGAAGCGGCCACGGCCGAGGTTGCGCCAGTAGCGGGCGACGCCGTCCAGCTGCAGCACGTCGGGCAGGCCGTCACCGGAGACATCGGCCAGCTCGACGTCGACGCGGGACAGCGGCACGGGTGGCGGGTCGTCGCCGGTGACCGCCGCGAACCGGCGGCGTTCCGGCTCGAAGGCGGTGTAGCCGAAGGTGACGGGCGGCAGGTCGCGGTGCTCGGTGCCGTCGTCGTCGAAGCCGGTGACCTGTACGGACGACAGCAGCGATACGGCGCTGTGGGCGCTCGGGGTGTACCGCAGCTCGTAGGAACGCACCGGGTGTTCGGCGCCATCGTCGACGAGGGTGGTGATGGTGCGGCAGCGCAGCGCGGTACGGATCTCGAAGCCCGCCCGGTAGGCGGAGAAGGGGTCGGGACGAGGCTCGTAGTCGAGGTCGACGCGGGCCAGGAAGCGCAGCCGCCCGCCGTCGGCGGTGTAGTCGGCGTACCGGATGGTGCGCAGGACCGGCTGCCGCCAGCGGTGACCCGCCTCGTCGCCGCCGTCGGAGCCGTACTCGTAGCGGATGAGATTGCCCAGCGGGTCGCGGGTCTCGGTGAGCTGCCAGGCGAAGACGCGGCGCGGGTCGTCGGCGTCGGCGCAGACGGCCGGGTCGCGCCAGTCGGCGTCGGTGCCGTCGTGGGGTGGCGTGCCGTACACGCTGGTCAGGCCGTCCCGGGTACGAACCCGCCAGTGGCCGCCGCGGGGGCCGCGGTGGTGGACGATCTCGGCGAACAGGCCCTCCGTACGCGGCCGGTAGCAGACCGGGGCTCCGGCCGCCGCAGGCAGCGGGACAAGGTCTTCGTGGCCGGAGAGGATGAAGACGTCGCTGTCGTCGTACCGCGGCACGCCGTGCGAGGTCTTTCGGCTGATGCCCGGCAGGGGCAGGCTCCAGCCGAGCCCGAAGTGGCCGTTGCCTGCGCCGGTGCTGTACGTCAGGGCCAGGCTGGGTTCAAGCCCGCCGCGGCCGACGGGCACCGTGACCGGCACGGTGAAGCTGCCCGTGCCGGTGACCGGGTCCGGGGCGAACTTCTCCCCGATGCCGCGCAGCGCCCCGCCGCCCTGCGGCAGGGAGATGATCTCGACCGGGGACCGTGCCGTGTCACCCATCGCCGCCCCTACGCATCCGGCCAGGGCGGCATGCGCGCGGAGTAGCTGATGACGAAGAGGAGGTCCTGGATCTCGCCCTTGCCGAAGCGTTCGGCGAGATCGGTGGCGAAAGCCAGTTCCCAGGTACCGGCCACCGGTACGGGCGCGGCCTCGCCGCTGAGCCAGTTCCAGTTGCCGGCGAGGGTGCTGATCAGACCCTCGGATGTGGACTGGGCGGCGGACGAGCTGGCGGCCGGGATCTTGTCCTTGGCACCGGTCGGGGTGAGCGTGAAGCGCTGGACCCGTACCGGCTCGGCGGTGCCCTCCCGCTGTGAGACATACAGCAGCAGCTGGGCGACGCGCAGGCTGCCGGGCTCCAGGTTGGGCGGGAAGTCCGCGCGCCGGGTCTCGAACCGCACCGTCATCGCGGTCGCCGACTCGGCGGGATTGTTCAGCTCGTACCAGGCGTCGGGGAAGTCCTCGCGGAAGCTGTAGGCCCGCTGGGCACTGACCCGCGGGTTGAGGCGCTGGATGACCTGGGCGCGGTAACCGCTGTCGCTCAGCGCGGTGTAGTCGACGGTGAGCAGCACATCCGCGATCGACCGGAAGTCGAACTGGTTGGCCGCTTTGGGCAGTTCCAGCTGCCAGCGGGTGGCCACGCCCATCGACTCGAAGGGCAGCAGCATCTCGGATTGCGAGTCCAGCTCGAAAACACCGGAAGCGTTGGTCGGGGAGGTCAGCGCGATCGACTCGGGGGTGCGTCTGATGACGGTCTCCTGGAACACCTCCGGCCCGGTGACCACCCTGGAGATCCCGGAGGCGGTCAAGGTGGCCCGGATGCCGCTCACCGGTGGGATCAGGGCGACGACGGAGACCCGGACCCGTTTGATCAGCCGCAGATAGTGGCCCGGGAACATGCGGTCGAAGTCCGTCAGCTGGGTGTCGAAGGCCAGCACGCCGCTGTCGCGGAACATCTGGAACTCGAATGGCGCGAACTCGGCCAGCGAGATCGTCTGGCTCAGGTTCAGCTTGCGCCGGTCGGTCTCGAACGCAAACTGGGCGAGCTGCTCGATGTCCTGGAGCAGCCGGGCGGCACCGGTCAGGCCGCCGCGCTCCGGCCCGGGGCGGCCGGGCTCGGCGTCGTCGTCGGCCGGGGCCTCCCAGTAGTCGTTCTGCACGTACGCCGGAGCCACCGGCGGCCGCTCGAAGCCCAACTGCTGCTGGGCGAGCTGAGCGGTGCCGGTGGCCTGCTGCAGGAAGTAACCGTAGACACCGCCGAGGACGCCGCTCATCCACTCGTAGAGCTCGAGATTGGTGAATTTGCGGACCAGGAAGTCAGCTGTGGCCTGGGCCTGGAGGGTCTGCATTCCGGCGATACGAGCCTCCTGGGCGATGACCAGCTCGTGGTCGGCCGCGGCCCGTATCGCCTCCTCGGCGACCAGCGCCTCGGCGTTGGCCAGGGCGAGCTGGAGCTCCCACTCCTCCTGGCGGCGCTCCTGGCCGGCCCGCAGCGTGTGCAGTTGAATGTCCTGCTCGGTACGGTTGAGCTGCATCGCGTTCTGGGCCTTGCCGAGGGACAGCGCACCGACCGACCCCGCGGCCGCCATCTTTCCCGGCGTCTCGAAACCCGACCCCATGGCGGAGATGATGGCCTGGGTGGTGGTCATGGCGGCATCCAGCCCGGCGATCCAGTCCCGGTACACCCGGGCCTCGTCGAAGTCGCTGACAAGCATGCGCTCCCACACGTTGGGGCCCGCATCGATCCACTGCTGATAGGTGCTGACGCGAACGTCGTTGACCGCCTTCTGCCGGCGGGCCAGCCCGGTGGTGTTACGGGCCTCGGTCACCCGCAGACTCTGCAGCTGCTCCCCGGAGCGGGCCAGATCCAGATCGGCGCCCGCGCGCTGGCGGTCGTAGGCCGCAGCGTCACGCTTCTCCAGACTGGCCAGATAGGCGGCCTCGATCTGGGCGGCGGTCGCCACCAGCTGCCGGGCGCGGTCCAGGAGGACGGAGAAGCGGTAGGGCGTGGGGCGCTGTGCCCTCTGTCCCGGGGCGAGCAGGCGGCCGCCGGTGTCGACGGCGGGCATGCCGGGAGCCGGGAGCGGGGGCTCTTCGGCGGGCCGGATCATGCCGGCGATGTTGCGGCCCTGGCGCAGCTTGCGCAGCTGGTTGCGCACCGATGCGGTGAGCGCGGTCAGCACCGGGCTTGGCAGGGCCTTCGGGCCGCCCAAGACAGTCAGCTCCGGCGAGCGCAGCAGACCGGCGGCGCTGAGGTACAGCGCCCGGGCCCGGGCGCGGGACTCGCCGGTGTCGCGGGTGAACTCGGCGTCCCCGTACTCCAGGAAGCACCGGGCGATGCTGCAGAAGGTGTAGCGGGTGTACGGATTGGGGCGGTTCGCGGCCAGGGCGTGCGGGTTGAGCTCGTCGCGCAGCCAGTGGCTGCCCCGGGACAGCACGGCCGCGGTGTTGAACTCCCTCTCCAGCCCGTAGTAGATCTTGCGCTCGTCGGACGGGACGAAGACGTCGGGCAGGTCCTCCTGGTCGAAGGCGTAGATGGTGCGGTACCAGTCGAGCGCGGCAGCGAAGTCCCCGGCCCGCTGTAGGCTCTGGGCCAGCAGCAGGGGGACGTAATAGAAGACTTCCTGCAGGTAGTTCGGCAGGCCGGGGTGCCCCGTACCGAAGTGGGTCATGACGCTTGCCGACAGCGTCCGCAAGCGCTGCAGGTCCGTGGCGCCGGCGCGGTCGGTGTATCGCAGCTGCAGCAGTCCGTCGCGGATGTCCTCGCCCGTGTATGGCAGCGTATGCAGCGGGAAGGCCTGCAGCAGCGGCCGTACGGCGACGAGGAAGTCGGCGGCCGCGCCCAGCGCGGCCGGACGGCTCAGCCGCGGACGGCCGCGCACCGTGTTCAGCAGGGCCCGGAAGGCCTCGGTGGGGCCTGCACTGCCGCGGCGAAGCGTCGGCAACAGCAGGTCCTCGGGGTAGCTGAAGACGAACATGGCCGCCCGCCACGCCTCGTGGCTGCCCATCCACGAACATTCCTCGTCGAAGTCGGCCGCACTGCCCGGTTCGATGCGCCAGGCACGCGCCGGGTGCTGTGCGGGCAGCCGCCCGGTACGCAGCAGCAACAGGAGCTGCTGCAGGGTCTGGACGGCCTGCGCCAGCCGGGTCGTCTCGTCGTTGCCGACGCCGACGGTATCGATCAACAGTTCCTCGCTGAGGCGGTCCCGATCCTCCTCCAGGGCAGGAGTGCCGAGCAGGGAGAGGAGACCGTCGCGGAGTGCCGGCAGGGCGATCTGCTCGACGTCGCCGACGGCGGTGCGCAGGGCCTCGGTGAGAGCGTCCGCCTGCTCGATGCGCGACTGCAGCCGGTCCTGCCAGTCGAGACGGTCGGCGATGGTGCCGCGCCACGGGGTCGGCGCCCATTCGGTGGCGGCGACGAGGAACGATCCGGGGGTGAGGGCGACGCCCTGCTCGGCCACCAGCCACGCCACCCGCTGCTGGCGTTTCCGCAGGTGGGTCAGCAGATGGTAGAGGTCCTGCCACTCGTCTTCCGTGACGATGCCGCTTCCGGCCACCCCGCGTACCCGTAGCAGGTGACGCAGCTCCTCCAAGGTCAGCCGTAACGCGCCCAGTTCGGCGTCGATGGGCACCGCCCGGCGCTGGAGGGCATCGAGTTCGGCAAGCCGGGCGGCCGGCACGCCCAGCACCGTCTTCACTATGGCGTCGAAGGCGTCCACCGGGGGCGATGCGGACAGCGCCTCCCGGGCGGTACGGACGGCGGCGAAGGCATCGTCTGTCCACTTCCGGCGTACGGTCCACAGGTCGAACGCCGCGTCGCCGGCCGTACGGTTGCGGAAGTCACCGGGCACCAGCAGGTCCGGGTCGACGACCAGCGGCGTGCTTGCGCGTACCGGCTGGGGATGGTCGGCCTCGGCCCACAGCCGCTCCTGCCGCTGCCGCCGCCACTGCAGCAGCAGCGACGGGTCGGGCACCACCAGCGGGTCAGCGGTGGTGTCGGCAAGGCCGAACAGCCGGGCGAGGCCCGCCTCCGTCACCCGATCGGGAGCGAGCAGCAGCTGGTCGAGGCGGTCGGGTGCCGGGTCGATGCCGAGGCGTTCGGCCAGGGCGCGGCGGACCTCGGATGCCACGCCGCGGGCCAGGCGCAACTCCTCGTACGAGGTGCCTAGGCGGGTGAGCAGCAGACGGTACGCCAGCAGGCAGTACTCGGCGGCAACGGCGCTCTCCCGCTCCCGCGCCAACAGGGCTAGTTGCCCCTGCCACAGGCTCCGGTCGTAGATTCGTACGTCCTCGAGCCGGCCGTGGTACGCCCCATGGCCGGAGGCTTCGGCACCGAGGTGGGCCGGGACGCAGTGCAGGTAGGGCTTCGGGCTGACCCGGCCTCTCTTGACCTGTTGGCCGTTCAGGTAGAGCACCGGGAACCAGCCGGCCGGCTCCCCCGTCATCAGATCGGGAAACGGCTGATAGGCATAGGTCACCGCGATGTGGGTCCAGCCGGTCAGCGCCGTGTCGTGGACCAGGGCTGCCGGCAGATAGTCGTCGCTGTGCTCGTAGACGCTGACACCGTTGGTGCCGACCGAGACTCCGACCCCGGCGTGCTCGGCGGATCCGTACGCAATGCCGCCCTGCTGCGGGCCGAACGCGTACCGCTGACCGGAGATGCCGCTGACGCCTGCGGTGGCCTGGGTGTCAGTGGCGCGGGAGGCGAGCGGCAGCGCCCAGAAGGCGAGAGTGAAGGTGTTGGTGATGTCGGCGGCCCGGCCCTTCGGAACCTGCACGTAGGCGGAGGTTCCGTCGAAGAGCAGTGCGGGTGAGCCCGCCCGGCCTTCGGTCCAGGTCGCGCCGGAGACGGTGGCGCCCGGGCCGCCGGCCGCGTCGGCGGTGACCGTTCCGGAGTCTTCGTCGAAGCGGAAGTGGGCGGTCAGGCCGACGCCGGTGGAGCTCAGGTAGCGCCGGATCACCTCGATGGCGGCGCGGACCTGGTTGACCGGGGCGGAGGCGGCGCTGTGACGTGGGTCGGTGAGCAGCTCGAAGGGCTGGTGGAAGGCGCTGGTGAGCACGGCGGGGGTGAGCGGCTTTCCGGCTCCGTCGAGCAGATGGGTGCCAGCGAACCAGAGCAGGTCGGAAAGGTAGGCCTGAAGGCTGAACAGGTCGCTGGCATCGGCTGGTACATATGGTCGCGCCAGTTCGAACCGTACGGTGACGGTCTGTTGATTCCCGGCGTGATCCGCGCACCGCACGGTGATGGTGCAGCGACCCGTGGGCGCGGTCACCTCCGCCCGCCAGGCTCCTGAGAAGCCGGTGGCAGCGGGTGTGAACGGCCCGCCGTTGACCGAGACTTCCACCGACTTCACGCCGCTCTCCAGGTCGGTGGCCACCCCCCGCACCTCCAGCGGTCGGCCGGCGCCAGGCGAGGGGACGGTGCTGCCGTCCTGCGGCGCGAAGACCTGCAGGGCCGGGGCGGTGCGGTCGGTCACCGTGACCGTGACGTCGCGGGAGCGTGCGTTGCCGGCCACGTCGGTGGCCGTCACAGTGAGCGTGCGGCTGGTGCGCACCGAGGCGTCGAGTTCCATCACGCGGATGCCGTGCCACGAGCGCTGCGGGGTGGTGAACTCCTCGCGGGCCCGGACGCTCCCGTCGAAGGAGTAGTCGATGGCAGCAATGCCGAGGAAGTCGTCCCGCACCTCGGCCGCCACCGGCACCGGCACCACCGTGCCGTCACCGGACACGGTGGTGCCGGCGGGAGGCGCCGTAATCGTGACCTCGGGCGGGGTCATGTCGGTCAGGCTGCTGACCACGAACACGGAGTCCGTGTCGTTCAGATCGCTGCCGGACGTGGCGGTGGCCCAGATCTGCAGCGGTCCGTTGCGCGGTATGTCGCCGGTCGCCGTCCAGACGTCGGTGCCGACCGCCCGTATCCACTCACCGTCATCGCCGATACGGACGTCGACGTGCCCGACCTTGCGCGGCCGACCCGTCCCATCCCTCAAGACCTCGGCGGTTCCGCGGACGGTGATGCCGGGCCCCGCTCCGGTGAGCACCTGACCGGGCGTGGGTGAGGTGATGCGCACGTCCAGCACGGGCTCTCGGGTGTCGTCCTCACTGTCCGCCACTGCCCGGCCTCCCCATCACACCGTCCCTCACCCGGCACGCCCAGAGGTGGGGCAAGTATGACGGCAACACACCGACTGTGTCCCTCCTTATCAGAAAATCACCTGACCTCATCGTTTTGCCCTGACCATGCCGCTCCATCAGTCAGGCCACAGGGGCCACAGCAATGAGCTTCTTCGAGCCGGCCACCGATTCCTAATGCTGTCTGTCAAGCCGCAAGTGGCGGTGGAGGTGTCGGTTCGTAGCACCGTCCGTCGCGTAGAAGGGCCCACAGGACGTTGACACGTCGGCGGGCGAGGGCGAGGACGGCCTGGATGTGGCGCTTGCCCTCGGCCCGTTTGCGGTCGTAGAACCTGCGGGAGTTCTCGCAGTACCGGATGCTGAACAGGGCCGAGATGTAGAAGACACGCTGGAGTCTGCGGTTGTAGCGCCGAGGTCGGCGCAGGTTGCCGCTGATCTTCCCGGAATCTCGGGGAACTGGGGCGACGCCGCCGAAGCCGGCAAGACGGTCGGCGGTGCCAAAGACCGTCATGTCGCCGCCGGTGGCGGCCATGAACTCGGCACCGAGGATGACGCCCAGACCGGGCATGCTGGTGATCACGTCGAAGGCGGGGTGGTCGCGAAACCGGGTCTCGATGTTCTTGTCGAGCTCGGCGACCTTCTCGTTAAGGGCCAGCACTTCCTTCGCCAGTGTGTGCACTAGTTGGACGGTCAGCTTCTCGCCGGGCAAGCTGGTGTGCTGGCGCTCGGCGGCCTGGAGGGCAGTCTCGGCGAGCTGGTCGGCACGCAGGACCCTGCGGTTGCGGAGCCAGGTGGCCAGGCGCTTCACACCGAGCCGACGAAGAGCGGCCGGGGTCTGGTAGCCGGTCAGCAACGTGAGCGGGCCGGCGTTGGTGAGGTCGAGAGCCCGTTCCAGGCCGGGGAAGATCGCTGCGAGTTGGGCGCGAAGGCGGTTGACCGTGCGGGTGCGGTCGGCGACCAGGTCCATGCGACGGCCAGTGAGGAGCTTGAGGTCGGTGATGGTGTCGTCAGGGGTGCGTAAGGGGTGCAGGTCGCGTCGGACACGGACCTGGTCGGCGATGACGGCGGCGTCCTTGGCGTCGGTCTTGCCTTCGCCGCGATAGCTCTCGGAGGCCCGGTGGATGGCCCGGCCGGAGAGGTAGTGCAACGGTTGGCCGTGGTTGAGCAGGAGCGCGATGACCAGGGCCGCTCCACCGTCGACCAGGTCGATTCCCCAGGTCACTTCATCACCCAGGGCCATGACGTCGTCGAGGAGTTCGAGTAGTTCGGGCTCGTCGTTGGCGACGCGACGTGACAGCAGCCGTCGGCCGCTGTCGTCGATTGCGACCCAGTGGTGGTGGGTTTTCCCTGCGTCGATGCCGGCCCAGATGGTGTCCATGTGGTGCCTCCGCGCACTGTGGTACTGATACCTCCCACGGACGACCTCGCTGTCGATTCCCTACTCAGCGATCATTCGCATTTCCTAATTGGCAGCCGAGTCGTCGTGGGGTACCGGGCGGCCAATCAGTGGAAGCCACGTCATCGGCTATCAGGTGACAGCCACACCCGGTACCCCTGGGTGGGTGAACCATACGAAGGGCTCACCCTCTCCCACAGGACAACGTAGGGATCAGGTGAGGGCCTGCAAAGCGCAACGAGCGAGGCCCCCGGGCTGTTGATCGAGACCGACCCCGACTTCGTCCTGCTGGACGGCACACTCGCTGAGTGCGACCGGGTCTGCGACGGGCGCACCGACTACTCCCACAAGCACCGCCGACACGGCGTGAACGTGCAGTTGGTCACCGATTCGGACGGCCGGCTGCTGTGGCTCCCACCCGCGTTGCCGGGCCGAGCTCACGACCTGACCGCGGCCCGCACCCACCGGATCATCCGCATCTGCGAGCGCCAGAGCGTCCCCGTCCTGGCCGACCTCGCCTACCAAGGCGGAGGTCGGCCTAGCCACTGTGCATAGTGTGCTCATGGATCGATTCGTGGGTCAGGGCC
>NZ_BMSA01000040.1 GCF_014648915.1 Streptomyces phaeofaciens | reverse complement strand
AGGGGGTCAACTTTCAAGCGTCGCCACTGGTCCACTTTTCAGCCGTCGCCGACAGACCTCGTCTACCTGCGCGTCGGGTGATGGAACCGCCCCACGGCGAGTCCGTCGCTGCAGCAACGTCGACACCGGCCACCTCGCCGTGGCCCGTGCGATCGCACCCGTGACCGCTGTGCAGAACCACTTCCACGCGGGCAAGTGCGATGAAGCCGAACTTCCGGCGGCCTGCCAGGAAGCCGGCATCGCCTTCGTGCCGTTCTTCCCACTGGGCGGCGCCACGAGCGACTTCTCCGCCGACCGCATGGCCAAAGTCGCCGAACGGCACGGCGCCACGGTCCCCCAGATCGCGCTGGCCTGGCTGCTCGCATCCTCCCCCGCCACCCTCGCCATTACCGGCACGGGGTGCCTCGCCCATCTCGGGAAGAACATGGCCGCCGGGTCGATCACTCTCACACCGGAGGACCTCTCCGACCTCGGATGACGCGGGGCCTCATCCTCATCACCGACGCAGCCGCATCTCGCTGCCCTGCGGTGCGCGTCGTTGCGGGAGCTGTGCCGCGAGACCCGTCGCGCAACCGCGAGGTCGCCATCGATCTGCAGCCACGCCAGGAGCACGGCTCGCGGTGCCGTCCGCGACCTCCACTACGCCCGGGATCGCCGGGCCACCGCTCGCGAGGGTCGGGTTACGGGGAACGCAACCACGACGCGCCATTTCACGAGCACCAGCCTCGCTTAAGACCAAGGCGAGGCGCTCCCCCACCCGCGACCAGGAGAAGCGCTCCTCACCTCTGTCGAGGCGCCCCCACCCGCAGCCCGTCCATGACGAGGTCCAGGAGTCGAGCGCTCTGGGTCTGCCAGTCCCCGCGGGCGTCGACTCGCCAGATGCCCGCGACGGCCAGGATGAAGTCGTCGGACGTCACACCCGGGCGGATGGTGCCGGCCTCGTGGTTGGCCGCGAGCAGCACCTCGATCGCGTCCACCACCAGCGCGTATCCCCGCTGGGCCGGTCCATCCGTCGTAACAATGATCTGACGCATCGCGTCAGAGAGTCCGGCCTTGGCGACGGCAAAGCGGGCGAGCTGATCCATCCATTCGCGCAGGGCCTGATCAGGTTCACGGGATATGAGCAGTTCTGGCGCGGCGTCCGCGAGCACTTGCGCCTCGTGGCGGTAGACCTCCAAGACTAGCGCTTCACGGTTGGGAAAGTTTCGATAGAACGTTCCCTGTCCCACCCCCGCCTTCTTGGCAATCAAGCTCAGCGGAACATCCACGGCGCGCGACAACTCGGTCAGCGCCACATTCAGGATCCTCTCCCGGTTGCGCTGTGCGTCCGAGCGCTGGGTCCCATCGCTTCTGGACTCCATCGCTCTCCTTCTGAGCTCACGTCCACACTTTTTGCTTCAATCGGATGAAGTCGGCTGCGTCCCCCAGTAGCGGACACTCATCCACTTGGGCCAACGATAGCGCCAGACACGGCGTAGCCGGGCAGCCCGTGGTGCGTGCTGAACCCGGCAGGGTCGCCGAGAGCGCACGCAGCGCTGTTCAGCCACTCTTCGGTCGGGCGAGTCCGCGGTCGTAGGCGAAGATCACGGCCTGATGCGGTCGCGGGCCCCGATCTTGGCCAGGACGCTTCGGACATGGCACTTGACGGTGAACTCGGCCACCACGAAGTGGGCGGCGATCTCAAGGGTGGTCCAGCCCTTGCCGATGGCCACGAGGATCTCACGCTCCCGGTAGGTGAGAGCTGTCAGTCTCGCTTCCTGGGCCAGGCCGTCGACGGGTTGTGGGACCTGCTGGACGTATTCGTCCAGCAGGCGGCCGGTCGGAGCGGGAGCGATCACGGCGTCGCCGGCGGCGACGGCCCGGATACCGGCGAGGAGTTCCTCAGGACGCACGTCCTTCAGCAGGAATCCACTGGCGCCCGCCCGCAGGGCGCGGCGTGCGAGGGCCACTCCGGTGATGAATCTCCTGCCTCCTGCGCACTCGCTGAGACGCTGCTTCACTCGGCTCTCGGTCTAGGGGTGGGCCAGCGTGGCCACTGACTGCTGCGGTAGTCGAGGTAGGCGGCCAAGCGCGCGTGCGGGGTCGGCGAGAAGGACTGTTCGGCGAGGAAGGAATAGCCGGCCGTCTCGTAGGTCTGTGGTCAGCAGGTCCGCATCTGGCCGGAGGTCAGCGCATGGAAGCCTCACGGGAGTCCCGATAAATGGCGCCCCGAACCCGGGCTTTCTCAGCCAGTCCGGAGTCGTTCGAGGAACTCGGGGACGCCGTCCACCTTCTGGTAGGGCTTGAAGTAGGGAGCGAGTTCGCGGACCAAGGTGACGCATCGGTCGGCGCCAATGCGGGTGGCGAGGTCGAGTGACTCCGTGCTGACGACGAGGGCCTGTTCGACCTCGCGGGCCCGAAGGAGGCTGCGCGCCTCGTAGAGGTTGTCCCGTATGGGGCGTGAGTTATCCGGTGAGGGCCAGGTTGTGGAGCCGAGCGATACCGAGCATGGCTTGGTGCACGCCGTTGCCCTTGAGTCGGCAGTCTCGCAGGATTTCCAGTTCTTCAGCCGCGACAGGGCGTGTTCCACGCGTGCTCGCGCCCGGCGATGAATGGCATTCTCCGCTTCCTGGTGTGGGCTGAGGTGCATCTGACCTCGACGTTTGCGGTGCGGGATGAGCAGGCCGGTGCCCTGGTATCCGCCGTCGGCGATGACCGGGGCACCGCGGCAGGCCCGGTCGACGCCGGACTCCGTGAACGCCCGGCAGTCGTTGCGGCTGCCGGGCAGCGGCAGACCGATCGCCACCACCAGGCGACTGTTGGCATCAATCACGACCTGAAGGTTGGTCGAGTACCGATAGTTCTTGCTGGAGGCGGCCACGCTGCGATCACGGGTGGGCACCAGGGTGCCGTCGACGATATAGACGGTGTCCTTGCGCGGCCGGCGGGCCGGCGAGATGGCCAGCAAGGGCGCCAGGTGATCGAGGATGCGGTCGGCCGCCGACTTCGAGACCCCGAACAACGGCGCCACCTGCCGCAACGTCAGGTTCGTGCGCCAGTACGTCGCCACCAGCAACACCCGGTCCTCCAGTGGTAGCCGCCAAGGCCGGCCGCGCTGCACGTCGCCACCGCGACGCCGCACCAACGCCACCAGCTTGGTGAACTGCGACTCGCTCAACCCGGAGAACGGCTCGATCCACTTCGGACGATCTGCTGAAATCACCCCACCCATGCCCAGCCAACGCACCAACCACCCCACCGGTTACGGGACAACCTTTAGGCGCGGAAGACGCCACGCGTCTTGTCCCGGGCCCATGGGTGCAGGGTCAGACTCCGGGATCCCGGAAGGCCATCCGCTCGCGCGGTACGCCGTCACCGGGGCCGGGCTCAAGCTCCGCATCAACCCCCTGGCCGCCGCCCTCACCCACGACCAGCTCGCCCGCCTGGACGCCCACCTCGCGGGCCGCGAGGAGATCGCCGCCCACCTGACCCGCGAGCTCGGCCAGATATCCGGGCTGGAGGTGACTCCCCTGCCCGAGGGGGTGAAGTCGCCCTGGTACGCGTTGACGGCCACCTACCGGCCCGACCAGCTCGGCGGCCTGCCCCTCGACCGTTTCCACCAGGCCCTCATGGCCGAGGAAGCGACCCAGTTCGACCTGCCCGGCTCCACCCGCCCCCTGAACCAGCTCCCTCTCTACCAGCACCCCTCCCACCTCTTCCCCGGCTACCCGAACACCCGCAGCCGCTACCGGGAGGGCGACTTTCCCGTGGCCGAGAAGGCGCACACGCACACGATCAAGCTGCCGGTCTGGCACCGTGAACAGGATCTGGAACTGGCCGAGCAGTACGTCAGCGCGGCCAGGAAGGTCAGCGAACACCACAAGGAGCTTCTGTGGCTGTGACCTCCAACCTCGCCGAGTCCCTGGCCAAGGAGGCCCAAGCCGAGGGCATCACCAGCGTCGTGGCCGCCGCCGTGATCACCGACGCCGACCGCGTCCTCCTGGTCCGACGCAACCCGGACGACTACATGGGCGGACTGTGGGACATCCCGTCGGGCACAGTCGATCCGGGCGAGACCATCGTGGACGCGGCCCGCCGCGAGACACGGGAGGAGACCGGCCTGACCGTCTCCTCCGTGGACCGCTACCTCCGGCAATTCGACTACGAGAACAGCCGGGGCACCACCACCCGCCAGTTCAACTTTGCCGTCACCGTTGCGGCCACCGGCCCGGTCGTCCTGACCGAGCACGACTTGCACGAGTGGGCCGCCCTCGCCGGCGACCTGTCGGGCGTCACTGACGGCGTACGGAAGGTCCTGGCCAGCACGTAGGACCACCGCGCTCCCTCCCGTTCGGCCCACCCACCAAGAGCCGGGCGGCGGGCCGTCGGCGATTGTCACCCAGGCGCCGACTGCCGGAAGGACTGCGAGGGCGCCGTGCCGGGCAAGCTCGGCCCACACGCTGGTTGTCCAGGGTGAGGGCCTGGGGCGCCGCCCCGGCGACCGCTTCTTGGTCTGCACGAGCTGCTGTGCCTCCTGAGTCAGCAGGCGTCGACGAGTTCCTCTATCCGGTCGGCGAGACTGTGGTCGGGATGGTGGAATTCGCCGGCGGCGTCATCGACCCTGAGGCGTTTCACAGCTTGACGCAAGACGTCTGAGGTGGTGTCCACGTTGCTGTGTATCCAGGTGGGCGGGGGGACGAAGTTGTCGTTTGGCCCCAGGGCGTGGTGCTGATGCCACCAGTGGTGGGCGTCCCTCAGGTCGCCGCGGCATGTGTGAAACAGGTGGAGACAGTAGGCGGCGGTGGCGTTGCCGGCTCCGGCGGCGAACTGCCACCACCAAAGGGCCCCGTCCGGTTTCCCTGCGAGGTGGAGCAGACAACCGAAGTGCAGGGCTCCTTCAGCATCGGTGGGGCTTTCGGCAATACGTGCCAAGTGTGTGGAGGCTTCGTCGCCGAGCAGGAGGTCGCGGCAGAGCGTTTGGAGAGTGATGTCGGCGCGTTCCAGCCGGACCGGGTGGTGGCGCGGAGCGACGGGACGTTCGCCGAACACGAGAGCTGCAGTGACGTCCCGGGAGATCTCCCGCTTGAGGTCGTGAAGTTCCGCGTCGGTGACGCTGTCCGGGAAGGCCGCCTGGTCGAGTATCTGATCAAGCTTGCGCGGCACGGTCTACTCCTTCTCCTCGTCGTCACCCAGGTTGATGCCGAGTTTTGCGGCGAGGTGTTTGCGGGCCTGGCGGCGATGGAAGCGCACGGTGCCTGCGCTGATCCCCATAATGTCGGCGACACGGCCGATGGTGTAGCCCAGGACATAGTTGAGGATGACCACGTCGAACTGTCGTACGGGCAGGGTGGCGATGGCCGTGTAGAGGCCGAGTGGGGAGTCGGCGTCCGCCAGCCGGGAGCGCATGGCCCCCAGCGTGGCCCGGACGGCGTCGTGGACAGCGGTTGTCCGGTCGTGCGCCGACGCTGCCCCTCTGCAGCCATCGCCGGCCGGAGCGACGGCCATCCGCGCATGGGTCTCCACCCGCAGTTTCAGCGCCCGCCACACGTAGGCTTCCGGACCGCCCTCCTCCAGCAGGATCGCGTCCCAGTTCAGGGCGAGCTGGGTATAGAGAGAGCGGACGACCTTCTTGGCAGCCTCCTTGTCGCCCAGGACAGCGGTGGCGTAGTCCACGTGCGCCCGCGCGTACCGGCCCCAGAAGGCGTCAACGCTTGGCGGCATCTCGTAATGGACGCCGCACAAGGCGTCGAGCTCTCGGAACGAGCCAGGCAGGGCGTGGGCGCCACTGTCCTCGGTGCTGGTCATCGGGCTACGCCTCCACATCCCGGGAGGTGGCCGAATGCGGCTGTACTGCCTCCGCGCGTGCGGGCTGGTGCCGCAGCAGTTCGGCGACCCCGATCTGGGCGCCCGCCCGCAGCATGCTGCGCACCCCCGTGCGCAGGTCGGGGAGAAAGACGCGCAGCGCGGTGATCACCACCAGCCCAGCGAGCACATCGTTCACGGTCATGAGACCCCCTGTCTTTCCTGCTCATGCAGCGTCAACTCACCCTGTATCAAGGACGGATCACGCCGGAGGGCACCTCGGTGGCCCCTCCAGCGCAGCATCCCGGACAACGGGGCCCCGACGCGCATGACCAACGCGATCAATTCATGACATAAAGTGATCAGCAGGTCGTGCCTACCGAGAGAAGGCCGCAATGTCACCGTCCTGCTACCTGCAGTGACCAGGGGAGATAGCTCTAGCGGCTTCAAAGGTGGAGGCGGAGGCTAAAACTGACCGCCCGCGACATAGCTCTCCCATGACTCACATCACAAGGGCCGCTTTTTTCGTTCGACGAACAAGCCTCCATAGGGGCCGAGGTGCCGTCCTCATGGCCAACCTTCCCACCACCCCGCCGTCCAGCACCCGATGGAAGGGCGGAGTGCCGGCGCCTGATCGCTGGCGCCGCAATCACCTCCTGGTCAGGAACTTGAACCGATTGGGCTGGCCGCCGTTGCCCCAGCCGAGCGGATGCTTCCGCCCAGAAGAGCGGGCGCCACATGGCCAGTGAGGTGCCCGCTGACCAGCGGGCACCCAGCCATCCGGTCATCGGCTCAGGAACTGGGACCAGAAAACGCGTCCGCGCTGCCATTCACGTGGCAGGCACGGAATACTGGGACCCATGATTCAGCAGTCTTCTCCTGGCGTGACACCCTCCGCCGCCGACGTGTTGCGCGAGCGGTGTGCAGGGCGGCTTCCCGACACCCTTGAGGACCTCGCTGGACCGGCGCACGGCTTGGTCGAGCTGCCGCTGCACGTTGCCTGGTCAGGCCTGCGCTTCTATGACCTTGATCGTCCCCGGCAGTGCATGAGCCTGTATCGAACTGTGCTTACTGAAGGGCAGCGCGCGGACATCACCGCTTTCCTAAACCGCGATCTGCTGCTCGCTCAGTGGCCCCGGATGCGGACCATGATCAGCAGGCACGTCCGCGATGCCTGGGAGGCTGCTTTCCCCGAACTCCAGCACCGGGCATCCCCTGCCGCGTGAACCTCAGCGATCTCCATCGACGACTCCTGCACGACGTACTGGCGATCGGCACTCCCTATCCGCTGGTAATTACCGGTGGCTACGCCGTCCAGGCGCACGGGCTCGTCGACCGGCTGAGCCAAGACATCGACGTTGCGACCGAGAGTCCCGCCCCCATGGCCGACATCGCCAATGATCTAGTGCGCGGTCTGACTGAGCGCGGCTGGCAGGTAAACGTCATCAGCGTGGACTCCCTGGCAGCTCGCCTTATTGTGGTCAGCTCGGATACCGGGGAAGAGTGTGAGGTAGACGTACTCAAAGAGAATCTCTGTGCGCCCGCGACCCGCACTCCCTTCGGCCCTGTCCTCAGCCTCGACGATGTGATCGGCACCAAGGTCAGGGCCTTGGCAGACCGCGCGGCAGCCCGCGATTTCATTGACGTCCGCGCCGCCGCCCGCGATCACACAATCACGGATCTGGAACAGTTGGGGCAGCGACACGGCCGGGGACAGTTCCGCCTTGACGATCTTTGTGACCGCCTCGGCGCTGCTCAGTGGATCGATGACGTGGAGTTCGAGGCATACGGCCTGTCTCCGGAAGAGATCTCGGACCTCAGACAGTGGGCCCAGCAATGGGTCAGCGACCTCGAGTATCGATTGCACACGGCCGTAGACGAGTTCGGCGACTAACCGCAGTTCGGCGGAACCCGGCTGCGCCCAGCGCCGGCCTGCATCCTGCACCCCACCACCGACAACGCCGCTGCACTGCCTCCCATGCGTAACAGAAGCGGCCTGACGCCCGGCCGTGATGCTTCGCTGCGCCGCTACGCCCGTGCCCGGGTCCAGAGCTGCTGGAGGATCCAATATCACCTCCGTCGATATCGGCTGCAAGGTCACCGGCGGCGAGCGGGGCAGACAGGTGGTGCTGCGGTTCACCGTGACGAGCAAGGCCGCTGAGCCGGAAGTGCTGGGCACCGCCCAGATCCCCGAGATCGTCACCCCCACGGCGTTGAGGTGCCTACCGACGTCAGGCGTGGCGTTCGCTTGTACGCCGCGACTGAATGGAGCGCGCTTTCATCTAATACGTGGCATATAGCACTGGCGGCAGCCATCCCTGCAGCACGGGCACCAGTGGTGTCCTCGACGATGAGGCGCTCCACGTAGCGGTTGAAGTCCAGTCCACGGGCGGGCGCGGCATCCTTGCCAGCAGTAGAACCTCGGGCTCCAGCCGGACCTGCGTCTGTTTCTTCGGAGAGGTCATACTTCAGGTAGCACCGTCCGCACGCCCGCTGACAATGCTCGCGCGAAGAACAGTACCGGCCGCGGGTGAGCTGACGCGGGTCGCCGGACCGGCCGCGCCCTAGACTTTCACTTGACTACACAATGACGGTAAATCATGTGGTGAGCACCGCCGCATTCCGAATGGTCCACCCAGCCTTCTGAAAGAGTTGGATGTTCGGGGCATTTACCGTTTGCGTCAAGCTTTTTTCGAACCACGCCATTGACGAAACAGTTTCCGCACTCGTCGGGCGCTCGAGTGTAAGACATGTTTCATAGGTTTGATGAATCGAACCCAAAATTCCAGCTGATTTACTGGAGCACCCTAATCTCGATGCGCATATTACAGGCTCCCGTTGAGTTTCTTGTAGTTGTCGGGGAATTCCCCGCTCGCGCGGGGATGGCCCCAGGTCCGTGCACGTCACCTTGACGTAGCCGCCCTGCTCCCCGGACCTGCGGGGCTGGCCCCGACCCGGAACCGCGAGGGCCGCGTCCTGCTCTTCTGCTCCCTGCACCTGCGGGGTTGTTCTCGCGCCCCGCATTAGTGTGCGTGACCGTGGTAATGCTGCGGGCGCGCCGACTGAGGCCGGCTATACAGGCGCTATGTCGGATTCGATGAAAATGCTAAGATCCAGGGCTCGGTTGCGGAAAGATGCGGGTGAAAGTCTGCTCCCCGCCCGCGTGGGGATGGCCCCTGCTGGAACGTGAACGCCATCGTCTCCGTGCGCCGTTCCCCGCACCAGTGGGGATGGCCGCCCGTGAGGCCGCCCACCAGAAGGTGACGAAGGGTACAGCTGCCGCCGACATGAGGCGCTTACTCTCCTGACGCCAGGTTCGACAGCGTCGTCTGCGCTGACAACTCCCTGCCCCACCTTCTGACGGAGCAAGACGCCCACGCAGCCCTGGCGGAGGTGTCGTCTGCCTTGACTGTCGGCCACGCTCCCCCAGCACGGCCTGCGACGAGGCGGCGGCCACATCAGAGCGAGGGGGCGAAGCTCAACCACAGGGGGCCATTTGGGCGTTTGTCGGATTCAGTGAAAGTGCTCAGGACCGCGGCGACGGTGAGGCAAACTCGCTGGTGAAGCAGTCTGCTCCCCCGCACCTGCGGGGATGGTCCCCACGCGCTGCCCGGGTAGGGCTGGCACTTCGGCTGCTCCCCGCGCCTGCGGGAATGGTCCCTCGACCGGTGGCCGCGCCGGTGCCGGCACCCGCCTACTCCCCGCGCCCGCGGGGATGGCCCCTGCTGGTGGTTCGTGTTGTCCACGCAGTCGTCCTGTTCCCCGCGCATGCGGGGATGGCCCCTGCACCGAGAACAGGCCGGTGTGGCGCAGCAGCTGCTCCCCGCCCGTGCGGGGATGCTCACAGTGAGTGTCAACGATCGTTCTCACGACCTGTGCTGCCGCCACGGCGGATCTCCACTGCGCGTCGGTGATCTCCCTGGTGAGAGAGGGATGGACGCGGGACGGAGCAACAGCTGCGGCAGCGAGCGCGCCAGCGAGCCGCCCGTGAACGTGCTCGATCCCGTGGCCAGCGGGCCCGTGCCGCAGGACACCGCCGACGTCACAGAGTACGGCTGTCTACGGCTGGGAATGGTGGGTCGGGCGGTGCCGGGTGATGCCCGCAGTCTGCTCTTTTCCGCGCAGCGCGGGGAAGGCTCATCAGGCCACGACGCGGGGCGCCTGGGTGCACCGTGCGCGAGGACGCCGGTGAGCAGGTCGGCGAGACCGAGCGGGTAGACCGTCTCGGCCGTGGCGCGCAGTTCAGAGAGGGACCCCGGGCACGGCGCGGGCGCGGCAGGTGGTGCGATCGGCGCCAGGTCGTGGGCCATCCACTGGAACAGCATGCCGTCGAGGGTGAACACGTCCCGATGGTGTGGGTGCGGTGCGGGCACGGCACGGAAACGGGCTTTCCCCACACAGGCGGTCGGCTTCCACCGGCCGCCGGGCTGCTCGTCGAAGTAACCGACGGCGAGGTCACCACCGCGGAACATGTCCGCGCGGGCGACCCTCACATCTACCGGGTCGACCTCGTCCGGCGGCGGGCCGAGGTCCTCCCGGCTGATCATGGCGTCCCACAGGGGGAGGCCAACGGTGGTGGTGATGCGGGGCAGAGCAACGCTCTGCGACGGTATTCCTCTCAGAACAGGGGCGCAGCAAGGCTGAGGTGCGCGCCAGAATGACGGGATGGGTGTCAGTGCGCGGGACGGTCGGGCGGGCCGCCGGTCGGGACGGTGTCCGAAGTCGTGCGGCCGGGCCCAGCGACGCCGAGACGGGACAGCATCTGCTGCGCCAGCACGTGACGGCCGCCGCTGAGCGCACCGGGCCAGATCGCGTTTTCCAGCAGGTACGTCAAGAGGGCCAGTTCGTCCGGGCTGTTGCTGTGGAAGCTGGCTGGCATGGCGTGCGGCTCTCCGCGGAACCAGGCGAGGAATGCACGGGTGTGGTCGGGGTCGAGAGTGACGGCGAGGGTAGTGGTGCCCTCGAGGTCGAGGGTGATTCCGTCGGGCAGCTCGTCTGTGTCGGCGGCCGTGGCGTGGGGCCATGTGGTGACGAGGGTGAGCAGTCGTCCGGCGGCCGTGCCGGTTGCGGTCAGGACGAGGCTGAAGCTGCCGTCGTGGTCGCGGTAGGCGTCGGCTCTGCAGTCGGGGACGGCGTCTTGCAGGCGGGCGGTGACGGTGTCCCAGTCGGGGAGGTCGTGGCACAGGGCGGTGGCCGTGGCGTGGATCTGGTCGACCTGGTGGAAGTACCTGTTGATGAGGCGCTGGGCGGTGGTGTGCAGGGCCTCGTCGGCGATCGCGTCCAGAGAGTGAACTGTCTGGGCCGGGCCGGTGGTGAGACCGTGGTAGTCCGTCGTCTGCGGGCTGCCGTTGGTGTTTCGGAGGGTGAGGACGGTGAGGGGGCCGTCGGGGCGGACGCTGATACTCCAGCCGTTGGGCAGGGCGTGGTCAGTCATCGATGAGGTGTCCTCGGTGTGTTGGGTGTTCGGCCGGTTGGAGACCGGCCCTGAATTTCGGGTTGGGGGTCTTGGGCACCTGGCGGGGGTCCCGTGGATCGGGACCCCGACCGGGTCCGGGGGCGGGACGGGGTCAGCTGCCGCCCTGCGTCCGGACCGGGGTCAGCCCTTTGGAGGGTCTTCCGGCCGCCGAACAGGTAGGGCTCGGTTCCGGTGCCGTCCAGGACGTGCGCGTCCCGCGCGGCGTGGCCGCGTCCCCAGCTGGCGGCAAGCTGCTTCGCAGCGTCGACGGCCTGCTCGTCGGTGGTGAACTCCGCTTCTCGGACCAGAGGGTGGCGCGGTGCTCGCCGTTGCGGCCCTGGGCCTCGTAGGTGTGGGTAACCCTCGCGTCGAGACAGACCGGCGTGAACCGGGTCCAGAAGGTCGGCGTGTGGCGGTTCTCGGCTGGCGGGCCTCGCCGTCGACGCGGCGGGCGCCGTCGCGGGCCTCCTCCGAAGCAGCGGAACGGGTTGGGAACGCGTCCCTTGTCAGTGAAGACGTAAGCCTTGCCCGGGGACGCGGTCGGCGCCCCTGCGACGTGCGCGGCGACGATGGCCTCACTGTGGATCGCGCCCTCGCTGCCGGTGTGGAGCCCGGCCTTACCGAGGGAGACGGTGCCCCCGAAGGGGGGCGTAGTCGCCATCGGTACCGGCTGCCGGTGGTGATCTGGACGGGCATCAGCCTCCCAGCGACGCGTATGTGCACGGCGACCTCGGAGTTGGCGATGCGCAAGAGGGCGGTGGCCCCCGGTTTGTCGGTGGTTGTGCGGCCCAGAAGAGCAGCGGACATTGATGCCTCCCAACGGTGTCCCGATGTGATACGGCTAATTCGTTTGCGTTGTTCCTCACACCCCTTTGTCACACTTGTAAACTATTCTTTCAACGTCTTCCATTCAATAAAGGTAGGCGGGTTCCTGAAAGGGCTGAATGTGCGGGACTGAACCGCACGACGGCGGGAGCGCCCGAGACAGGTGCAGCCACCACCGCTCCCCCTTCCTGCTGCTTCTTTCGAAGTGCTCGAGCAGGAGCTGGCCACGGGGCCAGTCGCGCTCGGCTGGACGGACCAGACTTGGACGCTGGCTCGGATCAAGACGCTGATCGGGGGCCGGTTCCACAAGACCACGACGCTGTCGGCCATCGCGCAGATGCTGCACAGACACGGCTTCCCGCCCGCCGCGCGACCGAGCGCGACGAGGAAGCCGTCACCGGCTGGGTTAAGGAGACCCCAGCTACTGGCCGGCCTGCCCCGGTCCCTCGTGACTCGGGCAAGGTCAGCGGTAACCTCCCCGGCGCTACAGCAGAAGACTGCCGCGAACGTTTAGCTCTCTGCCCAGGTCGCCACCGTGTACTGCCCTGAATCGCAGTGGTACTACCAGCGCAAAAGCGCGGAGGGAAAGTTCTCAGAAGCAAGCCGTCCTGGTCCCTCGCCCGGCGCCAGCTGAACGTGCTCTGGGCCCTCCTGCGCGACGGACGAACCTACGAACTCGCACCACCCACCACTCACGCGGCTTGACAGACCCCATCCTCCAGGGAACTACGGCGCGAAATCAGCCTGTTGGGGATGCGGCAGAGCATGGGACGAACCGGTTCGTGTTTCGATAATGCCGCTGCCGAGTCCCTCTTTGCGGTGCTGAAGGAAAAGATCGGCACCTTCACCCAGTTCATCGAGTTGTTCTACAACCGCAGGCGGCTACGGAGGCATCCGGACTGGGCTACCTGACCCCTCTGGAGATCCGGCAGCGACACGAGCAAGGCCATGCCCTCACGCCGTAAGCATTGAGTGTCCAGCATCACGGAGAAAATTCAAGCACGTTTTAACGCGAACTCTCACGGGTTGGGAAGTCCGCTGGGCCAGCCCAGTCGACCAGCGCCGCGCCATAGTTGAGGCCGCCGCCAAACGCGACTAGCAGCGTCCGGTCTCCAGGGCGCAGCCGGCCCTCTTCCACGGCATCGTGCAGGACCAGTGGCAGTGAGGCACCAGACACGTTCCCGATTCGCTCGATGTTGGTAAGGGTCTTCGTCAGCGGTTCACCCAGCCGCTCCATGATGCCGTGCAACAGCCGCAGGTTTGCCTGATGGAACGCGTAGAAGTCGATATCGGTCAGGGTAAGGCCGCAGTCGCGTACGAATGCCTCGATAAATGCTGGCATCTCGCCGAGCACGAATTCCCGGATCTCAGGGCCGCGCATCGTCGTGAAATTGTTGCCGAAACCGGACGCCTTCGGCTTGCCAGCGGCGTCGGTACGGTGCTCTCGGGCCGCGTACACCGAGGTATAGCCGGTCGGATCGCTGCGTAGCGTGACCTTTTGCACGCCCCGGCCGGTGACGGCGGGTTCCAGCATGTAGCAGGCGGCCGCGTCGCCGAATATTACGCCGACCGTACGGTCCTCCGGGTCGAGCAGTCGGGTGCCGACATCGGTGAGCACGACGGCGACTCGTTTGTACTCGCCCGACTCGATATAGCGGCGTCCCACGTCCAGTGCGAATACGGCGCCCGGGCAACCGCCGGAATTCACGTCAAATCCCGGCGTGTACCGCATCCCGACCCGTGCCATGATCGCCGACGCCGTGTTGGGCAACATGTGGTCAGGCGTGTACGTGCCGCAGATCACCAGGTCGACAGAGTCCTCTGACACACCGGCCCGCTGGCATGCGTCCGTCAGCGCTCGGGCCCCGAGGGTGGAGGACCACTCGTCGTCGGCGGCGACCCGGCGGGTCAGGATCCCGAGGCGGTCCTGGATCCACTTGTCGCTGGTCGGCAGCCGATCGGCGAGCTCGGCGTTAGTTACCACTCGTTCGGGCAGGAAACGCCCGATCGTTCTGATCCCGGCCGTGGTCACGGCGCCTCCATTCGGTAGAGCGGGAAGTAGCTGGTCGTACGCCCGGCGGCGAAGTCGTCGGCCAGGCCCGGTACCTCGTCGAAGCTCCGCACCTCGATGGTGTGCGGGTCCGGCAACCAACCGGTGTTCAGCTGGTAGTCGCGGATCTGCGCGGAATCTTGGTACCGCCAGACATGGGTGTTGATGTGCAGGTGCCGCCGAATGCACTCGCTCGCGCGTCGCATCGGGATTTCCATGCCGTGCTTCCAGCCCAGCGTGGTGAGCACGCCCTGGCGGGCGATCGCCTTGAGCGTTGGCTTGATGAGCGAGCCGCCGAGGTTGTCGACAAAGATGGCGGCGCCGGTGCCGTCGCTGAGTTCGCCGAGCACCCGCAGAAATTCCTTTTCCGAGGCGCGATAGCGGTCGGCGTATTGCTGGTCCGCCACAGCCCGGTCGGCGTCGAAGGCGAGGTCGGGGAAGACCCGCCGGTCGACCGGGGTGATGCCCCGTGCGGCGAGGTAAGCGAGCCTATCGTCGCTGCTGGCGGTCATCGCGACCCGGAAACCGGCCCGCCGAGCCAGTTCCAGCTCGGCCAGCGCCACCCCGCCGCCCCATCCGAACACGAGATGGTCGGCCGGGTCGGCGTCGGACATTTGTGCTCGCCAGGACGCGAACGCAACCCTCCAATTGTCCCAGGCCGAGAAGTAGCGCGCGTAGGTGGCCCATTGCGCCAGCGTGTACCGAGGGTCGTCCGGAACTTGCAGCAACAAGTCGGCCGCGACTTTCGTACGACGCGCCAGCAACCCGTAGGTGCCCGGCATGTCGTAGGCGTAGACGAGCTCGGCGTAACCGTGCCGGTCACGGCGGCCGAAGGGCATCACCATGCAGACATCGCCGGTGCGGACCGTTCCGGCCGCGTCCGGTTGCAGAACGCGCACTACGCCGAGGTTGCCGACGACGACAGCGTCTTCGCCTCGTTGGCGGCAGACGTCGATCGGTTGCCGAGCGAGCGCGTGGTCCACGTTGGCTTCCCAGGAGCCGTACAGCGGTTCGACGAGTGCCTCGTCCTCCTTCAGGTCAGGGATATGAAAAATTTGGCGGCGTAGCGCTGCGGAGCGGCGGGGTGGCGGCGTCCCACCTCCGGGGCCACGAGGAAGGACCCATGCGTCAGTGCTGATCATCTCGAACCTCGGCTTTCGTGATGTGGTTCCGGCTGTGGTGCCCGGTTGGCCGTGCCCGTTGCAGGCGGGTCCCTCGGCGGCTGCCTAATTAGCCGGCCGGCTGGCGTGATGGAGTCGTTGTCGACGTGGCGCCGATGCGGTCTTCCAGAGCGGCGTGAGCAGCTCCATCCGCCGCAGGGGGGTGCAGCCGAGCCAGGTCGAGCGTTGTGTCGAGGGCGGAGCCTTCGGGGATCGGGTCGCCGGTCGGCGTGGCGTAATTGGGCAGAAATGCTTCGGATAATTTGGCTCCGCTGAGCACAGCAGCCATCTCATTCCATTTTTTCGGGGGGACCGTTCACGACTTTGACCAGCCATTCGTCTATTGCGGTCGCCGCTACCTTGACGTGGTTGTCTTCCAGGATTGTGAAGTGGTTTCCGGGTAGGTCGACTGTTGCCGAGATCGGTTCCAGGTCGCTGCGCCAGTTCTCGCCTTCTGCCGGTGTCATCGGCTCGGTCGCCTGTGCCAGTAGCGAGGGAACGGTGATCTCGGCGGGCGTCCAGTGATAGAAGAGGTGCTTGACGTACCAGGCGCCGGCGGTGAGGTTCTCGAATGTGAAACCGTCTCCGCGGTGCCGCCCGACCAAGGCTGTCGCCAGGGCGTTCTCCATCGCGTGGACCACGGGGTCGTTCATCCGATACGTGTCAAGCAGGATTACCCCGGTCGCCGGCCGTCCTCGGGCGGCGGTCTCGCGAGCCAATTCGTGCGCGACCGCACCGCCGGATGACAGGCCGGCCAGCGCGTAGGGTCGATCCCCCAGGTGGGCGAGCACTGCGTCGGCCAGGGCCGTGCTTAGCACGCCGATGTTGGCGGGCAGGGCCTCTCCGGCGCCGAAACCTGGAGGTACCACCGCGATCACCTGCCGCCGGCCGGTCAGCTCGAGGGCCAGCCGCAGGTAGGCGTCCGGGCTCGTCAACGACACCACCGGGCATATGCAGATGAGCGGTTCTCGGCCGGTTGCGGGCGACAGCTCGTGCACCGGAATCCGCCCGCGAAACTCCGCCGCATCAGTTGCCATCGGCCGTAGGTCAGCTCCGGCCAGCGTGATTTTGTAAGCCACGGCTACCTGCTGCTCGGCGACTGAGCTGAGGCCGATCTCGGTGATCAGCTCGGTCAGCGACCGCGGGGTCTTGAACGCATCCGGGGTCGCGGTTGTCTCCTCCTTAGGCGCCGGTGGCTGGGTGGTGGTGGCCAAGCATCTGGCGAGGTGGTTGGCTAGATCAGCAATCGTTGTATGGTCGAACAGCATGGTGGCGGGTAGTGCGAGGCCGGTCGCCCGCTTCAGCCGGGTACGTAGTTCGAGCGCGGTTAGGGAGTCGAAACCGAGGTCCTTGAAAGCGTGCGTTCCGGTGATCGCTGAGTCGTCAGGGTGGGCGAGGATGATCGCCGCATGCCTGGCAATTAGAGCGGTGAGTGCCGGTCCGCGGTCGTCGGCAGGCAGAGCCAAGAGGCGCTGGGTTTCGTCCCTGTGGTCGCTCGAGCGGTGGTCGTGGTGCCGAGTTTCCTGGATCAGCCCGGCCAGGATTTCCGGACGTTCGTCGGCCGACTGCAGCGCGTTCAGGTCCAGTCGGGTGAGGACCACGTTGTCGAGATCGGCCGTCAGCGCCTGGTCGAGCAGGTGCATTCCGTCCTCACCGGTCAGCGGTTGCATGCCAATCCGCTCCAGCCGGCGCCGGTCGGCGGCTGACAACTTCGCCGCGATGCCCGAGTCGACGCCCCACGGTCCCCAGGCCAAGGCGTTGCCGGGGAGGCCGTCGTGCCGGCGTCGGCGGATCAGGGCGTCCATGTACGCGTTGGCCGCCGCGTAGTTGGCGTTGCCGGCGCCGCCGATCGTTCCGGTGACCGACGAGAACACGGTGAACAGCGACAGCGGCCGTTCCCGGGTCAGCTCATCCAGGTTGCACAAGCCGTCGACTTTGGGCGACAGCACGCGGTCGATTTGCGCGGGGGATAGTCCGGCGGCCAGCCCGTCGTCCACGACGCCGGCCAGGTGAACGACGCCGGTCAGTGGCCGGTCGGGGGGAATCGAGGCGAGCAGGTCGGCGAGAGCGTCGCGGTCGGCGACGTCGACGGCCGCGAACGTCGCTGTACAGCCGAGGCCCGTCAGGTCCGCCGCAATGTCGGCGGAGCCGGGAACTGACCCTCCTCGCCTTCCGGTCAGCAGTAAGTGCCGGACGCCGTAGCGCGCCGCCAGGTGCCTGGCGACAAGCGTGCCGAGACCGCCCATGCCCCCGGTGATCAGGATGGTGCCGCCTGGTTCGATGGTGCGCGCCTGCTCGCTCCCGGCCGACTGCAGCCTCTCGAGTCGGGGCACAAGCACTGTTCCGGCACGTACGGCGACCTGCTCATGTCCGAAGTCGACGGACAGTGTCGGCATGAGGGGCTCAGCCGGATCGAGGTCCACTAGGGCGATGCGTCCGGGGTTCTCTCGCTGGGCCGACCGGAGGAATCCGCAGACTGCGGCACCGGCCGGATCGACCGGCTCGTTCTCGCCCACCGCAACCGCCCCGCGGGTGCAGACGATCAGTCGGCCGGTGGCCAACCGGTCGTCGTTCAGGAACACCCGGAGCTGTTCGGCGGCCCAGATGACCGTCTGGTGTATGGTCCCTGGGTCGGTTGCCTGCGAGCTCGGCACCTGCAATGCGATCGCTTTGCGAGCGTCCTGGCTGGTGCGGGCTGCGGACCGTACGTCCGATAGCAGCGGAAGAGGGTCACCGGCCGGGACAGTCGAGGCCGGGAGTGGCATCCAGCCCACGCGCAGCATCGCAAGGTCGGTGGGAACTGCGTCGAGGCCGACTTCGGGAAGTGGCCGCAGCCCGACGGTAGCGATACTCAACAACGCGACGCCCTCCGCGTCGGTCAGCCGGACGGACACGCCGTGGGTATCAGCCGAGCTACTGACCTGAACTTTGCTGCCTGCGGCCCGGTGCACCCGCACGTCACTGAACGTGAACGCCAACCGGCTGGTGACGGCGTCGGTCAGCAGCACCGTTTGCAGGGCGCTGTCCAGCGCTGGGGGTGGGATCAGGAAGCCCTCCATGGGGACATCGCCTGGCAACCTCACCTCTGCGGTCACCTGTGCGCCGCCGGCAGTGATTCGCGCCGAGACCAGGCCCCGGAACGCGGGTCCGTACTCGATTCCCACCCCTGACAGCCGGTCGTAGAACGCCGAGACGTCCACTTCGGACCGCGGTGCCACCATCTCTGTCACGGGCGCTGCTGAACCGCTGGTTCCGGTTGGGCGAAGCGAGCCGCTGGCATGCTCCACCCACTCGCCCTCGCCGACATCGACGAAGACCGCCAGTTCACGCTGCCCGGTCGCATCGGCACCACCGACCGTGATCTGAAAGTGGGCGGCCGTGTCGCGCGGAAGGATTACCGGCCGGTGCAGGGTGAGTTCGCTGATGTGTTCCGCGCCGACCCGGCGGCCCAGGTAGGCGGTCAGCTCCAGCAGGACTGCGGCCGGCAGCACAGGATGTCCGCGAATGACATGGTCGGCGAGCCATGGGTACCTGTCGAGCGAGAACCGCCCGAGAACCATCATGCCTCCGGTGGCTGCCAACGGCAGCACCGCATCGACGAACGGATGACCGTCGGTGGGTAGGTAGACCGGCGTTTCCCCGGTAGTGCCACGGCTCGGCGTGGGCCAGAAACGGCGGCGTTCGAAGGAGTATGTGGGCAAAGCGGCTCGTCGCGGCGAGCCGGTCGCGAACGCCGCGGTCCAAGTCACGGGTACGCCGTGCACGAACAGGGCGGCAAGCGACTCGCGGAACCGCCGGGTGCCGCCGTCGTCGCGGCGCAGCGCATGGGTGACAAGGGGCGACTCGGCCAGACTGTCCTCGAGGATCTCGTGCAAGGGCGATTGCAGCACCGGATGCGCGGAGAGCTCGAGGAACGCTGTGCACCGGTCGGCGAGCGCGGCCCGTACCGCTTTTTCGAATTGCACGGTCGATCGGAAGTTGCGGAACCAATAGTCCGCCCCGAACGTGTGCGCGTTGGCGGCTGCTCCGGTCACCGTCGAGTAGATCGGGAGTCCGGCGCCAGCGTACGAGGGTGTAGGCAGTCCGGAGCCGGAGCCGAGCGGCTCGCGCAGCACGTCCATCGCGGCGGTGTGTGAGGCGAACGAATTCGCAATCTCATGCGTCTCGATGCCGCGCGCGGTGCACCGCGCGACCAGCTCCCGGAGTGCGTCGCGCTCCCCGCCGACGACCACGGCAGCGGGACCGTTGATCACCGAGATCGCCAGGCCGCCGCCGACGCTGGCGAGAAGCTTCTCGGTCTCAGCTGCGCCGGCCGCCACGGCTACAAGCGCTCCACGATCGGCCACCAGCTCGGAGGCAATCGCGCTACGGCGGGTGATGACCAGGGCACCTTGGGACCAGGACAGAGCGCCGGCGATGCAGGCAGCGGCAATCTCACCCTGTGAGTGGCCGATGACCGCGGCCGGCTCGACGCCGTACGACCGGTAGAGCTCGGCCAGCGACACTCCGACGGCCCACAGCACCGGTTGGAGAACCTCCGGCCGGGTCAGCGCCTCGGGGTCGGTCAGCACGTCCGTCAACGACCAGCTGACCAGAGGCCGCAACGCATCGGCTGCGACACGTAACGCGGCGGCGAACGCCGGTTCTTGGGCGGCGAGCTCCGTGGCCATGCCGACCCATTGACCGCCCTGCCCGGGTAGGACGAAGGCGACCCTCGGTTCCGGGTGGACCTTCCCCTGGACGATGCCTGCCGCGGGCTCGCGCCGCGCGACCGCCTCCACTCCGCCGACGATAGCGGCCCGGTCTGTGCCCGACACCACCGCGCGGTACGGCAGCGGCGCTCGGTGCGCCGCCAGCGACCAGCTGACGTCACTGAGGTTCGCGCTGCTGGCAAGCCCGCGCAGCCGATCGGCGTAGGCTGCCACCGCTCGTTCGGTCCGTGCCGAGAAGACCCAGGTCGTGAACGAGGCCGGGACGGCCGGGGGAGCGGAGTCCGAAGGGGGCAGGTCACCAAGCACCTCCGGTCCTTCGAGGATCAGATGGGCGTTCGTTCCGGATACGCCGAACGACGAGACCGCAGCCCGGCGCACCCGCTCGGACACCGGCCAGGGTGTCGGTGCGGTCAACACCTGTGCGTGTCCCCGGCTCCAGTCGATCCGGCTCGACGGGCGATCGATGTGCAGGGTGGCCGGCAGCAGCTGATGGCGCAGAGCCTGGACGATCTTGATTACGCCACCCACGCCAGCCGCCGCCTGGGTATGCCCGATGTTGGACTTGAGCGAGCCGATCAGCACCGGCCGGTCAGCGGGCCGGTCCGTCCCGTACGTCGCCAGGATTGCCTGTGCCTCGATCGGATCGCCCAGCCGGGTACCGGTGCCGTGCGCCTCGACCGCATCTACGTCGGCGGCCGTCAGGCCGGAGTCGGCCAGCGCTCTGCGGATCACCCGCTGCTGGGAAAGACCGTTGGGCGCGCTCAGACCGTTGGACGCGCCGTCGGAGTTGACCGCCGAGCCACGTACCACGGCCAACACGTCATGACCACGGTCGAGCGCGTCGGGCAGGCGTTCCAGAAGTACCAGCCCTACCCCTTCGGACCAGCCGGTGCCGTCGGCGGCGTCGGCGAACGCCTTGCACCGGCCGTCCGGTGCAAGGGTGCCCTGAGCGGCCAGTTCTAGGAAGATGTCCGGCGTGGCCAGCACCGATACACCGCCGGCCAGCGCCAGGTCGCAATCGCCGGCTCGCAGCGCCTGAACGGCCAAGTGGATGGCGACAAGCGACGACGAGCAGGCCGTGTCGACGGTGACCGATGGGCCGTCGAAATCCAGCGCATAGGACACCCGGCCAGAGATCACACTGGTCTGGCTGCCGGTGAGGACGTGGCCCCGGACTTGGTCGCCAGCGGCGTGCAGCAGCTGCGGATGGCCGAGCAGGTAGGCGCCCGTGAACACTCCGACCGCCGTACCCGCCAGGTCGGTCACCGGCAGTCCTGCGTCCTCCAGCGTCTCCCATGCCGTCTCCAGGATCAGCCGCTGTTGGGGGTCCATCGCCCGCGCCTCGCGAGGTGAGATACCGAAGAATTCGGCATCGAAGTCGGTCGCCGTGTCGAGGAACCCGCCGTGGGGCGGGGCCTGCCGTACGACCTCGGGGTTCCATCCCCGGTTCGCCGGGAAGCCACCGATTGAGTCGCGCCCGCTGGCCACCAGGTCCCAGAGCGCGGCCGGACCGTCCGCGCCGGGGTAGCGGCAGCCCAGGCCGACGATCGCGATCCGGTCGTCATTGCCCGCTTCGAGTTCGGCCACACGACGGCGGGTACGTTCGAGTTCGGCCGTGGCCCTCGTGAGGTAGCTGAGCATCTTCTCGTCGGTCATGGTGCGTGCTCCCTAAGGCTGAGATCAGCAGTCGGGTGGTTCGATCCCGGGTCCGAGTGCCTGGTCGAGGTGGCGGAACAGCTCATCGGGTGAACTCCAGACTCGTCTGGGTTCGGCGGCCCCGGCAGGCTCCACGGGTCCGGCGTCCTCGTCGCGCTCGCTCGTCCCAGCGAGTTCGGCGGCAAGGTGCGTGGCTAGTTTCCTGGTAGTGGGATGGTTGTAGACGGAGGTGGCGGTCAGCGCGAGACCGGTTGCCCGCGCCAGCCGAACCGCCAGTTCGAGCACCAGGAACGAGTCGAAACCGAGTTCCTGGAAGGTTCGGTCGGACTCGACCGTCGCGCCAGCAGGATGGCCGAGCACCGCGGCGGTGGTATCGCGCACCAGGTCGGCAAGTATTTGCTTGCGGGCGGCTTCCGGCGCGCTTGCCAAGCTGGCCGCCAGGCCTGGCCCGGTGGAGGCCGGGGTGGCGTCCGCGCCGGAGAGTCGTCTGCGCTGGAATGGGTAGGTAGGCAGTCGCATCCGGCGCGGACGGCGGCCGGGAGCCACAGCATCCGGGTCGATGTCGATACCGTGCAGCCACAGGCGGCCCATTGCTTCTACCGCCGTGAACACCTCGTCGACGCCTGGTCGAAGCATTGGCACTACAGACTCTCGTGGGCCGGTCTGCCGTCCGGCGAGGCTGCTGAGCACGGCGCCCGGACCGGCCTCGACGAACGCCGTTACGCCGTTGTCGAGCAGACAGCGCAGGCCGTCGCCGAATCGTACGGTCTGCCGGAGGTGTCGCGCCCAGTAGGCCGCGGTCCGAAGGTCTTCGCCGGCCGCCAGAGTCCCCGTGACATTGGAGATCACCGGGATCCGGGGTGTACCGAAGGCCACTGAGCTCAGCACGTCGGCGAAGTCCTCGGTGATCCGGTCCATCGCCGAGGAATGGAACGCGTGCGAAACGTGCAGCGGGTCGACCCGCCGCCCCTCGGCCGCGAACCTCGCGGCGAGCGCGCCAACGGCCCCGGCGTCGCCGGACAGCACCACCGACTGCGCCGCGTTCACGGCGGCAATGTCCACGCCGGGTCCTAGCAGGGGACGGACTTCGGACTCCGTAGCCTCGACCGTGACCATGGAGCCACCGGTCAGCGACTGCATCAACCGACCGCGGTGCACCACCATCGACGCCGCGTCCGACAACGACAGGATCCCGCTCACGTGGGCAGCGGTGATCTCGCCGAGCGAGTGCCCGGCGACGTACGACGGCGTGATCCCCCACGACTCCACCAGCCGGAACAGTGCAACCTCCGTTGCGAACAGTGCGGGCTGAGCCCACCGCGTCTGGCGTAGCAACTCGGCGTCGACACCCCACACCACCTCCGCGAGCGGCTCGTCGGCCAGTTCGTCGATTTCGGCGGCCACCTCATCCCACGCGGCCGCGAAGGCGGAGAACTGGCGGTAGAGGATCGATCCCATGCCCAGTCGCTGGGCGCCCTGGCCGGTGAAAATCACCGCGGTCTTCGGCGCGGGGTGCGCCGTTCCGATCAGCGCGTGCGGGACGGGCCGGCCGGTGGCCACCGCTTGCAGCCCGGTGAGCAGCTCCCGCCGCTGCCGGCCCAGGACGATCGCGCGCTGCCCGAATGCCGACCTCGTCGTCAGCAGCGACCAGGCCACGTCTGACATGTCGGCGTCGCCGCAGACCGGCACCAGCCGTTTCGCCTGGGCTTGCAGAGCAGCCGGTGTCCGGCCTGAGAATCCCCACCAAGACACGCTGGCGGTCTCCGGCTCCCGTTCGGGATCCGCGGCCACGCGTGGCCCCGGCTCGGGCGGCGTGGTGACCACTAGGTGACAGTTGGTTCCGCCTATGCCGAACGACGAGACACCGGCCGTTGCCGGGGTACCGTCCACCCGCCAGGGCCTTGTCTCGGCAACCACCGTGAGATTCCACTCCGCGAAGCGGATGCTGGGGTTGCCGCGGACGAAGTTCAAGCTGGCCGGTATCTGGCGGTGTTGCATCATCAGCAGGACCTTGACAAGCCCGGCGATGCCGGCTGCGCCCTCCAGGTGGCCGATGTTGGTCTTCACCGAGCCGACGAGCAACGGGCTGCGCCGTGCCGCGCAGGCGCCCAGAACTGAGCCCAGAGCTGCCGCCTCGACCGGATCACCGACCGCGGTTCCGGTGCCGTGCAGTTCGACGTAGTCGACCTCGCCCGGTTCCGTGCCGGCCATCGCATAGGCGGCGCGCAGCACCGCTTCCTGTCCCGCCACGTTCGGTACGGCGAGCGCACCGGCGGCACCGTCGTTGTTGGCGGCGCTGCCAGAGATGATGCCGAGGATCGCGTCACCGTCTGCCCGTGCGTGGTCAAGGCGTTTGAGCACGACACAGGCGCCGCCCTCGCCGCGGACATAGCCGTTGGCTCGCTCGTCGAAGGTGTAACACATGCCGTCCGCCGACAGCACCCCGAAAGCCTCGGCCATCCGTGCTGGTACCGGGCTCAAATTGAGCTGTACGCCGAGCGCGAGCGCCAGGTTCGCCCGGCCGGTGAGCAGCTCTTGGGCGGCCAGATGGACCGCCAGCAGAGATGAAGACTGCCCGCTGTTGACGGTAAGGCTTAGACCACGGAGCCCCAGCAGGTGGGATATGCGGTTAGCGATCAGGGCAGGCTGGCTTCCGGTCAATGCGTACCGGCCGTGATCTCGCTGCTCCAGCGCTGCATCGTTGGCCATCGCGCCGGCAATAACCGCGACCGCGCTGTCGCGAAGCCGTTCGGGCACGATCCCGGCGTCCTCGAGCGCTTCCCATGCCAGCTCCAGCGCGAGCTGCTGCTGCGGGTCCAACTGCTCGGACTCCACCGGCGGGACGCCGAAAAAGTCCGGATCGAAACTCGTTACGTCGTCCAGAAACCCGCCCACGCGCAATGCCGGTGGCAACCCGTCGGCGTCGACTCGCCACCGGTCGTCGGGCAGTGCGCCGATGGCATCCTCGGCCGCGCCCAGCAGCCGCCAGAAGGCAGCCGGATCGGCCGCCCGGGGAAATCGACAGGACAGTCCGACGACTGCGACGGTGCCGGACCCCCGTTCGTGTGCGGTTTGCATGGCGAATCACCCGGCCGACGACAGGACGAGTGACACGTTGTGGCCGCCGAAGCCCAACGAGTTCGACACTGCCCACGGGCCGACCGCGGCCTGCGGCTCGCCGACCACAACGTTGATGCCGAGACCCCCCTGGACCTGGTCGACGTTCGCCACCGGGGCTACCTCCTCGCGCGCACCGAACCGCAAAGACGCAAACGCCTCGGCTGCTGCGGCCCCGCCGATCATGTGGCCGAGCACGCCCTTGGGCGCGGTCACCGGCGGTCCGGCCGCGCCGAAGACTGCCTGGATTGCCCGACCCTCGGCCTCGTCGCCGGACCAGGTGGACGTCGCGTTGGCGTTGATATGGCCTACTTCGCCGGGCTCAATTCCGGCGTCGAGTAATGCGCCGAGCATGCAGCGCGCGGCGGTGGAGCCATCCGGCCGCGGCGCTACCGCGTGGTAGGCGTCGGAGTTGGTGTGATAGCCGGCGACCTCGCCGTAGACGTGCGCTCCGCGGGCCTTCGCGTGCTCCCACTCCTCCAGCAGCAGGAAGCTGGCGCCCTCGGACAGTACGAAGCCGTCGCGTTCGGTGTCGAACGGCCGGCTGGCGGTGGCCGGGTCAGCGCGGCTGGTGGAGAGCACCCTCATCCGGGCGAACGCGGCGACGGTGAGCGGGCTGACCGGCGAGTCGACCCCTCCGGCCAGCGCCGCTACCACCTGCCCCTCTCGGATCCGCCGCATCGCCTCGCCGATGGCCATGCCACCGCTCGCGCAGGCCGCGACATAGGTCATCGAGAAGGCAGCGGCGCCGAATCGGGCACTGATCAGGGCCGCTGTGGAGTTGTACATAATCCGCGTGACCGTCGACGGATGCAGCCGATGCAGGTCGACGTCGGCCTGGGTGGCGACGCGTTCCATGACGTGATGGTTGCCGTGGCCGGTCCCGACCGCGACACCGAACGCCGCCGGGTCAAACGCGCCAGGTTCCATGGGCAGACCGGCGTCGTCGAGCGCATCGGCCGCCGCCGCCAGGCCCAGCATGTTAGGGCGTTCGAGCTGGCGCAACCGGCGTTTGTCGACGTACCCCGTCATGTCGAACTCGGGCACGAGACCAGCGAACGTCACCGGTGCGCCAGCCTGGATCAGCTCGGGCGACGCCACGGCCAGCGTCCGCCCATCGTCCAGCGCGTGCATCAGATCGTCGGGCCGCCTACCGGCAGGCGTGTGCAGGCCGACTCCGGTCACCGCGACCCTTCGCCTCATCGGAGCACCACCCGCATCTGCAGCTCGTCGAGGGCGCGGAACGAGAATCCGGGCCGGTATCGCGCCTGCTGCTCCAGGAGAAGCTTCGGGAATCGGCGCAGCAGCTCACCGAACAGCACCTCCGCCTCCAGCTTGGCCAGCCCCGCACCGATGCAGTAGTGCAGGCCGGCTCCGAACGACAGCGCTGGCCCCTCGTCGCGTGTGACGCGGAACGAATCCGGGTCGGTGAACCGCGCCGGGTCGTGGTTGCCCGCACCCAGCAAGGCGACCACGACCTGCCCGGCACTGATCTCGACGGTTCCGAGCAGGGTGTCGTCATGAGCCTGCTGCGCGATGAACTGAAACGGTGCCTCCCAGCGGATAATCTCCCTAACGGCCGCGTCGAGCAGGCCGGGGTCTGCGCGCAGCTGGGTCAGCTCGTCCGGCGCGCTGAGCAGCGCGTACATCCCGGTGCCTAGCACGCTTGTGGTGGTCTCATGGCCGGCACCGAACAGGAATGCCACGTTGTTCATCAGCTCCGCGGCGGTCAGTGCGCCGCCGTCCGGACCGGCATAGTCGTCGGACACCGCGATCAGGTGCGAGACAAAGTCGTCGCCGGGCCGGCGTCGTCGCTCGGCGATGAGGTTGTCGAAGTATTCGACCGCCCGCCCGGCCGCGTCCTGTACGGAGGCGCGCTGGACGTCGGTCATTATCGGCTCCATAAGCGGCAACATCCGGGTAGTCATCTCGAGCAGCGCCGGGTGATCGGCAGCGGGGATGCCAAGCAGATGGCAGATGACCTGAAACGGCAGCGGCTCGGCTACCATGGCGATGAAGTCGCCGCCATTGTCCGCCGCGAACTGATCAAGCAGCGCGCCCACACGGTCCTCGATGAACGGACGCAAGTTATCGACCCTGCGGTGCGAGAACGTCTTGGCGAAGCAGCGGCGCACTCTGGTGTGCTGCGGCGGATCGACGCCGACAAGCCACTCCCCGGTGAGGCGCTGCGGTGCCGAACCGACCTCGAAGGGCTTGGCCGACTCCAGCTGTCCGGCGCGCCCGAAAGCCTGGCCGGTCATTACCGACGTGATGTCGTCGTAGCGGCTGACCAACCAGACGTTCATGTCGCGGTGGAAGTAGATCGGTGCGGTCTCCCGTAGCCGACGGTAATGACCGTACGCATCGTTCGCGAATTCGGCGTCGAACGGGTTAAAGAGCTCCCAGCAACTCAGTCCGGCCGCCGTCACGCGTTCGCCGCCCAACGCTCGATGAACGCGCGCACCCGCTCGGGCGTCGACTCCTGAACCACATACTTGGTGAGCCCGTCCATCGAGGCGACCCGGCCGAGATCGTCGAGCCCGAGCAGGTCGATCCCGAACTCGGTTTCGAGCGTGACGAGAACTTCCTGCAGCTCCATTGAGTCGATCGTCACGCCGGCGATCGCTGCACCACTACCGCGCCCGAAGGAGAAGATCTCGTCGCCGGACCCGGCGAAGTCTGGCGCGACGTTGAGCGACAGCAGTTCGGCACAGCAGCGCACGATGCTTGTCGCCAGCTCGGGGTAGGCCAACGAGACGGTCATGACTCCTCCACACGGGGCTGGCGGTCATCGGACAGCGGGATGTCACGTTCGACGATGTCGTCGAGCGCTTCGTCGAAGGCCGGGTGCGGCCGGTCCAGGCGGCGGGCAATGAGTTCGCGCAGCACCTCATCGGTGCCCGCACCGATCCGGGCCAGCCGCACGTCTCGAGCCATCCGTTCGATCGGAAAGTTCGTCGTATAGCCGCGGCCGCCGAAGGTCTGCAGGGCGGTGTCCACGACCCGCTGGGCCACATCGGCTGCCCGCAGCTTCAAGGCTGCGACGTAGCCGCCGATAGGCCGATCGTCTGTGGCGAGCAATAGGACGCTGTTCAGCAGCGCCTCGACGGTGAGGATCTCGGCGTCGTGGTCTGCCCAGCGATGAGCCAGCGCCTGATGCTCGATGAGCCGGCTCCCGAACTGCTTCCTCCGGCGCGCCCAGGCAAGGGCCACACCCTGAGCCTGCCGGGCGGCCTGTATAAGCTGGGCGGAGACCGCGACGCGCTCGAGCTCCAACGCTCGTTGCACCCCGACCATGCCGGAGCCACGTGCGCCGAGCCGGGCGGTATCGGGCACCTCTGTGTCGATCCGTAGCAGCGCCGCGTCGCATCCGTTCGTGCCCAGCTTCGGGTAGAAGCCCTCGACGGTGACGCCGGGCTGCGCGATCGGGAGAATAAACGCGAGCAAGTCGCCCTCGGCCCGCGTTACGCACAGCATGTGGGTCGCCGTGCCAGCGTTGGAGATGAACCTCTTCTGGCCGGTGATCCGCCAGAAGCCGGCGCGCCGCTCAGCAGAGGTACGCACTGCGCCGATGTCCGAACCTCCGGTGGGTTCGGTGACCGCGAAGCATCCGATCACGGTGCCGTCCATCGCGCGGTCCAGTGTCTCCTGCTGGGCACTGTTTCGGGCGAGGTGCCGGAGGGTTCCGATGAACGTCTCGTTGTGCAGAGTTGCGGCGAGGCCCAGGCCGGAGTTGATCCGTGCCGTTTCCTCGGCGAGCACCACCGAGTAGGCAAGGCCGGGGCCGCGCCCGCGCGACCACCGCTCCCGGAAGACGCCAGCCTCGCCCAGGCTGCGGAACACCGCCTGCGGCAGGTGTCCGACATCATCCCAGGATTCCGCCTTGTCAGCCCACGCCTCGAGGCCGGATCGGATCAGGCTTCGGTAGGCGTCGAGCGCTTGGCCCCGGACGGTACGGACAGCGGTCGTCGTTGCGGGAAGATAGATTCCGCTCATAGCTCGGCCGATCTCTTGAGAAAGGCATGGACGGCATCGAGGAACGCCTCGGCCGTCGTGGATTCGAAGCGCCGGGCGCTGTAGGCGAGTTGTATGGTCATCTGCTGTCGGCTCACCTCCGCGGTTATGAAGAGCGGATGCGACGGGGTGGAGTCGACGTCGAGCCGGTCGAAGCCGGCGAACTCCACGAGCTGCACTGAGGCATCGGTCGCCATGCCGTCGGTGGTGCCGACGTAGTTGCAGGTGATGATCGGTTTGGTCAGAGCACTAAGGCGGGCGCGGGTGGTCGCCTCCGAGGAGAGGTACTTCAGCAACCCGAACGAGTGTCCACGGCCCGTAAGCTCAACCATGTGTGCGCGGGCGTAGGCAAATAGCGCTGGCTCGTCTCCGCGGGCCGATCGGTGCAGGACGAACGGGGCGTAGGTCGACAGCCAGCCCACCACTTCGCGCAAGTGCTGGACGTTGGGCAGGTCGCGGCCACGGATCGTGTTGTCCACTGCGATCACGTCGTTATCGAAGACGTCGAGCGCTCCCACCGCGCCGGCCAAGCTGAGCAGTTCGCCCGGCCGCAGCCCGTTGCGGACGGCTGTGCGGATCAGCGCGGCCGTCTCCGGCTGTCCGAGTGATCGCCGGGTGATCCGGACATCGCGGATGCGGTCCGGGACGCCGTTGCGGTCGGCCGGCGGGAGCGCGCCGGCGTTTAGGCCGAGTGACAGCCAGTGCGCCTGCTCGGCTGCTACCTCAGGCGCGTCCGCCAGGCTGCGCAACGCGGCCGCCGTGTCATGAAGGGGCGGCCGTCGCGGGGGCAGCCGCTTGTCGGTCAAGAAGGTCAGCAGGTCCGCGGCAATCAGTCGCCAGGACGAGGCGTCCAGCGCCAGATGATGGCAGATGATCAGCAGGTGGTGCACGCCGGGCATGGACTCGACCACGGCGACGCGAGCCAGGCGCCCGGTCTCGATGTCGATCGGCCCGTCGTCGCCGGTTAGCATTGTGCGCAGGGCCCCCGGTATCCAGTCTTCGCCATCGAGGGGCCAAGGCAGCTCAAGCTGTTCGCACGTCGGCGGCGGCGCCGCACCGAAGATCTGCTGCCAGCCGTCGCCGACCGGCACGAACCGGCAGGTGAATGCATCGTAGAGGCTCAGGACCGCGGTCACCGCGTTGGCTAGCACCTCGGTCGGCAGTGGTATCGCAATCCGGAAAACGAACGGCGACGGCACGTAGAACCAGTTCCGGTCGCCGTCATACTGAGAGAACCACTCGGCTGCCTGGGGAAGCAACGCCACCCCTGGCGCGCCCTCTCCCGCCCGGGCGCCGACGGAGGAGATCATGACAGCTCCCCACCTAACGGTTGGCGAGGGTGGCCCTCTGGGTCTGTCCGTCGTATTTGGCATGCGCGCATTGGCCGCAGATCCGCGTTTGTTCTATGCGACATCTAGTGACCTCTTCCAGGCGGTTGGGACGGACCTGCAAGCAGCATGAGGATTCGGTTCATCCGCGCCGGTTTTTCTAGGCGCGAAGATGATCAATGAGTGCGCAGACAGTCCCGGGTGTCGTCGATGACGGACGCCGGGTCGTCCTGTTCGGGGTTCTTGTGCTCTGCCACGACGGTGGTTGGGGCGAGGGCAGCCACGGCGTCGATCGCGTCGAGCCAGGCGTCGATGCCGTGGTCGCCGGCCTCGGAGAGGTACTGGTGCACCTGGTTGTAGACGACGTCGCCACTGACTACCAGGTCCAGCGACGGCACGTGCAGGAACGTCGAGTGCGGACCGTTCGGCCGGCGCGGCAGGGCGGCAGTTGCCAACGGCTGCATGGACCTGACGTGTACGGTGTGGGCCAGGGAGGTCATCGTCGTTCCTCTCGAACGGTGCCCAGGTGCACAGACGGTGCACTGGCAAGTGACGCCGCACATCTGCGAGACGCGTGCGGCCGTACCGGCCCTGCGCTGGGCGTGGGGGGGACCGGGTGCCGACACACCCCCTTGTTCGCGGGTCACCACGACCCGCGCCGGTCATCTTGTCGCCAACCAGCCGCGGGTCCCGCCGAGTACGGGCCGGAGTGGTCCTTTGGGGCAAGTCTTCTGCCCCGGAGGTCCAGGACAGCGAGGCGGAAGCCGAGAGTGAGGTGCCTGCCAACGACCCGCTGGAGATCGAGAACCTGCCCGGACTGGGCATGCGCGTTCTGCTGGTCGACTTCGACCAGCAGTGCCACCTCACCAACCAACTCGGTGCCACACCCCTACCGATGAAAGACCGACAGCCTCACCAACCACCTGGCAGGGGACGCCAAGGGCGACCTGCGGGACTGCCGAGCAGGTACAGGCCTGCCACCCATGCGGGAACGACGCGTCTGCGCCAGGTCACGACGAACGGCACGAACGCGAAGACGGAGATGCTGGCGAGCGAGAGTGCCGCCCACGCCCACCGCTGCCTGGACGCGCGAAACATGCGCGGCCGGGCACGTAGGTCAGGTGACTGTTCGTCGAGGGGTCTGCAGGTGCGGGCATGGCGGACAGCTTGGCGGCCAACAGCAGCGAGCGCCTGGAAACACCAACGAGTCATGCCGCCGCCTGACCGTCATCGTCGTGGCTGTGGACTCCCACGATCAGGGTTTCTCTTCTGCTTGTAGGCCGGACGTGCTACATCAGGCTGGAAAGTCCTTAGACGACACGGGTGTTGGCGGCCTGTGAGGTATGGGTCAGGGCGGCGTAGTGGCGCCGCATTCTCATCCGGACCATTCCCTCGGCCAGTGCGGGTCGGCTTTGGGCTGCGGTTTCGGGCCGTTGGCGGCGCCACGAGGCGACGGTGTTGTCGGCGCACAGGAGCGTGAGGAAGGGGTTCCCCTGCTCGTTTCGGATCTCAGCGAGCCAAAGCCAGGCTTCCGCGGCGGCCTCGAAGTTCGTGGCGATCCAGGCAAGGTTCGCCCAGTCCTCGGCTGCGTGGAGGGTTACGGGATGTTCGGCGCCGTACTGCATGGTCAGGTCGATGACGAGACTCTGGGCGTGGTCGGCTGCTGCCGTGGGTCCGCCGTTGGCGGTGAGGTGCCTGGTGGCTATCAGACGTGCCTCAAGCTCGAGAGGGAGGCCGATGGGCAGGGGGCGGGCCGGTGGCATCTGGTCCGGCGGTGTGACGGGGAGGTGCAGGAGCTCCTGGGAGCCTTCCTGTTCGATGTGTGCCTTCAGGATGAGTTCGGGCCGGGCTCGGGCCCTGAGGTGGGCGAGAGCGGTTTCGGTGGGGGTGTGTCCGTCCGGAACGAAGATGGCGATGCCGTCGACGTTCACGGCGTTTGAGCCGATGGTCAGGTGAGTGGAGACGCTTCGCGGCTTGGGCATGGCGGGGGCTCGGGGTGGCATGGTGCTCCTCTGGATGGTCAGATGCTGGTGCCGCGCTCGCGCATGTACTTCACCGGGTCGATGTCGCTGCCGTAGGCCGGTCCGGTGCGTGCCTCGAAGTGGAGGTGTGGGCCGGTGACATTGCCGGTGGCGCCGGTGAGGCCGATGACCTGGCCGGTCGTGACCTTTTGGTTCGCCTTGACGTCGATGCGGGCGAGGTGGGCGTACTGGGTGTAGGTTCCGTCCGGCATCTTCAGGACGATGTTGTTTCCGTAGCGGCCTCCCCAGCCTGCTTCGGTGACCGTGCCGTTTCCGACGGCGTGGAGTTCTGTGCTGCTGGGGACGGGGAAGTCCACGCCGGTGTGGGTGCCGGAGGACCACATCGAGCCGCCGGCGCTGTAGTTGTGGGTGGCGTTGATGCCAACCGGGGCCTGCCAGGCTTTGGCTGACTTCCTGCTGTCAGCGGGCTGCTCGCAGTCGATGACATCCGCGCCCCAGACCTGGGCGACGAGGTTTCCGGCGCTGGTTTCCCACTTCGCGTAGGCGTCGGGGAAACCGGAGCGCTGCACGCCCTGAGCTACGTGGGCCAGATCCTTGGTGTCCCAGTGGGGAATCTTCATCAGCGCGTCGTAGAACTTGTTTGATGCGTGGATGGGGTCCGTTACCTGGGCTGGGGTGCCCCACCCCTGGCTGGGTCGCTGTTGGAAGAGACCCTGGCTGTCGCGGTCTCCGTTGTGCAAGTTGCGAAGGGTTGATTCCTGCATGGCGGTTGCCACCGCGATCAGGGCGGCCCTGGGCTTGAGGTTCCTGGTCCGGGCGACGTTGGTGATGATAGCTGCGTTCTTCGTCTGTTCCCCGTTCCAGGAAGGCTTGGTCTGCTGTCCGCGGGGGTTCAGCGGGACCTGAGGGCGTTGAGTGGTTCCTTCTTCGGCGGTGGAGGCCTTGACGATGCACTGGCTGGCCGCAGTCATCGTCATGTGGTTGTCGTCTGATCCGCCGGCTCCGCCAGCCAGCAGCAGCACGAGGGCGAGCACCGCGATGGCTGGAGTGAGCAGGGTGGCTATTGCGATCAGCGGTGCTTTCCGCATGTTCCCCTCCGAGCGTCCTGTGGGACGGGCCGCTGCGGGAGCGGGTTTCCCCATGGTGCGGGCAGCGGCAGTGCATCGTGCCCGCCAGGCGGAAAGGAGGGCGATGCGTGCTGAATTGACCTCTAGCGTCGTGCGGCGTCAGCTAGTCACGGAGGTATCCGGAGAATCCAAGGCGGGACTTTACTTCAATGACCGAGCGGATAGTCAAGCCCTTCCCGTGTGACGGGAGTTCGGACGGGACTGCTTGTTCGGCGTGGGTTCTTTCCTGTTTTTCGGGCCGAGTGACGGTATTGCGGTGCTCGCCTCGCGGCTGGGTGCCAAAGTCAGCAGGGAGGTAGGCATGGTCGGGGCCATAGAGGAGGCCACTACTTTGGCGGCAGGTGTGGGCGACCTCGTGAACGGGTTGAGTCCGGATTGGGGTCCGTTTGGTGCGGTCGGCGAGAAGGCGCGGACGGTCATTCAGGCCCTGATGGCGGCCGTGGTTCTGATCCTTTTCGGCATGGCTATCTGGGGTGCCTGGCAGATTCGCGTCGGGAATTCTCAGCAGAACACCATGGACGTAAAGCAGGGAAAGACGATGGTGATTAGTTCTCTGGCGGGCCTGTTCCTTATCGCGTCCATGTCGACGATCTTCGGAATTGTCTTCGGTATGGGGGTCTGATGCGGAGGAAGGATGATGGCGCCGTGTCCGGGACCCGGATGCTGGTTGCCGAGCCCACGAAGGGCGGATCGGAAAGGCGTCGGCCTCCGGTGCGTCTGTTCATCGGGGTTTTCGGCGCAGCAGTTCTGTTCATCGCGCTGTGGGTCTCGCTGTCAGGCCAGTCGAGTGGCTCCTCCCCGGGTAGCGGAGGGGGCACTTCTGTTGCTTCCCCGCGTGCGGGGAGTCCAGGTGGGAGCGGCGGGACGTCGAGGGCGACGGGCAGCGCTGACGGGGTGCCGGTCGGGTATCCCCAGTCCGAGGAGGGGGTGGCCGCTGCGGCCGCCAACTTCGAGATAGCGCGGTCCAGCGGTTCCTACATCACGAACAAACCGTACCGGGACAAGCTGATCGGGCAGATCATGGTGCCGGAATCCTTCGCGAACCAGATCAGCCGCGACGATCGGGCCACCGCACAGCTTGTTGCAGGCTTCGGCCTTCAGGACCGTAAGGCTTCCGGGCTGCTGCTTCGCTCGGCATGTCTGGGAACGCGGGTGTCCAGCTATTCGGACCATGTGGCATCGGTCGACGTGTGGATGACTTCGGTGGCTGGGGTTCCCACAGAGAAGGCCAACCTGCCGGTTTCTGCCCGCTGGACGACCTACACCTACAACCTCCAGTGGCGTGACGGGGACTGGAAGATCACGTCGATCGCCTCCGTCGATGGGCCGACTCCACTCCAGTCCGACGGCTCTTCGCCGTCCTCGATGGAGGCCTTCCGTACAGCTGAGGAGGAGTTCAATGCACCGCCGTATGTCGGCTAGGGCAGCGCGCCGCCTGTCGGCACTCCTGCTCGCGTTACTGGCGGTGGTAGGGGCTGGGTCTCCCGCGCTCGCGTCCCCTGCCACGGCCGAGCCTGCGGCTGCTCCCGCAGTCGGAGGCATCGATATTCCCTGCGTGCTGCCTGCAGGCATGTGTAAAGAGATCAAGGAGACTGGCAAGGAGGCCTTCGACGCGACGGTCGGCGGCGCCAAGTGGGTCTGCGACGGGGCCGCCAAGAAGGTCTGCGAAGTGGCTGGGGATGCAGCCAGGGGTGTGAAGGACGGAGTCGGCGGTGCGGTCGATACGGTGAGCGACACCATCGGCTTCGCCACTGACCCGCTGGGATACCTGGCCAAGAAGTCGGCTCCGTCCGTCGGCAAGTTGGTCGAGGCCATAGCCTCGGACGGGTTGTGACCCGTGCTGCAGATCGACTGGAGCAATCCCGGGTTCATCAAGCTGTACTGCATGGTTTTCGCCCTGGCGACCATCTTCACTTGCATCGCCTGGCTGATCGCCATCGTGAAGCGTGTCGCCCGTGAAGTGAACCCGGCCGCCGCCATCGCCGAGTCCATCGGCAGCCTTCTGCTGTCGGTGATCGTGACGGCCTTCGCCCCTGCGATCATCGCGACCGTCGTCGACCTGGTCGACGAGATGGCCGTCAGTATGTTCAAGCCCTTCCTTGCCGACATGACTCTGACTGGTGCGTTCATCGTGGTCATGCTCGGCGTCCTCTCGGCTTCCGCGTGGGGCTTGCCGATCGCGCTGGCCCTGATCGGGTTCTTCCTGACTGTGGGGCTGGGTCTCTTTCTCATGCTCGTCGCCCGGAACGCGCTGGTCTTGACTGGCGTCGTCTTCGGCCCCGTGGTGTTCGCCGGCCTGGTGGACAGAGACCTGTGGGGTCACTCGAAGAAGTACATCGGCGTCATCACCGGCATCATCATGTCCAAGTGGGTCATGATGGTGGTTCTAGCCATGATCCCGGCGCTGTTCGGGAGCACGATACGCAACCCACCGGAAAGCTTCAGTAGAGTCGTGAGCACTCTGCTGATCATCCTGGCGCTGTTCATCATCGCGGGATACGCACCGTGGCAGGTCTCGAAGTTCATCCCGATGTTCGGTGACGAAATCCAGAACCTGGCCCAGCACCGTGACATCGCGATGCAGAAGGGCAAGGACGCCTGGTCCAAGGCTCGCGGCAGCAACAGCAACGACGAGATGCAGGACAAGAACTCCTCCGGCGCCGGTGACCTACCCCGCACGGGCTACGGCAGCGAGGCCGAGCCCGGCTCTGGAACCGAGGCAGCCGCTGCAGGCGAGAGCCCCGCCGGGCTCGCCGCTGTCGGCGCGGAGAAGACCGAGGCGAAGGCTCGCGGCGCTGAGGAGGGGGTCAGGGGCGCCGTCGGCAAGGGATTCGACAGCGCCAGCATGGGCAGCGACGGTGCCGGATCCATGGGCGACGGCGAGGGCATGCCTGGTGGCTCAGGCAGCGGCCCAGAGGGCGGCCCCGACCAGCCTGGCGGCCCTGGCGGCATGGGCGGAACTCCCAAGCCCGGTGGCGGGGGCAGAGGCGGAGGGTCCTCTGCCTCTGAGGGCGTCACACCCGAGGCTTCGCCACCGCAGGCAGCCGTTCTGCCCGGCGGAGAGGTGCCTCCTCCCCTGCCGCCAGCCAGTGAGTGGCCAGACAGCACCCCCTTGTCCCCTGCCTGACTCAGGCTCATCTGAACTGGAGGTGAGCTTGTTGTGACACGCTCATTCACGTTTCCGAGGCCCCGTCCGCGCGGATTCCTCGGCCGGAAGTTCGAGGCCGACGAGCAGTTGGTCCTCGGCGCGGGAGCAGTCCTCACCGTTGTCTTCCTGGCTGCCCTGCCCGGCGTCCCTTTTAAGATCATTGGAACCCTCAGCGTTGCCCTCTTCACGGTCTGGTCGGTGCTCCTCCCGTTCCGTGGGCGTACCTACTTGCGGTGGTTGGAGATTCAGCGCTCATATCGGCGGGGGCTGCGCAATAGCTCGCTGCTGTACCGCTCCACGGCTCCGTTCGCCGGGCGGTGGGGCGATGGTCGGCCCACTGCCGTAACGGCGCCGGCGGGTGTCCCCCCGGGCATGGAGTGGTTCGAAGCGCGGACCGGGTTCGGTACGGTGACCGTCCTCCTGCAGCCCAGTGAGGCGATGTTCAGTGCGGTGGTCGAGGTCGAGGGCATGAAGCACTTTGGCGGCCTGGACTCCGAGGACAAGGAAAGCCTCATCAGTGCCTGGGAGTTCCTGCTGCGCAGTACCGCCGAGTCGGGTGGCCGCATCCAGCGCGTGCAGTGGCTGTCCAAGATCATCCCGACCGATCCCAACGCACACATCCGCGACGCCGCCGCACGACGTGATCCCGGCGCCGCCAGTTGGCTGGACGCCTCGTACGAGCAGCTGCTCAAGCGGGTGGCCATCTCGGCGGAGGACCGTCGGCTCTTCCTCGCGCTCGGCATTCCCTACAGCCGTGACCTGGTGGAGGAGGCCAGCCGGTACAGCACGCTGGCCGAGGGATACGGCGTCGTCCTCGGCAAAGAGATCGAGACGTTCATCCGCAACTTGGGCCGAGCCCAGTTGCGCTGGGTCCGCAGCCTCGACGAGGCGGCGCTGTCTTCTCTGTTCCACCACAGCTACGCGCCCGGGCACTGGCTCGACGACAACCGCGGCATGGACCGATCCACCGCCTGGCCGGCCGAGGTCGATGCGCGAGATGAGACTCTCATCGGCGCTCGAGGCTTCGAGGCAGAGGAGCCGTGGTACAGCGCGACGGCCTGGGTGAAGCAGTGGCCCACGGTGCCCGTCGGAGTCAACTTCCTCGCGCCACTCCTGCTCTACCTCCAGGACATGATCTACACCGTCGGCGTCACGATGGAGCTCGTCCCGGGAGAACGGGCCCTGGCCGAGGCACTCTCGGACGTGACCTCGGAGATCGGCCAGGCCGACGACACACCGGGCAAGCTGCAGGATCCGCGTGAGCGACGGGAGATTCGCGCCGCGGCAGGAACGGTGGAGGAGATCGCCGCAGGCGCCTCAGGTGTTCGGCTGACCGGCTGGGTCACGGTGACCAGCTCCGACAAGGATGAGCTGGTCCGACAGAAGAACGACATTCGGGCCGCAGCCGCCAAGTCCCAGCTGACGCTGGAGTGGTGCGACAAGGAGCAGTGGCGCGCGTTCGCGAACACGCTGCCGCTGGTCGGAGGCATCCTTCCTGAAGGGCGGCGGTGACCCATGCTGCGCATGATCCTGCCTCAGTCCGCCACCCGCCGGCGTGCGGTTCGCACCACGACGATGCAGGCCTGTGGTTTGTATCCCGCGGTGGGCGCGCCCAGTTTGGACCCGCGTGGCGTCATCATCGGCCGGGAGATCTACAGCGGGCGGGCATGGATATACGACCCGTTCGTGTTGTACGACCCTACGGCGCGCGAGCGCCTGGCCAGTGGACACGTGCTGGTGCTCGGGAAGTCCGGGCACGGCAAGTCCGCGCTGGAAAAAACCTACGTGCTGAGGCAGTTGAGGTTCCGCAACCGGTCGTTCTGTGTGCTGGACGCTCAAGGGGAAGACGGCCGCGGTGAGTGGGACCAGATCGCCCGCAGTCTCGGCATCACCCCAATCCGTCTGGTCTACGGGGGTTCCAAGCAGGGGGTACGGTTCAACCCTCTGGATTCCCGGATTCCGGCTCGTCACCAGTTTCGCGTGCTGTCATCCATGGTCGAGATCCTGGCCGGCGCGTTGTCGTCGGAGGCCGACTTCGCGCTGTCACAGGCCCATTCGGTGGCCCTGCGGGTCTCGGCGTCGGAGAACCGCGTACCGGTCCTGTCCGACGTGCACAACGCGCTGACGCACCCCGTCGCGGCCACGCTCGGTCAGCGCGAGATCGGTGCGGAGGACCTGGTGGTGTGGGGCCAGCCCGCCTCACTCGCCCTGGACAAGCTGTGCGCCCCGAATCGGGAGCTGGCCGGTCTCTTCAACGGCCCTACTTCAGAGGGCATCGACCTCGACGCACGGCTGATCGTCTTTGACCTGGCGCAGCTGCCACGCGAGGGTGTCGCGATGCCGCTCCTCATGGCCGTGATCGGGCCGTGGCTTCGATTCGGCTGGCTGAAGGAGGACGACGACGTGAAGAGGACGTTAATCGTCGAAGAGGCCTGGCACATCCTGTCCCACCGGGCTGTCGCCCGGCTGTTCGAGGAGTTCATGAGGTACGGCCGCAGGTTGGGGCTGAGTTTCTGGTCGATTCTCCATCACCTCGGTGATCTGCTGATCGCTGATGCTCCCGAAGCCGCTGCCATCCTCAAACTCAGCGCAACGAGGGTGGTGTATCACCTCGATCAGCACGAGGCCGAGATCACGGCCGACTACCTGCAGTTGCCGAAGTGGGCGGTGGCCGCCATCACGGACCCTGCCAACCTGTGCGCGCCCGGCAGAGCCGTGTGGCAGGTAGGCAAGCGGGTGCTGCTTGTCGAGCATATCCGGTCGCAGACGGAGATTCAGCTGACGAACACCGACAGCAGGATGACGGAGAAGCGCACGACGGTCTCCACTGGCTTTGCCGCTCCCGTTGTGCCCCTGCGCAAGGGGGGTGGCGTGTGAACGGCAAGGTTGTCACCCCCCATAACGGGATACGGCTTCACCTGTTCCGCGACGGGTGGTGGCTGTTCGGGATCGCTGCGGTGGTCGCTGGGTCCTTCCTCGTGTGGGTGGCCGCAGCCGTCTCTGGCCTGCTCAACCACGGACGGCTCGCCACGGTGTCCTGGTCGGAGGCGGGGCAGGCGCTGGTGAGACTGCCGGCCGACCCTCTGGATCCGGGGAAGGCATTCCCGCCGGGGGCCGGCGTGGGCCATGTGCTCATCTTCTACCTCGTGCTCCTCGTCACTGCAGTTGGTACTGCGGTAGTTGGGCGCAGGGCATGGCGCCGGTGGTCCGCCTGGAACTCCGAGGGCATCGACGGCCTCGCCACCAAGCGCGAGCTGGAGGCTGCTCTCGGCGAGGCCTACGCACTGTCCCGGCTTCCCGCCCTGCGCCCCAGTCTGGCCAAGGCTGTCGGAGGGTCGGCCAAGGCCCAGTTGCCACTGCCAGCCCGGCTCCGACTGGACGATCGGAAGCTGTCCGTGGCCAGGCCCAGCGTCAAGACCGTCGCCGTCCACATCGGCGTGTCGGTTCCGACGGGTGTCCCGCTGTGGGTGCCGATTGAGGAAACGCTCCTTCTGGTCGCGCCGCCCCGAGAGGGCAAGACGAGCCAGATCATCATGCCGGGAATCCTTGATTTCGAGGGGACGGTTCTGGCGACCAGTTCGAAGGTTGACGTCCTCTACGCCACCGCGAAACTGCGTGAACGGCATGGCCCCGTTCAGGTTCTGGATCCGACAGCTCTTTCGGGGTGGCCGCACCAGTTGCGATGGTCTCTCGTGGACGGCTGTACGGATTTCACAACGGCCAGAAAGCGCGCCGAGACTCTCACGTCCACCACGAAATCAGAGGAGGGCACAAAAAACGGCGGCTACTTCGCGATGAACGCGCAGATCCTGATTACCTGCTGGCTTCACGCGGCCGCCCTGGAAGGACTTGGGGCGATGAATCTGCTGCGCTGGGCCACCGCACCCAGCATCCGCGAGCCGGTAGACATCCTCGCCAGGCACGGCCGGTCGGACCTGGCCCGCGCGCTGGCGGCCCAGCACGCTGCGGCGCCTGAGGAACGAAGCGCCTCGTGGCGCACCGCAGAGCAGAGTTTCACGGCGCTGTACGACCCGCTCGTGGCACAGATCTTTGCCGCAGACCCGAAGGATCCGTCCCTGTTCAGCATCGAACACTGGCTGCGCACGGGCGGAACCCTGTTCTTGATCGGCGAGGAAGACGAGGGAAGCAGTCTCGCCCCGATCATGGCAGCATTCACCAGGTCCATCCTGGACACCGCGAAGAAGGTTGCCGCGAAGATGCCAAACGGGCGACTCGACCCACCGCTTGGGTTCTTCGGTGACGAACTGGCTAATGTCGCTCCACTCCCCCAGATTCCGTCCCTCATGAGCGTCAGCGGATCGCAGAATATATTTGTCGTCGCCGTTCTCCAGAACCTCGCCCAAGCTCAGGAAAGGTGGGGCGAGATCGGCGTTCGAAAAATGTTCGCCGCTGCCACAGTGAAAGTTATCCTGGGTGGCGTCAGCGACGAGCAGGAACTGAAGACGTACAGCGCGCTAGCGGGAGAATTCGAAGAGGATACAGAGTCCCTATCGGACAGTGGGGACAGCATGTCGGTCTCTGTATCGACCCGGCGCCGGGCGGTGCTGGAGCCGGCTGACATCCGGATGATTCCCGAGCGGCACGGTCTGGTGGTGCACCGCCGCACCAGGGTCACCAAGGTCAAATTCGAGCGCATTCATGAGAGTTTTCGCGCTGCAGAGATCAAGGCCGCGACGGACGCCGCCCTGCGGGAGGCGCACGCCAGTGACTGAGAACGAGGACTTCGGCTTGGAGGAGCCGGAAGGGGACCCGTTCCAGCCGCTGCTCGACGCGCTGGATGCCTTCAACGTCGAGCAGAAGATCATCACCAATCGGCTCACCGAGATCGAGCAGCAGCTCAACTTACTCCCGCGGCAGGCTGCCGCCGGGCCGGTGAGTGGTGGACCGGGGGTGGGCGGAGCACCTGCCGAGGGCGAGCGGGTTCCGGGGGCTGCCATCGACTGGCGCACCGTGCCGGAGGATCAGTACCAGAAGCTGTGGGACAATTTCGTGGACTGGGTGCTGTGGCTGGCCGATGAGTTCGAGCTCTCGACCGATCAGCTTCCGCGCCAGTGTTGGTACCTGCACGGCGCGGCGCGCCAGGAGCTCACCGCACTGTGGACCGGCTGGGAGTCCGCCCACACCCCGACGGGGCAGGACGCGGCCGCCGGGCCGTACTTGTGGCACGACGCTCTGGCACGGGTGCTGGAGCGCCTTCCTCGGATGTACCTGGGCGAGTGCGTAAACGGCTATCACCAAGCACGCAACCGGGTGCCATTCACAGGCAGCACCGAATACCGGGATGCGGTGCGGGGGCAGGTCAGCCCGCCGCAGGGAGACTGAGCGTTGACGTGTCATGTGGGTGGGCCTGCTGCCCCCAGATCATCCTGGGGGCAGCAGGCCCACCCACATGGCGTGTCCGTCAGCGTGTTCTGGCTGCCATGGTCGGCGACTGGAGCTCAGCGTAGTAGTGCTGGGAGTGGGCAGGCTTGGGGTACAGCGGAGCGACATGGGCTGCCCGCTGGGCGGCTTCCATCTGTCGAAGGTGCATCTGAGTCTTGGTGACGACCTGTATGTGGCGCCGGGCCCGCCCCTGTCTCTGGATTGGTGCGCCGTCGGCCTGTGCCTGCTGAACCATGAGGTTGCTCCTTTCCTTCCTTCGGGATATGCGGTGAATCCTCTGTCAGTTGCGGCCGGCGCCGGCTGTGGGCGCGACTGGCTGCTGAGCCTGGTGCGCGGCTTGGTCCTGCGGGTGTATAGGTGTGACGGCAGGGCTCACTGCCTGCGCCGCTGGCTCCTGCGGGCGCTGAGTCGTGAGTGCCTCGACGCGCTCGCTGCTGTCCAGGAGAAAGCGCGACATTTCGGCGGCGTTGAAGGGGTGCAGACGCCGCCTGGGCTTCTCCGGACCGGCTGACGGTGCTGCGGCCCCAGATTCCGGCAGAGTCTCAGCGGATGAAGGCATGGCTACAGGTGTGTCTTCTCCTGCCGGAGGGGCCGCGCTCGCCGGGGGCTCGCTTGCGGGCCCATCCGGGGTCGGTGCCGCGCTGGCGTCAGCCGAACCGTCCGCAACGGTGCTGGCTTCGGCCGTTGCGGAGGTCCTGGCCGACGGGGTTGGGTCCTTCTTCGCCGATTCCGCTGGCAAGCTGGCGCGGTAGGTGACGAGTTCGGACTCGGCGCGCAGCAGGGTCTGCTGCAGTTCGTCCGGGTCGGTGATGAGCATGGCCCGGCGCGAGGGGCCCTCGGGGCGCGAGGCGTCCGCCTGGGAGACGATGCCCAGTCGCTCCATGACTGCCAGCGCATGCTGGGCACGCTCGAAGGTCTCCGGGTCGTCGGCCAGTACGAGCGGCGAAGGCTCTTGAGTGGCAAGGGCTCGCTGTGCGAACTCGTGGATGTCCTTCACGGTCAGCCGCGCTGCGGCGGCCGGGTCGGGAATGGTGTCTCCACTGATGGTGCGGTGTATGCGCTTAGCCCAGGCGTCGAGCAGCTGCCGCCGCGGGTTGCGTTCCGCCAGCGTCCCTGCGAGCTCGAGGATGGCGGTTCGGATTCGGCTCCATTCTCCGAGTCGATCGGGGCGGTCCACATCCTTGACCAGGAATCCGATTCGCTCAGAAGGGTCAAGGTCTGCGTCAAGACCATCGCTTGCGCCGAGCTGCGCGGCGTAGTTGAACCTGGCCAGGAGGGCCCGAGCCTGAATGCCTGCCCTCAACTTGGGGGCCTCGTGGTCGTCGGGGTCGAGCGCATTCAGTTCATTCCTCGCCGCGCGCGCCTGCTGGATGGCCGTTTGAAGCACAGGGTTGGGCTTCATACCTGTGTAGTGGCCGGGTTCCCAGATCTCGCCCTCGGCGAGCCTGCCGCGGAGGAGATCAACGGTCTCGCTGGCCCAGTGGTGGACTCCCTCCCAGAGTGCTGTGCTAAGGCGCCGTCCCTTGCGTTCGGATACCTCGGCCAGATGGTGGGCCAGGGTCCCGATCATCTCAGCGCTGCGGATCTTCAGAGTCCGTCCAAGTCCGTTGAGCCTCCGGTCGTCCTTGAAGCGTTCCAGCGCGGCATCCAGGCGGGTCCAGCGGCGGGAGAGGTCGGCAGCGGCCTGTGCGGCCGGCGAGCGCCGCACGCTGGGGAGGGAACTGCGAAGCGCGTCCCAGGTGAGGGACTCGGGCCAGCTAGGGAGCGGGAGTCGACGCTGACTTGGCGGGGCGAGCGCCTCTAGGGCGGTGATGAGCTTGCCCATTTCCCGCGTGACAGTGAGGTAGTGCGTCAGTCGGGTGCCGGGCTCGAGGATTCCTGCGGCCTGGTCGGCGGTGTCGCTGGCAGTCCGAGTGAGCGCGCGGAGTGTCTCGGGGAGAGGGTGGGTGCGGACACCCTCACGCGTCAGGTCCTCTGAGAGGGCCGTGCTGTTGATGCAGATCGCGCGCGCGACCGTTGAGGTGAGTGCGGCCTGCCGACGCTGGCGGGTGTGCTCGTTGCTGTTGGTGTCGGTTCCGATGGCGGTCAGTGCGGCATTGGCGGCGGCGACAAGCAGGATAATCTGCTGGTAGCGCTGGTCTTCGCGCAGCAGAGGCCGCCCCGGGACCGTCTGGTTCTCCAAGGCGGTGAGAGCCTCGAACTCCTGCATCAGCGGCTGGAGGTCGAGCGGGACCGTGAGCGTGACCTGCTTCCCTGCGGCAGCGAGAGTAGTGTCGGCCTCCTGCGCATCTGTCACCAGGCGCGTGCGGATGGGGGTCGGCGACGTGACAGCTGAAGTCTGTGGGGCGTTGCTTGCGGCGGGTGCTGTCTCGCTGGATTCCGCTGCCTGGATGACGGGTTCGAGGTCGGCGGCCAGCTGCTCCGCGGGCAGGGCTTTCGCGGGCTCGGCGGTGTCGGTGGCTGCCATGATCAGAAGTTCCTCCTGGGAGTGTGTCGGCTGCTGAGCGCGGTGACGTTCCTCCATGACCTGATGGATGGCTTCGGATGCCCGCTGAAAAGCGACTTCATCGCTTTCACGAGGATTGCGTGCAATGAAGGCAGAAAATGTGATGTGCTCGGCTGGCATCTCCAAGGATTCCTGGAGATGCAGAGCCAAGTTGATGACCGTCTTTTCGGGTAGCCGCGCAGCGCCGAGGGCGGTGCCCATCTCCCCTGCTGCGTCGATGAGAGGCATGAGGCTGTCCGCGCCTCGTGCTTCCCTGAGCATCTCGGCCGCGCGGGATTCGACAATCCGCGCGAGGGCTTCATCGATGGGTACGGAATCTGCCGTGAGAGCTTGGTGCAGGGCTGCGTCGCCATGCTTCAGGCGCAGTTCGTCAGGGTCGTTGGCACCGTTGATGAGGACTGCGTGCACAGGGCCGTTCCATTCAGCTGTCAGCCCTGCCTGCCGGAGCAGTGCGTCCTGGCCGCCGCGGTCGTTGTCGAACACGAGCACGAGGGGTTGCGGACCATCGTGGAGGGCAGCGAGTTCCGCGATATGGCTGGTGGTGAGGGCGGTTCCGCAGGGGGCGACGGAAACGCCGGGGCGTTCGGGGTCCGGGTGCCCGATGGCTTCCAGCGCAGCCGTGTTCGCGTTGGCGTCGAATGTCCCCTCGCTGAGGTAGATGGGGCCACCTCGGGCGGCGGTCGTCTGCCAGCCGTCCGGACCGTACAGGTGCTGACCCTTCTTGAAGAAGGGCGTGTTCTTGGAGCGGTACTTGCCGTAGACCTCGATCGCCTTCGGGTTCAGCGCTCGGCCGATGAAGGAGACGGTCCGGCCTTGCGCATCGCGGATGGGGAGGACCACGCTGTCGATGAACTGATCGACTTCCTTCCCGTTCTGCGTGATGTTCAGAAGGCCTGCGGCGACGAGTTCGTCCTTCGAGAAGCCTTGGCTGTGCAATTCGTTGGCGACTGCCCGCCAGTTGCGATTCCGTCGTCCAGCGGAGGCGTAACCCAGGTTCCAGCGCCGGGCTTCGGTTGGGTTGGTGATGCCGCGCTTCTCGGCGAGGTGCCTTCGGGCAGCGGCTGCATCCGGGGTGTTCAGCGCCTGCTCGAAGAGAGGAAGGGCAGCTTCGAGAGCAGCATAGATCCGTTCTGGGGCGATCGGTTCCTGTTCCCCCACGTCGAGGTCGTGGGCGCTTGTACGTGGGGAGCGCGCGCTCTTTGCTGTTGAGGACGCTTCTTGAGCGTGGGCTCGTGGAGTGACAGGGGCTGCGTATTCGCGCTCTGTCTCCCCGCCGGGGAAGCCCTGGGATGCGGGTGCGGGCGTCGAAGTGGTCTCGGGCGCGGGCGCGCCGGCGTCCGTGTGCTCGGTGGCTGCCGCATCGACACGGTCGGATTGGGTCTGCAGCCACACACTCAGCTGCACCACTCCAAGGGGGCCGTGGGTGTTGACCGGGATTCCGTTCAGGCCCTGCTCGTCGGCCTGGGCGGTCATCTGCAGCAGAGCGGCTCGGTCGACCGCCTGGCTGGCGTCGTCACTCAACTGCTGAGCGGCGGCTCGGGTGGCCTGGACGGGTGCCTGCGGGACGAGCCTCGGTCCGGGCGGTGGGGTCTGTCCGCTGGCCTCCAGGCGGGCAAAGATGGCGGTGACCAGTCGTCGGTAGGGGGATTCGTCCCGCGGAGGGCGGACGCTGGGGTTGAACGGCGTCATGTCGGTGGGTGCCACCGTCAGGACGGGTTCCGGGTCCTCCTGGAGGCTGAAGACGATGCCCTCGGGCGTTGCCTCCCAGAAGAGTGGCAGCTGCCGTTTTCCGATGTGCCCGTACATCGTGCGCGCGGCTGGGGCGCCACCATGGTGCAGGGCATTGCGCACGTCTGTTGCGAGACGGTCCGAGGCTAGGTTCTGAAAGGCGTAAGCGTTGCCGTTCACGGTGAGCACGACGACTTGGCCTGCGACAGGCTGCGGGGTGGCGGCAGTGGTGCGAGGCTGCGCCACCCTTTCGGGCTGGGCAGCCGGAGAGGGTGCAGCCATGGGCTTCTCCGTCGGCTCGGTGGTGGGTTGGGAGGGTTCCGGCGAGGTCATGGGCGGTGCAGGGTCTGCGGTGCTCGCGGCGGCATCCTGCTGGTTGGCCACTGCAGCGTCGGTCGGCTGCTGAAGCGCGGTGAGCACCTTGAGTAGGGCGCTGGGGTCCGGGAGCTGTGCGACCAGCTCACGCCGGCGGCGGCGCTGTCCTTGCGTTCCGGTCGCGGTCCGGGCAGTGCGGACTGCGAAGGCTGCGGTGTAGTTCGCGACGGCGCTTCCCTCAACGGTGATCGCGATCGACCCGTCCCACCCGGTGATGTAGTCGAGGTGGCTGCAGACCTTGCCGGGGTCGAGTCCGAGCATCTCGGCCTCGTCCGCAGCGCGGGAGCGGTGCCCGGCCACGGTCTTGGCGAGCTGACTGATGGTGGGGGGAACCTGTGTGGTGTCCTGGAGCAGGGTCGTGAGGTCGGCGTGGAGCGCGCGTTGAACGTCACTGACCAGGTGGTGCTCTTGGGTGTCGGTGATCTGGTCGAGGACTGATCGGGCGTTCTCCTCGAACTGGGCCAGTGGATAGGCCTCCTCCCAGGCGGCCTGGCCGATGACCTGGTCTGCGCCGTCTGGGAGATAGGCGGCGACGAGGGCCGAAAGGTCTCGGAGCGGGGTCTGCGTGTAGCGGCGCCGTGCCGTGTCGAGGGAGGTCCAGAAGCCGGTCTCGGTGGTGCTGGCGGGAGTGTGGGGAGGTGCCTGGAGGGCGGGCAGGTCCAGTGCTGCTCGGGCCTTGTTGTGCTTGTCCAGCCAGCCCACTCGCTGAAGCATCCATGTGAGGCGGTCGTGGGCGGAGCGGTAGGCGGCGTGGACAGGGCCGTTGAGGCGCTGTGTGTTCATCAGGCGGCCGTCTCTGATGCTGCCGTCCCATCCGGCGGCGTTGGCCAACACCGCGGTGACCGCGCCCGCGTCGATGCCACGGCGTTGTGCTTCGGCTTCGGCCTGCTCGACCACATGGATGAATGCGCTCTGGCTGCGCTGGTAAGCCTGTTCGGCAGGTACGTCGCGCTCGTATCCGCGTGCGTAGTGCAGGATGCCGGGGGCGGTCATCGCTCTTTGGAACTGCTCTTGAGCTTGGTCGGCGCAGACGGCGAGTTCCGCACGGAGTACCTGGCCGGCTTGAGAGGCCAGCGCGCGTACGGAGGAGTTGCGGGTTCGGCTGAGCGCGCTGGTGAGTGCGGCGTCGAACTCTGCGAAGGGGTTGTGCTGTTGGAACAGGGCTCGGGCGTCGATTCGGATCTTTGGGTCCGTGATGTGTCGCGTCGCCTCGGATCGCGGATCGGTGTGGAGGTTGATGCCTGACGGCAGGTCGGCGCCGCGGTTGCGCCATGCCTGAAGCCGCTCTCCTCTCATTTGGCCTGCCTGCGGCCATTGATTGATATGGAATGAGGGTGGTGTTTCGCCTTCGTCTGCTGACGGGGGTGCCGGGGCTGTGCCGGGGGCGGGGGTGGGCGTCGGGCTTGGCGGTCCGTTCTGGGTGGGAGGTGCGGCTTGCTCGGGGCTCAAGTTCTTCGCATGCTTGGCGTTCTGCGCCCTGTCCCGGGTAGACGTTGCAGCCTGGGTGCCGGTGATCTCGACCGGTGTGGTGCCGCCATCTTCGAGGGGTCCGGTTCCGGCAGGGTCATCTACGGGTTCGCTTGCAGAGCGTCCTCCGTCAGCGTGCCAGGTGTCGAGGGCGCCGGGGTCTGAGATGACGTCGGCAGGCACTGCTGGCGCGGAGGTGGTGGTCCCGTGTGCGGCTTGGGAGATGGTCAGCCCGAAATGCGCTTGTGAGTCTGACTCCTGGCGTGTCGGCGTGTTCTGCCGGGGCCGCTGCGACGGCCTTGCCGTGGCGTCGTTGCTGGCAACGGACGGCTCAGCCGTGCCTGCCTGCTCGGTTGACGGGGACGATGGTGAGTCGGCTTCGCCACGGGCTGCCTTGGCCGGCTCGTCCGCGAGATCTTCTGCGATGTTGGGCGGCCCCGTTGGGGTGGAGACCGCTTCGACTGCGAAGAGTGCGTTTTCGTTCACTGGTTCAGGCGCTGGTTGTTCGTCCCGCTCGGTGGCGGTGGCGCGGGCGATCTGGAAGCCGGGCGGGTCGCTGAGCTTGCCGTCTGCCAGTGCAAGCACGGTAGAGAGGCGGGCGCTTCGTTCCTCGGCGGCGGTGTGCTGTGCGTTGGCCTGCGGGGTGGGGAAGCGAGGGGCCATGGGCTCCTCGGCGGGCGCTGCGTTCTCAGGGGCGGTGGGCGTTTCCGGGGTGGCGGCCGGGTTCTCTGGTGTGTGGCTGCCTGCTGTCAGGCTGGCCGGAGCATGCTCAGGAGCGTTCTTCAGGAGCCAGCGGGCATGTGTGCCGTCGGGGTCGAGTCCTGGTGTGAGGGTGCGGATGACCGCCACGGCTGTGGGCCACTTCCTGCCCTCGGCGTCGCGGAAGCCGCGCAGGCGCTCTGTGAGACCTGGCTGGTCAAAACCGAGCGGTTTTCCCTCGTGGTCCCGAAGCGCCTCAAGGGCGGTGGCCAGAGTTTCCGCCTCGCGCAGGGTTCGTACGGGGAAGACTCCAGCGATGGTCTGTAACCGGTGGGGGGACTGCAGTGCCCAATTGGAGAGGATTCGGGGTGCGCCGCCGCTGGTGTCCCAGAGCTTAGCCCGGTTGTGGTTGGGGGAAGCCTCAAGATCGGCGTGGGTCTGGGTCGTCGTGTTGCCGCGGTGCAGGGCGATCATCTTGCCGGGCGAGAGGCGCACCGGGGCAAGGTCGATGGGTTTGCCCTTCTCGTCCTGCGTCTCCTCTTTGCCGGCGGCACGGCGGCAGTAGTCGACGATCCGCTGCTCGTCCCTGGTGGTGGCGTCGGGCAGGGTGCGCAGGTGGTTGCGGAAGTCCAGGCTGCTGGCGAAGCGTGGAACGGGGGGTTTGCTTTGGGGGCTCTTCGCGGCCGGGTGGTGGTCGCGGAAGTAGGCGGCCATCGCCCCCTGTGGGCTTCGGTAGGCGCGCTTTTCTGTGCTCCCGTCGCTGTGGTGGATGCGGTATCCGCGCTTGCGCGTTCGCCGCGGATCGTCGAGTGGTGCTCCTGCGGCCTCCGGCATGCCGGCGGTGTCATGGACGATGTGCGCGACTTTCGCGTTGTTGTGGTCGAGGATCGCGATGCGGCCGTATACGTCCCGGGCACCGAGGTGCAGGTGGTGCCGGGCGCGCTCGAGCGTCATCGTGCCGACGTTGTGCAGGTCCTGGGAGAGTCCGCTGCGTGTGGCCCGCTCGACATCGAGCCGGGTGCGGAGCTCCTGGGCGGTGATGAGGCGCTGTGTGACCGTCTCCTCGGGTTCGATCTCGGTCAGGGCATGGGGGTAGGCGGAGTCCAGCCAGGTCGTAAGTTGTGTGATCGCTTGCTGCAGTTCGATGTCGGTGAGCGCGTCGGGCGGCCCGATGGTCGGCGGATGGGGCAGGGGGGTCCGTAGCTCGTCGTCGGTAGGTTCACTCAGTTTCTCGATGGCGTCGGCGACGGTGGCGAGCGCGGCTTGGTGGTCTTGGTGCTCCTTGCCTCGTACGGCCAGGATCTCGTGGAAGCCGTGCAGGTCCGGGCCGGTGTGCAGGGTGAAGGCGTTGACCGTGGTGATGGTCTTCCACTGATCCCCGATAAGGACCTCGAAGAAGGGCTCGAAGGAAGCCGGCGTCCAGGCCATGCTCCGCTGCGGGTATGGGAGAGCACGCAGTACGTCCCGCTGGGTGGGGGTCAGGTCGGGCCAGTCCTGGGATTCGGCTGGCCGTGCCGGGGTGTCGGCCGGTGTGATGAGGGGGCTTCGCAGCAGGGTCTGGGTGCGGCCGTTGCCCCGTTGGGCGGGTTCGGCGACGGTGCCAGTGATCGTGACTTCCTGGCCGGGCTGCAGGTCCGTGGGGACGTAGAGGGTGGCATCGAGGCGTACGGCGAGGATGGTGTTGTCGTGTGTGCGGATGGTGATCCAGTGGTAGTCGCCCTGGGTCGAGGTCTTCTTGTGGTTGCTGACGACTTGTCCGCTTCGAGTGACTGCCTCGCCCAGGAGGAACTGGTCGCGGGCTTCGTCTGCCTGGGGTGTGGGATTGGCCTCCCGAGGTTCGAGCTCCGGGGAGACGGCCGGGGCTTGAGGTGCAGCAGCGGAGCGGGCGGGCGTGGGGGTTGGCGGTTGCGTGTCGGTGGGGGTAGGAGATGTGGTGAAGGTGCTGTGGGCTTCGACCAGAGCGTCGTGGAAGCTCATGCCGCTGCTGGTCCTGAACGTGGTGAGTTGCGCGGCAAGAGCAGGGCTGTCCCAGTCGAGGGGGGTGCCGGTGTGGTCGACGAGCTCCCGTTGAAGATGCTGGGCCAGGGCGTGTGCCTGGTCGCGGTCGGACATCGGTGGCATTGCAAGGTCGAGTGCGGCAGAGGCAGGGAGGACATGCCAGGGTGAGTTGTAGCCGCGGTGGACACCGATGACCAGACCGCCGGCCGTGAGCTCGAAGGAGTCGTTGGGGCTGATCCAGCTGCGGGGCCAGGCCTCGACAACTTCGCGGAGGGTGCGCCGTTGCCCAGGCGCCCTGCTCGCGGGGTACCACGTCTTCTCCTGGAGGGCGGTCACTGTCTCGACCAGGTCTTGGTGCGCGGCGAGCCGCTGGTCGATGCCGGGCGAGGTCCAGTCGAAGGGCTGCTGGCCGACGGCGATGTCCTCTAGCGCCTGCGCAAGCGTCAGGGCGCGGTCCGCATGGCGTGTGCCGGTCGTTACGACGGTGAGGCTGCTCCCGGTGTGCTTGATCACGAAGGGACCGCGGGGTTCATGCCGGGTAGTAACGAGGTGACCGCGCAGGGTGAGGTGGTCGGTGTCATCAAGGTCGTCGGCTGCTCTGCGGGCGCTGTCCGTTTGGAGACGGGAGTTGGCGGTGTCCGGGGTGTTCCTCCAGTGCGCGCGGACCTCGTCGATGGTTGTGAACCGTCGCTCGGCGGGCAGCTTGTTGGGGGTCCGGGAGGTGGTCTCCAGTCGTTCGCGCAGGATATGGCAGTGGTGTGCGACAGCGCGCAGCGTCTCCTGGTCGGCCGGCTCCTCATAGGAGTGTTCCAGGGCCGCTTCGACCCGGAGCGCGTAGTCGGTGGCTTCCTGAAGGGTTTCGTTGAGAAGGCGCAGGGAGCGGCGCTGGTCCAGGAGCCAGAACGCGTGATCGAGGTTTCTGTCGAACTCCTCGCGGGCGTAGCGCAGGCTGAAGCCGCGGTCCGTGCTTGCGCTGGCGGTCTGCCGCCAGGTGTCGATGCTCTGCCGGAGCTCGTTCACGGACTGCTGGAAGGACTGGCTGTCCAGGGTCGGGAAGTCCGTGAGTGTGCTGATGCTGTGTCGGATGGTTCGGGCCAGCGCCTGCTCTTCGGACTCGGTGGGGGTCTGGAAGTAGCGGATGTCGTCGTGGTCGACGGACACTCGCCATTGGCCCGGGGTGAGTTGGCGTACGGGCCGGCCGTGGAAGTGCGCCTCGCGGGAGAAGCGCAGCACGGCCTGGGGGCCGGTCCAGATGTGGTTGCCGTGCTTGAGCTTGCGGTCGGGCAGGAGCTCTGCGGCAGGTACTCGGGGCGGTGGGGCATCGCTGGCGAGGAACGCAGCGTAGGCGGTGGTGCCACGGGTTTGCTGGCACTGGTCGAGGTGCCGGCGGATCTCCGTGGTGAGTTCCTCGCGCCGGTCTGTGACTTCCTGGGGGCGGCGGTAGTTGTCGTGGTCGAGCGTCGTGATGTGTTGGAGAAGGCCCTCGTATATGTCCTCGTCGGTCAGGTGCCGGTCGGGCTGGCCGTTGCTCTGATGGGTGTGTTGTTGCTTCTGCAGGGCCTGGACGATGGTGGCCTTGGCGGCTTCGACCGCGACCTGCTCCTGCAGGTAGTGCACGCTGCGGGTGGAGGGGGAGTGCCCTTCCATGTACATGATCCAGCCGTGCAGCTTCTTGAGGAGCTGGTCTTCGCTGGCGCGGTGTTCCTCGCGGGTGGAGAAGGAGCCTTTCTTTACGCGGTGTTCCTGCGCGCGGTAGTTCTCGACGCGGGGTCTGCCGTCCTCAATGTCGGAGGACACGTTCCGGCCGAGTGCCGTCAGGCCGCGGACCGCGCTGAGGAGACTGGTGCGTCGTGTCTCCCACTTCCGGGCGCGTGGCTCCCATCCTCGGCCACCACTGCCGCGAATTCTGCGGAAGCCGGCAGCACGCAGCACCTCCTCGGCTCGTGCGTCGCCGGGCGCGACACCGCGGACCAGGCTGTCCAGGGGATGCCCTTGGTGGACGACTTCGATGGTGACGGCGTTGAAGGCATCCTCGTCGACGCTGTTGCTCTCGACGCTGGACGGTGTCTGCTGGGTTTCCGGGGCGGGCCTTGGCTGCGTGGCGGACAGCAACTCCGGCGACGTCGCTTCGCGCGGTCCTGCCGCAGAGATTCGCTGAGGGCTTGTCTCCGAGTTCTGCTGGACGGAGCGCAGTTCGGCCTTGCGTCCGAGGGCGCGCAGCCTGGTGAGCGCCTGCTCGGCGTGGGTGCGTCGTGCGTCGGGCTCGATACGGGCGTCGGTGTCCCAGTTGACGCCGCTTGAGCCGGTGATGGGTCGGAAGGACGCGGCGCGTAGGACGGATGCTGCGGCCCGGTCGTACTTGGCAAGGCCCTGCACGCGTGATCGTGTTCCCGGCCGGTCGTCGTGGATGACGACGATGTTGGCCGTATTGGTTATGGTCTGATTGGCTTCGGGCCAATTCTCTTCTTCACGCTGATCGCGCGGCGCTCGGGCCTCCCACTCCTCCACGGTGTCGAAGAGTTCCTCGTCGCTCATCTCACGCAGAGGCGACGGTTGCGTCCACTCCCGCCGGACCTCGGTGATCGCGTGGACTACCTGGTCGCTGTGCTGGTGCAGGAGCAGGGACCGCAGGTGGCTGCTGGCAGCGAAGAGCGGCACGAGACCCGGTGGCATGTAGGCATCGATACTGCCGACCGTCTCGTCGACCAGGTCGTACATGCCGCACATCGTTTGAAGGAGCAGTGCGAAGTCGGTTGTCTCGATCGCCCGGTCGATCTCGGCGTGCAGTGAGGGCAGGGCCGTGGCAAGCGGCTGGAGGCGGTCGTGCTGCGGGTAGGTGGTGTCGGTCGCGGCCATGAGCGATGTGGCCCTGTGGACGACCCGGGCCATCAGGATGATGTCGGCTGTTGAGGGCTGCCGGGACTTGTTGGCGTGCTCAATCTCGTCGACAGTGAGGGGACGGTCCAGCATGGCGTCGAATGCCGCATAGTCTGCCGTGATCTGGACCGTGCGCTGGCCGAGTGGCCATACGGCTGCGTCCAGTTCTCCGTACGACCTCTGGCGGTCGGGGGTGTGGTTGGCCCACGTGTCCCCGGCCAGCGCGGTAACGCCCTCCATGTGCGCTTGGAGCTGTCCCTCAGCGGTGGTGGTGAGCTCGCGGATACGGCCACGCAGTTGGTAGACCTGCCCGCGTTCCATATCGGGGAGTTCGCGTTCTCGGGTGTGCTGGCCCCCTGCCTTCGCGTCGATCTGGATCCACTGGCCCGGCTGCAGAAGCGTGGACTCTACGCGTCGACCGATGGTGCGGCCTGTCGTGTCGACCGCCTCCGTCTGCTCTGCGACGGGGAGCGCTTTGTTGCGCGGGACGGCTACCGTCTGGCCGTCGTCCAGCGTCAGCTCGACCTCACCGCGTGGCAGCAGCGTGAGGGACGTGACAAGGACGTCACGGGACGGCTGCCCGGCATGTGCTGGCACGTGGACCCAGCTGTTGTCGGGAATTTCCTCGGGCCAGATGTGCCCGTGTGGTGCCTCGCCACGGGAAGCACTCTGGTCCTCGTAGGGCTGGTAGGTCCGAGCGGCAATGTGGAAGGGTTCGCGGCCACGGCTGCGGTCGAAGTCGACCCTCAGGCGTGCCAGCGCCAGCCCGATCGGCTCTCCTCGGTCGCTGCGCCAGCCGTCGAACGCCGGGCCGAAGTCGGTGGCTGCCCATGGAAGCGGTGCGCCGTCCGCGCCAGTCACGTCGGCGAGGTGCGTGGCGAAGGCCTCCGCCTCCGTTTTGCTGGCGAAGCTGAGGCTGTCCGCAGTGCTGTCGAAGGGCATTCCGGCACCAGACGGTGCGAGACGCCAGTGGCGCGTGCTGCCGAAACGGATCAGTCCTCCGGCCATGACCTCCATAGACGCGTCAGCGGCCCGGTGGTTCCAGGCCTGCTTCAGGGGGCCGTTGCCGGTGCGCTGAGCCCGCTGCCGGTAGTAGGCACGCAGTTCTTCCAGATCCTGCGGGGCCTGCTCGGGAAACGCTGGCAAGGCCTGTGTACCGGAGGGCTGCTGCTGGGGCGGGGCCTGGGTGTCGGGGGTCGCCGGCGACTGGGGCTCGGGCATGTTGACTGCGACCTCCTTCTCAGCGTCGCGGCAGCCGCCAGGTGGCGGGGGCCCGCACGGTGTGCTCGCCCAGGATCGTGAAGTCGCTCGAGACCTCGTCGTTGTTCCGGTCGGCCAAAGCCAGGGCTTGAGCGGTACGGACTGCGGTGGTGGCCAGGTGGCTCTCGGGGATGTTGGGCTTGCCGCGGCCGTGATCGGACAGGCAGCGGTCAGCCGGGATGACATCGCACGTCTCGGGATCGTGGACGACAAGTGTTTTGAGCCGGGTCCGGGCCTGGTCCCGGGGTCTTGTCGAGGAGTTCGGCAATGTAGCCATGACGGCCATCGCCTGGCGGGGGGTCCTGGGCGGTGACATGGCGGTCGTGGGCGTCGTTGGGTTGCGCCAGCGGCGCCAGTAGGCCTGGGCTTTGGGTGCAACGTCAATCACGGCTGTGGCTCCTCCCGGCTGCGCAGTGATGTGAGGGTGTCAGGGTTGGCCATCTGGTTCTCGGGTGCTTCCCGTGGGGCGGGAGGAGCGCGGCTTTTTCTCCCGAGTGGGTCGCCGAGCGGGATGGGAGCCAGGCTTCGTGTCTGTGGGGTGGTCACACAGGTTCGGCGGTGCGGACCTGGGTTCAGTCCCGTAGGGAGGTGGGCATGGGAGTTGAGTGCTTTGGCGTTGAAGGGTGCTGGGGCCAGTACCGGGCGAGCTGGCGCCCGCCGAACACAATGGCCACGCCCATGGTCGTGCCGCACATGGCGAGTACACCGGGGAGGGCGGGTAGCGGGACGACAGCTACTACCAGGCCGGCCAGCGGGTAGGGGAGTAGGCCGATGACCAACAACACGCTGACAGTGGCGCCGAGAGCGTGTCCGGGGATGACCAGCGTTCTCATCGTGCGCAGCACGATGTTGGCCGTGCACTCCCCCGCCACGATGGCGGTAGCGGATACGGCGAAGGCAGCGAACGTCCCGGCCGTGCCCGCCGTGGCTGAGGCCGCAGCAAGGACGAAGCCACTGGGGAGGAGCAGGGGTGCCGTCCCCCAGCGGTCGATTCCTCGGCGGGTGACGGAGGTGGCCAGGAGCGTTACCGCAGCAGCCGCAGTCCACATACTGCCCAGGTCGGTCTCGGCCTTCTGGTACTGGTGAAGGGCGATGCCGGGCGCGGCAGCGAGCAGCAGGGCGACCAGGATCTGGACGGCGCCCGTGACGACTGCGATCCAGGCGACGACGGGGGTACGCAGCATGTGCCACCCCGTAGCCATGGACTTCAAGGGGTTCTGTGGTGGCTGTTCCTCGTTGAGCGGGTGCGGCCTGACCGTGAGCGTGGGCGCTCCGCACGCGGTGGCCAAAGAGAGGACGGCGACCGCCAGGAGAGCGGCAGCTGGGTGCTGCGCGATGAGCGCAGCGGCGCAGAGGGGGCCTACGAGCAGGGCGGCCTGGTCAATTTGAATCTGGCGTGCCTGGATGCGGTGGGCGTCGTTGCCGGACTGCACTTGCGTGCCGATGACCTCGCAGGAGAGGAAGGAGAACTCTCCAAGTACTCCCCCGGCAGCCCCGAAGACGATTACGGTCCACCACTGCTGCGGGTGCAGCAGGAGGAGCCCCATGGACGCCAGGGTGAGAAGGGTCCGAAGCAGTGAGGCGGTGAGCAGGATGGTGCGTCCTCCGGCGCGGTCGACCAGAACGCCGGCCATGGGGAGGAACGCGATGCGGGGCAGCCACTCGGCGATGAATGCGATGCCGGAGTGGCTCACGCTGCCGGTGAGGTCGAGAACGATCAGGGGCAGCGCGTATTGGGCGATGGCGGTGCCGAGCGCGTCCGTGGCGCGGAGCAGGTTCGTGCGGTGGAGTTCACGCATGGTGTGATGCGTGCAGCCGGGACGGGCGCACGCTGGCCCCTTTTCTGTGGGCGGGGAGCTTGCAGACGCCGGAAGGGGTGGGAGGGCCCCTGGCGTCAGCCTTTTTCGGCGCTCAAGGGCCTTTCGGGGTGTGTGATGTGCGCGACCGGTTGCTGTGCTGGCCGGAGGCGGCGGCCGGTGGCGGTCGGCGTCTTGGCGACGGCTGCCTTCGTGGGGCGGGTGTCTCCAAACACGGACGTGTAGAACCATCGGCCAGCGCTCATGTGGGTTTGTCTCCTGGGGTCAGCGTCCCGTGGCGGGGCTGGGGAGATTCACCGTCTTCGGCGGGTGAGCCGTGGGGCAACCGATGCGGGGAGATTCATGCTGGCTTCCCGTCTGGCGAGCACCGGGGCTTTCTGTGTCTCGCTGGGCGGGACAGCGTGTCGATGCGAAGGGGCGGTGAGGCCGTCGCGTGTGGCGGGGTTCAGGAGGTGGCTTCGTTGGGTGTGCTGGCTGGCGGAGATCGGTGCTGATGGTCCCAGCGTGGGAGGGGGTTGGGGTGTATCCCGTCCCTCGGGCATGGAGCGTATGTGTCGGTGCGTGTGACGCCCCTTCGCTTCCCATCTGGCGGGAAGCTGGGGCGGGGTTGACCGCCAGGCGGTGATCTTCGCGGTATTTCTTCTGGCAACGTGGGGTGCCGTTCGTTGCTCTGCGTATCCGCGGAGTTGACACCTTCATTCTGTTGACGTGCAGGGATGGGCAGTGGGCTCTATGGCGATGGCGGTTCTGCAGATATTCCGCTACTGAGCGTGTCCGGAAGTTCGATCTCCGGTGCCCTCTTCCTCTAGATCGGCGGTCGAGATGCGACAACGATGGAGGGCATATAGCGAGCCGCTCGCATGTGCTGGTGGCCGTCTTCCCAGGGAGGCTGACAGTGAAGGAAGCGGTCGACCGCTCGACGGGTGCCTCGGCGCATGCAAAGGTGTTCCGGGTCCTGACAGCTCTGGAGGAACTCGGTCCTGGCGCTCACGAGTTGCGCCGGATCACGTCCAAGTCGGGCCTTCCCCGCTCCACTGTCCAGCGCATCCTCGCCTGCGGGGTGGAGGAGGGGCAGATCGAACTGCGTGGTCAGGGGCTGTACAGCGTCACCCCGCATAGTGGGGCGCTTCGGGGTCTACGGCTGCCGCAGGTTGCCTCGCAGGGCGCTGATCCTGACCTGACCCAGCTTCAGCGGCAGACTGCTCAGGTCGTTCTGCTGTTCGTCACTGTTCCCTTGGCACGCCGCCTGTGGGTGGACACTGTGTACGGTCGGCGCTACGACTTCGTGGAGGCGCTCACCTCCGAGGACAGCGCTGCGCTTGAGCTTTCTCACCTGTCGGCAGATGCCGCCGGGCTGGTAATCAGCGCGCACAGCGAGGACGAGACCGTCAGCAGCCGTTTCCGGGAAATTCAGGAGTTGGGGACGTGCTTCACCCGGTCCCCGCTGCCGGGCTGGTCAATGATTGCTGCTCCGGTATACGGGCGGGCGGGCCACGTCGAGGGAGCCCTTGCCCTGCTCGGCCAGCACCCGAGGATGTTCTCGGAGAAAACCCGCTTCTCCTACGAGGTGCTGCGTACGGCAGCCCGGGTCAGCCGGCGCTCGGAGAACGCGCTGCGGCCCGTTCGCTCGTCCTCACAGCTTGCGCCAGTCCCCTGAGCAGAGAAGCGGCCCAGGGGCTGCGGTTTCGGTGGGGCCGACGCCCGCACGGAGTGTCCGCTCGGGTCACCAGGTGTGGTCGGAATGTTGGCGCGACACTACGGGATCGTGGATTGCTGATCAGCCTCACCACCACGAGCGACGACTGACATGGTCACAGCCCGGAAGCCGTGGTCACGCGCGTGGGATGGGATCGCAGTGGTCAACAGAGCGGACGCATAGCCCTCTGATCCCGTGAGGATCTCCCGTACGACGCCGTCCTCGTCGTCTGGATACTCAGTTGGCTGCGCCAGCAAGGTAGGCACCTTGCGAAGGTATGCCTCCTCAAGATCCGGGTGGCGAGCGATCTCCTCACGGATGCGTCGCAACTGCGGATCGGTCTGGGTGTTCTGGAAGGCCAAAGCAAACTGCGAGAGAGTCGGCAGCATCCAGGAGTTTTGCCACTCACCCAGCATGTGCGGGGCGTCCGGGTGGAACAGTATCCATCGCAGGGTATTCACCGTCGGGTGGTTGAGCGGGTGTGGTGAGACGGCTTCAAACAGCCGGATGTATGCGTGGTTGGCGGCCACCACGTTCCACGCACCGTCGGTGAGGCAGGCCGGGTCGCTCTGGCGGTGAATGTGAACGTTAGTCCACGTCTCTGTCAGTCGCAGAAGACGCGCATTGCCCGAGAGGGCGCCAGGCAGGTGTACCAGGTGACCGGTCAGCCGGTAGAGCTGCCGGCGGCCGACCTCGTCGAGGCGCAGAGCCCGGGCCAGATCGTCCAGGCGAGCCCGCGGGATCGCCTGCCGCGCGCTCTCCCAAGCCCTGTACTGGCGGCCGCTCATGCCCAGCTCAAGGGCAAGCCCTTCCTGCCTCATACTCTGCGCATGCCGGGCATTCACCAGGAACGCGGTAAGCCCAGGAGGCAGCGGCAGATCATGCCGTTTGATGTTGTTTAGGCTCCCGCCTCGTAGGCGATGGGACCGGGTTGTCCGCCGAACTGCCGAGCCTGACTCTGGGCAGCGCTGAGAGAGAATTTCGTCCAGCCGCTCAGGACTGGGTTCGAGATGCAGCTCGTGCCTGTCATTCCTCAGTACGAGGGTCGGGAACGGGTGGCTTTCGTCCACGCTGGCCACCAAGCTCCCGGCCGCGCAATCAACTTGCACATGAGCTGCGGACTCGGTTGGCTCGGCCTCCCTGATCTCGTCCAGCGGCGGAACCTCGTCGGCGGACATGAACCGTGACCCCCTCAACGGCCACCCCAGTGATGACCTCCCCGCGCATGTTCACTGATCAACCGGACACTGCAGCAGCGCGAGCCGCGGGTGCCATGAACGACGAGTTAGACGCCTCTCCCGCCGCGCCAAGCATCCGAGACGGTGCTCGTGCGCGGGGTCGCCCGATGACGGCTTCAGCCGCAGGTGGCCGTCATGTTCTGCCAGGCCGCCTGGCGGTGGGGGAAGGACGGGAAGAAGCCCGTTACCGGGCGCCGTCCGGGACGCGGCCGGTCGCTCAGGTGTTCGAGCGTGTGGTGGCGTACTGCCGGGTGACATCCGCCGACCAGAGGGCTGGTCTGGAGCGGCAGGTAGCCGGTGCGAACGGGCTGGGCCTGGCTGTTACGACGACCCGGCAAGCACGTCGGTGATACCCGGCTGTCACTGGCTTGCGGATGAGGGCGTGGGGCGCCCACGTGGCTTCCAAAGGAAAGGGCTCTGTCTTTGTCCGCCGGCCGGGTGGCACCGAGACCTCTGACATGGCACATTCCCGTCGTCGAACCGCATGCGTGATCGGTCGAGCCTTCTCTGGTGAACACAGTGAAGCGGCTGCATCAGGTATTCCCCGAGGCTGCAGTCACCTGGGCTTTGACGCTCCCGACCCGGGCCGGCGGCGAAGACGGGATTTGCTCGTAATGGGGATCTTCAACATGGGTTCCTTGCAGCCGTCGCCGGATACATGGGCAATGGGCTCAATGACCCCCTACGACCTTGTCCTCTCCCCCAGGCCCGACGACCTGGTGATGATCACCCCGCACCCTCCAATGTGCTCCGGTACCTGGTACCTCGGAGCAAGCCAGTGGGCTTGCCAGGTCTGCGCTTGGAGGAAGCAAGCACTGGCGCCTTCCTGCTGTGGCATTTGCTCACCGGTGCGGGATGACAGTCACCGACCGTCCCGCCGTTCCTCCCATGGACGGCGACTTCGATTGGCGCGGCGTATGGACTGTGCGTCAAGAACTGACCGAAGAGAAGCGGGAGACCTTGGCCGACCTGCCGCCCATCACGGACTGCGCGCTGGCTCTTCTGTAGGGGCTGATGGTGCGGATCGGCTGTGTGACCCCGACCGGCGGTGGGCGCTGGGCTACTGTTCCTCGCAGTATGCGTCCAGGATGGCGGCCTTTGGGACGGAGTAGGTCGCGGGCTTACTGGTAGGTCTCGTTCGTGAAGTGCTGGTGGCGCGCGGCGAGTCGGGTGATCCGCTCACTGGGCATGGGAGGTTCTGGTTCTCCGGCTCGATCGCCCCTCCGGTGCAGCAATTGGGCCGTCGTCCGGGTCGGACTGGGTGTGGTTACGGTGTGGAGCTGAGCCCCTTCGCGACCCGTGGATGAACGCCGGTGGGTCGATGGCGTTCAAAGGAGCACGGCCTTGCTGTCCTGTCTCCACGAACCCAGTCGATCCCGAGTTGCTGACCAGAAGCGGCCAACTTCGTTGAGACAGCCGACCCTGAACCGGATCCCCGACGCCGACCCTCCATCCTGCGGCGACTGGATTCGCTGAGACGAACCGCGGTCGACTCGGTTCGTGGCGACAGGACCCCTACCGCTGCTGATTCAGCAGCGGTGTAGCCAAGTCGCAGAGTCGTTGTCCGCGGACAACAAACGACACAACCAGCATCCGCCTGTCCAGGGGATGGTTGAGGTAAGTAAGGTAGCGCCATGACCGCGCCATACGACCCGAGTGATCGGGAAAAGGTAGTAGCCAAATTGCCTTCTGAGCTCCGGAGAGAGCTCAAGGTCCGTGCTGCCGAACTGGATACCGACATCCAGGACGCCGTGACCCTCGGTGTCGAAGCCTGGCGGAAGACCAAGAGTCAGATTGCTGTCGACACAACCGGCGGCTCGTCCTTCGCGACCTATCTCCCGGCAGGGCTGTACGACAAGCTTAAGAAGGACTGCAAAGCACGGGGCATCACCTATAACCAGGGCATCGCGCAGTCGATCCGGCTGTGGCTGGACCGGCATCCTTCCCCTCGGCCGAAGCCGCAGCGGGTTACCGGGGCACGGCGCATCATCTTCGGCAACCAGAAGGGCGGTGTCGGCAAGACGTCAGTGTCCGCCGGCGTCGCCCAGGCCCTCGCGGAGTCGGGGCACCGCACTCTACTGATCGACTTCGACCCTCAGGGTCACCTGACGAAGCAGCTCGGGCATCCCCTCATCGAGATCGACAGCCCCAGCCTCGCCAAGCACATGCTCGGCGAGGTCAAGGCCGGTGGGCTGGCGGACCTTCTGGTCCCGATAAAGGGTGGCGACTTCGAGGACCACCTCTGGCTGCTGCCCGCTTGCAAGGACGCGTTCCTCCTGGATGCCAAGCTGGCCACGAGCCGCGTGGTGAGGATCAAGGAGACCGCGCTGGAAAAGGCTCTGGAGCCGTTGGAGCACGACTTCGACTTCATCGTCGTGGACTGCCCTCCGAGCCTGGGCTACAGCATGGACACCGCCATCTACTACTGCCGCACTCGGGACGGCGAGGACAATGACGCTTCGGGCATCGTCGTCCCGGTGCTGTCCGAGGACTCGTCAGCAGACGCTTACGACATGCTCGAGGATCAGATCCAGGACCTGACCGAGGACCTGGGCGTCGAGATCACTCAACTCGGGTTCGTCGTCAACATGTACGACAGCCGCAAGGGCTACGTGGCGACGTCGTCTCTGGAGGAGTGGCAGAAGATCGGCGAGCCGCCCGTGCTGGCCATCGTGCCGGAGCTCAAGGATCAGCGAGAAGCAGTGCGGGTGAAGACGCCGCTGCTGGCGCACGCCCCATATTGCGAGCAGGCAGAAGCAATGCGGACCATCGCACGGAGGATCAGCGGATGAGCGTCGCCGACCGGTTGGGAACCGGCTCTTCTTTCAGTGAGCGGCGTGGTCGCAGTGCCCGCGGCCGCGCGAAGGCAGTGACGCAGGGAGACGTGCCCGTCTATGAGTTGGTCCGGCTGCGGCTGGAGGAAGTCTCCCCCACTCCCCTCAATCCACGCCGCAACTTCGGTACAGACGAGGACAAGACCCGCTTCGGCGAAGAACTGCGGCACGCGCAGCTGGCTGCGTGTGTCGCCGTCACCCGGGACGCCTACCTTGCGTTGTGGCCTGACCACGAGGACCGGATCGGCAGCGCAGCACACGTTCTGGTCAACGGCGAGCGTCGCTTCCGCAGCGCTGTCCACGTCGGTCTGGAGGCCCTGGACTTCGTCGTCCGCGACGATCTCGCCTCAAGCCGCGAGGCGTTCATCAACCACCTGCTCAAGGAGAACCTTGAACGGGAGGACTTCGACGTGATCGAACGTGCCCGGGGCGTCGAGCAGATGGTCGCCGTGTGCGCGGAGGAGACGGAACGCGGAGCCCGGACCCGGGCAGCTGAGCAACTCGGAAAGGACCGCTCCTGGGTGACCAACCAGCTGGCGTTGCTTGAGCTGCCCGACGAACTGCAGGCCATGCTGAGCGCCGGCACCCTGCCTGAGCGCGATGGGCGGTCACTGGCCCGGTACGCCAAAGACAATCCGGGGCTCGGTCCGACCGAGCTTCTGGACCATCTGAAGGCAGTAAAGGACGCAGCGGCTCTGGCCAAGGCTCAGGAGCGCCGTCAACTCCAGGAACTGAGAGCCGTTGGGAACTCCGGTTTGTTGTCCGCGGACAAGAAACCGGCCGTTCTAGAGCCAGCGACTGAAGATGACGAGCCGAATGAGGTTCCGGCAGTCGAGGACGAGCTCTTGTTGTCCGCGGACAACAAGAGCGGTGCTCCCGTGGAGCCCGTCGAGACCGCAACTGGTTTGTTGTCCGCGGACAACAAACCGGCCTCGGAGTCTGTGCGGGCTGCTGCGAAACCCCCGGCGCAACGCCAGCCAGAGCAGGAAGGCGGCGGCCCTGCTGCTGCCGACAGCGCAGCTGGCTCAAACGAGGCTGCGCCTGGCGCGTCGAGCCAGGGCCAGGGTGAACAGCCGCGCCGCCTGCCCTACCACGACGCCTTCTCCGTCGCGCGACACCTGCACTTGAAGATGGACCCTCCGGTCTTCGCCCAAAGTGCTCGCCTCATGCTGAAGATCCTGCAAGAGGAACATCCTGACGAGTACAGCGCGCTGCTCAGTGAACTGCCCCAGGAAGATCAGCCCGCCTGACTCGTTGAGCAGCCTGGAGAAACAAAAGGGCCCGTACCCCTGCAGAATCCGCAGAGAGTACGGGCCTTCGTCCTGTTCAGTCGTGTGTCTCACACAGGCCCAGTGAGCCCCAGCCGCCCCGTAACGCAACAGATGTCGCGCCCTCGACCACGAGCTCGCCACCCGGCGGCCGTCACGGCCGCCGGGCATCAGCCCGCATCGCCCACCGGATGGATCAATCCTAGGTAGAGGACCCCCCTTTGCAGGGACCTGCCGTCCCGTGGGTGACGCCCTCCGCGCCTCCCGGCCCCCCAGGGGAGGCCACGCGGCTGCCCGCATGCTCCCGTGCGTGGCCGCCTCGACCACATCCCGACAATGCGCCCCCGCACAGCGAGGGTCGCTACAGCAGCGGGTCCAGAGTGACGGCGGCGCCGCATTCCTTTCAGGCGGTCGCACCGGCCGTCGACCGCAGCACCTCCAACACGTCCATCTCCGGGGCGCCGGCCGGGCGTCCCGGCAGTCCCACGCATGCACGACCACACCAGGGCGCCCGTGCCGGGGGCGCGTCCGCTGGACCTTCCACGCCCACCGGTCGGCAAACTGGCCACCCCGCGAAGCGGTCTGATCGTCATCGCGGGGCCGAGGGTGTGTGGGCACCTGACCGTAGTCGGCGCCCGCGACCGGATGGACCTGCTCCCCCGGTGCGAGCCACACCCTGTACTCGCGCGGCTCCGCACTCTCGGCCACCGAGTCGTCCGCCCACGCGGGCAGCCCCACCCAGTACATCCAGCCGGCCGACGGCCACTCACGCCGCTCACGCAGGACGCCGAAGACGTCCTGCCCATCCAGCAAGGACACCCGGACCTGAGGCGGAGGCAGATCTGTGGAGCACATGCCGCCGTAGTAAGGGACGCCGACGAGGACGCTCCGGCGCACTGCGGACGCGAGGCAGACTCCCGCCGGGACCGGGTGGTCGCCCAGGAACCGGTCGGCGTTACTGTGGTGTCCACCGGTCGCTTGTACGACGAGGCGAGGGGGCGACGCCTTGCAGCGGGCTACCATTGCGCTCGACCTGCGTCGCTACTTCTTCTCCCGGAAGTGGCAGATACGTTCACGCTCAGAGCTTCAGGAACGCGTAGAGAGCAACCCACACAGCGAGCCCAACGGTGAGAGCCGGGACAAGGGCCGGATACGCGTAGGCCACAAAGCAGGCAAGAGCGGATCCGATGGCGGCGGTTGCGATGGCTGAGCGGTCGGGGCTCTGCATTGGGACTCCTGATTTTGGGCGCACGGGGCTAAGGCAGCGCAGGGCGGAAGTAGAAAGCCCCGCCACTTGGGCGGGGCTCAGGTGCTCGAGACCACCAGGTCTGAAGGCTCCGTTGAAGGTGCTGAACGGGTGAGTTAGCGGCGCAACCACTTGCTGACAGGCCGCTCTTACAGAATGCACATGTCTCTGTATGAAGCCTGTCAGCGATTTTACGAAAAATTCGAACCTGAACCTTGAATCAGCAGCTCAAGAGTCGAACGTCCGGTGCCCCTTAGCGGGTGCTCTCGAATGGCGGCCCCGCAGGGGGCGCCACCACTGGACGCTGGAGGTACCAGGGTTACTCGAAACCGTGGGAGACGATCGCTCGGCGAACGGATCGAACCCCGCTGGCCGTACCGGGATGCCGACTGGCTGCGAATCACGAGGGACACCAGATGAGGCTGAAAGGCACTACTTGCCGCTGGCCACCATCGTGATCTGCGTGCTGATTGGCATGAACAACCCTCAGCCGGGTCCCTGACCCCGCTCAGTTCCCCGAACCGCTGTCCCGCCCGTCCCAATTCGGAACGTCCGGTCGCGACGGACGCGGATGGGCGCCCGACGTGGGCCGGGTCGAGTGAGCCGCGATGCCGCTGCTCGCGTTCGCCACGGATCCCGACGAGGGCTGTACGCTCACCGGTGCCCGGGACCAGGGGGGGTATTGATGCCTTGCGTGAGCCCGGCGACGGGCCGCGTCACGGTCGCTGAACTCTGGCGGCTGGCCGGGCCGTGGGGGTTCCCGCTTGGCGGCCACGATCTCATCACCCATGCCGCGAATTATCCGGAAGAGCAACGCGCTCGCGGTGATCGCGATCAGGATGATGGACGGGCCGGAGACGAACGCGCCCTCACTGTCATCGGCCCGCCGCCAGTGAGGGCGCTCGCCAGCTGGATGGCGATGCCCACGAGCGGCTTGATCAGGATGATGGCCGACATGATTCCGGTCCATTTACGAACCCGGGACCACAGCCGCTTGTCTCCCTGCCGGCTGAAGGGAGCTGTGCGGCGTTTACCAAGGCGTGTCGAACGGGTGCTGGCCGAAGAAGCCCCTGCAGCGCGCATAGGGCCCGTGCGGGGGCGACCAGGCTTATGCGGTCTGGCCTGGCTGGGCGGCAGTCGGATGGCGTCCCGCTTCGTGGTGTAGCCGATCAACGTTGGGGCGTACGCCCCGGGG
>NZ_BMSA01000039.1:51033-70607 GCF_014648915.1 Streptomyces phaeofaciens | reverse complement strand
TCATGTCGGTTCCCGCCGGTGAGCGTGACGGCGAGCGGGGTGCCGTGGCGGTCGACGAATAGATGGTGTTTGGAGCCGGGACGGGCGCGGTCGACGGGCGAGGGGCCGACGTGATCCCCCCTTTCAGGGCCCGGACATGCGACCCGTCCACGGCGCAGTCGTCCAGGCCGAGAAGGCCAGCGCGGCGTAGTTCGGTGAGTAGGGCGGCGTGCAGGCGCGGCCAGACACCGGCCTCGGTCCAGTCTGACGGGTGTTGCCCCCCGATTCGGCAGAGTTACGGCGATTCCGATGCATTCATCGAATTCCCTGCCTTACCGCAGAGGGGAACCCGAGGGCAGTTGGGGGATCGGCTGGCGCACCTTGTGCCTACGCAGCCGCGCACGCCAGGCACTCACCTCGGCGCGGTCCGCGAGAGAGGGCTGCCACAGCCGTACGGTGTCCTCGGGGCCGACCTCGTGGGCCGTTCCCCGGACACCGCGCAGTAGCCATGCGCCGGCGGGCGTGCGCACGGGCAGGCCGGTCGCGGTGCCGGACGGAGAACGCAGCTCCCAGATCAGGGCCCCGGTCATCGGGGCCGTGGTGGGCGAGTCGAGCCACCGCCCGTACCACTGTCGGCCGGTGAGCTTGGTACCGGTGGCGAACATCTCCGCCAGCTCGCCCCGTTCCCGGTCCGCCCGTGCTCGCACGGTCAGCAGCCGACGCCGCAGCGCGGCAAACGCCGCCGGCCGTTCCTCCGACAGCTGGCGCGGTACGCCGGCCAGCACCCGGCCCTTTGCGTCGCGGAACTCCAGTACGGCAACGCCGTCCGGGCGCACCTTCATGGACACCGCATACTCGCCCCGGCCTATGCGCAGGGTTTCGAAGGGCATGAGCGGCGGCAGTTCCGCATCGGCGATCTTGTCAAGGACCTCGTCGGCCGCCCTGGCTGCCTGGGGCGGCAGACCGGGCAGTGCCCTGCGCTGGGCTCCCACTCCCGGCTCGCCCGCAGTGGCCGAGAGGGCCGCCAGGGCACCGCGGGCCGGCAGGTGGTACACGTACGGCATCGGCCGCAGGGACATCCCCGCCGAATGCCTGAGCACGACGCTCTCCAGAAGTCCGACGAGCTCGGGATCCCCGGTCAGGCAGGCTGCCCAGCAGGCCCCGGTGAAGAGCCGGGCGCACAGGGTCGATTCCTCGTCCGGCGCTTGCCACGGAAGCAGGGCACGCAGGGCGTCCGGGGCCGCTGGGGTGCGATCGAGGTGTTCACGGGCCCGGCCCAGCCACACATTGGACGGACGGAGCAGGTCGGCCTGGCCACAGAGGACGAGCAGGTCCAGCACGCCGGGCTCGAACAAGAGTGTTCCCATGGTCCACCAGAAGTGACTGCCGGGCCAGAACTCCCCGCGGTTTCTGTCCTGGGGAAACAGTGCCGCGACCCGGCCCGGGACCTCCCGGTCGCCTTCGTCGGGCAGGAGGGCGGTCAGCTCCTCAAGGCTGAAGAGGCAGCGGTAGGAGTCGGTAACGGCGTCGGACAGACTCGCGGCCAACAGCACCCGCAGCCTGTCCGTGAACCGGTCCGATCCGTCCCGTCCGGACGTTCTGAGCTCGGTCAGGGCGGCCAGCGGCAGCCCGCAGGCGGCATGGGACACATCCCGCGGCCGCACGGGATCCACCTTGACCAGAGTCACCTCGAACAACCGATCGACATCGTCGGCCGACCAGCCGCACGGATGGTCCCTCAGCGCGAACTCCAGCCAGACGTTGTCGCGCCGTTGCGTCAGCAGCGCCAAGACCAACTGCCGCCGTTCGGCGGGCTGGAGAGAGGCGACGAGACGATGACTCCAACTCGGGGAGCCGACGGGACGCCACGGCCACCATCGAAGGTGAATGCCGATGATGTCGCGCCTTCTGGCCGCCGCCACCCGTCGCCGGAGGAAAAACGACACTCTCGTCTTCCCCCGGCCAACTCCGTGCGGGAACAAGGCCCTGCCACTCCGCCACCGTGCCATCCCCACCCCCTCCCCCGGCGAACGTATGCCACGGCGAACGAATGCCACAGGGCATGTCAGCCGGTTCTGCAGTCGCGGCCCGCGAAAAGGCTGGCCTCGAACAACTGCGAAGACACCGCCGGAGCCGGACCGGATCAACTAGGTCTTGTCCGGGCGATCTCTGAGGGCAGCGGCGCCCAGCACCCGTGAGTCTCGTTGTCGAAGGTCTTGCCGAGTGAGGTAGAAGGGCGGCATGGATACCGCCGTACTTGAGCAGATGCTGGACGAGACCTTCGATCACGCTGTCGTGCACCACGGATACACCAACTACATGCGCGACTACGAGGTCATCGTCTACGTGACGGCTGATCCCCGTACCGGCATCGCGCCGTCCCACCTGCGGTATCTCTTCCGGTACTGCGTTGAGGCCCGGTGTGAGACGTCAGTGTCGGCGGAGACCTGGCGGGCCTCCTTGGACGACCGGCTCATCGACCACGAAGCCGGTGTCGACCTCGACGGATACGTCTGGGGTGTGAAGTGGCACGCCCTGGACCCGGGAGCCAAACTCCTTCCTGCGTCCGCGGCGACCCGCCGCTGGTCGAAGGCCCTCGGGATCGACTTTCACGAGGTGCGCATTGAAACCAACGCGCACAACGTGACCTTGCTCTTCTCGGACCTTCAGGTGAGCGAGGTCCCGGTCGGATAAGCACCTTTCGTCACGGAGTAGGGATCAGGGTTCGTGTGATCTTGCGACTGCCGTCTGGCCAAGTCGTTCTTCCTGCCATGGGACGGGGTGATCTGAGCGATGCCGAGTGGGAACGGCTGCGGCCGTTCCTGTCGGTCAGCAACGGGCGTTGTGGCAGTTGGCGGAGCCACCGGCAGGTGATCGACGGGATTCTGCACCGGGTGCGGACCGGGGTGCAGTGGGCGTGACCTGCCCGAGAGGTTCGGTCCGTGGAAGACCGTCTACGAACGTCACCGCCTGTGGTCGGCCGACGGAACCTGGGAACGTCTGCTCCAGCAGGTCCAGGCTGCGGCAGATGCGGCGGGTGAGATCGACTGGGATATCTCGGTCGACTCCACCATCGTCCGCGCGCATCAGCATGCGGCCGGCGACCGCACTGACTCGCCTCCGGCCCCGGGATCAAAGGGGGCCGAAGGGATGGAACACCAGGACGAGACGCCGTGGCAGAGTCTCGTCGCCCGCCTGGTGAAGGTGGTGCTGGAGGCGAGGGCCTGGGCCGCTCGCGCGGAGGGTTCACCACCAAGCTCCACCTGAGCGCGGACGGCCGCTGCCGCCCACTGTCCCTGATCGTCACTCCAGGTCAGCGGGCCGACTGCACCGAGTTCAAGCCGGTCCTGGAGAAGATCCGGGTGCCCAGACCTGGCCCGGGACGACCACGCAAGAAGCCCGACAGCCTCGCAGCCGACAAGGCCTATAGCAACGGCCCCATCCGCGAGTACCTGCGCCGTCGGGGCATCCCCCACACCATCCCAGAGAAGACCGACAGTCAGGCCGCTCGCCTGCGCAAAGGCTCACGAGGCGGACGGCCGCCCCGCTTCGACGAGGACCGCTACACCGTCGAGTGGGCGATCAACCGCCTGAAACAGTCCCGGGCCGTCGCCACCCGCTACGACAAGCGCAGCTACGTCTACCTCGGTACCGCAACCGCCGCAGCCCTCACCATTTGGCTCCGCACGTGATCGCCCAGACAAGTCCTACCCTGTCGCGATGGACGGAATCACACCCCTGACGGGATGGCGAACGGGTCATACCCCTCGGGCATGAAACAGCCGTAGTCCTGCAGTGGTTGCGGATCGTTCAGCACGATGCGCTTCCACTCGCCCGCAGGTGAGAGCCCGTCTGGGCGGTCCAGAACTCGTTGGCCCGGGAGTCCGGCGGACGCTGGTGCGTCGGCGGCGAGTCGACCGAAGCGGTCCAGCAGAGCCCACACAGCGTCATAGACATCACGGATTTCCTCGGCTGCCCTCTCCTCGGTGATTTCAGGGGAGGCTTCGCGGTACGCCGCGCGGGCCGAAGCCACAAAGCGCTCCGGATCGACGATCACCACGTCCTGGCGCATCCGAACGCTGATCGTCATACCCGGCGTCGGGGCTGGCATCTCATCCACCGGCCCACGGTACTGCGTCGGAAGCGCGACCAACCGCGGATTCTCCCTTGTGCACACGCCAGGGCACGCCCTGGCTGTGAGATCCACTGAGCATTCGGTTCAAACGCAGACACCGAGCCATCCTGCCCGGTACGGATCGGGCGGGACCTGCCGGCGGACGGGCGTGAATCCCCTGACAGGACAGGTCCGCCAAGATCATGCCCGTAGCAACCGAAGGCTGCTCGTTGATCACCTATGTCGCCACGCTCGACGTCCCGCGCCACGTGGCGGGGTTCCTCGCTCGCCTGCTGGAAACCCGCCGGCGCCAGATCGGAACCCCCAGACGCTTCCGGGCGCTGGGACCGTTTCGGCAGGCCGTCCTGGTGCCGCGCTGGCTCCGCGCCCGCGGTTGTGTGCACTGCTTGGCCCGCGACGCTGGTGTCTCCCAGGCCACCGGCTACCGCTACCCCGATAACTCGCCGATATCCGCAGACACCCGCACCACCCCCGGGAAGCACTACGCAGCAGCGTACGCCCGCGGACTAAAACAACGGCATTGCCTTTAAAGGGTGTTGCACAAGGCTCTGAGCTGGGCATCTCTTCTGTATGGCCGGGGTCTTACGCGCTGAGCGGGTGTGGGTGGAGACGTTCACGGGGCTGCGGGTGACGCAGTTCTCGGGACTGTTGAAGGTGGTGCGGGAGCGGGGCGGCAACGGCACCCTGCGGGGCCGGCCGTGGTCGCTGCCGCTGGCCGAGCGGGTGCTGATGGTGGCGGTGTACTACCGCACGAACCTGACCATGCGGCAGCTGGGCCCGCTGTTCGGCGTCTCTTCCTCGACGGTGTGCCGCGTGATCCGGCGGCTTGGTCCGCTGCTGGCGCTCGAGCCCGTCTCCCGCCCGGCTGATGCGGCGGACCGGTTGTGGATTGTGGACGGCACCCTGGTCCCGGTCCGCGACCGGCACGTCGGCTCATCGTCACGCAACTACCGGTTCTCCGCGAACGTGCAGGTCATCGTCGATGCCGACACCCGACTGGTGATCGCTGCCGCCCGCCCGGTGCCGGGCACCACCGCTGACGCGCACGCCTGGCGGGCCTCAGGGCTGAGCGACCACTGCCAGGGCGTGACCGTCCTGGGCGACGGCGCCTACCTCAACTGCCAAATGATCGTGCCGCACCGCAAACGCCCGCACCGGCCCCTGCTGCCGGGCGAGGAAGAGGACAATGCCGCCCACCGCAAGGTGCGTGCACGGGTGGAGCATGTGATCGGCCGGATGAAGAACTACAAGATCCTCCGCGACTGCCGGCAGCGCGGCGACGGCCTTCATCACGCGGTCCAGGCCGTCGCCCACATGCACAACCTCGCGCTCGCATCATGACCAGAAGTCCGCGATCACGGGCCCTGACCTGCCCGAACACGGCCTTGTGCAACACCCTTTAGAGGTTGTCCCGTATGGGGCGTGGGTTATCCGCTGAGGGCCAGGTTGTGGAGCCGGGCGATGCCGAGCATGGCCTGGTGAACGCCGTTGCCCTTGAGCCGGCAGTCCCGCAGGATCCTCCAGTTCTTCAACCGCGACAGGGCTTGTTCCACCCGGGCTCGGGCCCGGCGGTGGACGGCATTCTCCGTCTCCTGCTGCGGGCTGAGGTACGTCTGACCACGTTGTTTGCTGTGCGGAATGAGTAGGCCGGCGCCCTGGTTGCCGCCGTCGGCGATGGTCGGTGCGCCGCGGCAGGCCCGGTCGACGCCGGACTCCGTGAACGCCCGGCAGTCGTTGCGGCTGCCGGGCAGCGGAAGGCCGATCGCTACCACCAGGCGACTATTGGCGTCGATCGCGACCTGCAATTCGTCGAGTAGCGACAGTTCTTGCTGGAGGCAGCCACGCTGCGGTCGCGGGTGGGCACCAGGGTGCCGTCGACGATGTAGACGCTGTCCTTCCACGGCCGGAGGGCCGGCGAGAGCGCCAGCAAAGGGGCGAGGTGATCGAGGATGCGGTCGCCCGCAGACTTCGAGACCCCGAACAACGGCGCCACCTGCCGCAATGTCAGATTCGTGCGCCAGTAGAGGCCACCAGCAACACCCGGTCCTCCAACGGCAGCCGCCAGGGACGACCGCGCTGAACATCACCACCACGACGCCGCACCAAGGCCACCAGCCTGGCGAACTGCACCTCGGTCAACCCGGAGACCGGCTCGATCCACTTCGGATCACCCGCTGAAATCACCCCACCCATGATCAGCCAACGCACCAACCGCCTCACCGTTTACGGGACAACCTCCGAGGGCTGTCCTTCTGGATGAGGAACACGAAGTCGTTCTCGGATGGCAGAAGCGTCTTCGGCAGCATCGCCAGGCCGTGTCCGTCGACCTGAGTTTCAGTTGCGCGCCATGCGCAGGCAAGGTGGTCAGATGCTGCGGGGAGCGGCAGGACGCCAGATGCGGAGATCAAGCTGTGCGGCTTCGCTTTCAAAGCCGCGCTCCAGGAATCCGCCTTGCATGAACAGCCCGATGGCTGGCGCGGGTTCGCCTGTCGATGGCCACCGCGCCAGCCAACGGGTGTGAATCTTGAAGCCTAGGTTCCCTTCACGCCAGCTCTGCCACCTCACGGGGAAGCCCGGCCCGTCGGGGGCGCCGCAGTATCCGGGTTCGCCCAGGATCTCCCGGGCGTCTGCGATGCACTCCGTCCAGAGTGCGTCGGCAGGCTCGAGCACATTCCTGTGGAAGGACGAGGAAGGCTTGGAGGAGATCCTCCAGAGTTTGGACTCCAGCCAGTTCACACGTGCCGGGTACCGAAGTACCGGAGGCAGCCAGACGGAGTGACCCTCCTTTGTGGTGGCAGAGACGCAGCCTGAGCTGTCGCTACCGGATATGGTCCAGCCCAGTGTCCGGGCCCAGGATTCCAGTTCTCCAGCCGAGGCGAACGCCCGGTTCCAGTCGTGAGGGCCGAAGATCGCATCCCAGTCCCATGTGGAAAGCGCTTTGAGCTGTGCGGACACGTCCTGCCGGGTCGTGTCGGGTTTGTCTTCCGGTTCCGGATCACCGTAGATCCGCGGGGCCCCTGGCGCTTCTCCCCGTGAGCTGACGGCCCGGACCTTCTTCTCCACTTCCGCGTCGGTGTCGTCCAGCACGATGAGCGCCGGGTCGTGCAGTTTCAGTTCGATGAATTGCCCGCCATGGATGTTCCTAAAGGTCTTGAGGGCGATCACTGCAGACTCGGGACCTTGCGGATTCCATACGGCAAGCCGGTGGGGATTGTACTTGCGGTCAGATGCTCCGCCCCTGCTGCCGAAGCTGACCGGGAAGCCGGCACTGTCCCAGGCACCCGACCATGTCGGCGCGCCGAGAACTCCCTGAGCCGATGCCACGTATTCTTCCCATGCCGCGGCCGCTTCGGCCGCTTCCCTGTCGTGTACTTTTTCGCGCTTGTCAGGGGCGCTCCCCGTCCACAGCCGGTGGGAGGCGTAGGCGTACTCCATCGAATGGGACGTCGTGGTCGACAGGTAGTGTCGCTTGCCCGTGCGCGTCTGCACGGTGATCGGGCCCCAGTCATTGGTGCGCCACTGGAAGTTGACGACCTCCCAGTTGAACTGGGCGAGCCACGCAGGGTCGGGTTCGTAGCCTCCCCCCGCTCCCGGCCAGACCTTCCGCCAGTCGACACCGGTCAGTACGGTCAGCTCCGCTGCCAGTTCCTGCGGCGTCGTATGGACCTCGCAGCCGGGTACAGGCTCACTGTTCACATCTGACAAGTTGATCAACTCCTCTGGCATGGAAACCCCGTTGAGTCCGGCCGCAAGCATGGGCGGCCGCCCGCAGTAGCTCCACTGTTGCTATTATCGTCTTTGTGACGATAACATTGAGGTGAACGATTCCGCAAAGGAGCAGCCGTGGAGAACGAACAGGGAAGAAGCGACGAGTACAGCGTGTGGGGGACGATTGAGCTGCGTCCTCCGGTCCCGGTGACAAAGTTGTGGAGCCTCACCGATCAGGACGCGATCCACGACAAGCTCAACACCGCACTGCACGGGGCGGCCGATCCCCGACCCGCGGCGGCCGCTGCCGAGGCGCGTTGGCTGTTCGTCCCAGACGACGACGCAGGAACCGACGACCAGGGCCGTCCGCAGGCCATCAAGTATCTACGAGTGGACGACCGGGGTGTCGCGCGTGCGGAGGTCGACAGCCGACTGCGGGACGTCGCTGCGGCGGTCGGCGCGGACCACGCCTTCTACGGACACCTCACATACGAGGGCTGGGTCGGTGACGACGGCGAGATATGGCTGCACAACGGCGCCGTGAACCCAGAGTGGCGCGACACTACGCCCCGATACTGGTGACCCTCTCCCGCTTCCCTGGTTCCGAGTACGTGCGAGCTTGGGGCCCTGACCCAAGGCCGGGTAGTTAGCGTTTTCGCAGGTCACGCAAGGGGTGTTGGGGTCCATGCTGTGGCGGCGTAGAGGCCGGGGCCCAGTTTGTGGATGAGGCCGGTTTCGGCCCATCTGGAAAGCTGTCGATACATGGTCTCCATGGTGATGTCGCCGAAATGGGAGGCGATGTCACGGGGGCGCCAGAGGCGGTTGGGGTCCTCCTCGAGCAGGCCAAGGATCCGGTGACGGCGGCGCTCGGCGAGGGCGGTGTGCCGGTCGTCACGGGAGACGGCGGGGAGCTGGGGGCGGCACTGTGGAGGCTCGAGGATATTGATGTCGAGACCGGTGATGGTGCGGCTGGTGTCGGGCCTGCCGTCCTCGTGGCGGGTGCTGTAGCGGGACATCGGTGACTTGACCTTGCGGGTGCTGACCCGTTGGCGTCGGGGCGGGAGGAGACGGGTCAGGATCCGGTGCCCGATCAGTCCGAGGTGACCGGCGCCGGCGGGGTCGGTGATGACGGCGGCGGCCTGGACGACCTGGTCACGGGCGGTGTGGAGCGTGATGCTGAAGCAGCAGCGGTCCGGATCGGTGCCAGGCAGCGCCTCCGCGGCCTCGACCATCACGGTGCGTAAGGCCTGGTAGAGGGTGAGCAGTGACCACATCTCCTGCTCGATTCCTGCCGGGTCGCCCGAGCGGAGGTTGCGTCCGTTCATGATCGTGTGGCGGAGCGCGTAGTACGCGGATTCGTGGTCCCACCGCTGGTGGTAGAGGCCCACCAGCGCGGTGGCGGGGTGACGGCGGGCGTCGGTCAGGGTGGTGACCAGTCGGTAGGACCCGGTGAAGGACGTGCCGTCCGCGCAGGTCACGGCGATCTGTGCGTCAATGATCCGCACTTTCACGGTGCCGATCACCGACAGGTAGGAGCCGTCAGCGAGGCGGGTGAGGACCGGCGTGCGCCGGTTGCTGCGGAGCCGGCCCAGGACCTGGGCGCCGGTGTCGGTGACCTGAGCGAGGAAAGCGTTGCTGTCGAATCCCTTGTCCCACAGCACCAGCATGTCCGGCCGCAGCAGATGCAGGAGCCGGCCGGCGTAGCCTGTCTCGCCCTCGGCGGTGGGGCCGAACACCGCGCCGACCAGGGCCCGGGTGCCGGTCTCGACCAGCGTCATCAACTCCAGCGTCGGATAGCCATGATGCGAAGTCCTGCCCAGCCAGGCACGGTTCCGTTCGGAATCGGGAACCCTCAGCGAACTGCAGCCGTCGAACGACACCGTCCGGTACGGACCGAAACGCACACCTGGCGTCGTCGGACGGGCCAGCAACCCGGCCAGCACCTCGAACAACGCCCGCACCGGCGCGCTGCCGATCCGCCGGCGCAGGTCACGCAGTGCCTTCGCCGACGGACAGACCACTGGCATCCCGGACAGACCCGCGGTCAGCTTGTCCCAGACGAGGCGATAGCCGACCTCGGGGAACAGGCACATCGCCAGCAAGAAGTAGATCCCGACCCGCGATGGGAGATCACGCAGCCGCTGCTGCACCGTCCTTGTCTCCGCAAGGACCGCGTCCACCAGCTCGAACGGCACGACGGCGGTCAGTTCCCCCAGATGCCCTGGAGCGAACCGGCCCGCGGCCACGGTGACCGTTCGGGTGATGGCCGTCAGCGGAGACGGCAGGACACAATGACGGGGCAACGGAGCTCCTTCGGGACAAGCTGGCTTGGTCGACTGCCTGTACCAACGAGCTCCGTTGCTCTGCGTCGGGAGTCCTTCAACTGGCTTGCATGACCTGCGAAAACGCTAACTACCCGGCCTTGGGTCAAGGCCCCCTCGGGCTCGCCGTCTGCCTGATCACACACCGCCACGTCCAACGGCTTTGTTAGGGACACGGTGCGCACGTCGTGGAGCCTCCCCTGCGGATCACCCTGCTCGCGCAGACCGCGGCGGGGTGGGCGCGGTTGTGCCGGCTGCTGTCCGCCGCGCACGCCGAGGCTGGCGGCGCGCTGCCGGTCGTGTCCTGGCCGGTTCTGCGCGCATACGCCGACCGGGACCTGGTGGTGCTGCTCGGCCTCTCCTCCGAACCGGTGCGGGCTCTGTCCGCCGACCGCCCCGACGTCGCCGAGCGGCTGCTCGCGCCATGGCGGGAGCTGGCCGGAGAGCAGCCGCGCCTCGAAGCCGTGTATCTCGGCCGGCAGGGCACCGACCCCGGGTCATTGCGGCTGGCGGCGCGCACCGTGGGCCTGGCCGACCAGGTCGGCGTGCGCACGATCCTGACGAACGCGGTCCGCTACGCCGACCCCTCTTGGCTCTCATCCGACACGCGTTCTAATACCGGCCAGCCCAGACCAGGTGCCCGTAGTACTTGTCACCGAGCCTCGGGCTTCCCCCGAACCGCCGGCCGGTCTCCAGGTAGTGATCCCGGGCATGGTGCCGGACAGTCTGGATGATGTCCGCTGGGCTGCCCGTGCACTGCCCAGAGCTGATGCACAGCGCGACGACACCCGCGGCGATCGGGGAAGAGAAGCTCGTGCCCGAGATCGTGCACAGGCCGGGGCCGAATTCGTTGCAGTCCAGTGCGTTGCTGGCCAGGGTCTTGATGTAGATGTCGACACCGGGTGCCGAAATGGTGTGCCTGATGTTCTCGTCGCGGACGGCGAACGCGGAGTTGCGCCAGGGACGGTTGTAGATCTCCTTTGCGGTGACGGTCAGGACCTCGGGGAAACCTGCCGGCGCCTGTGCGCTGAAGTCGAAGGGGCCGTTGCCTGCCGAGGCCGTGGTCACGACCCCGGCATCGGTCATTGCCCGGATGGCTTGGTGCTCGGCTTCCGTAGCCTCCCCCTGCAGGCTCATGTTCGCGACCCGGATGTTCTTTGCCTGCGCGTTGGCGGTCACCCAGTCGATGCCGCAGATGATGGAGGCCAGAGAACCGCTGTTGTTGTCTCCGAGGACCTTCACCGGCCAGATCCTCGTGCCAGGGGCCACGCCGAGGACGGCACCGCCGTTGTTACGGGCTCCGATGAGCCCGGCTACGGCAGTGCCGTGGCCGACCACGTCCAGAGGATTCGTGCTGTCCGAGCAGTTGGTCCCGAAGGACGCATCGAGTTCGGAGCTGTTCACATCGACACCCGAATCGAGCACGGCGACGCCGACCGTTGCAGCCCGGTACGTGGACGGTGCTCCGCCGGCCGCCGCCCGCACCGCCTCGGTGCGGTACAGGTGCCATTCGCGATGCAGATCTTCTCCCAGCGCGATGGGCTGACGTGGGAGCTGCGCGCCTGAGCCGGCGTCCGCAGCGTGGACCACCCGGTCACGCTCTACGAAGGCGACACGGGGGTCGGCGCGGATGGCTTCGGCCCCTGCCGTCGTGGCAGTGACCGAGTAGCCCCTGAGCGCCGATCGGTAGACATGCCGCACCCGAGCAGCGAGAGGTTGGGTCTGCTCCGTGCTGACCTTCCCGGGGTCTCCCGCCGAATCCTTGAGGACGACTACCCATCCGGTGGCGGAGTCGGCGGCGCGGGCAGGCCCGATGGTTCCCGCCATGGCGGAGGCGAGCAGCACACCGCCCGCGAGAAGAACCCCGGACCTTGGCCGCATGTGAGTCAGGAAGGTCATTCGATGCTCCACTCGTCAAAGAGCCAGTACATGGAGCACCCATGCCACTGCAGTGGAACGACCCCCGCTCCGACTGATCCACTTGACGGCGCAGGATCACACGTTCGCGTCACTGGGAGCGGAAACGATCATTCTCTGGGTATCGGCGCGAGACACATCACCTGCACAGTTTTCATGTCCAGTGAAAGGCGGTCACCGTGTCCGTCATCCGATCGTCCATGGGCGTGGCGGCGATGGCCGTGGCTGCCACCGCCCTTTCCACCGGCGTTGCCCAGCCGGCCCCCGAGGCGCAGGTGGTCTGTAGCGAGGAAGCCCTCAAAAGCGCGATTCGCAAGGCGAACGAGTCCGGGGGCGGATCTCTGCAACTCAGCCCCGGCTGCACCTACGAGATCAGCAGTCCGGACAGCGAAAACAACGCACTTCCCGCCGTGACCAACAAAATCGTCATTCATGGAAACGACAGCGTCATCCGACGCGCTTCGGCAGAGAAGGTCCGGATCCTCCTCATCGACGGCCCGCACGGCGAACTGCACCTGGACCACATCGCCATCCGTGACGGACATACCTCGGACAGCGGAGGCGGCATCTCCATCCGGCCTCACGCCAAGCTGGTCGCCCACGACGTGACACTCACGGGCAACGCGGCCGACGTGCGCGGGGGCGCCATCGACAACTTCGCCGGGACTGTCGCCCTTCGGAACAGCACCATTGACGGCAACACCTCGCTACGGGGCGGCGGGATCTTCCTTGACGGCACCACTCAACTCCACGACACCACGCTTTCCGGGAACACGGCGACGGCGTCAGGCGGCGCCGCCTTCGTCAACACTGCCAGGACCGAGTTCGGCAAGGTCACGATCAGCGCCAACACCGCGCAGACAGTCGGTGGAGGCATCGCCATCGCCAACCCGGCCACGGTGCTCCTCCACGACAGCGACCTGACGGGGAACAAAGCGACAGGCGGCGACGGCGGCGGCGTCATCAACGCCGGCACTCTCGGCGCCGACAGGAGTCGCATCAGCCGCAACAACGCAGGCGGTGCAGGCGGCGGCATCTCCACCTTGACATTTCCCCTCACCCATGACACCGCCCGAACCACACTGAAGCACAGCTCCGTACAGTTCAACGTCGCCGCCATCGCCCCCGGCGGCCTCCACAGTGACCTCGGACTCGTATCGCTGCTGGCTGACACCGAAGTGTCCGACAACCTTCCGACCAACTGCTCCGGAAGCCCGACGCCCATTCCGAACTGCAGCAACTGACTTGGGTGCGGCAGCACTCCCAACTGGCGATCAAAGCTGTCGGCCACGGCCACTACTTGTCTGGCCGTCCTCGGGGAGGAGGTCTTAAGCGCCGCGTGGAAGCCCAAGCTTCTTGAGCGTCTCCAGGATGTAGGGATCACACCGGACTCGATGTACCCGCCCCTCGCGGAGGTGCGAAGGCTCGGGCTGCAGGTAGCCCGCGACTCGGTTCAGCACAAGGCACGAAGCTCTACAGCCGGCCAGTGATCCGTGCGCGCTCTCTTGGGGTGTCGCTCGTCGGCGAGTTCGGCCGAACCAGGTGAAGAGCGCGAGCCCGGGCTGCTGATCCTGCCCGGCGAGGCAGTGGAGTACGACGGCGCGCGGTTGCGCACCGTGGTCCGCCCGGTGGCGGCAAGCTCTGCGGCCGCGTAGCCACCGGCGGGCCTGGAATGCGAACAGCCCCTTCGACCTGGTGGTCGAGGGGGTTGTCGCGTTGGTAGCGGGGACAGGATTTGAACCTGCGACCTCTGGGTTATGAGCCCAGCGAGCTACCGAGCTGCTCCACCCCGCGTCGGTAGGACCACCCTACGCCACTGGCCCCGTGCTTCTGACCGAATTCCCCCCGGGTTGCGCCACCGGCCTCAGTGGGGATCCAGCATCGCGGGCCTACTACGACAAGAAAATCGCTCAGGGAAAACACCACACCCAAGCCCTGCTCTGCCTCGCACGATGTCGGGCAGATGTCCTCTTCGCGATGCTTCGGGACGGAACCGTCTACGAACCGCAGCCTGTTCGGACGATTGCTCCGCAGACCTAGACCATGGTCAGGAGGTGATCCGTGGGGCCGTAGTCGATCTTCCAGTCGGCATAGACCCCACAGAATCCATCCTCGATGCACCGCAGGCCCACGGTTATCCAGCGGACCGATCCGTCGTCGCCGAGTGAGAACGCGACCGCGGCCTCGAATTCCTCGCTCCCGCAGGGGCAGCCGGCCGCACCGGGCTCGTCGTCCTCCCAGGACTCCTCGTTCCAGTACTCCTCGCTATCCGCGATGAACGCACGGCTGCCGCAGCCAGAGCACTCCCTTTCCGCTCCGGACACATTGACCAGCACGAAGAACACCCGGCCGCCACACTCACACACGGAAGCACCGATCTTCACCGGGCGGCCGTCGACAGCGCCCCGCAGGAACACCGCGAGCTCCCCGGGGGCACCCTCACCAACCTGATCGTCAGCATGCACTGACACATCGTTCCAGACGCCCCGAACACGCACCTGACCAGCTTGACCAAATACATAGGGGCCCCCGAGCTGGCCGGCGTGCTCTGGGTGAACAACGACTTCCCCTTCACCACCGCCTGGCGCCCCAACCCGTCGCCGGCAACCCCCGCGCCGCCTTTGCTCACCGCCCAGGAAGCCATCCCTACCGACCTGAGCACGGCCGGCACGTAGGGGGACGTCCTCGCACATGGCAGTCCAGGCCTCTGAACAGGGCATTCACCCAGAGACGCCACATGGCCTTAGCTATGCGAGAACCGCGACGGCTCCGCCGGGCACAGGGCCGCCCAGCTCGGGCCTGGCCGAGGGCGGCCGACGGTCAGGCCAAGGCGAACGGCACGACGGTGAGCGTCACCTCCCTGCCCCCGTGGTCCAGGACGAACTCGTACTTCCGGTTCACCACGTCCATCGAGCCGGTTGAGGAGTAGGCTGGGTGCTCCTTCACCGCGTCGACCGCCCTCTGCGTCATGCCTTCCGGGTCCTTCTCTCGGATGAACAGCGGGATGACGGTCTGGGTGTCGTACGCACCGAGGTTGCCCAGGAGCTGGTTGATGGCCTGGCCGAAGGCTATGGAACCACCCCAGATCTTGCATTCGCCGATCATCACGTTGCGGTCGCCGATGCGCAGGAGGATGTCGGCTTTTCCCTTGCCGTTGAGGGTCTCCCCGGTTGACTCGCCCTCGAAGAACGCGTTCAGCGACACCAGGAGGATGTCCCGCAGGCGCTCCTCGTGCAGGCTGGCGACGAGTGTGGGCAGGCGCTCCATCTGGTTGCGGGCGCCGACCAGGAGCCTGACGGCCAGCTGGTATGACTCGGCGTCCGATGTGGCATGCTCCGGCCGCCAACCTCCGAAGCGCGCGATCTGGAGACGCTCAGTGAGTTGGTATCCGTCCTGCTCCAGCGCCTGCTGTACGCCTTTGCGCCAGTTGACCTTGGCGTGCGGGTACCGATCGTCGTCCGCCTTCTTCTCGCGGAGCAGGGCCTCGAAGACGCCGAGCGCGCGTTCGACGTGCTGCTCGTCGCTCCAATCGACACCCGCGCTGTAGGAGGCGAACATCGCGGCGCGCTCGCTGCTCGGTGGGTTGTCCAGAGTGACCGGGAGGAATCCGCCGTCCTGCCAGCAGGCTTCGATCGTCGCCTTCTTCAGGCTTTTCGCGGTCTCCAGGAGTTGCCTGCGAGTGGTGGGCCGTATGAGGTCGGACGCCGAGGTCATGACGCAACGTTAGATGCCAGTGGCGGACCGCCGCGGCGTCTTTCCTCAGCCTGTCCGGCGCACTTGTGCGACATCCCGAAGGTGCCGCCAAGCGACAAGGCCCGGTTCTCGTATAGCTACGGCCAGGTGTCGTCTGCGGGTATCCGTCCTGGTCAGGGGCCGGGCCGTCCGTCGCGGTAGAACGCGCATTTGCTACGCTGGCGGACCACTCCATCAGGGACGGCGGCCGCACATCCTCGCTACGCCCTCCTCACGGCAGCCTGCAACTCGCGCACGCCGCTCGTCCGCGGGTGCCGTTCAGCCAGCTCGTTGACGATGCTGCGGATCGCGGGCCGGTCGCGGACCTCACCGGGGCTGGCCCGGTAGGCGTCGAGTAGGGTGCGGGCGGTCTGCTCGGGCCGCTGCCACGCCCACCAGGCCCGCGCCATGTCGGTGCTCATACGGGCCTTGCGCTCCGCGGTCGGGAACTGCTCGGGCCGCAGGTTCTTCCCGGCCTCCAGGGCGGCGCCCGCGTCGCCGAGTGCCCAGTGCACGCCGACCGCGTACAGGTCGACGGCTGCCGGGCTCAGGTTGAACAGGCGGCCCGGTGGGACGACCCGGGGCAGGTGGCGAGCGGCACGGCGGGCCTCCTCCGTCATCGCCAGGGCCTCGGTGCGCTGTCCGCTCCGGGCGGCGGTGTAGGCCAGGGTGCACAACATCTGCGCGTACGCGGCCGCCGTGGCGTCGGTGCGGAGCTCGGTCGCCTCAAGTTCGGCTGCCGCCGACGACATGAGGCGCTGGGCAGCGTCCGTCTGGTCCTGGTGACGGAGAACGATGGCCAGCTCCCGTGCTGCGGCCGCCGCTGCGAGCGGCGAGCCGGCAATCTCGGCCCAGGTGCGGGCACGGTCTGCTGTCAGCCGGGCACGGTCGTGCGAGCCGAGCTTGATGAGGACAGCGGAGGTGAGGCTGTACACGGCGGACAGCCGGGCCTGGTCGAGGCTCTGGCGGGAGGCGGCGGCGGAGTGCGCGTCGGCGATGAGGTCGGGCAGCGCGGCGAGGAGCGGCGCGTGCGCGCCCTTGTCGTACAGCATGCGGGCGCCGACCAAGCGGCCGTCGAGGGGGCCAGCGCCGGGCGGGGCGGGGGTGGCGGCCAGGGCATCATCCAGGCCCATCAGCAGGGCGGCCGGTCCGGCGGCCGCCGTGGCGGTGAGCAGCGTACGGCGGCGCATGGGGTCCTCCTCGGCGTCACGCTGACTGGCCGTCACTCTAGTGGCCTCCGTTGCCGTCGCGGGGAGTGGCGCCAGAGAAGTCGTCAGGATGTGTCTGGGGACGCCGACTTCGAGTGCAGCGCGGTGAACCAGGGCCAAGTCGACGATCCGTGTGCGACGCTCCAGCCGAGAGACGGTGGCGGGAGAGCAGCCGATCCGATCTCCGAGCGCGGCGAGCGTCCAGGAGCGGTGCTCGCGTCCGAGGCGGATGAGCGCGCCGGGGCGCCGCTGCGCGGCTAACTCCACCGCTGTCGTGCTGTTCCAGAGCGGGTCTACGGACACGTGTCCCTCCCACACCGCACAGACTGGGGGTCCTCCACGGTATGAGGGCTAGCCGGGGACGTCGAGACCGCTTGCACGACGTGCAAACGCCTTGCCCAGCATGAGACTTGATCACCGCTCGGCCGATCGGCGCGGTGCGCTGGGTGCACCGCCCCGATCCACGGGGCGCCGTCCATCGGAGGCACTCCATGGCAACCACCGCTGTTGCACCCGCTCCGGCCGCCTACCCGACGACCGGCCCGGTCCGCTCCGCACGGGGCGCCGTGCCGGCCGACCTGTGGGACAAGCAGGTCGGGCTACTCATGCGGGACTACCCGTACGACTCGATCATGGCCGCCCGAGTCCTCGACCAGGGCTACGCGTACCTGCTGACCGCGATGAACCACCGGGGCGAGAAACTGGGGCTCGCGCCCAGCAAGCTCGTCGACATCGGCGTCCACACGATCATCCTGGACACCGTGGCGTACGCCGAGCTGTGCGAGAAGTTCAACGGCGGCGAGTTCCTCCACCACGTGCCCAAGGTCGACTTCAAGAACGACGGCTCCGTGATCAAGACGGCCCACATCATCGCGGCCGACGGCTGGGAAGTCGACCTGTCGCTGTGGGCGGACGCCGCCGAGTGCGGCCCGTGCCACCCCGGCAACGACTCGCACTGACTACACCGTAGCGCGGGGCGCTTCGGGGGACTCCAGTCGGACGGCCGGGGCCCCGGAGCGCACCCGGGGTGAGATTTCGCCGAAGTCGCCCGCCGTCGGGGGGCGGCCGCCAGGATGGGGCGGGTGACATCCAGCACCGCAGACCTCTGGCACCACTACGGCCGCGCCCGCGCCTCCAGCGACCGCGCTGTTCCCGACACGTTCTACTGGAACTGGGGCCAGGACGCCGGGCCCGGCACGGAGGTCCTAGGCGACCTGACCGGCCGCTATGTGGGCGACCTGGGCGCCGGCGCCACCCGGCACGCCGCACACTTGGCGGTTCATCATCAGCCCGCCCAGGTCATCGCCATCGATGCCTCGCCCGCCCAGCACGCCATGGCAACCGACCTGTACGCCCGCCTCGCGCCGCGCCTGCGCATCGTGCAATCCGAGGCGGTGCCCCACCTCCAGGCGATGAGCGACACGTACGACGTGCTGTACAGCGTCTTCGGAGCCCTCGACTTCACCGACCCGCACGAGCTGCTGCCAGCGGCGGCCGCCGCCCTCAAGCCAGGTGGGCGGCTGGTGTTCGCAACTCTCGCTCACTACCTGAGCGGGACGCCCGCCCAGCCCGATGTGGTGGCTGCCGAAGTCCCGGCGAAGACACCAGACGGCGAGGAAGCCACGATGCGTCGCTGGGTGCTCCAGGAGCACGTCTGGACCAAGCTACTCGACGAGGCCGGGTTCACCAGGATCACCGTCGATATGCTGGCCGCCACCACCGACGGGCCGCGCACCGCCGACACGCTACTGGTGAGCGCGTACCGCCCGTCCTTGGGAGCTGCTTCCACCTCCTCCCCCGCTACGGCGCGCCACCCGGACCCGGCCCGCGCCGTCACCCGAAAGTGAGTAACAGCCCAGCCGCCGGCCGGCCGTGACGTCGACGGTCCGGCGCCAGTTGAGCCGTACCAGGACGGGCGTGCGCGGGAGGGAAACTATGGCCGCCGACGAGAAGACTCTCGACCTGCTGAAGACCGTGGAGGCACGCCGGCGCAGTGCGGAGCACGGCTGGGCGGTGGATGCCGTACTGACGCCGGTCAAACAGCGGGTGCTCAACCTCGCCGACCGAGGCCTGCTCACACTCGCCGACCGGGAGGAACGCGCGGCACTCTCGGCCTGGGAGGGCCGCCCGGTGAGGTGGGCTGCCCGTCTGGCGCCCGACGGGCACGACCTCCTCCTCTACGCCGCCTCCCGCCCCCCGCACACCCCACCCACCGGCGATCCCGGACCGCGGCGCCGGCGCGTCGAGCTGTGTCTGTCCCAGATGGCCGCTCTGTGGCAGGCCGTCGGCCTCGGCGCGCGCCTGCGGCGGCCGCTCGCCGACGGCCTCACCGACCAGGTCCGCACCGCGTGCTGCGACCACCGGGTGAAGCGGTGGGTCCTGCACCTGACCGACGACCAGATCGCCTCCGTCGCCTACGTGTTCTGGCTCCACAAGACCACCGGCTCCGCACTCGAAGCAAACCGCTTCACCCGCGACACCGGCATCACCCACCAACCCACCCCCACCCGCCGCACCGCGATCCCCGAATCCACACCACTCCCGCACCGCCCGCCACCGGCCGCGCCAGCCGCA
>NZ_BMSA01000039.1:0-50956 GCF_014648915.1 Streptomyces phaeofaciens | reverse complement strand
CCCTCCTGCACCGCCCGCCACCGGCCGCGCCAGCCGCACCAGCCGCACCAGCCGCACCAGCCGCACCAGCCGCACCAGCCGAACACCACACCTGACGGCAGCGGCACCCGACGCCACCACCGCCCCGGAAGACCCTCGACTCGCTCACCCACCACGTCCAGTCCTTCGCGGCCCTAGCAACTGGACCGCCTCTGCTCCACGGTGGCCACGGTCGGGGTTGCCGGACTGGCACAACCCGCCGAAAACATCCGCTCTCTGCAGTCCCGATGTCCGCGGTCGGCTGCGGTCAGGAAAGCCTCGAGGCCCGCAGGGTGGACCGTCCGGCCTCGCAGCGCGAAGTAGCCTCGTCGGTGGCATGCTCCGACCAGCGGCAGTGGACCGCGCGGCCGGCCGGAAGAGTGAAACGAAACGGGGATCCTGCCGGGGTGAAGTCCGCTCCGGCAAGGGCACGCGCGGATGCGGCGTTGCCTGCCTCGAAACGTGCACGCACGAGAGACAGTCCGCAGTGCTCGTGCCCCAGCCGAGCCGCCGCCCGGAACAGTTCCCCACCGAGCCCGAGCCCCCGCGTGTGGGGAGCGAACACGGCTCCGATTTCCCCTGAGTCGGTGTCCAGGGTGATGTCCGCGGCGTACCTGCCGCCGTCCAGGCGGACACCGACGAGCCGTTCCTTGCCGTCGCGCGGAGGATCGAACGCGTCATGGAGCTCGGGAGGCAGCTCCGCGGGCAGGGCACCGGGACGCAGAAACGTCAGAGCCTCACGGGTTACCGGGTCCGCGACGATGTTGTCCCTGCCCCAGCCGAGCCAGTGCTGGGCCTGCGGATCCGACGCAAGCGCCGTACGGACGGCGGTGTCCAGCCGGATACGGGGCGTATAGAAGAGGAAGCTGTCCGTCCGCAGGACATGCCGCCGGTCGTCACACTGTCCGACGAGCGGGAGCGGAACCGCCCGGTCCGTGCGCCGAAGCCCCCACCACACGCCCCCTCAACGAACACACCCACCACAGGCCAGCGGACTGTAACACTCCACCCACAACGGCTCTCAGCAGCGGGCGAGGTAGAGGGCGGAGGCGGGGGTGTGGGCGGGCGCGGGCACAACCGGGTGGACGATGCCCTCGATGACGGTGGTCAGGGCGGGCCAGGCGGGCAGACAGGTGCAGGCCGTCGCGGCGGTCTGGGAGTGGTCGGTCATGAGGGCTCCGGCGGGGCCGGGGGGCGGGCGCGGCGGCTGTCGGGTGTGCGGCCGATCCGGCCGGCGACGGCCTGGATCTCGCTGGGGCCGTAAGCGGTGCGGATGCCGGAGGGAGTCATGCCGCCGGCCCGGGCGAGGGGTTCGAGCTTGTAGGGACGGTCTCCGTGGAACTCCCTTCCGTAGGCGAGGAGGTGGCGGATCTCGCGGTCGGCGGCCTCGCGGGCCGCGCGGGCGTTGCCGAGAGCGATCATCAGAGGGTCCTCGCGCAGTTCGTCGTGCTGCGCCTCCAGGGCGAACGCGTAGTCCGCGCGAGCCTGTTCGGCCTCCGCGAGAGCGTCGGGGTAGAGCTCCTCCGGCGTGACGTCACCGAACTGCGGCACAGGGACACGGATGGCTGCAAGGTCACCGATCAAATCCATGAATACGATAATCGCAAAAAACTGCGGCAAGCGCAAAGCCCTTTCGTAGTCAGGGAGTTGACCGTGCGGGAGGCGGCGCCGTGGGCCGAGGCTGGCACCTGGTACGGACCGCATGAACGCCTCCATCTCGCTACCGTGTCCAGCGCGCCTGCCCGCCGCATCGGCCGCTGCAAGGGGGTGATACGGATGACGGCCGGCGCCGGTCAGGGCAATGCCCCAGGAGGGGGGAACGTGAACAGACAGGACCGCGCGGATGCGGTGGACCGGGAGATGGCCGCGTCTCTGCTGCCCGATGCCGCCGTGCGGGCACTGGGCCGATGGTGGAGCGAGAACGCGTCGGCGTATGCGGACGGGACGCCCGGGGCGCACACGGTGCGCTACACCCCCGGCCGGTGGGCGCAGATCACTCCGTGGCCTTCGGCTCTGGCCCCCGCCTCCCGCGGCGGTGGCGCCGGGGTCAGCCGGGCGGAGGTGGCCTCGGCCGTCGCAGACGCGCTGCGGCGTGAGGCCTTCAGGGAGGCCCTGGTCGCGACCTACGTGTGGGGCAAGGGCAAGCGCGGCACTCCCGGCGGCAGCGGTCCGGCCACCCTGCACAAGATCCTGGCCGCCGAAGGGCTGGATGCGGCCCTGGCCCGTGCGGTCACCACGTTGAGCGAGCACAGCGCAGAAGCTGCTTACGCGGGGCTCCAGGGCCGCGTTCCCGGGTTCGGTCCGTCGTTCTACACCAAGTTCCTGTACTTCGCCGGCAAGACCGTTCCGCCGGCAACCGGCCCCCAGCCCCTCGTCCTCGACCGGGTTCTCGCCCGGCGCTTGCTGTCTCTGGCCCAGGTGGTCGGCCGGGAGACCGGCCACGACCCCGACGGCTCGATCGCCCGCTGGGTCTGGCGGGACAAAAGCTGGTCACCGCACCGCTACGCGGTCTACCTCTCCTTCCTGCACGCCGCCGCCCGTCAACTGGCCGCCGGCGGCAGCTGGCCGTCCGACGCATCGCCCGACCTGCTCGAATATGCCCTGTTCACCACCACATGGCAGGCATCCGGTTGACGGCACAGCCCGGGCAGGGCGCGCCCCTTCCCGGGCGGCGTCTACGTGAGGACCGCGCAGTGGCGCCTTCATCGGTCCCCTCGCCGTCGAACAAGGCGGCGACCAAGCGCTGGTGCTGTCAGGACGCCGGGGCGGCGGCGGCAAGCTGCCGGTCGGTCTCGGCCGCCATCGTCGCGATGGTGGCCTCCAGACGCTGAACCGACCGGGGAAGGAGCCTGGGGCCGCGCTGCCAGCCCCGGGAGCCGAAGACCGCCCACACCGGGTCGGTGAGCTCGGTCAGCAGCTCGGCCTTCCGGTTGTCGCCGCGCTCGGAGATCGCCACCGCGCGGGCATGCGCCACGTACGTCCCGATCATCTCCCGCAGGACCGCCGCGGGCCAGGTCGGCGCGTAGGTCTCGACGTTGTCGACCATCCACTCGGTCGCCTCGTCGAGCTGCTTCGTCCACCGGGTCCGCTCCGCACGGACGCGGGCACGCATCTCCTCCGTCCATGCCGGGTCATCGGCGGCCGGTTCCTGCACCGCCCGGAGCCGGGCCCCCGCCGAGACGATCCTTAGCATCGACGCCAGGAACTTGTCCCGGGCCTGGTAGAGCTCTGCGATCCTGCGCTTGCGGGCCTCCAGCCGCGGCACCACGAGCCACCCGCTCCCCACCGTCGTGACCAACGCGGTCACCAGCGCGACCCCCACCGTCTCCCACATCCCCGCCTCCGCCGCCATGCCCCACCTCTCCTCGCCCCGGGCACCCGGGGTGATGCATGCTCCCACTCCCGCCACCCCCGTGGCGGGAGTGCAATCTCGTTGTCACGGGCGCCCATGACCTACCCGAGGACGGCCGGGACGGCGTCCTCGGCCATCCAGTCTTCGTCGAAGAGCGCGGCGACCAGATGTGCGTGGGCTTCGGGGCGCTGGCCGGAGCGGTGTTTGGTGCGGGCCTTGGCGAGCCAGGCGCCGATCCTGACGGTGTCGCCGTCGACGCGGATCGCTTCACGGGCAGCGGGGGCGCGGCCTTCGCGGTGCAGGAACAGCTCCAGCAGCTGCACGGTCTGCTCGAAGGTGCGCCGGGTACGGCGGGCGGGGGCGAGCGGGTTGCTGGCGGGGGTGAGGTGCAGGGTGGTCATCAGCCGCTGCTGGCTGGGGTCGAGGGTGGGCCAGGCGGCGAGCTGGCGGGAAAATGAGCCGCGCGCGCCCGGGACGGCCAGGGCGCGGCAGTTCCACCAGCGCCATGACAGCTCTTCTCCGAGTCAGTGACTCCAGTAGTCGCGGCGGGGCAGTTCGACCCACGCATCAGGCGGTCCTACCACGGCACGCCGGTCGTGCAGACGCAGTCCTGCGAAGGCGCAGCAGTAGGCCACGGCGCTGTGCTGGTAGAGGTACGCAGCCAGCACTTCTTCGGAGGTGTCGTTCTCGTGCGGTTCTCCGCCGGGGTGCAGGTCTGATCCCTCGATCGTCCCATGACGGGCGATGCTGCCCTGGTTGCCGCTCTTGGGATTGGCGTACAGGCCGTAGCAGACCGTGCCGGCGGACAACCGGGCCAGCACACCCGGCATCTGCGGCGCGTATCCCCAGGGCTGGGTGACGACGCAGCCGCCCGGCACGGACGTCACGCCGATGATCTGCAGGCTCTCGTCCATGTCGTACGCGTACGGATCGTCCAGCAGCTCATCGATGACATCGTCCGCAACGGGCGTCGCCTGGAGACGGCGCACCGCCTCGGCCGCGTCGATTCCGGCCACGCAGGCCAGCCCCGTACCGTCGTAGTCAAAGGCGCCCAGTGCCGTGGTGAGCCGACGGGCCTCCTGCGCCGCGGCACGCTCCGTGTCGGTCAGGCCTACCCCTTGCGGTACCGGGAACAGGTCCGGCGTCGGTCCGGCCAGGCTCAGCCGCCCCGGTGACCAGCCGCCGATCGACGGCCGCCAGGGATCGGCCCCGGCAGCGGCGAGGGCTCGCGCGTTCTCTGGCTTCCTGGAAACGACGGCCTCCCACAGCGCCGTCACCCTGTCCTCCAGCGCGTCCACATCCGCAACTCGACGAGCCAACTCCGCCACGGCCTCCCGGGACCCGGACACCGCTGCACGATGCAGCGGCCGGCCCCCGCTCCATCTCTCCGGATCAGCGCCCTCGTCAAGACCCCGGCGAATGTCGTCGGCATCCGTCCAGTCCCAGCCCATACCGGCCCAACCGTCACGCTCCACTGCCATCGATCCCCCTCCAGGTCGCAGGCTCTCGCTCCACACGCTCACACGAACAGCTCGCCCCGATCAGCACTCCGGCAGACTATTCGTTCACCCCAGCTCTCCCGGTCACCGCTGACCACCCCGGCGACCATCCTCTCCCTGTTGCGACCCGCCGACCTCCCCTTTGAGCGGGTGCAGTGCGCAAACGGTACGGCAAGCACGCCGGGCACAGGACACCCGCCGTGTTGCGGGAATTCCTTCGGCCGAAGGGGCCTTGACGCACGCCCCTCCCGTCCCGGTATCGCCCCAGGGAGCCGCAGGGCACGGACGATCGGGAGCTGGAGGTCGCGTCGAGGGGCCGGGGTGCGCGCGACGCTGTCTTCCGCACTCGGTGGGCGAGGGAGCGGCGAAGGGGCACGGACAGGGCGCAATGGGCGTTCCAGCAGGGCCTGGCAGCGCTCATGTAATGGAGGGCGGGAAGGTTCTCGTCGACCTGTATCTCTGTGACCGAGCGTCCCATCTGCGGGACTCACCGCGGGACAGGAAGCAGGGAAAGTGTGACTGAGCGCTTCCAGGCACAGGAGTCAGGTAACCGGGTCGGGGTGGGCAGCCAGCCACAACTGCAGTTCACGGTGCCGGAACTGGTAGGCCGGACCGGAGTATCTCATTAACCCTGCGTCACAGCTCCAGTCCAAAAATCGTGCCAGCCGGAACGGAACTCGCCCCCGCGCGCACAGCAGGAACACCATGTATCGCCACGCAGCACTGCTGGGATTCGGGCTTGCCACCACAGCCGCCAGTCCGGACCCCAGCCGGGCCACCAGCCCGGCCAACAGGCCAGCCGCCAGTCCGGCTGGCAGCCCAACGGTCAGCCCGGCCACCGCCCGGAGCGGCACCCGAACATCCTCACAGTCGTAACGGGTGGCGACTGCCCGGGACTGCTTCAGGCGGTTGATTGCCCGTTCGACGGTGTTGCGCTTCTTGTAGCGGAGTGAGCTCGCCCACGCGCACCACGGACAGCGTCCCGGTCAGGTCGCGTCCGCAAGCAAAGGAGGTCCCGTCGGTGAAGTACCGGGAGTAGTCGGGCGCGGTGATGGGCATGCGAGGAACCTTCCGTGAACCGGTGCGTATTCGGTGGATCCTAGAAGCAGGCACTGACATCTCCCGCGTTCCTGCGCTGCATCACGGGAGCGCCTGCTCTGGGTAGGGACGGTGACGGTGCCTGGAGGCAAGGCCCCGGAGCTGGGCAGCCCCATCTGGAACGTCCGCGCGCTCATGATCATGACGACGTTCACCGAGCAGTACGACTTCACCGGCAAGACCGTCATTCCCTTCACCACACACCATGAGCGGCCTGGGCACCACCGAACGCGACTACGCAGCCTCCTGCACCGGTGCGAGGTTCGCGGAAGGACTCGCAGTCAGGGGCGAGGAGGTCAATCAAGCAGATCGGAACGTCAAAGCCTGGTTGCAGCACGTCAGTTTGGAGCCTCGTCCCGTCAAGTGACCCAAACCACTCAAACTTCGATGCCATCTACCCAAACTTCGGTGTCACAGGACAGCAGCGCAGCCTGCGCCGCCCACGCGCGCCGGACCGGCCAATGCCTGGCACGGGACCTGCCAGGATGAACCAGTGAGCACCACCCGCCGCCCTCTGGGCACCGGCCCCCACCGCTGAAAACCAGGAGCCAAGCGCCCGGCGGGGCCCCTAGGACCGGGCGCGGACCGGCCCGCCTGACACCACACCCGACAGGCAGTCCGTGACCCGATGCCAGGGCGCGGCGGCCGCCGGACCGCCGGCATGCCCCCGGGGCGCGGCCGCCCCGACCGAACCGTCCCGGCCGTCCGTCACCCGGGTGTCCGCGTGCACGGGTGCGGGCGCGGTGGTGGCGAGCACGGCGAGGGCAGCCGCAGCGACCAGGATGATCCGTTTCATGATCAGTCAGCCCGGCCCGAGGGCCGCGGCTACGGTCCGGCGTCCGGCGGGACGGCCCGGCTCCCGCGCGGCCCCGCACGCCCCGCGGGACACCCACGAGCCCCCCGATCCCCCGCCGCGCGCCCAGCGTCCCGTCCTCCCTACCCTTCTCCTTCTCCTTCTCCTTCTTCGGCTTGAGGCGAGCGCGGGGTGCTCTGTGGGGGATGTCAGCACCCCGACCACGCCGATTCAGGCATGGTGACCTGTACGGACACGCAACGGGGTCACAGGTTCGCGCAACGTCTATCGCAATCCCAGTCGCAACAGGTTTGCGCTGCATGGTGTGCAGCAGGGCGCACCTCCTGCTCCCCCGGCAGAGGAACCCCCTTGCAGGGCCCTGCCGTCTCGTGGGCGGCAGGGCCCGCCGCGCCTCATCCTGCAGGTTCGGTGCGGTGTGCCGATTTCCGTGTACGGGTGCCACCCTGCCAGGGCCGGACCGGTGCGCCAGGACCTCCCTGGCCGGTACCGGGTGCGTCGGGGTGAGGGCGGGTCAGTGGCCGACCGGGAAGAGGTCCTCCAGGTAGAGGCCGACGCGGCCGGTGCGGGCGGGTGGCCTGGCCGGTGAGTTCCTTGACGCGGTCGGCGCTGACCACGGCGGACGGTCCGTTGAACATCCACTCGTGCGCCTGCTCCTGGGTCATGCCCTTGGGCGGCTCACCGACGTAGGGCAGGACGTTGATGGGGGTGCCTGCCTCGTGGCGCCAGCTGTCGGCGAGCGAGCCGACGTCGAGGGCGTCGTAGCCGAGGGTGTCCATGAACCGCACGACCTTGGCCTTGGCCTTGGCGTCGTCGCCGGTGACGGGCAGGGCACTGCGCTCGGGGTGGCCGGAGGGGCGGGCCGAGCCGTACAGGCGGAGGAAGTCCATGTTGCCGAGTGTCTTGACGACGTGTGATCCGGACAGGTGGCGCTGGAGCAGCTCGCTGCTGGTGGTGCGCCGCTCCTCCAGGTCGTCGATCCGGCCGTCGCGTTCGGGGAAGTAGTGCATCGTGTCGATGACGGTCCTGCCGGCGAGGGCATCGGCGGGGAGCTTGTCGTAGGCGTGGAAGGGCAGGGAGACCACGATGAGGCCGGTGGCCCGTGCGGCCTCGGCCGGGGTGGCGGCGCGGGCGTCGTCGCCGAGCTCAGCAACGACGTCGGCCAGGGTCTCGGGTCCGCGCGAGTTGCTCAGGACGACATCGAGGCCGGCGTCGACGGCGAGGCGGGCGAGGGTGCGGCCGATGTTGCCGCTTCCGATGAAGGCGATGGTCTGGGACATGGCGAACGACTCGTTCCTGATTACTGAGGGAGTGGCTTCTGCAGAGGCGGTCTGGCCGGGGTCAGCAACTGTGGGTGGGACCGGCGTCCGCGCATGCGGTCATGGGACACGAGGTCTCGTGGCCGGCCGTGATCGGTGGTGCGGCTGTGCCGGAGCGGGCCGGTCACATGTCGCGGTACCGCTGGGCCGCGGCCAGCAGGGGCCGCAGGGTGTCCGCAGTGACGGGCGGTCCCGGGCCGGGGCCAGCGCCCTGCGCGGTCGCGGTCAGGCCGTGGCCAGCGCTGAAGTACGGCTCGCTGTAGACGGCGGTGTCGCGCTGGAAGCGCCAGCCCTCGGCAAGGGGACCGGCGTCCAGGGCGTCGTAGCCGATCGAGCCGAGGAACGCCGTGACGCTCTGCTCGGCGTCCAGGTTCGCGCTGGCGATGGCCAGGGCCGACCGCTGCGGGTGGCCGGTGGGCCGGGCGAGGCTGCCGAGGTGGACGGAGAAGATGTTGTTCATCGCCTTGACCACGCGCGACTCGGGCAGGTGGGCCTGGAGCAGCTCGTTGCTCGTGGTGGTCTCGTCGTCGAGTTCGGCGATGCGGCCGTCGCGCTGGGGGTAGTAGTTGTCGGTGTCGATGACGACCTTGCCGCGCAGCGGTTCGACGGGGACCGCGCGGTAGGCGTGCAGCGGGATGGTCACGACCACGATGTCACCCGCGGCGGCGACCTCGGCGGAGGTGGCCACACGGGCCTGCGGGCCCAGCTCCGCCACCAGAGCGGCCAGGCTCTGGGGGCCCCGCCGGTTGCTCAGGACGACGTCGTGACCGGCGGCGACGGCCAGGCGTGCGATCGTGCCGCCGATCAGTCCGATGGTGCTCATACAGGTGTCCCCTCGAGACGACGCGGCCAGGTCGAGCAGGACCGCCGTGATCCAGGTTCACGCCGCCGCACAGCGGATCAGCCGCCGCACCTGGCCCAGCCGAGCCTGGGTCCAGCTGGGCCACCCTGAGCGGGGCGGCCGCCCCGCTACCGGCGAACACTGGAGCAATGGGCAGAACGCTGAACTGGCCGACTTCCTCCGCACCCGCCGGGCCCGCTTGACCCCGGCCGAGGCGGGACTGCCTGCGGGTATCGGCGCCCGCCGGGTCCCGGGGCTGCGCCGCGAGGAGGTCGCCCAGCTTGCGGGGGTGAGCGCGGACTACTACACCCGCCTCGAACAGGGCCGGCACCCCAATGTCTCCGAGGCTGTCCTGGACGCCGTGGCCCGCGCCCTGCGCCTGGACGTCGACGAACGAGCCCACCTTTTCGACCTCGCCCGCACCCGCACCCGTACCGCGCGCCCGCAGGGCGGCCGCCCCCAGCCCGTGCAGCGGGTGCGCTCCGAGGTTCACCGGATGCTGGACGTCCTCAACAGCGTCTCCCCGGCTTTCGTCGCCAACCACCGCGGCGACGTGCTCGCCGCCAACCAGCTGGCCAAGGCTCTGATCACCGACTGGGAGGCGCTGCCCTACCGGGAGCGCAGCTTCGCCCGCTTCGTACTGTTCGATCCGGCCGCCCGCGAGCTGTACCGGAACTGGCACGAGGTCGCGGAGATTGTCGTGGCCAATCTGCGTCTGGAGGCCGGACGCCACCCCGACGACGCCCTGCTCAACGAGCTGATCGGCGAGGCCGTCGTCAGGGTGCCCGAGTTCAGCACCTGGTGGGACAGCCACCGGGTGGCCCAGTGCGCCCACGGCACGCAGCACTTCCACCACCCCGTGGTCGGTGAGCTCACCCTGAACCACGAGACCCTGGCCCTGCCGGCCGACCCGGACCAGACCATCTGCATCTACACCGCGGAACCCGGCACCGCCTCCGCACAGGCCCTCGCCCTGCTCGCCAGCTGGAGCGCCCCCGACGCCGTCCGCAGCGACAGCGCGTCTCAGGCAGCCCGGCCCGGCACCGCGATACACCCTGAGTGACCGGCCCACACCAGCCTGCACAGCTGGGCCGGGTGAGCTCGCTCGCCTTCGCGTCCTGCCGCCCCGACGGGGAAAGGACCCACGTCCGCTTCGCCAGGACCAGCCGTATCCTCGCCGGCCTCGGCGGCGGCCACGCGGGCCGCACCTGGTAGAAGCGGATCCGCGAACTCGTCCGCCCCGACGTCCCCATCCTCGACGACTTCCCGATGCGGCAGCTGTCCGCGGCACAGGCCGACGACCTCTTGAGCTGGTCTCCGAACGGCAGGGCAGGTCTCTGATTATCACCAGCAACCGGGCGCCCAGCGACTGGTATCCCCTCTTCCCCAACCCCGTCGTCGCCAAGTCCCTGCTGGACCGGCTCATCAATACCAGCCACCAAGTGATCATGAACGGGCCCAGCTACCGTCCAACGAGCGGCCCAGGAACCCGGCCGACAAGGCGCCCTAGGGTCCGCCCGTCCCGGCTTCCCACGCCGACGTCACAACGGCATGAGTTGGCCTGTCAGAGGCATCGGCTAGCTTGCGGACCATGGGAAATTCAGGCGGATCATTGACGACCCGATCCACGGGGGAACTGCACCAGCCCATGCGGGCAGCCGGGTTTGCGGGCATCGACAACACGGAGGCGTTGGCTGAGGGCTGGCAGGTCACGGACTTCGCCGACGCCGGACGGCGAAGCCTTGCGAACCTCGTCAAGCGAACGGGGGCACCGGCTGTCATGGTGTCCTTCCTCGACAGCGATGTGGGTTTCATCGAGGCCCTCACACCGGACGGCAACAGCTGGGAGGGCCTGCTCAACCGGGAGACGGCGAAGAGCTACGAGATACCTCTGGAGCACTTCCCCATCGAACCGGCCGTGGCCGGCGCTCTCGCCTGGTCGGCCGCTGCCGGACTGACGCCCGACGAGGAAGCCATCCGGCAGACGCTCACCGGGTCGGCCCTGTTCGTGGAAGAGCTCTCCTCAGCCCTCATGATCGCCCTGGGGCTGCCCGGCGCAACCTAGCCCTCAAGCCAAGACCTGGGGAATAACGGGCTCTGTCGGAGATCTTGTGATGTCGCAGGGCTGGGCTGGGCAGTCTCCGGGTGTGCGGTTCAGGGGTGCTGGGGCGGTTGTTGCCGCATCTATCCGGTGTTGCTATCGAGTCGATTAAGCGAACGGCCAGGGTCATCACGTTTCGTGCGGGGTGTCAGACGTTGCCGGGAAGATGTCCGGGATGCGGTATGCCGTCGTGGCGGGTGCACGGTCAGTACGTTCGCCGGCTCGGCGACGCGCCCGTCACGGGCAGCCCCGTAGTCATTGAGCTGACCGTGCGGCGGTTCAAATGTCTGAGCAGCTGGTGCCCGGCGGTCACGTTCGCCGAGCAGATCGAGGGGCTGACCAGGCCGCACGCCCGGCAGACGCAGGTGCTGCGGTCGATACTCGCCTCGATCGCCTTCTGCTTGGCCGGCCGTCCCGGCGCCCGCCTGGCCGCTGCGCTCGCTATCCGCATCGCCAAGGACGCGCTGTTGGACCTGCTCCGCTCGGTTCCGCAGCCGCCGGTCGGGGCGGTCAGATTTCTGGGGTGGACGATTTCGCTCTGCACAAGGGCGCCTCCCACGCGACGATCCTGGTTGATCTGGAAGCCCGCCGTCCGGTCGATGTTCTGCCCGGCCGGGACGCCGAGCCGTTGGCTGCTTGGCTGCGACGACACCCGGAGGTGGAGGTGATCTGTCGGAACCGGGCTGGTGCCTACGCGGAGGGAGCGCGAATCGGTGCCCCTCAGGCGATGCAGGTCGCCGATGCCTGGCACCTGTGGCGGAACATCGCCGAGGCGGTGGAGAGAACGGTCGGATCCCACCACGGGTGCATCCGGGCCGCGTTCGCGGAGCCCATGGTCATGGCGGAGGCAACCGCAGGGGACCTGGTCACGCCGGAGCCGTCCGAGGCGGTGGCCGTGCCGTTCGTCCCGCCGGACGGCACGCTTGACGTCATGGGCCGGCCTCGGCGCCTGGTGGCCCGCACAGCGGAGAGATACGCGGCGGTCCAGGCGCTGCTGGCCGACGGGCAGTCCCTGGCGACGATCGGCCGGACACTGCGGCGGGATACCACTCCACCGTCCGCCGCTTCGCCCGAGTCAGCAGCCTGGCGAGCACAAGCCCTACCTTCACGCCCGCTGGCTGGATGGCTGTCACGACATTCCCCAGCTCCACCGAGAACTACGCGGGCGCGGATTCACCGGGAGCGTCCAGTGCCTCCGCCGCTACTTCCGCGCCTTCCGACCTCCTCGCCAACCAGGCCGAAAACAGCAACCGGTCTCCCGGCCACAGTCCAGACCGACTCCGAAGCCCCGCCGCGTCGTCCGCTGGATCATGACGAACCCCCAACGCCTCGCCGACGCCGCGGAACTGCAAGAGATCCGCACGGCCTGCCCCCACCTCGACGCCACCGCACGGCACGTCCACGACTTCGCCGAGATGCTCCACCACCTCCGCGGAGACCAACTCCCGGACTGGACGGACCGTGTCCTGGCCGACGACCTCCCAGCCCTGCACTCCCTGGTCAGCGGCCTAAGAAGAGACTTCGACGCTGTCACCGCCGGACTCTCCACAACATGGAGCTCCGGCCAGGTCGAGGGCCACGTCACACGCGTCAAACTCCTAAAGCGCATGGCCTACGGACGAGCCAACCTCGACCTCCTACGCCAACGCGTACTCCTCGCCCCATGACCGTGCGACATCGCAAGATCCCCGCGAATGATGTCAACGTCCACAATGCCTCTCAGATGTGGGAAGTGAGGCCGGCGGCAGGGTCGTGGGAGATCAGCGTCGGCATCCCCGGGTAATACCGGACGGTCTCGCCGGTCAGCAGGGCCCGTCGTTGACTGGCCGTCGCGACCTCGACCAGGAACTGCAGCACGGCAGCCACCCCCGCCTCGTCGAGGACGTCCTCGGGCCAGACGGAGAACTCGATCTCCTCCTCGTCGTAGGGCAGGGCGAAAAACCACACGGCGCCGAAGCGGGCCCGGAAGGAGAAACTCGTGGCTTGGCCCTCCGGGTCGTCTGCCCAGACGCGGAAGAGGTCGGTGACGGCGGGATGCACGGGATCGAGCTGGGGGTAGGGGTGCTCCACCTCGGTCTCGTCGGCTACAACACGCAGGCGTTCGAGGACCGCGATCCACTCGACGCGGGTCGTGTCGAGGACCCGAATATCCCTCAGGCTGCCGTCGAGACAGAAGACATCGCACATCCACGGCTCGGGCAGACACCGCGCGCGGGTACCGTGCTCACCAGCGTGGACGTCCTCGTGCGTCAACTCGACCCGCCCCCTCGCGTTCGTCTCTCCCATGGCACCAAGGTAAGAGGTCGCCACAGTATGGAAGGACCGGCCCGGCGCGTTCAGGAGCGAGTGATCCCATATTCAGGGGTTCTGCGACATCACAAGATCCCCGACAGAGCCGAATAACGCGATCGTCCACATCCCCTGACATCGCCACCCCGGACAGCGCATACAAGGGCTGCCACGCGATGGCCGTCACCGCTCTCATCGCCGCCTGGGGCATCCCGTCCTTCAGCCCCGGCCAGCTGCGGTCCTCCACCGGGCCCTTCCTGGACTGGCTGCGGGCCACCGGCTGCACCCGCGTCGCCATCCACTTCGACGTCGACACCAACGACAGCAACGAGATCGGCCTCGGACTCGGGTTCGTCCCCGGCGGACTCACACGCAGCGAAGTACGCCGCATCGTCACCGACTTCGACAAAGCGGCGGACGTCGTCGGCCTCACAATCGCCGAGTTCATCCCCCGGCAGGTCATGCACCTCCAGCAGATCCTCAACGGCTTCCCCCTGCTCCAGAGCGAGTGACCTGCCTGGCGCAGAAAACCCGCTCTCACGGCCGAGCGGCGCCCCCGCGTGCACGTGGGGCGCCACTCGTGCGACACGGACAGATACGCGCCGGCCTCACGGCGCCCACCGGGGGGACCATCGCGAGGCCGGGACAAAACGGCGTGGCGGTGAGTCAGCTCAACTGCGCCTGGTAGCCGATCTGCCCGGCGAGGCTCAGCTCCTGGCACATGAACCACAGGTCGGTGATCTTGCCCTCGTCGTCGAAGTGCAGCACACCGATCTCTTCCCACTCCACGCGCCCGCCCGTGGCCGGGGCACCGGCGAACGTGCCGGAGTGCAGGGCAGTCATGCGGTACTGGAGCATGACGGTGTTGCCGGAGGCCACGATGTCGCGGGCCTCCGCCGTCTGGTCCGTCAGCGCCCCGGACAACACCTTCCAGCCCGCCTCGAGCCATTCCACGAAGTTGCCGCTCTGCGGGATCGCGTCCCCGGTGAGCGCGTACAGGTCCGCGAAGCCGGCCCGGCGGATCGGGGCACCCGGAGTCACCAAGGAGCGGATGAGGTCGAAGTCGCCCCTCGGCATCGCGCCCTGGAGCAGCAGCAGCGTGTTGTCGAGGTTGCGCTGGGCAACGGCGTCGGTCATGTCGGTTCCTCTCACGACGGGGCGGAGACGCCGGGGCGGCAGGTATGGCCGAAGACCGGTGTCCCCTCTGGGGGGCGCGGCTCCCGGGCGGCTCTTCCAGCGACCCGACCGCGCCCCACCAGTCTTTCTCTCCAAACGGCGCACGGACCTCGGTAAGGTGACCCAGCCGAACCTAGGCCCAGCTGAACCAGATACCCCGCCCCGCTCGAAGGTCCGCGTCGTCCCACGGCGCCCACGGCATCGCCCCGGACCGTCTCACCCAGACCCCGGTCTTCGGTCTCCCCCGTCCCTCTGACCCGGGACCACCCCGACCACAGCCCCGACCGCTCGCAGCGCTTACTGACCTTTTCGGGTTGCGTTCTGGTGGTGACGTCGGGTGATCCCTGCGGTATGCCGGTGTTATGCGGTACGCGGATGGTGGGGGCCTGACGGCTGAGCGGCGGGCCGCGCGTGAAGTGATCCGGCTGGAGGCCGGGCAGAGGTTCGCACGAGGTGACAGGACTTCGGACATCGCCAAGGGCCTGCGGGTGAGCGAGCGTTCCGTGGAGCAGTGGCGCCGGGCCTGGCGTGAGTGCGGCATGGAGGGTCTGAAGTCGAAGGGACCCGCGAAACTGCCGAAGCTGTCGGACGAACGCTTCGCCCAGCTGAAGAAGGAGCTGGCCAAAGGGCCGGCCGCGCGTGGCTGGGAAGTCCAGCGGTGAACCCTGGAACGCGTCAGAACGCTGATCGGCCGCCAGTTCGACGTCAGTTGCTCGATCGCGGGAGTGTGGCGGCTCCTTCACCGCCACGGCTGGTCCTGGCAGAGCCCGATCCGGCCGGCTGTGATGTGACGCCGATATCAACAAAAGGGCGCCCGATGGGATCGCAAGGCGTCCGCACTGCGATCCCATCGGGCATGGAGCTATCCACGCTGCATCACTCCACGGCGTCAGGCGCTTCGACCGTAAACGTCACAAATTCGACTTCGGCATCAGAGGGCAGGCCGGGATAGTGGCCCTGGAGGCCCTTCTTGAGCTGGTCGATGCTCGTGAAGCCATCGAGCCGAGCCTGTTCGGCGGTGAGGCGATCGAGCCGGTGGCGTTCGACGCCGGTGACGGTGCCCTCCAACGTGCGGGGGGCTTCGTCGTCCTCGAAGAGGAAGATTGCGGGACCCGGCGCGATCGGATCTTCATAGCGGACGGTGGAGGTCTTCCGTGCGGTGGCGATATCTTCGTAGTAGCGCTTGTTGAACCGAACAATTCGACGCGCATCCGCATCGGGGGAGAAGTAGGTATCCGGCAGAAGCCTCCGGATCGGGCGCAGCGCCGGTCCGTCGTCGGTCGGTACGGCGACGAAGACGTCGGGATGGAGGTCGAGAAGCGCCTGGCGGCAGCGGCCGCACGGCGGGATCAGGCCGCGACCCCGATCTCCGGCGGCAGCGATTGTGACGAGCGGGCCGGCTCCCGCTGCCGCGGCGGCACCGAGTACGACGAGCTCTGCGCACGGTCCGCCGGTGAAGTGGTAGACGTTGACCGCCTCATGGATCCTGCCGACCGTGTCCATCGCCGCTGCGGCCACGGTGTGGTTCGGGTCGCTTCCGAGGGAAGCTGCGAGCCGTTCCGCGGCCTCGATGACGCGGCGCTCGGAGTCGAAGAGCTTGATGGAGACCATGGCGCCGACCCTAGATCGACTCAGCCGGACTCCTCGACACAATTGTTCTCGTGAACCTCGCCCTCAGCGTGGTCGGCGGCTTGACATCGAGACCCGCATATTGGTCACCACACCGCTACGCGGTCTACCTCTCCTTCATGCACGCCGCCGCCCGTCAAGTGGCCGCCAGCGGCAGCTGGCCGTCCGACGCCTCGCCCGACCTGCTCGAATACACCCTGTTCACCACTACATGGCAGGCATCCGGCTGACGGCACAGCCCGGGGCAGGGCGCGTCACTTCCCGGGGCGGCGTCTACGTGAGGACGGCGGGGGCGGCGGCTTCATCGGTCCGGTCGCCGTCGAACAAGGCGGCGACCAGGCGCTGGTGCTCGTCGGGCAGCCGGCCCGTGCGGTGCTTGGTGCGGGCCTTGGCGCGCCAGGCGCCGATCCTGACACCGTGTCGCCGTAGACACGGATCGTCTCGCGGGCGGCGGGGGCGCGGCCTTCGCGGTGCAGGAAGAGCTCCAGGAGCTGGACGGTCTGCTCGAAGGTGCGGCGGGCGCGGCCTGCGGGGGCGAGCGGGTTGGTGTCGGGGGGTGAGGCCGAGGATGGTCATCAGCTGCTGCTGGCCGGGGTGAAGAGCGGGCCAGGCGGTGAGCTGGCGGGCGAGCCAGGAGCCGATCTTCACGTCGGCGAGGTGGGTGTCGCGGGTGAGTGCGGCCGGGCCGGCGCCGGCGGCGAGGTGGGCGCGCAGCAGGTGGTACTTGCGGTGCCAGTCCGCTCCGTGGGGCAGGCGCCAGTCGGGGGGCGAGAGCGAGCCAGGCGCCGACGGGTGTGGTGGCGGGAGCGGCGAGATGGCCGTGAGCGTGCAGGTAGTCGGTGGCGGCGGCGAGGCGGGAGCGCCGGGCGGCGTCGTGCTTGTCCCAGATCATGCCCAGCGCGTCGAGTTCGGCGATCCAGTCCGCCTCGAGCCGGCCGGCTTTCGCCGCGTCGCGCATGGTGGTGATGAAGGTGCCCAGAGCGTGGTCGGTGGGATCCACGTCGGCGGCGGGGACGGCGAGGTGGCCGTACTGGTCGCGGTAGGACTGGGCGGCTGCCAGGCCGAGGCGTCGGGAGCGGGAGACGGCCGGGTCGCGGGGGTCGAAGGACGCCAGGTCCATCGCGCGGGCGATGCGCTCGGGGTGGACGGTGAAGTCGAAGTGCCGGCGGCATTCCGTCCCCGCGCAGCACCCGCCCGGCTCGGCGGCGTCCCATCCCGAGATCCACCGCGACGATCTGCGCACCACCCTGGAACAGCTCGCCGCTGTTTCGGACTCGCCTGTTCCCGGTGTCAAAGCGACTGGCCGACGCTAGAACCTGGACGATGGCCCTTCCCCTCTACGCCCGTCGAGTGGCCCGGATCGTTCGATCACGTGGCAGGTGCCGGATCTCTGCCCGCTGATAGCCTCTGCACGCGCTGACCAGCGCGGCCGTCCAGGAATCGAACCTGAGGCTCCGTTCTTCGAAAGAGTGATGTGATCAAGCGGGTACACATGATCGCCGGCGTGGTCTTGGCGGCAGTCATAACGATGTCCGGATGCGGTGCTACGAAGCCGGGCAACGCCAAGTCCTCTCCGCAATCCGCGTCGACGGCCGCAAAGGGCACCCCCAGCGCCGACTCCGGGTCGCCCAGCGGTGAAGACGGCGACACCCAGCATTCGCGGCCGACCGAGCGCTCCAGCCCCACGCCGTCCCCCTCCCTCGCTGCCCCCCGGCCCCTCAAGGACGGTGCCGCCGTGTTGACACACTGCGCGGACGCCGACGACCCGTACACGACCGTCGTGGTCAGGAATCCCAACGAGCGCGAGGGCACCTTCGGCGTGAAGATCAACTACAAGGACGCGCACGGCTTCACCATGAGCGAGACATACCAGCAAGTGCTGGTCGCCGCGAAGGGCAAAGCGAGGATCCGGTCGGCCGCGGCCAGCTCGGGCCCCCTCGACAAGATCGATCGCTGCGAGGTCAATCCCCGGGCCACCGCCGTACAGTGACGGCCACGAAGCCCACCGGGGCCGGTGGCCTGCAAGGTGACAAGCGACAAGCCTGATAGAGGGTGCGCACAGTTGGCGTCCCGGCCGGTCTCGTCACATCGGTTCCATCTCTGTCGACGGGCGCCTACGCCAGGGAACAGGACGGCGCCCTCGACCGTCCAGTCGCCGTCGAAGAGCGTGGCGACCAGGTGGGCGTAAGCCTCGGGGAGATGGCCGTCGCGGTGTTTTTGGTGCGGGCAGGCGTTGCTCGGCGAGCCAGGCGCCCATGGGGGTGGTGGCGGGGGCCGCGAGGTGATGATGGGTGCACAAGGGGCGAAGTTATGGTTCTGCCAGGCGTCGGTCACAAGGCGCACCGTCATGTCGGTCGCCAGGGAGCGGAACTCGTTCCGTGCGACACGGCTGACCAGGTCTCTGCGGGACGACGACATGTTCAGCCGATACGGCTGGCTGCTGGCCTTGGAAGTGGAATCTTCTGGCTCCTCCCGTTCCTCGTCGATCTCTGGGAGGTAGCCAGTCCCACAGCGGCTATCGTTCCGGCCGGACCTCTGGTAAGCGGCGGCCGCCGTGGCTGGGTGCTTCCAACATCAGTGGCGGCCAGGCAGGCGCGACGGCTTCCAGTGTCTGGCGTGCGATTCTGAAGATGACCTCACTACCGATCACATACAACGCCAGTCAGCAGGTGGCCAGCACGGGATAGAGAATTTGCGCACGCCCTGCTGCTCGTGCAAGGCCCCACGCCTGGTCACAGCTCCAGGAACAGCATTACAAGCCCGGCCACGACCACCGCAATGGTGAGGGCCGGGATCATCGCCGGATACGCCTGGACGATCAGTGCAGCAAGTACTGCCGCAATCAAAACGATCGCAATCGCAGGGTGCTGATGCGGCGGTCAAGCGGATACCGTCCCAGCGTGTTCCTGGCACGCCGGGACGGTTCTGACCACGCAGATTTGACGGCCTGCCGGGGTCAGTCCCACTGAATGTCGGCGAGGCTGTCCAGCGGCGTTCGCTCGGCCACCGCTTCGGGCACGGCCAGTGTGTCGCCCTTGTGCAGAGTGGCCGGGAAGAGCAGCTGGGTGCGCCCCTCGAGTTCGCCGAGGGTGACCTGGAAGACGCGGAACTCGTCCAGTTCGAGGGCCTCGATCTGGTCGAGGTTCTGGGTGAGCAGGAAAGCCTTGGCCTTGAGTGTGCCCTGCTCGGTGAAGGTGATGACCTTCCAGAACTCTCTGGGGATCTTCACACCGCGGAAGGTGCGGTCGTCGTCCTGGAAGACGGGGCCGCCGAACACGCTGACCTTGAGGTCGTCGACGTCGACGTCGGCGAAGACGGCGTCCTCCAGTTCGCCCCACAGCCCGTTCTTGGAACTCTGGTTGAAGTCGTCCATCTGGGGGGTGATGTTGGTGTAGAAGAAGGAGTCGGTGTTGGCCTTCTGGGCTTCCGGCAGGCTGCCCCACAGCAGGTCGGCGCGGCGGGCGATGTGCCCGCGGTCCAGCCGGTTGTTCTCGTAGAGTTCGTTGCCGACCTGTGTGTTGGCGGGCAGCCGCGGGTCCTTGACGAACCGGATGTTGTTGCGGCTGAGCTTCTTGAGGGAACCGCCGTCGACGTTCCAGCCCACCCAGAACGGGAAGCGCCGCTTCTTGCTCAGCGTGAGGGAGAAGTGGGTGTAGGGGATGACCTCGGAGCCGTCCAGGAGCACGGCATCCCGGCTCAGCGCCGCGTCCAGTTGCGGGGCGTCGATGCGTTCGCCGAGGAAGTCCGGGTCGTATCCCGCGATGCTCTCGATGTCCTCGGGGGCCGGCGGGGTCAGGCTGATCTCGAGTCTCTCGAACACCGAGGTCGACAGGCAGGCCAGGGCGTGTTCGTCGGGGTCGCTCTTGCCCTCGCCGCCGAAGTGCAGGCCGGCCATGACCGTACCGGGGCGGCCGTTAGCCTGTTTGAACAGCCAGAGGGCGCCGGAGTCGCCGGGCTTGCTGATCTCTCCGTCGGCCGGCAGGTTGGCGGGGTCGGGGCCGATCTCGAAGCAGCCGATGGTCTTCACGCCGACGTCGCCGCCGTAGTTGATCTTGGCCACGGTCTCGATCCGGCGCACGATGCCGTGCGTGACCCCGGTGGTCCGCCCGCTCTTGATCACCTTGTCGTCGAGGTCCGGCTCACCCAGTTCCTTCGGTGCCACGCCCAGTTCGAAGATCTCTTGGACGAAGCCGCGGTCCTCGATCGTGGAGATCGCACAGTCGCCGGCCACACCGAGGTGAGAGCGCTTGAGCACGCCGAGGCGGTTGCGGCGCACGCGGTTGTCGTCGTGCGGGCCGGGCTGGGCGATCTCATCGCCGAGCGCGCCCTCCGGTCCGTGCAGCACATGCCAGTTGCTCAGTACATACGGGGTGCCGTTGGCCTTGTCGAAAACGATTGCGCCGATGGTGCCCGCCGACGGCGGTACCGAGCCGGCCAGGCCGACGCTCACACCGGGCTCGATCGGGTCCAGGCGGGTTTTGCGGGCCGGGCTCTCGACCTCGGCCACCGTGCGGAAGTGCGGCTTGTAGCTGCGCTCGACGACGTCGGTGGGCACCTCGACACCGTCTACCGTGATCGTCTCAGGGATCAGCGTCGTGCCCAGCTCCTCCAGCACCTCCGGCTCGACCTTGCTGGCCACCGTGAACTGCAGCACGACCTGCTTGCCTCGCTGGCCGCCGGTGACCTTGCGGCCGATACCTACAGACGTGACGTTCGGATCCTCCAGCAGTTCCGGACCGCGGGCACGGATATAGCAGCGCAGCGAGCCGATCAGCTTTTCCTCGGAGCCGTTCTTCCTCGACGACGCGGTGGTCTTCTTGGTTTTGGTGGCCATGACGGGTTGTCCCTTCGCCAAAGGAGACGGCATACGGGCAGGTTCGCCTTGCCGGGGTGACCCACCGGCCGGGCGACCGCCTCAACAGCCGCCGATGGTCACGCATAGTAGCCACATCTGCACGCCGTGCGTACGAGAACGCTAGCGTCCGCTCTGCCGCAGCCCCCGAACGGCACAACCCGTCACCTTGCTCCCGCGCCGTACACTCAAGGCGCGAGGGTGACCGCGTCTGCACAGAGCGCGTCTCAGCTATGGCAAGCAGGGCGCCGGCCTCCAGCCGCTCGTCCTCGACCGGGTTCTGGCCCGGCAGCTGCAATCCCTGACCCAAACCCTCGGCCGGGAGACCGGCCACGACCCCGACGGCCCGATCGCCAGCTGGGCCTGGCGGGACGAGAACTGCTCACCCCACCGCTACGCGGTCTACCTCTCCTCCATGCAGGCGGCCGCCGGCCAAGCAGCGGCAACGGGCACCTGACCGTCCGGCGCCTCGCGCCCAACCTGCTCGAATACACCCTGTACAGCACCTCATGGACGTGAACCGGCGGCTACCTACGACCGGATGCACCTGCCTTCGCCGTGCCGGCCCGCGCCACGAGCAGCGGACGCAGCCTGCCCGAGTGACCCGTCCGCGGCGGCAGAAGAGCCGACACAATCCCCACGCCTGCTCGTAGATCCTGTCCAGGTAGGCGCCGGTCTCCCGCGTGGCTTTACCCACGAAATGACAGCACTTCGACGCCGGTTCGGAAGTCGCCGGGCTGCCGGCACGAGCTCAATTGGCTCACGAGAAACGACAGCACCAACGCCTCCTGTCAACGCCGCCCAGGAAAGCGAAGCCGGTCGTCCTACGTTCCGTCCTCCAGCCTTGAACGGGCCGGTCTCGGGGGCTACGCACGGGTCGACGACGGTGTCCTCGCCGGCCGCCGAGCCGTCCAGGCGGAGCCGTCCGCCCTGGTCGCGGCAGGTCGAGAAAAGACCGCGTGGCCGTACCGGACTGCTTTGAATTCACCACCAACCTCGGCCGCACCCTGGTCGGCGGATCCGCCACCTCGGGCTGTGTGACCCGCAGCGCTCCGTCCGGCTGGCAGATCGCTGGCTTCCACGGACGCTCCGGCAACGAGATCGACAAACTCGGCGTCATCTACACGAAGCCGTGACCCGATTGCCCGCCACGGACACCTGTGGCGGCGGTCTTGAGGCTGCTGCCACGTGGTGGTCCGGCAGGCCACCGAGAGAGCGTCGTTTTCACTGCTGACTCTGGTGCGCCTGGCGGAAGGCACCGGGGGTGACACCGGTGTGGCGGGTGAAGAACTTGCCGAAGTTGGTGGGTTCGGGGAAACCCAGGCGGCGGGCGAGGGTCGCCACCGGTTCGTCGGTGTGGGCGAGCAGGCGCCTGGCCTCCAGGGCGACGCGGCCGTCGATGACGTGCTTGACCGGCTGGCCGGTGGCGGCTGTGCAGGCGCGGGTCAGTGTCTTGACGGTGTAGCCGAGGCGGTGTGCGTAGTCGGCGGCGCGGCGGGTGGTGGCGTAGCTGCGTTCCAGTTCTGCACGGAAGCGGGTGTAGACCTCTCCGCTTGCGCGCGGGTCGGCGCCGCTGTCCGGGTGCGGCAGCCGGTCGATCTGCAACAGCATCGTGGCCAGGAGCAGTTGCAGGATCTCGGCCGAGACATCCTGCTCCGGGCGGTCGTACTCGGCACGCAGCTGGCCCAGCAGGGTGGAGAGCAAGGCGTAGGTGGGGCTCGCGCCGAGTTGCCGGCACGCCGGCCCGTACCACTCGTTCACCAGCCGGTCGGCACTGCTGGCGTGAGGTGGGAAGGCGGGCGTGAACAGCAGGTGTGTGCCGTTGGCGGTGCCGGGCCGCACGAAGCTCTGGACCTGCCCGGGGCGGACCCACAGCAGGGTGCCGGGGCGGCAGGGATAGGTCACGAAGTCGATGGCGTGTTCACCGCTGCCCTCGGTGATGAGGGTGAGGGTGTGGAAGTCGACCCGATGCACCTGGTCGGGCCGTCTGCCGCGGCGCCGACGCCGCTCGTGGAGGGTCGCAAGATCGATGATCTCGAACCCGGGGACGCGTTCTTCGGGCGGATTGAAGTCGAGCCGGAGGATGACATCGCCTTCCGGCAGATCGCCGCCGTCAGGGTCCGCGGGAAGCATCATGATCTCTGAATGTCCTCAAATTACCATGCTATGTCTTCATGGTATCTCGCCTGCCTGCGGCTTTGTGACAACAGTGGAGGGCGTCGAGACGGCGACAGGTCGTCATCCACCGCAAGGAGCATCCCCATGAACGGCACGGTCACGGTCCTGGACAAGGGCGCGGTCCGCATTCACAGCTATATGTCCCCGGCCGACACCTTCCACACCACCACCCAGCTGATCGAGACGCCGAGCCGGATCATCGCGATCGACGCCCAGCTCCTTCCCGCCTACGCGGACGAGGCCGTCGCCTACGCCCAAGGTCTCGGCAAGCCGCTGGACCGGCTGATCGTCACGCACGCCCACCCGGACCACTACAACGGCGCCGCCCGCTTCGGTGCCCCCGTCCACGCGCTGGCCCAGGTGCGGGAGCAGATCGTCGCTCGCGGCGACAGCCTGCTGCCCACCGGCCTGGTCATACCGGTCACCGACTTCACCCCGGACGTGGCCCTCGTTCCGGGCACCGAGGTCATCGACGGTGTCCCGTTCGTCTTCGAAGCCGTCTCCGGCGGCGAGGCCGCCGACGAACTCCTCGTCAAGCTGCCCGAGCAGGGCGTCCTGGTCGCCCAGGACCTCGTCTACAACGACGTCCACCTCTACCTGGGCAACAACGACATCACCGGCTGGCACAAGGCCCTCGACGCACTGGCCGCCGAGTCCGGCTACGACACGATCCTCGCCGGCCACGGCCTGCCCACCGGGCCGGAGGTCTACGAACAGGTGCACCGCTACCTCAACGACGCCCGCGAACTGCTCGACGACGACGGCCAGGCATACAAGAAGGCGATCGTGGACCGGTACCCCTCCCACGTCGGCCCGTTCATCATCGACATCGCAAACCGGTCCCTCTTCCCCGCCGATAACTGAGCGCCTCCTCCCTCCTTCCTGCACCTCCCTTCCATTCAGAAGGATCTTTCATGCCTGCAGTTCGTCTGCGCCGGTCCCGCGTCACAGCCGTCGCGCTGGCCTCGCTGTTCGTCATGGCGCCGGCAGCGCGGGCCGCGGCGTCCAGGCACACCTGCAGATGGAACGATGCCCGCTGGTGGCGCACTCCTGACACAGGGGACAGCACCAGGACGTCACCGACACTCCACGGCCCGGTGTGCTCGAAGGCGGCAACGCTGATTCCCCCACCTCCTGCGCGTCCAGTGCCGCGCACCCTGCGGACGCCTGTGACTGAGTACTGCAGTTGGCCGCTCTGAGCATCGCAGGTGGCCGGATATCGCTACGTGGTGGTATGCGCTCGAGGATCTCGGCGACCTGGCCGGTGAGTTGGACCATCAGCCGTTCACGGGCGCCGAGGCCGAGCAGGTGTCCTAGGTCTGCAGCAGGCCGGCGGCGTCCCACAGCAGGCGCCGGCCGATCCCGGCCGAGCGGCGCAGCTGGTAGGCGCCGCTGTCGGCGGCGGCCTGGACGAGGTAGGTGTGCAGGGCGGCGTGGCGCTGCAGGTGGCGGCAGGCGCCGTCGCCTTCGACGCTGTGGACGTGTTCGCGGGCCCGGGCGCCCAGGAGGTGTTGCACGGCTGCGGCCAGCGGTGGTGTGCGGAGCGTGTCCGTCACGGGCTGCTTCCTTCCCAGTGGGCCAGTCAGGCGCAGGCGCATGTCGTGCAGCGGCCGTCGCCGTCGGGGTGGGCTCGCTTGCGGGTCGGCCCCGGGCAGGTGCGGCACAGCGGCCAGCCGAGGCAGGTGGGGCAGACGTCCTTGCCAGGGGCGGTTGCGGGCACGCCGCAGCCGGCGCATTCGACGAGGGCCCGGTAGGTCAGGGCCTCGGTCACGCTGCGGGCGGCGGCCCCTGCCGAGGGCCGCTCGGTCGACGCCGACTCGGACGGCGCGTCCCGCGGGGCCGGGGCGTGGTGGTCCGCCGCGATGGCGGGCGGCGGGTAGGCCTGGGCGGAGCGGAGCCGGGCGGCGATGATCGCGCCGACCGAGGTACGCACTGGGTTCGGCAGGGGCCGGCCGGTGACGACGTGGCGCAGCTGCCGGGGGCTCCAGCCGCCGTCCATCATCGCGGTCGCCACGCGGCCCTGATCGGTCAGCGGCTTCCCGGTCAGCAGCAGTTCAGGACGGCTCGCCCCGATCTCCAACAGCAACCGGATCCCCGGATGCATCTCGTCTGCCGGGGGCGGGGACGCTGTCCGGTGCGAGGGGCTCGTCCTTCCGTTCACCGGCGCGGCGTCGCCGCGGTCGCACGGACGGAGGGGGCTGGTCTTCTTGACGATGGTGTTCTTAGTGCCGGGATCAGCCAACACTGGCTCAGCCAGTCCTGGATCACCCGACTCTGGTGGTGAGCTGCGGTTTTGCCGGGCAGGCAGGTCGGTGATGACGTACAGCGCCTGCCCGAGGGTGCCGTCGGCGCTGCGGGCGCGGCCGCGCAGCAGAAATCCGTGCTTCTGCAGTTCCTCCAGGCCGGTGGCCACCGCGTCGACGCGTTCGCGACCGTGTCGGGCCAGGCTGGCGATGGTGACCTGCCAGCCGTCCCGGTGGGTGCTGATGCAGCCGAAGAGCCCCTTGGCCTTGAAGGAGATCCTGCTGTCGCGGAACAACCCGTTGGCGATCTGCGTGAACTGATCTTCCGCCATCACGCCACGGCGGACGCCGGCTCCGAAGCCGCTCATGCCGCTGCCTCTGGCGCAGGCAGCGCCTGGTGGCCGCACCAGCGCACCGCGCCCACCGGGGTGGGGCGGCTGGCGGGCACAAGTGCGCAGGCGTATGTGCGTTCCATGCCGTCAGCTCACCCGCTGGCCCCGACCGGGCCGGCGGCCACCAGCCCCGACCACCGGTCACGATCCGGCAACACAGCCGCCAGCTGCCGTGGTCGGGGGCGCGGTCGGGCCGACCACTCTCTGACCGCGCAGATGTGCGCAGTCGGATGTGCGCAGACCAACTGCGCAGCCCCCTCCGGGCGGTGCGCAGCCAGCCTGCGCAACCGGCTGAGGATCGTGCGCAGCCGGGTGGAGCGGGTGTGCATGTGCGGCCTGCGGCGCCCGATGTCTCCTTGCGCAGAGCCGAGTGCCTCGGTGCGCGAGGCGTCGGTCAAGCCTTGCTCATACAGTAATAACTTCGCCGCTCAGCTTGTCTGATGAGGCCACCTGTGTAGGCGTGTATCGAGTGGTCAGGTGTCGGAGAGCGCTGGCTGATCGCGCGTGGGGGAGGCTGGTTCGGCACGGAGGCCAGCGGTACCGCAAGTGAAAGTCGCTGCTTTTGTTGTTGGGGTGGGTCAGGTGTTGGTCGATTTGACGTAGGCGAGGTTGGCTCTGACAGTACGGGTGGTCGGGTGGTCTTCGCCCAGGGCTCGTATGGAGTCGGTGAGGGTTTGTTCGTACAGGGGGATGGCCTGGTCCAGGTCTCCCGCCGTCTCGTAGGCGTGGGCGAGGTTGTTGCGGGAGGCGAGCGTGTTGGGGTGGTCTTCGCCCAGGACCCGTACGAAGTCGGTGAGGGTTTGTTCGTACAGGGGGATGGCCTGGTCCAGGTCTCCCGCCGTCTCGTAGGCGCCGGCGAGGTTGTTGCGGGAGGCGAGCGTGTTGGGGTGGTCTTCGCCCAGGACCCGCACGGAGTCGGTGAGGGTCTGTTCGCACAGGGGGATGGCGCGGCTCAGGTCTCCCGCCGCTCGGTAGGCGTAGGCGAGGTTGTTGCGGGAGGCGAGCGTGTCGGGGTGGTCTTCGCCCAGGACCCGCACTCGGTCGGTGAAGTTCTGTTCGTACAGCGGGATGGCCCGGCCCAGGTCCCCCGCCGACTCGTAGGCGCCGGCGAGGTTGTTGCGGGAGGTGAGCGTGTCGGGGTGGTCTTCGCCCAGGGCTCGTACGGAGCCGGTGAGGGTTTGTTCGTGCAGCGGTATGGCGCGGCCCAGGTCCCCCGCCTCCTCGTAGGCGTACGCGAGGTTGTTGCGGGAGGTGAGCGTGGAGGGGTGGTCGGGGCCGTGAAGACGGATGGAGGCGTCCAGGGAGCGCTTCTGGTAGGTGATGGCCTGGGCGATCTGGCCTTGGCCTTGCAGGTAGATGGCGGTGTCGGTAAGGAGGAGGTCGGTGTCTTTTGTGTCATGGTCGGGGCCGGTGGCGGCGAGGAGGGCTTCGGCGTGGGGGATCAGGATGCGCCAGGTAAACCATCCAGCCACGTTCGTTCGCGGTTGATCAGGCAGTGCAGTGCGCAAGAGGGTGGTGGCCTGCTGGCGGGCGGCGGTGATGATGTCGTAGGCGCGGTGGGGGTCGGCATCGTCTGTCGTGGTGGGGTCGGGCGTGCGCGCGACGGTCTGGATGAGGCGGTGGATGCTGAGGGTGCCGGCATCCAGGGCGATCATGTTGTAGGCGGCGAGTTGGCCCAGGGCTCCGGTGTAGCTGACGGGATCCTCGGCCAACGGGGCGAGCAGGGCGCGGGGGATGGCGGTGGGGGCGTACCAGGCGGCGGCGCGCAAGATATCGACGGCCAGGGGGGTGTCGCGGTGGAGGGCGTCGAGGGTGATGCGCCAGATGCGGGCCATGGTGCGCTGAGGATCGCCGCCCGCGGGAGTGGTGTTGGTGGTCTGGGCTGGGTACTGGCGGAGCAGGTCCCGGTACTCACTCACGGGAATGTGGCTCTCGGCGATGAACGCGCCCGCCTGTTCCAGGGCGAGGGGAAGGTGTCCGAGTTCCTCGGCGAGCAGGCGGGCATGATGCTGGTTGTCGGGGTCCGCCAGCCTCGTGAGCTGGGTGAGCAGGTCGATTGAGGCGCTGGGGGTTAGGAGGGGGAGGGCGAGGGGTGTGGTGGGCCAGCCGTGTGCGAAGCGGCTGGTGATCAGATGGCGTCCGAAGTGGTGGAGCTGACCCAACAGCTGGCGGACGCTGTTGGGATGTTCGGCGTTGTCGAGCACGACGAGCCAGCCGGGGTGGGTCTGGAGCCATCCGATGGCCCAGTCGGCGTCTTCGGCCGCGGTCCGGCCGGTGGCGGCGCCGTGGAGCCGGGTGGTCAGGTCCGCAAGGTCGGCGAGGATCTGGTCGGGGGTGTCGGCGTGGATCCACCACACCAGTTGGTAGGACTCCCGGTGGGTGTGGGCGTAGTGCAGGGCAAGCGTGGTCTTGCCGACACCACCGAGTCCCTGGACGGTCTGAGTGATCGCCTTGGAACCCTGCTCCATGGCGGCGGCGAGGGCAGCCAGTGCTCCTTTCCGGCCGACGAAGACTTCGGCGGGAAGGCCGGGAAGGTTGTGCAGACCGGCGGGCGCGTCCATGTCGTACGGCCCCGGGGAGTGATTGCTGCCGGCAGGGATCGTGATGTCCTGGAGTGTCAGAAGGTTGCCCGCGGCCTTGATGGTGGTGGTGAAGCAGGGGCGTGCGGCGAGGGTGGTCAGGGGCACGGCGATGAGCTGGTCGCCCGAGTAGTTCCCCGTGCGGTCGGTGGTCAGGATCCCGGTCAGCAGGTTGCCGCAGAACAGGGCGGCCCCGGATGCTCCGGACCATGACGATGCTGCACCCGTCTTGCCCGGCGTCGCGACGTCGTCGAGGTGGGCGGTGATGAGGCCGGATTTCAGGCCGGTCAGGGTCTCGATGTGCCCGCGGATCTCCTTGGTGTCCCGCTCGCCGTCCCGCTGCTCGGCCTCCGGGAACCCCACCGCAACACACGCCACCCGCGCGCCGGCCGTACCCTCCGACGGCACAGGTACCCGCCCCCACTGCACCGGCTTCACAGACGCGGGAGGCTGCCAGGTGGGGTCGGTGATCAGCAGCAGGGCGGCATCGGTGTGCGGGTCTTGGTCGATGTCGGGCGGCTGATCCGGCCACAACACCTCGGCCGACGCCCACGCGCACTCTTGCTCCCCGTGCCGGGCCAGTTGCCGCACCTCCACCGGGCGCCCGGAGGAAGACTCGGCGTGCTGGATGTTGTGGTAGGCGGTCAGGAGCAGCCGGTCCGTGACGAGGTAGCCGGTCCCGGCGATCCCTCCTGCCGGGTCCCAGACCTCCATCACCCGTCGCACGTCCACGCGCGCACCCCCGTTCTCCACAGCTCACCGAGCAGGCTTCACCTGGCGCTACTTGGGGCGCTGCGTGCTCCGGGCACCGATCTTCTGGTCCTGGCCGTGCTCGTCGACCGGCTGCAAGGTGATCTTCAGGCGGGACGTGGAGCCGGCCGCGTACCCGGCCTTGGCCTCGGCGCTGGCACTCCAGGGCAGGACGGACACCTTCGCGCCCGCCTGGGCGTCCTTCTTGATGTCCACGGCGAACTCCATCTCCACCGGCCCGGTGCGGAACTGGATCGCATGCCCCTGGCCGTCGGTCATGGCCTGCTCCAACTCCGCCCGGACCGCACTGATGGCCTCCGACAACCCCGCCCACGGCTCCTGCGGCACGATGGCTCCCCCTGATCTCACGATGTGACGTTCAGATCCGCAGGGTAACGACACCCAACCCCTGAAATGACCCGAAATGGCGAACTGCCACATGGCCGGACGCTGGCGCCACGGCACTCCTTGCGATCCGCCACCGACGCCCACGCCAGACCATGAGCGCGCACCCCGACACTGCGCCCTGTGGGCATCGGTCAGTCTTGCTCACGCAGTAATAGCCTTGCTGCTCAGCACGCTTGATGGCACAAGTGCTGGGGCTTGTGACCGTTACGCATCGCGCCTGTTGAGGAGTAGCCCGGACGTCTGCGATCCTCCCGACATAGCCGCATACGGGGTGGGTTCATGGTCGATTCTTGGAACGTGGTGAGCACCGTGATTGCAGCTGGCGGTGTGGGCGTTGCCGTCGCGTCGCTGTGGATACCACACCGACGGGCGGTAAGGGCTGATCGAGAAGCCACGGATCGAGTGGCCAGAGCGGCCCAGGGCCGAGCTTCTTTGGTGACCGCCTCAGTTCTGTGGTCCAGCAGTACGACCCTCGACGTCTGCATCACCAACGGAGGTACAAGCGCCATCGGTGATGTCGAGGTCCTGGACGTTCGTCAGGCTCCCTCCCAAGATGCGGCGGGTTGGCGTTTGAACCCCAGCATCAGGCCGAATGCAAAGAACGCCTGCGTCCTCCAACCACAGGAGACGCTGACGGCGAGGGTGCAACTGATCGATCTACTCAGTGAGCCGGTCCGCCCCGTCCCTGACGCACGGCTCGTGATCGTCTTCGGGTTTCGAGACGCAGATGGCCAGTGGTGGAGACGAGAGATCGGCAAGCCACCTCAGCCGTGGGAGGCCTGGTCAGTCAACTGACCGCCCCCTCGGCACGTCTGTCGCGGCCCGGGCGGCGTCCGTGCGCGCTCCGGCGCAGGGGACCGTCCGCCGGTGCGGCATGAGGGCGCCACTGGGGTCGCCGACCCCAGAACACGTGACCGGCGAGTTGAGCTCCCACCGGCCCACGGCCGACCCGTGGTCGGGCCGACCATGAGCCCGACCATGAGCTTCGTGTCCCCATCGTGACCGTGGTCGGGGTCTCATGGTCGATGGTCGGGTCAGGGTCGCCGGATCTTCTCAAAGTCAGCAATCACCCGTTCTGACCTGGGAGTTCAACCATGTCTCCTGGCAAGCAGGCCTCAAAAGGCGAGGCCGCGGCTCCGACGGCGGCGGGCACCCGGCTGGAGAAGACGAGGCGGCGCGTCCGCCTTTCGCGCCTGGCCCTGCTCACCGCGATCGCGGCCGACCCTGCGGGCTATGCGCAGGTGTTCGTCGACGCGTGGCTGCGCAGAGGTGCCGCCGAAGCGGACAGTTCGCAAGCGCGGCTTGCGCACTCCCTCGCGCCCGACGTCGATCTGCAGGACCCGGCTGCGGGTGCGCAGCCGAAGCCGGCAGCGGTGACCGCCGTGCGCAGCGCTCCGGCGGTACGTGGTCGGTGACGGTAGCTGCGCAGCACGCCGACGGACGCCTGCGCTACTTCGCCGTCCCGGTGGCCGCCGACGCGAGTGGCGCCTCGTTCACCGTGACCGGCGCCCCCGGCGCGGTGGCCGGCCCGGCGCGCATCGCGGTGGGCAAGCCGCCCTACGGCGTGAGCGTGCCGTCCGACGGCGACCTGTCCTTGGCCCTCGGCGAGTTCCTCGGCGCGTACCTGACGGGGCCGGTGAGGTGGACCGCTACTCGCTCCCGGCGTGGCGCTGTCGGCGGTCTCGCCCGCACCGGCCCTCGTCTACTGCAGTGGGCAGTTGGACTGATTCGCGTCTGCTGCTACCGGAGTTCGACGGAGTACGAGGCGCCGGGGAACTCCCAGCCGTCGGTGCCTTCGCCGATGTCCGCCACGATCACGCCGTCGACGAAGTGATCCTCAACCACCTCGTCGGTGAGCTCGCCGGCGGCCCAGAGTTCCTCGATCGCGTCCCAGTAGCCCCTGCTCCCGTCGATGCGCAGGGGTGCGGCCCTGCGGGTGCCGCGCTCGCGTTCGTCGGTGCCGGTCCTGACGGTACCGCTGATCTCGAATTGGCCGTCTTTGATGTGGTCGGGGATGGGGTCGGCGGGGACGATGGCGGTGTTCTCGTAGGCGGTGTGGATGAGGTCGCGGTAGCTACGGCGGATGTTGTATTCGGGGTCGGACAGCCAGTTGACCAACGTCTTGGTGGTCACGTGGAGTCCTGCGTCTTCCAAGGCCTGATAGCCGCGGTGGGTTGCGGTGAGCTGGCTGAGCTGCGCGTGCCAGTGCCTCGCGTTGTACGACGACAGCCGGTGCCGGGGAGTGACCTGGGAACGGAGGAGGTCGTTCAGGGCGGCGCCCAGGGAGCCTCCGCGCCCGGTGGGTCCGGCCATCAGTCGTCACCCTCGGGGATGATCTCGCCAGGCTGCACGAACTTGGCCTTCACTTCGCCGAAGCCCGTCCCGATCTTGTACGTGGCAGGGGGCGTGCTGGGGGGTGTCCAGAAGACTGCTGCGTCGACGTTGCGCAGGGCGATGAGCTGGTGCCCTTGCTGGACGGCTCGGAAGGCTACTGACCAGTGGCGGACGGAGGCTTCGGCGACCATGCTCATGCGCCAGTCGGGCCGCCAGAAGGGGGATCGCTGTTCCTGGCGCTTGGGCCACAGCAGGCGCAGGGCGATGGACAGGCGGGTCTTGTACGCCTTGTAGGGGTCACCGCCAATTTGGACGAGCTCGGTCCGTGCTTTCCTGGTGGCTTCGTAGAAGGGCTTGAGGAGCGACTCGTTGGCCTTCCCGGTCCAGGAGTCGTGGATGACCGGGGCGGCAGCGAGATGGCCCTCGCGGACAAGCTTCTCGAGCTGCTTGATGTGCGGGGTGGTGACCCACACGCGGCCCTGGTCGTCGGGGCGTTCGATGATCCGCCCCAGGGGGTGCGGCATGTCTGTGCGGTTCCACCGGGGGATGTCGATGAGATAGATGCCGGCTTGCGTCTTGTCGAACGTGTCGAGGGGGCCGGTGTGCAGGAGCTTGTTCGGGGCGAGGGGGACGGCCGAACAGGCGGAGGGGTAGCTACCATTGCGGTCGATCAGGCACAGCGTGCCCTCGCCGAAGGAGCCGGGCACGTCAAGCCTGTCGCGCCGGACGCGCTTGCCGTTGGCCTTGATGTGGGGGCCGCGTGTGAGGATGACGTCGGGGTGGACCCAGCGTGGCTCGCCGTCCATGTCCTCGCTGATCAGCGGCCATGGACCGCTGTCGCGTTCCTCGGTGCGGATGACCCGGATCGGGTGCATCTTCGAGCGGGCGACGGCGTCCTTGAGGATTTTGAGTGCAGGGAAGACCGCGCCATCGGGCTCGTCCTCCTCATCCCCCGGTACCAGACCGTCCCCGTCGTCTTCTTCGTCAACGTCGTCGGAGACCTGTCCGCGGCCAGCGGCGGCCTGGACAGCGGCAGCGGCGGGCTGCCCCGTGGTGCCTGCGGACACGGCAGTGTTGTACGCCTGTAGCGCAGCGGCAAGGCGGCGTCCTTCGGCAGTGTCAGGCAGCTGCGGCGGTGCTGAAGCTACCTGAGTCAGGGACGGCCCGAGTTCCCTAAGGGCTTCGGGGTCGCCCTTGGCCAGTGCGGTGCGCAGTGCCGCCAGCAGGTGGGTGACGGAGGCCGGCAGTCCCTGCCGGGCACCGGACGTGTACGGGAGCGCGGCTTCGGCCAACTCCCGCTCCACCGCGCTGCCCAGGAACTGCGCGGTCTTTTCGCCGCCCGTGCGGTCGACGGCGGCGGCTCCGGTGTCGAGGAAGCGGGCGTGCAGCAGGTCGGGTCTCAGGTAGGCGGACCCGATCGTGCCGAAGTCGCGTTCGGCGACCGTCACCTGGATTGTGGCAGGGTCGGTGGTCGGGGCGAGCGTCACGAGAACGTCGGCATCCAGGAGGCCCAGGAGGGTGGGGTCGTCGCTGTCGACGATGGCGAGCACCGGGACGTGCAGCGTGCGGGCGAGGTCGGCCAGGGCCTGTGAGGCGTCCGGGAGGCGGTTACCGGAGAGCGGCAAGCGGGCGTTGTGGGCGGCCTGGAGCCGGTCGACGACCACGAGCGCCAGGTCTGGGACGTGCGGGGCCGTATCGGCGATGGCCTCGGTGGTCAGGTCGCTGCCGTCGTCGATCATCAGTGGCGCGTGGACCAACTGCTGGGCAACCTGCTGCTCGTGCTCGGTGAGTCGGCCCTGCTTCAGGCGCGGGTAGTCGCCCCCGGTCTCCGCGGAGATGATGCGGCGGAAGATGTCGGCCCGGTTCGGTCCCGATGCCGCATACAGGACCCGCTGGTTGTCGACGAGCGCGGTCTGCCGTGCGGCGGCCAGGCCCAGAAGGCTCCCGCCGACGTTCGGGGCGGCCGCCACGAGCATCAGCCGGCCTGGCTGCAGACCGCCCGTCGCCGCGTCCACGCCAGGAAGCCCGAACGTGGCGCCCTTGGCCGGGTTGGAGGTGAGCACGGAGCCGATGGCGTCGCCCAGCGTGGCGAGCCTGCGCGGCGCGCTGCCGCCGTCCCGATCGCCCTGCCCGTTCACCGCGCCTCCTGCGGATGCGGTGCGCGCTGCCGTGCCGGACGAGAACGCACCTGAGTCGGTGTCGACGGGGAGCAGCACTGCGACCGGCGTGGTGTTCCGCCGGAGCACCTGCGGCTGTCCCTGAGCCGCCCGCGTGATGAGGTCACCGAAGTCCTTCTGCGCTGCACTCAGCACGTGGGACGGGAACGCATCGGTCTTCCGAGCTGCAGGAAACCGGTCCAACGGCGCCAACAGCGCGCGATCCTCACGCTTGTGGATGAGCGTCGTAACGCCGTCTTCCTCGGCGCGCTTCACCAGAGCGTAGAGATCTTTACGGGCTTCGGTCGCGTTCATCGCGGGCTCTTCGTGCGGCAACTGAATCGCTCACTCTCCCAGACTCATCAATTGCCCACCATGATAGCGATACCCCACGCACTAGCCACTTCAAGAACCTACAAATTCTCGCTAATCTCACTCAGTTAAGGGATTGTTCGGGTCACTTTCGGGCTGCCACCCAGAGCTGACGGCTGCAGGACGGCAGAGTGAAAACCGGGTTCCTGCTATGGCCCCGGCCTGCGCAGCCCGAGGACCGGCAGGAGCGCCACGCGGTCGGCCAAAGGCGTACATGGCGAGACCGCCTCCGCGGTGCCGGGGACCGCGAAGGCCGGGCGCGCAGGGGGCGCTACTCCCAGCAGTGGCGTCCCACGCACACCGTGCAGCAACCGCACCCGTAGTCGCACATGTACGACTGGAGGTCGCCGCAGGCGGAGTTGATCGGGCTCTCGCCGGGGATCGGACAGTAGCACTCGCCGTCGGGGCAGTCGCGCCGGCACCTGTCGTCCTCGTAGTACGGCGGGAGCCCGCACGGCCCGGAGTGCCCGATCACCTGCGCACAGGTCCGGCCGGCGCCATCGACCCACCGTCCGCAATGGGTGACGAACAGCCCATCCTCGGGATGTGCCACTCTTCGTTCTCGGCTCGCTGCTTCGCGGCCCAGCCCTTGGTGAGTTCGGCGTACCGGTCGGTGCCTTGCCCGGCCGTCGTCACTGTCCGGCCGCCTGTCGCTGGGTGAGGAGAGCTGAGAACGGGGACGGGCGGCCCTTGGGGGTCGCGTAGAGGGCCGGCCAGTCGATGCGGCGGCTTCTGGCGAGTCGGTCCAGGTCGGCCTGCCGGTAGAGGAGGCCCTGGGTGTGATGCCGTGCCTCGATGCCGCAAAGCGCGGTGCAGCCCGAATCGAATGACGTCAATCGCCGAAGCCGTCCTCACCCTGGAGCGGCAACGCTGAGAGACCTCACTGCTCTGGCGCCTGAGGTGGATGGCTGTACGGCCAACGCTGGCGCTGACGTCTCGCACGGTGCGCTGCTGCAATAGGGTGCTCGCTGCGCCGAGCCCGAGGGAGATCATGAAGACCGCCGCCGTGTCACCGGAGATCGTCAGCACACCGTTGAGGATCGGGGCCTTCCGCCGGTTCGCGTCGGCCAGTCTCATCTCGGCGACCGGGTCTGCGATGGCCCCTCTTGCACTGGCCTACTCCGTCATCGAGCAGGGTGGAGGAGCCGGATCTCTCGGCCTGGTCCTCGCCACGAACACCGTCCCCACGATCGTGTTCCTGCTCATAGGAGGCCTCTTCGCCGACCGCTTGTCCCGAAGCCGGCTCCTCTTCGTCGGGAACCTGCTGGCCGCAGGTGCACAGGGTGCCCTGGCCGTCACCGTGGCCACGGGGCATGCGACGACCGCGTCGATTGCGGCGTGCGGCTTCGTCTCGGGAACGGCGGCGTCGTTCATCGTTCCCGCCACGCAAGGTGCCCTCGCGCAGATCGTTCCCAAGGAGCACCTGCAGCAGGCCAACGCGTTGCTCAGGCTCCCGAGCAACGCGGTGAGGGTGCTGGGGCCGGTCGCCGGCGGATTCGTCGTCGCCGCGAGCGGCGCGTCGTGGGCACTGGCCTGGGACGCGCTCACGTTCGCCGTCGCGGCTGTCCTGTTTCTTGGTCTGCGCCTGGAAGCCCCGCCCACTGCGCCCGCAGGCGTCCTGGCCGATCTGCGGGCAGGCTGGACAGCCTTTTGGTCCCGTACCTGGCTGTGGACCTATACCGCCGCCGGCACAGTCCTCGTCGCCGCATGGCTGGCGGGCTTCCAGCTTCTTGGCCCCCTTGTTGCCGCGCGGCAGTACGCCGGAGCACGTGACTGGGGTCTGATCCAGGCCGCCTTCGCCTGCGGCCTGCTGGCGGGAACCCTCGTATGCCTTCGCTGGAAGCCGCACCGGCTGCTCGCCGTCGCGGTGATCACGGCCGGCGCTCTCGCGCTCCCACTGGCGGCCATGGCCTGCAGTCTGTCTCTGCCACTCGTTCTGGTGGCCGCCTTGCTGGCAGGTATCGGACTCGATGTCGCGATCGTCACCTGGAACACCGCATTCCAACAGCATGTGCCCCAGGCCGAACAGGGCCGCATGAGTGCGTTCAACGGCGTCGGGGAACGCCTCGCCATCCCCCTCGGCTACCTCATCGCCGCCCTCGCCGCCCACTCGTGGAACAGCCAGGCAGTCCTCCTGGCCTGCGCCGCCATGATCACGGTCGCGACCGTCCTCAACCTCTGCGTCCCGGCCGTACACCGTGTCAACCGGCTCACCCCGAGCCATCACTCGAGGGCATCGCACGACGATCGCCAGGCAGAGCAGACGTAGCGGACGTTCCGAGTCGTTCGCCCACACCGGCAGCCCCACCCCGCGCTCAGCTCTGCCTTACCCTTCACCGGCTCGCCCCTCGCCGGGCCGGTTCACGGCCGGCAGGCACACGGCAGGGCGGTGCGCCACGGCTGCGACAGTGCACAGAGGGCGGTCCGTCGTGCGCCCTGCGGCGCGGCGTCCTCAGGCGGCGCGGGATGGGGTGTTGAGCCGTTTCGAGCTCGAGGAGGAGAGCAACACTTGCCGGCATGCCGAGCTTTCAGCAAAGGAAGGCCATAGGCGACGCACACGAAAGGCGCGTCGCCCGGGAACTCGCCCTGCGCGGGTGGGACGTCAGCGCGTGGGGCCAGGAAGTACTGACCGAAGCAGTCCGATTCCCCCTGCGGGGCACCGAGAGTTCGCTGCACTGGACACCCGATCTGGTGGCCGCCAAGGACCGGCAGGTGTTCTTGATCGACTCCAAGAGCCGCATGACCAGCCGCACCACCCGCCGCCACGCAGTGGAGCGAGCCGCCGTTACAGCGCACCTCCAGTTCGCCGCCTGGACGCAACTGCCGCTCTGTTACGTCTTCGACAACCTCGACGTCCTCACTCCCCTGGACGTCCTGATGCTGGGCCGCACGGGCCCCCAGCCGGCCGCAGGCTCCGGTTCCCCCTACCACCTGGTGCCCACGAGACGCTCTCTCACATTCGACGATGCGTTCGGAGCCGCGCAGCAGCCGCACGCCTCAGAACTCGGCGCCGCCTGACACGGCCAGCATGCGGCCGCGGTCAGGGCGCGCCCTGGTCCTCCTTTCCGCGCTCGTCGCACCGCAGCTGCGACCCCAGGCGACATTGGCCGGCAGGCGCAGCGCCGTGTACTTCAGGTTTGGTTCCTAGCCCGGAGCCTCAGCTGTTGCCCAGGGTGCGGTCCAAGAGAGGGAGCAGTTGGTCCCAGTGGCGCTTCAGCCCGGAGGCGCTGAAAGCGTCGGTGTCGGACATGGTGAAGCCGTGGATGGTGCCGGGGTAGATCTCGGAGGTGTATCTGACACCTGCGGCGTCCAGTGCCTGGTTGAGCTCGCCGAGGGCTTCGGGTGTCATGTCGCCTTCGGCGTGGCCGAGGTGGACCTGGGCGGTGAGCTTGGAGAAGAGGTCGTGCCCATCGACGCCCACGGGGCCGTGGAATGCAGCTACAGCTGCGACCTGGCCGGGGTGGGCCGCGGCGGTGCGCATCGCCAGGAGGCCGCCTATGCAGTAGCCGGTCACCGCGACCGGACCGGCGCCGACCTCGGGTTGGACAGTGAGGAACCTGAGATAGGCGTCGGCGTCGCTCAGAACACGTTCGGCGGTGTGCGCCTCGATCAAGGGCATCAGCTGGGCGAAGATCGCGGGCCGGACCTCTTCTCCGATGTGCTCGGGAAGCTCGACCACCGGTGCCGGGCCGTGCCGGTAGAACAGGTTGGGGACAAGCACGTAGTACCCGTGCCCCGCCAGTTCGCGGGCCATCTCCCGCAGCACGGGCCGGATGCCGAAGCCGTCCGCGTACATCAGCACCCCCGGGTGCCGCTCGCCGCGGTCAGGGAAGGCGGCGAACGCATCGCCTTGCCCGTATGCGGTGGGAATCTGCAACGTCTTGGTGGGCATGAATTCTCCTGTCGTGGTTGATGTGATCGAACCTGTGATCAACACGACGGAGGCGGAGCCCGCGCAGCAGCGCAAGATCCTCGATCGGGCAGCGGGCCCGTACCGGCCCGTACGGCGCTCAGAAGAGCACCGGGTCACCAATCTGTGTGTGGCGCAATGCCGTCCCGGTAGTCATCCCCACAACATAGTCCACAGCCCTGATCACCCGGTCGCCTTGTCGCCCCGTCCTTGGCACCTGCATCACTCCTCGATGCTGCCCTCGGCCCCCGAGCGCAGCCCGTAGAGCCGGCGCCAGTCCGGATCCTGCCGGTCGGCGCGGTTCTCGACCTGGAGTTCGTGCAGGCCGCGGGTCTGGAAGTACAGGCTGCGAAACGCTCCCGGCGTGCACGTGGCCTGTTCGGGGCAGCGGCCGCACTGGCGGGCGTCGAACCGGACCGTCACCAGGGTCGGCTCCTGCACCGGAAGGTCCTTCCAGTTGCCGCTGACCTGCCCGTTGATGCAGGTGACCTCGCGCCGGTCGAAGTCGCGACGAAGTTCTCCCGGCCGAAGCCGTCGCCGGCCGGGTGTTGCGGGGTGGTGCTGGGCGGAAGCGACCCGATTAGGGTGACGCGGTGCAGTCGGGCGGCGTCGTCCATGCCGGCGACGCAGGTGTAGCCGCCGTCGATCAGCTGCTCGCCGGACAACAGCCGCAGCCGCCGGAGGCGGGCATGGATGCCGGGCAGGACCTGGCACCGCTGGTCGTGGATCTTCTCACCGAGGATCGACAGCAGTACCTGGTGGTCCAGGCTGCCGAAGCAGTCGGCGATGTCCCCTTCGATGAACCAGGAAGTCCCGGTCCAGGTATGGTCCACCTCCCGCAATGCGGTGTGGCAGCCCCGGCGGGGACGGAACCCATGAGAGCGGTCGGAGAACGTCGGCTCGTAAAATGCCTCAAGTAAAAGGCGGATCACTTCACCGACGAGCTTGTCCGACCAGGTCGGCAGTCCCAACGGGCGTGTCTTCCCATTCTTCTTTGGGATATGGACACGCCGGACCGGACGGAAGCGGTAACGCTCGTGGCGCATCGCCTCAATGATCCGGTCGATCTTCCGCTGCGACATGCCGTCCACGGTTTCCGACGTGGCCCCGGGCGTCATCGCACCATGGTTGGCATAGATTCGACCGTAGGCCAGCAGATACAACTGCGGGTTGAACAGTTGCCGATACAGTTCATCACACGGCAGGCCACGCCTGCCGCGTGCTCGCAGGACACCCAGCACCGTTTTGGCGTTCTGCATTCCGCATACCTCCCGGCTTCGAGTGTCCGAATCACCTGGCCCCCTTCGCCCGATGTGGACGGCTTTCCCGTCCTCCCTGGCCGGTCGTGACTCCGGCGACTACTACGGGGCCTCCGTCGCCATAGGATTCTCATCCCGTAGGCGATCCCACGTTCGTCTCTGTCTGCACGTTCTAGCGCGACACAGGCGCCCCACTCATCTCCTTTAATGTCCTCGTTGGACATCACTCCGCACCCCGGAGGTGCACCGGGTCACAATGAAACCCCGCGCAGAATGCGGCGCCGGTTACAGCTGTCGTTTCCGGCGGATGGGAACTTGCATCTTCTGGAGATTGGGCTTCAAACAATCCAGTCTTCGCCATATCGCGCGGGCCGCCCAGTACACCGTCTCTGACAACTGAGCCCGGTCACTGGTTTTCTGACATGCTGTTGTCCCGTTCACCTTTCGGATCCAGGTAAGTCATCCGGCCCAGGAACTCCTTCCGAGTTCCTCCCGGCTGAACCGGGGATACAAACAGAGCGCCTCCTGGCGCACACCGTACGCTCGACCACCCATCGGTGCCTGCCCAGGCGGCTGGAGGGCTCGATGCCACGGCGGGCAATCCGCGGCACGATCTGTCGGCGAACGTAGCCAGCCGCGCAGGTGGTCGAAGTCGTAGCCCTTGTCCGCATGAGGATTGCGCGTCGTAGGGTCTGGCTGCCCATGGTGAACAGTTCACCAGGCCAGACGCGTTCGGCGGACTCCAGGCGGGCCGCGGCAGCTTTGCGGTTCCGGTCGACGGCGCCGATCAGGGTCGGCAGGACGGAGAGGCGCTCGCGGGTGCGTTGGTCCATCCGGGCCTTCTGCCGGGACTTCATCTTACGGTGCTGGACATCGTCGGCGCGGACCGGGCAGGGGACGGCCCAGGGGCCCCAGCGGGAGGGTTCGTCGAGTGCCCACTGGGCCAGGTCCAAGAAAAAGGCGCGGACGGTCATCAGGGTGTCGGAGGCGGTGGCCCGTTCCACTGTGGTTTCCACGACCTGGCCGTGCTCGTCGGTGGTGCGGCCGGTCCGGACCTGCAGACGCCGCTTCCAGGCGGCGGCGACGTCCGGTGCGAGCCGGAGCGATCCGTGGAGGACGCCGCACTGGGTGAACAGGGCGATGAAGTCCGCCACGGCGCTCTCACCGCGGTCGGGGTACGGGCCGATCCTGAACAGCGGTTCCGTGAGGGCCGACGGGTGTCCGGCGCACTCGGTCATCAGATTGATCACCGGGCGCCAGGGTTCCAGGACGGCGGTTGGCAGCACTTCGGAGAGACGCCAGACGGTTCGCCACGCGTTGGGGATCGCGGACTCCCATTCCGTGTCCTCGTCGAGAACCGCAGCCAGTGTGCGGGCGAGTCGTGTGTCCTCGTCTGCGAGTTCGGTCCGGGCGGCCTGCACGGCGTGCGGACCGAGGGTCGGGCCGAAACCGGTGGGAAGTGCTTCCACCAGATCGGCTTCGTGCTCCGGCCCGCGCCAGCCGAGGACCACTTGGACGAACTCGCCGACGTCCGCTGTGAGCAGCGGCACGGCGTTCAGGCGGGCCAGCACGTCGAAGGCGTCCGTCCACCACGGCACGTCCTGCGCCTCGGCGGCTGCGGCTTGGCAAGGTGGACAGCGAGAAGCCGCTCGCGTTCCCAGCCACCCAGCGCCTTGACCGTCCAGGCCCCGGTCCGCCTCTGCAGCTCGGCGCTGCGCTCTGCGAGTTCGATGCGCGCGAAGTCCAGGCAGGCGTCCGCGGCCAGCCGGGCACCCATGAGTGCTCGGCTCCCGGCCAGGCTCGGCGAGCGCAGGTCATCGCTGACTTGCAGCTGCTCACGAACACCGTCCGGCCACGCACTGAGCAGACCGAGCGCGAAACTCTGGTGACCAGCCCGGTGTCGGCGGATCCGGCCCCCTGAGGCTGCTTCAGACCTCGATGCAGGCGACGACGACCAGGTCCGCAGGCGGTGACGAAGTACAGCACGCGCACCGCCTCGAGTTCGCCGGTGTACTGGCGCGGCCGGAGGCCGGTGGTGTCGGTGGGGAGCGGTTCGCCCATGCCGGAGCCGACGGAGATGACGCCCACGGTACGGTCCAGGGCGGGCAGAGTGAGCCAGCGGCGGACAGCTGCGCGGTGCCGTCCGCGGGCGGGGGGGCCCGGGAGCGACGTTTCCGGCAAGCGCAGGGCTACTTCAGCCCGATGGCCGCGCAGTCCGCCGCGTAGGTCGCGGTGCAGATCTGCCGGACCGTGTAGACCCCGTCCGTGATCACCGTCCTTTCGATGGTGTCTTTCGTGAGGCTGACGATCGGCACGAGCATCGCGGGGACGTTCTTCTGCGTCGGGCTGTCGACCGTGTCGCGAGTGAGCGCGTCGAATGCGATGTCACGGCCCTGCACCTTGTTCACCGCCATTTGCGCGGCGTAAGTGGCCTCGTCCAGGAACGACTTATACACGGTCATGTACTGCTCACCCGTGACGATCCGCTGCACCGCATCCAGGTTTGCGTCCTGCCCGGTCACCGGCGGGATCCGGCCGACGCCCGCCTCCTTCAGCGCGTCGATGACGGCACCCGCGATGCCGTCGTTCGCCGCGTAGACGGCGGCGATGTGATCCAGGCCCACCGACTCGATCGCCTGCTTCATGTTCGCCTTGGCGACCGCGGGCGACCACTTGTCGGTGTCGTACTGCTTGACGATGTCGACCTTGCCCTGGAGTTCGCCGAGTGCGCCCTCCTTGAACTGCGCGGTGTTCGGGTCGGCGGAATCGCCGTTCATCATAACAACCTTGCTGCTCGACGCCTTCGTGGCGAGTGCCTCGATGATCGCGCGGCCCTGTACCTGGCCGACGAGTTCGTTGTCGTGGGAGACGTACGCGTCGATCGGGCCCTGCGCAAGGCGGTCGTACGCAATGACCGGTATGCCCGCGTTCTTCGACTTCCGCACGTCCGGCGCGATGAGCTCGGCGTCCACGGCGTCCACCAGGATGACGTCCACTTTGTCTTCGACCATGCGCTGGAACTGCTGGCTCTGCTTGGCCAGGCTCGCCTCGGCGTTGGCGTAGAGGACCTTGCCCTTGTTGTGTGTGAGCGAGGCGACTTCCTTCTTGATGATGGGGTAGTCGAATTTCTGGAAGCGCGCCGTGTCCCGGTCGGGCAGGAGCAGCCCCACCGTGATGTCATCGCCCTTCGGGGATGCGGAGCTTCCGCCGCCGCCGTCCCCGCCGATGGCGCCGCACGCGGCGAGTGACAGTGCGGACGAGTAGGCGGCCAGGGCTGTGGCGGTACGGCGCACAGCGGTCCTATGAGTGGTAGCAGTGCTCACGTCAGGGGCCTTCCGAAACAGGGAGCAACGTCGCATCCCGAGTGGCCGATAGCCAAGCGGCGAGCGATGTGACACGTCAAGATGTTGTCGTAACAAATTCACGGTCTGGTTCGGCCTGGGCCGGGTCCAGCGGAGCGGCGTGGGAGCAGCAGCGGCAGGACGCACACGAGGAACTGCGGGCGCAGGTGTGGCTGCCGGCAGTCGCGGTGTTGGTGGGCTCGTTGCCTGTAGCGTGATCGCCTGTCGCATGGAAGGTCCATGTGTCCGGCCGACCCGTCCAAGGGATTCCGGGTGGCGAGCGATGGGACCGTGATGAGCGAACTGACGAAGCCCAGAATCGAGGTTCCGGAGGGGGATGCGCCCACCGAGCTGACGATCCGGGACCTCGTGGTCGGGGACGGACCCGAGGCCCAGCCGGGCAGGGTCGTCCAGGTTCACTACGTAGGAGTCACGTTCGCTTCTGGACGAGAGTTCGACTCCTCCTGGGAGCAGGGCCGACCGTTCAAGTTCGCCGTGGGCGGTGGCAAGGTCATCAAAGGCTGGGACCGGGGAGTAAGGGGAATGAAGGTCGGCGGCCGACGCGAGATCATCGTTCCCCCGCGCCTCGGCTACGGCAGGCAGTCACCCTCTCCGCTGATCCCGGCGGGCTCGACGCTGATCTTCGTCGTGGACCTGCTGACGGTCGTGGGCGGGCCCGCCAGAAGGGGCCCCGGCGAAGCACCCCCCACGTCGGCGAGGAAGACGTCGGGGTAGGCGTCTCAAGAGTTCATCGTGGAGTCCTCCCGACGCGGGTTTGCTTGTCGGCGGTCCCCCGGCGGAGGCGACCGAGTGTGAGACGCGGTTGCCCGGTTCCTCGACCATGTCGAGGGTCCCCACCCCGCCCGACGTCGCGGCAGACCGGGCTGTGCTGTTCACAGAGAGCGGAGGACGCCGACGGCCCTCGAGCGCGGGACCTGCGGGACCGCGGCGCGGTCGCTACCGTCATCGACTCCCATGGCGTGCTCGCCGTGCAACGAGGCGCCGGCGCCATGCAGTACTTTCTCGAGGACGTCATCGCCCTGCGCCACGCCGCCGAAGGACTCGGACGCATCTACCCCCGACCCTCCGAATCCCTTGACGGGGCTGCGGCATCGAGGTGCGTGTCCGCTCCACTGCGACGGGGCCGTCGGCCTCCAACACGGCTTCCAGCGCGTCGATCCGCCGACTCGGGCGGATCAAGTCCAGGCGGTCCAGGTATCCGCCGCGAAATGGGCTGAGCCTGCCACCGGCCGACTCCCGGCCCAACCCCCGCCACCTCCAAGGGGGTTGGGCCGGGTCAGGCGGACGGGTACGGGCGTGGAGCGGCCCTCGGCCTCGTGGGGTGGCGGGTGCCGGGTCAGTGGTCGGCAGCGGCAGGCCACCGGGGCGGGTGGCGGTGATCATCCCTCTTCGCGTCGGGTGCGGATGCTCAGGGCGATGACGGAGACGAGGAACCAGAAGGCGCCGAAGGCCGAGTAGCCGGCGACGGTGGACAGCCCGCTCGTCGCCGAGGAGGAGGTGGCGGCGATGGTGGCGCCGGCGAGGACGGACTGTCCGCCGCTGATGACCATGGGCCACTGGGCTCCGACGGTACGGCGGCGCCGGATCGCCACGACGAGCTGGACGGCTCCGGCGAGGAGGGCCCAGGCCCCGAACACGAGGAGAGCCTTCCCGATGGTGGAGAAGGAGGCGACGATCATCCCCGTGGTGGTGGCGAGGCCGAGACCAAGGTTGACGGCACTGACGCGGTCGGTGGAGCCGGTGCCGGCCAGACGACGTTCCAGGAGCGTGGCGATGACGTCCCACAGGGGGTAGACGACGAGCAGCGCGGCCGCGATCGCTGTGGGCTTGTCCGCCGACACGAGCCGGGCGGAGGTGCTGAAGACTAGTACCACCCAGATCAGGGAGAAGACGACTCGGATCAGGTGCAGCACGCGGAGCCCGGAGAGCGTCGTCGTGGCCGTGGTCGAAGCTGTCGAAGTTACGGTGGTCTGAGTCATCGGATGTCCCGTTGTGATCGTGACGGTGTGAGACGGTCGCCTCGATCACGAGTCTCAGCCGCCTCGAAAGGGGCCGCGTACTTCGAACGAAGTACTTCCGTCGTCCACCTCGACGGAAAGGGGCTCCGCCGTCCCCATCGGCCGGAACAGCCTCGCCCTCTACAACATTCGAAGTACACGGCCGCCGCACGCGTGAACGAGAATCAGCTCATGGTCAAGGCGCAGAACAGTCAGGACGGGCCCGCGGCACCGCTGTGGGTCCGCCGCCCCGAGGTGCCGCACCGAATCGCCTACGCACTGGCCGCGCTGGTGCTCACCGGTCAGATCGTGGCAGTGGTACTGAGGGACTCGGACTGGCCGACGGCCCTCTCCGTACTCCTCGCCGGCGGCGGTGTCGCCCTCTCATGGTGGAACCCGTGGGCAGGACTGATCGTCACGAGCGCGGCGTCCTTCGCCGTCACAGCGGTGGGTCACGACCCGCTGTCGGTGTGGATGATGGCGGTGCTCGTGCTGTTCTCGGTCACGCTCAGGGGAAAGCAGCCACTGGCCGGAACCGGCATCGTGGCGGCGTTCTTCCTGGGAGCGTTCATGACGGTGGGAGGATTCCGTGGCGGCGCGGTCGTCGGAGCCGCCGCCCTCTTCTCAGCCGTGGCAGGAGGTGCGACAGGGGCCGCGCTCCGCATCCACAGAGAGCACTGGCGGACCCTGGAGGAACGGGCCGAAAGCGCCATCGCCACCCGCGAGATCGAAGCCGCCCGACGAGTGACCGAAGAACGACTCCGCATCGCCCGAGACCTCCACGACGTCATCGGCCATCAGGTCGCGATGCTGAGCCTGCACCTCGGTGCCGCGGAGATCGGGCTGCCCGAGGGCGCCGAGTCTTCTTTGCAGGCCCTTGTCTCAGCCAGGTCCAGCGCCCGCACCGTCGTCGTCGAAACGCAACGCATCCTCGCCCTCCTGCGCCTCGGGGACGTCGTTTCCGACGACGAGGCGCTCCGGCCGGCCCCGGCGCTCGGCGGCCTGGAAGGACTTGTCGCCTCCTTCGAGAGCGTCGGCCTCGACGTCCGGCCTTCCATCGGCATCCCTGATTGTTTCGTGGAGCCCAGCGTCGGCGTGACGGTCTACCGGGTCGTTCAAGAAGCACTCACGAATGCCTACCGGCACGGAGAGGGGGCGGCGACGGTGGACGTGCGGGAGCTCGACGGCAGGATCTGCGTCACCGTGGAGAACCCCGTCGGTCATTCACCCCGCACCTCCGACGCGGGCAGCGGGCTCGGACTCGTAGGGATGCGCGAACGCGTCGAGTCCTCCAACGGACGGCTGACGATCGACAGTCACGACGGGCGGTTCCGGGTCCATGCGGAGTTCAGCCCCGTGGGGGCGCTCGTCCGATGACGCGGATTCTGATCGTCGACGACCAGGACGAGATCAGGGCCGGGATCCGGACGATGCTCCGGCTCGACCCGAGTCTCGTCGTCGTGGGTGACCTCTCCGACGGGCTCCAGGTCGCCCCCTTCCTCCGGGACCACCCCGTCGATCTGGTTCTGATGGACATCCGGATGCCCGGCATCGACGGCGTCGAAGCCACTCGCCGGATCCGCGAAGAGCATCCGCCCGAAAGGACGCGGGTGATCGTGCTGACCACTTTCGACCAGGACGACATAGTTCTTGCCGCCCTGCGCGCAGGCGCCAACGGTTTCCTCAGCAAGACCGTCAGCCCTGGAACTCGTCACCGGAATCACCGAGGTCGTCGGCGGTGGCGGTGCGCTGTCGGCCGCCGCGACGGCCGCGCTCATCGGCCATATGACCGACAGCCCGCCCCCGGTGATCGACCGGGAACTGCTGCGGCGCTTCGACGCCCTGACACCCAGGGAGCGGGACGTGGTCGTTCTCGTTGCGAGCGGTCTCGCCAACGCCGAGATCGCGGCCCAGATGTCCGTGTCGCCGTTCACAGTGAAGACGCACGCGGTGCGCGCCATGACGAAGGTCGGCGCACGTGATCGCGCACAACTCGTCTCGTTCACCTTCCGGGCCGGGCTCTACCGTTGCTGAGGACGTAGTCATGCCTCAGTAATCCGGGCATTTCGGCCCGGAAGGTCCGTCACATCACCAGAGCGTCAGGGGCTCGGCTTGAGGACGGTCTCTCGTTTCCTTCCGCCGCTGGTGCGGCAGGGTTGCGCCACCTGCCCGCCCCGCCTCCGCCTTGCGGCGGGGGCGGGTGGCGCGGGTCTTACGGTCAGCTCCGCGAGGCTTCGACACCACCGGGGCGGTGTCCTGGTCTCCGGCCACTCCGGTACCAGCTACTGCGGCTGCCGCGAGCGCGGCGAGGTTGAGTGCGGCATTGTCGTCCCGGTCGGTGACCAGGTGGCAGATGTCGCATTCGTAGGTCCGGACGTACAGCGGCAGCTTGGCTTTCACCACGCCGCACCCGGAGCAGGTCTTGGAGGAGGGGTACCAGCGGTCGGCGACCATGAGGCGCGTGGCGTGGCGCTGGCGGGACTTGTAGTCGAGCTGGCGGCGGATCTCGCCGAATCCGGCGTCGGCGATCCTGCGGGCCAGACGCCGATTACGGAGCATCCCCGCGACGTTGAGGTCTTCCACCACCACCGTGCCGTACTCGGCGGCCACGGCGGTGGTGAGTTTGTGCAGGGCGTCTTCGCGGAGGTTCGCCACGCGATGATGGACCTTGTTGCGGGCGGCGTTGGCCTTCTCCCACCGCTTCGACGGCTGTTGTCCCGTGCCCCGGTCGGGGCCCTGGCGGCGGGAGACGGCGCGGGAGGCGCGGCGCAGTCGCTTGCGCGCGGCGTCGTAGTGCCCGGGATTCGCGACGGTACGGATCTCGCCAGTGCTGTCGGCCATGACCGCAAGGGTCTTCACCCCGAGGTCGATGCCGACCGCGACATCCGGCCGCGTGACGCGGACCAGGTCGCGCTTCACCTCGGTCTGGAACGAGACGAACCAGCGTCCGCGTTCGTGCCGCACGGTCGCAGACAGGATCCGGGCCGTCCCGGCCCGGACGCGGTCGAGGAGCTTCACCGTGGGTTCGTGGGTGCGGATCCTGCCCAGGCGGGGCAGCGTGACGTGCCGACCGTCGGCGTCCACGCGGATCGTGCCGGTGGTGAACCGGCAGGACAGACGCGCCTTCCGCTTGGACTTGAAGCGGGGCATCCCCACCGCCCGGCCCTTGCGCTTGCCCTGCTTCGACTTCGCGTAGTTGTCGAACGCGGCGGCGGCGTTGGCCAGACCGGTGGAGTACGCCTCCTTCGAGTTCTCCTCCCACCAGGTGGCGAACCGAGGGCAAGTGTGTTTGCCCTCGTTGAAGGCCTTCCGCAGGGCGGGCAGCGACCACGGCCGCCACTGCGTCAACCGATCCTCGGGCACGCCGTAGGACTCCTCCGCGCGACGCTGCCACCACGACGCCTCGACCCACCCGACAGCCCAGTTGTACGCGGCACGCGCCGCGCCGCAGTGCGAACGCAGCGCCTGCTCCTGGGCGGCGTTGGGGTCCAGGGCGAACCGGAACGCCTGCACCACAAAACCGGGTTGCGCCTGGAACTTCTTCACTGGACGTCCTCGCCAGTCGCCACAGCCACCGCGCGGGCGGAGCGGTTGGTCGGCCGACGACACGAGGTTGCAGGGACGGACGGAGCGGGCTCAGCAACCAGCCACGTTCCGGACGGCGCCTGGCGGACCGGAACGGGCATCTTCCCGGCCTTCACCCATCGCCAGGCGGTCTGGTAGCTCACGCCCTGCTGACGTGCCCACTCCGAAAGCTTCACAAGGCCAACCGTATTCGAGACGCCCGACTGGAAGTGACACGAACGACTAGAAAACCCGTAGCAGCCCACCCCTGAGCCTGCGTGAGCGACCGCCCCGACAGGCGGTAGCCCGGCACGCGCCTTGTACCTCGACGAGCGGCGCATTTTCCGTCGCTCACTCTCTCCGATCTGCGGCAACGCCGCTCTCCCTCCACGCTTGGCGTCTGCCGGGTGCTGTTCCCTCGGGCACGATCCCGAAGTCTGCCGGGGGAGACACCGTGAAGGGAGGCGTAAGGCCCGCCAGTGTGGCATTCCCTATGGCTGGCCTCACGGCCCGAGCCGTGAAGCGCAGGCTCAAGCAGATCCAGTACCGCCCCGACCTGGTCGACGGCTGCCTCGCCGCCACCGACCTCATCCCGGACAGTTGAGCGGTACCTTGCCACCATGTGCATCTCGACGGGTGAGGCCGCGTTCTCCGGCACGATCGTGTATTGCGGAAGGCAGCACCACCCGGTGCACGGCCTGATCCACGTCCTGGGCTACCAGAACACCGCCGTCAATCTGGCGGACGGCCCGAACGCCATGCTGCTGCACCTGCCCACCACGCAGCTCACCCCCAGGCACTTCCTCTCCGCCGGGCGCACAGGCGACGTCCTGGGCCGTATGGTCGCCGCTGTCGAACCCGTCGCCGCCGGGGCACACGACATCGCGTGGATGAGCGCGGAACCGCAGCCCGTCCAGGTCTTCGACCATGACGTCTACACGGTGCTCCTGGCCACCGACCCCACCGCGGTCCCCACCGCGCTGCGACACGTGCCGCCGCACCGCCGCCCCGACCTCGACCCGGACCTCCTGCGCTTCTACGCCGACCACTTTCCTGACCACACCATCGCCGTGTGCTGCTTCGACAACGCCGACGCGCAACGCGCCAAGCCGCTGCTGCTGTGGTACCCGCCGCTCGACCCGGACCAGTTGACCCTGCCGGCCCTGGACAGCCACACCGGAGCGGCACCGGACCTGGACGCCGCGGTGACCGTGGACCACTGGGTCCTGCTCTCCACCGACCAAGCCCCCGCCGGCTGGGGTGAACCCGTCGACTACCCCAGTAACATGCGCCACAGCCTGCGCGGCTTCCTTCCCACCACCGTTGTGGGCCGGTACTACGGCGAAGGGCAGAACCTGCTCAACGGAGACTTCACCATCAGTCACCGGAGCCTTCTCGCTGGGAACCTTGACCGCATCGAGCGCCTGCAACCGACTCGCCGCTGATGGGGCAGGACGACCGGGCTGTCGCACATCGACCGAACCCGACATCACCCAAGTTCAGTGGCCCGTCGGTGTTCCGTTTCCCGGGTCGCCGTCCCGCTGTACGAGAAGGCGCTGGCCACCGAGCAGGACGAGCGGCGACAACGCCGGAACCTGCAAGACATGCGGGACTGGGTGATGGCCGGCAATCCGGTCGACACCCGTGACTCTTCGATGCGTTCGTACGACGGCGTCCTTGCCGCACTTCCCTCACTGCTCGGCCTCTTGGGCGATGAGAATCCCCGTGTCCGCACCAGGACCGCCTACCTGCCGGCCGGGTTTCCCGCACTGGCAGGCACTTCCCTTCCTCTCCTTCTCGGCCTCGCCGCGCACGAGGACAATGTCGTCGCGAAAGCCACCTCACTCGTAGCTGCCGGCATCCTCGGCACGACGGCTCTCCTGGGGACCCTCGCCGCCGATCTGGACGCCGAGGAGGGCCTCGTACGCCGGGCTGCCGCCATGGCCATCGCCCAGACCTCCCGAAGCGTCGCCGCGGAGCTCGACGGCCCGCTGCTCGACCGTGCCGTCGCCGAACTCGCGGCCGCGGCCGCAGCCCCTGCGCCCGTAACCGCGACCGCGACCGCGCACAGCCTGGGCGACTTCCACGGCCAGACCGCCGACGTTCTGCTCGCCCTTCCGCCCTCCCCCGCCTCGCGCGCCGCAGTCGCCGCCTGCCTTCCGTCCGTCAGCACGTCACAAAGGGCATTCAAGGCGACGGCGGTCCTGCCGGACCTGTTCCTCAGCCCCCTGCCCGACCCACGCCCCCCGTACGCGAGCCTTCCCCGCCGGTGCCCAAGGTCGACTCGCTGGCCGAGCCGAACGGGCTCGTCGAGCAGTGGGACTTGCGTGACGGGCGGCGCCGGATCAGTTCATGGCCGCGGACGATCGACGAGTGATTCCAGGTGGAGCGTCCGCTGCTGATGCTGCCGACCTAGTACTGCAACGGTGTCTGCACTGATTGCTGGGCAGGTGTCAGGGGCTGTGTC
>NZ_BMSA01000038.1 GCF_014648915.1 Streptomyces phaeofaciens | reverse complement strand
GGGGGTCATTTTTCACCCGCCGGAATCGGCTCACATTTCAAGCGTCGCCGACACCCGACGATGCTCCAGCCAGGTGCGGCTTAGGTCGCCCCAGATCGCCTGATACCGGCTAAAGATCTCGTCCAGCTGATCGAACGTGAGCTCGTCGGCGGCTGTCGATGCCACGAGGTATTCGAGGTCATCGGCAAGCCGCTGGAACCGGTACTGCGCTTCCTCCATCAGGACCCACCGGGAGCGCCAGTTGAAGAACGGTTCGACGGCTCCTAGCAACGTCACCAGCGCCACACACGCCAAGGCCAGACCAGCCCACGCGTTGAGATTCTGCAAGCCCAGGATGACGGTGGACGCAGCGGACAGTACAAGTGTCGCCACCTTGGTGGCGGAGGCACTTCGACCGAACCGCCTTTTCTTGCCGCGGGCGTAGCCGTTGCCCTGACGAATCTTGTCCAACAGGAGGGCGGCCGCCTCCCTTGGGCTGAGACCAACGCCCAGGCCATTGTCCGGCTGCACTCCGCCCCCAAGATTGTCGCCACCTTGCAGCTCGCTCCCCGGCAGACGCTGCCCTGGCATCGAGCGCCTAGCGTAGCCGCTCGACAGCCTCTACTGCAGAAGGTGATCTCGCGGTCCAAGTGGCTCTGACCTTGCACTTCTGAGTCAGCGTGGCGGGATTTGACCAACGACCTCTTCATCCCGAAGCAACTTGGGCGGGGGCTCTGCCTTGGGCTGGTCTCCTTCTCACCTGCGCTGGTGGTCCGCAGACGTCCCTACTCGTCCGCGGTTGGTTGTCGGCGTTGTGCCGTCGCCGTGAGCAAGCCGTGCCGGCCGGGCCGCGGGATGCCTCGGGGTGGGCCAGCCCAAGGCCCTCAGCTTGGGAAGCTGCGTGATCTGGGGCTTGCCGAAGGACTGACCTGGGGCGGAAGGGCGTCGACGCCATGTCACGGGGTCCTCGATTCCCCGGTGTTCCCCGCGGTTCCCCGTACGATCTGGCACGCGTCTGGCACGACCTCTTCGTCCCGAACTTTCGGCCAGGAGGTCATTGAGGGCTGGTAGGCAGGTCAGTCGGCCGTTGAGGGCGGCTCACGGTCGGCAGCGGTCGCGGAGGTTGCTGTACCTCGCTGCTGTACTGCCGGACCACAGCTCTCGCCGAGCGTGCCGGGGTTTCGGTGGCCACGGTCGGCGAGCATGCCACTGTGCTGCGGGCGGCGGGCCTGATCACGACGGTGCGCGACGGCAGCCGCGTGCTCACCCCGCTCGGCGAGGCGCTGCTGGCCGGAGGGTGAGGGCGGGGCGGCGGACGGCCGCCCGGGAGCTACGGCAGCGGGCGGTCCACCGCACGCACGTGCCCTTCACCCACCGCCAACGCGGGCGCTGCCACCGGCCGCAGCAGCCGACTCGCCCGTTCGGCTGCGGTTGTCTCGCTCGCGCTGTCGTCCCGCGATGTTGTGTACACGGATGTGTCCGTGGAGCAGGGCGTTCTCGGGCACTCAGCCAGCCAAGTGAGTAGGACGGAGTGTGCATGCCTCGAATACGTGGCTTCATACGGAGCGGACGACGCCGTACCGCGGCCATCGCGGCTCTCGTAGCCGGCTCGACGGTGCTCAGCGGGCCGAACCCCGCCTGGGCAGGCGGTGCACCCACACCTTCCGTGCCCGTCGCACGGATCGACTGGAGTCAGTGCGTTCCCGGGAGCGAGTTCGACTGCGCGACCGTGAAGGTGCCCCTTGACTACAGCAAGCCAGGTGGTCGCACGATCGAACTGGCGGTCGTCAGACGTGCGGCGACCGACCCTGGGCGGCGCATCGGCACCCTTTTCTTCAACCCCGGCGGCCCCGGCGGCCCCGGAACGGTGCAGATGCCACAGAACTACGAGAGCTTCCCGCGCGAAGTGCGGGAGCGGTTCGACATAGTCAGCTGGGACCCCCGCGGTATCGGCAACAGCACCGCCATGAACTGCTTCACGAGTCCTGAGGAAGCCGCCGAGTGGAACGCGAGCAAACCGGCCGGGTTCCCCGTCGGCGCGAAGGAGCGGACGGCCACTTTCGCCGCGTACAAGGACCTGGCCCGGCGCTGTGAGCAGCGTGACCCCGAGCTGCTGCGCCATGTGTCGACCTCCGACACCGCCCGCGACCTCGACCGGCTCCGCCAGGCTGTGGGTGACGCACAGCTCACGTACCTGGGGATCTCCTACGGCACGATCCTGGCCGCCACGTACGCCAACCTGTTCCCCGACAAGGTCCGCGCCATGGTCCTCGACGGCAACTGGGACCCGCAGGCCTGGACGAATCACGGTTTTGACAACCACCCCCGCCTCACGAGCTTCCTCCGCCTGGGCTCGGACCGCAGCGGGGCGGCGACCGTGGACAAGTTCCTCAGCCTGTGCGGGGCCACGACCACCGCACGCTGTGCGTTCTCCGCCGGCAGCCCCGCGGCGACCCGGGACAAGTTCGACCGGCTGATGCAGCGGCTGCGGAAGCATCCCGTGGGCGCGTGGACCTATGCCGCCACGGTCGACAGCATCATGAACGGCCTGTACGTCGTCCACCCCGGGTGGACGGATCTCGCGGGTAGGTTGCAGGACCTGTGGCAGGGCCGCGTTCCCGAGCCGTCCCCGCCCCCGCCCCCGCCGGCGATCCCGAATCCCAATCCGTACGTGGGCGAGGAGCAGCCGACCTCGGTGCTCTGCGGCGACAGCCCGAATCCGCGTGACCCCGGTCTCTACGAAGCTCTGGAGGAGGGCGCCGCCGCCAGTGGGGGCGAGGCGGGACGCCACTGGACCTGGGCCACCGCAGGATGTACCTACTGGCCGCTCTCCCCCGACCACTACCGCGGCCCGTGGAACAAGCCGACGGCGCATCCCCTTCTGGTCATCGGCAACGCCTACGACCCCTCCACCCCCGGATCTGCCGCGCGAGCCATGGCCAGGGAACTGGGAGACGCCCGCCTGCTCAACCTCACCGGGGTCGGGCACACCGCGCTGCTCAATCCCAGCAGCTGCATCCGAGCCCACGAAAGCCGCTACCTCATCGACGGCATCCTCCCGCCGGCCGGGACGACGTGCCGGCAGCAGGACACGCCCCCCTTCACCACACCCAGGCCGAGTGGCGGCATCGCCACCGGCGGAGGCGGCATGGCCGGCACCGCGTCCTGAACACACCACGAGCCGCCGGGAGGCAGAGCCCTGGCCCGCCTGATCGGCTCATTCGCCGATCGCTGTGCCGAAGCGAGGAGCCACGCGACTCCGTATGCGGTGTTCTCGCCGCGGCCGGCACGGGCGGCAGGGCTCTGCCTGCGCCATGGCTGGATGCGTTGCGTCGACCGGCGGCAGCCCGCGCCGGTTCGTCACCAGGTAGGCACGAGCCGCGGCCCGTCCCCCGCGCTCGAAGACGTGACGGTACGAGGTTGGCGGCTGGCCCATGCTGAGCCGCTACACAGCCACAACTGATCATGGGTGGCCGGGCGCACCGGGAACGTTCGAACCTGCGCGCACGGCTCCGGAGGGCATGTGCCAGACAGACCTCCATACGCCTCTCACCTGCGATGAGGCGTACCGGTGTCACTGAGCAGCGCCAGTTCACGCATTGCTCAGCCGGAGGCGGCCGGCCCCGCCGCGGACGGTAACCCCGAACCGGGTCCGCATCCGACGCAGCTCCCACAGCGAGACGGCGGTCACCGACAGAGGCCCGCCCAGCAGGGAGCAGAGCTGGAAGACCGGCGGGCCCTCCGGCATGCCGCTGTCGATCAGGTTGAAGACTACGAGTACCCACACCAGCACTCCGGTGAGCACGGGCGGCAGCATCGGGTGGACGTGGGCGGTGTTGAAGGCACTGCGGGCGGAGTACAGCGACGCCAGGAAGAAGAAGGGAAAGCCCCACACCATCACGGCCAGCGACAAGAGGAGCATCACATAGACCAGCCAGTCCTTCCGATCCCCGACGGCGACCTGGGCCGTCGTGTACAGGACACCGGCGATGACGAGCACCGTCAGCAGGTACCAGCCGACCGCCTTGAGCGGTGCACGGAGCCGGGAGCGCAGATGTGGGCGCAGGTGTGAGGGTGCGTAGAAGATGAAGCCGAGGATGACCAACGGGCCGGTGCAGAGCAGGAGAACCGGGGTGATGATCATGTTGGCGACGCCTTCGGTCGCCGCGTTCTCCCAGCGGTCGGCATCCACGCCATAGACCAGGATCAGCGCGAGGGCGGCGACGACGCCGAGCACCGTGCGGGCCACCTGGACGCGGTCCACGATGCGGTCCTCGATCCGGCCGTCGCCCTCCTGCACGAAGAGGCGGGTGGCGACGCGGTGCGCCGAGCGGAGGACGAGGCCGACGAGGAACGGGACGGAGAGGTACCACAGGCGGCTGCGGCGTCGCTGCGGGCGAACGGGCGCCGGGGCCGGCCGGCCGTAGGGGTACGGGTTCTGAGGTGGATACGGATGCGGCGCGGGAGGACCGTAGGGATCGCCGGCAGGCGGTTGCCCGTAGGGGTTGTGGGGCGGCGGCCCGGGAGGGCCCCAGCCCCGGCCTCCCGGTCCGTTGCCGCCGGGTTGTCCCGATGTTGGGCCCGGCCCCCATCCCCCGCTTGCCATGGCGCTTCCCCCGTTCGTCTTCGGCCAATTGCTGTGTCGCACAGCGACATCGCGGCAGCCTAGTGGCTCATGAGTCGCCTTTCCCCATGGTCGTTGTGTGAACCCTGTCGGCATCCCGGGGAGACACCCTCACCACCCTCGACCCCGCTCCCGGAGTGCTGCCGACGAAGAACGTCGCCCGATGGGTCAAGGTCCAGCGGGCCCGGGGCACGCGGCCCGACCCTCGGTCGGTCGACGAAGCATGCACCTACCTGGAGAACGCGCGGATCTGGCGGGACTACCTGTATCCGGCCCACGTCCCGATCCTCGTCCTCGGCCTGCGCAAGGGAGAGGTCCTCGGCCTCACCTGGTCCGACGTGAACCTGGACACGGGGGAGCCGCACATCCGCCACCAGCTACAGCGGGTCCGCCGGCGTCCGCTTCACACCGACACGGCCAAGACGGAGGCCTCTGAAGCCGTCTGCCGCTGCCGGACATCTGTCTGACCGCACTGCGGCTCCGCCAGAAGGAGCAGCAGGAGGCCGAGGAGCGGCCCGGCGACGGGCACGCTCCGAACAGGAACCGTTACTTCCGCACGCCCGCCGGGGCGTGGTCGCGCCGGCGATGAGGGAGGCCAAGCCCGAGACCAGCGCGAGTGCTGCGAACAGGTGAGGGTATCCGCCGAAGGGTGCCGCGAGGGCGGCACCCGCGAACGGTGCGAGTGCCGCGGCTGTGCTTGCGGGAGCCGTGAGGAGCCCGGACAGCCGGCCGTAGTGGGTGATGCCCCATCGGTCGGTGACGGCTGTGGCTTGCAGCAGGGTGAGGTTCCCGCGGACCATGCCGGCCGTGACGGAGAGGGCGACCAGGATCGCGTACGGGCCCGGAACGATCGCGAACGCGGCTGTCGTGGCGCCACCGAGCGCGAGGAGGATGACCGTTCGGGCGGTGGTTCCGGTACGGCGGGCAAGGGTGGCGTAGAGCGTGCGGCCGAGTGTCTGGCCGGCGCCCCCGAGGCCGAGGGCCCAGGCAGCCTGAGTCGTGGTGTAGCCGCGATCGAGGAGCAGCGGGACCAGGGCGACGACCACGGCGTACATCGCGAATGCCGAGAGCGTGAACGCGGCGGCGAGCAGCCAGAACGTGCGGCTGCGCGCGACTGCCTCGGTGCCGACGGCCCCGTGGGTGGAGGCGCGTGGAGCCTTCGGCCAGGTGCCGCGCAGCGCCAACGCGTGGCTCGGGACCGTGACGGCCGCCAGGACGGCGGCCAGGAGGAGATAGGTGTTGCGCCAGCCGACATGGTCGGCGAGAACGGCCGTCAAGGGCGCGAAGACGGTAGAGGCCAGGCCCCCGGCCAGAGTGACGATCGTCAGTGCGCGGACGTGGTCCGGTGCCCACCAGCGGGTGAGTGCGGCGAAAGCGGGCTGGTAGAACGTGGAGGCCATGGCAAGCCCGGCCAGGGTCCAACCGGCGTAGAAGATCGCGAGGTTGGGGGCGGTGGCCACGGTCACCAGACTCAGTGCGCCCAGGACAGACCCTGCGGTCATGACCAGACGTGGGCCACGTTGGTCGAGGATGCGCCCCACGCGGATGCCTGCGAGGGCGGAGACGATCAGGGCCAGGGAGAACGCCGCGGTGGTCGCGCTCGCGGACCATCCGGTCCGGGCGGTGATCTCCGGGTTCAGCACCGGGAACGCGTAGTAGACGATGCCCCAGCTCGTGATCTGCGTGGCGCAGAGCGCGGGCAGCGCGGCGCGGGGCCGCGACCGGTCCCCTGCTCCGGTCGCGGCCCCGTCAGCGCGGGCGTGGAGATCGGTCACGAGCCGCAGCAGCCGCCGGCCTGGCGCTGCTCGTCCGGCTCGGCGGCCGGGACGGCACCGATCTGGACCAGAGCGGGTGCGGGCGCGCAGCAGCCTCCTGCGTCCTGGTCGGCCTCGGGGGTGTCGAACAGTCCGGCGCCGCCGCACACACCGGTCTCGGGCAGGGTGAGTTCCACGCGGTCGGCGGACTCGATGTCGCCGGCGATCGCGGCGGCGACGGACCGGACCTGCTCGTAGCCGGTCATCGCGAGGAACGTCGGGGCACGGCCGTAGGACTTCATTCCGACCAGGTAGACGCCCTGTTCGGGGTGGGACAGCTCGCGGTGGCCGTGCGGGTAGACGGTGCCGCACGAGTGCTGGTTGGGGTCGATCAGCGGGGCGAGGTCGACCGGGGCCTGGAGGCGTTCGTCGAGGTTCAGGCGGACCTCGGACAGGAAGGACAGGTCCGGGCGGAACCCGGTCAGCACGATCACCTCGTCCACGGGCTCCAGCCGGCGGCCGTCCTCGGCGACCAGGACCACGCGGCCGCTGTCCTCGCGCTCGATGGCCTCGGTGCGGAAACCCGTGACCGCGTCGGCGTAACCGTCGTCCACCGCGGCCTTCGCCGCCAGGCCCAGGGCACCACGGGCGGGCAGCTGGTCGGCGGTACCGCCGCCGAACGTGGAGCCGGAAATCCCACGGCGCAGGATCCACACCGCCTTCGTGTCCTGGCCGTCCTCGGACTTGGCGAGGTCGGCCAGGTAGGCGAGTGCGGTGAAGGCGGAGGCTCCGGAGCCGATGACCGCCGTGCGCTTGCCAGCGTGGCGGGCCCGGACGGCGGGGTCCTTCAGATCAGGGACCTGGTAGGTGACGCGGTCGGCCGCCGCCTTCTCACCGAGCGCGGGAAGCCCGCTGGCACCGGCCGGGGAAGGCGCGGTCCACGTACCGGAGGCATCGATCACCGCGCGGGCGAAGATCCGCTCCTCGCGGCCGTCGGCGTACTCGACGTGCACGACGAAGGGCTGGGTCTCGCGGTCCGCGTCGACGATGCGATCCCGACCGGTCCGGGAGACGCCGGTCACCGTCGCGCCGAAGCGGACACGCTCCCCGAGGACGTCGGCGAGCGGCTCCAGGTACTGCGCCGCCCAGTCGCCACCGGACGGGTACGTCGCCGGGTCGGGCCGTGTCCAACCGGTCGGAGCGAGCAGCTTCTCTGCGGTCGGGTCGACCACCTCGCCCCAGGTGGAGAACAGCTTCACGTGGGCCCACTCGCGCACCGCCGCGCCGGCGACCGGTCCGGCTTCCAGGACCAGGGGTTCCAGGCCCTGGTCGACGAGGTGAGCGGCGGCGGCAAGGCCGGCGGGACCGGCTCCGACGACGACCACGGGCAGCTCGGTAAGGGCAGGCGCGTTCACGGCGACTCCTTGCTTGTTTCGACGTTTGTCGATGGCTTGCGCAGCCAAGGATGGCACCTGTATCGATGAGCGTCAACATAGACACCTATCGAAACCGTGAAGTCGTTCGGATGCCGCGCAGTCGCATCACGACTCGAGGCGGGACGGCCCGGCTCGACCTCGGGGTGCAAGCTTCAGTGGCTGCCGGTCGCTGCCCCCGCGCGCGACCGAGGGGCTCTCGGCCGCCTGGTTAGACATGTGTCAACATAGATGCATGTCGAATATCAAGGCGTTGCCGCTTCTGGAGCCCGAGGTCGCCGAGGGTGTTGTGCCGTGCTGCCCGCCGCTCACGGAGCGCCCGCTGACGGCCGAGGAGGCCGAGCGGACCGCCGCGATGTTCAAGGCGCTCGGCGACCCGGTGCGACTGCGCCTGTTCTCGCTGGTCGCTTCGCACGAGGGCGGCGAGGCGTGCGTGTGCGACATCTCCGACGTCGGAGTCTCCCAGCCGACCGTGTCCCACCACCTGAAGAAGCTCAAGGAGGCCGGCCTGCTCACCTCCGAGCGGCGCGGCACGTGGGTGTACTACCGGGTGGAGCCGTCGGTGGTGGCCGCGATGGGGCAGATGCTGAAGATCGCGGGTTGAGCGTCTCGCCGGACGCGGCACCGGCGGCGAGCCTGGATAGGTCGCCGCCGGTCGTCATTTCTTGTGCCGAATGGGCTATTCGGCAGACCGGACCTGGTGGAAGATCAGCGTCACCAGCGCCAAGCCGATCACTCCACCGACAAGCTGGGCGCCGATGAACCCCGGGACCGAGGCGGGGGCGATACCTGCGAACGTGTCGCTGAAGGCGCGTCCGACCGTCACGGCCGGGTTGGCGAAGGACGTGGACGAGGTGAACCAGTACGCGGCGCCGATGTACGAGGCGACCGCGACGGGGGCGAAGCGAAGCCGGTCGGTGCGCGCCAGGCCGAAGATCAGCAGGACGAGGCCGGCGGTGGCCACCACCTCGCCCAGCAGGAGGTGTCCGGCCGAGCGGTCGTGAGTGGACCACTCCACCAACGGCTTGGCGAACATCGCGTCGGCCAGGATCGCACCGGCGACGGCACCGATGACCTGAGCAGGGACGTAGACGGCGACTTCGCGGGCCGTGACGCCGTCGCCCCCGCGTCGTGCGGTCCACCACTCGGCCAGTGTGACCACGGGGTTGAAGTGGGCGCCCGAGACCGGCCCGAGCAGCAGGATGAGGATGCCGAGGCCGAAGACCGTGGCGATCGAGTTGGCCAGCAGCTGCACGCCGACGTCGTGGGTCAGCTCCGTGGCCTGGATGCCGGAGCCGATCACGACGGCGACGAGCAGGGCGGTGCCGATGAACTCGGCCGTGGCCCTGGCGGTCAGTGGGGTGCGGGGCGGAGTGGCACCCGGGGCCGGCTGCGGTCCGCGCCCGGACCCGTCGGGGGCTATGTCGGACTCCCCGGCTCGGTCCTGCTCGGCGGCCTCGGTCGTGGTCAAAGGGACTCCTCGGGGGTGCGGGCGGCGACGGGCGCCAGGTCAGGGGCAGGACCGCTTGACGTTGTTCTCGGCGGTGGCGCGCGCGGTCTCCGCCAGGTCGGCGAACTGGCCCGCGAGGGAGGCGATGACGTCGGGCTTGAGCCGGTAGTAGGTGAACCGGCCGCACGGCTCCGTTTCGACGACCCCGGCCTCGCGCAGCACCTTCAGATGGTTGGAGAGGTTGGTCTGTCTGGCCCCCGTCTCCTCGATCAGGTGCGTGCTGCACAACGTCTCCTCGGCGAGCAGGGTGACGATCTGGAGCCGGAGCGGGTCGGCCAGAACCCGCATCAGATCAGTGTCGACTGACATCATCATGGGCTGATACTCTCACATCACTCCGGGCTGATACCAGCCTGGGTTGATCCTTGGGACCCGCATCCCCATACCCTGTGGGGACCCATGCCCCGAAGGGCGATCCCATGACCGCATCCCCGCCCCCGCTCCTGCCCGACGAACGTCTCGCGTCCGGCATCGCCCGCCTGGCCCTGCGCTGTCGCGGGCGCTTCGCCGCCGAGGCCATCCAGGGCCTGGTCACCGACTCCTACGAACGCCTCGCCGAACACGCCCGCGTCCGCACCCACCTGGTCGTGCCGGCCGAGCACCTGGCCGCCGAGCGACTCGACGCGCTCGCCCACATCGAGGGCGCCCCGATCGCCGACGTGCGCGGCATCCGCGACGAGATCGACGCCCACATCACCGAGCTGCCGGCCTTTCCGCCGAGCACCTGAACCCGACCGCCGTACAAGCATGTCGATCCACTGACGAAGGAAGAACCGATGTCCTCCAGCCCGCTCGCCTCCGTGCTGTTCGTCTGCGTCCACAACGCAGGCCGCTCGCAGATGGCCGCCGGCTTCCTCTCCCACCTCGCGGGAGACCGGATCGAGGTCCGCTCCGCCGGCTCCATCCCCGGCGACCAGGTCAACCCGGCGGCCGTCGAGGCGATGAAGGAGGTCGGCGTCGACATCGCCGACGCCAAGCCGAAGGTCCTGACCACCGAGGCCGTCCAGGCGTCCGACTACGTCATCACCATGGGCTGCGGCGACGCCTGCCCGATCTTCCCCGGCAAGAAGTACCTCGACTGGGCCCTGGAGGACCCGGCCGGCAAGGGCGTCGAGTCCGTCCGTCCGATCCGCGACGAGATCAAGACCCGCATCGAGGCCCTGATCGCCGAGATCGACGCCAAGCAGGAGGCGTGACGTCCGTGTCGGACAACGGCAGACGCGAGGTCATCGTCATCGGTTCCGGCCCCGCCGGGTACACCGCCGCCCTCCACACCGCCCGCGCCCAACTCCAGCCGCTCGTCTTCGGCGGCTCGATCTTCGTCGGCGGGTCCCTCACCACGACCACCGAGGCCGAGAACTTCCCCGGCTTCCCCGAGGGCGTCGACGGCCCCTGGCGTGCTGCCTACTGCCGGTGCTGATCACCGCGGGCATGGTGGGCGCGGGGGCCTCCGTGGTCGTGGGCCGGCTTCCCGCTGTGGCCATCGCCTCGGCCGCCCTCGCCGGGGTGACCTGGTGGGCCGTCCAGCGGCGCCGTTCCTGCTCCTGCGCCCTCTCGACCGATGACGGCGCCGGCTGCGGGTGCGGGGACGGATCCCACCCGCTCAAGATCACGAACCTCGGCGATCGGTAGTCTCCACGCTCATGGTCGTCGCTCGTTCCCTTGCCCTGTTCGTCGTCGCTGCCTTGTTCGAGATCGGCGGGGCCTGGCTGGTATGGCAAGGCATCCGGGAACACAGGGGCTGGATCTGGGTCGGCGCGGGCGTGATCGCACTGGGGTTGTACGGGGTCGTGGCCACCTGGCAGAACGACGACAACTTCGGCCGCATCCTCGCCGCCTACGGTGGCATCTTCGTCGCCGGGTCGATCGCCTGGGGCATGATCGCCGACGGCTACCGTCCGGACCGCTGGGACGTCATCGGCGCCCTGGTCTGCCTCGCCGGAATGGCCGTGATCATGTACGCGCCTCGCAGCCACTGATCCACCCTCGCCGTGCCAACTCCGCCGGCTCGGTCGTGCCGCGACAACACCGATGAGGCTCATCACGATCCGCATCACACGTGACCGCACCACTGCCGCCCGCGTCGACAAGAAGCACCTCACGCTCCTGCCTCATGCCGACGTGGGCGCCCGCTCTGCAACCCGGCGATCTCATCACCACCGGCACGCCGGGCGGGACCTCCACCGGGACCTCCGGCGTGGACGGCCACGTTCAGGCCGACCCAAGCCCTTGATGGCGACATGGAGGCTCCGGCCCGGTTCGAGTGGCGGGTTGAGGGGCGGCTGCGGCACATGATCCCCACGTACCCCACGTACCCCACGTACCCCACGTACCCCACGTACCCCACGTACCCCACGTACCCCACGTGCCACCGGGCGATGGAGTCGTACGACACCTAGTGCACGGGATGCCCGCTCAGCACGGAGACCCGGTTGAAGGCGTTGATGGTGACCGCCACCCAGATCACGGCGGAGATCTGGTCGTCGGTGAGGGCGGCCTCCCGGGCGGCGGCGTAGGCGGTCTCCTGGGCGGCCGTGTCGGAGGGGGTGGTGGTCGCCTCCGCCAGGGCCAGGGCCGCGCGCTCCAGCGGGGTGAACAGGGCGGTGTCCCGCCAGGCCGCCAGCACCCCGAGCCGCCGGGTCGTCTCGCCCGCGCGTAGGGCGGCCTTGGTGTGCACGTCCAGGCAGAACGCGCAGCCGTTGAGCTGTGAGACGCGCAGGTTGACCAGCTCCACGAGGGTGCGTTCCAGTCCGGCGTCGGCGGCGGTGGCCCGCACGGCCTCGGATGTCTGGACCAGCGCGTGGTACGCCTTGGGGCTCTGCTTGTCGATGAAGATCCGTCGAGTCATAGTTGAATATCCAACCACTGGAACGAGAGGTGTCGCACGTGAACAAGGTGGAGGTCCTCACCCCGCGTGACGTACCGCTGGGCGGCCCCCGAGCGATGACCGTACGCCGTACGCTGCCGCAGCGTACGCGCAGCCTGATCGGCGCATGGTGCTTCGCCGACCACTACGGCCCCGACGACGTCGCCGAGACCGGCGGCATGGACGTCGCCCCGCACCCCCACACCGGCCTCCAGACGGTGAGCTGGCTGTTCAGCGGGGAGATCGAGCACCGGGACAGCCTGGGCAGCCATGCCTTCGTCCGCCCCGGCGAACTGAACCTCATGACCGGCGGCCACGGCATCGCCCACACGGAGGTCTCCACCCCGCGCACCACGATCCTCCACGGCGTCCAGCTCTGGGTCGCCCTCCCCGGCGAACACCGCGACGCCCCGCGGGACTTCCAGCACCACGAGCCGGCCCCGCTCCACCTCGACGGCGCCGAACTCCGCGTCTTCCTGGGCACGTTGGCGGGCCGCACCTCCCCGGTGCGCACCTTCACCCCGCTCCTGGGCGCGGAGATCCTGCTGCCCCCGGGCACGGCGCTCACCCTCCCCGTCGACCCCGGCTTCGAACACGGCCTGCTGGTCGACACGGGAGACGTCACCCTGTCCGGCACCCCCCTGAAACCCGCGGAACTCGGCTACGCGGCCCCCGGCCCCGACCACCTCACCCTGGCCAACCCCTCGGACACCCCGGCCCGCACGGTCCTCCTCGGCGGCCCGCCGTTCGAGGAGGAGATCGTGATGTGGTGGAACTTCATCGGGCGCAGCCACGAGGAGGTGGCACGGGCCCGCGAGGACTGGATGGCCGAGCTGGGCGGCCCCCGCTTCGGAGAGGTCGAGGGCTACGCGGGGGCACCCCTGCCGGCGCCGGAACTGCCCTCGGTGCCGCTGAAGGCGCGGGGGAGGGGGCGCTGACCTGCGGCGTACCGGCTACGGGGAGGATCGGACCGGTTCTGGCGGTAGCAGTCAACCTGAGCTGAGCTGCCCTGGGACGTGGTGCGCCAAGTCCTTCGGCGAGCAGCCGTAGCGGTCGAGCGCGGGCACCACCAGGGTGGCGCCGGCGGTGAGCAACGCGTGGCAGGCCTTGAGCTCGGGGTGTTCAGGCGGCCCGGCCGGCGGTCTTCGACAGACGATCGTTCGTTGAAGCTGTTCGGGCCCGGCACCACCCAATGCCGGGCCCGAACCTGGCCGCACGCGGACGTGCCGATGGCCGGCCCGGCTTCGGGGAGGCCGCCTACTGGCGGGCCATGTGCATGCGCATCTCGCTGGGGGCGTCGACGATGAGGTCGCCGGACAGGTCGACGGTGACGCCGTGGAGGGTGCCGGTGAAGCGGAACGGTGCCCGGTAGTCGGGGGTGATGGCCGATCCGGGGTTGGCGCCGCAGGCCATGCCACCGGGGTTGAAGGCGATCGGGGTGGTGACCGGCATATCGGTCTCGCCGACGAGGCGCCCGTCGATGTACAGCTGGGCCCGGCCGGGTGCGCCCTTGCCGAGGGCGATGTCCGGGGCGCCGGTGGGCTCGAACTCGAAGCGCAGGGTGTGCCGCCCCTCGGGCACGCTCTCGGCGGAGGCCACGTGGTGCAGGGTCCGCTGGACGTAGTTGTGGGCGTAGTGGAGGTGGCCGTCCTTGAGATAGAGGGACCAGCCGCCGGCGTTGGTGCCCTGGCAGAGCAGGACGCCCTGCGCGCCGCCGGGCGGGATCTCGACGTCGGCGGTGACGCTGTGCGGGCGGTTGAGGACCCGCGGCGCGACCGCGGCCGGCAGGGTCTGCGTGCCGGGACGGAAGGTGTAGCTGGTGCGGGCCTCGGTGATCTGCGGGCGCTCGGTCATGATGCGTTGCAGGACGCTGCCGTCGATCGGCATCACGTTGTACCTGCCCGCCTCCACGTACCACAGCGCGATCATCTCGATCAGTTTGCCGCGCTGCTCCTGGGCGAGGTTCCTGGTCTCGGCGATGTCCTCGTCGACGTGGTACAGCTCCCAGTGCTGGGCGTCGAGGTCGTCGAGGTCCGCCATCGTGATCGGAGTGCCGAACGGCCGCTCGGCCTCCTCGAAGGAGGGCCCGGGCCAGGGGCAGACCGCCCGCCACCCGTCGTGGTCGATCGCCCGATGCCCGAGCATCTCGTAGTACTGGGTGCGGTGGCGACTCGCCGCGGTGGCGTCGTCGAAGGTGTGGGCGAAGCTGACCCCGTGCAGGGGCGACTGGGTGACCCCCCGAATGGTCGCGGGCGGTTCGACCCCGAGCACGTCCAGGACGGTGGGGACCATGTCGATGATGTGCGCGAACTGGCCGCGGACCTCACCGCGGGCCTGGATGCCGGCGGGCCAGTGGACGAGGAACGGGTCGCTGACGCCGCCGCGGTAGGTCTCCCGCTTCCACCGCCTGAACGGCGTGTTGCCCGCCCACGTCCAGCCCCATGGGTAGTGGTTGAACGTGGCCGGGCCACCGATCTCCTCGATCCGCGCCAGGCTCTCCTCCAACGTCTCGGGCGCGTTGTTGAAGAACTGCAGCTCGTTGGTGGTTCCGGTCACCCCGCCCTCGGCGCTCGCCCCGTTGTCGGAGACCACCATGATCAGCGTGTTGTCGAACTCGCCGGTCTCCTTCAGGAACTCCAGCAGCCGCCCGATGTGGTGGTCGGTGTGGGAGAGGAACCCCGCGTAGACCTCCATCATCCGCGCGGCCAGCCGGCGCGCCTCGGGTGTGAGCGACTCCCACGCGGGCACGTCCGGATCGTGCGGCGACAGCTCCGCGTCCGCGGGCACCACGCCCAGTTCCTTCTGCCGGGCGAAGGTGCGCACCCGGTAGGCGTCCCAGCCGTCGTCGAACCGGCCCCGGTAGCGGTCCGCCCACTCCTTGGGCACGTGGTGCGGGGCATGCGTCGCGCCGGGGCACAGGTTCAGGAAGAACGGCTTGTCCGGGGCGACCTGCTTGGCGTCGGCGATGAACGACATCGCGCGTTCGACCAGGTCCTCCGTCAGGTGGTAGCCCTCCTCCGGGGTGGCCGGCGGCTCCACCTGGTGGTTGTCGTGGACCAGGTCGGGGTACCACTGGCTGGAATCCCCGCCCAGGAACCCGTAGAACCGCTCGAAGCCCCTCCCCAGCGGCCACCGGTCGTACGGGCCCGCTGCCGACTCCTGTTCCGAGGGCATCAGGTGCCACTTGCCGACCATGTACGTGTTGTAGCCGTGCTGCAGCAGCATCTCCGACAGGAACCCGTTCTCGAACGGGATCTGCCCGTTGTAGCCCGGGAAGCCGGTGGCCAGCTCCGTGATCGCCGCCATGCCGTTGGCGTGGTGGTTGCGGCCCGTCATGATGCAGGAGCGCGACGGCGAGCACAGCGCGGTGGTGTGCATGTTGCTGTACAGCAGGCCACCCGCGGCCAGTGCGTCCAGATTCGGCGTCTCGATCGGGCCGCCGTAGCAGCCCAGCTGTCCGAACCCGGTGTCGTCGAACACGATGAACACCACGTTCGGAGCACCCGCCGCCGCCCGCACCGGTCGCGGCCACGCCGGACTCGACTCCTCGGTCGTCCGACCGATCACCCCCGGGAACCGCTGCCCCGGCCTGTACTCACTCCACGATGCCTGCGTCATGTCGTTCTCCGTCCCGTCATCGGCGCGAGCACCGCTGATGCTGGTGTGCGGCTCTCCACAGGGCCTCTCGCCGACGCAGCAGCACCGCGGAGGCCGCGCCCCCTGCGAACCGCGTGGCACGTGAGGCACCCGTCCGGCCGGGTGGGGGCGGGATGGGGAGGGCCGCCCCGTCGGGTGGTTCGGACGGGGACGGCTCGGGCGGCGTACTCATGGCACTCCTGGGGACGATCGCGGCGAAACCGCCGCCCACCGTCCATTGGATACGCAACGCCATCGAGGTGCACCTGGGGTTGCGCCCTTGGGACGAGCCGCCCGGGCCGCGGCTGGCTCCGTGCCACGCCTCACCCACGTCGACCGTGGCGCGACCGGGTCACGTAGCGGCCGCAGGCCCTGGGCGGGTCAGGATGCGGCGAACGGTCCCCTCACGGTGCGGGGGACGGGCCCGCCGGGGCCGTGAGGAGGGTGAGATGGGCCATGTCTCCGGGGGGTGGGGTCGTCACCGACCAGAGTGGTGCGGGGGTTCCGTCGGCGACGGCGGCCGGGGCGTCGGTCAGGTTCATGCGCTCGCGCAGACGGCCGTAGAAGTCCATCGGTCCGATCCGTACGGCCCGCAGCCGGCGCGGGGCGGCGTACACGCCGATCCAGTCGCCCGGGTCGAGCACGCCGCGCAGCTGGCCGTCGATGCTGACCGCGGCCTGCCCCGACCGTTCCAGCACCCGCAGTCCGATGGGCTCGTCGGGGGCGGTGACGATGGACCGGTTGAACGCCATGTGGGGGGCGACCGGCGAGAAGACGAGCGCGTTCGCGCGCGGCGAGACGACCGGACCGCCGGCGGCGAAGCTGTACGCGGTCGAACCGGTGGGGGTGGCCACCAGCAGCGCGTCCGCGGAGTAGGAAGCCAGGAGGCGGCCGGAGACGTAGACGCCGACCGACACCTGGTGGTCCCGGGACAGCTTCTCCAGGACGACGTCGTTGAGCGCCATGACGTCCAGCGGGATGCCCCACTCGGCGTCCACCTCGCAGTCGGGGCGTACCTGGGGCGGCGGCAGCAGCGGCCCGCGGCCGTACCGCATCAGCGCTTCCACATCGGTCGGCAGCTCCAGGCGGCGGGAAGCGCGCACGGTGAGCAGCATCCGGCTCTCGACGTCGATCCGGTCCTCGCGCACCGAGTCCAGCGCGGAATGCACGGCGGAGGCCGGCACCTCGGTGAGGAAGCCGACCCGGCCCAGGTCGACGCCCAGGAGCAGGGCGTCGTTGCGGGCCGCCAGCCGTGCGCCGCGGAGGAAGGTTCCGTCTCCGCCCAGGGTGACGATGAGGTCGGGATCGCCGGCCGCGTCGACTTCCTCGCGGGCACTGTGCCGCCCGCCCTCGTGCCAGACGTCGATGTCCGTGCACCGCACACCGTGTTCGGCGCACCACGCGCGCACGACATGGGCCGCCTCCGCGGCCTCCGCACGGCCGCCGTGCACGACCAGACCGAGCCGTTCCACCGTCACCTCCGCCTCCAGGGCATCTCGTGGGCGGACCGCCCGAACGGACGCCGCCTCCACTGCTCTAGGCGATCGCGACCACCAGGTGGTGGCGACGGTGCGGGGCGCGGCCCAGGTGTCACCCTGGTGGCGTATGCGCCGGCCGGTGCGAGGGCTCGGTCGGACGCTCCGTCGGCCTTCTCGACCCCGGTGATCAGGTCGCCGTGGGGAGGTGGCGTGCCGCCGCGAGCCGGGCCATCGTGCGCAGTCTCGTGAAGTAGTCGAGGCAGTACGGTTCGTCGATCAGGGGCAGGGCCGTGTCGAGGTCGGCGATGCACGCCCACAGGCCGGCGATGCCCGCGCCGCCGAGTCCGCCGTCCAGCTCGCTCCGGACGAGGCCGGCGACGTCGGCGTCCAGGAGGATCAGCTCCACGCCCCCGATGTTCACTCCGCGGAAGCCGTCGGGGTACGGCGCGCGCCGGTGGTCCTTCCACAGCCTGGCGAGCCGCTCCTCGGGCACCCGGTCGCGGTCGGGCTCCGTGGTGGGTGCGGCCCCGACGCGCCCGGCATCGCGCCCGGCACCGGTTGCCCGCTCGATCGGCTCCGACAGGGGTGTGCCGGCGGCCGGACGCGGGGTGTGCGTGCCCGCGGGGTCGAGAGCGGTGTCCCGGGTGCGCGGGTCCGGGACCGGCGGCGGGCCGGGCACCGGCAGAGGGGTGTTCACCGGCCCAGTGTCGCTGTCCTGCGGTGCCCCGGGCCAGCGGATTCGCCCGGGGGCGGCGACCCGCCGCCGTAGCGCGTCACCGGCCCGGTCCGGACCGCCCGCGCAGGCCCCCCACGCTGCCCCGCCGGACGGTGAGTCTGCCCTGCCGTACCTTCCGGGTGGAGGGCGGGCGGCGGTAGACCGGGTGTGAACCGCTACAGAGGGATCCCACCATGCGCGCGCACCGCCCCGCGAGGAACACCGGGTCCGGCGAGGTGAGGGCGGCCGCCCGTGCCGCCTCGGCCTCGGCCCGGCCGGCGCTCCCGCTGTCCCCGGACGGACTCCTCGCCCTCCAGCGAACCGCCGGGAACGCGGCCGCCACCCGCTCGGTCCAGCTGGTCCGCAGCGAGGAACGGGAGCGGCACGAGCACGGGCCCGGGTGCGGCCACGCACAGAACACCGCCGCGGTGCAGCGGTCCGCCGTCGGCGACGTCCTGTCCTCCCCGGGGCAGCCGCTCGCCGCCCCGCTGCGCTCGGAGATGGAGGCCCGGCTCGACGCCGACTTCTCCGACGTACGCCTGCACACCGGCACCGACGCCCGCCGCTCCGCCGCCGAACTGGGTGCCCGCGCCTACACCTCGGGGCACCACGTCGTCATCGGGGCCGGTGGCGCGGACAAGCACACCCTCGCCCATGAGCTCACCCACGTCATCCAGCAGCGCACGGGCCCGGTGGCCGGCGCGGACAACGGGGCGGGGCTGCGGGTCAGCGATCCGGGCGACCGCGACGAGCGGGCCGCCGAGGCGAACGCGGTCCGGGTGATGAGCGGGCCGGCCCCCGCCGCCCCGGCGGACGCTGCGGGTCGTCCGGCACGGCGGCCCGGGGCCGGCCAGGGACCCGCGCCCGTGCAGCGGATGATCCATCAGGAGCCGAGCTACGTGGCGTCGGCCGGCGGCAAGGTCTCGCTGACCAACCGGGGCGACATCGACGTGGAGGAGCACGACGGGGAGCCGCACGTCCGCGTCTACCAGACGGTGTTCGCACCGGTGATGGCCGGCGGCGGCCACAAGGACGTGCACCAGCGCGGGGACGGCTCCATCGACTTCCGCAACCAGCAGGACGCCGCCTGGCTGAACATGGGCCGCCCGTGGCGGTCGATGCACTACGTGCGCACCTACCAGGACCAGAAGAACCGCAGCGACCCGAGCGGCTTCGCCACGCCGACGGCGCAGACCACGACACTGGTGCGGTCCTTCCTCGTCCCCCTGGAGACCTACCGGCGGGTGACCGGCAACGCGGTCAGCGAGAAGCAGATCAAGTCCGTCTACGACCCCGGGAACCTGAGCCAGAGCACGGACAAGGCGAAGGACTCCGACCAGTACGAGATCCGCGGGGCGTGGATGACCGAGGTCGTCGGCTCGGCGGTGGCGAACTCCCTGGTCACCTATGCCCCGGACGGCCTGGTCGAGGAGGTCCGGCAGGAGTCCCGCAACGGTACGGTCCAGCCGATGAGCGCCCTGCTGGGACGGCTGAGCATGCCGGACTTCCAGGACTTCCCCGAGTACCGGCCCGCCGGGCGTCAGGGCGACGGGCTGGTACTCCCGCTCGACAAGGGCAAGATGCCCAAGGCCTCCGCCCAGGACGCGCTCATCGAGCGCCTGGTCGGGCTGCTCGCGGCCGCGTTCCCCAAGGACGGGATCACCACGACCCGCCGGGCCAAGGACGCCCGGACCGAACTGAAGCGGCTCTGCGGGCTGGCCGGCGCCAAGGACCGCGATGTCGACTGGGCGGAGCTGCGCGACCGGGTGCGGCGGGCGATGAACTACGCGGGGATGCCCGCCGTGCTCGCCGAGGTCTACTCCGAGGCCAAGGACAAGGCCGCGCAGCCGGACGGCGGAGGCTTCAAGGTCCGGCACTTCGGCAACGGGTGAGCTGTGGCGCGGCGGCCCGTCCGCCGCGTTCCGTTCCCGCCCCGGCCACGGCCGGCGCCCGTTCAGAGCACCGGCTGGCCGATGCCCAGCAGGTTTCCCTCGCTGTCGCGGAACCAGGCGCCGCGTTCGCCGCGCGCGCCCGTGCTCGGATAGTTCCCCTCGACCTCGGCGATCCCGTCGTGCGTCCGGAAGCCGGGTACGTCGACGTCCTCGAACACGACTCCTCGCCGCCTCAGCTCCGCCACGGCGGTCTCGATGTCGTCGACCTGGAAGGCCATCTGGGTGAAGGTGCCGGAGGAGGCTCCCGTCGAGCGGTACAGCGCGAACTCCGCCCCCGCGCACCGGTACAGCAGCCCGCCGGGCCGCTCGTCGACGGGCTCCAGGCCGAGCCGCTCGGCGTAGAAGCGCCGCGCCCGCTCCAGGTCCTGCGTGGGCAGCCTGGTCGCCACGTGCGCCCCGGCCAGAATGTCCCTGTTGTCTGCGTCCATGTGCCCACTGTGCCGTGAGCTCCGGCCCGAGGGGCGGAGGTGGCCGCTGTGCCCCGCCGGAGCCGGTGGGCCAGGCCTTTGTCCTGCGAGTGGAGCTTTGTCCTGTGAATGGAGAAAGCCGTAGCTCCTTTATCCACCGCTTCTTCCCAGAGTCGGCGGCCGCTGCTACCTTCCCCTCGAAAGCCAGTCACTGGTGGCCGAATCATGGCGGGGAGGGGTTCGTGAGACGCATGACGGCACGACCGGCGAACGCGCACCAGTCCCGCCTGCTGAAGCTGCTCCGGGACGGCGGCCCCCACTCCCGTGCCCAGCTGGGCGACCGGGTCGACCTGTCCCGGTCCAAGCTGGCCGTCGAGGTGGACCGGCTGCTGGAGACGGGCCTGGTGGTGGCCGACGGACTCGCCGCCTCGCGCGGCGGCCGCCGCTCCCACAACGTCCGGCTCCACCCCGGCCTGCGCTTCCTCGGTGTCGACATCGGCGCGACCTCGGTCGACGTCGCCGTCACCAACGCGGAACTGGAGATCCTCGGCCATCTGAACCAGCCGATGGACGTCCGCGAGGGGCCCGTCGCGGTCTTCGAGCAAGTCCTGGAGATGGCCGGGAAGTTGAAGGCCACCGGGCTCGCCGAGGGCTTCGACGGCGCCGGTGTCGGCGTCCCCGGCCCGGTCCGGTTCCCCGAGGGCGTGCCGGTCGCGCCGCCGATCATGCCGGGCTGGGACGGCTTCCCCGTGCGGGAGGCGCTCAGCCAGGAACTCGGCTGCCCGGTCATGGTCGACAACGACGTGAACCTCATGGCGATGGGGGAGCAGCACGCCGGAGTCGCCCGGCCGGTCGCCGACTACCTCTGCGTCAAGATCGGCACGGGTATCGGCTGCGGCATCGTCGTCGGCGGCCGGGTCCACCGCGGTACGACCGGCAGCGCGGGCGACATCGGCCACATCCAGGCCGTGCCCGACGGCCGGCCCTGCGCCTGCGGCAACCGGGGCTGCCTGGAGGCCCACTTCAGCGGCGCCGCCCTGGCCCGGGACGCGGTGGAGGCCGCCCGCCAGGGCCTCTCCGCCGACCTCGCGGCCCGGCTGGAGGCGAACGGCACCCTCACCGCCGTCGACGTCGCGGCCGCGGCCGCCGCCGGTGACGCCACCGCGCTCGACCTGATCCGCGCGGGCGGCACCCAGGTCGGCCAGGTCATCGCCGGACTCGTCTCCTTCTTCAACCCCGGCCTGGTGGTGATCGGCGGCGGGGTGACCGGCCTCGGCCACACCCTGCTCGCCGCGATCCGCACCCAGGTCTACCGCCAGTCACTGCCCCTGGCGACCCGCAACCTGCCCATCGTCCTGGGCGAGCTGGGACCCACCGCCGGTGTCATCGGCGGGGCCCGCCTGATCAGCGACCACCTCTTCGCACCCGCGTAGGCGACACCGCCACCCGTTCGCACCGCACGCACCACTCACCCGGCACGGCGTTCGGCCCTGCTGGGGCGACCACTTCGGGGTCGACAGGGCCCTCGCCGACCCCGGCTGCCTCGCCTCCAGCTCCTCGACGCGTACGCCCACCTCAGGGCGTACGACTTCGCCCCCGTCGGCCTTCTCCCACCGACGCCGCCCGCGCCCACCGGCCGCCCTCCCCACAGGGAGGCACCCGGCCGGACGGGGCCCCCGCGGGCCCTGGCGGCCCGGAGCGGCCCCGGCGGCCCGGAGCGGCCCCGGCGGTGCGGATACGCCCGTACGGCGTAACGTCTTCCTTGTGGACGTCACCGCCGACGGACTGGTGGCCCGCGCCGCGCGGCGGCTCGGCTCGGGCCGGGACCGGCTGATCGCGGACGTGGAGCGATGCCTGCGGCAGGAGGTCCCCGAACTGTGGGGCGAGCCGGACATCGGCCGGATGACGTCGAAGAACATCGCCGACCACATCAACGGTGCCCTGTCCGACCTCGCGCACGGCGTCGATCCGAACCGGCTCGAACCACCCGCCGCCGACGCCGAACGCGCGCGCCGGCTCGCCCGGCACGGCACCTCCGTCAGCGCGCTGCTGCGGGCCCACCGGCTCGCCCAGGCCATCGTCTTCGACCGGCTGCTCGCCGAGCTGCCCGCGCTCAGCGACGACCCCACGCAGGTCACCGCGGCCGCCCGCCTGATGATCATGACGGGGATCGGGTACGTGGACCGCTCGTCCGAGCAGAGCGTGGCGGCGTTCCAGGAGGAGCGCGACCGGCGGCTGCGGTGGCGGCTGTCGCTGGTGAGCGACGCGAGCATGTGCGTCGGCACCACGCTCGACATCGCCCGCACCGCCGAGGAACTGGCGGACGTCGTCGTCGAGCACTTCGCCGACTCCGTCACCGTCGACCTGCTGGACTCGGTCCTGCACGGGAACGACGCCCCCGGCAAGAGCCCGCCCGTGCTGCGGCGGGTCGCCCAGCGGTCCGTGACCGAGGACCCCCCGGACCCGGAGATACCCCCGCAGGGCCTGCACACCTACCCGGAGGGTTCGGCCCCGGCCCGCGCCCTCGCCACCGGCCGGCCCTCCCGCCACCATGCGCAGGACGCCCACCCGCCGGGCGGTCCCCCGGCCGGCCCCGACCGGGTCCACTCCACCCTCGTCGTCCCCCTGCGCGCCCGCGGCACCACCCTGGGCGTGGCCCGGCTGGAACGCTTCCGCGACCCCGACCTCTTCGACGACGAGGACCTGCTGCTCGCACAGGAGATCGCGGCCAGGGCGGCGGTCGCCGTGGACAACGCCCGCCGCTACACCCACGCCCGGGCCGCCGCGCTCGCCCTCCAGCGCAGCCTGCTCCCGCGGCACACCCCGCGCCAGTCCGCCGTGGACGTCGCCTGGCGGTACCTGCCCGCCGGTGCCCAGGCCGGTGTGGGCGGCGACTGGTACGACGTCATCCCGCTCTCCGGCGCCCGGGTCGCCCTCGTCGTCGGCGACGTCGTCGGCCACGGTGTCCACGCCGCCGCCACCATGGGCCGGCTGCGCACCGCCGTCCGCACCCTCGCCGACATCGACCTGCCGCCCGACGAACTCCTCACGCACCTCGACGACGTGGTCCTGCGCCTGGCCGCGGAAGCCTCCGACGGGCCGGACACCGACGGCGAGGGGGACACCGGCGGTGAAGGAGACGACGGCCCCGAGGGAGACGTCGGCGCCACCTGTCTGTACGCCGTCTACGACCCCGTCTCGCGGCGCTGCGCCCTCGCCCGCGCCGGTCATGTGCTGCCCGCCGTGCTGCGCCCGGACGGGCGGGCGGAGATCCTCGACCTGCCGCCCGGCCCGCCCCTGGGCCTCGGCGGACTGCCCTTCGAGGCGGCGGAGTTCGACCTGCCCGAGGGCAGCCTCCTCGCCCTCTACACCAACGGCCTGATCGAGGCCCGCGACCACGACGTCGAGGCCGGCCTCGACCGGCTGCGCCAGGCCCTCGACCACGCCGGGCCGTCCCTGGAGGCGACCTGCGACCGGGTACTCGACGCCATGCTGCCGGACCGCCCGGACGACGACGTGGCCCTGCTGCTGGCCCGCACCCGGGGGCTGGGGGAGCGCCAGGTCGCCGCCTGGGAGCTGGCGGCGGACCCCGCCGCCGTCGCCGGGGCACGCGCGGACGTCGCCCGGCAGCTGAGCGCCTGGGGACTGGAGGAGCTGGACTTCACCGCCGGACTCGTCGTCAGCGAGCTGGTCACCAACGCCGTCCGGTACGGCCGGCCGCCGATCCGGCTGCGCCTCATCCACGACCGCTCGCTGCTCTGCGAGGTCTCCGACTCCGGCACCACGACCCCGCATCTGCGCCGGGCCCGCACGTTCGACGAGGGCGGCCGCGGCCTGTTCCTGGTCGCGCAGCTCGCCGACCGCTGGGGCACCCGCACCGCCCGGTACGGCAAGACGGTCTGGGCCGAGCTGAACGAGTCCGCCGGCGTTGCGGCTGCCCTGGAGTTCGTCTAGGACAGGCTTCCTCCGGCCCGGAACGGGCTCAGAGCGCGCGGGCGACCAGGAGGGCGACGTCGTCGTGGTCGTCGGGGTGGCGCAGGCCGTACAGCAGCAGGTCGCAGATCTGCTCCAGGGGCCGTTCGGGTTCGTCCAGGAAGCCGAGGAGGACGTTCAGGCGGTCGTCGATGGGGTGCTGCCGGGTCTCGACCAGGCCGTCGGTGTACAGCACCAAAAGATCGCCGGGCCCCAGGTCGGCGGTGGTGGTCTCGAAGTGGATGCCGCCTACGCCGAGCGGTGCGCAGGGCGGCAGGTCGAGCAGCACGGGGGCCTGTCCGGGGCGGGCCAGCGCGGGCGGCATGTGTCCCGCGTTGGCGATGCGGCACCGCCCGGTGCGGGGGTCGTACACGATGTAGAGGCAGGTGACGATGTAGTGCTCCAGATCGCAGGTGATCTTGTCCAGATGCTGGAGCACGTCCCCGGGGTCGAGGTCGAGGTCCGCGTAGGCGCAGGTGGCGGTGCGCAGCCGGCCCATGGTGGCGGCCGCGTCGATGCCGTTGCCCATGACGTCCCCGACGACCAGCGCGGTCTTGTCGTCGGTCAGGGGGATGACGTCGTACCAGTCGCCGCCGACCTCGCTGGTGGTCTGCGCGGGCTGGTAGCGGGAGGCGACCTCGAGACCGGTGTGGTGCGGCGCGTGGTCGGGCAGCAGACTGCGCTGGAGGGTGAGGGCGGTGTTGCGCACGCTCTGGAACCAGCGGGCGTTGTCGATGGCCACGGCGGCGCGGCCGGCCAGCTCGCTGGCGAGGATCACGTCGTCGTCGTCGAACGGCAGCGGATTGCGGGTCCGCTTGAGGTCGAGGGCGCCGAGCACCTCGCCGTGGGCGATCAGCGGCACGGCGAGATACGAGTGGACCCCGGCCCGGGCCAGCATCGCACCGGCCTCGGCGTCCCGGGCGATCCGCGGGATGTCCTGGTCGCCGACGTGCCGCACCAGCACCGGGCGGCCGGTGTGCACGCACAGGGTGACCAGCCGGTCCCCCTCGTAGGCCGCGATGTCACCGGGCGGGTCGGCGGCCCGCAGCGCCACCGTCGGGTGGGCCGCCTTCAGGGCGAGGGCCCGGAACAGCTCGGAGCCGTTGTCGGGTCTGCGGGAGCGGCGGCAGGCCAGGGCGGAGTCGAGGATGTCCACGGCGACCACGTCGGCGAGCTGCGGGACGGCGATCTCGGCCAGTTCGCGGGCGGTCCGCTCCACCTCCAGCGTGGTGCCCACCTTGGTGGAGGCGTCCGCGATCAGGGCGAGGCGCCGCCGGGCCCGGTCGGCCTCCGAGGCGGCCCGGTGGCGTTCGGTGACGTCGACGACCGACACGGCGGCGCCCAGGACCCGCCCGCCGGGGTCCTCCAGCCGGTAGAACGACAGCGACCAGGCGTGCTCGTGGTCGGGATCGGTGCGGGGGGTGCCCACGTGGTACTGGTCGAGCAGCGGGGTGCCGGTGGTGAGCACCTGGCGCAGCGCGGACTCGATGGTGTCGACGTCCGGGAGGGGCAGGGTCTCGCCCAGGTGCCGGCCGACATGGTCCTCGGAGGGGATGCCGTCGATGCGTTCGAGGGCGGGGTTGACAAGGACGTACCGCAGATCGGGGTCCAGCAGGGCGAGGCCGATCGGGGACTGGTTGATCAGCCGCTCGCACAGGGCGAGGTCGGTCTCGACGCGCTGGAGCAGGGCGTGGTCGGCCGCGATGCCCAGCGCGTAGACGTCCCCGAGGTCGTCCTGGAGCCGCATGTTGCGGAACTCCATCAGCCGGCTGCTGCCGTCCTTGTGGCGGATGGGGAAGGCGCCGGCCCAGCTGCGGCCGGTCTCCAGCACCTCCGTGAACAGCCGTACCACGGACTGGAGATGCTCGGGGTGGACGAACAGCCGTGCCGCGTACGCGCCGAGGGCCTCCTGCGCGCTGTAGCCGAACAGCTCCTCCGCCTGCGGGGTCCAGAACACGATCCGGCCCTGGGTGTCGACGACCATCGCGGACACGCTCAGCACGTCCAGCAGACCGGTGCTCGGGGGCACCTCGGAGGGGCGCGGGCCACCGTCGGACCCGAAGGGTTCGGTTGTCATCCGAGATCCTCCTCCACCGTTCGGCGGGACGCGGCGGCGCTTTTCGGCGCGGCCGCCCACCTGGGCTCAGGCCACCGGCCCTTCCATGCTCCCTCCCGTCCGCCGGGTGCGACACCGCGGCGGCCGGAAGGCGGCCGGAAGGCGGCCGGAACGCGGCCGGGAGCCGGGGCCGCGGCCGGGCGCCGTGTGCCGGGCCACGGCCGGGCGCCGTGCGCATCGGCCGGACAAGCAGGAACATGGTCGGGTAGAGGATGGCTGCAATGGATTCTGCGCGAGAGGCTTCCGACGCCCCGACGACCGCGGGACCGCGCGATCTCCTCGACGCGTCCACCGACGCGGCGGCGATCGTCTCGGGCGACGGCGTCGTGACCGGCTGGACACGGGGCGCCGAGGCACTGCTCGGACACCCGGCGTCGGAGGTGGTCGGCGGCTCCGCCGCGGCGCTGGTGGCGATGCCCGCGGACCCGGCCAGGGTGGCCGCCGTCGCGGCGCGCTGCCGTGCCGGCATGGGCTGGAACGGCCTGATCTCCGCACGGCACCTGGACGGCCGGACCGTCGAGGTCGACCTGCGGGTCTCCGCGTCCTTCCGGATCGGAGAGCAGGAGTGCTTCCTGCTGTCGGCGCGCCCGCAGCGCCGGCCCGTCACGGTCGACCCGTCCGTCATCGACGGCTTCCTCACCCGCTCCCCGGTCGGTATGGCGGTGCTGGACCTGGAGCTGCGCTACGTGTGGCTCAACGACACGCTGGAACGGTTCGGCGGGGTGCCCCGCGAGCAGCGGCTGGGCCACCGGCTGAGCGAGCTGCTGCCCGGCCTCCAGACGGTCGCCATCGAGGGCCAGATGCGCAAGGTCCTGCGGACCGGGGTGCCGATCACCGACTACGAGTACGTGGGCTGGAGCTGGGCCGACCCGCACCGTCAGCACGCCTACTCGACGTCCTTCTTCCCGCTGGTGGGCGCGGACGACACCGTCACCGGCGTCTGCTACATGGTGCTGGACATCACCGAGCGCTGGACCGCCCGCCGGCTCCTGACGCTGGTCAACGAGGCCGGGACCAGCGTGGGCACCACCCTGGACGTGATGCGCACCGCGCAGGAGCTGGCCGACTTCGCCGTGCCCCGGTTCGCGGACTTCGTCGTCGTGGACCTGCTGGAGCCGGTGCTCAGCACCGAGGGGCACGGCACGTGGCTGACGGACGCGGGACCGGCGCCCGCCCGGCCGGTGATGCGGCGGGCCGGGATGAGTTCGGTGCGCGAGGGCTGTCCGGAGGCGGTGGCCAGGATCGGGGACCGGGTGGACTTCCTCCCGCCGCCGCACGACGCGACCCTGCTGATCGACGGCGATCCGATCCTCATCCCGGTCCTGGACCCGGCCGACGAACTGTGGGCGTCCCAGGAGCCGGAGCGGGCGCGGAGCATGCGCGAGTGGGGTCTGCACTCCCTGGTCTCGGTGCCGATGCGGGCCCGGAACACCGCCCTGGGCCTCACCACCTTCGTACGGTCGCTCAACCCCGTCTCCTTCCAGCCCGACGACGTCCTGCTGGCCCGGGAGCTGGTGGCGCGGGCAGGGCTGTGCGTCGACAACGCCCGCCGCTACACCCGGGAGCACACGGCGGCGGTCACCCTCCAGCGCAGTCTGCTGCCCCAGGCCCTGACCGGCGGCACGGCCGTGGAGGTCGCCTCCTCGTATCTGCCGGCCGACGCCACGGACGGTGTGGGCGGCGACTGGTTCGACGTGATCCCGCTGTCCGGGGCGCGGGTGGGCCTGGTCGTCGGGGACGTGGTGGGGCACGGCATCACCGCCGCGGCGACCATGGGCCGGCTGCGCACCGCCGTGCAGACCCTCGCCGACATGGAGATGCCCCCGGACGAACTGCTCGCCCACCTCGACGACCTGCAACTGCGGCTGAGCGTGGAGGCGGCCGACGACAGCGCCCGGCCGAGCACCGCCACCGCCGTGCTCGGCGCGACCTGTCTGTACGCCGTCTACGACCCGATCACCCGGCGCTGCACCATGGCCCGGGCCGGTCACCCGCCGCCCGTCGTCGTCGCGCCCGACGGCCAGGTGTCCTTCCCGGAACCGCCGGCCGGGCCCCCGCTCGGGCTGGGCGGGATGGCGTTCGAGTCCACCGAGATCGAGCTGCCCGAGAACAGCCTGCTCGGGCTCTACACCAACGGGCTGATCGGGGGCGCCGACCGGGACATGGAGGCGTGCATGGTCCGGCTCGGGGAGGTGCTGGCCCGGCCCGCCGCCGACCTCGCGGCCCTGTGCACCTCGGCGGTGGAGGAGCTGGTGCCCGTGCCCCAGCCCGACGACATCGCCCTGCTGCTGGCCCGCACCCATGCCCTGGGCGCCGACCATGTCGTCTCCTGGGAGGTGCCCGCGGACCCGGTCGCCGTCGCCGAGGCCCGGGCCAGGGCCACGCGTCAGGTGGAGGAGTGGGGGCTGGGGGAGCTGGCGATGACGTCGGAGCTGATCGTGAGCGAGCTGGTCACCAACGCGATCCGCTACGCCGACGGGCCCATCCGGCTGCGGCTCATCCGCGACGCGCGGCTGACCTGCGAGGTCGCCGACGCCAGCAGCACGGCCCCCCGGCTGCGGCACGCCCGCAGCACGGACGAGGGGGGCCGTGGCCTCTTCCTGGTGGCCCAGCTCTCCCACCGGTGGGGAGCCCGCTACACCGGAGAGGGGAAGATCATCTGGGCGGAGCAGGAGATCCCCTGACCGGGGTGCTCAGCCGGTCAGCAGGTCGTCCATCTGGCCGACGGCCAGCTTCAGGCCCTCCTCCATGCCCATGGTCACCAGCTGGTCCATCTGTTCCCGGGTGTCGAAGGCGGACCGGATCTCCATCCGGGTGCCCTCGCCGTGCGCGGTGAGCCGGACGGACACCGTGGTGGTCGGCATGGTGGTGCTCGGGGTCCCGTCCGGGTCGGCGAAGCCGTCGGTGAACTCCAGGGACGTGGGCGGGGCGACCGAGGTGACCCGCCACCAGCCGCGGTGCCGGTCGCCCTCGGGGCCCGTCATGACGTACGTGACCTCGCCGCCCGCGGTCAGGTCGTGATCCTCGACGGTCGCCGGGTAGGTCGGCGGACCCCACCAGCGCTCCAGCCGCCGGGGGTCGGCCCACAGCTCCCAGACCCGCTCGACGGGGGCGGCGAAGTCGGCGATCAGGGTGAGGGTGAGGCTGTCGAAATCCTTGTCCACGCTGGTCACACTCATCGTTCCGGTCCTTCCTTCGGACGGTGTTCGTGCGTGCCGGGGTTCGTGCGGGGGTGCTGCGGCTCCTGTGCCAGCAGGCCGGACATCCGCGCCACCCGGCCGCGCCACAGGGTGTCCAGGTCGTCGAGCGCCTGCCGGGCCCGTGCCACGGCCTCGGGCTCCGTCAGGACGAGCTGTTCCCGTCCGTGCCGCCGCTTGCTGACCAGCCCGGCCCGCTCCAGCACCGTCACGTGCTTCTGCACCGCGGCGAAGCTCATCGGGTAGGCGGCGGCCAGCTGGGACACGGACAGATCGCCGTGGACGCAGCGGCGGAGTATGTCCCGGCGCGTGGTGTCGGCCAGCGCGTGGAAGAGCCGGTCCAGGCTCCCGCTGTCCCCTTGATGTGAAACCATTTGGTTGTACGCTAGTCGACGGCCCGCCGCCTGTAAACCGCGGTGGACGGGGCGTGGGCGCCGCGTGGGCCGGCCGGGGCGGAGCCCGGATCAGCCGGCCGGGGCGGGGATCAGTAGTTCTCCCACTCGCTCTGCACGTACTCCAGCACCGCCGGGTCCATCAGCGTGCTCGGCCGTACGTCCACGCGGCGGCGGTCGACGGGGAACACCGTGGCCGCCTTCAGGACCGCGTCGTCGAGGTAGCGCAGGGGCGGCGCGTCCGCCGCCAGCCGCAGCGGTGGGGGCGCGCCGGTGCCGGGGGAGGCGAGGACGTAACCCCAGTTGCCGAAGCTCGGCACGTCGACCTGGAACTCGGTGGTCGTGTAGCCCGCGGCCTCGACGGTCGCGGCGATCGACCAGAACGTCTTCGGCGCGAAGAACGGCGACCCGCTCTGCACCATCACCTGGCTCCGCGGCGTCAGCACCTGGCCGAGCAGATGGTAGAACTCCACCGAGTACAGCTTGGCCAGGGCCGCCGTGTCGGGGTCCGGGAAGTCGATGACGACCGCGTCGTACCGCTCGTGGGCGCTGCGCAGCCAGTTGAACGCGTCCGCGTTCACCACCTCGACCCGGGGGTCGTCCAGCGCCCCGTCGTTCAGCGCGCGCAACGGCTCGAACCCGCGCGCCAGCCGGGTCATCGCCGGGTCGAGTTCGACGAGGGTCACCCGCCGTACGTCGTCGTAGCGCAGCACCTCGCGCAGCGCGAGCCCGTCGCCGCCGCCCATGATCAGCACGTTCGCGCGGTCGCCCGACAGCGCGGGGTGGACCAGCGACTCGTGGTACCGGTACTCGTCGACGGAGCTGAACTGGAGGTCGCCGTTGAGGAAGAGCCGCATGTCCGGCTCGCCCGTGAACGCGGTGGAGCGGGTGACGACGATCTCCTGGTACGCCGTGGTCTCGGCGTGCACGATCGGGTCCCGGTACAGCTGCTGACGGGCGGTGACCTCCAGCTCGTCCGCCAGCGCGTACGCCGTGCCGAGCACCGCCAGCACCGTCGTGACCGTGGCGAGCAGACCGAGCTGGACCGAACGCCGGGTCTGGCGGCGGAAGATGAACACCACCACCACGACCCCGGCCACCGCGTTGACCGCGCCCACCACCAGCGCGCCCTTCAGCTGGCCGAACGTCGGCAGGAGCACCAGCGGGAAGCAGAGCCCGCCGACGAGTGCGCCGATGTAGTCGACGGCGAACATGTCGGCGACCGCGCTGCCCGCCTCCTGCCGCCGGATGCGCTGCAGCAGCGTCATGAGGAGCGGGATCTCGGCGCCGATCAGCAGTCCGACCACCAGGGTGATCACGATCATCACCGGGGTGTAGAGCTGGAGCCAGGCGAACGCCGCGTACAGCACCAGCACCGACAGTCCGCCGACGAGCGCCAGGGCCGCCTCCACCAGCGCGAACGCGCCGACCGCGCGGCGGCGCAGCGGTTTGGCGGCGAGGGAGCCGAGCCCCATCGCGAAGACCATCACGGAGATGACCACGGAGGTCTGGAGGACCGAGTTGCCGATGAGGTAGCTGCCCAGCGCGGTGAGTGCCAGTTCGTACACGAGACCGCAGGCCGCGCAGAGGAACACGGCGAGCAGCAGAAGGAAGCGCGCCCCCCGGGAGTGCCGGACGGCCGGGGGGCGGGCGGGTGCCGCGGTGTCGCGGCCTTGCGGGGTGACGGTGGTCATGGGGGCGGCGGCTACGAGATGGCCGCGCCGACCATGACCGCGGTGCCGAGGTACATGCCGGCCTGGACCCAGGCGCCGGGGTGCGGACGGCCGTCGCTGTCGTCGAGGACGACCGCGCCCATCTGGCCGGGGGTGAGCAGACCGATCACGATGCCGACGACCGTCATCACCAGGACGCCGGCCAGACCGTACAGGAGGGTGCTCAGCAGGCCGTAGCCCAGGCCCTCTTCGGACTCGCTGGCCCGGATGGCCTCCATGATGACCAGGCCCACGGCTATGGACTGGCTGCCCAGCAGGACGGCCGCACCGCGGTTGCGGTCCGTCCAGACCACGTGGAAGAGCTTGCCGGGCGTGACGAGGTCGAGGGCGATGAAGCCGGCGGCCATCACCACGAGGCCCACGACTCCGTAGAGCAGGGCCTGGCCGGTCGACTCGAAGATCTCGGTCACTGCGTTGCCTTTCTTCAGGTCTTCAGGTCTTCAGGGCGTGGTCAGGGTCTGCGGGACGCGGCCGCGCGGGGTGTGCGGACCGGCTCGGCGCGGGTCACTTGCCCTCGCCGGGGCCGCCGCCGCGGAAGCTGGCGCTGTCCGGGTCGGGCCAGCTGCTGAGGTACTGGCTGTGGCGGTGGTAGCCGTTGCGGTAGTCCTCTATGGCGATCCGGCTGCCGCCGCCGGCCGGCGAGACGGTGACCAGGTCGTCGCCGTAGCGCAGGAACTCCATGCTGTCGCCGCTGGCGCGGTCGAGGGACTCGCGGTGGCCGTGGATCGCGTCGGCGACCACGATCGGGTTGCTGTCCGGGTCGAGCCAGTCCGCGCCGTCCGCGGTGTACGTGTCGCTGATCCAGCCGCGCGGGACCCCGTCGTCCCCGCCGGAGGAGCAGGCGGTGAGCAGGACCGCGGCCAGCACGGCCGCAACCGCCGCGCGGGTGAGTCGGGAGCTGTTCATCGGGCCTCCAGCCGGGTCTGCGTCGATACGATCTGGCCGTGCTGCGGATAGGTGTGCCACGTGCGCCAGACCAGCCCGCCGCCCGCCGGTCCGTCGGCCGCCTCGACGACCACGGCCGTCACCGCCTCCGGTGAGCCGGGGAAGATCCCGCACAGGCTGTTCTCGTTGTCGGCCACCAGGCCGAGGACCCACGCCACCTCGGCGCTGAACGCCTCCGGGTCCAGACGCCGGGTCTCGGCGCCGAAGTCGTAGGTCCAGCCCGGCAGTTCCTCGCTGTGGGTGGCCGGCAGGCCCCGGTCGGTCTCGCGCAGACACGCCACGGTCTCCCGCACCGGTCCGACGAAGACCTGGTGGGAGGCGCCGAGCAGCCGCAGCCGTACGTCGATCCCGCCGACGACGACCTCGCGCTCGGCGAGGGCCGGCCGCTCCGGAAGGTCCAGGGAGAAGCAGAGCTGATCCGCGTCCGTGTCCAGGTAAGGGGCACCCAAAGAAATGGCATGCATGGTGGACTCCCCCGGTCGGATCTTGCTATAAGCGGCGCCGAGTATGGCACATGTGACGCACGGGGTTTAAACGACGGGGTGCGGAATGATCGAATCCGGTCGGGCGGGGCCGGTGGAGGTGCCTCCGCGGGAGTCGTGCCGCGGGGCGCGGGTGCCGCCGGACGCGGTCACCCGCGGCCGCCCAGGACCAGTCGCAGGGTGTCGGTGAGCACCGCCGTGGGCACGGTGGGGTCCGCGATGCGCTGGACGCCGAGTCCGATGCCGAGGCCGAGCAGCGTCGCGGCCGCCCGGTCGACGGGCATGGCCAGCGAGGTCCCGGTGTCCTCGGCCAGGGTGAGCAGCAGCTGGGCGAGCACCTCGCGGACCGCGGCGACCCGTGCCGTGATCTCCTGGCGCAGCTCGGCGTCGTGGCGGGTCCCGGTCAGGAACTCGACCTCGAGCGCGGTCCAGGCCTCCTCGCCGATGTGCGCCTCGCTCCACGCGCCGAAGGCCGCGAGCCGGTCGTCGATCCCGCCGCCGCCCATGACGGAGTCCGTGAGCAGGGTCAGCTGATCCGCGCGCACCGCGTCGAGGACGGCGAGGCAGAGATGGCCCTTGCCGCGGAAGTTGGAGTACACGGCGCCCTTGGAGTAGCCGGCCGTCTCGGCGACCTCGCCGAGGGACGTGGCGCCGTAGCCGTTGCGCAGGAACAGCTCGCGGGCGGTGGCGACGAGCCGCTCCCGGGTCTGTTCCTGGCTCTCGACGCGGCTGAGGCGGGCCATGGCGGTGCACCTTTCCGCCTCGCGCGGCGTTCCCGAGAGGCTCTGGCTCCGGATCCTATCCGCCCCCTGTCCCCGGCATTCGGATACCGCTAGTATCCCGATCTCGTCGGTATCCCGATTGGTCGGAGACCCCGTTGACCCCTACAGGCACATGCCCGACCCCCTCCCGCGGACTGGTGCTGGGCTGCGGCGGAACCCTCGGCGCCACCTGGACGATCGCCGCGCTGCACGCGCTCCGGCAGGCCCTGCGCTGGGACCCGCGCGAGGCCGCGGCCCTGGTCGGCACCTCGGCCGGAGCGGAACTGGCCGCCCTGCTCGGCGCCGGCGTCGGCGTGGACGAGCTGCTCGCCGCCCAGCTGGCCGACCCGGGGGCCCGCCCCGAACTGGTCCGTCACTTCACGGCCCCGCCCCGGGGCCTCCCGCCCCGCCCGGCCCTCTTCCCGGGCTCGCCCGCCCTGGCCCGGCTCGCCCTGCGGCGCCGCGTGCCCGCCCTGGCCGGACTCTCCGGCGCGCTGCCCCAGGGCCGCGGGGACGCCCGCCGGCTGACCGCCCTCGCCGACCTCCTCACGCCCGCCGGGGGCTGGGTGTCCCATCCCGCGACCTGGCTGGTGGCCACGGACTTCGACACGGGCCGACGGACGGTCTTCGGCCATCCGGACACCCGGCCCGCCGCCCTGCGGGACGCGCTCCGGGCGTCCTGGGCGGTCCCGGGCTGGTTCCCGCCGGTGCGCATCGGCGGCCGGCGGTACGCCGACGGCGGCATCCTCTCCACCGCCTCGGCCGACCTCCTGGTGCCCCTGGGCCTGGACGAGGTGTACGTCCTCGCGCCGATGAGTTCGTCCACCCCGGTGCCCCGGACCGGACTCGGCCGGGCCGAGGCACTGCTGCGCCGGGTCATGACTCGGACGCTGGACGCCGAGTGCGCCGCGCTGCGGGCGGCCGGCACCCGGGTCGTCCGGATCGAGCCCACCGCCGCCGACCTGGCCGTGGCCGGCGGCAACTTCATGGACCCCCGGCGCCGCCCGGCCGTCCTGGAGACGGCGCTGCGCACCACCCGCGCCGCCGTACGCCGGCACCTCGGCGACCCGGCCGGGGCGCGGCCCGCCGCCCGGACGACAGGAGCCTGACATGCCGCACCCCGACAGCCCCGACAGCCCCGACAGCCCCGACAGCCCCGACAGCCTGGACGGCTTCGGGAGCCCTGACAGCCCCGACCGCTTCGACAGCCCTGACCGCCCGGACCGCCCGGACCGCTTCAAGGCGAGCGTGGCCCGCGAGACCCGTGACGTGGAGGCGCTGATCATCGGCAGCGGTCTCTCCGGCATCGGAGCGGCCATCCGGCTGCGCCGGGCCGGTGTCCATGACCTCGTCCTCGTCGAGAAGGCCGACGACCTGGGCGGTACCTGGCGGGACAACACCTACCCGGGCTGCGCCTGCGACGTGCCCTCCGCCCTCTACTCCTACTCCTTCGCCCCCAACCCGCGCTGGACCAGGGCGTTCGCCGGGCAGCCCGAGATCCGCGCCTATCTGCACGCCACGGCCGCCGCCCACGGCATCACCCCGCTCGTCCGGCCGCGCACCGAGGTCGTCCGCGCCCAGTGGCACCCCGGCGACGCGCGCTGGCACGTCGAGACCACCCGCGACCGCTACCGGGCCCGCTTCCTGATCTCGGCGGCCGGCCCGTGGCACGAGCCGGCGGTCCCGGACCTGCCCGGCCTCGCCGACTTCCCCGGCACGGTCTTCCACTCCTCCCGCTGGCGCCACGACCACGAACTGACCGGGGCCCGCGTCGCGGTGATCGGCAGCGGCGCGTCGGCCGTGCAGTTCGTGCCTGCCATCCAGCCGCGCGTCGCCCGGCTGCACCTGTTCCAGCGCACCGCCCAGTGGGTGCTGCCCAAGCCCGATCATCACGTCCCGCGCGCCGAACGCCTGCTGCTGCGCCGCTTTCCCGCCGCCCAGCGCGCCCTGCGCGGCGCGGAGTACGCGGCGCTGGAGGCCTTGGGCGTGGGCTTCCGCCACCCGGCCCTGCTGCGGGCGGTGCAGCGGGTGGGCGCGCTCCATCTGCGGGCCGCCGTCAGGGACCCCCGGCTGCGCCGGGACCTGACGCCCGACTACACCCTGGGCTGCAAGAGGCTGCTGCTGTCGAACACCTACTATCCGGCGCTGACCCGCCCCAACGTCACCGTCCACGCCACGGCCGTCCGGGCGGTCGAGGGCGGCCGGGTCGTCGGCGCGGACGGCAGCACCGCGGACGTGGACACCATCGTCCTCGGCACCGGCTTCCACATCCTCGACATGCCCATCGCCCGGCGGGTGTTCGACGCCGACGGCGCCAGTCTCGACGACCACTGGAAGGGCAGCCCGGACGCCTACCTGGGCACCACCGTGAGCGGATTCCCCAACGCGTTCGTCCTCCTCGGCCCGCATCTGGGCACCGGGCACTCCTCCGCCTTCATGGTCCTCGAAGCCCAGCTCGACCACCTGGTGGGCGCGGTACGGCACGTCCGCTCGGCGGGCTGGGCGGCCATGGACGTCCGCCCGGAGGTGCAGGCCGCCTTCCGGGCCGAGGTCCGGCAGGCGCTGCCGACCACCGTCTACAACGCGGGCGGCTGCTCCAGCTACTACCTCGACGCCAACGGCCTCAACAGCTTCAGCTGGCCGTGGTCGACGGGACGGATGCGCCGCCGGCTGGCCCGCTTCGACCCCGAGGCCTACGACGCCCGGTGAGAGCGGATCCCGGGCCGGGGGCTCGCGGGGGCGCGGTCGAGGCGCGCACGACGAGGCCGACGGGTGGGTCGCTCGACGGCAGGGGGGCCGCGCCGGGGTGCTCGATGGCGTGCACGAGACGCTTCAGGCCCTCCCGCGCCACGGCGTCGAACGGCTGCGGCACCGTGGTCAGCGGCGGAGTGACGAAGGCGGCGACCGGGGTGTCGTCGAAGCCGACGACGCTGACGTCCTCCGGCACCCGCCGGCCGGCCTCCAGCAGGGCGCGGATCAGGCCGATGGCCATGTCGTCGTTGGCGGCGAAGACCGCGGTGACGCCGGGGTCCTCGGCCAGTGCGCGGCCCGCCCGGTGGCCGGAGGCGGCCGACCAGTCGCCCTCGACGACCGGCGGCACCTCTCTGTCGTGCGCGGTCAGCGTGGCGCGCCAGCCCTCCAGCCGGTCCCGGGCGGCGTACCACCGCTGCGGACCGGCGAGGTGATGCACCGTCATATGTCCGAGGTCCAGGAGGTGTTCGGTCGCGGTGCGGGCCATCAGGCCGGCGCCGCCGCCCGCCGTCAGCACGGTGGGCGCGGTGACCGGCGAGGGCGCGCCGAGCACCAGGACGGGCACGTCGGCCCGCAGGGCGATCTCGCCCTCGCCCCTGCCCTCGCCTCCGGACTCGTCGATCGGTTCGGAGACGACGATGCCGTCCACCCCCTGGTCGAGGAGCGAGTCCACGGCGCCCGCGATGCCGGCCGGGTCGCCCTCCACGGTGTTGACCACCCGCAGCGCGTAGCCGGTGTCCCGGACGGCCCGCTCGACACCCATGAGCAGCGAGACGGGCCCGTACAGCGCGGTGCCCAGGGTCACCACCCCGATGGAGCGGCTGCGCCCGGAGGCCAGCGCGCGGGCGGCGTCGTTGCGCCGGTAGCCGAGTTCCTCCGCCGCCTCCAGGACCCGCCGGCGGACCTCGGTGGAGACGTACGGCTCGTCGTTGAAGACGCGTGACACGGTCTTCTGCGAGACCCCGGCCAGCCGGGCGACGTCCACGCTGCGCGGCGCGGCGGCGTGTCCGCCCCGCCCGGTCCCTCGCGTCATGGTGTCTCCCGGTGGCTGTGCGGCCCGCCTTCGATGATGTCAGGAAATTCGCGCGCCTCCCCGTCGGCAGGTCCGCCAGAATGCTCCGATGATCGGATCGAGGATCACCCATCGTGTGGCGGACGGCGTGCGCGTCCCCGGAACCTGGCGCCACGCCTTCATCCGCAACGGCGGCAGCTACTTCCTGACCGACCTGTTCGTCTACGCGGACGGGCTGGTCGACTGCTGGGGCCTGGTCACCCTGGACGGGTTCGAGGAGAAGCTGCGCACCGGCTGGGTCGCCACCGATCTCGAGGCCGGCGCGCGGGTGTCCGCCCATGAGATGGCCCTGTGGAAGTTCGACGAGCCGCACTCCTGGCTCACCCCCGAACTGCTGCTCGCCGAGGTCCGTGACACCGTCGAGCAGCTCAACGGCCGCCCGGACTCCACGGACCGCTGCCTGGCCGCCGTCGACGCGTTCCTCGCCGACCGGACCGAGGAGAACCGGGCGACGGCCCGCGAGGCCTACCTCGCCATCCCCGAGACGCAGCGCCACTACGCCCTCGGTGACATGGACCGCAAGGACTGGCAGCTCCAGGTCCTGGTGGCCGGGCCCGGCGGGTACCCGGAGGACCGGCCCGACGACCCGGTCACGCAGGAGGCCTACGACAGCGCGCTCGCCTACTTCGAGCAACGGGACCGGTCGGCCGCCGCCCGCGCCGCCCGGGTCCCCGCGGACGGCCCCGACACCCCGTTCGCCCCCGCGATCCACCTCTACCAGACCTTCGTGCGGGAGCCGTCCGACGATCCGGGCACCAACGCCCTGCGCAACGACTACCCTGCCCCGATCGACCTCGGCGGCGTCACCTACGCCTCCGTCGCCCACGCCTACTGGGCCCTCTCCGTCGCCGACCCCGGCACCCGCCCGGCGGTCGCGGCGGAGGACAACGCCCATGCCGCCCGCACCCTGGCCGCCGACGCCCCGCGCCGCGACGGCTGGGAACAGGCCCGCACGGCGGTGCTGACCACCCTGCTGCGCGCCAAGTACGCCCAGCACCCCGCCCTCGCCGAGATCCTCCTGGCCACGGACGACGCCACGCTCGTCTACGACGACATGGACTCCTGCTTCTGGGGCGACAACGGCGGCCGGGGCCGCAACTGGACGGGCCGCCTCCTCGAACTCGTCCGCTCCGAACTGCACGCCGCCCGCACGGGATTCACCCTCGGCGAGACGGGCGGACCCGCGCTCGCCTGACCGTGCGTCACATCGGTGCCCCCCGTGCCCCGTCCCGCCGGGCCCGCGCCCAGCCGAACAGCACCACCGAGCAGACGGCCGCGACCGCGCACCACGTCGAGACGAACTCCGTCCGCCACAGCGCCCAGCAGCCCAGTGCGCCCACCCCGGCCAGGAACCCCAGGGTCTCCAGCCGTCGGTCGCCCGACAGCAGCAACGAGCCGACGGTGGCCAGGAGATAGCCCACGACGAGCACGGCCGGGAAAGGGGCGTCGACGGCGTAGCCGATCGTGCGGCCCCGGATCTCGGCCGTCACGGGTCCCGTGGCCAGGGCGTACGCCAGCACCGCGGCCGTCGCGGCGCCGACCGCGAGCGGGACGAGCAGCCGGGGCCGGGCGGGCGGCGGGGCGGCGCACCACACCCCGACGGGCGTCCACACCGCCAGCAGCGGCAGCGCGATCACCGCCCAGACGACGGTGGCGGGCCCGCCGCCCCCGCCCGAGCGCCAGACCACCGACTCGACGATCTGGTGGACGCCGAGCAGCAGCGGCAGCGCGGCCAGCGGCAGGGCCCGGGGGTCGCGCACCCGCGCCGCACAGGCCACCCCGACGGCCGCGATGCCCGCACCCGCCACCAGATCGGCCGTCGCGCTCCAGCACATCACGCCACCTTGCGGACCCCGCCGGGCCGACGGCCCACGCCCCGCCGGGGCCGGGTCGCCATTACTCCGTCCGTACGACGACGGCGCGGCCCGCCGCCAGGGAAGCGCCCCGGCGCCTTGCGTGCCGTCAGTTCGGGGCGCGCAGCGCGGCCCAGGTGCCCTGCTTCACCACGCCGGTGGCGTCGAGTCCCACGGCGGTCTGGAAGCGGGAGACCGCAGCCTGCGTACCGGGGCCGAACTCGCCGTCGACACCGGAACCGCCCAGGTCGTAGCCGCGCTCGGTCAGCATGCACTGCGCCTGGAACACCCGTTTGCCGCTGTCCCCGAGGCGGGTGCGGCCGTTGCCCGCGTAGTACGTGCACTCGGTGTTCCAGGGCGCGGTCCCGGCATCGGCCGGAGCGGTGCCGGCGGGCGGGGACGGGGTGGGGGAGGGGGACGATGAGGAGTCGCCCGCCGGGACGGCGGGGACGTCCTGCGAGGCGCCGGAGGGGGAAGCGGTGGCGTCGGCGGGCGGGGCGGCCGTGCCGCCGTCCTCGGGGAGGTCGGCGCGTGCGCTGGGCGCGCCCGCGACGGAGGCGGCCTCCGAGGCGGAGGGCGCCGTCGCCCCGGCGGGGTCGGCGGGCAGGTCCCCCGGCACGCCGCCGGCCGAGGCGGCCGCCTCCGGTGCGGCCGTCCGCCCGGGACCGTCGTCCCGCGTCAGCACGAAGGCGCCGGCCGCGACCGCGCACAGGGCGGTTCCCGCGGCGACGGCCAGGACCCGCTTCCGGCGTGTCCAGGGCCGGGGCGGCGTCGAGGGCGCGGTGGCCCCGGTGGAGGCGGCCGCCGGGTCGGGCGCCTGTCGCTCCCCGCGGTCGGCGGCGGGCACGGGCGGGCGCGCGGGCGTCCCCGCCCTGTCCCGGTGGTCCGTCGGACGCAGCAGCGCCGCCCGTTCGACGGGCAGCAGGCGCAGGATCTCGTACGCCGCCTGCCGGGCCCGTACCGTGCCCCGCAGCGGGTCCGGCCAGTCGGCGGCTCCGGTGGTGAATCGGCGTGCGGTGCCGGTGAGTTCGTCCGGTGTGGGCCGCAGTTCCGGCTCCTTGGCGAGGCAGGCGGTCAGCAGGGCGCCCAGGTCCGGGTCGGCCGCCGCGACCAGGCCGGTCACCTCCGGGTCGGGTTCCTCGTAGGCCACCCGGTGCATCACGTCGACGCCCGTCCCGTCGCCGAACGGGGCGCGTCCGGTGGCCGCGTAGAGCAGGGTGCAGGCCAGCGAGAACACGTCCGACGCCGCGTCGCAGTGGCCGGTGCGCAGATACTCGGGCGACATGTAGGCCGGTGTGCCGACCCGGTTGCCCGTGCCGGTGATCGCGCTGGCGTCCACGGCCTTGGAGATCCCGAAGTCGATCACGCAGGTGCTCCGGAGCGACAGCAGCACGTTGGACGGTTTCAGGTCCCGGTGCACGACTCCCGCGGCGGACAGGGCGGTGAGCACCTCGCCCAGCTCCGCCGTCAGCCGCCACACCGTGGCCGCGGGCAGGGCTCCGCCGCCGCGCACGGCGTCCGCCAGATCGAGTCCGGGGACGTACTCGGTGGCCATCCACAGGAGTTGGCCGTCCCACCCGGTCCCGCACAGCCGCGGCGCGTGCGGCGGTCCGAGCCGGCCGTGCACGAGGGCCTCGCGTGCGAAGCGGCGCTGGAAGCGGACGTCCTCGGCGTACTCGGGCCGGATCACCTTCACCGCGAACAGTCCGGGAGTGTCGTCGGCGGTCCGCGCCAGATAGACCCGCCCCATGCCGCCGCTGCCGAGCACCGCGACCGGCACGAAGGTGCCGACGCGGTCCGGGTCGCCGATCCTCATTGGCGCGGCGCCGGTCTCCCGGAGCGCGGCCGCCTCGGCCTTCGCGGTGTCCGCCGAGGAGTGGGCCGGGGAATTCGCGGGGGAATTCACCGAGGGGTGCGCCGAGGAGTGCGGTGAAGGCGGCCGCCGGTCAGACACGGATCTCCCGAAGTGATGTTCGCCGTAAGTCAGTTCGCATACGAGGGGGAGAACGAGGCTAACCCAACCACGGCCCGTGCTCAGGGTTTCCGGCGCTTCCGGCGGAGCGGACGGAACGGTCGGCGGGGAGCACGGGCCGGGATGCGGCGGGGGCGTCGGGGCTATGCCCAGCAGCCGTTGACGGTCGCGGCGAGGCCGTCCATGGCGTCCTTGATGTCGTTCGGGGCGGCGGTGGAGCCGTTCTCGACGAACGAGAACACCTTCCACCTGCCGTCCTTGCCCTGGGTCAGACCGCTGAGGGCGACGGCCCCGGTGAGCGTGCCGGTCTTGGCGTGCACCTTGCCGACGGCGCACCGGGAGTCGGCGTCGTCGAAGCGGCCCCACTCCGGGCCGAGGGTGCTGCCGGCCTCGCCGGAGACGGGCAGGCCGTCGAGGACGGAGCCGAGGACGCGCCGGTGACGGGGCTCCGTCAGCAGGTCCAGGATCTCCGCGAGGGTGGCCGCCGGGATCCGGTCGGCCCGGGACAGTCCACTGCCGTCGTACATCTCGAAGTGGGCGAGGGACACGCCGTAGCGCAGGCTCAGCACCCCGCGGACGACCTCGGTCCCGCCCTCGAAGGTGGCCGGGCGGCCCGCGCCGAGGGCGGTCGCCCGCAGCAGGGTCTCGGCGATGTCGTTGTCGCTGGTCTTGAGCATGGTGTGGACGATGTCCGACAGCGGCGCCGACCTGTGCCGCGCGACCGGTACGTCGTGCGGGCCCGCCGTGGCCCGGGTGACGGCGCCGTCGACGGTGACGCCGGCCGCGGCGAGCCGGGCGGCGAAGGCCTGCCCGGCGTCCAGGGAGGTGTCGTCCACGCCGTGCCCGTCGACGACGAGCGCGCGCACCGGGGCGACGGAGTCGGGGTAGTAGCCGGTGTTCCAGCCGTCGGCCAGGGTCGGCTCGGGGAACAGGCTGTCGTCGACGGCGACCTTCACGGTGGACACGCCCGCGGCCTTCAGTCCGGCCGCGGCGGTCTTCGCCAGCTCGGTGAGGTCGGCGGTGGTCAGGGTCCGGTCGCCGCCGCCGACGAGGGTCAGGGTGCCGTGGCCGTGGACGACCTTGGTGGTGAAGCGGTGGTCAGGGCCGAGCACGGTGAGGGCGCCGGTCGCCGTGGCGAGCTTGACGTTGGACGCGGGCATCAGCGCCGTGGACGCGTGGTGGCCCCACAGGACGGTGTCCGACGCGGCGTCGAGGACCACACCGCTGACGTCGGCGCCGAGGCGCGGGTCGAGGACGCGCTTCTCGAGGTTGGCCGCCATCTGCCGGTCGTCGGCGCCGAGGACGCCGTCCGGTGCCGTGTCCTTCGCCGTCGTGCCCGGGTCGTTCGCCGTCGTGCCCGGGTCCTCGCCGACGGCGAAGGCCGACGGGCCCGACAGCGCGACCGAGGCGAAGGGCACGGCCAGGGCGAGGACGAGCGCGCGTCGCATGCCGGTGCCGTTCCGCCGGAGTGGGTGGTTCCGGCGCCGGGCGCCGGGGATGGAGGGGGTCGCCGGAGATTCCGCCGTCGTGTCGCTCATGGGGGGTTCCAGGGTGCTCGTGGGGGTGCTGTGCGGGGTGGAGCGCGCGCAGATTATCACCCGTCACAGGTGACTCACGGATTGTGCAAACGCCGGACGTTTCAAGGGAGTTGACGAGAGGTGACGCCGCATCGGAGGTGGCGTCGGGGCGGTGTCCCCGGAGGCGGGCGCGCGGTGTCCGGGCGGCCGGGGCGCCCTGGCGCCCGGCGTGGCGACCCGGCCGTCCGGCGGGCGGGCCGCGTCGAAGATCCGCGGAAAACGGGGCCGGGATGTCGATTCTCCGGGTTACGGCGGGCGGTGGCTCGATTCGGCGCCCGGCCCGGCCCAGGGTGGTGCCCGTCAGCCCCACCCCCAGTGACCGGCGCCACCGGCGCCGCAAGGGAGAGTTTCCGTGAATGCCACGTCCACGGCGCACACGCCGCAGGAACGGCGGGCCGCCACGCTCGTCATGGCCTGCGTCGGCGTGTTCGTCGCCTATCTGCCGGTGACCACCGTCTCCGCCGGCCTGCCCGCGATCCAGCGGGCCCTGGACGCCTCGACCTCCCAGCTGTCCTGGGTCTCCGACGCGTTCGTCCTGCCCATGGCGGCGCTCATCCTCACCGCGGGCGTGTTCGGGGAGGTGCACGGCCGCAAGAAGGTCCTCCAGGCGGGGCTCGCGCTCAGCGGGCTCGGGGCCCTCGTCGCGCTGTGCGCGCAGAACGTCCAGGTCCTCTGGGCCGGCCAGGCCCTCGCCGGACTGGGCTCCGCCGCGCTGCTGCCCACCACCCTCGCCCTGATCAGCCACGCGGTGCCCGACCCGCGCGAGCGCGGCAAGTTCATCGGCCTGTGGGCCACCGCCCTGACCGCCGCGCTGGCACTGGGCCCCGTCGTCGCCGGAGTCATCCTCGACCACGCCGACTGGCGCTGGATCTTCCTGCTGCCCGTGCCCGCCTCGCTGGCCGCCATGGCCTGCGCGGCGCGGCTGCTGACCGACTCCCGTGCCCCGGGCTCCCGCCGGCTGGACTGGCCCGGCCAGCTCACCGCCGCCCTGGCGATCACCGCGCTCGTCTACGGCATCATCGAGGGCGGCGCCGGGTCCTTCACCGACGCCGGGGTGATGACCGCCCTGTCCGTCGCGGCCGTCGGCGCCGTCGCGTTCGTCCTGGTGGAACGCGGCGGCCCCAGCCCCATGCTGGACCTCACCCTGTTCCGCAGCCCGGCCTTCACCGCCACCACCCTGATCGCCATGATCAGCTTCCTGGGCCTGATCGGGTTCTTCTTCGTCCTCAGCCTCTACTTCGGCATGGTCCAGCAGCTCTCCACGCTCGACGCCGCCTGGCGGCTGCTGATGGTGAGCATGATGCCGCTGGTGCTGGGCGCGCCCGTCGGCAAGCTCGTCCACCGGGTCTCGCCCCGGCTGCTCATCCCCGGCGGCCTGCTGGTCGCCACCGCCGCCCTGCTCTCCCTCACGGACATCGGCGCGGACACCTCGTTCGGCTCGCTGGCCTGGCGGCTGGCGCTGCTCGGCCTCGGCATGGCCTTCGTCATCACCCCGATGACCGCGACCGCCGTCAGCTCGGTCCCCTTCCACCAGGCCGGGATGGCCGCCGCGGCCAACAACGCCTTCCGCCAGGTCGGCGGCGCCCTCGGCCCCGCGATACTCGGCGCCCTGCTGTCCACCCGGGCCGTGCACGCCCTGCCCGGCCACCTCACCGGCGCCGGACTGTCCGGCCCCACCGTCCGGCAGGTCACCTCGGTCGCCGAGTCCGGTGGCATCGGGGCCGTGGGCGGGCTCGACCTCGGCGCGGACACCCCCCGGGTCCTGGGCGCGCTGTCCGAGGCCTTCCTGGACGGTCTGCACCTGTGCCTGGTCGTCTCCGCCGCGCTGACCCTGCTCGCCGCGGCCGTCGGGGCGCTCCTGCTGCGCGGCCCGCGGCGGACGGCACGGCCCGTGGCCACCGGCCCCCGCCCGGCCGCCGCGCAGGCCCCGTCCCTGACGGGCGGGCCCACCGCGGGGTGACACCGGCGTACCCGGCCGGCGCACAGAGCGGAACGCCGGCCGGGTACCGGCGCCGTCCGTGGGGACGGGTACGGCGCCCACCGGGGCCCGGGACCGCACGAGGATCCCGGGCCCCACGCCCCGTCCGCCCCCACTCCCGATCCGACCTCACCCGACCGGCGCAACGGCGAAACGATTCGCAGGGTGAACGGCGCCGCCGGACGATCATCGGCGGTGGGCGGCGCGGTGATCCTGGGGCAGGTCCCGGCCTCACCGCGGACCCGGTCCCCCTGCGCGGGCCCGCCCTTTCACCAGTCAAGGAGTCTCGCTGTGCGTTTCCGCCGAACGGTCACCGGCGCCATCGGTTCCGCCGCCCTCGTCCTCACCTCCCTGGGTGCCCTGACCGCCGCCGCGGGCCCCGTGGCCGCGGACCCGTGCGGCTTCTACAAGACCAGCTCCGACGCCTACTACAACCACTGCACCTCCGACGGCTCGCGCGTGGTCGTCAAGGTCGAGGTCGCCCTCGCGCCCGACTACGAGCGGTGCGTGGCGCCGGGCACCACCTGGCTGGGCTCCGCGGGCCGGATCCAGGGCGCCTACTACGTCGGCCGCACCTGCTGATCCCGGGTCCACGAAGGGCCGGGTCCCGCCTCTCGGGGGGCGGGGCCCGGCCCTTCGTGCGCGCGGGACGGACCCGTGCCGTCAAGCCCGTCCGTGAGCCTCCTGCGAGCGGCGCGACAACGCGTCGATGACCACCGCGGCGAACAGCACACCGCCCGTGATCACGAACTGGGCGGCCGGCGGAGTGTCCGTGATCGCCATGCCCGAGGCGATCGACTGGATGACCAGCATGCCGAGCACCGCCGTCCAGGTCGTGCCGCGCCCCCCGAACAGACTGGTGCCGCCGATCACCGCCGCCGCGATGGCGTTGATCAGCAGCACACCGGTCCCCGAGCTCTGGCTCACCGAGGTGATCCGTGAGGCCAGGAAGAGGCCGCCGATCGCGGCCATGGTGCCGGAGACCGCGAGCACCGAGGTCTGTACCCAGGTCACGTTGAGACTGGCCCGCCGGGCCGCGTCGACGCTGCCGCCGACGGCGTACACCTGCCGCCCGTAGTGGGTGTGCCGCAGCAGGATGTCGAGGCCGGCCACCAGTACGAGGAAGATCAGCAGGGCGAGCGGCAGTCCCTGGAACCGGTTGAGCAGGTACGCGGCGGTGAACGCGATCACCGCGATGCCGCCCGCGCGCACCACGACGGCCCGCAGCGACCGGTGCGGCATGCCGACGGCCCGGCGCCGCCGCCGGTCCAGGTCGGTCACGGCGAAGACCGCGCCCGCGGCGAGCGCGGCCACACCGTAGGCGACGGCGTCGTTGGTGAAGTAGTAGCTGGTCAGCTTGGCGACCAGCCCGTTCTCGTCGAGGTTGACGGTGCCGCTGCTGCCGAGGATGGCGAGCATGATCCCGTTCCAGGTGAGCAGTCCGGCGAGCGTGATCACGAAGGCGGGCACCCTGGTCCGGGCGATGGAGTAGCCCTGCACGGTGCCCGCCGCGGTGCCGGAGAGCACCGCGACGATCAGCGCCAGCCACTCCGGTACGCCGTTGGTCACGTTCAGCACCGCGAAGACGGCCGCCGCGAGGCCGCTGATCGAGCCGACGGACAGGTCCAGTTCGCCGAGCAGCAGCACGAAGACGATGCCGACGGCGATCAGCCCGGTGCCGACGATGTCCACGCTGAGATTGGACAGGTTGCGCGGCGACAGGAAGTTCGCGTTGAGGGACTGGAAGGTGATCCAGACCACCGCGAGCACCAGGACGACCGGGAGCGAGCCCAGTTCACCCGCTCTCACCTTGCGCCGGAGGAAGGCGACCCCGTCGTGCACGGCCCGGGCGACGGCCTCCCGGCGGCCCGGTGGCGGGGAGGCGGTGCCGGATGCGGTGTCCTCGGCCGCCGTGGCCCCCGCCGTGCCGCGCATGTCCTTCACCACCCCGCCTCCCGGGACGCCGGCCGGCGGGGCACGTTCTCCGTGGCGCCGGTGATGGAGGAGATGATCTGCTCCTGGGACGCGGTGTTCACGTCGAAGAAGCCGTTGTTGCGGCCGAGCCGCAGTACCGCGGCGCGGTCCGCGAGCGCCTTCACGTCGCCCATGTTGTGGCTGATCAGCAGAACCCCCATGCCGTGCTCGCGCAGCCGGTCGACGAGGTCGAGGACCTCACTGGTCTGCTCGAAGCCCAGCGCCGCGGTCGGCTCGTCCAGCAGCAGGATCCGCGGCTCGCCGAGGAGCGAGCGGGCGATGGCGACCGTCTGCCGCTGGCCGCTGGAGAGCGCGGCGACGGGGCCGCGCAGATCGGGCACGCGCCGGGTCAGGCGCGCCAGCAGCTGCCGGGTGCGGCGCTCCATCTCCATCTCGTCGAGGAAGCCGTAGCGGCGGATCTCCCGCCCGAGGAACAGGTTGGCGACGACGTCGAGGTTCCCGCACAGCGCGAGGTCCTGGAAGACGGTGGCGATGCCGAGGTCCCGGGCGTCGTGCGGGCGCCGGATGTGGACCGCCCGGCCCTGCCACTCGATGACCCCCCGCTCCGGGAGCGTGACCCCGGAGATCACCTTGACCAGGGTGGACTTGCCGGCCCCGTTGTCCCCCAGCAGAGCGACGACCTGACCGGAATGGATCTCCAGCTCGATGTCCGTGAGGACCTCGACGACGCCGTAGCGCTTGCACACACCGCGCAGCGCCAGCAGGGGCGGATCCGGCACGGAAACCACGCTCCTTCCCAGGTCCGGACCGCCCGGAACCGTCAGATCAGCCCGGCCCGGTCACAGTCGGCCTCGAGCTGGGGGGTACAGATCTGCGCCACCGTGTGCAGGCCGTCCTTCACCACGGTGTCCTCGATGTTGTCCACGGTGACGGACTCCGGGACGAGCAGCACGGCGGGCACGGTCCCGCCGCCGCGTGGCCGTACCTCGCCCGTCGCCAGACGATCCAGGCTCTCCCCGCGGGCCGCCGCGACGGCCATGGCGCCGCCGGCCGCGGCCTCCGGCGCGAACGGCTTGAAGACGGTCATGTACTGCTCGCCCGCGACGATCCGCCGCACGGCCGCCAGCTCCGCGTCCTGCCCGGTGACCGGGGGCAGCGGCGCGACCTTGTTCGACTTGAGGGCCGAGATGCTTCCGGCGGCGAGACCGTCGTTGGCCGCGTAGACCCCGTCGATGGCGTCGTCGCCGAGGGCCGCGATCGCGGCGGACATGTTCATGTGCGCGGTCTCCGCCCGCCACTGGAGGGTGTCGTACTCCCGGCCGATCCGCACCTTCCCGTCGAGCACGGACAGCGCGCCCTTCTTGAAGTCGACCGCGTTCGGGTCGCTGGGGTCGCCGTTCATCATCACGATCTGGGCGCCGGGCACCTCGTCACCCATCGCCCTGAGCAGTGCCTGGGCCTGGAGCCTGCCGACCTCCTTGCCGTCGAAGGAGGCGTATCCGGAGATCGGGCCCTCGGCGAGCCGGTCGTAGGAGATGACGGGGATGCCCGCGGAGTGGGCCTTGCGGACCGCCGGGCCGAGCGAGCGGGCGTCCACGGGCACCAGCACGATGGCGTCGACCCCCTTGGTGATCATCGAGTCCATCTGCTCCTGCTGGAGGGCCACCTCGCCCTTGGCGTTGGCGTGCTCGACCACGCAGGTGTCGCACAGCTCCGCGATCTTCTCCTCCAGCAGGGGCCGGTCCTGGGTCTCCCAGCGGGCCGTCGTGGCGTCCGGCAGCAGCACCCCGATCCGCGGCCCGTCCCCCTCGACGGGGCTGCTCCCGCCGTCGGCCCCGCAGGCCGCCAGGGCGACGGCCGTGGCGACCGCGGTCACGGCCACGGCCGTGTCCCGAATCCGGCCCTTCATGTGGTACCTGCCGTAGACGACAATAAGGTGGATAGGCGCTGATATGTTCGGTTGATCCGTATATGCGATTCTGGTGGGTGGGTGCCCCGATCTCAACCTGTCGGCACCTGCGACAGGGACGGGAGGTACGTTGCGGACATGCCTCGATCGGGCCCTGACCTTCGCCGGAGTGACACAGGCAGCGGTCTATGTTTCCGGGGCCGGGAACGAGGAGCTCCGGCTGGCGGACACCGCCGGACGGCCCTCCACCGGACCGGGACTCCCGGAACGGCTGACCCTCGCCGATGACACACCCGTGGCCCAGGCCTTCCGGACCGACCACCCGCTGTGGCTGAACGCCGAGGGCGCGCTGGGCGCGCTTCCCCTCGGCGCGGACGGCCGACGCCTGGGCTGCCTCCTGGTCACCGGCGACTCCGCCGACGGCTTCCAGGCCGAACAGCGCCGCTTCCTGGAGCGGTACGCCGACGCCGTCGCCCGACTGCTCCGGTCCGGGACGCCCCCGTCCGTGCCCGTGCTCGGCCCCGCGCTGCGCAGCCTGCGGGTCGGCTCCTTCGTGCTGGCCCCGGACACCGGCGTGGCCGAGGCCGACGACACCCTCCTCGACCTGGTCGGCATCAGCCCCGACGACTTCGACGGCAAGGCCGACACCCTGCTCGCGCACGCCCTCCCGGAGGACATGCACGCCCTGATGTCGGTCCTGGAGCCGTCCACCGACGACTCCGGCCGGCGGGAGCTGGAGTTCCGGGTGCGCGGCCCCACCGGCGAGATGCGCTGGCTGAGCCTGAGCTGCCGGGCCGAGCCGGCCACCGACGGCCTGGGGGAGCGCGTGGTGGGCGTGGTCACGGCGACGCCCGTGCTGCGCCGGGGCGCCGACGACGTCGCCCGGATCCAGTGGCTGACCGCCGCCCTCGACGACGCCACCACCGTCGAGGAGGTCGGCCGGGTGGTCGTCGCCGCCCTGCGGGAGCCGCTCGGCGCCGCCCGGGTGGCGCTCGCCGGTCTCCAGGACGACCGGCTGATGGTCGCCGTCCTCGATCCGCCGCAGCCCGCCGCCTGGCCGGACGCCTGGCGGGCCGAGTGGCGCACGGAGTGGCCCGACGCGCCGGTCCGTGCCCTGCCCACCCTCCAGGAGGCCATGCGGGACGGCCGTATGGACCTGTGGCCGGCCGGCACCGCGCTCGAACCCGGCCTGGCGGGCATCGGCCCCGGCGGGCTGGCCGTCCTGCCGCTGCCCGCCAAGGGCCGGGTCGCCGGGATCTGCCTGGTCGGCTGGGACGAGCCGCACGCGTTCGTCCCCGAGGAACGCTCCCTGCTGACCGCCACCGCCGCCCTGATCGGCCAGTCGCTCCAGCGCGCCCACGCGCACGACGCCGAGCAGGAACTCGCCACCATGCTCCAGCGCAGCCTGCTGCCCCGGCGCCTGCCCGAACTGCCCGGCGGCACGGCCGTGGCCCGCTATCTGCCCGCCCGGCGGGGCCTCCAGGTGGGCGGCGACTGGTACGACGTCATCGCCCTCTCCGACGAGCGGGTGGCCCTGGTCATCGGGGACGTGCAGGGACACAGCGCCGGGGCCGCGACGATCATGGGCCAGATGCGCACCGCCGTCCGCGCCTACGCCATGGAGGGCCACCCGCCCGACGTCGTCGTCTCGCACGCCAACCGGCTGCTGGTCAGCATGGAGACCGACCTCTTCGCCACCTGCTGCTACGCCGAACTGGACATGGAGGAGGGCAACACCCTGTTCGTGCGCGCCGGGCACCTCGCGCCGCTGCTGCGCCGGCCCGACGGCGGGACCGAGGAGGTGGAGGTCGCGGGCGGGCCGCCGCTGGGCATCCTCGCCGAGGCGCACTTCCCGATGACCGCGGTCGCCCTGGCCCCCGGCACCGTCCTCGCCCTGGTCACCGACGGCCTGGTCGAGGCCGCCGATCTGCCCCTCGACGAGGGGATGCGCCGCACCGGCGCCGCGCTGGCCACGGCCGACCCGGCCGACCTCGGCCGGATGGCCGACGAACTCCTCGGTGACGGCGACCGCCGCGAGGACGACGTGGCGCTGCTGCTGATGCGCTACGACGGGATGCGGGTCAAGCCGATCCGGGCCGGCTGGATGGTGTGGCGGCTGCCCGACGCCGTCATGCACGCCCGCCGCTTCACCGCGCGCACCCTGCGCCGCTGGAAGGCCGAGAAGGCGGCCGACGCGGTCCTGCTCGTCGTCTCCGAACTCGTCACCAACGCCCTGGTGCACACCCAGGGGCCGGTCCAGGTCGATCTGATGCTCCGCGGCGACCGGGTGCGGGTCGGCGTCAGCGACGCCTCGCCGCGCGCCCCCGCCAAGCCGGTGATCGTGGACTGGGAGTCGACCGGCGGCCGGGGACTGATGCTGGTCGAGGCGATGTCGGACTCCTTCGGCACGGTGCCGGTGGCCGGCGGCAAACAGGTGTGGAGCGAGATCACCGTCCCGGGCTTCGACCCGGACGCCGCGGACCCGGGACCGGGGCCGTGGGGAGGAGGCCTGCCATGAGGACCGGCATCCGGCACCTCACCGCGGCGCTCGTCGCGGCGGTCCTGACCGTCTCCCTGGCGTCCTGCGGCGGCGACGGCGGGAAGAGCGGCGACGGCTTCACCGTCGGCCTGCTCCTGCCGAGCCGCTCCCTGCCCCGCTGGGAGCACGCGGACAAGCCGCTGATCGAGGAGCAGCTGAAGCGACGGTGCCCCGCGTGCACCCTGATGTACGCCAACGCCGAGAACGACGCGGCCCGCCAGCACCAGCAGATGATCTCGATGATCACCAAGGGTGCCCGGGTGCTGATCCTCGACGCCGCCGACACCAGGGCGCTGCGCTCCTCGATCCAGGAGGCCGACCGGGCGGGCACCCGGGTGATCGCCTACGACCGGCTCGCCGAGGGCCCGATCGCCGGATTCGTCGGCTTCGACGGCGCCGAGGTCGGCAGACTCCAGGGCGAGGGCCTGCTGACGGCCATGGGGGACAAGGCCGACGGCGGGAGCATCGTCATGATGAACGGCGACCCGATCAGCCCCAACGCGGCCTGGTACCGCGAGGGTGCGCTGTCCGTCCTGCGGGGCAGGGTCGAGATTGCCAAGTCGTACGACACCGCAGGCTGGAACACCCAGGAGGCGCACACCAACATGGCCGCCGCCATCGCGGCGCTGGGCCCCGACCGGATCGACGGTGTCCTCGCGGCCAACGACGCGATCGCCGCCGGTGTCATCTCCGCCCTCAAGAGCGCCGGGGTCCGCGAGCTGCCCCCCGTCACCGGCCAGGACGCCGACCTCGACGCCGTACGACGCATCGTCAAGGGCGAGCAGTACATGACCGTCTACAAGTCGTTCCGGGACGAGGCCGGCTCGGTCGCCGCCATGGCCGTCGCCGTGGGCCGTGACGAGGACCCCGGCGACACCCCGACCACGATCGACAGCCCCACCACCCGGGACATCCCCGCCGTCCTGCTCCGCCCGGCCTCGGTCACCGTCGGCGACATCGGGCCCACCCTCGTCGACGGCGGTGTCTACACCGTCCGCCGGATCTGCGTCCCCGAACTGCGCGAGGCCTGCGCCGCGGCCGGACTCACCGGCTGAGCACGGCGGGGCACCGGGCCGGGGGCCTCAGTGCTGGTACGGCTGCTGCTGCGGCTGCCCGTGCGTCGGCGCGCCCGGACCGCCCACGCCGTGCGCCGTCAGCTGCTCCGCCTGCTCCTTCGTCACCTTCTGCTCCGTGCCGCAGAAGGTGCACTGCGTCGCGTACTTCGTCGAGAACGGGAACAGCGGCACGAAGAACAGCGTGAACTTCGTGACGCGCTTGCGCAGCGTGTGCGCGGCCGGATTGCCGCAGCCGCCGCACACCAGCGTCAATATCGCGAGCTGGTACAGGTATCCCTTGGTGCCGAAGATGATCACGCTGCGCTTCCTTCCGGTCGGTGCTTGTCTGCACCGCACAGTGTCGCGCATGAGCAGCCGGGTGAAAGCCTGAGCCGCCGTCAGTCGTGCGGGGCAAAAATGATGATCTCGGCTATAAAAGGCCGAAATGGTAAACACCACGCTGGAGGCGAGAGTGATGAACGAACGAGCCGATCATGCCGACGGCCACACCCTCAGGGTCCCGGTCCTCATCATCGGCGGATCCCTGGTCGGACTGTCTACCTCGTTGTTCCTGAGCCGGCTCGGCGTGCGGCACGCCCTGGTGGAGCGCCACGCCGGCACCTCCATCCACCCGCGCGGCCGCGGCAACAACGTCCGCACGATGGAGCTGTTCCGGGTGGCCGACGTGGAACGGGACATCCACGCCGCCGCCGCCACCCTCGCCGAGAACCACGGCATTCTCCAGACGCCCACCCTGGTCGGCGAGGCGGGCGAGTGGCTGTTCCGCAACATCGATCCCGGTGGTGGACTGGCCCGGTTCAGTCCCACGGCCTGGTGCCTGTGCAGCCAGAACGACCTGGAGCCGGTGCTGCTCGACCACGCCCGCAGGCTCGGCGGCGACCTGCGCTACTCCACCGAGATGCTGTCGTTCGACGACGGCCCCGCCGGGGTCACCGCGGTGGTCAAGAGCCGGGAGACCGGCGAGCACACCACCATCCACGCCGACTACCTGGTCGCCGCCGACGGCCCCCGCAGCCCCGTCCGGGAGCAGCTGGGCATCGGTCACAGCGGCCCCGGCGACCTGTTCCACAACGTGAGCGTCACCTTCCGCTCCCGTCGCCTCGCCGATGTCGTGGGCGACCGCCGCTTCATCGTCTGCTACCTCACCACCCCCGACGCCGACGGTGCGCTGCTGCCCGTGGACAACCGGGAGCAGTGGGTCTTCCATGCCCCCTGGCACCCCGAACAGGGCGAGGCGCTGGAGGAGTTCACCGACGAGCGGTGCGCCGAGCACATCCGGCGCGCGGTCGGTGTCGCCGACCTCGACGTGGAGATCACCGGCCGCGCCCCCTGGCACGCCGCCCAGCGCGTCGCCCGCAGCTACCGCTCGGGCCGGGTGCTCCTGGCCGGCGACTCGGCCCACGAGATGTCGCCCACCGGGGCGTTCGGCTCCAACACCGGCATCCAGGACGCGCACAACCTCGCCTGGAAGCTGGCCGCCGTGCTCGACGGCTGGGCGGGGGAGGGGCTGCTGGACACCTACGACGCCGAACGCCGGCCGGTGGCCGAGGCCACCAGCGCCCGGGCCGCCGCCCGGTCGGCCGAGCACAGCCACCCCGGTTTCGCCCCGCCGCCCGGCGCGGGCGGCGGCCGGCAGAGCGGCATCCTCAACGTGGCGCTCGGCTACCGGTACCCGAGCGGCGCCGTCGCCGGCACCGACCCCGGGTCCCCGGTGGTCCCGGAACAGCTGGACCTGAGCGGCGAACCCGGCAGCAGGGCGCCCCACTTGTGGATCCGGCGCAACGGCGAGCGGATCTCCACCCTCGACCTCTACGAGCGCACCCTCGTCCTGCTCAGCGACGCCGCCGTCCCCGGCGGCTGGCACCAGGCCGCCGCCCGTCTCGCCGACGAGCTGCTCGTCCCGCTCCGCTCCTTCCGGGTGGGCGCCGAGCCCGGTGCCGAGCTGGTGCCGGAGGACGACGTGGACTGGGCTCAGCGGCACGGCATCGCGCCCGGGGGTGCCGTCCTGGTCCGGCCCGACGGGTTCGTCGCCTGGCGGGCCGCCGGCCCGGAGGCGGAGCCGATGCGGGCCCTGCGCCAGGCCCTCACCCAGGTGCTCTCCCTCGGCTGAGCTGACCTGCCGTCACCACGCGCCGCCCCCGGCCCCCATGGGCCGGGGGCGGCCGCGTTCCCGGCCCGTGCCAGGGCCCGTACGCGGGCCTGTGCGGGCGTCTGCGCGGGGCCCTCGGGACGGCCGGGATCAGCCGGACGCCCGCTCCGTTCACCCGTGTGATCCTCCCGAGTGGTGGCCCGGCGCGAACTGCCTGACGGTGGATCACGTCGGGGCCGGGTCTCCACAGCTGACGAAGCGTCAACTGCCCGGCCCATGACGGAAGGACCATCAGATGCGTTCTGCTCGCGTGATCCTGGCCACCACGGCGGCTGCGGCCGTCATCGGCATGGGGGCGCCCGGCGCCTTCGCGGCCGGCAGCGACTGGGAGAAGGAAGACTCCGGCTACAGCAAGGAGGAGTCGGGCAAGAAGGACGACTCCGGCTGGAGCAAGGAGGAGTCGAGCAAGGAGGAGTCGGGCAAGAAGGACGACTCCGGCTGGAGCAAGGAGGAGTCGAGCAAGGAGGAGGACTCCGGCTGGAGCAAGGAGCACGACGCCCCGCACGGCGGTGTGCACACCGGCGGTGGCGCCCTCATGACGGTCAACGAGGGTGACTGGGACAAGGACAAGGACAAGGGCAAGGACAAGGAAGAGGACGGCGGCTACAGCAAGGACAGCGGCGGCTACGACAAGGGCGACTGGGAGAAGCCCAGCGGCGGTGTGCACACCGGCGGTGGCGCCCTCATGACGGTCAACGAGGGTGACTGGGGCACCGCCAAGGACCCGAAGCACGACCCGGAGACCTACAAGGACAAGGACAAGGAAGAGGACAGCGGCTACAGCAAGGACAGCGGCGGCTACGACAAGGGCGACTGGGAGAAGCCCAGCGGCGGTGTGCACACCGGTGGCGGCGGCCTCGCCGCTCCCTCGGTGACCACCGGCGGCCTGGCCGTCCTGGGTGTCGCCGCAGCCGGCCTGTTCATGGCCCGTCGTAAGAAGACGGCCGGAGTGGCCTGACCATGCCGGACGCGATAGCCGCGATAGCGCAGCCGTGGCCGCCACGCGTGCCCCCGTGTGGCGGCCCGGCCCGCTCCCCGCCCCGTCCGCTCCGCTGCCGCGCCCGAGTGAGGTGGTCTTCCGATGGCAGCCCCTTCTCCCACCCCGACCGACGACAGGACCGCCCCGGACGACCAGCGGTCGTCCCGTACCGGCGTGCTGATGCTGTGCGCCGCGGCCGCCGTGATCCTGGTGGTGAGCCTGACCGGCGGCGGCACGGACCCGGCGTCCGACAGCTCCCGCCCCCCGCTCCCCCCGCAGATCACCGCGTCCGCCTCCCCGGACGCCGCCGGCCCGTCGGCGCCGCGCGCCGGACAGCCCGCCGGACAAGCGGCCGGGAAACGGCTGCCGCGCTCCCGCCCGGTGCGCCTGCTCATCCCGAAGATCTCCGTCGACGCCCCCTTCACCGACCTCGCCGTCGGCCCCACGGGCCAGCTGGATCCGCCCCCCGCCGCCGACACCAACCTCGTCGGCTGGCACGCCAAGGGCGCCTCCCCCGGCGAGGCCGGCACCGCGATCATCGCCGGGCACGTCGACACCAAGACCTCCGCCGCCGTCTTCGTGAACCTCTCCGCACTCGACAAGGGCGACGTCTTCTACGTCAGACGGGCCGACGGCCGCAAGGCACGCTTCCGCGTCGACGACGTCGAGTCCTTCGCCAAGGACGACTTCCCCGACCGCCGGGTGTACGGCGACACACCGCAGGCCCAGGTGCGGCTCATCACCTGCGCGGGTGCCTATGACCGCGTCGCCAAGGACTACACCGAGAACCTCGTCGTCTTCGCCCATCTGGACTGAGGGTCACCCGCCCAGTGCACACGAGTCGCGCGGTCGCGGGGACGGGCACACGATCGAGGAACGCTGACGTCGCATCACGCGGCCCACGTCGGCTTCCGCCCCCGCGAAGGAGTTGTGCGCAGGATGACCACCACGTCCGAACGTCTCTCAGGTTCGACGGCGCGACAGGCGTCGCAACGCGTCTCCCAGTCCGTCTTCGACGGCTCCCGGCTCCGGGTCGTCCTGCTGGTGGACGTCTACGACGGCGCCCAGCAGCAGTTCCTGGAGGCGTACGAGCAACTGTGCAACCAGGTCGCGTCCGTTCCCGGACATGTCAGCGACCAGCTCTGCCAGTCCATCGAGAACCCCTCCCAATGGCTCATCACCAGTGAGTGGGAGAGCGCCCCGCCGTTCCTCGCCTGGGTCAACAGCGAGGAACACGTCGAGATGGTGAAGCCGCTGCACAGCTGCGTGCGCGACACCAGGTCGCTGCGCTTCCACGTGGTCCGCGAGACCGGCGGCCCGGCGGAGAACGCCGCGCAGGGCAAGCGCCGGCTCCAGACGTCCCCCCGGATGGGCGACGGCGTCATCCGCCACGCGCTCACCTTCACGGTCAAGCCGGGCAGCGAGAAGAAGGTCGCGAAGATCCTCTCCGAGTACGCCTCGCCCGAACCGAAGGTCGACGACACCACCCGGCTCATCCGCACCTCGCTGTTCATGCACGGCAACCGGGTCGTACGGGCCATCGAGGTACGGGGCGACCTGCTCGCCGCGCTGCGCCACGTCGCCCGCCAGCCCGAGGTGCGCGCCGTCGAGGAGGCCGTCAACCCCTACCTGGAGCAGGACCGGGACCTCGACGACCCCGAGTCCGCCCGGATCTTCTTCACCCGCGCGGCCCTGCCCGCCGTCCACCATGTGACGGCCGAGCGCGAGGACCCGGCGGCCGAGCGGCACGCGCTGTACTACCCGGCCCGCCCCGGCTGCGGCATGCGGCTGGCGGAACTGCTGGCCACGCAGGACGAGGCGGCCGCGGACGACCCGCACAGCCCGGTCCTGCGCAGCACGATCTTCCAGCGCGACGACATCGTGGTCCGTCTGATCGACGCGCGCGGCGGACTCGACGCCACCGACCCCGCCCTCTCCCTCGGCCTCTCCGACCCCGCCCGTGCGGCCGAGTTCGCCGAGCTCCTGGACGAATCCCCGGGCGCCGGCGCGCCCGCGCCGAAGAAGGGCGACCCGCCGCGGCTGCGCGGACTCGTCCGGATGGACCTCGTCACCGACCGCCGCTCGCCCGACGCCTGATGCGTCCTCACCCCGGCCGTGGCGGCCACGCCCCACGGCGATGCACCACCTGATCGGAGGAACGTCGTGATCACACCCCGTCCCAGAGTCGTGGATCTCAGCGAGGCCGAGCCCAACACGCGGCGCGGCGGCGACCTGCGCGCTCTGCTCACCCCGGCCACGGTCGGCTCCACCAGCGGTTTCATGGGCGTGGCCCTGATCCAGCCCGGCGACCGCATCGCGGAGCACTACCACCCGTACTCCGAGGAGTTCGTGTACGTCGTGTGCGGGCAGCTGGAGGTGGACCTGGACGGTGAGCCCCTCGCGCTCCAGCCCGAGCAGGGGCTCATGATCCCCGTCAACATGCGCCACCGCTTCCGCAACGTCGGCAAGGTGGAGGCCCGGTTGGTCTTCCACCTCGGCCCGCTGGCCCCGAGCCCGCCGCTCGGCCACGTCGACACCGAGGAGACCGTCGCCGCGGCCGAGCCGGTCGGCGCGGGCGAGGGCCTGGCGGTCTCCCGGCGTCAGGTCCGCTCATGACCAGGCGGGTGGCGGTCACCGGCATAGGCATCGTCGCCCCCGGCGGCATAGGCGTGCCGGCGTTCTGGGACCTCCTGGCCGCCGGACGCACGGCGACCCGCGGCATCACCTTCTTCGACCCGGCCGGACTGCGTTCGCGGATCGCCGCCGAGTGCGACTTCGACCCGGCGGCCCACGGGCTGGACGCCGAGCAGGCCGCCCGCTGCGACCGGTACATCCAGTTCGCGCTGGTCGCCGGTGAGGAGGCGGTCCGGGACGCCGGTCTCGACCTCGCCCGGGAGAACCCCTGGCGGGTCGGGGTCTCCCTGGGCACCGCGGTGGGCGGCACCACCCGGCTGGAGCACGACTACGTCCTGGTCAGCCACGGCGGGCAGCGCTGGGACGTGGACCACCAGGAGGCGCAGCCGCATCTGCACCGCGCGTTCGCGCCCAGCACGCTCGCCTCGACCGTCGCCGAGCGGTTCGGGGCGGGCGGGCCGGTGCAGACCGTCTCCACCGGCTGCACCTCCGGCCTCGACGCCGTCGGATACGCCTTCCACGCCGTCGAGGAGGGCCGGGCCGACATATGCATAGCCGGGGCCTCGGACTCGCCGATCTCCCCGATCACCATGGCCTGCTTCGACGCCATCAAGGCCACCTCCCCGAACAACGACGACCCCGCCCACGCCTCGCGCCCCTTCGACGCCGACCGCGACGGGTTCGTGATGGGGGAGGGCGGCGCGGTGCTCGTCCTGGAGGAGCTGGAGCACGCCCGGGCCCGTGGCGCGCGGGTCTACTGCGAGCTGGGCGGCTACTCCACCTTCGGCAACGCCTACCACATGACCGGGCTGACCAGCGAGGGCCTGGAGATGGCCCGGGCCATCGAGGACGCCCTCGACCACGCCCGGCTCGACCCGACGGCCATCGACTACGTCAACGCGCACGGGTCGGGCACCAAGCAGAACGACCGCCACGAGACCGCCGCGGTCAAACGGACCCTGGGCGAGCACGCCTACGCCACGCCCATGAGCTCCATCAAGTCCATGGTGGGCCACTCCCTCGGCGCGATCGGCGCGATCGAACTCGTCGCCTGCGTGCTGGCCCTGGCCCACCAGGTCGTACCGCCCACCGCGAACTACGAGACCCCGGACCCCGAGTGCGACCTGGACTACGTGCCGCGTGTCGCCCGTGAGCGCAGGCTGAACAGCGTGCTCTCGGTCGGCAGCGGGTTCGGCGGCTTCCAGTCGGCGGTGGTCCTGAACCGGCCGAGGGAGAGAACACGATGAGCGCATCACGTCCACGGCGGGCCGCCGTCACCGGGATCGGCGTGATCGCGCCCAACGGCGCGAGCACCGAGACCTTCTGGAAGTCCACCAAGGAGGGCATCAGCGTCCTCGACCGGATCACCCGCGAGGGCTGCGAGCACCTCCCGCTGCGGGTGGCCGGCGAGGTCCGCGACTTCGACCCGGCGGCCGCGGTCGAGGGGCGTTACCTCGTCCAGACCGACCGGTTCACCCACTTCGCGATGGCCGCGGCCGACTTCGCCATGGAGGACGCCCGGTTCGGCCGGGCCGAGGTCGACGGCGCGCCGTTCTCCGTGGGCGTGATCACCGCGGCCGGCTCCGGCGGCGGTGAGTTCGGCCAGCGGGAGCTCCAGCAGCTGTGGGGCAAGGGCAGCCGGTTCGTCGGCCCCTACCAGTCCATCGCCTGGTTCTACGCGGCCAGCACCGGCCAGATCTCGATCCGGCGCGGCCTCAAGGGCCCCTGCGGGGTGGTCGCCGCCGACGAGGCCGGCGGGCTGGACGCCCTCGCCCACGCGGCCCGGGCCGTGCGCCGCGGCACCGATGTGATCGTGGCCGGCTCGACCGAGGCGCCGCTCGCGCCCTACTCGATGGTCTGCCAGCTCGGGTACGACGAGCTGAGCACCGTCGAGGACCCGACCCGCGCCTACCGTCCCTTCACGGGTGCGGCCTGCGGGTTCGTGCCGGCCGAGGGCGGCGCCATGCTGGTCGTCGAGGGCGAGGACACGGCGCGGGAGCGGGGCGCGCCCGTCCGGGCGTACCTCGCCGGGCACGCGGCGACCTTCACCGGCGCCTCCCGGTGGGAGCGGTCGAGGGAAGGACTCGCCCAGGCCGTCCGCGGCGCCCTGGACGAAGCAGGCTGCGCCCCCGAGGAGATCGACGTGGTCTTCGCCGACGCCCTCGGCGTGCCCGAGGCGGACCGGGCCGAGGCGCTGGCGATCGTCGACGCCCTCGGTGCCCACGGCCGGCGCGTGCCGGTCACGGCACCCAAGACCGGCATCGGCCGCGGCTACGGCGCGGCGCCGGTGCTGGACGCCGCGGCGGCGGTGCTCGCGATGGAGCAGAGCGTCGTCCCCCCCACCCCCAATGTCTTCGACATCTGCCATGACCTCGACCTCGTGACCGGCCGGGCCCGTGCCGTCGAGGCGCGCACCGCGCTGGTCCTGAGCCGGGGCCTCATGGGGTCGAACTCGGCACTGGTGCTGCGGCACGGTGCCGACACGTGAGCCGCGCCGGCCGTGACGCCCCCCGGGGCGCACCGGCCGGTGAAAGGGCGCCGCCTCGTGGCGGGACGCCCGGAAGCAAAGGAGAGGAACACCATGAGTGAGCGCATCACCCTGGAAGAGCTGGCCGAACTCATGCGGAAGTCCGCCGGCGTCACCGTCCCCCCGGCGGAGCTCCAGCAGCGGTCCGACACCGGCTTCGACGCCCTGGGCGTCGACTCGCTCGGCCTGCTCGGCATCGTCGGCGAACTGGAGAACCGGTACGGCGCGGCGATGCCCCCCGACGCGGAGCGCAGCAAGACGCCCCGTCAGTTCCTCGACCTCGTCAACACTGCCCTCATGACAGGAGCGTGACATGGCCGGACACACCCAGAACGAGATCACCATCGCCGCACCGCTGGAGCTGGTCTGGGACATGACCAACGACGTGGCCAACTGGCCACAGTTGTTCAGCGAGTACGCCTCCGCCGAGATCCTCTCGGTGGAAGGGGACAGGACCACCTTCCGGCTGACCATGCACCCGGACGAGAACGGCACCGTGTGGAGCTGGGTCTCGGAGCGGGAGACGGACCGTGACGCCCTGACCGTCAAGGCCCGACGGGTCGAGACGGGCCCCTTCGCCCACATGAACATCCGCTGGCGCTACACGAAGGTGCGCGAGGGTACGCGGATGGAGTGGACGCAGGACTTCGCGATGAAGCCCGAGGCGCCGGTCGACGACGACTGGATGACCGACAACATCAACCGGAACTCCAAGGTCCAGATGGCCCTGATCCGGGACCGCATCGAGAAGGCCGCCGCCGAGCAGGGTGCCGCGCCGGGCCTGACCGACTGAGCCGGACGGAGAACACGCCCCATGCACCACACCCTGATCGTCGCCCGGATGGCCCCCGGGGCCGCCCCGGACATCGCCAAGATCTTCGACGAGTCCGACCGGGGGGAGCTGCCGCACCTCATCGGGGTCGCCCGCCGCAGCCTCTTCCAGTTCGGTGATGTGTACCTGCACCTCATCGAGTCCGAGAAGGACCCCGGACCCGCCATCGCCAAGGCGGCCGGGCACCCCGAGTTCCGGGACGTCAGCGACCGGCTGACCCCCTATGTCAGCGCCTACGACCCCGCCACCTGGCGGTCGCCGAAGGACGCGATGGCGCAGCGCTTCTACCTCTGGGAGCGCGAACCGGCCGGCTGACCCCGCCGACCGGCACCGAACGGTGGCCGGGCCCGCGACCTTGCGGGCCCGGCCACCGGTGGTCCGTCGGTCCGGTGGTCAGGCGGGCACGTGGCAGTCGAAGGCGTGCAGGTAGGGGTTGACCGGGCGGATGTCGTCGATGACCAGGCCCGCGTCGGTCAGCCGGGAGACCATGCTCTCGGTGGTGTGCTTCGCCCCGCCCACGTTGAGCAGCAGCATCAGGTCCATGGCGGTGCTGAACCGCATGGAGGGCGTGTCGTCGACGAGGTTCTCGATGACCACGACACGGGTCCCGGGGCCGCCCGCCCCGATGACGTTGCGCAGCGTCCGGGCGGTGCTGTCGTCGTCCCACTCCAGGATGTTCTTGATGACGTAGACGTCGGCCTTCACCGGAACGGCCGTGCGGACGTCGCCGGGCACCACGCGCGCCCGGTCCGCGAGGTCGCCGCCGGTGAGCAGTCGCGGCACCGCGTTGTCCACCACCCGGGGAAGGTCGAGCAGCGTCCCGTGCATCGACGGGTACTTCTCCAGGAGGCTCGCCACCACGTGTCCCTGGCCGCCCGCGACGTCGGCGACCGACGCGCACCCCGACAGGTCGAGGAACTCCGCGACGTCCCGCGCCGACTGCACGCTGGACGTCGTCATGGCCCGGTTGAAGACGTCCGCCGACTCCGGGGCGTCCTCGTTGAGGTAGACGAAGAACTCCTTGCCGTAGAGGTCCTCGACGACGTTGCGGCCCGAGCGCACCGCCTCGTCCAGCTTCGGCCAGGCGTCCCAGGTCCAGGGTTCGGTGCACCACAGCGTGATGGCGCGCAGGCTGTGGGGGTCGTCCTCGCGCAGCAGCCGGGAGACGTCGGTGTGCGTGAACGTGCCGTCCGGCCGCTCGTCGAAGACGCCGTAGCAGGCCAGGGCCCGCAGCAGCCGGCGCAGCTGCCGGGGTTCGGTCTTCACCGCGGCCGCGAGGTCGTCCACGGTCATGGGGTTGTCGCCGAGGGCGTCGGCGACGCCGAGCCGCGCGGCCGCGCGAAGGGCGGCGGCACATGCCGCGCCGAACGCGAGTTCCCGCAGCCGCATGGACGGGGGCGGGGCAGTGTGTGCGGTCGTCATGTGCCGCTTTCCTTCTTTCGTCGTGCGCTGCTTGGTTCCAGGGGTCAGGGCCGGACGGTCAGCACAGCCCCGTGGGCCGGGACGCCCGGCAGTCGTTGCGTTCGAACGTGTTGCCCTTGCCGGTGTCCGCGTCGACGAGGTCCGCCGGGGCGTTGTCCCGCAGCCGGTTGTCGCTGATCCGGTTCCGCTCGCTGGCGGCGCCCACGATGCTCTTGAACAGGACGATGCCGCCGGAGAGCGGGGAGGCGCCGGCGTTGCCGGTGATGACGTTCCGGGTGATCAGGCTGTCCTCGGCGCCGGTCAGGACGATCCCGGAGCCCTGGATGGCGTCCAGCCGGGCGGTCTTGGGGCAGGACTTGTTGTTCTTCACGATCCGGTTGTCGCGCACGGTGACGAGGCCGGCCTTCGGCTTGTTCTCGTCGCCGACGACGAAGACGCCCGCGCAGTTGGCGGTGAGGTGGTTGCGCGCGAGGGTGAGGTTGCGCAGCCGTCGGACGGTGACGCCGATCCGGTTGCCCTCCAGCCGGTTGCGCGCGACGATCGTGCCCTTGGTGTCGGTGGCGCCCTGCTCCTCCTTGATCGTGTTGGCGAGGAACAGTCCGGCGTCACCGTTGTCCCGGGCGGTGTTGTCGCGGTAGACGCCGCGTACCGAGCCCTCCGTGGCGATGCCCCACACGCCGTTCTTGGCCGCGGTCACATGGCGCACGGTCAGGCCGTCGGTGGCCGTGGCGTGGATGCCGTTCTTGGTGAAGCCCGACACGGTCAGGTCGGCGATGGTGACGTCCTCGACCTTGCGCGCCTTCGTGCCGACGACACAGATGCCGTTGCCGGCCTCGGCGCAGCTGTTGGGGGCCTTCTTCTTGGTCGCGGGGGCCGGCGACAGGATCACGCCGCGGCGGCTCGTGCCGCGCAGGGTCACGCCGGAGGCGGTCATGTTGACGCTCTGGCGGTAGGTGCCCCGGGTGAGGAGAACGGTGTCGCCCGCCGCGGCGGCGTCCACCGCCTTCTGGATCGACTGGCCGGGGTGGACCACGTGGACGGCACGGTGGTGCACCGGCGGGGCGGCGCCGAGCGCCGATCCGGCGAGCGCCGCGGTGCACACCAGGTATGCGATATGGCATTTCTTCATATGTCGCACGGTATGACCGGAAAGGGCGTGGACGGCCGGATGGTCCATCCGACGGCGTGTCACGCGCGCCCCGCTCCCCGGGCGCGGCGATGCCCCGCCCGCCGTGGTCGGCGGCGGACGGGGCACCGGGGTCCTGATCCTGAGACGCGGATCGCGGGACGAGTGGAGGTGCGGGTGGTGTCACGGCTCAGCGGGTCGCCGTCCAGCTGTGGGCGACGTCCACCACGAGACGGCCGTCCAGGGGCAGCACCCGGAACGGCAGCCGGGCGCGCACGCCGAGCCCGAACTGGGTCTGGCCCTCGAAGCTGCCGCCGTACTTGGTGTCCCGGAAGGTGCTGTACCCGGTGAGGTTCACCCCCGGCAGCGGACGCGCGAACCGGCCGGGGTAGGTGGAGGCGCCGGTCTCGGGGTCGTACGCGGGCGCGTTGACCCGCACCTCGAGGATGGCTCCGCCGGTCACCGGGATGCGGATGCCGGACGGGTCGGCGATGAACGCGTCGACGTACTGGACGAAGTAGCCGATGTCGCCGGCCGCCGCGCCCGGGACGTCGACGACGAACCGGTCGTAGCAGTCGTGGCGGCCGGTCCTGGCGTTGGTCACCGACTCCGCCGTGCCGGTGGAGTCGGTCTTGGGGAGGCTGCCCCAGCCGGTCGGGCAGGCGGTGGCCGCCCGGGTCGCGGTGGCCGGGGCGGCGGTGGCGGGCACCGCCGCCACGCCCAGCGTGACGGTCATGAGAGCTGCGGCGGCCCAGACGGTTCTGTTTCGCACCATTTTGTCCCCCCTGGAGTGGTGTGTCGGGTATGAGGTGAGACGGACGGGTGGCCGAAATGGTTGCACGCCCGGGGGGACGGGTCTGTCAGAGTCCGCTCAGACCGCTGGTCGTCGTGTAGGCGCACTCCGTGTAGATGTAGCCGGACTGGAGCTTCGCGGTGTCCGAGGCGGGCGAGGCGGTGCTGTCACCCTGCGGCTTGTGCAGGAAGTACGTGGTGCCGGGCGGCAGGCTGATGGTGCGCTGCGGGTAGTTCTTCCCGCTGTCGCTGCACGGCTCGAACCCCCGCACGGTGGTGCTGAGGAGGGGGTACGCCTTGCAGCTGCCGCACCCCTTGAGGCTGAAGCTGCCGGTGACCGGGCCGGTGTACATGACCGTGACCGCGTCGGGGCTGTCGTTCTGCACGGTGACCTCGATGCTGCCGCCGGACCGCGTCGTGGGCAGCTTCTTGCCCGCGGCCGGCACGGTCTCGGCGATCTCCGCCGCGATCACGATCTTCTTCGCCAGCGCCGCGTTCTTGGCGCTCTTGTGGTCCGCGACGTACTTCTTCATCGTCGTCTGCGCGGCCTCGAAGTCGCCGTCCCGGTACTGGTCCACCCCGCACGTGTACGTGCCCGAGTCGGCGCTGCCGGTGGCCCGGTCGGCCTGCTTGCCCAGGGCGTCGGCGGTGTCCGCCCCCTCGGTGGGCAGACCGTCGATCTGGGAGCCGAGAGTGTTCAGCCGCTCGACCGCCGAGCAGGGATCGGAGCCGCGCAGCTCCTTCTGCGTGCGGGTGACGGCGGCGGCGACGGCCGGCTCGACCTTCGCGGCCTGCTCCGACCCGGGGAAGCCGGTCAGCAGCTCGCCGAACTGGGAGGTCCAGGTGGCCTGCCCCGTGGTGAGCCCGTCCGCCGCGCACTCGTACAGCGAGGTGGCCAGCCGGTCGTCGGGCCAGGACTCCAGGTCCCCGAGGTCCGTCCCGTCCAGCGTGTCGGGCACCGTGCGCAGATAGGTCAGCGGGGCTATCGCCGCGCAGTAGTCGTCCTGCGCGTAGGGGGCGCCGACCGACTCGTAGTAGGCCCTCAGCCGGCCCGGCACCTTCGCGGCCGCCCGGGAGCCGGAGTGGTCGTCGCTCAGGTCCTCGTAGATCCGCAGCGCCTCGCGGTACTCCGACTTCCCGGCGGTGAACGACCCCTTGCCCGCCGAGGCCACCAGGGCGTCGGCGTCCGCCAGCCGGTCCAGCAGCATCTGCTCCACGGCCTCGTCCCGCGCGTCGTCGTACAGCACGAAACCTCCGGCCGGCACGGCGAGCAGGACCAGGCCGAGACCGAGGGCGAGAGGTGCCTGCGGAGGCCAGGCCAGCCGGGTGCGCAGGCCGACCCGGGCCCCGTGCGCCGCCGCCGCGGCGAGGAACAGCGCGTACAGCACGAGCGCGAGCCCCGGGACGCCGTCGGGGTCTGCCGGGAGCGCCACGAACAGCAGGACGGCGGTGGCCGCCCAGCACAGCACCGTCAGCACCCACTTGCGGGCCAGGGCGTAACCCAGGCCCAGGCCGCTGAGGTTGAGCACCGCGACCGCCACGGCCCGCACCCCGTCCGCCGGTCCCGGCGGCGGCGCGGACGGCATCGGTGGTACCGGCGGCATGACGAAACCGTGGTCGTACGTGCCGAATCTGTCCCCGGACATGGCCGGCCTCCCCCGCTCAACTTCCCCCGCACACCTGTGATTTGTCAGTGTACGGGCGAAAGCGTGGCGCCGGACAGGGGTCCAGCGCGCCCCCGCGCGCAACCCCCTGAGGAGCGCGCGCTCCGAGGAACGGGAGGCGGTGCCCGCCCGGCCGGGCCGCACGGTGGGCACCGGCCGGCCGGGCACCGGTTCCCCTGGGCAAGCCCGGCCGCGGCATGGCACGATCGCACAGATGACCAGCTCCTCCGCCCAGGACCGGCGACTGGGCGAACTCGCCCGGCTGCGCCGCGTCCGCGACCGCATCGACCGGGAGTACGCGCAGCCGCTGGACGTCGAGGCCCTGGCGCGTGGCGTGCACATGTCGGCCGGGCATCTCAGCCGCCAGTTCCGGCTGGCCTACGGAGAGTCCCCGTACGGATACCTGATGACGCGGCGCATCGAGCGCGCCATGGCGCTGCTGCGGCGCGGCGATCTCAGTGTCACCGAGGTCTGCTTCACCGTCGGCTGCTCCTCGCTCGGCACCTTCAGCACCCGGTTCACCGAGCTGGTCGGGGTGCCGCCCAGCGTCTACCGGCGCGAGGCGGCGCGCGCGACGGCCGGGATGCCGTCCTGTGTGTCGAAGCAGGTGACCAGACCTGTCAGGAATCGAGAAGCGCCGGCCCCGGACGGCCCCTAGCCTCACCCTCATGGACATCACGATTCACGCGAGCTTCCTCCCGCACGACGACCCGGAGGCCGCCCTGGCCTTCTACCGCGACACCCTCGGTTTCGAGGTCCGCGACGACGTCGGATACGGCGGGAAGCGCTGGATCACGGTCGGCCCCGTCGGCCAGCCCGCCACCTCCATCGTCCTGACGCCGCCGGCCGCCGACCCCGGCGTCACCGACGACGAGCGCCGCGTCGTCGTCGAGATGATGGCCAAGGGCACCTACGGCGCCCTCCTCCTGGCCACCCCCGACCTCGACGACACCTTCGCCCGGCTGGAGTCCACCGCCGAGGTCGTCCAGGAGCCCACCGAGCAGCCGTACGGCGTCCGCGACTGCGCCGTCCGTGACCCCGCGGGCAACCTGATCCGTATCCAGGAGCGCCGCTGAGCCGTCCGGCGCCGCACGGCGCGACCACGCACCGCACCACCCCGACCGATCCCGGGCAACCAGATGGAGACACGATGAGCACGGCCAGGAGGACGGGCCCGCGCGAGCCCGCGCCGCACGTCGCCGACAGCCACGGCCTGATCCGCGTGCACGGCGCGCGCGTGAACAACCTGAAGGACGTCAGCGTCGAGCTGCCCAAACGCCGGCTGACGGTGTTCACCGGGGTGTCCGGCTCGGGCAAGAGCTCGCTGGTCTTCGGCACCATCGCCGCGGAGTCGCAGCGGCTGATCAACGAGACCTACAGCGCCTTCGTGCAGGGCTTCATGCCGACGATGGCCCGCCCCGAGGTCGATGTGCTCGAAGGGCTGACCACCGCGATCACCGTCGACCAGCAGCGGATGGGGGGCGACCCCCGCTCCACGGTCGGCACCGCCACCGACGCCAACGCCCTGCTGCGGATCCTCTTCAGCCGGCTCGGCACCCCGCACATCGGCCCGCCCAGCGCCTACGCCTTCAACGTGGCCTCCGTCCGGGCGAGCGGGGCGATCACCGTGGAGCGGGGCGCCAAGAAGGCGGTGAAGGCGACCTTCAACCGCACCGGCGGCATGTGTCCGCGCTGCGAGGGCCGCGGCGCGGTCACCGATCTCGACCTCACCCAGCTCTACGACGACTCCAAGTCGCTCGACGAGGGTGCCCTCACCATCCCCGGCTACAAGCCGGGCGGCTGGAACTACCGGCTCTACAGCGAGTCGGGCTTCTACGCCCCGGACAAGCCGATCGGGAAGTACACCAAGAAGGAGCTGCACGACTTCCTGCACCGCGAGCCGACCAGGATGAAGATCGCGGGCATCAACATGACCTACGAGGGTCTGATCCCGCGCATCCAGAAGTCCATGCTCGCCAAGGACAGGGAGTCGATGCAGCCGCACATCCGCGAGTTCGTGGACCGGGCGGTCACCTTCACCACCTGCCCCGAGTGCGACGGCACCCGGCTCAGCGAGGGCGCCCGCTCCTCGAAGATCGACGGAGTGAGCATCGCCGACGCCTGCGCGATGCAGATCACCGATCTGGCCGCCTGGGTCCGCGGCCTGGACCAGCCCTCGGTGCTGCCGCTGCTCACCACGCTGGGCCAGACCCTCGACTCGTTCGTGGAGATCGGTCTGGGCTATCTCTCGCTCGACCGGCCGGCGGGCACCCTGTCCGGCGGCGAGGCGCAGCGCACCAAGATGATCCGCCACCTCGGCTCCTCACTCACCGACACCACCTACGTCTTCGACGAGCCGACCACGGGCCTGCACCCCCACGACATCCAGCGGATGAACGACCTGCTGCTGCGGCTGCGCGACAAGGGCAACACCGTGCTCGTCGTCGAGCACAAGCCCGAGGTGATCGCGATCGCCGACCATGTCGTCGACCTGGGCCCCGGCGCCGGCACCGCCGGCGGCACCGTCTGCTTCGAGGGCACCGTCGAGGAGCTGCGGGCCGGGGACACGGTCACCGGCCGCCACTTCGACGACCGCGCCGCCCTGAAGGACACGGTCCGAGAGTCCACCGGCGCGCTGGAGATCCGCGGCGCCACGGCGAACAACCTCCAGGACGTCGACGTCGACATTCCGCTCGGCGTCCTCGCGGTCGTCACCGGTGTCGCCGGCTCCGGCAAGAGCTCGCTGGTGCACGGGTCGATCCCCGCCGACGGCGGCGTGGTGTGGGTCGACCAGAGCCCGATCCGGGGCTCGCGGCGCAGCAACCCGGCCACCTACACCGGCCTGCTCGACCCGATCCGCAAGGCGTTCGCCAAGGCCAACGACGTCAAGCCGGCGCTCTTCAGCGCCAACTCCGAGGGCGCCTGCCCCACCTGCAACGGCGCCGGCGTGATCTACACCGACCTGGCGATGATGGCCGGCGTCGCCACGGTCTGCGAGGACTGCGAGGGCAAGCGGTTCGACGCGTCGGTGCTGGAGTACCGGCTGGGCGGCCGTGACATCAGCGAGGTGCTGGCGATGTCGGTGACCGAGGCCGAGGAGTTCTTCGGTTCCGGGGAGGCGCACACACCGGCCGCGCACCGCGTCCTGGAGCGGCTCGCCGACGTCGGTCTCGGCTACCTCACCATCGGCCAGCCGCTCACCACGCTCTCCGGCGGCGAGCGGCAGCGGCTGAAGCTGGCCACGCACATGGGCGACAAGGGCGGCGTCTACGTCCTCGACGAGCCGACCACCGGTCTGCATCTCGCCGACGTCGAGCAGCTGCTCGGCCTGCTCGACCGGCTCGTCGACTCCGGGAAGTCGGTCATCGTGGTCGAGCACCACCAGGCGGTCATGGCGCACGCCGACTGGATCATCGACCTGGGGCCGGGCGCCGGCCACGACGGCGGCCGGGTCGTCTTCGAGGGCACCCCGGCCGACCTCGTCGCCGGCCGCGCCACCCTCACCGGCGAGCACCTCGCGGCGTACGTGGGCGCCTGAACCGGGCGAGGGGCGGGTGCCCGGCCGGCGAGCCGGCCCGGGCGCCCGGTCAGCCCTCGGTGACGTTCGCCGTGAGCAGGCGCAGCAGCTGCTTGGCCAGGGCGTCCTGCTCCGGCGTCAGACCCATGGCGTCGCCGATCGCGAGGGGGACGGTGCCCGCGCGCTCCCGCAGCCGGGCGCCGTCCCGCGTGAGGCGCAGGGCGACGGAACGCTCGTCGTCCGCGCGCCGCTCCCGGCGCAGCAGGCCGTTCGCCTCCAGGCGCTTGAGCAGCGGGGAGAGGGTGCTGGACTCCAGGTGGAGCGCGGCGCCCAGCTCCCGCACGGAGATCGAGTCCCGCTCCCAGAGCACCAGCAGCACGAGGTACTGCGGGTAGGTCAGGCCCAGTTCGTCCAGCAGCGGCCGGTAGCGGGCGGTCACGGCCCGGGAGGCGGCGTACAGGGCGAAGCAGAGCTGGTCGTCCAGGAGCAGCGAGCCGTCGCCCGGTGCGGCGGCCCGCACGTCGGTACGGCTTCCGGTCCCTGTGCCGGTCATCGGGTTCACCACCCTTGTGTTCGCGTCCTCACGATTCTATCGCCCGCATATGAGTCGACCACGAATAAATACTGTCCTAATAAGTTGTGCACGACTTAATACCGCGCTACTGTTCCTGACGTGCCGCCGCTCCCCAGCGCGACTACCGTCGGAGCCTGCCCCGCGGCACCCGAACCGAGGAGGTCGTCATGACCGACACCGCCGCAGCCCGTCCCGTCCTCGAGCCCGCAGCGCAGGCCTTCGCCGAGGCCACCGCGAACCCGCCCTACCTCTTCGACCTGCCCCCGGCCGACGGCCGCAAGGCGGTGGACGAGGTGCAGTCCGGTGAGATCGCGAAGCCGGTGGTGGACGAGGAGTGGATCACCGTGTCCGGTGGTCCGACGGGCAGTGTCCGGGCCCGGATCGTCAGGCCCGCCGGTGCGCAGGGCACGTTGCCCGTGATCCTGTACATCCATGGTGCGGGCTGGGTGTTCGGCAATGCGCACACGCATGACCGGCTGGTGCGTGAGCTGGCGGTCGGCGCCGAGGCGGCCGTGGTCTTCCCGGAGTACGACCTCTCGCCCGAGGCCCGCTACCCGGTCGCCATCGAGCAGAACTACGCCGTCGCGCAGTGGATCGTGCGGGAGGGCGCCGCCCACGGCCTGGACGCCACCCGCCTCGCGGCCGCCGGCGACTCCGTCGGCGGGAACATGACCGCGGCTCTCACCCTGATGGCCAAGGAGCGCGG
>NZ_BMSA01000037.1 GCF_014648915.1 Streptomyces phaeofaciens | reverse complement strand
CGGGACGGCGTCCGCAAAGACCCCTTTTGCTAGTTGTGGTCGTATTCGCGGGCGGTGCCGTCCGTGTGAGCTGGCTCTCAATGTGCAGGTCAGAGACGGTTATGGCATGGGCATGGCGTCCGATATGCCCTACGAGGGCGGGTAGTAGGTGAGGTGGGTCATGTGGGGTGCTTCACCGGTCGGCGGTCGTCGAAGGTGACCGCGGTCTCGAACGCGGCCCGCCGGGTGGCTCTGCGTAGTGCCTTGAGCACGGCCGGACCGACGGTGAGGGTGAGGACGACCGCCACCACCGGTCCAGTCCCGGATCTTGGGGCCGCCGACGGCCGTCGGCGGCCCCGGAAGAGGGTGTCACCACCAGAGCCGGCTGAGGTCCTTCCCTGGTGCGCCCCTTGCCGGGCAGCCGTCGGTTCGCGGGCCGTGTCGGGAGGCGGTGGACGGCGTCGTCCAGGTGGGACCGGTGCCGCAGCATGGCGCTGTCCTGGAGCTCGTGGCCGTTGCGGCGGGCGAACACGACCAAGTCGGGTGAAAGGCGACAGCTACGCAAGGCGGTGAACGCGGCTTGGCCGGAGCCGCGCATGAAGCTACCCCGCCGACCTGATCGGGCGCAGTGTCATGGGTTTTCTCGTTACTCCACAGCGCGGCCGATGAGTTTTTGGCTCCCGGCCGGTCCAAGCTCGTGACACCCCAGGAAAGGACACCGCCATGTCGGAGCTTCTCGTCGACTTCATCACCTCCCTCGACGGCCACGCATCGGGAGAGGGATGGCCCGGGTTCTGGGGCCTCGAGGGCCCGGAGTACCTCGCATGGCTCGGCGAGCAGCCCGAGGCCACCTACCTGATGGGAGCGAACACCTACCGCCTGATGTCGGGCTTCGCCGCAGGCGAGGTCCCGAGTGGCCAAGACGAGTTCAGGCCCGAGGAAGAGGCGTCCGTCGACGACCTCACGCAAGCGTCCAAGGTGGTGTTCTCCTCCTCGCTCGAGGAGCCCCTGACGTGGGCCAACTGCACGCTCGTCCGCGACGACGCCGTCGAGGCGGTCCGCGCCATGAAGTCGAGTGACTCGGGGCTCCTCAGCACGATCGGCAGCCTCAGCCTGTGCCGGTCCCTGCTACTTGCCGGACTCGTCGACCGCTTCCGGGTCGTGATGTTCCCGGTGATCACCGGGGCCACGGGCGAGGAACGCATCTACGACCGCTATCCGGACGTCGCCCTCGAGATGATCGAGCACCGCACCTTCGACGGCCGCATCCAGCTGGTCGAGTACAAGCCCCGCGTGCTCGAGCACCCGCCGCTCGGCGTCCCCGCCTGAGGTCGCCCCGGAGGTTTTGTCCCCCAGATGCGGCGGCAGTACGACGGGGCTGTCAAAACTCAGTGTGACTGAGGGCTTCAGTTGGCCGCTGAGCGTTCCGGTCGGCCGGACTGATGCTCGAAGACGGCGGTGGTGTGTCGGTTCCGCAGCCAGGGCGCGAGCTGGACGATTCCCCACGCGACCTCGACGGTGAGAAACAGCCACAGTATGCGCGAGACATCGTGGACCAGCGCGTATGCCATCCACGCCGAGAACAGGGTGCGCGCGATGCCGTCGAACAGTCCGTGCTCCGGCAACGGCCGGACGATGCGCAGTGCGGCCCAGACGACCACCACCGAACCCATCAGATTCGCGTACAGGGTCTGCCACGAATCGAGTTCGGGCAGGGCGCCCCACGTGAGTGCGTCACCCAATGAGGACAGCGCGTCGTGCACCAGCGCATACGTCCACGGGGTCACGAAACCCACGGTGACCGCGAGGTCGTACCAGGCACTCGCGCGTACGACGCGAAGATAGGCGGGGCTTGCGGGGGCATGGAAGCGGATCATGTCGAGGCTCCGGCCGGTCGGTGGTCAGCGACGCCTCACGCTAAACAGTGGAGTACGGTCCAAGGTCAAGTCCAACATCCGAAGGGGGGCGCTGGGATGCGCATCGGAGAGCTGGCCGCGCGGACGGGGATGACCAGGGACACGATCCGGTTCTACGAGAAGGTCGGTCTCCTCGCGGGCCGACGCCTGGCCAACGGCTATCGAGATTTCCCGCCCGAGGCGGTGGCGTGGCTGCAGTACGTCCGCACCGCGCAGACCCTCGGATTCTCCCTGGCCGAAATCGCGCGGACCGGTGAGGAGTTGCGTAGCGTGCCGGACGCCGCGGATGCGCTGTCCGCGCTGTTCGAGGAGAAGATCAAGCTCGTCGACGTCCGCATGTCCGAACTCGCCGCCCTCCGCGCCGAACTCGCCGAACGCGTCGGCACCGGATGCCCCTTGCGGGCGGTCGACCCGCAGGAGGACGGCGTCGGAAGCATGAGGATCCGATCGCCGGCCCAAGCGCTCGGGCCGGTCGACTGAAGCGCTCGGACGGGGACGTGTCCCGGGCCCGCCGCGCCGGCTACCGCTTCGCCACGGTGTAGGTCAGATGGGTCACCCGGGACGATGCGTCCGAGCGGGTCTGGTCGAGGGCGATGCGGGCCGGGTCCACGCGGTCGAACAGGCGGATACCAGTGCCGAACAGCACGGGCGCGAGGGTGATCGAGAACTCGTCGATCAGGCCGCTGTCCAGGTACTCCTGGATCGTCTCAGCGCCGCCGGCGATGCGGACGTCGCGGTCGCCGGCGGCCTCGCGGGCCTGGTCCAGTGCGCTGGAGATGCCGTCGTTGACGAAGTGGAAGGTCGTGCCGCCCGGCCGCTCCCACGGGTCACGCTCGGTGTGGGTGACGACGAACACCGGGGTGTGGAACGGCGCTTCCTCCGGCCATGCCGGCTCGCCGCCGTCGAACATGCGCTTGCCCATGACGCTCGCGCCCGTGCGCTCGTATGTCGCCCGCGCGATGTCGTTGTCGAGTCCTTCCTCGCCGCCCTCGCCGAGCTTGAGGTTCTCCCGGAACCACCGCTGCGGGAACAGCCACGCCTGCAGCTCCGACCACTTCGCCATCCAGTGATGGGCCCTCGGGTCGTTCCGGCCCTCGGGCGAGAACACGTACGCGACGGGTACGGCGCCGGGCGCCACGAAGCCGTCGAGTGACATCGTCACACTGAAGAACACCTTCCCGGCCATCAGTCCCGCGCTCCCTTCGGTGTGCTCCCGTTCCGGGTGGTCTCGAGTTCGGCGACGTAGACCGCCAGGTTGCGCAGCGTCTGCTCGCCGCCCTCGACCGCGTGGTACTTCTCCACCGCCTCGTCGCGCAGTTCCTTGGTGGGGAACACCGTGCGCATCACGATCCGGGTCTCCTCGCCGACCGGCTCGAAGGTCAGGACCGACTCGAAGGCGTTGGGGTCGTCGCGGGACTCGCCGTGCACCAGCGCGATCCGCTCGGGCGGGACGATCTCCGTCCAGGTGATCCACTCCTGGTAGTCGGTCCCGTCCGGCCCGTGCATCACGAAGGCCCAGGCCCCGCCCGCCCGGAACTCGAAGGACCGGGTCGTGGTGGTGAAGCCCTCCGGTCCCCACCATCGCGACAGGTGCCGGACCTGCGTGAACGCCTCGAACACCAGCTCCCGTGGGGCGCCGATGGCCCGGGAGATCACGATCTCGCGGCCCGTGGTCGCGTGCGCGGCCTCGCCGCCGCTACTGGTCGTCGCCATCGTGCGGTTCCTCCTGCCTTGCCTGCTTCAGCTCCTGCACGTACTCGTCCAGCCGGTCGAAGCTCTCGCTCCAGAACCGCTCGAAGCCGCCCACCCACTCGTGGACAGGCCGCAGCCCGCGGGCGTCCAGGTCGTACAGCCGCTGCTTGCCCGCCCCGCGGACCCGCACCAGCCCGACCTCGCGGAGGACCCGCAGGTGTTTGGACGCCTGCGGCTGAGTCATCCCCAGGTCCCGCGCCAGTTCGGTCACGGGCCGCTCGCCGCCCCGCAGCAACATCAGGATCTCCCGCCGCTGTGGTTCGGCTATCGCGTTGAACGTGTCCGAGGTCGTCGCCGCTCGTGCCATGCAGCCATCATATGCCTATATGGGAATGCGTCAACGCACTACCTCAACCCGACCGGGCTGTCGCCGACGTCATGCCACGCAACAGCTGGGCATCGAGGTGCTCGTCAGGGCCCGGACATACGGCATGTGATGCTGGCGGAATGACTGATCAACGTGAGCTTGTCGTCGTCCGCCGGTCAGATCAGGATCCTTCCGTTCAGGACGGGCTGTCCGCGTTGCTGGCGGCCTACCATCTGCAGACGCAGGCCGAGAAAGGCGAGGCCGTCGCTGATGCGGACCGGCTCCCGGACCGCTACCGAGCAGAGATCCTGGACCCACGAGCCGCGTTCGCCGACGCTGTCGTGCTGGTGGCGTCGAGCAGGGACACCGTCGTCGGCTGCCTGGTGGTGACCGCACCCGTCGCCGGGCGGAGCGAGGTCAAGCGGCTTTGGACGGCTCCGGCATTTCGGGGCCAGGGCATCGCGTCCAGCCTGGTGTGTGCCGCGCTTGCGCATGCCGCGGACGGTGGCGTCAGCACCCTGCGGCTGTCGGTGTGGCAGTGGCGGGCAGGCGCCATCGCGATGTACGAGCGGCTCGGCTTCTCCGTCACCGAGTCGTGGGACGAGCGCGATCAACTGGTGTGTATGGAGCGCGCCGTGTGAGTGGTCACCGCCAAACGGAGGAGTCGCATCGTCGGCCTGATGTGACCAGGCGCACCCCCAACTGGCGCATCCTGCCCCCGATTCCCGGAACGTCGCAGCCATGCTGAACATCCTCAAGTGCGGAATTTTCTCACCTCACGCCGTGCTCGCGCGGTGTTCGACAGAGTCCGAGGAAGCATGTCCAGGCGTGAATCCGAGCCGCGGCGCAACCCGATCCGACGAGTCCTGATCATCCGGTCCAGGAGTGCCCGATGAGGGCAGAGAACGCGGTGCGCGGCCCGCTGACCGGAGCGCTGGCGGCCGGTGTGCTGTTCGCGGCGGTGACCGGGTGCTCGTTCACGGACGACGCGGCGGAGGCCCGCTACGCCGAGGACTACACGGGCCATGAGCCCCTGCATGTGCTCGGCTACCCCTCCACCGGCTCACTGGGCATCACGCAACAGGTCGTGTGGCGCATCGCCGACGCTTCCGCCGACGGGCTGGCGGAACTCGCCACCGGTGACGGCGGCGAGGACGCCGCACGCAGGACGGCCGACAGCTGGATCAAGGCCTTCCGAAAGGGAGCGGACGGGAAGGTCACAGCCGACTTCTACGACGAAGGCTCCCAGCGTCAGATCGTCGTCCTGTACTTCCAGGACACCGGGCAGACGAAGGAGATCAACGTGCGCCTCGACGGAAGGGCCGGCGAGGACGGCTGGCGGGTCCTCATGGACGAACCGTCCATGAAGGAGGCCACGGCAGAGCCGACCTGGGCACCCCGAACTCCGGGCGGCTCAGGCTCTTCACACACCCGTTGACCAGATCTCTACGGCTTCCGGGTTGCGAGGACTCAGCAGTCCCACTGTCTCCGTCAGTCCTCCTTCAGCACATCGAACCGCAGCCCGCTCGACCCGCCCCCGGTCCCGCTCACCTTGCGGCGGGTGGTCCACGCGTGTGCCGAGCCGTCCTGCCACCGCGTGAACTGCCGACTGCGCTCGACGCGGATGCCGGAGCGCGGCACCTCCTCCTCGTAGAGGCCGGCCGTCTCGGCGAGGAGCCGGCCCAGCGGAGCTTCGAGCGAGGCGTCGTCGCGGTCCAGCCGGGCTGGACGGAAGCGGACGGACTCCTCGTCGGCGAGGGTCTGCGGCACCAACGGGTACCAGTGGGCGGGTACTTCGGTGGCCAGCAGGTAGCGCGGGGCAGTCTCGGCCGGCGGCTCCGCGGCGTCCGGGTCCGGCGCGGGCGGCGGTGTGGCGGCGATCCAGCGCGCGTAGCGGTCGACCTGTTCCCCGGCACGGTCGGCGACCGTCTCCTCGACGGCCCAGGCCAGGTTGGCCTGTTCGTCGCGCAGGAGGAGTACCGATTCGACAGCGGGGCTCTCCAGGCCGTCCGGCAGGGACGCCGGCCGGTAGATCCAGGGCGAGGGCGGCATCGTCATGCCCTCGGCCGGAGGGATGCCGCCGCTGGAGCCGTCGCCCAGTCCGAAGAGGTTCCAGCTGACGAGGTCGCGGGCGGTGGCGTGACCGAGGGGCGTCTCACCGCCGAAGACGTCGTGGACCGAGCAGTCCACGACCCGGCTCAGGGAGCCGATGACGAGCGGCAGCGGCACACAGAACCAGTCGTTGCCGTAGACCGTGGCGAAGGCGATGAGCATCAGCCGGCCCAGGTCGGCGGGGGAGGCGTCGACGGAGCCGAAGTCGATGCGGGCGTCCTCCATCTCCCAGAACCGGGACACGGGCATGCCGCCGTACACCGCCGGGGTGGGGACGATAGTGCGCTGCTCGTGCGTCACCGCGGCCTCGTCGACCGGCAGTTGGGCGTCCGGGTCGGCGTCCAGGGCCCACCAGTCGAGGTGCCCGCCGTGGTATTCCCCCGCGCGCAGTTCGAGGCCGGGCAGACTGGAGGCGCGTACCTCGAAGGCATACTCCAGGCGTTCGGGGTTCCAGGCCTCGGGCGGCTGCGCGGACTGGGGCGGCGCGGTGGCCGGTACGTGCGCGTGCCACCAGGACAGCCAGACGACGGCCGCGCCCGCCAGGGCGTCGCGGGCGGCGTCGGTGTCGGGCGCGTCGAACTCCTTGGCGGCCGTCTGGTCGCGCTCGGCGAGCCGGGCCAGCCACGGTGCGAGGGCGACCGGGTCGGGGAGCCGGTCGCGCACGGCGGCGGACAGGCCGGTGGGAGCCAGCGGGCCGTCGGTGGCGAAGGGACAGACCCGGGCGAAGGCCGGCAGCAGGGCGACGAGTCCGGCGGCGGTCAGCGCCCGCCGCCAGCGCAGCGCGCCGGCCATCGCCAGGCGGCCGTCGAGGCCGTTGCCGGGTTCCCGTTCGACGAGGGCCTCCAGAACCATGGTGTCCGGTTCGTAGGGCTGCCACTCGGCGTCGGCACGGGTGCGCCAGCCGTCCAGCCGGTGGGTCTCCTGGGCGAGCGAGACCGTGACCGGGGAAGCGGCGTCGTCGCCTCGGAACTCCCCGAACGCGTACTGCCGGGCGAGGAACCAGGCCGCGTCGGCGGTCCGGGCGGCGAGCGCCTCGTCCATGCCGGTGTCACGCGGCACGGGTTCGTACCGGAACATGGTCATAGCGGTCCCCATCCGTGTGCCGGCATCGTCCACTGCACCGGCAGCAGGCCGCGCAGCTCGAAGAAGTCGGTGAGGTCCATGCCGCGCAGCCGGGCGAGCGCGAAGGTCTCCTCGACCACGGCGTGGACGTCCTCCATCCGCCAGCCGCGGGTGCGGTCGGGCGGCAGTGCCAGCAGCAGCGCCTGCGGGGCGCGGGCGTCGGGCTGGTTGTAGTGGAAGGCGAGCCCGCCCAGTTCCTCCGGCGGGTGCTCGCCCACGCCGGGCTCGGGCAGGGACTCAGTCCAGGAGTCCACGATCAGTCCGGCGGCGCTCCCGGCGTCGGGCGCACCGTCGGCGCGCAGCACCGCGCAGTGGTGGGGGACGGGATGCCTGCGCGACGGCACCGGCGCCCGGCCGCGGGCGATCCAGGGCTGCCCGGCGGGGAGCTGGGCCACGACGGTGGTGCAGGGGGCCGTCCCGGCCAGTGTCTCGGCGGCCGTCAGCGCGTCACCGAAGGCCCGTGTCTGGGGCCGGACGCGTTCCATCTCCAGCAGCCAGTCCGCGACCGCGTCCTCGTCGGCCTCCTGCGGGGCGGGCCCGGTCAACGCGGTCGCCGCGGCGCTGCCGCCCACGTGGAGCACCGGCAGGACGGGCAGGGTCCGGCCGAGCACCGAGGACACCGTCGCACGCAGCCTGGTCACCCACTCCAGCACCGCCGACGGATCCTGCGGCGGCGGCCCCGCCAGCGGCGGAACCGGCTCGGCCTCGAAGCGGTTCAGCACCGCGAGGGCCTGCCCGCGCAGCGACTCCACCCGATCGGTGCCCTCCGGGGTCGGCGACGGCCACGCGCCGGACGTCCCGAGGTCGGTGAGGGTCTCCAGGACCCGGACGACCTCGTCGACCGTGCCCGGCAACGCCCTCACCTGCTCGCGCAGTTCGGCGAGAGCGAAGGTCACCGTCCCGTGCCAGGTCTGGACGCGGGCGGCGAGCTCCGGCAGGTCGGCGGCGGACCAGTCGTCGCCCGCGCCGGCGTCGAGGTCGGTGACGAGCAGCGGCCGGGCGGAGGCGAGGACACCGGCCAGCGACCGGCACAGCAACTGCAGTTCGGCGAACCGGGCTGCCCCGGCGTCGGTGACCCGTGCTCCCGCCGGGACACGGCGCAGCAGCCGGTGCGCCAGCACGCTCTCGGCGCCGGTCGCGGCGTCGAGCTGCCGGTCCGTGCCGGCCTGGAACAATCCCGCGCCGAGGACGACGTCCAGCGCGCAGACCCCGAGATCGGCGAGGGAGACCTGGGCGGGCGCCGCCGGGTCGCCGAAGGCGAACGTCCAGCCGGCGGCGTCCCCGAGCCGCGTCTGGCACCAGCGCTCCAGGGCGGGCTCCAGCGCGGCGAGCGGCCGGCCCGCCGTCCAGCCGTTCGTGCCGGTCGAGGGGGCCAGCAGACCGAGCCGGTGGGTGAGCGCGACGGCCGCGCGGGGCGTGCGCAGGACCTCGAACTCCTCGGGCAGCGTGTCGCCGCGCGCGATGCCGTCGGCGGCCACCCCGGCCCGCAGCGGATGGCCCGCGACGAGCTGGTGCACGCTCTCGGCGAGCAGCAGGTCGCCGACCGCGTCCACGGTGGCCTCCAGGTCGTCCACGAGCGGACCGGCCTGCTGCAGCAGCGGCCGGCTCTCGTCGGTGAGCTCCTCGCCGAGCGAGTCGAGGTCCTGGAGCTGGTGGCCGTGGGCCGTGTAGTCGGCGACGAGCGCCCGGCCGTCGACGACGTCGCGGGCGGCCGTCGCGGTCAGGGCCTCCTCCGCGCCCGGTGCATCCGGCTCGGCGAGGTGCGGGGTGGGATACGCGGCGCGCAAGGGGGCGATCAGTCCGTCCAGGTGGGCGTCGTGCAGGGCGCGTTCCAGCTGGTAGCCCAGCAGAGCGCCCAGGGTCTGGCCGGAACGGACGCCGTCCACCACGGCGAGGGCCTGGCGCACCCGGCGCGCCCGGAGGTCGACGCGGAAGGCCTCACCGTCGGTGTGGCTGAGCCACCCGGAGCGCAGGACGGCGGCGGTGGTGGCCTGGTGCATGGAGGGGGCCACGAGATAGCCGTCGTGGATCTCCCCGGTCCCTTGCTCGGCGGGCTCGGCGGGAGTCTCCTCGCCGGTCGGGGCCTGGGGGTCCTCCTCCGGGTTTCCCACGATCTCCGGGTCATGGTCGTCCTCCGGGTCGGTCGGCACGGACTCCTCGCCGAATCCCCGGGGACGCAGATCGGTGACCCAGCCGTACGCCCCGAGGTGGGTGCCGTCGGGGCGGTCGCGGCGCAGCCGGTTGAGCCGGGCGGAGGCGACGGAGGTCATCCAGGCGTCCAAGCGGTGCGTCTGCGTGTCCAGCACCTCGCACAGCAGGAGCTCCAGCCGGGGCAGGTCGCCGTCGGCCATCTCCTCGGCGACGGCGAACTGGTCGATGGCGGTGGCCGCCCAGTCGAAGAACGCGGGGACCGTGCCGGGCGGAACCGTCACCTGACCGTCCACCAGATCGATGACGGGTTCCACGGAGCCGCCGGACTGCATCCGCTGGTCGAGCCGGAAGTAGTAAAGGTGAAGGGCCATGATGGCGAGGTGGTACCAGAGCCCGAGCTTGCCGCCGCGGGTCCCCTCGAAGGAGGGGGCCAGGTCGAACAGCCGCTGGGTGACCTCGGGCGGCACCTCCTGCTGGAGGGACCGCAGGCGGGCGAACTCCTGCAGGGCGCCCAGGAGCGTGCGCAGCGGGTGGGCCCGGAGCAGCTCCCCCACCTCGGGCGCGGGCTCGGCGGTGAGGGTGAACTCCAGCGGCTGCGGCAGGAATGCCGGGTCGGGCGGCTGCTGCCAGGCGAAGCCGCTCTTGTACGGGGCCGTGCCGGTCGGCGTGTCCGGCGCGGGCTGGAACGGCGGGCTGACCGGCTCCTGCTGCACGAAGCGCAGCCGCCGGGAGGCCGGCAGACGGTGCAGCAGGTCGTTGATCACCTCGTCGGCGTCACCGTTGCCGACGGTCGGCGAACGCCAGCCCTGGGACTCGGCGAAGGTGCGGAAACCCTGGAGGTGTTCCAGGATCCGCAGGTCGACCTCGGTGCCGTGCCACAGGTCGAGCGAGGTCACCGGCAGGATGCCGTACGGCTGCCGTCCGATCCGGAGCGTGGGCAGCGGACCGCGGCCGCGCACGTGCTCGACGAAGTGCTGGACGAGGAAGGTCAGGTCGACCTGGGTGTCGGAGTCGTAGTTCATCCAGTTCGTGGACGCGGCGGCCATGGCGCCGAATGCGGCGTGCAGCCGGCTCAGCAGGTCGTGGTCGTCCACGTCGAGGCCGTCGGCGGTCTCCGCCAGCACGCGCCCGGCGGCGGGTCCGAGGGCCCGCGCGGCGCGGGCGGCGGCCTGGGGGCTGCGAGGCGCCAGATCGCCGAGGACGGCGAGGGCGGCGCGCTGCTCCTCGGCCTTCTCCGGGCTCGGCGGCGGCATCCGGGTGCGCCAGGCGGACCTGGTGGACTCGGTGTTGTTGGTCGGCGTGCCGGTGGGCAGCACCGCAAGGCCGTCGGTGCAGCGGTGGGCGTCCAGCAGGGTGCCGATGAGTTCAGCGGTGTGCTCCGAGGTCCCGCCGCGTACCCCGGCGACGGTGACCAGGCTGAAGTCGGGGCGCATCTCGCCCTCGATGAGCACCTTGACGCCCATACCGACCCGCACGGCCTCCTCGAAGTCTCCGAGCCAGCCGGGCGGTACCGGGCTGTCCGGGCCGAGGCCGACGTCGAGCACCTCGGGGATGGGTGCTCCCTCCTCCCGCCAGACCAGCCCGATCTGCCCGTCGCCGACGGTCTCGTAGCCGGAGAACACCAGCCGGTCGGGGAGCGCGTACGTGTGTGCCGGCCGGGTCCAGTTGCCGTCGCGGCTCTCCGGTTCCACAGCCCAGGGAGCCGGTGAGGGCGCGCTCGCGCCGGGCGGGGTCTCGGTCTGCGGCGGATCCTGCCGGCCGGGCCGCAGGGCCTTCACCGCCCATGCGGCGCGGCCCGGACCGATCGCGGCGACGAGTCGCGTCCAGGCGGCCGTGCGGCGCTCCTGGTGGGGACCGGCGGCCCAGACCTCGCACCAGTACGCCTCCGCCGCGACGCGTTCGGCCGGGGTCAGGGCCGGCTCGTGGGAGTCGATGTGGATGTCGTCCGGGTAGGCGCGGATCCACAGCTCCAGCGCGGCCTCCCCGGCGTTGCGGTACACCGTCTCCAGACGCAACGGCAGGAGCAGCAGCGGGTCGGAGCGACTGTCGGCCGACCACAGCTCCGGTTCCTCGCAGGCCAGCTCGTGGTAGGCGTCGCGGGCGGCCTGGTAGCGGGTCTGGTTGGTGGCCGTCTCCTGGCCCTGGGCGAGGTGTTCGGCCTCCAGGCCACTCTCCCCGGACTCGATGCGCTTGTCGTACATGGCGAGTCCGGCGCGGGACCAGTCGAGCGCGATCCGGGCGTCGGCCACGGCCCGGCGGGCCTTGGCCAGTTCCAGGTTGACGGTCACGACGGGTCTCCGATCAGTTTGCGGGCCGACATGACGACCCGGAAGGGCCTTTGCAGACTCACCATGGCCACGGTGGCCGCGTTCCACCGGTCCGGCCGGGGTTCCTGCTCCGGCACGGCGGGCATCGCCGAGAGGTCGGCGAAGCCGCCCTCCGGGACCTGCCAGCTCAGGTCCGACCAGTGCCGGTACGGTGGCGCCGGATCCACCGGGTTGTCGAAGCCGAACCGCATCCGGTAGCTGTTCTCGGCGAGGACGAACCACCAGTCGTGGATGTCCCCGGGCAGCACGAACGCGTACGCGCAGGTCCGCTCGTCCAGGGTGAGCACCATCTTCGGGTGCTCCCAGGTGTCCTGCCCGAGGTCGGCCGCGCCCACCGACTGGGCGGGGACGGCGGCCACGATCATCTGGGAGTACCGGCGTACGAGCCGGCCCCGGATGAGCAGCACGTCCAGCTCGCCCGCGCCCAGGGTGAGCTGGGCGCTCAGCGTGCCGTCCGGGTCCCAGCCGTGCACGGGCGGCACGTCCGGCTCGCCGTCGGGGCGCGGCCAGAAGTGCGTGAAGGGGCTGCCGCGCAGGTCGGTGGGGTACTCGCGCCAGCGCATCTCGCCGTTCATCTCGTCGTTGAGGCCGACCATGAACGAGGCGATGAACGGCGCGTTTGCCTGGAGCAGCACCGCCCGGTCGTCAGGGATCGTTCCGGAGCCCGGAAGGAACCAGTCGCGGGCGGTGTCCTTGAGCGCCAGGGCCATGGGCGCGGGGAAGTCCGGGGCGGTCATGACCGGATCGCCGGGGGAGGCGGGCACGGCGAGTGCCTCCTCGGACAGGATGGTGACCGTGCTGTCCAGCCGGGCCGCCAGCAGGGGAGCGGGGTCGAAGGCCTGGGCGAGGCGCTCGCGCAACCCGGGCGCGTCGACGGGCACACCGAACTGGAGGATGTGCGCCCCCGGATCGTCGGCCATGGACGCGTCCGGCGACAGGGCGGTGTCGGGCTCCGCCACCGTCATCACGGCGTCGGGCGGCTGCTCGGCGAACGCGGGGGACAGGTCGCCGGTCAGGTCGGACAGCTCCAGGGCGGACAGCGCCTGGAACATCCGGAGCGCGTCGGCCGGCCCCGTCGTCCCCTCGGCGGGCGCCCCACCCTCCGCCGGGCGCGCCACGAGCGCGGTGAGCGCACCCGCCTGGCTGTCGAAGCCGTTGGCCCACGCCGACGGCGCCATGGCCGACAGCAGCCTGAGCGTCCTGGCGCCCCTCGTGGTCGCGGTCGCCCGCAGGGCGGTGCCCACCTTGGCGTTGAGCTCGACGGTGTCCTCCCCGGCCAGCTGCCCGGCCTCCACCGGCCGGGTCACCATCGCCGTCGGCAGTGGCGGCAGCAGCTCGCCGCTGAGCGTGCGGCGGACGTACGACTCCCCGTCCAGGCCGGCACGGCGGGCGACCGGCCCACGGCGCCGCAGCAGCCGCCGCAGGGCCGGGGCGACCAGCCCGTTCGGGGCCGGGCTGACCACCACCTCGGTCCGCAGCGGCAGTTCGCTCCCGGTGCGGACGCGGTCGCCCACCGGAGCGGCGAACCCGAGCGTCTCATCGGGGCTGAGGGTCTGCACGCTGCGCCGGTAGACGGAGTCGGCGACCGCGGTGCAGAACGCGTTACGGCCGCGCAGCCGGTTGGCCTCCCGGACGTCACCGACCTGGTCCCAGGCCCGGGCCATCAGCCACTCCTGGTTCTCGCGCACCCAGCCAGCTCCGAGGGACGCCGCGATCCGGGTCTCCGGATTCAGATTGAGCTCGGCCAGCCACCCGGACTCACCGTCCTCGACGTCGTCGCGTACGACGGGACGGCCGCCGTACAGCGGTGGGGCGACGGCGTCCTCGGTGCCCCGGCTGATGTGCAGGGCGACGCGGGAGGCGAAGTCGGCGAGCGCGGTGACGGCTTGTTCGGCGGGGGAGTCGACGAGCTGGAGCACGCCCTGGACGGTGATGGTCTGCCGGGTGCCGGGCGGATCGGCGGAGGCCAGCGGGGGGCCGTGCAGCCACGGTTCGGAGATGTCGACGGTCCGCCCGGACAGCGGGCCGCGTTCCTCGGCGGACAACGGCACGATCGCGGCGGCCAGCTGCTCGAAGTCTCCTGCGGCGCCGGTACGGAACTGCCAGCTGTAGTAGACCGGCAGTCGGACACCCCCCTGGTCCCGGCGCCAGGCGTCGCCGTGCTGGTCGACCTCGGTGAGGCCGCCGGACAGGCCCGCGGCCACCCCGCCCTGGAAGGCCGGCACGACACAGGCCGTGTAGTCGGTGTCCGACCTCAGACGCAGCGGGCACAGCAGCCGTGAGATCAGCGGGCCCGGCCGGCCCGCGGGGCGCTGGACGTGGGCCCACTGCCACGACTGGTCCAGCGGCGGCAGCGCCGCGGCGTCGACGTCCACGAAGGGCAGTGGCCCACCACCCTGCAGCGGGTGCCCGGAGGTCTCGACGGCGACCAGCACCAGCCAGGGCCGCAGCATGCCGTCGGCGGGCCGGGCGGGTGTGAACAGCCAGGGCAGTTCGGGCGCGTCGAACTCCACGCAGGCCAGGTAGTTCGGCTCGGCGTCCAGGATGCCGGGCGGCGGATCGACCCGCAGGACGTGCCCGGTGTCGATACCGATGACGCCCTCGGGGCCGAGCATCCGCAGCGCGTCGCCGGGCGGCCTGACCGGGATCTCACCGCCGGGCCCGACCAGGGTCAGCCCGGGATCCAGCAGCGCGGGCCCGTTCGGCACCGTGCCGCGGATCGCCCCGCCGACGGGGCTCTGCAGGTACGGGGCGAACTGAAGGTCCTCGGGCATCGGGATCACACCTCCCAGGCCTCGACCGGCCGCACCCCGGCCAGACCGGCGTACAGCAGGCGCAGTTCCCCGTTCGTCGCCGACGGCGAGGCGGGCAGGGAGGCCGCGGTCATCGCCCAGGTCGACGCGGCCACGACGGGTGGCTCGTGGGACACGAGCAGCTTCATCTCGGTCGGCCACCAGCTCGGGTCCCGCAGGGAGACAGTGGCCGCGATCTTCTCGGCGCGCACGAGCGCCTCCAACCGCAGGAACCTCAGCACGTCGAGCATGCGCGTCGGGTTCGGGTCGGGCACGACCTTCGTCTCCCAGTCGAGCGAGGCCGTGACGAACGCGTCTTCGTCCGGCTCGGAGGTGTCGGCGACGAAGCGCACCCCCGACCGGTAGGTGTCGTACGCGGGCGCGGCCAGCTGCTCGTCGTCGGTGAGCCTGCGGAACTGACCGGGGGCGAAGCCGTCCGTGGTCGCCCCCGCGTCGGCCTCCTCGCCGCCCAGCGAGGCCGAGGCGACGTCCCACTGCTCGGCCGGTTCGACGAGCGACGGTCCCAGGCGCTCGATGTCCACCCCGAAGGGCAGCACGCGCTGCCGTGCGACGACGCCGCCGTGCGGGTGGACGCGGCGCCCCTCGCCGATCTGCCGGTTGGCGGCGGGGGACAGCAGCACCGGGATCCGGTCGCCGCCCGCGGGAGGCAGCGCGCTCCACGCCTCCGGGCGGGCGAAGGCCTCTTCCAGCCTGCGCCGCAGGTCCGCGGGCGGGGCCGGCAGGGCGGGCGGCGGGTTGCCCCAGCGTTCGTCGAAGTCGAAGGAGGCGCTGAACAGGAACAGGTCGATGCTGCCGCGCCCGACCGCGTGCCAGGGCGCGGGCCCCTCCAGGACGAGGTCGAAGGCGACGCCCACCAGAGACTCGCCGAACACCTCGACCGACAGCGAGCCCCGCATCCGCGCGCTGAACGACAGGCTCGGCTCACGGTGGACCAGGACGTCGAGCCCGAACTGGCCGCGCAGCCCACAGCCGGCGATCTCGGCGACCAGGGAGAGCTGTGCGCCGAACTGCAGGGTGTTGCTGGTGATCGCGAAGTACGCCTGGCAGCGCAGCTGGATCCATGGCACCGGGGAGAGGTTCATCGACAGCCGGTGCAGCGCCGGCACACCCCGCGGGACCGCGAACGCCGGGTGGAAACCGCCCGCGCTGAGCACGAACGTCGGATCGGGCCCGCCCCGGCTCAGCACCAGCACGTCCCCGTCGAGCGGCACCCCGGCCATGTGCGAACCGCTCAGGCTCGCCATCAGGAACGCGCTGGGTTCGGCGCTGTCGTACTGTCCGGCGAAGGTGGCCTTGAGCTGGATGAGCGGCACCTCCGGGTCCGGCACCGCGACCCGCAGGATGCCGAGCAGGGACAGCCGTACCGGGTCGGGGACCTCGGCCACGACGGCCGCCGACAGGGAGACCATGCGGCCGCCCCACGAGATCTCGAACATCGGCCCGACGACGGTGCGCCCCGGCACGGTCGGGAACAGGGCCGGCAGCCGGGGGACGACCCGTTTCGCCGCCGCCACCGGGTCGGGTGGGAAGAGCAGTTCACCGGCGGTGCCGTCGGCGATGGCGGCGATCAGGGCGTCCCGGTTCACCGCCTTGTTGACGCCCACGACACCGCCGACGCCACTCAGCGCGAAGCCGAGGCCCAGCTGGATGCCCGGCTCGGGGAAGGTCGCGCCGAGCAGCGCGACGAACGCCGGGCCGCCCGGCGCCGCCAGGTCCAGCTGCCCGAAGGCGGTCACCGTCGTGGCGGGTACGGTCGCGCTCAGCACGCCCGAGAACGAGCGGAACTGCTGGCGCTCCAGCCGGCCCCGCAGTCGCACCGGGGGCAGCGGGGAGTCGATCTCCACCACCGCCGGGAGCCGGTCGTCGGCCAGCCGTTCCAGATCGAGTCCGAAGATGCCGCCCATCACTCACCTCACGGTCAGAAACGCCCGGCCGGAAGGCCGTTCGGGGGAAGCAGGTCGAAAGAGCGGTGATCGGCCGCGGGCTCGAAGCGGACGACGCCCCCCGGCTCCTCGGGGCGCACCCGCCGGGTGGCCTCGGCCAGGGACTGGCACACGGGACCGAGGTCTTCCGTGCCGCTGACGTCCGGCCGGGGGCCCTTGTCGAAGAACGCCCACCACCGGGGGTCGTGGTGCGTCATGGCCGGTCTCCCGCCTCCGTCACCAGCTGGGCTTGGCGACATTGCCGTAGGCCCAGGAGGAGCCCTTGGACATCTCGAAGTGCAGGTGCGGCCCGGTGGAGTTGCCCGTGCTGCCGACCGCGCCGAGCCGCTGCCCGGCGGTGACATGCTGACTGGCCTTGACCTGGCGCTGCGAGAGATGGCAGTAGGTGTAGACGTGACCGTTGTCCGCGGCCAAACCGATCCACTGACCGTAGGCTCCGCCGTCGCCGTTCGACCAGGAGATGGTGCCGGCGCGTACGGCGACCACGGGGGTTCCCGTGTCGGCGGCGAAGTCCTGCCCGGTGTGCCGGCCGTGACCGTCGGGCTTCCAGGCGTAGCCGCCGCGTTCGTAGAACTCGAACGAGACCTTGTGCCCGGGTACGGGCGAGCTCACCCGGCCGGTGTGCGGCGCGGCCCCGCCCGAGAGGTGGAAGAGGCCGGTGAGGCGGCCGAGCGTGGCCAGGGAGCTCGGGCCCGGTACGCCGTCGGCGTCGGCTCCCTTGAAGCCCTGGGCGAGCTGCTCGGCCCGGTAGGCGGCCTTGGTCTGGTCGCCGAACAGGCCGGTGGCCCCGTCGGGGATCTTGCGGCCCCGCTTGATGAGGGCCTTCTGGACGATGCGTACGTCCTCATTCCGCTTGCCGAGCCGGACGTTGGACGCAGTGACTGTGGGCGGGGAGACCATGAGGAACTCCTAGTACCAGTGGGGAGCCCGCCGCAGATCCGCCTGCTGGACACGGGCCGCGAAGTTCGAACCGGAGTGGTTCACGTGGTAGCGGTCGCGGACGTAGTTGACCGTCGCGCACATGCAGGCGACCACGTCGTACGGCGTGGTGGCCGTGCCCGCCTGGTGGTACGTGGCGAACGTGACCGGGATGCACTGCGTGGCTCCCCGGGAGCAGTTCCGCGGGTGGCCGTCGGAGACGCGCGGGCCGCGCGCGTTCATGTCGGTCGTGTTGATGCGGAACTTCGGGTGATTGCTTGCGGACTCGCGCTTGGCGATGGTGGCGAGCGCCGGGACGCCGAACTGCGGGTCCATGCCGGTCAGTTCGCACGCCTTACGGGCGTAGCGCCGCATCGCCTCCTCCCCCGACTCGTCGCCGGGATCACGGAAGGTGACCTGGCCGGGGGTGAGCCTTCCGCTGCCGGCCGCGGGCGCGCCGCCGCCGTCCAGCCGGAAGAGGCCGGTGAGGCTGCCGAGGGCGGCCAGCGAGGTCGGGCCCGGTACGCCGTCGGCGTCGGCCCCCTTGAAGCCCTGGGCGAGCTGCTCGGCCCGGTAGGCGGCCTTGGTCTGGTCGCCGAACAGGCCGGTGGCCCCGTCGGGGATCTTGCGACCCCGCTTGATCAGGGCTTGCTGGACGATGCGTACGTCCTCGTTCCGCATGCCGAACCTGACCTTGGACACAGCGACCATGACGAGGCCTTCCCATCGAACATCGCGTGGCACTTGCCTGCCGCGGTCACGCCGGTCCCGCACCTACCTGGGACCGACATCCTTCAGTCGACGTGGTAGGAGACGTAGTAACAGGACTTCTCCTCCTCGGAGAAGGCGATCTTCGACAGGTCGCCCTGTCCCTGCTCGGTCTCGTCGATGGTGACGGAGCCCAGCTTGTCGTCGTTGCCGAACGGGCTGTCGTCCTTCTCCCACAGGAACACCGTCGCGGCGCCCTCCACGGGAAAGGTGACTCCGACGGGGATCCGGGCTCCCGCGGCGGCCTCGATCGGGTCGCCCTGCGGCCACACCCTGTTGTCCAGGCCGGGCGAGTCGGTCGTCGTGGCGTAGAGGTCGTCCGGTGCCTCGTTCGCGGCGTCACTGATGAGCCGGCCGACGTCGACGTTCCCGGTGAGCCGGTCGATGAGCTGGGCACCCGGCAATTCGTAGACCGGGGCAAGCAGAGTGTTGACCACCGCCCCGAGGTCGAAGTCGGTCGATGTCGCCGGCCGCACGCAGATGAACTCCTCGATGGTCGCCGTCGCCGTCATGGCGTCCTCCTGTCGGTCCTGGGGCCGGCTGCCGGGCAACACGCTCGCTCGCCGGTCCTGCGCCGCCTCCGACACTACGGACGGGGTGTCAGCGCGGCGTCATTCCGTCGTCATCGACGGCGCCGGGCCCGGTTGCAGGGGGTGAACGGGAGTCCGAAAATGAGGAAGCGGTACGCGTCGTCGAACCGTGCGACATCTCGGGGGTCTCGGTCGAGACGACGAACGCGACCGTGTGCCCTCGACGGCGAAAGGCCCGTGAGAGGCGCGCCCACGCGAACCGCGCTCGCGAGGCGATCTGAGTGGCGTCCACTCCTCGGCTGAGACTTCTCGGAGAGTTCCGTCCGGAACTGGACACCGGGCATGTCGACCTGCCCGGCGACGCCCCCGCGCCGCACGCCCCGCCTTCGCCGGGAGCGCTGACCGTCGAGGATCCGCTGCCCGGCCGGGACGAGGACCACGTGCCGCTGGAGTGCGAGCGGCTGCGACCGCACGCGGTCCCTGATACGGCGGAGCGGACCGGCCCTAGCGATCGAGGAGGCCTGGGCCGGCGTGCGGGCGGCTCCCTTGCGGCCGCCGCGGGGGAGCGCGCACCGGGTGGTCGAGCCGTCCCGTCCCGTCTCGCGGAGCGCAACGGCGGCGAGGCGGTGCGCCAATTCGAGGCGTTTCGCCGCCTGTTGGAGGAGGAACTCGGTGTCGCGCCCTCGCTCCGGCTCACCTGGATGCCGCCCGAGCGAGCCGGCGCCGGGGGAAGGAGGGCAGCATCATGCACCAGAGCGTCCGCGACTACTGGATCACCTTCAACGACCCGCTGGAAGGACGCGTCAACTTCATGTACCTGGACGTGAAAGGGTATGTGAGCACCGGCATAGGCAACAAGATCGACCAGACGGCACGGGACAATTCCGCACCCACCGCGCAGGAGCGGGCCGACTCACTGGCCGCCGCGGGCAGACTCCGCTGGCTCGTCGACGACGTGGGCACGGAGGCGGCACCCGAAGAGGTCGCCCAGGAATGGGACACCGTGAAGTCCCATCTGGAGCTGGCACCCTTCGGCCACAACAGCTTCAGGCCGCCCCTGACCCGCCTGCACGTGGACGACGACGACGTCGACCGCCATGTCTTCGAGAAGCTCGACGAGATGGAGGGAGTGCTCATCGGCCGCGACGGCTTCGGTGACTTCCACTCCTGGCCGGCCAACGCCCAACTCGCCACACTGAGCATGTGCTGGGCGATGGGCCCGAAGTTCAGGTTCCCGAAGTTCCAGGGGCACGTGGGAGTGCGGAACTGGGCGGGCGCGGCGGACGAATGCCACTTCACCCCGGACGTCGGCACCATCAGGATCCGCAACGAACTGGACCGGGCGCACCTGCTGCTCGCCCTCGACGCGGAGTCCCAGGGCCTGCCGCCGGAGCAGATCGTGCTGGAGCTGTCGGACGTGTTCGGCGTCCAGGGAGCCCTTCTCGCCCTGCACGTCACACCGCTGACCCAGGACGGTGTGGACGGCCCGCTCACCCAGGGCAAGGTCAAGGAGTTCCAGACGGCCAACGGCCTGGTCGAGAACGGGTCGTTCGACGACCCGGAGACCCGGTCCGTGCTCGCCTCCCGGCTCTCCGCGCAGGGCTTCATCGTCTTCGGCGCCTGATCTGGGCGCCGGCGGCGAAGAGACAAGGAGGAGACCGCGGGAGGGACAGGCTCACCGGCGAAGAGACGGAGAGGCACGGCATCATGAACGCGTTCACCCTCGACATGTCCGGCCCGTTCCAGCCGGGAACCGGCGCCGACGACCTCGGCGGACCGAACGTCGGCGGCCACCAGCCACCGCACTGGTACGAGCAGTACGGCATGGACTTCGGAGCCGCCGAAGGCACCCTCGTCCGCGCGGCCTTCGACGCGCACGTCACCCGGTACAACCCGCACGACCCGTCCGCCGACACGCCCAAGGTGTACGGCGCCCAGCTCTTCATGCGAGCCCCCAACGACATGATGGGCGGCTACTGCACCCACATCACCGATGTCCCGGCCGGACTCACGGTCGGCTCCTCGGTCGCCCGCGGCGATCCGCTGGGCAGCGTCTGCCGCGGCGGCCCGACCACCACCCATCTCCACTGGGCACTCGTCGAGATCATCGGCGGCGCACTGGACGGCCAGTACCAGGGAGTCGACCTCCACGAGTTCTTCCTGGGCATCACCGGCACGGACACCGTGGCCTCGGTGACCTTCCCCCAGGACGGCTCAGCGCCGATGCCCGGCGGTGGCGCCGGCCGCCCCAGGGCGTTCCAACTGGCGGGCGTCCGCGGCATCCAGGAAGCCCTGACCGAGCTCGGCTACGACCCCGGCTCCATCGACGGCATCGACGGCCCGCGCACCCGGGCCGCGGTGAGCGCCTTCCAACGGGATCAAGGGCTGGCGGAGGATGGGCAGTGGGGAGACCACACACATGCCGCGATGGTGGCGGCTCTGCGGGCCAAGGGGTTCCTGGTGGATGGGGACTGAGTCATCGGGTGGAGCGGTTGCCTCACCGGCCGCTGAGGCCGGCCTCGGCCGGCCTGCGCCTCAGATCGGCTCGGGTGCATCTGGGGTGGTGAAAGCGCACCGGGTGGGACGGGGCCGCAAGTGATCGCAGCTTCCCGAGCTGAGGTGCCGATCCCGTCGCGGCGGAGAAGGCCGTAGGCTTGCGCGCATGGTGACTGCAACCGTCCGTGAGTGGTACGACGAGGAAGGGTGGGGAGTTCTCGACTCCCCTGCTACCCCCGGCGGCTGTTTCGGCCACTACTCCAACATCCAGGCGGCCGGCTTCCGCAATCTGTCCCCCGGACAGCAGGTTGACCTCACATGGGAGGCCCCTGGCTTCAAGCAGGACGGGTACGACTACCGCGCGGTGAGCATCGTTCCTCGGCCTGCCTGACATCCACGGCCGACACCAACGGCAGAAGCCTGATCCAGGTTTGGCCGGTGCACCACAGCCGCTCCCACGACAGGGCGCCCCGCGAGCCTGACCTGGCTTCCTCACCCACGACACCCCCGTGCCCTCGAAGCATGGGGGAGGAAGCCCCGGCGACTCGGCCGGAAGAGGCAGGACCCTCCAGTCCGGCCGTCATTCGAAATCAAGCGGCCCCACGCCCAGATCCTCCCGCATGAGGCGGCGCATCTTGGCCATGGCCGTGCGCCGCTGTGCGATCAGAGGCGCGTCGTCGGCGGAACCGACAGCCACGCCCCCTGCGTAGGCATCGCGGAGCCGGCGCAAGCTGTGGAACGCCTCGTTGCCGACGGCCACCACGTGCGGTGCGCCCACGAGCCAGAGGCGTTCACTCACCGTGTACAGCCCGGTACTACGGAAAGCCTCCCGCACGGCGGTGTCCCGCGCCGACTCGGACATGTGGTCGCCCAACGCGACGGCCCGTATCTCCTCACCCGCGGCTTTGAGGGCGGAGACGAATTCCGTGTACACCTCGCGTCGCACTTCCGACGCGTGCCGTGCTTCCTCGCGCCTCCATCGATTGCGGTCAGCGAGCAGCGTGGCGGTAATGCCGATCGCAGCACCGGCCAGCGTCGAGAGCAGGGGCATCCAGTCCATGGGCCGCAGCTTCTCCGAGGCGACACGGCCGGCGCCAGGGCTTGAACCAAGAGGTCGCGCCAGACTCTCGGGGGACACCGGGGAAGCACGGCGAAAGCAGCAGAGCCCAGCGGGACCACACATCCGTCATTGGCCCAGGCCGACGATGCCCGCCCTCGGCCCGGAATGGAGAGTTCGGCCCCCAACCCGATGCGTCGGAGCTGGCGGTTGCAGTCCGGGCAGGTTGCTGCCACGTCCTGTCGAGGGGACCGACGGCCCGTACGATGCCGGGTATCTGCCCCGGTCGGCGATGACGTTCCACGCCGTCACAAAGCCCATTGCCGAGCCTGGTCCCAAGGTGGGCGGTGACCCCGTATGGCTGGGCGAGCCTTCCTGGCCAGTGCACCCCGGGACCGGGGAGCCACTCGACTTCATCGGGCAGTTCTGTCTGGCGGGCACCGACCTCGAAGAGCAGTACTTCCTGAACTTCCCTCACGGCTACGGATACGCGTACCTCAGCCCGGACCGCTTGGAGGGTCGCTTCAGCTGGGAGGCAGCCTGACCTCGATCTTGCACGAGGGTCCGTCGGCTTGATGACGGACCCTTTCTGCTCGTGGGCAGGCTGATGGCCCGCCTGTCGCGTCGGGTGGGCGCCAGGTTCCACGGCTCCGGTTGTGTGTGCTGCGCGCAGGGACGAGTAGTTGCTGGTCAGCCGGGGTTCGGCAGGACCGCGAGCCGTTGTACGGCCGCGGCTATTACGCCGGTCCAGGGCCAGTTCTCTGCGAGGCGCAGGATGCGACACCCCGTCCGGTGGTGACGAGGTGAGCGGCTGCGGAGAGCAGCCGCAGGCGGCGGGGTTCCGAGAGCCGGTCCTCGCGAACGACGACATCGACGACCCGCCTCTTCGGCAAGGACTCCCTGACCTCCGGCGGCACGGTGAAGTGCTCCCGGAGCGCACGCCGACTCGTCAACGGCTCAGACTCTGGCGTCGCCATCGGATGCCGGACATCGGTGACCTCGCCATACTCGCCTCAGGGGTTGTCTCACGCGGCGAGTTCCGCGAGTTTCTTGTAGCAGGTCAGGGCGGCGGCCATGGGCAGGCCTCGGCTCTGTCAGTCGTTGCGGACCAGGTACGGGATCTTGAGACCACGAGCAGCCCATGGCAGGCTCATGCCGCATGATCGATGAATTCGCGAAGGACAACCTGCACGGGAGACTGCGCCGGGACCGCGAGGCGCTGCTCTGGAAACTCGACGGCTTGTCCGAATACGACGCCCGCCGACCTTTGACAGCGACCGGGACCAACCTCCTCGGCCTGATCAAACACTTGGCCACCGTCGAGGCCAGGTACTTCGGCGAGGTCTTCGACCGCCCTTCCCCGGAACCGCTGCCCCGGTGGCAGGACTCCGACGGCAGCGATCTGTGGGCGGCCGAGGACGAGACTCACGATCAGATCATCGAGTTCTACCGGCGCACGTGGGAACACTCGGACGCGACGATCAACGAGCTTCCCCTCGACGCCCCCGGCCACGTGCCGTGGTGGCCGCAGCCTCATGCCGACACGAACCTGTTCGCCGTCCTGGTCCATGTCCTCGGCGAGTCCATCCGGCATGCCGGGCACGTCGATATCCTGCGCGAGGGCCTCGACGGCCGGACCGGGTTGCGCCCGGAATACGAGGAGCCGATCGACGAGGAAGCCCGTGCGGCCTACTGCGCGAAGATCGAGCAGGCCGCCAGGTCGGCCGCACCGATCAAGGCTTACTGATCGTTTCGGAGTGAGGTTCGAAGCCGTCTCAAGCAGATGATGCCGCAGGCGAGTTGAAGCAGTCCGAGGTGGACGTCGCCGCGAATCTCGTAGCGTTCCGGAGTCATTTGAACTGGTGGAGCCAGACGAAGGTCCGCTCCACGACCCAGCGGGTCTTTCCCAGTCCGGTAGTCGTAGCCGTGGTCGGCGAACGAACCGGCCTGTTCGGTGCCGTGCCGATCTACGATCAAGTGGTGCTTGCTGCCGGCCGAGTCCGGCGAACGCCCCGGTCGGCACCGCTGGAAGAGTGAACGGTCGATCGCCTGGCTCACCGTCCGATACCTACGAAAGGGCTCGCGCTTCCCCGTCGTCCTCAGCCTGGCCGCCGCACCGACCTGCTACGCAGGATGGTTGGCCTTCACGCACCGATGATTCGGCAAGATCACAATCCACCGCTGGGGCTCGGCCGCCATTCCGCTTCGAGGATGCTGAACATCTCGGAGTCCCGCCAGCCGTCCCGGATCAACGCGGTGTGCCGATGCCGCCCTTCGTACGTCATGCCGAGCTTGCCCAGCAACCGGGACGACGCGAGATTGCGGGGGTCACAGGTCGCGTAGATCCGGTGGAGTCCCCGTTCCCCGAACCCGCGCGACAGTAGCTCTTGCCCGATCGCCGTGCCCACGCCACGCCCCCAGGCTTTCGGGTGCACGATGTAGGCGATTTCGCCCTGACGATGGCGACGGCTACGAATGTGCAGCTCACCCATGCCGACGAGTTCGTCCTCGAACCGAGCGATGTAGACGAATCTCTCCTGATGGGCGTGCGACCAGGCTTCGACGGCGGTCTGCACGAACTCGCGCGTCTGGTCCTCGGTGTTCGGTCCCCAAGGCTGGTAGCGACAAGCTTCCTCGAGGCCGGCCCAGGAGTGCACGGCCTGCCAGTCGTCGAGTGCGGGCTTGCGCAAAGTCACCATGGATCGGCTCACAAGTGGATCTTGCCAGATCTCGCACGCATGGGGCACGAGCCCGGACTTCGTAGTGGCAGGTGCCCTTGCCGCGCGGCGATGTCGAGGATCACGGCGTGGAAGCCGTGTTGTCGGGCCCCGGGACCCTGTGAGGCGATACCGGGGCCCTGCACCGTTCATCGATCATTGATCGGCGGTTGCGTCTTCCCGCCGCTCGCCCTCCGCCTGGGACGGTTCGGTCCTGGGGACATCGGGGTGCTGCATGGCCGCGCGCTCGGCTGGTTCGTCGCGCTCGCCCTCGGCCTGGGAGGGCGTGTGGGAGTACAGCCAGCGGTCGTAGTCCGAGGCTCCGGTTTTCATTGCGGCCTCCTTTGCCAGCTCATCTCCCATGCTCCTCCCGGTGGCGCAGGAAGACGAAACCGGCTGGCACTTTGTGACAGGGGTGCGCGTTCGGACGGTCCGATGCGGGCTGGCAGATCGCTTCGGCAACGAGTTCAGCGATCGCCGTCGGTCACAACCTCGTGACCCGGTGCGACGTCGCGATCAACTCACCCGGCCCAGACCTCACCATGCCCACTTCAACGAGCCTCCTGCTCTTCGGTCGCCGTCTACGACGGGGATCCGTCGACGGCGCCCATGATGGCGCGGGCGAGGAGGTACTGGCCTCAGACCCCGGCGCCGGCGTTCCCGCGCCGCCGTCGGCCCCGGTTGCGGCGTCGGCGTTGGCGTAGCCTGCTGGTGCGCAGCCGGGCGGCGGATTCCGGGTCGCTCGCGGCCAGTTCGGTCAGGGCCGGGTGAACGCCCGCCCGCTCCGGATATCCGGCCGAGGGATCGCACCGCCATGCTTCCGCGTCGCCCCGCCGTTCGGACAGATGCAGCCAGAGGAACTGCGCGAGCAGTGCCGCGCCGACGAGGACGGACGCCGTCCAGTCCACCGTTCCGCGGGGCCGGTGGTCGAGCAGCGCCATCGTTGTGAAGGTCAACTCCAGCACCAGCAGCAGGACGCCCACGACCGTCAGACAGCCAGGAGGGCGCGGCGTACGGGGCTTGCCGGCGTCCAGCCGGGCCCGCACCGCCGCGTGGAACTCCGCCCGGGCGGCACGGAAGGCGGTGTCGTGCACCAGCAGGTTGCCCAGGGCGGCGGACGCGGTACGGCGCCGCAGGGCGGCGAGCAGGGCGTCCGGCAGCGGATGCCCGGCCCTGCGCTCGGGATCGGCGCCGGCCGCGGTGAGGCCCAGATTGCCGCGGTGGTTGACGGTGACCAGCCCGTCGAGCACCAGCCGTGCGGCACAGGCCTGGACGTCGTCCTCGGGCCACCAGAGCTCGTCGGTGCCGATGTACGGATCGTCCGCCGTCGCGGCGGCGTACCGCTCGGCCAGCGTCCGCCGCCACCGTGCCTCCCGTCGGCGACGCACGCCGAGCGACCCGTACAGTACGGCCGTGACGGGCGGGACGACGCAGGCGAGGACGACGGACATCACGCGTCGAGCGTAGAGCGCCGGGCGGGTCCGGGGACATTCGATATCGCGCTGCCGCCCACGGCCCTGGCAAGGGCCGGTGGCTCGAGCTGGAACAGGCAGCCGTCCGCCTCGTGATGGCCACTGCGCCGAACTCGCCGCCGCCATCGCCGTCTTGGCGAGGACCGCGGGGGAGGGGCGTACGGAATCCCATGATCTGACGGACAGAACCGTCGCCCTGGCCGCCGTCGGCCTCTTCGGTGTGGACACGGCCACGCCCGTCCTCAACCCGAGGGAGGCCGCCATCCTCGCGGGGGGCGCCGTACCGCGAGGGCGGCCCGCGGCCCCATACCGGCAGGCGCCGGGCCGACCGGACTCCCCGCCGGACGCCGCTGCCCTTCAGCCAGGTCGGAAGAACGCCAGCATCTTCTGGGCGGCGTCCGGCGACGTCAGCAGTTCCTGCATGTCCGTGGACATCCGGGCGGCAGCGCTGGTGCGTGCGAACATCTCGCGTTCGTATGCTCTGACGGCGGCGGGACGGTCGTCCGGGTGCTCGGCCAGTGCGAGACCGAGCAGGGCACCGTCGAGCAGCGCCATGTTGGCGCCTTCTCCCACCGGCGGCATCAGGTGCGCGGCATCGCCGAGCAGCGTCACGTCAGGCGCCGGCGGCCAGGTCAGGCCGACCGGGAGGGTGGTGATCGTCCGTGGCACGACCGTGTCGTCGCAGGCCTCGATCAGGGCGGTGAACCGCGGGTCCCAGCCGGGAAGCAGGTCGATCAGCCGCGCCTTGGCGGCGGCCGGGTCGTCGAACGGGATCCCGCTGGTGGCGAACCAGTCCTCGGCGGTGTTGTAGAAGCTGAGGCCGATACGGACGCGGCCGTCGCCGTTGCGCTGCGCCGCCAGGGACAGCCCGTCGCCGAGCACCCAGTAGGTGCCGCGCCCGACCATCGCCGCGAGGTCGGGGTGCGTACGGTCGATGTCGGGAATGCCGACCTCGACGACGTTCTGGCCGATGTGCGCCGGCCGGGCGTCGGTGAGCAGCGCGCGAACCCGGGACTGCGCGCCGTCCGCCCCGACCAGCAAGTCGTACGCCGCGCTGGTGCCGTCGGCGAAGTGCAGCACGCCGTCGCCGGCGGACTGGAACGTGTGCCCCCAGCGCACCATGCCTTCGGGAAGGGAATCCAGCAGCAGGCCGCGCAGGTCGGCGCGGTCGACCTCGGGCCGATCGAGCGGGGCGTCGTCGGGTGTGTCCTCTTGGAGCAGCAGGGTGCCGTCCGGCTCGAGGAGACGCATGTCCTGGCCTTCACCACGGGCAATCGCGTGGAACTGATCGATCAGACCCGCCTCGCGCAGCGCCCGCTGGCCGGAGTGGATGTCGAGCATGCCGCCCTGACCGCGCGCGCCGCGTGACGATTCACGTTCGTACACGACGGCGTCGATGCCGTTCACATGCAGCACCCGGGCCAGGACCAGGCCACCCAGGCCGGCTCCGACAATGGCGATGTCCACAGCCACGCCCCCTTCGATTCACTGTATCGACCAATACACTGTATCACCGGCCAGCGCTGTATTGTCATCGGCATGTTGGTGTGGGAGCGGCCGGAGCCGCCGGATCGACCGATGCCCGCCCCGCTGAGCCGGGAACGGATCGTCCACGCGGCGATCCAACTCGCCGATGCGGACGGCTTGGACGCGGTCTCCCTGCGCAAGGTCGCCGCGGTCCTGGACGTCGGACCGATGCGCCTGTACCGCTACATCGCCACCAAGGAAGAACTGCTCGACCTGATGGTCGACACGGTCCACACCGAGATCCGGCCCGTCGGCGACAGCTGGCGCGAAGTGCTCCGCTCCCTCGCCGAAACCACCCGGCAGGCCACCCACCGGCACGAATGGCTCGCCGACCTGATCGGCGGACGCCCCCAGCTCGGCCCGAACGCACTGGCCGCCGGAGAAGCCGTACTGGCCGGGATGGACGGCATCGACCTGGAGACCGTCGTACCGGCGGTCTCCGCGGTCAACGCGTACGTGATCGGCGCGGTACGCCGGGAGATCACCGAGCGGCGCGCCGAGCGGCTCTCCGGGATGGACATCAAGCAGTGGCAAGCCACCTTCGGGCCCTATCTGCAACGGACCTTCGCCACCGGCCGATTCCCGGCCCTGGCCACGGTCGTACGCGACGGACCCCACCTGGAAGCCGACCAAACCTTCCGGATCGGCCTCGACCTCCTCCTCGACGGCATCGAAGCCCGCATCTCCGACCGACACGCGACCGAGGGGCCGGACCGGCACCGCGCGTGACGCCGACTCGGCGCCGACTCACGATGCGGCGGGCCGATCGTGGTCCTCGGGATGCCGACGCGGTCGCGGCAGATCGCCCTGGCAATTCCCTACCGGGGTAGGCCGCTTGTTACTCTTTTCGATCATGCGAGCCCTCTTCCCAGGATCCTTCGACCCGGTCACTCAAGGGCACCAGGACGTACTCCGGCGCGCGGCCCTGCTGTTCGACGAGGTCGTCGTGTGCGTGATGTTCAATGCGAACAAGGTCGGCCGCTTCCCCGTCACGGAACGGCTGGACCGGCTCCGCGCGGCAGCAGCCGACTTGAGCAACGTCACGGTCGACTCCCACACCGGCGGCCTGCTGGTCGACTACTGCCGCCGAGCCGGAATCGACGTCGTCATCCGCGGAGTCCGCGGCGTTGCCGACCTGGAGTACGAAATGCCGATGGCCCGCATGAACCACGAACTGGCCGGAGTCGAAACGTTCTTCATCGCCGCCGACCCCACCCTGGCCCACATCTCCTCCACCCTCGTCACCGCTGTGAGCCAACAGGACCGTGTCCCGAACGATGAGGTGAGCGAGCTTCTTTCAGCAGGTGGGGGCAATGGCGAAGGTTCCTGAGAGGGGTCCCGCGTGGTGAGGCGGTCGAGTCGTTCGAAGCAGCAGACGGCTACGGCGAGGCCGCGGAAAGCCCGGTAGTCGGAGGGATGGCGTTCGTAGCGGTGGTTCATCGCCGCGAACAGCGTCTCATCAGGCGTGCCCCGCGCTCCGCCGCCCTGTGGCCGCACCTTCGACGCTGGGACGAGCGGCTCGGAGATCTCCCACAGCCCGTCCGGAAGGGAGTCCGTCAGCTCCCGGGCCGAGGACGAAAACCCTGTGGCAGCTGTCCAACCGACGTCCTACCCTGCAGAGCTGGAACCACCCGGGAGGCACATGAGTGACGGGCCGCGCTTCGCGTTGTTCGACGAGTCGGGCGAGATACCCCTGGCCTTCTGCGCCGACGTGACGGGCTTCTTCTACGGCAGCAATCCCGGTCACAGGGCGATCACGTTGAGGAAGTGCACTCCGACACCCGCCCTCGCCGAAGTCGCCGGCCAGGCACGGAAGGAACAAGTAGACCTCTCGATCAAGATGCTCGACACCCAGGGGCGACCTCTCGCGGGGGAACTGATCTGTGGCGTGGAAGTGGGCACACCTCGGCGGTCGGGTGAGGCCCACGACGTCGTGGTCTCGGGGACGCTCTGGAGCGCACCGACGGTCGCGGCCCGCCCCATCTGGGAGCGATGGTGTCTGGGCAGGCCCGAGACCAACAATCGATGGGCGGCGTACGCACCGAACGGCCGCGAGGCTTGGCTGAGTCTCGTGTGCCGGCAACCGCGGAGAACCGGGCCCGACGCACAGCACCGGACCTACCAGCTCGACGGCCGCTACATCACCGACCTGACCAGCTTCTACCTGGCCTTCGGCGAGGCGATCAACGGCCCTGGTGGCTCCTACGGTGCCGGCTTCTTCTGGTTCTGGGACTCCTTCAAGGGAGGGGCGGGTGCGATCCCGCCGTTCACCGTGGTCTGGAACGACTGGCAGGTTGCGGCGCCGAGGCTGAGGTACCCGTACCACCCGGTGGGGGGAACGCCGAGCGATTGCTTCGCGATGACCGTTGCCGGCCTTCGGGAGATTGGCGTCGAGGTGGTCTTGCCGTAGACGTCCAGTGGCTTGGACGAGCGTGTGCAGGCGCGGGCGGATGTCGAATTTCCTTCGGTCCGGTCGCCCGCCGCCGACGCGGCACTCGGCGTGCCCGCCTCCTCCACCGGGTCGGCCGTCGGCGACGGGTAGGTGCGCGGTCGCTGCTCGCGCGGCAGCCCGCACCGGACAGGACCGATCACTTCCGGATGGTGGGGCGCCACGCCACGGTCCGGTGGCCTCGGCCGACATGTGCGGCAGCCGCGATCAACGAGTCGGCCCCCCGCATCGCGGCCCCGCTGCTGGTCGTGGACGGCGACCAGGACGTCATTCCCGGCGTGACGAACGGAGAGCCTCTGGCCCGTCTGGCGCCGCACGGCACCTACCTGTCCGTCCCGCACGGCGACCACCTCCTCGGCAACGCGCGGCCGGACTGGCTGCCGCACCTCAGTGACCACATCACCCACACCCTGACGGCGACGGGAACACCCGCGTGAACCGTTGCTCAGAGCCTCGGCGGCTCCCGGTCCGGCCGAACACACTCGCAGTCCGATCGGCCTTCTCCGGAGCGTCGCCGCCGACCGCTCTCGCTCCATTCCGCACCCTCGACGACGACGCCTTCCCCTCGCGCCGATGTTCCTCGTTCGCGTGGAAACGCGGACTCCTGCGATGCCGAGTGGCCGCACCGGGAACAGGCGGTCCGGCCGGGACGGTTGCACCTGGAGAGGGACCGGCGCCGCACGGGCGGGGAGGACGGAGACCACGAGGTCGTCCGCCCCACTTGGAACCGGGCCCAGGGTCGCGGTACGCCCGCCGCGCACTTGGACCAAGACGTATTTCCGCAGGAGGACTGTTTCATGACTGACCGGCCCTTGACGCTCATGGCAGTACACGCCCACCCGGACGACGAGGCGACCGGAACCGGAGGGGTCCTCGCGCGGTATGCGGCGGAAGGCATCCGCACGGTTCTTGTGACGTGTACCGACGGCGGTTGCGGTGACGGACCGGGGGGCATCAAGCCGGGCGATCCCGGGCACGATCCGGCGGCGGTCGCCGGGATGCGCCGTCAAGAACTCGAGGCGAGCTGCGACGTCCTCAAGGTCAGCGATCTGGAGATGTTGGACTATGCCGACTCCGGGATGATGGGCTGGCCGAGCAACGACGCCCCCGGATCCTTCTGGCAGACCCCCGTGCGGGAAGGCGCGACCCGGCTCGCGGAACTGATGCGGCACTACCGACCTGATGTCGTCGTCACCTACGACGAGAACGGCTTCTACGGCCACCCCGACCACATCCAGGCACACCGCATCACCATGGCGGCGCTGGAGATGACCGAGCTGACACCGAAGGTGTACTGGACCACGGTGCCGCGCTCGATGATGCAGCGCTTCGGCGAGATCATGCGCGAGTTCCATGAGGACATGCCGGAGCCGGATCCCGCCGAGGCGGCCGCGTTGGCCAAGATCGGCCTGCCCGACGACGAGATCACCACCTGGGTGGACACCACCGCCTTCAGCGGCCAGAAGTTCGACTCGCTGGCCGCGCACGCCAGTCAGGGCGAGAACATCTTCTTCCTCAGGATGGGCAAGGAGCGGTTCGGCGAGCTGATGGGCATGGAGACCTTCGTACGTGTCCAGGACGCCACCGGCGCGCCCGTACCCGAGAACGATCTCTTCGCCGGACTGCGCTGATCCGCCCGTCCGACCGACCCGGGAAGGCCCCTCGACCGCACGGCGCGATCGAGGGCCATCCGGCATCCGGCATCCGGCTTCCGTCATTCGCCTTCCGCCATCCGCAGGGCTCGGCCGGTACCGGCAGCCGGTTCCTCCGCCTTGTCTCCCGACCGCCTGCGCCCAGGGGAGGGCGACGGGGTGGTGCGCTCGCCTCGCGGCCTCGTCCTCGCAGGCCCGGACGGGCGGTCGGGCCATTGCCAACCCCGCGTGTGCGCATTGCGCACTCCCCGTCCCGCCGTCCGCTATGCCGGCGGGACGGGGACGGGGACGGGGATGGGGACCGGTCCCGGTCCCGCGGCCGCCGAGGGCATCTCCGGCGCGGCCGCGGGCGGCCGGTTTGCGCATGTCACCCTGCTGCCCGTATGCGCAACGCCGTGACGCACCAGTCGAGTGCCGGTGTCAGAGGCTGCGGGGCCGGCCAGTCGTTGATGACCGCGAGCAGGTGGAAGTACCGGTCTCGGCGCGGATCGTTCACGGCCTCCAAACGCTGCAATAGCCACAGGTCGGGTTCGGTGTCGCCGGGGCGGCCGGAGGAGCGCGCACAGCGGGCGGTCAGCTCCCTGACGACGGGGTCGGCCTGGTGCGCTTCCGGGGCGATACCCGACTGGACGGCGGCTGCGGCGAGGTCACGGGCGACGGCGACGACACCCGGGCGCGGTGGTGTGGAGCCGCTTCCGGAGAGGTCTGCCGAGCAGTTCTCGGTCACTTCCCGCATACGGCCGCGGAAGTCCGGGTCCAGTGCCAGTTCCGCCAGCTGCACCCATGCCTCGACCTGTGCGTCTGTGGGGTTGTCGGGTAGTTCCGGTGTCATGGAGCGCCGGGCCGCGGCGTGCCGGCCGGGACCGCCGTCCAGCCCCTCGAAGACCGTGTCGAGAAAGCCATCGATCAGTCGTCGACGTTCGGCTTGGGAGAGCTGGGCCAACCGGTGCATGCGTTCCATCTCCTCATGGGTGGGTCTGCGCCTGGCCGCGGCCAGCAGCACCGCCCGCTGCAGCCGCAGGGTGGTGATCTGCACTTCCAGCGCGGCTGCATGCTGTTCCGCAGCGTCGCCGAGCGTCAGCTCTCGCTCCACGACCTTCCGAATCACGTCGAGGCCGAGTCCGAGTTCGCGCAGCGTCCGCACCAGGGTCAGTCGGGCGACGGCGTCGGGACCATAGCGGCGATAGCCGGCGGGGGTGCGGTCGGCCGGCACCACGATGCCGCGATCGGAGTAGAAGCGGATGGTCTTGACCGTCAGCCCTGTGCGTCGAGCCAGTTCACCGATCGAGTAGTGGGTGCCGTCGTCCATGGCCTCACCTTCACCTCTCCCCTTACGGGAGACTCAAGCCCGCTCTCGTGCTCCGAAATCGTGTGCTCCGCGCCGGTGGCACGAGCCCAGCGCCGGTCGCCGTACGACCCGTGCCACCACAGTGTCGGAGAGTCGACCGAACCCGCAGCAGTCAGGGCATCTCCGAGCATCCGCCGGTTGTCGCGTGCCCGGGGCGCGATGTGGCGGGCGTCCGTATGGCAGCTGCCGCGGCTCTCCTCTGGATCACCAGGGCCGACATCACGGCGGGGGGCAGGGACGGGTTGGCTGCCGCTGCTTCCGCTACCCGCCAGTCGGCGTCGGCGAGCAGCTCAGCGATGACCGGTGGCGGAAGCGCTGGGTTGCCGGCGGCCACGCGTCTTGCGCGCGTGTCCGCCAGGCATGCGAGCAGTGCCGAGGCCGTCGCCCCGCGATGCCGGGCGACCTCACGGAACACCTTTTGTACGGGTGGTTGGTGCCGGACCAGGTTCTCCAGCAGTGCTGGGGTCGCGTCCGGGTTGGTCGCCACGCCGGCCAGGACACGTACACCGTGCCGGTCGACCATGGCGCGCAACCGCGTTTCGGTGAGGCCCGGGTGCGGAGCGAGGGCCTTGATCACCTTCGCGTCGGGGTCGTCGGCCAACCGGTCGCGTATCTCGGGCAGCAGATCGCGTCGCTGGGCCACGAGCATGCGGACGGCCGGGTCCCGTGACGTGGCCAGCTCTACGACCTCGGAAGGAGAAGCGGCGGCGATACGAGGCAGAAGAGTGGCTCCGATCTTGGCAGTTCGGGCCAGGCGGGTGAGCACGTCGAGCGGTACGCGGGGATGGCGGGCGAGCCTGCGGCGCACGTCGAGGTCACGGTCGTCGGCCAGCGCACGGATCAGGGCATCGTCGATGGCGGGATTCTCGGCAAGGTCGGCGCGGACACCGGGATGGGGGTCCGCAGCGAGCCGCGCGAAGGCCTGCGGGGACAGGTCCTGGCGGGCGGCGAGAGCCCAGCGCAACAGCATCGAAGGATGCTCCACGAAGCCGGAGACGGCTTCGACGGGGGTGGCGGGGTTACGGATCGCCGCCGCACGCATGTCGTGGACGGTGGACTCGTGGGAGCCGTCGCAGGAGGCGCCCGGCAGCAGATCACAGTCCGGCCTCGGGCTCTGCGGATGATGAACGAAGGGGGTTTCCTCGCGGTCACAGACCAGGCAGCTTCGTGCCTCAGGCAGTGTCCCCACGGTCACCAACGCTGCCAGTGCCGCCGGGGGTGTCTCCTCGTTGCCCGCCACCGCGCGGCGGACCTCGGCGTGCGGATGCGCCGCGAGTCTCTCGGCCACGTCCGCGGTGGTCCACAGCGCGAGTTCGGCGACGACCCGTACGTCCGGGTCGGCCGCGAGCGTGTCCACCACGTCGGACGGGAGGCCGCGGCAGGCCGCCAGCTTCTCCCGGCGCTCCCGGTCCGGATCCACCGCGAGGAGACGCGCCCATTCCGGGCGGCCGGCCCCCTGGTCGAGCAGGGCGAGGGCGGCATCCGGCCAGACTGACGGATCGACATCCGCTGCGGTCAGCCGACCCTCGTACGCGAGCTGTACCGCGCTCCCGTCGACGCGCTCGGCCAACGCGACGGCCTGTACACGGCTGAGGTCCGCGCGACAGGCGAGACCCATGGCGATGTCGTCGTCCGCGATGGATATCAGCTGGTCGACCAGCTCGGACGGCAGGGCTGCATTGGCGGCGAGCCCGCCCAAGACGTGAGGCACACGGGCATCCTGCCCGGAGCGCGGAGGACGAGTGCGGGATTTTCCGCGTCCCGACGCGTTGCAGGCGGCGCGCCAACGGTGTTGTCGCAGGCCAGGGGCATAGGGGGCCGTTCCGAAGGCCCGCTGTACGGCTTGTCGTACACCGTTGTGAGCGGCCGGTACGGGGAGCGGTGGGTCCCAAAGCGGTCCGAGCCCGGTCGACCCTGCCGATGGCCTTGTCCACGGTGGGTTCCCAGTGTGCGGCGCCGGGCAGGACGGTGGACCAGGCCGAACTCGTCGGACCCGAATGGCAGTTGCCGTACGGCGGCCGCGCCCGCGCATCGATGGCGTTCCACGCGGAATTCGCGCACGCCCACGGCGAGCGGGTGCGCATCAGCCCCCGGGAGGACCTCGGGCTTCACACGGCTCGGCACCAGTCGGTGATCACGGAGTGGTAACCGCCTGTGACCAGAGATGGCGAGGATGCCGAGATCCTTGTTCCTGTCCCCACACGGACCGGATGCACTTTCCCGATGAGGAGGCGCTCTGCCTGAGAATGCCGCCAAGCCTCGCGCGCCATACGCTCGACACATGTCCGACGTCACGTCTGCCGGCGCCGCAGCCGACGACCTTCCCACGCCGGCCGAGGGCATGGTGCTCACGCACTTCCTCACGGTCAGCGATGTCCCCCGCTCACGGGCCTTCTACGCCGACGTGCTGGGTGGACGGGTGGTGCTGGAAGAGAACCCCTGCATCATCAAGGCCGCCAATAGTTGGATCATCATGAACCCAGGCGGCGGGCCCACCGACGACAAACCCGATGTCGTCCTGCGCACACCGGACGACCCCAACACCGTCTCCAGCTTTCTGAACATACGCGTGGCTGACATCCACGACTTCTATGCCACGGCGAAAGCCAAAGGGGCGGAGTTCCTCACCCCGCCTATCGACCGGCGCGCCGAGCTGCGCTGCTATATGCGCGATCCGGACGGCTACCTCATCGAGGTGGGCCAGGCCACGGGGCTGCTCAAAGGCATTCTGGCGCGCACCGACACCGAAACCTGACGGCGGCGCCCGACCGGGATGGTGCCTCCAAGGAGCGGTTGTCGTGCCGAGGGGTTTGCCGCGGCGGTCGCGACGTGAGTACCGGCAATGACGAGCGGCACGGAAATGCGGCTGAGGACGTTCGCGTCCGTCGGCGGGTACGGTCGTCGCATTACCCTTGGGCATATTGTGCCGTTTTGTAGCATATCGAGCGAGCCTGTGTCACCCAGGCAGGCTTTTCCCAACGACCCTCTCCTAACGACCCCTGTGAGGCGTGTCTGATGGATACCTACGACGTCGGCTACTTCGTCGGCAGCTTGTCTTCGACTTCGATCAATCGGGTGTTGTCCAAGGCCCTGATCCGGCTGGCGCCGAAGGACTTGCGATTCACCGAGATCCCGATCGGGAATCTGCCGTTGTACAGCCCTGACTACGACAGCGACTACCCGGCGGAGGCCCTCGCCCTGAAGGCGGCGATCGCGCGGTCGAACGCCGTGCTGTTCGTGACGCCGGAGTACAACCGGTCGATTCCGGGTGCGCTGAAGAACGCGATCGACTGGGCCTCGCGGCCTTGGGGGCAGAACTCCTTCGATCACATCCCCGCCGCGATGATCGGCGCCTCCATCGGACAGATCGGCACCGCGGTCGCCCAGCAGAGCCTGAGGGCGGTGATGGCGTTCTGCAACGCCCGGCAGATGACCGCACCCGAGGCGTACATCAAGTTCACGCCGGAGGTGTTCGGCGACGACGGCGACGTCAGGGACGAGTCGACTGCCGCGTTCCTCGGCGACTTCATGGCGGAGTTCCGCGAACATGTCGTCCGCGTGCTGACCGTGCTGCCGCGAGGGTGAAGGGCGCCGAGCGGCAGTACGGGGAAAATCACAGCACCTTCTGTCCGTACATCTCGCCGAGCGGGTCGGCGATCAGTTCGATGCGAGCACCATCCGGGTCGCGGAAGTACACCGACACATCGCTGTGAATGACGTAGTCGATACCGGCCTCGTCGAAGCGGCGTACGATCTCGGTCCAGCGGTCGGGCTCCATCGAGATCGCGATGTGGTGGAGCCCGCCGAGCACCTCCGCGTACGGGCCGACGTCGAGGCCGGGGAAGTCGAAGAACGCCAAGAGGTTGCCGTGGCCGATGTCGAAGAAGAAGTGTGAGGAGCCGGGGTAGTCCCGGTTCTCGATCAGCTCGGTGAGCGGGAAGCCCAGGAGGTCCTGGTAGAAGCCGATGGTCCGCTCGACGTCGCTGCTGATCAGCGCGGTGTGGTGCAACCCTCGGGCGGTGGAGGCGGGTCGCTGCCCCTTCGGCCGCAGGTGCGTCTCCCGGAGGTGCCGCCGTACCGCCTCGACGGCGGGCAGGTCGGTGCCGCTGGGGGTCGGTGGATCGTCCATGAGTCCTCATCTCAGAGTCACCGGTCGAGTACCCGCATACGCGGCACGCCTACCAGGCCCACGAGGCCGTCTCCCGTCACGTGCCGGCGGTTGGTCGCGGCGCTCTCTGCGACGGCGGCAGCAACGTGTTCGCGTGCCTGTTCAGCGAAGCCCAGCTTCGACCAGTGAGGTCGGGGCGCCGATGTGGCGGGCCTGGTCGAGCGGCGAGCGTCCGACCTGGTCGGGGCCTTGGACACCCAGAGTCGTGGCTGCCCGACTGAGCGCATTGCATGCGGCGACCTGTGGGAGCCGCCCGTCGTGGACGCCGACTCGCGGCAGGTTGCGTCTGTCGCCGAGAACGTGGGCGAGCCTGTGTGAAGTCCCATGGTGCCGGCCCCGAACGTCCGGCCGGCCGCGGGTAGGGTCGGGCGGTGCCCGAGCTGAAGCGGCTGCATGCCTGTCATGCCCCGGCGGTCCTGCTCTTCGAGCTGGCGAACCGCGCCTACTTCGCTGCCTCGGTTACCGACCGCGGCGACGGCTTTTTCGACCGGTTCACCGACCGCTACAACGCCTTGCTTGCTGAGCAGGAGGCCGGCATCTGCGCCTTCCACGTGCTTGTCGCCGAGGACGGCTCGATACTCGGCAGGTTCAACCTGATCGACATCGAAGACCACACCGCGGAACTCGGCTACCGGGTCGCGCAGCATGCGGCCGGCCGCGGCCTGGCGACCGCAACCGTCCGGGAGCTGTGCCGACTGGCGGCGGTCACGTACGGGCTGCGCACACTGCGGGCGGCCACCGCCCGTCAGAATGCCGCGTCCCGGAAGGTGTTGACCAAAGCCGGGTTCGTCCCTGTCGGCCCGGCGGACCCGGTCCACCTCGGCGGCAAACCGGGCACCTGGTATCAGCGCGACCTGGTGCTCCAGCCGGACAGTGCGATCTCCCCGGGGGACCGGCTGGGGGACGGGGACGGCCACCGCTGATCATCGGTGTGCGAAACCTGAAGATCATGCGCCGGCCGCAGGTCGCAGCGTAGATCAGATCACGATCTACGGCTGGAGTACGAGGCCACGGAGCGCCCCCCCGTGTGCTCGGGGTGGCCATGGACACCGGTCGCACCCGTCGAACGCCCCCCGCCGCGAACCCCGTGATCAGCCTGCGCGCCGGTGCGGCTTCGCCCCGGTGGTGGTCAGGAAGTCGGTGAGGGCTTCGGCGAGTTGTTCGGGCTGGTCCTCGGGGACGAGGGTGGACGAGTCGGTGATCTCGAGCAGCCGGCCCTGGGGGTAGAGCTCGGCCAGTCGGGGGCCGTGCTCGCGGGGCATCAGGCGGTCTTCGGTCGCCCAGACGACGAGTACGGGGCGGTCGAAGTCACGCAGTTGTTCGCTCCAGGCCAGGAGGGTCGCTCGGTCGGGCGCCGAGGTGGCGAACTTGGCGAAATCCCTGCGGATGGCCTTGCTGCGGGTCGCGGGGGTGAACCAGTCGTCCATGATCTCGTCCGGGATGCCGCGCAGGCTCATCCCGCCGTATCCGTTGCGGTTGTGGCGGAACGAGGGGATGCGCATCAGCCGTGTCAGCAGCCGGACGCCGCCGGGGACCCGGCACACGTGGGCCATGGCCTTGGCGGGCCCCGGGGGGAAGTTGTCGAACGCTTCGCAGGCCACCAGGACCATCCGCGCGACTCTCCGCCCCTGCTCCTCCGAAACGAGGAACTGGCCACCGCCCCAGTCGTTCAGGACGAGGGTCACCTCCTCCAAGTCCAGGCGTTCGATGAACTCACCCAGCAGCCGTGCCACACCGCGGTGGGACAGGTCGGCGTCCCGGTTCATCGGTCGGCGATGTCCGCCGAGCGGCAGGGTGGGCAGGACGCAGCGATATCCGTCCAACAGCGGTACCACCTTGCGCCACTGCGTCTCGTTCATCGGCAGACCGTGGGCGAACACCAGCACCGGCCCGGTACCGCCGGTGTCCTGGTAGTCGATCGGTCCGGCCGACAGCTCGATTTCCGGCATCGCTCCCCCATTTGATAGATCGTTCTACTGTAGTCCAGTGAAGGTCGACGGGCGGGCCAAGACGTCGATGAGGAAGGGTGAAACGCAATGGGGCAGGGACAGCCGGACACGCGGAGCAGGATTCAGGGTGCGGCTACGGCGTTGTTCCGCCGCAACGGCTACTCGGGCACCGGGCTGAAGCGGATCGCGACGGAGGCGGACGCGCCGTTCGGCTCGATCTACCACTTCTTCCCCGGCGGCAAGCAGCAGCTGGCCGAGGAGACGATCCGCACGTCCGGGGGCGAGTACGGCCGAATGGTGCTGGCCTTGCTGGAAAGCGTCGCAGACCCGGTCGAGTCCGTCACCCACGCCTTCGAGGCCGCGGCGCACGACATCGCCGCGAACGACTACGCCGACGCGTGCCCGATCGCCACGGTCGCGTTGGAGGTCGCGAGCACCAACGAGGTCCTCAGAGTCGCGACGGCGGACGTCTTCGAGGAGTGGGTCGGCGCGGGAGAGCAGTGGTTCGGCCGCTGGGTGACCGACCCGAACTCGGCGCGGTCGCTCGCCTGCTCGATGATCATGATGCTGGAAGGTGCGTTCGTGCTCTCCCGGGCATCCCGCGACCCGGAGCCTCTGCGGGTGGCCGGCCGATCGATGGCCGAGTTGCTGCGCGCATCTCTTGAGCGGCCCGTCGGCGACTGAGCGACCCCGGCCACGTCATCGCTGAATCCGCCCCCGATCGAACGGGTCCGGAGCCAGGCTTCCAGGACGGCGGAAGCCGTGCCGCGGCACTGTCAGAGGCTGTCTGTAGCATCCGTGGCCAGGTGAGTGACCCGGCCACCCGCCGCGGGGAGGGACGGAGTCGTGAAACGGGCTGCGAGGAGCGTGTGGCGATGGCGAACAGCAGCGAAGCCGGCGGGCTGACGCTGGATTCCGACGACGAAGCCGCGCTGTTGCGGCCGTTGGCGTTCGCCGAAGGCGCGGGTCTGCCTCTTGCCCTGTGGGTGGTCCTGGCACGCGCCCTGTCGGGTCGTCCGTGGACGGCTCAGGACGTGAGCGTGTTCCGGGACCGGGTGGGTGAACTCCTGGTCGAGACGCGGACAGCGGCGGGTGTGGTCTACCGGCTGCGTGCCCAGGGAGATCGGTCGGGTGAGCGGCAGACGCAACGGGCGGTCACGAGCGCGTTGTTGGCCGAGGTGCCCCGTGACGGGGAGAGCGGGCACCGCGACTGGTCGGCTGCCGCACCGTACATCGTCGACCATCTCGCCACCCACGCCGTCGCGGCCGGTGTCCTGGACGAAGTGATGGAGGACGCCGAGTACCTGGTGCACGCGGCCCCGCGGGGGCTGCTCCGTGCGCTCAATATCCCTGGCTCGTCCCAGGGGCTGGTGCGGCGGAGTATCTACCGGGCGTCCGTCCACGTGCACGCCACCGCGAGCCTGCCCGAAAGGCGGGACATCCTCGCCGTCGATGCCGCGCGCCACGGTGAGACCGGCCTCGCACGGGAGCTGTCCCGCGGCCGCCCGTGGCAGCCGCGTTGGGCGACCGGCACGATGGTCCATCCCGCGCTGCGCTTCACCCGGACGGGGCTGGGCGTGGACGCCGCCGCGTGCACCGTCATCGACGGGCGTCCCCACGCGGTGACCGGCTGCTACGACTCGAACGTGCGCGTGTGGGACCTGGTGGACGGCACCGAACGCCTTGTCATCACCGAGGACGACGGGGTCTACGCACTGGACTGCGCCATGATCGACGGGCGTCCCCATGTCGTCACCGGAACCTGCTCCGGCAGCCTACGGGTGTGGGATCTGGACACGGGGGCCGAGCGGTTCGCCCTCGGAGGTCACAAGGGCTGGATACGCGCGGTGGGTTGCACGGTGATCGACGGCCGGCCGCACGCGGTCACCGGGGGAGAGGACTGCCTGGTCCGGGTGTGGGACCTGGTCGACGGGTCGGAACGTGCGCGGATGCCCGGCCACACCGAGGAGATTCGAGCGGTGGCGTTCGCCGAGGTCGCCGGCCGCTCCGTGGCCGTGACCGGCGGCTACGACAACACGGTGCGGCTGTGGGACTTGGAGGACGGCGTCGAGCGGGCCGTTCTCACCGGTCACACGTCCGCCGTGTACTCGGTGGCCTGCACCGTGATCGACGGCATCCCCCACGCCGTCACCGGGAGCGGTGGGGAGAACGCCGCACGGGTCTGGTGCCTGACCGACGGCTCGCAGCGCGCTGTGCTGGGCGGGCACACCTCGTGGGTGTCTTCCGTGCGTTGCGTCGAGCTCGGCGGACGTCCCCACGTGCTGACCGCCGGTGGTGACCGCACGGTTCGTGTGTGGGACCTGACCGAGGACACGGAGCGCGCGGTCCTGACCGGGCACGAAGGCTATGTGGACGTGCTGGCCTGCACGGAGATCGACGGGCGCCCGTACGCCGTGAGCGGCGGCCATTCCGCGAGCCCGCGCGTATGGGACCTGGGTGACGCCCTCCTGCCCGCGGCACGCAAGGGCCACACCGGGACCGTGCAAGCCGTGGCCGCCGTGGAGATCGACGGACGTCAGCACGTCGTCACCGGAGGCGACACCACGATACGGGTCTGGGACCTGGCCGACGGTGCGGAACGACGCACCCTGCCGCACGGGCACTGTGTGGAGGCGCTGGCGTGCACGACGGTCGACGGCAGCCCCCACGCTGCCGTCGGAGGCTGCTGCGGCGCCGCCCGGGTCTGGGACCTCGCCGCGGGGACCGGACTTCGCGGCCTCCCCGGATCCGACTACCAGGTGCAGGCCGTGGCGTGGGCGGACGTCAACGGCCGTCCCCACGCGGTCACCTCCGACCAGGACCGCACCGTACGCGTGTGGGACCTGGACGAGGACGTGGAGCACCCGCTCCTCACCGACCGCACCCGGTCGGGGGTGCGGGCCATGCAGTCCGTCACCGTCGACGGCCGCCCCCACCTCCTCACGGGCAGCGAGGACGCCGCCCTGCGGCTGTGGAGGCTCACGGGGAGAAGCCGACGCGTCACCGCAACCGTCCACACAGGGCACCACTGGATACGGGCGCTCGCCGGCACCGTCCTGGACGGCCGTCCGCACGCGCTGACCGTGGGCGGGAACGACACCGCGGTACAGGTATGGGATCTGACGGACGGCACCCTGCGATCCACCCTCCAGGGACACCCGTCAGGAGTTCTCGCGGTGGCCTGCGCCACGCGGGACGACCGTACGGACGCCATCACCGTGGACGGCAGCGGTACGGTCCACGTCTGGGATCTCGCTTCGGCACGGCTCCGGGAGACGGTCGCGCTGCCGACGCGGGCCCAGTGCGTGACCGCCGCCGGTCCGGACCTCGTCATCGGCATGGGCGACGACGTCGTCGTACTCGATCGCAATCGCTGAGGCACGTGCACGGTCGGGTCGGTCCGTCGCACACCTCAACCGGCAGGGGAGGGGCCGGCACTGAGCGACCGCGATGTGAACCTGATGGCAGGGCAAGCGCCCCCGACCGCGGAGATCGTCCACGCAGGTCGGTGTCCCGTCGTGAAGCGGCCGTGGACATCTCGTGCAGGCAGGTTGTCGACAGGCGGCGTGTGTTCGGCGGCTCGGGGAATCCGGACGACACGCGGGCGACGAGCCCCCTGACCGAAAGGACGGTCACCTTGACGGCCATCATCTCCGCAGTCCTGTTCTTCATCGCCTTCCTGATCAACGCGGCCGAGATCTCCACGAACGACGTCTTCAGCTCGACCAACGTGATGTTGCTCGGCCTGACCGCCCTGGCCCTGCACCTCGCGGGCATCGGCACCGGCTGGTCCGCACGGGGAGGCCGCCGACGCTGACCGTCCACCGGCGGCATCACGGCCGCCGGCTCCCTGGCGACCGCGCCCTGAAGCGCGCCGGGGCGCAGGGCGTCGGAGTAGTGACGGCTGCGCCCGTGGCTCCAAGGAGAACGAGGAAGTCAGGGCGGCGTGGGGGCGGGCGAGGTGACAGACTCCCAGGCGAACCCGTCCAGGTCGGTGAAGTCGTCGGCGGTGCTGCCGAGGACGAGGCGGTGCGATCCGGTGCCGTCGGCGGGGACACCGAGGTCCTTGGCCAGGGCACGGCGCTTGTACAGCGCCAGCTTGACGGGGCTGGACTGGCCGGCGGTGAACTCGGCGTACTTGCCCCCGAAGCTCTTGGCCAAGGTCAGGCCCCTGTCGACGTAGAACTGCCTGGTGGCCTTCACGTCCTCGACGCCGAGCAGCAGGACGACCTCGTCGATCTCGCGGGTGGCGGGGCCGGTGTCCTTCTTCGCCGAGGTCGCGATCTTCCAGATCGTTCCGTCCGGGGCCTGTACGACTCCGCCGTAGCCCCACAGCGACTTCGCGGCGGGCTTCAGCACCGTGGCACCGGCGTCCACGGCGGCGCCGACGAAGTGGTCGACGGTCGCCGGACCGGACACCGTGAGCGCCAGGGTGAAGCCGCGGAATCCGGTGGAGTGCGCCTCGGACGCTCGCAGGCGTATGTACGTGTCCACCCCGAAGGCGCTGTAGAAGCGGAGGGCGGCTTCGGGGTCGGCGACCTCAAGGGTGAGGCACGCGAGGGATGTGGGGGCTGCGGGGGAAGCGGTGGTTGCCATGGCCATCACGATAGGGACCGAGCGGCGGCCGGGGCTTCTCGATTCCTGACCGGTCTTGAGACGCGCTTCGCCACTCGCGTCGGTATCCGCTCCGCATCGATCGCTGACCCCGCATCGCGGCCCGCGGTCCATAGCCGCGGCATCGCCCCGCATGGGCGAAAGGCTGTGTGTCATGCGGCCCGGTTCCGGAGCTGCTAGCCGACCGGTCCGACCGGTCCGATGGAGAAGAGACTACTCAGCTCGATCCCCAAGAACTGGGCGTAGCGCGCCGTCACCTCGGGTGAGAAAGTCCCGCCGAGGAACTGAGTCGCAAGCCCTACGACGCAGACTTGAACAGCCCCGGCAACTCTCGTGATGTCCGCCTCCAGAAGTGCTTCCGCGATGTCTTCCGGAGTCAGGCCGGCCGCTGTCCGCCCATCAGGCGAAATGCCCAGCTCGACTGCCAAGGGATTGAGGCAGGTGTCCGAGACCAGCGATATCAACATCGCCAGATCATCCAGATTCGGCCCGTCCACCGACGGCAGGGCCGACGGTCCGGCAAGCGTGCCGCCCACCTGCGCGGTCCCTGGAAGTACCTCGGTCACAGGGCTCGCCGCGGGTTCTTCCTGTGCGAATGCCGAGCCAGTCGTACCGAACACCGCGGCTCCCGACAATGCCGCTGTGACCAGGGCTGCCGCGCATTTTTTCGAGACGTTCATAAGGAGTCACCTTTAGGGTGCGATCGGGCTCAACCTTGCGGCGCGTGGCGAGGGCGTATTCACCTCGCCGTCGCGCCCGAGCAAGGAAGCCGGCCGGCGATGAAGGAGTCTCTCTTCAGCTCACCACAGCCACCTTCGCGTCGCATCCGGAACGAGCTGCGGAGAGCCGGCCGGCCCACAGCGGGGTCTGGGGCGTGATCTCCGAAGCCGATCTCATGGTGGTCGAAGAGCAGTTGGGGCCCGATACCGATCTTCCTCGTCGACCACCTCGCCGGTGCTGGGGCCCACGACCCCGACGCCCCGGTACGACCGTCTGGGTCGACCGGCCCCTCCCACTCGACGTGAGCCGATGACAGGGTGTGGCGTCCTCACCGACAACAACAGCCGCACCGGCCTGGTGCCGTGGACCTGCACCGCTGGGGCCCGCGTCCACCACCATGGCGGATGCGGGCCCCGGCGGTTCCGGGACCGTGGGTGGCGGTCGCCGGCCGACGCCTTACGATGCGATCTCGAACTGCGGCGGCTGGAGTCCCGCGAGGCAACTGGTGTTCGGCGCGGTCGGACGGGCGAAGAACGACGTGGTGATCGTCTGCGCGCACTGCGAGTCGGCGAACACCACGTGGGCGACGTAGGGGACCGTGACCGTGGTGGAGCGACTGAGCGTACGGGCGACGTAGGCTCCGTTGCTCGGCGCCGTCTGGGCGTCGAACCCGCCGGACAGGGCGAGGGTCGGGATGTCGCTGCGGGTCACGTTCCGGACCGACGGGGGCGCCGGAGGGACGTCCCAGGTACGGCAGTCGTCGTGGAGCCAGGCGAGTTGCGGGGCGTTGGCCAGCATCGACCGGGGGAACGACGGGAACGCGCGGCGTCCGCCCCGGATGATGTCGGCCCGGCTCTCGTACGGGGTCCACTGGCGACAGAAGACGCCGTACACCAGCCCGTGGGCGACCCTGCCGATGGCCTGCGGGCTGTACTTGCCCCCGGCGAGCTGCTCGGCGATCCGCTGCGGGTTGCCGTGGGCCAGTTCGTCGATGGAACGGGGCACCCCGGCGGCCACGTGGGTGGCCGAGGTCAGCCAGGTGACCAGGTTGCTCCCGTCCAGCACGACCTTCACCGGCTCAGGGTGGACCGGGACCGTGACGGTGGTGGTGATCGGGTGGGCCTCCAGCTCACTGACGAGGCGGAGGAAGGTGGCCTTCAGGTTCGGGTAGCGGGTGTTGCAGGCGGGCTGCCGCGCGCAGGCCTTGAACAGGCCGTCGAAGCCTTCGCGTGCGGCCTTCCAGGTCACGGCCCCGCCGGCGATGGACGGCGGCAGGATGCCGTCGATGCCGACCGAGCGGATGCCCTTCGGGTGCAGGCGCATGTAGTTGAGGGCCAGGTGGGTGCCGTAGGAGATCCCGAAGACGTTCCACTTCTTGACACGCAGCGTCCTGCGCAGGGCCTCGTAGTCGGCCGAGCTCTCGATGTCGTCGTAGGTGCTGCGGTCGGCGCCCTGGGCGTCCACGCGGTCGCGGCAGGCCCGGGTCGCCTCGACGTGCAGGCGCCCGGTGGACGGCGCGTTGGAGACGAGGCCGAGGGCGCGGGCGTTGAACCGGTCGATGTTCGGGCAGGTGAGCTCCGGGTCGGCCGAGTAGGTGCCGCGCTGGGACATGAAGATCACGTCGCGGTCGCGGTTCAGGTGGCCGGCGAGCGCCATCGGGATCTCGGACACCGCGTCGTCGCCGGGGCCGCCGGCGAGCCACACGATCGGGTCGGGCGCGGGGCTGCTGCTCTCCGCGGGCATGATCGCGACGGCGAGGGTGATCTTACGGCCGGCGTGGCTCCTGGGACCCTTGGCCTCCTTGGCCTCCTTTGCCTTGGAACGCTTCTCGGGCACGGTGAGGGTGCCGCAACGGGCGCGCGCGAGATCGGGGATCGGGTCCGCCGTCCTGGGACAGGGGCCCGGTTCGAAGCGGGCGTCGCCCACCGTGCGGGCGACCGTGCCGATCGGGCCGTCGTTGCCGGACTCGGCGTGTGCGGGCAGTGCGGCGAGGCCGACGACGAGGGCGCCTGCCGTGGTCGCGGCCAGCGTCGCCGGTAGCCGCCGCGCGGGGCGCCGGCTGGGGGTCGTACCAGGGGACATCGTGCGTACTCCGGTCAGGGGACGATGGTGAACGGCTTGGGTTCGACTCCCGGCACGCAGCCGGTGTCGGGCGCTGTCGGCCGCGCCAGGAAGGAGCGCAGGACCGACGCGGCGCAGGGGTTCTGCGGCACCACCCAGTGGCCGATTCCGGGAATCAGCACGGCGGTCGAGCGGGGCAGCGTACGGCCGGCGTACGGCCCCCAGCTCGCCCCGGTCTTCGCGTCGAAGGTTCCGGTGATGATGAGCGCGGGCACGTCGCTGCGGGTGGCCACCCGCTGGACCGCGGTGCGGTCCGGGACGTTCCAGACGCGGCACAGGTCGTGCTCGAAGGGCAGCTGCGGTGCGTGGGCCAGCACTGAGTCCGGCCATCCGGGGAAGGCCCGGCGACCCGCCTTCAGCACGTCACGCTTCGAGAAGCCCGGGGCCCACTCGGCGCAGGCCACCGAGTGCGTCAGCCCGTGGGCGAACTCGCCGATGGCGGGCGTCGCGCCGGCGGCCTGGGCGCGCGCGAGGCGCTCCGGGTTGCCGTCGGCGAGTTCGTAGAGCGCCGCGGGGACGTCGACGGCCGGTACCAGTCGACCGTTGGTGACCAGCAGGTTCACCAGCGTGCCCCCGTCGAGGACGACCTTCACCGGGGTTCCGCCACCGGGCGGTGGCACCGTCAACCTCAGGGGGTTCGCCTCCAGCCGCCGGACCTGCTGCGTGAGCGTGCGGGAGAGGTGCGGGTAGCGGGACTTGCAGGCGGGCTGGGCCTCACATGCCGCGAAGATCGCGTCGATCCCCTCCTGAGCGCTGTCCCAGGCCCACGGCAGGCTCACGATCTGTGGGGGCACCACCGAGTCGATCGCCAGCGAGCGGATGCCCTGGGGGTGCCGGCGCAGGTAGGTGAGGCCCAGGTCGGTGCCGTAGGAGTAGCCGTAGACGTTCCACTTCTTGATGCCCAGGGCCTTGCGCAGCGCGGCGAAGTCCGCGGCGTTCTCGGTGGTGTTGTAGGCCTTGAGGTCGTTTCCCTCGCCCGTCAGGCGGTCCCGGCACTGCTTCGCCGCGCGTACCAGACCCCGTCCGGTGGACGGCGCGTCGTAGGGCAGACCCACGGCGGTCGCGTTGAACCGGTCCAACTCCGGGCAGGCAAGGTTCGGCTGTGAGTGCAGGGTGCCGCGCTGGGCCACGACGATCAGTTCACGGTCGCGGTTCACGCCGGAGTCGATCAGGAAGGGGATGGCTCCGAACGCGTCTCCGCCGGGACCCCCTTCCATGAACACCACGGGGTCCGCGGCAGGCTTCGTCGACGCCGCCGGGATGATGGCGACGGCCAGCCGGACGGTCCGTCCCGTCGTGCGCTCGCGGTTCTCCGGGACCTCCAGGAACCCGCACCGCCCGGGAACCGGCTCGGGCGTCCGTGGGCAGGGGCCCGGCACGAACCGCGCCGGATGTCCCGGCGTCGGCCCGCCGACGGGCGGCGAGGCGCTGCTCGGAGTGGTCCCGAGCGCACCGAGGACACCCAGACACGCGGCGAGAAGTGCCGCCTTCGTACGCGCCCTTGGGCCGAGTCGTGGAGGGATGCGCCGAGCCCTGCTCCGTATGGGCGTCCCGGTCGCTGAGAAGGAGGGCAGGGGCCCGGAACCGATGTCGTGTTCCGTCATGTGATCTCGTCTCTCTGACGTCCCTGGCCACTCCGGTCGGGGGACGGTCGGCATGGCTGCGCCCCGCCGCACGGCCGGGCAGGGCGCGTACGCCAGCCTGCGTTCGGGCAGGGGCTTCCACCACTCGTCGCCTCCACTTGGAGCAGCCTCACCCCGGGCCGGGGGCTGTGCCCGGCCCGGCCGGGAGCGGAGCCGCCCCCGCTCCGGCGGTGGTCACTCAGCCGTATGCCCGAGGCGGGCGGGGCGCTCTTCGCCGCCGTCACGTCGTCCGCGTGGACGTCCTCGGACCACTCGGTAGCGTGGCTTACGTGGGTTGCGCCAACATCGCCCCGGTGTCGCCCGGGACGCCCCGCGGTTGGCGGTGGGGGAGCGGGAGCACGTGGCCGAACGCGGCTTCGGCGTATGGGCGCCTGCCGCCTGGGCGCCGTGGTCCTGCCCGCAACTCGGCCCGACGTCGACGACGGCATCGCCTTCGAGACGAAAGTGGTCATGGCCAAGGCGATGGTCCGAACAGCGGTCGCGGACCGTATCCCGTGTCGATGGGTGGGCGGCTGCGGCCTACGGCTTCGGCTTCCGCACGGGCCGGCGCTGCGAACTCGAACAGGCCGACGTCTTCCACGTCATGGCCACCACCGGCCACTACACCGTCGTCACCCGCTGGGCACTCGACCACCCGTCCACGAACTGTTCCCCGGCCTGCGGCAGAGGCAGTGGCGGGACCGGCGTCGGCCTCTGCCCCGTGGTTGCCGGGCGCGAGCGTCCGGCAACCACGACCGTGGGCGCCCTGGAACAGAGGCGGTTCAGGACACCACGGGAGCGGTGTCCGTGACCTCGCTCAGCCGGACCGTGCACAGCCCGCGGGGCTCGCTCTTCACCTCCGTCACCTTGAGTTGGGTACCCGGCGTAAGGATGTACTCCTCCTCGCCGGTGAAGGCGGAGAAGCGCTTGATCCCGACCGCCCGGGCCGGCGTCACCTCGAACAGGGTTCGCTTGCCGCGACTGCCCAAGAACGCCCTGGCCACCTTCAGCTCGGAGGTGCACGACGAGACGCCCCACCAGGTCACCGTCCGGCCCACCGGGTACTGCGCCCGAAGGTCCAGCGACACCCCGCGCCACAGCGGCTGCGTGTAGGCCGGCAGCTTGGAGACCGCCGAGAACAGCAGCCGCAGGTACGGCAGGTAGGGCGTGACCCTGGTGCGGTCGGGGGAACGCAGAACGCTGTTGATCTCGCGGTAGAAGGCCGACTCACAGGTGTAGAGGTGGAGCGCGGCGATCGCGTCGGCGGACAAGGCCCCGTCGGCCGCCTGGTCCGCACGCTGCTTGCCGAAGTCGCGGGAGCGCAGGATGTGCCCGGCGAGCCCGGACAGTACCGCAGAGGCCGGGGCCACGGCATCCTGGAAGTCCATCAGCGGGGTGTCGAAGACACCGGTGATCTCGGGCAGGACCAGGCCCTCGTCCTTGACGCTGGTCAGGCGCTCCAGGTACAGCTGGTGCAGGTTCATGGTCGACTCGATGAAAGCGCCCATGCGTGCCGCGACAGCCCCGTCCGCACCGCCCGCGCCGGCTGCCGTCTCGTTCCACCCCTTGCTCGGCAGCCAGTCGACACCGTCGGCGCCCAGCGAGGCCAGAGCGTCGTTGACCTGGGCGAAGTGGTCGCCCTCGCAGAAGATGTCGCCCTGTGCCGCCGGGTTCGCGTGGTCGAGGTGCCGGACCTCCACGTCCGGGTACTTCTGCTGGAGCCGCAGGACGACCCGCTTCAGGCTGCGGGCGTGCGCACCCCACCACGCGAACACGACTCCGCGGTCCTCCTCTGCCGCGTCCTGCTTGGCCTTGAGGATCTCCTCGACGATCCGCTCGGCGACCGGTCGCCAGAACGCCGTGTGCTGGTCGGCCCCCATCGCCCCGTCACCGCTCGCGGTCAGCGACGCGTTCAGCAGGAGCACGCCCTGCGTCAGCATCGCCTGGAACCACTCCGGCGGCTGGACCGTGTCCCGCTCCTTCAGCAGCGCCCGCACCTCGGCGATCGGGGTCTTCTTGACGATGCCGTACTTCCACATCGCCGCCGCCTTGATGAGGCACCGGATGCTGACGACCCGGCCGAACTGACTGTCCTTCCAGTCGCTGAAGGTGTTGTCGAACATGGCTATGCCGGTGGCGCTCTCCGGCCGCGGATACGGGTTCTGGCCGAAGACCACGACCTTCCACTTGTGCGGCGGGTTCGGCTTGAGCGCCTGGAACGTCAGCTCGCGGACCGGGACCACCTCGGGGCTGCGGCCCTTCCCGATGAACCGCGCGGCGTCCGGCTGCGCCTCGATGACCGGCTTCAGCAGCGGGAGCCAGGCCTCCCCGCCGCCGTCGAAGAGCTCGGTCAGGGCGAGGGGGTCGTTCGCATCGGGCTGGGGCTGCGGCGGCTGGCCCGGAGCCGGGACGCCCGTCGTCGATCCGTCCATGGCGGAGGCGCTTTCGCTGGTCGTGGCAGAAGAAGAGGAAGGAGCGGGAGCGGCACTCTCGGGCGCCGGGGCCGGGGCCGGGACGGGGACGACGGGAGTGACGGCCGTCGGCGGCACGATGCGCACCCGCTGGTCGACGGGCGTGTTCTCGATCCCGTGGAGCTGGGAGATGATCGTGGAGCGCAGCTCGTCGTCGTCCTCGAACCAGTGGTCGTGGAAGAGCGTGTAGCCGGTCCACATCAGATTGGCGCACACCCGGGCCGGCACCTGGCCGGTCTGCGCCCCCAACCCGACGAGCGCCACCGACCGGATGCTGCCCGGCTTCTTCCGGTTCTGCCGGTGGACGGCCTGGAAAGCGGCAGCGCACGCCAGCGCCACATTCAGCGTGGCGCTCACGTTCTGCGAGGACCGCACCATCGTCGGCGTCGATATCAGGTACCGGGGGACGGTCGCGCCGGACGGGACGCAGACCGCGCTGCCCACCGGCATTGCTCCGGCGAACCGGTCGCGAATCGCGCGCTGGACGCGCACCTGGATGCCGGACCCCAGGTACCGCTTGATGACGGCGTCGACGCCGCCGTCCATCCGGCCCCGGGAGTTCGTGGGGGTGACCCAGGCGTCGACGTCCTCGTCGAGGATCGAGCCCTTGCGGATCTCGATGCCGGGGGTGTCGGCGAACGCGGCACGCCACGCCTCCACCACACGCTCGTTGACGTCCGTCAGCACCACCCTGAGCGCGGGCAGCACACTGCTCTCGGTCATCGTCCACTCCTGTCGTGCAACAGCGGTTCCAAGACCTCGAACGTATCTCCCACCACTGACAACGCAGCCCCGACAAGGGAACGGTGACCTGCCGTCATGCTCCGGTGAGCCCGCATCGACCGGGGGCCGCACAGCCTGTCTCCTACCGGCCTGCACCCGCCGATGAGCATGTTCGTACGCCGCCGAGCAAGCGGCCTGGACACCGCGGTGCAGAAGGCGTTGGCCCACCCGGCACCCAAGAACGCGCCCCTCGCCTCGTCCTGGAAGGGTGCCGCGTCGGCCGTCCGCCGTCGGGCCCTTCAGAGGGTTGTGCGGGGCGCTGTGGGGCGGCGGGTCCGCGGCTTCGGGCGCCGTGGACATCTGAATCGTGCGCTCCGATGCCCGGCCCCGGGCCGAGGAGACCAAGACGCTCGACCAGCCGTACGCCGAGGCGGAGACCGAGAGCGGCAAGCTCGTCGTTGAGTACCCGTTCCTGAAGCCGACATGACGTCGTCGTGGTCTGGACGCTCGGGTGAAGGCTCGCTGGTCCGGAGTGGGTGGGGAGGTCGGGCCGCTGTGAGATGCAGGCCGAAGCCGCGGGCCGCACGGTCGCACACTTCCCCCGCCCGGCCACGCCCGCTCCGCTTCGGACGGGCAGCCTGAGCCGGAGCCCGCGGCGCGCATCCGGCAGACCAGTCATCGCCGACTGCTCGCGCAGGGGATTTACAGGGCCGGTCCATGGGCGGGGCTCCCGCCGACCAGCGGCAGCCGGCCCTCGCCCTCCTCGGCGTCCTGTTCTGCTTCGGCCGGGCCCGGTACAGAGGAGGAATCCGACGGGTTCTTGGCAGCACATCGACCGTGCATCCGCTGTGACCTGGTTCATATCGGCGACCTGTCACGTCCGGTGCGGGTCGTCTGTCCCATGGGCGTCACCGACACCGAAGCCGGTGCCCGACCTTGGGAGATCCAATGAACACCGACCACCGCATCGTCGTCCTTGGCGCGGGCTACACGGGCTTGTTCAGCGCCATCCGGCTGGCCCACCGCACTCGCCGGACGGGCGTGAAGATCACTCTGGTCAACCCCTCGAGCCGGTTCGTCGAGCGGCTACGGATGCACCAGATCGCCGCCGGGCAGGAGCTGGCCGAGCACCGGATCCCCGATCTGCTCGCCGGGACCGGCGTCACGTTCGTCCAGGGCACCGCCACCGCCATCGACCCCGAGGCCCGGCGGATCACCGTCGACGGCGCCGAGACCCTCGGATACGACACGCTTGTCTACGCGCTGGGCAGCTCGACCGACACCGGCAAGGTTTCCGGCGCCGACACCCAGGCGTTCACCCTCAACAACCCGCAGATCGCCGGTCGGTTCGCCGCACGGCTCACGGAGGTCGCCGCGTCCGGCGGCACGGTCACCGTCTGTGGCGGCGGCCTGACCGGCGTAGAGGCGGCCACCGAGATCGCCGAGAGCCAGCCCGGCCTGAACGTCACGCTGATCAGCCTGGACGAGCCTGGCGGCATGATGGGTGCCAAGGCCCGCGCGCACCTCTACCGCGCACTGGACCGTCTCGGAGTCACTGTGGAGACCGGCGCCCGTGTCACCAAGGTGCTGCCCGACGCCGTCGAACTGGCCGACGGCCGGCTCGTCCGCTCCGACCTTTGCCTGTGGACCACGGGCGTCAAGGTGTCGCCGCTCGCCGCCGATGCCGGGATCGCCACCGACGACCGCGGCCTCATCCTGGTCGACGCCACGCTGCGTTCCGTTTCCCACCCGGAGATCCACGCCATCGGCGACGCCGCCGCCATCCGTCTGGCCTGGGGACGGATCCACGGCACCTGCCAGAGCGGCCTGCCCACCGCCCAGTACACCGCCGACACCATCGCGCGGCTCGTGCGCGGCAAGGCCGTCAAGCCGTTCCGCTTCGGCTACTTCCATCAGCCGGTCAGCCTCGGCCGCCGTGATGCCGTCATCCAGTTCACTAGGGCCGACGACACTCCCCGCCGCATGCACCTCACCGGCCGGAGCGCCGTCGCGTACAAGGAGATGGTCAGCGCCAGCCCGCTCACGACCTACCGGCTCAGCAAGCGCATGAACGTCACCACCATCGTCTCCAAGGGCGGCCGCGCCACCCGCAAGCCCGCGGCATGACGGGCACATCGGCTCCCGGCGCCATGATCTCGGACCTTGCCGCCCCGATACGGCGCTGGCAGCATGAGCCGATGGTCGACGCCAGGGACGAGCAGGACCCGTACATCGAGCACCGCAGGCTGCTGTTCGCCACCGCCTACCGCATGCTGGGCAGCGTCACCGACGCCGAGGATGTCCTCCAGGACACCTGGCTGAGTTGGAGCACCGTGGACCGCTGCACGGTCCGCCACCCCAAGGCCTACCTGGTGCGCACGGTCACCAACCTGTCGCTGAACCGCCTCACCTCCGCACGGGCGACCCGTGAGACCTACGTCGGGCCATGGCTCCCCGAGCCCTTGCTGACCTCCCCCGACATCGCCACGGAGGCCGAATTGGCCGACAGCGTCTCCACCGCGATGATGGTCGTCCTGGAAACCCTGAGCCCCGTCGAGCGCGCCGTCTTCCTGCTCCGCGAAGTCTTCGGCTACTCGCACGCCGAGATCGCCGAGACCCTCGAACGCCCCGAGCCGACCGTCCGCCAGATCGCCCACCGCGCACGCGAGCACGTCCAGGCCCGCCGCCCCCGTTTCGACGCCGACCAGAAGCAGCGCCGGCAGATCACCGCTCAGTTCATGGAGGCCTGCGCGGGCGGCGACCTGAACGCCGTCATGGAACTGCTCGCCCCCGACGTCACCTCCTGGTCCGACGGCGGCGGCAAGGTCACCGCCGCCCGCCGCCCTCTCCACGGCACCGACCACGTCGCACGCTGGATCGTGGGTTTCCTGGCCAAGCCCGAACTGGCCACGCTGACCATGGAGCCGGCCATCATCAACGGCGAGCTCGGCATCCTGGCCACCCTCGGCGGACAGACAATCGGCGCCCTCACGTTCGACCTCGTCGACGATCGCATCCAGAATCTGCGCTTCCAGGTCAACCCCGAAAAACTCAGCGGCCTGACCCCCCACAACGGCTTGGCGCTGCCCTGAAGCGTGCAATCCAGGCGAAGAGCATTGCCGGCCGTCTCAACGATCCTGAGGGTGGCCGCGGGGCGCCGGTCCCGGTTTGCGTGCGTGGCGTCTGCTGTTTCCTGCACCTCGTGGTCCGGCCGGTGACTCCTGCTGCCCAGTTAAGTGGGGGACTGTGGGGCCGGGTGTCCGGGGGCGAGCGGATGCGCCCGGGAGGCGGACGGTGGATGGCCGTCGGCGAATCAGGCTAGCGAAGGCTCCTCAATCACCTGAACGGACATCGGTGTGTCCGAGGTAGTCGAATGCCGCATCGCCTAGTTTGATGCCCATGGGGAAAAGTGAGATTTCAGTGAAGTTCCGGCAGAAGTTCAAGCGCGCTGCCAAGCGCCAGGCGGTCATTGCGAACATGGCATTCTCCCGACTCGGAATCCTTGTCGCACCACGCCATTACTATTCCTCTGCTCCGGACCTGCGCGGTCTTGCGGAAAACCGTGAGCACTGGCGTACCGCTTCCAGCCTGCCCGGCCTGCACATCGATCTCGATGAACAGATGGCCTGGCTCGAGAAGGCATGCAAGCCGTTCGTCGATGAATACCGCGGGAATAAGGTGTTCGAGAAGTCGGGTGATCTCGGCCCGGGATACGGCTATATCGAGGCGCAGGCCCTGCACGGTATCCTGCGCACGCTGAGCCCCCGCAGGTACTTGGAAGTGGGCAGCGGAGTCTCCACGCACATCGCGCTACAGGCACTCGCCCGGAACGCCAAGGACGGTCGTCCGGGGACGGTGACCTGCATCGAGCCGTACCCGCGCGACTGGCTGTCCCGGGACAACCGCGTTCAACTGCACCGCGTACCCGTCCAGACCGTCGACCTGGCGACGTTCACCTCCCTGAGCGCGGGTGATGTGCTGTTCGTGGACTCGTCCCACGTGGTGAAACCTGGTTCGGACGTGAACTTCCTCGTTCTGGAGGTCTTCCCGCGTCTCGCACCAGGCGTCATTGTCCACGTACATGACATCTACCTGCCGTACGACTACCAGTGTGACCTGCTGGACAGCGTGTTGCACTGGGCGGAAACCTCGCTCGTGCGGGCCTTCCTGGCGAACAACAGCCGTGCCCGGATTCTCGCGTGCATGTCCCACCTGCACTATGAAAGGCCCGACGAGATGCGGACGGTCTTCCCGGACTACCGGCCGGCGCCCCATCGTGACGGTCTCTTGGCCGGGGAGGGCCACTTCCCTGCTTCGCTGTGGTTCGAAGTCTGCTGATGCCCGACTTCCGCCCGACGCGTGCGCCGACGTGGTGGACGTGGGCGGCGTTGCTGGGCAGCGGTTGTCGTCGCCGAAGCACTCATTGCGGCCGCTCCGCCTGGTCGTACTCGGCTGCGCTGAGCTAGGCCAGTACGCGATCGGAGGTTCGGTTCGCTCGAGCATCGCCAACAGCGCGTCGGCCGGCGGAACATGGCGGAAGAACCGTACGACGGCCTTCGGGACGGGGTGTTGCCCCCCCCACGCCCGGAGGGCGGCGCGGGCCGTATACCGTTCCCCGGCATGCGTCCAGGCCCGGGTAGGGCGGCTGCTTGAAGTACCACCCGTAGACCCCTGCCGCCGCCGGGACAGGACTCGGACGTACCAAGACCTCCTGCGCCGACCACAACCGGCCGGGACTGACGAGAGTGAGTCGGCGAGCGCCTGCACCAGCTTGCTGCGCGGGTGAAGAGGCCAGGGCAAGACGATCTCCTGGGAGTGGCCCACGATGCCTTTGGGGCCGATGAACTGTACGGCTTGAGGGCCCAGCTTGTGATCAGCGTTCCGGCACCTGTGGCGGAGCAGGTACGGGCATCAATGAGGGCCATGCGCGACTTACGTGCCTGTATCGGGCGCGGGGATCTCATCGGCACTGACACATACGCAATGGCGGAGCGGGTGGTTAGGGACAGCCAGCAGCCTGCGAGAAGTGATGTGCGTGGACTTGGCCAGCCGACGCCAGGTCCGAGCCCGTTCCGGATGCGGCCGGCGAGCGGTACGGCGGCCCGACAGGGTTGCTGGTGTACGCCCTCGTCCGGCGTCGTTGATGTCGGCGACGATTCCGGCTCTGCTGCCACCGCCGACACCGGAAATGGTGGCCGAGTTCTGCGACTTCATGAAACAGCGGATCGCCACCGCCCGGAAGTACGGACCCGCGGCGCGAGACTATACGTGAGTAACCGGGGCTCCTTCGAGCGGCAGGTGGCCACGGGCGCAGTAGTACTCGGACTCGAGCCACTCTTCGATCACGAAGAGCGGGCGCGACAGAAGAGCCTCTCCGACCTGCTGAACCCGCAGAAGCAGCCCAAGATCAGTGAGGGCAAGGGAGTGGTCGGGGGTGTACGCCAGGCAATTACCGTGCTCGGCAGCGTGGTCGAGGAGGTATTGGTGCGCCTGCTCGGGATCACGGCCTGCCAGCGCAAAGTCCGCCAGGAAGACCTGCGGGCCGGTGACGGCATCCATCGCCACGCATGTCAACATGCCCTCGTCGTAAAAGACCTTCACTCCATCAGTGAAGTTTTGCTGTGCGTACGGGCCTTCTACCCAAGTGCACGGCTGGGAGCCCTGGAGAGCATCCGTGACTTCGGCAGGACTCATGCCGAACCGCAGCGGTCCCACACCGAGCGCAGGCAGCAACTCCCAATGCTCCCGCTCACCATGCATCCTCAGATCCCCACCCCTCATCTGAACGACTAATAGCCGTGTAGCCTTCCTTGCCCCGGCAAGGAGTACCCGCCCAGCGATGTATGCGCGTCGACCGGCTCAGAGACGGAGCCGCTTCCCGCGGCGGCGCGGGCACTTCGCAGGGCTTCCCGAACCGCTGGATTTCGCCCGGCTCATGGCATCGGTGGCATGGTACAAACGGCTTGGCGACGTACGAGACGTTGTCACCACCTCATGCTTGCGGATGATCGCGTAGGAGTAGACGCGGACATCGTCGTCGCTGATGCCGGCGCGGTCGTCGGGTCTGGCGCGCTGCTCCTAGACGAGGGTGGTGTTGGGGTTGCCCTCGGCGACGGCTCGAAGGTATTGGGTTCCTTCACCCGTCAGCGTGAGCGCCACCGTGACAATCGAGCATCGTGTCCGGTCCGCATGTTCCTTCCTTGTCGCGGCCGCAGTTGGCGCAGGCTCGGCGTGTTCGTGCGCGGAAGTTGTTCAGGCAGGGCCGCTCGAACGCCGAGATCGCGGGGATGGTGGAGGTGCACGCGGACAGCGCCCGCCGCATCCAGGGCGGCGTTCCACCCTCACTGAAGGCCTGGGTTCTCAGGGCGATCGCGGACCTTGAGGCGCTGGGCGAGTGGGCCAGCCACGACTGCGGCCGGTACGTCACCGCCCGGCTGTATTGGTCGTACGGCATCCACGTCACGTCGGAGGGCCGGGGAGCCGGACCGCGAGGTGAAGATCGTCATCCGCATGTCTCATCAGGTGATCTACCTGGCCGCCGCCCCGATGACGCATTCGGATTGCTGGACGTCGCCGAGGCGAAGGCGAAAGCTGCCCGCGGCCGGGGCGCCGATCGCCCCTCAGCCCGGTCGGGTTCACGCGGCCCTCGGCAACGAGCGTGATGCCGAGCGGCACCTCGGCCAGGCGGACGAGCTGGTGGGCGACGGCCTGGGCGACGACGTCCGGGAGAGGGTGGGCGTACTTGACGCGGCCGAGCACGTCGGCGCTCGGCGGTCTCCGCCCGCGATCTCGCCACTGATTGCCACACCCGGTCAGCGAGCTGACCGCACCTCGGCGGTGATGATCCTCAGCGCCTCGGCGATGCGGTCGTGGTGGGTGCGGTGGGAGACCACGCAGACGCGCAGGGTGTAGCGGCTGTCGACAACCGTGCTGGAGAGCACGATGCGCCGGTGGCCGTTGATGCGCTCCAGCAGACGGCGGCTTGCCTCGTCGGCCCGCTCGGTCGCGGCCTGGCTGCCGTCGGCGGGGCGGAAGCGGAAGATCACGGTGGACAGGTCCGGGCGCTGCGGGACCTCCAGCTCCGCGACGGCGGACAGGGTGTCGTGGACGTGTTCGGCCAGGTCGAGCTTCTCGTCCAGAGCCTCGCGGAAGGCGTCCACCCCGTGCAGGTGCAGGGGAAGCCAGGCCCGCAGACCGCGGATCTCGTGGGTCAGCTCGGGCCCGAGGTGAGCGGAGTCCGGGACGCCTCCCGCCGTCCCCATGTCCTGGAGGTAGCTGCCGGTGCCGTCGTGAGCGGCGTGCAGGGCGGCGATGTCGCGGACGACGAGGGTGCCGGTGCCGAACGGCATGAACAGGGTCTTGTGCGGGTCCAGGGTGATCGAGTCGGCCTTCTCGATACCGGCGAGGCGTTCCTCGCCGCGTGCGGTGAGCCGGAAGAAGCCGCCGTAGGCCGCGTCGATGTGGAACCACACGTCCTCGCGGCGGGCCAGGTCGGCCAGCTGCGACAGCGGGTCGACAGTGCCGGTGTCGGTGGTGCCGGCGGTGGCCACCAGCAGGAACGGCCGCAGCCCGGCGTCCCGGTCGGCGCGGATCATCGCGGCGGCGGCGTGGGGGTCCATCCGCAGGTCCGGGGTGTGCGGCACGGTACGTATGCGGGTGGCGGGGATGCCGGCGAGGCGGGCGGCCTTGGCGACGGAGTGGTGGGCGAAGGTCGTGGTGTAGACGGTGCCGCCGGCGAGGTCCTCGCCGAGCCGGTTGTGGCGGGCGGCGACCGTCGCCGAGAAGGTGGCCATCGAGCCACCGCTGGTCAACAGGCCACCGCTGCCCTCCGGGAGGCCGCACACATCGCGGGCCATCCAGCGGATCACACTCTCCTCCAGCGCGGCGAGGGCCGGGGCGACCGAGGCCAGGCCGCCGTAGCGGTTGACGGCACGGTTGTAGAACTCGGCGAGCGCGGCCGAGTACAGACCGCTGCCCGGGATGTACGCCAGGTGGCCGGGTCCGGCCGTCTCCAGAGCGCAGTCGGCGGCCTCGTCCAGGCGTGCGAGCAGAGCCTTCAGGTCACCGCCCCGGGCGGGCGGCGGCGCCAGGAACGACTCCACGAGCTCGGCCTCGGCCTCCGGCGACAGGAGGCTGCTCGCGGGGCGCGCCGCGAGGTTCTCGGTGCGATCGATGACACGGTCCAGGACGAGGCGTCCCATGTCGGTCATCGCGGCGCGGTCGGGTTCCAGGGGGAAGGGGTGCATGAGGCAGTCCAGGGGTGGTGAGAAGGGGTGCGGAGGGAGCAGCGGAACCGGTTCGGCGGCTGCGGCGCGTGACCAGAATGCGCCGCCGAGCCCGGCACGCGATGGCGTAGTGAGTGCCATTGCAGTGCTGCGATGCAGGATTGTTCGCCGATACGGCCGATACGCTGCATTTCATGCCACGCCCCCTGTACGACCGCATCGACCGGGCGATCCTGGACCACCTACAGCGCCACGGACGCACCCCCAACGTCGACCTCGCCGAAGCCGTACGTCTGTCCCCCTCGTCCTGCCTGCGACGCACCAAGGCGCTGGAGGAGGACGGGGTCCTGGCCGGCTACCGGGCGGAACTGGACCGCGAGCGCCTCGGCCTCGGGCTGACGGTGTTCCTCTCCCTCAAGGTCGAGCACTCCCGCACCACCTCCCAGGTGGTCGAAGAGGCTCTGAAGGCGATCGACCACGTGGTCGCCTGCCATGTGGTCTCCGGCGACGCCGACTTCTTCGTCGAGCTCGCCGTGCCGGACCTGCGCACCTTCGAAAAGGTGCTCACAGACCAGATCCTGGCCATCGGTCCCGTCCGCGATGCCCGCAGCACCTTCTGTATCCGCACCGTCATCGACCGCGGCCCGCTACCGCTCGACTCCTGGCCCGCCCCGCGTGCATGACGGTGTCGGCAGCGCGCGTGCGGTTGTGCGAGCGGCCCGTGCCCGGGGCGGGGCGAGCGCGGCATGATCCGTGGCCGGACCCTCCCGGCGGACCCCGGCGGACCCCGGCGGAGGACGCCACAGCCTCCGCCGGCCCGCAGCCGTGCCCGCCGCAGGTGCGGGTGTCCTTGCCGGAAGGGCAGGAGTTCTCCGGGGGAGCGACTGTGGCGCGAGGCCGGATGAGAGGGCTTCATCAGGGAACACGCCGAGGAGCAGCCCGCCGAGCACCGCCCCGGCAACGGAACCCGCGGGCATGACCAGGGTGAGGCGGAGGTTGGCGCCGAGCGCCGAGGACGGCAAAGCCGCCGTCGCGGCTGCCGCAACCACGATCGTGGTGATCGCGAACCGGTACGGCCGAGGACCGCGGCGCCCGCTCCCCGATCGAGGAACGCGCGCGCACGATCGCCCGGCCGACGGCGGTGTCGGCTCCCGTGTGGAGAATGAGCCGGGCCGGCGGGAGCCGGCCCTGGCGATCACGGCCGCAGCGACTCCTGAAGTGCCGCGTCGGCCGCCTTGAGGACTTCGGCGGCCACGGCGACGCCCTCGACGGGACCGAGTTCGGTGTCCTCGTGCTCGATGTTGACCAGCATGTCCGGGTCGACCTCGTGGAGGGCGCGCAGGAACTCGGTCCAGTAGGCGACATCGTGGCCCTTGCCGAGGGCGACGAAGTCCCAGGCGGACTCCTTGGGCCACTCGTTGGCCCACTCGTCGCCGCCGAGGTTGGTGCGCGGCTCGTCGGGCGACAGGCGCCGGAAGCTGTTGTCGAGCACCCCGTTGAGGGCGGCGTACTCGCGGTTGATCCGGACGTCCTTGGCGGCGGCGTGGAAGACGAGTTCGCCGAGGTGGCGGACCACGGTCACCGGGTCCATCCGCTGCCAGAACAGGTGGGAGGCGTCCAGTTCGACGCCGACGTGGGTCGCGCCGGTGAGGTCGATCAGCTTGTGCACGTCGGCGGAGTTGAAGACGACGTTCTGCGGGTGCAGTTCCAGGGCGACCTTGACGTCGTGGTCGCGGGCCAGGCGGTCGGTCTCACGCCAGAAGTCCGCGACGATCTTCCACTGGTGGTCCAGTACGTCCAGGGCCGCGGAATTCCACGCGTTGACGATCCAGTTGGGGCGGGTGGCGCCCGGCTCGCCGCCGGGCAGGCCCGACATGGTCACCACACGGTGCTGCCCGAGCCGCTCCGCCAGGCGGATGGAGCGGCGGATGTCCTCGGAGTGCTTCTCGCCGATGGCGGGGTTCGGGTGCAGGGGGTTGCCGTTGGCGTTCAGGCCGGCGATGGAGACGCCGGTGCCCTCGAAGAGGCCCAGGAAGTCGTCGCGCGCGGTGTCGCTGACGAGGATGTCGTCGAGGGTCGGCACATGCACCGCCGGCAGGAAACCGCCGGTGTTGATCTCGATGCCCGTCAGGCCCAGATCGGCGATCACCTTGATCGCTTCCGGCAGCGGCCGGTCGTGCAGGATCGCGTTGTAGAGTCCGAGCTTCATTTTTGGGTTTCCTCAGTCTTTTTCGATGGTGAGGGTGGTGCCGCCGTCGAGGGCGGGGAGGGATGCGCCGCCGGGCTGGTGCATGTGCGGCGGCTCGCGCGGCACGGCGAGGGCCTTGGTCAGAGGCAGGTCGTGAACGGTGGCAGGGGAGGCGCCGTGCTTTGCGGGCGCCCGCTCCATCCGTCGGCGGGGCGGTGCGGGACGTAGGGGCCGGGACCGGTCACTGGACGGTGACGGCCTTGCCGCCGGCGTCGGCGGAGGCGACGACCGCGTCGATGACACGCAGGTTGTGCAGCCCGTCGGCGAGGGTGGGGCAGGGCGGCAGCCGGTCCAGGCCCGCGATCTGCTCCAGGAAGGCGCGGGCCTGCCAGACGAAGAACTCGTGCTGGCCGTGGCCGACGCTCGGGAAGTCCATGGGCAGGCCACCGGCGACGTAGGGGTGCCCGGGGCCGACCACCACCCGCCGGTAGCCGTCCACGGGGTCGGAAGCCGCCGAGTCGGCGATGGTGAACTCGGCCGGGCGCGACAGATCGAAGGTCGCCGCGCCGCCCTGGGTGAACACCTCGAAACCGAGGGAGTTGGCCAGTCCTCGGGCGATGCGCGAGACGGAGAACGTACCGACGGCGCCGGAGGCGAACGTGGCGGTGAACGTGGCGATGTCGTCGTTCTCGACGGGCTCGCGCTCCTGGCTCACCCGTACGTCGGCCGAGTGCCCCACCGCGGTTCCCAGCGGCACCGGCCTCTCGTGCACCTGGGTGGACAGGACGGCGCCCTGGACGCTCTGCACCGGACCACAGAAGTACTCGCCGAGATCGATGAGATGGCTGCCGATGTCCGACAGCGCTCCCGAGCCGGGACGGCCCCGGTAACGCCAGCTGATGGGGGCGTCCGGGTTGTGCCCGTAGTCGCACCAGTAGTGCCCGTTGAAGTGCTGGACCGGACCGAGCGAGCCCTCCTCCACCTGCTGCCGGACGGCGTTGACGGCGGGGGAGCGGCGGAAGGTGAAGCCGGTCGCGGCCACCAGGCCGGAGCACTCGGCGGCGTTCACCATGGCCTGCGCGTCGGCCACGCTCGGCGCGAGCGGCTTCTCGCACAGCACGTGCTTGCCCGCCGCCAGCAGCGCCTCGACGATCTCGCGGTGCAGATGGTTGGCGACCACGACACTGACCGCGTCGATGTCGTCGGCCGCGACGATCGCCCGCCAGTCGGTCTCGGCACGCTCGAATCCGTAGCGGCGGGCGGCGTCCCGCGCGAACGGCTCGTGGGCATCGGCTACGGCGACCAGGCGCACCTCGGGCAGACCGGCACCGTACAGGGTCGCGGCCTGCCGGTAGCCGTTGAGATGGGCTCGGCCGGCCATTCCGGCTCCGATGACCGCCACCCCGATCGTCCTTGTGCTCATGGTGGTTCCTCTCCGGCGCGAGGGGCGCTGTGGCTGGGGACATGGGCCGCGCACCGCTCCCGGGCCGGGAACGGGCGAACCGAGCGCTCATGGGCCGACCCTGACCGGGCTGGCCAGTCAGAACACCGCTTAAAGCGCTTTAAGTGCTGGTACTATCGGCGGCATCACGGACAGATGTCAAGGGTGTTGCCGCACAGGTACGGGAGGTTCGTGTGGAGGAGCTCGGATCCGATGCGGGTGCCAACGGTGCGACCCCGCGTCCCCGGCTGGAGGACGTCGCCGCGCGCGTCGGCCTGTCCACCGCGTCGGTGTCGCTGGTGCTGCGCGGCGTGCCCGGCCCCAGTGAGCGCACCCGGCAACGTGTCCTGAAGGCGGCCGCCGAGCTCGGCTATCGCCCCGACCGCACGGCCAGCGCCCTGGCCAGCAGGCGCAGCCGCCTGCTCGGCGTCATGATCGACGTCCACAGCGCCTTCCAGGCCGAACTGGTCGAGCACCTGTACACCGCCGCCGAGGAGGTCGGCTACGACCTCGTCCTGAGCACCCAGACCCGGACCCGTGACGAGAGCACGGCCGTCGAGACGCTCCTGGCCTTCCGCTGTGAGGCGCTGATTCTCCTCGGTCCGGTGGCCCCCGCCTCCGTCCTCGCCGAACTCGACCGCAGGGCGCCCGTCATCTCCGTGGGCCGCCGGATCACCGGGGCCGACCTCGACGTCGTCCGCAGCGCGGACGACGACGGAGTCGGCCGGATCGTCGATCATCTGGTGGGCCTCGGGCACCGCGCGATCGCCCACGTCGACGGCGGCAAGGGCGTCATCGCCACCGACCGTCGCCGCGGCTACCGGAGCGCCATGCGCCGCCACGGTCTCGACGACCGGATCAGGATCCTGCACGGGGATCACACCGAGGAGGCCGGCGAGGGGGCGGGCCGGCGTCTCATCGAGAGCGGCGACCTGCCGACCGCGGTCGTGGCCTTCAACGACCGGAGCGCCATCGGTCTGCTCACCGCCCTGCGCGGTGCCGGGGTCGACGTCCCCGGCACCGTCTCCGTCGTCGGCTACGACGACGACACCCTGTCCCGGCTCGGCTGCTTCGACCTCACCACCGTGAGCCAGGAAGCCGAGGAGCAGGCGCGCCGAGCTGTGGTCGCCGCCGTGGAACGCCTCGATCAGGGTCGCGTGACGCCTCGCGAGATCGTGCTCGCGCCCTCGCTGGTGGTACGGGGGACCACGGCGCGACCGCGCTGACCCACGCCAGGCTCCTGCCCCGGAAGGGCCGTGACCGCCCGGTGCGCGGCGGCCGCCACCCGCGCCGTGACCCATGACCGGCAGCCGCCCCGGTGGCAAATATATGGCCGATGCACGCTTTTTCGGCGTGATCGAAGCGTAGTGCGCATTTGAGAGCAGACTCTTGACACCTTCCTGAAACACAAGCATGCTCTGGCCATCCCTTAAAGCGATTTAAAAGACCGCGGAACTCGCTCATCATTCATTTCGGCGTTGCTGTGACCGGTGCCGGGACACCCCCGTGACCAGCCGTTCTGTTGATCGCCGATACCGGCCTGCCCCTCACCGGAGGAAAGACTCCGGAGCCGTGGATGTGCCGCACGGACGCAGGACCTTGTGCGGTCCTCGCCGTGAATCCGTGGCTGTCGGCGAAAGGGCGGGACCGCCATTCGATTCGCCCGCATTCACCGCCGCACGACCATCCCCAAGACATGCCTGGCCCCGCTCAAGCCCCGCCCGGCATCACACGAAGGAGCAACCCTGTTCATGGAACGCACACAGCCCCGACGGCCGGCCGGTCGTCGTCCCTCCAGAAGAGGCCTGACCGTGGTGAGCCTGCTCGCCATGGCGGCCACCGCGCTGACCGGGTGTGCCAGCGGCAAGGCAAGCGACGACACCGCGGGCCAGGCGACGGCGACGGCCGGGAGCGGAACGACGTCGGGCGCGAAGAGCACCGGTAAGAACTCCGTCTACGTCATCGGCGGCAAGCCCGACGACCCGTTCTGGTCCGCGATCAAGCGCGGCGGCGAGGACGCGGCGAAGCTGGTCAAGGCCGGTGGTGGCAAGGTCACCTTCCTCGGCCCGCAGAACTACGACAACCTCGGCCCCGACGCCGCCAAGCTCACGCTGACCGCCATCTCGCAGAATCCGTCGGCGATCCTCGTGCCGGACTGGGTGCCCGAGAACCAGGACGCCGCCATCAAGCAGGCCATCGCCAAGGGCATCCAGGTGTTCATCTACAACTCGGGCGGCGCCGACGCGGCCGAGCGAGTGGGTGCCATGAAGTACATCGGATCGGACGACTACGAGGCGGGCAAGGCCGGCGGCATCAAGTTCGCCGAAGTGGGCGCCAAGAACATCCTGTGCGTCAACACCGTGCCAGGCTCCGCCAACCAGGAGGCCCGCTGCAAGGGCGTCAAGGACGGCGCCACGGCCAAGGGCTCCTCGTCCAAGCAACTCCCGCTGCCCTCCTCCAACTTCGGCAACCCGTCCGCCGTCACGCAGGCGATCAAGGGGGCACTGCTGAAGGACACCAGCATCGACGCCGTGGTGACGATCGGCGTCGGGGATGCCGACAGCGCCGCCGCCGCCATCAAACAGGCAGGCGCCGACAGCAAGGTCGAGCTCGGCACCTTCGACCTCTCACAGAGTCAGCTCGACCGGATCAAGGCCGGCAGCCAGCTGTTCGCCATCGACCAACAGCCCTACCTCCAGGGCTTCTACGCCGTCTCGATCGCGAACCAGTACCTGTCCTACGGCGTGCTCCCGCCGCAGAACCCCCTGCTGACCGGCCCGCTGCTGGTCACCAAGGACAACGTGGGCGCCGCGATCGCCGGCACCAGGGCCGGCGTCCGCTGACTGCCCCACCGGTGCCGGGTCCCGCCCGGGCCCGGCACCTGTCCCCACGCCCGACGCGCACCACCCCCGGATTCACGAAGGTGACCTCATTCCGATGACAACACTTCCCCGCACGACGGCCCAGAAAGAGACCGCCGTCGCCCCACCGAAGCAGTCCGAGAGCCCGCTGGGGCAGCTGCGGCACCGCCCTGAAGCCGGCGCGCTCATCGGAACCGTCAGTGTCTTCGTCTTCTTCGCGATCTTCGGAGGCGAGAAGTTCCTCGCCACCGGCGGTGCGGCGAGCTGGCTGAACATCGCCGCCGAACTCGGCATCATCGCCATCCCCGTCGGGCTGCTGATGATCGCCGGTGAACTCGACGTCTCCGTGGGCTCGGTGCTGGCCGGCAGTTCGATGACGCTGGCCATCGTGTCGGGATACTGGGGCGCCCCGATGATCGTCGGCATCCTGTGCGCACTCGGCCTCGGTGTGCTGACCGGGCTCCTCAACGGACTCATCGTCACGCGGACCAACGTCCCGTCCCTGGTCGTCACGCTGGCCACGCTGTCCGGACTGGCCGGACTCACCCTCGGTCTGTCCCGCGTCACCACCGGGACCACGAGCGTCCCCATCAGCCCCGACCCCCTGTCCAAGGCGCTGTTCGGCCATCTGATCGCCGGGCAGTTCGAGGTCGCGATCTTCTGGTGGCTGGGCATCGCGGTCTGCGTCACGGTGCTGCTCCAGATGATGAAGTACGGCAACTGGATCTTCGCCATCGGCGGTGACAAGGAGAGCGCCCGCGCCACCGGCATCCCCGTCAACAGGGTGAAGATCGCTCTGTACGTGGCCAGCGGATTCGGCGCGGCCCTGGTCGGCGTGATCCAGACCATCCTGTACAACGGCGCCCAGGTGGCCAACGGCCAGTCCTTCGTCTTCAACTCCATCATCGCGGTGGTCATCGGCGGCGTACTGCTCACCGGCGGTTACGGCTCCGTCTTCGGCGTCGTGCTGGGGACGCTGACGTTCGCCATCGTCAACCAGGGCATCTACTACACCGGTTGGAACTCCGACTGGGCCAGCCTGATCCTCGGCATCCTCATCCTCACAGCGGTCCTGATGAACAACACGTTCCGTCGGCTCGCCCTCTCCTACAAGCCCCGATCCGCGAAGAAGGCCTGACCATGACCACACCCCTTCTCCGCCTGACCGGCGTCAGCAAGTCGTTCCTCGGCACGCACGCGCTCCAGGACATCTCCCTCGAGGTGGACGCCGGAAAGGTGCTCTGCCTGCTCGGCGACAACGGCGCCGGCAAGTCCACCCTCATCAAGATCATGTCCGGCTTCCACAAGCCGACCACCGGCACCGTCGAGATCAACGGCGAACCCGTCACCTTCGAAAGCCCCCGCGACGCCAGCGACCAGGGCATCGCGACCGTGCACCAGTTCGGCGGTACCTTCCCGCTGATGGGCGTCGGGCGCTGCTTCTTCGTCGGGGCAGAACCCACCAAGGGCTGGGGCCCGTTCAAGCTGTTCGACAAGAAGGTGGCCGGCGACATCGCCGTACGCGAGATGCAGTCCCTCGGCATCACCCGTGTCACCGACGGCAACCGTCTCGTCGGCAGTCTCTCCGGAGGCGAGCGCCAGGCTCTCGCCATCGCGCGGGCCGTCTACTTCGGCGCCAACGTCCTCATCCTCGACGAGCCCACCGCGGCGCTCGGAGTCAAGGAGGCCGCCCACGTCCTGCGGATCATCATGCAGGCCCGGGCCAAGGGGGTGGCGGTCATCCTCGTCACCCACAACGTCCGCCACGCCATGATGGTCGGCGACCACTTCGCCGTCCTGATCCGCGGGCAGAAGGCCGACGACTTCCGCAAGGGCGAGCGCACCCGGGAGGAGATCACCGACCTCATGGCCGGCGGCGAGGCCATGGCCGACCTCGAGGCCGAGCTGGCACAGTTGCAGGCCGACGCCTGATCACGCCGGACAGCGCCGCGGTGTTCCGCGCCCAGAGCCGCCCAGAGCCGAGTGCCCTGGGCGGCTCTCCGCGCGCAAGGGCCCGATGAGAGCAGACTCTGGTGCCGCCCCTGCTTTCACGGCGGCCTGACGTGAGCCGGCCCCGCGACCGCCGGTACGGCGACGCCCGAACCCCGCGCCTGGACGTGTACGTCCCGTGCAGCCGCCCGAACGGTGCCTCGCTCCCGCTGTATCTGCACGGCAGCGGATCATGACGGGCAGCAAGCTGATCGGTGGGCGCCCGCCGCTCCACCGGCCGGCCGGGAACGGCTCGATCCGCGCGAGCTCGAACCACCGGCTGCGCACGCCCTGTTCCGTCGGCGCACACCCGGCCGCACCCGTCGCGCCGGCCGACGACTCGGTGTCGGGCGCCGCCGGACCGTACGGATCCCTGGCCCGGCGAAGACGGGTGGGCCAGGTGTGCGGGGAACGGCAGCGGCCGCCCGCTCCCAGGAGCGGACGGCCGAGCGGTGTTCGGAGGTGTCGGGTGACGTTCAGGCGCCGCCGCCGTAGAACGCGGGCCGGGGCTTCATCCCGGTGGTCATGATCCGGCCCGACTTCCGTGCCTCGACGGTGGCGTTGGAGATGACGGTGGCGGCGTAACCGTCCCAGGCGGAGGGACCGGTGGCCTCGTTGCCGGCGGCGACGTCGGCGATCCACTCGCGGAACTCGGTGTCGAAGGCGTCCGCGAAACGACCCACCCAGTCCGCGAGCACCTCCGTGCTGTGCTGCCCGGCGGTGCGTACGCCGACGGCGGCGGGGTCGGGCAGCCGGACGACGCCCTCCTCGCCGACCGTCTCGCACTGGATGTCGTAGCCGTACCGGCAGTTGACGAAGACCTCCAGATCGATCCGGATGCCCTTTGCGGTCTCGAAGAGCATGATCTGGGGGTCCTTGAGGTGCGGGTGTCGCTTGCTGGTGGAGCGTGGCAGGACCACCTGGGCGGAGACGATCTCGTCGTCGAGGAGCCAGCGCAGCACGTCGATCTCGTGGACCGCCGAGTCGAGCGCGGCCATGTCGGTGCGGTACGACTCGGGCACGGTCGGGTTGCGGTGGGCACAGTGCACCATCAGCGGCTCGCCGATGCGTCCGGAGTCGACGATCTGCTTCATCCGCCGGTAGCCCGCGTCATAGCGGCGCATGAAACCGACCTGGACCAGGCGGACGCCGTGGGCCGTCTCGGCCTCGACGATGCGCAGACAGTCCTCCGCGGTCGTGGCGAGGGGCTTCTCGCAGAACACCGGCTTTCCGGCGGCGATGGCGTCGAGCACGTGTCCGGCGTGCGTGGGGCCCCACGAGGTGACCAGCACCGCGTCCACGTCGTCCGCCGCGATCAGGCCGGCGCCGTTCGCGAACACCCGGGCACCGACCCGGGCCGCCGCCTCCTCTGCGCGCGCCACGTCGATGTCGGAGACCGCGGTGACCCGGGCGCCGGTCACGGTCTCGGTGAGCCGACGGATGTGTTCCCGACCGATCCAGCCGGCGCCGATGACACCTACGCGTACCGTCATGGGTGATCCTCATTCTTGACTGGACGCCCCCTGCCCCCGATGCGGATCGGGGGCAGGGGGCGTCCAGGAGAAGCGGGCGTGGAGTGCGTGTCGGGCACCGTCAGCCGGCGGCCGGGACGGTGACGGTGGCACCGCCGGTACGGGAGGACTCGACGACGGCCTGGATGATCTCCAGGGTCCGCAGGCCGTGGGCGAACGTGGCGCAGGCCGGCAGGGGCTCGCCGACGCCGGCGACCTGGTCGAGGAAGGCGCGGGCCTGGTAGGTGAAGTTGTCGGCGTTGCTCGCGCCCACACCCGGCGCCTCCATCGGGACGCCGCCCTTGAAGTACGGCATCTGCGGGCCGGCGATGATCTGACGGGCGCCGCGTGTGCGGGCGTCGGGCTGGGCGTCGTCGAAGAGGTACTCGGCGGGCCGGTGCTGGTCGAAGGCGGCCCGGCCGCCGACGCCCAGGACGTCGAAGGCGAGCCCGTTGGGCAGGCCGAAGCCGGTGCGCGTCACCGAGAAGGTGCCGACGAGACCCGACTCGAAGCGTGCGGTGAAGGTCGCGGTGTCCTCGTTCTCGACCTCGCCGACCTCGTCGGAGACGGGGGCCGCGTTGTGTCCGACGACCGCGCCGAGCGGCAGCGGCCGCTTGGGGATCTGCGTCGAGAGGGAGGCGCCGGAGACGGTGACGATGGGTCCGGCGACGTACTCGGCGGCGTCGATGACGTGCGAGCCGACGTCACCGAGCGCGCCGGAGCCGAGGGGACCCTGGAACCGCCAGTTCAGCGGCCCGTTCGGGTCGGTGGCGTAGTCGCACCAGTACCGGCCGCTGAAGAGCGTGAGGTCGCCCAGCTCACCGCCGCGGACGTGGTCGCGGATCGCGGCGATGGCGGGGGAGCGGCGGAAGGTGTAGCCGACGGCGGTCACGACCTCGGCGCGCCGCTCCAGCTCGGCCATCGCGCGGGCGTCCTCGAGCGAGCCGGCCAGCGGCTTCTCGCACAATACGTGCTTGCCCGCGGCGACCAGCGCCTCGGCGATCGGCCGGTGCAGCGCGTTGCCGACGACGATGCTCACCGCGTCGATCGTCGGGTCCTCGACGACGGCCTCCCAGCTCGGGAGCGCCTTCTCGAAGCCGTAACGCCGTGCGGCGTCCTCGCCGAGCGCGAGGTTGGCGTCGGCGATCGCGGCCAGCCGGACGGGCGGCAGACCGGCACCGAAGACCGTGTTGACGTTGCGGTATCCGGCGGCGTGGCTGCGGCCGGCCATCCCGGCCCCGATCACCGCGACGGAAAGGGGTGTGGCGGACGTGGTCATGGCGGTGCCTCTCGAAGTGTGGGAAGGGAACTCGGTGCGAAGGAGCGCGGTCAGGCGGCGGACCGCTCACGGAAGTGGGATTCGATGGCTTCCATCGAGCGGCCCCTGGTCTCGGGAACGGTCCGCACGTAGGAGAGGAAGGTCGCCGCGTTGACGGCGGCGAACAGGAGGAACGTGGTCCCGCCGACCGCGTCGATCAGGGGCGGGAACGCGAGGGTGACCAGGAAGTCGGCCATCCAGGTGCCGAGGACGGCCGTGCCCATCGCCAGGCCGCGCAGGCGGAGCGGGAAGATCTCCGAGAGCATCAGCCAGAAGACGGTCGCGATACGGCCCTGCATGAACAGCAGGAAGACCAGCGGTGCTCGGTGCGGGGGCCTGGAGAGCGTCGTCCCTGACGACCATGGCCACCTCCTGGCGGTTGATGCGTGGGGGATTTCAGCTGGAGGTGGGGAAGTCGAAGCCGGCGGAGTGCTCCTGGGCGGGCTGCGGCCAGCGGGTGGTGACGACCTTGGGGCGCGTGTAGAAGCGGATGCCGTCGGGGCCGTGGACGGGGGAGTCCCCGATGAGGGAGTCCTTCCAGCCGCCGAAGGAGTAGTAGGACATCGGCACCGGGACGGGGACGTTGATGCCGATCATGCCGACCTTGACGCCTCGCTGGAAGCGTCGGGCGGCTTCGCCGGAGGCGGTGAACAGGGCGGTGCCGTTGCCGTAGGGGTTGGCGTTGATGAGGCCGATGGCCTGGTCGAGGGAGTCCACGCGGATGATCGCGAGGACGGGGCCGAAGAGCTCCTCCCGGTAGGCGTCCATGGCGGTGGTGACGTGGTCGAGGAGGGAGGGGCCGGTGAAGAAGCCGTCCTCGTGGCCGTCGACCTTGAGACTGCGGCCGTCGACGACGACGGTGGCGCCCTGCGCGGCGGCGGTGCCGACGGCGCTCTCGACGCGTTCCTGCGCGGCCTTGGTGACGAGGGGGCCCATGTCGGTACCGGGCCGGTCGCCGGGTCCTACCTTCACTTCGCGTGCCTTGCGCTCCAGCACCTTCACCAGGCCGTCCGCCGCCTCACCCACGGCGACGGCGACGGAGACGGCCATGCAGCGTTCTCCGGCCGAGCCGTAGGCACCGGCGATGATGTGGTTGGCGGCGAACTCCAGGTCGGCGTCGGGCAGGACGACGGCGTGGTTCTTGGCGCCGCCGAGGGCCTGGACGCGCTTGCCGTGGGCGGTGGCCCGCTGGTGGACGTACTTGGCGATGGGAGTGGAGCCGACGAAGGAGACGGCTTCGATTCCCGGGTGGGTCAGGATCGCGTCGACGGTGTCCTTGCCGCCGTGCACGACGTTGAAGACGCCGTCGGGAAGCCCGGCGTTCTTGTACAGCTCGGCGACGAAGTTCGCGGCGGACGGGTCGCGCTCGCTCGGCTTGAGGATGAAGGTGTTGCCGGTCGCGATGGCGATGGGGTGCATCCACAGCGGCACCATCGCGGGGAAGTTGAACGGGGTGATGCCGGCGACGACGCCGAGCGGCTGGCGGAAGTTGTGGACGTCGACGCCGCGGGAGACCTGGTCGGAGAAGCTGCCCTTCAGCACGTCGCCGAGGCCGCAGGCGAACTCGACGACCTCGCGGCCGCGGGTGATCTCGCCGCGGGCGTCGTCGACGGTCTTGCCGTGCTCGGCGGAGATGATCCGGCCGAGCTCCTCCTCGTGCTCGACGAGGAGCTGCCGGAAGGCGAACATGACCTGGGTGCGCTGGGTGAGGGAGGACTCCGACCAGGTCTCGAAGGCAGCGGACGCCGCTGTGACCGCCGCGTCCACGTCGTCCGCCCCGCCCAGGACGACCCGGGCCCGCTCGGCGCCGGTGGCCGGGTTGAACACGGGCTGGGTGTCGGTGGCGGTGCCGGAGTTCGGGGTGGGGGAGCCGTTGATCCAGTGCTCGATGGTCTTCACGGTGCGGGTTTCCTTCATGGGGACGGGGATTACAGGTAGTGGCGCTGGGCGTGCTTGTGCGCGGCGTACGTCTCGTAGGCGTCGCGAGTGGAGTCCAGCGCGGAGACCTGACTGACGGGGACGTCCCACCAGCCGTGGCCGGGCGGGTGGGGACCGTAGAGGTCGGTCTCGACGTGGACGACCGTGGTGCGGGCGGCCGCCTTGGCCTTCTCCATCGCCGCCCGGAACTCGTCGACGGTGGCGGCGTGCAGGACGTCGGCGCCGAGGGAGGAGGCGTTGGCGGCGAGGTCGACGGGCAGGACCTCACCGTCGAGCCGGCCCGAATCGCCGTCGCGGAAGCGGTACTTGGTGCCGAAGCGCTGCGAGCCGAGCGATTCGGAGAGGGCGCCGATGGAGGCGAAGCCGTGGTTCTGGACGAGGACGACGATGACCTTCAGACCCTCGGAGACCATGGTGACGATCTCCTGGGCCATCATCAGGTAGGAGCCGTCGCCGACGAGCACGACGACTTCGCGCGTGGGGTCGGCCATCTTCGCCCCGACGCCGGCGGCGACCTCGTAGCCCATGCAGGAGTACGCGTACTCGACGTGGTAGGCCTTGGGGTCGCGGGCCCGCCACAGCTGCTGGAGGTCACCGGGCATGGAGCCGGCCGCGTTGATGACGACGGCACGGTCGTCGAGGACGTCGTTGAGTGCGCCGAGGATCTCGGTCTGGGCCGGGAGCGGGCTGTGGCCGATCGTGAAGCAGCGGTCCTCGATCTCCCGTGTACGGGCGATGAGTTCACGCGTGCGGCGACGGTACGACTCCTCGACCTCCCAGTCGGCCAGCGCCCCGGCGAGGGCCTGGATGCCGAGGCGGGCGTCGGCCACGAGCGGCTCGGCCGAGTGCTTGACGGCGTCGAGGCGGGCCACGTTGAGGTTGACGAACGTGACGTCGGGGTTGCCGAACACGGTGTGACTGGCGGTCGTGAAGTCGCTGTAGCGGGTGCCGATACCGAGGACGACGTCCGCCTCGCGGGCCAGTTCGTTGGCCGCGTAGGCGCCGGTGGAGCCGATGCCGCCGACAGCGTAGGGATGGTCCCAGGCGACGGCGCCCTTGCCGGCGTGGGTGTCCGAGACCGGGACGCCGGTGGCCTCGGCGAAGGCGCGCAGCACCGTCTCGGCACCGGAGTACACCGCCCCGCCGCCGGCCACGATGAGCGGCTTCTTCGCATTGCGCAGCAGCCGTGCGGCCCGGTCCACGGCAGCGGGCTCCGGCACCGGGCGGCCCACGTGCCAGACCCGGCGCCGGAAGAAGGAGACCGGCCAGTCGTGGGCCTCGGCCTGCACGTCCTGCGGCAGGGCGAGCGTGACGGCGCCGGTCTCGACCGGGTCGGTCAGCACCCGCATCGCCGCCAGCGCGGCCGGGATCAGCTGCTCGGGGCGCGAGACGCGGTCGAAGTACTTCGACACGGCCCGGAAGGTGTCGTTGACCGTGACGTCCCCGCCCCGGGAGTCCTCCAGTTGCTGGAGGACGGGGTCGGCGGCGCGGGTGGCGAACATGTCGGAGGGCAGCAGCAGCACCGGCAGCCGGTTGGTCGTCGCCAGGGCGGCACCGGTGATCATGTTGGTGGAGCCGGGGCCGGTGGACGCCGTGCAGGCGAAGGCGGCCAGCCGGTCGCGCATCTTGGCGTAGGCGACGGACGCGTGCACCATGCCCTGCTCGTTGCGCGCCAGGTAGTAGGGCAGATCGGCTTCGCCGGTGGTGGCGGCCTGCAGCAGGGCCTGCCCGATGCCGGCCACGTTGCCGTGCCCGAAGATGCCCCACATCCCGGGGATCAGCCGCTGCTCCTGGCCGTCGCGTTCGCTGTACTGGTTCGCGAGGAAGCGGACGAGAGCCTGGGCGGTGGTGAGTCGGACGGTGTTCATTGCGCGTTCGGTCCTTCGAAGGGCAGCCGGTCGTCGATGTCCTGCGAGGCCCAGGTGGCCCGGACCCAGCCGTGGGCGGGGTCGTCGCAGATCTGCCAGGCACGGTCCTGTCCCGGACCGGCCATGACGTTGAGGTAGTAGAGGTCGTAGCCGGGCGCGGCGACGGACGGGCCGTGCCAGCCGTGCGGGATGAGGACGGTGTCACCCGAGCGGACCTCGGCGAGCACGTCGATCGGCCGCTCGGCGGTGCCGTAGACGCGCTGGTAGCCGAAACCGCCCTCGCCCGAGACCTCGAAGTAGTAGATCTCCTCCAGCTCCGACTCGACTCCCGGCCGGGCCTCGTCGTGCTTGTGCGGCGGGTACGAGGACCAGTTGCCGCCCGGGGTGAGGACCTCGCACACCAGCAGCTGCTCGGCCTCGAACGTGCCCGGCAGGCAGTAGTTGTTGACCTGCCGTGAGCACGCGCCCGCACCGCGCAGCTCGACCGGCACCTCCTCCTTGCACCCGTACCGAGCGGAGAGTGAGCTCCGCTCGGTACGGGCGGAGGGCAGCGCGAACAGACCTCCCTGTGCGCTGCTGATCAGGGCCTCCGACGCACGCGGCAGGTACGCGAAGTCGGTGACCGAGGCGAACACGCTCGTCCGGCCTTCGAGTTCGAAGGCCCTGCCGTCCGTGGTGACGGTGCAGGAGCCCGTCAGCGGCAGGATCAGGAACTCGGAGTCACCCGTGGCGAGCGCGTGCGCCTCACCCGGCTTCAGGGTCAGGATCCTGAGGCCGGAGTATCCCCAGCCCGCCGATTCGGGCGTGACCAGGAGGTCGTACGGGCCGTCGGCCGAAGTGCCCTTCGGCAGGTGGTATTTGCTGCTCACAGCAGGCTCACCGCCTTGTCCACCGCACCGGCGACATCGCCGCCCGCGGGATAGAGCAGGGAGCGGCCCACGACCAGACCCTGCGCGGTGGGCTGCCTGAGGGCCTTCCCCCAGGACGCGAAGGCAGCCGCGGCGTCCTTCACCTCGCCGCCAAGCAGGAGCGCCGGCAGGGTCGAGGACGCCAGGACGCGTTCCATGTCGTCGACGACCGGCAGCTTCAGCCAGGTGTAGGCGGTCCGGCGGCCCAGTCCCGAGGCGATGGTGACGGACGTGACGACGGCGTCGGTGGTGAGGTCGTTGCGGATCTTCCCGTCCTGCCACCCTGAGAGGAACGGCTCGACCATGGCGATGAGTTGACGGTCGTTCAGCTCGTCCACGGCGCGAGCGGTGTTCTCCAGGGCGGAGGGTGTCGCGGGGTCGTCGAGGGCGATGCGGGTGAGCATCTTGCCGCCGTCGAAGCCCATCGCGGCGATCGTCTCGGCGTCGTAGCCGGTGAAGCGGTCGTCGATCTCGAAGACCGAGCCCGCGAGGCCGGCCCTGTTCATGGAGCCGAAGACGGACTTGCCGTCCAGGACACCGAGCAGGAGCAGGTCCTCGAGGATGTCGGCGGTGCCCAGCACCCCGGTCACCCCGGGGCGGTCGAGAGCGGTGCACAGGCGGTCGAGGAGCTCGAAGCGGTCGGCCATCGCGTGAGGGTCGCCACCGACGCCGTTGGCGCCGCGCGCCGGGTGGTCGGCAGCGATGATCATCGCCTTGCCGTGCTCGCCGAACAGGGAGGTCGCCTTCACCCGGCGGGCGGCGGCGGCCGCGATGGCACCGGGGTCGCCGACCCGGGCGGTCACGATCCGGCTCACGTTGTCGGACAGCACGTCGTCACGCCTTTCGTTCGGTGCGGGCGAGGGATGCCTCGCGGAGTTTGGTGGCGACCTCGGCCTCGGTCGGCATCGCCTCGGAACAGGCCAGCCGGCCCGCGACGATGGCGCCGGCGGCGTTGGCGAAGGCGACCGTACGGTGGGTCTCCCAGCCGGAGAGCAGTCCATGGCACAGTGCGCCGCCGAAGGCGTCCCCGGCGCCGAGTCCGTTGACGACGTCCACCGGAACCGGCGGGACCTCGACGGTCGAGCCGTCCCGCTCCATGGCCAGGACACCCTTGGGCCCCTGCTTCACCACGGCCAGTTCCACCCCGGCGTCGATCAGCGCCTTCGCGGCGGCGTAGGGCTCACGCTCACCGGTGGCCACCTCGCACTCGTCGAGGTTGCCGACGGCGACCGTGGTGTGGCGCAGCGCCTCCGCGTAGTGCGCCCGAGCCTCGGCCGGACCGAGACGGTAACCGCTGGCATGCTCCGGCCAGAACATGGGCCGCCAGTCGAGGTCGAAGACGGTGGGGCCCGACGTGGCCCGGTGCGCCAGGGCGGCGAGGGTGGCCGAGCGGCTCGGTTCCGCACTGAGCCCGGTTCCGGTGACCCAGAGGATCCGCGCGTCCCGCACCGCGTCCAGGTCCAGCTCACCGGCGTGCAGGTCCAGGTCGGGCGCCTTCGGCAGCCGGTAGAAGTACAGCGGGAAGTCGTCCGGCGGGAAGATCTCGCAGAAGGTCACCGGCGTCGGCGCGATGTCCGACGTGCCGACGAACCGGCTGTCGACGCCGTAGCCCTTCAGGGCCGTGCGGACGAAGTCGCCGAACGGGTCGCGGCCCGTCTTGGTGATCACGGCGGAGGAGCGCCCGTAGCGGGCGGCGGCGACGGCGACGTTGGTCGGGCTGCCGCCGAGGTACTTGCCGAACGAGGTGACCTCCGCGAGGCCCACGCCCGTCTGGAGCGGATACACGTCCACCCCCACGCGGCCCATGGTCAGCACTTCGAACGGCATGGTCGGTTTCCCTTCGCTCCGGAGATTCCGGGGTGTGGAGTAAAGACTTAAAGCGCTTTAAAAACACTTCGTGGAGAACAATGCCTCCACTCAAATGTCATGTCAATAGGTTGTTACGGCGGGATGTGGGGACGGGATGCCGCCGGCCGGCGGCATCCCGTCAGGAGCCCGCGGCCAGGTACTCGGCGATCTTGTCGCGCATGAACACCGAGGACTCCTTGGCCCGTTCCTCCCAGGCGAAGACACAGGCGGTCAGGGTGCCGTCGAAGCCGTTCGCGCGCAGCTCGCGGAACAGCTCGTCGAAGTCGACCTCGCCCTCGCCCATGTCGAGGTGCTGGTGGATGCGGGCCGTGGTGCCGGGAGGGTTGAGGATGTACCGGTTCCCGGAGGACGCGGTGTGGTCGAAGGCGTCGGCCAGGTGTACATGGGTCAGCAGGTCGCCGGCGTACTTGATGATGCCGGGGGCGTCGTTGCCGATGTGGAAGGTGTGCGGGGCGCAGTAGAGGAAGCTGACGCTGGGGTGGTTGATGCCCCGGATCAGGTTGACGGCGTCGTAGCCGTTCTCGATGAAGTCGTCCGGGTGCGGTTCCAGGGTGAGGCGGATGCCCTCGCGCTCGAACACGGGCAGCAGCTCGTCCAGCGACTTCCAGAACTGGGCCTCGCTGCGGTCGGAGTCCTCGGGGCGGCCGTTGAACTCCGAGATCATGCTGTCCACGCCGAGATCCGCGGCGATCTGGATCGAGCGCTTCCAGTACCGGACCGCAGCCTGCCGGGCGTCCTCGTCCGGGCCGGACCAGCGGAACAGTGGCAGCATCGAGGAGATGCCGACACCCGCCGTGTCCAGCGCCTTGCGGAACCGGCGCACGGTGGCGTCGTCCACGCGGGGGTGCCGGAAGAACGGGATGAAGTCCTCGCGGGGTGACAGCTCGATCCACTCGTAGCCCAACTCGCCAACAACTGCGGGAAGTTCGAGCAGCGGCACGTTGCGGATCATGTAGGGGTCGAGGGCGATCTTCATGGGGGAGTGCCTTCGGGTCAGGGCAGTGGGTGGACTGCCGGTAGGAATGTTGATGCCGATGTCATGCGGGTGAGGCCTCGGAGGAGGCCGCCGCTGTGGGTGCGGTGAGGTCTTCCGCCTCGGGGAGCTCCTCGACGTCGACGCCGCGCACTTGGGACAACTCGTGTTTGAGGGCTGCGAGTTCGGCGCCGCCTGCCATGTGATTGGTGAGTTCTTCGAGGCTGACCTCGTCGCGGGAGGCGGAGAGTTCCATGGTTCC
>NZ_BMSA01000036.1 GCF_014648915.1 Streptomyces phaeofaciens | reverse complement strand
CACGGGAGCCTCGCCGCCGCCCATGTAGTTGCCGTTGTTCTTGTAGAGCCACAGCGCGTCGACCGCCAAGTAGCCCTGGAGGTAGGGCTGCTGGTCGACGGCGAACTGGATGCTGCCCTTCTCGATGGCGGAGACGAGGTCCTTGTTGAGGTCGAAGGTGGCGATCTTCGCCTTGCTGCCGGCCTCGGACACCGACTGCACCGCCGTCAGTGCGACGGGGGCGCCGAGCGTGACCACCTCGTCGATGGACTTGTCCTGGCTCAGCTTGGCGGTGATCGTCGACTTCACCGAGGGCATGTCCGTGCCGTTGACGTAGAGGATGTCGGTCGTGCCGCCGAAGGTCTTCTTCACGCCCGCGCAGCGCTCTTCGAGGTTGACGTCGCCCTGGGCCTGGATCACGCACAGCGCGTGCTTGGCCCCGGTGCCGTTGATCTTGGTGCCGAGGGCCTGGCCGGAGACCGCCTCGTCCTGCCCGAAGAACGACAGCAGGCCTTGTTCCTTCCAGACGCTCAGGCCCGCGTTGAGGCCGACCACCGGAATGCCGGCCTGCTCCGCCTTGGCGACCACGGCCTTCAGCGCGTCCGGCTTGGCGAGGGTGACCGCGATGCCGTCGACCTTCTGGTCGATCGCGTTCTGCACCAGGCCGGCCTGGTCGCCCGCGTTCTCGTCGTTGGAGTAGACGAGCTTGATGTTGTCCTTGGCGGCGGCGGCCTCGGCGCCCTTGCGGATCGTGTCCCAGAACGTGTCGCCGGACGGTGCGTGGGTGACCATCGCGATGGTCATCCGGGGAGTGTCGGCCTTGCCCGCGGAGGCGCCGGCCGCGCTCTCTTCGGCCTTCTTGCCGCCTGAGCTGCTGGAACATCCCGAGAGGGCCAGGGCGGAAGCGGCGGCCACGGCCACGACGGGGACGATTCCGCGGGAGCGGGGAAGGGATGTGCGGTTCATGCGTGCACCTCGCTGTGCATCTGAGGGGGAACGTGCGGCGGGGGCCGCCGAGCGGCCGGAGGGGACATGGGCTGGCACGCCGCCGAAGGCGGGCGCTGATCGAAACCGTGCTGCCGATGCCTTGTGGGCATCGACACCGGCATCGACATCGGCGAGCGGACGGAGTCTGTGGTCCGAGGCGTAGGTGCCGCGGTTCCTGGCTGGCTCGGTTGGAACGTCAGGACAATTTCAAGCGTTTTAAGTCCTGGTACTATCGGCCTTGTTTCGCGAGGGTGTCAAGGGTGTTGCCCGAGGAGCATTGCCGCAGGGAGGAACAATTGGACGACGGCGGTTCGGCGCGTCACCGGAATGGCACGCACAAACGCCCCAAGCTGGAGGACGTCGCCACACGGGTGGGTCTGTCCACTGCCTCGGTGTCCCTGGTCCTGCGTGGCGTGCCCGGCCCCAGTGAACGGACCCGGGAGCGAGTCCTGCGGGCGGCCGCCGATCTCGGCTACCAGGTGGATCGCACCGCCAGCACGCTGGCCAGCAGGCGCAGTCGCCTGCTCGGCGTCATGGTCGACATCCACAGTCCGTTCCACGCCGAACTCGTCGAGCATCTGCACACGGCCGCCGAGGAGGTGGGCTACGACCTCGTCCTGAGCACCCTGACCCGCACCCGCGACGAGCACACCGCCGTGGAGACACTGCTGGCGTTCCGCAGCGAGGCGCTGATCCTGCTCGGCCCGACCGCCCCGGCGGATGCGCTCGTCGCCCTCGACAACAAGGCCCCCGTCATCGCCGTCGGTCGACGGATCGCCGGAGCGGCGCTGGACGTGGTGCGTACCGCGGACGACGACGGGGTGGGTCAGATCGTGGACCACCTGACCGGCCTCGGCCATCGGGAGATCCTCTACGTCGACGGCGGCAAGGGCGTCATCGCCACCGACCGGCGCCGCGGCTACCGCACCGCGATGCGTCGCCACGGCCAGGGTGACCACGTCCGGGTGGTGGCCGGCGACCACACCGAAGGGGCCGGTGCGCGGGCGGTACGACACCTGCTCGACGGTCCCCGGTTGCCCACGGCGGTCGTGGCATTCAACGATCAGTGCGCCATCGGCGTCCTGGCCGCCCTCGCCCGCGCCGGTGTGGCCGTTCCGGGAGAGGTCTCCGTGGTCGGATACGACGACGACACGCTGTCCCGCTTGAGCTGCTTCAACCTGACCACCGTCAGTCAGAGCGCCCGCGAGCAGGCCCGGCACGCGGTGACCGCCGCCGTCGAGCGCCTCGACCGGGACCGTATCGAACCGCGTGAAGTCGTCCTCGCCCCGCACCTGGTCCTGCGGGGCACGACGGCCGCACCCGCGTGACAGGAGCCGAGAAGCGCCGCCGGGTCGGTGCGCCGGACCCCACCTGTTCGCGCCGGCGGCCCTGTCGTGAGTGCCCGCCGCAGGTCGTGGCGGCCGCTCGGCATGGTCGTGGCGGCCGCTCGGCCGGTTCGGGCCGATCAACGGCACGACGGTGACCGGACCGGCAGGTCGCTCGTATGCCGGTGTCGACGGTAACCCGACGTAGCCGAATCATCGGCACCGCGTCCGGTTCGTCACGGGAACCGACGTCGCCGTGGCAGTGCTCGCCCGCCGCGGTCCATCGCGTCATGGCCACCGAAAGCGAACCCGTGCGATCTCCGGGACGAGATCGCACCCGGGGACGAGTGACGTCCCCGCACGGGGAGCTACGCGGGCGACGAGGACTCCTTGATCGTGATCGTGGTGGCGCCCTCCACGAGTGGCCGGACGACCGCGCGTTCGTCAGGGGAGTCGCTGGGCTGGTGCAGGGTGAGGGCCAGGTCTCCGATCGCGAGTCGGACGATCGTCCCGTGACCCCCGTCAGCGGACAGCTCGCGGATGCGGGCCGGGTCAGCGCGCCGGCACCGAGTTCGGCGGGGCGGCCGATCATGTGGACGCTGCTGTGCTCGTCCACCGGGGTGGGGCCCGGCCGTTGTTCCGTGGCGGGGCAGACGATGGGCCTCGGCGAGGGCTTCGTCATACCTGTGGAGCAATTCGCTCTCCTCCTCAGGGAGGAGAGCGGCGGGGGAACCGGTGCAGGGTCAGCAGGCGGAATTGCCAACGGGGACACGATGCCCTGCGGAGCCCCTCACGACAGGCTGGCCACTTACCCGAACACCGATCTGGAGATCCGTTTCTCGTGGCTACCTTGCTCTATCGGCTGGGCCGGACCGCTTTCCGGCGGCGCTGGCTGGTGACCCTGTTGTGGGCGGTGATCCTCGGTGCGGCCGGCGCCGGCGCCGCCACGGCGCCCGCCGCCTCCGAAGACACCACCTCCGTCATGCCCGGCATCGAGGCGCAGAAGGCGTTCGACCTGATCGGCGAGCGCTTCCCCGGCTCGTCCGCCGACGGCGCCTACGCGCAGATCGTGTTCATCGCTCCGGACGGCACGAAGGTGACCGCGACCGAGGCGCGGGACGCCATCGAGACGTTCGTTTCGGATGCCGCGGACGAGGCCCAGGTCTCGAACGCCGCGAATCCGTTCGCGGCCGACGCGGTGAGCAAGGACGGTTCGACCGCCTACGCGACGGTGAACTTCAAGGTCGCGGCCTCCGATCTCACGGACGACGACAAGGCCGCCCTGGAGAAGGCCGTCGACGAGGTTCGCGACGCAGGCCTCACGGTCGAGGTCGGAGGCACGGCACTCGCCGTCCAGCCCTCCGCGGGCGGCTCCTCCGAGGCCATCGGCATCGCCCTCGCGGCCGTCGTCCTGCTCATCACCTTCGGATCGCTCGCCGCCGCGGGCCTTCCCCTGCTGACCGCCGTCATCGGCGTCGGCATCAGCATGGCCGCCATCATGGCTCTCGGCAGCACCCTGGGCCTTTCGTCGACCTCGGGAACGCTCGCCTCGATGCTCGGGCTCGCGGTCGGCATCGACTACGCCCTGTTCGTGGTCTCCCGCTACCGCGAGGAGCGCGCGGCGGGCCGCGACCCGCACGAGGCCGCCGGCACAGCCGTCGGCACGGCCGGTTCAGCGGTTGTCTTCGCCGGTCTGACCGTCGTGATCGCGCTGGCCGGGCTGTCGGTGGTCGGCGTTCCCCTGCTGACGAAGATGGGCCTGTGCGCGGCGGCCGCCGTGGTGGTGGCGGTCCTGATCGCGCTGACCCTGGTTCCCGCCCTGCTCGGCATGTGGCCCGACGCCGTGCTCTCCCGCCGCACCCGTAAGGGTGGCTCCGCCGCCCGCCGGTCCGCCGGCGAAGCGGAGAACGCCGGCACCCGGTGGGCGAGGTTCGTGCTGCGCCGGCCGGTGCCGGTGCTGGTGGCGTGCGTCGCCGGACTCGGCATCCTGGCCCTCCCCGCGACCAAGCTGGAAATGGGCATGCCGGGAGCCGAGTCCAAGCCCGTCTCGTCGACGGAACGGCGCGCCTACGACGCCCTCGCGGACGGCTTCGGCGCGGGTTTCAACGGACCGCTGACCATCGTGGCGGACGTCAAGGGCGCGGCCGACCCTCAGGCAGCCGCGAAGAAGATCGCCCAGCGGATCGGCGACACCGAAGGCGTCGTCTCCGTCTCCGCTCCCCGGTTCAACCAGGCGGACGACGCCGCGTTGTTCTCGGCGGTGCCCGCCACCGGCCCCAACGACGAGAAGACCAAGGACCTCGTCCAGACCATCCGCGCCGAGCGCGCGGACCTCGAGGACGAGACGGGGGCGACGTTCGAGGTCACCGGCAGCACAGCGATGAACATCGACGTGGCACAGGCCCTCCAGGCCGCGCTCGTTCCCTACCTCGCCGTCATCGTCGGTCTCGCCCTGCTCCTGCTGCTCGTGGTCTTCCGTTCCCTGCTCGTGCCGCTCAAGGCGGCCTTCGGGTTCCTGCTGTCGGTACTGGCCGCCCTCGGCGCGGTCGTGGCGGTGTTCCAGTGGGGCTGGGGCGCGGGACTGCTGGGGGTGGAGCAGGCCGGTCCGATCATGAGCCTGATGCCGATCTTCCTGGTGGGCATCGTCTTCGGTCTGGCGATGGACTACGAGGTGTTCCTGGTGGCCCGGATGCGGGAGGCCTACGTCCACGGCGACCGGGCGCCCCAGGCGATCGTCACCGGTTTCCGGCACAGTGCGCGGGTGGTCGTCGCCGCGGCAGCGATCATGATGGCCGTCTTCTCCGGATTCGTCGGTGCGGGTGAGTCGATGATCAAGACCATCGGTTTCGGTCTGGCCGTCGCCGTGCTGTTCGACGCCTTCGTCGTCCGCATGGCGCTCGTCCCGGCGGTACTGGCCCTCCTCGGCGACAAGGCCTGGTGGCTGCCGCGCCGGCTGGACAGGGCGTTGCCCCGGGTCGACGTGGAAGGCAGCGGGCTCACCGATCGGTCCGCTGACGGGGACGGACCCAAGAACGACGACTCCGCACCGCGGCAACCTGCCCGAATCTGACGGAGGCCGTCCCCGGCGAGTCGCGGCGCCGCGCACAGCGGCACCGTGACTCGTGCCGTGTGACCATGTCAGTCCTCGGACCCGACTCGGAGCATGATGAGCACCAGCTGGCAACGCCTGGCCACGAGCCGGCCCCAAGCCGTCGAGGCCGTGACGGCGGCTGTGTTCTTCGCCTTCACCGTCTGCGGTGTCGCGCTCACCTCGACGGTCGTCACCGATCCGCCGCCCCTGTGGCCCGGTGTCGTGCTGTCCGCCGCCGCCTGTGCCGTACTGCCCTGGCGTCGGAGCCGTTCCCCGCGCGTCTTCGCCATCACCCTCGTGTGCACCGTGGGCCAGGGAGCCCTCGGATATCTCCTCACCCCGCTGCTGATGGCGCCCCTGCTGGCCGCGCAGTACGCGATGAGTGTCCGCGGGCGGGGCGCGACCGCCTGGAAGAGCGGGCTGACGGCCGCCGCCTGCATGGTCGTCACGGGGCTGTTCCTCACCTCGCACCGTGATTCGCTGGTCCTCACCATCGTCAATCCCGCGGCCTGGGTCCTGCTGTTCGCCGCCTTCGGCGCTTACGTCCGAGTGCGGCGCGAGTACGCGGTGGCCCGTGCCGAGCACGCCGACCGCGAACGTGAGGAGGAGGCGCGCCACCGGGTGATCCAGGAACGGATGCGCATCGCCCGGGAACTGCACGACGTGGTCGCCCACCACCTCGCCCTGGCCAGTGCCCAGGCCGGCACCGCGGCCCATCTCTCCCGCACCCACCCCGATCAGGCGTTTGACATCATCGACAAGCTGGCGGAGACCACCGCCGCGGCGCTGACCGAACTCAAGGCCACCGTGGGCCTGTTGCGCCAGGACTCCGACGACACGGACGACCTGACTCCCGCACCGGGACTTGGGCAGTTGCCCGACCTGGTCGAGGCCTGCGCGACGGCCGGCCTGGTGGTGACCGTCGCCGTCGAGGGGCCGGTGCGTTCGTTGTCCCCGGGGCTGGATCTGACGGCCTACCGGATCGTCCAGGAGGCGCTGACCAACGTCACCAAGCACGCCGTCACCCGCACCGCGCTGGTCCGGCTCGCCTACACTCCGCACTATCTGACCCTGACCGTCACCAACGACGTGGGATCCGACCGGCCCGCGCCGGCGTCCGCTTCGGGACACGGTTTCGGTCTGCTCGGCATGCGCGAGCGTGCCGTGGCCGCGGGGGGCAGCTTTCACGCCGGCCCGCGCCCTCAGGGCGGCTTCGAGGTTTCCTGTGCCCTTCCGTTCGCCAGTAACGCAGAAAGCTCCGGTTCATGACCATCCGCGTCCTGCTCGCCGACGACCAGGCCCTGCTCCGCGCCACCTTCCGCATCCTCATCGAATCCGTCGCGGACATGACCGTGGTCGCGGAGGCGGCCGACGGGCAGGAGGCCATCGACCTCACGGCGACCCACCGCCCCGACGTGGTCATCATGGACATCCGCATGCCGAACGTGGACGGAGTGACGGCCACCGCCACCATCTGCTCGCGAGCGGAGCTGTCGTCGACCCGCATCCTCGTGCTCACCACCTTCGAGAACGACGAAAATGTCGCCAAGGCCCTGCGCGCCGGCGCCAGCGGCTTCCTGGGAAAGGGCGTCAGCCCCGACGTCCTGCTGTCCAGCATTCGCACCGTCGCGGCCGGCGAGGCGCTGCTCTCACCGAGTGCCACCCGTGCGCTCATCACGCGCTTTCTGGCAGCACCGGACACCGACGGTTTCCAGGTCCTGCCCGACGTCGTCAAGATCCTCACCGAACGCGAGCGTGAGGTGACCGCCCTGGCGGCGCACGGCAAGTCCAACGCGGAGATCGCCGAGCAGCTTGTCCTGAGCCCGCTGACCGTGCGCAGTCACATTCATCGGGCCATGAACAAACTCCACGCCCGTGACCGTGCCCAACTCGTCGTCATCGCCTACCAGAGCGGCCTGGTGAAAGCGCGTCCGCATCCCCCTGCCTGAGCCTGCCGCCGACACGGGGATCCGGGTCGGCGGGGTTCCTGGGACCGGGGCGGGCGACTCGCCTTGCTCGTCGGCTCAGGCGACACCTCGCAGGTGGTTGCCTGAGCCTCGGCAAGGCCACGTACCAGTAGAGCCGCGAGGCCGCTTTCGGCTCGGCCGGCAGGACCTCGCGTAGTTGCTGCCGAACGCCCGCCTTGTTCCAGTCCCGCAGCCTGCGCGCCAGGCCGTCATGGATCCTACGGCTGTGTTTCGCGGCCCGTCTGGGCGTGATTCGGCCGGCGGTTCCCTCGGCCGGTGGCCGCAGGGGTGCGTGGCCGCAGACGCTCGCCCTGGGGTCCGAACATGATCAGATACTCGACCGGTCCACCGGGCCCGGCGTTCGCCACTCCGTGCGGGGTGCGGGTGTCGAACTCGGTGACGTCCCCGGCGGTCAGGACGAGATCGTGGTCGCCGAGCGCGAGCCACAGTCGTCCGTACAGGACGCACAGCCACTCGTAGCCGTCGTGGGAGATCTGCCGGGGTCGTGCGGGCGGGCCCTCGATGGCGGGCAGGACGTGCTTGTGGGCGTGCAGGCCGCCGACGTACCGGGTCAGCGGCAGCACCGCTTTGTCGTCCCCGAAGCTCAGTGGCGCCGCGGCGCGAGGCTCGGCCGCGGGGGCGGGCGCGGTGCCGGCCAGCTCGTCCAGGGAGACGCCGTACTCCTTCGACAGCTTCAGCATGACCTCCAGGGTGGGCTTGCGCCGGCCGGTCTCGATCCGCGACAGCGTGCTCAGCGAGATGCCGGTCGCGGAGCTGGCACCGGTGAGGGTCGTGCCGTGCCGCTCGCGAGCGGCCCGCAGTCGCGGCCCCATCGCGGTCAGCGTGCCGTCCACGTCGTCGACTGCCATGGTCGTCATTCCCCCTTGCCGCACCACTCCACCGCCCTGTCCTGCGAGTTTGCCAGGTTGGCAAGGGTGATCGCGTCGGGCGGGTGTCGCGCCGCATGATCGATGGGTAGCCGCGTCCGCCGCCAACCGAGGAGATCCCCATGCAGCCCGAGCCGACCGTCGAGCTCCGCCACCGCAGCGTCGAGGCTCCGGCCGGGCGCCTGCACCTGGTCGAGCAGGGCGCCGGACCGCTGGTCCTGCTCGTGCACGGCTTCCCCGAGTCCTGGTACTCCTGGCGCCGCCAGCTCCCGGCCCTTGCCGCGGCCGGCTACCGGGCGGTGGCGATCGACGTGCGCGGCTACGGCCGCTCCTCCAAGCCCGCAGCGACCGATGCCTACCGGATGCTCGACCTGGTGGAGGACAACGTCGCCGTCGTGCACGCCCTCGCCGAGGAAAGCGCGGTGGTCGTCGGCCACGACTGGGGCGCCGGCATCGCCGCCGCCTCCGCCCTGCTCCACCCCGAGGTCTTTCGCGCCGTCGGCCTGCTGAGCGTCCCCTACGCGCCGCCCGGCGGCCCCCGCCCCACCGACGTCTTCGACCGGATCGGCGGCCCCGGGCAGGAGTTCTACGTCTCCTACTTCCAGGAGCCCGGCCGCGCCGAGGCGGAGATCGAGCCCGACGTCCGCGGTTGGCTCGCGGGCTTCTACGCGGCCCTGTCCGCCGGCACCATGCCCGCCTCCGGCGAGCCCGACCCGCACTTCGTCGCCCACGGCGGCCGGCTGCGCGACCGTTTCCCCGCGGACACTCTCCCGGCCTGGCTGACCGAGGACGACCTCGACGTCTACGCCGGAGAGTTCGAGCGCACCGGCATCACCGGCGCACTCAACCGCTACCGCAACATGGACCGCGACTGGGAAGACCTCGCCCCGTACCGCGGAGCCCCGATCAAGCAGCCGTCCCTGTTCATCGGCGGCGCCCTGGACGCCTCCACCACCTGGATGTCCGACGCCATCGATGCCTACCCCACCACCCTCCCCGGCCTGTCGGCCTCCCATGTCCTGGACGGCTGCGGCCACTGGATCCAGCAGGAGCGCCCCGACGAGGTCAACCGCCTGCTGACCGGCTGGCTCGCCACCCTCCGGGGCTGAACCGCGCGGCCACCGCGGGGTGGCTGGTTTTGGGGGCTCGTGACCAGCGGCCGTGCCTCACCGGCAGGGATCAGGAGCATGCCCTACGGGGCAAGCGGCCCACCACGGCGCGGAATCGCTCGCGACCTGCCATGACGCTCGCGTCCCACAGACCTGGAGCGTTACGGCTCAACGAGAGAGTCTGGAGCCGTTGTTCTTCGGCGAGAAAGCCGGCACCCGCCACGTTCTGGTCCAGCATCCCCATCGCGGTGAGCGCCGTATGCCCGCAGGCCACAGCGTCGTCGGCGTTTCCCGTGCCGTGGGCCAGCAGGGCATACCGCAGGCTGAGGGCAGCGAAGAAGGCGTAGGTGTCGGCGACATCGGTGATCCCTTCTTCGTTCGGCTGAAGCTCCGGGAACCGCTCCAGCCGGCGTACGCGCTCAGCGGCGTCGGCGAGCGGCCGGTCTGCGTACCAAAGATCGCGTACGGACTCCGCATAGAAGTCCACGTCGGCTTCCCGCCCAGGAGAGCTGGTCCGCAGGCCCACGAACAAGGGCGCCATGCGTTCCGCGCAGGCGGCGACATACAGGCGGACCGCTTCACCGTTCCCGTCACGCAGTGTCTCCGCGACGGCCCCCTCCACCAGCGTCTCCACGTCCCACCCTCATCCCGTTCGAACAGATCGACAGGCTACACAGCGGGCTGATGACCGCAGCTCGACGAGCGAGGCCCTTGGGGAGTTCGGATCGCCCCGGTTCCTCGGGCTGAGCCCGCGCACATTCGGCCAGTTGGTGGGGGAGCCGCGTCGAGATGTTGCGGACACGCGAGCCCGTGGCCGGCCTTGGACGCTGCCGCTGGAGGACCGGGTGCCGTCGGCGGCTGAGCGGCGGCCGACGAATCTCGTGCTCCGGAAGCCGGACCCGCGGGCCGGGGACGACCGCATGCAGGCACGCCACTGCACGGCAGAGCCGTACTGGACGCTCCAGCCTCGCGGCAACGGTGATCAGCGGCGAGGGTTCGACCACGTACAGGAGGTCCGGCCAGGCGATGACCGCCGTGACCGGCCCTTGCGGGTGGCACCCGCGGTGCGCGAGCCTCTCGGCGGCCCTGTGCCATGCGGACGGGCCCGGCCACCTCCTGCGCCTCGCGTGGCCTCCTGACCCGGGACGCCGGCTTCACCAACTACCGCCTCGCAATCCGCACGGCAACTGCGCCTGGGGCAGGGTCACCAGCGGTGCCGACAAGGGCAGGACCGGCTGGGTCGCCTACACCTACCTGATCGCCACCGCGATCAGTTCAAGGGGCGGCACCTCCTCAGCCATGGTTTCGCCGGGGCAGGGGCCTCGCCCGTCGGCCGTAGTGGCGGGCCACCGCGTGGAAGGCCTCCTTGGGTTCCCAGTGCCAGTTCGAGGCCGGGTCGTCGGGGCGGTCCTTGAGGGACTTGGTGAGGGCGTAGCTTCCGAGGTCCAGGTCGTAGCGCGGGTCGTCGGGACGGTGAGGGGCGTCGGGGGTGACGAACTCGAAGGCCATTGCCGCGTAGAGGCCCATCGACTCCAAGACCTCAAGCAGATCGACCAGGTAGGCGGCCTGAGTACGCTCGCTGCGCACCAGGTCGCCCTTGATCTCGTACGGCTCCTTGGAGTAGTCGACGACGTCCCAGCCCATGCCGCCCGCCTCAGGAGCACCGACGTAGGCGCAGGTGCCGAACTCGGTGATGGCCAGTGGCTTGCCCCAACGCAGATGGCGGCGCAGCTCACGAACGTGGTCGGAGGGCCGGCGGAAGGCCGCGTAGTAGTCGATGCCGACGACATCGAAGAGGCGCCAGTCGACCGGCTCGAACGCCTCGTCCTGGGCGGCGGCGTAGCTGAGGCGGCCGTGGAAGACGGACCGGCCGACCGCCGCCGCCCTGGCGGTGAATCGGGCCAGGCGGCGCTGCATGCCCGCGATGTCGACGCTGCCGCTCTGGAGGTTGGCGACGCGCTCCAGGACCGTCTCGCCGGGGATGATGCCCGGTACGAACAGCCAGAACTCGCAGCCCACGCTGAAGTCGACGCTCGCGCCTTGCCGGCGCAGCCGTTCGGCGAACCGGCCGCACTCGGCGATGCTGTCCAGGATCTCCTTCGGCGGGATGTCCCCGAGGGTCGGCTGGAGCCAGACGTGCAGCCCGCGTTCGGCGGCCTCGGCGGCCGTCGTGGTGAGACGGTCGACACCGTCGCCGGTGACATCGAGGGTGTCGGCGTGCAGCTCGCCACGGATCACGCGGACGTCCTCGCGCATCCGGGCGGCACTCCACGCGGTGCCGGGCGTCTCCCCGGCGCCGACGGTGTAGACGACACCCCGGTGCTTCAGCCCCCTGCGCTTCGGGGCTCGCCCGGCCGCCCCGGCCTGCCCCGCCGACAGCGTCGAGGCCGTCACGGCGACGGCCGCTGTCCCGGCCAGGAAGCGGGCCCTGCTGATCTCCTCGGTTTTCTTCATACGGCCACTGTGGCGAGGGCGGCCCCGTCGTGCCGTCGGCCGATGGTCTACGGTTCCGCAACCAAGGAATGAGGCAGAGCGTCGATCGCCGCGTCTTACCGTTCCCGACAAGGCCGTTGGACGTGGCTGGTGGGTGATCAGCCGAACAGCTCCTCCGAGGAGCGCGCGCAGGTGGCGTCTGCACCGCTGTAGTTTCTAGCTGTCCGCTTCGTACATGAACACGCTCTCCTCAGGGGCGATGCCATCGAACGGCCACAGCCTGCGCAGCGTTTGAAGTCTTTCTACGGGCGGTGGCGGCGGTTCAGCGCGCAGATAGGCGCCGAGGCAGGCGATGGCGTCGGCGCACAGCAGCATGATGTCAACCCGCCTCTCCTGGCTCGTTCTTGTGTCCTCAGGCGGCGAGAGAGGCATGAGAAGGGTATTTTCCCGCACCCGACTACGGAGGGCGGCATCGGGAACGCGCTGCATCAGGACCTGCACATGCAGAACACGCTCATGAAGCAGTAGCTGGCGGGCCTCGTCCAGGGGGCCGGCTCGTCGAGCATCACGCTGGACCTCAAGCAACTCCGCCAGCGCCGCCTCGACCGCTGTGGACGCGAGAACCTGCTGACGCTCCTCACGCGCACGAACCGCTTGCTGGCGCTGAGCGATGGCGGACGACCAGATTGACAGTCCTCCTCCGACGCCAGTGCCGACCAGGCCGAACGCTGCCCCTACCCATACCGATGCGTCCATGCCGGCATCGTGATCGAGAGCGGCACGGAAGGGAAGAAGCCGGCACTCGAGTCAGTGTCGTCGCGTACCACCAGGAACCGAAGAAGTGTGATCGATCAACACTGCGACCTGCGACGTAGCTGTCGATGGGGGTCACCGTCGGTCGTCGTTGAACACCCGCCGACGGCCCCGAGACGCCCCGGAAGGTGGCTCGACGTGTGGACAGATGGCGGTCCCTCGACATTGGATCCCCGTGTACCTCAGCATGATGAAGCTCCGTTTGCAGCAACTGGGGGATCAATGGAAAGCGGCACGATCGCGCTGTTCGCTGCGGTTGTCGGCGTGGCGGGAACCCTACTTGCACCTGTTCTCTCCCACCGACTCGTTGCACGAGTGCAGAGAGAACAGTTCGAACGGCAGCAGCAGATCGCGCACAGCCAATGGCTGCGCGACCAGAACCGCGCCGAACTCGCACAGAGGCGTACGTGCTACGCGGCAACCAATGCCGCTTACCGCCATTACCGACTGCAGCTCACGAAATTCCTGTACCACGTGAACCGAGGAGACGTCACCGAAGCTGTGCGCGAGGAACTGGAGGTAGCGCGGCATTCGCACCACGCTGCGTATGCCGAGGCGCAGATGGTCGCATCCGCCGCAGTGTTACGCGAGTTGGACGTCGTCGCGAAGGCACTTTCCGAGGGCTACCGGAAGACCAAGTGTCTGGAGGAAGGCAGTCCAGTCCCGACCGGATCCTTCGAAGAGATCCATGCGGAACTACATCAGCTCCGGGAGTTGTGGGAGTTGATGCGAGACATGATGCGCCGAGATCTCGGTATCGACGACCATGCAAACGGCCCAGTCCCATAATCAAACGGCGAAGGACACACGGGGGTGAGCACGGTCACCGACCCGTGACGACAGTGTCCCGGGCCGGGTGACGTCAGGACTGACATCAACGGCGGCGGACGCGGGCAGACAGCGACCGCCCTTTACGAGCTGGCGTGCGGTCACCGAGAGCGACACCGGCGTGCGCGTACTGCGACGACACCGGGCTGCCCGGATCCCGTGTCGTACCGTCCGATGTCGCGGCCGCCCTCCGTCCGCAAACGGATCCCACCGTACCGGCGGTGCCGTCGGTACGGTGAGACATCTGAACCGATACCGGGAATCAGGCCGCGACGAGCTCCTGTTCGCGGTCCGGCGTCTTGATCTTGGGCTTCTTGTTCGGCAGCGAGAGCCGGACGACCTTTCGCCACGCGGAGAACACCTGCTTGGGCAGCGGCCCGGTGACGTACTCCAGCTCGTACTTCTCGAACAGCGCGCGCACCTTCACCGCGACCTCGGCGTACCGGTTGCTCGGCAGGTCCGGGAACAGGTGGTGCTCGATCTGGTGCGACAGGTTGCCGGTCATGAAGTGCATGGCCTTGCTGCCGCTGATGTTCGCCGAGCCCATCATCTGGCGCAGGTACCACTGGCCGCGCGTCTCGCCCTTGATCGACCGGCGCTCGAAGACCTGCACGCCCTCGGGGAAGTGCCCGCACATGATCACCGAGTGGGACCAGATGTTGCGGACCAGGTTCGCGGTGAACGTGGCGGCGAGCGTGGTGAGGAACGACGGGCCCGAGAGCAGCGGGTGGATCACGTAGTCCTTGAGGACCTGCTTGCGGATCTTGCGGCCCACGGCCTTGGCCCGCGCGCGGAACTCCGGGTTCTTGCGGCGGCGCTTGCTCAGGTTCCTGCCGAGTTCCAGGTCGTACGCTGCGATGCCGTACTCGAAGAAGCAGGCGTTGATGAAGTTCCACAGCGGCTGGCCGAGGTGGAACGGGTGCCACCTCTGGTCCTCGTCGACGCGCATGATGCCGTAGCCGAGGTCGTTGTCCTTGCCGATCACGTTGGTGTACGTGTGGTGCAGCTCGTTGTGCGAGTGCTTCCACTGGTCGGACGGCGAGACGTGATCCCATTCCCAGGTGGTGGAGTGGATCTTCGGGTCCCGCATCCAGTCCCACTGGCCGTGCAGGACGTTGTGGCCGATCTCCATGTTGTCCATGATCTTCGCCACGGACAGCCCGGCGGTGCCGATCAGCCACGCGGGCGGGAAGAACGAGAACAGCAGCACACCCCTGCTGACCAGCTCCAGCTTGCGCTGCGCCGAGATGACCTTGCGGATGTAGGCGGCGTCCTTCTCGCCACGGCTGGCGATCACCTCGTCGCGGATCGCGTCCAGCTCGCGGCCGAGTTCCTCGATCTGCTCCGCGGTGAGGTGGGCGGTGGGGTCGATGGCGGTCAAGGTGCTCCTACCGTTCGATGTCGCAGGGGCCCGCCGCGGCGGACACGCAGGTCTGGATGAGGACGCCCGGCTCGGCCTCGGTGATCTCGCCGGTGCGCAGGTCGCGGACAGCACCCGCCTTGAGCGGCGTGATGCAGCCGAAGCAGATGCCCATGCGACACCCGGAGGGCATGAGCACGCCGGCCTCCTCGCCGACGTCCAGCAACGGCGTGGCGCCGTCCGCGTCGACGGTCTTGCCGGTCGTGCTGAACGTCACCTCGCCGCCGTCGCCGGCGACGACGATGCTGGGGCGGAAGCGTTCGGTGTGCAGGCGCTCCTGGACGCCGTGCTCCGTCCAGTGCTCTTCGGCGGCGTCGAGCAGGCCCGCGGGCCCACAGGCCCAGGTCTCGCGCTCGGCCCAGTCGGGCACGAGGTCGTCGAGACGGGCGATGTCGAGCATGCCGTCCGTGTCGGTGTGCACCTCGGTGAGCCGCAGCTTCTTGTCCGCGACCAGGTCGTGCAGTTCGCTGCGGAAGATCACGTCGTGCGGCTGCGGCGCGCAGTGGACCATGACGACGTCATCGAATTCGGTGTCGCGCAGCATGCCCATCACGGGCGTGATGCCGCTGCCGGCCGTCAGGTAGAGCACCTTGGCGGGCTTGGCCTGCGGCAGCACGAAGTCACCGGTCGCCTGGTCGAGCTGGATCAGCGTGCCCGGCTTCGCCTCGCGGACCAGGTGGTTGCTGACCTTGCCGTCCGGGATCGCCTTCACGGTGATCGTGACGCGGCCGTCCTGGCGGTTTGTCGGCGAGGTGATGGAGTAGGCACGCCACAGGCGCACCCCGTCGACGTCGACGCCGATCCGCACGTACTGACCGGCTGCGTGGCCGCGCCAGCCCCGTCCCGGTCTGATCACGATGCTCGCTGCGTCACCCGTCTCGGGGTGCACGGCCTCGATGCGCCCCCGCAGGTCGGCGCCCGCACGCAGCGGGCTGACCAGGTCGAGGTAGTCCGACGGCAGCAGCGGCGTCGTGACCATCTCCAGCAGTTTCCACGCCCTGCTGCGGAGGGCTGTACTCGTCATGGCTCCAGCTTGCTGTGCCTCAGGGCGTAAAGTCCTGACCACAGGACGTAAATCTGGTCGGCTGAATTGTTCGCAGGGAATAAAAGTGAGCCATGTGATCCAGAGGGCCAGCGAACTGGCCCTGGATGAGAAGATAGTCGCCGTACTTCGGGCTGCGCTGAAGGCCACCGCCGACGAGGTCGTCGAGGCGATCATCGACGAGGTCCCTCCGTACGCCAACGCCCTTTCGGGGCACATGGGCGCCACCATCCGCCGAGCCGTCCGCACCGCCCTGGGGCACTATCTGGACCTCGCGAGCGGGAGCGCCACGGGCGGCGACGGCGGTGACGCGGCCTACGAGCTGGGCCGCGGCGAGGTCCGCGACGGCCGTTCGATGGACGCCCTGCTCAGCGCCTACCGCGTCGGCGCCCGCGTGGCCTGGCGATGCCTGGCAGCGGGTGCCGTACCCGCAGGTCTGCCCGCCGCCGAGGTCGCCAAGTTCGCCGAGCTGACCTTCGCCTACATCGACGAGCTCTCCGCCGCGAGCGCCGCGGGCCACGCCGACGAACTGGCCGCCCGGGGCAGGGATCACGAGCGCCATCTGGAGCACCTGGCCCGCGACCTCGTCGCCGGCGCGAGCCCTGATGCGCTGCTGGTCTCTGTTCAACGGGCCGGATGGCAGCCTCCGGTTTCACTGACCGCGGTCCTGCTGCCCGCCGCCCAGGCCCGGCCTGCCTACCGCGCGCTCGACCCGAGCACCCTCGTCCTCGACGATCTGCCGGACGCCACCGGTGTGCTGCTCGTCCCCGACGCCGACCGATCACACCTCTTGCGGCAGCTGACCGACCGCACCGCCGTCGTCGGCCCGGCCCGGCCATGGACGCGTGCGTCCGCCTCGTACGCACGAGCCGTACGCGCGCGCACCCTCTCCTCCGACATTCGCGACACCGAGGACCACCTGCCCGAGCTGGTGCTGAGCGCCGACGCGGACGCGTTCGCGGACCTGCGTGCCCGAGCCCTCGCACCGTTGCGGACCGTGCCCGTCGCGACCGCACGGCGGCTGGAGGAGACCTTGCGGGAGTGGCTGCTGCACCAGGGCAGGCGGGACGAGGTGGCGGCGGCGCTGTTCGTCCATCCCCAGACCGTCCGGTACCGGATGTCGCAACTGCGGGAGCTGTTCCCGGATCTCGCATCGCCCCACCGGGTCCTTGAACTGACGCTGGCGGTGGGGCTTCGGGGCAGCTGACGCGTAGTACTTCGACCGTCCACGACCGCTTCCGCGAGGGGTCCGGGAATCGTGCCTCGTTCGCGGTGCCATCAGCTGGCTCATGCGGCCCAGGCAAGAGCGCCAATCGCCAACTGAGACCGGGGGTTGACGTGCGCCAACTGAGACCGGGGGTTGACGTGAAGACCCGGACAAGGCCTCCGGTAGTCCGTCGGGGGTCCAGCCCCAGGCCGACGGTCTCGCACAGCCGTCGCACCAGCTCCTCCCCGAGCAGGGTCGGCATCTCGTGCGGTCCGTCCGCCGTGGCCGGCCGGTCTCCCATGTCAGTAGTGGCGGGCCGGCCCCAGACCGCGACCCTTACGGCCGTGGCGACCGTCGTCACGCCCGAAGGCGTCCTGCTCGCCGCCGACGGCCCGGCCCGGCCAACATCGACACCACCACGGTGAACGCCCCGTCGAACAACCACTGCGGGCACGGCTGGCCGGCACCGACCGGCCGCAGGCCGACCGTGCGGCCGGTTGACGCGACCCCGGGGCGGCCCGGTGTACAGGGGCCGCCCCGTTGTGGGTGGGGGTCAGGGGCAGGTGGCGAGGAAGACGGAGATGACGCGGCAGCCGGCACTGGCGCTGTCGTTGGCCGCGTTCGGATCGCCGGGGGCGGAGGCGGTCCGGGTGGCGGTGACGTCGACCCTGCCCAGGGCGAGGACGCTCATCGGCAGCCGGAACGTGGACACGGCGTTGCCGCCGTCGGCGATGGCCCCGTACGTGCAGGTCACGCTGCCGGGGCTGGAGGTGCAGCCGGGCGACAGACGGGTCGCGGTCCTCCCGGCGGGCAGAACCGCAGTCAGGGTGGCCGAAGTGACCGCACTGGGGCCGGTGTTGCGGAGGGTGGCGGTGTAGGACAGGTAGGGCACCAGGAGGCCCAGATGCGGCCGAGCGGTCAGGCTCACGCCGAGGTCGGCCGAGGGCGGCACGGTGACCGAGATGATGGGGCCGTTCTCTGTGGCTTCACCACCGTCGGGGGTGCTGAAGAGCTGGTAGCGCAGGAGGAACGTGCCTGCCGGGGTGCCGGGGTTGATGCGCAGGGTGATCGAGCCGCTGAACGGGTCGCCGGCGTTCAGGTCGCCGAGCGGCACCCGTGGACCCAGGGAGGGCTGGTTGACGCAGGGGCCGGTGTTGCCGGTGCACGACTCGATGGTGGTGAACGTGTCGAGCGTGCCCAGGGCCGGGGGGTTCGCACCCGCGTAGAAGTTGAAGCCGGCGTCACGGCGGGCGAAATCCGAGGTGCCGGTGAAGCTGATCGTGAAGGTGTCGCCGGCGGCGACGGTGGAGGAGGAGACGCTGATGGACGAGGAGGCATGCGCGGGTGCCGCCGCGAACAGCACGCCCGCCGTCGTGAGCAGGAAGGCAGCGCCCAAGGCCCGCAGCCGGTTCGGCCACCGGCGGCGCGGACGCCGGAGCACGAACCGGTCCGACCCGCCCGTCACGGCACGTCGCACGGGGGCAGGACAGCGCTTGAGGTGTCGCATGGGGACCTCTCCGTTATCAGGGCCGCAGACCCCGGCGATCCGGAGCGGCCCATACGGCTGCGAGCGGCTCACCGGCGGGCGGAACGGCTCCGGCAACGGCGCGAGCCCGAACGCACGCCCGTCGAGATCAGGCTGGCACGGTGCCGCACCACCTGCACGGCGCGAAGGCCGGACGGGTTACGCCGCGAGACCGTCATCGGCGGGCGGCCCGTGGAGGTCCGTGACCCGGTCATGCCGGCGGACGCCTACACCCTGTCGTACCGTCCCCCGGCGACATCGTCGTATGCCCGGTATCGGTGGGCCGCTCGGCACGAACATCTTGGAGCTGCCCACCAGGCGGACGGCGGCGAATACTCCGGCGACGATCCACGGCGCGTCGTTCACATCAACTTCCTGATCGAGGGCTTCCGCGCCCGGGACGAGGCAGTGACTCGGCCTGTGACATGCCCGAACCCTGGCAGCGGAGAGACATGGGTCACACCGCGCCATGTCACAGGCGTGAGGGCCGCCTCGTCTCGGGAGTGAAGGCATCGACGAACGTGGAGGAGCACACGATGGACGCGCGACTGAACTACTTCGCCAACCCGACCGCCGGCAAGGCCCTCAAGTACCTCATGTCGGCCGGCCGGGAGCTGAAGGCCTTGCCGCTGTCGGCCACGACGCAGGAGTTGGTGGCGCTGCGCGTGAGCCAGATCAACGGTTGCGCGGTCTGCATCGACATGCACACCAAGGAAGCCGCCGCGGCCGGGGAGAGCCCGGTGCGGCTGAACCTGATCGCGGCCTGGCGGGAAGCAACGGTGTTCACCGAGGCTGAACGCGCCGCGCTCGCTCTGGCGGAGCAGGGGACCCGGGTCGCGGACGCCGCCACCGGGGTCAGTGACGAGGTGTGGGAGCGCGCCGCCCGGCACTACGACGAGGAGCAGCTCACGGCCCTCGTACTGCTGGTCTCGTTCATGAACGCGGTGAACCGGCTGAACATCATCACCCAGCAGCCGGCCGGCGAATACCAGGTCGGCCAGTTCCACTGAACCGCCCCCGCTGCCCGGCCCGGGTCGGGCCTGGGGCCGGGACGCCATGGCCAAGGCCGTCGGGCCGGTCGCGGTGCGAGCGTTGTCCGCTCCGCTCACACATCGGATGATCTTCGAAAGGCGCCTCGTCGGCGCGGGTCCGGCCGGGCATTCAGACCGCAAGGGGGAGTCGGCGTGAGCAAGGTCGAGGAGTTCGAGGAGCTGCGGCCGCTGCTGTTCTCGATCGCGTACCGGATCCTGGGCAGCGTGGGCGAGGCGGAGGACGCGGTGCAGGAGACCTGGCTCCGCTACGACGCCTCGACCACCCGGCCGGTGTCGGTCAAGGCGTTCCTGTCGGCCACGGTGACCCGGATCGCCATCGACGTGCTGCGCTCCGCACGGGTGCGTCGGGAGGAGTACGTCGGACCGTGGCTGCCCGAGCCGCTGCTGGACGATCCGTACGGGGACCCGGCCCGCGCGGCGGAGCTGGCCGACTCGGTGTCGATGGCGGCGCTGCTGCTCCTGGAGCGGCTCAGCCCGCTGGAGCGGTCGGTGTTCGTGCTGCGGGAGGTCTTCGCCTTCGGCTTCGACGAGATCGCCGAGGCGGTGGGACGCTCGGAGCCTGCGTGCCGACAGCTGCTCGTACGGGCACGCCGCCACATGAACGAGGGACGGCCCCGGTTCGCAGCGGACCGCCGGGAGAGGCAGGAGCTGGCCAGACGGTTCTTCGAGGCTCTGGCGCAGGGAGACGTGGACGGACTGCGGAGTCTGCTGTCGGCCGATGCCCAGCTCGTCGGGGACGGCGGTGGCAAGGCCCCGCAACTGGCCAGGGCCGTCGCCGGCGCCGAGAACGTGGCCAGGCTGCTCGCCACCGTCTACCCGCTGATGGCACGGGTCGGCATCACGTTCGAACCGCACCAGGTCAACGGCCAGCCGGGCGCGCTCTTCCGTGACCGCGACGGCGGGGTCCTCCACATCCTCGCCCTCGACGTGCTCGACGGGCGGATCCAGACCATCCGCTCGGTCATCAACCCCGACAAGCTCGGCCACCTCGGCCCGGTCGCCGACGCCTGGGCCGTCGACCGGGAAGTGAAGCAGACCCGCAAGCAGACGCGGTGACCTCCCAACCAGCCCTGACAGGGCAGGACCGGACGATCAGGCAGCCGGTCGGGTCGGTGTCGTTCAGGACCAGATGCGCGGCGTCCACTCCCTGGACCGAGACGACCCGGACCCTGCCGGAGCCCGTGAGCAGGTTCTCCCACAGGGGCATGTCGCTGCCATCGCTGCTGGTGAAGGAGATGGGGTGGGCTCGATGACCGCGACGGGGGCGGAGAGGGCGTGTGTCTGAGGTCCATCGCCGCGTACCGCACCCGCACGGTTGTCGTCGACTCCCACGGTCCGCTCACACTCCGGCTCCCGGGCCGCTGTCTCCAACGTCACCGGCAGCCCGAAAACCGCACAGCGCGCCCGCCGGCTCGCCGACGGCCACGCCCGCCTGGTTGCCGCGTTCTTCACGGGCGACGGGACGGACAGTGACGCCTATCCTGCTGTCTCCGTTCGCGGTAACAGCTGTTACCATGCGTGTATGGCGAAGACACAGCTGGGCGCACGGGTGGACGAGGACGTGGCGGAGCTCGCGAGGAAGCGTGCCGCCGACCTCGGGCTGAGCATCGGGGACTACCTCGCCCGGCTCGTGCAGGACGACGCCAGCGGCCTGCGTGTCCGCGCGGTGGACGCGGCAGCCCGTTTCCTGGCCGAGCACCAGTCGGTCTTCGATGACGCCGAGGACGCCCAGCAGGCGCCGCAAGGGTCGCGCGCTGCCTGATGAACCTGCACATCGACGTTCCCTGGATCCTGCAGGTCGCCGAGGCCGCCGGAGCGGACGATCCGGCCCCCGACGACTACGGTGTGCCCGTGTCGGCGGTCGCCCGCCACCGCGCGGAACTGTTCGAGCAGCCCGTCTACGAGGGCCCCTATGCCAAGGCCGCTGCCCTGGTGCACACGCTGGGCCGGTGCCGCTGGCTGGAGCGCTCCAACATGGCCGTCGCGGCGGCGACCGGCGTCATGTACCTCGAAGCCGCGGGCATTCCCGTCAAGCCCGCCCGCGAGGACGCCGTCGCTCTCAAGGACCTGCTCCTCGACCCCGCCTGTACCGCCGGGAAGATCGCCGCCCTGCTGCGAAGCTGGCCCACCGCCACCTGAAGCCACGCGGTGCCCCGCCCCGTACGCCGGGGCGGGACTCGCTGTGCCGAGACGCCGACCACCGTCACCCCCACGACGAGCGGCGGGTCTTTCGGCCGACCGGGAACGGTAGGTCGCGAGGCCCCCGCAAGCAGTGACTCCCATGCTGCGTCAGATCCCGTGACCGTGACGTTCCGCGAGGAGTGGTGCGTCTCGGAGCATCCTCCAGAGCGCCCGGCGTCAGGCTTTCGGGCGGTCGTCGAGAGCGTCTCGTGCGGTTCCGGCATGGTGGTGGCGCGTGGGTGGGGGCGGAAGCTCGACAGGATCCCTCATGGCGTGTAGTAAGCGGCGTACTGGGCGGAGTGTTCTTCGGCGGAGAAGTCCTCGAAGTCGCCGGCCTTTTCACAGTCGAGCAGTCGCCGGAGCGCTGCTTCGGCTTCGGGCAGACGCTGAGACGACAGGTGTGCCTTGGTTGCGCCCAGTCCGCTTCCGCACAGCAACTGGATGTCGATCGAGCAGCCGGCGTCCATGCTGGCTGACTTGGCCTTCCAGATGAGCAGGACATCGTCGAGACTGCCGGCATTGAACAGCTGGACGCAGCACAGCTTCATCAGCTCGGTGTCACCTCCACCCTGAGCCTGCCGCTCCCGCTGGATATGTGCTCTGAGCAGCCCGCGGACCTCTTCGAGGCCCACGCCGACAGGGTGCAGACCGTAGCGGTGAAGACACTCGTCCTCGTCCATTGCCGTGCCCCTTCTCCCCGGCGGCAGCCAGTACGACTGGCCAGGTGGATCATGCCATGTGGGTCTCGGGGCGCTCGATGAGTTGGCCGTAAAGGGACGATTTCAGCGGTGGCGACGCCCGGCGTCGCGCGGTTCCGTGCTGGTCCACGACGCCGCCCAGGGCTTGACCCGGACGCTGATCCCGCAGCCTCACGAGACGTGGACCGATCCCCAGGTGGTTCGGTCAGATCCTGCGGGTGTGCGCGACGTGCGAGGCGCCCGGGTCGTTGACGTGTCCGGCCAGATCCTGTCGGCCGGGCCGGCCGCGGGGTGGCGGTGGGGACTGCCGTATCGTCCGCAGCGAAGCACAGTCCCCGTCCGCTGGCGGAAGCGCGGCACTCATGATGGATGAACTGCGGCCGGGCCGGGCCGAGATGAACAGGCTGACCACGACACTGCGGATCACCGGCGAAACGGAGTCGGTGGTCGCGATGCAGGTCGGCTACCAGCGGCAGGCCATCTCGCGCGGCTCGGATCCGGCGGTGAACGGCGGTCCCCGGCTGCAGGTCGACTTCAGCAGCGGCCAAGCGCTGCTGTACGCCGACAGGCCACAGAGGCAGCAGGTGGGCGAGAGACTGGGGAACACCGTGCGGCTGTGGTCGAAGGAGTACCGCGTCCACCGCCGACGGCTCTGGCCGAAGCTGCTTTTCACGGTGAGCGCCGGCGAGCGCACCGTCCTACGGGTCCGCGAGCGGTTCGGACGCAACGGCGGCGCCCGCGTCTTCGACACGCACAGCGACGCCGCGCTCGACCCGGTCGTCGCCCTTGCACTGCTCCTGCTGGAGGGACGCCCCCACACGATGGGCTTCGGCCGCGGCGACTACGACCTCTGACCAGCCGCGGCCCCATCAGGACTCCGCCCGCACCCCTACCGCGCGCGTTCACAACAAGCCCAAGGATCCGCACCCGGGAATCGCAACGCCAATCTGCCGTTCGGTGATCGATCGTGGGCCAAGAGGGGAATATGCCCGCAGGGGGGTGCGGGGGTATGCGGAAACTGTTGTTCCTGATGGTGCTGACCGGTCTGTTGGCGCTGTCCTCACTCGGTCCGGGGTCGACCGCCCACGCGGCGGACGACGTCTGTCTCGCGACACAGCTGAAGGCCGCGAGGGTCAGCGTCTCGGTTTCGCTGAAGCACGACGGCGAGGCGACCACCAGAGCCGAGTCCCGGTTGGTCGTGCGCGTCCCCAAGACGTGGGGACTCGCCCCGGATCTGCTGCTCAACGGCGACAGCGAGCGCTACCGCAAGGCCATGCGCTGCCTCCTGCGCGATCCCGCCGCGTCCCAGACGCAGAGGGACACGGAATGGCGGCCGGGACCGCCTGCCGTCGTCGTCACCGAAAAGTGGATCACGGTCGACTACTTCGCGGTGACACACGTCGACGACCGGCGGGACCGCGACTTCGGAGTCTGGCGCATCAGCCCTGGCGAGCGGTTCTGGAGGCTGATCCTGCTCCGCCCGCCCTCCTTGGACCAGGCGTGGTGGCAGAAGGTCACGATCGATCTCGGCGGACGCGCCGCGCGCAGCATGACCCCGATGCCGACCACGGGCTCGACCACGCGTCTGACGTGGGACCGGCCGAAGGCCGGTGGTCCCGCCGTCGATGTGCGGGTGGGGATCCAGCCGCCGGCCACCAAGGCCCTGGCCGTGCGGTGGGGTGATGGCTTCCGCTATCTGGCGGGGTCGGCGGTATGGCTGCTCTGGAGTGGCTTGGTGCTGGTGGGTCTGCTCAGGCTGGTGCGCAGACTGTCTCCGGCGCCGGCAGCCCTGGTGCAGACGCCGGCCGAGGAGGCCACACGGCGCAATCTGCTGCTGTGGGCCTGGATCACCGCCGTCGCGGCGCTCGTCTTCGAGGTCGATGACCAACTCCCCAGGGTCTTGGGAGACATCGGGGTGTTCGCCTGGTGGCCGGATCACCGTGTCGCCGTTCACTTCGTGCTGGCCGTGTGCGGCGGGGCGGCGCTGTGCCTGTTCGGCCGTCCCCGCCCCGAAGCGTGGGTGACCGTCCTGATCGCCACGGCGTACACGCTCCTGGTCGCCGTCGCTCCGGAGCGCTTCGGTCTGCCGACGGGCTTCTGGCTCTACGAGGACAACACCGCCGACGTCGAGCGACTCCGGCAGGCGCACGGGATGGTGTGGATCGCGCTCGCCTGCTGGTGTGTGGCCTTCGTCTGGCTGGTCGGTACTCTCGCGTCCCTGCGACGGCTGCGCGAGGCCGTACGCGCTCCGGTCGCGGGAGTCCCGCCGCGAGGGCGATTCCCCTGGTGGGCGCTGATCGTCTGTGCCGCCGTCGCGCTTCTCGTCGTGGGACTCGGTCTCGCATCCTCACAGGGCGTCTGGGCACAGGAGAACTGGCTGAGCGCCCACGATCCGTCGTACCGCGACCGGCGTCTTGCGCACCTCTACAACGACCTGGCCTGGTTTCCCTCGAACTGGGCCGACTGGTTCCACCCCAACATCTGCGGCTGGTACGGCGTGATCGGTGTGCTCCTGGCCGTTCTGTCCGCCCGGTCCGCCGCCCCGGGCGCCGCGACGGTCAGCCCCGGGAGGACGGAGCTGTTCGCCCTCTCCTTGCTCCTCGTGGCCCAGATCCTCCCGACGCCGGGCGGGTACGCCGGTGCGCCGGTCTGGATGGTGAACCTCCTGCCCCTCTTCCTGGTCGGCCTTCTCCTCCTCGCGGTGGGGCGCCGTCGCGCCGTGCTGTCCAGGACGTTCGGGGAGAACGAACCCTCGCTGCGCGAGGTGATCCGGGAGTCGGACCGGAGCTGGCTGATCGACTCGGCGCGGCAGTACCGCGACCTGCACTCCCAGCTGCGCCGCCTGGAACAGGGTGACCAGGACAGCGAGCGTGCCCAGCTGGAGGACCGACTCGACGCGATACACCGGTGGAATCCCGGCGACACCACCTCCGGGCACGCCGGCAAGAAGCTCCCGGACTCCGTCGACGCGGTGGATCTCACCCTGGCATGGGGGCCCTGCGACACCTGGTGGAACAACGGCCGCCGAGCCGCCCTGTTCGCGGTGCTGCTGTCCCTGCCCGCCACCGCTGTCGCGTTCTGGGCGGACAACGTCCGCGGGCCGCTCTGGGGTGACACGGCCCGATCCCAGTTCGGCGTCGTCAACCTGGTCGACTACGTCGTCACATGGGAGGTCGTCGGGGGCGTACTCGGCTTCACCCTCGGTGCGCTGTGGCGGGTGCTGCCGGGCCGCCGTGGCCCCGCGAAGGCCCTGGGCCTCTCCCTCGTGTACGCCGCTCCGGTCGCCGTCCACTGGGTGCTGAGCACGATCGCGGGCGAGCCCATCGGCACCCTGGCGCTGGACGTTGCCCTGACCCTGCTCGTGCTCACCTCGACCGGTGTTGTCATGGACATCGATACGTTCCGCCGGGAGGGCCACTACTGGCCCACCAAGGCGGCCCTGCTGCTGTCCGTCTACCAACTCCGCACGGCGTCGGTGCAACTGGCGTTCTTCGTGGCCCAGGCGGTCGCGCTGGTCGGCGTCTGGCAGCAGCTGAAGGGCAACGACCCCATGGTCCTGATTCAGCCCGAGCCCCCGCCGGGGACGCCGGAGTCGGGAGGTGCCCCGTGAGACATCGACGGCGGCAGCCCGTTCCGCGCGGTACGACACCGCGCGGCTCTTCAAAACCGTGAGGCAGCTTGCCCATTCGGGTGCCAGTCCGCCTCGGACCAGTCGTGCTCCTCGAAGCCGTCGGGAACCTGCGCGCAGGGGGCGTAGACGCTGATGAACAACGTCGTGGTCGAGTCGTTCCACTGAACGTCGACCTGGTCGCCGTCCTTCGGGTTTTCGAATCGGAAGCCCAGCTCGCGGAAGGTCGCCCCTGCACGGTCGCCTTCGTGGGTGAGTTTCCAACCCTGCTTCACCAGTCGCTGGCGTACGCGCCGCTGCGCGTCTCGTGCGGTGGCTTCGGGGATGTCGGGCACGCTCCAATCGAGTCCGAAGCTCCGGACGTCGCTGCGTGCCTCGTCGATATGGGCGATGCTTCTCAGCCCTCGGTAGTAGCAGGCGCCGGTATCGACCCTGCCCGAGTTGGCCGCGTACGTTTCGGGCAGCGCGAAGCCGTCGTACACCCAGTCAGACCGGTCCTTGAGCCGTTGGGCGACCACGTCGGGGTCAGCAGAGGGATACGGCGCGCCGTTCCATACGGAGTTCCCCACTGCCACGGCAGCCACTGACAGCGCGACCGGCACAAGCCCTGCGACGGCGTACAGGACGGTCCTCCTGGCGGTTCGGGTTCTACGTAGACGTAGAGGGGTCTTGGGCATGCACGTGACGGTAGACGTCGGCAGGGTGCGACGCATGAGTAGCAGTACCCAGGTGAGTTCTGGCGCCCCTGCGAAGTCGCGTGCTGAAGCGGCGAATCGCGGACAGCCACTGGGCAGGGGGCTCTTACGAGTCGGTGTTGCTCACGGGGGCGGCCTCTCAACGTTCCCGCTCCGGGGTGATGGTGGCGTGGCCGCCCGGCTCCGGGGTGGTCGGAGCCGGGCGGGGTCGCTCCCGGTCAGGAGCAGATGTTGGGGTGTTTGATGTCGAGGACGAATCGGGCCGGGCGGGGGACGGTGTAGGCCTTGTAGTGCGGTTTGGTCTTGAACGCCGTCCCGAAGGTGACCACGCCTTCGAAGTCGCCGGTCAGTGCGAGCCCCTTGAGCTTGGGCAGGTGGATCTTCAGCAGGCGGGGTCCCCGGTAGACGGGCTTGCCGGCCTGATTGTGGGCGGCGGCGGGGGAGAGCTTGATCTCCAGGAAGTAGCGTCCGGCGAGCGGGACCCTCTTTCCGGAGCCGTCGTAGCGCAGGTGCCTGACGGGTTTGACGGTGACGGGTGGCACGGTGCCCCGCACATGGATGACGAGGCGGTCGAAGGTGCAGTGCCCGGCCCAGTGGGCGTCGACGACGAGTGCGGTGGCCGGGGCTCGCCCCGATGCCGCGGACTGTGTGGCGGCAGAGGCGGGAGCCGCGGCACCGGCGGTCGCGGTGAGGAGGATGCCGGCGGCGGCGACGGCCGTGCGGCGCGGATGGTGGTGCATGACGCCCCCGATCTTTCTGTAGGGGACTGTGTGCTCACTGGAAGAGACATCAGGGCGATTCGGGTGGTTCCCTACTTTCCGGTCTTTTTGTCTATTTTCGTAGTTTTTCGACCTCGGGCGCTTGCTGCGGATGTCGATGCCGTCCAGGCAGCCTCCGCGCGGCTGGGGATTCCTGCTCCCCGGCCCCGTGGGTGCAGTGTCCGGCATGGTGGGGCCGGACCCTTTGTGCGGTGATCGGCCCGTCCTGCGTTGACCAGGTTCTGTCGGCGCCCCGTGGGGGAGGGGGCGGTGGCTTCGGCATGTGCGGCCGGGAGCGGCGTGTCCTGGGTGCCGTTGCCGTCGGGGTGTGTTCTGTGGGGCGTCGGGTGGTGTGGCTGAGGTCAGGTGGTGGGTCCGCCGCAGCGCGCGCGTGCCTGATCGATCGGCGCGCGATCTCCTGGCGGCGGGGGCGGGGCGCGGTTTCACGGCCGGCCCGAAGTCTTTCCTTGGCGCCTCGTTCCGCGTCGCTGGCTGCCGCTCCGCCCGCGAGGTGCCCGGCGGGCCGGAGGTGCCCAGGGTCGCATGGTCCGGCGTCTTCGCCCGGACCGGTGTCGGTGACGGGCAGGTGGTGGCTCTCTTCCGCGGCGTCTGCGTCGGCGGTCTCGGCGCGCTGCTGCGCACGGTCACCGCTGTCTGTCCGTATCGCCCGGCATGCCGGTCGCCGGAAGGGTTGTGGGGAGGGGCGGTGACATCCCTCACGTGCCCGGTCCGCATCAACGTGTCGCGGTAGTACGTGGCGTGTGGCCGACATAGGCGGATCTGGCGTATGGAAATCGGCATATACGGCATCTTGGTCGGGGGTGATGGCCGGGATCGGCGGTCTCGAGGCGCCGGACCGTATCTGCCGTCCTTCTGACGGAGTGTGAGGCGCTGCCGGTCTCCGCCTCGGCGGCTCGGCACAATCCGGGGCCGGATTCAAGGGGGCCGTCGTCTACTAGGTGAGGTAGTGGAAGCGGCCCGTTGCCGTGTTCTCACGTGGCTTTTAACAATGACGGCCCTGCAAGGCGCCCCCGCAGGTCAAGCGCAATGTCTGTGCGAAACCGGGCCGGCCGGGGCGCAAAGAGAGTCGACCGAACGAGGTCCGCATGAGGAACCAGCGCAAGCACCGCAGGAAGACCCGCCGCCGGCCCATAGCCGTCGCGGTCCTGGCGATGGGCGCGGTGGCGGTGCCGTCGGCCGCCATGGCGTGCATGGGTGACGCGGGAGCCGAGGCCGTCACCGCCACGTCCAGCGGTCACTGGACGGACGGGAGGAAGACCTCCTGGGACGGACACCGGTGGTGGGACGTCCGGACCGCGAAGCAAGCGGCGACGGCTTCGCCCTCGGCCTCGCCGACGACCTCTCCCGGGACCGCGGCGCCCGCCCCGAAGAAGCCCAAGGCACCCGCCCGGAAGAAGCCCAAGCTGCCCGCGTCGAAGACGATCACCCCGCCTGTCCGGAAGACGGCCTCCCCGCCCGCCCCGACGAGGGCCACCGTCGCGCCGAAGCCGACCGCCGCGTCTCCCTCGACGACGACCGCCGCGCCGAAGCCGACCGCCGCGTCTCCCTCGACGACGACCGCCGCGCCGAAGCCGACCGCCGCCGGCACGGCGACCCCGGCCGTCGCCCGCGTGGTCGCCCTGGTCAACAGCGAGCGTGCCAAGGTCGGTTGTTCCCCGGTCACCCTGAACGCGAAGCTCTCGCAGGCCGCCCAGGCTCACAGTGCGGACATGGCGAGCCACAACACCATGTCGCACACCGGTTCCGACGGGTCCGACCCGGGACAGCGGATCACGCGCGCGGGCTACCTGTGGAGCACCTACGGCGAGAACGTCGCGTACGGGTACTCCACGCCCGAGCAGGTCATGGCGGGCTGGATGGCCAGCGCCGGCCACAAACGCAACATCCTGGACTGCGGCTTCAAGGAGATCGGTGTGGGGGTGGCGCAGCCCGGCAACTACTGGACGCAGGACTTCGGCACGGCCCGCTGACCCATCCCGCCTGCCGCGGCGGCTCCGCTCGCTGCGGAGCGGCCGCGGCGGACGATGCCGGGAGCGGCGTATTGGCATCGGTAGGAGAGACGATCCCTGACCTGGTGGTAGGTGCGGATCCACTGGGCGAGGCAGAGGCCGCTGCGGAACTGGGGGAGCGGAGTTCGTGCCCGGCGCTGTTCCGGCAGATGCCGGCGGTGATCAGCACGAGCCGGCACTGGGCTCAGGTGTTCGCGGTGCTGGAGCCGTGCTCGACCACGGGGCCGTGGCCAGGTTTCCGGCGAGCAGGAGGCAGGGGCCGGTCAACAGGGTGTAGCTGTGGTCGATGACCCGGTCCCTGCCGACTTCGAGAACCCGCACACCGGCTCCAGTTGCCGCATCGTCGGGTTCGTCCGCCAGTACGCCGCCACCGCCCATACATGTGGTCCGCCGGAGACAGGGCCCACGGCCGGCCGTCGGCCGGCCCGTCCCCCTGTCGGGGGCGGCAGAAGCCGCTCAACAGGCTTGTGCGTCAACTGCGTTGACATCCTGTGTGAAGCGCCTCCACCATGACCGGGCGGTCACATGACCGCCCGGTCATGCGGAGGAATGCCCATGCCCACGCCCACCTGGACCCGGCTGTCCCCGGCTCGTCGCGAGCGTGTCCTGGTCGCGGCGATGGACGAGTTCGGAACGCACGGCTACTCCACGGGCAGCCTGAACGTCATCGCCCGCGAAGCAGGGGTGGCCAAGGGCTCACTCTTCCAGTATTTCTCCGGCAAACTCGATCTCTTCACCTACGTCGCCGAGCAGACGTCGCTGCGCGTCCACGCCCACATGCGGCCCTGGCTCGAGGGCTACGACGGCACCCGCGACTTCTCCGTGCATCTCGTCGACGCGCTGGAAGCCTGGCTCGACTACTTCGCCAAGCAGCCCCTGGAGCGCGGGGTGGCAGCCGCCACCAACATGGAGATGGACCCCGCCGTCCGCGACGCCGTCCGGACACCCGTGAACGCCCTCTATCTGGCCGCGCTGCGCCCCCTGCTCGAACGAGCCGTCGCCGCCGAGCACCTGCGCGAAGACACCGACGTCGAGGCGCTGCTGTCGCTCCTGCTCGTGGTCCTGCCCCACCTCGCGCTCCTTCCGCACGTCCCCGCCCTGGACAGCCCCCTCCCGCTCACCGCGGTAAACCCGCAGGTTCGGCGCCAGAACCTCGAACGCCTCGTCACCCCGCTGCTGGCCGACTTCAGAGGAGAGGACGACCGATGAGCGGCTTCCACCACGATGTCCTCGTCATCGGTGCGGAGTTCGGCGGCCGCGGCAGCGCACCGCCGGACCGACAGATCGTCGACAACCCGTCCCGCATGACAGGCGGCTACCGGTCACGACAGCCAGGCTGACCTCCACCCGACCCACCGCCCGGGCTTGTGCGGGTGTGCCCGCCGCGGTGCGCTCCTTCGACCTCGGCGCCGAAGAAGACCCGGACATCACGGAGACGTACCACCAGAAATCACTGCTTCATCCCCACAGAAAAGGTGATCTCGTGTTCCGTACACTCCTGCGCTCCAGCACCGCGGTGCTGCTCACCGCTGCGGCCGCCCTTGCCCTCGCACCAGGAGGTGCCCACGCCCGCCCGGCGGCAGCCGCGGAGGTGGTGGACCCCTCGACCACAGGGTCGTTCCCCGTCGCCTACACCGACGTCACAGTGACGGCCGCGGGGCGGTCGTACAGTGCGCGTGTCTGGTACCCGGGCACGACGGCCGGGGCGAACGCACCGGCCGCCGCCGGAGCCCACCCGGGCCTCGCCTTCGGGCACGGCTTCTTCCAGGCCGTCACGCAGTACGAGAGCCTGCTCAAGCACTACGCCTCCTGGGGTGTCATCACCGTCGCCCCCAAGTCCCAGGGCGGCCTCTTCCCGAGCCACACGGCCTTCGCCGACGACCTCAACGCGGCACTGACCTGGCTCACCACACAGAACACGACCAACGGCTCACGTTTCGCAGAGCGGGTCGACACCTCCAGGTACGCGGTCTCGGGCCACTCCATGGGCGGCGGCGCGGCACTGATCGCCGCGAGCCGTAACCCTGCCGTCAAGTCCGTCACCACCCTCGCCGCCGCCGAGACCAACCCCTCGGCCGTCGCCGCCTCCGCCGCACTCGCCATACCTGTCCAGTACGTCGGTGGCAGCGCCGACTCGATCGCCGGTGTCGCCGGCAACCAGCAGAAGATGTACGACGCCAAGGTGTCGCACACGCAACTGCGCGTCATCACCGGCGGATTCCACTGCGGGTTCGAGGACAGCTCCGGCATCGGCTGCGACAGCGGGAGCACCACCCGAGCCGTCCAACTGAAACTGACCTACGGCATCACCACGTCCTGGCTGCTCCACACGCTCGGCCTCGACTCCTCCCTGTACGACCAGGTGTGGGGCTCCGCCGCCCAGAACCTGGCCGGCGTCGTGTACACGGCCAAGCCCTGATCGCCGCCTCGGCATGCCATCAGCCCGTCGCCGGTGAACTCGCCCGCTGAGGGCAACCGGACCTGAAGGCGCGAAAGTCCAGGCAGACACATCACGTCGTGCGGGCGGCCGCGCAGACCTCACGGCCGCCCGCACGTCCGGCTTCGGTGGCCGCCCGCACGAGCCAGGACGTGGGTCTCGAAGCTGCGGTCTCCCACCTGTTCCAGCCAGACAACCGATCGTCGCCGTCGCCGGACACCAGCAGGTCGATGTCGCGGTCGCCGTCCATGTCGCCGCTGCCGAGCACGCCCGGCGCAGCCCGGCCGGGGTTGCGGTGCGGACGGGGCGCGCGACCGTCGCCGGCTCGGCCTGCGCATCGTCTCCCGGCCGGCGGGTGCGAAGGCTTCGCGGTCCTGCCCTGCCGTGTGAGGGTCGGGTGCTCGATCGGCTGCGTCGGCATGATGACCCGAGGTCTGACCCGCGGAAGGCGGCGGGCCAACTGGTGAACGAGGGAACCTGTGCTGGACACGGCGGCGGCCTCGCAGCTCCCGAGGTCGCTGTGGCCGTCGTCGTCTGGGCGCGTTCAGTTGTGCCACTGTGGCTGAAAGGTGCTGGAGTGGTCGTGGCGGTGGCGCGTCCGTGAGCTAAGCGCTTCCCCGGGGCCGAGTGTGTCCGGGAGCATGAGACATGGTTTCCGATGACTGGCGGTTCACCGACGATGTCGAGGACTTTCTGGCCCGGGCCGGGGGTTTCCTGCGCTCGCGTCCCGTCCTGCACAACACGCCGCTGACCGACATCGAGAGACTGCGGGCACGTGGTGCCGGCGCACCTGGTACAGGCGCACGGGGTGTCGAAGCCGGCTTCTTCGGTGTGCTCGAGTCCGGGGGTGAGGTCTGTGCCGTTGTCTATCGCAGGCCACGCGGGCATGTGTGGATCACCCCTCTTTCTGCCGGGCGGGCGGAAGCTCTCGTCGCTCGCCTGGCCGGCGTTGACCGGTTCGTCTCGGGTGTTCTCGGGGATCACGACACGGCCACCGCGTTCGCCGGGGCGTGGCAGCGGCACACGGGCGCGGTACCGGTCCCCTTCTGGCGGACGCACCTTTACCGTCTCGGCTCGCTCACCCCGCCGCGGCCGCACCCGGAAGGCCGGGGGCGCATCGTGGGCGAGAGGGACCGGGATCAAGTCGTGTGCTGGTGCCGGGAGTTCTGCGTCGATGTCGGGGAGCAGCGTTCCATCGACCTGATCGACGCCGGCTCCTGGGACGACTCGCGTTTCGGCGACAGGCACTTCACGTTCTGGGAGTCCCCGGAGGGCGTTCCCGTGTCGATGGCGGCTGTGACCTCGGTCGTGGGGGGCATGGTCCGGGTGGATCCCGTCTACACCCCGGCTCGTCTTCGGGGCCGCGGCTACGCGGGTGCCGTGACGGTCGAGGTGAGCAGGGCGGCGCTGGCCGCGGGCGCGAGGGACGTCGTCCTGTTCACGGACCCGGACAACCCCACCAGTAACGCCCTCTACCGGCGGATCGGATACAGCCGTGTCGCCGACTTCATCGGATACGACTTCTCCTGCGACGCACCAGGGGCCGGTGAGGTGACCTGAGCTGTCCAGGACCCGGGTTCCCGGGGCGGATCCCAGGCCACATCGACGTCAGCTTCGTGGAAGTCGTGTGCGAGTCCCACCACCATGGCAGCCACGGCGGCCCGTGCCTTGGCCGGGCCGGCGTCGCCCCGGGTGGCCGGTAGCTGGTTCTTCGAGCCTGGTGGTCCACCTTGTCCGGGGGCGGGACGCTGACGGAGTACAGGATCGGACGGAGGCCGTCTACGTGTCCGCTGAAGTGCGAAAACGCTGATCAAGTTCGAGCCGTGTTCGACGCCGGTCCTCAAATGGCAAGCTGGGACGGTGTGTTGGCCCGGCCGAGCGGCGCGGCCTGTGCCCGGGGTGGGTGTGGGCTGTTGATTCCCCGGTCAGCGGCGGCCGGTGGCCAGGGTGACGAGGAACTGGCCGCCGCCTGCCTGGATGTCGGCGGTCACCGGCAGCGTCGGTGCCAGTCGGGAGAAGCGGTCCACCAGCCAGTCCGCGGCTTGTTGGGCGTCCTGCCTGGTCGGGCAGCGGCCCACGGTCTCGCGGCCTCCCTTGCGTTCCAGTCGTGCGGCAACGGTGATCAGTGGTGCGGGTTCGATCACGTAGAGGTGGTCGGGCCAGGCGATGACGACCTTGACCGCGCCCTTGCGGGAGTTGCACCCGCGGTGCGCGAGCCGTTCGGTGACCTTGGCCTTCCGGTCGGCGGTCCGGCTGTCGACGCTGGGCCCCTGGGGGTCGTTCACCGATTTGTCGGGGTCGACCGGCTGGTCGCAGACCCAGCATCGCCAGCCGTCGCGTTCTGCCACATCATCAAGGAGACTCACCCGGGCAACTTAGCCTGTCCAGCCCGCATCTTGCGCGCCGGGGCTTCGTCAGTCGGGTGAGCCGTGGGCCCTGCCGTGGGCCATCGGCCGGCTGCGGAGCGGGGTTGGGGGGTGCGGGACGGTGAGTGCGGTCCCGCGCAATATGCCGGGGCAGGCGCAGGCGCAGGCGCAGGCCCGGGGCCGTGGCCTTCCGTCGAACCGGGCTCATCGACACCGTCGCCGGCACCAGCATCGGCCCATTTGCCGGCTCCTGTCGTCCGGCCAGCAGCCGCGCCGGACAGCCCAGCGCAACCGGCTGACCCTTGATCTCGCCGGCTGTGGCGGCGTAACGTCGACCGATCCTTCATCCTCGCGTCTGGAAGTGTGTATGCCTCGCCGGTCACCGGGCGAGATCAGAGCCGGTCGGTCACGCTTTTGGGGCGCTGGTACCAGACGCGTCGTCCCTGGTGTGTCCGCAGCGACGAATCGGCAGATCGCTGCATTCGAGCGCCGGAACGGGCTGCCCTGCGGGCATGTCGCTCACGCTTTCCGGGCGTGGGCTCTGGCGCTTCACCCTTGGCCCGGCCATGGAGCGAACTACGGGAGCGGAACCACGCTGTGGCGGGACCGGCACGCGCGGACGCTGCTCGAGGGCGCGGCCACGTCCATGGACCGCACGGCGCGTCGCGATCTCCTGGCAGCGGTCAGGCCGGTGGACGAGCGGTTCCTTGCACGGACCTTGCAGGATCCGTTCTCGGCGCCCTCCGACCCTTGGTGGAAGCGTCGCCTCACCGGGTGAAGCAGCCCTCGGCGGATCCGGTTACCCACCGGTGGCTGCTGGGGCCGCTGCTCCGTTTCGTCACCCCCTGCCGCTCCTCCCGGTTACGGGCAGCAACGGGAACGCACCTGGCGGGCCGCGCACGCGGTCCGAGCAAGCACGACGACCGGAGCGTGCCGTACGCCGCGCAGATCGCGAGGGTCGGATACCTCGGCCGGTCGCTCCAGCAGGCCCGGGATTTCCTCGGGCACGGCCCCGGGAGGCTCGCGGAGTTGGTCAAAGGCAGGCGGGATCGGCCATGACGCGTGGGCGGGCACGGTCTTCCACTCGGATCACGGAGCGTCGAGAACTCCACGATCCCGGGAGGTCACGTCAGCCGTCTGCGGCGTCCTCGGCCTCCCAGCGCAGCAGGTCGCCCGGCTGGCATTCGAGCACTTCGCAGAGCGCGGCGAGCGTCGCGAAGCGCACCGCCTTGGCACGGCCGTTCTTGAGTACCGCAAGGTTGGCGGGCGTGATCCCCACGCGGTCCGCGAGCTCGCCCACGGACATCTTGCGCCTGGCCAGCATCACGTCGATGTCGACGGCGATCGGCATCAGATCACCTCGTCCAACTCGGCCTGCATCCGGGCCGCTTCGACGTCGCGCGCGACGGCCTGGGCGAGCAGCATCCGCATCAGCAGCACGATGAGCGCGACCCCCAGGATCGCCAGGCCGACCCCGCCCATGATGACGGTGACGCCGGGGTCCTCCCGCTGGCCCGGCGCGTTGATGCCCGTGATCGCGAACCACACGAGGGCAGCCGCCACGATCGCGCCGATCACGCCGTCCACGTACCGGAAGGCGGCGTGGGAGAACACGGTTCCACGTCGCACCATCGTCACCAGCCGCCATACGCAGACCACGGCGACCTGGACCGACACCATGCCCAGGATCGTGACCACGCGCAGCGGGGTCAGCGGGAGCGACCCGTCCTCCGGGTCGCTCCCGCTGACCAACACCCACACCATCAATGCCTGCACGAACACGGTGCCGGCGAGCACCACCACGAGCACGGCGCGCAGCGCACGCACTGTCAGCTTTCCCATGACCCATCCTTGCATCGAGTTACGATGGGAATCTATCGATATTCGATAGGTGAATCAAGTGCCGGGACGGAGGGTGGGCGGCAGTCTCGCACCGTGGCGGGATGCCCGCGCCTCCCATGGCCTGGCGATCGCGCGAACCGTCTTGATCCTGCCGAAGCGGGCCTCGCTCGAACGCGAGATCGGATGTCACCCGACTGCGCCGAAGCCCTGGGCCGGCGGTGACGACGGCTTCGCCGCTCGGTGTCTCACCTGCGTCCGTACCGTGAACCCGCTGGTCAGCTGGGCGATCGCGGAGTGGGACGACCAGGACAAGACCTCTGCGCAGGCGAGCCGTGGCTGTTCCTGGCCCTGGATCACCGCAAGGACGCCGACCAGCCTGCCGCCGTCACGACCGCCACCCGACACCGACGCTCCGCCGCTGCCCGAGATCCACGCCGTTGGGCTCCAGGGCGATCGGTGCCCACGGGCGCGGCATCCGGGCAGGCCGGGGGAGGGGGCCGGGCCGGCACGCACCGCGTACCGGCCGGAACGCGAGACTTCCGTGAGCTACGTCGGCGCGGGCCCGGCAACGATCGTGACGACCACGACCCCGCCAGGACCAGGAGCGCAAGGCCCAAACGGCCCGAAGCCACCGGATTCGCCGCGCTCGTCGAAGGCCTGGAACGCTTCCGGCATGCCCGCGGTCAGGACTGGGGCAGGACTGGGCCAGGACTGGACCCTCGCAATTCGATGCAGAATCGGTGCGACTTGAAACGAGGATTCCGCTCGGCGCACGCTCTGATGGCCGGACGCGAGTGGCCCGGTGGCAGTCCGGTCAGAACTGAGCGGGCGCCCGCTCCCGTCCCGGCTCCAGCCGGGCAGGACGAGGAGTCGTCATGAGCGACGGACGTTCGGTTCCTCCTGGCAGGTCGTCGGCCGTCGGAATCCACCGACCTCCCACGGACCTGCCGGCTCTCCGGACCTGCTCGTTCCGGTTGTCCGGCCTGCCTTGGCGGCCTTGGAATCCGAGGCCGGGCCGGCACCGAGTCGGAACGCACGACGAGCGCGAAAGGCGCGCGGGGTCCATGGCGTACGAGGGGGAGATCATGAGCAGGCGCAGCGTCGCTGTGGTGGGGGCGGGTGTGGCCGGTCTGTCGGCCGCGTACGTGCTCTCGCGCGGTCACGACGTGGTTCTGTACGAGGCGGACCACCGGCTCGGAGGCCACGCCCACACCCATCAGCTGCCCGCCCGCGGGGGCGGCACCGTCGGCGTGGACACCGGGTTCATCGTGCACAACGAGCGCACGTACCCGTATCTGCTGCGGCTGTTCCGGGAGTTGGGCGTGCCCACGCAGAACGCCGAGATGAGCATGTCCGTCCGCTGCGACGGCTGCGGCCTCGAGTACGCCGGTGCCCGTGGTCCGTACGGTCTGCTCGGCGGCGGCAACCTCCGGCGTGGCCGGTACCTGCGGATGCTCGCCGAGGTGCCGCGCTTCCACCGGGCTGCCCGCCGTCTCCTCACCTCCGGCGACGAGGCGGCCACGCTCGGCACCTTCCTGGAACGCGGCGGCTTCACGGCGTACTTCGTGGGGCACTTCGCCCTTCCTCTCGTCTCCGCGGTCTGGTCCTGCCCCCCGGACACGGCGCTGCGCCACCCGGCGGCCTACCTGTTCCGGTTCCTGGAACACCACGGTCTGTTGTCCGTCACCGGCTCTCCCCGGTGGAAGACGGTCACCGGCGGCTCCCGCGTCTACGTCGACAAGGTCGCCAAGGAACTGTTTGCCGTGCGCACGACCGCGCCGGTCCGTGCGGTCGTGCGCGGTGCGGATCACGTACGCGTCACGACCGACGACGGTGAGACCACCGACCACGCCGCCGTCGTGATCGCCGTCCACCCCGACCAGGCCCTGCACCTGCTCGCGGACGCCACGCCCGACGAACGCCGGGTCCTCGGGGCGTTCACGTACTCCCGCAACCCCACCGTGCTGCACCGGGACACCTCGGTGCTGCCCGCCTCGCCGCATGCCCGCGCCGGCTGGAACTACTGGCTCCCGTCCTGCCGGACCCGCCCCGGGACGGTGCAGGTCAGCTACGACATGAACCGCCTGCAAAGGCTCACCGGGGAAGAGCCGCACATCGTCACCCTCAACCCGGACGGCCGCGTCGACGAGAGCACCGTCCTCGCCCGTATGGTCTATGAACACCCCGTCCACACCCGCCACTCCGTTGCCGCTCAGCGCGAACTGCCCGGCCTCGCCACCTCGGTGACGGCGTTCGCCGGCGCCTACCACGGCTGGGGATTCCACGAGGACGGCTGTCGCTCCGGCGTCGAAGCGGCCCGGGCCCTGGGGGCGAACTGGTGACCCCCGCGCCCGACGTCCCCTCGCTCTATGCCTGCGAGGTCGCCCACGTCCGCACGGTGCCGCTCGGCCACACCCTGCGCCGGCGCACCTACCTGTGGCTGGTCGACATCGACGACCTGCCGCGCCTGCCCCGCTTCCTGCGGCCCCTCGCCCGCTTCGACGCCCGCGACCACTTCGGCGGCGGGGCTCCCACCATCCGGGCCGGACTGGACTCCTTTCTGAGACGACAGGATGTGACGGACGCCGACGGACGCGTCCTGATGCTCGCCCACGCCAGGGTCTTCCACCACGTGTTCAACCCGCTGACGCTGTACTGGTGCCACGACCGCACCGGTCGCCCCGCGTGCGTCGTCGCCGAGGTGCACAACACTTACGGCGGCCGCCACTGCTACCTGCTGCGGCCCGACGCGGACGGACGGGCGGACGTCGCCAAGACGTTCTATGTCTCCCCGTTCTTCGATGTCGAGGGCTCCTACCGGATGCGCCTGCCGCTGCCCGCCGAGCGGCTCGACCTCAGCGTGCAGCTACGGCACGAGGACGGCAGCCGTCCCCTGACCGCCACGGTCCGCGGCCGACGCCGCCCGGCCGACGTGTCCGGTCTGCTCACCGCGACGCTCAGCCACCCCTGGTCGACACTCGCCGTCACCCTCGGCATCCGGTGGCACGGCATCCGTCTCCACCTCAAAGGGCTCCCCGTCCGCCCTCGACCCGTTCCCCCGACCCGAGAGGGCATGCTTTGACCATCTCTCCGTCGTCGTTCCGCACCGCCTGCACGACCTGCGGCAGCGAGTCCGCCGGCGCCGCGCCCGTCGACGCGGCGCGCTGGCCCGACGTCGCCCGCCTTCCCCGATCCTCCGCCCTGCGGACGGCGCTCGCCCGGCTGATCGTCGAACACGCCCTCTCCAGCACCCCGCTGCGGGTACGGCACGGCGACCGTGGCCATGGCCGGATCCCCGCACCCGCCCAGGGCGATCCCGGACACCCGACACTGGTCCTGCGCGATCCGGCCGCGTTCCACCGCCGGATCGGCGCGGACGGCCTCATCGGCTTCGGCGAGTCGTACATGGCCGGCGAGTGGGATGCCGACGACCTCGTCGCCGTCCTCACGATCCTGGCCTCCCGCGTGGACGCTCTCGTACCCGCGCCCCTGCGCCGACTGCGAGGTGCCTGGGTCCACCGGCGCCCGGCCCTCGAACGCAACACCCTCGACGGGGCCCGCAACAACATCCGCCGTCACTACGACCTGTCGAACGACCTCTTCGCCCTGCTCCTCGATACGAGCCTGACCTACTCCTCGGCCGTCTTCACCGCGTTGCCCGCCACGCACGGGGACCTCACCGCCGCCCAGCACCGCAAGATCGACCGGCTCCTCGACCTCGCCCGCGTCGGGCCGGGCACGCGCCTGCTGGAGATCGGTACCGGCTGGGGCGAACTCGCCCTCCGCGCCGCGGCGCGAGGCGCCGATGTCCTGACCGTGACCCTCTCCGCCGAGCAGCGCGACCTTGCCGCACAACGGATCGCCGCCGCGGGACTGACCGGCCGGGTCACCGTCGAGCTGCGCGACTACCGGCAGGTCCGGGGCTGCTTCGACGCGGTCGTCAGCGTCGAGATGATCGAGGCGGTCGGCGCCGAGTACTGGCCGGTGTTCTTCGCAGCGCTGCGCCGGCTGCTCGCGGCCGGGGGCAGCGTGGCGCTGCAGTCCATCACCATGCCGCACGCAGGCATGCTCGACACGGCCCGCACACACACCTGGATCAGCAAGTACGTCTTCCCCGGCGGGCTCATCCCCTCCCGGGAGGCGATCGCCCGACAGAGCGCCGCCGCAGGTCTGCGTATCACCGACGACGCCGGGTACGGCGACCACTACGCCGAAACCCTGCGGCTGTGGCGGGAGAATTTCCTGCGGCGGTCCGAGGCCGTCACCGCGCTCGGCTTCGACCGGGTGTTCCGGCGCATGTGGGAGCTGTACCTGGCCTACTCCGAGGCGGGGTTCCGCTCGCACTACCTCGACGTGCGCCAGCTCCGCCTGGTCGCCGACGGAGCCGTACCGAGGAGTCCGCGGTGACCTGGAACGCGCTGGCGGTCAACCTGGCCGCCTCGGCCGGCGCGGCTCTCGCGGTGATGCTGGCCACCTTCGTGATCTCGTTCCGTGCAGGGGTCCACCGGATCGTGGACATCGCCTGGGGCGTCGCGTTCGCCGCCGTCGCCCTCGTCACCTGGGCCCTGTCCGCGGGCCACGGGGACGACCTGCGACGGTTTCTCGTGGTGGCGGCCACCTGCGTCTGGGGGCTGCGGCTGGCGCTGCACATCGCACGCCGTGCCCGCGGCCACGGCGAAGACCCCCGCTACGCCAGGATGCTCGCACGCGCTCCCGGCAGGCCCGCCGTGTTCGCACTGCGCAAGGTCTACCTGCTCCAGGGTGGCCTCGTCTGGCTGGTCTCACTGCCCGTGCAAGCCGCCGCCTACCTGCCGAGCGGCCCCGACCTTCTCATGGTGCTCGGACTCGCCTGGTGGGCGGCCGGCCTGGGCTTCGAGGCGGTGGGCGACCACCAGCTCGCCCGCTTCAAGTCCGACCCCGCCCATCGGGGCCTGATCATGGACCGGGGACTGTGGGCCTGGACCCGACACCCCAATTACTTCGGCGACTTCCTCGTCTGGTGGGGCCTGTACCTGACAGCGTGCGCAGACTGGCGGACAGCCGCAGTGACCCTCGTGTCACCGCTGACCATGACGGGGCTGCTCGTCTGGGGCAGCGGCAAGCGCCTCCTGGAAGCCCATATGGCCGACCGGCCCGGCTACGCCGACTACAAGGCCCGTACCAGCGGATTCCTGCCCCGCCCTCCGCGCAGGACCCCTGTCCCGCGGGGGAGTGGATGACCACGTCCGCGGCACCGGGCTCGTCCGGCGTGGGCGGGCGCCTTCCCGTGATCCTCACAGGTCACTCCAGGGGCGGCCCTGCGGCCCTGCGCCGGAGGCGACCCAATGCCCGGGGCGTGGTCGCCCCCAGCCCCGGGCTGCCCACGGACAGCCCACGCGGACATCAGCGGCGTCGTGCGGTCGCCCTCGTGCCGTGGAGAGCCATGCGGTGTCGGCCGCCGCCCGCGTCCGAAGGCGTCGACGGATCGGACGAGGCGGCGCAGTGCCGGCCGAGGAAGGTCGAGGCCTCGCGCAGACCGGCTGGGCAGAGCATGCCCGGTGCGGCCGGGTGGCTTCCCCAGCCCGGTCCGGCCAGAACCACCAGCGGACGGGTGCGGGCTCCCTTGATCCCGAAGCCGGTGTTCGCGACGAGTCGGGCAAGCGTGTGGCCGGCGGTGCAGCGGGACCGTGACCACTCCCTTCCTTCTTCGCAGGCCACCGCGTCGCCGGATGCAGGGGGGAGGTCCGATCACCAGCCCCAGGTGCCGGGCCCGCCCTTGAAAGGACCCGTGACCTCGTCCGTGATCCATCCGCCGTAGAATCCGCCGGCCTGAGCACGCACCCGCTCGCCGTCGACCATGCACGCCTCCACCCGGTCGGGGTAGAACGCCAGGTGACCGGCAAGGGCTTCGTATCCGGGGCGCGGAGCGTCATAGCTCCAGGCGGCATCGGGTACGGGAGGGCGGCCGGCCGTCCCCCGCACGGTCCAGTAGGTGGCCAGGCCCTTCCACTCGCACACACTCCGACGCCCGGAATCGGACAGAAGCTCGATGCGCACGTCCGCGCGAGGAATGTAGAACACCGGCGGATGGCTGGTCTCCAGCACCCTCAGGCAGCGGTGGGAGTCGGCGAGCGTCATACCCCGATCCCGTACCACCACGTGCCGCGTGTCGGGTTCGATCCGAGGCGGACGCGGATAGTCCCCGACCGATTCCCTGCGCTCACGACCGTCTGCTCCGGGTGTTTCGCCCACGGCTTCACCTCCCGCTCGAGCCGTCGGTCCTCCACCGGGCCCGCACCACCTTTCCACTGAGCGCTCTTCAGGACTTCACCCGAGCCGAGGAATGGGATCCGGGAACGGTGCGGTGCGTGCAGGTCGGTGAAGGACCGGTGCGCCAGGGGACCGTCTGGCGGAACACCTCACGCTTCCGCGGCAGGACCAGCGACCTGCTCTACCGGCTCGCCTCCCGGGAGCCGGACCGGCTGCTGTTCATCGGTGACAACAAGACCGTCACTGCCACCGATGACCTGACCTTCCAGGCGCGGTCGGCAACGACCACACTCCTCACTGTCGTAGACGTGCATGCCCCAGGAGCTGTCACAGCATCCGACGTGGCCGCACTTCACGCACCACCGAAGCCGCACCCGGCTCCAGCCGCGTGACGGACAGTCCGCGCGGCCGACGGGCCGGGCCGGCAGTGACACCGCGGACGGCACCAGCAGCCCGAGGTGCGCGCAGAGAAGCCTCCGCGGCCGGCCGCCGTCGGGTGCCACCTCCCGGCCGAGGCCGCCCAGCACCACCTTCCTCACCTGCATCAGCCCGCCTCCGCTCCGGACACAGAAGCTTCTGTAGTCCATTCCTTCGGTGCGAGGGGCGCGGACGGATGCGTCCGACGCCGATTCGCGCAAGCTCGGCCCTCGCGTGAAGGGACGGCTCCCATGCCGCCGCCGCGGGGTGGCGCTCGTTCCCGACCGGAGGGTGTTTCCCGGCAGGAGGTGAGGCCGGATCCGCGCTGCGTGCCGAGGCCCGCCTCGGGACCGTTGAGATCGTGATCGCCCGGTCGGGTTGTCCCGGTGGACATGCGGTTCGGCCGATGCGTGCCGCCCTGCGGGTGGGTGCTTCCGCGACACCGCTCAGGACCGCCCGCCGCAGGTCCCTCATCGCCTGTGCCCGGGGACGTTCTCCTCGTGCGCGCACGTTCTGGCCGCCGGATACTCGATGCGGGCCCGATGCCGCCCAACCGCAGTCCGGGCGCTGAAGAAAATCGACCTTCCCGGCCCCGACCGATGAGGAGATTGCGTCGTGCGCTCCCGAAGGATCCCGCTGACCCCACTCGCGGCGGTGACGGCCGGCCTGCTGGCCGGGGCGGTGGGAACGGTGTGCCTGGATGCCGTCCACTACCTGAAGTACCGGCGCGCAGGTGGGACGGACAGCCCGCTCGACTGGGAGTTCGCTCCGGTTGAGAGCTGGGAGAAGGCCCCTGAGCCGGGGCAGGTGGCGAAGCGGGTGATCGAGGGCTTCACCCAGCGCCGGCTTCCTGATGATTCCGCCTGGTTCACGAGCACCGTCGCTCACTGGGCCTACGGATCGGCGGCGGGAGCGGTCTACGGCATCGTCGCCGGATCACTGCCCAGGCCTTCCCCCGTGTACGGCGTGCCTTTCGGCGCCGCGGTGTTCGCCGGTGACTACGTCGCCTTGCCGATCGCAGGACTCTACAAGCCGATCTGGCAGTACGACCCCAAGACCGTGGCCTGGGATCTCGGCGCGCACGTCGCCTACGGCACCGGCACCGCAATCACCTTCTGGCTGCTCGGCCGACTCGGCATCGGCGCCGTCGAAGAGACACCGTAGGCCGCCTGCCGTCCACCGCCGATGCCCTTGCGCCACGGCTCCCTGCTGACGGGGGTGCGGCGGCTTCCGGACCGCCGCCCAACCTCCCGACAACCGGCTCCGGCGAGGCCGGATCGCCGTCTGCCGGATTCCCCTGCGCGGCTCGCGTCGGGTCGTGCGAGGCTCGTCATGTCGGCATCTTGCACGAGCGCAGGAGGTGTCAGTCATGGACATGAAACTCGAAGTCGTGGTCGTACCGGTGTCCGACGTCGACCGGGCCAAGGGCTTTTACACGCGATTGGGCTGGAGGCTGGACGCGGACGTCGCCCCGGACGAGAACTTCCGGGTGGTGCAGGTGACGCCGCCGGGCTCTCCGGCATCGGTCATCTTCGGCACCTCGGTCACGTCCCAGACGCAGGGCTCGGCCCAGGGCCTCCAGCTGATCGTGGACGACATCAACGCCGCACACGATGAGCTGAAACGGCTGGGCGCCGAGCCGAGCGAGGTGTTCCACGACGCCGGCGGTGTCTTCCACCACGCCGGGACAGAAGCCCGAGTGCCGGGACCGGATCCGCAGCGCACGAGCTACGGCTCGTTCCTTTCCTTCAGCGACCCCGACGGCAACGGCTGGCTCCTGCAGGAGATCACCACCCGCCTCCCGGGACGCCTCGATCCCGCCACCACGACGTTCGCCTCCGCAGAGGACCTGGCGAGCGCGCTGCGTCGCGCCGCGGCCGCGCACGGGGAGCACGAGGCACGCATCGGTGCGGAGGACCCGAACTGGCCGGACTGGTACGCCCTGTACATGGTGCGTGAGCAGGCCGGGACCGAACTGCCGTCGTGACCGCATCGCCTTTCGGTAGGTGACTTGCCGAGGCCACAGCACAAGCATGCGTGGGCAGCGTGGGGCTGCCGCCGTTGTGATGGGCCACATTGGCTGGAGAGCGGCTGACTGCTCCAGCGCAGGATGAACCGATGGCACGCGGTGCGTTCCTGCCCAGGCCGAAGAGGGCGCCCTATGGACAAGCCTGCGCGGGGGGAAAATGTGGAGTGGGCCCCGGTATCGCGACTGTCCGGGGATCAGCTCAAGAAGCTGGGGGCCGTCGGATCGGAGTATCCGGCACCCGCCGGCGAGGTTCTCTTTTTGGCGGGTGACGCGTCCTACGACTTCTTTGTCGTTCTGGAGGGGGCCGCGGAAATCATCGATCGGCTCGGTCAACCGGAGGAGCGGCTAGTCGCGGCATACGGCCGCGCGGAGTTCCTGGGCGAGATAGGTATGCTGACCGGGGAGCGCTCACGCTTTACCGGTGTCATGAAGACCCCGGGCCGATTGCTGAGAGTGCCGCTGCAGCAGATCCAGACGATCGTTGCGCAAGACAGTGATCTGAGCGAATGCATCCTTCGAACATTCCTTGTGCGGCGGGCGAACCTGTTGAGAAGGGGTGCGGGCATTACGCTCATCGGTTCCCGCTACGACGAACGATGCCGAGTCCTTCTGCATTCGTTCTCACTCAGCAGGATGGCCGTGGAGTGGCTGGACCTTGAGGATCGGCCAGAGGTCGAGATGCTTTTGCGAAGGCTCAAGGTATCGCTGAAAGACCTTCCCGTCATCCTCATCCCCGGCCGACCGTTGATGCGTAATCCGCAGCCGGCGAACATTGCTGCGGAGTTCGGAGAACCGCCGCGTGCAGTCGACGACCAAGAGATTTGCGACCTGCTCGTTGTCGGTGGGGGACCGGGTGGTTTGGCGGCCGCGGTATACGGTGCGTCCGAAGGACTGACGACCGTCCTCATGGACGCGGACGCGTTTGGTGGTCAAGCCGCCACGTCATCGAGAATTGAGAACTACCTGGGATTCCCGGCCGGTCTGCCCGGCGCCGAATTGGCGGCCCGAGGGGCGATACAGGCAGCAAAGTTCGGAGTACGGCTTCACCGGCACGCCCGCGCGGTGGCCTTCACCAGCGAGGGCGGTATACACACCGTCACGTGCGATGACGGCCGGGCATTCAGCGCTCGCGACGTCATCATCGCCACCGGGGCCAACCACCGGCGCTTGGCCGTGCCCGGCATCGAAGCCTGGGAGAGCAACGGCGTCTACTACGCCGCCACGGTTGTCGAAGCGACGTACTGGCGCGGGCGACCCGTGGCAGTGATCGGCGGCGCGAACTCGGCAGGTCAGGCGGCACTGTTCCTGGCCCGGACGTCTGATCCGGTGTACCTCGTGGTGCGAGGTGACGACCTTGAACGGTCGATGTCTCGCTACCTGATCGACGCGATCGCCGCAGACCCGAAGATCCATGTGAGGGTGCGGACGGAGGTGGTCGGCATTTCCGCCGACTCCGAGGTGACAGGGCTTGAAGTAGTGGACCGGACGAGTCGACTGCGCTCCTCCATGGCGGTCAGCGCCGTCTTCGTGTTCATCGGTGTCACGCCATGTACGGATTGGCTCGACGAGCAGTTGGCGACGGACCCCGACGGGTTCCTGCTGACCGGACAGGACGTCGCCGGCCCGGCGGGCCGGCGCATGCCACTGCCCTTCGAAACCGGCGTGCCCGGCGTGTTCTGCGTCGGTGACGTGCGCAGTGGAAGCGTCAAGCGAGTCGCCGCCGCGGTTGGTGAAGGTTCCGCGGCAGTACGGCTCATCTTCGATCGGCGCGGAGTCGATGGAGTCGCATTCCTGTGACAGCCGGCGCGGGGGCCGGAACGCCGGCTGCTCGGGAACCTGCTGGTGCGCAGTACCGGGCGCGGGTGCACTCTGAAAGGTGGAGCGTTCCGGTCACCGAGCATGCCCGGTAGGCCTACGAGGCCGAGGCACTGGACCTCCGCAGAGCCGGGTGTGCGAACCAGCGTCGGTGCAGCGCGCCCCATGCGACGCCTACCAAGGCTGCCGACGGACAACAGTCATCGCGAACCAGGGAGTAGGTCATGCCGTCCCTACACTTCCACGTGAACTCTTCGATGAGCCCGGACGAGGTGATGGGCGTGCTGACGAACTTCGGCCCGTCCCGTGTCGAGGAGTGGCCGTCCATCGATGCCGAGCACTTCCGGGTCCACGAGCGTGGCGATACCTGGGCCGAGGTGACCGAGGGGAACGACAAGTCGTGGGAGCGCGCACGCTACGAATGGGACCCCGCGACGAACAGGGTCACCGTCACCACTCGCGACTCGGTGCCCTTCGGCTCGGGGGGCTGGCAGTTCCAGATGACTCCCATGGACAACGGCACCCGCGTCGACGTCAGACTCGAACGGCACCCTTCCTCGTTCAAGTCGAAGATGATGTCCTCGATCATCCCCTTCGCCGGGCCGGTGTTCCGCAAATCCTTCAAGGAACCCCTGCACACCACGTAGTCGGGCCCCTCAAGCAGTGTGGTGACCATCGACTTGGGGTGGCACGAGCAGCAGGACCGTACGGCCGGTGTCCGGCAAGCGCCGTGTGCCGGCGGCGAACGGGGCTCCGAGGCCGTAGGCGCTGTCGATCAGCAGGCGGCGGCGCGGTGACTCGCGGCCGCGCGACGCCGCTCGGTCGCCCGGCGGCCGCCCTGTCGTACGGCTCCCGGAGGCCCGCCACTCTCGCTTTGTCCTGTGCGTGGAAAAAGTTGCACGCTACTGCTGCGTAAGTGCTTCCCAGGCCGGAAAATCGTTGTTACGTTCCCTTCCGAGAGCTCGACGACGCAGTCGGTGGAGAGGGGAGGGATCGTGCGACGGATGACTGCTCGACCTGAGAACGCGCATCAGGCGCGCCTGCTTCGTCTGCTGCGTGACAACGGGTCCCACTCCCGGGCCCGGCTGGGTGATCTGGTGGACCTGTCCCGTTCGAAGCTGGCGGTCGAGGTGGACCGGCTGCTGGAGACGGGGCTGGTCGTCGCGGACGGGCTGGCCCCCTCCCGGGGCGGCCGGCGGTCGCACAACATCCGGCTGGCACCGACGTTGCGTTTCCTCGGCGTCGATATCGGTGCCACGTCGATCGATGTCGCCGTGACGAACGCGGAGTTGGAGGTCCTGGGGCATCTGAATCATCCGATGGACGTCCGGGAGGGGCCGGTCGCGGTATTCGAGCAGGTGCTGGCGATGGCTGCCAAGCTGAAGGCCTCCGGTGTCGCGGAGGGCTTCGACGGCGCCGGCATCGGCGTTCCGGGGCCGGTCCGCTTCCCCGAAGGTGTACCGGTCGCGCCACCGATCATGCCGGGCTGGGACGGCTTCCCGGTCCGGGAGGCGCTCAGCCAGGAACTGGGCTGCCCGGTCATGGTGGACAACGACGTGAACCTGATGGCGATGGGGGAGCAGCACGCGGGCGTCGCGCGCTCCGTGGGCGACTTCCTGTGCGTCAAGATCGGCACCGGCATCGGCTGCGGCATCGTCGTCGGTGGTGACGTCTACCGCGGGACGACGGGCAGCGCCGGCGACATCGGTCATATCCAGGTGGAGCCGGAAGGCCGCGGGTGTGCGTGTGGCAACCGGGGCTGTCTGGAGGCCCACTTCAGCGGGGCCGCGTTGGCCGTCGACGCCGAACAGGCCGCGCGTGAGGGCCGGTCGGCGCAGTTCGCCGCCCGGCTGGAGACGGCCGGACGTCTGACGGCCGAGGACGTGTCGGCTGCCGCGGCGGCAGGGGACGCGGTGGCTCTCGAGCTGATCCGGGAGGGCGGGAGGCGTCTGGGGCAGGTCATCGCAGGGCTTGTCAGTTTCTTCAATCCGGGGCTGGTGGTGATCGGCGGCGGTGTGACCGGGCTCGGGCACACGTTGCTGGCCAGTGTCCGGACCCAGGTGTACCGGCAGTCCCTGCCGCTGGCCACGGGCAACCTGCCGATCGTGCTGGGTGAGTTGGGGCCGGCAGCCGGAGTCATCGGCGCGGCCCGGCTCATCAGCGACCACGTCTTCTCACCGGCCTGACTCCTGCCCGACCCGTGGGCGACGGAACATGACCTGCACCACTGGAACCGGACGACGCCACCACAATCGCATGTCCTGCGACTCCGACGGCGTCACCGCTGACCCCTTGCGCCTCGGCAGCCTCACCTCGCCGTCGTGACACCCCGGAGCCGGCGCGCCAACCACAGCCCCGCCGTATCACCGTAGGACCTCGGCGGTCGGCTCCCACCACCTCATGGCCGACGGGCCCTCGGGCCTGCCCAGTCCTGCCCCGCTCCGCCCGTACGCCCCTGCGCACTCGAACACCCGGGCTCTCCAGAGCCGCCCAGGTACCCGAACCACCGTGCCCGGTCCTGCCCGCTCACGGCCCGCACCCGCCGAGGGGATTCCTCATGGCACCACAACCACCCCTGCTCACCATGTCCGGCATCACCAAGTCGTTCCCGGGCGTTCGCGCCCTGGACGGTGTGGATCTCGAGGTCCAGGCCGGTGAAGTCCATTGCCTCCTCGGCCAGAACGGGGCCGGCAAGTCCACTTTGATCAAAGTGCTCGCCGGAGCCCACCAGCCCGACAGCGGCGAGATCACCTGGCGAGGCGAGCCCGTGACCCTGAGGTCGCCGATCGCCGCCATGCGCCTCGGCATCGCCACCATCTACCAGGAACTCGATCTGATCGAAGGGCTGTCCGTCGCGGAGAACGTCTTCCTCGGGCACGAACCCACCTCCGCCGGGTTCGTCGTGCGTGGCTCCGTCGCCCGTGCGGCGACCGCGCAGTTGCTGCGACGCCTCGGGCACTCGGAGATCGATCCCGCGCGGCTCGTCGGCGATCTGTCCGCGGCGCAGCAGCAGATCGTCTCGATGGCCCGCGCTCTGTCCCACGACGTCCGGTTGATCGTGATGGACGAGCCGTCGGCGGCGCTCGACCCCGAGGAGGTGGACAACCTCTTCAGGATCGTGGGTGATCTGACGGCCGACGGTGTCGCCGTGATCTACATCTCCCACCGTCTCGAGGAGATCCGGCGCATCGGCCGGCGGGTCACGGTCCTCAAGGAGGGCCGGTCGGTGGCCGGCGGTCTGCCCGCCGAGTCGACGCCGACCGAGGAAGTCGTGGCGCTGATGACCGGCCGGAACGTGGAGTACGTCTTCCCCGAGCGCCCCGAGGCCGGGTTCGCCGCGGGCAGCGAGCCGGTGCTGAAGGTCGAAGGGCTCACCCGGCGAGGGGAGTTCGCGCCCGTCGATCTGGAGCTGCGGCCCGGTGAGATCGTCGGTCTGGCCGGGCTCGTCGGGTCCGGGCGCAGCGAGATCCTGGAGACGATCTACGGGGCTCGCAAGCCCGACGGCGGCCGCGTCCTCGTCGACGGCGCTCCCCTGCGCCCCGGAAGTGTCCGCGCCGCCGTCCGTGCCGGCATCGGTCTCGCGCCCGAGGAACGCAAGGCGCAGGGCCTGCTGATGCTGGAGTCCGTCAGCAGCAATGTCTCGGTCTCCACCCTGTCCCGGTTCGCCCGCGCGGGCTGGCTCGACCGGCGCACCGAGCGAGCCGCGGCACACCAGGCGGTCCGGGAACTGTCCCTGCGGCCGGACAATCCCGATGCCGCGATCAGGACCCTGTCCGGCGGCAACCAGCAGAAGGCGGTGCTCGCACGCTGGCTGTTGCGGGGCTGCAAGGTGCTTCTGCTGGACGAGCCGACCCGGGGTGTCGACATCGGCGCTCGGGCGGAGCTCTACGCCGTGATCCGCCGGCTGGCCGACGAGGGCCTGGCCGTACTTCTCGTGTCCAGTGAGGTGCCCGAGGTTCTGGGTCTCGCCGACCGGGTGCTGGTGCTCCGGGAAGGCAGCGTCGTGCACACGGCGGACGCCCGCGAACTCGACGAGCACCGTGTACTCGATCTTGTGATGGAAGGGAGCCCGACGCCATGACGCAGCCGGCCACCGCGGCGCAGAAGGAAACGCCGACGTCCGCCGCCAAGTCCGCGAGGGGCCAGGAAATCTCGCGGCGACTCGGTCTGCGGTGGGACGTGCGCAGTCTGTCGCTGCTCGGAGTCCTCGTCGTGCTCGTCGCGGTCGGTGGGATCACCGCACCGGACGAGTTCCTGGCGACGAGCAACCTTCAGCTCGTCCTCACCCAGGCGTCCGTGATCGGCGTCGTCACCGTCGGAATGACGTTCGTCATCACCGGCGGCGGGATCGACCTGTCGGTGGGCGCGATCGTGGCGCTCGCCTCGGTGTGGGCGACGACCGTGGCCACGCAGGAGTTCGGTTTCGCGGGCATCCTCTTCACCGCCGTGATCGTCGGCGTGGGCTGTGGTCTCGTGAACGGTCTGCTGATCGCCTACGGCAGGCTGGTGCCGTTCATCGCGACGCTGGCCATGCTCGCCTCCGCCCGGGGTCTGGCCTTGCAGATCACGGACGGCAGCACCCAGATCGTGGCCGTCGACTCCGTGCTCGACCTCGGTGCCAGGGACGCCTATGTCCTCGGCGTCCCGCCCCTTGTCCTGATATTCGCCGCGGTCACCGTCATCGGCTGGCTGCTGCTCAACCGCACCACCTTCGGCCGCCGCACCGTCGCGGTCGGCGGCAACGCGGAAGCGGCACGCCTCGCGGGCATCGACGTCCGACGCCAGCGCCTGTACCTGTACCTGCTGTCCGGACTGTGCTGCGGTATCGCCGCCTTCATGCTGATCGTGCTCGCCGGCTCGGGGCAGAACACCAACGGCAACCTCTACGAACTCGACGCCATCGCCGCGGCCATCATCGGCGGCACCCTGCTCAGTGGCGGTCGCGGCACGATCCTCGGCTCCGTCCTCGGTGTTCTGGTCTTCACCACGATCACCAACATCTTCGCCCTGAACAACCTCGAGACCGCGGTCCAGCAGATCGCGAAGGGCGCCATCATCGTCGCCGCCGTCCTGGTCCAGCGCCGCTCGATGCCCGGCGACGCCTGACACCGTGCCACACACCGCTTGACGCTGTGCCACACACCGCCTGACACCGTGCCCGCACACCGCCGGACGGCGGGCCACACCGTGCCTCACACCGCCGGACGGCGGGCCACAAGGTGCGCACACCGCCGTCCGGCACCCTCACCTTCCCCACCCGACGTGCACCGCCCAGTCGAAGGGTCGATCCGCCATGGCAAGAATCCCCTCCACCAGCCGCAGAGCACTGCTGTTCGGTACCGCGGCCGCCTCCGCCGGTGCGCTGCTGACGGCCTGCACCAGCAACGAGCCCACGAACCAGGAACAGGCCACGGACAACGCCCCGGTCGCGGACGACAAGCCGGGCAAGGCCGTCACCATCGGCTTCGCCGGCCCCCAGGCCGACCACGGCTGGCTCAACGCCATCAACGACAACGCCAAGTCGCGTGCCAAGAAGTACTCCGACGTCACCCTGGAGATCACCGAGGGCTCCAACGACATCGCCCAGCAGATCGGCCAGATCCAGACACTGATCAACAAGAAGGTCGACGTCCTGGTGATCCTGCCGGCCGACGGCAAGGCGCTCACCCAGGTCGGCCTGCAGGCGATGAAGGCGGGCATCCCCGTCATCAACCTGGACCGCGTCTTCGCCTCTCCCCAGGCGTACCGCTGCTGGATCGGCGGCGACAACTACGGCATGGGTCTCAACGCCGGCCACTTCATCGGTGAACGGCTCAAGGACAAGCCGAACGCCAAGGTCGTCGAACTCGCCGGCCTCGACAACCTCGAACTGACCCAGCAGCGCACCAAGGGCTTCGACGACGCCCTGAAGAACTACCCGAACATCAAGAAGGTGGCCCGCCAGGCGGCCGACTTCACGGTCGAGTCCGGCCAGGCCAAGATGGCGCAACTGCTCCAGGCCCAGTCGCAGTTCGACGCGCTGTGGAACCACGACGACGACCAGGGTGTGGGCGCGCTGCGAGCCATCGACCAGGCCGGTCGCGACGACTTCCTGATGGTCGGCGGCGCGGGGGCCAAGTCCGCGATGGACGCCATCAAGGCCGACAACGGCGTGCTCAAGGCGACGGTCCTGTACCCGCCGACGATGGCCGCCTCCGCCATCGATCTCGCCCGGGCGCTCGGTCAGGGCAAGGGCGTCGGCGGCCTCGCCGAGTTCGAGATCCCGTCATCGCTGACGCTCTACTCGGCCGTGGTCACCAAGGACAACGTCGACCAGTACCTGCCGACCGGCTTCAAGTGACCGGACCGGGCCGCGTGCCCACGAACACAGCGATGGGTCACTGACACTCCGACGAGGAGGAATCCGTATGGAACAGAGGGACAGCCGGACCGCGCCGCCGGCACTCGGCGTGGGCATGGTCGGCTACGCGTTCATGGGTGCCGCGCACTCGCAGGGGTGGCGCACCGTAGGGCACGTGTTCGACCTGCCGCTGCGGCCGGTCATGGCCGCGATCGCCGGCCGTGACGCGCACGCCGTGAGGGCGGCGGCCGACAAGCACGGCTGGGCCGCGGCGGAGACCGACTGGCGTGCCCTCGTGGCCCGTGACGATGTGCAACTCGTCGACATCTGCACACCGGGCGACAGCCATGCGGAGATCGCGATCGCGGCGCTGGAGGCGGGCAAGCACGTGCTGTGCGAGAAGCCGCTGGCCAATTCGGTCGCCGAGGCCGAAGCCATGCTCGCCGCCGCCGACGCGGCCCGCTCACGCGGCCAGTTGGCCATGGTGGGCTTCAACTACCGGCGTGTGCCCGCCCTCACCTACGCGCGCCGGCTCGTCGCCGACGGAAGGCTCGGCACCTTGCGCCACGTGCGGGTCAGCTACCTCCAGGACTGGCTGGTCGACCCCGACTTCCCGCTGACGTGGCGGCTGCAGCGGGAGCACGCGGGGTCGGGGGCGCTCGGTGACCTCGGCGCGCACATCGTCGACCTCGCGCAGTACCTGGCGGGTGAAGTGCTGGTCGGCGTCTCCGCCCAGCTGGAGACCTTCGTCAAGGAACGCCCCCGCCTCGACGGTGCCTCCTTCGGTCCGACCGCTCCCGGCGGCACCGGTCGCGGGCCGGTGACGGTGGACGACGCGGCCGTCTTCACCGGCCGGCTCGCCTCGGGGGCGCTCGCCACGTTCGAGGCGACCCGGATGGCGTCGGGGCGCAAGAACGCCCTGCGGCTGGAGATGAACGGCGAGTCCGGTTCGCTCGCCTTCGACCTCGAGCGGCTCAACGAGCTGTACTTCCTCGACCACCGGGAGCCCGCGGCCACGGCGGGGTTCCGCAGGATCGTCGTCACCGAGGCCGAGCACCCGTACCTGGAGGGCTGGTGGCCGCCCGGCCACGCGCTCGGCTACGAGCACACCTTCACCCACCAGGCCCGCGACCTGGTCGAGGCCATCGCGTCCGGCACCGACCCGGTGCCGTCGTTCGCCGACGGCCTTCAGGTACAGCGGGTGCTCGCCGCGGTGGAGGAGAGCGCGCAGAAGAACTCCGTGTACACCCCTGTCCAGGCCGTCGAGGCCGAAGTCCGGTAGAGATCCGCCGGGAACCACGTTGGGAGGCACCATGCCACGCCCGTTCACCCTGTTCACCGGTCAGTGGGCCGATCTGCCGCTGGAGGAGGTCTGCCGACTGGCCGCGGACTTCGGCTACGACGGCCTCGAACTCGCCTGCTGGGGCGACCACTTCGAGGTCGACAAGGCCCTTGCCGAGCCGTCCTACCTGGCCGGCCGGCACGCCCTGCTGGAGAAGTACGGCCTGCGGTGCTGGGCGATCTCCAACCATCTCGTCGGCCAGGCCGTCTGCGACAACCCCATCGACGAACGGCACCAGGGCATCCTGCCCGCCCGCATCTGGGGCGACGGGGAGCCGGAGGGCGTACGGCGGCGTGCCGCGGCCGAGATCAAGGACACGGCGCGGGCCGCGGCCGCCTTCGGCGTCGACACGGTTGTCGGCTTCACCGGATCGTCGATCTGGCACCTGGTGGCGATGTTCCCACCCGTACCGGAGCGGATGATCGAGCGCGGCTACGAGGACTTCGCGGAGCGCTGGAACCCGATCCTGGACGTGTTCGACACCGAGGGCGTCCGCTTCGCCCACGAGGTCCATCCGAGCGAGATCGCCTACGACTACTGGACCACCAGGCGTGCCCTGGAGGCGGTGGACGGCCGGCCGGCCTTCGGGCTCAACTTCGACCCCAGCCACTTCGTCTGGCAGGACCTCGACCCGGTCGGCTTCCTCTACGACTTCCGGGACCGGATCTACCACGTCGACTGCAAGGAGGCCCGCAAGCGTCTGGACGGACGCAACGGGCGGCTGGGCTCCCATCTGCCCTGGGGTGACCCGCGGCGTGGCTGGGACTTCGTCTCCGCCGGGCACGGTGACGTCCCCTGGGAGGACGTCTTCCGGATGCTGCGTTCGATCGGATACGACGGGCCGGTCTCCGTGGAGTGGGAGGACGCCGGCATGGACCGCCTCGTAGGCGCGCCGCGAGCACTCGCCCATCTGAAGCGGTTCGACTTCGACCCGCCTTCGGCGTCCTTCGACGCCGCGTTCGGGGGCGGCGACACGTAGGCGCTCCGTAGCCGATCCCTTCGACCTGCCGAGAGCCGACCAGGTCAGTGCCCGGTGACGGGAGAGCCGCCGGGCCGGTCCGGGCTGCCCGGACACGGCTTTGTCCTGAAGCGGGAAAAAGTTTGACGCGTTCGTTGCGCGAAGGGTTTCGGTCAAGGACGAACGGGGCTACGGTCCACCTCGTGCCCAGCCGCCGCACAGTTCGAGACTGACGGCGCATTCCGGTGGCACGGCTCACCTCTCCTGCGACCGGCCCACGAAGGACCTGCACAGAGCAGCGCCAAGAGCCCCGAGACATCACTCGTTCATCTCACCGGCGGCCTTCTCGCCGCCCACTCGCACGCTGTGACCGCGCCCACCACGGAGCATCCCTCCCGGGCCGCGGCCAAAGCCGCCCTTGTGCCGGCGGTGGCTGGCAGGCCTTGAGCCCCGCCCACCGTCCTCCACCCGCATCGGAACATCCACATGGCAGGGAGGCAGCCCGTGAACAACGACGGGAACGCATCGCAGGCCCGGACCGGCGGGCGGACCGCACGCACCGGACGCACCGGTGTCTGGTTCGTCGGAGCCCGCGGATCGGTGGCCACGACCGCCGTCGCCGGATGCGCGGCGGTCACCGCCGGACTGTACCCGCCGACCGGCATGGTCACCGAGACTCCACCGTTCGACGGCACCGGTCTGCCGTCCTTGCCCTCACTCGTCTTCGGCGGCCACGACACCGCCCACACCCCACTGGCCAAGCGGGCCGAGCACCTCACCGAAGCGGGCGTCCTGCCGCACGGGCTCGCCCCCGCCGTGCGCGCCGAACTCCAGGCCGCGGACGAGGAGATACGGCTCGGCGGACCGCTCGCGGGTGACACGCGCGGCGACGACGAACTCATCGCGGACTTCGCCGCCGACCTCACCTCGTTCCGCGTGCGCAACGCACTGGCACGGGTGGTCGTCGTCAACGTCTCCTCCACCGAGCCGCTGCCCGAGCCCGACGCCGTACGGCTGCCGCCCAGCTCCCTCTACGCGGCCGCCGCCCTGAGAGCCGACTGCCCCTACGTCAACTTCACGCCGTCCACCGGGCTACGAGCCCCGGTCCTCACGGGCGCGGCCGACGGACTTCCCCACGCGGGCCGTGACGGCAAGACGGGTCAGACGCTGCTGCGGGCCGCGCTCGCCCCGATGTTCGTCCAGCGCGCCCTGGAGGTACGGGCCTGGTCCGGCACCAATCTGCTGGGCGGAGGTGACGGCGCGGCGCTGGCCCACCCGGGTGCGGCCGCCGCGAAGAACGCCGGCAAGGAACGCGTCCTGACCGAAACCCTCGGGCACACGCCGGAGGGTGAGGTGCACATCGACGACGTACCGGCGCTCGGCGACTGGAAGACCGCCTGGGACCACGTCGCCTTCGAGGGCTTCCTCGGCTCGCGCATGATTCTCCAGACCATCTGGCAGGGATGCGACTCGGCACTGGCCGCGCCGCTCGTCCTGGACCTGGCCCGCCTGGTCGCCCGCGCCCACGAGGCGGGCCTGTCCGGCCCGCTTCCGGAACTGGGCTTCTACTTCAAGGACCCCGACGCGGGCCCGTCGGGCCTGTCGGAGCAGTTCGCGGAACTGCTGTCGTTCGCCGACCGCCTGAGGGAGGCGCAGTGACCCGCTCCATGCCGTGGGCGCGGCTGCGGGACTGGGCCGAACTGCTCCGTGTCCCCGCGCTGTTCACCGTGCCCGGTGACGCCCTCGCCGGTGCCGCGGCCGCCGGGCTGCGGCCCAACCGGGGCACGACGTACGCCGCCTGCGCCTCGCTCTGTCTCTACCAGGCGGGCATGGCGCTCAACGACTGGGCCGACCGCGACGAGGACGCCGTCGACCGTCCCCAACGACCGGTCCCCTCCGGGCGTATCTCCCCGACGGCGGCGCTGGGTGCGGCCGGACTCCTGACCGCGGCGGGCCTGACGTTCGCCGCCCGTGCCGGCCGCCCCGCACTCGGGCTGGCGTCGGCTCTGACCGCCACGGTCTGGGCGTACGACCTCCGGCTGAAGCACACCGCCGCGGCCCCGGCGGCGATGGCCGCGGCCCGCGCCCTGGACCTGCTGCTGGGGGCCACGGCGACCCTGTCGGTTCCCGACGCGAGGCGGTCCCGCCGAAGAGCCGCCGACACGACATCGCCCAAGACCGCCCCGCGCACCACCACCTCCGCCGTCGCGCCGGCCGCCCCGCGCACCACCACCTCCGCCGTCGCGCTGGCCGCCCACACCTACGCGGTCACCGTCGTCTCGCGGCACGAGGCACACGGCGGTTCGACACTCACGCCCCTCGCCGCCCTCACCACCACGACCGTGCTCGGCCTGCTGCTGGCTCGGACGAGCGCGTCGACAGGGCTCGTCCCGGCATGGGCGGCAGCCGCGTACGTCCGGACGGCCGCCGTTCCCTGCCTGCATGCCGCCCTCAATCCGTCCCCGCACCTCACCCAGCGCGCCGTCGGCGGCGGGATCCGCGCCATGATCCCGCTCCAGGCCGCGCTCGCCGCCCGGTCCGGGGCGAGCGCCACCGCCTTGGCCGTGCTGGGTCTCGCACCCGTGGCCCGCACGCTCGCACGGAAGGTGAGTCCCACATGAGCGGCCGGCGGCGACTCCGCTTCGGGTACGGCACCAACGGCCTCACCGACCTACGTCTCGACGACGCCCTGGGCCTGCTCGCGGACCTGGACTACGACGGCGTCGGACTCACGCTCGACCACATGCACCTCGACCCGCTCGCCCCCGGTCTCGCCGCCCGTACGGCCAAGGTGGCCCGTCGGCTCGCGGCGCTCGGTCTCACCACGACCGTCGAAACCGGCGCTCGCTATGTGCTCGACCCACACCGCAAGCACGGTCCGTCGCTGCTCGACCCGGACCCCGGGGGGCGTGCGGCCCGCACCCGGCTGCTGATCACGGCGGTCCGTGTCGCGGCGGACCTGGGGGCGCACGCCGTGCACTGCTTCAGCGGCGTCACGCCCCCCGGCACCGACGACGACACCGCGTGGCAGCGCCTTCAGGAGTCGCTCGCGCCCGTGCTCGACGCCGCGGCCGCCGCCGGGGTGCCCCTGGCGATCGAACCCGAACCGGGCCATCTCCTCGCCACTCTCGCCGACTTCCACCATCTGCGCACCTCCCTCGACAGCCCTCGCGCTCTCGGCCTGACCCTCGACATCGGTCATTGCCAGTGTGCGGAGCCGGCCCCGCCCGCGGAGTGCGTCCGTGCGGCCGCGCCCTGGCTGCGGCATGTGCAGATCGAGGACATGCGCCGCGGGGTGCACGAGCATCTGCCCTTCGGCGACGGCGAGATCGACTTCCCGCCGGTGCTGGACGCCCTGGCCGCCGTCGACTACCAGGGCCTCATCGTCGTCGAGCTGCCCCGCCACTCCCACGCGGGGCCGGAACTGGCCCGATCCTCCATCGAGTTCCTGCGGACCACGGCGGCCGGCGTCACGACGGGAGTGACGGCGAGATGACCCAACCCCCTGCCTGGACCCGCGGCGACGTCGCCGCGCTGCTGCCCGACGACACCGCGCGCGCCTGGTTCGACGAGGCCCTGGCCGACGCCGCCCGCGCCGCGGGAACACCGCCGGCGGCCCCTTCCCCGTACCTCGCCCACACCTGGGAGCTGCGGTTCGCCGCCGCCGGGCGGCACTGCGGCCACCGCAACGCGGACGCCGTCCGTGCGCTGCTGCTGATCGAGGCCCGGGCCGGACTCGGGACGCTGACCCGGCTCTACGGGTACGGCAGTGCCGCCGAACGCCGCGCCGTCCTGCGGGCGCTGCCGGCCCTGGTCGAAGGACCGCACGCCGTACACCTCGTGGAGGACGCGCTGCGGAGCAACGACACCGGCCTCGTCCTTGCCGCCGTCGGCCCGTACGCCGCCGCCCACCTCGACGCGCACGCCTGGCGGCACGCCGTCCTGAAGTGCCTGTTCACCGGCGTCCCCCTCGACGCGGTCGCGCGCTGGACGCACCGGGCGGCCGGCGACGGCGAACTGGCCCGCATGCTCCGCGACTACGCGGCCGAGCGGACGGCCGCCGGCCGCGATGTTCCCGACGATCTCGGCCGCGTGCTGACCCTGACGGGCGAAGTGCCCAAGGAGCTTTGATGCGTATCTTCGACCCGCACATCCATATGACGTCCCGCACCACCGACGACTACGAGGCGATGCGCGCCGCCGGTGTGCGCGCCGTCGTCGAACCCTCCTTCTGGCTGGGGCAGCCCCGCACCCGTCCGGCCAGCTTCTTCGACTACTTCGACGCCCTCCTCGGCTGGGAACCCTTCCGCGCCGCCCAGTACGGCATCGCCCACCACTGCACCCTCGCGCTCAACCCCAAGGAGGCCAACGACCCCCGCTGCACGCCGGTCCTGGACGCGCTGCCCCGCTACCTCGTCAAGGACGGCGTCGTCGCCGTCGGCGAGATCGGCTACGACTCCATGACACCGGCCGAGGACGCGGCGCTGGCCGCCCAGCTCCAGCTCGCCGCCGACCACGGCCTGCCCGCCCTCGTCCACACACCCCACCGCGACAAGCTCGCCGGTCTGCACCGCACCGTGGACGTCGTCAACGAGTCGAGCCTGCCCAGGGAACGGGTGCTGCTCGACCACCTCAACGAGACGACCGTCAAGGACGCGAAGGACAGCGGCTGCTGGCTCGGCTTCTCCGTCTACCCGGACACCAAGATGGACGAGGACCGCATGGTCGCGATTCTGCGGGCGTACGGAACGGAGAAGGTCCTCGTCAACTCGGCCGCGGACTGGGGAAAGAGCGACCCGCTGAAGACCCGCAAGGTCGCCGACGCCATGATCACGGCCGGCTTCGGCGAGGACGCCGTCGACCAGGTCCTGTGGCGCAACCCGGTCGCGTTCTACGGACTCAGCGGCCGTCTCCGGCTGGACGTCCCGCAAGCGGACGGCCTGCACGAAGGCAACTCCGTCCTCCGCGGAGGCGAGTAGGGCATGCGCTTCCGGCACCCCGACGGCTCCACCGTCCACGTCGCCTACTGCACCAACGTCCACCCCGCCGAAACCCTCGACGGTGTTCTCGCACAACTGCGCGACCACTGCGAGCCGGTCCGCAAATGCCTGGGACGCGACCGCCTCGGCATCGGCCTGTGGCTCGCCAAGGGCGCCGCACGCGCGCTGATCAGCGACCCGGTGGCGTTGCGGAAACTACGGGCCGAGCTGGACCGGCGCGGCCTCGAAGCAGTCACGCTGAACGGCTTCCCCTACGAGGGGTTCGGCGCCGAGGAGGTCAAGTACCGCGTCTACCGGCCCGACTGGACCGACCCCGTACGCCTCGCGCACACCACCGACCTGGCCCGGCTCCTGACCGCGCTCCTCCCGGACGACGTCACCGAGGGGACCGTCTCCACCCTCCCGCTCGCCTGGCGCACCGACTTCGACGAGCACGCCGCCGCCACCGCCCGTGCGGCACTGACGACGCTGTCGGGGCGGCTCGACGCGCTGGAGGAACTGACCGGCAAATCGATCCGTATCGCCCTCGAACCCGAGCCAGGGTGCACGGTGGAGACCACCGCGGACGCGATCGGACCGCTGACCGCCCTGCCCGGCGACCGTATCGGCGTCTGCGTCGACACCTGCCATCTCGCCACGTCCTTCGAGGACCCGGGAACGGCACTGGCCGCGCTCGAGGCGGCCGGCGTCGGCATCCCCAAGGCGCAGCTGTCCGCGGCCCTGCACGCCGAGGAACCCCGTCGGCCGGAGGTCCGCGACGCCCTCGCCGCCTTCGCCGAACCCCGCTTCCTGCACCAGACCCGCACCCTCACCCCCGACGGACTGCGCGGCACCGACGACCTCGGCGAGGCGCTGGCCGGCGACGCCCTGCCCGACGACGCACCCTGGCGCGCCCACTTCCACGTCCCCCTGCACGCCCCGCCCGCCCCACCCCTCACCTCCACGCTGCACGTGCTCCAGGAGGCCCTGGCCCATCTGGTGGGAGGCGAGCGGCCGCGCACCCGCCATCTCGAGGTCGAGACCTACACCTGGCAGGCCCTCCCGCCCGGACTGCGCCCCCGCACCAGGACTCAGCTCGTCGAGGGCATCGCCGCCGAACTGACCCTCGCCCGCGACCTGCTCATCGGCCTCGGCCTGAAGGAGCTGCCATGAGCACCCGTCCCTTACCACTCCTGGTCCTCGACGTGGTCGGCCTCACCCCCCGTCTCCTGGACCACATGCCCCACCTCAAGGCGCTGGCGGCCTCCGGCTCGCAGGCCACCCTGACCACCGTGCTCCCGGCCGTCACGTGCACCGCCCAGTCGACCTTCCTCACCGGCACCCTCCCCGACGAACACGGCATCGTCGGCAACGGCTGGTACTTCCGCGAACTCGGCGACGTACTGCTGTGGCGCCAGCACAACGGCCTGGTCGCCGGGGACAAGCTCTGGGACACCGCCCGCCGCGCCCACCCCGGTTACACGGTCGCCAACATCTGCTGGTGGTACGCCATGGGCGCCGACACCGACATCACCGTCACCCCCCGCCCGATCTACTACGCCGACGGCCGCAAGGAACCCGACTGCTACACCCGCCCGGCAGCCCTGCACGACGAACTCACCGCGCGATTGGGCACCTTCCCGCTCTTCCACTTCTGGGGACCGGGCGCGGACATCGTCTCCAGCCGGTGGATCGCCGACGCGACCCGCCACGTCCTGCGCACCCGCCGGCCCGACCTGACCCTGTGCTACCTCCCGCATCTCGACTACGACCTTCAGCGGTACGGCCCCGACGATCCCCGCTCCCACCGCGCAGCCGCCGAACTCGACGCCGTCATCGGCCCGTTGCTGGCGGACGCCCGCGCCGAGGGCCGCACGGTCGTGGCCCTGTCCGAGTACGGCATCACCCGCGTCAGCCGTCCCGTCGACATCAACCGCGCCCTGCGGCGGGCCGGACTCCTGGAGGTCCACACCCAGGACGGCATGGAGTACCTCGACCCGATGACGTCCCGCGCCTTCGCCGTCGCCGACCATCAGCTGGCGCACGTCTACGTCCGCCGGACCGAGGACCTGCCGGCCACCCGAGAGGCGCTGAAGGACCTGCCGGGCATCGACGAGATCCTCGACGACGACGGCAAGAAGGCGAACGGACTCGATCACCCGCGTTCCGGCGACCTGGTCGCGCTCGCCGCACCGGACGCCTGGTTCACGTACTACTACTGGCTCGACGACGCCCGCGCCCCCGACTTCGCCCAGCTCGTCGAGATCCACCGCAAACCCGGCTACGACCCCGCCGAGCTGTTCGTGGATCCCGAAGATCCCTACGCACGGCTCAAGGCGGCCAAGGCGGTGGCCCGGAAGAAGCTCGGCATGCGCTACCGGCTCGCCGTCGTCCCCCTCGACCCCTCACCCGTACGCGGCAGCCACGGCCGCCTCCCCACGAGCGACGAAGAAGGTCCGCTCGTCCTGGTCTCCACCCCCCGCGCAGTATCCGGCCGCGTGGCGGCCACCGAAGTGAAGTCCCTGCTCCTGCGACTCGCCGGCCTCTCCTGAGGCGGCCGCCGCCAGACACCCGCAGCACCGTGACGACGAAAGAGAGAACCCCTGTGACCGCCTTCAACGACGAGACCGTCACCGGCGACGCCCTGCGCCGCGCCCTCGGCGTGAGCCGCCGCCGTTTCCTCAGCACCTGCACGGCCGCCACCGCCGCGGCGATCGCCGCCCCCGTCTTCGGCGCCGCACCCGCCGTGGCGCAGGACAGAGCGGAAGCCGCCGGCGGTGACCGGGGCCGCTCCGCTCTGGTTCCGCCGCACAAGCGCGGCATCATCCTCTACACCGTCCGTGACGCGGTCGGCCGTGACCCGCTGGCCTCCGACCTGCCCTCCGGCTTCCGCGAGGTGTTCGAGCAGCTGTCGCGCTTCGGCTACCGCCAGGTGGAGTTCGCCGGATACGGCCAGCACGCGAGCGCGCCCGGCGGCGCCGACCTGGGCACCGTCAAGGGCGCGAAGCTGCTGCGCTCCTGGCTCGACACGTACGGCCTGCGGGCCCAGGGCAGCCACGGCTTCATCCCGGCGTCCTGGCCGCTCACCCCGTCCGACCTGGACACCTTCAAGCGCTGGCTGGAGATAGCCAACATCCTCGGCATGGAGCACATGGGCACGGGCGCCGACCCCGTCGGCACCCCCTACCGCGCGGACTGGGACGTCGCCGCCGAGAAGTGGAACACCTTGGGCGCCATCGCCCGCCGCGAGGGCGTCAAGCTCTACACCCACAACCACGACAGCGCCTACGACTTCCTGCTCGACGGCGGCCCGCTCGACGCCCAGGGCCGGCCGACCCGCAGCTCCGGCATCCGGAAGCTGGAGTACTTCCTGAAGGTGACGGACCGCAAGAGCGTCCACCTGGAGCTGGACGTCTTCTGGGCGCACGTGGCCCAGTACAAGTTCCACACGTACACCGCCCATGACGGCTCGTCGCGCGAGCGAGTCTTCGACCCGGCGGCACTCGTGGTCCGCAACACCGACCGCTTCCCGCTCTTCCACGCCAAGGACGGCGTCGTCAACCCCCAGAGCGGCCTCGGCTACGACATGGTGCCGTTCGGCACGGGCGACATCGACTACCGGAGGTTCTTCACCCGGGTGGGTGCGAAGAACCACCGCAACCCGATGGTCGAGCAGGACAACGCGCCGAGCACGAGCGCGCCCGGCCAGTCCCTGGAGTTCGCCCGGGTCGGCTACGACAACCTCGCCGCCCTCCGCGCCTGCAACTGACACGACGTCACCCGGCATGCAGGCCAGGCGCGCTCCGGCGCCCCACACCCGCCCGGTGCGCCTGGCCATTCACCCGCGAAGGAGTTCTGAGTGCGCAACAGACGGATCGCCGCCCTCGTGGGGGCGGCTGCCTTGGCCGGAGCCGTCGGGCTCCTGCCCCTCCCCGCAGCCCAAGCCACCCCCTCGGCCCCCGTGCCGCCGGCCGCGTCGGACTTCCAGAAGGTCACCCTCAACGACCGCCCCGGCGAACCCATGGCCCTCGCCGTCCTGCCCGACCGGCGGGTGCTGCACACGGCGCGCACCGGAGAGGTCCGGATCCACGACCCGAAGAGCGGTGTCAACTTCCTCGCCGCCGACCTGAAGAAGAGCCCCGCCGGGCTCTACCAGCACGACGAGGAGGGCGTGCAGGGCATCGCCGTCGACCCCGGCTTCGCCAAGAACCACTGGGTCTACCTCTACTACTCGCCCCGCCTCGACACCCCCATGGACGACCCGGCCACCGCGGGCGTCAACGAAGGGGACGCACCGCAGTTCGGCACGGCCGAGGAATTCGCCGCGTACAAGGGGGTCACCCGGCTGTCGCGGTTCAAACTCGTGGGCAACAAGCTCGCCTACGCCACCGAGCAGAAGATCCTCGACGTACCGGCCGACCGCGGCATCTGCTGCCACGTCGGCGGCAAGATCGACTTCGACGGCAAGGGCAACCTCTTCCTGTCGACCGGCGACGACACCAACCCGTTCGCCTCGGACGGCTACGCCCCGCTCGACGACCGCCCCGGCCGCAATCCGGCCTACGACGCGCGGCGCACCGCGGGCAACACCGACGACCTGCGCGGCAAGGTCCTGCGCATCAAGGTCGGGCGCGACGGCGGATACGTCGTCCCGAAGGGCAACCTCTTCGCGCCGGGCACTCCCAGGACCCGTCCAGAGATCTACGCCATGGGCCTGCGCAACCCGTTCCGCTTCGCCGTGGACGACAGGACCGGCGAGGTCTACCTCGGCGACTACTCGCCCGACGCCAACAACGCCAACCCCGACCGCGGCCCGGCCGGCCAGGGGCGCTGGATGGTCATCGACCGCCCCGCCAACTACGGCTGGCCGTTCTGCGTGACCCGGGACCTGCCGTACCAGGACCACGACTTCGCCACCCAGACGTCGAGCGGGGCGTTCGACTGCGCCAAGCCGGTCAACGACTCGCGTCACAACACCGGCCGCAGTGTGCTGCCCCCGGTCACGGACGCGGAGATCGTCTACGGCTACGGCGCCTCCGACACGTTCCCCGAACTCGGCACGGGCGGCATCGGACCCATGGGAGGCCCGGCCTACCGCTACGACAAGCGGAACACCGCCGAGAACCGCTGGCCCGCGTACTTCGACGGCAAGCCGCTCTTCTACGAGTGGACCCGCGACCAGGTCAAGGCCATCACCCTCGGCGGCAGGAACGAGGTGCGGAAGATCGAGGACGCGATCCCCTCGATCACGACGGACGGTCCGATCGACGCCGAGTTCGGCCCGGACGGCGCGCTGTACGTCCTCGAGTACGGCACCGGGTACTTCGCGGAGCTGCCCGAGGCCCAGCTCTCCCGCATCGACTTCACGCGGGGCAACCGCACCCCGGAGCCCCAGGTCGCCGCGGACGTGCTCAACGGCACCGGCCCGCTGACGGTCCGGTTCTCCAGCGCCGGCACGAAGGACGCCGACGGTGACGCCCTGCGCTACGCCTGGGACTTCGACGCCGACGGCACCGTGGACTCCAGGGAGGCGAACCCGACGTACACCTTCACCAGGAACGCTGTCTTCGACGCCACTCTGAAGGTCACCGACAGCACCGGACGCTCGGCCTCCGCGTCCGTGCCCATCGTGGTCGGCAACAAGGCGCCGGTCGTCTCGCTCACCACCGACCCGGCTCCGCACGGCGGCGCGGTGTTCCACTGGGGCGACACGGTCACCTGGCAGGTCTACGTCACCGACGACCAGCCGGTGGACTGCTCGAAGGTCACCGTCTCGTTCATCCTCGGCCATGACTCGCACGGCCACCCGCTGTCGTCGAGCAACGGCTGCTCCGGATCGTTCCAGACGTTCGTGGACGGCGGCCACTCCGGTGCGGACGGCCTGAAGGCGGTCTTCAACGCCACCTACCAGGACTCACCCCCGGACGGCCTGCCGTCACTCTCGGGCAGCGCCGAGGTCGCGTTGACACCGGCCGACTGACCGGGCGCGACTCGACTCCCGACGCCCACGCAGGAGCGGGCGTACCCGCTGCGGGCCTCACGGCTCTCCGGTTGTGAGGCCCGCAGCGTCGCGCGGGCAGCTGTGCCGTGGACATTTGGTGTCGGCTGCCTACCTCGAACTCGACCGGTGCGGCGCTGAATCAGTGGTCATCAGCGGCTGCTGCTGCGTCGTGGGGCTCGAATGCGATGTAGTCGAGGGGGTCCTCGTCGCGGCGTCCGAGCGGGGGCAGGCCCTCGGTCGCGAACCGGCCGCGCAGCCACTCCAGCAGGGTTTTGGTGAGGTCGGTGTTGAGCGGTGGGCCTTGGTCGGCATGGCGCGGTACAACGATCAACGGCCAGTCGTCCGGCGTGGCACCTTCGGTCAGCCAGCACAGTTGGTCGCCGTCGATGGAGTTGGCGAAGGGCAGGAATCCCCCGGACTCGGGATGGACAGCCAGGGGATGATATTCAGGGAACTCGGCTCGCTGCCCCTGGTAGGTCTCCGCGTACCACTCGGCCCACGGTGCGAGCGCGTACCGGTCCTCGCCGAAAGGGATGTTGAAGCGCAGCCAGCCGCACCAGGAGCCGGCCCCGTACCGCTCCATCAGTCGTACGTACTCGCCGGGCAGACGTGTACCCAGCCGTTCGTACAGCCAGTCCCAGTTGTGCTTACCGAGCGCGGGTGTCTCCGGCGCCGGGACGAGCGCGATCAAAGTCTCCAGCCCGCTGCCCGTGGCAAGCGCCGTCCGCTGCTGAGGGGTTGGCTCCGGTCGCCGAGGCGGCGGTGTCCACGGGGTGCGCTCCAGGTCGGTGTGCATGCCGCTCCGGGCGGCCACCGGGCGCATGCCGTCGGCCACGAGCCCAGCCAGCGTCGGCACGAGCGGGGTCGTAAAGCGCCGCCAGGGGTCGCGACCCGCGTTCTCGTCGTCCTGACAGTGCATGACGACCGGCCACTGGTCGGGGTCGTCCGATGCTGTGGTGTCCCAGTAGAGGGTATCGGCGGTGCGGGTGGCGCCGAAGGGAAGGACGCCGGGGGCGTCACGCCGAGTCTGCTGGATCCAGGCCCCATAGTCGAACCAACCGCGGTTGACGCATGGCGTGTGAAGCCAGAGCCAGGCGCCGATGTCGAGCGGGCCGTACGCGGCGGCGATGGCCTTGTAGTCGGCGGGCAGGCTCGTCCCCAACCAGGACTCGACTGCCGCCCAGTCGACAGGTACGGCGTAGTCGGCCGGCGGATCGCCGAAGATCTCGGCGAAGGCGCTGACGTGCGGGTCTGAAGCATTCACGGATCTATGGACCTTTACCGGGAGCGAACGGGTGTCAACCAGGAGGGCGGGGAAGCACATGAGCTCCTTCCAGCCCGCCGCAAGGACAGGGGCAGGGCGGTTGGGCTGACAAATGTGGTGAAGCCCCTGGTGGATGGGCTTTCGACCAAGAGAACCGTCTCCATTAGAGGCTTCGCACGCTTGTCTACCCGTCGGGCGTCGACGTGTCCAGTTCTGTCCTGCGCTGTCGGCCCCGCTCCGGCAAGACCACCGGGGGCGTCCTGTTGGTTCAGAGCCTTCGCCTCGCTCTTGAAGATCCGGCGGCTCCGGCCGCCGAACGCGTCAGCTCGGGCAGCTTCGTGATCCCGAGGACGACCGCGACGACGAGGAGGATCAGGGCAAGCTCACAGCTGCCGGACGAGGGCTTCACACCCGTGTGTGCCGTTCCCGCCGTTCCCCGTGGGGGTGAACCTGCCGGGTCGGCCCGTGGACGGTTCCGGCAGGCAGGTGGCGGGGCCCGGGCGTCAAACGGGAAGGATCCATTCCCCGATGAGTGCGGAGACTCGCCGGAGGGCGCTGCCGGTCTGCTGGGCCAAGCGGACCGATGGATTCAAGTGCGGTCCGGGAGCGTGCCGATGAAGTGGACGGTCGGCCTCCGGAGCGTGTTCTCGGCGTCGTACGGGGGCCGCTCCGCCCTACCGTCCTTGTCTTCGGGAGTTCCCTTCCATGCGTCTGATCGCACGTGTCGCCACCGCCGCCGCCCTCATCGCCCTCACCCCGGTCGTCACCGCCGGCACGGCTTCCTCCGCGGACGCGCCGGAGCCGACCCCGGCACCGCTGCGGACCTCGGCCGACGCCGTGCCCGGCGAGTACATCGTCACCCTCGACACGGGCGTGGACGCGGCCGAGCTGGCGCGCCGGCTCGGCCTGGCGCCGAGGCACGTCTACTCCTCCGCCCTCAACGGCTTCGCGGCACCGCTCACTGCGCTCCAGCTGGAGGCGGTGCGGGTGAGTCCCGGGGTGAAGGCGGTCGAGGAGGACACGAAAGTGGCGTCCGCACCCATGCCGTCAACGCCCGGTGCGACCAGGGCACCGTCCTCTTCCTGGGGCCTGGACCGCATCGACCAGCGGCTGCTGCCGCTGAACGAGGACTTCACCGTAGGCGGCAGCGGTGCCGGGGTGACCGCGTACATCCTCGACACCGGCATCGACTACGCGCACACCGAGTTCGGCGGGCGCGCCAGGTTCGGCTACGACGCGATGCCGGACGCCGCGACCCGGCGCGGCCAGGACTGCAACGGCCACGGCACGCACGTCGCGGGCACCGTCGCCGGATCCACGTACGGCGTGGCCGGCGAGGCGAGCCTGGTGGCCGTGCGCGTCCTCGGCTGCGACGGCATCGGCACCTACGCCGGGATGATCGCGGGCATGGACTGGGTGGCGCGGAACGCCCAGCGGCCCGCCGTGCTCAACGGCTCCCTCGGCGGCCCGAAGTCCGAGGCCCTCAACAACGCCGCCGACGCCCTCTCCGACGCGGGTGTCCTGCCGGTCTTCGCGGCGGGCAACTCGTCCGAGGACGCCTGCGCCATCTCGCCCGCCTCGGCCACCCGCGTGGTCGCCGTGGCGGCGAGCAACCGTGACGACCAGCAGACCGGCTTCTCCAACTGGGGCCGGTGCGTCTCCCTCTACGCCCCCGGCCAGGAGATCGTCTCCGCGCGCCTGGGCGGCGGCAGCGTCGCCCTGACCGGCACGTCCATGGCCGCTCCGCACGTCACCGGTGTCGCCGCCCTCTACCAGCAGGCTCACCCGGACGAGACCCCGGCGGACATCGCCAGGTTCCTGAACGAGGAGTCCACCAAGGACGTCCTCACCTCCGTCAGCGCCGGCACGCCGAACCAGCTGCTGTACACCGGCGGACTCTGAGACGGCGCGGGCCCGGTCGACAAGGCCCGGCCCGCGAGCAGGATTCCGGAGTGGTTCGCGGCATGCCGGACAGGTGCAGGCGGGGGAGGACGGCGGTTCTGTGCCGCTCGCGCGCATCCTGCGCCGACGCGAGCGGCTGGTACTCGCCCACCGCGCGTTGGCGGTCTCGGCGTTTTCGGCGGGCGGTCGAGAGGATCGCCGGGCTGAACGGCCTTTGTCGTCTGCGGATCCGCCGGGAACGACGCGACGACATCCACGAAGCCCAAGAGGCTCTGACCTGGTGTTTTCTTGGACTCCTCGTAGGCTGTGGAGATCTGCCGGACTCCTGAGGGGGCTTCGCGAGTGGGCAGGCATGCTGTACGACGCTGCCGACATCGTGGTGCTGGAGGGTCTGGAGGCGGTTCGCAAGCGGCCCGGGAGGTTCAGGCCGCGGGCGGCGACTGCGCCGACGCAGCACGGCCCTGTTCCCGCACACGCGAGTGGCGTTGGAGGCCGCTCGTCGGCGCGGGGACGCCCGACTCGGCATGACAACAGCATCAGGCGGCGCCTCGTCGGCGGGCCCGTCGACCGTTGCTCGCCTTGCCCCACGCCCGAGGAGGCGAGGGTACGCCGCGGTGCCGGGCGGATGCGTCTTCGAGCGTGCGGGGTGGCTCAGCCCTGGACGGCGGGGCGCGGTGTGAGTGTCAAGGGCGGGGTGAGGACGGGTTCGAGCAACTCCGCGAGTTGCCGGCGCTGTGGTGCGTCGAGTCGGCCGGTCGCCGGTGCCAGGGCGTTCTGGACGTCCTGGTACAGCCTCCCGGCGAGTTCGCGGCCGGCGTCCGTGATGACGACGTCGACGACGCGCTTGTCGTCCGGATTGGCGCTGCGGGCCAGGAGTCCTCGCCGTTCGGCACGGTCGATGAGGCCGGACAGGGTCGACTTGTCCAGCCCCAGCAGCGCTGCCAGGTCGCTCATGCGGGGGCGCTGGTCGCGGAGGATCCCGAGGACCCGTAGCTGAGTGAGCGAGAGGTCGTGCTCGGCGCCGATGCGGGTGAGCACGCCCATGATCTGGAACGCGCTGCGGACGAGTCCGTCCACCAGGGCGTCTGCGGACTCCTCGGAGGTCATGGGCACCACCCTACTTGACATTGTTTGTATCACCAACAACCCTGGAATCGATTGGCAATACAAACCAAAAATCGGGAGACCTCCTCATGCGCGCCGCTGTCCTCACGTCGTACGACACCCCGCCGATCTACGGCGAGTACCCCGATCCGGCCGCCACCGGCGAGCACGACATCGTCGTGGAGGTCCTTGCCGCAGGCCTGCACCACCTGACCCGGGCGAAGGCGAACGGCTCGCACTACTCCAGCACCGGCACCCTCCCGCTCGTGCCCGGCGTGGACGCCGTCGTACGCGATGCGACGGGCCGCCTTCGCTATGCCGCCCTGGACGACACGGCGTTCGGCACATTCGCCGAGCGCACCGTGATCGACGTGCGCCGCAGCGTGCTCCTGCCGGAGGGCATCGACCCGGTCCGGATCGCGGCCGCGATGAACCCGGGCATGTCCTCCTGGGTCGCGCTGCGCCGCCGCATCGCCTTCCAGGAAGGCCAGCGCGTCCTCATCCTGGGTGCCACCGGCAGTGCCGGAAGGATGGCGATCCAGATCGCCAAGCGGTTCGGTGCCGCACGGATCATCGCGGCCGGCCGCGACATCACCCGCCGCAAGAGCCTGCCCGGCCTCGGCGCGGACCAGGTCATCTCCTTCGACGAGGTCCATGCCGCCGCCGACGTCGACGTCGTCCTGGATTTCGTGTGGGGGGCACCAGCGGCTGAGGCCATGCTCCCGATCCTCACCGCCCGCACCGACCGCTCGATCCCACTGGCCTGGATCCAGATCGGATCCATCGCAGGCGAGACCGCGCCGATCCCTTCCGCAGCGCTGCGCGCGGCCCGGCTGCACATTCTGGGCAGCGGCATCGGCTCGGTCTCGCCCCGTGACTTCATCGCCGAACTGCCGGAGCTCGCCGCAGCGGTCACGGAAGGTGCCCTCGACGTCCAGGCACGGGCCGTGCCCCTCGCCCAGATCACGCAAGCGTGGACCGACCGGTCCGGCGAGCGCCTCGTCTTCGTCCCATGACGCAACCGCCCGGCCGCCCGATCCCCGCCCGGGGCGGACGCCGACAGTCGCTCACCCCGGACAACTCTCCCGCTGCCTGCCGGCAGGCAGCACCGGTGCAAGGAGTGAACATGAGAAAACGCGCGTTGGCCGTGGGCCTTGGCATCGCGGGAATGTCCGCGGCCCTAGGGTTGCGCCGGGCCGGATGGACACCGGTGATCATCGAACGGTCGCCCCAGCGCCGCACCGGCGGTTACTTCGTCAACCTGATGCCCGAGGGCATGAAAGCGGCCGCCGACCTCGGTCTGGACAACCTGGACACCCGCAACCCCGAGCGCGGAACCACCTGGTCACTGAACCACCGAGGTCACCGCAGGCCCGCCCTGGGCTGGCTCGACCTGCCGGGCCGGCCGACAGCGATGGTCCGCGGCGACGTCGAGGTTGCGCTCTGGCACCAGATCAGTGATGACGGCGTCGAGGTGCGCTTCGCCACCGCGCCCGCGGAGATCGTCGAGGACGACACCGCGGTGGACGTACTGCTTGACGACGCCTCCACCGGCAACCGGTACCGCGAATCCTTCGACCTGGTCGTCGGCGCGGACGGGCTGCGCTCCAGCGTGCGCGGCCTCACCTTCGGCCCCCACGCACGGTTCATGACCACCTGGAACGCGATGGTCTGCGCGTTCGCGCTGCCCGAACAGGCCCCGTCGTTCGGCGCGCAGGACAGCCTCATCAGTGCTCGCGCCGGGCGCGCGGTGTGGGTGTTCGGCCTCGCGGACCGAGCGCCCACCGCCCTGCTGACCTACTGCACCAAAGCCCTCGACGAGCAGTTCACCGGAGACGGTACCGAGCGCCTGCGCGCGGTGTTCGACGACATGGACCATCCCGCCGTCCGGCACGTCCTGGACGCGCTGCCCACCACCCCTGATCACCTGTTCGACTCGGTGCATCAGGTGAAGATGGAGCGGTGGAGCACGGGCCGGGTCGTGCTCGCCGGCGACGCGGCGTGGTGCCTGACCCTGTTCTCCGGCATGGGCACCACAGCCGCCCTGAGAGGCGGAGTGGAACTCGGCCGTGCCCTCGCCGAACACCCCGACGACCTCGACGGCGCACTGGCCGCCCGGGAAGCCCGGCTCCGGCCCTTCATCACCGCACATCAGCGCATGGCCAGACTGAAACAGCAGTGCTTCGTGCCGACGAACCGTGCCCTGGAAGCAGTTCGCACGCTCGCCATGCACGTGGCCGTCAACGCCCGCCGAACAGTCACCGAGACGCGCCTCCTCCGGGCCGCCGCCGAGGCGCCGCACGGCGTGTGAGCAGCGTCGACCGGCCGGCGCCGTCCTGGGCGCGCGCGTCGAGTCTGCGGGCCGGGTCGAGAAGGACGTCGCCATGCGTCCGCCCGTCCGGGCGACCGGTCGCCGGTGGCCGGCGTAGGTCAGGGGCTTCACGAAGTGCCCGGCCGCAAGCAACTTGACCAGGCCCAAATGGGTCCAGGCCCGCCCGGGCCGCAGCCACGACCGTCCAGGCGGGCCATCGATTGTCAGACCGCGACGACGATCTTCTTCCCGGCGTGGAGCCCCTTTTCGAGGTGGCGGTGCGCCTCGACGACGTCGTCGAGGGCGAACACCTTGTCGATGGCGGGCCGTAGTGCTCCGAGGCGGAGGCCGGCGTTCAGGAAGGCCGCCATGCGCTTGACCGCATCGGCGTCGAGGGTGTGCTCGAAGCTCCGGTAGCTGAAGATCGTGAGCGGTGTGCCTCCCGGGAAGGGGGTGGGCCGGGGGTCGAGGAAGCCCGCGGTGACCAGAGTGCCGCCGGGGCGGGCCGCCTTCAGCAGATCCTGCTGGCCAGGACCCATGACCATGTCGAGGACGATGTCGGCGCCGGTCCCACCGGTGTGGTGTCGGGCGGCTTCGACAACGTCCCCCTGGTCGGTGGCGATGACCGCGGCGGCGCCGGCGGCGAGCAACTCGTCCGTCCTCGCGGTGTGCCGTGTCAGGGCGATGGGCACGGCGCCGATCTGCCGGGCGATCTGGAGCGCCGCCCGGCCGACGCCGCCGGACGCGGCAGTGACGAGGACGTGGTCGCCGGGCCGCATCCTCGCCTTCTCCACGAGTGCGCCGTAGGCGGTGGAGTAGGCGACCCAGACCGCGGCCGCCTCCGTGATGCCGAGGCCGGCCGGCCGGGCGACGACCCGGCTCGCGGAGAGCGTGACGTACTCGGCGTAGCTGCCCCTCGTGCTCGCGTCCGGAACGGCTGTGAGGATGACCGGATCGCCGATCTTCAGGCCGTTGGTCCCGGGGCCCAGCGCGTCGATGACGCCGGTCCCCTCGACGCCGAGGCGCGCGTGCGGCAGGGGGACGGGCGCGGGGGAGGCGCCGGAACGCATCATCTGGTCGAGCGGGTTGACGGCGAACGCCTCGATCCTGACCCGAACCTCGCCGACGGCGGGCTCGACGGCCGGCTCCTCGACGACGTGCAGGACATCCGGCCCGCCGAACTCGTCGAACACGACAACTCGTGGCATGGTGAATCCTCCGCAATCCGGTATGGGTTTCGTTGCTTGCGAAAGACGTTACGGAGCCGACGGTTACCTCCTGGTACCTTCGACCTTCATGCAGAACGAGTCCGGATCGGCCCTTCTCGCCGACTGCCCCACGCGGCTGGCGGTCGAGATCATCTCCGACAAATGGGCTGTGCTCGTGCTCTTCGGGCTCAGCCGGCGGCCTCGCAGGCACGGTGAACTCGTCGACCTGATCGGCGGCGTCTCGCGCAAGGTCCTCACTCAGGCACTGCGTCGCCTTCAGCGGTACGGCCTGGTGGAGCGCCATGCCGAAGAGCCGCGGCGGGTCGAGTACAGCCTCACCGACCTCGGCCGGACCCTCGTCGGGCCCATCGAGGTCCTGACCGACTGGGCGAGGGAGTACGGCGGGGCCATCGCCGACTTCCAGGAGGCGGCGGAAGCCGTTGCTTCCGCCCAGGGCTCCGGAGCCTGACCGAGCGGATCCGTGAACGCCGCGCCGGCAGCCATCGCGTCCCGCAGCACGAGCCGCGGTTCCATGCCGGCGGGGGCGAAGTTCTCGGGGCTGCTCCACCCCTTCGACGTCGAGGCCCGCACCGCCGCAGTGGTCGAGGACACTGTGGAGCCGGCGCGGGCCGAACCCGCCGAGGCCGAGACCGAGGCCGACACGGACGCCGAGGCACGGCGCTCGCCGGGCCCGGTGGGACCCTCCGCACAGTCGCCGCAGCAAACCAGCCATAAGCTTGGCGAGTTGACCCGCTCTTCCGGGATCGGTGGTCCGGTCACCGCCGACAGGCCGCTAGGATCACGGCATGGTTACGGCTTGGTCGCCCCGGTGCATAGGCGGGTCCCGCTCCGGTGCGGGTCCGTTGCTACGCGTGGTGGCCTTGGCTGTGCTCCTGTTCGGTGTCCTGGTGGCGCACGGCGCATGTGTGGAGAGTGCCGAGGGGCACCTGTCCACCAGTGCAATGGTTCTCACGGCGACGCCGGTCGAGAACACGCACCATGCGGGCGTGGACTCCGCGCCGCCGTTCGTCGCGGCAGCGGACGATCGCCAAGGCGGTGGCGGTCACGAACCGTCACATTCTGGGGAGCAGTGCGCGTCCGGACAACCTCAGCAGAGTGCTGCCTCGGCAATGCCCTGCTTTGCAGCGTCGGTTCGTGAATCGAGTCGTGCCGGGGACGCATCGGCCGTACGCGTACCTGTGGCCGGCGCGTCCGTTGACGGGGCATCACCCACGGCTCTGAGAGCAGCTTCCGCGGTGCGGCAGGTCTAGAGGCACAGAGTCCTCCAACCGGCCTGCCGGTCGTCACCGGTTCGGCTGATCACGCGCGACGAGCTTCGGTTTCCGTGCCCATGATGGGCCGGTCACGTTCGTCGATGCCGTCCCATCCCACCCATGTCTGCGGCCTTCCTCCGCCGTTGTCGGAGAGCGGTAGCAGCGCGGAGGACCTGTGCCGACCTTTTCCCGTACGCCCGCTCGCGCTCCATGGACGCCACGCGGCTCACTTCCATGGCTCCGACTCCTCTCGACGCTTCGCGGCACGATCGTCATGGCGCTCGTGCTGTGCGCCGTCCTGCACGGTGTGCCCGACACAGTGCACGGGGCGGTGCCGCCTCCCGCCGCCTCTTCGGCCGTGGCGGTGAGCGGCGATGCTCATGGGCACCATGCCCCTCACGGTGTCGAGAACTGCGTATCGGACGTGCTCCTCCGACCGGCGACCCCGTCGCATGAGGACATTCCCCTCGCCGCGATGGCCCTCGTCGTCCTCGCCGCCGTGTCCCTGGCGGTGGTCGGACCTGTCGTACGGCATGAAATCCGCAGACGTCGCAGCGCGCGCACCGGCCGCGCGGCGCTCGTTCGTACGTCCCGGTGGCGGATCTAGACCACTCGCTCGCGGTCGACCAGCCTCGTCGGTCGCCGCCTCCCCGGGCCTGGACGTGGATCTGTGATCCGCCCTGCCGCCCTGGGGTCGAGATGACCCGCACCCGTGCATTCATCGAGCGAGAGTGAAGAAACAGACATGCAGTCATTGACCAAGACCGCGGCTGCCCCCGGCCGGTCGGCCCTGTCCGGGCTGGTGGGCAACACCCCGCTGCTGCGGGTGTCGGAGCCGCTGGCCCCGGCCGGGCGCGGCTTCTGGGCGAAGCTTGAGGGGTTCAACCCCGGCGGCATCAAGGACCGTCCGGGACTGCACATGGTGGAGCGGGCCCGCGCCCGTGGCGACCTGCGGCCCGGCGGACGGATCATCGAATCCACCAGCGGCACCCTGGGTCTGGGACTGGCGCTGGCCGGGATGGTGTACGGCCACCCGGTCACCCTGGTCACCGACCCGGGGCTGGAGGTGTCCATGACTCGGCTGCTGACCGCGTACGGCGCCCAGGTCAACGTCGTCTCGGAGCCCCACCCCACGGGTGGCTGGCAGCAAGCGCGCCGTGAGCGCGTGCAGCTGCTGCTGGAGCAGCACCCTGATTCCTGGTGCCCGGACCAGTACAGCAACCCGGACAACGTCGCCGCCTACACGCCGCTGGCCCTTGAGCTCGCCTCCGAGATGGGCCACATCGACGTGCTGGTGTGCAGTGTCGGCACCGGAGGCCACTCGGCCGGTGTCTCCCGGGTCCTGCGGCAGCTCTACCCCGAGTTGACCGTCGTCGGCGTGGACACCACCGGCTCCACGATCTTCGGTCAGCCCGCCCGGCCTCGCCTGATGCGCGGACTCGGCTCCAGCATCTACCCCCGCAACGTCGCCTACGGCAACTTCTCCGAGGTGCATTGGGTCGCCCCGCACGAGGCCGTGTGGGCGTGCCGGCAGCTGGCCGCCTCCCACTACGCCACCGGCGGATGGAGCGTGGGCGCCGTCGCGCTCGTGGCCGGCTGGCTGGCCCGGACGACGCCGGCGGACGCACGCATCGTCGCCGTCTTCCCCGACGGCCCGCAGCGGTACCTGGGGACGGTCTACGACGACGACTACTGCGCCGCCCACGGCCTGCTGGACGGGCCACCGGCTCCCGAGCCCGACCTGATCGGCCGCCTGGACGAGAAGGAGGTCACCGCCTGGACCCGGTGCACCACCGTGGTCGATCCCCTCACCCTGCAAGGAACTCGGCTCGGCGTCGCCGAGGACGTCCCGGGCGTCGAGCCCGAAGCGACGGAGGAGAACCGGTGAAGGGGCTGTTCACACAGGCCCGGTCCCACGAACGCAGTGTCCAGCTGTTGATGGTGAACCAGTTCACCATCAACCTCGGGTTCTACATGCTGATGCCCTACCTGGCCGCCCACCTCTCCGGCACACTCGGCCTGGCCGGCTGGATCGTCGGACTCGTCCTCGGCGTACGGAACTTCAGCCAGCAGGGCATGTTCCTCCTGGGCGGGACCATGGCCGACCGGCTCGGCTACAAGCCGATGATCGTCGCCGGGTGCGTGCTGCGGACCCTCGGCTTCGCGACGCTCGGACTGGTGGACTCACTCCCCGCACTGCTGGCCGCCTCGGCGGCCACCGGGCTGGCCGGCGCGCTGTTCAACCCCGCCGTACGGGCGTACCTGGCAGCCGACGCCGGGGAACGCCGAGTCGAGGCGTTCGCCCTGTTCAACGTCTTCTACCAGGCCGGCATCCTGATGGGACCGCTCGTGGGCATGGTGCTGACCGGGGTGGACTTCCGCGTCACCTGCCTGGTGGCTGCCGGGATCTTCGCGCTGCTCAGCGTCGTACAGATCCGCGCGCTGCCCGCCCGGCGGGCCGAAGACGCGACGCGGCAGCGGAGCGGCGAAGGCCCCGGCGTGCTCGCCCAGTGGCGCGGCATCCTCGCCAACCGGCCTTTCCTCCTCTTCTCCGTCGCCATGATCGGCTCGTACGTCCTGACGTTCCAGGTCTACCTGGCCCTGCCACTGGAGGTTCGCCGGCTCGGCGGAGACGACGTGTTCGGGACGGCGGCGGTGGCGGTGCTGTTCGCCGTCTCCGGACTGAGCACCATCCTCGGTCAGACGCGGGTGACGGCCTGGTGCAAGGCACGCTATGAGGCCGGGCAGGCGCTCGTGCGCGGGCTGCTGGCGATGGGCCTGGCCTTCGTTCCCCTGCTGCTGGCCACGGCGATCCCCGTACCGGCCTCCGGGATCGGGCTGTGGCTGCTCGCAGCGGTACCGCCGACACTCGCCGCGCTACTGCTCGCCTTGGGCACGATGATCGCCTACCCGTTCGAGATGGACACCATCGTCCGCCTCAGCGGGGACCGCCTCGTCGCCACGCACTACGGCCTCTACAACACGATCTGCGGCATCGGCATCACCGTCGGAAACCTCGGCACAGGTGCCGCGCTCGACGCGGCCCGCGCGGCCGGTGTGCCGGCGCTGCCCTGGATCACGCTCGCCGCGCTCGGGCTGGCCTGCGCGGCCGCCCTTCACGGCCTGCACCGCACCGGTCGACTGACAGCACCACCCGCCGCCGCACCGCTGCACGCGACCACCTGACCGACCCGGCGCCGGCTCAACAGCCCGCCGACTTGGGGGCGGGGCACCGCACGGAGCCCCGCCCCTGCTGAGCCCTGCCCTTGACCAGGAGATTCCTGATGCCGGCACTCGCCCTGCCCCACCCGAATCCCTGTGACCAACGTCATCTCGGTGAACCACATGCGCGCGGGGACGGTCCTACGACCGGATGCCCTCGAGAAGCGACAGCTGGACGCGGCGACCATGACCGCGCTTCCAGGGCAACAACGGGAAGGACACTCATGAAACTGACAGTCAAAACCGCGGTGTTAGCGGCGGCCATCGCCTCCACCGCCGTACTGACGGCTCCGGGAACCGCGTCGGCCGGCCCCAAGGACGCCTGTATGGGAGGTATGGTCTGCCTCTTTGACGGCCACAACAACACCGGCGACATGGTGCAGCTCTATCCGGTGGACACCCCCAACATCGGTTGGGCGTGGAACGATCGGGCCAGTTCGGTGTGGAACCTCAGCGACGGTCAAGTCTGCATCTGGACCGATGCCGACTACAACGGCTACCACTTCAGCATCCCGGCGGGCGGGAAGCAGGAACTTCTGTTCCTCTACGACAACGCGGTGTCCTCCTTCTCGGTCAGTGGCTGCGGAGGCTGAGCCGGCTGGTTGACCGAACCCGCCGTCCACCCGCGCTTCGAGGGAGGACGGCGGGATGTGGCCGGATGGCGTCCCGCATGGGACACCGGTGGCGAATTCGGCGGTGGTCACCCTCGGAGGCTGCCCCGCCGCTGTCACTACCGGCGGAGTTGTCGCACGATCGAGGGGCGGCCCCCGGAGACCGCCCCTCGATCGTTTCGACGCCCACCACACTCCCGCCGCCCGGCGAAAGACCAGGACAGACAGTGAGATCCTGCCGGCCTACTGGGGCGCGTATCGAGTTGTGATCATCGGGTGGTCCTGGTGAGGTCTTTGATCCAGATCATCGAGGCGTGCAGGTGGAGACCGGCGAGGTAGCTGTCGGGAGTCTTGTCGTATCGGGTGTCTCACCGTCCCGGTTCCGGCCTCCTGGCACGTCACGCTCTCGGGCGGGTGAGGCGCGTGGAGCCGACGTGAGCCGGCCGGTGCACTGATGTCCGGCCGGTGCACAGATGTCCGGCCGGTGCACTGATGTCCGGGCGGGACTCATGGGACATGGCCCGGCACCCGGCTCAGGTTCCGGGGAGGATACGGCGCGTTTCGTAAGCCCACATCGCGATCTCGACCCGGTTGCGGGCGCCGAGTTTGGCCATCAGGCTGGCCAGATGCGTCTTCACCGTGCTGAGGCTGATGTGCAGGGCATCGGCGATCTCGGTGTTGGTCAGCCCGCGAGCGACGGCGAGGAGCACCTGCTCCTCGCGGGCGGTGACGGGGGAGACCGGCTGGGCCACGGGCCGGCCGGCGGGCAGGTCCGCGAATGCCTGGAGCAGACGGACGGTGACGCTGGGCGCGATGAGCGCCTCACCGCCGGACGCCGACCGTACGGCCTGCGCCAGAAGGTCCGGTCCCGTGTCCTTGAGGAGGAATCCGCGGGCGCCGGCACGCAGCGCGCCGTAGACGTACTCGTCGAGGTCGAACGTGGTGATGACGACCACGGCCAGCGGGTCGGCGACGCCCGGGCCTGCGACCAACCGGGTGGCCTCGAGCCCGTCGATCACGGGCATGCGGATGTCGAACAGACAGACGTCGGGGCGCAGTTCGCGGGCCAGACGTACCGCTTCCTGTCCGTCGGCGGCCTCGCCGACCACCTCGATGCCGGGCTGGGCGTTCAGCATGATCCGCAGCCCGGTGCGGATGATGGTCTGGTCGTCAGCGACGAGGACGCGGATGGGCACCGCTCTCGGTCCTCCCTCTCGGCAGCTCGGCTTCGACATGCCAGCCCTGGTCGGCGCCGGGGCCGGCTTGTAGTGTGCCGCCGAGCAGCGTCGCGCGCTCGCGCAGTCCGGTGAGTCCGTATCCGGCACGGCCTCGGCCGGTGCGGTGGCCGTTGTCGCGCACGCTCACCCGTACCGTGTGCCGTTCCGCGGTGACCCGGACGACGACCTCGGTCGCGTTGACCGCATGGCGCATGGCGTTGGTCACCGACTCCTGCACAATGCGGTAGACGGCCGCGTCCACGGCCGGGGGCAGCGTGTCCAGTTCGCCGTCGAGGCCCAGGTCGACCCTGAGGCGACCACCCGGGGTGCGCACCAGGCGCTCCAGATCCGCGACGCCGGCAGGCGGCGCCAGCTCGGCGCCGGCCCCGCGGTCGCGCAGCGCGGCGACCATGGCGCGCATCTCCTCCAGCGTGCGCGCCCCTTCCTCCTCGACCCCCTCCAGCGCCTCGACGGCGGCGGACGGGTCGGTGCCCGCGAGCACCCGGCCCGCCTGGGCGCTGATCACCATGGCCGAAACGTGGTGGGCCACAGTGTCGTGCAGTTCCCGGGCGAGCTGCTCACGCTCGCGAGAGCGTACCTGCTCCAACTGCCGCTCGCGAGCGGTCCCCCAGAACCGCACGGCGGCCCCGATCAAGCCGGGCAGCGACAGGAAGACGAAGCCCCCGACCTGTTCGGCGGCCGGAGTGTCGTCCGCGATGACCCCCAGCACGAAGGCCGTGAGGATCACCGCGCTGCCCAGCACGATCTCCCGTCCCGATCCCCACCGGGGCAGCGCATACACCAGCACGAGCACGACCACGCCGGTGTCCAGGCCGACGGGCTCGCGCGGTGCGGCGACCAGTGAGGCCACCTGGAGCAGGATCACCGAGCCGAACGCCAGCGTGACCGTCGCCAGTGGGCGGGTCCGGCGCCACAGGGGCAGCAGGCACAGCCATACGGCGAACACCACCGCCACCGGCCGCCACACGACGTTCTCGCGCAGGGTGGCCTCCAGCACCACAGCGCCCAGGCTCGCGGCCAGCAGCGCCCAGTCCCGCCACACCCGGGCGGGCGCGTCGGGCGGCCGGGGTTCGGTCCACAGGGTTCGCAGGTCGTCTCGCAGCACGGTTCTCAGCCTAGGGGCCGCGCCGTGCCGCGCATCGGCCGAAAGGACGGGTCGTCACTCCGCCCCGCGGCCGACGGATCCGCGGCCCGCGGGCCGATGCCGCGGAGCGCCGCGGCGACGAACCTCGGCATCGTCGGCCGTACAAGGACGGCCGACGAGGTGGTTGGAGGACCCGATGCTCTCGAAAGCCCTGTTGCGCCTGGGCGCAAGCGCCGCCCGCCATCCCTGGCGGGTGATCGCGGCATGGCTGATCGCCGCCACGCTCGCCGTCCTCGCCGCCGTCGCCTTCGGCGGGCGGACCGCGGACTCGATGACCGCTCCGGGGCTGGACTCCCAACGGGCCGCGGAACTGATCGAGCGGGCCGGCACCGGCCAGGAGGGGATGACCGCCCAAGTGGTCGTCACCCCCCTCGACGGCGGTGCGACGTTCTTTGACGACGACGGCGCGCGCACCGCTCTCACGCGGCTGCGGGCCGAGGTGAAGCGGCTGCCGCACGTGCTCGGCACGAGCGACCCGGCGGGGGCGCTCGACGCGGGCGGGGACACCGCCGTGCGCGGCGGCCTTGTCTCGGCCGACGGGCGGATCGCGGTCGTCCGGGTGCAGTATCCCGACCAGAGCCGGCTGTCGGCCGAAGACCTCGACGCCCTCGTCGATCTCGGCGACCGGCTGCGCGCCGAGCTGCCCCTGCGCATCGAGATGGGCGGGAACCTCTTCTACGTCTTCTCCGACGCGGACGGCGGCGCGAGCGAGCTGATCGGCCTCCTCGCCGCGGCCGCGATCCTGTTC
>NZ_BMSA01000035.1 GCF_014648915.1 Streptomyces phaeofaciens | reverse complement strand
CAGTCCACTGTCCCGTCACGGCAGACCAGGGCAGCGGTCTGCATGTCTCCGATGAGTGCGTAGTCTTCGATGCGCCCGGCCACGTGCAACTCCAGTCGAACGGCCACGTCACCCCCAGTATGGAACGGGGGCTGTCGCTAGTGCGGTCAAGGGGTCGTTGTAATGCGTCGTTGAGCGGTGAAGCAAAGCAGCCGCTCAGCCGTATGGGCAAAACGCCAATTCTTGCTCAACGAACTGACGAGCTCTCGTTGTTCCGATGGATACGGACGGGGGTGGTGTCGTGTTCGACCGGCGGGCTCGGCAGCGAGTGTCCGAGCAGGATACGACGCACGTAGATGATCTGCGTGCCGCTCCGGGCAACGTGGGTGGGCCGAACGGGTGAGCAACGGGTGAGAGCCTGGTGAGCGGTGGTGTGCGTGTGCCCAGTGGGGCCGCATCCATGTCCGCACGACCTGTTTTCCGCCCGTCGCGTACGCGTGACGTGTCGGCATGTGCGCGGAGCGTGCCCGGAAGCCATCCCCCCGAGGCGCTGATACCCTGGTAGCCCGTGGACCGGTGGGCTCGAAACCCCCGAACCGCAGCGACGGCACCCCCGGAAAACTCCGGCCGCAGTGCCGCTCCGCACCCCCAGACCGCGACCACGGGAGCCCCCTCTTGGCCATGCCGCCCGCTGCTTTTCGAAACAGCACAGCCACGACGACCAAGCACATCTTCGTCACCGGGGGTGTCGCCTCCTCGCTCGGCAAGGGACTGACCGCCTCCAGCCTCGGCATGCTGCTCAAGGCGCGGGGCCTGCGCGTCGTGATGCAGAAGCTCGACCCGTACCTGAACGTCGACCCCGGCACGATGAACCCCTTCCAGCACGGCGAGGTGTTCGTCACCAACGACGGCGCCGAGACCGACCTGGACATCGGCCACTACGAGCGCTTCCTCGACCGCGACCTCGACGGCTCCGCCAACGTCACCACCGGCCAGGTCTACAACACGGTGATCGCCAAGGAGCGGCGCGGCGAGTACCTGGGCGACACCGTGCAGGTCATCCCGCACATCACCAACGAGATCAAGCACCGCATCCGCCGGATGGCGACGGACGAGGTCGACGTCGTGATCACGGAGGTGGGCGGCACGGTCGGCGACATCGAGTCGCTGCCGTTCCTGGAGACGGTCCGCCAGGTCCGCCACGAGGTCGGCCGGGACAACGTCTTCGTCGTGCACATCTCTTTGCTGCCGTACATCGGCCCGTCCGGCGAGCTGAAGACCAAGCCGACCCAGCACTCGGTGGCCGCGCTGCGCAACATCGGCATCCAGCCCGACGCGATCGTGCTGCGCTGCGACCGTGAGGTGCCGACCGCGATCAAGCGGAAGATCTCGCTGATGTGCGACGTCGACGAGGCCGCCGTGGTGGCCTGCCCCGACGCCCGCTCGATCTACGACATCCCGAAGACCGTGCACGGCGAGGGCCTGGACGCCTACGTCGTCCGCAAGCTGGACCTGCCGTTCCGCGATGTGGACTGGACGACCTGGGACGACCTGCTCGACCGCGTCCACAACCCCGACCACGAGATCAATCTGGCCCTGGTCGGCAAGTACATCGACCTGCCCGACGCCTATCTCTCGGTCACCGAGGCACTGCGCGCCGGCGGCTTCGCCAACAAGGCCCGCGTGAAGATCAAGTGGGTCACGTCCGACGACTGCAAGACCCCGGCCGGGGCCAAGGCGCAGCTGGCGGACGTGGACGCCATCTGCATCCCGGGCGGTTTCGGCGACCGGGGCGTGCTCGGCAAGGTCGGCGCGATCCGCTACGCCCGGGAGAACAAGATCCCGCTCCTGGGCCTCTGCCTGGGTCTCCAGTGCATCGTGATCGAGGCGGCCCGCAACCTCGCCGACATCACGGACGCGAATTCCACCGAGTTCGACGCGGCCACCTCCCACCCGGTCATCTCCACCATGGCCGAGCAGCTCGACATCGTCGCCGGCGAGGGCGACATGGGCGGAACGATGCGCCTGGGCATGTACCCGGCCAAGCTGGCCGAGGGCTCCATCGTGCGCGAGGTCTACGACGGCAAGGAATACGTCGAGGAGCGCCACCGGCACCGCTACGAGGTGAACAACGCCTACCGCGCGGAGCTGGAGAAGAAGGCGGGCATCCTGTTCTCCGGCACCTCCCCGGACGGCAAGCTCGTCGAGTACGTCGAGTACCCGCGCGACGTCCACCCCTACCTGGTCGCCACCCAGGCGCACCCGGAGCTGCGCTCGCGGCCGACCCGTCCGCACCCGCTGTTCGCCGGTCTCGTGAAGGCGGCCGTCGAGCGGAAGAATTCGAAGTAACACACCGGTTGTACGGTGGCCGGGGTGCAAACCTTCACAGGTGGGCACCCCGGTTTTTTCTTGTGCCGGTCCGTGTGTGCCGGTCTTGGTGGAGAGCGCGTGGGAAGGGCAAGGGCATGACGATCAAGGACACTCCCGAGGCGTGGGAGATCCGGTCCACGGAGACCCCCTTCGTGGGCAACAAGACCTCCGTCCGCACCGACGAGGTGGTCATGCCCGACGGCTCGGTGGTCCGCCGCGACTACCAGGTCCACCCCGGCTCGGTGGCCGTCCTCGCCCTCGACGACGAGGACCGGGTCCTGCTCATCAAGCAGTACCGCCACCCCGTACGGCAGAAGCTGTGGGAGATCCCGGCCGGGCTGCTCGACGTGCCCGGCGAGAACCCGCTGCACGCCGCGCAGCGCGAACTGTACGAGGAGGCGCACGTCAAGGCCGAGGACTGGCGGGTGCTGACCGACGTCTACACGACGGCCGGCGGCTGCGACGAGTCCGTACGGATCTTCCTGGCGCGGGGCCTTTCCGAGGCCGAGGGGCAGCGCTTCGAGGTCGAGGACGAGGAGGCCGACATGGAGCACGCGCGCGTGCCGGTCGGTGACCTGGTCCGGGCGGTGCTCGCCGGTGATGTGCACAACAACTGCCTGGTGGTCGGCGTCCTGTCGCTGGCCGCCGTGCGGGCCGGCGACGGCATCGACGCGCTGCGCCCGCCGCAGGCGCCGTGGCCGGCACGGCCGTTCGAGGCCTGAGCCCGACATCGACACCTGCGGTGTGACGATCGCCTGATCCGATCGGGGGATGTCCCCGCCGTGCCCCGCCGTCCTCCGCCGGGAACGTCGCAGAGCGTGAACTAGGCTCTGGAACGGCCCGATCCGGAGTCCCGGCGGGTCCAGCACGTGCGTGGGACGGGAGCGTGGCCCGTGGCGGATCAGGCAGTGGACACAGACGGCGTGCAGCTGTCCGGAGACGCTGCGACAGAGGGCCATTTCCTGGGCCGCACCCGGGAGTTGAAGGAACTGCGCGCCGACATCGAGCGCGCGGGACTGGACACCATCGCCGGGAAGAAGGCCCCCCGCGCGCGGGTGCTCCTCATCGCCGGCCGGCCCGGCTCCGGGCGCACCGCGCTCGCCGAGGAACTGGTCCGGCAGGTCGCCGACCGTTACCGCGACGGCGTTCTGCGGGCCCGCCTCGCCGAGCCCGACGGCACCCCCGTCCCCGTCGAGCAGGCCGCCCGCGAGCTGCTCGCCGCCCTCGCCGTGCCGGCCCCGGCCGGCGCCGACGAGGACGAGCTCTCCGCCGCCCTGCGCGAGGCCCTCGCCGACCGGCGCGTCCTGCTCCTGCTGGACGACGCGGCGGGCGCCGAGCAGGTCGACGCGCTGCTGCCGGACAGCCCGGAGTGCCTGCTGGTCGCCGTCTCCGCGGGCCCGCTCACCGGCATCTCCGACGTCCGCCCCTGCACCCTGGGCGGCCTGGACACCAAGTCCGCCCTCGAACTGCTCACCCGCTACACCGGCTCGGTCCGCATCACCGTGGACCCGCGGTCCGCCGAGGGGCTCGTGGAGGCCTGCCAGGGGCAGCCGGCCGCGCTGATCCTGGCCGGCGGCTGGCTCGCCGCCCGGCCCCAGACGGCCGTCGCCGACCTCGCCAAGCAGCTGCACGCCGAGGGCGACGAGGGCACCCCGCTCAGCCGGATCCTGCGGCTGGTGCACGCCACGCTGCCCGCTCCCGCCGCCCGGACCCTGCGGCTGCTCTCCCTCGCCCCGGCCGGCCTCGTCGACCCCCACACGGCGTCCGCGCTCGCCGGCTGCTCGGTGGGCGCCGCCCGCACCACCCTCGACGACCTCGCCGCGCTCGGTCTGCTGCGGACCGTGCCCTCACCGGTGCCCCAGTACGAGGTCCCCGGCTGTCTGCACCCCCTGCTGCGGGCCGCCGCCGAGACCCAGGAGCGCCCGGCCGAGCTCCAGCTGGCCCGCGCCCGGATGCTGGAGCGGACGGTGCGGCTGCTCCAGTCCTGCCGGGCCGTCACCGAGACCGACAATCCGCAGGCCCGCGAGAAGCTCCAGGGCACGCCCAGCGCCCTGCGCTTCTCCAGCCCCGCCGCCGCCGCGGACTGGCTGCGCGTGCGCCGGCCCGCCCTGCTCGCGGCGGCCCGGGCCGCGGTGGCCGACGGGGAGCTGGACACCCTGGCCCGCCGGCTGATGTCGCAGCTGGTCAGGGCGATGGTCGCGCACTTCGGCACCCAGGCCGCCGCGCCCGACCTGTACGGGATCCACCAGCTCGTCCTCGACGTGGCCGAGCGCCGCGACCTGCCCCGGGAGCGGGCCGCCGCGCTGCTGAACCTGGCCGACGTCGACGCCAGGACCGGCCGTACGGCGGAGGCCCTGGCCCGCTACCGGGCGGCACTGGACGCCGGACGGGAGGCGAACGACCCGTACGCGACCGGCCGCGCGATGGAATCCGTAGGCGGGGCGCACCTGGAGCTGGGCGACTACGAGCGGGCCGCCGACTGGTTCGGCCGGGCCCTCGCCCAGCGGCTGGCCCGCGACGAGCGCGCCGACGCCGCCCGCCTCTACGGCCGGATCGCCACCGCCCACACCTACGCGGGCCGGTACGGCGAGGCCCAGCGCAACTGGCGGGCCGCCGCCTCGGGACACCGCAAGAACGGCGACATCGCGGCGTACGCGCGGGCGCTGAGCGAGCTGGCCCGGGTCCAGGAGTACGCGGGCCGGCCGGAGGAGTCGCTGCGCACCTGCCAGGAGGCCGTGGAGTGGGCCCGGCGCGCCGAGGACGCGCGGCTCCAGGCGGCCGTGCAGCTCAGGCTGGCCGACACGCTGGAGCGCCTGGGCGACCCGGCCGCCGCCCGACTGCACCGCGGCGCCGCCGAGCGCATCCTGGGGGAGGAGCGCCCGGACGGCGAGCAGGGGCACGCTTCGGACCGTGAGCCGGAGCGCGCCACCGAACGTGAGCCGGAGCGCGCCGCGGAGCCGGTCCGCACACGTGACGCGGAGCGCCTTCGGAAGCGGGCCCCGGAGGCCGTTTCTGAGCCGGAACAGCTGGAACATGGCGCTAACGCCTGCGAAATCCGCAGTACACCTGCTGAAGATTGATGCATTGAAAGGCTAGACAGCGGGAACACCTTCATTAGACTGGCTCTGCCGCACCTTCTCCTGCGGTGTATCCCGATGTGCCCGCTACATCCGGGTTTCTCTTGCTGTGCCCCCACACCCTCTGAGCCAAGGACCGTGATCGACGTGAAGGTCGGCATCCCCCGCGAGGTCAAGAACAACGAGTTCCGGGTGGCCATCACCCCCGCCGGCGTGCACGAGCTGGTGCGCCACGGCCACCAGGTCTTCGTCGAGCGCGACGCCGGTGTCGGCTCGTCCATCCCGGACGAGGAGTACGTGGCCGCCGGCGCCCGGATCCTGGAGACGGCCGACGAGGTGTGGGCCACCGCCGACCTGCTGCTGAAGGTCAAGGAGCCCATCGCCGAGGAGTACCACCGCCTCCGCAAGGACCAGACGCTCTTCACCTACCTGCATCTGGCCGCCTCCAAGGAGTGCACGGACGCCCTGCTGGAGTCCGGCACGACCGCGATCGCCTACGAGACCGTCGAGCTGCCCAGCCGCGCGCTCCCGCTGCTCGCGCCCATGTCCGAGGTCGCGGGCCGGCTCGCCCCGCAGGTCGGCGCTTACCACCTGATGCGCGCCAACGGCGGCCGCGGCGTGCTGCCCGGCGGCGTCCCGGGCGTGGCGGCCGGGCGGGCCGTCGTCATCGGCGGCGGTGTCTCCGGCTGGAACGCGGCGCAGATCGCCATCGGCATGGGCTTCCACGTGACCCTGCTCGACCGGGACATCAACAAGCTCAAGGAGGCGGACAAGATCTTCGGTACGAAGATCCAGACCGTCGTCTCCAACGCCTTCGAGCTGGAGAAGGCCTGCCTCGAGGCCGACCTCGTCATCGGCGCGGTGCTGATCCCCGGCGCCAAGGCCCCGAAGCTGGTCACCAACGAGCTGGTGTCCCGGATGAAGCCCGGAAGTGTCCTTGTCGACATCGCGATCGACCAGGGCGGCTGCTTCGAGGACTCCCGTCCGACCACCCACGCCGAGCCGACCTTCCCGGTCCACAACTCGGTCTTCTACTGCGTCGCCAACATGCCGGGCGCGGTGCCCAACACCTCCACGTACGCGCTGACCAACGCGACGATGCCCTACATCGTCGAACTCGCGAACAAGGGCTGGGTCGAGGCGCTGCGCCGCGATGCCGCGCTGGCCAAGGGCCTCAACACCCATGACGGCAAGGTCGTTTACCGCGAGGTCGCCGAGGCGCACGGCCTGGAGCACGTGGAGCTCGACACGCTCCTCGACTGACCTTCCCGGGTAAGTCACCTTTTCGTAAAGGCGATACGTCAACTTGGCGCGTCAATGGCGCACGACCGGCCGGACCTTGCCCCACAAGGTCCGGCCGGATGTGTGTATGGTCACTTTGCGGCACTCGGTCAACTCGCCTCGAACGTAACCCTTGGACCGATTCGCACACCGGTGAAACCCGCCGTGCGACGGCCGTACGCCCTTGACAGCGGGATGTTTCATTGCCGACACATCGGGCCGGGTCCGGCGGATTGTGTTGCTGCGGACGCCCGACACGCCATAGAGTCGCCAACCGTCGGCATGGTGCCACGCTGACCTTGTCTAGAAGTTTCCTGGTCACCAAGGAGGTAAGACGACTTGTGAATGAGTCGACATTTGCTCCCGGGGGTGGTCAACCAGGAATGCCTACGCGGGACCCAGGTCCCGCGGGGCTCGAGGCTGTCGGCTCCGTCGCTGTCCGAACCTTCGCAGCCCACCAGAGCCAGACCAGCCCCCGCACGGCTCTGTCAGCACACCAGAGCATGGACGGTCATCACGTGAACGCCATGGCCGGCGACGGAAGTGGCGCGCCCCGCAACCACTTCGCCGACTACGACGAACTGCCCGACGGGCACTTCTACGACCCCGACGCCGAATACGAGCCGGACCCGGAGTACGCGGCCACGCTCGCGCCCGACGCGGCACGGCAGCGCCGTGAGCGCGTCGGCCCGACCGGACGCCCGCTGCCGTACTTCCCGATCCCGGGACCGCTGACGCAGCACGGACCCGCGACGATCATCGCGATGTGCAACCAGAAGGGCGGCGTCGGCAAGACGACGTCGACCATCAACCTGGGTGCCGCGCTCGCGGAGTACGGACGCCGCGTCCTGCTCGTGGACTTCGACCCGCAGGGCGCGCTGTCGGTCGGCCTCGGTGTCAATCCGATGGAGCTCGACCTCACGGTCTACAACCTGCTCATGGAGCGGGGCATGTCGGCCGACGAGGTGCTCCTGAAGACGGCGGTCCCCAACATGGACCTGCTGCCGAGCAACATCGACCTGTCGGCCGCCGAGGTCCAGCTGGTCTCCGAGGTCGCGCGCGAGTCGACCCTCCAGCGGGCGCTGAAGCCGCTGATGGACGACTACGACTACATCGTCATCGACTGTCAGCCCTCGCTCGGTCTGCTGACCGTGAACGCGCTGACGGCCGCGCACAAGGTGATCGTGCCGCTGGAGTGCGAGTTCTTCGCACTGCGCGGTGTGGCCCTGCTGACCGAGACCATCGAGAAGGTCCAGGAACGGCTCAACCCGGAGCTGGAGCTCGACGGCATCCTCGCCACCATGTACGACTCCCGCACGGTGCACAGCCGTGAGGTGCTCGCACGGGTCGTCGAGGCCTTCGACGATCACGTCTACCACACGGTCATCGGGCGCACGGTCCGCTTCCCGGAGACCACGGTCGCCGGTGAGCCGATCACCACCTACGCCTCCAACTCCGTCGGTGCCGCCGCCTATCGCCAGCTCGCCAGGGAGGTGCTCGCCCGGTGTCACGCCGAGTGAGTCTGCCGGGGGCCGACGAACTCTTCCGTACGACAGGGGGAACGGCGCTTCAGCCGTCCGCGCCCCGGCGCCAGCCGGGTGGCGAGGCCCGGGTGCCGGCGCCGGCGGGCGAGAGCGACGGGGTGGCCGCCGCCTCGGGCGAGGACGCGCCGCAGGCCGTACCCGCGCAGGGCGGGGACGGCGAGGGCGCCGAGCATGTGGCGGCCGACGCCGAGCAGAACGACGCCGAGTCCCGCAGCCGGGGCGCCGAACGATCGGCGCGCCGGCAGGGGGTACCGGCGCAGGAAGGTTCTGCCACGGGTGCCTCCGGCGAGGGGCAGTCGCGCAAACGGGGCCGGGCGGCGGCCCGCCGGCCCAGCGGGCGGGAGCGGCACGACGAGAAGATCACCGTGTACGTGTCCGCCGAGGAACTGATGGACCTGGAGCACGCCCGCCTGGTGCTCCGGGGCGAACACGGGCTGGCCGTGGACCGGGGACGGATCGTGCGCGAGGCGGTCGCCGTGGTGCTGGCCGATCTGGAGACCCGCGGAGAGGCGAGCATCCTCGTACGACGGCTGCGCGGGCGGTAGCGGTAGCCTGCGAGGGCTATGACCTCGAACGACGTTCCTGTTCCCGGTTCCGGTGCATCCGGCGGTCGTCGGCGTGCGCTGGGGCGGGGGCCGGGAGCGGTGCCGCCCGTCGAGCGGGAGCCCGAGGTCGTCGTACCGGAGCCCGTCCCTGAACCTGTCGTGGCGGAGCCCGACGCTGCGGAGCCCGCCGGTCCCGAAGCCTCCCCTCCGGAACCCGACGCTCCTGAACCCACCGCGCCCGAACTCATCGCGCCCGAACCCGAGCCCGTCGCTCCGGATTCCGTTCCCGAGGCGCCCGGGGTTCCCGACGGCGTCTTCAAGGTGCGGCTCGCCAATTTCGAGGGGCCCTTCGATCTGCTGCTCCAGCTGATCTCCAGGCACAAGCTGGACGTCACCGAGGTCGCGCTGTCGAAGGTGACCGACGAGTTCATGGCGCACATCAGGGCGATGGGGCCGGACTGGGATCTGGACCAGACGACCGAGTTCCTCGTCGTCGCCGCCACCCTGCTCGATCTGAAGGCGGCCCGCCTGCTGCCCGTCGCCGAGATCGAGGACGAGGCCGACCTCGCCCTGCTGGAGGCGCGGGACCTGCTGTTCGCCCGGCTGCTCCAGTACCGCGCCTACAAGCAGATCGCCGACATCTTCACGCACCGCCTCGACGTGGAGTCCCGGCGCTATCCCCGCACCGTCGGCCTCGAACCGCACCACGCCGCGCTGCTGCCCGACGTGGTGATCAGCATCGGCGCGGAGGGCTTCGCCCGGCTCGCGGTCAAGGCGATGCAGCCCCGACCCAAGCCGCAGGTGTACGTCGACCACATCCACGCGCCGCTGGTGAGCGTGCAGGAGCAGGCGGGGATCGTCGTCACGCGGCTGCGCGAGCTGGGGGAGGCCAGCTTCCGGGTGCTGGTGCAGGACACCGACGACACCCTCACCGTCGTCGCCCGGTTCCTGGCCCTGCTGGAGCTGTACCGGGAGAAGGCCGTCGCCCTCGACCAGGAGACCGCGCTCGGCGAACTGCTGGTGCGCTGGACCGGCGGGGACGGGGACGAGACGCCGACGGTCACCGACGAGTTCGACCGGCCGCCCGAGGAGCCCGAGAAGGAGAGGAAGCCGTGATGAGCGAGGAGACCGTCGCCGCACTCGACCTCAAGCCGGCCCTGGAGGCCGTCCTCATGGTCGTGGACGAACCCGCGACCGAGGAGCACCTCGCGAAGATCCTGGAGCGGCCCCGGCGGCAGATCGCGGACGCGCTGCGGGAGCTGGCCGACGAGTACACCGTGCAGGGGCGCGGCTTCGAGCTGCGGTTCGTCGCGGGCGGCTGGCGGTTCTACACCCGGGCCGGGTACGCGCGAGCCGTCGAGCGGTTCGTGCTGGACGGGCAGCAGGCCCGGCTCACCCAGGCGGCGCTGGAGACCCTGGCGGTCGTCGCCTACCGCCAGCCGGTCAGCCGCAGCAGGGTCTCCGCGGTGCGCGGAGTGAACTGCGACGGCGTGATGCGGACCCTTCTCCAGCGCGGTCTGGTCGAGGAGGCGGGCGCGGAACCCGAAACAGGTGCGATCCTGTACACGACGACGAACTATTTCCTGGAGCGGATGGGCCTGCGCGGCCTGGACGAGCTCCCGGAGCTCGCGCCCTTCCTCCCGGAGGCGGAGGCGATCGAGGCCGAGACCCAGGAAGGGGTCCCGTCGTTCGATCCGGACGCTCCGGATTCCGAGGACGCAGACGACAAGACGGAACTTTGATGCGAAGCAGCAGCGGCAGGAACAGCAGCGGAAACAACGGCGGGAGCCGTGGTGGCAACAGCGGCGGCCGCGGCGGGAACAGCGGTGGACGCGGCGCGAGCGGCGGAAGCGGTGGTGGACGCGGCGCGAGCGGCGGTGGGCGCGGTAATCCCCGTGGCGCCGGCAGGAGCCGCGACGACGAGCGGGGCGGCCGGCCGAGCAAGCCCCGCCCCGAGGAGCGCCGCTACGACGTAGGCCCCGGCGCCTCCCCGGAGGGCCCCAAGTCCGGGCGCGGCGCTTCGGCGCGCGGTGGGGCCAAGGGCGGCCCGAAGCAGTCTTCGGGCACCGGCCGGGGGCGTTGGGCGCCCGCCACCTCCCGTGAGTACGACGCCCGTGCCGAGGAGCGCAACCGCGACCGGTACGCGGGCAAGAAGGACGTCAAGCTGCCCAAGACCTTCCCGGGCGCCGAGCAGGAGGGCGAGCGGCTCCAGAAGGTCCTCGCGCGCGCGGGCTACGGCTCCCGGCGTTCCTGCGAGGAGCTGATCGAGCAGGCCCGGGTCGAGGTCAACGGCGAGATCGTCCTGGAGCAGGGCAAGCGGGTCGACCCGGAGCACGACGAGGTCAAGGTCGACGGGCTGACCGTGGCGACCCAGTCGTACCAGTTCTTCTCGCTGAACAAGCCGGCCGGTGTCGTCTCGACGATGGAGGACAACGAGGGCCGGCAGTGCCTCGGCGACTACGTCACCAACCGCGAGACGCGGCTCTTCCACGTGGGGCGGCTCGACACCGAGACCGAGGGCGTCATCCTGCTCACCAACCACGGCGAGCTGGCGCACCGGCTGACCCACCCCAAGTACGGCGTGAAGAAGGTCTACCTCGCGCACATCGTCGGCCCCATCCCGCGGGACCTGGGCAAGCGGCTCAAGGACGGCATCCAGCTGGAGGACGGCTACGCCAAGGCCGACCACTTCCGGGTCGTCGAGCAGACCGGCAAGAACTACCTCGTCGAGGTCACCCTGCACGAGGGCCGCAAGCACATCGTGCGCCGCATGCTGGCCGAGGCCGGCTTCCCGGTCGACAAGCTGGTGCGGGTCGCCTTCGGCCCGATCACCCTGGGCGACCAGAAGTCGGGCTGGCTGCGACGGCTGTCCAACACGGAGGTCGGGATGCTGATGAAGGAAGTCGACCTCTAGAAGCGTCTCCAGCGGGGCTGTGGCGGCCGGTACCGGGTTTCCCGGTACCGGCCGCTTCCTTGTGCGCGCCAGGGCCGCCGAGAGGCGCTGAGGGGTTGTGGAGCGGGGGCGGGCTCTTTATAGTCGTAACGACTATTAGTGAGGCCGGTTCTCCCCGGCCCACCCGACTCCCAGGAGGTGACCGCAGATGGACGGGTACGACAAGTACGCCTACGAACCCTTCGCCGTCACCGTCGACCTCGCCGTCCTCACCCTGCGCGCGGGCGCGCTCCATGTGCTGCTCGTCGAGCGCGGACAGGAGCCGTACGCAGGGACGTGGGCGCTGCCCGGGGGCTTCGTCCTGCCCGACGAGTCCGCCGAGACGGCCGCGCGGCGTGAACTCGCCGAGGAGACCGGCCTCGCCGACGTCTCCGGACTGCACCTGGAGCAGCTGCGCACCTACAGCGAACCGGACCGCGACCCCCGGATGCGGGTCGTCTCCGTCGCCTTCGCCGCACTGCTGCCGCACGCGCCCGAACCGCTCGGCGGCGGCGACGCGGCACAGGCCCGCTGGCTGCCCTACGACGGCACGGGCCCGCTCGCCTTCGACCACGACCGGATCCTGGCCGACGCCCACGACCGGGTCGGCGCCAAGCTCGAGTACAGCTGCCTCGCCACCGCCTTCTGCGCGCCCGAGTTCACCCTCGGGGAGCTCCAGCGGGTCTACGAGACGGTGTGGGGGACGGCGCTCGACCGCCCCAACTTCCGCCGCAAGGTCCTCACCACGCCGGGCTTCGTCGAGCCGGTACCCGGCGGCGTCGCCCGGCTGACCGGCGGCCGGGGCAAACCGGCCGCCCTCTACCGCGCGGGCACCGCCACCACGCTCCACCCGCCCCTGCTCCGCCCGCCCCGGGAAGGACCCGCATGACCGCCACGACCACCGCCAGGAAGCGCGCCACCGGGTCCCTGCTGGGACTCGCGCTGGGGGACGCGCTCGGGTTTCCGACCGAGTTCAACGACGTCGCGTCGATCCTCGCCAAATGCGGGCCGTGGCGGGAGATGGAGCTGCCGAACCGCGCCCTGGTCTCCGACGACACCCAGATGACCCTCGCGGTGGGCCGGGCCCTGCGGACCGCCATGGACCGGGGCCTGCTCGTGCCCACCCGGCTGACGCGGCCGCTGCGCGAGGAGTTCGTGGACTGGTATCAGTCTCCCGACAACAACCGGGCTCCCGGCCGGACCTGCCTGACCGCCTGCAACCTGCTCAAGGACGAGCGGCGCGAGTGGCAGGACGCCAGCCAGATCGGCTCCAAGGGCTGCGGTGCCAACATGCGCGTCGCGCCCGTCGGTCTCGCCCCCGGCCTCAGCGAGGAGCAGCGGGCCGGGGCCGCCCAGCTCCAGTCCGCCCTCACGCACGGGCACCCCACCGCGCTCGCCGCCTCCGACCTCACCGCCCACGCCGTACGGCTGCTCACCCAGGGCGCCGAGCCGACGGCCCTGGTCGGGCTCCTGAAGGCGTACGCCGTCGACAACCGCTCCCGCTACCACCACCGCTGGCTGGGCGACCTGTGGACCCGCAGCCAGGACCCCTCTCCGGAGCACTTCATCGCGCGCGGCTGGGACGAGTGCCTGGGCGTGCTGGAGCGCCTCGAGAAGGCCTTGCGCGTCCCCGCGCCCGAGGACGACCCGTGCCTGGTCACGGGGGAGGGATGGATCGCCGAGGAGGCCATGGCCACCGGCCTGCTGTGCTTCCTGCTCTTCCCCGACGAGCCGGTCACCGCGCTGCGCCGGGCCGCCTGCTCCTCCGGCGACTCCGACTCCATCGCCTGTCTGGCGGGCGCCTTCGCCGGCGCGTACGCGGGCGCCGAGGCGTGGCCGACGGAGTGGGCGGACCGGATCGAGTACCACGGGGAACTCGTGACGCTCGGGGCGCTCTGGGACCAGTGACCGCACCGGCGTGAGCCGGGGCCGGCCCGGCCCCGTCACGCCAGGCTGATCGAGCCGCCCTCCACCGTGATCTGCTTCGCCGGCAGCGGGCGGGGGGCCGGGCCGCCCGCCACCGAGCCGTCGGCGATCCGGAACTCGCTCTTGTGGCACGGGCAGTTGATCGTGCCGTCGGCGACCGAGCCGACCGTGCAGCCCTGGTGGGTGCAGATCGCGGAGAAGGCCTTGAAGTCGTCCTTCGTGGGCTGGGTGACGACGACCTTCTCGTCCTTGAAGATCTTGCCGCCGCCGAGGGGGATGTCTGACGTCTTGGCCAGCTCCGTGCCGCCCGCTCCGCTCGTGGCCTCGCCGGAGTCACCGGCGGACTGCTCGGAGGAGGAGCCGTTGCCGTCGCCGTAGTCGCTGCACCCCACCACGAGCGCCGCTGTCGCGCCGCCCGTCGCGAGGAGAACCGTGCGCCGGGTCGCGGGGTGGGTCATGTCGTCACTCCGAAGGTGCGGAAGAACCAGAGGGCAGAGGTCAGCCAGATGATCGTGAGCACGGTGAAGACGAGTCCGCCGACGAGCGGCAGCAGCCATCCCGGGAGCCGCTCCGAGCGGAGCAACAGCATCTTGGCACTGAATGCACCGAAGAAGAAGCAACCCAGGAGGGAGTGCCAGAAAACCCGTGTTTCGTATGTTTGATATCCCAAAGCGTACAGACAGTGCACCGCGACCGGGACCGCCAGCAGGAACGCCGCCCTGCCGGACCACCGGTGGAGCGCCTCCGACCAGCGGGGGCCCGGCAGTTTGCCGTACAGCATCAGTGCCGAGGCGACCTGGACCAGCGCGAAGAACAGCGCCGCCGTCGCCAGCCACGACTTCACCGCTCCCGTGCTGCTGAAGCCGGCGAGGTTGAAGGACGTGCCGGCCGGGTCGTGGATCCTGCCGTAGGCCCCCAGTCCGACCGCCACCGCGGCTCCCACGAGGGCCGGGACCAGATAGCGGGCCGGGTGCGGGCGGGCGGGGCCGGGGGAGGGGAAGCCCTGGGTGGCGGCGTTCGGGTCGACGGTCATGGTGGCTCCCTGGGGAAGACGGTCAGGGGGTCGCGGGACGGGCCGTGAGCTGCCGGCCGTCGATCGTCACCGCGCCGGTCTCCGGGTCGATCCGGGGCGCGGGCGACGGCTCGCCGTCCCGGGTGAGAACGCCGACCTGGGTGCCGTCCCGCAGGACGATCCAGCCGGCGTCGATCGTCGCGGAGCGGACGGTGGCCGTCGCCCGGTACAGCCCCGAGGGCTTCTTCGCCCGGTCCGCGGTGAACGCGTGGTGCCCGCCGGCCACGTCGACCGTGCCGCTGATCCGCCGGTCCGCCTCGATCGTGCCGTCCAGCTTCGCGCCGTGCTTCCCGGTGAGCCGCAGGGTGCCGTCGTCCTCGACGTCCCCCTTCAGCCACGACTCCTTCGTCCGGCCGTCGCAGAAGTACGCGATCGCCTTCCCGTCGCGCACGGTGACGGCGATCGCCGCGGAGTCGTCGTCCGTGCGGCCCGCGTACTCGGCGTCCTCGGGCGGTGCCGCCGTGGGGCTGGGGCTGGGGCTCGGGCTGGGGGCAGGGGAGGCGGCGCCCGCGGTGGGGGTCGGGCTCGGCGCCGGCTCCTGGTAGGAGGACGACGCGTTCCTCGTCCCCGACGTCACATTGAGGGTCAGCAGGAACAGGCCGAGCACCAGTCCCGCGAGAAGGGTGAGCAGGGGTCCTGGACGCTTCATGTCGGGCCTTCCCGAGCCGGATGTCCTGCCGTCAACCTGCCATGAGAGCGGAAGCGGCACCCGGCGTAAAGGGCGTATGGGGGTGTTCCCGTCTCAGCGGGCGGTCGGCGCGCACCCGGCCCGGCGCGGGCTGACTAGGCTGGATCCGCCAAGAGTCGTACATCAGCACATCAGTGATGCAGCAGAGCGAGGAGCAGCGCCGTGGCGGTACGAGCGGTCCGGGGAGCCGTCCAACTCGAACGCGACGAGGCCGGGCACATGGACGAGCAGGTCGGGGCACTGCTCACCGCGGTCCTGGAGCGGAACTCCCTCGGCGTCGACGACCTGATCAGCATCTGGTTCACGGCCACGCCCGATCTGCACAGCGACTTCCCGGCGGCCGCCGCCCGCAAGCTCGGGATCGTCGACGTGCCGCTGATCTGCGCGCAGGAACTCGACATCGAGGGCGCCATGCCGCGGGTCGTGCGGATCCTCGCGCACATCGAGTCCGACCGGCCCCGCGCCGAGATCAGCCACGTCTACCTCGGCGCCGCCGCCGCCCTGCGCAAGGACATCGCCCAGTGAGGACCGCGCTCGTCATCGGAACCGGGCTCATCGGCACCTCCGTCGCCCTGGCCCTCGCCCAGCGGGGTGTGGTCGTCCATCTGGAGGACCACGACCCCGAGCAGGCCCGCACGGCCGCCGCGCTGGGCGCCGGCACGGACGAGGCGCCCGAGAAGCCGGTCGACCTCGCCGTCGTCGCCGCGCCGCCCGCCCATGTGGCCGCGGTGCTCGCCGACGCCATGCGGCGGGGGGTGGCCCGCGGCTACCTCGACGTGGCCAGCGTCAAGGGCGGCCCGCGCCGTGAGCTGGAGGCGCTCGGCCTCGACCTGTCCGGGTACATCGGCACGCACCCCATGTCCGGCCGGGAGAAGTCCGGGCCGCTGGCCGCGACCGGCGACCTGTTCGAGGGACGGCCCTGGGTGCTGACCCCGACCCGGGACACCGACACCGAGGTGCTGAACCTCGCCCTGGAGCTGGTCTCGCACTGCCGGGCCGTCCCGGTCGTGATGGACGCCGACGCCCACGACCGTGCCGTCGCCCTGGTCTCCCACATGCCCCACCTGGTCTCCAGCATGGTCGCCGCCCGTCTGGAGAACGCCGAGGAGGCCGCCGTACGGCTGTGCGGGCAGGGCATCCGGGACGTGACCCGGATCGCCGCGTCCGACCCCCGGATGTGGATCGACATCCTCTCCGCGAACCCCGGGCCGGTCGCCGACCTGCTCACCGATGTCGCCGCAGACCTGGACGAGACGGTGCGGGCCCTGCGCGCCCTGCAGTCCGCCGACGAGGCCAAGCGCCACGAGGGCGCGGGCGGTATCGAGGACGTCCTGCGCCGGGGCAACGCCGGGCAGGTCCGGGTCCCGGGCAAGCACGGGGCGGCACCGCGGGCGTACGAGGTCGTCGCGGTGCTCATCGACGACCAGCCGGGCCAGCTGGCCCGCATCTTCGCGGACGCCGGACGGGCGGGCGTCAACATCGAGGACGTCCGCATCGAGCACGCGACGGGGCAGCAGGCGGGCCTGGTGCAGCTCATGGTGGAGCCGAAGTCGGCGCCGGTGCTCTCGGCGGCGCTGCGCGAGCGCGGCTGGGCGATCCGCCAGTAGGCGCCCGGCGGCGGTGCCGGCGCCCGGCCCCCGGCCCGGTACGGCGCCCGGCCCCCGGCCCGGTACGGCGCCCGGCCCCCGGACCCGTACGGCGGCCCGGTGTCCCGGCCCCGCACGGCGGACCGGGCCGGTGCGCACCCGGGCCGGGAAGCCGAGGGCCGGACGAGTGACCTGTGCCCGGTAACCTTGTGCGGGGCACGTTCGCGCCCCGCACATCCACCGCCTCGCACCAGGAAGGTGTCCCCCCGTGGAAAACGGCGCCGCCCAGCCCGTGATTGTCGCCATCGACGGCCCGTCCGGCACGGGCAAGTCGAGCACGTCCAAGGCCGTGGCCGCCCAGCTCGGGCTGAGCTACCTGGACACCGGCGCCCAGTACCGGGCGATCACGTGGTGGATGGTGAACAACGAGATCGACATCGAGGACCCCACGGCGATCGCCGCCGTCGCCGGCAAGCCGGAGATCGTCTCCGGCACCGACCCGGCCGGGCCCACGATCACCGTCGACGGCACCGACGTGGCCGGCCCGATCCGCACCCAGGAGGTCACCTCCCAGGTCAGCGCGGTGAGCGCGGTACCCGAGGTGCGGGCCCGGATCACCGAGCTCCAGCGGTCGCTGGCCGCCGCCGCCGAGAAGGGCATCGTCGTCGAGGGCCGGGACATCGGTACGACCGTGCTGCCGGACGCCGATCTGAAGATCTTCCTGACCGCCTCCGCCGAGGCCCGCGCCGCCCGCCGCAGCGGTGAGCTGAAGGGCGCGGACGTGCAGGCCACCCGCGAGGCGCTGGTCAAGCGGGACGCGGCCGACTCCTCCCGCAAGACCTCCCCGCTCGCCAAGGCGGACGACGCCGTCGAGGTGGACACCACCGAGCTTTCGCTGGCCCAGGTCATCGAGTGTGTCGTCACCCTCGTCGAGGAGAAGCGGGCCGCGCGGTGAGCGAGCTGCCCTCCCCGAAGGGCGCCGAGATCGGCCGGCGGATCGGCGTCGGCCTGATGTACGGGCTGTGGAGACCGCGCGTGCTGGGCGCCTGGAAGGTGCCCGCGAGCGGTCCGCTGATCTTCGCGGTCAACCACTCCCACAACATCGACGGACCGATGGTCATCGGCGTGGCGCCCCGGGCGTCGCACTTCCTGGTCAAGAAAGAGGCCTTCGTCGGCCCGCTCGGGCCGTTCATGGAGGGCGTCGGCCAGATCAAGGTCGACCGTGACACCACCGACCGCACGGCGATCACCCGCGCCCTGGGCGTGCTGGAGAACGGCGGGGTCCTCGGTATCTTTCCGGAGGGCACCCGGGGCGAGGGCGACTTCGCCGCCCTGCGCGCCGGGCTCGCCTACTTCGCCGTGCGCAGCGGCGCGCCGATCGTCCCCGTCGCCGTCCTGGGAAGCACGGAGCGCCGCGGACGGTTGATAAAGGGGCTGCCCCCGCTGCGCTCCCGCGTCGACGTCGTCTTCGGCGACCCCTTCGAGGCGGGCGACGGCAGCGGCCGCCGGACCCGCAAGGCGCTGGACGAGGCGACCGAGCGCATCCAGAAGCAGCTCGCCGCCCACCTGGAAAACGCCAGGCGCCTGACCGGCCGCTAGGCGACACTGACGAGTAGTGGATCAACCCGGGGAAAACGGGCGTCCACCGATCACCACGATGAACGAGGTACGGACTTCATGAACGACGACATCCACTCCGAGGGCTCGGCCGAGCACGACCACGGAGCGCTTGGCGACGCCGAGTACGCGGACTTCATGGAGCTCGCCGCGGAAGAGGGCTTCGACCTGGAGGACGTCGAGGGCGCCATCGAGGAGGCCGGCCACGGCCCGCTCCCGGTGCTCGCGGTCGTCGGCCGGCCGAACGTCGGCAAGTCGACCCTGGTCAACCGGATCATCGGCCGCCGTGAGGCGGTCGTCGAGGACAAGCCCGGCGTCACCCGCGACCGCGTCACCTATGAGGCCGAGTGGGCGGGCCGCCGCTTCAAGGTCGTCGACACCGGCGGCTGGGAGCAGGACGTCCTCGGCATCGACGCCTCCGTGGCCGCGCAGGCCGAGTACGCGATCGAGGCCGCCGACGCCGTCGTCTTCGTCGTCGACGCCAAGGTCGGCGCGACCGACACCGACGAGGCGGTCGTACGGCTGCTGCGCAAGGCCGGCAAGCCGGTGGTGCTGGCGGCCAACAAGGTCGACGGGCAGAGCGGCGAGTCCGACGCGTCCTATCTGTGGGGCCTGGGCCTCGGTGAGCCGCACCCGGTCTCCGCGCTGCACGGGCGCGGCACCGGCGACATGCTGGACGCCGTCCTGGACGTGCTGCCGGACGCCCCCGCGCAGACCTTCGGCGGCGCCGGGACCGGCGGTCCGCGCCGCATCGCGCTCATCGGCCGCCCGAACGTCGGCAAGTCCTCCCTGCTGAACAAGGTGGCCGGCGAGGAGCGGGTCGTCGTCAACGAGATCGCCGGCACCACCCGCGACCCCGTCGACGAGCTGATCGAACTCGGCGGCATCACCTGGAAGTTCGTCGACACCGCCGGTATCCGCAAGCGCGTCCACCTCCAGCAGGGCGCCGACTACTACGCCTCGCTGCGCACCGCGGCCGCCGTCGAGAAGGCCGAGGTGGCGGTCATCCTGATCGACGCCTCCGAGTCCATCTCGGTGCAGGACCAGCGGATCGTGACGATGGCCGTCGACGCGGGGCGCGCCATCGTCATCGCGTACAACAAGTGGGACACCCTCGACGAGGAGCGCCGCTACTACCTGGAGCGGGAGATCGAGACCGAGTTCGGCCAGGTGGCGTGGGCGCCGCGGGTGAACGTCTCGGCGCAGACCGGGCGGCACATGGAGAAGCTCGTCCCGGCGATCGAGGCCGCGCTGGCCGGCTGGGAGACCCGCGTTCCGACGGGCCGTCTCAACGCCTTCCTCGGCGAGCTGGTCGCCGCCCACCCGCACCCGATCCGGGGCGGCAAGCAGCCGCGCATCCTCTTCGGCACCCAGGCCGGCACCAAGCCGCCGCGGTTCGTGCTCTTCGCCTCCGGCTTCATCGAGGCGGGCTACCGGCGCTTCATCGAGCGCCGGCTGCGTGAGGAGTTCGGCTTCGAGGGCACCCCGATCCACATCTCGGTGCGGGTGCGCGAGAAGCGCGGCAAGAAGAAGTAACGGCGGTACGAGGACGTGTCCGGAGGGCGGCCCCCGTGGGGGACCGCCCTCCGGGCGTCTCACCGGCTCCCGCGGCTCAGAAGCCCCTTCGGGGGCCCGGCGGAAGCGCCGCCGGCACCGGCTGCATCACCGGCTGCATCACCGTCGGCGTCGGATGCTGGCCGATCGTGCCGACCCGCTGCCACTGCGACTGCTGCCCGAGCCCCTGCCGTGCGCTCTGCGCCCCCGCGCTGTACGCGCTGTAGGAGTGGCTGAACGACCCCGGCCGGTGTCCGCCGTACGTGCCCGTACTGTGCGGGATGTTGCCGAACGCGGTGAACCCCAGTTCCTCCTCGCCGCTGCGGTCGCCCGGCAGCGAACGGAAGGACTTGACGTACTCGGCATAGAGCGCGTCGTAGATCGGCGTGGCCGATGGGCCGCCCTGGGGGTCCTGGGCCGGTCGCGCGGAGGGGACCGAGGCGAAGGCCGGGCGGCGGGGAACGTCGTAGGTGTGCACGTAGGTCCAAACGACCGCGCACTTCAAGGGATGCGGCCGGGGCGCGCCCGGTGCGGACGCGGGGGGACCGCGTGACCGGCCGCGGACGGCCTGCGCGCCGCCCCGCGGACCGCGGTCCCCCGCCCCGCGGGCGGACTCAGGTACCGGCGAGCGGAAGCGCGGCGCCGACCAGCTTGCCGTTGGCCGCGGCCTTGTCGAGCGCGTCCCGCAGCAGGTCCTCGCGGGGCTGGCGGCCGATGGAACCGACCGGCGCCGCGAACATCAGCACCTGCTGGTGCTTGTTGGCGGCGGCCCGCCACCCCTCCGTCACCTGGAGCGGCTGGTGGGCCTGCCACCAGGCCACCGGCTGCCCGCCGTTCGCCGACGGCTGGAGCACGGCGTGCAGCTGGCCCATCGCGAGCAGCACGGACCAGCCGTGCTGCACCGGCGGCGCCTCGGACAGTTCGGAGAGCGGCATGAAGCCCTGTTCGATGAGGAGCGGCAGGAAGTCGTCGCCGAGGCCGGTCGAGCCGGGGCGGACGATCGGCGAGGTCGGCTCGACGACCAGTGCGGGGTGCAGCTCCCCGGCGATCAGGACGAGTCCGCTGGTCACCCCGAGGACGGCCTGCTCGGGGGCGACCTTGTTGCCCGGGTCCATGTCGGCGCTGTCGCCGCTGATGGAGCGGACCGCGCCCTGGAGCTGCTCCTCGGTGACCTGGACGATCTGTGAGGGCAGGCAGGTGGCGTGGGCGAAGGCGAGGACGGCGGTCTCGTCGCCGATGAACAGGACGGTGCTGGTGCGCTCGTGCTCGGAGTCGCCCGGGGTGCGGCAGGACGTGCAGTCGTAACTGCCCGGGGCGTTCTCTCCGGCGAGCAGCCGGTTGGCTTCTTCGTCGCCGATCTCGGCGCGTACCTCGTCGCTGACGTCGAGCATGCGCGGCACGGGTGACTCCCTCGGAAGGCGGGGCGTTGGCGGGCCGGGGCGGTCCCCGGCTCATGCAGAGACAACGGGGGATCTGTGGTGGGGGTCACGCTGCACGGGGAACGGAATCGAACCGCCGAGCGCTGACGGTCACGATAGGTACGGAATCGGACACTCCCTGTCAAGTAACGGGGAGGTCACGGAAGTTGGTCCCGTGAACTGACTCACAGCGGACCCGGCGCGCTGGTCGACACATCAGGAAATCTCCGGATGAAGTGGCCGACGGAATATTGTGGCTACTCGCGGTAACGCTCAACTGACCTGCGACAACCAGGAGTTGGTTGATAACGGCTCGTCAGGCTCCCTAGATTGCTCCGCCGTGTGCAACGAGCACCGCTCGGGTACGTCCGCCGGCCGCGCAGAGCCAGACAGCGCGCAGCACCACCGCCGGCGGACGGGGGCGGAGCGTGACACCCGCGCAGACGTGCGGGAAGCGCCCCGCCCTGGGGGAGACCCGGGTTCGTAGAGAGGGATCTACATGTCCGAATGTGCCGACAACACCCGCGAGACCACACGCGCCACCGGCAGCACGGCGCGTACGACGGCGGTCCTCGCCGGGGCGGCGCTGCTCGCCCCGCTCGGACTGCTGGCCGCCGGCGGCAACGCCGCGGCGGCGGACAGCGGCGTGTGGGACCGCATCGCCCAGTGCGAGAGCGGCGGCAACTGGCACATCAACACCGGCAACGGGTACTACGGCGGACTCCAGTTCTCCGCCTCCACCTGGCGCGCGTACGGCGGCACCGCCTACGCGCCGACCGCCGACCGGGCGAGCAGGGCGCAGCAGATCTCCGTCGCCACCAAGGTCCAGAAGTCCCAGGGGTGGGGTGCGTGGCCGACCTGCTCGGCACGCGCCGGGGCGACCGGCAGCGCGCCGGCGGCCTCCGGGGCCGGCACGACGTCCACGAAGCCGAAGTCGAGCACGTCCGGTTCCGGTTCCTCGACGTCGTCGAAGCCGTCGAAGCCGACCGGGTCCTCGAACTCCTCGAAGCCCTCGCAGGCACCCGAGCGCACGACCGCGAACACCTCCCGGGGCGCCTCCCGCGGCGACTACACCGTCCGCGCGGGCGACACCCTCAGCACCATCGCGGCCCGGCACGGGACCACCTGGCAGCGCCTCTACGCCGCCAACAAGGCCGTCATCGGCGGTGACCCCGACCTGATCATGCCCGGCCAGCGCCTCGCGCTCTGAGCCCTCGCACCCCTCGGGCACGGCCGCCCCGTCCGGTTCACCCACCGGACGGGGCGGCGCCGTTCCCGGACCGTCCCGCCCACTCCGCCGCCTCGCCGCTGAACACCACGGCACCGCGGCGCAGTTCGTGCACGAAGACCCGGCGGCCGAGCAGCGCGGGCGGCAGCCGCTGCTCGGCGACGACCACACAGGCGTCGAGCGCGGCCAGCAGGGCGTAGGTGCGGGCCGCTACCGCCGGGGACATGCCCTGCGCGGGCTCGTCGACGAGCACCACGCGCGCGGGCGCCAGCAGGGCCCGGGACAGGGCGAGCATGCGCTGCTCGCCGCCGGACAGCGTCCCGGCGCGCCGGTCGAGCAGGGGCTCCAGCTGCGGGTACGGCAGCCGGTCCGCCGCGAGGAGCTCCAGATGCTCCCGGACGGTCAGCGAACCGAACACCGCCCGCCGTTCGGGCACCAGGCACAGCCCGTGCCGCGCCCGCTCGAACGCCGGCATCCGCGTCACGTCCACCCCGTCCCACACCACGGCGCCGCCCGCCAGCGGCACGGTCCCCGCCAGCGCCTGAAGCACCGTCGTCCGGCCGGAGCCGTTGCGGCCCAGCAGTACGGTGAGGCCCGGGGCAGGGGCGCAGAGGGTGACGCCGTGCAGGGCCTCCAGAGGGCCGTAGCGCACGCGCGCGTGCCGGAGCGAGATCACGCGGGAGCCTCCCGTGCGGTCGACGTGCCGAGGACGCGGCCGGGTGGGCCCGAGGCGACGATCCGGCCCGCCGCCATGACATGCACGACGTCGGCGAGGTCCGCGACCAGGTCGAGGTCGTGCTCGACGACGAGCAGCGCGGTGCCGTCGGCGGCCAGCGCCCCCAGGACGCGGGCCAGCGCGCTCACCTCGGCGGTGTCGAGTCCCGCGGCCGGCTCGTCGAGCAGCAGCACCCGCGGGTCGCCCGCGAACGCCCGGGCCAGTTCGACACGGCGCAGCGTGCCCGTGGGCAGCCCGGCGGCGGGCCGCGCCCGGACCGTCCCGTCCAGCCCGAACAGCGCCAACGCCCGCTCCACGGCCTCCTCCGCACCGCCGCGCCCCTGCTCGGCGCCCACCCGGACGTTCTCCTCGACCGTCAACGACGGGAAGACGGCCAGCTGCTGGAAGGTCCGCGCGATGCCGAGCCGGGTGCGGGCGTGCGCCGGGAGCCGGGTGATGTCCCGCCCGTCGAACAGCACCTTCCCGCGCGCGGGACGCAGGGTTCCGGCCAGACAGTGGAACAGGGTGCTCTTCCCGGCCCCGTTGGGCCCGACGACGGCGGTCACCCGACCGGGACGGACCTCGAGGTCGACACCGCCGAGCGCGGCGAAACCGCCGTAACGGGCGTGCAGGCCGCGGGCGGTGAGGACGGAGGGCGGGCGGGAGGGGCGGGTTCGCGCGGCGGCCCGCACCGGCCGCCCCGCCGCCGGCCGCTCCTGCTCCTCCCCGGGCCGCGGCCGTGCCCCTGGCCGCAGCCGCGCCCGCAGCCGTGCCCCGAGCGGCGTCAGCTCCCCGCTCGGCCACAGGCGGGCCCGCACCCGCTCGGCCCGCTCCCGCACCGCCTCGTACGGCCCGTGCGGGAACCGGCCCACCAGTACGGCCAGGACGCCCACCAGCGCCGCCGCGACCCCGCCCCGGGCCCCCGCGTCCAGCCCCACCAGCAGCGCCGCCGCGGCCAGGGCGCCCAGGGTGCTGTCGGCGCCCAGGACCACCACCGCCGCGAACCACAGCAGGCTGCGCACGGGGTCGTACGCACCCGCGTCGAAGGCGCGCAGCCCCATGCCGAGCATCGCGCCGCCCAGCGCGGCCAGCGCGGCGCCCACGACGAAGGCCAGGAGCTTCAGGGACGGCACCCGCACGCCCGCCGCCGACGCCCCCGCCTCGTGGTCCCGCATCGCCGCCAGGGCCCGCCCGGTACGGCCCCGGCGCAGCGCCCGCGTCGCCGGCAGCGCGACCCCGAGCAGGACCAGTTCGAGGACGTAGTAGGCGCGGTCCCCGTCGAAGCCGGCCGGCCGGCCCAGCGACAGCCCGGACACGGCGTACGGCTGGGCGAGGACGAAGCGGCTCACGCCGACGCCGACCGCGAAGGTGGCGAGGGCCAGCGCGAGGCCGCGGCGGCCGATCGCGGGCCAGCCGGTGAGCAGGCCGAGCGGCGCCACCAGGAGCACCGCCACGGCCAGGGCCGCCAGTTCCGGCAGCCGCGGCAGACCGGGGAAGCGGCCCGCCGCGAGCAGCGCGGTGAACAGGGCGCCCAGCCCCGCGTACGCGGCCTGTCCGAGGGAGATCTGGCCGCCGCGGCCGGTGACCACCACCAGGGACAGCAGGATCACGGCCAGCGCCGGGACCTGGACCGCGGTGTGCAGGTCCGGGCCCGCGAGGCCGAGTGGCAGCAGGAACAGCACCCCGGCCACGATCCACGCGGCGGGCGGGGTACGCACGCGTGCCGCCGGCGGACGCGGCGCCGCGTCACGCGTGGCGACACCGGGCAGCACGAGCGCGGCGACCAGCAGCGCCACCACGAACAGGTTCGCGCCGACCGCCTGGAGCAGCGGCGCGCCCCGGCCCGACGGGTGCAGCCGCGTCAGCTGGCTCTGCGCGATCCCGATGCCCAGCGCCACCACCACCGCGACCGGCAGACTGCGCATCCGCGCCGCCACCGCGACCGCGACCACCTCCATCACCAGGAGCGGCAGCCCGTACGGGTCCAGACGCACGTACGGCGCCAGCAGCACGCCCGTCAGACCGGCCGTGAAGGAGCCGAACGCCCAGCCCGCCGCGGCCACCCGGTTCGCGTCGATGCCGCCGAGCGCGGCGAGCCGCCGGTCGTCCACCACGGCCCGCAGCTCCCGCCCGAACCGGGTCCACCGGATCACCGCGCCGACCCCGGCCGCCAGCACGAGCACGACCGCCGTCTGCCCCCAGGGATCCGCCGCCACCAGCTCCGGGGCGTCGTCCCGCGCCCCCGGCCCCCACAGCAGCGCAGCCCCGCCCACGAGCAGCACGAACACCCCGATCGAGGCGACCAGGGTCTGCGTGGGGTCACTGCCCAGGACCGCGAGCGGACGGAAGACGAACCGTTCCAGCACCACGCCGATCGCCGGCGCCAGGACCAGCAGCGTCACCACCGCGGCCGGCCACAGCGGCCAGCCCCGGTCGACCACGCAACTCCGCAGCACGTACGCGCACACCATGGCGATCGCCCCGTGCGCGAAGTTGAGCACGCCGGTCGCCCGATGGGTGACGACCAGACCGATCCCGGTGAGCGCGGCGGCGCTGCCGACCGAGAGGCCCGCCAGGGTGAGGTCGTAGGTCAGGGACGACATCAGGAGTCCGCGGCGTCCGGCTCGCAGATCGGGCACGGGTCCAGCTCGCCGCTCGCCAGCAGCCTGCCGTCCACCGGCACCGCCGCCGCCTTCCCGGCGACCAGCGGGCAGTCCGCCCGGTGCCACAGCGTGCCGCCCGGCACCATCCGCAGGTCGCCGCTGACCGCGACCGGCGCCGTCGCCGCGGGGTCGTCCTCCGGCTCCGCCGGCGCGGCCGCCACCAGCAGGCGGTACAGCTCCTCCACGCGCGCGGAGGCGTCCTGCCCGCGCCCGTACGTCAGCAGGACCGCGCCGGCCACGAGCAGCGCGGCGCCGGGGATCGTGCAGGACGCGAGGTAGGGCAGCTGCCGTTCGGCGTAGCGCTCGCCCGAGACGCCGTACCAGCCGACCGCGCACAGCACCGCGCCGACGGCCAGCACGGCCCAGCCGGCCCACAGGACGGGGCGCACGCTCCGCAGTCGTCCTGTCCGCATCTCCGGCTCCCCGCGTACGGCTTCCGGCCGTTTCGGCCGATGGCTTGCACTATGCCCTCTGCAAGCTGACCCTGAAAGGACCGGGCGCGCACGCCCGGACGGACACCCGGCGGTGAGCCACATGGTTCTCGGGAGCGACCTCGGGCGACACGACGCACGACGGGGTACGGCGGCGCTGGCGGCCGTCCTCGTCCTCCTCCTCGCTCCGGCCCTCGCGGCGTGCAGCGACGACGACGGCGACGCGGCCGGTACGGCCCCGGCCACCTCCAGCGCGCCGGCGAGCGCGCCCGCCGACCGGGCGGCGGCCGAGACGCAGATCCGGCAGAACTGGGAGAAGTTCTTCGACCCGGCCACCTCCACCGCCGACAAGCAGGCCGTCCTGGAGAACGGGGAGCGGATGGGGCCGGTGCTCCAGGCGTTCGGCGGCGACCGGCGCGGCGGACAGGTGGCGGCACAGGTCCAGCAGGTCGAGTTCACCGGGCCGACGCGGGCGACCGTGACGTACACCCTCACCCTCGACGGCGCGACCGCCCTGCCGGACGCCTCCGGGACGGCCGTCGAACAGGACGGCAGCTGGAAGGTGTCCGTCAGCACGCTGTGCGCGCTGGTGCAGCTGAGCGGCGATGGCTCGTCGTCCGTTCCGGGCTGCTGAGACCGCCGCCGCGGCGCTGCTGCTCCTGCTGAGCGCGGCCTGCGGCAGCCGGCTGCCGGAGAGCGACTTCGAGCGCACCACGACCCCCGCGGCCGCCCCGATCAGGGTCGGCATCATCAGCAGCGCCACCAGCCCGGTCGGCGGCGGCGCCTTCACCGGCCCGCGCGACGGCGCCCTCGCCTACTTCGACCGGCTCAACGCGCGCGGGGGCATCGACGGCCGGCGGGTCGAGGTGCGGCTGTGCGACGACGGCGGCAGCGGCGTCGGCGACAACACGTGCGTGCACCGGCTGCTCGACGAGGACAAGGTCGTCGCCCTCGTCGCCACCACCGCCCTCGACTACGCAGGCGCCCCCCGTGTCTCCCACGCGCGCGTGCCCGACATCGGCGGCCAGCCCATCGGCGCCGCCTACGACACCTGGCCGCACCTGTACGGCATCTACGGCAGCCTCGCGCCCCGCGACGGAACCCCGGGCTGGGACGGTCAGCTGTACGGCGGCACCGAGGTGTACCGCTACTTCAAGCGCGAGCACGGCGCCCGCACGGCCGCCGTCGTCTCCTACAACCAGCCCGCGTCCGCCGCCTACGCCCGGCTCGTGGAGCGCGGACTGAAGGCCGAGGGGTACCGGGTGGTGGGCGAACAGCTCGACTTCGCGCTGCCCAACTTCCGCGCCGCCGCGGCCGACCTGAAGGCCGAGGGCGCCGACCTGGTCTTCGACGCGCTCGACACGCACGGCAACGCACAGCTGTGCCGGGCCATGGACGAGGTCGGCGCACGGGTCACCGCGAAGGTGACGAACGTACAGAACTGGACGTCCACCGTCGCCGAGGACTACAAGGACTCCCCGGACTGCCGCAACGCCCTGTGGGCCACCGGATCCAGCCGCAACCACCAGGACACCTCCGACCCGGCCGTACGGGAGTTCCGGGACGCGACGCGGAGCCTGAAGACGCACTCGCAGTGGCAGCTGGAGGGCTGGGCGGCCGCGATGTGGTTCACCCGGGCGGCCCGGTCGTGCGCGGACCGCGGCATCACGCGCGCGTGCGTCGACGACCGCATGAACCACGGCGAGGACTTCGACGCCGACGGGCTGCTGCTCCCCGTACGGTTCGAGCGGCTCGCCGAGCCGCCGCGGACCCGGCGGACCTGTCTGTCGGTCGCCCGCTGGCAGGACGGCCGGGGCTGGGTCACCCAGGGGGACATGAACACCACCTGTTTCGACGTGCCCCAACTGCCGTACACACCGTGAGCCGGCCCAGGCCGGCGGGCGGCTCGGCGCCCGGGGCGATCAGGACGGCGCGGGCCCGGAAGGCCCGGCGGGACCGGGCTCCCGGGCGGACGACGACTCCAGCGCCGCGTACTCCGGATGGTGCAGATCGAACGCAGGGGACTCCGAGCGGATCTTCGGCAGCGACGTGAAGTTGTGCCGCGGCGGCGGACAGGAGGTCGCCCACTCGAGGGAGCGGCCGAAGCCCCAGGGGTCGTCGTCGGCGACCTTCACGCCGTACTTGGCGGTCTTCCAGACGTTGTAGAGGAACGGCAGCGTGGAGATGCCCAGCAGGAAGGCGCCGATCGAGGAGACCGTGTTGAGCGCGGTGAAGCCGTCGGCGGCGAGGTAGTCGGCGTAGCGGCGCGGCATGCCCTCCGCGCCCAGCCAGTGCTGCACCAGGAACGTGGTGTGGAAGCCCACGAACAGCGTCCAGAAGTGCATCTTGCCCAGCCGCTCGTCGAGCATCCGCCCGGTGAACTTGGGCCACCAGAAGTGGAATCCGCCGAAGACCGCGAAGACGACCGTGCCGAAGACCACGTAGTGGAAGTGGGCGACCACGAAGTACGAGTCGGAGACATGGAAGTCCATCGGCGGCGACGCCAGGATCACCCCGGTCAGACCGCCGAACAGGAACGTCACCAGGAAGCCCGTCGCCCACAGCATCGGGGTCTCGAAGGACAGCGAGCCCTTGATCATGGTCCCGCTCCAGTTGAAGAACTTCACGCCCGTGGGGACCGCGATCAGGAAGCTCATGAAGGAGAAGAAGGGCAGCAGCACCGCGCCCGTGACGAACATGTGGTGCGCCCACACCACGATCGACAGCCCGGTGATCGCCATCGTCGCGGCGACCAGGGTGAGGTAGCCGAAGATCGGCTTGCGGCTGAAGACCGGGATGATCTCGGAGATGATCCCGAAGAACGGCAGCGCGATGATGTAGACCTCGGGATGCCCGAAGAACCAGAACAGGTGCTGCCACAGCAGCGCCCCGCCGTTGGCCGCCTCGAACACCTGCGAACCGAACCGCCGGTCCGCCTCCAGCACCAGCAGCGAGGCCGCCAGCACCGGGAACGCGAACAGGACCAGGATCGAGGTGAACAGGATGTTCCAGGTGAAGATCGGCATCCGGAACATCGTCATGCCGGGGGCGCGCATCCCGATGATCGTGGTGATGAAGTTGACCGCGCCGAGGATCGTGCCGAAGCCGGCCAGCGCCAGGCCCATGATCCACAGATCGGCGCCGACCCCGGGGGAGTAGTTCAGGCTGTTCAGCGGCGCGTAGGCGAACCAGCCGAAGGCGGCCGCGCCGCCCGTCGTCAGCAGCGAGCCGAGCACGATCAGCCCGCCGAACAGGAACAGCCAGAACGAGAACATGTTCAGCCGGGGGAAGGCCACGTCCGGGGCGCCGATCTGGAGCGGCATCAGCTCGTTGGCGAAGCCCGCGAAGGACGGGGTCGCGAACAGCAGCAGCATGATCGTGCCGTGCATCGTGAACAGCTGGTTGAACTGGCCGTTGTCCATGATTTGCAGGCCGGGCCGGGCCAGCTCGGCCCGCATCAGCAGGGCCATCGCACCGCCGACCAGGAAGAACACGAACGACGTGATCAGGTACAGATGGCCGATCTTCTTGTGGTCGGTGGTGGTCAGCCAGTCGACGACCACCCGGCCCCGGCCCCTGCGCCTGGCCGGAGCGGGTCGTGCCGCCTCCGCCACGGTCTGCGTCCCCATCGCTCGCTCGCCCCTTCGCTCGTCGCGCCCCGGGCCGCCCGTACCCGCGCCGCACGCGCCGGCGCGAGCCTTCGCCGTGCCGCTCGCGCCCCCGCACGCTCCGGCAGGGGCGTACGGAGGACGTGTGGGGAAGCCGTGCATTTCCTATGGGCCGTCAGCTCTCGCGCGACCCTGTGGAATCGGAATGGAACGGTGCCGGGCACGGTTCTCCGGGCACTTTCCGCCGGGTTTATCGACGGGGCGTGACGACACGCGGGAATTACGTTCGAATACGCGCGGAAGGACTACACAACAGGCCCGGAACCGCTCGTTCGTGTGACAGTCCGCTGTGCGCCGGCCGATGCCCGCGCGGCTGAAACGTGTGTCGTGATCCTGTGACAGAAGTGTGACCGGGGTGATCCACATCGCGGTTCCGGGTTCCCCGGGCGGGGTCCGCCGCCTAGCGTGGCGGTATGGCACCGAATCCCACTCCGCCCGCGGAGCCCCAGGACAGTCCGGACGGATATGTCGGCCTCGAGGCCGACCGCGCCGAGCGGCTCGCCCGGGACCGGGGGTGGTCCACGGTGCGCTCGCTGGAGCCGGGGACGATCGTCACCATGGAGTACCGCTTCGGGCGGCTGAACTTCGAGGTGCGGGACGGGCGCGTGGCGCGGGCCTGGAAGGGCTGAGGCGGCACGACGAAGGCCCCGGCTCCCGGCGTCGGGTGACGCCGGGGCCGGGGCCTTCGCGGTGCGGGACCAGGTTGTGCGTACCGGTGGTCCCGCCGTTTCGGGAGGTCAGCCGCCGGTCAGCGGGCGGGCCGTGGAGGCCGTGCCGCGCGGCAGGCGGTCGGGATGCGTCAGCCGGTCGGGGTGCGGTGGCCGGCGGCTGCCGGCCGGGGTGACCGGGGTGCGCTCCGAGCGGGTCGTGTGCGGGCCCGGGGCCAGGTAGACGGGTGGCCGGGCCGCGCGGGCGGCGGTGACCGTGTCGCGGGCCGCCGCGGCCTCGTCCTTCACCGCGCTGCGCGGCTTGAACGACACGGGGACGGGGACCCGCACCGGTGCCGTGACCCTGCCGCGGTCGCGCCAGCGGTCGCGCAGGTCCAGGATCCAGGCCTCGGCGCCGGCGATCAGCGGCTCGCACCAGGGCAGTGCCAGCAGGATCAGCAGGCCCGCGGCCCAGCCCAGCACCACGTCGCTCAGCCAGTGTGTGCCGAGGTAGACGGTGGTGAGGCCGACGCCGAGCGAGACCACCGCGGAGAGCGCGGACAGCCAGCGGCGGGCTCTCGGAGTGGAGGCCAGATAGGCCAGGATTCCCCAGGTCACGACCGCGTTGGCGGTGTGGCCGCTGGGAAATATATCGCCGCCGAGACCCATCTCGTTGGAGCCGATGGTGGTGGCGTAGTGCGGCCCGAGGCGGCCCATGCCGATCTTGGCGGCGCCGACGGTGATGTTCAGCAGCAGCAGGGACGCGCCCAGCGTGAGCATGGGGCGCAGGGTGTGCTGGCGCCAGGATCTCCAGCCCAGCCAGGCCGCGACCATCACGGCGGTGGGGCCGCGCTGGCCGAGCACGACGTAGTAGTCCAGGAACGCGTGGATCTCCGGCCACTGCTGGTACGGCCGGAAGAACATGACCTGCCAGTCGAGGCGGACCAGCCACGAGGTGATCACCACGAGCCACACGATGGCGAGATAGAAGGCCAGGGTCGCCGCGAACAGCGCGACCCGGTGCCTGCTCATCTTCGGCACATCGATGTGGGCCGGTCGTTCCGGCTCCCGGTCGAGCCTTGCGAACACCCGGTCCAGACGGGTGAGGTTTTGTTCGGTACGCACCTAAACGACGTTACAGCGAGTGAGCTCTGAACCCGGCCGATTCCGCGTCTTTGTGATGACGATGTGATGTGGGATTGCTCTCAGAAGGGCGTTTATTCCTACGGAATCGGTAATCCTCGAACACTCTTCCCTTCAATTCCTTTGATCATTCAGAGGGATAGTTTTAGGGAACGTATGAATGCGTTCACCGAAAGCTTGGACTCAATTCCCCGGCCGTACGCCGTCGGTCACGGCGGACCGGAGCCGTTCAGCCACCAGGCGCCGTACACGGCCGACGCCACCGCGACACCCCCCGCGACCATCACCGACCGGGAGGTCCGCAGCCGGGCCAGGGCCAGCGCGAGGGGGAACAGCAGGGGGAAGGCCGGCAGCAGCAGGCGCGGCTTCGAGCCGAAGTAGCTCGACGCGCACAGGGCGAGCGCGAGGACCGTGCCCGAGTACACCAGCAGCGGGAGCGGCTGGCGCTGCCGGACGCCGACGACGTACAGCACGAGCAGGAGGGCGACGCCGACGGTCAGGCCGAGGCCGGCCAGGGCGGACGGGAACGACGTGAACTTGTCGGCGACGAAACGGGCGAAGGCGTACCCGCCGTCGAAGCCGTTGCGCCAGCCCGCCTGGACGTCGAGATAGCCGAGGGGGCCCCTGCCCGTGTGGTGGCCGACCCAGAGGACGTACCCGGCGGCGCCGAGGGGTGCGAGGAGCATGCCCGCGGCGCGTACGGCCGGGGACGCGCCGTCGGAAGCGGGCTCGCGCCGGGCCGGGGCTTCGGCGGGCCGGGCGGGGGCGCGTTCGGGTGCGTGCGCGCCGGGCTCGGGCGACGCGCTGCGACTCCACCCGAACGGGAACACCGACCGGGCGGCTCCGTTCCGAAGGGAGGATGCCGGCCGGGTGCCCCGGTCCCGGACGAGGGACGCCGGCCAGGTGCCCCGGTCCCGGAGGAAGGACGCCGCGCCGGCCGCCCACACCGCCGCGACCACCGCGAGCCCCACCGGCCGGGTCAGCCCGCACAGCGACGCGAGCAGGCCCGCGGTCACCCAGCGCCCGGTGAGCAGCGCGTACAGCGACCAGGCGGCCAGCGCGGTGAACAGTGACTCGCTGTACGCCATCGACTGCACGATCCCGACCGGCAGCAGGGCCCACACCAGGGCCGCGCACACCCCCGCCCGCGGTCCGTACACATGGTCGGCGACCGCGAAGATCCCCCAGGCCGCCGCGAGCGAGGAGAGCAGCGAGACCACGAGCCCCGCGTCGGCGTACGACAGCGGGGTCACCGCGTGCAGCAGCCCTTCCAGCCACGGCAGCAGCGGGAAGAAGGCGAGATTGGAGTGGACGTCGCCGTTCGGCAGCCGGACCTCGTAGCCGTAGCCCAGCTCGGCCACCCTCGTGTACCACAGGGCGTCCCAGCGGGCGGTGAGCAGCGTGTGAGCGCTCTTGTCGCGGGCGGCGCTCCACAGGGCGAGGGCGAGCAGGCCCGTGGCCCGCACGGCCGCGTACCCCAGCAGGGCGGGCGCCGCCCGCCGCAGGGCGGAAGGGCCGGTGGGCGCCGCGCGCGTCTCGAGATCGGTCACGGGCTCGATTATCGGCGGGGGTGTCCGGACGGGCGCCGGGCGGGTCCTTCGGGAGTGGCGTACGCCACATGGGTTCGCCGTGGAGTGTGAGAGGTCCGCCACGTGGCCCTGGCGCGAACTCGCGTACGCTGCGTTCCACTCGTGTTCGTTTGCGCGGGCCGGAGACCACCGCTCCTCTCCGGCCGAGCCACGGGGAGTCCCCACCCCGTGAGCCCGCCGGACCGAGGGACACCTGGGAGGTACGTACATGTCCGGGACGACCACGGCCGCCGCTGGGCTGCGCCGTCGGGCGGCCGGGGCCGGTGTGCTCGTGGTGCTCTGCGTCAGCCTGCTCCTGGTCGCGGTCGACGCGACCGTGCTGCACGTCGCGGTGCCCGCCGTCACCGAGGACCTGCGGCCCGGCGCGATCGAGCTGCTCTGGATCGTCGACACCTATCCACTGGTCTGCGCCTCGCTGCTGATCCTCTTCGGCACGCTCGGCGACAGGGTCGGCCGCCGCCGGGTCCTGCTGCTCGGCTACACCCTGTTCGGCGTCGCCTCCGCCCTGGCGGCCTTCGCCCCGAGCGCCCAGGTGCTGATCCTGGCGCGGGGGCTGCTCGGCGTCGGCGGTGCGATGATCATGCCGGCCACGCTGTCGATCCTGCGCCAGGTCTTTCCCGACCGGCGCGAGCGTGCTCTCGCGATCGGCATCTGGAGCGCGGTGGCCGCGGTCGGCGCGGCGGTCGGGCCGCTGCTCGGCGGCTTCCTCCTCGAACACTTCTGGTGGGGGTCGGTCTTCCTCGTCAACATCCCGCTGATGCTGGTCAGCCTGCCGGTGGGACGTCTGCTGCTGCCCGAGTCGCGCGGCACGGCGAAGGGCCCCTGGGACGTGATCGGCGCCCTGATGGCGGCGGCCGGGCTGTTCGCCGTCGTCCTCGCCGTGAAGCGGCTGGGCGGCGGGGAACTCGGCGTGTTCACCGTGGTGCCGCTGGTGGTCGGCGCGGTCCTGCTCGTGCTGTTCGTCCGCCGGCAGCGCCGGCGCACGTATCCGCTGGTGGACCTGCGGATGTTCGGGCGGCCGGCGTTCAGCACCTCGGTGGGGTGCATCGTGCTGGCGATGCTGGCACTGGTCGGCCTGGAGCTGATCGCCGCGCAGTACCTCCAGCTGGTGCTGGGACTGTCGCCGCTGGAGACCGGCCTGCGACTGCTGCCGCTGACCTTCGCGGCGATGGCGGCGGGGCTGGCCGGGGCGAAACTGCTGCGGAGGTTCGGGCCCCGGCGGATGGTCTGCGGAGGGTTCTGCCTCACCGCCGTCGCGGTGCTGACACTGACCGCGATGGGTCAGTCGGACAACCCGGGGCTGCTGCTGTGCGGGTTCGTGCTGCTCGGGTTCGGCCTGGAGACGACGCTGTTCGCGGCGTACGAGTCGATGCTGAGCGAGGCTCCGCCGGAGCAGGCGGGCGGCGCGGCGGCGATCGGCGAGACGTCGTACCAGCTGGGGGCGGGGATCGGGATCGCCCTGCTGGGCAGTGTCATGAACGCCGCGTACGCGCCCGGGCTCAGCTCGGTGCCCGGGGTGCCGGCGTCGGCGTCGGCCTCGGCGGGGCACTCGCTGGGCGAGGCCTACGAGGTCGCCGCGCAGCTGGGCGGGCCGGTCGGGGTGGCGCTGCGCCGGGCGGCCCGGGACTGTTTCGTGCACGGGCTGCATGTGACGTTGCTGGTGAGCGCGGGGTTGTTGCTGCTGGGCGCGGTGATGGCGCTGCGGCTGCCGCGGACGATGCAGTGCGAGATGCCGGCGGCCGAGGTGGAGCTGCCCGCGCCCCGCGAGGTCGCGGAGTCCCGCGTCTCCGTGTGACGCTCCCGCGCACCGGGGCGTGGCCCTTCCGGTGCGGGTGGAGCACGGCCGACGGGCCCGGGGTGGCACGGCCGACGGGTGCGGGGCGGCACGGCCGACGGGCCCGGGACAGGGTGGCTCCGGCGGTACTGGACGTGCGGGACGCCGGGTCGTAACGTCGACCGGGCATCGTGACTAGCGGTGCTAGTTTTGCGCTTTCGGAGGCTGTCGTATGTCCGCGTCCTCGAAGATGCCGCCCTTCGATCCCACCGATCCGCTCGGGATCGACGATCTGCTGGAGCCGGAGGATCTGGCGATCCGTGACACCGTGCGGAGCTGGGCCGCGGACCGGGTGCTGCCCCATGTCGCCGAGTGGTACGAACAGGGGGAGCTGCCGGGGATCCGGGAGCTGGCCCGGGAGCTCGGGGCGATCGGGGCGCTCGGGATGTCGCTGAGCGGGTACGGGTGCGCCGGGGCCAGCGCCGTGCAGTACGGGCTCGCGTGTCTGGAGCTGGAGGCCGCGGACTCCGGGATCCGGTCGCTGGTCTCCGTGCAGGGCTCGCTCGCCATGTACGCGATCCACCGGTTCGGCAGCGAGGAACAGAAGCGGGCCTGGCTGCCGCGGATGGCCTCCGGCGAGGTCATCGGGTGCTTCGGCCTCACCGAGCCCGACCATGGCTCCGACCCCGCCGGCATGCGCACCTACGCCAAGCGCGACGGCTCGGACTGGGTCCTCGACGGGCGCAAGATGTGGATCACCAACGGGTCCGTGGCGGGCGTCGCGGTGGTGTGGGCGCAGACGGACGCCGGGATCCGGGGGTTCGTCGTGCCCACCGACAGCCCCGGGTTCTCCGCGCCCGAGATCAAGCACAAGTGGTCGCTGCGGGCCAGCGTGACCAGCGAACTGGTGCTGGACGACGTACGGCTGCCCGCCGACGCCGTGCTGCCCGAGGCCGTCGGCCTCAAGGGACCCCTCGGCTGTCTGAACCACGCCCGCTACGGGATCGTGTGGGGAGCGATGGGGGCGGCGCGCGCCAGTTTCGAGGCCGCCGTCGCGTACGCGAGGACGCGGGAGCAGTTCGGACGGCCCATCGGAGGGTTCCAGCTGACCCAGGCCAAGCTGGCCGACATGGCGGTCGAGCTGCACAAGGGGATCCTGCTCGCCCATCATCTGGGGCGGCGCATGGATGCCGGCCGCCTGCGTCCCGAGCAGGTCAGCTTCGGCAAGCTCAACAACGTACGGGAGGCCATCGAGATCTGCCGTACGGCGCGGACGATCCTGGGGGCGAACGGGATCTCGCTGGAGTACCCGGTCATGCGGCACGCGACCAACCTGGAGTCCGTGCTGACCTACGAGGGCACCGTCGAGATGCACCAGCTCGTGCTGGGCAAGGCGCTCACCGGGCTCGACGCCTTCCGCTGACCCCGAAGGGGGGGCAGGGCCGGTGAGCGGCCCTGCCTCAGCTCTGGTTGAAGAAGCCGTCCGTACGGCGGGCCGCCGGATCGCCGTTCACGATCTCGGTGTTGGACGGGGTCAGCAGGAACACCCGGGTCGAGACCCGCTCGATCGAACCGCGCAGACCGAAGATCAGCCCGGCCGCGAAGTCGACGACCCGCTTGGCGTCGCCGGCCTCCATGGCCGTGAGGTTCACGATGACCGGCACACCCTCGCGGAACAGCTCGCCGATGGCCCGCGCGTCCCGGAAGCTGTCCGGGGTGACCGTGCCGATCCGGCGGCCCTTCTCCTCGGCCGTGTCCGAGGCCACCTTCACCCGGGGGTCGGTGACCCAGGCGTCCCCGGAGTCGGTCCCCTCGGAGTAGTCGTCGTCGTAGTAACGCTCGTCATCGTTGTCGTCGACGAGGCCAAGCCAGGCACTCGCCTTGCGCACCGATCCCATGGACGCCTCCTCTCACAGCGGTCTTTCTTGTCTTCCGCATCCCCATGGTCGTCCATGATGCGGATGTCGCGCCAAGTGGATAGACGCCGCGCGGGGGGTTTGTGACGGTACTGGTGCACAGCGAATCCGTCGAGAGCCCGCGTCTCCCAAGGGTCGTACCGTGCACGGCTGCTGACTGAGAGTGAAATATGACTCTTCATGGCGTACGGGTGAAGGGCGGTGCGTACGGGTGAACAGGGCAAGCGGAACCGGCGTGACAATCGGTCGATACGATGCGGCAGCCTCACGCACTTGACAGCAGCTTGCGGCTACCCGCCCATCACATCGTAGAACCACGGGGGATCGTCGTGTTCGGAATTGTCAGGCCATGCAGCCACCGTCTGGGAGACGGCCTCAAGACCCAGTGGATGGCCCACCTGTGCGGGCTCTGCCTCGCGCTGCGCGGGGATCACGGCCAGTTCGCGCGGATCGTCACCAACTACGACGGCCTGCTCATCTCGGTTCTGACGGAGGCTCAGGCCGAGCGGGCCAGGGCCGGCGGCTGGCGGCGTACGGCGGGGCCGTGCCCCCTGCGCGGTATGCGCACCGCCTCCGTCGCCCAGGGCGAGGGCGCCCGACTCGCGGCCGCCGTCTCGCTGGTGCTGGCCTCCGCCAAGGTCCGCGACCATGTCGCCGACGGCGACGGACTGCTGAAGCGCCGGCCGGTCGCCGTCGCCGCGCGCAGGGTCGCCGCGAGCTGGGGGCGGGCCGGGGAGCGGAGCGGGGCCGCGGTCGGCTTCGACACCGCCGTCCTCGTCGGCGCCGTGGAGCGGCAGATCGGCATCGAGTCGCTCGCCGGGCCCGGCACCTCGCTGCTGACCGTCACCGAGCCCACCGAGACCGCCACCGCCGCCGCGTTCGCGCACACCGCGGTCCTGGCGGGCCGCCCCGGCAACGCCCAGCCGCTCGCCGAGGCCGGGCGCCTGTTCGGACGGCTGGCCCATCTGCTGGACGCCGTCGAGGACCGGGAGACCGACGCCGCGGCCGGCGCCTGGAACCCGCTGACGGCGACCGGGACCCCGCTCACCGAGGCCCGGCGGCTCGCCGACGACGCCCTGCACGGGATCCGGCTCGCCCTGAAGGACGTCGAGTTCACGGAGGGCAGGCTGGCGCATCTGCTGCTCGCCCATGAGCTGGAGCGGTCGGTGGACCGGGCGTTCGGGTCGCGGTCGTGCGGGCACGCGCACGGTCCGGACGGCGCCTTCGGGCCGCCGACCGGTCCGTACGCCCCGCAGAGCCCGGCCGGTCCGGACACGCCGGGCAACCCCTTCGGGGGCGAGCCGCCGCGTCCGGACAAGCGGGGCCTGCTCGCCGGATGCGCCGTCGCCCTCGGACTGTTCTGCACCTGCCAGGTGTGCTGCGCCGACGAGTTCGAGGGGCCCTGGTCGCGCAAGAAGCGGGACGGCTGGTGCGGCGACTGCTGCAACTGCGACGGCTCCTGCTGTGACTGCTGCAACTGCTGTGACGGGTGCGACTGCTGTGACGGCTGCGGCTGCGACTGCTCCTGCTGACGTGACGTCATCTTTTCGGCGGGGTTCGCCGGACGGGTGAGTGGTCGGCGGCCCACGGCCGTATCTCCGGTCGAGGAGACGGACCGCGTACGGCCCGTCGATGCTCGAAAGGACCAGGGACCATGTCCGGGTGCTCAGAGAAAGCCGTGCCTCTCGCGCTGAAGATCGTGGTGAGCGGGGGGCTCGGGGTGGGCAAGACGACCTTCATCGGGGCCGTCTCCGAGATCGAGCCCCTCGGCACGGAGGCTCCCCTCACCCAGGTGTCGGTGGGGGTCGATTCGCTGGAGGGGGTGGAGTCCAAGACGACCACCACCGTCGCCCTCGACTTCGGGCGGATCACCTTCGACCGCATCGCGCTGTATCTGTTCGGGACGCCGGGGCAGAGCCGGTTCAGGTTCCTCTGGGACGACCTGGTGGACGGCGCGCTCGGCACGGTGGTCCTCGTGGACGCCCGCCGGATCGAGGAGTGTTTTCCGGCGGTCGACCACGTCGAGGCGCGGGGGGCGCCGTTCGTGCTCGCGGTCAACCGGTTCGACGGGGCCGAGCGCGTCGAACTCGACCGGGTGCGCACGGCGTTGGGGCTGAACGCGGAGATCCCCGTACTGGAGTGCGACGCACGGGACGCGGGGTCCGTACGGGAGGTGCTCGGGGCGCTGGTGGACCGGGTGATCGGGGTCAGGGCCGACCGCGGCCGGCGGGCCGTGGTCGTGCCCTGACGGTTTCCCCGGGCCCCTCAGGGGGTGGTCACCTCCGGGGGCGAGATCTCGGACTTCGCGATGGCCGAGTCCGTCGTGCCCCACTTCTTCAGGATCCTGGCGTACGTGCCGTCCTCGATCAGCCGGTTCACCGCCGCCTGGAAGGCGGGAGCCAGCTCGGTGCCCTTGTCGAAGGCGAAGCCGACGTCCAGCCGGTGGAACTCGTTGAGGAACTTGACGCCCTTCTGGTGGGCGACGGCGTAGCGCAGGCCGTTGATCGTGGACATCACGATGTCGCTGCGGCCCTGCTGGAGGGAGGACCAGATGGCGCCCTGCTCGCTGTAGGTCTGCACGGTGTACGCCTTCTCGCCGGCGTCGGTGCAGAGGTGCTTGTTCTCCTCCAGCGTGGCCTCGAACGTGGTGCCGGCGCCGGTGGCGACGGTCAGACCGCACAGCTGCCGCAGGTCGGTCACCTCGGAGAGCTTGCTGTCCTCGCGGGTGGCGAAGCCCTGACCGTCGTTGATGTAGGTGACGAAGTCGATGGTCTTGAGACGTTCGGTGGTGACGCCGAAGTTGCTGACGCCGAGGTCGTACTTGCCGCTGTCCAGGGCGGGCAGGATCGCCTCGAAACTCGCCTGCTCCGTCCTGACCTCGATGCCGAGCACCTTGGCGACGGCGTCGGTGAAGTCGACGTCCTGGCCGGCCAGGGTCTTGCCGTCGTCCAGGAAGCCGGTGCCGGGCGGGGTGCCGCCGACGCTGAGGCCGACGGTCAGGCCGCTCACCCCGGACGGCAGCAGCGCGGCGGCCTTCTCGTCCTTGTGGATCGAGGACACCACGTCCGTGGTGGGGATCGCGTCGGACTGGGCGGCCACCTCGGCCGTGTCGGTCCCGGACGAGCCGGAGCCGCACGCGGTGAGCAGCAGGGTCGCCGAGGTGATCAGGGCGAAGGGGAGGAAATGCCGATGTCGGACACGCGAAGGCATGCGCATGGGTGCGTTCTCCTGGAAGCAAGGCAAGGCAAGAGCGAGAAGAAGAGGGGGAGTTGCGCGAGGGGAGGGGTGCGCGTGTGAAGGCGGGAGGAGATCACGCGAAACGCGCCCGTCCGGTCAGTGGAGCGGGGCGCGCAGGGGGTCAGCTCAACAGGAAGAGGACCACACTCGACCGAAGTCGATGTGGGAGCGTGTGACCAGCCACTGCTGCGGATGCATGGGCCAAGTGGAACAGGTCCCCGGTTGCCCGTCAACCGAGTTGAGATGTACGGCTCACACTGTGGACGGCCTTGACAGCGAGGGGAAACGCCCCCGTAGTCTCGCTGTACGGCCCTGCTGAGGGGCTCGGCCGTATCCGCGCCGCGCCGCGCTCCGGCGCCTGGCGCGCCCGGTGTGTGAAGGCACCACCCGTGTTCGACACTGACGCATCACGGAGCCTTCGCATGTCTTCCGACACCCTCGCCAAAGCCCCCGCCGCACCCGATCTGCCGCGCCCCGCGGACACCCTGCCGATCGTCCCGCGACGCCGGCTCGGACAGTGGACGGCCGCCGTCGCCGTCCTCGTCCTCCTCGCGCTGGCCGTCAACTCGGTGCTGCGCAACGAGGCGTTCCAGTGGGACGTCGTCGCCGACTACTTCACCACCGACGCGGTCCTGCGCGGACTGTGGCTCACGCTGTGGCTGACGGCGGTGGTGATGGGACTCGGATTCGCCCTGGGCACCCTGCTGGCCGCCGCCCGGCTCTCCACCAACCCCGTGCTGAGAAGCGTCGGTTGGGGATACGTCTGGCTGTTCCGGTCGATCCCGATCCTGGTGCAGCTGCTGCTCTGGTTCAACATCGGGGCGCTGTACCCGCAGCTGTTCGGCGTGCGCACCGTCGACCTGTTCACCCCGATCGCCGTCGCGATCATCGGGCTCACGCTGCACGAGGCCGCGTACGCCGCCGAAGTGGTCCGAGGCGGCATCCTCTCCGTCGACCGGGGGCAGATCGAGGCCGCGCAGGCGCTCGGGCTGAGCCGGTGGCGTCGCTGGTGGCGGATCGTGCTGCCGCAGGCCATGCGCGCCATCGTGCCGCCGGCCGGGAACATGCTGATCGGCACCCTCAAGGGCACCTCCATCGTCAGCGTCATCGCCGTCCAGGACCTGCTGTTCTCGGTACAGCTCGTCTACCACCGCACCTACCAGGTCATCCCGCTGCTGATGGTCGCCACCGTCTGGTACACCCTGGTCACCTCGGTGCTGAGTGTCGGTCAGTACTACGTGGAGCGGCACTACGCGCGCGGGACGGGGCCGGCGCGATGAGGCAGTCCCTGGTGATCGTCGGGGCCGGGCCGCGGGGGACCGGTCTGATCGAGCGGATCGCCGCGAGCGCGCCCGAGCTGTACGCGGGTCCGGGCCTCGACATCCATCTCGTCGATCCGCATCCGCCGGGCGCCGGACGGATCTGGCGGGCCGCCCAGTCGCCGCTGCTCTGGATGAACTCGCACGCCGAGGACGTCACCATGTTCACCGACGAGACGGTGGTCATGGACGGACCGGTGCGGCCGGGACCCACGCTCCACGAATGGGCCGGCGTCGACGGAGCGCTCTTCGCCGACCGGCAGCTTCAGGGCGCCTACCTGCGCTGGGTCCACGAGCGGGCGGTCGCCGGCCTGCCCGCGGAGATCACCGTTCACCACCACCCGTGCCGCGCGCTGCGGGTGAGCGGATCGCGCGAGGGGCGCCAGCGGGTGTGGCTGGAGAACGGGCCCCGGCCGCTCCTCGCCGACCTCGTCGTCCTCGCGCTCGGCCATCTCGACGCCGAACTCGACGACGAACAGGGGGAGCTGGCGGCGTACGCCGGCGAGCACGGGCTCACCCATCTCCCGCCCGACTTCACCGCCGACAGCGACCTGTCCGCGCTCGCGCCCGGCGAACCGGTCCTCGTGCGCGGCTTCGGGCTCGCCTTCGTCGACCTGATGGTCCTGCTCACCGAGGGCCGCGGCGGACGCTACGAGGGGGACACCTACCTGCCCTCGGGTCGGGAGCCGGTGCTGTACGTCGGGTCGCGGCGCGGAGTGCCGTACCACGCGAAGATCGGCTACGACTGGACGGGGGAGCGGCCGCCGCTGCCCCGGTTCCTGGGCCCCGCCGAGATCGAGGAGCTGACGGCGCGACCGGGGAGATCCCACGGCCCGGGCGAAGCCGGGAGCGGGGGAGCGCTCGACTTCCGGCGGGACGTCTGGCCGCTGGTGGAGAAGGAACTGGGGTTCGCGCACTACCACCGGCTGTTCACCGCCCATCCCGAGCGGACCGCGATGGCCTGGACGGACTTCGAGGAGAAGTACGCCGCCGCGTCCGGGGCGGCCGAGCGCGAGGCCCTGGTGTCGTCCGCCGTGCCCGACCCGCACGACCGGCTCGACCTCGCCGCGCTCGACCGGCCCCTGGACGGGGTGCGGTACGCCTCCCACGAGGAGTTCCAGGACGGGCTGCGGGGTTACGTCGAGGACGATCTGAGCCGCCGCCATGATCCCCGCAACAGCGCCGACCTGGGTGTCTTCCTCGGACTGCTGTCCGTCTACGGGCAGTTGGTGCGGCTCGGGGACATCGGGCCCTGGTGGCACGGCTTCTTCAGCCACCTGGCCTCCGGGCCGCCCGGACCCCGGCTGCGGAACCTGCTCGCCCTGTCCCGGGCCGGGGTGCTGAGGTTCGTCGGCGCCGACATGGCCGTACGGGCCGAGGACGGTGTGTTCCGGGCGTCCAGCCCGACCGTGCCCGGCTTCTCGGTCGAGGCCCGGGCGCTCGTCGAGGCCCGGCTGCCCGAGCCGACCCTGCGGCGCGCCCGCGACCCGCTGCTGCGCGAGCTGTACGCGGAGGGCGCCGGTGAGACGGCCGACGGACTGCTGCGGGTGGATCGGGCCGACGGGCGGATCCTGGACCGGGCCGGCCGGCCGCACCCACGGCGCTTTGCGCTCGGACCGCACACCGACGGCCGCACCCCGGGCGCCTTCACCCGGCCGCGGACGGGCGGGCCGGCGTTCCGGCAGAACGACGCCACCGCGCGGGCCGCCCTGGTGTTCCTGCGGGACCTCGGCGCCGAAGCCGCCGCGTGACCCGACTCCCTTGCCAGCGGAAGGAATCCACGCGATGAGCGTCATGGTCGACATCAGGTCCGTGCACAAGAGCTTCGGCTCGCTGGAGGTGCTCAAGGGCATCGATCTGTCGGTGCGCGCAGGAGAGGTCACCGTCGTCCTCGGGCCGTCCGGCTCCGGCAAGTCGACGCTGCTGCGCACCGTCAACCACCTGGAGAAGGTGGACCGGGGCGCGATCAGCGTCGACGGCGAACTGATCGGCTACCGGCGATCGGGGGACAGACTGTACGAACTGCCCGAGCGCGAGGTGCTGCGGCAGCGCACCCGGATCGGGTTCGTCTTCCAGAACTTCCATCTGTTCCCGCACCTCACCGTCCTCGACAACGTCGTCGAGGCACCGGTGTCCGCGCTGAAGCGGCCCCGCGGGCAGGCGGTCGAGGCGGCGCGCCGGCTGCTGGAGCGGGTGGGTCTCGCCGAGAAGGCCGACGCCTATCCGCGGCAGCTGTCCGGCGGACAGCAGCAGCGGGTGGCCATCGCGCGGGCGCTCGCGCTGGAGCCGAGGCTGCTGCTCTTCGACGAGCCGACCTCCGCGCTCGACCCCGAACTGGTCGGTGAGGTCCTCGACGTCATGAGGGACCTGGCCGGACAGGGCACCACGATGATCGTCGTCACGCACGAGATCGGGTTCGCCCGCGAGGTCGCCGACACCGTGGTGTTCATGGACGACGGGCGGATCGTCGAACAGGGGCCGCCCGGCGATGTCCTGGACCGGCCGCGCGAGGAGCGCACCAAGGCGTTCCTGTCCAAGGTCCTCTGAGCCGGGAAGGGGTTCTGCGAGATGACCTCCGCGTCGAGGGCTTTCCGGACGGGCGACTTCCGGACATCCCCGGGGCCTGGGTGGCCACAGAGGAGGCAGTGACGCTCACGGCGGCCGAGGGTGACGGGCCACCGTGGACGGAAAGCCGTTCGGCGGCGGGACCCGGTCCGGCGCCGGCACCGGACCGGTGAGCGCCGCCCGGGTGGCGCTCGGCGGGCGGTGCTCGCCGCCGCCACCGGCGGGGTGAGCGGCCGCCGGTTCCGGTTCCCGCACCCCGGCGCACCCGACGCGGACGGGCGCGCCACCGTCGACGTCCACCGGGCCGTGCCGCCGCCGTGCGCCTTCGCCGGCGGCCTTCGTCCGCCCGTCCCCGCCGCCGGGCGACGCCCGGCCCGTCGCGATCGGGGCGGGGGAGCGCACCCCGCGCCGACCCGCGCCGATCAGCGCTCACCCGCGCCCACCCGCTCCGACAACGCGCGGGAGGCGCACAACTCCCTTGGTTCGCCCACAGGTCGGCGGCCGAAAGGCGCCCTTGCGCCTACCGGCCGTTCGGCCGAATACTCCCCCACAGCGCTTGTCAGGGTCACGGCGTGTCCGGAATCCGGGCGAACGGCGGTCCTGGCTGCGCCTCACGGGCCCCGACCCCACGCGGGCCCCCGACGTCCCCTGGGAGGGAACGACAAGTGAGGATCAAGCGCACCACCCCCACGAGCGGTATCACGAGACGGAGCCGGCTGATCGCCGTCACCACCGGACTCGTGGCCGCGGCCGCCGTCGCCATCCCCCACGCGAACGCGGCGGACACCCCCACGTTCAGTGCCGCCCAGCTCAAGAGCGCCGGCAGCGCGGTGCTCGAGGCCGACATCCCGGGTACCGCCTGGGCCGTCGACGCCAAGACCAACCGGCTGCTGGTGACCGTCGACAGCACGGTCTCCGACGCCGAGATCGCACAGATCAAGGAGCAGGCCGGCGGCAACGCCGACGCGCTCACGATCAAGCACACCCCGGGCAAGTTCAACAAGCTGATCGGCGGCGGCGACGCCATCTACGGCGGCGGCTACCGCTGTTCGCTCGGCTTCAACGTGGTCAGCGGAAGCACCTACTACTTCCTGACCGCCGGGCACTGCGGCGAGGTCGCCTCGACCTGGTACTCCAACTCCGGTCAGACCACCGTGCTGGGCACGAACAGCGGCTACAGCTTCCCGACCAACGACTACGCGCTGGTCCGCTACACCAACACCTCGGTCGCCAAGGCGGGCACCGCGGGCAACACCGACATCACCAGTGCCGGCAACGCCACCGTCGGCCAGTCGGTCATCCGGGACGGCTCCACGACCGGTATCCACACCGGCCGGGTGACGGCCCTGAACGCCACGGTCAACTACGGCGGCGGCGATGTGGTCTACCAGATGATCCAGACCAACGTCTGCGCCGAGGGCGGCGACTCCGGTGGCGCCCTCTACACCTCCGGTGGTGTCGCGCTCGGTCTGACCTCCGGCGGCAGCGGCAACTGCACCTCGGGCGGTACGACCTTCTTCCAGCCCGTGACCGAGGCCCTGAGCCGCTACGGCGTCAGCGTCTTCTGACCCACCGATCCACCGCCACCCCCCACGATCCACCCCGCGGCCGGCCGCGGAGGTGAGCCCCCGTGCACCAACCGGTGCGCGGGGGCTCGCCCTTGTCCGGAGGGCGGGGTTACCGTCGAGGCACGGGCAGTCCTTCGGACCCCTGGGGGGCCGGCATGGTCGAGGAGCTGGTGGCGGCGGGAGCGGCGCTCGCGTGTGCCGGGGTGGTGTACGTGGCGGCGGCGGCGCGGGTCGTCAAACAGTACGAGCGGGGCGTGGTCTTCCGGCTCGGCCGGCTGCGGCCCGAGGTGCGCGGTCCGGGGCTCACCCTGATCGTTCCGGGCGTCGACCGGCTCCGGAAGGTGAACCTGCAGATCGTCACCATGCCGGTGCCGGGGCAGGAGGGCATCACCCGGGACAACGTCACGGTCCGGGTGGACGCCGTCGTCTACTTCCGGGTGACCTCACCGGCCGACGCGGTCGTGCGGGTGGAGGACTACCGGTTCGCGGTCTCGCAGATGGCCCAGACCTCGCTGCGCTCGATCATCGGCAAGAGCGAGCTGGACGATCTGCTCTCCAACCGCGAAAAGCTGAACCAGGGGCTGGAGTTGATGATCGACAGTCCGGCCGTGGAGTGGGGCGTCACCATCGACCGGGTCGAGATCAAGGACGTCTCCCTGCCCGAGACGATGAAGCGGTCCATGGCCCGGCAGGCCGAGGCCGACCGGGAGCGCCGGGCCCGGGTCATCAACGCGGACGCCGAGCTCCAGGCGTCGAAGAAGCTCGCCGAGGCGGCGAAGGAGATGTCCGAGCAGCCCGCCGCGCTCCAGCTGCGGCTGCTCCAGACGGTGGTGGCGGTCGCCGCCGAGAAGAACTCCACGCTGGTGCTGCCGTTCCCGGTGGAGCTGCTGAGGTTCCTGGAGAGGGCGCAGCAGCCGCCCGCGGCGCCCGCGCCGGAGACCAGATCGAGCCAGGACTAGACCTCACCGTCCTGTGTGCGGTTACTCACGCGTAACGTTTGCAGTGCGAACGTCCCGTGAAGCTCCTGTGATTCCTTCCGTCACTTCCCCGTAGTGGCAGGGGTGGTGAAGGCGCGAAGGGCGCGCGGTGCTCACCCTGTGCGCGTCCTGAAGTCGACCTTGTGCGCTCCCTGTGGGTTTCGGAAGAGTGGCTGCCCGTCAACCAGCCTTCCGGCCCGTTCGGTCCCCATAGCCGCCCGGGTCGACCCCCCACAGGAGGACAAGAGTTGAAGCATCGACGCATATCCCGGCGGCGGGCCGTCATGGTGGGCGCGGGTGTCGCCGCGCTCGTCGCGGCGGGCGTGACCTTCCAGACTGCGAACGCCAGTGAGCCCGCAAAGGCTTCCGAGCCCACCACCCTCTCGGCCCTCGCGGCCGGAAAGCTCGCCTCGACCCTCGGCGAGGACCTCGGCGCCGACGCGGCGGGCACGTACTACGACGCCAAGAGCCGCAGCCTCGTCGTGAACGTGCTCGACGAGAGCGCCGTCCGGGCCGTCGAGGCGGCCGGCGCCCGGGCCAGAGTCGTCGAGAACTCCCTCGCCGAGCTGACGGGCGCCCGGACGACCCTCGCGGACGACGCGGCCGTCCCCGGCACCGCCTGGGTGACCGACCCGCGCAGCAACAAGGTCGTCGTCACCGCAGACCGCACCGTCTCGGACGCCGAGTGGAGCAAGCTCACCAAGGTCGTCGACGGGCTCGGCCAGGTGGCCGAGCTCCGGCGCACCAAGGGGGAGTTCAAGCCCTTCGTGGCCGGCGGCGACGCCATCACCGGCGGCACCGGCCGCTGTTCGCTCGGCTTCAACGTGGTCAAGGGCGGCGAGCCGTACTTCCTGACCGCGGGCCACTGCACCGACGCCATCTCCACCTGGTCGGACTCCTCCGGCGCCGAGATCGGCACCAACGAGACCTCCAGCTTCCCCGGCGACGACTACGGCCTGGTCAAGTACACCGCCGATGTCGCCCACCCGAGCGAGGTGAACCTCTACAACGGCTCCGCGCAGGCCATCACCGGCGCCGCCGAGGCCACCGTGGGCATGAAGGTCACCCGCAGCGGCTCGACCACCCAGGTCCACTCCGGCACGGTCACCGGTCTGGACGCCACGGTGAACTACGGCAACGGCGACGTCGTCGAGGGTCTGATCCAGACCGACGTCTGCGCCGAGCCCGGCGACAGTGGCGGCTCCCTCTTCTCGGGCGGCAGCGCGGTCGGCCTGACCTCCGGCGGCAGCGGCGACTGCACCTCGGGCGGGGAGACGTTCTTCCAGCCGGTGACGGAGGCGCTGTCGGCGACGGGGACACAGATCGGCTGACCGGCTGACCGGCACGTCCTTGGAGGTCCCGCCCCGTGCGTGAGGGGGCGGGACCTCGGGCTGTGTGGGCGGACGTTTGCGCAGGTGGGAAGCGCCCGAGCGGCTGTCGTACAGATGTTCGGAAATTGGTCTATGGTGGGGGTGGGAGAGTTGGGAACTGATGTTCGATTGTGGAGGTGTGGATGCCCGGCTTCACGCATCTGCACACCGTCTCCGGGTTCTCTCTGCGGTACGGCGCCTCGCACCCGGAGCGCCTGGCCGAGCGCGCCTCCGAGCGGGGCATGGACGCCCTCGCCGTCACCGACCGCGACACCCTCGCCGGCACGGTCCGCTTCGCCAAGGCCTGCGCCAAAGCCGGAATCCGGCCGCTCTTCGGGGTGAACCTCGCGACGGCCCCGCCCGAGCCGCCACGAAAGGAGAGGCGCCGCACCCCCGTGCGCGGCGGCGCCTTCGTCGACGAGTCGGCCGCCCGCGTCACCTTCCTCGCCCGGGACGGCGCCCGGGGCTGGGCCGATCTGTGCCGGATCGTGACCACCGCCCACGCCGCCGAGGACGCCCCCCTGCTGCCCTGGGACGGCAACCGCGGCGACGGCCTGACCGTCCTGCTCGGCCCCGCCTCCGACGTGGGCCGCGCCCTCGCCGCCGGCCGCCCGGACCGGGCCGCGAAGCTCCTCGTCCCCTGGCGCGCGGTCTACGGCGACGCCCTGCGGCTGGAGGCCGTCTGGCACGGCCGCACCGGCACCGGACCCGGCTCCCTGCGCCTGGCCGCCCGTACCGTCGGCTTCGCCGCCGAACAGCGGATCCGGCCGGTGCTCAGCAACGCCGTCCGCTACGCCGACCCCGGTCTGGGCCCGGTCGCCGACGTCCTGGACGCCGCCCGCCGGCTCGTCCCCATCGACCCGACCGGGGAACTCGACTCCGGGGAGGCCTGGCTGAAGGACGCGGACACCATGCTCGGGGTGGCGGAGCGGATCGTCGAGGCCGCGGGCTTCCGCCGGGACACCGCCCACCGTCTGCTGGAGCAGACCCGGGCGACGGCCGCCGCGTGCCTGGTCGACCCCGAGGACGACCTCGGCATGGGCGCCGTCCACTTCCCCGAGGCGCACCTCGTCGGCGCGGGCCGCCGCACCGCCCAGCGGGTGCTGGCCTCGCGGGCGGCGGCGGGCATGGTGCTGCGCGGATACGACCGGTCGGCACGGGCGCGGCGCTACTGGGAGCGGATGCACCACGAGCTGGACATCATCGCCCACCACGGCTTCGCCTCGTACTTCCTGACGGTCGCCCAAGTGGTGGACGACGTACGGGACATGGGTGTCCGGGTCGCCGCGCGCGGCTCCGGCGCGGGCTCCCTCGTCAACCATCTTCTCGGCATCGCCCACGCCGACCCGGTCGAGCACGGGCTGCTGATGGAGCGCTTCCTGTCGAAGGAGCGGGTCGTGCTGCCCGACATCGACATCGACGTGGAGTCCGCGCGCCGGCTGGAGGTCTACCGCGCGATCATCGGCCGTTTCGGGGCGGAGCGGGTCGCGACGGTGGCGATGCCGGAGACGTACCGGGTCCGGCACGCCGTCCGGGACGTCGGCGCGGCGCTGTCCATGGACCCCGCCGACATCGACCGCATCGCCAAGTCCTTCCCGCACATCCGGGCCCGCGACGCCCGCGCGGCGCTGGAGGAACTGCCCGAGCTGAAGGCGCTGGCGGGGGAGAAGGAGAAGTACGGGAAGCTGTGGGAGCTGGTCGAGGGTCTCGACGCCCTCCCGCGCGGGATCGCCATGCACCCGTGCGGGGTGATCCTCTCCGACGCCTCCCTGCTCTCCCGTACGCCGGTCATGCCGACCAGCGGCGAGGGGTTCCCCATGGCGCAGTTCGACAAGGAGGACGTGGAGGACCTCGGGCTGCTCAAGCTGGACGTGCTGGGCGTGCGGATGCAGTCGGCGATGGCGCACGCGGTCGCGGAGGTGCAACGGGCGAGCGGGGAGCGGATCGACCTGGACGCGGTCGAGGGCGGGGATCCGGCGACGTACCGGCTCATCAGGTCCACCGAGACGCTGGGCTGCTTCCAGATCGAGTCGCCGGGCCAGCGGGATCTGGTGGGGCGGCTCCAGCCGGCCGGCTTCCACGACCTGGTCGTCGACATCTCGCTCTTCCGGCCCGGGCCGGTCGCCGCCGACATGGTGCGGCCGTTCATCGAGGCACGGCACGGGCGGGCGCCCGTCCGCTATCCGCACCGCGATCTGGAGGAGCCGCTGAAGGGGACGTACGGGGTCGTCGTCTTCCACGAGCAGATCATCGACATCGTGGCGATCATGACCGGCTGCGGGCGCGGTGAGGCGGACCGGGTGCGGCGCGGGCTGTCCGACCCGGAGTCGCAGGGGCGGATCAAGGTGTGGTTCGCCCAGCACGCGGCGGAGCGCGGATATGACGCGGAAACGATTCGGCGGACCTGGGAGATCATCGAGGCCTTCGGCTCGTACGGCTTCTGCAAGGCGCACGCGGTCGCCTTCGCCGTGCCGACCTACCAGTCGGCGTGGCTGAAGGCGCACCACCCGGCCGCCTTCTATGCCGGGCTGCTCACCCATGACCCCGGGATGTATCCGAAGCGGCTGCTGCTGGCGGACGCGCGGCGGCGCGGGGTGCCGGTCCTGCCGTTGGACGTGAACCGGTCGGGGGTCGCCCATCGTATCGAACTGGTGTCTGAATCACCGGTGGTGTGGGGGCTGCGGCTGGCCCTCTCCGATGTGCACGGCATCAGCGAGACCGAGGCGGCGCGGGTCGCGGACGGGCAGCCGTACGCCTCGCTGCTGGACTTCTGGGAGCGGGCGCGGCCGAGCCGTCCGCTCGCCGGGCGGCTGGCCCAGGTGGGCGCGCTGGACGCCTTCGGGGCCAACCGGCGTGATCTCCAGCTGCACCTGGCCGAGCTGCACCGGGGCGCGCGGGGCGCGGGAGGCGGTCAACTGCCCCTGGCGGGCGGGCGGAGGACCGCCCCGGCCGGGCTGTCCGACCTCACCTCGGCGGAGCGGCTCAGCGCCGAACTGGGCGTGTTGTCCATGGACGCCTCGCGCCATCTGATGGACGACCACCGGGAGTTCCTGCGCGAGCTGGGCGTGGTGTCGGCACGCCGGCTGCGGGAGGCGCGGCACGGGGAGACCGTACTGGTCGCGGGCGCCAAGGCGGCCACCCAGACACCGCCGGTCCGGTCCGGCAAGCGGGTCATCTTCACCACCCTCGACGACGGCACCGGCCTGGTCGACCTCGCCTTCTTCGACGACTCCCACGACGCCTGCGCCCACACCGTCTTCCATTCCTGGCTCCTCCTGGTGCGCGGGGTGGTGCAGCGGCGCGGTCCGCGCAGCCTCAGCGTGGTGGGCGCCGCCGCCTGGAACCTCGCCGAACTCGTCGAACTGCGCGCCCGGGGCGGGCTGGACGAGGTGGCGGCGCGGCTGGTGCAGCCGGAGCCGGAGCCGGTGGTGAGAGAAGCGAAGGGGACGGAGGAGGCGGAGGGTGCGGTCGGGAAGAACGGCGATCCGACGGGCGGTCGGCGCATCCAACTGCCCACCGGATACGAACTGCATCCATGGGCCGATCTGCGCCCTGCGGGCGAAGACCCCGCGAAGGTAAGGAAGTTGTGGCACCAGAGCCCGGGGAGTGCGGGATGACCATCGTCTGTGTACGTTTCCAGCTGCCTTCGACCCGTGAGGCCCTCCTGCCGGAACTGCTCGGACTGCTCGAGGAGTTCACCCCGGTCGTCGAGGCGCTGCCGCCGGACGGGGCGCTGGCCGATCTGCGGGGCGCCGAACGGTACTTCGGGCGCGACGCGGTGGAACTGGCGTCGGTGATCCGGGTCCGGGCGCTCGCGCGGTACGGCGTGGACTGCGTGATCGGCGCCGGACCGGGCCCGATGCTGGCCCGCCTGGCCCTGCGGGACGCCCGGCCGGGGCTGACCTGCGCGGTCCCCGAGGCCGGGGAGCGGGAGTTCCTCGCCGGGAAGCCGGTCGGCGCGCTGCCGGGCGTCGGCACGGCCACCGCCCGCACGCTGTGCGAGTACGGCCTCGACACCCTCGGCCGGGTCGCCGCCGCGCCCCTGTCCACGCTCCAGCGGCTGGTCGGCGCCCGCACGGGCCGGGAGCTGCACGAGAAGGCGAACGGGATCGACCGGGGCCGCGTCGTCCCGAACGCCGTCTCCCGCTCCCTGGCCGCCGAACGTCCCTTCGACCGCGACGAGCTGGACCCCGGCCGGCACCGCCGGGCCCTTCTCTCGGCCGCCGAGGAACTGGGCACCCGGCTGCGCTCCCTGGAGAAGGTCTGCCGCGTCCTGACCCTCACCGTGCGCTACGCGGACCGCTCCTCCACCACCCGCAGCCGCACGCTCAAGGAGCCGACCGCGCACTCGGCGGCCCTGACCGGGACGGCGTACGGCATGTACGAGGCCCTGGGCCTCCAGCGCGCCCGGGTCCGGGCGATCGTCCTGCGCGCCGAGTCCCTCGGCCCCGCCGAGCAGGCCTCCTACCAGCTCACCTTCGATCCCGTCGACGAAAAGATCCGCCGTGTCGAACAGGTCGCCGACCGCATTCGCGCGAAGTTCGGGCCGGGGGCGGTGAAACCGGGGGCGCTGGCGGCGTGAGGCGGCGCGCCCGAAGGCGTCAGTTCGCCCACGGCGGGGTGATCTCGGTGCCGTCGGCGAGGGTGGCGCGCAGGCCGATGGACGTGGTGACCCAGGAGATCGCGGTGTGGTCGGTGGGGTTCTCGACGGTCAGTGTGGCACCGGGGTTGATGATCAGGGTGTCGCCCGCGGTGACGCGGTCGGTGCGGCCGTCGAGCGTGACGAGCAGTTCGCCAATGAGCAGGTGGAAGATCTCCTCCCGGTCGACGGTGTGGGCGGGGGCCTTCGTCCCGGCGGGGATCTCGCCCCGCCAGGCGCACAGCTCCTTGCTTCCGGTGCGGGGAGTGGCGTACGAGACGAAGCGGGCGCCGTGAATCTCGTGGGTCACGGCGTCGGACGCGTGGATGACGGGCATGGCGGACCTCCGGTGCTGTCCGGTTCATGGATACATATGGTCAAGTAGCTTGACCATATGTATCCAGAGGCAGATGGTCAAGGAGCTTGACCGATTCGTCGAGGGTGTTTCAATGCAGGCGTGCAGAACTCCGAAGCCCTCGCCCTGGCCGCCGCCCTCCTCGCCGCCGCCGGCGAGCTGACGCGGCACATCAATGACGGCGTCGTCGCCCGTGGATTCGACGGGCGGCCCGCCTACGGCTTCGCCTTCACCCGGCTAGCCCCGGACGGTGCGACGGTGACCGAGCTGGCCACCCATCTCGGGGTCACCAAGCAGGCCGCCAGCCAGCTCGTGGACGAGTTGGTGCGCAAGGGGTACGTCGAGCGGCGGGCGCACCCGGCGGATGCGCGGGCCCGGCTGGTCGTGCTCACCGGGCGGGGGTGGGAGTGCACGCGGGCGGCGGAGGAGGCGGCCGCCGAGGCCGTGCGGGCCTGGAGCGATGTGCTCGGGGAAGGTGAAGTGGCCGTGCTGCGCGACCGGTTGGTGCGGATCGCGCCCCACGGTCCGATCAGGCCGACCTGGTGACGCGAGGTCAGGACTGCCCCCGCTTTTGACTATCACTGGAAGTTTTTACTGACGCGTAACTTCACACTTCGGCTACTCGTCCGTAACTTGATGGGTGAACAGCCCCCTCGTGATCCGTATCACAAGGCGTAAGGCCATCGCTCCTCCCCTTGAGCCGCAAGGAGATCACACGATGCTGCCCTGGAAGCGTGTGCTCAGATCATTCGCCACACTGCTGCTGGCCGCCGCCGCGCTCACCGTCCCCGTCACCTCGGCCGCCCACGCCGAGACGGCCGCGTTCGCCGAATCCGCCCCCACCAGCGGCTGGAACGACTTCTCCTGCAAGCCGTCCGCCGCCCATCCCCGCCCCGTGGTCCTCGTCCACGGCACCCTCGCCAACTCCGTCGACAACTGGCTGGTCCTCGCGCCGTACCTGGAGGACCGCGGCTACTGCGTCTTCTCCCTCGACTACGGTCAGCTGCCGGGAGTCCCGTTCTTTCACGCCCTCGGCCCCATCGACAAGTCGGCCGAGCAGCTTTCGGCCTATGTCGACAAGGTGCTCGCCGCGACCGGCGCCACCAAGGCCGACCTCGTCGGCCACTCGCAGGGCGGCATGATGCCCCGCTACTACCTCAAGTTCCTCGGCGGTGCCGCCAAGGTGAACGCCCTCGTCGGCATCGCGCCCAACAGCCACGGCACCACGCTCAGCGGGCTGACCAACCTGCTGCCGTTCTTCCCGGGCGCCGAGGATGTCCTGAACGCCGCCAGTCCCGCCCTCGCCCAGCAGATCGCCGGCTCCGACTTCATGACCAACCTCAATGCCGGCGGTGACACCGTCCCCGGCGTCCGCTACACCGTCATCGCCACCAAGTACGACGAGGTGGTGACGCCGTACCGGACACAGTTCCTGACCGGTGCGAACGTCAAGAACGTCCTCATCCAGGACCTGTGCCCGCTCGACCTGTCCGAGCACGCCCTGATCGGACTGATGGACAAGATCGCCTTCCACGAGGTCGCCAACGCGCTCGATCCGGCCCGCGCCACCCGCACCACCTGCGCGTCCGCACTGAGCTGACGGCAGGGTTCCGCCGGGGCCTGTCCGGCCTGAGCCGCCGGTCAGGCCCCGGAGTCCACCAGGCGCGCGACATCAGCGGCCGTGCCGGCCGCCGTTCGTCGCGCGCCGCCGCACCGACGCGAACAGCAGCGCCGAGCCCAGCGCCAGCACGGCCGCGCCGCCCGTCGCGAGATACGGGGCGCTGCCGTCACCACCGGTCTCGGCGAGGTTCCTGCCAGAGCCGGAGCCCGCGTCCGAGTCCGCGGCGGCCGCCTTCGGGGCGTTGGCCGCCGTCGGCGTGGCCTCGTCCGTGGGGTCGGTCGTCGTCGTGGCGTCGTCGTCCCCGTGGCCGCCGTGCTCGACCGTCGACTTGTCGGCACCGTCCTCGATCTGCTCCTCGGACGGCGCGGACGCCTCCGGAGCGGCACCCGAACCCGAGCCCGAATCCGCACCCGAATCCGCACTCGATCCCGAACCCGATCCCGAACCCGAGCCCGAACCCGAGCCCGAACCCGCGCCCGTGCCGCCGCCGAAGGCGACGTCCGAGCAGGAGTAGAACGCCTCCGGGCTGTCCGAGCGCTGCCAGACCGCGTACAGCAGCTGCCGGCCCGAGCGCTCGGGAAGCGTGCCGGAGAACGTGTAGAAACCGCCCGACGCGACCGGGTCGGTGGCCGTCGCCACCGGGTGCTCCAGATCCAGGTCGGACCAGGCCAGCGGCTGCGCCGGGTCGTAACCGGCCCGCGTGAGGTAGACCTTGAAGGTGCCCTTGTGCGGCGCGGTCACGCGGTACTTGAAGGTGTACGAGCCGGCGCTCACGCTCGTCGCCGGCCAGTCGGCGCGGGCCAGGTCGAGGCCCTTGAACTCCTCGTTGTTCGCGCTGCACAGCTTGCCGTCCGGGATCAGCTGCTGGTGGCGGCCGTTCGCGTCGCCGATCCGGATGCCGTTCCAGTCGTACAGCGCCTGCGTCCCGCCGGCCGTGACCGCCGCCCGGCACGCGTCCGACTTCGGGCTCTCGGGTCCCTCCGCGTAGCACTGCGAGACCCGGCTGACCGGGTCGCCCATCGAGCCGTGCGCGGCCGCCGGCGTGGCGGACAGCGCGGTCAGGGCCAGCGGGGTCAGGCCGAGGGCGGCGACGGCGGCGGCCTTGCGGCGTGCGGGCATGGGGGATCTCCTCGGAACCGGAACCAGGGGCGGAGCGAGCGGCGCCGATGTGCGCCGGAACCAAGAAACCCTGAAAACGGCTGCTGGAGGAGGTCCGAAGCGATCTTTAGGGTGGGCTTAAGGAAGCGCTCAGACTGAGATCAGGTAGGTGACGTGCCGTCATGACGCATGAACAGATCCGGCCCGCCACGGCGGACGACGTACCCGCCGTGAAAGCCGTGACCGACGCCGCCTACCGGCCCTACATCGCGCGCATCGGCCTCGCGCCGCAGCCCATGGAGGCGGACCACGCGGCGAACGTGGCCGCGGGCAAGGTGTTCGTGACCGGCGATCCCGTCATCGGGCTCGTGGTGGTCGAGGAACACCCGGACCATCTGTTCCTCGACAGCATCGCCGTCCACCCCGACGCCCACGGCCGGGGCGTCGGACGGCTGCTGCTGCACTTCGTCGACGCACACGCGCGTGCGCTCGGCCTGGCCGAGGTCAGGCTCTGCACCAACGCGTTGATGTGGGAGAACCAGAAGATCTACCCGAGGTACGGCTACGAGGTCGTGGAGCGCCGTCTGGACGGCCCGTACGACCGGTTCCACTACCGCAAGCGGCTGGACTGACCCGGGCGGCGGTCAGCCGTCCGGCCACCAGGTGCGTGCGATGTCCTTGCGCACCTCGGGGCGACCGGCGGGGCGCTCGTCCGTCTCTTCGCGGACCCGGCGGGCGTCCGACTTCTTCAGGGGCTTCTGCACGGTGGTGCGGCGCATGGCTGCCTCCTTCAGGGGCCACCGAGTTCCGCGCTTTCACGGAGGCAGACCCTTTCGGGGAGAGTTCCTCATCGCCGCCCGTGCTGTCAGTGGCGGCTGTCACGATTCGAGTGTCAGTGGTGGGTGTCACTCTTGGGCACATGAGCGGAAACAGTGACGAAGCGACTGCGGCGGGTGTCGACCGGGACGCGGCGACGGCCGCCTTCGCCGCGATCGGTCGCTCCATAGGACTGTGGGGCCCTGCGTCGGCGTGCCCTACGCCAGCAGGGACTCCAGGCCGCCCGTGACGGTCGCGAGCGCCTCCAGGGTGTCGAGGGCGCTCACCGCGGCGGCCGCGGCGCCGGGGTCGCGCTCCGCCAGCCCGCTGTCCGCGAACTCGTCCTCGTCCAGCCGCAACACCTGGGTGCCGTCGGCGGAGCGCCACAGGTCGAGGTCGAGGTCCTCGACGACCAGCTCGGCACCGGAGCGCGTCGCCGGGCGGGTGATGTCGCAGTACCAGCCCTTCAGCGCGCCCGTCCCGTCCCGGACCTCCTTGACCGAGTACCAGCGGTCCCGCCAGTAGTACTCGGTGAAGACGTCGCCGGGCTCGAACCGCACGAAGCCGAAGTCGCGCACGCCGTCACCCGCCCAGGGGGCGCGTACGGCGATCCGCGTGCCGTCGTCCGACAGCAGCTCGGCGGCGTAGCGGATCTTCGTCCGGCCGCCCTTGACCAGCACGACGTCCACCGGGTTTCCGGGGTCAGCCGAGTTCACGGACATACCGCACCTCCGATGCGCGGATCTCGTAGCCGAACCACTTGTTGATCGCGAGCATCGGCCCGTTGTCCGCGTCGTTGCCCGTGTGCGCCTCCGCGAACCCCGCCGCGCGGGCACGGTGCAGGGAGGCGTTCTTGACGAGCTTCGCCAGGCCCCGGCCACGGAAGGCGCGGGCGGTGCCGGTCATACCGCTCCGGTAGCGGCGGGCGCCGTCGGTGTGGGCCAGGCTGAAGGCGACCGGGCGGCCGTCGGCCACGGCGACCGTGGTCAGCTCCCGGTCCAGCAGGGGGTGGTGCCAGGTCTGCGTGAGCCAGGCCTCGTAGTCGTCGAGCTCGGCGTCGATGTCGCCCGGTTCGTCGGACACGGTCTCCGCGTCCAGCGTGAACAGCGGACGGGGGTCGTCCGCGAAATCGGCGGCCGCACGCACCTCGACGCCGGGCGGCGGAGCCTGGAGCGGCGGCAGCGTGCCGTACGCCAGGTCCAGCACGAGGAAGTGGGCGCAGCGGCTCGCCCGGTAGCCGCGCCGCTCGGCGAAGGCCCGGTTGCCGGGCTCGTCCAGGACCCAGGCGAACAGCTTCCTGGCCCCGTGCGACGCCAGGTGCTCCTCGGCCGTGCGCACCAGCAGCGCCCCCGCGCCCCGGCCGGTGCGGGCCGGGTCGATGTACACGTTGAGGAAGCCCTGGCCGGGCTCCGGACTGTCGTGGGCGAGCCCGATCTGCGCCGTGCCGACGATCTCGCCGTCCTCCTCCGCGACCAGCTTGCGGCTGTGGGCGTCCGGGTGGGCCCGGGACAGCTCGTGGACCACGGACTCCCGGCTGAAGAACATGTAGGGCAGAGCGAGATGACGGACCTGGACGTATCTCTCGATGTCGCTGGTCGCGTCGGGGCGCAGCTCGCGCACGGTGACGGTCATGTGAGCGCACGCTACGGCGAGTGGGGTCCCCGTGCCTCTCATTTTCCGCCGGGTACGGAAGAATCGGCCCGTGACCTTGAAGATCCACATCGATGAGGGCGTCGCGCCGTACGAGCAGGTGCGGGCGCAGATCGCCGAGCAGGCCCGGTCGGGCGTGCTGCCCGTCGGCTACCGGTTGCCGACGGTGCGCGGGCTCGCCGAGTCGCTGGGCCTCGCGGCGAACACCGTCGCCAAGGCGTACCGGGCGCTGGAGACCGACGGCGTGATCGAGACCCGGGGCCGCAACGGCACGTTCGTGGCGGCCGCGGGACCGGCGGCCGAGCGGGAGGCGGCGGGGGCGGCGCAGGCCTATGCCGAGCGGGCGGTGCGGCTGGGGCTCAGCGAGGAGGCGGCGTCGGCCGCGGTACGGGACGCCCTGCGGGCGGCCTACGGGGACTGACCGGGACCGGGTGGGTCAGCGGCGCGACGCCAGCGCCCGCGGCGTCCGGGTCACCGTGCGCCGCGCCCGTTCCGCCGTTCTGCCGAAGAGGGCCGCGTCGCCCACCGCCGCGCCACCGAGGTCGTTGTTGAAGTACGCGAAGACGTCCTCGCCGTCGGCCCAGGTCGTCGCGATGCGGTCGATCCAGGTCTCCAGGGCGTGCTGGCCGTAGCGCGGCCACGGCTGGGCGCGGCCCTCGTGGAAGCGGACGTAGCCCCAGTCGGCGGTCCGCCACAGCGGTGTGGCCGGGTGGGCCCGGACATCGGCCCAGCACAGGGCCGCTCCCCGGGCCTCCAGGACCCGCCGCACCGACGGTGCCGACCAGGACGGATGGCGCGGCTCGACGGCGACCCGGGTGCCGAGCGGGAAGCCGGCCAGGCAGCTGTCCAGCAGCGCGGGGTCGGCGCGCAGGGTCGGGGGGAGCTGGAGGAGGACCGGGCCGAGGTGGGCGCCGAGGCCGGCCGCGTGGGCCATCAGCCGGTGGACCGGCTCCTCCGGGTCGTGCAGCCGCTTGATGTGGGTCAGATAGCGGCTCGCCTTGACGGCGACCACGAAGTCCTTCGGGACCCGCCCGGCCCAGGACGCGAAGGTGTCCCGGGACGGCAGCCCGTAGAAGGCGTTGTTGATCTCGACGGTGGCGAAATGCTCCGCGTACTCCTCCAGCCACCGCCGCACGGGCACGTCGGCCGGGTACAGGACCTCACGCCAGTCCTTGTACTGCCAGCCCGACGTGCCGACGTACAGGGTCATACCTCCATGGAACCACTACAGGTACAGGCCCGCGTCCGACCCGCCCCGCGGCTCCGGCAGCGACGTCGGGGACGTGCCCCGGCGCAGCGCGTACAGCTCCGCGAGCGTCGCGCCCTCACGGCCGACACCTTCCTCGCTGCCGAGCCAGTCGACCGCCTCCCGGCGGGTCAGCGGGCCGACCTCGATCCGGGCGAGGCAGCGGCCGGGGCGGACCACGGCCGGGTGCAGACGCTCCAGGTCCTCGTTGGTGGTGACGCCCACCAGGACGTTGCGGCCCTGGCCGAGCAGGCCGTCGGTGAGGTTCAGCAGCCGGGACAGCGCCTGGCCCGCCGTGTGCTTGGCCTCGCCGCGGATCAGCTCGTCGCAGTCCTCCAGGAGCAGCAGCCGCCAGCGGCCCTTGCCCGTGGAGTCGTCCTCGCCGATCGCGATGTCCATCAGATAGCCGACGTCGGAGAAGAGCCGCTCCGGGTCCAGCACGCAGTCCACCTGGCACCAGTCCCGCCAGGAACGGGCCAGGGTGCGCAGCGCGGACGTCTTGCCGGTGCCGGGCGGGCCGTGCAGCAGGAGCAGCCGCCCGGCGATGTCCTCGGGGGTGGTGCCCATCAGGTGGTCCATCGCCTCGGCCACGGGCGCCGTGTAGTTGGGGCGGACCTCGTCCCACGTGCCCGCGGAGATCTGCCGGGTGGTGCGGTGCGGGCCGCGCCGGGGGGACACGTACCAGAAGCCCATCGTCACGTTCTCCGGCTGGGGTTCGGGCTCGTCCGCCGCGCCGTCCGTCGCCTCGTTCAGCACCTCGGCGGCGAGTTCGGCGGTGGTCGCGGTGACGGTGACGTCGGCGCCGCGGTTCCAGCGGGAGATCAGCAGGGTCCAGCCGTCGCCCTCGGCCAGGGTCGCGCTGCGGTCGTCGTCGCGGGCGACGCGCAGCACGCGGGCGTGCGGCGGCAGCAGGGTCGCGCCGGAGCGCACCCGGTCGATGTTCGCCGCGTGCGAGTACGGCTGCTCGCCCGTCGCGAAGCGGCCGAGGAACAGCGCGTCGACGACATCGGACGGGGAGTCGGAGTCGTCGACGTTGAGCCGGATCGGCAGAGCGTCGTGTGGGAGCGCAGACATGCCGCCATGATCCGGCACGAGGGCCCCGTCTGCACCCGGTTTCCGCAGTGCGCGCCGTGTGTCGGCACTGTCCGGTACGTCCGGCCTGTCGCCGGTGGCCCCGGCGGATGCCGCCGGGGCCACCGCGCGCTCACACCAGCCGCCGGAGCCGCCGTGTCCCGCGCACCACCGCGTACCCCTTCGTCAGCACCCGGTCGCGGGCGAACACGCGGCCGACGGCGTGGCCGTCGAGGAGCCGCTCGAACTCCTCGGCGCCGGTGCCGCGCCGCACGGTCACCCGCCGCAGGGCGTACGGCCCCTGCGCGCGCCGTGCGAGGGAGTTGCCCACGGCCAGCGCCTGGGCGAACCCGTTCGCGCGGACCTCGGTGCGCACCCGGCGGGTGGAGTAGCCGTACGGGTAGGCGAACGACGCGGGCGGGGTGCCCAGTTCGCCGGCGACGATGTCCCGGCAGCGGACCAGTTCCGCGCGCAGCGCCGGGTCGTCGAGCTGGTCGAGCTGGGGATGGGTGTGACTGTGGCCGCCGATCTCCACACCGGCGTCCGCCAGCCGGCGCACCTGCGGCCAGTCCAGCATGGTGTCGAGGCCGCCGCCGGTGTCGTACGTGCCCCGGATCCAGCCGGTGGAGACGAACAGTGTGGCGGGGAAGCCGTGCTTCGCCAGGGCCGGGAGGGCGTGCCGGTGCACGCCCTCGTAGCCGTCGTCGAAGGTGATCAGCACCGGGCGGCCGGGCAGCGGCCGGCCGGCCCGCCAGCGGGCCGCGAGGTCCGCCGTGGTGAGCGGGGTGAGGCCCCGGTCCGCGATCACGTCCATCTGCACGGCGAACGCCTCGGGCGTGACGGACAGGGCCCGGGTGGCCTCGTTCGGGTCGGCGGCGACCGCGTGGTACATGAGGATCGGCACGCGGGCCTGCGTCATGCGGCGTCCTCCCGTTCCCCTTCTCGTACGGCCCCGATCCGGACGACCTCGAACGTCGTGCCCGCCCGCCGGGCCCGCAGGCTGCCGACCACGTACCCGCCGGCCGCCGTCAGCACCCCGGCGACGATCGCGCCCGCCCGCCGGGCCCCGCCGGGGCGGGCCAGCAACTGGTCGCGCAGCCCGCGCACCACACCGGCGGGCAGCACCCGTCCGGCGTAATGGCGTTCGGACTCCAGTCCCTTCTCGGTGCCGACGCTGCGGGCGACGAGGGCCTTGGACAGGCCCTCGGCGTAGGTGCGGGTGCGGAAGTAGCCGAAGTGCTCGCGCGCCTCGGGCACCTTGTGGTGGATCACCGCGCGGTCGTCCATCAGCAGGATGGCGTCGGGTCTCGCGCGGCTGAGCCGGATGCACAGGTCCGTCTCCTCGCCGCCCATCGGACGTTTGCTGCCGTCGCGTCCGATGCCGGTGGCGAAGCCGCCCACGACGTCGAACGCGGTCCGCCGGAAGGAGGCGTTGCCGCCGAGGATGTTGCGGACCCGGACCCGGCCGTGCGGCAGGCCCCGGTACGAGCAGCCCACCACCCAGTCGAACTCCTCCGGGAACCAGTCGGGCCGCCGGCCCGAGGACCACACCGGCACGGCCCGGCCGCCGACGGCCAGCACCCGGGGGTCGGAGTAGGGGTCGGCGAAGCGCCGCAGCCAGTCCCGCTCGGCCACGGCGTCGTCGTCGAGGAAGGCGATGACCTCGCCGCGGGAGGCGGCGATGCCGGTGTTGCGGCCGGCCGACAGACCGCGCGGGCCCGCGTTGGGCAGCACCCGCACCTCGCCGTCCTCCTTGTACTCCTTGCCCAGCCGGTCCAGGAGCGTCGCGTTGTGGTCGACGACGACGAGGGTCTCCAGGGCCGGGTGGGTCTGGGCGCGCACCGAGGCGACCGCCGCGAGGATGTCCTCCCAGCGGTCCTCGGTGTACACGCAGATGACGACGGAGATGCCCAGCGTGCTCAAGACACCTCTCCCCGGACCGAGTCGAGCATCGGCGAACGGCGGCCCTCCCGGCGCAGCGCACGGCGGTTGGACCGCTCCTTGAGGATCACCCGCAGTACGCGCAGCCCGTCGCGGACGGCGCGCAGGTTGCTGACGCCGTGGATGCGCAGGTACTCGTGGCTGGGGATCTCCTGCACCTTCAGCCCGGCCTTGACGACCCGGATGTTCATCAGGGTCTCGACCTCGAAGCCCGTGCAGTCCAGCTCGATCTTGTCCAGGCAGTGCCGCCAGAACGCGTTGTAGCCGTAGCACAGGTCGGTGTAGCGGGCGCCGAACTTGCGGTTGACGATGGCGCACAGCACCCGGTTGCCGAGCCATCGGATGAAGGTCATGTCGTCGGTGCCGCCGCCGTTGGCGAAGCGGGAGCCCTTGGCGAAGTCCGCGCCGGAGACCAGGGCGGAGACGTACGACACGATCTCGTTGCCGTCGGCGGAGCCGTCCGCGTCGACCATCACGATGATGTCGCCGCTGCACGCCTCGAAGCCGGTGATCAGCGCGTCCCCCTTGCCGCGCCCCTGCTGTCCGACCACCTTGACCCCGGGCCACAGTTCCCGGGCCACCTCGACGGTGTTGTCGCTGGAGTTGCCGTCGACCAGGACCACCTCGTGGATCCAGTCCGGCAGGGTCTTGAAGACGTACGGAAGGTTCTCGGCCTCGTTCATCGCGGGGATGACCACGCTCACCGGTGGCGCGATGGCCAGGTGAGAGGAGATGGGCCGGTACTTGCCGACGATCGACGGAGCCTCGAGATCCTGGCCCGATGTCGCCGGTTGAAGAACGGAACTCATGAGTCTGGTCCCTCTCGTCCGGTGGGCCGCCCGCCCCTGGGCGGCCCGGAATCCACGTCCGGTTCGAAAGGGGGGTTGTTTTCCCACCCATGGCGGAACGATCTCCGCGCACATGCCGGGTGAGCTGGCAAAGCTGACCGGCCACCGGCGAACGACGGCGGCCGACCGCGCGGCACGACTCGGTCACCGGTGCGGTCACCGAGCACGGCACCCCCCTACCGCGCTCTCGCGCCGGATGCCGCCGCGGTCCCTGAGCCCTCCCCTGGAGCCGTTACCGACGGTCCGATGCGAGTGAGATGTATGACGGTATTGATGATTAAGCCCGGATGGCAAGACCTTGGAGGGCCTCTCACCTTTTTGTTCGTTTGACCGTTACACAACGGTGCGTCCGATAGGAGACACGTGTGCGAGGGGCGGGCACGGGTGTTCCCCGGAGGCGACGGGCACCTCCGGGGAACGAGGGGTCAGATCAGTACTGCCGGGGTCACGGGACGAGCTTCAGCAGCCGGTTCGGGGAGCCGGTGCCGGGGCTGGTGACCTTGCCGGTGGTCGCGCCGCCGGTGAGGGCCGTGGCGACCTGCGCCGGGGTGGCCGAGGTGTGACCGGCCAGGTAGACCGCGGCCGCGCCCGCGACGTGCGGGGTCGCCATCGACGTACCGGAGATGGTGTTGGTCGCGGTGTCGCTGGTGTACCAGCCGGCCGTGATGGAGGAGCCGGGGGCGAAGATGTCCAGGACCGAGCCGTAGTTGGAGTAGCTCGCCCTGGCGTCGGTGCTGGTGGTGGCGCCGACGGTGATGGCCTCGGTGACGCGGGCCGGGGAGTAGGAGGAGGCGTTGGCGCTGCTGTTGCCGGCCGCGACCGCGTAGGTCACGCCACTGGCGATGGAGTTGCGCACCGCGGTGTCGAGCGTGCTGGAGGCGCCGCCGCCGAGCGAGAGGTTGGCGACCGAGGGGCCGGAGTGGTTGGCGGTCACCCAGTCGATGCCCGCGATCACGCCGGCCGTGGTGCCGGAGCCGCTGTTGTCGAGCACCCGCACCGCCACGATCTTCGCCTTCTTGGCGACGCCGTAGGTGGAGCCCGCGATCGTGGTGGCCACGTGGGTGCCGTGGCCGTTGCCGTCGGAGGCGGTGGTGTCGCCGTCGACGGCGTCGTAGCCGTAGGAGGCGCGGCCGCTGATCTGGGAGTGGGTGATGCGGACACCGGTGTCGATGACGTACGCCGTGACACCGCCGCCGGCGGTGTCCGGGTAGGTGTACGTGGTGGAGAGCGGGAGCGAGGTCTGGTCGATGCGGTCCAGGCCCCAGGGGGCGCTCGACTGCGTGGTGTCGGCCACGCGGACGGTCTGGTTCTGCTCGACGGAGGCGACCGCCGGGTCCGCGGCCAGTCTCGTCGCCTCGGTCGCGGAGAGGGTGGCCGTGTAGCCGTTCAGTGCGGCGCCGAACGTCTTGCGCACCGTGCCGCCGTACTCCTCGATCAGGTCCTTGCCGGTCGCCGAGGAGGCCTTGAAGCCGGCCTGGGACTTCAGGGTCACGATGTAGCTGTTCTTGACGGCGGTGGGGGAGTTCGCCGCGAGGACCCTGCCCTCGGCCGGGGCGGCCTGGGCGGGGAGCGCGGTGAGCCCGCCGACGAGAGCGGCGGCCGCCACGGTGGTGGCGGCGGCTGTGCGGACCTTGGTGCTGCGCAGGTGTGCCATGACGAGGGAGTCCTCCTCTGGGCAGCGCGCCCTGGGTGGGGCGGGCGGCTGTGGGGGGTGCGCGCGTTGTCGCACGCACGGCCTCGGGCGTCGTGTTCCGTCCTCGGCCGGGGTAAAGCCTCGGCCGACCACCGGCGTGGAACAAGGGAGTTGAGAAGCTGTCAACAATCTTGACATGGCCACGCAATGTCGCGATCAGAAAGGGGCGGTGACCGGTCGGGTCGGGGCCGGAAAAGTCTTGGCATGGACACTTCCGGTCGACACGCGTAGTTGCTACGACAGTTGTGGCAGAGATCCTGCTAAAGGGAGGTTCCATGAGACGTTCCCGACTTGTCGTATTCGTCAGCTCGCTCCTCCTGGCCGTCGGCACAGCCCTCACCGGGGCGAGCGCGGCACAGGCGTCCCCCCTCGCCGCGGCCGGCGGGTATGTGGCGCTCGGCGACTCCTACTCCTCCGGAGTCGGCGCCGACAGCTACATCAGCTCCAGCGGCGACTGCAAGCGCAGCACCAAGGCGTACCCGTACCTCTGGAACGCCGCCCACGCCCCCGCCTCGTTCACCTTCGCGGCCTGCTCGGGCGCCCGGACCGGCGACGTCCTGGCGAACCAGCTCGGCGGCCTCAACTCCTCCACCGGCCTCGTCTCGATCACCGTCGGCGGCAACGACGCGGGCTTCGCCGACGTCATGACCACCTGCGTCACCGGCTCCGACAGCACCTGCCTGAACCGCATCAACACCGCCAAGGCGTACGTCGACTCGACACTCCCCGGCAAGCTCGACAGCGTCTACTCGGCGATCCGCGCCAAGGCCCCGAGCGCCCGCGTCGTCGTCATCGGCTACCCCCGCTTCTACAAGCTCGGCACGGTCTGCGTGGGCCTGTCCGAGACCAAGCGCTCCGCCATCAACAACGCGGCCGACTATCTCAACACCGCCCTCGCCAAGCGCGCCGCCGCCCACGGCTACGTGTTCGGCGACGTCCGCACCACCTTCGCCGGCCACGAGATCTGCTCCGGCAGCTCCTGGCTGCACAGCCTCAACTGGCTGAACATCGGCGTGTCCTACCACCCGACCGCGTCCGGCCAGTCGGGCGGATACCTGCCGGTCCTGAACAGCGCGGCCTAGACCCACCGGCTGAGGGCCCGTCCACCGGACGGACCCTCGGTTCTCGGTTTCTCGGTTTCTCGGTTCTGGGTCCTCACTCCGAGGGCGAAGGCGAGGGGGAGGTCCCTCCCGTCGGCGTCGCCGTCTCACAGGTGACCGAGAACGGCACGTACTGAGACGTCACCTTCACCGGATCCCGCACCTCGACACCGATCGCGTTCTGGTACGTCCCGCTCTCGGCGTACGTCGACACGATCACCTTGTCCTGCTTCGACTTCCCGCCCCCCGACGGGAAGTCGAGGGTCTTCCAGGTCTGCCCGGACAGCTCGCCGTCCCTCGACACCCAGCGGTAGGACACCTGCGCGGGCAGCACGTTCACCGTGATCGTCGCCGTGAAGGCGGGCGCGGAGGCGTCCGGCGGCGGACAGGAACCCCGGTAGTCCGTGTTGCTGCCGCTGACGGTCACCGCGACGGTCTGCCGCGGGGCGCTGGTCGAGGCGCTCGGGCTCGGGCTCGCACTCGGCGACGCGGAGGCCGGCTCGCTGCTCTCCTGCTGCGTCGGCGGCGAACTCACCTTCTCCGTACCGCTGTTGGTGACCCCTCCGGTGCCGCCCCCGCCCTTGTCGTCGTCCCGGTTCAGCAGCCCGTACGTCAGCCCGGCCACCGCCAGCGCCAGCACGGCCACCCCGGCGACGAGCGCGACGCCGGCCCGGCGGTTGCGCTCCGGCTCCGGTGCCGTGGTGGTGCCCGTCCACGGCGGGCCCGGCACCGGGGGCACCGGCGTGGCCGCCGTCGTGTCCCGGCGGACCGGCCCCGAGGCACTCGCGAGCGTCCCCGGATCCGGCGCGTACGGCACCGAACGGGCCGTCTGCGCGCGCGGGCTGCCGCCCGCGGCCACCAGCCGCAGATCCTGCTCCGCCCGGGCGGCCGGCAGCCGCTCGGCCGGGTCCTTGCGCAGCAGACCCTCGATCACCGGCGCCAGCGGCCCCGCCCGGTGCGGCGGCGGCAGCTCCTCGTCGACGATCGCCCGCAGTGTGCTCAGCGGGGTGTCGTGCCGGAAGGGCGAGTTGCCCTCGACCGCCGCGTACAGCAGCACGCCCAGCGACCAGAGGTCCGACTCGGGCCCCGGCGTGCGCCCCAGCGCGCGCTCCGGCGCGAGGAACTCCGGGGAGCCGATCACCTCGCCGGTCATGGTCAGCGCGGAGGTGCCCTCGACGGTGGCGATGCCGAAGTCGGTCAGCACCACCCGGCCGTCGTTCGACATCAGCACGTTGGCCGGCTTCACGTCCCGGTGCAGCACCCCGGCTTCGTGCGCCGCCCGCAGCGCGGAGAGCACCTCGGCGCCGATGTGCGCGGCACGGGCGGGTTCCAGCGGACCCTCGGCGTCCAGCAGGTCGGCGAGGGAGACCCCGCGCACCAGCTCCATGACGATCCAGGGGCGCCCGTCCTCCATGGCCACGTCGTACACCGTGACGACGTTCCGGTTGGCGACCCGGGCCGCGGCCCACGCCTCGCGCTCCAGCCGGGCGTACATCCGCTCGATGTCGGAGGCGGCCAGCCCGGCCGGCGCGCGCACCTCCTTGACGGCCACCTCACGGTGCAGCACCTCGTCCCGCGCTCGCCACACCGTGCCCATGCCGCCCTCGCCGAGCGGGGTCATGAGCCGGTAGCGGCCCGCGATCAGCCGCTCACCGCCCGGTTCTTCGGACACCGCGTCCCCCATTCGCACATCGCATCCGGGCGAAATCCTCCGCAACCCCACAAACGTAGCTCAGCCGAGTACAGATGCGGCCCCCTTGAACACCAGTCCGACCCCGAGGGCCACGACGAGCAGCGCGGACCAGACCGGCAGGTTGCGGCGGACCAGCGTCACCACGGGGTGGGCGGTCCAGCGCGGCTGCCGGTCCAGCAGGCGGGTCGCGCCCGACCCCAGCCTGACGACCGCGAAGCCGGCGGCCGTGAGGGTCAGCGCGAGTCCGACGCCGTACGCGACGACGAGCAGCAGCCCGAACCAGGCGTGCCCGAGCGCGGCCGCGCCGACCAGCACGACCACGGCCGAGGGGCTGGGCACCATGCCGCCGGCGAAGCCGAGAAGGATCGTGCCGCGGAGGGTGGGGGCGGTGGCGTGGGTGTGGGTGCGACCGCCGTGGGTGTGCTCGTGACCGTGGTCGTGGTCGTGGTCGTGGGCGTGTTCGTGCGTATGTCCGTGCTCGTGCGTGTGTCCGTGGTCGTGGTCGTGTCCGTGGGTGGGCGCGGGCGCCTTCACGACGGCGGGGGCGTGCGGTCCGCTCTGCGCGCCGGCCAGCACGAGCCGACGCGCGGGAGCGGTCTCGTGGTCGTGGTCGTGCCCGTGGCCGGACCCGTGATCGTGGCCGCCGTCGTGGCCGTGCCCGTGACCGTGGGGGTGGTCGCCGTCGGAGCCGTGCCCGTGGGTGTGACCGCCGGGGCCATGGGTGTGCGTGTGGCCGCCGTGGCTGTGGGTGTGACCCTGTCCCCGGCCGTGCCACGCCCGGCGTACGAGGGTGACGCCCGCGCAGAGCACCAGGGCGCCGCTGGCCACGCCGAGCCAGGCGATCACCGACGGGGCCGCGGCCGAACCGGCGGTCACCAGCAGGCCGAGGGCGACCACGCCCAGGGTGTGGGTGACGGTGACCGACGCGGCCAGCGGCAGGACGTCCTTCATCCGGGCCCTGCCGCCCCGGGCGGCGGCCGTCGCGGCCATCAGGGTCTTGCCGTGGCCGGGCGCGACGGCGTGCATCGCGCCGAGGCCGACGGCGATCACCAGCGCGAGGGCGGCGAAACCGAGGGTGAGGTCCTGCCGGGCGACCAGGCTGTCCAGGGCGCGTGTCCACCGGTCGGCGCCGCGCGGCAGCACGGACGCGGCGGGCGCGTCCCGCCCGTCGTCCTCGACGAGGGCCGGACCACCGGGCCGCACCCGCAGCGACGCGCTCGCGGTGTCGGCCGGCGAGGAGAGCAACTCCTTGGGGTACGTGGACAGTTCGTCGGAGACCGAGGTCTTCGGCACGTCGGAGGCGGCGAGCGTCGTCCGGTCGCCGCGCGCGGTGATCTCCCGCCAGCCGGGCCCGGAGGAGGCGCCCGCGCTGTGGAAGGTGACGGAGACCGTGTCGTCGGCGGGCAGCGGGGCCGTCAGCCGGCACTCCACCCGCAGCGTGTCGAGCCCGGCCTGACCGGGTCGTACGACCGCCTCGGCGGTGCCCGCGGTGAGCGGGACGGCGCGGCCGTCGACCGTGACCTCGCTGCCCGACGCGGCCGTGGCGCACCGCCGGCGGGCCCACTCGTCCATGCCGAGGCGCTCGATGTCCGGCTTGGCCTGGGTCGCCGGGATCTCGGCGAGGTCCTCGACATGGTCGACCCGGAGCTGTCCGGGGGAGGCGACGAGACCGTCGTAGCGGTTGACCGTGAAGTTGCCGAGAGGGTGCGCGCTCGCGCTGGTGGAAGGGATCAGCGCGAGCGCGCAGCCGGCCGTGAGCACGGCCCCGCAGGAGGCGAACAGACGACGGGGATTCACTTGTCCGCCTCCAGCGTCTTCAGTGCCGTACGGGCCTCACGGGCGCCCAGCGGGGAGAAGCCGGGGTTCAGCTTCAGGGCCGCCGAGAGGTGGGTACGGGCGTCCCGGGCATGACCGGTGGCCCGCTCGATCACACCGCGGTGGTAGAGGAAGGACGCGTTGCGGTAGCCGGTCTCCGTGGCCTTGCGGGCGTAGGAAAGGGCTTCGGCGTCCTTGCCGTCGACGTGCAGGGCCCAGGCGAGGGCGTCCGCCGTGTGCACCGTCTGCCGGCGGTCCCACTCGGCGCGGGCCGCGCGCAGCGCCGCCGCCCGGTCGCCGTGGTCGGCGGCCGCCAGCGCGGTGTCGAGGTCGGCGTTGACGCCGTTGGCGCGGGCGAGGGCGGTCCAGGCGTCGACGAGGACGTACTGGTCCTCGGCCTTCGCCGCGTCGCCCTCGGCGCCGCGCGCCTCGTACAGCTCGCCGAGTTCCACGAGCGGTCCGGGGAGCGGGAAGCGGGCGACGACGTTCTCCAGGCCCTCGATCGCCTCCGCCCGCCGGCCGCTCGCCGCCTGGGCGCGGGCCCTGCCCTCCAGCGCCGGAAGGTAGTTCTCGTCGGCGGCGAGGGCGCGGGCGTAGTGGGTGAGCGCGTCCTCGTAGTCGCCCTGGCTCCAGGCCAGTTGGCCGAGCTGGGCGGCGACGTAGGCGATGTCGCCGGGGGAGGTGGACGAGCTGAGCGCCTGGTCGAGGACGCGGCGGGCGGTCGTGACGTCGCCGCGCAGTTCGTGGACGTAGGCGTACCGGGTGAACACCGGGACGCCCGGCCGCCGCTCGTCGGCGGTGTCGGCCGCGCGCTCGGCGTCCTCGTAGCGGCCGAGTTCGACGAGGGCGTCGATCCGGGAGCACAGGGCGCGCTCGCTGTAGGGGTTCTGCTTCAGCGCCAGGTCGGCGTACTTCAGCGCGTTCGGGAAGTCGTGGCGGGCGGCGGCCAGGGCGGCCCGGCCCGCGAGCGCCTGGTCGTTGTCGGGGCGCAGGGTGAGGGAGCGCTTCAGGGCCTGCTCGGCCTGCGGGTACCGGGAGGGGTCGCCGTTGGTGCGGGCCTGCTCGACGTAGGCGAGTCCGAGGGTGGCCCAGCCGCCGAAGTCCCTCGGCTGGGCGCGCAGATGGGCCTGGAGCGAGGCGATGCCCTGGTCGAGGTCGGCGCTCGCGAGCAGTCCGGGGGAGACCGCGGCCGCCGCCACCACGGGTGTGTCCCGGCCGTCGTGGGCGGCCCCGAGGGCGATCGCGCCGGCCGTGAGGGCCACGGCCAGCATCGCCGCGCAGGCCCCGAGCTGGAGTCCGCGCCAGCGTCGTCCGGCGGCGGCGACCCGGCGTACGGCGGCGACCCGTTCGTCGGTCTCGGACGCTTCCAGCGTCTCGGTGGCCTCGGCGTCCTGTACGGCGAAGGCGTCCTCGGAATCGGATTCCGAGACGGCTTCGGCGTCGGGTTCCGAACCGGCCTCCTCGTCGGCTTCCGGGAGGGTTTCCGTGTCGGTGAGGTGCTCCGTCGAGGGCGTGTCCTCGGACTCCGGACCGGAGCCCGGAACGGAGCCCAGGCTGGACTCCGGACCGGACTCCGGACCGGACACCGGTCGCTCGCGCTCCGGCTCGCCGTCGTTCCTACGCGCGGACATGCCTCTCCTCGGTCGCCTGGGGTGGATCAGCCTGCGGGTGGGGTGGCGCGGCCCGCGCCGTGGGGGATGAGTACGCGGGCCGCGCCAGTCGTGGGGCGGGCCGGGGAGTGCAGGATTCTCCCCGGCCCGCCCGGACGCGGGGCCGGCCGGAGTGCTCGGGGGCACTCCGGTCCGGCCCGGTCCGGATCAGGGCCTAGTAGCCCCGGTAGGCCCGGCCTCCGCTGCCGCGGGTGGCCCGGCGCCACCACATGAGGCCGCCGCCGATGAGGAGGATGCCGGCCGCGCCGGCGCCCGCGGACGCGGCGATCAGCGTGGTGTTGCTCTCGGTGGAGGACGCCGGCTGGAGGGCGTCACCGAGCGCGCTGCGGACGTCGGTGCCGCCGCTGACACCCTTGGCGAGCGGGCCGCGCGAGCCCTCGGTCGGCAGGGCGACGTACGGGAAGGACTTCTCGAAGTTCTTGTCGTTCTTGTCGACCGCGTCACCCAGGTCGTTCTTGGAACCGACCAGCTCACCCTCGACGACCTGGAGCGAGGCGTCGATCACGTCGTCGGTCAGACGGCGGCCGTTGGGGAAGCCCGCGTTGTCGCCGTCGAGCACGCCCAGTCGCTTGGGGCTGGCGGTCGGCTTGATCGAGGTGTTGAGGCGCAGCTGCTCCGACGGCTTCACGTAGGGCGGCTGGTTGAGACCCTTCACGCCCTTGAGGAACACGTCGACCAGGTCGTTGCGGGGCTCCGCCGGGGCCTTGATCTTGTAGATCGCCTCGATGAGCTTCGGCAGCTCGGGGTTGGTGACGTTCTTCAGGAACTGGGCGTCGTCCCAGGGCGCGGACGCGTTGAACTTGTCCTTGTCCTTGATCGGGTTGACGACCTCGTTGACCAGCGGCATGCCCAGACGCGAGACCTGCGAGTAATAGCCCTGCGCGTTGCGGCGCTGCGTGGTCGACCAGATGCCGACGATCGGCTGGTGCTCCGACTCGGTGATCATGTCGGTCGGCACCTGGAGGGCGATCGAGTTGACGTTGTAGCCCTTGAGGGTGTCGTTGCCGACCTCGGAGAGGTTGCCGCCGTAGAGCAGGTCGAAGACGCGCAGGTCCAGGAAGAACGGGTCGTCGGCCTGGCCGGCGAAGGTCTTCGCGCCGCCCGGCAGCTTGTAGATCGCCTGGTCGCGCAGCTTGGAGTAGTTCGGCATGGACGCCTTGCCCACGTTCGACGGCGCCACCGGCACGTCGTCCGCCAGCTTCGTCTTGTGCACGACCTTCTGGTTCTTGAGCTTGACCAGCTCCAGGTCGTAGGTCTGGGTGACGTTGAGGTCCTTGTCGTCCAGGCTCTCGACCGCGCCCGTGTTGTAGAGGAACGTCTTCTTGTTCTTCACGTGCGTCTTGAAGGTGTAGCGGAAGAGCAGCTCGCCCTGCGCGTCACCGTTGTTGTCGATGTGGATGTCGTACTGGGCGTCCTCGGCGAACGGGAAGAAGTTCGGGCCGCCGGCCGGCTCCTCGAACGGGATCCAGTTCGCCACGATCGTCGTCGTGTCCGGGTGGTCCGGGCTGACGAACGCGTAGAGGTCCGTGTTGTCGTACTGCGGGGTCCCCGAGATGAGGGGGGCCTCCCGGTGGCTGGATGCGTGTGCCGCACCCGGTGCCAGTGTGGCCACACCGGCGGCCACGAGCCCCCCGGCGGCCAGCGCACCGCATATGAGAGTGGCGACGCTCCTGCGTCCCGCGCCGCTGCTGGAGATAGCTGTCATGCCGTCCGTCCTCCGTGCCAACTTGCCTGACGGACAGTGATACGCAGCGGACGGCCGATCGGATTGGTCGAAATCCAAAAAGTTTTTCTCGCTGCTCGACCCGCGTTTTCGGTCTTTTGATCCGTATCCCATCCGGAGGTGTGTCCGTTGCGAATGCCTGGTGTGACGGGTCGGCCCGGGTGCGGCCGCGGAGAGGGGGACCGGATGGAGGCGGACGAGCTTCTGGTGCTCGTCGCGGGAGGCGACCAGAAGGCGTTCGAGCAGCTGTACGGACTGGTGTCCGGACCGGTGTTCGGACTGGTGCGCCGCGTCGTGCGCGATCCCGCGCAGTCGGAGGAGGTCACCCAGGAGGTGCTCCTGGAGGCCTGGCGCTCCGCCGCCCGATTCGACCCCGGCCGTGGCAGCGCCCTGTCCTGGATCCTCACCCTCGCCCACCGGCGCGCGGTCGACCGGGTGCGCAGCGCCCGGGCCGCCGTCGACCGGGAGCAGCGCGAGGGCCGGCGCTACCACGACCCCGCCTTCGACCAGGTCTCGGAGGAGGTCGAGGCGGGCCTGGAACGGGAGCTGGTACGCCGCTGCCTGAACCGGCTGACGGCGCTTCAGCGCCAGTCGGTCACCCTCGCCTACTACGACGGTTACACGTACCGTGAGGTCGCCGAGCGGCTGTCGTTGCCGCTCGGCACGGTCAAGACGCGCATGCGGGACGGGCTCACACGGCTGCGCCACTGCCTGGGAGGTGCCGCATGAGCGTCCTCGGTCCGCTGTTCCGCAGGGAGGACCGGCACTCGCTCGCCGCCCCCTACGCGCTCGACGCCCTGGAACCCGACGAGCGCCGCCGCTTCGAGAAGCACCTCCAGAAGTGCGGCCGGTGCACCGTCGAGGTGCGCGCGCTGTCCGAGGACGCCGTCCGGCTGGCCTGGTCGCAGGCCGCGCCGCCGCCGGCCGCGATGCGTGAACGGGTCCTGGCCGCCGTCCAGCGGACTCCGCAGGAGCTGGGGCGTGCGCCGGTGCGGGAGCGTGCGCCCCAACTGCCTCCACATGTCTGGGGCACGGAACCGCCGCCGGGACGCTCCCGTGCGCCCCGCGCGCGCCGCCCGCTGTTCGTGCCGTTCGCCACGGCCACGGCCGCCGCGGCCCTCGTGGTCGCCGGGCTCTTCGCCGTCCAGGCGAACCGCACCCAGGACCAACTGGACGCCCAGCGCACCCAGGCACGTGAGATCGCCCACGTTCTCGCAGCTCCGGACGTTCGCGCGACCACCGGCACCGACGAGCGGGGCCGCAGTATCGGAGTGATCGCTTCCGCCTCTGAGAAGGAGGCGGTCATCACGTTGACCGGATACGCGGACCTCCCCACCGGACGGGTGCACCAGCTGTGGCTCATGCGCCCCAACGTGCAACCGCGCTCCCTCGGGCTCTTCGAGGGTGACACGCCCTTGGTCGCGACCGGTCTCGACAGGACGGCGACGTCACTCGCTGTGACCGTGGAGCCCGACGGAGGGTCAGCTCAGCCCACCAGCCAGCCGGTTGTCCAACTCACCCTGAAATCGGTTGGATTCGGAGAGTGATCGAGGAGGGGTCGTCAACCCCCTTACGGGGAAGGTGATTCCTGTGAGCTCGATACACGCGTGCCCGGACGGGGCGATAGGGTTACCCTGCCCGGGCCGGGTGGTTTCGTACGGGTGGGGAGTGACATGGAACAGATAACGATGCGCAGCAGGGCGAGGGTCCCTGCGATCACCTGCGGGAGCAGCGCGACCAGTACGCGCCTCGACCGCCATCTCGCGGTGCTGGGCGGTCCCGCCATACCGCAGCGGGAGACGCTCGAGGCGACCACGCTCATGCGGGAGCTGACCGCGCGTGAGCCCCATGAGCGCAGCCCTCAGGGTGCGCGGGTGAGCCGGGTCTCGCTCTTCGCGCCGCTGCGTCGACTGCGCCGCTCGCTGTTCGGCGGACACCGGCACTGATCCCCGCGCTCAGGCGGCCACACCGTCCCGGCGCAGCGCTGCGATCTCCTCGTCCGTCATCCCCGCGGCACGCAGCAGCGCTCCGGTGTGCTCCCCGAGCGCGGGAACGTCCCCCATCCGCGCCTCCGACCCACCCGGCAGTGTGATCGGAGGCAGCAGCGCACGCAGCGGCCCGACCGGCGAACCCACTTCCCGCCACCGCTCACGGGCCGCCAGCTGCGGATGGTCCCCCAGTTCGCGCAGATCCCGCAGGCGCGCGCACGCGATGCCCGCGCGCTCCAGCCGGGCCAGCGCCTCGTCGGTGCCGAGCGCGCCCAGCGTCTTCGCCACCAGCGCGTCGGTGCGCTCCCGGTGCGTCACGCGTGCCGCGTTCGTCGCGTACGCCGGATCCGTCCCCAGGTCGGGCCGGTCCATGACCTGTTCGGCCAGCCGCCGCCATTCGCGGTCGTTCTGCACCGACAGCAGCACCCGGCCGCCGTCGGCGGTGGGGTAGGCGTCGTAGGGCGCGATCACGGCGTGCGCCAGACCGGTGCGCTCCGGGGGAGTGCCCCCGTGGATCGTGTGGTGCAGCGGATGCCCCATCCACTCCGCGAGCGCCTCCAGCATCGACACCTCCACCGGCCCGCCGCGCCCGGTCGTGCCCCGCCGCACCAGCGCCGCCAGCACCCCGGAGAAGGCGTACATGGCGGCCGCGATGTCCGCCGCCGGGATCCCCGCCTTCACCGGCTGCCCGGCCGTCCCGGTCACCGACACCAGCCCCGCCTCGCACTGCACGAGCATGTCGTACGCACGCTTGTCCGCGTACGGGCCACCGGAGCCGTACCCCGAGATGTCCACGGCGACCAGCCGCGGGTGCGCCGCGCACAGGGTGGCCGCGTCCAGGCCGAGCCGGGCCGCCGCCCCCTGCGCCAGGTTCTGCACGAACACGTCCGCGTCCGCCACCAGCCGCCGTACGACGGCCAGGCCGCGCGGGTCCTTCAGGTCCAGGGCGATGGACTCCTTGCCGCGGTTGCACCACACGAAGTGGGAGGCGAGGCCGCCCGCGGCGGTGTCGTAGCCGCGGGCGAAGTCGCCGCCGTCGATCCGCTCCACCTTGATCACCCGGGCGCCCAGATCGGCGAGCTGCCGGGTGGCGAACGGGGCCGCGACGGCCTGCTCGACGGCGACGACGGTGAGGCCCTCCAGGGGCAGCGGGAGTCCATCCATGGAGGGATCATGTCACCGGCCGGCGCCGGCGTACCTCCGTACGGCGAGCGGCAGGAAGACGGCGATCAGCACCGCGCACCAGGCCAGCGACCCGGCGACCGGATGGCGCACCGGCCAGGCGGCGCCCTCGGGGACGGACGCGTTGCCGAACAGGTCCCGCAGGGCCGTCGTCACCGCGCTGATCGGGTTCCACTCGGCGAGCGTGCGCAGCCGGCCGGGCAGGTTGTCCGTCGGGATGTAGGCGTTGGACAGCAGCGGCAGCATGAAGGTGGCGCTGCCCAGCTGTCCGGCCGCCTCCTCGCTGCGGGAGAGCAGCCCGAGCAGGATCCCGACCCAGGTGCAGGCGAACCGGAACAGCAGCAGCAGGCCCACCGCGCCGAGTACGGCGGCTGCCGACCCTTCCACGCGCCAGCCGACCGCGAGGCCCACCAGCAGCAGGGGGAGCGTGCCCGCCGCCGTGACGACGAGGTCGGCGAGCGCCTGCCCCAGCGGGACCGCCGCCCGGCTCACCGGCAGTGTGCGCAGCCGGTCCGTCACGCCCCGGTGGAGGTCCTGGGCGGCCTGGAACATCCCGGTCATGATCCCGTTGGCGGCGGTCGCCACCAGCAGCCCCGGCACCAGGAAGGCGCGGTACTCGGCGCCGGGCATCGCCAGGGCGCTGCCGAAGACATAACCGAAGAACAGCAGCATGGTGATCGGCATGGTCTGGGTGAGGATCGCCAGCGCCGGGTTGTTGCGCACGCGCAGCAGCTGGCGGCCCAGCATGGCGGTGCCGTCGTGGGCGAGGGTGCTCATGCGGCGACCTCCCGGTCGTCCCGGTCGGCGGTGAGCCGCAGGAACACCTCGTCGAGGGTGGGTGGTCGCAGGCTCGCGTCGAGCAACGGCACGCCCGCCGCGTCGAGTTCGCGCACCAGGCGGGGCAGGGTGAGCGTGCCGTCCCGGGTGACCGCGCCCACGGCGCCCCGGGCGTGGTCGAACGAGGGCTGCGCGCCGGTGAGCCGGTCGAGCACGCCCGCCGCCCTCGTGAGGGCGTCCGGGTCGGCGACGACCGCCTCGGCGTAGGAGCCGATGAGCGCCTTGAGGTGCCGGGGGGAGCCCGTGTGGGCGACCCGGCCGCGGTCCACCAGGGCGATGTCGTCGGCGAGCCGGTCCGCCTCCTCCAGGTACTGGGTGGTCAGCAGGACCGTGGTGCCGTCCTGCTTCAGCTCGCGCACGGCCTCCCAGATGCCGGTGCGGGACGTCGGGTCGAGTCCGGTCGTCGGCTCGTCGAGGAAGAGCACGGCCGGCCGGCGGATCAGGCTCGCCGCGAGGTCGAGGCGGCGCCGCATGCCGCCGGAGTAGGTGGACGAGGGGCGGTCGGCGGCCTCGGTCAGGCCGAAGCGGTCGAGGAGGTCGGCGGCGCGCTCCGCCGGCCCCCGCACCCGGTGCAGCCGGGCGAAGAGCCGCAGGTTCTGGCGGCCGGTGAGGTCCCCGTCGAGGGAGACGTCCTGCCCGGTGACGCCGATGGCACGCCGTACGGCCGGCGCCTCCCGGACCAGGTCGTGGCCGGCCACCCTGGCCGATCCCGCGTCCGGCCGCAGCAGCGTGGTCAGCAGCCGTACCGCCGTGGTCTTGCCCGCGCCGTTCGGCCCGAGCACCCCGCAGACCGTGCCCTGCGGCACGGCGAGGTCGAGGCCCCGCAGGGCGCGCACCTCACCGAACCGCTTCTCGAGACCTTCACTAAGTACACCGTACGTAGTAGTCATGTGTCGACCATAGCGCACTACGTACGGTGTACGTAACTACGATGGGGGGCGAGGTGATGATCCATGGCGGGCCGAGCGGCCGTACCCGAAGTGATCTGGGCCCGTCCCGAGCGGACCGGCCGGGGGCCGAGGCCCGCGTACACCCGCGCGGACATCGCCGCCGCGGCCGTGCGGATCGCCGACGAGGGCGGGCTGGACGCGGTGTCCATGCGGCATGTCGCCGCCGAGCTGGGCTGCGGCACCATGTCGCTCTACAACTACGTCCCCCGCAAGGAGGACCTGTACGAGCTGATGGTGGACGCGGCCGGCGGCGAGCACGAGCTGTGGGAGCCGAGCGGTGACTGGCGGGCCGACATGCTGCGGGTGGGGCGCCAGACGCGCGCGCTGATGCTGCGGCACCCCTGGCTGCCGGGGCTGATGTCACCGGTGTACGGGTTCAGCCCCCACGCGCTGCGGTACCTGGAGCACTGTCTGACCTGCCTGGATCCGCTGCACGACATGACGTACGGCATGAAGATGCAGCTCGTCGCGATGCTCAACGGGGTCGTGACGACGTACGTCTCGAACGAGCTGGCGACCGCCGAACGCTCCCGGTCCCTGCCCTGGTCGCAGGAGCAGGAGGACGCGGTACGGATCGCGTACCTGGGGAGCCAGGTGGCCAGTGGGGCGTACCCGCGGATGGCCGCCGCCTTCGCCGAGGACGCGGGGCCGATCGATCTGGAGGCGATCTTCGAGACGGCGCTGGAGAAGGTCCTGGACGGCTTCGTCCCCAGGGGCGAGCAGAGCTAGTTCGTCCTAGATCAGGGCGAACTGGCCCTCGGGGCCCTCCTCGTGGTGGTCCAGGACCGTGGCCGGACGACGGGCGGAATCCGGGACCGGCAGGACGCCCGCCGCGCGGAGCTCCGCCGCCGTCACCCGGTCCGTCACCGTCAACTCCGCCTGCTGCTCGCGGACTTCCGCCAGCAGGGCCAACACCGTGATCAGCTCCAGGAGTTCCGACGTCCAGGTCTGCCGCCAGGCCGTCGGACGGATCGCCGCGAGGGTGCCCGGCAGGGCGTCGGGCTCCGCCCGGGCCGCGAACCAGCGCTCCAGGACCCGCTCCCCGGAACCCGTCCCGAAGTCCCAGGCCTGCGGGGGCACCGGGGAGATGCGGCCCTCGTCGAGATGGAGGGCCTCCTCCTCGCGGTCGTAGTGCACGGTGAGCGGGCGGGCCGGCAGCGGGGCGCGGACGTACGGGCGGCGGCCGCCGGGGAGTTTGGGGCGCTCCCCGTCGCGGCGCAGCAGCCGCAGGGCGTGGTGGCCCAGCGCGACACCCCGGGACCAGAGCGCGGGATCCCGGGGGAGCGGGACGGTGAGGTCGGGGCCGGTCGTGGCCAGCGTCCAGGCCAGGAAGTCCAGCGGGTCGCGGGAGTGGCCGAGATGGTCCAGCAGACCCGGCGCGAGGTTGGGTTCCGTGCCGCCCGGACGGCGGTACAGCGGGCGGATCCGGCCCGGGCGCAGGAAGGGCAGGAGCCGGGTCACCAGCGGCGGCGCGTCCGGCCGCTCCACGACGAACGCCTGCCGCTCGTCCGCCACCCGCCACAGCTCCGGCCGGGCCGCGTCGATCAGCCGGTGGTCGGGGAGGAGCCACCGCTCGTCGAAGGGCGCGGCCAGCACCCGTACCGGCTCCGGGCAGGGGCCGGCGGCGCGCGCCAGCCGCTCCGTGCCGCCGGACCGCCCGGGCAGCCGGCCCACCGCCGTGTGGAGGGTGCGCGAGCGCGTCGGCTCGAACAGCGCCTCGCGGTCCGGGCCGTCCGCCTTCACCAGGGCGGCCCAGCGGTCCCTGAGCACGGCCGGGTCGGGGGCCAGCGGCCACTCCCGGCCGAGTCGCGGCGGGGCGACGGACCACGGCATGAGGTCCGCCAGCGGCAGAGCGTCGGCGTGCGTCACGGTGGGCATGCTACGTCCTGCTCAGGTGGCGTCGAGGGTGACCGTGAAGGAGAAACGGTCACCCCGGTAGTGGATGACGGCCGCGTCCAGCACCCGGCCGTCCGTGTCATAGGTGACGCCCGTGTAGTGCAGGATCGGGCTCAGCAGCGGGACATGGAGGAGCTGGGCCGTCTCCGGGTCCGCCAGACGTGCCTCGACGGTGTCCGTGATCCGGCTGATGTCGGCGCCCACGATGTCCCGCAGCACCTTGGTCATCGGCCAGCGCACCAGGTCGTCCGGGTCGATCCGGGCGGCGAGTTCGGGACGGACGTAGTTGCGGGCGTGGTTGGTCGGCTCCCCCGTGGTGTCGTCGCCGCGCAGCCGGTGGTACGTCGCGATCTCGGTCAGATCCGGGAAGTGCTCGGCGAGTTCGGCGGGAACCGCCGTCGTGCCCTGGGCCAGCAGCCGCGTCGTCATGCCGGACTGCTGGGCCACGATCGCGTCGACCGAGCCCAGCAGCCGCACCGGGGCGCCCCGCCGCGCGTCGGGCTCGATGAACGTGCCCCGCCGGCGGTGCCGGGTGATCAGCCCCTCGTCCTCCAGCTCCTTCAGCGCCTGCCGCATGGTCAGCACGCTCACCCCGTAGTGCCCCGCGAGCTGTTCCTCGGTGGGCAGCCGCAGCGGGTCCCGGGGTGAGCGGCCGAGTATCGAGGCGCGCAGCGACTGCGACACCTGGTACCAGAGCGGCAGCTTGCGGTTGAGGACGATCGAATCCGGGGCGAAGGAGGTCACGGGCCATCCGTACCCTTCGGGAATCTTCAGTGCAAGGGGCGGAAGTGCCGTTCGAGGCCGTTCCACACGTCGTCGTAGCGCGGTTGCAAGTGGTCCGCTCCGGCCGCGTGCGGGGTGAGGGTGAGCGGCCAGCGCGTCTCGAACATGAACGCCAGTCCGTCGTCGATCCGCTGCGGCCGCAGCTCCGCCGCGCTCGCGCGGTCGAACGTCTCCCGGTCCGGGCCGTGCGCCGACATCATGTTGTGCAGCGAGCCGCCGCCCGGCACGAAGCCCCCCTTCCCCGCCGTCTTCGCGTCGTAGGCCCCCTCGATCAGGCCCATGTACTCGCTCATCACGTTCCGGTGGAAGTACGGCGGCCGGAAGGTGTCCTCGCCCACCAGCCAGCGCGGTACGAACGCCACGAAGTCCACGCCGGCGAGGCCGGGGGTGTCCGACGGCGACGTCAGCACCGTGAAGATCGACGGGTCCGGGTGGTCGTACGAGATCGAGCCGATGACATTGAAGCGGCGCAGGTCGTAGACGTACGGGACGTGGTTGCCGTGCCAGGCGACCACATCGAGCGGCGAATGGTCGTAACGGGCCGTCCAGAGGTTGCCGCAGAACTTGTTGACCACCTCCACCGGGCCCTCGACGTCCTCGTACGCGGCGACGGGCGCCAGGAAGTCGCGGGGGTTGGCGAGGCCGTTGGCGCCGATCGGGCCGAGGTCGGGGAGCTGGAAGGGGGCGCCGTAGTTCTCGCAGACATAGCCGCGGGCCGTGTCGTCCAGCAGGTCGACCCGGAAGCGGACCCCCCGCGGGATCAGCGCCACATGGCCCGGCTCGGCGCGCAGCAGGCCGAACTCCGTGCGCAGCAGCAGCCCGCCCCGCTCCGGCACGATCAGCAGCTCGCCGTCGGCGTCGCTGAAGACACGGTCCATGGAGGTGTCGGCGTGGTAGAGGTGCACGGCCGTGCCGGTGCGCTGGGTGGCGTCGCCGTTGCCGCCGAGGGTCCACAGGCCGGCCAGGAAGTCGGTGCCCTCCGCGGGCTCCGGCAGGGGGTCCCAGCGCAGCCGGTTCGGGTCCGGGACCGTCTCGGTGAAGGGGGCTGTGCGCAGCGCGCCGTTGCCGGTGCGGGTGAACGCCGGGTGGGCGGCCGAGGGGCGGATCCGGTACAGCCACGAGCGCCGGTTGTGGGCGCGCGGCTCGGTGAACGCCGTACCGCTGAGCTGCTCCGCGTAGAGGCCGAGGGGGGCCCGCTGGGGTGAGTTGCGGCCCTCGGGCAGGGCGCCCGGGACGGCCTCGGAACCGTGCTCGTTGCCGAAGCCGGAGAGGTGCGTCAGCCCCTCGGCGATCTTCCGTGCGTCCCCGCGGTTCATCGTCGCTGGCTCCCTTGCCGATCGATTCCTATGTATCACCGTAGGATTGCGTTTTCGTGGGCGCAAGAGGTGCGACGGTCCTCCTCTGGGAGGACGATCAAGGGCGACCGGAACCAGACCACAGGGGGATCCGCGTGTCGGGCCGTTGCTCTAATGTCGCCGACATGTCGTGGACGCGTGCAGGAGCCGCCGCGCTCGCGGTCTGTGTCCTGATGCTGACCGGATCCGCGGGCTGCGGTTCCGGTGGTGCCCAGGAACAGGGGGACGTGCTGTCGCCCTCACCCGTGGGCAAGGTGCTGAAGGACACCGACGGTGACGGCCGTCACTACCGCGAGGTGGACGGGAAGGGCGCGCCCGAGGTCGGCCTCGAGGTGCAGCCGGACGCCGAGGGCGGCTGGGACGTACGGCTGAAGCTGGCCAATTTCCGGTTCTCGCCGGACGGTGTGAAGGCGGAGGCCGCCACCGGCCGCGGCATCGCCCGGCTCTACGTCGACGACCGGGCCCTGGCCGACCTGCGGGCCCCGACGTACCGCATCCCGGCCGGCTACCTTCCGCACGGCACCCACCAGGTCACCGCGCGGCTGTACGCGGACGACGGCACGGTGTGGGCGGTCGACGGCAAGCCCGTGCAGAGCACGGCGGACATCACCGCGTCGGACCCCTCGGGCGCCTCCTTCGCCTCGTCCTCGCCCTCGCCATGAGTGCATCAGGCATCTTTCTCCGTACTGGGGGGCGAGGTATACCTGACCACGGCGGAAAGGCATCATGAAGCCCGTGCCCCCAGCGACATCGCTCCGTCGTGCGCCCGTCCAGCGGCGCAGTGCCGAACGGCTCACCCGGATCCTGGACGCCTGCGCCGACCTCCTCGACGAGGTCGGCTACGACGACCTGAGCACCCGCGCCGTCGCCCAGCGCGCCGGTGTGCCCATCGGCTCCGTCTACCGCTTCTTCGGCAACAAGCGGCAGATGGCGGACGCCCTGGCCCAGCGCAACCTGGAGCGGTACTCCGAGCGCGTCACCGAGCGGCTGGCGAGTGCGCGGCGCGGAAACTGGCGGGCCGCCATGGACGCCGTGCTCGACGAGTACCTGGCCATGAAGCGCACCGCGCCCGGCTTCTCCCTGGTCGACTTCGGCAACCAGATCCCGGTCGGCAGCCGCCAGAGCGAACCCAATCACCGGGTCGCCGACCGGCTCACCGACCTGCTCGCCGACTACCTCGGCCGCACCCCCGACGAGGACCTGCGCCGCACCTTCCTGATCGCCGTGGAGACCGCCGACGCCCTCGTCCAGCTCGCCTTCCGGGTGGCCCCGGAGGGCGACCCGAAGGTGATCGAGGAGACCCGGGAACTGCTGCGGGCGTATCTGGGCCGCGTACTGGACTGATGCCGGGGCGGGGGTGCCTCGCGGCCCGTCCGGCGGCTCCTCCCGCGGCCCGTCGGGCGGCTCGTGCCACGGCCCCTCCCGCGGACCCTCCCGTGAACCGCTCCCCGGCAACCCCTCCCAAGGATGCATACCGGTCGGTATGCTCGGCCGGGAGAAGGCAACGCCGCCGCCCCCGGGAGGACCCGTGTCCCGCACCGCCCTGCGAATCTGTCCCCTGTGCGAGGCCACCTGCGGGCTGACGCTCACCATCGAGGGAACCGCGGTCACCGGCGCCCGCGGCGACCGTGAGGATGTGTTCAGCAAGGGGTTCATCTGCCCCAAGGGCGCCTCCTTCGCGGCCGTCGACGGCGACCCCGACCGGCTGCGGACCCCCCTCGTCCGCCGGGACGGCGAGCTGCGCGAGGCCACCTGGGCGGAGGCCTTCGACGCCGTCGCCGCCGGCATCCGGCCGATCGTCGAACGCTACGGCCCGCACGCCGTCGGGGTCGTCCTCGGCAACCCCAACGTGCACACCGTGGCCGGCGCCCTCTACCCGACCGTGCTGATGGCCGGGCTCGGCAGCCGCAGCCTGTTCACCGCCTCCACGGTCGACCAGATGCCCAAGCACGTCTCCAGCGGGCTGCTCTTCGGCGACGCCAACGCCATCCCCGTGCCGGACCTCGACCGCACCGACCATCTGCTCCTGATCGGCGCCAACCCCCTGGAGTCCAACGGGAGCCTGTGCACCGCCCCCGACTTCCCCGGCAGGCTCAGGGCCCTCAAGGCCCGCGGCGGCACCCTCACCGTCATCGACCCGCGCCGCACCCGCACCGCCAAGCTCGCCGACCGGCACATCGACATCCGGCCCGGCACCGACGCTCTGCTCCTCGCCGCCATGGCCCAGGTGCTGTTCGAGGAGGGGCTGACCGACCTCGGCGCGCTGACGGAGCACGTCGAAGGCCTCGACGAACTGAGGGACGCCGTACGGGACTTCACCCCCGAAGCCGTCGCCCCGGCCTGTGACGTCGACGCCCCCGTCATCCGCGTCCTCGCCCGTGAACTCGCCGCCGCCCCCACCGCCGCCGTGTACGGCCGCATCGGCAGCTGCACGGTCCCCTACGGCACGCTCGGCAGCTGGCTCGTCGACGTCCTCAACATCCTCACCGGCAACCTGGACCGGCCGGGCGGCGCCCTCTTCCCGCAGGCCGCCACGGACCGGACGCCCCGCCCGGCCGGGCCCGGCAAGGGCTTCCGGCTCGGACGCTGGCACTCCCGGGTCGGCCGGCACCCCGAGGCCAAGGGCGAGCTGCCGCTCTCCGTGCTCGCCGAGGAGATCGACACCGCCACCGAGGAGGGCGAGCCGATCCGGGCGCTCCTCGTGGTCGCCGCCAACCCCGTGCTCTCCGCGCCCGACGGCGACCGGCTCGACAAGGCGCTCGGCTCGCTGGACTTCATGGTCAGCGTCGACCCGTACCTGAACGAGACCGCGCGCCATGCCGACGTCGTCCTGCCGCCGCCCCCGCCCTCGCAGAGCCCGCACCACGACTTCGCGTTCAACACCCTGGCCGTGCGCAACCAGGTCCGCTACAACCGCCCCGCCGTCCCGCTCGAACCCGGCCGGATGGCCGAGACCGAGATCCTCGCCCGGCTGATCCTGGCCGTGACCGGTATGCACGGCGCCGACCCGTCCGCCGTCGACGACATGGTCGTCGGCCAGACCCTCGGCAAGGCCGTCAGGGAACCCCACTCGCCCGTGCACGGCCGCGACCCCGAAGAGTTGGCCGCCCTCCTCACCGGCGAGAACGGCCCCGAGCGCCGCCTCGACCTCATGCTGCGCCTCGGCCCCTACGGCGACGGCTTCGGCGTCCGCCCGGACGGGCTGACCCTCGACCGGCTGCTCGGCCACCCGCACGGCATCGACCTCGGGCCGCTGCGCCCGCGCCTGCCGCAGCCCCTGAAGACCCGCAGCGGGCGGATCGAGCTGCTGCCCGAGCCGATCGCCGGCGATCTGCCCCGGCTGCGCCAGGCACTGCGCGAGCGGCCCGCCGGGCTGGTCCTCGTCGGGCGGCGCCATCTGCGGTCCAACAACAGCTGGCTGCACAACGTCCCCTCCCTCACCGGCGGCACCAACCGCTGCACCGTGCACATCCACCCCGAGGACGCCGAGCGGCTCGGCGTACGCGACGGCGGCGCGGTGCGGGTGAAGGGCGCCGGGGGAGAGGTGACCGCCCCGGCGGAGATCACCGACGGCGTACGGCGGGGTGTGGTGAGCCTGCCGCACGGCTGGGGCCACGACCGGCCCGGCACCCGGCTGAGCCATGCCGCCACCGACCCCGGCGTCAACGTCAACCAGCTCCTCGACGGCAGCCTGCTGGACCCCCTCTCGGGCAACGCGGTCCTCAACGGCGTACCCGTCTCGCTCGTGCCTGTGACCTGAGCAAAGCTGTGACCAGGACTTTTGCGCTTATTGCTCGCGCGTCAACGGGTTGTTAACACCGTTTGAACGGACCTAACGTCATCGCACCGCCGACCCCCAGGTGGGATGTTCAAGGGCGAACGTTAGGTATCCACACATGTTGACCATCCTCGGCTTCGCCATGATCGCGACCTTCCTGGTCCTGATCATGCTGAAGAAGATGTCGCCGATCGCGGCGCTCGTCTTGATCCCGGCACTGTTCTGCGTCTTCGTCGGGAAGGGCGCCCAGCTCGGTGACTACGTCATCGACGGCGTCACCAGCCTCGCCCCCACCGCGGCGATGCTCATGTTCGCGATCGTCTACTTCGGTGTGATGATCGACGTCGGCCTCTTCGACCCGATCGTCCGGGCGATCCTGAAGTTCTGCAAGGCCGATCCGCTGCGCATCGTCGTCGGCACGGCGCTCCTCGCCGCGATCGTCTCCCTCGACGGCGACGGCTCCACCACGTTCATGATCACCGTCTCGGCGATGTATCCGCTGTACAAGCGCCTGAAGATGAGCCTGGTCGTGATGACCGGCGTCGCGGCCATGGCCAACGGCGTGATGAACACCCTGCCCTGGGGCGGCCCCACCGCCCGCGCCGCCACCGCGCTGAAGCTCGACGCCAGCGACATCTTCGTCCCGATGATCCCGGCCCTGGCCGTGGGCCTGCTGTTCGTCATCGCGCTCTCCTACGTCCTCGGCCGGCGTGAGCGGCGCCGGCTCGGGGTGCTGACGCTGGACGAGGTGCTGGTCGAGGAGAAGGAGTCCGAGACCCTGCTGGTCGGCGCGGGCGGATCCGGCGGCTCCGGTACCGGCACGTCCTCCACCCCGGCCGCCGGTTCGGGCGCCGCCGCCCTCGGCGACGACGAGCCCGAGGACGGCTTCCAGGGCCTGGACCCGCACCGCGCCACCCTGCGCCCCGGGCTGTACTGGTTCAACGCGCTGCTGACGGTCGTCCTGCTCACCGCCATGATCATGGAGTGGCTGCCGATCCCGGTGCTGTTCCTGCTCGGCGCCGCGCTCGCGCTCACCGTCAACTTCCCGCACATGCCCGACCAGAAGGCCCGCATCGGCGCGCACGCCGAGAACGTCCTCAACGTCTCCGGCATGGTCTTCGCCGCCGCCGTCTTCACCGGCGTCCTCCAGGGCACCGGCATGGTCGACCACATGGCCCGCTGGCTGGTGGACAACATCCCCGACGGGATGGGCCCGCACATGGCCTTCGTCACCGGTCTGCTGAGCCTTCCGCTCACCTACTTCATGTCCAACGACGGCTTCTACTTCGGTGTCCTCCCGGTCCTCGCCGAGGCCGGCCAGGCACACGGCGTCTCGACGCTGGAGATCGCCCGCGCCTCGCTGGTCGGCCAGCCCCTGCACATGTCGAGCCCCCTGGTCCCGGCCGTGTACGTCCTGGTCGGCATGGCCAAGGTCGAGTTCGGCGACCACACCCGGTTCGTGGTCAAGTGGGCCGCCCTCACCTGCCTGGTGATCCTCGGGGCGGGCATCCTGTTCGGCATCATCTGATCGCCTCGGAAGGACAACGCTCATGACGCCCGGTGGGAACCGCGGCTGGCTGCTCCGCCTCGTCATCGCCTTCGGCTTCGCGCAGGGGGCGGTGTCGATGGCCCGGCCCGCCGTGTCCTACCGGGCTCTCGCGCTGGGCGCCGACGAGCGGGCGATCGGTGTCATCGCGGGTGTGTACGCCCTGCTCCCGCTCTTCGCCGCCGTACCGCTCGGACGCCGTACGGACCACGGCCGCTGCGCCCCGCTGCTGCCGGTGGGCGTGGTGCTGATATCCGGCGGCTGCGTGCTCAGCGGCCTGGCCGGCTCGCTCGCGGCGATGGCCCTGTGGAGCGGGGTGATGGGCCTCGGGCACCTCTGCTTCGTCATCGGCTCCCAGTCGCTGGTCGCCCGCCAGTCCGCGCCGCACGAGCAGGACCGCAACTTCGGCCACTTCACCATCGGCGCCTCCCTCGGCCAGCTGATCGGCCCGATCGCGGCCGGCTTCCTGATCGACGACTCCGACCGGGCCGGCAGCAGCGCGCTGGCCCTGCTCGCCGCGGGCGCGGGCTGCGCGGTCGCGTTGACCTCGCTGTGGCGCACGGAGCACCGCGACACGACGCCCGCGTCCCCCGCGGCGAAGGGCGAGCGCGTCCCGGTCGTCCGCATCCTGCGCACCCGGGGCGTGCCCGCGGGCATCTTCGTCAGCCTCGCCGTGCTGTCCGCGACCGACATCCTCACCGCCTACCTTCCGGTGGTCGGCGACCAGCGGGGCATCGCGCCGTCGGTCATCGGGATCCTGCTCAGCGTCCGCGCGGCGGCCACCATCGCCTGCCGGCTCGTCCTCACCCCCCTGCTGCGGCTGCTCGGCCGGACGCTGCTGCTCGCCGTGACCTGTCTGCTGGCGGCCCTGCTGTGCGCCGGGATCGCCCTGCCGGTGCCCGTGTGGGGACTCGCCGTGATGCTCGCGGTGCTGGGCTTCTGCCTGGGTGTCGGACAGCCGCTGTCCATGACGACGGTCGTCCAGGCCGCCCCCGACGGCGCCCGCTCCACGGCCCTCGCGCTCCGGCTGACCGGCAACCGCCTCGGCCAGGTCGCCGCGCCCGCCGCGGCGGGCCTGATCGCGGGGGTCGCGGGGGTGGCCGCGCCCTTCGTGCTGCTGGGGGCGCTGCTGCTGCTGTCGTCGGGGGTGGCGCTGCGGTCGCCGGCCGGGCCCGCGGAGGCTGTGCGGACGCCCGCCGAGCCGGCCCGTCCGGGGTCCGCGGTGGGCCGGAAGGGGGACAACTGACGGGGCGTCGGGCGATGCTCCCACCGTTACGTGCCGAAATGACAAAGAGTCAGATGAAGCGTGATTTGTAGGATAATCATCCGACTCGGAGGAACTCGCATGCCCGTGACGACCCGTCCACGCCGCGCCGGTGCCCGCGCCGCCGCCCTCGCGGCCCTCACCGTCCTGGGGGGCACCCTGACCGTGGCGCCCGCCTTCGCCGCCAACAACGGGGACATCAAGATCCACGACATCCGGACCGACGAGGACGAACAGGAGAACGACCCCCACGTCTGCGAGTTCTACCTGGCGGCCTTCAACTTCGACCCGAACGAGACGGCCTCCTGGAGCATCGTCACCCAGCCGCCGTCCTCCGGGGACGCCGGAGCCTCCGGCCAGCTCACCATCGAAGCGGACGGCACGGCGCAGAGCGACGACATCGAACTCCCCCCGGGGCACTACAAGCTCTCCTTCCTGTCGGCCGACGGCGACGGCGGCCCCGGCAAGCAGAAGACCTTCTGGGTCGACGACTGCTCCTCCGGTTCGCCCAGCCCCAGCGGCTCCCCGAGCACGCAGCCCCCGACCACGGAGCCGCCCACCGGCGAGCCGTCGCACGGCTACTCCGGCGGCGGCAACTCCGGCGGCGGCTACTCCGGCGGCCACCACGGCGGCCCGCACGGCGGCCCGCCGGCCGGTGGCGGCGGAGCGGCCCGTGACGCCGCGGTCGGCCCGGTCGCCGGTGCGGTCGCCGTGGGTCTGGCCGCGGTCGGCGGAGCGGTCTGGTTCCGACTCCGTCGCCGCACACATGGCGTCGCGTAACGGCTCCGCCGGATTGCCGCCGGGCGGACGCGGAGTCCGCCCGGCGGCGGGGGGAGGCGCGGGGCGCCCGGTGCCGGACGGCCGGGGTGCGCGCGGGGCGCCGGGCGGGCGGGCCGTCCGCCGGCCGCAGGGTGAGCGGGCCGTCCGTCAGCCGACGGGCGACCGGTCCGTGCGGCTGTCGCCGGTCCGGCGCGCCCGCCGGCCCTGGTACCGGACACGCGCGTTCCGGCTGACCCGGACGGCCGTTCTCGCCGCCACCCTCGTGACGGGCCTGTGGTCGGTCCAGGAGGAGGCCCCCTCGGGAGCGGTCGCGGCCGCGCCGGCGGGCTCCTCGGAGGTGGCGTCCGCCGTGCGGGGCGGAGCCTCCGGGATGGTGGACGGGGAGGCGTGGCGGGCCGAGGGCGCACCCGGCGCGACCGCCGACGCGCGGGGTCCCCGACCGGAGCACAGGACACCGTCCCCGTCCTCGTCCGCCGGCCGGCCGTCGTCCCCGCCTCCGCCCGCGGCCGGTGCGTCGTCCCCGCCCGGCCGAACCGACCCCTCCCTGCCCGCCACCCCGGCGGGCCGGGGGCCGGCCGCTCTCCCCGCCGTCCCCGCCGCTCCCACGGCCTCCGCCCGCCCCCGTCCCGCCGCGAAGGCCCGTCCCGCCCCGGGTTCCCCCGCCACCCGCCTCGTCATCCCCTACCTCGACATCGACGCCCCGGTCATGGAACTCCGGCTCGACGGCAAGGGCCGGCTGCCCGCGCCGCCAGAGGAGGACACGAACCTGGTGGGCTGGTACGCCACCGGGCCGGCGCCGGGGGAGCGGGGGACCGCCGTGGCCGTCGGGCACCTCGACACCGACACCGACCGGGCCGTCTTCTGGGGCCTGTCCCAGCTCGCGCCGAACCACCCGGTGCAGGTGCGCCGCGCCGACGGACGGATCGCCGTCTACACCGTCGACAAACTGCGGACGTACGAGAAGGCGCGCTTTCCCAACAAGGAGGTGTACGGCGACCGGGGCCGCGCCGAACTGCGGCTCATCACCTGCGGCGGTGCGTTCGACCGCCGCACCGGCTACGCGGGCAACCTCGTCGTCTTCGCGCACCTCGTCACGGTCAAGGAGCCGGACCGCCCCGTTCCGCCGGCCTGAACCGGGTCGTCCGCTTTCTCACCTGTCGGACCGAGGGGTCCGATGCGGCCAATTCCCTTCCCCCGGGTGCGTACGGTCCGTTAACTTCCGTGACTCACAAGCCTCGTACGACGCGCGCGAGGCGGCCAAGAACGCGGAGCACCAGCGCTCAGGACCTGCCCGAGAGCCCCCGGGGACACTTCTCATGACACGCGCCATCTCCCTGCACGACGTCAGCAAGGTCCACGCCAAGGGCGTCCGGGCCGTGGACCATCTGTCCCTGGACATCGCACCCGGCGAGTTCCTGGTCCTGCTCGGCCCCTCCGGCTGCGGCAAGTCCACCGTGCTGAGGATGATCGCCGGCCTGGAGCACATCACCGAGGGCGAGTTGTTCCTCGACGGCGGGTACGCCAACGACCTGCCGCCGTCCGGCCGGGACATCGCGATGGTCTTCCAGAACTTCGCCCTGTACCCGAACATGACCGGCCGCGACAACATAGGTTTCCCGCTGCGCATCGAGGCCCCCGGCGCCGACCCGGCCCCCCGGGTGGACGCCACCGCCCGGATGCTCGGCATCGAGGACCTCCTGGACCGCTTCCCCGGCCAGCTCTCCGGCGGCGAACGCCAGCGCGTCGCCATGGGCCGGGCCATCGCCCGCCACCCCTCCGCCTTCCTGATGGACGAGCCGCTGTCCAACCTGGACGCCAAGCTCCGCAACCATCTGCGCGCCGAGATCTCCCGGCTCACCCGGGAACTGGGCGTCACCACCGTCTACGTCACCCACGACCAGGCCGAGGCCATGTCGCTCGGCGACCGGGTGGCCGTGCTGCGCGGCGGTGTCCTCCAGCAGGTCGACTCCCCGCGCGCGGTCTACGCCCTGCCGCGCAACGTCTTCGTCGCCGCCTTCATCGGCACCCCGCGCATCAACCTCCTGCGCGGCCTGGTCCGCGCCCCGCTCGACGGCGCGATGACGGTCAGCCTCGGCAAGCAGGCCCTGCGGCTGCCCGAACCCCTCTGCCTCGACCACCGGCTGCTGCGGGTGCAGCAGGGCCGGGAGGTGATCGTCGGGCTGCGCTCGGAGGCCGTACGCATCGCCACGCCCGCCGAGGCCCGCCCCGAGGAGACCCACATCACCGGGCTCGTGGAGCACGTCGAGTTCCAGGGCCACGAGGTGCTGGTCCACTTCAACACCGGCTCCAGTCCCGCCGTCGTACCCGAACTGGAGGCGCCGCGCCCGGTGCCCGCGCCGCCCCGGCGGCATCGCGAGGGCGGGCTCCTCGGCCGGCTGCGGCAGCGGGCCGGCGGTCCGCGGGGCGGTTCGGCCGCGGCCCCGGACGAGGCGGCGGACCGGGCCCGGCCGTCCGCGTCCCCCGAGGCCCGGGTCCCGGGCGACCTCGTGGTCCGCACCACCCCCGACTTCGTCCTGCGGTACGGGATGCAGATCCCGCTGCTCGTCGACACCGCCCACCTGTACGTCTTCGACCAGCACGGCGACCGCATCTCCCCGGCCCCGGCCCGGCTGCCCGACCTGGAGGAGTGGGAGGCGTGACAGCGTGGCGGGCGGCACGCCGGTGACCCCTGGTGCCAGAAAACTAACGGCGCTAGTTTGGCCCGGACGACGAGGACCGCCCGGAAGGAACGTGATGAAGGCACAGCACGGCATCTACCTCGACGGTGCCTGGCGCCCGGCCGCGAGCCAGGACGAGATCGAGGTCGTCGACCCGGCCGACGGGCAGGTGATCGCCCGGGTCCCCGCGGGCGGCGCCGAGGACGTCGACGCCGCCGTACGGGCCGCCCGTGCCGCGCTTCCCGCCTGGGCGGCCACCCCGCCCGCCGAACGCGCGGCCCGGCTGACCGCCCTGCGGGACGCGCTGGTGGCACGCAAGGACGAGATCGCCGAGACGGTCACCGCCGAACTGGGCTCCCCGCCGGCCTTCTCCCAGGCGGTCCACGCCGCCGTCCCCCTCGCGGTCGCGGGCTCCTACGCCGAACTCGCCGCGACCCACTCCTTCGAGGAGCGGGTCGGCAACTCGACCGTGTTCCACGAGCCGATCGGCGTGGTCGCCGCGATCACGCCCTGGAACTACCCGCTGCACCAGATCGTCGCCAAGGTCGCCCCGGCCCTGGCCGCGGGCTGCACGGTGGTCCTCAAGCCCGCCGAGGACACCCCGCTCACCGCCCAGCTCTTCGCCGAGGCCGTCCACGAGGCCGGTGTCCCGGCGGGCGTGTTCAACCTCGTCACCGGCCTCGGTCCGGTCGCCGGCCAGGCCCTGGCCGAGCACCCCGGTGTCGACCTGGTCTCCTTCACCGGCTCCACGGCCGTCGGCCGGCGGATCGCCGCCACCGCGGGCGCCGCCGTCAAGAAGGTGGCCCTCGAACTCGGCGGCAAGTCCGCCAACGTGATCCTCCCCAGCGCCGACCTCGCCAAGGCGGTCAACGTCGGCGTGGCCAACGTGATGGCGAACTCCGGCCAGACGTGCAGCGCCTGGACCCGCATGCTGGTCCACCGCGACCGCTACGAGGAGGCCGTCGAACTGGCCGCGGCCGCCGCCGCGAAGTACGGCGACCGCATCGGCCCGGTCGTCAGCGCCCGGCAGCAGGCACGGGTGCGCGGCTACATCGAGCAGGGGATCGCCGAGGGGGCCCGGCTCGTCGCCGGCGGCCCCGAATCCCCGCGCGAGCGCGGCTGCTTCGTCGCCCCGACGGTCTTCGCCGACGTCACCCCGGAGATGACGATCGCCCAGGAGGAGATCTTCGGCCCGGTCCTGTCGATCCTGCGCTACGAGGACGAGGAGGACGCCCTGCGGATCGCCAACGGCACGGTCTACGGCCTGGCGGGCGCCGTCTGGGCGGGCGAGGAGGCGGAGGCCGTGGCCTTCGCCCGGCGCATGGACACCGGCCAGGTCGACATCAACGGCGGCCGTTTCAACCCCCTCGCCCCGTTCGGCGGGTACAAGCAGTCGGGCGTCGGCCGGGAACTCGGCGCGCACGGTCTCGCCGAGTACCTCCAGACCAAGTCCCTCCAGTTCTGAGGAGCCTGCCGTGGTTCGTGCCGCCGTACTTCCCGCCGTGGGCGCCGCTCTGGAGATCACCGACATCGATCTCCCGGACCCCGGACCCGGCCAGGTCCGGGTCCGTCTCGCCGCCGCCGGCGTCTGCCACTCCGACCTGTCCCTGTCCGACGGCACCATGCGGGTGCCGGTCCCCGCGGTGCTGGGCCACGAGGGCGCGGGGACGGTCCTGTCCGTCGGCGAGGGCGTCGCCCACGTCTCGCCCGGCGACGCCGTCGTCCTCAACTGGGCTCCCGCCTGCGGGAGATGTCACGCCTGCGGACTGGGCGAGGTCTGGCTGTGCGCCGACGCCCTGAGCGGCTCCGCCGCCGTTTACGCCCGCACCGCCGACGGCCGGGACCTGCACCCCGGCCTGAACGTCGCCGCGTTCGCCGAGGAGACCGTCGTCGCCGCCTCCTGCGTCCTGCCGCTGCCCGACGGCATCCCGCTCACCGACGCGGCCCTCCTGGGCTGCGCCGTCCTCACGGGGTACGGCGCCGTCCACCACAACGCGCGCGTGCGCCCCGGCGAGACCGTCGCCGTGTTCGGCGTGGGCGGGGTGGGCCTCGCGACCCTCCAGTCGGCCCGGATCGCGGGTGCCACCACGATCGTCGCCGTCGACGTCTCCCCGGAGAAGGAGGAACTCGCGCGGGCGGCGGGCGCCACCCACTACGTCGTCGCCTCCGAGGACACCGCCCGTGAGATCCGGGCGCTCACCGGGAAGCAGGGCGTCGACGTGGCCGTGGAGTGCGTCGGCCGCGCGGTCACCATCCGCACGGCCTGGGAGTCCACCCGGCGTGGCGGCCGCACCACGGTCGTCGGCATCGGCGGCAAGGACCAGCAGGTCACCTTCAACGCCCTGGAACTCTTCCACTGGGGCCGCACCCTGTCGGGCTGTGTGTACGGCAACGCGAACCCGGCGGAGGACCTCCCCGTGCTCGCCGCGCACGTCCGCGCGGGCCGACTGGACCTCTCCGCCCTGGTGACCGAGCGCATCGCCCTGGACGGCATCCCCGCCGCCTTCGAGAACATGATCGCGGGCAAGGGCGGCCGGGCGCTGGTCGTCTTCTAGCCGTTCCGGCCGGCCGTTCCGGCTAGTCGTTCCGGCCGCCGGGCGCGTTCCGGTCGCCTCCGGCCGCCGGTCGCGTACCGGTCTCCTCGCCGCGGTGTAGCGGGGCCCCGCCCAAGGGCCCCGCCGGGACCTCGGCCGCCGCCGGCCGCGACCGGTCCGCGGCCCGGGCGGCCCGGGACCGCGACACCGCCACGCCCGCCAGACACAGCGCCCCGCCCACCAGCGTCAGCGGCCCCGGCACCTCGCCCAGCGCCAGCCACGACATCAGCACCACCAGCGCGGGCACGGCGTACGTGGTCGCGCCCATGCGGCTCACCGTCGTACGGGCGAGGGCGTACGCCCAGGTCGTGAAGGCGAGCGCGGTCGGGAAGACACCCAGGTAGACCATGTTGAGCGTGGCGGAGAGCGGCGCCCCGGCCGCGTCCCGCACCAGCTGCCCGGCGAACGGCAGACAGAGCACGGTGCCGGCCAGACATCCGAAGGTGGTCGCCTGGAGCGCGCTCGCCCGGGCCAGGGCCGGCTTCTGCGCGACGACCCCGGCGGCGTACCCGACCGCCGCGACCAGGCACAGCACCACGCCGAGCACCGACGAGCCGCCCCCGCCCGACATCGACAGCCCCACGGTGACCGCCCCGGCGAACGACACCGCCATCCCCGCCAGCAGTCTCGGCGGCATCGGATCGCCGAGCAGCCGCACCCCGAGCAGCGCGATCAGCAGCGGGCCGATGTTCACGACCAGCGCCGCCGTACCGGCGTCCACCTGCTGCTCGCCCCAGTTCAGCACCACCATGTAGACCCCGAACCACAGCAGCCCCGATATCGCGATCCCCGGCCAGGCCGGTCTCGGCGGCCACCCCTCACGGCGGACGAGGCAGATCACCCCGAGCGTCACCGATCCGGCCAGCAGCCGCCCGAGCGCCAGCGCGCCCGGGGAGTACGCCGAGCCGGCGCTGCGGATCGAGACGAAGGCCGAGGCCCACAGCACGACGGTGACGACGGCCGCACCGGTGGCGAGCGTCCGAGGGCGGGAGAGGGAGGTGTTCATCATGGTCCCGAGGCTAGGAGGGGTGGTGCGGCGCAGGCTCGCGTATTTCGGACGGGGTGACCGAGGGCCCGGCGCCGGTGGCCGGGCGGGCGGTGCGGCTCAGCGCAGCGCGGCGGCCTCGATCCCCAGCAGTTCGCCCCACGCCCGCTCGCCCGCCGCCGTCACCTTCACCGCCCGCTCGGTGCCGATCCGTACGCACCACCCCGCGTCCAGTGCGTGCCGGCACAGGGCGGCGCCCGCGACGCCGGCGAGATGGGGGCGGCGCTCGGTCCAGTCGAGGCAGGCGCGGGCCAGCGGGCGGCGGGACGCGCGCTCGAGCGGGATCCCGGCGCCCTCGAACCACCGCAGGCCCGGGTCGGTCAGCGCGAACCCGGTGTCCTGCCGCAGCAGGCCCCGTGCGGTCAGCGCGTCGGTGACGGCGATGCCGAGGCGTCCGGCGAGATGGTCGTAGCAGGTGCGCCCGCGGGCCATCGCCGAGCCGGCGGTCGCGGCCCGCAGGGTGTGCGGGCGCGGGGCCGTGTCCGGGGCGATCTGGGCGGCCAGGTCCTCCACGAGCTGGGCGACCCGGGGCTCGGCGATCCGGACGTACCGGTGCCGTCCCTGCCGTTCCTCGGCCAGCAGCCCGCCGCCGACCAGCTTGCCCAGGTGCTCGCTCAGCGTCGACGGGGCCACCCCGGCGTGCCGGGCCAGCTCACCGGCGGTCCACGCCCGCCCGTCGAGCAGCGCCAGCAGACAGGCGGCCCGGGTCTCGTCGGCCAGGAGCCCGGCCAGCGCGGCCAGCCCCGGCGCCCGTACGTCCCTGGTGGTCGTGGTGGTCATGGATCCCAGCATGCGCCCACGACGGTTCGGCACCCGCCGAAGGCCCCGGCGAGATCGTGAAGAGCGGTCCTAGTACTGCAACGGTGTCTGCCGTGACTGCTGGCCAGGTCGGTCGTTGGTGTG
>NZ_BMSA01000034.1 GCF_014648915.1 Streptomyces phaeofaciens | reverse complement strand
CGCGCACCGCCTCGGCGATCCGGATGTCCCCCCGGGTGGTGCTGATCTGCGCGGCCCCGCCCAGCCGGCCGACCTCCACATCACCCTCGACCGCCGTGAGACGGACACTCGCGGCCTCGTCGATCTCGATCCGCCGGTACGCACCCTCGAAGACCACGTCACCGAGACGGCCGACGGCCCGGAACTCGGCGCTCGCGGTCCTGGCCTCGACACCGGAGCCGGCGGGCAGCCGGACGGTGACCTCCACGGAACCCGAGGTACCGAACAGCCGGCCCTCAGGAGCCGTGGCCGTGATCCGCAGGACACCGTCGGCGAAGGCGACGGCGGTCCGCTCGGCGGCCTTGACGTCCCGCCCCTTGGAAGGGTCGGCCGGCAGGACCTCGACCGTGCTCTCCACCCGGTCGGCGGCGATGATCCGGACGCGCCCGGCAGGGATGTCCAGGACGGCGGAGACCGGGGCGGTGGTGTCGAACTTCTGCATCGTGCTCTCCTCGCGAACTCGTCGTTTCGAACGAGGGAAAAGCTACGTTGCTTTCCAGACGTCGACAAGAGGCTCGTTGCACAAGATTGACATTTATGCAGGTAGAAGCCACTAAACTGTTGCAACAGTCTTGCTATTAACGCAACGAGCTCCCTCCAGTCATTGCAATGGATGAGAAGTGAACGCTATGCGGGGGCTCCGGGGTCGCCGATCTCCAGCAGGTGGCACTCGGTCGGCGTCAGGCGGAGGTCGCGGCGACCTTCTCGTCGGAGGCCTGCCGGGCGGACAGCACCAGGATCGGCACCCGGGTCCACCCCCGCAGGCCCTTGATGACGTCGACGCCGTCCATGTCGGGCAGCCCGAGGTCGAGCAGGACCACGTCGGGCCGGGGTACGGCCGCGAGGCGGAGCGTGCTGGTGCCGTCGGGGGCCGCGTCGACCTCGTACCGGCGTGCCTGGAGATTGATGACGAGGGCCCGGACGCGCTGTGGGTCGTCCTCCACCACCAGCACCCGTGTCATGGGTGTGCGCCTTTCCTGTCGTACGTCGGGCCATGGGCGCGGAACGCGGTGCACGTGCAACCGGCCTCATGGCGACGGGAGTCGGCGGAACCGGGATCGCTCCTGGCCGCCGACTCCCGCGCGGGTCACGTAAGGCCATCAGTGCTTCGCCACGAGGTCCTTGAGGGCGATGTTGAGCTCCAGGACGTTCACGCGGGGCTCGCCCATGAAGCCGAGGGTGCGGCCCTGGGTGTGGTCGTCGACGAGCTTCTCCACCTGGGTGACGGACAGGCCGTTCTTCTCGGCGACCCGGTGGACCTGGATCTCCGCGTACTGCGGGGAGATGTCCGGGTCCAGACCGGAACCCGAGGAGGTGACGGCGTCGGCGGGGACGTCCGAGGGCTTCAGCCGGTAGTCGGCGGTCGAGTTCTCGGCGACGACCTTCGCCTTGGCCTCCTTGACCCGGGTGACGAGTTCGGCGTTGTCGGCGGAGCGGTTGGTGGCGCCCGAAAGGATCAGCTTGTACTGCGTGTTGACCGAGTTCTCGCCCAGCCCGTCGGCGGGGCGCGGCTGGAAGTAGGCGAGGCTGTAGCCCTGCTGCCCGATCAGCGAGGAGCCGACGACCTTGCCGTCCGCCGTGATCTCGGAGCCGTTCGCCTTGCCGTTGAACAGGGCCTGGGCGATGCCGGTGACGGCGAGGGGGTAGATGACGCCCGTCACCAGGGTCAGCACGAGCAGGGCGCGCAGGCCCGCTCCCAGCAACCGGGCTGTGTTCGTCACGGAGTTGTTCATGGCGGTCAGCCGATCCCGGGGATGAGGGAGATGAACAGGTCGATGATCTTGATGCCGACGAAGGGGGCGATCAGGCCGCCGACGCCGTAGATCGTGAGGTTGCGCCGCAGCATCCGGTCGGCGCTGACCGGCCGGTACCGCACGCCCTTCAGGGAGAGCGGGACCAGCGCGATGATGATCAGCGCGTTGAAGACGACGGCGGACAGGATCGCGGAGTCGGGCGAGGTGAGGCCCATGATGTTGAGCTTGTCCAGGCCCGGGTACACGGCCGCGAACAGCGCCGGGATGATGGCGAAGTACTTGGCGACGTCGTTGGCGATGGAGAACGTCGTCAACGCGCCCCGGGTGATGAGGAGTTGCTTGCCGATCTCGACGATCTCGATGAGCTTGGTCGGGTTGGAGTCGAGGTCGACCATGTTGCCGGCCTCCTTGGCGGCCGACGTGCCCGTGTTCATCGCCACGCCGACGTCCGCCTGGGCCAGCGCGGGCGCGTCGTTGGTGCCGTCACCGGTCATCGCGACGAGCTTGCCGCCCGCCTGTTCCCGCTTGATGAGGGCCATCTTGTCCTCGGGGGTGGCCTCGGCGAGGAAGTCGTCGACGCCCGCCTCCTCGGCGATCGCCTTGGCGGTCAGCGGGTTGTCGCCGGTGATCATGACGGTCTTGATGCCCATCCGACGCAGCTCGTCGAACCGCTCCCGCATCCCCTCCTTGACCACGTCCTTGAGGTGAATGACCCCCAGCACCCGGGCACCCTCGGCGTCCTCGATCGCGACCAGCAACGGGGTGCCGCCCGCCTCGGAGATGCGGCCGGCCGTCCGGTCCGCGTCCTCGGCGACCGTGCCGCCCCGCTCCTCGACCCAGGCGATGACCGAACCGGCCGCGCCCTTGCGGATCTTGCGGCCGTCGACGTCCACGCCCGACATCCGGGTCTGGGCGGTGAAGGCGATCCACTCGGCGCCGGCCAGTTCGCCCTGCTGACGCTCACGCAGACCGTACGTCTCCTTCGCCAGGACGACGATGGAGCGGCCCTCCGGCGTCTCGTCGGCCAGCGACGACAGCTGGGCCGCGTCCGCGACCTCGGCCTCGGTGGTACCGGCCAGCGGCACGAACTCCGACGCCTGACGATTGCCGAGCGTGATGGTGCCGGTCTTGTCGAGCAGCAGCGTCGACACGTCACCGGCGGCCTCGACCGCACGCCCCGACATAGCGAGGACATTGCGCTGGACGAGCCGGTCCATGCCCGCGATGCCGATCGCGGAGAGCAGCGCGCCGATCGTTGTCGGGATGAGGCAGACGAGGAGCGCCACCAGGACGACCATCGTCAGATGGCTGCCCGCGTAGTCCGCGAACGGCGGCAGGGTGGCCACCGCGAGCAGGAAGACGATCGTCAGCGAGGCGAGCAGGATGTTCAGCGCGATCTCGTTCGGCGTCTTCTGACGGGCCGCGCCCTCGACGAGGTTGATCATCCGGTCGATGAAGGTCTCGCCCGGCTTCGTCGTGATCTTGATGACGATGCGGTCGGAGAGCACCTTCGTGCCACCGGTGACGGCGCTCCGGTCGCCGCCGGACTCGCGGATGACGGGCGCCGACTCACCGGTGATGGCCGACTCGTCGACGGAGGCCACGCCCTCGACGACGTCACCGTCGCCGGGGATGATGTCGCCCGCCTCGCAGACGACCAGGTCGCCGATGCGCAGCCCGGTGCCCGGAACCCGTTCCTCACGGTCGCCGACGAGACGGCGGGCCACGGTGTCGGTCTTGGCCTTGCGCAGGGTGTCGGCCTGCGCCTTGCCCCGGCCCTCGGCGACCGCCTCCGCCAGGTTGGCGAAGACCACCGTCAGCCACAGCCAGGCGCTGATGGTCCAGCCGAACCAGTCGCCCGGGTCCTTGAAGGAGAACACCGTGGTCAGCACGGAGCCGATCCACACCACGAACATCACGGGCGACTTGACCATGATGCGTGGGTCGAGCTTGCGGAAGGCGTCCGGCAGCGACGTGAGCAGCTGCCTGGGGTCGAAGAGACCCGCGCCGACACGTCCTTCGGCGGGCCTGTGCCCGGTGGGAACGTCGCTGTGCGGCGCCCGGGTCGGGGTGGCTGTGGACATCGAGTCCTCTTGCTTCGCTATGTCGGTCGTCATGACGCCAGCCCTTCGGCGAGCGGGCCCAGCGCCAGGGCCGGGAAGTACGTCAGACCGGTGATGATCAGGATCGCGCCCACCAACAGGCCGGTGAACAGCGGCTTTTCGGTGCGCAGGGTGCCCGCGGTGACGGGGACGGGCTTCTGCCCGGCGAGCGAGCCGGCCAGCGCCAGCACGAACACCATCGGCAGGAACCGGCCCAGGACCATCGCCAGGCCCAGGGTGCTGTTGAACCACTGCGTGTCCGCGTTCAGGCCGGCGAAGGCGGAGCCGTTGTTGTTGGAGGCGGACGTATAGGCGTAGAGGATCTCGGAGAAGCCGTGCGCCCCGCTGTTGGTCATCGAGTGCGCCGGGGTCGGCAGGGCCATCGCGACCGCGGTGAAGACGAGCACCAGCGCCGGAGTGATCAGGATGTAGCAGGCGGCCAGCTTGATCTCGCGGGTGCCGATCTTCTTGCCCAGGTACTCCGGGGTGCGGCCGACCATCAGACCGGCGATGAACACCGCGATGACCGCCATGATCAGCATGCCGTAGAGGCCGGAGCCGGTACCACCGGGCGCGATCTCGCCCAGCATCATGCCGAGCATGGTGATCCCGCCGCCGAGGCCGGTGAAGGAGGAGTGGAAGGAGTCCACCGCGCCGGTCGAGGTCAGGGTGGTCGACACCGCGAAGATCGACGACGAGCCGACGCCGAAGCGGACCTCCTTGCCCTCCATCGCCCCGCCCGCCAGCTGGAGCGCCGGGCCGTGGTGGGCGAACTCGGTCCACATCATCAGGGCCACGAAGCCGACCCAGATGGTGGCCATCGTCGCGAGAATCGCGTATCCCTGCCGGATCGAGCCGACCATCACACCGAAGGTGCGGGTCAGCGCGACCGGGATCACCAGCAGCAGGAAGATCTCGAAGAGGTTGGTGAAGGGCGTCGGGTTCTCGAAGGGGTGGGCGCTGTTGGCGTTGAAGTAGCCGCCGCCGTTCGTGCCCAGCTCCTTGATGGCCTCCTGCGAGGCGACCGCGCCGCCGTTCCACTGCTGCGAGCCGCCCATGAACTGGCCGACCTCGTGGATCCCGGAGAAGTTCTGGATCGCACCGCCGGCGACCAGCACGACCGCCGCGACCGCGGCCAGCGGCACCAGGATCCGTACGGTGCCCCGCACCAGGTCGGCCCAGAAGTTCCCCAGCTCACCGGTGCGGATGGGGGTCCCCCCGCTCGAGCGAAGCCGAGAGTGGGGGAGGGCGAAGCCGCGGACGAGGGCCACCGCCACCGCGATGCCGACGGCCGCCGAGACGAAGTTCTGCACGGCCAGCCCGGCGGTCTGCACGACGTGGCCCATGGCCTGTTCGCCGTAGTACGACTGCCAGTTGGTGTTGGTGACGAAGGACGCGGCCGTGTTGAACGCCTGGTCCGGGTCGATCGCCCGGAAGCCGAGTGAGCCGGGCAGGACGCCCTGGAGCCGCTGGAGCAGGTAGAGGAACAGCACCCCGGCCGCCGAGAAGGCGAGCACGCCCCGCAGGTAGGCGGGCCAGCGCATCTCGGTGTTCGGGTCGACACCGATGCCCTTGTAGATCCACTTCTCGACCCGCCAGTGCTTGTCGGAGGAGTAGACCTTGGCCATGTAGGTGCCGAGGGGGACGTGGGCGAGCGCCAGTGCCGCTATGAGCGCGAGCAGCTGGAGCACACCGGCAGGAACGGGACCCATGTCTGTTCTCAGAACCTCTCCGGGAAGATCAGGGCGAGGACGAGATAGCCCAGCAGGGCGACGGCCACGACGAGGCCGACGATGTTCTCGGCGGTCACAGCTTCGTCACCCCCTTGGCGACGAGAGCCACCAGCGCGAACACCGCGATCGTGGTGACGACGAAGGCCAGATCGGCCATCGCGAACTCCTGTGAGTGAGGTTCGGGAAAGTGCGGACGATTCGAGGAAACCGCCTGCCTGGCCGAATCCGGTCGCCGTTGACGCCTCTCTTACGGCGACCCCCGCGCCTTTGACGCGCCTCTTACGCACCCTCCGATCGGCGCCGGTCACAGGTGGCCCCCGACCGGCGCGCACCTCCCTGGCTCAGCCGGACTACCGGCGTCTCATCGGCCGGGTCGTTCGGGGATCTTAGGGAGGACCTTCTCGGCGATATCGAGGAGAGCGGCGTCGCTCGGAAGGGCTCCGGACTCGCTCCACACGGTGATCTCGCAGTAGCCGCCTCGGTCACCACGGTCCAGGGCCACGGTCAGCGTCCGCTCCAGGGGACCTTGTTCGACCGGTCCGCCGGATCCGCCGCTCCCCCCGAGATTGATCTCGATCTTCATGGTGTGATCCGTGGAGAGGACCGCCGACCGGCCACGAACCTTGAGCGGCTTGATGTCGCTCTCGTCCCCGAACGCCATCAGCTTCACGTACTGGTCGATCGACAGGTCGTTGTAGGTGGCCGAGACATTCACGGTGTACGTGTCGAAGGCGACCTGGGCCTCCGGGCGGGCGACCTTCCCATCGGTCAGGGGCGCGGTGTCGTCACTGCCGGAAGCGCTGGTCGCCTTCTCGGCAGGCGTTCCGAGAAGCGTGGCCAGGTCCGGCCGGTTGAGCGCGTCGCACAGCTCCTCGCCGGTCACGGGCCGGGGCTTCCGCTTGTAGGCCTTCGGCAGTTCCTCGTGGGTCTCGTCCGAGCACGAGGCGGGCGGCGTGGCGTCGACGTCGTCGGACGGCATGAAGCGTGGGCCCAGCCACAGCGCCGCGCCGAGTGCCCCGAAGAGGGCCACGGCGGCGACGGCCTGGCCCCATGCGTTGTGGTCCTTCTCCGGAGTGCCCGGACCGGGACGGGGCCCGGTTCCGGCCGGGACCTCAGGCAGGGGCCGAGGCTGGGCCGGGGCTTGTGACAGCGTGGCCTGGAGCCGGGGCCGGGCGGCGGCGTCGGCGGCCGCCCCCTCCTCGGCGGCCCCCGGGCTCGGATTCCGGCGTGCGCGCAGGGCCCGGACCACCCCGTGGACACGTACCGCGGTGAACACCAGGAAGACCACACCGAGACCGGCCGCGACCCGGTCGTGGTCGGTCACGGCGAGATACATGATGCGTACGCCGAGAACGGAGCCCACCACGATGAGCAGGGGCTCGCGGACCCAGAACGGCAGGAGACGGAGAAGGAGACCGAGCATCCGGTGATCTCATCAGGCCAAGATCGAATTCGCCATGAGGGAAGCCACAATTCCGGGCATGTACAGGACCAAAGAAGCGACGCCCGGCCGACGATCCCGATGGGAGCGGGTCACGGCACCGGGTCCGATGCGTGGCCGCTGCCGTGAAAGGACGAAGCCCGCACCCATCGGTACGCAGCGGGGCCGCCGCGGAGGCGCCGCCATCGGCGCGCGCTTTCCGGCGAGCACGATCAGCGGAGCCGGTTGTCCGGGTCGCCAGTCGGGCGGCCCGGCGGCGAGGGCGTCCGCGAGGGCCGCGCCATGCAGGCGGAGTACGGCTGCTCGGCCGACCTGCGCCTCGGCGACTTCACCTCGCCGCGGACCCTCCTGGCCACCCACCACGACGGCGAGCCCCTCACCGCCGAACACGGCTTCCCGCTGCGCCTGGTCGCACCCCACCTGTACGGCCACAAGGACCCCGAGTGGCTGCGCGGCATCGAGATCGCGGCGGGCGCTCGGCCCCGGCCTACGCGCTGTGCAGGAGCTGGATCAGGTTGCCGCAGGAGTCGTCCAGGACCGCGGTGGTGACCGGTCCCATTTCCAGCGGCTCCTGGGTGAAGTGCACGCCGAGGCCGCGCAGCCGGTCGAACTCCGCATGTACGTCGTCCACGGCGAAGGCGGCGAGCGGGATGCCGTCCTTGGCCAGCCCGTCCCGGTACGCCTTCACCACGGGGTGGCCAGAGGGCTCCAGCAGCAGTTCGGTCCCGTCGGGATCCTCCGGCGAGACGACGGTCAGCCACCGGTCCTCGCCCAGCGGGACGTCGTGCTTCTTCACGAAGCCGAGCACCTCGGTGTAGAAGCGCAGGGCCGCTTCCTGGTCGTCGACGAAGACGCTGGTCCGGTGGATCTTCATGGGGTGCTCTCCGGTCTGTCGGACCTGAGCCACCGGTTCGCGATGCGTTCGAGGGGCTCGGTGTTCAGGTCATGGAACTTGTAGCGGCCCTGACGCCGTGAACGCACCAGGCCCGCGGATTCGAGTACGGCCAGGTGCTGGCTGATCGCCTGCCGGGACAGCCCCAGGCCGTGCTTGGTCACCAGCCGTGTGCATATTTCGAACAGGGTCTGGCCATCCCGTTCCGTCAGCTCGTCGAGGATGCGCCGACGGGTGGGGTCGGCCAGCGCCTTGAAGACATCCTCCGCCATGACCACCACCATAGGCAAGTCACGGCTTGCCTATCAAGCCGGCGCCCGGACCGCGCCGGACCGAAGAGGTGCACCCCGGTGCCGTGATCGAGAATCGCGCCCCGGGCTCGATGCCGCGCTGGCAGGATCGTTTCGCGAACACCCACGGGAGGTAACCCGGCACATGACCACGACCGAACCCGACCCCCACCCCCAAGACCTCTACACCGCACCGCGCTTCGAGGCTTCCGCCCTCGTCACCGTCGACGTGCAGCGCGACTTCCTCTCCGAGGCCCCGTACGGAGTGCCGGGCACCACGGAGATCCTCCCCGCGCTGCGGCGGACCGCGGCCGCCTTCCGCGCCGCGGGACGGCCGGTGGTGCACGTCGTGCGTCTGTACGAGGAGGGCGGAGGCAACGCCGATCTGGTGCGGCGGCGACTGCTGGAGTCGGGGGTGCGGATCGCCGCGCCGGGCACGCCGGGCAGTCAGCTGGCCGACGGTCTGCTTCCCGAGGGCACACCCGACCTGGACCCCGCGCTGCTGCTGTCGGGCCGGCCGCAGCGGCTGGGACCGTACGACCACGCGGTCTTCAAGCCGCGCTGGGGCGCGTTCTACCGCACCTGCCTGGAGGAGCTGCTGACCGAACTCGGCGTGGACACACTGGTGTTCGCCGGGTGCAACCTGCCCAACTGCCCGCGGGCCGGCATCATCCAGGCCTCGGAGCGGGACTACCGCGTGGCACTGGTGCGGGACGCGGTCTCACGGGTGACGGACTCCGCGCTGTCCGAACTCGCGGGCATCGGTGTCGAGATCCTCGACACCGCCACACTCGAAGGGCGGCTGGCCGAGCCGACGGCCCGGGCGGACTGACGACCGCCACCCCACGTCGACGCTCTCGGCAGCACCTCGGCGCGGGCGGTGGCAGCACGTGCGGGCAGGTCGGCGGCGCTCCGCTCGGGCGGCGCGGGCCCGACGGTGCCACCGGGCCTCGATCGCGGCGGGATCGGTGATCTGAAGGGTCGTCATGCGGTGGCCGGGCGGAACGTCCGGGCTTCCGTGGAGCATGCGGGGACTCGGGTTCAGGTCGCGCGGGCGCAGTCCGCGGCCAGGCGCAGGCTCTCGGCGACCTCGCGCCCGATGTCGCCGACCGGGAACAGCGTGTGCCGTACGACCCGTCCGGCATCGACGACCAGGATCAGGCGCTTGTGCCGCAGCCTGCCCGCGCCGCGGAAGGTCGGCAGTCGCAGGGCCGCGGCGAGCTCGTGGGCGGCGTCGGAGAGCAGGGGGTACGGGATCTCCTCGGTCCTGGCGAACTCCGCCTGCTCGTGGACGAGTTGGGTGCTGACTCCGCGTACGTCCACGCCCGCCTCGCGGAAGTCGGGCCAGGCGTCGCGAAAGAGCCGGTTCTCCAGCGTGCAGCCGGCGGCTCCGGGGATCGGGGGCTCGCCCCAGTCGACTCCCGTGCCGGGGTAGGTGAACAGCACGGTGGCGACGGCGTCCGGGGCGACGAGGGGCAGGCCGACGCCGTGCGCGCCGGGCAGGTCGAGGCCGTCGGGCAGGCGGGTGCCGACCAGGGCGTGCACCCGGGCGTGTTCGGCGCCGTCCGCTTCCGCGGTCGCGGTGAGGCTGCCGTCCCCGAGCACCCACCGGTCCCCCCAGTCCTGCATGGCGACGAGCAGCGGCAGCAGTCCGGCACCGGCGTCGGTGAGCAGGTACTCGTAGCGCACCGGACGCCGCTGATAGAGGCTGCGGCGCAGAACGCCCTGGGCGACGAGCCGGCCCAGCCGCTCGGTGAGCACCTTGCGGGACAGGCCGATCTCGGCGGCCAGCGCGTCGAAGCGGACGTGTCCGCGGGCGACCTCCCGCAGGACCAGCACGTTCCACCAGTCCCCCAGGACCAGGGCGGCCTGGGCGATGCCGCAGGTCTCGTCAGCGTTGTGCATCCTCATGCGCCCATAGTAAGTTCCTTTTCGGGACTCACTTTGTTTCCGCATGGAACTTACCGCCCGCCGGTACGCGGGCCCAGCGCGAGGAGTTGCACCGTGACCGCCATCAGCCGGGTCGTCGCACGGGAGATCATCGACAGCCGGGGCAATCCCACCGTCGAGGTCGACGTCGAGCTCAAGGACGGCTCGCTCGGCCGCGCGGCCGTTCCCTCGGGCGCCTCCACCGGGGCCCGCGAGGCGGTGGAACTCCGCGACGGCGACCCGACGCGCTTTCACGGCAAGGGAGTTCGGCGCGCTGTCGACGCCGTCAACGAGAGCATCGCGGACGCCGTGATCGGGCTCGACGCCGAGGACCAGGCGACCGTGGACCGCACCATGATCGACCTGGACGGCACGGACAACAAGGCGCGGCTCGGCGCCAACGCCCTGCTCGGTGTCTCCCTGGCCACGGCCAAGGCGGCCGCGGCCGCCCACCGGTTGCCGCTGTACCGCTACGTCGGCGGCGTCGAGGCCCGGCTGCTGCCGGTGCCGATGATGAACATCGTCAACGGCGGTGCGCACGCCGACAATCCGCTCGACTTCCAGGAGTTCATGATCGCCCCGATCGGGGCGGCCACCTTCGCCGAGGCCGTCCGCATGGGCGCGGAGGTCTTCCACACCCTGCGCAGGAGCCTGGTCGCCGCCGGCCACAGCGTGAACGTCGGAGACGAGGGCGGCTTCGCACCCGACCTGCGCACCGCCGACGAGGCCCTGGACTTCGTCGTACGGGCCATCGAGGAGACCGGCTACAAGCCGGGCACCGACATCACCCTGGTCATGGACCCGGCCACCTCGGAGTTCTTCCGCGACGGCGTCTACGACTACACCGGCGAGGGCGTCCGCCGGACCCCCGCCGAACACGCCGACTACCTGGCCGCGCTCGTCGACCGCTACCCCGTCGCCTCCATCGAGGACCCGATGGCCGAGGACGACCACGACGGCTGGCTCGACCTGACCGCCCGGCTGGGCGACCGCTGCCAGCTCACCGGCGACGACGTCTTCTGCACCAACGAGACGCTCCTGCGCGCCGGCATCCGCGACGGCGTCGCCAACTCGATCCTGGTGAAGGTCAACCAGATCGGCACCCTCACCGAGACCCTGGCCACCGTCGGCACCGCCCACCGCGCCGGCTACACCGTCGTGATGTCCCACCGCTCCGGCGAGACCGAGGACACCACCATCGCCGACCTCGCCGTCGCCACCGGGTGCGGCCAGATCAAGACCGGCTCACTGTCCCGCTCCGACCGCACCGCCAAGTACAACCAGCTCTTCCGCATCGAGGAAGAGCTGGGCGCCCAGGCCCGCTACGCGGGCCGGGAAGCCCTCGGGCTGCGCCGCTGACATCGGCCGCGGCTCACGGCAGCCGGCCTGCCGTGAGCCGGCCTGCCGTGACCCGGCCGGGCCGTCACGGCCCGAGAATCCGGTACTCGCCTTCGGCGATTCCCGCCACGACGGCCTCCGCGGCCACGGCCGCCGCCTCGACGTACGCTTCGGCGCCCCGGTGACCTCCGGCATGCGGCTCAGCTCACGGCCACCACGTGCTCCGTACGCTCCTCCTCCACCGCCGCCGCCTCGCGACCGGGCAGCTTCGCCCCCTCGATGTCCACGTCGGGCGTGACGCGGTCGAGCCAGCCGGGCAGGCCCCAGGCGCGGCGGCCGAGCAGGGCCATGACGGCCGGGACGAGGGTCATCCGGACCACGAAGGCGTCGACGAAGACGCCGAACGCCAGGGCGAAGCCGATGGACTTGATGATCGGGTCGTGGTTGAAGACGAAGCCGCCGAAGACCGCGACCATGATGAGCGCGGCGGCGCTGACCACCCGGCCGCTGCGGGCCACGCCCTGGGTGATGGCTTCGGCGGCATCGCCGGTGTGCTCGTAGTGCTCGCGCATCCGGCTGACGAGGAAGACCTCGTAGTCCATGGCCAGTCCGAACAGCACGCCGATGAGGAGGACCGGCAGGAAGCTGGTCACCGGGCCGGCGGAGGGGATGTCGAGGACACCGTTGAGGTGGCCGTCCTGGAAGACCCACACGGTCGCGCCCAGGGAAGCGGCGACCGACAGCAGGAAGCCGAGCGCGGCCTTGGCGGGAACGAGCAGGGAGCGGAAGGCGATGGTCAGCAGGATCAGCGCCAGGATCACGATGATGGCGATGAACAGCGGGAGCGCGTCGGACAGTTTGCCCGCCACGTCGATCGCCGCCGCGGTCGTACCGGCGATGTAGAGGGTGCCGCCCGCCTTGTCGACGGTGGGCGCGTTCTCCCGCAGGCGGTGCACCAGGTCCGTGGTGGCCCGGGCGTCCGGTCCGGTCTTCGGGACCACGGCGATCACCGCGAGGGTGGAGTCCGCGTTGGTGACGGCCGGGGCGACGACGGCCACGCCGGCATCGCTCGCCAGGGTCCTGCCCAGTCCCGTCACGGTCGACGTGCGGTCGGCGGCGGGGATGCCGCTCATGTCGACCACTGCGGTCAGCGTGGCGTTGAAGCCGGGCCCGAAGCCCTCCGTCAGCAGGTCGTAGCTCTTGTGCTGGGTGCTGTCGACCGGCTGCGAGGCGTTGCTGGGAAGGCCGAGGCGCAGGTCACGGGCGGGCACGGCGAGGGCGAGCAGCCCGATCACCCCGGCGAGGAGCACGAGCAGGGGTTTGCGGGTGACGGCGCGGCCCCAGGCCAGCCCCCAGGCGCCGGGCGCCCGTTCTGTCGTACGACGGCCGCGCGGGCGCATCCGCTCACCGAAGAGACCGAGGACGGCGGGGACCAGCGTCACCGCGACGAACACGGCGAGCAGGACGGTGGCCGCCGCGGCCAGACCCATGATCGTCAGGAACGGGATGCCGGTGACCGCCAGCGCGGCCAGCGCGATGATCACGGTCGCGCCGGCGAAGACGACCGCCCCGCCGGCCGTGGCCACGGCCCGCGCGATCGAGTCCTCGACGTCCTGCTCGGGGTCGGCGAGCTGCTCGCGGTGGCGGGCGATGATGAACAGGGCGTAGTCGATGCCGACCGCCAGCCCGATCATCAGGGCGAGCACGGTGGCGGTGCTGGTCATCTCGATCCAGCGGGACACGAACTGGACGCCCAGGACACCCATCGCCACGCCCACGAGGGCGGTCAGCAGCGGCAGTCCGGCGGCGATCAGCGAGCCGAGGGTCAGGGCCAGGATGACGAAGGCCACCACCACGCCGACCACCTCGGCGGGCCCGCCGACCTCGGTCTTGGCGTCCATGGCCGAACCGCCGAACTCGACCTCCAGACCGGCCTTGCGGGCCGGGGCCATGGCGTCCGACAGGGCGTCCTTGGACTCCTGCGACACCTCGCTGGCCTGCCGGCCGAAGCGGACGTCCGCGTAGCCGATCCGCAGATCCGCCGAGACGGTCTTCGCCCGGAACGGGTCGGAGACGTCGACGACACCCGGCACCCGGGCGGCCTTCTTCAGGCTCGCCGCGACGGCCGCCTCCGTTTCGGGCGCGGTGAGCCGGTCGCCCTCGGGCGCCGCGAGGACCACCCGGGCCACTCCGCCCGCGGCCTGCGGGAACTCCTTCTTCAGCAGCTCCTGGGCCTGCTGCGACTCGATCCCCGGGACCGAGAACTCGGTGGTGGGCTTGCCGTGCAGGGCGATCCCGAGGCCTCCCACCACGGCGAGCAGCAACAGCCAGACCGCGACGACCCGTCCGCGACGGCGTACCGCCCATCGTCCCCAGGTGTACAGGCGTGACGCCATGTCGTTCTTCCCTCTCCCTCGGCCTCCGTCGGCTTGGCTACACCGTAAGGCATTTTTACAGTCAGCTGTAAATTCACCATCACTGGTAAAGTGCCGGTCATGATGAGCGAGGGTCTTCGGGAACGCTCCAAGGCGCGCCGCCGGGAGGCGATCCTGCGGTCGGCGTACGAACTGTTCGCCACCCATGGCTTCGAGGCCACGACGATCGCGGACATCGCGGCGGCCGCCGAGGTGTCGCCGCGCACGGTCACGCTGTACTTCCCGTCGAAGCTGGAACTCGCCACGTCGCAGTTCGACGCGTTCGCGGACCGGCTCGGCACGGCCCTGCGCGAACGCCCCGACGGACAGACGACCTTGGACGCGCTGGAGCACTGGCTGCGGAGCGAGACCGTCCTCCGAGGTGACCTGGACGACCTCTACGACCGCATGCTCGACCTCAACCCCCAGCTCAGGGCCGTCGCCAACGTCCGCCTGACGGAGGTCATCCAGGAGGGTGCGCGCCTCCTCGCCGAGGAGCGGGGGGACGCGCCGGACGGCTTCGTCCCCCGCATGGTGGCCGCGGCCGCGGCAGCGGTCGTCAGCGAGGTCTGCCACCGCACACAGGAAGCCGACCTCGACACGGCGATGACCTTTCTGCGGGCCGGTGTCGGCAGCCTCGATTCCGCGTAGCCGCGGACCACGCCGTGCAGAGGGGCCTTCGGCACGGGCCCGGCAGGTGCCGTCGAACGGCCGCTCGCCCGGCGGGCGTGGCAGGCGGGTCCACGCGGTGCGCGTCGGTCTGACGAGTCCGCTCTGGTAGGCGATGACGACGAGTTGGGCGCGGTCGCGGGCGCCGAGCTTGGTCAGGGAGCGCTGGATGTGGGAACGGACGGTCAGCACGCTCAGGACGAGTTTCTCCGCGATCTCATCGTTGGACCTGCCTTCGGCCGCGAGGGCGGTGACCTCCCGGTCCCGGGGAGTGAGGTCGTCGAGCCGTTCCGGGGACGCCAGGAGAGGGCCGGGCGCGGGCGCGGCGAGGAAGCGGGTGATGAGGGCGCGGGTGGCTCCGGGCGAGAGGAGGGCCTCACCGGAGGCGATGGTGCGGATGCCGGCCGGCAGCATGTCGGTGGTTGCCGATCGTGCTCACCGCGGCCTGGGTGTCGTCGGCTCCCTCGGCGTCCACGACGATGGTCAGCGGGCCGTTGAAGCCCGGGCCGAATCCGTCGGCGAGGGCGTCGTAGGCGCGGCGCTCGGTGGCGGTGGTGGGCTTGGCCTCGTCCCCGGGCATGCCCAGCTGGAGCTGGGTCATCGGTATCGCGAGGGCACCGAGGCCCAGGACGCCCAGGAGCAGGACGTGGACGGGGCGGCGCAGCACGAGCCGCGCCCAACGGGTTCCCCCGTTGGCCGCCTCGCCCCCCTCGGCTCGGGGCGGCTCGCTCGGCCGGGCCTTCCTCGCCTTCCTGAAGGGCAGGCCGTAGGACTTCTTCGTGGAGGGCGGGCCGTAGGACTTCCCGGACTTCAGGAACCGCGGCAGGCGGCCGTGTGCCTTCCCGCGCGTGGCCCTCGGCCGTACGGCGTCGGGCCAGAAGCCGAGGAGTGCCGGAACGACGGTCAGGGCGATGAGGACGCAGGCGGCGCGGACGGCGGACGGCGTGCAGGTGTCGACGTAGCCAGCCGGCCCGGCTCACGGGCCGGGCGCCACGGTTCTGGCACGGAACGGGCAAGCCCGTCGGCGCGGCATCCGCGGGACCGGGCGGGGCTTGCCGGTGCTGTCGGTCAGGGCAGGATCTCGACGTACCCGTCGGTTCCGTGCACCCGGATCCGCTGCCCGTCCCGGATCAGCCGGGTGGCCTGCTCCACGCCCACGACGGCCGGCAGACCGTACTCCCGGGCGATCACCGCGCCGTGCGTCATCAGGCCGCCCACCTCGGTCACCAGGCCTGCGGCGGCGACGAACAGCGGCGACCAGCTGGGGTCCGTGAAGGGCGTGACCAGGATGTCGCCCGCTTCGAGATCGGCCTCCGCCATGTCGAGGATGACACGTGCCCTTCCCTCGACGGTCCCGGCGGAGACCGGAAGGCCGACCAGGGCGCCGGCCGGCACGTCGTCGCGCCGGTACGCCCCGGTGAGGGCCTCACCGTCCGAGGTGAGCACCCGGGGCGGTGTGAGCGCGTGGTACGACCGGAACGCGTCCTTGCGCCGCTCGATGAGCCGGTCGTCCACCTGGTGCGCGCGCACGACGTCGTGGAGTTCCTGGAACGTGAGGTAGAAGATGTCCTCCCTGTCGGCGAGCACGTCGGCCCGCACGAGGCGCTCGGCCTCCTCCAGCAGGGCCTGTTTGTAGACGAAGTAGCGGCTGACGATGCCGTACTTCGGGTACTCCCGGTACCCGATGAAGGTCCTGACCCGGTCGATCATCCGCTTGGTCTCGTCGGCCTTGCGGTCCCCGTCCGGCAGGGCCCGCAAGCGGGACAGCACGTCCTGTTCCTTCTCCCGCGCCTTCTGCCGCCCTTGCTCGAAGCGCCGCTCGGCGGCGCCCGGCTCGAAGTTCCTGACGTTGTCGAGGATCACGGGCACGAGCGTGGCGGGGCGCTCACGCCACCGTGGCCTGGTGATGTCGATCTCGCCGACGCAGCGCATGCCGTACCGGTCGAGGTAGGCCTCGATGGCGTCGCGCGCTTCGGTCCCGCCCGCTAGCTTCGCCAGGTCGTCCAGGAAGTCCTCGCCGTCGACGCGCTGCAGGAACGCCACCACGCCCGGGTAGGGGCGGATCACGTCGGCGACGTCGAGCAGCGCCAGTCCCATTTCCGACGTGACGTTGTCGGGGGCGGACAGGGTGAGGGTGTCAGCCGCGTTCTTCTCGCCCAGCCACTCCTGCAGCTTGTCGTTGAGCCACCACGTGGCCTCCATCCCGGCCATGATCGCCTGCATGCTCAGCGGATCGCTCAGGACCCGCTTGTGCTCCTCGAAGGCATCCAGCAGGAAGTCGAACAGCGCCGGTCCGCTCTTCGTCCGGATGTCGCGCTCCAGGGCGGCGACGGACACCTGGCTGCGCTCGATCAGCTCGGTGACGACGGCCGGATCGTTCTCGATCGGGGCGGACGCACCGCCGGCCGGCGGCCGCCCGCCGGGTCCCGTGTCCGGGAGCGACGGAACGAAGTCGTCACGGTCGAGGACGGTCTCCAGCGCGTCCCTGACCAGCGGATCGCCTCTCCCGATGATGTCCAGGAGGCCGGCGCGGGTCGCGGGCGAGGCAAGGCGCGGGGTGACGTCGACGAAGAGCCGGCCACCGGCCTCGTGCATCGGCACCATGGCCGTCAGCTGCCACATGGAGAGCCCGAGGGGCTTCATGGGGTCGGTCATCATCTGCCCGTGCCCCACGGAGACGTAGACGTGGTTCTCCTGGTCGCCGGTGTCGGGGATGGGGAACAGCGTCGTGATCGGCCGGCTCTGCACGATCCGGAAGCCGTCGTCGGCCAGGCACCATTCGATGTCCTGGGGGCAGCCGAAGTGCGCTTCGATCCGCCGCCCCAGCTGCACGAGCCGCACGACCTGCGCGTCCGTCAGCGCCGGCTGTTCCTGCCGCTGCGCGTCGATCGCCACTTCCCGCGTGCCGCCGGCCGGCAGGGCCTGCACGGCACGCTGTTTGGCGGCGATCGCCTTGGCGACGACCTCGCCGTGTCGCACCGTGAAGACGTCCGGGTTCACCAGGCCGGAGACCAGGGCCTCGCCGAGGCCGAAGCCGGCGTCCACGGTGGCGGTCTTCCGGTTGCCCGTGACGGGATCGGCCGTGAACAGGATGCCTGCCGCCTGCGGGAAGACCATCCGCTGCACGACCACGGCCATGTGGACCGTGCAGTCGTCGATGCCGTTGCGCCGGCGGTAGGTCACGGCCCGCTCGGTGAACAGCGAGGCCCAGCACCGGCTGATGTGCCGGAGGATCTCCGTCGTCCCCATGACGTTCAGGTAGGTGTCCTGCTGGCCGGCGAAGGAGGCCGTCGGCAGGTCCTCCGCCGTCGCGCTGGATCGGACGGCGTAGGCGGCCTGCTCGCCGAGCCGGGCGAGCTCGCGGGTGATCGCCGCCGCGAGATCGCCCGGAACGGCGGTCTCTTCGATGGTCCGGCGGAGCTGCGCGCTGAGCGTGCGGATCGCCTCGCGGTCGTCCGGGTCCGCACGCGACAGCTGATCGAGCCGCTCGTCGATCGACGGCGCCTCCGCCATGATCCGCCGGAAGGCGTCCGTCGTCACACAGAAGCCGGCCGGCACCCGGACGCCTTCGATCCGGGACAGTCCGCCCAGGTGCGCGGCCTTGCCGCCGACGGCCGCGATCTGCGTGGCGTCGACCTCTTCGAGGTTCCGCACATACTGCTCACTCACTGCTGTACCTCCGAGGCAGCCGTGCTCCGTCGCACCGCGGTGGCCGATCGCATCACCGGCGCCGCCCACTCCGCCGCACCTCTCGCCGACCCTCTCGACGAACACGTCCTCACCTCTGGTCCCCCACACCTCGACAACAACACACGCACGTCGTGCCCCCAGCTCCGCAGTTTTGTGGCATCGGCCGATGATTCTCCGCCGTGACCCGGGTCTTGCCGCAAGCCCCCCGGTGCGCTATACGTTGAGAGTGGCGAGGAGAGAGTTCTCCTCGCCTTTCGCGTTTACTGGAGGGCGTCTCTGCTGGAGGGCGTCGTCGCACGCGGGTGGCGACAGCGCGCGGGTGGCGACAGCGCACGAGCCGTCCCTGACGCCACGTCGCCGAGCTGACCGGTCGCGAACGGTTCCGGGCGTCCCCTACGGCTCACCGATCACAGCTCACCGATCCTGCTGCCCCGTTGCCGGACGACCCGCACGAGCGGGGCCAGCTCGGGCTCCGTCGCGGCGGAGTCGAGGGCCTCGCGCAGTGCCTCGTTGTGGGTCGGGCGGGCCGCCTCCAGGAGGGCGAGGCCCGCTTCGGAGACGTTGGTGTAGATGCCCCGCCGGTCGGTCGGGCACAGGTAGCGGGCGAGCAGGCCTCGGTCCTCCAGACGCGTGACGAGCCGGGTGGTGGCGCTCTGGCTGAGGACGACGGCGTCGGCGACCTGCTTCATCTGGAGATGGCCGCCCTGGCCAGCGTGCTGGCGGCTGAGGACGTCGAGCAGGGCGTACTCGCGCACGCTCAGGTGGTGTGCGGCCTGTAGTGCGCGCTCGACGTGCGACTCGATTCTGCCGTGGAGCAGGGACAACGCGCACCAGCCCTGAGCGAGGGCGGTGAGTGCGGGGTCGGTGGCGGTCATCTGGCACGCGTCCTTCCGTGAGGGCCCTCGGAGCCCTTCAAGAGTCTCTTCGGAGCCGTACATGGCATACGCCACTATACCGCGCTTGCAATTAACCCGCGCATGCAATTATTGTTGTCGCTCGTAAGGAGCTACTGCAACGTCCCCTCGGAAGGTCATTCCATGCCTCTCGCGCTCCTGGCCCTCGCCATCGGGGCCTTCGGCATCGGCACCACCGAATTCGTCATCATGGGCTTGCTGCCCGACGTCGCCGCCGACTTCGGCGTCTCGGTGCCCACCGCCGGATTCCTCGTCACCGGATACGCCCTCGGCGTCATGTTCGGCGCCCCGCTCATGACGGTCCTCGGCACCAGGATCTCCCGCAGGAACATGCTCATGCTGCTCATGGGCCTGTTCATCGTGGGCAACGTCATCTCGGCGGTCGCCCCGGTCTTCGCCGTCATGCTCATCGGCCGTGTGGTCGCCTCACTGGCCCACGGTGCGTTCTTCGGCATCGGCTCCGTCGTCGCCGCCGAGCTGGTCGCCCCCGAGAAGAAGGCCGGCGCCATCTCCATGATGTTCACCGGTCTGACCGTCGCCAATGTCGTCGGCGTGCCGCTCGGCACGTTCGTCGGGCAGAGCGCCGGCTGGCGCACCACCTTCTTCATCGTCGCCGCGCTCGGCGTCGTCGGCCTCGCGGGCATCGCCAAGCTCGTCCCGGACATGCCCAAGCCGGAGGGCGTACGTCTGCGCCACGAGGTGGCCGCGTTCAAGAACGTCCAGGTGCTGCTCGCCATGGCCATGACGGTGCTCGGCTTCGGCGGTGTCTTCGCGGCCATCACCTACATCGCGCCGATGATGACCGACGTCGCCGGTTACGCGGAGTCGTCCGTGACCTGGCTGCTCGTCCTGTTCGGCCTCGGCATGGTGGTCGGCAACCTGATCGGCGGAAAGTTCGCCGACCGCAGGCTCATGCCGATGCTCTTCACGGCACTCGGCGGCCTGGCCGTGGTCCTGGCACTGTTCACCGCCGGCGCGCACGACAAGGTGACGGCGGCCGTCACCGTGTTCCTCATCGGAGCCCTGGGCTTCGCCACGGTGCCGCCGCTCCAGAAGCGCGTACTGGACTACGCGCACGGGGCACCGACCCTCGCCTCCGCCGTCAACATCGGCGCCTTCAACCTCGGCAACGCGCTGTCCGCCTGGCTCGGCGGCATCGTCATCGCCGCCGGCTTCGGCTACACCTCGCCCAACTGGGTCGGTGCGGCCCTCGCCGCCGCGGCCCTGATCCTGGCCGTCGTCTCCAGCACCCTGGAGCGCCGCGCCCCCGAACGCCACGCCGCCACCGCGCCGGCCCGGGTTCCGGCCGCGGCCGAGCGCCCCGTCGCCGCGCACCACTGACCGTGCGCCGACGCCGCGCACGGACCCCCACCCCGTACCAGCCCCATCACCCCCGTCGCCGTCGGCGACCCGCAAGATCGACCAGGACAAGGAAAAGCATCGTGCCCACCATCCCCACCGTCACCCTCGCCAACGGCGTCACCATGCCGCAGCTCGGCTTCGGCGTCTTCCAGGTCCCCGACGAGGAGACCACCGCCGCCGTCACCAGCGCCCTGCGGGCCGGCTACCGCAGCATCGACACGGCCGCGATCTACGGCAACGAGCGCGGCGTGGGCCGGGCGCTCGCCGACTCGGGCATCGCCCGCGACGAGCTGTTCATCACCACCAAGCTGTGGAACGCCGACCAGGGCCACGACGCCACGCTCGCCGCGTTCGACTCCTCGCTGGAAAAGCTCGGCCTGGACCACGTCGACCTGTACCTCATCCACTGGCCGACCCCGGCCCGCGACCTGTACCTCGACACGTGGCGTGCACTGGAGAAGCTGTACGCCGACGGGCGCACCCGCGCCATCGGCGTCTCCAACTTCCAGCCCGCGCACCTGGAGCGCCTGCTCGGAGCCGCCTCGGTCGTGCCGGCCGTGAACCAGATCGAGCTCCACCCGGGCCTCCAGCAGGCCGAACTGCGCGAGTTCCACGCCCGGCACGGCATCACCACCGAGGCATGGAGCCCGCTCGCCCAGGGTGCCGTCCTCACGGACGACGCGGTGACCACGATCGCCGCCGCGCACGGCAAGAGCCCGGCCCAGGTCGTCCTGCGCTGGCACCTGCAGATCGGCAACGTGGTCATCCCCAAGTCGGTCACGGAAACCCGTATCCGCGAGAACCTCGACGTCTTCGACTTCGAACTCAGCGCGCAGGAGATCGACGCGCTCACCGGGCTCGACCGCGGCCTTCGGACCGGCCCGGACCCCGACACCCTCAACTAACCGACAGGACCGGCCTCCACCAACGGCCTTCCCCGCACCGCACTTCGTACCACCACCTCCACGCAGTACAGATTGAGGCACCACCATGAGCATCCGCTCACTGCTGCCGGGCCGCATCGGCTTCGGCACCGCGCCGCTCGGCAACATGTTCCGCGCCATCCCCGACGAGGAGGCCGCCGCCACCGTGCAGGCCGCCTGGGACCAGGGCATCCGCTACTTCGACACCGCGCCCCTCTACGGTGCGGGCCTGGCGGAGCTCCGGCTCGGCGACGTCCTCGCCGACAAGCCCCGCGACGCGTACGTCCTGTCCACCAAGGTCGGCCGGCTCGTCCTCGACGAGGTCGAGGACCCCGCGAGCCGTGAACTCGGGGAGAAGGGCGCCCTGTTCGAGCACGGCCTTCCCCACAGGATGGTCAACGACTACAGCGCCGACGCGACGCTGCGCTCCGTCGAGGACAGCCTCGAACGCCTGCGGACGGACCGCCTCGACATCGTCTGGGTCCACGACGTCGCCCAGGACTTCTACGGCGACGACTGGGTCGGCGTGTACGAGAGCGCCCGCACCGGTGCGTTCCGCGCTCTGACCCGGCTGCGCGAGGAGGGCGTCATCGCGGCCTGGGGCCTCGGCGTCAACAAGGTCGAGCCGCTGGAGATGACGCTCGACCTGGATGAGCCGCGCCCCGACGCGTTCCTGCTGGCCGGCCGCTACACGCTGCTCGACCACTCCCGCGCCCTCCAGCGCCTGCTGCCCGCCGCGGCCGAGCGCGGCGTCGACATCGTCGTCGGCGGCCCCTACAGCTCCGGCATCCTGGCCGGCGGCAGCCACTTCGAGTACGCCGAGGCGCCGGCCCACATCGTCGACAAGGTCGGCCGGATCAAGGCGCTCGCGCAGGAGCACGGCATCGGCATCAAGTCCGCCGCCCTCCAGTTCGTGCTGGCCCACCCGGCCGTCGCCGCGGTCATCCCCGGCGCGACCCGGCCCAGTCGTATCGCCGAGGACCTCTCCGCGCTCGCCGAGGACGTCCCGTACGGCTTCTGGAAGTCGCTGCGCGAGCAGAGGATCATCGCGCACGACGCGCCGGTCCCCGTGAAGGACGCGGCGTGACCGCCGCCCGCGTCACCCTCGACGTGCCGTGGCCCGCCGACCGGGTCTGGCAGCTCATCGGCGGCTTCGGCTCGCTGCCCGACTGGCTGCCGTACATCACCGAGAGCGTGCCGGGCGAGGGCGGCCGGCTGCGCACGCTGACGAACGCCGAGGGCGGGGTCATCGTCGAACGCCTCGAAGCCTTCGACGAGACGGCCCGCGCTTACACCTACTCGATCACGCGGGCCCCCTTCCCCGTCACGGGCTACCGCTCGACGCTCCAGGTCGTCGACCGCGGCGTCGACGGATCCCGGGTGGAGTGGTCGGGCACGTTCACTCCGGACGGTGTCACCGACGCCGAGGCGACCGCCCTCTTCGAGGGCATCTACCGGGACGGCCTGGCCGCCCTGGCGGAGAGGCTCGGCGCCTGACCGGGCGGGGCGACAGCCGACGAGGGGGCCGGGATCCCAGCGATCCCGGCCCCCTCGGGCGCACGCCCCGCACTCGACAACCGACTCCCCGTCAGGACGGGGCGAGGACACAGAACTCGTGGCCCTCCGGGTCGGCCAGACACGTCCACGGGACGTCGCCCTGGCCGACGTCGAGGGCGGTCGCGCCGAGGGCCCTCAGCCGGGCCACCTCCGCCGCCTTGTCGTCACCGGGGTACGGCAGCAGGTCGAGATGGACGCGGTCCGGCACGGTCTGCACGTCGGGCGTGCGGAGGAACTCGAGATACGGGCCGACGCCCTTGGCGGAGCGCAGCGTCGCATGATCGTCGGACACCTCGTGCAGGGTCCAGTCCATCGCCGCACCCCAGAACCGGGCCATCGCCCACGGATCCATGCAGTCGACCACCATCGCGGCGATCGGCCCGGTGTCCCGGTAGACCTCCCGAGGCTCCAGCACGCAGAACTCGTTGCCCTCCGGGTCGGCGAGGACCGTCCACGGCACCTGACCCTGCCCCACCTGGGCGGGCGTCGCCCCGAGAGCCTTCAGGCGCGCGACCAACTCCGCCTGATGGGCCTCGGAGGTGGTGGCGAGATCGAGATGCACCCGGTTCTTCGTCGCGGTCTTGGGCTCCGGGACGGGAACGACGTCGAGGCCCACGACGACCGGGTCCGGCCAGACGAGGCCACCGGCGGGTCCGACATAGGTGGTCGCGCCGGGGCTGTAGGCACTCCAGCCGAGGGCCTCCGCCCAGAACCGGCCGACCGTCGAGGCGTCGACAGCCTTGATGATCACGTGAGCGGGTCGCAGGGCCATGCCGGCGATCCTATGCGCCGGCTCCGCCGCGGCATCGAAGTGCTCGGTGTGTCCACCGCGGGTGTTCTCGATTCAGCCCGCCCAGGAGGAGTTCACGAGATGCCGTCCGGTCCGATGGGGCGGCCGGGACCAGCGGCGGGCAACGCGTGCCACCAGTGACCGCAGCCGCCGGAGCAGAAGCGCTCGCGGCGCCGTCCGTCCGCGATCGCGAGTACGGCGATCAGCAGCCGGAACGCCTTGCGGCGCTCGTCGACCGGGGTGAGGCCGGCGATCTTCCCCAGTTGCTGGTCGATCCGGCCTCGGGTGATCAATACCGCGGGCGTGTGCGTCGGACGCAGCCCGGCACGGCGGATGCTCTCCGGTCCGTCCTCGGCGACGGCGCGGGCCTGGATGCAGTGGTGGCGCAGGAAGACCAGTACCTCGGACTGCTCATCCTGTCCCAGACCGTCGAACCACTCGACGCCCTGTGCCATCGGGCGCAGTCCCTGGGCGAGTTCGTTGAGTACGACGTCGCGTTCGCTCACAACAGGCTCCCGTTGAACGGTCGGCGGTGCACCACGGTGATCAGGATTCCGAGCGGCGCTGCCAGACCGACCGCACGGAACGCGTCCACAGCCCAGTCACTGTGCCGTGTGCCGCCGCTCGAACGCCAACGCAATATCGAGCGGCGGCGCCACCGTGTCGAGAGGCAGGTGCATCCGCCGGATCGCGGCCGGCGCCCGCCCGGGCCCTCAGTCGTCGCTCCCGACACCGCGATCGGGTGCGCTCATGTCCCCCGTCGCGGGCGTGCCGTCGGCGAGCCCGTAGCGCAGGTACACGGTGCCCTTCGGGCCGGCCACCGGCGGCTCGAGGAGAGTGATGTTCGTGGGCACCGCACCGCCGTCGAACACCTTCTTCCCGACGCCGAGCATGATCGGGTGGACCCAGAGGTCGAGACGGTCGAAGAGCTTCTCGCGCAGGAGGGTCTGCACCAGGTTCAGGCTTCCGACGACCTTCACATGCTCGTGCCGGTCGCGGATCTCGCGCACCGCGTCGGCCAGATCCGGGCCGAGCTGCGTGGACCCGGCCCAGGAGAGGTCGGGCCTGCCGCGGGAGGCCACGTACTTCGGGACGCTGTTGAAGAGCGTGGCGATCTCGTTGTCCTGGCCTCCCTTCTGGTGCGGCCAGTAGGCGGCGAAGAGGTCGTACGTCCGCCGGCCGAGCAGGAGGGCGTCCGTGTCCTCGTACGCGGCGCCGACCTGCGCCCCGGAGACCTCGTCCAGCAAGGGCGCCTGCCAGCCGCCGAACGGGAACCCCACCGGGTCCTCGTCGGGGCCGCCGGGCGCCTGCCCGACAAGGTCGAGGGTCGTGAACAGCTCGATGTGGATCAGGCCCATGGCTTACTCCCGATGAGTTGGTTGTCCCGGTCGGCAGGTAGACCTGTGGACGTCGGCGGACTCATCGCCGCGACGGCACCAGGCTTCGAACTCGTCGACCGCCTCGCCCGGTGCATCGGCAGGTGTGCGGTGTGCCTTGATCCAGACCCGCACGCCGATGGGGGTGCGGTGGCAGGGGTGGCAGGAGTCGAACCTGCGGCATCCGGTTTTGGAGACCGGCGCTCTGGCCTCTGAGCTACACCCCTTGGGTGGGTCCAGCCTGGCATGACCAGCAGATCCGTCTCCACGGGATTTCTCCGCCGGCCTGCCAAGTCGGCCGTGGTGGACCTCACGACCGGGGCCGGCCGAATTCGCTGATGGTGAGCCGCGCTCCCCCGGCCCAGCCGTGCGGCGGGTACCGGGGGTCGAAGAACTCGAGGTTTCCGCTGGCGGCGGCCACCCAGTTGCTCGCGTGCAGATTGATGATCTGGTTGTACATGTCCTGGGGGCCGGGTACGGCGCCCCCGCTCTGGTTGGCGAAGGACTCGGCGGCCCATGCCACCGTGAGCACGGCATCGTGGTTCATGATGGCGTACCCGTCGCCGAGTTCCTTGTCGGTGAAGCCCAGTTCCTCGAAACCGGAACGGAACGAGTCGAAGCCCGGCGGATTGTCGGTTCCCTTCTTCCAGGTCTCCGGGCTCAGTACGGACACGTCGACCACGGTGATCCGGTCCCGGACGAGATCCGTCACCCGGGCCGGGTTCCCGCTGAAGGCCGAGCGCCCCGACCAGCAGGTGACGACCGTGATCGGACGCAGGTCGCCGGCCGCCTGGCTGCACAGCCCGCGATCGGCGAGCGCCTTGACGAAGTCGGGGAAGTCGTTGTCCCGGCCGGCGTAGAAGACGAGTTCCGATTTCGAGTAGCAGATGTTCTGTACGGCCTGCCCGAAGAGCTTGGGGACCACGTGATCCTTGGTCGACCCCACGTAGCCGGTACGGCGCTTGCCGATGGCGTCCTTGAACTCCTGGTCGAACGCGTCGCGAAGGGTCTGCACATAGAGGTCGTCGTTGGTGTCGTAGACGAGGAATCCTCGCTGTTCGCCGCCGTTCGTGCCCTCGAGGTGCTTCCGTACCGCGCTGATGTGCTCCAGGTTCGAGGGCGAGGTCTTGAACAGGTAGGGGGATTCAAGGCTGGTCGCCGTCAACGGTCCGCCCACAGCGGGGATCTTCAGCGCGGACAGCCGGTCCGCGAGCCGCTGCGTCTCCGGCAGGCTCACTCCGAGACCGGCGGCCGCGACCACCGGATGACTGCCGGTCGTCATCGTGGCCAGACGGTCCGCGACGGCCTTCCAGTGCTGCTGCTCGCTGCCCTCGTTGGCCAGGAGCAGCTGCACACCGGGGACCCCTCCGGGCAGGCCCGTCGCCTTGCGGCTCTTCAGGCCCGGGCAGCCGTTCGCGCGGCACTGGGCGGTGTAGGCGCCGTCGAGGCTCTCCCTGATGGCCTGCCACGCCATGGGGCTGCTGTCGTTCGCGGAGTACGGCATCACGAGTGCGACCTTGACGAACGGTTTGCGCTTGTCCCGGGCGGACTCCTCGGCCACGCGCCGGTTCTCCTGAGCGATCTTCCCCACGATCCCGCTCAGTTCGGGGCCGAACGTGCCGGCGGGGACGACCGGATCGGCGACGCCGACACACTCGGAGCCGGTACGGGTCAGTCCGCCGGCGCACGCGGCTACGCGTTTCCCTTCGTCGTCGTGCGATGGGCCTGACGGGATGTGCATCAAGCCGACGATCACGCCGGGGACGAGTACCGCCGCGGCCGCCGTGGCGCTCACCGCCCGCCACCGCCACCCCCGGGGTCGCGGCCGCGACCGCGACCGTCGCACCGGGGGCGGCTCGACGAGGGGACGCAAGGTGTTCACCAGATCCCTGCTCGTGGGCCTCTTGGCCGGGTCCCGGTCCAGCGCGGCCCTGAGCAGCGGGACCAGGTCGTGCGGTACGCCGTCGAGATCGGGAACGTCGTCCTCGGCGGGGTACGGGCGGACCTCGTCCGGCACCGCGAAGCAGCCCCGCCCGCGCGCGGCGAAGCCGACGGTCAGAGCCCAGGCCCAGACGTCGGTCGGGGGCCATGCGGGAGGGCCGCCCGGCCTGAGCCGCTCGGGCGCCAGATACGGCAGGGTGCCGAGGACGTGCCCCGTCTCCGTGAGCCTCTCCCCGTCGACGAACCGGGCGATCCCGAAGTCGATGACCTTGGTGCCCTGTGGGCCGAGCAGCACGTTGGACGGTTTGAGGTCGCGATGGACCACACCGCGTGAGTGGGCGGCCTCCAGCGCTCCGGCCAGGTCGAGCGCCAGCTTGCGCACCGCGTCGGGAGGCAGGGGCGTGCCTTCGCCCAGCCGGTCCTCCAGGGTGGGGCCGGGTACGTACTCGGTGACCAGGCACGGACTGTCCGGTCCCGGAAACGCGGCGAGGACGGCGACGATACGAGGATCGCGGAGCGTCTGAAGGATGCGTGTCTCGCGCGCGAAGCGCTTCTGGAACTCCTCGTGAGCCGCCCGCGACGGAAGAATCGTCTTCACCGCGACCTCGTGGCCCGCCTGGTCCCGCGCCAGGTAGACCACACCCATCCCGCCCTGCCCGATCCTGCCTCGCAGGCTGTAACCGTGCAGTTCGGACGGGTCATCCGCAAGGAGCGGCTTGACTTCCATTCTGGACTCCCCCCAGCAGGCACCGTTCGACGTCGGGTGCCCGCCCTGGGTACCACCTGGCGATCAGCTCTCCGACGCATGTCCCGATAAACAGGGGGAGTTGACCATTGATGATCGATACGGTCCGCCCGCGAGTGCGAAGAAGCGGCGCCGTTCGAACAGTCAATTGCCGGCTCGGCGGGTCGTCGGAGCCGTGGCGAAGGCCCCGCGCGGCCGACACCCTGACATTCGTCAGGACCGCCGGCACCGGTCCTGTCCCTAGGGTTCGAGTCGTCTTCCAGGCCCCGGCCGCACCACACCGCACCGCACCTCGGGGCACCCTCCACCGACAGGAAGAGACGGCTTTCATGCGCCTGCTCCGCTCCACACTCGCCACGGCCGCCGCCCTGTGCGCGCTCGCCACCGGCGTCGTACTCGCCCAGCCCGCGCAGCCCGCGCAGGCCTCGGCCGCCGACTGCGAGGGCGGCAGGAACGGTTTCCGCGATCACCCCGACAACGCCGAGGGCGACACCGTCAAGCCGCGCAGCTTCGACCTCGGCAACGTTCACTTCACGCTCGAGAAGGGCGCCTACGTCGGCCAGCAGATCGCCTTCGGCAAGATCAGTGGGCAGACCCGGCCCGGTGACAACGTCTGGATGGACTGGCGTGCGACCGGCTGGGACCACGACGGCGCCGTGTCCCCCTGGCTCCAGTGCGGGCCCTTCACCGTGCGGTCCGCCGGGCAGAGCCTGACCACGCCGTTCCGGCGCACCAGCACCGACCCCCAGTACCAGTTCCGGGTCTGCGGCTCGCTGATCTCCGACGGCCGGGTCCACTGCTCGGACTGGTGGTAGACCACCCCGCTCGCCATCCCCGCTTCGCACCGCTCCCAGTGAAAGGCACGACCATGCGCAGACTCCTGCGCGGCGCCGCCGCGCTCGCCCTCACCACCGTCGCCGTCCTGACCGGCACCACCCAGGCCCAGGCCAAGGCGGACGACGGCTCGTGGGCGGGCTGCCCGTACGGCGCCGTCTGCATCTACCCGCAGAACCAGAACCCCGCCGTCAGCCCGAGCCACATCTTCTACTCCTACGGGTTCCACCCCATCTACAACCAGTACGGCAACCACTGGGTCCTCAACAACCAGTACGACGGCGCCCTGGCCGAGACGTGCGATTCCGTCGACACGGACTGCCACTTCACCATCGGCCCGCAGGAAGGCTTCTACGTCGACCTCACGCCGATCAACTCGATCCTGCTGAGGGAGCACTACCAGTGAGGCGTCGTCTTCTCCCGGTCCTCGCCGCGCTGCTGCTGGTCGGCAGCGTGGCAGGGGCCGCAGCCGCCGATGCTCCGGCCGGGCGGCCCGCGCGTGCCGCCGCGTCCGTCCAGGTGCCCGACGGCGTCACCGCCGGGGTCGCCGTCTTCGACCGGCAGACCGGTACCTTCACCGAGCAGCTCAACACCGGCGCCCGCTTCCGGTCGGCCTCCGTCGTCAAACTGCTGCTGACGCTGGACTTCCTGTGGAACCGGGGCCCGGACTACACCGTGCCCGCCGCCGACCGTGCGCTGCTGGAGCCGATGCTGCGCAGCAGCGACGACGACGCGGCCGACCACTACTGGTCGCAGAACGGCGGTTCGGCCATCGTCACCCGCATGGCCGCCCGTCTCGGCCTGAGCGACACGGCACCACCGCCCGCCGGGTACGAGGGCTACTGGGGCTACACCTCGCTCTCGGCGCGCGACACCGTGACGATCTACCGCTACGTCCTGGACTCGGCGCCGGGCCCCGTGCGCGACTTCGTCATGGGCAACCTGCGTCAGTCCACGCGCTGTGCCTCGGACCGCTTCGACCAGCACTTCGGCATCGCCGGGGCGTTCGAGAAGCCATGGGCGGTGAAGCAGGGCTGGTCGGGTTCGTACGAGAAGGGCACGTGCGGCTCGGGCGGCACGGCCACCGTGTCGCGCACGGCGAGTCCGGCTCCGGCGGCCGCCGCGGGCGTGGACCTCGCGCGGCCCGCGCTGCACAGCACGGGGACGGTGGGCGCCGGCGACCGGTTCGTCGTGGCCGTGTTCACACTGCATCCGGTCGGGACGTCGTACGGGAAGGCGTACACGGACGTCGGCCGGCTGACCCGCTCGCTGAACGTTCCGGGGGCGGCTCGGCCGGGCGGGTGGTGGTACGGCACGTGGAGCGACCATGTGAACGTCCGTCGCGACCCGTCCACGGGGGACGCGCCGATCACTCAACTCCCCTCGGGCGTGGAGGTGTTGGTGGGCTGTCAGAAGCGGGGGGAGGAGGTCGAGGTGCCGCCGTACACCAATGACTGGTGGGCCTATCTGCCGCAGTACGGCGGCTGGATCTCCAACATCTACATCAGCTCGCCCGACAACCGCATGCCGGACGTCAAGGACTGCTGAACGCGTCGGACGGCGGACCGACGAGCCCGCGGACCGCGTCGGACCGCGGAACCGGTGCTCCGCTTCCTCACCGCTCGTAGGCGGCGAGGAAGCGGAGCACCTTTTCCACGTGCGGGCGCACGCGTTCGGGGACGCCGCCCTCCTCGATGACGGTGCGGTCGCTGGTGCGGTAGCCGGCCGCGATCAGCGCGGGAAGGTCCTCGGTGGGCAGCCGGGCCTGCTTGAACCGCTGGTCGAGCCAGCACACGTACAGGCTCATGGTGGCGATGGCGTCCGGTGGGGACCGGTAGTCCTTGTCCCCGTCGCCGTCACCGTCGACCGCCCAGGCCCGGAAGACGGACGGCGTCCACATGGCGATGCCGTACTCGTCGGACGCCGGGCGGGCCGCGTTCGCGTCGAAGCCGCTCTCCGCCTTGATCAGGGCGGCGAGCAGCGCGGGCGTGACCTCCTCGTCGGTGCAGCGCCGGGCGGCGTTCACGATGACCGGGCGCAGCGCCGCGGGTACGTCGGCGTCCTGCGGGATCTCCCCGGCGGCCGGCCGGTGCGCGTCGGTGACGACGGCCGGCGCGCCGCGCCCGCGCTCGTCACCGCCGCCGTCGCCACTGTCACCGCCCCCGAACAGCGCGAACCCGGCGACGGCGGCGGCCGCGGCACCGACCAGCGCCACGGCGGCGACCGGCGGAATCCGGCGTCGGCCGCCCGCGCCCGCGAGTCCCTCGACCCGGGTCGCCAGGCTCTGGGCGGTGTGGCGCAGGCGGGCCGCGTGGTCCGGTGCCAGGCAGTCCCCGATGAGCCGGCGCCACTCCTCGTCGAGTCCGGCGTCGAGGCGCAGCGGTGCGGTGCCGCGGGCGTAGCCCTGGGCGGCGAGCGAGCGGGCGCGGGCGGTGGCGCCGGGGAAGGGGTGGAGACCGCCGGTGAGCACCTGGTGGGCGAGGACGCCGAAGGCCCAGATGTCGGCGGTCGGCCGCACCACCGCCCCGTGGGATCCGGTGCGCTGGGACCACCACTCGGGCGGCAGGTGGTCCAGCGTGCCGAGCGGCGGAACGTAGGCGTGGGTGCCGTCGAGTTCGGTGGCGAGGCCGAAGTCGGCGAGCCAGACCTCGCCGTCCGCGCCCAGCAGTACGTTGGCGGGTTTGAGGTCGCCGTGCACCCAGCCGGCGTCGTGCATATGGGCCAGGCCGGCGGCGACGCCGCGCAGGACGCGCACGGCGTCCGGGACCGGGCGGCCCGTACCGGCGGAGTCGAGCACCTGGCCGAGGCTGGCCTCGGCGCGGTCCATGACGAGCGCGATCGCGCCGTCGAGGGCGGGCAGGTCGGGCGCGTCGACCGTGCACACGGCGTGGGTCCGTACGAGGTGCGGATGGTCCGCCTCGGCGCTGAACCGCACCTCGCGCGCGACCAGTTCGCCGAGCGCGGCACGCTGTCCGGGTGCCAGGGCGCCGGTCGGCAGCACCTTCACCGCCGCTGTCGTGCCGTCGGCGACCGCGTGGGCCGCGTACACGGTCCCCCAGCCGCCCGAGCCGATGACCGCGCCCAGCTCCCACCCCTGGATGCGGAAGCCTGCCGGTAAGCGCGGCGTCGGGAGGGCGCCCCGCTCGGCGCCTGACGAGGTCACGCGCCGACCCCCTGTGGCACGGGGCGCCTGCGGGACGGCAGCAGGGCGAGATGTTCCTCCCGTACCAGGCCGAAGCGCAGGGCGAGGGAGGCCAGCCGGGCGCGTTTGGCTCCGGTGCGGCCGTTGTCGTCCGCCCGGGGTTCGTCGCCGAGGTCCAGGCGCAGCTTGGCGAAGGCCAGGTAGTCGATGTGGTAGTTCACGGCGGAGCGGGTCAGTCCGCGACAGCTCTCCAGCGGGCGCAGCCGCTCGGCGATGTCGCCGGCGCCCGGCAGCGCGCTGTCCGACAGATCGCGCAGCCGTGGCTCGCACAGCGCCACCAGGACGAGGAAGTACTTGGCCGTCACGTCGAGCGCGTAGGGGTGCACGGTCTGCTCGCCGGCACCTGGGGCGGACCGCTCGTCCAGGAAGGCGTGCTGCGGGGCGAACACCTTGAAGTCGGCGGTACCGCTCAGCGCGGGCAGGACGACCCGGGAGAATTCGAAGGGCACCGGCGCGCCGAGCCGTCCGGGCGCGACGGTGAGGTACTCGCCGGCACCCTCCAGGTTCTCGACCACGTACGCGGTGTCACGGCTGAAGTTCGACAACCGCCAGTAGTCCTCGGCCGCTTCCAGCCGGCCGGCCCGCCGGGAGATCCCGGGGTCGGGCAGGACGATGGCGACTCCCCCGCCGCCGGGGAGCCCGCGCCCGAATTCGGCGACGTCGCCCGGTCCCATGTGCAGCAGTTCGGGCCTGCCCGAGCCGACGGCGTCCGGCCGCGACGGACCGGGCGGCTGGACGATGATCGTTTCCATACCGGTTCTCCCCCGATGTGGTCGCCGGGATTGCGCGGGCGGTCCGGTTGCCGCCCGGCCCGGCGTGGTGCGTGGTGGGGCGTCGCGGCTCCCGGCGCCGCCGGACGGTCGGTCCGGGCCGGTCGCCGCGACACCGAGAGCCTTCCGGGTCACGGCGGTCACCGCAACCACGGCCCCATGGGAGATGAGGGTCGACGAGCCGCAGGGGTTCCGCGCGCCGATCGACGTGAGCGGCGACCCAGCCGGCCGCGGCGGCCGCCTCCGCTGTCCCCGCCACCGGCACTTTGCCCGGAAAACACCCCGTGCCCAGAATTACCGAGCGGTCACCTATGCCTCACCTGTGAACGTCGTCCCACCTTGTGAGATCGGCATGTATCCGCGCCGGACGGGTGTGCGAGGATCATTTTCGGTCACCTCAGGCAGACCAAAGTCTTCACACTTCTGACACAAATTCCACGCTTAGATCACGTGAGTTATAGTCACCGTCCAAGCATCAACTACTTGGGGGGACGCTCGGACCAGGTGGGGGCTTGGTTCGGTCGACGTGTGCTTGGCATCGTCTGCGCGCCCCCGCAGCAGTCCCGTGGGGGATCGGTACGTGAAGAATTGGCTGGATGACGCCCAACCCGCAGAGCCGGGTGGCGCATCCTCGACCGACGACACTGTGTTCGGCGGACGCAGAACCGGCATACAGCCGCGAACGGCACGAGCCGGGAGCTTCTGGGAGACCGCGAAGGAACCCGAGCCCGCGCGAACCGAGACCGCGGACCCCCTGCCCGGGGGCACCGCCCTGTACCCGGCCTTCATGGACACCGCCGCGGCCGAGCCCGACCACGACCCGCACGAACTCACGGTGCAACTCGCGAGCGTCGACCCGGCGCCGGCCGCGGGTGCCTCCGGTGGTGGGCTCGAGTCACCGGACGGCTCCGGCAAGCCCGTCTTCGTCGACGAGTCGGGCCGCCGCAGCCGCCGGTTGCGCCGGCTCGGCGCGGCCGTCGGCGTCGCCTGCTCCGTCTACGCGCTCGTCATCGTCGCGACCCTCGTCTCCGGCAACTCCAGCGCGCCCTGGCTGCCGCTGCCGGGAGTGGACGACGACACCCCGGCCGGCAAGGTCGAGACCTCGCCCGTGCCTTCGGCCTCGGCGAGCCCCTCGGGTTCGGCCGGCGCCGCCCCGAGCGCGGGCCCGACGGGCTCCGCCACGGCGGCCTCGTCCACGGGCGGCGCCACCGCCACGCCCGGTGCCACCACGAGCCCCGGTCAGCTGAATCCGTCCGCGCTGCCCGAGGCGACCACCGGGACGACGACCAGGAACCCCGCCGCCACGGCGACCGCGTCCAGCCCCACCACCCCGGACTCCTCCGTGCCCTCGCCCGACGCGAGCCAGCCCGACAGCGGCGGCGATCCCTCGCCGACCGCCGTCGACGACACCGGCGGAGCGGGCGAGGTCGCCGGCGACACGAACGCCGTGTCGTCCGCCACCTGACATTCCCCTCCGCACAGCCCGCTCTTTCTTCCGTCCCTGGAGCACACCTTCCGATGGCATTCCCCGCCCGCCGTCGCAGGGCCGCAGCCGCGGCCCGTGACAGCGCCGCCCGGCGCCGCCGCGTACCGATGCGCCTGATGCTGCCCAGCCTCGTCCTGGTCGCCATGATGGCGATGCTGATGCTGCGCGGTTACGTCCACAGCGAGATCCTCGCCGACCACCGGATCCAGCCCGAGGCGACCGCGAACAAGGTGCCCGACGAGATCCTGGACGGCGGCCCGGTCATCGACACCCGCAACGGCCGCAGCACCAGCCGGGACGTGCCCGACCACCGTCTGGTCCTGACCTTCGACGACGGCCCCGACCCGGTCTGGACCCCCAAGGTCCTGGACGTGCTCAAGGAGCACCACGCGCACGCCGTCTTCTTCGTCACCGGCACCATGGCCTCCCGCTACCCGGACCTGGTGCAGCGCATGGTCGACGAGGGCCACGAGGTCGGCCTGCACACCTTCAACCACCCCGACCTCTCCTTCCAGTCGAAGAAACGCATCGACTGGGAGCTGTCGCAGAACCAGCTCGCCCTCGCCGGCGCGGCGGGCATCCGCACCTCGCTGTTCCGTCCGCCGTACTCGTCCTTCGCCGACGCGATGGACGACAAGTCCTGGCCGGTCACCGAGTACATCGGCTCACGCGGCTACCTCACCGTCGTCAACAACACCGACAGCGAGGACTGGAAGAAGCCCGGCGTCGAGGAGATCATCAGGCGCGCCACGCCCAAGGGCGGCAAGGGCGCGATCGTCCTGATGCACGACTCCGGCGGTGACCGGCACCAGACCGTCCAGGCGCTGGACCGGTTCCTGCCCGAGTTGCAGTCCCAGGGCTACGAGTTCGAGAACCTCACCGAGGCTCTCGGCGCGCCCAGCGCGCACACCCCGGTCACCGGCCTCGACCTGTGGAAGGGCACGGCGTGGATCTTCCTGGTGGGGGCCGCCGAGAACATCACCGGGGTGCTGATGGTCGGCCTCGCCGTGATCGGCGTCCTGGTCATCAGCCGGTTCGTGCTCATGCTGCTGCTGTCCGCCCTGCACGCCCGCAGGGTGCGCCGCCCCGGATTCAGCTGGGGCCCCGCGGTCACCGAACCGGTGTCGGTGCTGGTCCCCGCGTACAACGAGGCCAAGTGCATCGAGAGCACGGTCCGTTCGCTGATGGCGAGTGAGCACCCCATCGAGGTGCTCGTCATCGACGACGGTTCCTCCGACGGAACCGCGCTGATCGTGGAGGCCATGGGCCTGCCGAACGTCCGGGTCATCCGTCAGCTCAACGCGGGCAAGCCCGCCGCCCTCAACCGCGGCATCGCCAACGCCCGGCACGACATCATCGTGATGATGGACGGCGACACCGTCTTCGAACCGTCCACCGTCGGCGAACTGGTGCAGCCCTTCGGCGACCCGAAGGTCGGCGCCGTCGCCGGCAACGCCAAGGTCGGCAACCGGGACTCCCTGATCGGCGCCTGGCAGCACATCGAGTACGTGATGGGCTTCAACCTCGACCGCCGGATGTACGACGTCCTGGGCTGCATGCCCACCATCCCCGGTGCGGTCGGCGCGTTCCGCCGCTCCGCCCTGGAGCGCGTCGGCGGCATGAGCGAGGACACCCTCGCCGAGGACACCGACATCACCATGGCCATGCACCGCGACGGCTGGAAGGTCGTCTACGCGGAGAAGGCGCGCGCCTGGACCGAGGCCCCGGAATCCGTCCAGCAGCTGTGGTCCCAGCGCTACCGCTGGTCCTACGGCACCATGCAGGCGATCTGGAAGCACCGCCGGGCGCTCGTCGAACGCGGCCCGTCCGGCCGGTTCGGCCGCGTCGGACTGCCCTTCGTCTCGCTCTTCATGGTCGTCGCCCCGCTGCTGGCCCCGCTCATCGACGTCTTCCTCCTCTACGGAGTCGTCTTCGGCCCCACGCAGAAGACGATCGTGGCCTGGCTGGGCGTCCTCGCCGTCCAGGCGGTCTGCGCGGCCTACGCCTTCCGGCTCGACCGCGAACGCATGACCCACCTGATCTCGCTGCCCCTCCAGCAGATCCTCTACCGCCAGCTGATGTACGTCGTCCTGCTCCAGTCCTGGATCACCGCCCTCACCGGCGGCCGGCTGCGCTGGCAGAAACTGCGCCGCACCGGCGTCGTCGAGGCGCCGGGCGGCCCCGTGCCGCGTCAGCGCACCGGCAGCACCAACGATCGGAGGCCCGTCGCATGACCCAGGGACACCCGACCGGGACGAGCGCGGGTTCCGAGCGGACACCGGCGTTCGGCGTCCCCCGGCAGCGGAGCGCGCAGCCCCTCGCGGAGCCGCCCGCCGCGGACGGGACCACGGGCGCGACCGCCGCGAAGAAGCCGGGCCGCGACCGCTACCTCGACCTGCTGCGCACGATCGCCCTGGTCCGCGTCGTCGTCTACCACCTGTTCGGCTGGGCCTGGCTCACCGTGCTGTTCCCGTCCATGGGCGTCATGTTCGCCCTGGCCGGCTCGCTGATGGCGCGCTCGCTGAAGCGTCCGGCGCTGGGCGTCATCCGGGGCCGCATCCGGCGGCTTCTGCCGCCGCTGTGGGTGTTCGGCGCGGTCGTCCTCACGCTGATGTTCGCGGGCGGCTGGAATGTGCTGGACGACCCGGACCACGGCGGCGCCCTGGGCGTCGTCGAACTGCTCAACTACATCGTCCCGCTCGGTGCGCCTCCGTTCCCCTGGAGCGTCGGCTCCAAGTCCGGCGTGCTGGAGAACACCTGGGCGGTGCAGGCGGCGGGCGTGCTGTGGTACCTGCGGGCCTACCTGTGGTTCGTGCTCGCCTCGCCCCTGCTGCTGTGGGCGTTCCGCAAGGCGCCCTGGGTCACGCTGTTCGCGCCGCTGGCGCTGACGGCCGTGGTGGGTACGGGCCTGGTGTCCATACCCGGCGAGACCGGCAACGCGGTCACCGACTTCGTCATGTACGGCAGCTGCTGGGTCCTGGGCTTCGCCCACCAGGACGGGCTGCTCGCGCGCGTACCCCGCTATCTCGCGGTCTCCTGCTCCGCACTCGTCATGGCCTTCGGCCTGTGGTGGGCCTCGGGGCACCTGGGGCCGGACGGCTGGGACCTCAACGACATCCCGATGGCCCAGGCGGCCTGGTCCTTCGGGTTCGTGGTCATCCTGCTCCTGTACTCGCCCTCCTGGCAGGAGCTGCCGCGCGGCCTGGCCCGTTGGGACAGGCTCGTCACGCTCTCCAACAACCGCGCCGTCACGATCTACCTGTGGCACAACCTGCTGATCATGGCCACCGTCCCGATCATCGACCTGGCGTACGGCCTCCCCTTCATGGAGAACCCGAGCGCCACGGCCGCCCTCGACTCCACGTACATGGTGTGGATGCTGCTGCTGGTCTGGCCCCTCATCGGAGTCATGATCCTGGCGACCGGCTGGATCGAGGACATCGCGGCGAAGCGGAAGCCGCGCCTGTGGCCCGACGGGCGCAAGAGCAAGGCCCGACGCGCCAAGTAGCGGACGGCCTGCCCGTGGTCAGGGAGGCCGCCGCTGCGCGCGGCGGCCTCCCTGCGTTCCTGCCGGGCGTTCCTGCCGGGCGTTTCTGCCGGGCGTTTCTCGCCTCCTCGACGTCGCGGCGTCCGGCTCATCGGCCGGACGCCGCGACCGCTCGGGTCAGGCCTGCGAGGTGGCCGCCCGGCCCAGGTGCCGGGCGAAGAACCGGACCGCGCTGTCGACCTCGAACCGGGGCAGCTCCCCCTGCCTGCCCGCGTTGGCGTGCAACGTCTTCTCCTGCGAGGCGAAGGCGTCGAACAGCGCGAGACCGGCCTCGCGCGGGATGTGCTCGTCGTCCCACTGCATGTCGAACTCGACCGGGACGGTGACCTGCTTCGCCTTCTCGGCCAGGTCGTCGGGCCAGTGCAGTCCGAAGACCGCGGCGGTGATCCGGGGTTCGACGGCCACGAGCGGTACGCCGATGGACGTGCCCATGCGGATGCCGAAGTAGCCGACCGGACCGTCGGTGCCGATCTCCGGGAGTTCCTGGAGGGCGTCCAGGGCCGCCCGGAACTCGGGCAGGGCGAGCTCCGCCACCCGCGCGTTGTGGTGCCTGACGATCGGGCCCACCGGCTCGCCCGCCGCCCTCGCCTCGGCCAGCGCGGCTTTCACCCGCTCGTCGAATGCCGTGCGCGGCCGGTCGCCGTGACCGGGCGCGTCGATGACGGCGACATGGGCGCCGCAGCCGTTCACGAAGCTCTGTGCCCGGCCCGTCATCGCCGGATGCTTCTTGTGCTTGCCACCGTCGTGGCCCACCAGGATCAGAGGCGCGCGATCGGCGCCGGAGGCCGGCGACCAGAGAACGCCGGGGACCTCGCCCAGGACGAAGTCGCGCTCGACCATGCCGTCGGACGACGACTCGGCCGTGAACCGCAGAGAATGCATGGGTATTGCCTTTCGGGAGTGCCTAGTTGTCGAGGCGCTCCCGGCGACACCTACGTCAATCGCCGGCCGTGACGGAAAGGGGGAGCACCCACGTCGATACAGCGTTCATGGGTCTCACCTCCTCGGGCGGCGTCACGGTCGGTCGCAAGCTACAAGCCCGCACATCACGTCGTCCAACCCTTTTCCCCGACAGGCAGACTCGCCCCTGGCGATGCCTACCAGATCAGGCACCAATAGCCCTGATATGTACCGATGCCGATACGGCTGACGTGCGGGACCAGCTGCGGGTCGGGGTCGCCCAGAGCCGACATCGAGCACGCCGGGTCACCGACCGTCCCGGAGGCTGCCATGCGCTGGGCGGCGGCCTGAGCGACAGGTGACGTGTACCAGACCGTCGCCTGGCCGTTTCCGGTCGTCGGCGGCCGAGTCGGAGCCGGGGTCCGAGTCCGGGGCGGGGGCGGGGGCGGGGGCGGGGGCGGAGTCAGGATCGAAGGTGGTGCGGACACCGTAGGCGTCGGTCGCGGCTGTGGTTTCGCGGTGAACGAAGGCACGGCTGTCGCCGTGTGCGCCGGCCGCGGTGGCCGTGCGGGCCTTGCGGACTCCGCCGGCGCCGAGTGCTTCCGCGGAGCGAGGGAAGGTGACGCGTGCGGGGTGGAGGGGACGCGCGTGCCTGCCGCATGGTCGCCGGGACGCACGGCGTGCCCGGCCGTCGACGTCGGCCGGGAGGCCGGCGGAACCGGTTGCGAGGCCCGCGGAGCCGGCTGCGAGGCCCGTGGAGCCGTTTGGGGGGCCCGTGTGGTCGGCAGAGGGGCCGGAGCCTCCGTGGGGGAAGGCGGCCGCGCCGTACTGGAGGTCTCCGGCTCAGCCGTCGCGGAGGGCAGTGGGGGCAGTGAGGGCGTGGGCAAGGACAGGTCGCTCGAGGCCGACGGCGCCGGTCGCGGGGTGCCGTCGTCCGACGCCGTGAGCGCCCAGATGCCCACGCCACCCGCCACGAGGACGGCTGCCCCACCCACGATCCACGGCGTCCTGCGCGGTGGGCTTCGGTGACGGCTCATGCATCCCACTGTCGGCCCGCCCGCCGGTGATCTCAAGCGGTGGGGCGCTCCGCCGACGGACCGGCGGTCCCCGCCGATCGGTGTGAGCGACTGGAGGCACCGTGGGCAGCCCGTTTCGTACCCTGGCAGGCATGCGCATGCGCCCCACTCTGAGCTGGACCCCCACCGAGGACCTGCCGCCGGGCACCACGGACCTGGAGCAGGTCACCGACGCACTGAGCGCCGGCGGCCTGCTGGTGCTCAGCGGGGCCGGCATCTCCACCGAGTCGGGCATCCCCGACTACCGGGGCGAGGGCGGAAGCCTGAGCCGGCACACCCCGATGACCTACCAGGACTTCACCGCCGGCGCCCAGGCCCGGCGCCGGTACTGGGCGCGCAGCCACCTCGGCTGGCGCACCTTCGGCCGCGCCCACCCCAACGCCGGACACCGGGCCGTGGCCGCGTTCGGGCGGCACGGCCTGCTCTCGGGTGTCATCACCCAGAACGTCGACGGCCTGCACCAGGCCGCCGGCAGCGAGGACGTCGTGGAGCTCCACGGAAGCCTGGCCCGGGTCGTCTGCCTCTCCTGCGGCGCCTCCAGCCCGCGCCGGGAACTCGCCCGACGGCTGGAGGAGGCCAACGCGGGCTTCGATCCGGTGGCCGCGGGAATCAACCCGGACGGCGACGCCGACCTCACCGACGAGCAGATCGGGGACTTCCGCGTGATGCCCTGCGCGGTCTGCGGCGGCATCCTCAAACCGGACGTGGTGTTCTTCGGCGAAACCGTTCCGCCACAGCGGGTCGAGCACTGCCGCACCCTGGTCCGCGAAGCGACCTCACTCCTGATCCTCGGCTCGTCACTGACAGTGATGTCCGGGCTCCGGTTCGTCCGCCAGGCGGCCCAGGACGGGAAGCCCGTGCTGATCGTCAACCGGGACCCGACCCGGGGCGACCGGCACGCCCTCACCCGGGTCGCGCTCCCGCTGGGAACGGCCCTGACCACGGTCGCGGGCCGGCTGGGCATCCCCGTCGACGACGAGGCGCCGCCACCACCGCATCTCGTGACGCCGTGATCACCTGGCAGCGGTTCGGCTTCCAACGGGTGAATCCAGGCGTAGGGCGGGTGGCGGTCGGCGTGCCAGAGGGAAGTCCAACCTGCGTACCGGTCACGTCGCGGGCAGGGAGCACCCCCTATGCCGAAGTACCTCATCCAGGCCACCTACACCCCCGAGGGCGCGAAGGGGCTGCTCGAGGAAGGGGCGAGTGGCCGTCGCGCGGCCGTCGAACAGGTCGTCGCCGGCCTCGGCGGGACGGTCGAGGCCATGTACTTCGCCTTCGGTGAGGACGACTTCGTGGGCATCCTCGACTTCCCGGACCCGGTCTCCATGGCCGCGGTCAGCCTCAGCGTGAAGGCCAGCGGCGCGCTCCGCACCCGGGCCACTCCCCTGCTCACCCTCGACGAGATCGACGAGGCGACCCGTCGGCAGGTCTCCTTCCGCCCTCCCGGCGCGTGAACCGAGAGCGACCTGTGGACCTCGGCCTCGGCCAGGTCTGTCCTCCCGTCATCAAGCCGATGCGCACCGGGAGTTGAGCACAGAGTGCCCCTGGTACGGTGAGCCGATGGGATCGATCAAGAAGTTCCAAGTCACCTTCGACTGCGCGGATCCTGAGCGCGTCGCTCGCTTCTGGTGCGAGGTGTTGGGGTACGTCGTGCCCCCGCCGCCGAAGGGGTTCGACACTTGGGACGATTTCCACAGCTCGCGGTCGCCCGAGGATCGGGGTGCGTGGTTCGCCTGCGGCGATCCCACAGGTGAGGGCCCGCGACTGTATTTCCAGCGTGTTCCCGAAGGCAAGGTCGTCAAGAATCGGGTGCATCTCGACGTGCGGGTCGGCACCGGGCTGGTGGGTGAAGAGCGCCTGGCCACGCTCGAGGCCGAATGCACACGGCTGATGGCGCTCGGCGCGGTGCGCGTACGACTGCTGACCGCCGACGAGGAGAACGAGTCGTGCATCCTGATGCAGGACATCGAGGGCAACGAGTTCTGTCTCGACTGAGCACCGACGGCCCCTGACCGCCCGGCCTGGTCAGGGGCCGTTCCCCTGCCCGGTGCGTGGTGTCGCGCCCCGCCCTAGGGACTGCCGGCGAAGAAGCCGGAATTCAGGTCTCCGATGACGGCGTCGAGTGGGTGCCCGGTGACGACGAGGGCTCCGCTCCAGGGCGCGCTGAGCGCGAAGAGCAAGGCCAGGCTCAACCCCACCACACTCGCAACACCCGCGACGAGCAACGACGTTCGCGGGCTGCTGCGGAAGACCAGTGCGCCCGAGTTCACGATCAGGGCCAGCCCGCTGACCACGAGCGTGACGACGTAGAGCGCGGGAACGTCGCGCGCTGCGGCCGCGATGCGGGCGCGACGACCACTGGTGACGCCGTCCAGGGAGACCACCAGCTCCGTGCCCGTCGGGGTTCCCACCTCGGGCCGGGCCGCCTCGGCGCGCACGATCCGCTCCAGCCGGGCGATCGCGCGAGCGGTGGCCGCGTCGTCGCCGCCGGACGCCGTTTGCGTGGCCTTCCACTCCCGGGCACGCGTGGTCCGCAAGTAGTCGTGGAGGGCCGCGTGGATCGGCTCCGAGTGGACTCGTGGACTTGTCGCCGCCCAGGCCAGGCGGGAGGCCGCGGCCGCCTCGTCGCTCACCAGTGCCTCCGCCGCGCGCAGGTAGCCGGCCTCGCTGGCCAGTGAGAGTGCCGCAAAGATCGCGAAGGCGGCGCCGAGTGTCGGCATCAGGGGTGTGGCGATCTGCGGCACCCGGTCCTGTTCCCCGACCGGCACGAGCGCCCGGACGCCGACCCGCGCAGCGGCCGCGACCAGGAAGGCGAGGAGGAGCCCGCCCACCACCAGCGCCACCGCCGGCAGCGAGATCAACCAGTTCACCACATCACCTACAGCGCGTTCCCGCGAGCGCCACATGGCGGCGGCGCAGCGGCCCGCGACCTGGAGCTCCTAGTCGATCACTTTCCCTGAACGCTCCATGGTCACAGGTCGAAGACCCCTGACGCTCGCGACGCCCTGCACGACATCTCGCTTCGTCGGCCGAACAGCCCAGGACGGCCCAACGCGTCCGCGGGAACGATGTGCGCTCGATGAATCAGGCCAAGCCGACGGGGCCACGACCGCACCCGGACCGGACCCCGGCCCCGACGACACCCCGAGGCCTTCAGATGGCGCCCACCGCATGATGTGCGTCCCTGAGTGGGGTGAGCCGTAGGCCACGCGGCGCCCTGTCAGGAGACCTGAACCGCGCAGTCCCCGGCCTTGATGCCGATGAGGTCGCATCTGGCGGCATCCTGTTCTCCCCCGGAGAGCCGCTGGACGACGGTCGCCGCCGCGCGCGTTCCGGCATCGAAGCAGGTCGCGTTCTGCTTCACGAGCACGGCGAGGATCTCGGTCTGTGCCGTGACCACCTGCCAGCGCGCGTCGTCTCCCTGCACCTGCTTGCGGAGTCGACCGGCGCGCTCGGCGAAATCCCGCGTGGGCTGTTCACACTTCGCGGACCGCTCAGCCGCGCCGTCGTCGTGGCCCGCGCCGACGGCGTACCCACTCCCCGCAAGCACGACTACCCCTGCGCTCAACAGCGCGATCACCGATCGTCTCATGACGCGGGATCGTATCGCCCCAGGTCAGGGGCTGAACATCGGCCCTCCCCAGGCCCGTGTCAGGTGGGAATGCGCACGGTCTCCACCCAGTTCGGTGGCTCTGGTGCGGCAGGGCCGATCAGGGCCGCGATGATGCGGCAGGGCGGGGCCTCGTCGGGCCAGGGGGTGTAGCCGTCGGTGAGGACGACGACGATGCTCGGGCGATCGGGCGTCGCGAGCGCCGCCTCGATGCCGACGCGCATGTCCGTGCCACCACCGCCGCCCAGGGTGATCTGTTCGGTGGCCACCACCCGGGACACGGCGTGCACGTCGGCGTCGCAGGCGAGCACGGTCACGCGGTTGCCGCGGATCCCGACCTCGCGCAGGACGCCCGTCACCTCCCCGAGGGCGGCGGCCAGTTCGGCGTCGCCCATCGAGCCGGAGGTGTCGATGACGACGGCGACCCGGGGCAGCGGGCGGCGCAGGCTCGGCAGGACGACGCCGCGCAGCGCCGGGGTGCGACGCGAGGGGCGGCGGTAGGTGTAGTCGACGGCGCCGGCGGCCCAGGCGGCGGCCTCCCGGACCGCGCCGGAGAGCGCGCGTCGCCAGTCCACCGTGGGTTCCAGAACCTCCTCGGCCCAGCGCTGCCAGCCCGCGGGCAGGTTGCCGCGGGTGCGCTGATGGGCGCGCATCGCCTCGGCGGTCTGCCGGCGCAGCGCCTGCGCCTCGACCTCGCCGAGCCGGGCGGGACCGCCGGACTCGGGGAGTTCCCAGGGCGCGGGCCGGCCGTGCGCACCGGATCCGCAGTCCGGCGTTCGCACCTCGGGCGGGAGCCGGTCGAGGTACTCCTCGAACAGCCGGCCCTCGGGGAGTCCGAAGAGGCGGGGTTCCATGCGTCCGTCGGGCAGGCGCAGGCCGTCGGAGAGCAGGTCGTCGTTGATCTCGCAGTCCTGCGCGACGTTGACGCGGTGGTGGTCGCGCTGGGCGGCGGCGGGGAGCCGGTCCGCCCGGCCGTGGTGGTCGCGCAGCAGATGCGCCGCCTCGTGCACCCACACGCCCGCGAGCTCGGGCACCGGCGTCGCGTCGACGAAGGCGGGGGACACGTAGCAGCGCCAGTGCCGGTCCACGCCCATCGTCGGCACGTCCGGGCTCGGGACGACGGTCAGGGCGTACAGCGCCGACGCCAGATAGGGCCGGTCGCTCGCCGCCTTGTAGCGGGCGGCGAGCAGTTTGGTCAGGTCCAGGGCGCGGCGGGCATCCTCCGTCGTCCCCGTAGGTCTCACCGGCCGCCGCCGGGCAGGGCTCCGGACATCTGGAGGAGGCCGAGGAAGCCGTCGATGCCGGGCGGTACGGGCCAGTCGAGGTGGCGCATGGCCGCGAGGTCGGTGGCGGCCCGGGCGGCCACGTCCGGTACGCCCGCGTCGACGGCCTTGGCCAGGACGGTCCAGCCGGCCTCCCACCGGGGCCGGGTCAGGTCGCTCTGGATGGCGGCGACCACCGCGATGAGGAACGCCAGTTGCCGGTCGCCGCGTTCGGGCAGGGCGAAGGCGTCCGGGTCGGCGAGGACGCGGTCGGGGTCGGGCAGGTCGAGGTGTTCGAGGTACGACAGCAGTTCGATGCCCGCGCCGTCGCCGACGGCCCCGGTGAGCGCGGCGGCCAGCGCCTCGCGTCCGACGCCGGTCGCGTACCCGGCGGCGAGCAGCTTCAGCCCCATCTCCCAGGTCCGGGGGGACGGCCAGGACCGGCCCCGGCTCTCGGCGTCGGCGGGGATGTGGTGGACCAGGCCGGGCCGGGCGGTGAGGAAGCCGGAGATCGCGCCCCGGGCCCGGGCGACCGCGCCGGGCACCTTGCCGGCGTCGACGACGGGCACGGTCACCTCCGGCCAGGTGCCGGCCATGCCGCGGGCGACCGTCCGGGGGTCGTAGGTCCATTGGAGGTGGACGAAGCGGTTGGCGAGCGGCGGGCTGAGGTGCCAGCCGTCCGCCGCGCTGGAGGGCGGGTTGGCGGCGGCGACGATGCGCACCGCGTCCGGCAGCACGAGGCTGCCGACCCGTCGTTCGAGCACCACCCGCAGCAGGGCCGCCTGCACGGCGGGCGGTGCGGAGGACAGTTCGTCGAAGAAGAGCAGGCCCTGTCCGGCGCGGGCCAGGCGGACCGCCCAGTCCGGCGGGGCCATCGGCACACCGGTCACGGCCGGGTCCTCACCGACGATGGGCAGCCCGGCGAAGTCGGACGGCTCGTGCACGCTGGCGATCACCGTCTCCAGCGGCAGGCCGAGCCCCGCGGCGAGTTGCTCCAGACCGGCCGACTTGCCGATGCCCGGCTCTCCCCACAGCAGCACGGGCTGATTGGCCGTCACGGCGAGGGCGAGCGCCTCCAGTTGGGGGTTCGCCGCCGGTTCCGTCCGTAGCGCCCGCAGCCTGCGGTTGAGGTCGTCCGCGGCCGCCAGGGGGCCGGAAGGCGCGGCAGGGGCCGTGGGGTCGGTGCTCAAGGGGACGGTTCTTCCTCGTCGTCGAGTTCGGTGGGGTCGGTGGGGTCGGCGGGGTCCTGCGCGTAGTACTCCTCCTGCTCGTCCATCCATTCGTCCCACCACTCGGCACCGATGCCCGGATGCTCCTCCTGGACGCGTTCTCGCAGGAACGTCAGGTCGGGCCGCTTGTACCGTCGGACGATCTGGGCGAGCGACAGCTCGGACCCGTCGATCACGTCGAGCCGGGCCCCGGCGGCGACGAGGGCCTCGACCAGCGCCGTCGAACCGAGGTCGTTGACCGCGACGAACAGCGGGGTGCGCTCCCGCCGGTCGCGGGCTTCGAGGTCCAGGCCCTCCGCCAGCAGCCGTGGCAGCAGCGTCTCGTGGTCGAGGAGGTTGAGGACGTGCAGCAGGGTGCGGCCGGTGGCGTCCCGTACGCGGGGATCGACACCGGCGTCGAGGAGTTCCAGCACGCCGGGGGTGTCACCGTGCTGGGCACGCAGGAACAGTTCGGTGCGGTGCGCGCGCAGCGCCTTCGGCAGGCGGCCCAGTCCGGAGGTCCACGTCTGTTCCACGGCGAAGCATCCGGCGACGGCGCCGCCGAAGGCGCGCATGGCGCGTTCGCGCTGCTGTTCCTCGTCGCTGTGCGGCATGCGCAGCAGGCCACCGGGGCGGAAGGCGACCTCGTGCCATTCGCCACGGCACCTGACCCGCACGGATGCGGGTGCCGTCGGCCCCTGCGGACGGGCCGGGCTCCGCGGGGCCCGGAAGGCGGGGAACAGCGCCTCGCGGACGAGCGGATGCAGCTGCTCCGGTGCGGCGCCTTCGGCCCGCAGCAGGTCGAGGTCGGGGAGCCTGCGCCACAGCGCCTCGGCGAGGAAGGGCTCGCCCTTGACGTCGTCCCGGTCGGCGACTCGTGCGAGCAGCCCGCCGGTGTCCGTGGGCTCCAGCAGGATGTAGGTCCGCCAGTGGGCGGCGATCAGGAAGCGGTCGCCCACGCCCTCGGCCACCAGACGGCGGATCTCCGGCTCCAGGCGGGTGTGCTCGATCGCCATCCTGCCCAGCAGCGGCTCCGGGTCCGCCTGGTACCAGCCCGATTTCTGCGGGGGCGTCAGGTCCAGCTCGATTCCGGCGGCGGCGAACGCGGCCGGTGCGTCGCCCTTCTGGTGCAGCAGGGTGGCCCACTCGGCACGGGCCGCCGGGTCGCCGTCGCCGGGATCGGCGGTCGGCAGTTCGTGCGCGCCGCGCGGGGTGCCGTCGGCGTGGAAGAACGGGGGCCTCCCGGTGTCGCCGGCGCACCGTTCGCGCAGTTCGGCGGTGTGCCGTGCGTCCCACAAGTGCCGCGCGGTGCGCCAGTCGTCCGTGGTCGGCCCGAAGACGCCGGCGGCCTGCTCGTCCTTGAGCGTCTCGAACCGCAGGGCGATCCGCTGGGGTCCGTCGATCATCGGTGGAGTGGTGACGTGCAGGTACGGCGTGGCCCGGCGGCCCTCGCCCGGTGTCTTCGGGCGGTAGCGCGCGAGGACGACGGTCCGGTCCTTGGCGAGCGTGGTCCGCCCGCCGAGCGTGCGCGGCAGGTGCCAGCGCAGCAGATCGGGGACGAGGTGACGGAGGTCGTCCTCCAGGAGCGCCACGACGTCGTCGCCGCAGTGGTCGGCGACCTCGGACAGGTCGAACGCGATGTCGACGTTCGCCGCCGCGCAGGCGCCGCGCCAGTCACCGGCCAGACGGCAGGCGGTGGCCCGCTCGATCATCCAGTGAGGCACCGCGTAGCGGCGGATCCGGTGTCGGCTCGACGCCTCGTCCGGTGGGAAACAGAGGAGTTCGCCACGCGTGCTCAACGGTAGACACTCCCTATCGCGCGCAGGTCGGGGTGCGCCCGGCCGACGGGCCGCAGGCGCAGGGTGAAGGAGCGCTTCACCTTGCGGGGCAGGCCGGGGCCGAGACCGACGTACTCCAGGGACGAGTGGTCGGGCACGGCCGCCAGCAGGGTCTTCGCGCCCCGGCCGGTCAGTCCGGTGTGGCAGAGCTCCAGCCGGCGCAGCGGGCTGCCCGGAAGTGCGGCGGCCAGCGCGTGGGCGCCTTCGTCGCCGGTGGTGTTGGCGGGCGCGCCGAGGCTGCGTTCCGACAGTGGTCGGCCCAGGTCGAGGGCCTCGATCCCGTCGAGGAAGTCGGCGAGGGCGCGGGCGCCGGCGGGGCCGATGCCGTTGCCGCCGAGGCCGAGGCGTACCGGCCGTGCGGGGTCGGCCGCGGCGGCGAGGATCGCCGCGCCTTCGTCTCCGAGGTGGTTGGCGGGGAGGTAGAGCTCGCGCACCCCCGCGTCACGGATGAGCGCCGCCAGCAGCGGGGCGGCGTCGGCGGTCAGGCCGTTGCCTCCGACGAAGAGGCGTTCCACCGGGCCGGGCCGGCCGGTGAGGGCGTCGAGCAGGGCCCGCAGTCCGTCGGTGGTGAGGCCGGTGTTGACCAGGTCGAGGGTGCGCAGCGTGGTGTTCCGGCGGAGCATCGCGGCGATCGCCCGGGCTCCGGCGTCGCCCACCGGGTTGCGCTTGAGCCACAGGGCGTGGACGGTGTCGTCCGTCGTCAGCGCGTCGGTGAGCGCGGTGACGCCGTCCGGGCCGATGCGGTTGCAGCCGAGGTACAGGGTGTGGATGCCGTGGCCGTGCGTCGTCAGTGCGTCGGCGACCGAGCGGGCGCCGTCGTCCCCGACGGCGTTGGTGCCGAGCAGGATGTGCGTGGCGTGCGCGGAGGCCGCGGCGACGGGCATCAGCCGGGCGGCGCCGACCGTGCCGAGGCCCTGCTTGCACAGGTCGATCCGCCCGTCCGCGCGTACGGTGCCGAGCGGGAAGGTCTCGTCGGCCGCGACGGGCTGCGCGGACCGCAGCCGGTCGAGCAGCGGCTCCAGAGCGGCGGGATCGCTGATCGCGATGTCCGGGTGCTCGATCGCGGGGCAGCGTACGGGCGTCGGCTGCGTCATCACCACTCCACCGGTTCATCGCCGGTGCCCGGCTCGCCGAGGGCGGCATCGCCCTCCACCCGCCCAGGACGAACCGACGCCAATCGACTTTTCTAGGCGGCAAGGCTGGTCGGATTTGAACCGACGTCCTCCAGCTCGATGCTTGGGCGCGACGACCACTGCGCTACAGCCTTGCCGCGAAGATCATAGCGCCTCTCGCCCTTGTGTTCGAACACAGTGGGGGTCGAGTGCGGAAAACTTTCCCGCGCGGCGCGGGTGAGGTGCGGGGTCGCGCGAGGACGCCCGGGTGCCGTTCCCCGGTCAGGACTCGGGGGGTCCGGGCTGTCGTACCGAGCCGTCGGTCGGGCCCGCGCGCAGCCGGGCGGCGAGAAGCGCGATGTCGTCGTCGCACATGCCGCCGGTCAGCTGGGCCAGGAGGGTGTCGAGCAGGTGTTCCAGTGGTTCGTCGGCCGACAGTCCCAGTTCGGTCAGGGCCCGCACGGAGTCGTCGATGTCCACGCCGCGTTGCTCCACGAGCCCGTCGGTGTAGAGCAGCAGGACGGAGCCCGGCTCGAAGGCGAACGTCGTCGCCTCGTAGTCGCCGAGTTCCGTCCCGATGGGAGGGCCGGCCGGCAGGCTGATCAGGCCGGTGTCGCCGTTCGGCCTGATCAGCAGGGGCGGCAGGTGCCCGGCGGTGGCCGCGGTGCAGGTGCCGGCCTCGGAGTCCACGAGGACGAGCACACAGGTGGCGGGGCGGTCGAGGCCGATGCGCGCGGCCGTGCGATCGGCCTCGTCGAGCATGGCGTCGACGGCGAGGCCGGTGGCGGCGACGGTGCGCAGGACCGAGCGGTACTGGCTCATCGCCACGGCGGCCTGGAAGCCGTGCCCCATCACATCGCCCATGACCAGCAGGGTGCGACCGTCCGGGAGCGCGACGGAGTCGTACCAGTCGCCGCCGACGAGGGCGCTGCGGCCGGACGGCAGATAGCGGGTGGCCACCTCGACCGTGCGGTGCGGTCCGTCCGGCTCCGACAGCAGGGCGCGCTGGAGTTCCAGCGTCATGGTGTGCTCGTGGCTGTACCGGTGGGCGCTGTCGATGGAGACGGCGGCGCGCGAGGCGACACCCTGCGCGGTGAGGATGTCGTCCTCGCTGAACGGCGGTGACGCTCCGGCCCGCATCAGCATGACGATGCCGACGCAGCGGCCGGCCGTGGGCAGGGGGACGATGAGCACCGAGTGGACGCCTGCCGTGCGGAAGAGCCGTACCCGCTCGGGATGGACGATGACCTTCTGGAGCGTCTCGTCGGACGCCAGGTTGCCCAGCCACGGCCGGCCGCCGTCGATGCAGCGCCGGGGCGCCGAGTTCCGCGGGAAGTCCACGTACGGCTCCGCTCCGCCGAGCTCGATCAGGGGTCGTTGCAGCTCGGGCGGTCCCGACAGCTTCATCTTGCGCAACCGGAGGATGCCGGGGGGCGGCGCGGGCATGCCGAAGAACTCCTCCTCCACGATCGCGACACCGGCCACGTCCGCCAGGGAGGGGGCGAGGAAGTCCGCCAGCTCGGCGCAGGTGGCCTTCACGTCGAGGGTGGTGCCGACACGGGTGGCAGCGGCGTCCAGGAGGGCGAGGCGCTGGTGGGCGCTCTCCAGATCGTCCAGATACTGGCGCAGATTGCTGACCTCGACGGAGATCCCGCACACCCCGACGACACGGCCCTCCACCTCGAGCCGGTGGAAGACCGCACGCCAGAGTCTGCTGCCGACGGGCGAGGGGATGCGTGTGGTGCCGTTCAGGGTCACTTCCCGGGGCTGTCCGTCGGCGAGCACCTCGATAAGGACGTCGTCGGGGGTCTGGACGTCCGGCAGCACCTCGCCGAACCGCCTGCCCAGGAACGTCTCGGCGGGGACACCGGTGACCTGGGACCAGACCGGGTTGACGTACAGGTAGCGCAGATGACGGTCGAGGATGACGACCGGAGCGGTCGTGCCTTCGACGATCCCCCGGAGGAACCCGCACTCACAGGTCGTCCGGGCACCGTCCGCCAACGGGATGAAGGGTTCGCTCCCCATGGCCTGCGGTGTCCGGGCCCGAGCCTGGGGAAAGAGCCATGGCGGCGGGAGTTGTTCAGCGTTCACTGTCTTACTCCTGCGGTCCCGGGCAAGGTCGGTCGCCTCCCCATCCTGTGGGGAGGGACGACATGCCGCATCCCCGCGGGAAGGTTGCGACGTCAACGACCAGGTGGCCCAGCCCGGCCCAGCCCCGGGGCCGAGCGGGCGCCGCGCCTCCGGCGGTGGTCCAGCCCAGCCCCGGGTGGGGCGGTGCCCCGGATGGGGCGGTGCCCCGGATGGGGCGGTGCCCCGGCCCGCCTGCCCGCGACAGCTCGAAATGCGGCCGTCGGCCCACCGGCGTTTACTGACGGCACCGACGCTCCCCGCGCCACCGGAGGTCCCCATGGCCACGCTCACCGTCTGGAAGTTCGACAGCTCCGACGGCGCAGCCGAGGCCGAGCAGGCCCTGCTGCAGTTGCAGAAGCAGGAGTTGATCAAGGTTCTGGACGCGGCCGTCGCCGCCTGGCCGCAGGGCGCCAAGAAGCCGAAGACCAAGCAGCTCCACAACCTCACCGGCGCGGGGGCACTGTCCGGCACTTTCTGGGGCATGCTCTTCGGCCTCATCTTCTTCATGCCGCTGCTCGGCGCCGCGGTCGGAGCCGCGGCCGGCGCGCTGGGCGGAAAGATGGCGGACGTCGGTATCGACGACGACTTCATCGACTCGGTCAAGTCCCAGGTGACACCGGGTACCTCGGCGCTGTTCCTGCTGTCGCAGGATGCCGTCGTCGAGCGGGTCAAGGCGGCGTTCCCGGGCGGTCACGCCCAGCTGATCCAGTCCAACCTGGACGGCGAGCAGGAGGCGAAGCTGCGCGAGGTCTTCGCGGACTGACGCGCAGGCCCGGTGCGGTCGGCGGTCGAGGCGACCAGCTGGAAACCGCTCCCGCCGCAGCCGTCGTCATCCGGCTCCGCACCTGATCGTGTTCACCAGGCGGGGGGCCGGGAGTGGTCGCCGCCCGCTGTCTCCTGCGGCCAGTCGACGGGAGCATGGTCCGTCCGGCTCAGGATGCCGGGATCGGGAGGGTGTTCCTCGTTGTGCGGCCCGCTCCAGTAGGCCCTCCGGGTTCGCGGCAGAGGAATCTCCACGAGTCTGCCGTCGTGGATCATCCAGAGACCGAAGCAGTCGTCCTCCTCGTCGTGGATCAGCACCTGCACCGTCTCAGGTCGGGGCCATGGCAAGGACTCCAGGTGCTTCAACAGCCCGGACCGGGAGTGCATCCGCACAAACTCCGCACCCCAGCCGAACCCCCAGTTCCCACCGGGGCTCATCTCGTAGAAGGTGCCACGCCAGGTGCGGGTGTCGTCCTCGCGCGTCAGCGGCTCCATGACCTCGTCCGCCTGCTGCGCCAGCACGATGACGTCAGCGATTCTGCTCATGCCGGAATACCAGCGCCGACCGGCCCCTCGGCGCAACCGAGTTCAGGGCGACGACACACGCGGACCGACCGGCGGCAGGGGGCCGAGTACCGGGTGAACCACTTCCGATGCCGGTACGTACGGGACACGCGACGTCGATACCCGGCGCCACCGAACCGTCCCTGATTCACCGGGAATTCGGGACCAGAGTCTGGCACCGCACCCGCTTTCCGGTATGTCATGCCTCTGTCACCCCCTCGCTCTGCCGGCGAAAGGATCCCTCGTGCGCCTGCGCACCCTGCGCGCCCTGTGCGGCACCGCCGCACTCGCCCTCACCCTGCCCGTCCTGTCCCCGGGCCGGGCCGCGGCGGCCGTACCCACCGTCTCGGTCTATCTCCAGAACTACGCGACCGGTCTGAACGCGGCCGACAGCGGCGGCACCGTCGCCGCGCACAACCCGAAGGGCAACGAGGACCACCAGCAGTGGATCCCGGTCGCCGTCGACGGCGGTCACCAACTGCGCAGCACCGACGGGTCGGGCGTCTGCCTCGGCCGGAACGGCACCTCCGCGGTGACCGCCACCTGCGGGGCGGCGGGCACCACCTGGACGGTCACCGCCGGCGCGGACCGCACCTGGACGGTGAGCGTCCCCGGCACCTCCCAGTACCTCACCGGTTCCGCCTCCGACTCCGCCGCCGTCCAGCTCGGCTCGACCGGCGACCTCGCCCGCTGGTACCTCACCCCGGTGTCCTACGCGACGTCCGCGATGCCGTCCACCGACACCCGGACCCTGGACCAGGTCACGTTCCTCACCACCCACAACGCCTACGCCAACGGCGCCGACGGCAACTTCGCGTCGTTCCCGGTGAGTCTGTTCCCCAACCAGAACCAGGGCATCAGCCGCCAACTCAGCGACGGCGTACGGGCCTTCATGCTGGACGACTACGCCGTGTCCGGCCGGGCCGTCCTCTGCCACAACAGCTGCTCCGGCGTGAGCAACCCGGTCCCGCTGGCCACCGACCTCCAGCGGATGGTCGACTTCCTCAAGGCCAACCCGGGCCAGTTCGTCAGCGTGTTCCTGGAGGACTACGCGCCCTCCGACGTGCTCAGGTCCTCCCTGGCGTCCGTCAGCGGGCTGAACGACGTGCTGTACCGGCCCGACCAGGAGGGTGTGGCGGTCAAGGGCTGGCCGACCATGGCGGACCTCGCGGCACGCGGCAAGCAGCTGCTGATCTTCAGCGACCGGACGCGCTCCGGCGACACCGCCGACGGCTGGGCGACCCGCGACACCTTCGGCGTGATGTACCAGCGCGAGTGGACCGTGGAGAACTACTGGTCCATGGGAGGCGGGATCGGCGGCTCCGACTGGTCCTGCTACAGCCGCTGGGGCACCGGCCGCCCCCTCACCGCGGACTCCACCGCCTTCCACCCGCTGTTCGTGATGAACCACTTCCGGGACTACCCGATCGGCTCCACCGTCCAGACGGACAACGGCAAGCTCCTCAACCGCGTACAGAACTTCTGCACGCCCGCCGCCCGCAAGAAGCCCAACTACCTGGCCGTGGACCGCTACGAAACGGGCTCTCCCTCGCCCCTCAGCACCGTCGGCACCCTCAACACCTACGTGCTGGCGCCCGGCCAGTGACGAGCGGCCCCGCCGCCCGGCCCCGCCGGGCGGGGCGGCGGGGCCCGGCGTCGACGGAGGCGGGGCGGAAGGGGACGCCCGCCCCACAGGCCCCTGCTGACACCGTGGTTTGCAAACGCTTTCACCGAGCAAGATCAGACAGATGCATGCGATGCGAACACGGAAGCGAAAACGAACCACGATGTTCCTCCCGGGCCACGCCCCGGAGCGGGTCCCGCGCAGCGCGGCCGTGGCCGACCAGTACCTCGAGGGGGAGCCGTGGCCGTCGTACCCATGACAGAGATCGACATGTTCGCCACCTCGGACCGGCGCACTCGCTACGAGCAGTACGCACACCTGCGAGAGCTCGGCGCCGTCGTCCGGTTGCGTGAACCGGATGTGTACGCGGTCACGCGTTACGACGAGGTGAGGGCCGCGCTCGCCGATCACGGCACCTTCGTCTCCGGCGAGGGCGTGGGCTTCGATCCCGGCGTGAACCAGATCATGCGGGGCGTCACTCTCGTCAGCGATCCGCCGGAGCACGATCTGCTGCGCTCCGTCGTCGGCGCCGGGCTGCGGCCCGGCGCCCTGCGCGGTCGCAGGGAGGAGATCGCCCTGAAGGCGCGGACCCTCGTCGCCGACGTCGTCGCCAAGGGCGAGATCGACGGCGTCACGGAGTTGGCCCAGGCGATGCCGATGCTGGTCATCCCCGACTTCCTCGGACTGCCCGACCGTAACCGCGAGCACCTCTACGCGTGGGGGCAGGTGGGCAACGACCTGCTGGGCCCGGCCACGGAACGCACGCCGCACAACATGGAGATGACGCAGCGTCTCTTCCAGTTCGCCCACGAACTCGCGGCGAACCGAGAACTCGCGCCCGGAAGCCCCGGGGCCGCCATGCTCGAGGCGGCCGATCAGGGTGTCATCCCCAAGGAGAAGTGCCCGCTCCTCCTCGTCGACTTCATCGGCCCGTCACTGGAGACCACGGCCGCGGCGATCGGCCACCTGCTCGTCGTCTTCGCCGAGCGCCCGGACCAGTGGGCCGCGCTGCGTGCCGAGCCGGGGCTCGTGCTGTCGACGATCAACGAACTGCTCAGGTTCGAGAGTCCGATCCGGGGCCTCACCCGCGTCGCGGCGCGCGACACGACGCTCGGTGGGGCGGCGATCCCGGAGGGTGCTCGGGTGTGGGCCCTCTTCGCCTCCGCGAACCGTGACGAAAGGAAGTGGGAGCGTGCGGACGAGTTCGACTTCCGCCGCAATCCGGTCGATCACCTCGGGTTCGGATACGGCGCGCACCACTGTGTCGGTCAAGGCGTCGCCCGCATCGAGCTGCACACCCTGATCCACGCGCTTCTCGAGTCCGTCGAGCGCATCGAGTTCACCGGTGATCCGGTCATCGCGGAGAACTCCCTGCTCAACACGTACGCGGAGATACCCGTCCGGCTCGTCGCGAGGAAGGCGGCCTGACGCTCGCGGACACGACCTGAAGGCCTCCTGGGCGTCGCGGTGGTGTCGAGCGGGTGCGGAGGCGGGCCGTCGGCGCACCGGACGCCGTCGGCCTCCCCCGTGGCGCGCGGCCGGTTCAGTCGCGTGCGGACACGTACAGGCTCTGGGTGCTGCGGCCGAGCGGGCCCTTCTCGTCGTGGAGGGCGGACTCGGCGAGGCCGAGGCCGGCGCCGTCCACCAGCGTCCGGGCGTCCAGGCAGACCCATTCGCCCTCGGGGTGGCGATGCAGGTTGACGGTGAGGTCGGTGTTGATGAAGACGTGCCGGCGGAAGTCGAGCTCGGCGCTGACGCCGTTGCCCGAGTCGGCGGCCGTCAGCACCCTGCTGAGCGGCGTGGTCTCCTCTCCCGCGACCAGGGGGACCCGCATCCGCATCCACGCCGTCGCCGGGCCGGGTTCGAGAAAGGAACCGGCGGCGAAACGGACTTCCATGGCGGTGTGGTAGCCGCGGTCCCACGGCACCGGGAAGAAGGCCTTGAGGGGTGCGGCCGCGGGCCCGGGAACCTGTGGGCCGGGCGACACCTCGGGTACCGAGTGCGGGGCGGTCTTCATCAGCAGAACCGTCGCCCGCATCACCTCCTCGCCGCCGTCGGGCGTCAGCGTGGCCTCCACGAGTTCGGTGCTGCGCCCGCTGCGCAGGACGCGCGTGGCCACGGTCAGCGGCCGTATGGGGACCGGGCGCATGATCTCGTAGGTGAGTCGGGCGACCCTCATGTCCGGCCGGCCGCCGGGCCGCTGCTCGACGGCCAGACCGAGCAGCGCGGCCGGAGGGCCGGCGTGCTGGGAGCCCGCGTCCCACGGCCCCCGGGTGCAGTCGGTGGGAAGGAACCGGCCCTGGTCCGCCCGCTCGTAGAAAGCCTCTGCTTCTGACACCGGTAGGCCTTCCCTCCGTCTGTGGCGAGCTGCACCCTCACCATATTACTAAGCGCTTGCTCACCGCATCCCCGGAGCAGGAGTCCAGGTCCGGCACACCGACCTGGCACCCACCCCGCCCGCGCGCCGCCCTCGGCGCCGCCGGAGCCCACGAGGGGCGTGTGACCGCGCGGCGGTCGCCTGCCGAGCCCCCGCACGCCAGGTCCGCACGGCTGCCTCCGGCGATAGCGTGACCGGGCCCGACATGGCCGGCGTGCTGGACGAGGGGACGGGCCCGGTATGGAGTTGCGGCACCTGCGGTACTTCGTGGCCGTGGCCGAGCAGGGCGGCTTCACCCGGGCGGCCACCCTGCTGCATCTGTCCCAGCCCGCGCTCAGCCGCCAGATCCGCGATCTGGAACGGGAGTTGTGCGTCCAACTGCTGATCCGCGGGCCGGTGGGTGTCCTCCCCACCCCGGCGGGCGAGGTGTTCTACGAACGCGCCCGACACGTTCTCGCGGCCGTGGACGAGGCCGGGCGGGCCGCCCGCCGTGCGGCCGAAGGGCAGCGGACGCTGCGGGTCGGTGTCTGGCTCCCGCTCCCCGGCGGCCTGCACATCTCCCTGCTCACGGCCTTCGGCCACGCACACCCCGAAGTCCACCTCCGCTGGCGGGAGATCGGCTTCGCCGAGTACGAACAGCCCCTGCTGGACGCCGAGGTGGACGTCGCCCTGATGTGGCTGCCCGTCGACCCCGAGCGCCTGCTCGCCGTGCCCCTGGCGTCCGAGCCGCGTGGACTCGCGGTGCCCCGGGGACATGCCCTCTGGGACGCGGAGTCCGTCCCGCTGTCCGACGCGCTCACGCTGCCGCTCGCGCCGGTGCACCAGGTGTCGACCCGGATGTGCAGCTACTGGCAGATGTGGGCCGAACGCGACGGCGAGCCGCCCCTGGCGCCGGGTGAACCGTCCGCCACCGTAACCGAGTTGCTGCTGGCGATCCGGCTCAACGGCGTGGTCTGCCCCGGCCCGCTGTACACATATCAGGTGCAGCTGCCAGAAGGCCTGCGCGTGCTGCCGCTGACGGGCGTCACGGACGCGGAGTGCGGTGTGGTGCGACGGCGCGACGACCGGCGCGAACTGCCGCGTCTGTTCTGCGACTTCGTCGTGGCGATCCTGCGCCACCCGCCGCTGCCTGGGGTCATGCCCGGCAGGCAGGGGGCATGACGGACAGGTCTTCGACACCGCGCGACGGCCTCCCCATGCTGAGTTCCGGTATCCCGTCCCGGAGAGGTGTCCCGTGACTCGTACATCCCGCACTCTCAGCACGTTCGCCGCGGTCGGCGCGCTCGCCCTCACCGCGCTGGTCGTCCCCGCCCAGACCGCCCAGGCCGCCCCGTCCCCGCTGCAACGGTGCCGCAGCGGCGCCGGCGCGGACGTCGTACGCCACTTCCGGCAGGGCGGCGGCACCGCCGGGGTGGGCTTCCCCGGGGGCCCCGACCCGGCGAACGCGGTCTTCCCCGGCGATGTGGTGAAGGTGACCGTCAACGACCGCTACGAGGTCAACGTCCAGGGCTGGGCCTACGAGCCCTACGACGTGGACGGCAAGTCCGAGCCCGCCGGGAACGGCTACCCCTTCCCCGGCTGGAACAAGTACGCGAACTTCTTCCGCTGGAACAACAACCCCGGGGGCTGGGTCGGCAACCACGACCCGCACTCCCTGCGGGAACTGGCCCGCTGCAAGCGCGCGCCCTCGATCCCCGCGCGCTGGGGGACCCAGATCAACGACGACAACATCGGGGACAACAGCGGGGAGTGGCGCTTCACCTTCCGCCTCTGGTGCGCGAACCGGCACCGCTGCGACGACCTGTGAGCCACTCAGCACGACGAGACGGTGGCTTGACCTGATCGGTGCGGCCGGCCCTGGTCCGGACCGGCCGCGGACGGATGTGACCCTCAGCCGTCAGCCGAAGTAGCTGTCGAACGTCCGCTGGAACTCCCAGCCCGCGAAGCGGTCCCAGTTGACCGACCACGTCATCAGGCCGCGCAGGGCGGGCCAGGTGCCATGAGTCGTGTAGGAGCCGCAGTTCGTCTTCTTCGTCAGGCAGTCGAGGGCCTTGGTGACCTCGGCCGGAGCGACGTACCCGTTGCCCGCGTTGACCGACGCCGGCATGCCGATCGCGATCTGGTCCGGGCGCAGCGGCGGGAAGACGTTGTTCGCGTTGCCGGCCACCGGGAAGCCGGAGAGCAGCATGTCGGTCATGGCGATGTGGAAGTCCGCGCCGCCCATGGAGTGGTACTGGTTGTCGAGGCCCATGATCGGGCCGGAGTTGTAGTCCTGGACGTGCAGCAGGGTCAGGTCGTCACGGAGCGCGTAGATCACCGGCAGGTACGCCCCGCACCGCGGGTCCTGGCCGCCCCACTGGCCCGTGCCGTAGAACTGGTAGCCCATCTGCACGAAGAACGTCTCGGGGGCCATGCTGAGGACGAACGTGGAGCCGTACTTCGCCTTCAGGGTCTTCAGTGCCGAGATCAGGTTCACGATCACTGGCGTCCTGGGGTTCTTGAAGTCGGTGTCGTCGGCGTTCAGCGACAGCGAGTGACCTTCGAAGTCGATGTCCAGGCCGTCGAGGCCGTACGCGTCGATGATCTTCGAGACGGAGGAGACGAAGGTGTCGCGGGCCGCCGCCGTGGTGAGCTGGACCTGGCCGTTCTGGCCGCCGATCGAGATCAGCACCTTCTTGCCGGCCGCCTGCTTGGCCTTGACCGCGGCCTTGAAGTCGGCGTCGCTCTCCACGTTCGGGCACTCGGTGACCGGACAGCGGGTGAAGCGGATGTCACCCGAGGTGATGGAGGTGGGCTCGCCGAAGGCCAGGTCGATGACGTCCCAGCTGTCGGGGACGTCGGCCAGGCGCGTGTAGCCGGAGCCGTTGGCGAAGCTCGCGTGGAGGTAGCCGACCAGGGCGTGGGTGGGCAGGTCGGTGGAGCCGCCGCCCGAGCCGGCGGTCGTCGTCGCCGTCACCGCCGCCGACTTCGCGGACTCGCCGGCGTCGTTCGCGGCGGTGACCTGGAAGCTGTACGCCGTCGAGGGGGCCAGGCCGGTGACGGTGGCCGAGGTCCCGCTCACCGTCTGCACCTTGGCGCCGTCGCGGTAGACGGCGTAGCTCGTGGCGCCGCTCGCCGCCGACCAGGACAGGGCGGCGCTGGAGGAGGTGACGGTGCCGGCCTTCAGGCCGGTCGGCGCGGCGGGCGGCTGGCCGGTCGAGGCGCCGGGGCCGATCAGGGAGACGTCGTCGGCGTAGTACGCGCCGGTGCCGTACCAGCCGTGCGTGTAGATCGTCACCCTGGTGGTGGACGCGCCGGTACGGAAGCCGGTCTGGAGCCGCTGCCAGTCGGTGGCGGACTGGGTCCAGGTGGAGACATCGGTGGTGCCGGTGCCGCTCGCGCCGAGGTAGACGTACGAGCCGCGGACGTAACCGGACAGCGTGTACTGGGAGTTCGGCTGTACGGTCACCGTCTGCGAGCACTGTGCGTGGTCGCTGCCGGCCGGGGTCGCCTGGAGCGCCGAGCCGCCGGTGCGGACGGGGCTGGTGACCGTCCTGCCGGCCGTACAGGTCCAGCCGTCGAGGCCTGCCTCGAAACCGCCGTTGCGGGAGAGGTCGGCGTCGGCCGCCTGGACGGGCGACGAGAGCGCGGTGATGCCGGGTACGGCCAGCGCCGCAGCCGTGAGCAGGGCGAGGACAGGTCTGGTGCGGTCCACAAGTGCCTCCGGGCAGGGGGGATTTGGAGAGCGCGCCCAATTTGGTCCAGACCAATTCGGTTGTCAAGACTTCCGACCGCCGATCACCCCTCACCCTCCACGGCCGGAACCGTCATCGGTGGCCGGTGGTGACACTACGAAGTCGGCTGTGCACCGACGAGTGGTGGAACGCCTGATCATCCCGCCCTGTGGTTGGCCGGGGTGAGCCGGCTGCTGCCATCCTGGCACCTGTGGAGAAGCCCGCTTCGGTCAGTCCCGACGCCCCCGACGCCGTACATGTCCCGCTGCTCACCCAGCAGTGGCTGGACCTCTGCTTCGTCCACTGGGCCGTCGAACCGGATCTCGTGGCGGGGCTCCTGCCCCGCGGGACGGTTCCCGACACGCACGACGGGGTCACGTACGTCGGGCTCGTCGCCTTCCGGATGCACCGCGTCGGGTGGCTGCGGATGCCCGGGGTGCCGTATCTCGGGTCCTTCCCGGAAACGAACGTGCGCCTGTACTCGGTCGACGCGCACGGCCGCCGCGGTGTCGTCTTCCGGTCGATGGACGCCTCACGGCTCATACCCGTGGTGATGGGGCGGGTCGGTTTCCGGCTGCCGTACCTGTGGTCCCGGATGCGTGTCCGGGCCGTCGGCGACACCGTCACCTACACCAGCTCGCGCCGCTGGCCCGGTCCCCGTGGAGCGTACAGCCGAGTCACCGTGCGGCCCGGTGAACGCATCGTGGAGCCGACCGAGTCGGAGCACTTCCTCACGGCTCGATGGGGCATGCACAACGCGTTCTTCGGCGGAGTGGGCTACCTGCCCAACCAGCACCCGCGCTGGCCCCTGTACCGCGCCGAGCTGCTCTCCTGCGAGGAGAACCTGATCGCGGCGGCCGGCCTCCCCGCGCCGTGCGGCGACCCGGTCAGCGTCCTCTACTCCCCCGGCGTACCGGTCCGCCTCGGCCGCCCGGCCCGCCCGGCGGGCATTCCCACTCCTTAGGAGCGGGTGATCGCGGATCTCGAGAGGCCCGGGTGCGGCCCGTGCGGGAGCCCCTCGGTGGCTCCCGCGGGCCGGGGCGGGCGTCGGCTCAGATGTACTCCGTCGCCGCGTCCAGGAGCCAGTCCACCAGGTAGCCGGCGAAGGACGAGCGGACCAGTAGCCAGAATCCGGCCCTGGGCCGGTCTCGGGCGACCAGGACGATCTGGGTGCGGCCGAGGGTGGTCTGGGCGCAGCGGCCGGGGCCGAAGGCTCGGGGGTGGAGGTCGAGGGAGCAGCCGCGGGAGAGGAGGTCGCGGGCGCGGGGCCCCGTGACGAGGAGGGTGGTGCGCTGGGCGGAGACGTCGGTGACGGAGACATGCTCGTCCCCGGCGGCCGTCCGGATCCGGTTCTCCAGGTCGCGCTGGGTTCCCGGCCGGCCCAGCAGCAGCCATTCGTCGGGGCCGAGCCACAGTGCGGTCGCCCGGTCGGTGTGGACGACGGAGTTGGGCGCGAGGGGCAGTTGCAGGCCCAGGGCGAGTCCTACGGTGTCCGCGGCCGGACCCTTGGCGTCGAGGCGCACGTCGAGCTGGGCCAGCAACGGGAGTTCGGCGAGCCGGATCGCGCCCCCGGAGGTGCGGGTGGCGGCGGCCAGGCGGGCGGCGGCGTGCGACAGGGGGCTGCGGGGCGGGGCGGTGAGTGCGGTGTCAGCCATCGCGGCGGGCTCCCTCGGGGTCGTAGAGGACGGGGCTTGCGACGGTCACCGGGAGCAGGCGGTCGCCCACGGGAGCGTAGAGGCGTTCGCCGATGCGGTCGCGGCCGCCCTTGATCAGGGCGAGCGCGAAGGTCCGGCCGAGCGCCGCGCTGCGGTAGCTGGAGGTGACGTGGCCGAGCATCGGGACGGGCGGGGCGGGCAGTTCGCTGTCGGCCACCAGGTGCGTGCCTTCGGGGAGGAAGGCGGCCGGGTCCTCCGGGAGCAGGCCGACCAGCTGCTTGCGGTCGGGGCGTACGGTGTCGGCGCGGGCGTAGGAGCGCTTGCCGATGAAGTCGGGCTTCTTCTTCGACACCGCCCAGCCCATGCCGAGGTCCTGCGGGGTGACCGTGCCGTCGGTGTCCTGGCCGATGATCGGGTAGCCCTTCTCCGCGCGCAGGACGTGCATGGTCTCCGTGCCGTACGGGGTGATGCCGTACGGGGCTCCGGTCTCGTGCAGCGCCTCCCAGAGGGCGAGGGCCTCCCACGGTGACACGTTGATCTCGTACGCCAGTTCGCCGGAGAAGCTGATCCGGCACACGCGTGCGTCGATGCCGGCGACGGTCGTGTCCCGCCAGGCCATGAAGGGGAAGTCCTCGTTCGCCACGGCCAGTTGTGGTGCGAGGGCGCCGAGGACCGCGCGGGACTTCGGGCCGACCAGGGCGACGGTGGCCCACTGTTCGGTGACGGATGTGCAGTGGACGCGCAGCTCCGGCCATTCGGTCTGGAGCCACTCCTCCATCCAGTCGAGTACGGCGGCCGCGTTGCCCGTGGTGGTGGTGACCAGGAAGCGGTCCTGTGCGAGGCGGATGACCGTGCCGTCGTCGAAGACCATGCCGTCCGGGCGGCACATCACGCCGTACCGGATCATGCCGACCTTCAGGGTGCTCATCATGTTGGTGTAGAGCCGGTCGAGGAAGACGGCGGCGTCCGGGCCCTGTACGTCGATCTTGCCGAGGGTGGAGGCGTCCATGAAGGCCACGCTGTCGCGGGCGGCGGCGCATTCGCGCAGTACGGCCGCTTCCCTGTCCTCGCCGTCCTGGGGGTAGTACCAGGGGCGCTTCCACTGGCCGACGTTCTCGAACAGGGCGCCGTGGGCGACGTGCCACGGGTGCAGGGCTGTCGTGCGGACGGGGTCGTGGAGCGCGCCGCGGTCGCGGCCCGCGAGGGCGGCGAAGGAGACCGGGGTGTAGGGCGGGCGGAAGGTCGTCGTGCCGAGCGCCGAGATGTCCACGCCGAGGAGTTCGGCGACGACGCCGCCGGCCAGGACGCCCGAGGTCTTGCCCTGGTCGTTGGCGGTGCCGGCCGTGGTGTAGCGCTTGGTGTGCTCGACCGAGCGCATGCCGGCGCCGGTCGCCCGGGCCAGGTCGTCGACGGTGACGTCCCGTTGGAGGTCGACGAAGTGGGGGGCGTCCGGGGCGCCGGGGAGGACGTACACGTGCATGGGGGGTGTCGTGCGCGGCTGCGCGGCCGGGGTCGGGAGGCGGGGCGTCCGCGGGGTGTAGCCCTCGGCCGTCAGGGCGCGGGCGCCGGCGGCCGCGCCCTGGGCCAGGACCGCGGCCGGGTCGAGGGCGCCGTTGGCGCTGCCGGCGACCTCGACCGCCTGGCGGCAGGTGTCGGGCACGAAGGAGCCCAGCGTCTCGTCGTGGCGCAGTGTGCCGCCCGCCTGGCTGAACAGGTGCACCACGGGGTTCCAGCCGCCGGAGACCAGCAGCAGGTCGGCGGCGAACTCCCGCTGCCCGGTGGACTCTCCGTACGGGGCGACCGTCACGGCGGTGAGGCGGGCGTCGCCCCGGGTGCCGGTGACGGCGTGTCCGGGCAGCACCTGGATGCCGGCGTCCCGGGCGCGCTGTGCCCACTCCCCCGGTGCGGGGCGGGTGTCGACGATGGCCGCGACCGTCACGCCGGCCGTGTGCAGGTCCAGTGCGGCCGCGTAGGCGCTGTCGTTGGTGGTGAGGACGACCGCGCGCCGGCCGGGCAGGACGCCGTGGCGGTTGAGGTGGGTGCGGGCCGAGGCGGCCAGCATCACGCCGGGGCGGTCGTTGTCGGCGAAGGCCAGTGAGCGCTCGTGGGCGCCGGTGGCGAGGACGACGCGGCGGGCCCGGATGCGCCAGACGCGTTCGCGGGAGACGTTCTCGGGGGCGTCGGCGCCGAGGTGGTTGGTGCGGCGTTCGACGGCGAGGAGATGGTTGTCGTCGTAGTGGCCGAAGACGGTGGTGCGGGGCAGGACGCGGACGTCGGGGGCGGCGGCGAGCAGCTCGGTGACCTCCGCGACCCAGTCGAGGTGTTCGGCCGTGCCCAGGAGGCTGCCGCCGGGCTCCGGCCGGTCGTCGGCGAGGATGACGCGGGCGCCGCTTCCGGCCGCGGCGGCCGCGGCGGCGAGGCCGGCCGGGCCCGCGCCGACGATCAGCAGGTCGCAGTGGGCGTGTACGGCGTCGTAGCGGGCGGGGTCCGGTGCGGTGGCGAGGCGGCCCTGGCCGGGGAGGCTACGGGCGACCAGGCCGTCGTACAGCTCGACCGTGGTCGCGGGGAGCATCGGCTCGGGGAACGGGGCCTCGATCTGGACGACCGCGTTGGGTTCCTCCACGCCGGCGGAGAAGATGCCTCGCGGGCGGCCGAGCTTGATGCCGGTGCCGGCCTGGACGATGCCGTTGGCGAGGAGGGCCGAGGCCAGGGTGTCGCCTCGGTGGCCCTGGTACTCGGTGCCGTCGAAGGTGAAGGTGAGGGGGGTGTCGCGGTCGACGCGGCCGCGGGTGGGGTGGCGAAACGGCAGATTCCCGCCCCCGCCGCCCCTACCCGTCCCGTCCTGAAGGGGTTCCGCCCCTGCGACCCCGCCGGGAGCCGCGCCCCCAGGCCCCCCTTCGGCCTCAACGGCACCGTCCTCAACCGCCGGACGGGCCGGAATCGCCTGGCCGGGCTGAGGGGTGAAGGGTCGCGCCTCGATCGCTTCGGGCCCTTCCTCCCCCGTCCGGTAGACGGCCATGATCTCGTTCGTGGACGTGTCCCGCACGGCGTTGAACCAGCGGCGGCAGCCGGACGCGTGGCTCCAGCGTTCGGCGAACGGGCCCTTCGGGTTGTCGCGGAAGAACAGGTAGCGGGCCCACTCCTCGTCGGTGAGGGCGGCCGGGTTCTCCGGATACGGGACGTGTGCCTGGCCGCCGTAGTGGAACTCGGCCTCGTCGCGGGGCCCGCACCACGGGCAGGGGATGAGCAGCATGGGTTTCGGCTCCCTTGAGGGTCCCTAGTGGGCCACCGCGGCCGCGCCGTGCTCGTCGACGAGCGCGCCGGTGGTGAAACGGTCGAGCGAGAAGGGGGCGTTGAGGGCGTGCGGGGTGTCGTGGGCGATGGTGTGGGCGTAGACCCAGCCGACGCCCGGGGTGGCCTTGAACCCGCCGGTGCCCCAGCCGCAGTTGAGGTAGAGGTTGTCGACGGGCGTGAGGCCGATGATCGGCGAGGCGTCGGGGCTGACGTCGACGATGCCGCCCCAGGTGCGCAGCACGTGGGCGCGGGCGAAGACCGGGAAGAGCTCCAGGGCGGCGGACATCTGCTCTTCGATGATGTGGAAGGCGCCGCGCTGGGTGTAGGAGTTGTACGCGTCGATGCCCGCGCCCATCACCAGTTCGCCCTTGTGTGCCTGGCTGACGTACACGTGGACCGCGTTGGACATGACGACCGTCGGATGCACGGGCTCGAGCAGTTCGGAGACGAGCGCCTGCAACGGGTGGCTCTGGAGGGGGAGTTCGATGCCGGCCATGGCGGCGAGGACCGAGGTGTGGCCGGCCGAGCACAGGGCCACCTTGCCGGCCGCGATCGGGCCCCGTGTGGTCTGGACTCCCACCACCCGGCCGCCGACCAGGTCCAGGCCGGTGACCTCGCAGTTCTGGATGATGTCGATGCCGGCGGCGTCGGCGGAGCGCGCCAGGCCCCAGGCCACGTGGTCGTGTTTGGCGATGCCGGCGCGGGGCTGGTAGGTGCCGCCGAGCACCGGGTAGCGCACGTCCGGTGAGATGTTGACGATCGGGCAGACCTCCGCGACCTGCTCGGCGTCGAGCCACTCGGCGTCCACCCCGTTGAGGCGGTTCGCCTCGACGCGGCGCACGCTGTCGCGGACGTCCTGGAGGCTGTGGGCGAGGTTCAGCACGCCGCGCTGGGAGAAGAGGATCGGGTAGTCGAGTTCCTCCGCCAGGCCCTCCCACAGCTTGAGCGCGTGCTCGTAGATTCCGGCGCTCTCGTCCCAGAGGTAGTTGGAGCGGATGATCGTGGTGTTGCGGGCCATGTTGCCGCCCGCCAGCCAGCCCTTCTCCAGCACCGCGACATTCGTGATGCCGTGGTTCTTCGCCAGGTAGTGGGCGGTGGCCAGGCCGTGACCGCCGCCGCCGACGACGATCACGTCGTAGGAGCGCTTCGGCTCGGGCGTGCGCCACAGCCAGTCGGGGTGCTCGGGGAGCTCTGCGCCGGGTGTGCGGGGGCTCATCGGACGTCTCCGTCTTCTGAAGGGTGCGGATGCGGCGGGTACTGCGGGGACGGGGCGTTCGAACGGCGTTCGCTCGGCCTCGTACGACGTCGGCTGGGTCTCCTGCGGCGTTCGCTCGGTGTCATACGGCGTTCGCGTTCCTCTCGGCGGCCTCGACGACGGTGGCGTTCCTCTCGGCGGCCTCGACGACGTTGGCGAGCAGCATGGCCCGTGTCATGGGGCCGACGCCGCCGGGCATCGGCGCGAGCCATCCGGCGACCTGGGCGGCGTCCGGGTGCACGTCGCCGACGAGTCCCCGGTCGGTGCGGGTGATGCCGACGTCCAGGACGGCCGCGCCGGGGCGCAGCATGTCCTTGGTGATCAGTCCGGGCGAGCCGGCGGCCGCGACGACGATGTCCGCCTCGCGGACGTGCCAGGCCAGGCCCTTGGTGCCGGTGTGGCAGAGGGTGACGGTGGCGTTCTCGGACCTGCGGGTGAGCAGGAGTCCGATCGGCCGTCCGACGGTGATGCCGCGGCCGATCACGCACACGCGTGCTCCGGCGAGCGGCACCTCGTACCGGCGGAGCAGTTCGACGATCCCGCGCGGGGTGCACGGGAGCGGGGCGTCCGTCCCGAGGACGAGCCGGCCGAGGTTGACGGGGTGCAGGCCGTCGGCGTCCTTGGCCGGGTCCATGCGCTGGAGTACGGCGTTCGCGTCCAGGTGGCGCGGGAGGGGGAGCTGGACGATGTAGCCGGTGCAGGCAGGGTCGGCGTTCAGTTCGTCGATGACGTCCTCGACCTGCCGTTGCGAGGCGTCGGCGGGCAGGTCGTGGCGGATCGAGGCGATGCCGACCTGGGCGCAGTCGCGGTGTTTTCCGCCGACGTAGGCGTGGCTGCCGGGGTCGTCGCCGACCAGGACCGTGCCGAGTCCCGGCGGGCGGGCGCCCGTCGCGGTCAGCTTGGCCACGCGTTCGGCGAGTTCGCGGCGGACGGCGGCGGCGGTCGCCCTGCCGTCGAGGAGGTAGGCGGTCCCTGGTGGAACCCCTTCACGGCTAGCCACGGAGTCGGGACATGGTCGGGTCGAACAGGGGTTCCTCGGCGACGACGGCCTCGACCCGCTGCTCGAAGTAGCCGATGTGGAGCGTCGTGCCGGGGGTGGCGAGTTCGGCGGGGAGCCACGCGTAGGCGATGCCCTTGCCGATCGTGTAGCCGTGGGCGGCGCTGGTGACGTAGCCGACCGCGCGGTCGCCGTCGTAAACCGGTTCCTTGCCCATGACGACCGAGTGCGGGTCGGCGATGGTGAGGCAGGTGAGCCTGCGCCGCGGGTCGGCCTTGCGGCGTTCCAGTGCGGCCTTGCCGATGAAGTCGTCCTTGTCGGCCTTGACGGCGAAGCCGACGCCGGCCTCGTAGGGGTCGTGCTCGTAGGTCATGTCGGTGCCGAAGGAGCGGTAGCCCTTCTCCAGGCGGAGGCTGTTGAAGGCGCCGCGGCCCGCGATGATCCCGCCGAGCGGCTTCGCGGCCCGCCAGAGGGTGTCCCAGAGTTTCTGGCCCTGGTCGGCGGTGGTGTAGAGCTCCCAGCCGAGTTCGCCGACGTAGGACAGACGCATCGCGGTGACCGGGACGCTGCCGATGTAGGCGTGCTTGGCGCGGAAGTACTTCAGGCCGTCGTTGCTGAAGTCCTCGTCGGTCAGGGGCTGGAGGACCTTGCGGGCGAGCGGACCCCACAGGCCGATGCAGCAGGTGCCGGGGGTGATGTCGCGGACCTGGACGGTGCCGTCGGCGGGGAGCCGGCGGGTGAGCCAGTCGAGGTCGAGGTTGCCGTTGGCGCCGACCTGGAAGAGGTCGCGGGCGAGGCGGGCGACGGTGATGTCGCTGCGGATGCCGCCGTCGTGGTCCAGCAGCAGGGTGTAGGTCACCGAGCCGACCGACTTGGCCACCTTGCCGGTGACCAGCCCTTCCAGGAAGTCCGCGGCGCCGGGTCCGGCGACCTCCAGGCGCTTGAGTGCCGTCATGTCGTACATCGCGACGGTCTCGCGGGTGACCTGGGCCTCGGCGCCGACGATGGGCGACCAGTACCGCGCGGCCCAGTCGTTGGGTGTGGGGACGGAACGGCCTTCCACCAGGCCCGCGTTGGCCTCGTACCACTGGGGGCGCTCCCAGCCGTTCGCCTCGAGGAAGAAGGCGCCGTGCTCCTCCTGGCGGGCGTGGAAGGGGCTCTTGCGGATCGGGCGCGGGTCGCCCGACGGCTGGAGGGGGTGGAGGATGTCGTAGACCTCGACGAAGTTCTGGCAGTCGCGGGCCAGGACGTACTCCGGGGACAGCTGGTGCGGCTCGAAGCGGTTGACGTCGCACTCGTGCAGGTCGAAGGACGAGCAGTGGCCGTCGACCAGCCATTCGGCCATGGCCCGGCCGACGCCCGCGGAGTGGGTGACCCAGACGGCCTCGGCGACCCAGAAGCCCTTGACGTCCCTCGACTCGCCGAGCAGCGGGAAGTTGTCGGTGGTGAAGGAGAAGAGGCCGTTGATGCCCTCCTCGATCTTGGCGTCCTTCGTCGCGGGGAGGATCGACCGCGTCTCGGTCCAGGCCGGCTCGAAGTCCTCCTCGGTGAACTTCAGGACGGACGGCATCTCGTCGGCCTCGTCGAAGGAGAGGATCTCGTCGGCCGTGATGGGCATCGGACGGTGGCCGTAGGAGCCGATGCCGATGCCGTCGAAGCGGTCGCGGTAGTAGAGGTCGGCGTCCTGGTGGCGCAGGATCGGGCGGACCGCCTCCTCGGTCTGGCCGGCCAGTGCCGGTACCGGGCCGGTCCAGGCGAGCTGGTGGGCGAGCGGGGTGAGCGGGAGGTTCATGCCGACCATGCGGGCGATCCTCGGGCCCCAGATGCCGGCGCAGCACACGACGATGTCGGCGGGGATCTCGCCCTGGTCGGTGCGGACGCCGGTCACCTCGCCGTCGGTCCGGAGCACGTCGAGGACCTCGTGGCGGGCCAGGAAGCGGACGCCGCGTCCGGTGGCCCGGCGGATCTGCGCCTCGACGGCGAGGACGGCCTTGGCGAGGCCGTCGGTGGGGACCAGGAGGCCGCCGAGGACCCGGTCGCGGTTCACCAGCGGGTGCTGTTCGACGCACTCGTCGGCGGTCAGCAGGCGGGACTCGATGCCCCAGGCGGTGATCCAGCCGTGCCGGCGCCGGAGTTCCGTGAGGCGCTCGGGGGTGGTGGCCACTTCGAGGCCGCCGACCTGGAGGAAGCAGGGCTTGCCGTCGACGTCGAGGGAGCAGAACTTCTCGACGGTGTAGCGGGCCAGCTCGGTCATGGTCTTGGAGGAGTTCGTCTGGAAGACCAGGCCCGGGGCGTGTGAGCTGGAGCCCCCGGTGGCGGGCAGCGGGCCCTGGTCGACCACGGTCACTTCGGTCCAGCCTCGCGCGGAGATCTCGTCCGCGAGTGCCGCGCCCACGACCCCCGCTCCGATGATGACCACTCGGGGTCCCGCCATCGCCGCACCTCCGGTTCGAAAATCTGCCCAGCCGGTCCAGTTGCTGTCTACGCAACGTGATTCAGGTTGCGCAACTCAATGTGCCCGTCTCGGGAAGGGGGTGTCAAGGGGTCCGTGAGGTCGGCGAACAGGCCGGAACACGACAATGCCCGGCGGGCGGTGCGCACAGGTGCGCACCGCCCGCCGGGCTCGTCCGACCGGCCTCGAACCGGGCTACTTGATCCAGGCCTCCACCTTGTCGCGGTTGGCCTCGACCCACTTCTTCGCGGCCGCCTCGGGGGTCATCTTGTCCACCGCGATGTACTTCGCCACGACGTTCTGGTCGTCGTTCGTCCAGGTGAACTTCTTCACCAGGTCATAGGCGGGGCTCCCCGACTTGGCGAACTTCGCGCTGACGATCTTGTCCAGGTCGTACACGGGGTAGTCGCACGCGACCTTCTCCGCGTCCGCGTCACAGCCGTCCTTGTACGCGGGCAGGTTCACCTTCACCAGCGGCACCTCGGACAGGAACCACTGCGGCTCGTAGAAGTAGCCGATCACCCATTCCTTGTTCTTCTCGGCCTTGCGATAGGCCTGGATGAGCGCCGTCTCGCTGCCCGCGTACACCACCTTGAAGTCCAGCTTCAGGTTCTTCACCAGCGCCTCGTCGTTGGTGACGTACGACGGGTCGCCGTCGAGGAGCTGGCCCTTGCCGCCCGACTCCGAGGTCTTGAACTTCGAGGCGTACTTGTTGAGGTTCTTCCAGTCCGTGATGTCGGGGTGGGCCTTCGCCAGCCACGGCGGCACGTACCAGCCGATGATGCCCTCGTTGCCGGTCGAGCCGGCCTCCACGGCGGTCTTCTGCTGGGTGATGTACTTCGCCTTCAGATCGTCGTGGCCCCAGTTCTCCAGGACGGTGTCCACCTCGCCCGTCCCGAAGCCCTGCCAGGCGATCTCCTCCTTCAGGTCCTTCTGGGTGACCTTGCAGCCGAGGTCGTGCTCGGCGACGTACGCGACGACCGCCGCGTCCGCCTCGTAGCCGACCCACGGATTGACCGCGAGGTTGAAGGTGCCGCAGGTCCCGGAGCCGCCCGAACTGCCGGACCCCGAGGAACTGTCACCGACCTTCGCACCGCCGCAGGCGGTGAGGGTGAGTCCGAGGACCGCGATGCCGGCCGCGCCGGCTCTCCAGTGTGTTGCCTGCCTTGCCATGGTCCGTAGCTCCTTACGCGCCGGCACGCCGCGCCGCTGCCTGAGTGATCCGGTCGAACATGACTCCGAGAAGGACGATGGCCAGCCCCGCGGCCAGCCCCTTCCCGTACAGCTGCCCCTGCGAGAAGCCGGCCACGACGTCGTAGCCGAGGGCGCCCGCGCCTACCAGGCCGCCCACAACAACCATCGACAGCACGTAGATCAGGCCCTGGTTGGTCGCGAGGGTCAGGGCGCCGCGTGCCATCGGCAGCTGGACCTTGGTGATGAGCTGCCAGGTGTTGCACCCGGCCGCGGTGGCCGCCTCCACGGTGGTCGCGGGCACGTTCCGCACCCCGTCCGCGATGATCTTGATGGCGACGGGAGCCGCGTAGACGACGGCGGCGACGATCGCGGTGAAGCGGGTCGCGCCGAACAGTGCGAGGAACGGCACGAGATAGACGAACGGCGGCATGACCTGGGCCGCGTCCAGGGTGGGCCGGATCAGCCGGTCCACCAGGGCGCTGCGCCCCATCCACACGCCGACGACGACCCCGAACAGCATCACCAGCACCGTGGCCACGAGGGTCGACGCCAGCGTCGTCATGGCGTCCGACCACAGACCGGTGCCGACCAGCAGGCCCACGCACACGGCCGTGGTGACGCCGGCGCGCCGGCCGCCGAGCACCGTGCCGAGCGCGATCAGCACCGCGCCGACCAGCCACCACGGGGAGTCGGTGAGCAGCGACTGGAACGGGTTGAGCAGACCGTTGGTGAGGGCGTCGCGGACGGCGTTGGTGAGGCCCGAGAGGTTGTCCTGCACCCAGGTCGTGGTGGTGTCCGCGGCGCTCGCCACGGAACTGCCGACGCTCCCCTCGCCGGGGAACTCCGCCGCCCACACATAGGTGTGCGACAGATAGGCCAGGACCACCGCGATCACCGCGCCCGCGCCCAGCAGCGGCCGCCGCCAGGTGCGGAACCGGCCCTTGGAACGCCGGGCCGTCTCCTCGCGCACGCTGGCCGCGGTGGTGACCCGGTCGAGGACGATCGCCAGGACGACGATGGACAGGCCCGCGTTGAAGGCCGTACCGACGTCGAGCGACTGGAGCGCCTGGACCACGGTCTTGCCGAGGCCCGGCGCGTCGATCAGGGCGGCGATGGTCACCATGGCCAGGGCGGCCATGATCGACTGGTTGACGCCCATCACGACGGTCCGCTTGGACATCGGCAGCAGGACCTTCAGCAGGGCCTGCCGCCGCGTCGCCCCCAGGGACTCGGCCGCCTCGACGGTGGTCTCGGGGACGGACCGGATGGCGTGCGCGGTGATACGGATCGCGGGCGGGGCCGCGTAGATCACCGTGGCGATCGTGGCGGAGGCTCCGCCGATGAGGAAGAACAGCGTCAGCGGGGCCAGATAGACGAAGGTCGGCATGGTCTGCATGAAGTCCAGGAAGGGCGTCACGATCCGGTTGACCCGGTCGGACAGTCCCGCCCACACGCCGAGCGGGATCGCGAACAGCAGCGCCACGAGGACCGCGGAGAGGGTGAGTGCGAGGGTGTCCATGCTCTCCTGCCACAGGCCCTGGAGCCCGAGGAAGGTGAAGCCGGCCACCGCCAGCAGCGCGACCCGCCAGTTGCCCACGGCCCAGGAGACATAGCCGGCGATGCCGACGACACCGAGCCAGCCGATCTGCGGGAGGGGACGGTCGGCGGACGGCTGCGAGATCAGTTCCTGGACGAAGGTCACCAGGGTGTCGATGACCAGGCGGATCTCGTTGAAGAAGTAGAGGAAGAGCGGGTTGGAGTCGCGGTTCGCGCCGATCGAGTCGTTGACGTCGTTGAACCACCGGTGCAGATCGGTGAGGTCGGCCGCCGCCAGGGACAGGGTCTGGCGTCCGCGCAGCACGGCGAAGAGCACCAGCCAGCCGGCCAGGATCGCGGCGACCAGCACGGGCCTGCCGACCCGGCGCACGCTCCGGGCGGGGGCGGCCGGCTCCTCGGCCCCCGTCCGCTCCGGTTTCTCCATGACGACGGTCATCACACGTCGCCTTCCCGCCCGGCGACCACCGCGAGGATCTCCTCGTCGCCGACGATGCCGAGCAGTGTGCCGTTCTCGACGACCTTCACCGGCGTGTCGGCCGCGAGCACCACCCGCGTGGCCTCCCGCACCACGACGTCCGGGCCGAGCTCGGGGCCGTCCAGGGCGTCGCCGTCCTCCGGGGCGCGCATGATCCAGCGCAGGGTGAGGACGTCGCCGCGCGGCACGTCCTTCACGAACTCGCGTACGTAGTCGTCTGCCGGGGCGCCCACCAGTTCGTCGCCGGTGCCGCACTGCACCATCTTGCCGTCGCGCATGATGAGGATGCGGTCGCCCAGTTTGAGGGCCTCGGAGAGGTCGTGGGTGATGAACACCATCGTCTTGCCGACCTCGTGGTGCAGCCGGATGACCTCGTTCTGCATGTCCCGGCGGATCAGCGGGTCGAGCGCCGAGAACGGCTCGTCGAAGAAGAGCACGTCCGGATCGCCGGCCAGGGCCCGGGCGAGGCCGACGCGCTGCTGCATGCCGCCGGAGAGCTGGTCGGGGTAGGAGTTCTCGTAGCCGGCGAGGCCGACCAGCTCGACGACCTCCTGGGCGCGCCTGGTGCGTTCGGCCCTGCTCATGCCGCGGATCTCCAGGCCGAAGCCCACGTTGTCCACCACCTGGCGGTGGGGCAGCAGCCCGAAGTGCTGGAAGACCATGGAGAACTTGCGGCGGCGCAGGTCGCGCAGGCGGGCCGGGTCCGCGTCGCGGATGTCCTCGCCCTCGAAGACGATCTCGCCCGCGGTGGGTTCGATCAGCCGGGTCAGACAGCGCACCAGGGTGGACTTGCCGGAGCCGGACAGTCCCATGACGACGAAGACCTCGCCGGGCGAGACGTCGAAGTGCACGTCGCGGACGGCGGCGGTGCATCCGGTGCGGTCCATGAGCTCGCGGCGGGTGAGGCCGCACAGCTCCTCGGAGTCCGGCACCCGCTCGGCCTTCGGCCCGAACACCTTCCACAGATTTCGCACGGAGATGACCGGGGTGGAGTCCGAGTCCCGCGGCGTGCCGTGCCGCTGTGGGACCTCGGCCTGTGTTGGGGTCACGATCGACCTCTTTTCGGCGTTCAGCCGCGGAACCAGCGCTGCGGCCGGGGTTGGATGTTCTGCCAGATGTGTTTGGGTTCTCGGTACTCGTCCAGGCCGGTCGGTCCCAGCTCCCGGCCCACGCCCGAGTGTCCGAAGCCACCCCATTCCGCCTGCGGCACGTAGGGGTGGTAGTCGTTGATCCACACCGTGCCGTGGCGCAGCCGCCGGGCGACCCGCTGGGCCTTTCCGGCGTCCTGTGTCCAGACGGCCCCGGCGAGTCCGTACTCGGTGTCGTTGGCGATGCGTACGGCGTCGTCCTCGTCCGTGAAGCGCTCCACGGTGAGCACGGGCCCGAAGGACTCCTCGTGCACCACGCGCATGTCCTGCCGGCACTCGTCGAGGACGGTCGGCGGGAAGTAGTGGCCGCCCGCGAGGGCGGGGTCGTCGGGGCGTTCCCCGCCGCAGCGCAGTACGGCGCCCTCGGCGAGCCCGGCCGCGACGTACGCCTCGACCTTCTCCCGGTGCTGTGCGGAGATCAGCGCCCCGGTCTCGGCCTCCGGGTCGAAGGGGCCGCCGAGGCGGATGCGCCGGGCGCGGCGGACGACCTCGTCGACGAAGCGGTCGTGGAGGGAGTCCTCGACGATCAGACGGGCGCCGGCCGAGCAGACCTGCCCCGAGTGCAGGAAGACGGCCGTGAGCGCGAAGTCCACGGCTGTCTCGAAGTCGGCGTCGGCGAAGACGACGTTGGGGTTCTTGCCGCCGAGTTCCAGGGCCACCTTCTTCACGCTCCGCGCGGCGGTGGCCATGATGTGCCTGCCGGTCTCCAGGCCTCCGGTGAAGGAGACCATGTCGACGGCCGGGTGCTCGGAGAGCGGTGCGCCGGCCTCGGGCCCGGCGCCCAGCACGAGCTGGGCGGCACCGGCCGGGAGTCCGGCCTCCTCCAGGGCCTTCATCAGCAGGATGGCGGTGGAGGGGGTCAGTTCACTGGGCTTGAGGACGACCGTGTTGCCCGCCAGGAGTGCGGGCGCGACCTTCCAGGACGCCTGGAGCAGCGGGTAGTTCCACGGGGTGATGAGCCCGCACACGCCGATCGGTTCGTACACGACGCGGCTGACGGCGTCGTCGCGGCCGGTGTCGATCACGCGGCCGGCGTCGGTGCCCGCGATGCCGCCGTAGTAGCGCAGGCAGGAGACCACGTCGGCGATGTCGTACTCGCTCTCCACGAGCCGCTTGCCGGTGTCGAGCGATTCGGCGCGGGCGAACTCCTTGGCGTCGCGCTCGACGAGGTCGGCGGTGCGCAGCAGCAGGGCGCCGCGCTCGCGCTCGGGGACGCGAGGCCAGGGCCCTTCGTCGAAGGCGCGGCGGGCCGCGGCGATCGCCGCCTCCGTGTCGGGCCGGGTTCCTTCCGAGACGGTCGCCACGAGCGTGCCGTCGGCGGGACATCGGATCTCCCGGTGACCGCCGGCCACCGGATCCCGCCATTCACCATCCACATACAGGTCTGCCACGCGCCGAGCCTTTCAACAGAAGTGCGTTGCGCATTGTGCATCCAATTGCTTGTGGTGGAACACCTTGGCGAATGTCCTGACAGACGTCAAGGGGTTGGCGGATGACGATTCAGCCATGCGAGGACTTGCCCGGCCACCCTTGACCGCGAGCGGAGTCGACCCGACCATGTTGCGTATCGCTCACCATGTTGTGCAATACGCACCGACGGAGGCCGACGTGTCCCCTAACTCCCCTCGACCGCAGCCCGGCCGCGAGTACGTCCTCACCCTCTCCTGTCCCGACAGCGCCGGACTGGTCCACGCTGTGAGCGGCTTTCTCGTCAGGAACTCCGGCAACATCCTGGAAAGCCAGCAATTCGACGACCGGCTCCAGGGCCGCTTCTTCATGAGGGTTCACTTCGACGTTTCCGATCCGGACGTCGATCTGGAAAATCTGCGTTACCGGTTCGGTCCCGTCGCCCAGGCCTACCGCATCTCCTGGAGCCTGCGGGACGCGTCCACCCCGACCCGGACGCTCATCATGGTGTCCCGGTTCGGCCACTGCCTGAACGACCTGCTCTTCCGTCGGCGCGCCGGCGCGCTCAACATCGAGATCCCCGCGATCGTCTCGAACCACCGGGACTTCGAGGGCCTGGCCGAGAGCTACGGCATCCCCTTCCACCACCTCCCCGTCACCCGGGACACCAAGGCCGACGCCGAGGCGCGGCTGCTGGAGCTGGTGCGCGACCTGGACGTCGATCTGGTGGTGCTGGCCCGCTACATGCAGATCCTCTCCGACGACCTGTGCAAGCAGCTGGAGGGACGCGCGATCAACATCCACCACTCCTTCCTGCCGAGCTTCAAGGGCGCGAAGCCCTACGACCAGGCCTACGACCGCGGGGTGAAGCTCGTCGGGGCCACGGCGCACTACGTGACGCCGGAGCTGGACGAGGGGCAGATCATCGAGCAGGACGTGGTCAGGGTGGACCACTCGCTCGACCCCGGGGAGCTGGTCACGGTCGGCCGGGACGTGGAGGCACAGGTCCTCGCGCACGCGGTGAAGTGGCACAGCGAGAGCCGTGTGATGGTGGACGGCAACCGTACGGTGGTCTTCCGCTGAGCACCCCTGTCGTATACGGACGCCGGACGGGCTGGATCAGCCCGTCCGGCGTGTGTGTGCGGACCCGGTCGCCGCACGACGGTCGAGGCGGGCGCCGGGGGGCGGCGGCCGCCTGCCGGGCCGCTGCCGGAGATCGGCCGGTGGTGCGGCCGGCGGGCCGGGACGCCGCGCTCAGCCGCCGAGCCGCTCCAGCAGCGCCCGGCGCCACGCCTCCGTCTCCGCGATCTGGTTGAACGTGAACACGTGCAGGCCCGCCACTCCCGCCGCGGGCGCCGTGAGCGCCTCCTCGGTGCGGGTCAGCAGCCTCTCGGGCGAGTAGCCCCCGGGGGCCGCGAAGCGCAGGAACCAGGAGGCGTGCTTCGTCAGGAAGCGCGTCGACTCCCCCACGCCGATCTTCGTCGCCATGGCCAGCAGCTTCGTCCGCTGCACGGGCCCGGCCACGCCCAGGTGGAGCGGCAGGGCGACGTCCCGCCGCCGGATCCGGGCGATCCACTCCCCCAGCACCCGCGGGTCGAAGCAGAGGTTGCTCACGACGTACGTGGCGTGCTCGCGCTTGTCCCACATCGCCTGGATGGTGACGTCGTCGTGGATGAGGGGATGGCTCTCGGGATAGCCGGTGACGCCGACGTGGGTGAAGGGCCTGCCCAGCTCGCTCAGCCGGCGCAGCACCGGCAGCGCCCCGTCGTAGGCCCCGGCCGGCGGGTCGGCGTCGCCCGCCGGGACGAAGACGTCGTCCACGCCCGCCTCGCGGAGCCGGCCCGCGACCTCCTTCAGATGCGCGTCGTCGCGCAGCAGCCGCGCCGGCACGTGCGGGACGACGCGGTAGCCGTGCGCGGCGAGCCGGGTGGCGAGGACGAGGGTCGGCTCCAGGCCCTTGACCGGCGACGCCGTCACGGTGACGACGACGTCGCGCGGGACATGCGCGAGCACCTTCTCCTCGGTCGTCCTCGCGGGCAGCACCTCGTAGCGGACGCTGCTCAGCAGCGACCGGAGTCCGGCGGCCAACGCCTAGTCCGCCTGCTGCCGGGCGTCACGGTGGCGGTAGTACGCGGCCTTGGACGGCGCGAGGGGCTCCTTGCCGAGGATGAGGTCGGCGGCCTTCTCGGCGATCATCATCACGGGCGCGTAGATGTTGCCGTTCGTGACGTACGGCATCACCGACGCGTCGACGACCCGCAGGCCCTCCAGCCCGTGGACCCGCATGCTGGCCGGGTCGACGACGGCCATCTCGTCGGTGCCCATCTTGCAGGTGCAGGACGGGTGCAGGGCCGTCTCGCCCTCCTTGGCGACCCAGGCGAGGATCTCCTCGTCCGTCTCCACCTGCGGGCCGGGCGAGACCTCGCCGTCGTTGTAGGGGGCGAGCGCGGGCTGGTTGAGGAGCTTGCGGGCCACCCGGATCGCCTCCACCCACTCGCGGCGGTCCTGTTCGGTGGAGAGGTAGTTGAAGCGCAGCGCCGGGTGCTCGCGCGGGTCCCTGCTCCTGATCTTCACCGAGCCGATGGCGTCGGAGTACATCGGTCCCACGTGCACCTGGTAGCCGTGGCCGCCGGCCGGCGAGGAGCCGTCGTAGCGGACCGCGATGGGCAGGAAGTGGAACATCAGGTTGGGGTACTCGACGTCCTCGTTGCTGCGGGCGAACCCGCCGGCCTCGAAGTGGTTGGTGGCGGCCGGGCCCTTGCGGAACAGCCACTGGAGCCCGATGAAGGGGGCACGCCACTTCGCCATGTACGGCTGCATGGAGACCGGCTGTCTGCAGGCGTACTGGACGTACACCTCCAGGTGGTCCTGCATGTTCTCGCCGACGCCCGGGAGGTCGTGGACGACGTCGATGCCTAGGGCGCTCAGCTCCTGCGCGTTGCCGACGCCGGAGAGCTGGAGCAGCTGCGGGGAGTTGATCGCGCCGCCGCAGAGGATGACCTCCCTCGCGCGGACCTGCTGGGGCGCCCCCTTGCCGCGCCGGTACTCGACGCCGACCGCCTTCTTGCCCTCGAAGAGGACGCGGGTGACGAGGGCACGGGTCCGCACGGTCAGGTTGGGGCGCTTCGCCGCGGGCTTGAGGTAGGCCTTGGAGGCCGACAGCCGGCGTCCGCGGTGGACGTTGCGGTCGAACTTGGCGAAGCCTTCCTGCCGGTAGCCGTTGACGTCGTCCGTGGGGGCGTAGCCCGCTTCCCGGGTGGCTTCGAGGAAGGCGCCGAAGAGGGGGTTGGTGGCCGGGCCGCGTTCGAGGACGAGGGGGCCGTCGTGGCCGCGGAACTCGTCGTCGGGGTCGGCCGCTAGGCAGTTCTCCATCCGCCGGAAGTAGGGCAGACAGTGCGCGTAGTCCCAGGTCTCCATGCCGGGGTCGGCCGCCCAGCGCTCGTAGTCCATGGGGTTGCCGCGCTGGAAGATCATGCCGTTGATGCTGCTGGAGCCGCCCAGCACCTTGCCGCGTGCGTGATAGATGCGCCGGTCGCCCATATGGGGTTCGGGCTCGGACTCGTACTTCCAGTCGTAGAACCGGCTGCCGATCGGATAGGTCAGCGCCGCGGGCATGTGGATGAAGACGTCCCACGGGTAGTCGGACCGGCCGGCTTCCAGGACCAGCACCCGGTTCGCGGGGTCCGCGGAGAGTCTGTTCGCCAGTGCGCTGCCGGCCGATCCGCCGCCGACGATGACGAAGTCGTACTGCAAGGGAGCCATGGTGCCTCGTCTCACTCGCGCCGTAGATACGCGAGGCATGCTAGTACCGGTATCGCTATGTGCACTAGGTTGCGGAACACGCAACTTGCAAGTACTTCATTTCGGCACGGTTACTTGCGATCGCGTTGTTTACTACGCGTATAGTTTCACTGTGAGCAACTACAGCACTGACACAGAAACGTCGAATCCGCAGGCCGGCGGTGTCCAGTCGGTGGACCGGGCCATCAGCGTCCTGGAGATTCTCGCCCAGCGCGGCGAGGCGGGCGTCAGCGAGGTCGCGGCCGAGATCGATGTTCACAAGTCCACCGCCTTCCGCCTTCTGGGCGCCCTGGAGGCGCGCGGTCTGGTGGAGCAGGCGGGCGAGCGCGGCAAGTACCGGCTCGGCTTCGGCATCGTACGCCTGGCCGGCGCGGTCACGGGCCGTATCGACATCACCCAGCAGGGCCGCCCGATCTGCGAGCGCCTCGCGGAGGAGATCGGCGAGACCGTCAACATCGCCGTGATGCAGGAGCACTACGCGATCAACCTCTACCAGGTGCGCGGGCCGGGAGCCGTCACCGCGCACAACTGGGTCGGCCAGCTGACCCCGCTGCACGCCACGTCCAGCGGCAAGATCCTGCTGGCCCATCTGCCCGCCAAGGAGCGGACCGCGCTGCTGACCGAGGCCGGCCTGAAGAAGGTCACCCCGCACACCATCACCGCCCGCACGAAGCTCGAGAAGAACCTCACCGAGGCACGGGAGCGCGGTTACGCCTGGACCCTGGAGGAGCTGGAGATCGGCCTGCACGCCATGGCCGCGCCGGTCCGCGACCGGGACGGCCAAGTCATCGCGGCGCTGAGCGCCTCCGGGCCCTCGTACCGGTTCACCGAGGAGCGGCTGCACGAGCTCGCTCCCGTGCTGCTCACGGGCGCGGAGGAGATCAGCCACCGGATGGGCTACCTGGGCTGACCGGCTCCCCCGCTACGGCTGGGCGATGCCCAGGCGCTCGTTCACCCAGTCGTGGAAGGCGCCGATGTGATGCTCGCTCGGCACCAGTACGCCCCCCTTGGCATAGAGCCGGGAGCTCATTCCGGGCTGGGTGCGCTCGCACGCCTCGAAGTCCTGCCGGTTGACCCGGTCGAAGAGCTCCACGGACCGGCTGACGTCCTTGCCGCTCTCGACGACGTGCGGGAGGTAGAGCCAGTCGCACTCGACGATCGTGCGGTCGACGGCCACCGGGTACATCCGGTGGAAGATCACATGGTCGGGCACGAGGTTGATGAACACCTGCGGTTTGACGGTGATCGCGTAGTAGCGGCGGTCCTGGTCCTCGGCGACGCCCGGGATGCGGTCCAGGCCCTCCGAGCCGTCGACGGTGAACCCCTGGACCTCCTCGCCGAACTCCGCGCCGTGACCGACGTAGTACTGGGCGGCGTAGCCGTCCGCGAACTCCGGCAGCACCTCCGTCAGTTCCGGGTGGATCGTGGCGCAGTGGTAGCACTCCATGAAGTTCTCGATGATGAGCTTCCAGTTCGCCCTGACGTCGTAGACGATCCGCCGGCCGACCGACAGATGGTCGATGTCGTAGTGCTCGATCGACTCGACGTCCCCGAGGCGGCCGACGACCTCGCCGACGACGTCCTCCTCGAAGGAGGGCGGGTTCTCCGCCAGACAGACCCACACATAGCCGAGCCACTCGCGGGTGGCCACGCTCACCAGGCCGTACTCGGTGCGGCCGACGTCGGGCATCTTGGTGAGGTTGGGCGCCGCGACCAGTTTGCCGTCCAGACCGTAGGTCCAGGCGTGGTACGGGCACTGGAAGGCCCGCTTGACCTCGCCGGACTCCTCCGTGCACAGCTTGGCCCCACGGTGCCGGCAGACGTTGAAATAGGCGCGGATCGAGTGGTCGCGGGCGCGGGTGAGAAGGATGCTCTCGCGGCCCACGTCGACGGTGCGGAAGGCACCGGGTTTCGCCAGCTCGGAGGAGCGCGCGACGCAGAACCACATGGTCTCGAATATGTGCTCCTGCTCCTGGGCGAAGATCCCGGGATCGGTGTAGGAGGTGCCGGGGAGGGTGGCGATCAGGCTGTCCGGCAGGCTGGTCGAGGTCACGTTGCACTCCTCGGGAGACGTCGTGGAGGGGGCGGCGCTGCGTGCCGTGTGCATGCGCAGCCGGCTTGAGAAAGCGCCCTACAGGGGCGCGGGCCTGTATCGACATGCGGCTCCGCCGCGGGGCGCGGCCGGCCGTGATGGCGCCGCGGAGCGACAACGGCCCGTCACGGTCCTCACAGCGGAGCGCCGAGCTGTTTGCGCCAGCGGGTGAACAGCCGGGGCTGGTTCATCCCGAGCACGGCGACCGGCTGTCCGGCACGCCGGTAGACGGCCAGGACGTTGCGGTCGCCCGCGGCGCCCTCTTCGACGGTCACGCTGTCGGCGCCGGCCGCGTGACCGGCGAACTGGATCTTCACGCCGTACTGGTCCGACCAGAAGTAGGGCGGCCGGGGCACGCCCGGTTCCACCGCGCCGCCCGCCAGCAGTGCGGCCACGGCGGCGTCGGGCCGCTCCCGCGCGCCGGTCCAGTGCTCGACGCGGCGGTGGGCGCCCGCGCGCGGGTCGTACCAGTTGGCGCAGTCGCCCACCGCGACCACACCGGCCAGGCTGGTACGCCCGTCCGCGCCGCACTTGACGCCGTTGTCGAGCAGGACGCCGGATCCCTCCAGCCACTCGACGCACGGCCGGGCTCCCACGCCGACGACGACGATGTCGGCGGGGATGCTGCGGCCGTCCTCGAGCAGGACGGCGTCGACCCGGGTCTCGCCGCTCAGCCCCTTCACCGCCACCCCGCACAGCAGCCGTACGCCGTGGTCCGCGTGGAGCGCCGAGACGACGCCGCCCATGGCCTCCCCGAGGGGCCCGGCGAGCGGGGTCGCGGCCACCTCGACGACCGTCACCTCCAGGCCGAGGGCGTACGCGGTGGACGCGACCTCGGCGCCGATGAACCCGCCGCCGATCACCACCAGCCGCCCGCCGCGGGCCAGTTCGTCCCGCAGGGCGCGGGCGTCGTCCAGGGTGCGCAGGGCGTGCACTCCGGCGAGGCCCTCGCTGCCGGGCAGGGTGCGCGCGGCGGCGCCGGTCGCGATGACGACGCCGTCGGCGCGGACCTCCCGGCCGTCGGCCAGCCGGACGGCGCGGTCGGCGCGGCCGAGGCCCGTGGCGCGGGAGCCGAGCAGCCACTCGGCCCGCAGATCCTCGCCGTCCGCCTCCAGCGCGAGTTCCGCCTCGCCGACGGTGCCGGCCAGGAACTCCTTGGACAGCGGCGGCCTGTCGTACGGGCGGTGCAGCTCGTCGCCGATGACGACCAGCCGTCCGTCGTAGCCCTGCTTCCGCAGGGACCGCGCCGCCGACAGGCCGGCCAGCGAGGCTCCCACCACGGCCACCGTCCTCACGCGGGACCCCCGGCGAGCCGGGCCGCGACGCAGGGCGGCAGGTTGGGAGCCTGCGTGGAGACCCGGACGTAGATCATGCCGTCCTCGACGAGGACCTCGTGCGTCCGGACCGGGAGCTTGGCGGGCGGGGCGTCGACGGCGCCGGTCCGCAGGTCGAACTTCGAGGCATGCAGCGGGCATTCCACCTCACAGCCCTCCAGCCAGCCGTCGGCGAGCGAGGCGTCCTGGTGGGTGCAGGTGTCGTCGATGGCGAAGATCTCGCCGTCGTCGGTATGGAACACCGAGACCGGCGGATCGATGTCGAGCCGGAGGGCCTCGCCTCGCGGGAGATCCGCGAGACGGCACGCGGGAATCATCATGACACCTCGGTGCGTATAGCGAAACGGATTGCGGTAAGCGCAACATCAGTCTGGAGTTGCCCAGAACCCCTTGTCAAGGTGTTCACGGGCCGGGGCGACGCAAGGGAAGCTGTTTCTGTCTGCGCAACGCAGTGCGTCATGCAGAACACGACGGGAGGGTTCGGGCCCGCGCGGAACATATGAAGGCGGCCCGCCTCGGGGCCCCTGCGGGGCCGGGAGACGGGCGCGCGCCGACCGGGGCGTGCCGGGCGGTTCAGAACCCTCGGTCGATCCACTCCTGAAGGTGCGGGGCCTCCGCGGCAATGGTGGTGGCCTCCCCGTGTCCGGTGTGCACGACGGTGTCGCCCGGCAGGGTCAGCAGCCGGTCCCGGATCGAGTCGACGAGGGTGGGGAAGTCGCTGTACGACCTTCCCGTCGCCCCGGGCCCGCCCGCGAAGAGCGTGTCGCCGCCGAAGAGCGCCGTCAAGGCCGGCGCGTACAGGCAGACGGCACCCGGCGCGTGTCCCGGAGTGTGCAGCACGGTCAGCTCGACACCGGCCACCGCGAGCACCTGGCCGTCGGCCAGTTCGCCGTCGGGGGCCCGCTCCGGGTGGGTCAGCTTCCACAACGGCAGATCGCCGGCGTGGAGCAGGATCGGGGCACCGGTGCGCGCCGCGAGTTCCGGTGCGGCGTCGATGTGGTCGTTGTGGGCGTGGGTGCACACGACGGCCCGCAGGGTGCGCCCGCCCAGGGCCTCGGCGATGGCCTCGGCGTCGTGCGCGGCGTCGATGACGAGCGCTTCACTGTCGTCACCGACGATCCAGACGTTGTTGTCGACGTCCCAGGTACCGCCGTCCAGCGAGAACGTCCCCGAGGTGACGAGACGCTCGATGCGGGCACCGGCCATCAGAGGACCACCACCGAGCGCAGCACGTCGCCGTGGTGCATCCGCTCGAAGGCCTTCTCGACCTCGTCCAGGGCGATGGTCTCCGTGACGAACGCGTCGAGGTCCAGCCGGCCCTGGAGGTGGAGGTCGATGAGCATGGGGAAGTCCCTGCTGGGCAGGCAGTCGCCGTACCAGGAGGACTTCAGCGCGCCGCCCCGCCCGAAGACGTCCAGCAACGGCAGCTCCAGCTTCATCTCCGGGGTCGGCACACCGACGAGGACGACCGTGCCCGCCAGGTCTCGGGCGTAGAACGCCTGCTTGTACGTCTCCGGGCGGCCCACCGCCTCGATGACCACGTCGGCACCGAACCCGCCGGTCAGCTCGCGGATCGCCTCGACCGGATCGGTCTCCCTGGAGTTGACGGTGTGGGTCGCGCCCAGCTTCGCGGCGGTCTCCAGCTTGTGGCCGTCGATGTCCACGGCGATGATCTTCGCCGCGCCCGCCAGGTGCGATCCGACGACCGCCGCCGCGCCGACACCGCCGCAGCCGATGACGGCCACGCTGTCGCCGCGTCCGACGTTGCCGGTGTTGATGGCCGCGCCGATGCCCGCCATCACCCCGCACCCCAGCAGACCGGCCACGGCCGCCGAGGCCGCCCGGTCGACCTTCGTGCACTGCCCCGCCGCCACCAGCGTCTTCTCCGCGAAGGCACCGATGCCGAGGGCGGGCGACAGCTCGGTCCCATCGGCCAAGGTCATCTTCTGCCTGGCGTTGTGGGTGTCGAAGCAGTACCACGGCCGTCCGCGCAGACAGGCCCGGCACTGCCCGCACACCGCACGCCAGTTGAGGATGACGAAATCTCCGGGTGCCACGTCGGTGACCCCCTCCCCCACCGACTCCACCACGCCCGCGGCCTCATGGCCGAGCAGGAAGGGGAAGTCGTCGTTGATGCCGCCCTCGCGATAGTGCAGATCGGTGTGACAGACCCCGCAGGCCTCGACCTTCACCAGCGCCTCACCCGGCCCCGGGTCGGGCACGACGATCGTTTCCAGGCTGACGGGGGCGCCCTTCCCCCGGGCGACGACAGCACGGACCTGGTGAGCCATGACCACTCCTCGGTTGGTGCGAGACCTGAGTCTGATGTTGCTCATTACGGCACACATCTCATGTGTCGCAACAAGCATCGTGGAGCGCCGACGACCGGTCAAGGCCGGGGGACGGCGCCGCCATCCGCCGGAGCCGGTGCTCAGATCCAGCTGTCGAGCCACATCCGGGCGCCCCAGTCGGGATACGGAATCGTCAGGCCCGTGTAGATCGGGAAGAAGTAGATGAAGTTCCAGGTGATGAGGAGGACGATCACGCCCACCGCCACCACACCCCCGATGCGGCGTTTCTCGGACGCCCGTGGAGAACCCAGGAGGGCTCCCAGCATCATCGTGACGGCCAGGCACAGGTACGGCACGAAGACGACCGCGTAGAAGGAGAAGATCGTGCGGTCCTGGTAGAGGAACCAGGGCAGATAGCCGGCGCCGACCGCGCACAGGACGGCGCCCGCGCGCCAGTCGCGGCGCAGGGCCCAGCGGTGGAGGAGGAAGACGAGTGCGCAGCAGGCCGACCACCACAGCAACGGTGTTCCGAGGGCGAGGATCGCCTGTGAGCAGTCACGCGCGGTGTCGCAGCCGTCCTGCCCGGTTTTCGGCGACTGGTAGGAGAACAGCACGGGGCGGCCGAGGACCAGCCAACTCCACGGGTTGGACTCGTACTTGTGCGGAGTGTGCAGCCCCACGTTGAACCGGTAGACCAGGTACTCGTAGTGCCACAGGCTGCGGAGCGGGGCCGGTATCCACGACCAGGTGCCGCCGCGGCCGTCCGCCCAGTGGCGGCCGTAGCCGTCGTCGGACAGGAACCAGCCGGTCCAGGTCGCCAGATAGGTCACCGCGGCGACCGGGGCGACGGACAGCGCCGACCGGCCGAGGTCCTTGCGCAGCACCGCCAGGTAAGGGCGGTGCGCGCCCGCGACACGGCGGGCGCCGACGTCCCAGAGCAGGGTGAGGAGCATGAAGGCGGCCAGGAAGTACAGGCCGTTCCATTTGGTCGCGGCCGCCAGTCCCAGGAAGAAGCCTGCCGCGAGCCGCCATGGACGCAACCCCGTCCCGGCGCGGTCGCCGGTGTGCCCGTCCGGGCGCGTGTGACCGTCCTCGTCCGTCGGCAGGGCGGCGGCGAGGCGTGCGCGCGCACGGTCCCGGTCGATGAGCAGGCATCCGAACGCCGCCAGGACGAAGAACATGACGACGAGGTCCAGGAGGGCGGAGCGGCTCATCACGAGGTGCAGGCCGTCCACCGCCAGCAGCGCGCCGGCCAGGCAGCCCAGCGCCGTCGACCGGAACAGGCGGCGTCCCGCGCGGCACAGCATCAGGACGGACAGCGTGCCCAGGACCGCCGTCATGAAGCGCCAGCCGAAGGGGGTGAGGCCGAACATCCACTCGCCGAGGGCGATGACCCACTTGCCCGTCGGCGGGTGTGCGACGAAGGCTCCGGCGTCGGAGAGCGGGACGACCTGAGGGTCCGCCAGGACCTGCGGGTCGGCGATCTTGCGGTCCGGCCAGGTGCCCTCGTAGCCGAGCCGCAGCAAGGACCAGGCGTCCTTGGCGTAGTAGGTCTCGTCGAAGACGAGGTCCCGGGGCCGGCCGAGGCGCCAGAAGCGGAGCGCTCCGGCCAGGACGGCGACGAGCAGCGGCCCCAGCCAGCCCATCGCCCCGGCGACGCGGTACGCCGGTGCGGGGCCGAGGCCCATGCGCTCCAGGAGGCGGGTCGACGGCTCGGGGAAGGGCGGGACCAGGCGCTCGCGGACTCCGGGCCCGGGGCTTTCGGCCCCTCGGCTTGCGGTGTACCCGAACAGGCGCAGCCGGCCAGGCCAGTCGCGGGGCACGGTCCTCGCGGGGGTGCCGTCGAAAACGGGGGAACGGGGCGCGCGGCTCGTCGTCACCGGATGACCTTAGGACGTGCCGACGCGCACACGGCGACCGGGAGGGACATCGAGCGACGGGCCGCCCGGCGCGGGACCACCGCACCGGCGGCGGGACGTCGAAGGTCCGTCCGGGGTCGGGGCACGCCGGCGGAGGGCGTGCCCCGACCGTGGTGGATCAGCCGATGCCCGTGCGGCCGGAATCCGTGGGGTCGCCCGGGCCGCCCGCCGTGATGCGCAGCCTGATCGTGCGGGATTCGGGGCGGAGCGCGAACTCGGGCCACACGTCCGGACCGCACGCCCGCGAGCCGAGCCCGTGCTGGGCGGCGTCGATGATCAGGTGACCGGTCGTCGAATCCGGTAGCTCGAAGGGGTGTGCGGCTCGGGCGATCTGCTGGGGGGTGTGCCGGCCGAGGGTGAAGCCGGGGCGGCGTCCGTGCCGGTCGGGGAGCGCCTCGACGCGCAGCACCTCGGTGTCGGCGCTCGTCAGGGCCAGCCGACGCAGACCGGAACGGTGCCCGGTCTCCTGGGGGCGCGCGTAGTCGACCGACAGGTCGCGGACCGTGGCGGAGAAGCGGCCCGTGCGGGCCGCGCGCAGGCTGTCGGGGTAGGACTCGTGCGGGCCGAGGCCGAACCACTGAGCGCCGTCGACGGGGGCGTCCCCGTCGGGCAGTTCGAAGCGGACGCCGATCCTCGGCCACACGGTCCGCCAGCCGCTGGAGGGCTCGATCTCCACGCGCAGTTCCAGCTCGTCGCCCTCCAGCGACCAGAGGGACTCGACCGTCACCCACTGCCCGGAGTTCGCGGCGGAGACCCTGTCGACGGTGCGCAGGGCCGCCTCGGTGCGCTCCACGGTCACGCGGCGCGTGGTGAGCCGGTCGAGTCCGTCGCGCCGCCACAGTTCGGCGTTGGCCACTCCGGCGACGCTCGCGTCGCTCTCCCCGACCTCGTCCGACGCGCCTTCGTCGTTGTCGGTCGGCGCGCGGAACAGTTCCAGCCGCGGGCCCGTCACGTCACGGCCGCCGAGGCGGACGAGGGAACCGTCGACGAACTCGGCGATGCCGAGAGTCAGTGTTCCGTCGCCGGGCCGCCAGCCGGTCCTGGCCCGGACACCCGGCACGGGACAGGGGAGCGAGCGGTCCAGCTGGGCGGTCGCGACCACATGTCCCGCACCTGCCCAGGCGGTCCCGGCCGCCAGCACCGCGTCGATCGTGAGCCAGGTCTCGGCGTCCGGCGACACCGGGATCCTCGGCAGCGGCACCCGTCCCGAGTCGCCCGCCGCCACGACGGGAACCTCCAGGTCCCCGGAGTCGACCGGCGTCCCGTCGTGCTCCACGCGCCAGCGAAAGCGCAGGTCGGACGTGTCGGAGCTGTGCCGGAGGTTCGCGATCGCCAGCTTGTCGCCGTCGAAGGTGAAGCGGAGCGGCTGGACGACGGCCTTGAACTCGTGGAGGCTGGGGGTCGGGACGTCGTCGCTCAGCAGCATGCCGTCCATGACGAAGTTGCCGTCGTGCACGACCTCTCCGAAGTCGCCGCCGTAGGCGTGGTACGGCGTTCCGTCCGGGGTCGTGGTCAGGATGCCGTGGTCGCGCCACTCCCAGACGAAGCCGCCGTGCACCCGCGGGTACCGGTGGACGAGTTCCTCGTACTGGTCGAACCCACCCGGCCCGTTGCCCATCGCGTGGGCGTACTCGCACAGCAGGAACGGCTTGGTGCGCTGCCGGGCGCTCTGCGCCGGGGTGCAGTGGAGCAGTGCGGAGCGTGAGCCGTCGGCGCCGATCCGCTCGATCTCCGGTACCGACGCGTACATGCGCGAGTAGAGGTCGGTGTACTCGCCGGTGTAGTCGCCTTCGTAGTGCACGGGGCGTTCGGCGTCGCGGGCGTGGACCCAGGCCGACATGGCGGCGAGGTTGCCGCCGGTTCCCGACTCGTTGCCGAGCGACCAGATCACGATGCTGGGATGGTTCTTGTCGCGTTCGACGGTGCGCTCGATGCGGTCGAGGTACGCCTCGCGCCAGGTCGGGTCGTCACTGGGATTGCCGACCCAGTCGACCTTTCCGAAGCCGTGCGTCTCGAGGTCGCACTCGAGGACGACCCAGAAGCCGAGTTCGTCGGCGAGGTCGAGCAGCCGTGGGTGCGGTGGGTAGTGGCTGGTGCGGATCGCGTTGACGTTGAACCGCTTCATGCGGGCCAGGTCCTCGCGGGCGTGCTCCTCGTCGAAGACGCGGCCGCGCAGCGGATGGGCCTCGTGGCGGTTCACGCCGTGGAAAACGACGCGGCGGCCGTTGACCAGGAACTGGTCCCCGCGGATCTCGACCGTGCGGAAACCCACGCGCAGGGTGACGGTCTCCGCCGCCGTCGACACGGTGGCGTCGTACAGGTGAGGCCGCTCGGCCGACCAGGGTTCCACGTCGGCCACGTCGAGCGGGGCCACGTCGGCCGGTGTCGCCCAGACCTGCTCGACGCCGAGTCCGGGGATGCGCAGGGTGACCGGGTACGCCGCCGGGTCGGCGGTGATCTCCGGGTCGAGGCGGCCGCGCCCGTGGTCGAACCCGGTCCGCAGCCAGACGTCCTCGATGCCCCCGGCCGGCCGGGCGATCAGGGTGACGTCACGGAAGATGCCCGGCAGCCACCACTGGTCCTGGTCCTCGACGTAACTGGCCGCCGACCACTGGTGCACCCGCACCGCGACGACGTTGTCGCCCGGGCGTACGGCGGACGTCACGTCGAACTCGTGGGCGAGGCGGCTGCCGGCGGCGCTGCCGATCTCCACGCCGTTCACCCACACCCTGAAGAGTGACTCGACGCCCTCGAACCGCAGCACGACGCGCTCGGCGTCCGCCCAGTCGGCGGGGAGGTCGACGTGGCGGCGGTAGTCGCCGGTGGGGTTCTCGTCCGGGACGTGCGGGGGGTCGATCGGGAACGGGAACTGGATGTTCGTGTAGATCGGGCGGCCGTAGGCCCCCTCGCCCTCCAGTACCCAGTGGGAGGGCACGGGGATGCTGTCCCAGCGGTGATCGTCGAAGCCCTCGGCCGCGAAGTCCTCCGCCACCGACGCCGTGGGTGACAGCCGGAATCGCCAGGGGCCGTTCAGCGAGCGGGCCGGCGCGTCGGAGTGCAGCCACGAGCGGGCCGGGCGGAGCGCGCCACGCCCGGGTGCGGTGTCCGAAACATGGGGGGAGAACTCGGTGTGCAAGAGGTCACGACACTTTCTTGATGGCGAACGGGACCGGATGCCGGCGGCGGTCCGCCGACCCGGGTGCGGGCGGTGCGGGCGAGGGCGGTACGGGTCACCGGAGGACGACGGTGCGGATCTCCCAGGGGCCGAGGGCGAGTTCGAGTCCGTCGCGGACCTGGGTGCGGGAGATCGGCCGGCCGAGCAGATCGACGGTGGTGGCCTCGGTGAACGCACCCGTCACGCGGACGGTCGACGCGGTGTCGCGCATCGCGGCCAACCGCAGCTCGGTACCGGCCCCGCGCTCGTCGTCGGTGACCCGGCGCAGGCCCGAGACGAGGACGTCCTCGCCGTCGACCCGCACGCCGGCCGTGTCCGGCGGCAGGGGGGCTCCGGCGGGCGCGGTCCCGCGGGTGACGAGGACGTCGTTGCGGAACTCCTCGGCGAGAGCGACCGCGTTCGCCCCCTGCCAGCCGGTCGCCGAGGGGACGACGGCGAACCGGTTCTCGACGCGCATGCCGAGATCCTGCGCGCCCGGGACGGGGATCTCGCTCGCCGCGGGTTCGTCGCGGAGGGGATGGATGTTGACGCTGATCGAGCCGATCGCGCGCAGCAGGGTGACGGCGAGTTCGGAGCCGTCGCCGACGATTTCGTACTCGCAGGAGTGGTCCAGCAGGACGGTGGCGGCGCCTGCCGACACGAACGTCCCGGCGGGGAAGGTCGGCAGCGGATACTCGCCCCAGCCGCCCTCGGCCGTGAGTCCGCGCTCGGTGACGGCGAACTGTCCGGCGGACGCGGACGTGGCCACGGGCTCGGGCAGCGGCACATGGAAGCGCAGGCGGTGGTCGGCGGACCGGTTCAGGAAGGAGGTGGAGATCCGTACGAACGGCTCCCCCGCACGTACTTCCACGACGGTCTCCACCGGTGTCGGCGCGGTCCGGTCGTCGCGCAGATCGCGGTCGCCGGAGAGCCCGGTGGGCCATGCGTACACGCGCGTGACGCGCAGCCGTGCGCGCAGTGGGCCGCTCTCGAGCCGTTCGACGGTGATCCGTGTCGGCTCCGACACGAGGACGTCCTGTGCCGGGGGCGCGTAGTTGTAGCTGTCGCCGCGGTCACCGCCGTCGACGAGGCGGCCGACGCCGTACAGCACGGTGCCGTCGGGCCCGGTCAGGTCCAGGGTGCCGTCGGCGGCGACCGTGACCTCGACCAGCCCGTTCGCGAGCGTGCTCTCCGTCGCCGTCGCCGGCGCCCGCGACGTCACCGCGGGCGCGGTGCGGTCGCCCGGCCCGACGCGGAAGCCGGTCAGTCCGCAGGCGGGAACGTTCACGGCCACGAGTGCGGTGGCCCGGGGTTCCTCCAGGGTCAGTACCCGCCACTCACCGGGGTGCGCGGCGGCCGCGGCGGCGACTTCGCGGCGCAGGATCAGCAGGTCGAAGGGCCCCCCGGCCGGCACCTCGGCGAGATGGAAGACGAGTGAGCCGGGGGTGAGTTCGTAGTGGTCGATCAGCCGGCCGAAGAGTTCTCGGCGGTGGATGCGGCGCAGTACGCGTTCGAGCTGCGAGGCGTCCATGCGCTCGTCGCTGAGCACGGTGGGCGCCTCGGAGATCAGCTGGACGGGACGCGTCGAACCGTCGGCGGCGGACGCGACCAGGGCCGTTCCCCCGCCGGGGGCGGCGACGTCCACCTCGACCAGTGCCGTGCGGTCGAACGGCAGCGGATTGGCGACGAGGTGGCCGTCGCTCGGCATCCGGGCGGCGGGCTCGGCGAGCGCCGCGTCCCGTACGGCACGCGCCGTCTGCGCGGCCTCGGCGAGCCGTGCGGCGACCTGGTCGCAGGTCTCGTCGGTGCCGGAGCCGACGACGGAGTCGTGTGCGGTCGACTCGATGATCTTGTGCCAGGCGAGCGTGAGGAACGGCGCGTCGTCGCGGCCGGACCAGAGGGCGTTCATGCGCTCGGCGTGGTCGATCGTGCGCTCGGCGACGGCCATCCGCTGCTTGAGCCCGAGCCGCACGGAGAGCACACCCGGGAGGATGTTGCCGCGCACATGGCTGCGCAGCTCACCGGTGACGACGGCGGACACCTCGTCACGGACGTACTCGCGGAGATACTCGTCGAGCGTGGCCATGGTGATGGCGCGGCCCTCGCCGCAGGCGCGCCGCAGCCCATCGGCGAGGCGCGGGTCCGGCGCGTGGTGGTCGGTGCCGGCCATCGCCAGTACCGGGTCGCCGCCCCATCGGCCGGCCGTCATCTCGGCGTACTCGCCGAGCGCGCGGCCGATCCGGTCGGGTACCAGCAGGACGTCGAGGCCGTTGTCGTAACCGTCGAAGAGGAACTCGGTGCGCACCTCGGAGCCGTCGGGCGCGCGCCAGCGGAAGGCATGGCCGTCGACCGTGCCGGGGACACCGCGCCACAGCGCCGCGTGCTCGATGCCGGCGCGCGCCAGGATCTGCGGCATCTGTGCGACGTGGCCGAACATGTCCGGCAGATAGCCGACGGGCATCGCGCCGCCGAGTTCGGCCGCGGCCGCCCAGCCCATCTGGAGGTTGCGCACGATGGTCTCGCCGGAACAGAGGAACTCGTCGAGCAGGATGAGCCACGGGCCGACGGCGAGGCGTCCGTCGGCGACCAGGGCCGCGACACGGTCGCGGTTCTCCGGGCGCATCTCCAGGTAGTCCTCGACCGCGGCCATCTGCCCGTCGACGGTGAACCGGAAGTCCGGGTTCGCCTCGGCCGTCTCCAGCACGGTGTCGAGGGCGGCGACGAGCCGGTGCCGGAACACCTGGAACGGCTCGTACCACTCCCGGTCCCAGTGGAAATGGGGCACGAAGACGGCGGAGTTGGGCATGGCGTAAGGCACCTTCTGTACAGGGGTGGTCACTTGAGGGAGCCGGCGGCGAGCCCGGTGCGCCAGAACCGCTGGAGGAGGACGAACACGACGATCACGGGCACGATCGACACCAGTGAGCCGGTGATCACGGACTCCTGGAGGAGCGGGGCGCGGGCGGTCTGGCCGTTCCACTGGTACAGGCCGAGGGTGATCGGGAAGAGGGACTCCTTCTGGAGCATCACCATCGGCAGGAAGAAGTTGTTCCAGATGGCGACGAATTGGAACAGGAAGATGGTCACCAGCGCCGGCGTCATCAGCTTGAACGCCACCGAGAAGAAGGTGCGGAACTCGCCGGCGCCGTCCAGGCGCGCCGACTCGATGAGTTCCTGCGGGACGGCGGCGTTGGCGAAGATCCGTGCGAGGTAGACGCCGAACGGGCTGACGATGCTGGGCAGGAACACCGCGAAGTACGTGTTGACGATCCCGGTCGCCGAGAACAGCAGGAACAACGGCAGCGCGAGCGCGGTGGTGGGGACGAGGACGCCGCCGAGGATGACGGAGAACAGGAACTCGCGGCCGCGGAAGCGGAACTTGGCGAGCGCGTAGCCGCACAGCGCGGAGATCATGGTTCCGACGGCGGCGCCCAGCACGGCGTAGAGCACGGTGTTCACGGCCCACCGGCCGAAGATGCCGTCGCTGCGGGTGAACAGGACGCGCAGGTTGTCGAACAGGTCGAAGTGCGAGAACGTCAGCCCGTTGGTGGAGGCGAGGTCTCCCTGCGGCTTGGTGGCCGCGACGATCAGGAAGTAGATCGGCAGCAGGAAGTAGACCGCCAGGAGGAGCATCACGGCCATGGCGGCCGTGCGGCTGAGGCCGCTTTCCCGGTTCACGGAGGGGGTGCTCACAGTCCTGCCTTCTTCGAGGTCAGTCGCATGAACCCGAAGCTCAGGACGAAGGTGATGACGGCGATGACCACGGAGATGGCCGCGGCCTGCTGGTAGTTGTTCCCGGAGGCCACCGCGTAGGCGAGCATGTTCGGGGTGAAGGTGCTCGAGATGTTCGACGAGATCTGCCGCAGCACGGCGGGCTCGGCGTACAGCTGGAGGGTGCCGATGATCGAGAACACCGTGGTGAGGACGATCGACGGGGCGATGATCGGGACCTTGATCCGCCAGGCGATCGTCCAGTTGCTCGCGCCGTCGAGCTTGGCGGCCTCGTACAGCTCCTGCGGGATCGATTGCAGGGCCGAGAACATGATGAGCATGTTGTAGCCGGTCCACAGCCAGGTGGAGACGTTCGCCGCCGACCACAGCACGGCGCCGGGGCCGAGGAAGTCGGGTCGCAGGCCGATGGCGTTCAGCAGCTCGACGAGGGGGCTGAGCTGTGGGGAGTAGAGGTACGACCACATGATCGCGGCGATGACTCCGGGTACGGCGTACGGCATGAACGCGGTGATGCGGAAGACCGACTTGAGCTTCAGCAGGGGGGTGTCCAGCAGCAGCGCCATGATCAGGGCGACGAACAGCATGACCGGCACCTGCACGATGCCGAACAGTGCGATGCGCCCGATGCTGGACCAGAACTCGGTGTTCTGGAACACCTTCTCGTACTGCTCGAAGCCGCCGAAGGTCGTGTAGGAGGTGCCGTACTGTCCGCCGGTGCGGCGTACCGCGAGGAAGCTCTGCCAGAGTGCGTAGCCGACCGGTACCAGGTAGAACAGCACGAACGGCAGGAAGAAGGGGGTCACGAACGCGGTGATGGTGCCCGCCCGGGGGCCGCCGCCTGGACGACGGCGGGCCCCGGTCGAAGCCACCACGCGGGCCGCGCGGGTTGCGGTGTCGGTCATCCCGCGGTCACTTGCCCGCCGCGGCCGGGATCGCCTGGTCCTTCATCGACTTCAGCGCGGCCGCCTGAGCGGCTGCCAGCGCGTCGTCGAGCGTGCCGTCGCCCGCGGCCGCCTTGGCCATCGCGTCCTGGAGGGCGAGGTTCACCGTCTTCTGGGTGGGACCCCAGGTGAAACTGGTGTCGATCTTCTTGGACGAGTCGGCGAAGACGTCGAAGATCTTCTCGTTGTTGTAGTACGGCACGCCCTTGGAGAGCGCGGGAAGCCGGAGGCCGGCGTCGGCGGCCGGGTAGAGACCGCCGAGTTCGTTCTCCATCGCGAGGGCCTCGGGGTCGCTGTTCAGCCAGGTGTTGAACTTCACCGACTCGTGGAGGTGCTTGCCGCCCTTCATGAACGCGACGGTCGAGCCGCCCCAGTCACCGGAAGCACCGTTCGAGCCCCACGTCGGCATCGGGACGATCGACCACTTGCCGGCCTGCTTGGGCAGGTTGTCGCGGAACATGCTGTAGCCCCAGGCGGCGCCGACGTAGCTGGCGACCTGGTCCTTCTGGTACGCGGCGTACATCTGCGTCGAACCGTTGGCGAGGTCGGTGCGCACGAGCTTGTCGGAGATCAGCTTCTGCCAGTACCCGGCGACCTGCTTGCTCTGGTCGGATTCGACGGTGACGTGCCACTGGTCGCCGGAGTAGCTGTACATCTCGGAGCTGTTCTGCCAGAGGAGCCCGTTGAACCACTCGGCGTTGTTCGGGTCGAAGAACGTGATGGAGAGGTCCGGGTCCGCCTTGTGCAGCTGCTGGGCGGCCGCCGCGTACGCGTCCCAGGTCGTGGGGATCGCTATGCCGTGCTTCTCGAAGAGGTCGCTGCGCACGTAGAGCGCCATCGGGCCCGTGTCCTGCGGGAGGGCGAACACGCCGGTGCCGCCGAAGCTGGTCTGCGACCAGGTCCACGGCACGAACTTGGACTTGGCCGCGGTGGCGGCCGAGCAGGCGGAGGCGTCGACGAAGGCGTTCTGGGTGCGCAGGTTGGGCAGTTCGTCGTAGCCGACCTGGGCGAGGTCCGGCGCCTTGCCCGCCTTGAGGGCGTTGCCGAGGGTGCCGTACTGGTCGTTGGAGATGTTCTTCGTCTCGACCTGGATGTCCGGGTTCTTCTTGTTCCACAGGTCGACGACCTTGTCCATGCCCGGAACGGTGTTCCAGTACTGGAGCGTGACCTTGCCCTTCGCGGGCTCGCAGGACGCTGCGGATGTCCCGTCCGCCGGTGCGGGCGACGAGCATCCGGCGAGGACGGCGACACTGGCGGCCGTGGCGACGGCGGCGAGGCGCATACGCGTGACTGTGCTGCTCATGGTTTCCGTTCCAGACAACGACTAGCGACGGTGCTAGGCGGCTCGATGCTGTTCCCTCGGGCTGGCGGCCCTCCGGGGGAGAGGGACCCTTCGCGCGGCTTCCGTGAGCGCTCCCGTGAACGTTCACGGGAGCGCTCACGGTACTGCTCAAAAGGGTTCTTACGGGTTGATCTCGAAGTGCGGGGCGGAATGTTCGGAAGTTTGCGCTCCGGCGCGGTCCCATGTCAAGACATGCGAATCGGATGCCCGTGCGTCACCTCAGGCGGACCCGCTCAGCCGCAGCTCGGCGCGGACGACGAGGTCCTCGGCGCCGAGTGTCTCCAGCCCCGACAGGAGCCGGGCGACCTGCTCGACGGCGAGCGCGCCGAGCTGCCGGGTGTCGAGGGCGACGCTGGACAGCGGGGGTTCGACGAGCGCACCGAGCTGGAGGCCGTCGAAGCCGATCACCGCCAGATCCCGCGGGACGCTCCGGCCGAGCCGGCGCGCCTCGCGGAGCACGCCGATCGCGATGATGTCGTTGAAGGTGAAGACCGCGGTGACCTCGGGATGAGCGGCGAGCAGGGTCCTGAGCGCGGTTCCTCCGCCGTCGGCCGTCTGATCCGCACCGACCACCAGACCGGCGTCGATCCCGTGCGCCACCGCGGCCGCCGTGAACCACTCGTACCGGATGCTCGGCTCGGCGCGGGTGTGGTGGTCGAGCATGCCGATGCGGGTGTGCCCCTGCGCGACCAGGTGCGCGACCGCGGCGTGGACCCCCTCCTCGCCGTCGATCCGGATCGAGCTGAACCGCGTACTGCCGCCCTCCCGGCCGATCAGGACCACCGGCATGCCGCGGGTGGACGCCTCCAGCTCGCTCTCGGAGCAGCTGAAGTAGCCGATGACCGCGTCCACCTGCGAACTGATCACCTGGAGCGTGCCGCGCTCCTCCTCCGCCCGGTCCGCGGTGTCGTACACCACCACGTGCCAGCCGCGGGTCCGGGCCGCCTCCAGCGCGGCGGCGGCGACCTCGGTGAAGAACGGGTTGAGCAGGTCGGGGATGACCAGCCCGATGGTCATGGTGTCCTGGCGGACCAGACCGCGGGCGAAGCGGCTCGGCCGGTAGCCGAGCGCCCGAGCGGCGTCGAGCACACGCTGTTTCGTGTCACTGTCGATCTCGCCCTTGTCGTTGAGCGCCCGTGACACGGTCTGACGGGACACTCCGGCAGACCTGGCGACGTCGTTGATCGTGATCTTCCGGGGCTCCGTCCCCGATGTCGGCACCATCGCCCACCTCCTGCTTCGTGCGAACGCCGGTGCGCGCGCAGAGCCCGAGTATGCCTGGGCCGGTTGGTCGAACGAAGCCAGGTCCGCGCACGGCCCGGGGGTGCCGTGTCGCGAGGACGTGGCGTGGCGAGGGTGACGGCGATCGGTCGCGGCGGGTCCCCGGTGCGGCGCTGTCGGGCGCCGCGCCCCTGCCGGCCGACGGTCCTGGTCGCCCGTCGCCACCCCTCGTCCTCCGGCAGGTCCGGGAGGTGCGCGATGGGGGCGCCGTCCGGGAGGGGGCCGTGGTCGGCCGTCATCCCCAGGGCCGACCTGGCTGTCCCCGTTCCCCGAAGTCGCCGAAGGCGGCGGCCGCGCGGCCGCCGTTCTCCCGCCTCGGGGGTTGACACAGCTTCCCCCGCGTCCGAGCCTTTGGCAACGTTGTCATTCCGTTGGCGTCACGCGCACCCGCACTCACCGGCCCGCGACGCTGTGTTCTGATGGGACATCACCACGCATGACAGATCAGTCGAGTTCACCGCGCCCGTCGCGCCGTTCCGTCGTCACCACCGGCTCCACTCTGCTCGCCGGATTCGGGCTCGGTTCCCTGCTTCCCGTGTCCACCGCCTCCGCCGCCGGCGCCGACACCCCGGCGGCGTCCTCCGCACCCCGTGAACTCGCGCTCCACCGCCCGGTCTCGGTCTCGTCGACCGACTACGCCCCCACTCCGGGCTCGTTCGTGGTCGACCGGCTCGCCTCGCCGGGCGTGCGGGGCAGCGGATGGCGGGCGGAGGCGGGCGACCCGCAGTGGATCGCCGTCGACCTTGAGGCCGCCTGCACCGTCACCGCGATCCGCCTCACCTTCGAGGGGGACGCGAGCGATCCGGTGTACACCCCTCCCACCAGCGGCAATGTGCACAGCGGCACCACCGGCAAGGAGATCCGGTCGAGTTACTCGGTGGACTTCGTGGTGGAGGCGTCCTTGGACGGGAAGTCCTGGACGACCGTGCACCGGACGACCGCGGGTACCGGCGGTGTGGTGGAGATCGAGCCCACCCGCCCGGTGCCGGCCCGCTGGGTGCGCATGACCTCCCGCAGACGCTCCAGCCCGCTGCCGCTGGGGCTGAACGCCTTCGAGGTGTACGGCACCGCCGGGGGCCACCGGCCCTCGGCCACCGGCTGGACCGACTGGGGCACCCATCGCGAGCCGGCACCGCGGCTGACGGTCGCCGACGACGGCACGGTCCCGCTGGAGTCCGGCTGGCGGCTCACCCTGGACGACTGGGCGGGCGCCGACGGCGCCGGCCTCTCCAGGACGTCCGTCGACACCAGCGGCTGGCTGCCCGCCACGGTTCCCGGCACGGTGCTCACCTCGCTCGTGGACCAGGGCAAGCTCCCCGACCCCGTCGCCGGGCTCAACAACCTCCATGTCCCCGAGGCCCTGTCGCGGCACTCCTGGTGGTACAAGCGGGACTTCGAGGTCCCGCGCGGGCTGCGCACCGGTGCCGGCCGACGGATCTGGCTGGAGTTCGACGGGATCAACCACACGGCCGACATCTGGCTCAACGGCCGTCGGGTCGGCGATCTCACCTTCCCCTTCGCCCGCTCGGCCCACGACGTGACCGAACTGCTCTCCACACGAGGAGCGAACGCGCTCGCGGTACGGATCACGCCGATCCCGGTGCCCGGCAGCCCGGGCGACAAGGGACCCGCCGGGGAGGCCTGGGTGGACGCGGGCGCCGGCCAGATGAACCTCAACTCGCCCACCTACCTGGCGGCCTCGGGCTGGGACTGGATGCCAGCGGTACGCGACCGGTCCGCCGGCATCTGGAACCACGTCCGGCTCAGATCCACCGGCCATGTCGTGATCGGCGACCCGCGCGTCGACACCGTGCTCCCCGACCTGCCCGATGTGTCGGTCGCCGAGCTGACCGTCGTCGTGCCCGTCCGCAACGCCGACTCCGCCGACCACCGGACGACGGTCTCCGCGGCCTTCGGCGACGTACGGGTCAGCAAGGTCGTCACCGTGCCGGCCGGCGGGAGCACGGACGTCACGTTCACCCCCGGCGCCTTCGGCCGGCTCCGGCTGCGCGACCCGCAGCTGTGGTGGCCCAACGGGCTCGGCGACCCCGTCCTGCACGACCTCACCCTGGTCGCGTCGGTCGGCGGCACCGAGAGCGACCGCCGCAACTCCCGGTTCGGCATACGCCAGTTCGGCTACGAGTACGAGGTGCCGCTGCCCTTCGAGGCCACGGGCGACGCGTACACCGAGTCCGTGGACCTCGACCGGCAGCAGGCCCGACACGTACGGATCACGTGCCTGACCCGCGCCACCGGCTGGGGCAGCTCGCTGTGGTCCCTGTCCGTGCTGGACACGGCCCGGCCGGGCACCGACCTCGCCCTGCACGCGGCGACCGACGCGTCGAGCAAGGACGGCGACGACCACGGCCCGGCCAACGTGACCGACGGCGACCCGGCCACCCGCTGGTCCTCGGCCTACGAGGACGACCAGTGGATCCAGGTCGACCTGGGGTCCGTGCAGTCCTTCGACCGGGTCGACCTGGTCTGGGAACAGGCGTACGCGAAGACGTACGTCGTCCAGGTCTCCGCCGACGGCACCACCTGGAACGACGTGGCGTCCGTGGACCACAGCGCGGTCCCCCTGCCCTTCAACAGCGGCAACGCCAGCCTCCAGGTGGAGGACTTCGCCGCACGCAGCGCCCGCTATGTGCGCCTCGCCTGCGGGGTGCGCAACACCAGCTGGGGCAACTCCCTGTGGTCCCTCGGCGTCATCGACAGCGCCGCCCCGGGCACCGACCTCGCCCTGCGCCGGACGGCGAACGCCTCCACCGAGGAGTCCGACCACCCGGCCTCCCACGCCACCGACGGCGACCCGGCCACCCGCTGGTCCTCCGCCTACGAGGACGACCAGTGGATCCAGGTCGACCTCGGCTCCGTGCGGAAGTTCGACCGCGTGGCCGTGCTGTGGGAGTCGGCCTACCCGAAGACGTACGTGATCCAGGTGTCCGACGACGCCGAGACCTGGACCGACGTGAAGTCCGT
>NZ_BMSA01000033.1 GCF_014648915.1 Streptomyces phaeofaciens | reverse complement strand
GAACGGGGCCAACGCCCGCGCACACGCCTCCACCGACTCGGCGAACACGGTTGAGGTGTCCAGGAGTTCGGCCGCCATCCCCACCCACTGCGCCCCCTGCCCGGGGAACACGAACACCACACCCGTGTCGGACTCGCCCGCGACCGTTCCGCTCACCACAGAGCCGGCGGGCTCGCCCGAGGCGATCGCCTCCAGCCCGGCCAGGAACTCGTCCCGGTCCCCGGCCACCAACACCGCCCTGTGCTCCAGCGCGGCCCGTCGTGTGGCCAGCGACCAGCCGATCGCGGCCGACGGGGTCTCCCCCTCGGCCAGGGCACGCAGTCGTGCGGCCTGGGCCCGCAGCCCCGCAGCCGAGCGGGCCGACACCACCCACGGCACGACCCCGTCGGCCCGCACCACGGGGTCGCCCAGGGGACCGGCCTCGGCGGGAACACCGGCCGGCGGGGCCTCCTCGACGATCACGTGGGCGTTGGTCCCGCTGATCCCGAAGGACGACACCGCCGCCCGCCGCGCCCGGCCCGCCTCCGGCCAGGCCGTCGACTCGGTCACCAACTCCACCGCGCCCGCGGTCCAGTTCACGCGTGGCGACGGCTCGTCGACATGGAGGGTGGCGGGCACCACGCCGTGCCGCATGGCCATCACGGTCTTGATCACCCCGGCCACACCGGCGGCCGCCTGGGTGTGACCGATGTTGGACTTCACCGACCCCAGCAGCACGGGCCGCCCGTCCGGACGGTCCTGCCCGTACGTGGCCAGCAACGCCTGCGCCTCGATCGGATCACCCAGCGAGGTCCCCGTACCGTGCGCCTCCACCACGTCCACCTCGGACGCCGTCAGCCCAGCACCCGCCAGCGCCTGCCGGATCACCTGCCGCTGGGAGACGCCACTGGGTGCGGTGAGGCCGTTGGACGCGCCGTCCTGGTTGACGGCCGAACCCCGGACGACCGCCAGCACCTGATGACCGTTGCGCAGGGCGTCGGACAGCCGCTCCACCAGCAGCATGCCCACACCCTCGGCCATGCCCGTGCCGTCGGCGGCCGCGGCGAACGCCTTGCAACGGCCGTCGTGGGAGAGTCCGCCCTGGCGGCTGAACTCGGTGAAGATCCCTGGTGTGCTGAGGACGGTCACTCCGCCGGCCAGCGCGAGCGTGGACTCCCCGCTTCGCAGCGACTGCACCGCGAGATGCAGGGCGACGAGGGAGGACGAGCACGCCGTGTCCAGGGTGATGGCGGGGCCGGTCAGCCCCAGCGTGTAGGCGATACGGCCGGAGGCGACGCTCGTGGTCTTGCCGGTGAGCAGGTATCCGTCGAGAGCTTCGGGCGCCTCGTGCAGGCGGGGTCCGTACTCCTGGTCCATGGTGCCGATGAAGACGCCGGTCGGGGTGGAGCGCAGGGCGGCCGGTTCGATGCCGGCGCGTTCCAGCAGTTCCCAGGAGGTCTCCAGCAACAGCCGTTGCTGGGGGTCCATCGCCAGGGCCTCGCGCGGGGAGAGGCCGAAGAAGCGGGCGTCGAACTCGGCCGCGCGGTCGAGGAATCCACCGCCCCCGGCGACCGTACGGCCGGGGCCCTGCGTGGCCCGCAGGCGTGCCAGGTCCCAGCCGCGGTCCTCGGGGAACGCGCTGATCGCGTCCTGCCCGTCGGCGACCAGGCGCCACAGGTCCTCCGGGGACTCGACGCCGCCGGGCAGCCGGCAGCTCATCGCGATGATGGCGACGGCTTCGTCGTCCGCGTCCGGGGCCCGGCGGGCGGCCGGGGCCGTGGTGTCGTCAGGGCCGGCGGTCAGATGGCCGGCGAGCCTGGCGGGTGTGGGATGGTCGAAGAGCGTGGAGGTGGTCAGCCGGGTGCCGAGTGCGGTGGTGAGCCGGTTGCCCAGGTCGCCGAGCATGATCGAGTCGAACCCGAGGTCCTTGAACGTGCGCCACGGGTCGATGTCGTCGGCGGTCGCGTGGCCGAGTACGGCGGCGGCGTGGGCGCGGATCTGACGGGAGACGTCGACGTCCCGCGCGGCGGACGGGGCGTCCGCCCCGACCGGTGAGACCTCTGCCGGGGCCGGCGAGGCGGCCGGCGGGGCCGAGGCGGCGGGTGCGCCGGCGCCGTGCTCCGTGGCGGCGGACGTCGTGAACCAGTGTCGGCGGCGCTGGAACGCGTAGGTCGGCAGGTCGGTCCGGCGCGCGCCCGTGCCGGCGAACACCGCGGCCCAGTCGACAGTGGCGCCGTGGGTCCACAAGTGACCCAGGGAGAGCTGGAGTTGCCGGTCGCCGCCCTGGTCCCGGCGCAGGGTTCCGGTGGTGGTCACCGTGGTGCCGGCGGCGTGGCCGGTCTCCTGCACCGCGTTGGTCAGCACCGGGTGCGGGCTGACCTCCAGGAAGAGGGTGTGGCCCGCCTCGACGAGGGCCTCGACGGTGTCGTGGAAGCGGACCTGCTCCCGGAGGTTGCGGTACCAGTAGCCCGCGTCCAGTGACTCGCCCGCGACGGGTCCCGCGGTCACGGTCGAGTACATCGGCACGTCGGCGGCGCGCGGGGCGATGGACGCCACCTGGCGGAGGAAGTCGTCGCGGATCTGCTCGACGTGCGGGGTGTGCGAGGCGTAGGCGCTCTCGACGGTCCGGGTGCGGTGGCCGGCCGCCCGCGCGCGGGCGACGACCTCGGCGAGTCCTGCCGGGCTGCCCGCGACGACGGTGGCGGCGGGGCTGTTGACCGCGGCGACCCATACGTCGTCCCGGTCCCCGAGCAGAACGGCCGCCCGCTCCGCGGAGGCGTCCAGCACGGCCATGCCGCCCCGGTCCGTCAGGTGCCCGGTGATCCGGCTGCGCAGGGCCACCAGGCGGGCGCCGTCGTCGAGCGACAGCGCACCGGACGCGCAGGCGGCGGCGATCTCGCCCTGCGAGTGCCCGATGACCGCGGCGGGCGTCACGCCGAGGGAGCGCCACACCCGGGCCAGCGAGACCATCACGGCCCACAGGGCGGGCTGGAGGACGTCGACGCGGGTCAGCGCGGCGCCGTCCGTGGTGTCGCGGAGTACGGCGAGGAGATCCCAGTCGGTGTGCGGGGCCAGCGCCCGGGCGCACTCCTCGACGGAGGCGGCGAACACCTCTGAGGTGTCCAGGAGTTCGGCGGCCATCCCGACCCACTGCGCCCCTTGACCGGGGAACACGAACACCACGCCGGTGCCGGTGCCGGCCGCGCCGGGGACCGTGCCCTCGACGACGTGCCCGGCGGGTTCACCGGCGGCGATCGCCGTCAGTCCGGTCAGGAAGCCCTCGCGGTCCCCGGCGACCACGACCGCGCGGTGCTCCAGGGCGGCCCGGTGCGTGGCGAGGGACCAGCCGACGTCGGTGAGGGAGGCGGCGTCGTCGGCGGCGAGGTCGCGCAGCCGGGCGGCCTGTCCGCGCAGTCCGTCCGGGGAGCGGGCGGAGACGACCCAGGGCAGCGCCGCGGGAACCCGGGGCGAGGCCTCGGCGGGAGCCAGGGGCCCGGGGCCTTCGGTGTGCTCGGGCGTGGGTGCCTCGGCGACGATCACATGGGCGTTGGTCCCGCCGACGCCGAACGCCGAGACCCCGGCGATCAGCGGCGCGGCGGGGCTCGGCCAGTCCGAGAGCTCGGTCTGCACCCGTAGGTGCCAGTCGTCCAGCGGGATCGCGGGGTGGGGGGTGCGGAAGTTGAGGCTGGGCGGCAGCCGGCGGGCCCGCAGGGCGAGCAGGACCTTGATGAGTCCGGTGATGCCGGCCGCGCCCTCCAGGTGTCCGACGTTCGTCTTCACGGACCCCACGTGCAGCGGGAGGTCCCCGGTGTGCGCCGAGCCGACGGCCTCGGCGAGTGCGGCCGCCTCGACGGGATCGCCGACCGCCGTGCCGGTGCCGTGGAGTTCGACGTACTGCACCTCGGCGGGGGCGACGCCGGCCGCGGCGCAGGCGCGGCGCAGCACGTCCGTCTGGGCGCCCCGGGTCGGGGTGGTCAGGGTGTCGCCGCCGCCGTCGTTGTTGACGGCGCTGCCGCGCAGGACGCCGTGGATCCGGTCGCCGTCGGCGAGCGCGCGGGCGAGGGGCTTGAGGAGGACGAGTCCGCCGCCCTCGCCGCGGACGAACCCGTTGGCGCGGGCGTCGAAGGTGAAACAGCGGCCGTCCGGGGAGAGTCCGCCGAAGCGGGCCGCGCTCAGGGTGCCGTCGAAGGCGAGGTTGAGGTGGACGCCGCCGGCGACGGCGGTGTCGCACTCGCCGGTGCGCAGGCTCTGGCAGGCCGCGTGCACGGCGACGAGCGAGGAGGACTGGCCGGAGTCGATCACCATGCTGGGTCCCTGGGCGCCCAGCAGGTAGGAGAGCCGGTTGGCGATCATGCCGCGGTGGAGGCCGGTGAGCGTGTGGTGGGTCACGGCCTGGGTGCCGTGCCGTCGCAGCAGGGTGGCGTAGTCGTCGCCGATGGCGCCGACGAAGACCCCGGTGCGCTGTCCGGTCAGGTCGCCGGGGGTCAGCCCCGCGTCCTCGAGGACCTCCCAGCCGATTTCGAGGACCAGCCGCTGCTGGGGGTCCATGGCCGCGGCCTCGCGGGGGGAGACACCGAAGAATCCGGCGTCGAACAGGTCCGTTCCGTCGAGAAAGGCGCCGTGGTCAAAGCCGTGGTCGAGTGCGGTGTCCCGGCCGGTGTCGGAGGTGCGTTCCCAGCGGCCGGGCGGTACCGATGTGACGGAATTACCACCCTCGCTCAGCAGACGCCAGAATTCTCCTGGAGTGCGTGCTCCGGGTAACCGGCAGGCGATGCCGATCACCGCTATCGAGCCGTCGACGGCATGCTCCCGCGACGCGGCCGATCCACTGAACAATTGAGGCACCTTCCCCCGACGCCTTGAACTCACTCCCTCCGACTCTCACCGCGCAGAGAACCGGAGTCGCACGAGCAGAAAGTCGGCCGCACTCAGCGCCGACTCGATAAGCGCACACAAAGGTCCGAATGGTGTGCGCATAACCTGATCTCCACCTGTTCCGGACGGATGGCCGCAGCCCGGAAAAGTTGATCAACTCAGCCGAACGTACCTCAGCGGGCAGCGGGGTGCAACCATGTTTATGGCACCCCGCCCGCCGGTAAGCGGCCGGTAAGAGACGGGGTGCGGGACCGCTGTCGGACGCCCGCCGGTCGAGGGATCTCTTCCGATTCTCTGGATCATGTGCCTAGACTGGCGCCGCACCACAGAGGATTGGCCGGACTCGGACGGGGGAAAGTCGAGTGGCAGCTGGAAGACTCTTGCGGGCACACAACTGCGCTTACCGCGTTGTGCTGCGAAGAGGTATGACCTGACGATAGTCGGCGGCCGGCGCCTTTAGCGCGCCCTCCGGCAGAGAGTTCCCAGGAACTCTTCTCCCGAGATGCCCCGCCCGTCCCATTTCACAATATTGAGCCGGTCTTGGCGACACCGCGCCGAGCCGTGCACGGTCATGCCCATTCTTAGCTCCCGGTGGATACCGGAAGCGTCCTCCGCGATTCTGCGGAAATTCCTGAGAAGGCCCTTCCCGAAAAGCGACATCATGCCGAAGAAGGGGAATTCAGTCCTATGTCCACGCCCTTAGCCAGTCTGGACGTCCTGGAACCGGAGGCGATTCGCCGGTCGGTGGACGCGGCACTCGACGACTTTCTCACGGAGAAGGAGGAGGCCGCGGCCGCGCCGCAGCTCCCGTATCTCTCCGGGCTGGTCCGCGACTTCCTGTCGGGCGGCAAACGCATCCGCCCGCTGCTCTGCGTGACCGGCTGGCGGGCCGCCGGCGGCAGCGGCGACGACGCCGGGTCGGTGTTCCGTATCGCCGCCTGTCTGGAGATGTTCCACGCCTTCGCGCTGATCCACGACGACGTCATGGATCTCAGCGACACCCGCCGCGGCCGCCCCACCCTGCACCGCACACTGGCCGCGCACCACGCCGCCTGCCGGGGACCGGACGAGGTCGAGTGGTTCGGGATGAGCGCGGCGGTCCTGCTCGGTGACCTCGCGCTCACCTGGTCCGACGAACTCCTGCACTCCGCCGGGCTCGCGCCGGTCCAGCGCGACACCGTCCTGCCACTCGTCTCGCAGATGCGCACCGAGCTGATGCTGGGCCAGTACCTGGACCTGCACGCCACCGGCGGTCTGACCGACGACGTCGACGCCACGCTGAACGTCTACCGGTACAAGACGGCGAAGTACACCATCGAGCGCCCGCTGCACGTCGGCGCGGCCGTCGCGGGCGCCGGCCCCGAGGCCATGGCGGCCTGCACGGCGTACGCGCTGCCGCTCGGCGAGGCCTTCCAGCTCCGTGACGATCTGCTCGGGGTGTACGGCGATCCGGCGGTGACCGGCAAGTCCCGGCTCGACGACCTGCGGGCCGGGAAGAACACCACGCTCACCGCGCTCGCGCTGCGCGGGGCCGACGCCGGCCAGACGGCACTGCTGCGCCGGCTGCTCGGTGATCCGCTGCTCGACGAGGAGGGCGCGGCCGTCGTCCGCGGGCTGTTCGAGACCACCGGTGCCCGGGAGACCGTCGAGCGGATGATCGACGACCGGCAGCGGCAGGCCCTGCACGCGCTCGACCACGCACCGTTCGGCGCGGACGCCGTCGGCGCCCTGAAGCGAATCGCCCGTATGGCCACTGCGAGGAACTCATGACCACGGACATCTCCACGCCCGGCACCACCACGCTGCCCGGCGCCGCCGCGCTGCCCGGCATGATGCGTCACTGGAAGGCGGCCACCGCCCGGTTCGCCGAGGTGTTCGAGCGGCACATCGTGGACGCCCCGCGGATGGTCCCGATGACGGACGCCGAACTGCGGGAGGTCATCGACGCCTGCAACACGGCGGTGGCGCCCTTCGGGAAGTCGGTCTCCGACGAACGCTGGATCTCCTACATGGACGTCGTCCGGTGGTCGCAGAGCGCCCGCCACATCCAGGACATGGAGGCCTTCAAGGCCGTCTGCATCCTGAACTGCGTCACCTTCGTGTGGGACGACATGGATCCGGCGCTCCACGACTTCGACGTCTTCCTGCCCGAACTCCGCGCGATCTGCGCGAAGTACTACAGCGAGGAGGACGCCTGGTTCGCCTACGAGGGCGCCCGCGCGTTCGTCACCAGCGACCACATGTTCCGTGACTCCCCCATCAAGGAGGTGCTCTGCACCACCTCCCCGGAGCAGTACTTCCGGTTCCGGGTCACCGACGTGGGCGTGGACTTCTGGATGAAGATGTCCTACCCGATCTACCGGAACGCCCAGTTCACGGAGCACGCCAAGTCGGGCCTGGCCGCCCGGATGACCACCCGTGGCCTGGCCATCGTCAACGACTTCTACTCCTACGACCGTGAGGTGTCGCTGGGGCAGATCACCAACTGCTTCCGGCTGTGCGACGTGTCGGACCAGGCCGCCTTCGAGGAGTTCTTCCAGCGGCGGCTGGACGACATCGTCGAGGACGTGGAGTGCGTGAAGTCCTTCGACGCCGTCACCCGGGACGTCCTGATGGACCTGATCTACGGCAACTTCGTCTGGACCACCAGCAACAAGCGGTACCGGGCGGCCGTGAACGACGTCAACTCGCGTATTCAGTAAGGAAGCGGGACCGTGAATCCGGCGAAGGTATCCGACACACCGGCCCGTTCCTGGTCGCTGGGCTCCGCCCCGGGAGCGGTCCCCCTCCTGGGGCACGCGCTCGCGCTCTGGCGCCGCCCGCTGGAGTTCCTGGCCTCCCTGCCCGCCCACGGGGACGTGGTGGAGTTCCGGCTCGGCCCCAGCCGGGCCTATCTCGCCTGCCACCCGGAGCTGGTCCACCATGTCCTGGTCAATCCCCGGGTCTTCGACAAGGGGGGTGTCTTCGACAAGGCCCGGCAGCTGCTGGGGAACAGCCTGTCGGTGTCGCGCGGCGACGACCACCGGTTCCAGCGACGGCTGATCCAGCCGGCGTTCCACTCCACCCGGATCGCCGCCTACACGGCGGGCGTCGGCGACGACACCCGCAGGGCGATCCGCTCCTGGCGGGCGGGACGGACCCAGGACATCGGCGAGGCGATGCACGCCCTCCTCATGCAGGTCGCGGCCCGGACCCTGTTCTCCACCAGCGCCGACGAGGAGACCGTCGAGGAGGCCCGGCAGTGTCTGCGGACCGTCTCGCAGGGCATCTACCGGCGCACGGTCGCGCCGCTGGGCATCATGGAGAAGCTCCCCACCCCGGGCAACCGGCGCTACGACCACGCGAACGCCCGGCTGCGCGAGATCGTCGACACGATGATCGACGAGCGCCGCCGGTCCGAGGAGGACCACGGCGACCTGCTCTCCACCCTGCTGCGGGCCGAGCATCCCGAGACCGGGCAGCGGCTGACCGACGAGGAGGTCCTCGACCAGGTCGTCACCTTCCTGGTGGCGGGCAGCGAGACCACCGCGTCGACCCTCGCCTTCGTCTTCCATCTGCTCGGCGCGCACCCGGAGGCGGAGCGGCGGGTGCACGCCGAGATCGACGCCGCCGTCGGCGACCGTTCGCCGGTCTTCGACGACCTGCCGCGGCTGGAGTTCACCCGTGCCGTGATCACCGAGGCGCTGCGGCTGTACCCGCCGTCCTGGATGTCGATGCGGGTGGCGGCGGTCGACACCGAGCTGGGCGGGCACCCCGTCCCGGCGGGCACGATGGTCGTCTACAGCGCCCACGCGCTGCACCACAACCCCGAACTCTTCCCCGATCCCGAGGAGTTCGTCCCGGAGCGCTGGCTGGGCGAGCGGGCCAAGGAGGTGCCGCGCGGGGCGCTGCTGCCGTTCGGCGCGGGCAGCCACAAGTGCATCGGGGACGTCCTGGCGCTCACCGAGACCGCGCTGATCGTGGCCACGATCGCGAGCCGCTGGCGGCTGCGTCCGGTCCCCGGCAGCGTGCTGCGGCCGGAGCCGAAGGCGACCCTGGAGGCCGGCCCGCTGCCGATGATCTGCGAACCGCGCTGAGGGCGCGGGACATGGGGTGCGCGGCGGCCCGGCCGCCCGGAACACACGCTCGCGAGGGGATGGACGACACATGAGTACGAGGACCCCGCACCAGCGGGCCGCCACCCACGACTGGCGGTTCGCCACGGCGCCGGGCGGCCTGCCGCTGATCGGGCACGCCCTGCTGATGGGGCGCCGGCCGCTGGAGTTCCTGGCCTCGCTGCCGGCCCACGGCGATCTGGTGGAACTGCGGCTGGGGCCGAACCGCGCCTATCTGCCCTGCCATCCGGACCTGGTCCAGGAGGTGCTGCTCAACGCGCGGGTGTACGACACGGGCGGGCCGGTGAAGGAGAAGGCGCGGCCGATCCTGGGCAACGGGCTGATCACGTCCGACTGGTCGGATCACCGCAGACAGCGCCGGCTGGTGCAGCCCGCGTTCCATCCGGCCCGGTTGCCCACGTACGCCGAGGTGATGCGGGACGAGTGCGAGGCCGAGGCCCGGACGTGGCGGGCCGGTGAGGTCATCGACGTCAGCAACGCGATGCAGGCGCTGACCGCCCGGGTCACGGCGCGCGCGCTGTTCTCCACGGAGATCGCGGGCCGTGCCGTCGCCGAGATCCAGTACTGTCTGCCGGTCATCGTGCAGGGCGCGTACCGGCAGGCCATGGATCCCACGGGGCTGTTCGCGAAGCTCCCCCTGCCGGCGAACCGCCGCTTCGCCGAGGCGCTGACCCGGATGCACCGGCTGATCGACGGGATCGTCGAGGACTACCGCGGGGCGGACGGCGACCGCGGTGATCTGCTGTCGGCGCTGCTCACCGCCGAGGACACCGAGACCGGCGGGCGGCTGACCGACCAGGAGATCCACGACCAGGTCATGACCCTGCTGCTGGCCGGCATCGAGACCACGGCCAGTGCGCTGGCCTGGTCGTTCCATCTGCTCGGCGAGAACCCGCGGGCCGAGGCGGCCCTGCACGCCGAGCTGGACGAGGTGCTGGACGGCCGCCCCGCCGCCTACGCCGACATCCCGCGACTCGACCACACCCAGCGGGTGTTCACCGAGAGTCTGCGCCTGTATCCGCCCGCCTGGCTCTACACCCGCACCACCACCGAGCCCACGGAGCTGGCGGGACGGCGGCTGCCCGTCGGCGCCGACATCCTGATCAGCCCCTACGTCCTGCACCACAACGCCGAACTGTTCGCGGATCCCGAGTCCTTCGACCCCGACCGGTGGCTCCCGGAGCGGGCGAAGGACGTGGCGCGCGGCCACTACCTGCCGTTCGGGGCGGGCAGTCGCAAGTGCATCGGGGACGTCTTCGGGATGACGGAGGCGACGCTGGCGCTGGCGTCCCTCGGGTCCCGCTGGCGGCTGCGCCCGGTGCCGGGCACGAGGGTGAACCCGCGGCCGCACATGAGTCTCAGCACCGGCCCGCTGCCGATGGTGCCGCAGGCGCGGTGAACGGTACGGACCGGGTCCGGCCGTGGGGTCGCCCGCCGGCCGGACCCGTCTCGTGCGCCTACCCGCCGGAGACCGGGGTGAAGGTCACCGGCAGGTGGTGCACCCCGCGCAGCATGGGGCTGGGGCGCCAGGTGAGTGCGGCCGGTTCGGTGTCGAGCGCCAGGTCGGGGCAGCGTTCGAGCAGCGTACGGAAGGCGATGGCCGCCTCCATACGGGCCAGCGGGGCGCCCAGGCAGTGGTGCACCCCGTGCCCGAAGGCGAGATGGCCGCGCGTGTCCCGCCGGATGTCGAACCGGTCCGGTTCGGGAAAGTGCCGGGGGTCCCGTGAGGCGGCGGCCAGGACGACGGCGACGGGCTCCCCGGCGGGGATGAGGGTGCCGGCGATGTCCACCGGCTCCTTGGTGAACCGGAAGGCGGCGGTCTCCACGGATCCGTCGAAGCGGAGCATCTCCTCGACCGCGTTCTCCAGGAGCCCCCAGTCGGCCCGGAGCGCCGCGAGCTGCTCGGGGTTGCGCAGCAGGGCGAGGGTGCCGCTGGAGATGAGGTTCGCCGCCGTCTCGTATCCGGCGACGAGGAGGAGGAACGCCATGCCGAGCATCTCCTCGGAGGAGAGCTGGTCGCCGTCGTCGTCCATGGTGCGCACGAGAGCGCTCAGCAGGTCGTCGCCGGCCGTGGCGCGTTTCGTCTCGATCAGCTCGGCGAGATAGCCGGTCATCGCCTGGGCCGCGGCCATCGCGGCCTCGGGACGGCTGAAGTCGGTGCTTTCGAGATACCAGTGGTGGAAGGTCTTTCGGTCGGCCGCCGGAACTCCGAGGAGTTCACAGATGACGGCCAGAGGCAAGGGAAGCGCGAAAGCCTCGACGAGGTCGACCCGGCCGAGCGGAAGCATTTCGTCGAGCAGTTCATCGGTGGTCTTCTGAATTCCGGTCCGCATTGCTTCGATACGGCGCGGAGTAAATGCCTGCGCGACGAGTTTGCGCAGCCGGGTGTGCTGCGGCGGGTCCGTCTGCACCATGTTGAGGCCGACGGCGTTCCCCCCGTCGTCCTGCCAGGCCGCGGAGTGGCGGATGTCGTTGCTCAGCCGGGGGTCCGCCAGCGCGGCCCGGGCCTCCGCACGGCCGACGACCAGCCAGTACGCGCCGGACGCCTCGGTCCGCACATGATGGACCGGCCCCTTTTCGCGCAGTCGCGCGTACACGGGATAAGGGTCCTGGACAAAGGCCGCGCCGAGCTCCGAAAGATCCTCGGTGAAGGACGTGGACATAGCGATTCGTTTCCCCCTGGCTCGAATGGCTGTGCACGCGAAATGCGGGGCGTCGACGCACGGTCGGATCGGAAGAGCGCCCCCGGATCGCGTCCATGACCTTACCCATGAAACGAGTGATCGTCCATGGTCCCGGGATAGGCGATGAATTACCCCGCACCCGCCGCGCGTTCACCGCGATTCGGCTTCTCGGCGGCCGCTCCTTTCCGTCGCCCGCGCCCTGTGCGGCGCGTCGTCAGTCCGCCGTCACCGGATGCGTGAGGTTCGCTCCGGTTGCCGGGTCGAAGACGTGAGCCTTGGCCATGTCGACCCGCAGCTCCAGCGGCTCGCCCTCGCGGGCACGCGTGGCGGCGTCCAGGCGGGCCACGATGTGACGGGTGTCGGCGCCGGTGTCGCGCAGGCCCGAGTCCTTGGCGAGCTCCTCCAGTTCGGCGGTCGTGGCGGGCCCGCCCTCCGCCGTGAAGTAGACGTACACATCGGAGCCCAGCGACTCCAGCACCTCCACGGTGGTGGTGAAGACCGGGCCCGTCCGATCCCGCTCGTGCGACAGGGCCACGTCCTCGAAGGCCTCCGGCCGTAGCCCGACGATGACCTCGCGGGGGGCGTTCTGCCGTTCCAGCGCCTGCCGCGTCCGGTCGTCGAGGGTCAGGTCGCCCAGGGGCGAGCGCAGGGCCCGGTCCTCCAGGGTGGCGTTCAGGAAGTTCATGGCCGGGGAGCCGATGAAGCCCGCGACGAAGATGTTGCGCGGCAGGTCGTACAGTTCGGCGGGTGTGCCGATCTGCTGGACCAGGCCCTGGCGCATGACCACGACGCGGTCGCCGAGCGTCATCGCCTCGGTCTGGTCGTGGGTGACGTACACGGTGGTCGTGCCGAGGCGCCGCTGCAGGCGGGAGATCTGCGTGCGCATCTGCACCCGGAGTTTGGCGTCCAGGTTGGACAGCGGCTCGTCCATGAGGAACGCCTTCGGATCGCGGACGATCGCCCGTCCCATGGCCACCCGCTGGCGCTGACCGCCCGAGAGGTTGGCGGGCTTGCGGTCCAGGTGCTCGGTGAGGTCGAGGATCCGGGCGGCTTCCGTCACCTTCGCGTCGATGGTGTCCTTGTCCACCTTGGCCAGGCGCAGCGGGAAGCCCATGTTCTCCCGGACGCTCATGTGCGGGTACAGGGCGTAGCTCTGGAACACCATGGCGACGTCGCGGTCCTTGGGAGCCAGGTCGTTGACGACGCGGTCCCCGATGCGCAGGGTGCCCTCGGTGATGTCCTCCAGCCCGGCGATCATGTTCAGGGTGGTGGACTTGCCGCATCCCGACGGACCGACCAGGATCACGAACTCGCCGTCCGCGATCTCGAGGTCCACGTCCTTCACGGCGAGGGCCCCGTCGGGAAAACGCTTGGTGACTCCCTCGAGGATGATCTCGGCCATGGATGGTGCCTCCTTGCCTTCATGCCTTCCGGGTCCGGGCACTGCGGTCGGTGTCCGGGGCCGGTGGCCCGTCTGCCGCGGTCGGCCCGTTCACCCCTTGACTGCCCCTGAGGTCAGTCCGGCGACGATCCGCCGCTGGAAGAACAGGACGAAAACGATGATCGGGATGGTGATGACCACAGCGGCTGCGGCGATCGATCCGGTGGGCTGCTGGAACTGGGAGCTCCCGGTGAAGAACGCGATCGCGGCCGGCACGGTGCGCGCGGACTCGGTGGACGTCAGCGAGATCGCGAACAGGAAGTCGTTCCAGCAGAAGATGAACACGAGGATGGCCGTGGTGAACACACCCGGCGCGGCCAGCGGCACGATGACCATCCGGAAGGCCTGCGCGGGCGTCGCCCCGTCGACCTTGGCGGCCTTCTCCAGATCCCAGGGGATCTCCCGGAAGAAGGCCGACAGGGTGTAGATCGCGAGCGGCAGGGAGAAGGTCATGTACGGGATGATCAGCCCGATCCAGGTGTCGAAGATCCCGATGATCCGCTCGATGTTGAACAGGGGTGACACCAGGGAGATCGGGGGGAACATGGCGATCAGCAGTGACATGCCGATGAGCACGCGCTTGCCGGGGAAGCGCAGCCTGGCCACGGCGTAGGCGGCCATGGTGCCCAGCGCCACCGCGATCGCCGTGGCGATCAGGGCGATACCGATCGAGTTGATCAGCGCGCGGGTGAACTCGCTGGTCTCGAAGATGCCCCGGTAGTTCTCCCAGGTCCAGTCCGTGGGGATGTAGTTGCCGTCCGTCAGGGTGGCGGGGTCCTTGAAGGACAGCGCGGCGATCCACCACACGGGGAACAGGGCGTACAGCACCACCACCACGTTCAGGACACCCCAGCGGGCGGCGTGCGTCTTCCCCACCGCGGCCATCAGCGCTTCACCTCCGCTCCGGGTGCGGCGGCGCCGAACAGTTTGATGAAGGCGAAGGCGATGATCCCGACGCAGAGGAAGATCAGGACCGAGATCGCCGACCCGATGCCCAGGTTCAGCGAGGTGAACAGGTTGTCGTACCCGAGGATCGACACGGAGCCGGTCCCGTGGGCGCCCGAGGTCAGGATGTAGATGTTGTCGAAGATCCGGAACGCGTCGAGCGTGCGGAAGAGCAGGGCGACCAGGATCGCCGGTTTCATCAGCGGCAGCATGATCTTGGTGAAGCGCTGCCAGGCGCTGGCGCCGTCCACCATGGCCGCCTTCAGGGTCTCCTCGGGGACCAGGGCGAGACCCGCGAGCAGCAGCAGGGCCATGAACGGGGTCGTCTTCCACACCTCGGCGAGGATGATCAGCCAGAGGGCGGACCACTGCTCGGTCAGCGGGGCCTCCCCGCTGGGCAGCAGCGCGGCGAGGTAGCCGAGTTCCGGGGTCCAGGCGTACTGCCAGGAGAAGGCGGCGACCACGGTGACGATCCCGTACGGGATGAGGACCGATGTGCGGACGGCGCCGCGCCAGAAGATCGTGCGGTGCATCACCAGGGCGAGTGCCATGCCGAGGACCAGTTCGATCGCGACGGACACGGCGGTGATGAACAGCGTGACCCAGAAGGCGTCCCACCAGAACGGGGAGGACAGCACCGACCCGTAGTTGCTCAGGCCCACGAACTCCGCCCGTCCGGGAAATCGCAGGTCGTACCGCTGGAGGGACAGATAGACGGCGTACCCGACGGGGTAGGCGGTCACGGCGAGCATGACGACGACGGCGGGTGCGCAGAGCAGCCAGCCGAGCCGCCGCTCCTGCCGGGCACCCGCCGAGAGTGCCGCCCGGTCCGGCGCCGCCTCCTCCGGGTCCGTCCCGGGGGGTGCCGGGGCGCTCATCTCGGCCCGCCCGGGGACGAGGCCCGCGCACTGCGGCGCCGGCCGACGCGGGGTTGCGTGAGGCGGTGGTTCACGGGATCACACCCTCGGATCGCAGGGCATCGTCGATCTGGTCCCTGATGGTGTCCACCGAGCGGACGGGTTTGATCCCGGACGGCGGAGACAGGGTGTGGGAGACCGCGATCGACACGTTCTGGTAGACGGGAGTGATCGGGCGCACGCTCGCCGACTCCAGGGCGGCCAGCACGTCCTGGGAGAAGGGGTACTCCTTCTTGAACGCGGGCTCGTCGTACAGGGCGCGCAGGGTGGGCGGCAGACCGCCCTCGAGTGCGGCGGTGAGCTGGTTCTCCCGGTTGCGCAGGCACAGCGCCGCCTCGAAGGCCAGGGCGGGGTGGCGCGAGTAGGCGCTCACCGCGAGGTCGATGCCACCGATGGTGGGCCGTGCCGGCCGGTCCGCGTCGACCCGGGGGTACGGCGCCCAGCGGAAGCTCTTGAAGAGTGCGGGGTTGTTCGCCTTCATCGACGGATAGACGAACGGGTAGTTGAGCTCGAACGCGGCCGTCCCCGACTCCATGGCGAGCCGGTTCTGGTCCTCCATCTGGTTGGACAGGGAGGGGTCGGCGGCCGGGGAGTTCGCCAGCTCGCGCATGACCGAGGCGGCCCGCACGGCGGGAGGGCCGAGCGAAGGCGCGGTGGCGTCCGCGTTGAGGATGGAGCCGCCGGCACTGTTGATCAGCGTGTTGAACCAGACGGTCAGGCCCTCGTACTGGGCGCCCTGGATCTCCACGAAGTGCGGCTTGCCCTGCCGGGCGAGGGCCTCGGCCATGTCCAGCATCTCGGCCCAGGTCCGGGGCGGGGTGGGCACCAGGTCCTCGCGGTACCACAGCAGCTGGGTGTTGGTGTTGTACGGGACGGCGTAGAGCTTGTCCTTCCAGGTCGAGGTCTGCAGCGGTACGCGCAGGGTGCCCTCGACGGCCCGGCGCTTCGCCGTCCCCGTCCATTCCCGGATCCAGCGCGCCTCGGCGAACTCCGCCGCCCAGGTGACGTCCAGGCCCAGGATGTCGAGCGAGTCGTCCTCGGCGGCGAGTCTGCGGACGAGCTGCTGGCGCTGGCCGTCCGCGGCACGCGGGAGCTTGTTGTAGCTGATCCTGTAGCGGCCGCCCGACGCCTGGCTGCACCGGTCGGCGGCCTTCTGGAGCGCACCGGAGTCGTCGGGGAAGTTGTACCAGTTGAGGGTGGGCGCGCCGGAGCCCTCGTCACCGCCGCAAGCGGCGAGCGTCGACGCCAGCAGCGGCAGTACGGCGATCGTCCGCAGCCAGCGCGTCCCTCCGGGGCGTCTCTTCTTTCCCGGAACGGGCCGGCAGCCGCACCTCGCGTGCACGCGCTCCACACCTCGCTTCCGGACGGTGGCACGGGACTCGGAATCTCGCAGCGTGCCCTCCCGGCGAACACTAAGGAACGCATAAAGCAAGATCAAGCACATATCGCACCTAATCACCCATTCCGGCCGGGTGCCGGTCCAGGACGCGGCAGGCCCGGTCCGTGCCGTCCTCCGCTTCCAGGGCTCGGCCGAGCCGGCGCGCGGTCTCGGCGTAGGAAGCGTCCCGGGTGAGGGCACGCAGTCGCCGGGCGAGAGCGTCGACGGTGAGCTCACGGACCGGCAGGGGCGCGGGCCCCGCGCCGAGCTCGTGCACCCGTGCGGCCCAGTAGGGCTGGTCCCCGAAGAACGGGCAGACCAGGGAGGGTCTTCCGGCGCGCAGCGCCGAGGCCGTCGTGCCTGCCCCGCCGTGGTGGACGACCGCGGCCATCCTGGGAAACAGCCAGTCGTGGGGGGTGTCGCCGACCACGAGGATGTCGTCCTCGCCGGTGGCGGGGTCCCCCGGCAGCACTCCGCGCAGGTTCACCCGACGCAGGGCCGCCCGTACGACGGCGTCGGTCGCCGCGGGGTCGCCGGTCCTCATGCTGCCGAACCCGACGTAGACGGGCGGGGGGCCGTCGGCCAGGAAGGCGAGCAGGCGCCGTGAGGGTTTCCACAGCGGCCGGTCGTGGTGCCAGAAGCCGGTGACGTGGACGTTCGGTCCCCAGTCGGACGGCCGCGGTACGACCGTGGGGCTGAACGCGCACAGTACGGGGGCTCGGCGCACCTGCCGGAAGGGGGCCGACAGGGAGAGCTCCGGGAGGCCGAGGCTCTCCCGGCGCCATGTGTTGACGAACCGTCGGAACACCATCCAGGAACCGAGGTCGACCGCACCGAAACTGAGCCGGTTGCCCACGCCCCCCAGCATCCGGGCCGCCGGTGCGAACGGGTGCGGGAAGGCCTTCGTGGGCTGGCTCGGCTGGAAGTGGACGACGGCGTGCGGGACGTGGAGGTACTGGCTCAGGTGAACGCCGAGGAAGCACATGGTCGGTGCCAGCACCAGGTCGGCTCCCTTGGCACCGGCCTGCGTCTCCTCCAGCATCGGCATGATGAAGGGCCGCAGGACCCGGTCCATCCGGCGGATGAACGCCACCGGGTTCCGTCGTCCGGCGAGGAGTTCCTGTCCCTCGGCGGACTCGATGATCTCCGCGGGGTCGACCGGAAGGGGATGGAGGTCCAGGCCCGCCTCGGCGATCAGACGCCGGTAGCGGACGCTGGCCAGGATCCTCACCGTGTCGCCTTGACGGACCAGTGCTCGCCCCAGGGCCAGGCAGGGCTGGACGTCGCCGCGGGATCCGGCGGCGAAAATCACCACGGTGCGCATGACGCCGCTACCCGAGTGACTTCATGACGGCCGGCCAGATGCTGTGCAGCTCGTCCCGCCAGTACGGCCAGGAATGCGTCCCCGGCTTGTACAGATGCGTCGTGACGTCGACACCCGCCGAGCGGAGCGACTGCTCGAAGCTCTCGATCTGCTTCGACAGGTGGATCTCGCCCAGCATGCTCACCAGGAACGCGTCGGGTGAGCGTCCCTCGTCCAACGGTCCGGGCTCGCTGCTGCCCGCGGACAGATGGACGTGTGTTCCGCGGAACGCACGCGGCATGGCGGCGGGGTTGTGGGCCCGCCAGACCCTGGCGTTCTTCTCCGGGTCGCCCCACACGTCCTTGATGTCGATGCCCTCCCGCCAGGTACCGAGCGACAGTTCCAGGCGCACGGCGGCGTCGTCCAGATCGACGTAGGAGCTCATGGAGGCCACGTAACGGAACATCCCCCGGTGGTGCGCCGCGTAGTTGAGTGCGCCGAAGCCGCCCATGGACAGTCCCACGACGGCTCGCGAGGGGGCCGCGCGGTACTCCTTCTCCATGAGCCGCACGAGTTCATGGGTGTGAAAGGTCTCCCAGCGGGGAGTGCCGGCGAACCAGTCGCTGTAGTAGCCGGCCTTCCCGGCGTCCGGCATGACGACGAGCACGTCGGCGTTCTTCGCCAACGCCTCCACATCCGTCTCGCGTGTCCAGGACGTGTAGTCGTCGTCGCCGCCGTGGAACATGTAGAGAACCGGAAAGGTGGCTTTCGGCTCGCTGCTCCAGCTCGCGGGAAGGATGACGCGGACCGGGATCGACGTGCCCATCGCCGGTGAGCGGACCGTGAGATCGATCATCCGGTCGTCGATGGATTTCACGGCGGTGACACGGGCCTCCGGGTGGCGAGGCCCGGACGTGCCGTCCGGTCTCGCCCCAGCCGCATGCGCCTCGGTCGAGAGGAGGGCGCCGGCGAGCCAGAGGCACACCAGACCCGTTCTCGCGGACTTCAGAAAAGTGACCCACACAGCCGTGAGCATGACGAAATGGGTGGGTCGTCACCAGCGGACACTCCGCTCGGTGCGGGGCGGTAGCCCGTACAGCCGAGCAGCGCCGGCGGGGCGCCTGTTCCGCGGGTGAGCCCCGTGGAACAGGCGCCCCGCGCCGATCACAGGGTGGGCCACCCCAGCGCGCGGGTGACGTGCTGTGCGATGGCCTGGACGTGGGGGGAGTCGATGACGGAATGGTGGTCGCCCTCGACGGGGACGATCTCGAGGGACCGGCACAGGGGTGCCCATCCGAGGTCGGCGTCCTGTCGGAGGTAGCGCGGGTCCAGAGCGGTGGTGAGCGGCTGCGGTTGCTCGGCACGGTAGAGCACCACGTGGCCCTCCTGGGGACGGGGGGCGTACCGTTCGCCGACGCGGGCGTCGACGTACGAGGTCCTCTGGTGCTCCATGATCCCTGGGCTCATGTCGAGGCCCGCGTCGGCGACCAGACGCATGATCACGTCGATCTGCCGATCGTCCGGGGTTGCCGCCAGCTCGTCGTAGGGCAGGTCGAGACGGTGCCCGTACGTTCTCTCGATGTATTCGGCGAAACGACCGAAACGCTCGAGCAGGAACTCCTCCGATTCCGGTTGCGGCGAGGCGGGGGGCAGGATGGTGTCGATCAGTCCGAGGAACCCGATGCTCTGTCCTTCCTGCCGCAGTTGACGAGCCACTTCGTAGGCGAGACATCCTCCGAAGGACCAGCCGAGCAGGTGGTAGGGCCCTTCCGCCTGGACGTCACGGATGAGTGAGCGGTAGTGGGCCGCCTTCTCCTCCATGGTGCTCAGCTCGTCGACGCGTTCCAGGCCGTACACGGGCTGTTCGGCCGGCAACAGTCCCATCAGGGGCACGTAGACCGAGGTCGGGCCGCCGGCCGGGTGGAAGGTGAACAGCGGTGGCCGTTGCGACCCGGCGAGCGGGGGGCGCAGGGTGGTGAGTGCCGAGCGGCCGGTGCGGTTGACGACGGGCCGGATCAGTTCGGCGACGGCCGCGACGGTGGGCCGGGCGAGGATGGCGTCGGCCGTCAGGCTCGCCCCGGTGCCGTCGCCGAGGCGCCGGTGAACGGCGTCCGCCATGGCCGCGGCGGCGGCCCGGTCCCCGCCGGCGGCGGTGAAGTCCTCCCGGATGTCCTTGGGCCCCTGCCGCAGGACCTCGGCCCAGGCGCCGGCGACCAGCCGCTCCGCGGCGTCCCTGGGGCCGAGGAAGCTCGGCAGCGTGGGGGCGGACGGCTCGGCCCGTCGGGTGTCGTCGGGTGCCGTCGGCCGGGAGGCGGCCGTCGGCTCCGTGGCGTCGAGACCGAGTTGTTCGAGGACCGCGCGGCCGAGTTCCCGCAGGCTGGCGCCACGCAGCAGCCAGGGCGCGGGCAGGTCGATGCCGAAGTCCTGGCCGAACGCGTTGCGGATGCGTACCGCCACCAGGGAGTCCAGGCCCAGTTCGGTCAGCGGAATCGTTTCGCTGAGTTCGGCGGCCATGAACCCCATGATGGCTGCCGTTCTTCTGACCAGGCGTGCGTACACCAGGTCCGCGGCGGAACCGCCGAGAGCGGTGATGCCGTGGGGGCCGACCCAGTCGTCGGCGCCGGGTGGACCGTCCCCGAGGACGTCGGAGAAGAAGGGGACGGCGGACAGGCCGGGGAACGCCCCCAGCACGCGGTCCGTGTCGAGGTGGACGACGCCCACGTGCGCGCGATTGAGGGTGACGAGTGCCTGGAGCACGTCCATTCCCTCGCTCAGCTGGATGGGCTCCAGGGCCAGCACCGGGTTCCCGGCCGCCATGCCGACGTTCTCCCAGGGGCCCCAGGCGATGGAGGTCGCGGGCAGGCCGCGGGCCCGGCGGTGGTGGGCCACGGCGTCGAGCCAGGCATTGGCGGCCGCGTAGGCGGACTGCCCCGGTGAGCCGAGAAGTGCCGCGGCGGAGCTGTAGATCACCCACCAGTCCAGATCGTGGTCGGCGATGGCCGCCTCGAGGTTGCGGGCGCCGACGGTCTTGGGCCGCAGCACCCGGTCGATGTCCGCCGGTTCGAGGTCGGTGATCAAGCGGTCGTGCAGGACGCCGGCACAGTGCGCGATGCCGCGCAGGGTGTGCCCCTCGGCGAGGGCGGCACGCACCAGGTCCGTGGACACGTCCGGGTCCGCGATGTCCCCTTGGACCACGGCGACGGAGGTTCCCCGTTCCCGCAGCTCGGCCAGGACGGCCTGGGCCTCGGGTCCCGGGGCACGGCGTCCGTTGAGGACGACGCGCCCGGCGCCCTGCTCGGCGAGCCGGCGCGCTGTCGCCAGGCCCAGTCCGGTCAGGCCTCCGGTGATGAGGTACGCGCCGTCGGGACGGGTGAAGGCCACGGTGTCGTTGCGCTGTGCGCCGATGTCGGCCCGGGCGAGATGGGCGGTGAGCCGTGTTCCGGACCTCCAGGCGATCTCGTCCGCGTCGCCGCCCGCGAGGAGTTCGCGGGCGAGGTCGTCGACCGCGCCGGGCTGTTCGTCGATGTCCACCAACGAGGCCCGCAGATGCGGTTGTTCGAGCGTGAGGACCCGGACGAGCCCCCGCAGGCAGGCGAGATACGGCAGCCCCGGTTCCCCGGACCCTGTGGCCTGTGCCAGCACGGTGGCCATCCACAGGCGCGGCGCCTGCCGGTGCGTGGCGCCGGCCAGGCGGCGCGCCAGCCGTGCCGCGCTGTGCAGGGGGCGCATGTCGTCGTCGTGTTCGTGCTGCTGGAGGAAGAGGACCACGGCGCTCGGGCCGTCCTGCGGGGCCGCCAGCCAGGCGTCGAGGACGGCGTCGCAGGCGTCGTCGCGGGCATCGGTCGGCGTGACCTCGACACCGCCGGCTTCCAGGGCCGCCAGGAGCAGGGCCGTGGCGCCGTCCGCGGCGTGCGGTTCGTCGCTGACGAGCAGGGCACGCCGGAGTCGGCGCGACGGCAGCGGAACGGTGGACTTCTCCCACTGGATGTCGTAGGTGCACGTCTCGAGGGAACGGGGCACCGCGCGCCGCTCGACGGCCCGCAGCTGGACGAATCGGGCGACGATCGCGCTCGTGTCGCCCAGGGCGCAGAGATGCCACTGGTCGACGTCCGCGTCCGCCGGGCCGGCGCCGTCGACGGGCGTGCAGCTGATGTCGTACCCGGTGTCGAGGACGCCCGGCGCCTTGATGTGCAGGGACCGTACGCCGACCGGGACGGTCTGCGCGGCGCCGTGGAGGGCACGGTCGCCGCCCGGTGGTGCGGCCGCGGCGCTCTGTGCCTCCAGCATGGCGGTCAGGACATGTGCGTAGGACGACCGGCTGTGGGGCCGGTGGTCCTCGGGGACGACGTGCCGGACGAGGGCCGGCGCCGGTTCCGGCCCGGGGTCGCGCTCGCCCTGGGGTTCCGGGGCACGGGTGACGCGGGCCGAGGCGTAGCAGCGCCACGTGGTGCCGGAGCCGCGGGCGTGGAGGGTGACGGTTCCGTGCGTGCCGGAGGCCGGTTCCCACACCGTGGTCAGGGGGGTGCTGCCGGAGAGGGCGAGCCACTGATGGATCTGCAGGTCCTCGATGCCGAGGTGGGTCACGCCCTCCCGGGCCCACAGGTCCAGGCCGGCTTCGATCATCAGCTCCGCGGCCTCGACGACGGTCAGCACCGCTCTGCCGTGGACCGTGCTGCGGGTGCCGTGCCGGCGGGTGCCGACGTCTCCCTGCCACAGCACGGCGCCGGTCCTCGGGTCGTCGGTGCGCACCCCCAGCAGGGGATGGCCGCCGGCTTCGGTCGGCTGGGCGGGGCGGGGGAACCAGAACCGTTCGTGCCGCCAGGCGGGGGTGGGCAGTGCGGTGCGCGCACCGGCGGGCCACAGCCCGGCATGGAGCGTGACGCCGGCGAAGTGCAGCCTGGCCAGCGCGGCACGGACCTGGACGGTGTCGTCGGTGTTCCGGTACAGGGTCGGGACGACCAGGGCCTGGTCCCCCGCCGGTGTGGCGTCGAGGATCTCCGCGAGCGGGACGGCGACGATGGGGTGGGGCGAGATCTCCAGGAACAGGGTGTGGCCGTCCTCGGCCGCCGCCGTCACCGCCTGTTGCAGACGCACCGGGCGGCGGACGTTGGCGCACCAGTAGCCCGTGTCGGCCGCCGTGCCCGCTCGGGGATCGTCGAGGACCGTGCTGTACCAGCGTGTGGTGGGGGTGTGCGGGCGCAGGTCGCCGAGATCCTCGCGCAGCGGCGTCAGGATGGGTTCGACCAGGGCCGAGTGCACGGCTCCGCCGCTTTCGAGCAGTCGGGCGAGCCGGCCCTGCTCGGTCAGCTCGTCCACCAGGTCGCGCACCGCTCGGGCCGGACCGGCGACCGTGCAGCGTCGGGGCGAGGAGTGGACGGCGACCTCGACACCGGGAAAGCGGCTGAGGACGGCCGCCCGGGATTCCGCGGGAAGCTCCACGGCGGCCATCGCGCCGGTGTGTTCGGCTTCGAGGGTGGCGAGGTGGACCGAGCGCCGGACGATGACGCGCAGTCCGTCGCGGTCGTCGAGGGCGCCGGCGAACACCCCGGCGGTGACCTCGCCCATCGAGTGGCCGATGACGGCGGCGGGTTCCACGCCGTAGGCCCGCATGGTCCGCGCCAGGGCCAGCTGGAGTCCGAAGAGCAGCGGCTGGATCCGGTCCACCGTCGGGTCCGCGTCGGACATGAGCATGTCCGTCAGTGAGGAACCGGTCTCCGCGAGGTAGTCCGCGTCGAGCGCGGACACCTGGGCGGCGAAGAGGGCGTCGTCGGCCAGCAGGCGCCGCCCCATGCCCTCCCAGTGGGAGCCGTAACCGGAGAAGACGAAGACCGGTCGGCGCGCGGTGAACGACTGCGCCGCTCGTGCGTCGGTGCACGCGGCGACCACGCCGGGAACCTTCTCCCCCCGGGCCAGCGCGGCCAGCCCGGCAGCCGCCTCGGGGCGGGTCCGCGCGACGACGGCGGCGCAGGACGGGCCGCGGCGGTGCGAGAGCAGCGTGTGGGCGATGTCGGTGAGGGCGGGCGCGCCGTCGGTGGCCACCCATCGCGACAGACTCGCGGCCACGTCGGCGAGCCGGTCCGAGGAGCGGGCGGACACCACCAGGACGTGCGGCCGGCCGGCCACTTCGTCCTCGTCCCGTGTGGGCCGCACGGCGGCCGGCGGCGCCTGCTCCAGTACGGCGTGGGCGTTCGTACCGCCGAAGCCGAAGGCGGACACACCGGCGCGCCCCGGACGGTCCCCGGAGGTGGGCCACGCGGTCGGTTCGGAGACCACGCGCAGGCCCAGCTCGGTGAAGTCGATGTGGGGGTTGGGGCTGCGGAAGTGCAGGCTGACCGGGATACGGCCGTGATGCAGGGCCAGCGCGGTCTTGATCAGGCCGATGATGCCGGCCGCGCCTTCGAGGTGGCCCAGGTTGGTCTTGACCGATCCGATCAGCAGGGGCCGGTCGGGCTGCCTGACCCGTCCGACGACCGCTCCGAGGGCGGTCGCCTCGATGGGGTCCCCCAGCAGGGTGCCCGTCCCGTGCGCCTCGACGTAGTCGATGTCGGCCGCGTCGATGCGTGCGTCGCGCAGGGCGTCGCGCAGCAGCGCCTCCTGCGCCGCCGGGTTGGGGGCCATGAGGCCCGCCGACCGGCCGTCCTGGTTCACGGCGGTGCCCCTGATGACGGCGAGCACCCGGTCGCCGTCGCGCCGGGCGTCGGCGAGCCGCTTGAGCACGACGACACCGCAGCCCTCACCGCGGGTGATTCCGTCCGCCGCGGCGTCGAAGGCCTTGCACCTGCCGTCCGCGGCCAGCAGGCCGGCCTGTTCGAGCGAGGCCGTGACCGCCGCGGACAGGAGCAGGTTGACTCCGGCGGCGAGTGCCGTGTCGCACTCCCCGCTGCGCAGGCTGCGGCAGGCCAGGTGCACGGCCACGAGGGACGACGAACAGGCCGTGTCGACGGTGATGCTGGGGCCGCGGAGGTCGAGCAGGTAGGACACGCGGTTGGCGACGATGCTGCCGGCGGCTCCGGTGCCGGTCCACGGGGTCAGTCGCGTGGGATCCGAGGTGGTGAGATGCCCGTACTCGAGTGCGCTCAGGCCGACGAAGACGCCGGTGGGGGTGGACTGAAGGGCGTTGGTGGGTACGCCCGCATGGTCCAGCGCCTCGCAGATGACTTCGAGCAGCAGCCGCTGCTGGGGATCCATGACTTCGGCCTCGTGGGGCGTGATGCCGAAGAACTTGGCGTCGAATCCCTCGATGTCGTCGAGAAAGGCGCCCCACCGTGTGGTGGATTCCATCAGTGCGGTGACGTCGGGCGCCGAGCCGGCGAAGTTCGGCCAGCGTTCCTCGGGCACCGTGCCGACCGCGTCCGTGCCCGCCGCGAGGCGCTCCCAGAACGCGTCCGGCCCGTGAACGCTGCCGGGCAGACGGCAGCCGATCCCGACGACGGCGATGGCGTCGTCGTCGGTGCGGGCGGTGGCGTCCGCCTCGTCGGGCGTACGGGGCCGCCGGTCCGGCCGCGCGGCATCGGACCGGTCGGTCTTCGTCAGGGCGGCGACGAGTTGTCCGATGGTGGGGTGCTCCCACAGCAGCGTGGCGGACAGCGATCGGTCGAGCTTCTTCTCCAGTTCGCCGGTCAGACCGATGGCGTCACGGGAGGTGAGCCCGTACTCCGCCAGAGGCCGGCCGTCGTCGATGTGTTCCGGCGGGATGCCTCTGATGTCCGAGACCAACTGCACCAGTGCGTTCCGCAGTTCGGCAGCGCCCGATCCGGAGCGGCCGTCCGTGGTGGAGGAGGTGGCCCGGGCGTCGCCCTCGATCGGCTCCTGGTGTCCGCCTGGCTGGTTCATACGGTGTCCGTCTCCCTCTGAACGTGGGTGTCGGAGGTCCAGGCACCCCGGAGGTACTGCTCACGGCAGGCGCTGCGGGCGACCTTCCCGCTGGTGGTGCGGGGTACGGTGCCGGGCCGGGCGAGGACGAAGTCGTGCATCGCGGTGGCGTGACCGGCGGACACCGCCACGCGTACGGCGCGGGTCGCCTCGTCCCGGACCCGGCCGGGTTCCACGAGGTCACGGGTGTGCTCGGCGACGACGACCAGGCGTTCGCCGTCATCGGTGGGCACGGCGAACGCCGCGGTGTGATGGCGGCGGATCGCCGGGTGGGCGCTCTCGACGGTGTGCTCGATGTCCTGCGGATAGTGGTTGGTCCCGTCGATGATCACGAGATCCTTGATGCGGCCGGTGATGTAGAGGTGGTCGTCGTGCCACAGGCCGAGGTCTCCGGTGCGCAACCAGTGATGCGCCGCCTCGCCCGGGTCGTCGCCGTGGAGGGTGGCACGGAAGGTGGCCTCGCTCTGTTCCGGGCGTCCCCAGTAGCCGCGTCCGATGTTGGGTCCGCGCAGCCAGATCTCCCCCACCCGTCCGTCCTCCAGCCGGACCAGGCTCTCCGGGTCGACGATCGCGGCCTCCTGGTCGGTGGGCCGTCCGCAGCCGACCAGGCGGGTCACGGCCTGTCCCTCGGTGCCCTCGGCCGGCCGGGCGATGCCCGCCGCCAGCGCGTCACGGTCGAAGGAGGTGACGGTCGGTTCCTCACCGGTCGGTGAGGCGGAGACGAACACGGTCGCCTCGGCCAGCCCGTAGGACGGGCGCATCACCGCGGGGACCGCGCCGACCGGGGCGAAGGCCTCCTGGAACCGCTGGAGCGTCTGCTCGGCGATGGGTTCACTGCCGTTGACCATGACGGCGACCGATCCCAGCGACAGTGCCGCACGCTCCTCGCCGGTGACGCGGCGCACGCAGTAGTCGTACGCGAAGTTGGGGGCGGCGGTGAGCGCTCCCGGGTATGTGCTGAGCAGCCGCAGCCATCGGACGGGCTGCAGCACGAAGGCCAGTGGGTCCATGAGAACGGAGTGGATGTGGCCGACGACAGGAGCCACGATCCCCAGCACGAGGCCCATGTCGTGGAACAGCGGAAGCCAGCCGACGGTGCAGTTGCCCCCGGCTCGGGGCTGGTACGCCTTCAGCGCCTGGCGTGCGTTGGCGCAGACGTTGGCGTGGGTGATCTCCACGCCGGACGGCATACGGGTGGAGCCCGAGGTGTATTGCAGGTAGGCACAGTCCTCGGGGCGCGGATGAGGGGGCTCACCGGCCGTCGGTTCGGCCCTTGCCGCCCCGTCCGAGAGCAGATCCTCCTCGGTGACCACGCGCACCCGGAGGCCGTACTGGTCGGCGCAGAACTTCTCCGCGGCCTGGAGCGAGTCGGGGCTGGTGAGGGCGAGCACCGGGTCGGCGTCGGCGAGCACGGCGGCCAGTTTCTCCGCATGGCCCGGCAGACCCGGGGGGAACAGGGGAACGGCGATCGCACCGGCGCACGTGGCCGCGAGGAAGCCGACGACGTAGTCCAGGTTCTGCGGGCCCACGACGGCCACCCGTTCGTCGGCCGCGCCGCTGTGACGCAGGACCGCCGCGAGGGTACGTACCCGCCGCTCCAGTTGGCGCCATGTCAGACACCTGGAGACTCCGTCGCGATCGGTGCTGAAGTCCACGAAAGTGAACGCTTTTTCATCGGGTCTCTGCGCCGCGGCCCGGGCGAGATGATGACTGATCGTGTCGTTCACGATTTCCAGCACTAAGTCACCGAACCTTCGTTCTTGACAGGCCACGGGGCTCCTCAGCAGTAGGCCCGTCAGGCGAATTGATGACAGTCGTCGCCGCCCGTCACCGATTCCCCGTGGATAGTGGCAGTAGCACTATCAGCCAATCACAACGTCGTACCAAGATCGCAGCGCCACGCCGAGGTCCCCGCCCGGCCGACGCGGGGGCACCGAGCGGCACATTCCCACAGCACGCCGAATACCGTAATCAGGGCGTCCGGAAGTCGCGCCCGCCATGCACGCGAGGCAGAGTGAGAAGAAAGGGCGCGCAGAAACGTGGCGGCCTCCTCCCACCGTCCGCGCCGCTCAAGGCAGGTATCGTGAGCCGACTGCGTGTCCTCGCAATCCTCGTGGCCGTACTGGTGCCGTCCTTCATGACGGCCCTGGACAACACGGTCGTCAATGTGGCCCTGCCCCGGATCCAGGCCGAACTCGCCTTGAGCGAGGCCGATCTCAAATGGGTTGCGGCCATTTACCCTCTCACCCTCGCCAGCCTTCTGCTGCTGGGCGGGCATCTGGCGGACACCGTCGGGCGGCGTGCGACGCTCTCGCTCGGGGTCGCCCTGTTCACCCTCGCGTCGGTCGGGTGCAGTACGGCGCCCTCGGGGACGGCGCTGATCGCCTGCCGGGGGCTCCAGGGAGCGGGCGCTGCGCTGATCCTGCCGGCCGCGCTGGCGATCCTGTCGCACGATCTGCCGCCTCGCGCGCGCAACGCGGCGTTCAGCGCCACCACCGCGGTGCTGGCCACCGCGCTGGCCTGCGGCCCCGTGGTCTCCGGCGTCATGACCCAGCACCTGGGCTGGGAATCCGTGTTCGCCATGAACATGCCGCTGGGCTGCGCCAGTCTCCTCGTCGGCTTCCTCGTCCCCCGGCCCGGACCCTCGCCCCGCGCCGCGTCCACCCCCTCGGCCACGCTCTCGCTCCGCGTCGTCGCACTGGCCTGTTGCTCGCTGGCGGCCCTCGCCTACTGCCTGATCGAAGGTCCTGAGCAGGGTTTCGGCAGCATGCGCTTCGCCACGGCAGCGGGAATCATCGCCGTATCGGCCGCCGGCCTTTCCTACGAACTGACATCGCGCCGGAACACGGTACTGCGACTCCTCTTCCGGCAACGCCCTTTCGTCGGCGGAATCCTCACTCAGCTGCTGTGGGGTCTGAGCGTGAGCGGAGTCTTTTTCTTCACGTCCCAGTTTCTTCAGAACGGCCTCGGTCTCGCCCCGACGCCGGCCGGTCTGGCATTCATTCCCGTGGCCCTTTCCCTGATCGTCACCACCCCGTTCATCGCCCGTATGGCGCGCCGCTGGGGAGACGGCCGGATGACCGCCGCGGGTCTGCTCCTGGTCGGTCTGGGGTTGCTGATGGCCGCGCTGGGCAGTTCCGGAGGAAGCCTTGTCCCTATTCTGCCCGGCCTTTCGGCCATCGGCTTCGGCTCCGCCCTCGCCATTCCGATGACCACCCGAGCCCTGGAATCCGCACCCGATCACCTCTCCGGAATCGCGGCCGGATTGTTCAGCGCCGTCCGTGAGGCGTCCGGAGTCGTCGGGATCGGGCTGGTGGGCGCCATCGTGTCGTTCGTGGACCGGGCCGCGGCCGCGGCCGGGGCCGACGACGCGGACGCCTTTCTCTCCGGCTACCAGGCCGGTCTGTGTGTGGCGTCGGCGCTGGTCGGGGCCGGGGCCCCCGTCGCGTTGTGGGCGCTGCGACACCGCGGAGGCACACCGGCAGGCGGCAGGGAGGCGCCCGCGTTCACCTCGAAGCCGGGATCGTGACGGGTCGGGCCCGCCCGAGGTGAACATGGCGGAATCCAGGGGGCGTTGCGACCGAGTCCCCGACCTTTTGGCGCACTTCGGCCGGGTCGAGGTGCGCTTCAACGCGATCAGGTGGGCCGGCCCCCGGATGAACCCGGAGAATGATCGAGGGGCCGTTTCAGATCTCTCTGAAACGGCCCCTGACCTGCGACTTCGTAAAGTCGGGACGACAGGATTTGAACCTGCGACCCCTTGACCCCCAGTCAAGTGCGCTACCAAGCTGCGCCACGTCCCGTTGCCCGTCTGACCTGGGATTTCCCCTGGCCGAACGCGCATGGAAACAATACCGCACTCGGGTCGGTGGTCGCGCACCCGTTTGTCGGGGCCGGCCGGCCTCACTCCCCCGTCGGCAGGCCCAGCTCCGGGTACGCCTCCAGCAGCCGGGTCGAGGCCGCCTGCCGCCAGGAGTCGGCGAGGATGTCGCGCAGCTCGTCCTCGTCCTCGACGGCCGCCAGCCGCGCCCGCACCCAGGCGAACTGGGCCTCGTGGTCCGCGATCCAGAACTTCGCGGGCTCGGCGAGCACCAGTTCGTCGCGCTCCTCCTTGGGGCAGCGCACCGCGAGGGACGTCTCGTCCTCCGGGAGGGTGGCGAACATCTTCCCCGCGACCCGGAACGTGGGCATGCTCCAGGCGATCTTCTCCGTGGTGTCCGGCAGGGACAGGGCGATACGGCGTACGTCTTCGGCGTCGGGCATGCTTCGCACGGTAGCCGCTGCCACTGACAGTCATCCCAGGTCGATGCGGGCGATCTGCTTGTAGTAGAGGCTGGTCGGCCGGAGGACGCCCTGCGGGCTCGCCGCGTACGCGGGGATCACCCCGGCCCGGGTCCAGCCGGTGGCGCGGTAGAGGCGCTCGGCGGGGCTGTCGGTCTCGGTGTCCAGGTGGAGCAGGGTGACCCCGGCGGCGACGGCGGCCCGCTCGGCGGTGTCCAGGAGACGGCGGCCGAGGCCCTGGCCGCGCATGTCGTGGTGGACCATCAGTTTGACCAGCTCGGCCCGGTGGCGGCTGTTGGGTTTGCCGGGGAAGGCCAGGCTGACGGTCCCGACGACCCGGCCGCCGTCATGGGCCGCCCAGACGGCGAGGTGTCCCGCGGCCACCGCGTCGGCCCGCTCCCGCCACCAGGCGACGGCCTCGGCGCGGTCGAGGGGGGCGAGGAAGCCGATCGAGGCGCCGCCGGCCACCGTGTCCACCAGCAGATCGGCGAGCCCCTGCGCACGGTCGAGCAGCCGGGCGGCGTCGAGACGGACGGCCGTCATGGCAGCACCACCGCCAGCACGTACCGCGCCTCGATGTCGTCCGCACACCGGAACCGGGTCGGCCCCCACACCCGCAGCCGCAGGCAGTCGCCGGCGCCGAGACGGTGCCGGACGTCCTGGGCGGTGACCTCCAGGGCGCCCTCCAGGACCCAGATGTGCTGTTCGAGACCGGGCACGGGCGGCCGGTCGTAGGCGATGTCGGCGCCCGCGGCGAGCCGCCCCTCGACCAGCTCGCCGCGGAACGCGGGGTGCGGCGGGGACACCGAGCGCCGGACGAATCCGGAGGCCCTGTCCTCCCAGACGGGCTGCTCGTCGGCGCGCAGCAGCGGGGCGGGCTCGCCCTCGACCTCGCTGAGCAGCCGGGACATGGTGCGTCCGTAGACCTGGCACAGGCGGTTGAGCAGCGCGGCGGTGGGGCTGATCTCGGCGCGCTCGGCCCGGGAGAGTGTGGAGCGGCTGATGCCGCTGCGCTCCGCCAGCCCCCCGAGGGACCAGCCGTGTTCGGCCCGCAGGGCGGCCAGCCGGGCGGCCAGCCTGATGTCGACGGCGTCCGGCACCGCCTCTTCGACGTGTTTCATATCCGGGACGTTATCCCGTATATGAAACAGCGAGGTTACGCGCATCTCACGCACGGGCCACCTCGCCGAGCGCGTCCAGCACAGGACGGATCAGCGGATGCTCTTCCGCGCCCCGCCGGACGGCCGCGAAGACCCGGCGGGTGGGGGCCGCCCCGTCTATCGGGCGGACGACCACTCCGGTGAGGTCCATGCCGCGCAGCGCCGAGCGCGGCACGAGCGCCACGCCCGCGTCGGCGGAGGCGAGCGCGACGACCGCGCGGAAGTCGTCCGACGAGTGTTCGAGCCTGGGCTGGAATCCGGCGTTCTCGCAGGCCAGGACCACCACGTCATGGCAGGGGTTGCCGGGATAGGGGCCGATCCACGAGTCCTTGGCCAGCTCCGCCAGCGGCACCTCGGGGGCGTCGGCGAGGCGGTGGGTGACCGGGACGACGGCGTCGAACGGCTCGGCGTACAGCGGGATGTGCGCGAGCCGGGGGTCGTCGGCGGCCGGGGCCCCGCGGTACTCCACGGCCACGGCGACGTCGACCTGCCGGTCCAGGACCATCGGCAGGCTCGCATCGCCCTCGGCGTCCTGGACGCGGATCCTTATCCCCGGCGCGGTCCGGGCGAGCCGGGCCACCGCGGGGGCGACGACCAGGGCGATACCGGTCGCGAAGGCGGCGACGGTGACCGTGCCGGCCTCCCCCGAGCCGTAGGCGGCCAGTTCCGCCTCCGCCCGCTCCAGCTGGGCGAGGACCACATGGGTGTGGGCGAGCAGGATCTCGCCGGCCGGGGTGAGCCGTACGCCCTTGGCGCTGCGTTCCACCAGGCGGTGGCCGGTCTCCTGCTCCAGGGCGGAGAGCTGCTGGGAGACGGCGGAGGGGGTGAGATACAGCGCGGCGGCCGCCGCCGTCACGGTGCGGTGGTCGGCCACCGCACGGAGGATGTGGAGCCGCCGCGCTTCGATCATGGGATCGATTATCGCAATATGTCGGGGCCGTCCGGGCCACTCGGTTCCCGCGGGCCTCGCGGGCCTCGAAGGACCCGCGATTCCCGGGGCCCGCTCAGCCCTCCGGCTCCGCTCAGTCCTACCGCGCCGCTCAGCCCTCCAGCTCCGCGCGGGCCGCCACGAAGGCGTCCACCGCGCGGTCGACGTCCTCGGTGGAGTGGGCGGCGGACAGCTGGACGCGGATCCGGGCCTGGCCCTGCGGGACGACCGGGTAGGAGAAGCCGATCACGTACACCCCGCGCTCCAGCAGCAGCTCGGCCAGCCGGCCCGCCTTCGTCGCGTCACCGATCATGACGGGCGCGATGGCGTGGTCGCCGGGGAGGATCTCGAAGCCCTCCTCGGTCATCCGGCGGCGGAAGAGCGCGGTGTTCTCGGCGAGCCGCACCCGCAGGTCGTCCGCCGACTCCAGCAGGTCGATGACCTTCAGGGAGGCCGCCGCGATCACCGGGGCCAGCGTGTTGGAGAACAGGTACGGGCGCGAGCGCTGGCGCAGCAGGGCGACGATCTCGGCGCGGGCGGCGACATAGCCGCCGGAGGCGCCGCCGAGCGCCTTGCCCAGGGTGCCGGTGATGATGTCGACGCGGTCCATGACGCCGTGCAGCTCGGGGGTGCCGCGGCCGCCGGGGCCGACGAAGCCGACCGCGTGGGAGTCGTCGACCATGACCATCGCGTCGTAGCGGTCGGCGAGGTCGCAGATCTCACGCAGCGGGGCCACGTAGCCGTCCATGGAGAACACGCCGTCGGTGACGATCAGCCGGCGTCGCGCGTCCGACGCCTCCTTCAGCTGGGCTTCCAGGTCGGCGAGGTCACGGTTGGCGTAACGGAAGCGGCGGGCCTTGGACAGCCGGATGCCGTCGATGATCGAGGCGTGGTTCAGGGCGTCCGAGATCACCGCGTCCTCGGGGCCGAGCAGCGTCTCGAAGACACCGCCGTTGGCGTCGAAGCAGGAGGAGTACAGGATCGTGTCCTCCTGGCCGAGGAAGCCGGAGAGCCGCGCCTCCAGCTCCTTGTGCACCTCCTGCGTCCCGCAGATGAAGCGCACGGACGCCATGCCGTAGCCCCAGCGGTCCAGCGCCTCGTGGGCGGCCGCGATCACCTCGGGGTGGTCGGCGAGGCCGAGGTAGTTGTTCGCACAGAAGTTGAGGACCTCGCCGGGACGGCCGCCCGCGGTGACGGCGACGGTCGCGGACTGCGGGGTGCCGATGACGCGCTCGGGCTTGTGCAGACCGGCGGCGCGGATCTCGTCGAGGGTGGCGCGCAGGTCGTCGCGCACGGAGTCGAACATGGGAGAAGCTCCTAAAGTGCCTTCGCCGAAAGGGAGTTACGCGGTCCAGTCGAGGATGACCTTGCCGCCGCGGCCGCTCGCCGCGTCGGCGAACGCCGCCTCGAAGTCGCGGTGGTCGTACCGGCCGGTGATCACGGGGGCGAGGTCGAGGCCGCCCTCCAGGAGGACCGACATCGCGTACCAGGTCTCGAACATCTCGCGGCCGTAGATGCCCTTGATCGTGATCATCGAGGTGACGATCCGGGCCCAGTCGACCGGGAACTCCTCGGCGGGCAGGCCGAGCATGGCGATCCGGCCGCCGTGCGTCATGTTGGCGATCATGTCGCGCATGGCCTCGGGCCGGCCGGACATCTCCAGGCCGATGTCGAAGCCCTCGCGCAGGCCCAGCTCGCGCTGTCCGTCGGCGACGGACCCCCGCGAGACGTTCAGGGCGAGGCTCACCCCGATCTTGCGGGCCAGCTCCAGCCGCTCCTCGCTCACGTCGGTGATCATGACATGGCGGGCGCCCGCGTGCCGGGCGACGGCGGCGGCCATGAGGCCGATCGGCCCGGCACCGGTGATCAGGACGTCCTCGCCGACCAGCGGGAAGGACAGGGCGGTGTGCACGGCGTTGCCGAACGGGTCGAAGATCGCGGCGACGTCGAGATCCACCGGCACCCGGTGCACCCAGACGTTGGACGCGGGCAGCGCCACGTACTCGGCGAACGCCCCGTCCCGCCCGACACCGAGCCCGACCGTGGCCCGGCACAGGTGGCGGCGCCCGGCGAGACAGTTGCGGCACTTGCCGCAGACGAGGTGGCCCTCGCCGCTCACCCGGTCGCCGACCGCGATGTCGGCGACGTCCCGCCCGGTCCCGACGACCTCGCCGACGAATTCGTGCCCGAGCACCAGCGGGGTGCGGATCGCCTGCTGCGCCCAGCCGTCCCAGGCCCGGATGTGCAGGTCGGTGCCGCAGATGCCGGTCCGCAGGACCTTGATCAGTACGTCGCCGGGTCCGACCGTGGGCTCCGGGACGTCCGTGAGCCACAGCCCGGGCTCCGCCTTCTCCTTGACCAGCGCCTTCAAGCTGCGGCTCCTGTGGTGAGTTCCCGGGCGCGGGCAGGCCGAAGCGCCCCGCGTCAGGGGAAGGGGTGTGGATGCGAACAGCAATCTGCCGCATTCCGCCCACCCCGGTCCATCGAGCTTTTCTTAAGCGCCGCGTCAGCTTTCCTTAAGCACCCGCCCCGGCGGCCGGCGTCCGCCCCTGGAGTCGTACGGCGAGGTCGGCGGCCGTGGCCTTGATGGTCTCCAGCCCGGCCTTCCCCCAGGCCCGGGGCGCGAGGTCGGCGACGCACACCGTGCCGAGGACCAGGCCCGCCGAGTCGATCAGCGGGGCGCCGAGGTAGGAGCGGATGCCGTACTCGTCGACCAGCGGGTTGCAGGCGAACCGCGGGTAGTCGCCGACGTCCTCCAGGACCAGCGCCTTGCGCCGGACGACGACGTGCGGGCAGTAGCCGTACTCCCGGCTCAGCCGGCGGCCCACCGCGGGCTTGCCGCCGCGGGCGGCGCGGCCCCCTTCCGGGGTGTGCAGTCCGGCGAAGAACTGCCGTTCCTCGTCGAGGAAGTTGACCATGGCGTACGGCGCGCCGGTCAGCTCGGCGAGACGGTCCGCGAAGGCGTCGAGGGCGGGCTCCGGCTGTTCCCCGAGGCCGAGTCGGCGCAGCCTCCGGGTGCGGGCGGGAGCGTCTCTGTCCTCCGGCGTGAGCAGCAGCCGACCGGCCGGGCGCGGCGGGTCGTAGCTCATCGCCGGTCTCCGTCGCTGTGGGCGTGTGGCATGTGCGGCTCCGGTGGGTCGGGGACAGGGGGGGTCACATATGGGCGCCGCGGCTGGGCTGGGGCGCCGCGGGGGTGTGGGCGATGAGGTGGCGGACCAGGGTGAGCAGGGTCTGGACGCCGGAGGCGGAGATCCGGGCGTCGCAGCGCACCACGGGGACGCCGGGGTCCAGATCGATGGCGGCGCGCACCTCGTCGGGGCTGTACCGGTGGGCGCCGTCGAACTCGTTGATGGCGATGATGAAGCCGAGGCCTCGTTCCTCGAAGAAGTCGACCGCCGCGAAGCACTCCTCCAGACGGCGGGTGTCGGCGAGGATGACGGCGCCGAGGGCGCCCTCGGACAGCTCGTCCCACATGAACCAGAACCGTTCCTGTCCGGGCGTGCCGAACAGGTACAGGACGTGCCGCGGGTCCAGGGTGATCCGGCCGAAGTCCATGGCGACGGTCGTCTCGACCTTGTTCTCGATGCCGTCGAGGTTGTCGGTCGCGGCGCCGACCGTGGTGAGCAGCTCCTCGGTGCTGAGCGGTGCGATCTCGCTCACGGCGCCGACGAACGTCGTCTTGCCGACTCCGAAGCCGCCCGCGACGAGGATCTTCAGCGCGGTCGGAAAGGGGTCGGGGCCGTCGTACGCGTCGCTCTCAGAGCTGTCGTCGTAGTCCATCGAGCACTGCCTCCAGTAGGGCCCGGTCGGTGGGGTTGTGGTGGAACTCGGGGGGCTTGGTGGTCACGGCCCCGCAGTCCACGAGGTCCGACAGCAGCACCTTGGTGACCACCGCCGGCAGCTTCAGGTGAGCGGCCACCTCGGCGACCGGGACGGGAGCGCGGCACAGGTCGAGGGCCTGCGCGTGCTCGGGGCCGAGGTAGCCGAGGGGAGTCACTCCGGTGGCCATCACCTGGGACATCAGGTCCAGGGCGACGCTGGGTTCGGTCCGGCCGTTGCTGACCGTGAACGGGCGCACCAGGCGTCCGGCCGCGTCGTCGAGCCAGGGCCCGTCGCCGGCTGCCGCCACTCTCAAGGTCCCGTCACCGACGGTTCGACGGCGTGCTGCCGGGGCGCGGTCATCAGATACGGCCGGACGCTCTTGACCAGCATGGACATCTCGTAGCCGAGTACGGCGGCGTCGGCCTCGCGGCCGGCCAGCACGGCGAGACAGGTCCCGGAGCCGGCGGTGGTGACGAACAGCAGGGTCGAGTCGAGCTCGACGACGACCTGCCTGACGTCCCCGCCGTCCCCGAAGCGGACGCCCGCGCTGCGGCCGAGGGAGTAGAGGCCCGAGGCCAGGGCCGCCATGTGGTCGGCGCTGTCGGGATCGAGGCCGTGCACCGACTTCACGAGTCCGTCGCACGAGAGCAGCACGGCGCTCGTGGTGTGCGGTACGCGCTGCACGAGACCGCTCATCAGCCAGTCGAGATCGGATACCTGGCCGGTCGGCGCGTCGCTCGCCATGGTGGATCGACTCCTTGGGGTACGAAGGTCTGCGGAAGCGCGGGTGGGGGTGATCACGCTGGTCATCCGGCGGATGCGCTCCCGTCGTGCCGAGGGGTGGGGTGGTCGGTGCCGGCACCGTCTCCCGGTGCGGCCAGCCCGTCGCGCACGCCGTGGGCCCGGGGGGACACGGGCGCGTGCGAGGGCGTCGCCTCGGATATGGGGGACGTCGGGGTGGTGGGTACGTCCCTGGAGTACGTCGGGGTGGTGGACACGTCCCTGGAGTACGTCGGCGTGGTGGGTACGTCCCTGGAGTACGTCGGCGTGGTGGGTACGTCCCTGAACGGCGACGGGGTGAGGAAGGACGGGGCCGGGCGTCCGTCCGGCACGGGGGTGCGGGCGGGCGTCGAGGGACTGTCCGGCGCGGGGGTACGGGCCGGGTGCGCGGGGCCGTCCGAGGCGGGCCGGGGGGCCGGGGTGGAGAGGTCGTCCGCCGTGGAGCGGCGGGCGCGGGCGGAGAGGTCGTCCGTCATGGGTCGCCGGGCCGCCGGGGTGGAGGGGGCGTCCGGTGCCGGGTGCCCGGCCGGGGACGGGGGCGTCGGTGCCGGGTTCGACGCCGTCCGCAGGACCGCTTCCAGGGCGTCGGAGACCGGGTACGAACTGTGCTCCAGGGCCTCCCAGGCGGGGAACGACCCCGACTCCATGCCCTCCGCCTCCAGGCTCTGCTGGGCCTCGGCGAGACCGATGCCCCGCTGGAAGGCGGCCATCAGCCCGGGGTCGTGGCCGACGGGCTGTTCGTCGTCCTGCCGGGGTGCCGGTCCGCCGCGCAGCTGGGGCGCGATGTGCTCCTGGGCACGGCGGCGGGGCAGCTGGGGCTTGCCCATGGTGCCGCGCACCGCACCGCTCCGCGGGACGGGCACGATGCCGGCGTTGCCCTCGACGACGGGCCGGTCGGCGGGCCGGATGCCCGGCACCGCCTCCGCCGGATTGGCCCGCTCCGGGTACGCGCCCCGCACGGGCAGCGGGGTCGCCCCCCGCTCGTTCGAGGACGCCGGATCGTGCCGGGCCGACGGGGACGAGAGGGCGGACGGCTCCACGGGACCGTCGCCCCCGGGCCTCCCGGATCCGGGCCGGGCGTCCCGGTGCGGGACCCCCGCGGTGGCGGCCGGGTCGTCCGGTCCGCCGGTACGGGGAGCGGGCCCCCGGCCGGACGCGGTCGCCGCCGTCGCCGCGGTGCCCGGTGCGGGCGTCACCGGCCGGTCCCTGCGCGGCAACCGGGCGGCGGTGCCGGCCGGGTCGGGCCGCGAGGCGGGGAGCTGGGGCTGGTGGGGCGACCGGTGCCCGGCGGGGGCTGTGCGCCGCTCCGGCGGGCGCGGTGCCCCCGCCGCGACAACGGGTCGTGCTCCCGTGCCCGACCCGTTCACGCTCTCTTCGCGCCGGGGCGCGACGGCGTGCCGTGCACCGCCGGTGGTGTCGCCCGCCCCCGTGGCGGACGGCACCCGGTCGACGCCGGGTACGCCATGGGCCGGCGTCTCGGTCGACCGCGGGTGCGGCGCCCCGCCGCCGGTGTTCTCCCGCCCCTGCGGGACGGCGAGTCCGGGCGCCGGGCCGAGCAGGTCCTGCGGTACGACGAGCACCGCCTGGACCCCGCCGTAGATGTTGTTCTGCAACCGGACCCGGATGCCGTGCCGGCGGGCCAGCTGGGACACCACGAACAGGCCGATGCGGCCGTCGGCCAGGAGGCGGCCGACGTTGACCTGGTCGGGGTCGGCGAGCAGGGCGTTCATCCGGCTCTGCTCGTCGACGGGCATGCCGAGCCCGCGGTCCTCGACCTCGACGGCGAGCCCGGAGGTGACGAGGTTGGCGCGCAGCAGCACCTGGGTGTGCGGCGCGGAGAACACCGTGGCGTTCTCGACGAGCTCGGCGAGCAGGTGGATGACGTCGGCCACGGCGTGTCCGCGCAGTTCGCCGTCGATCGGCGGGACCAGCCTGACCCGTGAGTACTGCTCGACCTCGGCGATGGCCGAGCGCAGCACCTCGGTCATGGAGACGGGGTTGCTCCACTGCCTCCGGGACACCGCCCCGCCGAGCACCGCGAGGTTCTCGGCGTGCCGGCGGATGCGGGTGGCGAGGTGGTCGACGTGGAACAGCCCCTTGAGCAGGGCCGGGTCCTCGATCTCGTTCTCCAGCTCGTCGAGGATGGAGATCTCGCGGTGCACGAGCGACTGAAGCCGTCGGGCGAGGTTGACGAAGACCTCCAGCTTCTGTTCGCTCCCGGCGTGGCTGGACAGCTGGGAGGCCTGGACGACGGCGCCGACGGCCCCGTCGTGCGCGCGGGCGAGGTCGGCGGCGAGCAGCTCGAACTCGTCGGCGTCACCGGGCGGCCCGCCGCGTGTCTTGCGCGGGGGCGGCGTCTCTCCGCGGCGCAGCGCGTCGATGAGTGCGCGCAGGTCGGCCTCGCCGCGCGCGCTGTGCCGGCGCAGGGCGGCGACGCGGTCGCTGACGGAGCGGGCGGCGCGGTCGGCGGCCACGGCGGCGACCACGATCCCCACCCCGGTCACCGCGACCGCTCCGGCCAGGACCGCCCACAGGGTGGCGCTGGGGCGGGCGCCGGTGGAGCGCACGGTGAACAGCACGGCCGCGCAGGCGCTCAGGGCGACCGCGGTCGGCGGGAGCACGGCGAGTCGCAGCAGCTGGGGCCGTATGTGTGTCTCGGCCGTCGCGGGTACCGTGCGGGCGGCGGGCCGCCCGTGCCGCCCGCCCTCACGGCGGTCTGCGCGTACGGCCGGTGCGCGGAGGTGAGACATCGGTGTCCTCGTACTGGGGTCCGTCGGGCCTGGTGGCTCGCGCAGGGTGCGCGGCCCGGGCATGCGCCATCGCGGTGTCGGTCGCGAGGGCCGAAGAATTCGGCCCCTCGTTGCCCGACGGACACTCACAGTAGTCGCCAACGCATCAGGTGCGGTGGGCAGTTGACAAAGTCCCCCGTGCAGCGTCCCGCTCTGGTATGAGCCTTCGCACGACAGACCGATACCGCGACCACCCTCGGCGCCCAGCTTGGAAAGAAACCGATCAGAGCTGGTCAGAGATGTTCCGGAACGGACGGCGAGGGCCGGAGAGTCCTTGACTCCCCGGCCCTCGCCATTCCGTACCGCCGGTCCCGGTCAGCTCGCCGGAACCACCTCCGGCGCCTCGCCGTCCTCGGGGGCACCCTTCGCAATGTCACGCTCGGTATCGGCTTTGGCCTTGACCGAGGCCTCGGTCGGCGCCTGCCAGCCACCCGCCGGGGCGTGTGCCGCGTCCCGCCACCACGGCTGCGCCGGAACGTCCTCCCCGCCGGGCTCGAACGGCTGCCCCGGCCGAGGCAGGGCGACCGGCGCCCCCGCGGCCCGCGCGGCGGCCAGCGTGCCCTCGCCCGGCTCCACCCACGCGTGCGTGGCGAGGTTGAAGGTGCCCCAGTGGATCGGCAGCAGGACCCCGGTCGGCTCACCGCCCTGAAGGTCGAGATGGGCGCGCACGCCCTCCTCGGGCGTCATGTGGATGTCGGGCCAGAAGTCGGAGTACGCACCGATCTGGATCATCGTCGCGTCGAACGGGCCGTGGTCGGCGCCGATCTCCTTGAAGCCCTCGAAGTAGCCGGTGTCACCGCTGTGGTAGATCCGGTGCCGCTCACCCTCGACGACCCAGGAGGCCCAGAGGGTGTGCTGGGTGTTGCGCAGGCCGCGGCCGCAGAAGTGGCGGGCCGGGGTCGCGGTGAGGGTGAGCCCGCCGACCTTGGTCGCCTCGTGCCAGTCCAGCTCGCGCAGCCGGTCGGCGGACACACCCCAGTGCTCCAGGTGGGCGCCGACACCGAGCGGCACGGCGAACAGGGTGTCCGTACCGGCCAGCGCCTTGATCGTGGGCATGTCGAGGTGGTCGTAGTGGTCGTGGGAGATGACGACGACGTCGACCGGACCCAGCGCGGCCAGCGGCAGCGGAACCGGGTGCAGCCGCTTGGGTCCCGCGAAGGCGAACGGTGAGCAGCGGTCGCCCCAGACCGGGTCGAAGAGCACGCGCTGCCCGTCGATCTCGGCGAGCACACTGGAGTGGCCCATCCAGGTCAGCCGCAGGCCCGTGGCGGGCGGCCCGGCCAGATCGGCGAGGGTGGTGGGGTGCACCGGCACCGTGCCCGCGGGGGAACGGCGGGGCCGTTCGTCCTTGTCGAAGAAGACCTTGGCGAAGTCGAGCGCCGAACCCGAGGGGCGGGTCCGCGCGGGGCCGCCGGGGTTCTGGAAGACGCCGTCCTTGAAGTGGGGCGATCTGCGGATGCGCGCCATGCGCTCACCGCTCGGGTCCGCGCCGAAGGCCTCGGGCTGCAGCGCGCGGAGCCCGGAGCGCAGGGAACGGAAACCGGACACGGTACCTCCAGGTGGAGTCGCTGAGGCATTCCATTATGGTCGCCCCCTGCGACAACGCCGCGGCACCCCGGTCGCGGCGGCCGTCAGCTCCGCGTTGACAGGCCACCGCCGGGCTCCCGATACTGACTCGCTGTTCAGTAAAATGCCTCGGACGAGGAGTCCCCATGACCACCCCGGTCCGCCAGACCGCCGCCCCGTTCGTGTCCCTCACCTGGACCGACGACCTCACCGGCCGCCAGGGGTTCCTGGTCGTGGACCGGCTGGTGCGCGGGGTGTGCAGCGGCGGTCTGCGGATGCGCGAGGGCTGCACCCTGGAGGAGGTCACCGGGCTCGCCCGCGGCATGAGCCTCAAGGAGGCGCTGCACTACGACCCGCGGGCCCGCTACGTCCCGCTGGGCGGCGCCAAGGGCGGCATCGACTGCGATCCGCGGGACCCGCAGGCGTACGGGCTGCTCGTGCGGTACCTGCGCGCGGTGCGGCCGTACGTGGAGAGCTGCTGGACCACCGGTGAGGACCTGGGGCTGACCCAGGACCTGGTGGACCGGGCGGCCGCCGAGGCGGGGCTGGTGTCCTCCGTGCAGGCCGTGTACCCGCTGCTCGACGACGAGACGACGGCTCGCGCGCGGCTCGCGGACGCCTTCGCCGTCGAGGTGGACGGCATCGGGCTGGACGAGCTGGCCGGCGGCTGCGGGGTCGCCGAGGCCGTGCTGACCGCACTGGACCGGGCCGGGGTGCCGTACACCGGGACGCGGGTCTCGCTCCAGGGCCTGGGCACCATGGGCGGGGCCACCGCACGCTTCCTCACGCGCGCGGGCCTGTCGGTCGTGGCCGTCGCCGACGTCAAGGGCACGATCGCCAACCCGGCCGGCCTCGACGTGGAGGCACTGCTCGCCGCGCGGGACGGCCACGGAGCCGTGGACCGGTCGGTGCTGCGGCCCGGGGACCGTGAGCTGCCGGGCGACGCCTGGCTGTCGGCGGAGGCGGAGGTGCTGGTGCCGGCGGCCGTGTCGTACGCGATCGGGGTCGAGGAGCAGGAGCGGATCGGCGCCCGGTGGATCGCCGAGGCGGCCAACATGCCGGTCCTGCCCGAGGCGGAGGCGCTGCTGCACGCGCGCGGGGTGAGCGTCCTGCCGGACGTCGTGGTGAACTCCGGGACGAACGCCTGGTGGTGGTGGACGCTGTTCGGCGACATCGGCGCGGACGCCGACGAGGCCTTCGCGTACACCCGCCGCGCGATGCGGACCCTGGTGGAGCTGGTGCTGGCGCGCGCGGAGGCGGACGGCGGCACGCCCCGGGCCGCCGCGCACGCCGTCGCCGAGGAGCGGCTGACGATGATCAAGGAGCGGTTCGGCCGCCACCGCTGAGGCATCGGCGCAGGTCGCGGCCGCTGTGTAGGGTGACGGCGTGGCGAGGGTGCGGTTGAGTGTGGCCGAGCGGCGCGAGGAGCTGCTGCGGGCCGCCATCGGGCAGATCGAGGCGCGGGGCGTGGCGGCGGTCAGGATCGCCGACGTGGCCGCGGCCCTCGGTGTCAGCAACGCGCTGGTCCTCTACCACTTCTCGACCAAGGAGAAGCTGGTCGCGGCCGCGTTCGCGCATGCCGCCGAGGACGACCTGGCGCATCTGCGCAAGCTGCTCGGCCGCCGGACGAGCGCGCTGCGCCGGCTGCGCTCGGCGGTCCGCTGGTACGCGCCCACGGGCCAGGCCAAGGGCTGGCGGCTGTGGATCGAGGGCTGGGCGGTGTCGCTGCGCGAGCCCGCGCTGCGGGAGGTCGCCCGGGACCTCGACCGGGAGTGGAAGGCCGCGCTCACCGAGGTGATAGCGGAGGGCGTGGCGGCCGGCGAGTTCCGCTGCCCGGAGCCGACGGCCACGGCCCTGCGGCTGACCGCGCTGCTCGACGGCTTCGCCGTGCAGCTGACGTCCTACGCCGGAGCGGTGTCCCGGGCCCGTGCCCAGGAGTGGGTCGACGAGGCCCTGGCCCGCGAACTCGACCTGGCACCGGGCACGTTGAACACCAAGGAGCGCCGGGCGGCGGGTCCGGCCTCCCGGCCACTCTCCCGGACCGACGACCGGCCACGGCCTGGCGCGTAGGCCTCCGGCCGGGCGGTGCGGGCCTGACCGGCATGGCGGGCCCCCGATCGCCGGCGTGCGCCTGTCCGGCACGGCGGCCCCCGGACCAGCGGCGTCGGCCTGACCGACGGCGTAGGACCTGTCCAGCTCGGTGGGCCTCCGGCCCGGCTGCCTGGCCCTGACCGACACGGCGGGCCCCCGACCGGCGGCACGGGCCTGACCGAAACGGCGGGCCCCGACCGGCGGCACGGGCCTGACCGGCTTGGGTGTCTCCGGCCCGGCGGCGCAACCTGACCGGCGTAGTGGGCCCCCTGCCCGACGGCGTGGCCCCGACCGACGGCGTTGCCCTGCCCGACGGCGCAGCCCCGACCGACGGCGTGGCCCCGACCGGCAAGGCGGGCCCCTTGCCCGGCAGGTAGAGCCGGGCAGCGCGCCACGCCCCCGGTGCCGATCCCGGGGCCGTTCCCCGGCGGATCATGCCGGAGGCTCGGTGGGCGGGCCTGGGGCCCGGCACGTCCGCGTACGCCGGCCCGACGGTCAGATCAGTTCGTAGACGGCCGTCACCGTCACCGTCGCCCGGATCTCGCCCGGCGCGACCGGCACGCCGCCGGCGGCGGCGGAGATGTCCGAGGCCTGGGACATCGGGCGCGGGTAGCCCACGGAGTCCTCGCTGAGCGAGACCAGCCGGCCCAGCTCCTGCCCGCTGAGGCGGGCGAACTGCTCGGCCCTGGCGCGGGCGTCGTCGTGCGCGGCCTCCCGCGCGCGGGCCTGGAGCGGCACGGGGTCGGAGACCTCGAAGACCACGGAGGAGATCCGGCCCGCGGCGCCGGTGGCGTCGGTGACGGCCTGGAGCACCGCGCCGGTCCGCTCCACCTCACGGACCTTCACGGAGAAGGCCTGCGCGGCCTGGTAGCCCTTCAGCCGGGAGCTGCCGCCGGCCTCGTCGTAGACGGGGTGGAGGGAGAGGTGGTCCGTGCGGACGTCCCGTTCGGCGACGCCCTGGGCGCGGACGGCGGACAGCAGCGCGGCCGCCGCCTTGTTCTGCGCGTCGAGCGCCGCCTGCGAGGTCGGGCCGGACGCCTCCACGGCCGCGGCGACGACCGCGAGGTCCGGATGGGCGGTGGCGCTGCCCTCGCCGGTCACGGTGACGGTGGCCGGGGTGGGGGCGACGCGCGACGCGGCGGGATGGGCGGGCAGCGCGGTCGCGGCGGGCGCGGCGACGGCCGGCAGCCCGAGGGCGAGGAGGGAGACGAGGGCCGCGGCGACGGGCGTACGGGTGGGGCGCATGCGGAACCGGTCCTTCGAAGGGGCGGACGGGGAGGGTGTGCGGTCATCCCAGCACCCGGACCCGCGCGCGCCCGCGCACCACTCCCGTCCGATCACCTCACTGGTGGAGCGGCCGGCCGCACGACACCGCGGCCGGCCACCCCGTCCGGTCCTGCCGGAGACCGGCACCCGCCCCGTCGGGGCGAGGCCGGCACCGGCTCAGGCGACCGACCGGATCCGCATCCGGATGTCCTCGGGGGACAGCCTGCCCTTGGCGGTCACATGGTCGCCCGAGGACTCCCCCCGCAGCCGGCGTCCGATCCACGGCACCAGGTACTCGCGCGCCCAGTGGACATCGTCCCTGCGCACCTCGAGGGTGCCGCGCGGCGGGAGCGCCGGCCAGGACTGCTCCGGGTCGGCGGGCACCTCGAGGCCGAGGACCTGCCCGGCCCGGAGCGCCACACGCGTGTGTCCCTCCGGGGAGAGGTGGAGGCGGTCGCCGTCCCAGGCCCGGCGGTCCTGCACGGACCGCAGGGACCACAGGTCGAGCACCGGGCAGCCGTACCGGTCGGCGATGGCGCGGACGTGCCCGTTGTAGGTGGCGATCTTGCCGCGCAGGTGCTTGAGCACGGGGACGCCACGGGTGTCGAAGCCGGTGGTCACCAGGACCGTGCCGGACACGGCGGTCAGCGCCGCGACGGCGCGCTCGAAGCGCTCGGCGACCTCGTCCGGGTCGGTGCCGGGCCGGATGATGTCGTTGCCGCCCGCGCAGAAGGAGACAAGGTCGGGGGCGAGTTCGACCGCTTGCGGAAGCTGGTCCTCCATGACCTGGTCGAGCAGTTTGCCGCGCACGGCCAGGTTCGCGTATCGGAAGTCGCCCTCGGGCCGGCGGTCCGCGAGGAGTACCGCGAACCGGTCGGCCCAGCCGACGAACGCCCCGTCGGGGCCAGGGTCGCCGACGCCCTCGGTGAAGCTGTCCCCCACCGCCACGTACGACCCGATCACTGATCTGTTGTCATTCTTCGAATCGTCTGCCACGGCAGATCATGATTCACCTTCGAATGTGACTTACGCGACCGTAGGAAGGGGTTGACGGGCGGTGAGATAAGCCACTCCTAAAGAGTTTGCCAATCAGGGAATAAGGGACCAGGCCCGGAAACCGTTGATCCGGAAGTGGCTCCAGGTGGTGCGGAACGCGAAGTGCCCGCCGGTGTACGGCTCCGGGTCGCGGTGGTCGAAGACGAGCCGCCCGTTGTTCCACCACCGCACCGTCGAGCCGTCGGAGACGATCCGGACCCGGTTCGGCTCGTTGGCGACCAGCAGCGGCTCCGTGTAGTCGTAGAGCAGCGGCCGCACCCCCGCCTGGCCGACGTAGCGGCGCAGTCGGGTGGTGGTGTTGGTGTTGGCGCCGTAGCCGACGTAGTAGGTCTTCAGGTAGTCGTACTCGGCGAGCGCGCCGCCGCGCGGGGTGGCGAAGAGGTCGTCCGGGGAGCGTACGTCGACGGCGTTCCAGAAGTTGTTGAGGTCCGAGACCCGGTCGTTGACCCCGCCCGCGGAGACGGGGGTGGCGGTGTACTCGATGACGTAGGGCCCTTCGAGCCGCTTCCTGAACCAGATCGTCGCACCGGCGGGCACGTCGACCTCCAGCGTCCCGCGCGAGGCCGTGACGGTCCCGCCCCGCTCCAGCTCGACGGCCCACTGTCCGAGGCCGCGGCGGAAGTCGTCGCGGGCGATCAGCCGGCGGTGGTGGGGCGCGGCGCTCGCGGGGCCTGCCGGGGCGAGGGCGGTCAGGGCGGCGCCGGCGGCGAGGGCTCCGAATGCTCTACGCGTGGTCGTCACGTCGGTGTGCTCCTTCGGGAAGGGTGATCGCGGGCCTGGAAACGCGGCGGGTCTCGGTGCCGAGGTAGTAGTCGGTGTACGTCGACTGGAGATAGCCGCGCACGGTCCAGCCGAGGCGGTGGGCGGGGTTCTGGGCGAGGGTGTAGAGACGCGTGCCGGTCGGCTCGGTGGTGGTGTAGAGGCGCAGGGCGGTGTGGTCGGCGGTCTCGGCGAGGATCTCCTCGCGCCAGTCACCGAGGACGTCGCCGTAGAACGGGGTGGCGTTGCGGGCTCCGGAGACGACGCCCGGCGGATCGAAGACCGTCGTACTGGTCTCGGTGGCCGGGTCCCACTTCTCGACGCGGGTGAAGTCGAGAAGTTCTGACGCCTTGTCACCGTCCCACCAGATACGGAAGTTGACGCTGGGAGTGGTGGTGGAGACCTTGCCGTCCTGGACGTTGAAGACGCCCGCGCCGGGCCGGGTCACGTCGGCGGTGGACGTCCAGTACTCGTAACCGCGGTGGTCCGGGTCGATGTCCGCGGCGTTGCCGCGGCCGGTGTCGAGGTCGGCGTCGCTCACGGGGCTCGTCGGGTGCGCGCCCGTCACCAGCCGCTCGCCGGTGTCGGCGTCGTAGTAGTACCAGGGGAACGCGGAGACGATGCCGAGCTCGGACTGCTGGATGGCGAAGCCCTCCAGGCCGGGCCGGTCGGGGTCGAGGTCGGCGATGTCGAAACGGTCGCCGTGGATGGCCCGGTCGACGACGTAGCGCAGCGTGCCGTCGCTGTTCACGACGTAGTTGCCGTCGGCGATCTCGTCCTTGCCGTCCCCGTCGACGTCGACGGTGCGGATCTGGTGGAAGCCGGTCGCTCCGGTCGCCGGGTCCACGACGTACTTCCAACGGCGGGTGAGATCGGTGCCGTTGAAGTCCCAGGTCTGGAACAGGACCCGGAACGCGCCGCGCCTGGCCCCGACCCGGGTGACCAGCTTGGTGACCAGGCTCGGGTGTTCGCCGTCGAGGTGGGCGATGCCGAAGTGGCCGCCGGAGGGGCCGTCGGCGACGAAGTCGTCGGGGACGGGCTGCCGGGTCCGCTCGGTGCCGGTGGCGCCGTCGATCACCGACACGAACTGGTTCGCGGGCGAGGCGGCGGTGACCTGGGAGCCGTCGGCGAAGGTGGTCCCGGCGGCGGTGTGCGCCAGCACTTCTGCGCGGCCGTCGGAGTCGAGGTCGTAGACGGTGACGTTGTCGTCGTTGCGGTAGCCGCCGATCGCGGTGGAGCCGCTGATCGCGGCGGGAGCCGGGTCGTTGGCGCCGTTGCCGCCGGCCTGGGTGTAGGAGCCGGGGCCGAGGTCGACCCGCCAGAGCCGTGCGCCGGTGAGGGTGTACGCCTCCAGCAGGTCGGGCCGGTCACGGGTCCCGGAGAGCCGGCTGACGACGAGTTCGTACCGTCCGTCGCCGTCGAGGTCGCCGGGCCAGGCGTGCTGCACGGTGTAGCCGTCGGCGGCGGCCAGCGGGATCTGCGCGTAGCCGTGGGCGAGGTCCAGGGCGGGGGAACTCGGCCCGCGCTCCTTGCCGTCGACGATCGCGCGCACGGTGTACGTGCCGGTGCCGGGGGTGGTGTCCCGATAGGTCGTCGACCGGCGCACCGGTGTCCGGTTCAGGCGCCGGCCGTTCTTGTACACGTCGAAGGCGATCGCGTCGCCGTACCGGGCGTACTCGGTGCCCAGCAGGCGCCAGCTCAGGAAGGTGCCGCCGCTCGCGGACGGTACGGCGACCAGGCCGCGGTCGAGGTTCTCGACGACCCGGCGCGGCGGGTCGGCGGCGGCATGTCCGGCCGGCGCGGAGACCAGTCCGGCCAGCAGGGCGGCGGCGGTGACGGCGACCGTTCTTCGGCGTGGGGCGGAAAGGGGCACGGGACCTCCGTAGGCGAGGGGCAGAAAGCGCTTGCTCCCTGACGGGGATCACTGTGTCCTCACCTTGACCGGCCTGTCGACGGTGCGGGAAGGGATGCCATACGACCGCAATGAAACGATCATGAACGCGCACCGTCGCACACACTCCCCCACCGACGCCCCCCGCCGAGCCCCGCGGACACACCGAAGGCCGGACCCGGGGATCGGGGTCCGGCCTTCGGTGGCGTGTCAGGCAGGTGTCGGGCAGGGGTGGAGCGGAGGATCAGCCGACCGAGACGCCGTGCGAGCGGAGGTAGGCGACCGGGTCCACGTCCGAGCCGTAGTTCGGCGTGGTGCGGATCTCGAAGTGCAGGTGCGGGCCGGTCACGTTGCCGGTCGCGCCGGAGAGGCCGACCTGCTGGCCCGCGGACACGGTCTGGCCCGCCGAGACGGAGAGCGAGGACAGGTGGGCGTACTGCGCGTAGTGGCCGTCGTTGAGCCTGATGACGACCTGGTTGCCGTACGCGCCGCCCCAGCCCGCGGAGACGACGGTGCCCGCGGCCACGGCCTTGAGGGAGGTGCCGGTCGGGACGACGAAGTCGACACCGGTGTGGTAGCCGCTGGACCACATGCTGCCCGACAGGTGGTACGGGGTGCCGACGGCGCCACTGGCCACGGGCAGGCTGAAGCCGCTGGAGCTCTGGGCGGCCGGGGTGGTCGTGTTCGCGCTCGAGGACTCGGCGGAGGTGGAGGGCTTCGAGGCCTCCGACGACTGCGCGGCCTTCGACGACTGCGACGACCGGGAGGACTGCGAGGGCTGCGAGGACTTCGCGGACGAACCCGACGACTTGGCGGACGAGGAGGAGCCGGTCGAGCCGGTCGCACCGGACGAGGACGAACCGGTCGTGGCCTTCTTGCCGATCGACAGCTTCAGGCCCGGGTGGATCAGCGACGGGTCGGTGCCGACGGCCGCCCGGTTGTCCTGGTACAGCCGCTGCCAGCCGCCGCTGACACTCTGCTCGTCGGCGATCTTCGAGAGGTAGTCGCCGGACCGCACGGTGTAGGTCCTGCTGCTCGTCGTGGCCGACTTGTGCGCCACCGGAACCGATTCCGCGGCCTTTTCCGGAACGGACGCCGAGACCGCGTTCACGGCGGACCCGGAAACGGACTGGGCGGCCGACTGAGAAACGGACTGGGCGGTGGCCGCGTGGGCGCCGGTGGCCCCCATGAGCGGGAGGGCGAGCGCGGCTCCGCCGGTTCCGGCGACGGCTATGGAGCGGGTGAAGCGCTGGGGCTTCGGACGGCGGTGCTTACCCTTCGCGGGCATGGCGAATTCCTCTCCGGCGCCTGCGAGGTGAGCTGTCGGGTGCGGACTGGAGATGTCCGGTCGTGCCGAGGCACGGCTTTACCCCAAGCCTGTTCCGGGACCGGAACAGGCGTTTCTACCTGTGGGTCCCCCGCTCCTGCCGTTCGGGTGGGTGTGCGGTCCCCGGACGGCGGCAGGATTGGGCGTCCGTCCGGATTGGTCTGGAACGTAGGCGACCACGACGCACAGGGACAAGCAGAGGTTGTGCCGCTGGGGCCTTTCTCTTGATCCGCTGTGAAATATCCCGGTGACGCTCCGTATTCCGAAAGCGCCTTTTCCCACCTAACACCCCGGAAAAGCATGCGAATTACGTGGACATGACGGGCGACGCACGGTCACCGATATGACGCTGCTCACCCGACCGCGCTCCAGGATCCTTTATTCCAGAGCGAGTTGTAATGAAGCATCCAATTCGGACAGAACACTCAGATGCGACGCAGCCGGACAACCGCCGCATCGAGGTCGCCCCGCAGTCCGGTGCGCAGCCCGTGGTGCAGCAGCACCGCACCCCGATGGATTTCTCCCGTTTCGCGACATTCGTATGACGCCGTCGGGTCGAGGCCGCGCAGCCGCAGCGCCGGGACGGGCTCACCGAAGCGCTGCGCCTGGAGCCAGGCGAGGACGACGGTCTCGTCGCCGCGGACGTACTGCACGGCGCTCAGCCCGCCCGCCGGGGGCCGCAGCCGGTAAAGGTCGCCGTGCTGCACGACCGGCCGGATCTCCTTGTAGAGGTCCACCCATCGCCGGGCCTCGGCCAGCTCCTCCGCACTCCACTCGGAGAGGTCCCCGCCGACGCCGAGCACCCCGGCCATGGCACTCACGAACCGGAAGCGCAGCGAGCTGACCCGCCCGTTGAGCTGCGTGTTCGGACTGTCGGTGACCCAGGCGGCCATCACGCGGGCGGGGTGGATCTGAGTGAAGCCGTGCTGGATGTCGAGCCGGTCCAGCGGGTCGGTGTTGTCGGAGGTCCACACCTGGTCGGTACGGCTCAGCACGCCGAGGTCGATGCGTCCGCCGCCGCCCGAGCAGGACTCGAAGGCGACACCGGGGTGCGCCGCCCGCAGCCGGTCCAGCAGGGCGTACAGGGCCCGGACGTGGTCGACCCACAGGCGCTGCGGGTAGGGGTCGTCCGGCCAGCCCGCGTCGGTGAAGCAGCGGTTGAAGTCCCACTTGACGTAGTCGACGGGGGCGCTGGAGAGGAGCCCGTCGAGCTGCTCCCAGAGGTACTCCTGGACATCCTCGCGCGCCAGGTTGAGCATGAGCTGATTACGGAATTCCGTCCGCTTTCGTCCCGTTTGGAACTGCACCCAGTCGGGGTGCGCCCGGTACAGCTCGCTGTCCGGGTTGACCATCTCGGGCTCGACCCAGATGCCGAACTGCATCCCGAGGGCGTGCACCTGGTCGGCGAGCGGCTTCAGACCGTGCGGGAAGCGGTCGGGGTTGGGCCGCCAGTCGCCGAGTCCGGCCCGGTCGCTGGTGCGGGCCCCGAACCAGCCGTCGTCGACGACGAACAGCTCGACGCCGATCTCCGCGGCCCGCCGGGCCAGGGTGGCCTGCTGCTCCTCGGAGATGTCGAAGAAGGTGGCCTCCCAGGAGTTGAACAGCACCGGCCGGTCCTGCTCGGCGTCCGGGACGACGTGGGCGCGCTGGTAGGCGTGCCAGGCGCGGCTGGCGCCGCCGAAACCGCCGTCGCTCCACAGGCCGGCGAAGAGGGGTGCGGTGAAGGACTCACCCGCCGCGAGCCGCAGCAGGCCGGAGTCGTCGTAGCCGGCGCCGCCGGTGATCTGCACCCGCGCGTCCGGGAGTTGCGCGACGGCGATCCGCCAGGAGCCGGACCAGCCGAGGGCGCAGCCGTAGACCTCGCCGCGCTCCTCGGTCGCGTCGGTGTCGAGGGCGACCCAGGGCAGGTGCTGATGGCCGGTGTGGCCGCGGCGGCTGCCGATGACCTTCTCCCCGTAGGCGAGGGGGGCCCGGACCAGCCGGGACTCGGCGGCCCAGCGGCCGTGCAGCTGGGACAGCCGCCAGCCGTCGCGCTCGGGCAGGGTCCAGGTGGCGGAGTCCGCGCGCAGCAGCTCCTGGGGCTCGTCGCCGTCGTTGCACAGGGTCACCCAGCGCTCCACGACGTCGCCGCGCATCCGGTAGTGCAGGACGACCGTCAGCCCCGCGTCCCCGAACCGCAGCCGCAGCTCGTCGCCGTCGCTCTCGTACGCCTCGAAGGTCCACTCGGTGCCGCGCCGCCCGGCGGTGCGCACGGACAGGGCGGGGCGTACGAAGCGGGGGCCACCCTCGGCCGGGTACTCCTCGCGGCCGTCGAGGTGGGACTCGAACGAGGCGCGGCCTTCGAGCGGGACGCCGGCGAGGGCCTCGGCGTCGGCGAGCGCGATCCTCGGCCCCCAGTGCAGGTGGATCAGCTCGTCGGCCTCGGTGAGGTGGAGGGCATAGCTGCTCGTGGGCCCCGAAAGGAGCCAGGTGCGGCCGCCCTCGGCGATCTCGGGCTTCACGATCTCGGGCTTCAGGGCCTCGGGCTTCACGGTCTCGGGCATCAAACCCCCACTGATTCGAACAGGTACGATCAAGCATCAACATAATCGAGTGCGGGAGGGCCTCCGGGCAACGCCCCTGGACAACTCGTCACCTGCGCAGACGGCGGATTCGCCCGGCTGTGGACAACCCGTTGCCCGAGGAATCCATGTCGTATGGTCGAGGAGGCGTCCCGTCGGTCATCACGAGCCGCGCCGGCGGAGCCCGACTGGGAGGGAACCCCCTTGACGCAGCAGATCCCGTCGACCGAGCCCGAGCTGGCCGGTGTGCGCAACTTCCGTGACGTGGGCGGTCTGCCGACGGTGGACGGGCGGCGGGTGCGGCACGGCGTGCTGTTCCGCAGCGGCCACCTCGCGCACGCGACCGAGGAGGACGCGGCGTTCCTCGCCTCCCTGGACCTGCACACGATCTTCGACTTCCGCAACGCGGCGGACCAGAAGCTGGAGGGTCCGGACGTCGAGCTGCCGGGCGTGCGCAATGTGAATCTGCCGCTGTCGGACCCGGCGGACGGTGCGGAGTTCTGGAAGATGGTCCGCGACGGCGATCTCGACCAGCTGCGCGGGATCCTCGGCGACGGCAAGGCCGCCCTCCGCATGATCACCTCCTACCGCACGATCATGACCGAGCGCACGGCCGAGCACTCCCGGGTGCTGCACGCGCTCGCGGAGGACAGCGTCCCGGCCCTGATGCACTGCGCGGCCGGCAAGGACCGCGCGGGCCTGTCCGTCGCGGTGACCCTGCTCGCCCTCGGCGTGGAGCGCGAGGCGATCGTCGCCGACTACCTGGAGTCCAACGCCAAGCACCGCCGCTACAAGGTGCGCCGCGGCGGCTCGGCGGCCTCCGCGTACACCCCCGAGGTCATGGAGCTGCTCAGCCCGCTCTTCGACGCCCGCGCGGAGTACCTGGCGGCGGCGTTCGAGACCGTCGAGGCGACCTGGGGCGGTGTGGACGCCTACCTGGAGCAGGGTCTCGGACTCACCCCCGCGACCCGGGAGCGGCTGCGCGAGCGGCTCCTCGACTGACGCCGGGCGGGCGCCGAGGAGCCCAAGGTGCCGAGGGCTCCGAGGGCGCTACTGCTTGGCCCCCACCTCGAACAGCAGCCAGATGAACGCCGCGAGGACGTGCCCCACCGCGATGTAGATGATCAGCCGGATCCAGATGCCGCGCGGCAGCCGTTCCTCCGTGTCGCTCATGACGTCTCTCCAGGGATGGGGCCCAGGCACAGCGTGGCCGTGGGGCTCTGCAACAAAGTGTGGACGAAGAGCAGGTCGACGCCGTCGGGGTCCTCGGCGGCGAGGCGGTGCGGGGTCAGCGAGTCGAAGTGCGCGCTGTCCCCGGGCCCGAGCAGCTGCGCGGCGTCCCCGAGGCGCAGTCGCAGCCGCCCCCGCAGGACGTGCAGCCACTCCTCCCCCGGGTGCACCCGCACGATGTCGCCCTGCGAGCCGTGGGGGACGTGCACACGCAGGGCCTGCATGCCCCGTCCGGAGGCACCGGCCTGCCAGTACGTCCAGCCGCCCGCACGGGTCGGCTCCATGTCGGCGGCGCGGACCACGGCGTCCCGCTCGGCGACCGTCTCGCCGAGCAGCTCCGAGACCGTCGTACCGTAGACACGGGCGAGCGCGAGCAGCATCGGCAGCGAGGGCTGGCGCTGTCCGGTCTCCAGCCGGGACAGATGGGCCGCCGACAGTCCGGCGGCGCGGGCGGCGGCCTCCAGGGTGAGACCGGCCCGGCGGCGCAGGGACCGCAGCTGCGGTGCGACGGCGGGCAGGGCCTCGGCCGGTTCCGCCGGGGCGTCGGACGGCCGGGCGGGCCCGTGGGGCGCGGAGTCGGGCGAACTCATACGTCCATTCAGCCCGACCTTTGCCTCTGGGGCAAATTTCTTGCCTCAGAGGCAAATCCCGCCTCCTAGCGGTTGGCCACCGCCTGCTTGATCAGCGTCTTGCCGAAGTCCCACATCAGCCCGTTCCCGCCGTGGGCGTCGTCCATCACCTCGGTGAAGGCGTCCACGAACCGGTCCACGTCCCGTTCGTCGACGACCAGCGGCGGGATCAGCTTGATCACCTCCAGATGGTCGCCGGAGACCTGGGTGAGGATCCGGTGCCGCTGGAGCAGCGGAACGACCACCATCTGGGCGAACAGCCCCTTGCGGGCCGTCTGGAGCATGGCCCAGCGGCTGCGCAGTTTCAGCGACCTCGGCCGGCCGAACTCGATGCCGATCATCAGGCCCCGGCCCCGCACATCGGCGAGCAGCTCGTACTTCTCGGTCAGGGCCGCCAGCCGTGATCTCAGGAGGTCGCCCGTGACGCGGGCGTTCGCGACGATCTGCTCGTTCTCCAGCACCGACAGGACGGCCAGCCCGGCCGCCATGGCCTGCGCGTTGGAGCCGAAGCTCGCCGAGTGGACCAGCACCCGGTCGATCGACGAGAACACCTTCTTGAAGATCCAGTCCTTGCCGAGCGTGGCGCCCACCGGGACATAGCCGCCGGAGAGCGCCTTGGCCACGCAGACCAGGTCCGGCTCGACGCCGTCCTCGTGCTGGTAGGCGTAGAAGTCACCGGTGCGGCCGAGGCCGGTCTGCACCTCGTCGGCGATGAGGAGCGCCTTGTGCCGGTGCAGGAGTTCCTGCGCGGCACGCAGATAGCCGGGCGGGGTCTCGTGCACGCCCTTGCCCTGGATCGGCTCGACGATCAGGGCGGCGACGTCGCCCTTCCTCAGCTCCCGGGCCAGCGCGTCGAGATCACCGAGGGGTACGGCGGTGTCGGGCAGCAGCGGTGCGAAGCCCTCCCGGAAGCCGTCCTCGCCGTTGACCGACAGCGAGCCGGTGGTGAGGCCGTGGAAGGCGTGGTCGCAGTACAGGATCCGCGGCCTGCCGGTGGCCCGCCGGGCGAACTTCAGCGCGGTCTCGACCGCCTCGGTGCCGCTGTTGCCGAAGAACACCCGGTCCAGGTGGGGGCTGTACGTCAGCAGCCGCTCGGCCAGCAGGCCGGGCAACGGCTGGCAGTCGAAGCGGGTGAGGTCGGCGAGCGAGGCGTCGAGGACGTCGTGCAGCGCCTTGCGGACCACGGGGTGGTGGCGGCCCAGGCCCATCACCCCGAACCCGGCGAGCATGTCCAGGTAGTCGTCGCCGTCCGCGTCCCAGAAGTGCGCGCCCTCGGCCCGCTCGTAGACCTTGTCGAAGCCGATGGTGTGCAGCATGCGCGGCAGCTGGTGGTTGAGGTACCTGGTGTGCAGCTCGTAGCGCTCGGCCCCGCGCTCGGCCAGGAGGGCGCCGAGATCGAACTCCTTGGTCATGCGTCTTTCTCCTTGACTGGGCCGGCGGCTCCCCCGGCGGCCAGGCCGGCGCTGATCCGCCCGGCGACCTCGACCGGGGTGAGGCCGATGTCGGCGAGCACCTCGCCCCGTTTGGCGTGGGCGAGGAACTGCTCGGGGATGCCGAACCGCCGTACGGGTACGTCGACTTCGGCGTCCCCCAGGGCCAGCGCCACCGCCGAACCGACCCCGGCGGCACGGCTGTTGTCCTCGACGACGGCCACCAGCCGGTGCTCGGCGGCGAGGCCGGGCAGGGCCGGGTCGACGGGTTTGACCCAACGGGGGTCCACGACCGTGCAGTTCACTCCCCGCGCCTCCAGCAGTTCGGCGGCCTGGAGGCACACCGGCGCCATGACGCCGACGGCCACCAGCAGGACGTCGGGCGCGTCGGCGCGGTGCAGGACGTCCATGCCGCCCACCCGGCCGACCGCCGGGATCTCCGGTCCCACCGACTCCTTCGGGAAGCGGACCAGGGTCGGCGCGTCGTCCACCGCGACCGCCTCCCGCAGCTGGGCGCGCAGCTGGTCGGCGTCGCGCGGGGCGGCGATCCTGAGGCCCGGGACGACCTGAAGGACGGACATGTCCCACATGCCGTTGTGCGAGGCCCCGTCGACACCGGTGACACCGGCCCGGTCCAGCACGAACGTCACCCCGCACCGGTGCAGCGCCACATCCATCAGCAGCTGGTCGAAGGCGCGGTTGAGGAATGTGGCGTAGACGGCGACGACGGGATGGAGTCCGCCGGTCGCGAGGCCCGCCGCGCTGACGGCCGCGTGCTGCTCCGCGATCCCGACGTCCCACACCCGGTCCGGGAACCGCTCGGCGAACGCGCCGAGCCCCACCGGGTGCAGCATGGCCGCCGTGATCGCCACGACGTCCTCGCGCTCCTCGCCGATCCGGACGATCTCGTCGCCGAACACCGAGGTCCAGGAGGGCCCGTTGGAGGGGCTGAGCGGCGCGCAGGTCAGCGGGTCCATCACGCCGACGGTGTGGAAGTGGTCCTCCTCGTGCGCGATCGCGGGCTCGAAGCCGCGCCCCTTCTCGGTCAGACAGTGCACCAGCACCGGGCCGTGGAAGCGTTTCGCGCGTCGGAGCGCCGACTCGACGGCCTTGATGTCGTGCCCGTCGATCGGGCCGACGTACTTCAGCCCGAGGTCCTCGAACATTCCCTGCGGGGCGAAAGCGTCCTTGAAGCCCTTCTTGGCGCCGTGCAGCGACTCGTAGAGCGTGTGGCCCACGACCGGGGTGCGCAGGAGGATGTCCTTGCCCCAGGCCAGCACCTTCTCGTAGCTGTCGGTGGTGCGCAGGGTGGCCAAATGGTTGGCGAGGCCGCCGATGGTCGGCGCGTAGGAGCGCTCGTTGTCGTTGACGACGATGATCAGCGGCCGGTCCTTGGCGGCCGCGATGTTGTTGAGCGCCTCCCAGGCCATCCCGCCGGTGAGCGCGCCGTCGCCGATGACGGCGACGACGTGCCCCTTGTCGCCCTGCACCTGCCGGGCCTTGGCGAGGCCGTCGGCCCAGCCGAGGACGGTGGAGGCGTGGCTGTTCTCGATGACGTCGTGCTCGGACTCCTCCCGGGAGGGGTAGCCCGACAGGCCGCCCTTGCCGCGCAGCTTGGAGAAGTCCTGACGTCCCGTCAGAAGCTTGTGGACATAGCTCTGATGGCCGGTGTCCCACAGGATGCGGTCCACCGGCGACTCGAAGACCCGGTGGAGGGCGACGGTGAGTTCCACCACCCCCAGGTTGGGCCCGAGGTGTCCGCCGGTCCTGGCGACCGCGTGCACCAGGAACTCCCTGATCTCCTCTGACAGTTCACCGAGTTCCGGCTCGGACAGCGCCTTCAGGTCGCGCGGTTGCCGGATGGTCTCCAGGATCGTCACGGTCGGGCCCCCTTCGGTCCGTGCTGTTCATCTCACGGTGACGGCCGGCTCCCCCGCCGCGACGCCGTCCTGCTCCATCTGTTCGGCGATCTTCATCGCCTCCTCGATGAGGGTCTCGACGATCTTCGACTCGGGGACGGTCTTGACGACCTCGCCCTTCACGAAGATCTGCCCCTTGCCGTTGCCCGAGGCGACCCCCAGATCCGCCTCGCGCGCCTCGCCGGGGCCGTTGACGACACACCCCATGACGGCGACGCGCAAGGGCACCTCCATGCCCTCCAGGCCGGCCGTGACCTCGTCGGCCAGCTTGTAGACGTCCACCTGGGCCCGTCCGCAGGACGGACAGGAGACGATCTCCAGGCCGCGCTGCCTGAGGTTCAGGGACTCCAGGATCTGGATGCCGACCTTGACCTCCTCGACCGGCGGCGCCGACAGGGACACGCGGATCGTGTCGCCGACGCCCTGTGACAGCAGCGCCCCGAAGGCCACCGCCGACTTGATCGTGCCCTGGAAGGCGGGACCGGCCTCCGTCACGCCGAGGTGGAGCGGGTAGTCGCACTGGGCGGCGAGCTGGCGGTAGGCCTCGATCATCACGACCGGGTCGTTGTGCTTGACCGAGATCTTGATGTCGCGGAACCCGTGCTCCTCGAAGAGGGACGCCTCCCAGAGGGCGGACTCGACGAGGGCCTCGGGCGTCGCCCTGCCGTACTTCTGGAGCAGGCGGCGGTCCAGCGAGCCGGCGTTCACCCCGATCCGGATCGGGGTGCCGTGGTCCCTCGCGGCCCGCGCGATCTCCTTGACCTTGTCGTCGAACTGCTTGATGTTGCCCGGGTTGACGCGGACGGCGGCGCAGCCGGCCTCGATGGCCGCGAAGACGTACTTCGGCTGGAAGTGGATGTCCGCGATCACCGGGAGCTGCGACTTGCGGGCGATCGTCGCGAGGGCGTCCGCGTCGTCCTGGGTGGGACAGGCGACGCGGACGATCTGGCAGCCGGAGGCGGTCAGCTCGGCGATCTGCTGGAGCGTGGCGCCGATGTCGGACGTGCGGGTCGTCGTCATCGACTGCACCGACACCGGGGCGCCGCCCCCGACCGCCACCTGCCCGACCTGGATCCGCCGCGACACGCGCCGCTCGGCGACCGGCCGGGCCGGCACCTCGGGGACGCCCAGCGAGACAGCGGTCACGGTCTCACTCCCGGTTCCCGGAGACCGTCTCGCGCAGGGCGCGCAGCGACTCCTTCAGCGAGCCCATGGTGGCGAGGACGGCGGTGGGCTCGTAGCCGCAGTGCGCCATGCAGTTGGCGCAGCGCGGGTCCTTGCCGCGGCCGTACTTGTCCCAGTCGGTCTCCTCGATCAGTTCGCGGTACGTCGGCACGTACCCGTCGCTCATCAGGTAGCAGGGGCGCTGCCAGCCGAAGAGGGAGTAGTTCGGGATCGCCCACGCGGTGCACGGGAAGTCGACCTTGCCCTCCAGGAAGTCCAGGAAGAGCGGGGAGTGGTTGAGCCGCCAACGGCGCCGGTTGCCGCCCGAGAAGGCCTTCTTGAACAGCTCGCGGGTCTGCTCCACGCCCAGGAAGTGCTCCTGGTCGGGCGCCTTCTCGTAGGCGTAGGCGGGCGAGATCATCATCTCGTCGACGTGCAGGTCGTCGTTGAGGAAGTTGAGCACCTCGATGATGGTCTGCGGGGTGTCGGTGTTGAAGAAGGTCGAGTTGGTGGTGACCCGGAAGCCGTGCCGCTTGGCCTCCTTGATCGCCGCCACGGCCTCGTCGAAGACCCCCTCCTTGGCCACCGACTCGTCGTGCCGCTCCCGCAGCCCGTCGATGTGCACGGCGAAGGCGAAGTAGGGCGAAGGCGTGAACTTGTCCATCTTCTTGCGCAGCAGCATGGCGTTGGTGCAGAGGAAGACGTACTTCTTCTTGGCGACCAACTGCCTGACGATCTCGTCGATCTGAGGGTGCATCAGCGGCTCACCGCCCGCGATGGACACCATCGGGGCACCGGACTCCAGCACGGCCCCCACGGCCTGGGCGACCGGCATGCGCTGCTTGAGCACGCCCGCCGGGTGCTGGATCTTGCCGCAGCCCTCGCACTTGAGATTGCAGGCGAAGAGCGGTTCCAGCTCCACGATCAGCGGGAACTTGTCCCGCTTGCGGAGCTTCTGTTCAGCGAGGTATGTAGCGACCTTGATGGACTGGCGCAGCGGCATGGCCATTCGGCTCACCTCCGGGGGAGCAGCACATTACGGTGCCATTCGAAGAATGCAGGCAGGACGGAACGAAGGACACGGAAAGCCGATATTCCACCGCGCACCGTGCCGATCCGGACGAGTTCATGTTCTGGAGCGTCCACGACCACCCGGACGGCCGCAACCGGGCGCTCGCCCGGACGGACGGCGCTCAGCAGCGTGGCCGCCGACTCCATGTCGACCGCGATCGCTCCCTTCGCGAGCAGGTCGGCCCGCTCATGGCCGCGGACGACGTGGTCGGAGCCGGTGAGGGGCCCGGTGTGGACGGTGCGCCCGGGCAGGGTGCGCGCGAGTTCCTTGACGAGCAGTTCGGTGCCGACGCACGGGACGGTGCCCCGTGGGTCGCGGGTCTCCTCGGCGACCACCAGGTCGCCGGGGTGCATCCCGGGGGCGAGTCCGGCGCAGAAGCCCGTGGCCAGGACGGCCGCCCCGTCGAGTGCCGGGTCGGCCAGGACCCGGGTGACGGAGCGCTCGGCCGCCTTCGGCCCCATGCCGGAGCGCAGGACGGTGACAGGCCCGCCGGCCCCGCCGCGGTCGCCCATGCGCAGCGCGAGGTGCTCGATGCCGAGCGCGCAGGCGATCAGCAGCGGGGGCAGGGCGGGCCGGGTGCTCATCAGCCCCCCTTGGCCTCTGCGGCGGCCGTGTCGCCGGCGGCCGCCCGGGCCTCGGCGGCGAACGGCTCTCCGTGGACGTACCGGCCGAGTGCGGTCAGCGGGAAGACCTGGCGGTAGAGGTGGTAGTTGATCGAGAAGTCCCAGGGGAAGCCGGTGCCGGTGAACTGCGGCTCGTCCCACGAGCCGTCCTCCCGCTGGGTCTCCGCCAGCCAGGCGACACCGCGTTCGACCGCCTTGGACTCCCGCTCCCCCGCCGCCAGCAGCGCCATCAGCGCCCAGGCGGTCTGCGAGGCCGTCGAGGCGCCACGGGCGCTCCAGCGGGCGGGGTCCTGGTAGGAGCGCAGGTCCTCGCCCCAGCCGCCGTCGTCGTTCTGGACCCGCTCCAGCCAGCTCACGGCCCGGCGGATCGCGGGGTGCCGGGCGGGCAGTCCGGCGGCGGTGAGCGCGGGCACCACCGAGCCGGTGCCGTAGACGTAGTTGACGCCCCAGCGGCCGAACCACGAGCCGTCCGGCTCCTGTTCGGCCAGCAGCCACTCGATGCCGCGCCGGGTGCGCGGGTCGTGGGAGAGTCCCTCGACGGCGAGCATCTCGACGACATGCGCGGTGACGTCCGCCGACGGCGGGTCGATGACCTCACCGAAGTCGCAGAACGGCAGCCGGTTGGGGAACCTGCTGGTGTTGTCGACGTCGAAGGCGCCCCACCCGCCGCCGCGCGACTGCATACCGAGGTTCCAGCGCACCCCGCGCGCGATCGCCCGCTCCATGCGCTGCGGGTCGTGGTGGGCGACCCGGCGCAGTGCCAGGACCACCTCGGCGGTGTCGTCGATGTCCGGGTAGTTGTCGTTGTGGAACTCGAACGCCCAGCCGCCGGGCGGCAGTTGGGGCCGTCGCACCGACCAGTCGCCGGGCCGCACGATCTGCTCGCCGAGCATCCAGTCGGCGGCCTTGACCAGTTGCGGATGGTCGGCCGGGAGGCCCGCGTCGGCGAGCGCGATGGTGGCCAGGCAGGTGTCCCACACCGGCGACTGGCACGCCTCGATCATCCGGGAGCCGTCCTCGCGCCACACGGCGTAACGATCCAGCGACTCCAGGCCCGCACGCATCACGGGGTGTTCGAGGTCGTAGCCGAGCAGGTGCAGGGCGATGATCGAGTACACGGCCGGGGGCTGGATACCGCCCCAGGCGCCGTCGTTCTCCTGCCGCTCGACGATCCAGCGGGCGGCGGAGTTCAGGGCCGACCGGCGCAGTCGGCGCACCGCGACCGTGCGGTAGCCGCGCACCACCTTGTCCAGCCGCTGGAAGAGGCCGTCCCAGGTGTGCACCGGGGCCAGGGGCCTGGGCGGGTTGGGCCGGGCGGGGTCCGTGTGCAGTTCGTCGAGCGGGAACGGCGCCGGGCGCACCGGGCGCTTCGCGGAGACGACGGTGAGCGGGACGATGGTCTGCCGGGCCCAGCAGCCGAAGTTGTAGATGCTGAGGGGGAACCACTTCGGGAAGTAGAGCAGTTCCGGCGGGAGTTCGGGCAGGTCCTCCCACTTCCACCAGCCGAACAGCGCCAGCCAGATCCGGGTGAAGACGCGGGCGGCGGCGATACCTCCCTGGTCGCGGATCCAGGCGGAGGCCCTGGCCATGTGGGGGGCTTCGGGGGCGTCGCCGGCCAGGCGCAGCGCGACGTACGCCTCGATGGTGGCGGAGAGCTGGGGCGGGCCGCCCTGGAAGGTGGCCCAGGTGCCGTCCTCGCGCTGCCGGCCGCGGACGAAGCGGGCGGCGGCCTGGGTGGTGGCCTCGTCACGGATGCCCAGGAACTGGCGGAGCAGCAGGTCCTCGGCGTCCATGGTGACGTTCGTCTCGAGGTCCCCCTTCCACCAGCCCTCGGCGTCCTGCCGGGCGAGCAGATGGTCGGTGGCACGCCGGACCGCGCGGACGGCGGCTTCTTGTCCCCCGGCCGCCACGGGGATGGTGATGTCGGTTTCGCTGGCCGCGGCAGCGCGGGGAGGCAGGGCCGCCCCGGTGCTTCCGTCGGTCGTCGCTGTCATGGCTTCCCCTTCGTGCAGTGTGCATGTCGTTGCTCTGCTGTGGGTCCGCCGTCGGCCGGTGCGCCTGACGCCTCGCTGCACCGGCCGGCGACTACGCGAGGACTATTCGACCGATAGTGATCATCTCTTTCGTACGACGACAAAGTCGGCGAGCGCCGTGAACCGGGCCCGCACCTGCTCGGGCATGTCGACGGTGTTCAGGGCGTCGAGGGCGATGGTGTGCTGACGACGGGCCTCGTCCGCGGTCCACTCACGGCCGCCCGCCTCCTCGATGAGCGCGGCACGGGCCGCGAACTCCTCCTCGGAGAAGGTCGCGAAGTCGCTGCTCTTGGCGTCGGCGGCGAGGATCTCGCCGAGCCGCTCGGAGGCCGGACCGCCCGCCGCGAGCGCGGCCACGACCGGCAGGGACTTCTTGCGCTGGCGCAGGTCGCTCCAGGTCTGCTTGCCGGTGGCCTCCGGGTCGCCCCAGATGCCGAGGAGGTCGTCGATGGCCTGGAAGGCCAGGCCGAGGTGGTAGCCGTACTTCTCCAGCGTGTCGGCGGTGCGCTCGTCCGCGCCTCCGAGCACGGCGCCGATGGAGCTGGCGCAGGCCAGCAGGGCGCCGGTCTTGTTGCCCTCCATCTCCAGGCACTCCTCGACGCTGACGCGGTCGCGGTGCTCGTAGGAGATGTCCTGGGCCTGGCCGTCGATCAGGGCGCGGCTGGCGGTGGTCAGCCGACGGGTGGCGCGGCCGGCCTCGGCGGTGCCGAGTTCCAGGAGGACCTCGTTGGCGAGGGCGAACAGGGCGTCGCCGACCAGGATGGCCTGGGCGGGGCCGTGCACCTTCCAGACGGTGTCCCTGTGACGGCGCTGCTCGTCGCCGTCCATCAGGTCGTCGTGCAGCAGGGAGAAGTTGTGGACCAGCTCGACCGCGACCGCGCCGGGCACACCGGTCTCGGGAGCGGCGCCGGTGACCTCGGCGGAGAGCACGGCGAGCGCGGGGCGCACGGCCTTGCCGCCGTCGCCGTCGGTCGGCTTGCCCTGGGCGTCGATCCAGCCGAAGTGGTAGGCGGCGACCGTGTCCATGGGCGGCGCGAGTCGGTCGACGGCCGCCCGGAGCACCGGAGTGGCCAGGGTGCGGCCGCGCTCCAGGAGCGCGGCCACGTCCACCGCGGTCCTGCGAGCGGCCGGCGAGGCCGGGGGCACAGTGGGCACAGTTTCTCCTCTTGTAGCGGTACCGGAGGGGGTGCGGGGGTGTGCCGAGCCGTGCTGATCGAGCTTCACCGGCTCTCACCTCGCGGTGAGACACCGGTCCCCTCCGGCTTTCGGCCGGGGGTCCGGGGGTGGTCCCCCGGGACGATGCAGTTGGCCGCCTCCTCGAAGGTGAAGAGGTGGTGGGGTCGGGGCCGGCCGAGGGCGCTGAGCGCGGCGTCCGCCGCGCTCACGCCGCTGCGGACCGCACTCTCCATGGTCGCGGGCCACCCTGTGGCGGTCCACGCTCCGGCCAGGTACAGGCCGGGGGCTTTGGTGCGGGCGCCGGGCCGCAGACGCCCGACGCCGGGAGTGGGGGCGAACGTGGCCGTGCGCTCCCGGGTCACGAAGAAGTCCTTCACCCGGGCGCCGCGGGTGCCCGGCAGCAGCCGCTGCAGTTCGGGCAGGTAGCGCTCGCGCAGCTCGGCGACGGGTGAGTCGATCTCGTCCCGCGCGGCCGACTGGGACACGGCGAGGTACTGGCCCTCGCGCAGTCCGGAGGCGCCGGTGCGGTCGAAGACCCACTGCACGGGTGTGCCGAGCGCGGCGAGGAAGGGTGCGTCCAGCACCTTGCGGTCGTAGACGACATGCACGTTGAGGATGGGCTCGGTGCCGATCTCCAGCAGCCGCTCCGGGGCGTCGAGGGCGCCGTCGGGCAGCAGGTCGTACGTCTCGCGCTGGGGTACGGCGAGGACGACGGTGTCCGCGGTGAGGGTCTCCCCGGGAACCTGGACGCTCCAGCGCCCGTTCTCCTGGGGGGAGACGGAGGTGACGCGTGTACGGACCTCGGTACGGACGCCCGCGGAGTCGAGCGCCTTGCGGGCCAGCCGGTCGTGCAGTTCGCCCAGCGGGACGTGCGCCCAGCCGATGTCGGCCGCGCCCGGCTCGGACAGCAGACCGGTCTTGAACACCATCGCGGCGAGCCCCAGCGAGCACTCGCCCGCGACCGCGTTGAGGGTGGCGACCCCGACCAGGTCCCACAGGGCCTCGACGGCGCGTGCCGACTGGCCGTGCGCGGTCAGCCAGCTGCCGAAGTCCTGTGCGTCCAGGGCCGGATCGGCGAGGTCGAGTCCCTGGAGCGCGAGCGCGGCCCGGCCGACCCTGGCACGTTCGGCGAGCGAGAGGTGCGGGTACGTGGCGAGGCTGCGCCCCAGGTGCAGGGGCACCGGCAGCGCGTCGCGGCGCAGCCTGCCGAGCCGCCGGCCCTCGGGCCGGTCGACATCGACGACGGGCACGTCGAGACGTTCCTGCAACGGTGCCAGCGCGCTGCCCTCGATGCGGTCGAGGAACCAGCGGTAGGCGGTGCAGCAGCGCAGGTAGACGTGCTGGCCGTTGTCGACGGTCAGTTCGCCGCGCTGGAAGGAGAAGGCGAGCCCGCCCAGGCGGGGCCGGCCTTCGACCAGGGTGACGCGGACGCCCGCGTCGGCGAGCGCGAGCGCGGCGGTCACGCCGGCGAGCCCGCCGCCGACGACCACGGCGGTACGCCCGGAGGACCCGGCCGGCCCGGACCCTTCCGGGGCGTCCGAGAGCCGCTCGTCACTCATCGTGCACCCTCCCCTGCGTACCCGCCGTGGTGGGTGAACTCTGCACGGCGGGCCGTTGCCGTCAGGGACGCCGCGCCGGACCGGAGGGTTGCGTGCCGCTTTTCGCCGGTGGCATCACCCCGGCCCACCGTGTCGCCCAGGGTGTCCATCAGGTGTGCCTCCTGACGGTCTGCCGCGAGACGTGCCGGGCGTCCAGCCCCGACAGTCCGCGCACGGCGACGTAGGCCTTCTCCCGGCCGGGCAGCGAGACCCGGCCGCGGAGCACGGCCCCGGGGTCGCGCTCGATGCGGTCGAGGAGCCGGCGGTAGATGCCGGCCATGGCGGCGACGCAGGCACCGCTGCGGCGGTCGAGCAGGGGCAGCAGCCGGTAGCCCTCGGCGAAGAGGGTGCGCGCCCGTCGTACCTCGAAGTGCACGAGTCCGGCGAAGTCCGAGCCCTCCGGCGGGGTCGACCCGTCGAACCCGGCCGAACAGCCGAACTTCGCCAGGTCGTCGGCGGGCAGATAGGTGCGCCCGCCGGCCGCGTCCTCGCGGACGTCCCGGAGGATGTTGGTGAGCTGGAGCGCCAGCCCCAGGGTGTCGGCGTACTCCGGGGCCCGCTCCGCGCCGCGCGCGCCCGGTTCCGTACCGAACACGCCGAGCGAGAGCCGCCCGATGGCGCCCGCCACACAGCGGCAGTACACCTTCAGGTCGTCCCAGGTCTCGTAGGTCTCGCCGCGTACGTCCATCAGCACGCCGTCGATCAGCTCGTCCAGGCCGCCGAGCGGCACCGGGAAGGTCCGGGCCGTGTCGGCGAGGGCGACCGCGACCGGGTCGGTGTCGTCCTCGTCGACCTCGCCGTCGCGGACCCGGGCGAGCAGCGCGCGCGTGCTCTCGAGCCGGGCGCTCTTGACATCGGCGGCCAGTGCGCCGTCGCCGATGTCGTCGACCCGCCGCGAGAACGCGTACAGCGCCGACATCGCGCGGCGCTTCGGTGTGGGCAGCAGCCTGATGCCGTACGCGAAGTTCCGGGCCTGCTGCCCGGTGACGGCCTCGCAGTAGCTGTAGGCGGCGAGTACCGGCGCGGACACGTGCGGTGACGGCTCCACGGTCCGGATCACCCCTCTCCTCGCAGAGTCACGCCCACCTCGCGCAGCAATCTGAGCTTGCCGGGCTTGGGCGGGCCGGGAAGTACGTCGTATTCGGCGGCGGCGATCGCGTGGATCGCCGCCCGTCCCCCCGCCACGAACCCGGCCAGCAGCAGTCTCAGCCTGCCGTGGACGCTACCCACCAGGGGGGCGCCTTCATTCAGGAGATCGTGGGCGCGTTGCGCTTCGTACGCGACCAGTGCGCGCACCGACGCGCCCGCGGTCCTCGCCGCGAGGTCGTCCTCGCGGACGTGGAAACGCTTCATGTCGGCGGCGGGCAGGTAGATGCGGTCGCGGCCGAGGTCCTCGGCCACGTCCTGGAGGTGTTCGACGATCTGGAGTGCGGTGCAGATCGCGTCGGAGCGGCGGATCCGCTCGGGGGTCGAGGTGCCGGTGACGGCGAGGACGAGCCGGCCCACGGGGTTGGCGGACAGCTCGCAGTAGGCGACGAGGTCGTCGTAGGTCTCGTAGCGGGTGACCAGCTGGTCCTGGCGGTTGGCGGCGATCAGGCCGAGGAACGGCTCCGGGGTGAGGGAGCATCGGCGGACCGTGGGCCGCAGGCGGCGCAGGAGCGGGTGGCGGGGCCCGCCGTCGGATCCGTCGAACACCCGCCGGAGGTCGGCCTCGAAGGCGTCCAGCAGGAGCATGCGGTCCTCGGCGTCGGCGGCCGGCACTCCGAGGAGGCGGGCGTCGACGCCACCGGGGGCGAGGTCGCCGTCGCCGATGTCGTCGACGAGCCGCGCGAAGCCGTAGACGGCCATGAGGTGCTCGCGCCAGGCCCGCGGCAGGAAGAAGGGGGCGACGGGGAAGTTCTCGTCGGCGGCCTTGTCGAGGGTGCCGCGCTCCGGGTCGCCGGTGCGGGCCGGGACGGCCGCCGTCACCGCGGACCACCCGGGACGAAGACGGCACATGCTGCGTTGAGCTGGGGAGTTTCCGTAGCCATTGCCGTCACATCTCCCGTTCTACACCGCCGACCCAAGACACACTATTTCGGACACGCCGCCCGGCCGCTCGCGCGGCGGCCCCGACGGTGGGTGTCGCGCATTATCGCCCCACTTGACGCGTTTCGGGACCCGTACAGCTTACGTTGTACAACGCAGCGAGGATCGTGGGGGTGTCCTGCGCATCACAACAACACACCGATTGGCGCCAAGATTCCGAAGCACGGCCGGAGTTGGCGTTTCCTTTGCAGACGCGGGGCCCTGCCGGACAGTTCCGGCAGGGCCCCGCGCATGTCGCGCTATTTGCCCGTGAACTTCTCGTACTCCTTGAGGACCTCTTCGGTCGGTCCGTCGAGGCGCAGTTCGCCGCGTTCCAGCCACAGCACGCGGTCGCAGGTGTCGCGGATGGACTTGTTGCTGTGACTGACCAGAAACACCGTGCCCGCGTGCTTGCGCAGCTCCCTGATGCGCTCCTCGGAGCGCTTCTGGAACCTGCGGTCGCCGGTGGCCAGGGCCTCGTCGATCATGAGGACGTCGTGGTCCTTGGCGGCGGCGATGGAGAACCGCAGCCGGGCGGCCATGCCGGAGGAGTAGGTGCGCATCGGCAGGGTGATGAAGTCGCCCTTCTCGTTGATGCCCGAGAAGTCGACGATCTGCTGGTAGCGCTCCTTGACCTGCTCACGGGACATGCCCATGGCCAGTCCGCCGAGGATGACGTTGCGCTCACCGGTCAGGTCGTTCATCAGGGCCGCGTTGACGCCGAGCAGCGAGGGCTGGCCGTCGGTGTAGACCTTCCCGCTCTCCGGCGGCAGCAGGCCGGCGATGGCCCGCAGCAGGGTGGACTTGCCGGAGCCGTTGGAGCCGATCAGGCCGATGGCCTCGCCCCGGTAGGCGGTGAAGGAGACACCGCGCACGGCGTGCACCTTGCGCACGCCCCGCTCCTCACCGCGCTTGAGGATGCGGCTGAGGGCGGCGGTGGCGCTGCCCTTGCCGCTCTTGGCGCCATTGACGCGGTACACGATGTGCACGTCGTCGGCGATGACGGTGGGGATGCGCGGCCCCGGTACCTGGTCAGCCACGGCCGTACCTCTCCTCCGCCTTCCAGAAGTACAGGAAGCCGCCGACGGCGAACAGCAGCGCCCAGCCGCCCGCGACCGCCCAGACGTGCTCCGGGAGGTTCTCGGCGCCGTACTGGTCGATGAGCGCGAAGCGCATCAGGTCCATGTAGATGGCGGCCGGGTTCCACTGGAGGACGTTCGCCACCCACTGCGGCTTGTCCGCGAGGAAGACCGGGATGGAGAACATCACGCCGGACGCGTACATCCAGGTCCGCATCACGAACGGCATCAGCTGCGCGAGGTCCGGGGTCTTCGCGCCGGCCCGGGCGAACATCAGCGCCAGGCCGGTGTTGAAGCAGAACTGCAGGACGAGCACCGGGACGATCAGCAGCCAGGAGGCGTCCGGGTAGCTGCCGAAGCCGATCACCACGGCGAACAGCACGAGCATCGAGGACAGCAGCTGCTGGAGCTGCTGGAGGGCGAAGGAGATCGGCAGGGAGGCGCGCGGGAAGTGCAGGGCGCGCACCAGGCCGAGGTTCCCGGAGATCGCCCGGACGCCGCTCATCACCGAGCTCTGCGTGAAGGTGAAGACGAAGACGCCCGTGACCAGGAACGGGATGTACACGTCCTTGGACATCCCGCGGCTGGCGTTGAGCAGCACGCCGAAGATCATGAAGTACACGAACGCGTTGAGCAGGGGCGTGGCCACCTGCCACAGCTGGCCGAGCTTGGCCTGGCTGTACTGCGCGGTCAGCTTCGCCCGGGAGAACGCCAGGATGAAGTGCCGGCGTCCCCAGAGCTGGCGGACGTACTCCCGCACCGGGGGCCGGGCACCGCTCACGGCCAGCCCGTACTTTGCGGCCAGCTGGGCGGCCGTGAGGCCCTCGTCGGGCGACGGGGGCGCGCTCACCGCGACAGCGCCGTCATGCGTTGTCTCACTCACAAGTAGGAAACTTTCGTCTTCGGGATACGCAGCCTTGACGGGGCTGGTATGAGCCGGGGGGCCCGCGGAACGGCCCGGGAGCCCTCAGGGACGAGCTTGTCAGATCACCGGGGGCCGGCCCAGTCGGGTCAGCCGCCACACCGTACGCCACTTCATGGGCCTGCGCGGACCGCACGGTGTGGTCCACCCTTCCCGGAAGCCGCCGAACCACGCCCGCAGCGCGGAGCGCGAGGGGCGGCGGGCCAGCGTGAGCAGCAGCCACACCCCGAGATAGACGGGGACCAGCGGGGCGGGCAGGTTGCGGCGGGCCAGCCAGACCCGGTTGCGGGCGACCATCCGGTGGTAGACCGCGTGCCGGGAGGGCGCGGTCGTGGGGTGGTACAGCACCATGTCGGACCGGTAGTCGATCATCCAGCCGGCGTCGAGGGCCCGCCATGCGAGGTCGGTCTCCTCGTGGGCGTAGAAGAACTCGTCCGGCAGTCCACCGACTTCTGCGAAGACCTTCGTACGGACGGCGTTGGCGCCGCCGAGGAAGGTGGTGACCCGGGAGGAGCGCATCGGGTCGGAGGCACGCAGCCGGGGGACGTGGCGGCGCTGGGTGACGCCGGTGTCCGGGTCGGCGATGCGGAAGCTGATGATGCCGAGCCGGGGGTCGGCCGCGAAGGCCTGCCGGCACAGCTCGGCGGTGTCGTGGTGGGCGAGCAGGCCGTCGTCGTCGAGGAAGAGCACGATGTCGACGTTCCGGCCGCCGGGCCCGAAGGCCTCGATGCCGACGTTGCGGCCGCCGGGGATGCCGAGGTTCTCGGGCAGCTCGACCGTGCGGACACCCGACGGAAACTCCGCGACGTCCGGGACGGGCGAGCCGTTGCCGACCACGACGACCTCGACCGGGGCGCCCTCCTGCTTGGCGATCGAGTCGAGCAGGGCCCTGAGCTCGTCGGGGCGGTTGCCCATGGTGATGACGACGGCACCGACCCTGGCGGCCGCGCTCACTTCAGCCTGCTGGAGGCGAGGATGGACACCAGGTGCAGCACGGTCTGCAGGAGCGCGATGCCGGCCAGTACGGCGACCCCGAGCCGGGTGAAGAAGAGGTCGCCGCGCACCTGGTCCGCGACGGCCAGGACCAGGATCAGCAGGGACGCCTCGATGCCGAGGATCAGCCGGTGGAACTTCAGCATCGCGGCGGCCTTGCGGGCCAGCGCCATGCCGGAGGAGCGCATCTCGGCGGCGGCCTCCTGCACCGGCGGCTTCCCGGCCTGGTGCCGGGCGACGCCGACCAGGTCGGTCTCGGCCTTGATCAGGATGGCGCCGAGCGCGGCCAGGGTGCCGAGGAAGGCCCACAGCCAGTCGACACGGCCGCTGCCCCAGACGTCGGCGGCGCGCAGTCCGAAGCCGACGAGTACGGCGGCGTCGGTGAGGTAGGCGCCGACGCGGTCGAGGTAGACGCCGTTCAGCGAGTACTGCTTCTTCCAGCGCGCGATCTCGCCGTCGACGCAGTCCAGCAGCAGGTACATCTGCACGCAGAACACGCCGAGCACGGCGCCCGCGATCCCCGGCACCAGCAGGGCCGGGGCCGCGAGCACGCCGAAGACGGTCATCAGGTACGTGAGCTGGTTGGGCGTGACCCTGGTGTTCACCAGGTAGCGGTCGACCCGCAGGGACACCTCACGCATGTAGAGGCGTCCCATCCAGTGCTCACCGCTGCGCCGGTCCTTCACCCCCGGAGGGTGGACGACCGGTCTGAGTTCAGCTACCGATGGCCTTGACATAGTCGACGTAGATGTCCTTGATCTGTTCGGGCTTGAGGTCGAGGTGTTCGAGGATCGTGTAGCGGCCGGGCCGGGTCTCGGGGGCGAACGCCACGGCACGGACGAACTCGTCCACCGTGAAGCCGATCTCCGCCGGCAGGACCGGCAGTCCGTGCCTGCGCAGCACCGCGGCCATGTAGGCCGACTCCTCGTGGGCTCCGCGCAGGTACATCGCGAAGGCGGCGCCGAGTCCGCACTGCTCGCCGTGGGCCGCGGCACGCTTGGGGAAGAGCAGGTCGAAGGCGTGGTTGATCTCGTGGCAGGCGCCGGAGGACGGGCGGGAGTCGCCCGACACCGACATGGCGATACCGCTGAGCACCAGCGCCTCGGCGAGCACCTGGAGGAAGTCGGTGTCCCCGATGCCTCCCGGGTGGCGCAGTACGGCCTCGCCGGCCTGGCGGGCGATCGCGGCGGCGAGGCCGTCGATCTTCTCGCCCTTGACCCGGTTGGCCAGCTCCCAGTCCGCGATGGCCGAGATGTTCGACACCGCGTCGCCGATGCCGGCGCGGACGTACCGCACCGGGGCCTCGCGGATGACGTCGAGGTCGATGACGACCGCGATCGGGTTCGGCACCCCGTAGGAGCCGCGGCCCGCGTCGTTGTCGAGGGTGGCGACCGGCGAGCACAGGCCGTCGTGCGCGAGGTTCGTCGGTACGGCGACCAGCGGGAGCCCCACGCGTGCCGCGGCGAACTTCGCGCAGTCGATGATCTTGCCGCCGCCCAGGCCCACGACCGCGTCGTAGTGGCCGGCCTTTATGTCGGCGGCCAGCCGGACCGCGTCGTCGAGGGTGCCGCCGCCGACCTCGTACCAGGTGGCGCCGGGCAGGGCGGGGGTGAGGCGCTCGCGCAGCCGGGCGCCCGAACCGCCGCTGACGGCGATCGCGAGCTTGCCGGAGTGCGAGATGCGCTCGTCGGCGAGGACCCCGACCAGGTCGTCGAGGGCACCCGGGCGGATGTCGACGACGACCGGTGAGGGGATCAGCCGGGTCAGTACTGGCACGCGATCTCCCGTCCACGGGCGAGATCGTCGTGGTTGTCGATCTCGACCCACTTGACGTCGCCGATCGGCGCCACGTCGATCCGGAAGCCGCGGTTCACCAGTTCCTGGTAGCCGTGCTCGTAGAACTGCTGCGGGTCGGTCTCCCAGACCGTCTTGAGGGCGTCGGCCAGGTCGGCGGTGGCGTCGCCCTCGATGAGGGTGACGCCGATGTACTCGCCGGTGGCCTCGGCGGGGTCCATCAGCTTGGTGATCTTCGTCATGCCCTTCTCGGGGTCGACGACGACCTTCATCTCCTCGTCCGCGAGGTCCTTGACGGTGTCCAGGGCCAGGATGATCCGCTTGCCGTCGCCGCGCGCGGCGAGCAGCGTCCGCTCGACGGAGACCGGGTGGACGGTGTCGCCGTTGGCGAGGATCACGCCGTCCTTGAGGGCGTCACGGCCGCACCACAGGGAGTAGGCGTTGTTCCACTCCTCGGCCTTGTCGTTGTCGATGAGGGTGAGCTTGAGGCCGTACTTCTCCTCCAGCGCCGCCTTGCGCGCGTACACGGCCTCCTTGCGGTAGCCGACGATGACCGCGACCTCGGTCAGCCCGATCTCGGCGAAGTTGCCGAGGGTCAGGTCCAGAACCGTGGGCTCACCCTCTATGCCCGCGGGCCCCACCGGCACCAGCGCCTTGGGAAGGCTGTCGGTGTAGGGGCGCAGACGCCGTCCGGCGCCGGCCGCCAGCACGAGGCCGATCATGCGGGTTCTCCTTCATCGTGTACGGCAGGGGCGCCGCCCTTGTGAGCGGACACCCAGAAGCGGATGCTCTCCACGAGCACCACGAGGGCAACGGCCACGGCCAGGGCCGTGAGCGCGACCGTGAACTGCGCGGCGGTGAGCAGCGCGGCCAGCACGGCGACGAGCAGCGTCCGCCCGTCCTGCCCCCCGATGGCGCGCGCCAGCCAGGCCGGCGGCGCGCCGGCGTTGCCGCGGATGCGGTACACCGTGTCGTAGTGATGGTAGGCGACGGCAGCCACCAGTCCGAAAGCCGCCGGAAGTGCTCCGTTCACATCGGATTCGGCTGCCAGTACCAGGACGGTGAGGTACTCACCGGCGCGGAAGATCGGGGGGACCAGCCAGTCGAGGGCGCCCTTGAGGGGGCGGGAGACGGCTTCGGTCGACAGGAGCACGTACAGGCCGGCCATGAGCACGACCCACCAGCTCGGGCCGAAGGCCCAGGCCCCGGCCACCATCGCGGCGGCGCCCCCGGCGGCGCTCAGCGGCGCGAGGTGCGGGCCGCGGCCCTTCAGGACCGGCACCAGCGCCTCGACGAGCGGCCCGTTGTCCGCCAGGTCCGACAGCGCCTGTGCGGCCCGGTCCGTCCGCTTCGCCCTGCGGGTCAGCGAGCGCAGCACGCGACCGGCCGTGGTGTAGGTCGCGGCGAAGGCGCAGCCGATCAGCAGGGCGTAGAAGGTGATGCGCGGAGTGGTGACGGCCGTCAGGACGGCGATCATGGCCCATCGCTCGCCGATGGGCAGCACTATCATCCGCCGCACCCAGACCGTCCAGCCGACGCTGTCCAGCTTGCCGGAGAGCGCGGCGGTGGGGCTGGTGTTGGCGGTGGCGTCGTGGTTGGCCTCGTTGAAGGAGAAGTCGACGACGTGCCGGCAGGTCTGAAGGATCATCGCGCCCAGGGCGAGGGCCCATACGTCGTCGCCGCCGCGGGCCGCTCCGAGCGCGAGTCCCGCGTAGTAGGCGTACTCCTTGGCGCGGTCGAAGGTGGCGTCCAGCCAGGCGCCGAGCGTGGAGTACTGGAGCGAGTAGCGGGCGAGCTGGCCGTCGGTGCAGTCCAGGACGAAGGACGCGATGAGCAGGACGCCGGCCGCGACGAACCCGGGCCGGGTGCCGGTGGCCGCGCACCCTGCCGCGATGAGCGCGGTGATCAGGGAGGCGGTGGTGACCTGGTTCGGGGTGAGGCCGCGGCGGGCGCACCAGCGGGCGATGTAGCGGGAGTACGGGCTGATGCAGAAGGTGGTGAAGAAGCCGTCGCGGGCCTTCACGGCCGACTTCAGGCGGACGGCCTCGTCGTCGACGGCGGCCACGGCCTGCCGTGCCTCGTTGCGGGTCTGGGGGTCGGCGGGGACCTCGGCGACCAGGCTGCCCAGCTCGGGGCGGTGGACGTCGTCCCCGTCGGCGACCAGGGCGCCGACGACCCGGTCGGCGAGGCTGGCGAGGCTGGCGAGGCTGTCGACGTCACCGACGCTCGACTTCGCCCGCGTGGTGGCACCCCCGTGGGCGGCGGCGCCGCTCTCGGCCGTCTCGCGGGCCAGCGCCCGGGTGAGGGCCGCGCGGCCGGCGGGCTGCGCGGTGAGCGCGCCCGGGACCGCGGCGAGCGGGAAGCGGGGGTCGGTGAGGCCGAGGCGCAGCGCGTGCGGGTGGCCCACGAAGCGGGCGTCGACGACGGCGACCCGCTCCTGGGCCGGCACGGCGGCGAGGAGGATCTCGGTGTCGGCGGCGTCGGCGGCGTGCAGGACGTCGAAGCCGAGGGACCGCAGGTCGCTCTCGAGCGACGATCCGGGAACCGGCTGACCGGTGAGGATGGCGGTCGACAACCGAACTCACTCCCTGGGGCCCGGCGCGTCCGCGCCGGTCGTGTGCAGGATGGGGGCGCCCTTGGCATGCACCGGGCGGGCCGGGCGGGCGGCATTGTCGGCAGAGGCTATCGGATGCCGGGAAGACCGTGTTCACCGGCCGTTCAGCTCCGATCAAGACGGCACGGCCACACCGTGGCGCACCGTCGACGCACGGCTCGCACGCGCTTGAACCGGCCTTTGCCGAGATCATCATCGGTGATCGGTGGCCCGGCCCACAAACCGCGCCCGCACAGAGGAGACATCGGGGACATTGCGGGCGGCGCCGGGGTGTCGGCATAGGGTGGTCGGCCATGACGTGGCTGATCACCGGCGGAGCCGGATACATAGGGGCACATGTGGCACGTGCCATGACCGGCGCCGGGGAGCGCGTCGTCGTGCTGGACGACCTCTCGGCCGGAGTCCCGGCCCGGCTGCCGGCCGACGTGCCGCTCGTCGAGGGCTCCTCGCTGGACGCCGGCCTGCTGGAGCACGTGCTCGGCGAGCACGCCGTGACGGGCGTGGTGCACCTGGCGGCGCACAAGCAGGTCGCCGAGTCGGTGGCGCGGCCCACCCGCTACTACCGGGAGAACGTCGGCGGCCTCGCCACGCTCCTGGAGACGGTCGCCGCGGCCGGTGTGCGCCGGTTCGTGTTCTCCTCGTCCGCCGCCGTCTACGGCAACCCGGACGTGGACCTGATCACGGAGAACACCCCGTGCGCCCCGGTGAACCCGTACGGCGAGACCAAGCTCGCCGGGGAGTGGCTGGTGCGGGCGGCGGGGCGGGCGCACGGCATGGCGACGGTCTGCCTGCGCTACTTCAACGTGGCCGGTGCGGCCGAGCCCGCGCTGGCGGACACCGGGGTCTTCAACATCGTCCCGATGGTCTTCGACCGGCTCACCCGGAACGAGGCGCCGCGGATCTTCGGCGACGACTACCCGACGCCGGACGGCACCTGTGTGCGGGACTACATCCATGTCGCGGACCTGGCCGAGGCGCATCTGGCGGCGGCCCGGCGGCTGTCCGCGCCGGACGCGGCCGGCGACCTGACGGTGAACATCGGCCGGGGCGAGGGCGTCTCGGTGCGCGAGCTCGTCACGCTGATCGGCGAGGTGACCGGGGACACCCGTGCCGCGCTCGTCGAGGGGCGCCGGCCCGGTGACGCGCCGCGCGCGGTCGCCTCGGCCGCGCTGGCCGCGAGCGAGCTGGGGTGGACCGCCCGGCGCGGGGTGCGCGAGATGGTCGAGTCCGCGTGGCGGGGCTGGTCGGCGCACCACGGGGCGACGTCGGCGCCGGCCCGCTGAGGCCGCCCTGACCTGCACTTCGTTTCCGCAGGTCAGGGCACATGACAACGGTGTTCAGTGCCGCGTTGCCGGATACCCCCCGCCCGTAGTTCACTGTGAGACCGGGCGACCACAGGAGGACCGTTTCCATGGGGGCTGGGCACGACCACGGCCACAGTCACGCGCACGCGCCGGCCACCGGTACGGCCGCCGCGGCGTACCGCGGCAGGCTGCGCGTCGCACTGTCGATCACGCTCGGCGTCATGGTGGTCGAGATCGTCGGCGGGGTGCTCGCGGACTCGCTGGCGCTGATCGCGGACGCCGCGCACATGGCGACCGACGCGCTGGGCCTCGGCATGGCGCTGATCGCCATCCACTTCGCCAACCGGCCCGCGAACACGCACCGCACCTTCGGGTACGCCCGCGCCGAGATCCTCGCCGCGCTCGCCAACTGTCTGCTGCTGCTCGGGGTGGGCGGCTACGTCCTGTACGAGGCGGTGCAGCGGTTCTTCACGCCGGCCCCGACCGAGGGCGGGCTGATGATCTGGTTCGGCGTCGTCGGCCTGGTCGCGAACATGATCTCGCTCACGCTGCTGATGCGCGGCCAGGCCGAGAGCCTCAATGTGCGCGGGGCGTTCCTGGAGGTGGCGGCGGACGCGCTGGGGTCGGTCGCGGTGATCCTCTCGGCGGTGGTGATCGTGACCACCGGCTGGCAGGCGGCCGACCCGATCGCCTCGCTGGTCATCGGCCTGATGATCGTGCCGCGCACGGTGAAGCTGCTGCGCGAGACGCTCGACGTGCTGCTGGAGTCGGCGCCCAAGGACGTCGACATGGCGGAGGTACGGGCCCACATCGTCGCCCTGGACGGGGTGGAGGACGTCCACGATCTGCACGCCTGGACGATCACCTCGGGGATGCCGGTGCTGTCGGCGCACGTGGTGGTGCGCTCGGACGTGCTGAACGCGATCGGCCACGAGAAGATGCTGCACGAGTTGCAGGGGTGCCTGGGCGACCACTTCGACGTGGAGCACTGCACCTTCCAGCTGGAACCGATCGGTCACGCGGAGCACGAGGCGCGGCTCTGCCACTGAGCGCGGGGCTCCCGGCCGGCGGCTCGCCGAGCCCCGTGGGCGGGGGCGCCGGGCTCGCCCTCGGATTCGCACACCCGTTCCGGACGGTTCCTCGCCCATGGCGGCGGGCAAGATCGCGTACGGGGCCCGGTCGCCGTGCGCGGGACATGCGCGCGTTTGGCGCGAAGTGCCGGGAGTGCCGGGCGCGTACGGCAGACTGGGGACGCGAGGACCGATGCTAAGGATGGGTATGCCGATCACACCTGCCACCGCGAAGCACAGCTCGTCGGACGGCACCGCGGAAGCGATTTTGCTGGAGCTCGTCGACGAGAACGGCGTGACGACCGGCACCGCGGAGAAGCTCGCCGCCCACCAGTCGCCGGGGCAGTTGCACCGCGCCTTCTCCGTGTTCCTCTTCGACGAGGCCGGCCGGCTGCTGCTCCAGCAGCGGGCGCTGGGCAAGTACCACTCCCCCGGTGTGTGGTCCAACACCTGCTGCGGTCACCCCTACCCCGGTGAGGCGCCGTTCGCGGCGGCCGCGCGGCGCACGTTCGAGGAGCTGGGCGTGTCCCCGTCGCTGCTCGCCGAGGCGGGCACGGTCCGCTACAACCACCCGGACCCGGCCTCGGGCCTGGTGGAGCAGGAGTACAACCACCTGTTCGTCGGGATGGTGCAGTCCCCGCTGCGCCCGGACCCCGAGGAGGTCGGCGACACGGCCTTCGTGACCCCCGCCGAGCTGACGGAGCGGCACGCGAAGGACACGTTCTCCGCCTGGTTCATGACCGTGCTGGACGCGGCCCGGCCGGCCGTGCGGGAGCTGACGGGACCGTCGGCCGGCTGGTGATCCTCAGCGCACGCGCAGGGGCTTGAGCGGCAGGGCGGCCCAGATCACCTTGCCGCCGCCCGCCGTGTGCTCGACGTCGCACACACCGCCCGCCTCCCGGGTGATCTCCCGCACCAGGAGCAGCCCACGGCCGCCCGTGCGGCCGTGGTCGGCCTCCAGGGCGGTCGGGCGGTAGGGGTGGTTGTCCTCCACGGACACCCGCACCCACTCGGCCCCGACGGCCACTTCCACCGCCAGCTCGGGCGACAGCAGCGCCGCGTGCCGTACGGCGTTGGTCACCAGCTCGGAGACGATCAGCAGGAGCCCCTGGACGAGATCGTCCGAGACGGGCACCCCCTGGCGGTGGAGCAGGTCCCGCACGGCGTGCCGGGCCTGCGGGACCGAGGCGTCCACGGCGGCGGCGGTGAACCGCCAGACACCCTCGTAGGGCAGCGGTCGCGGCAGGCTCTCCAGGGGTTCGAGAGGTGCGTCCGCGCCGCCTGCTGGGCGTGGGTCGGGCCCGCGCCCGTGGTTGTCCATCGTCCGGTCGCCACCCTCGCGCTCGATTGTCACCACACGTCGAGTGTTGGTAACGAGACGCTTCCCTCCGAATGACTGAACAGAAGTCAGCTATTATCGCTCGATTCCGACCGTTCCGGCCCGACAACGCCCCTTGCGCGACCGGTCCTGTCCCGGTCGTGCCGCCTTCGCGCACTCTTCGGCTTGTACGGGTACCACGGCCGCCTCGTCCGTTTCGTCTGTTTCGCCCCCGGGCCGCCGTGATCGGGCAGGCCGCGCGGGAGTTAGCATCCGGGCCATGGAGCCCGAACTGCTGCACGGCGTCACCGACGGGGTCGCCACCGTCGTCCTGCACCACCCGGCGAAGCGCAACGCGATGACCGCCGCGATGTGGGCGGCTCTGCCGCCGCTGCTGGACACCCTGGCCGCCGATCCGCAGGTGCGGGTGCTGGTGCTGACGGGCGCGGGCGGGACCTTCTGCGCCGGCGCCGACATCTCCACGCTCCAGGGCTCGCCGGACGAGGCGCAGACACTGGCGGTACGGGCCGAGGAGGCCCTCGCCGCGTTCCCGAAGCCGACGCTGGCGGCCGTGAAGGGGCACTGCGTGGGCGGGGGCGCACAGCTCGCGGCGGCGTGCGACCTGCGGTTCGCCGAGGAGGGCGCGCTGTTCGGGGTGACGCCGGCCAAGCTCGGCATCGTCTACCCGGCATCCGCCACCCGGCGGCTGGTGGCGCTGGTCGGTCCTGGCGCCGCCAAGTACCTGCTGTTCTCGGGCGAGTTGATCGAAACGGAACGGGCGCTGCGCACCGGTCTGGTCGACGAGGTGCTGCCCGCCGACGAACTCGACAAGCGCGTCGCGGAGTTCACCCGGATCCTGGTGTCCCGCTCGCAGCTGACCCAGGCCGCCGCGAAGGAGTTCGCCGACGGCCGCACGGACCGCGACGCGCACTGGGCCGCACAGGCCCGCGCCGCCGGCGACACGGCCGAGGGCGTCGCCGCGTTCCTGGAGCGCCGCGAGCCGCGCTTCACCTGGACCGTCCCCGGATGACGGCAGGTCCCGCACCGGGGTGGGGCGGCGGGCCGAGGACAGCGGAGATCCACCAGGAGCCGCCGGGCCCGACGCACGCGCCCTGAACCCCGAGTGTCCGTGTCACCTGCCACAATTGCCGCGCAACCCCAGTCAAGAAGGCGGTACGGGATCGTGACGACACCCGGGTCCATCGAAGTAGGGTCCATCGAAGGCAGGATCGCCGAGGAGCTCGGCGTACGGGAGCGGCAGGTGAAGGCCGCGGTGGAGCTGCTGGACGGCGGCTCGACGGTGCCGTTCATCGCGCGCTACCGCAAGGAAGCGACCGAGATGCTCGACGACGCGCAGCTGCGCACGCTCGAGGAGCGGCTGCGCTACCTGCGGGAGCTGGAGGAGCGGCGGGCGACGATCCTGGAGTCGGTGCGCGAGCAGGGCAAGCTCACCGACGCGCTCCAGGCGCAGATCCGCGGCGCCGAGACGAAGGCGCGGCTGGAGGACATCTACCTGCCGTTCAAGCCCAAGCGGCGGACGAAGGCGCAGATCGCGCGCGAGGCGGGCCTGGAGCCGCTCGCCGAGGGGCTGCTCGGCGACCCGGCGGTGGAGCCGCTGGCCGCGGCGGCCGCGTTCGTCGACGCCGACAAGGGTGTCGCCGATCCGCAGGCCGCGCTGGACGGCGCCCGGGCGATCCTCACCGAGCGGTTCTCGGAGGACGCCGACCTGATCGGCGAACTGCGCGAGCGGATGTGGGTGCGCGGCCGGCTGGCGGCCAAGGTACGGGACGGCAAGGAGGAGGCGGGCGCGAAGTTCGCCGACTACTTCGACTTCGCCGAGCCGTTCACCGAGCTGCCCTCGCACCGGATCCTGGCGATGCTGCGCGGTGAGAAGGAGGAGGTCCTCGACCTCGTCCTGGAGCCCGAGGAGCCCTCCGAGCAGCCCGGTCCGTCGTCGTACGAGGGCATCGTCGCGTCCCGGTTCCAGATCGCCGAGCGCGGCCGGCCCGGCGACAAGTGGCTGACGGACACGGTCCGCTGGGCCTGGCGCACCCGGATCCTGGTCCACCTCGGGATCGACCTGCGGCTGCGGCTGCGCACGGCCGCCGAGGACGAGGCGGTCGACGTGTTCGCCGCGAACCTGCGCGACCTGCTGCTCGCCGCCCCGGCCGGCACCCGCGCCACGCTCGGCCTGGACCCCGGCTTCCGTACGGGTGTGAAGGTGGCCGTGGTCGACGCGACCGGCAAGGTCGTGGCGACGGACGTCATCCACCCGCATGTTCCGGCCAACAGGTGGGACGAGGCGATCGCCAAACTCGCCCGCCTCGCGAAGGAGCACGCGGTCGAGCTGATCGCGATCGGCAACGGCACGGCGTCCCGCGAGACCGACAAGCTCGCCGGTGAGCTGATCACCAGGCACCCCGAGCTGAAGCTCACCAAGGTGATGGTGTCCGAGGCGGGCGCCTCCGTGTACTCGGCCTCCGCGTTCGCCTCGCAGGAGCTGCCGGACATGGACGTGTCGCTGCGCGGCGCGGTGTCCATCGCTCGCCGGCTCCAGGACCCGCTCGCCGAGCTGGTGAAGATCGACCCGAAGTCGATCGGTGTCGGCCAGTACCAGCACGACCTGTCCGAGGTGAAGCTGTCGCGGTCGCTGGACGCCGTGGTCGAGGACTGTGTGAACGGCGTGGGCGTGGACGTGAACACCGCCTCGGCGCCGCTGCTCGCCCGCGTGTCCGGCATCACCTCCGGGCTCGCCGAGAACATCGTGGCGCACCGGGACACCAACGGCCGTTTCACCTCGCGCACGCAGCTGAAGAAGGTGGCGCGGCTCGGCCCCAAGGCGTACGAGCAGTGCGCGGGCTTCCTGCGGATCCGGGGCGGCGACGACCCGCTGGACGCGTCCAGCGTGCACCCGGAGGCGTACCCGGTGGTGCGGCGGATGGTGAAGACCTCCGGCCAGGAGGTGGCCTCGCTCGTCGGCAACACGGGCGTCCTGCGCTCGCTGCGCCCGGACGACTTCGTGGACGAGACGTTCGGTCTGCCGACCGTCACCGACATCCTGAAGGAACTGGAGAAGCCCGGGCGCGACCCGCGGCCCGCCTTCAAGACGGCCACCTTCATGGAGGGCGTGGAGAAGATCTCCGACCTGGCGTCCGGGATGGTCCTGGAGGGGGTCGTGACGAACGTGGCGGCCTTCGGGGCGTTCGTCGACGTCGGTGTCCACCAGGACGGTCTCGTCCATGTCTCCGCGATGTCCAGGACGTTCGTCAAGGACCCGCGGGACGTGGTGAAGTCGGGTGACATCGTCAAGGTGAAGGTCCTCGAGGTGGACATCCCGCGCAAGCGGATCTCGCTGACCCTGCGGCTGGACGACGAGGCGGCCCCGCAGGACCAGGACCGGTCCTCCGGCGGCGGCCGGCCGCAGCGCGGCGGCGGGCGTCCCCCGCAGCAGCGGCAGCAGGGCGGACAGCGCCAGCAGGGCGGACAGCAGAGCGGGCAGCGGCAGCAGGGCGGGCAGCGCGGCGGCGGTTCGCGGCAGGCGCCGCCGCCGGCGAACAGCGCGATGGCCGACGCGCTGCGCAAGGCGGGGCTGCTCGACCCGAAGAAGGGCCGCGGCTGAACGAACGCGGGACGGGTCCCGGTGGTGCGCCACCGGGACCCGTCCCGCGTTCACCGACCAGCGCGTCGAGCGGGCCGCACGCGACGCCCGCGACGGCCTGGCCTAGCGCTCGGTCACCTTGCCGTCCGCGACCTCCAGGCGCCGGGTGACATGGACCGCGTCCAGCATGCGCCGGTCGTGGGTGACCAGGAGCAGCGTGCCCTGGTAGGCGTCGAGGGCCGACTCCAGCTGCTCGATGGCCGGGAGGTCGAGGTGGTTGGTCGGCTCGTCGAGGACGAGCAGGTTGACCCCCCTGCCCTGGAGCAGGGCGAGCGCGGCACGGGTGCGTTCGCCGGGTGACAGGGTGGCCGCCGAGCGCGTGACGTGGTCCGACTTCAGGCCGAACTTGGCCAGCAGGGTGCGCACGTCGGCCGGCTCCGTGTCCGGTACGGCCACCCGGAACGCGTCCAGCAGGGACTCGGAGCCGTAGAACAGCTGCCGTGCCTGGTCGACCTCGCCGACCAGGACGCCCGAGCCCAGGCCGGTCTGTCCGGCGTCCAGCGGGATCCGGCCGAGCAGCGCACCGAGCAGGGTGGACTTGCCCGCGCCGTTCGCGCCGGTCACCGCGACCCGGTCCGCCCAGTCGATCTGGAGGGTCACCGGCCCGAAGCAGAAGTCGCCGCGCCGCACCTCGGCGTCCCGCAGGCTCGCGACCACGGCCCCGGAGCGCGGGGCGGCCGCGATCTCCATGCGCAGCTCCCACTCCTTGCGCGGTTCCTCGACGACCTCCAGGCGTTCGATCATGCGCTGGGTCTGCCGGGCCTTGGCGGCCTGCTTCTCGCTGGCCTCGCTGCGGAACTTGCGGCCGATCTTGTCGTTGTCGTTGCTCGCCTTGCGGCGCGCGTTCTTCACGCCCTTGTCCATCCAGGAACGCTGCGTCTGCGCCCGGTCCTGGAGGGCCGCCTTCTTGTCGGCGTACTCCTCGAAGTCCTCGCGGGCGTGCCGGCGGGCCACGTCCCGCTCCTCCAGGTAGGCGTCGTAGCCGCCGCCGTAGAGGTTGATCCGCTGCTGGGCGAGGTCCAGTTCGAGGACCTTGGTGACGGTGCGGGTGAGGAACTCGCGGTCGTGGCTGACGACGACCGTGCCGGCGCGCAGGCCGGTCACGAAGCGTTCGAGGCGCTCCAGACCGTCCAGGTCGAGGTCGTTGGTGGGCTCGTCGAGGAGGAAGACGTCGTAGCGGGAGAGGAGGAGGGAGGCGAGGCCCGCGCGGGCGGCCTGGCCGCCGGAGAGGGACGTCATCGCCTGGTCCAGGCCGACGCCCAGGCGGAGCGAGTCGGCGACCTCCTCGGCGCGTTCGTCGAGGTCGGCGCCGCCGAGGTCGAGCCAGCGCTCCAGGCTCGTCGCGTACGCGTCGTCCGCGCCGGGCGCCCCGTCGACCAGCGCCTGGGTCGCCTCGTCCATCACCCGCTGCGCCTCGGCGACACCGGTCCGGCGGGCGAGGAAGTCCCGGACGGTCTCGCCGGGGCGGCGCTCGGGTTCCTGGGGCAGATGGCCGACGGTCGCGGTCGGCGGGGAGAGCCTCAGCTCGCCCTGCTCGGGCGTGGCGAGCCCGGCGAGCAGCCGCAGCAGGGTGGACTTGCCCGCGCCGTTGGCACCGACCAGCCCGATCACGTCACCGGGGGCGACGACGAGGTCGAGCCCGGTGAAGAGCGAGCGGTCGCCGTGTCCGGCGGCGAGATTCTTGGCGACGAGAGTGGCAGTCATCAGGTCGTAGATCCTAGCGGCCCCGGATTCCTCCCCCGCGGCCTCGCCGATCACCGTCCGTTCGGTTACCGTCCCGGCGTGAACACTCGGTCGAACGGCGAAGTGATCGTGGTCGGCGGCGGGGTCGTCGGGCTGACGACGGCGGTGGTCCTGGCCGAGCGCGGCCGACGGGTCCGGATCTGGACCCGGGACCCGGTGGAACGGACCACCTCGGCGGTGGCCGGCGCCCTGTGGTGGCCGTACCACATCGAGCCGGTCGCGGCGGCTCGGGCGTGGGCGCTGCGCTCGCTGGAGGTGTACGAGCGGCTGGCCGGGCGGCCCGGGGAGACCGGGGTGCGCCTGGTCGACGGGGCCATGGGCGAGACGGACCCGGCGGACGTGGAGAGCTGGGCGGCCGGGCGGCTGCCGGTGCTGCGCCGGGCCACGGCGCGGGAGTACGGCGCCGGGACGGCCGTCTGGACGCGGCTGCCGCTGATCGACATGGCGGTGCATCTGCCGTGGCTGCGCGAACGGCTGCTGCGGGCGGGCGGCTCGGTCGAGGAGCGGGTGGTGAGCGACCTGGCGGAGGCGGACGCGCCGGTCGTCGTCAACTGCACGGGGCTGGGCGCCCGGGAGCTGGTGGGGGACGCGTCGGTGCGGCCGGTGCGGGGGCAGCTGGTCGTGGTGGAGAACCCGGGGATCGACACCTGGCTGGTCTCCACCGCCCCGGACGGCGCGATGGCGTACCTGTTCCCGCAGCCGGGGCGGCTGCTGCTGGGCGGCACGGCCGAGGACGACGTATGGGCGCTCGACCCGGATCCGGCCGTGGCGGAGGCGATCGTGCGGCGCTGCGCGGCGCTGCGGCCGGAGGTGGCCGGGGCGCGGATCCTGGAGCACCGGGTGGGGCTGCGTCCCGTACGGCCCGCGGTGCGGCTGGAGCGGACGGAGCTGCCGGACGGACGGCTGCTGGTGCACCACTACGGGCACGGCGGGGCGGGGGTGACGGTGGCCTGGGGATGTGCGGAGGAGGCGGCCGCGCTGGCCGCCTCCCCCTGAGGTGCCGCCGGGCCGCTACGGGATCGGGTACGGCTGCCGGGCCGCGGGGGTGCCGCCCGGGTGTCCGGTGCCGGGCGCGGCCGTCGGCACGCTCGCCGTCGCCCCGGCCGTGGCGGCGGCGAAGGCCTTGGCGCCGCCGGCGAACGGGACCCGCGCCGAGGTGCGGGCCAGGTCGAGGGTGAGGGTCGGGGTGTCGGCGGGCGGGTCGATGAGGTCCTTGTCGGTGCCCGCGACGATCAGCGCCAGACGGTGGCCGGCCGGGACGACATGGTCGGTGGCCGCCAGGTCGAGGGTGATCGTGTACGCCCTGCCCGGGGTGAGCGGGACGCCCCTGCCGGGGTCGGCGTACGTGCCGAGGTCGGCCCAGCCGCGGCTGAGGACCGTGAAGCCGACGTCGGCCGTCCTGGCCCGTGTCTCCTTGAAGCAGGCGCTGTCGCCCGTCGTGCTCTCGCCCCAGCAGGTGCGGTCGGTGAGCGTGGCGATGCCCTCGCCGCTCGCCGCGTAGTCGCGGATGGTGTCCGGGCCGAGGTCGACGAGGACGGCGCTGAGATGGGCCGTGGCCGTGGTGGGCGTGGCGGTGACGGTGACCCGGGAGGAGCCGGACAGCCGCAGGTCGCGGGTGAGCGGCCCGGTGACGAAGCCGGCCTTGTCGGGGGTCGGGGTGTCGATCCGCGCGGCCCAGTCGGTCTCGCTCAGCCGCGGGTCGTCGGTGAGGGTCTCGGCGCCGGTGCCCCTGCGGAGGCCGAGGGTGCCGACGCCGGGCCGGTCGCCGGTGGCCGGCCGCAGGGTGGCGGTCTGTGTGCCGCGCGGGGGCCAGACCGTGGAGGTGACCCACTGGTCGGGGTGGCGTTCGATGTCGGCCATCGGCTCGCGGTCGATGCCGTTGTCGTAGCCGAGGAGTTCGTGGTCGAACCAGCGGTGCAGGGTCTCGACCCATTTCGCGCGGCGGAAGTCGAAGGGGTCGACGTGGCCGGTCTGGGACAGCCAGATCTTGCGTTCGACCCCGTTCTCGGCGAGCGCGTCCCACCACTGGCCGAAGTGCTTGGCGCGGACGTTGAGGTCCTGGAGGCCGTGCACGACGAACACGCTGGCCTTCACGCGGTGCGCGTCCTCGACGTAGTCGCGCTCGCTCCACAGAGCGGTCAGGTCGCCGCTGCGCGGGGCCTCGTCGACGAGCCGCCGCTGGACGGCGGCGCACCTGGCGCGGGCGTCGGGGCTGTTCACGTACTCCGCGAGCCGGTCGGGGCCGGAGTCGTAGAGCGGGGCGCCCTGCTGGAAGTAGTAGTCGTACCAGGAGGAGATGCCGGCGATCGGGACGATCGTCCGCAGGCCCTTCACTCCGGTGGCGGCGACGCCGTTGGCGATGGTGCCGTCCCAGCTCTTGCCGATCATGCCGGTTCTGCCGTTGCTCCAGCCCGCCTTTGCCTTCGTGGTGCCGGTGCGGGTGGTGTACGCGGTGGCGCGGCCGTTCAGCCAGTCGACGACGGCCTTCGCGGAGAGGATGTCGGAGCGGCCGCCGATGTCGGCACAGCCGTCGGAGCGGTTGGTGCCGGCCAGGTCGACGCCGACGACGGCGTAGCCGCGCGGCACGAAGTAGTTGTCGTAGAAGAGCGGCATCTGGACGACGTCGCCGTTCGCGTCGTACGTCTTGCGCTGGCTCTCGTTGCCGCGGCCGCAGCAGGAGTAGTAGGGGCTCGCGTCCATGATGACGGGCACCTTGCGGCCCTGCGCGGCCGGTTCGCGGGGGCGGACGATGTCGACGGCCACCCGGTCCGCCGTGCCGTCCCCGTCGCCGTCGAGCCGGGTGTCGACCCAGACGGCCTCGCGGATCGCGTGGGTGTACGAGTGGACCGGCAGGCTCTCGCGGGGGGTGCCGTGGGCCGCCGCCGGGGTGAGGAAGGCGGCCACCAGAAGGGTGACGGCGGCTGCCGTGAGCGGTCTCCAGATCGTGAAGCGCATGCGTGTCGGCATGCGCGGGACGGTACTCGGGTCAACTCCCGTGCAGAAGAGGGCAGCTGTGCGCCGCCTGTGGCCGGAATACGCCCATGGGGGTGGTCGGGCCATGACGGCCGAATGGCGATCGTGTGACAGCGGGACCGTCGGCGGATGCTGGACACAGGGAGTTCCTAGGCTTCCAACAGACTTCCTGCCCCTACGACTTGGAGTTTCCCGTGCACCCCAGACTCATCGCGCCGGGCGCACTCGCCGCCGCGTCCGTCCTGCTGGCGATCCCGGCGTCGGCCGCGAGCGTCTCCCCCGGTGCCCCGGGCATCGGCGACCCCTACTACCCGGCCTACGGCAACGGCGGCTACGACGTCTCCCACTACGACCTGCGGCTGAAGTACCAGCCGGCCACGGACGCGCTGGAGGGGACGGCGACGATCCTGGCGCGGACCACCCAGGATCTGTCGCGGTTCGACCTGGACTTCCTGCTCGACGTCGACGAGGTGCGGGTGAACGGCGCCAGGGCGGCGTTCGCGGCCTCGGGCGAGCACGAGCTGGAGATCACGCCCAGGACGCCACTGGCCCAGGGCACGGCCGTCACGGTCGTGGTGCGCTACCACGGGATTCCGTCGTCGAAGCAGGCGTACGGCTTCACCAGCTGGCACCGCACCCCGGACGGCGGGGTGGGCGCCAACGAGCCCGAGGCGGCCTGGTGGTGGTTCCCCGGCAACGACCACCCGCGCGACAAGGCCACCTTCGACGTGTCCGTGCAGGTGCCCGACGGCACCCAGGCCCTCTCCAACGGCACGCTCCAGTCGACGGTCTCCCGGCTCGGCTGGACCCGGTACTCCTGGCGCTCCGACAAGCCGCAGGCCACCTATCTGGCCACGCTGGCGGTGGGGAGGTTCGACCTCACCACCGGTACGACCGAGAGCGGCATCCCGGTCGTCAACGCCTACAGCAAGGACCTCGGCGCCCAGGCCGGCGCGGCGCGGGCGAGCATCGAGCGGACCGGGGAGATCGCCGACTGGCTGAGCGGGTACTTCGGGCCGTATCCGTTCAACGCGCTCGGCGGCTATGTTCCGAACACGACCACCGGGTACGCGCTGGAGACCCAGACCCGGCCCTACTACAGCCCGCGGCAGTTCGCGAACGGGTCGAACACCTCGGTGGTCGTGCACGAGCTGGCCCACCAGTGGTACGGCGACCTGGTGTCCGTCGCCGGCTGGAAGGACATCTGGATCAACGAGGGCTTCGCGCGGTACGCGCAGTGGCTGTGGTCCGAGCACGAGGGCGAGGGCACGGCCCAGGAACTCGCGGACTACGCGTACGCCTCCCGCCCGGCCGACGACCCGTTCTGGACGGTCAGGCCCGGGGATCCGGGACCGGAGAACCAGTTCCACATCGCCGTCTACGACCGGGGCGCGCTGGCCCTCCAGGCCCTGCGCAACGAGATCGGCGACGACGCCTTCTTCACCGTCCTGAAGGGCTGGCCGCAGCGGTACGCCCACGGCAACGCGACCGTCGCGGACTTCCGGGGGTACGCCGAGGAGGTGTCCGGGGCGTCACTGGGCACGCTGTTCGACACCTGGCTGTTCCAGCCGTCGAAGCCGACGGCGTCCGCGGCCCGCACCGTGTCCCTCGTCCCGGCCGAGGCCGCTCCCGCGCGGCCGAGGTCGTGGCAGCGGATCGCGGCGACGAACGGGGTGCACGAGCACTGAGCGGCCCCGCCGTACCTCTGTCCGCTTCCCGAACTCCCGTCTGATCCTGGGCTGCTGCGGGTATCACGGGGTGAGGGAACCAGGGAGCCGAGGGGGAGACCGTGGCAGCTGCGCAGAACGGCAACGAGGGCGTGTGGCGGGTGCTGACAGGCGTCGGGGCGTTGGGGGTCGGGATCGGCCTGATCGCCGGAGTACCGATCCTGAGCCTGCTGGGCGCGCCCCTGGCCATCGTCGGCGTGATCGGACTGACCGCCGCCCGGCGGAAGTAGCCCGGGGCGGCCGGCTAGCTCGGCCGTCCCCCGCCGGGCACCGCCTTGAGGAGGGCGTCGCGGGACAGGGCGGCGCTCTCCGTGGCCGGCACCGTGCACGCGTACGCCCCGGCCGCCGCACCGAACTCGGCGCACCGGCGCGGCGGTTCACCGCCGAGGAGGCCGTAGAGGAAGGCGGCGGCGAAGGCGTCGCCCGCGCCGTTGGAGTCCACCACCGGCGCGGGCGGCACGGCGGGCGGTATGTGGGTCAGCTCTCCGTCGGCCAGCAGGTGGGCGCCCGCCGCCCCGGCCGTGGCGACGACGATCCGGGCGCGGCCGCGTGCGGCGATCCGGCGCATGGTCGCCTCCGGATCGGGGAGGGCGGCGGCGGACAGGAAGACGACGTCCGCGGTGTGGGCGAAGGGCTCGTGGTAGGGGTTCTCGCCGTCCCAGTCGTGCAGGTCGGTGGAGAGCGTGACGCCCGTGTCCCGCAGCACCGGCAGTGCGTCGGCGCAGGGCTGGGTCAGGGACACGTGCGCGTGGCGGCTCGCGCCGGCCAGGGAGCGCAGGGTGTCCTCCGGGAAGCGGTCGCCGGGGTGGGCGCGGCTGGTGTCGTACAGGGACAGCCGGCGGCCGTCCGGGCCGACCAGGTTGACCGCGCGCTTGGTGCCGAGGGGCTGCGGGACGGCGGTGAGGGCGATGTCGTGCTTCTCGTGCAGGGCGCGGACGAGGTCGCCCTCGGGGTCGTCGCCGAGGAAGTCGAGGTGGTGGGTGCGCAGGCCGAGGGCGGTCAGGCCGAGGGCGACGAAGTCGCCGGTCTGTCCGGCGCGGCTGTGGATCCCGCTGTCGATCATGTAGCTGTCGGCGTACGGGAGCGGCAGCCCCGGTACGCGCACGATCGTGTCCACGCCCGCCCCGCCCAGTACCAGGACGTCGATGGCGTCGTCCATGCGCTACCCCTCCCCGTGGTCGTACACCGTCACCCGGACGCCCCGGCGCACCAGCCGCTCGGTGACGAGCGGTTCGATGCGGGACCACTTGCCGCCGGCCGGACCGCAGCCTATCCGGGGCATGTGCACGCAGGCGCCGAGTTCCAGGGCCCGGTCGGCGAGGTGGGCGAGGGCGGTGTCGATGGCGTCGTAGCGCACGGGGACGCCCTAGTTGCCGGTGGGGGTCCCCCGCGCGAGCGAAGCCGAGCGTGGGGGAGGACACCGCGTGACCCCGGGCCTCTGTCACGGGTGAGCGGGACGAACTCCGTGACCGTGCCGCCCTCGCGCCCCGGCCGTCACGGGTGTCACGGGTGTCACAGCACCGGTGGGACAGCGATACTGCTGCACATGACGATCGAGACCGAGGAGCCGGCCCTCACGGTCGACGAACTGGCCGCGCGGGCCGGGGTCACGGTGCGGACGGTCCGCTTCTACAGCACCAGGGGTCTGCTGCCGCCGCCGGTGATCGGTCCGCGCCGGGTGGGGCACTACGGCCCGGAGCACCTCGCGCGGCTCGCGCTGATCGAGGAGCTCCAGCGGCAGGGCATGACGCTGGCCGCGATCGAGCGCTACCTGGACCGGCTGCCGCCGGACGTGGACGCCCAGGGCCTCGCCCTGCACCGCGCGGTCGTCGCGTCCTGGGCGCCGGACACCGTGGAGACGGTGACCGGGCAGGAGCTGCGGCGGCGGGCCGGCCGGCCGCTGTCCGAGGAGGACATCGACCGGCTCGCGGCGATGGACGTCGTCGAGGCGACCGCCGACGGTTCCTACCGCGTGGACCGCGGGCTGCTCCCGCTCGGGGTGCGGCTGCTCGACGTGCCGTTGTCGCCGGAGGTGATCCTGGCGGCCCGTACGACGCTGATCGAGCACTCGCGGGCGGCGGCGCACGAGTTGTCGCTGCTGCTGCGGGAGGCGGTCGCCGAGCGGGACGCCCGGGACGTGAAGTCGCTGACCGCGCATGTGCATCCGCTGGTGGTGCAGGCCCTGCTGACGACCTTCCAGCGGTCCCTGCGGGACGAGCTGCGCCAGTGGCTCACGGATCCCCGGGCGGACGGCTGACCCCCTCACGGACGGACCGGCGGGCCAGTCGGCGGCCCCACGCCTGCCCCGGCACCTCGATCCACCGGTGGGTCAGCACGCACAGCGGCAGCAGGACGGCGAGGAAGACCGCCTCGCGCACCGGATCGTCGCGCCCCTCCCGGCCGAGGGTCGCGGCGGCCACCGCCAGCAGCACCGGGTGCAGCAGGTAGACGGAGTAGCTGATCGTGCCCAGTCCGGTCAGCGGGCGCGGGATCCGCCGCCGGCGCAGGGCCAGTCCGGCGCCGAAGGTGAGCACGGCCAGCAGGAACGCGGTGATCCAGCCGCGCCGGGTGAAATGGGGGCCGTCGCCGTACCGGTAGGCGCTCCCCACGGCACAGACCAGCACCACCGCCGCGGCGAGGGCGACGGTCCGCCAGGTGCCCCGACCGTGCTCGGCGCGGTGGACGGCGGTGCCGAGGAACATCACGGCGAGGATCACCAGCCCCTCCCAGGGCGGGACCGTGCCGTTGAACGTGACCAGGACCAGCGCCAGCAGCCCGCCCAGCACACCGCCGCACACCCGCAGCGCGGGCGGGCCGGCGCTCGCGCAGCAGACGGCGGCCGGCAGGGTGACGCCGGCGATCACGGCCAGCGGGGCGGTGCCGACCGCGCCGGAGAGCGCGGAGACGGGCAGGGTGCTCCCGGCCGCCCGGCCCACGGCGGCGAGCACGGCGAGGACCATGGCGATCGCCGCCGACCGCCGGTGCCGGCCGACCGTGAAGAGGGCGACGACGAGGAGATAGAAGGCCATCTCGTACGACAGCGTCCACAGCACGAGCAGCACACTGGGCGTCCCCAGCAGTTCCTGGAGGAGGGTGACATGGGCGAGGGCCACGGTGGCCGCGCTCTGCCCGCCGCGGTCGCCGTGGACCCGGGCGACGCCCAGCAGGTCGAGGACGAGGACGGCGGTGACGGCGGCCGCCCACAGCGGGTAGAGGCGGAAGACCCGTCCGATCCAGAAGCCGCGGACACAGCCCCGGCGTTCCAGTGAGGCCGGGATGAGGTAGCCGCTGACGAGGAAGAACACCATGATGCCGTAGCGGCTGGTGTTGACGTGCGGCATCACCTCCCGCCTGAGGTCCGGCAGGAAGGCGTACGACGAGTGGTCGAACACCACCACGAGTGCGGCGATGCCGCGCAGCGCGTCGAGCCAGCCCGACCGTGACCGTTCCCCGCCGTCCACACGCGTCTCTTTCTCCTCGAAGGCCCTTCGGCTGTTCTTGGACCGAGGCGCGAGACGCGTTACGCGGCGGGCCCCACGCAACCGAACCCCGCAAGCCCTCGGCGGGTTACGGGGTCCGGTGCGCGGCGGCGGGTCAGCGGGCGTCGGTGAAGATCTCCCCCCGCTCCGCCTTCTCGACCAGCAGCGCGGGCGGGGTGAAGCGGTCGCCATAGCGCTCGGCGAGGTCACGCGCGCGTGCCACGAATCCGGCGAGGCCGCCCTCGTAGCCGTTGATGTACTGGAGCACGCCACCGGTCCAGCCGGGGAAGCCGATGCCGAAGAGGGAGCCGATGTTGGCGTCGGCGACGGATGTCAGGACGCCCTCCTCGACGAGCCGGACGGTGTCGAGGGCCTCCGCGAAGAGCATGCGCTCCTGCATGTCCCGGAAGGGGATCTCGGCGCCCGCGCGCGTGAAGTGCTCGCGCAGCCCCGGCCAGAGGGCGCCCCGGCTGCCGTCCTCACCGTACTCGTAGAAGCCCGCTCCCCCGCTGCGGCCGGTGCGGCCGAACTCGTCGACCATGCGGTCGATGACGGCCTCGGCGGGGTGTCCGGGCCAGGTGCCGCCGGCCTCCTCGACGGCCCGCTTCGACTCGTTGCGGATCTTGCGCGGGAGGGTGAGGGTCAGCTCGTCCATCAGGGACAGCACCTTGGCGGGGTAGCCCGCCTGGGCCGCCGCCTGCTCGATCGACGCGGGCTCGATGCCCTCGCCGACCATGGCGACGCCCTCGTTGATGAAGTGGCCGATCACCCGGGAGGTGAAGAAGCCGCGGGAGTCGTTGACGACGATCGGGGTCTTCCTGATCTGCCGGACCAGGTCGAAGGCGCGGGCGAGCGCCTCGTCGCCGGTGCGCTCGCCCTTGATGATCTCGACGAGGGGCATCTTGTCGACCGGCGAGAAGAAGTGCAGGCCGATGAAGTCCTCCTGGCGCTCCACCCCCTCGGCGAGGGCGGTGATGGGGAGCGTGGAGGTGTTGGAGCAGAGCAGGGCGTCGGGGGCGACGAGGTGCTCGATCTCCTGGAAGACCTTGTGCTTGAGGGAGGTGTCCTCGAAGACGGCCTCGATGACGGCGTCGCAGCCCGCCAGGTCGGCGGGGTCGGCGGTGGGCGTGATGCGCGCGAGCAGCGCGTCCGCCTTCTCCTGTGTCGTACGGCCCCGGGCGACGGCCTTGGCGCAGAGCTTCTCGGAGTAGGCCTTGCCCTTGGCGGCGGCCTCGGCCGACACGTCCTTCAGGACGACGTCGATGCCCGCGCGGGCGCACGAGTAGGCGATGCCCGCGCCCATCATGCCGGCGCCGAGGACGGCCGCCCGGCGGACGGTGCGGGGCTCGACGCCCTGGGGACGGTTGGCGCCGGAGTTGACGGCCTGGAGGTCGAAGAAGAAGGCCTGGATCATGTTCTTCGACGTCTGGCCGGCCGCGAGTTCGACGAAGTAGCGGGCCTCGATGACCTGCGCGGTCTCGAAGTCGACCTGGGCGCCCTCGACGGCGGCGGCCAGGATGTTGCGCGGGGCCGGGTAGGGGGCGCCGTTGGTCTGCTTGCGCAGGGTGGCGGGGAAGGCGGGCAGGTTGGCGGCGAACTTGGGGTTGGCGGGGGTGCCGCCGGGGATGCGGTAGCCGGGCCGGTCCCAGGGCTGCTGGGACTCGGGGTTCGCGTCGATGAAGGCGCGGGCCTTGGCGAGGAGTTCCTCGGGGGTGGCGGCCACGTCGTCGATCAGGCCGTTCTCCAGGGCCTTCCGCGGGCCGTACTGGGTGCCCTGGAGGAGGACCTTCAGCAGGGCGTCGGCGATGCCGAGCAGCCGGACGGTGCGGACGACGCCGCCGCCTCCGGGGAGCAGGCCGAGGGTGACCTCGGGGCAGCCGATCTTCGAGCCCGGCGCGTCGAGGGCGATCCGGTGGTGGCAGGCGAGGGCGAGTTCGTAGCCGCCGCCCAGGGCGGCGCCGTTGAGGGCGGCGACGACGGGCTTGCCGAGGGTCTCGATGCGGCGGAGGTGGCGCTTGATCTCCAGGCCGCCGTCGAGCAGCTCCTGGGCCGTCTCCGGGGTGACGCGGATCAGGTCGCGCAGGTCGCCGCCGGCGAAGAAGGTCTTCTTGGCGGAGGTGAGGATGACACCGCGGACGGAGTCCTTCTCGGCCTCCAGGCGGTCGGTGACCGCGGCGAGGGAGGCGCGGAACGCCGCGTTCATGGTGTTCGCGGACTGGTTCGGGTCGTCGAGGACGAGGGTGACGAGGCCGGTGCGGTCCTGTTCCCAGCGGATGGTGGTGCTCTCGGTCATGACGGGGTCTCCGTAGAAGTCTCTGAGTGCCGCTGGGTGGTCAGACGCGCTCGACGATCGTGGCGATGCCCATGCCGCCGCCCACGCAGAGGGTGGCGAGGCCGTAGCGCTTGTCCTGGCGCTCCAGTTCGTCGACGAGCGAGCCGAGGATCATCGCGCCGGTGGCGCCGAGCGGGTGGCCGAGGGCGATGGCGCCGCCGTTGACGTTGACCTTGTCCAGGGGCAGGCCCATGTCGCGCGCGAAGCGCAGGACGACCGCCGCGAACGCCTCGTTGATCTCGACGAGGTCGATGTCGTCGATGGTCAGACCGGCCTTGGCGAGGGCCTTGCGGGTGGCGGGCGCGGGGCCGGTGAGCATGATGGTCGGCTCGGAGCCGGAGACGGCCGCGGAGACGATCCGCGCGCGCGGGGTGAGGCCGTAGCGCTCGCCGACCTCCCGGGAGCCGATCGCGACCAGGGAGGCGCCGTCGACGATGCCGGAGGAGTTGCCCGCGTGGTGGACGTGGTCGATCTTCTCCACCCAGTGGTACGTCTGGAGCGCCACCGCGTCGAAGCCGCCCAGCTCGCCGATGTCGGCGAACGAGGGCTTCAGCCTGGCGAGGGAGTCGGCGGTGGTGCCGGGGCGCAGGTGCTCGTCGTGGTCGAGGACGACCAGACCGCTGCGGTCCTTCACGGGGACGACGGAGCGGTCGAAGCGGCCCTCCTTCCAGGCCGTGGCCGCCCGCTCCTGGGACAGGGCCGCGTACTCGTCGACGTCGCGCCGGGTGAAGCCCTCGATGGTGGCGATGAGGTCGGCGCCGATGCCCTGGGGCACGAAGTTGACGTCGAGGTTGGTCATCGGGTCGTTGAACCAGGCGCCGCCGTCGGAGGCCATCGGCACGCGGGACATCGACTCCACGCCGCCCGCGAGGACCAGGTCCTCCCAGCCGGAGCGGACCTTCATGGCCGCCATGTTCACGGCCTCCAGGCCGGAGGCACAGAAGCGGTTCTCCTGGACGCCGGCGACGGTGTCCGGCAGTCCGGCGGCGATCGCGGCGATGCGCGCGATGTCGGAGCCCTGGTCGCCCACGGGTCCGACGACGCCGAGCACGATGTCGTCGATCGCGGCCGGGTCCAGGCCCGGGAAGCGGTCGCGGAGTTCGTGGATGAGGCCGACGACGAGGTCGATGGGCTTCGTGCCGTGCAGGGCGCCGTTCGCCTTGCCGCGCCCGCGCGGGGTGCGGATCGCGTCGTACACGTACGCTTCGGTGCTCACGGGAGGCCTTTCAGTGAGGGTCGGGGAGGGAGGTCTCGGGGGTGGGCCGGGCCGGGTCGAGAAGGCGGGGGACGTCCCAGTCGCGGGCCACTGCGCCGGTGTCGGCGCCGGGTCGGGCCGGGGCGCCGCGGACGGCCGTGGGGGTCGCCGAGAAGCGGGGCGCGGGTGCGGGCTGGGTGATGCCGCCGTGGTCGGTGAAGGTGCCGCGGGCGGCGAGGTGCGGGTGGTGCGGGGCCTCGCGCAGCGACAGCACGGGCGCCACGCAGGCGTCGGATCCCTCGAAGCGGGCCGTCCACTCGTCGCGGGTGAGGGCCTTGAAGCGGGCGACGACGGCCTCGCGCAGCTCTCCCCAGCGGGTCCAGTCCTTGCGGGCCGCGCGGAGGTCGTCCGGCAGGCCGAGCAGGTCGACGAACTCGTCGTAGAACTGCGGTTCCAGCGCGCCGACTGCCATGTACCGGCCGTCGGCGGTCTCGTAGGTGCCGTAGTACGGGCAGCCGCCGTCGAGGAGGTTGGCGGCGCGCCGGTCCTGCCAGCCGCCCGCGGCGAGCATGCCGTGGAGCATCGCTGAGAGGTGGGCGGTGCCGTCGACGATGGCGGCGTCGACGACCTGGCCGCTGCCCGTCGCGCGCGCGTGGTGCAGGGCGGCGAGGACTCCGACGACGAGGTAGAGCGAGCCGCCGGCGTAGTCGCCGAGCAGGTTGGCGGGGGCCGGCGGGGGTGTGTCCGGGGCGCCGATCATGCCGAGGGTGCCGGTGAGGGCGATGTAGGCGATGTCGTGGCCCGCGCGGTGGGCGAGCGGGCCGTCCTGGCCCCAGCCGGTCATCCGGCCGTAGACGAGCCGGGCGTTGCGGGCGTGGCAGGCCTCGGGGCCGACGCCGAGGCGCTCGGCGACGCCGGGCCGGTAGCCCTCGATCAGCACGTCGGCGCGGGCGGCGAGGTCCAGGACACGCGCGGGGCCGTCCGGTGCCTTGAGGTCGAGGACCACGGAGCGTTTGCCGCGGTTGGTGATGTCGAAGTCGGGGTCGATCGCGAGGGAGGAGCCGCCGGGGCGGTCCACCCGGACGACGTCGGCGCCGAGGTCGGCGAGGAGCATGGCGGCGAACGGGCCGGGCCCGATGCCGGCCAGCTCGACCACGCGCACGCCCGAGAGCGGGCCGTGCCCTGGCGTGTCTGCCGTTGTCATCCAGCCCCCTTGCTGTGACACAACCGATGTAACACCAGTGATGCTAAGAACACGTTCCACTGGAGACAAGAGGTGAACGAGCAAGCGCTTAGCCAGTCTAGGCCGGGCGCGCCCTCGCAGCACCGGGGCGCGGCCCTCGCTCAGCGCCCGTCGAGCTCCGCTATGAGCCGTTTGGGGGCGATGGTGCGGTAGCTCTCCTCCACCCAGTCGCCCAGCAGCTCGGCCGGCGGGGCGCCCTGCTCCTCGAGCGGGACGCGCACCCAGCCCGCCTTCCCCAGGCCGTATCCGGCGGGCTCGGCTCCCGGGGAGGCCAGCGCGTGGGCATGGGCCGTCTGGTCCCGGAGCTTGACCGTGACACCCAGGGGGTGGCTGCCGTCGGCGACCCCGAGGAAGACGAACACCTTCCCGTTGACCTTGACGACCGACTCGCCCCACGGGAACTCCTCGGTCGCGCCGGGCAGGCCGAGCGCGAACGCGCGTACTTTCTCCCATTTCCGCAGGGCGTTCCTGGTCACCGTCACCTGCTGCCTCCGGGCTCGTCGTCGGGCTCCGCACTCCTCACGCTAGCCTCAGCCACCGACAACGGCCCGGGTTGCGCGTACCAAGGGGTGTCATGAGCGGACAAGGGGTGTCATGAGCAAGCCAAACCGGACGGATCGTCCGTACGACATCGTGCTCTTCGGGGCGACCGGCTTCGTCGGGACACTCACCGCGGAGTACCTCGCCGCCCACGCGCCCGAGGGACTGCGCTGGGCGATCGCGGGCCGCAGCGAGGCGAAACTGGAGGCCCTGCGCGAGCGGCTCGGCGCGGACGCCGGGGTGCTGCGGGCGGACGTGTCGGACCCGGCGTCCCTGCGGGCCCTCGCCGGACAGGCACGCGTGGTCGCGACGACCGTCGGACCCTACATCCGCCACGGCGAGGACCTCGTGGCCGCCTGCGCCGACCTCGGCACCGACTACCTGGACATCACCGGCGAGCCGGAGTTCGTGGACCTGACGTACGTCCGGCACGACGCACGCGCGCGGGAGACGGGCGCGCGGCTGGTGCACGCCGTCGGCTTCGACTCCGTCCCGCACGACCTGGGCGCGTACTTCACCGTGCGGCAGCTGCCCGAGGGCGTGCCGCTGACCGTGGACGGCTTCGTGACCGCCGACGCCGCCTTCTCGGGCGGGACGTTCGCCTCGGCGCTCGGCCAGTTCGCGCGGGGCCGGCAGATGGCGGCCGCCGCCCGGGACCGGGGACGGCACGAGCCCCGCCTGATGGAACGGCGGGCGACGGCACCCGTGGGCGCGCCCCGGTTCGCCCCCGAGGTCGGCGCCTGGGCGCTGCCGCTGCCGACCATCGACCCGCAGATCGTGCGCCGCTCGGCCAAGGCCCTGGCCCGCTACGGCCCGGACTTCCGCTACCGGCACTACGCGGCCGTACGGCATCTGCCCATGGCCGTGGGCGGGATCGCGGCCGTCGGGACGCTCGCCGTCGCCGCGCAGCTGCCGCCCGCCCGGCGCTGGCTGTCGGACCGGCTCAAGCCGGGCGAGGGGCCGAGCGCCGAGAAGCGGGCGCGCAGCTGGTTCTCCGTCAGGTTCGTCGGCGAGGGCGGCGGCCGGCGGGTGTTCACGGAGGTCTCCGGCGGCGACCCCGGCTACGACGAGACGGCGAAGATGTTCGCCGAGGGGGCGCTGGCGCTGGCCTGCGACGATCTCCCGGCGACGGCCGGACAGGTCACGACGGCGGTGGCGATGGGCGACGCGCTGACCGAGCGGCTGGTCCGCGCGGGCATCCGCTTCCGGGTGGCGGCGAGCCGCTGAACGGACGCCGCGACCGGTCCTACAGGGGCCACTGCACCAGGGTGTAGATCATCCCGGCGATCCAGCCCACGCCCGCCAGGGCGGCGAGGGCCAGCGCGGCGTTCACGGCACGTTCGACGGGCCGGTTCGGGTCGGCGAGGGGCTTCGGGGCGCGGTGCGTGGTCATGGGCACAGCCTGCCGAGCGGGGCGCGGGGCACACATCCGTACGGGTACTCAGTCGACGTACTCAGAAGCCGAACGGCGACCCGTGCGCCCCGCCCGCCCCTGCCTGCCCCCGATTTGAGACTTTGCCTGCGCCTCCCCCGCTCTCCCGGGCTCAAAGTGCCAACAAGCACTTCAATGAAACGATTGAAGTGCTGGAGCGGAGGGAGGTGATCAGCATGAAGTTCGTCCTCGAAGTCGCCGTGGACGAGGGGGCGCCGGCCCAGGACACGGTGCGTGAACTGGGGCGCATCCTGCGGTACTGGGGCGGCAACCTCGGCCACTACGCCATGGAACCCGGAGACGGCTCACCGGTCTACGACTCGGAGTACCGCGAGGTGGGTCAGTGGCGGATCGTCGCCTCCTGAAGCGCCCGCCGGCACAGCGAGTCGGCCCTGCGGGTGGTCTCCGGAAGCCGGAACTCGGGGGTGAGGGCGAGCGTGTGGGCGCAGGCGCGGTCCAGGGTCACCCGGTGGCCGACGGACACGAAGACCGGCTTGACGCCCTCCCGGGTCCGCAGCGCCCGCCCGACCTCCTCGCTGCCCGCGAGGAGCGGCGAGGAGGATCCGCGCGGGACGCCGGGATCGTCGTAGGTGAAGGTGAACGGGTTCTTGGCGACGCCGATCGTGGCCAGGCCCGTGAGGACGCCGAGGTGGCTGGCGAGGCCGAAGCGGCGGGGGTGGGCCAGTCCGTAGCCGTCGCAGACCACCAGGCCCGGGTCGCCGGGCAGGGCGTCGAGGGCGGCGAGCACGGCGGGGATCTCGCGGAAGGCGAGCAGTCCGGGCACGTACGGGAAGGCGACGCGCCCGACGGCGGTGGCCTCGGCGACCACCTCCAGGCTCGCGGCGTCCAGCACGACGGCCGCCGCGGCGACGACGTCCCGCTCGTCGTCGTAGGCGACGTCGACCCCCGTCACCCGCCCCGTCCCGGGCTCCGGCCCCGGCTCGTCGAGCACCACCCGGGCCCGCAGCCCGTCCTGGACGGCGCGGGCCTCTTCCTCGGTCGCGGGCCAGCCCGCGGGAACGCTTACGGTCGTCATAGTGGGGATGAGCGTACGACTCCCGCGCGCGGGCCCGCGATCATGTTTCCGGGGCGGCCCGTCAGCTCCTGCGGTCCTCCGGAGCGCGCTGGAGCTGCCTCTTGTTCATGCCCGAGCGGCCCTCGCCGCCTCGCCGCCTCGCTTCCTCGTAGAGCTGGTCGTAGGTGGGCCCCTGGGCGCCCTTGCCCGACCTCGGTCCGCCCCGCCTGCCGGACGAGATGTCCTCCAGCGAGGTGGGGCTCGCGGGCTCAGCTCTCCAGGCGGGCCACCCGTCCCTGTTCGCCGGCGGCCCAGCAGCCCCGGCCGGGGGCGCAGTCCACGGTGTCGTACGAACCGGTGTCGACGGTGCGCCAGGTGCGGCCGGCGTCGGTGGTCAGGTCGGTGCCGGTGGGGCCGACCGCGAGGGCCGCGGTCCGGCTGTGCGGGAGCCAGGCCACGCCGGAGCGGTAGGCGGGCGGCGGGGTCCCGGCGGGGCGCCAGGTGCGGCCGCCGTCGCCGGTCGTCGCGGCGGCGTCCGGGGAGGGCTGGTCGGCGCGGTAGTCGCCGCCGACGGCGAGGCCGTGCGCGCGGCCCTGGAAGGCGAGCGCGAAGACCCCGCGCGCGGGATCGCCCGCCGGGACCGGTGCGTCATCGGCCGTCCAGGTCAGGCCGCGGTCAGCGGAGTGCAGCACCCGCGCGCGCGAGGCCCCGCCGGTGGCCAGCCACACGTCCTTCGGCCCGGAGGAGACCAGGCACTGGCCGCTCGCCGCGAAGCCCGCCTCGCCCGCCAGGGCGGCCGGCATGCCCCGGTCGGGGAGCACCGTCCAGGAGCGGCCGCCGTCGCGGGTCGACAGCATGCGGAACCTGCCGTCCACCGGGTCGCTGACGGCGAGGCCGTGGCGGTGGTCGAAGAAGGTCAGGCAGTCGTAGAAGGCGCGGGCGTCGGTGTTACGGAAGGACTCCGTCCAGGTCGCCCCGCCGTCGTCGGTGCGGTACACGCGTGAGGCCTCGCCCTCACCGATGGCCAGCACCACCGCGCGGCGCGCGTCGAACGCCTCGACGTCCCGGAACTGGAGGTCGGCGGCGCCCGGCGGGGAGACGTTCCGCCAGCTCGCCCCGCCGTCGGTGGTGCGCAGCACGGTGCCCTGGGTGCCGGCGACCCACGCGGTGTCCCGGTCGACCGCCGCGAGGCCCCGGAACCGTACGGCGGTGGTGCCGGTGTCCTTGAGCTCCCAGTGCGGCGCCGTACGGGCCTGCGCCGGTACGGCGGTGAGGCCCGCCAGCACCGCCGCGCAGGCCGCCGCGGCCGCCAGGGCCCTCTTCCGCGCCGCCCCTGTCGCCCGTACCCTGCGTCGCGTCTTCCCCAAGCGCCTCATGGCGGGGGAAGCTAAAGGTTGTCCCGTAACTGGTGGGGCGGTTGGTGCGTTGGTCTGGCATGGGTG
>NZ_BMSA01000032.1 GCF_014648915.1 Streptomyces phaeofaciens | reverse complement strand
CGTGCGCGTACGTGTAGTGCGAGTCGTTCGTCACCAGCGGCGGGATGCCGAGCTTCCTGCCGATGTCGAGGAGGCCGTCACGGACCCGGCGCTCGATCTCGATGCCGTGGTCCATCAGCTCCAGGAAGTAGCGGTCCTTGCCGAAGATGTCCTGGTAGTCGGCGGCCGCCTTGAGGGCCTCGTCGTGGTGGCCGAGGCGCAGCCGGGTCTGGAGCTCGCCGGAGGGGCAGCCGGTGGAGGCAATGAGTCCCTCGGACCACTGGGAGATGGTCTCCTTGTCCATCCGGGGCCACTTCTGGAGCCAGCCCTCGGCGTACGCGTCCGAGGAGAGCCGGAAGAGGTTGTGCAGGCCCGTCGCGTTCGCCGCCCAGATCGTCTTGTGGGTGTAGCCGCCGGAACCGGAGACGTCGTCCCGCTTCTGGTGCGGCTGGCCCCACTGGATCTTGCGCTTGTTGCGCCGCGACTCGGGGGCGACATACGCCTCGATCCCGATGATCGGGGTGACTCCGGCCTTCTTCGCGGTGTGGAAGAAGTCATACGCCCCGTGGAGGTTGCCGTGGTCGGACATGGCGATATGGGTCATGCCCATCTCGTTGCACGCGTTGAACATGTCCTTCAGCCGCGCGGCACCGTCCAGCAGCGAGTACTGGGTGTGGACGTGCAGGTGCGTGAACGGCGGCTTCGACACGGCGTGGCCTCCAAGGGAAACACTCGACGACAGGGGGGCGGACAGTCCGGGGGTCAGCGTCGAAGTCTATGCCTCGCCACTGACACTCGCGGGTCTCCCCCGCGTACCTTCACAGCGGGGTCGCGGGCACTTTCGCCCGGCTCCGCCCGTTGGAGACGACAGAAACGCTGTCGTACATGTCATGCACCAGGAGGCACCCAGCGATGTCGGTTCCGCAGCTCAACGACGAGCCTCGCGGCGAGGAGATCCTCGCCGTCTTCGACACCGCGTTCGGCGAGCTCCTGGCCGCCGACCCGGCCGCGTTCCGCGTGAAGTTCCGGAAGATGGCGGCCTCGGCGTTCGCGTTCTACCGGGGCACGGCGGCCCTCTTCTACCACGACCTCGACGAGGAGAAGCGCGGCGGTCCGTTCCTGGACGAGCGCACCGCGCGCGTGTGGATCCACGGCGACCTGCACGCGGAGAACTTCGGCACGTACATGGACGCCACCGGCCGGCTGATCTTCAACGTCAACGACTTCGACGAGGCGTACGTCGGCCCCTTCACCTGGGACCTCAAGCGCTTCTCCGCCTCGATCGCCCTCATCGGGTACGCGAAGGCGCTCGGCGACGACCAGATCACCGAGCTGGTGGAGGTGTACGCGGGCGCGTACCGCGAGCGCATCCACGCCCTGGCCACCGGCGCCAAGAGCGACGAGGTGCCGCCCTTCACCCTGGAGACCACGCAGGGCCCCCTGCTGGACGCGCTGCGTGACGCCCGCTCGCTCACCCGCTTCGGTCTGCTGGACTCGATGACCGAGATCCGTGACTTCGAGCGCCGCTTCGCGCCCGGCGGCGGCTCCATCGAGCTGGACGCGGCCACCCGCTACAAGGTGCTCGCCGCCTTCGACGGCTATCTGGAGACGCTGCCGGAGACCTCCCTGGCCCGTCCCGACTCCTACCGGGTGAAGGACGTCGTCGGGCGGCGCGGCATCGGCATCGGCTCGGCCGGCCTCCCGTCGTACAACATCCTCCTGGAGGGCCACAGCGACGCCCTGGAGAACGACGTCGTGATCTACATCAAGCAGGCCCAGACCCCGGCCGTCTCCCGGCACATCACCGACCCGGCGATCCGTGAGTACTTCCGGCACGAGGGCCACCGCACGGTGATCTCCCAGCGCGCGCTGCAGCAGCACGCCGACCCGTGGCTCGGCTGGACCGAGCTGGACGGCGCGGGCCAGCTGGTCGCCGAGGTCTCCCCGTACGCGGTCGACCTGGACTGGGGCGACATCGACGACCTGGACGAGATCGCCGGCGTCGTCGCCGACCTGGGCCGGGCCACGGCCACCATGCACGCCGCGGCGGACGACACCTCCGGCGAGTCCCTGGTGCCGTTCTCCACGGAGCGTGCCATCGACGCCGCCCTCGCCGCCGACGAAGAGGGCTTCGCGCCGCTGCTGGTCGACTTCGCGCACAGCTACGGCGCACGCGCGCGTGCGGACCACCAGATCTTCGTGGACCTGTTCCGCAACGGCCGGATTCCGGGTCTCTAACGGTCCGCTTTCTCACAGCGGGCCTTTAGGGGTCTCCTACAGGAGCGCGTGACACACTCTCTGCTGCTATGGACATATCCGGGACCCGCCTCAGAGCCGTACGCGCGGCGCTGTTCACGGCACTCGTCGTGACGCTCAGCACCGCGTCGCACGTCCTGCTGTCCCGGGCCCCGCTGCCGCTCAACACGGTGGCCGCCGTCGCGGCCGCCGTGTTCCTCCTCGCGTACGCCCTCGCCGGCCGCGAGCGGGGCTTCGGGCGGATCGCCGCCCTGCTGATCCCGCTGGAGCTGGCGGCGGACACGGTCTTCACCACCGGCCAGCACGTCTGTTACGGCCGTGCCGGCGGCCCGGTCGCCGGGCCGCTGGCCTCCGTCGGCTGGGACGTGCTGTGCGGCGACGGCACCCGGGTCGGCACCCCGCTGGCCCAGGTCACCGGTACCGACCCCGCCCGGCTCGGCGGGCTGCTCGCCCACGCCGACCCGGCCACCGCCTGGCTGCTGCTGGGCGCCCATCTCTGCGTCGGCCTGATCGCGGCCGCCTGGCTGCGCCGGGGCGAGCGGGCCCTGGCCCAGCTGCTGCGGGCGGCCGGCGCGACCACCTTCCGGCCGCTGCTGACGGCCGTGGCCTCGGTGACCGTACGACGCGCCCCGGCGGCCCGCCGCCTGCCGCGGCCCGCGCACCGTACGGCGACCTCCCGGACCCTGCTCCTCGCGCACTCCCTGGGGCGCCGCGGTCCGCCGCGTCCGGCCGCCCTCGCCTGAGCGTCACCCGTTCCACAGGAACGGCCACGGAGCACGAGCAGTCCCCTACACGTATCCCCCGCGCACGACTGTGCGCGTCCTCGATGGAGATCACCGACATGAGCAAGCGGAACACCCAGGCGGCGAAGACGGCGGCCCGGGAGCGGCTGCGCGTCGAACGCGAGCGTCAGGCCAAGCGGGCCAAGGCCAAGCGCCAGGTCATCGTCGCCGCCTCGGCGATCGGCGTCCTGGCCGCGGCGGGCGGCATAGGTTACGCCGTCGTCCAGGCCAACAAGCCGAGCTACTGGGAGGAGGCCAAGAGCGACAAGGTCGTCGCTCCGGCCAACACCACGGGCACCAACGGCACGACGGTGACGATCGGCAAGAGCACCGCCAAGAAGACCCTCAAGGTCTACGAGGACCCGCGCTGCCCCGTCTGCGCCCAGTTCGAGCAGGTCGTCGGCACGACCGTCGACAAGGACGTCGAGGACGGCAAGTTCAAGATCCAGTACATCGGTGGCACGTTCCTCGACGGCGACTCCCTCGGCCAGGGGAAGATCGGCTCCAACGGCGAGGGCTCCAAGAACGCGATGAGCGCCATGGGCGCCGCGCTCAACGTCAGCACCGAGGCGTTCGCCGAGTACAAGACCGCCCTGTACTCGGCGAAGTGGCACCCCGAGGAGACCGACGACAAGTTCAAGAGCGACGACTACCTCATCGAGGTCGCGAACACCGTCTCGGCGCTGAAGAACAACAAGGCGTTCCAGAACGACGTCAAGAACGGCACGTACGACGCCTGGGCGCTGGCCATGTCCAAGACGTTCGACACCAACAAGGAAGACGTGACCGGCACCCCGAGCTTCGTCATGGACGGCAAGAAGCTCGTCACCTCGGCCGGCAACCAGCCGATGACGGTCGACGAGTTCAACGAGGTCGTCGACGCGGCCCTGAAGGGCTGACCGACCGGCACCTCGCGGCGGTCACCGCGGCGCCCCCGCGGTGACCGCCGCGCGTGCGGAACACCGGCCGGACCGACGGCCGTGCGAAGAGCAGGCGAACTTTTACGAGTTCGCCTGCTCTTTCGTCGTACTGGTCAGTAATCTGATCGCCCGTGACCAGTCGATACAGATCGTCCGAGAGCGCCGACACCCCGGCGGCTCGCCCCAACTCGCTGTCGCCGCGCCGCCGTACGGCCCTCAAGGCCGCGGCCGCCACCGCCGTGCTGGCCGGCCCGCTCGCCGCCGCCTTCCCGGCCCGGGCCGCCGAGGCCCCCCTCTTCCTGCACGGCCTCGCCTCCGGCGACCCGCTGCCCGACGGCGTCCTGCTGTGGACCCGGGTCACGCCGACCGCCGAGGCGACCCCCGGCTCCGGGCTCGGCCCGGACACCGAGGTCAGCTGGATCGTCGCCCGGGACAAGGCGCTGACGGACGTTGTGGCCCGGGGCTCGCTCACCGCGACCGCCGCCTCCGACCACACCGTCAAGGCCGACGTCCGGGGCCTGGCCCCGGCCACCGACTACTGGTTCCGCTTCTCCGCGGGCGGCACCGACTCCCCGGCGGCGCGCACCCGCACCGCGCCGGCGGCGGACGCGGCCGTCGCGGGCCTGCGCTTCGGCGTGGTCTCCTGCGCCAGCTGGGAGGCCGGCTACTTCTCGCCGTACCGCCATCTCGCGGCGCGCGGCGACCTGGACGCCTGGCTCCATCTCGGCGACTACATCTACGAGTACGGCACGGGCGAGTACGGCACCCGCGGCACCGTCGTGCGGCAGACCTCGCCCACCCACGAGGTCCTCACGCTCGCCGACTACCGCACCCGGCACGGGAAGTACAAGACGGACCCGGATCTCCAGGCCCTGCACGGCAAGGCGCCGGTCGTCGCGATCTGGGACGACCACGAGATCGCCAACGACGCCTGGTCGGGCGGCGCGGAGAACCACACCGAGGGCGCCGAGGGCACCTGGGCGGCCCGTCAGGCGGCCGCCAAGCAGGCCTACTTCGAGTGGATGCCGGTCCGCCCGGCGATCGCCGGCACCACCTACCGGCGGCTGCGCTTCGGCAAGCTCGCCGACCTCTCCCTGCTGGACCTGCGCTCCTTCCGCTCCCAGCAGGTCGGTGTCGGCAAGGGCACCGTCGACGACCCGGACCGCACCCTCACCGGCCGGGCCCAGCTGGACTGGCTGAAGGCCGGGCTGAAGTCCTCCGACACCACCTGGCGGCTGGTCGGCAACTCGGTGATGATCTCGCCGTTCGCCATCGGCTCGCTCTCCGCGGACCTGTTCAAGCCGCTCGCCAAGCTGCTCGGCCTACCACAGGAGGGCATCGCCCTCAACACCGACCAGTGGGACGGCTACACCGACGACCGCCGCGAACTCCTGGCCCATCTGCGCTCGAACGCCATCGGCAACACCGTCTTCCTGACCGGTGACATCCACATGGCGTGGGCCAACGACGTCCCCGTGGACGCCGGTACCTACCCGCTGTCCGCCTCGGCCGCCACGGAGTTCGTGGTCACCTCCGTGACCTCGGACAACCTGGACGACATCGTGAAGGTCCCCGAGGGCACCCTCACCGCCGTCGCCTCCCCGATCATCCGGGCCGCCAACCGGCACGTGCACTGGGTGGACACCGACCGCCACGGCTACGGCGTCCTGGACGTCACGGCCGAGCGCGCGCAGATGGACTACTACGTGGTGTCCGACCGCACCAAGGCCACCGCGACCTCCTCCTGGTACCGCTCGTACCGCACGCGCAGCGGCACGCAGAAGGTGGAGCGCACCTACGACCCGGTCTGAGCCGGTGAGGAGCTGAGCCGGTGAGGAGCCGATTCGGTGAGGAGCTGATCCGCTCCGGGCCCGTCTAGAGCGTCTCGAGGAAGCCGAGGGCCACCCGCCAGGTGGCCTCGGCGGCCTCCTCGTCGTAGTCGGGCAGGTCGGGGTCGGTGTAGAGGTGACCGGCGCCCGTGTACCGGTAGATCTCCACGTCGGCGCCCGCCCTGCCCATCTGGAGGTACCAGGCGCTCAGCCAGTCGTCCGTCTCGAACGGGTCCGGCTCGGCCACGTGCAGCTGCACCGGCAGCCCGTCCACCGAGGCGTTCGGCGCGAGGTCGGAGGTGCCGTGCAGGAGCAGCAGGCCCCGGGCCTTGTCGTCGCCGAGGGCGAGGGTCTGCGCGATCGACGCCCCCAGCGAGAACCCGGCGTACACCAGCCCTCTCTCCGAGTAGGGAGCGGCGGCCAGCACGGCTCTCCTCAGCAGCTCGTCCTTGCCGATCTCCTCGTTGTGGGCCATGCCCTCCTCGACCGTGCCGAACGTGCGTCCCCCGAAGAGGTCCGGGGTCCACACCTCGTGCCCGGCGGCACGCAGCCGGTCCGCCGCCGCGAGCACCGCGGGCCGCAGACCGAAGGTCGAGTGAAAGAGCATGATGTTCATGCGCCCATGGTGCCAGCCTGCACCGACAACGCCGTGCGCACGTCTCTGCACAGAACTCACATGTTCAAGGCCCCGCGGTCCCGGTTACGTTCGTTGGCATGGAGAACCTGCTCCGACCCGTGATCGTGGTCGGCGGCTCGGTCGTACTGACACTGCTCATCGGCTGGGCCACCGACCTTCTGCTGCGCAAGGCCGACGGACGGCATCCGGAGACCCCCCTGTGGGGTCTGCTGCGCCGTGGCCGCGTCCCGTACCAGCTGGTGCTGTGCGCGGCACTGCTGAGAGGGTCCTACGACAAGGCGCAACTGCTCCAGGACCACCGGGTCGGTATAGGCCGGACCCTCACCCTGGTGCTGATCGGCTCGGCGGCCTGGCTGGTCCTCAGGATCGTCGCGGCGGTCGTCGAGACCACGTACTCGCGCTACGCGCGCGTGCACCGCGATCCGGCCCGGGTACGGCGGGTGCGGACCCAGGTGTCGCTGATCATGCGGGTGGTGGCGGCCGTCGTCGGGGTGGTGGCGGTGGCGGCGATGCTGCTGACGTTCCCGGCGATGCGGGCGGCGGGCGCCTCGCTGCTGGCCTCGGCCGGCATCCTCGGCATCGTCGCCGGTGTGGCCGCCCAGTCGACCCTGAGCAACATGTTCGCCGGGCTCCAGATCGCCTTCGGCGACATGGTCCGCATCGGCGACACGGTCGTGGTGGACGGCGAGTGGGGCACGGTCGAGGAGATCACGCTGACCTTCCTGACGGTCCGCACCTGGGACGAACGCCGGATCACCATGCCGGTGTCGTACTTCACGTCGAAGCCGTTCGAGAACTGGTCGCGCGGCACCCCGCAGATGACCGGCATCGTCTACTGGCACGTCGACCACACCGCCCCGGTGGAGGCGATGCGCGAGAAGCTGCGCGACATCCTGCGCGAGTGCCCGGCCTGGGACGGCCGCGCCTGCGGTCTGGACGTCACGGACACCACCCCGAACACCATGCAGGTGCGGGCCCTGGTGACGGCGAAGGACGCCGACGACATCTGGAAGGTGCGGGTGACGGTCCGCGAGCAGATGGTCCGCTGGCTGGCGAAGGAGCACCCGTACGCGCTCCCACGGGTCAACACGGCGGACGCGGCGCTGCCCCCGGGCCGGGTCCCCGGCCCGGCGCCCTCCCCCGACGGAGCGTCCCGCCGCGCCCACGAGCCGCCGCGGACGAGCGGCCGCTGACCGTCAGTGGCCCCGCTCGGCGCCCCCGTTGACCTGGATGATCTGCGAGGTGACGTGCCCGGCGCCGGGCGAGGCCAGCCAGTGCAGGGTGGCGGCGACGTCGCCGGGCGTCCCGGCCCGCCCGGTGGAGGTCTCGTCGATGAGCCGCTCCCGCCGGGCCGGGTCGATGGCCTCACCGAAGAACCCGGTGTCCTCGACATAGCCGGGCGCGACGACGTTCACGGTGACACCGCGCGGCCCCAACTCCCGGGCCAGGTCATGGGCGTACGGGTGCAGCGCGGCCTTGGCCCCGGCGTACGCCCCGCTGCCGGACCCCCGGTAGGCGGCGATCGAGCCGACGAACAGGATCCGCCCGCCCGGGGAGGCGAGCCGGTCCTTCAGCGCCTCGGTGAGCAGGGCGGCGGAGAGGGTGTTGATCCGGAAGTTGACCGTCCAGTCGTGGGCGATCCGGTCGAGCGGGTCGTCACTGTCGCTCGGCGGTTCCAGCCGCCCGGTTCCACCGGCGCCGTGCACCAGCACGTCGACGGTCCCGAACTCCTGCGCGACGAACCGGGCGACCCCCCGCACTGCGGCCGGGTCACCGAGGTCGGCGGCGTGGCTCAGGGCTCCCTCGACCCCGGCCTTCTCCAGCACCTCCGCCCGCCGTCCGAGCAACAGCACCCGGTCCCCGTCGGCCGCGAAGGCGTGCGCCGTCGCGAGCCCGATCCCCGTACCACCACCGCTGATCACCACATTGCGTGCCATGATCCGAGGCTAGCGAGGGTGACGGGTGAAGGGGGCGCCCGTTCACACGACTGCCACGCGGGGAGAGCCACCGACGGCGGGCAGCCACGCAGACCGGCCGGCCGCTCGCCCCGCCGCACGCGGGCGGTGCGCACAGGCGAGACTCACCGAAGGCTGCGGACGTCCAGCTGCCGCAGCACCCGGTCCACCACCTCCGGATCCGCCCCCACCTCGCCCCGCGCCGCCAGCACCTCGTGCCGTGCCGCGCTCATCATCTCCCCCTGGATCCGCCGCACCCGCTTGAGCCTGCGCACCCGCTGGTCGTGGCCCTCGCGCCGCTCCTCCTCGCCCAGCTCCGGGCTGATCCGCACCCCGATCTCGAACGCCCGCCGCAGCAGCTGCTCGGACAGCTCCTCCGGCAGCTCCTCCACCGCCTCGATCTCCCGCAGCCGCCGTTTCGCCGCCTTCGCCGCCCGCACCGCCAGTTCGTGCTCGAACGCCTTCTCCCGCTCGCTGTCGGCCTGTACCCCCAGCCGTTTCACCAGCCACGGCAGCGTCAGCCCCTGCACCACCAGCGTCCCCATGATCACCCCGAAGGCGATGAAGACGATCTCGTCCCGGTCCGGGAAAGGGTCCCCCGCGTCCGTGCGCAGCGGGATCGCGAGCGCCAGCGCCACCGACGCCACGCCCCGCATCCCGGACCACCACATGATCACGGTCTCCCGCCAGCTCATCGGGATGTCCTCGTCGTAGTCCCGCCGCGCGTGCAGCCGTTTCGTCAGCCAGGTCGCCGGCAGCAGCCACACCAGCCGTACGACGACCACCACGGCCACCACGATCCCCGCCCAGCCGAGCATCTCGCCCCACCGCCCGGACGCCGTACGAAGGGCGTTGTGCAGTTCGAGGCCGATGAGTCCGAACGCGACCCCGGTCACCAGGGTGTCGACGATGTCCCAGAAGGCGTGCCCGGCGAGCCGGGTCAGCACGTCGTCGGGGTCGGTCGCGTACTCGGCGAGGAAGAGCGCGCACGTCAGCACGGCCAGTACACCGGACCCGTGCAGCTCCTCGGCCAGCACGTACGCCGCGTACGGCACCAGCAGGGTCAGCCCGATCTGGAGGGTCGCGTCCCCGAGGAGGTCGAGCAGCCGGTTGGCGCCCCACCCGAGCCCGATCCCGACGGCGACCGCGACCACGGCGGACAGCACCAGTTCGAGCGCGGCCTCGGCGGGCATGAACTCCCCGCTGACGGCGGCGGCGATCGCCACGTGGTACAGCACGATGGCGGTGACGTCGTTGAACAGCCCCTCGCCCTCCAGGATGGAGACGAGCCGGCGCGGCAGCCCCAGCTGCCCGGCGACGGCGGTCGCGGCCACCGGGTCGGGCGGCGCCACCAGGGCCCCCAGGGCGACGGCCGCGGCCAGGGGCAGCCCGGGCACCACCGCGTGGGCCACCGCGGCCACACAGACCGTCGTGACGAACACCAGGGCCACGGCCAGCAGGAAGATCGGCCGTTTGTTGGCCGTGAACTGCCGCCACGAGGTGCGCCGTACGGCCGCGTAGAGCAGCGGCGGCAGCACCAGCGGCAGGATCAGGTCGGGCGGGATGTCCACGTTGGGCACGAATTCGAGTACCGCGAGGACGATCCCCAGCAGGGTCATCAGGACCGGCGACGGCAACCCGAAACGATCCCCGACCGGGACGCTCACCACAGCCCCGAGCAACAGCACGAACAGCAGGGCCAACTGATCCACGGGCGGCGCTCCGGGCATCTAGACGATCAAGAACATCCGGATGTCCAGCGTCGCACGCGCCGCGCCCCGCTAAAGAGAACGCCGCATGGAGCGATGCGGAATCCCCGCCTCCAGCTCCTCGGGGCCGTACGCCGCGTACCCCAGCCGCTCGTAGAACCCCAGTGCCTGCGTCTGCGCGTGCAGGTCCACCGCCGCGAGGCCACGCGCGTGTGCGGCCTCCTCGATGGCCCGCACCAGCGCGACCCCGACGCCGAGACCGCGCGCCTCGCGCGTCACGGCGAGCCGCCCGAGCGACCCGACGGACGGATCCCCGCCGGTCTTCTCCGCGGCCACCTCGGCGCCGTACAGCAGCCGCCCGGTCCCCAGCGGTACGCCGTCCTCCCGGACCGCCAGCACATGCAGCGCGCCGGCGTCGTACGCGTCGTACTCCAGGTCCTCCGGGACGCCCTGCTCCCGGACGAAGACCTCCTTGCGCACCGCGAAGCACGCCTCCAGGTCGGCGGGGTCCTCGGCGACCCGGACCGTGTACGCGCGCGTGCCGCTCACCCGTACGTCTCCTCGCGGACCTGGTCCAGGGCCTGCTGGAGGTCGGCCGGGTAGTCGCTGGCGAACTCCACCCACTCCCCGTCGCCGGGGTGCTCGAAGCCCAGCCGCACCGCGTGCAGCCACTGCCGGGTCAGCCGCAGACGCTTGGCGAGCGTCGGGTCGGCTCCGTAGGTGAGGTCGCCGACGCAAGGGTGGCGATGGGCGGCCATGTGGACGCGGATCTGGTGCGTACGGCCGGTCTCCAGCTTCACGTCCAGCAGGGAGGCGGAGCGGAACGCCTCGATCAGGTCGTAGTGCGTGACCGACGGCTTGCCCTCCGCCGTGACCGCCCACTTGTAGTCGTGGTTCGGATGGCGGCCGATGGGGGCGTCGATGGTGCCGCTGGTCGGGTCCGGGTGGCCCTGGACCAGGGTGTGGTAGCGCTTGTCGACCGTGCGCTCCTTGAACTGCCGCTTGAGCGAGGTGTACGCCCGCTCCGACTTGGCGACGGTCATCAGACCGGAGGTGCCGACGTCGAGCCGGTGCACGATGCCCTGACGCTCGGCGGCACCGGAGGTGGAGATGCGGTAGCCGGCCGCGGCCAGACCGCCGATCACCGTGGGGCCGCTCCAGCCGGGCGAGGGGTGCGCCGCCACGCCGACCGGCTTGACGATCACGACCACGTCGTCGTCGTCGTGCACGATCTCCATGCCCTCGACCGGCTCGGCGACGATCTGCACCGGCGCGGGCGCCTGGGGCATCTCGACCTCGAGCCAGGCCCCGCCGTGCACCCGCTCGGACTTGCCGACCACCGAGCCGTCGACCGAGACCTTCCCCGCCGCGGCGAGCTCCGCGGCCTTGGTGCGGGAGAAGCCGAACATGCGGGAGATGGCGGCGTCGACGCGCTCGCCCTCCAGGCCGTCCGGCACGGGCAGGGTACGGATCTCGGGAATCGTGCTCACCCGTCGAGTATGCAGGACACCGGGGACCGCCCCGTCAACAAGCCCCTCCCGGCCTCCCGGCCTCTCAGTCCTTGTGGACGGTCCCGTCCGGGTCCAGGCCCTTGAAGGACAGCAGCACGATCAGGATGCCGCCGCAGACGATCGCCGAGTCCGCGAGGTTGAAGACCGCGAAGTGCTTCGGCGCGATGAAGTCCACCACCGCACCCTCGAAGACGCCCGGCGAGCGGAAGATCCGGTCGGTCAGGTTGCCCAGCGCGCCGCCCAGCAGCAGGCCCAGCGCGATCGCCCAGGGCAGGCTGTACAGCTTGCGGGCCAGCCGCGCGATCACGACGATCACGGCCGCCGCGATCACCGTGAAGATGATCGTGAAGGCCTCGCCGAAGCCGAAGGCCGCACCGGCGTTGCGGATGGCCTCGAACCGCAGCCAGTCCCCGACGATCTCGATCGGCGGATGATGCTCCAGCTTGGCGACCACGATCATCTTGCTGATCAGGTCGAGGGCGTACGCGAACACGGCCACCGCGAACAGCACGGCGATCCGGCGCCTGCCCCGGGGCCGGGCCTCGGCGCTCTGCTGCCCGTCCGCGCCGGAGGACTGCTCCGGTTCGGCTCCCGCCGACTCTGGAGTATCCGGCGTACCGATGATGCGCTCCGCCTCTGCCACGTGAGTCCCTCAACCTAGGTACCTGACTGAGGACGAGGGTACGACACGCCTCCCGACCTCGCCGTGATCAGTACCTCCGCTCCTGCTTCTGCTTGCACTCGACACACAGTGTGGCCCGGGGGAAGGCCTGCATCCTGGCCTTGCCGATGGCGTTGCCGCAGTTCTCGCACAGGCCGTAGGTGCCCGCGTCCAGCCGCTCCAGGGCGTGCTCGGTCTGGATCAGCATCTCGCGGGCGTTGGCGGCCAGCGCCAACTCGTGCTCCCGGGTGATGTTCTTGGTCCCGGTGTCCGCCTGGTCGTCGCCCGCGCCGTCCCCCGAGTCGCGCATCAGGCCCGCCAGGGCCGTCTCGGACGAGGCCAGCTCCGCGTGCAGCCGTGCCTGCTCGGACTGGAGCTCGGCGCGCGCCTCCTCGACCTCCTCGGGCGTCCAGGGTTCCTCACCGGGGCGCACCGCGAGCTCGCCGGGCTCCACCGCGGCGAGGCGTGCCTTGGGGACGGCGGTCTTCGCCGCCGTGGCCGTGCCTGGAGTCTTCTTCGCAACCACTGTCGTGGCTCCCGTCTGCTCCGCGGCCGAGGCCGCGCCCACCTTCTTGGCCGTGCTCTTCTTTCCCGCCCTCGCCGCGGCCACGCCCTCGGCGCCGCCGTCCTTCCCGGTGACGGCTGCTTTCTTGGCGGGCGCCTTCTTGGCGACCGCCTTCCGGGCGGCCGTTTTCCCCGCGGCCGCCTCCCCGGCGGCCGTCTTCTCGGCCGGGGCCGCCTTGGCCGCCGCTTTCCCGGCCGCCGCCTTCTTGACCGCCGGTTTCCCGGCGGTCGCCTTCACGGCAGCGGCCTTCTCGGCTGCGGCGCTCCGGGCGGGGGCCTCCTTCACAGGGGCCTCCTTCACAGGGGCCTTCTTGGCAGCGGATTTCTTGGCAGCGGTCTTCTTGGCTGCGCTTTTCTTGGCTGCGGCCTTCTTGCCCGCCGTTTTCCGCCCGGCGGCCTTCTTGGCGGCCGTTCTCTCCGCCGCCGCCTCCCCGGCCACCGTGTCGCCGGACCCGACCTCCTCTGCCTCGCCCTTCCCGAAATCGCCTGCCGCGCGCCCGGTCGGCACCGAGTCGGCGGCTCGCGCGATGCCTGCCGCGCGAGCGCTCTTCTTCCCGCCCACAGCCTTGGCGTCCTTGGCCGCGCCACCGCCGGAGGCACCCGTGGACCGACCGGACGCCGGCTGCTGTACGGCGGTCTTCTTCGCCATGGCCGCGGCCCCTTCACATACTGTGATCTCGCTCGCGAATCGTGCTGGGACGATAAATCGACACGAGGTCCGCGGCAACGGGGCACACCGCCCGAATCGCCCGCCCCGCGCACGTCGCGCGGCAAGCCTGCCTGCGTTGTGCCCAGCTCCCCGCCGGGTAATCCGCCCGGCCGACCGCCCGGGGATCCGAACACGGGTTCCCTCCAGGAACACCTCCAATCGGGTCATTCCGGACCCGTCCGCACCCCGCGCCCGAGGGCCCCGTAAACCGGTCGGCCACTGTCCGCCCGGCGCCGTACACTGGGCGGAGCGAAAAGCATGGATGGGGACGAGTAGCGGCGTACGCAGCCCAGAGCGACCCGGGGACGGTGGAAGCCCGGGGGCGAGCGCGACGCGAAGATCACCCCGGAGCCGCCGGAAGAAGGCCCCGCGAGGGGCGGTAGAACCGGCATCGCGACCCCAATGAGGGGGCTCACCGGAGCGTACGGAGCACCGGCGGGCCAAGGAGGGTGGTACCGCGGGAGCGCGCCGCACACGGCGTAGACAGGCAAGACGGCTCTCGTCCCTCCGACGGAAGGCAGTACGTCCGCCGGAGGAAGATCGATGACGCAGTACCGCCAGGTGCCCGCCCAGGTCGACCTGCCCGCCCTCGAGCACGCCGTGCTCGACTTCTGGCGCGAGCAGAAGATCTTTGCCAAGAGCCTGGAGCAGTCCGAGGGGCGCCCCGAATGGGTGTTCTACGAGGGCCCGCCCACCGCCAACGGCATGCCCGGCGCCCACCACATCGAGGCACGCGTCTTCAAGGACGTCTTCCCCCGCTTCCGCACCATGCGCGGCTACCACGTGGCCCGCAAGGCCGGCTGGGACTGCCACGGCCTCCCGGTGGAGCTGGCGGTCGAGAAGGAGCTGGGCTTCAGCGGCAAGAAGGACATCGAGGCCTACGGCATCGCCGACTTCAACGCCCGGTGCCGCGAGTCCGTACTGCGCCACACCGACGCCTTCACCGAGCTGACGACCCGCATGGGCTACTGGGTCGACCTCGACGACGCCTACGTCACGATGGACCCCGAGTACATCGAGTCGGTCTGGTGGTCGCTCAAGGAGATCTTCAACAAGGGTCTGCTGGTCCAGGACCATCGCGTCGCCCCCTGGTGCCCCCGCTGCGGCACCGGCCTCTCCGACCACGAGCTGGCTCAGGGCTACGAGACGGTCGTCGACCCGTCCGTGTACGTCCGTTTCCCGCTCACCTCCGGTCCGCTCGCCGGCCAGGCCGCGCTCCTGGTGTGGACGACGACCCCCTGGACCCTGGTGTCCAACACGGCCGTCGCGGCGCACCCCGAGGTCACCTACGTCGTCGCCACCGACGGCCAGGAGAAGCTCGTCGTCGCCGAGCCGCTGCTCGCCAAGGCGCTCGGCGAGGGCTGGGAGCCCACCGGCGAGACCTTCACCGGCGCCGAGATGGAGCGCTGGACCTATCAACGTCCGTTCGAGCTCGTGGAGTTCCCGGAGCCCGCGCACTACGTGGTGAACGCCGAGTACGTCACCACCGAGGACGGCACGGGTCTGGTCCACCAGTCCCCCGCCTTCGGTGAGGACGACCTCAAGGTCTGCCGCTCCTACGGCCTGCCGGTGGTCAACCCGGTCCGCCCCGACGGCACCTTCGAGGAGTCCGTCCCGATGGTCGGCGGCGTCTTCTTCAAGAAGGCGGACGAACAGCTCACCGAGGACCTCCAGCAGCGCGGCCTCCTCTTCCGGCACATCCCGTACGAGCACAGCTACCCGCACTGCTGGCGCTGCCACACCGCGCTCCTCTACTACGCGCAGCCGTCCTGGTACATCCGCACGACGGCCGTCAAGGACCGCCTCCTCCAGGAGAACGAGAAGACCAACTGGTTCCCCGACACGGTCAAGCACGGCCGCTTCGGCGACTGGCTGAACAACAACATCGACTGGGCGCTGTCCCGCAGCCGCTACTGGGGCACCCCGCTGCCGATCTGGCGCTGCGAGGACGACCACCTCACCGTCGTCGGCTCCCGCGCGGAACTGTCCGAGCTGACCGGCACCGACCAGTCCGCACTGGACCCGCACCGGCCGTTCATCGACGACGTCACCTTCGCCTGCCCCCAGTGCGCGAAGACGGCCACGCGCGTGCCCGAGGTCATCGACGCCTGGTACGACTCGGGTTCCATGCCGTTCGCGCAGTGGGGCTACCCGTACAAGAACAAGGACCTGTTCGAGTCCCGCTACCCGGCGCAGTTCATCTCCGAGGCCATCGACCAGACCCGCGGCTGGTTCTACACGCTGATGGCGGTCGGCACCCTGGTCTTCGACAAGTCCTCGTACGAGAACGTGGTCTGCCTCGGCCACATCCTCGCCGAGGACGGCCGCAAGATGTCCAAGCACCTGGGCAACATCCTCCAGCCGATCCCGCTGATGGACCAGCACGGCGCCGACGCGGTCCGCTGGTTCATGGCGGCCGGCGGCTCCCCCTGGGCGGCCCGCCGGGTGGGCCACAACACCATCCAGGAGGTCGTCCGCAAGACGCTCCTCACCTACTGGAACACGGTCGCCTTCCAGGCCCTGTACGCCCGCACCTCCGGCTGGGCGCCCTCCGAGGCCGACCCGGCCCCGGCCGACCGCCCGGTCCTGGACCGCTGGCTGCTGTCCGAACTGAACGCGCTCACCGACCAGGTGACGCAGGCTCTGGAGGCGTACGACACCCAGCGCGCCGGCAAGCTGCTGTCCGCGTTCGTCGACGACCTCAGCAACTGGTACGTGCGCCGCTCCCGCCGCCGCTTCTGGCAGGGCGACAAGGCGGCGCTGCGCACCCTGCACGAGGTCGTGGAGACGGTCACCAAGCTGATGGCCCCGCTGACCCCGTTCATCACCGAGCGGGTCTGGCAGGACCTGATCCTGCCCGTCACCCCGGGCGCCCCGGAATCCGTCCACCTGGCCTCCTGGCCGGAGGCGGACCTCGCGGCGATCGACCCGGAGCTGTCGAAGCAGATGGTCCTGGTCCGCCGTCTGGTCGAGCTGGGCCGCGCCACGCGCGCGGAGTCGGGTGTCAAGACCCGCCAGCCGCTCCAGCGGGCGCTCATCGCGGCCACCGGCTTCGACGCCCTCTCCCCCGAGCTGCACACGCAGATCACGGAGGAGCTGAACGTCGAGTCCCTGGCGTCCCTCTCCGAGGTCGGCGGCAGCCTGGTCGACACCACCGCCAAGGCCAACTTCCGCGCCCTGGGCAAGCGGTTCGGCAAGCGCGTCCAGGACGTGGCGAAGGCCGTCGCGAACGCCGACGCGGCCGCGCTCTCCCTCGCCCTGCGCGAGGGCACGGCGTCGGTCGAGATCGACGGCGAGACGGTCACCCTGGCCCCGGACGAGGTGATCATCACGGAGACCCCGCGCGAGGGCTGGTCGGTCGCCTCCGACTCCGGCGCCACGGTCGCCCTCGACCTGGAGATCACCGAGGAGCTGCGCCGCGCGGGCCTCGCCCGGGACGCGATCCGGCTGATCCAGGAGGCCCGCAAGAACAGCGGCCTCGACGTCGCCGACCGCATCGCGCTCCGCTGGACCGCGACCGACCCGGCCACCGTCGACGCCCTGGCCGGCCACTCGGCCCTGATCTCCGACGAGGTCCTCGCCACGGACTTCGCCCAGGGCGAGGCGGACGACACCTACGGCACCCCGTTCTCGGACGAGGGTCTGACGCTGACGTTCCGCCTGCGCAAGGCGTAGCTCCCGGCACACCGAGGGCCCGGCTCCCCCAGGGGGGCCGGGCCCTCGGTCGTCGCCGGTCACGGTGTGATCCACCGTCACCGTCGTCAACACGCGTAAAAAGGGCGGGACCCCGGATCGGAATCCGGGGCCCGCCCTTTGAACGCTGCCGACGCCTAAGGCGTACTACTGGCCGTCAGTTGTCGTCCTCGTCGATGAGGAAGCCACGCATCGGCGAGGGAGCCTGGCCCATCGGGGAGGGACCCTGCGGACGCACCGGCGCCATCGGCTGAGTCATGGCCGGCGACATCTGCTGCTGCCCGCCGTAGGACGGCGCGGCCGGGCTCGGAGCACCCATGCCCGGCGCACCCGCGCCGTAGGACGGGGCACTCGCACCGGCCGGAGCCATGGAAGGCGCCGGGGACGGCGGCAGGGAGGCCGCGGCAGGAGTGCGCGGCGGGGCGAGCGAGTCGTCCGCCTGGGTCTCCAGCTGACGCAGCTGCGACTCGAGGTACGACTTCAGGCGCGTACGGTACTCGCGCTCGAAGCCGCGCAGGTCCTCGACCTTGCGCTCCAGCGTCGCGCGGGCGGACTCCAGGGAGCCCATGGCGACGCGGTGCTTCTCCTGTGCGTCCCGCTCCAGGGCGTCGGCCTTGGCACGGGCGTCACGCTCGAGACCCTCGGCGCGGCTGCGGGCCTCGCCGACGATCTTGTTGGCCTCGGAGCGGGCCTCGGCGATCGCCTGGTCGGCGGTCTGCTGGGCCAGCGAGAGGACACGGGCGGCACTGTCGCCGCCGGGGCCCTGACCGGGGCCGCCCATCGGACCGCCCATGGGGCCGCCCATCGGGCCACCCATCGGGCCACCCATCTGCTGCTGCATCTGGGGCGGACCGCCCATGGGGCCCTGCCCCATCGGACCCTGGCCCATGGGGCCCTGGCCCATCGGACCCTGGCCCATGGGGCCCTGGCCCATCGGACCCTGACCCATCGGGCCCTGGCCCATCGGACCCTGACCCATCGGGCCCTGGCCCTGCTGACCGCCCTGGCCACCACCGGGGCCGGCGGGCAGCTGCGGCGCACCGCTCGGCAGCTGGGGCGGGCCACCCATGGGGCCACCCATCTGCTGCTGCGGCGGGCCCGATATGCCGGCGGGTACCGGAGCGCCCGGACCGCGCATGCCCTGCTGCGGCATTCCCTGCGGGGGCATGCCCTGCTGAGGCATGCCCTGCTGAGGCATGCCCTGCTGGGGCATCCCCTGCGGCGGCATACCGCCGCCCTGCTGCTGGTCCTGCTCCGGAGGCTTGCGCATGTTCTGCTGGTTCTGGGCAGCAGCACGCGTGGCCGCGGCCAGTTTGGCGCGCAGGTCCTCGTTCTCGCGGAGCAGTCGCGTCAGTTCGGCTTCGACCTCATCGAGGAAGGCATCGACCTCGTCCTCGTCATAGCCTTCTCGGAGGCGGACGGTCGTGAACTGCTTGTTCCGCACGTCCTCGGGGGTCAACGGCATCTCTTCACCTCAACGTAGTCGTCGGCATCGGCAAGACGGTAGTTCACATCGCTCACAGCCGGCTCACGATCGAGATCAGGATGTAGACGATGATCATCAGTACGAAGAAGGACAGGTCGAGCGCCACGCCCCCGAGACGCAGCGGCGGAATAACTCGCCGCAGAAGCTTGAGCGGTGGATCAGTGACAGTGTAGGTGGCCTCCAGAACGACCACCATCGCCTTGCCGGGTTGCCACGAGCGGGCGAACTGGAAGACGTAGTCCATGACCAACCTGAAGATGAGCACCAGAAGGAACACCATCAGCGCGATGCGAACGACATCCAGGACCACGCTCATGTTCGGTGCTTCCCTCTCCCCTGTTTCCTACTGCTCTGTACTGCTGTTTCCGATCGTGCGTCTCAGCTTTGGTTGAAGAACCCGCCCTCTGCGATGCGGGCCTTGTCCTCCGCCGTGACATCGACGTTAGCAGGCGACAACAGGAACACCTTCTGCGTCACCCGCTCGATGCTGCCGTGAAGACCAAACACCAAACCGGCCGCAAAGTCGACAAGTCGCTTCGCGTCTGTGTCATCCATCTCAGTCAGATTCATGATCACCGGGGTGCCCTCACGGAAGTGTTCCCCGATGGTACGGGCCTCGTTGTAGGTCCGGGGGTGGAGGGTGGTGATCCGGTACGGCTCTCGTTCCGACACGACCTTGGGCATGATCACCGGTGCGTTCTTCTCCAGGGACTGACGTTCTTGTGTGATGGATGCCACGGGCGCGATGCGCGCCGGACGCCCGGATTCCGCGATGGGCGAAGTGGATCGCGCCACAGGCTCACGCGGAGCGGGTGGCTGCACGATACGCACTTCTTCGTCCCTTTGGGACTGATGTGCCGCATGTGACTGGTGGGACGGCTCGTGTCGCCGATGGTCCCGCTCGGGCTCAGGGTCGAGCTCGGGTTCGAAGTCGTCATCGGGGTCGAATCCCCGGCCGTCGTACCCATCGTCCTCCACGAGGCCGAGGTAGACCGCCATCTTGCGCATCGCGCCGGCCATGCTCTGAGTCCTCCGCTCTGTGGTGGATCGGCTTCCGACTGCCAAGTCCCGCGATCCACGTGGCCCTTGTGTCCGCCTTTCGGCGGTAATGACCATATTTTCTGCTGTGGTCCGACTTCCTGGCGACGTTACCCGAGCCGGGGGCGGACTCCGAGTACCGCAGTGCCGACGCGCACATGTGTCGCCCCGGCCGCCACGGCCTCCTCGAGGTCCGCACTCATCCCCGCGGACACCATGTTCGCAGCCGGATGGGCTCGGCGCAGGTCAGTCGACAAAACCATCAACCGCTCGAAGGCCGCCTGTTGGCGCCCCGCGTACTCCCCGGTCAGCGGTGCGACGGTCATCAGTCCGTCGAGCCGCAGTCCCGGCGCGCCGGCCACGAGATCCGCCAACTCCGCGACCCCGCCCGGCCCCACGCCGCCCCGCTCCCCGCGTCCGCTCTCGCCCGCGTCGAGCGCGACCTGGACGAGACAGCCGACCTCGCGCCCGGCGCGCACGGCCTCCTTCGACAGCGAGGTCACCAGCCGGGAACGGTCGACGGACTGCACGAAGTCCGCGTATCCGACCACGGATCGTGCCTTGTTGGTCTGCAACTGGCCGACGAAGTGCCACCGGAGAGGCAGATCCGAACACTCCGCGGCCTTCGGCGCGGCGTCCTGGTCCTTGTTCTCGGCGACGTGCCGCACGCCGAGTTCCGCCAGGATCCGCACATCGCTCGCCGGGTAGGTCTTGGTGACCACGATGAGGGTCACCTCCTCCCGCCGGCGCCCGGCGGCCGCGCACGCGCGGGCGATGCGCTCCTCCACCTTCGCCAGGTTTCCGGCGAGTTCGTCCCTACGGTCCGTCATGTCCATCAGTCCAGCCAGACATATCCCGCGAGTCGCCCCGTGGAGCGGTCGCGGCGGTACGAGAAGTGATCGTCCGACTCCAGCGTGCACACCGGCGACTGCTCCCGGTCGCCCACCCCGAGCCGGTCGAGCTGCGCGTGCACTCCGGCGGCGACGTCCACCGCGGGAGTGCCCCAGCTCGTCTCGGCGTGCGCCGCCGGCTCCAGCGCGGCGACCTCGGCGCGCATCGCCTCCGGCACCTCGTAGCACCGGCCGCACACGGAGGGTCCGGTGCGGGCGACGATCCGGGCGGGGTCGGCGCCGAGCGACGTCATGGCGTCGACCGCGGCGGGCACGATCCCCTTGATCATGCCGGGCCGTCCGGCGTGCGCCGCGGCGACCACCCCGGCGACCGGGTCGGCCAGCAGGACCGGCACGCAGTCGGCGGTCAGCACGGCGAGCGCGAGCCCGCGCGTCGCGGTGACCAGTCCGTCGACCTCCGGGGTCCGCCGGGTGGCCCACGGCCCCTCGACCTCGGCGACATCGGCGCCGTGCACCTGGTTCATCCAGACCACCCGCGCCGGGTCCAGACCCAGCGACTTGGCGGCCAGTTCCCGGTTGGCGCGGACGGCCTCGGGGTCGTCGCCGACCGCGCCGCCCAGGTTGAGCTCCTCATACGGAGCGGCGCTCACCCCGCCCCACCGGTCGGTGAAGGCGAAGTGGGCGCCGCCCACGTTCTCGCGCCGTCCTATCACTTCAGGAAGTCCGGCACGTCCAGCTCCTCGGCCGCGCTGTCCGAGTAGGTCCGCGACGGCGGCACCGGCGGGGAGACCGGGAGGTCGGCCACCGGCTCGGGGGCCGGCGCCGGCTCCTCCTTCGGCGTGACGCTGCCGAGGGAGCCGAAGGACGGGCGGCTCTCGGGCTGCCGTACCGGGGCGGGCTCCTCGCGGCGGGCGGTGCCCGAGGCCGAGCCGAGGACGTTGTCCCGGCGGGCCGGGGGCTGACCGCCGTCGAAGCCTGCCGCGATCACCGTGACCCGGACCTCGTCGCCGAGCGCGTCGTCGATGACCGCACCGAAGATGATGTTGGCCTCGGGGTGAGCTGCCTCGCTGACCAGCTGGGCGGCCTCGTTGATCTCGAACAGGCCGAGGTCGGAGCCGCCGGAGATGGAGAGCAGCACGCCCCGGGCGCCGTCGATGGAGGCCTCGAGGAGCGGCGAGGAGATCGCCATCTCGGCGGCGGCCACCGCGCGGTCGTCGCCGCGGGCCGAGCCGATGCCCATGAGGGCCGAGCCGGCCTCGGACATGACCGACTTGACGTCGGCGAAGTCGAGGTTGATCAGACCGGGGGTGGTGATCAGGTCGGTGATGCCCTGGACACCGGAGAGAAGGACCTGGTCGGCCGACTTGAAGGCGTCCAGCACCGAGACCTGGCGGTCCGAGATGGACAGCAGCCGGTCGTTGGGGATGACGATGAGGGTGTCGACCTCTTCGCGGAGTTCGGCGATGCCGTCCTCCGCCTGGTTGGCGCGGCGCCGGCCCTCGAAGGTGAACGGGCGGGTGACCACGCCGATGGTGAGGGCGCCGAGGTTGCGCGCGATGTTGGCCACGACGGGCGCGCCACCGGTGCCGGTGCCGCCGCCCTCGCCGGCGGTCACGAAGACCATGTCGGCCCCCTTGAGGACCTCCTCGATCTCCTCGCGGTGGTCCTCGGCGGCCTTGCGGCCGACGGCCGGGTTGGCGCCGGCGCCGAGTCCCCGGGTCAGTTCACGGCCGACGTCGAGCTTGACGTCGGCATCGCTCATCAACAGCGCCTGCGCGTCCGTGTTGATGGCGATGAACTCGACGCCCTTGAGACCGACCTCGATCATCCGGTTGATGGCATTGACACCACCGCCGCCGACACCGATGACTTTGATGACTGCGAGGTAGTTCTGCGGTGCTGCCACGTCGAAGGCCTCTCGCCTCGAGTTACGTGTCGCCGCCTCGCAAGTGGTGCGAATCCGACGACTGATGCCGAATGGGACGGTCCGTTTCGCCGACCCGAACCCTAACGCTGAAGTTTAGGGTTACCAGTGTGTCCGTTCCTTGGAGTCTTCTGAACAGGACACTAAGTCGACAAGTGGCGCCCGTTCAACGAACACGCCGAACCTCCCGTTTTTCTTTTCACCCTATGTGATCAGCCATGTCACTGCCCAACCAGGGTGCTGGCCTGCGCTGATGTGCGTCAACTCCCCGATGACGCAGGAGCCGTGGGAGCGCTGACATCGAAGTGCCGCGCAGCCGGGGAGGCTTTCATGAGAGCGCTGAGTGTACGGCCCTTCTGGGCGCCCTTCTCGGCACTTCCCCAGGCGACCGTGCGGCCGTCGCTCAGTTCCAGCGAGATGTCGTCGTAGGAACTGACCTTGAGGGCGCGGGTGCGCCGTGCGACCGCGTCCGGAATGTCGCGGGCGGCCCGCACCGCCTCGCGCACCAGCCGGTCCTCGCCGAAGCGCCGCAGGCTGGCGGCGGTCGAACCCGACGAGGGGAGCGCCAATTCCAGGAGCGGCACATTCCTCGGGGCTTCGGAAACCGTGGCGAAACGGACGCCTTCGTCGTCGACTTCTACGAAGTTCGACCCTTTTCGCACCAGAAGAACCGGTTGACGTTCGGTCACTTTCAAGCCAATTCCGTCGGGCCAGGAACGCACCACGTCCACCTGGTCGATACGCGGCAGTTCGCGTCGCAGACGTGCCTCGATCGCGTCGGTGTCGACGGAGACGAGCGGCGATCCGACCGGTACGGCGGCGGCGGCGCGGACCTCGTCCGGCGTCAGCACGTCGGTGCCGGAGACCGAGACGTGGTCGACGCGCAGCCACTGCGAGCCGTACAACGCCCAGACGCCGCCCGCGCCGAGCAGGAGTACGGCCAGCAGCAGGATGACGATCACCCGAAGCCGGCGTGGGCCCAGCCTCCGGACCAGGGGCGGGCCGGACGACTCCTGCTGGCGTGCACCGCGCTCGGCGGTGGCGGATCCGGCCACGCTCCCTGCCCTTTCGCTCACACGGAAGAAACCGTGTCTAACGCTGCGCGCGACTCGCGGCGATCGCCTCGTACACCATGCCGACGAGCAGGTCGTCGGCGTCCCTGCGGCCGAACTCGCTGGCGGCGCGGGACATCTCGTACAGCCGGTGCGGGTTGGCGAGCACCGGCAGGACGCTCTCCCGGACCCAGTCGGGGGTCAGTTCGGCGTCGTCGACGAGCAGCCCGCCGCCGGCCTTGACCACCGGCTGGGCGTTGAGCCGCTGTTCGCCGTTGCCGATGGGCAGCGGGACGTAGGCGGCCGGGAGCCCGACGGCGGAGAGCTCGGCGACGGTCATCGCGCCCGCACGGCAGAGCATCATGTCGGCGGCGGCGTACGCGAGGTCCATGCGCTCCAGGTACGGTACCGGGATGTAGGGGGGCATTCCCGGCATCTGCTGGACGTGCGGCAGTTCGTTCTTGGGGCCGACCGCGTGCAGGATCTGGATGCCGGCCTGCTGGAGCCAGGGCGCGACCTGCTGGACGACCTCGTTGAGGCGGCGGGCGCCCTGCGAGCCGCCGGAGACCAGCAGCGTCGGCAGGTTGGGGTCCAGACCGAACATCGCGCGGGCCTCGGGGCGCGCGGCGGCGCGGTCGAGGGTGGCGATGGTGCGGCGCAGCGGGATGCCGATGTACCGGGCGTCCCTCAGCTTGCTGTCGGGCGTGGAGACGGCGACCCGGGCGGCGTACCGGGAGCCGATCTTGTTGGCCAGTCCGGGCCGGGCGTTGGCCTCGTGGACGACGATCGGCACACCGAGGCGCTTGGCGGCGAGATAGCCGGGCAGGGCCACGTAACCGCCGAAACCGACGACGGCGTCGGCCTTGGTGCGCTCCAGGATCTGCTCGGCGGCCTTGATCGTGCCACGCAGCCGGCCCGGGACGGTGATCAGCTCGGGCGTGGGCTTGCGCGGCAGCGGTACGGCCGGGATCAGCGCGAGCTCGTAGCCGCGCTGCGGAACGAGCGTGGTCTCCAGTCCGCGCTCGGTGCCCAGGGCCGTGATCCCCACGGTGGGGTCCTGCCTGCGCAGGGCGTCCGCGAGGGCGAGCGCGGGCTCGATGTGGCCGGCGGTCCCCCCACCAGCGAGTACGACATGCACCGAAATTCACCGCTCTCCGGACGAGCGCGCCGCCGAGGCACGCCGTCTCATCGTGTTCCATCTCCGGGGGCTCCGAACCATCCCGGAGCCCCCAGCCCCCCGCTTTCTACCAAATCGGGGGTGCCGCATCGCAAGCGCCGCCCGCGCAGCGGGCTCGTCGCGTGCGAAGGCGATCAGCAGCCCGATGGCGAACATGGTCGGCAGCAGGGCGGACCCCCCGTACGAGAACAGCGGGAGGGGGACACCGGCGATCGGCAGCAGGCCGAGCACCGCACCGATGTTGATCACTGCCTGAGCGGTGATCCAGGTGGTCACGCCTCCCGCGGCATACCTCACGAAGGGGTCCTCCGTGCGTCCGGCCACGCGGATACCCGCATAGCCTAGAGCCGCGAACAGGGCGAGCACCGACAGCGTCCCCGCCAGGCCCAGTTCCTCACCGGTGACGGCGAAGATGAAGTCGGTGTGCGCCTCGGGGAGTTGCCCCCATTTCTCCACACTCGCACCGAGCCCGGAGCCGAAGATCCCGCCGGAGGCCAGGGCGTAGATACCGTGCACGGCCTGCCAGCAGGCGTCGCCCGGACCGGGGTCGGTGGCGCCGATGCACTGGAGCCGGGCCATGCGGTTCGGGCTGGTCTTGATGAGGATCACGCCGATCGTGGCAGCGACCGCGAGCACGCCGGCGAACAGCCTGGTCGGCGCGCCGGCCAGCCAGAGCAGGCCGAACAGGATCGCCGTCAGGATGATCGCCGTGCCCATGTCGCCGCCCAGCATGATCAGCCCGAGCAGCATGAAGGAGACCGGCACCAGCGGCACCAGCATGTGTTTCCACTGGGCCAGCAGCTTCTTGTCCTGCTTGCGGGCGAGCAGGTCGGCGCCCCAGAGCACCAGGGCGAGCTTGCCGAACTCGCTGGGCTGGATCTGGAAGGAGCCGCCGAGCGAGATCCAGTTCTGGTTGCCGTTGACCGCCATCCCTATCCCGGGCACCTGCACCAGGGCCATCAGGAAGACGGCGCCCGCGAGGATCGGGTAGGCCAGCGCCCGGTGCAGTTTCACCGGCATCCGGGAGGCGGCCAGCAGCAGCCCGGCGCCGATGGAGGCGGCCAGCAGCTGTTTGCGGAAGAAGAAGGAGCCCGGCAGCGACTTCTGGAGCGCGGTGATCTGGGAGGCCGAGTACACCATCACCAGACCCAGCACGGTGACCAGCAGGCTGCCGCCGAGGATCAGGTAGTAGGCGGTCAGCGGCCGGTCCCAGGCCTTGCGGGCCCGGAGATAGAGCCGCAGCACGGGGTTGTCGCGCCCGGGCCGCGGGGTGGCGGGCCGGCGGACCGTCCGCTGGGCGGGCGGCCTGCCGCCGGTGCGGCTACCGGGCATCGCTGCGCACCGCCCGGCCGGCGGGCACCCCGCACGGCCGCCGACGAGAAGCCGGCCACATCCGAGTCACGCGTCCCTCCAAGGGTCCTGGAGCAACCGTCGCGGCCGGGGACCCGCCGTCAGGCACCCGCGCCGAGTTCGCGCACCGCCTGGGCGAACGCGTCACCGCGCTGGTTGTAGTTGACGAACATGTCCATGGAGGCGCAGGCCGGGGCCAGCAGCACCGTGTCGCCTTCACCGGCGAGGCGCCGGGCCTCCTGGACAGCCGCGAGCATCGCCCCAGTGTCGGTCCGGTCGAGGTCGACGACGGGTACCTCGGGGGCGTGTCGCGCCAGGGCTTCGCGGATCAGCGCGCGGTCGGCGCCGATGAGGACCGCCCCGCGCAGCCGCTTCGCCGACTTGGCGACCAGCTCGTCGAAGGTGGCGCCCTTGGCCAGTCCGCCGGCGATCCACACGATCGACTCGTAGGCCGCCAACGAGGCTTCCGCCGCGTGGGTGTTGGTGGCCTTGGAGTCGTCGATGTACGCCACCCCGTCCACGTCCGCCACGTGGGCGATGCGGTGGGCGTCCGGGGTGAAGGCCCGCAGGCCGTCCCGTACGGCCTGGGGAGGCACGCCGAAGGCGCGGGCGAGGGCCGCCGCGGCCAGGGCGTTGGCGATGTTGTGCGGGGCCGGCGGATTCACGTCGGAGACCTCGGCGAGCTCCTGGGCGTTCTTCTGCCGGTTCTCGACGAAGGCGCGGTCGACCAGGATGCCGTCCACGACACCGAGTTGGGACGGGCCCGGGGCGCCGAGGGTGAAGCCGATGGCCCGGCAGCCCTCCTCGACGTCCGCCTCGCGCACCAGGTCCTCGGTGGCCTTGTCGGCGACGTTGTAGACGCAGGCGACCCGATTGCCCTCGTAGATCCGGCCCTTGTCCCTGGCGTACGCCTCCATGGAGCCGTGCCAGTCGAGGTGGTCGGGGGCGAGGTTGAGGACGGTGGCGGAGTGGGCGCGCAGGGAGGGCGCCCAGTGCAGCTGGTAGCTCGACAGTTCCACGGCCAGGACGTCGTACGGCTCCTCGCCGAGGACCGCGTCGAGCAGCGAGACGCCGATGTTGCCGACGGCTGCCGTGCGCAGTCCGGCGGCCTCCAGGATCGAGGCCAGCATCTGGGTGGTGGTCGTCTTGCCGTTGGTGCCGGTGACGCAGAGCCAGGGGGCCGCTTCTCTGCCGTCCAGGCCGCGCAGGCGCCAGGCCAGCTCCACGTCGCCCCAGACCGGCACCCCGGCCTCGGCGGCCGCCGTGAAGAGCGGCTTGTCCGGCTTCCAGCCGGGTGCGGTGACGATGAGTTCGGTGCCTTCGGGCAGGGTCGCCCCGTCGCCGAGGCGCACGGTGACACCGAGCGCCTCCAGTTCGGCGGCCTGCTCACGCGCGCGTGCGTCGTCGCCGTCGTTGACGACGGTGACCTTCGCGCCGAGCCCGTGCAGCACCTTGGCCGCCGGGATGCCGGAGACGCCGAGCCCGGCGACGGTGACGTTCTTCCCCTGCCAGTCGGTCACTTGTCTGCTGCCCATCCCGCGTAGAAGAGACCCAGTCCGACGATCACACAGATGCCCTGGATGATCCAGAAGCGGACCACGACAAGGACTTCGGACCAGCCCTTGAGTTCGAAGTGGTGCTGGAGCGGTGCCATGCGGAAGACACGCTTGCCGGTCAGCCGGAACGAACCGACCTGGATGACCACCGACATGGTGATGAGGACGAACAGACCGCCCATGATGGCCACCAGCAGCTCCGTGCGGGAGCAGATGGCCAGGCCCGTGAGGACACCGCCGAGCGCGAGCGAACCGGTGTCGCCCATGAAGATCTTGGCCGGCGACGTGTTCCACCACAGGAAGCCCAGGCAGGCGCCCATCAGCGCGGCCGAGACGACCGCGAGGTCGAGCGGGTCGCGCACCTCGTAGCAGGCGTTGGGGTTGGTCAGCGTCTTGGCGTTGGCGCAGGACTCCTGGTACTGCCAGACGCCGATGAACGTGTACGCGCCGAAGACGAGGACGGAGGCGCCGGTGGCGAGTCCGTCCAGACCGTCCGTCAGGTTCACGCCGTTGGACATCGCGAGGATCATGAACAGCGCCCAGATGACGAACAGCACGGGGCCGATCGTCCAGCCGAAGTCCGTGATGAACGACAGCTTCGTGGAGGCCGGGGTGTTGTCACGGGCGTCCGCGAACTGGAGCGAGAGCACGGCGAAGGTGATGCCGACGAGCAGCTGCCCCGCCATCTTGGCCTTGGCCCGCAGACCCAGCGAACGCCGCTTGACGATCTTGATGTAGTCGTCCAGGAAGCCGACCATGCCCATGCCGAACATCAGGCCGAGCACCAGCAGACCGGAGTAGGTCGGCGGCTTGCCGGTGATGACCTTCGACAGGAAGTACGCGGCGATCGTCGCCAGGATGAAGGCGATACCGCCCATGGTCGGCGTACCGCGCTTGCTGGCGTGCTCGCGCGGGCCGTCGTCCCGGATGTACTGGCCGTAGCCCTTGCGCGCCAGCAGCTTGATCAGCAACGGGGTGCCGATCAGCGTCAGGAAGAGACCGATGACACCCGCGAACAGGATCTGCTTCATCATCGGGCAGCGACCTCACCCTCGGCTCCGGTCGCGAGCAGCGCCTGCGCGACGCTCTCGAGACCGACCGAACGGGACGCCTTCACGAGTACGACGTCCCCCGGGCGCAACTCGCTGCGCAACAGGTCGACCGCCGCCTGTGCGTCGGACACGTGCACCGACTCCTCACCCCACGAACCCTCGTTATATGCGCCCAGTTGCAGCCAGGAGGCTTCCCTGCCCCCGACGGCGACGAGCTTGCCGACATTGAGCCGGACGGCGAGCCGTCCGACCGCGTCGTGCTCGGCGAGCGCCTCGTCCCCGAGCTCGGCCATCTTGCCGAGCACCGCCCAGGTCCGCCGCCCCGTGCCCATCGCCGCCAGCGCGCGCAGGGCCGCTCGCATGGACTCGGGGTTCGCGTTGTAGGCGTCGTTGACGATCGTCACGCCGTCCGGGCGCTCGGTGACCTCCATCCGCCAGCGGGAGAGGGAGCCCGCCTCGGAGAGCGCGGTGGCGATCTCAGTTACGGACATCCCCAGCTCATGGGCGACGGCGGCCGCGGCGAGCGCGTTCGACACGTGGTGCTCACCGTACAGGCGCATGGTCACATCACTGCACCCGGAGGGTGTGTGAAGGCTGAAGGAGGGCTGTCCGCTGTCCGTGAGTCGTACGTTCTCCGCCCGAACGTCCGCTTCGCCGGACTCTCCGAAAAGGACCACCTTCGCCTTCGTACGGGAGGCCATGGCCCGGACCAAGGGGTCGTCCGCGTTGAGGATCGCGGCGCCGCCGTCGGCCGCCGCGGGCAGGGACTCGACCAGTTCGCCCTTTGCCTGTGCGATCTGTTCACGACCGCCGAACTCGCCGATGTGGGCGGTGCCGACGTTGAGGACGAGGCCGATCCTCGGGGGCGTCAGATCGGCGAGGTAGCGGATGTGACCGATGCCGCGGGCACCCATCTCCAGCACGAGGAACTGTGTCTCCTCGGTGGCGGACAGGGCGGTCAGCGGCAGCCCGATCTCGTTGTTGAGCGAACCGGGCGTGAAGACGGTGGGCGCCTTGCGCCGGAGCACCTGGGCGATGAGGTCCTTGGTGCTGGTCTTGCCGGCCGAGCCGGTGAGCGCGACGAGGGTCGCGCCGAGCTTCGTCACGACGTGCCGGGCGAGGGCGCCCAGCGCGGCCTGGACGTCGTCCACGACGATCGCGGGGACGCCGACGGGGCGCGAGGCCAGTACGGCCGCCGCGCCCGCCTCGACGACCGCTGCCGCGAAGTCGTGGCCGTCCACCCGCTCGCCGGCGAAGGCGACGAAGAGGCTTCCGGGCACCACCTCGCGGGAGTCCCGGACGACCGGTCCGGTGACCTTCGCGGACGGATCCGGTATGTCGTACGTCTGCCCGCCGACGACTGCTGCGATCTCGGCGAGGGAGAGGGCGATCACAAGTTCATCCCTGGGTCTGCTGGATAGCTTCGCGAAGCACCTGGCGGTCGTCGAACGGACGGACCACCCCGGCGATGTCCTGGCCCTGCTCGTGGCCCTTGCCCGCGACCAGCACCGTGTCCCCCGCGTGCGCGCGGGCCACGGCGGCGGCGATCGCGGCGGCCCGGTCCTCGAACAGGAGGACCTCGCCGCGCTCGTGCGCGGGCACGGACGCCGCGCCCTCGAGCATGGCCGCCAGGATCGCCAGCGGGTCCTCGGAGCGGGGGTTGTCGGAGGTCAGTACGGCGATGTCGGCGAGCCGGGCCGCGGCGGCGCCCATCGGCGCGCGTTTGGTGCGGTCCCGGTCGCCGCCGCAGCCGAGGACGACGTGCAGCCGGCCCTTGGTGACCTTGCGCAGCGCCTTGAGCACCGATTCGACGGCGTCCGTCTTGTGCGCGTAGTCGACGACGGCGAGATACGGCTGGCCGGCGTCCACCCGCTCCAGCCGGCCCGGCACGCCCGGGACGGCGGCGACGCCGTCGGCGGCGGTCTGCGGGTCGAGGCCCGCGGCGGCCAGGGCGGTGATCGCCGCGAGGGTGTTGGCCACGTTGAAGGGGCCGGGCAGCGGGGATCTGGCGGCGACGCGCACCCCGTCCGGGCCGAGCACCGTGAACGTGGCGTCCATCGGGCCGATGTGGACGTCCACCGCGCGCCAGTCGGCGTCGGGGTGGCCCTCGGCGGAGAAGGTGACGACCGGGACGCCGGCCTCGCGGGCGAGCCGGCGGCCGTACTCGTCGTCGAGGTTGACCACGCCGAGGCGGCTGCGTTCGGGGGTGAACAGCTGCGCCTTGGCCTGGAAGTAGTCCTCCATGCCGGAGTGGAACTCCATGTGTTCCGGGCTGAGGTTGTTGAAGACGGCGACGTCGAAGACACAGCCGTCGACCCGGCCGAGGACCAGCGCGTGGCTGGAGACCTCCATCGCGACCGCCTCGACGCCGCGCTCGCGCATCACGCCGAACAGGGCCTGGAGGTCGGTGGCCTCGGGGGTGGTGCGCTCGGACTTGATGCGCTCGTCACCGATGCGGGTCTCGACCGTGCCGATCAGACCGGTGGGGCGCGTGGCGCCCAGACCGCCCTCGACGAGGTAGGCGGTGGTGGTCTTGCCGGAGGTGCCGGTGATGCCGATCTGGAGCAGGTCCCGTCCGGGCCGGCCGTAGATCGTGGCCGCCAGCTCACCCATCCGCGCGCGCGGGTCGTCGGCCACCAGGACCGGCAGCCCGGTCGCGGCGGCGCGCTCGGCGCCGGTGGGGTCGGTAAGGACGGCGACCGCGCCCAGGCCCGCGGCCTGGGTGGCGAAATCGGCGCCGTGCAGGCGGGCGCCCGGCAGGGCTGCGTACAGGTCGCCGGGGCGGACGGCGCGCGAGTCATGGGTGATGCCCGTGACGGCGGCGGCGTTCTCCGCGACGGCGGCACCCAGCTGATCGGCGAGCTCCGCGAGGGGTGTGGCGGATACCTGGGCCGGTCGCGGCGGTCCCGGATAGGTCACGGAAGCGCCCTTCTGGGTGGTTTGGGACTGATCAGCGTGTGGCACGGCGGTGAGCGTACCGGGCGCACCCGCCTGCGGGCGAAGCGAGTCTGCGGGCGGGCTTGCGTTCCCGGGGTCGGGAGTGATCATGGTCACGGGCTGTTCCTGGCTGGTTCGACGCTGAACACTGACGGACGGGGATCTCAGGGGGCGAAGGTGACCGGGAGGCTGGCGGACTTCGTCCCGGTGGGCGGGACCTGGAGGGTCTTCAGGGCGAACTCCATGACCTGCTTGAAGATGGGGCCGCAGATCTGGCCGCCGAAGTAGCTGCCCTCGGTGGCGTTCTGGATGGCGCAGTAGACGGTGACGCGAGGATTGTCCGCGGGCGCGAACCCGGCGAACGACGAGGTGTAGCCCTTGTACTTGCCGGTGGCCGGATCCACCCGGTTGGCGGTACCGGTCTTGCCCGCCACGCGGTAGCCGGGAATGCGCGCCTTGGTGCCGGTGCCCTCCCGGTCGTCCACCACCGACTCCAGCATCCGGGCGAGGGTCTTCGCCGTCTTCGCGCTGACGACCCTGCTCTTCTTGGGTGCGGCGGCCGGGGTGAAGCGCCCGTCGGGGCCCTGGGTGCCGCGCACCAGGGTCGGCTCGATACGGACGCCGCCGTTGGCGATCGTCGAGTAGACGGAGGCCGCCTGGAGCGCGTTGAGGGACACGCCCTGGCCGAAAGGAATCGTGTACTGCTGCGAGGTCGACCAGTCGCCCGGGGCTGCGAGGATGCCCTTCGTCTCGCCGGGGAAGCCGACGCCCGTGTAGCTGCCGAGGCCGAACTTGCGCAGGTAGGAGGAGAGCACCCGGTTGGCCTCGGCCTGGGTCTTGCCCAGTTCGCCGGTGGCCAGGATCGTGCCGATGTTGCTGGACTTGGCGAGAACGCCGTTGAGCGTGAGATACCAGGTCGGGTGGTCGATGTCGTCCTTGAAGAGCCGGTCGCCGCGGTGCAGCCGGTTGGGCACCGTGACCCGGGTGAGCGGCGTGGCGACGTTCTCCTCCAGAACGGCCGCCATCGACATGATCTTGGCGGTGGAGCCGGGCTCGTAGGCGTCCTGGAGGGCCGCGTTTCCCAGGGCGTCCGGGTTCGCCTCGGTGAGGTCGTTGGGGTCGAAGCCGGGCGAGTTGGCCATGGCGAGGATCTCGCCGGTGCGGGTGTCCTGGACGACGACGTAGCCGCGGTCCGCCTTGGACTTCTCGACCTGCTCGGTGATGGCGTTCTGCGCCGCCCACTGGATGTCCCGGTCGAGGGTCAGCTCTATGTCCGAACCGGGCACGGCGGGCGTCTCGGTGGAGCCGGCGGTGGGCACCTGACGGCCGCCGGACTGGGCGTAACGGATCTTGCCGTCCTTGCCGGCCAGGGTCGCGTTCAGCTGCTGCTCGATGCCGCCGCCGCCCTTGCCCTCGGCGTTGACCCAGCCCAGCACGGCGGCGGCGAGATCGCCGTTGGGGTAGACCCGCTTGCTGCTGGGGACGGAGAAGACACCCGCGAGGACGTTGACCGTGCCGCCGTCGGCGCCCTCCTTGGCGGTGAGCGCCGACTTCAGGTCCTTGATCTGCTTCCAGACCTGCGGGGTCTGCCGGCTGGCGAGCTTGGCGTAGCGCGCCGCGCTGTCCTTCGGACGCAGCTTCCCGACCAGCGTCGACTGGTCCTGGCCGAGGATCGGCGCGAGCAGCGCGGCCGCCTGCTCGGGGCCGTCGTCGATCTTCAGGGTCGCGCGGTTGAACATCGTGGGGTCGGCGGTGATGTCGTAGGCGTCCTCGCTGCTGGCGAGGGCGACCCCGCTGCGGTCGGTGATCTCGCCGCGCTCGGCGGCCAGCACCTGGCCGACGTACCGGTTCTGCTCGGCCTTGGCGGCGTACGTGCTCGCGTCGACGGCCTGCACCTGGAGCAGCCGTACGACGAAGGCGATCATCACCAGGGCGAGGGCGAGGCCGACCAGGCGCAGCCGGGGGCGGGGGCTGCCGAGCCGGATCACGTTCGGGGCGGCGGGCCGGGGCGGGACCGGACGGCGGCCGGGGCGGGCGCCGGGCCCCGGGCGCCGCTGGGCGGATGCCGGGCGGGAGGGCCGGGCGGGGCCGGGCACACGCCGGCGCGGCGGTTCCCTGTCGGACACTTCCGTCACCTGCCGGGGGTCGTGGGGGTGGCTGCGGTCGGAACGAAGGCCGTGCTCCGCGCGAGCGGGGCGGCGGGTACCGGCGTGACGGGCGGCACGGCCGGGAAGGTCGACGCCGCGGGCGACGGCGCCGCCTGCGTCGGCCCGGTGAGCGGGATGGCCTCGGGCGGCCGGACGATCGCCGCGGCGTCCTGCGTGGGCTGCGCGGCGGCCGACGGGACGCCCTTCACGGTGCCGTCCGGGTCCAGGAAGGCCGGGTCGCCGCCGGGGACCATGCCGAGTTCACGGGCCCGGCGCTGAAGCGCGTCGGGCGCGGAGTAGGAGTCGATGTCCCGCTGCAGCGCCTGTTCCTCGTCGGTGAGGCCCTTGGTGTCCCGCTGGAGGTCGTCCATCCTGAAGGAGCCCTCGCTGAGCGCGGAGTTCAGCACGAGCAGCCCGATGAGGCCGCCGCCGAGGAGCAGGACGACGAGGAGGACGAACGGGGTGCGGGCCGCCCGGCGCGGACCGGCGGGCAGCAGGCGCGCGAGTCGGGCCGCCCGCCCTCTCAGTTCGGGTTTCCTGCTCACGCACCCTCCCCTGGCTCCGTTTGTCCCGCCTGTGCCCACCTCGCCCGCGCCCGCCTCACCCGGTTCATTCGATGGACTCCCTGATGCGCTCGGCCCCGCGCAGCCGGGCCGGGGCGGCCCGCCGGTTCTCGGCGACCTCCTCCTCGGTGGGAAGTTCGGCACCGCGGGTGAGCAGCTTGAGCCGGGGCTGGTAGCGCTCGGGGACCACCGGCAGCCCGGGCGGCGCGGTGTTGGCGGCGCCCGCCGCGAACACCTGCTTGACCAGCCGGTCCTCCAGCGAGTGGTACGACAGGACGGCGATCCGCCCGCCCACGTCGATCGCCCCGACGGCGGCCGGGATGGCCCGCTCCAGCACGGACAGTTCGCCGTTGACCTCGATGCGCAGTGCCTGGAAGGTGCGCTTGGCCGGGTTGCCGCCGGTGCGCTTGGCGGCCTGGGGAAGGGCGTTGCGGATCAGCTCGACCAGCCGCGCGCTGTGGTCGAACGGCTCCTTCTCGCGCTCGCGCACGATCGCCGAGACGATCCGCTTGGCCTGCTTCTCCTCGCCGTACGCGCGCAGGATCCGCACCAGTTCGCCGGGCGGGTAGGTGTTGAGGACCTCGGCGGCGCTGATGCCGGTCGTCTGGTCCATGCGCATGTCGAGCGGTGCGTCCTGGGCGTAGGCGAAGCCCCGGTCGGCCTCGTCGAGCTGCATGGACGAGACGCCGAGGTCGAACAGGACGCCCTGCACGCGCGCGATGCCGAGCCGTTCGAGGACGTCGGGCAGCTCGTCGTAGACCGCGTGCACCAGGGTCGCGCGCTCACCGAAGGGGGCCAGGCGTTCGCCGGAGAGCCGCAGGGCCTCCTTGTCGCGGTCGAGGGCGACCAGGTGGGCCTCGGGGAATCGCGTCAGGAGGGCCTCGCTGTGTCCGCCGAGGCCGAGGGTGCAGTCGACGACGACCGCTCCGGGCCGCTGGAGGGCGGGGGCCAGCAGGTCCAGGCACCGCTGGAGCATCACCGGGACGTGCCGGCTCTGTCCCGCCTGTCGCCCGCCACCACCCTCATTCGCATGCGCTTCGCGCACCATTTCTCCGGGGCCTCTCAGATCCTGCGGAGAGACGCACCGCCGGGTCCCCGCCCTCTCGCGAGGGGAGGTCCTGCCGGCGCCGGAAGCGTCAGCCGACCGGGAGCGGGAGGAGGCCGAGCCGTACGTACGCGCCGCGCACGCGGGGAGATCTCCGGCAGTCGCACCGGGGTCTCACGGGAATTCAGTCCAGCGGGGAGATCGTGGCCTCCCGCTTCGCGTCACTTTAGTCCACGGTGTCTCGCGGTCAATCAACCGGCCTGCGCGTGGCGGCCCGGCCCGGCGGTGAAGCGGCGGACGACGGGAAATCACCCCCTCGGGCGCTCGCACTCAGTCTTGTGGCTTACCTCACAAACACGCCGTGATGACGGTCTTTTTCCCTTCTCACAGCAGGACCCGAACGGCCGTGACCAGTACCGTCATGGTTATGACGACTTCCGCATCCGTACCCACCGAATCCGAAGGCGCCATACGCGGCGGCACGGTGACCGACCGGCTCGTCGACGCCAACGAGCGGTACGCGGCCGCCTTCACCGACCCCGGCATGGACGCCCGCCCCGTACTGCACGTGGCCGTCGTGGCCTGCATGGACGCCCGTCTCGACCTGCACGCCGCGCTCGGCCTGGAACTGGGCGACTGCCATACGATCCGCAACGCCGGCGGCGTGGTCACCGACGACGTGATCCGGTCGCTCACGATCAGCCAGCGCAAGCTGGGCACCCGCAGCATCGTCCTCATCCACCACACCGGCTGCGGTCTGGAGGCGATCACCGAGGACTTCCGCACCGAGCTGGAGATGGAGGTCGGCCAGCGCCCGGCCTGGGCCGTCGAGGCCTTCCGGGACGTCGACCAGGACATCCGGCAGTCGATGCAGCGCGTGCGCACTTCGCCGTTCCTGCTGCACACCGACGATGTGCGAGGCTTCGTCTTCGACGTGAAGACGGGTCTGCTGCGGGAGATCGACCCCGCGTGACCTTCCGCAGGCGCCGACGACCGCTGTCGGTTTGCTGTTGATTTCCGGTTCCCGGGTGCCCAAATACCCATAGAGCCGACATATCGCGGGCAGTTGTCCACAGGCGAGTGACACGAATCGGTAACGGCAGCAAGAATGCGGTGGTGACGCCACTCCGAACATTTCCCGGGTGGCGCACGTGATTCGGGGTGGGCCGGTCCGCAGGCATGAGCGTCGGCCCGGAAGAGTAACGGGGCCGAGGAGGGCCGGGTGACGACCTATGACGAGCGAGCGAGCCTCACAGATCTGACCGCCACTGTGGAGCGTGTCCGCAGTTCGGTGGAGGGAGTGATCGAGGGCAAGCCCGAGGTCGTACGGCTTTCGCTGACCGTGCTGCTCGCCGAGGGGCATCTTCTGATCGAGGATGTCCCCGGCGTCGGCAAGACGATGCTGGCGAAGGCGCTGGCACGGTCCATCGACTGCTCGGTGCGCCGTATCCAGTTCACGCCCGACCTGCTTCCCTCGGACATCACGGGCGTGTCCATCTGGGACCAGCAGCGCCGTGACTTCGAGTTCAAGCCGGGCGCGATCTTCTCGCAGATCGTGATCGGCGACGAGATCAACCGCGCCTCGCCCAAGACCCAGTCGGCGCTGCTGGAGTCCCTGGAGGAGCGCCAGGTCACCATCGACGGGCAGACGTACGAGCTGCCCAGCCCGTTCATGGTGGTGGCCACGCAGAACCCGGTGGAGATGGAGGGCACCTACCCGCTGCCGGAGGCCCAGCGCGACCGCTTCATGGCCCGGGTCTCCATCGGCTACCCGAGCGCCGAGGCCGAGCTGCAGATGCTCGACGTGCACGGCGGGGCCAGCCCGCTGGACGACCTCCAGCCGGTGGCCCACGCGCACGAGATCGTGAAGCTGATCGACGCCGTCCGCGGTGTCCATGTCGCCGACTCGGTCAAGCGGTACGCGGTCGACCTGGTCTCCGCCACCCGCACCCACCCGGACCTCAGACTCGGCGCCTCGCCGCGCGCGACGCTGCACCTGCTGCGCGCGGCGAAGGCCTCCGCCGCCCTCGGCGGCCGCGACTACGCCCTGCCGGACGACGTGCAGAACCTCGCCGTGGCCGTCCTCGCCCACCGTCTGCTGCCCACCGCGCAGGCCCAGCTCAACCGCCGTACGGCCGAGCAGGTCGTCGAGGAGATCCTCCAGCGCACCCCGGTGCCCGCGGGTCCCCAGCAGCACGCCTACGGCGTGGCCACGGAGCCGTTCGGCCAGCGGCCGCCCCGGAGGCTGTGATGACCGCCGGGGGGACCGGGCAGCCGGAGGCCGGCAGCGGCGACAAGGGCGCCGCCCGTACCGCCCTGGCCGGTCTGACCACCCGAGGGCGCTCCTTCCTGGCCGCCGGCATCGCCGCCGCCATCTGCGCGTACGTGCTCGGCCAGCCCGATCTGCTGCGGGTCGGGCTGCTGCTGGCCGCCCTGCCGCTGATCTGCGCGGCCGTCGTCTACCGCACCCGCTACCGGGTGGCCGGCAGCCGCCGGCTCTCCCCCGCACGGGTGCCCTCCGGCAGCGAGGCCCGCGTCCATCTGCGGATGGACAACGTCTCGCGGCTGCCCACCGGCCTGCTGATGCTCCAGGACCGGGTGCCGTACGTCCTCGGCCCGCGCCCCCGCTTCGTCCTCGACCGCGTCGAGGCGGGCGGCCGCCGCGAGGTGTCCTACCGGGTCCGCTCCGACCTGCGCGGCCGCTACCCGCTGGGCCCGCTCCAGCTGCGCCTGAACGACCCGTTCGGCATGTGCGAGCTGACCAGGTCCTTCTCGACGTACGACACCCTGACCGTGATCCCGCGCGTGGAGGCGCTGCCCCCGGTCCGCCTCGGCGGCGAGGCCAAGGGGTACGGCGACGGACGGCAGCGCTCGCTGGCACTGGCCGGCGAGGACGACGTGATCCCGCGCGGCTACCGCTACGGCGACGACCTGCGCCGGGTGCACTGGCGCCTGACCGCCCGCTACGGCGAGCTGATGGTGCGCCGCGAGGAGCAGCCACAGCGCTCCCGGTGCACGGTCCTGCTGGACACCCGTGCCGTGGCCTACGACGGCGCCGGCCCCGACTCGTCCTTCGAGTGGGCGGTCTCGGCCGCCGCGTCCGTGCTGGTGCACATGCTGGAACGGGGTTTCTCCGTGCGGCTGCTCACGGACACCGGCGCCTCGGTGCCCGGCGAGGGCGCCGACGGGTTCGCCGGAGGCGGCGACGGGTCGGCCGACGCGGCCGGCCTGATGATGGACACCCTGGCGGTGGTCGACCACTCCGACGGCTCCGGCCTGTCCCGCGCCTACGACGTGCTGCGCGGCGGCAACGAGGGGCTGCTCGTGGCCGTCCTCGGCGACATCGACGAGGAGCAGGCGGCGGTGGCCGCGAAGATGCGCCAGCGCAGCGGGGGCGCGGTCGCCTTCCTGCTGGACACCGACGCGTGGGGGCGTGAACCGAACGGCCTCCCCGATCCGATCAACCGGCAGGAGGAGCGGCTGCGCATGCTGCGCGAGGCGGGCTGGACGGCCCTGAGCGTGCCACGGGGCGTCTCGCTGAGCGAGCTGTGGCGCCAGGCCGACCGGGAGCGCGCGGGCATCGTGACCGCGGGCGGTACCTACGGCAGGGAGGCGGGATCGTGAGCGGGCGGGCGAGACTGACGCTGTGCTCGGCGGCGGCCACGCTGATGGCCTCGTGCACCCTGCTGCCCCTGGTCGACCCGGCCACCTGGCTCCTCCAGGCGGCCTTCCTGCTGGCGATCCAGTCCGGGGTGGGCGCCGCCGCGCGCCGGGTTCCGCTGGCCCGGCCGCTGACGGTGGCCGTCCAGGCGCTGGTCACCCTGATGCTGCTGACGCTGGTCTTCGCCCGGGAGCACGCCCTGATCGGCCTGGTCCCCGGCCCGGAGGCCTTCGGGCACTTCGGCGACCTGTTCCAGGCGGGCGCCGACGACGTGACCCGGTACGCCATCCCGGCCCCGCTCTCCGACGGCATCCGGCTGATGGTGATCGGCGGCGTGCTGGTGATCGGGCTGGCGGTGGACACCCTCGCGGTGACCTACCGCAACGCGGCCCCGGCCGGCCTGCCGCTGCTCGCGCTGTACTCGGTGGCCGCGGGCCTGGCCGACGGGGGCGCCGACTGGCTGTGGTTCCTGGTCGCCGCGGCCGGCTATCTGATGCTGCTGCTGGCCGAGGGCCGGGAGCGGCTCTCGCAGTGGGGCCGGGTCTTCGGCGGGGTCGCGCGCTCCCCGGGCGAGCCGAGCGGTCCGGTGGCACCCGTGCGCACCGGCCGGCGGATCGGCATGGCCGCCCTGGGCGTCGCCCTGGTGGTGCCGCTGCTGCCGCTGCCGGCCATCCAGGGCGGCCTGCTGGACGGCACGGGCGCCGGCGTCGGCGCGGGCAACGGCAGCGGGGGCACGATCTCCGCGGTCAACCCCCTGGTCTCGCTCCGCGACAGCCTGAACGTGGACGAGGACCGCACGGTCCTGACCCTGCGCACGAACTCCACCAACACCTCGGACATGTATCTGCGGATCGTGTCCCTGGACGACTTCGACGGCACCACCTGGAAGCCGCAGAAGCGCCACATCGTCGCCGTGCCGGACGAGTTCCCGACGCCCAGCGGTCTGAGCCCCGACATCAAGCGCACCGTGATCACCACCCGGGTCGTCGCCGCCAACGGGTACGCGCAGGACTGGCTGCCGATGCCGTACCCGCCGAGCAGTGTGCGGATCGAGGGCAACTGGCGGTACGAACCGGTCGGTATGACGCTGGTCGGCGACCACGGCCAGAAGACCAGCGGCAAGAGCTACGAGGTGAAGAGCCTCGACGTGCAGCCGACGGCGGAGCAGCTGGCCTCCGCGTCCGAGGCGCCCAGCACGATCCGCGACAACTACACCGAGGTGCCGGACTCCCTCCCGTCGGTGGTGGCTCAGCGGGCCCGCCAGATCACCAAGGGCGCCACGAGCGACTACGAGCGAGCGGTCAAGCTCCAGGACTACTTCGCGGTGACCGGCGGCTTCGAGTACGACACCGAGGTCGAGGTCGGCTCCGGGCCCGACGCGATCGCCCGCTTCCTGCGGGACAAGCAGGGCTTCTGCGTCCACTACTCGTTCGCGATGGCGGCGATGGCCCGCACGCTGGGCATACCGGCCCGGGTCGCGGTGGGCTTCGCGCCGGGCTCGCCGCAGGCGGACGGCTCGGTCGCGGTGTCCCTGAAGGACGCGCACGCCTGGCCGGAGCTGTACTTCGAGGGCGTGGGCTGGACCCGCTTCGAGCCCACGCCGACGCGCGGTACGACGCCCACGTACACCCTGCCGGACACCTCGGGCCAAGTCGTTCCCGAGGTGCCCGAGGCCTCCAGCTCGGCGGGCGCCGAGCCGTCGGCCGCGCCCTCGGCGAGCACGAGCTGCGCGGCCGCGGACAAGAAGGAGGCCGAGGCCTGCGCCGCCGTGCTGCCGCTGGACGAGGTGGACCAGGGCGGCGGTGGCACCCCGTGGTACGCGATCGCCGGGTGGACGCTGCTGGGGGCGGCGGCACTGGCCGTCCCGCTGCTGCCGATGCTGTGGCGGCTGAGACGGCGGTCGGTGCGGCTGGCGTCGGCCCGGCACACCGGGTCCGCGGCCGGCGCGGCACCCCCGGGCCGCCGCGGGAGTGGCGAGGGCGAGGACGGCCTGCGGACGGACGGTCCCGGTGGGGCGGTGCGGCTGGACGTGCCGGCGCGGGAGGCCGGCGAGGCGGCCGTCGCCCATGTGCTGGCGGTCTGGCGCGAGCTGACGGACACCGCCTGGGACTACGGCATCGAGCCGGACGAGGCGCTGACCCCGCGTCGCGCGGCGGAGCGGATCGTCCGGCTCGGGGAGCTGGACGCCTCGGTGAGCCGCTCGGTGCACCGGGTGGCCGGTGCCGTGGAGCAGGTGCTGTTCGCCCCGCAGCCGCGGGCCGAGGCCGGCCTGGCCGACGAGGTGCGCGCGGTACGGGCGGCCCTGCGGGCGAGGGTCAGCCGGACCACCCGGATCCGGGCGGTCGTCGCCCCGCGCTCGGCCGTGCGTGCGGTCTGGGATCTCGCGGACCGCTGGACGGCCCTCAAGGCATCCTGGGCGGCCCGGCTGAAGACGCCGGCCTGGGCGGCCCGCCTGGTGACGCTGGTCCGCCGGCCGAGCGGCCAACAGAGCGGCTGAGCACCTGAGCACCTGAGCGGCTGAGTCCTCGTGTCGCCTCGCGCCGGTCTGCACCGGCGCGAGGCGCGAGGCCGGCGGGCAGCAGCCTGCGGGCAGCAGTCGGCAGTCGGCAGGCAGCAGCCGCGACGGGAGACGAGAGGCACGGCACGTGCGTGCGGGGTGCGCAGGGCATGCGTGAGGGGGTGACCACCCGAAGGCGGTCACCCCCTCACGGACATCTGGACGCGGCTATGGCGTGCTGCCCCGGGACGGTGTCAGTGGCCCTGGCCACCCTGCTCGTCACGGCGGCGCTGCCAGCGCTGCTCGATTCGGTCCATCATGGAGCGCTTCTGCCGGGCCTGACCGTGCGTGTGCGACGCACCGCCGGCGGACTGTTCACCCGGTTTGGGGGCCTTGCGCCAGCCGGTCACGGCGAGCACGGCGCACCCCAGCATCACCAGGAAGCCCACCACACTGAGCCAGACCTGCTTGGCGACCATACCGGCCATGAGGAGCGCGATACCCATGAGGAAGCCCGCGACCGCCTGGTAGACCCGCCGCCGGGTGTACGTGCGCAGCCCGCTTCCCTCGAGCGCCGACGCGAACTTGGGATCTTCGGCGTACAGCGCTCGCTCCATCTGCTCGAGCATGCGCTGCTCGTGCTCCGAGAGCGGCACGGAGTCCTCCTCATCGTGCAGTCGCCGGGGCGACTTGGGGGTCCCTTCAGGATAGGCAGGGAATCGCCCCCGTGAAACCCGCCCCTCTACGCCAATTGGCCAACCGGAGCCCGCCATGGACGTCCCGGCTCGCTGAAGTTTCCATTCCCCAGCGGCCGACCCGTCATGCCGGGCGGTCTCCCTCGATCATACGGCGCACTACGCCCGAACGGGGGGCCTGTGGCGTACTCCATGTGCGGCCAAGTCCCTGATCAGCGGCGCACCCCAGGAGAGACTCAGGCCTCGTCGGTCCCCCGAGTCTCACCGAGCACATGGAGCTGAGTGGCCACGGAGTGGAACGCGGGGAGTTCGGCGGCGGCCTCCTCCAGCTTCAGCAGGGCCTCCAGGGCGCCGGGCTCGGTGTCCACGAGCACCCCGGGGACGAGGTCGGCGAAGATCCGTACACCGTGCACGGCGCCGACCCGCAGGCCCGCGCCCTCGACCAGGGCGGTGAGCTGCTCGGCGGTGAAGCGGCGCGGCACGGGGTCGCCGGTGCCCCAGCGGCCGTCCGGGTCGGAGAGGGCCTGCCGGGCCTCCTTGAAGTGGCCGGCGAGGGCCCGGGCGAGCACGGCCCCGCCGAGACCGGCGGCGAGGAGGCTGAGGACACCCTCGGGGCGCAGGGCCGCCACCGCGTTGCGGACGCCCTCGGCGGGGTCGTCGACGTACTCCAGGACGCCGTGGCACAGGACGGCGTCGTAGCCGCCGCGCTCGACCACGTCGAAGAGGCCGTGGGCGTCGCCCTGGACGCCCCGGACGCGGTCGGCGACCCCGGCCTCGGCGGTGCGGCGCTCCAGGGCGAACAGCGCGTTGGGGCTGGGGTCGACGACGGTGACCCGGTGTCCGAGGCGGGCGACGGGCACCGCGAAGTTGCCGCTGCCACCGCCGGTGTCGAGCACGTCCAGCGTCTCGCGACCGGTGGCCTTGACCCGGGCTTCGAGGGCGTCCTGGAGGACCTCCCAGACCACGGCGGTACGGAGAGAGGCGCGGGGGCGAAAGGGGCCGGAGCTCAGCGACGCCGTTTGAGGGTGGTGGTGGGAGACGGGCGGGCGCATCGGGTCCGGCACGGCAGTTGACTCCTCGGCGCGGCACCGCCTCTTGCGCGGCGGAGCGAACGGGGTGCCTTCCGGGCCCCGGGCTGGGCAAGGGTGGCGGGAAGGCTTCAGGCGTCTTCCACCCTATTGCCTCCGCCGCCGTACCCGGTCATCACCCGGTCGTCGCCGTGGGCGGCCGCCCGCCGCCGGTCAGCCCGCGTCCGGCATGGCGCGTCCGCCGTCGGAGCCGTCCGCTCCGTCCCCGTCCTGGCGTGGCTGGGGCAGGACGGGCTGGAGGACCAGCATGCGTTCGACGAGGCGGACGAACATCGCCACGTCGCGGATCAGGTCGTCGGCGTCCCGGCGGCTGGCCGCGCCCTTGATGCCCGCCTCCGCCCGGGCGCGGCGCCGGGCCCCGGAGGCGAACAGCGCGCTCCACTCGGTCAGCTCGGGCGCTATCTCGGGGAGCACTTCCCAGGCGCTCCGGATGCGCGCCCGCCGTCGGGGCGAGGGGTCGGGGCGGCCCCGCGCCGCGAGGACGGCGGCGGCGGTGCGCAGGGCGGCGAGGTGGGCGATGGCGTAGCGCTCGTTGGGGGTGTCGAGGGCGGTGGCCTCGTCCAGTCCGGCGCGGGCCTGGGCGAGCAGGTCGAGGGCGGCGGGCGGGGCCGTGGTGCGGCGCAGCACCGGGTGGACGTCGCTCGCCGGGCCGGTCAGTGAGGGGGCAGGGCCGGTGGCGCGGCGCCGGTGGGCGGCGGCTGCGTGGTAGCTGGCCATGACGAACCTCCTGTCGTCTGGGTGACGGCACGCACTGTCCGGTGGTGCCGTATGTGCCCATCGTGAGGTATGCCACTGACAATCCGTTCTGACCTGGGCTTTTGCCTCGATCGAAAGTTCGGGCTAGTTTTTGCACTGACCAGTCAGTTCAAAAAGTGACACTCAGGGGGAGCTGTGGGCGGCGTCCGCATCGCAGCCGAGGGCCTCGGCCTCGAAGGCCCGCGTGGATGGGCCTTCCGGGGAATCGGCCTCGACGCACCGGAAGGCTCGCTGATCGCGATCGAAGGACCGTCCGGCTCGGGCCGTACGAGCCTGCTGCTCGCGCTCACCGGCCGTATGAAGGCCACCGAAGGGACGGCGGCCGTGGGCGACGCACGGCTGCCGAAGCAGTTGGCGGCCGTGCGCCGCTTCAGCGCGCTCGCGCACGTCGCCGGCGTCACCGACCTCGACCCGGCCCTCACGGTCGGCGAGCACCTGCACGAACGGGCGCTGCTCCAACGGCGCTTCGGCGCCTCCGTACGGGAGCTGCTGCGCCCGCGCGCGGAACGGGCGACGGAGGCGAGGCTGCGTATCGACACCGCGCTCGCCGCCGCCGGACTCGACCGCGAGACCCTGCCCAAGGGCACCCGGACCGCCGTGCGCGATCTGGAGCGGATCGAGGCGCTGCGGCTGTCGGTGGCCCTGGCGCTCATCGGGCGGCCGCGGCTGCTCGGGGTCGACGACACCGATCTGAAGCTGTCCGCGGCCGAACGCGCCGAGGTCTGGGACCTCCTGGCGTCGATCGCCGGGTCCGGCACCACCGTCCTGGCGGTCTGCGCCGAGGCCCCCGAAGGGGCCCTCGGGCTGTCCACCCGGCCGGGCGACCGGCCGGGGCCGAAGGCCGACGAACCCGAGGCCGAACCCGAGCCCGAGGACGGCGAGCACCCCGAAGCCACCGAGCCCGCCGAGGCCACCGAGACCACCGAGGCCGGCAAGCACCCCGACCACGTCGACGGCCGAAAGCCCTCCGTCGACGAAGACCCCGACGCGCACGAAGAGGAGAAGGCCGATGCGCTCGCCGAAACTGGCCGCGCTTGAGCTGCGCCGCTTCGGCAGGGGGAAGCTGCCGCGGGCCGCGCTCGTCGCGCTCCTGCTGCTGCCCCTGCTGTACGGCGCGCTGTACCTGTGGTCGTTCTGGGACCCGTACGGCCGGCTCGACCGCATCCCCGTGGCCCTGGTGAACGACGACCGGGGGGCGACCGCCGACGGGAAGAAGCTCAGCGCCGGTGACGACATCACCGAAGGGCTGCGCGACAGCGAGGTCTTCGACTGGCACGAGGTGAGCGCCGCACAGGCACGCGCGGGTGTGGAGGACGGCACGTACTACCTGTCGCTGACCATGCCGGCCGACTTCAGCAGGCGTATCGCCTCCAGTGCGGGCGACTCCCCCGAGACCGGCGCCCTCCAGGTGCGCACGAACGACGCGAACAACTACATCGTCGGACAGATCTCCCGGACGGTCTTCAGCGAGGTGCGCACGGCCGCCTCCACCAAGGCGTCGCGGTCCTTCCTCGACAAGATGTTCATCTCGTTCTCCGACATCCACGGCGCGACCGCGGAGGCCGCGGACGGCGCCGACGACCTCACGGGCGGCATCGGGAAGGCCGAGAAGGGCTCCAAGGACCTCGCCGACGGGCTGAAGGACGCCAAGAAGGGCAGCGGGAAGCTGTCCAAGGGGCTGAAGAAGCTCGACTCCGGGGCCGGTGACCTCCAGGACGGCTCGCAGCAGGTCGCGGACGGCACCCAGGCGCTGGCCGACAAGGTCAACGGGTTCGCCGGCAACCTGGGGCCCTTCCTGGAGGACAACGAGAAGACCATCGGGGACACGGCCCAGCTGGTCGCCGACTCCGCCGAGGTGGTCGACAGCCATCTGGAGACCCTCGTCAAGACGGCTCCGACCGCCGCCGAGGGCGCCCACACCGCCGCGGACACCCTCGCGGCCGTCTACCTCGCGCGCTGCGAGGACCAGATCCTGGCCGACCCCGCCTGCACGGACCTGAAGAAGGCCCGGGACTCCGCCGCCGACGTGGCGACCGTCGCCGACGACGTGAACACGCTGATCACCGACCAGGACGGTGACCTCAAGACGCTCCGCACCAATCTCGGCACCCTCCAGGAGCAGGCCCAGGCCCTCGCCGACCACGCCCCGTACCTCTCCGAGGACCTCGACGACGCCGTGGAGAAGGTCAACGCCCTCAACACGGGCGCCGCGAAGGTCGCCAAGGGCGCGAAGAAGCTGCACACCGGGCTCGGCACCGCCGACACCGGGGCCGGTGACCTGAACGAGGGCGTCGGCAGGCTCAAGACCGGCGCCGAGGACCTCAACGGGGGCATGTTCAAGCTGGTCGACGGCTCCGGGAAGCTCGCCGGCGGTCTGCACGACGGCGCCGCCCAGATCCCCGACTACGACGAGGACGCGCGCGACGCGCGCACCGCCGTCATGGCCGACCCCGTCCAGCTGGTCTCCAGGGACCTGCACAAGGCGCCCAACTACGGCACCGGTTTCGCCCCGTACTTCATCCCGCTGTCGCTGTGGGTGGGCGCCATGGTGGCGTACATGCTGATCGCGCCGATGAACCGGCGCGCGCTCGCCGCGGGCGCCTCGGCCTGGCGGATCGCGCTGGCGGGCTGGCTGCCGGTGGTGGCGATCGGGGTGCTCCAGACCACGGCCCTGATGGCGGTGCTGCACTGGGCGATCGGCCTGGAGATGGCGCGGGCGGCCGGGACGGTGGGCTTCCTGTTCCTGGTGACGGCGTGTTTCGCGGCCCTCGTGCAGTGGCTCAACGCACGCTTCGGCGCGGCCGGCCGGATCCTCGTCCTCGCCCTGCTGATGCTCCAGCTGACCTCCGCGGGCGGCACCTACCCCGTGCAGACCAGCCCCGGCTTCTTCAACGCCATCCACCCCTACCTGCCGATGAGTTACGTCGTCGAGGCGCTCCGCAGGCTGATCACGGGCGGCGGGCTGGAACCGGTGGGGTACGCGTGCGCGGTGCTCGTCGCGTTCACGGCCGGCGCCCTCGCGCTGACCGCCCTGTCGGCCCGCCGCCGCCAGGTGTGGACCCTGGACCGGCTGCACCCGGAGCTGAGCCTGTGAAGATCCGGCATCCGCGGGCCCGGGTTCCTGTGACAATCGGGACCATGGAAAGCAGCACCACCTCGGGCGGCCGCACCCGTCGCGAGGCCACTCGGCAGAAGCTCTACGAGGCGGCCGTCACACTCATCGCCGAGCAGGGGTTCTCCGCCACCACGGTGGACGAGATCGCCGAACGGGCCGGCGTCGCGAAGGGCACGGTCTACTACAACTTCGCGAGCAAGTCGGTCCTCTTCGAGGAGTTGCTGCGGCACGGCGTGGGTCTCCTCACCGCCTCCCTGCGGGACGCCGCCGAACGCGCGGACCGGGAGGGCCGCGGCAAGGTCGACGCCCTGGACGCGATGATCCGCGCGGGTCTCGTCTTCATCGAGCGCTACCCGTCCTTCACCCAGCTGTACGTGGCCGAGCTGTGGCGCACCAACCGGGCCTGGCAGTCCACCCTCATGGTGGTGCGCCAGGAGGCGGTGGCGGTCGTCGAGGGCGTCCTGCGCGACGGCGTGGCGAACGGCGAGTTCAGCGACGAGATCGACGTCCAGCTGACCGCGGCCGCGCTGGTCGGGATGGTGCTGGTGGCGGCCCTGGACTGGCAGGCCTTCCAGCCGGAGCGCTCGCTGGACGACGTCCACGCGGCGCTGTCCCGGCTGCTCCAGGGCCGGGTGAGCGGCCACCGGTAGGGCGGCTCCCACAGGCGCCGGAACACAGGAGAGCGCCGGTTCGCCGTGGCCGCGTCCCCCGCGGGCCACCACGAACCGGCGCTTCCCCGTTCCCCCCGTTCCCCCCGTTCCCCTCCCCTGCTCCCCCGTCGTCCCCCGCTCGGTCGCTCCCCCGGGGTTCCCCCCGTGCCTCGCTCCCGCCGAGCGTGTCGGCGGAAGGAGCGGATCGAGGGCCGCTCCGTTCCGGCGCCCCGTGTCGCCGGTGCCGGAGCCGCGCCCCTTCTCCGTGCCTCCACTCTTCCGTTCGCGCAGGTCGCCCCCCATCCGCGCGCGTACTCAACTCGCACCCTAGGTACGTGTACTCAGACCTGAGGGCTCAACCCCAGGACGCCGTCCGTCCGACTGGTTACGATCGCGTCCGTGTCCGTACTCCCCCTGGTCTTCACGAGCGGCTGGGCCAGTGGCGTCAACGCCTACGCGGTGGTGCTGCTGCTCGGCCTGTTCGGCGCGGCCGGTCTGAGCGACGACGTCCCGCAGACCCTTCAGCGCCCCGAGGTGCTGATCGTGGCGGCCGTGCTGTTCCTGTGCGAGGCCGTCGCCGACAAGATCCCGTACGTCGACTCGGCCTGGGACTCCGTGCACACCCTGATCCGGCCGGCCGCCGGTGCCTGGGTCGGGGCCCTGCTCGCCGGGCAGAGCGGCTCGCTCTCCGACGTGGCGGCGGGCCTGCTCGGCGGTTCGACCGCGCTGGCCAGCCACACCGTCAAGGCGGGCACACGGATGGCGGTCAACACCTCGCCGGAGCCCCTCAGCAACGTGGTCGTGAGCCTGGCCGAGGATCTCGGGGTCGCCGGGATCGTGACGTTCGCGATGTTCCACCCGGGGGCCGCGGCCGTCATCGCGGGCGTGCTGCTGCTGGCCGGGCTCGTGGTCCTGTACTTCCTGGTCTCCCGGATCCGCCGCTTCCTGCGCCGCAGGGCCCAGCGCCGGGAGGAACGTCGGCTGACCCGGCATCCGGACGCCCCACCGGGCTGACGTCCCGCCCGCACAGGGCGTCCGGTCCCGTCGTACCGGCCGGGGGCCGGACTGTCGGTGGCGGCCGATAAAGTCGCGGGCATGGCACGGATTGCGGTGATCGGCGCCGGGACGGGCGCGCTGGCGGCCGCCGCCCGGCTGGCCGTCGCGGGCCACCGGGTGGCGGTGTACGAGCGTACGGAGACGTACGGCGGCGCGCTGCGCCGTTTCGAACGGGACGGCTTCGCCTTCGACACCGGCCCGGGGCTGCTCCCGCTCCCCGCGGTCTACCGCGATCTGTTCGTGAAGACCGGCAAGGAGCCGCTGGAGTCCTGCGTCGAACTGGTCCAGGTCGACCCGTCCGCCCGGCACGTGTTCGCGGACGGCACCGCGGTGTCCCTGCCGAACGCCTCGCGCGCGGGCGTGGTCGCGGCGCTGGACGACACGCTGGGGGCGGGCGCCGGGCAGCGCTGGGGCGACTTCCTGGTCCGGGCCCGCGAGACCTGGGACCGCACCCGCAGGCCGCTCCTGGAGGAGCCCCTGTGGCCCGACTGGCCGGTGCTGGCAGGCCGTGAGCCCTACCCGGCGGTGCCCCACAAACGTCTGCTGCGCACCCGCAGGGCCGGCACGCTCGCCGAGGTCGGCGCCTGGGAGCTGCGCGACCCCCGGCTCGCCGCCCTGCTGGAGGGGCACGCGCTCGCGTACGGCCTCGATCCGCGGGTCGCCCCGGCGAGCGCGGCGGTGCTGCCGTACATGGAGCACGCCTTCGGCATGTGGTACGTGCGCGGCGGGCTGCGGGAGCTGGCCCGTGCCCTGTACGAGCGGTGCCTGGCGCGCCGGGTCGAGTTCGTCTTCGGCGCGGACGTCACCCGGATCCTGGAGAAGGACGGCCGGGTGGCGGGTGTGGAACTGGCCGGGGGCACCTCCCGGGCTTCGGGCTCCGGGGGAGGCGAGGTCGTGGAGGCCGACATCGTGATCGCCCCCGGGAGCGCCGACGGGCTTCCCGCGCGGGGCGAGGGCGAGGTCCCGCCCCAGCGGGGTATGCCCAGCCGGCTGACGGTGCTGCTCGCGCTGCGCGGCGGCCGGCCGGAGGGCACCGCGCACCGGACGGTGGTGCACAGCGAGGACCGTGACGGCGAACTGGAGAGCCTGTTCGGTACGGCTCCCGGGGTGCCCGCGCGGCCGACGGTCACGGTGCTGCGGCCCGGCGACCCCGCGCTGGTGCCGGACGCCGGGCACGAGACGGTGACGCTCACCGCCGTGGTCCCGGCCGGGGCGCGGACGTCCGACGCGCACGCGGACGCACTGGTCGCCGTCGCCGAGCGTGCAGTGCCCGGTCTCCGCGACCGCGTCCTGTGGCGTGAGGTGCGCACCCCCGCCGACATCGCGGCGGAGACGGGCGTTACGGGCGGGGCGGTGCCGGCACCGGCGCTGGCCGCGGCCGGGGGCCGGCTGCTGCACCCGGCGAGCGTCACGGGGCTGGACGGACTGTTCACCGTCGGCGGCTGGTCGCACCCCGGGGGCGGGCTGCCGCACGCGGGCATGTCGGGCGCGCTGGTGGCCGGACTGATCGTGGAGGGGCCGGAGTTCCGGGGCTCTCAGTGAGCCGGTGACGGACGCCGGCACCGGCGCCGGAGAACCGCCGGACCGCCGGTCGTCACCGCGGCCGGCGGAGTGCTGTGGAGCGGGTCAGAAGCGGTACTGCTGCTCGTCGTACCCGTTGCCCTGTCCTTGCTGCCCCTGCTGCCCCTGCTGTCCTTCGCCCTGGTACGGGTAGGACTGCTCGGGCGGGAGTTCGCCGCCGAACTGGTCGTCGGTGCTGCGCTGCTGCGGGACCCAGACACCGCCGGCCGGGGTCTCGCCGTAGCCGCCGGTCGCGTACTGGTCCTGGCCGTAGCCCTGCTGCCCGTACTGCTGCTGGCCGTAGCCGGCGTCGTAGGAGCCCCCGCCGTAGGTCTGGGTGCCGATGTACGGGTCGGAGTAGGCCGCGTACTGCTGTTCGCCGGTGGCGTCGTAGCCGTACTGCTGCTGGTTGTACCCGGTGTAGCCGTCGTAGCCGTAGGTCTGGTCGGCGCTGCCCTGGGCGGCCGTCGCGTACTGGTCCTGGGGCTGGCCGGTGGCACCGGCGTAGGCGGTGTCGCTGTATATGCCGTAGGAGCCGGTGTCGTCGGGCATGGGCGTCGGCTCGTAGACGGCGGTGGACTCGGCCTCGGAGGCCTGGGTGCCGCGGCCGGCGGGCGTGAACACGTCGTCGCGGTCGTAGTCGTCGTCGGGGTAGGCGCTCTTGTCCCGGCCGAATCCCATGCCGTCGCCGTTGTACGGCGGCTCCCCGCCGTCGGCGTAGCCGGCCTCGCCCTGCTCCAGGTCGTCGGCCTCGGAGTCCTGGCGCTCGGCCTTGCCGCGGCGGCGCTTGGGCAGGGGCCCGGCGGTCTCGTCGTCGTTCTCGTCGCCCCCGCGGCGTACGGCCCAGCCCTCGGCGAAGCCGCGGCGGAACGACAGCGTGACGTAGGTCTGGCCGACCGCGAAGGCGGCCGCGCCCAGTCCGATGACGACGACCGACGGGATCAGGACACCGAGGACGACGCCCAGGAAGCCGCCGAACGCCAGCAGCCGCCAGCGCAGCCGTGCCTTGTACTGAAGCAGGACCTCGCCCAGCAGCCACAACGCGACGATGCCGAACGCGATGTAGAGGACCGTCCAGCCCATGTACGCCCCTCTCACAGTGGCCGCTACGCAGTGTGTCTCATGTCGGTGCGACCGGTCTAGGCCTGAGGTGGGTGGTGCAGGCCCAGGTTCTCGTAGATTTCCAGCGTCGCCGTGGAGTTGTTGAGCGTGATGAAGTGCAGTCCGGGCACTCCCTCGGCCAGCAGCCGAGCGCAGAACTCCGTGGCGAACTCGATTCCCAACGAGCGTACAGTGGCCGGATCCTCTTTGGCTGTGAGGATCCGCTCTTTCAACTCCGCGGGGAAGTGCGCGTTGCTGAGCTTCGGCAGCCTCTCCAGCATCTTCACACTCGTCACCGGCAGGATCTCGGGGATGACCGGGGTGTCACAGCCGGCCGCCGCCACCCGGTCGCGCAGCCGCAGGTACGACTCGGGCTGGAAGAACATCTGGGTGATCGCGTAGTCGGCGCCGGCCCGGCACTTGTCGACGAAGTGCGCGACGTCCGTGTCCCACTCGCTGGAGCGCGGGTGCATCTCGGGGAATGCCGCGACGCCCACGCAGAAGTCGCCCGACTCCTTGATGAGCCGGACCAGCTCGGCGGCGTAGGTGAGGCCCCGCGGGTGCGGGACCCAGGCGCCCATCGGGTCGCCCGGCGGGTCGCCGCGCACCGCGAGCATGTTGCGGATCCCGGCGTCGGCGTACTGGCCGATGATGTTGCGCAGCTCGGCGATGGAGTGGTCGACGGCGGTGAGATGGGCCACCGGGGTCAGGGTGGTGTCGACGACGATCTGCTGCGTCTCCTTGACCGTGGTCGCCCGGGTAGTGCCGCCGGCACCGTAGGTGACCGAGACGAAGTCGGGGGCGACCGCCTCGACCCTGCGGAGCGCGTTCCACAGACTCCGCTCGCCCTTGGGCGTCTTCGGCGCGTAGAACTCGAACGAGTACGTCGTCTTGCCGGTGGCCAGGATGTCGCGCACGGTGCGTGCGCGGTCGGTCCTGGTCGATGCGGTTCCGAGGGCCATACCCGCAGGTTAGTCAGGGGTCGGCGGGTGACCCAACCAGATCTCGGATATTTGCCCGAATTGTCGGCCTGTTGTCCACCCTTCGGACACCCTCCGGCCGAAACCGGCCCCCGGCCGGCGACGACGCCTACGCCTTCCGCAGCCGCCCGGCGAACTCGGCGGTGGCCGCTCCGGGGTCGTCCGCCTCCGTGATCGCCCGGACGACCACCACCCGGCGGGCGCCGGCCTCCAGCACCTCGTCGAGGTTGCCGAGGTCGATGCCGCCGATGGCGAACCAGGGGCGGTCGGTGCCGAGGGAGGCCGTGTGGCGGACCAGGCCGAGGCCCGGGGCGTGCCGGCCGGGCTTGGTGGGGGTGGGCCAGCAGGGGCCGGTGCAGAAGTAGTCCACGCCCTCCTGGACGGCGGCGGCCTCCACCTCCGCCTCGGCGTGCGTGGAGCGCCCTATCAGGACATCGTCGCCGAGGACGGCGCGGGCCGCGGGGACCGGCAGGTCGCCCTGGCCGAGGTGGAGCACGCCGGCGCCGGCGGCATGGGCGACGTCCGCGCGGTCGTTGACCGCGAGCAGCCGGCCGTGCCGGGCGCAGGCGTCGGCGAACACCTTCAGGTGCTCCAGCTCCTCGGCCGCCTCCATGCCCTTGTCCCGCAGCTGCACGATGTCGACACCGGCCGCGAGGACCGCGTCCAGGAATTCCGGCAGGTCGCCCTGGCGGGTGCGGGCGTCCGTGCAGAGGTAGAGCCGGGCGTCGGCGAGGCGGGCGCGGGCGGTGTCGGGCATGCGGGTGTCCCCCCGGGGCGGTGGCGTGCGGGAACGAGCCCCCGCACGCCGGATCACTGGTCGAATCTGCGGGTCAGACGGCGAGCGCCTGGGCCCGGCGCTTCACCTCCGTGCCGCGATTCTCGCTCAGGGCCTGCGCGGGCGTACCGGGCAGGCTCGGGTCGGGGGTGAAGAGCCACTCCAGCATCTCTTCGTCCGTGAAGCCGTCGTCCCGCAGGAGGGTCAGGGTCCCGGTGAGGCCCTTGACCACCTTGTCCTCGTCGATGAAGGCGGCGGGAACGTGCAGCGCGCGGTTCTCACCACGGCGTACGGCGATGATCTGGCCCTCCTTGACCAGCTGCCGGACGCGGGTCACGTCCACGTCGAGCATCTCCGCGATGTCCGGCAGGGTGAGCCAGGCGGGGACGAGAGCATCGGTCTTTGCGTCAATCTCGGTCACAGGACAAGCCTGCCATCTGCCACCGACAGCCGGAAGCCGGGCCACCCCCCGCGGGCCGCTCCGCTGGCCCGTTCCCCGGACACGGCCGGGACACCCCCTAGACCGTCGCCGCCTTCAGCGGTCTGGCCGGGTCCGTGAGGAGCCGGGGGTCCATCCGGGTGGCCGACTCGATCAGACGCCTGCCCTGGGCGAGGTCGCGCGGGCGGCCGACGGCCAGCAGGGCGACCAGGCGGTCGCCGCGCAGCCAGCAGACCGTCCAGGCCGGACCCGCCGGGTCGCCCCGCCACAGGACGGTGTCGGCGGCGGCGTGGTGGCCGGCGTACTGGACGAAGCGGCCGAACTGCTCGGACCAGAAGTACGGAACCGGGTCGTAGACCGCCGGGGGCGTGCCGGTGGTGGCACCCAGGATGTTCGCGGCGACCGTGCGCGGGCCCTGGAGGGCGTTGTCCCAGTGATGGACGAGAAGGCGCTCGCCGTACCGCCCCGAGGGGAAGGAGGCGCAGTCGCCGACCGCGTACACGTCCGGCACCGAGGTGCGCAGGGAGGCGTCGGCGACCACCTCTCCGTGCGCGCCGAGCTCGACGCCGGAGCCGGCCAGCCAGCCGGTGGCGGGGCGGGCCCCGATGCCGACCACCACGGCGCCCGCGGGCAGCCGCGAGCCGTCGTCCAGGACGACCGATCCGGGCTCGACCCGGGCCACGCGCGCGTGGGTGCGCAGCACGGCGCCGCTGTCGGCGTACCAGGCGGTCATGGGGGCGGCGACCTCGGCGGGCAGGGCGCCGGCGAGCGGCCGGTCGGCGGCCTCGACGACGGTGACCGCGCAGCCGGCCTCGCGCGCGGCGGTGGCGAACTCCGCGCCGATCCAGCCGGCGCCGACGACCACGACGTCGTGCTGCCGGGCGAGGACCGGCCGCAGCCGCTCCGCGTCGTCCAGGGTGCGCAGCAGATGGACCCCGGGCACGCCCTCGGCGCCGGGCAGCCGGATCGGTTCGGCGCCGGTGGCGACGACGAGGACGTCGTAGGGGACGGGGCCGGACTCGGTGTCCAGTTCGTGGTCGGCGGGGCGCAGGCCGACGACCTCGCGGCCGAGGACCAGCTCGATGCCGAGGCCCTCGAAGTCGACGTCGAAGGCGGAGCCCTCGGCCTTGCCGAGCAGCACGGCCTTGGAGAGCGGGGGCCGGTCGTAGGGCTGGTGGGGTTCGGCGCCGATCAGGGTCACCGTGCCGTCGAATCCCCGCTCGCGCAGGGCGACCGCGGTCTGCACCCCGGCCATGCCCGCGCCGGCCACGACCACACGCCGCCCCGCCGCCCTGTCCTCGTCCCGCTTCTGCTCGCTCACCTGATCACCATAGACAACTGACGGATCGTCAGTCAGCCGTCGTGCTCGGTGACCTGCTCCACCACGCTCGTGCCGGTGCCCGCCTGGGACTCCCATGCCCACGTCTCCTCCAGTCGCAGCCGCCCGTCCGGCAGCTCCACGACCGTCGACACGCAGTGCCCCGAGGACGTGGACCCGTCCCGCTTGAGCTGCACGTACCGGAAGTCCAGCCGGTTCCCCTCCCGGGTACCCACCAGATGCCCGCGTACGACGTCGCCGCCCGCGTAGTCGGCCCAGACCACCCCCTCCCGCTCGTGGTACGTGAAGCGGGTGCGGGTGCCGACCTGGCCGGGGGCCTGGTCGGCGACCGGGGCGAGGACGAGACCGTCGAGCGAGCTGGGCACGGGCGGAGGCTCCCTTACTGAGACATACGGCGTCCGGCTAGGGTGGCCAACGTAGAGCACTCGCGGGAGCCCGGACGGACCGGGCTGAGAGGGAGGCTGGCCGGCCTCCGACCGTACGAACCTGATCCGGGTCATGCCGGCGAAGGGAGGGGCTGGACGCCCATGTCGCGTACACCAACAGCAGACGTCCTCGTCGTGGGGGGCGGGATCATCGGTCTCGTCACGGCCTGGCGGGCCGCGCAGCGCGGCTGCGTCACGGCGGTCGTGGACCCCGAACCGGGCGGCGGGGCCGCCCAGGTGGCGGCCGGGATGCTGGCCGCCGTCACGGAACTGCACCACGGCGAGCAGACGCTGCTCGGCCTCAACCTGGCCTCGGCACGCCGCTACCCGGACTTCGTGGCGGAGCTGACCGAGCTGACCGGCCACGACCTCGGCTACCGCCGGTGCGGCACGCTCGCGGTCGCGCTGGACACCGACGACCGGGCGCACCTGCGCGAACTGCACGCGCTCCAGGCGCGGTCGGGGCTGGAGTCGCACTGGCTGTCGGGGCGGGAGTGCCGACGGCTCGAGCCGATGCTCGCGCCGTGCGTGCGCGGCGGGCTCCGGGTGGACGGCGACCACCAGATCGATCCGCGGCGGCTCTCCGCGGCGCTGGTCGCCGCCTGCGAGCGGGCGGGGGTGGTCTTCCACCGCGCGTGGGCCGAGCGGCTGTCCGTCACCGGCGGGCGGGCCTCGGGCGTGGTCACGGGCGACGGCACGGCGCTGGCGGCCGGGCAGGTGGTGCTGGCGGGCGGCAGCCTGAGCGGGCGGCTCGCGGGCGTCCCGGAGCATGTCCTGCCGCCCGTGCGGCCGGTGAAGGGGCAGGTGCTGCGACTGACCGTGCCGCCGCGGTACGCGCCGTTCCTGCACCGCACCGTGCGGGCCGTGGTGCGGGGCAGCCAGGTCTACCTGGTGCCGCGCGAGAACGGCGAGCTGGTCGTCGGCGCGACCAGTGAGGAGCTGGGCTGGGACACGACGGTAACTGCGGGCGGCGTGTACGAACTGCTGCGCGACGCGCACGAACTGGTCCCCGGGATCACCGAACTGCCGCTGACGGAGACCCGCGCGGGACTGCGTCCCGGCTCCCCGGACAACGCGCCGCTGCTCGGGCCGACGGAGCTGGACGGTCTGCTCCTGGCGACCGGCCACTACCGCAACGGTGTCCTGCTGACACCGGTGACCGGCGACGCGCTGGCGCACGCCCTCACCACCGGCGAACTCCCCGCCGAGGCCCGTCCCTTCACGCCCCGGCGCTTTCGCGCCGCCGCACTCCTGGAGCAGCCCGCATGAGCGTCCCGGTCACCGGCTCGGTCACCATCTCGGTCAACGGGGAGCGGCGCGAGGTCGCTTCCGGCACGGCGCTCGACAGCGTCGTACGGTCCCTGACGCCGGCCCCCTCCGGGGTGGCCGCCGCGCTCAACGAGACCGTCGTCCCGCGCGCGCGGTGGTCCGCCACGGCGCTTTCCGACGGCGACCGGGTGGAAGTCCTCACCGCGGTCCAGGGGGGCTGAGCCATGGCGGACGATCCCTTCCTGCTCGGGGGCACGACGTTCTCCTCCCGGCTGATCATGGGCACCGGGGGCGCGCCGAGCCTGGACGTGCTGGAGCGGGCGCTGGTCGCGTCCGGGACCGAGCTGACGACGGTCGCGATGCGGCGCGTGAACCCCGAGGTGCACGGTTCGGTGCTGTCGGTCCTCGAACGGCTCGGCGTCCGGGTGCTGCCGAACACGGCGGGATGCTTCACGGCCGGGGAGGCGGTGCTGACGGCGCGGCTGGCGCGGGAGGCGCTCGGGACCTCCCTGGTGAAGCTGGAGGTCATCGCCGACGAGCGGACCCTGCTGCCGGATCCGGTGGAGCTGCTGGAGGCGGCGGAGACGCTGGTGGACGACGGGTTCACGGTGCTGCCGTACACGAACGACGACCCGGTGCTGGCCCGGAAGCTGGAGGACGTGGGCTGTGCGGCGGTGATGCCGCTGGGCTCCCCGATCGGGTCCGGGCTGGGGATCCGCAACCCGCACAACTTCGAGCTGATCGTCGAGCACGCGCGCGTGCCGGTGATCCTGGACGCGGGGGCCGGTACGGCGTCGGACGTGGCGCTGGCGATGGAGCTGGGGTGTGCGGGGGTGATGCTGGCCTCGGCGGTGACCCGGGCCCAGGATCCCGTGCGGATGGCGCTGGCCATGCGGGCCGGGGTCGAGGCGGGGCGGCTGGCCCGTCTGGCGGGCCGGATCCCCCGCCGCTGGTTCGCGCGGGCGTCGTCCCCCGAGGAGGGCCTGGCCGCCCTGGACCCGGAACGCCCGGCCTTCTGACCCCGGCCCGGCCCCGCCCCTCCCCCGGTCCCGCGCCGGACTGTGCCGTGCCCGCGTCACAGCTCGGCTTCAGTCCTGCTCCGATGGGGTGGGAGCGGGGGGTGTGTCGGTGGTGGCTCGTAGACTCGCTGCGTGGACACGACCCTTCATGACCCTCTGGTCGGGCAGGTGCTCGACGGTCGGTATCGCGTCGACGCGCGGATCGCGGTCGGCGGGATGGCCACGGTCTATCGGGCCGTGGACACCCGCCTCGACCGTGTGCTCGCGCTCAAGGTGATGCATCCGGGCCTCGCCGCCGACGGCACCTTCGTCGAGCGGTTCATCCGCGAGGCCAAGTCCGTCGCCCGCCTCGCGCACCCCAACGTCGTGCAGGTCTTCGACCAGGGCACCGACAGGTCGTACGTGTACCTGGCCATGGAGTACATCGCCGGCTGCACGCTGCGTGACGTCCTGCGCGATCGCGGGGCGCTCCAGCCGCGGGCCGCGCTCGACATCCTGGAGCCCGTGCTGGCCGCGCTCGGCGCCGCGCACCGGGCCGGGTTCGTGCACCGGGACATGAAGCCGGAGAACGTGCTGATAGGGGACGACGGCCGGGTCAAGGTCGCCGACTTCGGGCTGGTCCGGTCCGTGGACACGGTGACCAGCACGACCGGGGCCGTCCTCGGGACCGTCGCGTATCTCGCGCCCGAGCAGATCGAGACGCCCGGCACGGCCGACGCCCGGGTCGACGTGTACGCGTGCGGTGTCGTGTTCTACGAGATGCTCACCGGAGAGAAGCCGCACGACGGCGACTCCCCCGCGATCGTGCTCTACAAGCATCTCCACGAGGACGTGCCGGCGCCGTCGTCGATCGTGCCCGGTCTGGCGTACGAGCTGGACCAGGTCGTGGCCTCGGCCACCGCCCGCACGCCGGCCGTCCGCCCGCACGACGCGGTGGCGCTGCTCGGGCAGGTGCGGGAGGCCCGCGCCGCGCTCACCGAGGAGCAGCTGGACGCGCTGCCGCCGCAGGCCCGCTCCGCGGAGCACGACGCCACCGAGGACCGTACGAGCGTCATCCCGCGCTCGCTGACCGTGCCGCGGCCCCTGCCGGTGAACGAGGACGAGCCCGACGGCGGCGAGGGCGCGATGAACCGCACCTCCCGCTTCCGGAGCCCTCCGCCCCCGCCGCCCCGGCGCGGTCCGTTCCGCCCCGGGCGCGGGGTGGTCGCGCTGGTCGCCGCCCTCCTGCTGGTGTTCGGTGTGGGCGCCGGCGTCTGGTACATCAATTCCGGCCAGTTCACCAAGGTCCCGGCGGTGCTCACCCAGACCCAGCAGCGGGCGGAGCAGCGGCTGGAGGCGGCCGGGCTGGAGGTCGGCTCGGTCGAGCACCGGTACAGCGACACCGTGAAGCGCGGCACGGTCATCGAGACGGACCCCGAGCCCGGTGCCCGGATCCGCAAGAACGACTCGGTGACCCTGGTCGTCTCGGACGGCCCTCAGACGGTGAAGGTGCCCGACCTGAAGGGCACCCGGCTGGACAAGGCCAAGGAGCGGCTGAAGGCGGACGGCCTACAGCCCGGGCTGGTCACCAAGGAGTTCAGCGACGACGTCCTCAAGGGCTTCGTGATCAGCTCCGGGCCCGAGGCGGGCACCGAGCGGCGCGCGGGCTCGGCGGTCGCCCTCGTGGTCAGCAAGGGCCCCGCGCTGGACGTCCCGGACGTCACCGGCGACGACCTGGACGACGCGCGGGCGGAGCTGGAGGAGGCCGGCTTCCAGGTCGAGGTCGCGTCCAAGGAGATCAACTCCGAGTTCGACAAGGGGCAGGTCGCGGCCCAGTCGCCGCAGGAGGGCGCACAGCTCGGCGAGGGCGACACGGTGACGCTGACGCTGTCCAAGGGCCCGGAGCTGGTCGAGGTCCCGGACGTGGTCGGGGACAGCGTGGACGACGCGACTGCGGAGCTGGAGGCGGCCGGCTTCTCGGTGGACGAGGACCGCGGGCTGCTCGGCCTGTTCGGCGACACCGTCAAGAGCCAGTCCGCGGCGGCCGGCGAGTCGGTGCCCAAGGGGTCGACGATCACGATCACCATCCGGTGACGGGGCGGGCGCCGGGGCATGACACCCTGAGCGGGTGAGTCCCGAGCGCCCCTTCCCCTCCCGCAATCCCGTCGGCGGCCATGTCCCGGTGGCCGGTGGTCTGCACTCCGTCGGGCTGACGTACGCCCAGGATCTGAAGGCCGAGACGGTCCAGGTCTTCGTCGCCAACCCGCGCGGCTGGGCCACCCCGGTGGGCAACCCGGCGCAGGACGAGGCGTTCCGGGCGGCCTGCGCGGAGCGGACGATCCCGGCGTACGTGCACGCGCCCTATCTGATCAACTTCGGGTCGCACACCGAGGCCACGGTGGAGCGGTCGGTGGAGTCGCTGCGGCACTCGCTGCGCCGGGGGCGGGAGATCGGCGCGCTGGGCGTGGTCGTGCACACGGGGAGCGCGACGGGCGGGCGGGAGCGGTCGGTGGCGCTGAAGCAGGTCCGGGAGTATCTGCTGCCGCTGCTGGACGAGCTGACCCATGACGACGATCCGTTCCTGCTCCTGGAGTCGACCGCCGGCCAGGGCTCCTCGCTCTGCTCCCGCACCTGGGACTTCGGGCCGTACTTCGAGGCGCTGGACGCCCATCCGAAGCTCGGCGTCTGTCTCGACACCTGTCACATCTTCGCGGCCGGGCACGACCTGACCGGCCCGTCGGGCATGCACGAGACCCTCGACCTGCTGGTGGACACGGTCGGCGAGGGCCGGCTGAAGCTGATCCACGCCAACGACTCCAAGGACGTGGTGGGCGCCCACAAGGACCGGCACGAGAACATCGGCGCCGGTCACATCGGCGAGGACCCGTTCCGTGCGCTGATGACGCACCCGGCGACCGCGGGCGTACCGCTGATCATCGAGACGCCCGGCGGCAAGGAGGGCCATGCGGCGGACGTGGAGCGGCTGAAGAAACTCCGCGACGCGTAACCCGCACGGGAATACCCCTGGGGGGTATACGGTTCCTGCTGAGCGCAGGAACCGTCACCTGGCATTGGGGGCACGCATGCAGCACGAGGCGCACGACACACACGCTCACCACCAGCACCAGCACCACGACCCGGGAACGGCGTCGGCGAACGGCTGGGCCACGGCCGTACGGGCGACCCTCCACTGCCTCACCGGCTGCGCCATCGGCGAGGTGCTCGGCATGGTCGTCGGCACCGCCCTGGGCTGGGGCAACACGGCCACACTGGTCCTGGCCGTCGCCCTCGCCTTCTTCTTCGGTTACGCGCTCACCCTGCGCGGCGTCCTGAAGGCGGGCGTCGGCCTGCGGGCGGCGGTGCGGGTGGCGCTGGCCGCGGACACCCTGTCGATCGCCGTGATGGAACTGGTCGACAACGGCGTGATCGTGCTGTGGCCGGGGGCGATGGACGCGGGGCTGGGCGACGCGCTGTTCTGGGGCGCGCTGGCGATCTCGCTGGCCGTCGCCTTCGTCCTCACCACGCCGGTCAACAAGTGGATGATCGGCCGCGGCAGGGGCCACGCGGTGGTGCACCAGTACCACCACTGACCGGCGCGCACACCAGGAACGCTCAGAGCTCGGGGCCGTCCCCGGGCTCTTCCTGGTAGGAGTACCGCTGTTCCTTCCAGGGGTCGCCGACGTTGTGGTAGCCGCGCTCCTCCCAGAAACCGCGGCGGTCGTCGGTCATGTACTCGACGCCGCGGACCCACTTGGGCCCTTTCCAGGCGTAGAGGTGGGGGACGACCAGACGCACCGGGAAGCCGTGTTCGGCGGTGAGCAGTTCGCCGTCCTTGTGGGTGGCGAAAATCGTGCGCTCGGAGGCGAAGTCCGCGAGGCGCAGATTGGAGCTGAAGCCGTACTCCGCCCACACCATCACATGGGTGACGTCGGCGGCGGGCGGGGCGATGTCCAGAACCGTACGGGCCGGAACCCCGCCCCACTCCGCGCCGAGCATGCTGAACTTCGTCACGCAGTGCAGATCGGCCACGACCGTGGTGTACGGCAGGGCGGTGAACTCCTCATGATTCCAACAGCGCTTGTCACCGTCGGCGGTGGCGCCGAAGACCCTGAACTCCCAGCGTTCCGGCCGGAACTTGGGCACCGGACCGTAGTGGGTGACCGGCCAGCCTCGCTGGAGGCGCTGTCCCGGCGGAAGCTCTGACGCTGCTGCTTCTCCCGTTGTGCGCTCCACCGGCTGACCCATGGCTCCATCCTGACAGACCCGGAGCGGTGCACATGACCAGCCATATCCGGAATCGGGCAACTACTACTAAGTATGGACTAACTTACTAAGTACGCACTTACTGGACGATCTTCGGCACCGGTGAAATCATGCGGCGGCAACCTCCCGAATTCCCCACGTGGAAGGAGCCTCTGCGATGCAGGGCGACCCCGAGGTCATCGAATTCCTCAACGAGCAGCTCACCGGCGAGCTCACCGCGATCAACCAGTACTTCCTCCACGCCAAGATGCAGGACAACTTCGGCTGGACGAAGCTGGCGAAGTACACGCGGCACGAGTCGTTCGACGAGATGAAGCACGCGGAGGTGCTCACCGACCGGATCCTGTTCCTGGACGGGCTGCCGAACTACCAGCGGCTCTTCCACGTGCGCGTGGGCCAGACCGTCAAGGAGATGTTCGAGGCGGACCGCCAGATCGAGGTGGAGGCGATCGACCGCCTCAAGCGCGGGATCAAGGTGATGCGCGAGAAGGGCGACATCACGTCCGCGAACATCTTCGAGTCGATCCTCGAGGACGAGGAGCACCACATCGACTACCTCGACACCCAGCTGGAGCTGGTGGAGAAGCTCGGCGAGGCCCTCTACATCGCCCAGCTCATCGAGCAGCCGGAGAGCTAGGACCGGACGGCCGGGAACGCCGGCCCAGAACCACGGCCCAGAACGGCGGCCGGGAACAGAGGGGCTAAGCCGCCTCTTCCAGTTCCGAGAGAACGGGCTGGCCCTGGTCGGCCAGCTCCCGGCGCGGGCACGCGCCCCGGCCGAGGATCGCCTGGATCCGGCGTACACAGGACCCGCAGTCCGTGCCGGCCTTGCAGGCGGAGGCTATCTGGCGGGGAGTGCAGGCGCCGTTCTCCGCGTGCTGCTTGACCTGCTTCTCGGTGACACCGAAACAACTGCACACGTACACGCGGTCCACCTCCCGCCGGGATCGATATCTGTTGCCGTCCCGCTTGATCGGTGAGGCTAACCTAACCTTACCCGGCTCATAGGAACCGTAAAAGTGGAGTGGGGCGCGGATCGTATGTGATCCGCGCCCCACTCCGTGGTCCGGTGACAGGTGCGACCCTGTCGGGCCCCTTACTGGTCCCGGTACATCTCCGCGACGAGGAACGCCAGGTCGAGGGACTGGCTGCGGTTCAGCCGCGGGTCGCAGGCCGTCTCGTAGCGCTGGTGGAGGTCGTCGACGAAGATCTCGTCGCCGCCGCCCACGCACTCGGTGACATCGTCACCGGTCAGCTCGACGTGGATGCCGCCGGGGTGGGTGCCGAGGGCCTTGTGGACCTCGAAGAATCCCTTGACCTCGTCGAGGACGTCGTCGAAGCGGCGGGTCTTGTGGCCCGAGGCCGCCTCGAAGGTGTTGCCGTGCATCGGGTCGGTGACCCAGGCGACGGTCGCGCCCGAGGCGGTGACCTTCTCCACCAGCTCCGGCAGCTTGTCGCGGACCTTGTCGGCGCCCATCCGGACGATGAAGGTCAGCCGGCCGGGCTCACGGTCGGGGTCGAGGCGCTCGATGTACTGGAGCGCCTCCTCGGCCGTGGTCGTCGGGCCGAGCTTGATGCCGATCGGGTTACGGATCCGCGAGGCGAACTCGATGTGGGCGTGGTCCAGCTGCCGGGTGCGCTCACCGATCCACACCATGTGGCCGGAGACGTCGTACAGCTGGCCGGTGCGGGAGTCCACGCGGGTCAGCGCCGCCTCGTAGTCGAGCAGCAGCGCCTCGTGCGAGGAGAAGAACTCGACGGTCTTGAACTCCTCCGGGTCGGTCCCGCAGGCCCGCATGAAGTTCAGCGCGTTGTCGATCTCGCGCGCCAGCTGCTCGTAGCGCTGGCCGGAGGGGGACGACTTCACGAAGTCCTGGTTCCAGGCGTGCACCTGGCGCAGGTCGGCGTAGCCGCCGGTGGTGAAGGCGCGGACCAGGTTCAGCGTGGAGGCCGAGGCGTGGTACATGCGCTTCAGGCGCTGCGGGTCCGGGATCCGGGACTTCTCGTCGAAGTCGAACCCGTTGACCGAGTCGCCCCGGTACGTCGGCAGGGTCACGCCGTCGCGGGTCTCGGTCCCCTTGGAGCGCGGCTTGGAGTACTGGCCGGCGATCCGGCCCACCTTCACCACGGGCACGGACGCGGCGTACGTCAGCACGGCGCCCATCTGGAGCAGGGTCTTGAGCTTGTTGCGGATGTGGTCGGCCGACACCGCGTCGAAGGCCTCGGCGCAGTCGCCGCCCTGGAGGAGGAACGCCTCTCCCTTGGCGACAGCCGCCATCCGGGCGCGCAGCTGGTCGCACTCGCCCGCGAAGACGAGCGGCGGATACGACTCCAGCTCCGCAACGACTGCGCGCAGAGCCTCGGTGTCGGGGTACTCGGGCTGCTGCGCCGCGGGCAGGTCTCGCCAGGTGTTGCCGGCGCTCGGGCCGGTCTTAGCGTTCACGGTCACGCACTCAACATTACGGGGTCGTGTCGCGTCGTCCGCCCACGGCTCGACAGGTGAGACGCACTCCCGCTCAGGTGCGCGTGGGGTAGGGTGCGTCGCATGTTCGCGCATTCGACCCAGAACTGGTGGTGGACCGCTCATCCGGCGGCCCACTGACTGCGCGTACGCACGACTTCGCGAAGGCCGCCCGAGGGGCGGCCTTCGGTGTTTTCCGGGTCCGTTCCTCCCATCCACGAAGGAAGACGGACCCATGCAGCTGCTCGACCTCCTCGACGATCCCCGCCCCTTCGCCCTGCTCCGCCGCCGCGGCCCCGGCCACGACGGGAACACGGTGGAACTCCTCCTCGGGCCGGTCACCACCCACGACCGCCTCGCCGAGCTGCCCGACGAGTGCCTCGCGCTCGTCCCCTTCCGGCAGATCCGCGAGCGCGGCTTCGACGTCCGCGACGACGGCACCCCGCTCAGCGTGCTCACGCCCGAGGAGCGGTACGAGATCCCGCTCGCGACGGCGCTGGCGCAGCTCCCCGCGCACGAGGTGCGCGTCGAGGGCGGCGGCTTCGACGTCGCCGACGAGGAGTACGGGGAGATCGTCGGCCGGGTGCTGCGGGACGAGATCGGCCGGGGCGAGGGCGCGAACTTCGTCATCCGGCGGACGTACGAGGGAGAGATCCCCGGGTTCTCCCGCAAGGACGCCCTCGCGCTCTTCCGGCGGCTCCTCGAGGGCGAGCGGGGCGCGTACTGGACCTTTGTCGTGCACACGGGGGACAGGACGCTGGTCGGCGCCAGCCCCGAGGTGCATGTGCGGATGTCGGGCGGGACGGTCGTGATGAACCCGATCAGCGGGACGTACCGCTATCCGGCCGAAGGCCCCACCCCGGAGCATCTGCTCGGCTTCCTCGCGGACGGCAAGGAGATCGAGGAGCTGTCGATGGTCGTCGACGAGGAGCTCAAGATGATGTGCACGGTCGGTGACATGGGCGGGGTGGTGATCGGGCCCCGGCTGAAGGAGATGGCCCACCTCGCGCACACCGAGTACGAGCTGCGCGGGCAGTCCTCGCTGGATGTGCGGGAGGTGCTGAGGGAGACCATGTTCGCCGCCACGGTGACCGGATCGCCGGTGCAGAACGCGTGCCGGGTCATCGAGCGGTACGAGCCCCTCGGGCGGGACGGTGTGGGACGCGGCTACTACGCGGGCGCGCTCGCCCTTCTCGGTCGCGACTCCGGCGGCGCCCAGACCCTGGACTCCCCCATCCTCATCCGGACCGCCGACATCGACACGGCGGGCCGGCTGCGGGTGCCGGTGGGCGCCACGCTGGTGCGGGGGTCGGACCCGGCGGGCGAGGTGGCGGAGACCCATGCGAAGGCGGCCGGTGTGCTGGCGGCGCTGGGCGTACGGCCGGGCCGGCCCCGGGCGGAGCACACCGGGCCCCGGCTGGCCGACGATCCCCGGGTGCGGGCCGCGCTGGACGGGCGGCGGGCGTCGCTGGCGCCGTTCTGGCTGCGGATGCAGGAGCGGACCAACATCCTGGATGGGCACGAGGGGCACGAGGGGCATGCGCTGGTCGTCGACGGCGAGGACACCTTCACGGCGATGCTCGCGCACATGCTGCGGTCGAGCGGCCTGGAGGTGAGCGTCCGGCGCTACGACGAGCCGGGGCTGCGGGCGGCGGTGCTCGCGCACGAGGGGCCGGTCGTGCTGGGCCCCGGCCCCGGCGACCCCGGTGATCTCGCCGACCCGAAGATGCGGTTCCTGCGGGAGCTGGCCGCCCGGGTGATCCGGGAGCACCGGCACGGTGTCCTCGGCGTCTGCCTCGGGCACGAGCTGATCGCGGCGGAGCTGGGGCTGGACATCGTCCGCAAGGAGGTGCCGTACCAGGGGGCGCAGACGGTCGTTGACCTGTTCGGGCGGGCGGAGACCGTCGGGTTCTACAACAGTTTCGTGGCGCGGTGCGACGACGAGGCGGCGGCCGAGCTGGCGGCGCACGGCGTGGAGGTGAGCCGGGCGGCGAACGGGGAGGTGCACGCGCTGCGGGGACCGGGGTTCGCCGGGGTGCAGTTCCATCCGGAGTCGGTGCTGACGCTGAACGGGGCGTCGGTGGTGCGGGAGCTGGTGGGTCAGGTGCGCGGCACGAGCACGTTCTCCGAGCGGCGGCCGGCCGTGTAGTCGAGGACGTTCTTCACGGTGGCGTCGATGATCTGGCCGACGGCGTCCTCGGTGTAGTACGCCTGGTGGGAGGTGACCAGGACGTTCGGGAAGGTGACGAGGCGGGCCAGGGTGTCGTCGTCGACGGCCTCCAGGGACCGGTCGACGTAGAACAGGCCCGCCTCCGCCTCGTAGACGTCGAGGCCGACGCCCGTGAAGCGGCCCTCGCGCAGTTCGGCGACGAGGGCCGCGGTGTCGATCAGGCCGCCGCGGCTGGAGTTCACCAGGATCGCGTCGTCCTTCATGGTCCTGAGGGCGGGCGCGTCGAGGAGACGCAGGGTCTCGGGCATCAGGGGCACGTGCAGGGTGACCAGGTCGGCCTCGGCGAGGAGGTGGTCCTTGGTGACGTACTTCATGCCGAGTTCCATGCAGGCGGGGTTCTCGGCGATGTCCCAGCCGAGCAGGCGCATGCCGAAGCCGTGGGCGATCCGGGCGAACGCCTCGCCGATCTTGCCGGTGCCCAGCACCCCGACCGTCCGCCCGTGCATGTCCCGGCCCATCAGCCCGTCGAGCCGGAAGTCGAAGTCGCGGGTGCGGATGGAGGCGCGGACGACCTTGCGGTTGACGGCCATGGCGAGGGTCCAGGCGAACTCGGCGACCGAGTACGGCGAGTAGTACGACACCCGGGCCACCGTGAGGCCGAGGCGCCCGGCCATGTCCAGGTCGATGTTGTTGAAGCCGGTGGAGCGCTGGGCGATCATCCGGGTCCCGCCGTCCGCGAGGATCTGGAGGACACGGCTGTCGAGGACGGCGTTGACGCTGGTGGAGACGGCCTCGTAGCCGGCCGCGATGGGCGCGGTGTCCTCGCTCAGGAAGACGTCGAGGCAGCGGACCTCGTGGTGTCCGGCGAAGCCCTGCTCGATCAGGGGCTTCTCGTCGGCCTGGACGCCGAAGGCGAGGATCTCCACGGGGCTCTCCGGGGGATTGGGTTGTTTTGTCCGGTCTTGGCGACTATACGGGGCGGGCCCGCGCACGGGTGGTCACCCGAAGAACACGCCCACCTCCGCGTACAGCCCCGGGTCCACGGTCTTCAGCCGCGCGGTCGCCTCCGCGATCGGCACCCGCACGATGTCCGTGCCGCGCAGGGCGACCATCGTGCCGAAGTCTCCCTCGTGGACGGCGTCGACGGCGTGCAGACCGAAGCGGGTGGCGAGCCAGCGGTCGAAGGCGCTGGGGGTGCCGCCGCGCTGGACGTGCCCGAGGACGGTGGTGCGGGCCTCCTTCCCGGTGCGCCGCTCGATCTCCTTGGCCAGCCACTCCCCCACACCGGAGAGCCGGACATGCCCGAAGGAGTCCAGCGAACCGTCCTTGAGCACCAGGTCGCCGTCCTTCGGCATGGCACCCTCGGCGACCACCACGATCGGCGCGTACGAGGCCCGGAAGCGGGAGGTCACCCAGCCGCACACCCGGTCGATGTCGAAGCGCTGCTCGGGGATGAGGATGACATTGGCCCCGCCGGCCAGGCCCGAGTGCAGGGCGATCCAGCCGGCGTGACGGCCCATCACCTCGACCACCAGGACCCGCATATGGGACTCGGCGGTGGTGTGCAGCCGGTCGATGGCCTCCGTGGCGATGCCGACGGCGGTGTCGAAGCCGAACGTGTAGTCGGTGGCGGACAGGTCGTTGTCGATCGTCTTCGGCACGCCGACACAGGGCACGCCGTACTCGCCGCTGAGGCGGGCGGCGACCCCGAGGGTGTCCTCGCCGCCGATCGTGACGAGCGCGCCGATCTCCTGGCGCGCGAGGGTGTCCTTGATCCGGCGGACGCCGTCCTCCTCCTTGAGGGGGTTGGTCCGCGAGGAGCCGAGGATCGTGCCGCCGCGGGGCAGGATGCCGCGCACGGCCGGGATGTCGAGGCGGACGGAACGCCCTTCGAGCGGACCCCGCCAGCCGTCCCGGAAGCCGACGAACTCATGACCGTACTCCTGGACGCCCTTGCGGACGACGGCCCGGATGACGGCGTTGAGGCCGGGGCAGTCGCCGCCCCCGGTCAGTACTCCGACGCGCATGGAAAAGTCCCTTCGCCGCGGTTGCCTGACGAAGGGTCAGTGTGGCGCGCGTCTCACTCGTCGTCGAGGCCGCGCTCTATGGCGTACCGGACCAGCTCCACCCGGTTGTGCAGCTGAAGCTTGCCCAGCGTGTTCTGGACGTGGTTCTGCACCGTGCGGTGGGAGATGACCAGCCGTTCCGCGATCTGCTTGTAGCTCAGCCCCTTGGCGACCAGGCGCAGCACCTCGGTCTCACGGTCCGTCAGCCGGGGCGCGTCCGGCTCGTCGGCACCGGCCGCCGGGCCCGGGTCCGACGCCAGCCGGCGGTACTCGCCGAGAACCAGGCCGGCCAGGCCCGGAGTGAACACCGGGTCGCCGACCGCCGTGCGGCGCACCGCGTCCAGCAGCTCCTCCGTGGACGCCGACTTCAGCAGATAGCCGGTCGCCCCGGACTTCACCGCCTCCAGCACATCGGCGTGCTCACCGCTCGCGGACAGCACCAGGACCCGCAGCGCCGGATTCGCGCCGACGACCTCCTTGCACACCTGGACGCCGGGCTTCGCGGGCAGGTTCAGGTCCAGCACGAGGACGTCGGGCGTGGCGGCCCTGGCCCGGCGCACGGCCTGCTCGCCGTCGCCGGCGGTGGCGACCACGTCGAAACCGGACTCGGCCAGGTCCCGGGCGACCGCGTCGCGCCACATGGGGTGGTCGTCGACCACCATGACCCTGATCGGATCCCGCTGTTCACTCATCGCTGTTCCGCCTTCCCCCGCAAGACCTTCGGTACTGTCAGCTCGACCTCCGTGCCCTGCCCCGGGACCGAGATCAGTTCGGCGCTGCCGCCGAGATCGCGCAGCCGCCCCCGGATGGAGAGCGCCACCCCCAGCCGCCCCTCGCCCTCGGCCTGCGCGAGCCGGCCCTCGGGGATGCCCGGCCCGTCGTCCCGCACGGTGACGATCACCGTGTCGGGCTCGTCCTCGACCAGGATCCAGGCGCGGGCGTCCTCACCGGCGTGCCTGCGGACGTTGTCCAGCGCGGCCCCGACGGCCGCGGCCAGCTCCCGCGCGGCTGCGGGCGGCAGCGGCACCGGGGCACCCGGTTCGGCGAGGCTGACCCGGGCGGCGGCGAACGGCGCCAGCAGGAGGCGCAGGTCCACGGGGCCGTGGCCCGGGTCGTCGTCCGGTTCCTCGACGGCGCGGACCAGCGCCCCCTCGGCGGCGTCCTCCGACACCCGGGAGAGCGGCACCAGCCCGCCGGAGACCAGGGTGCGCAGCGCGACCTCCTGCTCCCCGGCCATCCGGCCCAGCTCGGCCGCCTCGCCGCCGAGGACCGCGCCCCGGCGCTGCACCATCGCCAGCACCTGGAGCACACCGTCGTGGATGTCCCGGGCGAGCCGCTCCCGCTCCCGGGTGGCGGCCTCGATCTCCAGGGCGCGGGCCAGGGTGCGCTCGGAGGCGCGGGCGACCTCGACGACGTACCCGATGGCGATGGAGGCGACCCAGACCAGGATCACGTTGTGGACGGTGTCGCGGGCCGGGTGGCCGCGCTCGACCAGGTTGGCGACGGCGACGGGCGTGGAGGCGAACGCGGCCCAGCGCCAGCCGCCCTTGATGGCGAACGCGAGGACCGAACCGGCCGTCCATATCGAGGGCAGGGTGGGCCCGCCGTCCTGGATGTGCTGGTCGCTCACGGCCAGCGGGGTCAGGACGATGCCGACGAGCGCGACGGCCAGGTCGGCGGCGAGGAAGCGCTTGGTGCAGGCCGTCGCGCTCTGCACCCGGGGCAGGGTGGCGAGCGTCCAGACGAACAGGACGGCGTAGTAGCCGATGGCGAGGCCGGGCCGGTCGTAGTCGTCCCAGGCGAAGGCGGACAGGCCCACCGCGTACAGCATCGTCAGCACCCGGTAGCCGGCGAGCGCGCGCCACAGCGGCAGCTCGACCGACATCCTCATGACTCTCTCGCGCCTGGCCATCCGTCCCCCCGCCGCGCCCGCCCCCGGACTACTGCTCGTGTTCCTTCTTCGCCTGGTCCTTCTCGGCCTGCGCGAGGGCCGCCTTCGCGGCCTTGCCGGCTTCCTTCTCGGCCTTCGTCGCCTCCGCGATCTGCCGCTTGGCGGCGGTCGCGTACATGTCGACGTACTCCTGCCCGGAGAGCTTCATGATCTCGTACATGACCTCGTCGGTCAGCGCCCGCAGGACGAAACGGTCGTGGTCCATGCCCTGGTAGCGGCTGAAGTCCAGCGGCTTGCCGATGCGGATGCCGGGCCGCATCACCTTCGGCAGGACCTTCCCCGGCGGCTGGATCTTCTCCGTGTCGATCATGGCGACCGGGATCACGGGCGCCCCGGTGGCCAGGGCCACCCGCGCGAGACCGCCGGGCTTGCCGCGGTAGAGGCGGCCGTCCGGGGAACGTGTGCCCTCCGGATAGATACCGAACAGCTCGCCGCGCTCCAGGACGTCTATCCCGCTCTTGATCGCGGCCTCACCGGCGCCGCGCGCCCCGGAGCGGTCCACCGGGAGCTGGCCGACGCCCTTGAAGAAGGCCGCCGTGAGCCGGCCCTTCACCCCGGGCGTGGTGAAGTACTCGGCCTTCGCGATGAAGGTGACCTTGCGGTCCAGGATCGCGGGCAGGAAGAACGAGTCGGAGAAGGACAGGTGGTTGCTCGCGAGGATCGCGGGGCCCTCGGCGGGGATGTACTCCAGCCCCTCCACCCAGGGTCTGAAGGTGACCTTCAGCGGTCCTCCGATAGCGACCTTCATCGCGCCGTACAACAACCGAGTGCCTCCTGTATGTGTAGATCAGACCTTAACCCGGAGTGGCGCCGATGAGCCCGACGGGCCTGGTCGGTGTCAGTGCCGTCGCGTACGGTGAAGCAGACCCTGGACGCGTTCCCCCATTTCTCACGGACAGGAGACCGAAGTGCCGGTCCTTCCTGGAGCCGAGCCGTACCGCCACGAGGGCGGGGAGGTCGGTGTCCTCCTCTGTCACGGCTTCACCGGTTCCCCCCAGTCGCTGCGCCCGTGGGCCCGGTATCTGGCCGGGCGCGGGCTCACCGTCTCCCTGCCGCTGCTGCCGGGGCACGGCACCCGCTGGGAGGACATGGCCGTCACCGGCTGGACCGACTGGTACGCGGAGGTGGACCGCGAGCTGCGCGCCCTGCGCGCCCGCTGCTCCCGGGTGTTCGTGGCGGGGCTGTCGATGGGCGGCACCCTGGCGCTGCGGCTGGCCGCGAAGCACGGCGCGGGGGTCGAGGGCGTGATCGTCGTCAACCCGGCGAACAAGGTGCACGGCCTGTCCGCGTACGCCCTTCCGGTGGCCCGCCATCTCGTCAGGTCGACGCGGGGGATCGTGAGCGACATCGCCAAGGCGGGCGCCCTGGAGACGGGGTACGAGCGGGTGCCGCTGCACGCGGCGCACTCGCTGCGCGTCCTCTTCCGGCAGGTCGACGGCGAGCTGCCGCAGGTCACCCAGCCGCTGCTGCTGCTGCGCAGCACCCAGGACCATGTGGTGCCGGCCGCCGACTCGGCCCGGATCCTGAGCCGGGTGTCGTCGGCGGACGTGACCGAGATCCTGCTGGAACAGAGCTACCACGTGGCAACGTTGGACCACGATGCGGACCGGATCTTCGAGGAGAGCTACGCGTTCATCGCCCGGATCGCGCCCAGTGTCGGCAAGGAAGGGACGGCCGTAGGTGGCTGAGCACGACTCCGACCGCGAGGACCGGGAGAACCGGGACGAGCGGGACGGTCCGGACGCCCGGGAGGGCCACGAGCCGGAGGAGCAGAACGTCCCCTTCGACGAGGCGGCCGCGTGGGCGGCGATCGTCGCGGGGTACGGCGAGGAGCCGCCGGACCCGCCGGGCGCCAAGCCCTTCCGGTCGATCGAGGACCTGGCCCTGCCGCCGGTCCCGGCCGACGACGACGGGTCCGGGGCGCCGGGCACGGAGCCGGGCAAGGAATCCCGCACGAAGTCCGGCACCGGCGAGGAAGCTCGTGAGGACCGGGGCGAGGACAGGGGCGAGACACCCGTCGAGGAACCCGTCGAGGAGAGGAAACCGGCCAAACCGCTGGGCAGCTCCATCTCCTTCGCGCCCGGCGTCGGCCCGCGCGACTACACGCCGCCCGAGCCGTCCGACGAGGACTTCGACGACGATGACGAGGGGCACTTCGTGCCGCCGGAGCCGCCCCCGCTGCCCGCCGCCGACACCACCGCCAAGTTCGCCTGGCTCGGTGTGATCGGCGGGCCGGTCCTGCTGCTGCTCGCGATACTGCTCGGCTGGGACATGACCTGGTGGCTCACCACGATCTCCATCGGCGGCTTCCTCGGCGGCTTCGCCACGCTGGTGATGCGGATGCGGCCGGACGACGAGGACGACGGGGACCCCGGGCGGGGAGCCGTGGTCTAGGCGCGGTCCAGGCGTCTTCAGGCGCGGTCCACGCGTGGTTCAGGCGGGAATTCTGAGGGCGGCCAGGACCGGAAGGTGGTCCGTGGCCGCCCTCAGGTCGCTCTCGGTGACCCCGGGCAGTCCGGCCGGTACCCCGCAGCCGAGCACCTCCACGCCCTTGGTCGCGAAGACCGCGTCGATCCGGCGGTCCGGCGCCGTGGCCGGGAAGGTGTGCTCGGCACCCCAGGGGGCGGCCGTACGGCAGTCCTGGAGGCCGGTGGCCAGGCGGGCGAAGGTGGGTCCGTCGGGCCGCTCGTTGAGGTCGCCGCCCGCGATCGCGTGCTCCACCCCCATCCCGGCGAGCCGGTCGAGCAGCATGCCGCCCTGCGCGTGGCGCTCCCGGCGCTCCAGGCTCAGATGGCAGCTGAGGACACCGAACCGGACACCGGCGAAGCGCACGACCGCGGTGGCCAGGCCCCGCCGGTGCTGTCCGGGGGTGAGCGGCAGCAGTACGTCCTCGGTGCGTTCGACGGTGGCGCGCAGCGAGCACAGGATCGCGGGGCCGGCGGCGGTGCCGCCGCCGGTGAGGACCACCAGGCCGGAGGCGGCGGCCAGGCGGGCCAGCTTCTTGCGCCAGCGGAAGAAGATCGGGGCCTCCTGGACGAGGACCAGGTCCGGGGCGCAGGCGGTGAGGACGCGGGCGAGCGCGGCGGTGTCGTCCCGCATCGAGCGGATGTTGTAGCCGAGGACGCGGATGACCGCCGAACCGTCGGGCTCGGTGCGGGAGTTGGGGAGCGGCGTCATGTGGATCAATGTACGCCCATGAGCGGGGGCGCGAGGCTTGTGCGCGACCGCCCGTTGTGCGTGGCTTGTCGCGCGTTTCCCCGCGCCCCTCGGATCAGCGCATGTGTTCCCGTCCCGCCGCGGGACCCTTACATGACCGGGTCGGGCTCCCGGGCGAGGTCCGCCGCGCCGACCAGGCCCGCCTTGTTGCCCAGCTGGGCCGCGATCACGTCGGCCACCGGGCGCCAGTTGCCGCCGACCAGCCAGCGCTTGTACGACTTGCGGATCGGGTCGAGGACCAGGTCCCCCTCGTCGGAGAGGCCGCCGCCGACGATGAAGGCGGACGGGTCGAAGAGGGAGGCGAGGTCGGCGAGGCCCGCTCCGGCCCAGCGGGCCAGCTCACGGTAGGAGTCGACGGCGACCGGGTCGCCCTGGCGGGCGGCCATGGAGATGTGCTTGCCCTCGATGCCGTCCGGGGTGCCGTCGCCCAGGCCCAGCAGGGCCTCGGCGCGCTCGGGGGTGGCGTTGGCGCGCTGCTTGGCGTAGCGCACGAGGGCGCGGCCGGAGGCGTACTGCTCCCAGCAGCCCTGGGAGCCGCAGCCGCACAGCAGGCCGTCGGGCACCATGCGGATGTGGCCGAACTCGGCGGCGACGCCGAAGTGGCCGCGGCGCAGCTTGTTGCCGATGATGATGCCGCCGCCGAGGCCGGTGCCGAGGGTGATGCAGATGACGTTGCGGTGGCCCTTGCCCGCGCCGAACTTGTACTCGCCCCAGGCGGCGGCGTTGGCGTCGTTCTCCACGACGACCGGGAGGCCGACGCGCGCCTCGACCTTCTCCTTGAGCGGCTCGTTGCGCCAGTCGATGTTGGGTGCGAAGTAGACGGTGGAACGCTGCCGGTTGACGTAACCGGCCGCTCCGATGCCCACGCCGACGATCTCGTGGCCGGCGCGCGCGCCCTCCACCGCCGAGGCGATGGCGTCCACGATGGCCTCGGGCGTGGTCGGGGTCGGCACCTTGAAGGTCGAGAGGATATTGCCTTCCTCGTCGACCACGCCGGCCGCAATCTTCGTGCCGCCGATGTCGACGCCGATGGTGAGTCCCATGAATCCCTCAGTTTCGGTCGAGCCCCGCTACGGCCAACCGTACCCGAGCACCTGCCGCAGGTTCCCGTCGTCCGCCCGGAGGGCGGCCCCTGCGGGCAGGCGGGAACCTGGCGGCAGGTGCTCGAGGGGACCCTCAGTCCAAGTCGATGCGCTGACCGGGACCGGGGTCCTCGCCCCGGTCGTCGCGCCCCTCGCCCCCGTCGTCGAGGTCCCGGGTGTCCCGCGGGCGCCGGTCGCCGCCGCCGGTCCAGCGCTGTTCCTGCTGCTGGACCGCGGAGCGGTACGCGGCGAGCAGTTCGCTGCCGGCCGCCGCGAGGTGGTCGAAGACGTCGGGGTTGCGCTCCATGACCGGCTCGACGGCGGCCCTGGCCTGCTGGACGACCTGGCGGACCACCTGCTGGGCGGCGGGTCCGGCGACCGCGCCGAGCAGCGGGGACTGGATGCCGGAGAGCTTGTCGGTGACGGCGTCGACGAGTTTGCGCAGTTCCTCGGCGGCCGAGCCGGGCGGCCGGCCCTCCTCGGACCGGCGCCGGGCCTTCTCGCGCTCGAGATCCTCGGCGCAGGCGGTGGCCCAGGCGTCGGCGTCGGTGGCGCGAAGCTCCTCGTCGACGGCCTCTTCCCCGGCGGCGTCGGGCGTGAGGCGCTCTTCGCTCATGACGGACTCCCGGTGACTCCTGACGGTCGCCTGGTACGGCGCCCCGTGCGGACGCCCGATGACGGCTCGTCCCTACGACGGTACCCGAACGGCGGTATCCGGTTCATGTGGTCCGCGGCCACAGGGCGGGATCCGGCGCGAACCGTACGCACAGCTCCCCGTCGCGCAGGGCGGCGCCGTCGACGGTGCAGCGGCGCAGGGCGGAGGGCAGGGCGACGATGCGGCGGAAGGGACCGGCGGTGACCACGAGTTCGTCGCCGCGCCGGATCAGGTCCAGCTCCTCGCGTATGGCGCCGGGCAGCGGGATGTGCCAGACGAGCACGCCGTCCGCCGCCAGCCGGTCGGCGATCGGCCACTCGACCGGGGAGGTGTCCCGGTTGACGGCGGGCACGCCGAGCGCCGCGAGGTCGTCGGCGCCGCGCGGGTCGTGCCCGAGGTGGGCGACGGTCCGTGCCCCGCCCCACTCCTCCAGGGTCTTGCGCTGCTGGGCGACGAGCCGGCCGAGCGGGCCGTCGCCGTCGGCTCCCTCGGGCAGGACGCGGTTGGCGACCAGGGACTCGACGGGCAGGCCGCGCAGGGCGAGGCCGAGCCGGGCGTCCCGGACGGCGTCGGCCCCGGCCGGCCCCGGTTCGGCGACGAGCCGTACGGCGGTGTGCCGGTCGGCGAGGACGGCCTCCACGGCGGCCAGCTCCAGGTCCCACCGGGTGGACGTCTCGTACAGCCACTCGGCGGGCAGGGGGATGCCGGCGAGGCGGCCCAGGACGGGGCGCAGGGCGCGGGCGGCCTGGCGTTCCGGCGGGAGGAGCCGGCGCAGATAGCGGCGGAGTTCCTCGGGGAGGGCGAGCAGGGCGAGGGCCTGCGGGGTGGGCGGGAGGTCGACGACGAGCAGGTCGTGGGCCTCGGTGAGGGCGGCGTCCCGCAGCGCGCGCAGCAGGGTCAGCTCCTCGGCGCCGGGGAGGGGGGTGACCTCTTCGGGGTCGAGCCGGGAGGCGCCGAGCAGGTCGAGGACGCCGGTGGCACGCTCCTGGAAGGCGGCGAGGTCGTCGCGGAAGCCGGCGGCGGCGTCGGGCCGCCAGGCGGTGAGGCCCGGGGCGGCCTCCACCGGCTTGGGCCCGGTCGCCACGCCGAGCGCGGCGCCGAGGCTGTCGGTACGGTCGGCGCCGAGGACGAGGGTCCTCGTGCCGCCGCTCGCCGCCGCCAGCGCGGTGGCCGCCGCGAGGGTCGTACGTCCGCTGCCGCCAGGGCCGGTGATCAGGATGGTGCGCATGAGGGTGAACCGTACCGTCGGCGGGGGTGCGGGCGGGCCGGGCGCCGCCCGGCGCCGCGGGCGGGGCGGCTACAGGTCCTTCGACCCCTTGGACTCCACCCGCTTCTTCAGCCCCGCCAGCGCCCGGTCGATGATGACCTTCTCCGCCTTGCGCTTGATCATGCCCAGCATGGGGATCTTGACGTCGACGGTCAGCTGGTAGGTGACCTCGGTGGCGCCCGCGCCGGCCGGCTTGAGGAGGTAGGAGCCGTCGAGCTGGCGCAGCATCTGGGACTTCACCAGCGTCCAGGACACCTCGTGGTCGCCGGTCCAGGTGTAGCCGAGGACCTGGTCGTCCTTGATGGCGCCCGCGTCCATGACCAGGCGGACCTGCTCGGCGCGGCCCTGCCCGTCCTCCTTGAGGACCTCGGCCTGCTTCACCTCGCCGGTCCAGTCGGGGTAGCGGGCGAAGTCGGCGATGACCGCCATGACGTCGGCCGGTGCCGCCTCGATCGTGATGCTCGAGCTGGTGTGTTCCGCCATCGCCGTGGCTCCTCCGGATGCGGGCCGGTAAAGGTCACCGTGCGCGTCTGCCTGCGTGCGCACGTGTGTGCAGCGTGAAGGCTACCGCGCGCCCGACCAGCCGACTTCACCCGGCGTCGGGTCGTCGTCGGGTCACCACTCCAGCACCCACGGCGTACCGCTCCCGGCGAAGTGCCCCACGTTGACGCACTCGGTGGCCCCGATCCGCATCCGCCGGGCCAGCGGCTGGTGGACGTGGCCGAAGAGGGAGTAGCGCGGGCGGGTGCGGCGGATGGCGTCCAGCAGGGCGCGGCTGCCCCGTTCGAAGCGGCGCGCGACGGTGTCGTAGACGAGTTCCGGGACCTCCGGCGGGATGTGGGTGCACAGCACGTCGACCTCGCCGACGGCCTCTATCTTGGCGGCGTACTCCTCGTCGCTGATCTCGTACGGGGTGCGCATGGGGGTTCGCAGGCCGCCGCCGACGAAGCCGAAGACCCGGCCGCCGATCTCCACGCGCTCGCCGTCCAGGACGGTGGTGCCCGCTCCGGCGTACTCGCGCCACAGCTGCGGCATGTCGACGTTGCCGTAGGTGGCGTACGTCGGGGTCGGGAAGGCCGGGAACATCTCGGCGTACTGCTTGCGCACCGCCCGTTCGATCACGGTGAAGCGGTCGCCGTCGATGCCGCCCCAGAGCCGGGCGCCGAGTTCGCGGGCCTCCGTGAAGCGGCGGGCCGTGCGCAGCTCCACGATCCGGTCCGCGTTCTCCACGCCGAAGAGGTCGGGGAAGATGCCGCGGGAGTGGTCGGCGTAGTCGAGGAAGAGGACGAGGTCGCCCAGACAGATCAACGCGTCGGCGCCGTCCCCGGCCCGGGCCAGGTCACGGGCGTTGCCGTGGACGTCACTGACCACATGGACGCGGTTCCGGCGGTTTCCGGACGGTGTGGATGCCATGTCGATCAAGCGTAGGCGTGTGCGGCATACGTGAACAGTGGCGGCAGAAATAGCGGTTACTGGCCAGTTAGTAAAGGGGTGGACTACTGTGCGCGAGGAAACACCAGTCTGTGTGACGCAGCGAACATCTCGCCGGACCCCCCTGTCGAAGAAGCCATACCGGCGGGTAACGTCCGGGCAGTCCAGTCATGCTCAGGATTTCAACGACCGAAGTGTCTGAGCACCAGCCCGAGCCTTGGACCGCACCGTCGCATCACACAACGTCGTGGCGCCGGCGCCCTATGAGGAGCAGCAGTCTTGCGCGAGTTCAGCCTTCCGGCTTTGTACGAGGTCCCTGCGGACGGCAATCTGACCGACATCGTCCGCAGAAACGCCGCGCAGCATCCCGACGTCGCCGTCATCGCGCGCAAGGCGGGTGGCGTCTGGCAGGACGTGACGGCGACGGCCTTCCTGGCCGAGGTGCACGCCGCCGCCAAGGGCCTCATCGCCTCCGGTGTCCAGCCGGGCGACCGGGTCGGCCTGATGTCGCGCACCCGCTACGAGTGGACGCTGCTCGACTTCGCGATCTGGTGCGCGGGCGGCGTCACCGTGCCGGTGTACGAGACCAGCTCGCCGGAGCAGGTGCAGTGGATCCTCTCCGACTCGGGCGCGACCGCCGTCGTCGTGGAGCTGGACGGCCACACGGCCGCCGTGGAGTCGGTGCGGGACTCGCTGCCGGCGCTGAAGCACGTCTGGCAGATCGAGGGCGGTGGCGTCGAGGAGCTCGGGCGGCTCGGCAAGGACGTCTCCGACGCCACGGTCGAGGAGCGCAGCTCGCTGGCCAAGGCCGACGACCCGGCGACCATCGTCTACACCTCGGGCACGACCGGCCGGCCCAAGGGCTGCGTGCTCACCCACCGCAGCTTCTTCGCCGAGTGCGGGAACGTCGTGGAGCGGCTGCGTCCGCTGTTCCGTACGGGCGAGTGCAGCGTGCTGCTCTTCCTTCCGCTGGCGCACGTGTTCGGCCGGCTGGTGCAGATCGCCCCGATGATGGCGCCGATCAAGCTGGGCACGGTCCCGGACATCAAGAACCTCACGGACGAGCTGGCGTCCTTCCGGCCGACGCTGATCCTGGGCGTGCCGCGGGTCTTCGAGAAGGTCTACAACTCGGCCCGCGCGAAGGCGCAGGCCGACGGCAAGGGCGCGATCTTCGACAAGGCGGCGGACACCGCGATCGCGTACAGCAAGGCGCTGGACCTGCCGTCCGGCCCGTCCCTCGGTCTGAAGATCAAGCACAAGGTCTTCGACAAGCTGGTCTACAGCAAGCTGCGCGCGGTGCTCGGCGGCCGCGGCGAGTACGCGATCTCGGGCGGCGCCCCGCTGGGCGAGCGGCTCGGCCACTTCTTCCGCGGCATCGGCTTCACCGTCCTGGAGGGCTACGGCCTGACGGAGTCCTGCGCGGCGACCGCCTTCAACCCGTGGGACCGGCAGAAGATCGGCACGGTCGGGCAGCCGCTGCCGGGCTCGGTGGTGCGGATCGCGGACGACGGCGAGGTGCTGCTGCACGGCGAGCACCTGTTCAAGGAGTACCGGAACAACCCGGGCGCGACCGCGGAGGCGCTGGCCGACGGCTGGTTCCACACCGGTGACATCGGCACCCTCGACGAGGACGGCTACCTCCGGATCACCGGCCGCAAGAAGGAGATCATCGTCACGGCGGGCGGCAAGAACGTCGCCCCCGCGGTGATCGAGGACCGGATCCGGGCGCACGCGCTGGTCGCGGAGTGCATGGTGGTGGGCGACGGGCGGCCGTTCGTGGGCGCGCTGGTCACCATCGACGAGGAGTTCCTGGGCCGTTGGGCCGCCGACCACGGCAAGCCCGCGGACTCCACCGCGGCGTCGCTGCGGGACGACGCGGACCTGGTGTCCGCCATCCAGTCGGCGATCGACGACGGCAACGCCGCGGTGTCGAAGGCGGAATCGGTGCGGAAGTTCCGGATCCTCTCCGCCCAGTTCTCGGAGGACTCGGGCCATCTCACGCCGTCGCTGAAGCTCAAGCGCAACGTCGTGGCGAAGGACTACGCGACGGAGATCGAGGCGATCTACGCCAAGTAGTCCCCGGTACGACGTACGAAGGCGCGGTTCCTCCACGAGGACCCGCGCCTTCCTGCGTCCGCGGCGTCGGCGGCCGGGATCAGAGGAGGGTGCGCAGCTTCTCGGCCAGCAGGTCCCAGCGCCACTTCTCCTCGACCCAGCTCCGGCCCCGCTCCCCCATCCTCCGGCGCAGTTCGGCGTCCCCGAGGAGGGCGACGATGCGTTCGGCGGCGTCGGCCGGGGAGCCGCCGCGCACGACCCAGCCGGTCTCGCCGTCGAGCACGGCGTCGGGCGCGCCGCCGGAGTCCCCGGCGACGACGGGCAGTCCGGTCGCCGACGCCTCCAGGTAGACGATCCCGAGCCCCTCGACGTCCAGGCCGCCCCGCCGGGTCCGGCACGGCATCGCGAAGACGTCCCCGGCGCCGTAGTGGGCGGGCAGTTCGGCCCAGGGGACGGCGCCCGTGAAGCGTACGGAGTCCGCGACCCCCGTCTCGTGGGCCAGCCGGCGCAGGTCCCGCTCGTACGGTCCGCCGCCGACGATCAGCAGCACGGTGTCCGGCTCGGCGGCCAGGATCCGGGGCATGGCCAGGATCAGCGTGTCCTGGCCCTTGCGCGGCACCAGCCGCGAGACGCACACGACGACCGGCCGGTCGGTCAGCCCGAGCCGGGCGCGCACCTCGTCGCCGCCCGAGCCGGGGTGGAAGGTCTTCTCGTCGACGCCCGGCGGCAGTTGCACCATCCGCCCGGCGGCCTCGGCGCTCAGCGCGGTCGCGATCCGTGAGCGGGTGTACTCGCCCAGGTAGGTGATCGTGTCCGTGGTCTGCCCGATCCGGCCCAGCAGCTGCCGGGACGCGGGCAGTTGCGCCCAGCCGGCCTCGTGCCCGTGGGTGGTGGCCACCAGCCGTTCGGCGCCGGCCCTGCGCAGCGCGGGCGCCATCAGCCCGAGCGGCGCGGCCGCCCCGAACCACACCGACGTGCACCCGTGCTCCCGCAGCAGGGCCACGGCCCGCCGGGTGGCCCCCGGCGTCGGCAGCAGCATCGTCGTCCGGTCCCTGACGACGGTGAAGGGCTGCTCGGCGTCGAACGCGGCCGTCGCCTCGATGCCCTCCCGGGACCGCTTCCAGGTCGAGGCGTAGACGACCAGCCGGTCGGGGTCGAGGCGGAGCGCCATGTTGTGCAGGAACGCCTGGATGCCGCCGGGGCGGGGCGGGAAGTCGTTGGTCACGATCAGGGTCTTGTGCATCGCAGCCGACCCTATCCAAACGCCGCTCACAGCCGCGCCGGGCGGCGGCTCACAGCCCCGCGGGCAACCATGAGCCTCATGAGCATGACGACGAAGCACGCGGGACCGTCGCCGGCCCGGCTCCTGACGGCCTGGGGCGTGACCCGCCTCGTGCTGCTGCTCTTCGTCCTCAAGGTGTTCGTCTTCCCCGGCCCGGACGTGACGACCGACGTGTCGGTCGTCTACCGGGGCTGGTACGAGGTGCTGCGCACCGGGGCGTTCCCGCAGGCGGACGTCACCTGGCAGTACCCGCCGGCCGCCGCCCTCGCGGTCCTCTCCCCCGCCCTGCTGCCCTTCCTCGACTACGCGTCGGCGTTCTTCGTCCTCGCCTTCCTCGCCGACCTGGCCGTGCTGACGCTGCTGCGGTACGCGGGAGGCGTGCGCCCCGGCCGCTCGCCGCGCGGCGCCTGGATGTGGGTGGCGGGCGTTCCGCTGCTCGGCCCGACCGTCTACGCCCGCTACGACGTGATGGTGACCGCCGTGGCGGTGGCCGCGCTGGTCGCGGGCGCCCGGCACCCCCGGCTGATGGGCGCGCTGACGGGCCTGGCCGCGCTGCTGAAGGTGTGGCCGGTGCTGCTGCTCGCAGGCGCGGTGCGCCGCCGGGCGTGGGCCGCGGCGGCGGTGACGGCCGGGGCCCTGTGCGCCGTGTTCGCGCTCACCATGCCCGGCGCGTTCGCGTTCCTCGCCTTCCAGCGCGACCGGGGCACCGAGGTGGAGTCGCTGGGCGCGCTCGTCCTGCACGGGGCCCGGTGGTTCGGCTGGGACGGCGAGGTGCTGCTGCACTACGGCTCGGTGGAGTTCCTCGGCCCGTACGTGGACGTGGTGAGCGACGCGGCCCTCGGGCTGAGCGCGGTCGCGTTCGGCTGGCTGCTGCTGTGGCGGCTGAGCGCGCGCCGGTTCGGGCCGCACACCCTCGCGGAGGCCGCGTTCACGGCGGTGCTGCTGTTCACCGTCACCAGCCGGGTGATCAGCCCCCAGTACCTCGTGTGGCTGATCGGCCTCGCGGCGGTCTGCCTGTGCCGTCGCGGGAGCCGGATGACCCTGCCGGCCGTGCTGGTGCTGGCCGCGTGCCCGGTGACGGTCCTGGAGTTCCCGGTGTGGTTCGCGGACGTGGTGGCGAGCACCCCGCTCGGCGTCGGCCTGCTCTTCCTGCGCAACGGCCTGCTGGTGGCCGCCGCGCTCACGGCGGCGCTGCGGCTGTGGCGCTCGACCGTGCCCGGGGACGTCCCCGCGCCCGTGCCCGGTCACGCCGCCCGTACCAGCGAGCGGGCCGCCTCGCCCTCCTGACGCCACGTCCGCCGCAGGACCACCCCCACGACCGCGCACTGCGCCCCCATCGCGAGCGCCAGCGCCAGGCACACCCCCGGCAGCCCGAGCCCCGACAGCGCGTACGCGAGCGGCAGCTGGACGGCGGTGCCGAGCACGGTCACCCGCAGCAGCACCGGCGCTCCGCCGCTCCCCTCGAAGACCCCGCCGAGGGAGATGAACCCGGCCATCAGCAGCAGATACGGTCCGACGCAGCGCAGGAACAGCACGCCCTGGTGGGCCACGGCGGGCCCGGCGCCGAAGGCCGCCATGATCCAGGGGGCCGTGACGGCCAGCAGGACGGCGGCGGCGAGCCCGGCCGTTGCCGACACGGTCACGGCCTGCCGTCCGATCGCCCGGCGTTCCTCCCGCCCCTCGCCCCGGGTGTGCGCGGTGTGGATGGCGGCGGCCTGGCGCACCGCGTAGAAGGCCATGGTCGCCACGTACATGACCTTGTAGGCGATCGCGTACGCGGCCACGGCCGTCACCCCGAGCCGGGCCACCACGGCCACCAGGGCGAGCGCCCCGGCCTGGCGCAGGGTGAAGTCTGCGGACATGGGCAGCCCGGTGGTCAGGGTGCTGCGCAGCGAGGCGGCGCGGGCGGCGGCGGGCACCGCCCGGGACGCGGACCGCAGCAGGGCGTTGCGGCGCAGCGCGACCAGTCCCGCCGCCAGGGCCACGCACCGGCACAGCACGGTGGAGGCGGCGGCGCCCCGGACGCCGTGGAGGTGGATGAGGAGGGGGTCGCAGAGCAGGATCAGGCCGTTCGCGAGGAGGGCGAGGCGCATCGGGGTGCGGGTGTCGCCGGTGCCCTTGAGAAGGCCGTCGACGAGCTGCTGGACCAGGAAGACGGCCGTGCCCGGCATCGAGATCGCGAAGTAGGAGACCGCGAGCGGCAGCGCCGGGCCGCCGTCGCCGCCCAGGACGAGCCGGGCGAGCGGCTCGCGCAGCAGGTATCCGCCGGCCGCGACCACGGGTGTGACCACCGCGCACAGCGCCCAGCCACCCCGTACGGCCGCGCGCACGGCCCCCGGGTCCCGGGCGCCCCGGGCGTGCGCGACCAGCACGGTGGTCCCGGAGGCGAAGACCAGGGCGACGCCGAGCAGCACGTTCTCGGTGTTGGTGGCGACCGCGACGGCGGCGACCGCCGGGCCGCCGAGCCGGGAGACCCAGACGGTGTTGATGATCCCGGCGGCGACCGAGGCGAGCAGCGACCAGTAGACGGGGCGGGCGAGCGAGACGAGCTGCGCGCGGTGACGGTCCATGACGGTGATCCCCCTCGTGTCGGGCCGCCTCTCCGCGAAGTACCTCGCACAGAGGTACCTCTATTCGAGGTAGCTCGATAAGAGGTAGCATGGGCATATCGCCGACCGCAAGGGAGAACCATGCTGGAGCTGTCGATCCTCGGCTTCCTCGCCGAGGAGCCCCTGCACGGCTACGAGCTGAAGGAGCGCCTCAAGGCGCTGACCGGCCATGTCCGCCCGGTCAGCGACGGCGCGCTCTACCCCGCCCTCACCCGTCTGGTCGCCGCGGGCAAGCTCGACCAGCACACCGAACAGGGCGCGAGCGCGGCCCCGCGCCGGGTGCTGTCGCTCACCGACCTGGGCCGCGAGGACCTGCTGGAGCGGCTCCGCCACCCCGGACAGGCCGAGATCACCGACCAGGTCCGCTTCAACACGGTCCTGGCGTTCCTGCGGCACCTGCCCGACCGGGAGGAACAGGCGGCCGTCCTGCGCCGCCGGCTGGACTTCCTGCTGACGCCCACCAGCTTCTTCTACGACGACGGCAGGCCCGTACGGGCGGAGGAGACCGGGGACCTGTTCCGGCAGGGCATGCTGCGGGTGGCGCGGGCGACCGGCGAAGCCGAGCGGGCCTGGCTCCAGGAGGCCCTCGACGTGCTGGCTCAGCCGAGCTGATCCGTCAGATACGCCCGCCAGTCCGCCGTGAAGTCCGCCGTCGAGGTGCCCAGCACGCTCTTCAGGGCGCCCTCGACCGCCCCCGGCCGCTCCTGGTGCGCCCCCACGGCCCGGTAGAACGCGTCAAGGCGCACCTCGCCCCACCGCTCGGCGATCATCCGGCAGGCCAGCCAGCCACCCTCGTACGCCCGGGCCAGCCGGCCCGAGTCACCGGAGAAACCGAAGTCCTCGTCGGTGGGCAGCCCCGCCGGCAGCTCCCCCCGGGCCAGAGCGCTCCGGAGTTCGGAGGCGGCCTGGAGGGGGGTGCGGCCGGTCTCGCGGTAGCCGACCCAGTCCGCGTACCCCTCGGACAGCCACAGCGGGGTGGCGGCGTTGGTGTGGGCACGGGTGGCCACGTGGGTGGTCTCGTGGGTGATGACGACCTGCCGGCCGGTCTGGCCGAGCATGGCGTAGGCCTCGGGATTGACCACGATCCGGTCGGCGGGCGCCCCGGTCCCGCCGCCGGTCTCCCCGGTGGTGACGGCGGCGATGCCCCGGTAGGAGGAGGCGGGCGAGCCGAGCAGCCCCGCCATGTCCCGGAGCGACTTCGGGACGAGGACGACGACATGCCCGGCCCAGCCGGTGCCCCAGGCCGCCGACACCGCCGGCACCGCGCCGTCCGCCAGCTCCGCGAACTCCCGCAGCCGCTCCTCGCCCTGCCCGGCCCCGAGCACGAGACTGTGCGCCCCGCGCACCGCGATCACCTGGCCCTGGTCCCACAGCTGTTCGCCGGCCTCCCGCGCGGGCTGCTCGGAGGTCACCGACCACCGCCCGCCCGTGTCCAGGGCGAGCCGCAGGGTGCGGCCGGTGGTCACCGGGGCCTTGTCGTAGCCCTCGACGCGGTAGCTCAGCTCGGCGTCGGCGCTCGCGGTGTCGCCGTCGCGGCGCACCGCGGTCACCCGGTACGACCAGGCAGCCAGCGGTACGGCCCGCAGGCGCGCGTAGGGGATGGCGGTGCCGGTGGCCGCGTAGGCGCGGGCGTCGTGGCCGAGGACGGCGGCCGCCCGCCGGTCGAGCACCGCCTGGACCTCGGCCCGCGCGCTCTGGGTCGTGGGCCGGCCGCCGCAGGACACCAGGGCGACGAGCAGCAGACAGAGCGCCACCACCCCGGATCCGCGCACCCGCCTGTGACCAGCCATCCTCCCGATCGTACGGCGCCCCGCCCGGCCGGGCGCCGGTCAGGGCCTGGTCACCGAGGAGACCGGCATCATCCCGACCGGGTCGTAGCGCACCGGCGCGCCCGGGTAGGGGGCGTGGATGACCTGGCCGTCGCCGACGTACATGCCGACATGGCTGGCGTCGGAGCGGTAGGTGACGATGTCGCCGGGCCGGGCCTGGGAGAGCGGCACCCGCCGTCCCGCGTGGGCCTGGGCCTGCGAGGTGCGCGGCAGGGAGACCCCGGCCTGCCCGTACGACCACTGCACCAGGCCCGAACAGTCGAAGCCGGAGGGGCCGTTGGCGCCCCAGACGTACGGCCTGCCGAGCGCGGAACGGGCGGCGGCGAGCGCGGCGGCCGCCCGGCCCGAGGCCGCAACCGCGCCCTCGGGGCCGGACATGGCGGAGCGGCCGGAGCGGGAGGCCCGGTCGTAGGCGGCCCGCTCCGCGGGCGCCAGGGAGTTGAGCAGCTGCCGGGCCCTGGCGAGCTTGCGCTCGACGCTGCGCTTGTGGCTCACCACGGCCTTGCGGCTCTTCTCCAGCTCGGCGAGCTTGCCCGCGGCCTCGGCCCGGTCCTGGGCGAGTTCGCGCAGGGCGCCCTTGAGTTCCAGGAGTTCACCGGCCTGGTGGGCGGTGATGCGGTCGAGGACGGACGCCTTGTCGAGGTAGTCGTCCGGGTCGTCGGAGAACAGCAGCTCCAGGGACGGGTCGAGGCCCCCTGAGCGGTACTGCGCGCCCGCCAGCGAACCGAGCTCCTCCCGCAGGTCGTTGACGCGCGCCTGCTGCCGGGCGATGGCGTCCCGGGCATCGCCGACCTGCTCGCGCAGGGTGCCGGCAAGCTCGCCGGCCTTGTTGTACGCCTCGGTGGCCTGCTCGGCCTCCTCGTAGAGCCGGTCCACCTCGGCCCGGGTGTCGTCGTGCGGAGCGGCCGTGGCCGGTACGGCGGACAGGGCGCCGAGAGCGGCGGCCGCGGCGGACAGCACGCACAGGGCGCTGCCGGCGCCCCGGTCGAACCCGGACGGTGCAAGGCGGCGATGAGACCCCACAGGAAGCCGCGCTCCTCCCACTGGCTGACGAAACGCGGCAGACAGTAGCCCCGTGTCCAGGGGGTGACCAAAGACCTCGGGAGGGCACGCACAGTGACGCCCCGCCGCTGACGCAGGTCACCGGCGGGGCGTGGGGTCACTTCGGGGTGTCGTAATTCGCCCGTTCGGGCGGTGTCGTGTCCTGATCTTGGAACGGACCCGTGGGGGTGAGGGACCCCCTCGCGGGAATCCGGGTCAGACGCGGACGCCGAACATGAACGGGCCACCGATGGTGGACATCGACTCGTACCGGACGACGGTGCCGGTGCGCGGCGCGTGGATGATCTGGCCGTTGCCGGCGTACAGGCCGACGTGGTGCAGGTCGTTGAAGAAGAAGACCAGGTCGCCGACCTGGAGGTCGCTCGTCGAGTAGATCTTCGTGCCGATGGTCGTCTGCGACTCGGAGGTGCGCGGGATCGCGACGCCGGCCTGGGCGTAGGCCCAGGAGGTGAGGCCCGAGCAGTCGAAGGAGGACGGGCCGGTGGCGCCGTAGACGTACGGGGTGCCGAGCTTGGACTGGGCGGCGCTGAACGCGGCGGCGGCACGGCTGGAGGCGGACCCGGTGTCACCGAGGTCGACGCGCTCGGAGGAGGAGCGGTTGGCGCGGTCCTGCTCGGCGGCCAGCTCGGCCTTCTCCTTGGCCGTCAGGGAGTTGAGCAGCTTCTGCGCCTCGGCGAGCTTGCCCTGGACTTCCTTCTTCTTCTTGCCCAGCTCGGTCCGCGTGGAGGCGAGGTCCTTGAGCTTGTCGGAGGCCTCGGCGCGGTCCTGCGCGAGCTCGCGCTGCTTCTCCTGGATCTTCTTCAGCGACTCGACCTGCTGGGCGCTGAGCTGGTCCGCGGTGGACGCCTTGTCCAGGTAGTCGTCCGGGTTCGACGACAGGAAGAGCTGGAGGGAGGAGTCGATGGTGCCGGTGCGGTACTGCGCGGCCGCCGCCAGGCCCATGGAGTCGCGCAGCTCGTTGAGCTCCTCCTGGCCGCGGGCGACGTTGTCCTGGATGGTGGAGATCTCCTTCTGGAGCTTCTCCTGCTTCTCGGTGGCCCCGTTGAGCTTCTCGGTGGCCTGCTCCGCCTCTTCGTAGAGCTTGTCGACCTTCGTCTTGACCTCGTCCTTGCTGAGCTTCTCGCTCGGTGCCGCGTTGGCGGCCTGGGCGCTGAGGGCGACGGCAGCGGCGGCTGCGGTGGTCAGCACGGTCACGCGAGTGCGACTCGGCTGCTTCGGTCGACGGTGGGACGCCACGGAGACGGGCTCCTTCTTTTGGGTGATCACCCGTGTGGAGGTTCGAGCACCAGACCTTAGTGACCCAGCTGTGATCAGTTCAAATCCCCAGGGGCAAAAATCGCATCACGCGACGCAGTTTTTTCCCGCAACTCACCGGTGGTGATGCAGGGTTGACACTACGTTGCGTGACGATCCCGCCAATTCGGGCATTAAACCTGCAACTTCGACCTTCAGGACAGCCGCTTCAGAAGTACCGCGGAAGCCACGGGTCGGGCACCGGCCTTGGCGACGCCGTCGGCCACCTCGCGGTCGGTCGAGGCGACGATCACCGGCCGGCCCGGCGGCTCGGCCCGCACCAGCTGGCGGATCAGCTCGTCGGCGGTCACACCCGGCTTGGAGAACAGCACCCGCACCCCGCGCGGCGGCGCGAGCAGCACCGGAGCGGCCAGCTCGGCCCCGTCGAAGACACAGGTGACCTCGGCGCCGGTCTGCGCGGCGAGCTGGGAGAGCTGCCCCAGCAGCCGCAGCCGCTGCTTCTCCAGCGGCATCTGCGGATAGCCGGTCTTGGTGACGTTGTAGCCGTCGACCACGAGATGCGCCTGGGGCAGCGCGAGCAACTGATCGAGAATGGCCGGATCGTTCTCCGACAGGGCGCGCGCGGCGATGTCCTTGGGCGTCATCCGGCCCGGTTCGACCGCGTCGACGGTCTCCGCCGGCCGCACCGACACCGGCGGCAACGCCAGCTCGCGACGCAGCCCCTGGGCCGCGTCGAGCACGGTGTCCAGCAGCAGCCGTACCCGCATGTCCTCGACGCTGCGCCCCTCACGGGCCGCCCGGCGAGCGGCCTCCAGGGCGGCCTCGGCCTCCCCGAGCCGCGCCTTCAGCCGCCGCGACTCGCTCTCGGCGGACGACACCTGCGCCTGCCCCTCGGTGCGCACCGACTCGATCTCGGCCTGGATCCTGCGCAGGGCCGCCTCGCCGCGCTTCACGTCACTGAGGGCCGAACGCAGCTTGCGGTGAAGGGATTCCGCCTCCTTCTTCGCCGCGTCCAGCTCGGCGCGCAGCCGCTCGGTGTCCGTCCGGGTGTGCTCGCGGGCCCGGTCCAGTTCCTCGCGCAGCCGCTCCAGTTCGGCCCGGCTCTCCTCGTCGGCCCGCTCGGCGTCCGCCCGCTGGGCCTCCTCGCCGGCCGCGGTCACCAGCTTCACCCAGCCGGTGGGCCGCAGTACGTAGGCCGCGGCCGCCACGTCGAGCGGGTCCGCGGCCGGGGTCGGCGAGCCGGAGTCGAGGGCGCCGGAGAGTTCCGGCTGGGCCTCTCTGAACTTCTCGGCGATGCGCTGCCGGAACAGCGGATCGGTCTCCAGGGCCGCCGCCATCGCGTTGCCCGCGAACTTGGCCCGGCGATTCGGGGCGAACCGGGCGTACTGCCGCAATTGTGCGGGCAGTTCACCGACGGTCAGCCCGCCGAAGCCGTCGGAGACGATCTGTACGACCCGTCGGCGCACGCCGTCGGGCAGCGGACGGTCGAGCATCTCGGCGGCGCCGTCGCCCGGCCCCCCGCCTGCGCTCTCCACCATCCGTCACACCCCAATACTGTCCGGGGCCCTCCCCCACTCTCGACTTCGCTCGAGCGGGGGGACCCCCATGGTCAGGAGCCGGCGCCCGGCCGATCCACGAGTTCCACCTGGTCCACGGCGTTGCACCAGCGGCACCGCACCGACTCGATGGTCTCACTGACCACCTCGCGCTCCTCCACCTTGGGCTCTCCCGCCAGGTCGAGGTGGACGTACTCGACGACCTTCGACGAGCGCGTCACGTCGAACCGGGTGAGATTGCCGCAGAGGGTGCAGCGCCACCGCGTCGCGGCGGTCGGCAGGGGAACCGTCATGGTGACTGTCCGCTTCTTTCTAGTGTCGGTCTTGCGAGGGCGTCGCGCCGGAGACTCCCCGCCGCGTATGGCTCGTAACCCTACGGCCTGGCGGGTAGTCGCCGCCCATCCGTCCAGGGCGGCGAGGCGGTACGGGCAGTTGCGTCCCGTTACGTCATGCTCTGTGTCCATGATCGGCGACTGGAGCGGACCCGTCGGCAGCGCGTTCCGGAGGGCTCCGGTGACCCACGCGCTGATCGCCCTGTGCTGTGTGATCTTCCTGACCGGCCCGGCCGCGGGCCTGAATCCGGCGTACGGCTCCGGCGACGGGCTGCTCGCCGCGCAGCGGGCCTACTTCCGGCGCTGGGGCGTGATCCCGGTCGACCTCTTCGAGGGCTCCCCGGAGGCCGCCCTGACCCCGGCGACGGCCTTGTTCATCCACGGCAGCTGGGTGCACCTCCTGGGCAACACGCTCTTCCTCTTCGTCTTCGGCGCGATGACCGAGGAACGGATGGGCCGCGTCCAGTTCACGCTCTTCTACGTCGGCTGCGGCTACCTCGCGCTGCTGGGGTACGCCGCCGCCAACGCCGAGTCGCCGTCCTCACTGGTCGGAGCGTCGGGGGCGATCTCCGCGGTACTGGGCGCGTTTCTGTACCTGTTCCCCGGGGCGCGGGTGACCAGTCTTCTGCCGTTCCTGTTCTTCCTGCCGCTGCGGTTCCCCGCGTGGATCGTGCTGCCCTTCTGGGCGGCGCTCCAGTGGGTGGCGGCGGGGCGGGCGCCCCAGGGGCCCGGGGTGGCGTATCTGGCGCATCTGGTGGGCTTCGGACTGGGCTTCGGCTACGCGTGGGCGCGTTTTCGACCTGCGGCTAGAGTGAAGGCCGCCCCAGCTCCGGCTCCCGAGGGAGAGAACCAGCCGTGATCACCGCGATCGTCCTCATCAAGACCAGCGTGGACCGGATCCCCGAGATCGCCGAGCGGATCGCCTCGCTGGAGAGCGTGAGCGAGGTCTTCTCGGTCACCGGGACCTACGACCTGATCGCCATGGTGCGGGTGAAGCAGCACGAGGACCTGGCCGACGTGATCCCCGGCAGCATCAGCAAGATCCCCGGCGTGGAGGCCACGGACACGCACGTCGCGTTCCGTACGTACTCGCAGCACGACCTGGAGGCGGCGTTCGCCATCGGTCTGGACTCCTGACCGAAGCGGCACCGCCCACGCACGGCCGCACCGCCCCCGGCGCAACGGCCTCTCAGACCGCCGGGACGCAGCGGCCGTCCTGCGTCCGGTACGTCCACCGCGCACCCTCGGTCACCAGTTCGCGCACCGCCGTGACGAAACGGTCCACGTGCTCGTCGGGGGTGCCGGCGCCGAAGCTCACCCGGATGGCGTTGAGGGACTTCTCGCCCGGGGCCGCCTCGGGGGCGCCGCACTCGCCCTGGTTCTCGGGGGCGCCGCCCAGCAGGGTGCGGACCAGCGGGTGGGCGCAGAAGAGGCCGTCGCGGACGCCGATGCCGTACTCGGCGGAGAGCGCGGCGGCGAAGTGGGAGCTGTTCCAGCCCTCGACGACGAAGGAGATCACCCCGACCCGGGGGGCGTCGTCGCCGAAGAGCGACAGGACGCGGACCGCCGGGACCTCGGCGAGGCCCGTGCGCACCTTCTCGATCAGGTACCGCTCGCGGGCCACCAGCGTGTCGAAGCCCGCCTCGGTGAGCGCCTTGCAGGCCGACGCGATGGAGTAGGCGCCGATCACGTTCGGGGAGCCGGCCTCGTGGCGGGCCGCGCTCTCGTGCCACTCCACGTCCACTCCCCCGTCCTCGCGCCGGGTGACCCGGCGGCTGGCGCCGCCGCCCGCGAGGTACGGGTCGGCCTCGCGCAGCCAGTCGGCGCGGCCGGCCAGGACGCCTGCGCCGAAGGGCGCGTACAGCTTGTGGCCGGAGAAGGCGACCCAGTCGACGTCGAGGTCACGGACGGACACCGGGTGGTGGGGGGCCAGCTGGGCCGCGTCCAGGACGATCCGGGCACCGTGGGCGTGCGCGGCCGCCGCCAGCTCCCGTACCGGCCACAGCTCGCCGGTGACGTTGGAGGCGCCGGTCACGCAGACCAGGGCGGGGCCGTGGCCCCCCTCGATCGGCACAGTGCGGGCGGCGAGGGCCTCCTCCAGGGTGCGGACGGCCTGCTGCGGGGTGCGGGGGGCGTCGAGGTAGGTGACCCGGGCGTCCTTCCAGGGCAGCAGCGAGGCGTGGTGCTCGGTCTCGAAGACGAAGACCTCGCAGCCGGCGGGCAGGGCCCGGGCTAGCAGGTTCAGGGAGTCGGTGGTGGCGCGGGTGAAGACCACCTGGTCGTCGGCCCGGCAGTCGAGGAACTCCGCGACCGTCGCGCGGGCGTTCTCGAAGAGGTCCGTGGAGAGCTGGGAGAGGTAGCCGGCACCGCGGTGGACGCTGCCGTAGTACGGGGCGTAGGCCGCCACGTCGTCCCAGACGCGCTGGAGGGCGGGGGCGCTGGCCGCGTAGTCGAGGGCGGCGTAGGTGACCTCGCCACCGGTGACGAGCGGGACGGTGACATCCCGGCCCAGAACGGGCAGCGGGGCACAAACGGTCTGGTCGGTGGCAGCGGTGGAGACGGACATGACGAACTCCTGTGAGAGGCAGGCGAGATCACACGCCGGACGATGCGTCGACGGCGCGGGAAAAGGAAAAGGGTGTGCGGAGGCGGGGCTCGGCGCCCTATCGCATTCGCTTGCTCACAGAAGGCTCCCTCGATGACCAGGACCCCTGGGCTGTGCCTACTCGAAAGGCGTGAGGGGTCCGCGCTTGCCGTGGACCTTGCTGTCCACGGCCTGGTCTTCACCCGGGGCACCCCGCCACGGACGGAGGGTTGCCGGACAGTCGGCCGGGGCCTCATGACTGTCACTCATGACCTGGTGCAAAAACTTACGGGACGTGATCGCCGTCCCGCAACCCGTGTCCGGATCGCGGGACGTCCGACGACAGGCCCTACGCGTTGCTGGCCGCCACCCAGCGCTCCAGCGCCGCTCTGGCCGCGCCCGAGTCGATGGACTCGGCCGCGCGCGCCATGCCGGCGCCGATCTCCTCGGTCAGCGTCCCCGCGCCCGGGTCGAGGGCCACGAGGGCCGCCGCGGAGTTCAGCAGGACGGCGTCCCGCACCGGGCCCGGCTCGCCCTCCAGCAGCCGCCGCGCGACCTCCGCGTTGTACGACGGGTCCCCGCCGCGCAGGGCCTCCACCGGGACCAGCTCGATGCCGACGTCCCGCGGGTCGAAGGTCTCCGCGACGACCTCGCCGTCGCGCACGACCCACACCCGGGAGGTGGCGGTGGTGGTCAGCTCGTCGAAGCCGTCGTCGCCGCGGAAGACGAGCGAGGAGTGGCCGCGCTCGGCGAACACACCGGCGACGATGGGCGCCATGCGCGGGTCGGCGACCCCCACCGCCTGCGCTCTCACCTTCGCCGGGTTGGTCAGCGGGCCGAGTGCGTTGAACACCGTACGGATGCCCAACTGGCCGCGCGCGGCGCCCACATGACGCAGCGCCGGATGGAACTTGATGGCGAAGCAGAAGGTGATCCCGGCCTCCTCGGCGACCTCGGCCACCCGCTTCGGCGTCAGCTCCAGATTGACGCCCAGCTTCTCCAGGACGTCCGAGGCGCCGGACGCGGAGGACGCGGCGCGGTTGCCGTGCTTGACGACCTTCGCGCCGGTGCCGGCCACCACGATCGACGACATCGTGGAGATGTTCACCGTCTTGGCGCCGTCGCCGCCGGTGCCGACGATGTCGACGGTCCGGCCCGGCACCTCGATCAGGTTGGCGTGCTCGTACATCGTCCGCACGAGCCCGTTGATCTCCGCGACCGTCTCGCCCTTGGCCCGCAGTGCCACCGCGAAGCCCGCGATCTGCGCGTCGGTCGCCTCGCCGCGCATCATCAGGTCCATCGCCCAGGCCGTGTCGTCCGCCGACAGGTCCTGGCCGGCCAGCAGGCCGTTCAGCAGGGCGGGCCAGGAACGGCCCGCCGCGGTGTCGCCTCCAGCGGGGGTCACAGCGCTCATAGCCGCTCCTGGGTGTCGTACGACCGAGTGGGGACTCGGAGAAGAGTGTGATCCCACCCTATCCAGCCGCACGGCACGGCGAAGGGCCCCGTCCGAAGACCGGACGGGGCCCTTCACTCAAGGCGTGGCGACGCCTGGCGATCAGTGGTGGCCGTGGCCGCTCGTGATCTCCTTGTACTCCTCGACGGACGGCTTCGGGATCTGCTGGTCCTCGCCGAAGTACGCGTCACTGATCTTGGCGCGCAGCTTCTCGGAACCCTTCACCTTGCGCTCGACACCGTTCTCGTCGACGGTGGCACCGATCGCGGCCGGCTCGTACTGCTCGTGGGCCGTGAGCGTGTGCAGCTGCTCCTGGGAGAGCGGCTCGTGGATCTCGATGAACTCACCGTGCGGCAGGCGCTTGATGGTGCCGGTCTCCCGACCGTGCAGCACCTTGTCCCGGTCCCGGCGCTGAAGGCCGAGGCAGATCCGCTTGGTGAGGATGTACGCGATGACCGGTCCGACGAAGAAGAAGATCCGGACGAACCAGGTGATCGAGTTGATCGACAGGTGGAAGTGCGTGGCCCACAGGTCGTTGCCGCCGCCCACCAGCGTGATCATGTACATCGTGACCCAGGCGACGCCCAGCGCGGTCCGGGTCGGCGCGTTGCGCGGACGGTCCAGGATGTGGTGCTCGCGCTTGTCGCCGGTGATCCACGACTCGATGAACGGGTAGGCCGCCAGCGCCGCGAGGACGACACCGAACAGCACCAGCGGGATGAACACGCCCAGGACCAGCGTGTGGCCCCAGAGGTTGATCTCCCAGCCCGGCATGAAGCGGATCAGACCCTCGGCGAAGCCCATGTACCAGTCGGGCTGGGCGCCGGTGGACACCTGGTCCGGACGGTAGGGGCCGATCGCCCAGACCGGGTTGATCTGCGTGATCGCGGAGATCACCGCGATGACACCGAAGACCAGGAAGAAGAAGCCTCCGGCCTTGGCCATGTACACCGGCAGCAGCGGCATGCCGACGACGTTCTTGTTGCTCTTGCCGGGGCCCGCGAACTGCGTGTGCTTGTGGTAGAAGACCAGGATCAGGTGGCCCACGACCAGGCCGAGCATGATGCCCGGCAGCAGCAGGATGTGGATCGAGTAGAACCGCGCCACGAAGTCGTGGCCCGGGAACTCCCCGCCGAACAGGAACATCGAGATGTACGTGCCGACGATCGGCATCGACAGGATGGCGCCCTGGGTGAAGCGGACACCGGTGCCGGAGAGCAGGTCGTCCGGGAGCGAGTAACCGGTGAAACCGGTGAACATGCCCAGGACGAACAGCAGGAAGCCGAACAGCCAGTTGATCTCACGCGGCTTGCGGAACGCGCCCGTGAAGAACACGCGCATCATGTGCACGAACATGCCGGCGAGGAAGATCAGCGCCGCCCAGTGGTGGATCTGCCGGATGAGCAGACCGCCGCGCACGTCGAAGGAGATGTGCAGGGTCGAGCTGAACGCCTCGGACATCAGCTGTCCCTGGAGCGGGACGTAGCTGCCGTGGTACTCCACCTCGTTCATCGACGGGTGGAAGAACAGCGTCAGATACACACCCGTCAGGATGATGATCAGGAAGCTGTAGAGGCAGACCTCGCCCAGCATGAACGACCAGTGGTCGGGGAAGATCTTGCGCATGTTGGCCTTGGCCAGGGAGTAGATCCCCAGCCGGCCGTCGGCCCAGTCGGCGATGCGTTCGCCGGCCGGCGCCTTCCCGCGTTCGCGGGACTCGGTGGTCTCTGTCGTGCTCATCCGCGCTCCCAGAAAGCAGGACCGACGGGCTCTTCGAAGTCGCCGAGCGCCTCGAGGTAGCCCTCGTCGTTCACGCCGATGCGCAGCTGCGGCAGGGCGTGACCGGCCGGGCCGAAGATGACCTTGGCGCCGTCGGAGAGGTCGAAGGTGGACTGGTGGCAGGGGCACAGGACGTGGTGCGTCTGCTGCTCGTACAGCGAGATCGGGCAGCCGACGTGGGTGCAGATCTTCGAGTAGGCCACGATGCCCTCGTGGGACCACTCGAGTTCCTGCTTGTCCTTGATGTCGTCCGGCTGGAGCCGGACGATCATCAGGGCCGCCTTGGCGATCTCGTTCTGGAAGTCCTCGTCGTGCTCCTCCAGGCCCTCGGGCTTGCAGAAGGTGAGCGAACCGACGGCGACGTCCGAGGGACGCAGCGGCTCGTCGGTGTTCATGTTGACGAGGAGCTTGCCCTTGGCCCACAGCGTGTGACGCAGCTTGTCCTCGGGCAGCGGACCGAGGTCGCGCAGCAGCACGACACCGGAGAGCGGCACCAGGGTGAGCGCGCCGAACATCGTGTTCCGGATCAGCTTGCGACGGCCGATCGCCGACTCCGTGGCACCCGCCTTGAAGTCCGCGTGGACCTTCGCGCGCACCTCGGGAGGCGCCGCGATCGGGTGACGATCGTCGGCGACCTCGACGTCGGACATCAGGGTGCGGGCCCAGTGGACCGCGCCGGCGCCGATGGTGAACAGCGCCGTGCCCAGCGTCAGACCCAGCGCGAAGTTCAGCGCGCTGAGATGACCGATCGGGAACACGAAGATCGACCTGTCGGCCGGGATCGTCACGTAGGACGCGATGAAGCCGACAGTGGCGAGCATCGACACCGTGAACAGGAACGCGACCGCACGCTCGGACCGCTTGGCGGCCCGCTCGTCGATGTCCTGGATCCGGTGCTCGTGGGGCGGCAGGCCGGGGTCGGCGAACGGGTTCTTCTCGTCCGCGACGGAAACCGCGCCGTGCGCGCCTTCGTGGGCGTCCCGCTCAGCGGGCACGTTCTCTTCTGGAATGTCTTGGCTACTCATGACTTCTTGGCCTTTGCGGTCCGAGCGGCGACCCAGACGGCGACCGCGATCAGTGCGCCGAGGCCGAAGATCCAGGCGAACAGGCCTTCACTGACGGGGCCGAGGCCACCCAGCTCCAGACCGCCCGGGTTCACCGTCTCGTCACTGTTGACCGCGTGCAGGTACGCGATGATGTCCTTCTTGTTCTGCTCCGACAGCGTCGTGTCGGGGAAGGAGGGCATGTTCTGCGGGCCGGTCTGCATGGCCTCGTAGATGTGCTTCGGGTCCACGTCCTCGAGGTCCGGCGCGTACTTGCCGTTGGTGAGGGCGCCACCCTTGCCGGTGAAGTTGTGGCACTGCGCGCAGTTGGTGCGGAACAGGTCGCCACCCTTGGCGATGTCGGCACCCTCCGGGCCGTACTCGGCCTCGGTGGGGACGGTCGGGCCGGCACCCAGGGAGGCGATGTACGCGGCCAGCTGGTCGATCTGCGCCTGCGTGTAGATGACCTTCTTCTTCGGCACCTGGGCGCCCTGGGAGGTCGCGGCCGGCATCCGGCCGGTACCGACCTGGAAGTCGACGGCCGCGGCGCCCACGCCGACCAGGCTCGGACCGTCGGAGCTGCCCTGACCGCCGGTGCCGTGGCAGCTGGCGCAGCCTACGGCGTAGAGCTTCTTGCCCTCTTCGATGGCCAGGGACTGGGCGGTTTCATCTGCCTGCGCCTTGCTCGCGGGCGCGAACGCGGCGTACAGCCCCCCCGTGCACGCCAGCGCGAGGAGTAGGACGACGAGCGCCGCCAGCGGATGGCGTCGTCGTGCGGAGAGCTTTTTCACGGATTACCCCGGTGTCAGGATCTTCTGCGTCGATGCTTCTGGGATGTGCGCCTCTTCGGCGCGGAGAACGGTCCCGACTACTTGATCATGTAGATCGTGGCGAAGAGGCCGATCCAGACGACATCGACGAAGTGCCAGTAGTAGGACACGACGATCGCGGCGGTCGCCTGCTCGTGGGTGAACCTCTTGGCCGCGTAGGTGCGACCGAGGACCAGCAGGAAGGCGATGAGGCCGCCCGTCACGTGCAGGCCGTGGAAACCGGTGGTCAGGTAGAACGCCGAGCCGTACGGGCCGGAGGAGAGCGAGAGCCCGTCCTTCTTGACCAGCTCGGTGTACTCGTACACCTGACCGCCGATGAAGATCGCACCCATGATGAAGGTGACGATGAACCAGCCCCGGAGCTTCTTCACGTCACCGCGCTCGGCGGCGAACACGCCGAGCTGGCAGGTGAGCGAGGAGAGCACCAGGATCGTGGTGTTCGTCGCCGAGAACGGGAAGTTCAGGAACTCGGCCTGTCCCTTCCAGTACTCGGCCCCCGTCACCGATCGCAGGGTGAAGTACATCGCGAAGAGGGCCGCGAAGAACATCAGCTCGGAACTCAGCCAGATGATCGTTCCGACGCTGGTGAGGTTCGGCCGATTGACCGACGGGTGCGCGTGCCCGGTTTCTACTGTCGTTGCTGTCGCCACGACCGACATTATGTCGGTCGCTTATCCCGCCCTCACTCCGGGGGGTGCCGTTCGGAGTGTTCGCACCTCGTGTACTGCCCGGATGGCCCATCGAAGTCGTGTTCCAAGCGGTGTTGACGAGGTGTTCAAGGGAGTAGCATCCGCCGCAACGGTTCTGTCCGTACGACGCCGATGTCACGGAGGAAGCATGCAGGCGACCGCCACGGTGCTGGTCTACAGCGACGACTCCAACACCCGCGAGCAGGTACGGCTGGCCACCGGCCGCCGGCCGGCTCCCGATGTGCCCGTGGTGGAGTTCCTGGAGTGCGCCACGCACGCGGCGGTCGTGCGCGAGCTGGACAGGGGCGGCATCGACGTCGTCGTCCTGGACGGCGAGGCCGCGCCCATGGGGGGCATGGGGCTGTGCCGTCAGATCAAGGACGAGGTCTTCCAGTGCCCGCCGGTGCTGCTGCTGATCGGCCGGCCTCAGGACGCGTGGCTCGCCACGTGGAGCCGTGCGGACGCCGCTGTGACGCTGCCGGTGGACCCGGTGGAGTTCGCGGAGGCACTGGCCTCCCTGTTGCGCCAGAAGAGGCTCCAGAGCGCCTGAGGGGCCTCCAGGGGCGGTCGGAGGCCTCCCGGGGCCTCTGACCGGGGTCACACGGCCGCGGGTTGCAGCGTCGCCGTGTCCTGGTGGACCACCTGCCGGGTGTTCGTCAGGGCGCTGCCCGTCGTCCACTTCTTCCAGTCGACGTTCCAGTCGCCGAAGCCGTTGCCGAAGGTCTCCATCGTGCGGCCGTAGCTGTTGACCACCTTGACGACGTCGCCACGGCGGACGGTACGGAAGAACCAGGCCGCGTTGGACGTGCTCATCCCGGTGCAGCCGTGGCTGACGTTCTCGTACCCCTGGGAGCCGACGCTCCAGGGGGCCGCGTGGACGTACTCGCCGCTCCAGGTGACCCGGGTGGCGTAGTAGACGTCGAGGTCGTACGAGTCGTCCGAACCCTCGGCGATGCCGATGGTGGTGCCGCGCATCCGTACGAAGTACTCCTTGCCCAGGACGACCTTGACGCCGTTGCGGGTCTCGAAGCCGGGCTTGCCGGTGGTGACGGGGATGGTGTTGATCGCCTCGTCGTTGCGGTAGACCGTCATCGAGTGGGCGGAGGCGTCCGTGACCGCGACGACCCGGTCCCCGATGGAGAGTTCGAGGTCCTTGGTCCGGCTGCCCCACAGCCGGTCGCCGATCTTGATGCCGTCCAGGTTGCTGTGGACGCGGACGGTGGCGTGGGCGGGCCAGTACTCCTTGGGCCGGTAGTGGAGTTCCTTGTCGTCCACCCAGTACCAGGCGCCCTGCACGGCGGGCGCGGAGCCGACCTTGAGGCCCCGTTCGACGACGGCCCGCTGGGCGGGGTCCTTGACGGGCTCGCTCAGCTTGGCGGTGACGGGCTGGCCGACGCCGTACTCGCCCGTCTCCGGGCCGAACTCCACCGTCAGACGCTTCTTGCCCGTGGGCCGGCCGGTGTCGAAGGCCACGACCCGGCGGCCGGGGGCTCCGCCGTCGTCCTCGGTGCTCACCCGGACCGTGTAGTGGGCCTCGGCGGCCAGCGGCTCGGTGCTGTGCCAGCGGCTGCCGTCGGCGGAGAGTTCGCCGGCCACGTAGCGGCCGTCCGCGTCCACGGCGATGACGTCCGTGATGCGGTCGTCGGAGTCCGCGGTGGTGATCTCCAGGGGCTTGTCCGGGTCGGCCTTGCGGCCTTCGTCCTCGGGCCCGTTGAAGGAGATCAGCTCGGTCGCGTCGTAGGGCCGGGCGGCCAGGGGGTTGTCGTCCGAGCCGCAGGCGTTGACGCCCGCGACCAGTGCGGTCACCAGCAATGTGCAGCCGACAACGGTGCGGGGGCGGGGTGAGTGGCTCATGACTTCACGCTAGGGAGCCACGTCAACAGCGGCGCGCTGGGCGCCACGGATGGAGGACACACATTGCGGCAAAAGACGGAGCCCGGACCCTCCGTGACGGAGTGTCCGGGCTCCAGTGCGCTCGGCGCGTGCTACTGGGTGCGGTTCTCACCGCGGTAGTACTCGAAGACCCAGCCGAAGATTCCGATCATGATGATCGGGGCGGCGAAGTACAGCAGCCACCAGCCGACCGCCACGCCGAGGAAGGCGATCGCGCCACCGACGGCCAGGGAGAGCGGCTGCCAGCTGTGCGGGCTGAAGAACCCGATCTCGCCGGCGTCGTCCGCGACGTCCGCCTCCTTGTTGTCCTGCGCACCGGTGTCGACCCGCCGGGCGGTGAAGCCCAGGTAGAAGCCGACCATGATGCACAGGCCGAAGGCCAGGAAGAGGGCCGTGGTGCCGGCCGGCTCCTTCGACCACACGCCATAGACGACCGCCATGGCGAGGACGAAGACGCTCAGCCAGATGAACATCTTGCCCTGGATCTTCACTTGCCGGCCTCCTTGCTGCCCGAGATGGCACCGGCGGGACCGGCGTGCTCCAGCTGCTCGAGCGCCGCGATCTCGGGGTGGTGCAGGTCGAAGGCCGGGGATTCACTGCGGATCCGCGGCA
>NZ_BMSA01000031.1 GCF_014648915.1 Streptomyces phaeofaciens | reverse complement strand
GCCGAACAAATTTTGAGAAAACCCCCAAGCCTATCGGCTTGGGGGTTTTCTGCGTTGTACTACGGTGATCCGCATGAGTGATTTTTCGGTACGGGGGATACAGGCCCAGGAGTGGGGCGCGGTCAAGGCGCTGCGGTTGCTGGCGCTACAGGATCCGATGGCGCCGCTGGCCTTTCTGGAGACGTACGAGCACGCCGTAGAGCAGCCGGACTCGTTCTGGCAGGAGCGGGCCTCCCGGGCCGGCGAAGGGGCGCTCGCGGTGCGGCAGTTCATCGCCGAGACGGAGGACGGGGTGTGGGTGGGGACGCTCACGGTCCTGGTCGAGGCGGCGGGGACGGTCGACTGGGCCGGGTATCCCGTCGAGCATCAGCAGGGGCATGTCGTGGGCGTGTACGTGCGGCCCGAGTGGCGTGGGGGTGAGGTGATCCGGGGGCTGTTCGACGCCGCGCTGGAGTGGGCGTGGGAGCACGGGTTGGAGCGGGTGCGGCTCATCGTGCACGAGGAGAACCTGCGGGCGCAGGGCGCGTACCGGAAGTTCGGATTCGTGCCGAGCGGGGTGACGGTGGCGCTGGAGGCGGCCCCCGGGGAGTCCGAGCTGGAGTTCGTGCTGGACGGACCCGGCGGGTCACACCGGTAGTTCGTGGTGCGGCCAGCGGGCCCTGGCCTGTTCACGGGAGCGGAGCAGGGCGAGCGTGGGCAGGCCGCGGTCGGCTCCGGTGGTGAGGAGCTCCGGGAGCTGGGCGAGGGGCGCCACGGCCGCGATGTCGTCGAGGACCAGAGTCAGTGGTGGGTCGAGGCGACCGGAGGATGACCGTTCGGCCATGCGCCGGCCGCGCTCGACCACGCTGGAGACGAGGGCCGTGAGGAGGGGCATCGCGCCGGGACGCGCCCTCGGGTCCTCGATGGATTCGCCGACCACATAAAGCGTTCCCCCTTCGTCCACGAAGGAATCCAAGGCGAGGGCATCACTTCGGTTTGGAGTGCATGCCTCGCGGATGTTGACCGTGGAGAGGGCGGAGAGGGCACGCGTCGTCAGTTCGTGGGCGATGTCGCGGCGTTCGGGGTACGCGGTGAGGGCCGCTTCGAGTTCGCCGGCGGAGCCGGGGGCGGCCTTGGGGTGGGTGCGGAGCGTTCTGACCGCTTCCTGGATGCCGGTGCCCTGGGACCAGCGGTGGAGGTGGCGGATGGTGCGGCCGTCGAGGGCGGCGGCGTGCAGGTAGCTGCGCAGGAGGGTCTCGGCGGTGTCGTGCACCGCCTGGTCCAGTCGGGCGGTGGGTCTCACCGGTGTGAGGAGGGCGGTGGCTCTGGCGGCTGCCGTAGCCTTGTCCTCGCAGCCCGCCGTGGGGGACCAGTGGAGGCGGGACGGGGTGTCGCAGAGGTGGGTGGGGTCGTAGAGGTGGAGCGGGCCCAGTTTGGCTCTGGCGTCCTTGGTGTCCTGCCAGAGTGTGGGGTCGGAGGTGACGACGAGGGCGGGGCCCTCGGCGTCCCGGACCGCCTGGGCGGCGGTCGTGTGGCGGGTCGCGGGTGGGGCGTAGTGCACCGCGCCCTCGGTGCGGGGTGCTTCCCACCCGCCCGCAGGCTCGGCCTTGGACAGGGAGGCGGGCGGCGCAGTCGGCAACGCCTCCAGCAACGGCTCCGGTTTCGGCTCCGGTTTCGGCTCCGGGTTCGGTTCGGTGCGGGGCGTCGGTACCTCGTCGGCCGCCGGGGTCTCCCTGGTCGCGGTGGTGTCGTACGCGCCCGCGCGCTTTCTGGCTCGTACGGCCTTCCATCTCGCCAGTGTTCCTATGACGAACACGGTGAGGACGAAGAGGATCATCAGCTGGCCGATGAAGAGGCCCCAGAAGAGGCCGTAGCCCGGGAGGCCCGATGTGTTCGCGTCGGGCCAGGCGCCGGGGATGTCGTGGGGCTCGGAGACGAGGTGGCGCATGGCCAGGGGGGTGCGGGAGAAGGTGACTCCCGTGGGCCAGGCGCCGTGGGTGAAGAGGGCGGCCAGGCCCGTCGCCGTCCAGACGAGCAGGGTGATGCCGAGCAGGAACGCGAGTATGCCGACCAGGAGGCCGTCGGGGATGCCGCCGGCCTGGCCTTCGCGGCCGGGGGTGCGGTCGTTGCCCGGTCTCATGGATGCCCCCGCCGTCTATGCCACCGTCGACTCGGACGAGCCGTCCAAGTCGGCCAGATGCTGTTCCATGAAGGCCGCCGCCCGCTGTTCCTGTTCCAGTTCGGCGGCGTGCAGGGCGTCGTCGGCGGCCAGGTGGTCGGCCGACGACTCCGTCATCGCGCGGTCGGTGAAGACCAGGGGGCGTTCCGTCTCGGTGACCAGGTGCTTGACCACCTGGACATTGCCGTTGACGTCCCAGACCGCGATGCCGGGGGTCAGCGTGGGGATGATCTCCACCGCCCAGCGGGGCAGGCCGAGGACGCGGCCCGTGGACCGTGCCTCGTCCGCCTTCTGGGCGTAGATCGTCCTGGTCGACGCCATCTTCAGGATCGCCGCGGCTTCCTTCGCCGCGGCTCCGTCGACGACGTCGGACAGGTGGTGGACCACCGCGACGAAGGAGAGGCCGAGGCGGCGGCCGAACTTCAGCAGGCGCTGGAACAGCTGGGCCACGAACGGGCTGTTGATGATGTGCCAGGCCTCCTCGACCAGGAAGATGCGCTTCTTCCGGTCGGGGCGGATCCAGGTGTGCTCCAGCCAGACGCCGACGATCGCCATCAGGATGGGCATGGCGATGGAGTTGCGGTCGATGTGGGACAGGTCGAAGACGATCAGTGGGGCGTCGAGGTCGATGCCGACCGTCGTCGGGCCGTCGAACATGCCGCGCAGGTCGCCGTCGACCAGGCGGTCCAGGACCAGGGCGACGTCCAGGCCCCAGGCGCGTACATCGTCTATGGCGACGTTCATCGCCTCCGCCGACTCCGGTTCGGGGTGGCGCAGCTGCTCGACGATGTCGGTCAGGACGGGCTGGCGTTCGACGATGGTCTCGTTGACGTAGGCGTGGGCGACCTTGAGGGCGAAGCCCGCGCGTTCGTCGAGGCCGTGGCCCATCGCCACTTCGATGATGGTGCGCAGCAGCGCCAGCTGGCCGGTCGTGGTGATCGACGGGTCCAGCGGGTTCAGGCGGATCCCGTGGTTCAGGGCGGCCGTCGGGTCCAGGCGGATGGGAGTTATTCCCAGCGCCTGCGCGATGAGGTTCCATTCGCCGACGCCGTCCTCGCCCTGTGCGTCCAGGACGACGACCTGGCGGTCCCGGAAGCGGAGCTGGCGCAGGACGTAGGTCTTCTCCAGGGCCGACTTGCCGTTGCCGGACTCGCCGAGGACCAGCCAGTGCGGGGCCGGGAGCTGCTGGCCGTACAGCTGGAAGGGGTCGTAGATGTAGCCCTTCCCGGAGTAGACCTCGCGGCCGATGATGACGCCGGAGTCGCCGAGGCCGGGGGCGGCCGTGGGCAGGTAGACCGCCTGGGCCTGGCCGGTGGAGGTGCGGACGGGCAGCCGGGTCGTCTCGACCTTGCCGAAGAGGAAGGCCGTGAAGGCGTCGGTGAGGACGGACAGCGGGTCCCGCATGTGATGCCCCTACCTTCGGATGCCGGTGGCGAACGGGAGCGTGTTCACGAACGCGCGGTGGTGCTCGCGGTCGCACCACTCCAGCTTCAGGTACGACTTGCCCGCGGACGCCCTTATCGTGCGCTTGTCGCGGGCGAGCGCCTCGGGGTTGCGGGAGGAGACGGTGATGTAGCCGACCAGGTTGACGCCGGCCGCGCCGGAGGCCAGGTCCTCGCCGCGCTGGTCGAGGCGGCCGTGGGCGGCGACGTCGCGGGGGTCGACGGTGCGGTTCATCTTGGCGGCGCGGCTGGCCTCGGCCTCGTCGTTGGTCTTCTCGGTCAGCATGCGCTCGATGGCGATCTCGGTGGGTTCGAGATCCATCGTGACGGCGACGGTGCGGATGACGTCCGGGGTGTGGACCAGGAGCGGGGCCAGGAAGTTGACGCCGACGGGGGTCATCGGCCACTCCTTGACCCAGGCCGTGGCGTGGCACCAGGGGGCGCGGGTGGACGACTCACGGGTCTTGGCCTGGAGGAAGGTGGGCTCCATGGCGTCCAGTTCGGCCGGCCAGGCGTTGCGCCGGGTCATCGCCTGGAGGTGGTCGATCGGGTGGTCGGGGTCGTACATGGAGTGGATGAGTGAGGCGAGGCGGCCCTGGCCGAGGGGCTGGCGGACGCGGATGTCCGCCTCCTGGAGGCGGGAGCAGATGTCCGTCAGCTCGCGGGCCATGACGACGGCCAGGCCGGCGTCGCGGTCCAGTTTGCGGCCGGCCTGGGGGCGGGCGGCGCGGGCCATGGCGTGCGCCTCGGCGGCCAGTTCACGGTTGAAGTGCATGCAGGCGACGAGGTAGGCGCGGTGCTGCTCGCTGCTCGTCGACACCATGGACTGCAACTGGTCGTAGGACGTCTGGAGCCAGGGCCGGGCCTTCTCGTCGCCGCGCTGGGTGACGTCCTTGGCGTGGGCGTCGGGGTCGGCGGGGAGGGTGCGGGCGAGCATCTGGAGGCGGGTGACGAAGCCGTCGCCGTTGGCCACGTGCTTGAGGAGGGTGCCGAAGCGGTCGACGAGGGCTTCCTGGTCCTCGCTGTCGCGCAGGCCGACGCCGGGGCCCTCGATCTCGATGGCGGCGGTCACGGTACGGCGGTCCGCGTGCAGGAGTACGGCGATCTCGTCGGGGCCGAAGGGGGCGGCGAGCCAGTTGATGCGGCCGATGCCCGGGGGCGGGCCGATCTCGATCTCCTCGCCGCCGATGCGGGTGCCCGCCTCCATGACGCCGGAGCGGTACGTGGTGCCCTGGCGGAGGGTGCGCTTGTAGCTGCGGTTGATCTCGAACCACTTGTAGAACGTGCGGTGCTTGTACGGCACGTAGACCGCGGCGAGCGCGATCAGCGGGAAGCCGGTCAGCAGCACGATGCGCAGGGAGAGGACGGGGACGAGCAGTCCGCACATCATGCCGAGGAACGCGCCGACGATGATCAGCGCGATCTCGCCGCTCTCGCGGTTGCGGCCGACGATCGCGTTCGGCCGGGCGCGGCCGATCAGATAAGTGCGGCGGGGCGAGATCGCGTGGGACACATGGGCCACGTGGGAATCCGTCGTCAACGCCCTTCACCTCCCGTGCGGTTGTTGCGGGCGTTGCTTGCGTGCGGTGAGTTCGCCGTGCCGCTCGTGCGGGGCGCGGGTGCGGCGGAGGGGACAGATCCGCCGCCTCCGTTCGAGGTGCGCGAGCTGTGCGCGGCGACGCCTCCGGAGGCCGGGTTGGCGGGGCGGGCGCCACTGGAGGCGGTTCCGCCGCCGTTGTTGTCGGCGCGGGTGCTGTGGGTCTTGATGCCCTGGGCGACGAGGGTCGCGGGGGAGCTGATGACGGCGGCGGCCTTGCCCTCGGCGCCCTGCATGATGCGGTTGTTGCGGGAGCCGGCGATCTCGTCGCCGAAGCCGGGGACGAAGCGGTAGATCATCGCGCTGGCGAAGATGGCGAGCAGGATGATGGACAGGCCGGAGACGACGGCGGAGAAGGCGTTGGGGCCGTCGTCGGCGGAGAGGGCGCCCGCCAGTCCGAGGACGATCACGATGACCGGTTTGACCAGGATGACGGCGATCATGATGCCGGCCCAGCGGCGGACGTGGCTCCACAGGTTCTTGTCGACCAGACCCGCGTAGACGACGGTGCCGAGGAGGGCGCCGACGTAGAGCAGGGCGGCGCGGATGACCAGCTCCAGCCAGAGGACGCCGGCGGCGAGGATCGACACGAGGGAGACGACGATCAGCATGATCGGGCCGCCGCCGATGTCCTCGCCCTTCTCCAGGGCGGCGGAGAACGTGCCGAAGAACGTGTCGGTCTGGTCGCCGGTGGCCTTGGCGAGAACCTCGGTGATGCCGTCGGTGGCCGATACGACGGTGTAGAGGATCAGCGGGGTGAAGGCGGAGGCGAGGACCGTCAGCCAGAGGAAGCCGACGGCTTCGCCGATGGCGGTGGGGAGCGGGACGCCCCGCACCGCCCGCTTGGCGACGGCCAGCAGCCACAGCAGGAGGGTGAGGACGGTCGAGGCGGCGAAGACGACGGCGTACTGCTGGAGGAACTTGGGGTTGGTGAAGTCGACGTTCGCCGTGCTCTTCACGGCCTCGCTGAGCTTCTCCACGGTCCACGCGGCGGCTTCGGCGCAGCCCTTCGCCAGGGAGGAGAGGGGGTCGAGGGTGTCGGATACGCCGGGGTTGGTCGTGGTGCCGGAGTTGGCGTTGCCCCGCTCGCAGTACTTCTTGGCCTCGCCGGAGATCAGGCTGCAGTCGAGGGTGTCGGTGGGCGTGGGCGTCGCCGAGCCCGAGGAGGACGGGGTCGGGTCGGGCGACGGGGCCGCGAAGGCGCGGGTGGCCAGCAGCACGGCGGAGGTCTGGACGGCCGTGACGACACCGGCGAGCCTGAGCAGGCGGCGCGGGTTACCGGGCATACGTGAACCCTCCGTACTCCTCGATGGCCTTGCTGATCTCGTCGGAGGTGGCGGCCTGGTCGTCGCCGGGGACCGGGGCGGGGCCGCCCTTCTGGGTGTCGGCGGTGATCTTCCAGTCGCCGTCGGCCCAGCTCAGGTCGAACGTCCAGGTCTTCCAGGACGAGGTGACCGGGTCGGTCGAGTTCGTGCCGGACATGCCGATCAGGCCGAGGTACCAGACGGCGACCTTGGCGGTGTTGTCGGAGTACGCCTGGACGGTCGTGCCCACGGGCACCACGCGGGAGACGAAGGTGTTTCCCGTGGGAGCGTCGCCTTCGGCGTCGAGGCCCATCTTGGCGAGGAAGTCGGCCGAATACGCCTGGTCCATGGCGCTCTGGAGCGAGGACGCCGCGGTGGTGGTGTAGATCGTGTCGACCAGGGTGTGTCTGCTGTCCTTGCGGAACATTCCGGTCGAACCCAGGGCCACGGCGTAGTTGGCGGCCGCCGACTGGACGCCCTGCCGGCTGCGGGCGAACCCGGCCGGGATGCCGGCCTTCTTCGTCTTCACCGGCTCCCTGCCCGTCGCCGCCGTGGACGTAGTCTCCGGCTTGCCCGCGTCCTCGCCGGTGGTGGCGGAAGGTGAATCGTCTCCTCCGCGGTTCGCGAAGGCGATGGCCGCGATGAGGAGGACGACGACGCCGACCACCGTGACCAGGCTCCGGGAGGAGGAGCGGGCGGGGCGGCGGGCGCCGCCGTAGGGGTCGCTCTCGGGCAGCCGGACGCGGGTGCCCGTGGGCTCGCCGTAGTCGTCGTGTTCGTCGCCGGGAGTCATGCCGCGGACGCCCCCTCGATGCCGTACCGGAACGCGTAGAAGTACGACGGTAGCCGTGCTGGTTCCCGCGCGGGCGCGGTGTGGTGACTCGACATCAGGGAAACGCAACCTCAGCCGGTGGGCACGACGGGTGGGTGGGGTGGAGGGGGCCGGGAACGGGTTCGGGTGTGCCCGGACGGGACCGACGGGACACCCGGTGGACGAGAACCCGGCTAGATGGCCATGCCGTACACGATCGTGAAGAGCGTGCCGAGCGAACCGATGATGAAGACGCCCGTCAGGCCGGCGATGATGAGGCCCTTGCCCTGTTCCGCGCTGAAGGTGTCCCTGAGGGCCGTGGCGCCGATGCGCTGTTTGGCCGCACCCCAGACGGCGATGCCCAGACAGAGCAGGATGGCTACGGCCATCACCACCTGGATCATCGTCTTCGCCTCGTTGCCGAGGCTGCCGAAGGGGCCCCAGTCCGGAGCGATCCCGCCGATGATGGTGTTGATGTCGCCCTTGTCGGCCGCAAACAGCATGTAAGTCACCGCCCCTGGTGGGTAGTTCCGCGTGTCCTCTGCGGTGCACAGAGGTCAGGCCTCATTGTCGCCGACAATGACGCCGTCTCATGTCGACTTGGCGGCATTGATGAGCGGGATTCGTATGAATGTCTCGTACGGTTACTCTGTGTATCACGGCCGGTCACGCCGGGCAATGAGGCCGGAGCGGAACCTGGGTGTGGTCCCGTCGTTGACCCACTTCACGGCTCTGGGCCGTTTCTGACGGCCGGTCGGGTGAGCGTCCGTCTTCATGTTCTCCGATGGTCTCATGGCGGCGGTGGGCGTACGGAGGGGGAGTGAGGGGGCGTCAGTCGGCGAGAGGCGTTCGGGCCCTGCGGGGTGCCGTGGCAGGATGCCGCGATGAACGCGTTCCCGCCTGTACCTCCTGCTGTTCCTCCCGGCCGAATGAACGGGGCCGAGCAGCCCGTCCTCGCACTGGCGGTCGACGGGCTGGAGCTGAGGCCCTGGCGGGCCGCCGACGCGGGTGCGTTGCTGGCGGCCGCGGGCGACCCGGGGATCCGGCAGTGGAATCTGCTGACCGTCCCCGACCGGGACGCCGCCGAGCACCGGATCGCGCGCATGCGCGAGCGGTGGCGGGCGGAGACCGGCGCGATCTGGGCGCTCGCGCCGGTGGACGGCGGTGAGGTCGTCGGGCTCGTCGGCTGGAACGACGTCGATCTGGCCGGCGGCGGCGCGGAGATCGTCTACTGGCTGCTCCCGCCGGCGCGGGGGCGCGGCCTCGCCGTCCACGCGGTGGAGCGGCTGACCCGGTGGGCCTTCGACGACCTCGGCCTGCACCGGCTGCGCCTGTGCCACGCCGTGGCCAACGAGGCGTCCTGCCGGGTGGCCGGGAAGGCCGGGTACGTCTACGAGGGCACGATGCGGGGCGCGTTGCTGCATGCGGACGGGTGGCACGACCAGCATCTGCACGCGGTGGTGCGGGCCGGGTGAGAGGCCTCAGCCCAGTTCGACGCCTTCCACGAAGTGGTCGAACTCGCCCGCCTGGACGCCGAGGACGAAGGCGTCCCACTTGCGGCGGTTCGTGGTGACGACGTTGTCCGGGTCCCTGGTCTCACGGAGGTAGACCGGGGCCTCGCCGTCGTCCCCCTCGCCGAAAGCGATCTCGATCCAGGGCCCCGGCCCGGTCGCCTCCGGCGGGGCGGCGCGGATCCAGGTGAGGTCCGGGGGGACGTCAGACATGGGGGGCGTCCATTCTGGAGGGCGGCGCAGGGGGCCGAGGAGTCGGTGATCGGAGATCTCATGCCCACCGTAGCCCCGTCCCGGTCCTGCGCCCGGAAGGTGCTGTGGGTCGAGTGCCGGTAGCGTGAGGAGCGGCATCCGACGTTTCTCTCACCTTTGTGGGACACAGTGGGCCCGATGAAGCGAAACGCCCTGCTCGGTGCGGTCGTGCTGCTGGCCGTCACCTCCGCCTCCGAGGCGGCCGCCGACGGCGGGCCCGGGCCGCTCGGCGTCACCGTGGTCGCGGCGGCCACGGCGGAGTCCGCGCGCGTCGGGGCGCTGTTCGGGTCCGCCGGCCTCGACGGCGGTCACTTCTGTACCGCGTCCGTGGTGCACTCCGACCACCGCGACCTCCTCGTCGGTGCCGCGCACTGTCTGGAGGCGGGGGACGACTTCTTCTTCGTGCCGGGGTACCGGGACGGGCGGGCGCCCTACGGCGTCTGGAAGGTCTCCCGGGTGTTTCTGCCCGACGGGTGGGCTTCCGGGCGGGACGAGGACAGTGACGTGGCGTTCGCGGCCGTTCGGGCGCGGGCGGGGAAGCGGGTCGAGGACGTCGTAGGAGGGAACCGGTTCGCGGCGGGGACGGCGACCGGGGCCACCGCCGTGACCGTCACCGGGTATCCCGACTCCCGGGAGGTGCCCGTCCGTTGCACCGACCGGGCGGCCGCGCACAGCCGTACCCAGCAGCGCATCGACTGTCCCGGCTTCACCGGCGGGACCAGTGGCAGTCCGTGGGTCGACGGGGACGGGCGGGTCGTCGGGGTGCTCGGCGGGCACGAGCGGGGCGGGGCCACGGCGGACGTCTCGTACAGCGTGGTCCTGGGCGCGGAGGCCGCGAAGCTCTACCGGCACGCGGCCTCCGCCGCCCGGGACGCCCCCTAGGGGTCACGTGACGCGGTGGACCAGCTGGGTCGTCAGTTCGTAGCGTGCGCCGACGACCGCCAGTTCGCCCGTGGAGATCTTCGCGGCGAGGTCGGGCTCGGCGGCGAGACGGGAGCGGACGGCTCGTATGTTGGCGTCGATGGTGGAGTCGACGCGGGCGTCGCCCTCCTTGCTGCGGTCGATGTTCGGGGCTATCCGGTCGGCCAGGTACTGGATGTGCGCGGGCAGCTTCTCGCCGGTCAGGTCCGCCTGCACGGCCGCCTTCACCGCACCGCACGACTGGTGGCCGAGGACGACGACCAGGGGGATGTCCAGTTCGAGCACGCCGTAGGCGACGCTGCCGAGGACGGCCTCGTCCAGGACCTCGCCCGCCGAGCGGACGGTCATCAGGTCGCCGAGGCCCTGGTCGAAGACCAGCTCGGGCGGTACGCGGGAGTCGATGCAGCCGAGGATCAGGGCGAAGGGGTGCTGAGCCGTCGTCAGGGTCCGGCGGACGGCCGGGGACTCGTCCGGGTGCCGTTCGCGGAAGGTGCGCCAGCGGCGGTTGCCGTCGGCGAGTTCACGCAGGGCCTCCTCGGCCGTGGCCGGGCGGTGGCGGGATGCGGTGGGCCGTGGGGAGGCGGACGCGGGGGCCGTGCCGAGGGCGAGGCCGCCCAGGGTCGCGGCACCGGCGAGGCCGCGCAGCAGGGCACGGCGGGCAGCGCTGTGGGGGGTGTCTTCAGTGATCACGGCGGGAACGTATGACCGAACCCCGGGCCCGGCGCCGGGGTTGCCGAATCATGGCCGTGGATGGGGATCACGGGGGTGATTGTTGGGGGGTGCTTGGCGTGGATCGGGGGCGTCCTTGACCGGCCGCCGGTCGCCCGTCGCCGGCGTCAGCCGTCGGTCGCCAGCGGTCAGCCGTCGGTCGCCGACTGCGGGCCGCCGGTCCTGGGCCGCCGGTCGGCCGTCGCCCGTCGGTCGTCGTCGGCTCAGCTGTCGAACCACACCACGAGCCGGACGTTCTCCCCGCCGTGCAGTTCCGCGAGCGTGCGCATCACGGTCCACACCGGCGCCCAGTCACCGTCCTCGGGCACGGCGTCGCGACGGGTGAGCCGGGCGACGCGGAAGAGGCGGCCGTGCTCCGTCCACGCGTCGCCCTCCGGCCGGCCGTGGCCGGGGCGCAGCCGCTTGCCGACCCGGGTCCAGCCGCCGTCCGGGGCGGGGGCGTACTCGTGGACCCGGCCGTCCACCTCCGCCGCGGGTTCGTCCCAGTCGACGCGCGCCAGCTCCGGCCAGCCGATCCAGGTCGTGTCGTGGGCGCCGGACACCCGCTCCTCCCGGATGCGCCGGGTCTCGGCCGACACGTCGTCCGGGAGACCCCGTCCCGCCGCGAGCGGGCGGAAGCCCGCGTGGTTCCGTACGCCGAAGAGGCAGCCGAAGGCGTCGTAGTCCCGCTGGTCGAGCAGGAACCTCAGGTCGACGGCGGCACCCCAGCGCACATGCCGCGCGTCGAGGAGCCCGGAGGTGGGCCGGCACTCGACGACGCCGTTGATGTCCGTGCCCATGTCCCGGTCCGTTCCCTCAGCTCAGTCCGCGCACGACCAGGAACAGCACCCAGCCGGCGATCAGCGACAGGCCCACGTAGGCGAGGGGGCGCTGGAGGATCGGCTTGCCGGGGTGGAGGGTGGCGGGGGTCGGGGCGGGGTGCGGGAGCTTGGCGATCTTGAAGTGTGCGTGGACGTTCGCGGCCAGGGTCAGCCAGCACAGCAGGAACAGGGACATCGGGCTGAACCAGCCGCCCGCCAGGGTCTTCGTGGTCATCTGACGGTGGATCGCGGTCGCGCAGGTCCGGCACAGCGGGCCCTGCGCCTTGTCCGTGCGCATCGCCACCAGCAGCCCCGTGTGCTGCCGGATCGTGACGTCCGCCGCCGCCGGGAACGCGCCGCACACCCGGCAGCCGGGGGCGCCGGGGGGCACGGAGGCGCCCGGACCGTACGCCGGCTGAGGCTGTCCGTACGCCTGGGCCGGCGCTTGGGGCGGTCCCTGGACGTGGGGCTGGGCCGGCGGCTGGGCGTACGGGCCCTGCTGGGCGTATCCCGCGTAGGCCGGATGCTGCGCCCCGTTTGGCGCGTAACCCCCTTGCGGAACCGGCTGGTTGGGCTGAGCCGGGTGCTGCGGGGGATAAGGGGTCGCCACGTGCGGTTTTCTCCTTCTGCATGATCACCCCGGAGGGCGGGGCCCGCCTCTACACTGGCCGGGGCGGACTCCCGGGCGGAGAGGGGCGGTTGACGGTGCGTAAGGCATGGATCGTAGCGACCGCCGCCGTCGGCGCCGGGGCCGCCTTCATGATGGTCCTCGTCGTCGGCGTGTACCTGGTCGCCGGGAACCTCACCGGCGGGGTCGGCGGCGGTGCCAGGACGCTCGCCAAGGGCGCCGTACCCGCCGCCTATCAGAGCATCGTGGCGAAGTGGGGCAACCTCTGCTCCGCCATCAACCCCGCGCTGCTCGCCGCCCAGCTGTACCAGGAGAGCGGCTTCAACCCGAGGGCGCAGAGCGGGGCGGCCGCACAGGGGATAGCTCAGTTCATCCCGGGCACCTGGGCCACGCACGGCATCGACGGCGACGGCGACGGCGACCGTGACGTCTGGGACCCGAATGACGCGATTCCATCGGCCGCGTCGTACGACTGCCAGCTCGCCTCGTACGTCAAGGACGTCCCCGGGGACGCCACCAAGAACATGCTCGCCGCCTACAACGCGGGGGCGTACGCGGTCATCAAGTACGGGGGCGTACCGCCGTACCGGGAGACCCAGAACTACGTGAAGACGATCACGACCCTGGAGGAGTCCTTCGCGGCTCCGGTGAGCCGGGTCGACCCCTCCGAGCAGGCGGCGGGAGCCATCTACTTCGCCCAGAAGAAGCTCGGCACGCCCTATCTGTGGGGCGGGAACGGCACCGCTGACCAGGGCGGACGGTTCGACTGCTCCGGTCTGACCAAGGCCGCCTACGAAAGCGTCGGGATCACCCTGCCGCGAGTGGCCAACGACCAGTACAACGCCGGCCCGCACCCCGCGCGGGACGAACTGCTCCCCGGCGATCTGGTGTTCTTCTCGCCCGACCCCACCAACTCCCGGGCCATCGACCACGTGGGCATCTACGTCGGCGGCGGGTACATGATCGACGCCCCGTTCACGGGGGCCGTCATCCGCTTCGACCCCATCGACACCCGCAAGTACTTCGGTGCCACACGCGTGACCGAAGATGGCGCGAAAGCGCTCCCCACGACCGTCTGAGCCGGACCGCCACCCACCCCCTGAGCTGCGATGATGTATCTCTCTTCGATAACGTCTGCGTGATCATTCAGTGGAGAGTGGAACGTATCAAGAGGGGCCGTGCGTTCCTGTTGGTACGGGCGCACGCGAGCGCGCCGTGCAAGACCGTGACGAAGGGGCCGCAGCACCATGGCTGGACTCGCCGATTCCGGGTCGAACCCTGACGTCGACCTGCTCTATGACATCAACGGCCTCGCGAAGGACGCCCCGCACTGGCTGGACCGGGTCGTCGAGTTCGTTGGCGAGTACGGCCTGCTGTTCGCCATGATCCTGCTGATCATGTGGTGCTGGTGGACCGTGCGCAGACGGCCCGGCAGTGCCGAGGAGGCCGCGTCCTCCGTCGCCGCGCTCGTGTGGGCCCCGCTCGCCGCCGCCGTCGCCGTGCTCGTCAACGTGCCGATACGCGGGTTCGTGGAGCGGCCCCGGCCCTTCCTCGACCACCAGGGGCTCGAGGTCCTGGTCGCCGGCAAGACCGACTACTCCTTCGTCAGCGACCACGCCACCATCACCATGGCCATGGCGGTCGGCCTGTTCGTCGCCAACCGGAAGTTCGGGCTCGTGGGGCTCGGGATAGCCCTGCTCGAAGGGTTCTGCCGGATCTACATGGGCGTGCACTACCCGACCGACGTCGTCGGCGGCTTCGCGCTCGGCACCGCCGTCGCCCTGCTCCTGTCGCCCCTCGCCTCGCTGCTGCTCACCCCGCTGCTGAAGGCCGTCGAGCGGTCGCCCCGGCTCGGCTGGGCCGTGCGCAGCCGGGCCGCCCGGGCCGGCGCCCGGGACGCGGTGATCCCGGGGGCGCGCAGCGGGGCGGCCGACAAAGAGCGTGACCTCGCCGCGTAGGGCGGGCCGTTGAGGCTCAGAGCGGGCCGTCGTTGAGGCTCAGAGCGCCTGCGGGTAGCTGAAGAAGCCCTTCGGGTCGTACTGCTTCTTCAGCTGGGTCAGGCGCGGCAGCGCGTCGCCGTAGTAGGCCTTCCGCCAGTTCGTCAGCGTCGGGTCCGCGTAGTTCTGGTAGGCGGCGCCCGACGCGTACGGGCCCATCGCCTTGTGCGCCTCGGTCAGCCACGACTGGGCGGTCGTACCCGCCGAACCCGCCCCCCAGGACGCGATGTACTGGGCCAGCATGAGGGAGCGGCGGTGGACGAAGGCGGTGGCCGTGGGGGAGACCCGGTTGACCGCTCCGCCGAGCGCGGTGAGCGCGATGCTGCCCGCGCCGCCGCGTACCGCCGTCATCTGCCGGAGCAGGGTCTGGATGCCCGCCGTCGACAGGGAGCGGTCGAAGAAGTCCGAGCGGGCCGCGTACGTCTCCCGGCCCAGCTTGCCCTGCGGGGAGCGGCCCGGCGTCGAGCCCGGCAGGTGGCACTGGGCGTCGGCGGAGAAGGACGAGCAGCCGGCGTAGATCTCCATCGCGTCCTCGTACGAGCGGCGGCGCAGGGACACGCTGGACGCCGGGGCGCCCACCCGGTCCGCCAGCCGGTCCACGGCGTTCTGGAGCTGGCCGTAGGTGCCGATACAGAACGCGGCGACCGAGACCGTGGGGGGACGGCCGGGCGAGGCGGACAGGTGCAGCGAGGACCAGATCTCGTCGGGCTGGGACGGGCCCCACTCCTGCCAGGCCTTCACCACCGCGGCCGCCTTCGCCCAGGGCCAGGTGAGATAGCCGGTCACCGCCTGGGGCGCGGGGTGGGTCTTGAAGTGGAGTTCCGTGACGATGCCGAAGTTGCCGTTGCCCGCGCCGCGCAGCGCCCAGAACAGGTCCTTGTTCCGGGTGGCGTCGGCGACGAACTGCTTGCCGTCCGCCGTGACGATCGTGGCCTGGGTGAGGCTGTCGCAGGTCAGGCCGTAGGCGCGGGAGACCACGCCGTGGCCGCCGCCGAGGACGAGGCCCGAGACGCCGACCGTGGGGCAGGAGCCCGCCGGGATCGTGACCCCCTTCGCGGCGAGCGCGCGGTAGACGTCGATCAGCTTGGCGCCGGCGCCCACCACGGCCGAGCCCGCGCTCGCCCGGACCCGGTTCAGCTTCGACACGTCGACGATCAGCCGGCCGTCGCCGGAGGACCAACCGCCGTAGGAGTGGCCGCCGTTGCGGATCGAGACCTTCGTCCGGTGGGCGCGGGCGTACGCCAGGACCGTGCGGATGTCGTCGGTGTGGGCGACGTAGGCCACCGCGGCCGGCTTGAGGTTGTCGAAACGGGTGTTGTACAGCTGCCGGGCCGTGGTCCAGGAGGCGTCGCCGGGGCGGACCAGCGTGCCGTCCAGGTCGCGGGCGAGGGCCGACCAGTTGGCGGGCGCGGAGACACTGGTCGTGGTGAGGGTCGGGCCACCGGTGCTGTCCGTGGTGCCTCCCGCGCCGGCGCCGGCCTTGCAGCCGGCCGTGGTGACCGCCGCGAGTGCGGCCGTACCGCCCGCGATGAACGTACGCCGTTCCATGTTCTGCGCCTTCCCTCGGCCTGTCGGCATCTCTCGGCCGGTCGGCACTGCTCGGCCGGTCGGCCTTCCTGAGCCGGTCGGCGTTCGCGGCCGGTCGGCTTCATGGAGCGAGACGGGCGCCCGCCGGGACGGGTTCCGGCGGGCCTCGGCGGTGACGGAACGGTGACGTCAGCCGCGCGCGTGCCCCTCCGCGTCGGTTCTCGCCATACTGCGGGCCCTGCGGGCCGGACCACGCCAGCCGCAGGTGCAGCGGGCCACACAGAAGCGACCCTGTTCGACGGTCCTGGTGAGATGTTCCCCGTCGGTGCGGGGAGGGGCCGAGCCGTCCTGCTGCGTCACGACGACAACGTTACCCAGTCCCGGCAAAGAACCCGTATGGCGGTGCCCTTGGCCGGGTGAAGGCCCCGTACGGCGGCCGCGGGGCGTCCGGTGCGCGTGACGGGGGGCGCCTGCCCGTCGTTAACCGGAACGACAGGGGGCCCTGACGGACGTACCGGTTGAGGTAGGCGGGCGATGGCACAGCGGTGGCGCAGGCGGCGGGGTGCGGTGGTCGTCGCGGGGCTGGTGGCCGGGGTCTGTGCCGGGGCCTGCGGATGCTCCGGCGGCGGTGCCGACGCCGACGACGCACGGGCGGGCGACCCCGTCGCGCTGCTGCACGGGGCCGCCGACACGCTCGTACGGGCGGGCACGTCGAAGGCGCGCACGTCGATGGAGATGGCCACCGGGGGCACCCGCGTCACCATCCGGGGCCAGGGTGTCTACGACTACCGCCGGCAGCTCGGCGAGCTGAAAGTGCTGCTGCCGCAGGATCCGGCCGGGACCAGCGAGCACCGGCCGATCACCGAACTCCTCGCGCCCGGCGCGCTGTTCATGAAGAACCGGGGTGCGGGGGTGCCCGCGGACAAATGGGTGCGGGTCGAGACGGCGACCCTGTCCGACGGCAATCTGGTGACCGGCGGGGTCACCGACCCGTTCGCCGCGGCCGAGGTGCTGCGGGGGACGCGTACGGCGACGTACGTCGGACGGACCGAGCTGGCCGGGACGGCCGTACGGCACTACCGCGGGACGGCGGACCTGACGATGGCGGCGCGAGGCGCCTCGGCGGGTGGCCGGGGATCGCTGCGGGCGGCGGCGCGAGGATTCGCCACGGCGCGGGTGCCGTTCGACGTGTACCTCGACGACGAGGGGCGGATCCGCAAGGTGCGGCACCGGTTCAGCTTCGTCAACGGGAGGCAGGAGGAGGCGGTGGCCGTGGCCTCCACGACCTTGCTCTACGACTTCGGCGCACCGGTCGACGTACGGCTGCCGGCGTCCGGGGACATCTATGCCGGGCGGATCGCGGAGGACTGACGGGAGGGGTGGGGTGGTTCCGGGGCGGAGGCCGGGTGGGGGGTTCGGGAGGTTTTCGGGGGGTTTTTCACGTGGGGGTTCGGGTGAGGGACGGACGGATTCGGTCATGGGGCGGGCACAAGGACTAGCCCGTCCGTGCCATGCGCGCGGTGTATACCGCTCCCTACTCTAGGAAGCCGGTGACGGCAGAGACGAGGTGACGCGCGTGGCTCCGGTCGGCGGTACGGCAGTTCAGGACCACGTGGCCCTCGCCGAGATCGAGCTGTGCGGGGAGCTGATCATCGCGGCCTCGGCGGCCGAGGAGCGGCTCAGCCTGGAAAGCATCGACCAGGTGCTGCGGGTGGGAGAGGAGCGGGCGGCCGGCGAGGCGGCGTCCGACGGCTCCGGATCAGGTACGCAGTAGCCGGCCGATCGCCTTGGTGGCTTCCTCGACCTTCGCGTCGATCTCGTCGCCGCCCTTGAGAGCCGCGTCGGCGACGCAGTGGCGCAGGTGTTCCTCCAGCAGCTGCAAGGCGAAGGACTGGAGTGCCTTGGTGGAGGCGGACACCTGGGTGAGTATGTCGATGCAGTAGGTGTCCTCGTCGACCATGCGCTGAAGGCCGCGGATCTGGCCCTCGATCCGGCGCAGGCGCTTGAGGTGCTCGTCCTTCTGCTTGTGGTAGCCGTGCGTGGTGTGGGTCTCGCCGGTCGGAGCGGCGGGCTCGGTGCGGACGTCCGCGGTGTCGCCGGCGGTCGCGGTGTCGCCGGCGGTCGCGGCTCCGGTGGGGACCGGCTCGGCGGCCTCGGTGACCTCAGTGGTCGTCATCGCGTCCTCCCGTTCCGGACATATACCCCTGCCGGGTATATCGTAACGAACTTTGCGGGTACAGGGCCCTTGAGACCCCTTGAACCGCCCCCGTGCTGATCACTCTGCCTGATGGGCGACACTGGGGGACGGCCCGATAGCCACGGTCGGATGGTGCGCCTAGCATCAACCTGGCCACCAGCTTGACTGAAACCGATGCATTCTGAGGACCTCACGTGCGCTTTCGTCTGACCCCCAGGGAGACGAGCTTCTACGACATGTTCGCCGCATCCGCGGACAACATCGTCACGGGCTCGAAACTCCTGATGGAACTGCTCGGGGCGGACTCGTCCGGCCGGGCCGAGATCGCAGAGCGTATGCGGGCCGCGGAACACGCCGGTGACGATGCCACGCACGCGATCTTCCACCAGTTGAACTCCTCGTTCATCACGCCGTTCGACCGTGAGGACATCTACTCTCTCGCGTCCTCCCTCGACGACATCATGGACTTCATGGAGGAGGCCGTCGACCTGGTCGTCCTCTACAACGTCGAGGAACTGCCCAAGGGCGTCGAGCAGCAGATCGAGGTGCTGTCCCGGGCGGCCGAGCTGACCGCCGAGGCGATGCCGAACCTGCGGACGATGGAGAACCTCACCGAGTACTGGATCGAGGTCAACCGGCTGGAGAACCAGGCCGACCAGATCCACCGCAAGCTGCTGGCGCACCTCTTCAACGGCAAGTACGACGCGATCGAGGTGCTGAAGCTCAAGCAGATCGTGGACGTGCTGGAGGAAGCGGCCGACGCGTTCGAGCACGTGGCGAACACGGTGGAGACCATCGCCGTCAAGGAGTCCTGAACCCTTAATGGACACCCTTGCTCTGGTCGTGACCGTCGGGGTCGCGCTCTTTTTCACGTATACGAACGGTTTCCACGACTCGGCGAACGCGATCGCCACCTCGGTGTCGACACGGGCGCTCACGCCGCGTGCCGCGCTGGCGATGGCGGCGGTGATGAACCTCGCCGGTGCGTTCATGGGGTCCGGGGTCGCCAAGACGGTCAGCGAGGGGCTGATCGAGACGCCCGAGGGGTCGAAGGGGATGGGGATCCTCTTCGCCGCGCTCGTCGGTGCGATCACCTGGAACCTCCTCACCTGGTACTTCGGGCTGCCTTCGTCGTCGTCGCACGCTCTGTTCGGCGGGATGGTGGGGGCCGCGCTGGCGGGCGGTACGACCGTCTACTGGAGCGGCGTCCTGGACAAGGTCGTCATCCCGATGTTCGTGTCGCCGGTCGTGGGCCTGCTCGTCGGCTACCTGGTGATGACCGCGATCATGTGGATGTTCCGGCGGGCCAATCCGCACAAGGCGAAGCGGGGCTTCCGGATCGCGCAGACCGTCTCGGCGGCCGGCATGGCGCTGGGGCACGGTCTTCAGGACGCGCAGAAGACCATGGGCATCGTGGTGATGGCGCTGGTCATCGCCGACGTCGAGGACTACGGGGATCCGATCCCGGTCTGGGTGAAGATCGTCTGTGCGGTGATGCTGTCCGCGGGCACGTACGCCGGCGGGTGGCGGATCATGCGGACGCTCGGGCGGAAGATCATCGAGTTGGATCCGCCGCAGGGGTTCGCGGCGGAGACCACCGGGGCGTCGATCATGTTCACCACGGCGTTCCTGTTCAAGGCGCCGATCTCCACGACGCATGTGATCACGTCGGCGATCATGGGTGTGGGGGCGACGAAGCGGATCAACGCGGTGCGGTGGGGGGTTGCGAAGAACATCGTGCTGGGGTGGTTCATCACGATGCCGGCGGCTGCGGTGGTGGCTGCGGGGGCGTTCTGGGTGGTGAATCTGGCGTTCCTGTAGGGGTCTTGCCCACCCGCCCGCCCGTCTCGGTGGGCCAAGAGGTGGGCGCTTCTCGGGGCTCCGCCCCGGGCCCCGGCGGGGACTGCGTCCCCTGCACCCCCTTTGCCCACCCGCCCGCCCGTCTCGGTCGGCCAAGGGGTGGGCCGTCTCGGGGCTCCGCCCCGGGCCCCGGCGGGGACTGCGTCCCCTGCGCCCCCATTGCCCGCCCGCCCGACTCGGTCGGCCAAGAGGTGGGCCGCCCCGGACTCCGGCCGGGACTGTGCCCCCATCGCCCACCCGCCTGACTCGGTCGGCCAAGCGGTGTCCGGTTCGGGTTGTCGCCGGAGGCATACGCATGCGGGCCCGCCCTCCGATCCGGAGGGCGGGCCCTTTGCGTCCTCGCGGTGGCACCGCCATGCAGCACCGCGAGGGGTCTGTGCGCTCTAGCCGAAGCGGCCCGAGATGTAGTCCTCCGTGGCCTGGACGGACGGGTTGGAGAAGATGCGCTCCGTGTCGTCTATCTCGATCAGCTTGCCGGGCTGGCCGACGGCCGCGAGGTTGAAGAACGCGGTGCGGTCGGAGACACGTGCCGCCTGCTGCATGTTGTGCGTCACGATGACGATCGTGAAGCGCTCCTTCAGCTCGCCGATCAGGTCCTCGATGGCGAGGGTGGAGATCGGGTCGAGGGCCGAGCAGGGCTCGTCCATCAGCAGGACCTTCGGCTCGACCGCGATGGCGCGGGCGATGCACAGGCGCTGCTGCTGGCCGCCCGACAGGCCGGAGCCCGGCTTGTTGAGGCGGTCCTTGACCTCGTTCCAGAGGTTCGCGCCCTTGAGGGACTTCTCCACGACGTCGGACAGCGCGCTCTTCTTGTAGCTGCCGTTGAGGCGCAGGCCCGCCGCCACGTTGTCGAAGATCGACATCGTGGGGAAGGGGTTCGGGCGCTGGAAGACCATGCCGATCTCGCGGCGGACGGACACCGGGTCCACGCCGGTGCCGTACAGGTCCTCGTCGTCGAGCAGCACCTTGCCTTCGACCCGGCCGCCCGACGTCACCTCGTGCATGCGGTTGAGCGTGCGCAGGAACGTCGACTTGCCGCAGCCGGACGGCCCGATGAACGCCGTCACCGAACGCGGCTCGACCGTCATCGAGATGTCCTCGATCGCCTTGTGGGATCCGTAATACGCGGTCAGTCCGCTTACGTCGATTCGCTTGGACATGGCTACTTCTTCACTTCCAGTCTCGGTCGCTGAGGGGCCGCGGTCAGCGACCGGTCTTCGGGGCCTTCCAGCGGGCGATGCCGCGGGCCACCATGTTGAGGATCATCACGAAGGCGATCAGCGTGAGCGAGGCCGCCCAGGCCCGGTCGTACGCCGCCGTCGAACCAGCGCTCTGCGAGTACTGCTGGTAGATGTACAGCGGCAGCGACGCCTGCGCCCCTTCGAAGGGGTTGTTGTTGATGAACGGGTTACCGAAGACCAACAGCAGGACGGGGGCGGTCTCACCCGCGATACGGGCGATCGACAGCATCACACCGGTGATGATTCCGCCGATCGAGGTCGGGACCACCACCTTGAGAATGGTGCGCCACTTCGGGACGCCGAGCGCCAGGCTCGCCTCACGCAGCTCGTTCGGGACGAGCTTCAGCATTTCCTCGGTCGAGCGTACGACCACCGGCATCATCAGGATCGCCAGGGCGAGGGAGCCCGCGAAGCCGAAGGGCTGCATGTCGAACATCAGCATGAGGCTGAGGATGAACAGACCCGCGACGATCGACGGGATGCCCGTCATGACGTCCACGAAGAAGGTGACGGCCTTGGCCAGCCCGCCCCGGCCGTACTCGACCAGGTAGATCGCGGTCAGGATGCCGATCGGGGCGCCGATCAGGGTGGCGAGGCCGACCTGCTCCAGGCTGCCGATGATGGCGTGGTAGATACCGCCGCCCGGCTCGGAGTCGGCGACCACACCCATGGAGTGGGTCAGGAAGTAGACGTCCAGGACCTTGACGCCGCGGGCGATGGTCGTCCAGAGCAGGGAGACCAGCGGGACGACCGCCAGGACGAAGGCGACCCAGACCAGCGAGGTCGCCACACGGTCCTTGGCCTGCCGGCGGCCCTCCACCTTCGCGGCGATGCCGTACGTGCCGAAGACGAAGAGGAGGCCCGCGATCAGGCCCCACTGGACCCGGCTGTCCAGGCCGGCGCCCAGGCCGATGCCGACGGCCGCCACGATCGAGCCGGCCGCGATCGCCCACGGCGACCACTTCGGGAGGCTGGCGCCGCGCAGCGTGCTGGGGCGCTTGTCGGAGACGGTAGCTGCGTGGCTCATGCGTTGGCCCCCGAGTACTCCTTGCGACGGGCGATGATCATGCGTGCCGCGCCGTTGACCAGCAGGGTGATGACGAACAGGACCAGGCCGGAGGCGATGAGCGCGTCACGGCCGAACTCGGTCGCCTCGTTGAACTTGCTGGCGATGTTCTGGGCGAAGGTACCGCCGCCGGGGTTCAGCAGGCTGGCGTGGATGTCGAAGTCGGGGGAGAGGACGGTGGCCACGGCCATCGTCTCGCCGAGCGCGCGGCCGAGGCCGAGCATCGAGGCCGAGATCACGCCGGAGCGGCCGAAGGGGATGACCGCCATGCGGACCACTTCCCAGCGGGTGGCGCCGAGTGCCAGCGCCGCCTCCTCGTGCATCTGCGGGACCTGGCGGAACACCTCGCGGCTGACGTTGGTGATGATCGGCAGGATCATGATCGCCAGGAGGATGCCGACGGTGAGCATCGAGCGCGGGGCGCCCTCGTCCCAGGAGAAGATCCCGGTCCAGCCGAAGAAGTCGTTGAGCCAGCCGAACAGGCCGTCCAGGTACGGCACGAGCACCAGGGCGCCCCACAGGCCGTACACGATGGACGGGACGGCGGCGAGCAGGTCGACCACGTAGGCGACCGGACCGCTCAGCTTGCGCGGGGCGTAATGCGTGATGAACAGCGCGATGGCGACCGCGATCGGGACCGCGATGACCATGGCGATGATCGACGAGACCACCGTGCCGAAGGCCAGGACCGCGATGCCGAACTTCGGCGGGACCAGGCCGGTGTTCCACTCGAAGGTGGTCAGGAAGTTGGCGTCGTCCTTGCTGATGGCGAGGTAGGCGCGGTAGGCCAGGAAGACCGCGATGGCCGCCATGATCACGAGCAGCAGGATGCCCGACCCGCGGGAGAGGCCGAGGAAGATGCGGTCACCCGGGCGGGTGGCGGCGCGGGCCGCGCGCTTCTGCTCGGCCGTCGGGGACGGTGGGACGTTCGTGGGGGGAGGCGCGTCGGCCGCGCCTGTCTTCTTCGTTGATATGTCCATCTGGGTCTCCGGTCTGCGGAGCCGTCTGCGGGAGTGGGCGGCTCGGGCGGGGCCGGCCGTCGACGGCGGCCCCTGGCGGCGGTGCACCGGACGGGTGCGGTCCGGACCGGGTCACCCCGGTGCCGGACCGCACCTTCGGATTAGCTCAGGCCCTCGACGGTGGTGCGGACCTTGGTGATGATGGCGTCGGGGATCGGCGCGTAGTCGATGCCCGACAGGATGCCCTGGCCCTGCTCGCTGGCGATGTAGCGCAGGAACGCCTTGGTGGCGGGCAGCGTGGCGGCCTTGTTGCCCTTGTCGCAGGCGATCTCGTACGTGACCAGGGTGATCGGGTAGGCGCCGTCGGCCTTGGTGGTGTAGTCGAGCTTCAGCGACAGGTCGCTGCCGGTGCCGACGACCTGGGCGGCGGCGACGGCCTTGGTGGCGCCGTCGGAGGAGGCCTTGACCGGGGCGGAGGCGCCGGTGTCGATGGCGACCGTGCCGAGACCGTCCTTGGCGTAGGACAGCTCCATGTAGCCGATGGCGCCGTTGGTCTGCTTGACGCCCTGGGCGACACCGGAGGAGCCGGCCGCGGACTGGCCGCCCTTGGCCTGCCAGGCCTTGCCGCCCTCGTACTTCCAGTTGTCCGGGGTGGCGGCGATCAGGTACTTGGTGAAGTTGTCCGTCGTACCCGACTCGTCGGAGCGGTGGTACGGCTGGATCTTGAGGTCGGGCAGCTTCGCGTCGGGGTTGAGCTTCGCGATGGCCGCGTCGTTCCAGTTGGTGATCTTGCCGTCGAAGATCTTGGCGATCGTCGCGGCGTCGAGGACGAGGTCGTCCACGCCGGAGACGTTGTACGCGACGGCGATCGGGCCGGCCACCATCGGGAGGTCGATGCCCTGGCCGCCGGTGCAGACCGACTTGGAGGCGGTGACCTCTTCGGGCTTCAGCGCGGAGTCGGAACCGGCGAAGGCGACCGTGCCCTGGGTGAACGCGGTGACGCCCGCGCCCGAACCGGAGCCCTTGTAGTTGACCTGGACGCCGTTGCAGGCCTGGGTGAAGTTCTTGACCCAGGCGTCGATCGCGTTCTTCTGCGCGGAGGAGCCGTCGGCGAGGAGCTGGCCCTTGGCGTCGTCACACTTGATGTCACCGGCGGCGGCGGTGGCGGACGAGGTGCTGCCGCCCTCCTTGGAGCCGGTGTCGTCGGAGCCGCACGCCGTGAGGGCCAGGGCGCCGGAGACGGCGAGAGCACCGAGGGTGAGGGCCCGCCGGTTCATGCGCTGAAGCTTCACTTGAGGGAGATCCTTCCAGGAGCCGCCGTCCTGAATTCGGCGGCGTGCGAAAGTCATGGGCGATGTGGACGCTTCTGTCAGGTCGCGTGCCGCACCGTGTAAGGCCGAAATTAGGCAGAACAGGTGAAGGCGCCTACGGGCGTGAATGAACGGCGGGTGAACCACTGGGGAAGCCCCGGTAAGGTCACGGAACGCTTACGCCGAGGACACGGCCCGGTCCCGGAATTCATGTCCGGTGCAGGACCGCCAGCAGGACGTCGACCAGGTACCGGTCCCTGGGCTGGGTGAGACGGGCCTTGGCGGGGGCGGGCGGCAGCCACAGAAGGCGGTCCACCTCGTCGTTCGGGGCGAAGGCGCCGGAGACGGCCTCGGCGGCCCAGTAGCGCACCTGCTTGGGCCGGCCGTTCGCCTCGTACTCCAGCGTGGGCAGCCCGGTCCCGGGCGCCGCCCGGTAGCCGGTCTCCTCGACCACCTCGCGCAGCGCACCGGTGAGAGGGTCCTCGCCCCGCTTGAGCTTGCCCTTGGGGTGCGACCAGTCGTCGTATTTCGGTCGGTGGACCAGGCACACCTCCAGTTGACCGTCAACCGGTGAACGGCGCCACAGGACGCAGCCGGCCGCCTGGACGGGGGTCTCGTTCGGGGAACTCACCTGGGTCTCACCACCTGCGTGACTGCTGGTCTAGGACGGGGTGAAGGTCTGCTTCGGCCAGGAGCGCTGGAAGGCGTAGCGGGCCGCCTCCACCTCGTGGCGCTGGTCCGCGTGCAGCACGCCGAGGGCGTACGCCGTCGCGGGCGCGATGCGGGGGGTACGGGCGGCCTGGGCCGCCGCGGACGCCGCCTCCGACGCGTCGCGGTGCCGGTCCAGGGCCTGGCCGGCGGTGAGCAGACGGACGTCGAGGGGCGTGGCGGGCCCGTGCAGCACCTCGCACGCGTAGCGGTGCAGGCGCAGCAGGAGGCGGGCCTGGTGCCAGGGGGCGTCCTGCGGGTGCGGGGCCGGGTCCGGGGAGAGGCCGTGGACCAGGGCCTCCGCGTTGTACGGGTTGCCCGCGGTGACCAGGGGGAGCGCGGTGACGGAGTCCGCGAGGCGCTCCTCGGCGGCGGTCGCGAAGGGGCGGAGGTCGGTGGTGGGCGCGGCCGGGGTGAGCGGGACCTCGCTGGCGAGGACGGCCACCTTGTCGGCGACGGCGTGGAAGCGGGACGAGCCGAGGGCCTGGAGGGCCGTGGAGTGGGCCCGGGTGCGGGCCAGGGTGAGCTGGCGGTCCAGGAGGGCGCCGGCCTTCGCCGCGCCCACGGTGAGGTTGCCGCGGTCGGGGGCCTGCACCGGGGCGGCGGGGCCGGCTTTCGCCGGGGCGGGGTCGGCCCCGGCGGCACGGCCGCCCACCGCCGCGCCCGCCTGGACGGGGACGACCGCCGCCCCGGACAGCCGGTGCAGCGCCAGCAGCAGCCGCTCCAGCCGGGCCCCGTAGGCGTGTTCCAGGGCCAGCGTGCCGGACAGCCAGGCCAGTTCGGGGCGGATCTGTTCCGACCAGTCGGGGTCGAGCAGCGGACGGAAGGTGTGCAGGCTCCCGCTGATGCGGCGGGCGGTGCGGCGCAGGGCGCGCACCGCGTCGACGGAGTCCTCCGCGCCGCCGGTCGTGCCGCCGGTCTCCCGGTGCAGACGCAGGGCGCGCAGGAAGTCCGTGGCCTGGGACCGGAGGTAGCCCGCGAGGGCGTCTCCGGTGGGCGTGCCTCCCTGCTCACGGGGGTCCCCCCGCTCGGGCGTGGCCGCGAGCGGGGGAGGGGCCGAGAGCTTGGCGGAGGTCCCGGCCGCCGGGTCCGTCAGGTCATGGTGTCGCTGTGCCACGCCGGCGCCTCCGGGCGTCTATGAGCATCTCCTGGATGTTGCGCAGGGGCTGGCCGTCCGCGTCCGTCGCGTGCCGGGTCCACTCACCGTCGGGGCCGAGGTGCCAGGAGGCGGTGGCGTCGGACATGCCGGTCTCCAGCAGCCGGTTCAGGGCTGCCCGGTGGGCCGGGTCGGTGACCCTGACCAGGGCCTCGATACGGCGGTCGAGGTTACGGTGCATCATGTCGGCGCTGCCGATCCACACCTCGGGCTCGCCGCCGTTGCCGAAGCCGAAGACCCGGGAGTGCTCCAGGAAGCGGCCCAGGATCGAGCGGACCTTGACGTTCTCCGACAGGCCGGGCACGCCCGGGCGCACCGCGCAGATGCCGCGCACCCAGACCTCGACCGGCACGCCCGCCTGGGACGCGCGGTAGAGGGAGTCGATCAGCGCCTCGTCGACGATGGAGTTCACCTTGATGCGGACGTACGCGGGACGTCCGGCGCGGTGGTGCTGGATCTCCTTCTCGACGCGCGAGATCAGGCCGTCGCGCAGCGACTTGGGGGCGACCAGGAGCCGGCGGTAGGTCTCGCGGCGGGAGTAGCCGGAGAGCCGGTTGAACAGGTCGGAGAGGTCCGCGCCGACCTGCGGGTCGGCGGTGAGCACGCCGAGGTCCTCGTACAGCCGGGCCGTCTTCGGGTGGTAGTTGCCGGTGCCGACGTGGCAGTACCGGCGGAGCGTCTCGCCCTCCTGGCGGACCACCAGGGACAGCTTGCAGTGGGTCTTCAGGCCGACGAGGCCGTAGACGACATGGCAGCCGGCCTCCTCCAGCTTGCGCGCCCACTTGATGTTGGCGTGTTCGTCGAAGCGGGCCTTGATCTCGACCAGGACGAGGACCTGTTTGCCGGCCTCGGCGGCCTCGATGAGCGCGTCGACTATGGGGGAGTCGCCCGAGGTCCGGTACAGGGTCTGCTTGATGGCGAGGACGTCCGGGTCGGCGGCCGCCTGCTCCAGGAACGCCTGGACGGAGGTGGAGAAGCTGTCGTACGGGTGGTGCAGGAGCACGTCGCGGTTGCGCAGGGCGCCGAAGATGTCGGGGGCGGAGGCGGACTCCACCTCGGCGAGGTCGCGGTGCGTGCCGGCGATGAACTTCTTGTACTTCAGCTCGGGCCGGTCGAGGCCGTGGATGCGGAAGAGACCGGTGAGGTCGAGCGGGCCGGGCAGCGGGTAGACCTCGGCCTCGGAGATCTTCAGCTCGCGCACCAGCAGGTCGAGCACCTCGCGGTCGATGGACTCCTCGACCTCCAGCCGCACCGGCGGCCCGAAGCGGCGCCGCATCAGTTCCTTCTCCAGGGCCTGGAGGAGGTTCTCGGCGTCGTCCTCCTCGACCTCCAGGTCCTCGTTGCGGGTGAGCCGGAAGGCGTGGTGCTCCAGCACCTCCATGCCCGGGAACAGCTCCTCCAGGTGCGCGCCGATGACGTCCTCGATGGGGACGTAGCGGCCCGGGGAGCTCTCCAGGAAGCGGGACAGCAGCGGCGGCACCTTGACGCGCGCGAAGTGCTTGTGGCTGCTGACCGGGTTGCGGACGACGACCGCGAGGTTCAGCGAGAGACCCGAGATGTACGGGAAGGGGTGCGCGGGGTCGACGGCCAGCGGGGTCAGGACCGGGAAGATCTGGTGCCGGAAGAGCGTGAAGAGGCGGGCCTGCTCCTTCTCGGTCAGCTCGTTCCAGCGGACCAGGTGGATGCCCTCCTCCGCGAGCGCGGGGGCGATGTCCTCGTGGTAGGTCGCGGCGTGCCGGGCCATCAGCTCGCGGGAGCGGGCCCAGATCATCTCCAGCACCTCGCGCGGCTGGAGACCGGACGCCGAACGGGTGGCGACCCCGGTGGCGATACGGCGCTTCAGTCCGGCCACCCGGACCATGAAGAACTCGTCCAGGTTGCTCGCGAAGATGGCGAGGAAGTTCGCCCGTTCGAGCAGGGGCGTGTTCGGGTCCTCGGCCAGCTCGAGGACGCGCTCGTTGAACGCCAGCCAGCTGCGCTCCCGATCGAGGAAACGACCCTGCGGAAGCTGCGGCCCGTCGTACGGCGACTCCTCGTACGCGTCGAGGTCGGCGTCGATGTCCGGTTCCAGATCGGACACCGCCGCCGCCACGGTGTGCGGACGGTGCGCGGCTATGGAGCCCACGGAGGGCTGCGTGTGCTGGACCTCGGCGGGGGCGTGTGACTGGCTCATGTACCCATTGTTCCGCGCCGGCAGCGAGACAGGCGCGTCGGAACGTGCGAGCGGGAGCACGGAGGCGTCCCCATCGGGGCGATTCCCCTCGGGGGGCGGTGAGGCCTCGGGCACGGCGGGGTTCATTGATCGAGCGTTGCAAGGTCGTCTGAACCGGTGGTTACGGAGACATGGCGTATGGGATATCGGGCGGCGGCTCGCGGGGGTCGATCTCGTGCGCACGCGTGTCCCTCCCCCCGTCGAGGGACACGCGCGCGTGGATCGGCCGAACAGGGTGGCCTACGGGGGCCCGGGAGCGGGACGGGGCTGATGTGCGGGGTGGGTGGGTCAGCCGCCGGTCGTCGCCGTGCGGCGGGGTGGGTCGGTCAGCCGCCGGTCGTCGCCGTGCGGCGGCGCAGGAGGAGGAACGCGGCGGCCGTGGCGAGGACGGCGACGCCGAGCACGATCCCGGTCTCCACGCACTGGAGCGGCCAGAAATGGGACTCGGGATGGAAGCGCGTGTAGGAGCCGGTGACGCCCAGGTCGTCGAGGCAGCGTGCCGACGAGGTTCCCGCGCGGTCGCAGGACCCGAGGTCGAGGTCCGGGGCCTGCCGCCCGTGGACCAGCACGCCGGACTCCACGTCCCAGGAGCCCTCGGGGGCGGACGGGACGTCCGTCGGGGAGGTGAGGGTCACCGCGGGCCACAGGGACGCCCGGTACCGCGCCAGGAGCAGGGCGAGTCCCAGGACCGCGGCGACGGAGACGCCCAGCGCGGGCAGGGCGCGGCGCAGCAGGAGCCCGGTGAGCGCGCCGACGGCCAGCGCGCACAGGGCGTACGCGACCGCGACCGGGCCGCGGGCCGTGAACGCGTGCCCGGACCACCAGTCGGCGTAGGTCAGGGGGCGGGCGGCGGACCAGGCCCAGCGGAACACCAGGACCTCGGCGGTGAGCCCGAGCGTCACGGCGAGCGCCGGCACGGCCAGCTTGGCGGCGAGCCAGCGGGTGGGGGTGATGCCCTGGGTCCAGGCCAGACGCGCGGTGCCGCTGTCCAGCTCGCGGCCGATCAGCGCGCCGCCCGCGAAGGCGGCCACGGCGACGAAGGCGCCGGCGGTCAGGAGCCCGATCAGGTCGAGCGGCCCGTCGTAGCCGACCATGCCGATGTTCATGTCGCACCAGTCCTGGGCCGCCCAGTCGCAGGCCTCCTGCCGCGCGCGCAGGTCAGGCCCGGTGACCTCGGTGAGCCACACCAGCCCGCCGGCCAGGGCGGCCACGAGGACGCCCCACACGACGAGCGCCGTGCGGTGCACGCGCAGCACGGCGCGTGCGGTGCCCCAGCCGGTCCGGCCCGTCGCGTCCGGTGCGCGGCCCGGTTCGGTCCGGGGGGCGGTCGTGGGGACGGTGGCGGTCATACGGCCTGCTCCTGGGTGGGCTCCTGGGCGGTGCGCTCCCGGGTGGGGCGCGTGGTGGCGGTCGTCCGCTTCAGCAGGGTGAACGTGGCCACCGCGAGTCCGGCGGCCACGGCCAGGACGAGGGCGGTGGTGGCCAGCTGGAGCGCCCAGTAGTGGGACTCGGGGTGGTAGGTGGTGTAGAAGCCGGTGGCGTCGAGCCGGGCGTACACGGCGTCGCAGCCGGAGTAGGACGACACCGGTCCGCAGCCGGGGTCGGCGATGTGCGCGCCGGTGGAGGTGACGAGGCCGGAGTCGACCGTGAGGCCCGAGGCCCGGTACCCCTCCTCCAGGCCGGTGACCTGGGTGACCGCCGGCCACAGGTGCGGCATGGCCAGACCGGCCAGGAACCGTACGCCCGCGGCGAGGCCGAGGGAGAGGATCAGCGCGGGCAGCGTACGGCGCAGCAGCAGGCCCGCGAGGGCGCCGCCGGCCAGACCGGTGAGGGCGAAGGCGACGGTGGTGGGGCCGTTGGCGTGCAGGGTCGGGCTGTCGTACCAGCTCTTGGCGGTGTCGATCCGGCCGTCGCCCGCCGACCACGCCAGACGGTGCAGCGCGACGAGCAGGCCGGTGCCCGCGGCGACGAGGACGGCGGGCACGGCGAGCTTGGTGGCCAGCCAGCGGGCCGGGGACAGGCCCTGGGTCCAGGCGAGGTGCGCGGTGCCCTGCTCCAGCTCGCGGCCGAACAGGGAGGCGCCCGACCAGGCGGCGACGAGGAAGGGGAGCGCGATCAGGGGGACGGTCGTGTAGTTGTACACGGACTTGTAGGTGACGATCGCGTCCTGGTCGTAGGCGCAGGGGCCGGTGTCGGCGCAGGCGCCGTACTGCCGCCAGGCGTCGGCGGCCGCCTCGGTGAGCGGGCCCCACAGCCACACCAGGCCGACGGCGAGGACGGCGACGAGACCGGCCCAGACGTACAGGGCGGGGCGGTGCAGGCGCAGGAGCCAGCGGGGGTCCGGGGGCCGGGGTGCGGCGGCCGCGGCGGGGGTCTCGCGGTGCAGCGTGGGGGCGGTCATGAGGCGGCCTCCTGGGCTGCGCGAGGGGTCGGGGACGGTATGGGTGTCGGGGGCGGTGTCGGTGTCGGGGGTGGGGTGACAGGTGTGGCGGCGGGCGGGCGCGGGGGCCGGGCCGGGGTTTCGGTGGTCATGCCAGGGCCTCCGCGTCGGCCGGGCGTCCCGCGGGTTCCGCGGGTTCCGCGGGGGTGAGGGGGGCCGCCTGCGGGTTGCGCAGATAGGCGAGGACGAGTTCCTCAAGGGACGGCTTCGCGGTGCGCCAGCCGTCGGGGAGCGGGCCCGACGGGCGGACCAGGGCGCTGAGCTGGCGGCCGGTGACCCGGGACTCGACGACGGTGTGCGGGGCGAGGCCGGTGTCGCCGGTGCCCTCCGGGGCCGGCGCGGTCGCGCTCACGCGCGTGTGGGCGTCGAGCAGGTCGTCGATCTCCCCGGCCAGCCGGACCCGGCCGCCGCCGACCAGCAGCAGGTGGTCGCAGGAGTCCTCCAGCTCGGCGACCACGTGCGAGGACATCACGATCGTCGTCCCGTACTGCGCCGCCCGTGCCATCAGGGTGCCCATCAGCTCGTGCCGGGCCAGCGGGTCGAGATCCGCCATCGGCTCGTCGAGGAGCAGCAGTTCGGGCTGCTTGGCGAGGGCCAGGGCGAGGGCGACGCGGGTGCGCTGGCCGCCGGAGAGGGTGCGGATCCGCGCCCCGGGGTCCAGCTCGCCGGCGGAGACGATCCGCTCGGCGGTCTCGGCGTCCCAGCGGCCCGGGTTCAGGTCGGCGCCCATGCGGAGGGTCTCGGCGACGGTGAGCTGCGGGTAGAGGGGCTTGTCCTGGGCGACGTAACCGACACGCGCGCGTGCGGACGCCGGGTCCGTGCCGAGGACGGTGACCGTGCCCTCGGAGGGGGCCAGCAGGCCGGCGGCGAGCGCGAGGAGCGTGGACTTGCCCGCCCCGTTGGGTCCGACGACGGCGCAGACGCGCCCCGCGGGCAGCCGGAACGCGCATCCGCGCAGCGCCCAGGCCCCACGCCGCCCGAAGCGCTTGCCGAGCCCGGATGCGGCCAGGGCGGTGTCGGTCACGGTCATGAGGGGTCTCCCTGAGGGGTCGGGTCGGGGGCCTGCGGATCCGTCGTGGTGGCGGGGGCCGGGCGGCCGGCCGTGGTGGCCGGGGCCGGTTGGTCCGCGGTGGTGGCCGTGGCCGGCCGGTCCGCCGTGGTGGAGAAGTGTTCGTCGAGTACGGCGGTGAAGAGCGCGGCCACGTCCTCGCGGTCCAGCCCGGCCTCGTGGGCCCGGACCGCCCAGGCGCCCAGTTCGCTGCGCAGGGGCGAGTCGGCCGGGGCGGTGCTCAGTCCGCGCCGTACGAAGGTGCCGAGCCCGCGCCGGGCCTCCACCAGCCCGTCGCGCTCCAGCTCGCGGTACGCCTTCAGCACGGTGTTGGGGTTGATGGCGGTCGCCTCGACGACCTCGCGGGCCGTGGGCAGCTTGTCCCCGGGCCGCAGTACGCCCAGGCGCAGGGCCTGCTTGGTCTGCTGGACGATCTGGACGTAGGTGGCCACACCGCTGTGCCGGTCGATGCGGTATTCGACCATCGGGCACCACCCTTTCACTAATTGAGTAGTGAAAGGGTGGTGGAAGGGGGGTGGGAAAGTCAAGATCGGGGCCAGGGGCGAGGGCGAGGGCGAGGGGGGCGGGGGTCAGGGGCCAGTGGCCGGGGCTCGGGGCTCGGGGCTCGGGGGCCGGAGGCCGGCGGCGCGGGACGTGCCTGCGCGGGTCCGAAAAAATCGTGCGGCGGATCGTGAACCGATCGGCGAGGTCGTTCCGATGAGGGGATGTGAGCGAAACGAGAAGCGACGGGGAGCTGCTGCGGGCCATCGCGGCGGACGCGGACCGTCACGCCTTCGAGGAGCTGTACCGGCGGTACGCACCTTGGCTGACCGCGCGCATGCGCGGCCGCTGTGCCGACGCCGGGATAGTCGACGACGTCGTGCAGGAGACGTTCCTCGCGGTGTGGCGGGGCACCGCCCGCTACCGCGAGGAGGGCGACGTGGCCGGCTGGCTGTGGCGCATCGGCGCGCGGCGGCTGGTCGACGCCCTGCGGGGCGCCGGCGCGCGCGGCCGGCTGCGCCAGACCCTCGCGCGGCTGCGCCACCGGGACGAGGTGTCGGCGGAGGAGCGCGTGCTCGCGGGGGTGGAGCACGGGGACCTCGCCGGGGCCCTCACCCGTCTCTCGCCGGAGTTGCGGGCCGTCCTCCAGGCGACCGTCATCGACGGGCTCAGCACACGGGAAGCGGCCGTTCTGCTCGGCATCCCGGCCGGCACGGTCAAGACGCGGGCCCAACGCGCCCGCAAGCAGCTGCGGGAGGCGCTGGCATGAGGCGGTACGCGAGACGAGGCGGTCTGCGCGAGCACACCGCGCATCGGCGGGGGAACGGAAGCGGTCCGCGCACCGGCGCGGGCGTCGAGCGGTCGAAGGAGGCACTGGCATGACGTGGCACGTGGCCGAAGAGGACCTGCGCGCCTACGCGCACGGCGCGTTGACGCCGCCCCTGCTGTGGTCCGCCGACACCCACCTCGCCCAGTGCGCGCGGTGCCGGGAGCAGCTCGCGCGGAGCACCGATCCGGTCGTCCTGGACGCCGGCTGGGAGCGGCTGGACGCCGCGCTGGACGCGCCCCGGCCGAGCCTGTCGGAGCGGCTGCTGGTGCGGTTCGGCGTGGCCGACCACACCGCGCGGCTGCTGACCGCGACGCCGGTGCTGCGCCGCTCCTGGCTGCTGGCGGTGCTGTTCCTGCTGGTCACCACCGTGCTGGTGGTGCGCCTGGCGGACCAGCCCGCGCTGTTCCTCGCGCTCGCCCCGATGCTCCCGCTGGCCGGCGTCGCTCTGTCCTACGGTCCCTCCCTGGACCCGACGTACGAGATGGCCGTCGTCGCCCCGCTGCACGGCTTCCGCCTGTTGATGATCCGCACGGTCGCGGTGCTCGGCGCCGGTCTGGTCCTCAACGGCCTGGCGACGCTCGCCCTGCCGGGGTACGGCCTGCTGGCCCTGGCCTGGCTGCTGCCCGCCCTCGCCCTCACCGCCACGGGCCTCGCACTGTCCGCCCGGCTGGGCCCGGTCCTCGCCCCCACGGCGGTGGGCGGCGCCTGGCTGACGCTGCTGGCCGTGGCGTACGAGAGGCCCCACGAGACACTCGCCCCCTTCACGGCGGCCGGACAGTCGGGCGCGGCGGTGGTCGCGCTAATCGGCGCCCTGCTGCTGTACCGGTCCAGGGACCGCTTCGACGCACGCCCCCTGGGCGGCTTCCAGGGCGGAGGCGTGTGATGACACCGCCTTCCGACCCCAGCCCCGCCCTCGACCGGACTTCCAGGAGCTCCGCATGACTCCCGTGCCCCCCGTCGGCCCCGCCACCGTGACGGCCACCGACCTCTCCCTGCGCTTCGGCGGCACCCGTGCCCTCGACGGCGTCTCGCTGCGGCTGTCCCGAGGCGTGACCGGGCTGCTGGGCCCCAACGGCGCCGGAAAGACCACCCTGTTGCGGGTGCTGGCCACGGCCGTGCCGCCGGACGGCGGGCAGTTCACGGCCCTCGGGCACGACCCGCGGACGTCCTCGGGCCGCCTGGGGCTGCGCCGCACGCTCGGCTATCTGCCTCAGACTCCCGGATTCCACCAGGACTTCACGGCTTTCGACTTCGTCGACTACGTGGCGATCCTCAAGGAACTGTCCGACCGCACCGCCCGGCACAGCGAGGTGCGGCGCGTCCTGGACGCCGTGGATCTCTCGGACGTGCGCGGCAAGCGCCTCAAGCGGCTGTCCGGGGGAATGCGGCAGCGCGTCGCCCTGGCCGCCGCCCTCGTCGGCGACCCCGGCTTCCTCGTACTGGACGAGCCGACCGTCGGCCTCGACCCCGAGCAGCGGATGCGCTTCCGTGAGCTGATCGCCCAGGCGGGCGAGGGACGCACGGTCCTGCTCTCCACCCACCAGACGGAGGACGTGGCGATGCTCTGCCACCGTGTCGTGGTCCTGGCCGGCGGCCGGGTCCGCTTCGAGGGCACCCCCGCCGAGCTGACCGCCCGCGCGGCCGGCCGTGTGTGGAGCAGCGCGGAACGCGCCCCGCACGCTCTGGCCGGCTGGCGCACCGGCGTCGGCACCTTCCGCAACATCGGCGACCCGCCGGATGGCGCCGACCTCCTCGACCCCACCCTGGAGGACGGCTATCTGCTGGCCCTCGACGGCGAGTCCGCGGAGGTGACGGCATGAGCAGCGCCACGGCCACCCCGCTCGCCGCCCCGGCCCCCACGCCCCCCGAGCCCCCGCGCGATCCGCGCCGCACCGGAGCCGTCCTCGCCCTCGCCCGCTTCGAGGCCCGCGAACTGTTCCTCCAGGCGCCGATCCTGCTCGTGTTCGCCCTCTACGCCCTGCTGGTCTTCATGCGGCTGGCGCAGGCGGACGGCATGAACGACTTCCCCGTCCTCAACACCGTCGACCGCCGCACCGAGACGCTCCCGCTGCTGGTCGCCGTCGCCGTGCTGATCTGCGCCAACTCGGCAGCGCTGCGCTCGCGGAAGAACGGCACGGTCGAGCAGCTCGGTGTGCTGCCGATGGAGCCCTGGAGGCGCACCGCCGCGCACCTGCTCTCCGTGGTCCCGTTCGTGGCGCTCACCGCGCTGGTCGTCACGGTCGAGTACCTCTGGGAGGCGCTGAAGCCCGGCGCGATCGGCCACGGCTCCTTCGGTGAACTGGCCGTCGGCCCGCTGCTCGTGCTGCTGGCCGGGATCCTGGGAGTGCTGCTGGCCCGTGTGCTGCCGTCCTCGTTCGCGCCCATAGTGTTCACGATCGTCGCGTACCTGGGCGTCGTCCTCACGTCGGCGATCGCGGACGCGGGCGGCTGGGCGGGCTGGCTCTCCCCGCTCGTCTTCTCCCCCGACACGGGGGGCGACCCGGTCCCCTCCGACCTGCTGGGCCGCCCCGCGAACTGGCACGCGCTGTACGTGGTGGGTCTGTGCGCGCTCCTGGCCTGCGCGGCCCTGCTCCTCTCCGGCGGCCGCACCCGAGCCGTCAGGACGGCGACCGGCCTCGCCCTCGCGGCCACCGTGGCCGGTGCGATCGGCCAGCTCCCGCGTGACGCGAACGCGCTGGAGGCGGCCCGCAGGACGGCGACCGAGACCCCGCAGAAGGTCCAGACGTGCACCACGTACGGCAGGTCGACGTACTGCTCCTTCCCCGAGTGGGAGGGCGTGCGGTCCGAGTGGGCCGAGGTCGTCGACCGTGTGCAGTCGGCGGCCGGCGGCTCGGCGGCGCAGACCCGTCTGACGGTCCGCCAGCGCATCGACGCCACCGACGGGGTGGAGGCGGACAGCGTCCTGCCCGCCTCCACCACCCCCGGCATGGTGACGGTCGGCACCCGCTGGGGCGGCAACCGCGTCCCCGAGTTCGCGGTCGGCGCCGCCTCGACCCTGGTGGTCGGCACCGAGGCCGTGACCGTCGAGGGGATGTGCGACGCCCGCGCGGTGACGATCATGTGGCTGGTCCTGGGCAGCGACCCCGCCCCGCTGGACACCTTCCAGCACGTGCGGCTGGACGACAGCATCAGCGGCTCCGCCTACGTTCTCGCCCCGACGGACGGGCTGAGCCTGACGGCCATGCAGACGACGGTGATCCGGGAACTGCTGGACCGCCCCCGCGCCGAGATGACGGCCCGGGTGAAGTCCCACTGGACGGAACTGACCTCCAAGAGCACCACGACGGCTCAGGCCGCGCGGCTGCTGGGTGTCGAGGTGCCGAAGGAGGCGGAGAAGTGCGACGACTAGCGGACACGGACACGGACACGGACACGGTGACGGAAGCGGAGACGGGGGGAGCCCAGGTCGGCCTGCTGCGTTCGTTGGTGCCGGCGGTGTGGCGCACCGTGCCCTGGCGGGCACCGGCGGCCGCCGGCGCGCTCGGCCTGCTGATCGCGGGCGGCACCCGGCTCCCGGACGACGCCCCGGGCGCCGGCCTGGGCCTGCTCGTGCTGCGCGTCACCGCGCTGGCCGGGGCGGTCGGCCTGGCCTTCCTGCTCGACGACCCCGCCCGCAACACCAGCGCGGCGACCCCGGTCGGCCGTGCGGTCCGGGCCGGCCTGCGGATGGCCTTCATGGTGCCGCTCGCCGTGCTGTGGTGGACGGCGGTCGTGCTGCTGCTCCCCGCGGCGACCCGCCCCGACCTGGCGCCGGTCACCCTCCAGGCGGCCGGGACGGCCGTCGGCGCGCTCACCCTCGCCACGGCCGCCGTCCGTTTCACGGACCGCGCGGAGGTGGGGCGGCGCACGGTGGTCCGGCTGGCCACCGTGGCCGTGCTGATGATCCTCGTCCCCAGCCGCTGGGGCCTGCTGGCCACCCCGGACGACCCCTGGTGGGAAGCGACCCAGGTGAGATGGGCGGTGGTCCTGGGCGTGACGCTGACGATGTGCGCCGTGTGGACCCCGGAGCCCCTCGAACGGCGCCGGCTGATACCCACGCGGGGCGCCGGCTGATCCCTACGGGGCGTCGGATGATCCCCGCACGGACGCCGGCTGATCCCCGCACGGGCCGTCGGCCGATACCGACGCGGACGGGCTGACGTCCACCACGCCGGCGGGGGATCCACTGGCCGGCGGGCGAGGGCGCGCCTCTCGGTCGAGCCCACCGGCGGGCGAGGGCGCGCCACTCGGTCGAGCTCACCGGCGGGCGAGGGCTCACCTCTCGGTCCAGCTCACCTCCGGTTCCGGTTCACTTCACGCCCCGGTCCGGCTCCCGTCCCAGCTCCTGCCCCGCGTCCGGCTGCCGCCCCGCGTCCGGCTGCCCGCACCGCGTCCCGCTCACGCCCCGCCAGGGCTCACGTCTCGGTCCGGTACATCAAGTCCGTCTCGTGGGTGACGAATCCCAGCCGCTCGTACACCGACACCGCCGCCTTGTTGTCGGCGTCGACGTACAGCATCGCGGTCGGCAGCCGCTGACCCGCGAGATGCCGGAGGCCGATGGTGGTGAGGGACTTGCCGAGTCCGCCGCCCTGGGCGCCGGGGGAGACGCCGAGGACGTAGACCTCGCCGAGCTGCTCCTCGGCGTGGACCTTGGTCCAGTGGAAGCCCACGAGCCGGTCGTCCTGGAACGCGAGGAAGAAGCCGGCGGGGTCGAACCACGGCTCGGCCTTGCGGTCGTCGAGGTCGCGCTGGGTGAGGGAGCCCTGTTCCGGGTGGTGGGCGAAGGCGGCGGCGTTGACGGAGAGCCAGGCGGTGTCGTCCTGGCCGGGCACGAAGGCGCGGACGGTGACGCCCATCGGCAGCACCGGGTCGGGCAGGTCGAGGCCGGTCAACGGCCGACGCATCTGGCGCAGTTCACGGAAGAGGGTCAGTCCCAGCACCTGGGCGAGGTGCCGGGCGGCGGAATGGCCGCCGTGGGCCCACACCCGCAGCCGCTTGCCGGAGGCGGCGAGCAGTGCGGAGCCGAGGGCGCGACCGTGCCCGTGGCCCCGGTAGGAGGGGTGGACGACGAGTTCGGCGGCGGGCGCCTCGACCGGGTCGGTGTCCTCCAGCTGGGCGTAGCCGATGAGTTCGCCGCCGACGGTCAGCAGCAGATGGGAGATGCCCTCGCGGGGGCCGCCACGCAGTTGGAGCCGGCCCTGTTCGGACACGGCCTGCTGGCCGTCGGTCCGGGCGGCTTCCGCGAGCAGTTCGAGGACGGCCTCGGTCTGTTCGGAGGAGAGCGCGGATTGGGTCTCGATGGATCGGGAGCCGTGGGCCCGTGCGATGTCGTCGCTGCTCATGGGAACGAGGGTAGACGGCGGGCGGCACAAATCGGCGGCATGGTGAATGAGCAGCGGAAAGGCAAAGCAGGGGACAAAGGGAAACCAGGATGTAACCAAGAACCCCCTGTCGTGCTACGCGCGTTGACTCTAGGCTGCGCCGGACGGGGCCGATTCCTCACACGCCTCACGGGGACCGCGATGCCGGCCCGGAGGACGCAGACACCACAGGGGGGCGCATGCCAGCCACTTCCCAGCCGCATCCGAGCGGCAGACGTCGTACGTACCGTCTTGTCGCGGTCGCCGCGGGGCTCGCCACCGCAGGCGCCATGGCCGCCGCACTCCCGGCGGACGCCCACGACGCGAAGCACTCCAAGCCGCTGCCGAGCCGCTACCAGGACGTGCAGCTGCTGTCCTTCAACGACCTGCACGGCAACCTCGAGCCGCCGTCCGGCTCCTCCGGCCGGGTCACCGAACTCCAGGCGGACGGCACGACGAAGACGATCGACGCGGGTGGTGTCGAGTACCTCGCGACGCACCTGCGCGAGGCGCGCCAGGGCAACCCGTACTCCATCACCGCGGCCGGCGGCGACATGGTCGGCGCCTCCCCGCTGATCTCGGGCCTCTTCCACGACGAGCCCACCATCGAGGCGCTGAACAAGCTGGACCTGGACGTCACGTCCGTCGGCAACCACGAGTTCGACGAGGGCGCCAAGGAACTGACGCGCCTTCAGTACGGCGGCTGCCACCCGACGGCCGGCTGCTACACGGACAAGAAGTTCAAGGGCGCCGACTTCCCGTACCTGGCGGCCAACGTCCTCAAGGAGAAGAGCGGCAAGCCGGTCCTCGACCCCTACTGGGTGTGGAAGAAGAACGGCGTCAAGATCGGCTTCATCGGTGTGACGCTGGAGGACACCCCGGGTGTCGTCTCCGCCGAGGGCGTCAAGGGCCTGAAGTTCAAGGACGAGGTCGAGACGATCAACAAGTACGCCAAGGTGCTGGAGCGCCAGGGCGTGAAGTCGATCGTGGCGCTGATCCACGAGGGCGGTCTGCCCGCGTCGGGGTCGTACAACTACAACTGCGACTCGCCGGGCGCCGGTGCCGGCATCTCCGGTCCGATCGTGGACATCGCGAAGAACGTCACGCCGAAGGTCGACGCGCTCGTCACCGGCCACACGCACGCCGCGTACGCGTGCACGATCAACGACCCGTCGGGCAAGCCGCGCACGGTCACCTCGGCCGCGTCCTTCGGCCGCCTCTACACGGACACCACACTGACCTACGACCGCTTCACGGGTGACATCGCCCGTACGGCGGTGAAGTCGGCGAACCACGTGGTCACCCGGACCGTCGCCAAGGCGCCCGACATGACCGAGCTGATCAGCAAGTGGAACACGCTGGCGGCCCCCATCGGCAACCGCGCGATCGGCTACATCTCCGGTGACGTGCCCAACACGGGCACCGAGTCCCCGATGGGCGACCTGATCGGCGACGCGCAGTTCTGGTACGGCAAGCAGCTGGACGCCGGGACCGACCTCGCGCTGATGAACCCGGGCGGTGTCCGGGCCGGCCTCACCTACGCGGCCAAGGGCACCGAGGGCGACGGCGTGGTGACCTACGCCGAGGGCTTCACCGTGCAGCCGTTCTCCAACACCGTGAACCTCCAGGACTTCACCGGCGCCCAGCTGATCCAGGTGCTCAAGGAGCAGGTGAGCGGGACGAACGCGAGCGCGCCGAAGATCCTCCAGCCGTCCGCCAACCTGACGTACACGCTGGACCTGACGAAGGCCGGCGCCGACCGGGTCGTCACGGACTCCATCAAGCTGAACGGCGCGGCCGTCGACCCGGCCGCCACCTACCGTGTCGCGACCAACAGCTTCCTCGCGGGCGGCGGCGACGGCTTCACCACCCTGGGCCTGGGCACCAACGACCTCGTGGGCGCCGACGACCTCACGGCCCTGGAGCAGTACCTGACGGCCAACTCCTCGGCCACCGCCCCGATCGCCCCGCCGGTCACCAACCGGATCACGATCGTGCAGTAGCACCCAGCACCCTCAGCTCCACGCACGAACGAGGCGGCCGCGTCACCGACGCGGCCGCCTCTTCGTATTAAAACCTGTGTGAGTCCGCCATTGGTTCCCGTCATCGCCTGAAAACCGGTCTCAGTCGCAATTCATCGAGGTCTCAGCGGAATCGGCCTTTTCCGTGTCTGGCGTCCCGTAGTGTTTTCCATGTCGAAAGCGAACGACGCGAAAGCGAACAGAGCGAACCGGACGAACGGAGAACGCCATGAGCTTCCACAAGATCACCCCCGTCAAGAAGGCCCGCAAGACCGCCGCTGCCCCGGCGCCGAAGCCCGTCGCCAAGAAGAAGGCCGCGCCGAGCGTCACTCCGAAGCGCCGCCCGGTCTCCCATAAGGGCTGACATTCGCTTCGGGGCTGTTGCAAACCCCGCATGAATAAAGAGCACGTAATCACCGGCTGATAAATGGAGAGGTAATTCCCATGAGCTTCCACAAGATTGCCCCCGTGAAGAAGGCCCGCAAGACCGCCGCCGCGCCGGCGCCGAAGCCCGTCGCGAAGAAGAAGGTTGCGCCGAAGGCCGCCCCGAAGCGCCGCCCGGTCGGGCACCAGGGCTGACGGGACGCCACGAGGCGGGGTCACCGGCACCGGCGTGAAGACGCGCGGGCCGGGGCCCCGCCTCGGCCATGTCCGACGCACCACCGAGAGACGAGAGGGTTGTCGACGATGAGGGAAGCCCGTGCGGCCTTCCGCCGCTTCTGGCCGCTGACCCGCGGCGACCGCGGCTGGATGCTGGTCGTCGTGGCCTGCGTGGTGGTCTCCGCGCTCGCCGAGACCGCCGCCATCCTGCTGTTCGCCCACCTCACCGACACCGCCCTCCAGGAGGGTTCGCTCTCCGCGTTCTGGGGACCGGCCGGCGCCTGGCTGGGCGTCGCCGTGCTCGGCGCGCTCGTCGGCTACCTGGGCAACTCGCTGGCGACCTGGACCGCCGAACGCTTCGTCCTGCGGCTGCGCGCGAACGTGTTCCGTCATGTCCAGGACCTGCCACCCCACTTCTTCCAGCGCCACCGCCGCGGCGACCTGGTGGAACGCCTCACCGGAGACGTCGAGGCGATCGAGCAGATGGTCGTCTCCGGGGTGGTGGGCACCATCTCGGCGGCCTTCTCCGCCGTGTTCTACTCCGCGGCCGCCCTGTACCTGCGCTGGGACCTGGCCCTGGCCACCTTCGTCCTCGCCCCGCTCTTCCTCCTCGCCGCCCGCCGCTTCTCCGGCCGCATCAGGCAGGCCGCGCAGGACGAGCGGGTCGCGGACGGCGCCATCACCTCCGTGGTGGAGGAGTCGCTGGGGAACGTCGTCCTCACCCAGGCGTACAACCGCCGCCGCGACGAGGAACGGCGCCTGGACCGCGAGGCCCGCGCCTGGATGCGGGCCAGTGTGCGCGGGGCGCGCCTCGGCGAGATGTACGAGCAGTTCGTGGAGGTCGTCGAGACCCTCTGCGTGCTGGCGGTCGTCGGGCTCGGCGTCTGGGAGATCTCGGCCGGCCGTATGACCCTGGGCGCGCTGCTCGCCTTCGCCGCGTTCATCGGCTACCTCTACCCGCCGGTCCGCAGCCTCGGCGGGCTGGGCCTGACGGTCACCGCGGCCACCGCGGGCGCGGACCGCATCGCGGAGATCCTGGACGCGGAGCCCGCCGTACGGGACCCCGCCGTACCGGTGCCCGCCTGGCCGGTCCGGGGCTGGATCGGCTGCCACGACGTCACCTTCGGCTACCCGCAGGACCCCGACCCCTCGCGCCCCTCCCGCCCCTCTCGCCCCTCTCTTGAAGGGGTGACCTTCACCGCCGGTCCCGGCGAGCTGATCCTGGTCACGGGCCCGAGCGGCGCCGGCAAGTCCACCCTGTCCAAGCTCCTCACCCGCTTCTACGACCCCGACGGCGGCGTGATCAGCCTCGACGGCGTGCCGCTGACGGACGTACCGCTGGAGTTCGTCCGCGAGAACGTGGCGCTGCTGCCGCAGCAGACGCTCGTCCTCAGCGGCACCATCCGCGAGAACATCGGGTGCGGCCGGCCGGGCGCGACGGACACCGAGATCGAGGAGGCCGCGCGGGCCGCCGCGGCCCACGCGTTCATCGGCGCGCTCCCCGAGGGTTACGACACCCGGATCGCGCCCGGCACCGCCGCCCTGTCCGGCGGCCAGCTCCAGCGGATCGGCATCGCCCGCGCGATGCTGCGCGCCGCCCCGGTCCTCGTCCTCGACGAACCCACCGCCGGCCTCGACTCGGTGGCTGCCCGTCAGATCGTGCGGCCCCTGCGGCGGCTGATGTCGGGCCGTACGACGATCATGATCACCCATGATCTGAGCCTCGCCCCCGACGCGGACCGTGTGCTGGTCGTGGACGGCGGCCGTCTGGTCGACACGGGCACGCACGACGAACTGGTGGGCCGCTGCCCGGCGTACGCGCGGCTCGCCGAACCGTGGCCGCGCCCACGGCCGTCGACGGCGAGGGCGACGGCGACGGCGACGGCGAGGTACGAAGGACCGGCCGACGACACCCTCGTGCTACGGCTGTGAGGACCCGCGCAGGATGTACCCGAGCCCCCGCACGGTCTGGATCAGCCGTGGTTCGCCGCGGTGCTCCAGCTTCCGGCGCAGGTACATCACATACACGTCGAGCGTGTTGGAGACCGGCTCGAAGTCGAAGCCCCAGACCTCCTTGAGGATCTGGGAGCGGCTGAGCACCTTGGCCGGGTGGCGCAGCAGGTACTCCAGCAGGGAGTACTCGGTGCGGGTGAGGTCCAGGGGGCGGTTGCCGCGGGTGACCGTGCGGGTGGCCGGGTCCATGACGACGTCCTGGAAGGCCAGCGGCCCGGGGGCCGTCGCGGCTGGCGGGGGCGGCAGCCGGCGCGCGGTCCGGCGGAGCAGGGCCCGGACCCGGGCGAGGAGTTCCTCCACGGCGAACGGTTTCATCAGGTAGTCGTCCGCGCCGTTGTCGAGGGCGACGATCCGGTCCCCGACGGCGTCCCGGCCCGTGATCATCAGGATCGGCACGGTGCAGCCGGAGGCCCGGATCCGCCGGGTCGCGGCCAGCCCGTCGAGGCCGGGCATGGTGACGTCCATCAGGACCAGGTCGGGGGCGCCGTCGGGGGCGCCGACCAGGTCGAGGGCGAGGTGTCCGTCGGCGGCGAGGAGGGTCTCGTACCCCTCGAACCTGAGGAGCCGGCCGATGCCCTCCCGCACGTCCCGGTCGTCGTCGGCGAGCAGGATCCTGCCCGCCGTGCTCGTTCCCGCCCCGGCCGTCCCCGTCCCGTTCCGCTGTGCCGTCTGATTCACCATCCCTTCACGGTGGGGCGGGGGACTGTGCCGGAGCTGGCAGCGGGGTGTGGGTGGGCTGGGATCAGGAGGCCGAGGGCGTCCAGTCGCCCAGCCAGTCCGCGACCTCCTGGCCGGTGGCCTGCGCGTCGGTCAGCTGCGGCCGGTCGGCGCTCGCGGCGCCCGCGCCGGAGCCGGTGTTCCGGTACTCGGCGAACCGGTCGTCCTTCCAGGAGAAGCCGCCCATGTCCGACCACGGGGTCGGCCTGATCGCTGCGCCGAGCGTGCTGTCGCGGACGGTGGTCTGCGGGTCGACGGTCGTGTCGCCGCCCGGGTGCCAGTTGCGCCCGAGGAAGAACGAGGCCGCGCTCACGTCACCGGTGATCGTCGACCGGTTGATGAGGATGCCCTTGCGGCCCGCGGGGGTGCTCGGCGCGGTGACGTAGCCGGCGGAGGTGCCGTTCCAGCGCTTCTTCAGCGTGATCACGGACTTGTCGACGACCACCGTGGCCCGGCCGAAGATGAAGTCGACGTTCCCGGTGATGTACGAGTTGCTGATGTGGACCCGGCCGAGCTTGTCCTTGGCGGCGGTCTCCAGTTCCAGGGTGTCCTGGTCGCCGTTGACGATGACCCCGTCGAGGACGATCCGGTCGGCCTGCGTCAGCAGCGCCACCGCCTGGTTCGCGATGTCCTGGTGCCGGGACTCGTCGAAGTCGTTGGTGATCGTGAGATTGCGGATCTGGGAGTCGTCCGACTGCACGGACACGGTGGCGCTGCCCGGGGTGCCGTACGTCCCCGACCCGTCGGGCCTGGTCATACCGGCGGCGTTGCCGTACACGATCGTGGTGTCCTTGCGGCTGCCGCCCGAGCCCTGGATGGTGACGTGCGGCTTGTTCGCGGGCACCTTCACGACCTCGCGGTACGTTCCCGGCTTGACGGAGACGATCACCCGCGAGGGGTTGTTCGCGGGTACGGCGTCCACGGCGGCCTGCACGGTCCGGTACTGGCCGCTGCCGTCGGCGGCGACGGTGAGCGTCGTGGCCGCGGCCGCCCTGGTGGTCGCCGCCGTCGTCCCCAGCGTGCCGCGCGGTCCGGCACCCGACTTGAGGAGGGCGGGCACGTCGGCGGCCTTGTCGAGGGTGTAGCCGTAGAAGGTCTTCGGGTCGAAGGCCGTGCCGCCGCTCTCGTTGCGTCCGGTCGTCCCGGCGAAGGTGTTGCCCCGCTGCACGATGGTCGCGGTGCTGTCCTTGATGACCGGGTTGTTGACGCCCTGGAAGTAGGAGTTCTCCAGGACCATCTTCGTCGCGCCGCGCGAGTAGTTGCCGTACGAGGACGTGATGGCGGTGCCCGCCACGTCCTCCAGGAAGTTGTTGTAGAGGTGGGCGTGGGCGGCGTTGTCCGTCGACGGGTTGCGCTGCTCGGTCTCGGAGATCCAGTTGTGGTGGATCGTGATGTCGGTGACGACGTTCGAGGTCCAGCCGATGCCGAAGGCCTTGTTGTCGTTGCTCAGCTTGTTCCAGGACACCGTCACGTCGGTGCTGTCCTTGCGGACGTCGATGAGTCCGTCGGCCATGTGCCGCAGGTCGTTGTGGTCGATCCAGACGTGGTGGGCGCCGTCCATCTGGATCGCGTCGAAGTCGTGGTCCTTGTCGTTCCAGACGCCCTGGTACGCGTCCCGGATGGTCAGGTTCCGGATGATCACGTTGTGGACGCCCTGCCCGAGGAAGAAGCCGCCCCCGACGATGTGCCCCGATGTCCCGGAACCGATGATCGTCTTGTCCGACCGGACCTTGATCTCCTTGCCGACCGGATCCATGGTGATCGTCCCGGCGACGACGATGACGTACGGCTCGTCGGCGGTCGCGTACTTCTCCAGATCGGCGAGCGTCCGCACCGTCACGGTCGCGCCGTCCCGGCCGCCGTACGTCCCCTTCTGCCCCAGCGCGTCGACCGAGGCGAAGCCGTCGGCGGTGGCGGTCGCCCAGGCGGGGGCGGCGGTGGCCGCGGAGGCGCTCTCCTGCGTGCCGATCCCGAACACCGACCCGTAGGCCAGCGCACCGGCGGCCGTCAGGGCCAGCGGTACGCCGACCACGAGCGCGGTTCTGCGCCTGCGGTGCCGGGGCCGGGACGTGCGGGCGATGTCGCTCATCGATGAGGTTCCGTTCCGTGGAGGGGACCACCCGTGGGGGGTGCGGGTCACGGGATGGTCGCCGCACGGAACGGAAAGGTTGCCGGGATCCCCTACGGCGTCTCGGGCGGAGGCGTCGGAGCCCCCGGCAGCCGTACGGTCGCCACCGTGCCGCCGCCGTTCGCGCGGGCCAGGGTGATCCGGCCGCCGGCCTGCTCCACGGTCCGGGCGACGATCGACAGACCGAGACCGGACCCGGGGAGGGCGCGGGCGCTCGGCGAGCGCCAGAACCGGTCGAAGACATGCGGGAGTTCGTCCTCGGGGATACCGGGGCCGTGATCGCGCACGGTCAGCACGCCACCGCTCAGCCGCACGTCGATCGCGCCGCCCTCGGGACTGAACTTCACCGCGTTGTCCAGGATGTTGACCACCGCGCGCTCCAGCGCGGCCGGCTCCGCCCGGGTGAACCAGGGCTCGACGTCGGCGGTGATGGTCAGCTCCGGGCCGCGCAGCCGGGCCCGGCGCAGGGCCGACTCGACGGTGTCCTCCAGGGAGACCACCTGCACGCGTTCACCGCGCTGGCCCTCCGAGCGGGACAGCTCCTGAAGGTCGCCGATGAGCGACGCCAGCTCTGTCATCTGTGCCTTCACCGACGCGAGCAGCGCCTTGCGGTCCGCCTCCGGGATCGGCCGGCCCGTCTCCTCGCTCCGGGTGAGCAGCTCGATGTTCGTCCGCAGCGAGGTGAGGGGCGTACGGAGTTCGTGCCCGGCGTCGGCGATCAGCTGCTGCTGCAACTCGCGGGAGTTGGCCAGGGAGGCGGTCATCGAGTTGAAGGAACGGGAGAGGCGGGCGATCTCGTCCTCGGAGTCCTCCTCCACGGGGATCCGTATGCGGAGGTCCTCCGTCCGGGCCACATGCTCGACCGCCTCGGTCAGCTTGTCGACGGGCCGCAGCCCGGCACGCGCCACCGCCAGGCCGGCGGCACCCGCACCGAGGACACCGATACCGGAGACGAGGAGGAGGATGAGGGCGAGGTCGTTGAGGGTGGACTGGGTGTTCTTGAGGGGGACCGCGATGAGCAGTGCGGTGTCGGGGTAGAGCTGCGGCGGGCTGCCCATGCCCTGGCTGACCACCAGGGGCACGGTGAGCACCCGTACGGCGTTGCCGTCGGTGTCGGTGCCGTTGCGGGTGATGCCTCGGTCGACGATTCTCTTGCTGCTGTTCGCGTTCTTGATGACGTTCTTGTCGGCACCGGCGACCTTGACCGTGCCCGCCGAGTCCGACGAGACACAGGGCGTGCCGTCCGCCTTGACCAGCTGGAGGTAGACGTTCTGGGTGCGCAGGTCGCCGAAGCCCGCCTGGCCGGACTGGTCCGACTGATCGTTCTGGACCTTCTGGGGGCAGGCGTCGAGGAGCGCCACGACCCGGTCGTAGCGCTGCGGCTGCGACATCTTCTCGAGGTCCGCGTTGACCTGCTCGTACAGCTTCCCCTGCACGATGAACCAACACGTCACCGAAACCGCCGCCACCGCGAAAGCCACAGCGGCAGCGACGAGCATCGACAGCCGTGCCCTGATCGGCAGCGTCCGGAACCGCCGGCCGAGCCTGCTCACTCCGCGCCGCCCTGCCGCAGCACATACCCCACGCCCCGCACCGTGTGCACGAGGCGCGGTTCGCCGCCCGCCTCGGTCTTGCGCCGCAGGTACATCACGTAGACGTCCAGCGAGTTCGACGACGGCTCGAAGTCGAAGCCCCAGACCGCCTTCAGGATCTGCTCACGGGTCAGCACCTGGCGGGGGTGGGCCATGAACATCTCCAGGAGGGTGAACTCCGTGCGGGTCAGCTCCACCGGGCGCCCGCCGCGTGTCACCTCCCGGGTCGCCAGGTCCATCCGCAGGTCGGCGAAGGTGAGCGCCTCGTCCTCCTCCACCGCCGCCGCCCCGGCCGCCGCCGCGTAGGAGCTGCGCCGGAGCAGCGCGCGGACCCGGGCGAACAGCTCGTCCAGTTCGAAGGGCTTGACCAGGTAGTCGTCGGCGCCCGCGTCGAGCCCGGTGACCCGGTCGCCGACCGTGTCACGGGCCGTCAGCATCAGGATCGGCGTGGTGTCGCCCGCCCCGCGGATGCGGCGCGCGGCGGTGAGGCCGTCCATGCGGGGCATCTGGATGTCCAGGACCACCAGGTCGGGGTGGTAGGCCGTCGCCTTCTCCAGGGCGTCGGCACCGTCGACCGCGACCTCCGTGTCGTAGCCCTCGAAGGCGAGGCTGCGCTGGAGGGCTTCGCGCACCGCCGGCTCGTCGTCGACGATCAGGATGCGCTGGGTGTCACGGTCGCCTTCGGCGGTGCTCATGGCGTGGATTCCTCGGGTGCGGTGGGACGGCGGAGGCTGCGGTCGGGTGACCGCCTTCAGCCTCGCACGGTTCCCGGCGGGCGCGTACGGACGAGCTGGGTGAGATCAGCCGCGCATCGCGGTGAGGCGGTTCAGCGGGACCTTGCGGCGGTGCGGGCGGGCCGTGCCGGTGCGCAGGCCCATCATCTGGGGTGCGGCCACCTCGGGTGCGCGGGCCGAGGTCACCGGAGCGTGCAGCTCGTACGCCACGCCGAGGGCCAGGCCGAGGTCGGCCGCGCCGACGCCGGTCACGGAGTGCGAAACCTGCTTGATCATGACGTGCTCCCCTGTTCGCCGGTGGATGTTCAGCTGTCGGAGCCGCCGGCCCGCAAGGTGGCCAGGTCGGACTTGACGGTGTTGATCGGGATGGCGAAGCCGAGGCCGACGCTGCCGGCGTCCGAGGACGAGTCGGAGGCGGCCGAGTACATCGCGGAGTTGATGCCGATGATGTTGCCGCCCGCGTCGATGAGCGCGCCGCCGGAGTTGCCGGGGTTGAGGGACGCGTCGGTCTGGAGCGCCTTGTAGGTGGTGGTCGAGGTGCCGGTGTCGCCGTTGAACTGCTGGCCGCCGAACTCGAACGGCCAGCCGCCGCTTCCGCCCTGCTGTTGCTGTTGCTGCTGCTGGCCCTCGTCGGTGGACACGGTCACGTCCCGGTCGAGGGCGGAGACGATGCCGCTGGTCACGGTGCCGGTGAGGCCTTCGGGGGAGCCGATGGCGACGACGGTGTCACCGACCTGGACGCCGTCGGAGTTGCCGAGGGTGGCCGCCTTCAGGCCGGAGGCGTTCTCCAGCTTGATCAGCGCGAGGTCCTTCTTGCTGTCCGTGCCGACGACCTGCGCGGTGTACGACTTGCCGTCGCTGGTCGTCACCTTGATCGAGGAGGCGCCGGAGATGACGTGGTTGTTGGTGATGATCTCGCCGCCGCTGGTGATGATCACACCGGAGCCGGTGGAGGAGCCGTTGCTGAGCGTGGCGCTGACCTCGACGACGCTCGGGCTGACCGCCGCGGCGATCGTGGCCACGTCACCGGTCTTGCTGGACGGCACCACGCTGGTCGTGGTGGAGGAGGAGACCACCTCGTTCTTGCCGGTCAGCTCCTGGATGCCGTAGGCCGTGCCGCCGCCGATGGCCGCGGCGACGATCGCCACGGCGGCCAGCAGCGCGAGCGGGCCCTTGGTGCGCTTCTTCTTCCCGGGCGCGGGCTCCGGGGCCACGGCGGTGAGGAGAGCGGTCCCGCCGCCGATGCCGTCCCCGGCGCCGCCGGCCGCCGGCGCCGGGTGCGCCTGCCACACCGCGGTGGGCTCGACGGCCGGCTGCTGCGCCGTGTGCGGTATCGGCTGCTGCGGGAAGGGCTGCTGCGTCGACTGCTGCCGGACCGGCTGGGGGGTGACCGGCTCGTACGCCGGCGGGGGCGGCCACTCCGGGTTCACCGGGGTGGAAGCGTGCTGCTGGGCGCCCTGGTACGGGTTCTCGTGGTTCTCGTACTCGCCGCTGCGGCGGAAGCTCTCGGTCATGCCAAGAAGCTTGGACGCCGACCATGAGAGCTCCCTGAGTGCTCCCTGAGAAGCCCGCCAGAACCTCGTATGCCCGATATAAAGACGGTCCTCGCAGCTCGGCGTGGTCTCTCAGAGAAGGTTCATGGACCCTTCCGAACGGTTACGCACAGCCACAGGAGTGCCGCACCACCAGGCGCGAGGGGAACACCTTCAGCCGCTCGCGGCGCGAGCCGGTGACCCGCACGCCGTCGTCCAGCACCAGATCCACCGCCGCGCGGGCCATCGCCGAGCGGTCCGATGCGATCGTTGTCAGCCGGGGGTCGGCGAGGCCCGCTTCCTTGATGTCGTCGAAGCCGATGACCGCCAGCTCGCCCGGCACGTCGATGCGCAGCTCGCGCGCCGCGCGCAGCAGGCCGATCGCCTGGTCGTCGGTGGAGCAGAAGATCGCGGGCGGCCGGTCGGGGCCCGCCAGCAGGTCGAGGGCGACCCGGTAGGCGTCGTAGCGGTTGTACGGCGCCTCGAACAGCCGGCCCTCGGTGCTCAGGCCGGCCTCGGCCATCGCGCGCCGCCAGCCCTCGACGTGGTCGGAGACCGGGTCGCCGACGGAGGGGGTGTCGGCGGTGCCGCCCATGCAGGCGACGTATTCGTAGCCGTGTTCCAGGAGGTGGCGGACGGCGAGCTGGGCGCCGCCCAGGTCGTCCGTGACGACGGCGACGTCGTCGATGGCCTCGGGCCGCTCGTGCAGCAGCACCACCCGGGCGTCCCAGGCCTCGATCTCGGCGGCGGCCAGGTCGTTCAGCGCGTGGCTGACGAGGATGAGGCCGGAGACCCGCATGCCGAGGAACGCCCGCAGATAGTGGACCTCGCGCTCGCCGATGTAGTCGGAGTTGCCGACCAGCACCATCTTTCCGCGCTCGGACGCGGCCTGTTCGACGGCGTGCGCCATCTCCCCGAAGAAGGGCTGGCGGGCGTCCGGGACGATCAGGCCTATGAGATCGGTGCGCCGCGACGCCATCGCCTGGGCGACCCGGTCCGGTCGGTACCCCAGTTCCTTGATCGCCGCGAGGACACGCTCGCGCGTGGCCGGTGCGACCGGCCGGGGTCCGTTGTTGATGACATAGCTGACTACGGCGGTGGATGTCCCCGCCAGCCGAGCTACGTCATCGCGAGTCACCTTGGCCACGCGCGGAGTCTACGCGGATGGACCCGCTCTGGGCAGGGCGTACAGGAGCTTCCCTGTGCGGAAGCGATGCCTCCCCTGAGCGGGTGCCACGGCGTTGCCGTCGGGTACCGGCGGGTACTACGCCTCCGCCGCGACCTCTTCGGCACCCACGGTGGCCGCGTTGTCCGCATCCTCCGTGTTTGCCCGGTCCATCTTGGCCTTGGCCTCGTCACCGCCGCGGTCCGCCTTCTCGGGCGTAACGAATCGATAACCCACGTTCCGGACGGTCCCGATCAGCGACTCGTGCTCCGGGCCGAGCTTGGCCCGCAGCCGCCGTACGTGCACGTCGACGGTGCGGGTGCCGCCGAAGTAGTCGTAGCCCCAGACCTCCTGGAGGAGCTGGGCGCGGGTGAAGACCCGGCCCGGGTGCTGGGCCAGGTATTTCAGGAGCTCGAACTCCTTGAAGGTCAGGTCGAGGACCCGGCCCTTGAGCTTCGCGGAGTAGGTCGCCTCGTCGACCGAGAGGTCGCCGTTGCGGATCTCCATGGGGGAGTCGTCGTTGACGATCTGCTGCCGGCCCATGGCCAGCCGCAGCCGGGCCTCGACCTCCGCCGGACCGGCGGTGTCGAGCAGCACGTCGTCGATGCCCCAGTCGGCGGTGACGGCCGCGAGGCCGCCCTCGGTCACGACCAGGATGAGCGGACAGCCGGGGCCGGTCGAGCGCAGCAGCTGGCACAGGCTGCGCACCTGGGGAAGGTCGCGGCGGCCGTCGATCAGGATGACGTCGGCGCCCGGGGTGTCGACGAGGGCGGGGCCTTCGGCCGGAGCCACGCGCACGTTGTGCAGCAGCAGGCCGAGGGCCGGAAGCACCTCCGTCGACGGCTGGAGAGCGTTGGTCAGGAGCAGCAGAGAACTCATACGTCTGGTTCCTCCTCGGTCCCTGCGAGGACGTTTGCGGCACTGCGGCACTGCGCTGCGTTCCCGGGGCCCGTACACCGGCGGTCACCTGGAGTTTCCCGCTTCGTATACAACGCTTCCGAAAGCACAAAAGGACCCGGGGGCAACGCTGCCCGAGTCCTCTGCCCAGCAGAATAGCCCACATGAGCACGGGTCCGGCAGGTCATACGGCGCGTTCCGCCTACAGTCCACACTCCGAGACGCCCAGAGGTGCACCATTGCGGACGTTTCTGCACACCGCCGACGGTGTGACGATCGATTCCGTATACGACCCGGGTGCGGTCGTATACGACACCCGCACGCCACCCTCCGGACGCCCGGTGTTCGTCGTGGCACACGGCTTCACGGGCGACGCCGACCGCCCGCACGTCCGCCGGGTGGCGGAGGCCCTCACCCGGTACGGGGGAGTCGTCTCCTTCTCCTTCCGCGGCCACGGCCGCTCCGGCGGGCGCTCCACGGTCGGCGACCGCGAGGTGCTCGACCTCGACGCGGCGGTGGCGTGGGCGCACGAGCTCCACCCCCACGTGCGCGTGGTCACCGTCGGGTTCTCCATGGGCGGCTCGGTCGTGCTGCGGCACGCGGCCCTGCACCCGGGCACGGTCGACGCCGTCGTCTCGGTGAGCGCGCCCGCCCGCTGGTACTACCGGGGCACCGCCCCCATGCGCCGGCTGCACTGGCTGATCACCCGCCCCGCGGGCCGGCTGGTCGGCCGCTACGGCTTCCGCACCCGGATCCACCACCGGGACTGGGACCCGGTGCCGCTCTCCCCGACCGAGGCGGTCCCGAAGATCGCCCCCACCCCGCTCCTCATCGTCCACGGCGACCGGGACGGCTACTTCCCGCTCGACCACCCCCGGATGCTCGCCGAGGCCGCCGGTGACCACGCCGAACTCTGGGTGGAGCCCGGCATGGGCCACGCCGAGCACGCGGCCGACGACGGCCTGCTGGCCCGGATCGGGGACTGGGCGGTCTCCCGGGCGGGCTAGCCTGGGCCCTGTTGACCACCGAAATCGACTTGAGGGACGAGATGGCAAAGGTCACGGTGCGCTACTGGGCGGCCGCCAAGGCCGCGGCCGGTGTCGCCGAGGAGCCGTACGACGCGGCCACGCTCGCCGAGGCACTCGACGCCGCGCGGGAGCGACACCCCGGTGAACTCGCACGTGTCCTGCGGCGATGCTCGTACCTCGTCGACGGTGACCCCGTGGGCACCCGCGAACATGAGACGGTACGGCTGGCCGACGGCGGCACGGTCGAGGTGCTCCCGCCGTTCGCAGGAGGGTGAGAATGACCGACCAGCCGTATCAGCCGTACCAGGGGTACGAGGGGTACGACCCGCACACCGGGCAGCCGCAGCAGGAGCAGCCGCAACAGCGGCAGCAGGCGTGGCCCGGGCAGCAGCAGGGGTACGAGGACCCGCAGGCCCACCTCCAGTACACCCAGCAGTGGCAGGGCCAGACCTGGGAGACCAGCGTCCAGCCGCCCGTCGCCGCGCCGGACCCCGCCGAGACCGCGTATCTGCCCCCGCAGACGGGCCAGGCACCGGTGTACCCGGGGGCCTCGGCCGCGTACGGCGCCCAGCCGCCCCCGGAGAGCCACGCCCCGGCGCCGGCCTGGCAGCAGCAGGCGCAGGCCCCTCAGGCGCAGGCCGCACAGGCCCCCGCCCGGCACGCGGCGCCCTACACGCCGCCCGCGCCGGAACCGGACCCGGCCGACAGCCCGGAGGGGGCCACCGGCTACGGCCGCGCCACCCTCGCCGGGAACGCCCGGATCACCGACGCCCAGCGGGCCCGCCTCGAAGGGCGCTCGCCGATCATCGACCCGGGCATGCAGCCCGCGGCGCTCACCGCACTCCTCGGCCTGCTCCTCTCCGGGACGGCGGCCGTCGGCTCGTACGCCCTGCTCGTCCCGCTCGTCGTGCTCCAGGCGGTCACCGCGGCCGGCTGGTTCCGGCTGAACGGCATGTGGCCGGCCCGGCAGGGCATCGCGCTCGCCTTCCTCGGCGCGCTGGTCTCGGACGTGGCCCTGCTCGTGGCCGGCCGGGAGAACGCGCCCGCGGCGATCCTCGGCACGCTGGGCGTGTGGGTGCTGCTCTGCCTGGTCCTTCAGCTGCGCTCGCACGCCGACCCCGACGAGCGCATGTACGGACTGATGGCGACCGTCGCCTCCTCGGCCCTGGCCGTCCTGGCCACCGGGCACCTGGGCGCCGACCCGGACGCGGTGTCGGTCGGCACGGCCGCGGTCGCCGTGGCCGTCCTGGCCCGGGCGCTGCCGCTGCCCACCCCGGCCTCCGTCGTCGTGGCCCTGCTCGCCGCGGCGGGCGCGGGCATCGCGGTGGGCGGGATGACCGGCATCGGGACGCGGGGCGCGCTGCTCGGCGCGGGTGCCGCGGTGTGCGCCCTGATCGGCCACCGGGTCGCCGCCTACGACTACCCGTCCCGGTTCGTGCACTTCACGGCGGGCGTGGCCCTGCCGCTGGCCGCCGCGGCCCCGGCGGTCTACGTCCTGGGGCGCGCGCTGGCCTAGGGGGCTTTCCCTGAGAGCGTGCCGCCATGAACCGGGGGCGCGCTGATGCGGAACAGAGGGCGTGCGTCGGCGCAACGGCGCGCGCCCTCGTGCGTCGGTCAGGCGTGTCACAGCTGATCGACAATTTTCCGGAGGCTCTTCCGCACAGGGTTACCGTGGGTGGTCAAGTGAATGTTCAGGCCATCCGGGTGGGGGAACAACCGCATGCGTGCGCTTCGCATATTTCTGATCGTGGTCGTGGTGCTCGGCGGCCTGTTCGTGCTCGCGGACCGGCTCGCGGTCAACTTCGCCGAGGGTGAGGCCGCGGACAAGCTGAAGGCCACCGAGAACCTCGCGAGCACCCCGGACGTGTCCATCAAGGGTTTCCCCTTCCTCACCCAGGTCGTCGGCGGCTCGCTGGACGACGTCGAGGTCGGCATCAAGGACTACGAGGCGACCACCGGAACCAACGGCCAGACGATCCGGATCGACGACCTCAAGGCCGACATGAAGGGCGTCGAGTTCTCCGGCGACTACAGCTCCGCCACGGCCGCCAGCGCCTCGGGCACGGCGACCATCGCCTACGCCGAGCTGCTGAAGACCGCCAAGTCGGAGTCGACCGAGGTCGCGCCCGGTGTCACCGCCCGGGTGATCGGCCTCTCCGACGGCGGGAACGGCAAGATCAAGGTCACCGTCGAGGCGACCGTCCTCGGCACCAAGCTGCCCCAGCCGCTCTCCGTGCTGAGCACGGTCACCGCCGAGGGGGACGTCGTGCGGGTGCACGCCGACTCGCTGCCCAGCTTCGGCGGGGTCCAGGCCGCCGAGAACGAGGTGCGGTCCATCACCGACTTCGAGCAGAAGATCGAGGACCTGCCCGGCGGGATCCGGCTGGACAAGGTCGAGGCGGCGCGGGGCGGTGTGGAGATCGGCGTGCAGGGTTCGAACGTCCGGCTCGCCGGGTAGGGCTGTCCTGCGCCGGACGGCGTTGTCCGACAGGCGAGACGAGGCCGTCCGCACCGTAGATGTGATGGCGGATACACGCGCCCGGAAGCCCCTGAGGGGCGGCCGGGCGCGTTCTTCGTCCCGGCATTCGGACGATCGCATCTCACTATGCGGAGCACTGGTGACACGCCCGCCTGTCCGTCCCTACGATCGACGGCATGATGCAGCGACAGGCGGATCTCACGAAGCGGCGGGCAGTCGACCTGTGCCGCGTCGCCGCCATGCTCTGTCGCACTGTCTGAGCGGAAGCGCCGCCGGCCTCCCGCGCCTCCCCCGCGCCCTCGACTCCGAGGGCATCCGTGCGCCGGCCGCCGGCGAGACCCGGTCGCGCACCCCTTTCTTCTTGCACACCCCCGCCGCACCTGCCCCGGAGGAGAACGAGCATGAGCCGCAGCGACGTCCTGGTCGACGCCGACTGGCTTCAGGACCACCTGGACGACGACAACATCGCCATCGTCGAGGTGGACGAGGACACGTCCGCGTACGAGAAGAACCACATCAAGAACGCGATCCGGATCGACTGGACCAAGGACCTCCAGGACCCGGTCCGCCGTGACTTCGTCGACCAGGCGGGCTTCGAGAAGCTCCTGTCGTCGAAGGGCATCGGCAACGACACCCTGGTGATCCTCTACGGCGGCAACAACAACTGGTTCGCGTCCTACGCCTACTGGTACTTCAAGCTGTACGGCCACGAGAACGTCAAGCTTCTCGACGGCGGCCGTAAGAAGTGGGAGCTCGACGCCCGCGAGCTGGTCGACGGCACCGAGATCCCCGAGCGCGCCGCGACCGCCTACCAGGCCAAGGCGCAGAACACCGCGATCCGCGCCTTCCGCGACGACGTCGTGGCGGCCATCGGCTCGCAGAACCTGGTCGACGTGCGCTCGCCCGACGAGTTCAGCGGCAAGCTGCTCGCGCCGGCCCACCTTCCGCAGGAGCAGTCGCAGCGTCCGGGCCACGTCCCGTCCGCCCGCAACATCCCGTGGTCGAAGAACGCCAACGACGACGGCACCTTCAAGTCGGACGACCAGCTCAAGGAGCTGTACGCCGAGGAGCAGGTCGACCTGGCCAAGGACACCATCGCCTACTGCCGCATCGGCGAGCGCTCGGCCCTGACCTGGTTCGTGCTGCACGAGCTGCTCGGTGTCGAGAACGTCAAGAACTACGACGGCTCCTGGACCGAGTACGGCTCCCTCGTCGGCGTGCCGATCGAGCTCGGCGCCAACAAGTAACCCCAACCGACCCGACCTTCTGGTCAGACCCCCTCTGGAGAAAGACATGTGTGGAGCGAAGGCCGGCGGCCCGGACGCCTCGACGATCAAGCCCGGTGAGACCACGATCCAGGGTCAGGTGACCCGGGACGGCGAGCCGGTGGTGGGCTACGTCCGCCTCCTGGACTCGACCGGCGAGTTCACCGCGGAGGTTCCCACCTCCGCCACCGGACAGTTCCGCTTCTACGCGGCCGAGGGCACCTGGACCGTTCGCGCCCTCGTGCCCGGTGGCACGGCCGACCGCACGGTCGTCGCCCAGCACGGTGGTCTCGCCGAGGTCGCGATCGCGGTCTGAGTGGTTCGGGGCGGTCTGTGACGGACGCCTGACGGTCTGAGGGCCGTATCCCGAGGGTTCGGACACCCGGGGTACGGCCCTCGGTGTTTCCCTTTCCCGGGTGTCTCGCGTGTCCCGTGTTCCCACGCCGTCGCCGGACCCCGGCGGCGGACCTACGCTGGACGTATGTACGCGCGCCGGCGGCACCTCTACTTCGCCATGATGGGCAGCTGCATCGGCCTGTTCGTCCTGGCCTGGGGTGTCGTACGCCTCTGGTCGGTGCCGGTCGCCGTCGGGATGTGCGTGGTCGCGATGGTCATCCCGCCGGTCGCGGCGATGGTCGCCAACCGGCGGGGCCCGGAGGACCGCTGGTGGGACGACCCCTCGGGCGACCCCAAGTCCGACGAGTGGTGGGACGAGCTGGACGGGAAGAAGCGTCCTCAGTAGACGAGCGCCTGGGCGTCGTCCGCCATCGCCTCCTGCACGAACACCTGTGCCCCCGCGATCCGTACGCCCTCGATCACGTCCTTCTCCGTGATGTCCCGGCGGGCCGCGCACTGCGTGCACAGGGTGAGCCGGCCGCCCGCGAGCACCGAGTCGATCAGGTCCGGCAGCGGCGCCGCGTGCGGCAGCTCGAACTCGGCCGCCCGCCCCGGCAGCGCGAACCACGCCGACTCCCCGGTCAGCCACAGCGAGACCTCCACCCCGCTGGCCACGGCCACCGCCGCGACCGTGAACGCCTGCGAGCACCGCTCGGGGGCATCGGCCCCCGCGGTCACCTTGATCACGAGCTTCTTCGCCATGCCTGAATCGTAATCAACTCCCTTACAACTCCATGCGTAGACCATCGGTCTCCTGTGAAGCGCGATCCGGAAGGTGCGCTTCACGTTCTGAGGGGGATGGGGATGGAAGATCCCGTAAGAGGAGGGGAAGAGGCGGCGGCCGAGTCGCCTGGGTCGGCTGAGGCGGCCGGCGTGGCGGAGGTCGTCGAGGCCGCCGAGGTCGTCGATGCGGCCGATGCCGCCGAGGTGGTCGCGCCGCGTCCGCGTCGGCGTGGCCGTACGACGCTGATGATCGTCGGCGCCGCCGTGCTCGGTGTCGTCGCGGGCGTCTGCACCGGCTACCTGGTCCAGGCCGACCGCGAGCCCACCGCGCTGCCGCCGCTCTCCCAGCCCGTGGTCGAGCAGGCCACGGGTGAGGTCGAGCCGTTGTCGGCGGCGCAGGACCGCAAGGTCAAGATGAACGGTGACCTGCGCAAGCTGCTGGTGTCGCGGCCCAAGGGCGCGCGCGACACCGAGTACACGCTGGGCGCCGACGGCTGGATGGACCTGGCCGAGTACGCGGACCGGTACGAGAAGCCGGGCAACGCGTTCAACAACCTCACCGACGACGAGTTCCGGCGGGCGGCCGCGACCTCGTGGCGGGTGGGCGAGGCGTACAACGTCGAGATCTTCCTCGCTCAGTTCCGGCAGGAGAGCAAGGCCGCGGCGCTCGAGTGGGCCGAGAACGGCCACTACTGGGCCGAGGACGAGGACGACACCCGCAGCTGGCCGCTGCCCGGGACCGGAGAGGACAACGGGACGGTCTTCGTGCACGACACACCGGACCGGGAGCCCGGGTATCTCCCGCTCTACACGGCCGAGGCGCACGCCTGGCGGGGCGATGTGTACATGGAGATCGTGATCTACGACAGCAAGCCGATTCCCAAGGCGAAGATCATGGACCTGGCCGAGCGGCAGATGGGGAAGCTGTGAGCGAGAACCCCGAGATCATTGAGGGTGCCGTCCCCGAGACCGCCCCTGAGCCCGTCCCCGGGACCGCCCCCGAGCCCGTCGTTCCCGGGACCGCTCCCGAGACGGCCCCCGAGACCGCTCCCGAGGCCGCCGGTGAGGCCGTCGTCGGGAAGCCCGTCCGGAAGAAGGTCCGGCCCGGCCGGATCGCCGCCGTCGTCGGGGCGCTGGTGGCGGCCGGCGCGGTGGTCGGCGGCGTCGGCTTCACGGTCGTGACCGTGCAGGACGCCGACCGCGCTGCGGGCAAGCCGACCTGGAAGTTCCCGGCGGCGAAGAGCGACGACGACAAGGCCGACGACAAGGCCGACGACAAGGCCGGGGCGGACAAGAAGTCCGCCTCGGGGCTGAGCACGCTGTTCGTGCCGTTCGGCACGGACGGCTACGAGCGGGGACCCGACGTCGGCGAGTTCGGCGCGGATGCCGAGTTCAGCGGCGCGCAGGCCACGGCGCTGCGCAAGGAGTCGGTCAAGGACCTGCCCCGTTCCACGCGCCGGGAGCTGGAGAAGCTGATCGACAAGCAGCGGATCCAGGGCATGGCGATGCGCAGCTATTCCGTAGGCCGCATGGACTACAACACGACGGACGCGATCACGACCGCCGTCACGCTGACCCGGCTGGACAACCGCACCGCCGTGCGCGAGATGGCCACGTCCTTCAACGGGTTCCTCGCCGACACGGACTACTTCCGCAAGGGCCCGAAGATCAAGGGCCACCAGGACGCGCAGTGCTACCTGACGCCCAAGGGCAAGGCCAAGGACGACGAACTGGCCGCGGCGTTCTGCACCGCGTACGTCGGAGACGTCCTGGTCAGCGCCACGACCGACGGCCCCGATCCGCTCGACGCCAAGTTCGTCACCAAGTTCTTCACCGACCAACTCGACCGCATCGACAACCCGGGACAGGCCGTATGACCGACCAGCCGCAGACGATGCCTGCCCCCGAGCCGACTCCCGAGCCCACCGCGGAGCCCACTCCGGAGCCCACAGCGGCGCCCACCGCGGAGCCCACCGCGGAGTCCACAGTGGAGCCCACAGTGGAGCCCTCCCCGGAGCCGACCTCCGAGCCCACCCCGCCCAGGGACCGGCGGGTGCTGCGGGCCGTGGGGCGCTGGGTCGCCGTCGTCGGTGTGTTCGCGCTGCTCGGGGCCGGGACGGCATACGCGATCGTGGGGATGGAACGGACGGACGTACCGGGGCTGGCGACCGAGTCCGACGGGCGCTGGGCGTACCCGGAGATCACCCGGCCGCCGGTGCCCGCCCGGAGCCCCGGGCCGCTCGACCCGGCGAACTGGTCCGACAGCCACTACGCCGACCTGCGCGAACTGCTGCTCCCCGCCCCCGAGGGCGCGACGGACGACAAGGCGTTGCACGGCACGGACGGCTGGCTGGCCACCAAGGACTTCCTGGCGGTGTTCGGGTCGGCCGAGGACCGGGAGAAGGCCGGCCAGGTGCTCACCGACTACGGGCTGCGGCATGTGGCGGCCCGCGGCTGGACCACCGAGGACGGCACCCGCACCGGCATCTACCTGCTCCAGTTCGACACCGGCACGGTGGCCTCGGACGCCTTCCAGGAGTTCAGCGAGTACGACTCACCCGTGTTCAACGCCCGCGGCGCGGACGTGACGGTGTTCGACGACGGTTACCCGACGGCAGCCGACGTGTCGGGCGTCGAGCGCTACGCCTACGACGAGATCAAGCCGTACGGCGCCGAGCACCTGCGCCAGGCCTACCTGTGCGCCGGTGACGTCATGGCGGTGATCACGCAGTCCCGCAAGGGCACCGCGGCCGCCGTCCCGTTCCAGCAGACGGTCGTCCTCCAGAGCCAGCTGCTCGGCTGACCCCGAGGAGGTACCCAGGGAGGACGTACCCCAGGGAGGACGTACCTCATAAGGAGAGCCGGGCCCCGGCCGCGTAAGCTGGGGCCCGGCTCTGTTGTACGTACCCCGAAGCACGCTCATCCGAGGAGCACCCGTGGAGATCTTCTTCGAAGCCCTGCTGGCACTGGTCTGCGTGGGCGTCCTCGCCTTCGCCGGTCTGACCGTGAAGAAGCTGTACCAGGGCCAGCGCTGATCCCTACGTCCAGGAACTGCCACTCATGATCGAGATCCCGTCCGACCTCCACAAGGACCTCGTCCCCCTCGCCTTCCTGCTGGGCAGCTGGGCGGGCGCGGGCGTGCACGACTTCCCCGGTTCGGAGAAGTGCAACTTCGGCCAGGAGGTCACCTTCGCCCACGACGGCCGGGACTTCCTGGAGTACCGCTCCCACACCTGGGTGCTGGACGACGACGGCAACAAGGTGAAGCCCTTGGAGTCGGAGTCCGGCTTCTGGCGGATCGACGGCGCCCGCAAGGTCGAGGTCACGATGACCCGCGACGACGGCGTCATCGAGATCTGGTACGGCGAGCTCGCCGACCAGAAGCCGCAGATCGACCTGGTCACGGACGCCGTGGCCCGCACCGCCGCCTCCCGCCCCTACACCGGCGGGAAGCGGCTGTACGGCTACGTCAAGAGCGACCTCATGTGGGTCGGTGAGAAGCAGACCCCCGAGGTCGAGCTGCGCCCCTACATGTCGGCGCACCTGAAGAAGGTCGTCACCCCGGAGGACGTCCAGCGCTGGGCGAAGGCCCTGCCGGACGACATGCCGGACGACGGCATCGCCTTCTTCAAGTAGCCGCGCCCCCCTGGCCGTCGCCAAGTGGTTCTAGACTCGTCGGTGTGGTGAGCACCGACTGGAAGAGCGACCTCAGGCAGCGCGGCTACCGGCTGACGCCGCAGCGCCAGCTTGTCCTCGAAGCTGTGGACACCCTGGAGCACGCGACCCCCGACGACATCCTCGTGGAAGTGAGGAAAACGGCGTCGGGGGTCAACATTTCCACCGTGTACCGGACCCTGGAGCTCCTGGAGGAGCTGGACCTGGTCAGTCACGCGCATCTCGGGCACGGGGCGCCGACGTACCATCTCGCCGACCGGCACCACCACATCCACCTGGTCTGCCGTGACTGCGACAACGTCATCGAGGCCGATGTGGACGTGGCGGAGGCCTTCACCGCCAAGCTGCGGGACACCTTCGGCTTCGAGACGGACATGAAGCACTTCGCGATCTTCGGCCGGTGCAAGGACTGCTCCCGGAAGGCCCTGAAGGGTTCAACTACCGAGTCGTAGGCTTATGGCTATGAAGAGCCCTCTGCTGTCCCTGCCCGGCGCCGTCTCTGCCGAGGGTGTGGACGAAGGCGTCGCCGCCCACTACGGCGACCTGTTCCGCGAGCAGCGTGCCCTCGCCGACGGCACCGGTTTCGTCGACCTCTCGCACCGCGGGGTCATCACGGTCACCGGCGAGGACCGGCTGAGCTGGCTGCACCTGCTGCTCACCCAGCACGTCAGCGACCTGCCGACCGGCCAGGCCACCGAGGCGCTGGTGCTGTCCGCGAACGGCCACATCGAGCACGCGCTGTACCTCGTCGACGACGGCACGACGGTCTGGGCCCATGTCGAACCCGGCACCCAGGAGACGCTGCTGGCGTACCTGGAGTCGATGAAGTTCTTCTACCGGGTCGAGGTCGCCGACCGCACGGCCGACATCGCGGTCGTCCATCTGCCCGCCGGTTCGATCGCCGAGGTCCCGGAAGGCGTCGTCGTCCAGGAGACGGCGTACGGCCGTGAGCTGTTCCTGCCGCGCGCGGACCTGGAGTCGTACGCGGAGAAGGCGGGCCCGCCGGCCGGGATCCTCGCCCACGAGGCGCTGCGTGTCGAGCACCACCGGCCGCGCCTCGGCTTCGAGACCGACCATCGAACCATCCCGCACGAGCTGGGCTGGATCGGCACCGCCGTGCACCTCCAGAAGGGCTGCTACCGCGGTCAGGAGACCGTCGCCCGGGTGCAGAACCTCGGCAAGCCGCCGCGCCGCCTGGTCTTCCTGCACCTCGACGGCAGCGAGGTCCACCTCCCGGCACCCGGCACCGAGCTCCGCGTCGCCGACGAGGCTCCCGACGGCCGCAAGATCGGCTTCATCACCACGTCCGTCCGCCACCACGAACTCGGCCCCGTGGCCCTGGCCCTGGTGAAGCGGAACGTCCCGGTGGACGCGCCGCTGATGGCGGACACGACGGCGGCGGCCCAGGAAGTGGTCGTGGAACCCTGAGTCCGCAGAACCCCGGGCCCTACAGGTCGATGACCACGGTGAACGGGCCGTCGTTCGTCAGCGACACCCGCATCGCGGCGCCGAAGCGGCCCGTCGCCACCGTGGCGCCCAGCGCGCGCAACCGGGCGACGACCTCGTCGACGAGGGGTTCGGCGACCGGGCCGGGGGCGGCGGCGTTCCAGGTGGGCCGGCGGCCCTTGCGGGCGTCGCCGTAGAGCGTGAACTGGCTGATCACCAGCAGCGGGGCGTCGATGTCGCTGCACGACCGCTCGTCGTGCAGCATGCGGATCGACCACAGCTTGCGGGCCAGCTGTGCGGCCTTCTCCGCGGTGTCCTCGTGGGTCACCCCGACGAGGACGCACAGTCCCTCGCCGGTGATCTCCCCGACCGTCTCGCCGTCCACGACGACACTCGCGCCGTCCACCCTCTGCACCACCGCTCGCATGCGGACCATGATGCCGGGTGCGACGCACGGTCCCGCGGGGGGCCGGGAACAAGCTTCTTTTGATCCTTAACATCCCATCTAGGGCCGTTCGGGGGCACTCGGTCACATTGCGGCCACTTGGGGTGGCACGATGCTTCCACACGCCGGTCGAGGGGACGGTAGAGGCGTATGAGCACACCGAGTACCGGGCGGCTGGAGACACACCGGCCGCCCGCACAGCGCGACAGCCCGGCGCCGCCCGCGGAGCCGCCCGAGGACGACCTGGGCCTGCTGAGCCTGCCCGAACTGCGCACCGTGCGCCGGGACGCCCAGCGCGACGAGGCCGACCTCAGCTATGTCCGGCGGCTGCTCCAGGGCCGGATCGACATCCTGCGCGCCGAACTCTCCCGGCGGGGCCCGGCGACCGTGCCGCAGCCCACGGCCGAGGCGTCCGTGGTGGCACGCCTGTCGGAGATCCTCACCGACGGCCCGGCCCGCCAGCGCTCCTCGGCCCGCCATGTCACGCTCGGCACCCCGCACAACGAGGAGTACGGCCGGCTCGCCGCCGAGATGCTCGCCGAGGTCGAACTCTCCGACCTCGGCGCCCGCACCGACCGCGAACTCCACGACGCGATGGCCCGCCTGGTCCGCTACGAACAGCAGGCCTCCCGCCGCCGGCAGCGTCTTCAGCGCACCGCGGACGAGGCGGGCGGCGAGATCTCGCGCCGCTACCGGGAGGGCGAGGCCCAGGTGGACGACCTGCTGCTGTGACGCCGGGCGGGGCGCGCGGCGGCGGGGGCCCGGAAAGCCGGGGCCCGGAGACGGGGAGCCTGGAGAACGGGCGCCTGAGAAGGGGTGCCTGAGAACGGGCGCCTGGAAAAAGGGGCCGCGGTGAGAAGGTGCCGCTGCTTACCGTGGGGCCATGAGCCGTCGTCCCGCCGCCCTTGAGTGCCGTCAGATCGAAGACTCCGAGCTGTCCGACTGGATGCGTGCCCTGAAGACGGGGTTCCTGCGTCCGCCGGTCGTCACCGAGGAGCAGACAGCGGCCCGCCGCGCCGCCACTGCCGACTCCCGCACCTCGGGCGCCTTCGACGCCGGCCGATGCGTGGGCACCTTCCGCTCCTTCCCGCAGGAACTGACCGCGGTCGGCGGCGCACAGGTCCCCGCCGACGCCATCTCCAACGTCGCCGTCGTCGCCACCCACCGCCGCCGCGGCATCCTCAGCCGTCTGATGTCGGACGACCTGACCGCCGCGAAGGACCGCGGCGACGTCGTCGCCACCCTGATCGCCGCCGAGTACCGCATCTACGGCCGGTACGGCTTCGGCCCCGCCACCACGACGACCGAGTGGGCGATCGACATCCCCCGCGCCGGCCTCGACCCGCGCCGCCGGGTACCGGACCCGGACGACGGCGGCCGTATCGACCTGATCGACGGCGACGAGGTCCGCAAGCTCGGCCCCGCCCTCCACACCCGGCTGCGCGGCGCCCAGCCCGGCGCGGTCAGCCGCGACGCCACCTGGTGGGAGGCCAACACCGGTGTGCTGCGGCTGTACGGCGACGAATGGACCGAGCCGTTCTACGCCGTGTACCGCTCGGCGGACGGCGAGGTCGAGGGCCTGGTCTCGTACCGGTCGGACGACAAATGGACCGACGCCAAGCAGCCGCTGACCACCGCGTCCGTGGACTGGCTGATCTCGGTGACCCCGGCCGCCGAACGTGCCCTGTGGCACTACCTGTGCTCCATCGACTGGATCACCCGCGTGAAGTCCGGCGCGCGCTCCCCGGACGACCTGCTGCCGCGCCTGCTGCCGGACCCGCGCGCGGCGAGCATCACCACGCAGGCCGACTGGCTGTGGGTACGGCTCCTGGATGTCGTACGGGCTCTGGAGGCGCGGACGTACGACGCGTCGGGCGCGCTGGTGCTGGAGGTGGCCGACCGGGCCGGTCTGGCCGGCGGGCGGTATCTGCTGGACGCGGGGCCCGAGGGCGCGTCCTGCACGCCGACGAGCCGCGGCGCCGACCTCTCGCTGGACGTGGCGGACCTGGCGTCGCTCTGGCTGGGCGACGAGTCGGCGGTGCGGCTGGCGGCGCTGGGCCGGATCCGGGAAGAACGAGCGGGCGCCGCCCGGGGGGCCGACGCCCTGCTGCGTACATCCGTGCGCCCGTGGTGCCCGGACCTGTTCTGACCCTCCTCTCGGCCGACGACGGGTGCCGACTGGTTCCGTGTGCGGTTGTCGTGCATGCGTCTTCCGTTGTCCTCGGCCGTCCGTAGCGGGGTCGCCGAGGTGTCCGTACGCAGGTGTTCCGTATGAAGTTGGCGGTATGGAGTTGGAGGTATGAAGTTGTCGGTGTGAAGTTGTGGCTGTGCCGCGATGTGCAGTTGTGGCTGTACGTCCTTGCCGGCCGTTCGGGCTCCCGGCTCCCCTCCGGAAGGGAGCCCCACCGGCCAACCGTCTGAAGGTTTGACCATGTTGTTGAAGTTGGCTGCCAACTTCACTGTACTTATGTCCGCTTGGAAGCGTCCTATAACCATCTCTCTTTGAACTGCCCAAAGATGGCGGGAAGTTGTACTGTGCGGTCGTGGAGCCGGAACATGCCTCCGTCAATGGGCGGAGGAGGGCCGAGCGGTCACACCGAGAGGTGGCCGACGAGCTGCGCACCCGGATCAGGACCGGTGTGCTGCGGCCGGGCCAGCGCATGCCCACCCAGGCCAAGCTGGCGGACGAGTTCGGCGTGGAACGCGGTGCCGTACGCCAGGCGCTGCGCATTCTCCAGTCGGAGCACCTGCTCACCAACGTCTCCAAGGGGAGCCCGGCGACGGTGGCCGTGCGCCCCGGCGCCGCCGTTCCGTCCGCGTGGTCCGAGGCGGAGCCGCAACCCGCCATGGCGGGGCTCCCGCTGCGTATGACCGAGGCCTTCGCGGCCGACCATGTCGAGGTGGACGCCCTGTGCCTGACGGCGGTCTCGCTGACGGCGGCGATCGGTGAGCCGCTGCGCCAGATCCATGCGGGACGGCTGAAACCGGCCAAGATCGACGTCCGGGTCCTGCTGCCGTCCCGGAACATCGATCTGGCCTTCCCGGCCCCGGTGGACTCCTCCGCCACCGAGCGCCTGCAACGTCACTGGCTGGCCCACCGCAACGCCCAGGGCCAGGTGCTGCGGCACAACCTGCTGACCCTGCGCTCCACGCACGGCATCGAGGTCGACGTCACCTTCCGCGCGCTGCCGTTCACCCCGCCGGTCAAGCTGTACCTCCTCAACGGAACGGAGGCGCTGTTCGCGTACTACACGGTCCAGCGCCATCTTCAGACGGTCGGGCAGGAACACATGGACATGTACGACGCCGAGGGCTCGCGGTCGGTGCTGTTCGCCTTCGAACAGGGCGCCGGCCCGCGGGACACGGCGTTCGTGGCGCAGTCGCGTCTGTGGTTCGACGCGTTGTGGGAGACGATCAGTTCGGATCTTCAGCTCACGAGCTGAGCGCGGGACCGGAGGCCAGGAGGGCGAGAAGTACGGCACCGACGGAGCTGATGGCGGGGCTCTTGGCCTTGATGCCGACGCCGAGCAGAAGCAGGCCGACGGTGCCGGCGGTGCCGTACTTCCACTCGATGGTGCGCTCGACGCCGAAGACGAAGGCGGCGCAGAGGAGGGCGAGGACGGGCATGGTGGTTCCCCCCTTCGGAGGTCGGAGTGGGAGGCAAACCTTCCGCCAACTCACTCAAGTTGGCAACCAACTCTTACTATGTTGTCCCCGCTTGGTGACAACTGCTAAACAACTTTCAAACAACTGCCCATAGATGGGTGGAAGTTGTAGCGTTTGGTCGTGACCCAGGAGAACGTGGCAGTGAACGGCAGCAGAAGGCTCTCGCCCCAGGAGATCGCCGACGTCCTGCGGGAACGCATCCGCGCCGGCGAACTCAGGGCGGGAGACCGCCTGCCCACCCAGGCCGAGCTGGCCGACGAGTTCGGCGTGGAGCGCGGCGCCGTCCGCCAGGCCCTGCGGGCACTTCAGGATGACGGACTGCTCACCAACGTCAGCAAGGGCAGCCCGCCGAGGATCGCCGAACCGCCGGCCCCGGCCCACGACGAGCCCCAGCCCACCATGGTCGGCCTCTCGCCCCGCCTCACCGCGGCCTTCTCCGCCCGGCACGTCCGCATCGACGCGGCCTGCCTCACCGCCGAGAGCCTCATCCCGGCGCTCGGCGAACCGCTGCGGCTGATCCACGGCGGCGTGGTGCGCCCCGAGCGGATCGACGTCCGCATCCTGCTGCCGTCCCGGGACATCAACCTCGCCTTCCCGGTCCCGGTCGACGGCCGCGGCGACGACGACCCGGTGCACGCGCGCTGGCTGGCGATGCGGAACGCCCAGGGTCATGTTCTGCGTCACAACCTCCAGACGCTGCGCTCGCACGGGATCGACGTCGACATCACCTTCCGCGCGCTGCCGTTCACCCCGCCCGTGAAGCTGTACCTCCTCAACGGGACCGAGGCCCTGATGGCGTACTACATGGTCACGCGCCGCGAGGAGTCCACCGACACCGGAACGCTCGACATGTACGACGTCCTCGGTACCGAGTCCCTCCTCTTCTCCTTCGAGAAGTCGGCCGGTCAGCGGGACGCCGCGTTCGTGGAGGAATCCCAGAAGTGGTTCGACGCCCTCTGGGAAACCATCACGACGGACCTGACACTCTCCTAGTGACCTCTGATACGCAGCAGACTCAAAAGGCGACCTCCGACACCCGGACCGAGGCGGCGGACCTGCGGGAAGTGATCACGCGCGCGCGGGTCGTCCTCTGGGACTTCGACGGGCCGATCTGCCGGCTCTTCGCCGGCCACTCGGCGGAGAGGGTGGCCGAGGGCCTGGTCGAGTGGCTCGAAGGGCGGGGCCTGCACGGCCTGCTGACGGAGCCGGAACGGGATTCACTGGACCCGCATGTCGTCCTGCGCGCCGTCGACCGCAGGCACCCGGGCAGCGACCTCGTCGCGGAGCTGGAGGAACGTCTCACCCAGGAGGAACTGCGGGCCACCGAGTCGGCGCGGCCCACGGCCTGGGCCGATCCCCTGATCCGCACCTGGACCGCCGTGGGCGCGCGGCTGGCCGTCACCACGAACAACTCCCCGCGGGTCGTGAGCAAGTACCTGGAGGGCCGCGGGCTGACGGGCTGCTTCGCGCCCCATCTCTACGGCCGCACCCAGGACCTGCACCGCCTCAAGCCCGACCCGCACTGCCTGAAGCGGGCCCTGAACGCCATGGGGTCCGCCCCCGTGGCCGCGCTGATGATCGGCGACACCCCGTCCGACTTCCTGGCCGCCCGCGCCGCCGGCGTTCCCTTCCTCGGCTACGCGCGTAACGAGCGCAAGGAGAAGCTGTTGCGGGGCGTGGGTGCCACGACCGTGGTCAACTCACTGGAAGTCGTGCTGAACGTGATCAGGCGTCAGGCCTGAGTCATCAGGAGCATCAGCACGACGGCGGCCCCGACGGCCAGGCCGTTGTGCCGTGCCCTGATGCCCACCCCCAACCCGAACAGCAGGACGAGGCCCACCATGCCGAGCTTCGCCTGGGTGAGCAGTCCCGCGGCGATCTCCAGCAGTCCTTGTAGTACCGATAACAGAAGCATTCCCTTCACCCCCCGACCACTCTCAGTGAAGCGTGCAACTCCCGGTCCAATTGGACTGGTTGTCGTGAAGTGGATTTCCCCGGGTGAACAGATCCTTAAGCCGCAGGACGGTCGGCAACTCGGCTTGACTGAAACTGGTTTGTCATTGGACCGGGAGCGGTACGGTCGCTGTGTGGACGCACAGCGGAGTGGCGACAGTGGAGGCCGGGAGTTCCAGCGGGTCTCCGAGGAACTGCGCGCCCGGATCGCCGATGGGACGTATCCGCTGAACCTGTTGCTCCCGTCCCAGCGTGATCTCGCCGCGGAGTTCGACGTCTCCCGGGACACTGTCCAGAAGGTCCTGAAGGAGCTGGCCCAGCACGGGCTGATCGAGTCCCGGCAGGGGAGCGGGTCGCGGGTGTTGCGGGTGCCGCGAACCCAGCCCTCAGTGGTCGCGGACGGCCGCCTGCGGGGCGGGCGGACGCTCGGGTCGCTGCTGGGCGAGGCCTTCGAGCGGGCCGAAGTAACCCTGGACGTCTTCTCGTTGACGTCCGAGTCGCTGGCTGCCCACCTCATGGTGCAGGCGGAGCGGATCATCGGCGGTTTCATCGCTCCCGAGAGCATCGCCCTGCGTCTGATCCTGCCGAGCGTGGACCTGGTGCTGCCTTATCCGAGGTCCGAGGCGGATCCGGACGACCCGCGACTGAGGGATCGCTTCCGCCGGATCGCCGATCGGTCGACGGATACGGTGAGCGGTTTGTTCAGGGACCTGGAGGAGTACGTGCCCTCCGTCGGCATCGCCGTCCGCAGGGCTCCGCTCACTCCTACGTGCAAGCTCTACCTGCTCAACGGCGCGCACGCCCTGCTCGCGCCGTACGAGGTGATCGAACGGGACATCACGGTCGAGTCCGGGGAGTCGATCCGCGCCCTGGACGTCCTGGGATTCGGGGCTCCGCTCGCCCACCACGTCAGGAACGCCGACCCGGACTCACCTGACACACTCTTCGTCGACAGCTGGCAACGGTGGTTCGACTCGGTCTGGAATCGGCTTGCCCGGTGACGGACACGACCGTGCGCTAGCATGCCCCGCATCGCGCGAGCATTTGCCTCCGCCCGTACGTATGAGACGGCGAACAAACCCCGTCGAACGACCTGACGCAGAGTGACACACCACCCCTCGTGATCACTCCACCGGTCACTCTGGCCGTGCGGCGCACCACCCGGCACTCGACGATTGCCGTACCCATTCGACAGAGCGTCACCACCCGGAGCGGCCAGTGCTCGAGCCCCTTGTTCCCCGGCTTCTGCCCGGGGGCCGAGCCACCACGGACCGGTCCGAGGCCGCGGTCCTGCGGAGGTTCCTTGCCTACGCGCAGTCCTCGAAGGCATGCAGCGGCCACCACAACCACAACTACGTGGTCCCCCTGACGGAGGACGCGGCGCCGTTCGTCGGCCGCCCGGCCGGCACCGACGTGACGGTGCGGATTCCGCGCGCCGACGTGCTGCCGGTGGTAATCCGGACCTGGCGCGACGAGGCGGCGATTCTCGACGCCGTCCACAGCGTCCCTGTCCTGCCGCCCGTCCACGCGCCGGCGTGCCTGAAGCAGGGCAAGGGCTTCGCGATCCACAGCTATGTGGAGGGTGTTCCGCTCTCCACCGTCTGCGGAAACGGTAAGCCTGTCGACACGCTGCTCGTGCAGGCCCTCGCGGAGCTGCTGGCCCGGATGACCTGGGTGCGCCGGTCGGCGCTGCCGCCCCTGCCGGCCGGGTGGCCCGCCAACGACACCGACAGTCAGGGGTTTCTGCGGACGCTGGCTCGCTGTGCCGACGAGCAGATCCGCCGACCCAAGTGGAACGATTTCGGTGGGCTGTTCAAGGCCCTCGGTATTCCCGACCGAGCCCTCCTCGACTTCGCCGACCGGGTTCCCGCCATGGCGCGGCGGCCGTACAGCCTGCTCCACGCGGACCTGCACCGGGACAACCTGATCGTGTCGTTCGACGGCACACCGCCCCTGATCTGCGTCGACTGGGAGCTGGCCACCTACGGCGACCCCCTGCACGACCTCGCGACCCACCTGGTGCGGATGCGGTATCCCGAGTACCAGTGGGACGAGGTGATCGAGGCGTGGGCCGCGGCCATGCGGCGGATCCGTCCCGCGGCGGTCAACGGCCTGGGCAAGGACCTGCGGCACTATCTCGACTTCGAGCGGGCGCAGTCCGTGTACCCGGACGTCATGCGGGCCGCGCACTCGCTGGAGGGGGCGTTCAGCCCGAAGAACCTGGACGAGGCGACCGTGGAGGTGGAGCGGGCGTTGCTGGCGGCCGCGGAGCCGCTGCGCCTGCGGAACGTCCCGAAGGCCCCCGAAATCGAGGGCGCGCTCTTCCGGTGGCTGAAGTCACGCGGTGATCTCGGCGGGCGTCTTTCGTCCGTGGACGCGTTCGACTGGCGGCCCGACCCGCGCCTCGCCGAGCACCCGGACTTCCCGGACGCCGCCGTCCGCGCCGCGCTGCTGGCGGAGGGCGCGGCCCGCGCCGACCAGGTGTTCAAGGGGACCGCGCATCTGAACACGGTGGTCCGGGTGCCGGGCCACCCCGGACCCGTGGTGGTCCGGCGCAAGCTGCCGAACTTCTCCCGGCGCGAGCCCAGTTACCTGAGCGAACACGCGGTGCTGCGTGCGATTCAGGAGAGCGGGGTCGGGATCGAGGCACCTCGTGTTCTCGCGCTGGGCAGGGACGCGGCGAAGCATTCCTTCGCCGTTCACACATACGTCGGTCCGCGCGACGGCCAGCCGCCCCGCCACCCGGTCAACGGCCTGCGCCCGCACGAGGCGGACGGGCTCGTCGACCAGCTGTGCGCCCTGACGGACGTCGACTACCTGGGCATCGACCCGGCGGCGGGCGCGGGTCGGTTCTACGAATGGCTGACGAAGCAGCTCGTCCTGTTGGTGCGGGAGCTGCCGAAGGAGTCCCGGCAACTGGCCCGGTCGCTCGGCCTCCCCGACCACGCACGGCTCCGCCAGCTCCTCTCGCGCCACGAGGTCGGCCACCGGTCGCCCGTCCTCCTCCACGGCGACCTCAACCCCTGGAACCTGGTGTGCCGCGACGACCGGCTGGGCGTCACCATCATCGACTGGGAGATGGCCCTCGTCGGTGACCCGCTGTACGACCTGGTCCGGCACATGCACCTCACCCCGACCCGCCCGGAGATCAAGGAGCGCATGGTCCGGCGGTGGGAGCGGCAGCTGGGCGCCGTCCACACCAAGGACTGGCAGCGGGACTGGGGCGTCTACCGCCGTATCGAGATCGTCCGATCCGCCTATGTCGATCTCGACCGTCTGGTGACCCGGGCGAGCCTGGACGTCCCCAATGTCAGCCGCGCGGTGAACTCCTACGCCGACACCCTGGCGGCGGCGACGGCCGCCCTGGGCCTGCCCCTGCCGGCGACGGCCAATCCCTACCTCGCCCTGGCGCTGGCGTAGGGGTCACAGCTCCCCGGACACGTCGAGCACCACCTTCCCCACGGCTCCCCGCCCCTCCACGGCCCGGTGTGCCGCTTCCGTCTCGGTCAGCGGGAACACCGCCCCGATCACGGTCCGCAGCCGGCCTGCCGCGGCCTCGGCCAGGGCGTGGGCGGTGAGGCGGTGGACGTCCGTCCGGGGGAACTGGAGGTCGGCGATGCCGAAGACGGTGATGTCGCGGCGTTCGACCTCTTCGGGGTCGAGGGGTGCGAAGGCGCCGGAGGGTGCGCCGTGGGCGGAGAAGCGGCCCAGGTCCACGGTCAACGGCAGGGCGGCGGCCCCGAGTTCGCCGCCGACGCCGTCCAGGACGACCTCCGCGCCGCCGCCCAGCGCCTCCCGCGCCCGTTCCACCCAGCCCGGCGCGGACACGTCCACCGTGGCGTGGGCGCCCAGTTCCGTCACCAGGGCCAGCTTCTCCTCCCCCCGGGCCGCCGCGACCACCGTCGCGCCCCGGGCGCGGGCCAGCTGGACCAGCAGGGTGCCCATCCCGCCCGAGGCGCCCAGGACCAGGACGCGGTCGCCCGGGGAGACGGAGGTGCGTTCGAGGAGGCCCGACGCCGTCACCCCGTCGTGGACCAGGGCGGCGGCGGTCCGCAGGTCCAGCCCGTCGGGGACCGGGACCAGGGCGGTCACCGGCGCGGTCGCCCGCTCGGCGTAACTGCCGTCGACCCACGAGACCACCCGGCGCCCGGCCCAGCCGGCGTCCACGCCCGCCCCGACCGCGGCGACCGTGCCGGAGACGCCGCCGCCGGGGACGTACGGCGGTACGACGGGGAAGTGGTCGCGGAACAGGCCGGCGCGGACCTGGGTCTCCACGAAGATGGTGTCGGCGTGGGAGACCTCGATCAGGACCTCGCCCGGCCCCGGGACCGGGTCCGTGAGCTCCACCGTGGCCAGGACCTCCGGTCCGCCGAACGCCTTCACCTGTGCCGCTCGCATGGCATACCCCCTGTGGTGCGCGTCCTGAGTGGATGCGCGTGCAAGCAGTCTTCGGCCTCAAGCATGGTTGAGGTCAAGCGGCACCCGTAGGCTCGGCGGCATGAGTGAGACCGGGCTGCGCGAGCGCAAGAAGCAGCGGATGTACCAGGCCGTGTCGGACATCGCGATCGGGTTGTTCCTGGAGCGGGGCTTCGACGCGGTGTCCGTCGCCGAGGTGGCCGCCGCGGCCGAGATCTCCAAGCCCACCCTCTTCCGCTACTTCCCGGCGAAGGAGGACCTCGTGCTGCACCGGCTCGCGGACCACGAGCGGGAGTCGGCGGAGGTGGTCGTCGCGGCGCGCGCCTCGGGCACCGCGCCCCTGCCGGCCCTGCGCCGCCACTTCCTCGACGGACTGGCCGCCCACGACCCGGTCACCGGCCTCAACGACCACCCGCAGGTCCGTGCCTTCCACACCCTCCTCTACGGCACCCCGTCGCTGGCCGCCCGGCTCCACATCCATCTGGAGCGCTCCGAGACCGCCCTCGCCGAGGCGCTCGCGGACGATCTGCCCGACGCCCTCGACGCCCGGCTGGCCGCCGGTCAGATCGTCGCCGTCCGGCGGATCCTCGCCGAGGAGAACTGGCGGCGGATCGGGGCGGGGGAGCCGGTCGAGGACGTACGGGAGGCGGCGGTCGCGGCGGTGGAGCGGGCGTTCGCGGTGCTGGGGGCGGGGCTGCCGGGGCTGGCGTGAGCCGGGAGGCGGGTGGGGGCGGGCGGGGGTGTGCGCCTGCCCCAGGCTCAGGGGGCGACCGGGGTGTGAGCCCGCCCCGGGCCGACGGATCGAGTAGATGTAACCGGGTAAAAAATATGACTCGGTAACGATATTCGCTACCCTGGACCCATGACGACTGCCGACCCCGCCGACCCCGCCGCCCCGGAGGACCTCGCCGCCGTCCTGCACCAGGAACGCGCCCACCACGACAACTGCCGGACCGCCCTCGCCGCCATGATCGAGGGCGCCGACCTCCAGGTCGTCACCGGCGCGGACGTCTCCGCCTCCGGCGCCGACGCCGAGGTGCTCGGCTACGAGTTCCGCAGCCGGGCCAAGGCGCTGCACGAACTGCCCGAGGGCCCCCTGTTCTTCGGCCGCCTGGACTTCGTACGGGAAGGCCTCGCCCACCACATCGGCCGACTGCGCATCAGCGAGCACCCGGCCGCCCCGCCGCTCGTCGTCGACTGGCGCGCTCCCGTCTCCCGCGCCTTCTACCAGGCGAGCGCCCACGACCCGCAGGGCGTCGCCGTCCGCCGCCGCTTCGGCTGGGCCCCCGGCAGCCGGGGCGACTCCGCGGACCTCACCGGACTGGAGGACGAACACCTGGCACGCGGCGAGTCCACGGGCCCCGGCGGCATCCTCACGAGCGAGATCGAACGCCCCCGCGTCGGCCCCATGCGGGACATCGCGGCGACGATCCAGCCCGAGCAGGACGACCTCGTACGGGGCGACCTCTCCGTGTCCGTGTGCGTGCAGGGCGCCCCCGGCACCGGGAAGACCGCCGTGGGCCTGCACCGGGCCGCCTACCTCCTCTACACCCACCCGCGGCGCATCCGGCACAGCGGCATGCTGATCCTCGGCCCGAGCCGCACCTTCCTCGCGTACATCGCGGAGGTGCTGCCGGCCCTCGGCGAGACGGAGGTCCGCCAGTCGACCCTGCACGACGAGATCGCCCGCCATCCGGTGACCGGCACCGACCCCGACCGCACCGCCGCCGTCAAACACGACGTCCGGATGGCGGAGGTGCTGCGCCGGGCGCTGTACGGGAGGGTGGCGGCCGAGCGCGCCGAGGACCTCGTCCTGCCCGACGGCTCGTACCGCTGGCGGGTCTCCGGCGACGAACAGACCGCGATCGTGCGGGAGGTGCTCGCGGAGCGGCTGCCGTACGAGGTGGGGCGGGAGCGGGTCCGCGGGCGGATCGTCCGCCGGATCCAGGCGCGGGCGGAACGGCGGAGCGGGCCCCGGCCCGGTTCCTGGCTGCGCAGGATCGAACGGGCGCGGGCGGTGAGCGCGTGCGTGGACGCCGTCTGGCCGAAGGTGACCCCGCAGGAGGTGCTGGCCGGGCTGCTCGGCGACGGCCGGGCGCTGGCGCGGGCGGCGGACGGACTCCTCGACGCCGCCGAGCAGGAGGCGCTGCTCTGGGCCCGCCCGCCCCGTTCGCCCAGGTCGGCCCGCTGGTCGGCGGCCGACGCGGTCCTCCTCGACGAGATCGCCGGGCTCCTCGCACACCCCCAGGGGTACGGCCATGTCGTCGTCGACGAGGCCCAGGACCTCTCCCCGATGGAGTGCCGGGCCGTCGCCCGCCGGGTGCGCTTCGGCTCGCTCACGGTCCTCGGCGACCTGGCCCAGGGCACCACCGCCTGGGCTGCGCGCTCCTGGCGGGCCCAGATGGCCCACCTGGGCAAGCCCGACGCGGCGATCGTCCCGCTGACCACGGGCTACCGGGTCCCGGGCGCGATCCTGGCCCTCGCCAACCGTCTCCTGGACCGCCTCGGCACCGACGTGCCCCGCGCCCGTTCCCTGCGCCGCGACGGCGCCCTCACGCTCCGCCCCGCCGGCGGCGACCTCCCGGCCGCGGTCGTCAGCGCCGTACGCGAGGCCCTCACCCACGAGGGCTCGGTCGCCGTGGTGACCGCCGCCTGCCACACGACCCCGGTCCATGAGGCCCTCACCGGCGCCGGCCTCGCCCCGTCCCCCCGGGTCACGGTCGTCCCCGCCACCGCCGTCAAGGGCCTGGAGTACGACCATGTGATCGCGGTGGAACCGGCCGCCGTCACCGAGTCGGACCCCCGGGGCCTCCACCACCTGTACGTCGTCCTGACCCGCGCGGTCTCCCGCCTGGACGTGGTGCACGGACGGGAACTGCCGTGGTGACGGCGGCCGCACCGGCGCGGGCACGGGCGCGGGCACAGGGGGATCATGTACGGCGATGCTGATCTTCCTCGACGTCGACGGAACCCTGATCCCCTTCGGCGGCACGGACCCCCACCCGGTGTACGGAACGTCGCCGCACCCTCTGCTCCCCCGTCTCGACCCCGCCCTCGGACCCCGGCTGCGCGCCCTGGGCTGCGAGCTGGTGTGGGCCACCACCTGGCTGGACGACGCGAACGACCTCCTGTCCCCCTGGCTCGGCCTGCCTGCGCTGCCGGTGGTGGCGTGGCCGGAGGAGGACGACCCGGACGTTCCCGGCCTGCACTGGAAGACCCGGCCGCTGATCGACTGGGCCGCGGGGAGGCCGTTCGTCTGGGTCGACGACGAGACCACCGCCGCCGACCGCGCCTGGACGGCGGCGCACCATCCGGGGCCCGCCCTGCTCCACCGGGTCGACCACCGGCTCGGGCTCACGGACCGGGACTTCGGGGAGGTGGGGGAGTGGATCAGCCGGCACCGAGGGTCAGGACCTCGGTGACGCGCATGAAGCCGTCCGAGCCGTGGCCGCGGGCGATCACCCGGCGGGTCTGGTCCTCGATGGCACGCATGACGGTCGCGTCGATGCCGTGGGCCTCCGCGGTGTGGGCGATGTGGGTGTGGGAGGAGAGAGCGGAGGTGATCGGGTTGAGCTCGCCGGAGAAGGAGCCGCTGTCGACGTCCTCGGCGAACTCCGCGAAGAGCGGCGGCAGGATCGCGCCGATGCCCTGGGCGAAGGGAGCCAGCTCACGGGCGGAGATGCCCTCGGCCCGGGCGATCGCGACGGCGTGCGCGTAGCCCGCCATCGCCGTCCAGAAGACGTCCAGAAGGGCGATGTCGTAGGCCGCGGCCCGGCCGGCGTCCTCGCCGAGGTGCGTGTGGGTGCCACCGAGCGCGTCCAGTACGGGCCGGTGCTCGCGGTACAGGTCCTCGGGGCCGCTGTAGAGGAACACCGCGTCGGGGGTGCCGATGGTGGTCGTCGGGGTCATGATCGCGCCGTCCACGTAAGGAATCCCGTGCCGCTGCGCCCAGTCGGCGGTGTCCCGCGCGCGGGCCGGGGTGTCGGCGGAGAGGTTCACGACGGTACGGCCCTTCAGCGCGGCGGCGACCCGCTCCTCCCGGAGGACCGCGTCGGCGGCGTCGTAGTCCCGCACACACACCACGACAAGACCGCTCGCCTCGACGGCGTCCCGCGCCGTGCCCGCCACCACGGCGCCCCGCCGGGCCGGTTCGCCCTCCCGGCCCGGAGTCCGGTTCCAGACGGTGGTCCGCACACCGGCGTCCAGGAACGCCCCCGCGAGCGCCCGCCCCATGGGCCCCAGCCCGAGAACGGTGACGGCGGACGGCACGGCCGAAGGCGCCGCCGACGGCACGGCCGACGGCACGGTGAGCGGGCCGGAATTCGATGTGGACATGACTCAACTCCCTTAGAGTGATGCTGAATTGCTGACAAAAGGGGTACGAGTGACCAGGAAGCGCGCCAAGGATCCGAACGTCTGCGGAGTGACCGCCGCCATCGCCGTGATCGACGGCAAGTGGAAGACCAGCCTGCTGTGGCTGCTGGAGTCCGGCCCGCACCGGCCCGCCGCGCTGCGCCGCCTGCTGCCGGGGCTCAGTGAGAAGGTGCTGACCCAGGCGCTGCGCGAGATGGAGGAGGACGGTCTGGTGCACCGCGAGGTGCACGACGTGCTCCCGCCGAAGACCGTCTACTCCCTGACCCCGTTCGGCCTCGAACTCGCCGAGGCCCTGGCCCCCCTCTCCGACTGGGGCCACCGTCGCCTGGACCGCATGACCGCCTCCTGATCACCTGCGCCCAGCCTCTCCGGGGCGCGGCACGCTGCCAAGTACGCACAAAAAAGTGGGTGTTCCAGGGGGTCTGACGCCCGGTCCGCGCCCGGTCCGCACCCCCTGTGGGCGCCCGGTCCGCACCCTGTTTGCGCCCGGTTCCATTCGGACGCCCGTGGCGTGACACACTTTTGCAAGCAGGTGCTTGCAAAAGTTAGCAACGGTGGGGCAAGGTGGAGGCATGGCATCGCTCAACGTCGGCAATCTCGGTGACTACCTGCGCGAGCAGCGGCGCAACGCCAAGCTCTCGCTGCGGCAGCTCGCCGATGCCGCCGGGGTGTCCAATCCGTATCTGAGCCAGATCGAGCGCGGGCTGCGCAAGCCGAGCGCGGAGGTGCTCCAGCAGGTCGCCAAGGCCCTGCGCATCTCCGCCGAGACGCTGTACGTGCGGGCCGGCATCCTCGACGCGGAGCGGGACCGGGACGAGGTGGAGACCCGCGCGGTCATCCTCGCCGATCCCACCCTGACCGAGGGGCAGAAGCAGGCGCTCCTGCAGATCTACGAGTCCTTCCGCAAGGAGAACGGATTCGAGACCGTGCGGGAGAGCCGCACGGGCGAGGAACGGGCGGACGACGAAGGGGCGGACGCTCCGGACGCGGAGAGCGACGCCGGTCCGCAGCAGACGGCCAGTTGACCGGACCAGGGGACCGGCCGTCCCGCCGCGGACCTGTACGACCCTCGGCCGAACACGACGTACGCGACACGAACCACGAACCACGTAACCGACGCACACGACCAGCGCGCATCCGATCGCGCATCCGGGAGGACCTTCACCATGGCCATCACCGACGACCTGCGCAAGACCTTCAGCGACCCGACCCCGCTCTACTTCGCCGCCGGTACCGCCGACCTCGCCCTCCAGCAGGCGAAGAAGGTGCCGGGCCTGGTCGAGCAGCTGCGCACCGAGGCCCCGGCCCGGATCGACGCGGTGCGCAACACCGACCCCAAGGCCGTCCAGGAGAAGGCCGCCGCCCGCGCCAAGGAGGCCGGTGCCAAGGCCAAGGAGGCGCAGGAGACCCTCCAGGCCAAGGTCAACGGCTTCATCACCACGCTCGACGGCGACATCAAGAAGCTCGGCACCACGCTCGACGCCGACCTGAAGAAGCTCGGCGAGTCCGCCCAGGACCTCGCGCTGCGCGGGGTCGGCGTCGCCGCCGAGTACGCCGTCAAGGCCCGTGAGACCTACGAGAAGGTCGCCGAGCACGGCGAGCAGACCGTGCGGACCTGGCGCGGCGAGGCCGCCGACGGCATCGAGGAGATCGCCGTCGCGGTCGAGCCGAAGGCCGAGCCCGCCCAGACGCCGGTGGCCGCACCGCCCGCCGAGGCCAAGGCCGAGCCCACCCCGGCGACCGTGAAGAAGCCTGCCGCTCCCGCCAAGAAGGCCCCCGCCGCCCGCAAGGCCACCGTGAAGAAGACGACGCCGCCGGCCAAGTGAGACCGACGGCCGACATCGCAGCGGCGGACTGGGACATACGGTCACGGGCCGGGCACTCATCCGGTGCCCGGCCCGTTGTACGGGTAGGAAAAGCGCGGTTGCGGGTACGGTGACCGCGTAAGGGACGAGCCTGGTCGTACCAAATCTGGTGGTGGACGTAGTGCTGATGCAGGGGTTCGACAGTTTCCTGAGTCTGCTGAGCCTGGCGCTGATCGTGTTCAGCGGCTTCGCGCTGGTCGACGCCGCCCTGCGCCGTGAGGACGGCTACCGCGCGGCGGACAAGCAGACCAAGCCGTTCTGGCTGATCGTCCTCGGACTCGCCTTCGTGGTGAACCTGATCTTCAACATCTTCTCGTTCCTGCCGATCATCGGCCTGGTCGCGACCATCGTGTACATGGTCGACGTCCGCCCCGCCCTGCGCTCCCTCCCCGGCGGAGGCCGAGGCCGCCGAGGCGGCTCCAGCAGCGACGGCCCGTACGGCCCGTACAACGGCGGACGGTAGGACCGACGACCGGCGCGGCCGGCCACGGTCGGCCCGCGCGCTCCGCTCCGACTACGCCACCCGGTCCAGCAGGACCACGGCCACGTCGTCCGTCAGCTCGCCGCCGTTGAGTTCCCGCACCTCGTTCACCGCGGCGCGCAGCAGCTCCTCGCCGCGCAGCCCTTCGGACAGCTGGCGGCGGATCATCTCGACCATCCCGTCCTGCCCCAGCCGCTCCCGGCCCTCGCCGACGCGGCCCTCGATCAGCCCGTCGGTGTAGAGCATCAGACTCCACTCGGCGCCCAGCTCCACCTGCATCCGCGGCCAGCGGGCACCGGGCAGCAGACCCAGCGCGGGCCCGTTGTTGTCGTACGGCAGCAGCCGTGCCGGGCGGTCCGGGCGGGCGATCAGCGGTGCCGGGTGGCCGGCCAGGCACAGGCCCGCGCGGCGGCCGTCCGGCGCGATGTCGACGGTGCACAGCGTCGCGAAGATCTCGTCGTCGTCGCGCTCGTGCTCCAGCACCTGCTGGAGGGTGCCGAGCAGCTCGTCGCCGCACAGCCCCGCCAGGGTCAGCGCCCGCCAGGCGATGCGCAGCTCCACGCCGAGCGCCGCCTCGTCCGGGCCGTGGCCGCACACGTCACCGATCATGGCGTGCACGGTGCCGTCGGGTGTGCGGACCGTGTCGTAGAAGTCGCCGCCGAGCAGCGCGCGCGAGCGGCCGGGACGGTAACGGGCGGCGAAGCGCAGCGGGGAGCCCTCCAGGAGGGGGGTGGGCAGCAGACCGCGCTCCAGGCGGGCGTTCTCCTGTGCGCGCAGCTTGCCCTCGGCGAGCCGTCGCTCGGCCGTGTCGGAACGTTTCCGCTCAACGGCGTAGCGGATCGCGCGGCTCAGCAGCCGGCCGTCCAGCTCGTCCCGGAAGAGATAGTCCTGGGCGCCGACGCGCACCGCCTCCGTGCCCCGCTCGGCGTCGCCGGACGCGGTGAGCGCGAGCACGGCGTGCCGGGGCGCCAGCTCCAGGACGTGCCGGAGCACGGCGAGTTCGTCGTCGCCGGACGCCCGGCCGGGCGCGGGCAGCGCCAGGTCGAGCAGGATGCAGTGCACGTCGTCGGTGAGCAGCCGTCCGGCCTCGGTGAGGTTGCGGGCGGTGCGGACGCGGATCGGCTTGCCGTCCGAGTCCAGCAGGTCGGGGACGATCGGCGCCGCGGCGGGGTCGTCCTCGATGAGCAGCAGGGTGAGCGTGGTGGTGTGCGCGCCGGTGTGGGCGCCGGTGTTCTCGGCCGTCGCGTCGTTGCGGACGGTCTCTTCCTTGCGGGCGGCGTCCCGGTGGAGCGGGGCTTCTGCCCTGGAGGGGCCGCCGACTGTGGGCGCGGCCGGCGCCTGACCACACTCCACGGCCGGGATCGCTCTCTGCCGCGGTACGGGTACGGGCATCGTCTTGGGTTCCTTCCCTCCCCCCGAGGGCATGGCGGGGGCGAGGGACCTCGACCCACCGACGGGGACCATAGCGGCAGAAGGCGCCGCAGCGGAATGGTGTGCGACACCCAGCTTGATCTCAGACCGCTGTCATATGCCGCTTTCCGTATCGCAGTTGGGCAGGGTGGGGCGGTGGAGGGGATGACGAACGTCACGTCGGTACGGAGTTTGGGGGTCCGCTCCAGGTGCCGTGGGTCACGTGGTGGGGGTCACGCGCCCGGCTTCGGGTGGGCCGGGCAAGCGAGTTCACCCGTTTTGGCTGATTTGCCCTACGCGTCCGGCCGGACCACCGCGAGGATCGGCATGGTGCCCGCCCCTGCCAGCGTGATGGTGCGGCCCGGGCGCGGGGCGTGCACGATCGCGCCGTCGCCCACGTACAGCGCGACGTGGCTCGCGTCGTCGAAGTAGATGATGAGGTCGCCGGGACGCATGTCCTCGACCGCGACGTGCCGGAGCTGCTTCCACTGCTCCTGCGAGGTGCGCGGGATGGCCGTGCCGGCGCTCCTCCACGCCTCGGAGGTCAGCCCGGAACAGTCGTACGTGTTCGGGCCCTCGGCGCCCCACTCGTACGGCTTGCCGATCTGCGCGGTGGCGTACTCGATGGCCTTCTTGCCCTGCGCGGACGCCTTGCTGTCGATCTCGTCGAGTATGCCGGTGTCCAGCCAGGCGCTCTGGGCCTTCTGGGCGGCCTGTTCCTGGAGTTCGGCGAGGCGCTCCTTCTCCTCTTTCTCCAGCTGGGACTCGAGCTTCTCGGCCGCCTTGATCTGCTTCTCGACCCGCTTCTGGGCGGTCTCCTTGGTCTTGCGGTTGGTCTCCAGCTTCTGCCACTGGGCCGAGGCGTCGTCGGAGTACTGCTCCAAGTCCTCCTGGGTCCGGGTCAGTTCGCCGATCAGGCCCTTGGTGGCGCGCTGGCCCTGGATCACCCGGCCGGCACCGTCGAGGAAGTCGCTCGGGTCGTCGCTCAGCATCAGCTGGGCCTCGTCGGGCAGGCCGCCGGTGCGGTACTGGGAGCGGGCCGCCGCGCCCGCGCGGTCCTTCAGCCCGTCCAGCTTCTTCTGACCCGCGACGATCTTCTTGGCCAGCTCGACGATCTCCGCGGACTGCTTCTTCGCCGCCTCCTCCGCCGCGTTGTACGCGTCGGTGGCGACCGCGGCGTCGTGGTAGAGCGCGTCGAGCTTCTCGCGGACGGCCTCCAGGTCCGTGCTCGGCGCGGGCGTGAGGTCCGGGCTGGTGGTCGGTGCCGACGAGGGGTCGGGGCTCGCGAACGCCATGCCGGGTGCCCCCAGCACGGTCACCGCGCAGACGACGGCCACCGCCACCGCGTACAGGCTGCGCTTGCCCGGTCGCATATCCCGTCCCCCCAACTGATTTCCCGTCAGTAACTTACGGTGCCCGGGGGATCGTGCCATGTCACGGCCGAAAACGACAGAGGTCGAAGCCCGACACGGACAGTCCTTCCCCACTTGCTCCCTCCGGAATGATGATCGCCCCGCCAATGTGACGAACGCCGCACCGAGATCGTTCCTGGGGAACACGGAAAGGTGAACGGAAAGCTGGAGGGAAGGATGAACGGGCGGCGCAACGGCGGGCGTCGTGCGGGGCGTGCGGGCCGTGCCGTCAGCCGCGAGGCGCCAACGCCTCCCACCGCACGGTCACTTCACCCTGGCGCCAGCGGGCCGGCCCGTCCGTCACCGGCCAGTCGGCCGTCAGGTCCCGTACCGCCCGTATCCACCGCTGCCGGGCACCGTACGAGGCGTAGGGCGCGGCGGCGGCCCAGGCGCGGTCGAAGTCGCGCAGGAAGGCGTGCACCGGCTCGCCCGGGACATTGCGGTGGATCAGTGCCTTCGGCAGCCGTTCCGCGAGGTCGGACGGCCGGTCCAGGGAGCCCAGCCGGGTGGCGAGGGTGACCGTGCGCGGCCCCTCGGGCCCGAGCGCGACCCATACGTGCCGCCGCCCGATCTCGTCACAGGTCCCCTCGACGAGCAGCCCGCCGCGCGACACCCCGGTGGCCGGCGCGAGCCGCGCGCACAGTCGCTCCCAGACCTCACCGACCTGGCTCTCGTCGTACTGGCGCAGCACGTTCGCCGCGCGGACGAGACACGGCCGCTGCGGCACCGGGATCTCGAAGCCGCCGTGCCGGAAGACCAGCCCCTCGCGCTCGTACGGCCGGGCGGCCGTGACCCGGGCCGGTTCGATCTCGACTCCGACCACGCGCGCGCGGGGCGCCACGGTCCGCAGCCGGGACAGCAGCTCGACGGCCGTCCAGGGCGCCGCCCCGTACCCGAGGTCGACCGCCACCGGGTCGCCGGCGCGGCGCAGCTCGGCGCCGTGCACCGCGGCGATCCAGCGGTCCATGCGGCGCAGCCGGTTGGGGTTGGTGGTCCCGCGCGTGACGGTGCCCACGACGGGGGTCCGCCCGCTCGGGCGAAGCCGAGAGGAGGGGAGGGCCGCGCGGGAGGTCATGGCTACGAGGGTATGCGGTGCCCCGCACCGGCCGCGCCGCCCGACGCATCCCGCCCTCGAACGGTTGAGCGACCCCCGGTAACGCTCAGGCAAAAACCCCTGCCGTCGTGACCCTCCCGGAATGGGAACGGCTCCCGGAGGCGTTGCCGCCCAGTGGAGGGAGCCCCACCCCCTCCGTCCGGCATGCCCGCAGCAAGGAGGAAGGCCACGTGAGCCAGTACGTCAGCAGGCTCGGGCGTCGCTCTACGGCGGTTCCCTCGCGGCTCAGGCTTCACCGCCGCCCCCGCCGAGTCGCGATGCTCTCCGTGCACACCTCACCGCTCCACCAGCCCGGCACCGGCGACGCCGGCGGCATGAACGTCTACATCGTGGAGCTCGCACAGCGTCTCGCCGCGATCAACATCGAGGTCGAGATCTTCACGCGGGCGACCACGGCCACCCTCCGGCCGACGGTCCAGATGGCGCCCGGCGTCCTGGTGCGGCACATCGACGCGGGCCCCTACGAGGGCCTCGCCAAGGAGGAGCTGCCCGCCCAGCTGTGCGCCTTCACGCACGGTGTGATGCAGGCCTGGGCCGGCCACCGCCCCGGCTACTACGACCTGGTCCACTCCCACTACTGGCTCTCCGGCCACGTCGGCTGGCTCGCCGCCCAGCGCTGGGGCGCCCCCCTGGTGCACGCCATGCACACCATGGCCAAGGTCAAGAACGCCAACCTGGCCGACGGCGACACCCCCGAACCCGCCGCCCGCGTCATCGGCGAGACCCAGATCGTGGCCGCCGCCGACCGCCTCATCGCCAACACGGCGGAGGAGGCCGACGAACTCGTACGGCACTACAGCGCGGACCCCGGCAAGGTCGCCGTCGTCCACCCGGGCGTCAACCTGGACCGTTTCTCCCCGGCCGACGGCCGCGCCGCCGCCCGCGCCCGCCTCGACCTCCCGCAGGACGCCCTCGTCCCCCTCTTCGCGGGCCGGATCCAGCCCCTGAAGGCCCCGGACGTCCTGCTCCGCGCGATCGCGGTGCTGCTGGACGAGCGCCCCGACCTGCGGTCGAGGATCGTCGTACCGATCGTCGGCGGCCCGAGCGGCAGCGGCCTCGCCAAGCCGGAGGGCCTTCAGAAGCTGGCCGCGCGGCTCGGCATCGCGGACGTCGTACGGTTCCGCCCGCCGGTCGGCCAGGACCAGCTGGCGGACTGGTTCCGGGCCGCGTCGGTCCTGGTCGTCCCCTCCTACAGCGAGTCCTTCGGCCTGGTCGCCATAGAGGCGCAGGCGGCGGGCACCCCGGTCCTCGCGGCCTCCGTCGGCGGCCTCCCGGTCGCGGTGCGGGACGGCGAGACCGGCTACCTGGTGCAGGGCCACGACCCGGCGGCGTACGCGCGCGTGCTCGAACGGTTCGCCGACGGCCCCGAGCTGCCCGCCCGGATGGGCGCGGCCGCCGCCCGGCACGCACAGTCGTTCGGCTGGGACACCGCGGCCGCCGCGACGGCGGACGTGTACACGGCCGCGACCCAGGCCCACCGCCGTCGCGTACGCTCCCAGCATGGGTGACACGGACAGGTCGACCGCGCAGGTAGTCGAGGGTTTCCTGAAGGACGCGGAGCTGGAGTGGGAAAGCCCCGAGCCCGGCACCTACGTCGTCCAGCTCCCCGGCACCCGCAAACTGAGGACGACGGTCTCCCTGATCATCGGCCGCCACTCGCTGTCGCTGAACGCGTTCGTCATCCGCCACCCCGACGAGAACGAGTCCGGCGTCCACCGCTGGCTCCTGGAGCGCAACCTCAAGCTGTACGGCGTGAGTTACGCCGTCGACCAGCTCGGCGACATCTACGTCACCGCCCGCCTCCCGCTCGCCGCCGTCACCGCCGAGGAGACCGACCGTATCTTCGGCCAGGTGCTGGAGGCCGCCGACGGCGCCTTCAACACCCTGCTGGAACTCGGTTTCGCCACCGCGATCCGCCGGGAGTACGCCTGGCGGGTCTCCCGCGGCGAACCCACGCACAACCTGGACGCCTTCGCCCACCTGACCCGTCGCTCCGCCGACTGATCCTCCCGCTCCGCCGACCGGGCCTCCCCGCCCGCCGATCGAGCCCCGCCGACCTGCTGTTAGCCTGCCGCGACCTTGATCGTCCCCCTGGGAAGGACGTGCATGCGCACAGGCAGAACCGGCACCGCGGCCGCACTCGCGGGAGCGCTCGCCCTCGTGGCGTTCGCCTCGCCGGCCGCGGAGGCGGCGGACACCGGCATCACGGTGTCCCACCTCGTCGTGAACAACGGCAGGCCCGTCATCGTGGGCACCACCGCGGAGGTGACCCCCGACTTCACCTTCCACAAGTACTGGTCCTCGAACACCGCGCTCGGCGACGTGGAGACGACCCCCTTCCTCTACCACGACACCACGGCCGCCAAGGGCGCCGAGGACGGCGGTATCTGGACGAGCAGCGTCACCTGCTACGAGGACGGCACCCACGCCGCGGACTGCGACGGCGAGCTGTACATCGAGCCGCGCTACCGGCTGGACTCCAACAACGACGCCACGACCTGGAAGATCGCCGTCTCCGCGCGCATCTGGGGTTCCAACGGCCAGCCGAAGAGCAGCGAATACCTGACCGGGTTCGGCACCGTGCAGGTCAAGCGCGCGGCGCGGGTCACCGCCAACGCCACCCCCGAGCCCGTCGCCAAGGGCAAGAAGATGACCGTCACCGGCAAGGTGACCCGCGCGGACTGGGTGAAGCACGCCTACGTCGGCTTCGGCGGCAAGTCGGCCAAGCTCCAGTTCCGCAAGGCGGGCAGCAGCACGTACACCACGGTCAAGATCGTGAAGGCCGACTCGGCGGGCAACCTGAGGACCACGGTCACCGCCTCCGCCGACGGCACCTGGCGCTGGACCTTCGGCGAGACGTCCACGACCGGTGGCGCGACCTCCACGGGCGACTACGTCGACGTCAAGTAGCAGGCCCCGCGGGGCGGGATCCGGCGCGGTACCGCCCCGGTGTCACCCCCACCAGCCGGCGGAAATGCCGGGTGAGATGGGCCTGGTCGTAGAAGCCGGCCGCCACGGCGACCTCGCCCGGCGGCCGGCCGTCCAGCAGCAGCCGCCGCGCACGGTCGACCCGGCGGGCGGTGAGGTACTGGTGCGGCGCGATGCCGTACGCGCCGCTGAACGCCCGTACGAGATGGGCGGGATGCGCCTGGACGATCCGTGCCGCCTCATCCAGGCCGATGCCCTGGACGACGGACGCGTCGAGGAGTTCCCGCAGCCGGCGCGCGAGGGCGGGGTCGGGGCGCGGGGAGCGCTCCGGGTGTCCCAGGTGATCGCGCAGCCGCTCCCCGATCAGCGTCAGCCGGCTGTCCGCCTCCAGTTCGTCGCCGGCCCCGGCGAGCGCGGAGTGCAGCTGCCCCACCCGCCGCCGCAGCACCGGGTCCCGCAGGTCGGGCGCGTCGACGGCGGGCCCGATGAGGTCCTCGCCGAGGACCCCGGCGTCCAGGTACAGCACCCGCTTGCGAAAGCCCCGCGGGTCGACCGGCGACCCGTTGTGCGGCACGTGCGGCGGCAGCAGCGTCACCGTGTCGTGCGGGGTGCCGTGCTCGTGCCGGTCGAGGTCGTACCGTACGGCGCCGTCGTCCACGATGAGCAGCGTCCAGGCGTCGTGGACGTGCATCGGGTACGCGTACCCGGTGAAGTGGGCGTGGAAGACCTCGACGACGCCCGGGACGCGGGGGCGCCAGGCGGAGACTTCCTGCCGGGCGTGCGGGGCGTGCCGGGCGGGCGAGGCGGCGGGCCGGGGACGCCGGGGCTGCCGGGGGGCCATGCAAAGAACGTACAAGACCGGGTCGTGCGCGGGACGGCAGTCTCACCTCATGAGCACTGACGCACCCCTGCGCTTCGACACGAAGATAGCCGTCCTGCTGCGTGAGGACCTGGAGTCCTGGCAGCGCCTGAACGTCACCGCGTTCCTGGTCAGCGGGCTGGGGACGGCCGCCCCCGAGGTGATCGGAGAGCCGTACGAGGACGCCGACGAGGTGGCCTCGCTGCCGATGTTCCGCCAGCCGGTGCTGGTCTTCGAGGGCACGAAGGAGACGCTGGCCGCCGCCCACGCGCGCGTGCTGGCCCGGTCCCTCCCGCGCGCGGTGTTCACGAGTGACCTCTTCGCCACCGGCAACGACGGCGACAACCGGGCGGCGGTGCGGGCCGTGCGGACGGCGGATCTGGACCTGGTGGGGCTGGCCGTGTACGGCCCGCGGAACGCGGTGGACAAGGTGCTGAAGGGGGCACGGATGCACCCCTAGGGCGGCCGAGGGCGCTCCGAGCCCGCTCAGGCGGCGCCGACCTCGGCCTTCGCCCCCGCCCCCGTGGCGGGTGCGCCCTCGTCCGTCGGCTCCTCGTCCGGCAGGCGTCGCATCACCACGGCGTACCCGGCGCCCGCGGCCGTGCCCACCACCGCGCACATCCCCCACAGCCACTCCGCCCCGAACCGGTCGATGACGACACCGGACATCAGCGGGGCGACGAGCGAGGCCACCGCCCAGGACAGGGTGTACATGCCTTGGTAGCGGCCGCGGCCGTGGGTGGGGGAGAGGCGGACGACGAGCCCGGTCTGGGTCGGCGCGTTGACGATCTCGGCGAGGGTCCACACGCAGACGGTGAGGGCGAAGACGCCGACCGACCCGGCGAAGGCCGTCAGTCCGAAGCCGTACCCGGCGAGGACGGAGGAGATCACGAGGAGCCGTCGCGGGTCCCGGTGTTCGATGAACCGGGTGACCGGGATCTGGAGCGCGACGATCAGCACGCCGTTGACGGCGATCGCCATGCCGTAGTCGGCCGGGGTGAACCCGGCCGCTCCCATGGCCACCGGCAGCCCGACCGAGCCCTGCTGGAAGACGAACGCGACGAGGAAGGACAGCCCGACGACACTCATGAACCGGGTGTCGCGCAGTACGGTCCCGAGCCCGACGGAGTCCTCCCGGCCGGCTCGTTCCTTCTGCTCGGGCCGTGACTCGGGCAGCTTGAGGAAGACGACGACCGCACAGACGAGGGTCATCCCGGCCTCGATCAGGAACCCGGCGCGGTAGCTGACCTCCGCGATGAAGCCGGCGCCCGTCGAGGAGACGGCGAACCCGAGGTTGATGGCCCAGTAGTTGAGGGAGAAGGCCCGCACCCGGTCCTCGGGCCGCACGATGTCCGCCATCATCGCCTGCACGGCCGGCCGGGAGGCGTTGGAGGCCATGCCGACGAGGAAGGCGACGCCGGCGATGGCCACCGGATCGGTGATGAACCCGAGCAGTGCGACCGAGAGCGCGGTCCCGGTCTGCGCGACGAGCAGCGTGGGCCGCCGTCCGATCCGGTCCGCCATCACCCCGCCGCCGAGCGAGGAGACGACCCCGCCCAGCCCGTGCAGGGCGGCGACCAGTCCGGCGTAGGAGGCGGAGTAGCCGCGGTCGAGCGTCAGGTACAGGGCCATGAAGGTCGCGACGAAGGCGCCGAGCCGGTTGACCAGCGTGCTCGTCCACAGCCACCAGAACTCGCGGGGCAGCCCGGAGAGGGTCTCGCGGGTGGCACGTCGTAGAGAGGCGACGGACATGGCGGAGTTCCCCCGGGTGTAAGTGGCGAAGACAGCAACGGCAACTTACGTAGTGAGGTCCCGGGGAGACCACTCAATTAACAGATCCCGTCAACTGTCGGCCGCACCGTCCGGGGGGTGGGCGGGGGACGCAAGCCATCAGGACGGTGGATTACGCTCAGACGCATGGCCGACGCACCGTACAAGCTGATCCTCCTCCGCCACGGCGAGAGCGAGTGGAACGCGAAGAACCTGTTCACCGGCTGGGTGGACGTCAACCTCAACGAGAAGGGCGAGAAGGAGGCAGTCCGCGGTGGCGAGCTCCTGAAGGACGCCGATCTCCTCCCCGACGTGGTCCACACGTCCCTCCAGAAGCGCGCGATCCGCACCGCGCAGCTGGCCCTCGAGGCCGCGGACCGCCACTGGATCCCGGTCCACCGCTCGTGGCGCCTGAACGAGCGCCACTACGGCGCCCTCCAGGGCAAGGACAAGGCGCAGACCCTCGCGGAGTTCGGCGAGGAGCAGTTCATGCTGTGGCGCCGCTCCTACGACACCCCGCCGCCGCCGCTCGAGGACGGCACGGAGTTCTCCCAGTCGGCCGACCCGCGCTACGCGACGATCCCGCCGGAGCTGCGCCCGCGCACGGAGTGCCTGAAGGACGTCGTCGTCCGCATGCTCCCCTACTGGTACGACGGCATCGTCCCCGACCTCCTCACCGGCCGCACGGTCCTGGTCGCCGCCCACGGCAACTCGCTCCGCGCCCTGGTCAAGCACCTCGACGGCGTCTCCGACGAGGACATCGCGGGCCTGAACATCCCGACCGGCATCCCCCTCTCCTACGAGCTGGACGCCGACTTCAAGCCCCTCAACCCCGGCGGCACCTACCTCGACCCGGACGCGGCAGCGGCGGCGATCGAGGCGGTCAAGAACCAGGGCAAGAAGAAGTAGGTTTTGTGATCATGCCTCCCACCTGCGCATATGGCGCGGGTGGGAGGCATTTTCATGCGCTGGAACCTCCCTGGAACCTCAGCTCTCGGGGCCTTGAGGCCGAAGTGCCCTGCCGAGAGCTTTCCTGGCCCTGTCGCGACTGCTTGGCATGAGGTGCGCGCACACCTTCAGCGTCAGGCCCGGGTCGGAGTGCCCGAGGTACTCCGCGGGGGCCTTGATGCTCTCCCCGGCGTCCAAGAGGAGCACCACGCGCACGGCGTGCTCCTTTTGCTTGTGCGCGCGGTCGGCGTGCCGGTCACCATCCCACCCGATTTGCGGCGGTTGATGCCGTCGGTTGCGTCAACAGCGCCGGTTGACCCCCGCAACTACCTCTGACCTGCACTTATGTGCAGTGCCTCGTAAACGTGTAGGTCAGAGCCTTGCGATCGTCGTGCAGGCTGCTCGATTTGTGGGCACGGTGGGGTCAGGAAGGCTTGACCGCCGAGACCGGGGTGACGGTCACCTTGTTGTCGCACTCGGCCCACCACCCGTCGTTCAGGGCGACCTGGTGCTTCCCGGAGTGCGGCAGCCCGATGACCATCGTCGGATACACCGCCGGGGTCTTGCCCGACACGCAGTAGCCGTCGCCCTCCCCCTGGACCTGGACGAAGGTCAGCTTCACCCACGCCTTGCCGTGCGGCCGGACCGTCACGGTGGCCGCCCTGCCGGTGGGGGTGACCTTGAGCGGGGTGTTGTGGGCGGGGGAGCCGTTGCCGGCGCCCGCGACCGTCGGATGGCCCTTCAGGACGCACGTCTTCCGGGAGACGTTGGTGAACTGCACGACCGCCGCCCCGGTCCCGGTCCCGACGGGCGGGTGGGCGGCCTGCCGGGCGCTGACCTGGAGGGCGGAGGCCGGGCAGGCGGGCGGCGGGGTGGAGGTGGTGGTGCTCGCCGCCATGGCGGTGCCGGGCAGGATGCCGGTCACCGCCGCCGCGACGGCCGTGACCGCCGTCGTCGCCAGAGCCGCCCTGCGAATGCCGTTGTTGTGACGCATGCTGTCGTCCCCCTGAGTCGTCTCGTCCGCGGGTTTCGGTCGTCGGTTGTTGCCCCGCGGTACGCGTGGTCGTGGTGCGTGAGTGCAGATACGGCGGGAGAGCGGCAGGGTTCGGTGCGGCGACTACTTGTGACGGAACGGTGACGACAGGCTGCACGCGTGCAGATGGCCGTCAGGGCAGACAGAAGCACCTCCAGCGTGCCACGGGTTTTCCACGCACCCGGCGCGCACCGAAGGCGCGCTGAATCGCTGACCTGCGGGTTTCCAAGTTTCCCTGAGGAGCACCACGACCTTCGCCCCGACTGCGGTCGCCGCGCGAGCGTAGCGAGCTGCCAAGAGACGCGCGGCCGTAGGCCGTTCGTTCTTGCTCTTTCTCCGCCGGACGCGCCGGCACCGCTGATGCCCTTGTCGCTTGTCCTGTCGCTTGTCGTGACAAGACGGGACCGCACTGCGGGGTAGCCCGAAACAGGCTCTGACCTGCGATCCGACAAGCGACAAGACAGGCGACAAGACAAGCGACAAGCGGACCAGGCCCGTGGGTTAGCCCGGACAGGGCGGCGGAAGGATGCTGACATGCCTAAGCCGAAGAGCTTCACCGCATGGTTGAAGACCCACGCCGATCAGCGCACTGCCATCGGGGATCTCGCGCGGGACGTCTCTACTGACCCCGACTGGCCCTCACGCAAGGGGAGGCAGGGCCAGCTTGACTACCTCGAAGAGCGCGGCGCCATCGACGCGGCTATCGAGACGCTCGAACGTGCCTGGACTCAGTACGAGGCATACCGGGCCGCTCAGACAGATACTTGAGCGGTCGGGAAGGCGGGTGGCCTCATCCGCCTTAGATCATGAGCGCGCCAGGACCCGGAACCTGTCTGGAACCTCCGAGGTCAACAAGCAACGACAGACAACGACCACCAACAACCGACCGGCACAGGTCAGTTGCGGTGCACGCCCCGCTGATCAGGGCCAAAATACGGGCGGTCGAAACCCAGGGCAAGAAGAAGTAGTCTTCGCGATCACGCCCCCGACCTGCGCATACGGCGCGGATCGGGGGCGTTTTCACGGCCTGGGCCCTCTACGGGCGTCAGCCGCACGCGTCGCGGACGCCCGTCGAAGGGAGTGGCACGAAGCAGCTGCCGCAGACCTGTGGGGGTTTCTCGACGCGCCGGCGGCGACGATCGAGGGTGGCCTGACATCTGGGCGCGAGGGCAGGTACACCGCCAGGGCGGTCGAGCCCGGGGTGGCCGCTACGATCGGCCCATGACCTCGTCCCGGGCGGATGCCGCGTAGATCCCCGCGCGCGCTGCGGGCCACCGTGCCCGGCAGGCGGAGCGACGGTGCGGTGAGCACGCTGCTCGTCGGCGCGTGTCCCGGGCCGCCGGTGTGTGCCGGTGTGCACACGTATCTCTTCGTCGACGGCCTCGATGTGGTGGCGCGCAGCGACGGCAGGATGGCCGGGCTCGGTCCGGGGCGGCTGCTCGGGCCGGGCGGACCGCTCTACCCGACGGACAGGCCGCGCACGGTGGAGGTGGCGGCCCAGGAACGGCCCGATCCGGGGCCGGACAGGCTGACCGTACGGATCGGGCTGCGGGGCGGGACCGTCATCTGGTCGGGCCTGATGTACCCGGGCCCCGACGGCGGGCCCGTCGAGGAGGTTCGCTTCCGACTGGAGCAGTACCTGGGCGAGATCGAGCGGGCCTGCGCGGCGGCGCGGGTCCACCCCTGATCGCCGGCGAGCCGGCCGTGGCAGGGGCCCCGGTGCCTGTCGGCGCCGGGGCCCCTCACGTCGTACGTCGTCCTCGGCCGGTTCGGCGTCGGGACGACCTCTTCACTCGCGTCGGTGCCGGGGCGGCAGCATCCTCAGCCGCACTGGCAGGGATTCCCCGACTGGCACCCGCACCCGCACCCCGAGCCGCAGCCGCACGCGCCTATCAGGGTCAGGTTCCTGATCTCGGCGGGCTGCTCGGTCGGGCGTTCCTGGGTGGGGTCGGGCGTGGGAACACTGGGGGACTCGGCCATGGGTTCCTCCCGGAGGCGTAGGGCCTGTGCCCATTGCATGCCCGCTGTGTCGGGCGCATCAACGGCGCACAGTGGCTCACGCGCGCCCCGGGCGGAATCCGGCGCGCGGCCGGGTCCCTCGGGGAGGGTCCCTCAGGCCCCGTCCCCTCCCGGGGCGGGTGCCGGCTGGATGTCGGGCTGGATGTCCGGCTGGAGCTCGTCCGCGTGTTCGCCCGTGACCAGGAACACCACGCGCTTGGCGACCGCCACCGCGTGGTCGGCGAACCGCTCGTAGTAGCGGCCCAGCAGGGTGACGTCGACCGCCGTCTCGATGCCGTGCTTCCAGCGGTCGTCCAGCAGGTGCTGGAAGAGGGCGCGGTGGAGGAGGTCCATCGCGTCGTCGTCCGACTCCAGCTGGAGGGCGAGGTCGACGTCCTTGGTGATGACGACCTCCGCCGCCTTCGCCATCAGGCGCTGCGCGAGCTGGCCCATCTCCAGGATCGTGGCGTGCAGGTCCTGCGGCACCGCGCGGTTCGGGAAGCGCAGCCGCGCCAGCTTCGCCACGTGCTGGGCGAGGTCGCCGGAGCGCTCCAGGTCGGCGGACATCCGCAGCGACGTGACGACGATCCGCAGGTCCGTCGCCACCGGCTGCTGCCGCGCCAGCAGCGCTATCGCCTTCGCCTCGAGGTCGTGCTGGAGCTCGTCGACCTTCTGGTCGGCCTCGATGACGCTTTCGGCCAGCTTCAGATCGGAGTCGAGGATGGCGGTCGTGGCGCGCCCGATCGCCGACCCGACCAGCCGGGCCATCTCGACCAGGCTGTCGCCGATCGAGTCAAGTTCCTCGTGGTACGCGTCCCGCATCAGGCTTCCCTCTCGTACGTGATTCTCGGGGTTCCGGGGGGCCAGAACCGGCCATTCGCCCCGGTCGGACCCGATGCCGACCAGCCGCTGAACCGGTGCTGCGAACCCCACCGTGCCACGGTCCGCCCTGTACGCGTCGGTTTCCGTCACCTCAAATGAACCACCACTGGCTCCAAGGTGAACTCTGGGCGACGAGTGTTCGAGGTCGCACCTCGATGGCTGTGGTCAGGCTGGATCCCGTGCCTAACCTGGACGCATGGACGTGAACGCGGCGGTCGCCGCAGCGGCAGCGATCGCCGGGGTGCTCACCGGTGTCATCGCCATGCTGGCGTTCCGCTGGAGCGAGCGCGACCAGGCTCGGCCCACTCGTACCTCCCTGCACACGGACCCGGTGCTTCCGCCGGGCGTGGACACCGTTCTGTCGGTGCTGCGGTCCTCGGCGGTCGTCCTCGACGAGGCCGACGCCGTGGTCAAGGCCAGCTCGGCGGCGTACGCCCTCGGCCTGGTCAGGGGCGGCAAGCTCGCTGTGGAGCCGATGCTCCAGATGGCTCGCGACACCCGTCGCGACGGCGAGATACGCCAGGTCGAGCTGGATCTCGCCCGGCGGGGCACGGGGCGCGGCGAGGCCCTCGCGGTGTCCGCCAGAGTGGCCCCGCTGGGCTCCCGGCTGGTGCTGCTCCTTGTGGAGGACCTCACCGAGGCCCGCCGGATCGAGGCCGTACGACGTGACTTCGTCGCGAACGTGAGCCATGAGCTGAAGACGCCGGTCGGGGCGCTCTCGCTGCTCTCGGAAGCCGTCATGGACGCCTCCGACGACCCGGAGGCGGTGCAGCGCTTCGCCGGGCGGATGCAGATCGAGGCCACCCGGCTCACCAACCTGGTGCAGGAGCTGATCGACCTCTCCCGGGTCCAGAACGACGACCCGCTGGAGGACGCCGAGCCGGTCGGCGTCGACGAACTCGTCGCCGAGGCCGTCGACCGCTGCCGGCACCAGGCCGGCACCAAGCAGATCACCATGGCCACCAGCGTCGCGGCGTCCGAAGGACCCGAGCAGGCCGGTGGCGGGCGACGGACGGACGGCACCGCCGACCTGAGTGTCTGGGGCCACCGCGGTCAGCTGGCCGCGGCCCTGGGCAACCTGGTGGAGAACGCCGTCAACTACTCACCCGCCCGTACCCGGGTCGGGATAGCCGCCCGCCGGGTGACCGCACCCGGCGGGGACCTGATCGAGATCGCCGTCACCGACCAGGGCATCGGGATCTCCGACAAGGACAAGGAGCGCATCTTCGAGCGCTTCTACCGCGTCGACCCGGCCCGTTCCCGTGCCACCGGCGGTACGGGGCTCGGCCTGGCGATCGTCAAGCACGTGGCCGCCTCGCACGGCGGGGAGGTCACGGTGTGGAGTGCCGAGGGACAGGGCTCCACTTTTACGCTGCGGCTGCCGGAGGCGGGCGCGGCCCGCGACCGCGACCGGGCACAACAGCACCCCGACCTCGACGATGACGAAGAGGACGGGCCGTCCGCCCAGACACCCCCCGAGTCAACCGCGTACCAGACGCTTTCCGCCCCGGAGGTCCTTCCGTGACCCGTGTGCTCGTCGTCGAGGACGAGGAGTCCTTCTCCGACGCCCTGTCGTACATGCTCCGCAAGGAGGGCTTCGAGGTCGCCGTGGCGGCCACCGGGCCCGACGGCCTGGACGAGTTCGAGCGCAACGGCGCCGACCTCGTCCTGCTCGACCTGATGCTGCCGGGGCTGCCCGGCACGGAGGTCTGCCGCCAGCTGCGCGGCCGCTCCAACGTTCCCGTGATCATGGTGACCGCCAAGGACAGCGAGATCGACAAGGTCGTGGGTCTCGAAATAGGAGCCGACGACTACGTCACCAAGCCGTTCTCCTCGCGCGAGCTGGTCGCCCGGATCCGGGCCGTCCTGCGCCGGCGCGGCGAGCCGGAGGAGGTGACCCCGGCGGCCCTGGAGGCCGGCCCGGTGCGCATGGACGTCGACCGGCACGTGGTGACGGTCTCCGGCTCCAAGGTCGACCTCCCCCTGAAGGAGTTCGACCTCCTGGAGATGCTGCTGCGCAACGCCGGCCGTGTGCTGACCCGGATGCAGCTCATCGACCGGGTCTGGGGTGCCGACTACGTCGGCGACACCAAGACCCTCGACGTCCACGTGAAGCGCCTGCGCGCCAAGATCGAGCCGGACCCGGGCGCGCCGCGGTACCTGGTGACGGTGCGGGGCCTCGGATACAAGTTCGAGCCCTGATCGGTGGCGGGCGGTGCGGCGGGCGCGTGACCCGAAGAGGTGACGCGAGTCCGCCGGGCCGGTCCCGCCTGACGCCGGATCGGGCCGTTGCGCCGAGAGGGCGGCACCCCCACCGGGGGGTGCCGCCCTCTCGGCGTGTGCGGTGCGGGGTCACTGGCCCGCGGGCGACTCCGTGGACGTGTTCGCCGTGCCGGTGGCCGTGCCTGTGGCCGTGGCCGTGGCGGTGTCCGTCGGGGTCGCCGCGCCGGACTCGCCCGCCTGCGGGGTCCCGGAGGCCCCGGCGGTCGCGCTCTGGGACGGCGTGATCTCCGGGGCGCTCGGGATGTCGCTCGGGCCCCAGTCGGAGAAGTAGCTCTTGGCGGGGACGACGAAGGCCTGAAGGGCCACCGCGCCGGTCTCGCTCAGGGTGAAGGTGGTCTTCTGGACGTTGCCGTCGAGGGGGTCCTCCTCGGAGCCGCCCTCCAGGACGGCGGAGGCGTTGCCCTCGCCGCCGATGACGACGGAGCCGCCGGCCGGGACGGTCAGCTTGTTCTCGCCCTCGGCGGGCGAGATCTTCGCGGTGCCGAGGCCCTCGACCTCGATCGAGTCCACCGTCTGGTCGTTGTCGCCGCTGTTGAAGACGGTCGCGGAGACGGCGATGGGGCCGCTGCTCTCGGGCGCGGGCTGGGTGATGACCACCGCGTTCTGGATCTTGATGACCCCGACGCTGGTGGCGGCGTTGTCCGGCTTGATCTCCAAGGTCTGGCTGTTGTTGCCGGCGCCGCAGGCGGCGAGCGTGGCGATCGAGAACGCGAGGGCGGATGCGGCGAGGGCGCCGCGTCGAAGGCTGCTGCTCACGGCGGCGGCATCTCCTTGAACGCACAGGGGCAGCTCACCTGGTGATAAAGCCGCCCTAAGGGTCTGTCAGCGGCCTTAGGTTACCGAGCCGTTCCCACGCGGCCGCACCCGACCCGCCTCTAGAGCGTTCCGCGCCCTCGGGCGTGCCGTCCTCTCCCTCCTTCCGGACTCGTCATGGCACCAACAAGCGACCCGTCGGTCACCCGCGATTCACCACCGCTCTTCCCGCCCGTCTTCCCCGCCCTGTCTTCCCCGTCTCTCAGGTCTCCTCCGCCGTCTCCTCTGCCGTCTCGTCTTCCCCTGTTCCTTGCTCGTCGGTCATTCGGATAACCGCCGCCGACGTCCGCCGGAGGATTTTCCGTGAAGGAATGCGCGGCCGTACCGGGAATTGATCACGAGGTCGGACGAACGGCCGAAGATCAATTCCGGAAACGATCGGTATCCGGCCAGGGGTACCGAACGGAGTAGCGGAAGTCGCACACATGGAAGCGGACATATGCGGATGTTCGGCCGTTCGGATCCGGCTCCGGATGCGTGTAACGTACGCGTTTCACCCCCCTCGGAGAGGCGCTCCGACCTGCGAATACCTGCTTCCGTGAGCCGTCCGAAGCACGTTCCTGTTGCAGTTGTCAAGCCCCGAGATATGCCCTGACCTGCGAAAACGCCATTCAGGAACCGCAGTTTCCGTGTTACCCTGGATAGCCACGGAAGGGGTACCTGTCACATGACGTTCAAGGTTGGCGACACCGTGGTCTATCCCCATCACGGGGCCGCGCTGATCGAGGCCATCGAAACTCGCCAGATCAAAGGCGTGGACAAGACCTACTTGGTGCTGAAGGTCGCCCAGGGTGACCTGACGGTACGTGTGCCAGCGGACAATGCGGAGTTCGTCGGCGTGCGTGATGTGGTCGGTCAGGACGGGCTGGACCGGGTCTTCGAGGTGCTGCGTGCGCCGTACGCCGAGGAGCCCACGAACTGGTCGCGTCGCTACAAGGCAAATCTGGAGAAGCTCGCCTCCGGCGATGTCATCAAGGTCGCGGAAGTCGTGCGTGACCTGTGGCGTCGTGAGCGCGAGCGCGGACTCTCCGCCGGTGAGAAGCGCATGCTCGCCAAGGCTCGCCAGATCCTGGTGAGCGAGCTCGCTCTCGCGGAGAACACCAACGAGGACAAGGCCGAGGCCCTGCTCGACGAGGTGCTCGCGTCCTGACGCCGGCACACGCCGACTTCAGCACTGAAGAACACTGAAATGCCGCGGTGCCCGATGACGTATTCCCGTCGCCGGGCGCTGCGGCATGTTCGCGTTCTCCTGCCGCACACCCGTCGGACACCCTCGGACGTCCATTCTGGACATCTATCTGGACATCCATTCTCGGACATCCGTCATCGGACGATCTCGGGGAAACCCCCGATACTTGGCGTGCCGGGCCCGGGCAGCTGGCTCGACCGGCACGTCACGGAAGGGTCCGGTCAAGGCGTCGCGCCCGGCACGCTGTGTCCGTACCCAACATGGCCGAGCACACAAACCTGACAGGAACCGATGTCTGACGATTCGCTTCCCTCGCCCGCGCCCGCCCGTACGGCCGCGGTGATTCCGGCCGCCGGCCGGGGTGTACGCCTCGGCCCGGGCGCCCCCAAGGCGCTCCGCGCGCTGAACGGCACGCCCATGCTGATCCACGCGGTCCGCGCCCTCGCCGCCTCCCGCGCCGTCTCCCTGGTGGTCGTCGTGGCCCCGCCGGACGGCGCCGCCGAGGTCAAGTCGCTGCTCGATGCGCACGCGCTGCCCGACCGCACCGACTTCCTCGTGGTGCCCGGCGGCGACACCCGCCAGGAGTCCGTGAAGCTGGGCCTGGACGCCCTGCCGCCGGACCACGACATCGTCCTCGTCCACGACGCCGCCCGGCCGCTGGTGCCCGTGGACACCGTGGACGCCGTCATCGAGGCCGTCCGCGACGGCGCCCCCGCCGTCGTCCCGGCGCTGCCGCTCGCCGACACCGTCAAGGAGGTCGAACCGGCCGCGACGCCCGGCGACCCCGAGCCGGTCGTTGCCACCCCGGTGCGCGCCCGGCTGCGCGCCGTACAGACCCCGCAGGGCTTCGACCGCGCCACGCTCGTGCGTGCCCACGAGACGGTCACCGAGGACGTCACCGACGACGCGAGCATGGTCGAGCAGCTCGGCCTGACCGTCGTCGTCGTTCCCGGCCACGAGGAGGCCTTCAAGGTCACCCGGCCCCTGGACCTCGTCCTCGCGGAGGCGGTCCTGGCGCGCAGGAGGCTCAACGATGGCTTCTGAGACGCCCCCGGTCCTGCCCCGGGTCGGCATCGGCACCGACATCCACGCCTTCGAGGAGGGCCGCGAGCTGTGGTGCGCGGGCCTGAAATGGGAGGGCGAGGGTCCGGGCCTGGCCGGCCACAGCGACGCGGACGTCGTCGCGCACGCCGCGTGCAACGCGCTGTTCTCCGCCGCCGGACTGGGTGACCTGGGCCGCCACTTCGGCACCGGGCGCCCCGAGTGGTCCGGCGCCTCCGGGATCACCCTGCTCACCGAGGCCGCCCGGATCGTCCGAGCGGCGGGTTTCGTCATCGGGAACGTCGCCGTGCAGGTCGTGGGCCCGCGGCCGAAGATCGGCAAGCGGCGCGAGGAAGCGGAGAAGATCCTCTCCGAGGCCGCGGGCGCACCCGTGTCGGTGTCGGGGGCGACGACGGACGGGCTGGGATTCCCGGGGCGCGACGAGGGACTGATGGCCGTGGCGACCGCGCTGGTGGCCCGAACGACCTGAGGCGCCCGCCCCGGGAGCGCGCGGGACGGAGAGGGGCGCGAGGAACGCCGAGGGGCGCGCGGGACGGTGAGCCCGACGCCCACCGGCCCGCCGGCCGGAACGAGCGAGTCACCTCACGTTGTAATTCAGCCCCTCGCGCCCACTACCCTGGAGTGGTGACCATTCGCCTGTACGACACCAGCGCCCGGCAGATCCGTGACTTCACCCCGCTCCAGCAGGGTTGTGTCTCGATCTACCTGTGTGGTGCCACCGTGCAGGCGGCCCCGCACATCGGGCACATCCGCTCCGGCCTGAACTTCGACATCATGCGCCGCTGGTTCGACCACCGCGGCTACGACGTCACGTTCATCCGCAACGTCACCGACATCGACGACAAGATCATCGCCAAGTCGCACGACCAGGGCCGCCCCTGGTGGTCCATCGGCTACGAGAACGAGCGGGCGTTCAACGACGGCTACCAGGCCCTCGGTTGCCTCCCGCCCACCTACGAGCCGCGCGCCACCGGGCACGTCCCCGAGATGATCGAGATGATGCGCGGCCTGATCGAGCGCGGTCACGCCTACGAGGCCGACGGCAACGTCTACTTCGACGTGCGCTCCTTCCCGGGCTACCTGGAGCTGTCCAACCAGGACCTCGACGACCTGCGCCAGCCGTCGGGCGACGGCGAGACCGGCAAGCGCGACCAGCGTGACTTCGCGCTGTGGAAGTCCGTCAAGCCGGGCGAGCCGAGCTGGGAGACCCCCTGGGGCCGCGGCCGTCCCGGCTGGCACCTGGAGTGCTCGGCGATGGCGCACAAGTACCTGGGCCCCGCCTTCGACATCCACGGCGGCGGCCTCGACCTGATCTTCCCGCACCACGAGAACGAGATCGCCCAGGCCAAGGCCTACGGCGACGAGTTCGCCCGGTACTGGGTGCACAACGCCTGGGTCACCATGGCCGGCGAGAAGATGTCGAAGTCGCTCGGCAACAGCGTCCTCGTCTCCGAGATGGTCAAGCAGTGGCGGCCGATCGTGCTGCGCTACTACCTCGGCACCCCGCACTACCGCTCGATGATCGAGTACAGCGAGGAGTCGCTGCGCGAGGCCGAGTCGGCGTTCGCACGGATCGAGGGCTTCGTGCAGCGCGTGATCGAGCTGGCCGGGGGTGTTGTCGAGCCCGCCGCCGAGGTGCCGCCGGCCTTCGCCGAGGCGATGGACGACGACCTGGGCGTCCCGCAGGCGCTCGCCGTCGTGCACACCACCGTCCGGCAGGGCAACTCCGCCCTCGCCGCCGACGACAAGGAAGCCGCGGTGGCCCGCCTCGCCGAGGTGCGCGCCATGCTCGCGGTCCTCGGACTCGACCCCCTCGACCCGCACTGGGCCGGGGAGAGCGACCGGGGCGAGGATCTGCACGGCGTGGTCGACAGCCTCGTACGCCTGGTCCTGGACCAGCGGGAGGCGGCCCGGGGCCGGAAGGACTGGGCGACCGCGGACGCCATCCGCGACCAGCTCAACCAGTCCGGGCTGACCATCGAGGACGGCCCGCAGGGGCCGCGCTGGTCGCTCGGGTCCCGATAGTCCCGTTCTTGATCGATTGTGCCGCCCGGCTGTCCGGGCGGCACACTGCATATACGTACGCACGCACGCTTCACACAGACAGGTAGGTCATGGCAGCCAACAACCGCCGCATGTCCGGCAAGAAGGGCGCGCAGGTCGGCAGTGGCGGCCAGCGGCGCCGAGGCCTGGAGGGCAAGGGTCCGACCCCGCCCGCCGAGATGCGCAAGGGGCACAAGAAGAACCGCATCGCCGGCGCCAAGGCCAAGCAGATCCAGCGCCGTCCGGTGAGCCGCGGCCGGGGCGGCAAGGGCACGTCCGAGCTGGTCGTCGGCCGTAACCCGGTCGTCGAGGCGCTGCGCGAAGGCGTGCCCGCCTCGACGCTCTACGTCCAGCAGTTCATCGACAACGACGAGCGGGTGCGCGAGGCGCTCCAGCTCGCGGCCGAGCGCGGCGGCATCAACCTCATGGAGGCCCCGCGTCCCGAGCTGGACCGGATGACCAACGGCCTCAACCACCAGGGGCTCGTGCTCCAGGTCCCGCCGTACGAGTACGCCCACCCCGAGGAGCTCGCCGACGCGGCCTACGACCAGGGCCAGGACCCGCTGATCGTCGCCCTCGACGGGGTGACCGACCCGCGCAACCTGGGTGCCGTGGTCCGGTCCGTCTCGGCGTTCGGCGGTCACGGTGTCCTCGTCCCCGAGCGGCGCGCGGCCGGCATGACCGCCGGTGCCTGGAAGACCTCGGCCGGTGCGGCGGCCCGTACGCCCGTCGCCCGGGCCACGAACCTCACCCGCGCCCTGGAGGCGTACAAGAAGTCCGGGATCGCGATCGTCGGTCTGGCCGCCGACGGCGAGGCCGAGATCGGTGAGCTGGCGGCCCTGGACGGCCCCGTCGTCATCGTCGTCGGCAGCGAGGGCAAGGGTCTGTCCCGGCTCGTCGGCGAGACCTGCGACTTCCGGGTGCGGATCCCGATGCCGGGCGGCACGGAATCGCTCAACGCCGGTGTGGCGGCGGGCATCGTGCTGTACGAGGCGGCTCGGCGCAGGGCCTGACCCGACCGCCCGGCGCGGGGCTCGAAAGTGGTCCGGCGGGGGTGAACGAGCATCCGCGAGTTCACCCCGACGGGTCAATTCGGGCGGGTGGCGCAACCTTGACGCGGTCCGGACAGATCCGGCGGGTCAAAGCAGTGTCCTAAACACACGTCACTCGGTTAGATGAGTGTGGACACCAGAACACCCCGCACACCCACGGGGGACCGCTCGTCGGGATTCGACGACGCTCCCGCGCTGAGCATGGTGAAGGTGCCGAGCGATCCGGCGCAGATCATCGTCACTCACGCGAGCTTCCGCGTGCAGCTGGGCGCGTCGACGCGGCGTAACCAATCCCCGCGGATCGCCCGGCACACGAGCGCCATCGAGGACACCACGCGCATGCCCGTCGTCGGGGCGGCGGCAAGAGCGGGCGCCACCGCCGGTGCCCGCCGCCGGCCCGTCGTCTGGAGCGGCCAGACCGCCCCGGACGACACCGGCGCCCACCGACTGCTCCAGGCCGTGCGGGCAGGCAGCGTCGGCCACGGCGAACCGCCGACGGCCGACGCCGGAGCCACCCAGGTCATCCCCCGCGTCGACGTCGGACACTACGACGGCGACCTCTCCGCGCAGACCCTCGAGACCCCGATCGTCGGAGCCCAGCGCGCACCCGCGGCCGGCGAACACCGGCTGCTGCCGCAGATGCGCACGGTCGGCAGCGCCTACGACGAACCGGCCTACGACGACGCCCAGTTCGAGGACTTCGGGGAGCCGGTCGCCACCGAGCCCGCCCCGCGCGGCAGGCGGCACGCCGACGACGACGCCCGGCACGCCTACTTCCCCGGCCGCCGGATGAACCTCGGCGTGGTCCTGCTCCCGCTGCGCGTCCTCCTCGGCTTCATCTCCGTCTACGCCGGCATGGGCAAGCTGTGCGACCCCGTCTACTTCGACGGCGGCAAGCGCGGCTCCATGGTGAAGTGGCTCGACACCCTGCACCCCTGGGAAGTCGCCGAGCCGCTGCGGCAGTTCGCCCTGCACCACCCGGTCGGCTCCGGGCTCGTCATCGCCTTCCTCCAGGTCGTCGTCGGCGTCCTGACGGTCCTGGGCTGCTGGCAGCGGGTCGCGGCGAGCATGGGCGCGCTGCTCTCCGCCGCGTTCATCGTGACCGTCAGCTGGAAGACCGTCCCCGTCTACGAGACCCCCGACATCATCTACCTCGCCGCCTGGTCGCCGCTGATCATCGCCGGCGCGCCCGTCTACTCCATCGACGGCCGGCTCGCGGCGGGCGCCTGGCGACGCCTCGGCCCCCGCTCCGACCTGTGGGAGCTGCGCCAGTACGTGCTGCGCCGCGGCGCGCTCGTCACCGCGATCGTCGTCGGTCTGACACTGCTGACCGGCTCCCTGCTCGGCGGCGCCGTGCGGGACGCCGACCGGGTGGTCGTGCCCGGTCCGGGCGAGGCCCCGCGCAACGAGCTCCCCGGCACGCCGCTGCCGGAGAAGTCCGGCACCCGTAAGGCGAGCGGCAGCCCCGCCGCGTCCACCTCGCCGACCCAGGGCGCGACCTCGGCCGCGCCGACGGCCGGCACCGACAGCGCGCCCGCCGCCACCGACAGCGGGAGCGCCTCCACCGGCGCGCCCAGCCAGACCCAGGGCACGGCGGGCCAGGCCCCGCCCCAGCAGTCCTCCCCGGTGGAGCAGGCCCCGAGCACCAGCTCGGGTCCGGCGGCCGGCGGTTCGGCCGGCGCGGGGGGCGCGACGAACGGTTCGGACGGCGGGTCGTCCTCGTCGTCCGGCCAGCCGGGCCTGGTGGGCGGTCTGCTCGGGTAGCGACCCGGCCCGTACGTCGTACGCCTGACGACGAGGGGGTGCCGCGCGCCGGAAAGCGCGCGGCACCCCCTCGTGCCGTGCCGTGCCGTGCCGTGCCGTGCCGTGCCGGGCTCAGCGGCCCAGGGCGGCCAGTTCCTTCGCTGCCTCGGTGAGGTCCTTCGCCGTGTCGATGGCGCGCCAGTAGGCACCCTGCGGGATGGGGAACCCGGCGAGCCGCCGCTCGCGGGCCAGGTGCGGGAACGTGGTCCGCTCGTGGTCCCCGCGCTCGGGGAGCAGCCCGGCGAACTCGGGCGAGAAGACGTAGACGCCCGCGTTGATCTCGTACGTCGTCGGCGGGGCCTCGATGAAGTCCGTGATGTGGCCGAAGCCGTCCGTCTGCACGGCGCCCCAGGGGATACGGGGCCGGGCGAGGGCGAGGGTGGCCACGGCGTCGCGCTCGGTGTGGAAGTCGGCCATCTCGCGCAGCGAGAAGCGGGTCCAGATGTCGCCGTTGGTGGCGTACCAGGGGCGGTCCGGGTGGGGCAGGTGGGCGGCCGCGTACCTCAGGCCGCCGCCGCGGCCGAGGGGCTCGGTCTCCACGACCGTGGTGACCTTCACGGACAGGTCGGCGGAGTTCAGCCAGTCCTGGAGGACCTCGGCGAGGTGGCCGCAGGAGACGACGACGTCCGTGACGCCCTCCTCGGCGAGCCAGCCGAGCTGGTGCCCGATGATCGGCATGCCCGTGCCGGGGATCTCCACCATCGGCTTGGGCCGGTCATCGGTGTACGGCCGCAACCGCGACCCCTGGCCCCCGGCGAGGACGACGGCTTGCGTGGGACGGGAGGCGGCGTGCGGGTGAGTCATGGCGGCACTGTACGCGCCGCGGGTTTGGGGGCGGGGGGTCGGTCCGGGTCTGGGGTGGGTGTGGGCGAGGGGTGGGTGGCCGGTGGTGCTCCCGGTGGCCGGCTGAGGCTGCTGCGGGCTTGGGGGTGCCGCTGTGCCCGTCGTCCCGTATGCCCGGGTGCTCGGGGCGTGCCGGTCGGCTCAGGGGCGCCGTGCCGCCCGGCCGGGTGGCACGGCGCCGCGGGGATCGGGGGCTGTGGCCCCGGGCCGGTCGGACCGTCGGCTCAGCTGTGGGCCATCAGGACGCCGGAGGCGAAGGCCGTGTCGCAGACCGGGCGGGAGTAGGACTGGGCGCGCGAGGGGCCGTAGGCGCGGACCGCCGCCCGGCCCAGGGCGCGGGCGATGGAGGCGCAGTGCTTCGCCAGCGACGGCTTGCCGTTCACCGCGGCCTGGAGGTGGGTCAGGGCGACGCCCGGATCCTTCTCCTGGAGCTCGGTGAGCAGCTGGTCGCGCAGGACGTCCTGCGGGGCCTTGGCGGCTTCGTGGGCGGTGCGGTGCGCGGTGGAGACGTCGGAGGCGGTGAGCACCGAGTCCGAGGGGTCCCCCGACCAGTTGACCCGGGTGACCGCGAGGGTCCCCGAGAGCACCATGACGACGGGCAGGACGAGGGCGAGCGAGCGGCCGATCTGGCGGGCTGGGCCGCCCCGGCCGCGTCGCATGCGCTGGGTGGTGGAGTGGTTCGCGGAGTGCTTCACGCGTGTGAGGGTAGCGCCCGGTAATCAATCGGCGACGTTTGGTCACCCGGACGGGGGATGAACTGGTGGGCCTTTTTGGGTAAGGCGTTGACGGGCATTGGCCCGAACGGGTGGAAACGTGGTTTATGCCGGGGTGTCCGAGAGCAGCGAGAAGGGCCCCGCAGCAACCTGCGGGGCCCTTCTCGTCAACCGTCGGATCCGACCGGTCAGTCGGACAGGCGCGCGCCCGTCGACGTGGAGAACACGTGGGTCTCGCCGCCGCGCGGGACGACGTGCAGCGTGCTGCCCTTCTCCGGGACGTCACGGCCGCCGACGCGGACCACGAGGTCCTTCGTCTCGCTGCCGACCTGGGCGGTGCCGTAGACGAACGCGTCCGAGCCGAGCTCCTCGACCACGTTCACGGTGACCGCGAGGCCCGTGTCGGAGTCGGTGGTCACGTCGAAGTGTTCGGGGCGGACGCCCACGGTGACCGTCTTGTCGGTGGCGGCGGAGAGCGCGTCACGCTCCACCGGCACGACCGAGTTGCCGAACTTCACGCCGCCGTCGGCGATCGGCACCTCGACGAGGTTCATCGCCGGGGAGCCGATGAAGCCGGCCACGAAGAGGTTGGCGGGCTTGTCGTACATGTTGCGCGGGGTGTCGACCTGCTGGAGCAGACCGTCCTTGAGGACCGCCACCCGGTCGCCCATGGTCAGGGCCTCGACCTGGTCGTGGGTGACGTAGACCGTGGTGATGCCGAGACGGCGCTGGAGGGACGCGATCTGCGTACGGGTCGACACGCGGAGCTTGGCGTCGAGGTTCGACAGCGGCTCGTCCATGAGGAAGACCTGCGGCTCACGCACGATGGCGCGGCCCATCGCGACACGCTGGCGCTGGCCACCGGAGAGGGCCTTCGGCTTGCGGTCCAGGTACTCGGTGAGGTCGAGGATCTTCGCGGCCTCCTCGACCTTCTGCCGGATCTCCGCCTTGTTGACGCCGGCGATCTTGAGCGCGAAGCCCATGTTGTCGGCGACCGACATGTGCGGGTAGAGCGCGTAGTTCTGGAACACCATGGCGATGTCCCGGTCCTTCGGCGGCAGGTGGGTGACGTCGCGGTCGCCGATGCGGATCGCACCGCCGTTGACGTCCTCGAGCCCCGCGAGCATCCGGAGCGAGGTGGACTTGCCGCAGCCGGACGGGCCGACCAGGACGAGGAACTCGCCGTCCGCGATGTCGATCTCAAGGGCGTCGACGGCGGGCTTCGTGGAACCCGGGTAGATCCGGGTCGCCTTGTCGAACGTGACAGTGGCCATGGTGATGGGCCCCCTTCTACCGGCAGGAACGTGCCGGACGATCCGTTGTAGGAAGGTGGTTGGTGTAGTCCACACGAGTGAACTGGCCGAGACGCTACCTGCCGTCCGCCCGATCTGTCAGTACCCGGCGGCATGTGAACTTCGCGGAAATTTTCGACAGGCCGCCTCGGCGACCTGGGTACACTGCACGGGCGCGTACGTGACACGCACGCGCACGCCCCCTTAGCTCAGCTGGTAGAGCACCGCTCTTGTAAAGCGAAGGTCGTCGGTTCGAGTCCGACAGGGGGCTCTGAGATTGACCTGCGAGAACGCCCCCGCGATCTTGGGCCGTGGGGGCGTTGACGGCAGTCCTTGACGGCAGTCCCGCTCAGCGGCGTCGCTTGAGCAGGCGATCCATGTGGCCCATGGCCTCCCGCCGGTGGTCGTCGCTCACGTGCGTGTAGACGTTCATGGTCACCGCGATCTGCGAGTGGCCCAGGATCTCCATCACAGTGCGGGGCGCGACGCCGGCCGCGAAGAGCAGGGACGCGCACCCGTGGCGGGTGTCGTGCAGCCGGACCTGTGGCAGCTTGGCCGCTTCCGAGATCCGCAGGAACGACCGGTAGAGGTTGCGGGGCTCGATCGGCCGGCCGCTGCGGGTCGTGAACACGTGATCGCTCTCGTGCCAGTCCGCGCCGACCGCTGCCCGTTGCTCCGCCTGGCGCATGCGCTGCCACCGGAGCGGCGCCACGCACATCAGCGGGACGGGGATCACCCGCGACCGCCGGTTCTTGGTCGTGTCGAGGTACAGCTCCCTCCCACCGCGGTTGAGCGTGGTCCGGACCGTGAGGGCGCGCCGGTCGAGGTCGACGTCCCGCCACTGCAACCCGAGAATCTCTCCGCGCCGCAGACCGAGGGCGACGGCGAGGACGAACGCGGTGTAGAGCGGATCGGTCCGGGCGGCCTCGAGGAACGTCAGGGTCTCGTCCAGCGACCAGGGGCGCAGTTCCCGCGGCTCGACTCGGGGCGCGGGCACCAGCTGGACGACGTTGCGGCTGATCAGTTCCTCACGGCACGCGGCGGCGATGGCCGTACGGAGCACGCGGTGCGCTTCCTTGGCGGTCGCGGCCGACGACTGTGCGGTGACCTTGGAGATCATCTGTCGCACGTTCGCCGTGGTGAGCGACTCCAGCCGACGACTGCCCAGCAGGGGCACGAGGTAGAGCCGGACGTGCATTTCGTACTTCACGTACGTCGTCCGCTTCCGGTGGGGTCGGATGTACTCCTCCAGCCAGTACGGCAGCCACTCCGAAAGCTTCGCCGACCGGGAGGGCGTCGGGATGCCCTGACGGTCGCGGCGCACGAGTTCCTGCCGCTTCTCGTCGCACTCCTCCCAGGTGGCGCCGTAGACCGTCTTGCGCTTGCGGGTGCCGTCAGGCTGCGGGACGTAGGCGCGCCCTTCGAAACGTCCGTCCTTGCGCTGCCAAATGCTGCCGGCGCCGTTCGGGTTCCTCTTGCGGGGGGCCATCAGGCTGCGTTCTCCTCAAGTCGGTTCTGCATGTACTCGTTGACGGCCTCCGCCGGGATGCGGCGGGCACGGCCGGATGTGTAGCTCGGGAGTTCCTTGGAGCGGATCAGGTCGTAGACCTTGCTGCGGCTGAGGCGCAGGGCGGTCATGACTTCGGGGACCTTGAGCGCTTGGGCGGGTGGGGGCACGGCGCTGCTCACGCGAGATCTCCTCGGGTGCGGGGTGGTCTGTGCTGTCCGAAGCTTGGATTTCTGCGTCATCGCGTCACCTGCGTCAATCAGGCTTCTGACCTGCGGGTTTCGGTGACGCAGCGGTGCGGGCCCTGCGTCACCGATGACACGGGCGCTCGTCACGGGGTGACGCTGATGACGCGGGATG
>NZ_BMSA01000030.1 GCF_014648915.1 Streptomyces phaeofaciens | reverse complement strand
AACTCGCCCGCGACCTCGCGGAAGATGTGCACCGCCTCGGACTCCAACGCGTCCAGGTGGCTGAGGGCGTACGGACTGACCGTCCCCTCCTGGGCCTCGGCAACGGTGGTCACACCAGTCCCCTCTCGGTGAGCAGGGCGTACACCGACGCCGCGGACTCCTGCACGGTCTGGTCCTGGGACTCGATCCGCAGGTCGGGCGTCTCGGGTGCCTCGTAGGGGTCGTCGACCCCGGTCAGCCCGGTCAGCTCGCCCGCCGCCTGCTTGGCGTACAGGCCCTTCACGTCCCGGACCGAGCACACGTCGACGGGGGTCGCCACGTGCACCTCCAGGTACGCCGTCCCGCCCTGCTGGTGGCGCTTGCGCACCGCCTCGCGGCTGTCGGCGTAGGGGGCGATCACCGGGACGAGCGCCTTCACGCCGTTACGGGCGAGCAGTTCGGCGACGAAGCCGATGCGCTGCACGTTGGTGTGCCGGTCCTCGCGGCTGAAGCCGAGGCCCGCGGAGATGAACTCGCGGATCTCGTCGCCGTCGAGCACCTCGACGCGGTGGCCCTCCTCGCGCAGCCGGCCGGCCAGTTCGTACGCGATGGTGGTCTTGCCGGCACTCGGCAGACCCGTGAGCCAGACGGTGGCTCCACTCGTCACGTGGTTCTCCAATGTCGGTGTCATGGGGGGTCAGCCGTGCAGTCCGCACTCGGTCTTCGCGCGTCCGGCCCAGCGGCCGGCACGGGCGTCCTCGCCCTCGAGGACCCGGCGGGTGCAGGGCGCGCAGCCGACGGAGGTGTAGCCGTCCATCAGCAGGGGGTTGGACAGTACGCCGTGTTCCGTGATGTACGCATCGACGTCGTCCTGGGTCCAGCGGGCGATCGGCGAGATCTTGACCTTCCGGCGCTTCTCGTCCCAGCCGACGACGGGGGTGTTCGCCCGCGTCGGGGATTCGTCGCGCCGCAGGCCGGTGGCCCAGGCGCGGTACCCCGCGAGCCCCTCCTCCAACGGCCGCACCTTGCGCAGCTTGCAGCACAGGTCGGGGTCGCGGTCGTGCAACTTCGGCCCGTACTCGGCGTCCTGCCCGGCGACCGTCTGCCGCGGGGTGAGCGTGATGACGTTGACGTCCATCACGGCCTCGACCGCGTCCCGGGTGCCGATGGTCTCGGGGAAGTGGTAGCCGGTGTCGAGAAACACCACGTCCACGCCCTTGAGGACCCGGGACGCCAGGTGCGCGACCACCGCGTCCTCCATGGAGGACGTCACGCAGAACTCCTTGCCGAAGGTGTCCACCGCCCACTGGAGGATCTCCAGCGCGGAGGCGTCCTCCAGCTCGCGGCCCGCCTGCTCGGCGAGCGACTTCAACTCCTCGGCGGTACGGCCTTCCTGAGCCGTCGTCATATCCGGTCCCCTCCCGGGTCGGTGCGCTGAACGCCCCGGGCGAGCAGCCCGAGGAACTTCAGCTGGAATGCGCGGTTGCAGGCCCCGCATTCCCAGGCGCCGTGGCCCTGTTCGTTCGGTCGGAGGTCCTCGTCGCCGCAGTAGGGGCAGTAGAAGGGGGCGGCCCGCTCGCTCATGAGAGGGCCTCCTCGCTGGCGCGCGCGGCCCAGACGGCGAACCGCTCGCCGTCCGCGCGCTCGTCCTGGAACCGCTTCAGCACGCGCTCCACGTAGTCCGGCAGCTCCTCGGAGGTGACCTTCAGACCACGGACCTTGCGGCCGAAACCGGCTTCCAGACCGAGCGCGCCGCCCAGGTGCACCTGGAAGCCCTCGACCTGCTCGCCCTGCTCGTTGAGGACCAGCTGGCCCTTGAGACCGATGTCCGCGACCTGGATACGGGCGCAGGCGTTCGGGCAGCCGTTGAGGTTGATGGTGATCGGCTCGTCGAAGTCCGGGATGCGGCGCTCCAGCTCGTCGATCAGCGCGGAGCCGCGCGCCTTCGTCTCGACGATGGCGAGCTTGCAGTACTCGATGCCGGTGCAGGCCATGGTGCCGCGCCGGAACGGGGACGGCTTGGCGGTCAGGTCCAGCGCCTCCAGGGCCTCGACCAGTGACGCGACCTGCGCCTCCTCGACATCGAGGACGATCATCTTCTGCTCGACCGTGGTCCGCACCCGGCCGGAGCCGTGCGCCTCGGCGAGATCGGCGATCTTCGACAGCGTGGCGCCGTCCACCCGGCCGACACGGGGTGCGAAACCGACGTAGAAACGGCCGTCCTTCTGGCGGTGCACGCCCACGTGGTCGCGCCAGCGCTCCACGGGCTGCGCCGGGGCCGGGCCGTCGACCAGCTTGCGCTGGAGGTACTCGTCCTCCAGGACCTGGCGGAACTTCTCCGGGCCCCAGTCGGCGACCAGGAACTTCAGACGGGCGCGCGTACGAAGGCGCCGGTAGCCGTAGTCACGGAAGATCGAGATGACGCCCTCGTAGACGTCCACGACCTCGTCCAGCGGGACCCAGGCGCCGAGCCGGACACCGATCTTGGGGTTGGTGGAGAGGCCGCCGCCGACCCAGAGGTCGAAGCCGGGGCCGTGCTCGGGGTGGTGCACCCCGACGAAGGCGATGTCGTTGATCTCGTGCGCCACGTCCAGCAGCGGCGAGCCGGAGATCGCGGACTTGAACTTGCGGGGCAGGTTCGAGAACGCCTTGTTGCCGATGATCCGGCGCTGGATCTCCTCGATGGCCGAGGAGCCGTCGATGATCTCGTCCTCGGCGATACCGGCCACCGGCGAGCCGATGACCACACGGGGCGTGTCGCCGCAGGCCTCGGTGGTGGACAGACCGACCGCCTCGAGCCGGTCCCAGATCTCGGGAACGTCCTCGATCCGGATCCAGTGGTACTGCACGTTCTGCCGGTCGGTGATGTCCGCGGTGCCGCGCGCGAACTCCTGCGAGACCTCGCCGATCACCCGCAGCTGCTCGGTGGTGAGCCGGCCGCCGTCGATGCGCACGCGCAGCATGAAGTACTTGTCGTCCAGCTCCTCCGGCTCCAGGATCGCGGTCTTGCCGCCGTCGATCCCGGGCTTGCGCTGGGTGTACAGGCCCCACCAGCGCATACGGCCGCGCAGGTCGTTGGGGTCGATCGAGTCGAAGCCCCGCTTGGAGTAGATCGTCTCAATGCGTGTCCGCACATTGAGACCGTCGTCGTCCTTCTTGAACTGCTCGTTGCCGTTGAGCGGGGTGAAGTGACCCACGGCCCACTGACCCTCGCCACGGTGACGACTCACCTTGCGGCGGGGCGCGGAGGCGGCAGGGTTCTGCGGGGTGGCGGCCATGGTGAACGTCCTTCGGGACAGGCGGAAAGCGGCTCTGACCTGCGCGTACGGGCGCATGGGGGCATGCGTGCGCGTCATTGCGCAGCGCGGGGAGGCTGGATCGGGGTCTGTCGGTGGAGCTGCTGATGGCCCGAGGCCACTGCTGCGTGCAGCGCTCAGCTCGCCGGACAGATGGCGCTGGACATGCGGCCGAGGTCGACGTGCCGCCGACTCACCAAGGCAATTCCAGTTCCAGACATGACGGAAGCGTGTCACGGCGATCTGGACACAGTCCAGCTTCGTCCGCGATGCGGACACCCTTGTCCCGCTATGCGAGACAAGGGTGTCGTCGATCACATGCTGTGCGGCACCTCTTGTCGGTGCAGGTCAGGCAGGGTATGCGCCGGGCCACGGTCCCGGCGCGGACACCTCGCGCTGCTCCTCCACCTTCGTGTCGAACAGCTGGAAGCCCCGGCGCTGGTAGTTCGCCATCGCGTGCTCGCCGTCCAGGCTGCAGGTGTGCAGCCAGACCCGCTTGGTCTCGGGCAGTCCCGGCCAGCGGTCCGCGAGGTCCCAGGCGCGGGCGGCGCCGTACGACAGCAGGTGCCCGCCGATCCGCCGCCCGCGGAAGGCCGGGACCAGCCCGAAGTAGACGATCTCCACGGCCCCGTCGTCCTGCGGCTCCAGCTCCACGTACCCGGCGGGCGTGCCCCGGTCGTAGGCCACCCAGGTCTCGACCCCCGGCCGCGCCAGGTGCTCCGCCCAGGTCGCGTACGGCCAGCCGAGCCGGTCGATCCAGCGGATGTCGCCGCCGACGGACGCGTACAGGAAGCGGCTGAACTCGGGCGAGGGGACCTCGGAGCGGACGATCCGGACGTCACCGTCCGGCGCGGCGGCCGGCAGGAGGTCGGTCGGCGCGGTCTGCTCCAGGGACCAGGTGGTCACGGGGATGTTCGTCATGCCGCCAGGGAATCATCGGACCGGCGGATCTGTCGATCGCGTGTCCAGCGGGCGGGCGCGAAGGCGCTTCCCGCCCGCTGCCTGCCGGATTCCCGTCGGCTGCGCTACTCGGCCGGCCGGGCGACGGACGTCAGCGGCAGCGCGAACAGCACCCGCCCCGACTGGGCCCAGACCTCTCCGGTCTCCTGCCAGTAGGAGAGGGACTCCGTCCGCGGGCTCCAGCACAGGTGGCTCTCCGCGGATCCGCAGACCGCCGCCCGGGCCCGGCCGTCGTCCTCGTCGCCGCGGTCGGCGGTCTGCCGCCACAGCTCGCCACGCTCCTCGCGGGTCCCGGCCGCCCGGGTCACATACCAGCCGCCGCCGTACGACAGCACGCCCCGCACGCCCGTGACCTCGGTCCGGTACGCCTCCGTCGCCTGGACGAGCCCGGTGTCGTCCGCGGCGAGCAGGCCCTCGTGGCCGGGGAGCGTGCTGAAGGGCCAGCGCCACAGCCGGGCGTCGCGGTCGCCGCCGTCGAGCGTCCACTCACCGGCGACCAGGCTGTCCGGCGAGGTGCTGCGGTCGAGGGAGACGGTGGCGGGGTGCGCGGCGCCCGCGGTGTCGCTCGGCCGGTAGGAGGCGACGGCCGGCAGGACGTACCGGTCGCCGTGGGCCGACCAGCCGCCCGGCACCCGGCCGACCGCCTCGGAGACGACGGTGGCGCGCTGGACGCGGTTCATGTCGTACACGTACAGCGCGGTCCGGTCCCCGTCGTCGGCGGTGACCAGCAGTTTGTCCTGGTACCAGACCATCCCGGAGAGGTGCGAGACCAGCCCCCGGTAGTCCCGCCCGCCGTCCACGGGCACGGCCAGCAGCGCCCAGGTGTAGACGAGGTGGCCGAGGTCGTTGGCGTCGACGAAGGCGACCCGGGCCAGGCCCCGGTCGGCCGTCGTGCCGCCGCTGCGGGACCAGCCGGAGAGGATCACCCGGTTCGTGCCCCAGACACCGTCGTCGTCCGCGTCCCCGGAGGTGGTGACGGCGCCGGGCCGCCAGCCGTCGGTGTCCTCGGTGCCCCAGCAGTACGCGCGCGTGGCGGTGGGGGAGACCGGCAGGGTCTTGCGCTCGCCGGCCGAGCAGTCGATGGCGTCGCGCAGGGTGCGGTCGGCTCCGGCCAGTACCGCGCCGACCCCTACGGGGCTGCCCATCCCGGCGGCGAGCCGGTCCAGGGAGGCCTGCGGGATCCGTTCCTCGGTGAGGCCGAGCGGTACGGTCTCGGCGGACGTCGTCAGCGGTTTCAGGCCACCGGGACCGTCGTCGGTGACCGTCGCCTGGGAGGCACTGATCATGGTGGCGGCGGCGGTGAGCGCGAGGGCGGTGCCCGTCAGGAACGCCCGAAGCGCCCTGCCCCGCCTGCGCCGGCGATGTCGGCCGCGATGTCTCATTCGTCCTCCAGAGGCGGGCCAACTGCGCCTGTTGATCCGTACGTTGACCGAGGAGCAGGTGGGGTGACCCGTAGGGGGATGCTACGGCAGTCAAGCACCGCCACGGGCGAAGACCCCGCAAATGCGCGGAAGATGCCACCGGGTGCACCAGTATCGCTACGGTGCGCACATATGGTCGGCGTACGGGGACATCGGTGGTCGTGGGAGCGGCCGTGGGTGCCGATGCGGGTGCGGGTGCGGGTGCCGGTGCGGTGTCACGGCGTCGAGGTCCGGCCTCGTGCCACGGCGGGCGCCGTCGAGTGCGGCAGCAGGTCCCTGGGGTCGGCCGGGAGGAGCATCTCGACGTCCGCCGCTTCGCAGAAACGATACGGCCGGTGTTCCAGGAAACCGCCCAGATACCGCCGTACCCGGGACAGCTCGGCCCGTACCGTCACCGTGCGGGCCGGATCACCGAACACGTCCTCGGCCAGACCCGACGCACTGCGCCCACCGCGGTGGACGGCCAGCAGATACAGCAACTCCGCGTGCCGCGGACTGAGTTCACGGGACCAGTTGCCCGCGCCGCCCGACACCGTCACCGACCAGCGGCGGGCCCGGCTCAGGTCCAGCACGATCCGGGTGGCACCGCGCGCCACCGGCTCGGCGGTCTCGTCCACCGCCCGCACCAGCCAGCCGCCGGCCAGCGGTTCCAGCACGCACAGCCCGAGCGCCGGCAGCCACCGGCGGCCCGCCGACGGCGACTTGGGCAGCGCGATCCGTCCGACGTACGGCATCCCGGTCACCGCGGCCGTCCAGCCGTCCCGGTCCACCGCCGCCGCCCGGCCGCCGAGCCGCGCCAGCACCGGAGCGGCGACCGCGCGCAACCGCTCCAGCGAACTCATGTGCAACTCCCGCAGCCTGGCCTCGGCCAGCTTCGCCACCGAGTCCACCCAGGCGAGCGTGGCCGGATGCATCGTCTCCAACGGCCCGCTCACATCGACCACGCCGAGCAGCCGCCCGTCACGCGGGTCGCTGATCGGGGCACCCGCACAGGTCCAGGTGGCGTGCGACCGTACGAAGTGCTCGGCGGCGAACACCTGTACCGGCCGCCGCACCACCGCCGGCGTGCCCACCCCGTTGGTGCCGACGGTCTCCTCCCCCCAGTCCGCGCCCAGCTCGAACCCGAGCCCGTCCGCCTTGCGCAGCACCGGGCCGCAGCCCTCCCGCCACAGCACCCGGCCCTCCGCGTCGGCGACGACCATGATGTGGTGGGCGACGTCCGCGACGGACAGCAAGCCCTCCCGCAACACCGGCAGCACGTCGCGCAACGGCGACTCCTCGCGCCGCCGCCGCACCTCGTCCGGACCGAGCAGCCCCGTTCTGAAGTCGTGTTCCGGATCGACACCGCTGCGCAGCATCCGCTCCCAGGACTGCTCGATCACCGGGCGCGGGGCCACGGGCGTGCGCTGGCCGGCCAGTTTCGCGTCGCGGACCTCACTGAGCACCCGCGCCGCCCGCGCGGCGTCGACGACCGCGAGCTGCGGCACGTTCATCGGCGAGTGGGCCACAGGAGCCTCCCGGGGAGCGCACTGGCGGGACGACCGGATGTCAAGTTCCTGCGCCGACTGTTTCCGGTCTTGCTGGAAGCCCCCATCTTGCCGTTCGCCCGGGACGGAGGGGCCCACTCCGGTCACAACCCCCGGGAAGTTGCAACCCCCTGCAACCCTGGTGAACATCCACACCGTGTCCGAAACTTGAGCCACGCCGTCCCGAGCGGCGATGCTGGCCTCGCAGGGCCAACGCTGCGGGGGTGGTGCCGTGTCGGCGCAGCACCACCCCCGCGACCTGCCTTTCCTGGGGTGAGGCGGGGTGGCCCGGGAGCCCGGGGCGGCGCCGTGTGGGACGGGGCGGGCCCGCGCGGGCGCCCACGCTCGCACGGGAACAGTGTTTCGTGGGGTTCCCCAAAGGCCTGTGCGTGACCGGGCCGCCCGGACGTGCGTGAAAACGGTTGCCGAGAGTTTCGGTGTCAGGACGAGGGCGCGGCGCGCTCGACGATCGTCGCGAGGTCAGGACCCGGCGACAGTGCTCCGAAGGCCGCGCCCCCGTCCCCGCCCAGCCGTGAGGCGCAGAACGCGTCGGCGATCTCCGGCGGGGCGAACCGCACCAGCAGCGCCCCCTGGAGCACCAGCGCGAACCGCTCCGCCAGCCGGCGGGCCCGGGCCTCCACCCCACTGAGATCGGCCAGCTCCGTCAGCAGTCCCTTGATCGCCGCGTCCAGCCGGTGATCGGCACCACGCGCCGCTCCCACCTCCTGGAGATACGCGTTCAACGCGGCCGGTTCCCGCTGCAACGCCCGCACCACATCCAGCGCCTGGACGTTGCCCGCCCCCTCCCAGATCGAGTTCAGCGGCGACTCGCGGATCAGCCGGGGCATCCCGGACTCCTCGACGTAACCGTTCCCGCCGAGGCACTCCGCCGCCTCCACCACCACCGGCGTACAGCGCTTGGTCACCCAGTACTTCGCGGCCGGCACGGCGATCCGCAGCAGTGCCCGCTCCCGCTCGCCTCCGTCGTCGTAGGCCGCCGCGAGCCGCAGCGCGAGCGTCGTGGCCGCCTCCGACTCCACCGCGAGATCGGCCAGCACATTGCGCATCAACGGTTTGTCGACGAGTTTCCCGCCGAACGCCGCACGGTGTGTGCAGTGGTGGATCGCCTGCGCGACCGCCTGCCGCATCAGTCCCGCCGACCCCAGCACACAGTCCAGCCGGGTCGCCGCCACCATGCCGATGATGGTGCGCACCCCGCGCCCCTCCTCACCGACCCGGCGCGCCCACGTCCCGTCGAACTCCACCTCGCCCGAGGCGTTCGACCGGTTGCCCAGCTTGTCCTTCAGCCGTTGCAGCAGAAACGGGTTGCGGCCGCCGTCCTCCAGGACCCGCGGCACCAGGAAACACGTCAGATCGCCGTCCTCCCCGGCGGGCCGCGTCCGGGCGAGGACCAGGAAACCGTCCGACATCGGCGCCGAGCAGAACCACTTGTGCCCGCTCAGCGTGTACGTCCCGTCCTCGGCGAGCGGCGTCGCGACCGTCGTGGCGGCCCGTACGTCACTCCCGCCCTGCTTCTCCGTCATCCCCATCCCGAGCAGCGCCCCCGCCTTCAGCCGGGCGGGCCGCAGCTCACGGTCGTAGACCGTCGACGTCAGCCGGGGCTCCCACACGGCGGCCAGCTCAGGGTCGGCCCGCAGCGCCGGTACCGCCGCGTGGGTCATCGACAGCGGACAGCCGTTGCCCGCCTCGACCTGCGTCCACACCAGGAAACCCGCCGCCCGGCGCACATGCCCGGCCGGCCGCGTCCAGGCCGCCGTCAGCCCGGCCCCGACCCCCTTGCCGAGCAGCCGGTGCCACGCCGGATGGAAGTCGACCTCGTCGATCCGGTTCCCGTACCGGTCGTGCGTGCGCAACCGCGGCGGGAACTCGTTCGCCTGCGCCGCCCACTCCTGGAGCTGCGCCGACCCCGCGGACCGGCCCAGCGCCGACAGGTCCCCGTGCGCCTCGTCGCGGAGCTCCGGGCCCACGTGGCGCTCCACCGCGGCCACCAGGGCCCGGTCGGTGCCGTAGACGTCGTGCCCGGTCAGCGGAGGGGGCTGGTTGGTCACGGTGTGCGTACTGCCTGCCATACGGCGAACCTACCCTCGGGTACGGCGGTCATGGCCACGCGGAGCCCGCGCGTCGCTCCCCGACCCGGCGACGCCGCCTCGCCGGAGGTGAGTGGAGACCCGAACGGCGGATACCTTTAGGGCGTGCAGCCAGCAAGTCAGTCACCCGAGCAACCCGAGAGCCCCTCAGGGCGTCTCCACCGGGCGCGTGCCCTCTACCGGAACGTTTCCAAGCGCAGGACCGCCTGGCTGCTGTTGAAGGACACCGTCAACTCCTGCATCGAGTACCGCATCCTCGGCCTCGCCGCCGAAGCCGCCTTCTTCACGCTGCTCTCCGTGCCGCCGCTGCTGCTCAGCCTCATCGGTCTGCTCGGCTACGTCGACGACTGGACCGGCACCGACTCCATCAGCAGCCTGGAGAGCAACCTCCTCGAAGCCTCCCGCACCGTCCTGTCCGACAAGGGCGTCACGGACATCGCGCAGCCGATCCTGGACGACGTGATGAAGGGCGGCCGGCCCGACGTCATCTCCATCGGCTTCCTGTTCGCCCTGTGGTCGGGATCGCGTGCCGTGAACGTCTTCATCGACACCATCACCGTGATGTACGGCCTCGACGGCGTGCGCGGCATCGTCAAGACCCGGCTGGTGGCGTTCCTGCTGTTCGTCGCCGCCCTGCTGATCGGCTCGGTCGCGCTGCCCCTGATGGTGGCGGGGCCGGACGCCGTGGTGCGGATCGTGCCCTGGTCGACGACCCTGGTCCAGGTCCTCTACTGGCCGGTCGTGATCGTCCTGTCGGTCGCCTTCCTGACCACGCTCTACCACGTGTCCGTGCCCGTGCGCTCCCCGTGGATCGAGGACGTGCCCGGCGCCCTCGTCGCCCTCGCCATGTGGGTCCTCGGCAGCTTCCTGCTGCGCATCTATCTCACCAACACCATCGAGGGCGCCACGATCTACGGCTCCCTCGCCGCCGCCGTCGCCGTACTGCTGTGGATCGGTGTGTCCGCCTTCGCGGTGCTGGTCGGGGCCGCCGTCAACGCCGCCATCGACCGTGTCTGGCCGGCCGCCGCCACGGCCGCCGCCCGCGCCGCCAACGAGCGGCTGCGCGAGGAGGTGGCCGCCGAGTACGTCGCCCGCGTGACCGCGGCCCGTTCCCACGAGGACGACGACCCCGACGACCCGGACATGCCCTCCGAGTTCCCGGAACGCTGGTCCCGTTTCCTCCCGCCGGACGACGTCACCGGCCGGCTGCGCACCCACGCCAAGAGCACCCCCAAGGCGAACGGCGCGGGCGACGACGACGAGCCCTCCAGCGGGAAGTGACCCGCGGAGCCCGCCGCCGCCGGGCAGGGGCTCAGGCCTTCCAGACCCCGGCGCCCGCCGCCTCTCGTACGAACTCCGCGAAGTCCCGCGGCTCACGGTCCAGCACCTTCCGCACCCCGTCCGAGAGGTGCGCGTTGCGCCCGTCGAGCAGCGACTCGAACAGCTCCACCAGGAAGTCCACCTCCTCCGGCGGCACCCCGAACCCGGCCAGCCGCTCCCCGTACCGCCGCGCGGGCACCGGGGTGTACGTCAGCTCCCGTCCCGCCGCCCGGCCGATGTCCGCGACCGCTTCCCGGAACGTCAGCAACCGCGGCCCCGACACCTCCAGCACCCGCCCCACGTACCGCTCGCCCGCCGTCAGCGCCGCCACCACCACATCGGCGACGTCCCGCAGGTCCACGAACGGCTCCCGCACCTCCCCGCCCGGGAACACCAGCTCACCGCCCAGTCGCAGCTCCTCCACCAGCGGCCCCTCGCTGAAGTTCTGCGCGAACCACGCCGCCCGGACGACCGTCCACTCCGCGCCCGGCACTCGCAGCGCCTCCTCCGTCGGCCGCGCCCGCTCCTCACCCCGCGCCGACAGCAGCACCAGCCGCCGTACGCCGAGCGACACCGCCTCCTCGGCGAACTCCCCGACCGCCCGGGTCGCCTCCGGGGAGCCGACGTCCGTCGGGAACACCAGATACGCCGCGTCCGCGCCGCGCAGGGTCCCCGCCCACGTCGAGCGGTCCCGCCAGTCGAACCCCTGCGCCCGCGAGGCCGCCCGCACCGTCAGACCCGCCGCCTCGGCGGCCTGCGCCACCCGGCTGCCCGTACGACCGGTCGCGCCGGTCACCACCACCGTCATGTCCGTGTTCGTCGTCATGCCCCCAGTGAACTGCCGCGCCCCCGCACGTTCCCATCGCTGAACGGCTCATTCCCATAAGCGCGCGTCTACGCTGACCGCATGGACGCGCCCCCACTTTCGAACAGGCTCATGCGGGGAGACCCCCTTGCCGGCCTTCTCGAGGGGCCACGCGCGCGTGGCGCCCTCATGATCCGGGCGTGTTTCGACCCGCCGTGGAGCGTACGGGTCGAGGACCGGGCGCCGCTGACGGTGATGCTCATGGTGCGCGGCGAGGGGTGGGTCGTACCCGACGACGGGGAACGGATCCGGCTCGCCGCGGGCGACCTCGCCATCGCGCGCGGACCCGACTCGTACACCTGTGCGGATGCTCCGGGTACGCCGCCGCAGGCGCTGATCCTGCCGGGCGGGCAGTGCGCGTACCCCGACGGACGCCTGCTGAACGGCTCCATGGACCTCGGCGTCCGCGCCTGGGGCGACCGGCTCGACGGCTCCACGGTCGTCCTGATCGGCACCTATCTGATGCAGGGCGAGATCAGCGGCCGGCTGCTGGACGCCCTGCCGCCCCTGCTGTCCCTCGGCGCCGAGGAATGGCCGTGCCCGCTCACCCCGATCCTCATGGAGGAGATCGCGCGCGACGAGCCCGGTCAGGAAGTCGTCCTGGACCGGCTGCTGGACCTGCTGGTCATCGCCGCCCTGCGGGCCTGGTTCTCCCGCCCCGAGGCGGCGGCCCCGGCCTGGTACCGGGCGCTGGCCGACCCGGTCGTGGGCCGCGTCCTGCGGCTCGTCCAGGACGACCCGGCCCACCCCTGGACCGTCGCCTCCCTCGCCACGAAGGCGGGCGTCTCCCGGGCCGCCCTGGCCCGCCGCTTCACCGACCTCGTGGGCGAGCCCCCGATGACCCACCTGACCGGCTGGCGGCTCGCCCTCGCCGCCGACCACCTGCGCACCACCGAGGACACCATCGGCGCGATCGCCCGGCAGGTCGGCTACGGAAGCGCTTTCGCGCTGTCCAGCGCGTTCAAGCGGGTCTACGGGGTGAGCCCGCAGGAGTACCGGGTGGGCGTCGGATCCGGGATGGGGGTCGGGGTCGGGTAGGGGTGGGGCCCTCGGGCAGGACGGCCGGTGCGACGGCGCCCGCGGGCGGGGTGCGGCGTAGCCTGGCGTACGTGTACCAGGAGCGGCCCTCCCGGCTGGCCGGCGCGGTGGTCTGGACGAACACCCTGCCGCCGGTGCCCGGCGCGCGTCCCGTACTGCCCGACGGCTGCATGGACCTGCTGTGGGACGGCGGCAGCCTGCTCGTCGCCGGTCCGGACACGCGCGCGTACGTCCCCGACGGGCCGTCCCTCGCCTGGACCGGCATCCGCTTCTTCCCCGGCACCGCGCCCTCGCTCCTCGGCGTGCCCGCACACGAACTGCGGGACCGGCGCGTGGAGTTGGCCGACCTGTGGTCCCCGGCGGAGGTACGGCGCCTGAACGCCCGGATCGCCGCAGCGCCCCGGCCCGCGGCGGCGCTGGAGGAACTCGCGCTGGAGCGGGCGGCCCCGCCCGAACCCGAGCTGCGCCGACTCGTCGCCGCCCTCGCCGCGGGCCGGCCGGTCGCCGCCGTCGCCGACGAACTGGGCTTCGGCGCCCGCCAGTTGCATCGCCGCTCACTCGGCGTGTTCGGCTACGGCCCCAAGACGCTGGCCCGGATCCTCCGCCTCCAGCGGGCCCTCGCCCTGGCCCGCGAGGGCGTTGCGTACGCGGACACGGCAGCCCGCACCGGATACGCCGACCAGGCTCATCTCGCGCGCGATGTCAGGGAGTTCACGGGCTTCACGCTCCGCGGCCTACTGCGGCCCTAGGGTGTCTCGCCCCCCAGCGGCGCGAACAGGTCGACGCCGTTGCCGTCCGGATCGTGCACGACGGCGTACCGCTGGCCCCAGAAGGCGTCCCACGGCTTCAGCTCGCCGTGATGACCGGCGCCGACGAGATCCTCGTACACCGCGTCGACCTCGGCCGGCCCGTCACAGCGCAGCGCGAGCGAGTGCCGGCCGCCCCCGGACGGTGGCCGCCACCCCGGATGGAAGGAGCGGACGGTCTCCTCGGTGTCCAGCAGGAGCCGCAGTCCGCCGGGCAGATCGGCCTCGGCGTGCGGTTCCCGCTCGGCGCCCTCGGGGAACGCGAAGCCGAGCCGGCGGTAGAAGACGACGGAGGCGGCCATGTCGGAGACGACCAGCCCGATGGCATCGAAACGTGTGCTCATGCGGCCACGATAGGAAACGGGCGGGTGAGCGGTCTTGAAGGAAACGGACAGGCTGCCGCTGCCGGGAACCCGGGCGGCCGGGTGAGCGGATCGGTGTCCGTCAGTCGAAGGTGACCGGCCCGTTCGGTGTGTCGACGGTGAAGGAGAAGCCCGCCGGGCCCGTGCCGAGAACCAGATCGGTGCCGAGGGCGGTCAGCACGGGGCGGATCTCCTCGGGGTCGGGAGCGGTGGCGGTCAGCTCCAGCAGCGGTGTGACCGGCAGGCCCGACGCGGACGGGTGGGGCGTGGCACCCCAGGCGATCAGGAAGGGCACCAGACCCGACGGGTGCGGGTCGCCGCCGTCGGTCAGCCGCCACTCCAGCAACGTGCCGTCGGGGCGTCGCCGGCTCATCTCCCGTACGTCGCCGGGGTCGTAGCCGTGCGCGCGGACGGCGGCGACCGTCGCGTCGATGTCGGGCGGGCTGATCGCCCAGGTGATGGTGCGGGCCGCGTCGAGGTCGTCCACGCCGAAGGGGCGCGGCCCGGTCGGCGTCGGCTGCTCCGGGTCCGGACCGAGGATCTCCAGATAGGCGCAGCCGCCCAGTCCGACCAGGTGATTGCGGGTGCCGAGCCCGATGTGCACCCCGCCCGGCGCGGGGGCCACTCCCGTGCGCCTGGTGAACTCGGTGACCGTCGCCGCCAGGTCGGGGGTTGCGAGAACGATGTGGTCGAGGCGTGCGGGAATGGTGTTCATCCCGCCCGAGCCTACGCGCCCGCCGCCGGAATCACCGGGTCCCCGGGACACCTGTGCGTCAGGATGGCAGGCATGATCCGTATGCCGCGCGCCCTCCCGGCGATGCTGTTCCTCCCCGCGCTCGTCGTCGCCTGCGGGACGGAGAAGGCGGGCGCGGACCCCGCCGAACTGGGCTCCCGCGCCCGCGCGTTGGGGATCGCCCCGGAACTCGTGTACGCGACCGAGGCACCCGGCTACAGCCTGGCCCGGCAGTCCGTCGGCGTGTACGGGGATGACGGCTTCTCCGCCGTCTATGTCTCCCAGAAGGAGGGCAGGCAGCTTCAACTCACCGTCGACCGCGGCACGATGACCGCCGACAGCTGCCCGGACCAGCCGGTCGGGGACTCCTCCGGTGCGTCCACCACCTGCGTCCGCGACGGCGACTCCTGGTATCGCAGCACCGGGGAACGGCGGGAGTACGCGGTGCCGAAGGAGGGGTTCGTCATCCGGCTGAGCGGTAAGGGCCTGCCCCGGGACGTCCTGCGGGCGGCGGCCCGGCAGCTGCATCGTCCGTCCGCGGACGAGTTGGACGCCCTGCTGCCCCCGGCTCCCGCGGGCGGCGGACCGGTGGAGCGCGGCGACCTGCCGCCGGTGGGTGACGGGGCGCCCGACAACGACGTGGACGCGGGTGGCTGAGCAGAAGGGTGCCCGAAACATTCGCCCCGACGATCTCCCTGGGACGCACCCTCGTCCCGGTCATAGGCTCGGCGCCATGACCGCCCGCCTGCTGGTGTACACCCGCACCACCGCCTACCGGCACGACTCCATCCCCGACGCCGTGGCCGCCGTCCGCGCGCTGGAGGAGTTCACCGTCGATCACACCGAGGACCCGGCGGCCCTGGAGGAACCGCTGGACCGGTACGCGGCCGTGGTCTTCCTCTCCACCAGCGGCGAGGTGCTGACCCCGGCCGGACGGCGACGGCTCGCCGGGTACGTCGGCTCGGGAGGCGGCTTCGTCGGCGTCCACGCGGCGGCCTGCACCGAGTACGACTGGCCGTACTACGGCGAACTCCTCGGCGCCCGCTTCGACCGTCACCCCGCGTACCAGCCGGGCAAGGTGCTGATCGAGGATCCCGATCACCCCGCCACCGGGCACCTGCCCGCCGTCTGGGACTTCACCGACGAGTGGTACGACTTCCGCGCCGGCCCGCGCGGACGGGTACGGGTCCTGCTCAGCGCCGACGAGTCGTCCTACGAGGGCGGCGGCATGGGGGACGACCACCCGCTGGCATGGTGCCGGGAACAGGGCGCGGGACGCGTCTTCTACACCGCTCTCGGGCACGCGGCCCAGGCCTACCGCGACCCCCGTTTCCTGGCCCATCTGCGCGGCGGGCTCACCTGGGCGACGGCCGAGGCGGCCGCCTGAGATCCGGGGTCGTCTCCGTGTGCGGGGGAGGGGCCGGCGCGTATTCGGCGTCAGGGCCCGGACAACGGGGGCGGTGCCGTGCTCGACCGTTCCACCAGCCGGGTCGACAACTCCGTCCGGGTTCCTTCCGGGCGTTCCCCGTCCATCATCCGCACCAGCAGCCGCAGCGCCGTCGCCGCCATCTCGGCCAGCGGCTGACGGACGGTGGTGAGGGCGGGGGCGGCCCAGCGGGACTCGGGCAGATCGTCGAAGCCGACCACGCTGACGTCGTACGGAATCCTCAGTCCCTGTTCCCGTACGGCCTGGTACACGCCGAGGGCCATGCGGTCGGAGCAGACGAACACGGCCGTGGGCGGCTCGGGCAGGGCGAGCAGCTCGCGCATCCGGCGGTGAGCGGTCGCCTCGTCGAAGCCGCCGTTGCGGACGTACTCGGCCCGGGGCAGGAGGCCGGCCGAGGCCAGCGCCGAACGGTAACCGGCCACGCGGGCGCTGCTGCACAGCTTGCGGCGCGGTCCGGCGATCACGGCGACGCGTTCGTGGCCGAGCGCCAGCAGATGCCCGGTCGCGGTCACCCCGCCCTGCCAGTTCGCGGCTCCCACCGACACCACCCCGGAGGGCGGCTCGATCACGGGGTCGATCATCACGAACGGAATGCGGTGCTGCTCCAGGAACGCGAACTGGGAGTCCGTCAACTCGGCGAGGTTGAACAGCACTCCGGCCGATCCCCGTACCGTCATCTTGTCCAGCCAGCCGCGCTGCGGGCGTCCGGCCCGGGTGCGGGACAGGGCGGCCGAGACCACCACGTCCAGCCCCGCGTCGTGCGCCGCCTCCTCCACCCCGTGCAGCACCGCGCCCGACCAGGAGCTCTCCAGCGAGTGCACCACCAGGTCGACCAGCCGGGGCGGCTTCGTCGCGTCGAAACGCGGTCTGCGGACGTAACCGAGCCGGTCCAGCGCCTCCGTGACCCGGCGCCGGGTCTCGGGGGCGACGTCCTCCCGCCCGTTGACCACCTTGGACGCGGTCGGCACGGACACCCCCGCCTCGCGGGCCACGACCGCCAGCGTCGGTCCGGCCGTCATGCCCGCACCCGCCGTGCGCACCATCGGGAACCACCTCTCCGGCCCGCCCGAGGGCCCCGGCGAAAGCTCGACCGGCGCCCTTTCGAAACCGCTCGCGCAGCAGAACGACTCGCAGAAAGCGCTTGCTATCCTAGGTGGACCTCGGCGTGACGTGAAGACACCGGGAAGCGCCGGATCTTGAGCGGAAGGGCATTTCCGTCCGCGCCGAGCGCGCCGCGCGGACCGGTGGAGGGCGTACAGGTCGGCCGGAAGTCGTGGACGTCCGTCGTGAAGGGCGTACTGACCGCGCGGCCGGCCCAGGAGCGGGACCTCGGGGGAGGCGGGCCGGGGGGCTTCGTCACCGGGTGTCGGCCGCCGTGGGCGTGGGCCTGGCCGTGTGCGTGCGGAAAACGTTTACACCCATGAAGAGGGAGCAGCCAGGATTCACGCGACCCGCGCGAGATCCGCGCGTCGCACCTCGTGGGCGAGGCCGAGACCCTGCGCGACGCGTTCGAGTTCGTCGGCGACGATGCCGCCCATGCGCTGGAGTTCGTTGCCGAGGGAGCCGGCGATGTGGGGGGTGAGGAAGACGTTGGGGAGGCGGTAGAGGGGGGAGTCGGCGGGGAGCGGCTCGGGTTCGGTGACGTCCAGGACGGCGTGGAGCCGGCCGGAGACGAGTTCGTCGGTGAGCGCGGTGTGGTCGACGAGGGCGCCGCGCGAGGTGTTGATCAGCACGCCGCCGTCGCGGATGAGCGCGAGCCGGGCGCGGTCCAGCAGGTGACGGGTCTCGGGGAGGTCGGGCGCGTGCAGGGTGACGATGTCGCTGTGGCGCAGCAGGTCTTCCAAGGGGACGAGCCGCGCGCCGAGTTCGGTGGCTTCGGAGGGGTCGAGGTAGGGGTCGTGGAGGAGGACCTCGACGTCGTGCGGACGCAGGAGGTGCAGCAGGCGCCGGCCGATACGGGAGGCGCCGACGACTCCGACACGGCGGCCGTGGTTGCCGGTGGTGGCGGTCTCGCCGGGGGTGGGCGGGGTGTGGGTGCGGCGGTAGCGGTCGCGGTGGGTGAGGGTGTCCTTGCCGGCGAGGAGGATCACGGCGAGGGTGTACTCGGCGACCGGGACGGCGTTCGCGGTGGCCGCGCTGGACACGGTCACTCCCCGGGCCCAGAGCGCCTCGCCGATCAGTGAGCGGACGGAGCCCGCGGCGTGCAGGACGGTGCGCAGCCGGGGCGCGGCGGCCAGGGTGCTCGCGTCCAGACGGGGGCAGCCCCAGCCGGTGATCAGGATGTCGGCGTCGGCCAGGGCCGGTGTCGCGGCGGCGTGGGTGAAGTCCTGGACGACGAGCGCGGGGTCGATCTCGGCCGCCCGCCGCAGCCGTGCCACCAGCGCTGGAGGGAACAGCAGGGGCAGGTGCACCGGATCCATGGCGAACACGGCCCTGGGCGGCTGGGCACTGGGCATGGCACTCCTGAAACACGCGTGGGAAACGTTTTCCGAAAGCGCCTTCTACCGTAGGTCCGGCTGAAGACGCGGTCAATCGCCCGGACAGGCCGCCGGAAGATCGCCGGGGGGCGAACCGCGGCCCTCGCCCCGGGCGCGGGCGCCGCGACGGCACAGCCGCCGCTTCCCGAGGGCCGACCGCCCCGATGTCCACCGAACAGCCCTGTCACAGGCCCGTGCACCGGAATACCGGGCGCCGTTGTGGTGCTCTGGTGGTACCGGTGCAAGAGCGCGGCGAAGGGCTGGTGAGCAGATGACGGCAGACCGGACGGACCCCGTGACCGAGACCCGGGCGGATCCTGTGGTCGGCACGCCCTACGGCTCCGTACGGGGGCGGTACGAGCACGGCGTCGCGGTGTTCCGGGGCATCCCCTACGGGGCACCCCCGTTCGGGCCCCGCCGGTTCAGGCCACCCGTCCCGCCCGAGCCCTGGGACGGCGTCCGGGACGCGGGGGGCTTCGGGCCGACGCCGCCGAAACCGCCGTACTCCGAGGCCTTCGCCCAGTACCTGTCCGACCCGGTCGTGCCGGGCGACGACTGTCTCAATCTGAACGTCTGGACGCCCGAGCCCGGTCCCGGTGCCCGGCTGCCCGTCGTGGTGTGGCTGCACGGCGGGGCCCTGACCAGGGGTTCCTCGGCCACTCCGGTGTACGACGGGCGTCATTTCGCACGCGACGGAATCGTCTTCGTATCGATCAACTACCGGCTGGGGGTGGAGGGCTACGGGCTGTTCCCGGACGCGCCCGCCAACCCCGGCCTGCGCGACCAGCTCGCCGCGCTGGAGTGGGTCCACCGGTCCATCGGGGCCTTCGGCGGCGACCCCGGCCGGGTCACCCTGGCGGGGCAGTCCGCGGGGGCGATCAGCGTCGGCGCGCTCATTGCCGCCCCGCGGGCCCAGGGCCTGTTCCGGCGGGCCGTCCTGCAGAGCGGGCCTCCGGAGGCCTTCGAACGGGACAAGGTGCGGCGCATGGTGCGGCGCATGGCGACCCGGCTGAAGATCCCCGCCACCGCCGAGGCCTTCGCCGCCGTCGACCGCGACCTGCTGCTGCGCACTCAGTCCGACGTCGGCAGGCTCAGCAGCCCGGTGCTGGGCGGGCCCGCCTTCGGCCTGGTCGTCGACGGCGACCTCGTCCCGCGCGACCCGCTCGAAGCCCTGATCGACGGGGACGCCGCCCTCGGCACCGAGCTCCTCCTCGGCTGGACCCGCGACGAGTACCGGCTCTGGCTCGTCCCCGGCGGTCTTCTGGAACGCGTCGACCGGCTCGGCCCCGTCGCCCTCGCCGGCGCCATGGCCCGCTGCCGCTGCGGTCACGAGGTGCCCCGCGGCTACCGAGACCTGCACCCCGAGGCCGGCACCGCCGAGACCGTCGGCCAGATGGTCACCGACCATCTGCTGCGCAGACCCCTGCACCGGCTGGCCGACGCGCGCCCCGGGACGTCGTACGTGTACGAGTTCGCCTGGCCCTCGCTCCGACCGGGCCTCGGCGCCTGCCACGCCCTGGAACTCGGTTTCGTCTTCGGCACCGGTGACTCGCCCGAGTCCGAGAAGCTCGCCGGCGAGGGCGCTCCGCGGGACCTGGCCGACGCGATGCACGGGGCGTGGGTGCGGTTCGCACGGACGGGCGACCCGGGCTGGGAACCCTGGGACGCCACCCACCCGGTGCGGATCTTCGGCGGCCCCGACAGCACCGCGCACCCGGGCGGCGACGGTGCAAAAGACGAGAGCGCCGACGGCGGGCGTGCCGTGCGGGAGCCGTATACGGCGTACGGCCCGCGCGATGCCGCGATGGCCCTGTGGGCGCTCGCCGCCGACACCGAGCAGCCCCCGCACACCGCCGCGCTGCCGTCGGACACGGTGACCGGTGGGCGGGCTCCGCGCGGTACGGAACTCAGGTCGGCCGTGCGCCGTCTGCGACGGGCCGGGGGCGCCGGACGGCAGTGAGCCCCGCGGCACCGCCCGGGGCCGGCCACCGGGCGTCACGACCGGGCGGCCCCTGCCGACGGGCGCCTGGGTGTGCTGTCCGGGCAGGTGGGTGACGCCCGGCACGCCCTCCCCCAAGGGGACTCCGGGCGACACCGGGAAACCGCTTCGGACGGCACCGGCGCGATCCGGACCGTTCGCCCCGCCGTGCCCGGTGGTCGGCTACGCCGCCCCGAGCGTCCGTGCGATCGAGGCGACCGCTTCCGGTCCCACCCGGCAGCAGCCGCCGATCAGGCGGGCCCCCGACTCCCGCCAGCCCAGAACCTCGTCGGGGGAGAAGGTGGACCGGCCGTTCCACGCGCGGGCCTCGGCGTCCCAGGCCTCGCCGCTGTTCGGGTAGACGACGACCGGCTTGCCCGTGACCCGTACCGCGGTCGCCGCGGCCGCGGCCACGTCCTCGGGGGCGCAGCAGTTCACGCCGACCGCGATCACCTCGTCCGCGTCGGCGGCCAGGGCGAACGCCTCGTCCAGCGGCTGACCGGCCCTCGTCCGGTCACCCTCGACGGAGTACGACAGCCAGGCCGGTACTCCGAGTCCGCGCACCGCACGCAGCAGCGCCTCGGCCTCGTCGGCGTCGGGAACCGTTTCCAGGGCCAGGACATCGGGCGCGGCGGCGGCCAGCACCTCCAGGCGGGGCCGGTGGAAGCGCTCCAGTTCATCGACGCTCAGCCCGTACCGTCCCCGGTACTCGGAGCCGTCCGCCAGCATCGCCCCGTACGGCCCCACCGAGGCGGCGACCCAGAGGGGATGCGCGACCCCTTTGTCCCGGGCCTGCCGTGCCGCGTCCCGGGCCAGCCCCACGCTCAGCGCGAGCAGCCGGGCGGCCTCCTCGCGTTCGATGCCACGCTTCGCGAAGCCCTCGAAGGTGGCCTGGTAGCTGGAGGTGATCGCCACGTTCGCGCCCGCCTCGAAGTAGGCGAGATGCGCCTCGGTGATCGCCTCGGGCCGCTCGGCGAGCAGCCGTGCCGACCACAGCTCGTCGCTCAGATCGTGGCCGACGGACTCGAGCTGATTGGACATACCGCCGTCGAGGACGACGGTTTCGGTGGCGAGGGCCGCCGCGAGGGACATCTCCGCGAGGGGAGCAGGGGTGTCGCTGGTCATGTCACGACGCTAGTCGACCCCGGGCCGGACCGCCGTGATCGTCCACTCCGTGAGCGGAGTGCCCGTGATGTGGGACGGATCGTGCGCGGGCCGACGGGTGTCCGCACGGTGTGGGCTCGCGGGTGTCCGCACGGTGTGGGCTCGCGGGTGTCCGCACGGTGTGGGCTCGCGGGTCTCCGCACGGCGTGGGCCGGGGGCCCGGCGTCGACGTCGGGCCTCACCGCGCGGCGTGGCGGCCGCCGCCTCGTCCGGGTGCGGCCCGGCGGCGCAGGCTCATCGGCATGCCGAGCCCCGCGAGCAGGCCCGCGGCGAGCACGTACGGCCACCAGCCCATCCCGCCGCTCGCACCGCTGCCCGTGCTCCGCGTGCCGGCGGCGACCGCCCCGGATCGGTGCGAGGCCCGGGGGGACTGTGCGGAACGCGTCGGGTCGGCGGTGAGGACCACGTCGTTGCCGTCGCCGCCCCGGTAGCTGAGCCGGTAGACGGTGTCGGCGACCTGTATCCCGGCCCCCTCGCGCACTCCGTCGAAGGTGCCGGAGACCGAGCCGCGCCCCGAGTGGTCGAGGACGGTGACGGTCCGCTCCGGCCGCTGTCCCCCCGCCTTCGTGCCGAACGCCGACAGATCCAGTCCGCCGCTCAGCCGAACCTTCCCGCCCACCTTCAACGGGGTGTCCCGTGCGGCGAGTTGGCCTTGGTCGTCCTGGGTGTAGTCGCCGGTGACCGTGAGGCCTCCCGTGACCACGCCTTCGTTCGTCACCGCCCCCTTCACCGTGCCCGTGCCGCTGAGCGTGCTCGTCACCCGGAGTGCCGACGCGCCGGAGTCCAGCCGCGCCGTGGACGAAGTGAGCCGCAGCGCGCGGCTGTTGCTGAGGGTGGCCCCGTCGCGCAGCGCCAGGGTGCCCCGGTGGACCGTCGTCGTTCCGGTGTACGTGACCGCGGAGCCGGTGAGGGTCGTCGTGGCCGTGCCGGACTGGACGAACGCGCCGCTCCCGCCGATCCGCGACAGGGAGACCGGTGTCCTCGTGTTCCGCACGACCAGGGTCCCGTCGTTCACGATCCGCCGCCGCGCGGTCCCGGTGAGCAGGGAGCCGTCGCCGCCCGCGGCCCCCGACCCCAGCCGCAGCACCGCCCCCTGCTCCACGGTCGTCGAACCGTCGTAGTACTGGGCGGCCGCGAAGGTGACGTCGTTCCCCTTCGTGCCGGCGACGACGACGTCCCCTCCGCCGGGCGCGGCCAGCGTGTCGTGGTACGTGCCGCCGCCGATGGGGGCGCCCAGCGTCACCGGGCCGTCGTAGTCGAACGTGAGCGACGACCGCCGTCCGCCGCGCTCGTGCAGGTTGATGTAGACGGTGTCCTTCGTGCCCGGCATGAAGACGGCGTGGGTGGTGCCGTCGCCCCACCGGACGTCGGCACCCTCGATGTTGGTGCCGCGCTTGTTCGACCGATGGGCGATCGGACGCCAGTTGACACCGGGGTCGCTGAGCGAGGGGTGGGTGTCGCCGCCCCGGTCGCTGTAGCTGTACTGGCCGGTGAGGACGACCTTGCCGCCGGGCCGGGTGTGGACGTCGACGTCGCTGCCGTACTCCCGCTGGTAGAAGTTCTGGCGCAGGGTGACCGTCCGGCCGGGCGGGGTGTCGATGATCCACGAGCCCTGGTTGAGGATGGCGCGCGCGTGGGGCAGCGCCACCGGGTACTCGGGCCGGCCCACCGCCATCCCGGTGCCGTTGTCGATGACGCCCGAGAAGGGATGCGTCCCGGCCAGGTCGAGCGTGCCCCACATGCCGCGGGGCTGTGTGACGAGCCCGGAGCCGCTGATCGTGCCGAGGTTGAAGGTGCGGGTCAGTGACAGCCGCAGCGTGCCGTCGACGCGGATGTTCAGCTGGTTCAGCGCGTAGCCGGGGGTGTCGTACGGGAAGTGCCCGAGGAGACCGGTCGCGCCGCCGGTGCCGTACTGGAGGGTGGCCCCGTGCTCGACCGTGATCGCGGGCGGGTCGGGCTGGGCGACCGTCGTGTACGGGTGGTTCCCGCCCCGGGTGCGCACCACCTGGCGCTGCCGTGCCGCCGGCAGTGTGAAGTCGCTGTCGCGGGTGAGGACCAGGGTCCCGCCGCCGCGCACGGTGAGGCTTCCCCGGCCTCGGAAGACGCCGGTGTACGTGGTCGTACCGGAAGGCACGGCGACCACCGCGTCGCCCGTGAGGGTCACGTCCCGGTCGGCGAGCACGTCGGCGGTGATGTCCCGGGCGCCGGCGGCCACGGCCGGGGGAGCGGTGACCAGGAGGGCGGCGACGGCTGCGAGGGCGCCGGCGGCCGCTGCTGTGGTGGGGAGAGGGCTGCGCACGTATGGGAGACGGCCGCGGGCTCCGCCGATAACAGAAAATCGCCGCCCGGCCCGGATCCTCCACAGTGGGCCGCGATCCTCCAGAAAAGGCTTTCTATCAAGTCTCGTCAGACCCGTTGACCTGCTCGTAACACGCCCTTACCTTTTCGGCGTTCGTCATTCCCTCCGCCGTTCGCAGTCTCGAACGCCGTTCTCGCGAGAGGCAGCCGCGTGCACCCCAGCCCCCGGAACCCCCGACCTCGGCGCGCGCCCGTCGCCGACACCACGAAGGAGAGTGCGTGAGATGAGACGCGCGTACGCCACCCTGCTCGCCCTCTGCCTGGCGCTGTTCGGCGCCCTCGCCACCGCCGGCCCCGCCCGGGCGGCGGCCCAGACGGTCCCCAACGGGGTCCAGTTCACCGACACCTCGGGAAACGTCGTGCACGCGCACGGTGGCGGTGTCATCAAGGTCGGCAGCTACTACTACTGGTTCGGTGAGGACCGCAACGCGGACAACACCTTCCGCTCCGTGGACGCCTATCGCTCCACCGACCTCAAGACCTGGGAGTTCAGGAACCGCGTCCTGACCCAGTCCAGCGCCGCCGAGCTGGGCACGGCGTACATCGAACGGCCCAAGGTCATCTACAACGCCTCCACCGGCATGTTCGTGATGTGGATGCACAAGGAGAACGGGACCGACTACGGCGAGGCCCGTGCGGCCGTCGCCGTGTCCGACACCGTGGACGGCGCCTACACCTACCAGGGCAGCTTCCGCCCGCTGGGCCAGCACATGTCCCGCGACATCACGGCGTTCGTCGACACCGACGGAACCGGTTACATGGTCTCCGCCGCCAACGAGAACTACGACCTGCACATCTACCGGCTCACCGCCGACTACACGGCCGTCGACAGCCTGGTCGCCAACCCGTGGCCGGGCGGTCACCGCGAGGCGCCCGCACTCTTCAAGCGCAACGGCGTCTACTTCATGCTGACCTCGGGCGCGACCGGCTGGAACCCCAACCAGCAGCAGTACGCGACCGCCACCAGCCTGACCGGCCCCTGGACGGCGATGGCGAACGTCGGCGACTCGACGGCCTTCGGCTCCCAGACCGCGTACGTCCTTCCCGTGCAGGGGACGTCGGGCACGTCGTACCTCTACATGGGCGACCGCTGGGGCAACTCCTTCGCCGGGACCGTCAACGACTCGCGCTACGTCTGGCTGCCGCTGACCTTCCCGTCCTCTACCTCCCTGTCCCTTTCCTGGACTCCGGAGGTCACCGTCGACACGGCCGCGGGCACGGTGACCGGCACCGGCGCCACCTACAACACGCTCGTCGCCCGGCACTCCGCCAGGTGCGCCGACGTGACCAGCCAGTCGCTGTGGCAGGGCGCGCAGCTCAAGCAGTACGACTGCAACGGCGGCAACAACCAGAAGTACTGGTTCAAGTCCGTCGGCAGCGGCTACTACCAGCTTGTCGTCCGCAACAGCTCCCTGTGCGTGCAGGAGAACGCCGCCACGGTCACCCAGGAGAACTGTGACGCCACGGCCACCGCCCAGCAGTGGTCCCTCGTCACCACCGGAAGCTATGTGAACGTGAAGTCCCGCGCGAGCGCCGAATGCCTGGACGTGAACGGCGCGTCCACCGCCAACTCCGCCGCGATCATCACCTACATCTGCAACGGAGGAACCAACCAGCAGTGGACACGCGGTACATGACGTGACGTCAGGCGAGCAGGTCGATCGCGTCGATCGACGTGCCCGCGCTGAGGAAGGACGTCGTCCCCGAACCGCTCACCACGTCGATCTTCAGCACGTTGTACTGGCCGGTGTCCGTGAGCCACGCACTCGCCGGGATGCTGTAGGTGAAGGTGTGGTTGTTCCCCCGGTACGACCCGTTGGTCAGCGACCGGGTGCTCGGCTGGGTGGGCGGGGAGGGGATCGCCGACGTCCAGCTGTCGTTGACGACGACCTGCGGTCGTCCGTTGGCGTACGCCGTCGTCACACCGATGCGCAGGGTGTGCGCGGCGGCGGCCTGGGCCGCCGTCAGCCTGAAGTACACGAGCAGACCGCTGTTGACGTCCTTCCAGAGGTAGCAGGGGAAGGCGGACGTCTCCGTACCGCTGCCGATGACCACGTTCCCGGTCCAGGCGGCGGCCCGGACGTCCGACGGGTGCGCGTACGTCATCAGGTCGGCGTTCTTGAAGCCGTTCGGCGTACCGTTCCAGTCGTTGATCCGCCAGATCGCGCTCGCGTTGGAGGGGTCGTTGGAGGAGGGGATCGCGATCGAGTTGAGCGTGGTCGTCGCCCCGGCGGACACGGTCACCGAAGTGCTGTGGACCGCCAGCTCGCCCTTGTGGACGGTCAGGGTGTACGTCCCCGGCAGGATGCCGGTGACGGAGAAGTAGCCGTCCGAGGCGCGCGCCGAACCCCAGTACTGAGCGGCCGAGTTGGCGAGACCGACCGTGTACGGGTACGCCGTGTTCCGCCCGGTGATGCCCACGCCCGCCACCCGCCCGCGGCCGCCCGCGGCGACGTACCCGGAGATGCCCAGCGAGTCCGCCCAGGACGTGGTCAGGGTGCCCGGGAACAGCGACGAGGAGGGCGCGCCGCCGTCGGTGAAGGCGATGACGTACGGGCCCTGGAGGCCGAAGCGCTGCTCCTCGGTCTGGTTCTGGCCGTAGTAGAGGATCTCGTACAGGCCACCGCCGTCCGCGCTCTGGTGGCGCAGCAGGGAGCGGTAGAAGGGACCGCCCGACGCCTTCTCGTGGTTGCTGCGCACGATCCACAGGCCGACGCCGCCCGTCGTCCAGCCGAGGTAGTGGTAATCGGCCACGCGCAGCTTCGAGTAGTGCTTGGAGCGGGTCTGGCCGTCGGACTTCGCGAAGACGTCGGAAGCCTCGATGGTGGTCGGCGCGTAGGTGTACGAGTCGGGCTCGTCGTTGAGGAACAGGCCCGCCTTGACGCGGACGATGTAGCGGGTCGCCGAGACGGAGGCGTCGGCCTTGTTGGTCCACAGGTAGATGTTGTTCTCGCCGCTGCGGGCCGCGTAGTAGTGCTTGAGCGTGCCGTAGGTGACGGAGATCAGGATCGTCGAACCCGACTGGAGAATCGTCACCGTGGAGCTGCCGAGGCCGGACTCGATGTGCGAGTTCTTGCCGTCGTAGCCCTGGTATTCGGTGCCCCGGTAGACCAGCGAGGTCAGGTCGCCGTTGGTCTTGCTGACCTTGAAGACCAGGTTGGCACCGGTGTCGACGACGTAGTTCGAGCCGTCGTCGGAGTAGCCGAAGGCCGCGGCGGCCGCGGTGGGGGCGAGCGGGCCGGCGAGGGCCGCCGAGCCGGCGGCGGCCGCGGCGGTGAGCACGAAGGTGCGGCGTCGGACCGGGTGGCTGTCGGATCCGGACATGGGGGTGCCTCCTTCGGGAGGTGTGGGGTGTGCGGGTGTGGGAGAGAGTGACAGTTGAATCGATTTCGCGAAAGGGCTTTCGCCTGCTGGAGGTTGGCAATCTTGTGAAATCGGTTCAAGGTCTAGAAAGCGCTTGCCGGAGGCGGTACGGTCCAGCCGCCAGCACTGCCGATGTGACGGAGGAGCCGGAAGTGAGACGTTTCACCATCGCCGTTTCGGCGGCGCTGACCCTGACCGCCGTCCTCGCGGCCCTGCCCGCCACCGCCCAGGCGCACGGCGGCCCCGCGCCCCTCGGTATCGACAACTGCTCCGCGACCGCATGCCACTTCGACGTTCCGCCCGGCACCTACGACGTCAGGATCCTGCTCGGCGGCGACACCGCGTCGAGCACCGGCGTCACCGGCGAGACCCGGCGCGCCCTCCTCCCCGAGACCGCCGTCCCGGCCGGCGGACGCGCCGCCCGGAGCTTCACCGTCGACGTCCGCACCCCCGAGGGTGAACCGACGGGAGCCGAGGGGACCGCGGGCCTGGACCTGGTGTTCGGCGGATCGGCACCCGCGCTCGCCGGCATCAGGGTCACCCCCGCCCTCTCCCCCGCGCGAACCGGCTCACGCGGGGGGACCTCCGCCACCCGCCAGGTCTTCCTCGTCGGCGACTCCACGGTCTGCGACCAGCCCGGCGACCCGTACGCCGGCTGGGGCCAGGAGCTGCCGCAGTACTTGCGCAAGGGCGTCTCGGTCGCCAACTACGCGGATTCCGGCGAGAGTACGGTCACCTACCTGGGGAACCCGCTGCTCTGGGCCACCGTCCAGCCGCTGATCAGGCCCGGCGACCTGGTTCTGGTCCAGCTCGCCCACAACGACAAGACGACCGACGAGGTGACGTACCGGGCGAACCTGGAGACACTGGTGGCGGGCGTCCGGGCAAAGGGCGGGAAGCCGGTTCTCGTCACCCCGATCGTGCGCCGCTGGTTCAACGCCGACGGCACGCTCGACAACGGAACAGCGCTGCTGGTCAACGGACTTGGCGTCGACCATCCGGCGGTGATCCGCTCGGTCGCCGCCGCACAGGGCGTCCCGCTGATCGACCTCACCGCCAAGACCAAGGCACTGGTGGAGTCCCTGGGTGTGGAGGGTTCCAAGGCGTTGTACCTCTACAACGAGAAACGCGACAACACGCACACCTCCGTGCACGGTGCCACGGTCTTCGCCGGGCTTGTGCGTGACGAACTCGTCGCCCAGCATCTGGTGCCGAGAGGCGCGGTGCGGGTGGGATGAGCCCCTGGGGGCGCCCCGACCGGAACCGGGACGCCCCCAGGTCTTGACCCCTACGGGGTTTCGGGCCTCCCGGCCCCGACCCTCCCGCGAAGGAAGGAACCGCCGATGCGGCTGCCACCGCTTGACCGCGTTCTCAGCCCCCGCACCGGCTACACCCGTGCCCACTGGGAGACGGCCGCCGACGCCCTGCTGGCCGCGGTCGAGCCGTACGCCACCGAGGACAGCGCCCTCTACCACCTTCCGGGGACCCACGAGAGCTGGTCGGGCCACCTCTCCGACGGGCTGGAGGGGTACGCCCGCACCCTCCTGCTCGCCGCCTTCCGCCGGGACGAGACGGCACTGGGGCGGTACGCCGACGGCCTGGCGGCCGGCGTCTCGGGGGTCTGGCCCCGTATCGAGGACCGCGGCCAGCCTCTCGTCGAGGCCGCGTCGATCGCCCTCGCGCTGCGGCTGACCCGCCCGCTCCTGTGGGACCGTCTCGACGACGCCGTACGCCAGCGCGCGGCGGCCTGGCTCGGTGACGCGCTGACCGCGGAACCCTGGCCCTGCAACTGGGAGTTGTTCCCGGTCACGGTGGGCGGATTCCTGGAGTCGATCGGCCACGCGCCGAAAGCCTCGCGCGAGGCGATCGACCGCGGTCTGGAGCGCATCGAGCAGTGGTACGTCGGCGACGGCTGGTACAGCGACGGCGCGGGCCGCGCCTTCGACTACTACAACGGCTGGGCCATGCACCTGTACCCGGTCCTGCACGCCTGGCTGGCCGAGGACCGGGACCTGCTGGCGCTCTACGGAGGCCGCCTGCGCGCCCATCTCGGCGACTACGCACGCCTGTTCGGAGGCGACGGCGCCCCCCTGCACCAGGGCCGCTCGCTCACCTACCGCTTCGCCACCACCGCCCCCCTGTGGCTGGGCGCGCTCACCGGCCACACCCCACTGGGCCCCGGCGAGACCCGCCGCCTGGCCTCGGGAGCGCTGCGGTACTTCCTGGACCGGGGCGCCGTCGACGAGCACGGCCTGCTCACCCTCGGCTGGCACGGCCCCGACCCCTCCGTCCTCCAGGGCTACTCGGGGCCCGCCTCCCCCTACTGGGCGAGCAAGGGTTTCCTGGGCCTGCTCCTGCCGCCGGACCACGAGGTGTGGACGGCCGACGAGGAGCCCGGCCCGGCCGAACGGGAGGACGCGGCGACGTCGATCGCCGCCCCCAACTGGCTCCTCCAGTCCACGCGTTCGGACGGCCTGGTCCGCCTCCACAACCACGGCAGCGAGGACGTCCGCTACGACCCCCACTACACCCGGCTCGCGTACTCGACCCGGACGACGCCCTCGCCGTCGTACGACAACAGCGTGGTCGTCGGGGGAGACCCGAGTCGTACGGGTATCGAACCGCTCGGGGTGGGGGACGGCTGGGCGGCGTCGCGGCACACGGCGGGCGGCGGAGCGAGGGTGACCGGCGTCGTCCTCGTCCGCGGGGCGACGGAGGTGCGGATCCATCGCGTGACGGGGGCGGAGCCCGGGACCCCCGTACGGGTGACGGGGTGGGCGGCCGGGGAGGGCACGCGGTCGGAGCTCCTCCCCGTGCTCGGACTGGACCATTCGCTGACGGGACACACCACCGACGGCACCGGCGTCTTCGTCGCGCTCGCCCGGCTCACCGCGGAGCCGGAACCGGTCGCGGAACCCCTTGCGGAGACGGTGTCCGTACAGCCGGCGGGGCCGGACGAACTGCATGTCCGCTGGCGTGGCGGGCCCGGTGTGTCCGTCGCCATGACGGAGGAGTCCGTACAGGTCAGGAGCCTCGCCGCCCGGACGGACGGCTGACCGCGACGCACGTCGGGGCCACCGGTGCCGTACGTCGGCGGCCCGTGTCGTGGACGGACCGCCCCCCGCCATGCACCGCGGGGAGGGGGCCGCGCCGACCGGGGCCGGGGCCGTACCGGGCGGACGGGGACGGCGGGCGCAACGGCCGGTCAGGGCTTGAGACGGGCGATGCGCAGGGTCGTCGTGGTCGGTGACGTACCGGAGAGGGGCTTCGCGTACGTCGGGGTCACCGGTGCGTACGCCCACGTCAGGGTGCCGTCCTCGAGAACCGCGATGTCGCCGGTGATCCGGGTGCTCACCACCTTGTCCGCGCTCCGGAACGTGCCGTTCCAGTCGATGAGGCGGAGGTGGGTGCCCGTGAAGGTGCCGGTGCACGTGCCGTCGGCGCACTGGGCGTTCTTCAGGGACTCCCAGGAGACCAGGAGCCGGTCCTTGCCGTACGGGGCGAGGTGGACGTTGACGTTCTCGGTGCCCGCCGCGCCGGTGAGGTACACCGCCTTCCCGGGACCGGAGGAGCGGTTCTTCATGAAGGCCACGGCGACCTGGTGGGTGCCCGTCCCGGGCTTCACGGTCCAGCCGCGGCCGCTGGAGTCCTCCGGGTTCTTCCTGGCGGAGGCGGCGCCGCGCGAGGCGAAGGCGGTTGCGTAGCGTCCGGTGGAGGACTTCACGAGGTCCCCCGTGCGGCCGGGGAAGGTACCGCCGCAGTACCCCGCCCAGCACTGCTCGCGCTGTACGACGGGCGCGGTGTCCGGGGCGCCGATTCCGGTCGAGACGAACAGCCCCGAGCGCCAGTCGTCGAAGCAGAGGGAGGTGAAGGCACCCGAGGCCTCGGCGTGCAGGGCGATGCCCTCGTTGTGGCTGCACCCCCAGCTCCACCCGCCCCCGAGCTTCGCCCCCTTGGCGCTCAGGTACGTCAACTTGTCGCCGTAGTGCCCGTCGGCGAAGCCACCCGCGCCGTGCACGACGAAATACGCCCCGTACTTGGTGCCGTTCCAGGTGAGCTGGCCGTCCAGCAGCGGAGCGGTGTCGTTCGAGGCGGTGCCGGTGAGCTTGGTGCGGAACGTCTGCCTGCCGTTGGTGTAACGGACGATCGCGGCCGCCGTCTCCTTCCACTTGTTGGTGTCGCCGACCCGGGTCAGCAGCGCGAATCCGTCGTTGTGCGCGACCAGGCCACCGACCTCCTTCGCACCCTTGACGACGGTGTCCGCGCCCGAGCGCTTCCCCGCGGCGGTGAGCGGCGTGACATGCACCCCGTCCGCGGCGGGCCAGGCGACGCGCAGCCCGCCGTTCGGCGCGACCGCGGTCGTCGTCCGCGTCCACTCGCGCGTGTGGTTGTAACCGGCCGACAGATACGGGAACTTGGCGGTGAGAGCGACCGGCGTGCTGGTGGGTGCGAGGTTCGGGGTGGTGGCCGCCGCCCCGGCGGTGGCGTACCAGGCGCCGGCGAGCACCCCGAGGGCGGCGAGGGCGCCGATCGCGGGCTTGCGGGCCGCGCGGACACGGCGGTGGCGCGTCGTGCGTCGTGCAGATGTCATGGCCTGTGGTTGCCGCAGGTACGGAAAGGGTTGCCGTGCCGTTTCTCCGGGCGGACCGGGTGCGCGCCGGTGAATCTCCGTTGCCGCGACCGGAGGCGTACAGAAGAATCCGCGCATGACTTCTGCCATTCGTCACGTGACGGTCGACAGCTTCGACGCCTACGCCCTCGGCAGCTTCTGGGCCGAGGTCCTCGGTGAACCTCTCCATGACGACGACAAGCCCGGTGACCCGGAAGCGCTGATCGAGGGAGCGGGACTGCTCTTCGTGACCGTCCCGGAGGCCAAGAGCGTCAAGAACCGCGTTCACCTCGACATCCAGCCCCAGGACCGCACGCGCGACGAGGAGGTCGAGCGGCTGCTCGCCCTCGGCGCCACACTGGTCGACGACCAGCGCAGGCCGGACGGCAGGGGCTGGGCCGTCCTCGCGGACCCGGAGGGGAACGAGTTCTGCGTGGAGCGCAGCGCGGCGGAGAGGACGGACGCGGTCGGCTGAGCGGGTTCCGGCAGCGCCTACGGGACGGGCGGCGCCAGGCCCTCACGGTGGCCGGCGCTGCCGCGACGCCGACGGTTCGGCCGGCGCCGAACGAACGGGCCTCTAGCGTGCGGGCATGACGGCAAGGGTGAGCAAGTCGATCAAGTGTCGGCAGGGGGTCGGGGCGGACGCCGGAGCCCGGCCCGGAGCCCGGCCGGGCGGTGCGGCGCGGGGGAGCGCGGTCGTCCGGGTGCGAGGTGGCGGTGGTGCCGGACTGGAGCGTCGCGGGCAGCGGGAGGCAGGGTGTCCCTGACCTCTTTCACCGCACTCCACCGGGCCGGCGCACCGCTCCTGCTGCCCAACGCCTGGGACCACGCCTCCGCGCTCGCACTCGCGGGCCTGGGGTTCCGCGCGATCGGGACGACCAGTCTGGCCGTGGCCGCCGCGGCCGGTCTGCCCGACGGGACGTCGTCGACCCGTGACGAGACCCTCGGACTCGCCCTCCTCCTCGGCTCACGCCCCTTCCACCTGTCCGTGGACGCGGAGGACGGATTCAGCGAAGACCCGGACGAGGTGGGGGAGTTCGCACGCCAACTGGCCGCCGTGGGCGCGGTCGGCATCAACCTCGAGGACGGTTCCGGCCCGGCCGTCCGGCACACGGCGAAGATCGCGGCCGCAAGGGCGGCGGCACCGGGCCTCTTCATCAACGCCCGTACGGACATGTACTGGCCGGGCCCCGGAGGGGACTGCGCGGGGAGATTCGGCGAGACGCTCTCCCGGCTCGACGCGTACCAACAGGCGGGCGCTGACGGCGTGTTCGTTCCCGGCCTCACCGATCCCGCCACGATCGCCGGACTCGTCGATCACCTCGACGTCCCGCTCAACATTCTCTACACGCCGGCCGGCCCGACCGTCCCCCGGCTCGCCGAGCTCGGAGTGAGCCGCATCAGCCTCGGATCGCTGCTGTACCGACGGGCGCTCGGCGCGGCCCTGGAGACGGTCACCGAGATCCGCGAGGGCCGGACCCCGAAGGGCCGGACCCCGACGTACGAGGATGTCCAGGCGCTCGGCACAGGGGCGCGGCCCGAATGAGGCCCGGTGGCGCACCGCCCCCGCCCGGGCGGGCGCGTCAGTCCCCTTGAGCGCCCCCGCCGCGGGCCTCGCGGGGCCAGTGGGTCAGGGCCATGTGCAGGGCGTCGACGGCCTTGTCCCACGACCGCTGGACCTCCCGCGGCGCACCGAAGCCGCCGCCCGCCTCCAGCAGGCAGTACCCGTGGAAGGTGCTGCGCAGCAGACGGACGGCGTCGGTGAGGTCCGGTTCGTCGAGGCCGTAACCGCGGAGCATGCCGTAGGTGATCTCGGCGGTGCGGCGCATTTCGGGGGTGTCCGCCGCCAGGGACGGATCGATACGGATCTGCGTGGCCGCGTACCGCCCCGGGTGCCGCAGGGCGTACTCCCGGTACGCCCCGGCGAAGGCGGTCAGCGCGTCCCGGCCGGCGAGTCCGGCGACGGCCACCGCGATGCGGTCGATCATCTCGCCGCCGACGAACAGCGCGAGCCGGGTCCGCAGGTCCTGGAGGTTGCGTACATGCGAATAGAGACTCGCGTCCTTGACTCCGAACCGTCGGGCCAGCGCCGACACGGTGACCCCCTCGAAACCGACCTCGTCGGCCAGCTCGGCGGCGGCGGCGACGAGACGGTCGGTGGAGAGGCCGGCTCGGGGCATGGGTTCCGCCTTGCTTGCGCTTCTGCTGGGGCTCGGGCCTGCGGCTCGGGCCGGAGGGATCAGTGAGGATCCTAAGGCGCGGGCTGTTCGGCAGGCCACGTCGGGACCGAGCGGGCTGTGATCAGGTTCACATCAAATGGAGGGGTGATCCGGCAACTTGTGGATTCGCTGGGACGTCCCCTAGGGGAAGCAAGCCGAAGGCCGAAGAAAGGCGTTTCACGACCGTGGTCGGCAGAACCCCCGAAGAGCCCGGAGACGGCTCGTCCATTTCCGACGAGGCATTGCAGGCCTTCCTGCGCGACAGCGAATCGGGAGCCGCCGCGCCGAAGGAGCCCTCCGCACGCGCCCGCATGGTCACCGAGCGGCTGCGGCAGCAGGACGCCCGGGGCGAGACGCCCGCGGCGTGGCGGGCCACCCCGGACGCGGCGGCCCGCGGCCCCCGGCGCCGGAAGAAGATCTGGTCCGCCCTCGGGGTGGCCGCGGCGATCGCCGTGGTCGTCGTGGCGTTGAAGCCGTCGCTGCTGCCCGGCGACCCCCTCGGCCAGGGCGAGCCGGAGGCCTCCGCGTCCCCGCTCCCCGCGGAGACGGCCGCCCCGACCGGCGCGCCCGGCCAGGAGCCCGATCAGATCCCCACGCTCGACCGGCCGTTCGCCGGCTCCCCGGCCCTGCGCTGGGCCGACGGCGAGGCCGGGATCGTCGTGCCGGCCGCGAAGGCCGTCGGAGGCGCTTCGAAGGACCGGGTCGCGCAGGCGTTGCAGCTGACGTCGAAACTGCTGATCGGCGCGAACCTCGACCCGAAGACGCTGCGCGGGGAACGCCCCACCGCCGCGCTCTCGGTGCTCGACCCCAAGCAGCCGGGCCTTCTCGACGACATGAACACCTCGCTGCGGTCCCCGAGCGAGGGGGACGACCCGCTGAAGATGTTCAGCCGATTCGATCCCGACGAGATCAGGATCGTGGGCGATGTGGTCAAGACGCGTGGGCGGATGACGTTCGAGAAGGGCGAGTTCGCGGGTGTGAGGGTGCACGCCGACTACACCTTCGTCTATCCGGTCGCCCAGGCCGGCGGCTCCAACGAGGTGACCCGGACCATCGTGCGCCGCGTGCTCGACGTGGAACTGTCCGACCCCGCGCACTACAACATCACCGCCGGACGGCTGGTCGTCGTCAAGTACGACCAGGAGATCGGCAACTCCGCCTGCGAGGTCTACGACGGTTTCCTGCACCCGCACTTCAAGAGCGCCGACCCCACGGGACCGGAGCCGACCGGCCCGACGACGGACCCGTACGACCGCAGCACGGACCTCGGCCAGGACTCTTCCGAGGATTGCGGGATCGTGTCCCGCGTCTGACGGTCTCCCGCGTCCGACGGTGTCCCGCCCCGGGCCGGGGCGGGTTCCTGTCCCGGGCTCAGGCGATCGGCGCGTACAGCACGCCCAGCTTGTCCACCTCGTCACCCGAGCGGCCGGTGAAGCCGACGATCTGCCAGCCGGCGGGGGCCGTGAAGGTGGTGGTGTCCGTCGTCGCCGTTCCGGCGGTCAGGGTGCGGGACCTGTCGGTCGTGAAGGCCGCCGAGAAGATTCTCGTGTGACCGCTCTTCTGGCCCTGCGTCAGCTTCACGGACGTGAGGTGCTCGCCCGCCGCCAGGGTCAGCGAGGTGGCCGTGCCGCCCGTGCCGCCGTGGGTCAGCGTCGTACCGCCGTCGTGCGTCAGTGCCACCGCGTCCAGGCGGGCGCCGCCGCGCAGGGTCAGGGTGCGCGGTGCCGGGGTGGCGGGCAGGTCGTCCGCGTCGTTGAAGGCCGCGCTGTGCGGGCCGCCGAAGAAGTCGCTGGCCCGCAAGGAGGAGTTGAGGGTGTAGGAGAAGTCGACCGTGTGGGGGAAGTGGTCCGACAGGTTGCCGCCCGCGGAGTCCAGGAACGACGCCCACTCGTTGTTGTAGCGGTTCGCGGTCAGGGAGAGCAGCTTGCTGCCCCGGTAGAAGACCTTGTCGACCACTTCGCAGTCGTTCGGCGGTGCCGTCGTCGGGCACAGCAGCGCGTCCGCACCCTGGGCCGGCCGGGTACCGCCCTTCACCAGCTGCACCCAGGCGTCCGTCAGGCCGTTCTCGTCGGCGAGGGTGCGGATGTTGTCGCCGCTGCGGGTGTAGCGCGTGTTGGTGTCGCCCATCACGAGGACCGCGTTGCCCGACGAGTTGGCCTGGATGAAGTCCGACAGCTGGTCGATGTTGGCGCGGCGGGCGGCCAGCGCGTCGGCGGAGTCGTCGGCGTTGGTGTGCACGTTGTAGAGGTCGATGAAGACCCCCTCGGCCAGGCGCACCCGGGCCAGTGTGAAGCCCTTCGGGGTCAGGCAGTTGGTGCCGGTGCAGTCGTTCCAGCGCACCCGCTCGAAGTCCTCGAAGGGGTGATCGGAGAGGGTGTTGAGGCCGTCGCCGATGCCCGCGCCGCCACTGGTCGCCGTCCGGTAGGCGTGGTTGTCGCCCGCGTACAGCGCCGCGTGGTAGTTGAAGTCCTCCTGGACGTTGACGATGTCGTACGCCGCCAACCGCGGTGAGATCAGCGGGGTGTTGGTCGCCGGATGGCCGGAGCTGAGGCCCTCGGGCAGGCCCGCGACGTTGTACGTCAGGACGTTGAAGGTGCCCGAGGCGGCGGCGTCGGAGGCGGCCTGGGCGGGGGCCGCCGCGGTCGCGGTGAGGCCCGTCAGGGCCAGGACGCCGGCCGCCAGGGTGCCGATGAGTCGTCTCATGTGGGGGTGTCTCCGGTCGGGGGAGCGGCGAGGGAGATGAACATTGCTCAGATTGGAGCCGTCCGGAGTGACGCACAAGGGTTGTTGAGGAAACAGTGGGTGCCGCGCGGGAAATCGCTTACTGGGATGCGCCCGTCCCGTCCCGCTTGCTCTGCTTGTTCCGATTGCGCTCCCGGCGCGCACCGCGCGGGCGGTACGGAGGCTCCAGATCGCCGATCGCCCGTACATGTTCCGGATTCCCCGGGGCGCGGCTTCCCGCGCACCGCCACACCGGCCTGCCGTCGTCCAGGCCCGGATGCATCCCGAGCCGGTGATCGGGGCAGACGGGCCACACCTGCCACAGGCACTCCAGCACCGTCTCCTGGGCCGCCTCCGCCACGTCGACGAGCGCGCCGGCCGGCGTGCCGTCCGGTGTGCTGTCCGGGTGTTCGTGCAGGTCGTCGCCGTGCCAGCGGCCGTCGGGCAGGGCGACGTACACCTGCTCGGGCGGCTGCCCGGCGTCGGTCGGCTCCGTCGGCCGGTGCGGCAGTGCCAGCAGGCGCAGCGGGCCGTGCTCCGGCAGGAGGGTGGCCAGGTCACGGTTGACGAGGGCGAGCGCGGCGTCCCACGCCGGGTACTCGCCGGGGCGGACCTCGCGGGGGCGGTCCGGGGGAAAGAAGTCGTGCATGCGGGTCATCGTGGGCCATGCGGGCTCTCGGCCGCACCTGTGTATCTCCGGGGATCGGTTCCCGCCGGCAGGCGCGGGACCGATCTCCGCGTGGCCTGTGGAACGCTTGCCCGGCGGCTCCGCGAAAGCGCTTCCTGTATGAGGGGGATGTGCATGCCGCGCGGGGGGACCCGCGACCCGGCCCCAACACCGGCCGGACATGCGACAGTTGACTCCGACGGCACTCTGAGAGGACACTCTCACGTCATGGATTCGGGCAATCGATTCGGTGACGTCGAGGTCACCGATCCCAAGGCCATGCGGGCGCTGGCCCACCCGGTGCGGCTCGCCGTCCTCGAACGGCTCCAGCGGCACGGGCCCGCCACCGCCACCCAGCTCTCCCCGCACGTCGGCGCGACCCCCTCCGTGACCAGCTGGCACCTGCGCCACCTCGCCGGATTCGGGCTGGTGCGGGACGCGGAGGGCGGCACGGACCGACGGGAACGCCGATGGGAGGCGGCGGCGCGCGGCTTTCGGTTCGAGGTGCCGCCCGACGACGACGGCCGGTCGGCGGCGCGCGTGCTGACCGGCGAGATGTTCGCGCGGACCGCCGAACTGCCGCTGCGCTGGCTGACCGACACGGAACCCGGACTCGAGGCGGAGTGGGTCGCGCTCGCGGGCGGGCTGAACACCCGGATCGTCGTGTCCGCCGAAGAACTCGCCGGGCTCCGGGACGCGGTCGAGGCACTGCTCGCACCGTACGTGCGCCGGGAGGCCGAGTGCCGGCCGCCCGGCAGCCGAGGGGTGCGCGTCATGACGTACGCGCTTCCCGAGGGCCCGGGCGGTGGCGAGCCGGAGTGACGGCCGCGACCGCGTCCCTGTGGCACGACCGCCGCTTCCTGCGTTTCTGGGCGGGGCAGACCGTTTCCCAGTTCGGGGACCGGATCTCCGATCTCGCGCTGCCGCTGGTCGCGGTGGCGGCGCTCGACGCGTCCGCCGGGGAGGTCGCCCGGCTGACCGCGCTCGTCTGGACACCGAACCTGCTCGCGCTGCTCCTGGGCGCCTGGGTCGACCGCCACCGTGCCAAGCGGGTCCTCATGGTGTACGCCGACCTGCTCCGCGCGGCACTGCTGCTCACCCTGCCCGTCGCGTACGCCCTGGGCGCCCTCACCCTGTTCCACCTGTACGCCGTCGCCCTGCTGACGGGTACGGCGGCCGTCGTCTTCAACACCGCCTACTCGGCTGTCTTCGCCCACCTCGTGCCGCCCGCGTCGTACCTGGACGCCAACAGCAAGCTGAGCGTGACCCGGTCGGCCTCGTTCGTGGTCGGGCCGGCGGCCGGCGGCGGACTCGTCCAGGCGCTGACGGCTCCCGTCGCCGTCGTCGCCGACGCGTTGTCGTTCGTGGCGTCGGCGTACCTCGTCGGCCTGCCGCGCATCGACGAACCGGCCCCCGCCGCCGACCGGTCGGGACCCTCCCTGCCGCGCCAGGCCCGGGAGGGGCTGGTGTTCGTCGTCCGTGACCCGGTGCTGCGGGCCAGCCTGGGCTGCTCCGCCACCGTCAACTTCTTCACGTTCCTCACGGGCACCGGACTGCTCGTGCTCTTCGCCGAACGAGACCTTCGACTCCAGCCCGGTGTCATCGGGTTGGCCTTCGGGATCGGATCGACGGGGGCGTTGCTCGGCGCGGTGACGGCGCCCGCGATCTCCCGGTGGACCGGCATCGGCCGCAGCGTGGCCGTCGGCGCCGTGCTCTTCCCGGCCCCCTACGCGCTGGCCGCCTTCGCCGACGGGCCGGCCTGGGCGCGTGCGGGCACGCTCGCCGCGACTCAGTTCCTCGCCGGGTTCGGGGTGATGCTGTTCGACGTCAACCTCAACTCCCTCGACACGGCTGCCGCTCCGGACGGACTGCGCAGCCGGGTCGCCGGCGCCTACAGCACCGTCAACTACGGCATCCGCCCCTTGGGCGCGCTGGCCGGCGGTGGCCTCGCCACGGTCGCCGGGCTGCGGACGACACTGATCGTGACCGCGGTCGGGGGTGCGCTGTCGGTGCTGTGGCTGCTGCCGTCGCCGATCCCCGGGATCAGATCCCTCGACGAGCTGAAGCGGGCGGCACCCGAGGGGACGCCGCCCGTCGCGTGCGAGGCGGAGCGCGCCCCGGGCCCGGATTGACCCCGCTCGACAGGCCGGCGCACGCGAGCTGCGCCGCACACCTCGCGTCGTACGGCGGGGCCGTCCCGGATCCGCTACGGGGTGATCGACCCGTGTGCCGCCGCCGGCGGACTTATGGTTGCCGGGGACTTCGAGGGGGGACGGTCGCGTGGCCGACGAGACACGGAGCGACCGATACCGGGAGGCCGGCGTCGCCGCCGACCGCCGTGCGCCTCTCTGGCGGCAGCGGGACTTCGGGATCTTCTGGGCCGCACAGACCCTCTCCGTCCTCGGCGACTCCTTCGCCCTGATCGCGTTGCCCCTGCTTCTTCTCCAGGCCACCGGGTCGCTCGCCGCGATGGGCCTGCTGACGGCTGTCGGCGGAGCGGCCTCGGTCGTGGCGGCCGTGTTCGCCGGGCCGGTGGTGGACCGGGTCGACCGGCGGCGCCTGCTCATCTGCTGCGACCTGGTCCGCATGGTGCTGTACGGGCTCGTGCCGCTGGTGTGGTGGGCCGGGCCGCGCATCTGGCTGCTCTACACCGTGCTGCCCCTGTGCGAGGCGGTCGGCATGCTGTTCGCGGTCGGCTACGTGACCGTTGTCCGCGGTCTGGTCGGCACCGGCCGGCTCACCGAGGCCAACGGCCGTCTCAACGCCACCGCCGCAGCCGCCGGCGTCCTCGGACCACTGTGCGCCGGCCTGCTCGCCGCCTGGACCGGCCCGGCCGCCGCGGTCGGGGTCGACGCCGCCAGTTTCGGCGTCTCCGCGGTCTGCCTGGCCGCCGTACGGCTGCGGCGGCCGCCGGACGACGAGCCCGGGGTGCGGTGGCGCACAGAGGGTTCCGGGAAGCGGGCACCGCATCCGCAACCCCCACCCCGGCCGGCCCCCACCCGCCCCGGACTCCGGCAGGACCTGCGCACCGGTGTGACGTTCCTGTACGGGCATCCGGTGCTGCGCGCGCTGACCGCCCTGCTGTTCGTCTTCAGCTTCCTCACCCTCGGCCTGAACGACCTCGTCATCTATCACCTCAAGCACGACCTGGGGCAGGACGACGGCACGGTCGGCGCCGTCATGGCGTGCGGGGCGCTCGGCACCGTCGCCGGGTCGCTGCTCGTGGCCGGGCTGCGCCGCCGGCTGGGCTTCGGACGGACCTGGACGGCGGCGGTCGCGGTGAGCGGGGCCGCTGTCGCTGGACTGGGCTGGGCGCGGGACATTCCCGTGGTCGGGGTGCTCGCCGCGCTCTTCCTGGCGTGTGTGGCCGTCGCCGGCACCTGTTCCATGTCGCTGCGGCAGGAGGTCACCCCGGAGGCTCTGCTGGGCCGGGTCACCGCCGCCTTCTGGACGCTCCAGTACGCGGCTGCCCCGGTCGGTGCGGCGGTGCTGACCTGGGCGGCGGACCGGCACGGGACCACGCCGGTGGCGCTCGCCGCGGGCGGCTGCTGTGTGCTGGTCGCGGGGGCGGCGCTGGTGACACCCGTTCGTGGGGCGGGGCGGCGGTAGGGGGTTCCCTTCCCGATGTCGCCCGGGCGGCCGGACGAAGATCCGCTACGCCGCCGCGGTGCGGGTCCCTCCCGATCGCCCGGTGCGGGTCCCTCCGGATCTCTCGGTGCGGATCCTTCCGGCTCCGCCCCGATCCAAGCCGACCCGCCCCGATCCAAGCCGACCCGCCCCGATCCACCCCACCCGGGCGTCGCCACCCGCCCGGTTCACGCCCCGGGGCGTCGCCCCGGCAGGGCCATCGCCGGTACCAGGGCCAGGGCCAGCAGTCCCGCGGCGATCAGGTACGCGATCCGGAAGCCGGACGGGTCCGTTCCCGCCGAGCCCAGGACGACGGAGATCAGCGCGGTGCCCACCGACGCGCACACCTGGGAGTTGATGCCCAGCGCGGTGCTCGCCGCGGCCAGCCGGTCCTTGGGGAGGTCGCGGCTCGCGGTCGTCATCGTCGGCATGAGCACCAGCCCGGAGCCGATGCCCATGAGCACGGTCGAGGAGAGGGGCTGCCAGGCCGGGACGTGCTGCGTGCCGATGCTCAGCCCCGTCAGGGCCATGCCGAGGGCGCCGATCACGATGCCGGCTCGGATCAGCCGGTGCGGCGGAACCTTGTCGACGCGGCGTGCCGCCCACTGCATCGTCGTTCCGACGGCCAGCCCGACCGGGACGCCGAGCAGGCCCGTCGAGGTCGCGCTCCAGCCCCGCACTTCCTGCCAGTACACCGGCCCCAGGAGCATCGAGCCGAAGTAGCCGCAGGTGAACAGGGCGAGGACGCCGATGCCCACCGCGAACGTACGGTCGGTCAACAGCCTGATGTCCAGGAGAGGATGACGAGTCGTCAGTGCGCGCCACACGAACGCGGCGATCAGTGCCGCTCCCGCGAGGGTCGGCAGGAGGGCGCCCGGCGCCGTGAAGTCGCCGCGCTCGCCGCCTCGCGCCAGCCCGAACAGCAGCAGGGCGAGGCCGGGGGAGAGGGCCAGGAGGCCCGGCACGTCCAGCCTGGGCGCCGGAACCCCCTTCCGGGGTGCGTCGGGCAGGAGGAGCCTGGCCGCGAGTGTCAGTGCCAGGACGCCGACGGGCAGGTTGACCAGGAAGATCCAGCGCCAGGACGTCGCGTCCAGCAGCCAGCCGCCGAGCACCGGGCCGGCCACCGGGCCGACCAGGACCGGCAGGCCGAGCAGCGCCATCGTGCGGCCGTAGCGCTCGCGGTCCGCGACGGCCATGGTCATCGCCATGCCGACGGGCATCAGCAGCCCGCCGCCGAGGCCCTGCACCGCACGGAACGCGATCAGGGTGCCCGTGTTCCAGGCGCAGGCCGCGAGGAGCGACCCGAGGGTGAAGAGCGCGAGCGCGGTCAGATAGGCGCGCCGGGTGCCGAAGCGGCCCATCGCCCACGCGGCCGTCGGGATGACGGCGGCCAGCGCCAGCGTGTACGCGGTGGCCGTCCACTGGATCGTCTCCAGCGGCGCGTGGAACGACTCCGACAGGCTGCGCAGCGCGACGTTGACGATCGTCATGTCGAGCACCGACATCACCGAGCCGATGATGACGACCGCGAGGGTGCGGTTCAGCAGCGTTTCGGCGGACGGCTGCTGTGCCGGGGAGCCTACCGACTGTGCGGTGGCCATGTCCCCGCCCCCTCAGCCCTGGTAGGGAAGGGTCGCGCGGGCCGACCGCAACGCCGATGCCCACCAGGCGAGTTGACCGAGCATGCCCTTGGCGGCGCCTTCGCTCACGGCCGTGTCCCGCGGGGTGCCGTCCTCGCCGAGCCCGGACCACGGGCCGTGCAGGCTCACCGCGTCGCGTACGGTCATGGCGTGCAACTCGGCGAACACCAGCCGGAGTTGCTCCACCGCGCGGACGCCGCCCGCGAGACCCCCGTAGGAGACGAAGCCGACCGGCTTGGCCTGCCACTGCGGGCCGTGCCAGTCGATGAAGTTCTTCAGAACGGCCGGGAAGCTGTGGTTGTACTCGGGCGTGACGACGACGAACGCGTCGGCGGCGGCCAGGCGTGCGGACGAGTCCGCGAGCGCGCCCGCGGTCGCCGGGCTCGGGGTGCCGCCCCAGCCCGGCATGACCAGGGGCAGGTCGATGTCCGCGAGGTCGATGACGTCCAGGTCCAGGTTCGTGTGGCCGGTGGCGGTGCGCAGGAACCAGTCGGCCACGGCGCGGCCCTGGCGGCCCTCACGGACGCTGCCGACGACGACGGCTACCCGTAGGGCGGTGGTGCGGTCGGTGGTGGGCATGGGTGGTCCCCCTGTTTCTCCCGGTGGCCCCGTCAAGGGCGGGACGGCCGCGTCGTGCGGCCTCACGTTCGGTAAACTACAACGGGCGTTGTAAAAAGTACAACGCCCGTTGTAACTGACCTCCGGGTGCCTGCGTCGTCAGGCCCCCGGGCGCGTGAGGAGTCGGCGTGGGCGGTACCAACGACGCATGGATGGCTGCGGCGCGGGAGCAGTACTCGCCCCGCAAACTGGAGAAGTGGGTCGCCATGGCCGGTGCGGCCTGCACCGTCTTCGGCCGCGAGGGCTATGCGCGTGCCTCCGTCGACGCGCTCGCCGCCGAGGCCGGCGTGTCCACCCGCACGCTCTACAACCACTTCCCCGGCGGAAAGGCCCAGCTCTTCCGTACGGTGGTCACCTGGACGTCAGGCGAGGTGAAGGACGCCCAACTGGGCCTGATCAAGGCGGCGTTGGATCCGGAGCGTCCACCGCGCCCGGAGGACCTGGAGCGGGACCTGGTCCTGCTGGCCCGGGGTTTCGTCGGCCTCATGGAGGAGTATCCGAACCACTTCGCCCTGGTCCGCCACATCCATGCCGAGGCCGACCATGTGCCGCCGGAGGTGCTCCGGGCCTGGCGGGACGCGGGCCCGGGGCCGGTCGGCCAGGCCCTCGCCGAAGCGCTGGAGAGCCTGGCCGCGGCCGGCCTGCTCGACCTGCACGGCGACCCGGCCCTCTGCGCCACCCACTTCACGGCCCTGATCTCCCACACGGCCACCCAGCAGTCCCACTACGGGGTGCTGCCCCTGCCGAAGGAGGAGACCGAGCGCCTCGTCACCGGCGGAGTGGCCGCGTTCCTCCGCGCCTATCGGGCCCGCCCGGCCGGGTGACGGCCTGGAAGGAACACGGCCCGAAGCCGCCTACCCGTTCACCCCCGCGTAGTGCCCGAGGCTCCACCTCCACAGCAGCCGCGAGCCCAGGTACGCCAGCGCGCCCAGCAGCGGGGAGAGCGCCGCGAGCCAGTACGGGACGCCGGTGTCGTGGCCGTGGCCGGTGAGGACCGCGGCCGGGAAGTAGGCGACGAACGCGAGGGGCAGGCCGTACGTCAGGAAGCCGCTCACCGCCCTCGGGAGCACGTTCAGCGGGTAGCTGCCGAACGTGCCGAGCAGCTCCTCCAGCCAGTTGCTCCAGTAGTCGGCGGCCGGGAAGCGCAGCGCCGCGGCGGCCACGGCCGTGAACAGGGCCGCCTCCAGGAGCATGCCGCCGACGACGGCGGCGACCAGGTACGCGATCCGGCCCGCCGACCAGTCCAGGCCGCTGCGGCTGAGCGCGCCCGCCATCAGACCCGCGGCCACCGTCAGGTCGCCGATCGCGTTGGTCGGGAAGTAGGCGAGCTGGACCTGGCGGTGCACCGGCATCGGACGCACCAGATAGATGTCGATCCGCCCCTCCTGGATCTGCCGGCCGACGAAGTGCATACGGCCCAGCACCAGCACGAACAGACCGTGCGCCAGCATCCGTGTCGCCGGGATCAGCAGCACCTCCGAGCTGTCCCAGCCGCCCATGCCGGTGAACCGGGTCAGCAGCACGGTCGCGAACACGATCACCGACACCTGCCAGACCGCACCGATGGCGATCATCAGCAGGAACTCGGCGCGGTACTCCAGCTGGGCGCGGAAGTTGAGGCACGTGACGCGCCACGCGATCCGGACGGCCTTCACACGCCTCAGCCTCCCTGGGAGATGACACGGCGGGCGGCCCGCCGCCACAGAAACCGGGTGAACAGGGCGAGCACCACGACCCAGGCCGCCTGGACCGCCAGCTCGGCGGGCGCGTCCGACAGGGGGATCCGGCCGATGTAGAGGGACAGCGGCACACTCAGCGTCGCCTGGAACGGCAGGAACGAACTCAGCGTCACGAACCAGTCCGGGAAGAACCACAACGGCGCGTACACCCCGGACAGCAGGTTCTGCGCGAAGACCAGGATCATCATGGCCGCGTTGTTGCGGACGGTCCAGAAACACAGCTGGTCCAGGACGAGCAGCACGTAGTACAGCACCCACTGGCCGAGCAGCAGACTGAGCGCGAACACCCCGGCCACCGCGGCCGACGCGGGCGGCTCCACCGCTCCGGCCGCGACACAGACCGCGTATCCGCCCAACGCCCAGACCAGCCCGTACAGTTGCTCGCCGAGGGCGCGCAGGGCGTAGTAGCGCCGGGGCGGCAGCGGGCGCAGGTACCAGTAGACGATCGTGCCGAAGTGCAGGTGCTGGAGCACGGTGTCCCGGCCCGTGTACTGGTCCAACTCCCGCAGCCGGGAGGCGAGTACGGCCAGGACGGCGTAGGTGACCGCCTGGTCGCGGTCGAGTCCGGCGGTCGTACCGGTATGCGCGTACAGGCCGTCCCACAGCGACGCCACCAGCACCACCTGCACGGTCAGCCGGAGCAGGACGGCGGTCATCCGGGGCGGGGCGTGCAGTTCGCCGAGCGGGGTGACGCGGGCGACGCGCCAGGCGTGCGCCGCGGGCATCACGCCACCCCGGCCTGGACGTACGCGGCCCGCATCACGTCCTCGAGATCGGCCTCGTCGATGGCGATGCCCGTCACCTCGTAGCGTTCGATGACCGCCTTCAGCGCCTGGTGGACCGTCGGAGCGTCGGCTCCTTCCGGGCCGAACACCACCTGCGGGCCGTCGTGGCTCAGCACCGCGATGCCCGGCAGCGGTACGACCTCGAAGTGCGCGTCGGCCAGCGTGGCCCGCACCTGCCAGGTCGAGCCGAACCTGCGGCGGATCTCGTCGAGGCCGCCGTCCAGGACGAGCCGGCCGTGGTTGATCAGCACCACACGCTCGGCGAGCCGCTCGACCTCCGTCATGTCGTGCGTGGTCAACAGGACCGTACGGCCACGCTCTTCGACCTGATGCCGGAGGAACTCCCGGACCTGCTCCTTGACCACCACGTCCATGCCGATGGTCGGCTCGTCGAGGAAGACCACCGGCGGGTCGTGCAGCAGGGCGGCCGCCAGGTCGCAGCGCACCCGCTGGCCGAGGGAGAGGTGACGCACCCGGGTGTCCCAGAAGGAGGAGAGGTCGAGAAGATCGTCGAACTCCCGCAGGCGCGAGGCGTGTTCGGCCTTCGGCACCTCGTAGATGTCGCGCAGGATCGCGAACGACTCACGGGCCGGCAGGTCCCACCACAGCTGGGTGCGCTGCCCGAACACCGCGCCGATGTTGCGGGCGTTGCGCTCCCGCTCCCGGTACGGCACCACGCCCGCGACGCGCGCCTCCCCCGAGGTGGGGGTGAGGATGCCGGTGAGCATCTTGATGGTGGTGGACTTGCCGGCGCCGTTCGGGCCGAGCAGGGCGAGAAGTTCGCCCGCGGCCACGTCGAAGGAGATGTCGGACACCGCGTGCTTGGCGACCCGCTCCGGGTTCACCAGGGAGCGCAGCGCTCCGGCGACGCCGGGCCGGCGGACGGTGGTGTGGAAGGTGCGGGACAGACCGCGCACCTCGATACTGCCGCTCACTCGTTCAACCTCCGGTGCGGCGCGGCCGGACGGCGGGGAGCCGGCCGGCCGCGGGAGACGTCCTCAGGGTGTCGGAATGCCGGTCGTTCGGTCACTCGGCCGAGAACACGAAGGAGAACTCGGCCGGTGCCACGTTCAGCCAGTACCGCGGCAGCGGGCCCGGGCCGCAGGACTGGGAGCCGATGCCGTGCTGGCCGTGGTCGAGGTTGACCCAGACGGTTCCGCCGGGCGTGAGGTCGGTGCGGTGCCGCGCGGCGTCCAGCTGTTCGCCGGTCCAGCGGCGGGCGGTGAACCAGAACTCCGGGTCGCCGTCGATCCGCAGTCCGCCGAGCCGAGCCCAGCGGACGTCGGCGCGGGCGCCGTTCTCCTGCGGCCGGACGTACGGCGTCTGGAGAGCGTCCACCGTCGACTGCCAGCGGCCCACCTCCGAGGCCGCCCGGCTGTCCGGGTACGCCTCGCCCGGACCGCCGCCGAACCAGGTCACCGTGTCGGCCGCGGACAGTCCGAAGCGGACGCCGAGCCGGGGCAGCGGCACCGTCCAGTCGCCGTCGGGCGTCACGGACACGGTCAGCCGCAGCCGGTTCCCGTCGGACGTCCACCGGTACACCGTCGACAGGCCGGCCTCCGCCGCGGCCGGCGCCACCCGGGTCCGTACCGTCAGGCTGTCGTCGTCGGCCTCGACGGCGTCCAGGCGGTGGCGCATCCGGTGCAGGCCGAGCGTGCGCCACCGCTCGCCGTAGCGGGTGTCCGCCTGCCACGCGGAGCCGTCGTCGTTGTCGGTGGTCGCCCGCCAGACGTCCAGTCGCAGCCCGGTCACCTCGACCGCGCCGATCGACCGGAGCGCGCCGGTGCGGGCGTCGAAGGAGGCCGGACCCAGGGTGATCAGCCGTTCGCCGACGACCGGGCCGTCGGTCCGGTCCACGGACGGCGCCGCCCGTGCCGTGAGCGGTATCTGCCCCCACGCCACCTCGTGCCCCCGCGGCGCCCACGGGGTGCTCCCGGCGAGCACGGCCCGGACCGTCCACCCGGTCTCCGCACCGGCCGGCGCGTCGGCCGGCGGCCGCGGCAGCTTCACGACGGCCGACTCGCCCGCCGCGAGCGCCGGCACCGGCAGCACGCCCGAGGCGAGGGTCTCGCCGTCGGCCCGGAACACCCAGGTGAAGGCGAGCGCCGTGAGGTCGGCGAAGTCCTGCTTGTTGGTGATCCGGACGGTGCCGTCGCCGGAGCCCTCGACGGAAACCGGTTCGATCACCTTCCTGAACTCGGCGAGGCCGGGGGACGGGGTGCGGTCGGGCAGGAGCAGTCCGTCGCAGACGAAGTTCCCGTCGTGCAGCTCCTCGCCGAAGTCACCGCCGTAGGCGTAGCCCAGCGTGGGGTGCGCGATGCCGTGGTCGATCCACTCCCAGACGAAGCCGCCCTGCACCCGGGCGTGGTCCTCGAAGATCCGCTGGTAGTCGGCGAGTCCGCCGGGGCCGTTGCCCATGGCGTGGGCGTACTCGCACAGGATGAACGGAAGGTGCCGTCGCCGGTGGGTGCCGCCGTCCAGGCCCCGGCCGATCCGCTCGACCTCGGCGTGGTCGGCGTACATCCGTGAATACATGTCGGTGTCACGGCAGTCCGCGTCGCCCTCGTAGTGCACGAGGCGCGAGGTGTCGCGGCCGTGGATCCACTCGGCCATCGCGGTGAGACCGCGTCCGGTGCCGGCCTCGTTGCCCAGGGACCAGATCACCACCGACGGGTGGTTCTTGTCGCGCTCCACCATGCGGGCGGCGCGGTCCAGCAGGGCCGGGGTCCAGCGGTCGTCGTCGACGGGGTTGTCCCGCCAGGCCTGCTGCTCGAAGCCGTGGGTCTCCAGGTCGCACTCGTCGATCACCCACAGGCCGTACTCGTCGCACAGGTCGAGGAAGGCGGGGTGCGGCGGATAGTGCGAGGTGCGGACGGCGTTGACGTTGTGCCGCTTCATCAGCAGCACGTCCTGGCGCATCGTCTCCACGTCCAGGGCGCGGCCCCGCTCAGGATGCCACTCGTGGCGGTTGACGCCCTTGAACAGGACCGGCCTGCCGTTGACCTTGATCAGACCGTCCGCGAGCTCCACCGTACGGAAACCGATGCGCAGCGGGACGCGCTCGCCGCCGGTGTCGAGGACCCCGTCGTAGAGCGCAGGGGTCTCGGCCGTCCACGGCCGGACCGTCGCCGTGACCGTCTCCCCGGTGGCGACATCGATGTCGAGGGCGGGCACGGTCACCCGCCCGTCGACGTCGGAGTCGACGCGCAGGGTGCCCTCGCCGGTGACATGGTCGTAGGCGGAGTGCACGAAGAAGTCGAGCGCGCTGTCCGCCGGGCGGTGCAGCAGGGTCACGTCACGGAAGATGCCCGGCAGCCACCACTGGTCCTGGTCCTCCAGATAGGACCCCGCCGACCACTGGTGGACGCGGACGGCGAGGACGTTCCCCGTGGGCCTGAGCAGATGTTCGACGGCGAACTCGTGGGCCAGCCGCGAGCCCTTGAACTCACCCAGCTCGGTGCCGTTCAGCCATACCCGGGCGCAGGACTCGACGCCGTCGAAGCGCACGACGGCGCCCCCGCCGGCGGGCCAGTCCGCCGGCAGGTCGAAGGTGCGCAGATGGTCGCCGGTCGGGTTCTCCGTGGGGACCCGGGGCGGGTCCACCGGGAAAGGATAGAGGACGTTGGTGTAGATCGGCGCCCCGAAGGCCCCGTCGCCCTGGAGGACCCAGTGGCCCGGGACCGTGACCTCGGCCCAGCCCCCGGCGTCGTAGCCGGTGCCGGCGAACGTCTCGTCCTCGGCGTCCGCCGTCGGCGACAGCCGGAAGCGCCATCTGCCGTTCAGCGACAGGGACTTCGCGTCCGAGGACGCGTACCAGGCGCGGGGCGCGAGGGCCCCGCTGCCCGGCGAGACGTCCTCGACGTAGTCGGCGGCGGACGTGGTTCCGGTGGTGCGGAAGGACATCTGTCTCCTAGGTCATCCCTTGATGCCGGTCTGCGCGATCCCCTGCACCAGCCAGCGCTGCAAAAAGAGGAAGACGAGCAGCAGGGGCAGCAGGGAAATGGCCGTGGCCATGAAGATCAGGTGGTAGTTGACGGTCTGGTTCGTCATGTACGACGACAGCGCGACCTGGACCGTCCAGGCGCTGGGGTCCTGGCCGATGACCAGGGGCCACAGGAAGGAGTTCCAGCCGTTGATGAAGGTGATGGTGGCGATCGCGGCGAAGAAGTTCAGCGAGTTGGGTACGACGACCCGCCAGTACGCGCCCCAGTAGCCCAGGCCGTCCACCCGCGCCGCCTCCTCCAGCTCCTTGGGGAACCCCAGGAAGTACTGCCGGAACAGGAAACAGGTGAAACCGCTGAACAGGCCCGGGATGATCAGTCCTCGGTAGGAGTCGATCCAGCCGAGGGACGACACCAGCACGAAGCCGGGCACGAACGTGACGGCCGTGGGGACCATCAGCGTGAACAGGACGCCGTAGAAGACCTTGTCGGCGTGCCGGTACGGGATGCGGGCCAGGCCGTAGCCGGCCAGCGAGCACACCAGCAGGGTGCCGACGGTGTGCAGGACGCCGACGACGAGGGAGTTCACCATCGACTGGCCGAAGTCGACGGTGGTGTCCTCGAACGGCTCGGTGATGTTGCCCCACTGGATGTCGGTGGGGAAGAACGTCCACTCCTCCCCGGTGATCTCGGGGTCGGTGGCGAAGGCGTTGCGGATCAGGACGTAGAACGGGACGAGGAAGAGGAGAGCGGCGACACCGACGGCGAGGTACAGGCCGGTGGAGCCCAGTACGGAGCCGCGCCGGCCGCCGCGCGGGGTGCGGGGCCGGCCGGGTACGGCGTCCCGCGCCTTGGTCACGGTGGTGGTCACTTGGACTCCTCACCCCTTCCGAATCCCATGATCCTGCCCTGGAACAGGGTGACGAGGATGATCAGCAGTGTGAGGATCACGGCGCCCGCGCTGCCCGCGCCGTAGTCCTGGTTGTCGCCGAGCGCGGTGTAGTAGAGCTCGACGAGCGGCGGCCGGCCCCAGGTGGTCTTGGACAGCAGGTTGAAGAACTCGTCGAAGGCCTGGTAGGCGGCGATCAGCAGCAGCAGGATCACGGCCGTCGAGGTGGCCCGCAGCTGCGGCAGCGTGATGTACCGGAAGGTCTGCCAGCCGGGCTTGGCGCCGTCGAGCGCGGCGGCCTCGTACAGCTCGTCCGGGATGTTCTGGAGCGCGGCCAGGAAGAGAATCATGTAGAAACCGGACTGAAGCCACAGTCGCGCGCTGACGATGACCAGCCAGTACCACGGCGGGTCGGGGTTGGCGAGCCAGGCGACGTTCTCGACGCCGAACCAGCCGATCACGGTGTTCGCCAGACCGAAGCGGACCCCGTTGAAGAGGGACATCTTCCAGATGAGGGAAGCGGCCACGTAACTGCACGCCGTCGGCAGGAAGAAGACCGACCGGAAGAACGCCCGCATGAACCGGAGCCGGTTCACCAGGAGCGCCAGACCGAGCGAGAGCGCCCAGGTGGTGGGCACGATGATCGCGGCGAAGACGGTGAACGTGCCGAGGGCGCCGGTGAAGTTGTCGTTCTCCAGCATGAAGCGGTAGTTGTCGAAGCCGACGAACGTGCTGGGGGTGACGGTGAAGCGGGCCTCGAAGAAGCTGAGCCAGATGCTCCAGCCGATCGGCACGTAGACGAAGATCAGCAGGCCGACGAGGAACGGCCCGGTGAAGAGCCAGAAGTTGAACGTCCCGCTGCCCCGCAGCCCCCGCCGGGGCCGGGCCGGGGAGGCCTTGGCCGGAGCGGAGGGGGCGGAGTCGAGCTCGGTGGTGGTCGACATGTCGGGGTCCGTCCGCCGGCCTATCCGAACAGCTTCTTGAGCTCGGCGCCCACGACCTTGTCGCACTTGTCGAGCGAGGCCTCGGGGTCACCGCCCTTGCGCACGGAGTCGGCGAACACGTCCTCCGTCGCCTTGATCATGGCCTGGGTCCAGCCGATGTTGTCGAAGTGCCCGTAGTCGCTGAAGAGCTTGACGCCCTCGGCCGGCAGACCGGACTTGAGCTTCTCGGCGGACTGGGCGATCGAGGTGCGCGGCGGGATGTGGAAGCCGTAGGAGAGCGCCCAGTCCTCCTGGTACTCCTTCTGGTCGATCCACAGCCACTTCACGTACTCCTTGGCCTCGTCGACCTTGTCGCCCTTGGCGTTGACGAACATCGACCAGCCGCCGTTGTAGACCGAGGGCTTGCCCGCGTCGCCGACCTTCGGGAAGGGGAAGATCCCGAGGTCGTCGCCGAGCGCCTTCTGCATGACGGGCATGGCCCACATGCCGCAGAACTGGATGGCGGTGAGGCCCTGCACGAGCGCGGACGGGTCCCAGTAGTCGGCCGGGGCGTCCAGGAGCAGGTCGCCGCTGGTGAACAGCTTGCGCATCTGCTTGATGCCGCCGACGACGCCGTCGGTGTGGTAGGCGGGCTGGTTCTTCGCGTCCAGGGTGTCGGCACCGGCCGCCCAGATCATCGGGCGGATGACCGCCTGGAGCGTGTTGCCGAGGTAGACGCCCTTGACCTTGTCGGTGGTGAGCTTGGCGGCGACTTCGAGCAGTTCGTCGAGGGTCTGCGGCACCTCGAGGCCGGCCTTCTCCAGCAGCGACTTGCGGTAGAAGAAGAACTGCGGGTCGTCGATCATACGGACGCCGTATATCTTGCCGTCGACCGTGTGCGACTGGATGTCGGCCTGGTTGAAGTCGTCCTTGACCGGCTCGATGATGTCCGTCAGGTCCGCCACCTGCCCGCTCTCGACGAGCTGGATCTGCGGGTGGAACTCGAAGAGGTCGGGCGCGTTCTGGGTGAGCAGCGAGGCGAAGAGCTTGCTCTCGAAGTTCGAGCCGGTGATCCACTGCGTGCTGACGTTCGCGTCCTTGTAGGCCTTCGCGTACCGCTTGACGGCCTGCTCGGTGCCCGCCTCGCCGTAGGCGTGGAAGTACTGGACGAGCGAGTCGCCCGAACCGCCCCCGCTTCTGCCGTTGTTGCCGCCGCACGCGGCGAGCGTGCCGGCCGCGGCCATGCCCGCGGCGGCCCGGAAGAGGGAACGGCGGGACCAGTTGCTGTTGCTCATTGCCGACATGCTGACGTCCTTGTCTCGAAGTACGGCTACGGCTCTGGGACTCAGCGCCAGGTGGCTCAAATCTGGCTGCGGTGCGGGACGTTAACCTTCGGCTAAGGCTTCGGCAAGGGGTTGGACGAAGCCTGTTCGAAGAGTTGTGAAGTGTTCGGGATGGCGAACATGGGGGTGGGGAGGGGGTGGGGGAGGGGGTGTGTAGAGCGGTCGGCAACGGGGAACGCGGGCGGGGAAAGAGACGGTGGGGAGCGGCAGTTGGGGGTGCTGCGGTGGTCCGCGCCGCCGGTACCCGGCCGCGGCCGGGGGCCTGGCTCTCCCGGCCCTCCCTGCTCGCCCCGCTCCCTCGGTCCCCCGATTCCCCGATCCCCCCGGGTCAGGCGGACGGCGCGGTGCGGCTCCGTGCCGGGCTCGTGCGCTTGGTGCTGCGCTGCCCGACCGACTGGAGCGCCCCTTCGAGCGCGAACGTCGCCGCACCCAGACAGACCGGGTCGGTGGGGATGGGGGAGAGGACGATCCGGCTCGCGGCCAGCGGCCGTTTCAGCGCGTGCCGGGCGACCGCCTCGCGCACCTCCTCCAGGAGGGGCTCGCCGAGCCGGGCCGCGACCCAGCTGCTCAGGACGACCACCTCGGGATTGAGGACGTTGACCAGGACGGCGATACCGGCGCCGAGGTAACGGGCCGTGTCCCGGACGACCTTGACGGCCTCCGGCTCCCTCGCGGCGACGCCCGCCGCCAGCGCGTCGATGGTGGCGGTCTGGTCCCCCGGATGCAACAAGGCGCTGCGCGGGCTGAGTTCCCGCAGGTTCTGCATGATCCCGAGCGCGCCGACGTACGTCTCCACGCAGCCGTGGTTGCCGCACCGGCACAACCGCCCGTCGAGCACCAGCGTGGTGTGCCCCCACTCGCCGGCGCTGTTGCTGACCCCCCGGTGCAGCCCGCCGCCCAGGACGAGTCCGGCGCCCACACCCGTGCCGAGGTTGACCACGACCGTGTCACCGTGGCCGCGCGCCGCACCGAACCACAGCTCGGCGACCGCGCTCGCGCGCAGCGGGTTGTCCAAGTACAGCGGATACGCGATGTGTTCGGAGAGCAGGTCGAGCAACGGCACGTCGTGCCAGTCCCAGTTGGGGGCGTACTCGGCGATGCCGGTGCTCCGGTCCACCTGCCCCGGCACACTCACCCCGACGCCGAGCACCCGGGCCGCCTCGACCCCGGCCTGCGCGACCACCGAGCCGACGGCCGCGCTGACATGGCCGATCACCTGCTCCGGCCGGCTCTCCCCGGGGCGCATGTGCTCCTCGGCGCGGGCCAGGACGTTCAGCGCCAGGTCGAACAGCTCGACATGGACGTACGTCTCCGCGATGTCGACGCCGATCAACGCGCCCCCCGACGCGTTGACGGCCACGAGGCCCCGGGGGCGGCCGCCCGCCGAGTCCTCGAACCCGACCTCCGTGATCATCCGGAGGTCGAGCAGCTCGCCGACGAGGGTGGCGACCGTGGCCAGCGACAGCCCGGTGGCGGCCGCCAGCTCCTGCCGGGAGGTGGGGGAGGCGGCGATGATCTGGCGCAGCACCTCGTAGCGGTTCGCGGTGCGGATGTCCCGTGATGTGCCGCGCTTCATCGCGCTCCCTTCGCCGACCGCCACGGGTGCCGAGGACCGTGACGGCACCGGCGCGGCGTCAGGCTATGGGCAACCGCGAGGTTCGACAAGGGGTTAGGAAAGGGGCTTTATGAAGTCCGGGCCGGGGTGGCCCGGTTCAGCTCCCCAGGGCGTCGCGCACGAAGGCGTTGGTGAACTTCCCGGCCGGATCCAGCTCCCGTACCAGGGCCGTGAAGTCGCCGAGCCGCGGATAGCGTCCCCGGACCACGGCGGCCGGCATCTCGAACACCTTCCCCCAGTGCGGCCGCGGCGCGAAGGGCTCCAGCGCGGCCTCCACCGCCCGTACCACCGGCAGGACGGCCGCGGTGTCCTCGACCCAGGTGAAGTGCACGGCGACGGAGTCCCGCCCGTACGCCGGGCTCAGCCACTGCTCGTCGGCGGCGACCGTCCGCACCTCGCAGGTCTGCAGCACGGGGGAGACCGTCTCCCGGATCCCGTCGAGCGCGTGCAGCACCCCGAGGGCGTGCTCGCGCGGCAGCAGGTACTCGCTCTGGAGCTCCTGTCCGCTGCTCGGCGTGAACTCCGCCCGGAAGTGCGGCAGCCGCTCGTGCCACGGCCCCGGCACCCCGAACTGCTCGGTGCAGTGGACCGCCGGCATCCCCGGCACCGGGTGCAGTGCCACGGTCGCGGGCGCGGCCCACCCGAAGGCGGCGAGCGGCTGGTCGGTACGCCGCTTCAGCCACACCTGACGGAAGCCCGGCGCACCCCAGTCGGTGAACAGGCTCACGCTGTACGCCGCCCCCGCGACCGCCTCGAAGTCCAGTCCGTCCAGCGGGAGTTCGGTGAACAGGTGCTGCTCGACCCGGTAGTCGGGTTCCAGGTCCAGGGTGAGCGCGGTGACCACACCGAGTGCGCCGAGGGAGGTGACCGCCCCGCCGAAGCGCGGGTCGTCCCGTCCGACGACGACGGTGGAACCGTCCGCCGCGACGATCTCCACCTCCCGCACGGGCGCCGCGAGCGGGCCGTTGCCGACGCCCGAGCCGTGCGTACCGGTCGCCACCGAGCCCGCCACCGAGATGTGCGGCAGGGACGCCATGTTCGCCAGCGCGAGACCGTGCGCGTGCACCCGGCGCGCCAGCTCGGCGTACCGCACCCCGCCGCCGACCCGCACGGTCCGCGCCGCCGTGTCGACGTCCACCTCCGCCGGCAGGGCGTCCAGGGACAGCAGGACGCCGTGCGCGCCCGGCTCGGCGATCGGGTTGAACGAGTGCCCGCTGCCCAGCACCCGCACGCGCGCGGCGTCCGCCACCAGCGCGCGCAGCGCGTCGAGCGTGCCGGGGCGGTGCAGCTCCCGCGCGGCGAACGTGATGTTGCCCGCCCAGTTCGTCCCCGTCCAGCGCGGTCCCGCCGTCTGCGGCACGGTCTCGGCCATACGACTGCCGCCCCTTCTGAAGAGATCGAGAACCCGCCGGTTCCCAGGTGGAACCTACCGCGTCCGCAACACGAGGCCCCCCGCCACCACCCGCGCGTCGCCGGGGGCATACCGTGAGGAGTCGTACGCCTGAGCCGGGAGGAGAGACGGATGGGCAGCCGTACCGCGCTGGTCGAGGATCTGATGGAGCGGTTTCCGCATGTTCCGCGGGAGGCCGTCTTCAAGGAGGACCTGCTGCGCGGCGGGGTGGCCTTCGACCCCTCCGCGCTGAGCGACAACGAGTCCGGCGAGGTCAAGCCGAAGTCGTACTTCATCTTCTCCTTCGACCACGGCACCCTGCCCGAGCTGGGCGAGGCCGCGCTGCGCCGGCCGCCGGAGGAGATCATCCTCACCGGCGGGCCGTACGACCTGCGGCGGACCGTGGTCTCCGTGCGGGTGAACCCGTCCTCGCCGTACCGGGTGGCGGCGGACGACGACGGGCTCCTCGGGCTCTATCTGGACGGCGGGCGCATCGCCGACGTCGGGGTGCCGCCGATGCCCGAGTACTACCGGCACACGCTCTCCAACGGGAAGTCCGTCATGGAGGTCGCCCCCACCATCCAGTGGGGCTACCTGATCTATCTGACCGTCTTCCGGGTCTGCCAGTACTTCGGTGCCAAGGAGGAGTGCCAGTACTGCGACATCAACCACAACTGGCGCCAGCACAAGGCGGCCGGCCGGCCCTACACCGGCGTCAAGGACGTGGAGGAGGTGCTGGAGGCGCTGGAGATCATCGACAAGTACGACACCGCGAAGGCGTCCACCGCCTACACCCTCACCGGCGGCGCCATCACCAAGACGGTCGCCGGGCGGGACGAAGCCGACTTCTACGGGCACTACGCCAAGGCCATCGAGGAGCGCTTCCCGGGCCGCTGGATCGGCAAGGTCGTCGCCCAGGCGCTGCCGCGCGACGACGTGCAGCGGTTCAAGGACTACGGGGTGCAGATCTACCACCCCAACTACGAGGTGTGGGACCGCCGGCTGTTCGAGCTGTACTGCCCGGGCAAGGAGCGTTACGTCGGCCGCGACGAGTGGCACCGGCGCATCCTCGACTCCGCCGAGGTGTTCGGGGCGCGCAATGTCATCCCCAACTTCGTGGCGGGCGTGGAGATGGCCGAGCCGTTCGGCTTCACCACCGTCGACGAGGCGATCGCGTCGACCACCGAGGGGCTGCGCTTCTTCATGTCGCACGGCATCACGCCCCGCTTCACCACCTGGTGCCCGGAGCCGACCACCCCGCTCGGCAAGGCCAATCCGCAGGGCGCGCCGCTGGAGTACCACATCCGGTTGCTGGAGGCCTACCGGGCGACGATGGACGAGTTCGGGCTCGCCTCGCCCCCCGGCTACGGCCCGCCCGGCCCCGGTCGCGCCGTGTTCTCCGTCAGTTCCTTCATGGACAGCCTTCCGGCGCAGGAGACCTCGGCCGTATAGTCCCCGCACGGTTCCTCAAGGGGTTTCCCACAATTCCCGGCTCCGGGGCTGAGTCGTCGGGCGCTCGCGTCCGTACAAGAAGGCGGAGAACGGCGGCGAACGGAGCCGGGGGAGCGGGTTCGAGCGGAGCGCGGCTGTCTGTCCGGACGTCCTGACATGACATCTGAACAGGGCGCTTGTCAGTTGTGCGGGTTACGTGAAAAGCTCTGCCACTGCCGCGAGGTTCCCCCCAACTCCATTGCCGTCATGGTGAGTTGACCTCGCTTGTGGATGCAGGAGACTCATGCCCGACCTGCCGACCCCGAAGGACGCCGCCGAGGCAGCGCTGTTCTCCGAGTGCTGGGACGCCGTCCTGTCGTATGCGGACCTGTGCACCTCCGGCTCGACCGCGGCGAACCAACTGGCCCGCGAGGCGTTCGCGTTCGGCATACGCGAGGCCCGCGCCGCCGAGGACGGTACCGGGCGAGGCACCGGCCGTCGTTCGTCCCGGCTGCCCCGGATCCCCCTGCTGCTGACCGCCGTACGCGCCACCGCGGCCGCCTGGGAGGCCGAGGGCCAGGGCCACAAACTCGACCCCGATCTGCGGCTCTGGCTCAACTCGGAGAAGGCCGCACGCTACACCGGGCCTCCGCTCAGCCGCCCCATCGCGCTGCGTGGCCTGCGCGACATGCAGGAACAGGACGCCACCCTGCTGTGGCTGGCGGAGGTGGAGGCGCTGCCCCTGCACTCCGTGGTCCGCCGGCAGGGCCTCGACCCGTCCGCCGCCGTCGAGGAACTGAACCAGGTCCGGGGTCTGTTCCGGGACCGCTGCCACCGCAACCACCTCGACACGCCGATGTCCGCGGAGTGCCGCAGCTACGTCCGGCTGCTGGACGCCGTCACCCGCTCGAACTCCGCCGAGACACCCGACGACCTCTCCCGGCACCTCGCCACCTGCGTGGAGTGCGCCGAGGCCGCCGCCTGTCTGCGGCTGCACGGCGGCGGTCTGCCCGCCGCACTGGTCGGCGGGGTCATCGGCTGGGGCGGCCTGGCCTACCTGGAGCGCCGCCGCCGGGCCGCCGAGGTCCGGCTGGGCGCCGGACGCCCCGACACGCCGGACGTCGAGGCCGAGACCGGACGGGCCGCCACCAACCGTGCCCGCGCCGTGCGGGGCGGGCTCGTCGCCGCCGCCGTCATGGTCTCCGCGCTGGCCCTCGCCGTCTCGATGTCACCCGGCGACAGCGGCACCGTCAACGACGCCCAGGGCGGTCCCACCGACAGCACCCCGGTGGCCGGTTCCGCCGCCCCCTCCCAGCCGACCGTCGCCCCCGCCACCTCGGCCGCGCGGCCCGCGACCGACCCGACCCCGTCCGCCGACGGCACGCCGACCGCCTCCGGCGGGGAACGGCCCGACCCCGAGCCGCAGGGCACCTCCTCGTCCACCGCCGGCACCGGCGAGACGTCCGGCTCCGACGACGCCGCCGCCTGCACGGTCGCGTACAAGCTGGTCAACCAGTGGCCGGACGGCTTCCAGGCCACCGTCACCGTGACCACCGTCGACGCCCTCGACACCTGGCGGATCGCCTGGTCCTTCCGCAACGGCCAGCGGGTCGACCAGATGTGGGACGCGAGCTTCGCGCAGAACGGCTCCCGGGTCGTCGCGACCGCCGCCGACTACAACCGCTCCGTTCCCGCCGGCGGCAGCCTCTCCTTCGGCTTCCTCGCCTCCTGGCAGGACACGAACACCGCGCCGCGGGAGTTCTCCCTCAACGGGCAGGACTGCGCGGAGGGCTGACGCGGGGCACGACCCGAGGAGACCACGCTGTCCGCACCACAGGGAAGTCGTGGTGTGGACAGGATGGGCACATTCGGGGGACACGCCACGAGACGGGCAGGTCTCACCGTAGGCTCTCGGCCCATGGAGCACTTAGACCCCGTCAACCTGCCCGTGGTCGGGAATGCCGCGACCCACGACGCCGTAGTGATCATCCCGGGGATCATGGGCAGCGAGCTGGTCGAGACGGACTCCGGCCGTGTTCTGTGGGGCATGCGGAGAGCGCTCGCGTACTCCGCCCGCTGGCATCACAAGAGCGGGATGGCGGCACTCGCCGTCACCGACGAGGAGCGGGCCGGCCGGACGGGCCGGATCACCGCCCGGAGGCTCCTGAAGTTCGCCTCCTGGTCGCCGCTCCTCGGGGGAACGGAGCCGTACACCGGCCTCGTCCGGGGAATCACGCCCGCCGTCGCCGACCCGGCCGCGATCTGCGAGTTCGCGTACGACTGGCGGCTCCCGGTCGCGCACAACGCCCGTCTGCTCGCCGACGCGATCGACCGGCACCTGCGGGCCTGGACGGAGCATCCCGCGTACGCGGCGGCCCGGCGCCACGATCCGGACGGGCGGCCGGCCGAGGTGGTGCTCGTCGCACACTCCATGGGCGGCCTGCTGGTCCGGGAACTGACCCGGATCCCCGGAGCGACAGACCGGGTACGCGCCACGCTCACCCTCGGCACACCGTTCCACGGCGCCGTGAAGGCGGCGGCGATCCTCAACTCCGGGCGCGGCGCGCCCGTACCGCTGCCCCACCGGCAGTTACGGGACCTGGCCCGGACCCTTCCCGGGCTGCACGATCTGCTCCCCGCCTACCGCTGTGTCGAGACCGCCGACGACATGGTCGCGCCCACCCCCGCGGACATCGCCGCCCTCGGTGGCGACCCGGAACTGGCCGAGGCGTCCCTCTCCCGCACGACGGCGCTGCGCTCCACACGCATCCCGGACCATGTGATGGTCGTCGGCATCGCCCAGCACACCATGCAGAGCATGCGGCTGAAGGACGGAGTCGTCCTGACCCAGCCGTACGTCTTCAAGCGACACCCGGACGACGAGGTGTGGCGGGACGGCATCGGGCGGCCGCTCAAGGACGACTGCGGAGGTGACGGCACCGTCTACCGCTACGCGGGACACGTCGACGGCACCGAAGAGGGCGGCACCTACGCCCAGCAGCACGGCGCGCTGGCCAGCTGCGGCAGCGCGATCGACCGGGCGCGCGGACTGTTGACCGGGCTGCGCCGCCTCACGGACCTGGGACAACGCCTCGGGCACGGCGAGACCGGGCTCGAGGTGCCTGATCTCGTGGGCGTGCAGGAAGAGTTCGAGATCACGGTGACCGGCGAGGACGACCCGCGCCGGATGAGCTGCCGGATCGAGGACACCGGGGACACCGACCGCGTCGTCGACGCCCCGCGGCTGCCGCCGCGCCGTGACACGTCCGGCGCGCTCCGCGTCCGGTGCCGGCTGCGAGAACCCGGCCTGTACCGGATCAAGGTGTCGGGCGGCAGCGAACCGGTCACCCGGCTGGTCCTCGTCAGCGCCGAGGACCCGGACTTCGGCGGCTGACCTGTGTGGGGGGACACGAACCCGGAGGCGGAGCCGGACGGGGACGGCTTCGACGTCTATTCCGTGGCGCTCGGCGACTACGTGCGGCAGGAGAACTTCGACGCCGACGACGAGGCGCGGGCGATCGGTGATCTGCTCGCCCAGTTCGGCGGCACCCTCGTTCCCTGGGAAGCCAAGCCCGAGGAGCGCGACCTGGCACAGGTCGACCAGCGGCTGACCGCGTGGGCCGGCCCGCAGGACGTCCGCAACGGCGTCCTGCTGTGGATCGGACACGGCACCTCGAACGGCCAGGAGTCCGCCCTCTACGTGCGGGGCGCCCCGAGGATGGAGGACGACTCCCGGATCCCGCCGGCCTTCCTCGCCAGGCACGTCGTCGAAGCACGCCGACTGAGGTCCTACTACCGCAAGTGGGACATCGTCGTCGTCGAGGCCTGTGGCGCCGAGGGGTTCGTGGAGCACGCCCTCGCCGCGATCAGCGCGGCGAAGAGCGCCGGCGGTCTGCTGCTCGTCGGCTCCGGACGCGACGAGGGGCTCGGGCATCTGGGCACGTTCCGCCACGTCCTCGAACGGATCCTCACCCAGCGCTACTCCGACCACGACACGGAGATTCCCGTCAGCGGACTGGCCCAGTACCTCGACGAGGCCCAGGCGTTCTTCATCGGCGCGCTCAACCTGGGCGGCCTGCCACCGCTGCGCCGCCGTACCGCGTTCCCGGTCACCGCCTCGGTGGAGAACCACGCCCGGCTGCGCACGGCGATCGACGCACTGCCGGAGGCTGAGCGGGCGCACTTCGCCCGCAAGGGGCTCGGCTCCGACTTCGGTGAGCTGTCCTGGAACTTCGTCGGGCGCGCCGACGACCGCGCCGCCATCGCCGAGTGGCTCGCCCACCACCGGTCGGGCCTCCTGGTCGTCAGCGGCCGGGCCGGGTGCGGCAAGTCCGCCCTGCTCGGCAACGTCCTGCTGCACGCCAACGCCCGCTTCGGCGAGTTGCTGCCGCTGCTGTCGCGGGCCGGTTTCGCCGGCCCCGACTACGAAGACCCTCTCGACCTGCCGAACGTCGACGTCACCCTCCATCTGACCGGGGCGACCACGCACGACGTCACCACCCGGCTCGCCAAGGCCCTGGACGTCGAGGTGCCGGCGGACGCCCTGTACCCCGTCGAACGCTCCAACGCCCTGGTCCACGCCCTGCGTTCGGCGGCCCGCCCCGACCGTACGTACACGCTCCTCGTGGACGCCCTGGACGAGGCGCACGAGCCCCTGCTCATCGCCGGCCTCCTGCGCGAGCTCGGCACACTGCCGGGCCTGCGGACCGTCGTCGGATCCCGTCCTTCCTCCGGCGAGGCACCCGACCGCCCGCCCAGCTCCGACCACGACCTCCTCGACGCTCTCGGCGCGGGCGAGGAGCATGTCCACGTGCACTGGTTACGCCGCGACGCACAGGCGATGTCCGCGTTCGTCACGCAGAGCCTGGAGCAGGCACGGGACGGCTTTTCCGGCGGGCCGGAAGCCTTCCAGGACGCCGTCCGGCGCGCCGCCGTGCTGATCGTCGGCGACGAAGCGGCGGACCGGGACTTCCTGTACGCGGGCCTCGCCGTGCACGAGATCCTGGCCGACCCCGGCCTGCTGACCGCCGACCGGGTCGGTGAACTCGCCGGGCTGCTCCTGAGCGACCACCGCGCCCTCTTCGCGGCCGGGCTCCGGCGGCTCGGTGCCCGGCACTCCCGCGCGCACCGGCTGATCGAGGCCCTCGCCCACGCGCAGGGCCGAGGGCTGCCCCGGGCGGACGGGATCTGGGCCACCGCCGCGTCGGCGCTCGGTGACGGCCCCGAAGCCCCCGTCGGCCCCGGCGACATCGACGACATCCTCGAGGCCGCCGCGCCCTACGTGATGCTGGACGGTGAGGACGGGCAGAGCGTTCACCGGCTCGCGCACCAGACCTTCGCCGAGTACTTCACCGGGGCCGGCTCCCAGGACACCGGCGGGCGCGCGCTGCGGATCACGCAGGCGCTGGTGCGTCTCGCGGACGAGTCCCGCGCCCGGCCGCTCAACCCCTATCTGGAACGCCACCTCTCCGGGCATGCGGCGGCGGCCGGCATCCCGGGCTGGGCCGGGCTCGCCGAGCGGCCGGAGGTGCTCGACCGGCTGTCCGTACCGGCCGTCGCCACCGACGTCCTGCGCGCGGTGGGCGAGTCGGGCAACCTGCCGCCGGCCGTCCTGGGCGTCCTGGACACCGCCCACCTCCTGCGGCGTGGCGGCCCGGCCGACCGGGTGGGCCTGCGCCAGCTGGGTACGGCCCGCGCCACCGGGACCGCCCCCGGACCGGAGGAGCCGCACGAGGGCACGCGGCGCGCGGGCTGGCAGCTGTGCTGGTCCCGGCTGCGGCCCCGCCCGCCCCGGCTGACCCTCGCCTACCCGGGCGTACCGGTCCGTTCGCTGACGTGCGTCACCGGCCACGGCGGGGGCGCACTGCTGGCCGGGGTCGACGACGGCGGCGCTCTGCACGTCTGGGACCCGGCCCGCGAGTACGCCGTCACGACCGCCGCGGCGTTCTCCACCGGGCCGGTGACCTCGGTGACCGCGCTTCCCGGCACCACCCTGCTGGCGACCTCGGGCCACGACAAGTGCGTGCGGATCTGGGACCTGTCCGCGCATCGGCCCCGGCTCGTCGACTCCTTCGAGAACGGCATGTGGCCGCACTCCCTGCACGGCTGTCTGGTGCCCGGCGGTGCCGACGGGGGCTCGGCCGAGGTGCCGCTGCTGGCGGTCGGGGAGTACGGCGGCGGAATCCGCTTCGTGGAGCCGACGACCGGCCGGCAGCGCCGCGGGTTCCGCGGCCACACCGGCGGACCGGTCTGGGCCCTCACGTCGTTCCGTGACGCCGACGGAGCGACGCTCCTCGCCAGCGCGGCGGGTGACGGGATCCGGGTCTGGGCCGCCGGCGACCTCCGCCGCAGGGGCGAGCCGGTACACCGTGACGGTGCGACGGCGCGCACCGTGGTCGCCTTCGAACGGCCGGACGACCGCCGTACGTTACTGGCCGGCGGGTGGGACGACGGCGGGGTGCGGGTGTGGGACCCCGCCACCGGCGAGCCGGTCGTCGCGTTCGAGTCCGACGGCCCGGTGTACGACCTGACCGTCCTCACCGCCGCCGACGGCCACCGTCCGCTGCTCGCCGCCGCCGGCCGCGACGGTGCCGTCCGTGTCTGGGACGCCCTGACCGGCGTGACGGAGGGAGGGACGCAGGCACCGGCGAAGGGCGCGGCCGGCGCACCGACCGAGGACCGTCCGGCCGGCCCCGGTTCCCGGGGCGTGGCCACCGAGGGCCTGGCCGTCACCGCCTTCCCGGGGCCGGGCGGCGACACGCTGCTGGCCACCGCCGCCGACAACGGCGCCGTCAGCGTGTGGCATCCGTACCCCGGGCCGCGCACGGCCGTCGCGGGCCCCCGCACCGCGACCGATCCGCACATGGGCAGGATCGAGCGGCTCACCACCGCCACCGGTCCCGACGGCCGCACCGTGCTGATCGCCGAACCCCGGCGCGGCGCCCTCCAGGCCTTCGACGCCCTCACCGGGCAGCCCGTCGACGTGCCCCCCGGCCACCACCGGGCGGGGCCGCCTCCCGGCACGACGCTCGTGACCGGGCCGGGCGGGACGGTGCTGCACGCCCGGTACGGCAGGAGCGAGCGGATAGAACTCACCGTCGAGGCGACGGGCCGCCCGTACGGAACACCGCTGAACGCCCACCAGGACTGGGTGACCGACGTCATCGAGTTCACCGCGGGCGACGGGCGGCACCTCGTCGCCTCCTGCGGCGACGGCAACGACTGCACCGTCCGGTTCTGGGACCCCGCCGACCCGACCGGCCCCGCGACCCCCGCCGGCCGCGCGGAGCCCGTCGACCGGACGCCGCTGCACACCCTCACGCTCGACACCAGATGCTTCAGCCTCGCCGACCTCGGCGACGGCCGCATCGCGATCGGAACCGACGAGGGACTCCTCGTCGTACGCACGGAGTCCTGGCTGCTGGCAGGACGGACGGAAGGGGGCCGTGATGTCCGGACCGGGCAAGGACGCTGACTGGTACGCCGACCTGGTGGACCGGCTCTTCTGCCGCCCCGGGGCCTCGTACGGCCCCTACGAGCGGATCACCGACCCGGTCGTCGTGCTCGAGAACCGGCTGATGCGCGTGCGCATGCAGACCCCGGGCGACGAGTACGAGACCTTCGAGATGTCGGTCTTCGACGGCATCCACGAGTTCGCGGGCGAGCTCTGGGAGCACGAGGTGCGCAGTCTGCTGCGCCTCCAGGCCCTCAACCACCCCGCCCTGCCGCAGATCAGCGACGGCGGGTTCGACGCGACGGAGGCCATCGCCTTCACCATGACCCAGGACAACGGCAGACCGCTGAACATCGACCGGGCCGTCGCCTGGGCACAGGAACACCGTATCGCCGCCTTCGAACAGTTCAGCGTGCTCGTCGACGCGCTCAGCCAGTTGCACGGCTCCGGCATCCTGCACCGCAATCTCACCCTCGGCGCCCTGCGGGTCAAGACGGGCCACGACGAGGGGTCCGAGCACATGGCCCTGGGGCTCGAACGCTTCGAGATGAGTACGCTGATCGGCAACCTGCTGCGCTCCATGGGCAGTCAGTCCCAGGGGGACAAGGCCCAGCAGAGCATCCGACAGCTCTATCTGACCCCTCCGGAACACGTCGAACCGGCCCGGCATCTCGCCTACCTGGCCCCCGAGACGCATCCCTCGCTCTTCGACGCGGTCCCGGCGTCGCGCCGGGACTGGGACACCACGGACGTGTTCGGACTCGGTGTCCTCGGCTTCGAGCTGTTCTGCGGTCCGGTCAGCGACTGCGTCCCGGACGACTACGCGGGTGTCGCGGCGGCCGACGAGTCCGGGGTGCGCCAGGCCCTCAGCAGGCTGCACCGCGCGATGCGGGCCCATCTGACCCACCGGTCCGAGATACCGGCCGCACTCACCCGGCTGCTCAGGAGCATGCTGGAGCAGCGCCCCGAGGCGCGCATCACGTCCTACGACGCGGCCCGCAGGATCGAGCGGGACTGGGAGGCGGTCTGCGGCGTCTGGGAGGACAAGGACGAGAGCCAGCTCCCGCACCTCGTCGCCTTCATGCCCGACGAATCCGTCGAGACGATCTACAAGCAGCGCAACTGGGTCTCCCGCAGCCCCGACGACGCGGCCGGCCGCGAGGAGCTGAAGGCATTCTTCGAGAAGGAGCTGCGCCAGGCCGAACTGGTCCGATCGCCCAACGGCGCCTTCGGCTACGCCACGGGTCGTGAGGAGAAACTGCGCGAGGCGGAGTGGGTCCTCATCGGCGAGAGCGCGGTGTGGTTCTGCGCCTACCTCTACGACGGCTCGGCCCCCAAGGACGACCAGCGCAGTTACGACGACACGCTGGTCATCAAGTACCTCCGCGACCGCGACTACGCCCAGGAACTCGTCAACGCCCACCCCCGGCGCCGGCTGTCCCGCATCGACCTGGTCGCCTACAAGGCACGCCAGGACATCTCCCACCACCGGACCGGCCGCCCCTCGTGGACCCGGCTCACCGAGTCGGTGTCGGTGGGCGCCCGGAGCAAGGACCACAAGGACGAGGCGTTCCTCACCGCTCTCGACTTCCTGATCGACTACCAGACGGTCGAGCTCAACGCACGCAAGTACCCGTTCGTCCGCGTCGAGGAGGAACCGGGCACGACGGGTGCCGAAGCGGCCGCGAACACCGCCGTCCTGACGTACGACCAGCGCCGCGACGACGACCGGATGCACAGCAACGCGCTGCTCACCGCCTACGCCGCGGAGCCGCGCCGGCGCCCCCTCTTCGGCGACTTCGTTGCCGACCTCGGCTCCGACGAGGAGGCCTTCGTCAAGCTCGACCACGCGGAACGGCCGTACTTCGGACGCAACCCGATCCAGCTCCAGTTCCTCCGGCGCCTCGACGCCCACTCGATCATGGTGCGCAGGATCGGCGGAGGCCCCGTCCCGCAGACCGGCTGGCTGCGCCCCTCGACCGACGCCGGATCCGACATCCAGCTCGGCCGGCAGGCCCGGGCCCGGCACTCCCTGGGGAACCTCCCCGGACTCATCCGGGCGCTGCGAGAACCCCTCTCCATCGACCTCGGCCGCGGCCGCTACAACGACAGCGACGACGGAAACCTGGAGGGCAACGCCCCCAGCGTGATCCGGGACATGCTGTCGATGCACCCCTTCTACGCCCTCCAGGGCCCACCGGGCACCGGCAAGACCACGGTGGCCACCCACGCCGTCAGCCGCTACCTGACGATGGAGAAGGGCGCGCGCGTCCTGGTCAGCGCCCAGTCGAACTTCGCCCTGGACAACCTCGGCATCCGGCTGGCCGAGGAACTCGCCGACGGCATCGGCAAGGGGCAGATCCTGCTGCTGCGCGAGATGTCCGAAGCGCGAGGCATCGACAAGGTCGACGCCCGCCTGCACCGGCACACCCTGCCCGAGCTGACCCGTGCGGTCGTGCGCGACATCACCCAGAAGCTGGGCCGGCAGGCGGGCACGCCGGGCCGGGCCGCCGCGACACCGAGCGAGGCCGCCCTCGCACAGCAGTGGCTGGAACAGGTCGAGGCCAACCAGGTGGAGGTCTCCGACCGGATCAAGGCCGGCGCCAACGTCGTCCTCGCCACCTGTTCCATGGCCGCCACCGTCACCGACACGGTCCGCGACCCCTCGGACCTGTTCGACTGGGTGCTCCTGGAGGAGGCGGCCAAGGCCTGGCCGACGGAGGTCGTCACCCCGCTGGTCCTCGGTGTGCGGTGGACGCTCATCGGCGACCACCGGCAGCTCGGCCCGCACCGGGAGAGCGACCTGCGGGCCTTCCTGACCAGCCTCGCCGGGCACGGTGACCCCGACGTGCGGCGGCACTACGAAGCCCGCACCAGCTATCTGAAGGCGCTCGGCCTCTTCGGCGAGCTCTTCCGCACCCAGCGGGAGCGGCCACCGCAGAGCCGGCAGGTCCCGCCCCTCGGCAGCCTGGAGAAGCAGTTCCGCATGCATCACCTCATCGCCGAACCCGCGAGCCGCGCCTTCTACCCCAAGGAGCCCGCGGAGCAGGACCACGAACTGGGCCTGCCGGTCAGCTTCCTCACCACCCACGACACCGCCAACGAGCCGCACGGCGTGCGCAGCCCCGCGTTCCTGCAGAACGCCCCGCTGGTCTGGATCGACACCACCGGGCGGCCCGACTGCGCCGACGAGGGGTACTGGATCAACACCGGCGAGGTCGACCTGGTGGACCGGCTCGTCACCGACATGAGACCGCAGCCCTCGGACCCCACCGAGCCGGACGCCGCCGGCAGCCTCGCCGTCCTCACCCCGTACGCCGCCCAGGTCGCCCTGCTCAAACAGCGCGGGTCGCTGCGCGGCCGGGTGCACACGGTCCACTCCTTCCAGGGCAGGGAGGCACACCGTGTGGTCGTCTCGCTCGTGCGGTCCACCGTCCGGGGCAACACGCTCCAGAGCGTCGGCCACGTCGGCCACGGAGAAATGATCAACGTGCTGATGTCCCGGGCCCGTCGGCTCCTCGTCATGGTCGGCAGCCTGAGCCACTTCGCCGAACACGGCGGCTCCGACTGGCGGCTGGTGACCGACACCGTGAAGCGGTTCGGTCATGTCGTCCACGCCGACGAGTGGGAGTGACCATGGCTCAGGACGTCGAACTCGCCATTCCCTGCCGACTGGTCACCCTCTCCCTGCTGCTCGGCCCCGAGGAGGGACTCACCACCCTGGAGGACCTGGTCGCGAAGGCCGTCGCGGCCGGCCGCACCACGGTCGAGGACCACGCGGAGCTGTTCGCACTGCCGCGCCGGATCGTCCTGGACGTCGTGCACAGCCTGTGGCGCAAGGGCCATGTCATGGTGGACTTCACGAGCGGAACCCTCGAACTGACCGACGGCGCCCGTGAGGTGATCACCTCGGACGGGTCGCTGCGCGACAGCTCGGTACGGCAGGAGCACCGGCAGTTCCTCTTCGAACCGGTCACCGGACGGGTCTTCCCCGCCGACGCCGGCACCCGCCGGCCGTCCCAGGCCAGCCTCCACGTACCGCTGCACCAGGTCCTCAGCGAGACCGACCTGCCGGCTGCCGAACTGCTGCGGGCCGTGCAGACCGCCATCCGCAACGACCGCCACAGCAGGGGATTCCGGCAGAACGTCCTCGACGTGGGCTTCCGCAGCCCCGTGCTGCGTCCGGCCAGCGAACTGCGCTGGCTGGGCGCCCACGCGCAGGTCTTCCTCGACAGCGACACCGGACGGATCTCGGCCCGCCTCCTGGACGAGCCGGGGTGGAACTCCCGGGCGCGGGAACGGATGCGCCAGCATCTGGCCGACCTCGCGGACCAGCAGCCCGACCACACGTTCGTCCGGGCACTGCGCGGGCGGGCCATGCCCCAGCTCGCCCCCGCCGAGAGCGCCGAGAGTCTGCTGCACCGGATGGGCGAGACGATCGGGAGCCTGTCGGAGGTCGAGGCCCACCAGGTCTCGACACGGCAGAAGGTCCTCGCCGACCTCTCCCGGCGGCTTTCCGCCCGGATCGCCGAGATCGGCCGAGCCAAGGCCGCCGTGACCGTCGTTGCCCGCGCGGCCGGCCACCAGTGGACGGTCGAGGACCTGATCCAGTCCGCCAGGAACCAGCTGGTCTTCGCCACCCCGAACATCGGCTACTCGGCGCTCAGCGCGATCCTGCCGCTGCTGCGCAAGGCGCTGGAACGCGGCGTGCACCTGGTCTTCCTCTGGGGCCGCCGGGACAGCGACACCCTCCCCGACCGGGTCAGGACGGCCCTGTACGACCTGGAGGCCCGCCACCGCTCCCGGGTCCTGTTCGCCGACCGCAGCGCCCGGACCTCGGCCTGTGTGGTGGTCCAGGACAACCAGCGGGCGTTCGTCGGCACCCACAGCCCGCTCGACGTGAACACCGCCCGCACCAACCGGGGCGAGGTGGGCATCCTCATCGAGGGTGCCGCCCAGGACGGTCCGCCCGGTGTGCCCCAGAGCGTCACCGACCTGCTCATCTGGGCCCGCAAGTCCTTCCCGTACTGGCAGCTCGGCCAGCGCATCCTCGTCCAGGACGACCACTTCGAGTCCGTACCGGAACGGCGCCGTACCGAACCCGCCGCCGTGTCGCCCCCCGGCGAGGAGGAGGGCCGGATGGCCGTCCTCCGCCAGGACGCCAGCGCCCGTGGCCTGTGGGCCGAGAGCTGGGCGGAGCACCACGCCGTGCTGACGGACGTCCTGTACCGGGCCACCAAGGGCGACCCGGTCGTCGAGATCCTGGAGGACGGGGCGCCGCGGGATCTCGTCCAGCAGGCCCTGCACACCGCGACCCGGCGGCTGCTGCTGGCCGACGACAGCGTCGACGCCCGGGCCCTGGACGAGCGGCTCGTGGCCGTTCTCGGCGGGCGCATCGACCAGGGCGTGTCGGTGCAGCTCATCCGGCCGACCGCGCGCGGCCAGGAGCAGCCCTCGACCCAGCCGGCGCTCAGGGAGCTGACACGGCGCGGCCTGAAGGTCCGTGACGAGCGGGCCGGGGCACGGGCCGCGGTCTGGGACGACGAGGCCGTCCTCGGCAGCCTGCCGCTGCTGCGCGAACGGCGGCGCGCCCTGCTCCCCTCCGAGCGCACCAGCCAGGTGAGCGTCCACATCCGGGGTGCGGACGCGGTCACCCGGATCGCCGCGGAACTCGGCGTCCCCCCGGAGCGCGACCCTGAGCCGCCCGCCGCCGCCGAGCCGGACGGCCGGCTCAGGGGCGCCACCGCCGTCGCGCTGTCCCTCCTGGTCGAGGTGGGTGCCGAGCGGGGCAGTGCCCAGTACGTGGCGACCGTCGCCGAACGGCTGCGCCAGGTCGACGACCTGTGGGGCGTCCTGGACATCTGGTACGACAAGCAGGTCGCGCCCAAGGATCTGCGGCCGGTGGTGGCCGCGGCACTCATCCAGGAGCGTGAGACCCGGGGCGAGGACTGGTCCCGCTGGGCGGACTGGCTGATCGCCGACGCCTGGGACCGGCGCGCCTTCGTCGAGGCCTCGCTGCTGGGCCGGCTCCTGCGGGACGGCGAGAAGACGGTGCCGCCGGCGGCCTGTACGGCGACCGCCGCGATCGAGACAGGCCCTCTCGGCACGGTTCTGCTGGACGCGGCGCTGGAACTCGCCTACTGCGACCCGGCCGCCCAGGCGGTGGGCGCGGCCGCCGGGCTCGCCGAGACGCTGCTGAGAGGCCTGCCCGGCGAGGGACCGGCCGTGCTGGACCTGCTCGCCGAGGCCCTGCCACCCTCCTGGCAGGAACTGGCGGAGGCGGCCCGACGTCACCGCGCGGACGGCAACGGCCCGCTCCCGCTGGCCCTGCTCGTCTCCGAACTGTCCCGGATGACCGAGCTCAGCGAGACGGCCGAGCAGTGGGCGGAACTCGTCGACCAGATCGACCGGATGGAGCGTCTGCACCGCTTCACCTTCGACTCCGGCAAGTTCCTGCACAGGGAACTGTTCGCCAAGGGCGGGATGCTGTCGTCGATCCGGGTGGCGGCCGAGGCCGGTACCGACGAATGCGTGCGGATCCAGGCCGGCCTTCCCGTCAACGTCCGCCGCCACCTGGACCAGATCGTGGCCGACGGCGGGCGTCCCGAGATCCAGTGGGGCAACCAGCGCACGTTCCTGCAGACCATCGAGGACATTGTGCGCCGCGCCCGGTCCCTGACCCCCCTGCCGAACGAGCGGGGCGCCACCGTCGGAGCAGCCGCGGAACTCGCGGGCTGCGCCCAACTGGCCGAGCTGATCGCGGCCCGCTGGGACGCGCTGTTCAGCGAGGCCGGCGGCCTCGGCCGCCCCTACGCCTCACCCCTGCTGGCCCTGCTGGACCGGCTTGATCCGCTCGCCCAGTGGCACAGGTCCCGGCGCGGCAGGAGGACGGAAGAGCGATGACAGACACAGACGAGTCACTGCGGGCCCTGCTCGCTGTCTGGCCGGGCCGGTTCCGCTTCCCGGGGCTGCTGGTGGCGCTCTCCGACGGGCGACCCGTGCCCCTGGAAGAGCTTGCCCTCACCGCCCTGGAGGGGATCGCCGGGGACCACGACGAGTACCGGGCCTGCACGGGGCTGATCTCCGACGGCCAGTTCCAGGTCGCCGAGGAGATGCTCGCCGAGTGCCAGGCTCTGGACACCGACAGGATCGAGGAGCTGCGCACCAGGCTGGGCCGGCGCCGGGCCGAGTGCCTGCAACTGCTGCTCGGGCGGGTGCAGCAGCTCATGGACCGGGCCGCCGCCGCCGACGTGGACGTCGTACCGGACCGGGACGCACTCACCGCACTGTGCGCACGGTCGTGGCCGCGGGTGGAGGAACGGCTGTCCGCGGACGTGACGGCGCTCGAAGAGGCCGTGGACCACAAGCGGGCGGCACTGAGCCGGCGGTGCGAGGAGACGGCCGCGCAGGGAGGGGACCCGGACGCGCTCGCTGCGTGCCGGGCGCTGCTGGACGCCGGACAACTGCGCGCCGTCGCCCTGCTGCTGACCGACGGCGACGCCCCGCGTCCGGGGCCGGAGGGCGTGCCGCCGCTGCGGGGCTGGGCCCAGGCCGCCGAAGACCCCTCCGAGGTCCTGAAGTGGCACCTCACCCCCCTGACCAGGCCCTTGACGTACGACCGCTGGCGGCCCGTCGACCCGGCCGGGCAGGAGCTGCTGGAGGCCTACGAAGCGCTCGCCGACAACAACGAGGCGACGGTGGCCCGGTTCGCCCGGGCACTCACGGAGTTCCTCGGAGCCGGGGACCGGCCTGCGCCGCCGGTGCACCGCGTCGAGGGCGGATATCTCACCGCGATCACCGGGGTGTTCGCCGAGGCGGAGATCGCGCGGTTCTGGCCCACCGGCAGCGTGGAGCTCTTCGTCGCCGAGCCGGAGACCACGCACCGGCCCGAGATCGACCTCGGCCAGCCGCACATCGCGGTGGGCCGCTCGCTGCGGGCGTCGGCCCTCGCCGAACGGACCGCCTGCGCGGTGCTCGACCTCGGTCACCTCGTGGAACTGGTCACCCTGCGGGCGCACATCCCCGTCCAGCTCCTCAGAGTGCTGGGCCGGCAGTGGCCCCTCGACGCGTTCACCGGCGGGTCCGCCGCCTCGCTGGAGACGCTGCTCGGCAGCGACCCCGGGGAGCGGTGGCACACGCTGCGCTGGATGGTCGACCTCACCGGGCTGGGCGACCTGACGACCGCCGACGCACTGTCCTTCCAGGCGGGACCCGACACCGCACTGCTCCATCTCTTCCTGGAGTTCCTGGCCCGCCCCAGGGCGGCGTCCTCGGCGCGCGACGGGTACGCGGTCGTGCGGGACTGGGCCAAGGACCCGTCGTTCGCCCGGACCGTCGAGCACGCGGCCCTCACCCCGATCGCCGACTCGGCGGCCGCCCAGGTCGCCTTCTGGGCCGCGCTGTCCGCTGCCGTCCCGGGACAGCGGGTGACGTTCGAGGAGATCCTGCTGAGCGCCGCGTCGGTCGCCGGCGACGACATGGCCGACGACGGCCACGAGGCGGAGGTCCGGCGCGGCCTGGCCCAGCTGGCGGCCCTGCCCCTGGTGGACAGCGCCGACGCCGAGCGGATCGTCTTCCACCGGTGCGGAGTCCTCCTCGTGCTGGGGGGCGACGCCGACCGGAGACTGGAGAGCGCGGTCGCCCGCCTGGCGGAAGAGGCCTCCGCCGACGGTGCCGGCGTGGGCCACGCCTTCCGCCCCGACGACTGGCGGTTGTACCGGTACGCCCTGCGCCCCGAGCTGCGGCACTACCGGCAGCTCGCCGCCGCCTCCACCACCACACCCGAGGAACTGACCTTCGCCACCGAGGCGCTGACCGCGACGGCGGGCGAACTCCCGGACGGCGTCCGGCTGGAGGGGGAATCCGATCTCGCCGTGACGCTCCTGACCATGAGGGAGCCGTTCACCACCCAGTATCCGAAGGTGGAACTCCAGATCCACGCGCCGGACAGCTGCCCGGTGACGGTCTCGGCCGCCGGCCTGGAGCGGATCCTCTACGAACTGCTCACCAATGCGGCAGAGGCGTGCGCGGAGCACGGCGATCCGACCGTACGGGCGACCATCACCCCGCTGAGCGCGGAATTCGCCGTCGACATCCAGGACAACGGCCCCGGCCTGGCCTACGCGGAAGGGACCGAGCACACCGTGTTCCGCAAGGGCGAGTCGACCCGCGGGCCGGACCGGGGCACCGGGCTGTACCACGCGCGCCGCCTAGCCCGCGGTGTCGACGGAGACCTCAGCGTCCGCTCGCGCGTCCTGGGGCATCCCGTCCTGCGGGGCGCCCACTTCAGGCTGCTGCTCCCGCGGGCCTGAGGTTCGCGGGCGTACTCGCGGCCGACAAGGGGGAGGGCGAGAGCCGCGGCCGGAAAAATGGGTTGGCGCGGTGCCGGCCCCGAAGATAGCGTCTGCGTCGTTCCCTCGGCGGCCGGGCGGCCGCCGACGCGGGGTGAGCAGGACATGGAGGTGTGACCGATGGCTGTTGTCGAGATGGGCGTTGCCCGCATCCGGAAGTTCATCAATTCCACCTCCGTGGTCTCCGGCTGACCTCCTTCTCTCACGTCCGCGCACGTGTGCCGGGGCCACCCTGTGAAGGGTCACCCCTTGTCTTTCTCTTCTCTCCCGGGGCTGTCGTCGTCGGCCTCGCACCCCCTCGCCCCCTACGGCTGGGACGAGGACTGGGCGGCCGAGTTCGCCCCCCATGCCGAGCGTGGTCTGGTGCCCGGCCGGGTCGTCAGGGTCGACCGGGGCCTGTGTGACGTCGTCACCGAGGCCGGGACGGTCCGCGCCGACACCGAGTTCGTCGTGCCCCGCGACCCCATGAAGGTCGTCTGCACGGGGGACTGGGCCGCCGTCGACCCCGAGGGCCGCGATCCGCGGTACGTCCGTACGCTGCTGCCGCGCCGCACCGCCTTCGTCCGCTCCACCTCCTCCAAGCGGTCCGAGGGCCAGATCCTCGCCGCCAACGTCGACCACGCGGTCGTCGCCATGTCCCTCGCCGTCGAACTCGACCTCGGCCGGATCGAACGGTTCCTCGCGCTGGCCTGGGAGAGCGCCGCGTAGTACACACCAGCCCTCACCTGCACAGATGCCGTTTGGAGCGGCCGGATCTGTGAGGTAGGAGGGCACTATGGCGAAGAAGACGGCAGAGGAGTTCCGGGACGGTTCTCCCGAGGAGCTGGCAGGGAAGTCCCCGGAGGACCTGGTCGACCTCTACCTGCGCCGCAGCAAGAAGAGGGAGACGATCGAGACCCTCAAGCAGCACGCGCGCGACCTGCGTCATGAGATGCACCGGCAGGGACTCACCGTCCGCAAGGTCTGGCTGGAACAGCGGAGCGCCTCCAAGCAGCACGTGCGGCGAGAGAAGCTCGAAGGCGCGATGGCCGCCGTCATCGACGGCGAGATCAAGACGCTCGCCGTCTGGAAGACGGACCGCTTCGACCGGCGGGGCATGGCTGCCATAGGAACGGCCCTGGACGAGTTCGACCGCCGGCAGGCTCGGCTCTTCGTGCTCCAGGAACGCCTGGACTCCAGCCAGCCGGGCACCCGCATCGTTTTCGCGATCCTGGCCGAACGCGCTCGCGAGGAGATCAAGGACCTCACGCTCCGGGTGACGACCGGAAAGAACGCGGCACGCACCGCCGGCCGGTGGCCAGGTGGTCGCACCCCGTACGGCGTCCGGTCTCCCAGGGGGTCGGGACACATCGAACCGGACCCTGCCGAGTACCCGCACGCCCGTCGCATCGCGGACGAGCTGCTCGCCGGGAAGTCCGCGATGCGCGTGGCCCACGACCTGGAACGGGACGGCATCCGGACGCGCGACGGCGCCCGCTGGGACGCCCGCGCGATCACGCGCATGGTGCGCTCCACGGCATGGGCCGGCCTGCTGCCGACCAAGGAGAGGCGGTTCGACGAGCACGGCCAGCCCCTCGACGTCTGGGTGCCCTCGGACGAGCCCGTCCGGGATGCCGAAGGTAACCCGGTGGTGATCGGGACCGGTGTCGTCAGCCCGGGGGAGCGACTCCGGATCCTCGCGCTGATCGAGGCAAGGATCACGAAGATGGGCGGGGGATCACGTGGGAAACGCCCGCACACCACCTTCCTCGGCGGCATCTTCTCCTGCCCGTACTGCCAGAAGGGCATGACCGGCAGTGGCAGCGGCAGTGCCCGCAGCCTCATGTACCGGTGCCGCACTCGATCGGTGTACGGCAAGGACGCCTGCCCTGGCGTGGTGGTCCGGGCGCCGCGCATGGACGCGGCGGTCGAGGCGATGTGGCTTAGCCACGTCTCGGCTCTCGAACACGGATCCCCGGGCCTCGACGCCATCGTCCGACGTTGGGCGGTCTTCCACGACGTGGAGAAGGAACAGCGCCGCAAGGAGGTCATGGCCGGCCTCGACGCGGCGAGGACACGCCGCGACAAGCTGGAACACGACTTCTACGTGGAAGGCACGCTGTCCGAAGACCGGTTCAAGACGTTGGCAGCCGAGCAGGCGGCGGTGATCGAGTCCCTCGACCTCGAAGCGGCCGAGCTCGCACGGGAAGCCGACCTCTCGGTCTTCTTCGCGGACGGCGAGGCGCTGGCGGACGCATGGGCGGAGTCGACGCTGGCAGACCGGCGGATGCTCCTGGGCTGCGTCCTGAAGTCGTTGACGATCGTTCCCGCACGGTTCCCTGGGGACCGCACCCCGATTCTCGGCCGGGTCGTTCCCCAGTGGGTCGCCTGACATATTTCGCGATGCTGTGATCCCGGAACAGGGAGAACCCTGTTCCGGAGGAATCTGCGAGAGGTGGTGCATCTGTCAGACGAGGGAGAGCGTCCAGCTTCTGATGCTCCTCGGCAGGATGACCGCTGCGCACAGTACGGGCGAGCCCGCTGTCGTGGAGAGCCGCCCAGAGGGCTGATTCTTCTGCAGCAGCGCCGAGCAACGATCAACGCGCACTTACAGTAGGAGCATCCGCCGTGCTCGCTGGCCCGTTGCGTTGCATGCGGTTGGAGGGGGAAGAGCGAGGATGCCGAAGCGCACCCGACGTGCAACTGTGCTTGCTGCTGAACAGCGTGCGGTCGACCGCGCGTATTCCTGCCTGGAGCGGGCCCGGCAGGAGGCGTCGGAGCTGAGCGGCCTCGACGTCGCGGCCAGCGGCAAGGACTCCATCGATGCCCGGCGGACCTGGGAGCGGGAGCTGGCGTCGCTCGACATCGGAGGCAAGTCCCTCGTCTTCATGAGGGCCGACGTCGACGAGGGTGAGGGCCGCGAGACGTTCTACGTTGGTCGGCGCGTGGTGCGCGACGAGCAGCGGAATCCCGTCGTGGTCTCCTGGAGTTCGCAGGCCGCGGTGAACTGGCGGCTGACCAGCGAGCGGGATCCGGGGCAGGTGCGGCTGTTGCGCCAGATCATCTGTGATCGGCAGGTGGTCAAGCGTTATCTCGATCTCCACGGGGTGGAAGCGGAACCACCGGCGGTACCGGAGATACCGGCGGCACCGGTCGCCGTCGACGCGCCGGATACAGGGACCGAGGAATCGGCGTGGCGTGATCCGCTCCTCGACGAGATAGACCGTGCGCGTGATGGCTCGATGCACGACATCGTCGAGACCATCCAGCGGGAACAGCTTCGGCTCGTGGCGGAGGAGCCTGCGGGCGTGCTCGTGATCCAGGGCGGTCCGGGCACGGGCAAGACGGCGGTCGGCCTGCACCGCGTGACCTGGCTGCTGGACAACAAGCACCGGAGCGCCAAGGAAATCCTCGTCATCGGCCCTAATCGGGGATTCCTCGACTACGTGGGCGTCACCCTGTCCGAACTCGGCAGCGACGACGTGTCGATGCTCGAACTTCCCGCGCTCTGGTCGGCGGCAGCGTCGCCCCGAGATCCCCGTCCGATCGCCGCGGTGAAGGCCGATCCGAGGATGGCCGCGGTGCTGCGCAGGGCCGTCGACTGCGAGACGACGAGCTCGGTGGAACGGCTGGCCGCGCTCGTGGGCGGGCCGGTCTTCACCTTCGAGCTGAACCGGCGCGAAGTCGTTGTCCCTGTGGATGAGATAGCGGAGATCGCTGCTGCGGCGCTGGCCGGCGACAGTCCGTACCAGGTGCGTCGGGAGCGCTGCACACAGCGGATCACGCAGCACCTGACCGATGTCTACGTCGGGCTGCTGCCAGGCCCTGCCGACATCGACTACCTGGCCGTGACGGCCAGGGCCCGCCCCGTCGTACGCCTCCTCAAGCGGATCTGCCCCAGCCTTGCGGCCCAGGACATTCTGCGGGGCCTGTTCTCCGGCGGGGCCAGCCTCAGCCGGGCCGCCGAGGGCATTCTGTCGGCCGCCGAACAGGATCTGCTCACCGCACCCCGCCTAGGAGCCGGTCCGGGGAGCCGTACGGCGCGCTCGTGGACGGAACTGAGCCGCGAAGACATGGTCCTTCTCGATGAGCTGGAATACGTACTGGGCGGACGCCCCCAGAAGGTGTACGGGCACCTGGTCATCGACGAAGCACAGGACGTCACACCGATGGAGGCCAGGGCCTTGGCACGGCGCTGCCCCAGCGGTTCGATGACGGTGCTCGGCGACCTCGCGCAGTCGACCGGGCCCTACCTCCACCAGGACTGGGACGGGCTCGGGACGGTGCTCGCCGGCCAGGGAGGATGGCGGGTCACCCAACTGCTCACGGGGTTCCGTGTACCAGGAGAGGTCATGGACTTCGTGGCCCGGCTGGGCGAGCACTGCGCACCCGGCGTGACAGTGCCCGACTCAGTGCGCGACACGGGCGCGGGCGTCACCGTGATCCAGGGGGCGGAGGTAGGCACTCTGGCCGCTGAGGCCGTGGCACGGCTACGGGCGAGCGCACCTGCCGGAGCGGATGAACGCTCGATCGGCGTGATCGTGCCGCCGGGCGGCGAGTGGGCCAGCGATATCGCGCGCGCGCTCGGTTCGGAGAGTCTCGGGAACCTTGCCGTCCTCACCCCGACTGAGGTGAAGGGTCTCGAGTTCGACCACGTCGTCGTGGTGGAGCCTGCCGAGATCGTCACAGACGAGGCTGTAGGCCCGAGGCATTTGTATGTCGCGCTGACGCGATGTACCCAGTCGCTGACCGTCGTCCACGCCCTGCCCCTGCCCCCGCAGATCGGAGGCCCGGACCGCGTTCCCGCCCTCACTGCCACATCCGCTCCTTCGCCGTCCCCTCATGAGGCGGAAGGCTCGGTCGCGGATCCTGCAGCGAGCCTGTGCAGCAGGTACTTCGCTGACGGGACTCCGTGCACCCATTCCACTCACCACCCAGACAAGTGGTGCAGGACGGCCCCCTGCGGGGGCTTCCGCACGGCTGAACCGGTGGTCGTGGCCCAGCCCCGGCGGCTTGCTCCAATCGTCGGTGCGCAGGACCAGGGCCGTCTCAACCTCGATGCGCGGCAGCGTGCCGCCGTGCGGGTCAGCTCGGGGGCGTGCGGGGCCTTCGTCGTACGGCACCGGGGCGGCCTACGCGAAGCGGCGGTGGAATTGCACACCATGCTGGCCGCGTTCGTCGAGCGGGCCCGGCACCTGCGCGCCGCAGACGGCACCTGGGTGCTAGACCTCGAGGGATTCCGCATCGTGCTCAGTCCCGAGGCCGACACGATCACGGGCTACGACGCGGTGCACGCGGAGCGGAGCTTCGCGCAGTTCGAGGAGGGCGTCGTTTCCCGGGTGGGCAAGGATGCCCGGGCCGCGCGGAGATCGGCGCTGACCGCGCCGGTGAGGGAGAGTGGACCACTGCTCGGTGCCGAGGAACCGGTCCGCCTGCTCGACGCAGAAGCGGTGCACGCCACCGCCTCCGCCTGCGCCGGATACGAGCGGGTGGGGCAGATTCGCGGTATGGCCGATGAAACCTTCGTACGCGCGATGCGTGGAGCGCTCGCCGATGATCTGCGGACTGCGGATATCGAGTTGTTCGAGACCCGTGTCATCGTCAAGGGCAGCCACTTCCAGTGGCGGCTCTCGCCCGACGGCCGCTCCCTGCTGACCGTGCGCGAACCTGGTACGGACTACCGCAAACCGCCGGCCGTCACCGACTCCCTTCCCGAGCCCCGAAGGACGACCATGTCCCCCACCGACCCGGCACCCCTGCTCGTCGAAGAGGAGCAGGCGAAGGAAGACCAGCCGGCCGCAGCGAGCAGCAACCTGGAACACCTGGTGGTCGCCCGCACGGTGGCGGCGCGGTCGGACCGGTCCCACGAAGCGCTCCGGCACCGCCTGCTCGCCGACCTCTACGACAGTGCGTCGGAGGTCGGGGAGAGCGCTTTCGTGGACGCCTGGTGCACGCGGGCTGACGGGACCGTGCTTTTCGACGTACTGGGCAGCGAGGACAGCACGTACCCGTCCATCCGGGAGTCAGTGCTTCACCTCATGGAGGTGTCCCACCTGCGTACGGAAGGCCAGGCGGAGTTCCTCGTCGTCGTGTTGGGCGGCGAACCGGCGGAGCCATGGGTGGTTGACGCGGTCGATGGCGCTTTCAGCGCGCTCCTCACCTGGCGAGCCGACGGGACCTGGGCTGGGCCAGGCGCGCGGCACATCGCCCCCTAGTGAGGGTGCCTGCCGCCATCTGAGAAGACCTGTCAAAATACGATGCAGGTTGCGAACGCGGGAGACGAGCGGAGCGCATGGGGAACGAGGACGCTTCGGCCGATCGGATCGGTGGATTCGGAGCGGGGGCACCGCCGTTTACGGAGTCGATGACACGCGCTGAGATGGTCGAGGCGTGGCGGGCGCGGCGGTCCGCCCGACGCTCCGCCGCGGTCACCAGTTCCGGGGGCGTGGTCGACGGATTCGCGTTGCGCAAATGGCGCAGGGCTGGGGTCTTCGGTGCGGAGGCGGTGGCGCGTGTCGAGGATGTGCTGCGCGGGCTGCTGGAGTCCACGAACGCCGAGGACGAAACCCTGAGGTGGGGCGCCGACACCGTTCGTTCCTGTCTGGGCGGACAGCCGACGCCCCAACTTGTCCACGCCGTTAAGGCCCTGCTCGAAGCCGTTGAACCGGGCCGGGCCGTCGAGCAGACCGCCGCCGTGCTCTCCACCGTCTACGAAGTCGGCCTGCCCTGGCTGTCCCCCGTTGGTGAGCGCCGACTCGCGGTGATCATGGGAGCGGTCCCGGCGGCTGACCTTGGCACGGACAACATCCTTGCCGAGGCGGATCCCACCGGGGCTTTCGCGCTTCAGCAGGCTGTTGCCCGGAGGAACCTGAAAGAGCTGTCCACGCACCATCTGGGGGCCATCGTCCCCTGGGCGCCCCTCGGCATCATCGACGACCTGATCGAGGCAGGCGTATTGGACCGCGGCCATCAGCCGTGGGCCCTGCGGGCGGACGCAGGTGAACAGCGTTACCTACTTGCCAGGCTCGCACCGGAGAAGACGGATGCCGCCCTTGCCCGCTCGCTCGGCTGGGACGAGCCCGGCGAGCGGGAGGCGTTCCTGGCGGGCGACCCGGTCCAGCCGGCACCGGGCAGCCTCTACGACCTGCTCCTGCGTGTCGCGGATGGTGAGACGGACGTCCTCAAGGAACTCGAGAGGCTGCTGCCTCGCGAGCTGGTGCTTCGCCTGCGCAAGGTGCGTGATGGCGCTGTCACGGGCTCCTGGGACCCGAGCATCCCCGCCGACCGCGGGCTGTGGCGGCTGATGTGCTCCCTGTGGGAGCCGAGGGCCGCGGTAAATCCGGCGCGCGGGCCGTTCTACGCCCTCGTGGCGCTGCGGCACGCCTACGACCTGATCTGCCAGGGCGAGAGGAAGAAAGCCCAGGCACAGGTGGACAAGCTCGTCGATCACGAAGGCGCGTCAGCCGAGCACGCGGCCGAGGCGTGGAACATGTTCGCCTACCTTGCTCTGCTCAATGACGATCTCGACCTCGCCTACGTCTCGCTGGCGCGTGTCGCCCGAACCGACCGGCGGGTCGAGGAGAACCTGGCTCTGCTGGACCGTCGGCGGGGAACCAGGCGCAACGATCGGGACCAGCCGGCCAATCCGTATCTGGAGCTGGGGCTGCCGCACAAGAGTGAGCAGTGGAAGCACCAGTGGCGCGAGCGCAGACGGGCCGACCGGGACGACCTCGACCTGGCGGCGCAGGCCAACTGGGCGAAGCGCCGGATTGAGCAGGCCGAACGGACCGAGGACTGGTCCGACTTCTTCGTGCTGCCGCTGGACCCTGCGTCCCTGCGACTGCCCACGGTGCGACCGAGGTCCCTGACGCCGGGACCCGTCGCGATGCCGCGCCGGACCACGCACCGGGCCGACGCTGACCTCGCGGCGATACGCAACCGGGCGATCGCCGATCTTCTCCCCACCTTGCTGACTGCGCCCCGGCGCCCCGATCACGACCACAGGACGACTTCATGAGCAGCGAGTCCACACGCCGCAAGAGCAGCCCGAACGCGGTCGGACAGGCCAAGAAGCCCACGGGGCGGACCCGCCGCAAGGAGAACCAGGAGTTCGCGGCGGACATGAAACTGCGCACCCTCAGGCCCGAGGAACTCCTTCATCCGGCGCAGCTCCTCGCCCGATTCACCGAGCGAGCTTCGGAGCTGATCGCGCAGCTTCCGCAGGACGCCCGTCCGACCCCCGCCACAGTCAACGCGGCGCTGCGTCAGGGGGTGCTGGAGGCATTCAGGACGCGGGACGAGCACATCGCGCGGCTGGTTGAGACCGACGTCCTCGCGAGCACGCCCGAACAGGGAGCGAAGGCCATCCGCCGGGCGGTGCGCGCCTCCCTCATCGACATGGGGGTCCGTGTGGTCGAGGAGGCCGACGAGCAGGAGCTCTTCGTCGTCGTCGAGGGCGAAGGTGAGGGATTCGAGCTGCTCCGGCCGGCCTACGTGGACCAGGCGACGGACAAGCTGCTGCTTGCCGGCCAACTCCGCCGCATCCCAGCCCCGAGGATCCTGGCGGAGCGTGACGGGACCAGTGCGGCGGACGTGCGGGGAGACGATGCCAAGTGACCTCGACAGGAATTGACTTCGGTACGACCAATTCCGTCGTGGCCCAGTGGCAGGGCGACGACGCCGAGGTACTGCCACTCGACGCCCACCATATCGATGCAGACTGGCGGCGGCCCGGGTTTGAGCAGCTCTTCCCCTCGGTCGTGGGTGTCAGCTCGCTTCGGCGCGGCCCCTTGTTCGGCTGGGAGGCCAAGCTCCGCTCCGAGGAGGCGGCCGAAGCCTGCAAGCGTCTCCTCAAGAGCGACGAGTACGTGACCATCCAGAGCAGACGCTTCGCGGCGACCACCGTCGCGGCGGGTGTATTCACCGCCATGCGCGACGGCGCCCAGCACAACCTCACCGACATCGATCGCGCCGTCATTACTGTGCCCGCCAACGCGACGGGCGCCGCCCGGTATCGGACCAGGGCAGCGGCGCGGTTCGCCGGCATCGAGGTCCAGGCTCTGCTCAACGAGCCGACAGCGGCTGCCATCTCGTATGTCCACGACTTCCGCGAGGACTCCCAGATCCTGGTCTTCGACTGGGGCGGCGGCACCATCGATGTGACCGTGCTCGACTACTCGGACGGGTTCTTCGAGGAGCGCGCGTCACGCGGAGTGACAGAGCTCGGCGGCCTGGAGATCGACCGGCGGCTGCGTGAGCTCGTGCTTGAGCGAGCGCCTGCGCGCAGGGCCTGGACTCCGGCACAGGAGCGCCAGTTCCGGCTGGACGTGGAGCGGAACAAGATCCTGCTTTCCTCCCAGCCGTCCGTCATGGTGGTCACCCCCGACGGTGTCGGTGTCGAGATCCACCAGGGCGAACTGGAGGAGGCGATCGGCGACCTCGTCGACCGCGCCCTCGGGCCTGTGGAGCAGTGCCTGAAGGACCTGCACATGGCCCCGCTCGACGTGGACGAGATCCTCATGATCGGCGGTACGAGCCAGATCCCCAGCGTGCGGGCCGCGGTCGCCGAGGCACTCCAGACGGAGCCCGTGCCTACCGAACTGTGCGATCCGATGACAGCGGTAGCGCGCGGCGCGTCGATCGCGGCGGCTGTGCTCGCCGGTGAGACCGAAGGAGTCATCCAGGTCGCCACCAGCCATGCCCTCGGCACGATGGTCAAGGACTCCTCGGGACGCAAGCGGTTCAGCCAGATCATCCCCAGGAACTCGCCGCTGCCCTGGAAGGAGCGCAAGAGCTACACGCCGCAGAAGGACCACGCGCGGAAGCTGTCCGTGGAGATTTGGGAGGGCGACCCGGACAAGGAGCTCGCCCACCGCGACAATGTGCAGCTCACCGAACTTACCCTCACGTACCCCACGCCGCGGGTCCGCGACGAGTCCCGCTTCGACCTGGAGTACACGTACGACTCCAACGGCCTGCTCCACGTCAAGGCCACCCTGGAGCACACGGGCGAGGTCGTGGTCGACCAAGAGGTCGAGAGCTTCGGTTCGGGTGGCCCCACGCCCGAGGTTCGAGAAGAGCTGGACCGCCTGCTGAAGGGCAACTCGAATCCGGACCCCCTCGGGACGGCAGCCTCGGCCGCAGGCACCCGCCCCGTTCCCGCGCCTCCGAAGGCGCGGTCGGTGCCGCTCGACGGTGGCCCGCACACCATAGTCGTCGACGGCTCCAACCTCGCCTGGATCGGTCATTCACCGGTTCGCCCGGGGGTCTACGAAGACGACGATCACCCGAGTTTCTCTCAGCTTCAGGCCGCGCGGGCGGCGCTGGCCAAGAAGTACCCGCAGGCCGACATTCATGTCGTGGTCGACGCCAGTTTCCGGCACAAGGTCGCAAACGCGGAACGTGAGGCCGTGGAGGCCGCCCTCAGCAAGGGAGACATTATCCAGCCGCCAGCCGGCACCGAGGGCAAGGGCGACGCGCTCGTGGCAGTCATCGCGGATGAATCCGGCGCGACGGTCGTGACGAACGACAACTTTGCGGAATTGCAAGGCCGTTATCCCTGGCTCCGGGAGAAGGGCCGGGTTCTGGGTGCCACCTGCTCCAAAGGGGGCTGGTTCTTCACCGAACGTACCTGTGTGGCGCCGCGGGGGCGGGGGTAAGGGCCGCCACCGGGCGCTATTGATCAGAAGCGTTTCGGGTTCTGGGCCCTTCGTGGGGTGTGAGCGATCTGGTGGGGGACGCGCGGCATCTGTCGCCGTCGGCGCAGGAGGCCCTGCGACTGCGGGCGATCGCGGCGGCGTATCTGGCGGCCCTGGTGGGGAACTCGGCGTCGGGGGATGTGGCCGCCCCGGTCGGCGATGACAGCGACGTGGATCGTGTCCGCGTGGAAGTCCACTCCGCCGAACACCGCGTCCGGTTCAGTGAGCGGGCGTGATTGCCACGGTCATCCTGTCAGCTGCCTTCCGGGCCGGAGGTGACGTCGGCCGGGTGGGTTGGGACGGGGCATCGAGGGGGCCTCCGGCCAAGCTCCCATCAGGTCATGTTCTACCTGGCCGGAGCCATGGAGAACGGATTTCGGCGACCGGACAGAACAGTCGCAGGACAGCCCAGCAGGACGTCAGCCAGACCCTCAGCCACGGCCACCGGAACCCGCTACGAGTAGAAATGTCAGACCCGGCTCGTAGGCTTCCGATGGGGTAGGGCGGGAAGCAGGGAGGGGTTCATGGCGAAGCAGCTGACGAACGCGCAGCGACTCGATCTGATCAGTAAGTGGAAGGTTCCACCGGGGCGCTCAGAGCAGGATCGGCTGGAGCGTGCGGAACGCATGGTGAAGGAAGCGGTCCGTCAGCACGTGCCGTTCCAGGGCCTCGACATCACGGTGGCGGCCAAGGGGTCCTACCCCAACAAGACCAACGTCCGCGGCGACAGTGACGTGGACATCATGGTGAAGCTCAACGACCCTGTCCACGTTGACGGGATGGCGGCATGGTGGTTCGGCCAGCCCCCCGGCTACACGGGTCCATGGACCAAGGAGAAGCTTCGCCAGGAAGTCCACGTCGCGCTCACCGATCACTTCGGCTCGGTGGACGCGGACCACAACCTCGCTTTCTACATCCCCGAGGTCTCCGGCAGCCGTCCAAGCATCGACGTGGTGCCCTGCTTCAAATGGGTAGTGCGCGACCAGACGGCTCCGAAGGGCCAGTACGAGGGGAGCGTCGTCTATGGCCGTGACGGCAAGAAGGTCATCAACTGGCCCGAGCTCCAGCTTGCCAACGGCCGTGAGAAGAACGCCAACACCAAGCGTCGGTACAAGGTCGTGGTACGCGTGCTCAAGAACGTGGAGAACGACCTGGCGGAGGAGGGCGTGATCAAGGCGCTGCCGTCGTACTTCTCCGAGTGCCTTGTCTACAACGTGCCAGACCGGATCTTGCTCGCCGGCGACTTCGACGACGCGGTCCGCGCGAGCCTCCTGGAGATCCACCGGCAGCTCACGAGCACCTGGTTTGGCGCCCAGCGCATGGTGGAGCCGAACAAGATGAAGAAGGTCTTCGGCACAGGCCAGAAATGGGACGAGAAGGACGCTCAGAACCTGATCGTGTCCGCCTGGCGATACCTCAACTACGAGAGCTGATGATGAACGTGGCCAGCACCATCCGAACTGGCGCCACCATCGCCGCCACCCTCTACACGGTCGCCCTGCTCGTCCTCGGCTTGTACCCCTCCGAGTTCCGGTACCTCTTCGCCTACATTCCAGCCCTCGTTGGGTACGGCGTGCTCGTCTTCGACAAGTGGGCTTGGCGCTGGCCTGGTATCCATCGTTTCACCGGCAAACCCTGGGTCACCGGCACATGGCGCGTAACCCTCCGCCCGAGCCCCGACAGCCACATACCCGAAGGGGGAAACCGGGGTCCGATCACCACCTACATGACGATCGAGCAGACCTTCTGGAGCCTGCACGCCACCCTCCGGACGAGGGAGAGCACCTCGCGGTCGAGTAACGCGACCATCGTCGCCCCTGAGAACTCCGGGACCGCCGAGATCGGCTTCCTGTACGACAACACCCCCCGCGTGGAGCATCAGCATCGCAGTCCCCGCCATGAGGGGGCCTGCCGCATAACGATGACGGGTCTCAAGCCCACGGCCGCCACCGGGCACTACTACACCAGCCGGTTCACCGCTGGCGACATGGACTTCACCTTGCTCAACCGTTCCACCGAGTACGGCACGTTTGCCGAGGCCAAGGCCGCCGACCTTGATGGGGCCGCCGATTGATTAACCACCGCTGGCGCCAGCTACTTCACCCTTGCTACTCAGCATGATCGAGCCGGTCGTCCTCCCTCCCGGCGATGAGCCCGAGGAAGCGGTCGCCGTGCTCATCACCCACCCCGACGCCTGGGAGTGGTCCCGAGCCGGAGCCCGCGACCAGCCGCCGCAGGAAGACTGTCGGCCCCGACACCTGACCACCCTGGCCATCACTCTCTGTCCGCCCGCGCCCATCCCGGGGGCGGGCGGACATCTGTATCCAGCGGAGGACCCATGGACCCGATCCTCCTGGCCTGGCTGCGCGCGCAGTCTGGCAGCACCGTGGTCGAGTCTTCGACGGCCTGGACTGCGGCTGGATCTTCCACCAGGACCCGACAAGGCCACCCGCTCCCTGCGCACCGTCGAGGAGAGCACCGGGTGTGTTCGACGCCCACCACCGATCAACCTGCCGAAGTACACTGCTCCTGCGCGGCCTTGCCGAATCTTGCCCATCCGCGCCGCAGCCCTCGTTGGGCATGCGACTGTCAGAATCTGCGCAGGAGAGCAGCAGGGGGCAAGAGCGCGGGAGGTCGGCTCTACGAGCCGCGCCTCGGGGTGCAAGCTCTGCGAACGCAGGGCCGATTGGCGCTAGTTACCGCCGGCACCCGACAGCTCACCTCGCAGGCACATCAGGGAAATGCCGCCAGTGCGGCAGGTTGATCGCTTTCATGGGCGGTCTGGCTCCTGATGTCATAGTGCGACGGACCAGACTGTCTTCCTTGATGCTGGGAAGGACATGCTGTGGTGAGCCCAAGGGAACTGAAGATTCTCTACCTTCTGCTGGCCGTGTCGATCTCTTTCTGTGTCGCTCTCACCGCTGCGTATGTGAAGCAGAGCGAGGGTGCATCCACGGCCGAGCGTCTTCGGGGCGCTGGATTCGGCTTTGCCGGGTCGATGGCGGTGTGCCTGCCGGTTCTGATGTTTCTACTGTCCTAGCCAGCCAGTCGGCCCTTCGTCAGAGAATTCCCTTCCACGACCACGGCCGCGGACCGGATCGACCGCGCAGGCAGTCGATCCGGTGCTGCGCCTGCTCCCTCCACTCCACGTGGCTGGCCGCGTGCTGGGCCGCGTATGTCACCATGCGCAGCTCTCGGGCGCGCGCGAGGAGGGGGTACCCCTCCCACTCCGTCACGTCGTACCCGTAGACCGCACAGAACCGGTCGTACTCGGGCCTGCTGACCGCGCCCGTGGTCATCGCTCGCACCGCAGTGGACACCAAGTCCCACTCCGGAGGTCCCACGGAGAAACGCTCCAAGTCCATCATCAGGACGCCGTCGATCGTGCGGACGATGTTGCCGGGCCAGGCGTCGCCGTGCACAGCCCGATCGGGCAGACCCGCCGGCCGCTCGGCCCATGCCGCTGCGAGGTCACGGTGCAGGCCGTGCAGCCATTCTCTGTCCTCGCTGCTGATCGTGGTGGCCGCTTGCAGTCGTTCGTTGACCCGGACGAAGGGATCGAGGTACCCCAGGTCGATGTCCGGTGCGGGCAAGGAGTGGAGCTGGGACAGGAGGCGAGCGACGTCTTCGACGGATCCGTGCTCCTGTGGCGGGAGCTCCACCCAGAAGGTCACGGGTCTGCCGTCTGCGGTGATGGGCTGCTCCACGTCGAACAGGCGAACGGCGGCGACGGCCTCCTGGGCGAGCCAGCGCGCGACGCGTACCTCACGAGCCGTCGCAGCGCCTTGGCCCTCGCGCGCGATTCGTACGATCACTCGCTGACCGGGGAGCCGCCATATCTGGTTCTCGGCCAGACGAAGCGGCTCCGCCTCCCCAGCGTCCAGCCCGGCCGCAGCACACGCCTGCTCCAGGACCTGGCGCGCGGGTGCTGCCGAAGTGGTCATGCGGAAACCGTAGCGGCGATGCGCTCTCGCAGCCCCGTTGCCTCTGGAACCCTCCGATGCTTCGAAGCGAAGTTGCCGAGCTGCCGCAGATCATCGGCGGCCCGCCGGGAAGTGAGTCGGCAGACCTCGTCCAGGGCGTGATGACCGAGTGCCGCCGCCTGGCGCGGGTCACCCTTGGCCATGATCAGAGAGGCCAGCTTGGTCCGTGAGATCGCCCGCGACCGCTTGTAGGCGTCCGCGTGCCCCTTCACGGCCGTGTCGAAGCGGCGCGCTGCCCGACCGGGGTCCTGCCCGGCGAGCACGGCGAGATCAAACAGGGCGTGGGCTGTGTCCCCGTTGTGCTGCGCCTCGTCGTAGTAGGCCATCCACGGCGCGTCTTCGGCAGGACACGCACGGGCGAACGCCTCATCCGCAGCGCCGACAGCCGCCATCGTGTCGCGCACGTTGCCCATCTTCCCGAAGGCTCGGGCCCGTGCGGTGTGGAGCATCGCTTGCTCCGTCGCGGTCAGGCGGTCGGAGCGGACGAGCCCCTTCTCGGCGTAGGTCAGGCCGTCATCGGGTGCTCCGATCCAGACGGCCTGCCGTGCGAGGAATGAGTACGTCTTGGCCCGCAGATGCCAGTGCCCGGCCTCCTCAGCGCAGTCTGCTGCGAACCGGAACGTCCGGGTGGCTTCATCGTGGTGATAGGCGTCGAAGGCGGAGGCGCCCACCACGATCCCGAGTCGAGATACGGCGGCGAACAACTCGGTGCGTAGGTGCTCGGGGCACTGGGCTTGCAGCAGGCCGGCCGACCACTGCATCGCACGACTGGCCACGTCACGGACCATGCCGCCGCCGCCCAGCTCGTTGTCCATGCCGCTGATGGCGGTGGCAGCAGCCAGGACCTGATCGATGTGACTCGGCTTGACGGTTGCTGGAAGGGACTCGGAGGAGGCGAAGAGGTTGGTGAGGTCGAGGGGGGCTATGGCGGCGAGGCCGCTCAGGTGGAGGAACGAGCGTCGAATCACGGGCTCATGGCTCCCAGGGCGCGGAGTGGGTTCGTCTCTGCCCAGGATGCGGCCTGCCGACGCCTGGGCGGGGCTCGCCTTCCCGCGCGTGGGAGGCTTATCGGCATCAGGCCGCTTTTTCTCGGCATCACGGTTGCCGAAGACCATCGGCCACGCGCGATCGAACAGCCCACCGGTGCGCAGGATGTCGTCGAGCCGTTGAGCGACATCACGGCGGCAGCTGGGGTACTTGCCCTTCTCGATCGACAAGATCATGTCGTCGCTGACCTGCACTAACCGGCCCAACTCCTTGGCGGACAGGCCCTGCTCAAGGCGGAGTCTGCGCAGCTCGTTTCCGAACCATTCCTGGGGGGACGCCCCCGGGTCGAGCTGCTTCATTGGCTGCGGCATGGTCTGTCCCCGAAGTCGTTGATGCCGAACTCTGCGGCTCTCGGCATCAGGCTCTGCACGCGCTCGGCGCGCTCTGCCTAAATGGTTGCTGATCGGTTCCAGCCCAGTACACACCGCAATCCACCCCCGCTGAAGGGGTTCTGGCAGAACGGAGGAAGCAACGATGGAACTGCTCGTCAACACCACCGAGCGGGATGCTTCTGTTCGAGCCATGTCCAGAAGCGTGGACGCCCAACTCGACATGATCTTCGACGTCCGCGCGGAGGATCTGGGAACCGTGCGGGACATCGTTGCAGCCCACCTTCGCTGGTGGCGCATCGACGCCAGCACCGCGCACCGCTTGCTGACCGTGGTCAACGAACTCCTCACCAACGTCTTGCAGCACACGCTCGCGGGCGCGGACGGACACCGGATGGCCAGCCTCCTCCTCCAGAAGGTGCCGGATGGTGTCACCGCCGTCGTCCGTGACCAGGACCCCAGCCTGCCCATGTACGCGACGCCGGACCTCATGGCCGAAGACGGGCGCGGGTTGCTGCTGCTGAGGGCCTTGGCGGACGACACGTCTGTCTCTGTGACCCCCGCGGGCAAGGACGTGTGGGTCTTCATAGGGCTCCCGGAAGCGATCGAGCACCCCTAGTCCCCGGCCAGCACCTGGTCCCTTTCAGGAGTCCCGATGCCCCTCAGCGTTCTGGTTCCGGACAACGACGTGGTCCCTCCGCCCGCCGGCGAGCCTAAGGCACCGCAGTGGGTGCCCCCACTCGACGCAGACGGCCTGCGGTTGGTCCTGGAACGCATCAAGGACTGGGAGCCGTTCGACGTGGAGGAGGTCTTCGACGATCTCGACACCGCCATCGGCAACCATCCGCCAGCCGTCGCGGCGACCGACACCCTGATCGACCGCCTTCGCGGGCACGTGAAGCAACTCAGTGACATCGCCGTGGCCGACGACAAGTACCCGCCCACCACGGAGATGGTTCAGCTCGTCGAGCGAGGGCGCCCCCTGCACGAAGAGCGCACGCCGCCCAACTACCAGCAGGCCGTCGGCCTCGCTCGCCGCCTGGCCTTCGTCACCTCAGACCTGGTCGAAGCACTGATCGAAGCCCGGTACATCAAGGAGGCGGAGTGATGCACAACCCCAACTCCGCCAGACACCCGGTTGTGACAGCCACGGCGATAGGCGACCCACAAGACGCCTACGACTACGACTACTACGTCCGGAGGCTCGAGGACACCTGGCTCGTGGAGAAGAGCATCGCGGTACGCATCATGCGCATGCCGTTCCTCGCGGTACCCGTCGGAGGAGCACGGCGAGGCGGGTACTACCCCGTGCCGTGCATCTGCTTCGGGCTCGCGGTCCGTGACCTCCTCCGAGAGCACGCCGGCTTCCCGGACCTACGGCTGCACTGGTCGCAGGATCCGGAAACCAGCGACGTCGTCGAGTGGGGAGAGAAACCCCCGAGGCTCTGGGGCAATGACGACGACACCACCCTTGGCCGCTTCTACGGCTACAGCGAAACGGCCATCGCCGCCTTCACACGGCGGCGGCACCCCACGACTCCCTCTTCGGCCATGCCCGAACCGTGTTCCCCCACGGCACCGTAGCTCGCCGAAGAGGGCCCAACTTCCCACCCGAGAGGACGAGCACCATGCGTGCGCACAACCCGCCGTGCCCCACGGCTCAGGACCCCGACAGGGAGGCCGCATACTCCCTTGCGCACCGGCCTGAGCAGGGTTGGAGCCTGTTGTGCAAGGGAGTGCTTCTCTTCGAGGGCACCGGGGAACTCCTCCCCGACGGCCGTATCGTCGCCCCGCGCCGGCCCCTCACCGGGGCGAGGGCAGCTGCGTGAAGCGGACCAGCGCAGCACCGAAGCTCGTCCCGTACATCACCCAGCGAGAAGGCGAGTACGGCTGGCTGGCGTCGGAACTCACGCTCAGCATGGACGTCTTCGGCTCCGTGCGCATCGCCTACCAGGATGAGACCCCGGCGGATCGCGGGCCGGGCCGAGAGCTCTGGGCGCGGTGCTCCCAGTCGCTCAACGCCGCCGGGAAGCCGACGGGCAAACCGCAATGGCGACTGGTCAACCCGGCTCGGCAGCGGGAGGCGATGGAGCGGCTCCGGTGTCAGGTCGGTCTCTGCCCGGCCGAGACCGACCAGGGCTACCTCTTCCTCGCCGGAGTCACGGAAGACGAGTCCCACCGTGCCGGGGGACCCGTGAGGACGGCCCAGCCGCCGGTGTGCCTGAAGCACTTGCGGCCGGCCCTTGAGCTGTGTCCGCACCTACGAAAGGGGTACCTCGTCTTCCGCGCGCGGACGACGTCGGTCTGGGGTGTCATCGGCTCCCGGTACCGCCTCACGGCCAGCGGTTTGGCGCCACTTCCCGTCGAGGAAGACGACGCTCCTGTGCCCTACGGGCACCCCCAGCTGGGCTGGTTCCTGGCAAGCCAGCTCGTACGCGAACTGCGGGACTACGAGGTCGTTAATCCGAATGATCTCGTGACCGCCGCCTAGACAGCCGCCCGGCCCTCCTGCGCGATCAGAACAGGAGCGCCGGGCGGCCTCCCCCGGCGCCGAGCCATCGCGCGCCATCCAGCCCGGGAATCACCAACCCCTGGTGGTCTGGCCAGAACGGAGAGCCCTCGCCGATAGCCTCCCCGCCCACCGGCACGCGATGCCGGTCTCCCCTCCCCGAACATGAACAACCGAAGGAAGCCCATGACGAACACGACCGTCGAGCCCGACGAGGCGACCCGCCTGCGGAACAAAGTGGTGGACGAGCTGTGCGCGGATGGCAACATCTCCTCCCCTGAGATCGAGGCGGTGATGCGCAAGGTGCCCCGGCACGCGTTCACCCCCGACACCCCGCTGGAGAAGGCGTACGACACCTACGCCGCCGTGATTACCAAGACGGACGAGCACGGCGTGCAGCTCAGCTCCGTCTCCGCGCCGCAGATCCAGGCGATGATGCTGGAACAGGCCCAGGTGAAGCCGGGCATGCGGGTCCTGGAGATCGGCTCGGGCGGCCTGAACGCGGCCTACCTCGCCGAACTGGTCGGTGAGAACGGCGAAGTCGTCACCGTGGACATCGACCCCGTCGTGACCGACCGCGCGCGCCGGCTCCTGGACGAGCACGGCTATGGCCGGGTCCACATCATCACCGCCGATGCCGCTGAGCCCATCCCGGACCTCGGCGAGATCGACGTCGTGATGGTGACCGCCGGCGCCTGGGACATCTCCCCGGCCTGGACCGCCCAGCTCAAGCAGGGCGGCCGGCTCGTCGTCCCGCTGCGGATGCGCGGTCTGACCCGGTCGATCGCCTTCACCCAGATCATGGGCGAGCATGGGCGCTACCTGGAGAGCGAGTCGGCCCGGATCTGCGGCTTCGTCCCGATGCAGGGCTCGACCGCTCACCGCGAAGAGCTCCTGCTCGTCAACGGCACCCCGGAGATCGGGCTGAAGTTCGACGACGGCCTTCCGGCCGACCCGCACCGGCTCGACAACGCCGTCACCTTCCCGCGCCACGAGATGTGGACCGGCGTGACCGTCCGGATCCAGGAACTCATCGACACCCTTCAGATGGCGATGGCGATCAGCCTGCCGGGCTTCTGCACGATGGCCGTCGACGAGAACTCCGAGACGAGCCTGGTCGCCCCGGTGAACAAGCGGTTCGCCCTCGCGGCCGTCGACAACGACACCTTCGCCTACCTCGTCACCCGCCGCACCGAGGACAACCGGCACCTGGAGTACGGCGTGCACGCTCTCGGCCCGCACGCGGAGCAGCTCGCCGACAAGGTCGCCGACGTGCTCCGCGACTGGGAGGCCAACCGCCGCGGTGGCCCCAGTCCGGTCATCCGGGTCTATCCGGCCGGCACCCCCGATGACCAGATCCCGGCCGACCGGGTCATCGACAAGGTGCACAGCCGGGTCTCGCTCTCCTGGCCCTCGGCGTAACGCCGGGATCCAGGTAGTCCCGCACCATCCCGACAAGAGAAAGGCACGCCATGACCATCCTGGCTCTCAACCCGCCCTCGGCCACGCCGACGAAGGTCCTGGACGACGACTTCGCGCCCCTGGACGTGAAGATCGTCATCGCCGAGCACGGCTACGGCCACCTCATGTGCTCCACGGGCGACGGCTGCGGCACCACCTGCGCGACCGGTGCCTCCGCCTGCGGCTCCTTCACCGAGGACCCGGCCTGATCAAGGCCGCTTCTCTCCTGGGGGCCGGGCGACGCACTTCGCCCGGCCCCCAGGCCCCTCTCCTCTCCCCGTGCCGCCTCATGGAAGGGCCCTCATGGCTTCCCGAGCAGCCGCCGGATACCTGTGGCAAGGCGTTGCGATGCTGCGCGCCACCACCAGCCCGGGGCCGGCAGACATCCCCCGTACCCTCGACCTGGACGACGTGGCCGTCACCCGCAGCTGGCTGAACCGCATCTGGCAGCGCGACGACTTCCGCAGCGCCCTGGAGCTGACCACCCCGGTTCTGTCCGACGCCGTCGAGGCCGTCGTCCGTGGCCGGCAGACCGAGCCCCGCCACGTTCGCCGCACCGCGCTGTCGACGGTCTCCTACCTGCTGCGCTGGCAGCACCGGCCGACCCCGTTCGGCCTGTTCGCCGGCATCGCTCCGGTGTTCGTCGGGCCCCGGGCGGACGCGCGGTGGCGCGACAAGCACCGCGCGCTGATCCGGCCGGACGCCGAATGGGTCACCGACATGGTCCTCCGGCTCCAGCGCACCCCCGCGCTGCTGAAGCGGTTACCGCTCGTCGCCAACAACGCCGCCCGCGTCCGCGGCGACCGCCTCGTGGCGCCGGGCCCGCCCTCCGACGGCCACGCCATCCTCCTGGCCCCGGTCGAGATATCCGTCCGCAACACCCGACCGGTGGCCGCCGCCATGGACGCGGCCCGCACCCCCATCCCCTACAGCGAACTCCACGACCAACTCCGTGACCGCTTCCCGCAGGCCACCTCGGAGAAGATCGACGCCCTTCTCGCCGACCTCGTCGAGCAGAGGTTCCTCCTCACCAGCCTGTGGGCGCCCATGACCACCGTGGACGCCTTCCAGCACCTGTGCCGCCAACTGGACCAGCACCAGGCGGACAACCTCCCCGAGGTGCGGGCCCTGGTCCACAACCTGTACGCCCTGCGCGACGACCTCGCCGCCCACCAGCCGACGCTCTCCGACACCAGCGTGAGCACCCTCGCCGCACGGATGCGCGCCCTGACACCGGTCACTCCGACGCCGCTGCTCATTGACACCGCCCTCGACTGCGAGACCCAGCTCCCGCAGGCCGTGATCGCGGAAGCGCAAGCAGCCGTGTCGGCCCTCTACCGGACCACCCCACAGCCCTACGGCTACCAGCACTGGCGTGACTACCACCGCCGCTTCCGGGCCCGGTACGGCGTCGGAGCCCTGGTGCCGGTGATGGACCTGGTCGCCGACAGCGGCCTGGGCCTGCCCGCCGGATACGTCGGATCCGAACGCGGCACCGCGCTGAAGGTGCGCACCGAACGCGATGAACTGCTGCTCGCGCTGATGCAACAGGTCCTCCTGGGCGGCGGCCGTGAGCTGCTGCTGACGGACGACATGGTCGACGCCCTGGAGAAGGCCGCCGGAACGGACGAGCGGCTGTTCGTGCCCCGAGTGGAGGTGGCCTTCGAGGTCCACTCTCCCAGTACCCAGGCGCTGTCCAGCGGCACCTTCGACCTCCTCCTCACCGCGGTTCCCAGGCCCGGCAGCAGTATGGCTGGCCGGTTCGCCCACGTGCTGCCGCCCGAGCAGCAGGACGCGCTCGCCGCCACGTACCACGGGGCGCCGAATGGCCTTACCGCGCAGCTCGTGTTCCCGCCGCGCCGGCACCGCAACGAGAACGTCACCCGGACACCCCGGCTGCTTTCGCACGTGGTGGAGCTGTCCGGCAGCCAGGAGAGCGAGGAGGCGGCGATCCCTCTCGCCGACATCGCCGTCACCGCGGACCCGCGCAGCTTCCACCTCGTGCAGATCTCCACCGGCTGGCGCGTCGACGTACGGGTCCTGCATGCCCTGGAAGGCGGGACCCAGACCCCGCCCCTGGCTCGGTTCCTTACCGAAGTGGCCCACGGCCGGTACGCCGCCTACAAACCGTTCGACTTCGGCGCCGGCGCCAAGCTCCCCTTCCTCCCACGGGTGCGCTACCGCCGCACCATCCTCACGCAGGCCCGATGGCTGCTGATGGCCGACAGCCTGCCCGGCCCCAAGACCCCGACCGAGGAGTGGGAGCACGCCTTCACCGCCTGGCGGGAACGGCTGCGGGTCCCGGCGCAGGTCGCCATCATCGAGTACGACCAGCGCCTCCCCCTCGACCTGTCCCACCCGGTCCACCGCCGGATACTGCGCACCCACCTCGACAAGGCCCGCCGCCTGGAGCTGCGCGAGGTCCCGGACCCGGACGCCCACGGCTGGATCGGGCGCGCGCACGAGATCTGGCTTTCCATGGGACGGACGCATCCGGACACCACCACCGTGCCCCGGTCGCGCCCCGCCACGGCCCCGGCCGCCGGACGGCATTTGCCTGGCGCTGGGAACGTGGTGTTCGCGCAGCTCCACGCCCACCCGCGGCGCTACGACGAGATCCTGAGCCGCTACCTCCCGGGCCTCCTCACCGCGTTCGGCGAGGCCCCGCCGCTCTGGTGGTTCATCCGGCACCGGGAAATGGCGCGTCCGGACGCCGACCAGCGCCTCGACATCACCCTGCACCTGCCGCCGGACGCCTACGCGGCCGCCGCCCAGCACGTCCGTACGTGGGCGGAAAACCTGCACCGGACCGGCTTGGCAGCCGGGCTTGTCCTGGCTCCCTACCAGCCGCAGACCGGGCGCTTCGGCAGCGCGGAGGACATGGACGCCGCCCACCAGGTGTTCGCCGCGGACTCCGCCGCCGCACTCGCCCAGATCCAGCTCGTCGAGCGCACTGACGCCGTCGCCCCGCAGGCCCTCGCGGCGGCCAGCGCCCTGCGCCTCGTCACCCCGCTGGCCCCAAACGTCGAGGCCGCCGAGGAGTGGCTGGTGCGCAGCCTCTCCCAGGGTACGGGGCGGCTCGATCGGGCCTTGCGTACCCAGACGCTCGAACTGGCCGGGCCGAAGGGCCCCTCCGTGCTCGCGGCCCTCCCTGGCGGCCAGCCGGTGGCCGACGCGTGGGCAGCCCGCGCCACCGCAGTCGACACCTACCGGAACGCCCTGACCGACCAACGTGACCCGCTGGACGTCGCCCGCTCGCTCCTGCACCAGCACCACGTCCGGGCCCTGGGCGTCGAACCGCGCGCCGAGGAGACCACCATGCGGCTCGTACGAACCGCCGCCCTCCAGCATCGGAGGGCAGTCCGATGACCTCGGCCACCGTCGCCTCCGCGACGCTCCTGGAGCAGTACACCGCCCGCCTGACCCAACCCGCTGCGCCGCCCCCGGACGAGCCCTGGGCGGCGCAGTCCCTGGCCGATGGCGCCGCCGGCATCAGCCTGCTGCACATCGAGATGGCCGCACGTCACGGCGCCCCCTGGCGTCCCGCCCACCAGTGGATCACCACTGCGGCCACCGGGCACATCAGCGCGGCCGACACCGCCGGGCTCTTCCTCGGCGCCCCGGCCATCGGCTTCGTCCTCGCCACCATCCCCCCGGACTTCCAGTACCTGTACGACTCGGCCCGTCAGACCGTGCACCAGCACGTCATCGACCTGGCCCACCGCCGGGTGGACGCCGCCCTCACCCGGATCCGCAGGGGAGACCTGCCGGAGTTCGCCGAGTACGACCTGTTCTACGGCCTCACCGGCATCGGGGCGTACCTCCTGCGGACCGACCCCGAAGGGCTCGCGCTGGAACGAGTCCTGAAGTACCTCGTCGCGCTGACCCGCCCCATCGGCTTCGACGAACGCGGCCTGCCGGGCTGGTGGGTCCGCCACGACCCGGCCCGCGGTGAATCCGCCCACTTCCCCGGTGGCCACGGCAACTTCGGCGCCGCGCACGGCATCACCGGCCCGCTCCTCCTCCTGGCCCAGGCCCTACGGCGCGGGATCAGTGTCAAAGGCCACCGCGAAGCCCTGTGGCGCATCTGCGAGCACCTGGACACATGGTGCCAGATCAGTCCCTCCGGTCCCTGGTGGCCCGAGCACATCTCACGCCGCGACCTCGCCCGTGGGCGCCCACATCACGACTTCCCCACCCGGCCGAGCTGGTGCTACGGAACCACCGGCATCGCACGAGCCGGACAACTCGCCGGCATCGCCCTGCACGCCCCCAACATCCAGGAGTTCTACGAGGACGCCCTGTACCGCGCCCTGACCGACCCCGAACAACTCGACCAGGTCACCGACTCCGGCCTGTGCCACGGCTGGGCAGGCATCTACCAGACCGCCACCCGCGCCGCCGCCGACGCCCTCGACCTCCGGCTCCAGGCCCTCCCCAGGCGCCTCAGCAGCATCCTCGCAGCGAACGCCCACCCCAACCTTTCCGAGTCCGGCCTGATCAACGGCGGCGCCGGCACCGCGCTCGCCCTCACCACCTGCGCCTCGGCGCCGAACACCGGATGGGACGCATGTCTCTTGATCGACTGACCTTGACGGATCCAAGCCGGATCCAGCGCGCGGTCTCCGCTGTGCTCACCGGCCTGCCGATCCCCACCGCCGCCACCCGCCACGGGATAGAGCCCACAGTCCTGTCCGACGCCGTGACCGTCTACAACCAGGCCGGCCGGGAAGCCCTGGTGCATCTCGACCCCACCACCAACTGGTGGCAGGCGTACCTCCACTTCACCGACTGGACGAACGCCGACACCACCTTCACCACGCATGTGCTCCCCGTACTCCAGGAAGCGGAGTCAGAGGGGACCATCGACGGCTGGTGGTACACCCGCAAGCATCCCTGCTGGCGTCTCCGTCTCCGCCTCCAGCCCGATCCCGGAGCCGAGCCGGCCTTCGCCCATAGTTTTGACCGCCTGGTCTCGGACGGGCACCTGCAACGGTGGTGGCCCGGAATCTACGAGCCGGAAACCCCCGCGTTCGGCGGCGAGGCCAGCATGACGGCCGCACACGCCTTGTTCATCACCGACAGCCGCGAAGCGTCACGGCTGCGACAGCGCAACGACCTGACCGTGGGACTGCGCGAACTATCCGTTCTCCTCTGCACCAACATGATGCGCGCCGCCGGCCTGGAGTGGTACGAGCAGGGGGACGTCTGGCACCGCGTCATCACGGAAGAACACCGGTCGGCCGTCAGCGACGTCCCAACAGACCTGCTCGACGCCCGCGCCCAGGAGATCCGGCCCCTGCTCTTCGCCGACAGCAACGTACTGCTGCGCCCCGGCGGGCTGCTGGAGCCGGTCAGCGACTGGGCCGACGCCTTCCGCAGCGCCGGACAAAAACTGCGCCATGCCGTTCAAGACGGAACCCTCGACCGCGGCCTGCGGCAGGTGCTCAGCTACCACGTCATCTTCCACTGGAACCGACTCGGCTTGTCCCTACGAAGCCAGAGCGTTCTGGCCTGGGCGGCCAGAGCGGCGATCCTCCACGGCGAGAACGGGACATAGGCCGGCGGGCCGTCCTGATGATCACGAAGAGAAAAGCCGTCGTGCTGCGGCGCAGGGCCCGATCTCGCAGGCCGGGGCGACGAGCCAGCTGCGGCCCCGGCCAGAGAAGAGGATGAGTACTACTCGTCCTCGTCGTCGATCGGCTCGGTGATCCACTCCGGTGGAACGAGGGCCTGGTTGTTGCTGTAGCGCCAGCGTTCGATGACGTGGTCACGGAAGAGCGGGTCGGCCAGGTCGGCGTGCTCAACGACGATGACCTGAAGCGTGCCATCGAGTGCCTGGACGGTGTCGTTGATGATCCGGTAGACGTTCAGCAGGTGGCTGAGGTCGGTCCCCTGGGGCATAGGCTCGCCGGTGTAGTCGGGTGGGAAGTACACCTGGGACGGCTGGTCGAGGATCAGAGTCCGCGGGACGGGTCCTCGGTGCTCGCTGAACCACTCATGCAGGCTCAGCAGCGTGGCGACGTGGTAGCCCAGGTGGTTCTCGGCACTGCCCATATCGGCGAGCCGAACGGGACCGTCGGCCGTGTCGGCGACGACAGTCAGCCGGTTGACGTCGAGACGGATGGGCGCGTTTGAGTGGTCGAGCTCGAGCGCGGCGGCCCTGGTGCGGATGTTCTGGCTGATCAGGGACAGGTAGCTGGTGAGCCGGTCGTCCTGGGTGTCGTCGCTGAGGAGCTCTTCCAACTCAGAGATCTGCCGCTGGAGGTCGTCGCGACTGTCTTCGACCTGCGGGCCACTCACATGCTGAGCCGTGGTGTCGAGGTAAAGGCTGATACGGCCGCGTACATGGGCGGCCCGCTGCACCTGGTCCGGCTCCTGCTGCAGCGCGCGCATCCCGGCGCTGATCTCGTTGATCTCGTCCTGGCTGCGGGAGAGCGCCGCGCGCAGTTGCTGCAGTTGCTCCTCCTCCAGGGCCACCTGGTGTTGCAGGGCGGGTGTGTCGCTGCCGATCACCTGCAGATCGCCGTCGAGGCGTTCGAGGTCTTGCATGATCGTTGCCACCGTGGTGTTGGCTGAGGCGATCGGGCTCTCGCACACCGGGCATTGCGCGGCCTGGGAGGTGTCCGGAGACAATCGCATCAACCCGAGAGACGCGAGACGCCGACGCTGCTCCCTTGCCTCGCCCGCGAAGTCGTCATTCTCCTCGACTGCGCGCTTGAGGTCAGCGATGCGGGCCCGGGACCGCCCGACGGCTTGGCGCAGCTGAGCACGTCGACCGATGGCGGCGGTCAACGGGGCGCCGTTGTCGTCCGGTCGGGACTCCGTCTCCAGCCGGATGCTGCCCTCCAGGGCGAACCGCAGAAGGCCAAGGACTTCCTCGGCTGTCGGCTCGGTATCGCGGTGCGATAGAAGCCCTGCTTCGACCGCCTCAGTGAGAAGTGCTCGGGCCTGGCCCGATGCCGGACCCAGGTCGCGGGCCTGGGCGAGTTTGGCTTCAAGGACGGAAAGGTCCCGGCGCAGGAGCCGCAGCCGGTTGCGCAGCGCTGCCTGCTCGGGGTCGACAGCGCCGAGGAAGTACGGGATCACACCCCGGATGGTGTTCGGTCGCCACTCCTCACCTTGGGAGTGAAACAGCAGGTCAGGGTTGGCGACCTCGTTCTGCGCCTGGAAGCAGAAGTACAGCGCGTGGCGGATCGACGGAGCGATGGTCTGGGCGCGGGCGACCGCAGGCACCTTGACGGTGCGGTCGATGCCGCAGAAGTCACTGAGGATGTCCTTGGCGGTGTCCAGGGGCGTCGCGAAGGTCAGCTCCTCCAGCGGGGGAGGCGGGGTCCCCGGGGCCTGGGATAGGACACACAACACAGTGCTCACAGCGTTCCCCGGCTCCGGGGCACGCCGGGCGACGAAGAGCTGCTGGCCGGGCTTCGCCAGGGTGACGGCGTAGGCGCCCACGTACTTGCGGACCTTGCCGGCCTTGACGGGGTAGTCAGAACTGGCCAGGCAATAGTCGATGATCGTCAGTAGTGCGCTCTTCCCGCGCCGGGAGTCGCCCGTGACGATGTTCAGGCTGCCGGTACGGAACGGGACCGTGCGGACCTGTCCGGGCTGCTTGCCGTAGACGGTGACCGCTTGGATCTGAAAGGTCACGCTTGGACTCCCAGGAGCGTCAGGACGGTGCTGATACTGCCGGTGCTGGGCAGCCAGCGCCCGAGTTGGTGGGCGGCCTTCTGGATCGCGGTGCTCTGCTCGGGGCCGTCCTTGAGGGCCTTCACAGCCCGTGGCTTCACCGTCAGCCCAGAGCCTTCAAGTCTGAGCACATCGCCCTGTAGGGCGAAGAGCAGGCCCGGTCGCACGACGGCGGCGAGGGCGGCGGCGTTGAGACCCATGGCCACGCGCACGGCCTCGTTCTCGTCGAGCCAGTTCATCAGCCCGGTACGGGTAGTGGCCGGCAGCGCCGTCCGGATAGACGGCTGGAAGGCCATAACCGCAGCGGTCACTGCGACTGGAAGCGGGCAGACCGCGCGGTACTGCTTCTCGTACCCCTGCACAGCCCGGACGCACACGAGCGCTGTGAAGGCCGGGTTGAACAGGGCGCGCTCCTCGCGGCTGAGGTCACGCTCGGCCATCAGTGGCTCCGGCCGGCTCCAGCAGAGCCGCCAGCCGGACGCTGAAGTCCGGATGCCACCCGACCCGCAGCTCGTCCGCAAGCATCTGGTACGACCCCTTGACGACGAACACCTCTTCACAGCCGGTGCGGATGCGAAGCCGGGCCTCCCGGTCGACCCACCTGTAGATCAGCCTGGCCTCACGCTTCATCTCTTCCTCGGCGGCTTCATCACCGAGGTCTTCACGCATCTCGGCGAAGCGCGACTGCCACTCCTCCACGAGCCTGCGCTCATACGCGCCGATCTCGCCGGCACGCAGCAGGTTCTCATTCACCCAACGGGAGCGCTGCGCGAAGGCCCTCACCCAGTCCCGAACCGCGTAGCCGATCCGCTCCGCACCCACGTCGATCAACCGGAGCTGATGCACGAACACCTTATCGGCTGCATCGGCAGCGGCCGGGGCCGCAGCCGTGAGCGCGGCGATATCAGGGTCAATCGGCAGATTGTGCTCACCGATCTGATTGCGCAGATCGTTAAACAGCTCGTCGAACTCGGCGCCGCTCACCGGATCCGACCCCGGGAAGCTCATCTGGACGGACGCCCGCTCGAAGAACCAGCCCTCAAGACGCTGAAGAAAGGACTCTGCGAACCGGCGCTCGACGGCCAGGCTTGCGTAGCCGAGTAGTTCCTCCCTGATGGAGTCCATCCCCGGCGCGTCACCGATGACCTCGATCCGGCTGATGAGCTCGGCCCGGCGCTGTTCCCCGAGCGCGTCGAACGCCTTGAATGCCTTGTCCAACGTCGTACTTTTCGAGGACTGTCGCGCCCGGACGATGAGGGCCTCGGCGGCCTGCTCGTCACGATGCCCGCTGGCCTTGGGCTGCAGGAGGAAACCTGCGCTGTCTTCTGGCAGCTCTGCGGTGGTAATCAGGTAGAAGTTTGTTTCGGCAAGGTCGATCTGTCCCTCGGTCACGGCGTGCGACCAGACCCTGAGTGTTTTCCATAGGTCCTGGGACAGGTCCGTCAGTCGCACGTTGTCTGCCCGCTTCTTCAACTGGGTCAGTTCGGTGCGCGATCCGATGAGAGCCTGAACATCGTCCGTTGCCTCAATCGCCACACTCCACTCGATCCCGCCCCTGGAAAGTTCTACACACCGCTGCAATGCCACACGGAGCTGATAGAGGTAGCCGAGCGCTGACGCCGATGCCTCGAAGGGATTCTCCGGGCTGGTCATGTACCCACCGCCTCCCTCTGTTTACCGAGTGCGGCGATCATCCCATGCACGCGCCACAGGTAAAACACGGATTGCCGAACTTGTCGAACCGTCCGGGCGGCCCGCGAGTGGCTCCTGGCCGTCGTCGACGATCAGCCGGCGGTGCTCAGGGTGCGAGCGGGAGTCTGGGGGCGTCGGTGTGGGAGAAGACCAGGTCGGTCATCTCCTTCGGGGCCGCGGTGCACCGGATGGGCGGCTGGGGCCGGCGCATGGTTTGCGGGTAGGTGGCCGGGTCGTAGTCGTTGGTCAGGGTGTAGGGGTGGAAGCCGTGCTCGCGCAGGGCGGCGATGACGGCGTCGGCGCTCTCACCCTGCTTGGCCAGGAGCCGGGGAGTGATCTCGACGACGAGCTCGGCGTCGTCGCGCAGGTACGGGAGTGCGGGGAGAAGCCCGCGGATCGCGGCGGCTTCGGCGCCTTCGACGTCGATCTTGATGACGCGGGTGGTGGCGAGGTCGGCCCGGCTGATCAGGTCGGCGAGGGGCGCGGTGGGAACCTCGACGGTCGCGTGGACATGGCGGGGGCGGACGGCCGTGGTGTGGCCCAAGTTGGAGGGGTCCTCCAGGTACAGGACCAGGGTTCCGGTGGTGTCGGAGGCGGCGGAGCGGACGGTGCGGATGTTGGTGCGGCGGTTGGCGGTGGCTGCGGCGGCCAGGTCGTCGTGGAACTGGAGGTGGGGCTCGATGGCGACGACGCGGCCGTGGGGGCCGACGGCGTGGGAGGCCAGGAGGCTGAAGGCGCCGCGGTGGGCGCCGACGTCGATGAAGGTGTCCCCGGGGCGGAGCCGGTCGCGCAGGAAGGCCGACAGGTTCGGCTCCCACTCGCCGAACAGGTACTGGAAGCGCTGGATGACGTCGCTGGTGGTGACGGGGACCGTATCGCCGGACAGGAGCCGGACGGTGGTGTGGACGGGGTGGGTGCGCAGGTGGTCGTCGAGGAAGCGGTCGACGAGTTGGGCCTTGCCGAGGGTGCCGGGGGCGTGGCGGACGTAGGCGCGCAGCGCGCGGGCGAGGGCGGAGGCGGGCACGGACGGGCTCCTTCGGGTGGCGGCGGCCGGGACCGGGAGTCCGGTCCCGGCCGGCGGTGGCAGACTGCCGGGAACGACGGCGGAGGTGAGGGGAGTTGATGGTGGTCGAGAGCGGCGCTCCGACGGTCTTCCTGCTGGTGGGGCTCACCGGATCGGGGAAGACGACCTATACCCAGCGGGTGCTGGAGCCCCGGGGCGCGGTGCGGCTGTCGGTGGACGAAGTGGTCTTCGAGCGGCACGGCCGGTACGGCGTCGACTACCCGGAAGCCACCTACTTCGAGAAGGAGGCCCCGGTCGTCGCCGAGTTGCACGAGCGACTGGCCGAGTTGGTCGCAGAGGGGCGGGACGTGGTGTGGGACCACGGGCTGTGGCCGCGCAAGGACCGCGAGGCGATGAAAACGCTGGTGGAGGCCGCCGGAGGCCGGTGGCGGCTGCTGTACTTCCCGGTCGGGCGGGACGAGCTGCTGCGCCGGCTGGCGGAGCGCAACGAGCGGGCGGATGCGAACGCGCTCGTCGTGACGCCGGAGGCGCTGGACGACTTCTTCGCCCGGTTCGAGGAACCTCAGGGCGAGGGCGAGGAAATCGTGGAACCCGGCTGGCCCTGAGCGGTCGGTGGGCGCCAGGCGGTGGTGATCGTGGCCGCTTCGGCGGCCCAGCCCTCGGGGAGGCGGTCGAGGGTGACGCGGCGGAAGGCGAGTCGAGGGTCGGCGACGTCGATGCGGCCGGAGTGCCGGTCGATGTGCTCCAGCAGGCGGCACGCCTCGCTGCGGACGGCCGGGGTGTGCTCGGCCCACGCGCCGGAGGAGAAGTGCTCGACCCGCCGGCGCAGGTCGTCCAGGACGCCCGAGCGCCACTTGAAGTGGTGCACGCACGCGAGCGTATCCGGGTCGGGCTTGTGGCCGGAGGCGCGGTGGTTGCCAGAGGCCACGTCGGCCGAGGAGTGGGCGAGGACGATCTTGCGGGGGTCGCCCTGGAGGAGGCGGTGGGTGAGGTGTCCGCCGAGTGGGAAGGCCCGCTCCAGTCCGGGGCCGGGGCGCCAGGGGGCGAGGCTGCCGTCGGCCGCGACGCGGTCGAGCATCAACCCGCCCACCACTCTCCTCGCAGTGCCCACGGCCCGGGCGATCACGTCGGCCAGCGGGGCGGGGTAGGTCTGGAACTCGTCGGCGTCGGCGATCAGGTGCCAGCCGGGCCCGGCCTTCTCGCGCAACCCGTCGCGCAGCTCGGTGTTGGTGTGCTCGTGCCACGGCCCGGTACTGACCTGGGTGGGGACGATACCGAGAGCGCGCGTGGCGGCGAGAAGCTCGTGGCGCTGGGCGTCGGGGACGTGGTCGGGGAAGTGGAAGGCGAGGAGGAACCGCTCGATGCCGAGCCGGCGGTAGTGGGCGGTCCAGGCGGCCAGCAGCGCGGGCTCGACGGGGCCGATGACCGCGACCAGGGTGGGAGGGATGAACGTCATCGGCGGCACTCCTTGACCAGGCGGGTGTAGGTGGTGGTGAGGAAGGCGGCCTGCTCGGCCGCCGGATGCAGGTCCAGCACCGCTCGTGCCGAGGTTCCCGGCCGGGCGGGCGTGTCGGCCGAGAGCTTGTCCAGCGCCTCGGCGAGCGCGCTGGTGTCGCCGGCCAGGAAGGAGCGGGCCCACGGCTGGCCGGCGAACCGGGCCGTCAGGTCGGGGTCGTGTTCGGAGACGATCAGCGGAACACCGAGGCGGGCGGCGTCCATGACGAGCCCGGACTCCTTGCCCACGCCCGGGTGGCGGGCGACGAGGGCCGCGTCGGCGGCGCCGTAGACGAGCCGCAGGATCTCGTCGGCGACCGGGCCGGGCACGGTGTGCAGACGGACGTGGGGCAGCCGGTGCCAGCGGGCGAGGACGGCGTCGTCCAGCGGGGTGCCGCACACCAGGACGTGCAGCGGGGTGGTGAGGCGGGCGAGTGCGGCGTCGACGGTGGCGATGTCCTTGTACGGCCACCAGCCGCCGACCAGGCATACCGCCGTCGCGTCGTCGGGGATGGCGAAGGCGGTCCGGCCGCCGTCGCGCTCGGCCTCGGTCAGCCGCCGCCCGTCGTCGACCGCGAACGCGCGCACCTCGCCGGGCAGGTGGGGGAAGGCGGCGGTGATCTGGTCGCGGATGGCCGTGGTCGGGTACAGCGCGACCACCCGCTTCTCGCCCCGGCGGGCGAGCCGTCCCAACCAGCGGACAGGGAGGTCCTCGGTGGTGACCAGCTCGTGGACGAACCGCAGGTGCGGGGCCCCGCCGAGCAGGGAGGCCAGGCCGTGCAGGCCCTCGCTCGCGCTGAGGATCACCACCGCCGACGCCCGCGGGGCGAGGCGGCGCGCGGTCCGCAGGCAGGCGGCCTCGGTCAGGCACCTCGCGAGAAGGGTGACCTGGTGCGGGAGCCGTCGGATCGGCCGGGGCCAGCGGCGGGAGGTGAAGGCCCGCCGGCTGGCCGTCGAGACGCGCTCCGCCGTCCGCGCGGCGGCCAGCAGGAACCGCGCCGCTGCCCCGTCCGGGCCGGCCGCGATCCGGGCGCCGGAGCGGGCCAGCGGGCCCCGGTCCTCGTTCAGTCCGGCCGGGGCGACGACCAGGCTCGCCCCGGTGGTGGCGAGCCCGGTCAGCGTGTGCTGATGGTGCCCGCCGCCCCGGTGGGCGTACGGCTCGATCAGCACCAGCGGCCCCGGCACGGTGCTCATCCGGCGACCGCCTGCTCGTCGCGCAGCACGGCGAAGTGCTGCAGCAGCCAGGCCGGGTCGTTGATCGCCTCGAAGCGCTCGGGGTCGCGGCCGACGGCCTGGGCGAAGTCGAGCCCGTCGAAGGCGCCAGCCGCCGCGTAGGCGGCGAAGTCGCCGCTGCTGCTGGCCTTCCAGGCGTCGATCCGCTCCTGGGCGGAGGCGTCGGTCATGCCGTACTCGCTGCCGCGGGCGAGCATCGCGCACTCCCGGAAGCCCGCCTTCCACGCGTGGAACGGCGACTGGTTGAACCGCGTGACCCCGGCGGTCTGGCGGCAGAACTCGACCCGGCCGGGCAGGGCGGCCAGCACGTCGACGGCCTGGCCCATCTCCCGCAGCGCCGACCGGCGGATCAGCTTGAGCCCGCCGTAGCCGTAGACCAGGCCGTTGACCGGGTTGGCGGCCTGCCAGACCCTCATCGCCACCCCGTCGGCCAGCGGCTCCACCTCGCCGGCGCAGAAGTCCTCGTCGATGGCGAAGTCGCCGTCGGCGAGGAAGAACTGCTCGGTGTCGACGAGCTCCGCGGTGAGCCGGTAGGCCCGCCGCATCCCGCGCACACCGTGCAGGCGCTTGACCGGACAACCCAGCACGTGGCCGAGACGGGTGTGCAGAAGGTCGGCCTGCGGCTCGTCGTAGGAGAGCAGGAGCGTGTCGAAGCCGGTCATCGGATCGCCTCCAGGTAGCGGGCGGCCACGGCAGCCGGGGTGAGGTCGGCGGTGGAGGCGTACGCGCGCTTGGCGTGCAGCAGGTAGAACTCCGGGTCGTTGGCGAGACGCTCCGCGATCTGGACGGCCTGCTCGTCGGTGTCGAACAGCAGCTCGTCGTCGATGTGCTCGGCCAGCCAGCCGGTACGCGGGGCGATCACGGGCAGGCCCATGGCCTGGCAGTCGATCACCGACATCGACCAGGGGCAGCCGGGGCGGAAGGGCGCGATGCCGAAGTGGGCGCCGGCCAGGATGCTGCGGTAGCGCACGCGGTCGCCGCGGTCGGAGGCGATCGTGACGCCGTCCGTGGTCGCCAGCTCCTCCAGGTGCCGCTCGGGGCTGGGGTCGAGACGGATCCGCTCGGGGCTGCGGGTGCCGAACAGGTCCATCACCGTCAGCCGCACCGTGCCACCGGCGACGAGACGGCGGGCCAGCTCGGTGAAGCGGGCCGTGCCGTAGTGGGCGTAGAGGCGGTGGTTGTAGAGGCCGGTGGCCCGGCCGTCGGGCGGGGTGATGCCGGCCGGGTCCCGCACCAGCCGTACGTCCCTGGGGGCGGGGACGATGTGCAGCCTGTCGCCGAGGTCGACGCCGGTACGGGCGGCGGCTGCGGTGGTCCAGGAGGCGGCGGTGGAGGAGTGGACCAGGACGCGGTCGCAGGCCGCTAGGCCGGCGGCGAAGGCCAGCAGCACACTGCGGCCCAGGCCCCGGTCGTCCATCGCCGGGTCCAGCTCCAGGACGCCGGTGTCGGTGAAGGAGAACGGCAGGTAATGGCAGTACCCGACGACCGTCGCGTCCACCCCGGCCTCCAGGAGCGCGGCCCGGATCGCCGGGGCGGCCTCGACCTGGTTGGCCACCACCACCTCGGGCTGCCGCGCCCGGAACAGGGCGACCAGGGCGTCCATGCCGGGGTCGAAGCGGGCCCGGTACTTCGTGGACGGCGAGACGGTGGGCTCGAAGGCGACCCGGGCGTCACCGACCGCGACCGGCGAGGCCACGGTCACCTCGACCCCGGCGTCCGTCAGGGCCGGGGCGAGCAGGTCGGCGAAGGTGAAACCCGAATCGGCAGCCAACTGGCTGGCGTTGGAGACATTGAGCAGATACAGCAGGCGCATCGCTGCCGCCTTCCTCGTCGGGGCCCGGGAATCGACCTGGGCCAGTGAAGGAAGGAAACCGATGACCGGGACCGTGACAGAATGATGAATCGAGATCACGCACGGTTCACTCATCTCATCCAGCATCCAGGCGGGGGCTTCGATGGACGCGCGGAACGATGCCCAGACGGTCGACCAAGCTGCCGAGGACTTCGCGGCGACCGTTGCCCACTGGCGCGAGGTACGGAGCCTTCCGAAGAGGGCGTTAGCCCTGCGGATGGGCTTCGATCCGTCCTACGTCAGCCACATCGAGTCGGGCCGGCACAAACCGACCGAGGACTTCGCCCGCCGCGCCGAGGAGACCCTCGGTGCCTGCAAGGCCATCTGGAAGTGCTGGCTCGACTACGAGGCGGCGAAGGCCCGTACCGCACCGTCCGCATCCGTACCGGCTCCCCGCAGGCCGGAGCAGCCGTACGCGACCGGCTCGGCGATCGTCGTCGAGCACGACGCCGCCCGCCTCGACTACGACGGCCGCCTCTACCGGCTCACGATGCGCCGGCTCCTGCGGAACACCGGCACCGAGCCCATCACCCGCTACCTCATCCGCATCAGCGTCGACCGCTACCCCGGCGAACCCGAACGCTCCAACGCCCACTACCGCGAAAACCCGTTGACCTGGGACGACCTCGCCCTGACCGCGACCTGCCGCGGTGAAGAGATGCGCTGGCAGGCCAAGCACGACCGCGACGCCTTCAAGGAAGTCTGGCTGCGCTTCGAGAACAGCGAAGGCCGCTTCCCCCTCTACCCGGGCGAGTCGGTCTGGATCGAGTACACCTACTCCGTGGGGGAGGAACAGTGGGGCCGCTGGTTCCAGCGTGCCGTCCGCCTGCCCACCGAACACCTGGCGGTCGAACTCGCCTTCCCTGCCGACCTAGACCCCGCCGTGTGGGGCACCGAGACCTCCATGACCGCCGAGGCCGCCCCGCTCAGGACGGCACCGGTCCAGCACGAGGAGAACGGGAAGCGGATCTTCTCCTGGAGCACGTCCACACCTGCCCCCCACGCCCGGTACCGTCTCGAATGGAGATTCCGGGCGAGGCCCGAACGTAACATGAATCAAGGGGAGTTCAGGTGACCCAGGTGCGGCCCAGCGAGCAGATGCGCGACCTCGGAGTCGTACAGCGCGGAGCCCCCGTCCTCGCCGAACCGGCCCGCGCCTTCGACCTGCCCGCCGAGCGCCAGGCAGCCGAGCAAGCCGTCGAGCGGTTGTTCTCCGCCATGGAACGGATCGGGCAGGTCCACCCGTTCGCCAAGGGCATGGGGCTCGCAGCGCCGCAGATCGCGATCGGCCGGGCCGCTGCCGTGGTTCAGCCCCCGGGCCCCGGGACCCCGCCTATCGCCCTGCTGAACCCCCGCATCACCGACAGTTCCCCCGACGAGGATGAGCAGTACGAGGGCTGCCTCAGCTACTTCGACGTACGCGGCCTCGTCCCCCGGCCGCTGCGGATCACCGTGGAGACCACCACCCTCGAAGGTCAGACAGTGACCACGGTCTACGAACGCGGGCTCGCCCGGCTGGTCCACCACGAGATCGACCACCTGGACGGCCTGCTCTACACCTCACGCATGAGGGCCGGCGTCGACCCCATCCCTGTCGAGGAGTACCGGCAGACCGGCCGGGCATGGGCCTACGAGGAGTAACGCTCGATCAGTCAGAGCTTGAGGAAGCCCCTCCAACGAGGTGCTACGCCGCAGCCCTTGAGGCGGGACCGTGGCGTTGGGCGGAAACCTGCCCCATGGCCCTCTCCACGGCGATCCGGATGACGACGCGCTCGGGGTCTGGAGCCGGCATGCGTCCGTATCGCTCTGCGTAACAGGCCACGGCCTCTGCGACTTCGGCAGCTTCGGTTGAAACCTTCGCCGTTCCTTCGAGCGTGGCCCACCGACCTCCGTCCACCTGGCATACCGCAACGCGCCCCTGGCCGCCGTCAGCCAGGATATTGGCGACCTTCCGGCTTGATTTGCGGGTGATAACTCGGGCGATGCCAGCGGTCGGGTCGATGGTCACTCCGACCGGGACCACGTGCAGTCCGCCGTCAGGCCGCAGCGTAGTGAGCGTGCACAGGTGGTATTCGCTCCAGAACTTCTTGTAGTCGTCGGTCTGTTCGGGGAGGGCTTTCGACATGCGGGAAAGGGTAATGGTCGCTAGCGCCCGATGTGCCCCATAGTGACCGGTGCAACATGTGGCCTTGAGGTGAGTATTTCGTGAAAACGTGGACCATCTGTCAGGGTTTGCCTGAGTGTAAATATCTCGGATTCATAACGGACCGGTGCTGCAACTCGGCGCTTGAGGTGCGCATGGTGAGGTCGGAAAAGGCCAGGTCGGGGGCACTTGATGGTATACCGATGGCCGTTTTTGGGTTATTTGTACTGACCCAGTGGATCATGAGTCGGGGTTCGTGGTTCGCCCGCGCGATCACGTACTGTCCATCAGGTTCCCGAGGCCTGGCCGAAGGTGCCCCATCAGCGGGTTCGTGATGTTCGCGTATGCGATATCGCCGTGAAGTGGCGCGGCCTGACGATTGAGTGGTCACGGACCGTGGGGCACCTCGTGGAGCCTGTGGTCGCATCCGGCCAAGGCTGACTGGGCTCAGGGATCAAATGTCATCAATGGGGGTTTACCCCTGCTCGGGGGAGCGATCACTGGACGGTTGGAGGATTACCCAGTGTGGTCAGAGAATCGTGCCCGAGGCGCGGTAGGGCGATCGGTTCCTTCGCAAGGCGGAGGCGGTCGAGCCGGGCGACTCAGTCGTTGGCGGCCGACCGTGAACCGCACCGTGGAAGGTGACCTGCATCGGCTGGTTCGGCGTGAGCTGCAGGACCTTGGAATCGCACCGCCACTCGATATCGAGGAGCTGTGCCAGGCGCTCAGCCGACGCCGGGGCCGACCTCTGTACCTGCGGGAAGCCCCTCTGCCGAAGCCGGGTCCTTCGGGGATGTGGGTTGAGTACGACGACTACGACGTGATCCTGTATCAGCAGGAAACGACCCGTATGCACCAAGAGCACATCATCCTCCACGAAGTAGGCCACATCTTCGTCGCGGAGAACGAAGAAGCCGTCGAGGCTCGGCCGGAGGCGGATTCTGCGGTCGCCGCCGAGGAGGAGACCGCCGTCTTCGTCGAAGGCTGGGCCGCCATGCTGCCCGTCTTCGCGCCCAAGACCATCAAGCGCGTGGCGCGTCGCTGCTCGTACGACGACGGCGAGGAGTGCTCCGTCGAGCTGGTGGCCACGATCATCCTGGAATGGTCGTCCCTGCTGGCCGGCGCAACGCCGCTGTCGACCGACCCCTCGCTGCGCCGTGTCGAGGCGGCGCTCGGTGACCGGCGAGGGTGGCTGTAGCCGTGGAACTGCTCCTTCTGGTGCTTGTCGCCGCCCTCGGCTGGAAGGTCTACCAGCTGAAACGCTCTCCCCACGACGCACCCCTGCGCTCCGTCACGCTCTGTCTTCTCTGCGCCACGCTCTCGTACCCCGTCGCCATGCCGGGAGGCGCCTCCGGCGTCGACACGGTCGCCGGCCACGGAGCGGCCAAGTTGATCCAGAACGTCCTGCTGCTCCTGACGGTCTACTTCCTGATGTGCTTCTACCTCTTCTCGGCTGCCGACGAAGAGGCGGGGCGCCGGCGGGCGCGCAAGGAAGCGGTCGCCGTCGGCCTCGTCGTGATCGCGATCAGCGCGGCGGCGCTGACGGTCCCGCACGAGGTCTTCGCTGGCAGTTTCAGCACGGCCGACATGACGGTCCCGCAGATCGCCTTCTTCTACGCCAGCGCCGGCCTCTACCTCATGTACGCCCTGGGCATGGCGTACCGCTGGACGACCCAGTACGCGCGCATGTCTCGCCGGCCGCATTCCACCGGGCTGTGGATGACGGCCGTCGGCCTGGGCGCGATGGCCGTCGCCTGCGCGATCCGCGCCGTCATCGTCGCCGTTCGATGGGGCGGCGGCGAGGTGCCTCATCCCGTGATGGCAGCCGTCGCCTTCCTCCTGGTCGCATCCATCCTGCTGTTCGCGGCCGGTATCACCTACTCCGGCGCGCGAGCACGGCTCTCCTCCCTGCGGCTCTGGCTCCGGCATCGACGTGACCACCGCCGCCTCGCCCCCCTGTGGGAACTGCTGACGGAGGCGTATCCCGACACTGTGCTGCGGCCGGCCTCCCCGGCGGCGCTCGACCGCTGGCGTGCCCGCGGTGTGCACCGCCGCTACCACCGTCGCATCGTCGAATGCCGCGACGGCCTGGTGGACATCAGCCCGTACCTTCTGGACGACGGCGACGACAGCGCGATGCTCGACCTCGACACCGACGAGCTCGCGGCCCGACTCCGGAGGGCCGCCGGACGAATCGAGGAAGGGGTTCCGGCGCCGCGCCGTGCCGTCCCTCTCGCGATGGCGCTGGGAAGCGACCGCGAGTCGGATGTGAAACAACTGATAGAGGTGTCCGACGCTCTGAGGAACGCCGTATGACCCCCCACGCCCAAGGAGCCAGCATGCTGATCACCGGCGGACGAGTCCTCGTCGGATCGGGGACGTACCTCGAAGACGGGGCCGTCCTCGTCAAGGACGGCTTGATCGCTGCTGTAGGACCGCGCAAGGAGGTCGAGGAACAGGCCGGCGCCGACACGCCTCGGTTCGCGTTCGACGGGACGATCATGCCGGGCCTGATCGACGCTCACGTCCACTTGGTCTTTGACGGCAGCCCCGACCCGGTGGCCGGCCTCCAGACCTCGACGGACGAAGTCCTGCTCGAAGACATGCGCCATCGCGCGGAGCAGCTTCTGCGCAGCGGCGTCACCACGGCCCGCGACCTCGGCGACCGGGGCGGGCTGGCCCTCAGGCTGGCCGCCGAGATCAGCGAGGGCCGAACTCCGGGGCCGCGGATCGTGTCCGCAGGCACGCCGGCGACCACAGTGGGCGGGCACTGCCACTTCCTCGGAGGCGAGATCACCGGTGAAGCCGAGGCCCGCGACCTTGTCCGTCGCAATCTCGCGGCCGGCGCCGGAGTCATCAAGGCCATGGTCACCGGCGGCGGCCTGACGAAGGACGGTCCCAAGAGCCACGAGTCCCAGTTCACCAAGGAAGAACTGGGCGCCCTCGTCGACGAGGCCCATCGGGCAGGCGTTCCCGTCGCTGCCCACGCGCACGGAGCCGATGGCATTGCCGCCGCCGTAGAGGCGGGGGTGGACACCATCGAGCACTGCACCTGGATGACCGGCGGCGGCCTCGACTTCCGGCAGGACGTGGTGCAGCAGATCATCGACCGGGGGATCGCCGTCTGCCCGGCGGTCAGCCCTCACTGGCAGATGCTTCCCCGAATTTTCGGAGAGGAGCGAGCCGCCGCGATGTTCGACATGGTGCGCCGGATGGCCGACGCGGGCGTACGCCTGGTGGCCGGCACGGACGCCGGCGTGCAGCGTGCCGGATTCGACGGACTGGTCCCGGCTCTCTCGTTTTACGCCCACCTGGGCCTGACGCCCGCCGCGATCATCGACATGGCGACGTCCGAAGCGGCCACGGCGCTGGGGCTGGACACCACGACCGGGCGGATCACTCCCGGACACCGTGCCGACCTGCTCCTCGTCGACGGCGATCCGCTTTCGGACCTGGGCGCGCTGAAGAACGTCCGTGCCGTGTTCGTCGGCGGAGAGCACTACGAGCCGACGTCGGCGGCCGAGTAGGGGACGCCTGCCCAAGTGCCCTGCCTCCCAAGCTGAGAAGCCGGAGTCAGGGCACTACTCGTTGTCGGTGGGGCCGGCCTTCTTCTCGAACTCGGTCGCGAATTCGTTCAGGATGGAAAGGACCTCTGCGGGTAGACCCTCGGAGCCGAGGCCGCGGGCGCGGACGCGACCCACCTTCCCGCGCTTGGCGGCTGACATCAGGCGCAGCCCTTCATAGACCTGGCGCACGACGGCATCGTCAGGCTCGAAGTACAAACGCGCGACACCGAAGAAGTCGGCGAGCCCCTCCAGAACAACGGGAGCAGGGGTTCCGGCAGAGCCCGTCCGGAGGGCTGCCATCATCTCGGGGCTGGAGACCTCCGCCCCGGCGTACGCGTTCACGGCCTTGGCGATCTCCGCGTCCCCTGGCGCCGTTCCCTCGGGATACGAGCGTTCGAGCAGCAAGGTGATCTTCCCGGCCAGCGTACGAGGGGGCTCCTCGGCCTCGGGAACGAAAGCGGCCTCCCGCTGTACTTCCTCGCCGCGAGCCTTGGCCATGGAACGTTCCTGCGCCCGTCTCACCTCGTCCACGGTGACGCCGTACGCCTCGGCCAAAGAGGGGAGGTACTTGTCCTTGAGGCGCCGCACTCCTTGTTCCGCGCCGGCCACTGGGCCGTCGCTCTTGGTGCCGATGACCGCCGCCATCTCGTACCGGTGCAGGCCGGCGTCGCACCGCAGGTCGGTGAGGTCGGGCAGGCCGTCCCGGGGGAACAGAGAGTCCACCGGTTGCTTGAGCACCTGGGCCAGGGCGGACAGCTTCTCCTGATCCGGCGTGGACGAGCCGAGCTCCCACCCTGCCACCGTCGAATCCGCGACACCCAGGGCGGACGCCACGTCGGACTGAGAGATCTCGGCAGCCCGGCGCACCGAGCGCATGCGAGTTCTGTCGAAGCGGCGAGCTGGCATCAGACCTCGTTTTCGGGAGAGCCGAAGAAATTTCGAGACGTTGACCTTTCGAGCTGGTCAAGATAGCTTCAGGCTACCGAAAAACGCAGGGATGCGCACCCCTGCCCTCGAGGGCAGGCGTGCGCAGAGGCAGAGCACAGGGGAGGTGGACGATGCAGGCGAACGGCCCGTGATGAACGCCAGCAATAAAGAACCGGCGCCCGGGAGCTGCTAACTCCCAAGCGCCGGGCCGACACCTCAAGAGGTGTCCAACACATCACGCGGGCGGCGGGGCTTTTGCACGAGAACCACCGCACCGCGCTCCTACGAACAACGGAGTATCGCATGCTCGCTATGCCGAGTGGAACTCTGGCCTGCCCGGAAACCGGCCGCCAGCACCGCCTCGCCACCCAGCTCGCCGACATGATCCCGGGCGCGGCCACGGTCCGGGTCGGTCTCGACGACCCGAAGCAGAGGTGGCCCCATCTGCACGCCGTCGTCAGGAACGAGTCCGGGAGGATCTTGACGACGAACCGTACGACCGCCAGGGTCGCCGCCCGCTGGATCCTGCGGGCCTGGCCCGAGGCGGACTGGACCAGGCCGCACGTCTTCGACCTCGCCGACGCCACCCTCACCCACAGCGACTCGGCTGCCGCCGGCCGGGGCCGCTGACATGGCGCGGATACGAACCATCAAGCCGGAGGCTTTCGTCTCCGAATCGCTCGCCGAAGTGAGCGTCGAGGCCGAGCGGACCTTCTTCGGACTCCTCACCCAGTCCGACGACCACGGCCGCCACCGCGACAACGCCGCGATCATCGCCGGGCTCCTCTGGCCCCTCCGGGCCGAGCACACCTCGGTCCACGTCGAGGACGACCTGCACCAGCTCGCGAACGCCGGCCTGATCTGCCGATACACCGGTTGCGACGGCCGCCGCTACCTCCACATCGTGACCTGGTCCGAGCACCAGAAGATCGACAAGCCGAGCCAGTCGCGCATCCCGACCTGCCCGGCGCACCAGGCCGCTGCCCGGTGCGCCCCCTGCAAGGGCACCTGCAGCAAGCGGACCGAGGACTCGTCCACCACTCGCCGAGGGCTCGCCGAGGGTTCGCCGAATACTCCTCGAACCCTCGATTCGGGTGCTCTGGCCACCGGGTCTCCTCGCGACCGCGCAGGCGAGGCTCCCGCTGCCCACCAGGACGCCCTCGACGGCATGATCGGAGCCTCACAGCACGAGGCGGAAAAAAGCGCAGGTCAGGGCGCATTCGCCGAGGGTTCTCCGAACCTTCCCCGAAGCGTCGGGGAGGGCTCGGCGCCTGGATCTAGGATCTTGGATCCTGGATCCCTTGTCCCTACGGGGCGCACGGCGCCCGCAGCCGGCGTCTCGGCCAACCAGCTCGTCGGCGAGTACGTCGCCGCCTGCGACGAGCGCCCGCCCAGCGACGTGATCGGACACCTCGGCCGGATCACCAAGAAGCTCCTGGGCGAAGGCATCGCCCCGGAGCACATCCGCGCCGGGCTGGCGAACTTCGCCACCAACCCCAAGCACCCCAGCGTGCTGACCAGCATGGTCAACGAGGCCATGAACGCACGCCTCAGCGGTTTGGCACGGCCGGGAATCCGGCCTAACGTCCCCGCCCACCAGGCGTGGACCAACCCGACCGACGCCGCTGCCGCCTATGCCGAGGAGCTGTGATGCGCACCCGTCACCGCGAGCCGCAGACCCTCGGCGAAGGCACCCTGGACCGGATGGCCCGAATCCTGGCCGCCCGCAACATCGACCCCGCCACGGTCGCCGTACCGGCCGAGGACGAGACCGTCTCCCCGCTGGAGGCCCTGTCGGCCGGGATGCCCCCGCGCTACCGGGCCGCCGTCGCCGACCACCCCCAGGTCCTGGCCTGGGTCCGGACCGTCGCCGAGGCCGCCGTCGCCCCCAACCGGGGAGCCCGACGACAGGTCACCATCGGCCCCAGCCTGCTGATGGCCGGCGTCGTCGGCGCGGGCAAGACGCACCAGGCGTACGGCGCGGTCCGGGCTCTGGTGCAGAGCGGGGTCGGTGTGCGCTGGCGCGCGACCACCGCCGCCGACCTGTACGCCGACCTCCGCCCCCGGCCCGGAGTCGACAGCGAGCGAGAGCTGGCTGCCGTCAGCCGCTGCCCGCTGCTGATCATCGACGACCTCGGCGCCGCCAAGGCCAGCGACTGGACCGAGGAAGTGACGTACCGGCTGATCAACCGCCGGTACAACTACGAGCTTCCGACCCTGATCACCACCAACCTGCGCATCAGCGATCTCCGGGCCCAGCTCGGCGACCGCGTCGCCTCCCGGCTCGCCCAGATGACCACCCGGGTCGAGTTCGAGCAGGTCGACCGCAGACGGCACCGCCTCGCGGCCTGACCAGCCCCAAGTCACCACGCCGGGCCGCGCCCGCTGCGCGCCGCCCCGAGCCCTTCCCCGACCCAGCGCACCTCTCCGCCGACGCCCCTGCGCGCGGAGAGCGATCGGAGCACCCCGCATGACCCCCACGACGAACAGCCCCACCCGCCACCGCCTCCTCGGTGACCAGACCTGGCGGGCCGACGCCGTCTGCCAGAGCACCGAGTACAACCCGGTGGACCCCGAGATCTTCTTCCCCGAGCCGGACGAGACCGACAAGATCACCGCAGCGAAGGCGCTGTGCAACCAGTGTCCGGTCCGCCGAACCTGCCTGGACGCGGCGCTGGAAGGCGGCGATGCCGACGGCATCCGAGGCGGACTGACCGAGGAGGAGCGCCAGCCGCTCCACGAGAAGATCGCCGACCGCCTCGACTACAGCCGGGTCAACGACACCATCGCCGGCCGCGACATCCACCTCACCAAGGCCGAGCGCCGCGCGGTCATCCGCGCCGCCTTCCGCCACGGGGTGACCGAGCAGCGCCTGGCCCGACTCCTGAAGATCAGTGAGGAGCATGCCCAGAAGCGGTACCGCGAACTCCGCCGCGCCCTGCGCAACCGAGATCTGAAGCAGACCGAGACGGCCACCGCCACGCCCGAGGTCGGCGGCGAGCGTCTGGGCCGCGACGACTTCGGGACGGCGGCGTGAGCGCCATGACCGCGCCGAAGACGGCGCACATATCCGGCTGGGACCGCGCGGTCGTCATCGCCCTCGGCGGCGCGGGCTGCGCGCTGTCGTATGACGCCCTCCAGCAGATGGCCGTCGCCATCCACATCCGAGGCTTCCTCACCTACCTCTTCCCCCTGGTGATCGACGGGTTCATCGCCTACGGCGTCCGGGCGCTCCTGGTCCTGCGCGACGCGCCGCTGCGCGCCAGGCTCTACGTCTGGACCCTCTTCGGCACGGCCACCGCCGCCAGCATCTGGGCCAACGCCCTCCACGCCGTCCGGCTCAACGAGCAGACCGTCGCCGGCACCGGCCTCCGGCTCGGAGACACGGTGGTCGCGGTGCTGTCCACCATCGCCCCGCTCGCCCTGGCCGGAGCGGTCCACCTCTACATCCTCATCGCCCGGAGGCCGGTCAAGAGCAGTGACCGCGAGGACCTCGGTCAGGCCGGTCACCCGGGTCAGGTCGACCGGCTCGACGCCGCCGAAGCCACCCCGACCGACCGGGTCGGTCAGCAGCAGCCAGCGGCCGGTCAGGGCACCCCCGGTCAGCCGGTCACTGCACTGACCGACCAGCCCCCGCTGCCCCTGGACAAGAAGGCCCCCGCCCCCCGGTCACTTCCCTTCTAGTGGTTGTTGCAACACCCCAGTTCAGGGGACGCGTTGGACT
>NZ_BMSA01000029.1 GCF_014648915.1 Streptomyces phaeofaciens | reverse complement strand
AGGGGGTGGCGGGCCAGGACCGCGTCCACCTCCGGCGCCGACGCCGCCGCCAGCCGGACGGCGGGCGGCCGGCTCTCGTCGCGCAGCGCGTCGGCCGCGGCCCGCAGGACGGCCCGTCGTCCGCCGGACCCGGGCAGACCTGCCGCGGCCCGCTCGTACAGCCGGGCGCCCTCCTCCAGGACCAGCTCCGTGTCCTGGCCGGCCGGAATCTTGATCCCGGCAACATGCCGCCAGGTGCCGACCGGATCGCTCCAGGCCTCCACCGTGTACGTCCAGCGGCCCGGCGCGTCCGGGGTCACGTCGGCGCCCCAGCGGTCGGTGCCGGGGGCGAGTTCACGCATCGGCGTCCAGGGGCCGGGGCGGCCGCGTGGGTCCGTCAGGACGACATTGGCGGCGACGGCGTCGTGCCCCTCACGGAACACGGTCGCCGAGACCTCGAACGTCTCACCGGTGACCGCCTTGGCGGGCCGGCGCCCCTGCTGGACGACGGGGCGGACGTCGAGGACCGGGATGCGCCCGACGGCGGTGGCGTCGTCGGCGGAGGATCGCTCCGCGGCGGGCGGGCCGGTGTCGGCGGAACGCGCGGGGCGCGTCTCGGATGCTTCGGTGGCCTTGGTGCGGGATGTCGGGGGTGCCGACGAGTGGTGCGTGGCGGGCATGACCGCTCCTGTCCGCTTCAACGGGGGTGGGCGGAGGGATGTGGGGTCGAGTACCGGGGGAGCCTTCCCACCCTGAACGGGTGAGCATTCCGGCACTTTGTTAACTACTCGCGCGTATGTCTACGCACAAGACCGGCCCCGTTCGTGAGGAACGGGACCGGTCATGGGGGGCCGCCGCCAGGACTCCCTAGAACGGCGGCACTTGCAGGATTTTGTTCGGCGAACCGGCTCCTCGGCCGGAGATCTTGCCGTTCGCCGCCCCCGCGACGAGCGCCCGGGAGACCTGGGCCGGCGTGGCCTTCGGATGGTCGGCCAGATAGAGGGCGGCCGCGCCCGCCGCGTGCGGCGCCGCCATCGACGTACCGGAGTACGTCGCCCGTCCGGTGTCGCTCGTGTGCCAGGCGGAGGTGATCGACACACCCGGCGCGAACAGGTCGAGGGCGGATCCGTAGTTGGAGAACGCCGCCCGGGCGTCCGCGCGGTCGGTGGCGCCGACGGTGACGGCCTCCCTGACGTCGGCCGGGGACTGGAGGGCGGCCGGCCGGCTCTCGTTGCCGGCCGCCACGGTGTAGGTGACGCCGGACCGGATGGAGGTGCGGACGGCCGCGTCGAGCTGCGCGTTGTAGCCGCCGCCCAGACTGAGATTGGCCACCGCGGGTCTGTGGGCGTGCCGGGTGACCCAGTCGATGCCCGCGATGGCCTGCGCGGTGGTGCCCGCGCCGGCGTCGTCGAGCACCCGGACGGCGACCACCTTCGCCTTCTTGGCCGTACCGAAGGCGGTGCCCGCGACGGTGGCGGCCACATGGGTGCCGTGGCCGTTGCCGTCGGCGGCGGTGCGGTCACCGCCGACGAAGTCCCAGCCGTAGCTCGCCCGGCCGCCGAAGTCCTGGTGGGTGACCCGGACACCGGTGTCGATGACGTACACCGTCACCCCGGCGCCCGCCGACTTCGGCCAGGAGTAGGTGCCGTCCAGCGGCCGGGCCGGCTGGTCGATCCGGTCCAGTCCCCAGGACGGCGGACGGCGCACCGTACTGTCCAGGGCGACCCGGGTGTCCTGGGCGACCGAGGCGACGAGCGGATCGGCCGCCAGCCGCCGGGCCTGTCTCTCGTCGGCCTCCACCGCGAAGCCGTTGAGGACCGTGCCGTAGGTGTGGCTGATTCTCGCTCCGTACGCCCCGACCAGGCGGCGTCCGGCCGCGGAGGACGCCTTTGTGCCCCCCTTCAGCGTCACCAGATAACTTCCGCCGACGGAGCCGGGCAGACCGGCGCCGACTATCGTCCCCTCCGGTACGGCTTGCGCGGGCGGGGTGACGGCCGACAGGACCACGGTCGTCACGACCGCGGTCAGGCCCCCCACCCGGCGCAGACGCCGGGTACACGTCCGTGCCATGGTTCGAGATCCCCTCCTCGACTCAAGGGGAAGCCTCTCGTGCGGGGCGAAGTGCCACAAGGTGGCCTGTGTGAGTGGAATCAGTCATATCGCTTGATTGCGTGTTTCGGTCCGATCGGGGAAAGCCTCCAACAGCTGTCGGGACAACACCGGTACGGTGCTGAGTCACCGGGCGTACAGAGCCGTGCGTCCATCCAGCGAACGCGTCACGCCGAGGTGGAATGTGAAGGCGATCCGTCGATTCACCGTCCGACCCCTTCTCCCCGAACCCCTCCGGCCGCTCAGCGACCTGGCCCGCAATCTGCGCTGGTCCTGGCACACGGACACCCGTGAACTGTTCCAGTCCGTCGATCCCGAACGCTGGGCCGCCTCGGACAAGGACCCGGTGCGGCTGCTCGGCGGGGTGAGCCCCGAGCGGCTCGCCCAGCTGGCCGAGGACCGCCGGTTCCTGCGCCGGCTGACCGCGGCCACCGACGACCTGCACGACTACCTGACCGGCGACCGCTGGTACCAGGCCCAGGCCCGTACCGGCGACCTGCCGGCCGCCGTCGCCTACTTCTCCCCCGAGTTCGGCGTCACGGCCGCCCTGCCCCAGTACTCCGGCGGCCTCGGCATCCTCGCCGGCGACCATCTGAAGGCCGCCAGCGACCTGGGCGTCCCGCTGATCGGTGTGGGTCTGCTCTACCGGCACGGATACTTCCGCCAGACCCTGTCCCGCGACGGCTGGCAGCAGGAGCACTACCCCGTCCTCGACCCCAACGAGCTGCCGCTGACCCCGCTGCGCGAGGACGACGGCACCCCCGCCCGGCTCTCCATCGCGCTCCCCGCCGGCAAGCAGCTGCACGCCAGGATCTGGCTGGCACAGGTCGGCCGCGTCCCCCTCCTCATGCTCGACTCCGACGTCGAGGAGAACGATCTCGGCGAACGCGGGGTGACCGACCGGCTGTACGGCGGCGGCAGCGAGCACCGGCTCCTCCAGGAGATGCTCCTCGGCATAGGAGGTGTCCGGGCGGTACGGACGTACTGCCGGCTCACCGGCCACGCCCTGCCGGAGGTGTTCCACACCAACGAGGGCCACGCCGGCTTCCTGGGCCTGGAGCGGATCGCGGAACTCTGCGACGACGGCCTGGACTTCGACTCCGCGCTGGAGGCGGTCCGCGCGGGCACCGTGTTCACCACCCACACGCCCGTCCCGGCGGGCATCGACCGCTTCGACCGCGAGCTGGTCGCCCGGCACTTCGGCCCCGACGCCGAACTCCCGCGCATCGACGTCGACCGCATCCTGCGGCTGGGCATGGAGACCTACCCGGGAGGCGAGCCGAACCTCTTCAACATGGCGGTGATGGGCCTCAGGCTCGCCCAGCGCGCCAACGGGGTGTCACTGCTGCACGGCCAGGTCAGCCGGGGGATGTTCGCCGGCCTGTGGCCCGGGTTCGACGCCGAGGAGGTGCCGATCACCTCCGTCACCAACGGTGTCCACGCGCCGACCTGGGTGGCCCCCGAGGTGCTGCGGCTCGGCGCCCGGCAGGTCGGCGTCCAGCGCGCCGAGGACGCGCTGACCGTCGGCGGCAACGAGCGCTGGGACGCGGTCGCCGCCATTCCCGACCAGGACGTCTGGGAGCTGCGGCGGCTGCTGCGCGAGCAACTGGTGACGGAGGTGCGCGAGCGGCTGCGGGCGTCCTGGCGGCAGCGGGGCGCGGGCACGGCGGAGCTGGGCTGGATCGAGGGCGTGCTGGACCCGGACGTCCTCACCATCGGCTTCGCGCGCCGGGTCCCCTCGTACAAACGGCTGACGCTGATGCTCCGGGACCGTGACCGGCTGATGGAGCTGCTGCTGCACCCGGAGCGTCCGATCCAGATCGTGGTGGCGGGCAAGGCGCACCCGGCGGACGACGGCGGCAAGCGGCTGGTGCAGGAACTGGTCCGGTTCGCCGACGACCCGCGCGTGCGCCACCGGATCGTCTTCCTGCCCGACTACGGCATGGCCATGGCCCAGAAGCTGTACCCGGGCTGCGACATCTGGCTGAACAACCCGCTGCGTCCCCTGGAGGCGTGCGGCACGTCCGGCATGAAGGCGGCGCTCAACGGCTGTCTCAACCTCTCCGTCCTGGACGGCTGGTGGGACGAGTGGTTCCAGCCCGACTTCGGCTGGGCGATCCCCACGGCGGACGGCGCCGGCACGGACCCCGACCGCCGGGACGACATCGAGGCGGCGGCGCTCTACGACCTCCTCGAACAGCGCATCACCCCCCGCTTCTACGAGCGGGGGCGGGCGGGGCTGCCCGACCGCTGGATCGAGATGGTCCGCCAGACCCTGTCGCTGCTCGGCCCCAAGGTGCTGGCCGGCCGCATGGTCCGGGAGTACGTGGAGCGCCTCTACACCCCCGCCGCGCAGGCGCACCGCGCGATGGACCCGGACACCGCCCGCGAACTGGCCGCCTGGAAGGGGCGGGTGCGGTCCGCCTGGCACGGGGTGACGGTCGGCCACGTGGAGACGTCCGTCGTCACGACCACCGCCGAACTGGGCTCGACGCTCGCCCTGCGGGTCCGCGTCCACCTCGGCGACCTCGCCCCCGAGGACGTCGAGGTGCAGGCGGTTTCCGGCCGCGTCGACGAGCAGGACCGGATCACGGACGCGACGACGGTCCCCCTGAAACCGGCGGGCGGCCCCGACCTGGAGGGCCGCTGGCTCTACGAGGGCCCCCTGTCCCTGGACCGCACGGGCCCCTTCGGCTACACGGTCCGCGTCCTGCCCTCCCACCGCCTCCTGGCCTCGGGCGCGGAGGTGGGCGTGGTGGCGGTGCCTTCGGAGGAACTGGCGGGGGCCGCGGGGGTGCTGCTGCGGTAGCGCCCGCCGCCCGGTCCACGCACGGCCCCGTACCCGTCCGACGGGTACGGGGCCGTACCGGCCCCTCCCGGAGGACGCCCCGAGACGCTCACCAGGCCTTCGGATCGTCCGCCAGGGTCCGCAGGACCGTTCCGCACCGCCGCGCGTACGCCTGCTGCAACCCCCGGGTCGCCGGGCCGGCCGCTCGGGCGTACCACTTGGCGGCGCGGCTGAAGGCGGAGATCGTGAGCCAGACCGTGCCGTCGCCGGTGCGGTCGACGACGAAGGACTCCTCGCCGCATTCGGGGTGGCCGGGGAGGGTGCCGTAGGCCCAGCCGGCGCGGCGGGGTTCCTCGGCCGTCCAGACCACGCGGCAGGGGGCCTTGATGACGCCGGCCAGGGTGACGGTGACGTCGACGTCGGGGGCCGCCCGCTCGGCGGTCGCGGCTATGCCCACCCCGAGGGCGCGGTGCATCTCCCAGGTCATCACCGCTTCCGCGGCGCGGTGGAAGACGTCGTGGCCCTCGCCGATGCGGGCGCGCACGTGCAGGGGGTGGAAGCCGGGCGGGCAGAAGCCGGGCTCGCGGGTGGCGCCGACGTCGTCGTACGTGAAGGACATGGGAGCCAAGGGTAGGGCGGCACCCGGGACGCGTTCGTCCCGGGTGCCGCCCCGTGCCGGCCGCTCGTGATCAGGCGACGTTGACGGCCGTCCAGGCCGCCGCCACCGCCTTGTACTCGGTGCTGGTGGAGCCGTACAGGGCAGACGCCGCGCTCAGGGTCGCCGTGCGGGCGCCCGCGTAGGTGGTCGTCGAGGTCATGTACGTCGTCAGCGCCTTGTACCAGATCTGGACCGCCTTGGCGCGGCCGATGCCGGTGAGGGTGGAGCTGTTGTACGTCGGGGAGTTGTAGGTCACCCCGTTGATGGTCCGGCTGCCGCTGCCCTCGCTCAGCAGGAAGAAGAAGTGGTTCGCCGGACCGGACGAGTAGTGCACGTCCAGGTTCTTCAGGGACGAGGACCAGTAGTTGGCCGACCCGCCGTCCTTGCTGGGCTGGTCCATGTAGCGCAGCGGGGTGCCGTCGCCGTTGATGTTGATCTTCTCGCCGATGAGGTAGTCACCGACGTCGGAGGAGTTCGCCGCGTAGAACTCGACCGCGGTGCCGAAGATGTCCGAGGTCGCCTCGTTGAGGCCGCCGGACTCGCCCGAGTAGTTCAGGCCCGCCGTGTTCGAGGTGACGCCGTGGGTCATCTCGTGTCCGGCGACGTCCAGCGAGGTCAGCGGGTGGGTGTTGCTCGACCCGTCGCCGTAGGTCATGCAGAAGCAGCTGTCGTCCCAGAAGGCGTTGACGTAGGCGTTGCCGTAGTGGACGCGGGAGTAGGCGGCGACGCCGTTGTTCTTGATGCCGCTGCGGCCGAAGGTGTTCTTGTAGAAGTCCCAGGTCGTCTGGGCGCCGTAGGCGGCGTCGACGGCGGCCGTCTGGTCCGTGGTCGAGCTGGAGGCCGCGCCGGTGCCCCAGGTGTCGTCGGCGTCCGTGAACAGCGTGCCCGCCGAACTGCTCGTGCTGCGCGCCTTGTTGTACGTCTTGTGGCTGCCGCGCGTGCTGTCCGTCAGCTGGTACGTCGAGCCCGACAGGGTCGTGCCGAGCGTCACCGTGCCCGAGTACAGGCTCTTGCCGGTGCCGGTCTCGATGCCCTGGTACTCGTACAGCTTCTTGCCGGTGGCCGCGTCGGTGATGACGTGCAGCTCGTTCGGGGTGCCGTCCTCCTGGAGGCCGCCGACGACGGTCTCGTAGGCGAGGACCGGCTTGCTGCCGTTGCCCGCCCAGATCACCTTGCGGGGCGCGGAGTCGGCCGCGGTCTTCGCGGAGCCGGCGTCCTTGGCGAGGGTCAGGGCCTGCTTCTCGGCCTTGGCGGCGGCGATGACCGGCTTGACGGAGGCGACCTTGATGGTGGTCTTCGTCGCCTTCGTGACGCCCTTGCTGACGCCCGCGGCCGACTCGTGGACGACGAGGTCGCCGCCGAGGACCGGCAGGCCCGCGTAGGTCCGCTCGTAGCGGGTGTGCACCGAGCCGTCCGCGTCCTTGATCACGTCACGGACGACCAGCTTCTCCTTGGCGCCCAGGCCTATCTCCTGCGCGGTCGCGGGGGCGTCGGCCTGCTTGTCCTGGATCAGGGCGGTGCGGGCGGACGCGGAGAGGGCGACCGGCACGGCCAGCGGGGTCTTGGTCGTGGAGTCCGCGGGCGTCTGAGCGGCGGCCGTACCGGCGGTGAGGCCGGTGGTGACCAGCGCACCGGCCGCGACGGCGGTGGCGATGGTCAGCGAGGTGCGGCGGTGACGCGCGTAGAGGGAGGTCACACAAGCTCCTTGGATGTGGGGGTGCCCGGTCGGCGTGGGGTGGCCGGCCGTGACGGCTGTGAAGTTGTGCGGCGGGTGTGAGGAAGCCTCGCATCAGGTCGCGTACATGTCAGGACCCCGATGTGATGTTGGCTCAAAATCGACGAACGGGTGAACATTGCCGGAATGTAAACCGACTTGACCTGGGTAAAGCGCCAACAGGGCGTGGGTAAGCGGCTGGCAAAAAGAGGGCGCCGCCCCGGAGGATCCACCTCCGGGGCGGCGCTTCGCTCGTGTTCCGGGCCTACGGGAAGGTGAGCTTCCAGCTGTTGATGTAGCCGGTGTCGATGGCCGCGTTGTCCTGGACCCTCAGCTGCCACACACCGTTGGCGACCTCGGAGGAGGCGTTCACCGTGTACGTGGTGTTGAGGTTGTCCGTGCTGCCGCCGGTGCCGTACGCCTTCAGCGTGTACGCCGTGCCGTCGGGCGCGACCAGCTGCACCTGGAGGTCACCGATGTAGGTGTGGACGATGTCCACCGCCACCGCGAGGTTCGACGGCGCGTTGCCGGTCCGCCCGGAGACGGTGATCGGCGAGGTGACCGCCGCGCCGTTGTCCGGAATCGACACGTCGGCGGTGTTCTCGAAGGAGGTGCCGCCGCCCCCGCCGCCGGGACGCGAGCCGACCGCGATGGCCGCCCAGGCGTTCTGCACGGCCGTGTACTCGGCGCTCGTGGTGCCGTACAGCTCACCCGTCGCCGCGAGGGTGCCGGTGCGGGCGCTCGCGTAGTTGGTGGTCGAGGTGAACTTCGTGGTCAGCGCGCGGAACCAGATCTTCTCCGCCTTGTCGCGGCCGATGCCGGTGACCGGAAGGCCGTCCGAGGTGGACGAGTTGTAGGTGACACCGTTGATGGTCTTGGTGCCGCTGCCCTCGCTCAGCAGGTAGAAGAAGTGGTTCGCGGGGCCCGAGGAGTAGTGCACGTCGATCGAGCCGATGCCGGAGTACCAGCTGTCCTTGGACGCGCCGTCCTTGCTGGGCTTGTCCATGTAGCGCAGCGGGGTGCCGTCGCCGTTGATGTTGATCTCCTCGCCGATGAGGTAGTCACCGACGTCGGAGGAGTTGTTGGCGTAGAACTCGACGGTCGAGCCGAAGATGTCGGAGGTCGCCTCGTTCAGACCGCCGGACTCGCCGCTGTAGTTGAGGCCGGCCGTGTTGGAGGTGAGACCGTGGGTCATCTCGTGGGCGGCCACGTCGATCGACGTCAGCGGGTTGGAGTTCCCGGAGCCGTCGCCGTACGTCATGCAGAAGCAGCTGTCGGACCAGAACGCGTTGACGTAGTTGTTGCCGTAGTGGACGCGCGAGTACGCGCCGACCCCGTCGCCGCGGATGCCCGAGCGGCCGTGCACGTTCTTGTAGTAGTCCCAGGTCAGCTGTGCGCCGTAGTGGGCGTCGGCGCCGGCCGACTCCAGGTTCGAGGCGCTGCCGTTGCCCCAGATGTCGTCGGGCCCGGAGAAGAGCGTGCCGGTGCCGGACGTGCCGCGGTTGAGGTTGTACGTCTTGTGGCCGCCGCGCGCGCCGTCGGTGAGGTTGTACGTCGACCCGGACTGGGTGGTGGTCAGGGCGACCTGACCGCTGTAGACCGTGTTGCCGGTGCCGGTCTCGATCGCCTCCCACTCGTACAGCTTCGCGCCCGAGGTGGCGTCGGTGATGACGTGCAGTTCCTGCGGGGTGCCGTCGTGCTGGAACCCGCCGACGACCGTCTCGTACGCCACGGTCGGCGTGCCGTTCGCGGCCCAGATCACCTTGCGCGGCGCCCGGTTCACGTCGGGGCTCTTGGCGTCCTCCGCCTTCGCGGCACCGAGCGCCTGCGCCTCGGCCTTGGCGGCGGGCACGGCGGCGGTGGTGGTGGCCGGGGCTATCTTCGCTCGGGTGGCCTTGACGACGGACTCCGTGGCGTCGGCCGCGGTCGACTCGACGACCAGGTCGCCGCCGAGGACCGGCAGTCCGGCGTAGGTCCGCTCGTAGCGGGTGTGCAGGGTGCCGTCGCCGTCCTTCAGGACGTCCCGGACGACCAGCTTCTCCTTGGCGCCCAGGCCGAGTTCCTTGGCGGTGTCCGCCTTGGCGGCGTCCGCGGTGCGGATCAGCTCGGCGCGCTGGGCGGGGGTGAGCCGGACCGACTCGGCGCCGGGCAGGACCTTGCCCGCGGCGGACGGCGCCTGCTGGGGGGCCGCGGTGGCGCCGCCGGTCTGCACGGCGGCGGCGATGAGCGCGGCGACGCCGACCAGGGCGACGGCCGCGGCCTTGCGGGGCGGGGTGTGGGAGGTGCGTCTGCGAGAGGAACTGCTTCTCAACACTGACTCCTTCTGCGCGGCCACGGATCACGCGGCCTGGGGAGACCGGACGGCGGGTGGGCCGGCCCGGCACGACAAAGGCGGTACGCAGAACGTGAAGCTGTGGGGTTGCTGTGAAGTAGCAGAGGGAAGAGTGGCAGGGGATTGCGCTCTCTGTCAGGAGCGCGTCAGAAATTTGGCCGGAAAAGCTCCGTTGTCCGGTAGTTCATGTTCGATATACGGAGGAGGGGGTGACTCTCAGGCCCCGCCGGGCTCCCCGTGCCACGTCCGCCACAGCGCCGCGTACGCCCCGCCCGCGGTCACGAGTTCCTCGTGCGTGCCGAGTTCGGTGAGCAGCCCGCCCTCCATCACCGCCACCCGGTCCGCGTCGTGCGCGGTGTGCAGCCGGTGCGCGACGGCGATGACGGTCCGGCCCTTCAGCACGGCGGCCAGGGCCCGCTCGGTGTGCCGGGCGGTCGCCGGGTCCAGCAGCGCCGTGGCCTCGTCCAGGATCAGCGTGTGCGGGTCGGCCAGCACCACCCGGGCCAGCGCGAGCTGCTGCGCCTGCGCACCGTCCGTACGGCACCGCGAGCCGCCCAGCGGGGCGTCCAGGCCGCCGGGCAGCTCCCGCACCCAGCCGGTCGCGCCCACCGCGGCCAGCGCCGCCCACAACGCGTCGTCGGACGCGGCCGGTTCGGCGATCAGCAGGTTGTCGCGGACCGTCCCCAGGAACACATGGTGCTCCTGCGTCACCAGCACGACCTGCCGGCGCAGCGTCTCGGGCGCCAGCTCCGCGACCGGCACCCCGCCCACGGTCACCGTGCCCGAGCTCGGCGCGTCCACGCCCGCCAGCAGCCGGCTCAGCGTGGTCTTGCCCGCCCCGGACGGCCCCACGACCGCCAGCCGCTCCCCGGGCCGCACCGTCAGATCGACCCCGCGCAGCACCTCGCCGCCCCGCCCGTAGGCGTACCGCACCCCGGTGACGTCGATCCGGTCATCCACCGGAACCGGGGCGTCCGCCCGCCGGGGTGCGCGCGGCGCCGCCGCCAGCCCCTCCACCCGGGCGAACGAGGCGCCACTGGACTGGAGTTGCTCCACCCGCACCAGGATCTGATCCAGCGGATCGGCGAACTGGCGCAGATACAGCGCCGCCGCCACCACCGCCCCGAGGCTCGTCACCCCCCGCGCGTGCAGCACCCCGCCCACCAGCAGCGCGCCCGCCACCGGCAGCGTGTACGACACCTCGACCACCGGGAAGAACACGCTCCGCAGATACAGGGTGTGCAGCCGGGCCCGGCGCGCGCCCGCCAGCGACTCCCGGTTCGCCGCCGTGCGCCGCTCCCGGAGCCGGAACGCCTCGACCGTCCGCGCCCCGGCCGCCGTCGAGGCCAGGACCTCGGCGACGTCCGAGTCCGCCGCCCCCTGCGCGAGATAACCGGAACGGGCCCGGCGCAGATACCAGCGCAGCGCCCACCAGATCGGCGTCAGCCCGAGCACCCCCACCGCCCCGAGCAGCGGGTCGATCACGAACACCGCGGCGAGCGCCAGCAGCGCCTGCACCGAGCAGACCAGCAGCTCGGGCCCGGCGTCGCGCAGGGTGGTGCCGACCACCGCCACGTCGGCGGTGCCTCGCGTGGTCAGATCACCGGTGCCGGCCCGCTCCACGACCGACGCCGGCAGCGCCAGCGCCCGCTCGACGAACTCCTCCCGCACCCGCGCCAGCGTGCGCTCACCGAACCGGTGCCCCGCGTACCGCGCCCAGCGGGCCAGCAGCAGCTGCGCCCCCGCGCACACCACGATCGCGACCGCCAGCCGGTCCACGGCCCCCACCCCGGCCCCGGTCCGCACCACGTCGACGATCCGCCCGAGCAGCCAGGGCCCGGCGAGACTCGCCGCGGCGGCGAGCACGTTGAGCAGCAGCACCCCCGCGAAGGCCCGCCCGTCGGCCCGCACCAGCCGCACGGCCGCCCGCCGCACCTGAGCGGCCCCGGCGACGGGCAGCCGGCCCTGCGCCGTCTCCTTCGGTGTCTCCTCCCGCGTCATCCCTCGACCTCGGCCTCGGCCGTGTCCCGCGCCACCAGCACCCGGTACCCCGGCTCCCGTTCCAGCAGGTCACGGTGGCCACCGCTTGCCGCCACCTTCCCGTCGACCAGGTAGAGCACGGTGTCCGCGTGGTCGAGGACCAGCGGGGACGTGGTCGTGACGACCGTGGTCCGTCCGGCCCGGGCCGCCCGCAGCCGTTCGGCCACCGCCGCCTCCGTGTGCGCGTCGAGCGCCGACGTCGGTTCGAGCGCCAGCAGCACCGCGGGGTCGGCGAGCAGTGCCCGCACCAGCCGGACGCGCTGCCGCTGGCCCCCGGAGAGACTGCGGCCCTGCGCCGCCACGGGCGCGTCGAGACCCTCCGCCAGCCCCCGCACGACGTCCTCGGCGGCGGCCGCCCGGACCGCCTCCCGCACCTGCGCCGGCTCGGGTTCCCGCCGGCCGCCCACCACCTCGCGCAGGCTTCCGGCGAACAGGTCGGCCTCGTTGTCCGCGACCAGGATCCCGGCTCTGACCTGGGGCAACGCGATCGCGTCGAGTCGGGTCCCGCCCCAGGTGACATCGGTCGGACCGTACCGGCCGAGCCGGTCGACGACGGCGGTCAGCTCGGCGGGGCGCGCCCCGACCAGCGCGGTCAGCCGGCCCGGCGCCACCCGGACGCCCGACGCGGGGTCGTACAGCGCCGCCGGTTCGGCGGGCGCGTCGGCGGTGCCGGTGTCCGGATCGGGCTCCAGCCGCAGCAGCCGTACGACCCGCCGGGCCGCGACCACACCCCGGCTCAGCTCGTACCCCATGTCGACGAGGAAGGCCACCGGGCCGACCAGCACGGCGACATAGCCGTACACCGACACCAGCTGGCCCACCGTCATGTCCCCCCGGACGGCCGTGCGGGCCGCCAGCCAGGTCACCACGGCGAGGAACAGCGTCGGCAGGCCCATGCCGAGGGCCTGCATCCAGCTGGTGACCGCGCCCACCCGGTAGCCCTGCTCCCGCAGCCGCGCCGAGTCCCGCCGGAAGGCGTCCGCGAACAGGTCCTTCCCGCCCAGCCCGCCCAGCACCCGCAGCCCGCCCGCGAGATCGCCGATCCGTGAGGTGAGCACGCCCTGCCGCTCCCGGTACTCGCTCTCCGCGCCCTGGAGCCGCGCCATCAGCGGCCCGACGAGCACGGCGATCACCGGCATTCCCAGCAGCACGACCGCCGTCAGCAGCGGCGAGACGGACAGCAGCAGCCCGGCGACGAAGACGTACACGACGACCGAGCCGACACCCGGCCCGATCACCGTCAGCGCGTTCGCGATGGTCTGCACGTCGCCCACCCCGATGGTGACGATCTCCCCGGTGCCGATCCGGCGCGGCAGCGCGGCACCCAGCCGGACCGCCTGCCCGACGACCACCTTGACGGTGCGGAAGTAGGCGTCCATACGCAGCCGGGTCATCGTGCGGTGCCGCATGATGCTCACCCAGGAGTTGGCCGCCCCGACCACGAACAGGGCGGCCGTCCAGCCCGCCAGCGCGGCCGCGTCACCGGGTTCCAGCCCGTCGTCCACCGCCCGCGACAGCAGATACGGAGCCACCGCCAGCAGCACCATCCAGACGCTGGCCAGCACCGCGCCGGCCAGCGCCCGGCCCGGCTGGCACCGCACCAGCCAGGCCAGATACGCCCAGCCGCCCCGGCGGTCGGGCGACCCGGGATCCTCGTACGCGTCGACCACAGGCTCCCCCGATCGTCAGGCCAGACTGTCCCGCCAGGCCCGGTGCAGATCCGCGAACCGGCCGGTGCCGGCGATGAGTTCGGCCGGGCCGCCGTCCTCGACGATCCGTCCGTGCTCCATGACGAGCACCCGGTCGGCGATCTCCACGGTCGACAGCCGGTGCGCGATCACCACCGCCGTACGGCCCTTGAGGACCGTCGCCATCGCGCTCTGCACGGCCCGCTCCCCGGGCACGTCCAGTGAGCTGGTCGCCTCGTCCAGGATCAGCACCGCCGGATCGGCGAGCAACGCCCGCGCGAACGCCACGAGCTGCCGCTGACCGGCGGAGATACGGCCGCCGCGCTTGCGGACGTCCGTGTCGTAGCCGTCGGGCAGGGCGCTGATGAACTCATGGGCGCCGATCGCCTTCGCCGCCCGCTCGATCTCCTCCCGGGACGCGTCCGGCCGCCCGATGGCGATGTTCTCGGCGACCGTGCCGGAGAACAGGAACGCCTCCTGCGTCACCATGACCACCCCGCGCCGCAGCTCGGGCACCGCAAGCTCGCGCAGGTCGACCCCGTCCAGCAGCACCCGCCCCCGCGTCGGGTCGTAGAACCGGGCGAGCAGCTTGGCCAGCGTCGACTTGCCGGCGCCGGTCGAGCCGACCACGGCGACGGTCTGCCCGGCGGGCAGGGTCAGGTCGAAGCGGGGGAGCACCTCGCCGCCGGTGCGGTAGCCGAAGGCGACTCCGTCGAACACGACCTCGCGGCCGGGGAGTTCGCCGGGCGGCGCGGGCAGTTCCCGGGGCACGGACGGCTCCGGCACGGACGGCGTCTGCGCGAGCAGCCCGGCGATCTTCTCCAGCGAGGCGGCCGCCGACTGGTAGGAGTTGAGGAACATGCCGAGCCGGTCGATCGGGTCGTACAGGCGCCGCAGGTACAGCACGGCGGCGGCCAGCACACCCAGCTCCAGCGAGCCGTCCGAGACCCGGTGGGCGCCCCACAGCACGATCGCCGCGACGGCCGTGTTGGCGACCAGCCGGGAGCCGACCACGTACCGGGCCATCTCGATCAGCGCGTCGCCGTTGGTGCGCTCGTGCCGCCGGTTCAGGACCCGGAAGTCGGCGTCGTTGGCGGCCTCCCGGCGGAACGCGCGCACCGGGCGGATGCCGTTCATCGTCTCCACGAACTTCACGATCACGGCCGCGATCGCCGTGGACCGCGCCGTGTACACCCGCGCGGCCCGCCGCCGGTACGTCCGCACCAACAGGTACAGCGGTACGAAGGAGGCCACCGCGACGGCGCCGAGCCCCAGATCCAGCCAGAGCAGCATCGCCGAGATGTAGAGGAACGACAGGATGACGGTCACCAGCTCCTGGAGACCCTCCTCGAGCAGCTCGCGCAGCGACTCCACGTCCGTGGTGGAGCGGGAGATGAGCCGGCCCGAGGTGTAGCGCTCGTGGAAGTCGACGCTCAGCGCCTGCGCGTGCCGGAAGATCCGGCCCCGCAGATCGAGCAGCACGTCCTGGTTGACCCGGGCGGCCGCGATCAGGAACGCGTACTGAAGCCCGCCGGAGAGCAGCGCGCACAGCAGATAGCCGGCGCCCACCGCGATCAGCGGTCCGTGGTCGTCGGCCCGGAAGGCCGGTACGGCCCGGTCGATCGCGTAGGCCACCAGCAGCGGACCCGCCTGCACGGCCGCCTGCTGAAGCAGCAGCAGAAGCGTGGTGAGCGCCACCCGCGCCTTCATGGGGGCGAGCAGGGAGCGCAGCAGCGTCCCCGTGGCGCCCGGCGGGGTGGGCAGGACGTCGTGGTCGAAGGGGTCGCCGGCGGCCCGCGGGCCCAGGTCGTCCGGCGCGTCGTCGGTGGTGGGGGAGGAGGTGGTGGGGGCGGTCATCGGTCGTCCTCCTGGCGGCCGGTTCCGGACATGAGGTGGGCGTACTCGGCGTTGCCGCGCAGCAGTTCCTGGTGGGTGCCGACGGCGGTGATCCGGCCGCCGGAGAGCAGGGCGACCCGGTCGGCGAGCAGCACGGTCGACGGACGGTGGGCGACGATCAGCGCGGTGGTGCCGGCGAGGACCTGGCGCAGCGCGGCCTCCACGGCGGCCTCCGTGTGGACGTCCAGCGCGGAGAGCGGGTCGTCGAGCACGAGGAACCGCGGCGTGCCGACGACCGCCCGGGCGAGCGCGAGCCGCTGCCGCTGCCCGCCGGAGAGGCTGAGGCCCTGCTCGCCGACCTGGGTGGCGGTGCCCTGCGGCAGCTGGTGCACGAAGGCGGCCTGCGCGACGCCGAGCGCCCGCTCCAGCTCGGCGGCGCCCGCCGAGCCGTCCGCGCCCATCAGGACGTTCTCCCCGACGCTCGCGGAGAACAGCGTCGGCTCCTCGAAGGCGACGGCGACCTTCGCCCGCAGCTCGGCGCGCGGCATCGCGGTGATGTCCTCGCCGTCGAGCGTGATCCGTCCGGCGGTCGTCTCGTGCAGTCGGGGCACGAGCGCGGTGAGCGTGGTCTTCCCGCTGCCGGTGGCCCCGACCAGGGCCATCGACTCCCCGGGTCTGATGTGCAGGTCGATCCGGTCGAGGGTGGGCGGGGAGCCGGGCTCGGCGTCCGGGTAGCGGAAGACGACCCCGTCGAAGCGGAGCCCGCCGTCCCCGGTGGCCGGTTCCGTACCGGAGCCGGACTCCTCCTCCGGCCGCTCGTCCATCACCTCGAAGTACCGCTCGGTGGCGGTGGCCGCCTCCTGGCTCATGGCGAGCAGGAAGCCGATCGAGTCCACCGGCCAGCGCAGCGCGAGGGCCGTGGACAGGAACGCCACCAGGGTCCCCGCGGACAGCTCGCCGTCCGCCACCTGGACCGAGCCCAGCACCAGGGCGGCGCCGATCGCCACCTCCGGGAGCGTCACGATGACGGCCCAGATGGTCGCGAGCAGCCGCGCCTTGCGCAGTTCGGTGCCGCGCAGGCCGGCCGACAGGTCGCGGAAGGCGCGGGCCTGGCTGCGGTGGCGGCCGAAGCCCTTGATGATCCTGATCCCGAGGACGCTCTCCTCGACGACCGTGGTCAGGTCGCCGACCTGGTCCTGCGCGCGCCGGGCCACGACCGCGTACCGGCGCTCGAAGATCACGCACATCACCATCACCGGGAGGGCCGGGCCCAGGATCACCAGGCCCAGGGTCCAGTCCTGGAGCAGCATGATGATCACGCCGACGAGGATCGTGACCGAGTTGACCAGCAGGAACGTCAGCGGGAACGCCAGGAACATGCGCAGCAGCATCAGATCCGTGGTGCCCCGCGACAGCAGCTGCCCCGAGGCCCAGCGGTCGTGGAAGGCGACCGGGAGCCGTTGCAGGCGCCGGTACAGATCGGCCCGCATCTCCGCCTCGACGTTCGACAGCGGCCGCGCCACCAGCCACCGCCGCAGCCCGAACAGCCCGGCCTCCGCGAACCCGAGGAGCAGCAGGTACAGGGCGCCGAGCCAGATGCCCGCGGTGTCCCCGTCGGCGACCGGCCCGTCCACCATCCACTTCAGGACGAGCGGGATCACCAGGCCCGTGCAGGAGGCGACCACCGCGACGAACGCGGCGGTGAACAGGCGCGTCCGCACCGGCCGCACATACGGCCACAGGCGCAGCAACGTCCGTACCGCGGACCGGTCCTTGGTGGGTTCAGGTGTCGTGGCCATCAGCAGCGAGCCTACGGAACGCCACTGACGACGCCCACCGAGTTTTGGCCGGGCCGCGCTCGGGCCTTGGTCCTACGACCTGCGTGTTCGACCCGTCGTCCGCCCTTCGGGTGAATCCCGGGTCTCACCCCGCCACCCGCAGCAGCAGCACCGCCCGGGCCGGCACCGTCACCGCCGCGCCCGCCCGGTGGTGGACCGCGGGCGGCTCCGCCTGGTCCTCCCGGGAGGTGTCCACGACCACCTCGTACCGCTCGGCCCACGGCGGCCCCGGCAGGACGAAGCTCACCGGGCGGTCGCCGGCGTGCAGGACGGCGAGGAAGCTGTCGTCGGTGATCGGGACCCCTCGCTCGTCCCGGCCCGGGATGTCCCGGCCGGAGAGGTACATGCCGAGGGTGCCGGCGGGCGCGTACCAGTCCCCCTCCGTCATCTCCGTGCCCCGCGCTGTGAACCACGCCAGGTCGCGCAGCCCGTCCGCCGAGTGCGCCCGGCCGGAGAAGAACGCGCGCCGGCGCAGCACCGGATGGCGGTGGCGCAGCGCGATCAGCCGGGCCGTCAGGTCGAACAGGGCCTTCCAGCCCGGTTCCGCCAGCAGGTCCCAGTCGACCCAGCCGATCTCGTTGTCCTGGCAGTACGCGTTGTTGTTGCCGCCCTGGGTGCGCCCCAGTTCGTCGCCCGCGACCAGCATGGGCACGCCCGTCGACAGCAGCAGGGTGGTGAGCAGATTGCGCAGCTGCCGGCGGCGCAGCGTCCGCACCCGTTCGTCGTCCGTCTCCCCCTCCGCGCCGCAGTTCCAGGCGCGGTTGTCGTCCGTGCCGTCCCGGTTGCCCTCGCCGTTCGCCTCGTTGTGCTTGCGCTCGTACGACACCAGGTCCCGCAGGGTGAAGCCGTCGTGCGCGGTCACGAAGTTCACCGACGCGTACGGCCGCCGCCCGCCCCAGGCGTACAGGTCGCTGGAGCCCGACAGCCGGTAGCCCATCTCCCGCACGTCCGGCAGCGCGCCCCGCCAGAAGTCCCGCACCGCGTTGCGGTACCGGTCGTTCCACTCGGTCCACAGGGGTGGGAAGGCGCCCACCTGGTAGCCGCCCGAGCCCACGTCCCACGGCTCGGCGATCAGTTTCACCCGCCGCAGCACGGGATCCTGCGCGATCACCGCGAGGAACGGCGACAGCATGTCCACGTCGTGCATGGACCGGGCCAGCGCGGCGGCCAGGTCGAACCGGAAGCCGTCCACACCCATCTCGGTGACCCAGTAGCGCAGCGAGTCCGTGATCAGCCGCAGCACGTGCGGCTGCACCACGTGCAGGGTGTTCCCGCAGCCCGTGTAGTCCGCGTACCGCCGGGCGTCCGACTGGAGCCGGTAGTAGCCCCGGTTGTCGATGCCCTTCAGGGACAGCGTCGGGCCCAGCTCGCCGGCCTCCGCCGTGTGGTTGTAGACCACGTCGAGGATCACCTCGATGCCCGCCGCGTGCAGCGCCCGCACCATCCGCTTGAACTCGCCGACCTGCTCGCCCCGGGTGCCGGCGGAGGCGTATCCGGCGTGCGGGGCGAAGTAGCCGACGGAGTTGTAGCCCCAGTAGTTCGCCAGGCCCCGGCGCAGCAGATGGTCCTCGTGCGCGAACTGGTGGACCGGCAGCAGCTCCACCGCCGTCACGCCCAGCTTCACCAGGTGCTCGACCGCCGCCGGGTGCGCCAGCCCCGCGTACGTGCCCCGCAGCTCCGGCGGGATCCCCGGGTGGCGCATGGTGAAGCCCTTGACGTGCACCTCGTAGATCACCGAGTCCGCCCACGGCGTCTTCGGCCGGCGGTCGTCGGCCCAGTCGTCGTCGTCGTGGACGACGACCCCCTTCGGGACGTACGGCGCCGAGTCGCGTTCGTCGCGCACGGTGTCCGCGACCTGCTGCTGCGGCCAGTCGCGGACGTGCCCGTACACCTCCGGCGGCAGGGTGAACTCGCCGTCCACCGCGCGGGCGTACGGGTCCAGGAGCAGCTTCGCCGGGTTCCAGCGGCCGCCGGTCCACGGGTCCCAGCGGCCGTGCACCCGGTAGCCGTAGCGCTGGCCCGGCATCACACCCGGGACGAAGCCGTGCCAGATCTCGTGCGTCAGCTCGGTGAGCCGGGCCCGGGTCTCCTTGCCCGACGCGTCGAACAGGCACAGCTCGACCGCCTCGGCCCCGCCCGCCCACAGCGCGAAGTTGGTCCCCGCGACCCCGTCCGGACCGGCCCGGAACCGGGCGCCGAGCGGCATGGGCGCACCCGGCCACACGGGCACGCCGGGCGTCCTGTGCGACGCACCGTTCACGACGGCCGCGGGCGCGACGCGCCCCTCCGCCACCGTCTCCTGCTCGGCTGCGCTGGACACCGTTCAGCCTCCCGCGGCTCGTGGAACGACATGGTCACAGCGCAACGGCGTCCCGGCCGCTGCTCCCCGTCGCGTCGTCCTCCCCCCTGTTCTGCCCAGAGCGTGCCTCGCACTCACGTTTCCCGGGAGCGTGCCCGGTCGTTGGACATGTCGTGAGGCACGTACATGGGCGCGCACGGCGCGCGAGGGTCGCAGTGGCCGCCGTAGTGGCATGGGCAGGACTGCTGGCCGGGGCGGCCGGCTGCACCGGGGAGAGCGGCGCCGGGCTCGACCGGATGCTGGGCAAGGCGCCGGCCCCCGAGGATGTCGTCCGGGTCGTCCCGGACGACGGGGCGAAGGGCGTCGGTCCCGGCACCCGGCTGCGGGTGCGGGTGCCGGACGGGCGGCTGGAGTCGGTGAAGGTCGTCCGTTCCCAGGACGCCGAGGAGACGAGGGTGCCCGGCCGGATCTCCGCCGACGGACTGTCCTGGCGGCCCGACGACGACCGGCTCGCCCTCGCCGCCCGCTACACGGTCGACACGGTGGCCCTCGACGGCGACGGCAACCGCTCCGCCCGCCACACCACCTTCACCACCCAGGTCCCCGAGGAGCGTTTCATCGGGTACGTCACCCCGGAGGACCGCTCCACCGTCGGCACCGGCATGATCGTCTCCCTGGAGTTCAACCGGGAGATCGAGAACCGGGCGGCCGTGGAACGGGCCGTCCAGGTCACCGCGGACCCGGCCGTCGAGATCCGGCCGCACTGGTTCGGCGCCGGCCGCCTCGACTTCCGCCCCCGGGAGTACTGGAAGCCCGGCACCCGGGTCACCGTCGCGCTGCGGCTGCGTGACGTCGAGGGCGCGCCCGGTGTCTACGGGCTCCAGGACAAGACGTTCGCCTTCACCGTCGGCCGCAGCCAGGTCTCCCTCGTCGACGCGGCCCGGCACACCATGCAGGTGCGCCGCGACGACGAGCTGATCGCCACCGTGCCCATCACGGCGGGCGCGCCGAAGACGACGACGTACAACGGGAAGATGGTCGTCACCGAGATGCTCGAGCTGACCCGGATGAACGGTGCCACCGTCGGCTTCAAGAAGAAGAACGGCAAGGGCGAGTACGACATCCCGGACGTGCCGCACGCCATGCGGCTGACCGAGTCCGGCACCTTCCTGCACGGCAACTACTGGGCGGAGGACGTCTTCGGCAGCGCCAACGTCAGCCACGGCTGCGTGGGGCTCAGGGATGTGAAGGGCGGCGGCTCGGACACGCCCGCGGGCTGGTTCTTCGACCGCTCGCTCATCGGGGACGTCGTCGAGGTCGTCCACAGCAAGGACAAGGAGGTCGCCCCCGACAACGGGCTCGGCGGCTGGAACATGGACTGGGAGGAGTGGACGGACGACGGTTCGGTCGACTGAACTTCGCTCCCCGGTGCAACCATCTTCGCGGTCGATGGTCCAAGTTGCGACGGAACGGTGACATTGACCTGACACGGCGCTCAAAACCGTGAGGTTAATATGCGCCAGTGATCGCGCGGGACGCGCTGGGGTGGGGGCCTGACCAGGCCTTGCGAGGGGAGAACGACTGTGAACGTGCGACCGATATCGGGGGCGTCGGCAGGTGGACGCTCACGCGGCCGCAACAAGCGGTGGGCGGTGATCGTCGGCGGTGCGCTGCTGGCCGTCACGGCCTGCGGCGGAGGCGGGGGATCGGACTCGGGGTCCGAGGGGAAGGGCAAGGACGACAAGGGCAGCACCGCCGCGGCGGAGAGCAAGCAGTCGGTGGCCGTCGTCACGATCGCGCCGAAGACGGGCGCCAAGGACGTCGACACCAGCGGCACCCTCAAGGTCACGGCCAGTAAGGGCAAGCTGACCGAGGTCACCGTCAAGGACGACGAGGGCACGAAGATCGACGGCGAGATCTCGGCCGACGGCAGCGGCTGGACGCCCGCCACGCATCTCTCGGCGTCCACCAAGTACCAGGTGCACGCGGTCGCGAAGGACTCCGAGGGCCGGACGGCGGCCGAGGACTCCTCCTTCACCACGCTGAGCCCGCAGAACACCTTCACCGGCAACTTCACGCCCGAGGACGGTTCCAAGGTCGGCGTCGGCATGCCGTTCTCGGTCCGCTTCACCCGGGGCATCACCAAGCCGGACGACGTCGAGAAGGCCATCAAGATCACCACCGAGCCGGCCGTGGACGTCCAGGGCCACTGGTTCGGCAACGACCGCCTCGACTTCCGGCCCGAGAAGTACTGGAAGGCCGGCACCAAGGTCACGGTGAAGCTGAACCTCGACGGCGTCGAGGGCCGCAAGGGCGTCTACGGCAAGCAGGCCAAGACGGTCTCCTTCACCATCGGCCGTGACCAGGTGTCCGTCGTGGACGCCAAGAAGCACACGATGAAGGTGATGCAGGAGGGCAAGGTCGTCAAGACCATCCCGGTCACCACCGGCAAGCCCGGCTACGCCACCTGGAACGGCCAGATGGTCATCAGTGAGAAGTTCACCGTGACCCGCATGAACGGCGACACGGTCGGCTACGACGGCGAGTACGACATCAAGGACGTGCCGCACGCCATGCGCCTGACCAACTCCGGCACGTTCGTGCACGGCAACTACTGGGGCGGCGGCGCCTTCGGCAACTACAACGCCAGCCACGGCTGCATCGGCCTGCGGGACGTGCGCGGCGGCTACGACAGCGGCGTGCCGGCCGCGTGGTTCTTCAACCACTCGATGGTCGGCGACGTGGTGGTCGTGAAGAACTCCACCGACCCGGTGGTCGACCCGGCCAACGGCCTCAACGGCTGGAACCTGTCCTGGGCGGAATGGACGAAGTAGCCCTTCCGGCCGACGGTGGGCCCGGTGCTGTGACTCACGGCACCGGGCCCACCGGCGTTAGTGGCCGTTAACCTGCTGCCATGACCGTGAATCTCGAAGTCTCCGAGGGCGTCGGCACCATCCGCCTCGACCGCCCGCCGATGAACGCCCTGGACATCGCCACCCAGGACCGGCTGAAGGAAGTGGCCGAGGAGGCGGCCGTCCGCGACGACGTACGGGCCGTCGTCGTCTACGGCGGGGAGAAGGTGTTCGCGGCGGGCGCGGACATCAAGGAGATGCAGGCCATGGACCACACGGCGATGGTCCTGCGGTCCCGCGCCCTCCAGGACTCCTTCACGGCGGTGGCCAGGATCCCCAAGCCGGTCGTCGCGGCCGTGACGGGGTACGCGCTGGGCGGCGGCTGCGAGCTGGCCCTGTGCGCGGACTTCCGGATCGCGGGGGACAACGCCAAGCTCGGCCAGCCGGAGATCCTGCTCGGCCTCATCCCCGGCGCGGGCGGCACCCAGCGCCTGGCCCGGCTGGTCGGCCCGTCCCGGGCGAAGGACCTCATCTTCACGGGCCGGATGGTCAAGGCGGACGAGGCGCTGACGCTCGGCCTGGTGGACCGGGTGGTCCCGGCCGCCGAGGTGTACACGGAGGCGCATGCCTGGGCCGCGAAGCTGGCGCAGGGGCCGGCGCTCGCGCTGCGGGCGGCGAAGGAGTCGATCGACACGGGCCTGGAGACGGACATCGACACCGGCCTCGCGGTCGAACGGAACTGGTTCGCGGGCCTGTTCGCGACCGCCGACCGGGAGATCGGCATGCGGAGCTTCGTGGCGGAGGGCCCGGGCAAGGCCAAGTTCCTGTGAGGCACGTCTCTGTGAATCCGGCCGGAATCACTTGCAATTGACGCGGCGTCTGATCCGGTTCCCTCGATGGGGCGGTTTATGGGAACCTTAAGCCAACCTTAAGCCTGCCTTGTCGAGGGAGTCCGGCGGTCGCCTCCGGACCTGTCGTCGCCGCAGGTCAGTGGCCCCGTGCAAGACACCGCGCTGCCTCTGGCATATGCCTACCGAGGTGCGCGGACCGGAGTCGCACGGGGGGCGTATTCCCCCGGAACGGCCCCGGAGGAGGCGCCGGACGGCCATGATGGGGGCATGGCGGGGCTGGAGGGTATCGAACAGCCGCGAGGGCACGGGCGTGTGGCCGCGGCGCGCTGGTCGCCGGCGGTCGAGGACGAACGGGCGCTCAAGGCGCTGGAGTTGTTCGGCAATCCGACGGAGGGTGAGGTTCCCCTGCCGTCCCGCCCCGAGTCCGCCGCCACCGCCCGCCGGCTCACCCAGGTCGTCGTCCTGCGCCACTGGGGCCTCAGCCCCCGGATGACCGAGGACGCGGTGCTGCTCGTCTCCGAACTCGTCGGCAACGCCGTACGGCACACCGGTGCACGGGTGTTCGGGCTCCGGATGCGCCGTCGACGCGGCTGGATCCGCATCGAGGTCCGCGATCCGTCCCGAGGGCTGCCCTGTCTGATGCCGGTCCAGGAGATGGACATCAGCGGCCGCGGCCTCTTCCTCGTCGACAAACTCTCCGACCGCTGGGGCGTCGACCTGCTGCCACGCGGGAAGACGACCTGGTTCGAGATGCGGGTCGCGGACCGCTAGGCCGTGTCCGGCGGACCGTTCCGGCATCGGGCGGCCGGGTTCCGCGTCCGCGCTCCGCCCCCCTGTTCACCGTCGGCCGTCGCTCCCCGGGGGCGCGCCAACCGGCCGCCGAACGGACCAATCGCCCGATTTGCACCTCAACTCGCCTTAAATGGTGCGGGTGACCCCGACAGACCGCCGAACGGCCCTGCGCACAGCCGCCGGACTCGCCGCCGCAGCTGCGTTCGCCGCGGGATGCGCCTCGACCGGCGCCGTCGCACACCCCGCGCCGGACGCCACACGCGCGTCCCCGCGGCGCCCCGCCGCCGGACCCCGCCCCGCCCCGTCCCCGCGCCGCTTCCCCGGGCAGCCGGCCCAGCTCACCCACGGCCCCCGCACCCGCCCCCGGGTCGCCCTCACCTTCCACGGGAACGGGGATCCCGCCACCGCCCGCGCGCTGCTCGGCGAGGCCGAACAGCACGGGGCCCGGATCACCGTGCTCGCCGTCGGGACCTGGCTCGACGAACACCCGGACATGGCCCGCCGGATCCTCGACGGCGGCCACGACCTCGGCAACCACACCCAGCGCCACCTCGACATCAACGCCATGTCCGAGGCGGACGCGGCCCGGGAGATCGCCGAATGCGCCGCACGCCTGAAGCGGCTCACCGGGTCCGTCGGCACCTGGTTCCGCCCCTCCCGCACCGCCCGCGCCTCCCCGCTCGTCGAGACCCTGGCCCGCCGGGCCGGCTACCCCCACGTGCTCTCCTACGACGTCGACCCCCTCGACTTCACCTCGCCCGGAGCCCCCGCCGTCACCCGCGCCGTCCTCGACGAGGTCCGCGCCGGATCCGTCGTGAGCCTGCACTTCGGCTACGCGGACACGGTCGCCGCGCTCCCCGCCGTCCTGGACGAACTGCACCGCCGCGGACTGCGCGCGGTCACCACCACGGAGCTGTTCAGCTGATGCACCCCACACTTCTCAGGCGCGCCCTGCTCACCGGGACCGCCCTCACCGCCGTCACCGCCCTCGCCGCCTGCGGCACCGACTCCCCGGGCGGCACCCACCGGGCCGTCAAGGCCGCCGCCCCCGCCCCGGCCAAGCCGAAGAAGCCGGCCGTCGAGGGGCTGCCCGGCATGCCGCCGGTCCTCGACTCCAAGGACGTCTACGCCGCCGACCGCCCGAACCGGCTCTCCCCGGTCGTCAAGGACTTCCCGTCCCGCGTCTACGTCCCCAACACCGAGTCCGACACGGTCACCGTCATCGACCCGAAGACGTACAAGGTCGTCGACACCCTCCACGTCGGCCAGCAGCCGCAGCACGTCGTGCCCTCCTGGGACCTGAAGACGCTCTGGGTGAACAACAACCGCGGGCACACCCTCACCCCCATCGACCCGAAGACCGGCAGGGCGGGCAAGGAGGTCGAGGTGCACGACCCGTACAACCTCTACTTCACGCCCAACGGCAAGTACGCGATCGTGATGGCCTCCCTGGACCGCGAACTCGTCTTCCGCGACCCGCACACCATGAAGCGGATCAAGACCGAGCCGGTCACCTGCTACGGCGTCAACCACGCCGATTTCTCCCGCGACGGCCGGTACTTCATCGTCTCCTGCGAGTTCAGCGGCGAACTGCTGAAGGTCGACACCGAGCGGATGGAGGTCGTCGGGCAGCAGAAACTGCCCTTCGAGGGCGCCATGCCCCAGGACGTCAAGGTCGCCCCCGACGGCAAGCGGTTCTACATCGCCGACATGATGGCCGACGGGATGTGGGTGATCGACGGCGACACCTTCGGCAAGCCGACCCTGCTGCCCACCGGCAAGGGCGCCCACGGACTGTACGTCAGCCGCGACTCCCGCGAGATGTACGTCTCCAACCGCGGCGAGGGCTCCGTCTCCGTCTTCGACTTCGCCGCGGACAAGGTCACCAGGAAGTGGCACCTGCCCGACGGCGGCAGCCCCGACATGGGCGGCGTCTCGGCGGACGGCAAGGTCCTGTGGCTGTCCGGCCGTTACGACGCCGAGGTGTACGCCATCGACACCCGCACCGGCAGGCAGCTCGCCCGCATCCCCGTCGGCAGCGGCCCGCACGGCCTCGCCGTCTACCCTCAGCCCGGCCGCTACTCCCTCGGCCACACCGGCATCTTCCGGTAGTCACCGGCGGGCGGTCAGCAGCAGCTCCGCGCCCACCGGCACATACCCCGCCGCCTGGAACGCCCGCACGCTGCGGGCGTTCCCCGGGGCGATCTGCGCCCACACCGGCTCCGTGGCGAGGTGCCGCGCGGCGGTCACCAGCAGCCGTCCGAGCCCCCGGTGCCGCAGCGCCGTCCCGACCTCGGCCGAGACCTCCAGCCGTCCGCCGATCCCGCGCCCGGTGACCAGCACCCCGCCGTCCGCGGACCACGCGCGCACGTCGTGGCGCCGACGGAGCGCGTAACGGATGCGGGGATGGCCCCGGTCCTCGATCTCCGTCAGCGGCAGCGGCGGCCCGCCCGGCAGCGGGGAGCCCACCAGCATCGCGTCGATCGTCTCGGCCGTGCGCCCCGTGCGCTCCATCAGCGCGGCCAGGAATCGCGGGTGCATCGACGCGGACAGCGCGTCGCAGTCCACGGCCCGCAACGCCTCGTCCACCCACGCGGGGTCCTCGTCCGTGAAGACCACCGAGTGCGCGGTGAAGGCGAGGACGCCCGCGTCGCGCGGGGACATCTGCGGGACGACCCTCGTCCGGCCGTCCTGAGGGGGGAAGACGCCGTGCGCGGCCCCGTCGAGAATGTCCCGCAACGTCTCCACCGCACCGCCCCTTGAGTCTCCACCCACTGGAAGGCCCAGACTCCCAGACATGATCGACGACGGCACCGGACTTCTCACCATCGGCGAGCTGGCCCGCGCCACCGGACTGACCGTGCGCACCATCCGCTACTGGTCCGACGAGGGTGTCCTGACCCCGGCGGCCCGCTCCACCGGCGGCTACCGGCTCTACGACGCCGGCTCCGCCGCCCGCCTGGAACTGATCCGCACCCTGCGCGAGCTGGGCCTCGGCCTGACCGATGTGCGCCGGGTGCTGGCGGGGGAGCGGACGGTCGCCCAGGTCGCGGCGGCGCACGTGTCCGCGCTGGACGCGCAGATCCTCCCCCAGAGGGGGGACCCCCAGCTCAAGGTGACCCGCGCGGTGCTGTCGTCCGTGGCGCGACGCGGTGCGAGTGCGGAGGAGACGACCCTGATGAACAAGTTGGCCCGGCTGTCGGCGGCCGAACGCGGACGGATCCTGGAGGAGTTCGTGGACGAGATGTTCCACGGACTCCGGGCGGCGGACCCGGTGATCCGGGAGCGGATGAGGGCCACCGTGGTGGACCTGCCGGACGATCCCACGCCCGAGCAGGTGGACGCCTGGGTGGAGCTGGCCGAGCTGCTCCAGGACCCGGGGTTCCGGGCGCAGATGCGCAAGGCGGCCGAGTTCAACGCGGCGGACCGGGGGCCCGAGGTGCCCGCCGGGGCGTCGCTGTGGTTCGCCCGGCGGCTGGTGCAGCTGGGGGCGCGGGCGCGCGAGGGCGGCATCGCCCCCGACTCCCCGCAGGCGGCGGAGGTGCTGCGCGAGCTGCTCGGTGACGCGGACCCGGCTCAGGTCCTCGAACGCCTGACGTCCCACGCGAACGACCAGGTGGCCCGTTACCGGGAGTTGCTGGGGATCGTGAACGGCCACGGGCCCGCGGCGGCCCACCGGGAGGAGTTCGCCTGGGTGGTCGCCGCGCTGGAGGCTCGCACGGACGGCTAATCTGACCTGCGTCAGTACGACGGCAAGCGAAGAAAAAGGGGCGGATCGGTGGCCGACATCGAAGAAGCACGCAAGCAGTTCCAGCGCATCGACACGGACGGTGACGGATTCATCACCGCTGCCGAGTTCAAGACCGCCCTGGCCCAGGCAGGCGACTGGAACGTCACCGAGTCGGTCGCCGAGGTCATCATCAAGGACCGTGACCTCAATGGGGACAAGGTCCTCTCGTTCGACGAGTTCTGGGCCTACCTGAACAAGTAGTGCCCCAGGGGGGAGCCCGGCGCGGGATCTTCGCGCCGGGCTCCCCCTTTCTCGTGCCCGCGGGCACCGGAATAGCCGATGGCCGCCCGGGGTTGTCGCCCCTCGGAGGTTCCATGCGTATGCATGGAACCCGGACGGACGGACACGGACGGACCGGAAGGCCTGACATGAAGATCGGCATCATCGGCGCGGGCAACATCGGCGGCAACCTCACCCGGCGGCTCACCGCCCTCGGCCACGAGGTCTCCGTCGCCAACTCACGGGGCCCGCACACCCTCACCCAGCTGGCGGCGGAGACCGGCGCGACCCCGGTGGCCGTGACGGAGGCGGCCCGCGGCGCGGAGGTCGTCGTCGTCACGATCCCCCTCAACGCGGTGCCCGGCCTCCCCGCCGGGGTCCTCGACGGCGCGGCCGACGGCCTCGTGGTGATCGACACCAACAACTACTACCCGCAGCAGCGCGACGGCCGTATCGCCGGGATCGAGGACGAGGGCCTCACCGAGAGCCGCTGGATCGAGCGCCAGATCGGCCACCCCGTCGTCAAGGCCTTCAACGGCACCTACGCCCAGGACATCCTGGACCGCCCGCTCCCGGCCGGTGACCCCGCCCGCACCGCCCTGCCGGTCGCCGGGGACGACGAGGTGGCCAAGGCGAAGATCCGCGCCCTGATCGACGAGCTCGGCTTCGACACCGTCGACGCCGGCGGCATCGACGACTCCTGGCGCCAGCAGCCCGACACCCCCGTCTACGGCCTGCGGGCAGGCGTCGCCGAGGTCACCAAGGCTCTGGCGGAGGCCGACCCCGAGCGCCCGGCGGCGTTCCGCGGCTGAGGCCCCTGCGGACCGGGCCCGCGCCCGGCGCGACACCGGTGCCCGGGGCGGGGGCGGCGGGGCGGCGTCGGCACTCGACGATGCCGGCCGCCGGCCCGCCCCGGCCTGCCCCGGGCGGTCACGGCCCAGGCCGCCGAGGCCGCCGCGGCCGTCCTGCGCGCCGCGCCGGAGGACCTGTTCGGCGGCGGCCCCTCCCGACGGGCGGGCCCCTTCCGGTACCGGGTGCCCGCCGAGAAGTGTCCGCCGTCTCAGCCCGTCAGGGACGTCCACAGGGTGATCGGGCGGTCCTCGACCACGATCCGGTCGGGGTGCCCGTGTCCGTCGGCGATCGAGATGATCCGGTACTTGTCCTGGTGGAACACCCAGAACAGGCTCAGCCCGTCGACGCGCTGCCCGTCGGGTACGGCGAGGAACTCGTCCACCCGGGAGATCCCGGCCAGTGACGGCCACAGATCGAGCGACCGGTCGCCGCGCTCGATGACGTCGTGGTGCGCGGAGCCGTCGGCGATCGAGATCAGCCGGTAGACCTGCCGGCCCAGCGAGGAGTGGAAGAGCCAGTAATGGCTCTTGCCGTTCTGGCGCTGCATGTCGGGCACCGGCAGCAGGGCGTCCACCTGCTCGATCCCGCTGAAGGAGGCCCAGGCCGAGATCGGCCGGTCGGGCCGTTCGAGCGTGACCGCCGCCTCGGGCGCGAGTCCGGACTCCGCCCCGTCCGTGACCGACAGCAGCCGGTAGACCTGACGCCCCTCGACCGTGTGGAACAGCCAGTACCGGCTGAAGCCGCCCACCCGCTGCTCGTCCGGCACCGGCAGGATCGCGTCCACCGTGGCCACGCCGACATAGGCCGGCCAGGTGGACAGGGGCCGGTCGGGACGCTCGACGACATCCTGGTGCGTGTCGCCGTCGGCGATGGAGAGGGTGCGGCAGACCGGTCCCGCGCCGCCCGTCCCGTAGGCCCAGTACCAGCTCTTGCCCTTGTCCCGCTGCCGGTCGGGGATCGGGAGGAAGGCGTCGGTGGGCCGCACCGCGTCCGGGAGCCGGTCGGTCAGCCGGCCGTCGCCCAGCAGCCGCAGGGTGGTGAGCGAGGGGACGAAGGCGTAGACGGAGCCCTCGGTGGTGACGAACTGATGGAAGCTCAGCTCGGTCGTCGCGCCGGGGGTCTCGAAACCGACCGTGCCGGTGGGGCCGACCATCGGGTCGGGGCCGGGCTTCCTCGGGCGGTCCGGCGGGAAGCCGGTGTCGTTGATCCAGCTCTTCTGGATGAACTCGAACTGCTCGACGAGATCGGACTGGTAGCAGACGAAGAGCAGCCCGCGCGGGTGGTCGGGGCCGCCGGGCCCTTCCGAGGCCGGGTCGAAGGGCGCGCCGTAGGGGGCGCCGCGGCGGATGATCCGGCGGCGGTCCATGACCGGATTCTCGGGGAGCGGCTCCGTGCCGGGATGTTCCTGAAGGCCGTCGCGGGGGTTGGTCTTGCGCAGGTGCGAGAAGAGCGGGGTGACGAACCCCTCCGGGTCGCCCCGGTAGCCGAAGTCGTTGTCCTGGCTCGCGAGGGCGTTGTCGGGCATGTCGGCGTGCGGGCACGTGGCGACGGGAGTGCCCGAGCGCCAGCGGCCCACCATCCGGGCGGCCAGCCACTCGGTGGTCGCCTCCTGCGGGACGACCTTGGCCCGGCGCAGGACCTTCAGCTGCGCGGCGACCTGGGCCCACCAGCCGGGGACGTCCTGAGCGAGCCGGCGCACCACCTGGAAGCTGCCGTTGCGGGCCCACTCCGGCATGTCGTCGTAGGGGATCCCGCCGATCCGGTCGTGCCCGATGACGAACTCGCCGGGCGGCACCAGCCGGGTGCCCGGGTGGTCCTTGACGTACTCGGGGCGCTCCGGGTCCGGCTCGTCGAAGCCGGTCACCCCCGGCTCGCTGACCCCGTCCTTGAAGCCGAAGTGCTCCTTGCCGCGGCGGGTGCCCGGCAGGGTGGCGCCGTTCTGCTGGAAGACGATCACGATCTTGGCCTGCGCGGCCGCCTCGCGCTGGGCGGTCAGGGCGTCCTGGAGCCCCTCGGCGGTGTCGGAGGCGACGGTGATCACGGCGTGCACGGTCTGGCCCTTGCCGTCCCCGAACAGCCAGTTCTCCGGTGAGCTGTCGCCGGTGTCGCCCAGGGAGCGCTTGTGGGACCCGTCCTTGAACGCCTCCAGGGTGCCGCCCCGCCGCACCGAGGGCAGGGGGTCCTTGCCGGTGAGGACCTTGAGGCCCTCGTAGGTGAAGCTGACGTTCGTCCAGGTGGCCTTCAGCTTCTGCGGGTCGTCACCGCCGTTGGCCTGCCGGGCCCTGCGGAACGCCGCGTTGAAGGCGGCCACCTGCCGGGTGGTGGAGATCTGGGAGGCGAGCCGCTTCACCCAGGTGCGAGCCCGCGGGGGGTCCTCGAACTTGAGGAAGAGCAGGGTCATCCGGTCCTTCTTGAAGCCCGCGATCACATCGCCCTGGATGTCGTCGCTCTCGCGCAGTGTGAGCTCTTCTGTCATGGACTTTCCCTCATCGGTCACATGTGCCGGGAATATGCTCAGTAGTCATGACAGTACGCTAAGTAATCGGCGTGTGAAGGGGTGAGATCGCCCGGCCGCCCCCTCCCGGCGCCGCCCCCTGGCGGCGGAACCCTTGTCCCACCTGGGCTCTGACCCGCTCGGCCCTCGTGGAGTCACCCGCCTGCCCGGCATCGCGCGACAGTCCGCGCCCGAGATGCGAACACTGAGAGTAATTGCAGGATTGCGTCATGTGTTCGCCGCCCGGGCCGCCGAAACGGCACGGCCGCGGCGCTCCGCCGTGCGCCCTGTCCCCCCTCTCGCAAGGAGTTCCATGTCCCACAGGAACCGGCCCGGGCCGTCGTCCAGGAGGATGCTGGCCGCGGCGGTCACCGCCTGTGCCGCCTCCGCGCTCACCTTCACCGCGCTGTCCACGGGCCCGGCCCTAGCCCACGGCACCGGCGGTGACGTCCCCTCGGCCGACCGGGTGCACGTCGACCCGGACGAGGCGACCGTCATCGGCCGGGAACACGCCGAGGAGCACGCCAGGACCAGGGAGGCCGTCAAGGCCGTCGGCGAGTACCCGCAGACCACCCGAACGGAGCGCCTCAAGGCGCTCGGGGCCTCACAGGCCAAGATCAACGCGGAGTTCGACCCGGCGGACGCCGGCCGGTTCCGGGAGTACTTCCAGTCCCCGGACTTCGCCGCCCACATCGCGATGCTGCCCACCGGCAAGGTGCTGCTGTTCTCCTTCGAGCGCATCGAGACCAATCCGCAGAAGGAACCCGCCCCGACCGACACCATCGGCAGGGAGAACGCGGGCCGCGCCTACCTGTGGGACCCGGCCAAGGGCACCGGACCGGGCTCGTTCACCAAGGTCACCCCGCCCGTGATCAACATGCCGGACGGCCTCGACCAGCCCCGCCCCGCGCCGTTCTTCTGCGCCGGCCACTCCTTCCTGCCCAACGGGATGCTCGGCGTCTTCGGCGGCAACCTCGGCGGCAACGGCGGCTCCGGCGCCAAGCTCTCCCTCGTCTTCGACCCGTGGGAGGAGAAGTGGTACCTGAACCAGGACATGGCGGTCGGCCGGTGGTACCCGTCGGTGGTCACCGGCGCGGACGGGCGGCAGCTGATCATGTCCGGGCAGTCGGAGCTCGGCTGGGGCACCCCCACCGCGATCGTCGAGCGCTTCCCCGCCCTGAACAAGCCCGTCCCCGTCGCCAAGACGGACAAGCCGCAGGGCTGGAAGCCGGAACTGTTCACGTCCGACGCCCCGTTCAAACGGGACTACCCGCACCTCTTCTCCCTGCGCGACGGCAAGGTCTACGGCCTGGGCCGGGACCCCGAGCAGCAGTGGCTGTTCGACCCCGTCGCCGAGACCCGCAAGGACCTGGCGCCCCGCCCGGACAACACGCCGCGCAACTACGGGTCCGCCGTGCCCCTGCCCGCCGGCTTCAAGGGGCCCGACTCGGTGCTGGTCCTCGGCGGGGACCGGGACGACCCGAACACCTACCAGCTGGTCGGCGGCAAGTGGAGCAAGGAGAAGGCGAGAGCCTTCGGCCGCACCCAGGACAACACCCTGCTCATGCCGGACGCCACCCTGATGACCGTCAACGGCGCCTTCGACATCCGCGACTACGGCAACGGCACGTACAACCCCAACGCGGACCTGAAGTACCGCCAGATCGAACTGCGCGACGAGAACGGCAACTGGCGGCTCGGCCCCGCCCAGCGGCTGCCGCGCGGCTACCACTCCAACGCCGTCGTGCTCCCGGACGGCCGGGTCATGGTCACCGGTGACGAACTCCAGGAACTCGCCAACGACCCCGACATCACCGACGACATGAACGGCAGCATCGAGATCTACGAGCCGGCCTACCTCCGGCAGGGCGGCCGCCCGAACCTCGGCACGGTGTTCAACCCGTCCGTCGGCTACAACGAGAAGATCGCGGTGAGCAGCAGCACCGCCGCCGACATCACCCGCGCCGTCCTGCTGGCGCCGACCACCGCCACCCACTCGGTCAACACCAGCCAGCGCCATCTCGACCTGCGGATCAAGAGCCGCAGCGGCAGCTTCCTCGAACTCCAGGCACCGCCGTCGGCGAGCGCCGCGCCGCCCGGCTACTACATGCTCTTCCTGCTCAACGAGGAGGGCGTGCCCAGCACCGCCGGCTGGGTCCAGCTCAAGCCCGCCTCGGGCGGCCAGACCCCCTAGGCCGTGTCCGGCCTAGCGCCGCACCCCCCTCCGGGGATCCCCGCCGCCGGCGGGTCCCCGGAGCGCCGCGCCGGGCGCCCGCTCAGCACTCGATGATGTTGACCGCCAGCCCGCCCCGCGCGGTCTCCTTGTACTTGACGCTCATGTCCGCACCGGTCTCCTTCATGGTCTTGATGACCTTGTCGAGGGAGACCTTGTGCGTGCCGTCGCCGCGCATCGCCATACGGGCGGCGGTGACCGCCTTGACCGCGGCCATGCCGTTGCGCTCGATGCAGGGGATCTGCACCAGGCCGCCGACGGGGTCGCAGGTGAGGCCGAGGTTGTGCTCCATACCGATCTCGGCCGCGTTCTCGACCTGCTCGGGGCTGCCGCCCAGCACCTCCGCGAGGGCGCCGGCCGCCATCGAGCAGGCGGAGCCGACCTCGCCCTGGCAGCCGACCTCGGCGCCGGAGATGGAGGCGTTCTCCTTGAAGAGCATGCCGATCGCGCCCGCGGCCAGCAGGAAGCGCACCACGCCGTCCTCGTCCGCGCCGGGGACGAAGTTGACGTAGTAGTGCAGGACGGCCGGGATGATGCCGGCCGCGCCGTTCGTCGGGGCGGTCACCACGCGGCCGCCCGCCGCGTTCTCCTCGTTCACCGCCATCGCGTACAGGGTGATCCACTCCATGGCGTGGGCCAGCGGATCGCCGTCGGCGCGCAGCTGGCGGGCCGTCACCGCGGCGCGGCGGCGGACGCGCAGGCCGCCCGGCAGGATGCCCTCGCGGGACATGCCCCGCGAGACACAGGCCTGCATGACCCGCCAGATCTCCAGGAGGCCCGCGCGGATCTCGTCCTCGGTGCGCCAGGCGCGTTCGTTCTCCAGCATCAGCGAGGAGATCGACAGGCCGGTCTCCTTGGTCAGGCGCAGCAGCTCGTCGCCCGTGCGGAAGGGGTACTTCAGCACCGTGTCGTCGAGCACGATGCGGTCCGCGCCCACCGCGTCCTCGTCGACGACGAAGCCGCCGCCGACCGAGTAGTACGTCTTGGAGAGCAGCTCGGCGCCGGAGGCGTCGTACGCCCAGAGCGTCATGCCGTTCGCGTGGTACGGGAGCGCCTTGCGGCGGTGCAGCACCAGGTCGTCGTCGAAGGAGAACGGGATCTCGCGCTCGCCGAGCAGGTTCAGCCGGCCCGACTCCTTGATCCGCTCCACCCGCTCGTCCGCCGACTCCACGTCGACCGTGCGCGGCGAGGCGCCCTCCAGGCCGAGCAGGACCGCCTTGGGCGTGCCGTGGCCGTGGCCGGTGGCGCCGAGGGAGCCGTACAGCTCGGCGCGGACCGAGGCCGCCGAGGACAGCAGCTCCTCGTTGCGCAGGCGCCGGACGAACATGCGTGCCGCGCGCATCGGACCGACCGTGTGGGAGCTGGACGGGCCGATGCCGATCGAGAACAGGTCGAAGACCGAGATGGCCACGGGGTACTCCTCAAGACGGGGTGGTGCAGGAGGGTTCTCACCGGGAGCCCCGCGCACCTTCACCTACGAGTGTGCGGGGCGCCCGGCGAAAAGGAACTACTTGTTCAGACCGGGGTACAACGGGTGCTTGGCGGCCAGGGCCGTGACCCGGGCCTTCAGCGCCTGGACGTCGGCCTCCCCGAAGGGGGAGGGCGCCTTCAGCGCCTCGGCGATCACATCCGCGACCTCGGTGAAGTCCTCGGCGGTGAAGCCGCGGGTGGCGAGGGCGGGCGTGCCGATCCGCAGACCCGAGGTGACCATCGGGGGCCGCGGGTCGTTCGGGACCGCGTTGCGGTTGACCGTGATGCCGACCTCGTGGAGCCGGTCCTCGGCCTGCTGGCCGTCCAGCTCGGAGTCGCGCAGGTCCACCAGGATCAGGTGCACGTCCGTACCGCCGGAGAGCACGTTGATCCCGGCCGCCCGGGCGTCGGCCGCCGTGAGGCGCTCGGCGAGGATCCGCGCGCCCTCGACCGTACGGTGCTGGCGCTCCTTGAACTCCTCCGAGGCCGCGACCTTGAAGGAGACCGCCTTCGCCGCGATCACGTGCTCCAGCGGACCGCCCTGGAAGCCCGGGAAGACGGACGAGTTCAGCTTCTTCGCGAACGCCTTCTTCGCCAGGATGACGCCGCCGCGCGGGCCGCCCAGCGTCTTGTGGGTGGTCGAGGTGACCACATCCGCGTACGGCACCGGGTTGGCGTGCAGACCGGCCGCGACCAGGCCCGCGAAGTGCGCCATGTCGACCCACAGGTACGCCTCGACCTCGTCGGCGATCCGGCGGAACTCCGCGAAGTCCAGCTCGCGCGGGTACGCCGACCAGCCGGCGATGATCACCTTCGGGCGGTGCTCCTTGGCGAGCCGCTCCAGCTCGGCCATGTCGACCAGACCGGTCTCCGGGTCCACGTGGTAGGCGACCACGTCGAACTGCTTGCCGGAGAAGTTCAGCCGCATCCCGTGGGTCAGGTGGCCGCCGTGCGCCAGGTCCAGGCCCAGGATGGTGTCGCCGGGCTGGGCCAGCGCGAACAGGGCGGCCTGGTTGGCGGAGGCGCCCGAGTGCGGCTGGACGTTGGCGTACTCGGCGCCGAACAGTTCCTTGATCCGGTCGATCGCGATCTGCTCGGCGACGTCGACGTGCTCGCAGCCGCCGTAGTAGCGGCGGCCCGGGTAGCCCTCGGCGTACTTGTTGGTGAGGACCGAGCCCTGCGCCTCCATGACCGCGAGCGGAGCGAAGTTCTCCGACGCGATCATCTCGAGCGTGGACTGCTGACGGTTCAGCTCGGCGTCGACCGCGGCCGCGATCTCCGGGTCGAGCTCGTGCAGGGGCGTGTTCAGGACGGACATGCGTCTACGACTCCTCAGCCGGCGGTGTAGGCGGTGTACTCGTCGGCGGAGAGCAGCTCCTCCTGCTCGCCCGTGACGCGTACCTTGAACAGCCACCCGCCCTCGAAGGGGGCGGAGTTGACCAGCGACGGGTCGTCGACCACGTCCTGGTTGATCTCGACGACCTCGCCGGCGAGCGGCGAGTACAGCTCGCTGACCGACTTGGTCGACTCCAGCTCACCGCAGGACTCGCCCGAGGTCACCGTGGCACCGACCTCCGGGAGCTGGACGAAGACCACGTCGCCGAGCGCGTTGGCCGCGTGCTCCGTGATGCCGACCGTCGAGACGCCGTCCTCGGCGGCCGACAGCCACTCGTGCTCCTTGCTGTAGCGCAGCTGCTGGGGGTTGCTCATGGCCTGAATTCTCCTGTACGCGGGGGAGTGCTGGTGAATGGGGGACTACTGAAAACGCGCGTGAGCAGCGGAAATGTGCGCAGTGTCACCTGCGCTCGATCTCCAGTGTCTACTTCTGGCGCCGGTAGAAGGGCAGCGCCACGACCTCGTACGGCTCGTGGCTGCCGCGGATGTCCACACCGACGCCCGAGGTGCCCGGAGCGGCGTGCGCGGCGTCGACGTAGGCCATCGCGATCGGCTTGCCCAGCGTCGGGGAGGGGGCGCCGGAGGTGACCTCGCCGATCACCTCGCCGCCCGCGACGACGGCGAACCCGGCACGCGGGACCCGGCGGCCCTCGGCGACCAGGCCGACCAGGACCCGCGGCGGCTTCTCCAGGGCCTGCTCGGCCGCCCGGGCCAGCGCCTCGCGCCCGACGAAGTCGCCGTCCTTCTCGAACTTCACCACGCGCCCGAGACCCGCGTCGAAGGGGGTCAGCGCGGTCGACAGCTCATGCCCGTACAGCGGCATGCCCGCCTCCAGGCGCAGGGTGTCCCGGCAGGACAGACCGCAGGGGACCAGGCCGACGCCCTCGCCGGCCCGGGTCAGCGCCTGCCACAGCTCCACGGCGTGCTCCGGCTTCACGAACAGCTCGAAGCCGTCCTCGCCGGTGTAGCCGGTGCGCGCGATCAGCGCGGGGACCCCGGCGACCGTGCCCGGCAGGCCCGCGTAGTACTTCAGGCCGTCCAGGTCGGCGTCGGTGAGGGACGCGAGGATCCCCGGGGACTCGGGGCCCTGGACGGCGATCAGGGCGTAGGCGTCGCGGTCGTCGCGCACCTCGGCGTCGAAGCCGGCCGCCCGCTCCACCAGCGCGTCCAGCACGACCTGGGCGTTGGAGGCGTTGGCGACGACCATGTACTCAGTGTCGGCCAGCCGGTACACGATCAGGTCGTCCAGGATGCCGCCGTCCTCCCGGCAGATCATGGTGTAGCGGGCCCGGCCGGACCGCACGCCCCCGATGTTGCCCACCAGGGCGAAGTCGAGGAGGGCCGCGGCCTGCGGGCCGGTGACGGTGATCTCGCCCATGTGCGAGAGGTCGAAGAGCCCGGCCCTCGTGCGCACGGCGGTGTGCTCGTCGCGTTCGGAGCCGTAGCGCAGGGGCATGTCCCAGCCGGCGAAGTCGGTCATCATCGCGCCGAGCGAGCGATGCAGGGCATCGAGCGCGGTATGACGGAGTGCGGTACTGCTCATCGGTCGGTCGTCTCCCAAGGCATGACAGGCGAGGTCGTTCCTCCCCATCTGTCATCGGAACCTGAGAGGTTCGCCATGACCGGACAGGACATGGCTTGCACCTTGGGTGGGACCACCGGCGACGGCGGCCCGCTTTTCAGATGTGCCTCGCCCGCGCGGTAACGGGGACCTGAGAGATTCAAGGGAGGGACTTGCTCCTTCGGCGCCCCAGCGCGTGCTGCTGCTGGAGACTCTCCCGCGCGGATTCAAGCGGCCGGTATGCAGTTGGCGGGCACATCATTGCACGGCTCCCCCCGGTCGCGGCAGGCCGCATCTGTAACCGGGCTGTGGCGGTACGCGCACGAAAACGCGAGACATCACGGATTACCTTCTCTTTACGTTCGATGGGGAGAAGACTTACCTGACCCCAGGGGAAGGACGATCACGGTGAACAGGACCACGGCGAGGACCACGGCGTTGGCGACCACCTCGGCGCTCGCGCTGCCCGCGCAGCCGGCGGCCCCGGCCGGGGAGGCGTGCCGCGCGCGGCCCGCGCCCGTCGTCCGCGACCTGCGCGAGCGCTCCGGCCGCAGCCCGCACGGCCTGCTCTTCGGCCCCCACGACCTGGTGGTGGTCACCGGGCTGCCCGGCAGCGGGAAGTCCACGCTCATGAGGCGCGCGGTCACCGGCCCGCGCATCGACTCCCAGGACACCCGCGACCGCTGGGACGCCCGCGCGCCCCGCTTCCTGCCCTACGCCCTCTACCGTCCCCTGGTCCGTCTCGCCCACTACGTCGGCCTGCGCCGGGCCCTGCGCACCGGCGCGGGCGTCGTCGTCCACGACTGCGGCACCCAGGCCTGGGTGCGCGACTGGCTGGCCCGCGAGGCCCGCCGCCGCGGCGGCACCCTGCACCTGCTGCTCCTGGACGTCACCCCCGGCACCGCGCTGGAGGGCCAGCGCGAGCGCGGCCGCGGCGTCTCCCGGTACGCGTTCCTGCGCCACCGCACGGCCGCCGCACGGCTGCTGCGCGCGGTGGAGCGCGGCCGGCTGCCCGTGGGCGTCGGCTCGGCGGTCCTGCTCGACCGGGACGCGGCGGACGCCCTGCGCCGGATCGGCTTCACCGGCTGAGGACTGAGGAAAGAGCCCCGACACCCGTTAGCCTTTCAGCCACACTCGTGGTTCCCAGCAGGCGGTAGGCAGATGGATTTCCCACCGGCGGACTTCCCGACGGCATTCCCGGCACAGGCACACCCCCACCCGCACGGCGGATGGCCCGGCAACGAGCTGGAGGAGGTGCTCTCCGCCTCCCTCGGCGTCCCGGGCGCCGGCGGGCGCATCGTGGAGGTGCTCGCCCGCAGTTTCGTCTGGGTCCCGCTGCCCGGCGGCGGCGGCCCGCACAGCGGCCCCCTCGACCTGCCCGCCATCGAGCTGGAGGGCCAGGCCTTCGTGCCGGTGTTCAGCTCCGAGGAGCAGTTCCGTCAGGTCGCCGGGGCGCACATGTCGTACACGATCGCGCCCGCGGTGGAGTTCGCGCGGGGGCTGCCGCCGCAGGTCGGCATGTTCGTCAACCCGGAGGGCGTGGTCGGCATCCCGCTGCCGCCGGCCGCCGTGGCCGAGCTGTGCCGGGCCGGCCGTACCGTGCTGGACGGACCGGCGAGCGGTGCCCGCGTCCGTCTCTTCGAGCCGGACTGGCAGGACGACCCGGTGGACTTCCTCGCCGCCGCCTCGGCCGAGTTCGACGCCACGGGCGTGGTCCTCACGGCCCGCCGCTGCCTGGCCGCCATCGAGACCGCCGACCCGGTGATGTTCGTCGGCGTCGAGCTGTCCCACTGGGAGGGGGACGCACGCGAACTCCCCCTGGACGCCCTCGGCCGGGCCATGGGCAAGGCCGGGCCGAAGTGGCCGGTCAACCTGATCCTGCTGGACGTGGCCCAGGACCCGGTGGGGGAGTGGATGAGGGCGCAGGTCCGCCCCTTCCACCAGCGCTAGGGCGGCCCCGGGGGCGTGCGGCCGGGCCGGTGCCCGGCGCCGCCGCCGGGCGCGGCACGTCACCGCGCACCGGTACCCGCGGACGCGCAACAGGTCCCGGGCCCCTGGGCGCTTAAGCTGTTCTCATACGCGGGGCAACTCAAAATAGAAGGGGCGGTACAGGTGAGCGCCAGCGGCATCGCGGCCGGACAGGTCGAGCACATGCTGCGCCAGGTCACGCCCGGGCGTTACGACGCCTACGAGGCGCTCCTGCGCGCCCTCGCCACCCCCGCCTCCGGCCAGGTCTGGATGCTCCTGTGGCACGGCCAGGCCGGCTCCCCGGACGCCCAGTACGGGAACATGGAGGTGGAAGGCCACGGCTACGCCCCGTGCGTCACCTCCGCCCAGGAGCTCTCGGCGAGCGGCTGGAACCGGTCGTACGAGGTGGTCGACGGAGTCGACGTGGCCCGCACGCTCTATCCCGACCACTACGGCCTCTGGCTGAACCCGCACGCCCCCGGTGGTGGTGTCGGCATCCCCTGGCTGGATCTGCGCCGCATCGCGACCGGCCTGGACCGCCAGCCGGCCGGACCGCTCAGACTCTCCGAACCCGCCATCGAGATCCCGCAGTTCTACGCCCTGCTCGCGCAGAACGCCCATCGCACCCCCGCCGTGCGCGCCCTGCGCCGTGCCTGGGTGCAACCGGCCCTGGGCGCCCCCTACCTGGCGATCGGGCTCGACGTGTACGACTCCTCGCCGCCGGCCGTGGACGCCGTGCGGGCGATGATGCAGCAGTCCATCGGGGCGGTGCCGGACGGGCTGCCGGTGTCGACGGTCGCCATGACGGACGAGTACGACCCGGTGGTGATGTGGATGCGGGCCGGCGCACGGCCGTTCTACGACCGTGAGGCGCACGTTCCCGCCGCCCCGGCCCAGGCACCCGCGGCCGGCGGCTACGGCTTCCCGCCCACGGGCCGGTACTGACCACCCGGGACGCCGGCGCGAGGCCACGGACCGGGAGTCGGGGGCGTCGCGTGCAGGGTGGTTCACAGGACCCTCACGGGTTCTGCGCGCGTAGATGACAACTAATAGTCCGATTTGCACCGGGTATGACCCAATTCGCCCCTGTCCGGGGGGCGTTACCCGGCGTCCGGATAACGGAACCCTTCTGGCCGCATCACGTTTACGCATCCATTCACTGCCAAGTCTGGCTACAGATCGCCAAAGCGTTGAAGACTCCCGCTCCAGGGGACTTCGTCCCTGTGTACGACGGACGGATCAGCCGCTACAGCGGCAAGCGCGGGCCGGCTACCGCCGGTTGAGAGGGGTCCCTGCCAGATGACGGCACCATTGCACGAGCCGACCGCGGAAGCGGCCCCGAGCGCGGCCGACGAAGCGGCGGTCGCCACCGCAAGCGCCAAGGCCGTCCAGGGTCGTTCCCTGGGCCGGATCGCCTGGGAGCGCCTGAAGCGGGACAAGCTCGCCCTGACGGGCGGCATCGTCGTGCTCTTCCTCGTCCTGGTCGCGCTGTTCGCCCCGGTCATCACGAGTCTCCTCGGGCAGGACCCGAACGAGTATCACGAGAACCTGATCGACCCGCTGTTCGGCACCCCGACGGGTTCCCTGGGCGGCATCAGCGGCGACCACCTGCTGGGCGTCGAGCCGGTCAACGGCCGCGACATCCTCGCCCGCATCCTCTACGGGGCCCGGATCTCGCTGCTGGTCGGCTTCCTGTCCGCGGTCGTGGCCGTGATCCTCGGAACCGTCCTGGGCATCCTCGCCGGCTTCTTCGGCGGCTGGGTCGACTCGCTCATCAGCCGGATCATGGACGGCCTGCTCGCCTTCCCGCAGCTGCTGTTCATCATCGCGCTGGTCTCCGTCATGCCGAACCACATGCTCGGCCTGACCGGATCGAGCGTGCGCGTCTTCCTGATGATCGTGGTCATCGGCTTCTTCGGCTGGCCCTACATCGGCCGCGTGGTGCGCGGCCAGACGCTCTCGCTGCGTGAGCGCGAGTACGTCGAGGCCGCCCGGTCACTGGGTGCGGGCCGGCTGTACATCCTGTTCAAGGAACTGCTGCCCAACCTGGTCGCCCCGATCGTCGTGTACACGACGATGATGATCCCCACCAACATCCTCACCGAGGCCGCACTGAGCTTCCTGGGCGTGGGCGTCAAGCCGCCCACCGCCTCCTGGGGGCAGATGCTCTCGAGCGCCATCGACTACTACGAGTCCGACCCCATGTTCATGGTGGTTCCGGGCGTGGCGATCTTCATCACCGTGCTGGCGTTCAACCTCTTCGGTGACGGCGTCCGGGACGCGCTCGACCCGAAGGCGTCCCGTTGAACCGCCGCACCGCGGCCGCACCACAACTGTCCCGTGGCACTGACACGGGGGCTCTCATCAAATCCGGAGGATCCGAGATCGTGACTACCGAACGCACCTCAGGGCGGCGGAAGCAGGCATTTGCCGCTGCTGCCGCGGTCGCCGCGCTGCTGACCACGGCGGCGTGCGGCGGCGGCAGCGACGACGACGGCGGCAAGGGCTCCAGCACCGGTGCCGCCGGCTTCGACGCCGCGAACAACAAGGTCGCCCAGGCGTCCCTCGCCAAGAAGGGCGGCACGCTGAAGTTCGGTGCCGCGCAGGACGCCGACTCGTGGGACACCACGCGTGGTTACTACGGCATGATGTGGAACTTCGCGCGCTACTACAGCCGTCAGCTCGTCACGAACAAGACGGAGCCGGGCGCGGCCGGTGCGGAGATCACCCCGGACCTCGCGACCGCGACCGCCAAGGTCACGGACGACGGCAAGACCTACACGTACACCCTGCGTGACGGCGTCACGTGGGAGGACGGCAAGCCGATCACGTCCCAGGACGTGAAGTACGGCATCGAGCGCGTGTGGGCGCAGGACGTGCTGGCCGGCGGTCCGACGTACCTGAAGGACGTGCTCGACCCCAAGGGCGCGTACAAGGGTCCGTACAAGGACACCTCCAAGGACAAGCTCGGTCTGAAGGCCATCGAGACGCCGGACGCGAAGACCATCGTCTTCAAGCTCCCGCAGGCCAACTCGGACTTCGAGGAGATGCTGGCGCTCGTCTCGGCCTCCCCGGTCCGCCAGGACATGGACACCAAGTCCAAGTACGGCCTGAAGCCCTTCTCCTCCGGCCCGTACAAGTTCGAGTCCTACGCCCCGGGCAAGGACCTGACCCTGGTCCGCAACGACAAGTGGGCGCAGGCTTCGGACCCGATCCGCAAGGCGTACCCGGACAAGATCACGATCCAGTTCTTCTCGGACGCCAACCAGCTGGACCAGCGTCTGCTCAACGGTGACCTGGACCTGGACCTCAACCAGACCGGTATGTCGCCGCAGGGCCGCACCACCGCCCTGAAGGAGCACAAGGGCAACCTGGACAACCCGGTCTCGGGTTACGTCCGGTACGCGGTCTTCCCGCAGAGCGTCGCGCCGTTCGACAACATCGAGTGCCGCAAGGCCGTGATCTACGGCGCCGACCACGTCTCGCTGCAGACCGCGCGCGGCGGCCCGGTCGCCGGTGGCGACATCGGCACCAACATGCTGCCGCCGTCCGTCCCGGGCGCCGAGGGCCAGAAGTACGACCCGTACGAGATCTCCGGTGCCAACAAGGGCGGCAACGAGGCCAAGGCCAAGGAGGCCCTGAAGGCCTGCGGTCAGCCGAACGGCTTCAAGACCACCATCGCGGTGCGTAACAACAAGCCGGTCGAGGTGGCCACCGCCCAGTCGCTCCAGGCGTCGCTGAAGAAGGTCGGCATCACCGCCGAGATCGACCAGTACGACGGCTCGCAGACCGCCGGCATCATCGGTAGCCCCTCGAACGTGAAGAAGAAGGGCTACGGCATCATCATCATGGGCTGGGGCCCGGACTTCCCGTCCGTGCAGGGCTTCGGTCTGCCGCTGTGGAGCAGCAAGTACATCGCCGAGAGCGGTAACAACAACTACGCGCTCATCAAGGACAAGGCGATCGACGGCCTGTTCGACTCGTACGTCACCACCCTGGACGACGCCGGCAAGACCAAGATCTCCACGGAGATCAACCACAAGGTGATGGAGGGCGCGTACTACCTGCCCTTCGTCTTCGAGCGGTTCATCAACTGGCGCTCGGACAACCTGGCGAACGTCTACACGACCGACGGCTACAGCGGTCAGTACGACTTCGTCAACCTCGGTCTGAAGAACCCGAAGAAGTAAATCCCGGCACACCCGCCGAACGGCACGAAAGGCAGGTGAAGGCCGGCGCGGCGTGATCGCGGGCCATCGGACGATCTCCGATGGCCCGCGGTCCCGCGGCGGGCCGAGAGCTGTGCTCGCTTATCTCATCAGGCGGTTCTTCGCCGCCGCAGTGATGCTTGTGGTCATCGTCATGGTGGTCTTCGGCATCTTCTTCCTCATCCCCAAGTGGGCCGGCGTAGACATCGCCTTGAGCTTCGTGGGCAAGCAGGCCGACCCTGCCGCCGTCGAGGGTGTGCGCGAGAAGCTGGGCCTGGGCGACCCGATCTACGCCCAGGTCTGGGAGTTCTTCAAGGGAATTTTCGCCGGCCGTACCTACACGGGCGGCGGGGACACCATCCACTGTGCCGCGCCGTGCTTCGGCTACTCCTTCCGTAGCGAGCAGGCCGTCTGGCCGGTGCTGACCGACCGCTTCCCGGTGACCCTGGCGCTCGCGCTCGGTGCCGCCGTGCTGTGGCTGATCATGGGCGTCTCGGCCGGTGTGCTCTCCGCGCTCAAGCGGGGCAGCCTGTGGGACCGCGGTGCGATGGTCGTCGCGCTGTCGGGTGTCTCCCTCCCGATCTACTTCACGGGCATGCTCGCCCTGTCGATCTTCGTCTACGGACTGGATCTGTTCGACGGGCAGTTCCACCCGCTGGAGGAAGGCTTCAGCGGCTGGTTCGGCGGCATGATCCTGCCGTGGGTCACCCTGGCCTTCCTGTACGCGGCCATGTACGCCCGCATCACCCGGGCCACCATGCTCGAGATCCTCGGTGAGGACTACATCCGCACCGCTCGCGCCAAGGGCCTCAAGGAAACGACCGTCATCGGCAAGCACGCCATGCGTTCCACGATGACGCCCCTGCTCACCATGCTCGGCATGGACCTCGGTGCCCTCATCGGCGGCGCGATCCTGACCGAGACCGCGTTCAGCCTGCCCGGTCTCGGCCAGGCCGTGCTCAACGCCATCAAGAACCAGGACCTGCCCATCATCCTGGGCGTCACCCTGGTGACCTCCGTAGCGGTGCTCGTCGCCAACCTCGTGGTGGACATCCTGTACGCCGTGATCGACCCCCGAGTGAGGCTCACATGACCGAACTCAGCAAGAGCGGAGCGGCCGTGGGCGAGCCCACCCCCGCTTCGCCCGCGCCGAAAGCCTTCCTTGAGGTCCGTGACCTCAAGGTGCACTTCCCCACGGACGACGGTCTCGTCAAGTCCGTCGACGGGCTCAGCTTCCAGCTGGAGAAGGGCAAGACCCTCGGTATCGTGGGTGAGTCCGGCTCCGGCAAGTCGGTGACCTCGCTCGGCATCATGGGCCTGCACACCGCCGGCCAGTACGGCAAGCGCAAGGCGCAGATCTCCGGCGAGATCTGGCTGGACGGCACCGAGCTGCTCTCCGCCGACCCGGACCACGTGCGCAAGCTGCGTGGCCGCGAGATGGCGATGATCTTCCAGGACCCGCTGTCCGCGCTGCACCCGTACTACACGATCGGTCAGCAGATCGTGGAGGCGTACCGGATCCACCACGACGTCGACAAGAAGACCGCGAAGCGACGCGCGGTCGAGATGCTCGACCGGGTGGGCATCCCGCAGCCGGACAAGCGCGTGGACAGCTACCCCCACGAGTTCTCCGGCGGTATGCGCCAGCGCGCGATGATCGCGATGTCGCTGGTCAACAACCCCGAGCTGCTGATCGCGGACGAGCCGACGACCGCCCTCGACGTCACCGTCCAGGCGCAGATCCTCGACCTGATCCGTGACCTCCAGAAGGAGTTCGGCTCCGCGGTCATCGTCATCACCCACGACCTGGGTGTGGTGGCCGAGCTGGCCGACGACATCCTGGTGATGTACGGCGGCCGTTGTGTGGAGCGGGGACCGGCGGAGAAGGTGTTCTACGAGCCCCGCCACCCCTACACCTGGGGTCTGCTCGGCTCGATGCCGCGTCTCGACCGCGACCAGCAGGAGCGTCTGATCCCGGTCAAGGGCTCCCCGCCCTCCCTGATCAACATCCCGTCCGGCTGCGCCTTCAACCCGCGCTGCCCGTACGCGGACCTCCCGAAGGACAACGTCACCCGCACCGTCCGGCCCGAGCTCGCCGAGGTCGGCAGCCGGCACTGGGCGGCCTGCCACATGGGCACGGAGCAGCGGGAGCGTATCTGGACCGAAGAGATTGCGCCGAAGCTGTGAGTGACGACAAAGCGGTGACGATTCCCGCACAGAGCACCGGACCGGGCCGTGCCGACGGCGAGGTCCTGCTGAAGGTCACCGGGCTCCAGAAGCACTTCCCGATCAAGAAGGGCCTGCTCCAGCGGCAGGTCGGGGCGGTGCACGCGGTCGACGGCCTGGACTTCGAGGTCCGTTCCGGCGAGACCCTCGGTGTCGTGGGCGAGTCCGGCTGCGGCAAGTCGACGATGGGCCGGCTGATCACCCGGCTGCTCGAACCGACCGGCGGCAAGGTCGAGTTCCAGGGCAAGGACATCACGCACCTCGGGGTGGGCGGCATGCGTCCGCTGCGCCGCGATGTGCAGATGATCTTCCAGGACCCGTACTCGTCGCTGAACCCGCGTCACACCATCGGCACGATCATCGGCGCTCCCTTCAAGCTCCAGGGCGTCACGCCCGAGGGCGGCATCAAGAAGGAAGTGCAGCGGCTGCTGTCGGTCGTGGGTCTCAACCCCGAGCACTACAACCGCTACCCGCACGAGTTCTCCGGCGGTCAGCGCCAGCGCATCGGCATCGCCCGCGCGCTCGCGCTGAACCCGAAGCTCGTCGTGGCCGACGAGCCGGTGTCCGCGCTGGACGTGTCGATCCAGGCGCAGGTCGTGAACCTGCTGGACGACCTCCAGCAGGAGCTCGGCCTGACGTACGTGATCATCGCGCACGACCTGTCGGTCGTCCGGCACGTCTCGGACCGGATCGCGGTGATGTACCTCGGCAAGATCGTGGAGCTGGCCGACCGCGAGCAGCTCTACAAGTCGCCGATGCACCCGTACACCAAGGCGCTCATGTCGGCGGTGCCGATCCCGGACCCGAAGCGGCGGAACGCCAAGAGCGAGCGGATCCTGCTCCAGGGTGACGTGCCCTCGCCGATCTCGCCGCCGAGCGGCTGCCGTTTCCACACCCGGTGCTGGAAGGCGACGCAGATCTGCAAGACGACCGAGCCGAAGCTGATCGAGCTGCGGACCGGCCAGCAGGTCGCCTGCCACCACCCGGAGAACTTCGCGGACCAGGCTCCGCAGGACACCGTCCTGCTGACCGTCGCGAAGGCGGCGGCTGAGCTGGTGGCCGACGAGGTGCTCGCGGAGTCGGCGGAGACGTCGGCGGCGGTGGCGGCCGAGGTGGCCGCCGCGGCGGAGCCCGAGGCAGCCGCTGGGGACGCGTCGGAGACCGTCGCGGACGAGCCGGAGGCTGCTGCGGACGAGGCCGAGAGCGCCGAGTCGGAGCCCGAGGCCCCCGCGTCGGAGCCCGAGGCCCCGTCGGCCGAGACCGAGGCTTCCGCGGAGACCAAGGTCACCAAGGAAACCGGCGACAAGTAAACCCAACATCGAGCCCCCGCCTTGCAATGGAAGGCGGGGGCTCAGTGTTGCGTCACAATGTAAGGGTGATCCAGCAGCTCTTCACTCCGTCCGTCCAGCACACCCTCGACCTGGTCGGCATTTTCGTCTTCGCCATCTCGGGGGCGCTGCTGGCCGTTCGCAAGAACTTCGACGTCTTCGGCATCGCCGTGCTCGCCGAGGTCACCGCGCTGGGTGGCGGGCTGTTTCGGGATCTGGTCATCGGCGCGGTGCCGCCGGCCGCCTTCACCGACCTCGGGTACTTCCTCACCCCGCTGCTCGCCGCCCTGCTGGTGATCTTCCTCCACCCGCAGGTGGAGCGCATCCAGATGGGCGTGAACGTCTTCGACGCGGCAGGCCTCGGCCTGTTCTGCGTCACGGGCACGACGAAAGCGTACGACTACGGGCTCAACCTCACCGCGTCGGCGGCGCTGGGCCTGGCGACCGCCGTCGGCGGGGGTGTGCTGCGGGACGTCCTGGCCAACGAGGTGCCCTCACTGCTCCGCTGGGACCGCGATCTCTACGCGGTCCCGGCGATCGTGGGCGCCACGATGGTGGCGCTCTGCATCCGCTACGACGCCCTCACCCCGCTGGCCAGCGGTTTCGCGGCACTCACGGCGTTCGTGCTGAGGCTGCTCGCGATGCGGTACCACTGGCGAGCGCCGCGCGCGTGGAACCGGCGTTCGACCGTGCGGGAGGAGTAGGGCCCCCGGCCGGCACGCGATGCTGGTCCAGCTGGACGGTCAGCCAGCGGAACGCCGGCACCACCTGCGGCCGCCACAGCGCCATGGTGTGACCGCCCGCGCTCTTCGGGACGGGGACCACGTGCACGGCCGTCGGTGCCTTCGCCTCCCGCTGGAGGTCCAGCGCGGCCTCGTAGCCGTCGTGCGGCTGGCCGGAGAGGTAGAGGGCCACGGCGGGCGGGGTGGCGGCCCGGCCCAGCAGCAGACACGGGTTGTTGGCCCGGCGCAGCGCGGGGTCCTGGCCGGTGAGCGAGTCCCGCTCGCCGGCCGGGTCGTTGTAGCCGGACAGACTCACCGCCGCCCGGTAGCGGTCGGGGTGGGCGACGGCCAGCTTGACGGCGCAGTGCGCGCCGGCCGAGTACCCGGCGACCGCCCACCCCCTGGGCGCGGGCTGGGCGCGGAAGTTGTCCATGACCATCTTCGGCACGTCGAGGCTCAGCCAGCTGTCCGCGTTGACGGTGCCCGGCACGTTGGCGCAGCCGGTGTCCACCCCGGGCAGCAGGGTGGTGCGCGGTGCGACCAGGATGAACGGCGCGACCCTGCCGTCCCGCATCAGCGGCGCCAGCTGGGCGGGCGCGCGCAGCGAACCGAACCAGGACTTCGGCGAGCCCGGGTAGCCCGGCAGCAACTCCACGACGGGGAACCGGTGGTGCCGGTAGGCGGGCTCGTCGTACTGCGGGGGCAGCCAGACGTAGACCTCGGCGTTCACGCCGGAGACCCGGCCCTTCAGCTGGGTGACGCGGACCCCGCCGGCCTGGTGCATGCCCGGCCCGTCGGCCTGGACGAAGGTCTGGCGGACCCGGGGCAGCCGGTCCAGCGCGATGCCGCCGGTGCCGTCGGCGCCGAGGTCGGCGGCCTGCTCCACATGGTCACCGGTGCCCAGGAGGTCGCCCCACGTGTCGTACAGACTGTTGGCGTTGTTGACCAGGGTGAAGACCAGGGCGACGGCGGTGCCCTGGGCGAACAGCAGCATCAGCACCCGGGCGGCGGCCCGCAGGATCCGTGGACCGCGCAGCCGTGACCACAGGGCCAGGGGCAGTGCGACGGCGACGGCCGACAGCGCGATCAGGGTGAGGAGGAACGGAGTCCCGGTGAGGCTCATGTCCCGGTAGAGGGGGCGACGAGGCCTCAGGTTCACGGATGAGTACGGACACTTACCAAGAAATTGCCCCGGTCTCACCGTCGTGACGCCGAGTCCGTGGACAAAGCTACCGCTTAGTAATCACTTGTTGTACCGTTCAGGCATGCCAGAAGCAGCTACCGCGGCGGCCGCGCGGGCCACCATCGGCGACAGTGAGTTCGACCGGGACACCGCGCTGACCCGGCGCGCACCCGGCGTCTACGACATCGACCTCTCGGCCGGCTGGACGATCATCAGTGCCGTCAACGGCGGCTACCTGCTCGCCGTCCTCGGCCGCGCCCTCGCGGACGCCCTGCCGCACCAGGACCCGTTCACGATCTCGGCGCACTACCTGACCGCCTCCCAGCCCGGCCCCGCCGTCGTGCGCACGGACGTGGTGCGCACCGGCCGCACCCTGTCGACCGGCCAGGCCTCGCTCCTCCAGTACGACGACGAGGGCAACGAGGTCGAGCGGATCCGCGTCCTCGCCTCCTACGGCGACCTGGACGCCCTGCCCGACGACGTGCGGACGACGGCGAAGCCGCCCGAGATCCCGCCCATCGACCGGTGCTTCGGCCCCGAGGACGGCCCGGCGCCGGTCGACGGCAGCTCCGCGATCGCCGACCGGCTGATGCTCAAGCTCGACCCCTCGACCCTGGGCTGGGCGCTCGGACAGCCCTCCGGCAAGGGCGAGATGCGGGCCTGGTTCGGCCTGAAGGACGGCCGCGACCCCGACCCGCTCTCCCTGCTCCTCGCGGTGGACGCGCTGCCCCCCACGGCCTTCGAGATCGGCCTGCGCGGCTGGGTCCCCACGGTCGAACTCACGGTCCACGTCCGCTGCCGCCCCGCCCCGGGCCCCCTCCGTGTGGCCATCACCACCCGCAACCTCGCGGGCGGCTTCCTGGAGGAGGACGCCGAGGTCTGGGACAGCCAGGACCGACTGGTGGCCCAGTCCCGCCAGTTGGCACGGGTCAGGCTCGGCTGAGCGGCGCCCGCCCTGGGGGGCGGCTCGGCAGGGTGCGCGCGTCGGACGCGGTGCAGGGGTCCTCTGTCACGGAGCTGTACCAGCGCGCGACCGGGTGCAGGAGGTGAACTCCCTGGCCAGGCAGGTTTCTTGAGGGGTGCTTTACCCGATTGACAGGCGGCGGACAGAGGAGGCCCAAGGAAGCCCCAGTCGGCGTTGTCACAGTTCCCGCCTCAGGACTCCCTCATCTTGCTTGGAGCTGTCTCTCATGAAGCGTGTGCCGATGCCGAAGCGTCTCGTCCCCGCGGTGGCGCTGCTGGCGCTCTCGCCCCTCGCCCTGGCGGCCTGCGGCTCGGGCGACTCGTCGTCCTCGAACAGCGGCACCTCCGGCCAGCAGTCCTGCCAGCCGCCCTCGGGCATGCCGAGCGGGGCGCCGAGCGGTGCTCCGTCGGGCGCGCCGAGCGGCGCCGCCTCCGGCGGGCCCACCGGCACTCCGACGGGCACCCCGACCGGTGTTCCGTCGGGTATGCCGAGCGGTGGCCCCGGTGGCGGTGGCCAGGGCGGCCCCGGCGGCGGTCAGGGCGGCGGCTGCGGCGGGCCGGGCGGCGGCGGCGCGCCGAGCCAGCAGGCGCAGCAGCAGGGCTGACCGACCGTCGGTCCTCGTCCGGCAGGGGCGGCGCATCCGGGAACGGGTGCGCCGCCCCTGTGTGTGCGGGGCACCCGGTGCGGTGCGGTGGGTCGGTCGAGCCGGTGCGGTGCGGTGCGGTGCGGTGGGTCGGTCGAGCCGGTGCCGGTGCCGGTGCCGGTGTTCGTGCCGGTGCCGCTGCGTCAGTCGAGCCAGTGGTGGCGGCCGATGCTGATGAGCCGCATCTGACGGGTGACGAGCTGGGCGACGCGCTCCTGCTCCTCCTCCGGGGCCTCCAGGGACTCCAGGAAGAGCGACGCCGTGACGAGCATCTGGTCCACGAACAGGTGCGCCAGCATCAGCAGGTCGTCCTCGCTCCAGCCCGCCGACTCGGGGTCCTTGGCCAGCTCGGCCCGCACCTCCTCGGCGAACCGGCCCAGTTGGCTGCGGATGGCCTCCCGTACCGGCTGCACCCCGCCGTGCCGCTCCCGCGCGATGAACCGGACGTGCGCCGGCTGGGTGTGCACATGATGGGCGATCAGCTCGACGGCGCGGGTGATGCGTTCCTCGCTGCTGCGGGCGCCGGCCACCGTGTTCTGGATCATCGGGTGCAGGCTGCCCAGCGCCTCCTCGACCAGCGCCACGCCGAGATCCGCGGTGGACCGGAAGTGCCGGTAGAAGGCGGTCGGCGCGACCCCGACGGCCCGGGTGACCTCCCGCAGGCCCAGGCTGCTCAGGCTCTGTTCCTCCAGCAGACCGAGCGCCGCGTCCAGGAGTGCCTGCCGGGTCTTCTGCTTCTGGGCCTGCCGGATGCCGAGGGTGTGACTCATGTCATCCAGTTAACAACTGTTCTCCGGAATTGAAAAGTCGTCGGACACGCTAGACTCAGGAGTCAGTGAACAAGTGTTACTACAACTGTTCACCGAAACGTAACGAGAGACGGCCGTGAGAGCCGTCCGGAGGGGGTTTCATCCCATGCTGTTCCTCGTCGCCGCACTACTGCTGCTCGGCGTCGTCATGGGCACCGTGGCCCACGCGCCGTTCGCCTTCACCCTCGTCGCCGGTGCCGTGATCGCCGCCTGGCTCGGCGTCTTCGCGCTCCGCGAGCGCCACGGCCGCCGCCGGCCCACCTCGACCCACTGACCCGCGCCCTTCCCTCGGCAGGAGCTGACAACGTCATGCAACTCACCGCACCGGCCACCCCGGCCCCCCGGCGCACCGGCACCCGCGACGCCGACGGCATGGCCGTCGCGTCCTTCATCCTGGGCCTGCTGGGCCTGCTCGTCCTCAACGTCTTCCTCGGCCCCATCGCCATCGTCCTGGCGGCCGTCGCCCTCTGGCGCGGTACGGCCCGCCGCGGCCGCGCGTTCCTCGGGCTCGCCCTGGGCGTCGCCGACCTGCTCGTCCTGCTGGCCTTCATGCAGGCGGACTCGACGATCTCGTGGAGCTTCTGAACCGCCGCGCACCCGCTCGGCGTCCACGTGGCCGACCGCGCCGCGAGGCCCTCTACCGTGTCCCCGTAGAATCGGGGTCACCATGGCTTACCTCGACCACGCCGCGACCACCCCGATGCTCCCGGAGGCGGTCGAGGCACTCGCCGCGCACCTGAGCGTCACCGGCAACGCCTCCTCCCTGCACGCGTCCGGCCGCAAGGCCCGCCGTACGGTCGAGGAAGCGCGTGAGACCCTCGCGGAAGCGCTCGGCGCCCGCCCCAGCGAGGTCGTCCTCACCTCCGGCGGCACCGAGGCCGACAACCTCGCCGTCAAGGGCCTGTACTGGTCGCGCCGCGACGCCGACCCGGCCCGCACCCGTGTCCTGGCCAGCCCCGTCGAACACCACGCCGTCCTCGACGCCGTGCACTGGCTGGGCGAGCACGAGGGCGCCACCGTCGAGTACCTCCCGGTCGACACGTACGGCCGGGTCCACCCCGACGCGCTGCGCGCGGCGATCGCCTGCGACCCCGACGACGTCGCCCTCGCCACCGTCATGTGGGCCAACAACGAGATCGGCACGGTCATGCCGGTCCGTGAACTGGCCGACGTCGCCGCCGAGTTCGACATCCCGCTGCACGCCGACGCCGTCCAGGCCTTCGGTCAGATCCCGGTCGACTTCGCCGCCTCCGGCCTCGCCGCGATGACGGTCTCCGGCCACAAGGTCGGCGGCCCGTACGGCATCGGCGCCCTCCTCCTCGGCCGCGAGTACAGCCCCGTGCCCGTGCTGCACGGCGGCGGCCAGGAACGCCACGTCCGCTCCGGCACCCTCGACGTCCCCGCGATCGCCTCCTTCGCGGTCGCCGGCCGGCTCGCCGCCGAGCAGCACGAATGGTTCGCCCGCGAGATCGGTGCCCTGCGCGACGGCCTCGTCTCCGCGATCCGGGCGGCCGTCCCGGACGCGATCCTCGGCGGCGACCCGGCACCGGGCGGCCGCCTCCCGGCCAACGCGCACTTCACGTTCCCCGGCTGCGAGGGCGATTCGCTCCTGCTGCTGCTGGACGCCCAGGGCATCGAGTGCTCCACCGGCTCCGCCTGCACCGCCGGTGTGGCCCAGCCCAGCCACGTCCTGCTCGCCACCGGCACCGACCCGGACCTGGCCCGCGGCACCCTGCGCTTCTCCCTCGGCCACACCTCCACCGAGGCCGACGTCGAAGCGGTCGCCAAGGCCATCGGCCCGGCGGTGGAACGGGCGCGCGCGGCGGGCCTGACCTGAGAAACCGGTTTGCCGCCCCGGATCACGGGTGGCTAGCGTCGCCACCCGTGACCCCGACGCTGCGCACCGCCCGCCTGGCCCTCGACCCGTACCTCCCGGGGGACGAGGAGAGCTTCGTCGCCCTGTTCCAGGACCCGAGGGTGTCCCGGTGGATGGGTGACGGACCCGCCTCCGAGGAGGACGACCGCGCCCTGTTCCGACGGGTGTTCACCAAGGTGTACGCCCACAACCTGTTCGACGTCTGGGCGGTGCGCCGCGACGGACGGCTGATCGGCCACGCGGAGATCAAGCCGACCGAGGACTCCGGAGGCCACGAGATCGTCTACGCCCTGCTCCCCGAGGTCTGGGGCAGCGGCCTGGGCACCGAACTGGCCGAGGGGCTCGTCGCCCACGGCTTCGACACCCTCGGGCTGACCGAGGTGCACGCCACCGTGGCCGCGGAGAACGAGGCCTCACTGGCCCTGCTGGGCCGGATCGGCTTCGCTCACGTCCGGGACATCCCGGAGGACGACGGTGGCGTCACCCGGCTGCTGACCCGCCGACGCCCCTGACGGTGCGAGGCCCGCTAGCCGTCCATGACCATCAGGGCCGCCATCATGCCCTCGTCCTCGTGCTGGAGCAGATGGCAGTGGAGCATGTACATGTAGGTGTCGTCGGTGAAGTCGGTGAACTTCATCGCGATCTTGATGGAGCCGCCGCCGACCACCTCGAAGGTGTCGAACCAGCCGAGGTCGACGCCGGTGGGTTCCTCGCCGTTGATCTCGATCAGCTGGAACGGCACATCGTGCAGATGGAACGAGTGCTCCAGCTGCGTCCCGTTGCTGATCGTCCAGACCTCCTCGGCGTCCAGGGTGGTCATGATCGTCGCCATGCCGTCCATGGTGGTGCCCACGGAGCCGTTGATCGTCATGTTCTGCCCGCTCTGACCGAGGGTGATCGTCCGCGCGGCGAAGTCGGCCGTGTCGTACCGGGTGATCGTGGTGAGCGTGCTCGGCAGGTCGTCGGGCGTGTCGGTGGCCTCCGGCGTGACGGTCAGGAAGTCGTACGTGCCGCTGCCGCCCCGGATCCAGCCGGTGGTGACGACGGCCTGGAGCGTGACCGCGTCCGCCAGGTCGAGGACGAACTCGGCGCGGGCGCCCGCCACCAGCCGGATGGTGGTCACCTCGGTGGGCTCGGTGAGATAGCCCTGGTCGGTGGCGATCTGGGTGAGCGTGCCGCCGTCGCCGCGCTGGATGGTCATGATGTCGGCGGGGGAGGCGTTCAGCACGCGGAAGCGGATGCGGGTTTTGGTGGCGGTGAAGCCCAGGGTGGTCGAGTCGACGTTGGTGCCGTTGCACAGCACCGGGTAGCTGAGGCCGGAGCCGAGGTAGCCGGTGACGTTGTACTTGATGTCGCCGCTGCTGTCGGCCGCGAGACACTGGAGGATGATCGGGATGTCGTCGACGCCGTACTCGCTCGGCAGCGCGGCCGAGGCGTCCGAGTCGTCCTCGACGATGATCATCCCGGCCAGGCCGTGGACGACCTGCTCGGCCGTGGTGCCCAGGGCGTGCGGGTGGTACCAGAGCGTCTTGGCCTCGTCCTTGACCTCGAAGGTGGGCGACCAGGTCTCGCCGTCGGCGAAGGAGTTCTGCGGGCCGCCGTCCATCTTGGGCGGGATGTGGGCGCCGTGGAAGTGGACCGTGGTGTCGGCGCCCAGGGTGTTGGTGATGTTCAGCAGGACCGTGTCGCCGGTGGTCCATTTCATGGTCGGGCCGAGGTAGGAGCCGTTGTAGCCGGCCGTGGTGCTGCTGACCCCGCTGATCACCTCGTTCGTGCCGGTCTTCGCGGTCAGGGTGTAGGTGGTGGTGCCGTCGGAGGTGGTGCCCTCCAGCAGGTCGGGGACGGTGAGGGTGCCGGTGGCGTCCGCGGCGGCCGCCTTGTTGGCGTTGCCGCCGCTCAGCAGGGAGAAGGTCGCTCCCGCCGCGCCGACGGCGCCCAGCCCGACCCCCGCCATCCCGCCGAGGAACTTCCGCCGGTGCAGGCCCTTGCCGCCCTTGCGCTGCCGTCCCGCGCCGGAGGCGGGCTCTGTGGTGTGCGTCATGGGCGTGGAGCTTCGGGCCCGGGGCTATGTGAGGACTGAGGCGTACGTAGGAGCGAGCCGGGGAGGCTGTGCGGTCACCGCACCCGTCAACTCCCTTGAAGAAAAGCCAAGTTGGTGTGCCGCAGGTCACGCCCGGAGTGCGGGACATGTCGGGCGGGCCGCCCTCGCGCGGGGTTCACATACTCAGGTGTCTGTGACCTGCGTCACAGGCTCGATTTCAGGCGGAGGCGGTGTGCGCCGCAGCCACCAGCTTCATGTACCGGTCCCAGTCCCAGAGTTCGCCCGGGTCGGTGTGGTCCGTCCCCGGGACCTCCACATGCCCGACGATGTGCTCGCGGTCGACGGGTATGCCGTACCGCCGGCAGATGCCGGCCGCCAGCCGCGCCGACGCGGCGTACATCGCGTCGGTGAAGTCCTCCGGCCGGTCCACGAACCCCTCGTGCTCGATGCCTACACTCCGCTCGTTGTACCCCCGGTTGCCCGCGTGGTACGCCACGTCCAGCTCGCGGATCATCTGCGTGACCCGGCCGTCCTGGCCGACGATGTAGTGCGCGGCCGCCTGATGGCCCGGGTCCTGGAACGCCTTCACCGCGCTGTCCAGACCGCCCTGCGTGACATGCACGACGATCATGTCGATGCCGTAGTCGTCCGGCCGGTCCGCCCAGCGGAAGTTCGCCTCCGAGGCCGACACCCAGCGCGCGCCCCGGAAGTCGACCGCGCCCTCCACCCGCGGCCTGCGCACCCCAGGCAGCCGCCAGTACAGCCGCGCCAGCTCGTCCCGTGCCAGCACCGCCGAGCCCGCGGCCGCCGCCGCCCCGCCGATCAGCAGAGCCCGCCGCCCGATCCGCCGGTCGGAGTCGCGCTTCCTCGCCCCCATCGCCCGCCCTTTCTCGCCCCTCGTGATCGTCAACGGATATGCGCGGGCTCCGGTTCCCGGCGCCCCGTACCCTGGAAGGGTTATGACTGAGACCTCGCAGCGCTCCCGCCCCCTCCGCGTACTCGCCGCCATGTCCGGCGGGGTCGACTCCGCCGTCGCCGCCGCCCGCGCCGCGGAAGCCGGCCACGATGTGACCGGCGTCCACCTCGCGCTCTCCGCGAACCCGCAGTCCTTCCGCACGGGCGCGCGGGGCTGCTGCACCATCGAGGACTCGCGCGACGCCCGCCGCGCGGCCGACGTCATCGGCATCCCGTTCTACGTCTGGGACCTCGCCGACCGCTTCCGCGAGGACGTCGTCGAGGACTTCGTCGCCGAGTACGAGGCCGGCCGCACCCCCAACCCCTGCCTGCGCTGCAACGAGAAGATCAAGTTCGCCGCCCTGCTCGACAAGGCACTGGCCCTGGGCTTCGACGCCGTCTGCACGGGCCACTACGCCCAGGTGATCGTGAACGAGGACGGCACGCGCGAGCTGCACCGCGCCTCCGACATGGCCAAGGACCAGTCGTACGTCCTCGGCGTCCTCGACGAGAGGCAGCTCGCCCACGCGCTGTTCCCGCTCGGCGACACCGTCACCACCAAGGACGAGATCCGCGCGGAGGCCGAGCGCCGCGGCCTGGCCGTCGCCAAGAAGCCCGACTCCCACGACATCTGCTTCATCGCCGACGGCGACACCCAGGGCTTCCTCGCCCAGCGGCTGGGCCGCGCCGAGGGCGACATCGTCGACGAGTCCGGCACCAGGATCGGCACCCACGAGGGCGCGTACGGCTTCACCATCGGCCAGCGCAAGGGGCTGCGGATCGGCACCCCGGCCGCCGACGGCAAGCCGCGCTACGTCCTGGACATCTCCCCGGTGAACAACACGGTGACGGTCGGCCCGGCCGCCTCGCTGGACGTCCGTGCCCTGTCCGCCGTCAAGCCCCGCTGGTGCGGCGCCGCCCCGGTCGGCCCCGGCACCTACACCGCCCAGCTGCGCGCCCACGGCGGCGAGACCGAGGTCACCGCCGAACTCGTCGACGGTTCCCTCGAGGTCACCTTCACCGAGCCCGTCCGGGGCGTGGCCCCCGGCCAGGCGATCGTCCTGTACGACGACACGCGCGTGGTGGGCTCGGCGACGATCTCCGCCACCGTACGGGCGACGGCCGGAGTGTCCTAGAAGAGATCTTCGGGGCTCGGGGCAGGCCCACGACACGGGCCTATGAGGCCCCGAAGAACTCCGCCAGCACCGGCGCCAGCACATTCGGGTCCACCATGTGGGTCTGGCCTGGCCCTCCAGTACCCGGTACGTCCCGTGCGGTGCCGCCTCCGCGACCGCGCGGGTGGCCTCCCGCAGCCATCGCGGGCTGTCCCCGCCCGCCGCCGCCAGTACCGGTACGCCGACCGAGGCCAGCTGCTCCCGGGGCACCAGGCCGCCCGCCATCACCGCGTCGTCGTAGGCCAGCGTGGGCGCGATGGCCTCCATGCCGGCCCACATCGGTGACTGACGGGCCCGCTGGATCATCTCCTCGGCCAGGCCCGTCAGCCGCAGGAACAGCTCCACGGCGTCCCCGCGCCGGTCCTCGGCCAGCGCCCCGGTGAGGTCGGCGGAGTACGCGGCGCGCTCTCGGACCCCTTCCTCGTCGAGCGCGAACGGCGTCTCGTACACCGCCACCCGCCGCACCGGCAACCCGCTCGCCGCCGCCTCCAGCACCAGCGCGCCGCCCGAGGAGATCCCGTACAGCCCCGCCTCACCGCCCGCCGTGTCGATCAGCGCGGCCAGGTCCTCGACCTCCCGCTCCACCGCGTACGGCGCCGTGTCACCGCTCTCGCCCCGGCCTCGGCGGTCGTACAGGAGGACGGTGCAGTGCCGCGCCAGCAGCCCCGCCAGGGGTGCCACGGTGCCGCCCGTGGACATCGCCCCGCTCACCAGGATCACCGCGGGACCCTGCCCCGCGCGCGCGTACGCCACATCGGTTCCGTCGCGCGAAATGGTCTTCTTGTCCATGCCAGAGCAGACTGCCGCACGGCACGGTGGTCATCGCTCTACGACACTTCCACTTCGTAGAAGCAGAGGTGGTTCCTGATCGCGGCGACGTCGGGCTTGGGGTCGGGGTAAGACCAGACGAGGTCGGGCGCCTCCGGCAGCGACCAGTAGGACGCCGTGCCCTTGAAGGGGCAGTAGGTGTGGGTGTCGGACGGGGTCAGCAGATCCGTGCGCACGTCCGCCCGCGGAATGTAGTACCGCACCGGACAGCCGGTCTCGCGCAGCACTAGCGCCCGGTCGGTCTCGGCGAGCACCTGCTGTCCGTGGACGACCCTGATGTGCCGGTCGCCCCGCTCGATGGTGATCGTGTGTCCTTGGGTCATGCCCACAAAAAGCGCTCGCGGGCCCCCGGTTCTTCCCGCGTACGGTGGCTCCATGCGTATCTGTGTCTTTCTCTCCGCCGCCGACCTCGACGAGCGCTACACGCGCCCCGCGCGCGAGTTCGCGGAACTGCTCGGCAAGGGCGGCCACACGCTCGTCTGGGGCGGTTCGGACAGCGGTCTGATGAAGGTGGTCGCGGACGGCGTGCAGGAGACGGGAGGGCGGCTCTGCGGGGTGTCCGTGGACTTCCTCGCCGCCAAGGCCCGCGAGGGCGCCGACGAGATGGTGATCGCCACGAGCCTCGCCGAGCGCAAGAGGCTGCTGCTGGAGAAGTCCGACGCCGTCGTCGTCCTGGTCGGCGGGGCCGGCACCCTGGACGAGGCGACCGAGATCCTGGAGCTGAAGAAGCACGGGCACACCGAGAAGCCGGTCGTCCTGCTCAACACCGCGGGCTTCTACGACGGCCTGAAGACCCAGTTCCGGCGCATGGAGGACGAGGGTTTCCTGCCGCGCCCCCTGGCCGACCTGGTGTTCTTCGCGGAGGAGCCGGCCGGCGTGCTGGCCCATCTGGAGGCCGTGGCCACGGTGGCTCCGGCCGAGGCCCGGGGCGTCGCCTGACCCCGGGGTGATGCGAGCATGGCGGACATGGCTACTCATGTGATCACCGGGGCGGGTTCCGGCATCGGCGCCGCCGTCGCCCGCCGTCTGCACGCGCGCGGGGACGAACTCGTGCTGCACGCGCGCGACGCGGGCCGGGCGAAGGAACTGGCGGCCGCGTTCCCCGGGGCGCGCACGCTCGTCGGCGACCTCGCCGACCCCGACCGCCTGAGCTGGGCCTTCTCCCACCAGACGCTCCCCGACCGGGTGGACTCGCTGCTGCACATCGCCGGGGTCGTCGACCTCGGCCCGGTCGGCGAGCTGACCCCCAAGGCCTGGCGCCACCAGCTCGACGTCAACCTGATCGCCCCCGCCGAGCTGACCCGCCACTTCCTGCCCCAACTGCGCACCACGCGCGGGCACGTGGTGTTCGTCAACTCCGGCGCGGGCCTGCGGGCGAGCGCCGACTGGTCCGCCTACGCCGCCTCCAAGCACGGCCTCAAGGCGCTCGCCGACTCCCTGCGGAACGAGGAGCACGGCAACGGCGTCCGCGTCACCTCCGTCTACCCCGGCCGCACCGCCAGCCCCATGCAGGCCAAGGTGCACCAGCAGGAGGGCAAGGAGTACGACCCGGCCGAGTGGATCGACCCCGAGTCGGTCGCCACGACGATCCTGGTGGCGCTGGACCTGCCCAGGGACGCGGAGATCAACGATCTGACGGTACGGCCCGGGCGGTGAGGCCGGCATGACGGACGGTGCGCAGATCCGGGCCTGGCTCGACGAGGCCTGGAGCCGCACCGAGGCCGCGGTCGTGCTGGCCGGCGGGGACGACGCCGGTCCGCTCGCCCGGCGCCGGGTGCTCGCCGAGGTGTACGACGACGACGCCCTGGCCGAGCTGCGGGAGCTGACCACCACCGGCGCCTTCACGGGCGACATCTGCCGCTGCTTCGGCAGCCTGACCGTGGCCCTGCTGGACGCCCGCGGCGACTTCGTCGGCAGCGGCAGCCACCACGGCGGCACCGACATCTCCTGGGAACGCGGCCGCTTCCGCAACAACCTGGAGGTCGCCGACCCGGAGCGACTGGAGGCCTTCTTCCGCCGGCACGAGGTGTACGGGCGTCCCCCGGACGTTACGTAGGCTTCCGGGGTGAGCGAAAACAGGCAGTTCAGGTTCGGCCCCGCCACCGGCGTCGGGTCCCTCCCCGGCGGGGACGCGCGGGAGGCCGCCAAGACCGCCACCGGGTCCTTCGAGGACTTCCCCTTCCTGCCCGAGCTGCCGGCCCGCGGCCCCGGCGCGGACATGATCGGCCGGACCGCGGGGATGCTCGTCGAGCTGTACGCGCGCGTGGAGCCCAGCGGTTGGCGGCTCGGCGACCGGCCGGGCCGGGACACCCTGCGGGCCAGGTCGTGGCTCGGGGAGGACCTCGACGCGCTGGAGGAGTTCACCCAGGGCCACCAGGGCCCGCTCAAGGTGCAGGCCGTAGGCCCCTGGACGCTCGCCGCCGCCCTGGAGCTGCGCAACGGCGAGGCGGCCCTCTCCGACCCCGGCGCCTCCCGCGACCTCGCCGCCTCCCTCGCCGAGGGCCTGCGGCTGCACCTCGCGGAGGTCCGGCGCCGCGTGCCCGGCGCCCGGCTCGTCCTCCAGCTCGACGAGCCCTCCCTCACCGCCGTCCTGCGCGGCCACGTACGGAGCGCGAGCGGCTACCGCACCCATCGCGCCGTGGACCGCCAGCTCGTCGAGGCCACGCTCCGGGACGTCGTCGGGGTCCACAGCGACGGCCCCGTCGTGGTCCACTCGTGCGCCCCGGACGTGCCGTTCGCCCTGTTGCGCCGGGCCGGCGTCGACGGGGTCTCCTTCGACTTCTCGCTCCTCACCGAGCGTGACGAGGACGCGATCGGCGAGGCGGTCGAAGGAGGGACCCGACTCCTCGCCGGTGTCGTGCCCGGCACGGACTCCGCATTGTCGGACCCTGCCGGTAGCGTCATGGGTGTCAGGACGCTGTGGCGCAGGCTGGGGCTGCCACCGGGGCTGCTCGCGGAAGCGGTCACGATCACTCCGGCGTGCGGCCTCGCGGGGGCTTCCCCGGCGTACGCCCGCCGGGCGCTCGCCCACTGCGTCCAGGCGGCGAGATCCCTCGCGGACAACCCAGAGTAACGGGAGGACCACACGGTGGCCGGCGACAAGCAAGCGGAGACGACGGTGCCCACCGAGGCACGGGAGCAGCACGCGCAGCTCGCTGAGCAGATCGAGGAGCACCGCTTCCGGTACTACGTGAAGGACGCTCCCGTCGTCAGCGACGCGGAGTTCGACCGCCTCCTGCGCGCCCTGGAGGGGCTGGAGGAGCGGCACCCCGAGCTGCGCACGCCCGACTCGCCCACCCAGAAGGTCGCGGGCGCCTACGCGACCGAGTTCACGGCCGTCCAGCACCGCGAGCGCATGCTGTCGCTCGACAACGCCTTCGACGACCTGGAACTGGCCGCCTGGGCCGAGCGCGTCCACCGGGACGTGGGCGCCTCCGCCTACCACTTCCTGTGCGAGCTGAAGGTCGACGGACTCGCCGTCAACCTCACCTACGAGAACGGCCGGCTCACCCGCGCGGCGACCCGCGGCGACGGCCGGACCGGCGAGGACATCACGCCCAACGTCCGCACCATCGCAGAGATCCCGGACCGGCTGACCGGCGACGGGGTGCCCACGCTCGTGGAGATCCGCGGCGAGGTCTACTTCCCGATGGAGAAGTTCGAGGAGCTGAACGCCCGTCTGGTGGAGGCCGGCGACAAGCCCTTCGCCAACCCGCGCAACGCGGCGGCCGGTTCACTGCGCCAGAAGGACCCGCGGGTCACCGCCACCCGCCCGCTGCACATGGTGGTCCACGGCATCGGCGCCCTGGAGGGCTACGAGGGCATGGACCGCCTCTCCGAGGCCTACGACCTCCTCAAGGGCTGGGGCCTGCCCACCTCCCCGCACAACAGGGTCGTCGACGACCTCGACGGCGTACGGCGGTTCATCGCGTACTACGGCGAGAACCGGCACTCCGTCGAGCACGAGATCGACGGCGTGGTGGTGAAGCTCGACGAGATCCGCCTCCAGGGCCGGCTCGGCTCCACGGCCCGCGCGCCGCGCTGGGCGATCGCCTACAAGTACGCGCCGGAGGAGGTCAACACCAGGCTGGTCGACATCAAGGTGGGCGTCGGCCGCACCGGCCGCGTCACACCGTACGCCCAGGTCGAGCCGGTGCACGTGGCCGGATCCGAGGTCGAGTTCGCCACCCTGCACAACCAGGAGGTGGTCAAGGCCAAGGGCGTCCTGATCGGTGACACCGTGGTGCTGCGCAAGGCCGGTGACGTGATCCCCGAGATCCTCGGCCCGGTCGCCGATCTGCGGGACGGCAGCGAGCGCGAGTTCGTGATGCCGGCGCGGTGCCCCGAGTGCGGGACGCCGCTGAAGGCCATGAAGGAGGGCGACATCGACCTCCGCTGCCCCAACGCGCGTACCTGCCCGGCGCAGTTGCGGGAACGGGTCTCCTACCTCGCGGGCCGTGAGTGCCTGGACATCGAGCACTTCGGGGACGTCGTCGCGGCCGCCCTCACCCGCCCGCTGGAGCCGGCCGACCCGCCGCTGGTGGACGAGAGCGGCCTCTTCGACCTCACCGTCGAGAAACTGCTTCCCATCAAGGCGTACGTCCTCGACAAGGACAGCGGGCTGCCCAAGCGCGACCCGAAGACCGGCGAGGAGAAGATCGCCACCGTCTTCGCCAACCAGCAGGGCGAACCGAAGAAGAACACGCTTGCCCTGCTGGAGAACATCGAGGCCGCCAAGGCCCGCCCGCTGGCCCGCTTCATCAACGGCCTCTCCATCCGGCACGTCGGCCCGGTCTCGGCCGAGGCGCTCGCCCGCAACTTCCGCTCGATCGACCGGATCGACGAGGCCTCCGAGGAAGAACTGAGGAACACCGACGGGGTCGGCCCGATCGTGGCCGCCGCGGTGAAGCAGTGGTTCGCCGAGGAGTGGCACCGGGAGATCATCCGGAAGTGGAAGGAGGCCGGCGTCCCTCTCGTGGAGGAGGGGACCGGCGAGGACGAAGGCCCCCGCCCCCTCGAAGGCCTGACGGTCGTCGTCACCGGCACGCTCGAACACTTCACCCGTGACGGCGCCAAAGACGCACTCCAGAGCCGTGGCGCGAAGGTGACCGGCTCGGTCTCGAAGAAGACGTCGTTCGTGGTCGTGGGCGACAGTCCTGGTTCGAAGTACGACAAGGCGATGCAGCTCAAGGTGCCCGTACTGAACGAGGACGGCTTCACGGTCCTGCTCGAACAGGGACCGGAGGCGGCCGCAGAAGTCGCCCTTCCGGCCGAGGAGTAGGGGCAAGTGGCGGTTGAAGGTCACCCGTTCGGCGCATACCAGATGCATACGGGTGGCCGGTGTCCATTCGGGCAACCGTCGACGACCGCTGCCCGTGGAAGCCTTCTGCGGCCTACTGTTGAGATGTGCGCCCGCCGTGTCCGGCTGCGGTCGGGGCATCCCCGTGCTCGTGATGAGCGGGGGGAAGGGTTTTCCAACGCGGTGCCGTCGACGGTTGTCGGTCGACGGGCCGCGTTGTGTGGGCACCGCCGGCTGTGAGAGGGACGGGAATGGAACCGACCGAGAGCGCCGCCCCTGACTCACGGCTGCGCAGGCGCCGGGTCAGCGGCGTCTGGTGGGGAGGCCTGTGGGCGCCGCGCTCCGGGCGGCATCCGGGCGCGGACGGACCGCCGCCGCACACCGCCCTCGACACCCGCGCCCCCGCACGCTCCGCCGGCACCGCCTCCTCCGGCCCGCAGGGCACCTCGGGGCAGCCCGGCGCCGCGCGGCAGGCCGGACCCTCGGGGCTCACCGGCGCCTCCGGGCTGACCGACGCCTCGGGACTGCCCGGCGCGGAGTCCGACCGGCACCTGTCCTGGCCCGCGCTGCCCGCCGCGGTCATCGCGGCGGCCGGGTTCGTGCTCGGCGCCGGGTTCTACCGCGCCTTCGCCGGCAGCCACGCGCTCTTCCCGTCCGGCACGGCCGGCTGGTCGCTGGCCGTGCTGACCGGTGTCATCGTCGGCCACCTCGTGATGCTCGGCCGCGCCCGCTGGTGGGGCGGCACCGGCTCCGGCGCCGCCCTCACCCTCGCCGTCCTGCTGCTGTACGGCTGGGTGTCGGCCGGCATGGTCAGCCTCACCGTCGTCGTCCTGGTCGGCATAGCCCGGCGCCACCGCTGGCGACAGGGCGTCCTGCACGGCGCGGTGGACATCCTCGGCATCGGCGCGGGCGCGCTGCTGCTCGCCGCCTGCGGACCGGTGCCGTCCGTCGAACGGCCCTGGTACCCCGACAACTGGACGGTCTACACCGCCCCGCAGGTGATCCTGGTGGCCGTCGCCTACCTCGCGGTCACCCGCGTCCTGCTCTGGTACCTGCACGCGCCGCGCTTCGGCGGACTGCCCACGGTCGCCCGGACCGCGCTGGTCAGACAGGGTCTGGTCGCGGTGGCCCTGCTCGGGATCGCCCCGCTGATCTGCGTGGTGGCCGTGGCCAAGCCGATCCTGCTGCCCCTGTTCGCGATCCCGCTGATCGCCCTCGACTCCACCCTGTGGATAGCCCGGGCCCGCGCCGAGGAGCAGCTGCGCGACCCGCTGACGGGACTGCCCAACCGGCAGTGGCTGCTGGAACGCATCTGGACCGCCCTGGACGACGCCGAGCGCATCGGCGCCCGGGCCGCGCTGATGCTGATCGACCTCGACCGGTTCCGTTCGGTCAACGACACCCTCGGCCACCTGGCCGGTGACCGGCTGCTCCTCCAGATAGCCGAACGGCTGCGGGGCGCGCTGCCGCGCGGGGCGGAGGTCGCGCGGCTGGGCGGTGACGAGTTCGCCGTCTTACTGCCCGTCGCCGACTCCACCACCTCCGCGACCCGGGTCGCGCGCGGGCTCGTCACCATGCTCAGCTCTCCGCTCGACCTCGACGGGCTCACCCTGGTGCTGGAGGCCAGCGCCGGGGTCGCCGTCTTCCCCGACCACGCGCTCGACGCGGAGGGGATGCTGCGCCGGGCGGACGTGGCGATGTACCAGGCCAAGCGGGACCGTACGGGCGTGGAGGTGTACGAGTCCAAGCGGGACTCCAACACCCCCGACCGGCTCGGACTGCTGGGCGATCTGCGGCGGGCGCTCGACGCGCACGAGGTGCAGCTGCACTACCAGCCGAAGGTCCGGTTCGACGGGCAGGTGGCGGGGCTCGAGGCGCTGGTCCGGTGGGTGCACCCGGAGCGCGGGAAGGTCCCGCCTGACGAGTTCATAGCGATCGCCGAGTCGTCCGGGCTGATGCCGCACCTCACGGAGTACGTGCTGGATACGGCGCTCGGGCAGGTCGCCCGCTGGCGGGCGCAGGGGCTGTACGTCCCGGTCGCGGTCAACGTCTCCCCGCGCGACGTCCACACCCCGGGCTTCGCCGGCTCCGTCGCCGCCCGGCTGGCCCGGCACGGAGTGCCCGCGGGAGCGCTCCAGCTGGAGATAACGGAACACGTCCTGCTGGAGGACCCGCAGCGGGCCGCCGACACGCTGAACGGTCTGACCGGGCACGGCGTGAAGATGTCGCTGGACGACTTCGGCACCGGCTACTCCTCGCTGGTGCACCTGCGCCGTCTCCCGGTGAGCGAGCTGAAGATCGACCGCTCCTTCGTGGCACGGCTGGCGGTCGACACGGAGGACGCGGAGATCGTGCGCTGCACGGTGGACCTGGCCCATTCCCTCGGGCTCCTGGTCGTCGCGGAGGGCGTGGAGGACGACGAGACCTGGGAGCGCCTGCGGGACCTGGGCTGTGACGCGGTCCAGGGCTGGCTGGTGGCCGCGGCGATGCCCCCGGACGAGACGACGGCGTGGCTCCGCGCCCGGGGCTCCCGCGGCTGGCAGCGCCCGGCCGCCGCCCTCCCCGCGGCCGCCACCGACGACTGACCTCTCCCGCCCGGGCCACCGACTCACCCGTTCGGCGCATCCCGGCGACGACCTTTTCGGCGTCCGCTCCCGCGGTCGGCCCCGGCTCCCGCGGTCGGCCCCGGCTCCCGCAGCCAACCCTCGCAGCCGGACCCCGCCCCCGCACCCGGCTCCCGCAGCCGTCCGAGCCCCCAGCCGCCGGGGGCTTCCCCCAGGCCCCGGCCCCGCTCAGTCCGCCCCCGCCGCGAAGTGGCCGATGAGCAGCTTCAGCCGGCGTTCGTGGGCCTCCTCCGGCAGGCGTCCGCTGCGCATCAGGGTGACCAGGCCGTGCAGTCCCGCCCAGTACGTCTCCGTGAGGATCCCGGGCTCGTCGCCCGGGGCGGCGACCGGTGCGACCGCCGCGGACAGTTCGTCGAAGCACTCCCACAGGACCGCCGGGGCCTCGGTGGTGGCGAACGGCAGGGCCACGGTGTGCGTGAACATCGCGTCGTAGAGCGCGGGCCGCCGCCGCGCGAACGCGGTGTAGACCTCGCCCACCGCCGCGAGCCCCGCCCGCACGCCCGACGCGTCCGCGCGCGCCGCCCGCAGCTGCGCCGCCAGCTCCGCGAAGCCCTCCAGCGCGACCGCCGCCATGATCGCGTCCTTGCCCTTGAAGTGGCTGTAGAGGACGGGCTGGCTGTACTCGATCTCGGCCGCGAGGCGCCGTGTCGTCACCGCGTCCCAGCCCTCGGTCTCCGCCAGCTCCCGTGCGGCCGTGACGATCAGCCGCTCACGCTCCGCTCGTTCGCGCTCCCGGCGCGTCTGGATCGACATGAAAGGAACTCTAGCACCGCTAGCAGTTCTGTCGATGCTCTGCTAGCGTCGCTCATGTTCCTAGCGATGCTAGACAACATGAGGGGGAGACTCATGACCGTCACCGCGTACACCCTGGCCGTCGTGCTCAACGTGTTCTGCCTGTTCCTCGGGTACCGGTTCCTGTTCCAGCCCGCCGCCGCGGCCGCCGGCTACGGCGCCCCGGCCGATCCCGCGGGCGACGCCGGCGCCTACCTCACGATCAAGGGCCTCAGGGACGGCACCTTCGGCGTCGTCGGCCTCGTCCTGCTCGCCTTCGCCGGCGCCACCGCCGAGGCCTGGTTCCTGCTCGCCGTCGCGCTCGTGCCGCTCGGTGACACCCTGATCGTCCTGCGGCACGGCGGCGCCAGGGCCGTGGCCTTCGGAATCCACTTCGCCACCGCCGTCGTCGTGCTCATCGGCGCCGCACTGCTCTTCGCCGTCTGAGTCTTCGCCGTCCGAGTCACACCTCACCCACCGGAGGGGACACGCCATGTCGCTGTTCGTGCCGAAGTTCGACGAGACCGTCATCGTCCGGGACGCCGACGCCGAGGTGATCGGGGACGCGCCCGTCGCCGTCAAGCTGCTCGCCGACAGCAGCGCCTCAGGCGGCGCCCTGTCGACCGTACGCGTCACGCTCGGGGAGGGGGCCGACGGCGCCCGCCCCCATCTGCACCGCAACTCCGCGGAGATGTTCTTCCTGCTCGACGGCGAGGCCAGGGTCCTGTCCGGCGACGAGATCGTCACCGCCGAACGCGGCGACCTCGTCATCGTCCCGCCCCACCGCGCGCACGCCTTCGCCGCCGCCCCCGGCAGTCGCGCCGATCTGCTGATCGTGATCGCGCCGGGCGTCGAGCGCTTCGAGTACTTCCGTCACCTGCGGCGCGTCCGCCTCGGCGAAGTCACCCCCGAGAGCCTCCTGGAGGTGCAGGAGCTGTACGACAACCACTTCCTGCGCAGCGACGTCTGGGACGGCCGCGAGGGCTGAGACGAAGGACGCCCCGGCAAACCGTTTCACGGCCACGGCCCCCCGACCCCTAGGATTGGCCCCACACCACATTCACTCACCCCAGAGGAACGCTGCATGCCTGGCATTACGCGCGAGGAGGTCGCCCACCTCGCCCGGCTGGCGCGTCTGGAGCTGAAGCCCGAAGAGCTCGACCACTTCGCGGGACAGCTGGACGACATCATCGGCGCGGTCGCCCGCGTCAGCGAGGTCGCCGACCAAGACGTACCGCCGACCTCGCACCCGCTCCCGCTGACCAACGTCATGCGGGCGGACGAGGTCCGTCCGTCGCTCACCCCCGAGCAGGCGCTCTCCGGCGCCCCGGCCCAGGAGCAGCAGCGTTTCAAGGTGCCGCAGATCCTGGGGGAGGACTAACCGCCATGACGGACAACGTCAACATCATCAAGCTGACCGCTGCAGAGACCGCCGCGAGGATCGCCGCCGGTGAGCTCACGGCCGTGCAGGTCACCGAGGCCCACCTCGCCCGCATCGAGGCCGTCGACGAGAAGGTGCACGCCTTCCTGTACGTCGACCGCGAGGGCGCGCTGGCCCAGGCCCGCGCCGTCGACGCCAAGCGCGCCAGGGGCGAGAAGCTCGGCCCGCTGGCCGGCGTGCCGCTCGCGCTCAAGGACATCTTCACCACCGAGGGCGTACCCACGACCGTCGGTTCGAAGATCCTCGAGGGCTGGATCCCGCCGTACGACGCGACCCTCACCAAGCGTCTGAAGGCCGCCGACGTCGTCATCCTCGGCAAGACCAACATGGACGAGTTCGCCATGGGGTCGTCGACGGAGAACAGCGCCTACGGCCCGACCGGCAACCCCTGGGACCTCACCAAGATCCCCGGCGGCTCCGGCGGCGGGTCGAGCGCGGCCCTCGCCTCCTTCCAGGCGCCCCTGGCCATCGGCACCGACACCGGCGGCTCCATCCGCCAGCCGGCCTCCGTCACCGGCACGGTCGGCGTGAAGCCGACGTACGGGGCCGTCTCCCGCTACGGCATGGTCGCCTTCTCGTCCTCCCTCGACCAGGGCGGTCCCTGCGCCCGTACGGTCCTGGACGCGGCGCTGCTGCACGAGGTCATCGCCGGGCACGACCCGCTCGACTCCACCTCGATCGACGCCCCGGTCCCGCCGGTCGTCGAGGCCGCCCGCAACGGCAGCGTCGCCGGGATGCGCGTCGGTGTCGTGAAGCAGTTCCGCGGCGAGGGCTACCAGGCCGGCGTCATCCAGAGGTTCGACGAGTCCGTCGCGCTGCTGAAGGAACTGGGCGCGGAGATCGTCGAGCTGGACTGCCCGTCCTTCGACCTCGCCCTGTCGGCGTACTACCTGATCGCGCCGTCCGAGTGCTCCTCCAACCTGGCCCGCTTCGACGGCCTGCGCTACGGCGTGCGGACCGGCGACGACGGCACCCGCTCGGCGGAGGAGGTCACCTCCCTCACCCGTGAGGCGGGCTTCGGCCCCGAGGTGAAGCGCCGCATCATGCTGGGCACCTACGCCCTGTCGAGCGGCTACTACGACGCCTACTACGGCTCCGCCCAGAAGGTCCGCACGCTCATCACGCGCGACTTCGAGAAGGCCTTCGAGCAGGTCGACGTGATCGTCTCGCCGACGACCCCGACCACCGCCTTCGCGATCGGCGAGCGTGCCGACGACCCGATGGCGATGTACCTGGCCGACCTGTGCACCATCCCGACCAACCTGGCGGGCAACGCGGCCATGTCGCTGCCCTGCGGTCTCGCCCCGGAGGACAACCTCCCGGTCGGCCTCCAGATCATCGCCCCGGCGCTGAAGGACGACCGCCTCTACAAGGTCGGCGCCGCCGTCGAGGCCGCCTTCGTGGAAAGGTGGGGTCACCCGCTCCTCGAGGAGGCTCCGTCGCTGTGAGTGCACTGAACAAGGCCAAGGGCTTCAAGAAGTCCAAGTCCGGTACGTACCTGTCCATCGCCACCACGGCGTTCGGCGTGATCGGTGTCGCCAAGCGGGTGAAGAAGGCCCGCGCCGAGAACGACACGCTCGTGCTGGTCGACGCCGTCGTGTCCGCCGCCGCCATCGTCACCGGCCTCGCCATCCTGTACCGCGAGCTGAAGCGGCTGGGCGACGACGACGTCCTGCTGGGCTGAGAGGGAAGTTTCACCGTGACCACCACGACCGACCTGGAGTCGTACGAGGACGCGCTGGCGTCGTACGACCCCGTCATGGGCCTCGAGGTCCATGTCGAACTCGGCACCAAGACCAAGATGTTCTGCGGCTGCTCGACCGAACTCGGTCAGGACGCCAACACGCAGACCTGCCCCACCTGCCTCGGCCTGCCCGGCGCGCTCCCGGTCGTCAACGCGATCGGCATCGAGTCGGCGATCAAGATCGGTCTCGCGCTGAACTGCGAGATCGCCGAGTGGTGCCGCTTCGCCCGGAAGAACTACTTCTATCCGGACATGCCGAAGAACTTCCAGACCTCCCAGTACGACGAGCCGATCGCCTTCGACGGCTACCTCGACGTGCAGCTGGAGGACGGCGAGACCTTCCGCGTGCAGATCGAGCGCGCCCACATGGAGGAGGACACCGGCAAGTCGACGCACGTCGGCGGCGCCACCGGCCGTATCCACGGCGCGTCCCACTCGCTGCTGGACTACAACCGGGCCGGCATCCCGCTGATCGAGATCGTCACCAAGCCGATCGAGGGCGCGGGCGCGCGTGCCCCCGAGGTCGCGCGGGCGTACGTCCGTGAGCTGCGCGAGCTGATCAAGGCGCTCGGCGTCTCCGAGGCCCGGATGGAGATGGGCCAGATGCGCTGCGACGTGAACCTGTCGCTGCGCCCGCACGGCCGCGAGAAGTTCGGCACCCGGAGCGAGACCAAGAACGTCAACTCCCTCCGCTCCGTGGAGCGCGCGGCCCGTTTCGAGATCCAGCGGCACGCCGCGGTCCTGAACGCCGGCGGCACGATCATCCAGGAGACCCGCCACTTCCACGAGGACACCGGGTCCACGACCTCGGGCCGCGTCAAGGAGGAGGCCGAGGACTACCGGTACTTCCCCGAGCCGGACCTCGTGCCGGTGGCCCCGTCCCGCGCGTGGGTCGAGGAGATCCGGGCGGCCCTGCCCGAGCTGCCGCTCGCCCGCCGGACCCGCCTGCTCGCCGAGTGGGGCATCTCCACCACCGACATGCAGGCGATCCTCAACGCCGGCGCGCTGGACCTGATCGTCGCCACGATCGACGCCGGTGCCGACGCGGCCTCCGCCCGCAAGTGGTGGATGGGCGAACTGGCCCGCAGCGCCAACGAGTCGGGCGCCCCGCTCGACGAACTGGCCATCACGCCCGAGCAGGTGGCCCGGGTGACCGCCCTGGTCTCCTCCGGCGACCTGAACGACAAGCTGGCCCGTCAGGTCATCGAGGGCGTCCTCGCGGGTGAGGGCACCCCCGACGAGGTCGTCGACAAGCGCGGGCTGAAGGTCGTCTCCGACGACTCCGCGCTCGGCACGGCGGTCGACGAGGCCATCGCCGGCAACCCGGGCATCGCCGACAAGATCCGCGGCGGCAAGGTGGCCGCGGCCGGGGCCCTGGTCGGCGCCGTGATGAAGGCCACGCGCGGCCAGGCCGACGCGGGCCGCGTCAAGGAGCTCATCCTGGAGAAGCTGGGGGTCAGCGAGGGCTGACCTCGGCAGGACCGACAGGAGGGGGTGCGCCCGATACCGGCGCACCCCCTCTCGGTCTCAAAGCCGAAGGCGCTACGCTCGCCCGCCATGAGTGCACGAACCGACTCAGACGCCCAGGACGACATAGACGACGAGGACGAGGAGTACGGCCCCGACGACGCCCGCCGAGCCCGCTGGACGGCGACCGGCACCGGCGCCCTGCTCACCCTCGCCGGTCTCGCGGCCTCCCTGCTGCGCCTCACCGGCTCCGCGCCGGTCCTCGTCCCGGTGGCCTACGCCCTCGGCGCGGTCGTCTGCGCCCTCGCCGCGTTCCTCGGCTCCCGGGGCCGTACCCGGCGCGCCCTGTGGCTGCTCATCGCCGGGGTGATGGTGATGGCGTTCGGCGACCAGGCCGACTGACGTGCCCTGACACGGCGGTCGTTATTGTCCTGTGATCTGCCTCCCAATCATGTGAAAAGGCACACGAACGCCTCAAACGATCTCACTCGCCTGTAAGAGTGGCCTCGCATTGCTCATAAGTTCTTTGCGGGCTTTTCAGTTCAGACACGACTGTTCCCGGTCAAAGATCCACAATTCGTCCCCCCGGGAGCACGTCAGTGGCAGCTCTTGCACGATGGTGTGTACGCAACCGCCTGTTCGCGGTGCTGCTCTGGCTCCTCGCCCTCGTGGGCACCGCCACCGCAGCCGTCGCCACCGGCACCGCGTACTCCAACGACTACGACGTCCCCGGCACCGAGTCCGGCCGGGCCACCCAGCTCCTCACCGAGGGCTTCCCCGGGCTCGGCGGCGACAGCGACACCGTCGTCTGGCACACCACCTCCGCCACCGTCCGCGCCGCCGACGTCGAACAGACCATGACCCGCGCCCTGGAACGGATCGGCGACCTGCCCGGTGTGGCCTCCGTGGCCGGCCCCTACGACGACCAGGGCGCCGCGCAGATCAGCGACGACGGACACACCGCCTACGCCACCGTGACCTTCGAGGACCGCGCCGAGGACATCGACCGGGGTGAGGCCCGGGCCGTGGTCGACGTCGCCAAGGGCGCCGAGTCCGACGGACTGGAGGTGGAGCTCGGCGGCAGCGCGATCGCCCTCACCGAACCCTCCGGCGGACATCTCGCCGAGATCGTCGGCGTGGTCGTCGCCGCGGTCGTGCTCTTCCTCGCCTTCGGTTCGCTCGCCGCCTCGATCCTGCCCATCGCCACCGCCCTGGTGAGCGTCGGCACCGCCTACGCGGGGATCTCGCTCCTCGGGCACGCCATGACGGTCGCCGACTTCGCGCCCATGCTCGGCATGCTCGTCGGGCTCGGCGTCGGCATCGACTACGCGCTGTTCATCGTCACCCGGCACCGGCGCGGACTGAAACGCGGGCTCACGGTCACCGAGGCCGCCACCGACGCCGTGGCGACCACCGGACGCGCGGTGGTCTTCGCGGGCGCCACGGTCTGCATAGCCCTGCTCGGGATGCTGATCCTGCGCCTGAACTTCCTCAACGGCGTCGCGATAGCCGCGTCCCTCACCGTCGTCCTCACCGTCGCCGCCTCCGTGACCCTGCTGCCCGCCCTGCTGTCCTTCATCGGACCGCGCGCCCTCAACCGCCGCGAACGGCGCCGGCTCGCCGAGCACGGGCCCCAGCCGGAACTGCCGACCGGCCTCGCCGCCCGCTGGTCGGCGTTCGTGGAACGCCACCCCAAGCTGCTCGGCACCCTCGCCCTCGTGGTGATCGCCGTCCTCGCCCTGCCGACGTTCTCGCTCCGCCTGGGCACCTCCGACCAGGGCAACGACCCGCAGACGGCCACCACCCGCCAGGCCTACGACCTCCTCGCCGAAGGCTTCGGCCCGGGCGTCAACGGCCCGCTGACCCTGGTGACGCACGTCGACGGCGCCGAGGACCGGCTCGCCCTCGACAACCTCGACGCCACCCTGCGCACCACCGAGGGCGTGGCCTCCGTGACCCCGGTGACCTTCGACTCCGCCGGGCACACCGCGTACCTCACCGTCGTACCGGAGTCCGCCCCGCAGGACCGGCACACCAGCGAACTCGTGGACCGGCTGCGCGAGCAGGTGCTGCCCCGGGCCGAGACCGGTACCTCCCTCGACATCCAGGTCGGCGGGGTGACGGCGGGCTACGACGACTTCGCCGAGGTCATCGTCGGCAAACTGCCCCTCTTCGTCGGCGTCGTCATCGGCCTGGGCTGTCTGCTGCTCCTGCTCGCCTTCCGGTCCGTGGGCATCCCGCTCAAGGCCGCCGCGATGAACGTGGCCGCCGTGGCCGCCGCCTTCGGCGTCGTCGTCGCGATCTTCCAATGGGGCTGGGGCAGCGAGCTGCTGGGGCTCGGCCGGGCCGGGCCGATCGAACCCTTCCTCCCCGTGATCATGGTGTCGGTCCTCTTCGGCCTCTCCATGGACTACCAGGTCTTCCTGGTCAGCCGGATGTACGAGGAGTGGCTGGAGACCGGCGACAACCGGCGGGCCGTCCGCGTCGGGCTCGCCGAGACCAGCCGGGTGATCAACTCCGCCGCGGTCATCATGATCTCGGTCTTCCTCGCCTTCGTCCTCAGCGGCGACCGGGTGATCGCCATGTTCGGCATCGCGCTCGCCGCCGCCGTCGCCCTGGACGCCTTCGTCCTGCGCACCCTGCTGGTGCCCGCGCTGATGCACCTGCTGGGCGGCGCCAACTGGTGGCTGCCCCGCTGGCTCGACCGGCGCCTGCCCCGGATCAGCATCGAACCGCCCGAGTGCCGCGCCGCCCATGAGAGGCTCACCGAGGTAGTGGAGGCGCTGGAGAAGGAGCGAGCACCGGATGTACGCGATATCGCTGGGTGACGACGGAGCCGAGCTGCGGCCCCTGGAGCCGTGGAACGCCGAGGAGTTCCTCGCCCACCTGGAGCGCGGCCGCGCGTTCATCAACGAGTTCATCCCGTTCGCCTCGAAGGCCGTCGACGTGACCGGCTCCCGCGAGGTCCTCCAGCGGTACGCCGACATGCGCGCCGCCGACACCGGCTCGCTGCACGGCATCTGGCAGGACGGCCGGCTGGTCGGCGGGGTGCTCTTCCTGAACTTCGACGCCGAGCAGGCCAACTGCGAGGTCGGCTGCTGGCTGGAGCCCGCCGGCACCGGCCGTGGCCTGGTCACCCGGGCCATGCGGGTGCTGATCGACTTCGCCGTCGAACAGCGCGGCATGCACCGCCTGGAGTGGGTCGCCTCGGCGGGCAACACCAACAGCCTGAACGTCGCCCGGCGACTGGGGTTCACCCGCGACGGTGTGCGCCGCGAGGCCTACCCCTATCGTGGGGTGCGGCACGACCTCGAGGTGTGGTCCGTGCTGGCCCAGGAGTGGCGTGCCGCCCGCGCGGCCGCCGCTCACAACGATCATTAAGGGACCTCTCAGAGAGCGTCCGTACGGTGCGAGGTATGGGAACCAAGACTGTTGACGAGGCCGGCGCCGAGCCCGGCACCGAGGCCACCGACACCATCGACGCCCAGGGCGACGAGAAAACGGTGGACATCACCAAGACCGACCCGCAGGACGAGCTGACGCCGGCCGGCGACGCCGAGGCCTCCGAGGACGCCGACGAACTCGTCGCCGCGCCGGCCGACGGCCCCACCGGCGTCGGCCAGGGCGCGGCCGCCGTCGTCTCCGCCGCCCTCGGCTTCCTGTCGCTCACCGGCAGCTGGATCGGCACGATCGCGGGCGCCCGCCAGACCCTCGTCGGCCAGCTGGAGACCTCCTCGTCCGCGAGCGTCGCGAACCAGATCCAGGCGGTCTACGGCGACGCCTGGCAGACCACCGCGCTGTGGGCCGGCCTGTTCGCGCTGGCCGCGCTGGTCACCGGCGTCGTCGTGCTGGCCCGCCCCGCCTTCGGCAACCCGGCCCGGCCGCAGGCCCCCTGGATCAAGTCCGTCTCCTGGGCGGGTGTCGCCCTCGGGATCATCGGCCTGCTCCTGGCCGTCCTCAAGTACACCGACGCACTGCTCGGCCTGCCGTCCGCGAGCTGAGTCACCGCAGGTCACGAGGGGTCTTAGGCCGGCCGTAAGGAACCTTACGGCCGACCTGAGGCCCCTTTGGCGCGTCTAAGGCCCCGCCCGCCGCCGAAGATGCGGAACTCTCCCGATGTGGCGGACCCCCCTGGCGGACGAAAGTGGAGTCATCGCAGCGAGCGACGACATCACCACCGACCTTCAGGGGATCACCACCATGTACGAGTACGAGCTTCACCAGGCCCGTTCCGCCGAACTGCTCCGCCGGGCCGAGCACGAGCGGCTGGCCCGCGAGGCCGTCCGCGGCCGCCGCGCCGCCCGCCGCGAGGCCACCGAGCGCACCGCGCTCCGCGAGAACGCGGGTGACGGCACCCGGGAGAGCGCCGAGAGCGAACCGCATACCCGGCGCCCCCGCCGGCTCCGGTTCCCCCGGACCGCGTGAACACCGGGGTGCGCGAGGGCGGCCGCACGGGGGTCGGCCGCCCTCCCACGACCGCGCCGCCGGCCGCCGGCCGGCCACCGGCCGCGCACGGCCCGGCGATAACGGGTGGGCCCGTCCCGCCCCCGCGTGCGATGCTCGGCCCCGTGGAGACCAGGTCCGTCAGCCCCGTCTTCGTCGGCCGCGGCGACGAGTTGGACATCCTGAACGACGCGCTCTCCCGCGCCACCGCGGGAGAGCCGCAGGCGCTGCTCATCGGCGGTGAGGCCGGCGTCGGCAAGACCCGGCTCGTCGAGGAGTTCGCCGCCGCGGCATGCCGCCGGGGCGCCGTCGTCGCGCTGGGCGGCTGTGTCGAGATCGGCGCCGACGGACTGCCCTTCGCCCCGTTCTCCACCGCCCTGCGCACCCTGCACCGCGCCCTGCCCGACGCACTGGCCGCCGCCGCGGCCGGGCAGGAGGAGGAACTCGCGCGACTGCTGCCCGAGGTGGGCGAACCCGGGGCCGGCCGCCACGACGAGGAGGGCATGGCCCGCCTCTTCGAACTCACCGCCCGCCTCCTGGAACGCGTCGCCGCCGACCGCACGGTCGTCGTCGCCCTGGAGGACCTGCACTGGGCCGACGCCTCCACCCGCCACCTGCTCTCCTACCTGCTGCGCACCCTGCGCACCGGCCGGCTCGTCGTCCTCGCCACCTTCCGCGCCGACGACATCCACCGCCGTCACCCGCTGCGCCCCCTGCTCGCCGAACTCGACCGGCTGCGCACCGTACGGCGCCTCGAACTCGCCCGCCTCACCCGCGAGGAGGTCGGCCGCCAGATCGCCGGCATCCTCGCCCGCGAACCCGACCCCGCCCAGGTCGACGACATCTTCCGGCGCTCCGACGGCAACGCCTTCTTCGTCGAGGAACTCGCCGTCGCCGCCCACGAGGGCTGCCGCACCGGTCTCACCGACTCGCTGCGCGACCTGCTGCTGGTGCGGGTGGAGGCGCTGCCCGAGGGCGCGCAGCAGGTGGCCCGGATCGTCGCCGAGGGCGGCTCCACCGTCGAGTACCGGCTGCTGGCCGCCGTCGCCGGGCTCGCCGAGGACGATCTGATCGAGGCGCTGCGGGCCGCCGTGAACGCCCACCTGCTGCTCGCCACCCCCGACGGCGACGGCTACCGCTTCCGCCACTCGCTGGTCCGCGAGGCCGTCAGCGACGATCTGCTGCCCGGCGAGCGCTCCCGCCTCAACCGCCGCTACGCCGAGGCCCTGGAGGCCGGCCCGACGCTCGTCCCCGCCGACGAGCGCGTCATGCGGCTGGCCGGCTACTGGTACGACGCCCACGAACCGGCCAAGGCGCTGCCCGCCGTGCTGGACGCCTCCGTGGTGGCGCGCGCCCGCCGTGCCTACAGCGAGCAACTGCGCTTCCTGGAACGGGCGATGGAGCTGTGGGACATCACACCCGAGGAGGTGCGGTCCCGGCTGCGCCCCGTCGACTACACCGAGGCGTACCCGCCCCCACCGTCCGAACCCCGTGGGGGGACCTCCGACGGCTCCGATGCCGCCGCCACCCCGCTGCGCTATCTCGACCTGATGGCCGAGGCCGCCGTCGCGGGCCGCTTCTGCGGGGAGCGCGAACGCGCCCTGAAGACCATCAAACGCGCGCTGCGGCTGCTGCAGGACGAGGACGACCCGGTGCGCTCCGCCTGGTTCTGGGTGCAGCGCTCCCGGCTCGTGCGCGCCCTGGGCCGCGGGAGCGGGCAGGAGGAACTGGCCCGGGCGCAGGAGCTGGTGCGGGGGCTGCCGCCCAGCGAGGTGCACGCCGAGGTCCTCACCCACGCCGCCAACTGGTGCATGGTCCACGCCCCGGGCCCCGACGTCCTCCAGGCCGCCGAGCGTGCGGTCGCCTACGCCCGGATGGTCGGCGCCCGCGAGACCGAACTCAACGCCCGCCAGATCCTCGGGGTCCTCATGGTCGACTCCGGCGACATCGAGGCCGGGCTCGCGGAGCTGCACGAGGTCAAGGACCGGGCGCTGGCCGAGGACATCCCCTCCGTCGCGGTGAACACCTATGTGAACCTCCCCTCCGAACTGGAGGCGGTCGGCCGCTCCCGGGAGGCGGTGCCGGTCCTCGAAGAGGGGATCGCCTTCGCCCGGCGCCACGGACGGCCCGACAGCGAGGCCTGGATGTGGGGCAACCTCGCGGAGTCCCTGTTCGCCGTGGGCCGCTGGGACGAGTCGGACCGGGCCCTCGTGGACCCCGGGCGGGTCGGGCTCGGCGTCGGGGCCATGGGCGTGCACGCCACCCTGCGCACGGAACTCGCCGTGGCCCGCGGTGATCTGGCCGAGGCCCATGCCCAACTGGCCGTCGCCCAGGACTGCTTCGGTTCCCACGAGCGCGCCGCCCAGCACCACCTGCCGCTGGCCCGGCACGCCATCGCCCTGGCGGTGGCCGAGGGCCGCCTCGACGACGCCCGCGCCCACCTCGAACGCGCCCTGGACGCCGGCTTCCCGCCCGCCGCCCAGCGCTACGCCTGGCCCCTGCTCACCGCGGCGACCGCCGTGACCACCGAGGACCTCCTGCCCCGGGTCCGCGACGCCGCCAAGCGGCTCGTCACCGTCGCCCCGGTCTGGCAGGCCCACGACCACTGGCTGCGCGCCGAACTACGGCGGGCCGAGGGCCGCACCGACCCGGGGGAGTGGTCCGAGGCGGTCGCCGCCTTCGAGCGCCTGGAGCGCCCCTACGATCTGGCCCGCACCCGGTACCGCCTGGCCGAGGCCCTGCTCACCCACGGCGGGGACGACGAACGCGACCGCGCCGCCGAACTGCTGCGCCTCGCGCACGCCGTCGCCGCGCATCTCGGTGCCCGGCCCCTCGCCGACGAGGTGGCGCTCCTGGCCCAGCGCGCCCGGCTGGCCCTGGCCCCCGTCGTACGCCAGCGGTCCGCCGATCCGGCCGAGGCGCTCGGGCTCACCACCCGGGAACGGGACGTGCTGCGGCTGGTCGCCGCCGGCCGCACCAACCGCCAGATCGCCGAGCGGCTCTTCATCTCTCCCAAGACGGCGAGTGTGCACGTCTCCAACATCCTGGCCAAGCTGGGGGTGTCGGGCCGCGGCGAGGCGGCCGCGGTGGCCCACCGGCTGGGGCTGTTCCCGCCGGAGACGGACGAGCGGGTACTGGCCTGAGGCGGGCCCGACGCCCGTACGGGGGCACGCGAGGGACGGGTGACGCCGGGGACGCCGGTCAGCTCACCTTCAGCTCCAGGATCCGGTCGTCGCCCTCCTTGGGGGCGCCACGGCCGTCCGTGTTGCTGGTGGTGACCCAGAGCCTGTCGCCGCCCGCCGCGACCACCGTGCGCAGCCGGCCGTACTTCTCGTCCAGGAAGGACTGCGGGTCCGCCGAGGCCTCCGTGCCCGTGAGCGGGATGCGCCACAGGCGCTGACCGCGCAGGCCCGCCATCCAGACCGAGCCCTCGGCGTAGGCGATCCCGCTGGGGGAGGCCTCGTCGGTGTGCCACTGGGCTATCGGGTTCTCGTACCGCGTGTCGTCGGACTCGCCCTCGGCCTGCGGCCAGCCGTAGTTCGCGCCGGGCTCGATCGCGTTCAGCTCGTCCCAGGTGTTCTGGCCGAACTCCGCCGCGAACAGCCGCTGCTTGGCATCCCAGGCCAGACCCTGCACATTGCGGTGGCCGTACGAGTACACCGGCGAGTCCGGGAACGGGTTGCCCGGCGCCGGTTCGCCCTCCGGGGTCAGCCGCAGGATCTTGCCGCCCAGGGACCCCTTGTCCTGGGACAGGCCGCGGTCGCCGCTCTCGCCCGTGCCCGCGTACAGCATCCCGTCGGGTCCGAAGGCGATCCGGCCGCCGTTGTGGATCATGCCCTTCGGGATGCCCTTGAAGAGGGTGTCAGGGGCGCCCAACTGGTCGCCGGGGGAGCGCTTCGGGTCGTAGATCATGCGGACGATCCGGTTGTCCGAGGCCGAGGTGAAGTACGCGTAGACCATGCGGTCCGAGGCGTAGTCCGGGGAGAGGGCGAGGCCGAGCAGGCCGCCCTCACCGGCCGCCGAGACGCCGGGTACCTCGCCCAGCCCGGTCAGGTCGCCCGAGTCCTCGTCGACCAGGGTGATCGTGCCCTCGTCGCGGGAGGCGACCAGCAGGCCGCCCTCGGGGAGCTGCACCACGCCCCACGGGCTGTCCAGGCCCTCGGCGACCGTACGCACCACCTCGACCGTGCCCTTCGCGGGCGGGGTCTCCTCGGCGGCCGGCGAGGACGAGCCCCGCGCGGCCGAACGGCCCGGCGAGGCACTCGCGCCCCCCGACGACCCCCCGTCGTCCGAGGAACAGCCCGCGGTGAACAGCAGGGCACTCGCGGCCAGCGCGGCCGGTACTGCACGACGTCGCACGATCGCGCTCCCTTCGACACGGCGATTCCCGAAGCGGCTTCCCCCTGTCCTACGCCGGAGCCACCCCACTGGTTCCCGATCGGCCCCGACCCGACCCGAAAGCGCGACTCACTCCCACGATCCCCGGGCGGACGGCAGCTCCGCCACCTCGGCGAGATCCCGCTCGGTCAGCCGCGTCCCGGCCGCCCCCGCGTTCTCCGCCACCCACCGCTCCTGCTTGGCGCCCGGCACCGGGACCACGTGCCGCCCCTGCGCCAGCACCCAGGCCAGCGCCACCTGCGCGGCCGTCACACCGTCCCCGTGCCGGGCCGCCACCCTGCGCAGACCGGCCACGATCGGCTGGTTCGCGGCCATCATCTCCGCGGTGAAACGAGGGTGCCGGGCCCGCATGTCGTCCGGTTCGAAGCCCTCCCCGGGGGTCAGGGTGCCGGTGAGGAAGCCGTTGCCGAGCGGCATCGCCGCCAGGAAGCCGATGTCCCGCGCCGCGCACCACGGCAGCAGGTCGTCCAGCGCCTCCGGCGACCACACCGACAGTTCCGCCTCCACCGCGCTCACCGGGAACACCTGCTGCACCCGTCGCAGCTGCCGGATCGTCGCGTCGTACAGCCGCCCGCGGGAACGCCGGCCGCCCCGCGCGCCCACCGCGCACAGCCCCAACGCCCGTACCTTGCCCGCCCGGACGAGGTCCGCCATCGCGCCCCAGGTCTCCTCGACCGGGACCTCGGGGTCGGCGCGGTGCAGCTGGTAGAGGTCGATGACGTCCGTCTGGAGCCGGCGCAGCGACGCGTCGCAGGCCCGTCTCACATACCCGGGGCGGCCGTTGGCGACGATGTGCTGCTCGCCCACCAGCAGTCCGACCTTCGTCGACACGAAGGCTTCCGCCCGCCGCTCCTTCAACACCCGCCCCACCAGGAGCTCGTTGGTGAACGGGCCGTACATGTCGGCCGTGTCCAGGAGGGTCGAGCCCAGGTCCAGCGCCCGGTGCACCGCCCTGAGCGACTCGTCGCCCCGCTGCCGGGACCCGCTGTAGCCCCAGCTCATCGGCATGCACCCGAGTCCGACGGCCCCCGTCGCAAGCGCCCCCGCGCCGATCGTCCTGCGCTCCACCTGCTCGTGACCCTCCCTTTCCCGACCCCCAACCTAACCTCTGTGCACACGGGTGCCTGACATAGCCTCCTGACATGAGCATCGACGCGCCCCGTGACGTATGGCTGCCCATCCCGCCCGACGAGATCGACGGGCTTCCGGAGGGGCTCGACTACCTGTTCTGGGACGGGGGCGAGGGGGGCGATCAGGCGTACCCCGGGGACCCGGCGCGGTGCGCCGTGTACGTCGTGCCCTACATGAAGCGGCAGCAGGTCAGGGTCCGGCCGCTGCGGGAGATGCGGAACCTGCGGGTCGTGCAGACCCTCACCGCGGGCGTCGACGACATCACGGCACGGCTGTCGGACCTCGCGCCCGGCGTCCGGCTCTGCAACGCGCGCGGTGTGCACGAGGCGAGCACCGCCGAACTGGCGCTCGCCCTGACGCTCGCCGCCCTGCGCGGCATCCCCGGGTTCGTGCGCGCGCAGGACCGGGAGCAGTGGCGGAGCGGGTTCCATCCGGCGCTCGCCGACAAGAACGTCCTGATCGTCGGTTACGGCGCCATCGGTGCCGCGATCGAGGACCGGCTCGTGCCGTTCGAGGTGGCGCGGGTGGCGCGCGTCGCGCGCTCCCAGCGCACGACGGCGCGCGGTCTTGTGCATCCCTTCACCGAACTGCCCGCCCTGCTCCCCGAGGCGGACGTGGTCGTTCTCTCCACGCCCCTCGACGAGACCACCCGCGGCCTGGTCGACGGCGCCTTCCTGGCCCGGATGAAGGACGGCGCCCTGCTGGTCAACGTGGCCCGCGGCCCGGTCGTCGACACCAAGGCCCTGCTCGCCGAACTGGAGACGGGCCGGCTGACCGCCGCCCTGGACGTCACCGATCCCGAACCCCTGCCCCAGGGACACCCGTTGTGGCACGCGCCCGGCGTGCTGATCAGCCCGCACGTCGGCGGCCCCACCTCCGCCTTCCTGCCGCGCGCCAAGCGGCTGCTGGTGGACCAGCTCGGCCGTTATGTGAACCAGGAGCCGCTGCGCCACGTGATCCTTACGACGGGGGTGGCAGGCGCGTAGTCCGGTTCCGGCACCCTCCGCAGTTCTGTGGAAGCGGTCCGTACCCGCAGGCCGATGATCGTCACGGAGAGTAGAGAACCTATGTCCCTGAGTGACGAGACTGGTGTATCGTCCCGACAGGGGCTGCGCCGCGACCTTTCGGCGCCGGGGACGGACATTTCAGACTTGTGAGGGGGGCGACGGGCGATGCACGGCCTATGGACGAACGATCCGACGCGGCGGAACCGCCGGCGGCGGCCCTGGCGCACGGTCACGCGCAGAAGCGATCACGACACTCACCACTGCCCTCCCCACCCCAGGCCCGGCAACGGCCGCAGGAGGCAGGCGCATCCAGCGCACCGGGACCCGAGGGACCCGGGGGCGGCGCGGACCGGGAGGACCCGGTGAGTTCGCCGACGACCTCCTCCACCTCCCTCCTCGACGGAGTCGAGGGAGCGCTGCGCAAAGCGGCCCCGGTGAAGGCGCCGCCCACCGGGCCCCCGTCCACCGCCGGCGGGCGGAACATGGTCCACCAGTTGGTGCTGGCCCTGTTGTGCGCGGGATACGCCGTCGGTTCCGCGCTCGGCTGGGGCTCCGACCAAGTCGCCCTGATCATGGGGGACTTCGGACTGACCGCCGCGGCGGGCACCGCCGCCGTCTCCTGCTTCCTCTACGCGCGCACCCGCCGTGTCCGCTTTCGACCCGCCTGGCTGCTGTTCTCGCTCTCCTCGGCGATGGCCGCCCTGGGCAATCTGGTCTGGGGGTGGTACGAGGTCGTCCTGGACCGGCCCGTGCCCAGCCCCAGCTACGCCGACCTGTTCTTCCTGTGCTTCGCGCCCCCCGCCATCGTCGGGCTGCTGGTCCTGGCCGCCCGGCCGGTCACCAAGGCGGGCTGGGTCTGTCTGGGACTCGACGCCTGGCTGATCGCCGGCTCGCTGCTCACCCTCTCCTGGAGCCTCGCCCTCGCGCAGGCCGCGAAGTTCGACGGCCCGAGCGTCGCGCACGCCGCGCTGTCACTGGCGTACCCGCTGCTCGACATCGCCCTGGTGAGCATGGTGCTGGTGCTGCACTTCCGGCGCTCTGCGGTGAACCGCACGGCGGTGAACACGGCCGTCGGCGCGCTCGCCCTGACCGTGATGTGCGACGCCCTGTTCACCTCGCCCCTGATGCACCACAGCTACCGCTCCGGCCAGCTCCTGGACGCGGGCTGGTTCGCGGGCTCGCTGCTCCTGGCGTACGCGCCCTGGGCCGCCTCCCGACGGCAGGGGCCGGCCGGGGACGAGGGGCACACGCGCGTGGTGCACGAGCACCTGCCGGGAGCCCGCCCCGGCGGCCACCAGCACCACCACGCCCCCGCGCAGGGCGGCGACCACGGCCGGTATCCGGTCACCCGGCCCATCACCGGCTCGCTGGCCGCCCTCACCCCGTACCTCGCCGCCGCCGTCTGCACCCTGGGGATCCTCTACAACGTCCTCAACGGCCGCAGCGTCGACCGCGTGGTGCTGCTGACCGGCGGCGCGGTCGTCCTCGCCCTCGTGGTGCGCCAGGGCATCATGCTGCTCGACAACATCACCCTCACCCAGGAGCTGGCCCAGAAGGAGAACCACTTCCGCTCCCTGGTGCAGGGCTCCAGCGACGTCATCATGATCGCCGCCCCCAGCGGCATCCTGCGCTACGTCTCCCCGGCCGCCGCCGGTGTCTACGGGCGGCCCGCCGAGGCGCTGGTGGGCACCGAACTGGCCGATCTCATCCACCCGGAGGACCTGGGCTGCGTGGTGCACGAGGTGCGCCGCTTCCTCGCCGCCAGCCCCCAGGACGAACCCACGACCCGGATCGAGTGCCGCTTCCGCTCCGGCGACGGGGGAAGCTGGCTGAACGTCGAGTCCACCGTCAACCGCCACCACGGCGGCCTGATCTTCAACAGCCGGGACGTGACCGAACGGGTGCGTCTACAGGCGCAGCTCCAGCACAACGCCGAGCACGACCCGCTCACCGACCTGCCCAACCGCGCCCTGTTCACCCGGCGCGTCCAGCAGGCCCTGTCCGGCCGGCGCAGCTCCGACCGGGGCGCCGCGCTGCGCAACACCGCCGTCCTCTTCATCGACCTCGACGGCTTCAAGGCGGTCAACGACACCATCGGGCACCAGGCGGGCGACGAACTGCTCGTCCAGGCCGCCCGCCGGCTCCAGGAGGCGGTCCGCAAGGGCGACACCGCGTCCCGGCTGGGCGGCGACGAGTTCGCGGCCCTGATCGTCGGGGACACCACACGTGACCGCGCCGCCCGCGAGGGGCACATCCTGGAGCTCGCCGACCGCCTCAGGCTCACCCTCTCGCAGCCCTACCTGATCGATGGCAACGACGTCAGGGTCGCCGCGTCCATCGGTGTCGCCTTCGCCGAACCGGGCCTGGGCGCCGGTGAGCTGCTGCGCAACGCCGACCTCGCGATGTACCGCGCCAAGGCGAGCGGCAAGGGCCGGGTCGAGCTGTACAAGCCGCAGATGCAGCAGGACGTCGTCCGCAAGGCGGAGCTGGCCACGCGGCTGCGGGCCGCACTGCACGACGGCGAGTTCGCGCTGCTGCACCAGCCCGTGGTGCGGCTGGAGGACGGCCGGATCTCGTCGGTCGCCGCGCACGCGCGATGGCGCTCCTCGCAGGGGGTGCTGTTCACCCCCGCCGAGTTCCTGCGGGTGGCGGAGGACGGCGACCGGACGGCCGAGCTGGGCCGCTGGGTGCTGGAGGAGGCGGTCGCGCAGGCCGCCGACCGGTTGGCGAGCGGCCTGACCGTACCGGTGGGCGTGCGGATGAGCGCCCGGCGGCTGGTGGACCGGTCGATGCCGCCCGGTTCGGTGGAGGCGCTGCTGACCCGGCACGGCCTGCCGTCCGGGGCGCTGGTGATCGAACTGTCGGACCTCGACCCCAAGGTGCCGCTGGACGACCTGGAGCGCCGTCTGGGCGCCCTGCGCCGGCACGGCGTCCGGATCGCCCTCGACGGCTTCGGCGGCGGCTACGGCGCGCTCACAGCGCTGCGCAGGCTCCCCGTCGACGTCCTCAAGCTCGACCGGGGGCTGGTCGAGGGCGTCGTCGAGTCCGCCCGGCTGCACAAGATCACCAGCGGGCTGCTGCGGATCGCCTGCGACCTCGGGCTCCAGTCCGTGGCCGACGGGGTGGATCTGCCGGAACAGGTCGTCGCGCTGCGCGCCATGGGATGCACCCATGGCCAGGGCATGGCGTTCTCCGCCCCGCTCGACGAGTACCGGCTGCGCCGGGCGCTCGCCGCCGGCCGCTACCCGGTGCCGTACGGGCCCGCGGAACCCGCGTTCGCGGGCGGAGGTGCGGGGGTGTACACCAGTGGTGTAGCCGCCGTCCTGGGGAGCGGAAGTGCCCTTCGCTCACATAATGAGACGCCTGTCCCACCCACTTGACAGTCGGTGCGCGCCAGGGGGAGGGTCAATGCCATGCGCACCCGAATTCTCGTACTTGGAAAGCGCGTCGGCTGAAGCTGGTGACGTCCGGACCGACCCGGAACTCCCAGCGACCCACACCCGGCGCGCTCCCCTCGCTTGCCTTATGGCACGAGGGGTTTTTTGTTGCCCACCCTCAGTACCACCCTCAGCATCGAGAAGAGAATGCCGATGACCGAGCAGGCCACCGGGGCTCATCCGCAGCCGCGGCCCCGATCCGGAGGACAGCACTCCGCCCCCGTCGAGCACGTCACGGGCGCGCAGTCCCTCATCCGCTCCCTCGAGGAGGTCGGCGCCGAGACGGTATTCGGCATTCCCGGCGGTGCGATCCTTCCCGCCTACGACCCGATGATGGACTCCAAGCGGGTCCGTCACGTCCTGGTCCGGCACGAGCAGGGCGCCGGCCACGCGGCCACCGGCTACGCGCAGGCCACCGGCAAGGTCGGCGTCTGCATGGCCACCTCCGGCCCCGGTGCGACCAACCTGGTCACGCCCATCGCCGACGCGCACATGGACTCGGTGCCCCTCGTGGCGATCACCGGGCAGGTCGCGTCGAAGGCGATCGGCACGGACGCCTTCCAGGAGGCGGACATCGTCGGCATCACCATGCCGATCACCAAGCACAACTTCCTGGTCACCAAGGCCGAGGACATCCCGCGGGTCATCGCGCAGGCGTTCCACATCGCCTCCACCGGCCGCCCGGGTCCGGTCCTGGTCGACATCGCCAAGGACGCCCTCCAGGCGAAGACCACCTTCTCCTGGCCGCCCACCATGGACCTGCCCGGCTACCGCCCGGTGACCAAGCCGCACGCCAAGCAGATCCGTGAGGCCGCCAAGCTGATCACGGCCGCCAAGCGCCCGATCCTGTACGTCGGCGGCGGTGTCCTCAAGGCCGGCGCCACCGCCGAGCTGAAGGTCCTCGCCGAGCTGACCGGCGCGCCCGTCACCACCACGCTGATGGCGCTGGGCGCGTTCCCCGACAGCCACCCGCAGCACCTGGGCATGCCGGGCATGCACGGCTCGGTGGCCGCCGTCACCGGTCTCCAGAAGGCCGACCTGATCATCGCCCTCGGCGCGCGCTTCGACGACCGCGTCACCGGCAAGCTGGACAGCTTCGCGCCGTACGCCAAGATCGTGCACGCCGACATCGACCCGGCGGAGATCGGCAAGAACCGTGCCGCCGACGTGCCGATCGTCGGGGACGCCCGCGAGGTCATCGCCGACCTGATCCAGGCCGTGCAGAAGGAGCACAGCGAGGGCGGCGCGGGCGACTACAGCGCCTGGTGGAAGGACCTGAACCGCTGGCGCGACACCTACCCGCTGGGCTACGACCTGCCCGCCGACGGTTCGCTCTCCCCGCAGCAGGTCATCGAGCGGATCGGCCGGCTCGCCCCCGAGGGCACGATCTTCGCGGCGGGCGTCGGCCAGCACCAGATGTGGGCCGCCCACTTCATCCAGTACGAGAAGCCCGCCACCTGGCTGAACTCCGGCGGCGCGGGCACGATGGGCTACGCGGTCCCGGCCGCGATGGGCGCCAAGGCGGGCATGCCGGACCGGGCCGTCTGGGCGGTCGACGGCGACGGCTGCTTCCAGATGACCAATCAGGAGCTCACCACCTGCGCCCTGAACGGCATCCCGATCAAGGTCGCGGTCATCAACAACGGCGCCCTGGGCATGGTCCGCCAGTGGCAGACGCTGTTCTACAACCAGCGCTACTCCAACACCGTGCTGCACAGCGGCCCGAACGACGTCAATCCCGAGGCCCGCGGCACCCGCGTCCCCGACTTCGTGAAGCTGTCGGAGGCCATGGGCTGCCACGCGATCCGCTGCGAGTCCGTGGACGACCTCGACCGGGTCATCGAGGAGGCGAACTCGATCAACGACCGCCCGGTCGTCGTGGACTTCATCGTCCACGAGGACGCGATGGTGTGGCCGATGGTCGCCGCCGGCACCTCCAACGACGAGATCATGGCCGCCCGGGACGTCCGCCCCGACTTCGGCGACAACGAAGACGACTGAGCGAGAGAGACCAAGAGACATGTCCAAGCACACGCTCTCCGTCCTGGTGGAGAACAAGCCGGGCATCCTGGCCCGGATCGCCGCCCTGTTCTCCCGCCGGGGCTTCAACATCGACTCGCTCGCCGTCGGGGTCACCGAGCACGCCGACATCTCCCGGATCACGATCGTGGTGAGTGTCGACGCCCTGCCGCTGGAGCAGGTCACCAAGCAGCTCAACAAGCTCGTCGAGGTGCTGAAGATCGTCGAGCTGGAGCCGGCGCAGGCCGTCCACCGTGAACTCGTTCTGGTGAAGGTGCGCGCCGACAACGAGACGCGCTCCCAGATCGTCGAGATCGTCCAGCTGTTCCGCGCCAAGACCGTGGACGTCTCCCCGGAGGCCGTGACCATCGAGGCCACCGGCAGCAACGACAAGCTGTCGGCCATGCTCAAGATGCTGGAACCGTACGGCATCAAGGAGCTGGTCCAGTCCGGCACGATCGCGATCGGACGCGGCGCCCGTTCGATCACGGACCGTTCGCTGCGCGCTCTGGACCGGTCGGCGTAAGGATGGGTACGGGCGGTCGCCGATCACCGGCCGCCCGTATGCCGAGACCCCGAAACTTCACTTCCGCCCGCCGTCATACGGTGGGACGCAACACCTGCACCCAAGGAGAGAACCCAAAGTGGCCGAGCTGTTCTACGACGCCGACGCCGACCTGTCCATCATCCAGGGCCGCAAGGTCGCGGTCATCGGTTACGGCAGCCAGGGCCACGCCCACGCGCTGTCGCTCCGTGACTCGGGTGTCGACGTCCGCGTCGGTCTGCACGAGGGCTCCAAGTCCAAGGCCAAGGCCGAGGAGCAGGGCCTGCGCGTGGTGACGCCCGCCGAGGCCGCCGCCGAGGCCGACGTCATCATGATCCTGATCCCGGACCCGATCCAGGCCCAGGTCTACGAGGAGTCGATCGCCCCGAACCTGAACGACGGCGACGCGCTGTTCTTCGCGCACGGCTTCAACGTCCGCTTCGGCTTCATCAAGGCCCCGGCCGGTGTCGACGTCGCCCTGGTCGCCCCGAAGGGCCCGGGTCACCTCGTCCGCCGCCAGTACGAGGAGGGCCGCGGCGTCCCCGCGATCGCCGCCGTCGAGCAGGACGCCACCGGTGGCGCCTTCGCACTGGCCCTGTCGTACGCCAAGGCCATCGGCGGTACCCGCGCCGGTGTCATCAAGACCACCTTCACCGAGGAGACCGAGACCGACCTGTTCGGTGAGCAGGCCGTGCTCTGCGGTGGCACCGCGGCCCTGGTCAAGGCGGGCTTCGAGACCCTGGTCGAGGCCGGCTACCAGCCGGAGATCGCCTACTTCGAGTGCCTGCACGAGCTGAAGCTGATCGTCGACCTCATGTACGAGGGCGGCCTGGAGAAGATGCGCTGGTCCGTCTCCGAGACCGCGGAGTGGGGCGACTACGTCACCGGCCCGCGCATCATCACCGACGCCACCAAGGCCGAGATGAAGCAGGTCCTCACCGAGATCCAGGACGGCACCTTCGCCCGTAACTGGATGGACGAGTACCACGGCGGTCTGAAGAAGTACAACGAGTACAAGAACGCCGACTCCGAGCACCTGCTGGAGACCACCGGCAAGCAGCTCCGCAAGCTGATGAGCTGGGTGAACGAGGAGGCGTAAGCCTCATGCCGAGGGGCCGGAGCGCGCTGCTCCGGCCCTTTTGGCCATCCCGTCCAGCCACGGACGGGTGATCCTTCCGCGGAGGCGTGAGGTGGCCTCCGTCGCAGCACTACACTGCTGCCTACATACGCGTTCAGGCCCACAGCGTCGTGCGTCTTCCACGCGGCAAAGCCCCCCTCCTCCGCCTGCGGCCGTCGGGACGGCCGTCCGCACGCTTTGGACTTGTGAGGACTCACGTGAGCTCGAAACCTGTCGTACTCATCGCTGAAGAGCTGTCGCCCGCGACCGTGGACGCGCTTGGCCCGGACTTCGAGATCCGGCACTGCAACGGAGCGGACCGAGCCGAACTGCTCCCGGCCATCGCCGACGTCGACGCGATCCTGATCCGCTCGGCCACCAAGGTCGACGCGGAGGCGATCGCCGCCGCCGGCAAGCTGAAGGTCGTCGCACGGGCCGGCGTCGGCCTGGACAACGTCGACGTGCCGTCCGCCACCAAGGCCGGCGTCATGGTCGTCAACGCGCCCACCTCCAACATCGTGACCGCCGCCGAACTGGCCTGCGGACTCCTGCTCGCCACCGCCCGCCACATTCCGCAGGCCAACGCCGCGCTGAAGAACGGCGAGTGGAAGCGCAGCAAGTACACGGGCGTGGAGCTGGCCGAGAAGACGCTCGGTGTCGTCGGCCTCGGCCGCATCGGCGCCCTCGTCGCGCAGCGCATGTCCGGCTTCGGCATGAAGGTCGTCGCGTACGACCCCTACATCCAGCCCGCCCGCGCCGCGCAGATGGGCGTCAAGGTGCTCTCGCTGGACGAGCTGCTGGAGGTCTCGGACTTCATCACCGTCCACCTGCCGAAGACCCCCGAGACGGTCGGTCTGATCGGCGACGAGGCGCTGCGCAAGGTCAAGCCGAGCGTGCGGATCGTCAACGCCGCGCGCGGCGGGATCGTCGACGAGGAGGCGCTGTACTCCGCCCTCAAGGAGGGCCGGGTCGCCGGTGCCGGTCTCGACGTGTACGCGAAGGAGCCCTGCACGGACTCCCCGCTGTTCGAGTTCGACCAGGTCGTCGCCACCCCGCACCTCGGCGCCTCCACCGACGAGGCCCAGGAGAAGGCCGGTATCGCCGTCGCCCGCTCGGTGCGTCTCGCCCTCGCCGGTGAGCTGGTCCCGGACGCGGTGAACGTCCAGGGCGGTGTCATCGCCGAGGACGTCAAGCCCGGTCTGCCGCTCGCCGAGCGCCTCGGCCGGATCTTCACCGCGCTGGCCGGTGAGGTCGCGGTCCGCCTCGACGTCGAGGTGTACGGCGAGATCACCCAGCACGACGTGAAGGTGCTGGAGCTGTCCGCGCTGAAGGGTGTCTTCGAGGACGTCGTCGACGAGACGGTGTCCTACGTGAACGCCCCGCTGTTCGCGCAGGAGCGCGGTGTCGAGGTGCGCCTCACCACCAGCTCCGAGTCGGCGGACCACCGCAACGTCGTCACCGTGCGCGGCACGCTCTCGGACGGCGAGGAGGTGTCGGTCTCCGGCACGCTGGCCGGCCCGAAGCACCTCCAGAAGATCGTCGCGGTCGGCGAGTACGACGTCGACCTCGCCCTCGCCGACCACATGGTCGTCCTCAAGTACGAGGACCGTCCCGGTGTCGTCGGCACGGTCGGCCGGATCCTCGGCGAGGCCGGTATCAACATCGCCGGTATGCAGGTCGCGCGGGCGGCGGTCGGCGGCGAGGCCCTGGCGGTCCTCACGGTCGACGACACGGTGATCCCGACCGTGCTGGCCGAGGTCGCCGAGGAGATCGGCGCGACGTCGGCGCGTTCGGTGAACCTCGTCTGACACCTCGCGCCTCGCGCATCGCACCACGCACGGCGAACGCCGGACGGGCCGACAGGGCCCGTCCGGCGTTCGTGTGTGTCCGTCACTTTCCCCGGGCCCGCTTCAGCGTCGCCGTCGCCGCCACCGCCGCGCCGGTGAGCACCACCGCGCCCGCGACCGCCGCACCCTGCATTCCGCTGGTGAACGCCTCCCGTGCCGCCACCGCCAGGGCGTCTCCCGTGCGCCCCGGCAGCTGACCGGCGACGGCGAGGGCGCCGCCCAGGGTCTCCCGGGCCGGGGCCGGGGCGGAGGACGGCATCTCGTGGCGGTAGACGGCCGTGCCGATCGAGCCGAGGACGGCCATGCCCAGGGCGCCGCCGAACTCGGTGCCGGTCTCCAGCAGGGAGGAGGCGGAACCGGCGCGTTCGGCCGGGGCCGCGCTCATCGCCAGGTCCGTCATCTGGGAGAGCACCATGACGATCCCGGAGGCGAGCACCCCGCAGGCGGTCAGGACGAGCCACATCGAGTCGGTGCCGGCGAGGGCGAGCAGGGCGTATCCGGCCGCGGCGATCGCGAAGCCCGCCGTGACGACGTGGGCCCGGTCGACGCCCTTCTGGACGAGCGAGGTGGCCAGCGGGGCGGCCATGCCGATCGGCACCGAGGGCAGCAGCGCCCACAGGGCCGCCTCCAGGGCGCTCTTGCCGAGGACCGACTGAAGGTACTGCGTGGTGAAGTAGGCCGAGCCCATCATCCCGAACGCGGAGACGAGGTTCAGCACGACCGCCGGGGCGAATCCGGGCCCGCGGAACAGGGCCGGGGAGATCATCGGGTTCGCGGCCGTGCGCTGGCGGTGGACGAAGAGGGCGGCGAAGAGCAGGCCGACGGTGATCGAGACGACGTACTCGACGTGCCATCCGTCGGCGGTGAGTTCCTTCAGGCCGTAGATCACGGGGAGTACGGCGGCCATCGACAGCGGGACGCTCGGCCAGTCGAAGCGGCCCGGCGCGGGGTCGCGGGACTCCGGCAGCAGGATCGGGCCGAGGACCAGCAGCAGCGCCATCGCGGGCAGGTTGACCAGGAAGACCGAGCCCCACCAGAAGTACTCGACCAGCACACCGCTCATGACCGAGCCGAGCGCCACCCCGGCGGTCATCACGCCGGACCACAGGCCGATCGCCTTCGCGCGCTGGGCGGAGTCGGTGAACATCGTGCGGATCAGGGCCATCGTCGAGGGCATCAGGGTGGCGCCGCCGATGCCGAGGACCGCGCGGGCGGCGATCAGGGTCTCGGCGCTGTCGGCGTAGGCGGCGACCAGGGAGGCGGCGCCGAAGGCGACCGCGCCGCCGAGGAGCAGCCTGCGGCGGCCGATGCGGTCGCCGAGCGAGCCCATCGTCATCAGCAGGCCGGCCAGCACGAACGCGTAGATGTCGAAGATCCACAGCTGCTGGGTGCCGCTCGGCTCCAGGTCCGCGCTGATCGCCGGAATGGCGAAGTAGAGGACCGAGACGTCCATCGAGACAAGGAGCAGCGGCAGCATCAGCACGCCGAGGGCGGTCCATTCGCGGCGGCCGGCGCGGGGGCCGGCCGAGTTCTCGGTGGTGCATGGCGAGTTCGTCATGCCCAGGACTATACGAGCGTCTTAAACGGTTGTCTAGAACGAACGTATAAATCATTCGTCTAGGACGCCTGTATGGATCCTCGGGTACGCTGGCCCGCATGGGACACCGCGAGGATCTGCTCGAAGGCGCCAAGCGCTGCCTGCTGGAGAAGGGGTTCGCGCGCACGACCGCGCGCGACATCGTGAAGGAGTCGGGGACCAACCTCGCCTCGATCGGCTATCACTACGGCTCGAAGGACGCGCTGCTGGCCCAGGCCTACGTGACGCTGGTGGAGGAACTGTCCGGCGCCTTCGAGGGGGGCGGGGCGGACGAGCGGCCGGCCGAACTGCCGGGCGGGCCGGGATCCCTGGAACGGTTCCGGGCGGTGTGGGCGAACGTCGTCGCCACCATGCGGGAACCCGGCTCGCTCTGGCGGCTCAGTATGGAGATCGTCGTCATGGGCGACCAACTGCCGGGTGTGCGCGACGAGTTGGCGCGGGCCCAGCGCGAGGGATCGCGCGGTTTCGTCTCGCTGCTCATGGGCGTGCCCGAGGAGGAGGTCACGGACGACACCGCGGACACCCTCGGCAGCTTCTACACCACCCTGATGCTGGGCCTCATCGCGCAGTGGACCTTCGATCCCAAGACCGCGCCCGACGCCGACGCGCTCACCGAGGGGCTGCGCCGGATCGTCGAGGGCGCCACGAACCGCTGACCCGGCCGGCCGGGCGACATCAGAGCCGGGCCGCCTTCAGCGTCATGTGCAGCAGCAGCCGGTCCTCGCCGTCGTCCAGGTCCAGGCCCGTCAACTGCTCCACCCGGGACAGCCGGTAGTACAACGTCTGGCGGTGGATGCCCAGTTCGGCGGCGGTACGGCCGGCCTGGCCCGCGCGGTCGAGGTACACCTCGGCGGTACGGGCGAGTTCGCGGTGCGCGGGCGTCAACAGGGCGTGTACGGCGGGGTCCTGGGCGCTCTCCCGGGGCAGGGCCGTGAGCAGGCGGAACGGGCCGATCGACGCCCAGTGGGCGACCGGGCCCAGCCGGGGTTCGGCGAGCGCCGCCCGCGCGGAGGCCGCCGCCTCCTGCCAGACCGTGCCCAGCCCGGCCAGCCCCGCCCGTCCGGCGGCGATGCCCGCGGCCGCCCCGGGCGCCCGCTCCAGCAGCCGGGACGCCACCGCGCCCGCCGGGGTCAGCACGTCCGCCGAGCGCAGCCGCACCAGCACCGCCAGGCACTGGCCCGTCTCCCCCCACGGCACCGTGCACAGGGCCGTGGCCCCCGGGAGCGTGCGCAGGGAGGGTGCCTCGTCGGGGTCGGCGGACGGCCAGGGGGCCACGCACACCACCGTGTGCGGGACGTCGGCGCGGGTGCCGAGCGCCGTGTGCAGCTCGGCCACCGCCATGTCCCGCTGCCAGCCGCGCTCGGCGGTCAGCACCGCCCGCAGCTCCCGGGTGAGGTCCGCCCCGTGCTGGGCCTCGTCCGCGAGCAGCGCGCCGATCCGCCCGGCCACCTCCATCGCGGCCGCCAGCTGGGCCTGCGAGGGGCCCGGATCGTCGTCCAGCAGCCAGACGTAACCGAGGACGACACCCCGATGGCGCACGGGGAGGCAGACGCGCCCCCGGTACACACCCGCCTCGGGGGTGGGCGGGATGCGGACCGGGCCGGTCGCCCGGGTGATGCCGAAGCCCTCGAACCAGGTGCGGACGGCCGCCGTCGAGCGCCGGGTCAGGATCGAGCGGGTGCGTACCGGGTCCAGCGCGGCCGCGTCCAGCTCGTCCTCGCTGTCGTACGCGCCGAAGGCGATCAGCTCGAAGTCCCGGTTCTCCAGGGTCGCGGGGGCGCCGAGCAGCTCGGAGATCTCGTCGACGAGCTCCTGGTAGTCACCCCTGTGTTCGGACGTCACCTGGGCATTCTCTCCCATCCCCGCAGGCCCTTCATACATATGTCTGAGATCCGTGGCACGGATGCGTGACAGCTGTCGATGGCCGACGATCGGAGGGATCCTTAGGTTTCACGGTGGTTCTCCGTGCCGTTCCCGGATCGTCGGGCTCGGCCTCGTATGGGTTGGTATGTGGAGGTGCCCCGTGCTGGGTCCCGTGATTCTCGCCGCGTCGCGAAGCGACCGGATGCGACGCCTGATCTCGGCGGCTCCGGTGACGAAGCAGGTCGTCGACCGCTTCATCCCCGGTGAGACCGTCGACGACATCGTCCCGATCGTCGAGGAGCTCACGGACCGCGGCCTGGAGCTGACGATGGACGTCGTCGGCGAGGACATCACCACCCCCGAGCAGGCCACCGCCGCCCGCGACGCCTATCTGGCGCTGATCGACCGGCTGCGCGACCTCGGCCTGGGCGAGCGGGTCGAGATGTCGGTGAAGCTCTCCATGTTCGGCCAGGCGCTGGAGGGCGGGCACGAGCTGGCCCTCGCCAACGTCCGCCCGGTCGTCGAGGCCGCCGCCGCGATCGGCACCACCGTCACCCTCGACGCCGAGGACCACACCACCCTCGACTCGATGTTCGCCATCCACGAGGAGCTGCGGAAGGACTTCCCGCAGACCGGCTGCGTCATCCAGGCCTACCTCTTCCGCACCGAGTCCGACGCCCGCCGCCTCGCCGCGAACGGCAGCCGCGTCCGCCTCGTCAAGGGCGCGTACAAGGAGCCCGCCGAGGTCGCCTACCAGCAGAAGCACGAGATCGACAAGGCGTACGTCCGTGTCCTGCGCACGCTCATGGAGGGCGAGGGGTACCCGATGATCGGGTCCCACGACCCGCGCCTGATCTCCATCGCCCAGGAACTCGCCCGCAAGGCCGGCCGCAAGCTCGACGAGTACGAGTTCCAGATGCTGTACGGCATCCGCGGCGAGGAGCACCTGCGGCTCGCCGCCGAGGGCCACCGCATGCGCGTCTACACGGCGTACGGCACCGACTGGTACGGCTACTTCATGCGGCGCCTCGCGGAGAAGCCGGCGAACCTGCGCTTCTTCGTCCGCAGCATGCTGTCCAAGGGCTGAGCCCGAACCACCCGCTCAAGTCAAGGAGTTACGGATCTCATGGACGCTGTGACCCAGGTCCCCACCCCCGTCAACGAGCCGGTGCACGGCTACGCCCCCGGCTCGCCCGAGCGCGTCCGGCTGGAGGCCAAGCTCAAGGAGCTGGCCGACAACCCGATCGAGCTGCCGATGACCATCGGCGGCGAGAAGCGGATGGGTCGCGGCGAGCGTTTCGACGTCGTGCAGCCGCACAACCACAAGGCGCGCATCGGCACCTACGCCAACGCCACGCAAGCGGACGCCCAGGACGCCGTCGACGCGGCCCTCGCCGCCGCCCCCGCCTGGCGCGCGATGTCCTTCGACGACCGCGCGGCGATCATCCTGCGTGCCGCCGAGCTGCTGGCGGGGCCCTGGCGCGAGACGCTGGCCGCCTCCACCATGCTCGGCCAGTCGAAGACCGCCCAGCAGGCCGAGATCGACACCCCCTGCGAGCTCGTCGACTTCTGGCGCTTCAACGTCCACTACGCCCGTCAGATCCTCGCCGAGCAGCCGCCGGCGAACTCCCCGGGCGTGTGGAACCGAATGGACCACCGTCCGCTGGAGGGCTTCGTCTACGCGATCACGCCCTTCAACTTCACGGCGATCGCGGGCAACCTGCCCACCGCTCCGGCGCTCATGGGCAACGTCGTCGTCTGGAAGCCGTCCCCGACGCAGACCCACGCCGCCGTGCTGCTGATGCAGCTCCTGGAGGAGGCGGGCCTGCCCAAGGGCGTCATCAACCTCGTCACCGGTGACGGCATCGAGGTCTCCAAGGTCGCCCTGGAACACCGCGACCTGGCCGGCATTCACTTCACCGGCTCGACCAAGACCTTCCAGTACCTGTGGAAGACGGTCGGCAACAACATCGAGAAGTACCGCTCCTACCCGCGTCTCGTCGGCGAGACCGGCGGCAAGGACTTCGTCGTCGCCCACCCGTCGGCCGACCGCGCGGTCCTGAAGACCGCCCTGACCCGTGGTTCCTTCGAGTACCAGGGCCAGAAGTGCTCGGCGAGCTCCCGCGCCTACATCCCGGCCTCCATCTGGAACTCCGGTTTCAAGGAGGAGTTCGCGGCCGAGGTCGACTACCTGACCATGGGTGACGTCACCGACCTGTCGAACTTCATCGGCGCGGTCATCGACGAGCGGTCCTTCGCCAAGAACAAGGCGGCCATCGACCGCGCGAAGGCCGACCCGACCTGCACGATCGTCGCGGGCGGCACGTACGACGACTCCGTCGGCTACTTCGTGCGCCCGACCGTCGTCGAGTGCACGGACCCGGAGAACGAGGTCTTCACGACCGAGTACTTCGGCCCGTTCCTCGCCGTGCACGTCTATGAGGACGACAAGTACGACGAGATGCTGACCCAGATGGAGTCGGCGTCCGACTACGCGCTCACCGGCTCGGTCATCTCCGGCGACCGCGCGGCGGCCGCGTACACGATGGAGAAGCTGCGCTACGCGGCCGGCAACTTCTACATCAACGACAAGTCCACCGGCGCCGTCGTCGGCCAGCAGCCCTTCGGCGGCGGCCGTGCCTCCGGCACCAACGACAAGGCGGGTGCCCCGCAGAACCTGATGCGCTGGACGCTGACCCGCGCCATCAAGGAGACCCTGGTCGCCCCGACCGACTACGGGTACCCGCACATGGGCTGACGAGCAGCCGGATGCGCAGGGGCCGGGCGGATCGCCCGGCCCCTTGGTGCGTGCCCGTCCTTCCGCCGTTCGGTCCTGGGACCCGTCCGGCCGGTCAGGCTGCCGAGACACCCCCTAGCCGGGCATCTCCGTCCGCTCCCACCATTCGTACACCGGCAACCGGCCCTCCGGCGTGTCGCTCAGGCGGCCGGTGGGCCGGAAGTGCTCGTAGCCGTTGCGCAGCTCGATCTTCAGGTCCGCTCCGGGTGCGGCGGTGATCGGGACGATCCGGTCGGGCAGATCGTCCGGGCCGCCCTCGAGAAGTGCCTTGGCCTTGTCGCTCATGCCCTCACCGTTCCCTCGGCCGCACGGCGATGCCACACGCCGCGCGGAGGATCAGTCGTGTGGACGATCAGTGCCCGGGCGACCCCCGCACCAGGACCCCCACCGTGTCCCCGTCGTGCGGGTGTCCATGAAACCGCAGGTCGCCGCCGTGTGGCCCGAGGACCTGTCTCAGATAGTAGGAAGTCCGAGTAACTGTGGAGACATGCGCGTGCTCCTCCCTTAACTTTGTAGGAGCCGAACGTCTCGCTCGATCCAGCGAATGGCGGTCGTGAGCCGGACCCCCGTGCAGGCAACCCCTGCGGCCCCGCTCCCCGCCCTCCGGCGTCTCGTAACCCCTTCCGCACTCCCTGGTCTTCGAAGGAGTCGATTTCCCATGGCCGAGACGACCGTCCGCCGCGTCCGTCACACCTCCCGCACGAGCGAGTCCGACCGCAAGAACGCCGCCGCGGCCCTCCAGCGCGCCCTCGACCGCCGCGACAACGGCGGCGAGACCGGCCACCTGTAGGGCCGGCCTCTCCAATCCGGGAGCCGCACCCGCACGGGGCGCGGCGGGGTCTCGAACGGGACGTCGGACCCCGCCGCACCTCGACTCCTGATGTCCGCATGGCGGACGGTCCGTGTCATCCCATGGGACGAGGAGTAGGGTTCCCGCATGTCTCGCAGCATCAATCTCGCAGTGATTCCCGGTGACGGCATCGGCCAGGAGGTCGTGGCCGAAGGTCTCAAGGTCCTCTCCGCCGTCCTTCCGCAGGATGTGAAGCTGGAGACCAAGGACTACGACTTCGGCGCCCGGCGGTACCACGACACCGGTGAGACCCTCACCGACGCCGACCTCGACGCGCTGAAGCAGCACGACGCGATCCTGCTGGGCGCCATTGGCGACCCGTCGGTCCCCTCCGGCGTCCTGGAGCGCGGCTTCCTGCTCAAGCTCCGCTTCGCCTTCGACCACCATGTGAACCTGCGCCCGAGCAAGCTGCTCCCGGGTGTGGCGACCCCCCTCGCCGGTGAGCCGCAGATCGACTTCGTGGTCGTCCGCGAGGGCACCGAGGGCCCGTACACCGGCAACGGCGGCACCATTCGCAAGGGCACCGCGCACGAGGTCGCCACCGAGGTCTCCGTGAACACGGCCTTCGGTGTCGAGCGCGTGGTCCGCGACGCGTTCGCCCGCGCCCAGGCCCGCCCGCGCAAGAAGCTCACGCTCGTCCACAAGAACAACGTGCTGACCTTCGCCGGTCACCTGTGGACCAACATCTTCAACAAGGTCGCCGCGGAGTTCCCCGAGGTCACCACGGACTACATCCACGTCGACGCGGCCACGATCTACCTGGTCACCGACCCGGGCCGGTTCGACGTCATCGTCACCGACAACCTCTTCGGCGACATCATCACCGACCTCGCCGCGGCCGTCTCCGGCGGTATCGGCGTCGCCGCGAGCGGGAACATCAACCCGTCCGGCGAGTTCCCGTCGATGTTCGAGCCCGTCCACGGCTCCGCGCCCGACATCGCCGGCCAGGGCAAGGCCGACCCCTCCGCCACGGTCCTGTCCGTCGCCCTCCTGCTGCGCCACCTCGGCTACGAGGCCGAGGCGGCCCGCATCGAGGACGCCGTCTCCGCCGACCTCGCGGAGCGCACCGGCAAGGCCGCCCGCTCCACCGCCGAGATCGGCGACGCGCTCGCGGTACGCGTAACCGGCTGACCCTCCGAGCGCAAGAAGCCGTCGGGTCGCATCAGCGCCCGGCGGCTTCCGCATGTCCCCCGCCGGGTGCCACCATCATCCCCTGGGTCGCATTCACGCCGTTTTCTTCCTCGGACCCCGCTTGCGATAATCGAACGCGGAGCCGCGGAATGAGGGAATGCTCGGACGTCCTAGCACTGGCCACCGGCCGTGCGGACGTGAGCGCGGCCCGTCACTACAACCGGTGAAGGACAACCACTCATGACGACGCCCACGATCGAGCTCAAGCCTTCCGCCAGCCCTCTCGCCGCCACCGAGCGGGAGGCCCTGCTGGCGAACCCCGGGTTCGGCCGCCACTTCACCGACCACATGGTGACGATCAAGTGGACCGAGGGCCGCGGCTGGCACGACGGCCAGCTCGTCCCGTACGCGCCGATCCCGCTCGACCCGGCCACCACCGTCCTGCACTACGCCCAGGAGATCTTCGAGGGCCTGAAGGCCTACCGCCGCCCCGACGGCTCGGTCGCCACCTTCCGCCCGGACCGCAACGCCCAGCGCTTCCAGGCGTCCGCGCGCCGGCTGGCGATGCCCGAGCTGCCGGTCGAGACCTTCATCGCGGCCTGTGACGCGCTGGTCGCCCAGGACAAGGACTGGGTGCCCGCGCACGGCGGCGAGGAGTCCCTCTACCTGCGGCCCTTCATGATCGCGACCGAGGTCGGCCTGGGCGTGAAGCCGGCCAACGAGTACCTCTTCCTGGTGATCGCCTCCCCGGCCGGCGCCTACTTCCCCGGCGGCGTGAAGCCGGTCTCCATCTGGGTCTCCGAGGACCACGTCCGCGCCGTCCCCGGCGGCATGGGCGACGCCAAGACCGGCGGCAACTACGCCGCCTCCCTGCTCGCCCAGGCCGAGGCCGCCCAGCAGGGCTGCGCCCAGGTCTGCTACCTCGACGCGGTCGAGCGCAAGTGGGTCGAGGAACTGGGCGGCATGAACCTGTACTTCGTGTACGGCGACAAGATCATCACGCCGTCCCTCACCGGTTCCATCCTGGAGGGGGTCACCCGTGACTCCCTGCTCACCGTCGCGCGCGACCTCGGCTACACGGCCGAGGAGGGCCGGGTCTCCGTCGACCAGTGGCAGCGGAACTCCGCCGACGGCACCCTGACCGAGGTCTTCGCCTGCGGCACCGCCGCCGTGATCACCCCGGTCGGCACGGTCAAGCGCACCGGCTCCGAGTGGCAGCAGTCGGACGGCGAGCCCGGCGAGGTCACCCTCAAGCTGCGCCAGGCCCTGCTGGACATCCAGCGCGGCACGGCGCAGGACAAGCACGGCTGGATGCACGAGCTGGGCTAGCCGGGCCGGTCGGCCGGGCCTGGCGGTGTGGCCTCCCGGTCAGGCCTCGCCGCCGGTCAGGGCCGCCGTGGGTGACGCGTCCACGGCGGCCTCCGTGTGTTCCCGGGCGGGGGACAGCAGCAGGTAGGCGACCGCGCCGACCAGCCCCGACAGCAGGAAACTGCAGTCCACCCCACCGGTCAGCCCCAGCAGCGGCCCCTCGTACGAGGGCAGCGACACCGCGAGCACGCCGACCGCGGCGCCGACCGCCCAGGACACCGTCGCCGGGATGTTCCAGCCGGACCGGTACCAGTAGATCCCGCCCCGGGAGCGGCGGTTGAAGACCTGGAGGGCCTCGGCGTCGTACCGGCCGCGGCAGCGGACGAAACCGATCAGGGTGATGACCGCCCACGGGGTGCCGACGGCGGTCAGCAGGAGGACGAACGACGTCATCGCGTCCTGCGTGCTGGAGGCGTAGTGGCCGGCGAAGACGCAGGCCGTGGCGACGACGGCGACCGTGTACGTGGCCCGCGCCCGGGAGGCGCGCGGCAGGATGGCGTCCAGGTCGAGGCCCATGGAGTAGAGCATCAGGCCCGCGTTGCCGACCGAGCCCGCGGAGGCGGCGAGCAGCAGCGGGACCAGGTACCAGCTGGGGGAGGCGTCGACCAGCGGGCCGGCGTAGTCCAGGGCCGCGCCGGCCGCGTACGCCGTGAAGGTGCCGAACAGCTGCGGCACCAGCAGGCCCAGGAGCAGCCCCAGCCAGGTGGCGCGCAGCACGCGGCGGGAGGAGTGCCGGGCGGGCGAGATGTAGCGGGTGTAGTCGCCCAGGAGGGTGATGAAGGCGATGGGCCCGGAGAGTCCCGCCGCCACGGTGGCCAGGAGCCAGGTGGGCCAGAAGCCGCCCAGCAGATAGCCGCCGGCCTCGGGCAGGGCGTCCGTCGTGAAGTGCGGGGCGTACGCGAGCACCCCGAGGGCCAGCAGGGCCGTCATGCCGATCGCCAGCACCCGGGACATCGCCAGCAGCACCTGGTAGCCGTAGACCGCGCCCGCCACGGTGGCCGCCGCGAGCAGCGCGTAGACGACGCCGTACGACAGCCCGTTCGGCTCCAGGCCGAAGAGCCGGCCCAGGACGCCCACCATCACGTCCCCGCCGATCCACACCGTCAGCGCGGTGTAGCCGAGGGCCAGCAGCAGGCCGACCACCGAGCCGACCAGCCGGCCGCGGACGCCGAACTGGGCGCCCGAGGAGGTGGACAGGTTCGTCGCGGTGCGCAGGGAGATCAGGGCGAGCGGGGCGGTGAGGGCGGTGCCCACCACGGTGCCCGCCACGATCGAGGCGATCGAGGCCCACCAGCCCAGCCCGAAGGACGGCGGCAGCCAGCCGAAGACGATGACGCCCAGACAGAGGTTCGAGCCGAGCAGGATCGAGACGAGATCGCGGGGACCGCTGGTGCGTTCCTCGTCCGGGACGGTGTCGACTCCGCGCTGTTCCATCGGCATGGCTGGTCTCCTTCGACTGCTGCCTCGCCCATCAGTTTGAGCGGCGTTCAATGTGACCTAGTCGAAGTTGGTCCGTCAACGTTTCGGTTGCATGAATCTCGTGTTTAGAGTGATGCTCTAAGTCGAAGGACGCAAGGAGGTGCCGCGACGTGAGACTGACCCCCACCGAACGCGACCGGCTGCTGCTCTTCGGAGCCGCCGAGCTGGCCCGCGCCCGCAGGGCCCGGGGCCTGCGGCTGAACGTTCCGGAGGCCACCGCCCTCATCGCCGACACCGTCTGCGAGGCCGCCCGCGACGGCGTCCGGCTCGCCGAGGCCGTCGAGCGCGCCCGCTCGGTGCTCGGCCCGGACGACGTCCTGCCCGGAGTCGCGGACGTCGTCACCGAGGTCCATGTCGAGGCCGTCTTCGACGACGGTTCACGGCTCGCGGTGGTCTCCGACCCGATCGGCGGCGGCCTGGGCGAGCAGGCCCCCGGCGCGCTGCTGCCGGGACCCGAGCACACCGAGCCCGCACCGGCGCTCCGGCTGACCGTCACCAACACCGCCGGCGTGCCGGTCTCCGTCACCTCCCACTTCCACTTCTTCGAGGCCAACCCGCGGCTGGACTTCGTCCGCGCGCGGGCCTACGGGATGCGGCTCGCCGTGCCCGCCGGGTCCTCCGTGCGCTTCGGCCCGGGGGAGAGCGCCGAGGTCGGGCTGGTGCCGATCGGCGGCGAGCGGATCGCCATCGGCTTCGCCGGACTGGTCGACGGCCCGCTGGACGCGCCGGGCGCCAGGGAAGAGGCCCTGCGCCGGGCCGCCGCGTGCGGCTATCTGGGAGCCGGAGAGGGAGCCGGTGCCGGTGGGGGAGCCGCAGAAGGAACCGAAGAAGGAACCGAAGACGGGGCCGCCGAGGGAGCGTCACGATGAATCCGTACGAGTACGCGTCCGCGCACGGCCCACGCGCCGGCGACCGGGTCCGGCTCGGCGACTCGGGGCTGGTGATCCGGGTGGAGTCGGACTCCCAGCGTCACGGCGACGAGTTCCTCGCCGGGTTCGGCAAGACCGCCCGGGACGGACTGCACCTCAAGGCCGCCGCGGTCCGCGAGACCTGTGACGTCGTCATCAGCAACGTGGTGGTGATCGACGCGGTCCTGGGGATCCGGAAGGTGTCCATCGGCATCCGCGAGGGGCGGATCCACGCGATCGGACGGGCCGGCAACCCCGACACCCTCGACGGGGTCGACGTCGTCGTGGGCACGGGGACGTCCATCGTGTCCGGCGAGGGGCTGATCGCCACCGCCGGGGCCGTCGACACCCATGTCCATCTGCTGTCACCGCGGATCATGGAGGCCTCGCTCGCCTCCGGCGTGACCACCATCGTCGGGCAGGAGTTCGGGCCGGTGTGGGGCGTCGGGGTCAACTCGCCCTGGGCGCTGCGGCACGCCTTCAACGCCTTCGACGCCTGGCCGGTCAACATCGGCTTCCTGGGCCGGGGTTCGTCCTCCCACCCGGCACCGCTCGTCGAGGCGCTCGCCGAGGGCGGCGCGTCCGGGTTCAAGGTGCACGAGGACATGGGCGCCCACACCCGGGCGCTGGACACGGCGCTGCGGGTCGCCGAGGAGCACGACGTCCAGGTGGCCCTGCACAGCGACGGCCTGAACGAGTGCCTCTCCGTCGAGGACACCCTGCGCGTGCTGGAGGGGCGGACCATCCACGCCTTCCACATCGAGGGCTGCGGCGGCGGACATGTGCCCAACGTCCTGAAGATGGCGGGCGTCCCGAACGTCATCGGCTCCTCCACCAACCCCACCCTGCCCTTCGGCCGGGACGCCGTCGCCGAGCACTACGGCATGATCGTCTCCGTCCACGACCTCAAGACCGACCTGCCCGGCGACGCCGCCATGGCCCGCGACCGCATCCGGGCCGGCACCATGGGCGCCGAGGACGTGCTGCACGACCTGGGCGCGATCGGCATCACCTCGTCCGACGCGCAGGGCATGGGCCGCGCGGGCGAGACGGTCCGCCGTACGTTCGCCATGGCCGGGAAGATGAAGGCCGAGTTCGGCGCGCCCGAGGACCACGACAACGAACGCGTCCTGCGGTACATGGCCAAGCTGACCATCAACCCCGCCCTCGCGCACGGACTCGCGCACGAGGTCGGCTCGATCGAGGCCGGCAAGCTGGCCGACATCGTGCTGTGGCGGCCCGAGTACTTCGGCGCCAAGCCGCAGCTGGTGCTGAAGGCCGGCTTCCCGGCGTACGGCGTGGTCGGCGACCCCAACGCGGCGACCGACACCTGCGAACCCCTCGTCCTCGGCCCGCAGTTCGGGGCGTACGGCGCCACGCCCGCCGACCTCTCGGTGGCGTTCGTCGCGCAGGCCGCGCTCGACCAGGGCAACGACCGGATGCCGACCCGCCGCCGCCGGGTCGCGGTACGCGGCACCCGCGGGATCGGCCCGGCCGATCTGCGCCTCAACTCCCGTACCGGGGCCGTCGACGTCGACCAGCGCACCGGCCTGGTCACCCTCGACGGCGAGCCGCTGCGCTCCGAACCGGCCGAGTCCGTCTCCCTCAACCGCCTGTACTTCCTCTAAGGAGACCGGACATGACATCGGACATGACACCCGGCATGACACCGGAGATGACACCGCACATGACCACCCCCGCCGCCGACGGCTTCCGGATGCCCGCCGAGTGGACCCCGCACGCCCGCACCTGGATGGCGTGGCCGGGCCCCAACCCCACCTTCGACGACCGGGACGACCTCATCGCCGCCCGGATGGCCTGGGCCTCGGTCGCGCGGACCGTGCTGCGCTTCGAGCCGGTGACGGTCGTCTGCGGTCCCGGCCGGTCGGCGGACGCGCAGGCGCTGCTCGGCCCGGGCGTCGACATCGTCGAACGCGACCTCGACGACGCCTGGATGCGCGACATCGGGCCCACCTTCCTGACGAACGGCCGTGAACTCGCCGCCGTGGACTGGACGTTCAACGGCTGGGGCGCGCAGAGCTGGGCCCGCTGGGAGCACGACGCGAAGATCGCCTCGCATGTCGCCGATCTCGCCGGGGCGCGGACGTACGCCTCGCGGCTGGTGAACGAGGGCGGCGCGATCCATGTCGACGGCGAGGGCACGGTCCTGCTGACCGAGACGGTCCAGCTCGGCCCGGAGCGCAACCCCGGCTGGACGCGCGAGGAGGTCGAGGCCGAGATCCACGCCATGCTCGGCACCCGCAAGGCGATCTGGCTGCCCCGCGGCCTCACCGGCGACTATCCCCCGCACGGCTTCGGCACGCTCGGCCATGTCGACATCGTCGCCGCGTTCGCCCGCCCCGGGGTCGTCGTCGCGCACTCCCAGCCGGACCCCGCGCACCCCGACCACGAGGTGACCGAGGAGGTCATCGGCCTGCTGAAGGCCCAGACCGACGCGCGGGGCCGCCGCCTGGAGGTCGTCGAGGTCCCGGCGCCCACCGTCCTGGAGGCCGACGGGCACTGGGCCGACTACTCCTACATCAACCACTATCTGTGCAACGGCGGAGTCGTCCTCTGCGGTTTCGACGACCCGCGGGACGAGACCGCGGCGGGCATCTTCCGCCGGCTGTTCCCCGAGCGGACGGTGACGCTGGTCGACGCCCGTACGATCTTCTCCGGCGGTGGCGGCATCCACTGCATCACCCAGCAGCAGCCGAAGGTCTAGGAGTGGCGGATGGCCGGTGCGCGCAGGAACGCTCCGCCCCGTGAGGACGTCCTCGCGGCCGCCATGGCGATGATCGCCGAGCGGGGGCTGGAGAAGCTGACGATGGCGGCGCTCGGCCGCGAGGTCGGCATGAGCAGCGGCCATCTCCTCTACTACTTCCGCTCCAAGGACGAGCTGCTGCTCCAGGCACTGGAGTGGAGCGAGGGCCGCCTCGGCGCCGAGCGCGCCCGGCTGCTCACCCGGCCCGCCCCCGCCCGCGAGCGGCTCGACGCGTATGTCGACCTGTACGTCCCGGACGGCCACCGTGATCCGCACTGGACGCTCTGGCTGGAGGTCTGGAACCGCTCGCTGAACGCCGACGAATCCGCCCGCGACCGGCAGGCCGCGATCGAGGGCGCCTGGCACCGCGACCTGGTCGCCCTGCTCGCGGAGGGGGTCTCGCGCGGCGAGTTCCGTGCCGTCGACCCCGACCGCTTCGCCACCCGGCTGCGCGCCCTGCTCGACGGCTTCTCCATCCATGTGGCGATCGGTCTGCGCGGCACCGACCGCGCACAGGTGCTCGGGCACGTCCACGAGTTCCTCGGAACGGCGCTGCTCGCATCCTGAGACACCCCGTGAGCAAGGGGGCGCGCTGTGCCAAACTGCCCCCGTGTTCTCGTTCGCCACGATTATTGGCAGCAGGCGCGCCGGTCCGCAGTGACCACCACGTACGACCAGGTACGGGTGGCCACCGTCGTCCTCGACCCGCGCGCAGACCTCTCGCACCCGCGAGAGGTTTTTCGCTTTTCTGGCCCACCCGCAGCCGGGAGCGAGCGCACGAGGGACCATGGGGACGGTGGAGCCGGTCATTCCGGTAAGACCGAAGATCCACAACAGGAGCCTTGAGACCATGACCGAGACGGCAACCAGCGAGCTCGACGACTCGTTCCACGTCTTCGACACCACCCTGCGCGACGGCGCCCAGCGGGAGGGCATCAACCTCACCGTCGCCGACAAGCTCGCGATCGCACGGCACCTGGACGACTTCGGCGTCGGCTTCATCGAGGGCGGCTGGCCCGGCGCCAACCCGCGCGACACCGAGTTCTTCGCCCGCGCCCAGCAGGAGATCGAGTTCAAGCACGCCCAGCTGGTCGCGTTCGGCGCCACCCGCCGGGCCGGCGCGAAGGCGTCCGAGGACCCGCAGGTCAAGGCGCTCCTGGAGTCCGGGGCCCCGGTCATCACCCTCGTCGCCAAGTCCCACGACCGCCATGTCGAACTCGCCCTGCGCACCACGCTGGACGAGAACCTGGAGATGGTCCGGGACACGGTCACCCACCTCACCTCCCAGGGCCGCCGCGTCTTCGTCGACTGCGAGCACTTCTTCGACGGCTACCGCGCCAACCCCGAGTACGCCAAGGCCGTGGTCCGTGCCGCGTCGGAGGCCGGCGCGGACGTTGTGATCCTCTGCGACACCAACGGCGGCATGCTGCCGGCCCAGGTGCAGGCGGTGGTCTCGACGGTCCTCGCCGACACCGGCGCCCGCCTCGGCATCCACGCCCAGGACGACACCGGCTGCGCGGTGGCCAACACCCTGGCCGCGGTGGACGCGGGGGCGACCCACGTCCAGTGCACGGCGAACGGCTACGGCGAGCGCGTCGGCAACGCCAACCTCTTCCCGGTCGTCGCGGCCCTGGAGCTGAAGTACGGCAAGCAGGTGCTGCCCGAGGGCCGGCTGCGCGAGATGACCCGGATCTCGCACGCGATCGCCGAGGTCGTCAACCTCACCCCCTCCACGCACCAGCCGTACGTCGGTGTCTCCGCCTTCGCCCACAAGGCCGGCCTGCACGCCTCCGCCATCAAGGTCGACCCGGACCTCTACCAGCACATCGATCCCGAGCAGGTCGGCAACACCATGCGCATGCTGGTCTCCGACATGGCGGGCCGCGCCTCGGTGGAGCTGAAGGGCAAGGAACTCGGCGTCGACCTCGGCGGCGACCGCGAACTCGTCGGCCGGGTCGTCGAGCGCGTCAAGGAACGCGAACTCAGGGGCTACACCTACGAGGCGGCCGACGCGAGCTTCGAACTCCTGCTGCGCACCGAGGTCCAGGGCGGCAAGCCGCTGCGCTACTTCGAGGTGGAGTCCTGGCGCGCGATCGTCGAGGACCGCCCCGACGGCACCCACGCCAACGAGGCCACCGTCAAACTCTGGGCCAAGGGCGAGCGGATCGTCGCCACGGCCGAGGGCAACGGCCCGGTCAACGCCCTCGACCGCTCCCTGCGCGTCGCCCTGGAGAAGATCTACCCGCAGCTGGCCAAGCTGGAGCTGGTCGACTACAAGGTCCGCATCCTCGAAGGCGTCCACGGCACGCAGTCCACCACCCGCGTCCTGATCTCCACGACCGACGGCGCGGGGGAGTGGTCCACGGTGGGCGTGGCGGAGAACGTCATCGCCGCGTCGTGGCAGGCGCTGGAGGACGCGTACACGTACGGGCTGCTGCGGGCGGGCGTGACGCCGGCCGAGTGACCGGCGGGCCGCCGCACCCCGGGCGGTCCGGCGTCAGGGGCCCCGCCAGACGTTGTCGTAGGCGGCGTCCTCGATGCGGCGCCGCTGCCGTACGGCCTCCAGTTCGTTCAGCGCGCCGCCCACGGCCGCCAGTACGGTCTCCGTGTCGTCGGTGAGGTCCACGGGTTCGACCGCCGTCTCCTCGGGGATGCCCAGGGCGGCCGCCAGCCCGGCGAGCACCGGCTCGCGGGAGGCCCAGCGGGCGGCCGCGTCGTGCCGGGCCGGCGAGTCGGCCGGAGCGCCCCGCCGCCAGGTGCGGCGGGGCCGGCCGGCCCGCTCCTCGGCCTCCAGGGCGGCGGCGTAGGCGGCGGCCAGCCCGTCGCCCCGGCGCCACAGCCAGTCCTCGACGGACTCGTACGGTGGCTGCCGGACGACGGCCGCCGCGGCCTCGTCCAGCAGCCGGTCGCCCGTGGCCGGCGCCAGCCCGGGCACGATGCGGTCGTCGTCCAGCGTGACGGCCTCGGTGCCGAGCAGATCGGCCAGTTCGGCTCCCGCCAGGGCGAGCGACAGGTCTCCCCGCTCGACGGGCCGGGCGGACCGTACGTCCAGGGAGACGAACAACAGGTCCCGTGCTGTGGTCATGTGTCGGACTCCAGATCGGTTTTCCCCCATCGTCCACCCGGCACCGGCCCGGGGCACGCCCGGTGCGGGTGCGGCTCGCTCCTCCCGACGGGACGTCTTGACGGGTCTGCGTGGCGCCAGTTAACTCACGACGTGATCTAAGGCATGAGTGAACCGTGCGAGCCCCAGTGACCCGTGACCCGTGACCCGAGACCCGAGAGCCGAGGGAAGGTCCATGCCAAGGGATTGGTCCGTACCGAGAACGGCCCTGCTCGTCACCACCGCCCTGTTCGCCGCGTTGCTGTCGCCGGCCGCCTCCCGGGCCGCCGACGACCCCGCACCCACCCCCGTCGACCGCTTCGAGGGCGAGGTGCCCTTCGCCGCCCAGCCCGCCGAGGGCATCTTCACCTGGGGCGGCGACGCCGACGACCCGCCGGCCCTGCGGCTGGCGGAGCGCCCGGACGCCCCCGACGGCGAGAAGGTCCTCGCCGGGACCTACGCCATCAGCGGCTGGGGCGGCTTCACCCACGACTACGCCGCGACCCGGCCCGCCCACGACTGGTCCGCCCACCGCGGGATCCGGTTCTGGTGGGACGGCCGGGGCGACGGCAGGAAGATCAACTTCGAGATCAAGGACGGCGGCGCCCACGGCGAGGCGTCCGAGCTGTGGACGACCTCCGTCACCGACGACTTCACCGGCTGGAAGCGGATCGAGATCCCCTTCTCCGATTTCGTGTACCGCACCGACTACCAGCCCGTCGGCGGCATCGACCACGTCCTCGGACTCACCCAGATGTGGGGCTACGCCGTCACCCTGCCCACCGGCGCGGGCGGCGAGTTCGCGATGGACGGCGTGGAGCTCTACGGCCGCGCGGACCAGTCGCTGCGCGCCTCCGTCACCACCGGCGCCGTCGTCCACCCGGTGCGGGAGGGTGACACCGCCGCCGTGCGCGTCACCCTCGCCACCACCGGCGCCGCCCCCGTCGACCAGCCGGTGACCGTCGCCTACGAGACCGCCGGGGGCTCCGCGTCCGCCGGCGCCGACTACACCCCGGTCGCCGGCACCGTCACGTTCCCCGCGGGCACCGCCTCCGGCACCTCCCGCACGATCAAGGTCCCGACCGTCAGGGACCGCACCGCGGAGGCCGCCGAGACCATCCCGCTGAAACTGACCGTCACCGGCGCCAAGCCGCCCGCCGAGACCCCGCAGGTCGTCGTCGACGCGCACGGACTGCCGTACCTGAACGCCGAGCTGCCGGTGAAGCAGCGGGTGAAGGACCTGCTCTCCCGGATGTCGACGGCGGAGAAGGCCGGCCAGATGACCCAGGCCGAACGCGGCGCGGTCTCCGCCCCCGGTGACATCGCCGCCTACGACCTCGGCTCGCTCCTCTCCGGTGGCGGCTCGACCCCGACCCCCAACACCGCCGAGGCCTGGGCGGCGATGATCGACGCCTTCCAGCTCCGGACGCGGACGACCCGCTTCCAGATCCCGCTGATCTACGGTGTCGACGCGGTCCACGGCCACAACAACCTGGTCGGCGCCACGGTCATGCCGCACAACATCGGCCTCGGCGCCACCCGCGACCCCGGGCTCGCCCGGCGCACCGGCGCGGTGACCGCCGCGGAGGTCCGCGCCACCGGCGTGCCCTGGGACTTCGCGCCCTGCCTCTGCGTCACGCGCGACGAACGCTGGGGCCGCTCCTACGAGGCCTTCGGCGAGGATCCGGCGCTGGTCGAGTCGATGGAGACGGTGATCCAGGGCCTCCAGGGCGCCCGCGACGGCAGCGACCTGAAGGACGACGACAAGGTCCTGGCCACCGCCAAGCACTTCGTCGGCGACGGCGGCACCACCTACGGCTCCTCCACCACCGGCACGTACACCATCGACCAGGGCGTCACCGAGGTCACCCGGCGGCAGCTGGAGGCCGTCCACCTCGCGCCGTACCAGGAGGCGGTCGACCGGGGCGTCGGCACGGTCATGCCGTCGTACTCCTCCCTCGACGTCGTGGGCGACGGCCTGGGACCGGTCAAGATGCACGCCCGCGCCGACATGATCAACGGGGTCCTGAAGGACCGGATGGGCTTCGACGGCTTCGTGATCAGCGACTGGAACGCCATCGACCAGCTGCCGGGCGACTACGCCTCCCACGTCCGCACCGCCGTCAACGCCGGCGTGGACATGATGATGGTGCCCTACAGCTACAAGGAGTTCAGCTCGGCCCTGATCGCCGAGGTGAAGGCCGGGGGCGTCGGTCAGCGGCGGCTGGACGACGCCGTCGCGCGCATCCTCACCCAGAAGTTCCGCCTCGGCCTCTTCGAGCAGCCGTACGCCGACACCACCGGCGCCTCCCGCATCGGCTCCGCCGCCCACCGGGACGTCGCCCGCGAGGCGGTCGCCGCGTCGCAGGTGCTGCTGAAGAACGACGGCGGTCTGCTGCCGCTGAAGAAGACCCAGAAGGTCTATGTGGCCGGCTCCAACGCCGACGACATCGGCAACCAGAGCGGTGGCTGGACGGTCACCTGGCAGGGCGCTTCCGGCGACATCACCCCCGGCACCACGATCCTGGAGGGCCTGCGGAAGTCCGGTGGCGCGATCACCTGGTCCAAGGACGCCTCCGCGCCCCTGACCGGGCACGACGTCGGTGTCGTCGTGGTCGGCGAGACACCGTACGCCGAGGGCGTCGGCGATGTCGGCAACGGCAACGACCTGGAGCTGAGCCCCGCCGACCGGGCCGCAGTCGACAAGGTGTGCGCGGCCATGAAGTGCGCGGTGCTGGTCGTCTCCGGACGTCCTCAGCTGATCGGCGACCGGCTCGGGGAGATCGACGCCCTGGTCGCGAGCTGGCTGCCGGGCACCGAGGGCGACGGCGTGGCCGACGTGCTCTACGGGCGGGAGGCCTTCACCGGACAGCTGCCCGTCACCTGGCCCCGCTCCGAGGCCCAGCTGCCGATCAACGTCGGTGACACGGCCTACGACCCGCAGTACCCGTACGGCTGGGGTCTGACGACCCTGACCAAGGTGCCGCAGGGCGGCGCGGTCACCCTGAAGGCGCTCCGGCTCGCGGCGGCGGCCGCCGAGCGCACGGGCTCCGACACGGCCGGCCGCGCCCTGGTCACCAAGGCCCGGCTGATCGTCCAGCAGAAGGCCGGCGCCGCTCTCACGGCCCGGGTGGCCAAGCCCTTCGCCGACGCGGACCATCTGCTGCTGACCGGCCGGTACGGGGCGGCGGTGGAGAAACTGACGGAGGCGTACCGGGCGGCCTGAAAGCCGGCCGTCCCCGTCCGCTTCCGATGACCGGTTTGGTGGGATTCAGGTAGTTTCTAGGTATGAAGGTCGTGCCATCGGCCCGGAGCCCCCTCACCCTGCCGGCCGCGGTCGCGCTCGCCGTCCTGGCCGTCCTGGCCATGCTGACGGCGGGCGCGCCGCGCGCCGACGCGGCCACCAGTGTCTCGACGATCGCCCAGGCGCTGCGCGAGGGCCCGGTCTACGTCGACCCCGGGGCATCCGGCCAGCTGTCCCCGGCGGACGCGCGCGCCCTCCAGAAGAAGATCGAGAGCGCCGACAAGCCCCTGTTCATCGCGGTCCTCCCGGCCGGGTACCCGACCGAGGACCTCTTCACCGACCTGCGCACCGCCACCGGCGTCACCGGCCTCTACGCGATCCGGCTGGGCGAGCTCTTCGACGCCCGCGCCGACTCCTCGGTCCTGCCGCGCCAGGCCGTGCGCAACCTCGTCGACAGCGTCGAGGGCGAGAGCGACGCCACGGACCCCGCGGCCCAGCTGAACGACTTCACCGACCGCGCCCTGGCCAACATGGGCGGCTCGGCGCCCGCGAGCTGGAGCTCGTCCGGCGGGGGCGGCGGGGTGTCGACGGCCGGGCTCGTCACCGCGGGCGTGGTGCTGCTGGCCGGCGGCGCGGGCGCCTACACGCTGGTCCGACGCAACCGCAGGCGGCACGCGGAGGAACAGCGCGCCGCCCTCGAACGGCTGCGGGTCGTCGTCGACGAGGACATCACCGCTTTCGGCGAGGAACTCGACCGGCTGGACTTCCACCCCTCCGAGCCCGGGGCCGACGACGCCATGCGCGCCGACTACGAGCGTGCCCTGGACGCCTACGACCGGGCCAAGTCGGCCATGGCGGCGGCGAACCGGCCGGAGGACGTCCGCCCGGTCACCGAGGCGCTGGAGGACGGCCGCTTCTGCCTGGCCCGGCTGGCCGCCCGCCGCGAGCGCCGCGCCCTGCCCGAACGCCGCCCGCCCTGCTTCTTCGACCCCCGCCACGGCCCCTCCGCCACCGACGCCGCCTGGACACCGCCCGGCGGGTCCCCGCGCGAGGTCCCGGTCTGCGCGGCGGACGCCACCCGGCTGGCGGACGGCCGCGACCCGGTGATCCGTGAGGTCGACAGCGACTACGGCCGCCGCCCGTACTGGGAGGCGGGCCCGGCCTACGGCCCCTGGGCCGGCGGCTACTTCGGCGGCGGCCTTCTGCCCGGCCTGCTCATCGGCACGATGCTCGGCGGCATGATGGCCGCCCCGTCCTACGGCACCGACTACGGCACCGGCTACGGCGACTTCGGCGGCTACGAGGGCGGTGACGTCTCCGGCGCCGACTTCGACGCGGGCGACTTCGGCGGCTTCGGCGACGGCGGGGGCCTCGGGGGAGGGGACTTCGGCGGCGGCGACTTCGGCGGAGGGTTCTAGAACGGCTCCCGTCCCCGCACGGGCCCCGCACGGCGGAACGGGCCCGGCGCGGTGCGGCGCCGGACCCGTGGATCCCGTACGGCCGAGACGGCTCACGACGTCCCGGCGGGGGGGTGTCAGAGCGAGGCCGCCGCGGAGGCGATCGCCGAGGCGAAGGTGGACACCTCGGAGTAGACGCCCGGGGCGTTGGGCCGGGCGCAGCCGATGCCCCAGCTCACGATGCCGACCTGGATCCACGCGTTGGCGGAGTCCCGGCGGAACATCGGGCCGCCCGAGTCGCCCTGACAGGTGTCGACCCCGCCGGCCGTGTATCCGGCACAGATCTCGTCGCTCGCGACGAGCCCGCTGTAACCGCTGTACGAGCGGCAGGTCGCGTCACTGACGAACGGCACGGTGGCCTTCAGCAGGTACCGCTGCTGGGCCCCGCCCTCGGAGGCCGAGCCCCACCCGGCGACGGTGAACGTGCCGGTGTTGTACTGCGTCGTGGTGGCGATCTTCAGCGTCGGCAGGTTGATGGGCTGCGCGAGCTTGATCAGAGCCCAGTCCTTGCCGTTGCCGTTGTAGCCGGGGGCCCGGTAGACGTAGGTGGAGCGGACCTGCACCCGGCCGCTGGTGGACTGGAGGTCCACGACACCGGCGGTGGCGGTGATGCTGGTGTTCGCGCCGGTGCTGCCCACGCAGTGCGCGGCGGTGAGCACGATCTGCTGGGTGTACAGGGCGCCGCCGCAGCCCATCGAGAGCCGGACCATGAACGGGAACTCGCCCTGGGCGGCGCGGGTCCCGCCGACGACGGGCGAGGGGGCGGCCTGTGCGGACGACACCGGCTGAAGGCTGGCGACGGCGAGTGCGACGGCGCCGACGGCCGCGAGTCTCTTGAGGGCGGTGAGGAGCTTCTTCAAGGTGCTGCCTCCGTGTGGGGGGGTGGACCATGAGAGATCATGGCTTGACGTGCCCATGTCAGATCACACGGCAAAGAAAGGGCCATGCCCTGGCATGGTCAGGTCAAATCTGTTGCTGGATTATGTGAACCCTGTGAGCCCACGCACAAGGGGGCCGATTCAGCCACCCCTTCCACGGCACCCCTCCCGCGGCACCCGGCCCCGCTACGCCGAGGCCGCCCCGAGCCGCACCGGTGCCCGTCGTCCCCCGGCCCGCACATGAGATCGATCCGCGCCTCGTCCTCGAACAACGGCATCCAGTCGACGCCGAGGCGCTGTCGCCGATGGGACACCGGCACTAGGACGGTATCCGGCCTACTGCACTCCTACGGTGTCCCCATGCCCTCAGCAGCGGATCCCGACACCGCCCTCCCCTTCGCCTCCGCCGACGCCCTCGACGACTGGCTCGCCCGGCACCCGGCCCCGCGGGCGGGCCTGTGGGTGAAGGTGGCCAAGAAGGACGCCGGGGCGGTCTCGGTCGGTGCGCGGGACGTCAACGACGTGGCCCTCTGCCACGGCTGGATCACCGGGCACCGCAAGGGGCTCGACGCCACCCACTACCTCCAGCGGATCACCCCGCGGCGGCCCGGCAGCCTCTGGTCGGCGGTGAACGTGCGGCGGGTCGAGGAGCTCACCGCCGAGGGACGGATGCGGCCGGCCGGTCTCGCCGAGGTGGCGGCCGCGCGGGCCGACGGGCGCTGGGCCGCGGCGTACGCCTCGCAGAAGGAGGCTGCCGTGCCGCGGGAGCTGGTGGCCGCGCTGGCGGCCCACCCCCGGGCCGGGGCGGTGTTCGACGGGCTGGGCCGCACGGACCGGTATCTCGTCATGCTCGGTGTGCTGCGGGCCCGGACCCCGCGGAGCCGGGAGGCTCGGGTGGCGGCCGCCGTGGCGAAGCTGGAGGCGGCCGCCGGGACCTCGTGAGCGGTGCCCGGTCCGGCGCGGCGCTCGGTCCCGCGCCGTGCTCGGTCCCGCGTCCGCCCGGTCCTGCGTCCGTTCAGTCCTGGGCCGCCGACTTGGCGAAGCCGAGCAGTTCCTCGAAGTCGATCCCGCCCGGATCGCCGTGGTCGTTCTCCGGGACGTGCATGTGACCGCACACGCCCTTGAAGGCGTTCCAGCTCGTATGGCTCATCCGCTGTCCGCCCGCGTTCCCGAAGGACTTGGGGAACGCGGGCCACAGGGTCGGCCCGCGCAGCGGCACGTCGTGATGGAGGTGGGTCCACGCCAGGAAGCGGGCCACCCCGCGCAGCGCCCACTCGGGGGCCTTGGGCCAGTAGACGTGTCCCTTGCCGCTCGCCGTCCATTTGGCGTGGGTCTTGGGGTCGCAGGTGCCGACAAGCTCCACCTGGCAGACGTTGAGGGTGTTCGTCTCGACGCCGCCGCGCAGGTTGGCGAGCGCGCGTGAGGAGATGTCGATGTCGAAGTGCTGGAACCACTTCAGCTTGCCGGTGGCGAGGTCCGGTACCGCCGTGAGGTTCGGCGCGCTCGCGCCGCCCTGGTAGTCGGGCAGCGACCGGCCCTCCGTGGTGTGCAGGACGACGACGTTGACCTCCATGCGGTCGCCGCCGAACTTCTCCTGGAACCAGTGGTCCCGGTTCGCGCCCGGGTAGTGCTGGGGCCCTGTCCTGGTGCTCATGTCCGCGACTGTGGCACAGGTCACAGCAAGGGGCCGGAAGTTGATCACTTCCGGCCCCTTCTTGCTGCGTATCGCTTGGATATGCCCTATTTAGGCGTATTGTCAGGCGTTCTTGATCGCCGAGATGTCGAAGTTCAGCTTGATCTTGTCCGAAACGAGAACGCCGCCCGTCTCCAGCGCCGCGTTCCAGGTCAGGCCCCACTCGGAGCGCAGGATCTCCGCCTTGCCCTCGAAGCCGACGCGCTCGTTGCCGAACGGGTCCTTGGCGGAACCGTTGAACTCGAGGTCGATGGTGAGCGGCTTGGTGACGCCGAGGATGGACAGGTCACCGGTGATGCGGTAGTCGTCGCCGCCGAGGGCCTCCGCGCCCGTGGAGCGGAACGTCATCGTCGGGAACTCGTCGGTCTTGAAGAAGTCGGCGCTCTTGAGGTGGCCGTCGCGGTCCGCGGAGCCCGTGTCGATGCTCTCCATCGTGACGTCGAGGGAGGCGGTGGAGCGCGACGGGTCCGTGCCGTCCAGGTGCAGCGTGCCGCTGAAGTCGAGGAACTTGCCCTTGACGTTGGTGACCATGGCGTGACGGGCGACGAAGCCGAGGCTGGAGTGGGACGCGTCGATCGTGTAGTCGCCGGTCAGGGCGGCCAGCTCCGGGTTCACGGGGGCGATGGTGGCGGTGGCGGTCTCGGTGTCGCTCTTGCGGCCGAAGATACCCATGGTGTGCTCCTTGGGGACGGGGCGGGCGGGGTGAAGGTCCAGGATGTTTAATCCTCAACGACTTCCAACGAGGACGACCATAGACCTATTCCGTTCAATATTCAACATCTCTGTGGGGGTGTGTCGCGAGGGGATGGAGGGCGGGTGGTGAGCGGGTCGGGGGTGGATCGAGTGTGGATCGGGAGCGGCCGGATCCCCCGGCCGGCGGAGTCGGGCGCACCCCCGTCACCCGGTCGGCCGAGCCGTCGAGGGGTCGGATGTGAAGGGGATCTCACCCCCGCCCTTTGTCGGACCCCCACAACGGCGAGGGCCTCTGAGCAGTCGGAACGGCTGCATGCCCCCCGGGTTCTGTTCAGGGGTACCAGGAAAACGCGCCGGAGACTGTACGGAGTCGACGTCTCGCTTTCCTTGGTGGGCTTCGTAAGGTCACTACATGACCGTTTTGGAAGAGACGACGGGCGAGCAGACCGCAGAGCCTTCGGAACCCACGGATGCGCGCGGCCGCGTGGCCGAGCTGCACCAGATCCGTGCCCAGGCGCTGGCCGGCCCGAGCGAGAAGGCGACCCAGGCGCAGCACGCCAAGGGCAAGCTGACCGCCCGGGAGCGCATCGAGCTGCTCCTCGACCCGGGGTCCTTCCAGGAGGTCGAGCAGCTCCGCCGGCACCGGGCGACCGGTTTCGGCCTGGAGGCCAAGAAGCCGTTCACCGACGGTGTCATCACCGGCTGGGGCACGGTGGAGGGCCGGACGGTCTTCGTCTACGCCCATGACTTCCGCATCTTCGGCGGCGCGCTGGGCGAGGCTCACGCCACGAAGATCCACAAGATCATGGACATGGCCATCGCGGCCGGGGCCCCGCTGGTCTCGCTGAACGACGGCGCCGGCGCTCGTATCCAGGAGGGCGTCTCCGCCCTCGCCGGCTACGGCGGCATCTTCCAGCGCAACACCAAGGCGTCCGGCGTGATCCCCCAGATCTCCGTGATGCTCGGCCCCTGCGCGGGCGGCGCGGCCTACAGCCCCGCCCTCACCGACTTCGTCTTCATGGTCCGCGAGACCTCGCAGATGTTCATCACCGGCCCGGACGTCGTCAAGGCGGTCACCGGCGAGGAGATCACCCAGAACGGCCTCGGCGGCGCCGACGTGCACGCCGAGACGAGCGGCGTCTGCCACTTCGCGTACGACGACGAGGAGACCTGCATCGCGGAGGTGCGCTACCTCCTGTCGATGCTCCCGCAGAACAATCGCGAGAACCCCCCGCGCGTCGCGTCGGGAGACGCGGCCGACCGCCGCGGTGACGTCCTGCTCGACCTGGTCCCGGCGGACGGCAACCGGCCGTACGACATGACCAAGGTCATCGAGGAGATCGTCGACGACGGCGAGTACCTGGAGGTCCACGAGCGCTGGGCGCGCAACATCATCTGCGCCCTGGCCCGTCTGGACGGCCAGGTCGTCGGCATCGTCGCCAACCAGCCGCAGTCGCTGGCCGGCGTGCTGGACATCGAGGCGTCCGAAAAGGCCGCGCGCTTCGTCCAGATGTGCGACGCCTTCAACATCCCGATCGTCACCTTCCTGGACGTCCCCGGCTTCCTCCCGGGCGTCGACCAGGAGCACGGCGGCATCATCCGCCACGGCGCGAAGCTCCTCTACGCCTACTGCAACGCGACCGTGCCCCGGATCTCGCTGATCCTGCGCAAGGCCTACGGCGGTGCCTACATCGTCATGGACAGCCAGTCCATCGGCGCCGACCTCACCTACGCCTGGCCGACGAACGAGATCGCCGTGATGGGCGCGGAAGGCGCCGCCAACGTCATCTTCCGGCGTCAGATCGCCGAGGCGGAGGACCCCGAGGCCATGCGGGCGCGCATGGTCAAGGAGTACAAGTCCGAGCTGATGCACCCGTACTACGCGGCCGAGCGCGGCCTGGTCGACGACGTCATCGACCCGGCGGAGACCCGCGAGGTGCTCATCCGCTCCCTGGCGATGCTCCAGTCGAAGCACGCCGACCTGCCGTCCCGCAAGCACGGCAACCCCCCGCAGTAACCCGGCGGATCCTCCCCCGTACCCCTGCGGAAACCTCATCCACGGAGACTGACAGCCATGAGCACTCCCGACATTCGCGTCGAGAAGGGTCACGCCGAGCCCGAGGAAGTCGCCGCCATCACGGCGATCCTCCTGGCCCGCGCCGCGGCCCGTACCTCCGAGCCCGTCCCCACCCACCGAGGCCGCCCCAGGGCCGGCTGGCGCCGCCTGGAGCGCGAGGGCGGCTTCCGCGCCCCGCACAGCTGGCGCTAGCCGCCACGCGGCCTCAGGCCACCACACACACGAAGAAGGGCCCCTCTCCGCGGAGAGGGGCCCTTCTTCGTACGTGCTGTGAGGTGCTGTGAGCCGCAGGCCCGTTCGGCACCGCAGAACCCCGCCACCGCGCGACGCGGTGGCGGGGACGGGGGGCCTACCGCAGGCGGGCCATCAGCGCGTGCTCGACCAGGGTGATGAGCGCCGACTTGGCGTCGGAGCGGTGGCGGGCGTCCGTCGTGATGATCGGGGTGTCGGGTCCGATCTGGAGCGCCTCACGCACCTCGTCGGGCTGGTAGGGCTGCGAGCCGTCGAAGCCGTTGAGGGCGACGACGAACGGCAGGCC
>NZ_BMSA01000028.1 GCF_014648915.1 Streptomyces phaeofaciens | reverse complement strand
GCCGGCGACACCGTCAACGCCGCCCTCCTGCACCGCCTCTCCCGACAGGACGCACTGTCCCCACCCGCCCTCGACGACATGGGACCCACCGACTGGGAAGACCTGCTGCGCTTCGCGGCCCACGCGGCCGCCGTCACCTGCACCCGAACCGGAGCGGAACCCCCCTACGCGACCGAACTCGACGACCAGTAGCAGCCGTTGAGGCACGGCGTGCGGGTGGGGGACCACTCGCACCGGCGCTGCGCCGGACCGTGGGAATTCCGCCGAGGGCTGATCGCCCGGCGGGCTTGAGGACGGTGCCGGTGGGGAGGATGGTCGCCATGAGTACCGTGACGAAGCGATACGGTCTGCTGTGGACAGACCCTGACGGCGCCCCGCAGGCGTCCGCCGCCAGCTATGACAAGCGCTCGGCGAAGTATCGCCGTACCGAACTCGAGGCCGTCGGCTGCACGAGCATCGAGCTCGTGCAGGTGCGGTACGGCGAACTTCCCGAACCCGCGGTCTGACCGTCACCGGGGGAGACGGAGCGGGCTGGGTACGAGAGCCGCACCGAGGTGGCCCCGCTCCGTCATCGAGCAGCGTGTGCTCGCGCGCCTCAGGCGGTGTGGCGGTGGTGGATGGGTCTGACCGAACCGGTCAACGGCAGGCCCGTACCGCCACGGCGGGACGCGACGATCTCGGCCACGATCGACAGGGCGGTCTCCTCCGGCGTACGGCCCCCGAGGTCCAGGCCGATGGGCGACCTCAGCCGTGCCAGCTCGTGGTCGTCGAGACCGATCTCCCGCAGCCGCCGGTCGCGGTCGGCGTGGGTGCGCCGCGAGCCCATCGCGCCGACGAACGCCACCGGCAACCGCAGTGCGACCTCCAGCAGCGGGACGTCGAACTTGGCGTCGTGGGTGAGCACGCACACCACGGTGCGCCCGTCGGTCGGGGTGCCGCGCAGGTAGCGGTGCGGCCAGTCCACGACGACCTCGTCGGCTTCGGGGAAGCGCTCCGGGGTCGTGAAGACGGGCCGCGCGTCGCACACGGTGACCTGATAGCCGAGGAACTTGCCGGCCCGGACCAGCGCGGCCGCGAAGTCGACGGCGCCGAAGACGATCATCCGGGGCGGAGGCACCCGCGTCTCCACGAGCAGGGTGAGGCCGCCGGGGCAGTGCGACCCGTCCTGCGACACCTCGACCGTCGCGGTACGGCCCGCGTCGAGCGCGGCCAGGGCCTGTTCCACGGCGGTGCGGTCGAGTTCCGGGTGCCCGCCGAGTCCGCCCTCGTGGGAGCCGTCGGCGTGGACGAGCAGCGCGGAGCCGAGCAGCGCGTCCGGGCCGCGGACGACCCTGACGAGTGCGACGGCCCCGCCGCGCGCCGCGGTGTCCAGGGCGGAGCGCAACAGCGCGCCGACCGGGCCGTCCGCCGTGAGCGGGGTGACCAGCACATCGAGGACTCCGCCGCAGGTCAGTCCCACGGCGAAGGCGTCCTCGTCGCTGTAGCCGAAGCGCTCCAGCACGCTGCCGCCGGTCTCCAGCGCCTGTGCGCACAGATCGTAGACCGACGCCTCCACGCAGCCGCCGGACACGGACCCGATGACGGCTCCCTTCCCGTCGACGGCGAGCGTGGCGCCCGGTCCGCGGGGCGCGCTGCCGCCGACGGACACGACGGTCGCGACGGCGGCCTCCCGCCCCTCGGCCAGCCAGTCGCCCAGCTGGAGCGCGAGGTCAAGCATCGCGGCCGCCCGTCAGGACACGGTCGGGGCGGATGGGCAGGCTGCGGTGGCGTACGCCGGTGGCGTGCCACACGGCGTTGGCGACGGCGGCGGCCGCGCCGACGATGCCGATCTCACCGATGCCCTTGATCCCCACGGGGTCGTCGGGGTCGTCGTCCTCGACCCAGTACGCCTCGACGCGCGGGACGTCGGCGTGTGTGGCCACGTGGTAGCCCGCGAGGTCCGCCCCGACGGGCCCACCGGAGGTCGCGTCACGCGCGGCTTCCTCGTGCAGGGCCATGGAGATCCCCCAGATCATGCCGCCGGTGAACTGGCCGCGAGCGGTGAGGGGGTTGACGATGCGCCCGGCGGCGAACACGCCGAGCATGCGCCGTACGCGTACCTCGCCGGTGGCGGGGTCGACGGCGACCTCGGCGAACTGCGCGCCGAAGGAGTGCCGTTCCTTCTGCGCGAGGGCGGCGATCGCCGCGGTGGTGTCGGAGCGCACGGTGATGCCCCCGGCCGGGATCGCCGCGCCCGGCACGAGCCGCTCGCGCAGTTCGTCCGCGGCCGCCATGACCGCCCATGACCAGGACCGGGTGCCCATGGAACCGCCCGCGATCATCGCGGGCCCGAACGCGCTGTCGCCCAGGTGGACCCGGACGCGCTCCGGTGGAACGTGCAGGGCGTCCGCGGCGACCAGTGTGAGGGCGGTCCGCGCGCCGGTGCCGATGTCCGCCGCCGCGATCCGTACGGTGAAGCGGCCGTCCGCCTCGGCGGTGATCGAGGCCGTGGACGGCGCGGCCCCGGCGCCGAAGGAGGCCGCCGCGGTGCCGGTGCCGAGCAGCCAGCGTCCCTCGCGCCGCACCCCCGGCCGAGGGTCGCGCCGGTCCCAGCCGAAGCGGTGTGCGCCTTCCTCGAAGCAGGCGCGCAGGTTGCGGCCGGCGAAGGGGAGACCGGAGACCGGGCCCACCTCCGGTTCGTTGCGCAGGCGCAGCGCGATCGGGTCGATGCCGCACTTGTCGGCGAGTTCGTCGAGGGCCGCCTCCAGCGCGAAGGAGCCCGGAGCCTCGCCCGGAGCGCGCATCCAGGTGGGGCTGGGGACGTCGAGCCGTACGAGCCGGTTCTCGGTGTGGTGGGCGTCGGCGTCGTACATCACCCGGGCCACTCCGGCGCTCGGCTCGACGAACTCGTACACGGTGGACGTCCGGCTGAGCGAGCGGTGGTCCAGGGCGCGCAGGCGCCCGTCGGCGTCCGCACCGAGCCTGACCCGCTGGACGGTGGGGCTGCGGTGGCCGGCCAGGGTGAACATCTGACGTCGGGTCAGGACGACCCGCACCGGGCGTCCGACCATGCCGGACGCCATCACGGCGGCGACCTGGTGGGCGCGCACCCCCTTGCTGCCGAAGCCGCCGCCGACGTGCTCCGAACGCACCCGCACCGACGCGGGATCGAGGGAGAAGAGGTTCGCGAGCTCTCCGACGACCCAGGTGGAGCCCTGGTTGGAGTCCACCACCTCGAGCCGGTCACCCTCCCAGCGGGCGGTGGCCGCATGGGGCTCCATGGGGTGGTGGTGCTCTTCCGGAGTGGTGTACGTGGCGTCCACGACGACGGCGGACGCGGCGAGTTCGGCCTCCAGGTCGCCCTTGTCCGTCACGGCCGGCATATGGCCGTCCGCCGGGTGGGTGTCGTGGCGGTCCCCGGTGAACTCGACGTCGTGCGGGACCTGTTCGTAGTGGACGACGAGTGCCTCGGCGGCCTCGCGCGCCTGCTCGGACGTCTCGGCGACCACCAGCGCCACCGGCCAGCCCCGGTGCGGCACCCGGTCGCTCTGGAAGACCGCGCAGGTCGGGTCCGGGACGGTGCCCAGCAGGCCGACGTAGTCGGTCTTGAGCGGCGGGGCGTTGCGATGGTCGAGCACGGCGAGGACGCCTGGCAGCGCGAGGACGGCGTCCGCCTCGATGTCCCGGATCCGGCCGAGCGCCACGGTGGACAACACCAGCCAGCCGTGGGCGAGTTCGGCGAACGGGACCTCGCCCGCGTAACGGGCCGCGCCGGTGACCTTGTCCCGGCCCTCCACACGGACGTGTCCGGTACCGACGGCGCGGACGGGGGCGAGGGGCGCCGCCGTCGTCGTCATCGTGGGGCCGAGGGGTGCCTCGTTCGTGGTCGTCGGGTGGCCGGACGGTGCCTCGGTCGTCGTCATCGCGCGCCCTCCTCGGCGAGTTCGCTGAGCACGGCCACCGTCAGGTTGCGCATCAGGGTCACCTTGAATCCGTTGTCCGACAGGGGCCGCGCCGCCGCCAGTTCGGCGTCCGCGGCGGCCGCGAACGACTCGGCGTCGGCGGGCGCCCCGGTCAGGGTCCGCTCCGCCGCGCGCGCCCGCCACGGCCGGGAGGCGACCGCGCCGTACGCCAGGCGCACCTCGCGTACGACACCGTCGCGGACGTCGAGCGCGGCGGCGACCGAGCCGACGGCGAACGCGTAGGACGCGCGCTCGCGCACCTTCCGGTAGCGGGAACGGACGGCGACCGGGGCCGGCGGCAGGGTGACGTCGGTGATGAGCGCGCCCGGGGGCAGGGCCGTCTCGCGGTGCGGGGTGTCGGCGACCGGGAGATAGAACCAGCCGAGCGGCAGTTCGCCCGGCCTCTGGGCGGTCTCGTAGTGCACCACGCCGTCGAGGGCGGCCAGCGCGACGGCCATGTCCGACGGGTGCACGGCCACGCACTGCGCCGACGCGCCGAGGATCGCGTGGTTGCGGTTCTCGCCGCGGACGGCCGGGCAACCGCTGCCGGGAGCCCGCTTGTTGCAGGGGCCGGTGGCGTCGGCGAAGTAGGCGCAGCGGGTGCGCTGGAGGAGATTGCCGCCGACGGTGGCCATGTTGCGCAGCTGGCCGGAGGCGCCGGCGAGCACCGCCTGCGCCAGCACCGGGTACCGGTCGCGGATCAGGGGATGGGCGGCGAGGTCGCTGTTGGTGACGGTCGCGCCGATCCGCACTCCGCCGGCCGGAGTCGCCTCGACGCGGTCCAGGGGCAGGCCGCGTACGTCGACCAGCCGTCCGGGACGTTCGACGCCGGTCTTCATCAGGTCGACCAGGTTGGTGCCGCCCGCGAGGTAGCGCGCGTCCGGGTCGGAGCCGAGCAGCGCGACGGCCCCCGGTACGTCGGAGGCCCTCCGGTAGCCGAACTCCCTCATGCCGCAGGCTCCTTTGGTCCCGGTACGACTGCCGTGCGCGACGCGGGCCCGGACTCCGCGGCCCGGGCGACGGCCTCGACGATCGAGGTGTACGCGCCGCAGCGGCACAGATTGCCGCTCATGCGCTCACGGATCTCGTCCGCGGTCAGGGGTGGTGGTCCGGCGGCGGGCCGCACGTCGGCCGAGGCGGCGCTCGGCCATCCGGCGGCGTGCTCCGCGAGCACACCGATCGCCGAACAGATCTGTCCCGGCGTGCAGTAGCCGCACTGGTAGCCGTCGAGGTCGAGGAAGGCCTGCTGCACCGGGTGCAGCCGGTCGCCGTCCGCCAGCCCTTCGACGGTGGTGATCTCACGTCCTTCGGCCGCGATCGCCAGCTGGAGGCAGGCCACGGTCCTGCGGCCGTCGACCAGGACGGTGCAGGCTCCGCACTGCCCCTGGTCGCAGCCCTTCTTGGTGCCGGTGAGGTCGAGCCGCTCGCGGAGTGCGTCGAGCAGGGTGGTGCGGTGGTCGACGGGCAGGCTGTACCGCTCGCCGTTGATGTGCAGGGTGATGACGCTGGATGTCACTAAAGCCATGAGAGCTTCTTTCGCGCTTCCGGAACCAAGGGCTGCGGGCGGCCGGTGCCGGGCGGCCGCAGCAGTGCGTCGTTCGTGAGGTCGGGGCGGGAGCACGGGGGACGGGCCGACGGCCGTCGCGGACTCCCGCGCGGACCCGGCCGGAGCTATGGTGAACCCAACCGGACAATCGTCCGCTACCGGTAAACGTAACGGACAGCTGTCCGCTTAGCAAGGGTGGGGTTCGGCCACGGACCCGCGAGGAGAGTCGAGTGCCGCACAAGAAGGACGCCCCAATGCGCTCGGACGCACAACGCAACCGTGAGCGCATCCTCGAGGTCGCCCTGGCCGAACTGACGCTGCGCCCCGACGCCCCGCTCAGCGCGATCGCCAGGAAGGCGGGCGTCGGACAGGGCACCTTCTACCGCAACTTCCCCAGCCGCGAGGCCCTCGTCCTGGAGATCTACCGCCACGAGATGCGTCAGGTCGCCGACAGCGCGGTCCAGCTCCTCGAACAGCTGCCTCCCGAGCGGGCCCTGCGCGCCTGGATGGACCGGCTGGCCGAGTTCGCCATGACCAAGGCCGGCCTCGCCGACGCGATCCGCCTCGCCACCAGCACGCCGGGCGGCCCCGAGAAGCCGACGCACACCCCCGTCACCGACGCGGCCGAACTCCTCCTGCGCGCCAACGACACGGCGGGCACCATCCGGCCGGGCATGACCCCCGACGACCTGATCCTCGCCATCGGCGGCCTGTGGCAGCTGACCCCCACCGACGACTGGCGCCCGCGCGCCACCCGACTCCTCGACCTCGTCATGGACGGCCTGCGCGCCGGGGCACCTCGGGCCGACGCCTAGAAACCGGACCGGGTCGCCTTCCGAGCGGCACGTTGAAGGACGCCGGCCGGTACGCGCGATGAGCATGAGCGGGACGGGAGTTGCGCCGACGGGGGAGGGCGGGCACGTCGTACGGCCGAACGTGTTTGGGGACCGGGTGAGGGGCAACGCGAAGTCCATGACTGAACGGAACACGGAGACCGACGAAGAGCACGCCGCCCGGCGTGCGACCGCATCCGAGGCCCGGCGCGCGGCGGACGAGGCGACAGCCCCGGCCGCGCGGGGCGCGAACGGCACCGCGGACACGGCGTCCGACGCCACGTCGGCGGCCGAGTCCCGAGCCGATCGCGTGGCCGAGACGGCCGACGGGGCCGCGCACGGAGTGGCCCGTGGCGTCGAGGCCGGCCGTCGGACCCTCGTCGCGACGACCGGCCAGGTCGCGGCCACGGCGAAGACGGCCACCAACCAGGTCGCGGCCACGGCGAAGACGGCCACCAACCAGGTCGCGGCCACGGCGAAGACGGCCACCGGCCAGGTCGCGGCCACAGCCAAGGCGGCCACCGACCAGGTCGCCGCCACGACGAAGACCGCCTGGACGGCGATCGCCCACCGGAAGCTGCTCGTCGCCGGTGTCGGCGCGGGCGTGACCGCGCTGACGGTCGCGTCGTACGCGGCGGGTCACCGCTCCGGCCGCCACACGCACGGCCCGCTCACCCGGCTCACCGGTGGCCGGATCTGACGCTCCGCAGGTGTGGTGGGCCGGTCGGCGCTTTCACGGTGGGCCCACCGCGCGGAGCCCGGGAGAAAGGCCGACGCCCTTCACGCCGGGAGCCCGTCGGCGGACATCGCGCCGACGGGCTCCCGGCATCGCGGGTTCCGGACCGTGCGCCACGACCTGGTGGCACCACCTCGGTGCACGACGACCGGACGCGGGACCGAACAGAGGCCGGAACGACTGCGGAGCCTCATGGCTCGCGCTCCGCGGCCCGGCCGATCCGGCAGGTGGGCCTCAGCCCTCCAGCGAGGGTGCCGAGCCGGGCAGCGGCCGCCCCGCCGACTCCGTCATGAACCACACCGCCACACCGCCGATCACGGCCGCGGCCATCATGTAGTAGGCGGGCATCATCATGTTGCCGGTCGCCCCGATCAGGGCGGTCACCACCAGCGGGGTGGTTCCGCCGAAGAGCGAGACGGAGACGTTGAAGCCGATCGACAGGGATCCGTAGCGGACCCTCGTCGGGAACAGCGCCGGCAACGCGGCCGGCATCGCCGCCGTGAAGCAGACCAGCAGCAGGCCCAGCGCGCCCATGCCGAGCGCCACCGCGAACAGGCTGCCCTGGCGGATGAGCAGCAGGGCGGGGACGGACAGCAGCAGGAAGCCCGCGCAGCCCGCGGCGATCACCGGCCGGCGGCCCACCCGGTCGGTCAGCGCGCCCGCGAAGGGCTGGACGATCATCATCACGGCCATCACGCCGAGAACGACGAGCAGGCCGTGCGTCTCGTCGTACTTGAGCTCACTGGTCAGGTAGCTCGGCATGTACGACAGCAGCATGTAGTCGGTGACGTTGAAGACCAGCACGAGGCCCACGCAGAGCAGCAGCGCCCGCCACTGGCCCGTGATCATCTCGCGCAGCGGTGTCTTCGGGCGGTCGGCCTCGGCCTTCGCGATCTCGGCCGCGAACGCCGGGGTCTCCTCCAGGCGCATCCGCAGATAGAGGCCGATGAGGCCCATCGGGCCCGCGATCAGGAACGGGATGCGCCAGCCCCAGCTCAGCAGGTCGTCGGTGGACAGCAGGGCGGTCATCAGCGTGACCAGGCCGGCGCCGCCGATGTATCCGGCGAGGGTGCCGAACTCCAGCCAGCTGCCGAAGAAGCCGCGCCGTTTGTCGGGCGCGTACTCGGCGATGAAGGTGGAGGCGCCCGCGTACTCGCCGCCGGTGGAGAAGCCCTGCACCAGGCGGGCGGCCAGCAGGAGCAGCGGTGCTCCGACGCCGATCGAGGCGTACGACGGGATGAGGCCGATGGCGAAGGTGCCCGCGGCCATCATGATCATGGTGAGGGCCAGCACCTTCTGGCGGCCGACGCGGTCGCCGAGCGGCCCGAAGACCATGCCGCCGAGCGGCCGGACCAGGAAGGCGGCGGCGAAGGCGCCGAACGTGGAGAGCAGCTGGGCGGTCGGGTTCCCGGAGGGGAAGAAGACCTTGCCCAGAGTGACCGCGATGTAGCTGTAGACGCCGAAGTCGAACCATTCCATCGCGTTGCCCAGCGCGGCGGCCTTCACGGCGCGCTTCACGAGGGCGGGGTCGGTGACGGTGGCGTGGTGCGGGGCGGTCGGGTGAGCCGTGAGGGGAGGGGGGAGTGTGGCGGTCGCCAAAACTTCGCTCGCCTACTTTCGTCGGGGGCAGGGACGGGTCTGCTCGACGGCGCCGGCGGCAGGCCAGAGAGCGACCATAGAGCGCCGGATGGCGCTCACGGGCCGTACACACTTCGTTGCATTTTGCACGTAAATGCCGTGCGGGCAGGCCGCACGCCCGGCTCCGGAGCGCCATGCGCGGGGCCGTGCTGTGACCCATCTCGCCTCCTGCGAGGCACCCTGTACACCGGCTGTCACGGCGGGGACGGCCGGTTCGGCGGCGGCATCACCGGCTCCCGCCGGGACCCGGCGAAGATCGTCGACGTGGAACGTTTCGCCGTCCGCCCGCGTCGTCCCTCTGCGAGGCACGGTGGCCGTGCCCGGAGAGGGGAGACCAGGTGCATGCGGTCGGCTTCGCCCGGTGGACACGGCGTTTCGAGGACGAGCGCGAGCGCAGGCGGGCCCAGGGCGATCCGGACTGGGGGCAGGGCGCGACCCTGCATCCCGCGGTGTGGGCCGGCATCCAGCGCTTCCAGGTCGGCGAGGACGGTGACGGCGCCAACCTCGTCGGCAAGGCGGACCGGGCCGGCGACCCCGACTACGGGCAGGCGGTCCGGCTCTTCGTCGCCGAGGAACAGAACCACGCCCGCCTCCTGGGCCGGCTGCTGGCCGCGGGCGGCATACCGACGCTGACCGGGCACTGGAGCGACGACGTCTTCGTACGGCTGAGGCGTCTCATGGGCCTGCGCATGGAACTGCTGGTGCTGATGATCGCGGAAGTGGTGGCCCTGCGCTATTACCGGGCCCTGCGCGACGGCACCGACGACTCGCTCACCACGGAGGTGGCGGGCCGGATCCTGTCCGACGAGCAGCGTCACGTCCCCTTCCACTGCGAGCGGCTGCACGCCTCCCTGGCGGAGCTGCCTCGCGTCGCGCGGCGCCCGGTGATGGGCCTGTGGCAGCTTCTGCTGTTCGCGGTCGCTCTCGTCGTCGCCGCCGACCACGGTCGGGCGCTGCGCCGACTCGGTGTCGGGCCCCTGCGATTCGTGGCCGACGTCATGGGCTCGTCCCGCACGGTGGTCTCCGCGGTGCTGGTGCACCGCCCGGACGCCTGGACGAGCGCGGGCCGGGAACCCGCGGCCCCCGCTTCCTAGGGAATGCGGAACTCGAACTCGGGACGGTCCCACGCCACCGCGGGTGGGTTCGCCGACGCGGTCCCGGTGTGCACCGCACCCACGCCGCGGTAGAAGCCCTCGGCGGGTGGATGCGACACCACGCGGACCCGGTCGAGGCCGGCGGCCCGTGCCTCGGACTTCATGTGCGCGACGAGCAGCCGGCCGATGCCGCGCCCCTGTGCCTCGTCGGCGACGAACAGCAGGTCGAGCTCCGGTGGGTCCAGGACGAGCGAGTAGAACCCGAGGACACGGCTCTCGTGCTCGTCGGCGGCCACGGCCACGAAGACGCGGTGGGTCTCGATGTAGGTGGGACCGACCCGGTAGTCCGCGACCATGGCCGCGAACTGCCCTTCGTAGGCGCGGGAGCCGCGTACGAGCCGGGTGAGCCGTTTGGCGTCCCGCCCGACGGCCCTCCGGATCGTGGTCGGCCCGGTCCTGGGCGTAATGCTCGGCCTCATTCGGTGAGTATTACCCACGGGTCGGTGCCGTCGCGCGGCAGGGTGGGGGCCGAGCGGCTCGGGAGTGCGGCAGGGATCCGACACCGGAGACCGACGGCACCGGAACCGTCCCCCAGACGCCGACGGATCGCGTCGGACTCTCTCGGAGGCGGGATCGGCGGGCGAGGGCCGATGAGTTTCTCCGTGACGCGCAGTCAGAGACCATGGTTGGTGCGTCGGCCCCGCGCGGGGGATCCGCTCGCTCACCGTCAGCACCGCCGAGATACAGACAAGCGACACCGAGGAGCCCAGATGCGTACCCTGATCAGCACCGCCTTCATCTCCCTCGACGGCGTCGTGGAGGCCCCGGGCGGCGAGCCCGGTTACCGGAACTCCGGCTGGACCTTCAAGGAGGTCGAGTTCCTCCCCGAGGCCTTCGAGATCAAGGGCCGTGAGCAGCAGGAAGCCGCCGCGATGCTGATGGGCCGGGTCAGCTACGAGGCGTTCAGCCCGGTGTGGCCGGACATGGAGGACTTCGCCGACTACAAGGTGATGCCGAAGTACGTCGTCTCCACCACTCTCGCCGAGGACGACCTGGTGTCGAACTGGGGCGAGACGACGATCCTGCGCTCCCTCGACGAGGTCGCCGCGCTCAAGGAGACCGAGGGCGGCCCGATCATCGTCCACGGCAGCGCCACCCTGAACCAGGCCCTCTCGGACGCCGGCCTGATCGACCGCTACCACCTGCTCGTCTTCCCGCTCCTGCTCGGCGCGGGCAAGCGGCTCTTCAGCGCCACGGACAAGGACACCCAGAAGCTGAAGCTCGTCGAGCACGAGGCCTACGCCAACGGTCTGCAGAAGAACGTCTTCGACGTCGTCCGCTGACGAGGCTCCCGCCGGCCGTGACCAGGGGATCGATGGGCGGCGGCGCGTCGATCGGCTCGGCGTTCGAGGCCGGGCTGGTCGACGTACTGACTCTGCACCTCGCGCCCGTCGTGCTGGGCACCGGGACGCCCCTGTTCACCGGCCGCGCGCCACGCACGCTCGTGCGGCGGAACGTGATTCCGACAGCGACCGCGACGCACCTGACCTACGACGTCGTGTGACGCGGCAGGCCGGGGGCGTACGCCCCTCCAGGACACGCCCCCCGGTACGCATGCGCGCGCTCGAGCATCTGACCGGAGAGGTTCCCGGTCGCAGGGCGGACCCTGCCGTCTACATGTGATGCAGGCCATACTTCCGGTGGCCCGATCTTGGAATGCGTGGACCGTCGGCGCAGCTGGACTTCTTGTGGGCCTTCCCTGTCCTGGAGGGCGCACCGGGCAATGGTGGCCGGCGCGACGGGCCACGGGAGCAGGACGACCATCGTCCCCCGCCTGCTCCACCGCATACGGATCGCTGCCCGTGAAAGGTAATCCCGCTCCATGCCACTGGCTCTGCTGGCCCTCGCTCTCGTCGCGTTCGGCATCGGTACGACCGAGTTCGCCACGATGGGGCTGCTGCCCCAGATCGCCGACGGGGTCGGTGTGTCCGTGCCGCACGCCGGCAACATCGTCTCCGCCTACGCGCTCGGCGTCGTCGTCGGCGCCCCCGTACTGACGGGCATCGGCGCGCGCATCGCCCACAAGCGGCTCCTGCTCCTGCTGTCAGGGCTGTTCGTCGTCGGCAACGTCGCCTCCGCCCTCGCTCCCGGCTTCGGCACGCTGTTCGCCGCGCGATTCCTGGCGGGTCTGCCGCACGGAGCGCTCTTCGGCGTGGGTGCCGTCGTGGCCTCCCGGCTGGTCGCCCCCGAGCGCGCCGGGACAGCCGTGTCGAGGATGTTCCTCGGACTCACCATCGCCAACATCGTCGGCGTCCCGGCCGGCACGGCACTCGGGCAGCAACTGGGCTGGCGGTACGCCTACTGCGCGGTCGCCGTCATCGGCCTCGTCGCCCTCGCCGCGCTCGCCGCCTTCGTCCCCCACCAGCCGCGCAGCCACCAGGCCGGCATCCGGCACGAACTGCGGGCGATGGGCAACCGGCAGGTCGCGATCGGCCTGGCCACCGCCGTCGTGGGATTCGGCGGCTTCTTCGCCGTCTACAGCTACCTCGTGCCGATCCTGACCCACCTGACGGGCTTCTCCGAGTCCTCCACCACCTGGGTCCTCGCGCTCTACGGCGGCGGCATGACGGTGGGCACGCTGATCGCGGGCCCCCTGACGGACCGCGCACTGCGCCCGACGCTGTACGGGGGGCTCGCCCTGCTCGGCGCGACGCTCGTGGCGTTCTACTTCACGGTCCACAGCACCGTTCCCGCCCTGGTGACCCTCGCCGTCATGGGAGCGATGGGCGCCCTCGTCACCACACCCGTGCAGATGCTGCTGATGGCCAAGGCGAAGAACGCCCCGACGATGGCGGCGGCCTCCAACCACTCCGCCTTCAACCTGGCCAACGCGGGCGGCGCCTGGCTCGGCGGCCTGGCCATCTCGGCCGGCTGGGGCTGGGCCTCGCCCGCCCTGGTCGGCGCGGCTCTCGCCGCGGCCGGCCTCGGTCTCGCCTTCCTCGGAGGCTTCATGGACCGCGGGAACGGGGGCTCCGACGTGATCGCCTCGTCGGGAACCGAAACCTCGACGGAGGCCGGGGAGGTCACGGCGGTCTGACGACGCCTGAACGGCCGGCCGCGGCACGCCCGGGTCGGCCCGCCGACGACGGCCGCGCCCGACGGGAGAGGGAGGCGGGCTTCCTCCCGCAGGGCGCCGATGCCGCCCACCCCTTCCTCAGGGGCCGAGGTGATGGAACGGAGTCCACCACGACGGCCGGTCCGGGCGGTGGTCGCGGGCCGCGCGTACCGCCCGGTCCAGGGCGCGGGCCGTGGTCTCGTGCGTGACGTCCACCGTGCCCATGGCGCCGTAGAAGTGCCGGGCCACCCGCAGCGAGGTGCTGCTGTGCACGGGCCAGAACGAGGCGACGACGTGGGCGAACCCGGCCGATTGCAGGGCCCCGGCCAGATGCAGTGCCTGGTCCGCGAGGGCGGCCCGGCCGCGGCCGGTCTCGCAGGCCGACAGGTACGCCAGGAAGGAAGGGGCGCCGGCCCGGTGCCCGGCGATGTCCGACATCGTCAGCGGCCCCGCCTCCAGATGGTCGTGGCACATCAGGGCGCCGTTGTCGTCCGCGGCCGGGTCCTGCTGAGCGTGCCCGGCGAAGTGGAACCAGTCGTGGCCGCCGATGCCGGACAGGACGGCGGCACGGGTGGCGTCCCGGTCGCTCAGCTCGCTCGCACCCGGCGCCCACTCCCGTACGGCGCGCACCTCGTGGGCGGCCGCGGCAAGACGCGTGAGGCCGGGGGTGTCGCGCAGCCCCACGGCCAGCACCCGGGGTGATCGGGGCAGCGCACTGCCTCGGGCGCGATGCAGCGCGGTCAGTGTCGGGGTGTACGAGGACACCACCAGCTCCAGGACCGACGCGGCGCCCAGGACGTGGTCGCGCACCGCGTCGCGAGCGCCGGAGGCATGCAGTGGCAGCCCGCTGAACGGGCCGGTCGGGCACCACCACAGCCGTGGCCGACGGCCCGGATCCCGCGGGGAGGCGGCGGGGACGAAACCCCGGCGGACCAGATCCCGCAGAACCGGGGCCGTGACCGTGTGCCACAGCCAGTCGAGAACGTCGGTGACCTCCGACTCCGCCCGGTCGCGCTCGGCCGGTGCGGCGCCGACAGCGGCCCGTGTCGCGGTCTGCAGCCGATTCAGCTGGGCCCGCACCGTACCGGAGGTGAGCCCCGGCAGCGGAAGCGCCTCGACCGTCCCGGCATGGACGACGAGCGCGTCACAGCGGTGGTGCCCCGCGTTCAGCACGACCACCGGGCCCGGGATCTCCCGCACCAGCCGGCGTACGTCGGGCGGCAGCAGGAACCGCTCCAGCCCCGGCACCCGCCGCAGCCGTTCGAGGACGTCGTCCATCTCCGCCGCGGCCTCCCGGTAGGAGGCCAGCTCGGCGTCGGCGCGCTGCGGGGCGTCGAACGGCGGCCCCGCCGAGTCCGGCCCGAACGGACCCGCCGCCGGATCGCGGGTGCGGTCGCCCAGTTCGTCCCGCAACCGCAGGAACAGCTCGCCCAGCCGCGGCGCGTGCGTGTCCAGCAGACCGATCTCGGCACGCAGTCCGAGGGACTCCGACAGCAGCAGCCCGCGCCCGAACTCCAGGAACTCCACCGCCGCGAGCCGGTCGCCGTCGGCCAGCGCGCACGCGGCGGCGTCGGAGCCCAGGCCCTCCAGAGCGCTCAGGTGGCGCTCGCGATCGGCCCGGCTCAGGTGCTGCGGCGCAAGACGTGGGACGAGGTCGAAGGCGAGCCGGTAGGCGGTGGTCGCCTGCACCGGGTCGCCGCAACGCGAGGCGGCCAGCCCCCAGCCGTGAGCCGCCCGGATGCGGGTGGGCAAGGTGTTCTCGGGAGCCCGCGCGCCGGCCGCGCGCAGCTCCGCGACCTCGCGGTAGACCGCGTGCGCCTCGACCGACAGCGGGCCGGTGGGCGGGACCACCAGGTCGCCCGTGACCTCCAGCACGTCCGCCAGCCCCGTGACCAGCGTGCGGGCGATGACGCCCGGGATCCTGGGGAGTGCCAGGGCGTCACGGTAGGCGGCCTCGGCGGTCACCAGGTCGTCCGGCCGGAGCGTGTGCAGTGCGTGCAGACGGTGCACGTAGGCGAGGCCGCCTCGTGCCCGTACGGCTTCGTGGTGATGCGGGGCGATCCGGGCGGCCTCCTCGAACATGGCCGCGGCGGCCCGGTGGTCGGCAGGGGCCTTGCCGTCCTCGTAGCGCGAAGCGAGCGCGACGGCCAGCGCGTTGACACACCGGAACCGTTCGGCGTCCGTCGTCGCCAGGGCCTCGGCCGCCTGCCGCAGCTCCCGTTCGGCCTCGTCCAGGGCGGCGGCGCCGCCGAGCAGGTCGCGGTGGACGGTGAGCAGCACGCCGAGACCGAAACGGAAACCGGCGGCCGCCCGGGAGCCGGGCGCCGCGGCGATCGCGGTACGGAACAGGGCGACGGCCGCTGTGAGATGGGTGGTGTCGCCCGTGGTCTCCAGATGCAGCCGGTGGGTGGTGGCCAGGTTGGCGAGGACCGCCGCGCGGTTCATGTGCCCGGGCGGGGTCGCCTCGGCCGCGCTGCGCTGCGCGCTCAGGGCCTTGTCGAGGAGCGCGGGGTCGCGCGTGGCGGCGAACCAGGTGCGCAGTACGTTGGCCCAGGTGTTGAAGAAGTCCCCGCGGTCGGTGCCCCGCGACGCCGACTCCAGCGCGCACGCCTCCGCCGCGCACGACTCCGCCTCGGCGAGGCGGGCGAGGGTGCCGTCGCGTTCGTACTCCTTCTCCCGGATCCGACACAGGCTGATCAGGACCGAGCCCCGTGAGGGGTGGCCGGGCGGTGCGTGGGAGAGGCCGGTCTGTGCCGCCCGCGCGGCGTCGGCGAGGTGCCGCGCGTCGGCGGTGCGCGTGTACAGCTGGATGATGCCGTCGGCGAGGAGACCGTACTGCCAGGCGGTGCGGTCCGGGTCGTCCCGCACGGACAGCGTGGCGGCCTTGCGCAGGTAGGTGATGCTGGTGGTGAGGTCGTCGACGTGGCCGGTCCGGTCCCAGCGCCGGTCGTGCGCGTTGGCGGTGGTGGTGGCGACGGCTGTGGCACCGCCGGGGTAGGTGTGCGCGACGGGCTCCGCGGACCTGAGCAGGCGCAGGGCCTCCTCCAGTGCGGCGGGATCGGCCGGACCGGCGTCGTGGCGGTCGAGCAGCGCGTTCGCCAGGTTGAGCTGGTAGGGGAGCCGTTGGTCGGGCGCCGCCTGCTGCATGGCGACGCGGTGGACGTCGACGGCGTGGTTCAGCAACGCGGTGTCATGGGTGAAGTCGTGGAGGCGACGCATCGACTGGCCGAGCTTGTTGAGGATCGCCGGCTGGTCGGGGTGCCCGGGCGGCAGCGAGTTGTGCAGGCCGGCCAAGTGCTCCAGGTGCTCGCGCAGTTCCGCTTCCTCGTCCATCGGTTGCCCCCCGTGGTCGACGAACAGTTGACGACCATAAGGCACCTACCGTGCCATGGCACCTGCTTCGCCGGAAGAAGGGCGATCCGGTCGAAACGCGTGCGGCGCGGCGATGCCGGTGGCAGCATGTCAGCCAATTCGTGGTCGTGGGGCCGGACATGGCTCGCCGGACGGGGGTGTCCGCATGACTGATGGTGCGTTGGCCGACTCGGCGTTGCGCGCGGGGGACGCGCTCGAGCTCGTGTCCGACTGGACCGCGACGCCCGAACAATGGCAGCACGTCCTCCAGTTGCTCGCCCGGCTGGACGACGCCGTGGACCGGCGCGACGCGGCGGCGATGCGCGCGGCGGCGGACGCGCTGGAGGACCTGGACGCCTACCGGGACCCCGGGCGGGTGGGCGAAACACCTCCCGGACCGCCCCCACCCCCCGTACTGGACCGGATCCCGAAACTGGTCGACCGGATCGGACGGCTCAGGGCCGGGCGGAATGCGTGACCGGTCGGTGCGGCGGCCGGCCCTCGTCGTCCATGTGTTCCTCCGCCCCGAGCCGCCGGCCGCGGGCACGGCCACGCCCGCGCCCCGGCCCGTGGAGCGGTACCTGGAGGCGCTCGTGGCCGCCTGCGCCGCCGCGGGCATGACCGAGACGATCGCGCCGTTCCCGTCGCTGACGGGCAGCACCGGCTTACCGCCCGCGCCCGCCGCGGACCCCGCGCGGATCGCCGCGGCGGCCGCGTCGGGACCGGGCCCCTGGGACGACCAGGCCGTCCTGTGGACCCGGCGCGGGATCACCGGACTGTCGGTGGTCCTGTCGGCCCGGCCGGGCGCCGACGAGTCCTGGGCGGCGCAGTGGGCCCGCTGGTCGGCCCGCGCCCCAGCCGCGCCCGCGCCCGAGGGCGTCCTGGAGACCGTGGTGGTGGCCCGGGGCCTCGGCTCACTCACCCGTCGCCCGGACTCCGTGGTGGACAGGCAGGTACGCAGGCTGTCCGGGCGGTGCGGAACCCTGTCCGGGCCACCGGGCCCCTGGTCGCGGATCACGGCCGACCGTCTGCTCTGGCAGATCCGCTCGCCCTCGGCCGACCCGCGCCGACGCACCCTCGTCGTGCTCGCGGCCACGGACGAGCCCACACTCGACGCCTGGCTCTGGCACACGGGCGGCGCCGAACCCGCACCCTTGACCCTCCATCTCCTCCAGGCGGCGCTGGTACGCCGCCAACTGCGGCTGCTCGACCAGGAGCAGGAGGCATACGAGGGACTCGACCGCACGGCGTCGGCCGCCGCGGACGACCTGGGCGAGCTGCACGCCCGGGCGCTCGCCGACCCCGTACCCCTCACCGGCCGGTCGGCCCTGCGGGCCGAGGAGGACCTGGAACGGCTGCGGGTCACCGCGCACACGCTGGCGGCCGAGCGGAGCGATCTGCGCACCACCCACCGGGCGGCGCAGACGCTGGCGGAGAACATGCGGCAGGCCGTGCCGCCCGGCGACGACCCGCCCGGCTCGGTCCTGCACGCCGACCGCCGGGAGGCCGACTGGCTCGCCGCGCGCGCCGACGATGCCGCGGAGTACCTCAGCGTCACCCTGGAACGCGTCGAGACCGTGCTGGCCCTGGGCGGCCGGTTCGTCGAGGAGCAGGCACGGGCCCAGCGACAACACGCCGTCACGGCCCAGACGGCGCTGGTCGCCGGGCTGCTGGCGTTCCTCGCGGGCGTCCAGTCGCTGACGTACAAGGTGCCGCTGCCGGGGCCCTTCGCCGCTCCCGTCATCTGTGTGCTGTCCCTGCTGGTCGTGGTGCTGCCGACCGGCGGACTGCGCCTGGTGCGCGGCGGCCACCAGGCCACCGCGCCGGTGCTGTTCGACCTGCTGGGCATCGCAGCCCTCGGCTGCGGCCTGGGCTGGCTGGCCGCCACGACCGTCAGCTGGGCCCGGCAGGAACAGGCGGCCCCGCCCTCCTGGTCACTGGCGGCGGCCGCCCTGGGCGCGGTGATCTCCGGACTCCTCGGCCGGTGGCGCATGCGCTGAGCCGGGACACCACGTCGGTGAACGTCGACAAGAAAGGAGGTCCCCATGGGACTCTTCGGAAAAGTACCGCTGGACGACGACTTCGACCGTGCCCTGGCCGGGCACGCCAACAACTCCGTCCGCAAGTGCATCGCCCGTGCCCAGCCCTTCGTCCGGGACATCCTGCTGCCGGGCGAAACCCTGCGCACGGTCTTCTACGAGGGCTTCACCGGAACCCACACCCTCGTCGTCACCGATCAGCGCCTCCTGGTGATCAGGAACAGCTTCGGTGGCGGCCGCCCCAAGGAGCTCTGGTTGGCCGCGAAGCCCGAGGAGATCCGCTCCATCCGCCACGGCGGAAACGGGAACGCCTACGGCATCCTCATCCAGGTCGGCTCGACAACCGTGGCCACCCAGGCCAGTGACCACCTGTCCGGCCGCGTGCTGGCGGAGTCGGTGCAGGAGCTCTGCGGGATGGACTGAGCGCGGGCGGACCACCGTGCACGAGGGGGACACCGGTGAACGCGGCGCGAGGCCGCGGGGGTCAAGGGCCGCCGCCCGGGCCCGGGGGCGAACCCGGGCCGGGGTGGGCCGATCGCCTTGATCCAGTTGTGATCGTGTCGTGACTCCGCGCGCGTTCCGTCGACCGCCGGCACCGGGAACGCTCCGGCCATGGAGATGACCGAGCCGTTCGCCACGACGACCGCTGCTGTGGCACCGGTGATTCTGATCGCGGCAGCACTGGAAGTCGCGTCGTACCACAGGGCCGTTCAGGAATCGATGAGCCGTCTGGTGGAGCAGGTGGAACCTGAGGTGACCGCCTTGCTGCGGTTGCCGGCCGACGAACGCAGGGCCGCCGTCGACCGGTTGCTCGAGAACCGAGGGATCGCGGTCAGTACGGGATTGCTGAAGACCCTGGCGCGATGGGTGCTGGGCGGCTTCTGGGCGGCGATCATGATGGCGCAGGTGTTCGTCACGGTGGCCTGTCTGGGGTGGTTGGGCAACCCCCGGCACGCGCCCTCCGCGCATATGGCGGAAGCCTGCTGGATCGCTGTACTCGGGGGCGCGTTCGCCGTGGCGACGTTTCCCCTGTACCGGTTGCTCAGTTCTCCCTGGGTTCCTGTGGCCGAGCGGTTCCTGGGAGCTGAGATAAGGAGAAGGCTCGGGCGAATCCGTGGCGGTGGCACGGCGTAGCCGGACGACACCTCGGTCGGAGCGGCGGCGTCTCGAAGCGGGACCGATGCCTGGTGGCAGAGCCGGTCGTGCAACGGCTGCGGTGGATGTACCCGTTGTCGCCCTGCGACGCCGCACTCACGGGTGCGTCATGCGTACATGCCTGGCCGGTGTCCCCACCCCCTGAGGCTTTCCGGGGGCCGGTAATCGGCTCCCAGGCCCATGCGGGTCACGCTTTCGAGCATCAGCAGTTCGAAGATCGGCTCCTGATCGGTGATGAGCGGGGTGAGGTGTGCGAACACCTCCAGGGCCACCTGTCCGTACAGAGTGCGCCAGCACGACAGCATGACGATCAGCGCCCCGAGCGGCATCTGCACGCCCGTGGCGGCGCGGTAGTCGGCGATCTGCCGACGCATCAGGGGGGTGAGGTACTCGTCGGCGATGATCGGGTAGGGGCGGGCCGCCCACAACCGCATGTGCTCCGCGCCCCACAGCGTGGCCAGTTCGCGGACCCACTGGGCCGTCACATCGGTGTGGGCCACACCGGCGGCCACGGTGGGCGTGCCGAAGAGCAGACGGAACTCCTGGCGATGCGTCAGGGCCCAGCGCCGGAACACCCGGCACGGGGCGATCAGGCGGGCCGCGAAGTCCGTCTCACGCTCCTTCTCGATCGCCTCCCGCAACTGCTCGGTGAGTTCGGCGACGATGTCCTGGGCCGTGTGCCGCACGATGTCCCCGAGATCGTCGAAGTGCCGGTAGAGAGCCGCCGGCGTCACCCCGACCCGGCGGGCGATCTCGGCGAGCGTGAGGGCCTCCACACCCTGCCGGGTGATGACCTCCCGTGCCGCCGCGCGTACGTCCCTCGACATCTGCCGGCGCAGCCGTTCGCGGCGTGTGGGAGCGGGCGTCGCGCTGTCGTCCTCCCTCGGACGCTCAGGCAGCACGACGAACACGTTGACGGCCCTGACGTCGCCACCGCCGGTGATGTACTGCGTGCCGCCGTGATGCGCCGCGTTGCTCTGCGCCGGCACTGCCGCCGCGGGCGTCTCGTGCCGTGCCTCGCCGCTCATCGCGAGCCCCGGCTTTCCCCGCCGACGTTGATGTCCCCGTTCAGGGTGATGTGCTGAGTCCCGCCGTCGCGGGCGATGTTCTGCTGCGAGCAGGAACGCCAGGACCGCCACCCGTGCCCGGCCTCGTGCTCCGCCGCGCGGGCCCCTGCGGTGTCCGCGGACGCACGGCGGAGCCGGCCCGACGCGGCCCTCGACTCGACGCGTTCCCGGGCCGTCCCCCTGCGCTCGGCCTGCCCCGCGAACCGCTGTCGTACAGAGCGCCAGGCGTCTGTCGCCACGGCCCCCACCATCGCCGTTCCGCCGGCTGCCGCCAGCCCCCACAACGCTTCCGAGAGCACGGTCTCCTCCTGTCGCCCCCCGCGGCACCGCATGTGCCGGCACCCGAGCAACGCGCGGGGGCATCACTAAGTAACGGCCCGCTACTTTGCTTGTGGCCGTTGCTCGATGTGTGAGGAGCGTGCGCATCGGGCCGGCGCACGCCGGTGGTCTGCCGAGGCGCACGGACCGGGCTGAAGACAAGGGCGGCAAGTGCCGTCCGCACGCCGTATCCCCTTCAACTGTCCCAAGTTGAACGGCATTCGCATACATCTCGGGATGCGAGAGCGCAACCGAGGGCGGACGATGGAGTGGTCGGGGCTCGTCTCGGGGTGGGGCGGCGGGTGCGTCACCCGCTCCTCCCACCGGACCCGTTCACTCTTGAACGACCCTTGCTGCTCAGCCCGTTTCACCTGGTCACATGTCGATCCCGGATCCGGTTCACTTCGCGGAGGCATCGAAATGACCGTGCTCTTCTTTGACATAGGGGCGACCTTGGCGGACGCCCGCGTGGAGGCGGACGGTTCACTGGTGCTGTCGCCTCGACCGCGCGTCCTCGCCGTGCTCGACGAATTCCACGATGTACGCCAAGGCGTCATCTCCGACCCCGGCCCGAGCGAAGGCGCCGCGGAGCCGGCCGCGTCGGCCTTGCGGGAGGCGTTCCCCGGCCGGTTCACGGACGACACGCTCGTGCGCTGGGGCCCCAAGAACAGCCGGCGGATCTTCGACGAGGCGGTTGCCGGCACGGCGGGGGAGGGGACGCCGCCCTCGGCGGCCGACGAGTGCGTCTTCGTGGGCGAGGATCACCAGGAGCGCGCGTTCGCGAGGGAGGCCGGGCTGCGCACGGCGGCTCACCCCGTGTTCACCCGTGCCGCCGTGGAGAACCGCCCCGTCCTCTGGGCACGGATCGACCTGCCCGAGGGCCAGGGGCTGCCCGCGCTGGAGGCGGTCGCGAACCAGAACGAGGTCGTCCCCGTGCACATCGCCTCCGCCCGGCTCGTGCTGGCCATGGCGAGCATGCGCGGCGCCGCGGCACTCGAACAGGCCGGGTTCACCGTCGACTTGCGGGCGCCGGTGCAGGACTCAGCGGCCTTCCTCGTCCGCGACGACCGCCTCCTCGCCCCTGCCCAGGGATTCGCCGACGCTCCGGAGGGGGCCGCGATGCGCGCCACATCCGCCTTCGGCTTCGTCGCCGACGCACTCGCCGGCCCCACCACCCCGCCGCTCCTCCCGATGGGCCCCGCACCGGGCGGCGTCTACGTCGCCGCACCCGCCGGCGCGCCGATCGAGGACGTCCACCTGGAGGGCGCCAAGCCCGGGCACACCGAGCGACTGCTGCCGGACCCGGCACTCCTCACCCGCCCCGGAGAGGCATGGGCCCAAGGACTGGCCGCCGGCCCGACGGACGGCAGGCCGGAGAGGGACCCCCAGGTGCCGGGAGGAGCAGCCGCTGACGGCAGCCCTTCCCCGGAGACGATCGCCGCGGTGCGCGCGGCCGTGACCCCCGAGGTACTGCGCGCGCATGTCGCGCGCATCTCCGGTGTCGAGCCGCTCAGAGACGGCGAGGCGCTGCTGGTGCGCAGCCGGGACGCGTCCGCCGCCGACAACCCCCGGGTCGTCGAGGCACTCGCGGACCGTTTCCAGGACCTCGACCTGAACGTACGACTGCATCGGTTCCGGTGGCGCGGGCACCGGCTGTTCAACGTGGAAGCCGAGCACCGTGTCGCCGGGGCGGACTCCACGGTGCTCATCACCGCACACCTGGACTCCACCGCCTCCGGCGGAGAATTCGTCGACGAGAACGGCGACCCGCGCCCCTACGACCCCACCGTGGACCCCGCACCGGGCGCCGACGACGACGGCAGCGGAACCGCCGCCGTCATGGCCGCGGCCGAGTGCCTGCACGCACTGCTCGCGGAGGGCAGGACGCCGACCCGCAACGTGCGCTTCGTACTCTTCAACGCCGAGGAACAGGGCCTGGTCGGCAGCAAGTTCTACGCCCGGGCCGCCGCCGCGGCCAACGATCGTATCGCCGGGGTCTTCCAGATGGACATGATCGCGGGCCGTCAGCAGGGCAGCGCGCCCACCGTCGAGATCCACGCCGGTTCCTCCGTGCCCGGTCCGGTCGTGGGCGCGTCCGACGCCCTGGGCGCTCTTGTCGCGGACACCGTCCCCGTCATCGACCCCGAGATGACGGTGCAGCAGCTCACGGGCCCGTCCGATCCGGCGATCGGGCGCAGTGACCACGCCAGCTTCCACGAGCGGGGGTGGGCCGCCGTCGCCGTCTCCGAGGACATATTCGCCCTCGACGGCGGGCCCGGCACGGGCACCCGGCAGTACCACACCCCTGGCGACACGCTCCTGGACCAGGACCACAGCCCTCAGTTCGCGGCCACGCTCGCCCGCTCGGTCACGGCGACCGCCCTGACGCTGGCGGGCGTGTGACGGCAAGGCAGCCGAGACGCCCGCAGGTCCATCCGATGAACAGGCTTCACCGCCTCTCCTCACCCCATGCGAGGTATCCCATGACCAGGACCTACACCCTTCATTGCATCATTCCCCCGCACCTTCTCGAAAAGCTCCTGAGCAGCGACGACAGCGAGGTGCGCCAGGTTGCGTTGGACACCATGCTGACCACCGCGCGGTTGCGGGGTGAACGAGCAGTCCGAGCATCGTTCGCCGGCGCCGCTGCCACGCCCGGAAACGCCAGGCGGACCGTCTTCGACTGCCAGAACGGCGTTTTCCTCCCGCTCGCCGTCTTCGCTCGCTCGGAGGACGGACTGGAGTCCGCGGATGATTCCGTCAACCGCGCGTTCGGCGGGCTCGGCACGACACGCGACTTCTACAAGACGGTGTTCAACCGCAATTCGGTCGACGGCCGGGGGATGCGCCTGGACGGGTACGTCCACTTCGGCAGGAGGTTCAACAACGCGTTCTGGGACGGGCGGCAGATGGTCTTCGGAGACGGGGACGGCAGGCTGTTCTCCGACTTCACCGGGTGCCTCGACGTGATCGCCCACGAGTGGACGCACGGAGTCACCGAGTTCACCGCGGGACTCGACTACCACAACCAGTCCGGGGCCCTGAACGAGTCCATGTCGGACGTCTTCGGATCGCTGGTCAAGCAGTGGTCGCTGAAGCAGACGGCCGATCAGGCGGACTGGCTGATCGGGTCGGAGATCTTCACCCCGGGAATCGACGCCGACGCCCTGCGATCGATGAAGGCCCCGGGGCACGCATTCGACAATCGCCTCTTCGGCAAGGACCCTCAACCCGACCACATGAGCGACTTCGTCAACCTGCCGGACACCGAGCCGGGGGACAACGGCGGGGTGCACATCAACTCCGGCATCCCGAACAAGGCGTTCTTCCTGACGGCGATGCGCATCGGCGGATTCGCGTGGGAGGCTCCCGGGCTCATCTGGTACGAGTCACTCAAGGCTTCCCACTTCGAGACCCAGTTCCAGGACTTCGCGAACACCACCTACCGGAAGGCCGCGGAACTGTACGGGGACGACAGCGCCGAACAGTTGGCCGTGCTGGCGGCCTGGCAGGACGTGGGCATCCAGATCAGCGGGATCCTGGCAGGGGTCGCCCGTGCGCGAGGCCTCGCGGCCGACCGGAACGGCGGCACGGGCCGGGAGAACGGCCTGGCAACCGTGAACAAGCAGATCGGCGCACTCACCGCCCAGGTGACGGGACTGGTCAGGGACGTGAACGCGCTGAAGGGCCAAGTGACCACCGGCGGTTGACACGGGCGGCCACAGCGGCAAGGGAGTCCCGTTCCGTCGGCCGGGAGGCTGCGCACGATGAAGGTGACTTGGGCGACACACGGAGGCCAGGCGGCTGGGATCCGCCTGAGCCTTCCGCCCAAGGCGCTGGACACGGACGCCCTGCCCGCGAACGCGGCCGCGGAACTGGCCGAGTTGGTGGCGGCGGCCGTCCCGGTGGCCGAGGAGGAACGGCCGAGCCGTGCCAGAGACGCGATGAGTTACACGATCACGGTGGAGGACGGCGGTCGCTCGACCGTTCTCACCCGGTCGGACGCCACCATGACCCCGGCGTTCGCGGCCTTGCTCGACTGGCTCGAGGAACACGCCCCCTAGGGGGTGTCTTGTCGATCACGCGTCGAGCCAGATGAGTGTGCTGGCCAGGGTGATCGCGGCGAGGTAGCGGTCGGGCCGCTTCTCGTAGCGGGTGGCGATGGCACGCCACTGCTTGAGGCGGTGGAAGCATCGTTCGACCACGTTGCGGCGCCGGTAGGCGGTCCTGTCGAAGCCGCAGGGCCGTTCCCGGCGTCGTGCCCGCCCTGCGAGCTGGTCGGTGCGTTCGGGAATGGTCGCCTTGATGCCCCGCCGTCGCAGGTAAGCGCGGAAGCCTCGGGCCGAGTAGCCCTTGTCGGCCACCACCCGCTCCGGCCGGACGCGGGGCCGTCCCGGACCGATTCCCGCGACGCGGATCCGGTCGATGACCGCTTCGGCCTGGGTGCAGTCGTTGCGGGTGCCGGCGGTGACGAGGAAGGCCAGGGGCCGGCCACGCCCGTCGCAGGCGAGGTGGATCTTGCTGGTCAGTCCGCCGCGGGAGCGTCCGAGTCCACGCTCGTCGAGCCCCCTTTGGCAGCCGTGTGCTGGTGAGCACGCACGATGGTCGAATCCAGCGCGACCAGCCAGTCCACGTCCGCACGCATCTGGGCGGCAGCCAGGAACCGGTCGAAAGTGCCGTCCGCCGCCCAGCGCGCGAAGCGTCCGTGGACGGTCTGTCAGGGCCCGAACCGCTCCGGCAGGTCCCTCCACGGCACACCGGTACGGAACTTGAAGACGATGCCTTCCAGCACTTGGCGGTGATCACGCCATCTGCCACGAGCACGTCCCGCAGGCGGCAACAGCGGCTCGAACACCGCCCAGACGGCATCGGATAACTCAGACGCATCCCTCACACCCAACCCAACGATCAGATGATCGGAAAGACACTCCCTAGGCCGCTGATCGTCGACGTCGACCTCTTCACCGGCGGTCGTCGACCGCGCCTCGATATTCTGCCTGCCGTGATCAACTCATACGCGAATGCCGACGACGCCGACGTCGCGATAGCTGCCGCCTGCGCCGGCGCGGACGTGGTGCGCACGATGTACGGTCAACGGCTCACCCGCATCGACAAGGGCGCCGGAGACTTTGCCACCGCCGCCGACGTACAGGCGGAGGAGACGATCCTCGGTGTCATCCGTGCTGCCCGACCCGAGGACGCCGTGCTGGGCGAGGAAGGCGGGCGGCAAGGTGCCACCGACGCCGTGCGCCGGTGGTTGGTGGATCCCTTGTGCGGCACGTTGAACTACGCCGTCGGCAACATGCTCGTGGCGGTCAACGTGGCCTTGCGCAACGGGGCGGCGGCGGTGGCCGATCCGTTCAGCGGCGAGGTCTTCTTCACGGACGGCAGGACCGCCTCGGTCCGGCAGGAGGGGGTCGATGCCCCGTTGCTGCCCAGCCCGGCCACCCGGCTGGTGGACGTCAATCTGGATCCGCCGTTCCCGAGCGCGCCCGGGTTCCGAGGCGTGGACCTGCTGGCCCACCCCGACTTCGTCGAGCGGTTCCGGCCCCGGGTCGTGTCCACGACGCTGGCGTTGGCCTGGGTCGCGGCCGGCAAGCGGGCCGCGTACGTCACCGATGGCGGCGACCTGTCCGAGAGCGTGCACTTCGCCGCCGGTATCGCCGTGTGCCGGGCTGCCGGCTGCGTGGTCACCGGGATCGACGGCGCCCCCATCGGGCGAGCAGGCCGCGGACTCGTGGTGGCGGCCGATGCCGAGACCCACGCGCTGCTGATGGCGATGATCCGCGGCGGAGGCTGATGCGGTCACCAGGGCAGGTGTGCGGGGCCGGTTGGACCGTGGCCGCGAGGTGGTGTGAGGGGAGGTCCCCGTCGTAGACCCGGGGCCGGCCATGGATCTACGACCGGGCATCGGGCGGTCAGAGGCCGAGGTCGCTCAGGCCCGGGTGGTCGTCGGGGCGGCGTCCGAGCGGCCAGTGGTACTTGCGTTCCGACTCCTTGATGGGGAGATCGTTGATGCATGCGTACCGCAGCCGCATGAGTCCGTTGGCGTCGAACTCCCAGTTCTCGTTGCCGTAGGAGCGGAACCAGTTGCCCGAATCGTCGTGGAACTCGTAGGCGAAGCGCACCGCGATGCGGTTGCCGTCGAAGGCCCAGAGCTCCTTGATCAGCCGGTATTCCAGTTCACGCTGCCACTTGCGGGTGAGGAAGGCGACGATCTCCTCGCGGCACGTGGCGAACTCCGCACGGTTGCGCCAGCGGGAGTCCACGGTGTAGGCGAGGGCGACCTTCTCCGGGTCGCGGGAGTTCCAGCCGTCCTCCGCCAGCCGCACCTTTTCGGCCGCGGTCTCCCGGGTGAAGGGAGGGAACGGGGGGCGTGATTCGTGTGTCATGTCGTTTCCTTCGGCTGAGAACGCTCATTCTCTCTCTTCCCTTCACGATAGGAGAACGATGGTTCTCGCGCAAGGTCGGGCCTTCTCGCAGGTGGCGGAGCGTGCGGCATCGGGGGAGTCCGAGTCCGGCATCTCCCCAGGGGTGGGCGGCCGCAGCGGCCTCGGGGTGCCCCGGACGATCAGGCGGGTGTGTAACCGCGGGCGCGCACCCATTGGCGGGCGAGCTCGGTGAAGGCGCGGGCCGCGGCGCTCTGGTAGGCGCTCTCCCGGCGGAGCAGCGCGACCGTGCGCGGGGGCAGCGGGGGGTCGAGGGGGACGGGGTGCAGCGGCACGTGCTCACGGGCCAGGGCGTCGGGCAGCACGGTGGCGAGTCGGCCTCCATGGACGATCTCCAGGAGGGCGTGGACCGAGTTGGCTTCGACGGCGATGCCGGGCCGGACCCCGTGGCCGGCGAGGTACTCGTCGATCTGACGTCGGGTGGCGAAGTCGCGGCTGAGCAGCGCCAGAGGGTGGTCGCGCAGTTCACGGACCGGCAACGGCTCCCGGCGGTTCGAGCACGGATGTCCGGTGCCGACGACCAGGCTCAGCGTCTCGGTGTACAGGGCCGTGCTGTCGATCGCCGGCAAGTGGTCGCCCTCGAACGCGATGCCGACGTCCAGCCTGTCGTCGAGCAGGTCCGATTCGATGCGGTCCTGCGCCAACTCGGCGATCTCCAGGGTGATGCCCGGATGCCGCGTGTGGAAGTCGGTGACCAGGGGGCCGATCAGGTAGAGGGTGAAGGTCGGGGTCGCGGCCAGCCGCAGGGTGCCGCGTGAGAGATCCTGGACGTCCAGCATCGCGCGTTCGCCGGCTGCCAGTTCCCGCAGGGCGCGGCGCGCGTACTGGACATAGGTGGCGCCGGCGTCGGTCAGGCGTACCGTGCGACCCGAACGGTCGAGGAGTTGGACGTGCAGTGACCGCTCCAGCTGCCTGATCTGCTGCGACAACGTGGGCTGGGAGACGTGCAGGGCCTCCGCGGCACGGGTGAAGTTGGCATGCTCGGCCACGGCGAGCAGATAGCGAAGGTGGCGCAGTTCCAGGGCTGCCATGAAGCCGAGTATAGGCACGACCTATAACAGTGATGCTCTGTGCGTCTTGGACGCTATAGGGCCAGGTCATCCATGGTGGATTCCGTAGGGCCGTCAGGCATCGGCAGTCCGAGAAGGAGTGACCCGTGAAAGACATCGCCGAGGGGTTCCGCCGTTTCACGACGGAGGTGTTTCCCGCACAGGCAGCGCTCTTCGAGCGGCTGGCCACGACCCATCAGCCGTCCACCCTGTTCATCGGCTGCTCGGACAGCAGGGTCGTCCCCGAGCTCGTCACCCAGAGCGACCCAGGAGAGCTGTTCGTCATCCGCACCGCGGGCAATCTGGTGCCGCCCTGTGCGCCGGGCGCCGGCGCGGACGGGGTCGCGGCCAGCATCGAGTACGCCGTCACCGTACTGGGCGTCACCAGCGTGATCGTTTGCGGGCACTCCGGCTGCGGCGCGATGACCGCGCTCTCCTCCGACGGTGATCTCGCCGCGCTGCCCGCGGTCGCGGCCTGGCTGCGTCACGGTGCGGCGGCGAGGGCGCGAAGCGACGCCGGGGACTTCCCCGCAGCCGAGGACGAGGTCGCGGCACTGGTCCGCGACAACGTCCTGTGCCAGCTGGCGAACCTCAGGACACACCCTGCGGTGGTTCGAGCCCTCGCGCGGAACGAGGTGACGCTGCACGGATGGGTCTACGACATCGCGTCCGGCTCCGTCGAGGAGTTCGAAACGGGCGGCGGGCGCCTCCTCACACCGGCCGGATGACGCAGAGAGACACATCCCGTCCGGGCCTCACGACCGGTCCGGATCCCCACCCCACGAAAGGTTCCCCACCGATGCACGCACAGGTCGACCCCCAGGCTCGTCAGCAGCTCGCCATCGACGTCGTCGAGGCCAAGACCCGCAAGGACCTCACCTGGCAGGAGTTGGCCGACATCGCCGGCCTCTCCCCGGCATACGTCACCGCCGCCCTGCTCGGCCAGCACGCACTGCCGGCGGACGCGGCGGAAGCCGTGGCCGAGCGCCTGGACCTGGATTCGGACGCCGCGATGCTGCTCCAGACGGTGCCACTGCGTGGCAGCATCCCCGGCGGGACACCCACCGACCCGACCGTCTACCGGTTCTACGAGATGGTCCAGGTCTACGGCACCACCCTGAAGGCATTGATCCACGAGCAGTTCGGTGACGGCATCATCAGCGCGATCAACTTCAGGCTCGACGTCAAGAAGATCGACGACCCCGAGGGCGGCCACCGCGCGGTGATCACCCTGGACGGCAAGTACCTGCCGACGAAGCCGTTCTGACGCCGGACCGGGCCGGCACCTGTGACGCGGCGGCCCTGCCCTACGGGACGTTCCAGGCGGAGATGACCGGCTGCCCGTCTTCGACGGCCAGGAAGCCGAGCGTGCCCGGATGCGGATGGCCGAGCAGCCGGCTCGCGGACGCGTCGAGGCCGAGCCAGCGCACGGTGAGCACGCGCGCCAGGTGGCCGTGCGCGACCACGGCGACGTCGCCGTCGCTCAGCAGCGGACGGACACGGTCCAGCACCCTGTCCGTGCGCGCGGCCACCTGCGCGAGCTGCTCGCCGGGATGGTCGGCGTCACCGGGAACGACACCGTCGCGCCACAGGTCCCAGCCCGGCCGCGCCTCGCGGATCTGCTCGGCGGTCAACCCTTCGTAGCCGCCGTAGTCCCACTCCAGAAGGTCTGGATCGGGCTTGACGCCGGTCAGGCCGGCCAGCTCGGCCGTCCGCATGGCGCGGCTCAGGGGGCTGCTGAGCACGGCGACCAGAGGGCGGTGGGCCAGCCTCGGAGCAAGAGCACCGGCCGCGGCCTCGCCTGCGGCGGTCAGCGGGACGTCGGTCCGTCCGGCATGCCGGCCCGACAGGCTCCACTCGGTCTGGCCGTGCCTGATCACTATCAGCTCACCCATGGCTGTGCACGCTATCCGATCTCGCGGCACCCGGAGAGGGTCTCGCCCTTGCCTCGTCACCGGCCTCGGCCCCGCAACATCCGCCGGGGACCCACGCGGCTCCCGTCAAGCCGGGGAACCGGTGTCCGCGTGCGCGGCCCGCAGCAGCGTACGGGCGGCGTCCTTCGCCTGGCGGGCGGGCTCCGCCGACCCGGAGATGGCGGCCGTGGTCATCGCGCCCTCGGCGAGGAGGAAGAGCTGGTCGGCGAGCCAGGTGGGCGCCTCCGCGGCGGCCACCAGGTCGGCGATGTACTGCCGGAACGACTGCTTGTGGGCCTTGGCGATGTCGGCCACCGTCTGGGAGGTCGCCCCCAGCTCCCCGAAGGAGTTGATGAAGCCGCAGCCGCGGAAGTCCGGCTCGTTGAACCAGCGGAACAGCCAGTCGAAGACCGCCAGAATCCGCTGCGCGGGCGAGTCGTGGGCATCCGCGTACAGGGCCAGTTCCCGCAGCCACCGGGCGTCCCGCCGCCGCAGGTAGGCCTCGACCAGGCCGTCCTTGGACGGGAAGGTCTGGTAGAGGCGCTTGAGGGAGACGGCGGAGGCGGAGCGGATCGCATCCATCCCCACAGCGTGGATGCCCTGGCTGTAGAACAGCTCCTCCGCTGCGTCGAGGACCCGCTGCTCGACCTCTTCGCGTTCCACTTCAGCCACCTCATCTCGGGAATCGTCGTTCTCTCACGGTACCGCGCGCGGATCAGGGCAGGACACGCTCCCGCCTCGGATCATCCGGCGCCCCGGCCCCGGCCCCGGTCGGCGTGAGACGTCGGACGGCGCGGACCTGTCGCCCCTCGCGTCCCTCGCGTGTCTCGGTCCAGTCCGCCAGCTGGCCGACGATGTCCAGTCCCCGGCCGCGTTCGTCGCAGGGGCTGCCGCACCGGGGGTGGGTCACGGCGGGGCGGGTGCCCGAGTCGACGACTTCGACGCACACGCTCCCCTCCTCGAGCGTCAGGCTGACGGTCATGTCGGCCCGCCCGTGCTGGGCGGCGTTGCCGGCGAGTTCGCCGATGATCAACAGGACGGAGTCCAGGTCGTCCCCGGCGACGCCCCAGCGGGCCAGCAGGGCCGCCGCGAAGCGGCGAACCGTGCAGACCTGGCGGGCTTCGGCCGGGAGGGTGATGACGCCGTGCCGGGGCATGCCGGAGACGAAGGGCGCGGACGGGGGGTCCGGGCCGGTGGCACGAGGCCGGTGGTCGAACGCGCCGCGTGCTGCCGGTGAGGGCGGGGGTGTGATGCGCGAGAGGATCATGGGAATGTCCCGTTGAACTTTCAGGGTCCCGGACCTGGGCCCGGCTCACGTGCTGCGAGGTGACGTGCGGGCGGCCCCGTACTCTCACCGTCGCGCTCGGCCGGGAAGCATCCGGCTCCGCGTTCCTGCGCCTTCCGGGAGAACGTATATTCTCCAGCTAGTGATCCCAGCGTATAGAACGATGGTTCTCGCGACAAGGGGCCTGCCGGTTCAGTGGGCCGATGATGTTCGCCGGCCTGATCCCCTCAGGCCGTCTCGCAGAGCAACTCGAACGCCGCCCGGATCTGCGGCAGGTGTTCCCGTCCCCGGCGCGTGGCCAGGTATATCGAGTTGCTGACCGGTGTAAGCGGCGTATGCAGGAGGCTCAGCCTGCCGGCGTCCAGCGCCTCCTGTGCGAGATAGCGGGGGACGACGCTCAGGCCGGTTCCCGCCGCGGCGGCTGCCACCACCGTCCGGAGATCGGCGACCGTCAGAGCGGGTGCCGGGGGCTGTATGCCCCAGCAGGCGCGGAAGTAGTGCCGGGCCATCGACATGGCCGGGGAGTAGCCGATGAAGCGGCGAGTGTCGTTCTCCGGGGCGAAGGGGGCTTCTCCTGCCCGGCCCACCAGGACGAATTCCTCCTCGCACAGGAGCCTGAGGTAGAGCTGCTTGGTGGGAGCCTGCTCGATCTTCGTCACGACGACGAGGTCCAGCTCGTCGTGCAGGAGTGTCCGCGTGAGCTCGGGAGTCGGGCCGTTGCTGCAGTGCACGCCGACGCCACGGGCCAGCAGCGGGGTCAATTTGGGCAGGACATGGATCGAGAGCAGATCGCTCGGCGCCCCCAGCAGTACGGGTGCGGTGGCGCTGAGCGGGGGCAGCGAGTCGATCGCGCTTTCCAGGGCGTCCAGGTGGGCGGCGATCTGGGCGGCGAGGAGGACTCCCGCCTGGGTGGGGGCGACCCCTCGTCCCAGGCGGTCGAAGAGGGTCCGCTCCATGATGTCTTCGAGTGTCTTCAGATGGCGGGAAACGGCGGGCTGGGACAGGCCGAGCTGGCCTGCCGCCTTGGCGACGCCACCGCATCGGTACACGCACAGAAATGTGCGGAGCATGCCGAGATACGCTCCATGGTGCATGGCCGGAACCCTTCGGAGAGAACCAACGTTCTCTCAATGTAGCGCATCGTTGGCGGGTCTCGTAGCCGCGGGGCCCTGTACCTAGACTCCGCGTGGCGGGTTTCGCGGGGAATCGATCGTGGGCGCAGGCGTAAACACCGCTCCCGCCGGTCGGCCGGCGGAAGCGGCGCTGAGGCCGGACTCTCCGTGCCCTACGCGCTGGACACGTCACCAGCGTCCGCGGGTACTCCCTCGGCGTCGCAGCTGCCGCAGTGCCGACGCGGCCGCGTTGGCCCCGCACATGCCGTGGGCCCCCGCCCCGGGCGGTGACGCGGCCGAGCAGATGAACACTCCCGGAACGCCCGTGCTGTAAGGGTCCAGGGCGAAGCGGGGACGCATGACGAGCTGGAGCGTGGTGTTCGCCCCCGTGATGATGTCCCCGCCGAGGTAGTTGGGGTTGTACTCCTCGAAGGCGGCCGGGGAGCGGACCGCCATGCCGACGATCCGCTCACGGAATCCTGGGGCGAAACGCTCGATCTGCCCGACGATCGCCTCCGTGGCGTCCCCGTCGTAGCCGTGGGGCACATGGGCGTAGGTCCATACGGGATGCACATCGCCGTCGGACCTCTGCGGATCGGCCAGATACTGCTGGCCCACGAGCACGAAGGGCCGCTCCGGCATCCGTCCGGCGTGGATCAGCCGTTCGGTGTGCGCGACCTCCGCGTACGGCCCGCCCAGGTGGACGGTACCGGCCCGGTGTGCCGCCTCGCTGGTCCACGGGACTCCGCCCTCGACCGCGAAGTCGACCTTGAAGGCGCCGGGGCCGTGACGGTAGCGGCGGTAGGCGCGCGCCACGCGCGGCGGCAGCCGGTCGCCCATGATGTCGGCGACCGCGCGCGGGGCGAGGTCGAACAGGAGGGTGTCGGCCGGGGGCAGTTGGGCGAGGGAGCGGACCGGGACGCCGGTCTCGACGCCGCCGCCCAGTTCCGCCAGCAGTGCCGCGAGCGCATCGGTGATCGCCCGGGAACCGCCCGCGGCCACGGGCCAGCCGTATCGGTGACCGGCGGCGATGATCATCATCCCCACCGAGGCGGTGGCCGGACGGTGGAACGGCCGGAAGGCGTGGGCCGCCGCCCCCGCGAACAGGGCGCGGGCGCGTTCGGACCGCCACAGCCCCGCCACGGCGCCGGCCGGCAGCAGCGCCGCCGACCCGAACGCCGCCACCCGCAGCGGATGCCTCGGCACATGGAGGAGCGGGCCCATCAGATCCTCGGCCAGCGCGTCGAACCCGTCGGCCAGCGGGCCGAACACCCGCTGCCACCGCGGCCCGTCCTCCGTGCCGAGCGCGTCGGCCGTCTGCCGCAGCGAACGGTGCAGGACACCGGCGTCGCCCGAGTCCAGGGGGTGCACACAGTCGATCTCCGGAAGGCACCAGCGCAGACCGTGGGCTTCCAGACCGAGCGTCCGCAGAAACGGTGAGCCCACCGCCATCGGGTGGATGGCCGAGCAGTGGTCGTGGAGGAGACCCGGGGTCAGCTCGCTGGTCCGGGTACCACCACCGATCGTGTCGGCGGCCTCCAGCACGGTGACCTCCACACCCTCCCGGGCCAGCGCGACGGCGGCGGCCAGCCCGTTCGGTCCGCTGCCCACCACGACGGCCGTACTCATGAGGCCTCCTCGACACGGGCAGTGCGGACAACGCGCAGTACGGACAACGGGCGGTAGGGCCGCCGGCCGCCAGGGCCCATGGGCGAAACGGACGGAGGCCCGTACCGGCAACAGGCCGGAGAACCCGTGCCCTTGCCCATGTCCTTGCCCGCGGTTGCCATACGAACGTTAGACGGTGGCGGTGCCGCCCGCGATTCGCAGAATTGCCTACCGACGTGGAGTGTGTCGGGCCGTCGGAGGCCGACGGTCGGTGATCCCCGCGCTGCCGTCGGCCGTGTCTCGCCGGGCCGGAAGCGCTCGTCCCAGGCGTGCGAGCGGGGATGACGCCATCACCACCGGTGACAGCAGCATGCCTGTGGCCGTCACCAGGAGGCTGGTGCGCAGACCCCACGCCTGCGCGAGAAATCCGCCGAGCAGAGAACCGAGCGGTGTCAGCCCCATGCCGACGAACGTGATCGTCGCGGCCGCACGACCCTGCATCCCGGCAGGAGTGACGGCTTGGCGGACGGCCATGACCGTGACGTTCACCAACTGGCCCCCGGCCCCGAACACGAAGCTGACCGCGAGAAGCGTGGCGACCGTCGTCGCGGAGGGGCCGTGCAGCGCGGGTACGCACAGGAACGCGCCGTCACCGAGTGCCGCCGCATACACGAGCACGGCGCCGTACCCGACCCGGTCCGGCAGGCGGGCGGCCAGCAGCGAGCCCAACAGCGCACCCGGCCCCGCCGCCGCGAGAGCCAGTCCGACGACGGTGCCCGACAGGTGCAGTTGCCGCGGCAGGAAGAGCAGATAGACGGTCATCATGGCCGCGAAGGAGAACTGGAAGGCGGCCGAGGCCAGGCCCACGGCGCGCAGCGCGGTGTCGCCGGCGACGAAGCGCAGGCCCTCAAGAATCCGCCGCCATACCCGAGGGGGACGTTCCGGGCGCCCCGGGATCGATTCGGTTCGCCGGATCCGCCGGATCGACAGGAACGACAGCGCGAAGAACAAGGCGCTGGAGGCCGCGGCGATCGGCGCCGACAGCAGGGACACCAACGCACCGCCGAGGGCTGGACCGCCGATCTGCGCCGCGGACCGGCTGCCCTCGAGCGCGCTGTTGCCCCACACGAGCTGATCACGTTTCACCAGCCGTACGAGAGACGCCTGGTATGCCACGTCGAAGAACACGGACAGGGTCCCGACGGCGAAGGCGAGCGCGAGCAGGGCGGGCAGGCCGAGCCGGCCGAAGAGGCCGGCCACGGCGGCGGCGCCCAGGGCCAGGGCCCGGCCGGCATCCGTGAGCACCATCGTCGTACGGGTCCGCCACCCGTCCACCCACGCGCCGGCGAAGAGCGAGAGCAACAGGATCGGTGCCTGCCCCACCGCACGGAGGACACCCAACTGGCCGGCACCGGCGTCGAGCGTCAGGACGGCGAAGAGCGGCAGAACCACCAGACTTGCGTGTTCGCCGAACTGGGAGGCCGTCTGCCCCGTCCAGAGTCTGCGGAAGTCGGCGTCCCGCCACAGGCTCGACGGAACAGGCCGACCGGAGTCGGGTACAGCGGAGGAAGCGGACGGCACGGTGATCCCTTGGATTGCCGACAACGAGGCCCGGCGCCGAACACGCGAAAGGTGCACCGGCGATTCAGGCGGGAGAAGGCTCGCTGTGCCGCATCATCAAGCGCAGCACGCGATGACCGGCCGGTCACGGCCTACGACGTCAACGCGCGCTCGGACGACCGATCATGTCCCAGCTCCTCGTACGGCTCCTCGTGGGTCACTCGCCGCACCCGAACACTAGCTCTCGGTCGCCCGGTGCGAAAGGCGATTGATGGCCGCCGGGCGGGGCGGACACAGCCGTGTCTGCCGAGGCCGTGCGGCTGGAACCGGGCGAGTCGTCCCTGCGTTTGGTAGGAGGCAAGGGTATCGAAGGGGGTTGCTGTGGCGTTTGGATCGCACTTCGGTGCCGGATCGCGGAACGGACCGTACGGCGTGGAGCGCCCCGTGCCGCAGGAGCGGCGGGCGCGGGTCCGGGACGCGGCCGTGCTGGTCGTCGGCTGGGTCGCCCTGCTGTGGTTGCTGGAGGGCATCGACGCGGTCAGCGGGCATGCCCTGGACACCTTCGGCATCACGCCTCGCGAGGTCGGTGAGCTGGGCGACATCGTGCCCGCCGCGTTCCTGCACTTCGGGTTCGATCATGTCGCGGCGAACAGCTGGCCGCTGCTGGTCATGGGGTTCCTGGCCGCGCTGTCCGGGATCCGTCGCTTCCTCGCCGTCGTCGCCGTGATCATCCTGGTGAGCGGCCTCGGTGTCTGGCTCACGGCTCCGGCGCACTCCGTGACCGCGGGCGCGTCCGGGGTCGTCTTCGGCCTGTTCGGCCATCTCGTGACCCGGGGCTTCGTCGACCGCCGGATAGGTGACGTGCTCCTCGGCCTCCTCGTCGGTGTCGTCTACGGGGGCATCCTCTGGGGCGTTCTGCCCACGACGACCGGGGTCAGCTGGCAGGGGCATCTGTTCGGCGTCATCGGCGGGGTCGCGGCGGCGGTGGTGTTCCGGCGTCGGCGGGAGGTCTGAGCGGGCCGCCCGTACACCCCGGATTAATAGACAGGTAAAACTGAACAGTTTTACCTGGACAGTTGCGCCTGCTGGTTCTAGCGTGGCGGTATGCCACACATCTCCGACTCCGCGACCCGCGCGGCCCGCGACCTGCGGGTGGTGTTCAGCAGACTGCGACGCCGTATCCGCGAAGTCGCACGGGAGGAGGACGAAGGCGTTCTCACCCCCTCGCAGGAGTCGGCGCTCACCCTGGTGGGCAAGCACGGCGCCGCCACGGCCAGTGCCCTCGCCTCGGCCGAGGGCGTGCGCCCCCAGTCCATGGCGGCCACGCTGGCCGCACTCGACCAGCACGGGCTGATCCGCCGTGCCCCCGACCCCGCCGACGGCCGCCGCCAACTCGTCACACTGACCGACACGGGCCGTGCCCGGATCGAAGGCAACCGCCAGGCGCGCGAGGAGTGGCTGGCCCGCGCCTTCCAGGACCGCTTCACCGAGGATGAACGGCGGACGGTTCTCACCGCGCTGGAACTGCTGGAACGGCTGTCGCAGCCCTGACACCGATACGCCAGGGCCGCGGCGCGACCGACGCCGACCTGGCGGACGGACGCGCTCGCACCCGCACCGGTCGTACTGATCGCGGCCCAGGGCGCTGCGCCCGTGCGACACCTCCGCGGCGTGGCCGGCGGCCCGTGCGGCTGGTCCCGCCGCACCGACAGATCCGGACCGCGGCACGGCACGGCCCTGCTCGGCCCTGCTCATCCCGTCGGCCCGGTCGCGAGCGCGGTCGACTCCGCGCCGCTGCCGGCGACCACCCTGCCGTACCGTTCACCCGGCGGTCGGCTCACCCACGAAAGGCCTGATCCACCCCATGTCCCTCACCACCCTCGACCCGCGCACCGCCCTCGTCGCCATCGACCTCCAGAACGGCATCGTCGGTATGCCCGTCGAGCCGCACCCCGCTGCGGACGTCGTTGCCCGCACCGCCGAACTCGCCGACGCCTTCCGCTCCCACGGCCTGCCCGTCGTTCTGGTCAGGGTCTCCTTCGCCGCCGACTGGGCCGACGCCGTCCCCGGCCGCACCGAGCGCCAGGCCCGTGGCCTGACCTTTCCGGACGGCTGGGACGTCATCGTCGACGAACTGTCCGGCCACCCCGGCGACATCCACGTCACCAAGCACAACTGGAACGCCTTCCACGGCACCGACCTCGACGTGCAGCTCCGCCGACGCGGCGTCACCCAGATCGTGCTGACGGGCATCGCCACCAGCATCGGCGTCGAGTCCACCGCCCGCGCCGCCTACGAGCACGGCTACCACGTCACCCTGGCCACCGACGCCATGGCCGACGGCGACGCCGAGGCCCACCGGGGCAGCGTCGAACGCGTCTTCCCGCGCCTCGGCGAATCGGGCACCGCGGCCGACATCCTGGAACTGCTCGACAAGACCCGCGACTGACCGGCACTCCCGGCGCCTCCGCAAGCCCGTCCGGGCCCCTTACTCGGGGGCCCGGAAGTGTTCGATGAGCCGTAGCTGCAATTCCTGAAGAACCCTGCTCGTCAGCTTGAGACCGGCCAGCCGGGAGGCCGCCGCTCGGGCGTACTCGGCGTTCCGCCCGGTTTCCGCCCATGCACCGGCGGCGAAGAGGTATCCACTCAGGGCGTCCACCGCCGATGCCTCGTCGGCGCCGTGGCCGGTGGCGAGGAGATACCGGTCCAGGGCGACCTTGTCGCTCGCCGCCACGTTCGCCACCACCGACGGATGCCAGTCCTCGGCGTTGGTCAGCGTGGGACGGGTGTCGAACCGGACGGTGACCAGGTCTTCCGCGGGGACCGCCAGGTCGTACCGTCCTTCGGAGTCCGTGTGGGTGTGGTCGACGACGATCCCGTCGCGATGGACGCTGACTTCGATCAGGGGGACCGGTTGCCGGTCGGTGACGCTTCGCACGTGCCCGTACACGAGAATCTCCGTATCGGTGGGCGGCGTTGTGCCGGACTTGTGGGGCGCCCACCGCTCGGCCGATGCACTCGGCATCCTCCGCCGCCCGTACCTTCCAGTCTGTGCCGGGCGGCAGCCGACTGCCACTCGGGAGAAGCGCGTCGATCGGTGCGGGCCGAGGGACCTGGCGCGGAGCGATGCGGTGGGCGAAGGTCCGTCAACTCCCGTGCCGGCGCGTCACGTCGGTTCACTTGAAGGCTGAACCAAGGACGGTATGGGGGCAACTTGCGGCATCGCGACGTGCGTTGCCCGGGACGGCGTGATCGCTTCCGGACTGCGGGCGGCGCGTGGTGGGGATAGCCTGGTACCGAGGCGTATTCAGGAGCACCGATGCACCGTCGGTCTTCACACGGTGTCGAACGGGACCCGTCACATCCTCGTCGGACTGTCGACGGACCGCTGACGGACTACTGACGCACCGCTCGACGCCACCTGCCTGCCTTGCTCGCCTTCGAATTCCCCTCATGTGCGGGAGCGACGCCATGGACCTGTTGCCGGTCGAGATCAAGGTCAATGTCGAGGGTGACGTGGCTGCGGCACTGGCGGCCCTCGGCGGGTCGCATGGACCGATGACGAGGCGTCGCATCTGGTTCGCCGAAGACCGGGACGGTGTCGAGGAGGGGCACGTGCCACTCCTGGAAGACGGCGTGATCGTGCGCTTCCGGATCGGTGGGAAGTCGGACGACCTGACCGTCAAGTTGCGCCCCTGTGAGCGGAAGTCGCTGGTCGGCCGGTTCTCCGCGCCCTTCGAGGTGGAACCGATCACCTACAAGATCGAGGACGACTGGTCGGCGAACGGCCATGTGCTGGCCGCCTCCTTGGTGCGCGATCACAAGCCGGGGACCCTGTTGGGCGCGGTCCAACAAGGAGCTGACGCTGCCGCGCCGATCGACGCGGTGCAGCACCAGTTCGTGCACGCCTGCGCGCCCCCTGCCCGGCTCGACGGACTGGTCGCGCTGGGGCCGATCCTCTCGACGAAGGTCGACGACGTTCCGCTCGGCGACCTGGAGGTGGACCTGGAAGCGTGGTCGGTCGCAGGTCTGGAGTTCCTGGAGGCCTCGATCCGGGTGAAGCCCAAGGACGAGGACGACGCCGAGGAGTTCGCCGCGCGGGCCGAGCGCAAGCAGCGAAAGCTGCGGGACGCGGTGACGGAGCGCGGGGTGACGCTCTCCGAGGACCCCGAGAGCAAGACCCGGCGCGTCCTCCTCGCCTTGGCGGGGGCCGGGGTGCGGAGCTGAGGGGTCGTGCATCCATGGCCGCTCCGCCAGGTGGTCCTCGATGGTCCGCTCCACGGTCCTGCCGGAGCCCGCGTGCTGCTGCCCGTACTCGTCGTCGGTCAGCGGCCGCTGTGCGGGTACAGGTGTCGGGAAGGTGGTCGTAGGCCTGGTGGACCGCCGCGCGCCCGGCCTCCAACGCGGTTTCGAGGAGGTCGCCCTCGCGTGCGAGGCGGCCGACCGGCGGTGAGTCAGGGGCGGGGCGGATCGAGACGATCGCCGAGTCGTCTGCCAGCCGGGCGTCATCCTCCGCCAACGGGTCTCGCGGTCGAGGAACACCCGGCGCAAGGCCTCGGGTTCACGGCGCAGGTACTCGCTGGTCAGCAACTTCACGACCGTGGCCTGGGGGCCGGGCTCGTGTCCGTCGACGAGCCGGGTGGCCAACCGCAGGCTCTGGCAGCGCAGTTGCTCGACCTGGACGTGGCACCAGGCGAGACGCTGTCGGATGTCGGGGTCGTCCTCCAGCCCACGGGAGACGGTCGTCGGCCGTCACCGGCCCGACGCGCTGCGTCTGGAGGGCGGCAGGGTGAGCGGGTCGCTGACGGCCGTGCCGTACGGCCGGGACGCCGACGTTCTGGTGGCCGTGGCGGGCGGGGCACTGGTGTCGCTACGACTGGACCGGCCCGGCATGGAGCGGACGGCCCGAGACGGACTGAACGTCGTGGAACGGGTCGCCGCGATCGAACTGACCTCCGTCGACGCCCACGTACTCGGACCGGGTGAGTTCGGCGGCCGGACGCTCGCGGCGGTCCGCACGCTGTTCGCGGCGGAACTGGTGGGCCTGGCGGGACAGTGCGTGGACTCGGCGGTGAGCCACGCCAAGGAACGGCGTCAGTTCGGGCGCCCGATCGGCTCGTTCCAGGCGGTCAAGCACACCCTGGCCGACCGGCACGCCCAGGTCGACGCCGCGCGACTGCTGCTGCACTGGGCGGCGGCGACCGGTGATCCGCACGCCGCCGGCCTCGCCGTACAGGCGGCCGGAGATGTCGCCGACGCGGCGAGCGCCGACAACCTGCAAACACACGGCGGTATGGGTTTCACCTGGGAGGCGAGCGCGCACGTCCTGCTCAAGCGGGCATGAGCCCGCCGTGCGCTGCTCGGCACGTCCGCCCGGCAGCTGGACGCCATCGCGGACCGCCTCCTCGCGAGCCGGACGGACTGACGGACCTTCTGGCCCGGAGCCGGGTCCCGGCCCGGTGCGGGGTCAGTCCGCTGCCGTCGCCGGCTCGGCCGGCTCCTTCGGCTTGGCTGTCGTCGTCGGCTCGTCCGGCTTCGCTGCCGTCGCCGGCTCGTCCAGCTTGAATCGGCGTCTGATGTCCGGGCGGTCGAGGAGTTTCGCCGGGTAGCCGGGGCCGGGGCGCGGGGTGACGTCCTCCCAGGCGAGCGGTTCCTTGCAGTGGGAGCACACCACTTCGCCGTGGGCGTCGTGGCCGCAGGTCTCGTGCCGGGTGATCACCGGCGGCCCCGCCTCGTCCGCCAGCCAGCGGTCGCCCCAGTCCGTCATGGCGAGGATCACGCCGAAGAAGTCACGGCCGGACTCGGTCAGCAGGTACTCGTGGCGGACCGGCTGGGTCTCGTACACATGCTTTTCGAGCAGCCCCGCATCCACGAGCCTGCGGAGCCGCTCCGACAGGGTGTTGCGGGCGATGCCCAGCTCCTGCTGGAACTCGTCGAACCGGCGGATCCCGTAGAACGCCTCCCTGAGCACCAGGGGGGTCCACCAGTCGCCGAGCAGGTCCATGGTCCTGGCCACCGAGCAGGGCCAGTTCGCGAACGACGTACGCCTCATGCCCCGATGGTACGAGTCTTTCGACGAAACTCAGCAGACAGCAGGGTGTCCAGGTCTTGCGCCAGTGAGTCTTAATAAGCAACTATGCAGGTCGCAGAGGGAGAGGAGTTCGAGGTCATGGAGTGGACGGGACAGGTCTACGCGGACACGCCCACCGTCTCCGCCGAGGCGTACGTCGACGCGCCCCCGGAGTGCCTGTGGGGCTATGTCAGCGACATCCATCTGATGCCCAGGCTCAGCGCCGAGCTGAAGCACGTCGAATGGCTGGACGGCGCGACCGGCCCGCGGCCCGGGAACCGGTTCCTCGGGCGCAGTACCCACCCCGCGCTGGGCAACTGGGAGACGGTCAGCACGGTCGTGGACTGCGAGGAGCCGCGGTCCTTCGCCTGGGCCGTGGGCGACCCCGCCCACCCGATGAGCCTGTGGCGGTTCACGCTGCGCCCGCGGGGGGCGGGCACGCTGCTGGAGCAGTGGGCACAGCTGGGACCGGACCGGTCCGGGCTGAGTGTGGCGATCGAGGCGATGCCGGACAAGGAACAGAAGATCGTGTTCGTGCGGATGCGTGAGTTCGAGACCGGCATCAGGTCCAACCTCGCCGCCGTCAAGGAACTGGCCGAACGGGAGAAGTGATGCGCACCGCCACCACCATCGAAGCCTCCGGCGGCGCCTGGGGCGAGATCGTCGACTTCGTCCTGGAGGCCGAGAAGCTGGGCCTGGACATCTGCTGGGTGGCCGAGGCCTGGGGCAGTGACGCACCCTCGCCGCTGGGCTATCTGGCCGGCCGCACCGAGCGGATCCTGCTCGGCTCCGGGGTCATCCAGCTCGGCACCCGTTCCCCGGTCACCGTCGCGCAGACCGCGATGACCCTCGCCCACCTCTCGGGCGGCCGCTTCCGCCTCGGGCTGGGAGCCTCGGGGCCGCAGGTCATCGAGGGTCTGCACGGGATACCGTTCGCGCGGCCGCTGACCCGGATGCGGGAGACCGTCGAGATCATCCGCGGCGCCTTCGCCGGCGAGAAGATCGACTTCCGGGGCCGGCAGTACGCCATCCCGCTGCCCGACGGCGAGGGCCGCCCGATGCGGCTCAGTGTGGAGCCGGTGCGGGTGCCGGTCTACCTGGCCACCCTGTCGCCGAAGATGCTCGAACTCACCGGTGAGATCGCCGACGGCTGGCTGGGCACCAGCTTCGTGCCCGAGGGCGCCGACGCCTACTTCACCCACCTGGACGCCGGGCTCGCCCGGGCCGGCCGTACCCGCGCCGACCTCGACGTCTGCCAGGGCGCCGAGATCAACATCGTCTCCGACGAGGGCCGGCTGGCCGAGGTCGTCGGCAGCCGCAAGAAGGAACTGGCGTTCTCCCTGGGCGGTATGGGCTCGGGGTCCACCAACTTCTACAACAACGCCTACAGTCGCCAGGGCTGGGCCGACGTCGCCGCCCGGATCCATGAACGCTGGCAGGCCGGAGACCGCGACGGCGCCACCGCCCTGGTCACCGACGAGATGGTCCTGGCCACCACCCTGATCGGCACCGAGGACATGGTCCGCGACCGGCTCAAGGACTGGGACGCCGCCGGCGTGGACACCGTCCGTCTCTACCCGGCCGGCGACACCCTCGAAGCGCGACTGGACAACCTCGGGCGGGGCATCGACCTCGTCCGCTCCCTCGGCTCGCGGTAGGTGTCCGCCTCTGGTCGACGGCATCCCCGGCATGCGCGGCGTCCACGCGGGGCGACTGCGCGACGCCCACCAGGTCGAGGCATGTTCCAGCGGTCGTCCGGGCAGAGGCATGCGCCGTACGAGTGGGGCGTCCTCAAGGCCGTCGGATGACGTCCGTCGGCCCCACTGCCCCGGGGGGATGGGGCGTGGGGCCGACGTGTGCTCGGGCGGCCGGGGGGAGGGCACTGACCCGAGCTGTAATGACCGGCTGCCCGCGGTTCGGGGTTGTATGCGTGTCGGTTCGATGGGTACTTCGCGTGCGGCGAGGTCGTAGCCGGCGCTGCGGCGACGCGGACTGGGGTCATCGGCCGGTGAACTGTGCTCGGCGATAGTCGTCGAGTGTGTCGAGAACGAGCAGCAGGATGCCGTGAAACAGGCTGTCGTAAGGGTCGGTGGGGGCAGGCGGCCCGTGCCGCCGGTCGATCTCCCGGGCCTTGGCGATCAGCTCTGTGGGGTCGGTGCCGCCCAGCGCGCAGGTCATTGCGTGTCGCACGGCGTCCAGCAAGGGGTCAGGGCTCTCCGAGGGGTGACCGGCAGGGGATTGGGCTGGTCGGGCCGGTCGGGCTGCCGGGGGTCTGCCCGCGGCTTGCAGCTGTGCGCTCAGGCAGTGCAGGGGAGCCGCGGTGCGTTCGGCGAGGTGGATGCGGTGTCCGACCTCGTCGAGCGTCGTGGGGGAGCGGCGGAGTACCACGTTCCAGCGGAGCGCCTGCCGGGCCCGGCGCAGGTCCCGTCCGAGGTCGTGGGGCTGGTGCCACAGACCCTCGGCCTCCCCTACCGCTGCTTCCTGTGGGAGCGGCGGTAGGTCGGGGTGGCCTCCGAGGTCCTTCAGCAGGTGGTCGAGGCGGTCGCGGTACGTGTCGAGCCGGCCCGCGAGGACGTCGCGCGGGTCGGGGGGCCACAGGACGGGGGCGAGGAGGACGACCACCGCGATACCGACCAGGTTCTCCAGGATGCGCTGTTCCGGGTAACCGGAGACGGGCACACCGAAGACGAGGACGGCGCTGACGAGCACCTGCTGGCTGGGGGCACCGTCGATGCGCAGCAGGATGCTGCCGAGGTATCCGGCGCTCATCACGAGAGCGAGGGAGAGGGTGGAGACGGGAAGGAGGCGCAGGGCGAGCGCCGCGATGCCCACACCGAGCAGGACGCTGCCCAGGCGGTAGAGCCCGAGCCTGGGCGCCCACAGCGGGATCCCGGACAGTGTGAACACCGCAGGCAGCACGGCGGCGATGGGGGCACGGTTGATGCCCAGCACGACCGCCAGGTACCAGGACAGCGTGGCGCACACCACCATGCGGGCGCCGCCTCGCACCTCCAGCACGGTGATGTGGTGCAGTCCGCCGAGCACCGGACGACCGCGGCGGCCGAGGACGTTCATGGCCGCCGGCATCGCGCCATCCAGCCGGAAGCTCCTCCCTCGCACGGCGGCACGAGCGCACTCCCCTCCTACGGTGATGAGACCCGACCAGATTACGAGCCGCCCTCGCGCCCGCAGGCTTGTGCGGGACGTGTGTCCTGCCCGGAGGCGAGGCGGGAAACCGACAGGGGACGTCGAGCCCGCAGCGAAGTGTGAGTGGTCCGGTCGAGGATGGAGCGGACCGGGGCGGACCGGGGTGGACCGGGGCGGCCCTCTACTGTGTCGCGTCATGACGGTCCTGATCATCGGCGGCCTGCGGTCCGAGCATGTACGCATGGTTCACGACGTCGCGTCCGGCGCCCGGAACGGCGGCCCACAGCGCGCTTCCCGGAGGCCTGGACATCCGCCTCGACAGCCGCGCCACCCAGCGCAAGCTGCACACCACCTTGCGAGGCGCCCGTCAGTTCCTTGCCGTGGGAGGTGTACGAGCCTGTGAACCGTAGGCGTCGGAGCGCGGCGGCGTCTGTGATTCCCAGCCGGAGGCTCGTTGAGCTTCTGTCACCGGGGAGGGCCTTCGCCGCAGTGTCAGGGGGTGACGTGCTCGACTCGGGCAGAGGGCGGCGGCCCTGCCTGCCAGACGACGGCCCGCCTGCCGGTGGCTCGGCTCTCCTCGCCGCGGCCCCAGCGCCTTCTCTCGAACTCGACGACGTCAGCCGCGCCCGGTGGCACTGTGCCGATCCGCTGACGACTACGGGGCGACGAGCTCGTAGGACCGGAGGCGGTCCTCGACTCCGTAGACGGGCGTGACGAGCATGAGCTCGTCCGCCCCCGTGGCCTCGACGAGCCGGGTGAGGCGCTGCCGCACGGTTTCCGGAGTGCCGTAGGCCTGTTGTGCACGGAAGCCGGCCAGGGCCTTCCGCTCTTCGTCGGTGAACGGGTGCTCGGCCGCCTGCGCGGGTGTGGGGAAGGCGAGGTCGCCGCGGCCTTGGAGGAGCGCCGCCTTGACGACGTTCATGGGCCCGGCGAGCCGGTCCGCCTCCTCCCGCGTGGCAGCGCAGACCGTCTCCACGCACAGCAGGACTCGCGGGCCGGGGCACCAGCGCGAAGGCTTGAAGTCGGTGCGGTATCGGTCGATCGCCGCTGTGGTGTTGTCGGGCCGGATGTGGTGCGCGAACGCCGCCGGCAGGCCGAGTGCGGCGGCGAGCGCGGCACCTGCCGGACTGGAGACCAGCAGCCACGGTTCGGGCAGGGCGCCGAGGACCACTTCATCGACCAGGTACTCCAGCGTGGCCGTCAGATCGGCCCGGTACTCGTCGTCCGTGACGGGCCCCGCCCCGCGCCTGAGCGCACGAGCGGTCGGCTCGTGCAGCGTGCCCGGCCCGCGACCGATTCCGAGGTCGATGCGATCCGGGTGCAACGCGGCGAGTGTGCCGAACTGTTCGGCCAGCATGATGGGAGCGTGGTTGGGTGCGAGGACGCCCCCGGAACCCAGCCGGACGGACGACGTGGCCGCGGCGGCGTGAGCGATCAGTACGACGGGCGGGAACGCGCCGATCGCCGGTGAATGGTGATGCTCGGCGTACCAGAGCCGCCGGAAGCCGAGCGCTTCGATCTTCCGGGCGACCGCGGTCGTGTCCCGCAGGGTGTCGACGGGGTCGGTGTCGGTCTGGACCATCGCGACTTCGAGCACGGAGAGCGGCACGGCCATCATGTGATCATTATGATCCAACAGGTCTGACCACGCCGCGTTTTTCCGCCCGGAGGCACTTCACCGTTCCGCGGACACCGTCGAGGTGACGGAGGGTCATTCCCTGAACGCCCAGCCCGTTCGTGTTCAGCAGAGCGGCGCCGACCGGTCCTGGCGCATGACGTCGCCGATGACCGAAGCGACATGGGGGAGGTCCCAGTAGGCCGAATGGGTCCACATGCCGTTGCTGGCCCGGTGGTTGACGGGAACGTCCACCGGAGCGGTGCCGTCGTGCAGCCGGAAGACCTTGGAAGCGGCGAAGGCGAGCACGTCCAGGGGCTCCCAGAGATTGGTCCAGTTCCGGAGGGAAGCCGGCAGATGCACGGGCGCGCCGCCCCCGTACGGGGCCAGTTGCCCGCCCCTGGGATCGCACACGTGGAAGAACGCCGCCTGGGAGCCGAACGTGACCAGCGAATCCGTCCACAAGGGCGTGTCGGCGGTGGCCATGTCGACGGCGATCACACCGCCCAGGCTGTGGGCGGCGATACGCACCGGACGGTCGGGGCCGCGTCCCAGGTCGGGGTCCACCTCGTCGATGACCTGACGTACGCGGGCGTGGACGGCAGCCTGGTGGCGCTGGTAGACGAGCACGTCGCCGAGGAAGCGTGTGGTGCCCGGCCCGAACCGGCTCCGCACCGCGTGATTCAGGCGCGCGCCCACGGCCTGAACGGCCGCGCCCGCGACGCGGTCCAGGTCGGTGAGCCGGCGTCGCACCAGAGAACGCAGGCGGCTTTCGTTGTCGGCTCCCGCGCCTCGCAGTCCGGCGTACGCGTCGTCCCAGTCCCCTGCGGCCTCGTCCAGGAGCGCGTGCGCCAGAGCGCGCCCGGTCTCGGTCAGCAACCGCGCATCGTCGGTACGGCAGAGCCACTCGGTGTCGGCCCAGGCAGTGCGTACGTACTCGATGATCCGGTCGGGATCGAGGTGGTGGCCGCCACCACCAAGGTCCCGCAGGCCCCCGTCTCCGTCCTCGTCCCCGTCGTCGTCCTGCGCGTCGAGACCATCCCGTACGGCGGCCTCGACGTGCGCCAACTGGTGTGCCTCGTCGCGAACTTGAGTGAACACGGGCGCGAGTGCCGGCGGCTCCGATCCCGGGGCGTCGCGCAGGGTTTCCCCGTCGGAGCGTTGGGTGGGCAGCGCGGCGTCGATGAACTGCTCCCGCGCGCCCAGGTCACCCCAGTGGACGGGCACCATGTCCACACCGGCCGCCGCGGAGAGCGACGAGACGACCGAGGTGAACTCCTCGCGGTTGCGCTGGGCGACGCCATGGATGACGAAGACCGGATCCTTCACGTGGCTGACTCCTGTTCATACGGTGGTGTGCGCTGTGGCGGCAGGGCTGCCGTACACGGCGTAGGCCAGCCATGTGGGATCACCGCCGTGCAGATCACGGATCGTCCGCCGGGCGGCCAGCGAGGCATGGCCCAGTGGCTGCCCGTTGGCGATCAACTCGTCGTAGAAGGCCTCGGCGAACTGCAGAGCGGACTGGGACCGAACGGGCCAGAGTGTGCCGACGAAGGCACCTGCCCCCGCGTTGAGGAACTGCGGCGCCCACCCCAGGCTTTCGCCGAACCAGTCGATCTCGCCCGCGCTGCGGCAGGCGTTGAAGAACACGAGAGGCCGATGGGGCCGCAGGGTGCGCAACTGGGCCGCCGAGGCCAGGTCGATGGGGTCGAAGGGGCCGTCGGCCATGGTCACGCAGGAGCCGCTGCCCGTGAACGCGTTGTGGCAGGCGAAATGGAGCAGGCCGGCATGCCCGTCCTCGATCAGCGCGGTCAGCTTCGCCCGTTCGGTCAGCACACCGGCGTCGGCCACCCCGGACCCCAACCGGACGCGCAGGGAGGCCACTTCCATGCTCGCGTCGACGGGGGAACCCGGCGGGACGACGAACGCCACGCCCGGCAGACTGAGGCTGCGGACCCTGTCCTGGCCGAACACCCGGCGTACGACCGGAAGCCACTCGGCCAGGAATCCTCTGTCCTCACGCCCTTCGTTCAACGGATAGAGCAGCTCCCAGGGGATGATGTCGTGCTCGCCGAGGACGGTGAAGGCCGTGACACGATCGACTTCGTCCCAGAACTGGCTCTGGACAGCCTGAGGAACCGCTGAAGTCCACAGCTGTACGCCATGATTGCGCAGCCGGTCGCGCAGCCGCCGCGCCTCCCGTTCGCCGCCGTCGGCCGTGGCGTCCCTTGCGGCCTTCCTCAACTCGGAGTAGATCTGCTCGGTGGCCTTGCGCGAGTTGCCGGCGAAATGAATGATCTCCGGCGGGTGGAATGCCTCGCCGATCAGTTGGAAGCTGAACGTGCCGGCCGTCTCGTCCCTGAGGACCTGGAGCGTGACCTCCCCGGGGTCGAAGGCCATGGACGGCAGCGGAGCGTGGCGCTGCGGACCGTCCCGCGTGACGCTGCCGTGCCCCACCGAGATCTGACAGGTCACCTCTCCGAGGAACGTGCCGCCGCGGTAGGCCCGCACGGTCACCTTGTGCAGCCCCGGCCTCGGAGCCTTCAGCCGGAACAGCAGCACATCCGAATCCCGGCCGGGCGCGACATGCAGTTCCTGTTGCAGCTCGTCGAGGACCACCAGACCCGGAGCATGGAGGGTGACCAGCACCTGGGCACCCTCACGGGGGACGAAGAAGGAGCGCAGTTCCACGCCCGTTCCCCGGGGACCGGCGCGGACGATCTGCACATGCAGGGGTACCTCCCGCCCTGGCGAGGTCTGCTCGGCCAGCTCCGCGACCAGCCACCGCGGCTCGGTCGCATCACCGTCGGTGCCTCGGGCCTCGGGCTCGGGCCTGACCTGCCCCTGCGGCCGGAGATCGTGATGCGTGGAGGGGGAGGGGGTACTCCCGCCGACCGAGGGGGCGGGTGGCTCGTCCACCCACGCCCATGCCCGGTGCCGCTCTCCGCTGCCGTGCCGCTCCATGTGCCCGCTGAGCACGGCGCCCGACTCCACGGCCACCCGCTGGTCCAGCTTGGAAGGGCCCTTGAGCCGGTACCGCTCCCGCATCTGGGCGAGGACGCCCGCAACGCCCAGTGCCATCAGGACATAGAGAGCGAAGTACGCCGGCTCGAACGCCGTTGGGCCCGAGCCCTGAGGTGTGATCGGCACGGAGAACTGGGACTGTACGAGCAGTTGGGCGCCGTCGGTGATGTCCGCGACGACGAGGGTGCTGGCAAGCTCCAGCCCGTCACGGAGGCGGTCGCCGAAGGCGTCTGCGGGTGCGACCTGGATCGTGACTCTTCGTCTGCTTCGTTCGCCGGGCTGGACCACGATCTCGTCCGGGGTGACCGAGAGCAGTTCCGGAAGGAGGTCGGAGAGGGACAGACGTAAGCGGCGTGGGGTGTCGGCGGAGTTGCTGAGCGTCAGCGTGGCGGCGATCCTGCCGCCAGGACGGCTTTTGGGGCGCGTCGGCAGATCGAGTCCGATGTCGACGGGCGGTGCGACAGTCGCGACCTGAGTGCTCAGACTGCCGGTCTCGGCCGTCAGGCCCGGGGCCGTCAGGGTGGTGCTCACCTTCAGTGCCCCTGCCGCGCTCTTCGGGATCACGACGGTGCCGGTGAAGAAGCCGTCGCCGGCCTTGGTGTCGGGTCCCTCACCGTTGTCGCCGAGGCCGATGGCCCGCGGGGAGAAGCCGTTCCCGGTCAGCTCACCGATCACCCGCAGTCCCGCGTAATCGCGTGGGTCGCTGATCGCGTAGCCCTCGCGGGTCTGGAGCCGTACGGTCACCGTGGCCTTCTCGCCGGCCTGAGGCGCGGCCGGTTCCATGGCGATGGCGTCGCGCAGCTCGCCCTGCCACAGTGCGCTGACGGTGACGGGCAGCGAGCGGTGGCCTTCCGGAGCCTCGGCCCGCACTCTCCAGGTGCCGGGCAGCGGGTCGACGATCCTCAGGGTCTCCACGGTGCCGGAGCCGCCCGCCAGGTCGACGCTGGAGTCCTTGTACGTTCCGGAGGCGGGGACCTTGCGGCCGACGGGGTCGATGTAGGTGATCCGCACGTCGGGGTCGCCCTTGTCGACGACGATGCTGCCGATGGTCGCGAGCGGCGAGACGTCGATGCTCGAGGTGACGGGCGGCCGCCGGCCGGGGCCCACCTCGTGGCGCAGGCAGCGCGCGCCGGCGAACATCCGCTCCAGCGTGGTGCCGATGTCCTTCGCCGAGGAGACCGTGTAGGCCTTCGGGACGGCGGAGGGCAGTTCGGCGCAGCCCTTCCGGTGGCTGCCGGCGGCGATCTGGTCGAGCTGGCTCCTGTCCGTGTCGGGGCCGAAGCCCAACGGCCAGATCTGGACCTTCTGCGCTTCGGCCTCCTTCACCGCCAGCGCCAACTGCCGTGCGCCTTCGGTCTCGCGGTGCGCGGGGTCGCCGTACGCGGGGCTTTCGCTGACGTCCATCCTGCCGTCGGTCAGCAGAAACAGCACACGAGGCCGGGAGGTGTCGGTGCCGGCGGTCAGATCGCTCACGCCTTGCCGAATGGCGCTCGCCAGATCGGTACCGGTGCCATCGGTCCTCTCGCGGCCCCCCAGCGCGTCCAGGCAGTCGCCGATGCGCTCGCGTCCCGCCGCGTCCAGGGTGATGCGCGGACAGGCGGCGTCGACCGCACTCCCACCGGGGCGGTCGGCGGAGGCGAAGCCGAAGATCGTGATCTCCGACGATGTGGAGAGGTCACCCAGTGCGATGCGCTGGGCGGCGGCCATCTCGGCCGCCGTGTCCTCAGGCGTGACGCTGCCCGACTCGTCCACCGCCACGGCGTAGTTGATCGCCGGTACCGCTGGTTCCGCGTCGGCCGCCGGAACCGGATCCTGACTGGCCGGAGCCGGTAGGGAAAGGAATACCGCGGTGCCGGCCAGCAACGAGACCAGACCGCGGCGTATTCCGCTTCTTCCGGGTCGCCGCGCCCCCGTGACCCTTCCCACGGCCGTCCCCCAAGTCTTCGAGCCCGTCGGATCGGCTCCGCGTCCCCGGGTCGACAGCGGTGGTGCCTCTGCGTCTCGCTGAGCCCGGCGCGTCAGTTTGCCCTACAGATCCGCTCGGTGACCCACGGTTCGACAACGAGCACCCTCTCGGGTGACGTGACCGTCTCGAAGGACCGTTCTCACCTGTCGCCGGCCCGCCCACAACGACCTACTCGTCGGGCGACAGTCCCTTATGTTGTGACGATGGAGTTGATGGCCCTCGCGAGCACCCTGGTCGGCGGTGCGATAGCCACGGTTTCGGCAGGCTTCCTCGACCGTCGGCGTTGGAGGCGCGACCGGATCGACCAGCGGACCGAGGCGCGGCGCGTCCTCTACGGCAACTATCTCGCGGCGCTGTCCCAGGCCAGACTCACCTTCAGCCGCCTGTCGAGAGACATGGACGCGTCCAACGCGGAGCGCAGAAAGGCCGCTTGGGACGCCTTTGACCCCTGCTCCGGGTTCCGCCACCAGATGACGATCTCCGCGGCCAGGGCCGTCGTCGAGCCGTCCGAGGATCTGTACCGCACACTGCGTGACCTCCGGAACGCCGTTGCCGAGGGGCTCCTCCTCGAAGGCGGCGACTACGCGGAACATCGCGCCCGATACGACGTCGCACTTGATGCGCTGCGAGCCGCCATGCGGGACGATCTCGAAGCATGACCGTGGCGCCCGGCAGGGCGTGGCCGAGATGTCGCCGGACTCCATGCGGCCGCCCTCTTCGTCCGGCCGACGAGGAGTCCCCGCAACGACCGAAGATCACGCGGTGGCCGCTCCCTCATGCGGCCAGGGCTCCGCCGCGACGGACGCGGTCCGGTTCACCGCACCCGGGCGAGGAAGAGATCGCTGAAATGCTCCATGTGGATTTCGCCGCCGTGGGTCTCCAGGACGCGGGCAGTCTCGGCGAGAAGGTGCTCGCGCCGATCCGAGGGCAGGACGCGACAGCGCGAGAGCGAGGCCAGGTATCCCAGATAGCGGTCGGTGTCGTAGTGCCGGACCTGCCTGTACCGGACGGCGCGCAGGTCGGTGAACCGCCCGTCGCGGCGGCATTCCTCCTCGGGCCAGCCGGGCAGTCCGGCCCAGTTCCCGGGTGTATCGCCGTAGGACGACGCCATTGCGCCGTGCGGCGTACCGGTGATCCCGTGGCGGCCGTCGACCTCGGCCAGGGCTGCGTGCAGCTCCGCATCCCGGACCCCCTGCGGGTTCCAGAACAGTGCCACCGCGCCGCCCGGCGCGAGGACATCGTGGGCCAGGTCCCAACGCCGCTCCGGGTCCACCCAGTGCCAGGACGTCGCGGCGAACAGCAGGCCGAAGCGGCGGCCGCCCGGCTCCCACTCCTCGAAGCTGCGGGCATGAACGCTGACCCCCGGACAGTCCGCGGTGTTGCGGCGCAGTACCTCCGCCATGCGCGGATCGGGTTCGATGCACAGCAGCGTCGTACCCGCCGCGGCGAACGGCACCGTGGCCTTGCCGGTCCCCGCGCCGACCTCCACCGCCGCCCGCTCGCCCAGAGCCGCGTACGCGAGCACGTCCGCGACCAGGGCGTCCGCATACCCCGGGCGGGTGGCATCGTAGAGTTCGGCCACCTCCCCGAACACCTGACTGCGTGCCATGTCGGCCTGCTCCTGTGCGGACATGCGCATTCCTCACTTCCCTGATCGGCGGACGGTCACGACTGAACGTGAATCGGTGATGGAGAGGGGGGACCGGGATCCGTGGTGTGTGCTCACACCCCCTCAAGTTTCCTTCGTGCCAGCGCACTTGAGCAGCGTGGCGGCATACCGGAACACACCGTGCGAGGTGGGTGCAGGAGTATAGAAACTGACGACTCGTCAGGTTACGCTGCGCGCATGATTTCCACGGTGGTCTGGGGTACCGGCAACGTCGGCCGCGCGGCGATCCGTGCGGTCGAGGCGCATCCGGCGCTCGATCTCGCGGCCGTGCTCGTCCACGACCCCGACAAGGTCGGGCGCGACGCGGGCCGACTCGGCGATCTCGGCCGGGGCCTGGACGTCGCGGCGACCGACGACATCGACGCCGTGCTGGCCGCGCGTCCCCGAGCGGTGGTGTACGCGGCGACGGGCGACATCCGGCCCGACGAGGCGCTGGCCGACATCGGCAGGGCGATCCGCAGCGGTGCCGTGGTCGTCACTCCGGCGCTCTATCCGCTCTACGACCAGCGCAACGCCCCACCCGAGTTCCGTGAACCCGTGCTCGCCGCGATCGCGGACGGCGGCGGGTCGCTGTTCGTCTCCGGTGTCGACCCCGGCTGGGGCAACGACGTGCTGCCCCTGCTGATCAGCGGCCTGGGCACGGTCGTCGACGCCATCCGCTGCCAGGAGATCTTCGACTACTCCACGTACGAGCAGGAGGAGTCGGTGCGGTATCTGGTCGGGATGGGGCAGCCGATGGACTACGAGCCGCTGATGCTCGCCCCGTCGATCCCGACGATGGTGTGGGGCGGGCAGATACGGCTGATGGCCAGGGCCCTCGGCGTCGAACTCGACGAGATCCGCGAGACCTTGCAGCGCCGGGCGCTGGACGCGACCGTGAGCACCCGGACGATGGGCGAGTTCGAGGCGGGCACCCAGGGTGCGGTCCGCTTCGAGGTGCAGGGTGTCGTCGAGGGTGAACCCCGCATCGTCATCGAGCACGTCACCCGCATCCACCCGTCCTGCGCACCGGACTGGCCGCAACCGCCGAACGGCGACGGGGCCCATCGCGTGATCATCGAGGGCCGTCCGCGTATCGAGGTCACCGTCGAGGCGACCGACGAGGGCGACAACCGGTCGGCGGGCGGGAACGCCACGGCGGTCGGGCGACTGGTCGGCGCCATCGAGTGGCTCGTGGACGCGGAGCCCGGACTGTACGACGCCCTCGACGTCCCGCTGCGGCCCGCGGTCGGAAGGCTCGGCGGGAAGTGACGCCGACACCCCAGGACGCGTGTCCCTTCGCCGGCCGAGGCCAGGCGCGTACCCGAAGGAGTCCCCGATGAACGTCGACATCCCCGAAGGCAAGCACCCGATCGAGCACGTGTGGGGCGACATGGTCCCCGGCATCGGACCCGCCGCCGCGAACTTCTCGCTGGCCGTCTACGCCCATACCACCCTGGGCTTGCGTGAGTTCGAGGCCGCGCGGCTGCGGATCGCGCAGATCAACGGCTGTCTGTTCTGCCTCGACTGGCGGACCGAGCGGGACGGGCTCAAGGTCGAGGAGGAGTTCGCCGACGCGGTGGCCGAGTGGCGGACCACGGACGCCTTCGACGAGCGCACCCGCCTGGCCGCCGAGTACGCGGAGCGGTACGTCCTCGACCACCACAACCTCGATGAGGAGTTCTGGGACCGGATGACCGCGCACTACAGCCAGCCCGAGATCGTGGAGCTGACCATGAGCCTCGGCTCGTGGCTGGCGTTCGGACGGCTCAACCGGGTGCTGGGGCTCGACGCGATGTGCGTGCTGCCGGGGCACTGAGCGGGTCCGGGGCCGTCCGGCGAGTCCGGGCGGCCCCGTTTTCGTTCCCCTCGCGGTTTCGCCCCGGGGCGGGGTCGGTTCGCTTCGGGCGGTGCACGCGCTCGGGTCGCCGCTACAGGTCCGCCGCGATGATCGCTTCGATGTTGCGTTCGGCGAGCGCTGTGATGGTGACGAACGGATTGACGCTGGTGTTGCCCGGGATGAGCGCGCCGTCGATGACGTACAGGCCCGGATGTCCGTGCAGACGGCCGTAGTTGTCCGTCGCCTTGTTGAGCACCGCGCCCCCGAGGGGGTGGTACGTGAGGTGGTCGCCCCAGATCTTGTAGACGCCGAAGAGGTCGGTGCGGTAGATCGTCCCCTCCTTGGCATTGATCTTGTCGAAGATCGTCTTGGCCATGTCGATGGACGGCTGCTTCCAGGCGGTCTGCCAGTTGAGGTCGACCTTGCCCGTGGCCGCGTTCCAGGAGAACTGGGCGCGGTTGGGGTTCTTGGTGATCGACAGATAGAACGAGGCGAAGGTCTCGATTCCGGTGGGCAGCGGTGCGACCTCGGCGAACGCGCCGCCCGCGGCCCAGTTGTCGATGCCGGAGCACGGGATGGACGACTGCACGGCGCCGGTGGGGTCCCACAGATGGTTGGCGCGGCCGCACATCACATTGCCGTTGTCGCCCCAGCCCTTGCCGACCTCGCTGTTGAGGCCCGGCAGCGCGCCCGTGGCCTTGAGCTTGACCAGGAGCTTGCTCGTGCCGACGCTGCCGGCCGCGAAGAACACCCGGTCCGCGGTGACGGTCTTGGTGGCGGTGGCGCTGCCCACGGTGTCGAGCTGCTCGATGACGACCGTGTAGCCGCCTCCTGTTGCCGGGGCGACCGAAGTGACCTTGTGCAGGGGTGAGATGGTGACCCGTCCGGTGGCCCTCGCCTGGGCGAGGTAGGTTTTCTGCAGGGACTTCTTGCCATAGTTGTTGCCATAGAGGATCTCGCCCGCGAGCGCGGACTTGGGTACGGTCCCGGCGGCCTCCTGTTCCATGTAGTCCCAGTCGTACACGTCGGGCACGAAGACGAACGGGAAGCCTGAACGCTGGGCGTGCTTACGGCCGACCCGGGCGTACTGGTAGCAGTCGGCGGTCTCGAACCACGTCGGGTCGACCGTGGCGACCCCGAGGCCCGCGTTGGCGCGCGGGTAGTAGACGGAGTACATCTCGTCGGCGTCGACCGACGGCAGGACGGCGCCGAAGTTCTCCCGCTTCGGAGTGACCGCCATACCTCCGTTGACCAGCGAGCCACCGCCGACGCCGCGGCCCTGGTAGACGATGATGCCGCCCATCTCCTCGGCGTCCAGGATTCCGGTGTAACGCGGGACGTCCTTGTCGATGGGGAAGCCGAGGAAGTTGCTGAGAGGCTGCTTCGTCCGGGTGCGCAGCCAGTAGGACCGGTAGTCGGGGCTCGTCGTGTTGGCGAAGATCTTGCCGTCCGACCCGGGCGTGTCCCAGGCCATGCCCATCTCGACCATGTGGACGTCGACACCCGCCTGGGCCAGGCGCAGAGCGGCCACGGAGCCGCCGTATCCGGTGCCGATCACGAGGACGGGGACGTGCGCCCCCGGTTCGATCACCGCGGCCGCGGTCGCGGCGTGGGCAGGGATCACATGCGCGGCGAGCGCGGCCGACCCCAGAAGAGAACCAGTTCCAGTGATGAATCTTCGACGAGACACGCCCCTCGGGCGGGCCCCACGTGCAGGGTCATCGTTCACAAGCGGCTCCTCACTCTTCATAGAGTGAAACGGGTTCTACTGGCACCCTCGTGAGAAGTCACGCCATACCCTGAGGTAACTTTCAAACGATCACATACGGGGCATCGAGTACACCGTGCGATGACCGGTGCACGGCTGGAGATCGATCAGCTCTCGCCCGAACCGGGTGCGCCCAGGCCTTCTCCGGCATCGACGGCGTCCTTCCGGATGCGGCGGAGGGCCAGGTGATCAGTGACCGTACGCGGCCGTCGCCATCTCGACGAACGGCCGGATCAACGGGTTGGTGTCACCCTCGTTCCACACCGCCACCACTCGGCTCGGCGCCATGTCGATCAGCGGTACCGCGGTCAGCTCCGCGGGCAGGTCGTGGCCGAGCGGGGCCAGGCCGACGGTGCCGTTCCACAGCACGGCTTGCAGGCATTCCTGGACGGCGCGCACCACGGGGCCCTCGCGCGGCTCGCCGCCGTTCCAGTACGACTGCCAGATCGGGTCGGTTCCCTGCGGGAACTGGAACCAGCGGCGGTCGCCCAGGTCTGCCAACAGCAGGTGTCCGCGGCGGGCCAGCGGATCGTCGGCGCGCAGCACGACGCCCACCGGATCGCTACGCAGTTCGCGCACGGTCAGGGCGGTCTCGTTGAACGGCGCCCGAGTCAGGGCGACATCGACCAGCCCGGCGCGCAGTCCGCAGGTCGGGTCGGTCAGGTCGGTGTCACGGATGCGGACGTCGATTCCGGGGTGACTTCGACGGTAGGCGGCGGCCAGCCTCGTCGCCCCGGGGTCGGTGCTGTCGCCCAGGATGCCCACGGTGATGGTCGCGACGCCGGCCGCCGCGGTCACGCGTGCGCGGAGGCGGTCGGCCTGGTCGAGCAGGGCCCGCGCCTCGGCCAGCAGCACTGCGCCCACCGGTGTGAGCGCGACGCCGGAAGGCGAGCGGGTGAACAACAGGGCACCGACCTCGGTCTCCAACTGCTTGATCGCCCGGCTCAGCGGCGGCTGGCTCATGTGCAGTCGGGCGGCGGCCCGGCCGAAGTGGAGTTCCTCGGCGACCGCCACGAAGTAGCGCAGGGTGCGTAGCTCCATGCTGCGACGATACCCACACGGTATGGGCATCGCGGAACAGGTCTTGGACAGCCGCAGGGCCCGGGCTGTGCACTCGGGGCATGAACGACGAATCCACGACCGGTGGACCGCAGGGCCACCCCGCCGTATCGGTGGTAGGCCCCGACGAGGGCGAAACGATCGTCCTGGGCACCACGCGCATGCGCGTCCTCGAAGACGGCAGCCATACCGGACACCGCCTCGGAATCGCCGAGTCCGTCCTCGCCCCGCACACCCCCGGACCGCCGCAGCACCGCCACGCCCAGCAAGACGAGGGCTTCTACATCGTCTCCGGCACGGTGCGGTTCACCGTCGGGGACAAGGAGTACGACGCCACCACGGGCACGCTCGTGATGGTCCCGCCGGGCGTCCCCCACACCTTCGCCAACCTGACCGACCAACCCGCCGTCATGCTCAGCACGTTCACCCCCGACCTGTACGTGCAGTACTTCCGAGACCTGCAGAACGTCATCGCCGGTGGCCGGCCCCTGACGCCGCAGGCCGGCATCGAGGTGATGAGCCGCTACGCGACCGAACCCGCCACCGACCTCACCTGAAGCCGGCGGAACGACATCGCCCGACGGGTCACGTGCAGTCGCTGACGCGGAGAGGAATCATGAACATCGCATACTGGATCGTCGCCGGACTCCTTGCCCTCTTCTACATCTATTCGGGCGCGATGAAGGTGATCCGCAGTCGCGATCGACTTCGCCCGATGATGGCCTGGGTCGACCGCATCCCCCTGCCCGCCGTCCGGGCGCTGGGGGCGCTCGAAATACTCGGTGCGACGGGGCTGATCCTGCCGCCACTGACCGGAACCGCAGCCTGGCTGGCACCGGCCGCGGCCCTGGGGCTCGTGCTCCTGCAGATCGGCGCGATCGCCGTCCACCTGACCGGCGAGGACCGCCGGATCACCCTCAATGTCGGGCTCATCGCCACCGCGGCCGTGACTGCATGGCTGGCCACCATCTGGTGATGCCGGCGCGGCAGCGGCTGTCTACCCCGTGCCCCTCCGTTCGCCGGCTGTGAGACCGCGGAGTGTCCAGAGGCCGTACAGGGCCAGCAGTGGTTTGACGATCGTCCACTCGCCGGGGCGGTAGTCGTCCGCACGAACGAGTCTGTCGGCGAGATCAGGGCGCTGCCGCCGCAAGTACGCGCGGGCCTTGAGCGCGTGAGCCGGCTGGGAGACGATCTTGATGCGGTCGATGTCCTCGAGCACCGGGATCACGTTCGTGATGTTCTCCCAGGTCGTCCCGCTTCGGTCTTCGAGGACCAGGGGGCCCTTGAAGGCGAGCACCGATTTCGCGTAGTCGGCCATCAACTGTGCTTCCGCGATGGCGTTGTCGGTCGCACCGCCGCTGAAGATCACGCGAGTGCCCCGCGGATCGTCGGCGCCGATGGAGCGGACTCCGGCACGGACTCGCCAGCGGTTGACGAGGTTCGCCGACGCCTGGGGGTTCCGGAATCCCAGGACGACCACGGCCTCGGCCGGGCCCTCCGCGTTCCCCACGAGGGCCCGGGACCAGCGCCAGTTCACCCACTCGCCCCAGGCGAGGGCCGCCGCCCCGGCCAGTGCCACGCCTGTCCTTCGTCGCATGCGGCGACTCTAGGGCACCTCGGCAGTGGACGGCGAAGGCGGCGGCCGCGCTGGAAGCGGCGGATCCCGCAAGGAGTTGAGAGTGACTGTCGGATGTGGCCGACGGCTCATCACCAACGGTTCAGCCGAGCGCGTTGACCGCCTGGTAGTAGGTCCAGGCCGTGCTGTTGCAGCTGGATTTGGTCGCGCCGCTGTAGGCGGCGCAGACGCGCTTGAGGTCTTCGTAGAAGGCGCTGTCCAGGCGGGACTTGTTGGCGTCGAAGGCGCCGGCGGCCTTGTAGTTGCGGTAGCCGAAGTCGTGGCGGGCGCATGAGGTGGCGAACGGGAAGCCGAAGGGGTTGTCCGGTGACGAGGAGCAGTAGTCGGTGGACCAGTCGAACGCGTACGCCGACCAGGCGCCCTGGTTCGCGCGTGCGGCCACCCAGGTGTTGTAGCTGGAGGCGGTGGTCTGGGTCCAGTTGGAGAGGACTTGGGGTTTGTCGGCAGGGGCGGCGCTTGCGGCTGTGGCGGTTGCGGTGACGGTGGCCAGAGCCACCGCCGAGGCGGCAAGGCAGGTGGCGAGTCTTCGGTGCATCCCACACCTCCAGGACGCTGCGGCGCGCCCGTCGGGCCGCAGGTTCATGACAAGAATGGTCGGCGTCGCGACCCCCCTTGCCTAGTGTCTGGAGTCCAACAATCAATTAAATGGACGGAGTTGAAGGGGTGCCCTTCATGGCTGCGACCATCATGACTGGCTATGGCTTGATATGTTCCATGGCGCCGCTCGGCCCGCCCCCGGGCGTCCCTCTCAGCGTGGGTCGGTGATCTCCGGGGCGCTTACGAGACCGAGTGGTTCCGGGCCGATGTACTGCCGGCAGTTGCACGGACGGGATTCGTACTGGAGCGGCTTCAGGCTCTGGTGGGAGAAGCCCCTCTCATCCGCTCCGGGTGTTCCGCGCGGTGGCCTCGGCGCTGCGGCTGTGCTCGCGTACCGCGATCCGGGCCAGCTTCGTCAGCATCATGCCGTTGCGGATCCTGACGACGTAGTCCACCGGGAGTCCATGCATCCGGATACCCGGACCCCGCAGGGGATGCCAGTCGAGAACGAAGAGGGTGTTCTCGCCCCAGGGGATCAAACGCATGGCGATGCGGGCGGCTCCGAAGGGATCGGCCTTCGCTTCCAGTTCCAGACGGCGTTGCGGCTCACAGATGCGTACGACACAGGTGTCGTCGAGGACCAGAGGACCGACGCCGACCCGGACGCGCAGTCGGGCACCCACGTCCGGCCAGTGCGCGTCCGCGGCGGTGACCTCCTGCGTCCCCGACACCCATTCCCCGTAGCGTCGGCCGTCGGACAGCAGGGCCCAGACCTCTGCCGGCGAGCTCAGGATCAATTGGCGATTCCGGGCCACACCGACCACGCTCCTTCGGGCAACTGGGACCGGCGCCCATGACCACACCGTCCGGCGTGGAACGCCGTCTCGACACTAGCCGCGCCGTACGCCCGCGGCACCGCGTGAGCGGTCAGGTCCGGGGCCCGCACGCCGCTGCCCGCAGCCGTCTCACCAGGCGTGATCACAGCGGTGATCGTGCCGTCCCTTCGGTCGGAGTCGAGACGTGTCGTCGTCCGACCGGGTGACTGCGGCCGGCGAACGCATCTTCGGCACGCGCTGGCCCGAGACCCTGCTTCGCGCCCACAGGGGGTGAGACGCGAGGGAGCCGGAGGAAACACCGTCTGCGCCGAGCGGCCCTCCCTTTTCACCGGAACGCATGACCGCCGGGGCGGCCGGATCGCACACCGTCACGGCCCCCGGAAGGGTGACAGACAAGCAGCCTGCCGGACGACCGCCCGGTGGGCAGGATCGCGGAGAAGAAGCTCGAAGGCGTCGCGAACGTCGTGATCACTCACTGCGCAGCAGGGCGGGCGCACGGCTGCTCACGACGCTGTGGAAACGAGGCGGCATGCACGATCCCGATCCACCGTTCCGGCCGGTCCGCCGACGGAACGGCTACCTGCCGCTGGAGGACCTCGGCCTCATCGGGGACGGCACAACCGCCGCGCTGGTCGGTCTGGACGGCTCCATCCCCTGGATGTGCCTGCCCCGGTTCGATGCCGAACCGCTGTTCTGCGGACTGCTGGATCAGGCGCGGGGCGGGCATTTCACCCTGGCGCCGGAGGATCTGGTGGAGGCGCGCCAGCGCTACGTCCCGGACACCGGCGTACTGACGACCGAGATGCGCAGTACCACCGGACTGGTGCGCGTCACCGACGCGCTGGCCCTGCGCTCGGGTGCCGATCTCACCGATGACACACCGGCCGACCGGTCCGAACTCGTGCGGTCGGCGGTCGTGCTGGACGGCACCGTACGCCTGCGAGTGGACATGGAGCCGCGCGGTGGCGCGCAGGCGAGCGCATTGTTCAGCGGGCTGGAGGTGCGACCCTCCCGGCGGCCGGATCTACGGCTCCACCTGCGGTCCAACCGTTCCCTGACGGGCCTGCACAGCACGCACGACCTGCGCCAGGGCGACCGCCTTGATCTCGTGCTGTCCTGGGGCCGCTTCCATCGTCACCACCGGCTCGACACCGACGCGATGCTGGAGAGAACCATCGGCGCATGGCACCGCTGGATGGCACACTTCGCCTACGCCGGCCCCGAAGAACTCCTGGTGAGGCGCGCCGCGCTGACATTGAAACTGTGCGACGACTGGACCAATGGATCGCTGGTCGCGGCCCCCACCTCCTCCCTGCCCGCGCCCATCGGCGGGATCCGCAACTGGGACTACCGCTATGCCTGGATCCGCGACGCGGCCTTCGCCGTGTTCGCCCTGCGCCGCATCGGCTTCCGGGGCGAGGCCGACGCCTTCCTCGGCTGGGTTCTCGACGCCTTCGAATACAGCCGACGGCCCCTGATCATGTACGACCTCCGGGGCGAACCGGTGCCCGACGAGGTCGAGGACGGCGAGCTGGAGGGCTACCGGCGCTCCAGCCCGGTGCGCTGGGGCAACGGCGCGGCCGACCAGCTCCAGCATGACGTCTACGGCGAGATCCTGGACTGCGCCGACCAGTGGCTGCTCTCCGGCGGTGAGATCCGGCCCGAGCTGTGGGCCGGCCTGAGCGAGCTGGCCGACACGGCGGAGAAGGCCTGGCGGCAGCCGGACCAAGGCATCTGGGAGGTGCGCAGCGAAGGCCGGACCTTCACCTACTCGGCCGGACTGTGCCATGTGGCTCTGGACCGGGCCGCGCGGATGGGCGAGCGGCTCGGGCTGCCGGGACGGATCGCTTCGTGGCGGGCCTCGGCCGACCAGCTGCGGCGGCTCATCCTGGAGCGGTCGTGGGACGAGGACGCGCAGACCCTGAGCGCACACCTGGACGGCGGCGGCGTCCTGGACGCCAGCCTGCTCGCGCTCCCGCTGCGCCGGGTGGTGCCGGTGGATCACCCGCGGATGGTGGCGACCGCCAAGGCCGTCGCGGAACGCCTGTCCGCGGGCGACGGACTCCTCTACCGCTACCTGCACGAGGAATCACCCGACGGGCTGTCCGGCGACGAGGGAGCCTTCGTGCTGTGCAGTTTCTGGCTGGTCGACAACCTGATCGGCCAGGGCCGGATCGAGGAGGCCGAACGGCTCTACGCCTCGCTCTGTGCCCGGGCGAGTCCGCTGGGGCTGCTGTCGGAGCAGATCGATCCGTCCACCGGAGAGTTCATGGGCAATTTCCCTCAGGCGTTCAGCCACATCGGGATCATCGCCAGTGGCGTGAACCTCGCCCGCGCCAGGACAGGAACGCCACGGTGATCCAGCGGTTCGCCGTCCTCGGCGCGCCAGGTGGCCCCACCGCGCGCCACCCGCTGTCGGCGTCGGCCGTCCCCGGACCGCGCGTGACGGCCCGGCGACCGGCCGTGGTCGACCGGCGGCGGCCCCGGCCCGCCGGCGTGCGGACCGGGGCCGTCGGACCTCTCCGCTCGTGTCAGCCCTGGCGGGCCTTGAAGCGGGGGTCCTTGCGATTGATGACGAAGGTGACGCCCTTGCGGCGGACGACCTGGGATCCGGGCTTGGCCTTCAGTGAGCGCAGCGAACTGCGGACCTTCATGGCGTTGTCCTCCTGTTCGTTCAGCGTTCCTCGCGGAACAGCACGTGACGGCCGACGACGTGGTCGTACTTGCGCAGTACGAGCCGGTCGGGGTCGTTGAAGCGGCTCTTGCGCGTCACATAGGTGACACCGGTCCCGGCCGTGGACCGCAGCTTGACGACAGGGCGTGAATCGGTGCGAGCCATGACGTCCTTCCTTGATCAGGGCTGACCCGTGCATGCCAGCCACGCGGTGCAACGCCGGATCCGGTCCGGGCATTCCCGAGGCCGCGCCCGGGCCCGCGGGCTGCGGTGCGCGAGGCCGGAGGGCGGCGTCTGCCCGCCCTCGCGGCGGCATGTACGGGCGGACAAGGGCCACCCGCGGCCGTGGGGGCGGTACCGCGTGAGTAGCCTGCCGTATCCGAGACCCGGAGCATGTTCGGCGATCAGACACGGTGAGGTGGTGGGGCGTGGGCCCGTCGTCATGGAGTGGCGAACTGGTGCGTGGGCTCAAGCCGTTGTCCCGGGTGGTCCTGTTCCTGGCCCTGTGCGGTCTCGCGCTGCCGTTGTGGTTCGCAGCGAGGAACACCTACCGGTTCTTCGACGGGCATCCGGCGAAGACGGAAGGGTACGTGCACTGCGAGTGGGTACGCCCATGCCGCGGCACGTGGCGTCTGCCCGATGGGCAGCGGGGCAGCGGCGAGATCGGCGGCCTGTCGTTCGCCGCCGATGAGGAGCAAGTGACGGACATATCGCTGTACGCGGGCCGGGACTGGGCCGTCACCGACCGCTCTGACCTGCTTGTCCGTGCGGCCTGCGAGCTCGCCGGCACGGCGATCGGTACGGTCCTCGTCCTGGCGATCGCCTGGAACAGCTCCTACGGCAGCGGCTCACGTGAAGAGGCGGATCGGTCCTGACCGTCGTTCTGCCCGCGTCCGGTGGGCACGCGGTCCCGCGCATCACGCCGGCCGACCGGCCGACGGCATCAGCGCGCCGTCGCGGGCTCGGTCCGACGGGCGAGGTAGAGCGCGACGGCCGCGGCGACGACGATCACGCACCCGACGAAGATCAGTCCGGCACCGCGCAGTCCCAGGGCCACCGCGAGCGCGCCGATCCCGACCACGGGCAGGGAGATGCCGACATAGGCGGCGACGAAGAGCGCGGAGATCGTCGCACCGCGCTGCTGGGCGGGGGCGACCCGGGAGACCTCGGCGACCGAGGCCCGGAACGACATCCCCTGCCCGATACCGGCGACGACGGCGCCCGCGACCAGCACCCCGAGCGACTCCACCAGCAGGGAGGAGCCGATCAGGACCAGGCCGCCGACCAGGACCGTACAGCCCAGCGGGAGGGCTCGGACCGGGCCGACACGGTCCATGAGCAGTTGGCCGGCCGTCGACGCCATGAACACCACGAGCACGATCGCACCGGCCACGGCCAGGTTGTCCACGCCCAGGTACTGCGCGGCGAACGACGGAGCGACCGCGGTGAACAGTCCCAGTACCGAGAAGCCGGCGAAGGAGGCCAGCGCGGCCGGCACGAACACCGGGCGGGTCTGTGACGGTACGACCATGCCCTGCGGGCGCAGGGCCGGCCGAGGCTCCGGGCGTTCCACGGACTCCGGCAGCACGGCGACCAGGAGCATGCCGACGGCCAGCAGGCCGAGATGGACCAGGTAGGGCAGCTTGAGCGGGTAGGGGGCGTACTCGGCGAGGATCCCGGACAGGAGCGCTCCGCAGCCCAGCCCGCCCATGTTCGCCGCGGTGGCGGCGAACGCGGCCTTCGATCGCTCGGCCGGTGCGGCCAGTTCGGTGACGGCGGCGGTTGCGGCCCCGCTGAGCAGCCCGGCCGCGAAACCCGACAGCAGCCGTCCCAGGAACAGCAGCACCAGTCCGTCCTCGAAGAGGAAACAGACCGCGGAGAGCACGGACAGCACCAGCGCGGCGAAGATCACCGGGCGGCGGCCCAGGACGTCCGAGAAGTTGCCCGCCACCAGCAGCGCGGCGATCACACCGACGGCGTAGACGGCGAAGATCACCGTGACCATGAAGGGCGAGAAGCCGATCTCCTCGCGATAGAGCACGTACAGCGGGGTGGGCAGCGTCGTGCCGGCCATGCCCACCGCGAACACCACCGCCGCGACGGCGTACCACGGGCGGTCGGACCTGACCTGAGGCTGGGATCTCGACATGCTTCCATCCCCCAGGGGTTGCTGAGCACCGTGCGGGAACCGTTCCGCCGTTACCTGAGCGAGGGCGGTCACGCGGGCGCGCGGCACTGCTTCGTGCCCTCTCGACGGCCGACGGACCACGTCACCATAGGCGGATTTCCCCCGCCATCTACGATTTTGACGGCGTGTCATGGCGAGAATGCCCGGTGCCGTGTCGGTGAGCCGACGGCCCGGGAAGGCGCCGCCCAGCTGTCTCACAGAGGTGGAGTCAGGCGCTGGTGTGCAGGTGGGCGGCCCACAGGGCGGGGGCGAGGGGCCGTCGGTCGCGCAGGGTGGTGTGCAGGGCGTGTGCGGCCCGGCCGGTGTCGATGCTCCCCTCGTCGTCGGTGAGATGGGTGTAGAAGGTGTCGGCGATGTCGGCGGCGGCCGCCGAGCACGAAGGAGGCGGGCCCACGCCTCCGCTCGCGCAGGGGACGGCTCGGCGGACGGCACCTGATGGCCCGTTGGCTATGATCACCGTTCCCCTGGGCCGGTAGAGGGGCGGGCCGGTCGAGCGCCGGGACGGTCGAGCGCCGGCGATGACGAACCGCGTACGACACGAGGGGACACCAAGACGGTGAACCGCGACGACCTGGTACTCGACGACCCGGTGGGCGAATCGCTCGGCAGCAGCCACGCACGGTTCGCCCGCCGGCTCGGCCGGGCCGCCACCTACCTGCCCGAGGTGGCGTCGTTCTCGACGGTGTCCGCCGAACCGGACGCGGCGGAATGGGCCGACCTCGCGGCGCTGTTGGGACCGGGCGAACTCGCCGACATGTTCAGCAACCCGGCCGCCCCGCCGTCCGACTGGAAGCCGGTCTTCCACCTGGAGGGACGCCAGCTGATCCTGTCCGCCGACGGCGTGCCGGATCACGCTGACGCCGAGACCGGACCGGCCGTGGTCGAGCTCGACGCGGACAGCGTGCCCGAGATGATCGACCTCGTCGCGCGCACCCGGCCGGGCCCGTTCTGGCCGCGCACCCACGAACTCGGCACCTACCTCGGCATCCGCGAGAACGGCACGCTGGTGGCCATGGCGGGGGAGCGGCTGCGTCCCCCGGGCTGGGCCGAGATCAGCGCCGTCTGCACCGCCCCGGAGGCCCGCGGGCGCGGCCTCGCCGCCCGTCTGATCAGGGCGCTCGTCGCCCGGATCCTGGAGCGCGGCGAACAGCCCTTCCTGCACGTGGCCGAGGCGAACACCGCCGCGATCGCGCTCTACGAGCGGCTCGGCTTCGAGACCCGCAGACAGGTGACCTTCCAGGGCTTCCGCACCCCGTGAGTCCGCACCCCGAGAGACGCGTGTCGCCCTGCCGGGGCTTCCCGCGGCGGTGAGCCGAACGTGGCAAGGGAGCCCGGACCGGCCCGCCCGGGCCGACGCCGGCCGGTCTCACCGGCCCTGAGGCTCCTGCGAACCGGCCCGGACCGGGTGCCACGGCGCGTCCGTGCGGGTGGCGCGGGCGCCGGCGGCGAGCCGGACGGCGTACATCTGCTGTCGGCCGGGGACGGGACCGACGTAGGTGTGGCCGGTCATGTGGCACCAGGCAGGCAGGTCGAGGGGCGCGGCGGGGTCGGTGGCGATCACGTGGACCAGCGTGCCCGGCCGTGCCCCGTCGATCCGCTTGACCAGACGGAGCAGAAGGGTGACGCAGAGCAGGCCGGTGCCGTCGACGGTCAGGTCGGGCCCGGCCTGTGGCGCAGCGGCGCTCATCGGTTCGTCGTGGCCGTGTCGGAGACGGGTTCCGGGTCCGCGTCCAGGTGGAGGCCGCGGGAGGTGACCGGGCGGGCGTTGCCGTCGGTGAGGCGATACGTCAGACCGACGACCGCGGCAGGGGGTGGCGGCGGGACTTCCCACGGATCAGTGCCCTGTACAGGTCTGCCGCGTGGTCGAGCTCGCGGATGTCCGGCATCGCGAACACGATGCGGTCCGGTCGTACGATCGCGAAGTCGCCGCCGTGTCGGCGGAAGAAGTCGAGCGCGTGGCCGTCGAGGTCCTCGACCGCGATGGTGCCGGCCTCGTGGCGTGCCCGGCGCCGGCCGGGTCGGCCGAGGGAGAGGTAGGGGGTGCCGAGAGTGTCCCAGAGCGCCCGACTCTCCGAGCTCAGGTGGACCTGTGGATCGAGATCGCGACCGATCAGGGCCCAGCCGCCGCCGATCAGGTCGTCGAGGGGCACCATCCGTCCCTCCGGTGTGCGGACCGTGGGCTGCGGGAACGCGTGTCCCGCGCCGGCGCGGCGTGGAGAAGTCTCGAACGCTCCGGACGAGTACCGAAGGTCGGGCTTGAACCGTCCTTCGGTGAAGTAGGGCAGGCGTGCCATCTTCGTCAGCATCACGTCCCGGACCGTGGCGACGCGGCGGTGGCGGGTCTGGACCAGGGCGCCGGAGAAGCGTGTCAGCCAGGTCATGCGCGTGACGTGGGGGCGTCGCTCGGTCTCGTAGCTGTCGAGCAACGACGGGTCGGCGTCGTCCGCGACGACGGCCGCGAGCTTCCAGGCCAGGTTGTGCGCGTCACGCAGGCCTGAGCCGAGTCCCTGCCCGGCGAAGGGCGGCATCAGGTGTGCCGCGTCGCCGGCGAGAAGCACACGGCCCGAGCGCCACCGGGCCGCGGTGCGGGCGTGGAAGGTGTAGACGATGTGCCGGAGGATGGTGATGCGGTCGGGGTCGACCCACGGGGAGACGAGCCGCCGTGCGTTCTCCAGCGTCGCGAACTCGGTCCGGTCCTCTCCCGGGAGAACCATGAACTCCCAGCGGTGGTGCGTTCCGGGCAGGGGCAGCGTCACGGCCGGACGGTCCGGGTCGCCGATGAACTGGAAGGACGTGACGTCTGTCAGCGGGGCCTCCAGTTTGGCGTCGACGACGAGCCACGGCTGTGCGTAGGTGGAGCCGGTGAACGCGATGCAGCGGAGGTTGCGGACGGTGCTTCGACCGCCGTCACAGGCCACGACGTAGCGCGCCCGGGTCGCCTTCTGCCGGCCGTGGGCGCCGCCGCGGGTCCACACCGTCACGCCGTCGTCGTCCTCGTGGAGCCCCTCGACGCGGACGCCCGTCCGGACGGCGACATGGGGGTACCGGGCGATCCCTTCGTGGAGCACTCGCTCGAGGTCGGGCTGGTAGAAGAACGCGAGCTTCGGGAACCCGTTGCGGCCTCCTCGGGGACGCATCGTCACCAGCGGGACGCTGCGTGCGGAGCGGAACTGCGTGCTCTGGCCCAGGTCGAGAAGCGGGAGCAGCTGATCGGCCAGGCCGGCCGCCTGGAAGACGCGGAGCACCTCGTCGTCGGTGGCGCCCGCGCGCGGCATGGAATGGGGTTTGACGTCGCGCTCGAACACGATCGTCCTGATCCCGGCCTGACCGAGCAGGTTCGCGACCATCGCGCCGACCGGCCCGTAACCCACGATCACGACATCGGTGCTCTCGGAGTCGCCGTCGCTCAGGGGTCCGGCATGCGACTCGGTGTGATCTTTCCTCAGCATGGACCGTTCTCTCGTTTGTCCCGGCATCGAGCCGGAAGGACGGAACTGCGGATGCGCGGCGCTGCTCGGGCCGCCCGGAGGGCCACTGCCGCGTGGTCGATGATTTCATCAATATTGAGGAGAAGTTTCAGTGCCGTCAAGGGCTGCCGCCGGAGGCGGGGGCTCGCGTGGGTGTGCGGAAGTGCTGCCGAGTCCGGCCGCCCGGCTGTCCGGGGGCTGTGCCGGCCATGGCGGCCGGACTCGGACGGGGGTGCGCGCGGGGTGGGTCAGCGGCCGAGGAAGACCGTCGCGCCGGCTGATCCGGCCAAGGTGGCCAGGAAGGTCAGCAGGCGGAGAAGTAACTCGCGCGCGGCACGGAGGCGAGGCGATGCCAGAAGGGAGAGGCGAGGCGGACCGGCAGTGGCGGCTGCCCCGTTGGCCGGATCCGGGCAGCCGCGTGGCCTCCCGTGGGGAGCCGGGAGGCGCGGCGGGCCCTGCCGCCCACGGGACGGCAGGGCCCCGTGAAGGGAAACCGTTCCCGGGGGGATCGGATCGGTGCCCGTCCGCACACCATGCATCAGAAACCAGCCACAGCGATAGATACCGGCCGGGATTGATCCATGTGGTCCGGGCAGCGGCGGCCGGGCCGGCCGCGGCAAGTCGACACGCCGCAGCGGGGGATGCCGGATCGGGCGCCGACCGGCCAGGTACGGCCGCTGCTCGCCGAGTTGTCGCCGAACGCCCCCGGAATTGTCCGTGATCGGTAACAGGCGCATCCCGTGGCAGCCGCCCCTCGTCCTGCCAGGTGGTCGGAAGGCGACCGAGGTCGGTGAGGAACTGCGGGAAAGCGGGGCGGACATGGCACGACACGGCGGCGGGCGCGGCTGGTACGGCAAGATGGTCGGGGCGGCACTCGGGGTGACGGTGCTGGCCGCCGGCGCCTCCGTGTGGACCGCGCAGGCCGGTGCCGTGGGCGGCTCGTCGCCTCAGGCCGGCGCGTCGGCCAAGCCGAGCGATGACGTCAAGGCGGTGGCGGTGACCATCGCGCACGCCTCGGACAAGGGGGCGCGCGGCGTCAACATCACCATCGACGACGGCCCCGACCCCGTCTGGACCCCTCAGGTGCTCGACGTGCTGCGGGAGTACGGGGTGAAGGCCACGTTCTGCATGGTGGGAACGCAGGCGCAGGCCCACCCGGACCTCGTGAAGAAGGTGGTCGCGGCCGGGCACAGGCTGTGCGACCACTCGGTGTCGCACGACACCACCATGGACAAGCAGTCCCAGGCCTACCAGTCGCAGCAGATACTCGACGCCGAACGTATGATCACCGAGGCCTCCGGGGGCGTACGGCCGATGTACTACCGCGCGCCGGGCGGGGCCTTCACCCCCTACAGCCGCAAGCTGGCCGCCTCCCGGGGCATGCGCCCGCTGGGCTGGAACGTGGACTCCAAGGACTTCGAGCGGCCGGGCACGGATGCCATCGTCGCCACCGTCGAGCGGGAGCTGCCCAACGGGCCGACGCTCCTCTTCCACGACGCCGGCGGCGACCGCTCCCAGACCGTCGAAGCCCTGCGCCGGATCCTCCCCTGGCTCAAGGAACAGGGCTACTCCTGCGGCTTCCCGGTGCGCTGAGCTCCGCTCCTCGGCGGTCGCCGAGTCCGAACCGGGGGCCACCTGTCCCTCGGTGGCGACCCCAGGCAGGGCCTGTCCGTCCCCCGGTAGGGACTGATGGCCCATACCGCCTTCGAGCCCCGCTGCACACAGTGGTGACGGGTGCCGTTCCGCCGACAGCGGGAGGGGCCTGTGGTGCGCCGGCGATCCCGGTGGCGCCGTACCACTATGAACAGGGAAGGGGCGGACGACATGGTCCAGCCGAGGGAGTCGGAGAGCGGCGGTTCACCGTCACGTGCGCCGGTGCCCCGCCAGGCCTGGCTGATGCTGGCCCTGGCCACCGTCGGGTTCGCCGTGAACTTCTGGGCGTGGGCGCTGCTCAGCCCGCTCGGTCCCCGGTTCAAGGACAGCCTCGACCTGTCGTCGTTCCAGCAGTCGTTGCTGGTGGCGGTGCCCGTCGTGGTCGGCTCACTGGGCCGTGTCCCGGTCGGCGCCCTGACCGACAGGCTCGGCGGACGGGTCATGTTCCCGATCGTGTCGGCGGTCACCGTCGTGCCGGTCCTCTACCTCGGCCTGGCCGGTCACACCTCACTGACGGCCCTGCTGGTCGGGGGGTTCTTCCTCGGTATCGCCGGCACCGCCTTCGCGGTCGGCGTCCCCTTCGTGAACGCCTGGTTCCCGCCCGAACGGCGCGGCCTCGCGATCGGCGTCTTCGGCGCGGGAATGGGCGGCACCGCGATCAGCGCCCTGACCACGGTGAAGCTGGTCGACGCGAACAGCATGTCGACCCCGTTCCTGATCACCGCCGCGGTCCTGGCCGTGTACGCCTTGGCCGCCGTGCTGCTGCTGCGGGACGCGCCCGGACGCATCGTGCCGACCGAACCGCTGGCCCGTCGGCTGGACGCCACCGCCCGCCTGGGCATCACCTGGCAGGCAGCAGCCCTGTACGCCGTGGCCTTCGGCGGCTACGTCGCCTTCTCCGTCTACCTGCCCACCTACCTCAAGACCGGATACGGCCTCACCCAGACCGACGCCGCGAACCGGATGGCGGGGTTCGTGCTGCTGGCGGTGGCGATGCGCCCGATCGGTGGCTGGCTGTCCGACCGCCTGGGACCGGTCCGGGTGCTCGCCGGCGCGCTGGCCGTGGTCGTGGCCGGGGCGGTGACCCAGTCGTTCACCCCGGCGCTGGCACCGATGGGCACCATCGCCTTCCTCGCCATGGCCGCCGCGCTCGGCGCGGCCAGCGGGGCGACCTTCGCCCTGGTGGCGCTGATGACCCCGGCCGGCCAGGTCGGCTCCGTCACCGGCGTCGTGGGCGCCGCGGGTGGACTGGGCGGCTTCCTGCCGCCGCTCGTCATGGGCTCGCTGTACGGCGCGTACGGAACCTACGCAGCCGGTCTCGCCCTGCTCGCGGTGGTGGCCGCCGCGGCACTGGTCTTCACCCTCACCCGGGTCCGTACCGCGGTCGAAAGCCGCGAGCGCGAGCCGCGCACCGGCCGTCGGCGCGGCCGTCAGCGTGGGCGCCACACCACCGCGGGTACCACGGCCTGACGGCACACGGACCTGACCGACGACGCGCCACGAGCAGGTGTCGCCCATGGCGCGGCTGTCGACCCCTGAGGAGCCCGCGGCCGTAGAGTCGGCCGTGGCCGAATTCGTTCACGACCTCGAACGGGCCCGCACGCCCGGGAGCGGAGCGTTGCGGTGACCACGGACAGCCCGGACCGGGCACGAGCAGGCATGGACGGTGAACTGGCCGAGGCGCTGGTACGCAGCCGGCGCTACTTCACCCGTGCGGAGGTCTCCGAGGACCTGCGCACCCTGCACCGCAAGGGCGGCCGGCAGGCGGACGCGTTCTACCGGGACCGCTGGTCGCACGACAAGGTGGTGCGTTCCACGCACGGCGTGAACTGCACCGGTTCGTGTTCCTGGAAGGTGTACGTCAGGGACGGGATCATCACCTGGGAGGCGCAGCAGACCGATTACCCGTCGGTCGGCCCGGACCGTCCCGAGTACGAGCCGCGCGGCTGCCCGCGCGGGGCGGCCTTCTCCTGGTACACCTACTCGCCCACCCGGGTGCGCTACCCGTACGTACGCGGCGTGCTGTTGCAGATGTACCGGGAGGCGAAGGCCCGCCTGGGGGACCCGGTGGCGGCGTGGGCGGACATCGTCTCCGACCCGGAGCGCGCACGCCGCTACAAGAACGCACGCGGCAAGGGCGGCCTGGTGCGCGCGAGCTGGGACGAGGCGGTGGAGATGGTCGCCGCCGCGCATGTGCACACGATCAAGGAGTACGGCCCGGACCGGCTGGCCGGGTTCTCGCCGATCCCCGCGATGTCGATGGTGTCCCACGCCGCGGGCGCCCGCTTCTACTCGCTGCTGGGCGGCGTGATGCTGTCCTTCTACGACTGGTACGCCGATCTGCCGGTCGCCTCCCCGCAGGTCTTCGGCGACCAGACCGACGTACCGGAGTCCGGGGACTGGTGGGACGCCGGCTATCTGATCATGTGGGGTTCGAATCTGCCGGTGACCCGTACCCCGGACGCGCACTGGATGGCGGAAGCCCGCTACCGCGGCCAGAAGGTCGTCGCCGTGTCGCCGGACTACGCGGACAACGTGAAGTTCGCCGACGAGTGGCTCGCGGTCCAGCCGGGCACCGACGGAGCGCTGGCGATGGCCATGGGGCACGTGATCCTGAAGGAGTTCTTCGTCGACCGGCCCACCCCGTACTTCACCGACTACGTGAAGAAGTACACGGACCTCCCGTTCCTGGTCACTCTCGACGAGGCCGAGGGCGACGACGAGGCCGAGGGCGAGCCGGGCACCTACCGGCCGGGCAAGTTCCTGACCGCCGCCGATCTCGGGGGCGAACACGCCGAGAGCGAGCACGCGCAGTTCCGGACCGTACTGCTGGACGCGGCCGACCGACGGCCGGTGGTACCGAACGGCACCCTCGGCGACCGCTACGGCGAGGCAGGCGCCGGCAAGTGGAACCTGGACCTCGGTGACACGCGCCCCCTCCTGTCGGTCGAGGGGGGCGGCGAGGCCCCGGTCGCCGTCGAGCTGCCCCGCTTCGACGCCCCCGACGGCAGCGCGGACCGGCTGCGGCGCGGCGTCCCCGTCCACCGGATCGCCGGGCGCCTGGTGACCACGGTGTACGACCTGCTGCTCGCCCAGTACGGGGTGGCCCGCGACGGGCTGCCCGGCCGGTGGCCCACGGGCTACGACGACGCGACCGAGCCGTACACCCCGGCCTGGCAGGCGGCCGTCACCGGAGTGGACGCGGGGAAGGCGACGCGGATCGCGCGCGAGTTCGCGGCCAACGCCGAGGAGTCCGGCGGCCGTTCGATGATCATCATGGGGGCGGGGACCAACCACTGGTTCCACTCCGACACCATCTACCGGGCGTTCCTGACCCTGACGACGCTGACCGGCTGTCAGGGCGTCAACGGCGGCGGCTGGGCCCACTACGTCGGCCAGGAGAAGGTCCGCCCCATCACCGGCTACTCGGCGATCGCGACGGCGGCGGACTGGAACCGGCCGGCCCGGCTGATGATCCAGACCGCGTACTGGTACCTGCACAGCGACCAGTTCCGCTACGACCCCTTCTCCGCCGACACCCTCGCGGCGGACGGCCGCGGTACGGGCCCGTTCACCGGGAAGACCACGGCCGACGTCATCGCGCAGTCCGCGCGCATGGGATGGATGCCGGCCTACCCGACCTTCGACCGCAACCCCCTCGACCTCGCCGACGAGGCCGCCGCCGCGGACCGCCCCGTCGCCGAACACGTCGTGGACGAACTCAAGGCGGGGCGGCTGCGGTTCGCGGGGGAGGACCCCGACGCCCCGGAGAACTTCCCGCGGGTGCTGACGGTGTGGCGGGCCAACCTGCTGGGCTCTTCCGCCAAGGGCAACGAGTACTTCCTCAGGCACCTGCTCGGCGCCGACTCCTCCGTGCGGGCCGCCGAGGCGCCGCCGGAGGCCCGGCCGAAGGACGTGGTGTGGCGGGAGGAGGCTCCCGAGGGCAAGCTCGACCTGCTGCTGACGCTGGACTTCCGGATGACCAGCACCACCATCTACTCGGACGTGGTGCTCCCGGCCGCGACCTGGTACGAGAAACACGATCTGTCCAGTACGGACATGCACCCGTTCGTGCACGCCTTCAACCCGGCGATCGCCCCGCCGTGGCAGACCCGCACCGACTGGGACGCCTTCCACACCCTCGCCGCGGAGTTCAGCAGACAGGCCGTCGGCCGGCTCGGCGTCCGTACGGACGTGGTCGCCGCGCCCCTGCTGCACGACACCCCCGACGAACTCGCCAACCCGCACGGCCGGGTACGGGACTGGAAGGCGGGGGAGTGCGAGCCGGTGCCGGGACGCACCATGCCGAAACTCGTCACCGTCGAGCGTGACTACACCGCCGTCGCCGACAAGATGGGCGCCCTCGGTCCCCTGCTCGACACTCTGGGCGCCACCACCAAGGGCGTCACCTTCCACGTCGACCAGGAGCTGGACCACCTCCGGCACAAGAACGGCGTCGTACGCGGGGGAGCAGCCGACGGGCGCCCCTCGATCGCCCGGGACACCGATGCCTGCGAGGCGATCCTGGCGCTGTCCGGCACCACCAACGGACACCTCGCCACCCAGGGTTTCCGCACCCTCGAAGCGCGCACCGGCAGACAGCTCGCGGACCTGGCGGCCGAGCACGAGGGCAAGCGGATCACCTTCGCCGACACCCAGGCCGCACCCGTGCCCGTGATCACCTCCCCGGAGTGGTCGGGGTCGGAGACGGGCGGCCGCCGCTACTCACCTTTCACGGTCAACGTCGAGCGCCTCAAGCCCTGGCACACCCTCACCGGCCGTCAGCACTTCTACCTCGACCACGACTGGATGACCGCACTCGGCGAACAGCTCCCGGTCTACCGGCCCCCGCTGAACATGCACGCGCTCTTCGACGAGCCGCGGATCGGTGAGACCGGCGAACTCGGCGTCACGGTGCGCTACCTCACCCCGCACAACAAGTGGTCCATCCATTCCGAGTACCAGGACAACCTGCTCATGCTCTCCCTGTCCCGGGGCGGCCCCACGATCTGGATGAGCACCCAGGACGCGGCGAAGATCGACGTGGACGACAACGACTGGGTCGAGGCGGTCAACCGCAACGGAGTGGTCGCCGCCCGCGCGGTCGTCTCCCACCGCATGCCGCAGGGCACGGTGTACATGCACCACGCCCAGGACCGGCTGATCGACGTGCCCCGCACCGAGACCACGGGCCGGCGCGGCGGCATCCACAACTCGCTGACCCGTCTGCTGGTCAAACCCAGCCATCTCATCGGGGGATACGCGCAGTTGTCGTACGCCTTCAACTACCTGGGCCCGACCGGGAACCAGCGCGACGAGGTCACCGTCGTCCGCCGCCGCACCGACCAGGACGTGGAGTACTGACATGCCCCGTGGCGAAGCCGGCATCGGACGCGTGATGGCCCAGATGGCGATGGTGATGAACCTCGACAAGTGCATCGGCTGCCACACGTGCTCCGTCACCTGCAAGCAGGCGTGGACCAACCGCACCGGCGTGGAGTACGTGTGGTTCAACAACGTCGAGACCCGCCCCGGCCAGGGCTACCCGCGCCGCTACGAGGACCAGGACACCTGGAAGGGCGGCTGGGAGCTGAACAGGAAGGGCCGGCTCACGCTGAAGGCGGGCGGCCGGTTCAAGAAGCTTGTCCAGATCTTCTCCAACCCGGTGCTGCCCTCCCTCGACGACTACTACGAGCCCTGGACGTACGACTACGAGACCCTCACCAACGCCCCGCTCCAGGAACACACCCCGGTCGCCCGCCCCAAGTCCCTGATCTCCGGCAAGGACATGAAGATCTCCTGGTCCGCGAACTGGGACGACGACCTCGCCGGCTCCGCCGCGACCGGCGAGAAGGACGTCCTGCTGAACCAGGTCTCGGAGAAGATCAAGCTCGAGTTCGAGCAGACCTTCATGTTCTACCTGCCGCGCATCTGCGAGCACTGCCTCAACCCGTCCTGCGCGGCCTCCTGCCCCTCCGGCGCCATCTACAAGCGCACCGAGGACGGCATCGTGCTGGTCGACCAGGACCGCTGCCGGGGCTGGCGGATGTGCGTGACCGGATGCCCGTACAAGAAGGTGTACTTCAACCATCGCACCGGCAAGGCCGAGAAGTGCACCTTCTGCTTCCCGCGCGTCGAGGTCGGCCTGCCCACCGTCTGCTCGGAGACCTGCGTCGGCCGGCTGCGCTACATCGGGCTCGTCCTGTACGACGCCGACCGCGTCCTCGAAGCCGCCTCCACCACCGACGAGAAGGATCTCTACGAGGCCCAGCGGCAGGTGTTCCTCGACCCGAACAGCCCGGACGTCATCGCCGCGGCCGAACGGGAAGGCATCCCCCGGGACTGGATCGAGGCTGCCCGGCGCTCCCCGGTCCACGCCCTGATCAGCACGTACAAGATGGCCCTGCCGCTGCATCCGGAGTACCGCACGCTGCCCATGGTCTGGTACATCCCGCCGCTGTCCCCGGTGGTCGACGCCGTCCGTGACACCGGTCGTGACGCCGAGGACCACCGCAACCTGTTCGCCGCCGTGGACGCCCTGCGCATCCCCGTCGACTACCTCGCCCAGCTGTTCACCGCCGGCGACCCGGCTCCCGTCGACGCCGTGCTGCGCCGCCTGGCCGCCATGCGGGCCTACATGCGCGACATCAACCTCGGCCGTGAACCCGATGCGTCGATCCCCCGCGAGGTCGGCATGAGTGAGGAGCAGATGTACGACATGTACCGGCTGCTGGCCCTGGCCAAGTACGACGAGCGGTACGTCATCCCGCCCGCGCACGCCGAACAGGCCCACCAGCTCGAAGAACTGGCCACCGAATGCAGTCTCGACTACGAGGGCGGCCCCGGCATGGGCGGGTCCGGGCCCTTCGGCGAGACCTCCGGCGGGGCCGTCCCGATCGCGGTGGAGAACTACCGGGCACTGCGGGACCGCCAGACCTCCGACACGTCGGCCGCCCCCACCGACAAGGCCACCCGCGTCAACCTCCTCGACTGGGACGGCAGGGGCAGACCCCCAGGCCTCTTCCCGCCCGGCGAGACCGACGACGAAGGACCGGCGTCGTGAAGCGCCCCGCCGACAGCCGCACCAGCCTGGCCTGGCAGATCCAGTCGCTGCTGCTGGCCTATCCCGACGAGCGGTTCCCCGAACACCTCACCCTGGCCCGCAGGGTCGCCGACACCCAGCCCGGGCCGGTGGGAGATCCCCTCCTCCGCTTCGCCGAGCGGGCCGGCCGCACTCCGCTGCCGGAACTGGCCGCCGACTACGTCGCCACCTTCGACCACCGCAAACGCTGCTGCCTCTATCTGACCTACTACGCCCACGGCGACACCCGGAAGCGCGGTATGGCCCTGCTGCGGCTGAAGCAGACCTATGCCGAGGCCGGCCGGCGGCTGAGCGACGACGAACTGCCCGACCACCTGGCCGTCGTCCTCGAATTCGCCGCCACGGAACCGGCCCCCGGAGCGCGTCTGCTCACCGAGCACCGCGCCGGCCTGGAACTGCTGCGCCTGGCACTGAACGACGACGACTCGCCCTGGGCGCCGGTGCTGGACTCCGTCTCCGCCACCCTGCCCCGGCTCGCGGGCGGCGACCGCGAGGCCGTCATGCGCCTCGCCGCCCAGGGACCACCCGGAGAACAGGTCGGCCTCGACCCGTACGCGTCCCCGGTGTTCCTGCCCGACCCCGTCGTAGGAGGCCTACGATGACCGCACCCGCGCGGCCCGTCACCCTGGCGGTGGACACGGGCACCGGCGGCATCCTGCTGTGGGTCGTCCTGCCCTACGTCTGTCTCGCGGTGTTCGTCCTCGGCCACGTCTGGCGCTACCGCTACGACAAGTTCGGCTGGACCACCCGCTCCTCGCAGCTGTACGAACGGCGACTCCTGCGCATCGGCAGCCCCCTGTTCCACTTCGGCATCCTCGTCGTGCTGCTCGGCCACATCGGCGGCCTGGTGATCCCCAAGAGCTGGACGGAGGCGGTCGGCGTCGGTGAGCACACGTACCACGTCGGCGCTGTCGTCCTCGGCACGGTCGCGGGCGTCGCCACGCTCGGCGGCCTGGCCGTCCTGATCTACCGGCGCCGTACCGTCGGCCCGGTCTTCTCCGCCACCACACGCAACGACAAGGCCATGTACGTCTTCCTGGCACTGACCATCGTGTTGGGCCTGTCCGCCACCGTGGCCGCGAACGCCGTCGGCGGGGGATACGACTACCGCGAGACCATCTCCCCGTGGTTCCGCTCCCTCTTCTACCTCCAGCCCGACCCGGAACCGATGACCGGTGCCCCGATCCTGTTCCAGCTGCACGCGATCAGCGCCCTGCTGCTGTTCGCCTTCTGGCCGTTCACCCGGCTCGTCCACATGCTCACCGCACCGCTGGGCTATCTGACCCGGCCGTACATCGTCTACCGCAGCCGCGACCCCCGGCTCGCCGCGCGGGAGCCACGACGCGGCTGGGAACGGACGGGATCATGACCAACGTCCACGACCCTTCCTCGCAGCAACCTTGACCGACCCGGGCGGACAGGGCGCCGCGCGGGGGAGACCGGGCCGGTCGGCCGTCGTACGGGGGCCGACCGGCCCCGATCCGCCCCCGTGCAGCCCATGGGATCCGCCCTCGTTCCGACGGACGATCGAAGGGAAGCCGGCGACGGAGGAGAGACCTGCGATGACGGACGACCTGATCGACGGCCCCTCGGTCCACGCCCTGCTCGCGGACGGCACCACCGTGTCCATACGGCCGGTGCTGCCGAGCGATCACGCCCCGTTGCGGCGGCTCTACGAGGAGATGTCGCCCGAGAACCTCCGCCTGCGATTCTTCGCCGCCGGCCGGCGCTCGGCCGTCATGGCAGCCGACCGGGCCTGTGCGCCGGCCCGCCCGGGCTACCGGGCCCTGCTGGCGGAGACGGACGGCCGGGTGATCGGACTCGCCGAGTACGACACCGGCGGGGAGAAGGACGGCGCGGAGATCTCCGTCGCCGTCGCCGACGGCCTGCACCACCGCGGTGTGGGCACCCTGCTCGTCGAGCATCTGATCTCGTCGGCGCGGACGGAGGGCATCACCACTTTCACGGCCGACGCGCTCAGCGAGAACCACGAGGTGCTCCGCCTCTTCGCCGACCTGGGCCTGCGCACCTCCCGTCGCTTCGAGGGCCCGGAGGTCCGCTGCACGGTCCACCTCGACCAGGACGACACCTACCTGTCGGCCGTCGAGGCCCGGGGCAGCTCAGCCGACGTGGCCAGCCTGCTGCCCCTGCTGCGTCCGGACGCCGTCGCCGTGGTCGGCGCCGGACGCACGCCCGGTTCGGTCGGCCGGGCGATCCTGCGCCATCTGCGCTCGGGCGGCTTCACCCGGCGCCTCTTCGCCGTGAACCCCGGCGTCACGTCGATTCTCGGAGTGCCGTCCTACCCGTCCGTCGCCGCCCTGCCCAAGACGCCCGACCTCGTGATCGTCGCCGTACCGGCCGCCGCGGTCGCGGCCGTCGCCGACGAGTGCGGCAGGGCCGGGGTGCGCGCCCTCGTCGTGGCCACCGCCGGGCTCGACCACACCCAGGCACGGGCGCTGCTGACGACCTGCCGCGTCCACGGCATTCGGCTCGTGGGCCCCAACTGCCTCGGCATCTCGAACACCGACCCGGAACTTAACCTCGACGGGACCTTCGCCGCCGAACACCCGCGCCCCGGGACGGCCGGAGTCGCCGTACAGTCCGGCGGGATCGGTATCGCGCTGCTCGACGGACTGTCCCGGCTGGGCATCGGCGTGTCGTCCTTCGCCTCCCTCGGCGACAAGTACGACGTCAGCGGCAACGACATGCTCCAGTGGTGGGAGAGCGACGGGCGCACCGAACTCGCCCTGCTGCACCTGGAGTCCTTCGGCAACCCGCGCGCCTTCTCCCGCACCGCCCGGCGCGTCACCCGCCGCATCCCGGTGCTGACCGTCGACGCGGGCCGCACCGAGGCGGGCCGCAAGGCCGCCGCCTCGCACACCGCGGCCGCCGCCACCCGCACCATGACCCGTGGCGCGCTGTTCACCCAGGCCGGCATCACCGCGACCCGCTCGGTCGGCGAACTCCTCGAAACCGCGGCCCTGCTGCATTCCCAGCCGCTGCCGGAAGGCAGCCGCGTCGCGATCGTCACCAACGCGGGCGGCGCCGGAGTCCTCACCGCCGACGCCTGCGCGGAGGCGGGACTCGCCCTGCCCCCGTTCAGCCCCGCCACGGTCGACGACCTCCTCGCCGTACTGCCGGACGGCGCCGCCATCGGCAACCCGGTCGACGCGACCGCCGCGGTGTCCGAGAGGCAGCTGACGGAGTGCGTCGACCGCCTCATCCGCTGCCCCGGCATCGACGCCGTCATCGTCGCCCTCGTACCCACGGCGGTCGCGGCCGCCACCGGTGACGACCTGGTGCGTGCCCTCACCGCGGCGTCCGCACGGCGGGCACGGCCCGTGCTCGCCGTACGTCTGGAGCAGGACGCGTCCGTCCGGCTGCTGCCCGCCGGGGGCGGCGGCATGATCCCCTCCTACGCCGAACCCCAGGCGGCGGCCCGCGCACTCGCGCACGCCGCGCGGCGTGCCGCCTGGCTCTTCCGGCCCGCCGGCGTCGTCCCCGACCTCGACGGCATCGAGACCCGGCGGGCCCGTACGGTCGTGGCGGAGTACCTGGCCGAGAACCCCGACGGCGGCTGGCCCGACCCGCGGAGCTGCGCCGATCTGCTGGCCTGCTACGGCATCCCGCAGATCCCGTGGACCTGGGCCGAGACCGAGGACGACGCCGTCCTCGCCGCCGAGCGGTTGCGCGGCCACGACGGGCGCGTGGTGATGAAGGCCCACTGGCCCGGGCTCCTGCACAAGACCCGGCAGCGCGCCGTCCACCTCGACCTGCGCGGCGACGCCCAGGTGCGGGCCGCGTTCCGCGATCTGGCGACCCGTTTCGCGGAACTGATGACCGGCGTGGTCCTGCAACCGCTCGCCGCCCGAGGCACCGAACTGTTCGCGGGCGTCGTCCAGGACGAGGTCTTCGGCCCGCTCGTGCTGTTCGGCCTCGGCGGCACGGCGACCGAGGTACTGGCCGACCACGCCGCCCGCCTCGCCCCCCTCACCGACGGTGACGTGCACGAACTGATCACCTCGCCGAGGTGCGCCCCGCTGCTGCTGGGCGCGAACGCAAGCGCCCCCGTCGACGTCGAAGACCTGGAACAGCTGCTCCTGCGGCTGTCCCGGATGGCGGCGGACCTGCCGCAACTCGCCGAGGCCGACTTCAACCCCGTCCTGGCGACACCGGGCGGCGTCACCGTGCTCGACGCGCGGGTGCGTCTGCTGCCACGCCGTCCCCAGGACCCGTATCTGCGCCGGCTGCGCTGAGGAGGGAACGGCCATGCGGCACGACAAAAGGCGGGCTCCGTGACGATCGTGGAGGTCGTCCGTGCCGAGGAACAAGCCCTGCACGGCGTGGCCGCCGACCGGCCGCGCCGAGTGAAAGGAGGCGAACCGCGATGACCGGCACTGTGTTGGTCACCTACGGAACGACGAACGGATCGACGGCACGGATCGCCGAAGCCGTCGCCGACGTCCTGCGCAAGGACGGCCTGACCGTGGAATCGCTCCCGGCCCGGTCCGTGACGAGCGTGACGCCGTACGACGCCGTGGTGGTCGGCGGCGGGCTCTACGCGGGACGCTGGCACAAGGACGCGCGGCGCTTCGTCCGCCGTCACCGCCCCGAACTCGCCAAGCGGCCGGTCTGGTTCTTCAGCAGCGGCCCGCTCGACGCCACTGTCTCCGAGCGCGACATCCCGCCCGTGCGCGGCGTGCGACGAGCCATGACCCGCCTGGAGGTCCGGGAGCACGTCACCTTCGGAGGATGCCTGCAAGAGGGTGCCAAGGGACGAGTCGCCGGGATGATCCTCCGCTCCGGGAAGGGCGGCGACTTCAGGGACTTCGGCGCGATCGAGACGTGGGCGGAAGGTGTCGCCGATGTCCTGACGCGTACTTAGGATGAGGCGGTCTTCCGGGGCCGGGGCTGTGGCGGCCCCGGCCCCGGCCGGCGCGGCTCAGGCCACCGTGTCGGGGAGCCACAGGTCGGGTCCGAAGACCTCGTAGCGGATGTGCCGGGCGGAAACCCCGGCGCCCAGCAGCTGTCGGCGCGCCTCGCGCATGAAGGGGAGCGGGCCGCACAGGAACACCGTGGCGTGGTCCGGGAGTTCGGTGTCGCTCAGGTTCATCAGGCCGGTGTGGGCCTCGGGTTCCTCCGCTCCGGGGTGCTCGTACCACAAGACGGCGCGGGCGCCCGGCAGTTGCCCGACGAGGTCGTGTGTCTCGGCACGCAAGGCGTGCTCGGCGGGGGATCGGTCGGCGTGCAGGACCAGTACCGGGCGGATCGAACCGAGGGCGGCGAGATGGGCCAGGATGCCGGTCATGGGGGTGCAGCCGATGCCCGCCGAGACCAGCACGAGCGGGGACGTGGCGTCGATCGGGTCGTCGAGGAAGACGTCACCGAACGGCGCGGACAGCATCAGTTCGTCCCCCTCCCGGACCTGGTCGTGCAGCAGTGTGGAGACCTCGCCGTCCGGTCCGGCCGCGTCACCGGCGACCCGCTTCACGGTGATCCGGCGCAGCCGGCCGCCCGGGTCCGAGGACAGGCTGTACTGGCGCAGCTGGTGGACCCCGTCGGCCATGCGCACGCGGACGCTCACGTACTGGCCGGCCCGCGCCCGTGGGGCTGGTTCGCCGTCCGCCGGGCGGAGCAGGAAGGACACGACGTCGGGGGTCTCGGTGCGGCGTTCGACGACCGTCCAGGGCCGCCGGCTCCCGCCGGGCCGGACGCCCGCGTCCTGGTAGAGGAGGGCCTCCCGGCTGATCAGGGCGCCCGCCATCAGCCAGTAGACCTCGTCCCAGGCGGCGGCCACCTCCGGGGTGACGGCGTCGCCGAGGACCTCGGCCATCGCGCCGAACAGGTACTTGTGGACGATCGTGTACTGGTCGTCGGTGACGCCTACGGCGGCGTGCTTGTGGGCGATCCGGGACAGCAGCGCGTCCGGCCGCGCGTCGGGGTTCTCCAGCAGCGCGCCGGCGAATCCGGCGATCGAGCCCGCCAGCGCGCGGCGTTGGGCGCCGCTGGCCTGGTTGCCGCGGTTGAACATCCCGTCGAGCAGCTCCGGGCGGTCCTGGAACATCGTGGCGTAGAAGCGGGCGGTGATCTCGTCGAGCGCTCCGGCCACGGCGGGCAGGGTGGCTCGTACGAGGGCGGCGGACTCTGCGGACAGCATGGAGAACCTCCCGGGCAGGGCGGACGAAGGCGAAAGAGGAAGGGAGCCGCATCGCTGCGGGGCGGCTGTCCTCTGTCTAGCAGCCACCGGACCTGATGTCGGACCGGTTCGACGCCGGTGGGCCGAAGTGGGGCCGAAGGGCCCCCTCACATGGGGCGTGTCGGCCCCACCGGGTCCCCTCGGCCGGAGCCGGACGGCACCGGGACGGTGCCCCCTCGGCCCCGGATCGTCCGCGGGCCCGGCCTCGATGCGAGGCTTCAGGCTCCCTTCGGCACCTCGGAGGGAGCAGGCGCCGAGCGTTCACTCGTCCCCGCTTCGAGGAGCGCGGCTCGTCCGGCCTCCAGGCGTGCGACCGGGACGCGGAACGGCGAGCAGGAGACGTAGTCCAGTCCGGCCGTGTGGAAGAAGTGGACGGATTCGGGGTCTCCGCCGTGCTCGCCGCAGACGCCGATCTTCAGGTCGGGTCGTGCGGTGCGGCCCTCGTCGACCGCGAGGCGGACCAGCCGGCCCACTCCGTCACGGTCCAGGGTCTCGAAGGGCGAGGTGGCGAAGATGCCCTTGTCGAGGTAGGCGGAGAAGAAGGCCGCCTCGACGTCGTCGCGGGAGAAGCCCCAGGTGGTCTGGGTGAGGTCGTTGGTGCCGAAGGAGAAGAACTCGGCCTCCTCCGCGATCCGGCCGGCCGTGAGCGCGGCCCGGGGCAGCTCGATCATGGTGCCGACCGGGCAGTGCACCGGCACTCCGGACTCCTTCGAGACGGCGGCGAGGACGCGTTCCACCTCCTGGCGTTCGATGCGCAGTTCCTCGACGGCGCCGACCAGCGGCACCATGATCTCCGCCTCGGGGGAGCCCCCGGCCCTCGTGCGTTCCACGACCGCCTCGGCGATCGCCCGCACCTGCATGGCCACCAGCCCGGGAACGACCAGCCCCAGCCGGACGCCCCGCAACCCGAGCATCGGGTTCTCCTCGTGCATGCGGTTGACGGCGGCGAGCAGCTCGGTGTCGTGCGGGTCGGGCACGGTGTCCCGGGCCTCGGCGGTGGCGATGCGCACGGCGAGGTCGGTGCGGTCCGGCAGGAACTCGTGCAGGGGAGGGTCGATGAGCCGGATCGTCACCGGCAGACCGTCCATCGCCTCCAGGATGCCGATGAAGTCCTGCCGCTGGAGCGGCAGCAGCGCGTCGAGCGCCTCCTCGCGCTCGCCGTCGTCGCCGGCCAGGATCATCGCCTCGACCAGCTTGCGGCGCTCGCCGAGAAACATGTGCTCGGTGCGGCACAGCCCGACACCCTGTGCGCCGAACCGCCGTGCGCGGGCGGCGTCCTCGGGCGTGTCGGCATTCGCCCGCACCTGAAGCCGTCGCACGCCGTCGGCCCGGTCCATGGCCCGGGCGACGGCCTCGACCAGCCCGGCCGACCGTTCGCCCTGCTCGAAGTAGCGCATGACCGCGGAGTCGACGAGCGGAGCGGCGCCCAGGTACACGGCGCCCTGCGAACCGTCGACGGAGACGATCGTGCCCTCCTCGACGACGGTGTCGCCCACGGTGAAGCGCCGCGCCCCGGTGTCCACGGCGAGTTCCTCGGCACCGCACACGCACACCCTGCCCATGCCACGGGCGACCACGGCCGCGTGGCTGGTCTTGCCGCCGCGGCTGGTCAGTACCGCCTGCGCGGCGATCATGCCCGGCAGGTCGTCGGGGGTGGTCTCCTGGCGCACGAGGACGACCTTCTCGCCCGCGGCGGCCCGGCGGACGGCTTCGGCCGAGTCGAACACCGCCGCGCCCACGGCCGCACCCGGCGAGGCCGGGAGACCGTGCGCGAGCGCCTCGCCGACGGCCGAGGTGTCGAAGCGGGGGAACATCAGCCGGGCGAGGCCGTTCCCGTCGACGCGGGCCAGGCCCTCGTCGGGGGTGATCAGATCCTCGTCGGCCAGTTCGGCGGCGATGGCGAACGCGGCCTCGGCGGTGCGCTTGCCCACCCGGGTCTGGAGCATCCACAGCCGGCCGCGCTCGATGGTGAACTCGATGTCGCACAGATCGCGGTAGTGGGTCTCCAACGTCCGCATGTGCTCGAGGAGTTGCGTGTACGAGGTCGGGTCCAGCTCCTCCAGGTCGGTCAGCGGGACGGTGTTGCGGATGCCGGCGACGACGTCCTCGCCCTGGGCGTTCGCGAGGTAGTCGCCGTACAGGCCGGGCCGGCCCGTGGCCGGGTCGCGGGTGAAGGCGACGCCGCTGCCGGAGTCGGGGCCGAGGTTGCCGAAGACCATGGTCTGCACGTTGACGGCGGTGCCCAGGTCGTCCGGGATGTGCTCGCGCCGTCGGTAGACCCGGGCGCGCTCGCCGTTCCAGGACTCGAACACGGCGAGGACGGCCCGGCGCAACTGCTCGTCCGGGGACTGCGGGAAGTCCTCACCCGTCTCCCGGCGGATCAGCTCCTTGTACGTCCCGACGAGCCCGGCCAGGTCCGCCGCGGTCAGGCCCAGGTCGTTCGCCGCGCCCCGCTCCCGCTTGAGGTGGGCCAAGGCGTGCTCGAAGAGGGCACCGTCGACACCCATGACCGTACTGCCGAACATCTGTACGAGTCGACGGTAGGAGTCCCAGGCGAAGCGCTCGTTCCCCGAGACCTTCGCCAGGCCGAGGACGGAGTCGTCGTCGAGGCCGACGTCGAGGATCGTCTCCATCATGCCGGGCATGGAGAACCTGGCGCCGGAGCGGACGGACAGCAGCAGCGGGTCGTCGGGCCGCCCCAGCCGCCGTCCCGCGGCCTGCTCCAGGACGGTCAGGTGCTCAGCGATCTCGCGGGCCAGGCCGTCCGGCTCCGCGCCGGTGGCGAGGAAGGCCCGGCAGGCCTCGGTGGTGACGGTGAAACCCGGCGGGACCGGCAGGCCCAGCCGGGTCATCTCGGCCAGGTTCGCGCCCTTGCCGCCGAGCAGGCCGGCCAGGTCACGGCCGCCCTCCGCGAAGTCGTACACGTAACGGACCATGACCGGTCCCCTCCGTCGGTTTGCGGGCTGCCTACAGCTCCAGCATCGGACCGTATGGACCGAAGTGGCATGTGCAGGCGGTCCCCGGCCGGTGCACGGGCGCCGGATCGTCGCCGCGCGCAGAGCCCTTCGGGCCGGGATCAGGGCCGCCCGGCCCATGTCCGGGCGGGCGCGGCGGCGGAGGCTGGAGGAGGAGCAAGCAGAACGGCATCCGAGCACCTGGAGGACGCCATGCCGGGCACGCCCTACCTCGTGAGTGATGTGATGACCCGCACCGTGGTCGCCCTTCGCGCGGGAGCGGCCTTCAAGGACATCGCGAAGACCATGCGGCGCTGGAAGGTCAGCGCCCTCCCCGTGCTGGACGGCGGCCACCATGTCATCGGCGTGGTGTCCGAGGCCGACCTGCTGCCCAAGGAGATGCTCCGGGACGGCCAGCCGGACCCGGACGTGCGACCGGGCGGCCCTTCCGGCCCCACCAAGGCCGAGGCGGTGACCGCCGAGGAGCTGATGACCGCTCCGGCGGTCACCGTGCGCGCCGACGACACCGTCGCCCGGGCCGCACGCATCATGGCGCGGCGCAACCTCAAGGGGCTGCCGGTCGTCGACGAAGCGGGCGGGCTGCAGGGCATCGTCAGCCGCACCGACCTGCTCAAGGTGTTCCTGCGGGACGACGCCGACATCGCCGAGGAGGTACGCAGGGACGTCGTCGCGCACGTCTTCGCCGCTCCCGTCGAGCCCATCGGGGTCGAGCCCATCGGGGTGGAGGTGCGCGACGGAGTCGTGACGCTCACCGGCCGGATACGGGACACGTCGCTCGTCCCCGTCCTCACCCGTCTGGTGCGCGCGGTGGAAGGCGTGGTGGACGTGGACTGCGTGTTGTCCGGGCCACCCCGTCACCCGGATCTCGACCCGGACCTTCCCGACGACGCGCCCGACGACGCGCCACGGGAACGGGCCGGGGGCCCGGGGACCGTGGTGTGACCACGAGGGCACTTCAGGAGGGTGGGACCTGGCACCCCGGCCCGGCGCCGCAGGAGGCCGTACGGGCCGCGGAGCGCCACCGCGCCGGGCCGATCAGGCGGCTCACTCGATGTCGAGCACCTCGTCCACCGGGCGCCGTGGCGTTCCGGGACCCGAGGGACCGTACCCGAGCCGGAGGACCATCTGGGCGAATCCCATCGCCGACTGCGGGTCGCGCACGGTCCAGCGGAGTTCGGGCCGTTCGAGGGCCTGGGAGGTGAGCGAGGTGGCGAGGCCGTCGAGCGTGGCCTGGAGCAGCACGCGTTCCATCGCCTGGCCCGCCCGCAGCCAGTCCTTCGGCCGGTCGCCGGGAGTGCCCAGTACGGCGAGCTGGGGCGTGCCCTCGAACACGGCGGTCCCGCGGCCGGGCACGGATTGCTGGCCGGCGAAGTCACGCACGGGTGCGCTGCCGTGGCGCCCGCGCGGGCCGAACGCGTAGTCCGGTACCCCGTCCCTCGCCGCATCCGCCGCTCCCGCGCCCACGCGGGTCCAGTTCCTCAGTTCCTCGGCGGCGGCGGGCTCCGTGGCATCGCGTCCCTCGGCGTCGCCGACCAGGTCCAGAACGGTCTGCACATGCCATGCGTCGGGAAAGACCAGCCGCGCTCCCTCGATGAGGGCGGCACCGCTCAGGGCGTCCTTGACGGCCCGGGGTATTTCCTCGTCGGTGAAGGGCTGACGGCTGGTGTGTCGGCGGTGGATCGCCGGGTACAGCGGGGCGAGGTCGTTCTCCGGAGCCGTGGCGCCGGCCAGCGCTACCTCGGCGAGCAGCCGCGGGTCCGCGGGATCGGGCAGCAGCCGGGTGACGGGCTCCCAGCCCGCGTGAGCGGCGGCGACGCGCAGGTTGAACAGGGCGGCGGCACAGCCCAGATGAAGCGCGCGGGTGGTGGGGTCGGCGTGCGGCATGGCACGGTCGAGGTCCGCGTACACCTGGAAGACGCTGTCACTGGGGCGGAAGAGGAACTTCCACGGCTGGGCGTTGTGCATGGAGGGGGCGGCCGTCGCGTCTTCGACCAGGGCCGTGACGATCTCCCGAGAGAGCTTGACTCCTGTCTCTTGCATGACTTCCGTCCGTTCGGCGAGCAGCTGCGCCGGAGCGGGCCGGGGCGCTCGCCTCGGGCCCGTGATACCGGCCCTTCCCCCTCACTGTCGCCCCGTGCTCGCCGCCCGTCATGGGCCGAAAGGGACAAAGCGCCGGGTCGTTGGTCCCTTCCAGAGCGCTTTGCTCCGCAGGCCCGGTCCACACCGGTCGACCAATGCCCGGTACAGGTCTGATACGGCGGTCACCGCATCCGCAGTGCGTCGTCCGGTTCGGTGCCGCCCATGTCGAGCCGGAACGGCGGATAGGCGTCCGTCATCAGGGCGGCGTAGGCGGCGACCCGCAGTACCCATCGGTTCAGGCCCGTGACCAGGTCGAACAGATCACGGGGGTACTTCCCGGTGAAGGCCAGGACCACGGCGGCGAACAGCACCAGCACGGAGATCAGTCCGCCGCTCCACCAGCCGAAGTGCCGGCCGCCGACGAAGAAGCCCAGGACGATGTACTGCGGGATGACCAGCAGCCACCACTTCACCAGGACCAGGCCGCGGGAGAGCCGCTCGGGGTAGGCGATGTCCAGCCGCGCGGGGTAGTCGGGCTCCTCACCGAGGCTGAACGGCGGGTACCGGTCGGTGGCCAGGGCGCCGTACGAGTAGTACGTGACCCGCCAGCTCCAGCGCAGTACGCCCACGTTGAAGTCGAACAGGGCGCGCGGGTAGCGCTCGGTGAACAGGATCGCGAAGAACGCGATGACGCTCACCACGCTGAAGGCGATCCACAGGAAGAACAGCACCACACAGTGCGGGATGATCAGGATCCACTTCACCAGCCACAGCCACCGGGACAGTGGTGCGTCGAGCCGCGCGGTGACCCGGACCGGACGTTCCGACGGGCCTGCCATCGAGGTCATGGCGATCAACTCCAACTCCACTCACGTGGCCGGTCCGGCGCGGGACGTGATCCCGAGGGCAGGGGCAGGCGCCCGGAGATCTCCTGTCGGACGGCGCTGCGCCCGCGGAGGAAGACACGGAGCAGGTCGCCCCGGCCTGAACAGGCCTGATCCGGCCGACGAGCCTCTCGGGCCCCTCCAGCACGGGCAGCACAGAACTCCCCCTTCCGATGTCGGGTGCGGTCCTTCTTCCACTGTCCGCCCATCACGCGGCCGCCGCAGGGCCGGGCGGTCCCGACCGCGATCCGACGGGCGGCTTCCGCTGCCGGGCACCGGCCCGCACACCCACTCGCGGCCAGTCGCCGCACCGGCCCGAGCCGAACTCCCGCAGCGCTTCCGGCCGTCACCGACACAGCGTCACCACGCCGCCCCACAGGGCCGATCGGCCCCCCGGAACGGGACCTCGGACCCCTCCTGCCCGACCGCGTGCGGCCCGGAGACTGGCGGTCCGCCCAGGAGGAGGTCCGCACATGCCCGCCATCATCGTCGGTCTCGACGGCTCACCCGCAAGCCTCGCCGCCGCAGACTGGGCCGCCGGCGAAGCGGCACAACGTGAGGTGCCCCTGCGTCTGGTCCACGCCGGCGACCCGCTGCGCCCTCTGTACGCGCCGTTCGCCGGAGTTCCGGCGCCGGCGGCGATCGACGCGCGGCGCGAGTGGGCGGCGTACCTGCTGCACGAGGCGGAATCCCGGCTCACGCAGCGCCACCCCGGCCTGCGGATCACCACCGAGCAGGCCGAGGAGCAGGCCGTCCCGACCCTGCTGACAGCCGCCGCGGACAGCGAAATGCTCGTCCTGGGGTCCCGGGGCCTCGGCACCGTGGCCGGGTTCCTGGTCGGCTCCGTCGCGCTCGCCGTGGTGGCGCGCGCCGAGCGGCCCGTCGTCCTCGTACGGGGCGGTGGGCACGCCGAGGACGAGCACCTGCCCGATGCCGCGGGTACCGGGTCGATCACCACCCCGTACCGCGACGTCGTCCTGGGACTGGACGTCGAGGACCCGGCCGACACCGACACCGTCATCGAGTTCGCGTTCGCGGCTGCCCGGCGCCGCGCGACGGGGCTGCGGGTGGTCCATGGCTGGAACCCGGCGGCCACGTACGGCTACGGCGCCGTTCTGGATGCAGGCCTCAACGCCGAACTGGCGGAAGAGACACGGCACGCCCTGAGCGACGTCCTGCGGCCCTGGAAGGACAAGTTTCCCGGGGTGGAGGTCAGGGCGCAGGCCGTGATCGGGGGCGCCGGCCGCCATCTCGTGCACGCCTCGCGGGACGCGGCGCTGGTCGTCGTAGGACGCACGAAGCGCCATGCCTCGCTCGGCGGCCGCATCGGCCCTGTGACCCACGCTGTGCTCCAGCACGCTTCCGCGCCGGTCGCGGTGGTGCCGCACGACTGACCAGCGGCAGAGCGGCAGAGCGGCAGAGCGGCAGAGCGGCAGAGCGGCAGAGCGGCGGCACGGTGGCACGGTGGTGCGGTGGTGCGGCGACGTGGCGGCACACGACGATGCAACCGCGAGGGAGCGCCCGACGGCCGACGGACGGCGGCCGCCGGACATCTGAGACGCTTCTCGACAGACCTCACAATGGGTCACTGAGAGCCGACGCTCCGCTGAGGTGGCAGCGGACGTCCACGACTCCTTCGACAGCCCGGGCCAGGCGTTCCGCGACCGGGGCCAGCCGCGTCCCGTCCACCCATCCCGTGAGGGTGACCACGCCCTCGTCGACCTCCACCTGGATGTGGTCGGCGGACAGCGGGAAGAGACGCTCGACGACCTCGTGGCGTACCTCCTCGGCCAGATCCACGTCGTCCCGGAGGAACACCTTGAGCAGGTCCGAGCGGCTGACGACGCCTTCGAGTCTGCCCTCGGCGTCGATGACGGGCAGCCGCTTGACGGCACGCCGGGCCATGATGCGTGCCGCCTCGGCCAGGGTGGTGCCGCCGTGCACGGTGATCGCAGGGCTGCTCATCAGTTCCTCGGCGGTGAGCGCATCGGCCTTGGCCAGGTCGGCCAGGCTCTGCCGTCGGGCGATGGTGGCCCCGGCCGAGCGAAGCCGGGACGGCGGGAGGTCCGGGTCACTGCCCCGGTACTCCTCCTTGGGCAGCAGGTCCGCCTCCGAGACGACCCCGATCACCCGACCCTCGCCCTCGAGTACGGGCACGGCGCTGACCTGCCACTGGTCCATGAGCTGGACGATGTCCTTGAACGGTGTGTCGCGGCCGACAGCGACGACCGCGCGTGTCATCACGTCGCTCACGACGTGCGGGCTGCTGTGCATGGTCTCCTCCTCGAGGCGATCGGGCGAGGACGGGGAAGCGGGTGGAGCAGAGTGCTTCCGCTCTCATCGTGTGCACGGACACCGCCCGGCACCAAGGGCCGTTCGGACTCCCTGGAGGGGCACTTCGGCCCATGGCCGGGGAGGGTCGCCCGGCGGATCGGCGTGGCCGGCGTATGCGGTGCGCCCGGCAGGGCACGGCAGGGCACGCATGCAGGCACAAGTGTGGGCGTCGATCGCGTCGTTGATAGGTGTCGGGCTGGGCGGAGGTCTGTCCTGCCTTGCCCAGCTCACCACCCAACGGCAGACCCTTCGCAACGAGGACAAGCGGCAGGCCAGGGAACTGGCCGAGGCCCGCCGGGCCGAGCAACTGCAGTTGCTGCGCGAGTTCGTCGAGACGGCCCAGCGAGCCGAGCGGGCCGCTGAGGATCGGGACGCCACTCCTGGACGCGAGCCACGCTCGTCCGGCCATCGTGAACAGCAGGTGACACAGCAAGCTGAGTATCCGTACGGATGTCCGCGGTCCAGGAGACTGCGAATCATGGCCCACGTGACCATTACCTCGTGGACCCGGCCGAGCTCGCCGACGCTGCGCCGACGGCGGGGATCCCGCATCCGCCGCGTTCTGCTCCTACCCCTGAGCGTCGTGCTCATCCTCTCCCTCGCCGCCTGTGGGCGCGCGACCAGTGAGAAGACGGTCCGGGAACTCGCCGCCGGCGCCGAAGCGGTCAAGGCTCGGCAGGAGGCCGAGACCGGCATCCGGGACGTCATCGCCACCTGGGACACCGATACCCCGCTCACCCTCGGCCTGGTCGCCGTGGAAGACGTGTGCGTCGGCGGACAGGCGAAGGAGTGGTTCTTCTCCAGCGGCGACGACCGGTACAAGATTCGCTGCACGATGTACGTCACCGCCTACTTCGGTGCCGAACCCCGCCGCGTGGCCGACACCATCGACGGTGTCCTCACCGCGGGGGACCGCACCGGATCCCCCATCCCCTTCGCGCATGACTTCCACTACGCGCGCAAGGTCGTCGACTACTACCGGGGCAAGTCGGGCGACCCGCAAGGGCCGGGGACCGGCGAACCGACAGAGCTGTTCAGCGCGGGTACGGTCACGCTGGACTGGGACCAGGTGCGCACCGCGAGTCCGCGTGCGGCGATCGAAGAGCCGCGTTCCTGCGCCCCTGAGGACCGGCCGGTTCGGCGCTGTCTGCGTGAGCCCGCCTCCACCGGCGTGGCCGATCTGCGCCGCGATCACGGGATGGTGTTCGAACTCAGCTTCCCTGCCCACGAGTACTTCACGGTGTGGAAGTGACGGCACGCCGAACCGGGCCCGTCCGATGGCGAGATGGCCAGAGGATCGCGTCGGGGTGGGCGGGGCTGAGGTGGTGCACGGCGACCTGGGCAGTGCGGGGGAGGGGTGAGTACGGGATGATGTGGGAGATCTTCGGCAGGATCCGGGGCACGGGGTGGGGCAGGGGGTTGTAGGTGGAGCCGTTCGAGGCGCTGGGAGCGGGGGATCCGGAGCTGGTCGGGCGGTACCGGATCGTGGCGCGGCTGGGTGCGGGCGGCATGGGCCGCGTGTATCTGGGGCGCTCGCCCGGCGGCCGGGCGGTGGCGGTGAAGGTGGTGCGCTCCGAACTGGCCGAGGACGGCGAGTTCCGTCGCCGGTTCGCCCGGGAGGTGGCCGCCGCCCGACGGGTCAACGGGGTGTTCACCGCCGGTGTGGTGGACGCCGACCCGGACGGATCTCCGGCATGGCTCGCGACGGCGTACGTGCCGGGTATCGCGTTGGGCGACGCGGTGACCGTTCACGGACCCTGGTCACAGGGCCCGGTACTGGCGCTCGGCGCCGGCCTCGCCGAGGCGCTGGAGGCGATCCACGCGGCCGACGTGGTCCACCGGGACCTCAAACCGTCGAACATCCTCCTCGCGGCCGACGGACCGAGGGTGATCGATTTCGGCATCTCGGTGGCTCACGAGGCCAGCGCCTTGACCCGGACCGGCATGGTGGTGGGCACGCCGGGGTTCATGTCCCCCGAGCAGCTGACCGGCAAGCCGATCGGGCCCGCGAGCGATGTCTTCTCCCTCGGGGCGGTGCTGGCATTCACCGCAACGGGATCCGGGCCGTTCGGGACCGGCTCGGGACATGCCCTGAGCTTCCGCGTCGTCTACGAGGAACCCGACCTGCACCAACTCCCGCCCGTCCTACGGTCCGTCGTGGCCCACTGCCTGGCCAAGCAACCCGACCGGCGCCCGACGGTGGCGACGTTGCTGGAACAACTGGCGGAGGCGGCCGCCGAGGTGGCGGAGGAGGCCGAGGCCGGCGGGGCGGCCGCCGCAGGGGAGGCCGTCACCCACACACCCACCCAGCCCGGCTGGCTCCCCGCACCGGTCGCCGCGACCCTGCACTCCCGCACCACCACGCACGGGCCCACGATCCCACCGGCACCGGCACCGGCACCGGCACCGGCACCGGCACCGGCTCAGCAACCCGACCCCGACCCCGACCCCGACCCCGCTCCCGTACCGGCCCCGGCACCGACCGAGACGCCCGAGTCCGAGGTACCCGCGGTCGAGCCCTCACCCAAGAGCCCGCAGGACGCCGTAACCGGTGGAGGCCCCGCCGCCTTCCCGACCGGCCCGACCCGTCGTCGGGCCCTGTTCGGCCTCGCCGGGGCCGCCGCCGCGGGACTCGGGTTCGCCGGCTGGAAGCTCAGCGACGACGGCTCCGCCGACAAGGACTCCGAGGCCCCGCCCGGTGCCGGCCGAAGACCGAGCGCATCCCCCAAGCCCACTCCCGCCGCTCCAACAGGCGTGGAGCGGTGGCGATTCGCCACGGGCGGCCTCGTGTACGCCTCGCCGATCGTCGCCGACGGCGTCGTCTACATCGGCAGCGACACCGACGACCTGTACGCGCTGGAGACCGAAACCGGCGTACAGCGATGGAGGTTCACCACCGGTGCCGACGTGAGTTCGGAGCCGAGCGTCGCCGACGGGACGGTCTACGTGGGCAGTGAAGACGGCAACCTGTACGCGGTGGACGCGGGCACCGGCAAGCAGCGGTGGAAATTCCTCACCGGCAAGAGCAGAAGCTCGTCGGCGACCGTCGTCGACGGCGTGGTGTACGTCGGCGGCGGGGGCGACGTCACGATCCGCCTCGGCGGAGGCGGCAACGACTACGAGGACGGCTACGTGTACGCGGTCGACGCCGTCACCGGCGAGCAGCGGTGGAAGTTCACCACCAACAGCCGGGTCGAGGAATCGCCGACCGTTGCCGACGGGTTGGTCTTTGCCTGCGCTCTGAGCGGCACTGTGTACGCGGTGGATGCCGGCACGGGCAGGCAGCGGTGGAAGTTCGTCACCCGCGGCTTGCTGAGCTCGGCCGCGGCGGTCGTCGACGGCGTGGTCTACGTCAGCAGCGAGGACAGCAACCTCTACGCGCTGGATGCCGCGACCGGAAAGCGGCGGTGGAAATTCGCCACCGGAAAGTACGTGAGCGCGCCGACTGTCGTCGAGGGGACGGTCTACGTGGGCGGCGGGGACGGCGACTTGTCCGCCGTGGACGCCGGCACCGGCGAACAGCAATGGAAATCCCGCATCGGCACGGACCCATTCGTCGGCGCGCCGACTGTCGTCGACGGGACGGCCTACGTGGGCAGCGGGGACGGCAGCCTGTACGCCGTGGACGCAGGCACCGGCAAAGAGCAGTGGAAATTCCGCACCGGCAGCCCCGTGTACGCGAAACCGGCCTTCGCCGACGGTGTGGTGTACATCAGCAGCTTGAACGGCGTCCTGTACGCGGTGACGTAGACACCGACCGGCATGAGCCTCCGGGCGGCGGGAGGCAGCCGGCGGCCTCGACTTCTCCAGGTCGAAGCCGAAGGCCCCGAGGCTCGGGCAGCCTGAACTGCCCAGTTGATCCATGGGATGTGAGCCATTGCCCGCGCTACGCTCCTTTGTCGTGCAGAAGACACGCCTCGACACCGCTCGGATCCGGGCGGCCCGCCGGGTGATCGACCCGGTTTTCCTCGACACTCCGCTGTACCGCTGCGAGGCGCTGGAGCCCGGCCTCGGGTGCACGGTGAGCATCAAGCTCGAAACGGCGAACCCGGTGCGCAGCTTCAAAGCCCGAGGCACCGAGTTGGTCGCGAGCCGACTCGCCGAGAGCGGCTCGCGGGACGTGGTGTGCGCCAGCGCGGGCAACCTCGGTCAAGCCCTCGCCTGGTCCGCCGGCGGCCGGGGGCTCGACGTCACCGTCGTGGCATCCCGCTTCGCGACCGTGGCCAAGCTCGACCGCATCCGCGCTCTGGGCGCCAGGCTGGAGCTGGTGGACGGCGACCACGAGACGGCTCGCGAGCGGGCGGCCGCCATCGCGCGGCACGACGGCATCCGGCTGCTCGAAGACAGCCTGGACATCGAGACCTGCGAGGGCGCGGCCACCATCGGCCTGGAACTGGTCGACACCACGCCGTCGTTCGACGCCGTCCTGATCGCACTCGGCGGCGGTGCGCTGGCCACCGGTGTGGGTCACGTGGTGAAGGCCTTGGCGCCCGAGGTGGAGGTGATCTGCGTACAGCCGCTGGGCGCACCGGCGATGACACACTCGTGGCGCGAGCGGCGCGTCGTCACCACCGACTCGACCGACACCATCGCCGACGGCGTCGCCGGCCGGTTTCCCATCCCGGCCGTCCTGGACGACCTCCTCCTGGTCGCCGACGACGCCGTCCTGGTCCAGGAGGCGTCGATCACCGCCGGTATGCGGATGCTCCTCGACCATTCCGGCCTCGTCGTCGAACCGTCGGCCGCACTCGGCATCGCGGCGATCCTCGAAGACCGCGACCGCTTCGCCGGCCGACATGTGGTCACCATCGTGTGCGGCAGCAACGTCGACGTAGACGCCTATCACCGATGGGTCGGTGCGGCTCCCATCCACAAGCCGTGACGGAGCGGTCGGCCCGGTCCGAGCGAGCGATCGACGCGCTCAGCCGGAGCCAGCGGGCGATCAGATCGAAGCCTCGACCGTCAACGACGGCACGGCGCACGGACGGAGGACCATGAGCGAGTCCTCCAAGGTCGCCACCATGGCAAAGGGGAACCGGTCGAGCTCAAGACAGAGCGCGACGTCATCAGGGTGGACTCCTTGACGCACACCTTCTGTCAGCTCGGCTGCGGCGCGCGACTCTTCGGCGCGGCGGAGGAACTCGGCCGCATCCGTCCCGGCCCCGTCGGCTCTCCCGGCGATGTACTGGGCGCACGCCAGATCTTCCTCGGCGTGGCCGTCTTCGCCGGTGACCACGAACGTGACGCCGTCGCACTCACGTGTCCGCAAGAGCCGAGCCGTCGCCTCCGCCACCACGAAGCCGGCACACAGCACCAGCGACGCTTCCTTCACCGCAAGAGCGCCGACGGTCCCCGCCGTGGTCTTCTGCACAACAGTCCGTCCGCTCAGGTCAATGGACCGCAGCAGGCCTGGGGAGTTGACGATGTCGAACCCGGGTGCGGGCGGACCGTCCTTGAGCGCCAACCAATCCGGGTGGCGAGCCTTGAGCGTCAGCGCTTCGTCCAGCGACCCTGCAAGAACGATCTCTTCCGCCCCCTGGGCAAAGGCCCAGGCAGCCACCGTGAAAGCACGCATGACGTCGACCACGACCGCCACGGACGGGACTTCGACCAACTCGGCGATGCCAAGGAAACGAGCGTCCATCCAATCATGATCACGCATGCCCGACCCGAAGCACCCATACGGTGACGCGCATCACCTCGACGCTCTAGCCACGACAGTAGGTCCGTCAGCAGTTCTCGGTGATCACCTGTTCGAGGGTATCGAGAGACAACTCGTCCTCCGTGAGCTGCGCCTTCAGGACCTCCAGCCGCTGCTTGAGGGCTGCGATCGCGGTCTGGTCCGGGTCGGGCCGGCCCTGGAGGTGACTGATTTCGCCTTGAAGGCGGAGGCTTTCGTCTCTGCGGCGTTTGATCTCCTTGCGGGCACTCTGTGCCGCGCGGCGCATCATGGCACAGGGACTCTCGGTTCGTACGGCCTCGGTTGCCATCTCGGTACTCCTTGCTCTCCGGCACATCCGTGCGGACCGCGCCGGCGTCACGGGATGCGTTCGTCAGTCCACATATAGGCGCCGGCTGGGAGACCCGCCTGCCGAGAGGGTGCGGGAGAGTGAGCACCGAGCCGAGTCACAGGGCGAGGAGGGCTCCCGTCCCCGCACACGGCCTCATGACCTGGTGAGTCCGTGGGCCGTCCGCTCGTCCGTCCGATTCTCCGTCCGTTCGTCCGTTCGGCCGTTGGTTCAAGGCCGGGACGGCGGCCTGGGGCTCGGCGGCACCACCAGGTCGGAGAGCGGGGAGTCGGCGGCGTCTGGCTCCTGCGGTCGCATGAGGTCGAGGTCGTCGCCCCATGCGTCCAGCACTTCGCCGTGTCCGGCTTCTCGGGCCGAGGCCTCGACGAGAGAGAAGAGGTGTCGTTGCAGGGTCACGTCACCCGTGGCCGAGATGCGGTCCACGGCACGGAGCAGAACGTCGGAGTCCCAGCCCGGCAGCGGGTGCCGGGCGAGTTCCCACTCCAGATACTTGTTGTAGGGGCGGGGACGACGGTCGAGAGCGAAGAGCAGGTCGAGCAGGAACCGCATGCTGTCGGCCGCGTCGAGGCGAGCGGCAAGCGCATGGCCGTCCCGGTGGTTCTTGACGGAGCGGTAGAGGGAGTTGGCGTAGGCGTCGAGCCGTTCGCCGGAGTCCCGGAACGCCTCGTCGGGGTCCAGGCGGCCCCGGTCGGCGAGGATGCGGGCGATGCCTCCGTCGAGCCGGTCGAGCACGATACGGGCGCGGGCGAGGGCGCAGCGTTCCCCGTCGGGGATCCCGGCCCCACGGAACTCGGTGAGCGTGACGACGACCAGGTCGAGCTCGGCGCTGCGGTGGCCGGTGAACCGGGTGAGACCGGTCCTGGCGTCATCGGCGAGGACCACGTACAGGTCGTGGTCGGAGTATGGGGTGATCATGCCGTCGTGGGCTTGGGACCCTTTGAGGACGAGGCCGACGACGGCTGAGTCGGCGGTGGCGAGTTCGACGAAGGCGTCGTAGGTGAGGGGCTGCTGAGCGGTCATGGTGTGGGCTCCGGTGGCGTGATGACGGGTATGCCTGCGGGGGCGTCCCCGCTATGGGGCGCCCCGCACCGTCCGCGGCCGCACGTGGCTGCCGCCTGGAAGATCAACGCACATCGGGACCCTATCGCCCGGCCGGGCCCTGGGGCAGGACGTAGGGGAGACGCTGGGATGCGCGCGGGCCCCGCACGGTGTCGTGCGGGGCCCGGTGTCGTGCGGTCAGGGGCAGCTGAGGCGGGTGTCGCCCGCGTCCGTGGTGCAGGTGTCCGTGTTGAGGCCGCCGTTGGCGGTGTCGTTGCCGGATACGTTGTCGACGGTGTTGAGGTTGTCGCTGCCGGAGTTGCCGATCAGATTGTCGTTGCCGGGGCCCGCGGTGAGGGTGTCGTTGCCGGAGCCGCCGTCGATGCGGTCGTTGCCGTACCCGCCGTGGACGGTGTCGTTGCCGTTGCCCGCGTTGACGGTGTCGTCGCCGCCGAGGGCACAGATGACGTCGTTGCCGCTGGTACCGGTGATGGTGTCGTTCCCGCTGGTGCCGATGCGGGTGCAGCCGCGTGCGTTGTCGACGGTGGTGGTCGCGGTCGCGGTGTTGTTGCCGGAGCCGGGGTCGGCCTGTGCGGCCGTGACCGTGGCCCGGTCGGTGAGGGTGCCGGTGGCGCGTGGTTCGGCGGCGACCGTCACCGTGGCGGTGGTCCCGGGGGCGAGGGTGCCGAGGGAACAGCTCGCGGTGGTGGCGGTGGTGGTGCAGGTGCCCGAACCGGTGGTCGCCGAGACGACCGAGACGGCGACACCGGTGAGTGTGTCGGTCAGGGAGACATTGGTGGCGGAGGTCGTGGTGCTGTTGTTGGTGACCCGCACGGTGTAGGTGGGCCGGTCACCGATGCTGACCGTGGTGGGACCGGACTTCGTCACCGACAGGTCCACGCCGGCGGGTGCCGGAGGGGAGCCGCCGCCCTCGAAGCGGGCCAGGGCGAAGTCGTTGTTCGCTCCGCCCCCGCCGGCGGCGACGATCTTTCCGTCCCTCTGGAGGGCCACGCCATTGGCCGTGTCGCCGCCGCCGAAGTCCGCGGTCGCCAGACCGCCGATGCCGAAGCCGGTGTCCTGGCCGCCGTCGGGGTTGTAGCGCAGAACGGCGAAATTGCCGCCGGGTCCGTTGCTTCCGGCGACGACGATACGACCGTCACTGGGCTGGAGCACCACGTCCGTCGCTGCGCCGCCGGTGGTGATCACCCTGCCGTTGCCGTCGAAGGTCGGGTCCGGGGCGCCGTTGGACAGGTAGCGGGCCAGGGCGAACCTGCCTCCGCTGCCGCCGACAGCGACGATCTTGCCGTCGGGCTGGAGCGTGATCCCTTCCACGGACTCGTAGTCGCCGAAGTCGGTGCGGACGATGCCGTCGCCGTCGAAGCTCGTGTCCACGCCGCCGTCGGCGTTGAAGCGCATCAGCGCGAAGTCGAAGCGGGTCGAGCCGACCTGGCCCCCGACGACGATCTTCCCGTCGGGCTGCAACGCCAGGGCACGTCCGTCACCGCCCTCCTGAAGGACCGGCCCCGCCGGATTCGCGGTCACCGTGCCGTCGCCGCCGAACGTGGTGTCCGGGGTGCCGTTGCCCGTGAGGCGGAGCACCGCCATCCGACCCCCGCTGTAGCCTGCCGCGACGATCCTGCCCACTGGGTCGACGGCCACATCGAGGGCCTCGGTGGGCCCGTCGAAGTCGGCGAAGACCCGGCCGTCGCCGCTGAAGGTGTTGTCCAGCGTCCCGTCGGGGTTGTAGCGGGCCACCACGAACCAGCAGCAGTCCTCGAACTCCCGCCAACTGCTGCCCACGACGACGATTTTCCCGTCGGCCTGGAGGGCCACGGCGTGTGCCTCGCTCCACTGGAGGCTCGGGCCCATGTTGTTGATGGCGGTCGTCACCGTGCCGTCACCGCCGAAGTCGGTGTCCGGGGTGCCGTCGGGATGGTGGCGGGTCAGCGCGAAGCGGCTCTCCGCCACCGACTCGTCGACGGATGCGCCGACAGAGACGATCTTTCCGTCCGGCTGGACCGCCAGGTCGTTGGCGCGATCGTCGGCGGCGATGGAGGTGAGCACCTTGCCGTCACCGCTGAAGGTGGCGTCCAGGCCGCCCGGGGCCGCGGCCGCGGTGCCGGGGAGGGTCAGGACGAGCGCCAGGACACTCGCCGCGACGGCCCCGGCCCGGGCCGGGAAGAACCGGCGGCGGCGATTGCCGTGTCGCTGCCGCGCCGGTCGTACATGTGGGGTGAACATGTGCCACAGCCTTCCGCCGCCCGCACCACGTCCACGGCCACCACGAGTGGCGTTGCACTCACCGGACGCACGAATCCATCCGAGTGGGCGAGCGCGGTCGGCACGGCTCCGCACGCCGTTGTGCGGGGCCACGGCGCGAGACCGGTCCCCGCGCCGGTCGGCCGGCGGGGACCAGTCGCAGCTCCTCACGGCCCACACCACCGTCGACGGGTGCGGTTCCCCGTGCGTCGACGTACGGCGTCATCGAGCGCGTCGGTCGATGAGCACGGCCAAGCCGTCCAGGATGCGCTCCAGGCCGAACTCCCATGCCTGATCCTGCCCGTTGGACCGGGCCGCCGAGGTGAGGGCTGAAGCGAGCGCGGGGAATCGCTCGCCGTGCGCCTGCATCAGGTCGCCGAGGATGGCGCCGAGTTGGGCCTCGGGGTTGCCCGCGGAGCCGGTCGCGCGGGCCTGTTGGGTGATGCCGCGTGCGTGACCGACCAGCAGGACGGCCGCGTCCATCCGCTCCGCACCGGTCAGCCCCGTCCCGTCCAGTGCGCGGACGGCCCGCTCCAGCCAGGACAGTTCCCCGGGCCCCATGACCCGCGGCCCGACGGTGGCCTCCAGCGCCCAGGAGTGTTCGCGAAGGACGGTGATCAGCCGGCGGGCCCAGTCCTCCAGCTGATCCCGCCAGCCGCCACCCGCGTGCTCCGCTGACGGGTAGGGGCCGATTGCGACGTCGACCATGAGCGCGACCAGCTCGGCCTTGCCCGGCACGTATCGGTACAGCGCCATCTTGGTGACGCCGAGTTGCGCGGCGACCCGCTGCATGGAGACGTCGGACAATCCGTCCGAGTCCGCGATCTCGATGCCGGCCCGCGCGATGCGGTCCAGGTCGAGTGTCGGCCTGGGGCCCCGCGCGGGCTTGGGGTGCGGTCCCCACAGGAGTCGCACCGTCTCGGCGTGCTCGTCGCCCACGTTCCCCTCCCCTCCCGTTCTGCCTTGTCGAACCCATCCAACTGTGTCTATGGTACACAGTAATCGTCAGTGTCCAGTGGACACAGTTTCTGGAAAGAGGAGCCCGTGAACAGGACCGTCCTCATCTCCGGCGCGAGCATCGCCGGCCCGGCGCTCGCCTACTGGCTGGGACGCCGCGGCTTCCGCCCCACCGTCGTCGAGCTGGCCCCGGCGCTGCGCGGAGGCGGTCAGGCCGTCGATTTTCGCGGCGAGACACACCTGACCGTGCTGGAGCGCATGGGTCTGCTTCCTGAGCTGCGCCGCATCCAGACCGGCGGCAGCCCGATGCGCTTCGTCGACGAAGGCGGCCGAACGCTGCTGCGGCTGCCCGCCGAGTTCGCAGGCGGCGCGATAGAGGTCCTCCGCGGAGACCTGGCCCGAACGCTGTACGAGCACAGTGCCCCCTACGCCGAGTACATCTTCGGCGACTCGATCACCGGACTCGAGGAGACCTCGTCCGGCGTGCGGGTCGACTTCCGAAGCGGTGCCTCACGCGACTTCGACCTGGTGATCGGAGCGGACGGCCTGCACTCCAACGTCCGCCGGCTCGCCTTCGGGCCGGAGGAGAACTACGTCAGCCACCTCGGCTACTACGCCGCCACCTGGCAACTGTCCAACGACAACCACCCGGGTGTCGACCAGGGCTCGGTCGGCTACAACGTGCCGGGACGGCTCGCCTCCGTCGGTGTCGACCACCGGGACTCGGCGCGGGCCGGGGCGTTCTTCCTCTTCGCCGCGCCCGAGCTGTCCTACGACCGGCACGACCTCGCACAGCAGAAGAAGTTGATCGCCGACGCCTTCGCCGGTCTCGGCTGGCAGGTGCCCCGCCTGCTCGCCTCCCTTGACGACGCGCCCGACCTGTACTTCGACTCGATCAGCCGGGCCGACGTGGACACCTGGTCCACGGGACGAGTGTGCCTTGTCGGCGATGCCGCCTGCGGGGCCACCATCGGCGGTATGGGCACGGGAACCGCGGTGGTTGCCGCCTATGTGCTGGCCGGCGAACTCGCCCGTGCCCAAGGCGAGTACGGGACGGCCTTCACCCGGTACGAGAGCCGGCTCCGGAAGTACGCCACGGGCTGCCAGGCGGGCGGCGACCGTACCGGGAAGTTCCTCGCCCCCGCCACCACCACCGGCATACGCCTGCGCAATGCCCTGCTGTCCCGCCCCATGTTCCTGAACGGCATGCTCAAGCTGGGCGAGAGGGTCAGCAGCACCGTGGAACTGCCCGACCACCCCGCCCTTCACTGATCCGGCAGCGCCTGCTCGGCCCAGATCACCTTGCCCTGGGGGGTGTACCGGGTTCCCCAGCGCTCGGTCAACTGCGACACCAGGAACAGGCCCCGGCCACCTTCGTCGGTCGTCGCGGCGTACCGCAGATGGGGCGAGGTGCTGCTGCCGTCGGCCACCTCGCAGATCAGCACGCGGTCGTGGATCAGCCTCAAGTGGATCGGCTCGCAACCGTAGCGGACGGCGTTGGTGACGAGCTCGCTCAGCACCAGTTCGGTGCTGAAGCTGAGTTCGGACAGGCCCCACTCTTCGAGCTTGTCGCTCGCCGCGGCCCGCACCCCGGCGACGGCGGCCGGATCGGGTGGCACGTTCCACTCGGCGATCCGATCCGGCGGCAGCGCATGGGTCCGGGCGATGAGCAGAGCCACGTCGTCCGCGGGGCGCTCGGGCAGCAGCGATTCCAGCACGGCCTGGCAGCTCTCCTCCGGTGCGCGCTCGGGGTGACCCGCCAGGGCCTTGCGCAGGAGTTCCATTCCTTCGTCGAGGTCACGGGTCCGGTCCTCGATGAGACCGTCGGTGTACAGGACGAGCCGGGAGCCTTCGACGATGTCCAGCTCGGCGGCCTGGAAGGGCATGCCGCCCAGACCCAGCGGCGGACCCGTCGGCAGGTCGGGAAACGTGACGTCTCCGTCAGGATCGACCAGCGCGGGAGCCAGGTGCCCCGCGCGTGCCACCGTGCAGCGGCACGTCACAGGGTCGTACACCGCGTACAGGCAGGTGGCGCCCACCACGGCGGCGGGGCTGTCCGTGCACGCCTCGTCCTGGTCGATACGCCCGACCAGGTCGTCCAGATGGCTCAGCAGCTCATCGGGCGGCAGATCGAGCGCGGAGAAGTTGTGCACGGCGGTCCGCAGCCGGCCCATGGTCGCGGCGGCGTGCAGGCCGTGTCCGACCACGTCACCGACGACCAGCGCCACGCGGCCGCCCGGCAGCGGAATCACATCGAACCAGTCCCCGCTCACCCCCGACTGGGCCGGGAGGTACCGGTAGCCGATGTCGAGGGCGTTCTGCTCGGGCAGGGCTCGCGGCAGCAGGCTGCGCTGGAGGGTGACCGCCAGGGCGTGCTCGCGCGTGTACCGGCGGGCATTGTCGATACTGATCGCGGCACGAGCCACCAGCTCCTCCGCGAGCGCGAGCTCCTCCTCGTCGAAGGGGTCGTGCTCCTTGGAGCGCCAGAAGTTGACCATGCCCAGCACGACACCGCGGGCCTGGATCGGAGCCACGATGAGCGAATGGATGCCGTAGTCCACGATCTGCTCGGTGCGTTCCGGATCCTGCAGATGCCAGCCCGTCGCGGTGGACAGGTCGGTCACCAGTTCCGAGCTGCCGCTGCCGTAGCCGCGTGCCTGGGGCGTGGACGGCAGAAAGTCGATCAACCGGCCCTTCTCGTAGAGCGGTTGGTCGTCGCGGATACCGCATACGGCGACGCGTCGCATACCTTTCGCCGTGGCCGACGGTTCCTCGCCGTGCAGAACGGTGTCGGCCAGGTCCACGGTGACGAAGTCGGCGAAACGGGGGACGGCGATGCGGGCGAGTTCGTCGGCGGTTTCGATCACGTCCAGGGTGGTGCCGACGCCCAGCCCGGCGTCGTAGAGCAGCTTCAGCCGCTCACCTGTGATTTCGGCCCTGCCGGCCACGGCCCGCAGCTCCGTGGAGTCGCGCAGTGTCACCACGGTGCCCTTGGGGCCTCCGCCGCGCCCCGTGGGCCTCTGGTTGACCGCCAGCAGCCGCGACCCGGCCAGGTGCACCTCGTCGGTGGCCTCGCGGCCGGAGCTGAGCAACGACACCATCTCAGGCTCCAGGCTCGACAGCTGGGACACGGGCTTCCCCTCGGCGTCCGAGGGCAGTTCCAGCAGTCGCCTGGCCTCGTCGTTCGCCAGCAGCAGGCGCCCCTCGACGTTGACGATGAGCACCCCTTCGCGCACGGAGTGCAGCACCGCGTCGTGGTGCTCGTACATGCGCGCCATCTCGTTGGGAGCCAGACTGTGAGTCTGGCGCCGCAACCGCCGTCCCACCAGGACGGTGGCGGCGGTGGCCGCGCCCAGTGCGCCGGCCCCGGCGGTCAGGATGATCGGAATCTGCCGGTCCACCAGACTGGTCACGTTCTTGACCTTCAGCCCGGCGGAGACGAGGGCCACGACCTGCTGCTGGTCGTTCCGTATGGGCACGGTCGCCTGGACTTCCCGGCCCAGGGGGCCGTGCACGCTTTCGGTATAGACCTTCCCCGCCAGCGACGGCTGGATCTTTCCCACGAACTGCTTCCCGATCCGGTCCGGCAGCGGATGGGTGTAGCGGATCCCTTTCGTGTCCATCACCACGACGAAGTCGACGCCCGCGGACTTGCGCCCCGCCTCGGTCAGCGGCTGCAGGACCTTCGAGGGATCCGGGGCCTGCAGTGCGGTCAGCACGCCGGGGGAGTGCGCGAAAGTCTGGGCGACGGCTATGGAGCGCCGTTTGGCCTCGGCGTTGGTGTGCCGCTGCGACTGGAGGACTAGGGCGAAGACGGCGAATGCCACGAGCAGCACCACCAGCGCCACCTGGAGAAGGAGTATCTGCCCCGCGACGCTCCGCGCGTTCCTTCGCGCCAGTGACCACAGCGATATGCGTCGAAGTCGGGCAATACGGTCTTCCATCCGGTCTTTCTAGCACGGTCCCTCCGCGCCGTCACGGGTCCTGCCCGCGAACCGTCCCTGCAGGCCGACAATCCGTCGCCTCTGTTGTCACATCGGTCACTTCAGTTACAGATCATCTCCCCATGTGTACGAGGGGAGCGCCGCCGGCGCCTGTGCGGCGACGCTCCCCCGGCCGCTGCTTCCGAGCACGCGCTCGGCGCAGGTCACCTCAGGTGCGGGTCCGGGGCGTCCTGGCCGTTCGCTCTTCAGGACGGCCGCGGCATGCGCTCGATCGCCACCATGGCGGCGTCGTCGCCAAGATGACCGCCGACATGGCGCATCAAGTCCTTGCGCAGGCGTGCGACGAGGGCGTCGGGGCTCTTGTCGGCTTTGGCGGCCACCCGTTCCGCGAGCGGATAGAACATGCCGTCGCCATTGCGGGCCTCGATCACACCGTCCGTGTAGAGAAGCGCGATGTCGCCGTGCTCGAAGGTGAACGCCTCCGCGGTGAGATCGGTCTCCGCGAACGCGGTGAGGCCCAGCGGCGGCGCCGGCTGGTGCACTTCGAGCGCACTGACGCGGCCGCCGCGCACCAGCAGGGGCGGCGGGTGCCCGCAGTTGATCAGGTGCAGGACCGGCTCTTCGTCCGGGATGTCCATCATGGCGGCCGTGGTGAACGCCTCGCCGCGGTCCTCGGCCCCGACGGGAGCCGCAGGGTCGTCCAGGTCCGAGGAGACGGCCCCCTCCAGGAAGGTGACAAGCGCGGACAGATCGGCCTGCCGGTGTGCCGCGCCCCGGAACGCCCCGAGAAGGAGAGCGGCATCCCCGACCGCCTCCAGGCCCTTGCCCCTGACATCGCCGATGACGATCCGGGTTCCCTTCTCCGTGCGGGCGGCGGCGTACAGGTCGCCGCCGATCTGGGCCTCTGATTCGGCGGCCAGGTAGACCGAGGCGATACGCAACGGGCCGATCCGGTGCGGAAGCGGCTTGAGCACCACCTCTTGCGCGGCCGTCGCCACCGAGCGCAGCTGCGTCAGCTCCCTCTCATGGCGTTCCCTCCGGGCGGCGAACGAGGTCGCGAACGCCGACATCAGGATCAGGGTGATCAGCTGAAAGGAGTGGTTCAGATCGACGAGGCTGGTGCGCGCCGCCGCGACGACGGCCTGGGCCAGGACGGCGAGCGCGCCGACGCCCGCGGTCGTCCGGGGCCCGGCGAACGACGCTGTGACAGCGGGTGCGGCGACCAGAAACGGTCCGAGGTGGACATTGGGCGGAGCTAGAACGTCGATCACCGTGACAATCACGATGAGCGCGATCGGCACCGCGAGCAGCGCATGACGCGGCTCCCGCGACAGACGAAGCTCTCTGAGACGTCCACGAACCATATGTTCTGGATACACCGCATCGCGCTGCGGCGCCCGCGCCGGCTGAGGCGGCCCGGCGTCCCGGCGGCCCGAGGGTGTGCGGCGTAGCGTTCACCTTCAATTCATTGCAATGCATGTAGGGGTGATTGTTGCGTTACGTTCAAGTCTGATGCAACGATTTATCGGCTCTGAACTGCATTGATGTCAATCTTGCGCAACGAGTCTGTTGTCAGACTTTTGAACGCAACGTAGCTTTTCCCTTGTTCGAAACGACGATTTCACGAGGAGAGCACCATGCAGAAGTTCGACACCACCGCCCCGGTCTCCGCCGTCCTGGACATCCCCGCCGGGCGCGTCCAGATCATCGCCGCGGAGCGGGCCGACACCGTGGTGGAGGTCCTGCCCGCGAACGCCTCGAAGAGCCGCGATGTGAAGGCGGCGGAGCAGACCAGGATCGAGTACGCCGACGGCGTCCTGCGGATCGAGGCGCCGACGGCGAAGAACGCCTACCTCGGCCCCTCCGGATCCCTCGAGGTCACCGTCCGGCTGCCCGTCGGCTCCAGCGTCCAGGCCAGGACCGCCAGTGCCGAGTTCCGGGCCGTCGGCCGCGTCGGTGACGTGGTCTTCGACGGCGCGTACCGGCAGATCAAGATCGATGAGGCCGCGAGTCTCCGTCTCACCGCGGTCGACGGCGATGTCGAGGTCGGCCGGCTGCGCGGTCCCGCGCAGATCAGCACCACCAGGGGTGACATCCGGATCGCCGAGGCCGTGCGCGGCACGGTCGTGCTCCGCACCGAGTCGGGTGACATCTCGGTGGGTGCCGCCGTCGGCGTCTCGGCCAGCCTGGACGCCGGTACCTCTTACGGCCGGATCAGCAACACCCTGAAGAACGACGGCACCGCCCAGCTCGACATCCGTGCGACCACGTCCCAGGGCGACATCACCGCCCGCAGCCTCTGACCCCGCAGCCCCGGACCGGCAGCCTCTGCCCCCGCAGTCTGTCGGTCTCGGTCCGGTACTTCACGGGTGTTGCGGAGGGCCGATGACCTTCTGTCCGATCTGCTCTGCCGGCCACCGAGCGAAGCGGTCCTCATAGCCGTCCATGTTGTGGCGCCGAACGTGGACGAGGACCAGGTGAGTGTCGGTGCGGACGTCGAGTTCGCGCAACGGGGTCATCGCGCGCACCGCCGTGCTGCCGGCCGACGTCGGCCGCCGATTCGGCATCCGTCAGGGCCACCCGCCAGTCCTGACCAGTCGTCACCTACTGGGCCGCGCCTCGGTTCAGCCGCCGATTCGCCGCCCGCTGGGCCCTGGGTCACGTCGCAAGCCCGTCAGCGGCACATCCGGGAGAGTGACGGAGGATCAGATTCGTCCCGGGTGGGCGTGGGTGGAGGCCCGCCGGTGGCAGATCCCCGGGAGGGTGATGGAGCGTCAGATCTACCCCCTGTGGGAGGCGTGGCGGCGCATCCGACAGAGTGACGAAGTATCAGGTCTGCCCCGAGTGGGCGGATGTTTCATTCAAAGTACCTGCTCTCCGGCGTGTACTGACGGCGCGTCAAAGAATCTGGTGTCCCTCGGTGGGGTGAATACGCATACGACCAGTCAGCCGTATTTTCCTCGCGTTCCGGACGCTGCCGATATGACAGCGGAAAGAGGCGTCATTACGTTCATTCTCGATCGGCATTTCCTGCCGGTTTCGTGGAGTGAAGGAGCAGTGCATTGCGTACTCGTACCATCGCGGTGGTCGCCGCCTCCGTGGGTGCGGCGGTCACGGCCGCCACGGGTGTCACCTACGCGAATTCCGTCCCGAATTCTGCCTCTAAATCCGCGCCCCAGTCCGTCCCGGCCGTCCAGGACGTCGCGCCCGTCGGCGCTTTGTTCGGCGGCGAGAGTGGCTCGAACGACAGCGACAGTTACAGGAAGGGCGACTCCCGGCAGGACGGCTCACGGCAGCAGGACGGCGGACGGATCCAGGTCAACGAGCGCTCGTACTCGGCCGACCCGGGCACCTGCATCGCCGTCGTCAACGTGCTCAACAGCGGGCTGGGCGCCGTCACCTTCAACATCCGCAACGACTCCAGGCGGATCGTCGAGTTCTTCAACGGGATCACCTGTGACAACGGAGCTCCCGCCGCGACGGTCGGCCCCGCCAGCTCCACCAACTCGCTGCCCGGGCTGACGACGACCCCGGTCAACGGGCTCCCGGGACTCATCGTGGGCAGCTTCCGCGTCGTCGACTCGAACGACTCGGGCTGGCAGCACTGAGCAGAATTCTCCGCCTGTCGTATCAGAACCCCGGCCCGCCGTAATCGGGCCGGGGTTCCGGCACAGGATATCGCTCCGGAAAAGGCGCCAAGGCCTCCGGTCGGGCCGGACATAAATGCTGCCGCACGGCCTGTCTCTACTATTTATCGGCGACAGGGTCGGCATCGGCGCGCTGGAATACTCCGTACAGGTGTTCCCTCTTCCGGTTCGGGACGGCGGGTCCGGGCTGCCGGGGAGCGCGGCGGGGGACCGAGCGCCGGGAGCCCTGGCGAGTCGTCCGGCCGCTGAAGCCGCGGCCCGCGGGCGGGTGCCGCCCGCTGCGCAGCCTTTCTCCACACGGCCCAGACCGACGGCCCGCGCCGCCGACGGCCCGCGCCGAACGCCGGGTGCCCCTCGGCCGCCTCGCGCGGCGAATCGACATCTCACCGTGCACGGCTCGGTCGGCGAGTGCACTCCCTACCGGTCGGCGTCCGCCTCTTCGGTGTCGCACCGCGGTGTGCGGATTCCGCTGCTCGCGCTTCCGGGGGGCGTGGCTTCGGGCTTCGGTGAGTGTCAGATCCATCATGCCTGTTCGGGGGTGGTTTGCGGTAGGACGGAGCGCACGTGCGTTCGGGCTTGATGGTGGTGGTGGTCGGCCCGCAGACTCGTCGTCATCCACTCTCCGGCGTTCGTGTCGCCATCCGTTGCGGGCTGCCGGCGCGTTCGTCGTGCTGCGTCGTCGTGTGACGGGTGCGGGCCGGGGGGGTGTGGGGACGAAGGGGGAGCGATGGATCAGGACATGGTGCTGCGGGCGAGGGTGAAGCTGCTCAGCGCGAACCGGCGGGTGGTGCGTGGTGTGGAGGGGCTGCAGATCTACCGCCTGCTGGTGCAGGTCGCGCCGGAGGTGTACGGGTCGAAGCTGGCGTACGTTCTGGTGGAGGCCAGTGCCTCGCCGTTGGTGCGTGAACTGCCCGTTCGGCGGCGGGCGTTGCTGGAGGAGGCGATCGCGGTGGCCGCGGCCCTCGACACCGCGAATCCCTACCGGGACAAGGTGCTGGCGAGGGCTCTCGCCGCCCGGCGGGAACTCGACGGCGAGCAGACGACGTAACAGCGGACGCGGACGGCCGGACGTCGGGGGAGGACCAGGCCGCGGCCCACGGCCTGGTCCTCGGCGGTCGTGGCCCACTTGCCCACTTGCCACCTTCTAGACTTGGAGTTCAAAGTTAGACAATAAAGCCAGAGGCGAGTAGCGTCTCTGCCTGTAAAGCCACCCGGGACGCCTGCACGCCCTCACGGGCCGGTCACCGCTTCGCGGGCGGGGTCGGGGTCCTCGGGCCCCGTCGGCGCGGTCGTTCGCTTGTCGTCCGGAGCGCCCACGGCAGCGGAAGCCGTCAGGAGAGGATCCATGGATCACGTCGCAGTCCCCGGGGAAGCGGACCGGCCCACGGTCGCGGAGCCCGGTGGGCCCGCCGGGCCGGATGAGCACTTCATCCGGGAGGCCGAGAAGATCGCGGTCGCCCTGGGCCGGATGTTCCCGGGCCTGTGCGAGGTGGTGCTGCACGACCTGCGCGATCCGCAGCACGCCATCCGGCGGATCGAGAACAACATCTCCGGCCGTCAGGTCGGCGACTCGGCGACCGAGTTGGGTCTGGCACGCATCGCCGACCCGCAGTACCCGAGCGTCATCCAGAACTACCCCAACCGGTTCCCTGACGGCCGCCCCGCGAAGAGCACGTCCATCGGCATCAAGAACGCGGCCGGCGAGTACATCGCGGCCCTGTGCCTGAACCTCGACGTGTCCGTGCTCTCCCCGGTGACGCTCGCCCTGACCAACCTGGTCGCCACCGACACCGAGCACCGTGACCAGCCCCTGGAAACGCTCCGCGACCGCAACGCGCGGGAACTGCGCCAGGCGGTCGAGGCGCTGTCCGCGGAGCGCGCCGGCACTCCGCGGTCGCTGAGCCGGCCGGACAAGAAGGCGCTCGTGCGCCGGCTGCACAGCGACGGCTACTTCGACTCCCGCGACGCCGCGCAGACCATCGCGGACCTGCTCGGCGTGTCCCGGGCCACGGTCTACAACTACACCAAGTGAAAGGCGCCTCATGTCCGCGTCCGGATCGTCCCCCGGTGCCCGGCCCGCACCGGTGTCGCTGACCGACAGCCCGGAGCTGATGACGCCGGCGGGCCACTACTCCCACGTGGCCGTGCACCGCGGCCTCGCCTACATCTCCGGCCAACTGCCCGTCACACCCGAGGGCGGCACGCTGGCCGGCGAGCGGTTCGGCGTCCAGGCCGGGCAGGTTCTGCGCAATGTCGACGCCTGCCTGACCGCCGTCGGCGTCGGCCGTGACCGGCTCCTGTCGGTCACCGTGTACGTGACCGACATCGGCGACTGGCCCGAGTTCGACCGCCTCTACGCCCAGTGGCTGGGCTCCCACCGCCCGCAGCGCGCGGTGGCGGGCGTGAAGGAACTGCACTACGGATCGGCCGTGGAGGTGCACGCCATTGCCGCCCTCGACTGACGCCCGCCCGGGGCACGGCCCGCTCGGCGAGGTGCTCCTCGGCCTGATCCTCCTCACGAAAACGGACATCCGCCTGTGAACACCCCCCAGCCCGCGTCGAGCCCGACCCTGGCCGATCCCGACACCCCGTTCGCGGTCGTCGACGTGCACAAGTCCCTGCGCAACATCGAGCGCCTCGCGACCAGGGCCGACCGCCTCGGCGTCACCCTGCGCCCGCACGTCAAGACGGCCAAGAGCCTCGACGTCGCCGCCCTCATGCACAGCGGCACAGGCCCCTGTCCCGTCACCGTCTCCACCCTCGCCGAAGCCGAGGCGTTCGCCGACGGCGGCTACACCGACATCACCTACGCCGTCGGCATCGACCCCCACAAACTGCCCCGCGTCATCGCCCTCCTCGACCGCGGGGTCACCCTGCGCATCCTGCTGGACAGCACCGAGCAGGCCGAATTCGTCACCGGGGCCGCCCGCGAGGCGGGCATCCGCATCCCCACCCAGATCGAGATCGACTGCGACGGCCATCGCGGCGGCCTGAGGACCGACGCCCCCGCACTCGTCGGCATCGGCAGGACCCTGCACGAGGCCGGCTGCCTCGACGGCGTACTCGTCCACGCGGGCGAGTCGTACTTCGCCCACTCCGCCGAGGAACAGCGCCTGGCGGCGAAGAACGAACGCGACACCGCCGTCACGGCCGCCGAGCGACTGCGCGCGGCCGGCCTGCCGGTGCACACCGTCAGCGTCGGCTCCACCCCCACCGCCCACGCGGCCGACGACCTCAGCGGCATCACCGAACTGCGCGCCGGCAACTACGTCTTCTTCGACCTGGTCATGGCCGGACTGGGCGTCTGCCAGATCGACGACCTCGCGCTGTCGGTCGTCGTCACCGTCATCGGACACCGGCCGGAGTACGGCTGGATCGTCACCGACGGCGGCTGGATGGCCATGTCCCGCGACCGCGGCACCGCCGGCCAGCCCCTCGACCAGGGATACGGCCTGGTCACCGACCTCCACGGCAACCTGGTCCAGGGCCTGGTGATGAGTGCCGCGAGCCAGGAACACGGGACCCTGACCGCCCGCGACGGCGCCGTACTGCCCGAGCTGCCCGTGGGAACCCGCCTGCGCATCCTGCCCAACCACGCGTGCGCGACAGCGGCCCAGCACCGTGGCTACCACGTCATCGACAGCTCCCGGCCCGCACGGCCGCAGCACGCACCGGCCATCCAGAGCGTCTGGGAGCGTGTCAGCGGCTGGTGAACGGGCCACACGCGGCGGCTGTCGGAACCCGTACGCACACTCCTCTCCCGTGACGGGCCGGCAAGGGAGATCCCCTCACATACGTGCATCCTCGATCACGGCCTCCCGGACTCGCTGCAAGGTCTCGCCGAGTTCGGCGATGCCTGTCGAGCCGAGAGCCAGTCGTAGCGCCTGGGGCACATGAGTGGTGGTCGCGAAGGGCTCGGCCGTGGCCACCGAGATCCTCTTGCGGATGAGCGATGCCGCGATCCGGTCGGCGCGAGCGTCCTCGGGCAGCGGGAGCCATATGAAGTAGGACGACGGATGGCTGACGTAGCGGCAGCCCTCCAGGACTTCCGCGGCGATGCGCTGCCGTGCGCCGGCGTCTTCTCGCTTCTCGGCCTCCAGCCGATCGACGGTGCCGTCATCGAGCCACCGGGAGGCCATGGCCGTGATGACGGCCGGCGTGTTCCACGTGGTGGCACGGATCGCCCGCTCGATGGCGGGGGCGAGATCGGAGGAGGCGAGATCGGAGAGGGCGAGACGGGAGGGGGCCGGCTCGGAGGGGGCTGCCACAAAGCCGAAACGCAGCCCGGTCGCCACACTCTTCGAGAGCCCGGAGACATACACCGTCACGTCAGGTGCCAGCGCGGCGACAGGGGGCGGGGGGTCCTTGGCGAGGAAGGCGTACGAAGCGTCCTCGATGATCAGGACTCCGTGCCGACGCGCTGTCTCGACGAGCCTCATACGGCTGGGCGCATCCATCACCCAGCCCAAGGGGTTGTGCATCGTGGGCATCAGATAGGCCGCCCGCACGCGTCGCCGAGCGCAGAGCTGCTCGAAGTGGTCGAGGTCCGGCCCGTGCTCGCTCCCGGGAACCGGCGCCAGTTCGAGCCCGAGGGACTGCGCCAGGACCTTGAACCCGGGATAGGTCAGGGCATCGACGGCGACCACGTCACCTGCCCGCAGGGCGGCCATGACCGTGACGGCGAGCCCGTGCTGTGCACCGTTGACGAGCATGATCCGCTCCCCGTCGATGTCGAGCCCCCGCCGGCGTAGGTGGCGGGCCACCGAGGCTCGGTCCTGTGCCCGACCGCCGTGGGGCTGGTAGCGAAGCAGTGCCGCGATGTCGCCCGAGGTGGAGAGCTCACGCAGTGCTCGACGGAGCAACTCGGCCTGACCGGGAACCGATGGGTAGTTGAAGTTCAGATCGGCCACGTCGTCGGCGATCGCCGCCTGCTCGACCCCGTGACCGGCGAACAGCGCGGTGTCGCGCACATACGTGCCTCTGCCCTGCTCGCCGCTCACGAGCCCCATCGCCTCCAGCTCGGCGTACACCCGCGAAGCGGTCACCAACGCGATGCCCTCCTGCGCGGCGAGCTCGCGATGGGTGGGCAGTCGCGCACCCGGGGGCCACACACCGGAGCGGATCTCGCGCGCAAGCCGGTCCAGGACGACCTTGTAGCGCGGAACTCTCATACGCGCCATTGTATGCATGACAATTTTTGGACCGTCATGCATCAGGTGCCTAGCATTCGGGACTCACCGCCGAAAGGGGCAACGATGCACATCGCGATCCTCACCTTCGAGGGATACAACGAGCTCGACTCGCTCATCGCCCTCGGAGTTCTCCACCGCGTCAAGAAGCCCGACTGGCGCGTGTCGATCTGCAGCCCCACGCGCTCGGTCCGGTCGATGAACGGCGTCGTGATCGAAGCCACGTCCGATCTCGAAGACGCCTGCCGTGCGGACGCCGTCATCGTCGGGAGCGGGATGCAGACACGAGAGGTGGTGGAGGACCCCGCCATCATGGCCCGGCTGCGACAGCTGGACCCGTCGCGGCAGCTCGTGGCCGCGCAGTGCTCCGGGGCCCTGGTCCTCGCCAAGCTGGGCCTCCTTCAGGGCGTCCCCGCGTGCACCGACCTCACCACGAAGCCGTGGGTGGTGGCGGCCGGGATCGAGGTGCTGAACCAGCCCTTCTACGCGAGCGGCAACCTCGCGACCGCCGGTGGATGCCTCTCGTCGCACTACCTCGCAGCCTGGATCATCGCCCGGCTGGAAGGCCTCGAAGCAGCCGAGAGCGCGGTGCACTACGTCGCTCCGGTGGGAGAGAAGGAGGAGTACGTCGCGCGGGCCATGCGCAACGTGACTCCCTACCTCGACCCCGAACTCGTCACGGCATGAGGACGCGGGCGCGCAGCGGCCGAACCGGTCCCGACGGCCCGGATTCGCTCCGGTCCGACCTGGGCGCGGATCGCGCCGGCCGCGCAGCGTCGTGCCAGGCGGCCCGGTCCCGGCGTCGGGCCGGACCGCCTGGTCGTTGCCCGGTCCCGTTACGCCTGGGCGGCGGGGTGGAAGTTGATGCGCTCGCGCACCACGGGGAAGCCGGCCTTGGCGAAGTTCGCGGCCATGGGGAAGTTGCCCCGGTCCGTGGCTCCGGTGACGGCCTCGGCGCCGTGCTCCACCAGGAAGTTGGTGCACTCCGCGAGCAGGTCGTAGGCGTAGCCGCGGCCGCGGTGTTCCGGCAGGACGCCGATGAAACCGATGGTCGGCCCGGACGGATTGTGCGCCGGTATGTGGATGCCGGCCAGGTCACCCTCCGGCGTGCGCGCGAGCTGCCACCACTCCCGTGGGGACGGGCACCAGTGGAAGAAGTCGAGTTCCTCCTGCGCGGCCCGGTCGAGGCCGTCCTCCTCGACAGCCTTCAGCGAATGGGCGTCCAAGGTGGCCGAGTGGATGCGGCGCAGCGCGTCGAAGAAGACCGCGTCGTCGGGTTCGGCGCTGTAGACAAGGCGTCCGGGCCGCTCGGGCAGTCCGAGGTCCGGGGTCCAGCGGTACAGGAAGCGTTCCACCAGGAGTTCGTAGCCGGCCGCCCGGGCGGCGGCGAAGCGCGTCTCGGCGGCGGCGGCCAGGTCGGGGTGGTCGCGCCAGTCGCCGGGCAGGTTGATCTCGAGTTCGACCTGCCACGGGGCGGAGCGCAGGAGTTCGGCCCCCGCCTCCTCCTCGCCCTCGGTGACGTCGAACCAGTTGATGTTGACGGGCTCTTTGTCGTCGGGGCCGCCCCACCATGCGCCGCGGGCGACGACGGTGCCGTCGCGCAGGGCCACCCGCTTCCAGTCGGGGCGGTGCAGGGTCCGCCGGTGCGCGGCAGCGGCGTTGAGCGGGTCGGGGTGTGCGTCGAACAGGTGGGCGTCGCTCTCGTCGAGCGCGCGGATGACCGGATCGGTCATGGAATCCTCCGGGATGCGTCCTGCGTGGGTGCGTACTGCGTGGAGCGCTCCCGGTCGGATCAGACCTGCCACACCGGCATGACGGGGAGGGAGCGCTGGATGGTGATGGACTGCATGGCACTCGCCTCCTTCCGTTCGTCTCGCGGCGTGGTCCGAGAGCAGACGGTACTTGATCGCCGACAGGTCGGTCCACACAATTACCGTCGCCGACGGTGCTCCGCCGCTCCCGGGCCCGGAAGCGGCGGAGCCGTGGTGGATGAGCGGGGGCCGCGGTGCGAGCCCCCTGGTTCCCTGACGGTCGTCTCAGGTCAGGCGGTGCGCCCGCTGAGGGCGAACAGCTTCAGGTTGGCGACGGTGTTGCTGGTGAGCGAGTCGACCGTGCGTTGTGGATCGGTGGTCAGGGCCACGTGCCAGATCCGTACGGTCCGTCCGTCCGCGGTTCCGTTCACGTTGTGGCGGGTGGTCGCCGACAGTGCCGGCTCCTCACCGAAGCGGGGAGCGGCGCTCGCCCAGTCGGTGACCGGGAGCGGCACCGTGGACGTGGTGCCGTCGGTGTAGCGGATGGTGACGTCCGCCCGCTGGTCGCCGTTCACGGCGGTGACGAGCAGGTCGAGCGCAAAGTAGCGGCCGGGGGTCAGATACGTCCGCCGGCCGCGCAGGCTCAGGAAGTTCCCGGCCGTGCCCGAGGTCGCGGGGATGCGGTAGTCCCGCCCGGCGATCGTGGTGACTCCGGGGGCCGGCAGCTGTTCCGCCGGGAAGCTCCACCCCTTTCCGTCCAGGTTGCCCTGCTGCTTGGCGTCCGCTGTGGACACACCGTCGATGTCGTACTGGCCGCTCAGGTCCTGAGCGCAGTACGAGCCGGACCTGGTGCAGGGGCCGGGCAGGTTGGGCACGGGGGTCTCCGCGGCGGGCACGCGATCCACGGGGAGGTCCCCCTCGCCGGTGCCCCACGCGGTGTCGGGGGCCGGTCCCACGTTCACCTCGACGCGGCCGCCGTGGTTGAGCACCGACTCGGACAGCCAGGACCGGGTCTGCGGCCGGCCGTCGACCCGGACGCTCCGCACGTAGACGTTCTCGGCGGAGGCCTGCGGAGCGGTGACGGTGATGGTGGCGCCGCCGTCCCGCTTGATCTTCGCCTTCGGGAACACCGGGCTCGACAACAGCATCTCGGCACGGCTCGGGGTCTGCGGGTACATGCCCAGCGAGGCGAAGACGTACCAGGCCGACATGGTGCCGAGGTCGTCGTTGCCCGGAAGGCCGCCCGGGCCCGTTCCGTAGACCAGCGAGGCCATCGCCCGGACCGTCTCCTGCGTCTTCCACGGTTTGCCGAGGGCGTTGAAGAGCCACGGGGTGTGGATGCCGGGCTCGTTCGTCGGGTCGTAGCGGAACGCGTCACCGCCGGTCGCCCAGGAGCCGTCCGCGCGGTGGAAGAACGCCTCCAGCCGCTCGGCCGCCCGCTCCTTGCCGCCCATCGCCTCGGCCAGGCCGGAGACGTCGTGCTGGACCATCCAGGTGTACGTGGCGCTCGACCCCTGGGCGAACCCGGTGTCCGAGGTCGGTGAGAACGGCCACTGCCAGGTACCGTCGGCCTTGCGTGCCTGCTGGTACCCGCCCTCGGCGCCGGCCGACGGGTTGAACGTGTTGCGCCACCAACTTGCCCGGGGGATGAGGGACTTGTACTCCGAAGTACGGCCGAGCCGCTTCGCCCAGTCCGCGAGGGCGAAGTCGGCGGTGGAGTCCTCGAGGGTCTCCGCCGCGCCGCCCCAGCAGTGGCAGACGTCCTGGGGCGCATACCCCAGCCGCAGGTATTCGGCGAGGTTCGGGCGCTGCCCCTCGCACTGCCCGGGGCAGCCCTTGTCCGACAGTCCGTCGGGGTGCGGGACGGTGGCCTGGTGCACGAGGGAGTCGAAGGCGCCGCGTACGTCGAAGTTGCGGACACCGAGGGCGTGGAAGCCCGCCAGGACGGGGGCCGACGGGTCACCCGTCATCACATGGGTGGGACCGTTGACGTGCACCCAGCGGTCCCACACGCCGCCGTTCTGCCCGGCGAGGTTGTACAGCGACTGGGCGAAGTCGCCGGCGACCTTCGGCTTGAGCAGTGCGAGCAGTTGGGTGCGCGCACGGTACTCGTCCCAGCCGGAGAAGTTCCCGTACTGGGCGCGCTGGCCGCGTGTGAGCCGGTGGACCTTCAGGTCGGCGCCCGGGTAGGTGCCGCCCACGTCGTTGGTGACGTTGGGCTGGAGGAACACGTGGTACAGCGCCGTGTAGAAGGCCGTGCGGTTGTCGTCGGTGCCGCCGGACACCACGATCGAGCGCAGCTCACGGTTCCAGTCGCGACGGGCGTCCGCGGCGACGGAGTCGACGTCGTCGCGCTTGCTCACCTCGCGGGCGAGGTTCTCCCGCGCGGCGTCGAGGCTGGTGTAGGAGATGCCGACCTTCATACGCACGTCGGCGTCCGAGGAGGTGTCGAAGCTGACGTAGCCGCCGGATCCCCGGCCGGCGCGGTCGGCTCCGGTGGCGTAGCCCTCGCCGCCCTCGGCGGAGGTGCTTCCGGGCCGCAGATCGCTGTTGACCCAGGTGCCGTTGCCGTCGAAGGCCCGGTCGAAGGCGGCCACGAAGTGCAGCCGGTAGTAGCTCTTGCGGTTGTTCGTGCCGCCGTTGGCGCGGCGACCGCAGAACGCGCCGGTGAGCACGGAACCCGTCACCGTGCGGTGGGCGGGGTCGATGTGGATCTCCGCGTCCTCGCTGCCGTTGAGCGAGTTGGATACGCGGAACAGCAGGTTGGCGTCGGAGCCCTTGGGGAAGGTGAAGTCGCCCACGCCCGCCCGGGTGGTGACCGAGAGGTCCGCCGCGGCTCCCGAGTCGAGCTTCACGGCGTACCGGCCCGGCTCGGCCTTCTCGTTGTCGTGGCTGAAGCCGGCGGCGTAGATCTCGTCCTTGACGTCGGCGGTGGGGGAGGACGTCACGGCGCCGACGAAGGGCATGATCGGGATGTCGCCGGCGGCGCCGGGGTGACAGCCCGCGCCGTTGACGTGGGTGAGTCCGAAACCGCGGACGCGCGTGGTGTTGTACGAGTAGCCGTTGGCGCTGGCGGCGTTGGTCTGGTCGCCGGCGGTGTTCGTCGGACTCCACGAGATCATGCCGAAGGGGCGGACGGCTCCGGGGTAGGTGTTGCCACCCCCGGACGAGCCGATCAGCGGGTCGACGTAGCTGACGGGGTCGGTCACCTTGGCCGGTGTCGTCTCTGCCGCGGCCGGAAGGGCGCCGACCAGCGTGCCGACCATGGCGAGGGTGAGACCGCCTGTGACGAGGCGTTTCATGGGTCTCCTTGTTCCGTGCCTGCGATGCGCTTCGGGTGGCACCTGCATGTCGTCGAATCTCCTGCAACAGCCCAGTCGCGCAGGCTCGGTTGACGGTGGGGCGGGGGGAGCCGTGGCGGACTAGATCACTCGTCCGACATCGTTGTCAAGGCTTCGTGGAACATGGTCCGCCGAGGGGTGGCGTCACCGTCGTGTTCGGCCGGGCGATGCGCCACTGGGCGTTGAGGCGATCGGTCGCAGGGAGCAGGGAGCAGGGAGCAGGGAGCAGGGAGCAGGGAGCAGGGAGCAGGGAGCAGGGAGTCGGGAGTCGGGAGTTCGGGAGTCGGGCGTAGGGCGATGACGGGGCTGTGCGGCACGAGGTCGCCGGGGTCGCCGTGGTCGCCCACCCGGTTGCCGTCGTGGGGCTGCGGGGTGGTGCGGTGCGTGTGAACCTGCCTGTGTGGATGTCCGGACAGGTGACGCGGTACCCGCAGACGCCGGCCGGTCGGCGCCGATGGCTGTGCTGATCGCGACCTGTGTCTCGACCCTGGTGGTCAACGCGAACACCTCGGCGGTGAGCATCCTGCTTCCGGCGATCAGCGAGGACACCGGCACGTCGTTGGACACTCTTCAGTGGGCCGTCACCGGGTATTCGCTGGTGGGCGCGGCGGTGATCGTCACCTCCGGGGCCCTGGGCGACGTGTTCGGACGGCGGCTGGTCTTCCTGGGCGGCCTGGCGCTGTTCATCGTCTCGTGCGTGCTGATCGCCCTGTCCGGCAGCGGAGCGGGTGTGATCGCGGGCCGGGCGATCCAGGGGGCTGCGGGGGCGACGATCCTGGCGTGCGGAATGAGCCTCCTGTCCGTTTCCACGTCGGGGGCCGGGCAGGTACGGGCGGTGACGCTGTGGGGCGGTGCGTCGGCCGTCGGCGCCGCGGCCGGGCCGCTGGTCGGCGGTGTGCTGGTGGACGGCACGGGATGGCAGGGCCTGTTCTGGATCGACGCGGCGATCGCGCTGGCCTGTGTCCCGGTCACCTTGAGGGGCGTCGCCGAATCCCGCGATCCCGAACGCAGTCGCTCGATCGACTTCGCGGGGACCCTGCTGATCGCCGCCGTGCTCGCCCCGGCGCTGCTCGCGCTGAGCGAGGGGGCGCAGTGGGGTTGGGTGTCGGCCGGGGTGCTGGGCTGCTTCGCGGTGGCGTTGGTGGCGGGCGTGGCGTTCGTCGTGGTGGAGCGGCGGGTCGCGGCGCCCCTGGTGGACCTGCGGCTGCTGAAGGATCGCGTGCTGATCGGAGCGACGGTCGGGATCCTGCTGAGCGCGGGTGTGATCAACGGTCTGATGTATCTGGTCAGCCTCTACTTCCAGAACCCCGCCACGCTCGCCCTGAGCCCGTTCGAGGCGGGCCTGGCCACGCTGCCCGCGACGGTGGGCCTGATCGCGGTCACACCGCTCGTGCCCCGGATGGTCCAGCGCCTGGGCATCGGACCCGTGATCGCCGCCGGCTTCGCGGCGGCGACGGCCGGTTGCGTGCTGCTGGTGTTCGTCCAGGGCGACTGGCGGTACGCGGCGTTCGTCCTCCCGCTCGTGCTCCTGGCCGCCGGCCTGGGACTCGTCAACGGTCCGGCGAGTTCGGCGTCCACCTCGGCGGTCTCCGCCGACGACGTCGGAGCGGCGTCGGGCATCTCGAACATGGCGCGATACATCGGTGCGGCCGCGTTCACGGCGGCCGTGGCGACGGTGAACGCGACGGTGGGGGAGTCGCGGCGCTCGGAAGGGGACGGAACGGCGGACGCGCTGGCGGCGGGCCTGTCCGCCGCATGCCTGCTGCTCGCGGTGGCGTCCGGGGCGGGCATGCTCCTGTCCGCCCTGGCGGTCCGTGCCCGCCGCCGCCGGGTCGGACCCGGGGCGTACGGGTCGGCGGCGGCCTCGCATGCGCACACCGTTTCCGTAGCGTCGACGGCACTCGACAGCGAGCGGCGGTGAGCGGGCGGCCGTCGCCGTCGGTATGCGGACCCCAGCTCACGGTGTTCTGGAGCCCGCTGTGCCCGCGTTGTCTCCTCGACGGTCATGGCACGCCGTCGAGCATGCGGATCTGCCGACTTGCACAGCCCGCGACCTGTACCGGCATCGGCACCGCGCCCGACCTGTATCGGCACCGCCTCCCGGCACCGGCACCGGCATCGGGAGGCGGCAGCGGTCTCGGCACGGCCGGCGCGGCACACTCGTACCCGCCACGATCCCGAACCCACCGTGACGTGACCGTGCGGGCGCGCCTGATATCGCGGGGAGAAACCGGGCGCGACCCTTCAGCGATGCCGGCGGGCGTTGAGCCGGGCGGCCTGGCGCATCAGGTGGTCGCGCTCGGGGAGGTTGGGTGCCTTGTGGGCCGCCTCGGCGTACAGCCGTGCCGCCGTGGCCAGGTCGCCGTCGCGCTCGTGGAGGTACGCCGCCACCGCGGTGTGGCGGGGCAGCGAGGGGTCCAGCACCGCGAGCGCCGCCAGGCCGGCGCGCGGTCCGTCCGCCTCCCCGACGGCGACCGCGCGGTTGAGCCGGACGACCGGGCTGTCGGTCAGACGCGTGAGCTCGTCGTACCACTCCAGGATCTGCACCCAGTCGGTCTCCTCGGCGGTGGGCGCGTCGGCGTGGAGTGCCGCGATGGCGGCCTGGGCCTGGAACTCGCCCAGCCGGTCGCGGGCGAGGGCCGCCTGGAGGATCCGTACGCCCTCGGCGATCGTCACGGTGTCCCACCGGCCGCGGTCCTGCTCGGCGAGCGGCACCAGGCTGCCGTCGGGCGCGGTCCGGGCGGCGCGCCGGGCGTGGTGGAGCAGCATCAGGGCGAGCAGCCCCGCCGCCTCGGGGTGGTCGACGGCGGCCGCGAGCTGCCGGGTGAGCCGGATGGCCTCGGCGGCGAGGTCGATGTCGCCGGAGTAGCCCTCGTTGAAGACCAGGTAGAGGACGCGCAGCACGGTGGCGACATCGCCGGGCTGGTCGAAGCGCACGTCGGAGACGGTGCGCTTGGCCCGGCTGATGCGCTGCGCCATGGTCGCCTCGGGCACCAGGTAGGCCTGGGCGATCTGGCGGGTGGTGAGCCCGCCGACGGCGCGCAGGGTGAGCGCGACGGCGGACGCCGGGGTCAGCGAGGGGTGGGCGCACAGGAAGTAGAGCTGGAGCGTGTCGTCCACCGACGGCGCGGGCCCGGGTGCCCGTTCCTCGTCGACGAGGTCCTCACGGCGGCGGCGGGCGGTGTCCGCCCGGGTCGCGTCGAGGAACCGGTGCCAGGCCACGGTGACCAGCCAGCCCTTCGCATCCCGCGGAGGGTCGGCCGGCCAGACGCGGACCGCCTGGAGCAGGGCGTCCTGCACGGCGTCCTCGGCCGCCGCGAAGTCGGCTCCGCGGCGGACGAGGATCGCGAGCACACCGGGGGTGAGGCTGCGCAGCAGCGCCTCGTCCATGGGCAGGGTCACTCCGTGACGGTGGGCGGCTCGGTCAGGAACGGGCGCAGCTCCAGCCACTCGTGGATCGGTTCCCCGCCTGCCCCCGGGGCGGCCGACAGCTCTCCGGCGAGTTCGACGGCGCGCTCGTAGGTGTCGACGTCGATCACCATCCACCCGGCGATGAGGTCCTTGGTCTCGGCGAACGGGCCGTCGGTGACCGGCGGGCGACCCTCGCCGTCGTACCGGACGAACGTGCCGCCGGGGGCGAGCGCCTGGCCGTCGACGAACTCGCCGGTCCCTTCGAGCCGAGTGGCGAAGTCTCGCATGTACTGCACGTGGGCCGAGATCTCCTCCGGCGTCCACTTCTCCATCGGCACGTCGTTGACCGCGGCCGGGGCGCCGCGGTAGTGCTTCAGCAGCAGGTACTTTGCCATGGTGGTTCTCCTCGGTACTGGTGCGGCCCATTGTGGTCGCTTTCAGTGCGGGGACGGAGCCGGCCACGGGTTCTCGACATCGTCGCCCGATTTTTTTCTGGCTTCTCGTGAATGAGCTCGGGTGAGCTGCCTCCGGGCATCGTGCGCGGGTCCTTTCGTGCCTCACGAACAGTGCCGGGAGCCGGTGCGTGCCGGTGCTCGTCCTTGGTGTCCTCGACGGGGTCCGGGCCCGGAAGGGGAGCAGGCCCGGAAGGGGTGCAGGCCCTGACCGGGGGCGCCGGCCTCCTCCAGGCGGTCGGCCGTCTGCCTCATACCGCGTCCGGGCCGCGCGTGAGCGGGGTCTCAGTGTCCGGTGCTTGCCGGCCACGGGACCGAGGAGGTGTACAAGCCGGCGAGCGCGGCACGGTTACCGTGGGCGAGTGGACGGTGATTCGGCCGCGAATGTCGAGAACGTGGCGGCGTCTCCGTCCCAGGGACACAGCGGCCACGGGCGGCCGCGCGACAGCGGAGGACGACGAGTCATGGACGCCAAGCAGATCGCACAGGAGCTGGCCGACGCCCACGAGCTGTTGAGCCAGGCGTCGATGGCGCGGCTGGCCTACAACGGGCTCGACGGGCGGCCGCGTGTCATCCCGATCGGGATCTTCTGGACCGGCGACGAGATCGTCATGTCCACCGCGGCCACGGCGCCCAAGGTACGAGCGCTGTCCGTCCGCCCCGAGGTCGCCCTGACCATCGACGCCGGCGACAGCCCCGGCTCGGCCAAGACACTGTCGGTGCGCGGCGTCGTGCACCTGACCATCGTCGACGGGGTGGTTCCGGAGTACCTCGCGGCCGCGCGGAAGAACTTCGACGCCGAGTACGCGGCCGAGTTCGAGCGGAACTGCCGGGCCATGTACGACCAGATGGCGCGTATCGCGGTCGAGCCGCAGTGGGCACGGTTCTACGACTTCGGTGCCGGCCGAGTGCCGCAGTTCCTCGCCGAACTCGCCAAGAAGTCCAGCTGACCGCGTTGATGAACGCCTCCGGGCCGGCCGGCTGGAAGTCGCACCGACGACCGTGAGCCCCATGGTCGGCGAGCTGAGCCGCAAGCGCACCTTGGAGAGACACGAGGACGAAGCGGACGGACATCGGCGCATCGTCAGCATCAGTGGCAGCGAACAGTCTCGACGACCTGGGCTGGGCCATGGCACTCTCGACGAACTCCTGCCCTACGCCTGTGTCGTCGCGTGCGCGGCATGCGGCGTTCACCGGGATGCCGCGCACGCGCATCAGGATTCTCTCGTCGCTTCGTGGTGGGTGCAGTCGGTCAGTCCGGCCGCGGTCATGGTGAGGTGCCGGGTCAGTACCTCGGCCGCGGTGTCGGCGTCGCGGGCCAGCGCCGCTTCCTCCAGCTGACGGTGCTCGCCGACGTGGTCCCGGTCGGGGACGCGTTGCGCCGACCAGCGGCGGGCCAGCTCGCTCGCGGTCCACATCCGGTCGAACGTCGCCAGCAGGACGGGGTTGCCGCATCCCTCCAACAGGGTGCGGTGGAACACCCGGTGCGCTTCGGACCAAGTGCCGCTGTAGTGCTCGCCCTCCTCCGGCACGTACGCCGGGGTGCGGGCCAGACGGTGGTGGGCGGCTCGTACGCGGGCCTCCCATTCGACGTCGCCGCGCTCGACGGACATGCGCAGCACGACCGGTTCGATCGTCCGGCGGGCCTCCGCGATCTCCTGCCAGCGGCGGTCGGAGAAGGCCGGGACGGCGAAGCCGCGGTTGGGCAGCCGGTCGGCGAGGCCCTCGCCGACCACCCGCACGAGCGCCTCGCGCACGACGGCCAGGCTCACGCCCTGTTCCCTGGCGAGGTCCTGCGGTTTGAGGGCGTCACCGGGGGCGTAAGTGCCGCGCATGATCGCGTCCCGCAGGTGCGCGTAGATCTGCTCGGAAAGCATCTGCTTCCCCGGCGAGGCCGAGGTGGGAGCCGTCTGGGTCATGTCGCCAGCATAGACGATCCAGCGAATAATCGATTATCTCTGTTATCGTCGATGTATCGCGGTGGAAGGGCGCTCGCGGCGCCTGTCCGCGACCGTGCGGTCCTTCGCCGGCCGCATCGCCACCACCCCGCAGCCATGCCTGAAAGGAACGACGCAGTGAGCGCCAACGACCCCTTCGCCCGCCTCCCCGAGGCGGCCGTCTTCACCGTCACCAGCACCACCGTCACCGACGGCGCCGCCTTCTCGCCCGAGCAGTTCTCCGGCATCTTCGGCGTCCCCGGTGGGAAGGACGTCTCCCCGCAGCTGTCATGGAGCGGCGCCCCGAAAGGCACCAGGAGCTACGCCGTCACCGTCTACGACCCCGACGCCCCCACCGGGTCCGGGTTCTGGCACTGGGCGGTCGCCGACATCCCCGCCGCCGTCACCGAACTACCGGCGGGGGCCGGCGACGACACCGGCTCGGGCCTGCCCGAAGGCGCCTTCCAGCTGCCCAACGACGCCCGCGCAGCCCGCTTCGTCGGCGCCACCCCGCCGGCCGGACACGGCCCGCACCGCTACTTCGTCGTGGTGCACGCCCTCGGCGTCGAGTCCATGGGCGTCGCGGCCGACGCCACCCCTGCCGTCCTCGGCTTCACCATGGCCGGCCACATCCTCGGCCGCGCGGTCCTGACCGCCACCGCCGAGACCCCCGCCTGACGAACACCATGTCCCGACTCATCGACACCACCGAGGTGTATCTCCGCACCATCCTGGAACTCGAGGAGGAAGGAGTGATCCCCCTGCGCGCCCGCATCGCCGAGCGCCTGAACCAGAGCGGCCCCACCGTCAGCCAGACCACCGCCCGCATCGAGCGCGACGGCCTGCTGCACATCGCCGACGACCGGCACCTGGAGCTGACCGAGGCAGGCCTGCGGATCGCCACGCGCGTGATGCGCAGGCATCGGCTCGCGGAATGCCTGCTCGTCGACGTGATCGGGCTGGAATGGGAGCAGGCCCACGCCGAAGCGTGCCGCTGGGAACACGTGATGAGCGAGGCCGTCGAACGGCGCCTCCTCAAGCTGCTGCGCCACCCGACCATGTCGCCCTACGGCAACCCGATCCCGGGCCTGGAGGAACTCGGGGAGAGGAGCACCATGGATCCGTTCCCCGCCGAGAACACGGTCAGTCTCAACGACCTGAAGCCCGGACCGTACGGCGCGAGCGTGGTCGTACGGCGCATCGGAGAGCCCCTCCAGAACGACCCCCACCTGATGCTCACCCTGCGGCACGCCGGGGTACGTCCCGGCGCGGTCGTGCGCGTGACGTCGGTCCCCGGAGGCGTGACGGTCGGCAGCAGAGGGGAGGCCGCAGAACTCCCGACGCAGACCGCCGCGCACTTCTTCGTGGCCGAGCGCTGACAGGCGCCGACCCGTTGCCGTGGACTGTGCGGGCACGCGGTTGGCTCACGGCAGGATCGTCGTCGTGAGCCAACGGGCGTTCATGGGCGCGGGATTCCGCTCACCAACCGAGTGACGGCTTACAGCTGGTCCCCTACGGCGGCTGGTTCCGGAGGATGCGGCCCGCCACCGTCCTTGACGTCCTGCTCGCACGTTCGTCCGTCGTAGGACTGGTCATTGGGGATCAACAGCACTCCGGCAACCTGCTCAGGGTGCTCGACGGCGAGCCAGTCGTCGCCCGTCAGGTCACCGTCCGGCCCGAACGCCTGCGACGAATAGACCGTCTGACACCCCAACGCCACGCGCTCCTTGTCGACCGCACAGGCGTCCACTGCGGGGCCGGACACCTCGTCGGTGCCGTCGAAGCGGTAGTGGAAGTGGATCCGGTCGCCTTCGGCGGGCACCTGCGGGTGGGGCTCGAGACGCCAGTCGACGACCTCGGCGGTGACGCCCTGAGGCCGCCCGGACGTGTCGACGACCTGGACCCTGACAGCAGCCTCACCGCGCTCCGCAGTCGTGTCGGTGCAGGACCAGAGGGAAGAGCAGCCCGACAGCGCGAGCATCACCAGAGCCAACGGGACACCGGCAAGTACCCGTGCGGGGAACACTTAGGTGACCTCCAGTCAGGGGGGAGCGGAGCAGTGTATCCCGGCCCCCATAGCCTTGCGCTGATCTTGGAGTGATCGCAGGCCGTGTGAAATCCCGGGCGAATCAGCCCAGTTGTACTGAGGTGAACAACCCGGTTCGAGAAGCAATTCGACTCATCGATAGCCTGCGTCACCATGATGCGCGCATGGATCCTGCCGATGCTGCTGGTGCTCAGCGGCTCAGCCGTCGCGACCGGGCTGATCTTCAAGAGGAGCCCCGGCGCAGCCGCAGCGGTGAGAGCAGCCAACGACGGCAACGAGACCGTGCCGACCGTCATTCGGCCCACGTCCCGAGCCGCTCGGCCAGGAAGGCGATGATCTCGTCCCGGGCCTGCATGGTGGGGTGGCCGTCCTGGTCGACGAGGTGTGCCGTGACGACGCTGTGGGCGCAACCGACGACGTCACGGAAGAAGGGCGGGGGGTTGGGGTTCGCCGTCTCGGCTTTGAGTACACGGCCGTCGAATGCGTCCCCGAGCAGCGCTCGGTAAGCCGCGAACCGCTGACCGGTGCACCACCTGTCGTTGTCGAAGCGGTACGCGAGAACCTTCAATCCCTCTCGCGCTACGCGTTCAGCCACGGCAGCAGCGTCTTCGTCGCTGATCTCCAGACCGCCGGGATCGTCGAGCGGAAGCGACGGATGGTTGACCACTGGTGCGATGACAGCCGGTTCGAGCGCCATGGTCAAGGCGAAGTTGCCGGTAAAGCACAGACCGACGGCGCCGACGCCGGGCCCGCCACGTTCGGCGTGCGCCAGGCGGGCGAGGCCGCGCAGCCATGCGACGACGGGGCTGGTGCCGCCACCGGCGAAGGCTCGGAACTCGGCGCTGACGCAGGCGCGTCGAACGACAGTCTCGCGTGCCTCTGCGAGCGGATGGGCACCGTCGACGCCGAAAAGAGAGGGCAGGTACACGGAGAAGCCGGCATCGCGCACCCACCGCGCGAACCGCGCGACGTCGGGGCTGATACCCGGCATCTCGGGCATGAGGACGACTGCCGGTCCCGACCCGGCGACGTACACGGTCTTGACGACGTCATCGACGCCGACGGCTCTCCGTGAGAAGTCGTCCAAGGGGTCGCTCTGTCCTCGCATGATGGTCATGACCGAGATGATGACGAGCGGCCGCCCTTCTGAGAAGCGGCGGCATCGCCACGTATCACGGTAATATCGCCACCCGTTCGAGGGTGCCGGAGGGGCCGTATGAGTCCGCTGCGCGTCGGTGTGCTGGCCTACCCCGGCTGCTTCGCGTCGGAGGTGTTCGGCGTCCCCGACCTCCTGGCGATGGCAACTCACGTCGCCGCGGCGCAAGGGTCGGTTCAGCCGGCCTACGAGGCGTCGGTCATCTCGCCCCGGCGCCGTGTGATCGCGGCCGGCGGCTCGGTCCTCGATGTCTCGGCGGTTCGCCCGGTGGACGTCCTGATCGTGCCGGGATTCGAGCTTTCGCCCACGCTCGATCTCGACGCGACACTCGCAGACCTGGGACAGGAAACAGCGTCGATTCGATCGCAGGCGGCCTCGGGGACCGCCGTCGTATCGATCTGCGTGGGCGCCTTCCTGGTCGCTGAAGCCGGGCTGCTCGACAGGCGCCGAGCGACCACGTCCTGGTTGTTCGCGGATCGCTTCGCCCGCCGGTACCCCGACGTGCGCCTCCGCCCGGAGAGCCTGGTCGTGACCGACCGGGGGGTGACGACCACAGCCGCCTTCAGTGCCATGTACGACTTCGCCCTGCAGTTCATCCGCGAGCACGACGGCCCCCGCGTGGCCCGTAGCACCGCGCGTATCGCGCTTGTCGACGATGCGCGTTCCACGCAGGCTCCCTATGTCGACCCGGGGCTCATACCCACTGTGGGCAGGGAGTTCTCGCTCAGCGTCAAGCGGTGGCTCGACCAGAACCTCGGTGCTCGCTATCACCTGCCCACTCTCGCCCAGGAGTTCCACGTCAGCACGAGAACCTTGCTCCGCCGCTTCGGCGACGAAGCCGGCCAGACGCCACTCGCGTACCTGCAGACGGCCCGGGTGCGTCGAGCCAGACACCTGCTGGAGACGACCGACAGGACCGTCGCGAGCATCGCCGCCGACGTCGGGTACGGCGACCCTGGGGCGTTCAGCGGCATCTTCGCCAGACATACGGGCCAGCGGCCGAGGGAGTACCGCGCGATATTCCGTCGTCGCTCTGACCACCACATCACGGCTGGTCGAACTTCGGGCACGAACCACGGGCCGTCACTCTTCGGTGACAACGCTCCAGCTTGAGGTTGAAAGACAAGCTCAGGCAGGCAACTCGGCATCCTCAGTGGACGATGGACACGATCTGGCAGACGGCTTCGGCGAGCCGACGTTCTCCAAGGACGCGGGCGTGTGCGAGGGCCGTGCTGGGCTCGATGCCACGTGTGCACAAGCGCCAAGCGGTCTCCGAGTCCAGTGTCACCGATGCCCTGGGCTGTCCGCCGGGCGCTGCGGCCAGTGACCATCGGCCTTCGACCGCTGTCACGGTCCAGGTGCCGCCGGCCGGACCGGTGATGACCATCCGGACCTGCGTCCCGATGGCCGCGGACGTGCCGCGCAGCGTGTGAGGCAGGGCCCGCATGAAGGCGTCCAGGACGGTCGCCAGGGCCCGTTGCCCCGGATCCGTGGCGCGGCCGGTGGCGTGGCGGATCTGCTGGCGGTGCGTCCAGTACTCGGTGAACTCCCGTGCGATGTCCAGCCATGCGGGTGCCGGGTCCGCTCCAGCCCAGGACACTCCCAGTCCCGCCGTACCCAGGTCGGTGACCGCGAACTGTCGGCCGACCTGGGCGCCCGCCGTCTCGATGGCGTCGATGAGCATGGCCGGGCTGTGGCCGGTGTGGAGGTCGATCCACTCCTGGTTGACGCGGTGGATGAACGACTCCAGGGTCTCGCCAGGTGCGAAGGCGGGCCGGAATCCGTCGGTGCTCCAGCCGAGGCGGCCATGGAAGTCGCCGAGGATGTGGGTGGCGAGGTCCTGCACGCTCCAGCCCGGGACCGCGGTCGCCTGCCAGTCAGCGGGCCGCAGCGCACGCAACAGGTCCAGGAGCGAGGCCAGTTCGGGCCCGAACAGGGGGCGGGCATCGATCGGGGCGCCGAGCCAGGAGGTGCTGGACACGCCATCGGTCTGGGGACTCATGGGCAGAGCCTGGCACGCTGCGGCCTCGGCGTGCCGGCACATACCCGTCCTCGCGCGAAGACCACCGTTCTGCCAGCCACCCAAGACGCGTGACCACGAAAGGGATCACAAGGATGGGCTCCCACGGTCTCAGGAGTGTCGGTGATAGGCCTTGTTGGCGATGCGCCAGCTGTCGCCGACCCGGACCAGGAGGAACGTGTCGGTGAAATGGTCCGCGCCGTGCGCGAGCGTCATGGTGGCGGTCGCGACGGTGCCGTGGACGTCGACGGTGTCGATACGGCGGGAGCGGATCGGTTCATCCGGGGCCGGCCTGCCGGAGAAGAGGGCACAGTACTCGTCCAGGGGCCACGAGACGAACGCGCCGTCCCGGATCCCTTCGACGTGGGCGGTGGGCAGGAACGCGTCGCGGAAGTGACCGGGGTCGCCGGTGGCGTGTCCGCGGATGTAGGCGCGGAGCGGTTCGAGTACGGCGTCCTCCACCGCGGGGACCGTGGCGGCAAGGGCGATGTCGGCCTCGGGGCCGGCAGGCGTGTCGGCCAGCCTGGCCGCGCTGCCCAGGGGAGTGTCGGATGCGGCGGCCAGCAGAGCCATGTCCTTGGCCAGCGCACCGATCGTGAATTCGGCCGTGGCCGCGACCGGTCGGCCGGTGAGGAAGGTTCGCTTGTGGGCCACGAGCCCGCCGAGCCGGCCGAGTTCGAGGACGTCCAGCACCTGGGCACGCGGCAGGCCGAGGGCGTCGGCCTGCCGCAGCGAGTCGCGCAGGCTGAGGACGGCGCCGGCGAGGCTGCTGTTGGCGACCAGCTTGAGCGCAGCGGCGGTGGAGGCGTCGTCGACGGGTCGCACGGTGCCGAGGGTTTCCAGCACCGGCCGGACTCGGTCGAGTGCGTCCTGGCGGGCGGCGGCGAGAATCTGCAGGGCGCCGGTGGCGGCAGCCGGGACAGAGCCGAGCAGGGGCGCGTGGACGTAGGACGGGCCGAGTCGCCGGGCCAGCGCCGACGCTTCAGCGGGGGAGACGGTGCTGGTGTTCACCACGATCGCGTCCGCTCGCAGCGCGCCGCGGATGTCGTCGAGGACCTGCCGGCAGGCCGGGCCGTCGAACAACGCCAGGAGTACGAGGTCGGCCTTCGCGACGGCCTCGCCGGGATCGCTGGTCGTCCTGACGGCGCCTGATGCGCGCCCGGAGCGTGTCCAGCCGACGACGTCCCGGTTCTGGGCGGCGAGGCGCGTCGCGAGCGCGCGGCCCATGCGCCCCAGGCCGAGGACGGCGATCGTGTGCGGTGTGGTCATGTCCGCCAGCGTGATGCACCGTGAAGTCTGCGACAAGCGCAGATATCGCAGAGCATCTCTGCGTGACGCGCATATCTGCCGCCATACTGGCGCCATGGAACTGACGGTGTGGCGGACCTTCGTGACGGTGTGCCGACTCGGATCACTGTCGGCGGCGGCCGCCGAACTGAACCACACGCAGTCAGCCGTCTCCCGGCAGATCGCCGGCCTGGAGCGGCAGCTCGGCGTGCCTCTGATGGAGCGCCATGCGCGCGGTGTGCGTCCCACGCCCGCCGGCGAGGTGTTCCGGCGCCACGCCCTGGCCACGCTCAACGAGGCCGACCGCGCCGTTCGCGCCGTACGAGACGCTCATGACGGGGCGTTCGACCGGCCGTTGGCCGTCGGAGCCACGCCCTCTCTTGCCGCAGGGATCGTCCCCGAGGCGATCCGGGGCCTGCTGGAGCGAACCGGATCCATCCGGTGGAGCCTGCTGCCGGGCCTGAGCGCGCAACTCCACCACCGCGTGGTCGCCGGCGATCTCGACATCGCGGTCGTCACCGACGCACCGCCAGGGCTGCCCCATGACCCCCGGGTCGAACGGCGGTTCCTCGGGGTGGACGACATGGTCGTCCTCCTGCCCGTCGGCCATCCGCAGGCGGGGCGCGGCCCGGTGCACATCCGGACGCTGGCCGACGAGACCTGGGCCGAGGACAACGACGGCTCGGCGGCACTCCTGCGCCAACACGCCGCCCGCGCCGGGGTGCACGCCCGTATCGACCTCGACGCGGCCGATCTGCCCGGCAAGCTGGCCCTGGTCGCGACCGGTCATGCCATCGCGCTGATACCCGGCGTGCTGTCGCACGCGCTGCGGACCGACGTCACCACCGTGACTCTCGTCGATCCCCCGACCCGTGACATCTACACGATCACACCACGTCACCACCCCCACCCCTGCGCGGCAGCCCTCCTCGACCAACTCGCCACAGCCTTCGCCTCGGTCCGTCCAGATCGCTCGGACATCGGCTCGGCCGAACCCGAAACCGGAGAATGACCGGGCGGATCACCGAACCCGCCGAACTCGCGAGGGCCACCCATCCCCATCCAGGCCGATGACCGCCCGTCAACTCTCCGGCTGGGGGCCTGAGGACGGCAGAGGAGCGCGCGACCAGCGGACGGGTCCGCCGTCGGGGCCGTCGGTGAGCCAGGAGCCGTCGCCCAGGGGATCCAGTTCGTACGGGTGGGTCACCTCGACGGCGAACTCGCCGCTGGGCGTGCCCGTGCGCAGGTCGATCAGGTGGTGACGGAACCACTCCTCCTCCCCTTCCTCGCCCTCACCGCCCAGAGTGACAACGGCCAGGTCCGAGGTCAGATAGCCGCCGTTCCATTCCATGAACGTCTCCTCCGGGTCGTACCCGAAGGCCTCGACGGGGAGCGTGAAGAGCACCTCCCCGCCGGGGTGGCGGTGGAAGGAGACATCCGCCGTCCCGTGGTCGACGGTCATGAACTGCTGCCCGTCCGGCGCCAGGTCGATCAGGCAGCGGTCCGACCACGGGTACGTCATGAACTCCACCTCGCCGTCGGCTCCGGCCGTTCCCCTGAGAATGACGGAGCCGTCCTGGCCCTCACCGATGTCGAGGTAGATGCTGCCGTCCACGGGGTGCGTGTGGTGGCCGGCACCGTGCCCGACCGTCTCCAGCTTCCGGCGGGCGAGGACAGCCCCGCTGTCGGCGTCGTGCACGACCCACTGGTCCGCGCCCCCGCGTCCCGCCATCGCGTCCGGCCGGTAGACCCATACGGTCCGGCCGTCCGCGGACAACGCACAGCCGGGCCGGTGGCCGTGAGGCCGGTCGGAGTGCGGCTCGAAGTCCGATGTCCACACCAGGTCACCGGCGCGCGTGAGGCAGACGACGCTGTTCAACGTCGTGTACACGACTCGCTCCAGATCGGGCCGGACCACCGAGTCCACGACCTCGTCCCCGGGCCGCGGCCGGAACACCGCGGCCGGCTCCAGCACCCCGAAAACACCGGAGTCCACCACGTAGGCACGGATCCGTCCGTCGCGGTGGCGTGTGATCACCTTCGTATGCCGCACAGAAACCATCCGCCGAGGATAGGTGCCGGCCGTTCGCTCGCCCCCGGAGTCCTGGTCGCCGCGGCCGCCACCTCCGCCCTGGCCTCGGCCGAGGACCACTTCGAGGCCGCCGAAGTCCCTGGCGCTCACGCCCGATGCCGACCGGTGAGGCGTTCGGTGAGGAACTCGCGCTCGGCGTCGTTCCTGGTCAACTCCAGCGCCTGGCGGTAGGCGATCGAGGCCTCCTGCGAGCACCCCAGCCGCCGCAGCAGATCCGCCTTGACCGCCGGTAGGTACTGGTATCTCGCGAGGCGGCCGTCCTTCTCCAACTCCGCGACCTCCGCAAGCGCCCGCGCAGGACCGGAGACCATCGACACCGCCACCGTGCGGTTCAACGCCACCACCGGCGAGGGCCACACCGACAGCAACTCGTCGTACAGGGTCACGATCTGGGGCCAGTCCGTCCGGTCGTAGGACGGCGCCTCGGCGTAGAGCGAGGCGATCGCCGCCTGTAGGACATAGCGGCCGGGTCGCCCGCCGCGCAGCCCGTCCACGATCAGGTCGTGCGCCTCGGCCATGGCCGAGCGGTCCCAGAGCGACCGGTCCTGGTCCCGCAAGCGCAGCAGGCGTCCCTCGACGTCGACCCGACTCGCGCGCCGGGCGTCGGTGACGAGCAGCAAGGCGAGCAGCCCGCGCACCTCCGGCTCGTCCGGCATCAGTTCCCGCAGCATCCGGGCCAGCCGCAGAGACTGGTCCACCAGGTCCGTACGCACCAGCGAGGCGCCGGACGGCGCTGTGTGCCCGGTGGTGAACAGCAGATGGATCACGCCGAGCACCGCGCGCAGCCGGTCCGGCAGCTCAGCCGCTTCCGGCAGCCGGTAGGGGATCCGCGCGAGCGAGATCTTCTTCTTCGCCCGGGTCATCCGGGCGGCCATCGTCGTCTCCGACACCAGAAGCGTCCGGGCGATGTCGGCGGTCGTCACCCCGCACACCAGCCGTAGCGTGAGCGCCAACTGTGCCTCCTGCGCCAACGCCGGATGGCAGCAGATGAAGACGAGTCGCAACCGCTCGTCCGGCACCACCTCCTCCGGTTCGACGGCAGCCGGTTCGTCGATCGCCACCTCGTGCTCCGTCGTCCCCTCGGGTTCCACCAACAGCGGGAGTTTCGAGCGGAACGTCCGCTCGCGCCGCACCGCGTCCATCGCGCGGCGCTTGGCCGCGGTGGTGAGCCAGGCCGCCGGGTTGTCCGGGATCCCGTCGCGCGTCCAGCCGGTCAGGGCCGCGGCGTACGCCTCCTGCACACACTCCTCGGCCAGGTCCAGGTCGCGGGCGACGCGCGCGGTCGCGGCGAGCACCAAGGCCCAGCCGCGACGGTACGCACCCTCGACCGCCCTTTCGACCTCCGCCGATCGCGTCATGCCCCTGCGGGCCGATCCCTGAGGAAACCGCCCTCGACGGGCCGCACCTCGACACCACCGCCCTGCTGGACGGCGGGATTGTCCCGAGCGAGCTTCAAAGCGGCGTCCAGGTCGGGTGCTTCGACGATGGCGAAACCGGCGATGACCTCCTTGGCGTCGACGAACGGCCCGTCCGTGACCGCATCGCCTCGGATCGAGGTCGCGGTGTCGGCGGCGGGCCGCAGCGCGAACGCCGCGACCAGGGCGCCGGAGTTCACCATGTCCTCGAAGTGGCGGTCATGGGCCTCCCGGGCTCCGGGAACGACCTCGGTCTCGTCGACGTCGGACTTCGCGTAGATGAGAATCGCGTACTGGGCCATGATGGTTGTCCTCCCAAGTGGTCGTCGTTGCCTGACATCCTTCTGTCGAACGGCCGGCGCGGAATCGACAGCCCTCCTCAGGATTTCGTACGGCCAGTCTTGTCAAGCTACCGGCGGCCACTGACAACGGGCGGACTCCCCGGTCGCCGGCCGAGGCCGCCGTCTCCTCGTGTGAGGATGTGGCAATGGCGGCGTGGCTGAGGAGATGCAGGAGGCGGACCGTCGGGCTCGCGACCGCGGCGAGTGCGGCCGCGCTGGCGCTGACGGCCTGCGGCCCGGGCGGCTTCGACGACGGAGGCTCCGGTGACCGCGAGGCGACGTACAAGCGCGTCATCGAGGACCCTCACCCGCGTCCCGCGGACGTCATCGAGGCGGCCGGCGCGCCCTCCGGTGTGGCCCGCGCGGACGACGGCTCGCTGCTCCTGACGTACGACGCCGAGAACGTCGAGGACGACGAGGGGCCGGCCGCCACCGCCTGGCGCATCGTCGGCCCCGTCGGCCGTACGGTCGCCGAGCACGCGGAACACACGGACGCGGAGGCGACGCCGGCCGCGTTCAAGGGGGTGCCCGGTGGATTCGTGCGGGTGCCGCCGGGGGAGGGGGCCGAGGGAACGTACGCCCTCGACGTACGCGGCAAGCGCCACGAGGTCATCCTCGCGGAGACCCCGTTGCGCACCCGCCCCGGCGACGTCCTGCTCGCCGATCTGGAGCCGACCCTCATCTACCGCCCCGCCACGCATACCGCGGCGCCCCCGGCCGGAGCGCCGGACGACGCCGTCCGCCTCGCCGTCGACGAGCGGGGCACGGCCTGGAGCCTGGTCCAGCCCCTGACCGACGACTCCTACAGCGTCGTACGGCAGCGCGACGGTCGCACCCTTGGCTCCACGGCCGTCCCGAAGCCGTACACGGGCGGCATCCTCACCGCACGGGGCGGCGGCGCGGCGCTGTCCCTCACCCGGGGCGAAGGCGTGCGCGGACTGTTGGTGACGACGGACGACGGCGGGCACTGGCAGACGGTCCTCGACGGCGGCATCCCCTGGAAGGACCTCACGCGGGGCCCGGAGTCGCTGGTCCTGGAACTGCTCACGGACGGACGGCTCCTCGTCGGCGAGGAGGACGGCCACTACTGGCTCGCCGACGACCGCACCAACACCGCCTTCCACGAGCTGAACACGCCGGCGTCCTTCACGTCGTTCACCGTCGACGGCACGACGCTCTACGGCATCGCCGACGCGACGACGGCGACGTACGACCTGGTCAAGGGCGAAGGGCTGTGGATCTCCCGCGACGGCGGACGCGACTGGCGACGGTACGAGCAGCGCGGATAGCACGGCCTCCTCCTGTCCTCGGACCACGACCCCCGCACGCCCTCATGACGGAGGCCGGCTGTCGCTGAGCGGCGCGCCGGTGCGGGTACGGCATGACAAATAATTCGAACACGCGATCTAATATCGATATGGACCCCTCCGACTTCCCTGACGACCTGGTGCGGACACAGCAGGCATGGAACGCCACCTACCGGGCCCTCGCCGCGCCCGGCCCCCGGAACACCACGGCCCTGCGCCGCCGGCTGCTTCGCCTGTCGGTACGGCTGTGGTGGCACCCGTACTGGAGCACTGCCCACTCGGTGCCGGCCGCGCGTATGCGACTGCGCGAGCTGGCCCGGACCCGGAATGAGGCACAGGCCGCGTGAGCCGCAGCCGGACAGTCCTGACGGCACCCCCGGGCGGCCGCGACGACGACACGGACGGCGTCGAGGAGGACGACCGGGGCGAGCGGGGGCAGCAGGGCGTGCAGACCTGAGCGCGGCCACCGTCGGTGGAAGCACGCCTCATAGTGATGAGTTTTCGCGCACGCGCCCGTCACACCTACGACGGGACGCGACGAGGCGGAAGGATGACGTGATGAGTGCGGACACGCGGCTGGAGGAGCAGGGCGTGAGCGGTCTGGGCGAGGTCGACGAGTCGGCGTTCTCGGGGTTGGCGGAGCGGCACCGGCGGGAACTGCACGTGCACTGCTACCGGATGCTCGGATCGTTCGAGGACGCCGAGGACACCGTGCAGGAGACGTTCCTCCGTGCCTGGCGGCGACGGGAGACCTTCGAGGGGCGGTCGACGTTCCGGGCCTGGCTGTACCGGATCGCCACCAACGCCTGCCTGGACCTGCTCGCCAAGTGCCGCCCGGAGCCTGCGACCGGCGGCGAGGTGCTGTGGTTGCAGCCCTACCCTGACCGGCTGCTCGACGAGCTGCCCGCGGGCGACGCGGACGAGCCGGAGACCGTCGCCGTGGCGCGGGAGACGATCGAGCTGGCGTACCTGGTCGCGGTCCAGCACCTCGCGCCGCGCCCGCGGGCCGTGCTGATCCTGCGGGACGTGCTCGGCTGGCCGGCGAAGGACGTCGCGGAGCTCCTCGGGGACTCGGTCAATTCCGTGAACAGCGCGCTGCAACGGGCCCGCGCCGGCATGCGGGAGCACCTGCCCGCCGAGCGGCAGGACTGGACCGGCGGCGAACAGGACGCCGGGACGCGCGAGCTCGTGCGCCGCTACACCGAAGCCAGCGTGGCCACGGATGTCGGCACGCTCGCCGCACTGCTGCGCGACGACGTCCGCTGCTCGATGCCGCCCACCCCGGGTCTGTACGTGGGCCGCGACGCCGTGGTGAACGACTGGGTCGAGAGCGGCTTCGAGGGCATGAAGGGCTTGCGCGCCGTCCTCACCTCCGTGAACCGGCAGCCCGCCGTCGCCTTCTACCTCTGGCGGGAGCGGGACGGCGCGTACCTGCCCCTGACGGTCGACGTCCTGCGTGTCACCGGCGGGGCGATCGCCGAGATCGTCACGTTCCACGCCGACCGGTTCCCGCGGCTCGGGCTGCCGGAGCGCCTGCCGGCGGACGGCACGGCGTAGTCCCGGTGCGGACGCTCACGCTCACGCTGCGCGGTGGCGCGCGTGTCGCGGTGGTCGCGGCGGAGTGGTGCGACGCGTTCGGCGTCGTCACCCGCGGGCGGGTGCAGCTGGAGCTGCGCGACGGTGAGCCCGGGCCGGTCCTGGGACGTGACGCCGGGTTCTGGCTCCGCGGCACCGGCGTCCGCGCCCTGCGGAACCCCGGCCGTGGCACGGCGAGGGTGCGCATCGTCACTCCCAGGCCGAGGCCGCCGTCGCATGCCGGTCGACTCCCGGCACGCCAGCTACCGAATGACGGAGGTACGACATGGACGGCACGAATGACACAGGGGTCGCCGCAAGCCCGGCGTCGGGCCGGACCAGCCGCACCCACCGATATCGCGGGCTCGCCCGCACCGGCTCCATCGCCACGCTCGCGGCCATGGCGGCCACCACCCTCGCAGCGGCGCTCGCCCGGGCCGTTGGCGTCGACTTCGAGGTCCCCGATGGGGGCGAGTCGATCCCGTTGTCCGGGTTCGCCGTGGTGACCGGCTTCTTCTCGGCCGTGGGCACCGTCATCGCCGTCGCTCTGCTTCGTTGGAGCGCCCGCCCCGCCGAGCGGTTCGTGTGGACGGCGGTGTCGCTGACCGCGATCTCGCTGGTCCCGCCCCTCCTTTCCGGGGCAGATACCACTACCACCGCCGCTCTCCTCGGGCTGCACCTCGTCCCTGCGGCGGTGATGATCCCCACCCTGGCGTGGAGCCTCCGCACCCGGGCCGATTGACGACCCGCAACGGGACAACGCGCGGCGCATGGGGTGCGCGACCGCATGAGCCACGTCCGCTGCACGGTGCGGAATCAGCACCACTGCTCCGTCCGACGCCACGGGTGGGAACCGGAACCGGTGAACCGACTGCGGCTGTCGCCCACGCGCTTACCGCAGTGAGTCTTCCAATGCACCCTGGTGATCGGAAACCCACCGACAGGCCGACTGGACCTGCCTCACCGCCCCTGCGTCACGGAGCCGGGCCATGGCGACGTCACCCGCATCGGCCTGGGTCTCGATCCCCCGCCAGCACCGGTCCTGCCACCACAAGATCGTAGACACGAGACGTTCCCGGTCGGACAGCTCGTAGCTGTCGACGATCAGCCTCATGCGTCGGGCCACCTTCTCGACATCGGTGACCGAAGGGCCCAGGCCGAGGTACTGCCAGCAGACATGAGCGATGTCGTGGATGCGCGCGCCCGGTGCCGCGAGGTCCCAGTCGATGAATGCCACTGGCCGAAGCTCGCCACCGCACAGCTGATAGACGGTGTTCTTGGGCGACAGGTCGTTGTGACATACGACCTCCTGATCTCCGGCCAGCCGAGTGTCGGCCGTCAAGTCATGGAACTCACGCACGAGCCGGGCGACCGCCACCAAACTCTCGTCCGACGACACAGCAGCGGGTTGCCGCGGCTCCCATGCCACGTGGCCGTCGAGGTAGCCGAGGACATCACGGCCTTCGTCGTCCACGCCGAGATACCGCGGAGCACCACCCCAGCCACTGGCTTCGAACGACCTCAGTAGATCACCGACGAACTTCGCCGAGGCCGGACGGCGCACCGTGTCTCCGACACGAACGACCGCATTGACGAAACCTCCAGGCAAGGACGACTCAGGCATCCGTCCACCTTGCCTGATCGCTGCCTCTGTGGTCCGGAAACGCCGAAACGGCGGGCCCGGTGTGCGGGGCCGCCGTTGTCATGCGTGGTGCGGGGTGGGTGTGGTGGCTCAGTACCAGCCG
>NZ_BMSA01000027.1 GCF_014648915.1 Streptomyces phaeofaciens | reverse complement strand
CTACGTCGACGGCACCGCCGACCGGCTCTTCACCGCCCCGCCCGCCCTGCCCACCGGCACCCGCGCCCTCTCCTTCGGCACCTGCTCACTGGTCCTGGAACCGGGCGCGAGCGCCTACGAGGAACTGCTGCGGACCACCGCGGCCGAGGGCCTGTTCACCGCCCTGGACCCCAACATCCGCGCCGGACTGATCCCCGACCCCGACGCCTACCGGGCACGCTTCACCAGCTGGCTGCCCTCGGTCACCCTGCTCAAGCTCTCCCAGGAGGACGCCCGGTGGCTGGGCGGCACCCCACGCGAGTGGCTGTCCGCCGGCCCCTCCGCCGTGGTGATCACCCAGGGCCGCGACGGAATGACCGCCTTCACCCGCAACGGCGGCGTCCACCCCATGCCCGGCCGGAACGTGGACGTCGTGGACACCATCGGCGCCGGCGACACCGTCAACGCCGCCCTCCTGCACCGCCTCTCCCGACAGGACGCACTCTCCCCACACGCCCTCGACGACATGGGACCCACCGACTGGGAAGACCTGCTGCGCTTCGCGGCCCACGCGGCCGCCGTCACCTGCACCCGAACCGGAGCGGAACCCCCCTACGCGACCGAACTCGACGACCAGTAGCAGCCGTTGAGGCACGGCGAGGGCGGGACGGGACGGGGGTGGATTGGGATTCCTGACCGGATTCTCCTGTGCTGTTGTCAAGGTACGGTCGCCCTGCCGTACGGCGGGCCATGGAATCTCGGCGGCTGATGTGACAACGGACGGCGCCCCGCGGGGAGTTCCCGTGGGGCGCCGTGTTTTCGGGGATGCGAGGACGGTCAGGCCTTGCGGGCCCGGGTCGTCTTCTTCGCGGGCGTGGCCTTCGCCGTCGTCCCGGCGGCCTTCCCGGTCGCCGTGTTGTTGGCCGCGGTCGTCTTGGCCGCAGTCGTCTTGGCGGTGGTCGTCTTGGCGGTGGTCGTCTTGGCGGTGGTCGTCCTGGCCGTCGCCGTCTTCCTCGCCGTCGTCCGGGCCGCGACCGTCTTCTTCGCCGCCGTCTTGCGCGGGGCCTTCACCGGAGCCGCGTCGCTGATCCGGTCGGCGCCGAGGACGTCCCGCAGGAACTTGCCGGTGTGGCTGGCCGGGACCCCGGCGACCTCCTCGGGTGTGCCCTCGGCGACCACCAGACCGCCGCCGGCGCCGCCCTCGGGGCCCATGTCGACGACCCAGTCGGCGGTCTTGATCACGTCGAGGTTGTGCTCGATGACGATGACCGTGTTGCCCTTGTCGACCAGGCCGGCGAGGACCTTCAGCAGCTTGCTGATGTCCTCGAAGTGCAGCCCTGTGGTCGGCTCGTCCAGGACGTAGACCGTGCGGCCGGTGGAACGGCGCTGGAGCTCGCTGGCGAGCTTCACACGCTGGGCCTCACCGCCGGACAGGGTGGTCGCGGACTGGCCGAGCCGGACGTAGCCGAGGCCGACGTCCTTGAGGGTGTTGAGGTGGCGGGCGATCGCGGGGACGGCCTCGAAGAACTCCGTCGCCTCCTCGATCGGCATGTTCAGCACGTCGGCGATGGACTTGCCCTTGTAGTGCACCTCCAGGGTCTCCCGGTTGTACCGGGCGCCGTGGCAGACCTCGCACGGCACGTAGACGTCCGGAAGGAAGTTCATCTCGATCTTGATCGTGCCGTCGCCCGCGCAGTTCTCGCAGCGGCCCCCCTTGACGTTGAAGGAGAAGCGGCCGGGCAGGTAGCCGCGGACCTTCGCCTCGGCGGTCTCGGCGAACAGCTTGCGCACATGGTCGAAGACGCCGGTGTAGGTGGCCGGGTTGGAGCGGGGGGTGCGGCCGATGGGCGACTGGTCGACGTGCACGACCTTGTCGACGAGGTCGTCGCCGTCCACGCGCGTGTGCCGCCCAGGCACGCTCCGCGCGCCGTTCAGCTCGCGGGCGAGGTGCGTGTACAGGATGTCGTTGACCAGCGTGGACTTGCCGGAGCCGGACACACCGGTGACGGCGGTGAACACGCCCAGCGGGAAGGACACGTCGATGTCCTGGAGATTGTTCTCGCGGGCGCCGTGCACCGTCAGCCGGCGGGACGGGTCGAGCGGGCGGCGGATGTCGGGCACCGGGATGGCCTTCTTGCCCGAGAGGTACTGCCCGGTCTGCGACTCCGCGTTGGCGAGCAGCTCCTTGAGGGAGCCGCTGTGCACGACCTTGCCTCCGTGCTCACCGGCGCCGGGGCCGATGTCGACGATCCAGTCGGCGACCTTGATGGTGTCCTCGTCGTGCTCGACGACGATGAGCGTGTTGCCCATGTCCCGCAGCCGGACGAGGGTCTCGATCAGCCGGTGGTTGTCGCGCTGGTGCAGTCCGATGGACGGCTCGTCGAGGACGTACAGGACGCCGACGAGCCCGGAGCCGATCTGGGTGGCCAGGCGGATGCGCTGGGCCTCGCCGCCGGAGAGCGTGCCGGCGGCGCGGTTGAGGGAGAGGTAGTCCAGGCCGACGTCGACCAGGAACCGCAGCCGCTCGTTGACCTCCTTGAGCACCCGCTCGGCGATCTTCTTGTCGCGGGCGGTGAGCTTCAGTTCGCCCAGGAACTCCGCGCAGTCGCTGATGGACATGCCGGAGACCTCGGCGATGGACTTGTCCATGATCGTGACCGCGAGGACGATCGGCTTCAGGCGCGTGCCCTCGCAGGTGGGGCAGGGCACCTCGCGCATGTAGCCCTCGAAGCGCTCGCGGCTGGCGTCGCTCTCGGACTCGCTGTGCCGGCGCTTCACGAACGGGACGGCGCCCTCGAAGGGGGTCGTGTAGACGCGCTCGCGGCCGTACCGGTTGCGGTAGCGGACCTCGATCTGCGTCTTGTGGCCGTGGAGCAGAGCCTTCCTGGCGCGCTGCGGCAGGCCAGCGAAGGGGATGTCCGTCCGGAATCCCAGCGCTTCCGCGAGGGCACCGATGAGCCGGCCGAAGTAGTCCTTGGTGTGGCCGTGCGACCAGGGGTGGATGGCCCCCTCGTCGAGCGACTTGTCCTCGTCGGGGACGATCAGTTCGGGGTCGACCTCCATGCGCGTGCCGATGCCGGAGCAGTCGGGGCAGGCGCCGAAGGGCGAGTTGAAGGAGAAGGAGCGGGGCTCGAGCTCCTCGAAGGACAGGTCGTCGTACGGGCAGTACAGGTGCTCGGAGTACATGCGCTCGCGCTCGGGGTCGCCCTCGGGGAGGTCGACGAAGTCGAGCACGACCATGCCGCCGGAGAGGCCGAGGGCGGTCTCCACGGAGTCGGTGAGCCGGCGTTTGGCGGAGTCCTTCACCGTGAGGCGGTCGACGACCACCTCGATGGTGTGCTTCTCCTGCTTCTTCAGGGTGGGCGGGTTGGAGAGCTGGACGGTCTCGCCGTCCACCCGCGCGCGGGAGTAGCCCTTGGTCTGGAGGTCGGCGAACAGGTCGACGAACTCGCCCTTGCGGTCGCGCACGAGCGGCGACAGCACCTGGAAGCGGCTGCCCTCGGGAAGCTCCAGGACCTTGTCGACGATGGCCTGCGGCGACTGGCGCGAGATCGGGCGGCCGCACTCGGGACAGTGCGGCTTGCCGATGCGCGCGAAGAGCAGGCGCAGGTAGTCGTAGACCTCGGTGATGGTGCCGACGGTCGAGCGCGGGTTGCGCGAGGTCGACTTCTGGTCGATCGAGACGGCCGGGGAGAGGCCCTCGATGAAGTCGACGTCCGGCTTGTCCATCTGGCCGAGGAACTGGCGGGCGTACGAGGAGAGCGACTCGACGTAGCGCCGCTGGCCCTCGGCGAAGATCGTGTCGAAGGCCAGCGAGGACTTGCCCGACCCCGACAGGCCCGTGAAGACGATGAGCGAGTCGCGCGGCAGGTCGAGCGAGACATTCTTGAGGTTGTGCTCGCGCGCGCCACGGACGATGAGACGGTCGGCCACGCCGGTCCGCACCTTTCTTGAGAGAAGTGACAGGGGCGGGGCCCCCGTCTTTCTCAGACTAGGGGGAGCCACTGACAACGCCGGTCGGATTCACCGGTTGACAACAATCCCCGGCCTTCCAGCATGCCCGACGCCGCCACCGACCATATAGCACGTGCATTCGATTTTGGGTTGTGGTCCGCCACCTTCACCCGAAGGTGTGGCGAGGCTAGGGTCAGCACCATGATTGATCACGCTCATGACCTGGTGTCTGTACGTGACGCGACGGAGCAGCTGCTCACCGCAGTCGCCAAACTGGACAACTCATCGCTGGCCGAGCCGTCACGTCTGCCCGGCTGGAGCCGCGGCCACGTCCTCGCCCACATCGCCCGCAACGCGGACGCCCTCGCGAACGTCCTCGAAGGCCGTCCCATGTACGCCGACGCGCACGTCCGGGACGCCGACATCGAACGGGACGCCCCGCGCCCCCTGGACGTGCAGCTCACGGATGTCCGGGAGAGCGCGGCCCTCTTCCAGGAGACGGGGGCCGCGCCCGCCGACTGGTCCCGCACGGTGGAGCTGCGCAACGGGGTCACCGACAGCGCCTCAAGGGTGCCCTTCCGGCGGTGGGCGGAGGTCGCGCTGCACCATGTGGACCTCGGGATCGGCTACGAGCTGGAGGACCTGCCGGCGGAGTTCACCGAGCGGGAGACCGTGTTCCTGGTGGAGCGGTTCGCCGGGCATCCCGAGGTGCCGCCGACCCGTCTGACGGAGGGCACACGCGCGTGGCACACCGGCCGCGCGTCCGAGGAGCCCGAGGGATCCGAGGTGACCGTCACGGGATCACCCGCCGACCTCCTGGGCTGGCTCGCCGGGCGACGCGACGGATCCGGCCTGACCGTCGTCGGCGGACCCCTCCCGTCCCTTCCGCCGCTATAGGCTGGCCGTCATGACGTACAGCGGAGAGGTGACGGTCGGCGGCCCGGCGGACGTCCACGAGCTCAAGGACCTGATGATCACCAAGATCGCGGTCGGCCCGATGAACAACAACGCCTACCTGCTGCGCTGCCGGGCAACGGACGAGCAGCTGCTGATCGACGCGGCCAACGAGGCCGGGGCACTGATCGGCATGATCGGTGACGACGGCATCGCGTCCGTCGTCACCACGCACCAGCACGGCGACCACTGGCAGGCGCTCGCCGAGGTCGTGGCGGCCACGGGCGCGCGTACGTACGCCGGCCGGGAGGACGCCGGGGGCATCCCGGTGGCGACCGACGTCCTGGTCGACGACGGCGACGTGATCCGGGTGGGCCAAGTGCAGCTGACCGCACGCCATCTGGTCGGGCACACACCGGGCTCGATCGCGCTGGTCTACGACGACCCGCACGGGCACCCGCACGTGTTCACCGGCGACTGCCTCTTCCCGGGCGGCGTGGGCAACACCTGGAAGGACCCGGAGGCGTTCGCCCGTCTGATCCACGACGTCGAGACGAAGATCTTCGAGACGCTGCCGGACGAGACGTGGGTCTACCCGGGGCACGGCAACGACACCACGCTGGGCGCGGAGCGGCCGCACCTTCCGGAGTGGCACGCGCGCGGGTGGTGATTCCTCCCTCGCCGTTGCTCCCTCGCGATTCCACTGTCGCGATTCCACTGTCGTGACTCCACCGTCGTGACTCCGCTGTCGTGATTGCTCGCACGGCGGTGGTGTATTTCCCTCCACGGGGCGCGCGTTGCCGAACGCGCGCCCCGTGTGAATCGCGCGCACACTCCGGTCCCTCGCGCGCGCTCCCCACCCACGTCGTTGCGCGGTCAACTGGTGCCAGCCCCGCGCGGGATGACGGCTCCGGCGCGGTATGGGCCGCCGGTCTACGTTCCCCGCCCTCGGCCGGCGGCCCGGGCAAGCCTTCTCGCCCCTGTTCACGAGACTGCAACACCCGTTCCCAGCATGCGGACGCATCATGGTGTGACCTCGACAATCAGGGCTCCGGGCTGCCACTCTCCCGCCATGCACCTCGCCCCCCGCGTTCTGCGCCGCGCCGTCGCCGGCGCCACCGTGGCCCTCCTCGCGACCGCTGTCGGCTGCGCCCCGCAGCCCGAGGAGGACGCGGCCGCGAAGCCGTCCGGATCGGCCGCGAACACCTGCACCCAGGGCAAGTTGGCCACCGAGACCTCCGGCAGGCTGACGATCGCCACCGACCAGCCCGCGTACGAGCCGTGGTTCAAGGACGACAAGCCGTCCAACGGCGAAGGCTTCGAGTCGGCCGTCGCGTACGCCGTGGCGAAGCAGCTCGGATACGACAAGAGCGCCGTCGTCTGGCAGAGCGTGCCGTTCAACAAGGCTTTCGCGCCCGGCGAGAAGACCTTCGACTTCGACATCAACCAGGTGTCGATCAGCGACGAACGCAAGAAGGCCGTGGACTTCTCGTCCGGCTACTACGACGTGCGACAGGCCGTCATCGCGCTGAAGGACTCCCCGGCCGCGAAGGCGACGAGCGTCGCGGACCTCAAGGGCCTCAAGCTGGGCGCCCAGGTCGGCACGACGAGCCTCGACTACATCGAGAACGTGGTGAAGCCGACCCGGGAGCCGGCCGTCTACTCCAAGAACGACCAGGCCAAGTCCGCGCTGAAGAACGGTCAGGTCGACGCCGTCGTGGTCGATCTGCCGACCGCCTTCTACATCACCGCCGCCGAGGTGACCGACGCGAGGATCGTCGGCCAGTTCGAGAACCAGGGCGGTACGCCGGAGCAGTTCGGGCTCGTGCTCGACAAGGGCAGCGCGCTCACCTCGTGCGTGACGGACGCCGTGGACACCCTCCGGGAGAACGGCACCCTGGCGAGGATCGAGCAGGAGTGGCTCTCCGACGCCGTCGACGCCCCGGTGCTCAAGTGACCGTCACCGAGGAGGAGTCCGGCCCGGAGGGAGCGGACGACAAGGGCGCCCCCTCCACCGCCGCGGCCGGTCCCGACGACGGGTACGTGCCGTCGCAGCGGCGGCTGGAGCGGGAGCGCCACCGGCGCAGACGGGCCCGCCGCGCGACGGCGATCGCCGCGCTCTCCACCCTCGTGACGGCGGTCGTCCTCTACCTCGTCGTGGTCGGCGCACCCGGCTGGCCGCGCACCAAGGAGACGTTCTTCAACGGGCAGTACGCGCGCGAGGCGTTCCCCAAGGTCCTGGAAGGCCTCTGGCTGAACGTCCGGCTGCTGCTGATCTGCGGCGCCGCCGTACTCGTCCTCGGCATGCTGATCGCCGTGGCCCGCACCCTGCGCGGTCCCGTCTTCTTCCCGCTGCGGGTGCTCGCGGCGGCCTACACGGACTTCTTCCGGGGGCTGCCGCTGATCATCAACCTGATGATCGTGGTGCTGGGCGTCCCCGCGCTGCGGCTCCAGGGCGTGACGGTGGATCCGGTGCTGCTGGGCGGCACGGCGCTGACGCTGACGTACTCGGCGTACGTCGCCGAGGTGTTCCGCGCCGGCATCGAGTCCGTGCACCCCTCGCAGCGCGCCGCGGCCCGCTCCCTGGGCCTGTCCAACCGGCAGGCGCTGCGGTACGTGGTGCTGCCCCAGGCCGTACGCCGCCAGGTGCCGCCCCTCCTGAACGACCTGGTGTCCCTCCAGAAGGACACCGGCCTGGTGTCGATCGGCGGCGCCATCGACGCCGTCCGCGCGGCCGACATCATCGTGGGCCGCAGCCTCAACTACACGCCGTACATCGTGGCGGGGCTGGTCTTCGTCGCGCTGACCATTCCGATGACCCGCTTCACGGACTGGGTGACGGCCCGGATGGACCGTCAGCGGGCCCAGGGAGGAACGACATGAGTGACGCGCCGGTGCTGCGGATGGAGTCCGTCCGCAAGACCTTCGGCGGTTCGGTCGTCCTCAGGGACGTCGATCTGGAGGTCGCCCCGCACACGGTGACGGCGCTGATCGGCGCCTCCGGCTCGGGCAAGTCCACGCTGCTGCGCTGCGCCAACCTGCTGGAGGACATCGACGACGGCGCGATCTGGCTGGACGGCGAGGAGATCACCGATCCGCGGGCGGACCAGGACGCGGTGCGGCGCCGTATCGGCGTGGTCTTCCAGGCGTACAACCTGTTCCCGCACATGACCGTGCTGGAGAACATCACGCTCGCGCCGCGCCGGGTGCACGGTGTCGCCCGGGCGGAGGCCGAGGAGCGGGCCGGGGAGCTGCTGGAGCGGCTCGGGCTGGGCGGCAAGGCCGGCGAGTACCCCGACCGGCTCAGCGGCGGCCAGCAGCAGCGTGTGGCGATCGTGCGTGCCCTGGCCGTACGTCCCCGGCTGCTGCTGCTCGACGAGATCACCGCGGCCCTCGACCCGGAGCTGGTGGGCGAGGTCCTGAACGTCGTCCGCGATCTGAAGGGCGAGGGGATGACCATGGTGCTGGCCACGCACGAGATGGGCTTCGCGCGCGAGGTCGCCGACCAGGTCTGTTTTCTGGACGGAGGGGTCGTGCTGGAGCGCGGCACCGCCGAGCAGCTCTTCGGGGACCCGCAGCAGGAGCGCACGCGGCGCTTCCTGCGACGGATCGTGGAGGCCGGACGTCTGTAAGGGACGTTCGCCTGGAGGCCGGTGCTTACGCGTCGGCCTGGGCCGCCCCCGCCAGCGCCGCCACCCGCTCCACACCGAACACGTACCCCTGCACCCCGCAGCCGGCGATGACCCCGTCGGCGCGCAGGGAGACGTACGAGTGATGCCGGAAGGACTCGCGCCGGTGGATGTTGGAGATGTGGACCTCCAGGACCGGCAGGCCGTCGCAGGTGTTGAGCGCGTCCAGGATCGCGACCGAGGTGTGCGAGTAGGCGCCCGGGTTGATCACGATGCCGCAGTGGCCGAGGCGCGCCTCGTGGATCCAGTCCACCAGCAGGCCCTCGTGGTTGGACTGCCGGAAGTCCACCGTGCCGCCGTGCGCGGCCGCCGCCTTCACACACATCGCCTCGATGTCGGCGAGCGTGTCGGACCCGTAGATCTCCGGCTGCCGCTGGCCCAGGAGGTTCAGGTTGGGGCCGTTCAGGATCATGATCGGGGCGTTGGCCAGGGTGCGGGGCACGGTTCCTCCGGTCCGTCGGGAGCGGCCCGTCCGGGACCGCTGCTCGGACCGGTTTATCACGGTGAAACCGCGGGGCCGGAGCCCGTACCCTCCCCGCATGATCACTCCCGTGTATCCGCCGAAGCCGTCACCCGGAGATCGCGTAGCCGTCCTGTCGCCCGGCGCCGGCCTGCCCGCGCTCTTCCCGCGCCCCCATGAACTGGGCCTTCGGCGGCTGCGCGAGGACTTCGGCCTGGAGCCCGTCGAGTACCCGACGACCCGCACGATGGGGGCGACTCCCCAGGCGCGGGCGGACGACATCCACGCGGCCTTCGCCGATCCCGACATCAAGGCGGTCATCGCCTCGATCGGGGGCGACGACCAGATCACCGTGCTGCCGCTGCTGGACCGGGAGTTGATCCGGGCCCACCCCAAGCCGTTCTTCGGGACGAGCGACAACACCAACCTGCTCGCCTTCCTCCACGGCACGGGGATCGTCGGCTACCACGGCGCGACCGTGATGGTCCAGCTCGGGCGGCCCGTGGCCATGGACCGGCTCACCGCCGATTCCCTGCGCGCCGCGCTGTTCACCTCGGGCCCCTACGAGCTGCGGCCCGCCGAGCGCTGGAACGACGTCGACCGCGACTGGGCCGACCCGGCGACCTTCGAGACGGAGCCGGAGACCCGGCCCGGCGGTGGCTGGACCTGGCGGGGCCCCGACCGCGTGGTGGAGGGCCGCAGCTGGGGCGGCAACCTGGAGATCCTCTCCTGGCTGCTGATGGCCGATCGCGAGATCGCGCCCGACCCGTCGGCGTACGACGGCGGTGTGCTGTTCCTGGAGACCTCGGAGGAGCTGCCGAGCGCCACGGAGGTCTACCGGATCCTGCGCAACATGGGTGAGCGCGGGCTGCTGGGGCGCTTCCCCGCGCTGCTCATGGGCCGCGCCAAGACCTGGTCCTTCGACCACCCCCACACCCCGCAGGAGGCCGCCCGGTACGCCGACGAGCAGCGCGCGGCGGTGGAGCGCGCGCTGGCGCAATACGCCCCCGACACGCTGGCCGTCTTCGACGTGGACTTCGGCCACACGGACCCGCAGCTCGTCATCCCCTACGGCGGGACGGTCCGCGTCGACGGCCCCGCGCGGCGCATCACCGTCACCTACTGACCCCGCCCGTCACTCCGCGCGCCCCCGTAACCGGCCGTCACCGTGGGTAGTTGACCTCCCATGCACGACGTACGCACCGTGAAGACGCCCTCCATGCCACGGCTCGCGGCCGCCTCGCTCGCCGGGACGGCCATCGAGTTCTACGACTTCTTCGTCTACGGGACCGCGGCGGCGCTGATCTTCGGGCCGCTGTTCTTCCCCACGTTCTCGCCGCTGGCGGGGACCCTGGCCGCGTTCGCGACGTTCGGCGTGGGCTTCGTGGCACGGCCGCTGGGGTCGGTGCTCTTCGGGCACATCGGGGACCGGCGCGGGCGCCGGCCGGTCCTCGTCCTCTCCCTGCTGCTGACCGGCGCGTCGACGGTCGCCGTCGGCTGTGTGCCGACGTACGACACGATCGGGGTGGCAGCTCCCCTGCTGCTGCTCGTGCTGCGCTTCCTCCAGGGGCTGGGGCTCGGCGGGGAGTGGGGCGGCGCGGTGCTGCTCACCGTCGAGCACGCGCCGGTCGAGCGGCGGGGGCTGTGGTCGAGCTTCCCTCAGATCGGGCCCGCGGTGGGCTTCGTGCTCGCCAACGGTGTGGTGCTGGTCCTGTCGGCGACCCTGACCGAGGCGCAGTTCACGACGTGGGGGTGGCGGGTGCCGTTCTGGGCGGCCGGGGCGCTGGCCGTGCTCGGGCTGTGGCTCAGGTCGTCGCTCCCCGAGAGCCCCCGGTTCCTGGAGATCGGCGACCACGCGCGTGTGCCGCTCGCCGAGGTCGTGCGCGACCACTGGCGGCTGGTCCTGCTGACCGCCGGCGCACTCGCCGTCGGGTACGCGGTCTTCTACGCCGTGACCACCTGGTCCCTGGCGTACGCGACCGAGCGGCTCGGCGTGAGCCGGACAGTCATGCTGGCCTGCATCATGGCCGCGGTGGTGGTGAAGGGCGCGCTGACGCCGGTGGCGGCGATGCTCGGCGACCGCCACGGACGGCGGCCGATGTGTCTGGCCGGATGCGCGGCGGCCGCGCTGTGGATGTGCCCGATGGTCGCGCTGCTGTCGACGGGCGCCCCGCTGCCGATGTTCCTCGGCTTCCTGGGCGCGCTGATCGCGTTCGTGACGATGTTCGCGGTGATCGCGGCCTATCTGCCGGAGCTGTACGAGCCGCGGGTGCGCTGCACGGGCGCGGCGGTCGGCTACAACCTCGGCGGGGTCCTCGGCGGCGCGCTCACGCCGATCGTGGCGACGGCGCTCGCGGAGCAGCAGTCGGGGCGCGTGCCGTGGGGCGTGGGGGTGTATCTGACGGGGATCGCGCTGCTCAGCCTGGGCTGCTTCGCGTTGCTGCCGGAGACGCGCCCGGTACCGGTGGCCTCGGTGCGGCCGGCCATGGACTGACCGGGGACGCTGCCACGTGGCTGGGTCCCCCTCCGGAGGGGGCGTACCGGGCGTCACGGGCCGGACGGGACTGCGCGGGCGCGGCCTAGGGGGTGTCTCGTCGATCAGGCCGGATCAGGGAGCGGGGTCCGGTGCCGTGCATCGCAAGGCGGAGGAGGGCGTCATGGCGGAGCCATGGCAACCGACCACAACGCCGCGAGGCGCGGTGCCGGACCCCGCGAGCCCGGCATGATCGACGAGACACCCCCTAGGGATTGATGGCCAGCTCCAGGTAGGCCGCGAACAGCACGAGATGGACGCCGCCCTGGAGCGGTGTGGCCCGGCCCGGCACCACCGTCAGGGAGCTGACCACGATGGTGAGGGCGAGCAGGACCATGTGGGTGGGGCCCAGGCCGAGGACGAGCGGGCCGGAGAGCCACAGGGAGGCCAGGGCGACCGCGGGGATCGTCAGGCCGATGCTCGCCATCGCGGAGCCGAGGGCCAGGTTGAGGCTGGTCTGGACCCGGTCGCGGCGGGCGGAGCGCAGGGCGGCGATGGTCTCGGGGAGCAGTACGAGCAGTGCGATGACCACGCCGACGACGGCCTGGTGCAGGCCCGCCGCGTCCACGCCGGACTCGATCGTGGGCGAGACCCCTTTGGCGAGGCCGACCACGCCGATCAGGGCCAGGCCGAGCAGGCCGAGGCTGATCTGGGCGGTCCGGGCGGAGGGGGCGTCGGCGTGGCTGTCCGCGGTGATGACCTCGCCCTGTCGGGTGATCGGCAGGAAGTAGTCGCGGTGCCGGACGGTCTGGGTCGCCACGAACAGCCCGTAGAGGATCAGCGAGGACAGCGCGGCGAAGGTGAGCTGGACGGTGGAGAACTCCGGGCCGGGTTTGCTGGTCGTGAAGGTCGGCAGGACCAGGCTGAGCGTGGCCAGGGTCGCGACGGTGGCCAGGGCGGCACCGGTGCCCTCGGGGTTGAAGATCGCCGTGCCGTGGCGCAGGGAGGCGACCAGGAGGCAGAGGCCGACGATGCCGTTGCAGGTGATCATCACGGCGGCGAAGACCGTGTCCCTCGCCAGCGTCGAGGACTTGTCTCCGCCGTCCACCATCAGGGTGACGATCAGGGCGACCTCGATGATCGTCACGGCGATCGCGAGCACGAGGGAGCCGAAGGGTTCACCGACCCGGTGGGCGACGACCTCGGCATGGTGCACGGCGGCCAGTACGGCTCCGGCGAGGACCAGCGTCACCAGCACGACGACCGCTCCGGGCAGGTCGCGGCCCCAGGTCAGCACCAGCAGGACGACCGCGAGCACCGGCACGAGGGACGTCCACCGGGTTGTGAGCGACCTGAGCCTAGCGATCATGGAGCGATCGTCGCAGAGCCCTATGTCCTTCGCACTCCGGCCGGGGCCCGGGGGTTACCCGAACGTGGCCCTGTCCTCGACATCACAGTCGGTGAAGACCGGCGGCCTGGTGCAGAGCGTGGCCATCTGCTCGGCGAACTTGCTCGTCTCGGGGTCCTCGCTGTTGCGCATGGCCTCCTCGTGAGAGGCGAACTCGACGAGAACGAGGTAGCGGTTCGGCTGGTTGCGGTCCTTCAGGACCAGGCGGTACGAGGGACCGCCGTCGCGGTCCGCGAGCCGCTGGTCCGTTTCCTCGGCCAGGGCCCGCATCTCCTCGATGCGGTCGGTCTCGAACTCGATGATCTGCACGAACTTCGTCGATGCACCCACGACTGCCTCCACCCTGTCGTGGCGTCCCGTGCTGGAAACGCCCCGCACCCAAGGAAGCACCGGGAGCGGTGCCCGGCAATTCGCCGCGCACCGCTCCCTGGGGTGGTTGTTCCTACGTCGTCCGTGGTCAGGCCTCGATGCTGTCCTTCGGAGCGCCTTCGCTCTCGGACTGCGCCGCCTCGGCCGCCGCCTGCTTCTTCGAGGCGCGCAGACTGGTGATCGTGGTGACGATCAGGACGGAGCAGATCACTCCGAGGGAGACCGGGATGCTGATCTCGGGGACGTGGACGCCCGACTCGTGCAGCGCGTGCAGCACCAGCTTGACGCCGATGAAGCCCAGGATGACCGACAGGCCGTAGCTGAGGTGGACCAGCTTCCTCAGCAGGCCGCCGATGAGGAAGTACAGCTGCCTCAGGCCCATGAGCGCGAACGCGTTGGCCGTGAAGACGATGTACGGGTCCTGCGTGAGACCGAAGATCGCGGGGATCGAGTCCAGGGCGAAGAGCACGTCGGTGGTGCCGATCGCGAGCATCACGACCAGCATCGGGGTCATGACCCGCTTGCCGTTCTGCTCGATCCACAGCTTGGTGCCGTGGTAGCGGTCGGCGACACCGAACCTGCGCTCGGCGGCCTTGAGCAGCTTGTTCTCCTCGAACTCCTCGTCCTCCTCCTCGGCCCGGGCCTCCTGGATGAGCTTCCAGGCGGTCCAGATCAGGAAGGCGCCGAAGAGGTAGAAGACCCAGGCGAAGCTGGCGAGGATCGCGGCGCCCGCGGCGATGAAGATGGCCCGCAGGACCAGGGCTATGAGGACGCCGACGAGCAGGACCCGCTGCTGGTACTGCGACGGGACCGCGAACTTCGCCATGATCAGGACGAAGACGAAGAGGTTGTCGACGCTCAGCGACTTCTCGGTGATGAAGCCTGCGAAGAACTCGCCGGCTGGCTGGCCACCACTGAAGAGGAGGAGGCCGAGACCGAAGAGTCCGGCCAGGGCGACCCAGACGACCGTCCAGATCCCGGCTTCCTTGAGGGATACGTCGTGCGGCTTGCGGCCGATGAAGAAGTCGACCGCGATGAGGGCGGCTAGGCCCACGATGGTAAGGACCCAAAGGGTCACGGAAACATCCACTGCGCCTCCGGCAGTACGTAACGGCAAATGTCAGCGTCGTCGCTGCCGGAGGTCTCTTCCACCCATGGGATGGGCCGGCGCCCCGGGATCTGGCCTGATCCGTATTGACGGGAACGCCGCAGTCAGGGAGTACTCCCCTCCGCACGGAAGACAATACCCAATTACCAAGGAAGAGTAAAGGGATTGGCAAAGGGGAGATCAAATTACCTGGTCAGAGGCCCTTTACCTGTACTTGGCGCGGGCCGCCGCGACCTGGGCGAGCACCTGCTCGAGCACCTGGCTGCCGTGCGGCACGAGCGGCGGTTCGTACGTCCAGGCGTGCCCCACCCAGGGGTCGGCGAGGTGGTCCTCGGGCACCGGCGTCAGCCGCAGCAGACCGCGCCACAGCGGGTCGAGCAACGGGCCGTAGGCGCTGGAGTCCTCCCGGTCGGCCACCATCATCAGGTGGACGCCGACGGCGGGACCCTCGTCCGCGAGATAGCGCAGCTGGTTCACCGCGCGGTCGTCGAAGCCGTGCGGGAAGTCATTGACGAGCAGGAGCTGCTGGGAGGTGTCGAAGCCGGGCGGGAGCGAGTCGGCCGCGCCACCGCGCACCGCCATCTGCACCAGGTCGACGCGCTGGGTGAGCCGCGCCAGGACGTCCGCCACACCGGCGGCGCCGGCGGTGGGCGGGGTCGCGAGCACACCGGTCCGCACCAGCGGCGCCAGCGCCTGCGCCCCGGAACCGGCCGGATCGATCACATGCACGGTGAACTCGTCGGCCGGATGCACGGCCAGCAGCCGGGCCGTGTGCGCCACGGCCGACTCCATGGCGAGATGCCGCAGCTCGTGCGAGTCCACGAACGACCCGTCGGACGCGGCCGTGCGCCCGCTGTCGATCCACAGACCGCGTTCGAGCGGCAGGCGGACCAGCATCGGGATGCGCAGCGGATCGCTCTCGGGCAGCTGGAGGTCGCCCAGGCGCAGCGCCATGGGCATCTCCATGGGGACCCGGTAGGCGTGCCAGGCCGGATTGTCCCAGCGCGCGTACGCCACGGGCAGCGCCGGTTCGACGACGTCGGCCTCCGCCGTGAGCTGGGCGAGGTCCCGCTCCAGGGCCTCACGGGCCTGGTCGACGAGCTGGACGTGCTTGGCCTGGGCGGCCTCGCGGGCGGCGTCGCCCTGGCCGCCGATCCGGCTGCGCGGGTCGGACAGGACCTGGTCCAGCTCCCGCTCCAGGCGCGTGTCGGCGAAGTCCACCGCGCTGCGGTAGGCGGCCGTGCTGCGCGCCAGGTCCTCGAACATGCCCCAGACCTGGTTGTACAGCCGCTCCTCCATGGACCAGCCGGTCGCGTCCCCCGCGACGGGCCGGGCGGGCTGCCCGGGCTGGGCCGGGGGTGCGGTGGGCGGAGGCGGCGGCGGGGCCCCGTTCTGTCGGCGCGGGTGGCTGTAGTCGATCGGGCCGCCGGAGGCGGGCGCGGCCGGGGACGCCGGCTGGGTGGCGGACGGGTCCGTGGGCGAAGTGCCGTCCGGGCAGCCCGCGGCGCCCTGGGAGCCGCTGTAGGGGCTGCCGGCGCCTTGCGTTCCCGCGTACGGTCCACCGGCGCCCTGGGTGCCCGGGGCACCCGCCGGGTACGGACCGGTGGCGCCGCCCTGGGTGCCGTACGGCGAGCCGCTCTGGTCCGGCCCGAGGGCAGAGGTGGCCGTCTGGCGGGAGCGGTCGCCCTCGGGGGTGCGCGGCGGCGGGGCCGGCACCGAGCGGGCCAGGCCCTCGACGACGGCGTCGTTGATGGTGGTGGCGAGCTGGTGGGCCTGCGGCAGGCCCTGGTCGCCGAGCAGTTCCGCGAGACCGCCCGCGTAGCCCTGGCCGACGGCGCGCACCTTCCAGGCACCCTGGCGGCGGTAGAGCTCGAGCGCGACCACGGCCGACTCGGCGTCCAGGCTGGTGATCGTGTAGGTGGCGACCTCGGTCCCGTCGAGACCGGTGACCGCGACGAAGGGGACGGCGGCGGAGCCGAAGCTGACCGGCCCGCCGACGCCCATGGGCAGGGCGAGCAGGACATTGACCCGGTGCACGGCCGCGGGCATCGCGTCCAGGTCCACCGCGAGGCGGTGGTTGGCGGCGGCCTGCCGGGAGACCTCGAGGCCCGGCAGTACGGGCGCGCCCGGGTGGGCGACCCATTCGACGCTCTGCGCCCTGCCGTTCTCGTCTCCCAGCGTCGCCGCGGCCACGACAGGCGTGCCGGCCGAGACCCTGATCTCGAGGCGGGCCTGGGAGAGCGGGTGGTTCTGCCCCCGCACCAGCTCGGCCGTCATCGCCTGTCGTCCCCCTGTGTCGCGTGTGGTGTTGTCGAGTGGCGCTCGCCCGGCCGCCTCAGAGCGCCGGCAGGATCGCCGGCATCAGGTCCTGGAAGGTACGGCCGTTGGCCGGGGTGCCGAGGGCCGTCATGTTCCAGCCCGCGCCGACCCGGTGCACCTTGGCCATGATCTGGGCCGTGTAGGCGCCGCCGCCGGCGAGCGTGTAGCGCGCCAGCTCCTGGCCGTTGGTCTCGTCGACCAGACGGCAGAAGGCGTTCTGGACCTCCTGGAACGTCTGGCCCGTGAAGGAGTTCACGGTGAAGACGATCTGGTCGATGTGGACCGGGATGCGCCCCAGGTCGACGAGGATCGCCTCGTCGTCGCCACCCTGACCGACACCACCGACCAGGTTGTCACCGGTGTGACGGACGGAGCCGTCGTCGCTCACCAGGTGGCGGAAGAAGACGACGTCGACCGGCTGCTTGTCCGCGAAGAGCACGGCGGAGGCGTCGAGGTCGATCTCACGGGTGCGGGAGCCGAACAGGCCGCGCCGGGGGGCCGCCTGCCAGCCGAGACCCATACGGACCGCGGTCAGGCTGCCGCCGTCGTTCTTCTGCAGACTGATGGCCTGACCCTTGGTCATGTTGACGGTCACGCGCTGATTCCCCTCTCGAACTGTCCCCTGTTGCCGCGGCGCCCGCGGTTGTCCAAAACCCTACGCAAGGGCACTGACAGTGCCGTACCCAGGCCCGCAATTTGTGTCGGTCTTGCAACACAGCGCGTACAGAGGCCGGGCACGGCTTCCGTCCGGGCCGGGCCGTCAGGCCAGACCCGCCTCCTTCATCTGGCGCAGTTCCTTCTTCATCTCGGAGACCTCGTCACGCAGCCGGGCGGCGACCTCGAACTGGAGGTCGGCGGCGGCGGCCCGCATGCGTTCCGTCATCTCCTCGATCTGCTCGGTGAGTTGGGCCGCCGGGCGGTCGGTCGGAACCGTCTCCCTGGCCTTCCCCTTGGCGGACTTGGCGGATTTCGCTCCCTTGGCCGCCTTGTCGCCGAGCGACGGCACCGGGGCCTTGGTGCCGCGGCCGTCCTTCTTCGCGCGGTAGCCGGTGCCGAGCAGCTGCTCGGTGTCGACCTCCTCGCGGGCGATCTGGACGACGATGTCGTTGATCTTCTTGCGGAGCGGCTGCGGATCGATGCCGTTCGCCGTGTTGTAGGCGACCTGCTTCTCACGGCGGCGGTTGGTCTCCTCGATGGCCCGCTCCATCGCCGGGGTGATCTTGTCGGCGTACATGTGGACCTGGCCGGAGACATTGCGCGCCGCGCGGCCGATGGTCTGGATCAGCGAGGTGCCGGAGCGCAGGAAGCCCTCCTTGTCGGCGTCGAGGATCGCCACCAGGGACACCTCGGGCAGGTCGAGGCCCTCCCGGAGCAGGTTGATGCCGACCAGGACGTCGAACTCGCCGGCGCGCAGCTCGCGGAGCAGCTCGATGCGGCGCAGCGTGTCGACGTCGCTGTGCAGGTAGCGCACATGGATGCCCAGTTCCAGGAAGTAGTCCGTGAGGTCCTCGGACATCTTCTTGGTGAGCGTGGTGACCAGGACGCGTTCGTCCTTCTCCACCCGCTTGCGGATCTCGTGCACCAGGTCGTCGATCTGGCCCTCGGTGGGCTTGACGACGACCTCGGGGTCGACGAGGCCGGTGGGGCGGATGATCTGCTCGACGACGCCGTCCCCGCGCGACAGCTCGTACTTGCCGGGCGTCGCCGACAGGTAGACGGTCTGCCCGATGCGCTCCTGGAACTCCTCCCACTTCAGGGGGCGGTTGTCGAGGGCGGAGGGCAGGCGGAACCCGTGGTCGACGAGGGTGCGCTTGCGGGAGGCGTCGCCCTCGTACATGGCACCGATCTGCGGAACGGTGACGTGGGACTCGTCGATGACGAGCAGGAAGTCGTCCGGGAAGTAGTCGATCAGGGTGTTCGGCGGGGAGCCGGGCGAGCGGCCGTCGAAGTGCATCGAGTAGTTCTCCACGCCGGAGCACGAGCCGATCTGGCGGAGCATCTCGATGTCGTACGTGGTGCGCATGCGCAGGCGCTGGGCCTCCAGCAGCTTGCCCTGCTTCTCCAGCTCGGCCAGACGCTCGCCCAGTTCCTTCTCGATGTCGTTGACCGCCCGCTCCAGGCGCTCGGGGCCGGCGACGTAGTGGGAGGCGGGGAAGACGTACAGCTGCTCGTCGTCGCTGATGATCTCGCCGGTGAGCGGGTGCAGGGTGGAGAGGGCCTCGATCTCGTCGCCGAACATCTCGATGCGGACGGCGAGCTCCTCGTAGACCGGGAAGATCTCGATGGTGTCGCCGCGCACCCGGAAGGTGCCGCGGGTGAACGCCATGTCGTTGCGTGTGTACTGGATGTCCACGAAGCGGCGCAGCATCTCGTCCCGGTCGATCTCCGCGCCGACCCTGAGGGGGACCATCCGGTCCACGTACTCCTGCGGGGTGCCGAGGCCGTAGATGCAGGAGACGGAGGCGACCACGACGACGTCCCGCCGGGTGAGCAGGGAGTTGGTCGCGGAATGGCGCAGGCGCTCGACCTCCTCGTTGATCGAGGAGTCCTTCTCGATGTAGGTGTCCGACTGCGGGACGTAGGCCTCGGGCTGGTAGTAGTCGTAGTACGAGACGAAGTACTCGACCGCGTTGTTCGGCAGCAGTTCCCGGAATTCGTTCGCCAGCTGGGCGGCCAGGGTTTTGTTCGGCGCCATCACCAGGGTGGGGCGCTGGAGCTTCTCGATCATCCACGCGGTGGTGGCGGACTTGCCGGTGCCGGTCGCACCGAGCAGGACGACGTTCCTCTCGCCGCCTTCGATGCGCCGGGCCAGCTCGGCGATGGCCGCCGGCTGGTCGCCGTTGGGCTGGTAGGGGCTGACGACCTCGAAGGGCGCCACCGTGCGTTCGATCTGGGAAACGGGCCGCATGGCATCCACCGTACGACCCCCCACTGACAACGAGGCCGGATCAGCGGTTCTGCGGGGTGCGGGCTTCCCGGTGGGCGACCTGTCGGCGGGTCCTGAGCCGGGTTCGGCCCGGGGTGTGCGCGGACGGCTGGTGGGCCGGGACGCCGGGCTTGTGCTCGACGGGGGGCCAGTCGGGCCTGCCCATGACCATCAGCGGGTCGAAGACGACGACGATGCCCGCGAGGCAGAGGAAGGCGAGGGGGCCGATCAGCATCGGCGCGAGGAGCGCGGCGGGCGCGTCGCCCGGGGTGGGGGCGCCGGTGTGCAGATGGACGTTCACGGCGGCCATGCCCGTGTAGTGCATGCCGGTGACGGCCAGACCCATGACGAGGCTGGCGCCCACGCTCCAGAGGAAGCCCCTGATCTGTCCCGCGGCCCACAGCGCGGCGGTGGCGGCGGCCATGGCTATCGCGACGGAGATGGAGACGGTGAACGTGTTGTAGTCCATCGTGCCGTTGAAGCGCATGCCGGCCATGCCCAGGTAGTGCATCGACGCGATGCCCAGTCCGGTGATGGTGCCGCCGGTGAACAGCGCGGTCCCGGTCGCTCCCCGGTAGCCGACGATGAAGATCCCGATGCCGACCATGACGATGGCGACGCCGAGGCTGGCGTAGGTCGTCGGCTTGTCGTAGTGGATCGGGGCGTTCTCGATCGTGAAGCCCATCATCGCGATGAAGTGCATGGTCCAGATGCCGGAGCCGATCGCCGCCGAGCCGAGGGCGAGCCATCCGGGGCGCCAGGAGTGGGCGACGAGCCGGGCTCTGGTCGTGCAGCGCAGCCCGAGGGCACCGCCGAGGCAGGCCATGACGTAGGCCACCAGCGGTGTGACGAGGCCGTAGCTGAATCCGTCGACCGTGCCTTGCATGCGCGGCTGCCCTTCCGCCGTGTTGCTTGGTGTTCCGTGACGCGCCCCTCCCCCAGGACCGCGCGAGCGGCCAAGGCTGAGAGAGAGTATGACTGCCACCGGAATGGTCGAACGATTTTCCGGCAAAGAAACACGTCCTTGCCCCACATGTGCGCCATCGGTGAGCAGGTTCGGGCATCACCTTTCATTCTGTGGCCATCCCGCACCCCCTCCGTCGTTGACTCTGTGCTGTCACAGTTGAGCTGTACGTGATCGCTCGACGCGAGGAGTGCACATGCACGCGCGCGCAGTTGCCGCCACGACCACCGCGCTCCTGGGCACCGCCGCCCTGCTGCTGCCCGTCCACGACGCCCGGGCGGGCATCGTGGCCCGGCCCGCGGTGATCGCCCACCGGGGTGCCTCCGCGTACGCACCCGAAAACACTCTGGCCGCCGTCGACGAGGCCGCCTCCCGGGGCGTCCTCTGGGTGGAGAACGACGTCCAGCGCACCAGCGACGGCGAGCTGGTGGTGATCCACGACGACAGTCTGCGCCGTACGACCGACGCCGAGGAGGTGTTTCCCGGCCGTGCGCCCTGGAAGGTGAAGGACTTCAGCGCGGCCGAGATCGCACGGCTCGACGCGGGCGGCTGGTTCGGGCCGGCCTACGCGGGCACGCGCGTGCCGACGCTGAAGCAGTACGTGGACCGGGTGGAGCACCACCACCAGAAGCTGCTTCTGGAGATCAAGAACCCCGGCCTGTACCCGGGCATCGAGGCACAGACCCTCAAGGTGCTGAGCAACGAGGGCTGGCTGGACCAGCGGCATCTGTCCGGCCGGCTGGTCGTGCAGAGCTTCAGCGCGGGCAGTCTGCGGACCGTCCACGATCTGCGGCCGGCGGTGCGCACCGGCCTGCTCGGTGCGCCGCCCGTGGCCGACCTGCCCTCGTACGCGGGCTTCGCCGATCTCGTCAACCCGTCGCACACCTCGCTGTCCCGGTCGTACGTCGACGCCGTGCACGCGCTCACCGGGCCGCACGGCAGGCGGCTCGAGGTCTTCGCCTGGACCGTCGACGACGCCGCCACCGCCCGGACCGTCGCCGGGTACGGCGTCGACGGCATCATCTCCAACAGGCCGGACGTGGTGCGGCGGGCCGTGTACTGGTTCTGACACCGGGCCTGCCTCGCGTGCGGGGCGGGCCCGGGGAGGGGCCTTCCCTGCCGGTGGGGGCGGCCCGGCGGGGGCGTCGAGTGGTGGTGGGGGCGTTCAGCCGTGGCAGGGCCATGGCCTGTGGCTGGAGCATCGCCGGTGCCCGGGGCGTTGTCAGTGGCGGGTCGTACGGTGGGTCGCATGAGCAGCCATGGGCAGTACGAGCAGCAGGTCGTATGGACCGTAGTCGGCACCGACATCGGCCCGCTGCTGCTGGCCGCGACCCACGCAGGTCTGGTCAACGTCGTGTTCCACGCCACCGACGCGGTCCGGGACAAGGCGCTCGGCCGGCTCGCCGACCGGCTCGGCACGGAGCCCGTCGAGGAGCCCGGCTCCCCGCTGCTCGCCGAGGCGATACAGCAGGTCGACGCCTACTTCGCGGGGAACCGGCGCGCCTTCGAGCTGCCGCTGGACTGGTCCCTGATCTCGGGCTTCAACCGGCAGGTGCTGCGCGAGCTGGCGTCCGGCGTTCCGTACGGGGCGGTCGTCGGCTACGGCGACCTGGCCAAGCGGGTCGGGCAGCCGGGCGCCGCCCAGGCGGTGGGGGTGGCCATGGGTGCCAATCCGCTGCCGGTCGTGGTTCCCTGCCACCGGGTCGTCGAGAGCGACGGGGGCATCGGCGGGTTCGGGGGCGGCCTGGAGACCAAGCGCAAGCTGCTCGCACTGGAAGGGGTCCTGCCCGAGCCGCTGTTCTGACAGGGCGAGACCGCGCCCTGCCGAAAGGGGGAGACTGCGCCGGTGACCACACTCACCGTCCATCCGTACGGCCGCGCGACACCGGGGTGCCGGCCGTGACCGCCGTCGAGCGCGCCACCACGGCGCCCGTCCGCGCCGAGCTGCTGCCGGCCCTGCGGCGTCGTACGACCGCGGTGCTGATCGTCAGCCAGATCCTCGGCGGGCTCGGCGTTGCCACCGGCATCGGACTGGCCACCGTCCTCGCCAAGCAGGTCAGCGGCACCGAGGCACTGTCCGGGCTGGCGCCCACCGCGACCGTCGCGGGGACGGCCGTGCTGTCGATGCCGCTGGCCGCGCTGATGACCGCGCGCGGACGCCGGCCGGGGCTCGTCCTGGCCTATCTCATCGGCGCCCTCGGGGCCGCGGTCGTGGTGGTCGCGGCACGGGTCGGGAGTTTTCCGCTGCTGCTGTGCGGCATGGCGGCCTTCGGCGCGGCCTCTTCGGCGAACCTCCAGGCGCGGTTCGCGGCCGCCGATCTGGCCGAGCCGGACCGCCGGGCCCGGGCGATCTCGCACGTGGTGTGGGCGACCACCATCGGCGCGGTGGTGGGTCCGAACATCGCCGCGCCCGCCGGCCGCAGTGTCGCCGGTCTCGGGATACCCGCGGCGGCGGGCCCCTTCCTGTGGGCGGCCGGGATCTTCGTCATATCGGCGGTCGTGGTGGCCGTGCTGCTGCGACCCGACCCGCTGCTGACCGCCCGCGCGCTCGCACCGGAGGACGAGCGGTCCCCCGCGGCCCGCTCCCTGCGCGCCGGCTGGTCGGCCATCGCCGAATCCCCGCTCGCCCGGCTCGCGCTGGTGACGGTGGCCGTGTCGCACACGGCGATGGTCTCCGTGATGTCCATGACCCCGGTCGACCTCGCCCACCACGGGGCGAGCATCGACCTGATCGGGCTGGTCATCAGCGGGCACATCGCCGGCATGTACGCGTTCTCCCCGCTGATGGGCCGGCTCGCGGACCGGGTGGGGCGGCTGTCCGTGACGGGGCTCGCGGCAGGGCTGCTGGCTTGCGCGCTGTTCCTGGCGGGTACCGCGGGCGGTAGTAAGGGGCAGACCGCCGCGGGGCTCTTCGTACTCGGCCTGGGCTGGTCGGCCGGGCTCGTGTCCGGCTCCGCGCTGCTGACGGACGCGGTTCCGCAGTCGGCGCGGGCGGCCGCTCAGGGGTTCTCCGACCTCACGATGAACACCTCGGCCGGCATCGGAGGGGCGATCGCCGGGCTGGTGGTGGCGAAGGCCGGCTACGCGTGGCTGAACCTCGCGGCGGCCTGCCTGCTCGTGCCGCTGGCCGTTCTGGTGCTGTTCACGCGGGGCAGAGGCGGCGGCGCGGTGGCGGGCGAGGCGGCGGGCGGCTGAGTGCCGGCCATGGGTGCGGCCTCCGTCCTGCGCGCCGCCCGAGCGCGCCTCCGTTCTGAGTTCCGGCCGGGGGCGCCTCCGTCCTGCGTACCGACGGGGGGCCTCTTGCGTGCCGACGGGGGTACCTCCCGTACGAGCGAGTGCCGACCGGGAGTGCCTCGGTCAGGCGTCGGGAGCCGTTCGTGGCTCCTCCATGCGTCGGGGGCCGGTGGTGTCTCCCACAGGGCGCCGGGGTTTGACCCGGTGCGGCGCTCGCCAGGGATGAGGGGAGACCGACGGACAGGAGGCGGACGTGGTGCTGAGGGTGTCGGAAGAGGTGCGGGAGGCGGTCGACGCGCGTCGACCCGTGGTGGCCCTGGAGTCCACGATCATCGCGCACGGGCTGCCTCGCCCGCGCAATCTCCAGGTGGCGCTGGAGCTGGAGGCGGTCGTCCGTGAGCAGGGCGCCGTGCCGGCGACGATCGCCGTGCTCGACGGGCGGCCCCATGTCGGCCTGGACAAGGAGCAGTTGGAGCGGGTCGCCAACGAGGACGGGATCCGCAAGCTGGGCCATCGCGACCTGCCGCTGGCGGTGGCCTCGGGCGCGAGCGGGGCGACCACCGTGTCGGCGACGGCGCTGCTGGCCGCGCTGGCGGGTGTGCGGGTGTTCGCGACGGGCGGGCTCGGCGGTGTGCACCGGGAGTGGACGGTCACGCAGGACGAGTCCGCCGACCTCGGCCTGCTGGCACGCACGCGGGTCACGGTGGTGTGCGCGGGGGTCAAGTCCATCCTGGACGTTCCTGCGACCCTCCAGCGGCTGGAGACGCTGGGCGTGGCCGTCGCCGGATACGGCACGGACCGCTTCCCCGGCTTCTATCTGTCCGACTCGGGGCATCCGGTGGACTGGACGCTGGAGTCCCCGGAGCAGGTGGCCGAGGTGATGCGGGCTCAGGACGCGCTGGACGTACCGGAGTCGGCGCTGATCGTGGCCAACCCGGTGCCCGAGGAGGAGCAGCTGGATCCCGCGCTGCACGCGCGCGTGCTCGCCGACGCGCTGCACGCGTGCGAGGCGGCGGGCGTCACCGGCCAGGGCGTGACGCCGTTCCTGCTCGACTACCTGGTGCGGCACACCGACGGGGCGTCGCTGAGCGCGAACCTGGCGGCGGTGCGCGGCAATGTACGGCTGGCGGGGAGGATCGCGGCGGCTTGGGCCGGGGCATGACCGGGCTGACGGGCGGAAAGGAGCCGCGCGACCCGGGCGGCGGCCCGGAGCCGGGCGGGGCCGGCGCGGGTGGGGCGCTGCTGGTGGTCGGGGACGTCGTGACGGACGTCGTCGCACGGCATCGGGGGCCGCTGGCCTCGGGGACGGACACGGCCGCCGTGATCCGCACCCTGCCGGGTGGCGCGGGCGCCAACGTGGCGTGCTGGGCGGCCCACTGGGGCAGCGCGGACGTACGGCTGCTCGGCCGGGTGGGTGCGGACGCTGCGGCCTGGCACGAACGGGAGCTGACCGCCTGCGGGGTGCGGCCCCGGCTGGTCGTCGATCCGCAGGCGCCGACCGGGACGGTGATCTGCCTGGTCGACACGGGTGCCGCGGCCGAGCGGACGTTCCTCACCGACAGCGGGGCGTCTTTGCGGCTCGATCCCGGCGACTGGTCGGACACCCTCCTGGACGGGGTGGGACGGCTGCATCTCTCGGGCTACCTGCTGTTCTCCGAGTCCGGGCGGGCGCTGGTCGGTACGGCCCTGGCATCGGCACGCGCGCGTGGGGTGCCGGTCAGTCTCGACCCCGCGTCGGCGGGTTTCCTGGTGGAACTGGGCATCGAGCGGTTCCTGGCCCTGGTCCGGGGCGTGGACCTGCTGCTGCCCAGCCGTGACGAGGCGTGTCTGCTCACCGGGCTGCCGGACGGTGCGGGCGCGGCGGCCGAGCTGAGCCGTCGCATCCCGCTGGTGGTGGCGAAGCAGGGGGCGGACGGCGCACTGGTGGCGAGGAACGGTGCCGTACTCGCCCGCATCCCCGCGACCCCCGCGACGCCCCGGGACACCACGGGCGCGGGTGACGCTTTCACCGGCGCTTTCCTCGCCACCTTGCTCACGGGCGCCACTCCCGTGGTCGCGGCGGCCGAGGGGTGCCGGGCGGGGGCCCGGGCCGTGGAACGTGTCGGCGGCAGACCTCCGGCGGCGAGCCACGACCCGAAGTCCTCTGATGCCCCGGCCGCCCTCGGTGGGGCGGAGACGGTGGAGACGACCCGCGCGGGGGCACTACCTCACTGATGCCGGACCGGCGACGGGTCCGGCACCCACCGCGCCTCCTGTCCCCCGTCCCCGTCCCCCGTCCCTCTACGGCCACGACGTGCCCCACGCCCGCCGTGCGCCGAACGGCCCGTGCCCCCAACGCCCCCTCGACCCACCACAACTCCCCGGCCTCTACCCCTTCCTCCCCCACGCCGAGATCAGCGGCGCTGTCGCCAGGTCCATGCTGCCCGAGGCCACGTTGGCCAGGTGGCGGTCGACGTCGTCGTCGGTCGCAAGGCCGGCGGTGACGAGCCTGCCGCGGATCTGACGGACCGTCGCGGACTCCAGGGCCGCGCAGGCGGGCGAGCTGACCGGGAAGTAGGCGTCGGCCTCGACGCGGCGCAGCCCGGCCTCGCGCAGGAGACGCGGCAGCTTGCGGCCGTAGGAGAGGTCGGCGCCCCGGTCGGCGAGCAGCTTGCGGAAGCCGTGCCGCAGGCGGTTGGCCAGCTGCTGCTCGGGGCCGTACTCGTCGGGGCAGATCAGGGGCTGGAGGGCCGGATCGCCGTCCTCGACGAGGAGGCGTCCGCCGGGCCGCAGGGCGTTGACCATCGATCTCAACGCCCCTTCCCGGTCCGGGACATGGACCAGTACGAGCCGGGCGTGCACCAGGTCGAAACCCTCGCCCGGCGATTCCTCGGCACCGACGTCGTGGACACGTACTTCGACCGGCGGGCGGTCGACGGCGGACAGCAGGCTGATGTCGATGTCGGTCGCGACGACCTTGCCGGTGGGCCCGACCTTCTTGGCGAGCCAGGACACCACGGAGGTGCCGCCCGCTCCGACCTCCCAGCAGCGCCAGCCGGGGCCGACGCCGAGCCCTTCGAGGTGGCGGAACGTCGTGGGGTCGAAGAGGGCGGCGAAGGCGTCGAAGCGTTCGGCCGCCTCGGTCTGCCCGTTGTCCAGGAGATACCCGTCGGTTCGCGTCATGCGGTGATCATCCCAGTTGCCCCGCTTGTCCGAGGTGGTAGACGCGGCCGGATTGCGCACGCCGGAGGCGGGTAGACGCCGTCGAGGACCGGGCGGGGAAGGGCCGGAATCGGCGTCACCGCCGCTTCGTCGCAGCGTTGTCCACAGGCGGGAACAAAGCGGAATCCTCCCCTTCCACAGGCTTACCCACGGCATACGCGAGCCTGGCAGACTGGCGCGCCAGGGCGCAGGTGTGCGGCGCGAGGAGATACACGCAAGGAGACCCAGATGACCATGGCGGGGAATCTGCGGAAGGTCACCGGCCTCGACAAGGTCGGCGGTCTGCGCAAGGTGGCGCGGTTGGGCCGACGGCGTGCGCGGGTCGACCTGAGCCACCACGCGCGCTCCCCACTGGGCTCCTCGGTGGTGAACTGCGTTTCGTACCGGGACGGTGTGCGCGCCCCGGTGGCCGGCGATCTCGTCGACATGGTGGAGCAGGTCCGCAAGAACCGTCACGGCTTCGTCTGGCTCGGTCTCCACGAGCCGACGAACGACGAGTTCGCGGGCATCGCCGAGCTGTTCGACCTGCATCCGCTGGCCGTCGAGGACGCGATCGAGGCCCATCAGCGGCCGAAGGTCGAGCGGTACGGCGAGACGCTGTTCGCGGTGTTCAAAACGGTCTGCTACGTCGAGCACGAGCAGCTGACGTCGACCAGCGAGGTGGTCAACACCGGCGAGATCATGGTCTTCGTCGGCCCGGACTTCGTCATCACGGTGCGGCACGGACGGCACAGCTCGCTGGGCCCGCTGCGAGAGGAGCTGGAGTCCGATCCCGGCCAGCTCACCAAGGGCCCCTCGGCGGTGCTGCACGCCATCGCGGATCATGTGGTCGACGACTACCTCAACGTCATCGACGCCGTGCAGGCCGACATCGACCAGGTCGAGGCGGATGTCTTCGCGGAGAACGGCGCACGGGCCGACCCGGGTCGGATCTACCAGCTCAAGCGGGAACTCCTGGAGCTGAAGCGGGCCGTGGTGCCGCTGAAGCGTCCGCTGCTGGACCTCGCCGACCGGCCGGTCCGGGTGGTCGACCCGGAGATACAGGCGTACTTCCGGGACGTCTCCGACCATCTGCTGAGGGCCACTGAGCAGATCGCCGCATTCGACGAACTGCTCAACTCGATCCTTCAGGCGCACCTCGCCCAGGTCACGGTCGCGCAGAACGAGGACATGCGGAAGATCACCGCCTGGGCCGCGGTGATCGCCGTCCCGACGATGGTCTGCGGGGTCTACGGCATGAACTTCGACCACATGCCGGAGCTGCACTGGAGGTTCGGCTACCCGCTGGTGCTCGGCGTGATATCCGTCGTCTGTCTGGTGCTGTACCGCGGCTTTCGGCGCAACGGCTGGCTCTGAGACGCGCCGGCCGACAACGCCGACGCCCGCACGGACGGTGCCCGCACGGACAGTGCGTCAGTGCCGGCTCGTCCCGGCCATGGCGTAGACGCTCTCGGCCCAGGACGCGATCTGATCCTCGGTCAGGTGCCGGGCGAGGTCGGCCTCGCTGATCATGCCCACCAGCCGCTTGTTCTCGATGACGGGCAACCGGCGGATCTGGTGGTCCTGCATCTCACGGAGAACCTCGTCGACGTCGGCGCTCGCCTCGATCCAGCGTGGGGTGCCCTGGGCCATCTCTCCGGCGGTGACCTTGGACGGGTCGTGGCCCATGGCCACACAGCCCACGACGATGTCGCGGTCGGTGAGGATGCCACAGAGCCGGTCGCTGTCGTCGCCGATGGGCAGGGCTCCGACGCCCAGTTCGCGCATCAGCTGGGCGGCGCGGTCGAGGGTCTCGTGGGCGGGGATCCACCGGGCGCCCCGGTGCATGATTTCTCCGGCGGTGGTCATGCGTACCTCCTGGTGCCGGACGGCCGGCGCGGCGCGGGAGCACCGCTAGTCCCGGCGCCCTACATTCTCGCCGGACCAACGGGCGCCCGCACCCGGAGCCGTGCGGCGGCGGGCCCGCCAACCGGTCCGTGATCAGGCCGAGAAGCCCACGATCCGCCGCGGGACGACCCGGACGATCACGCGGATCTCGTCCTCCTTCTCGGCGGGCGGGTCGATGCCGAGGTACTTGTGCGAGAGCTCGTGCGGGAGCCGCTTGTCCGGATCGGGGAGGATCTCGGCGGTGCCGCGGATCTCGACCGAGGTGTAGGGGTTCGCGAGGTCGTACACCGAGACGCTGACACGGGGGTCGCGCAGGAGGTTGCGCACCTTCTGGCGTCCTTCGGTGGAGGAGAAGAGGACGGTGTCGCCCTCGCGTTTGATCCAGACCACCGAGTTCTGTGGGGCACCGTCGGGGCCGAGGGTGGCGACGGCGGCGAAGTTCCGCCCGTCCAGCAGCTCACGGACCGAGTCGGAGAAGGAGACAGAGGGGGCGGGGGCGCCAGGAGCGGCAGCGGAAGCCGAGGAGCCAGAGGCGTCGGAGGCGTCGGAGGAGCCCGAGGAACCGGAGGATGCGGCGGCGCTCGATGGGATCGACATGACACCCACGCTAGTTATATGCACGCGCATTTAAAAGGGGTTTGGCGGATCAGCCTCCCCACGCCGGGTGGCGCGGGTCGTCCGCGCGGACGAGGACGTCGGCCGTGGCCGCCGGGCCGGTCTCCCGCTCGTAGCTCTCGAAGGCGGGCAGCGTCCAGTGGTCGGCCTCGGGGGTGCGGCGGCGCAGGGCCCCCGGGGAGAGGAGGACATGGACGCTGAGGTCGAAGGGGAACCAGTGGCGCAACAGGAGGGGACCGTGCAGCAGCAGAAGGCCGCCGGGCGGGAGCTCGACGTAGGAGCTGCGGGTGGCGCGGTCGGTGACCGGGTCCCAGAGGTCGGGCAGGATCCGTCCGTCGCCGCCGGCTTCGAGGGGGCCGAACACCTCGCGCCACAGGGCGCCGGTGTCGAGCCAGCCGTCGTAGTAGGCCTCCGCGTCGTGGTGGCCGTACTCCAGGCGGACGGATGCGGGGCGCAGGAAGCCGTGCGCGTCCACGACCCGGGAGGGCCGGCCGCGTATGCGCAGGGCCTCCGCGACGCGTTCGGCGAGGTCGCCGGGCCGGGCCGCCGGGGCGCCGTCGAAGGCGATGCGCGGCCAGGGGCTGCCGTCGGCGGGCTTCAGGTCGAGCAGCCGCTCGGCGAGCAGGTCTCCGAGCCGTTCCCAGGTGATCGCTTCGAGTCGCACACGGCCCATGATGCGTCAGGCACCCGGCGAACGGGGACGGTGATCACCCGAGGAAGCCGCAGAAGCCGCAGAAGCCGAGAAAGCCGAGGAAGCGGGAGAGGCCGGAGAAGCGAAAGCCCACAGAAGCCGGCCGGAGCCGGTCGGCGAGGCCGGCCAGGCGTGCGCGGACCGGGCGGCAACAGCGGCCGTTCGGCGGGCAGAACGGGTCCTTGACGACGTGCCGCCACGCCCACCAGCGGGAATGAAGCCCTCATGGCAGCCGCAGCACCCGCAACTCCCCTGACCCGCACCGGTCTTCTCGTCATCCAGCCGCAGCGGCGCAGACACTGCGCCGGGTGCCGTCGCGGTCCGTCGCCGATGGTGGTCGTGGAGGACGACGGGCCGCGCTGCCTGGACTGCGCCGACCTGGGGCACCTGGTGTTCCTGCCGCGCGGCGACACGGCGCTGACCCGCAGATCCCGGGAGGAGAGCGGGCTGTCGGCGGTGGTGGTGCGGTTCAACCGGCGCAGGGGGCGCTACGAGCGGCAGGGCGTCCTGGTCGAGGAGGAGGGGCTGGCGCGGGCCGAGGCGCGGTGCCTGGCGGACGCGGAGGCGCGGCGGCGGCGCCGCGTGCGGGACGCACGGCGGCGGGCGGAGCAGGACGTGCGGTTCGAGGCGGCGTTCACGGCGGAGATCCTGCGCCTGTTGCCGGGCTGCCCCGAGGACCGTGCCCGGGCGGTGGCCGCGCACGCGTCGGTGCGGGGCAGCGGGCGAGTGGGGCGCAGCGCGGCCGGGCGGGCGCTGTCCGAGCGTGCCGTGGTCTCGGCGGTCGTGGCGTCCGTACGGCATCTGGAGACGCCGTACGACCGGCTGCTGATGAGCGGGGTGCCGCGGTACGAGGCGCGGCGGCGGATCTCGGTGGAGGTGGAGCGGATCCTGTGCGAGTGGGGGTGGGAGGCGGGACTGGGCCCCGCGTGATCATGAGCGGCGGCCGGGGTCGCGGCGCGCGAGGCCACCGCACGAGGAGCCGTCGCCCCCGCGCGCGAGACCGTCGTCCCGGGTCGGTCGCCCGTGGGTCTGGACGCTCGCTTATGTTTCGGCGCCGCTCGGCCATGGTCACCGTTCACGTACGGGCATTCACTGGTGAGGACGGATGATTCCGGGTGTGATCCGGTTCGAAGCGGGAGTTGACGTTGACATGATCGATGGGCCGTACTTCGTGCTGACGGTGCTGGGCGTGCTCGGCACGGGGCTGGTGGCCGGGGTGTTCTGCGGGTTCTCGACCTTCGTGATGCGAGGGCTTGCCGCGCTGCCGCCCGCGCAGGGTGTCGCCGCGATGAACGCGATCAACGTGACGGCGGTGCGGCCGGCGTTCATGCTCGTGTTCGTCGGGTCGGCGGGGCTGGCCGCGGTGATCGCCGTGGTGACGTTCGTGCTGTGGCCGGACGAGGGGACGGTGGAACTGCTGCTGGGCAGCGCGCTGTACCTGTTCGGCTCGTTCGGGGTCACGATGATCGCCAACGTGCCGCGCAACGACGCGCTGGCCCGGCTGGAACCGGGCACTCCGGAGGCGACGACGTACTGGCCGACGTACGTGCGCGAGTGGACGGCGTGGAACCACGTCCGCACGGTCGCCTCGGCCGCGGCCTCGGTCTCCTACGTGCTGGCCATCGCCTGACGCCAGGCCGCGGGGCCGCGGGCGGGCGCGGGTCACGCACCCGGGGAAAGCGGTGTCCGGCGCTCTGCGCGGCGGGCCGGTGAGACGTATCGTGGCCGGAAGAGTGCCGCCCGATGACGCACGGCCTGTCGCGCACACGCACGCGAGGAAGACGGACATGGCCGATCCCAAGGGATTCATGACCACGCCCCGCCAGGACTGGCCCCGCCGGCCCGTGGAGCAGCGAGTCCGGGACTGGGACGAGGTGTACGTCCCGGGGGCGCTCCTGCCCATCGTGAGCGGGCAGGCGGACCGCTGCATGGACTGCGGCATACCGTTCTGCCACGACGCGTGTCCGCTCGGGAACCTGATCCCGGAGTGGAACGACCTGGTGTCCCGGGAGGACTGGCGGGCGGCGAGCGACCGGCTGCACGCGACGAACAACTTCCCCGAGTTCACCGGGCGGTTGTGTCCCGCGCCGTGCGAGGCGGGGTGTGTGCTGGCCATCAACCAGCCGGCCGTCACCATCAAGAACGTCGAGGTCGCCGTGGCCGACCGGGCCTGGGCGGACGGGTTCACCCCGCCGAAGCCGCCGGACCGGCTCTCCGGGCGAACGGTCGCGGTGATCGGCTCCGGCCCCGCCGGGCTGGCCGCCGCCCAGCAGCTGACCCGCGCGGGCCACACGGTCGCCGTGTACGAGAAGGACGACCGGATCGGCGGCCTGATGCGGTACGGCATCCCCGCGTTCAAGATGGAGAAGCGTCATCTGGAGCGGCGGATCGAGCAGATGCGCGACGAGGGGACCAAGTTCCGTACGGCGACGGCGGTCGGGCGGGACGTCGGGGCGGTGGAGCTGCGGTCCCGTTACGACGCCGTGGTGATCGCGACCGGGGCGACGGCGTGGCGAGAACTTCCCGTACCAGGGCGGGAGTTGACCGGGATCCACCAGGCGATGGAGTATCTGCCGCTGGCCAACCGGGTGTGCGAGGGGGACCTGGAGGTCTCGCCGATGTCCGCGGCCGGCCGGCACGTCGTCATCGTGGGCGGCGGCGACACCGGGGCGGACTGTCTCGGGACGGCCGTGCGCGAGGGGGCCGCGTCCGTGACACAGCTGGACATCTACCGGCAGCCGGGCGCCGACCGCGACGAGGACACGGAACCCTGGCCGACGTATCCGAAGATCTACCGGCTGTCGGCCGCGCACGAGGAGGCGCGCGATCTGCGGACCGCGCCGGCGGCCGACGCGGACGCGCGCCTGTTCGCCGCGTCCACGCTCCACTTCACGGGCGACGGGGACGGCCATGTGCGGGCGCTGCACCTCGTCGAGGTCGACGATCGGCGCACGCCGGTGGACGGCAGCGGGCGGGAGCTCCCCGCCGACCTCGTGCTCCTCGCCCTCGGCTTCTCCGGGCCCGACCGGGCGGACGGGCTCACCGACCAGCTCGGGCTGACGCTGGAGCCGCGCGGCACGATCGCCCGGGACGGCGGTTTCACGACGAACGTCCCCGGGGTGTTCGCCGCCGGGGACGCGGCGCGCGGCCAGTCGCTGATCGTGTGGGCGATCGCGGAGGGGCGGGCGGTGGCGGCGGCCGTCGACCGCTATCTGACGGGTGCCTCGCGGCTGCCGGCGCCGATCTCGCCGTACGACCGCCCGCTGCACGTGTGACCGCTCCCCCGGGTATCGGTCAGCGGCGCTCGTCCGTGCCCGCCACCTTGCCGGTGGCCAGCGCGACCCTGTTCCAGGTGTTGATCGCGCAGATCAGGGCGATGACCTGGGCCAGTTCCCGCTCGTCGAAGCGGGCGGCCGCCTCGGCGTAGACGTCGTCCGGAACACCGCCGTCGGCGACCAGGGTGACCGCCTCGGTCAGGGCCAGGGCCGCCTGCTCCTTGGCCGTGAAGAAGTGGCGCGCCTCGCGCCAGACGGCGACCAGGTGCAGCCGGTCCTCGCTCTCGCCGGCCTTGCGGGCGTCGTTGGTGTGCATGTGCAGGCAGTAGGCGCAGTGGTTGATGTGGGACGCCCGGATCTGGATCAGCTCGACGAGGGCCGGGTCGAGGCCCTCGCGGGCGGCGGCGTCGAAGCCGATGAGGGCGCGGAACGCCGGCCGGGCGGACCGGCCGAAGTCCAGCCGGGTGCGCGCGGCCTCGGCGGAGGCGATCGCGGTGGCGGGATCGGGCAGGGCGGCCTCGGCAGCGGTGGAGGGAGCGGCGGTGGCGGAGGAGGCGATCTCGGCGGTGGCGATGCTGTTCGTCGTCATGTCCTCCAATCTAGGGTCCGGAAAGACCCCCTGTAGGGTGCATTTCCATGGAGGATTCGTGGGTCAATTCCGCGCAGCGGATCGGCGCCGACCTGCACCTGGAGCTGTCCGGTCCGGGTGGGCGGCGGGCCGCGCTCATCCGGGCGCTGCGGGACGCCGTACGCGAGGGGCGGCTCGTTCCGGGCACCCGGCTGCCGCCGTACCGGTCACTCGCCGCCGATCTCGGGGTCGCCCGCAACACGGTGGCCGACGCCTACGCCGAGCTGGTCGCGGAGGGCTGGCTGACCGCGCGCCAGGGCTCCGGGACCCGGGTCGCCGAGCGGGCCGACCCCCTGCGTCCCGCCGAGCGGACACCGGTGGAGACACCCGCACGCGCGCGTGGGCCGCTGCACGATCTGAGGCAGGGCACGCCGGACGCGTCGGCGTTCCCGCGCACGGCCTGGCTGACCTCCTACAAGCGAGCCCTGCAACAAGCGCCCAACGAGGTGTTCGGGCCCGGTGACCCGGCCGGGCGCAGGGAGTTGCGCGAGGCCCTGACCGAGTACCTGGCCCGCGCGCGTGGGGTGCGTACCGAGCCCGAGCGGATCGTGATCTGCTCCGGCTTCGCCCACGCGCTGCGGCTGCTGTTCGCCCCCGGCGGCGTGCTGCGCGGTCCGCTGGCCGTCGAGGCGTACGGACTGGGCTTCCACCGGGAGCTGCTCGCGGCGGCGGGCGTACGGACGGTTCCGCTGCCGCTGGACGAGGACGGGGCGCGCGTGGGCCGGCTGGGGCGTGAACGGGCCGTCCTGCTCACGCCTGCGCACCAGTTCCCGACCGGCGGCCCCCTGCACGCGACCCGCCGGACCGCCGTCGTCGACTGGGCACGCGCGCGTGGCGCGGTGGTGCTGGAGGACGACTACGACGGCGAGTTCCGCTACGACCGCAAGCCCGTCGGCGCCGTCCAGGGCCTCGACCCGGAGCGGGTGATCTACCTCGGCTCGGTCAGCAAGAGCCTTTCGCCCGCGCTGCGGCTGGGGTGGATGGTGCTGCCGCGGCGGTACGTCGACGGGGTGCTCGCCGCCAAGGGCGAGCGCGAGGCCTGGGCGAGCGTCCCGGACCAGCTGGGTCTGGCCGACTTCCTCGCGTCCGGCGCGTACGACCGTCATGTGCGGCGGATGCGGCAGCGCTACCGGGGGCGCCGGGACCGGCTGGTCGCGGCGCTCGCCGCCCAGGCGCCGCACATCGAGGTCACCGGGGTCGCGGCCGGGCTGCACGCGGTGCTGCGGCTGCCGCCCGGCACCGAGCGCTCCACGGTCAAGGCGGCCGCCTGGCAGGGCATCGCCCTGGACGGCCTCGCGGCCTTCCGGCACCCCGAGACGGACATGACGGCGCCGGACGGACTCGTCGTCGGGTACGCGACACCGTCGGAGCACGCGTACGGGGCGGCGCTGGACGCACTGTGCGGAGTACTGCCGCCCGGCGCACGCCGGGGGCCCGCCTCCCGGTGAGGCATCGCGTGCCGGTGCCGCCTCCCAGCTCGCCTCACCGCGCGACGCCGGGCTGAACGTCGTACGGCTGCCGATCCGCGACGGGCGGACGCCGAAGCCCGCGCAGGTGCAGCAGCTCCTCGACACGGTCACGGCGGCGCCCGGCAAGGTGTTCGTGCACTGCGGTGCCGGCGTCGGCCGTACCGGCACGATGGCGGCGGCGTACCTGGTGAAGACCGGGGAGCAGTCCTCGTCGTCGGCCGTCCGGCGCAACCTCGCGGTCGGGCCGCCGTCGATCGAGCAGATCTACTACGGACTGCACCTCAGCAGGAGCGAGGCCGAGCAGCCGCCGCTCCCGATCGTCGCCCTGAGCCGCCTGGTGGACGCCCCGCGGCGCATGCTGACCTGGTTCTGAGCCACCTGGCCCCCCCTCCGCCCCCGGCGAACGACCGGGGGCGGAGGCTTGTGCACGCCGGGGGCTACTGCTTTATATGCACCGAGGGCTACGGCTTGCGGGCCACCGCCCCGTAGCCGGGGATGACGCCGTCGTCCTGGCCGGGCACGGGTTCGCCCAGCTCCGGGTGCCAGTCGGGTACGACCGCCACGCCCGGTTCGACGAGGTCGAGCCCGTCGAAGAAGCGGCTGAACTCCTCACGGGAGCGCAGGGCCAGGGTAACGCCCGCGGCCTTGAGCTTCTCCGTGGCCGCCGCGGACTCCTCCGGGGTGAAGTCGGCGGTGGCGTGGGTCATCATCAGGTAGCTCCCCGAGGGCAGCTCGGCGAGCAGCCGGTCGACGAGTTCGTGCGCGCCGTCCTCGTCGGAGACGAAGTGCAGCAGCGCGACCAGCGACAGGGCCACCGGCCGGCCGAAGTCCAGGATCTTCCTGGCCCCCTCGACGATGGTGGCCGGGTCGCGGACGTCCGCCTGGAGATACTCCGTGACGCCCGAGGGCGTGCTGCGGAGCAGGGCGGCCGCGTGGGCCAGCACGATCGGGTCGTTGTCGCAGTAGACGACCCGGGCGTCCGGGGCGGTCTCCTGCGCGACCTGGTGCAGATTGGGCTCGGTCGGGATGCCCGTGCCGATGTCCAGGAACTGGCGGATGCCGTTCCCGGCCAGCCAGCGCGTGGCGCGGTGCATGAAGGCACGGTTGACTCGTGCCATCACCGGGACGCGCGGGTCGAGCGCGAGCATCTGGCGGCCCATCGCCTCGTCGACAGGGTAGTTGTCCTTGCCGCCGAGGTACCAGTCGTACATCCGAGCCGGATGGGGCTTGCTGGTGTCGATCCCGACAACCTCAACAAGGGGGACAAGGGGGGTGGGGTCCTGCCCGGTCATGAAGCACTCCGTAAGCGTCTGACGCGGTCAATGTTGATCAATTGAGTACCAAGATAAGGAAGTTGAGCGGGAGAAAGACAATCGAAAGACGGCCGGGACATAGCAGAAACGTCACGGCAGTCACGTCAGGACAACAGGAAGTCCGCCTCTCCCGCCTTCGCGCCCTCGATGAAGGCCGTCATCTCGTCGGTGGTGTAGATCAGCGCCGGACCGTCGGGGTCGGTGGACTGACGGACGGCGATCCGGCCGTCGGCGAGCTTCATCGCCTCCAGACAGTTCCCGCCGTTCCCGCCACTCCACGGCTTGTGCCAGCCTTCGCTTCCCAAGTCCCGCGCGGGCATGCCGTTGTAGACCCGTTTGCGCGGCTTGATGCGATCCATTCACAGCTCCTTGCGGAAATCCCGGAGGATCTCCTTCGTGCGATGTGCAGTAGCGGCCTGCGCCGCCATGCGGTCCATGACCTCGAGGTGGGTCGCCACCTCGTTGCGCGCGTCGAGATAGACGGCGCCGGTCAGGTACTCGCTGTAGACCATGTCCGGAAGCTCCGGCATGGCGAATCGGAAGAGCACGAAGGGGCCGTAGGTGCCCGGGTGCGGCCCGCCGGCGAACGGGGCGACCTGGAGGGTCACGTTGGGCAGCTTCGTGGCTTCGAGCAGTTTGTCGATCTGCGCGCGCATCACCTCCGGGCCGCCCACCGGGCGGCGCAGCACCGTCTCGTCCATCACGACCCACAACCGGGGCGCGTCCTGACGAGTGAGCAGTTCCTGGCGTTGCATGCGCAGGTCGACGAGGCGCTCGATGTCCTCCGGCCGGGTCTGGCCGATGGCACCGGACCTCAGCACCCCGCGCGCGTAGTCCTCGGTCTGGAGCAGGCCGGGGACGAAGTGGGGCTCGTACTGGCGGATCAGCGCCGCGGCGCCCTCCAGGCTGACGTGCATCGAGAACCAGCCGGGCAGGACGTCGTGGAAGCGCTGCCACCAGCCGGGTCTGTTGGCCTCCTCGGCCAGCTGCACGAACCCCTCGGCCTCCTCGTCGGTGATGCCGTAGGCCTTCAGCAGCAGCTGGAGGTACGGGATCTTGAGGCCGACCTCGGCCATCTCCATCCGGCGGACGGTGGCGGGCGCGACACGGAGGATACGGGCGGCCTCCTCGCGCTTGAGCCCTGCGCGTTCCCGCAGGTCCAGCAGGCGCCGGCCGAGGACGACCTGTCCGACGGTCGGCGCGGACCGCGGTTCGCTCACGCTCCACCTCCACCAAAAGCCCTGGACGGCCGGTCGCCTGGCCGCACTGGGCCGCGACCGGCCGGTAAAACGAGACGAATCCTGACAGCCTTACGGCGCCATTCGAAGACCCATTTTCGAAGATCTGTACGAATACGTACGGATCTCCGGTGATCCCAACTGGCGCCGCTCAACGTGCTGTTGCGAGCAGTCTGCCACGGCGTCGCACCGCGTCACACAGCACTCTGCATTTTTCAGAGTGACACTTGCCAAGTGTTCACGGCGGGGCGATAGTGGCAAGCGTGATTCCGTCCGCGCCCTTAGGAACAGACGCCGCCGCAGGCCGCCCCCAGGGTCTCGGTGCCGCCTTGGGAGCAGGCCCCGACCAGGCCGCTGCCGAGCGCCGGTTCCGATTCGAGCTGGCCGCACACCCGGGTTCCCCCGCCCAGGCCAGACGCCTGGCCAGGGCGCGACTGACCGGTTGGTCGGTGTGCGAGGACACCTGCGACACGGCTGATCTCGTCATATCCGAGCTGGTCACCAACGCGATCGTGCACACCGCGAGCAACGTCGTCGTGTGCGAGCTGCACGACGGCGACGACATGCTGCGCATAGCCGTGCGGGACGAGGGATGCGCTCCCGGCGAGCCGCACCCGTCCCCGCAGCGTCCCGAGGAGGAGCACGGGAGGGGATTGCTTCTCGTCGAGGCCCTCTGTCACGCCTGGGGCGCCCAGGAGCACGGCCCCGGCCTGCTGGTCTGGGCCGATCTGCCCCGCAGCGCGGACGCCCCGCGCGTCCACGCCGACCCCGGCGAGGGGATGCGGGTGGACGCCCTGGCGCTCTGCGCGGATCTGGGGCTCGAGCCCCGCGACGACCTCGGATGGGGCGCCCGCCCCAAGCCCGGACCGGCCGACGGTTCGGACGAGGAGGACGCGGCGGCGGAGCCGGCGTACCAGGAGGACACGCCTGCCGAGCAGGCACACCGCGTCGAGCGTGCCGGTGAGGCCGCTGGCGAGGCCCCGGTGGCCCCGACGAGTCCGGTGTCCCCGACTGTTCCGGCCGCCCCGACTGGTCCGATGGGTCCGGCGGGCCCGGTGGGTCCGGCGGGCCCGGCTGTCACCCGGAGCGGCGATCCCGCGCTCCGGAGCGACGCCCCCGCCCCGCACACCGCACGTCGGAGCGACCCCCCGGCCCCCGAGCCCACGCGCCCGAGCGACAGCCCGGTGCCGCGCGTCGGGCACCAGAAGGACGGGCTCGCTCCCCGGCTGTCGCCCCAGGGCGACGGGCCGGCGCACCGGACGGCCCGCCAGGGCGACAGCCCGGCTCCCCGGACGGCTCACCCGAGCGAAACCCCGGCGCCTCGGACCGCACACCAGCTCCACCGCGCGCAGGACGCCGGAGCGCACGCCGCGCACCCCGTCCACCGCGCGCCGGAAACGGGCACCCACCCGACCCACCGGGCGTCCGAACCGGCCACGCACCCGACCCACCGCGTCCCTGAACCGGGCACGCACGCCACTCACCGCGCGCCGGAAGCAGGCACGCACCCCACTCACCGCACAGCCGACGCAGGCGTGCACACCACTCACCGCACACCCGACGCAGGCGTGCACACCACTCACCGCACACCCGACGCAGGCGTGCACACCACTCACCGCACACCCGATTCGGCCACGCACCCCGCGCGAGCGCCGCACCACGCCCCGGAGTCCTCCGGCCCGGCCCCGCGCGTGGCGTCGCAGTGGCACCGTGCCGCCCCGGAGCACGACGGACGGCCGACGGCCGGTCACCCGGTGAGCGCCGACGCCGACGACACCTCCGTCCGGCGGCCGCTCCCCGGCGCGGGGGCCGACACGGGGGCGGGCGCGGTGGCAGGCGCGGGCGCAGGGGCACCCAGAATCGTCCCGATCGAGCGCAGCTGGGAGTGGGGCCGGGCATGAGCGCCGTGTCCGGCCGCGTTCCGGTCCTCAGTCTGGACACGCTCGTACGTCTGCGGCGCGGCCTGGGCAGCACGCCCCAGGCCCCTCGCCGGCTCACCGTGCCGGACGGCATGACCGCCCCGCTGGGCTGCGACGCCGTCGCGGTCCCCGCCGACCTCGGCCCGCTGCTCATGCCGCGCCTCCCGCGCGTGGGCTGCGTGTACGCCGACGCGTCGCACTGGTGGTGGCTCGTCCCGTCCGACTCCGACTACGCCCTGGAGTGGCCGGCCCCCGCGCGGTACGCCACCGGCGCGGTCGTGCCGGACGTCCCGGACGTCCCGGACGTCCCCGGCCTCATCCACCGACCGGACGGCACGCTCCCGTACACCCCGCCGATCCCTCTCTACCTGGCCCTGTGCCGCCTGACCGGCACCGCGCCTGCGTGGTCCCGGCCGATCAGCGCGTAGCCTCCCGCGGCAGGTCCGGCACCTGACCGGCGCACGCCCGCGCGCGCCTCGTCCCTTTTGCTGCGCCCTGTCCTCCCGCAGCCCCTCCCGCAATAGTGGCCGTTCGTCCACGATCGGGGGAGGTCACCGGTGGGGAAGGCGCGGAAACGACAGAGTCCCGACGAACGCGCGGTCTCCGAGTCGGAGCGGCTGCTCTTCGGCGGCCCGCTCCGCTACGACATGGGCTGGAACCAGCACCGGGACGCGTTCCTGGAGCTCGGCTTCCGCGCCATGGTGACCCGGTTGCCGTCGCTGCTCTCGGTGAGTCTGCGGCTGGCCCGGCAGGCCGACCCGCAGGCCGCGCGAGTCGTCCTGACCGCGGAGGTCGCCCGGGGCGCGGCACAGGCCGTGAGCCTGCTCGCGGTGAACACCGTGCTGAGCCGGCTGATCGGCGACGGCCCCATCGAGGACCGGCTGCGCGGCGCCGCCCCGGCACTGGCCACCATGGCCGTCGTCCTCCTGGTCGGGGCGCTGCTGCGGGCCGCGTCCACGTACGCGACCGGGCGGCTCGAACCCAAGGTGGAGCGGGTGGCGACCGAGCTGTACCTGGAGCGGGCGGCCGCGGTCGAGCTGGCCGCGATCGAGGACCACGCGTTCCACAAGCTGCTGGACACCGCGCAGTACGGCGCCCAGTCGGCCCGCCGGATGATCATGTACGGGTCGCGGGTGGTGAACGCGGTGATCTCACTGGTCGCGGCGGCGGGTGTGCTGACCGTGCTGCACCCGTTGCTGCTGCCCCTGCTGGTGACGATGACGCTGCCCAGCGCATGGAGCGCACTGACGAACGCCCGGCGCCGTTACGAGTCCTTCCACACCTGGGTGCAGCACGCGCGCGCGGGTCATCTGATCGCGAGCCTGCTCACCGAGCCCGCGGCCGCGCCGGAGATCCGGGTGCACGGGGTGGGTCCGTTCCTGCTGCGGCATTTCCGGGCGATGTCGGAGACGGCGGAGGCGGAGCAGGCCCGGCTGGCCCGGCTGGCCGCCCGCACCGGGCTGATCGCGGCCACCTGGACGGGCGTGGCGACGGTGGCGACGTACGCGACGCTGGGCGGGCTGCTGCTGACGGGGACGATGGCGCTGGCGGTGGCGGGCACGGCCGTGATCGCGATCCGCAGCGGCTCCATGAGCCTGAACACCCTGGTCCTGGAGGTGAACCAGCTGCATGAGGAGGCCCTGTTCGTGGGCGACCTCCAGCGTCTGTACGTCGAGGCGGCCGAGCGGGCGATCCCGGTGGGCGGTGTGGCGCTGCCGGACGATCCCCGGGAGATCCGCTTCGAGAACGTCACCTTCGGCTATCCGGGGGAGGCGGCCCGGCCCGCCCTCGACGACGTCACCCTCACGCTGCCGCTGGGCCGGATCGTCGCGCTCGTCGGGGAGAACGGCTCGGGCAAGACGACCCTGGTGAAACTGCTGGCCGGGCTGTACCGGCCGGACCGGGGGCGGATCCTGTGGGACGACGTGGATGTGGCGGACGCGGACCGGCATCAGCTGGCCGAGCGCATCGCGATGGTGGCGCAGGACTTCAAACGCTGGCCGTTCACCGCCCGGGTCAATGTGGCCGTCGGGCGGTCGTCGGCGGCGCTGACGGAGGATCGGCTGGCCGCGTCGATCGCCGAGGCGGGGGCGGAGGAGGTGGTGGCGGATCTGCCGCGCGGTCTGGACACGCTGCTGGCCAGGAACTTCAGTGGTGGGCACGAGCTGTCGGGCGGGCAGTGGCAGCGGCTCGGCATCGCGCGGGCCGCGTACCGGCGGGGCCGCATCCTGATCGTGGACGAGCCGACGGCGGCGCTGGACGCCCGGGCCGAGCTGGAGGTCTTCGACAAGATCCGGGCGCTGGCCGACAGCGGGCAGACGGTCGTCCTGATCACCCACCGGCTGGCGTCGGTGCGCCACGCGGACCTGGTGCATGTCCTGGACCAGGGCCGGCTCGTGGAGTCCGGCACGCCGGACGAGCTACTGGCGGGCGGTGGGGTCTACGCGGAGCTGTACGCGCTCCAGGCGGAGCAGTTCACCTCGCCGGCGCCCACCTCGAAGGTGGGCTGACGGCTCATTCCGCCCCGTCGCCCCGGACGATCACCAGGAAGGTGTCGGTCGCCAGGTCCATGACCACCTCGGCGGCCAGCCCCTCCATGCGTCGTGCGTGCGCGAACTCCTCCGCGGGCCACGAGCCGCGCGGCCCGCCCGCGGAAAAGCGCTCGAGAACGGTTCGCCCGTTCACCATCTCGCACCTCCAGAAGCGTCGTACCTGTAGGAGTTAACGCCTTCCGGAGGCCCAACGGCTCGCTCGGTTGCGGTACTGAGACGTAGCTGACACGGGGTCTGCGCGGACCGTGAGGATCCGGTCACTTTCCGGACATCTTCGACACCGTCCGTGTCAGAAGTCGTACTCGTCGTGATAGCGGACACTCGGGTCGCCGACCGGTCCGAGAGCCGTGAGGTCCAGGAGGCTGGTGGTGGAACCGAGGGCGTCGAGGCCCTCGTACACCGAGTAGGTGTGGAAGATGCGCTCGCCCTCCCGCAGGAAGCAGCTGAGCCCGGGCCGCTCCACCAGCTCGCCGTCCCGCTCGCGCGTCACCTCGAAGTCGCGGTTGAAGTCGCTGTCGTACGACGAGTACCAGGGCAGCGTCCATCCCATCCGCGCCTTGAACGGCAGGATCCTCGGATACGGCGCCCGGGACACGGCGGCGAAGGAGGTGCCGCGCGCGTTGAGGTGCGCGAGGTGGCCGAGCTGGTCGAGGAAGCCCGCGCAGCCGGGGCAGCCGGCCTGCCACTGCGGGGCGAACATGAAGTGGTGCACGACGAGTTGCGGGCGCCCCGCGAAGAGGTCGAGCAGGGTGGCCTTGCCGTCGCCGCCGTCGAAGACGTACTCCGTGCCGACCTCGACCATGGGCAGTGCGCGCCGTTGCGCGTTCAGCGCGTCCCGCGCACGCGCCACCGCCTCCTCCTTGAGCAGCAGTTCCTCGCGTGCCGCGCGCCATGCGTCACGCGAGACGACCTCCGGAAGCTCCGGATGTGCCATGGGCCCCTCCTGTGCAGCGGTTCATTCGAAGGGGTGACTGAGGGGCCGCGCGGAACTCATCGCCCGTGCCCGGGAGTTTTTCGCGTACCGGACGGATTTCCTTGCCGGGCGGGCGAATCGGCGACCGCACCGGCTGTCGTGTCGACTGTCGTATCGGCCGTCGTGTCGGCCGTCGTGTCGGCCGTCGCATGGGAGGGAGGGTGAATCGGCGGCGCGGCCGGGCTCCGGGGCGGGCGTCGCAGAAGGCGTCGTCGCGTCGACGTACGACGGTGTCGTGCCTCGGTGTGAGCTGGGGCCCGCATCGTGTCGCGAAGCTGTCGCCGGACCGGCGCGGGCGGGCACCCTGGCGCCACCACGCCCTCTGGAGGGAGCCCGGCATGCTCCTCGGCACCTGGAACCTCGAGAACCTGTACCGGCCCGGCGGACCGTACGGCCCGAAGGACAAAGCCGCCTACGAGACGAAGCTAGCCGCCCTCGCCGACGGCATCCGCGCCCTCGGCCCCGGGCTGCTCGGCGTGCAGGAGGTCGGGGACCCGGAGGCGCTGGCGGACCTGGTGGAGACGGTGGGCGGCGCCTGGCACGCGGCGCTGTCCGGGCACCCCGACGGCCGGGGCATCCGGGTCGGTGTGATCAGCCGTACACCACTGGAGGTGCTGGCGGACACGCACGCGTTCCCGGCGCGGCTGCGTCCGGTGCAGACGGACGACGCCGGGACGGCGGTGGCGGAGTCGGGCCGCGGGTTCCTGGCGGTGGAGACGGTGACGGAGGCCGGCCCGCTGCGGGTGGCGGTGGCCCATCTGAAGTCGAAGCTGCTGTCGTATCCGGGCGGCCGTTTCTTCCCTCACGACGAGGGCGAGCGGGCTCGCTACGGCGCCTACGCCCTCTATCGCCGGGCAGCGGAGGCGACGGCGCTGCGGGCGCTCGCCGACGGCCTCCTGGCGGACGACGGCCGCGAGCGGGACGTGGCGGTACTGGGCGACCTGAACGACGAGGTGCAGGCGGCGACCACCCAGATCCTGCTGGGCCCGCCCGGCTCGGAGATCGGCACGCCCGGTTTCCGGGCCCCCGACCGGGGCGACGCGGCACGCCTGTGGAACGTGGCCCCACTGATCCCGGCCGAGCAGCGGTACTCCCGGATCAACTCCGGCCGCCGGGAGCTGATCGACCACATCCTGACGAGCCATCGCCTGGTCCACCGGGTGACAGCGGCAGGGACAGGGGCGGATACGGAAGCGGGGGCGGAAACGAGGACGGAAACGGGGACGCCGGAGGAGCCGCGGTTGCCGTCCGTGGGCGCGGACCCGGCGGCGCGGCGCGGCGAGCCGGGGTCCGACCACGCGCCGGTATGGGTGCGGATCGGCTGACGGGGGCGCGATCGCGTCACATGGCGCGAGGCAGCTCGGGCAGCGGGGCCGGCAACCCCACCCGGTCCCGTCGTACGGCGAGTTCGTCGAGGAGTTCGGCGAGCCGCTCCCGGTGCGGCGCGGCGAGCCGGCCGGTGTCGTCGAGGTGGACGGCGCAGGCGGTGGTGGTGTCGACGAGCCGTTCCAGGAGGGCGGCGACCTCGTCCGTGCCCTCGGTGTGCCGGGCGAGGGCGGGCAGTTCGGCGGCGGCGCGGGCGATGGCGGCGCGGGCCTCGGCGAGCGTGCGGTAGGCCTCGCGGCGCAGGGTCCATCGGGCGGCGCGGTCGTCCCGTCCTTCGAGCACATGGGTGAGGTAGGCGTGCGCGGCGACGGCGGCCGCGGCGAGCCGGGCGCGTACCTGGCCGCCGCGCTCCCCCGGCATCGGCAGATGCCCGACGATCAGCACGATCGCGCAGGCCAGCAGGGTCTCCACGATCCGGCTGACGGACGCCTGGGGCTCTCCGCCGACCATCACCAGGGACAGTACGAGGGCGGTGACGACGGCGGTCTGCGCGGCGAAGTGCCGGGTGGAGACGGGTATCAGCGCACCGCAGACGGCGACCAGCGCGACAAGCCCCTCCGGCCGGGGCAGCACGGCGGCGAACCCGGCGAACAGCAGCGCCCCGAGCACGGTCCCCGCGGCCCGGCACAGCACCCGTGACACCAGCGGCCCGAGGTCGGGCTTGACCAGGAAGACGGCGGTGGCGGGCAGCCAGTACCAGTGCGTGTGCTGCCCGTACCAGTGGGCGTGGTGCAGCGCCTGGGCGACGGCGGCGCTGGCCCCGAAGCAGAGGGCGACCCGCAGCCCGTACTCGCGGCCGCCGGCCCCGAACGCGGTCCGCAGCAGGTCACGCGCGCTGCGCCGGCGGGTGTGCAGATCGCCTCCGCCGCCCCGGTCGAAGGCTTCGGCGGCGTGCAGCAGCGCGTCGTCGAGCGCCCGCAGCGCCGGCACCGACCGGGAGGGCGCGGGCAGCGGCCCGGTGTGCGTGTTCCCGCGGACGGCCGCGGCGAGCCGCCGGGGTCCTTCACAGGCCCGCTCGGAGACGGGTTCCCCGGCCCAGGCGAGGGCCGTCGCGGCCTCGGCCAGGGGCAGCGCGGCGGCGTACTGGGCGTGCAGCCGGCGTTCGGCGGCGGAACTGGCGAAGCGGCGCAGCCGGGGCCCGGCGAGGGCGTCCTGGGCGTGGTCCAGAGCGGCGGTGAGGGCGGCGCGGCGGGTGGTGGCGTGGCCGGTGGCGGCGGCGTCGAGCAGCGCGGCGACCGCGTCGTACACCCCGGCCACCGCCTCCCGTTCCCCGTCGAACCGGAAGTCGCCGGTCATCGCCCCGGGTGTGGGCAGGGCCAGCCGCAGCGCGAGCAGCCATCCGGCGCCGGCGAGGAAGGCCAGGGCCCGGGTCCAGCCGTCCTCGGGCAGCGGCATCCCGGCCCCGATCGCCGCGGCGACCAGCAGTTGCGTCCCGGCGCCGGAGGCGACCGGCCCGATCGCGCTCATCCCGCCGGCGAGGAGCCCGAGCCCGGTGAGTACGGCCGTCAGCGCGACGGCCCCGACGTGATCCCCGGCGTACGTCCCGACGAGCAGCCCGCCGGCTCCCGCGAGCGCGGGCGCCCCGAGCCGCCTGACGGAGGCCCGCCGGCTGCCGGGCCGGTCGTTGATCCCGGCGAGCATCGCGGCGATGGCGGCCACCACCCCGAGGGGCGTACGGCCGGCCAGGACGGCGGCGAGCAGCAGTGGCCCGGCGGCCAGCGCCCCGCGCGTGACGGCGCTCCAGGGAACGGGCCCGCGCTGCGTGCGCAGGGCGTGCGCGAGCCAGGGCGGCAGGGCGGTGAATGCGCGAGCGGGAATGTGCGGGCGCGGGAACACGGGGCTCCTGTCGGTTCGAGGGCGGGGTGTGCCTTCGGGCGACGGCGGCCGGGGCGGTCAGCGGTGAGCTGTGGTGTCCACGGTACGGGGCGATCTTGGAGGGAGTGGGACGGATACGTTTCGACGAGGTGACGGCCGGGGCGAAACCCGCTTTCTTTATGAACGCAATGCCGGGCGGCCACGCATGGGCTGACGCGTGGGGGCCGCCGCGTGGGCCTGACGCGTGGGGGCCGGCGCGTGAGGGCAGCCGCGCTCGGGCCGCCGCGCGAGGACCCTCACATCACCGGGGCTCTCGTGGCAGGGCCGTGCGCATGGCTTCCGAGAAGAGGGTCTCGGCCTGTTCGAGGACCGCCTCCAGCCCGTCGGGGCCGACGTTCCCGACCTGGGCGACGAGTGCGTCGACGCCTCGCAGTCCCGCCCGTTCCAGCAACCGCTTCTCGTTCGTCACCCATTCCCCGCGCGCGGCCAGCACGGCGTGCCCCACCTGCGTCGCCGCCACGGCGAGGGCACCGGCGGCCTCGGTGCGCCGCCCGGCGGGCGCGTGATGGGCCCTGGCGTAGGCGAGGGTGGCGCGGGCGGTGCCGTACCAGCGGTCGGGGGCGGTCCTGCGGAGTCGCTCGGGATACGCCGCGGGCTGCCGCAACTCGCCGCGCAGCACCTGGTTGAGGGCCAGTTCGGCCACGACGAGACAGCTCGGGATCCCGGCGAGATGGAACATCAGCGGCTCCACCCGGAACCGCCCCTCCTCGGCCTCCGCCCACTCGTGTTCGACGACGTCCAGATCCCGGTAGTGGACGTCGACGCGGCGCCCGTCGACGGTCAGCCAGGCACCCCCGTTGAACACGCCGCCGCCCCAGCCCCCGATCTCGGAGACCTCTCCCTCCCAGCCGAGGGCCCGGAGATCGGCCGGGTCGAACGCGCCCCGGTAGTAGACGCCCAGATCCCAGTCGCTGTCGGGGCGGTGCGTGCCCTGGGCACGGGAGCCGCCGAGGGTGACGGCACGGACGCCGGGAAGGGACGCGAGACCGTCAGCGGTGGTGGAGAGGAAGACGGGGTCGCTGTGCACAGACACGGGCACGGGCACTGGCGCGGGCATCGGCTCGGATCTCCTCGACGTCATGGGGCGGGACAAGGGGCGGGGCAGGACAAGGCGAGGGCGGGGCAAGCGTGTCGGCGACCGGGGCCGGCTGTCGACCGGATATCCGCGAGGCGGGGCGGTCGTGTCGGGCCGATTGTCAGTGGCACGCGTTATCAATGAAGTCGTCACTCAACGTAACGACGGGGGAGGTCGTGATGACGACGCACGGGCGGAATCAAGAGGGGAACGGCGACGGCGGTACGCGCCCGCCCCGCGCCCATCTCTCCACGGCCGGGCTACGGGCCCGGGGATGGACGCCCGCGATGGTGCGCCGCCTGCTCGGCGAACCGGATCTGACGCGCCCCAATCCGTACGTCCGTTGCGCCCCGCACACCCGCCTCTACCGCCTCGAACGCGTCGAGGCAGCCGAGCGGAGCGACGGCTTCCGGGCGGTGTCGGCCGCAGCCCGCCGTATCTCCACGCTCGCGACGGCAACGGCGGCCGGCCGACGCGGGCGACGGGAGGCACGGGCCCGGATCGCCGCGGCGCGGGGAACCGACACCTGGACACCCCGTGGCCGGGACGCCCGCCCTCCGCCTTCCTTCACCGTCCCGCTCCTCCGCCCTCCCCCTTCGCGGTCCCGCTCCCCTCGCTCGCGGCTCCCTTGCCGCTCTCTTGGGGCTCTCTCGGGGCTCTCTCGGGGCTCTCTTACGGCCGAATACTCGGGTGCGCAGGGGGGCTTGAGGATCGGATGATCGACAGTTCACCCCTCACCCCTCACCTCTCACTCGTCCGGGAGCCGACATGATCCGCCGCGTCACGAGTCCCGCCCTCTGTCCCCCGCCCACCTACTCCCACGCGACCGTCGTCGAGGCCGGCACGAAGCTCGCCTTTCTCGCCGGGTCCGTCCCGCTCGACGCCACGGGTCGGCTGATCGGGGAGGGTGATCCGCTACGGCAGGCGGAGCAGGTGATCGCCAATCTGACCGAGCAACTGCGGGCGGTCGGCAGCGATTTGAGGCACGTCGTGACGACCGACGTGTACGTCGTCAGCAGTGACCCCGCGGTGCTCGCCGCCGTGTGGGGTGTGGTCGTACGGTCCGGACTCAGCACCGGGCCGCACTCGTCGACGCTGCTCGGGGTCGCGTGTCTCGGCTATCGGGGGCAACTGGTGGAGATCACGGCCACGGCCGTCGTTCCGGAAACGGACGCGAGAGCAGAGGGAGAGGGAGAGACGCCGGCACAGGAGCAGGCGCAGGTGGAGGAGCAGGTGGAGTGACCCCCTTCCGGACGGCTCATGTCACGTGCCACACCCGCCGCTTGGGCTCGGGCCGCGCGAAGCTTCCTCCGCGGCTCGTGGTCAGGCCCAGACCCACCAGAGCCTCGGCCAGTTTCACCGCCGCCCCCACACCGTCGACGACCGGGAGGCCCAGCTTGTCGCTCACCGCGCGTTGCAGTCCTGTCATACCGGCGCAGCCCAGGACCAGCACCTCGGCCCCGGCGTCCCGTGCCTTCTCGGCCGCCGCGAGGAAGGCACGCTCGGTGCGGTCGGCGTCGCCCAGGTCGAGCACACCGAGACCGGTGCCGACGACGAGGGCGCAGTTGCGGCCCACGCCGGCCAGTTCCAGGCTGTCCTCGATCTGGCCGCGGGACCGCTCCAGCGTCGTGACGACCCCGTACCGGCGCCCCAGCAGACACGCCAGGTGCGCCGCGGCCTCCGTGATGTCGACGACGGGGACGTCCACCAGCTCCCGTACGCCCTCGCGCCCGTGCTCGCCGAACCCGGCCAGGACGACGGCGTCGTACGGCGGACCGTCGTAGGTGCGCAGGGTGTCGAGGACGGCCGCCGCGGACAGGTAGCTGTCGAGCCAGCCCTCCGCCGATTCGGGCCCCCAGGCGGGGGTCAGTCCGGTCACGGTGGTGCCCGGGCCTGCGGCGGCCCGGGCACCTCGCACGATCTCTTCGGTCATCTCCTGCGTGGTGTTGCAGTTGGTGACGACGATCCGCACGATTCTCAGACCTCCACGGGCTTCTCGGGAGCGGCCGGAAGCTGCGCGGCCCGCTCGCCGCGGCACAGCAGCACGTACAGGCCGGCCGCGAGGGCCGTACCGATGAACCAGGAGTAGGGCGCCACATCACTGAAGGTCTTCACCAGAGCGAGCACCGCCGCGACGGCGGCCGAGGGGAGGAACGCCCACAGGGCCTTGGGGTTGACGCCGCCGCGGTAGTAGTAGCGGGAGCCGGGGGTGGCGTCGAAGAGTTCGTCGACGTCGACGCGGCCGCGCTTGACCCAGTAGTAGTCGACCATGATCACGCCGAACAGCGGGCCGAGGAAGGCGCCGAGGCCGCCGAGGAAGTAGTTGACGACGGTCGGGTTGGAGAACAGGTTCCAGGGGGTGACGACCAGTGCGGCGACCGTGCTGATCATGCCGCCCACCCTGAAGGTGATCTTCTGCGGCCAGACATTGGCGAGGTCGTAGGCCGGGGAGACGAAGTTGGCGACGATGTTGACGCCCATGGTGGCGATGGCGAAGGTCAGCGCGGCCAGGACGAGCACCCAGGTGTTGCCGACCTTGGCGACGAGTTCCGCCGGGTCGGTGATGGCCTCGCCGAACACCTCCAGCGAGCCGGCGGTGACGATCACGGAGACGACCACGAAGGCCGTCGAGTTGATCGGCAGGCCCCAGAAGTTGCCGCGCCGGACGGTCTTGTAGTCGGGAGCGAAGCGGGAGAAGTCGCAGAAGTTGAGCATCAGCGTGCCGTAGGTGGCGAGGATCAGCCCGATCGCGCCGAACCACTGCCGCCACTGCTCACCGACCGCGACCGGGTGCGGGGTGCTGGTGAGCGAGATGGTCCAGCCGGCCTTGGCCAGGACCCAGACGGCCAGCGCGATCATCACGAGCCAGATCGCGGGGCCGCAGAAGTCCTGGAACTTGCGCACCGACTCCATGCCCTGGCTGATGATCAACGCCTGGATCAGTCAGAGGGACACGAACGAGACCCAGCCGAGGGCGTCGAGCCCCAGGAAGGAGCTGTGCGTCCAGGACTCCAGGCCCGGCCAGGCCGCCAGCAGCATCACGTTGACGGCGACGGAGGCGAGGTAGGTCTGGATGCCGTACCACATGATCGCGATCACGGCCCGGATGAGGGCGGGAATGTTGGCGCCCCAGACGCCGAAGCTGATCCGGCTGACGACCGGGAAGGGCACGCCGTGACGCTGGCCGATCTTCCCCATCCAGTTCATGCCGATGTAGATGAGCACGAAGCCGACGAGGAGGGAAGTGAAGACCTGCCAGACGTTCATGCCGAGGACCAGCAGACCGGCGGCGAAGGTGTAGTTGCCGAGGTTGTGGACGTCGGACATCCACAGGGCGAAGAGGTCGAAGACCTTCCAGTTGCGCTTCTCGGCGGGTGCGAGGTCTTCGTTGGTGAGCCGGGGGTCGGGGACGAACGCGGGTGCGCCGGTGGCTTCGGCGCTGTCGGCGAGGGACACGGGGCCTCCATGAACGACAAGGGCGAGGGGACGGAGGAGGACTGCTGCCGGGGACGTCGGCGGGGTGCCGGGCCAGGGCCGGCGGGGTACCGAGGTGCGTTTGGTATACCAAACTGCGGTCATGGTCCCGCCGTCAAGCGTTCCGACCGATGTCCGTCCCGTTACGGCTCCGTAAAAGCCCCCTCGCGTCGGCGAAAATGGCTCCCATGAGCTCCACGGCGAAGATCGAACCCCTGGGCGCGGTACGCGAGCGCGTCCTGGCCACCCTGCGACAGGAGATCATCGCGGGCCGCCTGCGCCCCGGCGACCGCCTCGTGGAACGCGAACTGGCCGAGCGGTTCGGGGTCTCCCGCGTACCGGTCCGGGAAGCCATCCGCGCCCTGGTCGCCGAAGGCTTCGTCCTGTTCGAGACCCCGCGCCGCACGGCCGTACGACGACTGAGCCCCACCGACGTCAAGGAACTCTTCGAACTGCGCGAGGCGTTGGAGGTGTACGCGGCAGGACTCGCCGCGGCCCGGGCGACCCCACCGGCACTGGCGGAACTACGGGAACTGCTCGACCGGGCCGCCGAAGCGACCGCGGCCGGCGACGCCGAGGCGATCACCGACATCAACACCCGCTTCCACGACCGCCTGCTCGCCCTCGCCGACAACAGCCTGCTGATCTCCGTCATGGAACCGGTGGCCGGCCGCCTGCGCTGGCTCACCCGACGCAACGAGGAATGGCCCCAACTCCTCACCGAACACCAGGAGCTGTACGACGCCATCGCCTCCGGCGACCCCGACCGGGCCCGCGCCCACGCGCTGCGCCACGTCCAGGCCAACTACCGCTCCACGGTGCGGCACCTGTTCGGCGACCCCACCGAGGAACCGTCCCCTGGCAACTAGACTCTCCCGACCCTTCGGACAGGCGTCCGAAGGGACTCGGGTGGGGACAGGACGGAGAAGACGCACATGGTGAGCAGACGCGGGCTGTTGAGCGGAGCGGCACTCGTGGGGGCGGGCGCGATGACCGGTGTGATCGGCGGTGCCGGGACCGCCGCGGCCGACGCCCCGCTGGACACCCCGTTCACCCCCGTCGCCGCGCCCCACCTCCTGGAGGCCGAGCGGATGGTGCACTACCAGCGGCTGCTGGCGGCAGGCCACTTGCCCCAGGGTCTCGCCGGACACTGGCCACTGGACCGCGCCGCCGCCGACCGCTCCGGCCACGACCGGCCCGTCACCCTCGGCACCGGCGCGTCCTGGACGAACCGGCGGGCCGGCGGCGAGCTCACCCTCGACGGCAACCCCGCGGGATACGCCGCCACCGCCACCGTCCTGGACACCACCGCCCCCTTCACGGTCTCCGCCTGGGTCTGCCTGGCGGCCGACGCCGGCAAGGACACCATGTACACGGCGGTCAGCCAGGACGGCACCGGGTGCAGCCGTTTCCTTCTCCAGTACGACGACACCGCCCAGGCCTGGGCGTTCAAGGTGCGCGCCGAGGACCAGAGCGTCAAGATCTCCGCCGTGTCCACCACCCACCCCGAACCCGGAATCTGGACCCATCTGACCGGAGTGTGGGACGGCACCCGCGTCCACCTGTATGTGAACGGCACCCTGGAGGGCAGCGCCGACACAGCCCTGTCATGGGCCTCGCCCCAAGGCTTCAACATAGGCCGAGCCCGCTGGGACGGCGCCTACGTCAACCGCTTCAAGGGCGCGATCGACGACGTCCGCGCATACGGCCGCGCCCTGAACGCCGACGAGATCTCCCTGATCAGCGGCCTCACCGCCCGCCTCAACAACGTCTATCTGATCGGCTCCCCGTCGACCGTCGCCTGGGGCACGCCCGACGACCTCCCGAGCTGGATCGCGCGGGCACGCTGCTCGTCGTTCGTCACCTGGGTGCTGAAGCACACCTACGGATGGGCCACCGACGCCTACTTCACCCAGTACTTCCAGGACCGCATCCCGGAGGCCGCCGACTACCGCCAGGCGTTCGCCGACGGCACCGCCGGCCCGCGCTTCCAGCTGATCCGCAAGGTCACCGACCTCCTCCCCGGCGACCTGATCGCGGTGGACTACCAGGGCCAGGTCGACGGCAACACCGGCCACATCGTCATGGTCCGCGCGATCAAGGGCGTCTTCACCGGGGTCGCGGACTTCACCGGCGAGACCCAGTACGCCGTCGAGGTGGTCGACTGCACGGCCGACCCGCACGGCGTGTACGCGCTCACCAACTACCCCAGGTACCCGGACACCCGCATGGTCGGCGGCGAGAAGGAGAAGCAGTTCGAGGGCGTCGGCATCGGCCACATGATGTTCTACGCGTCCGCCTCCACCGGGGAGTTCTCCCGCTACCGGTGGAGCGTCAACGTCGCCAAGGAGAACGCCCACCCGGTGTCGTCCCGCCCTCTCGCCGCGGCCCGGATCGTCTGACCGGACCGGAGCCGCCGATACCGACGCCGCCTAAAGGACACCGGCGTCGGTGTCGGCGTCAGCCCGTCCCGCCGGACTCCGGCAAAGCGGCCTCCTCCGCCGCCGTACGCAGCACGTCCCTCAGCATCTCGGGGGTGAGCCGGCCGGTGAAGGTGTTGCGCTGGCTGACGTGGAAGCAGCCGTAGAGAGGGAGGGGCCCCACCCCTCCTCCCCCTCACTCCCCGCGCCGCACCAGCCCCCACAGCTCGTTGTTCGCCGCTCGCCGTGCCCACGCGATGAGGGCCAGGGGTACGAGCAGGATGAGCGGTGTCGCCGCGTTCTCCCCCTCGAACGCGGTCACCTGGACGATGAACGCGCCCACCATCAGCGCGCCCAGTGCCGTCGCGGCCACGGACTGGAGCACGGGGATCAACAAGGCGATCGCGCCGGCCAGTTCGAGGACGCCGATGGTGTACATGCCCCCGCTGCCCCAGCCGAGCCTGTCGAACGCCTCGGACGCCGACGGGTGCGCGATGAGCTTGGGCAGGGCGCTCGCGATCCCGTAGAAGAGGGCGAGCAGCACCTGTACGACCCGCAGTGCGGTCCGGGCGCGGCGGTGCCGGGCCGACGACGGGGTGACGGAATCGGCGGGGGTGACGGTGGACGCAGCGGGGGCGGAAGCCGTGGTCTCGGACATGGTGGTGGTCTCCTGGCGGATGAGGTCCGTTGTGCTGTCGGGGAGGTAGACCGCGCTCTCCCCTCCGACTCATCGCCGCCCGAGGCACTGTCTCAGGCTTTCACCGCCCTCACCCAGATCCGGTCCTCCGTCAGATACCGGTCGACCTCGAGGCCGGCCTCCGCGAGGGCCTGCTCGAACTGTTCCGTGGTCAGCGGGCGGGCCAGGAAGGTCTGGGTCCACACCGCGTCCGGGAACAGGTACTCGGCGCGCACTGAGTGGACTCCGTCGCCGACCGGGTCCGAGGAGACCATGCGGACGGTGAAGCCGGTGGGGTCGACGCGTTCGCGGGGCAGGTGGGAGTGGTAGTCCTCGCCCTCGCGTTGGATCAGTACGCAGCCGTCCTTCGCCACGTGGCGGGCGCAGGCGCGGAGCAGGCCCCGCCGTACGTCGAGGTCGCCGGCGTGGACGAGGAACGAGGCGAGCAGCACCACGTCGAACGTCTCGCCCAGATCGAGGTTCTCGGCCTGGGCGCATATCGTGCGGGCGCCGTGGACGCGGTCGAGCATGTCTGCGGACTCGTCCACCGCGGTGACGGTGAATCCGCGTTCCAGGAGGGCGTGTGTCATGCGTCCGACGCCGCTGCCCAGTTCGAGGATGTGCGCGCCCTCGGGTACGGCCGCGGCGATGACCTCCGGTTCGCTGCCCACGGGGAGGCGGGCGTACAGCTCGACCGCGCAGCCGTCCGGGGTGATCGCGCCGGGGCCGGTTCCTTCGTATCCCTCTCGCATGTGTCGTTCCATGCTTGTGCAACGGGCCGTTCCTGGGCGGTGGTTCCGATCTCGCGTCCAATCACTCGTTCGAGTGAGGAACGGGTTTCCGGGCGGCGGAGGCTCCAGCGGATTCCCTTTCCCTACAGGGGAAACCACCCGTGCCCCAGGTACCAGTGCCCGCCGTCGCGGAGGTGGTCCAGGACGGCTCGTTCCAGGATCGTGCGGCGGGGCAGCCGCTCCGGTGGGACGTCGGTGGTGCCGAAGACGAAGCGGAGGGGTTCCGTGTCCTCGGGTTCCGGCAGGAGGTGGCTGAGGCGGAACCGGTCCTGGAAGCGGACGATGTTGGAGTCGGCGGGGAGATAGCGCTTCAGCTGGGTGTCGAGCAGCCAGGATCCGCAGGTGGCCACCTGGTAGGGCTCTTCGGGGTAGTGGCGGGCGAAGAAGGCGCGGGCCAGGGTGAGCGAGCGGTCGACGGCCCGCGGGGTCAGCGGGCCCATGAAGTCGGGCACGTGGAGTCCCAGTGCGGGGTCGTGCGGTCCGAGGGGGAGTCCGGCCGCGGCGATCGAGTCGCCGGTCCAGGAGCCGATGCGGCCGCGCTGGAACTGGAGGCGCCCGAGTTGGTACAGCTCGCCGTGGAAGTGGAGGCCCAGCCATCGCGGGCTGAGCACGCCGCCCGTGCCGTGCCATCGCCGGTGCCAGGCGACCCCTCGGCCGACGTCGGCGAGGGTGCGTCGGGTGATGTCCTGCGGGATGCCCCGTTCGCGGTGGTGGGCGCGCAGGTGCGGCAGGGCGCCGACGAACACGTACAGGGGGAAGTAGTTCGCGAGCGGGCCCGAGGCGCCGGGGAGGACGGGGATGTCGGGGGTCTTCTCGCGGATCGTTCCCATCCCCTCGACGAGGTCCGCCACGGTTTCCTCCAGGAAGCGCAGTGCTTCCGGGTCGTCGCGGAGCCGTCGGCTCAGCCGTACGGCTTCGTCGATGTCCTCGTGCGGTACGGCGAGGTCGAGGAGCATCTCGGCCAGTTCGTCGGCGTGCGGCAGCATGGCGCCAACCCCCCTCTGTGGACTCGTGGCTTCTCTGGAGAACGTCCGGGGCGAAGAGTACGTTTCAAGGAGGGAGATGTTCCTGATGCGTACGGGCAGTGAGCCGGCGACCGCGCGCAGTGCGCTGCGGATGCGTCTCTGGCTGACCCTGTGGGGGCTGGTCTGGGCGATCTTCGGGACGGTCGCGTTCGCGCTGGTGGGGCGCCCGGGGTGGGCGCTCGCGTGCGGGGTGCTGTGGGTGGTGGTCACGGTCGATCTGACGCTGGTGCTGAGGCACATCCGGCAGGGTCCGCACTACCAGCCGGGCCGTGACATCCCGCCGTACCGGCCCGCCGAGCACCGTCATCCATGACGTCTCGGCCACTTCTGCCCGCCGCCGCCCGTGACGCGTCGGCGGCTCGGGTGCCCCGGTGGGGTCAGGTCTCGAAGCGTGCCGCCTTGAGGTACTGCGGGTTGGGGTCCAGCGCGGCCGCCAGGCGGAAGTGGCGTTTGGCCTGGTCGCCGCGTCCCTGCCGCTCGTAGGTGCGGGCGAGCGCGTAGTGCGCGAACGCGTTGTCCGGCTCCCGTTCCAGTACGACGGTGAACTCCAGCTCGGCGGGGCGCAGTTGCGCGGCGGCGAAGAAGGCGCGGGCGCGCAGCAGGCGGGCGGCGGTGTTCTCGGGGTGTGCGGCGATGACACGGTCGAGCAGTTTCACCGCGCCCCGCGGGTCCCGTGCGGCGAGCAGATGCTCGGCGGCGCGGAAGTCGATGACATGCGTCTCCGGAGTACGTCCGGTCGAACCGCTGGTATCGGGCACGGAAAAATCCTTCCCTTGCTGGGAGGGTTCAACGCGCGGAGCGAGGACCCCTATTCCTGGCCGGATCGCCGGCCGGGCGCCCGCCGGGTGCTCGCTCTGCTCACGAGGTCCGCCCATACCTCCCGCACGCGCTGTTCCAGTTCCGGGAGCGGTACGTCGTTGTCGATGACGATGTCGGCGATCTCGCGGCGCTTCTCGCGTGTCGCCTGGGCGGCCATGCGCGCGCGGGCGTCGTCCTCGGTCATGCCGCGCAGTCGGACGAGCCGGTCGAGCTGGGTCTCGGGGCGGGCGTCGACGACGATCACGAGGTCGTAGAGGGAGGCGAGGCCGTTCTCGGTGAGGAGGGGGACGTCGTGGACGACGACGGCGTCCTCGGGGGCGGCGGTTTCGAGTGCGCGGGAGCGGGCGCCGACGAGGGGGTGCACGATCGCGTTGAGGGCGGCCAGTTTGTCGGGGTCGGCGAAGACGATCGAGCCGAGCCGGGGGCGGTCGAGGCTGCCGTCCGGGGCGAGGACGTCCTCGCCGAAGGCTTCCACGACGGCGGTGAGTCCCGGTGTGCCCGGGGCGACGACTTCGCGTGCGATCCGGTCCGCGTCGATCAGTACGGCCCCGCACGCGACGAGCAGTCGGGACACCTCGCTCTTGCCGGCGCCGATCCCGCCGGTCAGGCCCACTGTCAGCATGAGCGGAAGCTTAGGGCCTGTCGGCGGCGACGCACCCGACAGGCCCCGGGGGAAAAGGCTCAGCGCTCGCGCTCAGCCTTCGCCCTCTCGCTCGGCCAGGAACTTCTCGAACTCGCGGCCGATCTCGTCGGCGGAGGGGATGTCGACGGGTTCGGCGAGCATGTTGCCGCGGGTCTCGGCGCCCGCGGCCGCGTCGTACTGGTGTTCAAGGCCTTGGACGAGGGAGGTGAGTTCCTCGTCGCCCTCCTGGACCTGGCGGTCGATCTCCGTCTGCGTGCGGTGGGCGTCCGTGCGCAGGGTGTGTGCGATGCCCGGCAGGACCAGGCCGGTCGCCGCGGTGATGGCCTCGACGACGGTCAGGGCGGCGTCCGGGTAGGCGGAGCGGGCGATGTAGTGCGGGACGTGGGCGGCGACGCCGAGGACGTCGTGGCCGGCTTCCATGAGGCGGTACTCGACGAGCGCCTCGGCGCTGCCGGGGACCTGGGCCTCGTCGAAGGGGCTGCGGTGGCCCGGGACCAGGTCCGTGCGGTTGCCGTGCGGGGTGAGGCCGACCGGGCGGGTGTGGGGGACGCCCATGGGGATGCCGTGGAAGTTGACCGACAGGCGTACGCCGAGCCGCTCGACGATCTGCTTCACGGCGACGGCGAAGCGCTCCCACTCGACGTCCGGCTCGGGGCCGGACAGCAGCAGGAAGGGGGCGCCGGTGGTGTCCTGGAGGAGTCGTACCTCGATGGCCGGTTCCTCGTACTCCGCCCAGCGGTCGCGCTTGAACGTCAGCAGTGGCCGACGCGCGCGGTAGTCGACGAGCCGGTCGTGGTCGAAGCGGGCGACGAGCTGGTGGGGAGTCGCGTCGAGCAGCCGGTCGACGATCTGGTCACCGGTCTCGCCCGCGTCGATGTATCCGTCGAAGTGGTAGAGCATGACAAGTCCGGCCGACTCCTGGGCGAGCGCCATGTCGACGACGGCCAGCCCTTTCGGCTCCCATGCGTACAAACCCTGCGGATCAAGCACTTGGACCGCTCCTCCTCGTGTTCCTTCATCACAACGCGCGGAGTGGCGCGGGCATTCCCGGTGAGGGCACAACTCCCTTGTGGGAAGCGCCGAGGAGCACCGGGAGCGCTGGGAGCACCCGGCGGCACTCAGGAGCACCGGGCGCACTGAGGAGCACTGGGGAGCGGCGGGAGCACTGAGGAGCGCCGGGCAGCACTGAGGGGCCGTACCCCGGAAGGTACGGCCCCTCAGTCAGGAGCTACTGCTCAGTGAGCGTTCAGCTCTGGCCGCCGGCCAGCTTCTCGCGCAGAGCGGCGAGCGCCTCGTCCGAGGCGAGCGCGCCGGAGGTGTCGGCACCCTCGGAGGAGTACGAACCGCCACCGGCCGCGGCCGGAGCGGCAGCCTCGCCGCCCTCGGCGGCAGCGGCCTCGTCGGCCTCGCGGGACTTGATGACCTGCTGCTGGTGCTGCTCGAAGCGGGTCTGCGCCTCGGCGTACTGGTGCTCCCACGCCTCGCGCTGGGTCTCGTAGCCCTCGAGCCAGTCGTTGGTCTCGGGGTCGAAGCCCTCGGGGTAGATGTAGTTGCCCTGGTCGTCGTAGGACGCGGCCATGCCGTACAGGGTCGGGTCGAACTCGACCGAGGCCGGGTCGGCACCGAAGGCCTCGTTGGCCTGCTTCAGCGAGAGGCTGATGCGGCGGCGCTCGAGGTCGATGTCGATGACCTTGACGAAGATCTCGTCGTTGACCTGGACGACCTGCTCCGGGATCTCCACGTGGCGCTCGGCCAGCTCGGAGATGTGGACCAGACCCTCGATGCCCTCGTCCACGCGGACGAACGCACCGAACGGAACGAGCTTCGTGACCTTACCCGGGACGACCTGACCGATCTGGTGGGTCCGGGCGAACTGCTGCCACGGGTCTTCCTGCGTCGCCTTCAGCGACAGGGAGACACGCTCGCGGTCCATGTCGACGTCGAGGACCTCGACGGTGACTTCCTGGCCGACCTCGACAACCTCGGAGGGGTGGTCGATGTGCTTCCAGGAAAGCTCGGAGACGTGGACCAGACCGTCGACGCCACCCAGGTCCACGAAGGCACCGAAGTTGACGATCGAGGAGACCACGCCGGAGCGGACCTGACCCTTCTGGAGGGTCGTGAGGAAGGTCTGGCGGACCTCGGACTGGGTCTGCTCGAGCCAGGCGCGGCGGGACAGGACCACGTTGTTGCGGTTCTTGTCCAGCTCGATGATCTTGGCCTCGAGCTCCTTGCCCACGTAGGGCTGGAGGTCGCGGACACGACGCATCTCGACGAGGGAGGCCGGAAGGAAGCCACGGAGGCCGATGTCGAGGATGAGACCACCCTTGACGACCTCGATGACGGTACCGGTGACGATGCCGTCTTCTTCCTTGATCTTCTCGATCGTGCCCCAGGCACGCTCGTACTGAGCGCGCTTCTTGGACAGGATCAGACGGCCTTCCTTGTCCTCCTTCTGGAGGACCAGGGCCTCGATCTCGTCACCGACGGCGACGACCTCGTTGGGGTCGACGTCGTGCTTGATGGAGAGCTCGCGGCTCGGGATGACGCCTTCGGTCTTGTAACCGATGTCGAGCAGGACCTCGTCCCGGTCGACCTTCACGATGACGCCGTCGACGATGTCGCCGTCGTTGAAGTACTTGATCGTCTCGTCGATCGCGGCGAGGAAGGCTTCCTCGTTACCGATGTCGTTGACCGCTACCTGCGGCGTGGTAGAGGTGGTCTCGGTGCTGCTCGTCATGTGGGAAAGGGCTCCGGTTACGGACAGAAAGTCGTAGGTACTGCTACGCCGGGAGCCCGTATCGCTCTGAAGAAGCCGGACAGCCAAGGAAGCGCCCCACCAGATAACTGGCGATGGCGCCTCGAAAACCGAGGGGACATACAACAGATGCGAGCGCAGCCTGCTAGGTCTGAGGTGCGCAGGCCCGCAGCGCAACTTGTAGCATACGGGGGCAGCCGGGCAGGGTCAATGCGCGAAGGCGCACACCCGGGGCGGATCGCCGCAATCCCGGCACACAAATCGTCTTCTGAGGCCACACAGGCCGCAGAAGATCCGTCCGGTGACACCTGAGCGGCGCCGCCGGGCGGGTTGCACGGAAGAGTACGACGAGGGAGCCGATCATCCAAGAGCCTGAATCGTCCGAGCAGCCGGCCTTCGAGCCGGAGGCCACCCGCCGCGACGCGGACGTCACGGAGAGCACCCGGGCCAACCGGGGCTGGTGGGACCGCAACGCGGACGAGTACCAGATCGAGCACGGCACGTTCCTCGGTGACGACCGCTTCGTGTGGGGTCCCGAGGGTCTCGACGAGCTGGAGGCCGAGCTGCTCGGCCCGCCGGAGGCCCTGAAGGGCAAGGACGTCCTGGAGATCGGCGCCGGCGCGGCCCAGTGCGCGCGCTGGCTGGCCGCGCAGGGCGCGCGTCCGGTCGCCCTGGACATCTCGCACCGCCAGCTCCAGCACGCCCTGCGCATCGGCGGCGCGTTCCCGCTGGTGTGCGCCGACGCGGGCGCGCTGCCGTTCGCGGACGGCTCCTTCGACCTGGCCTGCTCGGCTTACGGGGCGCTGCCGTTCGTCGCCGAGCCGGTGCTGGTGCTGAGGGAGGTGCGGCGGGTGCTGCGGCCCGGTGGCCGGTTCGTGTTCTCGGTGACCCATCCGATCCGCTGGGCCCTGCCGGACGAGCCGGGCCCCGAGGGCCTGACCGTCTCCTCGTCCTATTTCGACCGTACGCCGTACGTCGAGCAGGACGACCAGGGCCGGGCGGTGTACGTCGAGCATCACCGCACGCTCGGCGACCGGGTCCGTGACGTCGTGGCCGCGGGCTTCAAGCTGGTGGACCTGGTCGAGCCGGAGTGGCCGGCCTGGAACACCTCCGAGTGGGGCGGCTGGTCCCCGCTGCGCGGGAATCTGATCCCGGGCACGGCGATCTTCGTCTGCGAACGCGACTGACCGTCCGCCCGGCGACCTGTACGTCCGCCTGACCACCCGTACGTTCCGTGGCGTGCGTGCACGCGCGCGTAGGGGTGGTTCTCGCGCGCGTACGACACTGGGGGCGTGATCCTCCGTGACGACGCCCTGGACGCGCTGCCCGTGCGGGCCGCCCTGCCCGCCCTGAACGACGCCCTGGACGGGCACGGCACCGCGGTCCTGGCCGCGCCGCCGGGCACCGGGAAGACCACGCTGGTACCGCTGGCGCTGGCCGGTCTGCTGGGCGAGGGGCCGGCGCGCCGGGTGGTCGTGGCCGAGCCGCGGCGGATCGCGGCCCGGGCGGCGGCGCGGCGGATGGCGTGGCTGCTGGGCGAGCGGGTCGGCGCGAGCGTCGGTTTCACCGTGCGCGGGGAGCGGGTCGTCGGGCGGCACACGCGCGTGGAGGTCGTCACGACCGGTGTGCTGCTGCAACGGCTCCAGCGCGACCAGGAGCTGTCGGGCGTCGACGTGGTGATGCTCGACGAGTGCCACGAGCGGCATCTGGACGCGGACACGTCGGCCGCCTTCCTGTGGGACGTACGGGAGACGCTGCGGCCGGAGCTGCGGCTGGTGGCCGCGTCCGCGACGACCGACACGCAGGGGTGGGCGCGGCTGCTGGGCGGTGCGCCGGTGGTCGAGGCCGCCGGTTCCTCGTACGGCGTGGAGGTGGTCTGGGCTCCGCCGGCGCGTGCGGTGCGGCCGCCGCACGGGATGCGGGTCGATCCGGCGCTGCTGGCGCACGTGGCGTCGGTGGTGCGGCGGGCGCTGGCCGAGCGGTCGGGGGACGTGCTGTGTTTCCTGCCGGGTGTCGGGGAGATCGCGCGGGTGGCGGCGGGCCTCGGGGGCCTGGACGGGGTGGAGGTGCTCCAGGTGCACGGGCGGGCGCCCGCCGCCGTGCAGGACGCGGTGCTGGCGCCGGGCGAGCGGCGGCGGGTGGTGCTGGCCACGTCGGTCGCGGAGTCCTCGCTGACGGTTCCCGGGGTGCGGGTGGTGGTCGACTCGGGGCTGGCGCGGGAGCCGCGGGTGGACCACGCGCGCGGGCTGAGCGCGCTGGCGACGGTGCGGGCCTCGCAGGCGGCGGCGCGGCAGCGGGCCGGGCGGGCGGGTCGTGAGGCGCCGGGTGCGGTGTACCGGTGCTGGACGGAGGCGGAGGACGCCCGTCTGCCGCGTTTCCCGGCGCCGGAGATCAAGGTGGCGGACCTGACCGCGTTCGCCCTCCAGGCGGCCTGCTGGGGCGATCCCGAGGCGTCGTCGCTGGCGTTGCTGGATCCGCCGCCGGGTGGGGCGATGGCGGCCGCGCGTCGTCTGCTGACGGCTGTCGGCGCGGTGGACGCGGCCGGCCGGGTCACGGACCGGGGGGTGCGGCTGGCGCGGCTGGGGCTGCATCCCCGGCTGGGGCGGGCGTTGCTGGACGGGGCCCCGGCCGTGGGCGGTGAGCGGGCGGCGGAGGTGGTCGCGTTGCTGAGCGAGGAGGCGCCGCGGGAGTACGGCGACGATCTCGCGGCCGCGCTGCGCGCTGCCCGGCGCGGCAAGGACGCCTACGGTGCGCGGTGGCGGTCGGAGGTGCGGCGGCTGCGGGCCGTCCTCGCGACGGACCTGCCGGGCCCGCCCGCCGGTTCGGGTCCGCGGGGCGGTGGCCGGCCGGGGCCGGGCACCAAGGACGATCGGTTTGCGGGCGGGCGGGCGGGGCCGGACACCGGGGACGATCAGGTCGCCGGTCTCGTCGCCGCGCTGGCGTTCCCGGAGCGGATCGCGCGGTCCGACGGGGGGTCGTATCTGATGCTGTCCGGGACGCGCGCCGAGCTGCGTGAGGGTTCCGCGCTGCGCTCCGCTCCCTGGCTCGCCGTGGCGGTGGCCGACCGGCCCGTGGGGAAGGGGCACGCGCGGGTGCAGCTCGCGGCGGTCGTCGACGAGGAGGTGGCGCGGTTCGCGGCCGGTGCGCTGCTCGTCGAGCGGGAGGAGGTCGGCTGGGCCGGCGGGGATGTCGTCGCCCGGCGGGTCGAGCGGCTGGGGGCCGTGGAGCTGGCGGTGCGTGCGCTGCGGGACGCCGACGCCGCTCTGGTGCGCGGGGCGCTGGTGGAGGGGCTGCGGGAGGAGGGGCTGCGGCTGTTGCGGTGGTCACCGGAGGCGGACGTGCTGCGGCAGCGGCTGGCGTTCGTGCGTCTGCAGGTCGGGGAGCCGTGGCCGGACGTGTCCGACGCGTCGCTGCACGCGCGTGTGGACGAGTGGCTGGAGCCGGAGCTGAGCCGGGCGCGGCGGCGGAGCGATCTCTCGCGGATCGACGCGGGGCAGGCGCTGGGGCGGCTGCTGCCCTGGGCGTCGGGGGAGGCGGCGCGGCTGGACGAGCTGGCGCCGGAGCGGATCACGGTGCCGAGTGGGTCCAGGATCCGGATCGACTACGGGGATCCGGAGCGGCCGGTGCTCGCGGTGAAGTTGCAGGAGATGTTCGGGCTGCACGAGTCGCCGGCCGTGGCGGGGGTGCCGGTGCTGGTGCATCTGCTCTCCCCCGCCGGGCGGCCGGCCGCGGTCACGGCGGATCTGGCGTCGTTCTGGCGGGACGGTTACCAGGGGGTGCGGGCGGAGTTGCGGGGGCGGTATCCGAAGCATCCGTGGCCGCAGGATCCGGCCTCGGCGGAGCCGACGCGGCACACCAACGCGCGGCTCAGGCGGTGACGGGTTCCGCCTCGGTGTCCCTGGCCGGGGCCGGGCCGGCGGGGCGTCGGCCGCGGGCTTCCAGGTAGAGGGAGAGGGCGAGCAGGAGGATGCCGAGGGTGAGGAAGCCCCAGGGCAGGTAGGAGGTCAGCAGCAGGACCAGGGTGCGGTTGTGCTTGACGAGGGCGACGGTGTGCTCGATGTAGTCCTCGCGCATCTTCACGTGGCCGGCGAACGCGGTGACCTTGTCGCGGTCGCCGAGGAGGGTGCCGCCGCGCAGTTCCTCGCGGTGGATCTCCTCGCCGTAGACGGGTGCGCCGGTGAGGGGTTCGACCCAGAACTTGCGGACGGTGGTGTACCAGCGGGTGGTGCCGGTCTTGGCGACGGTCTCGGGGGTGATGCCCTGGACGGGCATCACCTTGGGCATGGGGACCTCGGTCCAGGGGATGGTCTGTTCGAAGTAGTAGACCTCGACGCCGCGGAAGTCCTGGGTGCCCTTGTAGTGGATGGGGGCGGTGAGGCGGGCCTGGGCGTCGAAGTACTCGTAGTCCCGTTTCTCCGTCATGAAGGGCCATTTGAACTCGATGCCCTCGCGGCGGACGGGGTCGCCGTCGACGGCCTCGCCGGTGGCGTGGACGGGTTCCTGGGTGTGGGCGTCGAAGATGTACCGCTCGGGGACCTTGGAGACCATCTTGCCGTCGGGGCCCTGGACGTAGGACAGGCCGTCCCAGACGACGACGTCGCGGCCCGCGGTCTTCTCGATCTTCTCGGAGGCCTCCACATCGCCCTTGAGGGTCTGCACGATGGTGACGCGGGGGACGGTGCGGGCGGTCATGGTGCCGTAGTCGAGGAGGGTGGCGTTCCGCGCCTCCAGGACCATGGTCTGGTACTCGTCGGCCGGGACCTTGGCCAGGCGGGGGAAGGCGTACCAGCGCAGCAGGGGGGACAGGGCCGTGAAGAACACGGCGAGGGCGAGCAGGATCAGGCTGGTCTTGCGGCGCATCTCGGCCTCCTTCCCGGGCGGTTACGGGTGTGCGGGCACGGTCGTCAGCATCGGTTCCGGGGAGGTCTTCCCGGTGGGGGCGCCCACGGCGGTGAGGGTGAGGACGAGTGCGAACGCGACGGCGAGACCGGTCGCGGCGGCGATCAGGGCACGCACAGGGGGCCTCCCTTAGCTGACAGGGCGTCAGGTGCGGCACCGTAGCAACGGGTGGTTGAGATGAGAACAGGTCGGACAGCACTGCGGCGCCCCTCCGTCGGGAGGGGCGCCGCGCGGGCCGGGCTGGAGCGGGGTTACGAGGCGGAGGTGGACGACTCGCTGGGCGTGGCGCTCGGGGACGAGGTGTCCGACGGCTCGGTGGGCTCCGGGCTGGGTGTCGTGGGCTCCGGCGCGGTGACGGTGAGTTCGACCGTCAGGGTCGCGCCGCCGGTGGTGGTGATGCGCAGGAGGAAGGTGCCGGTGGTGTCGTCCGCGTAGAGCTTCGGCAGCTTCAGCAGGCCGTTCGCGTCGGTCTTCAGGCCTGTCAGGGTGCGGACGGGGTTGCCGGTGGCGTCCTTGAAGAAGGGGCCCTTGTCGGCGGCGGTCGGGTCGTCGGCCGACTTCACCAGGGTGGCGGTGGCGGCGACCTGGTCGGCGACGGCGCCCTTGTAGGTGGCCTTCACCTCGACCTGATCGGCGAACTCGCCGCCCGCGACGCAGGTCGGGGCCGCGGTGCCGGTGCGGGCGAGGGTGTCGGCGGCGCGCGCGGTGACGGTCGCCTTGTAGTCGACGGCGGTGACCGTGCGGCCCACGACGGTGGCGCGGACGGTGAAGGTGCCGGTCTTCTCGCCCGCCTGGAGCGCGGGGGCGGCCGCGACGCCCTTGCGGTTCGTGGCGACCGTGGCCACGCTCTCGCCGCCGGCGAAGGTGGCGTCGGTGTCGCCGACGATGGTGAAGCGGACCCTGACCTTGGCGACGGCCTTGCCGGCCGCCGTCTCCGTGCGGGTGCTGATCTTCGTGGTGAACGCGTCGCCCGCCATGGCGGTGAGCTTCGCGGTGCCGGCGTCCTCCAGGTGGTGGACCGTGTCGGTCGGCGTGGGGGGCGTCGACGGGGTGCTCGGAGTGCTCGGCGGTGTGCTGGGGGTCGACGGGCTGGACGGCGTGTTCGGGGTGGACGGGCTCGACGGCGTGACGGGTGTCGTCGGGTCCGTGGTGTCGTCGCTGCGGTCGGAGGGCACGGTGCCGGTGCCGTCGGGGATCTCGTGGGTGCCCTTGCGGTAGTACTCCAGCCACGACATGACGGTGTTGTAGTAGTCCGTCGAGTTGTTGTAGCTGAGGATCGCGCTGCGCAGGCCGGACGTGGTGGACATGTCCCAGCTGAAGCGGCACAGGTAGTGGCCGGCGGCGAGCGCGGCGTCGTAGATGTTGTTGGGGTCCTTCTTGCCGTCGTCGTTGCCGTCGCGGCCCGCCCATTCCCAGGTGGAGGGGATGAACTGCATGGGGCCGACGGCGCGGTCGTAGGTGGCGTCGCCGTCGTAGGCGCCGTTGTCGGTGTCGCTGATGTTCGCGAAGCCGACGCCGTTGAGGACCGGGCCGAGGATCGGCGAGAGGGTGGTGCCGTCGGCGGAGACGCGGCCGCCGCGGGCCTGGCCGGACTCCACCTTGCCGATGGCGGCCAGCAGTTGCCAGGGCATGTTGCAGCCGGGCTTGGACTGCGCCAGCTCCGCCTCGGCCTTCTTGTAGGCGTCCAGGACCGTGGCGGGGATGCCGGCCTCGGCACTGCCGGTGGTGACGGGGGTGGTGTCGGCGCTCGCGCTCGGGGCGGGCAGGGGGCTGTTCAGCGGCGGCAGGTCCGTGTAGTAGGGCGAGTTGCCGGTCGCGCTGTCACCGGTGGCCTGGTCGGCGGCCGGGGCGTCGGCGGTGGTCTGCCTGCCCGTGGTGTCGGCCGTGACGTCCGGGGCCTGGGAGGCGGCCAGGGCCGCGACGGCCAGCGCGGCCACCGTGGTGTTGACGGCCCCCTTGCGCAGCCTGTTGCCGAAATGCGCCGACGACATGTAGTGAACCCCTCCCGTGGACGCCCGAGCGCCCATGTCCTTTTTCTGCACCACGCCTGTGGCTGTTGTGACGATCGGCCCGCCCCGGGGGTTGCGTCCGGAGGGGCTTCGCACCGTTCTGTTCTTTTGTTCGACTGCATCCGGCGGCACGGCAGCCCAAGCGACCCTACGACAACTTCTTTTGCACCGGCACCCGTTCGCGTGTCGATTTCATCCGCCGGCCGGGTTCCGTTCGCCGGGAACCGTCTCCCGCGCCCCCGCGTCGTCGATCAAGGGGCCGACCGGTCCGCCGACCCTCGCCCCCGGGAGCCGCGTTGCCGTTCACCCTGAGTCATGCGGCGGCCGTGCTGCCCGCCGTGCGCGCCGACGGCACCGGCCGCGGGCGGCTGGTGCCCGCCGTCCTGGTGGCGGGCAGCTTCGCGCCCGACATGACCTATTACGCGGCGAGTGTCGCGGACGAGGCGATGACGTTCGGCGACGTCACCCACTCCTTCCCGGGCGTGTTCACCGTCGACGTGGCCATCGCCTGGGCCCTGGTGGGCCTCTGGCTGCTGGTCCGCGAACCGCTGGTGGCCCTGCTGCCGCGCGCCCGCCAGGGCCGCACCGCCGCCCTGACCCGCAGCGGACGGCCCCGCGCGCGGACAGGGCCGGCCACGGTCCTGTGGTGGTACGTCTCCGCCGTGGCCGGCGCGCTGACCCATGTGGTCTGGGACGCCTTCACCCACCTCGACCGCTGGGGCATGCGGCTGTTCCCGGTCCTCGGCGAGACCGTCGCGGGCTCGCCGCTGTACTGGTACCTCCAGTACGGCGGCTCGGCCGTGGCCGCCGTCGTGATCGCCGTGTTCCTCACGCGCGCCCTGCGTCACGCGCCGGACGGGGCGCCGGACGGTGTGCCGGCGCTGTCGGTACGGGACCGGTGGTGGGCCGCGGCGGTGATCGGCGGCTGCGCGCTGGTCGCGGCGGTGCGCCGGGCGACCCGCTGGTGGGAGTACTGGGGGGCGCGGGAGGCCAAGCCGTGGGAGCTGATCCCGACCGTGTGCTTCGGCGCGGGCGCGGGCCTGGTGCTGGGAGTGCTGCTGTACGCCGTCGGCGTGCGGCTGTGGCGGCCGGCCGCCCGGGGTGCTGTGACCGCCGGGCGGCCGGAGCGGGTCACCGTCGGGGAGCGGAGCCGTCCGGGTGTTCGGTGAGGGGCGGCACGAGCCGTAGCGGCAGCGGGGCCGGCGGCGGTACGACGAAGAGGCTGATCCGGCGGGCCCTGCGGCGTCCGCGGAGCCGGCCGAGCGTGCCGAGCGCGAGGGCCAGGCAGCCGCGGGCCGTCTCGCACCACGGGCGCCAGGCGCCGTCCCGGAACCGGTGGACGAGCCGGGTGAGCCGGTCGAGCCGGTCAAGGACCCGGTCGCGGAGCCGTCTCAGGGCCGCGCGCAGGGCCGTGACCGGCGTCCTGGGGACGCGGGGCGTGGCGGCGCCGGGTGCGAGGGCGGGCAGGGGACGCGGCGCGGGGCCCGCGTCGGGATCGACCCGTGTGTCTGTGGTCGCCGTGGCGTGAACGCGTGCGTGTGCCGTCCGGCGGTGAAGCATGCGTATACCCATGGCGGCATCCTTGCGGGCGCGGGCGGTGGGCGGCGTTCTGGCGGGGGCCACGTGGGTGAGGGCCCTTCGGGGGATGTACCGCGCGTGACGGAGGAAGGGCACCGTCGGCCCCGCGCCGCGGCGGCGGCGGAGCGTGGCGGCGCAAGGGTGCGAGGGGTGGCACGGGGGTCACTGGGGGCACGGGGGGCACGGGGGTGCGCACCCCTCCGGGACGGGGAAGGGCCCCGTCCGCGGCGGACGGGGCCCTTCTCTCGGCTCGCATCGGGAACCGGTCGTGTCGGGAACGGCTCGAAACCGCCGGCGTCGGGAACGGCTCCCGCTCCCGCGCCGCAGGCTAGGCCGTGTCCGCGACCTAGTGCGCCGCGGACTCCCAGTCCGCGCCGGAGCCCACCGAGACGTCCAGCGGGGCCCGGAGCCGGACCGCGTCGCTCATCTCGCGGCGGACCAGCTCCTCCACGGCCGCGCGCTCGCCGGGGGCGATCTCCAGGACGATTTCGTCGTGGACCTGGAGCAGCATGCGGGACCGGAGGTCCGCGGCCCGCAGCGCGTCGTCCACCTTGAGCATGGCGATCTTGACGATGTCCGCGGCGGTGCCCTGGATGGGCGCGTTGAGCGCCATGCGCTCGGCGGCCTCGCGGCGCTGGCGGTTGTCGCTGTTGAGGTCGGGGAGGTAGCGGCGGCGGCCGAAGAGCGTCGCCGTGTAGCCCGTCGCCCGTGCCTCGTCCACGGCCCGGCGCAGATAGTCGCGGACGCCGCCGAAGCGCTCGAAGTAGGCGTCCATCAGGGCGCGCGCCTCGCCCGCCTCGATGTTCAGCTGCTGCGAGAGACCGAACGCCGACAGGCCGTACGCCAGGCCGTAGGACATGGCCTTGATCTTGCGGCGCATCTCGGCGTCCACGGCGGTCGGCTCGACGCCGAACACCTGGGAGGCGGCCGTGGTGTGCAGGTCCTCGCCGGAGGTGAACGCCCGGATCAGGCCCTCGTCCTCGGAGAGGTGGGCCATCACGCGCAGTTCGATCTGGCTGTAGTCGGCCGTCATCAGGGACTCGAAGCCCTCGCCGACGACGAAGCCGCGGCGGATGGCCCGGCCCTCGTCGGTGCGGACGGGGATGTTTTGGAGGTTCGGGTCCGTGGACGACAGACGGCCGGTCGCGGCGACCGTCTGGTTGAACGTGGTGTGGATCCGGCCGTCGGCGGCGATCGTCTTGATCAGGCCCTCGACGGTGACGCGGAGCTTCGCCTGCTCGCGGTGGCGGAGCATGATCACCGGGAGTTCGTTGTCCGTCTGGCCCGCGAGCCAGGCCAGGGCGTCGGCGTCGGTGGTGTAGCCGGTCTTGGTCTTCTTGGTCTTGGGCAGGCCCAGTTCGCCGAAGAGGACCTCCTGGAGCTGCTTGGGCGAGCCCAGGTTGAACTCGTGCCCCGCCGCCGCGTGCGCCTCCTTCACGGCCTGCTGGACGGCGCCGGCGAACATCTGCTCCATGGCCTCCAGGTGGGCGCGGTCGGCGGCGATGCCGTGCCGCTCCATCCGGGCCAGGAGGACGGAGGTGGGCAGCTCCATGTCGCGCAGCAGGTCCGCCGCGCCGACCTCCTCCAGCCGGGACCGGAACGCCTCGCCCAGGTCGAGGATCGTGCGGGCCTGCACCATGAGGGCCTCGGCCTCGGCGCCGTCGTCCGCGCCGAAGGCGAGCTGGCCGTCGGCCGCTGCGGCGGGGGCCAGCTCACGGCCCAGGTACTCCAGGGAGAGCGCGTCCAGGTCGAAGGAGCGGCGGCCCGGCTTGACCAGGTAGGCGGCGAGCGCGGTGTCCATGGAGACGCCGGCGACGGACCAGCCGTGCTCGGCGAACACGCGCATGGCGCCCTTGGCGTTGTGCAGGATCTTGGGGCGGTCCCCGGCGGCGAGCCAGGCCGCCCACGTGCTCTCGTCGGACTCGTCGAGCTGGGACGGGTCGAACCAGGCGGCCGCCCCGCCGTCGGCGGCGAGCGCGACCTCGGCGACCGAGCCGGTGCCCAGCGCCCAGGTGTCGACCGTGGCGACGCCGAGGGTCTTCGTGCCGTACTCGGTGAGCCAGCCGGTCAGCTCGCCGGTGCCGAGGACCGTGCCGTCCACCTCCACGCCGGCGGTGGCCACCGGGGCCGCCTCGGCCTCCTGGCCGCCGGGGTCGACGGCCAGGAGCCGCTCGCGCAGCGAGGGGTTCCTGATCTCCAGGGTGTCGAGGACCATCGCGACCGCCGTGCGGTCGTAGGGGGCGCGCTCCAGGTCGACGACGGTCCTGGGCAGCTCGACCGTGCGTACCATCTCCGTGAGGCGGCGGTTGAGCTTGACGGCGTCCAGGTGGTCGCGGAGGTTCTGGCCGGCCTTGCCCTTGACCTCCTCGACGCGCTCGACCAGCTCCGCGAACGAGCCGAACTGGTTGATCCACTTCGCGGCCGTCTTCTCGCCGACGCCCGGGATGCCCGGGAGGTTGTCGGACGGGTCGCCGCGCAGGGCCGCGAAGTCGGGGTACTGGGCGGGCGTCAACCCGTACTTCTCGATGACCTTCTCCGGGGTGAACCGGGTCAGCTCCGAGACGCCCTTGGTCGGGTACAGGACCGTGGTGTGCTCGGTGACCAGCTGGAAGGAGTCCCGGTCGCCGGTGACGATCAGCACCTCGAAGCCCTCGGCCTCGGCCTGGGTGGCGAGCGTGGCGATGACGTCGTCGGCCTCGAAGCCGTCGACCGCGAACCGCGACACGTGCATCGCGTCGAGCAGCTCGCCGATCAGCTCGACCTGGCCCTTGAACTCGTCCGGGGTCTTGGAGCGGTTCGCCTTGTACTCCGTGAACTCCTCGGAGCGCCAGGTCTTGCGGGAGACGTCGAAGGCGACCGCGAAGTGCGTGGGCGCCTCGTCACGCAGGGTGTTGGCCAGCATCGACGCGAAACCGTAGATCGCGTTCGTCGGCTGGCCCGTCGCGGTGGTGAAGTTCTCCGCGGGCAGCGCGAAGAACGCGCGGTAGGCCAGCGAGTGCCCGTCCATGAGCATCAGGCGCGGGCGGCTCTCGCCGGAGGGGGTGTCGGTCTTCTTCGCTGCTGTGTCTGCCACGCCCCCGATCCTGCCACGCCCCACTGACACTCGGCCCCGGCCACCACCGCTCCGGGGACCGACGGGGGCGTTGGGGGTGGCGGAGGACGGCGGAGATCGGTGCGGGGCCCGCCGGGGGCGCGGCGGGCGCGGGACCCTCGGGGACGCGGCGGGCGTGACCCGCGGGGGCCCACCAGGCCCGACCACCGGTCCCCCGCCCACGCCCCTGCCGCGCTCCCGCCCACGCCCCTACCCGTGCCCCCGCCCGTGCCCCGCCCGCTCTCCGGTGCTGTCCGTGGCCCGTGCGAGGATCCCGGGGGTATCGCATCGACAGCTGGTCGAAGGAGAGCGCGCGATGGCAACGAAGCCGCCCAAGGCCGATCCGGTCCAGAACGCTCCGCAGGTCGCCGAACCGCAGCACGCGGCGGCGGGGCTGACGGCCATCGGGCACACCCTGCGGATCGCGCAGCAGCAGATGGGCGTGAGGCGGACCGCGCTGACGCTGCTGCGCGTGAACCAGAAGGACGGCTTCGACTGCCCGGGCTGCGCCTGGCCGGAGCCGGAGCACCGGCACGCGGCGGAGTTCTGCGAGAACGGCGCGAAGGCGGTGGCCGAGGAGGCGACCCTGCGCCGGGTCACGCCGGAGTTCTTCGCCGCCCACACCGTCACGGACCTCGCCGGCCGCAGCGGCTACTGGCTCGGCCAGCAGGGGCGGCTCACCCACCCCATGTACCTGCCCGAGGGCGGCACGCACTACGAGCCGGTCTCCTGGGAGCGCGCGTTCGACATCGTCGCCGAGGAGACGGCCGCCCTCGCCTCCCCCGACGAGGCGGTCTTCTACACCTCGGGCCGCACCAGCAACGAGGCGGCGTTCCTCTACCAGCTCTTCGCGCGCGAGCTGGGCACGAACAACCTGCCGGACTGCTCCAACATGTGCCACGAGTCGTCGGGCTCGGCGCTGTCGGAGACGATCGGCATCGGCAAGGGCAGCGTCCTGCTGGAGGACCTCCACCGGGCCGACCTGATCATCGTCGCCGGACAGAACCCGGGGACCAACCATCCGCGGATGCTCTCCGCGCTGGAGAAGGCCAAGGAGGGCGGCGCGCGGATCATCAGCGTGAACCCGCTGCCCGAGGCGGGTCTGGAGCGGTTCAAGAATCCGCAGACGCCCCGGGGCCTCACCGCGGGCGCCACGCTCACCGATCTGTTCCTCCAGATCCGCATAGGCGGCGACCAGGCCCTCTTCCGGCTCCTCAACAAGCTGGTCCTGGAGACCGAGGGCGCGGTGGACGAGACGTTCGTCGACGCGCACACCCACGGTTTCGAGGAGTTCGCCGCGGCCGCCCGCGACGCCGACTGGGACGAGACGCTCGCCGCGACCGGCCTCACGCGCGCGGAGATCGAGCAGGCGCTGGGCATGGTGCTCGCCTCCGAACGCACCATCGTCTGCTGGGCGATGGGCCTCACCCAGCACAAGCACTCCGTGCCGACCATCCGCGAGGTGGTCAACTTCCTGCTGCTGCGCGGCAACATGGGCCGCCCGGGCGCGGGTGTGTGCCCGGTCCGCGGACACTCGAACGTGCAGGGCGACCGCACCATGGGCATCTTCGAGCGCCCCGCCCCGGCCTTCCTGGACGCCCTGGAGAGGGAGTTCGGCTTCGCGCCCCCGCGCAAGCACGGCTTCGACGTCGTGCGCGCCATCCGCGCGCTGCGCGACGGCGAGGCGAAGCTGTTCTTCGCCATGGGCGGCAACTTCGTGTCGGCCTCCCCCGACACCGAGGTCACCGAGGCGGCCATGCGGCGCGCCCGGCTGACGGTGCACGTGTCGACGAAGCTCAACCGTTCGCACGTCGTCACGGGCGCGCGTGCGCTGATCCTGCCGACCCTGGGGCGCACCGAGCGCGATCTCCAGGGCGGCGGCGAGCAGTTCGTGACGGTCGAGGACTCCATGGGCATGGTGCACGCCTCGCGCGGCCGCCTGGCGCCCGCGAGCGACCGGCTGCTGTCCGAGCCGGCGATCGTGTGCCGGCTGGCCCGCAGGGTGCTCGGCGAGGCCAGCAGGGTGCCGTGGGAAGAGTTCGAGAAGGACTACGCGACGATCCGGGACCGGATCGCGCGCGTCATCCCCGGCTTCGAGGACTTCAACGCGCGTGTGGCGCGGCCGGGCGGCTTCACGCTTCCGCACGCCCCGCGCGACGAGCGCCGTTTCCCGACGGCCACCGGAAAGGCCAACTTCACGGCCGCGCCGGTCGAGTACCCGAAGCTGCCCGAGGGCCGCCTGCTGCTCCAGACACTGCGTTCGCACGACCAGTACAACACCACGATCTACGGCCTCGACGACCGCTACCGGGGGATCAGAAACGGCCGCCGGGTCGTGCTGGTCAACGCCGAGGACGCGCGCGTGCTCGGGGTCGCGGACGGGTCGTACGTCGACCTGGTCGGTGAGTGGCGGGACGGTGTGGAGCGGCGGGCGCCCGGCTTCCGGGTGGTGTTCTACCCGACCGCCCGGGGCTGCGCGGCCGCGTACTACCCGGAGACCAATGTCCTGGTGCCGCTGGACGCCACCGCCGACACCAGCAACACCCCGGCCAGCAAGTCCGTCGTGGTCCGTCTGGAACAATCGTCGACCGACTGAGCGTTTGCTCAGACACCGCACGATGTGATCGACGAACGGAGCCGGGCCCCATGGGCGAGCAGCAGCACGTGAAGTTCCCGCAGGAGGTCCTCGACGAGTACGCCGCGCTCGGCGTCGATCTCGTGGCCCTGTTCTCGGCCGGGCACCTCGGCAGCCGGATGGGTGTGGAGATCGTCGAGGCCTCCACGGACCGGGTCGTCGGCACCATGCCGGTCGAGGGCAACACCCAGCCGTACGGGCTGCTGCACGGCGGCGCGTCCGCGGTGCTCGCCGAGACCCTCGGCTCGGTCGGCGCGATGCTGCACGGCGGCAGCTCCAAGATCGCCGTCGGGGTCGACCTGAACTGCACCCACCACCGGGGCGTGCGCTCCGGTCTGGTCACCGGTGTGGCCACGCCGGTGCACCGGGGGCGGTCCACGGCGACGTACGAGATCGTGATCAGTGACGAGCAGGACCGGCGGGTGTGCACCGCCCGGCTGACCTGTCTGCTGCGCGAGGTGCGGCCGGGCGACGCGGCGCGGGCGGGCGCGACCGGCTGACGGCACCCACCCCACGCCCCCGCGCCCCGGCCGGCGCGGGGGCGTTGCCCCATGCGGCGCGGCGGCCTAGCGTCGGGGTATGACCACGGGAGGGGCCATGGCGGGAGCGGCGCGAGCCGGGGCGGCTCGGCTGCTCGGACCGGCCCTGCTGGCAGGCGTGTTGGCGACCGGCTGCGCCGGCGGAAACGGCGCAGCCGAGGCCCCCTCCCCCTCTCCGGCCACCACCCCGCCCGAGGTGCTGTGCACCCGCCTGGTCACCCACTGGGCGCGCGAGGTCCTGGACAGCGGCACCTACGGCGACTACCAGTCGATGGGGCTGTCCAACGGGCAGTACGAGATCCTGCGCGGCGTCGTGGACGCCGCACGGGCCGAGAAGAAGCGCCAAGGAGCGGACGCGGCAGACGAGTTGATCGGCCGCGAGGCCCACGAGGGCTGCGTCGAGTGGTACCGCTCCGGCGGGCCCGGCGAGGGGCCCTGGCGGTGAGCGGCGTCGGACCGATCGAACCCGGTGAGGGCACGACCCCCCGGGACACCCCCGACTCCCTTGACGTCGAGGGCACTTCCCGCGGATCCGGCCACCGAGAGGGCTCTCCCCTCGCCCGCCTCCTCGCCACCCACCGCCGCGCCGTGCTCGCCGCCGCCACCGCCGTGCTGCTCCTCGCCGGCGGCGGCTACCTCTACGCGACCCGGCCGCACGAGAGCCAACCGGCCGCCGCCGCACCGCCGTTCCCGTCCCAGGTCGTCGATGTCACCTATCTCGGCGGACACGCCGTACCGCCCGGCACCCGGCCCCGGACCTTCGCCTTCGACGTGCTGCTCGGTGTGGAATCCGGACCCGCGGTGACCGTGACGCGAGTGTCGCAGCCGTACGACGGCCTTTCGCTCACCTCGGCGCCACCGACTCCGTTCCGGACCCGGGCCGGTTCCGCCCGGGAGATCGTCATCACCATGCATGTCACGGAATGCGGAAAAGTGCCGCGGAACGCCGGTCTCCCTTTCCTGGACGTAACTCTACGTAATGCGCGCGCAATACAGGTTCACAGTTACATCCTGGGCCCGCGGTATGCACAGGACCTGTCAGAGGCCCTACAAGTCGCCTGTAGCAACGATTCCCGGTAATCACCAAAACACCCGAGACACCTGAACACCGCGGTGTTCCTCCTGCACGTTCTCAACATGTGGACAGGGCGAATCGGCCTGAAATTCGCTGTTCCACCCGCCAAGTACCGCTCTGCATTACCTCGTGTCATAACAAGAGCGTCACAGCCTTCGTCAGACCCTCCTCCGTCTTCCCTTCCCCCGCTTAGAGTCACGCCCAGTCACCGCACGGCTGAAAAACCCCTTCGGCCTCAGCGCTCGACTCGGCCCCTTCCAGGGGGGAGGGCCGCCCAGGGAAAGGACTGGAACGTGCGTCAACGTTCGCTCATCGCCATCACCGCCGCGCTGTCCGCCGGAGCTCTCACCCTCACCGCCTGCGGTTCGCGCGACAGCGGCGGCGACAAGGGCTCCGACAGCGGCGGCACCGTCGTCACCATCGGCGTGGACGCCCCGCTCACCGGCGACCTGTCCGCGCTGGGCCTCGGCATCAAGAACTCCGTGGACCTGGCCGCCAACACGGCCAACAAGCAGAAGTTCGTCGAGGGCGTCACCTTCAAGATCGTCGCCAAGGACGACCAGGCCCAGCCCTCCGCCGGCCAGCAGAACGCCACCGCCCTCGTCGCGGACAAGTCCGTCCTCGGCGTCGTCGGCCCGCTGAACTCCTCCGTCGCCGAATCCATGCAGAAGGTCTTCGACGACGCCAAGCTGGTCGAGGTCTCCCCGGCCAACACCAACCCGGCGCTCACCCAGGGCACCGACTGGGCCAAGACCAAGAAGCGCCCGTACACGTCGTACTTCCGCACCGCGACCACGGACGCCATCCAGGGCCCCTTCGCCGCGCAGTACGTCTACAACGACGCGAAGAAGAAGAAGGTCTTCGTCATCGACGACAAGAAGACCTACGGCGCCGGCCTCGCCGCCACCTTCACCGCCGAGTTCAAGAAGCTCGGTGGCAAGGTCGTCGGCACCCAGCACATCAACCCCGACGCCAAGGACTTCTCCGCCGTCGCCACCGAGGTCAAGAACTCCGGCGCCGACGTCGTCTACTACGGCGGCGAATACCCGCAGGCCGGCCCGCTCAGCAAGCAGATCAAGGACGCCGGCGCCAAGATCCCGCTCGTCGGCGGCGACGGCATCTACGCCGAGGACTTCATCAAGCTCGCCGGCAGCGGCGCGTCCGGCGACCTCGCCACCTCCGTCGGCGCCCCCGTCGAGGACCTGCCCTCCGCCAAGGAGTTCGTGGCCAACTACAAGGCCGCCAACTACAAGGAGGACTACGCGGCCTACGGCGGCTACTCCTACGACTCCGCCTGGTCGATCATCGAGGCCGTCAAGAAGGTCGTCGACGACAACGGCGGCAAGCTGCCCGACGACGCCCGCGCCAAGGTCACCGCCGCCGTCCAGAACGTCTCCTTCGACGGTGTGACCGGCAAGGTCTCCTTCGACGAGTTCGGTGACGCCACCAACAAGCAGCTCACCGTCTACGCCGTCGAGAACGGTGCCTGGAAGGCCGTCAAGTCGGGAACCTACTCCGGCTGACCCCACCACCCGCACCACTCCTGAGCCGCGCGGGGCGCTGTTCCACTGGCGCCCCGCGCGGACTCGCATCCGGCCCCACCCGTCGAAACATCCGAACCGTCTCGGAGGACATGCGGTGAACGAACTGCCGCAGCAGCTGGTCAACGGCCTGCTACTGGGATCCATGTACGGCCTTGTCGCCATCGGCTACACAATGGTCTATGGCATTGTCCAGCTCATCAACTTCGCCCACGGCGAGATCTTCATGACCGGAGCGTTCGGCGCTCTCACGGTCTACGTGTACGTACTGCCCGACGGCACCAGCATGGCGATCGCCCTGCCACTGATGCTGTTCGGCGCCGTGATGGTCTCCGTGACCGTCGCCGTGGGAGCGGAACGGTTCGCCTACCGCCCGCTGCGCAACGCACCCCGCCTCGCCCCGCTCATCACCGCCATCGGCCTCTCCCTCGCCCTCCAGCAGGCCGTCTGGGCCTGGTACCCCGAGGCCAAGTCCGCCCGCGTCTTCCCCCAGATCGAAGGCGGCCCCTTCGAGATCGGCAGCGTCACCATCCAGACCGGTGACATCTTCCTCCTCGTCGCCGCCCCCATCAGCATGGCCGTCCTCGCGTACTTCGTCATGAAGACCCGCACCGGCCGAGGCATGCAGGCCACCGCCCAGGACCCCGACACCGCCAAGCTCATGGGCGTCAACACCGACCGCATCATCGTGATCGCCTTCGCCCTCGGCGCCGCGTTCGCCGCCATCGGTGCCGTCGCCTACGGCCTCAAGTACGGCCAGATCGACTTCCGCATGGGCTTCATCCTCGGCCTCAAGGCATTCACCGCGGCCGTCCTCGGCGGCATCGGCAACATCTACGGCGCCATGATCGGCGGCGTCGTCCTCGGCATCGCCGAGACCCTCGCCACCGCCTACATCGCCGACATCCCCGGCATGGAGCAGTTCGGCAGCCAGTCCTGGGCCGACGTCTGGGCCTTCGTACTCCTCATCCTCGTGCTCCTCCTGCGGCCCCAGGGGCTGCTCGGCGAGCGCGTCGCGGACAGGGCGTGACACCGATGACCACACAGACCACCGCGCCCGAGACCGCGGGCACCACCGGCACCGCCCTCGCAGGCCTCATCGCCATACCGGCGAACACCGCCCGCGCCCTCGCCACCGGCGGCGCCGCCCTCACCATCATCTCCACCTTCCTCGCCTGGACCTGGACCTCCGCCTTCCCCGGCGACCTCACCGTCTACGGCTACCCCGGCGGCCTCCAGGTCCTCGTCCTGATCGGCGCCATCCTCACCACCCTGTTCTGTCTCGCCTCCTACGGCGTCAAGGGCCTCGGCTGGCTCATCCCCGCCGGCGCCGACGGAGCCATCAAGTTCGCCGCCCTCGCCACCTTCGCCACCACCTGGTACACGGTCCTCGCCATCAGCGTCGACCTCGGCGGCGCCGTCAACCTCGAGCCCGGCGGCTACATCGCCGCCCTCGGCAGCCTCACCGCCCTCCTCGGCGCCCTGGCCCTGCCCTTCGAGCACCCCACGCCCGACCCGATCGACCCCGACGACACGTCGTGGGAGCACAACAAGCACAAAGCCGCCCACCAGTGGCAGACCGTCAAGGCCGCCTTCTCCTCCGGCACCGCCCGCCCGGTCGGCGCGCTCCCCTCGTACGCCGAGATCCTGATCATCGTCGCCGTCCTCGCCATCGGCCTCACCGTCTTCACCTACGGCATCGGCACCGAGTACGACGAACTCTTCATCGGCTTCCTCATCACCGTCGGCCTCGGCTTCGCCGCCCTCGGCAAGTCCGGCCTCGTCGCCCAGGCAAGCCAGATCACCGCCCGGCACCAGAACATCACCACCTGCGGCGCCTTCGTCGCAGCGGCACTGTTCCCCTTCACCCAGACCGACGACCAGTACGCGACCCTCGGCGTCTACATCCTCATCTTCGCCACCGTCGCCCTCGGCCTGAACATCGTCGTCGGCCTCGCCGGCCTCCTCGACCTCGGATACGTCGCCTTCCTCGGCGTCGGCGCCTACGCCGCCGCCATGGTCTCCGGCTCCCCCAGCTCGCCCTTCGACCTGCACCTGCCCTTCTGGGCCGCAGCGCTCGTCGGCGCCGGCGCATCCCTGGTCTTCGGCGTCCTCATCGGCGCCCCCACCCTCCGCCTGCGCGGCGACTACCTCGCCATCGTCACCCTCGGCTTCGGAGAGATCTTCCGGATCACCGCCAACAACCTCGACGGCACCTCCGGACCCGACATCACCAACGGCTCCAACGGCATCTCCTCCATCCCGAACCTCGACGTCCTCGGATTCGACTTCGGCGCCGTGCACGACATCGGCGGCTTCTCCATCGGCCGCTTCGCCAACTACTTCTTCCTGATGCTCCTCGTCACCGCCGTCGTCGTCCTCGTGTTCCGACGCAGCGGCGACTCCCGCATCGGCCGCGCCTGGGTCGCCATCCGCGAGGACGAGACCGCCGCCCTCGCCATGGGCATCAACGGCTTCCGCGTCAAGCTCATCGCCTTCGCCGTCGGCGCCTCCCTCGCCGGCCTCGCCGGCACCATCCAGGCCCACGTCACCTACACCGTGACCCCCGAGCAGTACCTCTTCGCCGGCCCCATCCCGCCCAACTCCGCCTTCCTCCTCGCCGCGGTCGTCCTCGGCGGCATGGGCACCATCAGCGGCCCCCTCATCGGCGCCTCGCTGCTCTTCCTCATCCCCAACAAGCTCCAGTTCCTCGGCGACTACCAGCTCTTCGCCTTCGGCCTCGCCCTCATCCTGCTGATGCGCTTCCGTCCGGAAGGCATGATCCCCAACCGGCGCCGTCAGCTCGAGTTCCACGAAGAGGCGGAAGCTCCCACCGTCCTGACGAAGGCAGGGGCCTGACCACCATGACCACCGACACCACCACCACGGTCGCCCCCGCCGCCGAGAGGGTCCTCGACGCACGCGGCGTCACCATGCGCTTCGGCGGCCTCACCGCCGTCCGCAACGTCGACCTCCACGTCAACGCAGGCGAGATCGTCGGCCTCATCGGCCCCAACGGCGCCGGCAAGACCACCTTCTTCAACTGCCTCACCGGCCTCTACATCCCCACCGAGGGCGAAGTCCGCTACAAGGACACCGTCCTGCCGCCCAAGTCCTTCAAGGTCACGGCCGCAGGCATCGCCCGCACCTTCCAGAACATCCGTCTGTTCGCCAACATGACGGTCCTGGAAAACGTGCTGGTCGGCCGCCACACCCGGACGAAGGAAGGTTTCTGGTCCGCGATCCTGCGCGGCCCCGGCTTCCACAAGGCCGAAGCCGCCTCCCGCGCCCGCGCCATGGAACTCCTCGAGTTCGTCGGACTGGAGAAGAAGGCCGACCACCTCTCCCGCAACCTCCCCTACGGCGAGCAGCGCAAGCTCGAAATCGCCCGCGCACTCGCCAGCGAGCCCGGCCTGCTCCTCCTCGACGAGCCCACCGCCGGCATGAACCCGCAGGAGACGCGAGCCACCGAGGAACTCGTCTTCGCCATCCGCGACAAGGGCATCGCCGTCCTCGTCATCGAGCACGACATGCGCTTCATCTTCAACCTCTGCGACCGCGTCGCCGTCCTCGTCCAGGGCGAGAAGCTCGTCGAGGGCGACAGCGCCACCGTCCAGGGCGACGAGCGTGTCGTCGCCGCCTACCTCGGCGAACCCTTCGAAGACGCCCCCGGCAACGAAGAGATCGCCGAGGTCGAGGCCGCCGAAGCCAACGCCGACACCCCGGCCGACACCGAGGCCCCGACGGACGCCGACACCCCGGCGGACGCCGAGACCACGACGGACGCCGCGCCCGGCAAGGAGAACGACCGATGACCGCACTGCTCGAAGTCGAGGACCTCCGGGTCGCCTACGGCAAGATCGAGGCCGTCAAGGGCATCTCGTTCAAGGTCGAGGCCGGCGAGGTCGTCACCCTGATCGGCACCAACGGCGCCGGCAAGACGACCACCCTGCGCACCCTCTCGGGCCTGCTCAAGCCCGTCGGCGGCCAGATCAAATTCAACGGCAAGTCGCTGAAGAAGATCCCGGCCCACGACATCGTCTCCCTGGGGCTCGCCCACTCCCCCGAGGGGCGGCACATCTTCCCGCGCATGACGATCGAGGACAACCTCCGCCTCGGCGCCTTCCTCCGCAGCGACAAGGCAGGCATCGAGAAGGACATCCAGCGCGCCTACGACCTCTTCCCCATCCTGGGAGAGCGCCGCAAGCAGGCCGCCGGAACCCTCTCCGGCGGCGAGCAGCAGATGCTGGCGATGGGCCGCGCGCTCATGTCCCAGCCCAAGCTGCTGATGCTGGACGAGCCCTCCATGGGCCTGTCCCCCATCATGATGCAGAAGATCATGGCGACCATCGCCGAACTCAAGTCCCAGGGCATGACCATCCTGCTCATCGAGCAGAACGCCCAGGCAGCCCTGTCCCTGGCCGACCACGGCCACGTCATGGAGGTCGGCAACATCGTCCTCTCCGGCACCGGACAGGACCTCCTGCACGACGAGTCCGTCCGCAAGGCCTACCTCGGCGAGGACTGACCCACCCGTCCCCGGACAGCCACGAGGCCCGCGCCCCTTCTCCGGGCGCGGGCCTCGTCGTCTGTGTGAAAGGGCTCAGCCTGCTCAGCCCTTGGACGCCTTCTTCTCCTCGGCATCCTCGATGACCGCCTCGGCCACCTGCTGCATCGACATCCGACGGTCCATCGACGTCTTCTGGATCCACCGGAACGCCGCCGGCTCCGTCAGCCCGTACTCCGTCTGAAGAATCGACTTCGCCCGGTCGACCAGCTTCCGCGTCTCCAGCCGAAGCGTCAGGTCGGCGACCTCCCGCTCCAACTCCTTCAGCTCCGTGAACCGCGAGACAGCCATCTCGATCGCCGGCACCACATCACTCTTGCTGAACGGCTTCACCAGATACGCCATGGCACCGGCGTCACGCGCCCGCTCCACCAGGTCGCGCTGCGAGAAAGCCGTGAGCATCAGGACCGGGGCGATCCGCTCCTCGGCGATCTTCTCCGCGGCGGAGATACCGTCCAGCTTGGGCATCTTCACGTCGAGGATGACGAGATCCGGCTGGTGCTCGCGGGCCAGCTCGATCGCCTGCTCGCCGTCACCGGCTTCACCGACGACGCTGTAGCCCTCCTCCTCCAGCATCTCTTTGAGGTCGAGGCGGATCAGGGCCTCGTCCTCGGCGATGACGACACGGGTCGTCAGCGGAGGCACGTGCGACTTGTCGTCGTCGGGCGCGTCTACGGGCTGGGGCGACTCGGGGGCGGTCACTTGGGCTCCTCGTTCAGGGCAGGGGTACTGCTGACAAGAGCCTACCTAGCTGCGGTAAGGTGGGTGCGCGGAGGGTCAAGGGAAACCTTGGATTCTGCGAGCCCCGGTAGCCCAATTGGCAGCAGGCAATGGATTCAAAACCCATACAGTGTCGGTTCGAGTCCGACCCGGGGCACTTTTCCTTGGATTCCAAGGTCGGCATTGGAAAGCGGATGTTCCCATTCTCGTGAACATCCGCTTTTTGGTGCGCGTCGCGGCGATCACTCTCACAGAGTGTCCATATGTACGACGTCAGCTCGCGCAAGCGAGCACTCACGCTGGTTGCGCAGGGGCGCAGTCTGAACTCCGTCAGCCGAGAAACAGGCATGTCGCGCGCCGCAATTCGCTCCTGGCAGACCCGACTTGAACCACTGCCCCGAATGTACACCCCGCTACCCGACCCGCCGAGCGACCGAGTCGCGTACTCGTACCTACTCGGCCTCTATCTGGGTGACGGGTGCATCAGCCCCCACCCACGCGGCGTCGGCCACTACCTCCGCATCGCATGCGCGGATGCCTGGCCCGGCCTCATCGACGCCTGCGAAGCAGCCGTCCGCGCGATCAGTCCCGCACACACCGCGTACCGCGTCCAAGCGGTGGGCTACGTATCAGTAGTCGGCTACTACGCACACTGGCCCCACCTGTTCCCACAACATGGCCCCGGCAAGAAGCACGAGCGCCTGATCACCCTGGAACCCTGGCAGCAGACCATCGTCCGCGAGCACCCCTGGGAGTTCATCCGCGGCCTCATCCACTCCGACGGCTGTCGCATCACCAACTGGACCGAGAAGATCATCGGTGGTGTGCACAAGCGCTACGAATATCCGCGCTACTTCTTCAGCAACCTGTCGGGCGACATCATCCGCCTCTTCACCGACGCGCTGGACCGCGTGGGCGTCGAATGGAGAATGGCGAACCCCAGGAACGTCTCCATCGCCAAGAGAGCCGCCGTAGCTCTCATGGACACCCACGTAGGCCCCAAGCACTAGCCCCTACTTGGGACTGTCGTCCTCCCCGATGTGATGCACCCGGACCAGGTTCGTCGAGCCCGACACCCCGGGAGGCGACCCCGCCGTGATGACCACGACATCTCCCTTCGCGCACCGTCCGTACCGCAACAGCAGCTCGTCCACCTGGTCGACCATCGCGTCCGTCGAGTCCACGTGGGGGCCCAGGAACGTCTCCACACCCCACGTCAGGTTCAGCTGGGAGCGGGTCGCCGGTTCCGGGGTGAAGGCGAGGAGGGGGATCGGGGAGCGGTAGCGGGAGAGGCGGCGGACGGTGTCGCCGCTCTGGGTGAAGGCGACGAGGAATTTCGCGCCGAGGAAGTCGCCGATCTCCGCGGCCGCGCGGGCGACCGCGCCGCCCTGGGTGCGGGGCTTGTTGCTTTCGGTGAGGGCGGGGAGACCCTTGGCGAGGATGTCCTCTTCGGCCGCCGTGACGATCTTCGCCATGGTGCGGACGGTCTGGGCGGCGTATTTGCCGACGCTGGTCTCGCCGGAGAGCATGACGGCGTCGGTGCCGTCGATCACGGCGTTGGCGACGTCGGAGGCTTCCGCGCGGGTGGGGCGGGAGTTGTCGATCATCGAGTCGAGCATCTGGGTGGCGACGATCACGGGTTTGGCGTTCCGTTTGGCCAGTTTGATCGCGCGTTTTTGGACGATGGGTACGAGTTCCAGTGGCATCTCGACGCCGAGGTCGCCTCGCGCGACCATGATCCCGTCGAAGGCGGCGACGATGTCGTCGATGTTCTCGACGGCCTGGGGCTTTTCGATCTTGGCGATGACGGGGAGTCGGCGCCCTTCGTCGTCCATGATGCGGTGGACGTCGACGATGTCCTTGCCGCTGCGGACGAAGGAGAGGGCGATGGCGTCGAAGCCGGTGCGCAGGGCCCAGCGGAGGTCTTCTTCGTCTTTTTTGGAGAGGGCGGGGACGGAGAGGGCGACGCCGGGGAGGTTGAGGCCCTTGTGGTCGGAGACGATGCCGCCCTCGATGACGCGGGTGTGGACGCGGGGGCCGTCGACGGTGGTCACTTCGAGGCAGACTTTGCCGTCGTCGACGAGGATGCGTTCGCCGGGGGTGACGTCTGCTGCGAGTCCGCCGTAGGTGGTGCCGCAGATCTCGCGGTCGCCGGCGATGCCTTCTTCGACGGTGATGGTGAAGGTGTCGTCGCGTTCGAGGAGTACGGGTCCTTCGGCGAAGTGGCCGAGGCGGATCTTCGGGCCTTGAAGATCGGCGAGGAGGCCGACGCTGCGTCCGGTGTCGTCGGAGGCCTTGCGTACGTGCCGGTAGCGCTCCTCGTGTTCGGCGTGGTCGCCGTGGCTGAGGTTGAGGCGGGCGACGTCCATTCCGGCTTCGATCAGGGCTTTGATCTGGTCGAAGGTGTCGGTGGCGGGGCCCAGGGTGCAGACGATTTTTGCTCGGCGCATGAGTCGAGCCTATGTCTTACCGATCGGTAGGGAATTGGGAGGACATGGCCGGGCAACAAGCGTTGGGTGAAGGGCAGTTGACAAGTGTTGAATTGTGCGGGTGGCCGCTCCGATGAGCGATTCATGAATCATCACTTAATCCGAACGGGTGAATTTCACAGGCGCGGTGGATTCATCGTGAATTGCGCGGTGACTTCCGCTCGGACCCACATCCGCTGGGGTTCCAGGTCGAGTGGTTCGGCTTCCGTACCGGCTTCGGCGGCGACGGCCGACATGCGGACGGCGCGGCGGTCGAAGGCGGAGCGGGGGCGTCCGCCGCCGGTGCCGGCGTCGGCCAGTTCGACCAGGGCGGCCACTGTGGTGCCCAGTGCCTCGGCGTATTCCTTGGCTCGCCGGACGGCTTCGTGGACGGCTTGCCGGCGGGCTTCGCGGTGGGCGGGTGAGTGGGGGCGCAGGTCCCACCAGGGGCCGTCGATCCTGGTCAGGTCGAGGTCGGCGAGGCGGGTGGTGAGTTCGCCGAGGGCGGTGAAGTCGGTGAGTTCGGCGGTGAGGCGGATCGTGCCCTGGTAGGTGCGGACGCGTTCGCCGCGGCCGCGGCGGGTGAGTTCCGGGGTGATGGACATGGCTCCGGTCGACAGGTTCTCCACGGTGTCGCCGTAGGACTTGATCAGGTCGAGGGCGACGGTGTTGCGGCGGGTGAGGTCGTCGAGGGTGGTGCGGCGGTCTCGGCCGCGGGCGGTGAGGGTGACGGTGATGCGGGCGATCTCGGGGTCGACGTCGAGTTCGGCCTCGCCGCGGACTGTGAGGAGGGGGGTGTCGGGGGTGCCGTGGGGCGGGGTCTGCGGTGAGGTCATACGTACCACTCTGTCACGGTGCTCCCTTTTCCGGGGCGGGAGTTGACCGTGCCGGTCATCAGATCGCAACCTCCTGGACCTGTTGCCGTCGGTCATGCCCGGGTCAGAATCTACGCGCGTTGTTGACCTTCCCCGAGGAGCACGAGAGATGCCGTTGAACCGTCGGAAGTTCCTGAAGAAGTCCGCCGTGACCGGGGCGGGGGTGGCGATCGCGGGTGCGGCTGTGGCTCCGGCGCAGGCCGCGGAGGCGAAGAAGCCGGCGAAGGCGCCGAAGCGGTACTCGCTGACCGTGATGGGGACGACGGACCTGCATGGTCATGTCTTCAACTGGGACTACTTCAAGAACGCGGAGTACTCCGACAAGGCGGGCAACGCGCAGGGTCTGGCTCGTATCTCGACGCTGGTGGAGCAGGTGCGTGCGGAGAAGGGCCGTTGCAACACGCTGCTGCTGGACGCGGGTGACACGATCCAGGGGACTCCGCTGACGTACTACTACGCGAAGGTGGACCCGATCACCGCCAAGGGTGGTCCGGTGCATCCGATGGCGCAGGCGATGAACGCGATCGGGTACGACGCGGTGGCGCTCGGGAATCACGAGTTCAACTACGGCATCGAGACGCTGCGGCGGTTCGAGCAGCAGTGTCGTTTTCCGCTGCTGGGTGCGAACGCGGTGGATGCGAAGACGTTGAAGCCGGCGTTCCCGCCGTATCTGATGAAGACGTTCCATGTGAAGGGTGCGCCGCCGGTGAAGGTGGCCGTGCTGGGGCTCACGAACCCGGGTATCGCGATCTGGGACAAGGCGTATGTGCAGGGGAAGCTGGCGTTCCCGGGCCTGGAGGAGCAGGCGGCGAAGTGGGTGCCGAAGCTGAAGTCGATGGGTGCGGACGTGGTGGTGGTGTCGGCGCACTCGGGTTCGTCGGGTACGTCGTCGTACGGTGATCAGTTGCCGTATGTGGAGAACTCGGCGGCGCTGGTGGCGCAGCAGGTGCCGGACATCGACGCGATTCTGGTGGGGCATGCGCATGTGGAGATTCCGGAGCTGAGGGTCACCAACGCGAAGACCGGGAAGACGGTGGTGCTGTCGGAGCCGTTGGCGTATGCGGAGCGGCTGTCGCTGTTCGATATCGAGCTGGTGTTCGCCAAGGGTCGGTGGGCGGTCGAGTCGGTGGCGTCGAAGGTGCTGAACTCGAACGCGGTGGCGGACGATCCGAAGATCACGAAGCTGCTGTCGGACGAGCACGCGAAGGTCGTGGCGTACGTCAACCAGGTGGTGGGGTCGGCGACGCAGACGCTGACGACGGTGGACGCGCGGTACAAGGACGCGCCGATCATCGACCTGATCACGAAGGTTCAGGAGGATGTGGTGCGGGCGGCGCTGGTGGGGACGTCGTACGCGTCGCTGCCGGTGATCGCGCAGGCGTCGCCGTTCTCGCGGACGTCGGAGATTCCGGCGGGCGAGGTGACGATCCGGGACCTGTCGGGTCTGTATGTGTACGACAACACGCTGGTCGCGAAGGTGATGACGGGTGCGCAGGTCAGGGCGTACCTGGAGTATTCGGCGGAGTACTTCGTGCAGACGGCGGCGGACGCGGTCGTGGACGTGGAGAAGCTGACGAACGCGGGGAACCGTCCGGACTACAACTACGACTATGTGTCGGGGCTGTCGTACGAGATCGACATCGCGCAGGCGGCGGGTTCGCGGATCAAGGGCCTGATGTACAACGGTGCGGCCCTTGACGACGCGCAGCAGTTCGTGTTCGCGGTGAACAACTATCGGGCGAACGGTGGCGGCGCATTCCCGCACGTGGCGTCCGCCACCGAGGTGTGGTCGGAGTCGACGGAGATCCGGACGCGGATCGCGGAGTGGGTGACCGCGAAGGGTGTGCTGGATCCGGCGGACTTCGCGTCGGTGGACTGGAGGCTCACGCGGAACGGTACGCCGGTGTTCTAGCCGGGGTTTCCGGGCCGGGGTGAGGGGTGATGGCCTCAGATTCCGTCGCGCAGGGGGGTCAGCGTGCGTGGCTGGCGTGCGGGCGGGATCTGGGGCTGTCGTTGTTCCAGGCCGAAGGTGGTGAAGGCGGTGCGGGTGGGGAGGGGGTAGTTGTCCTTGCCGGTGAGGGTGTTGAGGATGGTGGCGCTGCGTCGGGCGGCGAGGCCGAGGTCGGGGGCGCCGACGCCGTGGGTGTGGCGTTCGGCGTTCTGGACGTAGACGTTGCAGCCGGTGGCGGTGACGCAGGGGTCGAGGACGAGGCGGTAGTGCTCGTCGATGCGGGGGCGTTCGGAGTGGTCGCGGCGGATGTAGGGGTCGAGGCCGGCGAGGAGGGGGTCGAGGGGGCGTTCGCGGTGGCCGGTGGCGAGGACGACGGCGTCGGTGGTGAGGCGGCTGCGGGTGTTCTGCTGGCGGTGTTCGAGGTGGAGTTCGATCTGGGTGGTGGCGATGCGGCCGGCGGTGCGGAGGTGGACGCCGGGGGTGAGGACGGTGTCGGGCCAGCCGCCGTGGAGGGTGCGGCGGTAGAGCTCGTCGTGGATGGCGGCGAGGGTGCCGGCGTCGATGCCTTTGTGGAGTTGCCATTGGGTGGCGCCGAGGCGGTCGCGGACGGGTTCGGTGAGGGCGTGGAAGTAGCGGGTGTAGTCGGGGGTGAAGTGTTCGAGGCCGAGTTTGGAGTACTCCATGGGGGCGAACGCGTCGGTGCGGCCGATCCAGTGGAGTCGTTCGTGGCCGGCGGGGCGGGCTCTGAGGAGGTCGAGGAAGACTTCGGCGCCGGACTGTCCTGATCCGACGACGGTGATGTGGTCGGCGGCGAGGAGGGTGTCGCGGTGGGTGAGGTAGTCGTCGGCGTGGAGGACGGGGACGCCGGGGGCGTCGGCGAGGGGGCGTAGGGGGTCGGGGATGTGGGGGCGGGTGCCGATGCCGAGGACGATGTTGCGGGTGTAGGTGCGGCCGAGGGCTTCGGCTTCGCCGTCGGTGTCGAGTTGGGTGAAGTCGACTTCGAAGACGTCGCGTTCGGGGTTCCAGCGGACGCCGTCGACCTGGTGGCGGAAGTGGATGCCGGGGAGGTGTTCGGCGGCCCAGCGGCAGTAGGCGTCGTATTCGGCGCGTTGGATGTGGAAGCGCTCGGCGAAGTAGAAGGGGTAGAGGCGTTCGCGGGTGCGGAGGTAGGAGAGGAAGCTCCAGGGGCTGGTGGGGTCGGCGAGGGTGACGAGGTCGGCGAGGAAGGGGACCTGGATGCGGGAGCCGTCGATGAGGAGGCCGGGGTGCCAGGCGAAGGCGGGGGCCTGGTCGTAGAAGACGGTGTCGAGTTCGGCGAGGGGGTGGGCGAGGGCGGCGAGGGAGAGGTTGCTGGGGCCGATGCCGATGCCGACGAGGTCGCGGGGGGTGTCGGGTTCGGGGTGGAGGGGCGGGGGCGGGGGTGGCGGTGGCGGTGTCGGTGGCGTCGTCATCGGGAGGTGTTTCCTTCCACCAGGGTCAGGAGGGCGGCCAGGTCGTCGGGCCGGGTGTGGGGGTTGAGGAGGGTGGTCTTGAGCCAGAGGCGGCCGTCGATGCGGGTGCGGCCGAGGACGGCGCTGCCGTCGGTGAGGAGGCGGCGGCGTGTCTCGGCGACGGTGGTGTCGGTGGCGCCGGTGGGGCGGAAGAGGACGGTGCTGATGGTGGGTGGGGCGTGGAGTTCGAGGTGGGGGTGTGCGCGGATGAGGGCGGCGAGTTCGTGGGCTCGGTGGCAGACCTGGTCGACGAGGGTGCCGAGGCCGTCGCGGCCGAGGGTCTTGAGGGTGACGGCGATCTTGAGGATGTCGGGGCGGCGGGTGGTGCGCAGGGAGCGGCCGAGGAGGTCGGGGAGGCCGGCTTCGGTGTCGTCGTCGGCGTTGAGGTAGTCGGCGCGGTGTCGCAGTGCGGTGAGGTCGGTGGTGTCGCGGACGGCGAGGAGGCCGGCGGCGACGGGTTGCCAGCCGAGTTTGTGCAGGTCGAGGGTGACGGTGTGGGCGGCGTCGAGGCCGGTCAGTGCGGAGCGGTGGCGGTCGCTGAAGAGGAGGCCGCCGCCGTAGGCGGCGTCGATGTGGAGGCGGGCGCCGTGGGTGCGGCAGAGGGCGGCGATGTCGGGGAGGGGGTCGATGCGTCCGGTGTCGGTGGTGCCGGCGGTGGCGGCCACGACGACGGCGGTGCGGGGGCCGGGGAGGGTGGCGAGGGCGTCGTCGAGGGCGGCGGGGTCGAGGGTGCCGGTGGGGGTGGGGACGACGACGGGGGCGGGCAGGCCGAGCAGCCAGGCGGCCCGGGGCAGCGAGTGGTGGGCGTTGGCTCCGTGGACGAGGCGGAGGGTGGCGCCGTGTGTCTCGCGGGCGAGGAGGAGGGCGAGTTGGTTGGATTCGGTGCCGCCGGTGGTGACGAGGGCGTCCGCCGGGGTGGGGCCGTAGATCTCCGCCGCGAGGGCCCGGGTGACGAGGGTTTCCAGTTCCGAGGCGGCGGGGGCCTGGTCCCAGGAGTCGAGGGAGGGGTTGAGCGCGGAGACGGCGAGGTCGGCGGCGGTGGCGACGGCGAGGGGCGGGCAGTGCAGGTGGGCGGCGCAGAGGGGGTGGGCGGGGTCGGCGGAGCCTTCGGTGAGGGTGTGGACGAGGGTGCGCAGGGCGTCGGGGTCGCCGTGCGGGGGGAGGAGGTCGCCGGTGGCGGCGCGCACGCGTGCGGCGACGGCGTCGGGGCCGCCGGCGGGCAGGGGGCCGCCGCGGGCCCGGCGGCCGCTGTCGAGGGCGTCGAGGACGGTGTCGAGCAACGGCCGCAGCGCGTCGGGGCCTTCGGGTCCTGAGGCGAGGGGCGGCGTGCTCACGGGGGGCCTCCGGGCGTGCGCGGAACAGAGGGGTTCCAGCTTGTACGCCGTGGGGCGGGTGTGCCCGGGAGGCGGGCGATCGGTACCCGAAAGTGGGTACCGATCGCCGCGGGGCTGCCCGGGGCCGTCCCGGGGTGGTGCTCAGGCGGAGCGGACCTTCAGGGCGCGGGCCAGGTCGTCGAGCTGGTCGACGAGCTTGCGGCGCAGGGCGGGGATGGGGTCGGTGTCGCGCAGGCAGGTCTCGCCGTGGCGGAGCGCCATGGCGTCGACGGCGTGGGCGGGGAAGGCCCAGCGGCCGGCGGCGTCGGCGACGGCGGGTCCGCGTCGGGCGGCGACGGCGACGGCGTCCTCGTAGAAGCGGGTGACGTAGGGCCGGACGAGGTCGGCCTGTTCGGGCTGCCAGAAGCCCTGGGCGGTGGCGGTGAACAGGTAGGCGGAGAGGTCGTCGGTGGCGAACATCGCCGTCCAGGCCTTCTCCTTGGCCTCTTCGGTGGGCAGGGCGGCGCGGCAGCGGGCGGCGCCTTCCTGGCCGGTGGCGGAGGGGTCCCGCTGGAGTTCGGCGGCGATGGCGCTCTCGTCGGTGGCGCCGAGGACGGCGAGCCGGGCGAGGACGCGCCAGCGCAGGTCGGGGTCGAGTTCGGGTCCGCCGGGCACGGTGCCGTCGGCGAGCCAGGCGGTGATGGTCTCGGGGTGGGCGGCGACGTCGATGAAGTGGCGTACGGCGATCAGGCGCAGGCCGGGGTGGTCGCCGTCCTCGGTGCGGCGGATGAGGTCGCGGCACAGGGAGGTGAGGGTGGCGAGGGCGGCGGGGCGTGCGTCGGGGGTGACGTAGCGGTCGGCGATGTGGGTGGAGGCGAAGGCGAGGACGCCCTGGACGAGGGCGAGGTCGGTTTCGCGGGGGAGGTGGGCGCGGGCGGTCTCCAGGTAGGCGGCGGGGGCGAGTTCGCCGTCGCGGACGGCGTCGCGCAGGGCGTTCCAGACGACGGCCCGGGTGAGGGGTTCGGGCAGTGCGGACAGGCAGCTGCGGACGGTCTCGAAGGACTGGGTGTCGAAGCGGATCTTGGCGTAGGTGAGGTCGCCGTCGTTGAGGAGGAGCAGGGCGGGGCGCTTGCCGAGTGGGTGGGGCGCGGTCTGCGGGATGTCGACGTCGAGGCGTTCGCGCAGGACGAGGCGGGCGGGGCGGCTGTCGTCGTCGGAGAGGTCCTGGTCGTAGAGGCCGACGGCGATGTGGTGGGGGCGGCTGCCGTGGTGCTCGACGGTGAGGGTGCGGTCGCCGTTCTCGCCGGTGACGACGGGGGTGAGGGTGTCGACGCCGGTGGTGCGCAGCCAGGTGTCGGCCCAGGCGTGGACGTCGCGTTCGGTGGTGCTGGCGAGGGAGTCGATGAAGTCGGCGAGGGTGGCGTTGCCGAACCGGTGGCGGGTGAAGTGGGTGTTGATGCCGGCGAGGAAGTCCTTCTCGCCGAGCCAGGCGACGAGCTGGCGGAGTGCGGAGGCGCCCTTGGCGTAGGAGATGCCGTCGAAGTTCAGGAGTGCGGAGGCGGTGTCGGGGACGGATTCGGGGGCCACGGGGTGGGTGGAGGGGCGCTGGTCGGCGTCGTAGCCCCAGGCCTTGCGGACGACGCCGAAGTCGGTCCAGGTGTCGGTGAAGCGGGTGGCTTCGGTGAGGGTCTGGTAGCCCATGTATTCGGCGAAGGACTCGTTGAGCCAGATGTCGTCCCACCACTGGAGGGTGACGAGGTCGCCGAACCACATGTGGGCCATCTCGTGGGCGACGACCATGGCGCGGGTCTGGCGTTCGGTGTCGGTGACGGCGGAGCGGTAGACGAATTCGTCGCGGAAGGTGACGAGGCCGGGGTTCTCCATGGCGCCGGCGTTGAACTCGGGGACGAACGCCTGGTCGTAGGAGTCGAAGGGGTAGGGCTCGTCGAACTTCTCGTGGTAGCGGTCGAAGCACTGCCGGGTGATCTCGAGGAGTTCCTCGGCGTCGGCGTCGAGGTGGGGGGCGAGGGAGCGGCGGCAGTGCAGGCCGAAGGGCAGGCCGCGGTGTTCGGTGGTGACGGAGTGCCAGGGGCCGGCGGCGACGGCGACGAGGTAGGTGGAGACGAGGGGGGTGGGGGCGGCCTGCCAGCGGCCTTGGCCGAGGTGTTCGGTGATGCCGTTGGCGAGGACGGTCCAGTGTTCGGGGGCGGTGACGGTCAGCTCGAAGACGGCCTTCAGGTCGGGCTGGTCGAAGGCGGCGAAGACGCGCTGGACGTCGTCCATGAAGAGCTGGGTGTAGAGGTAGGTCTCGCCGTCGGTGGGGTCGGTGAAGCGGTGCATGCCTTCGCCGGTGCGGGAGTAGCGCATGGTGGTGCGGACGTGCAGTTCGTGTTCGCCGGCGCGGAGGTCGGGCAGGGGCAGCCGGTTGCCGGTGAGGGTCGCGGGGTCCAGGGGCTGTCCGTCGAGGGTGACGGAGCGCAGCTCGGCGGGCTTGAGTTCGACGAAGGTGCTGCCATCGGCGCGCGCGGTGAACCGGATGGCGGTCCGGGACTCGAAGGTCTCGTCGCCGGTGGTCAGGTCGAGCTCGATGGTGTAGCGGTGTACGTCGAGGAGCTGGGCACGGTGCTGCGCTTCGTCGCGCGTCAGTACGGACATGAACGACATGCTGCCTGATGCCGCAGGCGGGGCACAGGGGCGGATCGGTACGCGCCCTATGTCCGCTCTCGCGCCGGAGGCGCCGATGCCGGTGTCAGCCTGCCGCGGGTGCCGTGCCGGCGGTGTCGGCGGTGCCGGTGGCGTGAGCGGTGCCGGTCGGGTGGGCGGTGTCGTCCGCGTCGGTGGTGTCGGCGGTGTCCTGGCCGGCGTCGTCCGCGATGCGCTCGTGGTGGCGGATCACCTCGGCGATGATGAAGTTCAGGAACTTCTCGGCGAACGCGGGGTCGAGCCGGGCGTTCTCGGCGAGGGTGCGCAGCCGGGCGATCTGGCGGGCCTCGCGGGCCGGGTCGGCGGGCGGCAGCTGGTGGCGGGCCTTGAGGTGGCCGACCTGCTGGGTGGCCTTGAAGCGTTCGGCGAGCATGTGGACGACGGCGGCGTCGATGTTGTCGATGCTCTCGCGGAGCCGGGCCAGCTCCTCGCGCACGGCCTGGTCGACGTCACCGGTTCCCGGGGTGTTGCTGGTGGTCATGGGCGATCACCCTAGTGCGTCGGCCGCCGGGGGCCGAGACCGGTGGCACCCTCGTACAGTGGGACCGGGTACACGGCGTCTTGGGGGTGCGGGCGTGGCCAACGGCGGACCGGTCGAGCACGGCTTTCCGCATCTGGAGACGGTGCGGGCGGCTGTCACGGCCCTCTACAGACGACTGTCGTACGACACGGTCCAGCTGTTCGCCACCAGTGTGGCGCCGGCCGAGGTGGCGTTCTGCGACGGTGACGACCTGCATCTGGGGGCGCAGCGGGTGGCGCGGGAGCTGGTGCGGCACTACCGGCTGCCGGACGCCCGGATGGTCGTCGCGTTCCGGGAGATGGAGCACGCGGCGCATGTGGAGCTGACGGCCGGGCCCGAGTACTTCATCGAGCTGAACGACCGGTTCCGCACGCATCGGCGGGACATCGGGGCGGCTCTGGCGCACGAGATCATGCATGTCTACCTGCACCGGCTGGACCTGTCGTTCCCGGGGACGCGGGACAACGAGATCCTCACGGACACGGCGACGACGTATCTGGGGGCGGGCTGGCTGCTCCTGGACGCCTATCGGGAGGACGGGGCCTCCTCGCAGAAGCTGGGGTATCTGACGCCGGAGGAGTTCGGGTACGTGCTGGCGAAGCGGTCGCTGGTCTTCGGTGAGGATCCGTCGGTGTGGTTCACCAGCGCGCAGGCGTACACGGCGTACGGACGGGGGCTGGAGCGGGCCCGGCACGACGAGCGGCAGCCGCCGCTGACGGCGGCGGGCTGGGCGGGGCGGCGGCGGTACGCCCGTGACCGGCGGCAGGCCCAGGACCGGCGGGCCGGCGGGGCGGGCCCGGGCTCGCCGTACGTGTTCGCGCCCGACCCGGTGGGGCCGCTGCGGGTGACGTTCCCCTGCCCGACCTGTCATCAGCGGATCAGGGTGCCCGTGCGGGGGCGGGTGCGGGCGCGGTGCGGGCTGTGCCGGACGGTCCTGGAGTGCGACACGTAGTCCGCGACGGCCGGCCGGACGCCAGACGCCGGACGCCTGACTCCCGGACACCCGGACACCCGGACACCCGGGCGGCCGGACACCCGGGCGGCCGGCCGCCCGGCCCCACCCTGGCGCCCCGCGCGGGCCTTTCTACGCCCCGTACACCGCCCCCGGCGCCTCCGCCTCGGTCAGGAGTTTCCGTACGGCCTCCCCGGCCTCCCCCGGGCTCCAGCGGGCTCCCTTGTCGGTGGTGGGTCCGGGGCGCCAGCCCTCCATGACGGTGATCCGCCCGGCCTCCGCCGCGAAGACCCGGCCGGTGACGCCCGTGCTGGCGGCGGAGCCGAGCCAGACGACGAGCGGGGAGACGTTCTCGGGGGCCATGGCATCGAAGCCGGACGCGGGTGCCGCCATGGTCTCGGCGAAGGTCCGTTCCGTCATCCGGGTGCGGGCGGCGGGCGCGATCGCGTTGACCTGGACGCCGTAGCGGGCGAGTTCGGCCGCCGCGACCAGGGTCAGGGCGACGATCCCGGCCTTGGCGGCGCTGTAGTTGCCCTGGCCGAGCGAGCCCAGCAGGCCGGCGCCGCTGCTGGTGTTGACGATCCGTGCGGCGGGCGGGCGGCCGGCCCTCGCCTCGGCGCGCCAGTGCGCGGCGGCGTGCTTGAGCGGCAGGAAGTGTCCGGTGAGGTGGACGCGCAGGACGGTGTCCCAGTCGTCCTCGTCGAGGTTGACCAGCATGCGGTCGCGCAGGAAGCCGGCGTTGTTGACCAGGGTGTCGAGCCGGCCGTAGGTCTCCAGGGCGGTCGTGACGAGGGAGGCGGCGCCCCGGGGGGTGGCGATGTCGCCGCCGTGGGCGACGGCCTCGCCGCCGGCCGCGTGGATCTCCGCCACGACCCGCCCGGCGGGGCTGTCGGGGCCGGGGGTGCCGTCCAGGCCGACGCCGAGGTCGTTGACGACGATCCGGGCGCCCTCGGCCGCGAACGCGAGTGCGTGCGCGCGTCCGAGTCCGCGTCCGGCGCCGGTGACGACGACGACCCGGCCGTCGCAGATTCCGCTCATCCCGTGCTCCTCTCAGGTGTCCGTGCTGGCGTCTGGGGTGTCGTCCGTGCCCGCGTCTCGGGTGTCCTTGTTGGCGGTCGCGGCGTCGAGAAACGCGGGTCGTTCCCCTCCCCCGTGCACGAGCAGGCTCGCCCCGCTGATGTAGACGGCCGCGTCGGAGGCGAGGAAGACGGCGGCGGCGCCCACGTCGGCGGGGCGGGCGAGCCGTCCGAGCGGGACGGTGCGGGCGACGGCGTCGATCCCGTCCTCGCCGCCGTAGTGCAGATGGGACAGTTCGGTGCGGACCATGCCGACGACGAGGGTGTTGACGCGGACCCGCGGCGCCCACTCCACGGCCATCGAGCGGGCGAGGTTCTCCAGGCCGGCCTTGGCGGCGCCGTAGGCGGCCGAACCGGGTGAGGGGCGGCTGCCGCTGACGCTGCCGATCATCACGACCGAGCCGCCCGCGCGGTGGAGGTGGCCGTGGGCGGCGAGGGACACGGTCAAGGGTGCGAGGAGGTTGAGTTCGATCACGCGCGCGTGCCGCTCGGCGTCGGCCTCGGCGAGCGGGCGGTAGGGGGCGCCGCCCGCGTTGTTGACCAGGACGTCGACGCGGTCCAGGCCGGCGAAGAACGTGCGTACGGCGTCGCCGTCCCGGACGTCGAGCGGCACGAACGCGGTCCCGGGCACCGGGGCGTGCGGCGCCCGGCGGGCGCAGACGACCACCTCGGCTCCGGCGTCGGCGAAGGCCCGCGCGATGCCGGCGCCGACGCCCCGGGTGCCGCCGGTGACGACGGCGACCTTCCCGTCCAGCTCCATCCGCTGCTACCTTTCACCTAACAAACGTTTGGTGGAAAGGTAGCTGATGCTTCCATGGGTGTCTCCACCTCGTCCCCGGAAAAGGGGCCCGCGGGAGAGGGAATCGCCGTCGTCACGGTCGACTTCCCGCCGGTGAACGCGCTGCCGGTGGCCGGCTGGTTCGCGCTGGCCGACGCGGTGCGCACGGCGGGCCGGGACCCCGGGACCCGGTGCGTGGTGCTGACCGCGGCGGGCCGGGGGTTCAACGCGGGCGTGGACATCAAGGAGCTCCAGGCGCGCGGTCCGAGCGCGCTGGTCGGCGTCAACCGCGGCTGCTTCGAGGCGTTCGCCGCGGTGTACGAGTGCGAGGTCCCGGTGGTGGCGGCGGTGCACGGCTTCTGCCTGGGCGGCGGCATCGGCCTCGTGGGCAACGCGGACGCGATCGTCGCGAGCGAGGACGCCACCTTCGGGCTGCCCGAGCTGGACCGCGGCGCGCTCGGCGCGGCCACGCATCTGGCCCGGCTGGTCCCCCGGCAGCTGATGCGCGCCCTGTACTACACCTCGCGCACGGTCACGGCGGCCGAACTGCACGCGCACGGCTCGGTGTGGCGTGTGGTGCCGCGCGAGGAACTGCGGGCGGCGGCGCTGGAGCTGGCGCGCGAGATCGCCGCCAAGGACGGTGAGCTGCTGCGGCTCGCGAAAGCGGCCATCAACGGCATCGACCCGGTCGACGTGCGCCGCAGCTACCGCTTCGAGCAGGGCTTCACCTTCGAGGCGAGCGTCAGCGGGGTGGCCGACCGGGTCCGGGACACGTTCGGGAAGGAGGGCGGGTCGGATGGGTGACAAGACGATGACCGCCGAGGAGGCCGTCTCCCGGCTGGAGAGCGGCATGACCCTCGGCATCGGCGGCTGGGGCTCGCGCCGCAAACCCATGGCGCTGGTCCGGGCGCTGCTGCGGTCGCAGGTCACGGACCTGACGGTCGTCTCGTACGGCGGCCCGGACGTCGGGATGCTCGCCGCGGCCGGCCGGATCCGGAAGCTGGTGACCGCGTTCGTGACCCTCGACTCGATCCCTCTCGAACCGCACTACCGCGCGGCCCGCGAGCGGGGGGCCTTCGCGCTGACGGAGGTCGACGAGGCGATGTTCCTGTGGGGCCTGCGCGCGGCGGCGAACCGGCTGCCGTTCCTGCCCGTGCGGGCGGGGATCGGTTCGGACGTGATGCGGGTCAACCCCGGTCTGCGGACGGTGACCTCCCCCTACGAGGACGGGGAGACGTTCGTCGCCATGCCCGCCCTGCGGCTGGACGCGGCCCTGGTGCACGTGAACCGGGCCGACCGGCTGGGCAACGGGCAGTACCTGGGACCGGACCCGTACTTCGACGACCTGTTCTGCGAGGCCGCGGACACGGCGTACGTCTCCTGCGAGCGGATCGTCGACACGGCCGAGCTGACGAAGGCGGCCCCGCCGCAGTCGCTGCTGATCGGGCGGCATGTGGTGACGGGGGTCGTCGAGGCGCCCGACGGCGCGCACTTCACGTCCTGCGCCCCCGACTACGGCCGGGACGAGGCGTTCCAGAAGCGGTATGCGACGACGCCGTGGCCGCAGTTCGCGGCGCGGTATCTGGCCGGGGACGAGGCGGCGTACCGGGCGGCGGCCGGGGAGGAGTCATGAGCGGGGTGACCCGCGCCGAGTACTGCGTCGTCGCGTGCGCCGAGGCCTGGCGGGGCTCGGGGGAGATCCTGGCGAGCCCCATGGGGCTGATCCCCTCCGTCGGGGCGCGGCTCGCCCGGCGGACCTTCGCGCCCGACCTGCTGCTGACCGACGGCGAGGCGATGATCGTCGGCTCGGACGGCACGGTCGAGGGCTGGCTGCCGTACCGCCGGCACCTGGAGCTGGTCACCGGGGGCCGGCGGCACGTGATGATGGGCGCGAGCCAGATCGACCGGCACGGCAACCAGAACATCTCCTGCATCGGCGACTGGGCGCGGCCCGCGCGGCAGCTGCTCGGGGTGCGCGGCGCGCCGGTCAACACGCTCAACAACCCGACGAGTTACTGGATCCCCAGGCACTCCCGGCGGGTCTTCGTGGCGGAGGTCGACATGGTGTGCGGGGTCGGGTACGACCGTGCGGCCGGGGCGCGTCACCACCGGATCCCGCGGGTGGTGTCCGACCTGGGGGTCTTCGACTTCGCCACGCCGGGCCGCACGATGCGGCTGGCGTCGGTGCATCCGGGGGTGACGGTGGAGCAGGTCCGGGAGGCGACGGCGTTCGACCTCGTGATCGACGGCGAGGTGCCGTACACCCGTGAACCGACCGCCGCGGAGCTGCGGCTGATCCGCGAGGTGATCGATCCGGGGAACACCCGGGACCGGGAGGTTCCGGTCTGATGGACACGGCACTCACCCGGCTGGTCGGGGTCCGCCGCCCGATCGTGCAGAGCGGCATGGGCTGGGTGGCGGGCCCGCGTCTGGTGTCGGCGGCGGCCGAGGCGGGGGCGCTGGGCGTGCTCGGCTCGGCGACGATGACGGTGGACGGGCTGCGCGAGGCGGTCCGCGAGGTGCGCTCGCGCACGGACGCGCCGTTCGGGGTGAATCTGCGGGCCGACGCGGCGGACGCCGGCGACCGGGTGCGGATCCTGCTCGACGAGGGGGTGCGGGTGGCGTCCTTCGCGCTCGCGCCCTCCCGGGAGCTGATCACCGAGCTGAAGGAGGCGGGCGTCGTCGTCATCCCCTCGGTCGGGGCCCGGCGGCATGCCGAGAAGGTCGCCGCGTGGGGTGCGGACGCGGTGATCGTGCAGGGCGGGGAGGGCGGCGGGCACACCGGTGAGGTGGCCACGACGGTGCTGTTGCCGCAGGTCGTGGACGCGGTGGACATCCCGGTCGTGGCGGCGGGCGGCTTCTTCGACGGGCGGGGTCTGGTCGCGGCGCTGGCGTACGGCGCGGCGGGGGTCGCGATGGGGACGCGGTTCCTGCTGACGTCGGAGTCGACGGTGCCGGACGTGGTGAAGGCGCGCTATCTGGCGGCGGGTGTGCGGGACGTCACGGTCACCCGGGCGGTGGACGGGCTGCCGCACCGCATGCTGCGTACGGACCTGGTGGCGTCCCTGGAGCGTGCCGGCCGGTCGCGAACGCTGCTGCACGCGGTCGGCCGGGCGGCGGCCTTCCGCAGGCTCTCGGGTCTCTCCTGGCCGCGTCTGGTCCGCGACGGTCTGGCCATGAAGCGCGGCAAGGAACTGTCCTGGAGTCAGGTCCTGCTCGCCGCCAACACCCCGATGCTGCTGAAGTCGGCGATGGTGGACGGCCGTACGGATCTCGGGGTCATGGCGTCCGGGCAGGTCGCCGGGGTGATCGACGACCTGCCGTCGTGCGCGGAGCTGGTGGAGCGGATCATGAAGGAGGCGGAGGAGACCCTGGAGGGCCTCACCGCCTCCCCCTGACAGCCGTCACGGCCGCCGTCCCTGCCCGGCGGTCACGGCCGCCGTCCCTGCCCGGCCGTCACAGCCGTTCGATGATCGTCACGTTCGCCTGCCCGCCGCCCTCGCACATCGTCTGAAGGCCGAACCGGCCGCCCGTGCGCTCCAGTTCGTGCAGCAGGGTCGTCATCAGCTTGGCGCCCGACGCGCCCAGCGGGTGGCCCAGGGCGATCGCGCCGCCGTTGACGTTGACCTTCTCCGGGTCGGCGCCGGTCTCCTTCAGCCAGGCGAGGACGACGGGCGCGAAGGCCTCGTTGATCTCGACGAGGTCGAGGTCGTGGATCGACAGCCCGGTCTTCTTCAGGGCGTGGGCGGTGGCCGGGATCGGCGCGGTCAGCATGCGGATGGGGTCCTCGCCGCGTACGGAGAGGTGGTGCACGCGCGCGCGGGGGGTGAGGCCGTGCTCGCGGACGGCCCGCTCGGAGGCGAGCAGGAGGGCGGCGGCGCCGTCGGAGACCTGCGAGGAGCAGGCGGCGGTGACGGTCCCGCCGTCGATGACGGGCTTCAGCGCGGCCATCTTCTCCAGGGAGGTGTCCCGGCGCGGCCCCTCGTCGACGGTGACGGTCCCGTGGGCGACGGTCTCCCGCGCGAAGCGGCCCTCGTCGATCGCGCGCACCGCCCGCCGGTGCGAGCGCAGTGCGAACTCCTCCTGGTCCTGGCGGCTGATGCCCCATTTGGCGGCGATCATCTCGGCGCCGGCGAACTGGTTGACGGGCCGGTCGCCGTAGCGGGCGCGCCAGCCCTCGCTGCCCGCGAAGGGGCCCTGGGTGAAGCCGAGCGGCTCGGCGGCCTGGCGGGTGGCGTAGGCGATGGGGATCTGCGACATGTTCTGCACGCCGCCCGCGACGACGAGGTCCTGGGTGCCGGAGAGCACGGCCTGGGCGGCGAAGTGCACGGCCTGCTGGGAGGATCCGCACTGCCGGTCCACCGTCACCCCCGGTACCTCCTCGGGCAGCCCGGCGGCCAGCCAGGCGGTGCGCGCGATGTCCCCGGCCTGCGGCCCGACCGCGTCCAGGCAGCCGAGGACGACGTCCTCGACGGCCGCCGGGTCGATGCCCGCGCGTGCGACGAGTTCCTTGAGCGCGTGCGCCCCGAGGTCCGCCGGGTGCACCCCGGCGAGCCCTCCTCCGCGCCGCCCCACGGGCGTACGGACCGCTTCGACGATGTAGGCCTCGGCCATGGCGACTCCCCAGTGCGTCCAGTGGGTTACGTGCGTACGGCGATCCCGTCCAGCACCATCGAGAGGTACTGCCGGGCGATCTCCTCCGGGCTGTGCTGTCCGCCGGGCCGGTACCAGGAGGCGGCGACCCAGACGGTGTCACGGACGAAGCGGTAGGTGAGGCGGACGTCGAGGTCGGCCCGGAAGACCCGGTCGGCCACCCCGCGCTCCAGCGTGGACAGCCACGCCTTCTCGAACCTGCGCTGCGATTCGGCGAGGAACGCGAACCGTTCCTGCGCGACGAGCTGCTTGCTCTCCTTCTGGTAGATCGCGACGGCGGCCCGGTGCCGGTCGATCTCCCGGAACGACTCGGTGACCAGGGCCTCGAGGGTCTCGCGGGGGCCCGACCCGGCGGCCAGGACGGTGTCGTAGCCGTCCCACAGCTCGTCGAGGAAGGTGCGCAGGATCTCCTCCAGCATCGACTCCTTGGAGTCGAAGTGGTAGTAGAGGCTGCCCGCGAGCATGCCCGCGTGGTCCGCGATCTTGCGGACGGTGGTGGCGTTGTAGCCCTGTTCGGCGAAGACCTCGGCTGCGGTGCTGAGGAGTTCACCGCGGCGCGCGGGCGCGGCGGTCACCTGGGGCTTCTTCTTGGTCGGCACGAACACATTGTGGTCCTAGGCGTGCTGGCTGCTGACGGCGACGACCTCGCCGGTCATGTACGAGGAGTAGCCGGAGGCCAGGAACACGATCACGTTGGCCACCTCCCACGGCTCGGCGTACCGCCCGAAGGCCTCGCGGGCGGTGAGTTCCTCCAGCAGTTCGGGGGTGGTGACCTTCACCAGGTGGGGGTGCATGGCCAGGCTCGGGGAGACCGCGTTGACCCGCACCCCGTACGCGGCGGCCTCGATCGCCGCGCAGCGGGTCAGGGCCATCACCGCGGCCTTGGCGGCGGCGTAGTGGGCCTGTCCGGCCTGGGCGCGCCAGCCCACCACGGAGGCGTTGTTGACGACGACCCCGCCGCCGCTGTCGCGCATCCGCCGCAGCGCCGCCCGGGTACAGCGGAAGGTGCCGTTCAGTGTCACGTCGAGCACCCGGGTCCATTGCTCGTCGGTCATGTCCGCCAGCGGTGCGGTGCCGCCGAGTCCGGCGTTGTTGACGACGACGTCCAGCCGGCCGTGCTCGCGCACCGCCGTGTCGAAGAGGGCCGTCACCTGGGTCTCGTCGGTGACGTCGCAGGGCAGTGCGCAGACCGCGGCGGCGCCGAACTCCTCGGCCAGTTCGGCCTGGTAGGCCTTGAGCCGGCGTGTGTGCGCGTCGCTGATCAGGACGCGGGCGCCTTCCTCGAGGAAGCGGCGTGCGGTCGCGCCGCCGATGCCCGCGCCGGCCGCCGCGGTGACGACGGCCGTGCGTCCGGCGAGCAGCGCGTGCCCGGGAACGTACGACGGACCCTCGACGTTCTTCATGACAGCACGCTAACCTACCAAACACTTGTTAGGGAAGTTCCAGGGCGACAGGGCAAGGAGGCTGGCCGTGGACCTCACGCTCTCCCCCGCCGACGAGGCGTTCCGCGCCGAGGCGCGGGGCTGGCTGCGCGCGCGGGTGCCGTCCGCGCCGCTGCCCTCGCTGGAGACGGCCGAGGGCTTCGCCGCGCACCGCGCGTGGGAGGCCGAGCTGGCCGCGGCCGGCTGGTCGGTGGTCGACTGGCCGACCCGGTACGGCGGCCGCGCGTGCGGCCTGCTGCGCTGGCTGCTCTTCGAGGAGGAGTACTACGCGGCGGGCGCGCCCGGACGGGTCAACCAGAACGGGATCGCCCTGCTGGCCCCCACCCTCCTCGGCCACGGCACACCGGAGCAGCGGGCGCGGGTGCTGCCGCCGATGGCGACCGGGGAAGTGGTCTGGGCCCAGGCCTGGTCGGAGCCGGAGGCCGGTTCCGATCTGGCGTCCCTGCGCTCCCGGGCGGTGCGCACGGACGGCGGCTGGCTCTTGAGCGGCCAGAAGACCTGGTCCTCGCGGGCGGCCTTCGCCGACCGCGCCTTCGGCCTGTTCCGCAGCGATCCGGCGGCCGAGAAGCCCCACCAGGGGCTCACCTACGTCATGTTCGGGCTGCGCGACCCGGGGGTCACGGTCCGGCCGATCGGCCGTCTCGACGGAAAACCGGCGTTCGCCGAGCTGTTCCTGGACGAGGTGTTCGTCCCGGACGAGGACGTGATCGGTGAGCCCGGCCGGGGCTGGGCGATCGCGATGGCGACGGCGGCCGACGAGCGCGGGCTCACGCTCCGCTCCCCCGGCCGCTTCCTCGCCACGGCCGAGCGCCTGCACGCCCTGTGGCGCGCCCGGGGCTGCCCCGCGTCGTCGGCGGGCCGGGTCGCCGACGCCCTGATCGGCGCCCGCGCCTACCAGCTGTTCACCTACGCGGCCGCGTCCCGTTTCCTCGCGGGCGAGCGGCTCGGCCCCGAGTCCAGCCTGAACAAGGTCTTCTGGTCCGAGTACGACATCGCCGTGCACGAGACGGCCCTCGATCTCCTCGGCGAGGAGGGCGAACCGGCGGACGGCGAGTGGGCGCAGCGGTACGTCTTCGCCCTGGCCGGCCCGATCTACGCGGGGACGAACGAGATCCAGCGCGACATCGTCGCCGAGCGCCTCCTCGGCCTGCCGAAGGGACGCCGGTGATGCGTTTCCTCCCCGACCCCGAGCAGCGGGCGTTCACCGGTTCGCTGGACGCGCTGCTGACGGCCGCGGACACCGCGAGGGTCGTGCGCGAGTGGAGCCGCGGCGAGCACGCGAGCGGGCGCGCCCTGTGGTCCCGGATCGCCGAGGCGGGGGTCTTCGCGCTGGCGGTGCCGGAGGCGTACGAGGGGTTCGGGCCGCGGCCGGTCGAGCTGGCCCTGGCGTTCGTGGAGCTGGGGCGGCACGCGGTGCCGGGGCCGCTGGTGGAGACGGTCATGGCGGCGGTGCTGATCGATGAACTGGGCCCGGCGAAGCGGCTGCTGCCCGCGCTCGCCGCGGGCCGGTCGATGGCGACGGTGGCGCACGAGGGGTCGTACGCGCTGGACGGCGATGTGGCGGACCTGCGCCTGTCGCTGAGCCCCGGTGGCCTGCGGCTGGCCCCCGGCGGCGGTCCGGTGCGCGCCGGTCTGGACCCGGCGCGCAGGCTCACCCGGTTGCGGCCGGGCGGGGAGCTCCTCGCGGCCGGCCCGCCGGTCCCGCGGGCGCTGCTGTGGGCCCGGCTCGCGACGGCCGCGCAGGCTCTCGGCGTCGGCCTCGCCCTGCTGGAGCGGACGGTCGCGTACGTCGGGCATCGCACGCAGTTCGGGGTCCCCGTCGGCTCGTTCCAGGCGGTCAAGCACCGGCTGGCCGACGCGCGGATCGCGCTGGAGTTCGCCCGCCCGCTGGTCCTGGGGGCGGCGGTCACGATGGCGCCGGCGGACGTGGCCGCGGCGAAGGTGAGCGCCTGCGAGGCGGCGTACGCGACGGCCCGGACGGCGCTCCAGCTGCACGGCGCGATCGGCTACACCGCCGAGTACGACCTGTCGCTCTGGCTGACCAGGGCCCGTGCCCTGCGGTCGGCGTGGGGCAGCCCCGACGTGTGCCGGGCCGATGTGCTCGACGCCCTCATATGACCCTCAGCCAACCCTCAGCCGTGACCTTCAGCCGGTCACCCTGGCGACGAAGGCGGCCAGGTTGGCCACGGTCCGCCCGATCTTCTCCTCCAGCGTGATCGTCTCGGGCAGCCGTGCCCCGATGCCCGCGTCGCGCAGTCCCCGCACATAGAGCGAGCAGGCGAGGTCGCTGCACAGGTAGGCGCCGACGGAGTTGCCCTGCTGGCCCGCCCGGCCCGCTTTCGGCGCGACCATCAGCGAGACGCCGCCGGAGTGGGTGGTCAGACACATCGAGCACATGCTGCGCCGCGCCTGCCCGACGGCGCCGGCCGAGCCGCGCAGGGCGAGCGCCTTCGGGCCGCCGTCCAGTTCGGCGACGAGGTAGGCCCGGTCGGGGGCCTGGGGGTCGCGCCAGCCGAGGTAGTCCAGGTCGCCCCAGGGGCGCTCGGCCAGGTCGCGCGGCACGGACAGGCGCTTGGCCTCGCCCTTGGTGCAGTTCACGAAGGCGGCGCGGATCTCTTGCTCGGTCAACGGCTTCATAAAGGTGACGGTAATTTGCCTAAAGCTTTTAGGCAAATACATAATCAGTGCAGACGACTGGGAGGATGGCGATGGCACGGGTGGGACTGACCCCGCAACGGCTGACCCGAGCGGGCGCGGAACTGGCCGACGAGAGCGGCTTCGATCAGGTGACCGTCTCGGCACTGGCCCGGCGGTTCGACGTCAAGCCGGCGAGTCTGTACTCGCACGTGAAGAACTCCCAGGACCTCAGGACCCGGATCGCGCTGCTCGCACTCGAGGAGCTGGCCGACCGCGCCGCCGACGCCCTGGCCGGACGGGCCGGCAAGGACGCCCTGGCCGCTCTGGCGAACGTCCACCGCGACTACGCCCGGGAACACCCCGGCCGCACCACCGCCGCCCGGCTGCGCCTCGACCCGGAGACGGCGGCCGCCAGCGCGGGCGTCCGGCTCGCCCAGATGACCCGGGCCATCCTGCGCGGCTACGACCTCGCGGAACCCGACCAGACGCACGCGGTCCGGCTGCTGGGCAGCTTCTTCCACGGCTATGTCAGCCTGGAACTCGGCGGCGGGTTCAGCCACAGCCTGCCCGACTCCGAGGAGACCTGGACCCGGATGCTGGACGCCCTCGACGCGCTGCTGCGGAACTGGCCGGCCCCGTCATGACCACGACCGGACGCCACGACCTGATCACCACGCCGGTCACCGCCGACCTCGTGCGCGGCGCCCTGGACCTGGAGCGCACCGAGCGCGGCCTGCTGCCCCACCGGCTCCCCGCCCGGGCCCGCGCCCAGTGCGACGACGGCCAGCTCGCCATGGCCGAGTCCCAGCCCTCGGGCATACGGCTGGCCCTGCGCACCCGCGCCACCGTCGTCGAACTCGACGCCCTGCCCACCCGCCGGGCCTACGCCGGCGTCCCGGCCCGCCCGCACGGGGTGTACGACCTGCTCGTCGACGGCCGGCTGACCGCCCAGGGCGGTGTGCCGGACGGCGGCCACCTGCTGACCGTCGACCTGGCCACCGGCGCGACCTCGTTCCGCCCCGGGTCACCCGGCACCGTGCGCTTCGAAGGCCTGCCCGCCGGACCGAAGACCGTCGAGATCTGGCTGCCCCACAACGAGACCACCGAACTCCTCGCCCTGCGCACCGACGCCCCCGTCGAGCCCGCCCCGCCCCACGGCCGGCCCGTCTGGCTGCATCACGGCAGCTCCATCAGCCACGGCTCCGACGCCGCGAGCCCCACGGCCGTCTGGCCCGCGCGCGCCGCCTCGCTCGCCGGCGTGGAGCTGATCAACCTGGGCCTGGCCGGCAGCGCCCTGCTCGACCCGTTCACCGCGCGCGCCCTGCGGGACACACCCGCCGACCTGATCAGCGTCAAGATCGGCATCAACCTGGTGAACCTCGACGTGATGCGGCTGCGGGCGTTCACCCCGGCCGTGCACGGCTTCCTCGACACCGTCCGCGAGGGCCACCCGACCACGCCCCTGCTGGTCGTCTCACCGGTCCTCTGCCCGATGCACGAGACCACGCCCGGCCCCACCGCCCTCGACGTCACCGCCGCCGGCGGCGGACAGGTGCGCTTCCAGCCCATGGGCGACCCGGCCGAGGTCGCGCAGGGAAAGCTGACCCTGCGCGTGATCCGCGCCGAACTGGCCCGGATCGTGGCGGCCCGCGCCGCCGACGACCCCGCCCTCCACCACGTCGACGGCCGCGACCTCTACGGCGAGTCCGACGCCGACGAACTCCCCCTGCCCGACGGCCTCCACCCCGACCCGGCCACCCACCACCGCATCGCCGAACGCTTCGCCCCCCTGCTCCGGGACCTGCTCCCCCGACCCCGGCCCCGACCCCGGCCCGAGTCCTGACAGGGCCGAGCCCGGCCTAGTGACCGGGCCCGCGGGTGAGTTCGCGGTACTCCTCCGGGGTCGGCTTCGGGATCCGGCTCTCCGGGCCGAACATGGCCCGCGCCAGCCGCGCCCGCACCCGCTGGGAGACGGTGACCGGCCGGCGCACACCGTTGTGGTCGACGCGCGCGCCGATCTCGTAGGGCGGCTGCTCCTCGTGCTGGGTGAGGGTGAACAACTGCTCCCGGCCGAGGGGTTCATGGACCTCGACGTACTCGCCGTGCGGAAGGCGCTTGATGGTGCCGGTCTCCCGGCCGTGCAGCACCTTCTCCCGGTCCCGGCGCTGGAGCCCCAGACAGATCCGCTTGGTCACCATGAAGGCGGCCACCGGCCCCACGAAGACGGCGATCCGCACGAACCAGGTGATGGCGTTGATGGACAGATGCAGATGCGTGGCGACGATGTCGTTGCCGCCGCCGATCAGCAGCACCACGTACAGGGTCAGCCAGGCCACTCCGAGGCCCGTGCGGACGGGCACGTTGCGCGGCCGGTCGAGGATGTGGTGCTCCCGCTTGTCGCCGGAGATCCACCCCTCGACGAACGGATAGAGGCCGAGGGCCAGCAGGATCAGCGGGAAGAGGGAGAAGGGGATGAGGACGCCCGGGATCAGCGTGTGCCCCCAGGCGCTGATCTCCCAGCCCGGCATCACCCGGATCAGCCCCTCGGAGAACCCGAGGTACCAGTCGGGCTGCGCGCCGGTGGTCACGAGATCCGGGCGGTAGGGCCCGAAGGCCCACACCGGGTTGATGGTCGCGACGCCCGCCATCACCGTCAGCACACCGAAGACGAGGAAGAAGAAGCCGCCCGCCTTCGCCATGTAGACCGGCATGAAGGGCATGCCGATCACCGACTTCTGGTCCCGTCCGGGCCCGGGGTACTGGGTGTGCTTGTGGAAGAACACCAGGATCAGATGGGCCACGACGAGCCCCAGCATGATCCCGGGCAGCAGCAGGACATGGATCGGATAGAGCCGCGAGATGATGTCGTGGCCCGGGAACTCCCCGCCGAAGAGGAAGAACGACAGATACGTCCCGACGACCGGGATCGACAGGATCGCGCCGTCGGCGAAGCGGATGCCGGTGCCGGAGAGCAGGTCGTCGGGGAGCGAGTAGCCGGTCAGGCCGGTGAGGATGCCGAGCATCAACAGGGTCCAGCCGAACAGCCAGTTGACCTCGCGCGGCTTGCGGAAGGCGCCGGTGAAGAACACCCGCATCATGTGCACCAGCATGCCGGTGACGAAGACCAGCGCCGACCAGTGGTGGATCTGACGGATCAGCAGCCCGCCGCGCACGTCGAAGCTGATGTCGAGCGTCGACTCGTACGCCCTGGTCATCGGGATGCCGTTGAGCGGCACGTAGGAGCCGTCGTAGACGACCTCGGCGCTGCTGGGCTCGAAGAACAGGGTGAGGTAGATGCCGGTGAGGATGAGGACGAGGAAGCTGTAGAGGCAGACCTCGCCCAGCATGAAGGACCAGTGGTCGGGGAACACCTTGCGCAGGTTCGTCCGGGCCAGCCCGTAGACGCCCAGACGCCCGTCGGCCCAGTCGGCGACCCGCTCCCCCTTCGCGGGCTCGCCGCCCCTGCCCCCGTGCCCCGATCGCGCGTCGTCTTCCATGCGCCGCCGCCTCCCCGTCGGATCTTCCCAGGGTGGCACGGCGGCGCGGCGGGGCCAATGGTGCGTACGCGCGTTACGGCCGGACGATGCCCGCCGCCCGCGCCGCCACCAGCCACTTCGGGAACTCGCCGACCAGCCGGTCGTACAGTTCCGCGTCCGGCACCGTGCGCGGGTCCGCGCCGGCGTGGAAGTAGCCGGCGTTGTCGACGACCCGCTTGGCCGGTACGGGGAGTTCGTCGAGCCTGCGCAGGAAGTCGAACTGCTTGCTGCCCCGGTCGCCGAAGCCGATGAACTGCCAGAACAGCGGCAGCCGCGCGGCCTTGCACAGGTACCGCTCGGCGGCGAGTTTGTTGATCGGGCCGCCGTCGGTCTGGAAGACGACGAGCGCGGGGTCGCGTGAGCCGCTGTCGAGGTAGTGGTCGATGACCGCGTCCATCGCCAGGTGGTAGCTGGTCTTCCCCATGTGTCCGAGCCCGGCCGCGATCCGCTCCACCCGCCCCTGGTGGTCGGCGAGCGCGATCTCGGTGACGGCGTCGACGTCGGTGGAGAAGAAGACGACGGGGACCCGGCCGTCGTCGTCGAGGTGCGCGGACAGCCCCAGCACCCGGTCGGCGAGCGCCTGTACGCTCCCGTCCCCGTAGTACGGCTTCATCGACCCCGAGTAGTCGACCACGAGGTAGACGGCGGCCCGCTGCCCGTCGAGCCCGTGCTTCGTGAGGGAGACCCCGGCGCTCTTGTAGAGGTTGACCAGCGCGGGTGCGGTCTCCTGAACCTTGCTGAGACTGATCGCGACCATGGCCCCCACCCTCCCACACCCACCGGCGTTCGCTATTTTGTTCGCTCTTGCCGAGAATCCCGAGGAGCCGGCCGTGGAGCCCGAGTCCGCCGTCACCACGTGCTACCGCCACCCCAAGGTGGAGTCGTACGTGAGCTGTACCCGCTGCGAGCGGTTCATCTGCCCGGACTGCATGCGCGAGGCGGCCGTCGGCCACCAGTGCCCGGAGTGCGTACGGGAGGGCGCGCGGTCGGTCCGCCGGGCCCGTACGGTCGTCGGCGGCCGCGTGTCGGCCGTGCCGATGGTGACGTACGTGCTGATCGGGCTGAACGTCCTCGCCTACCTGGGCGAGTTGGTGCGCCCGGCGCTCGTGGACCGCTTCGAGATGCTCGGCGCCGCGCTCACCGGACCGGACGGCGGGCTGTACGTCTGGAGCTCCTCGTACCCGGCCGGCTTCCACCCCACGGGGGTGGTGGACGGCGAGTGGTACCGGCTGCTGACCGGCGCCTTCCTCCATATGCCGGCCACCGAGGGCACGTTCGGGATCCTGCACATCGTGATGAACATGGTGTCGCTGTGGAACCTGGGCCGGGTGGTCGAGTCCCAGCTCGGCCGGATCCGCTATCTCGCCCTCTATCTGCTGTCGGCGCTCGGCGGTTCGGTACTGGTGCTGCTGATCGCGCCCGCCACCCCCACGGTCGGCGCGTCCGGCGCGATCTTCGGCGTCGGCGCCGCCTACTACGTCATGGCCCGCCGCCTCGGCGCCGACATGAACGCCGTCAACCGCTTCATGGCGGGCCTGCTGCTGTGGCTGGTGATCTCCGCCGGCCTCACCTCCTGGCAGGGCCACCTCGGCGGGCTGCTCGCGGGCGCGGTGGTGACGGTGGCGTACGCGTACGCGCCCCGCGGCGGGCGCCGCCCGTGGATCCAGGCGGGGGTGTGTCTGGCCCTGCTCGCCCTGCTCGTCGTCCTCGTCGTCGGCAAGGTCGGCGCACTGGCCTGAGAAAGGCGGCGGCGCCCGCCCCATCGTCCGGTCGGGGACTGGGGGCAGGCGCCGTCTGTGTTCCGTACGCCTTTGTACGGGACGTGTGCGGGGCCCTCGGGCGAGCGAGGGCCGGCGGGGATCAGACCATCAGGGAACGGTCCGTCGGACGGATCGGGGCCGGCAGTTCGCTGGCTCCGGTGAGGAAGCGGTCGCAGCCGCGGGCGGCCGAGCGGCCCTCCGCGATCGCCCACACGATGAGCGACTGGCCGCGGCCCGCGTCACCGGCGACGAAGACGCCCGGCACGTTGGTCTGGAAGTCGGCGTCACGGGCGATGTTGCCGCGCTCGTCGAGGTCCAGACCGAACTGCTCGACCAGGCCGTTCTCACGGTCGGTGCCGGTGAAGCCCATGGCGAGGGTGACCAGCTGGGCGGGGATCTTGCGCTCCGTGCCCGGCTTCGGGGTCAGCCTGCCGTCGATGAACTCGACCTCGGTGAGGTGCAGCCACTGGACGTTGCCGTCCTCGTCGCCCTCGAAGTGGGTGGTGGAGACGGAGTAGACCCGCTCGCCGCCCTCCTCGTGGGCCGAGGTGACCTTGTAGAGCATCGGGAAGGTCGGCCACGGCTGGCCGGCGTTCCGCTCCTCGCCCGGGCGGGGCATGATCTCCAGCTGGGTGACGGAGGCCGCGCCCTGACGGTGGGCGGTGCCCACGCAGTCGGCGCCGGTGTCGCCACCGCCGATGACGACGACGTGCTTGCCCTCGGCCGTGATCGGGGAGGTGACGTAGTCGCCCTCCTGGACCTTGTTGGCCAGCGGCAGGTACTCCATCGCCTGGTAGACGCCCTTGAGCTCACGGCCGGGGACCGGGAGGTCACGGGCGGTCGTGGCGCCGGCGGCGATGACGATCGCGTCGTACCGCTTCTTCAGGTCGGTCGCCTTGAGGTCGCGGCCGATCTCGATGCCGGTACGGAAGCGGGTGCCCTCCGCGCGCATCTGCTCGATACGGCGGTTGATGTGCCGCTTCTCCATCTTGAACTCGGGGATGCCGTAACGGAGGAGGCCTCCGACACGGTCCGCGCGCTCGTAGACGGCGACGGTGTGGCCCGCCCGGGTCAGCTGCTGGGCGGCGGCCAGGCCCGCCGGGCCCGAGCCGATGACCGCGACGGTCTTGCCCGACAGGCGCTCCGGGGCCTGCGGGGCGACGGTGCCCGCGTCCCACGCCTTGTCGATGATCGAGACCTCGACGTTCTTGATGGTGACGGCCGGCTGGTTGATGCCGAGCACGCACGCCGACTCGCACGGGGCCGGGCACAGACGGCCCGTGAACTCCGGGAAGTTGTTCGTGGCGTGCAGCCGCTCCGACGCGGCCGACCAGTTCTCGCGGTAGGCGTAGTCGTTCCACTCGGGGATCAGGTTCCCCAGCGGACAGCCGTTGTGGCAGAACGGGATGCCGCAGTCCATGCACCGGCTGGCCTGCTTGCCGATGATCGGCAGCAGGGAGCCCGGGACGTAGACCTCGTTCCAGTCCTTCAGACGCACGTCGACGGGACGGGACTTGGCGACCTCACGGCCGTGGTTCAGGAAGCCCTTCGGGTCAGCCATTGGTCGCCGCCTCCATCATCTTCTCGGTGATCTCGGACTCGGAGAGTCCCGCTCGCTCGGCGGCGTCCTTGGCGGCGAGCACGGCCTTGTACGTACTGGGGATGATCTTGGTGAAGCGCTCGGCGGAGGCGTCCCAGTCGACCAGGAGCTTCTCGGCGACCGTGGAGCCGGTCTCCTCCGCGTGGCGGCGCACCACGTCGTGCAGCCACTGCTTGTCCGCGTCGTCCAGCGCCTGGACGGCGTCCAGGTTGCCGACGTTGACGTTGTCGCGGTCGAGGTCGATCACATAGGCGATGCCGCCGGACATGCCGGCCGCGAAGTTGCGGCCCGTCTCGCCGAGGACCACCGCGTGACCGCCGGTCATGTACTCGCAGCCGTGGTCGCCCACGCCCTCGGAGACGACCAGCGCGCCGGAGTTGCGGACGCAGAACCGCTCACCGGTACGGCCGCGCAGGAACAGCTCGCCGCCGGTCGCACCGTAGGCGATGGTGTTGCCCGCGATCGTGGAGAACTCGGCGAGGTGGTCGGCGCCCCGGTCGGGGCGGACGACGACCCGGCCGCCGGAGAGGCCCTTGCCGACGTAGTCGTTGGCGTCGCCCTCCAGGCGCAGCGTGACACCGCGCGGCAGGAAGGCGCCGAAGGACTGGCCCGCGGAACCGGTGAAGGTGATGTCGATGGTGCCCTCGGGCAGGCCCGCGCCACCGAACTTCTTCGTCACCTCGTGGCCGAGCATGGTGCCGACCGTGCGGTTGATGTTGCGGATGGAGACCTGGGCGCGCACCGGCTGGGCGTCGGTCGCCGAGTCGGCGGCCAGCGCGTCGGCGGCGAGCTTGATCAGCTCGTTGTCCAGCGCCTTCTCCAGGCCGTGGTCCTGGGGGACGACCTGGTGCAGGGCCGCGCCCTCGGGCAGGGCGGGCACGTGGAACAGCGGGGTCAGGTTCAGGCCCTGCGCCTTCCAGTGGTCGACGGCACGCGCCACGTCGAGGACCTCGGCGTGGCCGACGGCCTCCTCGATGGAGCGGAAGCCCAGCTCGGCGAGGAGCTCGCGGACCTCCTCCGCGATGAACTTGAAGAAGTTCACCACGTACTCGGCCTTGCCCGAGAAGCGGTCGCGCAGGACCGGGTTCTGGGTGGCGATACCGACCGGGCAGGTGTCCAGGTGGCAGACACGCATCATGACGCAGCCGGAGACGACGAGCGGCGCGGTCGCGAAACCGAACTCCTCGGCGCCCAGCAGCGCGGCGATGACCACGTCACGGCCGGTCTTGAGCTGGCCGTCGGTCTGGACCACGATCCGGTCGCGCAGGCCGTTGAGCAGCAGGGTCTGCTGGGTCTCGGCCAGGCCCAGCTCCCAGGGGCCGCCCGCGTGCTTCAGCGAGGTCAGCGGCGAGGCGCCCGTGCCGCCGTCGTGGCCGGAGATGAGCACGACGTCCGCGTGCGCCTTCGACACACCGGCGGCGACCGTGCCGACGCCGACCTCCGAGACCAGCTTCACGTGGATCCGCGCCTGCGGGTTCGCGTTCTTCAGGTCGTGGATCAGCTGGGCCAGGTCCTCGATGGAGTAGATGTCGTGGTGCGGCGGCGGGGAGATCAGACCGACGCCCGGGGTGGAGTGCCGGGTCTTGGCGACCCACGGGTACACCTTGTGGCCGGGCAGCTGGCCGCCCTCGCCGGGCTTGGCGCCCTGGGCCATCTTGATCTGGATGTCGTCCGCGTTGACCAGGTACTCGCTGGTCACGCCGAAGCGGCCGGAGGCGACCTGCTTGATCGCCGAGCGGCGCGCCGGGTCGTACAGACGGTCCGGGTCCTCGCCGCCCTCACCGGTGTTGGACTTGCCGCCCAGCTGGTTCATGGCGATGGCGAGGGTCTCGTGCGCCTCCTTGGAGATGGAGCCGTACGACATGGCGCCGGTGGAGAAGCGCTTGACGATCTCGGAGACCGGCTCGACCTCGTCCACGGGGATCGAGGGGCGGTCCGAGGTGAAGCCGAAGAGCCCGCGCAGGGTCATCAGCCGCTCGGACTGCTCGTTCACGCGGTCCGTGTACTGCTTGAAGATGTCGAAGCGGCCCGCACGCGTGGAGTGCTGGAGGCGGAAGACCGTCTCCGGGTCGAACAGGTGCGGCTCGCCCTCGCGGCGCCACTGGTACTCGCCGCCGATGTCGAGGGCGCGGTGGGCCGGCGCGATGCCGGACGCCGGGTACGCCTTGGCGTGCCGGGCGGCGACCTCCTTGGCGATGACGTCGATGCCGACGCCGCCGATCTTGGTGGCGGTGCCGTTGAAGTACTTCTCGACGAAGGCGTCGTCGAGACCGACGGCCTCGAAGACCTGGGCGCCGCGGTAGGAGGCGACGGTCGAGATGCCCATCTTGGACATGACCTTCAGGACGCCCTTGCCGAGCGCGTAGATCAGGTTGCGGATCGCCTGCTCGGGCTCCAGGCCGTTGATGAAGGTGCCCGCGCGCAGCAGGTCCTCGACGGACTCCATCGCCAGGTACGGGTTGACGGCGGCGGCGCCGAAGCCGATCAGCAGCGCGACGTGGTGGACCTCGCGGACGTCACCGGCCTCGACGAGCAGGCCCACCTGGGTGCGCTGCTTGGTGCGGATGAGGTGGTGGTGGACGGCCGCGGTGAGCAGCAGCGACGGGATCGGCGCGTGCTCGGCGTCGGAGTGGCGGTCCGACAGGACGATCAGCCGGGCGCCGTTCTCGATGGCGGCGTCGGCCTCGGCGCAGATCTCGTCGATCCGCGCGGCGAGCGCGTCGCCGGCGCCGTGCACCCGGTACAGGCCGGAGAGGGTCGCGGCCTTGAAGCCGGGCATGTCGCCGTCGGCGTTGATGTGGATGAGCTTGGCCAGCTCGTCGTTGTCGATCACCGGGAACGGCAGGGTGACGCTGCGGCAGGAGGCGGCCGTCGGCTCGAGGATGTTGCCCTCGGGGCCGAGCGACGAGCGCAGAGAAGTGACGAGCTCCTCGCGGATCGCGTCCAGCGGCGGGTTGGTGACCTGCGCGAACAGCTGGGTGAAGTAGTCGAAGAGCAGCCGGGGACGCGCGGAGAGCGCGGCGATCGGCGAGTCGGTGCCCATGGAGCCGAGCGGCTCGCCGGCGGTCTTGGCCATCGGCGCCAGGATGACGCGCAGCTCCTCCTCGGTGTAACCGAAGGTCTGCTGGCGGCGGGTGACCGAGGCGTGGGTGTGGACGATGTGCTCGCGCTCGGGCAGGTCGCCCAGCTCGATCTCGCCGGCCTCCAGCCACTCGGCGTAGGGGGCCGCGGCGGCGAGCTGCTCCTTGATCTCGTCGTCCTCGATGATGCGGTGCTCGGCGGTGTCGACGAGGAACATCTTGCCGGGCTGGAGACGGCCCTTGCGGACCACCTTGGCGGGGTCGATGTCGAGGACGCCGACCTCGGAGCCGAGGACGACGAGGCCCTCGTCGGTGACCCAGTAGCGGCCGGGGCGCAGACCGTTGCGGTCGAGCACGGCGCCGACCTGGGTGCCGTCGGTGAAGGTGACACAGGCCGGGCCGTCCCAGGGCTCCATCATCGTGGAGTGGTACTGGTAGAAGGCGCGGCGGGCCGGGTCCATGGAGTCGTGGTTCTCCCACGCCTCCGGGATCATCATCAGCACGGAGTGCGGCAGGGAGCGGCCACCGAGGTGGAGCAGTTCGAGCACCTCGTCGAAGGACGCCGAGTCGGAGGCGTCCGGCGTACACACCGGGAAGACGCGCTCGAGGTCGTTGTTCCCCTGGCCGGCGGAGCCGAACGCGTCGGAGACGAGCTGGGACTCGCGGGCGCGCATCCAGTTGCGGTTGCCCTTGACGGTGTTGATCTCACCGTTGTGCGCCACGAACCGGTACGGGTGGGCGAGCGGCCACGACGGGAAGGTGTTCGTGGAGAAGCGGGAGTGGACGAGCGAGACGGCCGAGGCGAAGCGGCGGTCGGACAGGTCCGGGAAGAAGGGCTCCAGCTGACCGGTGGTCAGCATGCCCTTGTAGACGATGGTCCGCGCGGAGAGCGACGGGAAGTACACGCCGGCCTCGCGCTCGGCGCGCTTGCGCAGCACGAACGCCTTGCGGTCCAGGGCGATGCCCTCGCTCCGGCGGTCGGTGACGAACACCTGGCGGAAGGCGGGCATGGTGGAGCGGGCGGTGGCGCCGAGCAGCTCGGGGGCGACGGGGACCTCGCGCCAGCCGAGGACCGTGAGGCCCTCCTCGGCGGCGATCGTCTCGATCGTTGAGACGGCGTCCTGGGTGTCGTCCTCGGGGAGGAAGGCGATGCCGACGGCGTAGGAGCCGGCCTCGGGCAGCTCGAACCCGGTGACCTCGCGCAGGAACGCGTCGGGGACCTGGGTGAGGATGCCCGCGCCGTCGCCGGAGTCCGGCTCGGAGCCGGTGGCGCCGCGGTGCTCGAGGTTGCGCAGAACGGTCAGCGCCTGCTCGACCAGCGTGTGGCTCGCCTCTCCGGTGAGGGTGGCCACGAAGCCGACGCCGCAGGCGTCGTGCTCGTTGCGGGGGTCGTACATACCCTGCGCAGCAGGGCGAGCATCCATGAAGGACCAGTTCTGGCCATTCGCGGAATGCTGGGACGGCTGGCGCGGCGTACGCATCGGCTCTCCCGTCGTCGTCTCAAGTGGCATATCTGGCGTGCCGAGGGACGACGTTGGCCCTCTGCGTGTTCGCAAAATTTCGTGCAGGTTACATGATGGAGCGGTTCTCGGGAACCGGATACTCCGTTCCAACATGCGGACGCCATGGGCGTGCGGCGGGGGTACCGCGCACCTGGCTGAAAGTGTGTGGGGACCGAACGGGACAGATCGATGTCCGTCGGTCCGAAAGGCAGCGTGGGCGACTACGCCCACCCCGCGAGTGCGCCACAGGCGTCATTGCCCACAGCGCTTACGGCTCATGCCCGCTGGTTAAGCAGTCGAAACCAGTCAGTAACGGCTACTTATGCGGCCCATCGCATAACTAGCGGTCGCACTATCCTACGGCCGTTCCGAAGAAACTGCCCAGGACGTACGTCACACCGGCCGCCGCACCGCCGAGCGCGAGCTGGCGCAGCCCGCTGAACCACCAGCTGCGCGCGGTCACGCGCGCCACGACGGCGCCGCACGCGAACAGTCCGAACAGCGCCAGCAGCACGGCCGGCCACAGCGCGCTCGCCCCGAGCAGATAGGGCAGGACCGGCAGCAGCGCGCCCAGCGCGAACGATCCGAAGCTCGACACGGCGGCGACCAGCGGCGAGGGCAGGTCGGACGGGTCGATGCCCAGCTCCTCACGGGCGTGGATCTCCAGCGCCTGCTCGGGATCGCGCGACAGCTGGCGGGCGACCTGCCGGGCCAGCTCGGGCTCGACGCCGCGCGTCTCGTAGAGCGCGGCGAGCTCGGCCTCCTCGTCCTTCGGGTGCTTGCGCAGCTCCCGGCGTTCGACGTCCAGCTCGGCCTCGACGAGTTCCCGCTGGGAGGCGACGGAGGTGTACTCGCCGGCGGCCATGGAGAAGGCGCCCGCGGCGAGCCCCGCGAGACCGGTGAGCACCAGGGCCTGCCGTCCGGCGTCCCCGCCCGCGACACCGGTCATCAGGGCGAGGTTGGAGACCAGGCCGTCCATCGCGCCGAAGACGGCGGGGCGCAGCCAGCCGCCGTTCACATCGCGGTGCGTGTGGTTGTCGCGGTGCGCCTCGTGCAGCGGCGCCTCGGTGTCGATGATGGCCATGAGGATCCCCCAGGATGGAGCCGGAAAGCTAAGTCTGGACAAGTTCTAATTTACGACAGCCATCAAGATACGCCGGTCATACCTGATCCACCAGCAAGGAAAGGCTGGGCTAACCTGCGCTTTTACCGTCGAGCGCTCATTCGATCAAGGTGGCGCACAAATGTCGACCGGGTGACATGAGGGGATTCGAGGCTCAGGTCAACCGCCGATGGTGGGACACATCCGCCAACGGCTCCGCGCCCGTGCGGAGCCCCGGAGGAGAGGCCGCCGCCCTTGCCATCGATCCGCGAGCGGGCCCGTGGCGCCCTGCTCGGCCTCGCCGTCGGAGACGCCCTCGGCGCACCGGCCGAGAACCTGAAACCCTCGGAGATCCGCGCCCGCTGGGGCCGCATCACCGGCTATGTCGCCGACCGGCCCGCGGGCACCGACGACACCGAGTACGCGATCTTCTCCGGCCTGCTGCTGGCCCGGCACGGCTCCGCACTCACCCCCGCCCACGTGGAGGCGGCCTGGCACCACTGGATCGCCGACCGCGAGGAGGGCCCCTTCCGCGGCGCCGGCTTCAGCGAACGCGGCACCCTGGAGAACCTCCGCCGGGGCCTGGCCGCCCCCATCTCCGCCCAGCACCGGCACGCCTGGAGCGACGGTCTGGCGATGCGCGCGGCACCGTTCGGCGTGTTCGCCGCGGGCCGCCCGGCCGAAGCCGCCCGGCTCGTCGCCATCGACGGCTCGGTGAGCCACGACGGCGAGGGCATCTACGGCGGCCAGGCCGTCGCGGCGGGCGTGGCGGCGGCGATGGCGGACGCGCCGACGATCGCCGTCATCGCCTCCGCGCTGGCCGTCGTCCCCGAGGACTCCTGGACGGCCCGCTCCCTGCGCCGGGCGGTGGCGGTGGCCCACCGCGGCGAACGCGCGGTCCGCTCCGCCGTCGTCATCGGCGGCTACCCCTGGACCGACCTCGCCCCCGAGGCCGTGGCCCTCGCCTTCGGCGCGTACGCGGCGGCCGACGGCGACTTCGCGCAGGCGGTCCTCACGGCGGTCAACATGGGCCGCGACGCCGACACCACCGCGGCGGTCGCGGGCGCGCTGGCCGGCGCGACCCAGGGCGTCTCCGCCATCCCCGCCGACTGGGCGGCGGCCATCGGCCCGGCCCGCGGCAGCTGCCTCCCGTCGATGGCCGGCCACCACGTCCTGGACGTGGCCGAACTGCTGGTGCCGGGCGAGGGCGGGAAGTGGGGCGAGGGGGTGGTCGTACCCGACCTGGTGCCGAGCCTGCTGGGCCACGACCCGGCCCCGACGGCCGAAGCGGAGACCCACCGAACGGAGATCCACCGAACGGAGACAGAGCGATGAGACCACCTGGCCCGGGCCCCTGGGACGAGGGCATGACCGCCGGGACGACCACGGCGGAACCGAAACCGCCCGAGGCACAGGAACCGGCGACCACGACGGAACCGGATCCACCCGAGGCGCAGAGCGCGACGATCACGGCGGAACCGGCACCGCCCGAGGCGCAGAGCGCGACGATCACGGCGGAACCGGGCGTGCCCACGGCCGTCGGCGGCACGGGCGCCCCACCGGCGCCACCCCCGCCCACACCCACACTCGCGCCAGCACCCACGCCCACGCCCGCACCCGGCACCCGATGCCGCCCGGACGGCGAAGGCGCGAGCCGTCGGGCCGAAGGCGAGAAGGCCGCGCCGCCCCGCCCCCGCCGCGTCACCGGCCTCCTGCTCGGCCTCGCCGCCGGCGACGCCGCCGGCTGGCCCGCCGCACGGCACCGCGCCGCCCGGATGCCGGAGTGGACCCGCCGCCTCACCCGCGAACTGGACACCTTCGCCGAACACAACGCCACCACCACCCTCCCCGTCCCCATCGCCCTCAACCAGCCCCCCGAGCCGCTGCGCCTCGGCCCCTCCGACGACGCCGAGTGGGCGGCCTTCGCGGCCGAGGCCGTCCTGCGGGCCGGCGACGACACCGCCCTCGGCGACCTCAGCCGCGAACGCCGGATGCGCGCCGCCATCGACCTCACCTGGAACGCCGTCGCCAGCGAAGTCGCGGCGGCGGCCGACCGCGCCCCGGAGATCGAGTCCGCGGTCCTCCCGCTGCGCGCCCGGATCTCCGTCCGCGCCGGCCTCGGCAACCTCGCCGCCGGGCTGCGCCCGCCCGCCACCGGCCACGACAACCCCCACTACTTCGACGACGCGGCCTGTGTACGCGCCTGCGTCCTCGCCGTGGCCCACCCCGGCGACCCCCGACTCGCCGCCGAACTGGCCGAGTTCGACGCCCGCTACACCCAGGACGGCGACGGCGTGCACGGCGCCCGGGCGATGGCGGCCGCGCTCGCGCTGGCCCTCGTCGGCGCGGACCCCGGGACCTGTGTGTCGGCGGCCCTCGCCGAACTCCCGGAGGGGACGGAGATCGGCCGCAACACCCGCCACGCCCTGAAACTGGCGCACGACGCCGAGAGCGCCTTCGCACTGGTCCCCCTCCTGGAGCACCAGATCGTGGACCACGTCTACAGCTACGGCATCGCGGCCGCCGAGACCGTCCCGGTGGCCCTCGCCCTGGCCCTCGCCTCCGGCGGCCGGGTCGCCGAGGCCGTCCCGGCGGCCGCCTGTCTGTCCCGGGTCGCGGACTCGGCCCCGGCTCTGGCGGGCGCGCTCACCGGGGCGTTGGGGGGCGGCGACGCGATCCCCGCCTCCTGGCGCGACACCTGCCGCACCCTGTCCGGCTGTGTGCTCCCCCGCCTCACCGACACCGACCTGGTGGAACTCGCCGAACTCCTGGAAGCCGCACAACCGGCCCCACCAGGAGGATGATTCGGGGCATGACGCCCAAAGCAGTAGAAAGCCATGAGGCGGGTCTGGACGAACGGATCACCGGCGCCCTGGTCGGCGCGGCCGTCGGCGACGCCCTCGGCGGCCCGGTCGAGGGCTACTCCCCCGACCAGATCGCCGAGCGCCACGGCGGCCGCGTCCACGGCATCGTCGGCCCCTGGAACGGCGAGGCCTGGCGCACCGCCCGCCCCATCGCCCCGTACCACAAGGGCGACGGCCACGTCACCGACGACACCCTGATGACCCACGCCCTGATCAGGGTCTACGCCACGGTCCGCGACCACCTCGACGCGTACGCGATCGCCGACCACCTGGTGCCCGACCTGATGACGACCCCCCGCTGGATCCCGGAGCTGGAGGCGGAGGCACTCCCCCTCCAGCGGATCTTCCTGGCGGAGAAATGGCTCGTCGCCCGGCTCCACTACGGCCATGTGGACCCCCGCGAGGCCGGCGTCGGCAACATCGTCAACTGCGGTGCGGCGATGTACATGGCCCCGGTCGGCCTGGTCAACGCGGCCGCCCCGGCGGGCGCCTACGCCGAGGCCCTGGACATCGCCGGCGCCCACCAGTCCTCGTACGGCCGGGAGGCGGCGGGTGTCTTCGCGGCGGCGGTCGCGGCGGCCTGCGCGCCGGGCGCGACACCCGACTCGGTCGTGACAGCCTGTCTGGCCCTGGCGAAGGACGGCACCCGCACGGCGATCGAGACGGTCTGCGAAGAGGCCTCCCGCCACCGGGACTTCGAATCGGCCCTGCTCCCTCTGCGCCGGGCCGTGACCCCGTACGACACGGTGGGCCCCGACTACCGCCGGCCCTCCCTCGGCGCCCGCCGCCCCTCCCGGCTGCACGCGATCGAGGAACTCCCCGTCGCGCTCGGCATGTTGCTGGTCGCGGACGGCGACTACCGGCACGCCGTCCTCGGCGCGGTGAACTACGGCCGCGACTGCGACTCGATCGCCACGATGGCGGGCGCCCTGGCCGGCGCCCTGGGCTCGCCCGTCCCGGACGAGTGGGCGAAGCAGGTGGCGGAGGCCAGCCGCCTGGACCTGTGGGAGCCGGCCCGCACCCTGGCGGAGGTCACCCGCCACGTCGTCGCCCAGGACATCCGCAGACGCCGGTCCCACGAGTCGGCCCTCGCCACCCTCCTCGGAGGCCCAGGATGCTCCGACTGACCTGGGTCCAGCCGGAGGACCTCCTGGGCCACGAACTCCGCCAGGCGGCCGAGGACGGCCGGGAACCCTGGACCGTCGCCGCCCGCTGGCGAGCGGCGGGCGGCCCCGAGGCGCCGGCCCGGGCCGGCGCCTCCCCCCGCCCGGCCTCCCGCTACCTGCGCCAACTGGCCGAGGACCTGCTGGACGAACTGGCCGACCTGCCCAGCAGACTCGCGGAGGACGAACCGACCGACCTCGCCGCCATCCGCCGCCACACCCCGCAGGCTCCGGACCTCGCGACCCGACCCCGCCCGGCCGCCCCCGCCCCGGCCGCCCTGGAAGCCTCCTGGCTGGGCCGGGCGGCCGGCTGCCTTCTCGGCAAACCCGTGGAGAAACTCCCCCTGGACGCCATCCGCCGGCTCGCGCGGTCCACCGGCAACTGGCCCCTGGACAGCTACTTCACCGCCCGGGGCGTCCCCGCCCCGCTCCTCGCGGAACACCCCTGGAACCGCCGCTCGGCCGGCACCTCCCTCGCCGAGAACATCGACGGCATGCCCGAGGACGACGACCTCAACTACCCCCTCCTCAACCTGCTCCTGCTCCGCCGCCACGGCCGGGACTTCACCACCACCGACGTGGCGGGTCTCTGGCTGGACGAACTCCCTGCGGGCCGCACCTTCACCGCCGAACGCATCGCCTACCGCAACCTCCTCTCCGGCATCGAACCCCCGCGCACCGCCCGCCACCGCAACCCCTTCCGCGAATGGATCGGCGCCCTCATCCGGGCCGACGTCCACGGCTGGACCAACCCCGGCGATCCGGCCGCCGCCGCCGCACAGGCCCACCGCGACGCCACCCTCACCCACACCGCCAACGGCGTCTACGCGGCCATGTTCACGGCGGCCACCCTGGCGACGGCGGCGACGGGACGCCACGACATCCACACCTGCCTGCACACCGGCCTCACGGTGATCCCGCCCCGCTCCCGTCTCGCGCGAGCGATCACCCACGCCGTCGAACTGGCCGAGGTCCACCCCGACTTCGACACCGTCGTCGACGAACTCCACACCGTCCACAAGGCCACCCACTGGGTCCACGCCGTCCCCAACACCGCCCTGATCGCCGCCGCCCTCACCCACGCGAACGGCGACTTCACCGGCTCCGTCTGCCGCGCGGTGTCCGGCGGCTGGGACACCGACTCCAACGGCGCGACCGCGGGCAGCATCGCCGGCCTGCTCGCCGGCGACCCCACCGCACTGCCCGACCGCTGGACCGCCCCGCTCAAGAACCGTCTCGCCACCTCCGTCGCCGGCTTCGACGGCACCGGCTTCGACACCCTCGCCCACCTCACCCACCGGGAGGCGTCCCGCCCATGACCGACATCGTCGTGCTCGGCAGCACGAACATGGACCTCGTCGCATACGTCGAGAAGGCCCCGCAGCGCGGGGAGACCGTCACCGGACGGGAGTTCCGTACGATCCCCGGCGGCAAGGGCGCCAACCAGGCGGTCGCCGCCGCCCACGCGGGCGCCACCGTCTCGATGATCGGTGCGGTCGGCAACGACTCCTTCGGCGCCCGGCTGCGCTCCACCCTGGAGCACTCCGGCGTGAACACCGATCATCTGCGCACGGTGGAGTCCCCTTCCGGCACCGCGCACATCGTCGTGGACGACGAGGGCGGCAACGCGATCGTCGTCGTCCCCGGCGCGAACGGCACCGTCGACCACCTCGCCCCCGGCGACGAGGGCCTGATCGCCTCCGCCGACGCGCTGCTCCTCCAGCTGGAGGTCCCGCTGCCCGCCGTCGTCGCCGGTGCCCGCGCGGCCCGCGCCCACGGCGTCCGTACGATCCTCACCCCGGCCCCCGCCCGGCCGCTGCCGCCCGAACTCCTCGCCGCCGTCGACCTGCTGGTCCCCAACGAACACGAGGCGACCACCCTCACCGGCCGCACCGACCCCCGGGAGGCGGCCGCGGCCCTGCTGGACAGCGTGCCGGAGATCGTCGTCACGCTCGGCGCGGCCGGCAGCCTCTATGTGACACGCGGCGCCGAACCCGTCCTCGTCCCCGCCCCCCAGGTCGCCGCCGTCGACTCCACCGGCGCGGGCGACACCTTCGTCGGCGCGCTCGCCGTGGCCCGCGGCGAGGACCGCCCCATCCGCGAGGCCCTGGCCTGGGCGGCCGCCGCGGCCGCGCTCTCGGTGCAGCGCCCGGGCGCCTCCGCCTCGATGCCGTACCGCTCCGAGATCGACAAGCAGTACGCCTCATGACCGAGAACACCCCCAGGACGGCCCCGCTGCACGGCCTGCGCGTCCTCGACCTCGCCACCCTGTTCGCCGGCCCGCTCGCCGCCACCCTGCTCGGCGACTTCGGCGCGGAGGTGATCAAGGTCGAGCACCCCGCGAAACCCGACCCCTCCCGGGGCCACGGCCCGTCCAAGAACGGCGTCGGCCTGTGGTGGAAGCTCCTCGGCCGCAACAAGCGCACGATCACCCTGAACCTCTCCACGCCCGGCGGCCGCGCCACCCTGCTGCGCCTGGCCGCCACCGCCGATGTGATCGTCGAGAACTTCCGCCCCGGCACCCTGGAGAAGTGGGACCTCGGCTGGGAGGAGCTGTCGGCGGCCAACCCCCGGCTGGTCCTCACCCGGGTCACCGGCTTCGGACAGTTCGGCCCCTACGCCCACCGGCCCGGCTTCGGCACCCTCGCCGAGGCGATGAGCGGCTTCGCCGCGATCACCGGCGAACCGGACGCGCCCCCGGTCCTGCCGCCCTTCGGACTCGCCGACTCCATCGCCGCCCTGGCCACCGCCTACGCCGTCATGACGGCCCTGGCCGCCCGCGACCGCACCGGCGAGGGCCAGGTCGTGGACATGGCCCTGATCGAACCGATCCTGATGGTCCTCGGCCCGCAGCCCCTCTGGTACGACCAGCTCGGCCACGTCCAGGAACGCACCGGCAACCGCTCCGCGAACAACGCCCCGCGCAACACCTACCGCACGGCCGACGGCACCTGGGTCGCCGTCTCGACCTCGGCCCAGTCGATCGCGGAGCGCGTGATGCGGCTGGTCGGCCGCCCCGAGCTGATCGACGAGCCGTGGTTCGCGACGGGCGCCGAGCGTGCCGCCCACGCCGACGTCCTCGACACGGCGGTCGGCGGCTGGATCGCCGCCCGCTCCCGTACCGAGGTCCTCGCCGCCTTCGAGAAGGCGGAGGCGGCGATCGCCCCGATCCAGGACGTCCGGGACGTGATGGCCGACCCCCAGTACCAGGCCCTCGACACGGTCACCACCGTGGACGACCCGGAGCTGGGCCCCCTGCGGATGCAGAACGTCCTCTTCCGGCTCTCCGCCACGCCCGGCGCGATCCGCTGGGCCGGCCGCCCGCACGGCGCCGACACGGAGAGCGTCCTGACCGAGCTGGGTCTGACGAGCACCGAGCTGACGGCCCTCCGCGAGGCGGGCGCTCTGTGATCCCCACCCCGCTGACCTGGCTCTACGTCCCCGGCGACCGCCCGCACATCGTCAGCAAGGCGCTCGCCTCGGGCGCCGACGTCGTCATCATCGACCTGGAGGACGCGGTCGCCCCCGACCGCAAGGAGTACGCCCGCACGGCCACCGCCGAACGCCTCCGCGACCCCCAGCCGGTCCCGGTGCACGTCCGGGTCAACGCCCTCGACGGCCCGCTGGCCGCCGCCGACCTGCACGCGGTCGCCGCCCTCCCCGGCGTCCGCGGCCTCCGGCTGCCCAAGGTCACCTCCGCGGCCCAGATCACCCGGATCGCCGAGGCCGTCACCCCGCCGGTGGGCGCGGCCCCGCCCCTGTACGCCCTCCTGGAGACCGCGCTCGGCGTCGAGCACGCCTACCCCATCGCCGCCGCGCACCCCGCCCTGCGCGGGATCGCCCTCGGAGAGGCCGACCTCCGCGCCGACCTGGGCATCCGCGCCGACGCCGGCCTGGACTGGTCCCGCTCCCGGGTGATCGTCGCCGCACGGGCCGCGGGCCTGATCCCGCCGCCGCAGTCCGTCCACCCCGACACACGCGACCTGAACGGCCTCGCCTCCTCCTGCGCCCACGGCCGCGCCCTCGGCTTCCTGGGCCGCGCCGCCATCCACCCCCGCCAGCTCCCGATCATCGAGCGGGCCTACCTGCCCACCGAACAGGAACTGGAGGAGGCGGAGACCGTCATCAAGGCCGCGTCGGTGGAACAGGGCGCCCAGGCCCTCCCGGACGGCAGGTTCATCGACGCGGCGGTGGTCGCGGCGGCGCACCGCACCCGGTCCCTCGCCCGCAGGCGTTAGCCCGTGCCCGCACACGACGAGGGCGCCCGGCAGAACCGGGCGCCCTCGTCGTCGTACGGTCGCGGGTCAGCTCTTCTTGCCCGCCGACTCCGCCTCGTCCTTGACCGCGTCCTCACCGTCGGCCTCGACCGCATCCTTGGCGTCGGCCTTCGCGTCGGCCTCGACATCGGGCTTCGCACCGGCCTCGGCGTCCGGCTCGGCCTCGGCCTTCGCACCGGCCTCGGCGTCGGCCTCGGTGTCCGTCTTCGCCTCCGCCGGCTCCGTGGACGCGGCGTCGGTCTCGCTCTCGGAGGCACTCCCGCCGTCGGCGGCGGCCTCGCCGTCGGCGCCCGGCTCCACGATCTCCTCGCGGCCCGGCCGCTTGATCGCCGACACCACGATGTACGTCACCGCGAGCACGAACACCGCGATCGCGGTCCAGACGTTCAGCCGGAGACCCAGGACGTGGTGGGCGTCGTCGATCCGCATGTACTCGATCCAGCCGCGCCCGGCGCAGTACGCGGCGACGTACAGCGCGAACGCCCGCCCGTGCCCGAGCTTGAAGCGGCGGTCGGCCCAGATGACGAGCAGGGCGACACCGACGCACCACAGCGACTCGTAGAGGAACGTCGGCTGGTAGTACCCGGGCACCCGGCCGTCCGTGGAGGACGTGATGTGCAGGGCCCAGGGCAGGTCGGTCGGCTTGCCGTACAGCTCCTGGTTGAACCAGTTGCCCCAGCGGCCGATCGCCTGGGCGAGCGCGATGCCGGGCGCGACGGCGTCGGCGTAGGCGGGCAGCGGGATACCGCGGCGGCGGCAGCCGATCCACGCGCCCAGCGCGCCGAGCGCGATCGCGCCCCAGATGCCGAGGCCCCCCTCCCAGACCTTGAAGGCGTCCACCCAGTCACGGCCCTCGCTGAAGTACAGCTCGTAGTCCGTGATCACGTGGTAGAGGCGGCCGCCGACGAGGCCGAACGGCACCGCCCAGACGGCGATGTCGGCCACCGTCCCGGCCCGCCCGCCCCGGGCGATCCAGCGCCGGTTGCCGAGCCAGACCGCGACGAAGACGCCGATGATGATGCAGAACGCGTAGCCACGCAGCGGAATGGGTCCGAGGTACAGCACCCCGCGCGACGGGCTGGGAATGTAGGCAAGTTCCATGGCAGGGTCGACGCTACCGTGCCGGACCGGGCGCACGACGGGCAGCCCGGCTACGGCTCCATAACAGGCGGGTGAGAAACCGCCTTACCCTTGGTCGGCCTCCTCCACCATCTGCTTCAGCTTCTGCGGTGTCATCGTCTGGTCCTGGTAGATGTTCTTGCCGTTGAACAGGACGGTCGGGGTGCCGCCGAACCGGCCGTCCTGGAAGGCCTGGTTGGACTTCACGACCCAGCTGTCGTGCGTGCCGTCCTCGACACACTTGCGGAACGCCGGGGTGTCGAGGCCGTCGACCTTGCCGGCCAGCTCGATCAGCTTGCTGTTCTCGGCGTAGGCGTCGTCGGTCTCCTCGGGCTGGTTCTCGAAGAGCACGTCGTGGTACGCGGTGAACTTTCCGGCGTCCTGGGCGCAGGCGGCCGCGTTGGCCGCGGCACGGGAGCCGCTGCCGCCCATGTTGCCGTCGATCAGGGTCGCCAGGTGGTAGTCGACCTTGAGCTTTCCGGACTCGGTCAGCTCGTGGATCGTCGGGCGGTAGGCCGCCTCGAAGGCCTTGCAGGCCGGGCAGCGGAAGTCCTCCCACACCGTGAGCGTGGACTTGGCGCTCTCCTCGCCCACGGGGATCGCCAGGGCGTCCTTGCCGTTCGCCCCCGAGGGAGCGACGACCGGGCCCGCGTCGGCGCTGTCGTCGTCCTTGCCCGAGTTGGCGGCGACGATGCCGATCACCGCGGCCAGCCCCAGGACGCAGACGACGCTCGCGCCGACGATCAGCGTGCGCCGCCGCCGCTCCGCGGCCTTCTGCTTCTCGCGCTCCGCCGCCAGCCGCTCCCGGGCATTGCGCTTTCCGTCACGATTCTTCTCGCTCACACCCCCAGAACGAACCGGGGAGGCGCATTGCGCCTCCCCGGTCCCAGGTCCACCCGTACGGGTGATCCCGGGAGATGTCCCGCCCTGTCACGCCTCTCGGCGCACGAGGTGTTACGCCGTTCGGCGCACGCCCTTGGCGAGGTCGCCCGCCAGTTCCCGGACCGCCTCGACACCGGCCGCGTCGTCCGGCGCGTCCAGCATGCGCTTGACGAAGGCCGAACCGACGATCACGCCGTCCGCGAAGCCGGCGACCTCGGCCGCCTGCTCGGTGTTGGAGACCCCGAGGCCGACGCAGACCGGCAGGTCGGTGCCGCTGGCCCGGGTGCGTTCGACCAGCTCCTGGGCCTGCGCGCCGACCGACTCACGGGTGCCGGTGACACCCATCAGCGAGGCGGCGTAGACGAAGCCGCTGCCCGCCGCGGTGATCTGCGCGAGCCGCTCGTCCTTGCTGCTCGGCGCCACGACGAAGACCGTCGCGAGGCCGTGCTTCTCGGCGTGCTCCCTCCACAGCGCCGACTCCTGCACGGGCAGGTCGGGCAGGATGCAGCCCGCGCCGCCCGCCTCGGCCAGCTCGGCGGTGAACCGCTCGACGCCGTAGCGGTCGATCGGGTTCCAGTACGTCATGACGAGCACCGGCTTCCCGGTGGCCGCGTGCGCCTCGCGGACCGTGCGCATGACGTCGGCGATCCGCACCCCGCCGCGCAGCGCGATGTCGTCGGCGGTCTGGATGACCGGGCCGTCGAGGACGGGGTCGCTGTGCGGCAGGCCCACCTCGACGATGTCGGCGCCGCCGTCGAGGACGGCCTTGATCGCCTCGATGCCGCCGTCGACGGTCGGGAACCCGGCCGGCAGATAGGCGATCAGCGCGGCCCTGTTCTCGGCCTTGGCGGCGGCGAGGGTGTCGGACAGCAGCCGGATGTTCCCGCTCACTTCGCGTCCCCCTCGATCTCGGCGGTGTCCGCCGCGTTGGCGGCGACCTCGGCGTCGGTGTCGTACAGGCTGAAGTAGCGGGCGGCCGTGTCCATGTCCTTGTCGCCGCGGCCGGACAGGTTCACGATGATCAGCCCGTCCTTGCCCAGCTCCCGGCCGACCTCCAGGGCTCCGGCGAGGGCGTGCGCGGACTCGATGGCCGGGATGATGCCCTCGGTGCGGGACAGCAGGCGCAGTGCCTGCATGGCCTGGTCGTCGGTGACCGCGCGGTACTCGCCACGGCCGCTGTCCTTGAGGTAGGAGTGCTCGGGGCCGATGCCCGGGTAGTCCAGACCGGCCGAGATGGAGTACGGCTCGGTGATCTGGCCTTCGTCGTCCTGGAGGATGTAGGAGCGCGAACCGTGCAGGATGCCGGGCTCGCCCGCGGTGAGGGTGGCCGCGTGCTCGCCGGTCTCGACGCCGTGGCCGGCCGGCTCGCAGCCGATCAGGCGTACGCCGGTGTCCGGGATGAAGGCGTGGAAGAGGCCGATGGCGTTGGAGCCGCCGCCGACGCAGGCCACGGCCGCGTCGGGCAGGCGTCCGGCGCGCTCCAGGATCTGGCGGCGGGCCTCGACACCGATGACCCGGTGGAAGTCGCGGACCATGGCCGGGAACGGGTGGGGCCCGGCGACCGTGCCGAAGAGGTAGTGGGTGTGGTCGACGTTGGCGACCCAGTCGCGGAAGGCCTCGTTGATGGCGTCCTTCAGCGTGCGGCTGCCGGACTTCACGGCGACGACCTCGGCGCCGAGCATGCGCATCCGGGCGACGTTGAGGGCCTGGCGCTGGGTGTCGATCTCGCCCATGTAGATGGTGCAGTCGAGGCCGAAGAGGGCGCAGGCGGTGGCCGTGGCGACGCCGTGCTGGCCGGCGCCGGTCTCGGCGATGACCCGGGTCTTGCCCATGCGCCGGGTCAGCAGGGCCTGCCCGAGCACGTTGTTGATCTTGTGGGAGCCGGTGTGGTTGAGGTCCTCGCGCTTGAGGAACACCCGGGCGCCACCGGCGTGTTCGGCGAACCTCGGCACCTCGGTGAGGGAGCTGGGGCGGCCGGTGTAGTGGACGAGCAGGTCGTCGAGTTCACGGGCGAACTCGGGGTCGTGCTTGGCCTTGTCGTACTCGACGGCGACCTCGTCCACGGCGGCGACGAGGGCCTCCGGGATGAACTTGCCGCCGAAGTCGCCGAAGTAGCCTTCGGCGCTGGGAACCCGGCCCTCGGGGTCGGGGATGAAGAACTCGCTGGGCATGCGGAAACCTCACGGTGAGTTTGGTGAAAAACCTGTCGCCGTGGGGGCGGGGGTCGTCCTACGGCCTCAGGCCGTACATGGCTGGTCGCGCAGTTCCCCGCGCCCCTGAGAAACCTGCCATCGACGCCCGTTGACCTGCCCGGGTTCGTCACCGATGACGTACCGCACCCTGCGGCCGTGGACACGCCTCGCCGGGGCTCGGCAGCCCCTCGGGCGGCAGCCGCGCGCCAGGCGGGCGTACCGGTCCACGGTCGTCACGGTGAGAGTCATCGTCGATCAGCCTAGCGGGAGATCAGCCCCGGCCGTGGCGGAGTGCGGGGTGCTCGCCCGCCGCCACCAGGTCGGCGACCGCCGTCCTGGGGTCGCGGCCGGTGACCAGGGACTCGCCGACCAGGACGGCGTCGGCGCCGGCGTTGGCGTACGCGATGAGGTCGTGCGGGCCGCGGATGCCGGACTCGGCGATCTTGACGATGTGGCCGGGGATCTCGGGGGCGACCCGCTCGAAGGTGGAGCGGTCGACCTTCAGGGTCTTCAGGTCGCGCGCGTTGACGCCGATCACCTTCGCGCCGGCGTCGACCGCGCGCTCGACCTCGTCCTCGTCGTGGACCTCGACGAGCGGGGTGAGACCGATGGAGACCGCGCGCTCGATCAGCGACTCCAGGGCCGGCTGGTCGAGGGCGGCGACGATCAGCAGGGCGAGGTCGGCGCCGTACGCGCGGGCCTCCCACAGCTGGTACGAGGTGACGATGAAGTCCTTGCGCAGCACGGGGATGTCCACGCGGGCGCGGACCGCCTCGAGGTCGGCGAGGGACCCGCCGAAGCGGCGCTGTTCGGTGAGGACGGAGATGACGGCGGCGCCGCCCGCCTCGTAGTCGGCGGCCAGGCCGGCCGGGTCGGCGATCGCGGCCAGGGCGCCCTTGGAGGGGCTGGACCGCTTGACCTCGCAGATCACCTTGACGCCGTCGCCGCGCAGGGCGGCCACGCCGTCCTTGGCCGCGGGAGCCTTCGCCGCGCGCTCCTTGAGCTCGTCGAGGCTGACGCGCGCCTGCCGCTCCGCGAGGTCGGCACGGACTCCGTCGATGATCTCGTCGAGCACACTCACGCGAGCGGCCCCCTTCCCGAGGTTGGCAGTCGGCTGAGTGTTTCCAGCGACCGGCGGAACAAGATGGTCACTGCGATGGTATCCGGAGGAAGCCGAAGGCCTCACATCCGGTGGACGGCGGTCCCACCACCTGGACGTCCGCGGGCCCGGTTCAGGGATGGAGCCAGCCGCCGAACGGCAGGTTGCGGAGCACCGTGAAGCCCAGCAGCAACGCGCCCAGCGTCCACAGCCGTACGGGTGAGAGGTCGATCCGCAGGGGCCGTCCGCGGGCCGCGCGGACCACCCAGACGGTCCACAGCACGGCGAAGACCGGATAGCCGACGACGGCCATCGCGTTGGCGTGCAGGGCGGTGAGGAGGTCGCCGTGCACGACGGCGTACGCGCTGCGCAGTCCGCCGCAGCCGGGGCAGTACAGGCCCGTGACGCGCAGCAGGGGGCAGACCGGGTAGTGGCCGGGTTCGTTGGGGTCGACGGTCCCGACGTAGGCGAAGGCGCCGACGACGGCCGTGAGGATCCCGGCGGGCACGGCGAGCCGTCCCGCGACCGTTGTCGTCACCCGCTGGCTGTCGGCGTTCACGCCTCGCATTGTGCCCCGCGGGGGTGCCCGGCGCGCGTGAGGGGCGGCCGGTGTGGCACCGGCCGCCCCTCACGCACTGTCTCGCGGAAGGTCCGCTCAGCCCTCGGCGCTGACCGGCTCGCGGGTCACGGCGGCCGCCGCGACCTTCGGCGTCCGGTGGGTGTCGCGCGGCTGGCCCAGGCCGGCCATGCGCATGGCGCCGCCGACGACACCGCCCGCGGCCACGATCACCATGCCGGCCCAGAAGCCCAGGGGCTGGGCCATCACCATGAACGCGCCCGCGACGCAGAAACCGATGAAGGCGATGGTGACACCGGTCCAGGCGGCCGGGGTGTGTCCGTGGCTGCTGCCCGCCATTGCTTGCTCCTCATTGCTGTCTGTGGGGTACGAGCCGTCACGCGCGGTGCGTTTCGTACCTGTCCTGGCCGGACGTTCGTCGTCCATTGTCCCGTACGCGCGCGCCCACGGGACGCGGGGGTGGTCTCCGGTGGCGTCTGATTCACCACATCGAGAGGCGCGCGCGAGCCGTGCGCGAACGGCGCGCGACCCTGTGCTCACACCGGGTCGGCGCCCGTGGGGTCCTCGCCGCGGTCCAGGGCCTTCCAGATCTCCTCGGGCCGGTCCGGGTCGGCCGGCCGCGCCGCGCGCCGCGGGCGGGGGGTGCCGTCGCGTTCGTAGCGGCCGGACATGGCGGGCCAGCCGCTGCCGTAGCGCAGGGCGAGCAGGCCGGCCAGCAGGATCAGGGCGCCGCCGGCGACCGCGGCGTACGGCCACGCGGTGTGGCTGAAGGCGGCGACGGTGGCCGAGGTGTCGCCGGAGGCCTTGGCGGCCTGCTCGTCGAGCGCGGACGTGTCGCCGGCGCCGAGCAGGGCGGCGACGGCGATACCGGCGCCCGACAGGGCGAGCACGGCGGAGACGGCGAGGCGGCCGGCCCGGCGCACGGCGAAGACGGCGACGAGCGCGGCGAGTCCCACTATGGCGAGTGCCGCGGGGACGCCGGTGACGTCACTGCCCTGGGCGGTGAGGGGGAACGCGCCGCCGGCCACCGTCGCCATGCCCTCCGACCAGCGCTGTCTGGTGGACAGCAGGGCCACGGCCGCGCCCAGCGCGCCGCACAGCAGCGCGAGGGCGAGGCTCCGGCGGCCGGACCGGGTGGGGGCGGCGGCTTCGGAACGGGGGTGAGGTACAGCAGTCACGTAGTCCACTATCGCCTGAACCCCGGGCGAACCGGCACCCGGGGCTCACGTGAGACGCGCCCTATTTCCCCAGCCGGTTCGCCGTATGGACGGCGCGCAGCACCGCGGCGGCCTTGTTGCGGCACTCCTGGTCCTCGGCGACCGGGTCGGAGTCGGCGACGACGCCCGCGCCGGCCTGGACGTAGGCGGTGCCGTCGCGCAGCAGGGCCGTACGGATGGCGATGGCGGTGTCGGAGTCGCCCGCGAAGTCGAGGTAGCCGACGCAGCCGCCGTACAGGCCGCGGCGGGACGGTTCCAGTTCGTCGATGATCTGCATGGCCCGGGGCTTGGGGGCGCCGGAGAGGGTGCCGGCCGGGAAGCAGGCGGTGAGGACGTCGAAGGCGGTGCGGCCGGGCGCGACCTTGCCGGTGACCGTCGAGACGATGTGCATCACGTGGGAGTACCGCTCGATGGACATGAAGTCGACGACCTCGACGGAACCCGGTTCGCAGACCCGCCCCAGGTCGTTGCGGCCGAGGTCGACGAGCATGAGGTGCTCGGCGCGCTCCTTGGGGTCGGCGAGCAGTTCGTCGGCGAGGGCCTGGTCCTCCTGCGGGGTGGCGCCGCGGTGCCGGGTGCCGGCGATGGGGTGGACCATGGCCCGGCCGTCCTCGACCTTGACCAGGGCCTCGGGGGAGGAACCGACGACGTCGAACGCCTCTCCGTCCCCGTGGGGGAACCGGAACAGGTACATGTACGGCGAGGGGTTGGTGGCCCGCAGCACCCGGTAGACGTCCAGGGCGCTCGCCGTGCACGGCGTCTCGAAGCGCTGCGAGGGGACGACCTGGAAGGCCTCGCCCGCGCGGATGCGCTCCTTGATGTCCTCGACGGCCACCTGGTACTCCCGGCCGCCCCACAGCGCGGTGTACTCGGGCAGTTCGGAGGGCGGCAGGACGGCGGGCGGCTGGGCGACCGGGCGGGAGAGGTCGGCCTCCATGGCGTCCAGCCGGGCCATGGCGTCCGTGTAGGCCTCGTCGACCCCGGTGTCGAGGTCGTTGTGGTTGATCGCGTTGGCGATCAGCAGGACGGAGCCCTCCCAGTGGTCCATGACGGCGAGGTCGCTGGTCAGGAGCATGGTCAGCTCGGGCAGCCGCAGGTCGTCCCGCTCGCCGGGGCCGATCTTCTCCAGACGGCGGACGATGTCGTAGCCGAGGTAGCCGACCATGCCGCCGGTGAAGGGCGGCATGCCCTCCTGGTGGGGGGTGTGCAGGGCCTCGATGGTGGCGCGCAGGGCGGCCAGCGGGTCGCCGTCGACGGGGACGCCGACGGGCGGGGCGCCGAGCCAGTGGGCCTGGCCGTCGCGTGCGGTGAGGGTGGCGGCGGAGCGGACGCCGACGAAGGAGTACCGGGACCACGAGCGGCCGTTCTCCGCGGACTCCAGGAGGAAGGTGCCGGGCCGCTCGGCGGCGAGCTTGCGGTAGAGCGCGACCGGGGTGTCGCCGTCGGCGAGCAGCTTGCGGGTGACCGGGATGACCCGGCGGTCGGTGGCCAGCTTGCGGAACGTCTCGAGGTCCATGGCGGCTGACCTTACTGATCCGTGGCGGGTACGCCGGAATCGGCGTTCTCGATCAGGACATCGGCGTCGAAGCAGGTACGGGCTCCGGTGTGGCAGGCGGCACCGACCTGGTCGACCTTGACCAGCAGGGTGTCGGCGTCGCAGTCGAGGGCGACGGACCTGACCCACTGGAAGTGGCCGGAGGTGTCGCCCTTGACCCAGTACTCCTGGCGGCTGCGCGACCAGTACGTGCAGCGGCCGGTGGTGAGCGTGCGGTGCAGCGCCTCGTCGTCCATCCAGCCGAGCATGAGCACCTCACCGGTGTCGTACTGCTGGGCGATGGCGGGGACGAGCCCGTCGGCGCTGCGCTTGAGCCGCGCGGCGATCTCCGGGTCCAGGCTGCTGGGAGGGGGCGTGCTGGTCATGGGGCCATTGTGCCGCGCGCCACGGACAGTGACGGCCCGGTGTCCACTGGGTGGAAAGGGCCGGGCGGGTGAGGGGGTGGGCCGGGCGACGGGTGGGCGGACCGGTTACTCGGTCGTAGGCTGACTTCATGTCGACTTTCGCCAAGCGTGAACGACTCCTGCTCGCCGACCTCTTGGAGACCGCCGGTCCGGAGGCGCCGACCCTGTGCTCCGGATGGGTGACGCGGGACCTGGCAGCGCACGTGGTGGTGCGCGAGCGCCGTCCGGACGCCGCCGGGGGCATTCTGCTCAAGCAGCTCGCCTCCCGGCTCGACCGGGTGATGGAGGAGTTCGCCGCCAAGCCGTACGAGGAACTGATCCAGCTGATCCGGACCGGCCCGCCGCGGTTCTCGCCGTTCGCGCTGAAGCAGGTCGAGGAGATGTCGAACACCATCGAGTTCTACGTCCACACGGAGGACGTGCGCCGGGCGCAGCGCGACTGGTCGCCGCGCGAGCTGGACCCGGTGTTCCAGGACGCCCTGTGGAGCCGGCTGGAGCGCAGTGCCCGGCTGATGGGCCGCTCCGCCCCGACCGGTCTGGTGCTGCGTCGCGCGGACGGCCGTACGGTCGTCGCCAACCGGGACACACCGGTGGTGACGGTGACCGGTGAGGCGTCGGAGCTGGTGCTGTTCCTCTACGGCCGGCAGAGCGCCGCCCAGGTGGAGCTGGACGGCGACGCGGAAGCCATCGAGAAGCTGCACGACGGCAAGCAGCTCGGGATCTGAGGGGTCCCGGGCGTCAGCGGGGCAGTTCGGCGCGGCGCAGGGCGGGGACGCCGAGGGCGACGACTCCGCCGAGCCCGCAGACGACGGCGCTGACCACGAAGACCGGGCCGGTGCCCCAGGCGCCGATCGCGGCGGCGGACAGCGGCATGCTGAGCGGGGTGAGACCCAGGCTGACCAGGCCGGACACCGCCGTGACACGGCCCAGGCGGGCCGGGTCGGACTGGGTCTGGAGCAGCGCCCCGCACATCGCGCCGCTGAGCCCGGCGAGCAGACCGATCAGCAGGGCCGTGCCGACCGCGAAGACGATCGTCGGCATGTACGCGAGGGCGCCGATCGCGACCGACCCGGCGAGGATCGCCCAGCCGGCGACCCGCCCGGCGTGCGGGAGCCGGCCGCGGACGGTCAGCAGCAGGGAGGCGACGCCCGCGCCGACCCCGAACCCGGCGAGCACCCAGCCCATCCCGGCGGCGCCCCAGCCGCGTTCGTCGGCGAGCAGGGTCAGGCCCACGTTCAGCGGTCCGACGAAGCCGAGGTCGCCGAGGGCGATGGCGCACATCAGCGGGGCGAGCACCCGGTGGCGGCGGATGTAGCGCAGCCCGTCCATCAGGTCGGCCCGGGCGGTCGTCCCCCGGCTGCCGGGGGTGTCGTCCGGCGGCAGTTCCCGCACCCGCACGCCGACCAGCAGCGGCAGCGACAGGGCGATGAGCAGCCCGGCGACGGCGAAGGCGGCTTCCGCGCCGCCGACCGCGACCGCGAGTCCGCCGAGCGGGCCGCCGACGACGCTCGCGAACCGGATCCCGAGGCCGCGCATGCCCTGGACGCGGGCGAGCTGGCCCCGGCTCGTGAGCCGTGCGGGGAGGGCGCCCACGGCCGGCATGAACACGGCGTCCACGGCGCCGAAGACCATGGCGAGCAGGGCCAGCGGCCACAGACCGGGACGGGTGAGGAACAGCAGCGCCGCCACCGCGGCCACGGCCGCGCAGCGCACCGCGTCGCTGCCGATGACGACCCGGCGGGGCCCGAACCGGTCGGCCACGACTCCCCCGCCGAGCATCAGCAGGGCGCGGGGGACGGCGCTGGCCGCCATGACGAGGCCGGCCTGGGAGGGGGTGCCCGATTGGACGGCCGCCCAGGACAGGGCGATGTAGTAGACGCTGTCGCCGACCATCGAGGAGGTGTAGGCGGCGAGCCAGCGCAGGACGTTGGGGTCGCGGTGGGCGGGCCTCGCCTCGGCGGGGGCCTCGGCCAGGAGGGTGGCGGTCACGGGAGGCGGTCCTCTCAGACGCGGAACGGGAAGGCGTACTGGTGCAGCGCGACGTTCTCGCGCCCCTCGGTGCCGCCGTCGGCTTCGGCGGCCCGGCCCTGCTCGTCGTACCTCTTGATCACGTCGTGCAGTTCCTGCTTCAGCGCGGCCAGTTCCGCCGCCGTCAGGCGCAGCAGCGACTCGGAGTCGTGCGCGGCCTCGTTCCACTCGCGGCCCCAGTGCGGGCGCTCGTCGAGGTAGGTGCGGTACATCTCGGAGCGCTGCTCCTGGAAGAGGCGGGAGGCCGCCAGGTGGGCGGCCACCTTCTCGGGGGCGTCGTGGAAGTCCTCGTCCCGGACGCTGACCCCTTCCGAGGCCGGTCGCCACCAGCGCTCCCGGGCGTCGGCGCTGCCCGGTTCCGCCTCCTCCACGAGGCCGTGCTCGGCGAGTTTGCGCAGGTGGTAGCTGACCAGGGAGACGGCCTCGTCGACCTGTTCGGCGAGCTGCGAGGCGGTCGCGGAACCGGCCACGAACAGCAGGCGGTAGAGCTTCATTCGCAGGGGGTGGGCGAGCGCCTTGAGCGTCCCCAGGTCGGTGATGCGGCGGTTCTCCTTGCTTGCCATGCCTCCACCGTAGATACGAAAGAAAAATTGCACAACATATTTTGCGCAACTTTCCTTTCGTATCTCGCCACGAAGAAGCCCCGGCCACCCGGTGGCCGGGGCTCACGTCAACGCTTCAGGGCGTCAGCGGACCGGATGCCCCGATTCCCGCAGCGCCTGCTTCACTTCCCCGATCCGCAGGTCGCCGAAGTGGAACACCGACGCGGCCAGCACCGCGTCCGCGCCCGCCCCGACCGCCGGGGCGAAGTCGGCGAGCCGGCCGGCGCCGCCCGAGGCGATCACCGGTACCGTCACATGCCTGCGGACGGCGGCGATCATCTCCAGGTCGTAGCCGTCCTTGGTGCCGTCCGCGTCCATCGAGTTCAGCAGGATCTCGCCGGCGCCCAGCTCGGCCGCCCGGTGCGCCCACTCGACCGCGTCGATCCCGGTGCCCTTGCGGCCGCCGTGCGTGGTCACCTCGAAGGAGCCGGACTCCGTCCGCCGGGCGTCCACCGACAGCACCAGCACCTGGCTGCCGAACCGCTCGGCGATCTCCTTGATCAGCTCCGGCCGGGCGATCGCCGCCGTGTTGACGCCCACCTTGTCGGCGCCGGCCCGCAGCAGCTTGTCCACGTCCTGCGGGGTCCGCACGCCGCCGCCCACGGTCAGCGGGATGAACACCTGCTCGGCGGTGCGGCGCACCACGTCGTAGGTGGTCTCGCGGTTGCCCGACGAGGCGGTGATGTCCAGGAACGTCAGTTCGTCGGCGCCCTCGGCGTCGTACACCTTGGCCATCTCGACGGGGTCGCCCGCGTCGCGCAGGTTCTGGAAGTTGACGCCCTTGACGACCCGGCCGTTGTCCACGTCCAGGCAGGGGATGACTCGGACCGCCAGGGTCATGAATCCACGGCTCCTCTGTATGCCTCTAGCTCTACTTCGACCAGGATGCGCGGGTCGACGAAACCCTCCACGACCAGCAGGGTCGAGACCGGGCGCACGGAGTCGAAGATCTCCTTGTGGGCGCGGCCCGCCTCGTCGACGTCCCGCGAATGCGTCAGGTACATCCGGGTCCTGATCACGGACCCGACATCGAGCCCGAACGCGCCGATCGCCTCGACGGCGCTGGTGAAGGCCACCATGGCCTGTTCGTAGGGGTCGCCCTCCCCGTAGAGCACGCTGTCCTTGAAGGACGTGGTGCCCGCCACCAGCACACGGTCGCCCGCCGCGACGGCGCGTGCGAACCCGAAACTCTCCTCCCAGGGACTTCCGCTCTGCACCCGCCGTACGGCATCGGTCATGACGACACTGCCTCCAGTGCTTCTTCCAGCGTGAACGCCTTGGCGTACAGCGCCTTCCCGACGATGGCGCCCTCGACACCGAGGGGTACCAGCCCGGAGAGCGCGCGGAGGTCGTCCAGGGACGACACGCCACCGGACGCCACGACCGGGCGATCGGTGGCCGCGCACACGTTCCTCAGCAGCTCCAGGTTCGGGCCCTGGAGGGTGCCGTCCTTGGCGATGTCGGTGACCACGTAGCGCGTGCAGCCCTCCTGGTCGAGGCGCGCCAGCGTCTCGTAGAGGTCGCCGCCGTCGCGGGTCCAGCCGCGGCCGCGCAGGGTCGTGCCCCGGACGTCCAGGCCGACCGCGATCTTGTCGCCGTGCTCGGCGATGACCTTGGCGACCCACTCCGGGGTCTCCAGGGCGGCCGTGCCGAGGTTCACCCGGGTGCAGCCGGTGGCAAGGGCGGCGGCCAGGGTGGCGTCGTCACGGATGCCGCCGGACAGCTCGACCTTGATGTCCATCGCCCGGGTGACCTCGGCGACCAGCGCCCGGTTGTCGCCGGTGCCGAACGCGGCGTCGAGGTCCACCAGGTGCAGCCATTCGGCGCCCGAACGCTGCCAGGCGAGCGCCGCCTCCAGCGGGGAGCCGTACGAGGTCTCCGTGCCGGACTCGCCGTGCACGAGGCGAACGGCCTGGCCGTCGCGGACGTCGACGGCGGGGAGGAGTTCGAGCTTGCTCACAGGGTTCCGATCCAGTTGGTGAGGAGCTGGGCTCCGGCGTCGCCGGACTTCTCGGGGTGGAACTGGGTGGCCCACAGGGCGCCGTTCTCCACGGCGGCCACGAACGGCTTGCCGTGCGTCGACCAGGTCACCACGGGGGGCTTCATGGCCGGGTTGAACACCTCGAGAGACCAGTCGTGGACGGCGTAGGAGTGCACGAAGTAGAAGCGCGCGTCCGTGTCGAGCCCGGCGAACAGCTCGGAGCCGGCCGGTGCGTCCACGGTGTTCCAGCCCATGTGGGGCACGATCTCGGCCTGGAGCGGCTCGACCGTGCCGGGCCACTCGTCGAGGCCCTCGGACTCCACGCCGTGCTCGATGCCCCGCGCGAACAGGATCTGCATACCGACGCAGATGCCCATCACCGGGCGGCCGCCGGACAGCCGGCGGTCGATGATCCAGTCGCCGCGGGCCGCGCGCAGCCCCTGCATGCAGGCGGCGAACGCACCGACCCCGGGCACCAGCAGCCCGTCGGCGTTCATGGCCGCGTCGTAGTCACGGGTGATCTCGACGTCGGCCCCGGTGCGGGCGAGGGCGCGCTCGGCGGAGCGGACGTTGCCGAAGCCGTAGTCGAAGACGACGACCTTCTTGGGCGCGCTCAACTCCACACCCCCAGCCGCATGACACCGGCGACGAGACACATCCCGGCGCCGATCGACAGCAGCACGACCAGGCTCCTGGGCATGTCCTGCTTGACGAAGGAGTAGATGCCGCCGGCCAGGAAGAGGCCGACGACGATCAGGATCGTGGACAGCCCGTTCACAGCGCGCCCTTCGTGGAGGGGAGGATTCCGGCGGCGCGCGGGTCGCGCTCGGAGGCGTAGCGCAGGGCCCTGGCGAGCGCCTTGAACTGGCACTCCACGATGTGGTGCGCGTTGCGCCCGTAGGGCACGTGCACGTGCAGCGCGATCTGCGCCTGGGCGACGAAGGACTCCAGGATGTGCCGGGTCATCGTGGTGTCGTACTCGCCGATCATCGGCGCCATCTTCTCGGGCTCGGTGTGCACGAGGTACGGACGTCCGCTCAGGTCCACCGTCACCTGGGCGAGGGACTCGTCCAGCGGGACGGTGCAGTTGCCGAAGCGGTAGATGCCGACCTTGTCGCCGAGGGCCTGCTTGAAGGCGGCGCCCAGGGCGAGGGCGGTGTCCTCGATGGTGTGGTGCGAGTCGATGTGCAGGTCGCCGTCGGTCTTCACGGTCAGGTCGAACAGACCGTGCCGACCGAGCTGGTCGAGCATGTGGTCGTAGAAGCCGACGCCTGTCGACACATCGACCTTGCCGGTGCCGTCGAGGTTGATCTCGACCAGGACGGACGTCTCCTTGGTGGTGCGCTCGACTCTGCCGACGCGACCTTCGCGAGTCATGAACTCTGCTCCTTCGGGGGTGTGGGGGTGCCCCCCACGAAACACTTCAACTCACGGACCGCGTCGAGGAACGCGTCGTTCTCTTCGGGCGTGCCGGCGGTGACCCGCAGCCATCCCGGCACACCGTTGTCCCGGACCAGGACGCCCCGGTCGAGGATGTGCTGCCAGACCTCGTGCGAGTCCGCGAACCGGCCGAACTGCACGAAGTTGGCGTCGGACGCCGTGACCTCGTACCCGATCGCCAGCAGTTCGCCCACCAGCCGGTCCCGCTCCGACTTCAGCTGCTCCACGTACTTCAGCAGCGTGTCGGTGTGCTCCAGCGCGGCCAGCGCGGTCGCCTGGGTGACGGCCGACAGGTGGTAGGGCAGCCGTACGAGCTGTACGGCGTCCACCACCGCCGGGTGCGCGGCGAGGTAGCCGAGGCGCAGGCCGGCCGCGCCGAAGGCCTTCGACATCGTCCGGGAGACGACGAGATTCGGCCGACCTTCGAGCAGCGGCAGCAGCGAGTCGCCGTGGCTGAACTCGATGTACGCCTCGTCGACGACCACCATCGACGGCTTGGCGGCCTGCGCGGCCTCGTACAGCGCGAGGACCGTCTCGGCCGGGACCGCGGTGCCGGTGGGGTTGTTGGGGGTGGTGATGAAGACGACGTCCGGGCGGTGCTCGGCGACGGCCTTCTCGGCGGCCGGGAGGTCGATGGTGAAGTCCTCGCCGCGCGGGCCGGAGATCCAGCCGGTCCCGGTGCCGCGCGCGATGAGCCCGTGCATCGAGTACGACGGCTCGAAGCCGATCGCGGTGCGGCCGGGCCCGCCGAAGGTCTGGAGCAGCTGCTGGATGACCTCGTTGGAGCCGTTGGCGGCCCACACATTGGCCGTGCCGACCTCGTACCCGGAGGTGTCCGTCAGGTACTTCGCGAGCCGGGTGCGCAGCTCCACGGCGTCGCGGTCGGGGTACCGGTTGAGGTTCCGGGCCGCCTCGCGCACCCGCTCCGCGATCCGCTCGACCAGCGCTTCGGGCAGCGGGTAGGGATTCTCGTTGGTGTTCAGCCGTACGGGGACGTCCAGCTGCGGCGCGCCGTAGGGGGACTTGCCGCGCAGCTCCTCCCGTACGGGAAGATCGTCGATTCCGAGGTTCACTTGCTCGCCGGTACCTTCCAGTCGAACCGCGCCTTGATCGCCGCGCCGTGCGCGGGCAGGTCCTCCGCCTCCGCCAGCGTCACCACGTGGTGCGCGACCTCGGCCAGCGCGTCCTTCGTGTAGTCGACGACGTGGATGCCGCGCAGGAAGGACTGGACGGACAGGCCGGAGGAGTGGCAGGCGCAGCCGCCGGTGGGCAGCACGTGGTTGGACCCGGCCGCGTAGTCGCCGAGGGAGACGGGTGCCCAGGGGCCGACGAAGATCGCGCCGGCGTTGCGCACCCGGTCGGCGACCGCCGCGGCGTCGGCCGTCTGGATCTCCAGGTGCTCGGCGCCGTACGCGTCGACCACCCGCAGCCCCTCCTCGACGCCGTCGACGAGGACGATCGCGGACTGCCGGCCGCCGAGGGCCGGGACGATCCGGTCCTCGATGTGCCGGGTGGCCGCGATCTGCGGCTCCAGCTCCTTCTCGACCGCGTCCGCCAGCGCGACGGAGTCGGTGACCAGCACGGCCGCCGCGAGCGGGTCGTGCTCGGCCTGGCTGATCAGGTCGGCGGCGACGTGCGCCGGGTCGGCCGTGTCGTCGGCCAGGACCGCGATCTCGGTCGGGCCGGCCTCGGCGTCGATGCCGATCCGGCCGGTGAAGTAGCGCTTGGCGGCGGCGACCCAGATGTTGCCGGGGCCGGTGACCATGTTGGCGGGGGCGCAGGACTCGGTGCCGTAGGCGAACATCGCGACGGCGGTGGCGCCGCCCGCGGCGTACACCTCGTCGACGCCCAGCAGCGCGCAGGCGGCGAGGATCGTCGGGTGCGGCAGGCCGCCGAAGTCGGCCTGGGCCGGGGAGGCGAGCGCGATGGACTCGACGCTGGCCTCCTGCGCGGGCACGACGTTCATGATCACGGAGGACGGGTAGACCGAGCGGCCGCCGGGCGCGTACAGCCCGACCCGGTCGACCGGAACCCACTTCTCGGTCACGCTGCCGCCGGGCACGACCTGGGTCGTGCGGGTCGTACGGCGCTGGGCACGGTGGACGAGGCGGGTGCGGCGGATCGACTCCTCCAGGGCCGCGCGCACGGCCGGGTCGAGTTCCTCCAGAGCGCGGGCGAGGGCCTCGGCGGGCACCCGCACCCGGTCCAGCTTGACCCCGTCGAACCTCTCCGCGAAGTCGATCAGCGCCGCGTCGCCCCGATGATGCACGGCCTCGCAGATCGGACGCACCTTCTCCAGGGCGGCCGAGACGTCGAAGTCGGCTCGGGGCAGCAGGTCGCGCAGGGCGGGTCCCTCGGGGAGAGCGTCGCCGCGCAGATCGATTCGGGAGATCACGCCGTCAATTCTCTCAGACCGGGATCGGGCACCGTCCGCGCGTATCAATGGCTGATACAGAACGTGGCCGGAACCCGGAAGATCGCCTTCACGTCCAGCGTTCGGGGCGTCACCCAGCGGGCATGGACGTCTGTGCGAGCACGGTGGCGACGGAGGGCGACGGAGGGGGTGGAAGGGGTGAACGAGCGGGCAGGGGCGGGCGCCGGGGACCTGCCGGACGACCTGACGGCCGCCGAGGCGGGCATGTGGCAGGCCTTCCGCAACGGCAGTGTGTACGACCTGAGCAGCGGCGACACGGTCGTCGACGATCCGCACGGCGGGCATCCGTGGGGCCCCGAACGCACCGTGCGGGCCCGGATCGTCGCCTGGCTGCTGCTGGACGGACCGCCCGCGCTGGCGGGCCGGGTGGCCTCGCTGAAGCTGGTCGGCGTGCGGATCAGCGGCTCCCTCGACCTCGCCGGCGGCACCGTGGTGCCGTACCTGGAGCTGAAGCGCTGCCGGTTCGAGCGGGACGTGCTGCTGCCGGAGGCGCGGTTCACCACCGTGCGGATGGTGGACTGCTCGGTTCCGCGCCTGGAGGCGGCCCGGCTGCACACCGAGGGCGATCTGCACCTGCCGCGCTGCCGCTTCCACAACGGCGTCCGGCTCACCGACGCGCACATCGGCACGGACCTGCTGCTCAACCAGGCGATCGTGTACCGCGACCGCACCGGCCGCTCGATCGCCGCCGACGGGATGACGGTCGGCCAGGACCTCCAGGCCGAGCTGCTCGAGTCGCACGGCGAGCTGAGTCTGCGCAGCGCCAAGATCGGCGTGTCGCTGAGTCTGCGCGGCGCCCGGCTGGCCAACCCGTACACCCGGCTCGCGCTGAACGCGCCCCAGCTGACCGTGGAGCGCTCGCTGTACCTGACCCCGGCGGGGATCGGCGGGCAGGCGCTGAGCGGGGCGACTCCCGCGCGCGGGACCCGCATCCAGCGGTTCGAGTGCCGGGGCGGGCTGCGCCTGGACGACGGGCGGTTCGGGGACGCGGTCGACCTGGAGCGGGCCCGGTTCGTCCTCACCGACGACCAGGAGCTGTCGCTGCGCCGGGTGCAGACGCCCGAGCTGCGCTTCCTCGGGGAGCGGCCGCCGCGCGGCAAGGTGGTGCTGTCGGGCGCCCGGGTGGTCAATCTGGTGGACCGGGCGAGCGCCTGGCCGGGGCCGGGCAATCTGCACATGGGCGGGTTCGCCTACGAGAACCTGGTGCCGCAGGGCCCGTTCCCGCTGGCCGAGCGGCTGCGCTGGGTGGCCGCCGCGACCGCCGAGTACGCCCCGGAGCCGTACGAGCGCCTGGCGGCCGTGCTGCGGACCGGCGGGGAGGACGAGGACGCCCGCGAGGTGCTGCTCGCCAAGCAGCGCCGGCGCCGCGAGACGCTCCCGCCGGCCGCGAAGTTCTGGGGGTACGCGCAGGACTGGATGGTGGCCTACGGGTACCGGCCGGGCCGGGCGGCGGTGTGGATGGCGGTGCTGTGGGCGGCGGGCTCCCTGGCCTTCGCGCACGCCGCGCACCCGCCGGTGAACCGGGACGGGCACCCGCCGTGGAACCCGACCCTGTTCGCCCTCGACCTGCTGCTGCCCGTGATCGACCTGGGCCAGGTCGGCCAGTGGCGGTTCAGCGGCGGCTGGCAGTGGCTGTCCACGGTGCTGATCCTGCTCGGCTGGATCCTGGCGACGACGGTGGCGACGGGGGCCACGCGGACGCTGCGGCGGAACTGACCGAGGGACCCGGGCCCGACCGGCCGAGGGGCTCGGGCCCGCGGGTGCACCCACGGTTGCGGGTGCGCCCACAGTTGTTGAAGAAACCTCACCTTTTTACCGGTCCTTGACCTTCCGCCGTACAACTTTCCGCGTGTTCCCTCCGCCCTCTGGCGCAACCCCCACCTGCGGCTTTCAATGGGCGGCACCATGGCTCTGCTGCCCCCGTTCATCCGTGCCTCCCGGTTCTCCCCGACGGCCCGGACCGCCGCCGCCCCCCACCGCGCCGTCGACGGGCTCCCCGCCGACGACGAGGTACTCCTCGACGTGCCCGACGACCTGCTCGGTCCCGCGCTGGTCGCGGCCGCGCGGGACCAGTACGAGCCGGCCGCCCGGCTGCTGGCCCGCACCCGGGAACGGGCCGAGTGGGAGTACCACGACCGGTACGTGACCCGCCTCGCCTCCTTCGCCCGCTCCCGCCCGGAGTGGCTCGCAACGTGGCGCGCCGCCGCGCCCCGCGACCCGGACGTCCTGCTGCTCACCGCCCAGCTCGCGGTGGACCGGGCCTGGGAGTCGCCGGCCCGCGCCGAGCTGCTGCGCGAGGTGAGCCCGCTGATCACCGCGGCCGCGCAGAGCGACGTCCGCGACCCGGTGCCGTGGCGGATCGCCCTGGACCACGCGCGCGGCACCCGTGCCGGGCACAAGTACTTCGGTGAGCTGTGGGAGGCGGCCGTCCGGCGCGCCCCGCACCACTACGGCTGCCATGTGGCCGCCAAGCGCTATCTGGCCGAGTCGTGGCACGGCTCCCACCGCGAGTGCTTCGACTTCGCCGACCGGGCCGCGCAGGACGCCCCGGCCGGCTCCCTCGTGCAGGCCCTGCCGGTCCGGGCGGCCTTCGCCTATCTGACCGACGGCTGCGGCCCCGACGTGCCCCGCACCCGCCTGGACGCGGCCGCCGACCGCGCGATCGCGCTCTCCGCCCGCTTCCCCTCGGTCGACCCCTGGCCGGCCGAGATCCGCAACCTGCTGACGTACGTCCTGGTCCGTCTCGGCCGCCGCGACGACGCCCTCGTCCAGCTGCGCCTGATCGGCCCGTACGCCACGTCGTTCCCCTGGAGCCGGCTGTCGGACGACCCGCTGGGCCACTTCCTGGCGGTGCGCGAGGAGGTGCGCTCGGGCCGCCGGACGCCGTCCGGGCAGCCCCCGCGCCATCCACGGAGCGAGCACGGCGACCGAGCGCACTCCGACGACCACTAGGCTTCTACGCCGTGACCACCGTCCGTCTGCCACTCTTCCCCCTGAACACCGTTCTGTTCCCGGGGCTGGTGCTTCCGCTGAACGTCTTCGAGGAGCGCTATCGCGCCATGATGCGCGAGCTGCTGAAGACCCCCGAGGACGAACCGCGCCGCTTCGTCGTCGTGGCCATCCGCGACGGCCACGAGGTGGCGCCCGTCGCCCCCGGCATGCCGGACGGGACGGCGCCGCCCCAGCACGGCCCCGCGGCCGGCTTCGGCGACGACCCGCTCAAGGCGTTCCACGGCACCGCCTGCGTGGCCGACGCGGCGACCGTCCGGGAACGCGCCGACGGCACCTTCGAGGTGCTGGCGACCGGTACGACCCGCGTCCGGCTGCTGTCCGTGGACGCCTCCGGCCCGTTCCTGACGGCGGAGCTCGAGGAGCTTCAGGAACAGCCCGGCGACGAGGCGGGTGCCCTCGCGGAGGGGGTCCTGCGGGCCTTCCGCCAGTACCAGAAGCGGCTGGCGGGCGCCCGCGAGCGCTCCCTGGCGACGGGGGCCGACCTCCCGGACGACCCCTCGGTGGTGTCGTACCTGGTGGCCGCCGCGATGATGCTCGACACACCCACCAAGCAGCGACTGCTCCAGGCCCCCGACACGGCCTCCCGGCTCAAGGACGAACTGAATCTCCTGCGCGCGGAGACGGCGATCCTCCGTAATCTGCCCTCGCTGCCCGCGGCGGAGCTGACCCGCGGGCCGACCAGTCTCAACTGAGCCCGCACCGACGTCACCGAGAAGGCCCGTATGGCGAAGAAGTCCAAGAAGCAGCAGTCCGGCGGCACCCCCGCGACGGTGACCCTGACCGCCGCGGGCGTGGACTTCACGGTCCACTCCTACGACCACGACCCGGGCCACCCGTCCTACGGCGAGGAGGCGGCCGAGGCGATGGGCGTCTCCCCCGACCGGGTCTTCAAGACCCTGGTCGCGGACGTCGACGGCACCCTGACGGTGGCGGTGGTCCCGGTGGCCGGCTCCCTGGACCTGAAGGCCCTGGCGTCGGCGGTGGGCGGCAAGCGCGCCGCCATGGCCGACCCCGCCCTCGCCGAACGCACCACCGGTTACGTCCGCGGCGGCATCTCCCCGCTGGGCCAGCGCAAGCGGCTCGCGACCGTCCTGGACGACTCGGCGACGACCCACCCCACGATCTGCGTCTCGGCCGGCCGCAGGGGCCTGGAGGTGGAACTCTCCCCCACGGACCTGGCAGCCCTCACGGGGGCGGTCCTGGCCCCGATCGGCCGTGGCTGACGCGTCTTTCGGCGCGGCGGGGTGAGCACCCCTTACGTGAGCGGCGCCCCGTACGAGTCCTTCGGCACCGGCCCCTGCTGATACGGATCGGGATCCCGCGGCCCGAACAGCGCGGTCAGCCCCAGATGCACCAGCAGCGCGGCCAGCGACCACGCCAGCAGCGCCCCCTTCGCACCGAGCTTCAGCGGCGCCGAGAAGGTGACACCCTTGCCCACCGAGCGCGCCTGCGCGATCACGTCCGAGCCGGGCCCGAGCCACATGCCGAGCCGCCAGGCCAGCAGCGAGCCGAGCAGCCCGCCGACGGTCAGCGCCACCACCAGCGGCACGCCCCCGCGCCGCCGCCACACGAACACCGCGGCCGCGGTCACCGCGCCGAAGGCCAACGCCAGCAGCGTGAACGTCCCGTCCACCCCGACGGCCTGCTCGCCCTCGGTGTCCTTGAGGTAGACCACCCAGCCGCCGTTCACCACGTCACCGACGAGCGGCACCTTCGGCGCCAGCCACTGCCAGAGCACCCCGAGCAGCGCGCCGGACAGCGCGACGGCCACGGTGATCACGGCCGCTTCCCGCAGTTCGGTCTTCATCCCGGGCCCGTCCTGTCCGTACGAGGCGACATGGGGCACGGCGTCCACGCCCGCGTACCCGCCAGGCGGCGGCCAGGCGTGCTGCGGGGAGGGTTCGTGCGGCGGCGGGGGTGGAGTCAGCGGTGCGGTCACCCTGACATCGTGCCAGGCGTACCCGTGCGACGCGTCACCGGACGGCGGCCCGCCGGTACGCCCAGGTGGCGACGGCCAGCGAGACGACGCCGACGCCCGCGCAGACCGCGAGGTCACCGAGGACGTAGGCCCAGTCGGGGTTCGGTCCGAAGGTCCGCGCGAACGCCTCGACGCCGTACGTCGACGGCAGCAGGTCCCGGGAGAACCGCACCGCCTCCGGCATCCGGTCCGGCGGCAGCACACCCAGCAGCAGCGCCGCCGACATGCCGAGCTGCCCGAGCACGGTGGCCAGCTCCGGCCGGGGCGCGAGCAGCCCGAAGGCCGCCCCGAGCCCGGACAGCGCGGCGCCCGCCAGCGGGATCACGGCCGCGAGCACCCACAGGTGGGTCAGCGGCAGCCCGAACAGCACACACCCGAAGACCGCGGTCACCAGCGTCCCCGGCACGGTGAAGGAGGCGTACGCCCCGGCCGCGCCCAGCACGACGGCGGCGGGCGGCACCGGCAGCGTCGCGTAGTGGTCCAGCCCTCCGCTGGCCCGCAGCTGCCCGAAGTACTGCGCGAGCAGGTTCAGCGCGACGAAGGCGACGACCAGCACCGCCGACCCGGCCACCACGGCCTCCGCCTCGCGGCCGCCGTCCACGACGCCCCGCATCATGATCAGGATGCCGACCGACTGGAAGGTCGCCACGAACAGCAGCGGGATCCGCGCCACTCGCGCCCGGGACAGCTGCGCGCGGTACACGGCCACCAGCGACGGCCACAGCCGTGCGCGGGGCGCCAGCTCGGCGGCGGCCCGCACGGGCCGTGCGACGGCCCGGGCACTGCCCGGCAGAACCTCGGCGGGTACGACACTCACGTGGCGCTGCTCCTCTTCCCTACGGCTCTCATGCCATCCCATACGGAGACGAAGACCCTCGCGCTCACGCCCGCACCAGCCCCTGTCCCGCCCCGCCCAGCGCCAGGTAGACGTCCTCCAGGCTCGGTGTGGCCAGGGTGAAGTCGTCGAGGGCGGCGAAGGCCGCGCCTCCGGTGACGGTGGCGACGATCGCGCGGGCCTCGTCGGGGGCCAGCCGCAGCGTCCAGCGGCGCCCCGACTCCACGGCCCGCTCGCGCAGCACGGCGACCTCGGGCACGTCCAGCGGTGCCCGCTCCCGCCACACCAGCTCGACCCGCACCTCGCCGGCCACCTGCTCCTTGAGCCCGGCGGGCGTGTCGCAGGCGATGACCCGGCCCTGGTCGAGGACCGCGACCCGGTCGAGGACGGTCTCGGCCTCGATGACGTTGTGGGTGACGAGCAGGACGGTCGTGCCGCGCTCCGCCCGCCGGCGGTCCACGGCGCTCCACACGGCGCGCCGCGCCACCGGGTCCATCCCGGTCGTCGGCTCGTCCAGCACCAGCAGCGGCCGCTCGCCGACCAGCACGGTCGCGAAGCACGCCAGCCGCCGCTGTCCGCCGGACAGCTTGCGCAGCGGGCGTCCGGCGAGCGGGGTGAGGCCCAGCTCGTCGAGGACGGCGTCCCGCTCCTGGCGCGCCCGGCGGACGTCGAGGCCGCGCAGCCGTCCGGTGGTCTCGGCGGCGAGGGAGACGGTGAGTTCGTCGAGGGCGCTGGACTCCTGCCCGAGGTAGGCGAGGATCCGGGCGGCCCGCTCGGGGTGGCGCACGATGTCGTGCCCGAGGATCTCGACGCTGCCCGTGTCGGGCCGCATCAGCCCGGTCAGCTGGCGGACGAGGGTGGACTTGCCGGCCCCGTTCGGTCCGAGCAGCCCGAAGATCTCACCGCGCCCGATGTCCAGCCGTACGTCGTCGGTGGCCCGTACCTCGGGGGTCGCGGGGGTGCCCCGGCGGCCGCGGACCGCCGGATAGGTCTTGGTCAGCCCGCGCACGGCACACACGACCTCGTCCGTGTGCCGGATTGCCGATGCCGCGCGCGTACTCACAAGGGACGAGCCTACGGGGTCGGGGAGGTCCGCTCGCCGTCGGGTCGGCCCGCGCGCCGGGTTTCAGTCCGCGGGGGACGCGTGCTCGGCGGCGGTCCGTACGTCGATCTCCCGCCAGAAGCCCGCCCGGATGGCGTAGCGGTCGTGCTCGTCGATCTGGTCGTCCTTGTGGGCGAGCAGTCCGAAGCGGGCGGCGTAGCGCAGCAGCTCGCCGTCGATGCGGTGCGGGATGCGCGGGTACATGCCCGACAGCTTCTGGAAGTGGCCCTGGTCGCCGAGGCGCTCCATCCAGCGCCGGGCGAACACCTGCCCCACCTCGTAGGGGTCGCCGCCGACGGTGGTGATGTCCTCCTCGCGGTCGGCCCAGCGCTGCTCGGCCGTGGTGAGCTGGGCCAGCGTCGGCATCGAGGAGACCTCGGGCGGTTCGGTGACGGTGCCGGGGCGGTCGACCCAGCCCTTGTCGGAGGACCAGCGCAGGGTCGCGCTGGCCGGATGCCGGTCCGGGTGGGCGCCGGGCGCGCGCAGGGCGGCCAGGTCCTTCGGGGTCGGTACGCCCTTGGATGCGGGGATACGCTCCGGAGCGCCGTTCTCGGAGCCGGGCGCCGCGCCGGTGTGCTCGCCCTCCTCGGGCGCCCGGTCGGCCGCCGCGGCGAGGCCGGTGTCGGGCAGTGGCGCGGAGAGGATCGCGGCGATCTCGGGCCGGGGCACGGGCGGCGGCGCGCACACGCCGCCGAGTTCCTTCGCGCGGACGGCCTTGGTGATCCAGGTGCGGTCCAGGACCCGGCGTTCGTCGGCCTCGGCGACGAGGTCCTCGGACTGGTTGTAGTCGCCGTCGGCGGCCTGGACGGCCCACAGGTGGACGGCGACGCCGTGCTCCTTGGCGGCCATCATGCCGGGCAGCAGATCGCCGTCGCCGGTGACGAGGACGACGTCGGAGCAGGCGCGGTTGCGGGCCAGCTCGGTCAGCTCGGCGTGCATGGCGGCGTCCACGCCCTTCTGCGCCCAGCGGCCGTCGCTGCGGGTCAGGGCGCCCAGGCGGACGGTGACCCGGGGCATCACGCGCAGCCTGCGGTGCTCGGGCTGGGGGACGCGGTCGGGGGCGCCGTCGAACCAGTAGATGCGCAGCAGCGGCCGCTCGGTGTCGGACTCGGCCTGTTCGCGCAGCCCCTGGACGAGGGCGGCGTGGTCGACGGTGATCCGGGATCGCGAGGGTTCTCCGGCGAGGAGACTCGCGGCGGCCCCCAGCAGATACCCGGCGTCCACCAGGACGATGCAGCGGTCCACACGACTCACCCTCTTCCCGGGAGGTTTGCTTCGGGCTTCCTTCGAGTCTGCCCGACCGCGCGGAGGTTAACGGCCGGAACTCGATCTTCGGCGTGGCGTTTCGATCCGACGCGCTGCGACAACCCCTGTCACGGACGGTAATTATCCGAAATGCGCCTTGAGTCAGGGTATGTGAATCTGGTCGCGGCCCTGGCCCCTACATCCCCCACAGGAGGCAGATCACCGTGGCCAAGAACAAGAAGCAGGATCGCAAACAGCCGCAGTCCGAGCGTGGTCAGCAGCAGGCCCAGCAGTCCTCGATGCAGGAACAGGCCGAGCAGCGCATCTCCCAGGTGACACCTGCGGACGTCGCCCGCAAGGGCCGGCAGAAGCGCTTCGGACACAACTGACATCTGCGTGACGGGCTGTTGCAGCCCGGACACACCGAGGGGCGCGTCCGGTTCCGGACGCGCCCCTCGTGGTCGTTTCGGCCTCAGCCCGCCAGGCAGGACGGGCCGAGCAGCACCTTCAGATCACCGAACAGCGCCGGGTCGGGCTTGACCCGGTGCCGGTCCAGGCGCAGCACGGTCGTCCTGGTCGGGCCCTGGAGCTTGATCCGGACCTCGCTGTCGCCCTTGTGGTGGGTGAGGATCTCGTTGAGGCGGCTGACCATCGGCGGGGTGACCCGGGTGGCCGGGATGGTGAGGATCACGGGTGCGTTGGTGCCCGCGTTCGACAGGTCCGGGACCTGGAGCTCCATCGCGACGAGCCGCGGCACGTCCTCCCGCTTGTCCAGACGGCCCTTGACGAAGACGACGGCGTCCTCGACGAGTTGGGTCGAGACGAGCTGGTAGGTCGCCGGGAAGAACATGCACTCGATGGAACCCGCGAGGTCCTCGACCGTGGCGATCGCCCAGGCGTTGCCCTGCTTGGTCATCTTGCGCTGGAGACCGGAGATGATGCCGCCGATGGTGACGACCGCGCCGTCCGCGTGCTCACCTCCGGTGAGCTGGGCGATGCCCGCGTCCGCCTTGTCCGACAGCACGTGCTCCAGGCCGAAGAGCGGGTGGTCGGAGACGTACAGACCGAGCATCTCGCGCTCCTGCGCGAGCAGATAGGTCTTGTCCCACTCGTCGTCGGTGAAGACGACGTCGAGTCCGAAGCCGGGCTCGCTCGTCTCCTCCTCGCCCATGCCGCCGAAGAGGTCGAACTGGCCCTCGGCCTCCTTGCGCTTGACCGCCACCACGTTGTCGATCATCGGCTCGAACTGCGCGGTGAGGCCCTTGCGGGTGTGCCCCAGGGTGTCGAACGCGCCCGCCTTGATCAGCGACTCCGTGGTGCGCTTGTTGCACGCGACCGCCTCGACCTTGTCGAGGTAGTCGGGGAAGGAGCCGTACTTGCCCTTGGCCTTGCGGCTCCTGATGATCGACTCGACCACGTTCGTGCCGACGTTGCGCACGGCTTCGAGGCCGAAGAGGATCACGTCGTCGCCCTGCGCGGCGAAGTTGTGCACCGACTCGTTGACGTTCGGCGGGAGCACCTTGATGCCCATGCGCCGGCACTCGTTGAGGTAGACGGCCGACTTGTCCTTGTCGTCCTTGACCGAGGTGAGCAGCCCGGCCATGTACTCGGCGGGGTGGTTCGCCTTCAGGTAGGCGGTCCAGTACGAGACCAGGCCGTACGCGGCGGAGTGCGCCTTGTTGAAGGCGTAGCCGGCGAACGGGACCAGCACGTCCCACAGGGCCTGGATCGCCTCGTCGCTGTAGCCGTTCTTCTTCGCGCCGGCCTGGAAGATGGTGAAGTTCTTCGCCAGCTCGTCGGGCTTCTTCTTGCCCATCACGCGGCGCAGGATGTCGGCCTCGCCGAGCGAGTACCCGGCGATGATCTGGGCGGCCTTCTGCACCTGCTCCTGGTAGACGATCAGGCCGTAGGTGACGGCCAGGACCTCTTCCAGGGGCTCCTCCAGCTCCTTGTGGATCGGGGTGATCTCCTGGAGCTTGTTCTTGCGGAGCGCGTAGTTGGTGTGCGAGTCCATGCCCATCGGGCCCGGACGGTAGAGCGCGGAGACGGCGGAGATGTCCTCGAAGTTGTCGGGCTTCATCAGGCGCAGCAGCGAACGCATGGGGCCGCCGTCGAACTGGAAGACGCCGAGGGTCTCACCGCGCTGGAGCAGTTCGAAGGTCGTCGGGTCGTCGAGCGGCAGGGCCAGCAGGTCGAGATCGATGCCCTTGTTGGACTTCACCATCTTGACGGCGTCGTCCATGATCGTCAGGTTGCGCAGGCCGAGGAAGTCCATCTTCAGCAGGCCGAGCGACTCGCACTGCGGGTAGTCCCACTGCGTGATGGTCACGCCGTCGGTGTGCCGCACCCAGATGGGGGCGTGGTCGACGATGGGCTCGCTGGACATGATCACGCCGGCCGCGTGCACGCCCATCTGCCGGACCAGGCCCTCGACGCCCTTGGCGGTGTCGATGACCTTCTTGACGTCCGGCTCGTTCTCGTACATCGAGCGGATCTCGCCCGCCTCGCTGTAGCGCGGGTGCGAGGGGTCGGTGATGCCGTTGAGGTCGATGCCCTTGCCCAGGACGTCGGCGGGCATGGCCTTGGTGAGGCGGTCGCCCATCGCGTACGGGTAGCCCAGCACGCGCGCGGAGTCCTTGATGGCGTTCTTCGCCTTGATCTTGCCGTAGGTGCCGATCATGGCGACCTTGTCGGCGCCGTACTTCTCCGTCACGTAGCGGATCACCTCGACGCGCCTGCGCTCGTCGAAGTCGATGTCGACATCCGGCATGGAGACGCGCTCGGGGTTGAGGAACCGCTCGAAGATCAGGCCGTGCGGGAT
>NZ_BMSA01000026.1 GCF_014648915.1 Streptomyces phaeofaciens | reverse complement strand
CTCCACAACCTGGCCCTCACTGGATAACTCACACCCCATACGGGACAACCTCTAGCCGACGGTTTCGGTGACGTCCAGAGGACCTCTGCCGCCCCAACCGTCTTACCAGGCACGGGAGATGACTCACATCACTCGTGTGCATGAAACGCGGTGACCGAGGTCACTCGGAATCCGTGTGCACGGATCGGCCGGTTCCAGCGTCTCTTCCAGTGTCCGGCCCCATCCGACCGGCACCCGTCACGTCGTCGTCGCAAGGGAGCAAGGCGTTGTCCACCGTCATCGAGCAGCCCGTAGAGGCCCGCCTGGTCGCCGCCGCACCTCGGATGCCGAGCATCCCCGCCACGCTGCACTACGACCGCAGCGACCCCTTCGCCGTCCGGATGACCTTCCCGGCACCGGCCACCCTGGAGGGCGTGGAGGTCTGCTGGACCTTCGCCCGCGAGCTGCTCGCCGCGGGCCTGGACGACGCCGAGGGCCACGGCGACGTCCGCGTGCGCCCGTACGGGTACGACCGCACGGTGCTGGAGTTCCACGCCCCCGAGGGAACCGCCGTGATCCATGTGCACTCGGCGGAGATCCGGCGCTTCCTGCGGGCCACGAGCGAGCTGGTGCCGGCCGGCCTCGAGCACCTCCAGCTCGACCTCGACCACGACCTGGCGGAGCTGATGCGGGACGCCTGCTGATCCGCCGACGCGGGCGGCGCGATTAATCCTTTGACACCGCCCCCGGCCCCTTCTACCGTCTGAAACGGTCCTGTTGCCGCCGATTGGAGAAGGACGTTGCTCGTCTGAGGTCCTGAGACACCACGCCACACGTGCACACGTGTGGACGCTGCGTGCGACCTCGGCGTTCGAGCCGTCCTTGCGCAACAGGGCTTTTGGCATGCCCCCGCGCTTCCCGCTCCCACGCCCCCGCTCCCGCGGTGGTCACCGCCCTCCGGTGTCTCGACACGTGCTGCCCCTGACCGCACACACCACCGCGAGGCCCGTTTTGAGTCATTCCATCACCTGTTCCTCACTCGCCTTCTCCTGGCCCGACGGCACCCCCGTCTTCGAGGGCCTCGACGCCGCCTTCGGCTCCGGCCGCACCGGACTGGTCGGCGTCAACGGCTCCGGCAAGTCGACCCTGCTCAAACTGATCGCCGGACGGCTCACCCCGTCCGACGGGTCGGTACGGGTCGCCGGCGAGGTCGGCCACCTCCCGCAGAACGTCACGCTCGACACGGCGCTCAAGGTCGACGAGGCCCTCGGTATCGCCGCCCGGCGGGCCGCGCTGCACGCCATCGAGGCGGGCGACGCCTCCGAGGAGCACTTCGAGACCCTCGGCGACGACTGGGACGTCGAGGAGCGCGCCCTGGCCACCCTCGGCGAGCTGGGGCTCGGCCACATCGGCCTCGACCGCACCATCGGCGAGGTGTCGGGCGGCGAATCGGTCCTGCTGCGGCTGGCCGCGCTGCTGCTGCGCCGCCCGGACGTCCTGCTGCTCGACGAGCCCACCAACAACCTCGACCTGTACGCCCGCCGGCGGCTGCACGCGGCCGTCGCGTCCTGGCCCGGCGTGCTGATCGTCGTCAGCCACGACCGGGAGCTCCTCGACCTGGTCGACCAGATCGCGGACCTGCACTCCGGGGAGATCACCTGGTACGGCGGGAACTTCTCCGCCTACGAGGAGGCCCTCGCCACCGAGCAGGAGGCCGCCGAACGCATGGTGCGGGTCGCCGAGGCCGACCTGCGCAAGCAGAAGCGCGAACTGACCGACGCCCGGGTCAAGCTCGCCCGCCGCAAGCGGTACGGGCAGAAGATGTGGGACCAGAAGCGCGAACCGAAGATCGTCATGGGGGCGCGCAGGCGCGCGGCACAGGAGTCCGCGGGCAAGCACCGCATCCTGCACGAGGAACGGCTGGCCGAGGCCAAGGAGCGGCTCGACGAGGCGGTCGAGGCCGTCCGGGACGACGACGAGATCCGCGTCGACCTGCCGTACACGGCCGTCCCGCCCGGCCGGGGGGTCCTCACCCTGATGGACCTGGAACTCGCCCACGGCGCGCGCGTGGCGGGCGGTTTCGAGCTGCACGGTCCCGAGCGGGTGGCCCTGGTGGGGCGCAACGGCGCGGGCAAGACGACGCTGCTGCGCACGATCGCCGGGGAGCTGGCGCCGGTGGCGGGCGAGGCGCACGCGCACGTGCCGCTGCGTTTCCTGCCGCAGCGGCTCGACGTCCTGGACGACGGGCTGACCGTGGCCGAGAACGTGGCGCGGTTCGCGCCGGACGCCACGCGCAACCGGATCCGGGCACGGCTGGCCCGCTTCCTGTTCCGGGGCGCCCGCGCGGACCAGAAGGCGGGCACCCTGTCCGGCGGTGAGCGCTTCCGGGCGACGCTGGCGGCGCTGATGCTGGCCGAGCCGGCCCCGCAGCTGCTGATGCTGGACGAGCCGACGAACAACCTGGACATGGCGAGCGTGCGCCAGCTCACCACGGCCCTGGAGTCGTACGAGGGGGCGCTGGTCGTGGCCAGTCACGACCTGGCGTTCCTGGAGTCGATCGGCGTCACCCGCTGGCTGCTGCTGGACGGGGAACTGCGGGAGACGACGGCACAGGAGGTGATGGACCCGGCGTAGGGCCGCGGGTCTCAGGAGAGGCACAGCACGGCGCCAGGGGTTTTGTCCCGGTGGACCGGGGCTGCATGATGGCTGACCGGTGCCACGACCGAAGGCGCCGGCAGGGCCGTCCGCGGCGCGATCCGCCGGGCAGGCCCTGCGCCCCCGCCGATTCGGAGACCTGGACGTGCCCAGCAAGAAGGCCCTGATCCGTCGCCCCAGCCCGCGCCTCGCCGAGGGCCTGGTGACGCACGTCGAGCGGGAGAAGGTCGACGTGGAACTCGCCCTGGAGCAGTGGGAGGCGTACGCCGAGGCGCTGCGGGCGCACGGCTGGGAGACCGTCGAGGTCGACCCGGCCGACGACTGTCCGGACTCCGTGTTCGTCGAGGACACGGTGGTGATGTACAAGAACGTCGCGCTGATCGCGCGCTCCGGCGCGGAGTCCCGGCGCGACGAGGTGGCCGGGGTCGAGGAGGCCGTGGCGCGCCTGGGCTGCTCGGTGAACTGGATCTGGGAGCCGGGCACGCTCGACGGCGGCGATGTGCTGAAGGTCGGCGACACGATCTACGTGGGCCGGGGCGGGCGCACCAACGCGGCCGGCGTGCAGCAGCTGCGGGCCGCCTTCGAGCCGCTGGGCGCGCGGGTGGTCGCCGTACCGGTGAGCAAGGTGCTGCACCTGAAGTCGGCGGTCACGGCGCTGCCCGACGGCACCGTGATCGGGCACATCCCGCACGTGGACCGGCCGTCGCTGTTCCCGACCTTCCTGTCGGTGCCCGAGGAGGCCGGCGCGCACGTGGTGCTGCTCGGCGGCCCGAAGCTGCTCATCGCGGCGAGCGCGCCGAAGACCGCGGAGCTGCTCGCCGACCTCGGTCACGACCCGGTCGTGGTGGACATCGGCGAGTTCGAGAAGCTCGAAGGCTGTGTGACATGTCTCTCGGTGCGACTGCGGGAGCTGTACGCCTGAATGGGTGAATCGATCACCTTTACGGCCCTGGGACCAGCGGTTCCCGGGGCGCTTTCGCATGCCCGGATTTTCCCGGCGGAACCTGGTTGATCAGCGGACTTTACGGCGAACTTAACCTACGGCTTCGTAACCTACGGGTTCGTAGCCTACGATCCCGTAAGTTCCGGCGTCCGCCCGCCGGAGTGTTCGACTCCGTTTCGCGTCCCCCTGGAGTACCCCGTGACGATCACCTCCCCTCACCTCGGCAGCCCCGCCGTCTGGACCGACGCCAAGCTGCTGTACGCACTGGAGGAAGTGGTCGAGAAGGAGCTCAACCGGCATCTGAAGGTCACCAAGGACTGGATGCCGCACGAGTACGTCCCGTGGAGCGACGGCCGCAACTTCCCGGGCTTCTTCGAGGACGGCGAGGCCTGGGACAAGGAGCAGTCGAAGGTCACCGAGATCGGCCGCATCGCGCTCGTGGTGAACCTCCTCACCGAGGACAACCTGCCCAGCTACCACCACGAGATCGCCTCGCTCTTCGGCCGCGACGGCGCCTGGGGCACCTGGGTGCACCGCTGGACCGCGGAGGAGGGCCGGCACGGCATCGTGATGCGCGACTACCTGCTCGCCTCGCGCGCGGTGGACCCGGACAAGCTGGAAGCGTTCCGCATGCAGCACATGAGCGAGGGCTTCGAGTCGGACAACCGGCACTCGATGCTGCACTCGGTCGCCTACGTCGCCTTCCAGGAGCTGGCCACCCGCGTCTCGCACCGCAACACCGGTCACCAGTCCGGCGACCCGGTCTGCGACCGCATGCTGGCGCGCATCGCGACCGACGAGAACCTGCACATGGTCTTCTACCGCAACCTGCTGAAGGCCGCGTTCGAGCTGGCCCCCGACCTCACCATGCAGGCCGTGCGGGACGTCCTCGTCAACTTCCGCATGCCCGGCCACGGCATGCCCGGCTTCGAGCGGTTCGCCGCGCAGATGGCGATCGGCGAGGTCTACAACCTGCGCATCCACCACGACGACGTCATCCAGCCCGTGCTCCGCTTCCTGAAGGTCATGGAGATCGACGGCCTCGGACCCGAGGGCCAGAAGGCGCAGGACGAGATCGGCCTGTACATGGGCGGCCTCGACTCGGAGGCGTCCAAGTTCGACGAGAAGCTGGCCGCGCGCAAGGCGCGGATGGCGGCCCGCGCCGCGGGCTGACCGGACGCACGCCCGGCGCGCCCGCGCGGAGCCCGCACCCGCGCGGGCGGCCCAGTCGCGGGCGGCCCAGTCGCAGCGGCCCACGCGCGTGGCCGACCGGTCGGCCACGCGCGCGTACCCGCTCCGCGAGAGCGCGCACGGCCCGCCGAGGCACTGCATGCACGGCTCGCACAGGGGACCGATTTCCCGGTGCGGGCCGTTCGCCGTCTGCGGCATCATGCCGCCATGCGCCACAGTGACACGGTCCAGCAGGCCCTCGGCTTCCTGCTCGGTCTGACCGACGAGGACACCGCCGCCCGGATCCGGGCGCGCGCGGGCCTGCCTGCGCCCCAGAGCCCCGAGGCGGCCCGCCTCCGGCTCGAAAGCGTATGGACCTGGCGGCAGCGCGTCCCCGTCTCCGTGGTGCTGTGGGTGCTGGAGCAGGACGACCCCGCGCTCAACGCCGTGGTCTGGCACCACCTCGACACGGACGCCGGCCTGCGGCGCGCAGTCGCCCGCGGGGTGCCCTTCGGTCCCGGCCGTACGGAACCGGTGCCGGTGGGCCCCGGACGGCTGCCGGGCGGGGAGCCCGCGATCCCGGAGAGCTATGTCCGCCTCGGCCTGGTCGGCGCCCTGCGGGCCGCCGCCACCATGCCCGCCGCCCGCGAGGCCGGATCCATGGTGCTGACCCGGGACGACTGGGCGGCGGTCGCGGCGGCGGACGCCGAGCACCCGCTGCCCGGCTACACCCGCTGGGTGCTGTCCGTACGGCCGGACTGCCCGCCCGCGCTGCGCGCGCGGTTCGGTTCGCACCCCAAGTTCACGCACCGGGTTCGGCAGGCGGGCGTGCTCGCCGGCCCGGCGGACTACGCGAGGGACCACGGCCCGGCCGCACACGTCCTCGAGGTCCTGGCCCTGGGCCGTCTGATGTTCCCGACCCGGGTCCGCGACGCCGAGGACGCCCTGCGCCCCCTGGTCCAGGACCACCTGGGCGACCGCGAGGAGGCGTGGGCGGTGCTGGCCCAGATCGCCGGGACGTTCCACGGGACGGCCCCGGAGCTGGTGCGGACGGCCGGCGCGATCGCCTGAGCGCCCGGGGGCGACGGCGGGGCGGGGCGAGGGGGCGGGGCGGCTGGATTCGAACCAGCGTGCTCTGGTTTTGGAGACCGGTGCGCCTGCCTCTGCGCTACGGCCCCGCCCTTGCCGCCGAGCGTAATGCCTTGGCCCGTTGTCGGTGGGGCCTGGTACCAATGAGCCACGGGGTAAGCACGGCAAATGGGGCACGGGGGGGCGGGACATGGCGTACGGGGAGCCGGAGCGGCGGCGTCTTGCGGTGGTGGACCTCGCCGACCGCAGAGCGCTGGAAGCGTACCGTCCGGCGGATCCGGAGGTCGTCGAGGAGGCGCGGCGGCTGAAGGAGGCCGCGCTGCTGGACTTCGGACTGACCGAGTCCGCGGTGGCGTCCTGGCTGTACGCCAAGTGCCACCACCAGATCCCGACCACGGCGGTGGACACGGCGGCCGTGGTGGCCTCGGGCGACGGCAGCTGCCTGCTGCTCTACAACCCGGCGTTCTTCGTCGGACTCGGCCTGGAGGGCGTCAAGTTCGTCCTGTTCCACGAGGCCCGCCATCTCGTTCACCGGCATCTGCTGGCCGCCCCGGAACTGCGCGAGGACCCGGTGTTCGAACTGGCCGCCGAGGTGTCCATCAACCATGTGGCGCTGGTCAGGCTCGGCCGCGAGAGCCTGCCCCTGCTGAACGGCAGGCCGACGGGCGTCGACCCGCGGCGGGTCTACGACGCCTACGTCGAGGATCTGACGGCCCATGGGCTGGAGCCGGTGGCCCACCAGGCGTTCACCGAGACGGATCTGCGGGTGTACGGCGAGCTGAAGCGGATGCGGCACCCGCCGGTCCCGGAGCCACGGCTGTGCCTGCACCTGGCGGACGGCGGGGTCCCCGCCGACCAGGAGACCGTCGACGCGGTGACGTCCTCGGCGCTGCTCAACTCCCTGCTGGCGGCCCGCCGGGGACACACCGGGGCGGAGCGTGAGCTGCTCGACCTGATGGGCCGCACCGAGGGCGACTCGCCGCGGGCCGCCCGGCTCTGGGGCCGGCTCGGGGCCGGCATGCTGCGCGGCGAGACCCCGCGCACCCGGACGGTCGACTGGTGGCAGCGCTGGCTGGTCGACGTGCTCGGCTCGAAGCTGCGCGACGGCGAGCGGCTGGTGTACCCCAAGAAGCGGGGCGCGCTGCTCGCGGCCCTCGGCCAGGACCCGATGCTGGCGCGGCGCGGCCCGGTGCGCGAGAAGGTCCTGGTGATCGCCTACGACACCTCGGGCTCGATGCCGGACCACGTGGTGGGCTGGCTCACCGAGCTGGTCGGCCGGATCGACGGGGTGGAGGCGCACTGGCTGTCCTTCGACGCCGTGGTGATGCCCTTCGGACCGGGCGAGCGCGTGTACGGCGGCGGCGGCACGAGCTTCCAGGCGGTCGCCGACCACGTGGAGGGCCGCACGGAGGTGAACGGCCGCCGCTTCGACGTACGTCCGGACGCGGTGATCGTCCTCACCGACGGGTACGCGCCGCCGATCACCCCGAGGGAGCCCGACCGCTGGATCTGGCTGATCACCGAGGGCGGCAGCGACTGGCCCGAGACCCACACCCCGGCGATGGCCTGCCATCGCGTGACCACAGGATCGCGGTAGATGACCACGGAATCGCGGCACATGCCCACCGACGCACGGCAGTCGCCCGCCTCACGCCTGGAGTCCTTCATCGACGCGATGATCGACATGGGGCAGACCGGCCAGGTCTTCGGCGAGCACGGCATCGGCAAGACGGCGACGTTCTTCTCGCACATCGGGCGCGCCCACCCGGACACCGCCCTGGTGTACGTGCCCGCGGCCAATCTGACGCCGGACGACCTGCTGGTCAACGCGCCCGTGCGGGACCCGCGCTCCGGTGAACTGGTGCTGCGGCAGCTGGTGATGGGCCAGCTGAAGCCCGGGCGGCCGTTCGTGCTGCTCATCGACGACTCGCTCCAGGCGGGCGACACCATCCAGTCGCAGCTGATGCAGATCGCCTGCGACTGGACGCTCGGGGAGCACAATCTGCGCGCACTGGGCTGTGTCGGCGTCTTCCTCACCGACAACGAGTCGTCGGCGGAGACCTCCGCCCGGCGCGGCGATCTCGCGCTGCTGGACCGCATGGTCACGCTGCGGATCACGGCGAACGACACCTCCTGGCGGCGGCACCTCGCGGCCACGTACCGGCCGTGGGACCTGGGCCCGGTGTTCGCCCTGTGGGCGTCGCTCCCGTCGGCGGTGCGCGAGCTGCTCTCCCCGCGCACCCTCGACCACATCCTGGCCAACGCGCGGGAGGGGTTCCCGCTGCGCTGGGGCCTGCCGCTGATCGACGGCGAGCGGCTGCGGCTGGCCGAGCCGGGCCCGGACGGAAGGCCCGGGCCGAACCGCACGGCCGAGATCCTCGACCGGATCGCCGCGGCGGTGGGCGCGGCCAATCCGCCGACCGTCCCGGACCCCGTGCGGCAGGTGGTGAAGGCGGCGCTGCGCAACCGCTGGACGGTGCTGCTTCAGGGGCCGCCCGGCTGCGGCAAGACGGAGCTGGTGCGGGAGACGGTCCGGGAGGGGCTCGGCCGGGACGCGCTGTACTTCTCCCTGCCGGTGACCAACGTCGAGGACCTGTGCGCGCCGGTGCCCTCGCCGGACGGCACCCTGGACAACCTCCTGGCCTCGAAGTTCACCGGCCCGGAGCCCAAGGCCGTCGTGTGGGACGAGTACAACCGGCCCAAGGACAAGGCCGCGTTCGCCAAGCTGATGGAGATCACCCAGGAGTGGTCGCTGGCCGGGCGGCGGATCGAGAACCTGCGGGCCCAGGTCGCCGTGCAGAATCCGCCGTACCACCTGGGCCGCAAGCTGCTGGTGTCGCGGAACAACATCGCGCAGGCGACCCGTTTCACGGCCTCGCTGGAGGTGGCGCCCGAGGACATCCCGGCCAACGAGTGGCTGCTGGCCCGGTACGGGTCGGACGCCGAGACGGTGCTGGAGTGGTGGAAGCACGACATCGACGAGGAGGGCCGGGCCTGGATCACCAAGCGGACGCTGGAGCGGCTGATCAAGCTGCACCGGCGCGGGCTCCCGCTGGAGATGGGCCTGGTCTATCTCGGCGACGGCGAGTACGCGCCCGTGCCGCTCGGCGCCCTGATCGACCGTCTCCGGGGCCGCCCGGTGACGGGGCTGCGGGAACTGGCCCGTGCCGCGGACCAGTGGGAGGCGCGGCTGCGCCGGGCCGCCGAGCACTCCGCCGAGGGCGGCGACGACAGCGATGTCGTCCACCAGATCCTCGCCAACGCCGAGCTGTCCCAGCTGCGCAAGCACCGCGCGGTGGTGGCACGCCTGGTGGCCCATCTGCCGGCGAAGCTGCGGGCGACGTATCTGGTGGGGGCGTCGCAGCAGCAGGAGCGGTTCTGGATCGAGGTGTTCACCGGGATACGGCGCTGAGGCCGGCGACGGCTACCGGGGCTTCGGCGCCGGGGCTTCGGCGCGGGCCCTTCAGTCCGTGTCCTGCGCCGGGGCCGTGCGGTGCACGCTGCGGACGGCGGCGACGTCGGCCGGTACCGCCGGGGGCGGCAGGTGGGCGCTGAGCGCGGTCAGCCGGCGTTTGATGCTGGTGGCGACGCCCTGGCCGAGGACGAAGCGGGTGGCCGTGGTGGCGTGCGGCGCGTGGTCGAGGAGGCGGTGGGCCTCACGGCTGCGCAGGCCCGTGTGGCGCAGGACCAGATGGGTGAGGCGGTGCTCGGTGGCCGCCAGGGCCTGCCCGATGGTCTCGGCGGCGGCCAGGTCGAGCCGGTTGTCGGCCGCGCCCAGCACGCCCGCGGCCCGGACCCGGCCGAGATCCAGCAGGGTGACACCGGCCGTGGCGGCCGTGGCGGCCAGCCGGGCGGCGGCCCGGGGTCCGATGCCGTTGCTGGCGACGGACAGCCGGGTGAGCCGTCCGTACGGGGCCCGGTCCAGGGCCTCGGCGAGGCGGCGGGCGCCGACGTCGCCCAGCCGGGCGGCGGAGACGTACAGTTCGTCGATCGCGCCCGCCTCGACGACCGCGGCGAGGGCCTCGGCGCCCCGCTCCCCCAGCGGGTTGCCGCCGACGAACAGCCGCTCCACACGGCGCCCGTGGCCGGCGGCGGCCAGCAGCGCGTCGGCGAGCACGGCGACACCGGCCGCGCCGAGACCGGTCTGGACGAGGTCGAGGGTGCGCAGCGTCCGTACGGACTCGACGAGTTCGGCCGCCGCACGGCCCCCGCCGCCGCCCAGCGGGTTGCGCTTGAGCCAGACACCGGTGACGACCTGTGGCGAGGCGCGCAGCTGGTCGGCGATCCGGCAGGCGCCGCCCGCGGTGATGCCGTTGCAGCCGAGGTAGAGCGTCTCGACCGGCGCGTCGGTGCCGGCCACGGCGGCGGCGCCGTCGTCGCCGAGCGCGTCGGTGCCCAGCAGCAGATGCCGTACCGGCGAGGGGCCGTCGGCGAGGGCCTCGGCGACCAGGGCGGCGCCCCGGGCTCCGAGGCCCTGCTTGCACAGGTCCAGACGGCCGTCGGGCAGTGCCGTACCGGCGGCGAAGTCCAGCCGTTCCCCCGCCGGACGCCCGGCGCGCAGCCAGTCCAGCAGCGGCGCGAGGTCGGCGAGCGGGCGGGGCACGACGGACGGCACTCCGGCGAACCCCGCCGGCCCGGTCTCCGGCTCGGTCCCGGGTTCGGTCCCGGATCCGGAGCGGGCCTCCGCGTGCTCCTCGCTCACCACTCGGCCTCCCGGTAGTCCTTGAGAAACACGCCCGACACCGGGTCGCCGGCCTCGCCGCGCACGATCGGGTCGTAGACGCGGGCCGCTCCGTCGACGATGTCGAGCGGGGTGCGGAAGCCCGCGCCCGCCATGCGGGACTTCTTCGGGGCCGGGTTCTCGTCGGTGATCCAGCCGGTGTCGACGGCGCACATGTGGACGCCCTGGACGGCGAGTTCGGCGGCGCTGGTGCGGGTGAGCATGTTGAGGGCGGCCTTCGCCATGTTGGTGTGCGGGTGTCCCGGCATCTTGTTGCGTACGGCGAACCGGCCCTCGACGGCGGTCACGTTCACGACGTAGCGGCGCGGACGCGGAGAGGCGAGCAGCAGCGGCAGCAGCCGGTCGCAGAGCAGCGCGGGCGCGAGGGCGTTGACGAGCTGGGTCTCCAGGACCTCGGCCGGGTCGAGCGCCCCGAGCCGGGCCGACCAGGAGTTCTCCGGGGCGGGGTCGGGCAGCAGACCGGCCTCGTCGGCCTCGCGGAGGACCGCGGGCAGGGATCCGGCACCGCTCGCCAGCATCCGTACCGGGGCGAAGCCCGGCGCCTGCCGCGCTCCCTCCGGCAGCGCGTCGTACTCCCCGGCGGCCAGCAGGGCGTACGACTGCGGGGGGCGGCGCACGGTCTGGGCGGCGTTGTTGACGAGGATGTCGAGGGGCTCGCCCTCGGCGCGGAGTTCCTCGCACAGGCCGAGCACCTGGCGCGGGTCGCGCAGGTCGACGGCGAGGACGGTGAGCCGGTCCAGCCACTTCTCGCTGCCCGGCGCGGCGCGGAAGCGGCGGACGGTGTCGTGCGGGAAGCGGGAGGTGACGAGGAGTTCCGCGCCGTCGCGCAGCATCATCAGCGCCAGCTGGAAGCCGATCTTCACCCGGCCGCCGGTGAGCAGGGCCCGGCGGCCGCTCAGCTCGGTGGCGAGGGCGCGGCGGGCGGTGTTGTCGGCGGCGCAGTCCGGGCAGAGCCGGTGATAGAAGGTGTCGACCTGTCGATAGGGGGACTTGCAGACGTAGCAGGTGCGGGGCCGGTGGAAGACGCCGCCGTGCCCGGCGTCCGCGAGGGGTGCGTCCTCCCGGCGGTCCACGGCGCCGGTCGCGGTCGCGGCCATCGCGGCGGCGTCGGCGGCCGACATCTCGGCGCCGCGCGTCCTGCGCCGCCGGAGCCGTCCGTCGCGGGCGAAGGACGCGGCGACCTGCTCGGCGCGCAGCCGTACGGGATCGTCGACGGGCAGGGCCCGCAGCTTGCCCACGATCTGGTGGAAGGCGGCCAGTTCCGCCTCGGTCACCGGTCCGGGGACCGCCGTCCCCGTGTCGTCCTCGGTGACCGGCGGGCCGGCCGCCGCCCCCGTTGTGTCCTCGCCCATCCGTCCCGCCCCGTGCTCGCCGTTCTCGTGGTCCCGACCGGATTCGAACCGGCGTATCCGCCCTGACAAGGCGGCGAGTCTGCCTCTGCTCTACGGGACCCCGTCGCGCCCGGACGACCGGATTCGAACCGGCGTATCCGGCTGGGCAAGCCGGCGCGACTGCCTCTGCGCTACGTCCGGTGGCGCCCCCGGATCCTAACCGCACCCCCGCGACGCGGTCGCCCGGATTTCCGCCGGGCCGGATCGGCGCCGGCCATCAGCGCGCACGTCGTATCTGCAACCGTTCCTTCTCCGAGAGGCCGCCCCAGACGCCGAAGCGCTCGTCGTGGGCGAGAGCGTAGTCGAGGCAGGCCGCGCGCATCTCGCACATGCCGCAGATGAGTTTCGCCTCCCGCACCGAACTGCCGGGCTCGGGGAAGAAGAAGTCCGCCCCGGTCTGCGCGCACAGGGCCTCCCGCTGCCAGGTGAGGTCGGGAGTGGGGATCGTGTCCGTGTACATGGCGAGGATCGTGCCGTGCGGCGAAAAACGTTCGATCAACGCCGCATATACGTGGCGCCGCGGGCCCTCCGGCCACCCCGATGGTGGCCTCCCGCGGTGCCGGTACGCACGGCGGCGCGCGGAACGCGCCGGAACGCGCCGGAACCCGTGGGAGATCGGCCGTGACCGACGGTGACGGCGGGGCGGGCCGGGCCGGTGGCCGCATTCCGGCGGCGCTTGTCAGTGGGCGATGCGAGACTCGGCAGTGCAGGCAACGGGACCCTTGTGAGGAGGGCGAAGATGCTCACCACCCGTTTCGTCGACGGCGCTCCGAACTGGATCGACGTCGGCACGTCCGACATCGACGGCGCCGCCGCCTTCTACGGTGCCCTGTTCGGCTGGCGGTTCGCGTCGGCGGGGCCCGAGGCCGGCGGCTACGGCTTCTTCCAGCTGGACGGGAAGACCGTGGCGGGGGGTATGCAGACCATGTCCGAACAGGGCCCGCCGGCGTGGACGGTGTACTTCCGGACGCCGGACGCGGACGCGACGGCCCAGGCCGCCGAGCGGGCGCACGGCGGGGTGGTGTTCGCGCCGATGGACGTGCTGGGCGAGGGCACGATGGCGATCCTCACCGACGAGGCCGCGGTGCCGTTCGGCCTCTGGCAGCCGGGGCGGACCGAGGGGGTGGACCTGGCGGGCGATCCCGGTTCGCTGTGCTGGGTCGAGCTGTACACACCGGACATCGCGGCGGCGGCCGCCTTCTACCACGCGACACTGGGCCTGGAGACGTTCGCCGCGGCGTTCCCCGGCGGCACCTACACCTGTCTCAACCCCGCCGGCCTGGGCGAGGACGCCGCCTTCGGCGGGATCGTGCCGCTGGCCGACGATCCGGTCGAGGCGCGGTCGGGTGCCTACTGGCTGCCGTACTTCGAGGTCACGGACGTGGACGGGCTCGTCGCCCGCGCGCAGGAGCTGGGCGGCACGGTCCGGATGCCGGCGGCGGACGTGAAGGGCGTCGGCCGGCTGGCCCGGCTGGCCGACCCGTACGGGGCGCGCTTCGCGGTGATCAAGAGCGCGCCGCAGCAGTCCTGAGGCGTCCTGAGGCGTCCTGAGGCGGACGGGCGTCCCGCCGCGGCGGATGCGTGCCTCCCCGCGCGTTCAGGCCGAGGCGCGGCGCACCAGGGTGGTCGGCAGGACGACGCCGGCCGGGGGGTCGTCGGTGCCGCTCGGGTCGAGGCGGCGCAGCAGGAGGCGGGCCATGATCCGGCCCATCTCCTCGATGTCCTGACGGACCGTGGTCAGCTGCGGGTCGGTGCCCTCGGCGACGGGCAGCATGTCGTCGAAGCCGACCACGGCGACGTCCTCGGGCACCCTCCGCCCCTGTTCGCGCAGGACCCGCAGGGCGCCGGAGGCGGCGAGGTCGTTGGCGGCGAACACGGCGTCCACGTCGGGGCGGCGGGCGAGGAGTTCCCGCATCGCGCGCTCGCCGCCGCCGGGCGTGAAGTCGCTCTCCACGACGAGGCGCGGGTCGGCGTCGCCCCGCACGTCCCGGAACCCCTGGAGCCGGTCCGCTGCGGAGGTCTGGTCGAGGGGGCCGGTGATGTGCGCGATACGGGTGCGGCCGAGGCCGGCGAGATGACGGACGGCCTCGCGGGCGCCGCCCCGGTTGTCGCTGTCGACGAACACCACGCCCTCGTCGCCGTCGTGCCAGCCCGGGCGGCCGCCGAACACGGTCGGGATCCCGGCGCCCCGGATGAGTCCGGGCAGCGGGTCGTCGAGGTGCAGGGAGAAGACCAGCGCGCCGTCGACATGGCCGCCGGCCAGGTAGCGGGCGACGCGGGCGTGGTCGTCGCGGCCCTCGGTGAGCAGCAGCACCAGCTGGTTGTCGTGGGCCGTCAGTTCCTTGCTGATGCCGCGCAGCTGGAGGGCGAAGAAGGGGTCGGCGAAGACCCGGGTCTCCGGTTCGGCGATGACGACGGCGACGGCGTCGTGACGTCGTGTCACCAGGCTGCGCGCGGCCTGGTTGGGCACGTACCCGAGTTCCTCCACGGCCCGCCGCACCCGCTCCACGAGCGGCTCCCGGACACCGTCCCCGCCGTTGACGACCCGTGACACGGTGGCCCTGGAGACCCCGGCCCGGGCAGCCACGGCCTCCAGGGTGGGGCGCGGCGCGGTCTCGGTCACGTCGGGGCTCCTCCTCGGTGGATGCGGATCAGGATAACTCCGGGAGTCGGGGGAGGTGAGAGCGCTCTCGCGTGTGGGGGCGGAGCGACCGGGTCGGGGGCGGGAGCGCGGGTGTCCGGGGGCCGGAGCCCTTGTGCGGGGAGGGTGCCGTGCCCCCTTGAGGAGGCGGGCCGGAGCCCGGGTGGCGGGGGCCGGAACCCCGTACGGAGACGGCGCCGGACCCCTCCAGGGAAGGCCGAACCCTCGGCCTCCTACGCCTCCTTCTCCCGTCGTGCCCGGCTCGGCTGGACCCGTTTCGGTTCGCCCGGCATCTTCGGGTACTCCGGCGGATACGGCAGGTCGCCCAGACCGTGCTCGTGTTCGTCGCGGCGGGCCAGGTCGAGGAGGGCGTCGAGGGAGAAGGCGTGGTCGTCCATGTCGGCGTGGACGTCGCCGAGTTCGGCGAAGCGGGCGGGCATGGTCGCGATGTCGAAGTCGCGGGGGTGCGCCTCGCCGACCTCCTCCCAGCGCAGGGGCGCCGAGACGGGGGCGTACGGGCGGGGCCGTACCGAGTAGGCGGAGGCGATGGTGCGGTCGCGGGCCGTCTGGTTGTAGTCCACGAAGATCCGCTCGCCCCGCTCCTCCTTCCACCACTTGATCGTGACCTGGTCCGGCATCCGCCGCTCCATCTCGCGGCCGACGGCGATGGCGGCGCGCCGCACCTGGGTGAAGGTCCAGCGGGGTTCGATCGGCACGAAGACGTGCAGGCCGCGCCCCCCGGAGGTCTTGGGCCAGCCGCGCAGGCCGCCGAACTCGTCGAGGACGGCGCGCAGTTCGTGCGCGGCGCGGACGGCGTCGTCGTAGTCGGTGCCGGGCTGCGGGTCGAGGTCGATACGGAGTTCGTCGGGGCGGTCGACGTCGGCGCGGCGCACCGGCCAGGGGTGGAAGGTGAGCGTGCCGAACTGGGCGGCCCACAACACCGCCGCCTGCTCGGTGGGGCACATCTCGTCGGCGCTGCGCCCGCTGGGGAAGGTGATGTGGGCGGTCGGGATCCAGTCGGGCATGTTCTTCGGCGCCCGCTTCTGGAAGAACGACTCGCCGGTCACCCCGTCGGGGTAGCGCTCCAGGGTGGTGGGGCGGTCGCGCAGGGCGCGCAGGATGCCGGGGGCGACCGCCTGGTAGTAGCGGGCGACGTCCAGCTTGGTGAAGCCGCGCTCCGGGAAGAAGACCTTGTCGGGACTGGACAGCCGTACGCTCCGGCCGCCCGCCTCCAGTTCCACCGCGTCACCCATGCGAGCCACGGTAGGCGTAACCCCTGAAGCACGCATACCGGGCGATCCGGGCGGGGCGGGCGCAGAATCGGACCATGGATCTCCCGGTGATGCCGCCCGTGAAGCCGATGCTCGCCAAGTCGGTGGCGGCGATTCCGCCGGGCATGCAGTACGAGGCGAAGTGGGACGGCTTCCGGGCGATCGTGTTCCGTGACGGGGACGAGGTCGAACTGGGCAGCCGTACCGGAAAGACGCTGACCAGGTACTTTCCCGAGCTGGTGGAGGCGTTGCTGGAGCGGGTGCCCGAGCGGTGCGTGCTGGACGGGGAGATCGTGATCGCGCGGGAGGGGCGGCTGGACTTCGACGCGCTCACCGAGCGGATCCATCCGGCGGCCTCCCGGGTGCGCACGCTCGCGGAGCGGACCCCGGCGTCGTTCGTGGCGTTCGACCTGCTGGCGCTGGCCGACACCGCGCTCGTCGACGTCCCGCTGACCGACCGGCGGGAGGTGCTGGCCAGGGCCCTCGACGGGGTGACTCCGCCGGTGCATCTGGCGCCGGCGACCACGGACGTCGAGGTCGCGCGGCGGTGGTTCGAGCAGTACGAGGGCGCGGGCCTGGACGGGGTGATCGCCAAACCGCTCACTCTGCTCTACCGCCAGGACGAGCGCGCCATGTTCAAGGTCAAGCACGAGCGCACCGCGGACGTGGTCGTCGCCGGCTACCGCTTCCACAAGAGCGGGCCGGTGGTCGGCTCGCTGCTGCTGGGCCTGTACGACGGCCGGGGCGCCCTTCAGCACGTCGGGGTGTCGGCGGCGTTCGCGATGAAACGGCGGGCCGAACTGGTGGAGGAGCTGGAGCCGCTGCGGATGGCCGACGCCGAGGGCCATCCGTGGGCGGCCTGGTCGGACGAGTCGGCGCACGAGTCGGCACGGCTGCCGGGCGCGCCGAGCCGCTGGTCGGGCAAGAAGGACCTGTCGTGGGTGCCGCTGCGGCCGGAGCGGGTGGCCGAGGTGGCGTACGACCACATGGAGAACGGGGCCCGGTTCCGGCACACCGCCCGCTTCCGCCGCTGGCGCCCGGACCGTACGCCCGAGAGCTGCACGTACGGGCAGCTGGACGAGCCGGTGCGCTACGACCTCGCGGAGATCCTGGGGACGCCGCCCGGGTCGTGAAGCGCCCCGTTCACGGGGTCATCAGGATCTTCACCGCCCCGTCCTGCTTGCGCTGGAACATCTCGTAGGCGTGCGGTGCCTCGCTCAGCGGCAGCCGGTGGGTGGCGAAGTCGTCGACGCCGAGCGGGTCCTCGTCGGTGAGGTAGGGCAGGATGTCGTCGCTCCAGCGGCGCACATTGGCCTGGCCCATGCGGATCTGGAGCTGCTTGTCGAACAGGGTGATCATCGGCAGCGGGTCGGCCGTGCCGCCGTAGACGCCGACCAGGGAGAGCGTGCCGCCGCGGCGCACCAGGTCGATGGCGGTGTACAGGGCGGCGAGGCGGTCGACGCTGAAGCGTTCGGCGAGCGGGCCGGCGACCTTGCGCGGCAGCAGGGCGGCGGCGCTCTGGACCATACGGGCGGCCGCGCTGCCGTGGGCCTCGGTGCCGACGGCGTCGATCACGGCGTCCGGGCCGCGGCCGTCGGTCTCGTCCTGGATCACGGCGACGAGTTCCTTCTCGCCGTCGAAGGCCCGCAGGTCGTGCGTCCGTACACCGTGGGCCTCGGCCCGGCGCAGCCGCTCGCCGACGAGGTCCACTCCGAACACCTGGCCGGCGCCGCGCACCTGGGCGATCCGGCAGGCCATGTCGCCGACGGGGCCGAGGCCGAGCACGGCGACGCTGCCGCCCTCGGGGACGTCGGCGTGGGCGACGGCCTGCCAGGCGGTGGGCAGGACGTCGGAGAGGTAGACGAACCGGTCGTCGGGCGGGCCCTCGGGGACCTTGATCGGCCCGAACTGGGCCTGCGGGACGCGCAGATACTCGGCCTGGGCGCCGGGCACCGCGCCGTACAGCCGGCTGGAGCCGAACATCGCGGCGCCCATGCCCTCGCCGGTGACCTGGGTGGTCTCGCACTGGGTGGGCAGGGCGTTGAGGCACATCCAGCAGTCGCCGCAGGCGATCTGGAAGGGCACCACGACCCGGTCGCCCGCCCTCAGATCGGGGACGCCGGCGCCGACCTCCTCGACGACGCCCATGGGTTCGTGGCCGAGGATGTCACCCGGGGTCATGAACGGCGTGAGCACCTCGTAGAGGTTCAGGTCGGCACCGCACAGCCCGGTGGACGTGATGCGGATGACGGCGTCCGTCGGTTCCTGGACCGCCGGGTCGGGCACGGTGTCCACCCGGACGTCCCGCTTCCCCTGCCAGGTCACTGCCTTCATGGTGCCGCGCTCCCTCCGCGGGGCCCGGTCCGCCCGGCGGGTCCGGGGATCGGGGTCCCGGGTACCGGATGCGGCACCGGGTACCCGGGCGACCCGCCCCGCACACACCACGCGGACCTCGGACACCACGCACGCCGCACCACGCAGACCTCGCACACCTCGCACACACCACGCAGCCCTCCCACGCCTCGCACCCGACACACCTGGCAGCCCCGGCACGCCTGGCACACCCCCGGCACACCGCCTCCCGGTGAGAACCACCCCGCCCGCAATGGCGCACACCAGTCGGACAAGCGCACAATCAAGACACGGAACGGGGGTCCCGCATGGTGGTGGACGAACGACGCGCGAGACGGACCGTGGCGGCGGCGGTGCTGGCCGCCACGGTGACGCTCTCCCTGGCGGTGGGCTGCACGACGTCCTCGGGCCCCCCGCCGACGGACGACAGCCGGAGCGCGGACCGGCAGCCGTCCCCCACCTGGCCCGCGCCCCCGACCGGCCCCGCTCCCACCACGGCCCCGGTCGTCGGCCCGGTGCTCGCCGTGAAGATCGACAACGCCCCCGCGGCCCGGCCGCAGACCGGACTGGACTCCGCGGACCTCGTCTACGTCGAGCAGGTCGAGGGCGGGCTGAGCCGGCTGATGGCGGTGTACGCGACGAACACACCGAAGGCCGTCGGTCCGGTGCGCAGCGCCCGCGAGTCCGATCTGGAGCTGCTGCGCCAGTTCCAGGAGCCGGTGCTGGCCTTCTCGGGGGCGCAGAGCAAGCTGCTGCCGCTGATCGACCGGGCGCCGCTGGACGCCGTGACGCCCACCGACGTGTCCGGCGCCTACTACCGCGGCACGGGCCGGCCCGCCCCGCACAACCTCTATGTGCGTCCGGCGCGGCTGCTGCCCTCCCTGCCGGGCGCGGCCGGGCTGACCACCGGCTTCCGCTTCGGCCCCGCGCCCGACGGCGGCACGCCCGAGACCTCGCGCACCGTGCGCTACCCGGCGGCCCGCTTCACCTTCACCTGGTCCGGGGAACGGGACCGCTGGCTGGTCTCGATGGACGGCACGCCGACGGTGACGCCCGACGGCGCGCGGGTGGCCCCGGCCACCGTGGTCGTGCAATACGTGACCGTGCGCAGATCCGGCTTCCAGGACTTCCTCGGCAACAACACGCCGTACACCGAGACGGTCGGCTCCGGGCGGGCGGAGGTGCTGCGCGGGGGCCGGTCCTACGACGTGACCTGGACGCGTCCGACGGCCCTGGACGGCACGCGGTTCACGACCGCGGACGGCACCCCGGTCGATCTCGCCGGGGGTCAGGTGTGGGTGGTGTTCGCGAAGGCGCCCCGGGCGTGACGGTCAGGGCCGGGCCACGAGCGGCTCGCCCGGATTGCGCAGCCCTTCGGCGGCGTCCGAGACCCGCCGGATCAGTTCGAGGAACAGCGTCTGCTCCTCGGCCGAGAGCGGGGAGAGGAAGACCTGGTTCATCCGGGCGGTGCGCACGGCCAGCTTGCGGTGGGTGCGCAGCCCGTCCTCGGTGAGCGCGAGCAGGAAGCGGCGGCCGTCCTGCGGGTCGCGGACCTTGTCCAGCAGCCCCCGCCGGCCGAGCCGGCTGATCACCTCGGCGATGGTGGAGCGGTCGAGCCCCACCCGCTCCCCCACCGTGCGCTGGTCGAGGCCCGGCTCGGCGACGAGCGCGTTGAGGACCGCGAACTGCGGCGAGGTGATCTCCTCGGAGACCATGGTGTTCCACAACAGGTAGTGCGCCTGCTGGAGCCGCCGCGCCAGATGTCCGGGGTGACTGGTGAGGTCCACGGCGGCCATGTGCGCTCCTCGGCGTGGGTGGGCTGGGATGTCTCGTCCGGTGCGCCGACTCGCTCGGCGCCGCGCCGACCTTATCGCCGCGCCGAACTCCGTCGGTGTACTGAACTTCGTCGGTGTACTGAACGATACCCCTCTGCGACCGCCGCCGTCTCGCCCCGCGATGACCTGCGCCCCAGCTCCGGCCTGGGGTCTTGACTGGTCCCGGCTGCGGTGGCAGCGTGTGAGCAAGCTCGGCGAAATAGTCAGTGCCCTGATTAAATTTCCACTGGGCGATCGGGAGAGATGGGGCTTCACGGATGGACAAGGTGGTCGCCACAGCCCAGGAGGCGGTGGCCGATGTGCCGGACGGCGCGTCGCTGGCGGTGGGTGGCTTCGGACTGAGCGGTGTGCCGAACGCCCTCATCCAGGCGCTGTACGAGCGGGGCGTGAGCGGGCTGTCGGTCGTCTCCAACAACTGCGGGGCGATGGAGTCGGGCCTGGCGGTCCTGCTCGCCGCCGGGCGGATCTCCCGTGTCACGGGCTCCTACATCGGCGCGAACAAGGAGTTCGCCCGCCAGTACCTGGCCGGGGAGCTCGAGGTCGAGATGATCCCGCAGGGCACGCTGGCCGAGCGGCTGCGGGCCGGCGGCGCCGGCATCCCCGCCTTCTACACCCCGGCCGGTGTGGGCACGCAGGTCGCCGAGGGCGGTCTGCCCTGGCGCTACGACGGTGAGGGCGGCGTCGCCCTGGCGTCCCCGCCGAAGGAGGTGCGGGAGTTCGACGGCGTGGAGTACGTGCTGGAGCGCGGCATCCGCACCGACTTCGCGCTGGTGCGGGCGGCCAGGGGCGACCGGCACGGCAACCTGGTGTTCAACAAGTCCTCCCGCAACTTCAACCCCCTGGCCGCGACGGCCGGACGGATCACGGTCGCCGAGGTCGAGGAGCTGGTGGAGCCCGGGGAGATCGACCCGGACGCGGTGCATCTGCCGGGCATCTTCGTGCAGCGGGTGGTCGCCCTGTCCCCGGAGCAGGCGGCCGACAAGCGGATCGAGCAGCGGACGGTGAGCAAGTAATGGCCTGGACACGCGAGGAGATGGCGGCCCGCGCCGCGCGCGAACTGCGCGACGGCCAGTACGTCAACCTCGGCATCGGACTGCCGACCCTCATCCCCAACTACCTCCCGGCGGACGTCGAGGTGGTGCTGGAGAGCGAGAACGGCATCCTCGGCACCGGCCCCTACCCCGGCGAGGACCAGGTCGACCCGGACCTGATCAACGCCGGCAAGGAGACCGTGACGGTTCTGCCGGGCGCCTCCTTCTTCGACTCCGCGCTCTCCTTCGGCATGATCCGCGGCGGTCACATCGATGTCGCCGTACTGGGTGCGATGCAGGTCTCCGAGCGGGGCGACCTGGCGAACTGGGCGATCCCCGGCAAGATGATCACCGGGATCGGCGGTGCGATGGACCTCGTCCACGGCGCCCGTACGGTCATCGTCGTCATGACCCACACCGCCAAGGACGGCTCGCCGAAGATCCTTCAGGAGTGCGCGCTGCCGCTGACGGGCCGGGCCTGCGTCAACCGGATCATCACCGACCTCGGGGTCCTTGACGTCACCGACGAGGGTCTGGTGCTGGTGGAGACCGCGCCGGGCGTCACCGTCGAGGAGATCGTCACCAGGACCTCCGCCGAGGTCCACGTCCCGCAGGAGGCCCGGTCATGAGGGACGTCTACCTCGTCGACGCCGTCCGCACCCCGATCGGCCGCTACAACGGCGCGCTGTCGTCGGTGCGTCCGGACGACCTCGCCGCCCACGCCCTGCGTGAACTGCTCGCCCGTACGCCCGGCCTGGATCCCGCCCGGATCGAGGACGTGTACTTCGGCAACGCCAACGGCGCCGGCGAGGAGAACCGCAACGTCGCCCGGATGGCCGCGCTGCTCGCGGGCCTGCCGACCTCCGTTCCCGGGGTGACGGTCAACCGGCTCTGCGCCTCAGGCCTGGAGGCGGTGATCCAGGCGGCCCGCGCCATCGCGGCCGGCGACGCCTCCATAGCCGTCGCGGGCGGTGTGGAGTCGATGACCCGGGCCCCGTACGTGCTGCCGAAGTCGGACCGGCCGTTCCCCGCCGGGCACGCCGAGCTGTACTCCACCACCCTGGGCTGGCGCATGGTCAACCCTGGGATGGACCCGCGGTGGACCGTCCCGCTGGGCGAGTCGGCCGAACTGATCGCCGACAAGCACAAGATCAGCCGTGAGCAGCAGGACCAGTTCGCGCTGGACTCCCACCAGAAGGCCGCGAAGGCGCAGGCCGAGGGCCTGTTCGAGGCCGAGCTGGCACCCGTCGCCGTCCCTCGGCGCAAGGGTGACCCGGTCCTCTTCGACGCCGACGAAAGCGTACGGCCCGACGCCTCGCTGCCGGCGATGGCCAGGCTGAAGCCGTCCTTCCGGCCGGAGCACGGCACGGTCACCGCGGGCAACGCCTCGCCGCTCAACGACGGGGCCGCCGCGCTGCTCCTCGTCGACGAGGAGGGCCTGAAGGCCACCGGGCGCGAGCCGCTCGCCCGCGTCCGCGCCACCGGGGTCTCCGCGATCGACCCGGACTACTTCGGGCTCGCCCCCGTCGAGGCGGTGAACCGCGCGCTCGCCAAGGCCGGCAAGGGCTTCGACGACCTCTCCGTGCTCGAACTGAACGAGGCCTTCGCCGCCCAGGTGCTGGGCTGTGTCGCCGAGTGGCCCGAGTTCGACCCGGCGGTCCTCAACCCGCAGGGCGGTGCCATCGCCCTCGGGCATCCGCTCGGCGCCTCCGGTGCCCGGCTCGCCGGCACCGTCGCCCACCAGCTCGCCCGCAAGGGCGGCGGCATCGGCGTCGCCACCCTCTGCATCGGCGTGGGCCAGGGCCTCGCCCTCGTCCTCGAACGGTAGGAACCATGACTCTCACCCAGCACGACATCGACCAGGAGATCGCGGCCGAGCGGGCCGCGTACGAGAAGCGGATCGCCGACGGAGGCCCCGTCGAGCACCAGCCGCGCCGCGGCTACGCGCCGTACCGCTCGTCGGTGCTGCGGCATCCGAAACAGCCGCCGGTCACCATCGATGTGACGAAGGACCCGGAGCTGGTGGAGCTGCACTCCCCCGCGTTCGGGGAGCGGGACATCACCGAGATCGACAACGACCTGACCCGGCAGCACCACGGCGAGCCGATCGGCGAGCGCATCACGGTCTCCGGCCGGCTCCTCGACCGGTCCGGGCGTCCGGTCCGGGGCCAGCTGATCGAGATCTGGCAGGCCAACTCGGCGGGCCGCTACGCGCACCAGCGCGAGCAGCACGACGCCCCGCTGGACCCGAACTTCACCGGCGTCGGCCGCACCCTGACGGACGACGACGGCCGGTACCGGTTCACCACCGTCCAGCCGGGCCCGTACCCGTGGCGGCAGCACGTCAACGCCTGGCGGCCCGCCCACATCCACTTCTCGCTCTTCGGCTCGGCGTTCACCCAGCGGCTCGTGACGCAGATGTACTTCCCGAGCGACCCGCTGTTCCCGTACGACCCGATCATCCAGTCGGTGACGGACGACGCGGCCCGGCAGCGGCTGATCGCGACGTACGACCACAGTCTGTCGGTGCCGGAGTTCTCGATGGGCTACCACTGGGACATCGTGCTGGACGGGCCGCAGGCCACCTGGATCGAAGAAGGGCGCTGACCTGCCATGACGAAGATCGACCCGAGTCGCCCCGAGACCGTGCTCCCGACCCCGTCGCACACGGTCGGCCCCTTCTACGGCCATGCCCTGCCGTTCCCGGGCGGCGGCGACATCGCCCCGGCCGGCCATCCGGCCGCCATCGCCCTCCAGGGGTACGTGTACGACGGCGAGGGCGACCCGCTGCCGGACGCGTTCGTGGAGCTGTGGGGCGCCGACCCGGACGGCGGTGTCCCGCGGGCCGACGGATCGATGCGGCGCGACCCGGCGACCGGCGGCTTCCTCGGCCGCAACGGTGTGGAGTTCACCGGCTGGGGCCGCATCCAGACGGACGCGAACGGACACTGGACGGCGCGGACGCTGCGGCCCGGCGCACGCGGCGCCAGCGCCCCCTACGTGAGCGTGTGCGTGTTCGCGCGCGGCCTGCTGATGCACCTCTACACCCGGATCTACCTGCCCGGCGACGACGCCGCGCTCGCCGCCGACCCGCTGCTCTCCCAGCTGGACCCGGCGCGGCGCGACACGCTGATCGCCACGCGGGACGCCGCAGGCACCTACCGTTTCGACATCCGCCTTCAGGGCGAAGGCGAGACGGTCTTCCTGGAGTTCCAGTGACCCCTGCTCACTCCGACGCCGGTCTGCTCTCCCCCGGGTGGACCGGCTCCCCCGCCGCCTCGGCGACCGGTGACGACGCGTTCCTGCGGGCGCTGCTCGACGCGGAGGCCGCGCTGACCCGTGCCCAGGAGTCCCTGGGGCTGGCCCCGGCGGGGGCCGGCGCGGCGGTCACCGAGGCGGCCCGCGGTCCCTACGACGTCCGCTCCCTGGCCGAGCGGGCCCGCTCGGGCGGCAACCCGGTCATCCCCCTGGTCGCCGACCTCACCGGGGCGACCGACGCCGCCCACGGGCCGTACGTGCACCGGGGCGCGACCAGCCAGGACATCATGGACACGGCGACGATGCTGGTCGCGGTGCGCACGCTGGACCTGGTCCTGGCCGACCTCGACCGCACCGGGTCGGCGCTGGCCCGGCGGGCGGCCGAGCACCGGGACACCCCGATGCCGGGCCGGACGCTCACCCAGCACGCCGTCCCGACGACCTTCGGGCTGAAGGCGGCCGGGTGGCGCTCGCTGGTCCTGGACGCCCGGGACCGGGTGCGGACGGTACGGGACGCGCTGCCCGCCCAGCTCGGCGGCGCGGCCGGGACACTGGCCGCCTTCACGGCGTACGGCGCCGAGGACGCGACCGCGCTGCCCGCCGCGTACGCGCGCGAACTGGGGCTGCGGGCACCCCTGTTGCCCTGGCACACCCTGCGCACACCGATCGCCGACCTCGCCGGATGCCTGGCGTTCACGGCGGGCGCGCTCGGGAAGATCGCGGTGGACGTCCTCACCCTCGCCCGCACCGAGATCGCCGAGGTCGCGGAGGGACGCGGGGGCGGCTCCTCGGCCATGCCGCACAAGGCGAACCCGGTCCGCGCCACGTTGATCGCGGCCGCCGCCCGGCGCGCCCCGCAGCTCGCGGCCGTGCTGTACGGGTCGCTGGCGGCCGAGGACGAGCGGCCGGCCGGGGCCTGGCACGCCGAGTGGGAGCCGCTGCGGGACCTGCTGCGGCTGGTCGGCGGTGCGGCCCGGGACGCCGCCGAGCTGACCGAGGGCCTGCGGGTGCACCCGGACGCGATGCGCGCGAACCTCGGCCGCACCCATGGGCTGATCGTCTCCGAACGGCTGTCCGCCGAACTGTCGGCGCTGCTGGGCCGGGCCCGCGCCAAGGAGCTGCTCAGCGCCCTCGCCCCGCGCACCTGGGCCGAGGGCCGCACACTCGCCGAACTCCTCGCCGAGGAGCCCGACCTGCGGGGCGTCGACGTCGACGACCTCACCGACCCGGCCCGCTACACCGGCTCCGCCGGAACCCTCACCGACCGTGCTCTGGAGCGACGTTGACCGAGAAGCTGCTCAACCACCGCGCCGAGGGCCCCGCTTCCGCGCCTCCGCTGCTGCTCGGCCCCTCGCTGGGCACCTCGTACGCGCTGTGGGACAAGGTCGCGCCCGAACTGTCCGCCACCCACCGGGTGGTGCGCTGGGACCTGCCGGGGCACGGCGGCTCCCCCGCCGGGCTGATCGGCCCCGGCGCCACGGTCGGCGACCTGGCCGGCCTGGTCCTGGCACTCGCCGACTCCCTCGGCCTGGAGCGGTTCGCGTACGCGGGTGTGTCGCTGGGCGGCGCGGTCGGACTGCACCTCGCGGTGCACCACCCCGAACGGCTGTCCTGTCTGGCCGTGATCTGTTCGTCGGCCCACTTCAACGGGGCGAAGCCGTGGGAGGAGCGGGCCGCGCTGGTGCGGCGCGAGGGGCTCGCGAAGCTCGCGGAGTCCGCCGACGCCCGCTGGTTCACGCCGGGGTTCACCGTGCCGAGGCTGGTCGCCGACCACCGGGACGCCGACCCCGAGGCGTATGCCGCGTGCTGTGACGCGCTGGGCGCGTTCGACCTGCGGGAGCGGCTCGCGGAGATCACCGTGCCCACCCTGCTGATCGCCGGACGCCAGGATCCGGCGACCCCGCCCGCGCATCTGCGGGAGATCGCGGACACGGTGCCGGGCGCCGCGCTCGTCGAACTCCCCGGCGCCTCGCATCTGGCACCGGCGGAGCGTCCGGAGGCGGTGCTGACCGCGCTGCGGACCCACTTCGACGGCCCCGCCCGCCGGGGCATGGAGGTGCGGCGCGAGGTGCTCGGCGACGCGCACGTGGACCGGGCGCAGGCCCGGCAGTCGCCGTTCACGGCCCGCTACCAGGACTTCATCTCGCGCTACGCCTGGGGCGAGATCTGGACCGACCCGACGCTCAGCCGCCGTGAGCGCAGCATGATCACGCTGACCGCGCTGGTCGCCCACGGCCACTACGACGAGCTGGCCATGCACGTCCGCGCGGCCCGGCGCAACGGGCTCACCCCTGAGGAGATCGGCGCCGTCCTGCTCCAGACCGCCGTCTACTGCGGGGTCCCGGCGGCGAACTCGGCGTTCGCGACGGCGCAGCGGGTGCTGGAGGAGGAGGGCTGACGTTCCCCCGGCAAGCCGGGGGAAGGTCCTAGGCCGTGTCCGCAAAGTCCCGTCTGGCTCGCGACGCCCGGCACGGCACCTCGCCGCGTTGTCGGGATCACCCGCGTACACCCAGTACGCGGGCGACCCTCCGCCTTGCGATGCACCGCACCGGACGCCGCGAGCCCTGCCCTGCGGGCAGACGACGCCACTTTGCGGACACGACCTAGCGTGGGTCCAGTGCCATCAGGCTCGCCAGCGCCCGCTCCGCCTTGGCCGCCAGGCTGTCGGCGCCGCAGCTGCGCGCCAGTGCCAGACCCCGGTTGAGTTCGGACACCGAGCGGGACAGGACACCGTACTCCACCCGGGCGGCCGCGTGTTCGTACTGGCAGGGAGAGGACTCCAGGTACGCCGCCGCCTGCTGGGCCAGCCTGACCGCGCGCTGCCCGGTCTCCAGGGCGGCGGCGCAGCGCAGGGCCTCGCCGATCGCCGTGTCGGTGCCGAACCGCTCCGCCTGGCGGCGCGCCTCGGAGGCGAGCTGGGCCGCGCGGGCCGGGTCCTGCGTGGCGAGGGCCCGGGCGAGGTCGACGGCCCACGGGACCATCACCGGGTTGAGGTGACCGCGCGCGGCGGCCGCCTTCCCGGCCTCCTCCAGTTCGTTGACGCCGTCCTTGAACCGGCCGACGGCGAGCAGCAGCCGGCCCCGCACCGAGCGCGGGTCGGGCAGCACGATGGTGGACGGGTAGGGCGGTCCGAAGCCGTACTCCTCGGCGATCCGCCAGGCCTCCTCGACATGGCCCCGGGACAGCAGGACGTCGACGAGGTTGCAGGTGGCCGACCAGTACAGGGGCAGGCCCCGGCCGACGCGTTCGGCGAGGCTCAGGGACTTCCGCAGGGACTCCTCGGCCTCCTTCAGCCGGCCCCGGCGGCGCAGGCCCAGACCGAGGTAGGCGTGGGCCAGGGAGGTGTGGCCGCCGCTCCAGCCGGCCGACTCGTAGGCGCGGACGGCCTCGTTGAAGAGGGTGTCGGCGCGGTCGAGCCGGTCGGTGTAGGCGTAGGAGCTGGCCAGCATCATCAGCAGCTCGATGCCCCACTCCTGGTCGGTCCAGCCGAGGCCCGGGGCGAGGCGGCCGTTGACGAGGGCACGGTCGCAGAACTCGACGACCTCCTCGGCGTTCTCCCCGTGGGTCACGGCGTCGAAGCCGCGCAGGATGAGCAGGGCGCGCTCGGCGTTGTCCCGGCCGGCGCAGGTCGCGGCGAGGGCGGCGAGCCGTTCGGAGCGGCCGGGTGAGGTGGTCTCGCCCGCGTGGACGCCCTCCCACATGAACTGCACGGCCTGGAGCCGCATCTTCGCCGGGCCCGGTGCGTGCCGGGCGGCCTCCGCCTCGACCGTGCGGACGGCCTCCTCCAGCTGGTCGTTGTACAGCAGCGCCTGGGACAGCCGGTAGACGGCGTCCACGCGCAGGTCGCCGTCGAGGCCGGGCAGGGCGAGCGCGGTGCGCAGGTGGTCGACGGTCTTCGCGGGCGCGGTGAGCAGGGTGGCGCAGCCGAGGTCGTAGAGCACCCGCGCGTGCACCTCGGGGGCGGGTGGTTCCTCCAGGGCGCGTTCCAGACAGCGGCGGGCCGCGTCGGGGGCGCCGACGGCCAGGTGTTCGCCGGCGGCTCCGCGCAGCTGCTCGACGAGTTCCTGGTCGCCCTCGGGGTGGACCTGGATCAGGTGCCGGGAGGCGGCCGCGAGCCCCTTGCCCGCGTCGGCGACGACCTGGGCGGCGATGCCGTGCATCGCGGTGCGCAGGCTGCCGGGGATGGAGTCGTAGACGGCGGTGGCGATCAGCGGGTGGACGAACTCCAGGTCGCCGTCGGCGGCGGCCACGGCCGTCGGGTCGGGCTCGGTCAGGATGCGGGCGGTGCGCAGCAGTTCGGCGCAGCGCACCGCGTCGTCGCGGCCCATGACGGCGAGCCGGGCCGCCTCGTCGATGGAGATGCCGACGCCGAGGATGGCGGCGGCCATGGCGAACCGGGTGGCGTCGACGCCCAGTTCCTCCAGGCGGGCGACGAGTCCGCCGCCGCGCGCCGACTTGCTCAGCGGGCGCAGTTCGATGGCCGAGGCCTCGCTCGGTTCGAATCCGCTGTCGCCGACCTTGGCGAGGAGTTCCACGGTGTCGTAGGGGTTGCCGTCGGTGACGGCCCACACCTCGCGGCAGAACGCGCCGTCGGCGTGGGGGCCGAGGGTGGCCCGGGTGAGGCCGGCGACGGCGGCCGGGGTGAGCGCGCTGAGGCTGGTGACCGAGTGGCCGGCGACCGCGCCGATCGCTTCGAGATGGCGGGCGGCGTCGCCCTTGACCTCGCCGGGCCTGCGGGCCACGACGACCAGGACGGACAGGTCGTCGAGGCGTTCGACGAAGGCGGCGAGCCAGCGCAGGGTCTCCTGGTCGGCCCAGTGCGCGTCGTCGATCAGCAGCACCAGCGGGTAGCAGAGCTTGGCGAGTCGCCGTACGGCGGCGACCAGGCCGTCGCACACGCCCTGCGGGTCGGCGGGCGCGTCACCTGGTTCCGCTATGCCGAGGGCGGGGCCCGCGATGTCGTACCAGTCGCCGAGGTACTCGCGGGCCTCCTCCGGCAGCAGGGACAGCAGCGCCGGCTGGAGCAGCTGCCGGACGACGTTGAAGGGGACGGACCGCAGCGTCTCGCCGCCGCGGGCCGACCACACCGTGCAGTTCCGGGACTCGGCGATGCGACGAGTCTCGGCCAGCAATGCCGTTTTGCCGAGTCCCGCCTCGCCCCGGAGCACCAGCAGATGGCCCGAGGAGGACCGGTCGGCGCAGAGGGTGTCCACCGCCTGCGCCAGAACGGCGACTTCCGCATCGCGCTCCCAGAGGGAAGCCGAGGCGGCCGCCGCCGGCCGTACCTCCGTCATCCCGCTACCTCCCCAAGTCGCCCGAAAGACGTACCGACCACGAGCGTAGCCGTCCGAGGGCCCCGGCGGAGGGCGGTCCGCGCAGGTCTTGCCTTCACGGGTGACACGGGAACCGCGACAGGGCCGAACGGGCCTGCGGGGACGGCCCGGAACGTCAACAGCGGTCGACGCGCACCGAATTGACGTCGATTTCACGCCAGCGGGGCGGCTGCGGGCCGGCCGCCGCCGACCGGGCGCCGGTCACGGAATGCCCTCCCTCTCATCCGCCTTTCACCGATGCCTCATACGGTGGTGTCATGACGCAGGTGACTCCTCCCGGGTGGTACCCCGATCCGGGGCAGACGAATGACGGTCCCGCCACCGAACGCTGGTGGGACGGCACGGCATGGACGGACCAGACCCGCCTCGCGGGCTCGGCCGCCGCATGGGGTGCGCCCGCGCAGGCGTCGACCGACGGCGCGTACGGCGCGTATCCGACCTATCCGGGACATCCCGCACCCCCGCCGGGCGCGGGGCCGCGGCGCGGGCTGCGCACGGGCATAGCCGTCGCGGCGGCGGTGGCGGTCCTCGCCAGCATCGGGGTCGGCGTGTGGGCGCTGGCCAAGGACGACGGCTCGGGCGGCGGCAACGGCACGGCGCAGGGGCCGGGCGGTCAGAGCGGCGGCCAGGGCGGGCAGGACGGCGGCCAGGGCGGCCCGTTCGGCGGCTCGGGCGGCCAGGGCGATTCCGGTGGCTCCGGCGGGTCGGGCGGATCCGGCGGGTCGGGCGGATCCGGCGGGTCGGGCGGATCCGGCGGCTCGGGCGGCTCCGGAGGCGCGTCGCCCTCCCCCGACGAGTCCGAGGCGCCGAAGATCAAGAGCGGTTCGGTGCCGGACACGGTCAACGGGATCAGCATCCCGATCCCGGACGGCTGGACCGGCCAGCAGATGAGCGTCGGCGCGGCGGTGACGTCCGACTCCTCCTACGACTGCCCCGGCGACACCACCAAGACCTGCACCAAGGGCGGCGTGTACTCGGTCCCGGCCGAGGCGCTGGGCACCGCGGGCGACACCGCCGAGGAGGTGGCGAAGGCGGACATCTCCAAGAACGCGGAGGAATCCTACGGCGGCACCACCTACGGCGAGATCACCTCGCACAAGGTGCTGGCCTCCAAGGCGGTGACGGTGGCCGGGCAGAAGGGCTACCTGGTGCGCTGGAAGGCGGTCACCAGCAAGGGCGCCGACGGCTACGTCGAGTCGCTGGCGTTCCCGGCGCCGGCGGACACCTCGCGCCTGGTGGTGCTGCGCTTCGGCGTCGACGCCGACCAGAGCGTGTCGGTCATCGACACGATCACGAAGGGCATCAAGGTGTCGAAGGGCGGCGGCAGCGGCCAGGACGTCTGACCGCCCCTGACCAGTTGCGCGAAAAAGTCGGCCGGGTGGAGCGCCCCTCCGCTCAAAGGGGAGCCCCACCCGGCCGGGGGTGCGCGCCGCCCCCGTCCCCACGGTGCGGCGCGGACAGGTCACCGTCCAGTCATCCCATGGACGGCGGCCTGAGTCTGTGGCGGGTCGTGGACGAGCCCGAGCGCCGGGAGTACGGCGGCCTCCACGAAGCGCACCAGGTAGTCCTGGTCGGCGTACTGGCCGTCCACGACGGGCCGGGCGCGGATCACGCCGAACATCTGGGCCGGGACGTACTCCAGCGCGGGATGGCCGGCGCGGACCTCTCCGCGCTCGACGCCGCGCCGCAGGATCTCCCGCAGGGCCTCGATCTCGGGGTCGATCAGCGCCTCGCGCAGCGCCCGCGCGAGATCCTCGTCACCCGTGACGGCGTGGCCGAGGGCCTGGAGCAGCTTGGTGTCGTTCGTCGACCAGCGGCCGGTGGCCCGCGCGGCCTCGCGCAGGTCGTCGGCGAGCGACCCGGTGTCGATGCCGGCGAGTCGCGCGGTGCGGCGCGAGCGAAGGGCGGCGACGACGAACTGGGGCTTGGTCTTCCACTGCCGGTAGAGCGTGGACTTGCTGCACCGGGTGCTGGCGGCGACGCCCTCCATGGTGACCGCTTCGTATCCGCACTCGCGAATCTGTTCGAGGACGGCGTCGAAGAACTCCTGCTCGCGCTGGGGCGTGAGCTTGGAGCGGCGCGTGGCGGTGACCGGCTCCGGTCCGTCCGCGGCCTGCGACGTCATCGTCTCTTCTCCTTGTCTCCGGGCGCTGCCGCGCACTGCCGGCTGCTGCCGCCGGCTGTCGCGAGGGCCCCGTGCGGGGCCTCACTCCAGTGTGGCGCATGTCAATCGATACGCCAGTGTACCGGTACCCGAGCGTATCGGTACACTGGCGTATCGGTACGACATCGTATCGATGGCGTCTGCACGGGTTTCCGCCCGGCGGACGCCGTTCCACACGCACCACCGTCAGTGAAGGGGCCGGGGGATGAATGCCCGCACCGAGCCTGCAGAAGCGGAGCCGGTCACACCGGCGCGGCCGCCGATAGTCCGCGAGCTCCTGCTCGTCGCAGGACTCTTCCTCGTCTACAAGTTCGGACGGCAGCTGGCCACGGGGCACACCGCCGAGGCCTACCGCAACGCCCACGACGTCTGGCACGCCGAACGGTGGCTGCACCTGCCCGGCGAGGGCACCGTGCAGTCCCTGCTGCTGCACGGCGACACCCTGACCAGGGCCGCGAACACCTACTACGCGACCGTCCACTTCCCGGCCACGCTGGCCTTCCTGGTCTGGCTGTACCTGCGGCGCCCGGCGCACTACGTCTGGGCCCGCCGGGTCCTGGCCGCCGTCACCGCGGCCGCCCTGGCACTGCACCTCGCGTTCCCGCTCGCGCCCCCGCGGATGCTCGCGGCGACCGGCCTGATCGACACCGCCCGCGTGTACGGGCCGTCGGTGTACGGGCCGCCGCGCACCGACCACCTCTCCAACCAGTTCGCGGCGATGCCCTCGCTGCACTTCGGCTGGGCGCTGATGGTCGCGATCGGCCTGATCGTCGCGACCCGGTCCCGGTGGCGCCGGCTATGGCTGCTCCATCCGCTGCTCACCCTGCTGGTGATCGTGGGCACCGCGAACCACTACTGGCTCGACGCGATCGTGGCGGGCGCCCTGCTCGGGGTCGCGCTCACCCTGATCCACGCACCCCGGCGCACCGCGACGACCGCGGGACGCGGGGTGGCACTCCCGGCTCCGGCGAAGGCCGGGGACCAGGTCCTGGCGGGGGCGGCCCGATGAACGCCACGCTCCTCGCCGTCGTCCTCTCCCTCTTCTCCGCCGTCGCCTACGCGGCCGCGGCCGTCGCCCAGGAGCGGCTGGCCTCCCGGTCCCCGGGGGCGGGCCTGCTGCGGCTGCTGGGTCGCGGCGCCTGGTGGTGGTCGGTCGGCCTGAACGCTTCGGCCGCGCTGCTGCACGTGGTGGCACTGAGGTACGGCCCGCTGACGGTGGTGCAGCCGCTGGGCGCGCTGACCCTGGTCGCGGCGGTGCCGCTGGGCGCGCGGGTCGCGGGACGGCGGGTCGGCGCGGCCGAATGGCGGGGCACCGCCTACACGCTGGCCGGTCTGGCGGCGATCCTGGTCACCGCGTCGGGTCCGGTCCCCGAGGACGTGCTGAGCGCCCCCGAGGCGGTCGCCGTGGCCGGGGCGACGGCGGCGGTGATCGGTCTGCTGGCCCGGCCCGGCACCCGGCCCGGGCTGCGGCACGCGACCGCGTCGGGCTTCGCCTCCGGGGTGGCCTCGGCCCTCACCCAGACGGTGACGGTGGCGGCGACGGACGGCTCGGCACCGATGCTGAGCGTGCAGGTGATCGGGGTGGCGCTGCTGGTCGCCGCGTTCGCGACGGGCGGGCTGCTGCTGTCCCAGACGGCCTACCGCGGCGGCCTGGGCGCCCCGCTCGCGATGGTGACGCTGGCGAACCCGACGGCCGCCGCCGTGATCGGCCTGGCCCTCCTGGGCGAGCGGCTTCAGGGCGGGCCCGCGGGCGTACTGCTCGCGCTGGCGGGCGCGGGCCTCGCGGGGTGGGGTGTGGTGCTGCTGACCCGGGCGGCACCGGAGCCCGCTCCCGTCCCCGACGAGGACCACCCCGTGGCGGCGGTGCTGGCCCTGAAGCCGGAGACGGCGTCGGCCGAACCGGCCCTGCTGCCCCGGCCCACGACCGGACCGGAACACCTCACGCCGCTGTGATCCGGGCTCACGCCGGGGGCTGCGATCCGGGGCTCACGCCGGGGGTTGTGACCCGGGCTCACGCCAGGGGTTGTGACCCGGGCTCACGCCAGGGGCTGTGACCCGGGATCACGCCAGGGGCTGTGACCCGGGATCGCTCCGGGCGCGGCGCCCCGGGCTCACACCGGCACCGTCGAGTGCGGCCCAGGATCACGCCGTCGACCGTGGGCCCGGGCTCAGCCGAGCCCGCGCGAGTCCTGCTTGAGCGCCGTGTCGACGGTCAGGGCCGTGGCCACGACCAGGCTCAGGAGGGGTTCGGGCAGCTGGTAGTGGACCTGGAGGACGTAGTTGTCCGCGGTGGTGAACATCGTCTTGGCCAGGCCCTCCCAGGTCTTGGTGATCCGGGCGACCTCGTTCTCCGCGTGGTCGACGATGGCGAAGTTCCACGCGCGCCAGTTCTCCGCCTTGATCGCGCCGACCTGGTGGCCGCCGGCGTTGATGGCGAAGTTGATCTTCCCGAAGACGTTCTGCTGAACGATCTCGCCGACCGGCTGCCCGTCCGGACGGGTCACGATCACCCGCGACTTGAGGAACTTCGCCGGGCGGGTCAGCAGCAGCACCGGCTGCCCGTAGGCGTCGCGGATCTCCAGCCGGTGCGTCATGAACTGGTCGAGGCTGACGAGGAAGCGCAGGATCTTCCGCAGCGCGCTCTGCCCGACCTGTACGACCGAGCCGAGCTGATTGCCCTGCTGGTCCATGACCTTGTACTCGTTGGTGAGCTCGATCAGCTTCGCCTTCTGGTTCACCACCAGCACGGGCTCGCTGAACAGCGTGCCGCCGCCGGGGCCGCTCGGGGCGACCCCGGCCTGCTGCTGCACCTGGCGCTGGACGCGCGCGTCGGGCCCGGCCGGCTGCTGCGGCACCTTGGGCGCGCCCTGCGCCTGCTGGTCGGCGTGGGTGTGCTCGGTCCACTGGGTGCCGTCCCAGTAGCGCAGGGTCTGGGCCGCTCCGTGCGGATCCGGGTACCAGCCTGCAGGGGTGTTCGAATGCGTGGTCACCGGGGCACACTATCCCGAGCCCACCGGGACCTGACCAGACCCCACCATGCGGTGTTCACCTGGCTTTTACCCCGGCTCGGCTACTCCGTGACGATCGCCGGATCACTCACTCCCGGACACCCGTTCTCGACATGTCCGGCGAACTGCCGCATATAGGACGCATCTCCGTCCACGGTGACGGTGAGGTCGTACCAGCGCCGGCTCGCGCTCAGGTCGACGGTGCGCCGTACGACGGCACCCGAGCGAACGCGGACGGTGCTCGTCCGGCCGCGGTAGCCGTCCCTCAGCTTCAGCACCGCGGTGCCCGGCCCCTGGTGGGTGAAGGTGAGTTCGATGTCGTCACCGACGTGCCGGGCGACCACCTCGGGTCCGACGGCCTTCCCCTTGAAGGCGCGCAGGAAGCCGTTGGGGCCGTGCACGGTCAGGTCGTACGCGCCGCCCGAGTACGCCGAGTTCCAGGTGTCGGAGACGTAACGGCCGGCACCGGTCGTGTAGCTCCAGGGCCCGTCGGTGCGGTTGCCGGCGGTGACGAGGAAGACCGCGCCGGCCTTCGCGCCGGAGGCGAAGGTGAGCGTGATGCCTCCGGAGGCGACGTCCGCCGAACCGTCCACGAACGGAACGTACTTGAGCGGACGGGCGGGGCGCAGTCCGCGCTCCTGCCGGGGCAGGACACCCTCGGCGGGCGGGGCCGGCCTGTAGTCGGGGTGACGCTCGCGGTCCGGGGGCTCGTAGGCGTCGGTGTCGGGCACCGCGACCGGCCCGGTGTCCTTGCGGGAGAAGTCGAAGGCCGCGGTCAGATCGCCGCAGACGGCCCGCCGCCAGGGCGAGATGTTCGGCTCGCGCACGCCGAAGCGGCGCTCCATGAACCGCACGATCGAGGTGTGGTCGAGGGTCTCGGAGCAGACGTAACCGCCCTTGCTCCACGGGGAGACGACGAGCATCGGCACGCGCGGGCCGAGTCCGTAGGGGCCGGCGACGCGGCTCTTGCTGCCCGGGAAGAGGTCCAGGGTGACGTCGACCGTGGACTTGCCCCGGTCCTCGGAGGCCGGCGGGAGCGGCGGCACGACGTGGTCGAAGAAGCCGTCGTTCTCGTCGTAGGTGATGAACAGGGCCGTCTTCGCCCACACCGCCGGGTTGGAGGTGAGCGCGTCCAGGACCTGGGAGATGTACCAGGCGCCGTAGTTCGAGGGCCAGTTGGAGTGCTCGGAGAAGGCCTCCGGGGCGGCTATCCAGGAGATCTGCGGCAGCCTGCCCGCCGTGACGTCCGCCTTCAGCACGTCGAAGTAGCCGTCGCCGTTCTTGACGTCGGTGCCGGTGCGGGCCTTGTCGTGGAGCGGGTCGCCGGGCTGGGCGTTGCGGTACTTGTTGAAGTACAGCAGGGAGTTGTCGCCGTAGTTGCCGCGGTAGGCGTCCTGGATCCAGCCCCACGAGCCCTGTGCGTCGAGGCCGTCGCCGATGTCCTGGTAGATCTTCCAGGAGACGCCCGCCTCCTCCAGACGCTCCGGGTAGGTCGTCCAGTCGTAGCCGAGTTCCTCGTTGCCGAGGACGGGACCGCCGCCCACGCCGTCGTTGCCGGTGTGCCCGGTCCACATGTAGTAGCGGTTCGGGTCGGTGGAACCGATGAAGGAACAGTGGTACGCGTCGCAGACGGTGAACCTGTCGGCGAGCGCGTAGTGGAAGGGGATGTCGTCACGGGTGAGGTACGCCATGGTGGTGGTGCCCTTGGCGGGTACCCACTTGTCGTACTTGCCCCCGTTGTAGGCGGCCTGTCCGTCGGGCCAGCTGTGCGGGAGTCCCTCCAGGAACTGCATGCCCAGGTCGTCGGCGGTGGGGTGGAAGGGCAGCAGTTCCCCGGTGCCGTTCGGCTGGTGCCACACCGACTTTCCGTTCGCGAGCGTGACCGGGCGCGGGTCGCCGAAGCCGCGCACGCCCCTCAGGGTGCCGAAGTAGTGGTCGAAGGATCGGTTCTCCTGCATCAGGACGACGATGTGCTCGACGTCCTCGATCGACCCCGTGCGGTGGTTCGCGGGCAGCGCGGCGGCACGCTCGATGCTGCCGGAGAGCGCGGTGAACGCCGAGGTGGCGCCCGCGAGTTGGAGGAAGCGGCGCCGGTTGACTTCGGACATGGGTGAGGGACCTCTCAAGCGGAAGGAGAATCTCGTCCGGCCGGTTCGGGTCGTGATGCGCGCGCAAGGAGTGTTCCAAGAGCACCGAACGTCAGGGAAGGCCCCGGTGGCGCCCGGGTGAAAGTCGACCGTACGCACGGTGTGCGGGGACGCCGGTCACCCGCGCACCCCGCACCTGACTACCCGTCGACCACACCCGACTACCCGTCAAACCAGGTCGGCCCGGCGAGCGGGTGACTGGAAAGTGGCCTATGACCAGCCCCCCGTCATGGTCTGGACCAGTGGCAGTACGCCCCGTGCGCCCGAGCGGTCCGCCGGTGCGCCGTTCGGCGCCCGGACCAGCACACGGAGCCCTCACGCCCACCGGGCCCCACGCACCCCCTGACGGAAAATCACATGATTCGGCCCCGTGACGGACCTCTGGGACACCTGCGCTTTTCCGTCACCTTTCGCAACATGACCACGAAAGCTACACAGACACATCACTATGTTGACGCGACGGATGCGGGACGACCGGCTTCTGAGGGGGACGCCGGCGTCGCGCAAGGGGGTGCGTCCGCTCCATGGGAGCCGCGCTCACCCCTGCCCGGGGAGGGGACTTCACCGCATGAAGCGGACCATGCGCACCGCTGCGCCGACAGCGGACGCGCTCATCGCCGCACTCGGCCTGCCGGCCGGCACGGCCCACGCCGAGGACCACCCGTTCGCCCCGGGTTCCTCGGAGACGGCGGCTCGCTCGGCCACCGAGCCCGCACCGGACGCCCGTGTCCCCGCGGCCCTGACCGCCCACACTCCGTCCACCGCGGGCGGCTGAACGGCGCACCGACCCCAGGACCGATCCGGCCGCCGTACGCGGCCGGCACCCACCGGTGGCCCCTCGCCCGGGGCCCACCGGGCACGAACCACCCCACACCTCGGCCGTGGAGCACTTCCATGCACGTTCCCCACGTCGCGCGACGCCCCGGCGCGACGCGCGTCACCCTGCTCACCGAAGGCACCTACCCGCACAGCCACGGCGGCGTGAGCGTCTGGTGCGACCAACTGGTCCAGGGCATGCCCGACATCGACTTCGACGTCATCGCCGTCACCGGCACCGGCCGCGAGGCCGTCGTCTGGGACCTGCCCGCCCACGTCTCGCACGTCCTGTCCGTCCCCATGTGGGGCGCCCCGCCCGAGGGCCGCGCACCCCGGGGCCGCGCCCGCACCCGACTCGCCGCCGCCTACGAGGAGTTCCTCACCGCCCTGCTCGACCCGCGCGCCGAGGACGGTTTCGCCCCCGCCCTGTACGCGCTGTCCCGGGCCGCCGCCGACGGGGCGCTCAGCCCGTTCCTGCGCGGCGACCGGGCGATCGCCCTCCTCGCCTCGGTGTGGAACCGGCCCGGTCTGGCCGTGCGCGAGGCCCGGCCGACCGTGCACGACGCGCTCACCGCGACCGCTCTGCTGGAACACGCCCTGCGCCCGCTGGCCGCGCCGGCCCCGTTCACGGGTGTCGCGCACGCGGTGAGCGGCGGTGTCGCCGTGCTGCCGGGCCTCGCCGCGCTCGACCGGCACGGCGTACCGCTGCTGCTGACCGAGCACGGCGTCTATCTGCGCGAGCGCTACCTCGGCTACCGCACCGCGCCCTACCGCTGGCCGGTGAAGGCGGTCGTCCTGGGCTTCTTCCGGCTGCTGGCCGAGGAGAGCTACCGCCGGGCCGCCCTGATCACCCCCGGCAACCGCTACAACCGGCTCTGGGAGGAACAGGGCGGCGCCGACCCGGAGTCGATCCGCACGGTCTACAACGGCGTGGACCCGGCCGCCTTCCCGCCCGCCGGTCCCGAGCCGCGGACCCCCACCCTCAGCTGGGCGGGCCGGGTCGACCCGATCAAGGACCTGGAGACCCTGATCCGGGCCTTCGCCCTGGTCCGCGCCCAAGTCCCCGACTCCCGGCTGCGGTTGTTCGGGGGCACCCCGCGCGGCGGCGAGGCGTACCGGGAGCGCTGCGAGGCGCTGGCCGCCGAACTGGGCCATGCGGACGCGGTCACCTTCGAGGGCCGGGTCGACGACATCAAGGACGCCTACGCGGCCGGGAACGTGGTGATGCTCTCCAGCATCAGCGAGGGTTTCCCGTTCACCCTGATCGAGGCCATGTCGTGCGGGCGTGCCACCGTCTCGACCGACGTGGGCGGAGTGCGGGAGGCGGTCGGCGACACCGGGCTCGTGGTGCCGCCGCGCGACCCGGAGGCGATGGCGGCCGCCGCCCTGGAACTGCTGGGCGACCCGGCGCGGCGCCGGGCCATGGGCGAGGCGGCACGGCTCAGGGTGATCGAACGGTTCACGCTGCGCCGGACCATCGACACCTTCCGCTCCCTCTACCGCGAACTGCCCTCGCGGGCACGGGCGTCGGCGCCGATACCGGCTCCGCCGGTCCCGCTCGCCGCACCGGTGGGCTCGGTGGCCGGATGAGCGGGCCGATGTGGCTGGAGCCCGGCGGCGCCGAACAGGACACACTGGCCCTGCGGCTGGCCGAGACCCGGCCGCCGCGCCGCCGTCCCCGCCGGGCCGCCGACGACACCGCGCTCGCCGTCCGGCCGCCCCGGCACGGCCCCGACGAGGAGGCGGTCAGCGAACTCGCCGCCGAACTCGCCGACCGCGTCGGCCCGGCCGTCCACCCCTACGAGGTGGCGGCGCTGCTGGAGGCGGAGGGCCTCACCGCCTCCCTGATCAAGGAGCGCTACGGCCACCCCGATCTGTTCTCGCTGGCCGCCGCGCTGTACGAACAGGTGCCGCGGACCTTCCCGGAGCCCGCGCGGGCACCCGACCCCTGGCGGCCGGACACCGTGCGCTGCCTGCTGCGGGGCGTGCTGTTCGCGCTGCCGGGCCTCGCCCATCTGCTCACCGTGCCCCTGTGGAACGCCGGCCGGCACGCCCCCGCGCTGATCGTGGCGGGGCTGGTCTCCTGGGCCTGGGGGCAGGCGCTCGGCCACCGCGCCCATCTGCGGAGGGCGACCGGACCGCGGGAGGCGGGCCGCACGCTGCTCGTCGGCGCGCCCGTCGGGGCGGTCCTGGCCACCGCCGCCGGGGCGGTGCCCGCCGGGGCGGTGCCCGCCGGGGGCGGCCCGGTGACGCTGGTCGTGGCCGCGCAGTCGCTGTACCTGGCGGCCGCCGGTGTGCTGCTGGTGCTGGCCCGGGAGCTGCTGCTGCTCGCCGCGCTCAGCCCGCTGATCGCGGGTGCCACCGTGCTGCCCTGGTGGGAGCCGGGCGGCCCGCTGCGGGCCGGGCTGCCGGCGCTGGCCCTGTCGGCCACCCTCACCCTGACCGGCCGGGTGCTGTGGAGCGCCCTCGCCGATCCGCCGGTGGCGGGCGGCGTCCGGCCGAGCCCGCTGTCGTCCCTGCCGTACGGCCTGTTCGGGCTGGCGGCCGGGGTGCTCGTCCTGCTGGAGTGCGGCCGGGAGCCGTACGCGGTGATCGTGCTGACCGTCAGCATGGGGCCGGCGGAGTGGCTGCTGTACCGCTACCGGGGTCTGTCGGTCGTCGCGCTGCGGACCACCGCCACACCCGCCGGGTTCCTGCTGCGCTCGGCCGGGACCCTCGGGCTCTGTCTGACCGTCTATCTGCTGCCCCTGTGGCCGGCCGCCCTGCTGGCCGGTGCGGACCCCGCCGGGCTGCTGCCGCTCGCGGCCGCCCTGTGGACCGCACTGCTGCTCCAGGCGTTCGGGGCCGCCTGGCCGTCGGCCGTCATCTGTCTCCTCGCGGCGGGGGGCGCCGGGGCCGTCACGCTGTTCGGCCTGCCGCCGGGCCCGGCCGCGGCGCTCTCCCTGGGCTGCGGCGCGGCCGCCCTCTGTCTGACGGCGTACGCGCTGTGGCGGCTCGGCCGCCCCGCGCCGCACGCCTGAGCGGCCCGCTTCCCCCACACGCACCTACACCTGCACATCCGACCGACCGACCAATCAACCGGAAGGAACACCGGAGTTGACCTCCACACCGCTCGCCGCCGTCACCGGAGCCGAGGGTTTCATCGGCTCGCATCTCACCGAGGCGCTGGTCGCCTCGGGACACCGCGTCCGCGCGATGGCCCAGTACAACTCCTTCTCGTCGTACGGCTGGCTGGAGACCCTGCACCCGGACGTCCTGGACCAGGTGGAGATCGTCCTCGGCGACGTCCGGGACCCGGGCTCGGTCCGCGGTCTGCTCGACGGGGCCGACACCGCCTACCATCTGGCCGCGCTGATCGCGATCCCGTACTCCTACCAGGCGCCGCACAGCTATGTGGAGACCAACGTCACCGGCACCCTCAACGTGCTGGAAGCCGTGCGCGCGCTGGGCACGCCCCGGCTGGTGCACACCTCCACCAGCGAGACGTACGGCACCGCGCGGACCGTGCCGATCACCGAGGACCACCCGATCAACACCCAGTCGCCGTACGCCGCTTCGAAGGCGGGCGGGGACCGGCTCGCGGACAGCTACCACGCGAGTTTCGACACCCCGGTGGTGACGCTGCGGCCGTTCAACACCTTCGGGCCGCGCCAGTCGATGCGTGCGGTGATCCCCACCGTGATCGGCCAGGTGGCCGCAGGGGAGCGGACGATCACCCTCGGCGATCTGCGGCCCACCCGGGACTTCACCTTCGTCAAGGACACCGCCCAGGCGTTCCTGGCCGTCGGCACCGCGCCCGCCGAGCAGGTGGTGGGCCGCACCTTCAACGCCGGCACCGGCGGGGAGATCTCGGTCGGCGACCTGGTCCAGCTGATCGGCAAGGTGATGGACAGCGCGCTCGACGTGCGCGAGGACACCGCCCGCATCCGGCCCGCGAACTCCGAGGTGATGCGGCTGGTCGCGGACGCGACCCGGCTCGCCGCGGCCACCGGCTGGCGGCCCGCGCACTCCCTGGAGGAGGGGCTCGCACACACCGTGGAGTTCTTCCGCGACCCCGCCCACCTGGCCCGCTACAAGACCGGCATCTACAACATCTGACGCCCGTGCGGCACCGCACACGAGCCCATCGGAGAAGGAGAAGACCCATGCACGCGGTGATCCTGGCGGGAGGCAAGGGCGTCCGGCTGCGCCCTTACACGACCGCCCTGCCCAAACCGCTCGTCCCCATCGGCGACCAGCACGCCATCCTGGAGATCGTGCTGCGCCAGCTGGCCACGGCCGGCTTCACCCGCTGCACCATCGCCATCGGCCACCTCGGCGAGATCATCCGCGCCTATGTCGGCGACGGCTCCGCCTGGGGCATGCGGATCGACTACGCCACCGAGGAGAGCCCGCTGGGCACGATGGGCCCGCTGCTCACCCTGCGCGAGCGGCTGCCCGAGACGTTCCTGGTGATGAACGGCGACATCCTGACCGACCTCGACTACGCGGACGTGCTGCGCACCCACGGGGAGTCGGGGGCGCCGCTGACCATCGCCACGTACGCCCGCAAGGTGCACATCGACTTCGGGGTGCTGACCACCGACTCGGCCAAGGTGGTCGCGTTCACCGAGAAGCCCAGCATGGACTACCGCGTCTCCATGGGCGTCTACGGTCTGTCCCGCTCGACCCTGGACGGCTACACGCCCGGACTCCCGCTGGGCTTCGACGAGCTGGTGCTCGACCTCATAGGAGCGCAGAACCAGCCGCACGCCTACGAGTTCGACGGCTACTGGCTCGACATCGGGCGCCCCGACGACTACGACCGGGCCAACGCCGAGTTCACCACCCGCAAGTCCCTTCTGCTCAAGGGAGCCTGAGCACCACATGCGCATTCTCGTCCTGGGCTTCACCGGCTATCTCGGAGCCCATGTCGCCGATCGGCTGCGGGCCCTGCCGGGCGCGCTCGTCCTCGGCGCCGGCCGCTCCCCGGACGCCGGGTTCGGCGTCGACCTCGCCTCGGCCCGTCCGGGGGAACTGGCCAAGACCCTGGCCTCGGCCGCGCCCGACGCGGTGGTCAACTGCGCGGGCGCGACCGGCGGCGACGCCGTGACCCTCGCCGAGGTCAACGCCCGCGGTCCGGCGGTGCTGTGCGCCGCGCTGCGCGAGGCGGCTCCGGGGGCCCGGCTGGTGCACCTGGGCTCGGCCGCCGAGTACGGGCCGGGCGTGCCCGGCACCCCGGTGACGGAGTCGGCTCCGACCTGCCCGGCCGGCCCGTACGGCGCGACCAAGCTGGCGGGCACGGCCGCGGTGACCGCTTCCGGTCTGGACGCGGTGGTGCTCCGGGTCGGCAACCCGGTGGGCCCCGGGGCGCCGGCCGCGGGGCTCCCGGGCCGGCTGGCCGCCCTGCTGCGGGAGGCCGGCCGGGCCCCGGACGCGGTCCTGCGGCTCGGCGACCTGTCCGCGTACCGTGACTTCGTGGACGTACGGGACGTGGCGCGGGCCGCCGAGCTGGCGGTCACGGCCCCCGGTCCGCTGCCGCCGGTCCTCAACGTCAGCGCGGGCCGGGCGGTCCCGGTGCGCGAACTGGTGCTCGGCCTGGCGGCACGGGCCGGTTTCCGGGGCCGGATCGAGGAGACGGTGGACGGCGGCCGTTCGGTCCGCTCGGCCGACGTGTCCTGGCAGTGCTCCGACATCGGGGCCGCCGAGCGGGCCCTGGGCTGGCGCCCGGCCCACACCCTCGACGAGGCGCTGGCCGCGCTCTGGGAAGGCGACGGCACGCCGTGAGCCTGCTGATTCCGCTGTACGTGCACCCGGCCGACGATCCCGGCGCGTGGCACCGCCTGATCCAGGCGGCCGGGGACACGTACGGCGTGATCCTCAACCCGGCCAACGGTCCCGGTGAGCGCCCCGACCCCGCGTTCGCGGCGGCGGCCGGGGCCCTGCGGGAGGCCGGCGCACGGATCCTCGGTTACGTCGACACCGACTACGGGACGCGGGAGCGCGCCGCGGTCGCCGCCGACGTACGCCGGCACCAGGAGTGGTACGCGGCCGACGGCTGCTTCCTCGACCAGGTGACGGCCACACCGGACGCCCTGCCCGCCTGCCGGCGGCTGGTGCGGACGGTGCGCAGACAGGGCGCCGGGACGGTGGTGCTGAACCCGGGGGTCCACCCGGCGCCCGGGTACGCCCGCCTCGCCGACCTGACCGTCACCTTCGAGGGCCACTGGACGACGTACGTCTCGGCCTTCAGCCGGCCGCAGTGGACCGCCCGGCATCCGCCCGAACGGCTCTGCCATCTCGTCTACGGCGTCCCGGAGGCGCTGGTCCCGCTCGCCGTGCGCACCGCGGGCGAGCGGGGCGCCGCGGTCTGCGGCCCCGTGACCGGCGAACTTCCCAACCCTTGGGCAGAGTTGACCCCCGCACTGACCGGAACGGAGTCATGAGGAACCGGTACACGGTACGAGCGGTCCTGCTGGCGTGCGCGCTGGCGCTGGCGGGCTGTTCCGGGACCGGGCCCCCTCCACCCGGCCCGGCCCGCTGGAAGCCCCGCCCGGGGCTGGCCTGGCAGTGGCAGCTGAACAGCCGGGTCGACCCGTCGGTGGACGTGCCCGTCTACGACATCGACGGCTTCGAGAACACGGCCGCGGACGTGGCCCGGCTGCACCGCGACGGCCGCAAGGTCATCTGTTACGTCAACGTCGGCGCCTGGGAGGACTTCCGGCCCGACCAGGACGCCTTCCCGCGCGCGGTGCTGGGTGCGGAGAACGGCTGGGCGGGCGAGCGCTGGCTGGACATCCGGAAGATCTCCGTACTGCGGCCGATCATGGAGCGGCGCTTCGACATGTGCGCCGAGAAGGGCTTCGACGCGGTGGAGCCCGACCTGGTGGAGGGCTACGGCAACAGGACCGGCTTCGCCCTGACCGCCCGCGACCAGCTCCGCTACAACCGCATGATCGCCGACCTCGCGCACGAACGCGGCCTGTCCGTGGGCCTGAAGAACGACCTGTCGCAGATCCCCCAGCTCCTGCCCCACTTCGACTTCGCGGTCAACGAGGAGTGCGCCCAGTACGGCGAGTGCGCACGGCTGAGCCCGTTCATCGCCGCCGGCAAGGCGGTGTTCCACGTGGAGTACGCGCAGCCCACGAGCAGCTTCTGCACCGAGTCCCGGCGGCTGAGGCTGTCCTCGATGCGGAAGAAGCTGGAACTGGGGGTGTGGCGCCAGTCGTGCTGACGGCCATGCCGAGGGCGTCAGCGCGGTCTCAGCCGGCCGCCGTGCCCTCGGCCGTCGGCGGGGGCTGGTAGACGCCTTCCTTCCACATGGACTGGGACACGTCACACACCCCGTAGAAGGGAAACGCCCGCTCCAGCCCGTCCTGTGCCTCAGGGTTCACGATCTCGCCCACCTCCCCCGAGCGGCGCACGCGGCACCGGTGAATCGACCGGATCGGCAAACTACCCGTGATGGGCCGCCAGTTCACCTCATTTGCCGAAGCGGGACCCGAGGCGGATGATTCTTCACGAAGGGCCCGAACCGACTGCACGACGGCGGAGTGTTCCGAACATCCGGTATGCGGTGGTCGCGGCCCTGACATGAACCTCAGCCAGGCGAACCACAGTTACCGGGGGGACCGTGCCGACGACCGTGCCGGTGAAGGCCGTCTCGGACTGGGGAGCGGACAGGACCGACACCGCTCAGCCCGCGGCGGCGCGCAACGCGGCCGAGTTCGTGATCCGCATGGTGAGCGCCGGCGCCCTGGACCCTCACACCTGGCAAACCCTGCACGCGGACTGACGCGTCGACGGACGGAGTGGACCGTGGCCCTGTTCCGCAGAACGTCGCGGACGATCGATCCCCTGATCCGGGAGGCGAACGAGGCGTTCGTGAACTTCTCGCCGAAGGACGAGTACGTCGACACCGTGCTCAAGCCCGTGCTGCCGAAGCTGTACGCCGCGATCAGGATGCGGGACTTCCGGACGGTGGACGAGATCGACGCCGTCGCCGAACCGCTGCGGTCCATGCCGCCCCTCACCGCCGCACTCTGCGCCGCGACCGTTCTCCACGCGGCCGGACGCATCCTGGCGGCGGATCCGCTCGGGGAGACACTGACGTGGTTCGTCGCCATCGCCGGCACGGCCGGCGCGTGGAAGGCGGTGCCACTGGTCGAGGAGCAGCGGGACGTGCGCCACCTGCTCGGCGCCCTCGACGTGCTCTGGCGGTACGAGCCCTCGCCGTACCGCGAGATCGACCATGCCCAGGCCCTCTACGCCGGCGGGCATCTGGCCCTCGCCCTGGGGCTCGACCACGACGCGCTGGCCAGCCGCTGGCGGCAGGCACTGCGGCTGCTGGCCGAGGTCGATCCGGCGCTGGCCCGGAACCCGGAGGAACGCGCGAACCTCGAGCGGACCAGACGCCACCTCGAGCAGGAGTGGAGCGAGCAGCTGGCGGCGCTCCCGGACGGGGGGTGAGATGTTCCGGTCCCGCAGGCCGCATCGGCAGGAGGACTCCCGCGCCGGAACCGCCGGCCGGTTGTACGAGCGGTTCCTGAGCACAGAACCGGCGGCGTTCCCCACCCTGGAGGACGCCGCGATGGAGGCGATCGTCAACGGGGTCTGCGACCGGGTCTCCCCGCGCACCGCGCTGGGTGTCGCCCTGCCCGCGCCGGACCCGGATCCGAACGCCGCGCGCACGGCCCTGCTCACCGAGGCGATCACCCTGCTGGACCCGGTGATCGAACGGCAGGTCCGCCGTCCGGACACCCTGGTGGTGGCGGCCCGCTGCCTGCACGCACTGCATCGCGAGACGGGCGACGTCGCACCGCTGCGGCGCGCGGTCGATCTGTGGGAGCGGGCGGCGTCCGCCGATGCCGCGGCCCCGGAGATCCCGCACGAACTGAGCCTTGCGCTGGTCGGCCTCGCCGCGTTCGAGGAGGGCACGGATCACCTGAACCGCGCCGCCCACCACGCCCTGCGGGCGAACCGCTCGTACCTGGCGCTCGCCGAACCCGACGCGTCCTGTCTGTGCGCCCTCAGCCATGTCTTCGTCGCCCTCTTCGAACGCACCGGTGAGCGACGGTTCCAGGAACAGGCCCTCCGGCTGGCCGCGTTCGTGGGCACCTGGACCGACGAACCGGTCACCGCCGAGAAGGCCTACGCGATGGGGACGGCGTGCCTGGCGACGTACGAGGCGACGGGCTCACCGAGGGACATCGAGAACGCGGTCGTCGTACTCCGGGAGACGGTGGGTCTCGAACCCCGGGCGGAACATCTGCTGGCGCTGGCCCGGGCGTTGCGCCTGATGTACCCGACCAACGGGGACGAACGGGTCCTGCGCGAGTCCGTGGCGATGTCGCGGCAGGCCCTGGCCGCGGCCCGCCCGTCGGATCCCGCCCGGTACCGGTTCCTGGAGCAGGCGGCCTACGCCCGGCTGCTCAGCCACACGGCACACGGAGGCCGGGGCGTCGTGGACGTGGCGGTGTCCCTTCAGCGCCTGGCGATCGGCTCCCTGCCCGAGGGCCACCCCGGCCGGCTCGTCGCGATCGGCGCGCTCGCCGACATCTGGCTCGCGCGGTACGAGAAGACACGGTCCGCCGCCGACCTGGACGGCGCGTTCGAGGCCACCCTGGTGGCGATGCGGCTCAGCCGGGAGCACCCGGACCGGCACCGGCACCTGGCCCGGTACGGCCGGGGCGCACGGTTGGCCTTCGCGCTCCGGGGAGACGCGTCCGACCTGCTGCGTGGTCTCCGTGCCACCAAGAGCGCCTTGGACACCGACGATCTGCCGACGGACCTCAAGGCGTCGTACCTGTTGCAGATGGCCACCCTGGTGATCGACTACACGGACCGGCACCCCGACGCCGAACTGCGGCGCTCCGCGCGAGCCATGCTGCGCGAGTGCTCCGGCATCGAGCACCAGGACCTGCGGGTGAAGGCCGAGGCCGCCCGTCTGTGGGCGGATCTCGCCATCGCCGAGGGATCCTGGCCGGAGGCCGGTCTGGCCCACCTCGGCACCCTCACCGCGATGTGGCGGATGACCGGCACGGAGGTCAGCCGTCAGTCCCAGGAAAGCGTCCTGCGGCGCTTCTCCGGCATGGCCACCGCGGGCGCCGCGTGCCACCTGCACGCGGAAGACCCGATGACGGCGCTCACGGTGCTGGAACTCGGCCGCGGCGTGCTGCTGACGCAGGACCTCGATCTCTACCACGAGGTACGGGCCCTACGGCGGTCCGCGCCGGACCTCGCCCACCGACTGGCCGAACAGCTCAAGCGGCGGGACGAGTCGGCGGCGGCGCTGGGGGCGCGCCTGGTCCTCGCGACCGCGGGACTCCCGGGTGACGGCCGGACCGGGGACCGGTACCGGGTCGCCGGGCGCAATCTGCGGATCCTGGCGGCGCAGGTCCGTGAGGTCCCCGGCCACGAACGGTTCATGACGCCGCCGACCGACGAGGAACTGCTGGCGGTGGCCGACCGGGGGCCGATCGTCGTGCTCAACCTCAGTCCCCTGAGGTCGGACGCGCTGGTGGTGCGGACGGACGGCGTCACGGTGGTCCCGCTGCCCGCCGTCACCCCGGAAGCGGTCGACACGCTCGTCGGCACGTTCGCCGCGGCCGCCGCGGATCCGGACTGCGCAGGCAACGAGGCGCTGCTCGACGGACTGGCCTGGCTCTGGGACCACGTGGCCGAACCGGTGCTCGCCGTCGCGGCACCCCTGCGGGGCGGGGACGGCCCGCTGCCCCGTCTGTGGTGGTGTCCCACCGGGCCGCTCAGCTTCCTGCCGCTGCACGCGGCCGGACACCACCGGGACGGCGACGGGCGGTGCGTCCTGGACCGGGTCGTCTCCTCCTACACGCCGACGATCATGGCGTTGCGACGGGTCCGCGCCCGGCAGGTCGCCCCGTCGGCCGAGCCCGGTCTGCTGGCGGTGGCGGTCGGCCGTACGGCGAGCGGCGACGAACCGCCGTTGCCGGGCGCCTACGCCGAGGCGGCCCGGATCGCCGAGGTCCATCCCGCCACCACCGTCCTGGCGGACGCCGCGGCGACCCGGACGAAGCTGCTGGCCGAACTGCCCCGGCACCCCCGCGTGCACCTCACCTGCCACACCCGCTCCGATCCCCGCTCGCCCTCGCTGAGCCGGCTGGTCCTGTACGACACCGGCGACGAGCTGACCGTCGGTGACATCGCCCGGCTGGACCTGTCGTCGGTGGAGCTGGCGTATCTGTCGATGTGCGATGCCGCACGGCCCGGCGCGGAGATCACCGACGAGTCGGTCCACATCGCGGGCGCGTTCCTGATCGCCGGGTATCCCGACGTCGTGGGGACTCTCTGGCCGATGCCGGACGCGACGGGGCTCCGGCTGGCACGGCACTTCCACCGGCGGCTCGCCGAGGGCGACGGCCCGGCGCACGCCCTGCATCACACGGTGGCTCAGGCGCGCCGGCATGCCCGCCGCCTCCCGCTCGGGTGGGCGAATCTCGTGCACACCGGCGGGTGACGGGGGGACGAGGAGCGCTGTCCCCAAATGGCAAGTCGCCCGTCTCCGTGGGTCAAGCGGTCAGGCCTGTCCGCCCCTACCGTTGCAGCACCGCAGAGACGCGGTCGGCCGCCGGAGGGGGTGTGCCACTCCCCTTGTGCATTCCCTCTCCGGACGGTCGGTCGTCAACCGGGTCGCCACGTGCCCGCGTCCTCGGTCCCCGCTTCGATCCTCGCCCCGCGTCCCTGTCCCCGTGCCGCATGCGGGGACGTGCCGGGCGAGTGATCACCGATACGACGAAGGAGACGGACCGTGCACTTCCACGACGACTCACTTTTCCCCGAGAACCAGGAAAAGCTGGTGATCCAGGCCGCTCCGTACGGGCCGGAGTGGCTGCCCGGTGACACCGACGACCTTCCCCTCACGATGGACGAGCACGTGCAGGCGGCCGTCGACTGCTACAACGCCGGCGCCACCGTGCTGCACATCCACGTCCGCGAGCTGGACGGCAAGGGCTCCAAGCGGATGTCCATGTTCAACGAGCTGCTGGGCCGGCTGCGCGAGGCCGTGCCGGACATGGTCCTTCAGATCGGCGGGTCGATCTCGTTCGCCCCCGAGGGCGAGGGCAGCGAGGCGAAGTGGCTCAGCTACGACACCCGTCACCTGCTGGCCGACCTCACCCCGGCGCCGGACCAGGTGACGATCGCGATCAACACCTCCCAGATGAACATCGTCGAGATCATGAACGACGACGATCTCGAAGGCACCTCGATCGCGAAGCCGGAGTACTACAAGGCCTACCGCGACATGGTCGTCGAGGCGGGCCCCGACTTCTACCTGGAGCACCTCGCGCGCCTGCGCGCCAGTGGCATCCAGCCGCACTTCCAGCTGGCCACGCTGGCCCAGCTGGAGACCGTGGAGCGGCTGATCCGCTCCGGCGTCCACACCGGTCCGCTGATCCTCAACTACGTCGCCATCGGCGGCGGTTTCGCGGGCCGGCACCCCGCCGACCTGATCGAGTTCGTCCGCCGCACGCCGGACGGTGCCATCCTCACCATGGAGAGCTCGATGCGGGCCGTGGCGCCGATGAACGCGATCGGTATCGCGCTCGGCGTGCATGTGCGCGTGGGCAACGAGGACAACCTGTGGCGCCGCAAGGGCGAGCGCATGAGCTCGGTCGAGCAGGTCGAGCAGATGGTCCGGATCTCCGAGGCGCTCGGCCGTGACATCGCGACCGGCGCCGAGGCCAGGAAGATCTACAAGCTCGGCGAGTACTACGCGGACGCCGACGAGACCCTGGCCCGGCTCGGCATGGTGCCGAACCGCCGCCCCGGTCAGCGCGGATTCATGCTGCGCGACGTCTGATCGCGTCGGCGGACCCACCGCGCCGCATCCCGTGTGCGCGGTTCCGCCCGGCCGCCGGGGCCGACCGCTCACGGCCCCTGCGGCCGGGATCCCCGGGCCGCCGGAGCATTCCCCTGACTCCGGCGGCCCTCCCCCTCTCACCACCCTGCCCCGCGGCCGCTCGTGTGCGAGACGTGTCCGCGACGAACAACGGAGCACGACCGTGGCCCACGCCATTCGCTTCAAGGAGACCGGCGGTCCCGACGTCCTGCGCTGGGAGGAGGTCCTCGTCGGCGACCCCGGCCCGGGCGAGGTGCGGATCCGGCACGCAGCCGTCGGACTCAACTTCGCCGACACCTACTTCCGTACCGGTCTCTACCCGGCGCCGCTGCCCGCCGGACTGGGCGTCGAGGGCGCGGGGGTGGTCGAGGCCGTCGGCGAGGGAGTGACGCACGTCGCCGAGGGCGACCGGGTGACGTACACCGGAAGCCCGCTCGGCGCCTACAGCACGGAACGGGTCATGCCGGCGGGCTCGCTGATCAGGCTGCCGGACGCGATCGGCTTCGAGACGGCCGCCGCGATGACCATGCGCGGACTCACCTCCGCGTACCTGCTCCGCAGGATCCACCCCCTGAAGGCCGGCGACACGATCCTGCTCACCGCGGCGGCGGGTGGCGTGGGCCTCATCGTCTGCCAGTGGGCCAAGCTGCTGGGGCTCACCGTGATCGGCACGGTCTCCACCGAGGAGAAGGCCGAACTGGCCCGCGCCCACGGCTGCGACCACATCGTTCACTACCGGCGCGAGAACGTCGCCGAGCGCGTGCGCGAACTGACCGGCGGGGAGGGCGTGCCCGTCGTCTTCGACAGTGTCGGCGCGTCGACGTTCGCCGGCTCCCTCGCCTCGCTGCGCCGGCGCGGCCTGCTGGTGTGCTTCGGTACCGCCTCCGGTGCGGTGCCGCCCATCGACGCCATGCAGCTGGCCGTCAACGGCTCGCTGTTCGTGACCCGGCCCGCACTGGCCGACTACATCGCGGACCCCGCGGAGCGGGCCGAACTGGCGGGCGAGCTCTTCGACCACGTCGCCTCCGGGCGCATCGCCATCGAGGTCAACCAGCGCTACGCGCTCCAGGACGCCGCCCGGGCCCACCGCGAGCTGGAGGCGGGGCGGACCACGGGATCGTCCGTCTTCGTCCTCTGAGCGCGCGGCCGACCGCGTGCCTCACGACCCTCTCCAGGAGGAAGCACCATGGAAAAGACCCTCACCCCGGTGCAGGGCGCACCCGCACTGGTGCGTGCCCACTCCCGCGGCTCGGTCAAGGTCGAGCCGCTGACCTGCACCATCGGCGCCGAGCTGTCCGGTGTGCACCTCGGCGACGCCTCACGCGACGACGATCTGTTCGCCGAGATCAAGGCCCTGCTCCTGCGGCACAAGGTCCTGTTCCTGCGCGACCAGGACATCACGCGCGCCGAGCACATCGCGTTCGCCGAGCGTTTCGGTCCGCTGGAGGACCATCCGGTGGCCGGCAGCGACCCGGAGCACCCCGGCCTGGTCCGCATCTACAAGGATCTCGACAGCCCGGCCGAACACTACGAGAACGCCCTGCACACCGACGGGACCTGGCGGGAAGCACCCGCGATGGGGGCCGTGCTGCGCTGTGTGGAGTCGCCCCCGGTCGGCGGGGACACCATCTGGATCAACATGGCGGAGGCCTACCGCCGGCTGCCGGAACACATCAAGGCCCAGATCCAGGACCTGCGGGCACGGCACAGCATCGAGGCGTCCTTCGGCGCCGTGATGCCGCCGGAGAAGCGCCACGAGCTCAAGGCCCGTTTCCCCGACGCGGAGCACCCGGTGGTGCGCACCCACCCCGAGACCGGCGAGCGGATCCTCTTCGTCAACAGCTTCACCACGCACTTCGTCAACTTCCACACGCCCGAGAACGTGCGCTTCGGGCAGGACTACGCCCCCGGGGCCGGCCTGCTGCTGAACTACCTGCTCAGCCAGGCGGCGGTCCCCGAGTACCAGGTGCGCTGGCGCTGGCAGCCGAACAGCGTCGCCATCTGGGACAACCGCTCCACCCAGCACTACGCCGTCCAGGACTACTGGCCCGCCGTCCGCAAGATGGAGCGCGCCGGGATCGTGGGCGACAGACCGTTCTGACCTGTCCTTCAGAAGCGCGTGAGGTGATGACAATGGGGTTTCACACCACTGCGGATTCCGTCCCGGCGACGGAGACGACCACGTCTCCGTCCGGATGGCCGGTTTCCCGCCGCTATGCCTGGATCGTTTTCGCCCTGAGTTTCGGGCTGCTGCTGTCCGACTACATGTCGCGGCAGGTGCTCAACGCCGTCTTCCCGATGCTGAAGGCCGAATGGCTGCTCTCCGACGCCAGGCTGGGCTCGCTCAGCGGGGTCGTGGCGCTGATGGTCGGTCTGCTCACCTTCCCCATGTCACTGATGGCGGACCGCTGGGGCAGGGTGAGGAGCCTGCTGATCGCCGCCACGCTGTGGAGCGTGGCGACCCTGGGGTGCGCGGTGTCGGCGAGCTACGGGGAGATGTTCGTCGGCCGGCTCTTCGTCGGCATCGGCGAGGCCGCCTACGGGAGCGTCGGGATCGCCGTGGTCCTGAGCGTCTTCCCGACCTCGCTGCGGGCGACCCTCTCCGGTGCCTTCATCGCGGGCGGTGCCTTCGGCTCGGTGCTGGGCGTGTCGATCGGCGGCGCGGTGGCCGAGCGGTTCGGCTGGCGCTGGGCGTTCGGCGTCATGGGCGTCTTCGGGCTGCTGCTGGCCGCCGTCTACGGCGTCGTCGTCACGGAGAAGCGCCTGCGCCCCGCGGCCGCCCCGGACGCCGGCGAGGACGGGGCCGCCGCCCCGCCCCGGCCGCTGCGGGCGCTGCTGCCACGGCTGTTCTCCTCCGTCTCGGTGATCAGCGCGTACGTCGGCAGCGGACTCCAGCTGTTCATCGCGGGCTCCCTGATCGCCTGGCTGCCCAGCTACTTCAACCGCTACTACGACCTGCCCACCGCGAAGGCCGGTGCCGCCGCCGGGGTCTTCGCCCTGATCATCGGCATCGGGATGATCGGCGGCGGAATCGCCTCGGACCGGATCAGCAAGGTGCTCCCGATCCGGAAGTGGGCCGTCGCCATCACTTGCAGCCTCGGGGCGCTCGTCCTGCTGGTGACCGCCTTCCGGCTGCCCGCCGGCCCCCTTCAGATCGCGGCGCTGGCGGTGGGAGCCCTGCTCTCGGCCGGCACGGCCGGTCCGGCCGCCGCCATGGTGGCGAACCTGACTCCGGTGACCATCTCCGCGACCGCGTTCGCCACCCTCACCCTGGCCAACAGCCTGCTCGGCCTGGCGCCCGGCCCCGCGGTCACGGGCCTGCTCGCGGACCGGATGGGCCTGCTCGGCGCGCTGCGGCTGGTCCCGCTGATCGCGGTCGCCGCCACCGTCGCCTTCCTGATCGGCCGCCACCACTACGAGCGCGACCTGCGCCGCATCACCCAGGACCGCCTCCCGGCCGAGCCGGAGGCGAAGGAATCGGAGCTGTCCTCATGAGCGGCACCCCCGAGGCGACGGTCGTGATCGTCCCCGGCCTGCGCGACCATGTCGAGCAGCACTGGCAGACGCTGCTCGCCGACCGGCTGGCCGAGGCCGGCCGCACCGTCCGCACGGTGCCCCCGCTGACACAGGACGGGCTGTGCCGACAGGCCCGGGTCGCCGCCCTGGACACGGTGGTGTCGCGGATCGCGGGGCCCGTCGTGCTGGTCGCCCACAGCGCCGGTGTGATCACCACCGTGCACTGGGCCCAGGACCACACGGCCGACGTCCGGGGCGCGCTCCTGGCCACCCCGCCCGACTTCGAGACTCCGCTGCCGGAGGGCTACCCCGCCCCCGGGGTGCTCGAGGAGAACGGCTGGACACCGGTGCCGCGGGCGCCGCTGCCCTTCCCGAGCATCGTCGCGGCGAGCTCCGACGACCCCCTGGGCGCCGTCGAGCGCGTCCGCGAGCTGGCCGGGCACTGGGGCAGCCGGTGGGAGGAGCTGGGAGCGGTCGGCCATCTCAACCCCGCGTCCGGCCACGGTCCCTGGCCCCGGGCGGAGGAACTGCTCCGCCGGCTCGACCTCGGCTGAACCCCCCGATCCGACACGCAGCCCCCGGAAAGGCAACAATGAACACCGACACCGACCTGCTGTGGTCTCCCGGTCGCCGCGAGACCGAGGATTCGAACATCGCGTCCTTCCTTCGGTGGCTCGGTACCGACCGGGGGCTGCGCTTCGACGACTACGCCGCCCTCTGGCGGTGGAGCTCCACCGACCTGCCCGGCTTCTGGTCGGCGGTGTGGGAGTTCTACGGCCTGGACGCCGTCACCGGCTACGACGAGGTGCTGGCGGACTCGTCCATGCCGGGCGCCACCTGGTTCCCCGGGGCCCGGCTGAACTTCGCCGAACGGTGCCTGGCCCGGGCCACCGACGCCCGCCCCGCCCTGGTCTGCGTGGCCGAGGGCGGCACCCCCGAGGACATCTCCTGGGAGGAACTGTGCCGGCAGGTCGGGGACGTCGCGGCGGCGCTGCGCCGGATGGGCGTGGGACCCGGCGACTGCGTGGCCGGCCATCTCCCCAACCTGCCGCAGACCGTGGTCGCCCTGCTGGCCACGGCCGCCGTCGGCGCGGTGTGGACGGCGTGCTCCCCGGACTTCGGCACCCCGAGCGTCCTGGCCCGACTGCGGCAGGCGCGACCCGCCGTCCTCGTGGCCGCGGACGGCTACCGCCACGGCGGCAAGGAGTACGACCGGCGCGCGGACGTCGCCGAACTCGTGGACGGGCTCCCCACCGTCCGGCACGTCCTCGCGATCGACCGGCTGTTTCCCGCGCCGGACGAGCCGTGGTCGCGACGGGCCGGGGTCGCACAGCACTCCTGGTCCGCGCTGCCGGCCGCCGAAGGGCCGCTGGTCTTCGCCGACGTGCCCTTCGACCACCCGCTGTGGATCCTGTGGTCCTCGGGGACCACCGGGGTGCCCAAGGGGATCGTGCAGGGTCACGGCGGCATCGTTCTGGAACTGCTCAAGGCCCTCGGCCTCGGCGCCGACCTGCGGGCCGAGGACCGATATCTCTTCCTCACGTCCACGAGCTGGATGGTATGGAACTTCCTGGTCGGCGGACTGCTGCACGGCAGCACGATCGTCCTGTACGACGGCAGTCCCACCTTTCCCGACGTCAACGGCGCCTGGCGCGTCGCCGAACAGACCGGGGCGACGATGGTCGGGGTGGGCGCGGCCTACCTCGCCGCGGTGGAGCGGTCCGGCACGCATCCGGCGGCCGAACTCGATCTCGGCGCGCTGCGCTCCATCCTCCAGACCGGATCGTCGCTGCCCGACAGCACCTGGCGGTGGGTCCATGAACGGCTCGCACCGGGCGTCTGGCTCCAGTCGATCTGCGGCGGGACCGACATCTGTTCCGTCCTCGCGGGTGGCTCCCCGCTGCTGCCCGTCCGGGTGGGCCGCATCCCCGGCCCTTCGCTCGGTGTGGCGCTGGCCGCCTGGGATCCCTCCGGGCAGCCGCTGGCCGGCGAACAGGGCGAGCTCGTGGTGACCGCGCCCCTGCCGTCCATGCCCCTCCACTTCGTCGACGACCCCGACGGGGCCCGCTACCGGGCCAGCTATTTCGACACCTACCCGGGTGTCTGGCGGCACGGCGACTGGGTCACCGTCCATCCCGACCTGTCGGTCGTCGTGTCCGGCCGCTCCGACTCCACCCTCAACCGCATGGGCGTACGCATGGGCTCCGCCGACCTCTACGCGGTCGTCGAACAGCTCCCCGAGGTCATGGACAGTCTCGTCGTCGGCGTGGAGCGCCCGGACGGCGGCTACTTCATGCCCCTGTTCGTCGTGACCGCCCCGGGCAGCCCGCTGGACGACGGGCTGCGGGAGCGGATCGCCGCGGCCGTCCGGCGCCGGCTGTCGCCACGTCATGTGCCCGACGCCATCGTGCCGATCGCCGCCGTGCCCCGCACGCTGACCGGGAAGAAGCTGGAGGTGCCGGTCAAGCGCATCCTCCAGGGCGCCCGTGTCACCGATGTCAGCAGCGCGGGTGCCGTCACCCATCCCGAGATGCTGACCTGGTTCGCGGACTACGCGGGCCGTTCGATGCCGGGCGGGTGAACAGGCGGGCCCGAAGCCCGCGAACACCGCCGAACCGGCAGCGCCGGGACGGAGCCGAAGCCGCAGATGTGTCCGCACCGGACCGCGTCTGCGGCTTCTCGCCGTGTACCACCGGACCGCGTCTGCGTCTGCTCGCCGCGTCCCACCGAACCGCGTCTGCGTCTGCTCGCCGCGTCCCACCGGACCGCGTCTGCGTCTGCTCGCCGTGTCCTGCCGCCGGCGGGCCCGTCCCCCGGCCCGTCCCCCGGCGCGCAGACCGGAGCACCCGGCGCGGTCGCGCCGGGTGCCCCTCCCGCGGAACGGCCGCTTCGGCCGAGGCGAGCACGTAGCACGTCGTCGGCCGCCTGCCCTCTGTGTCGGGCTGTGTCCCACCGGTGTGCTGTGTCCCGCCCGAGTGCTGTGTCCCGCCCGCCCGAACGGCAACGCGTAAGGGGCGCAGCAAAGTCACCGCGCAACGCGTAAGGGGCGTGCAGCGAAGTCACCGCTGCACGCCTCCTCCGCGCCTTCCTCAAAGGCGCATGACGCCGTACTGAAGGGCGATGCTGGTGACGGTGACCACCACCCACAGGCAGGCGCCCAGCAGCAGCGGGCGGGGGCCGGTGCGGCGCAGGGCGGAGAGGTCGGTGGAGAGGCCGACCGCGCAGAGCGCGACGGTGACGAGGAGCACCGAGAGCTCCTTGAGGCCGGGGTGGGCCGCGGCCGGGACGAGGCCGGCGCTGTTGGCGGCGGCCGCCAGCAGGAAGGCCACCAGGAACCAGGGCACCAGCCCGGCCGGCCGCACCGTGGACGAGGCGGCGGCCCGGCCGGCGGCACGGGCGCGGCGGCCGGCCAGGACCGCCAGCCCCAGACAGATCGGGATGATCATCAGTGTGCGGGTGAGTTTGACGACGACGGCGTGGTCGGCCGCCGCGGGCCCGTAGGCGGCGGCGACGGCGACCACGGACGACATGTCGTTGACCGCGGTTCCGGCGAAGAGGCCGAAGGCCTCGGGGCCCATGCCGAGCAGATGGCCGATCACGGGGAAGGCGATCACCGCGGCGATGTTGAACAGGAAGATCGTCGAGATGGCGTAGGCGACCTCCACGCTCGCGGCGCCGATGACCGGAGTGACCGCGGCGATCGCCGACGCCCCGCAGATTCCGGTGCCGGCGCCGATCAGGGTCCGCAGGTCGCCGCCGATACCGAGGCGGCGGCCGATGAACCGGGCGGCGGTCAGGCAGGCGGCCAGCGAGCCGATCATGATCGGCAGCGAGCTTCCGCCCACCTCGAACACCTGGGTCAGCGACAGCTGGGCGCCGAGGAGGGCCACTCCGGTCTGGAGCACGGGCTTGTTGGCGATGCTGATCCCCGGCCGCAGCCGTGGGCCCGGCCGGCACACGGCGGCGACGAGGACGCCGATGACGACGCCGCTCACGGGACCGCCGAGGACCGGGAGCAGTCTGCCCACTCCCGTGGCGGCCGCGGCGACGACCAGGGTGAGGGCGAGCCCGGGTATCCGGGAGCCGGGCGGCGCGGGCCGGGTGCCGGCCGCGGAGGGGGTCCGCGCGCGCCCGGTGGACCGGGTCGTGGGGTCGGGGGCGGACCGTGGGCGGTGGGCGGCCGCTTCGCTCGTCACGAGACCGGCTCTTGTCCGCCGGCGTCCCGCGTGGCCGTCCGCTCCACGACGACGATCTCGCGCTGGGTGAGGACGGTCTCGTCCTGGCGTACGGCGACGCGGTCACCGCCGGCCCGGGCCGATTGCACCAGGGCTGCCGCGAGGTTGTTCATTCGTTGTCCGTTCGGTGTGGGCCGGAGGCGATCAGGAGGGGCGACAGGAGCCGTCGGGGCCGGCGGAGCCGGGTGTCGCGATCACGTCTCGGGGGGTGACCCCGCCTCGACCGGATCCGTCGGCGGCGGCCGGCAGGTCTCCCCAGAAGTCCGGCGGAAGGTCTCGTCCCCGGCGCAGGGTCAGCCACAGCCGCAGCACATGGCGCCTGCGCTCGGGCTCGGCGAAGTCCTCGTACTCCGTGCGGGAGTGCAGGACCGCGTAGTTGTTGACCAGCAGCAGATCGCCGGCCGCGAAGCCGACGTCCAGCCGGAACTCCGGGGAGGCCGCCAGCCGGTCGACGAGGTCGAACAGCTCGACGTCGGCCGGCTCCAGGCGGGGCACGTCGGGAAAGCGCTGCGCGGACTCGAGGTAGGGGCGGTGGTAGCGGATGCTGAGCTTTCCGCCGTACCAGGAGGCGAGCGGGGCCGCGTGGCAGGGGTGCTCGCCGGGGGCGTGCTCCTCCCGGCGGTCGATGAAGTGCGTGCGGTACAGGCGCTCGGCGAGGTCGGGGCGCCGCGCCAGCACCGCGTTGTAGACGGCCGCGGAGCTGACGAGGGAGGTGCGTGCGCCGGCGCGGGCCGCCCGCAGGCACAGCAGCCCGAGGACGTCGGACCCGTCCGTGTGGAACGGCAGCTCCGCCCGCGTCTGGTAGCCGCGTGTCGAGGGGTCGGCCAGGGTACGGCCGGTGTCCCGGGCGTGGCCGAGCATGTGGCCCGCCGCGTTCTGCGACACCGGGACGCCGAGGTGTCGGCCCAGCCCCCAGAACACGGTGCTCGCCGCCGCCGGGCCGTACCGCTCGACCGGGATGCCTTTGACGAGGACGAACCCGCGGCCGTTCTCCAGCACGTCGGCGAGGCGTTCCAGTTCGCCGGCGAGTGTCGGCAACGGGAAGTCGTCCGCGGTCACCTTGAGCAGCGGGACTCCCCGTTCACGCACCGTGCGCAGGGCGGCCCCCAGTTCGTCGATCCGGGGCGGTGACAGCCGCAGGACCCAGTCCTCGGAGTCCGCCAGGTCCGGACCCCTCCACACGGCCGGTCCCGTGCAGGGCCGGCGCAAGACGTCGATCACGTTCGGGTGAACCGCGGGCACGCCTCTCCTCCTTTCTTCGCGGGGAATCCCACGGATCTTCGCGAAAAATCCCACGCGTTTCAGCACGGGAATGTCCGCCCGGAGGTCGTCCATCCGTCAGGAATTCCGTACCGCTTTTCCAGGGCTGGTCAACAGGTGAATGATTTGCCATGGTGTTCCCCGTCGGGATCTCCGATCGGCCGGGACGCCGAATACCGGGGCGGTGAACTCCATCGCGAGTGGTGCAACGCTAGGCCACCTCGTGACACCACGCTTGACTTGGCGTGACATCTGACTTATCAATCAGGGACAGAGTTCTGGAGTGCGCCCATGAAGCCCCTCGTCCGCAACGCCACCCTGAGCAACTACGTCGAGCTGAGCCAGTCGCTCGGCATCGACCCCCGGGCCCTCATGAAGCGCGTGGGGCTGGACCCCGCCGGCCTCGCGGTCCAGGACCGGTGGATCTCCGGCGAGGCCGTGATCCAGTTGCTCGAACTCTCCGCCGCGGCCGCCCACGTCGAGGACTTCGGCCTGCTCCTCGCCGAGCGGCGCCGCTTCTCCACGCTCGGCCCCATCAGCCTGGTCCTGCGCGAGGAGCCCGATGTCCGCAGCGCGGTCGAGCTGCTCGTCCGCCATGAGCACATGTACAACGAGATGCTCCACAGCCGGCTGTCCGAGGCGAACGGCCTGGCCACCCTCAAGGTGAACCTGGAGCTGGCGGAGGCGATGGCGGCCCGCCAGGCCACGGAGCTCGCGATGGGCGCCTTCCACCAGGTCCTGCGTACCTTTCTCGGCGCCCGCTGGCAGGCGTTGTCCGTGTGTTTCACACACAGTGCGCCGACGGATCACGCGACCCACCGGCGTATCTTCGGGCCCGTGGTGGAATTCGACAGCGAATTCAACGGGATCGTCTTCTACGGCAGCGATCTCAACATTCCCAACCCCATGTCGGATCCGTTGCTCCGGACCTATGCGCGGCAGTTCTTCGAATCGATCGCGGTGTCGAGGGACACGACCGTGCTGGACCGCGTGCGCGACCTGATCGAAGTCCTGCTGCCGACCGGACGGTGTTCCATCGAGCAGGTCGCGGGCAGTCTCGGGGTCGACCGGCGGACCGTCCACCGGCACCTGGCGGCGTCGGGCGAGACGTTCTCCTCCGTCCTCAACGCGACACGCGCCCAGTTGGCGGAGCAACTCGTGACGAACCCGCGCCGCTCACTGACGGACATCTCCGGCCTGCTGGGCTTCTCGGCACCGAGCGCCTTCTCCCGCTGGTTCCGCGAGCAGTTCGGGTGCAGCGCGAGGGAATGGCGTGCCCGCGGCACCGGGCAGCGTCCCACGGGCGAGCAACGGCCCCCGGCCGTCGGACGCCGCCGCACGGCCGGCCGGGCCTGAGTCCGCCCGGCCGGCCGGGCCTTTCACGGAAGTCCTTCCGCCTGGCAGAAGCCGCCTTGCCGAGTCACCACCGGCGTCACGACTCTGAGTCCCAACCACGGCACGCGGGGCGACGACGCCCCGCTCTCAGGGACGGGACCGCCATGCCTCACATCACCGCCTTCGCCAGGAACCAGTGGTACGTCGCCGCCTACCGTCACGAGGTCGGGCGGGAGGAGTTGCTGGGGCGGACGATTCTCGGTGAGCCGCTCGTGTTCTACCGGACCGAGGAGGACGGGACGGTGATCGCGCTGCACGACCGGTGTGTGCACCGCAGGTTCCCGCTCTCCGAGAGCCGGCTCGACGGTGACCGGATCGTCTGCGGCTACCACGGCTTCACGTACGACACGACCGGCACCTGTGTGTACGTGCCGGGGCAGAAACGCGTCCCGCGGACCGCCCGGGTCGCCTCCTACCCGGTGGTCGAGCGGGACGCGCTGGTGTGGGTGTGGATCGGGGATCCGGCGCTCGCCGACCCGCAGGCCGTACCGCGCGCCCGCCATCTCGACTCCCCCGGCTGGACCACCGTCCAGGGGATGGAGCCCATCGACGCCGACTACGGGCTGCTCGTGGACAACCTCCTCGACCTCTCCCACGAGACGTATCTGCACGGCGGGTACATCGGCACCCCCGAGGTCGCGGAGACGCCGATCACGACGGAGGTCGACGAGGGCGCCGGGATCGTCCGGGTGAGCCGGCGGATGGACGACGCCGAGTGCCCGCCGTTCTACGCCCGTTCGACCGGTATCGAGGGCCGGATCACCCGGTGGCAGGACATCGAGTACCACGCCCCGTGCCTGTACCTGCTGCACAGCCGGATCGCGCCGGTGGGCGTGCTGCCGGAGGCCGACGGCAGTGACCCGAACGGCTTCCACACCGAGATCACGTACGCGATCACACCGTCCTGCGACGGCAAGGTGTACGACTTCTGGATGGTCTCCCGGGACTGGGCGACGGACGACGAGGAGGTCACCGCGTTCCTGCGGGGCAACAACCACACCGTCGTCATGCAGGACGTCGACGCGCTCAACCTGCTCCAGCGGACGCTGGGCACCGAGCGCACCGGCTACCAGGAGCTGAGCATCAACATCGACACCGGCGGCCTGGCCGCGCGCCGGATCCTGGCCCGGCTGGTCGAGGAGGGCGCCAAGCCGGTGGAGCCCGCGCTGTGAACAGCCCGACGGGAGAGATCTACCGCGTCGACTGGCTGCCGGGCACCGACGTGCTGCACGGCACCTGTCACTGCGGCGCCGAGCACGCCGCCCAGGACCCGGTCGAGATGTGGGAGTGGATGCTCGGCCACCCCGAAGGACACGAGCCCCCGGGAAGCACCTCATGAGCGACGCCCACGAAGTCGAACTCGTCGTCGGGAGCAGGGAGTTCGTCGCCGACGGCGTGCTCGCCCTGACCCTGCGCCATCCGCTGGGCGAGCCGCTGCCGGCCTGGGAGCCGGGCGCGCACGTCGACCTGGTCCTCGGGCCGGGCCTGGAGCGCCAGTACTCGCTGTGCGGCGATCCGGCGGACCGTACGCGGTGGCGGGTCGCGGTGCTGCGGGAGCCGGCCGGGCGGGGCGGATCGGCCCTGGTGCACGATCAGGTGCGGCAGGGCGACAAGGTGCGGGTGCGCGGCCCGCGCAACCATTTCGCCCTGCGCCCCGCCGCCCGGTACCGGTTCGTCGCGGGCGGGATCGGGATCACGCCCGTCCTGCCGATGCTGGCGGCGGCCGAGGCGGCGGGCGCCGAGTGGACCCTGCTGTACGGCGGCCGGACACGTGACTCCATGGCGTTCACCGGGGAGTTGGCGCGCTACGGCGACCGGGTCACCGTCGCCCCGCAGGACGAGTCGGGGCTGCTCGACCTCGGGCCGGTGCTGGACGCGCTGCCCGAGGGGACCCTGGTCTACTGCTGCGGTCCGGGCGCGCTGCTCGACGCGGTGGAGGAGCGCTGTCCGGCCGGTGCCCTGCACCTGGAGCGGTTCCGGCCGAAGGAGCGGACGACGGGCGGGGACGGTGACGGGGAGTTCGAGGTCGAGCTGGACCGCAGCGGTGTGACGCTGACCGTGGCGCCCGGCGTCTCCGTGCTGGAGACCGTGCGGGCCGCCGGGGTCGAGGTGCTGTTCTCCTGCACGGAGGGCACCTGCGGCACCTGCGAGACGGATGTGCTCGACGGCACTCCGGAGCACCGGGACTCGGTACTCAGCCCCGGGGAGCGGGAGGCCGGGGAGACGATGATGATCTGTGTGTCCCGGTGCCGGGGGAGGCGGCTGGTCCTGGATCTGTGATCCGCAGGTCCGCCTCGATCCGGGCCACCGCGGCCAGCAGCGGCGGCAGCAGATCCTGGCGGACGGACTCCACCGACGTACGGCCGGCGTGCACCGCGATGTTCACGCCGGCCACCACCGCGCCGCCCCGGTCCCGCACCGGGGCGGCGACCGAGCGCAGTCCTTCCTCCAGTTCCTGGTCGACCAGGGCGTACCCCTGTCGTCGTACGCGCAGGAGTTCCGCCCGTAGCGCCTCGGCGGTGACCAGGGTGCGGGTGGTGTGCGGGCGCGGGCGGGCCCGGGCGAGCCGGGTGTCGAGTTCGTCGTCCGGGAGGTCGGCGAGCATCACCCGGCCGACCGAGGTGACCGGTGCGGGGAAGCGGGTGCCGACGGTGATCGTGGCGGACATGATGCGCCGGGTCGGCACCCGGGCGAGGTAGACGACGTCGTCGCCGTCGAGGACGCAGAGCGAGGACGACTCCTTGACCTCGGCGACGAGTTGCTCCAGGTGGGGCTGGGCGAGCTGAGGGAGCGTCAGTCCGGCGAGATAGGCGTAGCCGAGTTCCAGGACGCGTGGGGTGAGCCGGAAGAGCCGGCCGTCGCAGTGGACGTAGCCGAGGTCGGTGAGGGTGAGCAGCAGTCTGCGGGCGGCGGCGCGGGTGAGGTCGCAGGCGCGGGCGACGTCGCTGAGGGTGCGGGCGGGGTGGTCGGCGTCGAAACAGCGGATGACCGCGAGGCCGCGTTCGAAGGACCTGACGAAGTGCGATGGGCGGGGTGCGGTGGACATCGCCGTCTCCTCTGCCGAACTGTCAACAATTTCGTCAGCCAAACCCATTGACCCGGGATCGGCGCTGGTTCTACGTTCCCTGCACGCCAGTTGAGCACTACTGTGCGGTGTGCGCACAGCCTGTCGGAACACCGTTGTTACTGCACAGGAGGAGCCATGCGTCGTCTGTTCGCCGGTCTCGCGGCCGGCACCTTCCTGCTCGCCACGGCGGCCTGCGGCTCGTCCGACGACTCCGGTTCGTCCGGCGGGAGTTCGTCGTCCGGGGGCGTCACGACCGTCAAACTCGGCCTCATCCCGATCGTCGACGTCGCGCCCGTCTATCTCGGCGTGCAGAAGGGCTTCTACGAGAAGCACGGCCTGAAGCTGTCGATCACCACCGCGCAGGGCGGCGCGGCGATCGTGCCGGGCGTGGTCAGCAGCCAGTTCCAGTTCGGCTTCAGCAACATGACCTCCCTGATGGTCGCCCAGTCCAACAGCGTTCCCGTGCAGGCCGTTTCGAACGGCATCGCCTCGACGGGCGTACAGGGCAAGGACTTCGGGGCGATCACCGTCAAGAAGGGCAGCACTCTCGAGTCCGCCAAGGACCTGGAGGGCAAGAAGGTCGCCATCAACACCCTGAAGAACATCAACGAGACCGCGGTGCGGGAGTCGGTGCGCAAGGCGGGCGGCGACCCGGACAAGGTGAACTTCGTGGAGCTGGCCTTCGACCAGATGCCCGCCGCCCTCGACAACGGGCAGATCGACGCCGCGATGGTGGTCGAACCGGCGCTGGCCACCGTCAAGAGCCAGGGTGGCGTGGAGATCGCCTCCCCGCTGGTGGACGTGGCGCCGAACCTCACCGTCGCCATGTACTTCACCTCGACGCAGTACGCGCAGCAGCACCCGGACGTGGTGAAGAAGTTCCAGGAGGCCACGGCGGAGTCCCTCGCCTACGCCGACTCCCACCCCGACGAGGTCCGGGCCGTCGTCACCACCTACACCAAGATCCCCGCGTCGGTGCTGGACCAGGTGACGCTGCCCAAGTGGCCCGCCGAGGCGAACCGTTCGTCCATCGAGGCGCTGGAGAAGCTGGGCGAGCAGGACGGCCTCTTCAAGGCGACCCCGGACCTGGACAAGCTGCTGCCGTGAGGGGCGAGAACCTCGCACTCGGTGCGACCGGGCTCGCGGCCTTCCTCGCCCTGGGCGAGGCGGTGCCGCGGCTCGGCCTGGTCAAGGAGGCGTACTTCCCGCCGACGAGCCGGATCGCCGGCGCGCTCGGCGACGAACTCGCCGACTCCGCCTTCTGGACGGCCCTCGGCGACACCCTCACCGGCTGGGCGATCGGACTGGCGATCGCGGTCGGCGCGGGCATCGCGGCGGGCGTACTCCTCTCGGTCGTCCCCCATCTGCGCGCGGCGACGGCCTCCACGATCGAGTTCCTCCGCCCGATCCCCTCGGTCGCCCTGATCCCGCTGGCCGTCCTCCTCTACGGCACCGAACTGCGCTCGGTCCTCCTGCTCGTCGTCTACGCCTCCTTCTGGCAGATCCTCGTCCAGGTCCTGTACGGCGTCCAGGACGTCGACCCGGTCGCCGAGGAGACGGCGCGGTCGTACGGTCTCGGCACCTGGGCGCGGGTCCGGCACGTGCTGTGGCCGACCGCGCTGCCGTACGTCATGACCGGGGTGCGGCTCGCGGCGGCCGTCGCGCTGATCCTCGCCGTCACCGCCGAACTCGTCATCGGGGCACCGGGGCTGGGCGCGCGGATCGCGGTCGCGCAGACCTCGCAGGCGGTGCCGGAGATGTACGCGCTGATCGTGGTCACCGGGGTGCTCGGACTGCTGATCAACGTGGGCGCGCGCACGGTGGAGCGGCGGGCGCTGGCCTGGCACCAGTCGGTGCGCGGGGAGGTGGCGGTGTGAGACGTCTGCTGCGGCGGCTGCTGTTCGCGGTCGCCCTGCCCGCCGTCCTGGTCACCGTGTGGTGGCTGGCGTCCGCCGGCAGCACCGACGTGTACTGGCCGCCGCTGCGCACGATCCTGAAGGCCTTCCCGGACGTGTGGACGGGCGAACGGCTGCGCACGGACGTCCGGCCGAGCGTGCTGCGGCTCGCGGGCGGCTACGCGAGCGCGGCCGTGGCGGGGATCGCGCTGGGCACGGTCATCGGCTCGTACCGCAGGGTGCGGGCGGTGTGCGAGCCGGTGCTGGAGTTCCTGCGGGCGGTGCCGCCGCCCGTGCTGGTCCCGGTGATCATGCTGTTCGCGGGCATCGGCGACACCATGAAGGTCGTGGTCATCGCCAGCGGCTGTGTGTGGCCGATCCTGCTCAACACGGTCGAGGGGGTCCGCGCGGTGGACCCGGTGATGGCGGAGACGGCCCGTTCGTACGGCATCAAGGGCGTCGCCCGGCTGAAGGATCTCGTGCTGCCGGCGGCGAGCCCGCAGATCTTCGCGGGGCTGCGGCAGGCGCTGTCGATCGGGATCATCCTGATGGTCATCAGCGAGATGTTCGCCGCGAGCAACGGGCTGGGCTTCGCCGTCGTGCAGTTCCAACGGGGCTTCGCCATCCCCGACATGTGGACCGGGATCCTGCTCCTCGGCATGCTCGGCTTCGTCCTGTCGGTCCTCTTCCAGCTCGTCGAGCGGCGGGTGCTCGGCTGGTACCACGGACTGCGCGCGTCCACCCGGCGGTCCCCATGACCCATGTGCCCCTCGTGAAAGGGCGGTCCATGCACGCGCTTCTTGACGTATCCGGCCTGCGGAAGGTCTACGAGGGATCCGGGCGGCGGGTCGAGGCGGTGCGCGACCTGACCTTCACCGTCGACGAGGGTGAACTCGTGTGCCTGGTCGGCCCGTCGGGCTGCGGCAAGACGACCCTGCTGAAATGCATGGGCGGGCTGCTCGCCCCGACCTCCGGCGCGGTGCTGCTGGAGGGGAAACGGGTGACCGGGCCGCCGCCCGGGATGGCGTTCGTGTTCCAGGAGTACGGTCGCAGCCTCTTCCCGTGGAAACGGGTGGGCGAGAACGTCGAACTGCCGCTGAGGCAGAAGGGACTGGACCGGGCGCGGCGGCGGGAGCTGGTCGCCGACGCGCTGGCGTCGGTGGGGCTCGCGGACGCCGCCGGCGCCTATCCGTGGCAGCTGTCGGGCGGGATGCAGCAACGCGTGGCGATCGCCCGGGCGCTCGCCTACGAGCCCCGGGTGCTCCTGATGGACGAGCCGTTCGCGGCGGTGGACGCGCAGACCCGGGCCGATCTGGAGGATCTGGTGCGGGGGCTGTGGCGGGAGCGCGGCATCACGATCCTCTTCGTCACGCACGACATCGACGAGGCCGTCTACCTGGGCGAGCGGGTGCTCGTGCTCTCCGCCTCCCCCACCGTCGTACAGGAACAGCTGACGGTCGATCTGCCGCGCGAGCGCGACCAGTTGCACACGCGGGTGGCGCCGCGCTTCGCCGAGCTGCGCACCCATGTGTACGAGCAGATCCAGGCGGCGAAGCGCGGGCCCGCCCAGGAGGGGCCCGCACGGCTTCGGGACGAACCCCGCGACGAGCCGCTGCGAAAGGTGACCGGGGCGGGTTCCTGACCGAGGCGCCGTCGGCGACCTGAACGCCGACGGTGCCCGGTCAGACCCGGGGGGCGGGGACCACGCTGAGGTGGCTCGCGGTGCGGCGCGCGGTGCGGGCCTTACGGGGGGCGGGTGCGGTGCGGGGCTCGCGCAGGATCATCGTCAGCCGGGCGTAGCCCATGTCCTGGAGGGTCCTCGGGGTGTCGCAGACGATCCGGCACTCGGTGACGCCGCGGCGCGGGTCGGGGTGCAGCAGCGGGCGGATCGCCCCGTCGTGCTCCACGGCCCCCTCGCCGACCGCGCGGATCCAGTGCGGCAGGCCCTGCCGGTAGGCGGCCTCCATCAGCGGATCCTGGGCGATCTCCCGGCGGATCGCCTGGAGCCCGTGGTCATGGCCGTGGCGCTCCAGGGCCGCGGCGAAGCGGGCCAGCATCGGCAGGCACCAGCTGGACTCGTGGTCGCCGAGCAGGGTGGCCGCGTCGGGGTGGAAGAGGACGAACCGCAGGAAGTTGTCGCCGGGCAAGGCCGTCGGATGCGGGCTCACACCCTGGAAAAGTGTCTCGAAAGCGGTGTTGGCGAGGACCACGTCGCAGCGGTGGTCCAGCACGACGGACGGGAAGGGAACGGCTTCGAGGTACCCGGCGTAGTCCTGGAGGTAGGCCTGCGCTTCAAGACTCTCGGGGACGGGCCGCGGTGCGGACCGCTGCCCTCCTGCCTGATACGCCATCGGGCGGTCACCCCTCTTGCCTCTGCGGCCTTCACGCGGCTTGCCGATCCTGCTGCCCGGACGCGAGTCGTGTCAACTATCGTGGCATTCCGTGCTCGTTGACGGCTGAAATTGGCCACAGTTGTGGCGAGACCTGGATGTGAGTTCGAAAGACCCGTTACTCTCCACGCAGTTCACGGCGCCCGTCTGTGCCTGTGAGAGGGACGTGAGAGACGTAGGAGACCTGTCGGTGTCGGATGGCTTCGAGGTTCCGGGCGCCACCGCGACGGTACTGCCGTCGGCCGTCGTCGCCCGTGTCGCCGCACTCGCCGAACGGCTCGGCGTGGCCCATGCGGAGGTCTTCGACACCCGGCGGCTGTCCGTCGCCTCCGGTGTCCCCGAGCCGGTGGTCAAGGCTCTGCTGAGCGGCCGCCCGGCCGGCGAGCCCGACGTCCAGGCACGTTTCCTGCAGCGCCTGGACCTGCTGCGCCGCACCCGGCTGAAGCCCAACGGGCGCAAGTACACCCAGCAGGAGATCGCCGACGGCGCCGGCATGTCGCGGCAGCAGGCGGGCGCCCTCATCAACGGCGACCGCCGCCCCACCATGGAGCACTGCGACGCCATCCAGCGGTTCTTCCGGGTGCACGCCGGCTTCCTCACGGCCGAGGACCCCGAGGCCCTGATGGGCACCCTCCAGCACACCGAGCAGGAGCTGCTCCAGAAACTCGCCGCGCGCGAGGCGGCCGCGGCCGCCGAGGACCCGCTGGAAAGACTGTTGCAGGACCACGGCGTGCGCGGGATCGCCTGGCGGGCCGCACAGCTGCCCACGGACCAGCACCGCGACAAGGTCGCCGAGTGGCTGGACATGCTCCTGGAGAGCGTGAAGCGGCCCGAGTCGTGATCCGGGGGAGAACTGTGGGCATCGCGAAGGAAATGCGCCGCCTGTGCGGCGAACTGGTCTCCGAGCTGAACCTGCCGGCCACGGCACCGGCCGACCTGTACACGGGTCTGTGCGACGGGATGAGCAGACGCCGGGGCCGCCCCGTCCACTTCCGCATGGCCGCCTTCCCGGCCGACACGGCCAGCGGGCTCTGGCTCGACATGGCCGACCAGGACCTCGTCGTCATCGAGGAACGCACCGCACCCGACCACCAGTTGGTGATCCTCGGGCACGAGCTGTGGCACATGAAGGCGGGGCACTGCGGCCACCACGTGGGGGGCGCGGCCGTCGCGGCCCGGCTCCTCAACGAGGGGGCGGACCTCCAGGCGACGGTCCTGCGGGTCGCCGCCCGCACCCGGTTCGACCTGGCCGACGAGAAGGAGGCCGAGAGCTTCGGTCTGCTGCTGGCCAGCAAGTGCCGCACACTGCTGCCGGGTTCGTCCGTACGGCGCGGCCGTCGCGACCATCTGGCGGGGCGGATCGAGGCGTCCCTGGGATACCTGGGACCGCAGGGCTGACCCGTACGGCGATCAGGTCGCGCTGCGTTCGCTCGCCTCGCGCAGATCCGTCACGATTCCCTCCCGCACGGCACCGGCCCGGGTCGCCGGGCGGCCCTCGCGCAGGAGCGCCCGCCAGTGGTCACGGCTCCAGTCGGCCGGGGCGGTGGTGCGGGTGAACTCCTCGACCAGGGCGCGGAACCGGGCGGGGTCGCTGTGGAACGGGAAGTGCCCGGCGCCCTCGAAGATCTCCAGCCGGCTGCCCGGCATGGCCGCGTGGGCGCCGTGGGCGTGCCGGACCGGCACCACGCTGTCCCGCTCGCCCCACAGCAGCAGGGTGGGCATGCCGGCGGTCAGGTAGCAGCGGTCGAGCATGGTCACGACCTGGCCGCGCCAGTCGACGACCGCGCGCAGGGTGCGGATGAACGCGTTGCGCGAGGTGTCGTCGGGGAGGGCGTCGACGAGGGTGAGCAACTCCGGCGCGTCCTGGCCCAGGTCGGTGTCCAGGAGCCTCATCAGACCGACGGCGAGACCGACGTGCAGCCGCATGCCGGGCAGCCGCAGCGCGGACAGCGCCAGATGGGCGCCGGGCAGCGACACCAGCCGCAGGGCCGGGTTGACCTCGCGCCCGACGCCGCCGGCGCTGACCAGGATCAGCCGTTCGGTGCGTTCGGGGAACTGGTAGGCGAACTGCATCGCCACTCCCCCGCCGAGCGAGTGCCCGACCAGGGTCGCCGACTCGACGCCGAGCGTACTGAGCAGGTCGCGCAGGCCGTTGGCGTAGGCGGCCACCGAGTAGTCGGCGCGGGGCTTTTCGGAGGCGCCGTGGCCGAGGAGGTCGGGGGCGATGACGGTGTGGGTGCGGGCGAGGTCGGGGATCAGCTCGGCCCAGGTGGCCGAGGAGTCCCCGATGCCGTGGATCAGGACCAGGGCGGGGCCCTCGCCCGCCATGCGGAAAGCACGGCGGTAGCCGTGCACGACCCGGTACTGGAGCTCCAGTTCCCCGTCGCCCACCGGGCGCAGCCGTGCGGCGCGCGCGGGGCGCCGCTGCGGTACGTCGACCACCCGCTCGCCTCCCGTGACCCCTGGCCGTCGGCGGTCGGCCGAAAGCCCTTCGTTCCAGCGTAGGGAGCCTTTCCCCCAGGGGATTTCAAGGAGGTTTCACCTCCGCTAAGCGGGCGAACCGACGTGGGGCGCGGCCGGATTGTCAGTGGTGGGCGGCAAGCTGGGGGGTGCGCCGTCGTGTGGCGGCGTACGCGCCGTCCGGGCGCGTGGGACCGATGCCGACACGGGGAGAGCCGACCGATGCCCACAGCCGTACTGACCGACCGCGAGCGCACCGCCGTCCAGGCCTATCTGCGGCTCCTGCACACGGTCCGGGCCGCCTTCGGCGACGAGACCTCCGGGCCGCCGCACGACCGGCTCCCGCCGATGGTGCCGCCCGCCGTGCTCGCCGAGGCCGACCGCGCCCTGGCGGAGGCGGGCCTCACGGGCAACGAGGAGGAGTTCTTCCGGCTGCTGAACAGCTGGTGCCCCAGAGCGTGACGGTGACCGGCCGCCGGGCCCGAGCGGACCGTGACGGGGGCGTGACCGGCCCGCCGGCGCGCGACCGGCCGGGCGGCCCCCGTCGGGGCGTCACCGCGACGGGGGCCCGTCCCGGTGGGGCTCAGCCGCGGCGGGCTCAGCCGTGGTGGACCGCGATCGCCGTCGCCACCAGGCCGCGTTCCGCCGTCCAGCGGCCGTCGAAGTGGTCCACGCGCCGGCCGTCGACCAGGGGGCCCGGCACGAGGAGGCGGGCCCGGAACGTGCCGGAGGGGCCTGGGTCGGATCCGATGAGCCCGGGGGCGGATCCGGTGGGACCGGGGGCGAGGTCGATGTCGGCCTCGCTGAAGTCCAGCCACTTCCGGGTGAGCGGGAACCACGCCTTGTAGACGGACTCCTTGGCGCTGAACAGGAGCCGGTCCCAGTGCACCTCGGGCCGGTCCGCGGCCAGCCGCCGCAGCCGCTCCTGCTCGGCGGGCAGCGCCACGGCGGACAGCACCCCCTCCGGCAGCGGCGCGTGCGGCTCGGCGTCGATGCCGAGGGAGGCCAGGTCGGCGGCGCGCACCAGCGCGGCCGCACAGTAGCCCTCGCAGTGGGTCATGCTGCCGGTCAGACCGTCCGGCCACCCCGGCGCACCCCGCTCGCCGGGCAGCACGGGCCGCGCGGCCACGCCGAGCTTCTCCATCGCCCGGCGCGCGCAGGCCCGTACGACGGTGAACTCACGGCGGCGTTTTTCGACCGCGCGGGCCACCAGCGCCTCCTCCTCGGGGAAGAGCGGGCTGTCGCCGAACTCGCGCACGCCCTCCTCGCCGAAGGCCTCGACGGCGACCACCGAGGCCGGCAGCAGATCCTCGATCACGGCGCCGCCACCTCCGCCGGCAGGACACGGCGCAGCCGGCCCGGCGGCTGCGGCCGCTTGCGCCACTCGCGCGGGTAGCCGACCGACACCTCCTCGAAGCGGACGCCGTCGTGCCAGGTGGTCCGGGGGATGTGGAGATGGCCGTAGACCATGGCGGCGACCCGGAAGCGGTGGTGCCAGTCCGCGGTCAGGGAGGTGCCGCACCACATGGCGAACTCCGGGTACCACAGGACGTCCATCGGGTGACGGTCCGTCGGGTAGTGGTTGACCAGGACCGTCGGCAGGTCGGCGGGCAGCTCGGCGAGTCTGCGCTCGGTCTCGGCGACCCGCGCCCGGCACCAGGCCTCGCGGGTCGGATAGGGGTCGGGGTGCAGCAGGTACTCGTCGTTGCAGACGATCCCGGTGCCGTGCGCGTACTCCAGCCCCTGTTCCTTGGTCGTGCAGCCGGCCGGGAGGAAGGAGTAGTCGTACAGGAGGAAGAGCGGGGCGACGGCGACCGGGCCGCCGGGGCCCTCCCACACCGGGTAGGGGTCCTCGGGCGTGACCACGCCCAGGTCACGGCAGACGTCGACGAGGTGCTCGTAGCGGGCGACCCCGCGCAGCGTGACGGGGTCGGAGGGGTGGGTCCACAGCTCGTGGTTGCCGGGGGCCCAGATCACCTTCCGGAAACGGCTCGCGAGGGTCTTCAGCGCCCAGCGGATGTCGGCCACGTTCTCCGAGACGTCCCCGGCGACCAGGAGCCAGTCGTCGTCCGTCTCCGGTGCCATCTCCTCGACCAGCGCGCGGTTCTCGGGATAACCGATGTGGAGATCACTGATGGCCAGCAGCTGTCCGGCACCACCGCCGGCCTTCGACGTCACCTTGCGTCCCCCGTTCCGAGCCCTCGAAGACCACCACCACAACACATTCGCCGCCGGGGAACAAGGCGGCGCCGGACCACGGCCCGCGGTCGTCCGGTTACCCACGGGTCAGGTCCTTACCCGACGCCGCGACATTCGTGAACAAGATCAGAAAATCCGTAACACGGGCGTTGCACGCGGCACCCCCGGGAAGCCGTATGATCGCCCCAACACCACCGCCATGGACGTCCCTTCACGCAGGGCGGTTTGGTGACCCTCCACTCCCCCTGCCCGGGCCGGGCCTGCTTCGCCCTGCCCGCGAACCATGAAAGGCGGCCTCGCATGGTCTCTCGCGTACGCGTCTGGCTCAACCGCACGTACGCGGAGAACGTGTTCTTCATGGATCAGCTGCGGCGAAATCCCAGTGATCGCGCCGTCGAGATCCATGCGACGCACGGTGACGCCGACTCCCCCGTGCTGGCCGCCGCCGACACCGCGGACCTGGAGCCCGAGGGCCTGTCCCCCGCCGCGTACGTCGAGTACGCGCTGGACCAGTGCCAGCGCCGCGGCATCGACGTGTTCGTGCCCCGGCTGCACCAGGCGGCGATCGTGGCGCACCGCGCCGACTTCGCGGCGGTCGGTACGGCCCTGCTGGCGCCGACGCCCGAGGCCGTGGCCGTCTTCGAGGACAAGGTGGTCGCCTACGAGGCGGTCCAGGCCATCGGCGTGCCCGTACCGCCGTGGTACCGGGTCCGTACGGCGGACCAACTGGTCGCCGCTGTCGAGGAGTTGGAGGAGGCCGGACACAGGGCGTGCTTCAAGCCGGCGTCCGGCGCGGGCGGCGTGGGCTTCCGCGTGATCACGCGCACCCCCTTCTCGCTGGTGCACCTCAGCGGCTTCCCGACCCCGTACGTCCAGCTGGACCTGGTCGTGGACGCGCTCCAGCGGGCCGAGGAGGGCGTGGACTGGCTGGTCATGCCGCGTCTGGAGCAGCCGGAGGTGTCGGTGGACTGCCTCACCGGTCCCGACAACCACCTGCGGATGGCGATCGGCCGCACCAAGAACGGCCGCCGCCGCGGTTTCACCCTGCACGAGCAGTGGCTGGAGCCGGCCCGGCGGATCGCCGAGGGCTTCGGGCTGCACTACCTGTCCAACATCCAGTTCCGGATGTTCGGCGAGCAGCCGGTCCTGATGGACGTCAACACGCGTCCGGCCGGCGGGCTGCACCAGCTGTCCCTCTGTGGGGTCAACGCCCCTTGGGCTGCCGTGCAGTTGGCGCTGGGCGAGGACCCGGGGCAGGTCGTGCCGCCGTTCCTGGGGCAGGCCTACACGGTGGTGTCGGGGCCGCGGCCGCTGCGTGCGGTGTCGCTGCCGCACCCGCGGGTCGGGGAGACCACGGAGCCGCTGCTGCCGGCCGTGCCCGCGCCCGCCGACCCGGTCGAGTCCGTCCAGGCCGTCCAGGCCGTCCAGGCCGTCGAGTCCGTCAATGCGGCGCCGTCGTCGGCGTCCGCGGCGGAGGCGCTGCCGCTCTGAGTCATCGCGGCGGCGAGCCGCGTCTCCACCTCACCGGTATGGACCAATCTCCGCGCATCACCTTGACAGCGGGATTGGTCCATACCAACTTTGTTGCGCACCCTCTTGCACACCTCTCTGCACTCCCGAACACCCCACATCTTCAGGGAGATCGCGTGCGCACCACATTCCTCCGGCGTTCCAGACGCCGTCTCCTCGCCCTGCTCGGCACCGCCGCTCTCGCCCTCGCCGGAGCGGTCGCCCTCCCCGGCACCGCCCAGGCGGCCAACGTCCTCACCAACCCCGGCTTCGAGTCGGGCGCGCTGTCGCCCTGGTCCTGCTCCGGCAACCTCGGCTCGATCGTCTCCTCCCCGGTGCACGGCGGCTCCAAAGCCCTTGCGGGGGCGGTGAGTTCGAGCGACATCGCCAAGTGCTCCCAGACCGTCCCGGTACAGCCGAACACGGCGTACGCCCTGAGCGGCTGGGTCCGGGGCAGCTATGTGTACCTCGGCGTCGACGGCGGTGCCTCCACCTGGGTGTCGTCGCCGTCGGCGTACAGCCGGCTGTCGGTGTCCTTCACCACCGGAGCCGCGCAGACCAGTGCCACGATCTACGTGCACGGCTGGTACGCCCAGGGCACCTACCAGGCCGACGACATCAGCCTGGACGGGCCGGGCGGCGGCGGCTCGGACACCCAGGCGCCGAGCGCGCCCACCGGGCTGACCTCGACCGGCAAGACCTCCTCCAGCGTGTCCCTGTCCTGGAACGCCTCGACGGACAACGTCGGGGTCACCGCGTACGACGTCTACAGCGGCTCGGCGCAGGTGCTGAGCGTCTCCGGGACCTCCGCGACGGTCAGCGGGCTGTCGCCGAGCACGGGATACACGTTCACGGTGCGGGCCCGTGACGCCGCCGGGAACACCTCCGGGGCCTCCAACTCCGTGTCCGTCACGACGAACGCGGGCAGCGGCGGGACCGGGTTCAAGCAGGCCGCGCCCTATCTGTACGAGGGCTGGGGCGACCCGCCGAACGTGTCCACGGTGATGAGCTCGACCGGGATCAAGTGGTTCACGATGGCGTTCGTGCTGGACGGCGGCGGCTGCAACCCGATGTGGGACAGCAGCCGTCCGCTCACCGGTGGGGTCGACCAGAGCGCCATCAACCAGATCCGCTCGGCGGGCGGTGACATCGTGCCGTCGTTCGGCGGCTGGTCGGGCAGCAAGCTCGGCGCCAACTGCTCCTCGGCGAGCGCGCTCGCGGCCGCGCTCCAGAAGGTGATCGACGCCTACTCGCTGAAGGCGATCGACATGGACATCGAGAACACGGACGAATTCGAGAACGAGGCCGTGCAGGCCCGGATCCTCACCGCGCTGAAGACCGTCAAGGCCAACAACCCCGGTCTGAAGACGATCGTCACCTTCGGGACCTCGACCACCGGTCCGACGTACTACGGCAACCGGCTCGTCGAGCAGGCCAAGTCGCTGAACGCCGACATCGACGTGTTCACCATCATGCCGTTCGACTTCGGCGGCGGCGCCGACATGTACGGCAACACGGTCAACGCGACGGAGGGGCTGAAGAACAAGCTGAAGTCCACCTTCGGCTGGGACGACGCCACCGCCTACGCGCACATCGGCATCTCCGGCATGAACGGTCTGTCGGACCAGCAGGAGAACACCACGCCGGCGATCTGGACCCAGATCCGCGACTGGGCCAACTCCCACCACATCGCCCGGCTCGCCTACTGGTCGGTCAACCGCGACCGGCCCTGCCCCGGCGGCGGAGTGACCAGCAACTGCTCGGGCATCAGCCAGAGCACCTGGCAGTTCACCTCGATCACGGCCGGCTTCACCGGCTAGACCGCACCCGAAGGTCCCCCCGGATTCCGGTCCGGGGGGACTTTTTTTCGTGGGGGTGTATCAGGGGCCCGAGGGCGTGCTCTTAAGGGTGTAACCGTGAAGGCCCGCCGGGACATCGGGGGAAGCGACGGGGGAAACCCGGCGGGCCCGCGGGAAGCACGGGGATCCCGGGGGGAAGCACCACCGGGTCAACGGGGGAAGCCGGAGATCATGGGGGATCTCCGGAGCACGGGGGACCGGGTCGGTCGGCCGCTGTCACGGGGAGCGGCCGCCCGCTCGTCCCTCCCCGCCCGGCCGACAGACTTCGTCCGCGGCCGCCGGCCTGCCCCGGACACCGCCCCTCAGCCGGCCGTGTACCCCCAGGCCCGCGCGATCTCCGCCGGCCGCGGCGGGAGTTCCTGTCCCGGATCGGCGACGCGGGCCGGCTGGATGCGCCCCGACCTGATCGTGCGGGACCAGTCGCCCAGCTGCGGCCGGAAGGCGCCGTGGTCGCGGTTGCCGTACTCCAGCATCGTGGGCTCCCACGGCACGCCGAGGTACGCGCACAGGCCCCGGGTCGCACGTTCCGGGTCGGCGGTCAGGTCCTCGTACGTCACCACGTACGCGTCGAGGTTCTGCCGGGCCTCCTCCAGCTTCTCGGCGTGGCCCAGCACTTCGGCGCGGATCGCCGGGTGGTCGGGGTCCTTGCGGCGGTCGGTCAGGGAGGCGATCACCGCGCCGGGGTGGCGCAGCAGCAGGATGTGCCGGGCCTGGGGCCAACATCGGTGCAGCCGGGGCCAGATGAGCGTGTTGGGCGGGGTCTTGTCGACGATGACGTCCTTGCCGCTGCGGACGAGTTCGCGGTGCAGCACCCGGTCCCGGAGCAGATGCTCCAGCTCGGCCCGGTCGAGTTCCAGCGCCTTCATCGCCTCCCCGGTGAAGTCCCGGCTCAGCCGGACGTGCAGGGTGCGCAGATGCATCTCGTGCGGGGCGCGGATCCGGCTGTGGCTGTTGAGCAGCACCCGCAGCAGGGTCGATCCGGAGCGTACGGACGAGAGCACGAACACCGGCGACTGCACGAGCCGCGGCGTGGGCGGGGCGGTGTACGCCACCGGGCCGGCCCCGGGCCCGGAGCGGGGGCCGGGAACGGCGGGTGATGAGAGCCACCGCCGGGCGGGGCTCAGAAGCGGCCCGATCCCCGGTAGAGCTCCAGCTCACCGTCCAGTTCCACGGCGAGCACCGTGGCGTACGGGTCGAGGTCGGCCGCGGCCGGCGGGTCGATCCAGAGCACGCCGACGGCCTCGTGCAGTCCGCCGACCACCCGATGGCCGAGTGCGGTGCCGGTGCCGAGCACCGTGACCCGGCGCACCGGCGTGACCAGGCCCCGCAGACCGATCTCGGCGCGCGGGACGTCGAACACGGTCAGGTAGAGCGTGCGGCCGTCGGCGGAGAGGGTGCTGGGCCCGTAGTGGTGCCCGGCCGGCAGCCCGCGCACCGTCCCGTACACGGCGTCGGCGTGCCGGCGGATCCACTCCCCCAGCCCTTCGAGGCGCTCGACCTGCGGCCGCGGGATGGTGCCGTCCTCCCTGGGGCCGACGTCGAGCAGCAGGTTGCCGCCCCCGCCGATGGTCTCGGTGAAGTAGCGGATGAGCTGGGCGAGCGACTTGTGGTGGTGGTCGTCGTGCCGGTAGCCCCACGAGTCGTTGATGGTGAGGCACAACTCCCATGGCCCGGCGGGCGGTTCGATGGGGGCACCCTGTTCGGGGGTGGCGTAGTCGCCCTCGCTGAGCATGCGCGCGTTGAAGACGACGTCCGGTGCGTACGACCGGACGAGCGCGGCGAGTTCGGGGATCCGCCACTGCTCCTCGCTGCGCTCCCACTCCCCGTCGAACCACATCAGGTCGGGCCGGTGGCGGGAGGCCAGCTCGCGGATCTGGCCGTCGCGGTAGGCGAGGAACCTCTCCCAGGCGTCGAGGTCCTCGCGCTCGGCGGCGACCTCGGAGTACCGGTTGTCCTCCTGCTCCGGCGGCCGGCCCGGCTTGCGGGTCGAGGCGTAGTCGGGGTGGCTCCAGTCGGAGTGCGAGTAGTACAGGCCGACCTTGAGCCCCTCCTCGCGCAGCGCGTCGGCGTACCCGGTGAGGTAGTCGCGCCCCAGTCCGAGGTCGCCGTACTCGGTGTCCCACAGGGCGACGCCGTCGTGGTGACGGCTGGTCAGGACGGCGTACCGGGCGCCCGCACGGGCGAAGAGGGCGGCCCAGGCCTTCGGGTCGTAGCGGGCGCCGGTGAAGCGGTCGAGCTGGGACATGTACCGGTCGTAGGGGACGATGTCGTCGTAGAACGACCAGGACTCCTGCACACCGTCCACGGCGTAGATCCCCCAGTGGACGAAGATTCCCAACTTGGCGTCGGTGAACCAGGGTTGCATGGGCACGGCTGAACTCCTCGACGAAGAAGGTGACTTCGGCCGGGGGCGGGCAGGGTGTCCGTGCCCGCCCCCGGCTCAGGCCCTACCGGCCGCGCCGCAGTCGCAGCGTCAGCACCTGGAAGGGGCGCAGGGCGACGGCGACCGTGCCGTCCTCGGTGACCTCCGCGTCCTCGAGCGGGCGCTCCAGCAGGTCGGTGACCTGGGCTCCGGCCAGCGGGAAGCCGGTGCGCAGAACGCCCTGGGCGCGGCCGCCGCGGGACTCGTACAGCCGGACCACGACATCGCCGGACGTGTCGTCGGCGAGCTTGACCGCCTCGACGGTCACCCCGTCGCCGTCCAAGGAGACCACCGGCTCCGGGGCGCCCGCCGCGTCCGCCACCCGCAGCGGCAGGTTGAGGGCGTAGCCCTCGGCGACCGCGTCCCCGATCGTGGCACCGGGCAGCAGGGAGTAGGTGAAGCGGTGCCGGCCCTGGTCGGCCTCGGGGTCCGGCACGCGCGGGGCGCGGACCAGGCTGAGGGCGACCGTGGTGGTCGTCCCGCCGTCCTCGCGGACCGTGCGGGAGACGTCGTGGCCGTACGTCGAGTCGTTGAGGACCGCGACGCCGTAGCCGGGCTCGGCGATGTGCACCCAGCGGTGGCCGGAGACCTCGAAGCGGGCCGCCTCCCAGGTGGTGTTGGTGTGCGTGGGGCGCTGGACATGGCCGAACTGGATCTCGGCGGAGGAGTGCGCGGCCCGGACGTCCACCGGGAAGCCGGCCTTGAGGATCTTCTCGGCCTCGTGCCAGTCGATCTCGGTCTCGAAGTCGACGCGGGCGCTGCCGGCCCGGACGGTGATCGTCTGGGTGAGCGTCGAGCCCTTGCCGAAGGAACGGGTGACGCGGATCGCGCCGACCAGCGGGTCCTCCTCGACCACCGTCACCGCGTCCGGGTGCAGCAGGTCCGTGAAGCGGTTCTTGTAGTGCTTGTCGATGTCCCAGGCGTCCCAGTAGTTGGGCAGATCGGTGTGGAGGCGGAGCAGGTTGCCGGGGCCCGCCAGGACCTCGCGGTTCGCCCGGAGGTCGTACACGGACGACAGCGTGCCGTCCTCGGCCACCTCGACGCGGACCAGGCCGTTGTCGAGGACCCGGCCCACGGCTGTCACCGGCAGCTCGGGCCGTGCGGCGGCCAGGGGCGCGCTGCCGCTCGCGGGCACCTCCACGTACGCCGGCGCGCCGTCGGCCGTGCGGACCACCTCGGCGCGGTCGTACGGGCCGGTGTTGAAGACCCGGGCGGGGCCGGCGCCCAGGGCCGCGACCGCCTCGGCCGTCAGCTCCTCCAGTTCCCCCGCCACCCGGGCGTACTCGGCCTCGGCCTCGCGGTGCACCCAGGCGATCGACGAGCCCGGCAGGATGTCGTGGAACTGGTGCAGCAGAACCGTCTTCCAGAGCCGGTCGAGCTTGTCGTACGGGTAGCCGTAGTCCGGCGCGTGCAGCGCCGCGGTCGTCGCCCACAGCTCGGCCTCGCGCAGCAGGTGCTCGCTGCGGCGGTTGCCCTGCTTGGTACGGGCCTGGGAGGTGTAGGTGGCGCGGTGCAGCTCCAGGTACAGCTCGCCGACCCAGACCGGGGCGTCCGGGTACTCCTCGCGGGCCTTGGCGAAGAACGTGTCCGGGTGTTCGACGACGACCTTGGGCGAGCCCTCCAGATCGGCGAGCCGGCGCGCGCGTTCCATGATCTCGCGGGTGGGGCCGCCGCCGCCGTCGCCCCAGCCGAAGGGGGCGAGGGAGCGGGTGCCGGCGCCCTTCTCGGAGTAGTTGCGGACCGCGCGGTCCATCTCCTCGCCGCTGAAGCGGGCGTTGTAGGTGTCGATCGGCGGGAAGTGGGTGAAGATGCGGGTGCCGTCGATGCCCTCCCACCAGAAGGTGTGGTGGGGGAACTTGTTGGTCTGGTTCCAGGAGATCTTCTGGGTGAGGAACCAGTCGTTGCCGGCGAGCTTGGCGAGCTGCGGGTAGGCGGCGGTGTAGCCGAAGGAGTCCGGCAGCCAGACGCCCTTGGTCTCGACGCCGAAGTGCTCGATGAAGAACCGCTTGCCGTGGATGAGCTGGCGGGCGATGGCCTCGCCGCCGGGCAGGTTGCCGTCGGCCTCCACCCACATGCCGCCGACCGGCACCCACTGGCCCTTCTTCACCGAGTCCTGGATGCGGGCCCACACGTGCGGGTAGTGGTCGCGCACCCACTCGTACTGCTGGGCCTGGGAGCAGGCGAAGATGAAGTCCTCGTACTCGTCGGCCAGGGACGTGACGTTGGAGAAGGTGCGGGACGTCTTGCGCTTGGTCTCGCGGATCGGCCACAGCCAGGCGGAGTCGATGTGGGCGTGCCCCACACCGGAGATCACGTGCGCGCTGGCGTGGGCGGGCCGGGCCAGGACCGGGGCGAGCACCTCGCGGACGGCCGCGGCGCTGCCGGAGATGTCGTCCAGGTCGACGGTGTCCATGGCCCGGTCGAGGGCGTGCATGATCTCGTGGCGGCGCGGCTCGTGCTCGCCGAGGTGGACCATCAGCTCGCGCAGCACCTGGAGGTCGAGGTCGAGGTGCCAGACGTTCTCGTCGAGGACGGCGAGGTCGGCCCGCTTGAAGGTGTACAGCGGCTTGTCGCCCGCGGTGAGGACGTCGCCGAGCGGGGTCGGCCCCGCGAAGTCGTTCGCGAGGATGTCGGGGTTGGAGGCCGCCTCGACCAGGTAGTCGACGCGCTCGCCGCCCTGCGCCGGGTTGCCGACCGGCACGTACTGGTTGAGCGGGTTGACCGCCTTGAGCGGGGTGCCGTCGGTCAGGTGGACCAGCGCCTCGGCCTGGTTGCCGGGCCAGTCGCCCACGAATCCGAGGTCGATGACGGCCTCGACGCGCCGGCCCGCCCACGCGGCGGGCACCTCGCCGCGCATCCGGAACCAGGTCGTGCCCCAGGGCGGCCCCCAGGGGGTGTCCATGGCGAACGGCCCGTAGGTCGCGGCGGCGGCCTCCTGGAAGGGGACGGGCTCCCCCGGCGCCTGCCAGGCCTCGACCTCGAAGGGAACGGTGGCCGCGTAGATCGCGGGCTTGATGCGCTGGTGGTGGACGCGCTCGACGCGCTCCTCGATCCGGCGGCGTTCGTCGTGCATGAAAGGTCTCCAGTGAGGGAGAGGGCGTGCTGGGGGAAGGCCAGGGGAAAGGCCGAGGGAAAGCGCTTTCCAGTACTGCGCTACTTAAGGTACGCCAGCCCGGGATGGACCTCGGTGTAGCCCTCGACCAGCCGGCGGGCGACGTTCACGGAGTCGACGAGCGGGTGCAGCGCGAAGGCCTTCACCGCCGTCGCGCGGGACCCCGAATCGGCGGCGGCCAGCACCTCGCGCTCCACCGCCTTGACCGCGCACACCAGTCCCGTGGCATGGCCGGGCAGCGGGGAGACGGCCACCGGGTGGGCGCCGTTGGCGTCGACGAGGCAGGGGACCTCGATCACGGCGTCCGCGTCGAGCGCGGAGAGGGTGCCGCCGTTGCGCACGTTCAGGATGAGCGTGGTGCGTTCGTCGCGGGCGATGGCCCGCATCAGGGCGAGGGCGACCTTCTCGTAGCCGCCGGAGAGGTCGTCGGCCTCGCGCTCGCCCGCGCCGGCCGTCTCCCGGTTCTCGGACATGTAGGTGGCCTCGCGCTCGGCGCGGGTGCGGTCCCAGGCGTCCAGGGCCGCCGCGCCGGGGTCGCGCATCTCCTCGTAGAAGCGGGCCTGCTGGCCGGCGAGGAAGGCGCCGCGGGTCTTCTCCGCCTGCTGGTAGGCGCGGACGGCCTCGCGGTTGAAGTAGTAGTAGTGCAGGTACTCGTTGGGGATCGCGCCGAGGGACCGGAGCCAGTCGACGCCGAAGAGCTTGCCCTCCTCGAAGGAGCCGAGCAGGTCGGGGTCGGCGAGCAGGCGCGGCAGTTCGTCGCGGCCGGCGATCCGCAGGCCGCGGACCCAGCCGAGGTGGTTGAGACCGACGTAGTCGATCCACGCCTCCTTCGGGTCCGCGCCGAGCACCCGGGCGATCCGGCGGCCGAGGCCGACCGGCGAGTCGCAGATGCCGATGACCCGGTCGCCGAGGTGGCGGGACATGGCCTCGGTGACGAGACCGGCCGGGTTGGTGAAGTTGATGAGCCAGGCGTCGGGGGCGAGCCGGGCCACCCGCCGGGCGATGTCGACGGCGACCGGGACCGTCCGCAGGCCGTAGGCGATCCCGCCCGCGCCGACCGTCTCCTGGCCGAGGACCCCCTCCGCGAGGGCCACCCGCTCGTCGTTCGCGCGGCCCTCCAGGCCGCCGACCCGGATCGCGGAGAAGACGAAGTCGGCGCCGCGCAGGGCCTCGTCCAGGTCGGTGGTGACCGTCACGGCGGGCGCGCCGGGGACGCGGGCCGCCTGTTCGGCCAGGACCCGCGCGACGGCCCGGAGCCGGCCGTCGTCCAGATCGTGCAGGACGACCTCCGTGACCCGCCCCTCGGCGCGGTCAGTGAGGAGTGCCCCGTACACGAGCGGCACCCGGAACCCGCCGCCGCCCAGAATCGTCAGCTTCACGTCTGCACCTCTCCTGCCACGGTCACCTCGACGCCCGCCTCCTCCAGCGAGGAGCGGGTCACCGGGTCGACCGGCGCGTTCGTCACCACCACGTCCAGGTCCTCGGGACCGCAGACCTTCGCCATGCCCGTACCCGGGAACTTCGCCGCGTCGGCGAGCAGGACGACCTTGTCACCGGCCTTGATCATGGCCCGTTTCACCGGGACCTCGACGACCGTCGTGTCCATCACCTGCCCGCCGGGACGCACTCCACTGGTGCCGAGGAAGAGCCAGTCCGCGTGGAGCTGGCGCAGATTGTCCTCGGTGAGGAAGCCGACCAGGGAGCGGTACTCGCGGCGGACCATGCCGCCGAGCAGCACCAGCTCGATGCCCTCGTCGTCGGCCAGTTCCTCGTAGACCACCAGGTTGCTGGTGATCACGGTGAGCCGGCGCCCGTGCAGCTGGCGGGCCAGCCGGTAGGCGGTGGTGCCGATGTCGAGCAGCACCGACTGGCCGTCCGCGACCATCGCCGCCGCGTGCGCGGCTATGGCGTCCTTCTCGGCCACCCGCACCTCGGCGACCTCGGCGAAGGGCTGGTCGCCCTCGTCGGCGACGGCGCCGCCGTGGACGCGGGTCAGCAGGCCGTCCTCCTCGAGTTTGACCAGGTCACGCCTGATCGTGGCCGGGCTCACACCCAGCCGTTCGGAGAGATCGGTCACGGCCGCGGGACCGCCGGAGCGCAGGGCCCGCAGGATGAGTTGATGTCGTCGTTCTGCCAGCACACCATGAACACTACTCGTCATCTTCAATCATTTCTATGCTCGCTTCTGCTCGGGTATTGACCAATCGCAACGGGCGGCGCACGATTCCGGTCACGAAATGAAGAGTTTTGACGAGCTGCTCCGGCAGGCACGGGCTCTTCGGACGAGAGGAGTGCGCTCGTGGACGACGACCGGCCCGATGTGCTGCTGACCGGGCTGCTCTTCTACGACCTCGTCCTCACGGGACTGGGCAAACCGCCCACACCGGGCGAGGAGGTCTGGACGGCCGGCATGGGCTGCGGCCCCGGCGGCATCGCCAACCTGGCGGTGGCCGCCTCCCGCTTCGGCCTGCGGACGTCCCTCGCCACCGTGTTCGGCGACGACTTCTACGGCGGCCACTGCCACGAGGTGCTGGCCGGCCAGGAGGGCGTCGACCTCTCGCTCTCCCGGGTCGCGGACGGGTGGCCCACCCCGGTCACCGTCGCCCTCGCGCACGGCACCGACCGGGCCCTGGTCACCCACGGCCAGGAACCCCCGTACGGGCAGGACGCGCTGATGGGCGATCCGCCCGAGGCGCGCACGGCCCTCGTCCACCTGGAGGCCGAGCCGCAGGGCTGGCTCGCCAAGGCCGCCGCGAACGGCACCCGGATCTTCGCGGACGTCGGCTGGGACCCCACGCAGCGGTGGTCCACCGACCTCCTCGACCAGCTCGCCCTGTGCCACGCCTTCCTCCCCAACGAGGCCGAGGCGATGGCCTACACCCGCACCGACAGCGCGGTCGCGGCCCTCGGCACGCTCTCCGAACTGGTGCCGGTCGCCGTGGTGACCCGGGGCGGGGACGGCGCGGTCGCCGTCGACCAGATCACCGGGGAGTACGCGGACGTCCCGGCCCTCGACATCGATGTCCTGGACGCGACGGGTGCCGGTGACGTCTTCGGCGCGAGCTTCGTCGCGGCCTCCCTCGGCGGCTGGCCGCTGGAGGAGCGGCTGCGCTTCGCCGTCCTGGCGGCCGGCCTCTCCGTACGGCACCACGGCGGCGCGCTGGCGGCGCCCGGCTGGCACGGCGTCGACCGGTGGTGGCGCTCGCTCACCGATCCCCCGCTGCGGCGGAGTTACGGCTTCCTCGCCGACCGCATCCCGGCCGACCCCGGACCACCGGTCCGGTACGCACCGGTCACCCCACCCGCCCCGCGGCGCTGACCACCCCCTCCTGCCCCCGTCCCCTCCCGCCCCGGGCCACCTGCTCCCCACTCCCACTCCCCCGGCGGCGCCGACCCCCTCCCCCCACGTACTCATGCGAAGTCCCGAACAGATCCGAAAGGCGGTGGGAGCTGTGCGGCTCTCACGAAGAGGCCTGCTCCGCGCGGGCCTGGCCGGTACGGCCGCCACGGCGCTCGGCGGCCTGGCGTCCGGCTGCGCGGTTCCGGCCGGTTCCACCGGCCGGAACATGGTCCTGTGGTACTGGGACGGCGGCCTGGGCGACACGGTCGTCGAGAAGGCCAGGGCCCGCTACGGCGACAGGGTCGACCTGGATGCCATCAAGATCGGCGGCTACTACCGCTCGAAGCTGATCACCACCATGGCCGGCCGGGCCCACGTCCCCGACATCGCGGGCCTCAAGGGCGAGGACATGGCGTCCTACCTTCCCAACGCGGACCAGTTCGTGGACCTGCGGACGCTGGGCGCGGAGAAGTACCGCAGCCGGTACCTGTCGTGGAAGTGGGATCAGGGCATCGCCGACGACGGCACGATGGTCGGCTTCCCGATCGACTGCGGTCCGGTCGCGCACTACTACCAGTACGAGGTCTTCCGCAAGGCCGGCCTGCCGTACGAGCCCGACGACGTGTCGGCGGGGATGAACACCTGGGAGAAGTTCTTCGCGGCCGGGGAGCAGTTGCGCCGGCGCCTTCCGGGGACCTATCTGCTCACCGACATCAACGTGGTCTTCGAGAACGTGGTGCAGCAGGGCAGCAGGCGTTACGTCGACAAGGACCGCCGTTTCATCGGCGACCAGGAGCATGTACGCGACGCCTGGGCCCTGGCCGTGGAGGCGAAGCGGCGCAACATCGTCTCCGACCTGGTGAGCGGCACTCCTGACCAGCTCTCCGCCGTCCAGGACGGCAAGCTGCCCAGCCAGCTCAACGCCTCCTGGAACACCGGCGACCTCAAGAACGGCGTACCGAAGACCAAGGGCCGCTGGCGGGTGGCCCAGATGCCGGTTCGGCCCTCCAACAACGGCGGGTCGTTCCTGTCGATCACCAAGGCCTGCCGCGAGCCCGAACAGGCCTTCGAGATCATCACGTGGATCCTCGACGCGCAGAACCAGGCACAGGGCTTCGTGGACGCGGGTCTGTTCCCCTCCACCCCCGCCTCCTACGGCCTCAAGACGCTCCGCGAGCCCGACCCGTTCTTCGGCGGGCAGGTCACGATGGACGTCTTCGGGCCCGCCGCGCAGAAGATCACGGTCGCCTACAACAGCCCGTACGACGTGGCGCTCGGGCAGCCCCTCAAGGACGAGATCAAGAACGTCGGCGTCCTCGGCAAGGACCCGGAGAAGGCCTGGAGTGACGCCATGAGCAAGTGCCGCCGCATCGCGCAGCACCTGGGGGTGAGCCACTGATGGCCACCACACTGGAGACACCCCCGGCGGCCACCCGCCGGCCGGCGGCCCCGCAGCCCAGGAAGGGCCTGCGCAGGTACTGGCACCTGTATGCCGCGATCTCCCCCTTCTACCTCCTCTTCCTCTGCTTCGGCCTGATCCCGGTCGGCTTCTCGCTCTACGTCTCCCTGCACCGCTGGGACGGGCTCGGCACGATGGAGTGGGCGGGGCTGTCGCAGTACCGGTACCTGCTGGGCGACACCGACTTCTGGAGCTCGGTCGGGAACACGATCGTCATCTGGGCCCTGGCCACCTTCCCCATGATCTTCCTGGCGATGGTGACGGCGGTCATGCTCAACTCGGCGGTCCGCTTCAAGAACGTCTACCGCTTCGCCTACTTCCTGCCGAACGTCACCTCGGTGGTCGCCGTCGCGATCATCTTCGGCTCGGTGTTCTCCACCAACTTCGGCCTGGTGAACGCCCTGTTGCAGGCCGTGGGCATCGACCAGATCGCCTGGCTGAACACGCCGTGGGGCATCAAGGTCGCCATCGCCACGCTGATGACCTGGCAGTGGACCGGCTACAACGCGATCATCTTCCTCGCCGGACTCCAGACCGTCCCCGGCGAGCTGTACGAGGCGGCCCGGATGGACGGGGCCGGTCCCGTGCAGACCTTCTTCCGGATCACGCTGCCGATGATGCGGCCGGTGCTGCTGTTCGTGCTCGTGGTGTCCACGGTCACCGGCCTCCAGAGCTTCTCGGAACCGCAGGTGCTGCTCCAGACGACCGCCAACGACTCGACGTTCTCGGGCGGTCCGGGCCACGCCGGCCGGACGATGGTCCTCTACTTCTTCCAGCAGACCTTCGACAACAACGACTTCGGCTACGGCGCCGCCGTGGCGTGGGGCATCTTCCTCGTCGTCATCCTCTTCTCGATCATCAACTGGCGCCTGGTGCAGCGCCGGGGCGAAGACTAGGGAGGCCGCTCACCATGGCATCCATCCAGAGCACACGCCGGCCGAAGGCCATCAGGGGAACGCGCGGCCGGGGCATCGCCCTGCACGCCGTCCTGGTCGTCGGACTCGTCCTCTCGGCCTTCCCGTTCTACTGGGCCGTGATCATGTCGACGCACACGTCGAGCGAGATCTTCTCCTACCCGCCGAAGCTGCTGCCCGGCACGCACTTCCTCGAGAACGCCCGCAGTCTCTTCGACACCGTCGACTTCTTCGGGTCGATGCTCAACTCGCTGCTGGTGGCGGGGTCGGTGACCTTCCTGGTCCTGCTCTTCGACTCGCTGGCGGCCTTCGTCTTCGCCAAGTTCGCGTTCCCGGGCCGCCGGGTGCTGTTCGCGCTGCTGATGGTCATCTTCATGGTGCCGGCGCAGCTCGCGGCCATCCCCCAGTTCGTGATCATGGCGAAGCTCGGCTGGATCGGCTCGATGACCTCGCTGATCGTGCCGGCGGCGGCCAACGCGTTCGGCATCTTCTGGATGCGCCAGTACATGCGGGGCGCCATCCACGACGAGCTGCTCGACGCCTCGCGTATCGACGGCGCGAGCTTCCTGCGCCAGTACTGGCACGTGGCCCTCCCGGTCGTCCGGCCGGGCCTCGCCTTCCTCGGCATCTTCACCTTCATGGGCCAGTGGAACGACTACGCCTGGCCGCTGATCGCCCTCACCAACCCGGACAACGTCACCCTTCAGGTGGCGCTGTCCCAGCTCAACGGCACCCATGGCACGACCGACTACGGCATGGTCATGACCGGCGCACTGCTCGCGCTGGTCCCCCTCCTGATCGTGTTCGCGATCGGCGCCCGCCAGATCATCGGGGACCTCGCCAAGGGAGCCATCAAGTGACCGACCCCCTGCTGGCGCTGCGCCCCTGGGACGCGCCGGAGGTCACCTCCTGGGGACGGTTGCCCATGAACGCCGTCGACCGGCGCGCCGGAGCACACTCCCTGGACGGCGGCTGGCGCTTCCAGCTGCTGTCCGCTCCGCACGCGCCGGTCGGCGGTGCCTGGTCGACCGCGACCGTCCCCGGGGCCTGGACGATGCAGGACACCGACGACCTGCCGCGGTACCTGAACGTCCGGATGCCGTTCGCCGAGTTCCCGCCGAGGTCACCGGCCGAGGACAACCCCACGGGGGTGTACGAGCGGGAGATCGACGTCCCCGCCGGCTGGGCCGGCCGGCGGATCGTGCTCCAGGTCGGGGCCGCCGAGAGCGTGCTGCTGGTGCACGTGGACGGGCGGCCCGTCGGCGTGTCCAAGGACTCCCACCTGGCCGCCGAGTTCGAGCTGACGGAGTTCGTGCGTCCCGGCGGGCGGGCCGTACTGCGGCTGACCGTCGTCAAGTGGTCGGACGCCTCGCACCTCGAGGACCAGGACCACTGGTGGCACGGCGGGATCACCCGCTCGGTGCTGCTGTACGCCACCGACCCGCTGTATCTGGCCGACGTCGACGTACGGGCCGGGCGGGACGGGGAGCTGCGGGTCGACTGCCGGGTGCGGGACACGGGCGGGGCCCTGCCCGCGGGGTGGTACCTCGACGGGGAGCTGGACGGGCTGGCGCTCGCCCAGGACACCGCGTTCGACCGGGAGAACGCCGAGGACGAGCGGGTCTCCGCCTTCCTCGGCGAGGCACGGCTGCGCACCCGCGTGCCCGAGGTACGGCCCTGGACCGCGGAGACGCCCGAGCTGTACGGGCTGACGGTCCGGCTGCACCGCGCCGACGGCACGGTGGCCGACACCTCACGGCACCGGATCGGCTTCCGGGACGTCGCGGTCGTCGGCCGGGACCTGCTGGTCAACGGCGAGCGCGTCTACATCCGGGGCGTGAACCGGCACGACTTCCATCCGCTGACCGGGCGGACGGTGACCTACGACGACCTGCGCGCGGATCTGGTGCTGCTGAAGCGGTTCGGCTTCAACGCGATCCGCACCGCGCACTACCCGGGCGACCCCGCGCTGTACGACCTGGCCGACGAGCTGGGCTTCTACGTCGTCGACGAGGCGGACATCGAGTCCCACGACCACGCGCACGAGATCGCCGACGACCCCCGTCATCTGAACGCGTTCGTGGACCGGGTCTCGCGCATGGTGCTGCGGGACAAGAACCGCCCCTCGGTCGTCATCTGGTCGCTGGGCAACGAGTCGGACTACGGGGCGAACCACGACGCGGCCGCCGGCTGGGTGCGCCGGCACGATCCGAGCAGGCCGCTCCAGTACGAGGGCGCCGCCAAGCGCGGCTGGGCGGACCCGGAGGTCGCCTCCGACATCGCCTGCCCCATGTACGCGCCGCTCGAGGAGTGCGTCGCGCACGCGCTGTCCGGGAAGCAGACCAAGCCGCTCATCCAGTGCGAGTACTCCCACGCGATGGGCAACAGCAACGGCACGCTGGCCGACCACTGGGCTGCCATCGAGGCAACCCCGGGGCTTCAGGGCGGGTTCATCTGGGAGTTCTGGGACCACGGGATCCTCCAGAGCGTGAACGACGGAAGACCGGTCGGGCGTGGGGGCGCCGGGCTCTACGACAACGGTGTCGCCGCGCCCGGGTACCGGTGGGCGTACGGCGGCGACTTCGGCGAGAAGGACCATGACGGCGCGTTCGTCGCGGACGGCGTGGTCTTCCCCGACCGCACCCCCAAGCCCGTGATGTACGAACACCGGGAACTCGCGGCGCCGCTGCGACTGGAGCTGTTCCGGCACGAGGGTCTGGTCGTCTCCAACCACCAGCACTTCCGGGGTCTGGACTGGCTCAGGGGCACCTGGGAGCTGGTGCTGGCGGACGGCCGTACGCTGACCGCCGCCGCCGAACTCCCCGCGCTGCTGCCCGGGGAGACGGCCGTGGTGCCGTTTCCGCTCGCGTTGCCGCCGGACGGCGGCGAGGCCTGGCTGACGCTGCGCGTGACGACCGCGGAGGATCTGGCGTGGGCGCCGCGCGGCACGGAGGTGTGCACACCGCAGGTGCTGCTGCGGGCGGGCGCGCAGGCGCCGGAAGCGGCGGTGAGGGAACCCGCGGCGACGGGGCCGGCGGTGACGAGGCCGGTCGAGGCCGACGCCGACGGGCTGCTGGTCCATCCGCTGCTGACCGTCGCTCCCACGCTGTCGCTGTGGCGGGCGCCCACCGACAACGACGAACTGGGCGGCATGGCGCCGCGCTGGCGGGCCTGGGGGCTGGATTCGCTGGTGCGCAAGGTCGTCTCGGTGCGGCGCGAGGGCCCCTCGGTGACCGTTCTCGCCGAGTACGCGGGGACCACCGGCGTGGTCCGGCACCGGCAGGTCCTCACCCCCGTCGAGGGGGGCGTCCGGATCGACGAACAGGCCGAACTGCCCGCGGAGTTCGACGACGTGGCCCGGGTCGGGACGGTGTTCGAGACGGTCGCGGGGCTGGATCTGCTGGAGTGGTTCGGGCAGGGGCCCTGGGAGTCGTACCCCGACCGCAGCGGGGGCGCGCCGGTGGGTCATCACGCCCTTCCCGTCGACGCGTTGTTCACCCCGTATCTGCGCCCGCAGGAGAGCGGCGGCCGGCACGGCGTGCGGCACTTCACGCTCTCCGCGTCCGACGCCACCGGTCTCGCGGTGGCGCTGGACGAGCCGCGGCAGGTGTCCGTCACCCGGTACCGCGCCGAGGACCTGACCGCCGTCGCCCACCACGACGAGCTGGTGCCGCGCGCCGGATGCGTGGTGCACCTCGACGCGGCCCACCGGGGCCTGGGCACGGCCTCGTGCGGCCCCGACACCTTCCCCTCCTACCTCGTCGCACCGGGCGTCCACCGCTGGAGCTGGACCCTGCGCGTGCTGTGACCGCTTCCCCCTCACCGCTTCCCCCGCACCACTGCCCTCTCACCACTTCCCCCGCACCACCTCCCCGCACCACCTCCCCGCACCGACTTCCCCAGAGCTTCCTACGGAGCACACGTGTGCACTTCGCATGCCCATGACCCGGGCGAGGCCGCGCAGGCCGGTGCCGGACGCCGCGGTTTCCTGCGGGCCACCGCGCTGCTGGGCGCCGCCGCCACCGCCACGGTCGCACTGCCGGCCGCCGCCGAGGCGGCCCCCGCCCGGTGGCGCCCCGATCCCGACAGCCGTCGCTTCACGCTCGCCGTGATGCCCGACACGCAGTACCTCTTCGACGGGCCGAGCATCGACAAGGCACCCGTCGAGGCGTCGCTGCGCTATCTGCTGGAGCATGGGGGCGAGAACGCCGAGAACATCGTGTTCCTGTCCCACCTCGGCGACCTCACGCAGAACGGCGCCGCCGCCGAGTTCGAGGCGGTCGGCGAGGCGTTCGCGCTGCTGGACCGGCGCGGGGCGGGCTACAGCGTGCTGGCCGGCAACCACGACGTGCGGTCGTCGACGACCGACCAGCGCGGCGCGTCGGCCTACCTGGACACCTTCGGCCCGCAGCGGCTGCGAGGCGGAGCCACGTTCGGCGGGTCCTCCCCGGACGGCTACAACACCTTCCACCTGTTCCGGGCGGCCGGGCGCTCCTGGATGGTGCTGGCGCTGGACTGGCGGCTGTCGGACCAGGGGTACGCGTGGGCGCACGACGTCCTGGCCCGGCATCCGCACACGCCCGTCGTCCTCACCACGCACGAACTCGTCGCCGGGGACGACTCCCTGTCGGCGTACGGGCAGCAGCTGTGGGACCGGCTGATCGCGGACCACGACCAGATCTTCCTCACCCTCAACGGCCACTACTGGCCCGCCGGGCGGGCGACCCGCAGGAACACGGCGGGACATGACGTCCACCTGCACCTGACGAACTACCAGAACCGGTACTTCGGCGGCGCGGCGATGATCCGCCTGTACCGCTTCGACCTCGACCGGAACGTCATCGATGTCGAGACGGTCTCGCCGTGGATCCTCGGCCGGGCCGCGAAGGGGCTCAACGAGCTGGAGCGGCGGGAGAGCGAACTCAGCGGTGACGCCGACCGGTTCACCGTCGACATCGACTTCGCCGAGCGCTTCTCCGGCTTCGACCCGGTGCCGGCGCGCCCCGCCCGGCCCGCGTCGAAGGTCGTCGTCCCGGGCACGGCGGCGTACTGGCGGTTCGACTCCGCGGTCTCCTCCGGCACGGTCCGCGATCTGTCCGGGCGGGGCAACGACCTCACCGTCGTCACGGTCGGCGGCGGCGCGCTGGGCTGGTCGCCGGATCACCACCCCGACCAGCCGGGCCACGGGAGCCTGGAGTTCCAGGGGTTCAAGTCGCCGCTGAAGGGGGCGTACCTGCGCACGGTCGACGGAGCGCCGCTCAACTCCGCGACGTTCGAGTCCGGTTACACCATCGAGGCGTTCTACCGCCTCCCCGCCGACTGGGACCCCGCGCACCACGCCTGGTCGGGACTGATCGGCCGCACGGGCACGGGCGGCGCCGCCGGCCGGACCGGGGACGACCCCGACGAGCCCCTCGCCACGCTCTCCCTGTCCAACGACCGCGAGCCGCAGTGGGCGATGCGCCCGCTGAACCAGCAGGGCATCGCGACCAACTGGGGCCAGGAGACGCCGCTGGAGACCTGGTGGCACCTCGCGGTCGTCAACGACGGCAGGCACACCACGCTCTACGTCGAGGGCTGCCCGGTCGTGCGCAACCCGAAGGCCGCCTCGGTCGGCATCACCTCGGTCGGACTGCCGTGGCTGCTCGGCGGCTACGAGTACGGCGGCACGATCGACCAGATCCTGCACGGCCGCCTCGGCGACGTCCGCATCGTCGCCCGCGCGTTGCCCGTGACCTCTTTCATGAACCACTGACCCCCGTTCCGAGGATCATCGTGACCGAGCAGCAGCTGCCCGTCTGGGCCGACCCCTCCGTCTCCCCCGCCGACCTCGACGACCAGGGCGTGTCGAGGCGCGGACTCCTGCGCCGCGCGGGCCTGTTCGGGGCCGCGTTCGCCCTGGGCGGGGCGGCCGCCCCGGCCGTCGCCGCCACCGGCCGGGGGTACGGCGGGGAGGACCCGTGCCTCGCCTACCTCGTCGGCGACCACCACATCCACTCCGTCTACAGCCACGACGCGAAGTACACCTTCTCCCAGCAGGCCCGAGCCGCCGCCCGGTACGGCCTGGACTGGATGGTGTTCAACGAGCACTCCAACTTCGGGCACGCCTCCTACGGTGCCGCCCTGGAGCACCGGGAGATCGTCCGGGCCCGCGCCGAGAACCCCCGCCAGCTGATCTTCCAGGGCCTGGAGTGGTACATCCCGGCCGCCGAGCACTGCACGGTGTTCGCCGCACCCGGCCCGCACGAGACGGACCTGCTGACGCGGTTCGAGCTGGCCTACGACGGCAAGCTGCTCGGCTACACCGAGGGTTCCGCCGGCGCGGCCGACACCGCCCGCAACGAGGCGCACGCCGTCAAGGCGATCGAGTGGCTGGCCGAGCAGCGCCGTACCGGGTACGTCGACGACGTCCTCGTCCTCGCCAACCACCCGCTGCGCCTCGGTATCGACTCGCCGCACGAGATGCGCAACTGGCGGGACGCGGCCCCCGAGATCATGATCGGCATGGAGGGCGCGCCCGGCGCCCAAGGCGCCGCGATCCCCGGCCGGCGGGGCAGCACGTCCGTCCGGGGCGAGTACGAGAACAAGCCGTCCGCCCAGTCGTACGCGGGCTATCCGGCGGACGCCTACGTCACGTACGGCGGTTTCGACTGGGCGACCGCGACCGTCGGCGGCCTGTGGGACTCGATGCTGGCGGAGGGCCGGCTGTTCTCGGTCACCACGAACTCCGACAACCACCGGACCGTCTTCGACACCTGGAAGAACGGAGACTGGCCGGCCGGGCAGAACTTCGACAACACCGGCAGGCTGCCGGATCCGGTGAACACCGACACCCCGCAGCCGGGCAGCGACTTCTGGCCGGGGCAGTTCAGCCGCACTCATGTGGGTGTGACCCGCTACGGCTACCGGGCGGTGATGACGGGGCTGCGCGAGGGCCGGGTCTGGGTCGACCACGGGCATCTTCTCGACGGGCTGGAGGTACGGCTGCGGCGGGAGCACGGCAGCGGACGGGGCGTCACGCTCGGCGGCCGGCTCCGGGTGCGCAGGGGCGAGAAGCTCACCCTGGAGATCACCGTCACCAGTGCCTCCCGCCCCAACCCGCAGGGGATCCTGCCGCGGTTGGCGCACGTGGACGTGATCCGGGGCGCGGTGCGAGGTCCCGTCTCCGACCGGGACGCCTGGAAGGCTCCGGACACCGAGGTCGCCTGGTCCAAGGACGTGAGCGGCCGGAAAGGGACGTACACCCTGCGCGTCCCGGTGACGGTCGGCGCGGAGTCCTTCTACGTCCGGCTGCGCGGCAGCGACGGCAACAGGCACGGAGCCGGTTACCTGGGCGCTTCCGTGGACCCGCACGGCCCGATCCCCCACGCCCCGGGCGACGGCGACCCGTGGGCCGACACGTGGTTCTACTCGAACCCGATCTTCGTGGACGTCGTGCGCTGAGAGCGCCTCCGAAAGGGGCGCGGGGAACTGCGCGACCAGCCACCACGGTGGCGCGGTTCCCCACGGCATCGGCCCCTGCGGCGTCAGGGGCGGAGCCTCACGCGTAGAAACGCGAAAGGCTCTGCAGTACCGCCGCCGGCTTGGCGCCCCCCTCGATCTCGATCGCCCCGTCGACGGTGATCTGCACCCCTCCCGGCACGTCCTCGACCTCGGTCAGCCTGCCGACCAGACGGATCCGGGAGCCGACCTTCACCGGCGAGGGGAAACGGACCTTGTTCAGGCCGTAGTTGACCTTCGTCGTCACGCCCTGGACGTCCAGGAGTTCGGTGAACAGCGGGATGAAGAGGGAGAGGGTCAGGTAGCCGTGGGCGATGGGGGCGCCGAAGGGGCCGGCGGCGGCGCGCTCGGGGTCCACGTGGATCCACTGGTGGTCGCCGGTCGCGTCGGCGAAGGTGTCGATGCGTTCCTGGGTGACCTCGATCCAGTCGCTGGTGCCGAGATCGCTGCCCGCGAGCTTCTTCAGCTCGTCCAGGCCGTTGACGGTGACGCTCATGTGGTTGCCTTTGCTACGAGTCGGAGCCGAAGCGCTTGCGCACCCGGGCTTTGAGGAGCTTTCCGGAGGCGGTACGCGGCAGTTCGTCCGCGATCACCACCGACTTGGGGATCTTGTACTTGGCCAGCCGGCCGGCGAGGGACGCCAGCACCTCGGCGGAATCCAGCGAGGCGCCCTCGCGGGGCACGACGACCGCGCGCGGCACCTCGCCCCACTTGTCGTCGGCGACGCCGATCACCGCGCACTCGACGATGTCGGGGTGGGCGAGCAGAAGGTCCTCGATCTCGGCGGGGTAGACGTTCTCCCCACCGGAGATGATCATGTCCTTGATGCGGTCGACGATGTACACATAGCCGTCCTCGTCGACTCTCGCCGCGTCCCCGCTGCGGAACCAGCCGTCGGCGAAGGAGGCGGCCGTCTCCTCGGGGAGCCCCCAGTAGCCGGGCATGACGTGCGGCCCGCGCACCACCACCTCGCCGGTCTCGCCCGGCTCCACCGGTGCGAGGTCGGGGCGCAGGACGCGTACGTCGCTGAAGAAGTGCGGCACGCCGGCCGAACCCGCCTTGCCGCTCGCGTGCTCGGCGTCCAGGAAGAGAGTGCCGGGGGACGCCTCGGTCATGCCGTAGCCCTGGAGGAAGGTGAGTCCGCGTTCCTGGTAGGCGGCGATCAGCGGGGTGGGGACCGGGGAGCCGCCGCAGGTCAGGATGCGCAGGCTGGAGAGGTCGGCGCCGGCCCAGCGCGGATGCCGGGCGATCTGGTCGAACATGGTCGGCACCCCGAACATGAAGGTGATCCGGTGCCGGGCGATCAGGTCGAAGGTGGCCTCCGGCTCGAAGGCCTCCACCAGGACGCAGGTGCCGCCCTTGAGGAACACCGGCAGCGTCAGCATGTTCAGGCCGGCCGTGTGGAACAGCGGCGCCGACACCAGGGCCCGTTCGTCGGCGATCAGGTCGGTGTCGACGAGGACGTTGACCGCGTTCCAGGTGAGGTTGCCGTGCGTGAGCATGGCGCCCTTGGGCCGGCCGGTGGTGCCCGAGGTGTACATGATGATGCAGGTGTCGTCGGGCGTGACGGGCTCGTCGATCGGCTCGTCCGGGGCCTCCGCCAGCGCCGCCTCGTACTCGGCGCCGACCTCGACGTAGGTCCGCACGTCCGTGCTGCCGGGCAGGCCCGCGACCAGTCCTGTGTGGGAGGGGCCGTAGACGAGGGCCTTGGCGCCGGAGTCGGCGAGCTGATAGGCGATCTCAGGGCCCGCGAGGCGGGTGTTGAGCGGCACGAAGACCGCGCCGAGCGTGCCGGCCGCGAACAGGGTCTCCAGGTAGGAGGGGTGGTTCGGGCCGAGGTAGGCGATCCGGTCGCCGCGCCGGACGCCCCGGGCGCGTAGCGCGTGGGCCAGCCGCGTGACGCGGGCGTACAGGGTGCCGTAGTCCGTCGGCCGCTCGCCGTGGACCAGGGCGGTGCGGTGCGGGGTCTTGCGGGCCCGGCGTGCGGGCCAGGAACCCAGTCCCTCGTTGCGCATCGGCTACGCCCCTTACGGTGTGGTGAGCCCGAGCAGTCGGGCGGCGTTCTCCTTGAGGATCTTCGGCTTCACGTCGTCCTTGATCGTCAGCTTGTCGAAGTCGGCGAGCCAGCGGTCGGGGGTGAGGACGGGGAAGTCGGAGCCGAAGAGGACCTTGTCCTTCAGCAGCGTGTTGGCGTACTGCACGAGCTGCGGCGGGAAGTACTTCGGCGACCAGCCGGACAGGTCGATGTGCACGCCCGGCTTGTGCGTGGCGACGGCCAGGGCCTCGTCCTGCCAGGGGAAGGACGGGTGCGCCAGGATGATCTTGAGGTGCGGGAAGTCGGCCGCCACGTCGTCCACGTGCAGCGGGTTGGAGTACTTGAGACGGATGCCGCCGCCGCCCGGGACGCCGGCTCCGATGCCCGTCTGGCCGGTGTGGAACAGGGCGACGGTGCCCGTCTCCTCGATGACCTCGTACAGGGCGTACGCCACCGCGCGGTCGTTGGGGAAGAAGCCCTGGATGCTGGGGTGGAACTTGAAGCCCTTCACCCCGTACTCCTCGACCAGGCGGCGGGCCTGCCGTACGCCCGCCCTCCCCCGGAAGGGGTCGACGGAGGCGAAGGGGATGAGGACGTCCGGGTGGGCGGCCGCCGACTCGGCGACCTCCTCGTTGGGGACGGGGGCCGTGCCGGTGGCGGACTCGGCGTCCACCGTGAAGATCACGGCGGCCATCCTCCGCTCGCGGTAGTAGGCGGCCGTCTCCTCGATGGTGGGCTTCCGCTTTCCCTGCACCTTGAAGTAGGCGGAGGACGCTTCGTGCAGGTCGTCGTCCAGGGAGGAGTGGCCCCGGGAGGACACCTCCGCGTGGGTGTGGACGTCGATCGCGACCAGCTCGTTCAGGTCCATCACGCCTCCGGGAACACGGGCGCCGGGATGCCGACCGACTGGAGTTCGGCGCCGACGGACGTCGGGAAGGCGTCGGCCAGGGTGTCGGGGGTCCAGCCGCCGTCGGCGTAGGCCGCGCGGATCTCCTGCGGATGCGACCAGAGTGCCACCTTGTCACCGCCGATGCCGATGGCCTGGCCGGTGATCCGGCGGGCGGCCTCGGAGGCCAGGAACGGCACCAGGGCCGCGCAGTCCTCGGGGGTGCCGAATCCCTCGCCCTTGCGCAGGAAGTCCGGCAGCGGCTCACCGGCGCGCAGGGCCTCGACGTACGGCGCGAAGCCGGGGATCGTCTCGGTCATGGCGGTCGCGGCGACCGGGACGATCGCGTTCACCGTGATGCCCGCGCGGCCCAGCTCCATCGACCAGGTGCGGGCGAAGGCGGCGATGCCCGCCTTGGCGGCGGCGTAGTTCGTCTGGCCGAAGTTGCCGCGCTGCCCGGCCGGGGAGCCGACCAGGATCAGGGTGCCGCCCTCGCCCTGCTCGCGCATCCGTACGGCGGCGGCGCGGGCGCAGGTGAAGGTGCCCTTGAGGTGGGTGGTGATCACGGCGTCGAAGTCGTCGTCGGTCATCTTCCAGAGCACCTTGTCGCGCAGGATGCCGGCGTTGGTGACCAGGATGTCGAGCCGCCCGAACTCCTCGACGGCGCGGCCGACCAGCCGGTCGGCGGCCTCGGCGGTGCCGACCGGGACGACCTCGGCGACGGCGGTGCCGCCGGCCTCGGTGATCGACTTCACGGCCGCGTCGGCCACCGCCTCGTCGATGTCGTTGACCACCACACGGGCGCCGTGGGCGGCCAGGGCCTGGGCGTACGCGAGGCCGAGGCCCCGGCCGCTGCCGGTGACGACGGCGACCTTGCCGGTGAGATCGATGCTGGGCACGAGCGGGTCCCTTCACGAGGAGCCACGACCACGACAGGGGTGGCGGTGGGGTGCGGCTGCGAGAGCGAAGCCGAGATCGAAGCTAAGAGCAATAATTGTTGTCGTCAATAGTTGTTGTGCACCGAGGGGTGCGTCATGCTGGAATCCGTACGACGTAACCGCTCCCGCGAGGGGGCCGAGACCAGGGAGCCCGCCATCGCCCGCCAGGACAACGCCGTGAACGCCGCCCCGATCGACGGGAACGAACCGTGGATGCGCGGACTGCACGCGGACACCGGCTACCTGCTCTACCGGCTGGGCCTGCGCTCGGGGCAGTTGTTCAACACGTTCCTCCAGGAGTCGGGACTGCGGCTGCGCCACTACGCCGTGCTGCGGTTCCTGGCCACCGCCGAGGGCGCCCTCCAGCGGGAACTGAGCACCCGGCTCGGCTACGATCCCAGCGCGATCGTCGGCCTGGTCGACGACCTGGAGAAGCTGGGCCTCGCCGAGCGCCGCCCGGCACCGGACGACCGCCGCAGCCGGATCGTGGTCCTCACCGGGGACGGCCGGGCGTTCCTGCGCGGCACCGACGAGGCGGGTCTGCGCGTGACCAACGACCTGCTCGCCCCGCTGGACCCGGCCGACCGCGAGACGCTGCACGCACTGCTGCTGCGGGTCGCCCAGGACGGGCTCGCCTGATGCCGTGAGGAGCACTCCGTGGACCCCCTGGACCGTACGGGCCGCACGGACCCGGGCGCCCTCGCCATGACCTCCCGGTCCGCGCCCGACCGGCTGCTGGCCGTGCTCGCCGCGTTCGACCACACGCATCCGGCGCTGTCCCTGACCGACATCAGCAGGCGGGCCGGGCTCACCCTCACCACCGCGCACCGGCTGGTGGGCGCGCTGACCGAGTGGGGCGCGCTGGAACGGGACGGCTCCGGGACGTACCACGTGGGGCTGCGGCTGTGGGAGGTCGCCGCCCTCGCGCCGCGCGGCCTGGCCCTGCGGCAGATCGCGCTGCCGTATCTGGAGGACCTGTACGAGGCCACGCACGAGAACGTGCAGCTCGCGGTCCGCGACGGGACCGAGGTCGTCTACACCGAGTGGCTCTCCGGACGGTCGGCGGTCGGCGTCCACATCCGCGTCGGCGCCCGCTGGCCCCTGCATGTCACGGGTGTGGGCCTGGCACTCCTCGCCCACGGCGGCCCCGAGCTCCAGGAGAGCTACTGCGCCGGACCGTTGGCGTCCTACACCGCCCACACCCTCACCGATCCGTCCCGGTTGCGCCGGGTCCTGGCCGAAGTGCGGCGCACGGGCGTGGCGGTGAGCAGCCGTCAGGTCACCGACGACGCCCTGTCGGTGGCCGCACCGGTCCGCGGCCCCGGCGGCGCGGTGGTCGCCGCGGTGTCGGTCGTCGTCCCCCGGGCCGACGCCCAGGTACCCGTCCTGGCCCCGGCGGTACGGCTCGCCGCACGGGGTATCTCACGGGCGCTGGGGTGGCGGCCGGAGGGGCGGGAGTGAGCCTGCGGGAGTGAGGGGCGGGCACTCCCGGATTCCCCGGGGGACGGTCCGGCGGACGGCCCGGCCCGGCAGGCCGCCGTGAAGGGGAAGTCCCCGCGCCGTGGGGCTCCGGCGCGGGGACGTCTCGGTGGGGGCGACGCGCTCACCGGCCCACGGGAGGGGCGGCGGCGGTCGCCTCGCCCAGGCGATCACCTCCCTCAGGCAGCCGCCTCGCCCAGGCGATCACCTCCCTCAGACAGCCGCCTCGCCCAGGCGATCACCTCCCTCGGCGGCCACGTCGCGCAGGCAGCCGCCTCGGTCGGCGGTCACGCTCAGGCGGCCGCCTCGCTCAGCAGTCGTTCGTCGCGGTGCGCCCCTCGAAGCGGTCGGTGAGCCAGGTGACCGTGTCGCGCACGGCGAGGGAGTCCCCGAGCAGATGGTCGGCCGCGTACGCGGTCCACTCGGTCGGGATCCCCGCCGCGCAGTAGGCCTGCCGGTTGGCGCGGGCGGTCTCGGCCGGGATGACCTCGTCGAGCAGCCCTCGGTACTGCAACACGGGGAAACCGATCTCGTGGCGCGCGCCGGAGCCGGGACGGCCCACGCCGACACCGAGCCGGTTGGCGTCGGCGACCTCGCTCCACGTCGTCCCGTCCGGGGCCTTCAGGGCGTAGATCTGGTCGAGCGTCAGCCGGTCCTTGGTGTAGTCGGTGAAGCGCGCGCCCGCGAAACGGGTGACCGTGCCCACCGCGCACAGCGACTCGGCGTCCCGGACGGCCTCGCGGCCCCGGTCGTTGAGCAGTTCGTCGAAGGGCAGGCCCGGGTGGGTGGAGGCCAGCCCGATCACCGCGTCCACCAGGAACCCGGCGAACATCCCGCCGTCGAGGTTGGCGGCGACCTGTTTCAGATCGGCGGGCGCCGCGCCGGCCGCCACGCCGACGACGTCCAGCTCGGGGGCGTAGGACGCGGCGAGCTGCCCGGCCCACAGGCTGCCGGCCCCGCCCTCGGAGTACCCCCAGATCCCGACCGGCGCGCCCGCGCCCACCCCGCCGCCCGGGAGGTCCGGCGCGGCCCGGACGATGTCGAGGACGGCGTGCCCCGCGTCGGCTCCGACGACGTACGGATGGACCTGGCCGTCGAGGTATCCGGCACCGTCGGTGACGGCGACGGCGTACCCGGCGTCGAGCAGGGCCGCGAGGTTGGCGCCCTCGTAGGCGTCCTGGTACTCCCCGGCGAGCTGCTTGGAGAAGGCGCACTGGGGACCGATGCCGAGGGTGCCCGGCACGAAGGCGACCACCGGCCGCTTCCCCGGCCCGGTCCACGGCGTGAGCGGCTCGATCACGGTCCCGGCGACGACGGCCGGCCGCCCCCGGCCGTCCGTCGACCCGTACCGCAGCTTCCACGCCCGGTACGGCGTGGAGGTCACGACCATGGGCAGCGAACCGACCTCGCGGCAGGCGATCACGTCGCCCGGCGCGGCCGGCGCACCGTCCGGCGGCCGGTAGATGTCGGCGTCGGCGGCGGCACACACGCCCGGCGTCGCGGCCCGTGCGGCGGCGGGCGCGGCGATTCCCGCGCCCGCCAGGGCGCAGACGGCGGCGAGCGCGACGCGCCCGATGGCGGCTCTTCCTGAAGCGGATCGCCCTGACACGACTCGCCCTGAGCTGGATGGCTTCACTTCGGAAACGTCCCTTTCCGTGGGGTGAACGGGAACATGCGGCAGAGCAGGCCGTGAGGTTACGGAGCCGTAGGTAAGCGCTGATAGTTAAAGGACGACGAACCGGGCGGTTCGGCTCTGCGCTCCCGTGACTAGCCCAGGGACGCGGGCCCACCGGGCGGTGACGGCGGACGTGCCCTCCCACCAGGCAGGACGAGGGCCGGCCCGTCCTCACGGAAATCTCAGGCTGCGGCCCGGCCATTCAAAGGAACGCCCCAGGTGCGGAGCGCAGGATGCAGGCACAAAGGTGGACATCTCAGAAAGGCCTGGCGTGGGCGTCTCGCACATATCGAACCGGTCCGAGCAGCAGTCGCAGGGGTGGTCCCGGCGCGGGGTCCTGGCCGCACTCGGTGCCGCCGTACCGGCCGTGGCGCTGACCGGGTGCAGTTCCGGGGCGGCCGACGCCTCGGAGCAGACGGGCACGACGGCGTCCGGCGCGGCGAAGGCCTCCGCGGCCGCCAGAAAGCCGGTGATCTCGGTCTCGCCCGCCGACGGCACGAAGAAGGCCGCCTTCACCAGTCCCGTCACGGTCACGGTGACCGACGGCACCCTCGCCTCCGTCGAGGTGACCGGCAACGACGGCTCCACGCTGGAGGGCACCCTCGACGCCGCGAAGACGACCTGGACGTCGACCACGCACCCGTACTCCGGGACCAAGTACACGGTCACCGCACGGGCGGCGGGCGCGGACGTGGCGCAGACCACCACCTTCGTCACCAAGGCGCCCGGCGAGACCTTCGTCGGCTACTTCACCCCGGAGGCGAACTCCACCTCCGGCGTCGGCATGCCCGTGTCGATCGACTTCACGCACGCCGTGTCCGACCGGGCCGCCGTCGAGAAGGCGATCACGGTGACGGCGGAGCCGGCCGTGGAAATCGTCGGGCACTGGTTCAGCGACACCCGGCTGGACTTCCGGCCCGAGACGTACTGGGCGGCCGGCACAACGGTCACGCTGAGCCTGCGGCTGAAGGACGTCGAGGGGACGGACGGCGTCTACGGCACCCAGTCGAAGGACGTCACCTTCCACATCGGCCGTGAGCAGATCAGCACCGTCGACCTGTCGGCCAAGCGGATGGTGGTGCGCCGGGACGGCGCGACGCTCGCCACCTACCCGGTCTCCGGCGGCTCCGCGGAGCACACCACCTGGTCCGGGATCATGGTGATCAGCGAACGGTTCGAGGAGACCCGCATGGAGTCCTCCACCGTCGGCCTCGGCGACGAGTACGACATCTCCGACGTGCCGCACGCCCAGCGGCTGACCACCTCCGGCACCTTCATCCACGGCAACTACTGGGCCTCGACCTCGGTGTTCGGCAGCCAGAACACCAGCCACGGCTGTGTCGGCCTGCACGACGCCAAGGGCGCGAACGACTCCTCGGTACCGGGCTACAAGTTCTACGCCGCCTCGATGCTGGGGGACGTGGTCGTCGTGAAGAACTCGGGCGAGCGGACCGTCGACCCGGCCAACGGCCTCAACGGCTGGAACCTCTCCTGGGCCGACTGGAAGGCGGGCAGCGCGCTCTAGGGAGCGTCTCCCCGAACTTCGAGGGCTCGTGACGCGCCGTCCGCACTCGCCTCCGTCTGGGAGCGAAGGTGTGAGGGCGGTACGATTCAATTCACCTGCTGCATAGGGGGTTCCGCATGGACGGCTGGCTCTGGCTGCTGATCCCAGCGGTGATCATCGGTGGGGGACGGATCGCAGAAGCCGCTCGGAGCGCGCTGAAGACCCGGCACAAGCGCAAGCTGGAGCTGATCAAAGCCACCGAGCGGCAACAACAGGCACTGGTCGCCGCGAACCAACCACCGGAGCCGGTGTGCGGCTGCACCCACCACCTTGCCAAGCACGACAAGGCCGGTGCCTGCCATGAGACCGTCGCGACGCCGACGCTGTGGGACGCCGACCGGAAGCCGCTCCAGTACGAATCCCGGCCGTGCAACTGCCAGCAGTACGTCGGCCCGGAACCGCTCAGCCTGGTGTTCGCCCCGGAGATCACCGACCCGCGCTGAGACGGAGGCCCGGGCCTCGAAGAGCAGGTTGCCCGGGCCGACCGCCACGGCAGAAGGACCTTCAGAACTGGGTCAGCGCCCCCGTCGTCTGCACCTTTCGCTCAGCCCGCCGAAAGACCCGACGGCCGAAGAGGAGGAAGCCCAGCGAGGTCACCACCAGCGCGGTCACCTCGTAGGGCATCGGGACCAGCGTCCGTGTGTCCAGGGTCAGACAGCGCATGAGGTCCAGGGACCAGGTCGAGGGCAGCACGTACGTCAGCCAGCGCACGGGCTCGGGCAGCACCGTGAGCGGGAAGGCAACCCCGGAGAACGCGGCCACCAGGCCGGTGAGCGGGTCGAGCAGGGGCCCGGGGCGGCGCAGCACCAGCGCGGCGGCGGCCGCGAGATAGCCGAAGCCGCAATTGCCGACCAGCAGCGCCCCGGCGACCGGCACGCTCAGAAGCACACCGGTGGGATCGTAGTCGGCACCGAGCACACCGATGGCGAAGGCGAGCAGCAGCGCGCTCGCCGCCGCCGTGAAGATCGTTCCCGCCCCCACCGCGCCGAGGACGAACGCCTCGCGCGAGGCCGGACTGGCCCAGGAGTGCTCCAGGGCCCCGGTCTGCCGGTCGGACTGGAGCATCCCCGACACACCTCGCACCGCACCCGTCAGCACGGAAGCCACCAGGACCCCGAGGCCGACCCATGCCGCGAGATCCTCGGTGCCGACCATGCGGGTGAGGCCGACCGCAGAGCTGTCCACCATGAAGGCCGTCCCCAGAAGCAGGGTGGGGATCGCCATCTCGTAGAGCGGAGTCAGCAGGACCAAGTTGATCATGCTCAGTGGATAGCGCCATTGGACGCGGAGCTCGCGCAGCACCACTGCGCCGGACGCCTGTATCAAAACTGCCCCATCTGTCCGGTGAGCCGTGCGCTCTTCAGCGCCCGGCCGAGCGCAAGGACGGCCACCGCACCGAGCACGGCGCCCACCGCGAGCAGCGCCAGCAGCCGTGTCCCCGTGCCGTCGGGCAGTGAGGGCCGGAGCACGGCGTCCCGCAGCAGGTCCAGTACCTGCGTGGGTGGCAGGCGTTCGCTGACCGGCTGCACCCAGCCGGGGAGTACAGCGATGGGGTACGTGACACCGCAGACCACCCCGAGTGTCCCCCGCAGGGCCTCCGTGACGCCTTCGGCATCACGGAACCGGAGCGCCACAACGGCCATCAGCCCGCCGAGGGCGAACAGCGCCGGTATCGACGCGAGGACCACGAGGAGTCCCGCCAGGAGCTGCCCGAAGCCGATGGGGACGCCGAACACGAACTTCAGCATCACGCCGATCGCGCTGAACAGCAGTGCGGCCGGGACCATTTCGACGACCGCCGGTCCGAAGAGGACGGTGAAGCGGGAGACGGGCGTGAGGTGCACCATCTCCAGCGATCCCTGCATGCGTTCTGTGCGCAGGGCCGAACCGGGCCCCCAGAGGATCATCGAGATCCACAGGTAGACCGCCCAGCCCAGGTAGATGAAGCCGGCCCACTGCGTCGTACCCGACCGTGCGGCGAAGGCGCCGACCGCGTCGTCGTCGCCGCCCCCGGAGAAACCGCTGGCCTGCGCGACGAAGGAGGCCGGCACGATCACCGCCATCACCACGACCATCACCAGGTTGCCGGGATAGCGGATCAGTACCTGCCACTCCTTGCGTACCGTCGCGGCGAAGGAGACGGCCTCAGTCCGTAGCGGGCTCATCGTCCGGCACTCCTCCCGTCAGGGACAGGAACGCGTCTCTGAGCGTGACCAACTCGTTCTCCATCCGCAGGATCGTTGTCCCGTGACGGGCCGATACCGAGAAGAGCCAGGGCCCCAGGTCCTCCCGATGGGAACTGGACAAGGTCAAGGACACGATGTCGCCGGGTGGCCCGTCGGGGCGGGCGTTCACCCGTACGGTCGCGTTCTCCTCCAGTTCCGACACCAGCAGTCGCAGCCGGTCCGGGCCGGGATCGCGGAACTGGAGATGCAGGAGCCGTGCGGCACCCACCGCGCGCTTCAGTTCCTCGGGCGTTCCGGTGGCCACCAGGCAGCCCTTGTCGATGATCCCCACGCGATCGGAGAGCAGATCGGCCTCGGCCATGTCGTGGGTGGTGACCAGGATGGTGTGGCCCGCTTCGCGCAGCCTGCGGATGTGGTCGTGGAGGTTGTTGGCGGCGTGCGGGTCGAGTCCACTGGCGGGTTCGTCGAGAAGCAGTACACCGGGCCGGTTCAGCATTGCTCTGGCGATCACCAGACGCTGGCGCATCCCCGTGGAGTACCGCTCCACGTAGTCGTCGGCGCGGTCGGCGAGGTCCATCTCCTCCAGTACTTCGCCGATACGGCCCCTGGCCCGCCTGCGCGAGGTGCCGTGGAGAGCGGCGAAGTACTCGAGGTTCTGACGCGCCGTGAGCTTCCAGTAGACGCTTCTCTCTCCACCCAGGGCCACGCCCAGCAGCGATCTCACCCGGCGGCGGTGCCGGCCCGCGTCGAGACCGCAGACACGGATGGTGCCCGAGGTCGGCTCCAGCAGTGTGGCGATCATCCGGATGAGGGTCGACTTGCCCGCGCCGTTGCGGCCGAGCAGCCCGAAGACCTGTCCCGCGGGTACCCGCAGGTCGATGCCCTGGACCGCCGCCAAGGGGTTGCCCTCCGCGTCCTTGCGGTCGGGGTAGAACTTGGTCAGCTGCTGCAATTCGATGACGTACTCGACGGAGCGCACTGCTCGGTCGGGAAGGGGACCGGCCGCGGAATCAGCCACGGGATCGGTCTCAGATGCCGCCGACGCCTCCTTCGCTCCTGTCCGTCTCATGGCTGATCACCTCCATGAGCCTTCGTGCGGCCCGGGAGTCGGGGAAGTGCCCGCCCGGGAGGGTGAGGACTCCGGTCCGGCCGCTCGTCGTCGCGTCCCAGAGCGGCAGGAGCGCCACGGGCACGGTGGCGTCCCGCTCACCGCCCACAGCGGTCAGCGGGCAGGTGAACCACGGCCTGTCGGGCCAGGAAGCGGTCTCCACGAGGCGGAGGTCCGCCCGGGCGATGTCGACGGCCATATCCATCAGCTCGGGCGAGGAGCGCAGCAGCGGAGGTATCCCGCCGTAGGTCTCCAGCTTCGCGAGCAGTTCCTTGTCGCCCATCAGGTGGATCGGGGCGTCGGGATCCGGGTGCCCGGGGGGACGTGCGGCGCCGGTGACGACGTACCGGGGCCCGGGCAGTCCCCGTTCGGACATACGGAGGGCGAAGGCGCTGCCCACATAGGCGCCGACACTGTGCCCGTAGACGGCGTACGGGACACCCTTCAGGGGACCGGCCAGAACGTCGGCCAGTTCGGAGGTGAGCTCCGCCAGGTCCGTCGGCTTCGGCTCGCCGATCCGGGTTTCCCTGCCGGGCAGTTGGACGGGCCACACCTCGATGCCTCGGGGTGCGAGGACGCCCGGCCACTCCCTGAACAGCGTGGCGCCTCCGCCCGCGTGGTGGAAGCACAGCAGCCGGAGCCGTGGCGGCCCGGCCGGGCGCGCGGCGAATCTGATCCACGGTTCCGGCGCGGATGCGCCTGCGCGCAGGACGCGGCTCACTCGCCGGCTCCGGACTGGGCGCCCGTGCTCGTGATGTGCGCGGCGAGTTCCCTGAGCGTCGGGTGGTCGAAGAATCCCGCGATCGGCAGCGTGAGCGACAGGCCGTCGCGCATACGTGCCGCCAGCTGCACCGCGACCAGGGAGTTGCCTCCCAGCTCGAAGAAGTCGTCGTCGAGGCCGATGACGCTGACACCGAGGGTGCCGTTCCACAGCTCCGCGAGCTTCTTCTGGAGTTCGGTCTCCGGCGGTGCGTACGGTGTGTCGAGCGGCCTGTCCTCGGTGGCCGTGGAGCCGTCGGTCAGCCGGGTGTCCTCCAGTTCGCGCCGCACCACGTCCAGGCTCAGCGCACCCGAACGCCGCAGGGCGCGCCGCAGGCCCTCGGGGCAGACGACGAGATGCGGTTCGGGGCGTCGCTGGAGTATGCGCCGCAGCACGTCCAGGCCGAGTTCGGCCGAGATCCCGACCTCGGCCAGCGCCTCGCCGTACGTGGCGGGTTCGGTGGCCACCGGCTTGTCGGTCACGTCGCTCACCACGGCCCGGATGGCCGCCGGGTCGACGCGGCGCTCCGCGTAGCCGGTGATCTCGACGGCCACGCGGCCGTCGTCGTCGAGGATGGCCACATCCGTGGTGTCCACCTCCACGTCGCTGTCGGAGGTGTGCCGGATGTGGACCCAGAACTCGGACGGGACCGGCTCGTGCACGCGGATGCGCTGGTATCCCAGGGGCAGATAGGCGTCACCGCGCGCCCGCCGCGCGGCGTCGTCCTTCGCGTTGACCGCGGTGTCCAGCAGGGCGGGGTGCAGACGGTAGAGGGCCGTCTCGGGCCGGTACTCCTCGGCCAGCTCGACACGGGCCAGTTCCTCGCCCGCTCCCACCGAGATGCTCTTGACCGCGCCAGTCCAGTGCGGTCCGAATCGGACCAGCCGGCCCGGCTCGGAGAGCATCTCCTGGCTGACGGAGAACTTCTCGCACCGGGCGGCGATCTCTTGCAGGTCCCACTGCGGCACCGGCTCCGCGGCGACCGGCTCCAGGCGGCACTTCATCCGCTCCGTCCAGATCCGCGGCTCGGGCCCCACCGCCGTGACGGCGACGGAGGCCGTGTGAGCGGTGCCGTCCGGGGTCAGGGAGACGCGCAGCTCGGTCGGTTCCTGCACACCGATGGGTCCGAGGAAGACCACGTCGCTGATCGCGGCGGTGCCTCCGACGCCCTCGCGGTAGCCGCCCTCCACCATCTCCAGCAGCGCCGTGCCCACCACCACGTCCGAGCCGCCCATGCGGTGTTCACCGGCGATCCAGTGGCCTCCGGGCTCCAGCACGGTGCTGAACTCGATCACGTCCTTCTTGCGGGTCACGCGGTCGAGCAGCGGATGCCGGGCGGCTTCGGACCTGACTCCGGTCTCCAGCCTGCGGAACGCGTGAGGCGCCGCCGTCTCGGTGTCGGCCGCCATGCCGAACTCGCTCCACCCCGACCAGCCGATCGAGACCACGGGGAGCCCTTGCTGGCAGGACCACGAGGCGAACCGGTCCAGGAAGTTGTTGGCCGCGCAGTAGTCGACCTGGCCGAAGGCGCCGGTGACGGCGATCTCGGAGGAGAACAGCATCATGAAGTCCAGCCCGCCACCGAGCAGCCGGTGCAGCCCGAGTGTGCCCGCGACCTTCGGCGCGAGGACACGGGCCGCGTCCTCGTCGCTCCGTACGGCCATCATGCCGCCGCCCGCGATGCCCGCCGAGTGGAAGACCCCGTGGATGGCGCCGTGTTCCGCGTGCACGGCACCGAGCGCTTCCCCCAGCGCCGCCTCGTCGGACACATCGCACCGTACGGGCACGACGATGGCTCCGCGCTCCTCGATCGCCAGCAGTTTGAGCAGCTTGCCCCGCAGGGCCTCCTCGGTCTCCGGGGAGTCCGCCAGCCCCTGCCACCGCTCCTTGGGCGGCAGCGACGACCTGCCCATCAGCACGAGCGTGACGGGTCCGGTCCGGGCCAGGTCCTCGGCGACCGCGAGGCCGATCCCGCCGAATCCGCCGGTGATCAGGTACGTGCCGTCGGGCCGTATCGCCGGCGCGTCGGCACGGGGCTCGTCGAGCTGCACGGTCCGGTAGTCCAGACGCCACCGCTTGCGGCCCCGCCAGGCGACCTGGCGGTCCGCCGTGGGCGTGCCGAACTCCGCGATCAGTCGGCGGGCGAGCACCTCCGCGGACTGGTCGGCCGGCAGGGCGAGGTCGATGCTGCGGGAGGTGACGCCCGCGATCTCTCGCTCCATGAGCAGCACGGGGCCGAGGAGTGTCGCCTTGGACGGCTCCAGACGCTCGGTGCCCGAGACCTCCTGGACGTTGCTGGAGACGACGAACACCTTGACGTCCTTGCCCAGGTCGGCCCTGTCCAGCTGCTGCCCCAGGTGGAGCAGGCTGTAGAAGCCCTTGGCCAGGGCGTCGGCCACCGTTTCGCCGGCCAGCGGATCCGTCTCGGGGTCCGTCAGCGTGAAGGCGTGCACGACAGCTCCCGGCGGGTTCTCCGCGAGCGCCGTCAGCAGCAGGTCCAGGTCTTCGGCGGAGTCGGGCCTGAGGGTGTACCGCCCTTCCGCCTGCCGGGCGAATTCCGTCCCGGCGCGCACCACCGTCACGCTCGCTCCCGCGGCCGAGAGCTCCTCGACGACCTGGTGCACGACCGGATGGCCGGAGTCGAACACCAGCCAGTGCCCCTCGGCCGTCGGCGGCCCCTGGTCGGGCAGCGGCGCCTCCTGCCAGTTCTGCGCGAAGGCGCATCGCTCCGCGGGGAGCGTGCCCTGCTCCTCCACGGCCTCGGCGCCGCCCGGGACCACGGGGTCCGGGTCGACCCAGTAGGGGCGCCGTTCGAAGGGGTACGTCGGCAGCGGAAGCCGCCGGCCCTCCCCCGACCAGGTCTGCCAGTCGACGGCCACGCCGTTGACCCACAGTGTGCCGACGGCCTCCGCGAACACCGCGTCGTCCGGGCGGTCCCGGCGCGGATGACGCATCGTCGGCACGATCGGTACGGCGTCGTACCCGACGCACTGACGCGCCAGACGCGTCAGTGTGTCTCCGGGACCCGCCTCCACCAGGATGCGGTCGTCGCCTGCGGCGAGCGTCTCGACACCCGCCGCGAACCGCACGGTGGAGCGCAGATGGGTGGTCCAGTAGGCGGGGTCCTGTGCCTGCTCGTCCGTGATCCAGGTGCCGCTGACGTTGGAGACGAACGGCAGCTGGGGTGCCGCGAGGGGAATCCCGGCCAGCTCGGCCGCGAACTCGTCCAGGCACGGCTCCATCGACGCGGTGTGGAAGGCGTGCGAGGTCTGCAGAACGGTGACCGCCAGACCGTTCGCCTCACATGACCGGGTCATGGCCTCCAGCGCTTCGAACGGGCCGGCCACGACCGTGCTCCTGGGCCCGTTGGCTGCGGCGATCTCCACCCTCTCGGTCAGCAACTGCGCGACCTGCGCCTCCGGGGCGGCGACGGCGATCATCCCGCCGGGCGCCATCGCGTTCATCACCCGGCCCCGTGCGGCGACGACACCGAGCGCGTCGGGGAGAGTGAAGACGCCCGCGAGGTGCGCTGCCACGTACTCGCCCACCGAGTGCCCCATCATCGCCGTGGGACTGACCCCCGCGGCCTCCAGCAGCTTCGCCTGCGCGTAGGAGACGGCGAACAGCGCCGGCTGGCTGAACCGGGTCTCGCGAAGACGCGTCCGGGCCTCCTCCTCGTGCCCGCTCTCCGGGTACAGGAGGTCCCGCACGTCACAACCCAGATGGGGGCGCAGGAGGTCGGCGCACGTATCGAGCGCCGACCGGAAGACCGGCTCGGTCGCATAGAGGTCACGTCCCATCCCGACGTGCTGCGCCCCCTGTCCGGGAAACATCATCACCGGCTGCCGGGTGGTCGCGGCCGACGGGGCCGAGATCTGCTTGCTCGAACGGGTGGCCTGCAGAGCCGACGCGGCCGTGGCCGTGGAGTCCGCCACCACCACCCGCCGTTGCGGATGGGCGGTCCTTCCGGTCTGCAGGGTGAACGCCACGTCCGCCACGTCGGTCTCAGGGTGCTTGCCGAGGAACGTGCCGTACCTGCGTGCCGCCTCCTCGGCCGCCGTGCCGGTGCGGGCCGACACGGGCAGCGTGAACCAGCGGCGCCCCCGGGGCACGGGGGCGGGGCGGACCGGGGCTTCCTCGATCACCACATGGGCGTTGGTCCCGCCGATCCCGAAAGAGCTGACACCTGCGCGCCGGGGGCTCTCCCCCGCCTTCCAGGGGGTGAGCTCGGTGGGGACGTAGAAGGGGCTGGTGTCGAGCTGGAGGCTCGGGTTGGGTGTGTCGAAGTTGATGTTCGGTGGGATGGCCTCGTGCCGCAGGGCCATGCACACCTTGATCAGACCCGCGACACCGGCCGCCGGCCCGAGATGGCCGACGTTCGCCTTGACGGAGCCGATCGGACAGCTCTGGAGGCCGCCGGCTCCTGCGGTGCGGAACGCCTGGGTGAGGCCCGCGACCTCGATCGGGTCGCCCACCAGGGTTCCGGTCGCGTGGGCCTCGACGAAGCCGATGGTGTCCGGGTGCACCTCGGCGACCGCCAGTGCCTCGGCGATGAGCTGGACCTGCCCCTGCACGCCCGGGGCTGTGAAGCCCGCGCGGTCGCCCCCGTCGTTGTTGACGGCGGAGCCCCTGATCACGCCGTAGATGTGGTCGTGATCGCGGATCGCGTCGTCGAGGCGCTTCAGGGCGATGGTCCCGGAGCCCGTCCCGAACATGGTCCCGTCGGCATCGGCGTCGAACGGCCGGATGTGGCCGCTGCGGGAGTAGATGTCGCCCTCGGACCATGTGTAGCCGGTGCCGTAGGGCAGTTCCACCTCGACCCCGCCGGCCAGGGCGTAGTCGCATTCGCCGTCGCGCAGCGACTGGGCCGCCAGGTGGACGGCCACCAGAGCGGTGGAACACGCCGTCTGGACATTGATGCTCGGGCCGCGCAGGCCGAGCCGGTAGGAGACAGTGGTGGCGAGGTAGTCGGGGCTGTTGCTGACCTCGATGGCCATGTTGCCCACGGCGGCCTTCATCGCGGCGTTGCGGGCCACGTTCCGTTCGCCGTAGTAGTTGTTCGCCATTCCCCCGAAGACGCCCACCTGGCCTTCCATGCGGGAGACGTCGTATCCGCTGTCCTCGATGGCGGCGTGGCAGGTCTCGAGGAAGAGCCGCCCCTGGGGGTCGCGAACCTCGGCCTCTCGTGGCGTGTATCCGAAGAACCGTGCGTCGAACCCCGCCACGTCGTCGACGAGGGGCGCGGCGTTGACGAAGCGCGGGTGCCGGAATTCGCGCGACTCGACCCCCGCCGCGAGCAGGTCGTCCTCCGAGAGACGGGTGATGGACTCGGTACCGGCGGCGAGATTCGCCCAGAACTCCTCCGGAGTGTTCGCCCCCGGAAAGCGGCAGGCCATCCCCACGATCGCGATGTGGTCCGCTCGCGGCTCTTCCGCCATCTGTTCCCCCTGCACCGCTGTGTCGACTGGGCGGCTCAGCCTAGGAACGGCGTTCGGACGGAACAACGTCACATTTGTCTGTCCATCAGGCCGTGCACTGCAAAGATCCCCGCTTCCGGGGGCTCGGCGCCGCGACCGGCCGAGCCGGTGCGGGTCCTTGCGCCATCACCCAAAACTGACGTGGTTCGCGATCACCTCCAGCCAGTAGGTTCAGCCACCCCAGCCAGCTTTGTAGGGGGAAGTACATGACTACGGCACACGCAGGCGGGCAATCGGCGGCGCGGCGCATCGCCGTCATCGGACTCGCCGGCCGATTTCCCGGTGCGCGGGACGTCAAGCAGCTGTGGGCGAACCTGGTGGAGGGCGTGGAGTCCCTCACGGAGCTCACCGATGAGCAACTGCGCCTGAGCGACGTGTCCGAGGAGACCATCGGCAGCCCGCACTACATCCGGCGGCGACCCCTCATGGACGACGTCGAGGGCTTCGACGCCGGCTTCTTCGGCTACCGCCCGCGTGAGGCCGACATCGCCGACCCGCAGCAGCGGGTCTTCCTGGAGGTCTGCCACACGGCGCTCCAGCACGCCGGATACGATCCCGCGCGGTACGAGGGCGCGATCGGCGTGTACGGCGGCAGCGGCCCGGTGGCGTACCACTTCAGGAACGTCTACGAGAACAGCCGGGTCCGTGCCGCGGTCGGCGACATGGCCATCGAGACCAACAACAACCTCGACTACCTCGCGACCCATGTCGCGCACGCCCTCGGCCTGGAGGGCCCCGCCGTCTCCATGGTCACCGCGTGCTCCACGTCCCTCGTGGCCATCCACTCCGCGTGCCAGGCGCTGGCGAGCGGCGACTGCAGCATGGCGATCGCCGGTGGCGTCAACATCCTTCTCCCCTACTACGCGGGGCAGAAGTGGGCGGAGAACAGCATCTACGCCCTCGACGGCCATGTGCGGGTCTTCGACGCGGACGCGGCCGGCACCAACTTCGGCACCGGCGCGGGCGCGGTCGTCCTCAAGCGGTACGAGGACGCCCTCGCCGACGGCGACCACATCGAAGCCGTACTGATCGGCACCGCCGTCAACAACGACGGCGCGCGCAGGAACGGCTTCGCCGCACCGAGCCACGACGGGCAGGCCGCCGTCATCACCCAGGCGCTCGCCGCCGCCGGCGGCCTCTCCCCCGACACCATCGGCTACGTCGAGGCGCACGGCACGGCGACCGCCGTCGGCGACCCCACCGAGGTGTCGGCGCTGTCGACGGCGTACCGCGCTGCGGGAGCGACGCGGAATCAGGCGTGTCCCATCGGGTCGCTCAAGGCGAACATCGGACACCTGGGCCCCGCGGCCGGGGTCGCGGGGCTGATCAAGGCGGTGCTGTCGATGCAGCACGACGTGATTCCGCCCGCCATCAACTTCACGACCCCCAATCCCCGTATCGGCTTCTCGGAAACGCCGTTCTACGTCAATGTCGAGCGCTCCCCCTGGCCCGAACGCGGCGGCCCGAAGCGTGCAGGGGTGAGTTCCTTCGGCATCGGCGGCACCAACGCCCATGTCATCGTGGAGGAAGCACCGAAGCAGGAGCCCCGCAGGGCGGCGGAGCGCGACCTGTCCCACCAGATCCTGCCGCTGTCGGCGAGGACCGGGACGGCGCTGGCCACCCTCTGTTCCGAGCTCGCCGCACATCTGCGCGAGCACCCCGGCCTCGCCCTCGAGGACGTCGCCCACACCCTGCAGGTCGGCCGCCGGGAGCTGCCGCACCGGGCGGCCTTCACCTGCCGGGACACCGACGAGGCGATCGCCGCGCTGGAGCGTGAGAACTCCCCCCGTACGGAGGCGGGAAAGGATCCGAAGCCCGCTCTCCTCTTCCCCGGCCAGGGAACCCAGCGGGTCGGCATGGCGGCCGAACTGTACGACTCGGAGCCCCTGTTCCGCGAGATCGTCGACGAATGCGCCGATGTCCTGCGCGAGTACCTCGGCCTGGACCTGCGCCCGCTGCTGTGCGGGACGGGAGAGGAGCAGGACGCCGACGGGGCGAGCGAGCGCCTGAACCGGACCGATCTCGCGCAACCCGCCCTGTTCGTCACCGAATACGCCCTGGCCCGGCTGTGGATGGATCGGGGCGTCGAACCCGCCGCGATGGTCGGCCACAGCATCGGCGAGTACACCGCGGCGTGCCTCGCGGGCGTCTTCACCCTTCACGACGCGCTGCGCCTCGTCGCCGTCCGCGGCCGCCTCACCCAGGCCATGCCGAGCGGCGGCATGCTGGCCGTGCCGCTCTCCGAGAGCGACCTCGCCCCTCTGCTCCCCGACGAGCTGAGTCTGGCCGCGGTCAACAGCCCCAAGAACTGCGTGGTCTCGGGCCCCGAGTCCGAACTGGAGCTGCTGGGCGACTGGCTGGCCTCGAACGGGATACGCAGCCAGCGGCTCCAGACCTCGCACGCGTTCCACTCCTCCATGCTCGACCCGGTGATGCCGCCGTTCCGCGAGGCGGTGGCCGTGGCGAACCCGCAGCCGCCGCGGCTTCCCTTCGTCTCCACCCTCACCGGTACCTGGATCACCGACGAGCAGGCAACGGACCCCGGCTACTGGGCCGACCAGCTCCGCGGCACCGTCCGCTTCGCGGAAGCCTGTGCCACCGTCGCGGAGAGCGCGACGGTCCTGCTGGAGACGGGACCCGGGCAGAGCCTCACCACCCTGGCGCGCCAGACCCTGTCCCGCGGCACCGCGGTGGTGCCCTCCCTTCGGCGGGCGAACTCCGAGCGCTCGGACAGCCATTGCCTCGCCGAGGCCGTCGGCGCTCTGTGGTCGCACGGCGTCGGCATCGACTGGGCCCGGCTGCACTCGGGCACCCGCCGCCGGGTCGTGCTTCCCACCTATCCGTACGAACGCGTACGGCACTGGATCGAGCCGGACCCGGAGGCCGAGGAGCAGCGTCCCGCCGCCGCCGAGCCACTGGTCCTGCCCGCCGAGGACTCCACGTTCCTGCCGACCTGGCGCAGGCGGCCGCTGGACCCGGCGGCCATCAGGTCCGAGGAGGCCGACGGCGGGCTCTGGCTGGTCCTGGAGGATACTGCCGGAACCGCGAACACCCTGGTCAGCGGCCTGGTCGAGCGCGGAGTCCGCATGGTCCACGTGGTGGCGGGCGAGACCTTCGCCGACCTGGGCGAGGGGCGTTTCACGATGAACCCCTCGCGACGCTCCGACTACGACGCGCTGTGCACGGCGCTCGACACCGGTCCCGGGCGCCCCGCGCACGTACTCCACGGCTGGAGCGCCGCGCCCGCGGCGGGCGGTGCCGTCGGCACGGCCGAGACCGACCGGGTGCGCGAGGCGGGCTTCCTCAGCCTGCTCCACCTCTCCCAGGCGCTGCTGGAGCGGTGGCCGGACAGCCACGCGGACATCCGGGTCCTGACGACCGGTTCCTTCGACGTTTCGGGCAGCGATCCCGTGGAACCGGCCAAGGCGCTGCTGATCGGGCCCTGTCTGGTGATCCCCCACGAGTCGCCCGCTCTCACCTTCCAGCTGGTCGACGTCGAACCGGCCGCCCTGACGGACGCCGGAGCCGTCGGGCAACTGGCCGAGGAACTGGGTACGCCGGTCTCCGATCCGCTGGTCGCCTACCGGGCGGGCCGCAGGTGGGTGTCGGACCACGAGCGAGTCGCCCTGCCACAGCGGGCCGAACTTCCGAGGACGCTGCGACGCCGCGGGGTCTACCTCATCACGGGCGGTATGGGGGGCATCGGCCTCGAAACCGCCAAGGAGCTCGCCCGCACGGCCGGCGCCAGGCTCGTCCTGGTGAACCGCAGCGCTCTGCCCGAGCGGGCGGAGTGGGACGCCCACCTGGCCGCGCACGGTCCGGACGACCGGACGAGCAGGCGGATCCTCGGGGTCCGGGAGGTGGAGGAGCTGGGCGGCGAGGTCCTCGTCGTCCGCGCCGACGTCACGGACGAGGCGGCGATGCGGAAGGTCGTCGACACGGCGAAGGAACGCTTCGGCCGCATCCACGGCGTGTTCCACGCGGCCGGCGTGCCGGGCGGCGGTCTCGCCGCACTGCGGACCGAGGACCAGGCACGCGAGGTGCTCGCCCCCAAGGTCGAGGGCACCTTGGTACTCGACCGGCTGCTCGGTGACGAGCTGGAACTCCTCGTGCTGTTCTCCTCGATCGTCTCGGTGTCCGGTGACTACGGGATGGTCGACTACTGCTCGGCCAACGCGTTCCTGGACGCCTACGCACAGGCGCGGCGCACCCGGAGCCGGTGCCGCACGATCGCGGTCAACTGGTGCGGCTGGACCGAGGTCGGCATGATCGGTGACACCCGTACCAACGCGCCCCGCGCCTTCCGCGAGCTGGAACAGGGCATCTCCTCCACCCAGGTCCGGCACCCCCTGCTCGGCCGCCGGCTGGAGACCGGGGACGGCGCGGAGGTGACGTATTCCGCCCTGGTCGACGCGGATTTCCACTGGGTGCTCACCGATCACCGCATGGGCGGCTCGGCCGTCTTTCCCGGCACGTCGTTCATCGAGATGATGTGCGCCGCGTACCAGGGCGGTGTCGAGGACGGGCCGGTCGAGGTGCGGGACGTGCTCTTCAGCCGCCCGCTCGCCGTCGACCATCGGCGCGAAGTCCAGGTGCGCGGGCAGCTCACCGGCTCCGGAGCCTACGACTTCACCGTCCGCAGCCGGGCCGTGGACGCCCCCGAGGCACCGTGGAACCACCACGCGCGGGCCACGATCACCCGGTACGCGGGACCCGCCGAGCCGGAGCGGCACGATCTGGGGAGCATCAGGTCCCGCTGCGACGAGCTGACCTGGGCTCCCGAACCGGGCGGCGACGAGCACTTGGTCCAGTTCGGGCCGCACTGGCCCACCATGGAGATCTACGAGGTCGGCAAGGGCGAGCACCTCGTCACTCTGGGACTGCGGGAAGGCCGGGGCGAGGACCTCGGCGAGTTCGTCGTGCACCCCTCCCTGCTCGACGGGGCCACGTCGCTCAGCCTGTTCATCCCGGATCTCGTGGGCGGCGGCACGAGCTTCCTGCCCATCGGGTTCGACAAGCTGATCGTGCGTGAGGCCCTGCCCGCGCGCCTGCACAGCCACATCAGGTCCTTCGAGATCGCCGAGGACCGTTCGAGCGCCACCCATGACATCGGCATCCTGGACGAGCGGGGCCGCGAGGTGGCCACCGTCGAAGGCTTCACGGTGCGCATCCTCGATGTGGCGGCGCTCGGTGACGGACACGGCCCGGCAGAGGCGCCCTCCGCCACGGACGGCGCCCCGGCCACCTCCGCACCCGCGCCGGGCCGGGACCGGGAAACCCCTCGGGCCGCTCCCGCCGCAGCCGTGGCGTCCGGGGATTCGTCCGTCTCCCCCTCGGGTGAGCTGCTGATCACTCCGGACGAGGGGCTCGCCCTGTTGTGGCGGGTGCTCAACACCCATGGTGAGGCGCAGTACGTCGTCAGCCGTGAGCCCCTGACCGAGCGGGTCCGGCGCATTTCCGGGATGGCCGCGTCCATCGCTGCGGCGGCAGGCGGACAGCTTGCCGGGGTCGCCAAGCGTACGGAACGCGCCTCCCCGGTCGCCGCGGAGGCCGTGACGACCACGCAGGGGCGTCTCGTCGAACTGTGGCAGGACGCCTTCGGACTCCCCCGTATCGGCCTCGACGAGGACTTCTTCGACCTCGGCGGGAATTCCCTCGTGGCCGTGCAGCTGGCCGTGCGCATCCGGGACTCCCTCGGGGTCAGCGTGCCGGGGGTCGCCGTTCTGGAGTACCCGACCGTCCGGGACCTTGCGCGCCGTGTCGACGAGGCGCTCCAGCATCCCGACGCGGCTCAGAAGCGGTGACGGGAGGCCAGTCGTATGCAAAGGACACAGATGTCGCTGTCAGACGGATTCGTCGGCCTCGGTACGGCAAGCGGAGACGCGCCCGGTTCCGGGCCGGACCTCGTGTACGCACACGCGCTGCGCCGCGGCAGCCTCGTCGAGGACGACGAGCTGTTCGCGGCGGAGCTCGGGCTGGACCCCGCTGGGGTCCGCGCCGCGGTGGCCCAGCTCAAGGAGCTCCACCTGCTGCGCGAGGAGAGGGGAACCGAGGGACCGGCCGTCCTCTTCCCCGTCGATCCGGACGTCGCCCAGGCGTCGCTGATCCTGCCGATCGACGAGGAGGTGTACCGCCGACGGGCCACGATCAGTCAGCTCCGACGCCGCCTGAACGACTTCCGGCCGCGCTATCTGGAGACCCGCAGGATCGAGGGCGACGGCGATCCCTCCCTGGTGGAGCTGCGGGACGCCGAAGAGCTCGCCGGGCACCTGTACCAGGCGGCGGAACACTGCTCCGGCGCGTACGTCGCCTTCCTGCCCAACGGACTCCTGTCCACGGGGGACGAGGCCTCCGCCCGCATGGCGGGCGGCGCGCTGGGCCTCCTCGCCCGCAAAGTCCGGGTCCGGCTGCTCCTCCAGCACGCCGTACGCGCCGACATCCGCGCGCGCAAGGTCCTCACCGAGCTCCACGTCAACGGGGCGGAGGTCCGAACCACCGGTGAACTCGGCCGTCAGCTCATGGTGTTCGACGAGGAGGTCGCCTTCCTCCTCAACGAGGGAGGCGGGGCGGACGAGCCCGCGGGCGTGCTGATCCGGAGCCGCTCAGCCGTGGGCCTTCTCCTCGACCTCGTCGAATGTTCCTGGTCCGGCGCGCAGCAGTACTCGGCCGAGGAGAGCGGCTACCGGACGGTGACGGACAGCCTGCACCTCACCATCGTCCAGTTGCTGACCGACGGCCTCACCGACGAGGCGGTGGCGCGCAGGCTCGGTATCTCCGTGCGTACCTGCCGCCGGCACATCGCCGCGGTGCTGCGCGATCTGGATGCCGTCAGCAGGTTCCAGGCCGGTGTGCGGGTGGGGGCGGCGCAGCAGTCCGCGCCGCCCGTCGCCTGACACCCGCACCCGGCGGTCCCCCCGCTGCTGCTACGCCTCGCCCCGCGCCGTGTCGATCTGCTCGGCCAGGCCGCGCACCGTGGGGTATCCGAGCAGCGCGGTGGTGGGGACCGGGATGCCCAGCTCCTTGCGCACCCGGGCGATCAGCTGGATGGCCACCACCGACGTACCGCCGAGGCGGAAGAAGTCGTCGTCGGCGCCGACCCTGTCCAGCCGCAGGACGGCGGCCCACATGGCCGCCAGCTCCTGTTCGGTTCCCGGTTCGGGAGCCACGTAGGGGATGGAGAGATCGGGACGGGGGTCACGTATGTCCTCGTCCGCCCCGGTGTCCTCGTCGCGGCCGTGGCGCACGACCCACCGGTCGTGGCGTGCCGGCAGCGAGCCGGTCGAGATCACCAGGTGGTCGACGCGGTCGAGGGCACCGACGGCGCGCTCGAAGACCTCCACGGCCTCCTGGGGTGCCATGTCGAACTCACCGCTGTGCGTGTGGTCCTGGGCGTCGGGACGCCAAGTGTCCCAGTTCACCGTGAGCCATGTCCTGCCGCCGGAGGCCCGCTCGCCCAGGGCGCAGGCGTCCAGCGCCGCGTTGGCCGCGGCGTAGGGGCCGAGCGCCAGGCCGCCGAGCACCGCCGAGAGCGAGGACATCGTGATCCCCGGGACGGGCCGGTCACCCAGGGCCTGCTGGAGGCTGCGGAAGCCGTCGATCTTCGCGGTGAAGTGGGAACGGCTCCCCGCGGCGTCCACCATGTGCGCGGGACCGAAGGCCGCGGCGTCGGAGACGCCCGCCCCGTGCACCACGAGGTCGAGCCCTCCGAAGTGCTCCTCGGCGTTCTCCACCACCGCGCGCATCTGCGCCGCGTCGGAGGCGTCGGCCGCGGCCACCAGGACGCGGCCGCCGGCCTCCTCGATCTCCACCAGCGCCTTGACACAGCGGTGGATCTTGGACGACGGATCAGCCTCCTGCTCGAGGTGGTCCTTCCACCGCTCCCGCGCGGGCAGGGCCGTACGCCCGGTGAGTACCACCCGGCAGCCGCGCGCTACGGCCAGGTGCCGGGCCAGAATCAGCCCGACATGGCCCAGCCCGCCGGTGATCAGCACGGTCGAGCCCGGTGTGAGCGGGCCGTCCGGCTCGGACACGGCGGCGAGCGGCAGCGGCTCGTGTTCCCGGACCCAGCGCTCGGTGCCGCGCAGGGCGACCGGACCCTCGTACACGGCACCCGCCTCACCGAGGACGGCGGCCACCTGGGCGGGAACCGAGAGTCCGCCGGCCGCCCGGCCGAGGTCGATGTGCCGGCATGTCCAGCCGGGGTTCTCCTGCGCGAGGACCGGCAGGAGCGCGGCCAGCGCGGCCTGCGCGGGATCACGCGGGACCGAGCCCGCGATCTGTACGGACTCCCTGGTCAGGCACAGGACGTCGATCGCCTGTGAGGGGGCGTGCAGCGCCAGCGCGCCCGCCAGCGCACGGACCGCGTCGAATCCGACGTTCTGCTGTTCCTCGAAGGGCCGGCCGAGGCTGCCGAGACCGAGCGCGTGCACCACGGTCCGGGGCGGCGTGCCGAGCGCGCCCAGGAGCCGGTGGGTGTCGTCGGACTCGGCGGGCCTGAAGGTGAAGCCCTGTTCCCGGTCGCCGCCGAAAGCGGGGCCCGGCCGGGCCACGACGACCTCGCCGCCCGCCGCCCGCGCCTGCGCGGCGAGCGCCTCACCCCACTCCTCCGAGGCGAGGACCAGCCAGGGCCCCGCGGCGCGGACCAGCTCGGGGAGATCGGCCGGTGCGGCGTGCCGACGGCGCCAGGCGGGTGCGTACGTCCACCGTCCGATGTCGTCTGCCCGGCCCTCCTCCTCGGCCGCGCCCAGCAGGTACGGCGTCTCGGGAGGGTCGACCCAGTAGCTGCGGCGTTGGAAGGGATACGTGGGCAGGGGGATCCGCCGGGCATCGGCGCGGTCGGTGGCCGTCCACTCCACGGTCGCCCCGTCCGTCCACAGCCGCCCGAGGGCGTTCAGCAGCCACTGCTCCGCCGGGACCTCGTCCGAGGGTTCCAGGCGTATGCGCGCGGCGTCGGCTTCTTCCTCGCCGTCGGCCGGCGCGACGACCCGGCAGCCGAGGCGAGCCATGGCGCGCACGAACGCCTCGTGTGCCGCCCCGGCCGTCGGGGAGCCCCCGGCCGCCTCCGCCGGTCCGCCGTCCCCGAGAAGACGCAGGACCGCCTCACGCAGCTCCTCCCGCCACTGGCCGGACACGGTCCAGGTACCGGCGTCCGCCAGCTCGGCGACCGGCCGGTGCCGCTCCTGTGCGGCCTCGGGCCACTTCGCGGGGTTCGAGAGCACCGCAAGCGCCTGTGCGGTGTCCGTGCAGACGAGGGCGCGTCTGACGGGGAACTGGGCACGCGAGCGCTGGAGCGTGAACGCCACGTCGGCCAGGTCTGCCGCCGGGTTCGCGTCGAGGTACTGGGCCAGGGCGCGGGTCGCCTCGTCCAGGGCGGTGGCGTCCCGCGCGGAGAGGACCAGCAGCTGGGGACCCGCGACACGCGGTTCGCGCGGGCGGTGCGGAGGTTCTTCGAGTACGACGTGGGCGTTGGTGCCGCCGAGCCCGAAGGAGCTGACACCGGCACGCCGGGGCTGCGGTTCCTCGGGCCAGTCCTGGTGTTTGTCCAGAACGGTGAAGCGGTCCCGCTCGGTGGCGAGCACCGGATTGGGGTTCTCGTAGTGCAGGGTGGCGGGGAGCACCCGCCGGGAGAGCGCCATCGCGGCCTTGATCAGGCCCGCGGTGCCGGAGGCCCGGTCCAGGTGCCCGATGCTCGGCTTGAGCGAGCCCAGGACGACCCTGCGGCCCATGTCCTTGGGGAACGCCCGGGCCAGCGCGGCCAGTTCGATGGAGTCGCCCAGCGGGGTCCCGGTGGCGTGGCACTCCACGTACCCGATGGTCTCGGGCCGTACGCCGGAGAAGGAGATCGCCTGTTCCATCACCTCGGCCTGCCCGTCCACCCCGGGAGCCGTGTAGCCGGCGCAGGCCCTCCCGTCGTTGTTGACGGCCGAGCCCAGGATCACCGCCTCGATGTGGTCTCCGTCGTCGAGCGCGTCGGCGAGTCGCTTCAGGGCGACGACGGAGACGCCGGCCCCGATGACGCTGCCGTGAGCGCCCGCTCCGAAGGCGTGAACCTGCCCGTCGGGGGAGAGGATCCCGCCCTCCTCGTAGACATAGCCCACGTTCTGCGGCAGCGGGATGAAGGCGCCGCCGGCGAGGGCGGCATCGCACTCGAAGTTCAGCAGGCTCTGTGCGGCCATGTGCACGGCCACCAGGGAGGTGGAACAGAAGGTCTGCACCGTGACGCTGGGGCCGGTCAGTCCCAGTTTGTAGGAGACCAGGGAGGCGAGCGAGTCGCGTTCGTTGCCGATCGCCATCAGCAGCGCTCCGCCTGGTTCGGCCATCGCCTTCTGCCCGACGTTGTACAGGTAGTCGGGGTGGCCGCATCCCGCGAAGACACCGACCCGCCCCGGCATCGCGGTGGGCTGGTAGCCGGCGTACTCCAGGGCCTCCCAGGAGCACTCCAGGAGCAGCCTGTGCTGCGGGTCCATCAGTTCGGCCTCGTGCCGGCTGAAGCCGAACATGCCCGCGTCGAACAGGTCCGTCCCCTCGATCGGGGCACCGGTGCGCACGTACGACGGATTCGCCAGCTGCGCCGGGCCGACACCCGCGGCGACGAGTTCCTCCTCGTCCAGCTCGCGCAGCCCCGGCCGGCCCGCCATCAGGGCGGACCAGAACTCCTCCACGTTCGTGGACCCGGGAAAACGCCCGGACATGCCGATGACGGCAACGGCGGCGTCGTAGTCGACGTCAGTCATTACTCGGAACCTCCCCGCTGTCCGGCGCGCCTGCGAGCCAGACGCTCGTGCCGCTGTAGTGCGCGATCCTTCACGTGCGCCGCGTGGTCGCTCTCCGGCCCGCCCTCCGGCGTGGCGTCGGGAACGGCCAGCGCCGCCAGTGCGGCGACCGTGGGCGCCTGGTAGATGACATGAGCCGGAAGCCTGTCGAGCTCCAGCCCCCTGCGGATGGCCGCCACGATCCCCACCCCGAGAAGCGAATTGCCGCCCAGGTCGAAGAAGTTGTCGTGGATGCCGACCTGCTCCATCCCCAGTGCGTCCGCCCAGATTTCGGCGATCAGGGTCTCGGTCTCCGTGCGTGCCGGAACGTAGAGGGTGGACAGCTCCGGCCGCGGATGGCGCTTCTCGCCCCGGCCGCGCCGGGCACCTTCCTGGATGTCCTCCATGGTGTGGCTCCGGCTGCCCCGCACCATCATGGAGAAGTCCTGCGTGGAGACGAACAGATGGGGCTCGGGGCGGGCCAGCGCCCGTTGCAGGTGGCGCCATCCCGCGTCGAAGCCGATACCGAACCGGTCCCGGTGCTGTTCGTAGAACTCGCGCAGCACTGGCTCATAACCGTCGAGGCCGGACTTCCAGCCGTTCCACTCCCACTCGCCCCAGCCGATCGAGACGATCCTCGCCTGCGGCAGCAGGCCGCTGCTCGCGAAGGCGTCGAGGAAGGCGTTGGCCGCGGAGTAGTCGGCCTGTCCCAGCGCCCCGGTGACCGAGGAGACCGAGGAGAAGAGCGCCAGGAAGTCGAGGGGTACGTCCTTGAGCGCCCGGGCGAGCGCCAGGGTCCCCGCCACCTTGGGGGCGAGCACGCGGTCGACGTCCTCCGCGGACTTGAACTGCATCATGCCCCTGCCGGGCACTCCCGCCGCGTGGAGGACGCCGTGGAGCGCACCGAACCGCTCCGTCGCCGCTGCCACCGCCCGCTGCACCTCGGCCGGGACCGACACATCGGCCTGCACCACCATGAACTCGGCACCCTTGGCGGACAGTTCGCACAGCGCGGCGATACGGCGGCGTACCTCGTCGCTCGCCGACGGATCGGAGAGGATCGCGTCCCACTGCTCACGGGGCGGCACCGGAGTGCGTCCGAGCAGTACCACCTTGGCCCGGTACTCGTCGACCAGTCGTGACGCCATGGCCAGGCCGATGCCGCCCAGACCGCCGGTGATCATGTACACCCCTTCCGGGCGTACCGTGGTGGCGGGCTCGGTGAGGTCCTGTCCCGCGGGAAGTTCGAGCGCCTCGTAGTCGAGTGTCCAGGTCTTTCCGCCCCGCAGCGCGACCACCTGGTTCCCGGGTTCGGAACGCAGTTCCTCGACGACCTCCGCCACCGGCGCGGGAGCGCCGTCCAGGAGGTCGAGGGAGCGCAGGGTGACGCCCGGGCACTCCACCGGGATGATCGTGCAGGGACCGAGCACCGTCGCCCGTTCGGGACGGATGATCTCGCTGCCCGTGACCTGGTGGACGCCGGAGGTGACGACGTCGAGCTTCCACGACCCGAAGACCATCTCGTGCGCGGCACGGGCCAGCGCGATAAGGGTGTGGGTACCGCGCCGCACCGTCTCCTCGGCCTCGGCGTCCCCCAGGTTCCACAGGTGCAGCACGCGGTCGGGCAGCTGCCCGCGCTCGCTCAGGGCGGCGAACAGCTCCAGCGTGTCCTGCGTGTTGCCCGGCCGGATCCGGTAGTTGTCGCCGTCGCGGGCGAAGGCATCGCCGGGGCGCACCTCGACGATCCTGCGCCCGCTCGCCGGACCTCGCCCGCGGAGTTCCTCGACGATCCGGTCGCCTTCACCGCTGTCCGTGAAGACGGTCCACTCGTCGCCCTGATCGTTCAGCGCGGGCTGCGGGAGGCGCTGCCGCCAGACGGGCAGATGCATCCACCGCGACTCGGGGAGCAGGGGCAGCTCCTCGTACCCGCCGGCCTGTTCGGCGCCCTCCGGCAGGCCGCCGACGACCTGCGACGGGGGTGTCCAGCCGGACTCGTACCAGTACTCCTGACGCTGGAACGGGTAGGTCGGCAGCTGTACGCGGCCCGGCGCGAAGTCGCGCGCGTTGCGGTGGTAGGCGTCCCAGTCGATGTCGACACCGCACAGCCACAGTTCACCGAGGCACTCGGCGAGAGTCCGGTCGTCCCCCGTGTCCTCGCTCGCGGCGGGCAGTGTGGAGACGATCAGCGGCCAGCGGGAACGGTCACAGGCCTCGTGGGCCCGCGCCATCGCGCCCAGCGACCTGCCCGGCCCGATCTCGATCAGCGTCATGTCGTCCTGGCCCAGCATCTCGCCGAGGCCTTCCTCGAACCGCACGGGAGAGCACATGTGCCGCGCCCAGTACGCGGGGTCGGTGACCAGGTCCGCGTCCATCTCCCCGCCCGTGACGTTCGACAGGCACGGCAGGACGGGTGCGGACAGGGTGATGTGCTCGGCGATCCAGCGGGTGAGCTCGTCCGCCTTGGGGGCCAGCATGCGGGAGTGGAAGGCGTGGGTGGTCTGCAGTTCGCGGCACACGATCTCCTCGTCCCGCAGGAACGCGGCCAGTTCGCGTACGGCGTCCACGGGACCCGCCACCACGGCCTGCCCCGGTACGACCGCGCTGAGGTCCAGCCCCCGCGCCTCCAGGTCCGGCACCTTGGCGGACAGTTCCTGCCGGGTGAGCCCCACGGCCAGCATCGCCCCCGCGGGGAGCTCCGCGATCAGTTCGGCCCGGTGGGCCACCAGACGCAGCGCGTCGGGGAGCGAGAGGACCCCCGCGAGGCAGGCCGCCACGTACTCACCGACGCTGTACCCGAGCACGGCGGCCGGCTTCAGCCCCCACTCCATCAGCGTCGCGGCGAGCGCGTACTCGGCCAGGAACACCGCGGGCTGCGCGACACGTGTGTCGGCGAACGGATCGTCCGCGGGCCCGGAGTCCCGTCCCATCAGAGCGGCCAGGCCGCCGCCCTGTGCGGAGCGCTCGGCGGTGAGCGGCGTGACGACGTCGATGGAGGTGTACTCGGCGAGGAGCCCCCGGCCGTGGTCCAGGTGCTTACGGAAGACGGGTTCCGTCCTGTACAGCTCGGCGACCATCCCCGTGTAGTGCTCGCCGACGCCCGCGAAGACCAGGCCCACACGCCGGCTGCGCGCGGGATCGTGCCGGACCAGCAGCGTCGCGTCGGGTGCCTTCTCGCCCGACAGCGCCGCGGCGGCGCCGTCCGTCGAACCGGCGACGCACACCTGGCGGTGCGAGAACAGCGAGCGCCCCATGTGCAGGGTGAAACCGACGTCCCCGAGCGCGGTGTCGGGCTGCGTCATCAGATGACGAGCCAGATCGGTGCGCTGCTCCTCGCCCGCCTCCTTCACCTGCGCCGACAGGGGCAGGACATGCCAGCGCCTGGGGTCGGCGGGCCGGTTCCGCGGGGCGGGCGCCTCCTGCACGATCATGTGCACATTGGTGCCGCCCATGCCGAGGCCGTTGAGTCCCGCCAGCCGGGGCCGGCCCGGCTGCCGGCTCCAGCGGACCGGCTTGCCGGCGACGTAGAACGGGCTGCGGGCGAAGTCGATCTCCGGGTTGGGGTTCTCGAAGTGCAGGGACTGCGGAATGTGCTCGTGCCGGAGCGCCTCCACCACCTTGATCATCCCGGTCACCGTGGCAGCGCGGTCGAGGTGGCCGACGTTGGTCTTCACCGAACCGATGGCGCAGTAGCCGCGTTCGTCCAGCTCTTCCCCGGTGCGGCCGCGTTCCGCGGACTTGAAGGCCCGGGAGAGGGCCGCGACCTCGATCGGGTCCCCCAGCTCGGTGGCGGTGCCGTGCGCCTCGACGTAGGAGATGTCTCTCGGTGAGACGTCGGCGTCCCGCAGCGCGTCCTCCACCGCGCGGGCCTGCCCGACGATGCTCGGCGCTGTGTAACTGAACTTGGAGGCACCGTCGTTGTTCATCGCGCTGCCGCGGATCACCGCGAGCACGTTGTCACGGTCGGCGACCGCCTGCCGCATCGACTTCAGGACGACGACGCCCGCGCCGTCGCCGAAGACGCCCCCGCGCGCTTCGGCGTCGAACGTGCGGATGTGGCCGTCGGGCGACTCCATCCCGCCCTCGAAGTGCAGGTGCCCCACCCGGTCGGGAACGCGCACGCAGACGCCACCCGCCAGGGCGATGTCGCTCTCCCCGCGCCTGATGCTCTGGCAGGCGAGGTGCATGGCGGTCGCCGAGGTCGAGCAGAAGGTCTGCACGGAGACCGCCGGGCCGGTCAGGTCGAGGCGGTAGGCGATGACGGTCGCGAGCGCGTCCTTGTCGTTGCCGATCATCATCTCGTACGGGTCCATGTGCGCGATGCCCGCGGGACCGGCGAACCGATTGATCATGTACATACTGAAGTTGGCGCCCGCGAAGAGGCCGACCCGGCCCCGCGTGTCGGCCCTGCCGTACCCCGCGCCCTCCAGAGCCTCCCACACGCACTCCAGAAAGATGCGCTGCTGAGGATCGGCTATCTCGGCCTCGCGGGGGCTGTACCCGAAGAACCGCGCGTCGAAGCCGCGGATGTCGTCGAGTACCGGACGCACCTTGACGTAGTCGGGATGTGCGATGAGTCGCTCGTCGACCAGTGCGGCACGCAATTCGTCGTCGGTGAGCTGCGCGAACGATTCCACCCCGTTCGCGAGATTCTCCCAGAAGCCGGCAACATTCGATGCACCAGGAAAACGGCCCGACATGCCGATCACCGCGATGTCATGGTCACGTATCGGTTGTTCCAGCTTCAAGGTTCCCCTCCACCGCACCCCGTCAACAAGCGTGATTGCCCCTCAGTGTGGGTGCGCGGGCCGTGGGACTGTCCAGGCGTTCGCAGTGGCAGGTTCCTGCCGTCCACAAACTGCCACCGCCTCCGGATGCCCCCTGCGTCAAGGGCACTTGACCTCGGTGCGACGGCGAGCCAAGGCTGGGCCGCGATGACAGGACGGAGTGGACTATGGCTGTGATCGGTGTCGTGGGTGCAGGGGTCATGGGAGTCGGGGTGGCGCAGTCGGCTGCGCAGTCGGGACACCACGTCGTCCTGAACGACCTGAATTCCACGATTCTCGGGCGAGCAAAGGATCAGATCCGGCAGAACTGCAGAACAAGTCGCCTCCTGGGCGGTCCCGCAGTGGATGCGGATGCCGTCCTGGGGGCCATCTCCTTCGAGACAGACATCAAATCCCTCGCATCGGCCGAATTCCTGGTCGAGAACATCACGGAAAGCTGGGATCTCAAGCGGGCACTGTATCCGGGACTGGACGTCGTCTGCGATCCGGAATGCGTTTTCATAGCCAACACCTCGGCTATACCGGTCACACGGATCGCCTCCGCGACGGACCGGGCGGACCGGGTCGTCGGCGTGCATTTCATGAATCCGGTACCGCTCAAGCACGTCGTGGAGCTCATCCCCGGGCACCACACGTCGGAGGAGACCCTCCGGCGTACCAGGGACCTCCTCGCCACCATGGGCAAGAAGCCCATCCAGGTCAGGGACGCGAGTGGCTTCGTCTCCAACCGTGTCCTCATGCTGACCATCAACGAGGCCGCCTTCCTCGTCCACGAGGGCGTCGCGTCCGCGCAGACGGTGGACGAGGTGTTCCGCGGCTGCTTCGACCATCCCATGGGCCCGCTGGAGACCGCCGATCTCATCGGTGTCGACACCATCCTGCAGAGCATCGAGGTCCTCTACGAGAGCTTCGCCGACAGCAAGTACCGTCCGTGCCCCCTCCTCAAGCAGATGACCGAGGCGGGCCTCCACGGACGGAAGACCGGGCACGGGTTCTACTCCTACGCCCCCACGGAGGGATGACCATGGCGGACGACACCCGCGAGCAGATCCACCGGTTCATCACGAGCCGCTTCCCCGACATCGGCATCACCCACGAGGACGACATCTTCGCCCTCGGGTTCATCAACTCCCTCTTCGCCATGGAGTTGGTGATGTTCATCGAGAAGACGTTCGCCTTCACCATCCCCAACGAGGAACTCCGGTTCGACAACTTCCGGACCGTCGCCTCCATAGCGGCACTGGTCGACAGGAACCGGCCCGCCTCCGTCACCGCATCGCAGGCGCCCCGATGAGCAGGCAGCCGCAGTCGTCCCCGGACGAGCCCGTGACCGACGCGCCGGCGGCCGTCACCGACCGGGGCTCGGCCAAGCGGTTCACCGACACGCACATCCGGCCCGTCGCCGACGTCTACGACAGCGCGGGGCGCATGCCCGACGGTCTCCTCAAGGCGGCCTCGGAAGCGGGGCTGTGGGCCCCCTTCCTGCCCGTGGAGGCGGGCGGGGCGGGAGTGTCGTTCACCACGCTGGGCCGGATCCACGAGGAGGTCGGGCGCGGCTGCTCCTCGATGCGCAGCCTGTTGACCGTGCACAGCATGGTCTCCTTCGCGGTGCACCGCTGGGGCACCGCCGAACAGCGCACGCGCTGGCTGCCCGGGCTCGCCGACGGATCCACGCCGGGCTCCCTCTGCGTCAGCGAACCCGGGAGCGGCAGCAACGCCACCACCGAGCTCACCACGACGGCGGTGCGCGAAGGCACGACGTGGGTGCTGCGGGGGACCAAGACCTGGATCACCGGAGGGCAGCTCGCCCGGCTCTTCCTCGTCTTCGCCCGCGCCCCGGGCGGTGTGGTGGCCTTCCTCGTACCCGCGGAGGCGAACGGTGTCGAGGTGGAACCGATCGAGGGCATGCTGGGCACCAGAGCCGGCATGCTGGCCACCGTCCACCTGCGCGAGGTGGCCCTCGGCTCCGAGGCGCTGCTGGGCCCGGAGGCCTTCGCGTCGGGGATGCTGCTCACCGGAGTGCTCGACATCGGCAGGCTGAGCGTCGCGGCGGGCTCCGTCGGCATTCTGCAGGCCTGCATCGACGCCTGCGCCTCTTACACCACCGAGCGACGGGTGGGCGGCGTTCCGCTGCGTGAACTGCCGCTCATCCGGGCCAGGATCTCCGACATGGTCACGGACACCGCCGCTGCCCGGCTGCTGTACGAGGAAGCCGGCCGGCTCAAGGACGCCAACGACTCGGGGACCATCATGGCGACCATGATCGCGAAGTACTTCGCGTCGACGCGCGCGGCCCGGCACGCCAACGAGGCGGTCCAGATCCACGGGGCGAACGGCTGCGCTCCCGAGAGTTCCGTCGCCCGCTACTACCGCGACGCCAAGGTCATGGAGATCATCGAAGGAAGCTCCGAGATCCAGCAGCTGACCATCGCCGACGCGGCCTACCGGATTGCTGCCTGAGGACATGACGACACCATCCACCGAAGAATCCGCAGCGCGCCGCGGGCGCGTCAAGTGCGTGGTCTGGGACCTCGACAACACACTCTGGGACGGCGTCCTGCTCGAAGAGTCCGGCGCGGTCGTTCCACGCTCCGAGGTCGTCGACCTCATCCGCCGGCTCGACCGCCGGGGCATCCTGCACTCCATCGCCAGCCGCAACGACCGGCAGGCCGCCATGGAACGGCTCGGTGAGCTCGGCCTCGACGACATGTTCGTCTACCCGCAGATCGGCTGGAACCCGAAGTCGAGTTCGCTGCGGGAGGTCGCCCGGTCCCTCAACGTGGGCATCGACGCACTGGCCTTCGTCGACGACGAGCCGTTCGAGCGCGCCGAGGTGGCCCACGCCCTGCCCGGAGTGCTCTGCCTCGCGCCGGAGGACCTGGCCGGCGCACTGGACCTGCCCGAGCTCACCCCGCGCTTCGTCACCGACGAGTCGGCCAGGCGCAGAGACATGTACCGGAGCCAGACTGTCCGGGAGGAGCAGGAACGCACGTTCGCGGGCACCCCCGAGGAGTTCCTCGCCGAGCTGAAGATGGAGTTCACCATCCGCAGGGCCGGACTGGACGACCTCCAGCGCGCCGAGGAACTGACCGTACGCACCAACCAGCTCAACTCCACGGGCCGCACCTACTCCTACGAAGAGCTGGCCGGGCTCAGCACCAGCCCCGACCATGTCCTGCTGGTCGCCGAACTGACGGACCGCTACGGCAGCTACGGCACGATCGGCCTCGCCCTCGCGGAGCGCGGCCGGCCGCACTGGCATCTGCGACTGCTCCTGATGTCCTGCCGCACGATGTCGCGCGGGGTGGGCACCATCCTGCTCAACCACGTGATGCGCACCGCCAAGGAGGCGGGCGCCGAGGCGCTGTGCGCCGACTTCGTGGAGACGGGCCGGAACCGGATGATGCAGATCACCTACGCCTTCGCCGGATTCACCGAAGTGAGCCGGGACGGCACCGCGCTGCTGCTGAAGTCCGATCTCCGGCGCATCCAGGACCCGGCCGACTACATCCGGATCACCATCGGCGACGACGCCGTCCCCACACCGGCCACCGGAGTGACATCATGAAGCGGGCCCAGAAACCTCTGGTGATATCACCTCGCTACCAGAGCACGGACGAACTCGTCAAAAGGGTGCAGCTCGCCGAGCGGCTCGGCGTGGACCAGGTCTGGCTCGAACAGCAGCCGGACCAACGGGACGCGCTGGTCACCGCGTCGGCCTACCTCCACGCGGCCCCGTCGATCTCGGTCGGCACAGCCGTGCTCCCCGTCTACGCCCGGCATCCCGTGGCCATGGCCCAGGCCGCGGCATCCCTGTCCGAGCTGTCGTCCGGACGCTTCGTGCTGGGCCTCGGCTACAGCCACAAGTTCGTCAACGAGTACGTGCTCGGCCTGCAGCAGGGGCCGCCCATCGGGGTGATGCGCGAGTACGTGGACATCGTCCGTCGCCTGACGGGCACCGGCGAGGTGAACGCCGAGGGCCGGCACTTCACCGCCCACGCGCAGTACACCGACCCGCCGGGCCATGTGCCGATCTACCTCGCGGCGCTCCGGCCCCAGATGATCCGTCTCGCCGTGGAGCTCGGCGAGGGCATCGTGATCTGGCTGTCGTCCCTCCGATACGTCCGCGAGCAGGTGATGCCGGTCGTGCGCGAGGCCTGCGCGGAGTTCGGCAAGGACGAGAAGGACTTCACGGTCCTGACGATCCTGCCCGCGTACACCGGGACGGACGAGGCGGAGCAGCGGTCGCGGTGGGCGAAGTCGGCCGCGTCGTACCGCATGCTGCCCTACTACCGGCATGTGCTGAACGCCTACGGCGATCCGCAGCCGGAGGAGTTCTCCCTGATCGGCCCGGCGTCCCGGGTGCGGGAGCGGCTGGCGGAGTACCGCGAGGCGGGCTGCGTCCCGGTGCCCTCCCCCATGCCGGGAACCGACGAGGACTTCATCAGCACCGTGGAGGCGGCCTACGGGTCGGCGTCCTGAGGGACGTCCCGAAGGACGGCCTTTGCTGGGCAACGCGACGCTGCCGGTCGATTCCGGGATCGTGTGACGTCGGCCTTCAAGACCTGGTTGTGGTCCTGGAGGCCGACGTTGTCGTTCGGGGCGGGTGCGGGTGTCGATGCAGCCGAGCGGGCCGGCCGTCCCGTGCGTGCGTCCCGGCTCACTCCCCGTCCGGCGGGGTGAGCCGGGACCGCAGCGCGCGACGGCGCTCCGCCGCATCGCCCCGTCGCGCGGCCGGCCTCGTCCTCGGCCGCGCTCGCGGTGCACCGTCCTCCGCCGAGCCGCCGTCGGCGCCGAGGAACCGCGACAGTGCCCGCAGGGTCGGGTGGGCGAAGAGGGCGGACACCGGAATCTCCTGGCCCAGTCGCCTGACGAGCATCCGGTGGAACCGCAGCAGCCCGATCGAATCGAGGCCCTCGTCGAAGAAGTTGCCGTCCACGTTCATGGGCCGGCCGAGTGCCTCCTCGGCGACCCTGCCCATCCGGTCGAGGACGGGTGACGCCGCCGTCGGCTCCGGAGCGTGGGGGGCCTGCCCGGCCCCGGGCCCGGCCGGGCCCCCGACGGCCTTGTGGTTGTGGTTGGTCCCCAGTCGGTGCACCACGTCGATGCGCACCGGTACCGCATACCCGGGCAGGAGGGCGGTGAGGTGGGTGCGCAACTCCTGTTCCCCCGGTGGGCGGCCCGCCGCCTCGGGCACCACCCGCAGTGTCAGACGGTCGCCGATCCCGGCCGCCGTCATCTCCGCGCGCGCCTGCCGGATCCGTCCGTGCCGCAACGCTGCGGCCTCCACGTGCTCCAGTGACACCCGAAACCCGTTGACCAGCACCTGACGGTCCCGGCGGCCGTCCAGGAGCACCCCTCCCCAGGGGTCCGGCCGGCCGAGGTCACCGGTACGAAAGGTCCGCGCACCCGACGGTGTCCCGGGCCCCGAGAAGGCGCTGTTCCCCCGGTCCGTTCCCAGGTACCCGACGGCGAGATGGTGGCCGCGGACGACGATCTCACCGCGCTGGCCCACGGCGCACGGCTCCCCCCGCCCGTCGACGACCAGGAGTTCGGTGCCGGCCACGCCCCGGCCGAACGGCAGTGTCGCGTCGTGGGGGAGCGCGGGGTCGACCGGCTCGCCGGCCTCCGCGACCACCTGGCAGGACGCGACCTGGGGGGTCTCGGTGGTGCCGTACGCGTTGACGATCCGGGCGTCGCAGAACATACGGACCCGCCGGGCCAGTCCCGCGGTGAGCGGGGCCCCGCCCGACATCACCAGGCGCAGCCGCCCGAGCCGTCGGCCCGGTCTGTCGCCGTGGCCCGCCGCGATCATCTCCAGAAGGGCCGGGGTGGCGTGCAGGAGGGTGATCCCCTCCTCGTGCAGGAAGTCGAACAGCGCGGTCGGCGTACGCAGGACACCGGCCTGCGGGACCACCAACGTGCCGCCTGCGCCGAGGGGCACCAGCATGTCCCGCAGGACCGGATCGTGTCCCAGGCCGCCGATGAGCGCGGTCCGGTCCTCGAAAGTGGGCCGGACGTGGCCGTGATACCAGTCCATGGCGTGGTCGAGCGCGGTGTGCGGGGCGAGGACGGCCGCGGGCGCGCCTCCGGTACCGGAGGTGAACAGGATGTGCCCCGGCACAAGCGCTTCGGCGGCGGTGCCGACCGCGCCGGCCACACCGACCTCGCCAAAGGGGCCGACGGTCACATCGGCGGCCGGGCGCACCAGTTTCCGGTAGTGGGCCAGCAGTTCGCGTGGCAGCCCCGCGTCCACGAGGGCCGGTACGGCGCCGGCCGACCAGGCGCCGAGCACGGCTCCCACCCACGAGGCCCGGCGACGGCCGTGGACCTGCACGGGGACGCCCGCCGTCACCCCGGCGGCGGCCAGCTGCGCCGCCACGGTGTCCGCGCCGTCGATCAGCTCCGCGTACGTGAGGCTCCGCCCGGCCTCGCGAACGGCGACGGCCGACGGGGTACGCGCGGCGACGGCTCTGATCCGGTCCAGGACGCCGACGAGCGGTGCGGCCGGGGAGGTGGGGAGCATCGGCGGGGCCCCCGCCTCGGCACCGAGTACGGCCTCGTCAACGGACCGGCAGGGGTCGTCGAGGATGCGGCGGATCACCTGCCGGACCTGGTCCAAGAGGTGTGGGGCGGCATCGAACGGCACCCGGTCCGTCGCGACGGTCAGCTGCAACGTGTATCGCTCTTCCCGGCGCACGTAGAGGTTGACGTCGAAGAGCGCCGCGTGTCCGGTCGTGTGGAAGGCCGTGTCGAGTCCGCGGAATTCCGGGGCCGGGGCGGCGTGGGAGAGGTCGTTCACCCATATCCCGAACACCGGGTTCACGCCCGGCCGGGTGGGCAGGTCCAGCGCCCGGACGATGGACTCGAAGTCCGGTGCGCTGTGACCCACCGCATCCGCGCACCGCTCGCGGACGTGCCGCAGCACGGTGGCCACGTCGTCGTCCGGGTCCACGTCGACCCGCAGGGGCAGCGTGCCCAGCATGAATCCGGCCGTGTCGTCGTGCTCGGCCGTGCGGCGCTGGGAGACCGGGACGCCGAGGACCAGGGTGTCGCGCCCGAGCCACCTGCGCAGGACGAGGCTCAGGCCGGTGAGGAACAGCGTGAAGGGCGTGACGGCGAGCGCACGGCACACGTCGTCGATGCGTTGCGTCTCCAGGGCGTCGAAACCGGCCAGGACGCTGCGACCCTCGAAGCTCGGTACCCCCTGCGCCGAGTACCGGAAGGGCAGCGTGGTCTCCGTCGGCGCGTCGGCGAGCAGACCGGTCCAGTAACGGAGGTCGTGGCTTCGCCGGGGTGAGCCGTCGGACGCGTTGACCTCCCGGACGTGGTCGAGGAAGTCCGGGGCACGGCCGAGCTCCGGATCGCGTCCCCCGGCCCGTGCCGAGTACGCGGTGGCCAGGTCCGAGAGGATCACGTCCATCGTGTGCTGGTCCGCGATCACATGGTGCAGGGAGACGACCAGGCAGGCCTCGTCGGGCGCCCGGCCGCGCAGCAGGGCGGCCGCCGCCAGCGGTGCCTCGGACATCCTGTGCGGTCGCTTCGCGAACTCCCGGACGAACTCCTCGACCCCGCTGTCGGAGAGCGCCTCGTCGGTGACCGGAAGTTCCAGGACGATACGCGCGTCCGGCACCTGCTCGTAGCAGGGCCGGTCGTCGTCCCGCTCCGTGATCCGCAGCCGCAGCGCCTGGTGGCGCCGCACCACGTCGTCGAGCGCCGCAGCGAGCAGCGAGGGCTCCACCCGGCCGCTCAGTCTCAACGCGGCCACCACGTTGTACGCCGCCGCCGCCGGGTCGTGGAGTCGGCTCAGGAGCCACAGGGCACGCTGGCCGGGAGTGAGTGGCACCGGCCCCTCGGGCGTCGGCGCGGCGGGCTGTGCTCCGGGCCGTGACGACGGCGCCGAGGCACGGATGAGCGCACGCACACCGGCCAGCGAGGCGTCGTCCCTGAGGAGCACCGACAGGGGCAGGTCGGCTCCGAGGTCGGCGCGGATGCGGCCGAGCATCCGGACGGCGAGCAGGGAGTGGCCGCCCGCGCTGAGGAACCCGAGGTCCTCGACGCGGCCGCCGGGAGGTGTGGGCAGGGTCCCCCACCAGATGTGCCTCAGCGGGTCGGTGCCGTCGTCCGCCGCACCGGGCTGCGTCCTGCCGGCCCACCACGCGGCCGTGAGCGCGCGGACGGCGTTCCGGTCGGCCTTGCCGGAGGTGAGGGTGGGCATCGCTGTGAGCCAGTGGTAGCCGCTGGGGGCGTAGGCCGGTGGCAGCAGCCGCCGCAGGTGTTCGCGCAGCGCGCCGTCACCGGGCAGCTCGGCGGAAGCGGCCGGAGTGAGGGCCGCGAGGAGTTCCGTGCTGCCTCGCCCGTCCTCTACGGCGACGACGATCGTCTCCTCGACCGCCGGATGCCGGGAGAGGGCACGCTCCACCTCCGCTGCCTCGATCCGCACACCCCGGACCTTGAACTGATGGTCGGCGCGCCCGTGGAACTCCAGCTCCCCGTCGACGATCCTTACGAGGTCGCCGGTGCGGTAGAGGCGACGCCCCTCGATCTCCGGGAACGCCCGGGCCGTCAGCTCCGGCCGGCTGACGTACCCCAGGGCGACCTGCACCCCGCCGATCCAGAGTTCGCCCATGGCGCCGGCGGGCAGGGGCCGTCCCACGTCGTCCATGACGTGCAGGGTGGTGTTGTCGACCGGACGCCCGATGAGAACCCGGTCCGTCGCCTCGATCGACTTCGGCACCGGCCAGTACGACACCTCGATGGCCGCCTCGGTGGGACCGTACAGGTTGGTCAGTTCGGCGGAGAAGATCTCGTGGAACGCGACGCACAGCGGGGCCGGCAGCGCTTCTCCGGTGGTGAACACCAGGCGTACGGACCGGACATCGGCGGCCGTCACCGTACGCAGGAACTCCGTCAGCATCGAGGGCACGAAGTGGCAGGCGGTGATCCGATGCCTGCGGACGAACCGTGCCAGCCGGACCGGATCACGGTGATCGCCCTCGGGCAGGAACACGATGCGGGCGCCGACGGTGAGCGGACAGTAGAACTCCCACCCGGAGACGTCGAACGTGTAGGGCGTCTTCTGCAGAACGCGGTCCTCGGGTGTCAGTCCGAACCGCTGGTTCTGCCACAGGATGCGGTTGACGACTCCGGCGCCGCCCTGAAGGACGCCTTTGGGCTTTCCGCTCGATCCGGAGGTGAAGATCAGATACATCGGCTGGTCCGGTCCGGCCTGGGGAAGCGGCCGGTCGGGCGGGGACGGCGGCACGCGGCGGCGGACGGACAACCGGGGGATCCCCGCGAAGGCTTCCCGCACCTGTCCGGGCGCACCGAGCACGGCCAGCGGGCGGGCGACCTCCAGCATCGAACCGAGGCGGTCGTCCGGCTCGTCCAGCGCGATGGGAAGGTACCAGCAGCCTGCCTTGAGTACCCCCAGCATGGCCACCACCATGTCGATGCCGCGCGGCAGGACCATGGCGACGACGCCCCGCCTGCCTCCCGTCGCACCCAGGACGTCGTCGGCGAAGGCATCGCTGAGCGCGTCGAGTTGCGCGTACGTGAGCACGCGCCGCTCGCTCTCGCAGGCGATCGCTTCCGGCTGTCGCAGCCGGACGGAGCGCACCAGGCCGGGAAGGCCCCACGGCGCATCGCGGACCACATCGGCACCCGCGAGGTATGCCGCTTCTCCTTCACCGGAGTCCACGCCGGACGAACACACCGCCATATTCCCGATCCCCCTACAGAGCCCGCGCGGGCCCGCTTCATCCGATTCGACGGCGCTCAACCGTCCGAGACAGTGATCCTCAGTTCGCTCGTGTACCGCTTGTCCTCCCCGTCCGGGAGCCAGAGCTCGTCCGGCGTGGGCAGCATCTCCGTGAAGGTGAGGCTTTGCCGGGGCTTGCCCTCCGCCAGGGTGTGGACAAGAACATGAGTGAGCAGGGGACTGTGCAGGTCGAGGTAGAGCGGCTTCTGGGCACGAGCCGTCCTCCAGAAGCAGTGCCGGGGCAGACCGTGCGCGGCGGCCACCGCCTGTACTTGCGCGTACAGCTGCTCCGGGGACATGCCCGGGCGCGGCAGGAACTCTTCCACCGGTATGCGCCAGCACTCCCGTGCGATCACGAGGCGGTCCACGGTCACGCGCGGGGTGTGCGGCCGTGCGGGCAGCACACGGAATCCTGTGCCGGTCTGGTAGATGAGGTACTCCCCCAGCACCGTCAGGAGCGGCAGCACGGTGCCGTCGAGAAACCGCGCCACCAGCCCGTCCGCCCTCTGCGCCACGGTGACCGAGGACGCCTCGACCGGCTCCGAGGGCACCTGCCGCGCCCCCGCCCGCTCCCCGAAGGACAGATAGGTGTATCGGGACGAGTAGGTGTCGGGAGGCGGGTGGTCGAAGCCCGTCGCCCCGCCGGCCGCACGGTGGTGCAGGGGCACGAACCGGGGCGGGCCGTCCGCGAGCGCCGCCTCCGCCGGGCGCAGCACCACCTCGCGCGGATCGGCGGCGCAGCAGGTCATGCTGTCGCAGTCGAACGTGGTCATACCGGGGTGCAGTTCGCCCATGACCGCCTGGTACTCACCGCGGTTGATGGCCTCGACGCTCTCCGCGGCGATCATCACGTCCGGGCTGTGGTGGCGCCCGCCGTACCAGACGGGTGCCGGCCCCGCGAACTTCTCGGCGACCGCGGCGGCCAGCTCGGCCGTGCTGTAGGCGAGGCGCCGGGCCGCCGGGTCGGGAGCCAGGATCTCCTCCCACCGGCTGCTGAGCTCCTCCCGGACGGGGGCGCAGCTCGCCTCGTCCCACAGCCTGGCGTCCACCCGGCCGATCAGTGCGTCGAGCGGTACGTCGTCCTTGCCGTACAGGGCGGCGAGTTCGCGGTGACCGGCGGTGAGCCAGCCCGTGGCCTCCTCCCCGATCCGCCGGCAGAACCAGCGCGCACTGTCGAGGAGCAGCCCCAGTGGTGGTGCCAGCTCGTCCAGGAGGCCGGTGCCGACGGTCAGGTCCACGGCCCGGCGCTCGGCGCTGACCAGCAGACCGAAGCCCTTCCCGTTGTGCCGCCGGGAGCGGGCGGCGGGCCGCCGCGCCATCTCGGAGTACAGGCGCTCGGCCTCCTCCAGGGTGCGGGAGAGGGTCTCCGCCGTTGCCGCCCCGGCCACGGCGTCGCGCGCGGCGATCAACTGCCCCAGCCCGGCGAGGGCCGTGTCGACGGCCGGCGTCGGCTCCAGCGCCGCGAGCTGGTTCAGCAGCGCCTTCTCCGGTTCCAGGTCCAGCGGTATGTCGAAGGTCCAGTTGATGTAGCCCTCGTCCTCGAGCACGTCGAGCATGTCGAGCGCGGCCGCCTCGTCCCCCAGCGCCGTGCCGATGTCGGCCGCCGTGCGCCGGCCGTCGACCAGCTTGGCCAGGGCGGCCTCCGGCTGGCTCAGCCGTCTCGGGCGCTCACCGCCGCGCAGGAGCGTGCGGCCCATCCGGGCGACACCCACGACGAGGGCGGGCGGCAGCCGGCGCCGTATCTCCATGGGCCGGGACAGGCTCAGGCCCAGCTCGTGGACGGCCCAGTCCTCGAACATGACGTGCCGCTGGTCGGTGAGCCCCGGGCCGGCCTTCAGCGTCATCGGGGGCCCGTCCCGGAATGTTCCCCAGGCCACCGGACCGAAGAAGCCGACGCTCTCGTTCCTGGTGTAGTAGCGCTGGAGGTACTGGCCGAGCATACGCGTCTTGAACCGGCGTCCGCGTTCCGCCCGTCGGGCCGTGCGCCCGGTGGCACCCGCCGTCGAGGACTCGCCCTTGGTGTGCCGCAGCAGGGAGCCCACGACTTCGTCGAGAGCCTGGGGGTTCTGCCACAGCAGCGCCTGGGTGAAGACGTCCGCGCGCGCCAAGTCCAGTGCCGGGCCGAGGGTTTCGGGGCCGGGAGGCTCCTCTGCGGGACGCTCCCCGCCGATGGCCTCGGTCAGCTCTGCCAGGGGAAGCGCGGTGCTGCGGAGGACGAATCCCCGCCACACCTTCCACGCGGTACTGCCGAGCCGCAGTCGATCGTCGTCGAACCCTCTCACCTCACGCTCACCAGGCCTATGGCGCAAAGAAGTTGGCGAATATGCGTTCGTCTCAAGAACATCTCACCTACTGTGGAGTCACAAGTCGCACGATGGGCCGCAGTGACCACGCAGGCCCCATCGAACAAGCCGAACGGACAACCTCCGTTGAGGCCGGGTCGGCAAAACGGGGGGAGTCAAGGGGGATGGCAGTCCATGTCACCGTGGTGGATGACGGATCACTCGCCATGCTGGGGGCGATCGGAATACTTCGAAGCGCCTCCGGCTGCCGGTTCATCGGCAGTCTTGGCGGGATCGATGAACTGACCGAAAACCAGGAAGAGTCGGACGGCTGCGTGCTGGTGGTCGATCCCTACCTCGACGGCGTCCCGTTCCCGGACGCACTCTCCGAGGTGACGAAGAGACATCCCGTCCTGGTGATGTCCGCGCGCACGGGGCACCAGAACGTCCGCCGCGCCCTGCAGTCCGGGGCCCACGGATACGTCAGCAAGGACATCGACTCCTCGACACTCGTCACCGCCGTACAAGCCGTCGGAATCGGAGGGGTGTACCTCGGGCTCTCGGTCGCCGACGTACTGATGCAGGAGTGGGGCGGAGCGCCGCCGCCCGACTTCGGCGAACCGTTGAAGGGCACCGACCTGACCCCCCGTGAGCAGGATGTGCTCACCATGGTGGCGCGGGGGCTGACGCACAAACAGATCGGCACCCGGCTGACCCTGTCCAAGGCCACGGTGGACACGTATGTGCATCGCATCAGGCAGAAGGTGGGAGCCTTCAACAAGGCGGGGCTCACCAGGGTCGCCATGGACATGGGACTCCTGAGCAACCACAGTTGAGCCTGTCTTCCCGGCTCCCACCACACTCGACGGGCTCACCCTCACTCCCTCTCGCCGTACTGAGGGGACGGCCCGTCGAGTATCGCGCGCCACACCGGCCCGGGACAGTCGACGAAAGCACGGTCGCTCCGGTGGTGACGGCGATGTCCGGACTCTGATGGTCAGCCAAAAGCTGACTCACAGAAGGGACGTTGTCCGTCCCTCACCGTCTGCGTAGCGTCTGCCCCTCAATGACGGGAACCCATCCAGGAGCGTGGCCTTGAGCTCGGTACGGCAGGGTGCGGACACGGTGCTCCGTGACAGTTCGGCACAACGGGCCGCGCTCGGTGACCGGGGCGGGGGCGGTGCGGCGGCCTCCTCGCACTGCCTGACCGCCGCCCTGGAGATCAGTGGCGCGGCGGAGGAGTCCGTGATCCGGGCGCGGCTCCACCGAGTTGCCCTCCTGCGTCCCGCGCTGCGCGCCCGCATCGACGCCGACGGATCGCATCAGCCGGTCGACTGCGCCGAACCCGAGCTGATCCGGGTCACCGTCGAGGCCCCCACTCCCGAGCGGCGGTGGCAGCGGGCCCATGAACTCGCCCGGCAGGAGGCGCACAAGCCCTTCCCGGCAGGACTGATGCCCCGCATCCGGGGGGTCCTGTTCAGTGCCGCTCCCGATCGCCACCTGCTGGTGATCGGCGTCGACCCGCTCGTCTGCGACGCATGGTCGGCCAACCTGGTGGTGGAGCAGCTCCTGGCCGACGGGGACGAGCCGGAGCCCGACAACTACGTACGCGTACGGCGGGCCAGGCAGGAGTGGCTCGGTGGCGCCGAGGGAGAGGGGACGACAGCCCGCCGGCGCAACGACGTGGCCGGTGCCCTGCGCCACTGGCCCGTGGCCAGGGGTGCGTCCACGACGAGTCCCACCGTCGTCGAACAGGTGATTGACCTGGAGGATGGCGTCGCGACCGCGCTGCGGGACCGTGTCCGCCAGGTACGCGGCACCATGCTGGCCGTGGGCGCGCAGGCCCTGGCCCTGAGCGCCGTCGCCCAGCCGGACGTCCCGCTGGCCCTCACCACGACGCTCGCGGCGCGCCTTCCCGAGGAAGAGGCGGTGGTGGGCCGGCTGTCCAACGACGCGGTGCTCGTCATACCGACCCGTACCGGAACCGTCAAGGAACATCTGACCGCGATCCGGGACCAGATCTTCGCAGCCCTTCTCGATCAGCGCGTGCCGTACGAGCGGATCGAGGACGCGCTGGACGGCTCGGCCGCCTCGACGGGCGTCTCCTTCTCCCTGCTCTTCCTGCCCGGCACGCTGAGCGGCGGCTCGCAGCGCGACGCGTATCTGGGCGGTGCGCGGGCGACCAGGGCCGCGGTGTCGATCTGTCCGACGGGGGCCGACGTGGACCTGTTCATGGTCGAACATCCGCCGCCGCGCGATGACGGGACCCGGCCGATGCTCCGCGTCGGAGCGATGGCCCGTCGTGGAACGGTGTCGCAGGAGGATGTCGACCGCACCCTCCTCCGGTGGACCCGCACCCTGGAACAGCTGGCCGGGCGGGACTGGCAGTCGACACCGGTCGGGCGGCTGGGGCACGTCCCCGGCGACGCCGAGGGCTCCGGTGCCGCGCCATGAGCGACCGGGTCACGGAGGCCTACGTCCGGGAGTCCGCCTCCCCCGGAAGCAGACTGCCGATGCTCCTGGGTGAAGCCCGGCTGCCCCCTGTCCTGACCGCCGCCTACGGAACACGGTTCCTGCCGCGGCCGCTGTTCGTCCAGGACGATCACATGACCCGTTTCGCCGAAGATCTCGTCCAGTTCTACGACCTGATCACCGCGCTGCCGCGCCGCATGTTCGACGGCGACCTGCACAGGTACTGTGCGGCCCTGGGCATCGGTGAGCGCAAGAAGCAACTGGTCACCCGCCTCGGCGGCGGGACTCCGCCACTCTACGGACGAGCCGATCTGTCGTACGACGGCCGGCGGTTCCAGCTGCTGGAGTTCAACGTCACCAGTGAGATCGGCGGCGTCGAGCGAGGCGGGGAGATCCCGCGTGTGATGGCGGAGGCGGGGTGCTTCGCGCCGTTCGCCGCAGAACACGACCTGCGTTACGTGGACACGGGACACCGCGTCGCCGAGACGCTGAAGACTTTGGCAGGCACGGTGTCCCGGACAGGGACCGCCGTCGTGGCCGTCCTCGAAGCCCCCGGTGGCCTTGCCGAGAACGGCCCGGGCTGGCAGGCGGTGGCAGCGGTCCTGCGCCGCCACGGACTCGACTGCCTCGTCGGAGAGGTGCAGCAGATCCGGCGGCGCGGCGATCACCTCGTGCTCGACGGCCGCACCGTCGATGTGGTGCTGCGCGGTTTCACCATCGAGGAACTGCTCGCCCAGAGCGACGGGGAGATCCTGGCCGAGCCGCTCTTTCGCGCGCACGAGGCCGGCACCGCCGTGCTGTGGACACCCATGGAGTCCGGTCTCATCGACAACAAGGGCTGTCTGGCCATGCTGTGCGCCCCGTGGGTGCGCGCAGGTCTCTCGGCCGAGGAACTGGCGCTGATCGACCGGGTGCTCCCGTGGACGAGAGCGCTGCGCCAGAATCTCGCGGCCGTGGATTCGGCCCTCCTCGATCAGTGCATGGCCCACAGGACGGAACTGATCCTCAAGCCCAACGCGGAGTACGGCGGCGAAGGGGTCGTCGCGGGGTGGGAGGTCTCGGAGCGGGAATGGCACCGCGCCCTCGCCTCGGTGGGCCCCGAGGGCGCCGTCGCCCAGCGGCGCGCGGTGCCCCGGCCGGAGTCCGTCGTCGACCCGTTCACCGGCCGGGCGCAGGACTGGCGTGCCGTCTGGGGTCTGTTCCTGACGCCCGAGGGGCCCGCGGGAATGGAGGCCCGGGCCGTCCCCGACTCCGGCGGCGCCGTCGTCGGCCTGAGGACCAACGCGCGGGCGTGCATCGCCGGGGTCTTCACCTTTCCCGGCAATACACCGCCGGAGTCCACCGCGGCGGTTCGACCCTGAGCGCATGGGCGGGCTCGGCCTGACGGGAGAACCACCCGCGGTTCGCGGGTCACGGTTCGTCAGTGCCTGAAGGCCGCGACCCTGACTCCTCATTGTGTTCATCGGGTGAACTCACCTGTGTCGCAAGAGATTTCCGGGTTACACCTCTTGACGGCCGGGGTGGCTGAGAGCACATTGGGCGCACTTTGAGAGCGCTCTCAAAACGAGGGCGCTGTCGAACGCACCCGCTCTCTCCACTCCCGTACCCGAGAGGTCCCCCATGAGTGCACCCTCCGGCATCCCCGGCGGCCCGCCCGCCAGACGGCGTTCGGTACGCCGCACGCTGATCGCCGTGCTCAGCACGCTCGGCCTGGCGGCGGCCGCGGCGGCCGCCGTCACCCTGCCCGCGAACGCCTCCGCGCCCACACCCCCGACGGGCTGGACGCAGGTCTTCCTCGACGATTTCAACGGCGCCGCGGGCACCGGTGTCAACACGAGCAACTGGCAGTACAGCACCGGGACTTCGTACCCCGGCGGCCCCGCCAACTGGGGCACCGGCGAGGTCGAGACGATGACGAACAGCACCAGCAACGTCTCACTCGACGGCAACGGCAACCTGCGCATCACCCCGCTGCGCGACGCGGCGGGCAACTGGACCTCGGGCCGGATCGAGACCGTACGCACCGACTTCCAGCCCGCGGCCGGCGGCAAGCTGCGCGTCGAGGGCCGGATCCAGATGCCGAACGTCACGGGCACCGCCGCCGAGGGCTACTGGCCTGCGTTCTGGGCTCTGGGCGCGCCCTACCGCGGCAACTACCAGAACTGGCCGGCCGTGGGCGAGCTGGACATCATGGAGAACGTCCAGGGCCGCAACCAGGTGTGGGCCACCATGCACTGCGGCACCAACCCCGGCGGCCCGTGCAACGAGACGACCGGCATCGGCAACTCCGTCGCCTGTCCGAACACCACCTGCCAGTCGGGCTTCCACACCTACACCATGGAGTGGGACCGCTCGGTGAGCCCGGAGACGATCCGCTTCTTCGTCGACGGCACCCAGTTCCACTCGGTCAACGCGGGCCAGGTGGACGCGACGACCTGGTCCAACGCCACCAGCCACGGCTTCTTCGTCATCCTCAACGTGGCCATGGGCGGCGCCTTCCCGGACGCGTTCGGCGGTGGCCTGGACAGCGGCACGGCCTCCGGGGTCCCCATGGTCGTCGACTACGTCCAGGTGCTGTCGTCCGGTGGGAGCGGTACCACCCCGCCGCCCACCTCACCGCCCCCGTCCGGCAGCCGTGACGCCTACAGCGCCGTCCAGGCCGAGTCGTACAACAGCCAGAGCGGCACGATCACCGAGACCACCACGGACACCGGCGGCGGCCAGAACATCGGCGCCCTCGCCAACGGCGACTGGGCGCTCTACCAGGGCGTCAACTTCGGCTCGACGGCGGCGACCCAGTTCAGCGCCCGGGTCGCCAGCGGTGCGGCCGGCGGGGTCAGCGGACTGGTCGAGGTGCGCCTGGACAGCCGTACCGCCACACCGATCGGGAGTTTCGCGCTGGCCAACACCGGGGGCTGGCAGTCCTGGCGGACGGTCCCGGCGAACATCGCCTCCGTCACCGGCACCCACGATGTGTATCTGACCTTCACCAGCGGCCAGCCGGCCGACTTCGTGAACGTCAACTGGTTCACCTTCGGGCACTGATCCCGGCGCGGCGCCGGGCGGTTCCGCTCTCTCCCCGGAGCGGACGCCCGGCGTCGCCCTTCCCGCCCGGAACCCGACGGATCGTTACCGGGGCAGCGGGCGCCCGTCCCTGAGGAAGCCGCCGGTGGGGCCGCCGTCCGGCAGGGTGGCGGCCCGGACGATCCCGGCGGCGCCCTAGGGCCTCTCTTTCGGATCTTGCCGGGGGTCGCGGGGCCTGGCACGCACATCTGACCCCGCTCGACCAAGCTCACAACTCCCGTGGACCGGAACAGGCCTGATCCGAAAGACAGGCCCTAGGCGACCGGCCGCCCGCCCGCGCCGCCCATGTCGGTGGCGACCCAGCCGGGACACACCGCGTCGACCAGGACGCCGTCGGCGCGCAGTTCGCCCGCCGGCAGCCGGGTGAGCGCGTTGAGCCCGGCCTTGGACACGGAGTGGGCGGGGGTGCCGCCGCTCATCCCGGCCAGTGATCCGCCCTCGCCGGAGACGTTCACGATCCGCGGACGGCCGCTCGCCCGCAGCAGCGGCAGCAGGGCCTGCGTCAGCCGTCAGGGACCGTACAGATTGGTCTCCATGGCCTCCCGTACGACGTCGAGGTCGGCGCTCCCGGCGCGCTGCCAGGTGTCGTGGAGAATCGCCGCGTCGTTCACCAGGACGTCCAGGCCGCCGCACCGCTCCCGGGCCGCCCCGGCCGCGGCCTCGGCGTCGGCCGGGCTCGTCACGTCCAGCCGCAGCTGGGGTCCCCCCTCTGGGGGAGCGCGCCGGTGCCGAGCCGGGCGGCCGCCTGTTCGGCGGCCCGCTGCGACCGGGCGGTGACCAGCACCGTGCGGCCCCGGTCGAGCAGTTGGCGGGCGACCTCGTGCCCCAGCCCGCGGTTCGCGCCGGTCACCAGTGCGATCGCCGTCATGTCCGCTCCTTCCTCACCGCAGTTCCGCCCGGAACCCGGCCGGGGTCTGTCCCGTGTGCAACTGGAAGAACTTGGAGAAGTTCGCCGGGTCCGGGAAGCCCACCGCCGCGCCCACCCGGCCGATCGGCAGTTCCGTGTGGGCCAGCAGCCGTTTCGCCTCCAGGACGACCCGTTTGTCGATGAAGCCCTTGGGGGTCTCGCCGGTCGCGGCGCGGACCGCGCGCACCAGGGTGCGGCGGGAGTAGCCGAGCGCGTCGGCGTAGGCGCTGACGCTGTGGTTGGTGGCGAAGTCCCGCTCCACGGCGTCGCGGAACAGGGTGAACGTGGACTCCGTGCGCCGCCCGGCCTCCGCCGAGCTCGCCGCGAGGTGCGCGAGGCGCAGCAGGAACGCGGTGAGCGAGTGCCGCAGGACCGCCGTGTGCAGGCTCAGGGGCAGGGTGGCGCTGTCCTCGTACTCGCGCCGAAGGTGGGTCAGTGCCGCGCGCAGCCCCGCGAGGTGGGGCGCGTCGGGGCGGAGCAGCGGCGGCAGGTCGTAGCGGTAGAGGCCGGTGGCCTCGACCGTGGCTCGGGGCAGGAACCCGGGCTGCATGGCGAGGACGGTTCCGCGGTACTCGTCGGCCCGCGAGAAGCGGTGGACCTGTCCCGGCCGGATCCACAGCAGATCGCCGGCCGTCGCCTCGTACTCGGCGAAGTCGATCATGTGATGTACGGGTCCGTCGTCGAAGAGCATCACCACGTGGAAGTCGATGCGGTGCACACGGTCCAGCGGTGCGTCGGGGTGCCAGGTGCGGCCGGTGCCCAGGGGGCCGACCCGCATGCCGATACCGCCGGCGCCCGGTTCGACGGGGAAGGGGAAGGTCCTGATCCCGTCGCCGGGCCGCCCGTCGCCGTGTTGGGGGTGTCTGTCCGCCATGTCCTTCTCGTGCCGTTCCGCTGTCACTGCCGATGTCCCACTTTCACCACAGGCTGACACAGGAAGACCTTCCCTCGTAAAAGTCAGACTTTTACTTTTGAACGCGTCCGAGCAGCGACCCCCCTCCTATCGAGGACTTCTTGAAGATGAGCACGCAGACTCCGAACAGCTTCGAGTGGACCGACCTCGACCGGCGTGCTGTCGACACCGCACGTCTTCTGGCGGCGGATGCCGTGCAGCAGGTGGGCAACGGCCACCCGGGCACCGCGATGAGCCTGGCCCCGGCCGCGTACACGATCTTTCAGAAGGTGATGCGTCACGACCCGGCGGATCCGGAGTGGACCGGCCGTGACCGTTTCGTCCTCTCCCCCGGCCACACCTCGCTGACCCTCTACACCCAGCTCTTCCTCTCCGGCTACGAACTGGAGCTGGACGACCTGAAGAGCTTCCGCACCCACGGCTCGAAGACCCCGGGCCATCCCGAGTACGGGCACACGGCCGGCGTCGAGACCACCACCGGGCCGCTCGGCCAGGGTGCCGCCAACGCCGTGGGCATGGCGATGGCCGCCCGCTTCGAGCGCGGCCTCTTCGACCCGGAGACCCCGCGGGGCGAGTCCCCCTTCGACCACACGATCTGGGCGATCGTCTCCGACGGCGACCTGGAGGAGGGCGTCTCCGCCGAGGCCTCCTCGCTCGCCGGCCACCAGAAGCTCGGCAACCTGGTCTTCCTCTACGACGACAACCACATCTCCATCGAGGGCGACACCGCCACCGCGTTCTCCGAGGACGTGCCGAAGCGCTACGAGGCGTACGGCTGGCACGTCCAGCGCGTCGAGCCCGCCGACAGCGGTGACATCGACGTCCCGGCCCTGTACGCGGCCCTGAAGGCGGCTCAGGACGAGACCTCCCGCCCCTCGTTCATCGCGATGCGCACGATCATCGCCTGGCCCGCCCCGAACGCCCGCAACACCGAGGCCTCCCACGGCTCGGCGCTCGGCGCGCAGGAGATCGCCGCAACCAAACGGCTGCTGGGCTTCGACCCCGAGCGGTCCTTCCAGGTCGACGCCGAGGTGCTCGCCCACTCCCGCGCCGCCCTGGACCGGGGCGCCGAGGCCCACGCGGCCTGGGACAAGCGGCTCGAGGAGTGGCGCGGCACGCACCCGGAGCGGGCGAGGCTCTTCGACCGGATCGTCGCCGGACAGCTCCCGCGGGGCTGGGAGGAGGCGCTGCCGGTGTTCGAGCCCGGCACCTCGGTCGCCACCCGCGCGGCCTCCGGCACGGTGCTCCGGTCGCTGGGCGCGGTGATCCCGGAGCTGTGGGGCGGCTCCGCCGACCTCGCCGGCTCCAACAACACCACCATCGACAAGACCTCCTCCTTCCTCCCCGAGGGCAACCCGCTGCCCGAGGCCGACCCGTACGGCCGCACCGTCCACTTCGGCATCCGCGAGTTCTCGATGGCCGCGGAGATGAACGGCATCGCGCTGCACGGCAACACCCGCGTCTACGGCGGCACGTTCCTCGTGTTCTCCGACTACATGCGCAACGCGGTCCGGATGTCGGCGCTGATGCAGCTGCCGGTGACCTACGTGTGGACCCACGACTCCGTCGGCCTCGGCGAGGACGGCCCGACCCATCAGCCGGTCGAACACCTCGCCTCGCTGCGCGCCGTCCCGGGCCTGAACGTGGTGCGGCCCGCCGACGCCAACGAGACCGCGATCGCCTGGGCCGAGATCCTGAAGCGGCACGCCACCCGCCCGGCCCCGCACGGTCTCGCCCTCACCCGCCAGGGCGTCCCCACGTACGCGCCCGACCCCGATGCGGCGAAGGGCGGTTACGTCCTGTTCGACTCCTCCACCGGGACCCCGGACGTCGTGCTCGTCGCCACCGGTTCCGAGGTACGGCTCGCGGTCGAGGCCCGCGAGACGCTGGAGGCCGAGGGCATCGGGACGCGGGTGGTGTCGATGCCGTCCGTGGAGTGGTTCGAGGAGCAGCCGCGGGAGTACCGCGAGCGGGTGCTGCCGCCGGCGGTGAAGGCCCGGGTCGCGGTCGAGGCGGGCATCGGCCTCACCTGGCACCGCTTCGTGGGCGACGCCGGACGCATCGTCTCCCTGGAGCACTTCGGCGCCTCCGCCGACGCCCGCACCCTGTTCACCGAGTACGGCTTCACCGCCGAGAACGTCGCCGCCGCGGCCCGGGAATCCCTGGCCGCAGCGCGTGGTTGATCCGAACGCCAGAAAGAAGATGATCACAGTGACCGAAGCGACCGCACCCGCGGAAGCCCTGAAGCGCCTCTCCGACGAGGGCGTCTCCATCTGGCTGGACGACCTGTCGCGCACGCGGATCCGGTCCGGCAACCTCGCCGAACTCGTCGCCACGCGCCACGTCGTCGGCGTCACCACCAACCCGTCCATCTTCCAGGCCGCCATCGGCACCGGCGAGGGCTATGAGGACCAGCTCGCCGACCTCGCCGTGCGCGGTGTGACGGTGGACGAGGCCGTACGGATGATGACGACCGCCGACGTACGGGCCGCCGCCGACATCCTGCACTCCGTCCACCTCGCCACGGACGGCCGGGACGGCCGGGTGTCCATCGAGGTGGACCCGCGCCTCGCCCACGACACGGCGGCCACCGTCGCCGAGGCCAAGCAGCTCGCCTGGCTCGTCGACCGCCCCAACGTCATGGTCAAGATCCCGGCGACGAAGGCCGGCCTGCCGGCGATCACCGAGGTCATCGGCCTCGGCATCAGCGTCAACGTCACGCTGATCTTCTCGCTGGAGCGCTACCGCGAGGTCATGGACGCCTACCTGGCCGGTCTGGAGAAGGCCCGCGCGAACGGGTTGGACCTCTCCGCCATCCACTCCGTCGCCTCCTTCTTCGTCTCCCGCGTCGACGCCGACATCGACCGGCAGCTGACGGCCCTCGGCACGGACGGGGCCCTCGCCCTCAAGGGGAAGGCCGCGCTCGCCAACGCGCGGCTGGCCTACGAGGCCTACGAGGAGGTGTTCGGCTCCGCCGACGGCTCGACCCCGCCGGGCGGCCGCTGGGCCGCGCTGGCCGACGCGAAGGCCACCAGGCAGCGGCCGCTGTGGGCCTCCACCGGGGTGAAGGACCCCGCCTACAAGGACACGCTGTACGTGGAGGAGCTGGTCGCCCCCGGCACCGTCAACACCATGCCCGAGGCCACCCTGAACGCCACCGCCGACCACGGCGACGTCACCGGCGACACGGTCTCCGGCGGCTACGACCGGGCCCGCGCCGACCTGGCCGCCGTAGCGGCCCTCGGCATCTCGTACGACGAGGTCGTCACCCGTTTGGAGGACGACGGTGTCGCCAAGTTCGAGATGGCGTGGGAGGACTTGCTGAACACGGTCACGACGTCGCTGACGAGCAAGGCAGCCGAAGCGAGCGAGGCGGCCGACACGAACAAGGGAGCTGACGCGGAATGAGCACCATCCCTGTGTGGGACAACCCGCTGCGGGACCCCCGCGACCGGCGCCTGCCCCGCATCGCCGGCCCCTCCGGCCTGGTCATCTTCGGGGTGACGGGCGACCTCTCCCGCAAGAAGCTGATGCCGGCCGTCTACGACCTCGCCAACCGCGGGCTGCTTCCGCCGGGCTTCTCGCTCCTCGGCTTCGCCCGCCGGGACTGGGAGGACGAGGACTTCGCGGAGATCGTCCACGACGCGGTCCGCGAGCACGCGCGCACGCCGTTCCGCGAGGAGGTCTGGCAGCAGCTCGCCGAGGGCATGCGGTTCATCCCGGGCGACTTCGACGACGACGACGCCTTCAAGCAGCTGAAGACGGCCGTCGAGGAGCTGGACGCCGCCCGGGGCACCGGCGGCAACTTCGCCTTCTACCTCTCCGTGCCGCCGAAGTTCTTCCCGAAGGTCGCCGAACAGCTCAAGAAGCACGGGCTGGCGAAGGCGCCGGAGGGTTCCTGGCGCCGGGCGGTCATCGAGAAGCCGTTCGGCCACGACCTGGCGAGCGCCCGCGACCTGAACGCGGTCGTGCACGACGTGTTCGATCCGGACCAGGTCTTCCGGATCGACCACTACCTGGGCAAGGAGACCGTCCAGAACATCCTGGCGCTGCGCTTCGCCAACACGATGTTCGAGCCGATCTGGAACCGGTCCTTCGTGGACCATGTGCAGATCACCATGGCCGAGGACATCGGCATCGGCGGCCGCGCGGGCTACTACGACGGGATCGGCTCGGCCCGTGACGTCATCCAGAACCACCTGCTCCAGCTGATGGCGCTCACCGCCATGGAGGAGCCGGCCTCCTTCGACGCGGCCTCGCTGCTCACCGAGAAGCTCAAGGTGCTCAAGGCCGTGAAGCTGCCGGACGACCTGGGCGACCACACCGTGCGGGCGCAGTACGCGGCGGCCTGGCAGGGCGGCGAGAAGGTGCGCGGCTATCTGGAGGAGGAGGGCATCGACCCGGCCTCCACGACCGACACGTACGCCGCGGTGAAGCTGAACGTCGACAACCGCCGCTGGGCGGGCGTGCCGTTCTACCTGCGCACCGGCAAGCGGCTGGGCCGCCGGGTCACCGAGATCGCGGTGGTCTTCCAGCGGGCCCCGCACTCCCCCTTCGACTCCACCGCGACCGAAGAGCTGGGCCAGAACGCCATCGTCATCCGCGTCCAGCCGGACGAGGGCATCACCGTGCGCTTCGGCTCCAAGGTGCCGGGCACCTCGATGGAGATCCGGGACGTCACGATGGACTTCGCCTACGGCGAGTCCTTCACGGAGTCCAGCCCGGAGGCGTACGAGCGCCTCATCCTGGACGTGCTGCTCGGCGACGCCAACCTGTTCCCCCGCCACCAGGAAGTGGAAGAGTCCTGGAAGATCCTCGACCCGATCGAGGAGTACTGGGCGGCACACGGAAAGACGGCGCAGTACGCATCGGGCAGCTGGGGACCCGAGGAAGCCGACGAGATGCTCGCACGAGACGGACGGAGCTGGCGCAGGCCATGAAGATCGACCTGACCGACACCACGGCAAGCAAGATCAACAAGGCGCTGGTGAAGGGCCGCCGCGCCATCGGCACACCAGCCGTGGGCATGGTCCTGACGATGGTCATCGTCACGGACGAGGAGAACGCCTACGACTCGATCAAGGCCGCCGAGGAGGCCTCGCACGAGCACCCCTCGCGCACCCTGGTCGTCATCAAGCGGCACGCCCGCACCCCGCGCGAGCGCACACAGTCCCGGCTGGACGCCGAGGTCCGGGTGGGTTCCGAGGCCGGCACCGGCGAGACGGTCATCCTGCGCACGTACGGCGAGGTGTCCGACCACGCCGACTCCGTCGTGCTGCCGCTGCTGCTGCCGGACGCGCCGGTCGTCGTCTGGTGGCCGGTGGACGCGCCGCAGAACCCGTCCAAGGACCCGCTGGGCGCACTGGCCCAGCGCCGGATCACCGACCTCTACGCCGTCGAGAACCCGATCGAGGCGCTCCGGAGCCGCATCCGCTCCTACGCCCCCGGCGACACCGACCTCGCCTGGACCCGGCTGACCCCGTGGCGCTCGATGCTGGCGGCGGCCCTGGACCAGGCCCGGGTGCCGATCGTCTCGGGCGCGGTGGAGGCCGAGGCGGAGAACCCGGCGGCCGAGCTGCTGGCCCGCTGGCTGGAGGCGCGGCTGAACGTGACGATCGACCGGGTCGTCACCGCGGGCCCCGTCGTGACGGCCGTGCGGCTCGGCACCGCGGGCGGCGACATCGTCATCGACCGCCCCGAGGGCCCCCTGGCCACGCTCTCCCTGCCGGGCCAGCCCCCGCGGACCCTCGCGCTGAAGGTCCGCACCACCTCCGAACTCATCGCCGAGGAGCTGCGGCGCCTCGACGCGGACGAGATGTACGCCGTCGCCCTGCGGGGCGAGGGCACCAAGGAGACCCCCTCCCATGTCTGAGTCACCCCTGCTCACGCGGCGGCCCGAGTGGGCCGCGCTGGCGGACCACCGCGCCCAGTGGCAGACCCATCTGCGTGAGCTGTTCGCGGCGGACCCCGGGCGCGCCGAGCGGTACGTGCTGCGCGTCGGTGACCTGCGCGTCGACTACTCCAAGCACCTGGTCACCGACGAGACGCTGGCCCTGCTCCAGGAACTCGCCACCGCCACCGGCGTGTTCGGGCTGCGGGACGCCATGTTCCGGGGCGAGAAGATCAACAACACCGAGCGGCGCGCCGTCCTGCACACCGCGCTGCGGGCCCCGCGCGACGCGGTGATCGAGGTCGACGGCGAGAACGTCGTGCCCCGGGTGCACCGGGTCGTCGACAAGATGACCGCCTTCGCCAAGGAGGTCCGCTCCGGACGCTGGACCGGTCACACCGGCCGGCGCATCAGGAACGTCGTCAACATCGGCATCGGCGGCTCCGACCTCGGCCCCGCGATGGCGTACGAGGCGCTGCGGGCCCACACGGACCGCTCGCTGACCTTCCGGTTCGTCTCCAACGTCGACGGCGCCGATCTCCACGAGGCGGTCCGGGACCTGGACCCGGGCGAGACGCTGTTCATCGTCGCGTCCAAGACCTTCACCACCATCGAGACGATCACCAACGCCACCTCGGCCCGTTCCTGGCTGCTCGCAGGCCTGGACGGGGAGGAGAAGGCTGTCGCGAAGCACTTCGTCGCGCTGTCGACGAACGAGGAGAAGGTCACCGAGTTCGGGATCGACCCGGACAACATGTTCGAGTTCTGGGACTGGGTCGGCGGACGCTACTCGTTCGACTCGGCCATCGGCCTGTCCCTGATGATCGCGATCGGCCCGGCGAACTTCCGGGAGCTGCTGGACGGCTTCCATGTCGTCGACGAGCACTTCCGCACCGCGCCCGCCGAGGCCAACGTCCCGCTGGTCCTGGGCCTGCTGGGCATCTGGTACGGCAACTTCTTCGACGCGCAGTCGCACGCGGTGCTGCCGTACTCGCACTACCTGTCGAAGTTCACCGCCTACCTCCAGCAGCTCGACATGGAGTCCAACGGCAAGTCGGTGGACCGCGAGGGCCGGCCCGTGCAGTGGCAGACCGGTCCGGTGGTCTGGGGCACGCCCGGCACCAACGGGCAGCACGCCTACTACCAGTTGATCCACCAGGGCACGAAGCTGATCCCGGCCGATCTGATCGGCTTCGCGCGCCCCGTCGACGAGCTGAGCGACGAACTCGCGGCGCAGCACGACCTGTTGATGGCCAACCTGTTCGCGCAGGGGCAGGCGCTCGCCTTCGGCAAGACCGCCGACGAGGTCCGCGCGGAGGGGGTGCCCGAGGAGCAGGTGCCGCACCGCACCTTCCAGGGCAACCACCCCACGACCACCGTCCTCGCCCCCGAGCTGACCCCGTCGGTCCTCGGCCAGTTCATCGCGCTCTACGAGCACAAGGTGTTCGTCCAGGGCGCGGTCTGGGGCATCGACTCCTTCGACCAGTGGGGCGTGGAGCTCGGCAAGGTGCTCGCCAAGCGGGTCGAGCCCGCCCTCACCACCGGCGCCGACGTCCCCGGCCTCGACCCCTCCACCGCCGCCCTCGTGGCCGTTTACCGCGAACTCAGGAAGTAGTGAACTGATATGCAGCTCGGTCTGATTGGTCTCGGCAAGATGGGCGGCAACATGCGCGAGCGCATCCGCCGCGCCGGCCACACCGTCCTCGGTTACGACCGCAACCCCGACCTCTCCGACGTCAAGGACCTCGCGGAACTCGTCGAGCGGCTGGACGCCCCGCGCACCGTCTGGGTGATGGTCCCGGCCGGCGCGCCCACCCAGTCCGTCGTCGACGAGCTCGGCGGCCTGCTCCAGGCCGGCGACACCGTCGTGGACGGCGGCAACTCCCGCTGGACGGACGACGAGAAGCACGCCGCCGAACTCGGCGCCAAGGGCATCGGCTTCGTCGACGCCGGTGTCTCCGGCGGCGTCTGGGGCCTGGAGAACGGCTACGCCCTGATGGTCGGCGGCGACAAGGAGCACGTGGACCGGCTCCGGCCGATCTTCGACGCGCTCAAGCCGGAGGGCCCGTACGGCTACGTCCACGCGGGCAAGGTGGGCGCCGGCCACTTCTCGAAGATGGTCCACAACGGCATCGAGTACGCCATGATGCAGGCCTACGCCGAGGGCTG
>NZ_BMSA01000025.1 GCF_014648915.1 Streptomyces phaeofaciens | reverse complement strand
ATCTTGTGCGCGATGGCCTGGGCCTGGGAGGCGGACGACGTGGTCGCCGCGTGGGCCGGGGCGGCGGTCATGGCGATGCCGGCGGAGGCGGCGGCCAGGGCGACGGCGGTGACGGCCTTCTTCGGGCTGGCGATGCGGCGGATGATCGAGACGGACACGCAGAACCTCTTTCTTTGGGAACAGGACAGTCGCTTGCATGCGGAAGTCACGCGGTGCGTGGCCGCGCCGCGTGGTGTGCGGTGGGTGGCTGCATGCCTCGGCGCCGGGGCCCGGGGGCTCGTCGGCGCCGTGCGACGTCATCCAGACAAGCAGCCCGGGAGGGCGTCCGCAAAGACCCCTTTTGCTAGTTGTGGTCGTATTCGCGAACCGGGCCGTCCGTGTGAGCTGGCTCTCAATGCGCAGGTCAGAGGTGGTTATGGCATGGGCATGGCGTCCGATATGCCCTACGAGGGTGGGTAGTAGGTGAGGTGGGTCATGTGCGGTGCTTCACCGGCCGGCGGTCGTCGAAGGTGACCGCGGTCTCGAACGCGGCCCGCCGGGTGGCTCTGCGTAGTGCCTTGAGCACGGCCGGACCGACGGTGAGGTGAGGACGACCCGGCCCAGGGTCTTCGGGAGAGTGCTGCTCGGTGTTCATGGCGTGACGAAAGAACCTGATGCGCGAGGTTGCTCGTCCTGGAGGGCAGGAGCAAGGGCGAAGGGCGTGCGGATGAGTGAGCGGAGTGCGGTGAAGGCGGCGACACCACCGAGGGTGAGGTGGTGCTCCGCGGGCGGGCACGTTCAGGGCTGGTCGTCCCGGACGCGGGGGCGGGTGCTTGCCGCGCTGGCGGTGCTGACAGCGGTGCTCCTGGCGTTTCATCGGCTCGTTCCGAATGCCCCGGGGCACCTGGGCAGTCTGCTGGAATCGTTCCTGCCCTGGTCCGGCCTGGTGATCGTGGTGCTGCTCGGCCTGGCGCTGCTGCGCCGCTCGGCGCTCGCGCTGGTGGCCCTGCTCCTGCCGGTGGCGGCGTGGACGTACCTCTTCGGGGGGCTGCTGCTGCCGGGGGCGGAGCCCGAGGCGCACGATCTCGTCGTGGTGCAGCACAACGTGAGCGACGAGAACACCGACCCTGCGGGCACGGCCCGCGCCCTGGCCGATGCCGAGCCCGACCTCATCGCCCTGGAGGAGCTGGTGCCCGCCGCGCTGCCCGTCTACGAAACGACCCTCGCCCCGCGCTACCGGTACCACGCGGTGATGGGCACCGTCGGGCTCTGGTCGAAACACCCGCTCACCGACGTACAGAAGGTGGACATCAAACCCGCTGGGATCACCGAGCCCTGGAGTCGCGGACTGCGGGCCGTGGTCGACACACCGCACCGTGAGATCGCGGTGTACGTCGTGCACCTGCCCTCTGTCCGCGTTCAGGTGTCCGGCCTCGCCTCGTCCTGGCGCGACGAAAGCGGCGGCTTGCTGGGCAAGGCCCTCGCCGCCGACACATCGCACACGGTGATACTCCTCGGCGACCTCAACGGCACGGTCGACGACCGTGGACTGGCCCCGCTGACCTCACAGTTGAACGTATCGGCGCGGGGCTTCGCCTTCAGCTACCCCGCCGCGTTCCCGCTGGCCCGGATCGACCAGATCATGGCCCGCTCGGCGACCGTCGGTCGCATGCGTACCTTGGCCCCTACGGCCAGCGACCACCTTCCGGTCATCGCCGGGATCACCCTGGGCTGAGGGAATTCTCTGAGGAGCTGAGGCCGTCCCGTACGTCCCGCGCGCGTCGAGGGCCCGGTGATGCCACGTTGGCCAGAAGTTGCCGGAAGGCGGCAGAGTTCGGCCGAGTTTTGCTGCCGGAAGTTGCCGCTCACGTCAGGCGGCCAGGTGTATACGATCACTCGAGCAGTCTTCGCCGATTGACGGGCCAGTCAATTCAGAAGCGCGTCGACTCGAGATGGCAGCGGCCTGGGGAGTTCGTGATGCGCCGCCAAGCTCATGCATATCAGAAGATCACGTCGTGTTTCGCCTGAGGAGGAGCTGCGATCATGTCTGCCCATCTGACCACAGAAGGCTGGTGGTCGATCGCGGCCGGCGTCACCGTCGTCTACATGGGTGCGATGCACTGGTGCATGCCGACGCCGAAGGCAAGGCGGAGCATGTTTGTCGCCCCGCTGGCCGGCTGGATATTTCTGTTGCCCAACGCCGCGATAAAGGGCTATTCCGTCTCGCACACCCTGTTTATCTACAGTGGTGTCCTGGTGATGTTCATCGTGATGCTGGTGCCGGTCGCGAAAAAGGTCGCTGCCGACATTGCGGAACAGGAACAGAAACCCTGGGACAAGGTGCCGCTCAATGCTTTTTCCTTGTACTGGATGGTTGGATCGGCCACGGGTTGCGTCGCGGCAGTGGCCTACCTGTGGCCGTTCCTTGCATAGCGGACGATAGACGGCGACCTGCGACCTGCGACTCCGGGCGGGGCGCGGGGCCCCGGCCGCGCGGACACCCTTCATCAGGAGACCGGTGTCGGCCCGAACCGGGACGGGAGCGGGCTGCCGAGGAGGGCTACCGGTCCGCGAGCTGCGGGCGGTCGCGGCGGGCGTCGTGGAGGACCGAGCCCCACCAGAGCAGCTGATCGAGCATGGCTCCGGCGGCTTCCTCGGGGCCGTGCGGGTCCCGGAGCGTGCCGTCGGGGGAGAAGAGGAGGTAGTAGCTGGGGAAGGCGACATAGTCGCGCACGGTGTGGGCGTGCAACTCGTTGAAGACCTGGCGCAGTTGCTCGATCGCCAGCAGACCACCGCTGAGGCCGCTGTAGCCGACGAAGCCGATCGGCTTGGCGTTCCACTGGGTGTAGTGCCAGTCGATGGCAGCCTTGAGGGATGCCGGGAAGCTGCGGTTGTAGTCGGGCGTCACGATGACAACCGCGTCGGCGGCGTCGAGCCGCCGGGTCAGTTCGGCCATGCCCTCGGGGCGCGGTAGGTCGGGCTGCAGGGCCGGCGGTGTGGACGGCAGCGCGAGCGGGAGGTCGACGTCCGCCAGATCGATCAGGTCGATCGTGAACTCGTCGTGCCGCTTGGCCTGTTCGACGAACCAGTCGGCCACCACCGGGCCGAAGCGGCCCTCCCGGACACTGCCGACGATCACTACGAGATTCAGTCGTGCGTTGGACATGGTTGTGCCTTCTCCTACGGAGGGATCGGTGCTGCCCCAAGGCCGGGGCGTGAGCTTCACGGTGCCGGACGGGCCGCGGACGAGGGAGGCCGGGCGGAGGGTGGTAGCGGCAGGGCCACGATTGCCGAGGAGGCCGGTGTTAGGTTCGTGGAATGAGCGACAACGAGCTCGGCCTCTTCCTGCGGCTGCGCCGGGAAGCCGTCACACCGGCCGAGGTGGGACTCCCCACAGGGCCGCGCCGCCGTACGCCGGGACTGCGCCGCGCGGAACTGGCGACGCTCGCCGGGGTGAGCGTCGAGTACGTCACCAGGCTGGAGCAGGGGCGGGACCGCAGGCCCTCGGCGCAAGTGCTGGCGGCCCTCGCGGACGCGCTGCTGCTCAGCCCCGGTGAACGGGTCCATCTGCACCGGCTCGTCAAGGGTGCCGACCCCGGCTTCAGTTGCAGGGGCGGGGCGGGGCCGAACAGGTCGGTCAGGCCCACGGTGCGGGCCCTGCTGGAGGGGCTGGAACCGGCGCCCGCGGTACTGGTGAACCGGCTGAGCGAGATCCTGGCCTGCACGGACGGATACCGTCGGCTCGCCGAACCGCTCGGCCTGCTGGACGGCGCCCGGCCCAGCCTCGCCCGCTTCGTCTTCACCGACCCGCGGGCACGCTCGGTCTACCCGGACTGGAACACGGTCGCCGACGAGCAGGTCGCGGCCCTCAAGCAGGGGCCGGGGCAGGCCGACGTTCATGTCGGCGCTCTGATGGACGAGTTGACGGTGTCCTCCGGGGAACCGTTCGCCGGCCGGCTGCGGACGCTGCCGGGGCTGCCGCGGGCGAACGGGGTGGTGCGCATGGTCCACCCGGAGGCGGGGGAGATGCGGCTGGCGTACGAAACGCTCGACCTGCCCACCGACGACGACCAGCAGCTCGTCGTCCACCTGCCGGCCGACGACGCGAGCGCCGCCGTACTCGACCGCCTCACCGGCCGCCGCCCCGGAGCCCTGCGGGCGGTCTGAGCGGTACCGCCGACACCTGCGTCAACGAGCCTTTTCCAGCCGCCCGTTGAGCGGTCCGGAAAGGGAGGGCGACGGGTCCCGGCACGGCGAGCGGGCGCGCACGCTCGCTGTCCTGGCTGCTCCTGACCCGCTGACCAGCCACGGAGCCGGCCCCGAGACGGCCGCGGAAGAAACATGCCCTGTCTCGAAGTCGTCGGGGACGGTTCGCCGGGATCTAGGCTCGGTTGTGCTTCGTGATCCCGGAGGAGGGTGCTGAACAGCGGTGATGGACAAGCGAGTGGTCATCGTGACCGGTGGAGGTTCGGGGATCGGGGAGGCGACGGCCCGGCTGCTGAGCGAGGGCGGCCACCACGTGGTCGTGTCCGGCCGGCGGGGCGAGCCCCTGCGGCGCCTCGAAGCCGAGACCGGGGTACTGGCCCATCCGTCCGACGTGGGGGACCCCGAGGCGGCCGACGGTCTCGTCCGGGCGGCGCTGTCCGCCCATGGACGACTCGACGGACTGGTGCTCAACGCGGGCATCGGGCGCGGTGGAGCCGTGGGCGACCTGTCGTTGGAGGACTGGGACGAGGTGATGCGCACCAACCTCACCGGCCCGTTGATGCTGCTGCGGGCGGCTCTCCCGCACCTGTTGGAGGCGGGCGGGGCCGTGGTCGGTGTGGCTTCGGTGTCCGCGCTGCGCAACGGCACGAGCAATGCCCCGTACGCCACTTCCAAGGCGGCCCTGCTCCAGCTCTGCCGCTCCGTCGCCGTCGACTACGGGCGTCAGGGCGTGCGGGCCAACGTCGTGTGCCCCGGCTGGGTACGCACCGAGATGGCCGACCGGCGTATGACGCGTTTCGTGGAGGAAGCGGGCCTTGAGGGTGGTGTCGATGCCGCCTACGAAGCGGCGACCGCGCTCGTGCCCATGGGCCGGCCGGGCGAACCGCGTGAAGTCGCCGAGGTGATCGACTGGTTGCTGTCCCCGGCGGCGTCGTACGTCAACGGTTCGGTCCTCACCGTCGACGGCGGCGCGACGGCCCTCGATCCCGGGACCCTCGGGTTCGACTTCCGCATCACCCGACGCGGCTAGGAACTGTTTCTCGGCCCGCACGCCGCCGGAACGGACGCCGCTTCATGCCCAGAAGGGGGGTCGCCGGCGAGGCGTCCGTCGGTGTCGCGGTGCCCCGATCCGTCCCGTGACGCCGGCCATGGGGCTCGGCCGGCACGCTCCGACGGCATCCGGATGCCGTCAGCCGCTCTGTTCGCGCGGTGCTTGCTCCGGGAGTCGTTCAGGATGTTCGAGGGGAACCTCGCGGCCCGACGCTCCCGGCTTCGGCTCGGTGAGCGGCGCGAGCCGTTCGACGGCACCCTCGACGAGGCCCAGGTCGGCCTTGGTGTGGGCGATGGCCGCGTCGAGCAGGAGGCAGACCAGCGGATCCGCGGTGTGGGTGCGCCGTAGCCGTGACAGTCCGGCGAGTTCGGAGAGATAGGTCGTGCGCTGCGCCGTGACGAAGTCCTCCAGGGCGTCGGAGCCGAGCACGGAGGCGCCGAACAGCTTCAGGAACAGTTCGTCGCGGAACCCGCCCGTGCGTACCCACGCGCTGGTCGCCCACTGCCGCACCTCCTCCTGCCCGGCGGAGGTGAGCCGGTAGAGCGTCTTGTCCGGCCGGTCCGGCTGGGCCACCTGGGACCGGGTCACGCAACCGTCGCGGACCAGCCGGTCCAGGATCTGGTACAGGTGGCCGATGTTGAGGCCGCCCCACTGTGGACCGATGGCTTCCTCGAAGCGGCCCTTGAGCTCGTAGCCGTGACTCTCGCCCTCGGTCAGCAGGGCGAGCACGGCGTGGTGCAGCGGCAATTTACACACCTCCTGGATTGTGACAATGTACCGCTGCATTGTCGCAATGCAGGAGGAGTGATCAGTGGGCGTGAGGTTGACGGGTGTGACCCGCCGATATCCGGGGCTGGTCGCCCTGGACGCCGTCGATCTGACGATCGACGACGGCGAGGCGGTCGCGGTCACCGGCCCCTCGGGTTCCGGGAAGTCCACCGTGCTGCACCTCATCGGCGGCATGGACCGGCCCGACGAGGGAACCGTCGAAGTCGACGGAGAGGAGCTGGCACCCCGCCGGCTGGACGCGCACCGGCGCCGTATCGGATTCGTCTTCCAGCGCTTTCACCTGCTGCCCGCGCTCACGGTGCTGGACAACGTGCTCGCGCCGGTGCTGCCCCGCCGGGTGGACTTCGACCGCAGGGCCAGGGCCATGGAACTGCTGGAGGCGGTGGGTCTCGCGGCCCGCGCCGACGCACTGCCCTCCGAACTCTCCGGCGGCCAGCAGCAGCGCGTCGCCATCTCCCGCGCACTGGTCAACCGGCCGGGCCTGCTCCTCGCGGACGAGCCGACCGGCAACCTGGACAGCGCGACCGGCCGGGAGATCATCGACCTGCTGCTCTCGCTCAGGGAGCGCTACGGAATGACGCTGCTGGTCACCACGCACGACCCCGAGGTCGCCGTGAGCTGCGACCGGATCGTACGGCTGCGTGACGGCCGTGTCGTCGCCGACGAACAACTGACCCCCGCGACCGACGTGTTCGACCGTCTCGGAGGCCTGCGCCCGTGATCGGCATGATCCTCTCGCAACTGTGGCGCCGCCGTTCCCGCGCCCTCGGCCTCGCCGCCGGCATCCTGGTCGCCGCCACCAGTTTCACCCTGCTCACCTCGACGGTCACCACCAGCCAGGCCCACACCACCGGCCTGGTCGAGAACACCTCCCGTTCCGCCTACGACATCCTCGTCCGCCCACCCGGCACCGGCACCGCCGTGGAACGCGACCGCGGCCTGGTCGAGGCCAACTTCCTGTCCGGGATCTTCGGCGGCATCACCCTCGCCCAGTACGAGCGGATCAAGAACCTCGCGGGCGTGGAGACCGCCGCACCGGTCGCCAACGTCGGCTACCTCATGGTGCAGAGCACGGTGCCCGTCGACGTCTCCGCCTTCCGCGACAGTGACGCCCCCGCCCAACTCCTGCGTCTCACCCCGACGTTGAAGGCGGGGCTCGGCACCTACCCGGTCGCCGACCAGTACATCTACCTGACCCGCAACCCGATCGTCACCTACAAGGAGTGGAACGAGGAGGACAACACCTGGCCGGACCTCCAGCACGAGATCGCGGGCGACGACACGTACGCGGTCTGCTGGTTCTACAACGAGGACAAGCGCGGAGACACGTTCGACAGCCTCGGAGAGCGCCTGCCCCAGCCCCTCTTCCAGTGGAACCGGACCCCGAAGACGGCGTTCACCCCCGACGCCCGCTCGCACATGACCTGCGTACCGGGCGACGGCAAGGCCACCGCCCAGGTGCCGGTCGCCTTCCCGGTGCTGCTCTCGGCGATCGACCCGGTCGCGGAGAACGATCTGGTCGGCCTGGGTTCCGCGGTCACCTCCGGCCGTATGCTCACCGCCGGGGACAAGCCGTTCTGGGGGCCCGACGCCTTCGACCTGAACCCCGTGGAATCCGAACGCCAGCACGACTGGCAGATCCCGGTGTTGCTCAGCAGCCGCGCACTCACCGCCGGCACGATGAAAGCCACGGTGGAACGGCTCGACGTCGGTGATCCCGGCGGCCTCGCCGCGAAGCTGAGCAGTCCCCAGGCGCACGACTTCGTCAACGCCCTCAACGGCACGGACATCGGCGGGGCGGCCGCCGACCTCGGCGCGGGCTTCCGCACCATCGCCGGCGCCGGCGACCTCGAGGTCCCCGTGTACTGGACCGTCGGTCCCGTCGGCTACGAGGACAGCGGAGACGGCCTCGTCGCCCGGACCCTCCCCGCCCAGCCGGACGGCCTGTGGAAGACCAACTGGGACGACGACCTGGTGCCGTACGTCCCCGAGGAGAACCAGGGCACCCAGTACCGCGACGTCACCGCCCATGCCTCCACGACGTGCATGAACACCCAGTTCTGCGAGCGCGAAGACGCCGGCCGCGGCGCCACGCCCGTCCTGAACATCGTCGGCCGGTACGACACCGACGACCTGCGCGGCTTCTCCACCCTGTCTCAAGTCCCCCTGGAGACCTACCGTTCCCCCCAGGTCACCGGCGCCGACCAGACCTCCCGCGACGCGCTCGGCGACCGGCCGCTGCGCCCCGACCGCAACCTCGGCGGCTATCTCAGCCCGCCACCCACCCTCCTCACCACCCTCGACTCGGTCTCCGTCCTCACCCACAGCCGGAGAAAGCCCACCGCTCAGGAGAAGGCACCCGTCAGCGCCGTCCGGATCCGGGTGGCCGGAGTGACCGGGGTCGACACCGCCTCCCGGGCCCGGGTCAACGCGGTCGCCGGACAGATCCGCGCCGCCTACCCGAAGCTCCAGGTCGACGTCACGGTCGGCAGCTCACCCGCCCCGCAGACCGTCGCCCTGCCGCGGAACGTCAAGGTCACCGAGTACTGGGTCGCCAAGGGCGTCGCCCTGAGGATCCTGCGGGCCGTCGACACCAAGAGCGCCGTGCTCTTCGGCCTGGTCCTGGTGGTCTGCGCACTCTTCCTCGCCCAGGCCGCGCTGGCCTCCGTACGCGCGCGCCGCACCGAGATCGGCACCCTGCGCTGCGTCGGCTGGAGCGCGTCCGAGATCCTGCGCCTCATCCTCGGCGAACTGGCGTTGATCGGACTCGCCGCGGGTACCCTCGGCGCCCTGCTCGCCTATGGCCTGGGCGCCCTGCTCGGCCTGCCCACCTCGGCGGCGAAGGCGTCCCTCGTCCTGCCCGTCGCCCTGCTGCTCGCGACGGCCGCCGGTGCGCTGCCCGCGTGGCGGGCGACGCGGGTGCAGCCACTGGACGCGGTCACGCCCCCGGTGACCGGCACTCGCCGCACGGCCACCGTGCGCACCGTCGTCGGTCTCGCGCTGAACAACCTGCTGCGCACCCCCGGCCGAACCGTGCTCGGCGCGGCCGGGCTCGCGCTCGGTGTGGCCGCGTTCACCGTGCTGCTCTCCCTCACCCTCGCCTTCCGCGGCGAGGTGGCGGGCTCGCTGCTCGGCAACGCCGTCGTCGCCCAGGCCCGTACCGCCGACTACCTCAGCGTCGCCCTGTCGCTGCTGCTCGGCGCGGCCGGCGCCGTGGACGTCCTGGTCCTCTCCCAGCGCGAGCGGGCCGCCGACCTCGCCGTCCTGAGCGCCTCCGGCTGGTCGAAACGCGAACTCGGCCGCCTCGCCCTGTACGAAGGGGCCGGGCTCGCCCTCCTCGGCGGCCTCACCGGCGCCTTCGTGGGGTTCGGCACGGTCCTCGCGGTGGGCCAAGGGCTGTGGCATGGACGGCTTTTGACGATGACGAGTGCCGCGCTCCTGGCGACCCTGGCCGGCGTCGCCCTCGTCTGCGGAGTGCTCTCCCTCTGCATCCGTGCGCTGCACCGCGTGGCCCCTGCCCACCTGCTGGCCAGGGACTGACGGAGGCGACCCCAGCCCGCGGACCACGGATGGGCCGCGCATCGCCTGCGGGAACACGGCGTTCTCGCAGGCGGCGCGATCGACACCACACCGTGCGCGTCGCGCCAGGGCTTGTCGCGCGCGCTCGATTCTGATTGGGTTCGGCGCGCCGGACACGCGAGGGACGCGGCCGGCGGGAGGGAACAGGCAGCATGCGGCCTACGGCGCAGCAGGACATTCGCGGGCCTCTGCCCGAAGGGCTCGTACGAGCGATACGTGGGACTGCCGGTGACATCGCCACGCTGCTGAACAGCGCCTCCGACACGACCGTTCCCGTACCGGACTCGGAGTGGACGGTCGGCGAGGCGGCCGCCCATCTGGCACTGGCCAACGAGCTGATGGCCGACCTCGCGGCCGGGCACGAACGCCCCTACGGCGACGGCACGCCGCAGAGTCTCGCCGCTGCCAACGAACAGTCCCTCGCCACGTTCGGGGAGCGTGGCGCGCAGCCGCTGGCGTCGATGATCACCGAACAGGCCGACGCATTCCTCGACGCCACAGAACGGGTCGCGGCGGACGAGAGCGCCGACGGCCCGACACTCGTCACGCCGCTCGGTCCCATGGACCGGCACGTTCTCGCGTCCTACCTGCTGACGCACATGCTGGGCCACGGCTTCGACCTCGCGCGCGCACTGAAGCGCCCGCACATGATCGACCGCGACCGGGTCGGGCTGTGCATGCCGTTCATGCTCTCGGCCATGCCCCGGGTCGTCGACACGGCCGCGATCGCGGATCTGGCCGTCCACTACGCCATTCGCCTCCGGGGCGGCACGGCGTTCGGCGTCAGCCTGGGCGACGGCGCCGTACACGTGTCCCCGACCCCGATGGAACGTCCGGACTGCACCATCCTGATCGAACCCGTGACCTTCCTCCTCATCGCGCTGGGCCGTCGCAATCCCTGGCGGGCCATCGGGCAGGGACAGGTCCTCGCCTGGGGACGCAAACCCTGGCTCGCGCCCCGCTTCCCGACCCTGTTCACCGCGCCCTGATCCCGCCCCTGCCGAGCGGTCGGCGCGTTCCGCCATGAGGAAATTTCCAGCGGACCACCACACCTGTCGACCGTGATCCGACAGAGGCGCGCCGGCGAGGGACGGTCGTCATCCCAGCCACATCCCGTCACGCATGATGACTCTGCCGCGTAGTTCCGGCTCGCCGCGCCAAGCGCGCACAGTCCTCGGGACCACGCGTACATACAGAAAGGAACCCTCTTCCACGCGAGGGTCCCACCCGAACTTGTCGGCGAACGCCTCCGCTGCGTCTGCGGGCACCTCCCGGTCCGGGAAACACTCCGCCTCCCCCTGGAGAAGCACCACGTCGAAGGTGTCCGGCAGCGCCAGGCACACGCGCGGCTCCTCGCGGACGTTCCGCGCAGTCACGGAAGCGGCGCTGGTGCACATCCACACCGCTCGCCCGTCCCACAAGAACCACAGCGGCACCTGGTGCGGCCCGTGATCGGGGTGAGCCGTCGACACCCACACATCCCGTTCGTTACCGAGCCGCTCCCACGCGTCGCGCATACGCTCCGCCGTCCGGCGACGAACGATTCCCGTGGTCTCCATGCGGACGACCCTAGCCAAGCAGGTGCGAGGCCCGCATGAGGCGCAGGACCTACTCCCAGCGACCGATGAAGCCCTCGGCATTTTGGCTCGGAGCTACCGGCTTCGGTGCTCAGGGTGACCGGCCGAAGTGTTCAGTCGCAGTTGTCTCCTGTCACGGCCGGCTCGTGGTCGCGCCTGGTGGCTGGGTCGCCAGGCATGACTCCGTCTGGCGAGTAAGCAGGCCAGATCGTCGAGGCCTTGCGACCATGATGGTCGGCTGCGTGGCAATCCAGGTCTGCCGGCGTCATTGACACCACCCCGGCAGGCGGCAAGGGCACGAGCCATGGGAAGTCCGCCGATGGTTACGCTGATCGCGCTCTCCCCTCGGCTCAGCCGCTCTTGACGACGAGCCCGGCTCTGACCTGAGGCCACGTGGTGTTGATGGAGCAGTCCTCGGTAGCCCCCAACAATTGATCCACTTCTCTGAGTCCTGGGCGTTCGCGTTCCCGCAACCCTTGCAACCCCTGCCCCAACCCCGGTAGGACGCCGGGGTCCGTCGGCGCGCCCGGATCCTGCTCGAGGCCGTGACAGCGCTGCCCGCGGTCGAACGGCCCGCCCAGGCGGCACAGTTGCGCCGGGCCCTGGTCGAAGCCAGGGAAGTGGTTCTCGCCCGGATTCCGACTGCCGAGTGATCATCCGGGCAACCGCGCCGTGCGGGTAGCCGGGCTGTGGTGGCACGGCACGGGCGGCGCCAGGGCAAGTTCGGGGGGTGGGGGTGTCGGCGGAACCATCGCTGTAGTTCCCGGTGCCGGTACTGGTACGCGGGCCCGCTGTACCGAAGCAGCCCTGCGGCCACCGCCCAGTCCAGGAACACACCGAGACGAAAAGGCAGACGACCGCGCGACCAGATCAGGAACACCGTATAGCGGCGCGAAGCCCATCAGCCGGACGCGATCCCGGCCATGACGCCGAGCGCGAGCCCGGCCTTGATCCCGAATGCGATCAAGGCCGATGTCACGGCAGGGAACCTGGTTCCGATGCCGATCCCGGCTGCGGCTGCGGCTGCGGCTGCGGCTGTGGCTGTGGCAGTGGCAGTGAGGATTCTGCCTGTCCGAGTGGTCCAGAACCGATACTTCATGCGTCGGGGCCGGGCGGCCCGGGACAGCACATAGTCCGGCCGTCATCGCAAGCATTGCCACGACCAACCGCTCGGAGGAGTTCTGAGCGAAGGGCATCGCGATGAGGACGGCGAGGACCGCGACGAGGACGTCGCTGGTGATCACGCGGGCGCGTCCGGCGAGGGGCCACAGCCTGTGCAGGACCAGGTCGGTGGCCTACGCCGGACTGCGGAGTGACTCCGCGGGAGTGGACCCCGCCCGGGCGCCCTTTGCACTTCACCAGGCCGTACGGCGGGTGCGTGACGGCCACGGCCTACGAGCGGGTTCCAACTGGCGCACGACACCTCTGCTGTGGGCTGCTTACCTGCACGCCAGAGCCTGAGCTTGGCTCTGTGGGGCCGCTCGGCTTTCGGTTGCTTGTCATCACGGAGGTGGACCAGTGTCGCGGGCGTATGTGACCGTGAGATTCCCGAGGAGCGCAAGCTGTCGGTCCGTCCCCGCCCAGGAGTCGAGGTCCCGGTGTCGAACCGCGCGGGCCGGTAACCCCGTTGGTTCGACGACGATGTGGGGACGCGACCACCGTGACGGTCTTTGGAGGGACGAGAACTTCGTCCGGCGGGTATCCGCGCGACGGGCGGGGCCCTGGCCTGCCCGCAACAACGGCAGGGGGTGTGCCCGGCCACAAGGCTACGACTCGCTCACCTGCGGCGATGGTTGCGCAAGCGGGGAATGGGGCACCGTCTCGCCCGCGGGGGAGTTGAGTGCAGGGGTTGAGGCGTCACCGTTGGACCGTCCAACGGGCCGGCGACCTCGTCGGGATCGGCGCCGTTGGCCGGCAACCGGGCCAGGTCTCCGCATCGTCGTGCTCGACATGGTGATGGGCGGGTGCCCAGTAGTCATTCCCCAGGGCATACAACCACCATCGCAACCCGCCTGCCAGCGACTGTCTCTTTGACCATCACCCATTGAGATGACGTCTAGAACACGGCCAGCCGCGTTCTCCACCACACGACCATGCTCAAGGGACTAGTGCGATCATTCGTCGACGACCCGGCTCTGCGTGAGCTGTCATGTACGGTCCCCGGAGTCGCGGTCTGACCTGTCAGGTACATTCGCGCGTTGTCTCCACTCAGTCAGGCTGTGCGCAGTAGCGTGAGTTTGGGGGTGGTTGCCACCGAGTACCCGTTGCCGATCGGCAAGAAGTTGCTGAAGCGCCTTCCAGGCGCCCACAGGGTCTCCCGCTTCTCCCTGCCAGCGGGCCAAGTTGTGTCGGGCAGTGAGAGTGTGTGGGTGATCTTTGCCCAGAATTCTGGTCATGTCGGGCAGGAGCTTATCGGTCGCAGCGGCGGCGCCAGCGGGATCTCCGTTCTCTCCCTGCCAGCGGGCGAGGTTGCCGCGGGTTGCCAGGGTTTCGGGATGGTCTTCCCCCAGCACTTTGATGGCGTCGGCGAGTAGCGCTTCGAAGCCGCCCACTGCACGCGACAGTTCTCCCGCCTCCCCTTGCCAGCGCGCAAGGTCCCCCCTGGTCACCAGGGTTTCCGGGTGATTGTTGCCCAGGACTCGTTGCCTGTCAGCCAGCAGTTGCTCGAACGCGGCTGCGGCACCGGCGCTGTCTCCCGCCTCTCCCTTCCAGCGGGCAAGGTTGGCTCGCGCAGAGAGAGTCTCAGGATGATCCTTGCCGAACACTCGTGCTTCGTCTGCAAGTAGTTCCTGGCATGCCTCCACTGCTCCGGCGATGTCACCGGACTGCCCACGCCAATAGGCCAGGTTGTGGCGGGTGGTCAGTGTTTCGGGATGATCCGGGCCAAGTTCACGCTCCTGGTCCAGCAACAAGTCCTCGTAGGCAGACACCGCGCCTGCCACGTCGCCGGCCTCCCCTGTCCAGCGCGACAGGTTTCCTCGAGCAGCGAGGGTGTTCGGATGGTATTCGCCAAGCACCCTGGCTCGGTCGATGCACAACTGCTCGAATGCAACGATCGCGCCTCTCACGTTGCCGGATCGGCCTCGCCAGTAAGCCAGATTGCCTCGTGCGGCAAGAGTGTCGGGTCCATCGATGCCGAATCGGTGAGTGGTAGTGTCCACCAGACGTTCGAAGTGCTGCACGGCTGCTGTGACTTGCCCGGCGTCTCCAAGGCTCCTACCGGCGCGATAGAGCACTTCATGGGCATCGGGTTGGTACAGCGCCTCATCCGCACAATGAGTAAGAGTTTCCACATTCGCACGTAGATCTTGGACAGAGGTCGCATGACGTCCGAACTCGGGCCACACAGCCAACAGGGCGTCAGCAGCGACGCGGGCAACCCGTGTGAGCTCGTGCGACGCAAAGGGCGACCGGACTGCCCGTTGAATGAGCTGATGAACGCGCACTTCTTCGATGTCGCCAGCGCGAACGTGATCGATGAGACTGAGGCGATGCAGGGCCCTCAGCGCGCCGATCACCTCATCCGGTGTCGTCAGTTGCCGTACGGGAGTGCACCACTTGACCAGCAGCGCCAGCCACCGCCTGGCCCTCGAATGGCGCCGGGTTCGATAGTCGGTCAAGTAGTCGAGAACAGGTTGACTGGTGAGTACGCACTGAGGAATTCCGTTGGCATCCAACACGGCGGCAAGGTTGAGCACGGGCCGGGCAAGACCTACGGGCCGGATGGAGTCGGCGCGGTCGACGGACAACGACCACGCCGCGGCCCAGGGATCATCCTGACCATCGGGCAGCCGCTCCGGGACGGTGTCTGCGAGCAGCGTGCCCCGGTCTGCCAGTAGAGAACGGTACGCTTCCGTATCCTTGCCGGAGTCGGCCAGGTAGGCGGCGGCTTGGGCCAGGGCCAGAGGAAGGTGCCCCAGATCATGGGCGAGCGCCTGTAGTTCCCGGGTCGTTTCACTTCGGTTGTGGTCGGCCAGGGAAGCGCGGAGATATTCGGCCGCTTCGGTATCGGTGTAGACGCCGACTTTGATGAGGTGACGTCCACCACCCAAGAGGGCAGCGTCGCGTCGACGGGTCGTGACCAAGGTTTGGCCGTGTGGGCTTGCAGGTGGCCATAGGCCTTGCAAGTCGTCAGGATCAACCAGGTCGTCCAGGACGACAAGCCATCTGCACGCCTGCCCTCCGGCCTTCGGTGTCAGCCACGCGACGAAGGCGCGTGCCGCTTCCTCGGAATCATCGCGGTCTGCCCGGCACAGGTCCCGACCGGCTCGAGCGTAGCTCGACACCACGCTCAAGCGGGTGCTGGCGGTGATCCATACAAGGACGTCCAGATCGCCGGTGTCCCAGGCTGCACGGGCATAGTCAGCGGCCAGCTGAGTCTTGCCCACACCGCCCATGCCAGCGAGTACCTTGCCAGGAATGTCTCCGGACTGCTCGCTCTGATGAAGGACAGCAGTTCCTCCGCCCTCCACTGCCGAGCGGAGGAGGGCTGCTTCCGGACGCTCTTGGAAGGCTTGTGCACGCGGGGGGATGACACCCACTTGGTGAGGCCATGGGGCGGGTTCCCGGGGAGTTCTCTGCTGAATGATGTTGAGCGTGCTTGCGCTGACATGGTGAACATAGCCTGTGTTGGAGAATGCGCCTTCGGACGCGTTTGATTCGCCTGTGCCGACCACCAGAACCGTGCGGACCGCAGCGGTGTCACCTTGCTGTGAAGCACTACGGAGGGAATTAGTTGGCGCGCCTTCTCCTGAAGGAACTAGTGCGGTGCCAGATGCCCTGGCTTCCAGGTTCATCTGAGGCCTGGACTGACGCTTTCTTCTTGGGATCACGTGTCGCTTTCCCGCTTCGTGCACACGTTTCGTCCTGGTCGGCTGTTGCCATCAGGTGTAGTCGATGCCGCTGACAGTACTGCTGCCTTCTGCGGTGGCCGTGACTCGTTCAGTGCTCTCGGACTTCACTGATGCTCGATGCAGTCCCCCGCGGGCAGAACCTGTAGATGCAACACCTGTTCCATGGTGAAGCGGGGCCGCCTGCGTCATGGACGCACGATTGAACAGGGCCCAGACCAACAGCGTGATCCCCAGGGAGGCTTGTCCGCCGGCGGCGAGCAGTCTGACACTGCTCACACTCGCCAGCAGCCAGATGATGGGGGCGGAGATGACCAGTAGGAATGCGGTGAGCAGCACCGCAACCCGCGCAAAAGATGACATGGCTACCCTCCTCTCGCACGCCGCACCAGACAGGACCTATATATCTTCATGTTCTCATCGCATCGGCGCTCGAACCCCTTTGAGTGGCAAATAGCCCTGTGTCGCACTGCACCCCAACCACTTACACCCCACAGAGCGCCTCCATGGTGCCAGCACTGCAAGGCAGCCCCCATGGCTGAGGGGGTACCCGTCAAACACGAGGCCGGTGTCTCACTCGCTGTAATCGATGCCGCTCACCGAACGGCTACCGCCGCCCTTGGCCGTCGACTTGCCCGTGGTCTCTGCGGTGGCGGCGCCCTCGCCATCCCCACCGGGGCGCCGGATGCCCGTGATGGCGGCACCTCCGTCCTCGGTCTGCGCATCCCCCGTGAAATTCACGGTGTCTGTGGGGCCGTGTTCGGGACGCCGGAGAATAGCCCACAGCAGAGCCAAGACCCCCGCAGCCGCCTGCACCGAGGCGCCCACAAACTGTCCCGTCTCAGGGCCGTCCAGCAACCAGAGGAATGGCGTGGATACAACAACCACAAGCGCCACGCCGATGACTACGACTTTCTTCCACCCCTGCAACGCCACTACTACCCCCTGCCTTGCGGGTCTCCGCCCGTTCAGTGAAGTGACAACACGTCTGACTGCGGAATCGCCCATTGGTTGAAACGACGCCCAGGCGCGGCCCGTCCAGTATCCGGCCCCGGCAACGCCTTGCACACTGGAACATATTTGCGGCTTGTCATCGGTTCGGGTCGCACGTCTACCGGGTGCTGCAACTCCTCGAACCTGCTCTTGCTGTCCTGGCCACGCACCCCGGCATCGACTCCCGCGCGCCGAGTGACCACTTGGCCGATCGCCGGCTGTTCCACGGGCTTCGGCCGCCAGCCGGCAGCCACCGTGCCGGCCTGTCGCAACCAGGCCGTCGTCACCGCCCGCCGCCCCGAGGACGTCAAGGACCTCGTCGACACAGCCCCCGACCGGGCTCTCGGGCCGGGCCTGCCCCGCACGCGCGCCTGCCGCAGGGGCGCCATCGTCAGCTTCTCCTCCATCGGCGGCTGCGTTTCTTCCCGGCCGTCGGCTACGACAACGCCAGCAAGTCGGCCGTCGTAGGACTCTCCGAGGCCCTATGGCACGAGGTCGAACCCGTTGGCATCAAGGTCCTGTCGGCCGATCAGGGCCGTTCCGTATCGAGTGGGCCGGCCGCTCCGCGCACGAGACCCTGTCCGCCCGCGAGATCGCCGACCACGCCACTACGGTGGGCGCCGCCCGTGCCTCGTTCCGTGAGAACACCGGGAGCGAGCCCGGCGACCCGGCCCGTGCCGCCGCAGCGATCGTCACCGCGGTCACTGCCGACAACCCAGCGGCTCCTGCTCGGCAGCCTCGCCTACGACGTTTGCGTTGGGAGAGCTCGATGAGCTGCGCGCCGAGAACCACGTAATCACCCTGTGTGAGCTCTCAGACGAATGCGAGCCGGGCGGGAGTGGCTTCGAGCCTCCCCGCGTCTCGGCCTTGCCCGACAGGGGGCGCTGTACCCGCCGGGGAGCGGATCCTCCATGCGAATCAGTGGGCGGAGACCGGGACTTCGGCCTGCTTCCGGGTGTCCTGGGAGCCCGCCGCCCTGGCCCGCCCTCCACCGTTGATGAGGGTGAAGGCGTACGGTGAGGCCAGTGCCAGGACTCTGGTGGCCCATGCATAGCCGTGGACGGCGGCCTCTGCCGGTGTGTGCACCACCGGGGGCTTGCGGCCAGTCCGACAGGCGGGCAGGGGTGTCAGGAGTCGGGCTGCTCCGAGCCGGCACGGGCGGACATGCTCGGGCGATACGCGGGCCGGGGGGCCCGGCAAAGGGAACCGCACCTCGGGGGATCGGATCGGTACCCGCCCGCACACCATGCACCGGAAACCGGCAACGGTGATGGATGCGCGCCGGGACCGATCCACCTGGCTTCGGATCTTCGCTGCGCTCCGGATAGGCGCTGTCGCCCGGGTCACGGTGGGCCGCACCTGTCGGGCGCCGTCGGCCGGCGCACGCCTCGCCGCGGTGATTCACCGCCGGTAGCCGACCGAGCGCCTGTGCCGGTGGGCCACGACGAGGCTCGCCCGCCCCGTCCGTCGGGTGCCTGACGTCGCATCGTGCCGCGTACGGCCGAAGCCGACATGCCGAAGCCGGCGGTCCGGACGGTTACATGGTTCGACGACGTCGTGGCGGGCGCTGGTGGAGGCCCCGCCGGGTCAATGTCCGGCAGCCGCCTTCACCAGGGCCACCGCCACACCGATCGCGGCGTCCGCGAGGCCGGCCAGTACCGCCCCCAGGGCGCCGCCTCCCATGCGCAGCCCGCCCAGACAGCCCCACAGGAAGAGAGAGATGACGCTGACGCCCGCGGCCACGGTCAGCGCGGTGTCCAAGGACAGGACGTCCAGCGCTGCCAGGCCGATCAGTACGGCCGGGCCCGCGGCGCACGACAGCAGGGGGCTGCTGACGTACAGCATGCGGCGCAGTTCGTGACCGGTGGCGAGGTGGCCGTGGATCGTGCGGTGCGCCTGCTGGTCGGCGACGAACGCCGCGAGCCACAGCCCCAGAGCGGTCGTCAGCACCGTGGCGACGGCGCCGAGGGAACTCACCTCGCCGAGGGACAGGCCCACCACCACGGCGATCATCGTGATGGTCGCGTAAATGCGCTCCTTCAGGCGGTCCACCAGAACACCGGCATCGGTGCCAGGCGGCAGATCTGAGCGTCGGTCGTCCGCCACCTGGTGCCCCTCAGCTGTCACGGGACACCGGTCGGCGTCCTTGCCCGTCCGTCGCGGCGCGCGGGGTGCGGCGCCACGGTCACGGGCACCAGCATGCATCGGGCCGTGACCCGAAACCGGCAACCACGAGCGGGTGGCCGGAGCCATGTTCCGGGGGGCGAGACGGCGGCGGGCGGTGGTGAACCGCCACGCTCTCGGTCGGCTCGGCGGGTACGGCCACCGCGCCACCCCCGAGCGGTCGCGGCAGAGCGCCACGTCAGGGGCTGGTTCGGGACATGCCATGATTGTTCGTATGGGACGTCCCAGAACGAAGTCGGCCCCGAAGCTGCCGACCACCACGCGCGGTCGTCGTACGCGCGAAGGGCTGATCGTCGCCGGGCGGGAGATCCTGGAACGTCAGGGGTGGCCGGGCTTCACCCCCGAGGCCGTGGCACAGGTGGCAGGCGTTTCGTACGGGACGTTCTATACGTACTTCGAGTCGAAGGAAGACCTGCTGCACAGCGTTCTCCGGTCGGTCGCCGGTGAGATGTTCACGTCGAGCCTGGTGCCGCCGGACACGACCGACGACCCCTACACCCGGCTCGTGGAGTCGAACCGTCGTTATCTGCGCGCCTGGGACCGGGCGGCGAAGGTGGTGCGGATCGTGGAGCAGGGAGCGGTCGCGGACGAGGGGCTGCGCCAGATGGTCCTGGAGATCCGTGAGCTCTACGTCAGCCGTAGTACGGAGGGCATCAGGCGACTGCAGGAGGCGGGCCTGGCGAATCCGGGGCTGGAACCCAGGCTGACGGCCATCGCGCTGGGGTCGATGGTCGAACAGGTCGGCCATGTGATCGACACCCTGGCCGAGGCCTACGACGAGGACGCGGTCGTCGACCACCTGTCCCGTCTGTGGGCCGCCGCGATCGGGCTCCGGGGCGCACCGGACGAGGGATGGACAGCCGATCCTCGCGGCTCCGGCAGCGCGGCGGCGGGCTGACGAGCGGGACGTCCGGGCTGACGAGCAGGGCACCGCGCTCGGGTGGCGGAACGGGTCTGCCGGGCAGGCCCCGTCCCGCCCGTGGCGTCATCGGCCTTCGAAGCAGGGCTGCCGCTTGCCGAGGAAGGCGAGCAGCGCGTTCTGATGGTCGTGGGTCCCTCCGGTGAGCGCGATCCGTGTCGCCTCGTGTTCGAGGGCGGCATCGAGGGACGACTCCGATGCGAGGTTCACCGAGGCCTTGAGGGCCGCGAGTGCCTGGGTCGGCCCCGCGGCGAGGCCGGCGAAGGCGGAGCAGGTGGGTCCTGGTGTGCCGGTCGAGGCTGTTCAACCGGGCGGGGCGGTTGATCCGGATCGTCCGGACGCCGCCCTCCGAGAGTTGTGGACGATGTCCTTCGCGGTGCTGTCGACGATCATCTGCTTGTAGGCCTCCGATATGTTGGCCTCGATGGTCGACAGGAAGGCCGACCCGACGTACGCGAGGTCCGCGCCGGCGGCCAAGGGCCGCGAGGATCACGCGGCCGTGGGCGATGGCACCGGACATCAGCAGCGGGCCGTCGAACCACTCCCGGATCTCCTGGACGAGCGCGAAGGGTGACTGCGTACCCGTGGCCGCCGGCACCGGCGGCCACGGCGATGATGCCGTCGGCGCCCTTGTCGACGGCCTTGCGGGCGAACTCGTCGGTGGTGACGTCGTGCAGAACGATGCCGCCGTAGGAGCGCACGGCTTCGTTGATCTCGGGCCGTGCCCCGAGTGACGTGATCACGAGCGGCACCCGGTGCCGCACGATCACTTCCATGTCGTGCTCCAGGCGGTCGTTGGAGCGGTGCACGATCTGGTTCACCGCGAACGGGGCGACGACGGCGTCGGGGTGAGCGGCCGCGTAGGAGGCGTTCTTCTCCGTGATGCGGTCCAGCCAGTCGGACAGGAGCGACGCGGGCCGGGCGTTGAGCGCGGGGAACGAGCCGATCACGCCGGACCGGCACTGGGCGACGACCAGGTCGGGCCCCGAGGCGATGAACAGCGGCGAGCCCACGACGGGGAGCGTCAGAGGGCGGGACAAGGCGGGAGGCAATGGCACGGCGGATCCTTCGGCGGTCGTAGGCCGGGTCGTCGGTCGGGTCTCTTCAGTCGGTCCTCGGTCGGGCCTCGGTGACGGCATGAAGCCGGCGGAGGTGCGGTGCCCTCGACGGGCATGCCGGGCCGATTGTGCAACTAGTTGCACGATCGCTCAAGGGGCCCTCGCGGGACGCTTCCCCCCTCGTGCGGCTGTCGGCGGGCGCCGGCGCGCCGCATCCCCAGGTCAGGGCCCTGACGTACGCGAAACGGACTGACAATTTTGTCGAATGAGGCACTGGTCACAACGGACCTTCGCCCCCCTTGGGGCTCGCTTTCCCTGCTGGGCAAGGCCTCAACCGGCGCGATCCTGCACTTGACTATTTTGTCAGGTTGATTGAATCTGCCGTCACCGCACCGCACCGCGCCGATGAGCGGCGGAGTGGGTCACGTCGGAGCGCTCGCCCAGGGAGTCATGCGCATGGACATACAGTTCGATTTCAGCGGCAGGACGGCCGTGGTCTTCGGAGGAACGACCGGGATCAACCTCGCCGTCGCCGAGGCCTTCGCCGCACGGGGTGCCCGGGTGGCGGTGGCCAGTCGCAAGCAGGCCAACGTCGATGCCGCGGTGAAGCAGCTCGGCGCACACGGGGGCCCGGTCCGCGGCTTCGTGGCCGACGTACGCGACATGGAGTCGGTCGCAGCGGTCTTCGACGGCGTGCGCTCGCAGTGGGGTGCCGTCGACGTCCTGGTTTCCGGGGCGGCCGGCAACTTCCTTGCCGAGGCGCACGACCTGTCCTCGAACGGGTTCAAGGTCGTCGTGGACATCGATCTGAACGGCACGTTCCATGTGATGCGTGCCGGCCTCGAGCACCTGGCTCCCGGCGCCTCGGTCATCAACGTCACCGCGCCGCAGGCGTGGATCCCGGTGCGGTACCAGGCGCATGTGTGCGCGGCGAAGGCCGGGGTGGACCAGCTGACCCGGGTGCTGGCCCTCGAATGGGGTGGCAGGGGGATCCGGGTCAACGCGATCGCGCCGGGGCCGATCGCCGGGACCGAGGGCCTCTCGAGGCTCTCGCCGGGCGACGACCCGAACGGCGACAGGTCGGTGAAGAGCGTGCCGCTGGGGCGTTTCGGCACCCGGGAGGAGGTCGCCGACCTCGCGATGTTCCTGTCGTCGTCCGCGGCCTGCTACATCTCCGGGGCGGTCATTCCCTGTGACGGGGGTGGCTCCATGGAGAGTGTCCGTGCGATCGAGGAGGCCGGCCGCTTCCTTGCGTCGGCCGGACGATGAGTGACGTACGGCCGCCCGTGGGGGAGGGGCGGCATCCGCCGGTACCGGCCCGCCGGCCGGGGTGCGGGTGGTCGAACTCGCGGGCACCGGGCCCGGCCCCTTCGCCGCAGTGCTCCTGGCCGACCTCGGCGCCGGCGCCGTCCGCCCCGGCGGGCCTCGGCCTCGGCGTCGGTCCCGCCGCCGACCTCGGCAACGGCGGGTTCGCCCGCCGCCTCGGCATTGCGGAAGTCGCCGCCGCCCGCCGCGACTTCGCCGGTCGGCCCGAGCCGCGCAAGGCCGCCGGCCCGAGCCGCGCCAGGCCGTCGCCCACCGCTTCCGGGGTCGTAGCACCGCTTCCGGGGCCACACCCCGTACCCCCTGCCCGGCGCCGACACGCTGCCGGTGGCCCACGACCGGGCCGTTCCCTCCCCGCACCTCGAGATCCAGGAGCCTTCCCTGTGAAACGTCAGATCTACACCGCCGATCACGAGGCGTTCCGCGCGACCGTCCGCACCTTCCTGGAGAAGGAGGTGCTGCCCCACTACGAACAGTGGGAGAAGGACGGGATCGTCTCCCGCGAGGTGTGGCGCGCCGCCGGCCGGCAGGGCCTGCTCGGTCTCGCCGTCGACGAGGCGTACGGAGGCGGCGGGAACAGCGACTTCCGCTACAGCGCCGTCCTGGCTGAGGAGTTCGGCCGCGCGTACACGGCGGGCTTCGCCATCGGGCTGCACAACGACATGATCGGGCCCTATCTGACCTCGCTGGCGACCGAGCGGCAGAAGCGGCGCTGGCTGCCCGCCTTCTGCACGGGTGAGACCGTCACCGCCATCGCCATGACCGAACCCGGCGCCGGATCCGACCTCCAGGGCATCCGGACCACCGCCGAGGACCGCGGCGACCACTGGGTGCTCAACGGCTCCAAGACCTTCATCTCCAACGGCATCAACGCCGACCTGGTGATCGTGGTCGCCCGCACCACCCCGCAGGGCGGCGCGCACGGGATGTCGCTGCTCGTGGTCGAACGGGGCATGGAGGGCTTCGAGCGCGGCCGCAACCTCGACAAGATCGGGCAGAAGTCCCAGGACACCGCCGAGCTGTTCTTCCACGACGTCCGCGTTCCCAAGGAGAACCTGCTCGGCGAGCTCAACGGGGCGTTCATCCATCTGATGACGAACCTGGCCCAGGAGCGGATCACGATCGCGACGGCCGCCATCGCCGGCGCGGAACGCCTGCTGGAGATCACCACCTCGTACGTGAAGGAGCGCGAGGCGTTCGGGCGGCCGCTCGCCAAGCTCCAGCACGTGCGCTTCGAGATCGCGGAGATGGCGACCGAGTGCGCCGTCACCCGGACGTTCCTCGACCGGTGCATCGAGGAGCACACGAACGGGACGCTCGACGCGGTCCACGCCTCGATGGCCAAGTGGTGGGCCACCGAGCTCCAGAAGCGCGTCGCCGACCGCTGCCTGCAACTGCACGGCGGCTACGGCTACATGACCGAGTACCCGATCGCCAAGGCCTTCACCGACGGCCGTATCCAGACCATCTACGGCGGGACGACCGAGATCATGAAGGAGATCATCGGCCGCTCGCTGCTCGCCTGAATCCCTCCTCCCCTCACAGGACCCTTGAAAGGCGGCCTGACGTGAGTACCGAAGCGTACGTGTACGACGCGATCCGCACCCCGCGCGGACGCGGCAAGACCACCGGCGCCCTGCACGGCACCAAGCCGATCGATCTGGTCGTCGGCCTCATCCGGGAGATACAGGCCCGTCACCCCGGGCTCGACCCGGCGGCGATCGACGACATCGTCCTCGGTGTCGTCGGACCCGTGGGGGACCAGGGCTCCGACATCGCGCGGATCGCCGCGATCTCCGCCGGACTGCCCGACAGCGTCGCCGGCGTCCAGGAGAACCGCTTCTGTGCCTCCGGTCTCGAAGCGGTCAACATGGCCGCGGCGAAGGTCCGTTCCGGCTGGGAGGACCTCGTCCTCGCCGGTGGCGTCGAATCCATGTCCCGTGTCCCGCTGGGCTCCGACGGCGGCGCCTGGTTCTGCGACCCGATGACGAACCTCACCACCGATTTCGTCCCGCAGGGCATCGGCGCGGACCTCATCGCCACCATCGAGGGCTTCACCCGCCGTGACGTCGACGAGTACGCGGCACTGTCGCAGGAGCGCGCCGCGGAGGCCTGGAAGAGCGGCCGTTTCGCCCGCTCGGTCGTCCCGGTGAAGGACCGGACCGGGCTCACCGTCCTGGATCACGACGAGCACCTGCGCCCCGGGACCACCGCCGACTCGCTGGCGAAGCTCAAGCCGTCCTTCGCGGACATCGGCGAGCTCGGCGGCTTCGACGCGGTGGCGCTCCAGAAGTACCACTGGGTCGAGGAGATCGACCACGTCCACCACGCCGGCAATTCCTCCGGCATCGTCGACGGCGCCTCGCTCGTCGCGATCGGCTCCCGGGAGGTCGGCGAGCGGTACGGTCTCACCCCGCGCGCCCGGATCGTGTCGGCCGCCGTCTCCGGTTCCGAGCCGACCATCATGCTCACCGGCCCCGCGCCCGCCACCCGCAAGGCGCTCGCCAAGGCCGGTCTGACCATCGACGACATCGACCTCGTCGAGATCAACGAGGCGTTCGCGGCGGTCGTCCTGCGCTTCGCGCGCGACATGGGCGTCCCCCTGGACAAGGTCAACGTCAACGGCGGCGCGATCGCGCTCGGGCACCCGCTCGGCGCCACCGGCGCGATGATCCTCGGCTCGCTCGTCGACGAACTGGAGCGCCAGGACAAGCGCTACGGCCTGGCCACCCTCTGCGTGGGCGGCGGCATGGGCATCGCCACCGTCGTCGAGCGCGTCTGACCGTCCCGTCCGAACCCCCGTTGTGGAGCACTCCTGATGACCGAGTCCAGCACCATTCGCTGGGAACAGGACGAGACCGGTGTCGTCACCCTCGTCCTCGACGACCCCAGCCAGTCCGCCAACACCATGAACCTGGCCTTCAACGACTCCATCGCGGCCGTCGCCGACCGTGCCGAGGCCGAGAAGGACGGCATCCGCGGCATCGTCATCACCTCCGCGAAGAAGTCGTTCTTCGCCGGCGGTGACCTGGGCGTCATGAGCGGGCTGCGCCCGGACGAGGGCCGGGCCGCCTTCGACACCACCATGCACATCAAGCGGGCCCTGCGCCGGATCGAGACGCTCGGCAAGCCGGTCGTCGCCGCGATCAACGGCTCCGCACTCGGCGGCGGCTGGGAGATCGCGCTCGCCTGCCACCACCGGATCGCGCTGGACGCCCCAGGCACCAGGATCGGCCTGCCCGAGGTCACCCTCGGCCTCCTGCCTGCCGCCGGCGGAGTCACCCGTACGGTCCGGCAGCTGGGCATCGCCGACGCCCTGCTCAAGGTGCTCCTCCAGGGCACCCGGTACACCCCGAGGCGCGCACTGGAGAACGGCCTGGTCCATGAACTGGCCACCACGCCGGCGGAGATGCTCGCCAGGGCCCGCGCGTTCATCGACGCGCACCCCGAGTCGCGGCAGCCCTGGGACGTGCCAGGCCACCGGATCCCGGGCGGCACCCCGGCCGACCCGAAGTTCGCCGCCAACCTGCCGGCCTTCCCGGCGAACCTGAGAAAGCAGCTGAACGGCGCCTCGTACCCGGCGCCGCGGAACATCATGGCCGCGGCGGTCGAGGGCTCCCAGGTCGACTTCGAGACGGCACAGGCCATCGAGTCGCGGTACTTCGCCGAGCTGGTCACGGGGCAGACGGCGAAGAACATGATGCAGGCGTTCTTCTTCGACCTCCAGGCCGTGAACTCCGGTGCCAACCGTCCCCGCGGCATCGAGCGACGCCAGGTGCGGAAGGCGGCCGTCCTCGGCGCCGGCATGATGGGCGCCGGCATCGCGTACTCCTGTGCCCGTGCCGGGATCCAGGTCGTCCTCAAGGATGTCTCCACCGAGGCCGCGGCCAAGGGCAAGGCGTACTCCGAGAAGCTCTGCGCCAAGGCCGTCGCCAAGGGGCGCACCACTCGGGAGAAGGCGGACGCGCTGCTCGCGCTGATCACCCCGACGGGTGATGCGGCGGACCTGGCCGGCTGCGACGCGGTGATCGAGGCCGTCTTCGAGGACACCGCGCTCAAGCACAAGGTGTTCCAGGAGATCCAGCACATCGTCGAGCCCGGCGCCCTGCTCTGCTCCAACACCTCGACGCTGCCGATCACCGCGCTCGCCGAGGGTGTGGAGCGGCAGGAGGACTTCATCGGGCTGCACTTCTTCTCGCCCGTCGACAAGATGCCCCTGGTCGAGATCATCAAGGGCGAGCGCACCGGCGACGAGGCCCTTGCCCGCGCCTTCGACCTGGTCCGCCGGATCGACAAGACGCCGATCGTCGTCAACGACTCCCGCGGCTTCTTCACCTCCCGCGTGATCGGCCACTTCATCAGCGAAGGTGTGGCGATGGTCGGCGAGGGCGTCGAGCCCGCCTCGGTCGAGCAGGCCGCCGCCCAGGCCGGCTACCCGGCCAAAGTCCTTTCCCTCATGGACGAGTTGACCCTCACCCTGCCCCGCAGGATCCGCGACGAGACCAGGCGGGCGATCGAGGAAGCCGGTGGCACGTGGACCGGACACCCCGCGGACGCGGTCGTCGACCGGATGGTCGACGAGTTCGCCCGCCCGGGCCGCAGCGGCGGCGCCGGCTTCTACAAGTACGGCGAGGACGGCAGGCGCGGCAGACTCTGGCCCGGCCTGCGCGAGCACTTCACCCGGCCCGGGTACGACATCCCCTTCCGCGACATGCAGGAGCGGATGCTGTTCTCCGAGGCCCTCGACACCGTCCGCCTCCTCGAGGAGGGCGTCCTGACCTCCGTCGCCGACGCCAACATCGGCTCCATCATGGGCATCGGCTTCCCCGCCTGGACCGGCGGCGTCCTCCAGTACATCAACGGGTACGAGGGCGGGGTCGCCGGCTTCGCGGCCCGCGCGCGCGAACTGGCGGAGACGTACGGTGAGCGCTTCACCCCGCCTGCCCTTCTCGTCGAGAAGGCCGAGCGCGGCGAGGTCTTCACCGACGCGCCCTAGCGGCCAGGGCACCCGTTGTAGGTGATCACCCGTCCGCCCTCGCGCACCACCCCGCGGCATCGGCCGCTCTCTCCCGCAAGCACCTGTTGCTGTACGCGGCTGCCCGTCCCCTGCGGTTCGTCGCTGGTCGACCAGGGGGCGGAAGCCGCCTCGTCCACGCGTTCTCCGCGTTCGGCCACCCGCTTTTGGAGATCACCGTTGAGTTCCGCGCAGTCCTCGATCGAGAACCGTCCGCCCTCTGTGCCTCACCTGTTCTTCAGCAGGGCGCAGGCCACCCCGGAGCATGAGGCCTACCGATATCCCGAGCCGACCGAGCCGACCGAGCCGACCGAGCCGACCGAGCCGACCGAGCCGACCGAGCTGACCGAGCTGACCCGGCTGACCCGGCTGACCGGCCATGCAGGCGAGGGCCACGTCGGCGCCGAGCAATGGCGCTCGCTCACCTGGGCGCAGACCGCGCGGCGGGTCACGGCGGTCGCCGCGGGGCTGATGGCGCTCGGCATCCGCCCCGAGGACCGGGTCGCCATCTCTTCAGCCACCCGGATCGAATGGATCCTCGCCGACCTCGGCATCCTGTGCGCCGGGGCCGCCACCACCACCGTCTACCCCACCACCAACACCGACGAGACGGCCTTCATCCTTGCCGACTCCGGCAGCCGTGCGCTGTTCGCCGAGGACGACGCGCAGCTCGCCAAGGCCGTCAAGGCCGCGGCCCGGCTGCCCGAGCTGACCCACGTGATCCTCTTCGACACCCCGGCCACCGACTCCGCCGCCGTGACCGCCGGGCTGACCGTCGTCACCCTGACAGAACTGGAAGAGCGCGGCAGCCGCCACCTGGCCGAGCACCCGGACGCGGTGGAGGCGGCAGTCGCCGCCCTCGACCGCAGCGGGCTCGCCACCCTCGTCTACACCTCCGGCACCACCGGCCGCCCCAAAGGAGTGCGCCTGTCGCACGACGGCCTGGCATACCAGGGCCCGGCACAGGCCGAGGCGGTGCACATGGGTCCGGACGACGTGCAGTACCTGTGGCTGCCGCTGGCGCACGTCTTCGGCAAGGCCCTGATCTCCGGCCAGATCCACACCGGTCACGTCATGGCCGTCGACGGCCGCGTGGACCGGATCGTCCACAACCTGCCCCTGATCCGGCCGACCCTCATGGCCGCTGTGCCCCGGATCTTCGAGAAGGTCTACAACGGCATCGCCGGCAAGGCCCGCGCCGACGGCGGCGCCACCTACAGGACCTTCATGTGGGCCGCCGCGGTGGCACGCGCGTACGCGCGTGCCACCCAGGCGAACCTCGTCGCCACCGGTCGGGCCGGCGCACCGCTGTCCCTCAGGCTCCGGCACGCACTCGCCGACAAGCTCGTCTACGCCAAGATCCGCGCAGCGTTCGGCGGCCGGCTGCGCCGCGCGGTCTCCGGCAGCGCCCCCCTCGCCCCGGAGATCGCCTACTTCTTCGCCGGCGTCGGCATACCCGTCCTGGAGGGCTACGGCCTGACCGAGACGACGGGCCCGGTCGCCGTCAACCGCGAAGCGGACATGCGGATCGGCACGGTCGGCACCGCGCTGCCAGGCTGCGGCATCCGGATCGCCGAGGACGGCGAGGTCCTGCTCCGCGGCCCCGGCGTCATGCACGGCTACCACCACCTTCCGGAGAAGACCTCCGAGGCCCTGGACGCGGACGGCTGGTTCCGCACGGGTGACATCGGCGCACTCGGCGAGGACGGCTCCCTGCGGATCACCGACCGGAAGAAGGACCTGTTCAAGACCTCCGGCGGCAAGTACGTCGCGCCCAGCGAGGTCGAAGGCGGGTTCAAGGCGATCTGCCCGTTCGTCAGCAACATCCTGGTGATCGGCGCCGGCCGGAACTACTGCACGGCCCTGATCGCTCTGGACGAGACCATGATCATGCCGTGGGCCGCCCAGCACGGCCTGGCGGACAGGCCGTACGCCGACGTGGTCGCCACGCCCGAGGTCCGGCAGCTGATCGACGGCTTCGTCCGACGCCTCAACGGCGACCTGCAACGCTGGCAGACCATCAAGAAGTTCACGCTGCTCCCGCGCGACCTGGACATCGAGCACGGCGAACTCACCCCGAGCCTGAAGATCAAACGCCCGGTGGTCGAGCGGACCTACGCCGCATCGGTCGACGAGATGTACGAGGGAGTCAACGAGGCCTGACGTCCGTACCGCCGAAGGGCCGCCGGTCCCTGGCTCACGGGGCCGGCGGGAGAGGCCGACCTCAGGCCGGCTTGCGCCACACGGAGACGTGCTTCGTGGAGTCCTGGGTGAACGCGGCCCCGTCCCAGTCCGCGACGCGACGTTCCAGCTCGAGCCCGGCGATCCGTGCCATCAGGTCGAGCTCCGCCGGCCAGGCGTACCGGTGCCGGGAGTCGGCGCGGCGGTAGCGGCCGTCGTCGCCGTCGCGGGTGAAGTGGTGCGAGACGAGAATCTGCTCGACCAGGTCGAAGGTGTCGAAGCCGAGATGCCGCTCGGAGACATCGAACGGCACCGCGACCTGACCGGGCGGCAGGAACCGCAGCGGTGGCACGCCCAGTTCGATCACGAATCGGCCGCCGGGCCCCAGATGACGTGCGGCGTTGCGGAAGCACTCGACCTGCTCGTCCTGCGTGAGCAGGTTCGTGATGGTGTTGTAGACGAGATAGACCAGGGTGAACTCGCCGGGTACGACGGTGGTGGCCATGTCTCCGAGGGCCACCGGGAGCGTGTCCTCGTCGACCTTGCGCCGCAGGACCGCCGCCATGTGCTCGGACAGTTCGATGCCCACCACCGGCACGCCGCGTTCCCGCAGCGGGACACCCACGCGTCCGGTTCCGATGGCGAACTCCAGGGCCCGCCCGTCTCCGGCGAGTGCGGCCAGGAAGGTGAGAGTCGGTCCGAGAAAGGCGGCCGAGGACGTCTCGGACTCCTCGGCGTCGTAGCGTTCGGCGGTCGCACGTGTCCACAGCTCACTGCTCGTCACGGGCGGCCACTTTGCCGGGTACCGCCCGGCGCTGTCGAGGCATTTACCTTCCCTTACCTTCCATCGGTCCCGATCACGCCCGGTTCCTCCGGCTCCGCCTTCGGGGCCCGCGCCAAGGGGGCGAGCACCCGGGTCAGGGGAACACGGGTCAGGGGAACACGGGCGTCACCACCGGCTGGCAGTCGGCGCCGCAGCCGGAATCGGCCCACAGCGCCAGGCCGATCACCAGGAAGAGCATGGCGAGGACCGACACGGCATGGATGGCCTCCCTCGGGCAGCGCGGTGAGCGACCGGAGGTCGAGCACGGCGACATGACTGCGACAGCGAAGATGTCGGCTCCGGCGGTGGCACGGTTCCCGGCGCGAGTCATGTCCCGCACGAGGCCGGCCGGCCACCGTGCGCCGGGAGCCGGGCCGCCCTGACCCTTCTGGCCCTCGGGGGAGCCGCCTGCGGCCGAGGCCTTTGGTCAAGAACTGGATCCCTTATGGATCCCGTTCAGGAAAGACACCGGACCGGTGGACGACCCCTGCCCTACATTGGCGTCATGAGTGATCATTCCGAAGCACCTGTCGTGCCCGTCGAAGCCTATGAACCCCCTTACTACGCGGCTGTCTTCACCGCCGTGCGAACCCCGGACCAGAGCGGGTTCAGCGAGACCAACGCCCGCATGGAAGACCTGGTGAAGGACATCCCCGGGTTCCTGGGGATGGATCACGCGCAGACTCCGGGCGGACTGGGCATCACCGTCGCGTACTTCCGCGACGCCGAGGCGCTCACGCAGTGGCGGGGCAACGCCGAGCACCGCGCGGCGCAGCAGCGCGGGCGAGCCGAGTGGTATCAGAGCTACACGCTGCACGTGGCGAAGGTGGAGCGGAGCCACGGGTTCGTACTGGCGAGCGCCCCGCAGAGCCCGGCAGCAGGCTGACGCGGACTTGGGGACGGCGGCGACGCCGCACTGGGTGAGCCGGCACGGGACCATCTGTGCCACCGACCTGCCGTACTGAACGTGGTCGCGGTGAGTCCCTCACAGGGTGGCCGGGGGGCCGGGCGGAGCGTGCCCGCCCCCGGCGACGGGAGGGTGGGTCAGGGGGTGAGGAGGGCCTTGACGGCACGGCGCTCGTCCATCGCCCGGTAGCCCTCGGCGACCTGCTCCAGCGGCAGGGTGAGGTCGAAGACCTTGCCCGGGTCGATCCGGCCGTCGAGGACCCGGCCGATGAGATCGGGCAGGTAGCGGCGCACCGGGGCGGGGCCGCCGCGCAGGCCGACGTGGGAGAAGAACAGCTCCTGCCCGTCGACGGCGACCTCGTGGGGTACGCCGACGAAGCCGACGGTGCCGCCCGGGCGGGCCGAGCGCAGGGCCTGCTGCATGCCCTGTGCGGTGCCGACGCACTCCAGGACCGCGTCGGCGCCGATGCCGCCGGTGAGCTCGTTGATCCGCTCGATTCCTTCGTCGCCGCGCTCGGTGACGATCTCGGTGGCACCGAACTCCCGGGCGAGTCTCTGCCGGGAGGCGTGTCGGCTCATGGCGATGATCCGCTCCGCGCCCATCTCCTTGGCGGCGATCACCCCGCACAGGCCGACCGCTCCGTCGCCGACCACCACGACGGTCGAGCCGGGCTTCACCTCGGCCGCGTCGGCGGCCCACCAACCGGTGCCCATGACGTCCGAGACGGCCAGCAGGCCGGGCCAGAACGCCTCGTCCGGGCGCTCGTCGGTGGCGACCAGGGTGCCCTGGGCGTTGGGGATACGCACATGGTCGGCCTGGCAGGTGCTCATGAACTCACGGTGCAGGCAGTTGGACTGAAAGCCGTTGCGGCAGTTCGGACAGGTGTTGTCGGAGGTGGCGAACGAACCGACGACGAACTGGCCGGGCTTGACCGAAGTGACCTCGGATCCGACTTCCTCGACGACACCGACGTACTCGTGCCCCATCGGGTGCGGGTCGCCGATGGGTTCCAGGCCGCGGTAGGGCCACAGGTCCGAGCCGCACACGCAGGTGACAGCTGTGCGGATGATCGCGTCGGTCGGGTGGAGGATCTTCGGGTCGACGAGCGTCTCGAAGCGCACATCGCCGGGGGCGTGGATCACTGCTCCGCGCATGAGGAGTTCCTTTGCGTGCCGGGGCGTGCGCCAACGGGGAGTGCTGGCGTCGCCTGGTGCGGGGGGTGGGTGCAACTGCTGGGCCGGCACGGGCGGCGGGCCGCCTACGAGCCGGATGCGGGCGTAACCGCCGGCCGTGTTCACGGCCGGAGGGAAGCACCACGTCATCCAGGTAACCCGTTCTCGGCGCGCTCTGGGAGTCACCGTCAAGAGGTGTACCGGCGGTACACCCTTACGGCCCCGTGCCGGACGTACGGTCGAGGTGTGGACAACCGTGAAGAGGTCCGCGAGTTCCTCACCTCGCGGCGCGCAAAGATCACCCCGGAGCAGGCTGGACTCCCGCCCGGCAGCCGCCGACGCGTCACCGGCCTGCGCAGGAGCGAGGTCGCCGCACTCGCCGACATGAGCGTCGAGTACTACGCCAAACTCGAACGCGGCAGCCTCGCCGGCGTCTCCCCGGCCGTCCTCGAAGCCGTCGCCCGCGCCCTCCACCTCGACGACGCCGAACGCGCCCACCTGCTGAACCTGGCCCGGGCCGCCGACGGCTCCGACGCCCTCACCCGCCCCCGGCGCCGCACCACCCGGCAGTGGCGGCCGCACCGCAGCCTGCAATGGACCTTGGACGCCATCACCGCCGGACCCGCCTTCGTCCGCAACGGCCGGATGGACATCCTCGCCGCCAACCGGCTGGCCCGCGCCTTCTACGCCGAGGTCTACGCCTCACCGCACAACCAGGCGAACCTTGCCCGCTTCACCTTCCTCGACCCTGCCTCCCGCCGCTTCTACCCCGACTGGGACCAGGCCGCCGACGTCGCCGTGGCCATACTGCGCACCGAAGCCGGCCGCGACCCCCACGACAAGGACCTGCACGACCTCGTCGGCGAGCTGTCGACCCGCGGCGACGCCTTCCGCACCCGCTGGGGCGCGCACAACGTCCGCCACCACAAACGCGAAATCCTCCGCTACCTGGGAGAACTCGCCGCGGCAGCGGACGAGACCGACGCCGAGAAGACCGCGGCCACCGTGCTCACGCCGGCCGACGGAGCGGCCTGCGCCCGCGTCAGCCTCGGCGACACAGGCGCCGCCGTCCTGGCGCGGGAGGCCGCGGCGCGCCTGCTGGAGCCTCGCTGATCGGTGCGCGATCAGTCGCCGACGTCCGGGATGCCGATCGGCTTGTCGCGGGTTCTGTCGAACGGCAACAACGAACCCGTGAAGACTGCCCGGTTCCGGCAATGATCTCCGGCGCGGTCGAAGCGAAGATGGTCGCACCGGCGGATGAGGCAAGGGCCCGGGAGGGTCGCGTACCGCTGCTTCCCGATGACGGCAGCATCGGCCCGAGCCGCTGCGTCATCCGACCGTTGCGCGTGAAGCCCCTGTTCTCGACGTCCGCAAGGAAGGTATACCCGTGAGACTGACCCGTGCCGCCCTGACCGTCGCGGCCGCCGCTCTGACGCCGGCACTCCTGCTCGCTGGTCCCGCCTTCGCCGCCGGCTCGACCGGTGCCTCGACCACCGGTCCGGCGGCGACGGCGGGCACGGAGGGTTCGACCCCGCCGGTGGACGAGATGTCCGACGACGACGTCCGGGTCGCGATCATGCGCATCATCGCCGACCCCGGCACCGGCAAGGCGGTCCACGCCGCCGCACAGGCGGCCATGGACGGAACCATCGACGACCAGCGGTACTTCCTGGAGACCGGCCGCCGGACAGCCCAGTTCGAGGACGACCGCGTCGCCGTCTTCCGTGTCCTCGCCGATCCGACCATCAGCGGCGCGCTCCGCGCGGCGGCGGAGCAGGCCCTCGAGAACGGCACTCCGGAGGCGTTGCGGTACTTCCTGGAGCACGGCCGGTACGAGGTGGACGCCTGAGGCATCCCCGGCACTCCCAGCCAAGGGTGACGGTGGTCGCGCAGGGGGGTGCGTCCCGGGGGCATGCGTATCCCGATGGGGGCGGTCTGCCCCCAAGGCAGCGGCTCAGCGGCAGCAAGTACGCGGGCCGGCCAGTCAGAGCCGTACCCGACGCGGTCGGGACCCAAGCTCGACCACAGCACGTCCGCGCAGGGGCGCAACCCTCGGGCCGGCTCGGCACCAGGTGCGCGAGTCACAAGGCCGGAGAGCTTCACAGCGACGATGAGGTCCGCCGGGCGCCGCTCGCTCGTCGGCTGAGGCGCGTCGTCGGGCCGACGCGGAAGCGGCTCAGGTCTCCGGCCACCGCCCCGGCGAGCCCGGGGCGGCAGCCGAAGACGTACGCGGCAGCTCGTCGATGCCGCGTCCACAGCGAGCCGGTCGGTCACGCGCGGCACCGCTGCTCGGCCGCCGCTGCCTGGCGTTGCGTTCCTACGGCCGCGTCGCCGCCGTTGTGCCGTCCGGCCTCGCGGGCTCGGCCGGACGGAGTGTGTCGAGCCATGAGGTCTGTTCGGCCGTGCTCCGCGCGATGGCCGCGGCCAGTTCCTTCGCCTTCCCGGCCTTGCCCTGGGTTCGCTCGCTTGCGCAGAGCATCCGGGTCTGCGTGAAGTGGGCGCGCAGGGCGTCGGCGAGGATGCGGTCGAACGCCCCGCCGCTTGCGGAGCCCGCGCTCTTGAGGGTGTCGAGGCTGACCATGCCCGGCATGGTGTGCCCCTCGTGGGGGCGGGTGTCAGGGACTCCGGAGAGTTCCAGCAGCGCGTGCAGACGTCGCAGGTCTTGGCGCAAGGTCGATCCGGTCTTGGCCGCCAGCGCCGTCAGAGCCGGATCTCCCTCGCGTGAGGGAGCCAGATCGGTCAGGAGCTGCGCGCGCTCGTTCATGGGCACCATCAGCTGGATCCACGCGGTGTCGGTGGCGCTGAACGCCGCTGCCGGCGACGTGCCGGCTGCCGGCTGCGAGGTGCAGCCGACAGCCAGCAGCGCCATGGCGACGGCGCATGCCGACCACAGGGTCAGAACGTGCCGGCGGAGTTGCACTTGGCCTTCTGGGTGATGCAGTCCTTCACGCGCTGCCCGAGAGCGGCGTTGTCCCAGGCGTTGAAGAAGTCGCCGTGGATCGACGACGCCATGCCCGAGGCCAGCCGGAAGCCCGCGGTGCTGCCGCTGGTCGGATAGCTGACGACGAAGGAGAGGTTGGGGATGGCGACCGGGTAGGCGCCGCTGCACTTGCCGTCGTAGGTGAACGCGACGTGTGACTTGTGGTCGGGACTGTCCAGGTTCTTGCCGTCCCAGCAGTCGGGGAAGACGAGTTGGTGGGTGAGGTGGGCCTTCGGGGCGCAGACCGGCCAGTTGCCGTCGGCGCTGCGGCCGATCTCGCCGCCCTCACCGGCGCACCAGAACTGGCCGGGCGATCCCGCCGGCGTGGGCGCCTGTGCTTTGGCGTCGCCCGCGATCATGCGGAATCCCTGAGGGAAGGGCACGGTCGCCGTGGGGTCGGGGAGCCGGGAACCGTAGTAGACGATCATGCCCTCGGCTTCGACGGCCCTGTCGCCCTCGTACAGGGTGGGGATCCAGTAGGCCGAGAGGTCCTTGGCAGGAGTGCAGCTGGTGGGCGTGTTGGCCAGCAGGGACTGCGTGGTGGAGAACGCGTCGGTGCTCTTGTTGCCGAAGAAACTGTGCATGTGGGACGCGCCGGGAAGGCCCGGCAGGACGATGGGGTCGTCCGGCTTGGAGTGGCTGTAGGCGCAGGTGGCGTTGAACTCCGGGACCCGGACCACGCCGGAGGGCACCGCGGCCGGGGTCATCGCACGGAACTGCGCCAACTGGGCGTTCCACTGGGCCTGGTCGACGGGGATCCATCCGGCCGTCGGGCTGTCCCCGCCGCCGACGAAGGAGAACCAGTTGATGTTGACGAAGTCGCCCGGTGTCGCACTGCGCAGCACGGCGAACACCGTCTGCGGGCCCGTGGGGTGGCTGGTGACGTCGGTGGTGCGGGTCACCCAGTTCTGCCAGCCGCCGGTCGGGGAGGTCTGCACGACCGCGAGCAGTGGACCGTTCAGGCTCGCGGTGCGCAACTCCACCGTGCCCGAGCCGGTGGCGGACGCGACGCGGGCCGAGACCGTCAGGCGGCCGGCGGCGCCGAGGTCGACGTTGTCGAAGCGCATCCAGTCGCCGTCGGCGAGATAGGCCGCGTTCTGACCGCCGCCGGAGTCCGCGGTCGCCTCCACGGCGACGCCGGACTGGGCCGCGTAGGACTCGGCCTGGACGGTGACCGTGGCGGCCCGCGCCTGCTGCGGCGAGGCCGTCAAGCTCAGGGCGGCGGCCAGCAGGACCACCAGAGTGCCCACTAACAACGTGTACGGATGGGCGGGTTGTCTGCGCATCTCACTTCCTCACGAGCGTCGGATCCGGGTGAAGGGCTCGTCCCGTGACGAGCGGACCTCTGGGTGAGGACCGTTCCCGGAGAGCAGGGTGGAGCAGGGGGTGCGGGAGGTTGCGGGAGGCAGGGGTGAGGCCGTGACGGCCATGAGCAAGTCGTCGCGGCGCAGCGGCGTTTGCAGGGGCGACTCCTCGAGTGGGAGTGGGGGAGCGCTCCCTCAAGGGAGAATGAGGGGGCTGTCAGAAGCTGTCAATAGCCTTGTTCACCTTGAAAAAACGGCGCCCTGCCGAGCCTGTCGTTCGGAGGGAACGCTTCCTGATCTTGTGCGCGGGGAGGGCGTCGGCATCGCCATGGCGCAAAGGTGCAGGAGAACGCAAGCGCAGCCACGCGCCCAGGCCTGCGGATACGCTGCATGCATCGCCACGACGCAGAGCCGGAGGTCGCCCTTATGACAAGACGCTCCATGAAAACGATCCCCGGTGGCGAAAAGAGGGACGAACAAGGGTGAAACGGCCCACTCTCGAAGTAGTCGCCGCCCGGGCGGGCGTATCCAAATCAAGCGTCTCCCGCGTCATCAACGGCGAGACGACGGTCGCCCCACAGATCCGAGATGTCGTCATGCGCGCGGTCCACGAACTGGGTTACGTGCCCAACGGCGCGGCCCGCAACCTCGTCACCCGCCGCACGGACACCCTCGCGGTCGTCGTCTGCGACCCCCCTCAAGGAGTGGTCTCCGACGACCCCCTCTTCTCCACCGTGGTCCGCGCCATCAGCAGAGAACTCGAGACCGCCGGAAAACGCCTCGTGCTCATGCTCGCCGAATCGGACCAGAGCCGCACCAGGGTGGAGCAGTACATCGCCGGCGGCCACGTGGACGGAGCCCTGCTCATCGCCCTGCACGGCACAGACCCACTGCCGGCCGCACTGGTCCGGCAACACCTGCCCGTCGTCTCCTTCAACCGCACCAACGCACCGGACATCCCTTACGTGGCCCTGGACAACGCCGGCGGAGCGGCAACCGCCGTGCACCATCTCCTGGAACGGGGCCGACGCAGGATCGCCGCCATCACCGGACCACTCGAACTGTACGAAGCACGCGAACGCCTCGACGGCTACCGCCAGGCCATGCGTGACACCGGCCGCCGCTCCATCGTGGCGCTCGGCGACTTCACCAGGATCTCCGGCGCCGAGGCCATGCGCCAACTCCTCGAGGACGAGCCCCAGCTCGACGCCGTGTTCGCATCGAACGACCTGATGGCGATCGGCGCCCTGCGCGTCCTCCACCAGGCGGGACGACGAGTCCCCGAAGACGTCGCCGTCGTCGGCTTCGACGACATAGAAGCCGCCTCCTACACCAGCCCCTCACTCACGTCGGTGCGCAGCCCGATGGCCGATCAGGCCACCGCCGCCGTCCACCTGCTCCTCGGCCTCATCGACGGCGGCCCCACGGACCCAGTGATCATGCCGAACGAACTCGTGATCCGGGAGTCGACCTGACCTCTGCCGGCCGAGCGTCACCGTCCTCGTGAAGCGGCTGCCGGGCAGACCGGGTCCATCGGCAGTCCCTTCAGGTACTGGGAACGTTCGGCCCGTGTGAAGTCCCGGCCGAGGGCCTGGCAGATCTTCCGCACGTCGTCGTCCGCGTCGGGCAGTGCCACGTTCCACACCCGCACCTCCCCGCCGTCACCGGCGCTGGCGAGGGTCCGGCCGTCCGGAGAGAAGACCACCAGGCTCGGAAAGCCTCTGTGGCCGAGGAGGGCGTAACGCTGCGCGCCGGTGGCCGTGTCCCACAGCCGCACGGTCTTGTCCTCACCGGTGCTGGCAAGGGTCTTGCCGTCCGGGGAGAACGCCACGGAACTCACCACGCCGTTGTGGCCGGTGAGGGTGGAGCGTTCGGCGCCGGTGGTTGCGTCCCACAGTCGTACCGCCTCATCGCTCCCCGCGCCGGCGAGGGTCCGGCCGTCGGGGGAGAACGCCACCGCCTCCACGCTGCCGTCGTGGCCCTTGAGGACGTGGCGTTCGGTGCCGGTGGCGGTGTCCCACAGCCGGGCTGTGCCGTCTTCGCCCGACGTGGCGAGGGTTTTGCCGTCCGGCGAGAACACCACCGACGTCACCGACCCCTTGTGGCCGGTGAGGGTGTCGCGTTCGGTGCCCGTGGCGGTGTCCCACAGGCGTACCGTGCCGTCGTCGTCGCCGGTCGCGAGGGTTCCGCCGTCCGGTGAGTACGCCACCGACCTCACGGAATGGTCCTCGTGGGAAAGAGTGTCGCGTTCCTCGCCGGTGGCGGTGTCCCACACCCGCACGACCCCGTCGCTGCCGGCGGTGGCCAGGGTTTTTCCGTTCGGGGAGTACGCCACCGAGTTCACGGAGAGATCCTCGTCGGTGAGGGTGCCGCGTTCCACGCCGGTGGCGGTGTCCCACACCTGCACCACCCCGTCGTAGCCGGCGGTGGCCAGGCTCTTGCCGTCCGGGGAGTATGCCGCCGAGTGCACCGTGTGGCCGTCGTAGGCGGTGAAGGCGAGACGTGGCGCGCCGGTGGTGGTGTCCCAGAGCCGGACCGTCTTGTCCCTGCCCGCGCTGGCGAGGGTCCGCCCGTCCGCGGAGAACGCCAGCACGTCCACCTCGCCCTCGTGGCCGGTGAGGGTGCCGCGTTCCACGTAGGTGGCGGTGTCCCACAGCCGCACCACCTCGTCGCGGCCGGCGGTCGCCAGGGTCCGCCCGTCCGGGGAGAACACCGCGGAGGTCGCCCACGTACCGAGGGAGAGGGTGCCGAGATGTCTGCCGGTGGCCGGGTCCCACATGCGCAGGGTGCTGTCCAGGCCCGCGGTGGCGAGGGTCCTGCCGTCCGGTGAGAACGCCACGGAGTTGACCCGGCCCTTGTGCCCCGTGAGGACGTCGCGTTGTCTGCCGGTGGCGGTGTCCCAGAGCGTGACCGTGCCGTTCTCGCCGGTGGTGGCGAGGGTCTTGCCGTCCGGTGAGAACGCCGGCGTCTCCGTCGAGCCGTCATTGCCGTTGAGTGTGTGGCGCTTCCTGCCACTCGGCATGTCCCACAGCCGTACGTCCGAGAGGCCGACGGTGGCGAGGACCTTGCCGTCGGGCGAGTACACGGCGCTGTCCGCGAAGCCCATGTGGCCGGTCGGGATGTCGCGTTGTTCGCCCGTGGCCGCGTTCCACAGCTGCGGCAGGTTCCCCCCGGTGGTGACGAGGGTCTTGCCGTCCGGTGAGAACGTCACCCCGGTCGCCCAGTCGATCCGGTCGCTGAAGTCGGCGCGCCTTTCACCGGTCGCGGTGTCCCAGAGCCGAACCGTGTGGTTCGCGACGATCGCCAGGGTGCGGCCGTCCGGTGCGAACGCCACCCGTTTCCCCACGCCGGCAACGCCGGTGAAGAGGCCCTTGAGGCCGGTGGCGCCGGCGTCGAAGAGGCTGACGGCAGCCTCGTCGGTGTGGCTGATTCGGTAAGCCTGCACGGCCAGCAACGAGGCGAGATCCGGGTCGGTCTTGAGCAGCGCCCGGGACTGGGCGGCCAACTGCCGGGATTCCGCCTGATGTTGTGTCACCACAGCGGCTTCTCGGGCGTCGATGGCCTGACCACGTTGCCAGAGTGCCAGGCCCGCGGCGACCAGGGCGAGAGCGAGCATGCCGGCGAGGACCGCGTTCAGGCGCCGCGTACGGCGGACGGTGGCCTGCTCCCGCTTGCTGCTCGCGGTCAGGAACGCGGCGATGTCGGTGGGGAGCGGGCGTTGTCGGGCCCACTCCAGTCCTTCGGCGAGGTCGGTTCCGGCCAGCAGGTCCGCGGGCAGTCCGCTGGCGATGTGGCGAACGTTCTGATCGGTGACGCGGTGCAGCCAGGTCTGAAAGCGGTGGTCACGGGCGATCCACTCCCGCAGGTCTCCCCAGTCGCGGAGCAGCGCGTCGTGGATGAGCTCCGCCATGGGTTCACCCGGTCTGTCCGGCCGCGACGCGGTGCCGGTGATGATGATGCGGTCGCGGGTCAGGGCCGCCAGGACGCCGGTGAACGCCGCGTCGGCCGAGTGGCCGGCGAGCTGAGGGTCTGCGGCGAGTGCGCGCAGCCGGTCGAGAGGGACTTGCTGGCGGGTCGCCGGGATGGCGTGGGCCTCGTCGGCCGGACGGACCAGGGCGGTGAGGAGGCGTCGTGCGGTCGGCCGGTGCTCGGCGGGCAGTCGGTCGAGGGCGTTGTTGCACCAGGCGGCCAGGATGCCGGTGACCTCGCCGATCTGCTGGTAGGCCTGATGAGTGAGGCGGCCGTCGACTCGACGCTCCCACAGTTGGTGCAGCGCCAGTTGGAGGGGAGGAAGAAGGGTGGCCGGGGCGTTGCGGTCGGGGTCCGCGGCGCGGAGGTCTTCGATGACACGCTCGGGCAGCCCGTCCTCGATACGCGCACCGGCATCCTGGGCCGGGCGGGTGATGATGTCGTGCAACTCGCCGACACCGAGGGCGGCGGGAATGTTGACCAGTCCGGGTGTGGCCGCCTCCAGCAGCTGGGGGAAGAGGGCGGCCAGGCGGGGGTAGAAGTCGTCGCGCATGACCATGACCACGCTGACCGGGGCCTGTGCGGCCACTTCCGTCAGCTGGCGCACGGCGTCAGGGCGCGGGTCGGGCCGGCCGTCAGGGGCGGGCGGCCGGGTGAGCAGCTCCTCGAACTGGTCGATGACCACCACCAGACGATCACGGTCAGGCTCGGCGGCCAGACGGCGCTCCACCGCCGGCCCGATGCCGTCGGCCCCGGCGTCGAGCAGGCCGGCGTGCTCCAGTCCGGCCGGCAGGTCCTGGCCCGGGCGGGCCACCAGAGGCAGCCAGCGATCGCTGCCCGGCAGCCGGCCGTCGGTCAACGCGGGCAGCACCCCGGCCTGGACCAGGGAGGACTTACCCGCACCGGAGGGGCCCAGCAGCAGCACCAGCCGGTGACGGCGCAGCGCCTCCAGAACACTGTCCACCGCCGCGCCGCGGCCGTGGAACCAGGCGGCATCCCGCACACTGAACGGCTCCAGACCCCGATACGGGAACACCTGCTGCTCGGCCAGTCCCGGCACCACCTCGCGCAGCACCTCGGCCGGAGTTGCGTAGGCAATGCCCAGCCCTCTGTGGTGCGCGTCCGGGGCGGTGATCGCGGTGACCATGCCCACCACCAGGCCGGTCACCTCGTCCACCACCGGTCCGCCGCTGAAGCCCGTCGTCAGGTCGTTGGCCTGCGTCAGCTGCAACATCGTGCCCGCCCCGTCCGCGGGCAGCAGATCACCGGCGGCGCCGTAGCCGAAATGCCCCCGCTCCGGGGCCTGGGCGGGAAATCCGAACGAGAACACCCGGTGCCCCCGGCAACCCGCTGCCGAGCCCAACGGTGCGGGACGAGCCGGCAACGGCACGCTCTCCAGCCGCACGGCTGCCACGTCCTCCGCCTCCGGGGCCCGCCACGCTCCGGCGGTCAGCACCGTGCCCGCCGCCACGGGCGCCTGCGGCAGATGGGGAAAACGCACCTCCACACGGCCACCCGGACCACCGTCGGCGGCGCGCACGACGTGCGCACAGGTGACGACGACGCCGTCACCGGCCAGGAACCCGGCCCCGACCACCCGACCGTCCCCGGCCAGGACCTGCACAACCGCCAAGGGCACCCAGGAGCCCGGAGCATGACCGTCGACTGCGGGACCTTCGCCGCGACCCGGGCGCGCGCCACGCCCTGAGGGAAGTCCGCCCCCCATCGTCACATTCCCCCGCTCACGCCGCGTCGCCCGAGTCCGTCCCGCGCTGCCACAGCACCCGGACCTTCAGATGAGCCGCTGCCTCCCCCTTGCTGATGACGGCACCCGCCTGCGCGGAGAGACTCACGCCGAACTCCACCTCGACCTCGGCCGGACCGGCTTCGCGCAATTGCGCCACCACCGCCTGCGCCAGCTCCCGCACAGGTGCCAGGGAATCCTGAAGCGTCCCAGGCAACTCCCGCACCGCATCCGCCACCCGCCCGGCCTTCACAGGCCCCGCAGCCTCCGGCAGCGACTCCGCCTCGAACAGGATCCTCCCGCCGCCCTCCAGCGGAATATGCCCCACGCTCACCATCAACTCCCCCTAAATGCACGTAAGTTAACAGCTCATGCAGTCATATCACTTCCTCCCCTCACGCCCACCCCCACCACCGGTGCTCCGCCCAGAACCGTCACAACTCCATCCATCGGCCCGGAAGATTCATGTCCCTGCAATGATCCGCCTCGAACTTGCCTGGTAGACATGACGGGTGAGCATCCCAGTGCTGCTGTACCGCAGGTTGTACGTGGACCTGGCGCGCGTCGACACATCGACGTGTCGCCCTGTCTGACGTCGCCCTCACCTGCCCGGCAGGAGGCGACCCCGGCGACGGGTGACTTCGCCCTCCGGGACAGCCGGGCGACCTGACACCATGCCGTGGACGACTACGACTACGGCGACCGCGCCTACCGCAAGGTCATCGGCGTGGAGCCGGTGCGGCAGCCCATGGCCTGACCAGGGACGGTGAGGTCCTCGCCGTCATCGAGGACTTCGCGTCACCCGCACTCGACCGGCGCCATCAGCGGCGTCCTGTGCAAGGTCGTCCTGAACAAGGTCGTCCGACCCATGCCCTTCCACTGCGACCCCACGGCGCAGCCACGAATTTCCCCCCACGCCACCACCTTCTCCCGAGCGACAAGGAACGGCCATGTCTACCCACTTCACCCGGCGCAGCCTGATACGCGGCATCACCGCGGCGACTGCCGTCGCCACCCTCGCCACGGGGCTCGTCGCCTGCGGTGGTGACAGTGACGCCGTCACCAAGACGGACAGCGCCGCCTCCGGGAGTGTGACCATCGGTCAGTTCTCGAACGGTGCCGCCAAGGAGACCACCCTCAAGGTGTCCGAGGTCAAGTCCATCAGCGCCGAGCTGCCCGATGCCATCAGGAAGAGCGGCAAGCTGGTGATCGGGCACGGCGCACTGCCGTCCGGCTCCGCCCCGCTCGACTACGTGGGGGACGACCAGAAGACCCTCACCGGCTCGGAGACCGACATCGGCCGCCTCGTCGCCGCCGTCCTGGGCCTCGAACCGGAGAGCAAGAACTTCACCTGGGAGAACCTCTTCATCGGCATCGACAGCGGCAAGGTGGACGTCGCCTTCTCGAACGTCACCGACACCGAGGAGCGCAAGCAGAAGTACGAGTTCGCCTCCTACCGGCAGGACAACCTCGCCTTCGAGGTGCTGAAGTCCAGCAACTGGAAGTTCGACGGCGACTACGAGAACCTTGCCGGCAAGACCGTCTCGGTCGGCTCGGGCACCAACCAGGAGCGCATCCTCATCGAATGGCAGAGAAAGCTGCAGAGTGAGGGCAAGAAGCTCACCATCAAGCACTTCCCGGACAACAACGGCGTCTACCTGGCGCTCAACAGCGGTCGAATCGACGCCCACTTCGGCCCCAACCCGAGTATCTCGTACCACATCACCCAGACCGCGAAGACGAACAAGCCCACGGCCAACGCGGGCACCTTCTCCGGCGCCGGCGCTTCCCTCCAGGGCCTGATCGCGGCCACCTCCAAGAAGGACAGCGGCCTCGCCAAGCCGGTCGCCGACGCGATCAACCACCTGATCGAGAACGGTCAGTACGCCAAGTGGCTGGCCGCCTGGAACCTCTCCAACGAGGCCGTCGCCAAGTCCGAGGTCAACCCGCCCGGGCTGCCGCTCGACAACTCCTGATCCGCTGCCGTCTCCGGGCCCTGCCGATGCCACCTGCCGGGGCCCCGGAGCGAGTTCGGCCGAACCTGGCCCTGTCCTCGCCACGGAGACGCCGAACCCCCGTGTCCGGCGGCATCGCCCATCGTGGCGTCGCGATCCTGCAAGAGGGAGGAGGGCGGGTTGTACGACATCGGCGACGTGCCTGTCCCGCCACGCCTGGACGTGCGGTACGGCTTCCGTAACCCGTACCGGCCCTCGATGCGCACCAGGCTCCTTCGCACAGCCGGGCTGCGATGATCACGCCGGCAGAGTCGTCACCGTCGACCGATCGCTGCCCGGCACCCGCCGCCGGGCGGAGGCGGGCAGCGATGGCCGGCGCACTGCTCGCCGCGTTCGGTGGCTTCGCCGGCTTCAACCTGATGCTCTCCGCCATGCCCGCGTACGCCGTCCGCTCCGGCGCCGGGCCGTCGGGTGCCGGAGCGCTCACCGCCACCCTGATGGCGGCCACCCTGGTCGTCCAGCCCTTCACGCCGTGGCTCTTCGCCCGCCTCGGACGGAGGCATTCACTCGCCCTGAGCGGTGCGCTGCTCGGGCTGCCGTGCCTGGCGCTGCCGGCTGCCTCCACGCTGCCCACCCTGTCCGCCCTCGCGGTGGTACGCGGGCTGGGCTTCGGCCTGTTCGTCGTCGCCGGTGTCACCTTCACCGCCGAGCTGTTCCCGTCGGGCAACCGGGGGCGAGCCATCGGCTGGTACGGCGCGGTGGTCGGTGTCGCCGGCGTCCTCGGGGCTCCGCTGGGCATCGCCCTGGCCCGGCGGGAGGCGTACACGCTCGCCTTCGCCCTGGCGGCGGGCACGGCCGCTCTGGTCCTGGTCGGCTCGTTCGGCTTCCCCCGTGCCGGAGCGCCCGCCCGCCCGGCCGGACCTCGCTCCGGCCGGCCGCGGACCCTGCACGGAACATGGCGGTCGCTGCGCCCCATGACCGGCCCGCTTTTGGTGGAGACCGCCTCCACCACCGCCTACGGCGTCGTCTTCACCTTTCTGCCGCTGACCGCCTCGGCGGCACCCGAGGCGCTGCTCGCCACGCAGGCTTCCACCGTGCTCTCCCGGCTCGGCGCCGGGTGGCTCATCGACCGGTACGGAGGCCGCCAGGTGCTGGTACCCGCCGTTCTGGTCACGACGCTCGGCACTGCCGCGTGCGCGGCCGATCACGAGCCGGCTCTCCTGCTGTCCGGTACCGCCTTGTTCGGAGCGGGCTTCGGCGCGGTCCAGAGCGCCACCCTGGTGCTCGCCATGCAGGCGGTCGGCGATCGCCCCGGCGGTCTCGGCGTGGCGGGGGTCGCGTGGAACGTCGCCTTCGACGGCGGTACCGGAATCGGCTCGCTCGCGGGCGGTCCCCTGCTCGCCCTCGGAGGCCCGTCCGCCCTCTACCCGGCGACGGCGGCCGTCCTGGCCGCATTTCTCCTCCTGGACCTCCGCACAGCACGCCGGCCGGATTCCCGGAATTGCGGTGCAGTGCAGGACAAGTGAATTGCCGCCACTTCGCGTGCATTCGTTTCACCGGAAGCTTCGCCGACAACCGCACGACAACTGCACCCAGTTGATGCGTAGTTGCTAGTGTGGGGGTCATGCGGATCGGTGTGAATGTCCCCAACTTCGGTCCGGGCGCGAACCCGGATAACCTGGCCCGATGGGCCAAAACCCTGGAGGGCCTCGGTTTCGACCTGTTGATGCTCTCCGACCATGTGGCGATCACCTCGGATGTCGCCAAACAATATCCCGCTCCATTTTATGAACCTGTCACAACTCTCTCCTGGCTGGCCGGAATCACGACCAGGATCGGCCTGGGTACGACGGTTCTCATCGCGCCGTACCGGCACCCCCTGCTGGTCGCCCGCATGGCGGCCAACCTCCAGCAACTCAGCGGCGGGCGACTGATCCTCGGCGTCGGGGTCGGCTGGGCCCGAGAAGAGTTCGAGGCGCTGGGCATCCCGTTCGAACGGCGCGGTGCTCTGACCGACGAACACCTGCGGATCATCCGCACTGCTTGGGAGAACGACGCCGACTATCGCTGCGGACAGATTCCGATCTGGGTCGGCGGCAACAGCGATGCCGCAAAACGGCGGGCCGTGCGTCTTGGTTCTCCATGGCATCCACTGCGGTTCACGATGCCCTGGTTCAGGGAGGCCGTGGAGCGGCTGAAGGACATTTCCGCCGAGCTCGATCGGCCGGTGCCGGAGTTGGCGCCGCGTATCTTTCTCCGGCTCACGGAAAAGCCGGTCGAGCCCGGCCCGGATCGCCGGGCCGGCGAGGGCACCCTCGAGCAGGTTCTCGAGGACATCGAGGAGTTGCGCCGAGCCGGTGCCGAAACCGTGCTGCTCGATCCCTACCACGGCGATCCGAACGAGACCTTGCGGCCCGAGGCGGCGTGGCAGGCACTGGCGACCGTCGCCGCGCACCGGCCGTAGCCGACACTTCCCCGAGAGACGGAGTCACAGTGGCCCTCAACGACCACGACCTTCCCGAGAACGGCACCACCCGCGGCACCACCCGCGGCACCGACCCCGCCACCGCCCGCGGCACCGACCGCTCCACCACCGTCGCCGAGGCCGAACTGCCCTATCTGCGCCGCTGCATCGAGCTGGCGGCCGAGGCGGTGGAGGCCGGCGACTGGCCGTTCGGATCCGTACTCGTCGACGCGGACGGCAAGATCCTTGCCGAGGACCGCAACCGCGAGTCCACCACGGGCGACCCGACCCGCCACCCCGAATTCGAGCTCGCCCGCTGGGCCGCGACCCACCTGAGCCCCGAGGAGCGGGCGACGGCGACCGTGTACACCTCGGGTGAGCACTGCCCGATGTGTGCGGCCGCGCACGGGTGGGCCGGACTGGGCCGCATCGTCTACGCGAGCTCGTCCCAGCAGGCTCGGGACTGGAAGGCCGAGTGGGGCGTGCCCGTCACCTCGCCCCTGAGTCCGCTCTCCGTCCAGGACGTCGTCCCGGGTCTCGCGGTGGCGGGTCCCGTGCCGGAACTCGCGGCTCAGGTGCGGGAGTTGCAGTGGCGCTTCCGCAACAGGGACAGCGCGAGCGACTGACGACGGTACGAGCAACGGGGCCTGGCGGCGGAATCGCTGCCAGGCCCCGTTCGTCGGCGCGGGTGCGCGGGTGCGCGGGTCAGACCATGAACTGGTCGTACTTCGCCATGTGCTCCTGCAGCTCCTCCAGGCTGGGGTTGCGCCCGTTGGCCGTGAGACGCCCCAGGCCGCGGAAGTAGTCCTCGCGGTTGTAGATCGGGTAGAACATGATCAGCAGAGTGGCGTCCTCGTTGCCCCGGTTCGTGAAGCCGTGCGGCTCGCCCTTGGGGATGTACGCGAACGCGCCGGGCTCACCCACGACCTTGCGGTCGCCGATGGTGAACTCGATCTCGCCCTTCACCACGTAGAACATCTCGGTGGAGTTCTTGTGGATGTGCGGGCTGGCGCCGCTCGCCTCCGGAGCCATGTGGTGCTCGAAGAAGCCGAACTCGCCGTCGGAGTCCGCCGTGGTGAGCTTGAGGTACGTCCTCTTGGTGTCCCGTATGTTGACGAACTCGCCTTCGCCGGACGGAACATACAGCGGAACGGACATGTCTCTCCTTGGTTGTTGTTCAACTGTGCCGAAACACGGCCACAGGGCCGGCATGCATGGGTGGTTACGGGGCCACGGCCAGGCTCGGGTCCGGTCGAGGTCTGCTGTCCGCCTGCGCCTGTGCCCATCGGCCGATGACGGGCGCGGCGAAGCCGCAGACGGCGAACAGCGCCGCCAGCACGACCCATCCCGTGGTGCCGGATGTGACGACCAGGCTGACCAGGACCGGTGCCGCGATCTGCTGGACGGCCACGCCGAGCCAGAAGACCGAGAGGTAGACGCCCTCCTGGCCGGGCACCGCGAGCAGATAGGAGCCGCCCCAGCCACCGGCGGACTGGAACAACTCGCCGCCGGTCAGCGCGACCATGGCCAGCAGCAGCACGCCGACGGCCAGGACGACCGGCAGCTTCGGCGCCGCGACAAGCAGCAGGCAGCAGACCGCGAGGGAGATGCCGGCCCGTACCAGGGCCCGGGCTGCGCCGGCGATGGTGTCGGTTCCCCGGCTGGCCCGCACTTGCAGGGCGACGGCGAGCACGGTGTTGACCGCCACCAGGGGCGAGATCAGCGCTGCGGAGACGTCGGTGTGTCCGACGATCCAGAGCGGGATGCCGATGCTCAGCAGGGTCATGTGCATGGTGAGCACGGCGTTGATGCCGGTGAACGACAGGAACGATCCGTCGCGCAGCACACTGACCGAGAAACGCCGGCGCAGGCTCTTCGCCGGCGCACTGAGCACCGGCAGCCGGGAGGCCAGACTCGCGAGCACGGCGAAGGAGGCGGCGTTGACCAGCAGAATCGCGCTGTACCCCGCGCGGGTGTCGATCAGCAGCCCGATGGCGCCCAGGAGGGCGCCGACGGTGAAGCCGACGTTGCGCAGCGACCGGAGGATCGCGACCACCCTGACCCGGTCGTCGGTCGCCGTGGCCTGCCCGACCAGGGCCTGTTCCATCGGTGCCGCGGCCTTGTCGACCAGGCCGAGCAGGCACACCACGGTCAGGAACTGCCACAGGTTCTGCACGAGCGGGTAGACGACGAAGCAGGCGCAGCGCCACAGGCTCACCCCGACCAGCACCTTCTTCGGGCCGATCCGGTCGGCCAGGACGCCGATCGGGATGGCCGTGCCCAGGGCGATGGCGGCGGACAGGGCCAGGCCGAGACCGAGGTCGCCCTCCGACAGGTGGACCGACCTGGTGATGAACGGCACGGAGACGGCCAGGAAGGCACCGGTGCCCACCGCGTCGATCATCGCCATCACGGCCAGCCGTACTCCGACCGACCCTCCGGGCATGGACCCGCGCCATCCGCGGACGCGTTGCCACAGAACAGACATGTTCTCCTCAATCGGTAGCGATGCGGATGGCGGCGTCCGCGTCCAGGACGCGTTGACGGGTGGTGTCCGCGTCCGGCCCGGTCGCGATGACATGCCCGGCGCGGTCCCAGGAGGACGCCCACGGCCTGACCTCCTGGCCTGGCTCGACATCCACCTCCGCGACCTGCACGCCGGGCAACCCCTGTGCTGTGTCCACCCCGGCCACCCCTGTCACGGTGCCCGGCTCGGCGGCCAGGAACCGGATCGCCGAGGTCTGCCGCGCGGACGGGGGCAGCGTGACCGGACGGCCGGCCAACAGGTCGATGAGAGTCAGCCTGATCCGTGTGTCGTAGGCCAGGTCGATGAGATCGATCAGGTAGTCACCGGGGCAGCGGCCGGCGCATTCGACCAGCGTCGGGCCCGACTCGGTCAGGATCCACTCCGCGTGCAGGATGCCCGTCCCGAAGCCGATCGCGGCGACCAGCGCCCGCATGGCCGTCGCGAACGCGGTCTGCGTGTCCCGGTCGAGCGGAGCGGGCAGCAGATGACCGAGTTCGACGGGATACGGCCCCGGGACGACCGTCTTGGCCGTGACGTTCTCGAAGACGATCTCGCCCTCCCGTACCAGCGCCTCCACGCTGTACTCGGGACCTCGCAGGCGTTCCTCGGCGAGGAAGCGCCACGCCAGCTGCCGGTCGGGCACCTGCTCGTACTCGGCCGCCGACGACGTCCGCTCCCACGCCCGCGCCGCGGTGGTGGCGTCGACCGAGTCCAGCAGCTGCACGCCGACACTCGCCTGCCGGTTCGCCGGCTTCACCACCACCGGACCGTCGCCGGCGAACGCGAGGATGTCCGCGGGGCCGTGCACCTCGCGCCACCGCGGATTGCGGACGCCGCCCGCGCCGGAGACCTCGCGCAGCCGGACCTTGTCCCGCAGCGCCCGCGCGGCCGTTTCGGTCGCGCCCGGCAGCCCGAGCTTCTCGGCCAGCGCGGCCGTGGCCGGCACCGCGTACTCCAGACCCGGGACGACGGCGGCCACCGGGCGCGCGGCTGTCAGTTCGGCCGCCAGGTCGAGGGCCTCGGCCGACTGCTGGTAGCTCGCCGGGACGATCCGGTCCAGGCAGTCGAAGCGTGCCGCCGCGTCCCGCAGTTCCCGCTTGCGGATGATGTCGGGTTCCTCGATCACCACGACCGACCCGCCGGGGACGCTCCCGTCGATCGCGCGCAGGTAGGCCGCGTTGTAGCCGACGAACACCACCTGTGCGTCGCTGGCGTAGGTGGTCATGGCGACCTCCTGGTCGTCGGGTTGGACCACTGCATGGTCACTGCCTTTCTTCGGGGTGGGGGGACTGGTGACCGACGGCGCTCATCGGAATTCCTCCGTGGATACCCCGGCCTTCGGGCCGAGGCGGGAACGGACTCCTGCGGAGCAGGGCAGGGAAGGCCGAGTCGCCAGCAGGGCGGTTCGGCGTTTGTCGACCGGCGGTCGTACCCCTGCGCTTGCACAGGAAGTGAGAGGATGTGAGGTATGGCGCAGCACGTGAAGCGGGCGTTCAAGTACCGCTTCTATCCGACGGACGAGCAGGCAGCGGCGCTGTCGCGTACGTTCGGCTGTGTTCGCCTGGTCTACAACCTGGCCCTGGAGGAGCGCACCCATGCCTGGTACGGCGAGCAGCGCCGTGTCTCCTACCTCCAGTCCTCCGCCGCGCTGACCGAGTGGAAGAAGACCGAAGAACTCGCCTTCCTCGCCGAGGTGTCCTCCGTCCCGCTGCAGCAGGCACTGCGCCACCTTCAGACGGCGTTCGGGAGCTTCTTCGCCAAGCGGTCCAAGTATCCGCGGTACAAGAGCCGGAAGAAGTCCCGCGCGAGCGCGGAGTACACCCGCTCCGCTTTCACGTGGCGTGATGGACGCCTGACGCTGGCGAAGATGACGACGCCGCTGGAGATTTGCTGGTCGCGCCCACTCCCGGAGGGGGCGGAGCCGACCACGGTGACCGTCTCCCGCGACAGCGCGGGGCGCTGGTTCGTGTCCCTGCTGTGCGAAGACACCATCGCTCCTGCCCCGGCCACGGGCACAGCCGTCGGCATCGACGCCGGGATCACCTCGCTGGTGACCCTGTCCACCGGAGAGAAGATCACCAACCCCCGGCACGAGCGCCGCGACCGGGGCCGGATGGCGAAGGCTCAGCGGGAGCTGTCCCGCAAGGCCAAGGGCTCTAACAACCGGGAAAGGGCACGCCGGAAGGTCGCCAGGGTCCACGCTCGGATCGCCGACCGCCGCCGTGACTTTCTGCACAAACTCACCACTCGGCTCGTCCGTGAGAACCAAACGGTCGTGATCGAGGATCTCACCGTCCGCAACCTGATCAAGAACCACACCCTGGCGCGTGCCATCTCCGACGCGGCCTGGACGGAACTGCGCTCCATGCTGGAGTACAAGTGCGCCTGGTACGGGCGCGAACTCGTGGTGGTCGACCGCTGGTTTGCCAGCTCGAAGCTGTGCGGGGCGTGCGGCACGATCTGCGGGAAGCTGCCGCTGAACGTCCGTGAGTGGACGTGTGACTGCGGCAGTGTGCATGACCGTGACGTGAACGCGGCACGCAACATCCTGGCCGCCGGGCTGGCGGCGTCTGCCTGTGGAGACGGTGTAAGACCTCAACGGGAGTCCTCCCGGACGGGGCGGTCGTCGGTGAAGCAGGAAGCCCAGCGGGTGACCGCTGGAATCCACCGCCTTTAGGCGGGGGAGGAAGTCAAACGGGCGTCCCGAGCGCCTCGGCGCGACCGTCCGCTCGTACGGGCCTGTCGTCGATGACGACCTCGATGGCGGCGAGCACCTCCGCACACCGGGCCTGGGCCTCCTTGGGAGAGGAGCCGAGGACGATGACGTGCCCGTGGCGGCTCTTGGAGTCCCGGACCTCGGGCACGGTGTCGCCCGGGCGCAGCCGGAGGCTCAGCTCGTCGACGTGTCCGAGCCGAGCGGCCCTCTCCAGGCCATGGATCTCGCCGACACGGCCGGGCGGGAAGGTGAAGAACCGCACGATCGCGGTCGCCGTCGGCTCGACGGGCTCGGCCGGCCTGTCCGCCAGGGCGGCGAAGATCGCCCGCTCGATGTCGAGTCCGGTGGCCAACTCGACGAGTCGCGGTATGCGGTCACCGCCGAGCCGGGCCTGCGACTCGACGACGCGCGGGCCGCGCGCTGTCCAGATCACCTCGGTGTGCGCGGGGCCGAACCGGTACCCGCATGCCGTGAGGAACTCCGTGGTGAGTTCCTCGACGGCCCGCCGGCGGTCCTGGGGCAGCGGCGCCGGATGGACGTGCCCCACCTCCACGAACAGCGGCGGGGGGCCCAGCAGCTTCTCGGTGATGCCGACGACTTGGTGCCGGCCGTCTCTGCTCAGCGTCTCCACGCTGTATTCGGGACCCCGCAGGTACTCCTCGACGAGGAACGGGCCGTCGTAGCCGTACTGGTCGACGAGTGCGGTCCAGGCCGTCCGGTCCCGCGCGTCCTGCCACAGGAACACGCCTCGGCTGCCGGCGAGCGCGGTCGGCTTGACCACGGCCGGGTAGCCGATCCGCTCGACCGCCTCCGGCACCTCCCGCCGCGTCGGTGTGGCCTCGAAGGACACCGGGGAGATCCCGCGCCGGGCGAGCAGGTCCCGCATCGCGTGCTTGTCGGCGAGGAAGCGGATCGCCGCGGCCGGGTTCAGCTCGGCGTGCAGCTCCTCGGCCACCTCGTGGGCGGTGACCATCGTCTCCTCCCTGCCGATGTGGTAGATCACCGTCGCGCGGTGCTCGCGGGCCACCTCGCGAAGGGTGCGGCGCAGCAGCTCCGGGTCCTGGAAGTCGACCGACACGAACAGGTCCGCCAGTGCGCGCACGTCGTCGAGGTATTCCGGCGACTCCAGCCGGGGGTCCCAGATCGCACCGACCCAGAACCCCTCGGCCCGTGCTTTCCGCACGAACTGGCGGTAGGGCATCACCATCAGCAGGCGGGGCCGGTCGTCGGTGGGTCCGGGCGCCGTCACCGGGCACCGCCGCTGAGGGCAGGCCCGGCCGGAACCGACTCGGCCTCGCTACCGAGCAGGCTCAGATACCGCTCGCCGGTGTCGGGCAGCAGGGTCACGATGCGCCGGCCCCGGTACTCCGGACGGGCGGCCAGGACACCGGACGCGTGGACGACGGCGCCGGCCGAGACACCGACCATCAGGCCGGCGCGCAGCGCGAGCCGCCGGGTGGTCTCCAGGGCGTCCACGTCGGACACCGCGATGACCTCGTCGATGAGGTTGCGTTCCGTGGTGGGCGCGATGAAACCGCCGTTGAAGCCCGGAATGGTGTGCGTGCCGGGTTCGCCGCCGGACAGCAGCGGCGAGCCCGCCGGTTCCACCGCGACGATCCGGACCGCGGGATGACTCTCGCGCAGGTACCGCCCCGCGCCGCTGAGCGTGCCACCGGTGCCCACTCCGCAGACGAACACGTCGATCCGTCCGTCGGCGTCGCTCCAGATCTCCGGGCCGGTCGTCTCGTAGTGCGCCCGTGTGTTGTCCGGGTTGTCGTGCTGGCAGCAGAACCACGACCCGGGGGTCTGCCGGTGGAGTTCCCCGGCCTTGTCGACCGCCGCCTGGTAGCCGCCCGTGTGCGGGGTCCGTACGACCTCGGCGCCGAGCGAGCGGAGCATGGCCACCCGCTCCTGGGTGGCGTTGTCCGGCAGCACGATGACGCAGCGGTACCCGCGTGCCGCCGCCAGCGCGGCCAGCGAGATACCGGTGTTGCCCGAGGTCGCCTCGATCACGGTGCCGTCGCCCGGGGTGAGCAGCCCCCGCTCCTCGGCGCCGCGCAGCATCGACAGCGCGGCCCGGTCCTTGCTGCTGGACCAGGGGTTGAACAGCTCCAGCTTCGCCAGCACCTCGGCATCGCCCGGGACTCCGTCCACGATGCGGTGAACCGGCAGTCGGAGCAGCGGCGTACCGCCGATCAGGTCGACCAGGGACTCCGCGACCGGGCGACGGACGACCGGCTCGGTACGGATGCCGATCTCCTGCGCGGCGGCCTCCGCGGTGCGCGCCGCCAGCTCGGCGGTCTCGGCCACCACGAGTACATGACCGGCGCGGTCGCCGTTGCGGCGCAACTCCCGTACCACGGAACCCGGTTTGGGCTTGACGACGACCTCCTCGACGCCGGGCAGGGCGGCAGCGCGCTGCCGGCCGCTGACCGACACGACTCGCCCGGGCCGCGCGGTCAGATAGCGGATGGCCGCACCGCCGACCGGGCGCTCGGGCAGCACCCGGGCCGGCAGCGGCTGCCCGAGATACTGCCGGGCCACCAGCTCCAGGGACCGGATGCCGAGGGCGCGGTCGACGAGGTAGGTGATCTTGCCGCCGGCGGGCCTCGGATTGATCTCGATGAGCTTGGGCCCGGACGCGGTCACCTTGATCTCGACATGGGCCATGCCCAGGTCGAACCCGACCGCGCGGAGCGCCTCCACGGCCAGGTCGCCGCAGGCGCGCACCACCGGCGCGGGCAGGCTGGAGGGGAAGGTGTGGGCCAGCTCGACGAAGTAGCCCTGGCCCACGACCGACTTGTCGGTCACGCCGAACACCTCGTACCGGTCGCCGTCGGCCAGCACCTCCACACTGACCTCGGGACCGCTCAGGTACTCCTCGACCATCAGCTCGTGGTAGCGGGTTTGGCCGCGGGTGTTCTCCACCCGGGACTGGATCAGCGCGACATGTTCAGCGGCCTGCGCGGCGGTGTCCACCAGCCGGACGTCGGCACTGCTGGTCTCGTCGGCCGGTTTCACCACACAGGGCAGGCCGATCTCCGCCGCGGCCGCCGCGGCCTCGGCGGGATTCCGCACGGTGCGGAACGCCGGTATCGCGACGCCGAGTTCGGCGCAGCGCCGGCGCATCAACGCCTTGTTGCGTGCCGTCGCGACGCCGTCGACGCTGACCGTGGGCAGTCCGAGGCGGACCGCCACCTCGGCGGCCACGACCACGTCGTACTCCGCCAGGGTCAGGAACGCGTCGAAGGGGTGCTCGGCCCCGGCCGCGTGCACGTGCGGCAGGAGCTCGTCGAGGATGTTCGTCTCGCAGTGGACGATCTCGTCGACGTAGTCGTCGAAGTAGGCCGGCCCGCCCGGGACTTGCAGATACCGGTCCAGGTCGCGGGTGAAGAAGGTGACGCGGCAGTCGAGTTCCTTGATGATCTGCAGGCCTTCGAAGCCGGACCCGGAGAGGTTGCTCTCCACGACACCGACGTGAATCATCTATGCCTCCGATGGCGTGCCGACACATGGTCGGGTGGAACGACGAACGACGAACGGGGAACGACGGACGATGAACGGGGGTCGGAACCGGGCGGGCCGTCACCAGCAGCCGGAGGTGGCCAGCGCGCGCAGCAACTGGTCGGCCTCCGCGCGGTCCGCCGCCGACAGCCGCTGTACGACCTCGGCCGCGGGGGCCGTCACCCGGGCACCTGGCGGCACATCGCCCAGGACGAGCGAACCGGCGCCGATCAACGCGTCGTCGCCGATGGTGACCGGACCGAGCACGATCGCGTTGGTGCCGAGCACCACCCGGTCGCCGACCACCGGATGCCGGCGGGCACCGGGCTCGCGGCGCCCGTCCCGCCACCAGCCGACCGCGCCCAGCGTGACCTGATGGAAGATCGTGACATCGTCGCCGACCACGGCCGTCTCCCCGATCACCACCGCGGCGCCGTGATCGATGAACACGCGCCGACCCAGCGTGGCGCCCGGATGGATCTCGATGCCGCCGGTCGTCGCGCGGGCCAGGTAGGCCAGGATCCGTGCGAGTTGACGGTGCCCACGGGTGTACAGGACATGTGCCAGCCGATGGCTCCACAGCGCGGGCAGCGCGGGATGCAGCAGCGCCTCCGCGCGGGTGCGGATCGACGGGTCCCGCGCGACGATCACGGAGAGGTCTTCCCTCGCCCTGATGATCAGCCTGCGCATGCGATCCTCCGTAACGTCATGTCCTGGTTTCCGTCGGCACCGTCGAATTCGATGGCCGGTTTCAGTAGTTCGGGGCTTTGACCAGGTTTCCGGTGCCTTCGACGATCTCCGGTATGTACACCCGCTCGGTCCAGACGTCCTGGGCCACCGGTTCGAGGGCGATCGACACGGCGCCTTCGTCGACCGCGAATGCGGTCCGAACCGCGCTGGTGATCGCGTCGACGAGTGCCGAGATCTGGTCGTCCTGGAGGTTGTTCGGGAAATGCTTGATGCTGACGTGAGGCACTCCGATGGCCTTTCTGGGGAGTCGTGCGGCCTGAAGGGCGGTGACGAGTTCGGCTATTCCGTCGGCGCGCAGCAGTTCGTAGTGATCGGCCGTGAGTTGGCTGATCCTGGGGGACGTGCGTGACAGCGGGTGTCCGGAGTCGATGAAGGACTTCTGGTCGCGGTCGGCCCGGAACACCGTGATCGGCGCCGCGATGCTGCGCGCGGCCAGTTCGTGAGGCGCGTACTCGAAGAGGAAGGTCTGCCGCACCACGCCGACGATCCTGCGCACCAGTTCACGCTCCAGGTGCTCGAACCGGCCGCAGACGAACGCGATGAAGGATTCTTCGTCGTGGGTCGCCGCAAGACACGCGTCGACCGCCGACCGGTCGAGGTTTCCGGCGAACACCGAATAGAGAATCGCGACGAAAGTGCTGTCGGTGAAGCTGACCGCCGCCTCGGTGGGCGTCCCGCCGCGGCTCTCCACGGGCGGCTTGCCCGGGGCGATCAGGATCACCTCGTCGACCCGCTCTCCGGCGCGTTCCAGTCGATGGGCCGCCTCGAAGGCGACCCGCGCCCCGAACGAGTAACCCCACAGGGTGTAGGGGCCGACGGGCTGGACCCGTCGGATGAGCGCGATGTCCTCGGCGACCATCTCGTCGAACGTCGGGTAGGCGATCTCGCCCGCGTTGATGCCGTGGGCCTGGACGCCGAGGAACGGCCGGTCGAGCTCCAGCCGGCCGGCCAGCAGCCGCAGGCTCATCGGGTAGCCGCCCAGCCCGGGCCAGCAGAAGACCGGCCGCCCGCCGTCTCCCGCTCGTAGCCGCACGAGCCTGGGCAGCGCGGTCGCGGGCTCACGGTCGACGCGTCTGGCCAGCTCGGCGATGGTAGGCGCGTCGAACAGCACCTGGAGCGGCAGGGAACTGCCGAGGTCCCGGTTGATCCGGCCGACCAGGTCGACCGCGGTCAGCGAGTGGCCCCCGGCCGCGAAGAAGTTGTCCCGGATCGAGACCCGCTCCTGCCGGAGCACCTTGCGCCAGAGCGCGGCGATGGCTTCCTCGGTGGGCGTGCGCGGGGGGACGACCGGTGCCTCGGTGTCGTCCACGGCGGCCCTGTCCAGCTCGCGCAGGGCCTGATGGTCGATCTTGCCGTTCGGGGTGAGCGGGAAGGAGTCCAGCACGGCGACCCGGTTGGGCACCATGTACGGAGGCAGGGATTCGGCGAGGTTGTCCTTGACGATCTCGGCCGGCCCCCGCATGTGGACGGAGTCCTCCTTCATGCCTTCGCTGAGTCGTTGCTCGGCACTGATGCGGCCGCCGACGGCGAAGTAGGAGGCGGTGTCCGGGCCGAGGCCGACGATGTCCGCGATGCGCCGGGCGGACGGCAGGGGGTTGCCGGTCTCCGAGCTGTAGCCGGAGGACATCAGTCCCAGGTCGAGGCCGTTCATCTGCAGGTGTTGCAGTTCCCGGCCGAGGTCGACGTAGCGCTGCCAGGGCGCGGACGCGCGGCCGATCATGCTGATCCCGAAACTCGCGCGGTCGTAGACCTCCTGGTTGATGGCGATGACGTCCTGCTTGCGGACCAGGTCGTCGGACACGCGCAGCAGTGCGCCGCCGTCGTACCGGTACTGGCCGCCGTCCAGATCGGCGATGCGGCCGGGATGGGCCTGCACATACAGGTCGACCGGGGAGCGGACGGCCGGGGCGGCGGCCGTCTCCACCTCGTACGTGGCCAGGTGGTAGTCCTCGTCCGGGCAGCGCAGGGCGTCCTTCACCTCCGGCGCCGGCGGACGGGCGTTGATCCGCAGCCCGTACTCGGGGAGGACCCGGTCGAAGAGGCCGACCATGTGGCCGGCTTCGAACTGGAGGACTTCCTGGATGTTGTTGCGGTAGACGGGTTCGATGGCCGACCGGCGCCCGATGAAGTGGACGCGCAGCCTCGGCGTCCCGACCGGAGCCGGGCCGATCAGGGTGAGCCGGTGGCTGATCGGGTGGTGGTAGTAGAAACCCGGTGCGAGGCCCGCGATGCCGGACAGCTCCAGGTACAACTGCGTGGCGTACAACGAGCCGGGGGAGGCGTACCCGTATTTGGGCAGCAGCCGCTCCCCGCTGGGGAACTGCCCGAAGTGGCGCAGCAGGGAGCCGAGTTCGGACAGCGTCAGGGTGTCCGGCTCCCGGGGCGCGGCCGGTCGTCCGGTGGGGCGGGCGAGCAGGTCCAGGATGTCGGCCCGTCCGACCTCGCCCCCTTCGTAGAACCGGTACGTCTTGCGCGCGAACACGGTGCGCCGCTGGTGGGCCGTCGCCGAGCGTCCGGGCAGCTCGACGACCGCCGTTCCGTCGTCCTGACGAACACCCGGATTCGCCAGCTGCGCCTTGAGCTGAAGCCTGCTCCGCTTCGACTGGTGATGGGCGCCGTGGTTGCCCTGGTCCATCAGTGCGGCCCGCTGGGGGTCGAGTTCGATGAAGGCGATGAGATTGGCGCCGATCCTGGTGTCGTCCCGGACCAGGACGGCGGCGCGCTTCACCCAGTCGTGCTGTTCGATGGACACCTTGATCTCGTCCAGCTCGACCCGAAAACCGCGCAGCTTGACCTGACTGTCGGTACGGCCGAGGAACTGCACCGTTCCGTCGTCGTTCCACCTGGCCAGGTCACCGGTGCGGTACAGGCGGGCGGATTCGGGATCGGTGGAGAACGGGTTGGTGATGAACCGTTCGGCGGTCAGCTCGGGGTTGTTCAGGTACCCGCGGGCGAGTTGGCGTCCCGCGATGTGGAGTTCACCCGATGCACCGGGTGCTACGGGCCGACGGGCGGGGTCGAGGATGTGGAAGCTCATGCCCCGGACCGGCCTGCCGATGGAGACGTGGTCGGGACCGTGCTGGACGGTGCCGCGGTCCACGGTGTGGGCCGACGCGTTGATCGTGCACTCGCTCGGGCCGTACAGGTTGACCAGTGCCACGTCCGGCAACGCGTCGAGCAGCTCGGTCGCCAGGTTTCTGGTGAGCGCCTCACCCCCGCTGAAGACGTGGGTGAGCGAGATGCAGTCGGACAGCCGTCCGGTGTCGACGAGCGCCTGTAGCAGCGTCGGCACGCCCTGAAGGGTGGTGACCCTGTGCGCCGCGATCAGGTCGATGAGCCCGCCGGGGTCGGCGTAGACGCCCGGTTCGCTCATCACCACGCTGCTGCCGCAGGCCGGCGCGAGGATCTCCCACTGGGCCGCGTCGAAACTCAGGGGCGTCTTCTGGAGCACCGTCCTGTGTTCGTCCAGACCCTGTTCGTCGGCGAGCCAACGCATCTGGCCGGCGATGCTGTGGTGTTCGATGCCGATGCCCTTGGGGTTGCCCGTGCTCCCCGAGGTGTAGATGACGTAAGCGAGGCTGTGGCCCTGCGCGGGCGCGGGATCAGTGGTGGAACCGGCGTCCGGTTCGGCCTCCAGGTGGCCCCGGGTCTGGGCGACGGTGACGATCTTCGTACCCGGTGGTGTCATCGCGGCGAGCCGGGATGCCAAGGAATCGTCCGTCAGGATGACCTTCGCCTGTGAGTCCGCGACCATGTAGCGGACACGTTCATCCGGGTACTCCGGCGACAGAGGCAGATAGGCGGCGCCTGAGTGCAGGACGCCCCAGACACTCGCCATGAGGTCGACGGACGGTTCCATGAAGACGCCGACGGGTTCGTTCGCCACCGCACCGAGCTGCCGCAGGTGGCGAGCCATGTTCTTGCTGCGCTCACTGAGCTGCCGAAAGGTCAGCCGTTCCGTGCCGCAGGAGACGGCAGTCCGGTCGGGCTGGGCCACCGTGGCAGCGCGCAGCATGTCTGACAGGGACAATTCCTCGGACCCCGTGAGTTTCGCCATCATCCTTCGAACCTAGAATTCGTCAATGGTGAGTCGACGCGCGTAACACGCCCGCGAAATCAGGCATGAGAGAAGCGCGATCGGTGATGGTCTTCATTCGAGAGGGAAGCAGCCGGAAATCAGCGACGTTCACATGACCGGTCGCTGGAAAATCCTGCCGGGACCATGTGGTGCCGGGCCGGCGCTCATGGCGTCTCCGTACATCGGCCACCGGGGTTCTGGGCTCGCTCAAGGGGTCGTGCAGACATGCCTTTTACGCCTCCCCCAACCAATCCGTATATGCCTGTGGCGATGGTGCGCCGTTTCCCGGAGGGCTCTGCGCAGGCCAAAACAAGTCAGTCGTCGCCGTGACCCATCGGAACGTACACGAGGGAGACTGACCGGTGCGAGATGGGGAAAGAGGCCTGCCTATCCCTTTTGTGGTGAATATCGCCCCCGCTCTCTCGGCCGAGCAGGGTTGGCCGAAGTGTTGCGAGGTGCAAATAGAGGGGCGTTATTCCGGTTATTTGCCGTCGACGCGATGCGGAGGGCCTTCATCCGTACGCTGTCGCAGCGGCCTGGTCCGGGACAGCCCACGCGAGTCGGCCGGCATCCCTGGGGCGAACGAACATGCGTGGCCGTCTGCTCCAGTGAATGCCTCATGCAGTCAGTTCCGCGTCGCGGCCGGCCGGTGAAGTCGGGGCCTTAAAGAAGCGTTCACGGGGTTGCAACGGAGCTCGCCACCGGAGCAGTTGATACCGCTTCACGGCCGAAATCTCCTCGACAACGCAGCGGCTGAAGCCTGCGAACCAGCCAGTCATACGCCTCGGCCCGTGGCTGGAAGACCGCTGCCGTGGTCGACGGCCGTCCGGCGCCGGAACCGCTCGACTCCGGCCAACCCGAGCGTCACCCCATCGGCAGGTCCGCGCTGCGCGGCGGCGGTGGGAGATCAACGCGGCGAAGTCTTTTGATCTTCCGTTCATGATCCGCGCAGAAGCTGTCCACTACGGTGGTGCGTGGGCCGTGACTGGCGCTGAGGTGGAGCACCACCGGGGAGCGGCCTGCCGAATGGGTCGATGCCGTGCGCCTGGGCGAGTGGTCAGCGACGCCTGGAGGCGACCATGTCCCAGACACAGACAGCCCGGCTCATGGACGGGGCCGCACTGGCCCGACGTATCCTCGAGGAGACATCGGGCAGGGCGGCGGAGATCGCTCGGCGTGCCGGGGTGACGCCCTGCCTCGCGACGGTGCTGGTGGGCGAGGACCCGGCGTCGGTGACGTACGTCCGGATGAAGCGCGCCCGTTGCGCGAAGGCCGGCATCGACTCGCGGCTCGTCCGCCTGCCGGCCACCATCACAACCGCTGAGCTGGTGGCTACCCTGCGGTCCCTGTCCCAGGACGCCGCGGTGCACGGCATCCTGTTGCAGCATCCCGTGGGCTCGCACATCGACGAGCGGGAGGCGTTCGAGGCCATCGCGCCGGAGAAGGACGTCGACGGCGTCACGATGAGTTCCTTCGGATCGATGAGCTTCGGACGGCCCGGGTTCGCGTCGTGCACCCCGGGCGGGATCATGCGACTGCTCGACGCGTACGACGTCGATCTCGTCGGCCGACGTGCGGTGGTGGTGGGCCGCAGCGCGATCCTCGGCAAGCCCGTCGGCATGCTCCTGCTCGCCCGTGACGCCACTGTCACGTACTGCCATTCCCGCACGACGGACCTGGCCGCGGCCGTGCGGGAAGCGGACGTCCTCGTGGCGGCCGTGGGGCGGCCTCGGCTGGTTCGCGGCGAGGACGTCAAGCCCGGGGCCGTCGTGATCGACGCCGGATACAACCAGGGCAACGTCGGCGACGTCGACTTCGACACCGCCCGCACCCGTGCCCGGCTGATCACCCCGGTCCCCGGCGGGGTGGGGCCCATGACCATCGCGGTCCTGCTGGAGCAGACCGTCGACGCGGCATCCGTCCAGCTGGGGTTGGCCGGTCCGTGAGTCGAGGATGCCTCGACGCCTGTGCTGGGGCCGACGACCTCCAGCACCTGTTCGGGGGCGGACGCCGTCAGTGCCTGGTCAGGTTTCGGGCGATGTCCCTGAGGTGGCGCAAGGCCAGCAGGCCGGGTTCCGTGGTGAACCAGCGCGTGTGGTCGGTGAAGTAGGCACGCGCCAGCGCGGTGTTCTCCGCGGAGCGGGTCACTTCGTGGAAGTAGTGCATCTCCGACAGCGCGTACTCGGCGTTGACCAGGGGCAGGAGCGCGGGCAGCGCCTCGGCTTCGGCCTCGGTGAGGGGGCGGACGGCGGCGTAGCCCTCCAGCAGGGCTGTCAGGTGGGCGTACTGCACCGGAACATGGCCGCTCGGCAGGTCCAGCCAGCCGAAGATGTTGCGTTCCAGCGCCACCGCGAGGTCGTGCACCGACGTGGTCCGGTCGCTGAGGTTGAAGTCGAGCACGGTGGACACGGTGTCCCCGCTGCCGGCCGTGTCCCACAGCAGGTTGGAGGCGTGCCAGTCGTTGTGCGTCCACAGGGGTTCGAGTTCGTGCAGGAGCGGGATCAGCTCGGCGTGCAGGGGCAGGTGCCAGCGCGCCAGATCGGCATCGAGCGGGTCGGCACGCAGGGCTTCGGCCAGGGCCGGGCGCTCGGCGGCGTACGCGTCGAGGGCGCCCTGGGGGTCGGGCGCGCAGAAGACGCGGAAGGACGACACCAGCGGCTGGACCCGGCGGGCCGGCGCGTCGTGGCCGACGGCGGCCAGGTGGAGCCGGGCGAGAGCGGAGCCCGCTGCACGGGCGTGGTGGGCGGAGGCGAAAGGGGTCCAGGACAGGGCGTCCTGGTAGAGATCCGTGCCGATGCCCAGCGAGTGCACCTCGTAGGTCCATTCGCCACGGGCCGTACTGCCGAGGACATCGACCACCGGGGCTCCGCGGGAGCGCAGATGGCGCAGGAAGGCGTGCTCCTCCTCCAGCCCGGCGAGGGTGCGGACGCTGGTGTGGTGCCGTTTGAGGAAGACACGCCTCCCGTCGTGCTCCACCACGGCGGCCGCCGACAGCGGGCGGGGGCTGTGCCAGCGCAGCCGTGCGGGGCCGCCGAGCACGTGCGCCGCCTCTGCGGCGGTGAGGGGCGCCCAGTCGGGTTCGACGCGTTCATGGCCGAGGCCGTGGGTCGCCGGCGGGGCAGGTTCCGTCAGGTCACGAGGTGTGGTCATCGTGGGGCTCCTACGGGGGCGGCGAGCGCGGCCAGGACACGTTCCTCGACCTCGGCGGCGGTGACGGGGTCCAGGGAGCGGGGCCCGCCCCCGCCGCGCGAAGGGCGCGGGACTTCGATGCGTGCGGTCACCGAGGCGGGGCGTGGCGACAGCACATGGATGGTGTCGGCGAGCAGGACCGCCTCGCGGATGTCGTGGGTGACCAGCACGACGGTCCAGCGGTAGGTGTGCCACATGTGGGCGAGCCAGCGCTGGAGGTCGTGGCGGGTGAGGGAGTCCAGGGCACCGAAGGGCTCGTCGAGCAGCAGAAGCGGGCGTTCCAGGACGACGGTGCGCAGCAGTGCCGCGCGCTGGCGCATGCCGCCGCTGAGCTGAGAGGGATAGCTGTTCTGGAAGCCGTCGAGGCCGAACGCGTCGAACAGCGCCGCGGCGCGGCGGCGGGCCTCGGTCCGGCGTACTCCTTGGGCCTCCAGTCCGAGGGCGGTGTTGGCGAGGACGGTGCGCCAGGGAAAGAGGAGGTCCTTCTGCGGCATGTAGGCGACGCGGCCGGAGCGGGTGCGCGGGGGTTCGCCGTCGACCAGGATGTCTCCGGCCGTGGGATGGTCCAGCCCCGAGACGAGGTTGAGCAGGGTGCTCTTGCCGCTGCCGCTGGGGCCGATGACGGCGGCGAACTCGCCAGGTGCGACCGACAGTTCGAGGCTGCGCAGGACGTCCAGACCGTCGTAACTCTTGTCGACCCGGCGCAGCAGGAGCCTTGGGTCCGGGGTGGGAGGGAGGCTGCCGTCGGGGGTGCTCATGGGTGTTCCTTCCGCCGGGCGGTCCGGTTCCAGGGCAGGGCGAGGCGCTCGACGAGGTAGGTCGCGGCGAACAGGGCGATGCTCAGGGCGGCGGTCACCGCCACGGCCGCGAAGACGAGGTCGGTGCGGAAGGCGCTCTTCTGCGCCTGCATGTAGATGCCGAGTCCGTTCTCCGCGCCGGCGTACTCGGCGAACACCGCGCCGACCACGGCGTAGGTGACGCTGACGCGGAGCCCCGCGAAGAAGTACGGCATCGCGCTGGGGACGCGGACCATGAGGAACGTGCGTGTCCGGCCGGCGCCCAGGGAGCGCAGCAGCCGCATGGCCTCCGGGTCGGCGGAGGCGAATCCGGCGGCGAGGTTGGCGGTGAGGGGGAAGAACGTGGCGAGCGTGACCACCAGCATCTTGGGGAACAGGCCGAAGCCGAACCAGATGATGAGGAGGGGGGCGACGGCCACGACGGGGATGGTCTGGGAGGCGACCAGCAGCGGATACAGGCCGCGGCGTGCCCAGGTGGAGAAGTCCAGCAGGACGGCCACCAGCCAGGCGGCGGCGAACGACATCCCGAAGCCGGCGACGGTCTCCTGGAGGGTGGGCAGTGTCGCGTCCCACAGGTCCTGCCGGTTCTCCCAGCCCTGGGAGAGGACGCGCCAGGGGCTGGGCAGGACGGTGGGGTCCACGGCGGCCGCGCGGGTGCAGTACTGCCAGACGGCCAGGACCGCCGTGACGACCAGGAGCGGAGGCAGGATCAGGGAGAGGGGAGCGGACCCGGCGTGCGTCGGGTGCTTGGTGGCTGACGCGGTGGGGCGGGTGGTCTGCGGGGCGGAGGCGGGAGGCCGGGCCGGGAGCCCGCCGGTGGCGGGCTCTTCCGTGACGGGTCCGGTCGGCTCGGTGGTCCGGGGTGTGCCGCCGCCGGTGCCGGTGGGCGTCCTGGTCACGACTTCTCCGGAAGGTAGTCGTCGGTGAACCACGACGAGGTGTCCGGGGCGGCGGTCAGCTTCTTGCCGTCGGCGTCGCTGAGCAGCCCGGCCTTGTACTCGAAGTCGGCGAACGCCTTCCACCGGTCGGCGGACTGGGTGCCGAGTGAGCCGTCGGCCGCGCGGTAGTAGGAGTCGGCGAGCAGTTGCTCGCTCGCGTGCACCAGCTCGGTGTTGGTCAGCACGCCCTTGTTCGCCTTGATCAGCAGGTCGGCGGCCTTGGAGGGATTCTCGACGGCGTAGGCGTAGCCGCGTGCCACCGCGGCGAGGAACTTCCTGGCCGTCGCGCCGTTCGCCTCGAGGTACTCGTCGGAGGAGGCGATCAGGGTGGAGTAGATCTCCGGGAAGCCGTAGTCGGTGAGTTCGAAGTTCTTCAGTGGCTTGCCGCTGAGCTTCGCCTCCAGCCCCTCCCAGGTGGGCATCGGCATCGCGAAGTCGGCCTTGCCCGCGTAAAGGGCCGAGTAGGCCGAGGTGTTGAGGGTGACCGAGGTGAACTCGCCGGTGCCGCCGGCGTTCTTGATGACGGACCGGAGCAGGGGCTTCTCGTAGGCGGCGCCGAACCCGGCGTAGGTCTTGCCGTCCAGGTCCTTGGGGGAGGTGATGTCCTTGCGGTCGGCGGAGACCGCGATGGTGACGTTGGTCTTCTGGGTCACGGCGTAGACCGAGGTGAGGTCCTGGCCCGCCGATCGGGCCGCGGTGAGGCCCTCCTGATAGGAGATGCCGAAGTCGGCCTTGTGGTGGGCGAGAAGCGTCTCGGGCGAGGTCGACCCGTAGGGCACGATCTTCAGGTCGATCCCGGCGTCCTTGAACCAGCCGAGCTGCTGGGCGACATAGATGCCGGTGTGGTTGGTGTTCGGTGTCCAGTCGAGGGCGAGGGTGACCTCGGCCAGACCCTTGGCGTCGCTCCGGTCGGAACCGGAGTCCGAGGAGCAGGCCGTGGCGACGGACAGCGTGCCGACGGCGACGGCCGTCAGCGCCAGACGGACGGCTCGGCGCGGAGCATGGGGCAGCGGGCGGGACGGATGCACGGGACGGGCTCGTTTCTTGCGGCGGGCGGGTGGTGCCCGGTACGGGGAGGCGGGAGCGGGGCGGCGGTGCGTGGGGTGCCGAGCGTGGGGCCGGGACACGGCAGGGCGGCCCGGGGGCGGGCCGGGCCGAGGGACGGCGGCCCGGCGCCATGGCGGCGGCGGGCGCCGGACGGGGGCGGGTTCATGCGCCGGACCGGGCCGCGAGGACCGCGGCGGCATCCGGCAGGGCGGGGTCCGGCAGCAGGTCGGTGCGGTAGGCCGTACGCCAGCCGTCGGCCGTGGACAGGACGCCCTGCGTGGCGAGCCAGTGGGCGTAGGGACCCATGCGGTTCTCGGCGATGGTGCCCCAGCGGCCGTCCCGGTCCGTCCAGGTCGGAGCCACCAGTTCCAGCGAGCGGGCTATGAGCGGGCGCGGGAAGTAGGGGATGACGCGTTCCAGCAGGGCCAGGGTGGCGGGCTGGTCGGCGGCCGCCTCGGCGAAGCCGCGCGCGGTGGCGGCGAGGAACCGGCGCACCGCGTCGGGGTCGGCCCGGACGGTCTCCTCGTGCGCTCCCAGGAGGTAGCTGTGGTAGCGGGGGGCGCCGATCTCGTCGACGGGCCAGGTCAGCCGGCGCTCTTCGGGGAGGCCGCCGCGCAGTGCGTCCCAGGACCAGTAGACGCCGAAGGTGGCGTCGGCCTCGCCGGACTCCAGGTCGTCGACGGTCAGTTCGCGATAGCCGGCGTCGACCGTCACCACGGCGTCGGGATCACCGCCGTCCGCGGCCACCAGGTGGCGCACCAGGGCTCTGCCTCGCGGGGTCGGGTTGTACGCGAGGCGCCGCCCGGCCAGGTCCCTGGGGCGTTCGATGCCGCGCCCGGTGATGGTCTGAACGGCCTCCAGGGCACGGTGGTTGACAGCCGAGACGGCGATCAGCGGCTGCCCCTGGGCACGGCGCACCAGGAGGCGGTTGGGCGGGAAGATCCCGAAGTCGCACTGGCGGCGGGCGAGATACTCCAGGGTGTCGCCACGTCCAGGGTCCTGCACGGACAGTTCGACCTCCAGCCCGGCCTCCCGGTACCAGCCGCGGTCGCGGGCGACGAAGAAGCCCGCGGAGTTGGGCCAGGGGTGGAAGTAGTCGAGCATGACGCGGATGTGGGACACGGGGGCTCCGGAGGAAGGGGGCGTGGGCCGGGGGAGGGGCGGGGCGGTGTGCGGGGGGTCAGGGGCGCCGGTGGCGGGCGCCGGGATGGTTCTCGGGCAGCCGGGTGCGGCCGGGGCCGTGCGTGTGCTCGCGCAGCGTGCTGCCTTCGTACTCGGTCCACACCCGGCCGCGGCGCTGCAGCTCGGGGACGACGCGGTCGACGAAGTCGCGCAGGGTGACCGGCGGGACCGGGTCGGCGATGTTGAAACCGTCGAGGTCGGCGTCCTCGGCCCAGCGCTCCAGCTCGTCGGCGACCGTCCGCGGGGAGCCGACGAGGACCGGCCCGCCACCGCCGACACCGACGAACTCGGCGATCTCGCGAGGCGTCCAGGTGCGGTCGGGGTCCAGGCGGGTGAACACCTCCAGCAGACCTCGGATGCCCTCGGTGTCGGCGTACTCCAGAGGGGTGTCGGGGTCCAGCTCCGACAGGTCGATGCCGAGAAGGGCGCTGTAGCGGGCGAGGCTGCCTTCAAGGGAGGTGTAGGAGCGGTACTCCTCGTACTTGGCGTGGGCTTCCGCATCCGTGGGCGCGACGACGACGGTGGCGATGGCGAAGAAGCGCAGCTCCCGGGCATCGCGTCCGGCCTCGGTGGCCTCGGCGCGCACGGCGTCGACGAGAGTGCGGGCCAGAGTGGGGCTGTAGGCGGACAGGAAGACACCCTCGGCGTGCCGTCCGGCGAAGCGCCGACCGGCACGTGAGGTACCGGCCTGGTACAGGACGGGGGTGCGCTGGACGGACGGTTCCGACAGGGCGATGTCCGGGACGGTGAAGTAGGTGCCCTTGTGGGCCACCGGGTGCACCTTGGAAGGGTCGACGAAGACGCCGGAGGCCGTGTCGCGCACCACGGCGTCGTTCTCCCAGCTGCCTTCCCAGAGCTTGTAGACGACCTCCATGAACTCCTCGGCCACGGCGTACCGTTCGTCGTGGGGGATCTGCCGCTCCAGGCCCAGGTTGCGGGCGGCGCTGTCCAGGGCGGAGGTGACGATGTTCCAGCCGATCCGTCCCTCGCTGAGGTGGTCGAGCGTCGTCATCTTCCGGGCGAACGCGTAGGGGCGTTCATAGGTGGAGGAGACGGTGACCGCGAATCCGAGACGCGTGGTCGCGGAGGCGAGCGCGCTGACCAGGAGGAGCGGGTCGTCGGTGGGGGTGTTGATGCCGTCGCGCAGGGCCGCCCGCGTGGAGCCCCGATAGACGTCTAGGGGGCCGAGGGCGTCGGCGATGAACAGGGCGTCGAACCGGCCGCGCTCGAGGATGCGGGCGGTCTCGATCCAGTGGGCCAGGTCCCGGTAGCGGTGTGCCTCGCTGTCGGGGTGCCGCCACAGACCCATCGCGGTGTGCCCCACTGTCGACTGACGAAGGCCGTTGAGACGTATGCGACGCGGCTCGGTGCCGGAGGGGGCGGTGGAGGCGGATGACGGGGAGGGGGGCACGGGATGCTCCAGATCGACGAGGGGGCAGCCTCGAGGTGCGCGGACGGCGGCGTGGAGTGACGGCGACGGCGGGCGCGGAGGTGGAGAGGGGAGGCGAGCCGGTGTGGGGCGGGCGGTGCTGTGGCCCGGAGCCGGTTCGGTGCGCCGGTGACAGGGAGCGCGGTGCGCGGCACGAAGGGCTGATGTCCGGGGCCCGTCCGTCGGCCGCGAGCGGCGGGCGGCGGATCAGGCGCGTGCGTCGTGCGGTGCGGCGACGCCGGGAGACAGGGCGCCCGTCAGAAGCGGGCGCGGGTCAGCCGGCGGTACAGAAAGCGCTGGCGCAGCGCCCGTGATCGACGTGGCGGCGCAGAGTGAGACGGCGGTCCCGGTCGTGGCGGCGCAGGGGGAGACGGCCGTCGTGGCGGCGCGGGGTGAGGTGGCGGTCGCGGTCGATGCGGCCGAGGGAAGGAGCGCGGAGGAGCGAGAGCCCGCGTACGGGGGTCGGGTACATCCGCTGCTCCTTTCCCGAGAATGCGTAGGCCTCTGCGTATGGGTGACGCGGGGCGGCACTTGACGATGCTTTGAGACGGTTTGTAGCTAGATCATCTGATCTGGTGGCGGTGAGCCTAACACCCTTGCCTGTTCGCTCGGCCGGCGCTCCGCATGCCGGGACAGAGGCCCCGAAGACGCCTCACGGGCCCGGTCGCATGGCCTCGGGTGACTGCTCCCCACCGCGCGGGAATGGTCCGCCGGGTCACGACTGACTGTCCTCGTCGCCGCCGACCAGCGCGTTGATCCGCTGCTCCAGGCTGCGGCGCAGATGCGTACGGGCGGCCTCGCGGGCACGGTCGGCATCGTGGGCGTGCAGGGCGCGCAGGATCGCTTCGTGCTCCTGGTGCAGCGGTTCGATCCCGCCGAAGGCGGACGGAGGTCCGCTGTCGTAGATCCGCAGCCGGGCCGTGAGCTTCACCAGCAGCTCGGTGATGGTGGCGTTGTGGCCCGCCTGCCAGAGCAGCTCATGGAAGCGGAAGTTGGCCGCCCGGGCGGCCGCCTGCCCGTCCTCCGTGTCCGCCTGAAGGATCAGTTCGTGCTGCCGACGCAGTCGGGCGAGGTCGAGTTCGGTGGCCCGCAGAGCCGCGGAGGCTGCGGCCTCCGCCTCCAGCGCGATGCGTGCCTCGTAGATCTCCACGACATCCTCGGCCGTGCCCGAGCGGACCCGGAAGCCCCGCGGGGCGCGCTCCAGCAGTCCGTCGTGCTCCAGCAGCGCGAGCGCTTCACGCATCGGGGTCCTGGACACGCCGTAGTCGCTGCTCAGGACTGTCTCCATGAGGGCCGAACCCGGAGGGAAGTGGCCTTCCATGACGTCACTCCGCAGGCGCCAGTACAGCTCCGAGCCCGAGGGCGGTGCCTCGGCGGGCGCGTCCTGCGCTCCGGGGGAGGGAGCGGACGGGGTGTGTCTCGGCATGGCGGTCCTCGGCCGGAGCGGAACGCCCGCGCCCGGGGGTGCGGAGGTGCCGATCCGAAGAGTGCGGATACGTGATGAGCTCACTGTACATGAAACGTATGCTTGCGTATACGCTGTGGATCCGAACCCGGCTCCTGCCCTCCCCGCACGGCACGGACACGCTTCCCGGCCAGGCGGGCCCACGCCGTGATCCCTGCCGGATCCCCGCCGTGATCCCCACCCCGGTCCCCTCCGCCGGGCTTCTCGAAAGGCGCCGCATGAACCTGGGCACGTCCGTTGCACACCGCGAGGGTGTCCTGATCGACGCGAGTGAACTCGCCGGCCTGCTCACGGCGGCCCGTCTCCTCCCGGCGGATCCGAGGCAGGCGGGGTCGGCGGCTGCGCACGCACCCGACTCCGGGGAGGCCTCAGGCCCAGTCCCAGACCCGGTGACGGTCGCAGTCCCGGTGCCGGTGCTCGTACTGGACGCCACGGTGGCTCTCTCGTCGCCCGCGCACGACGGTGACTACCGGGCCGCCTCGGGGGCCGACGCCTGGGCCGGGGCGCATATTCCCGGCTCCCGGCACGTGGATCTGCTGACCACGTTCACGGATCCCACGGCGCCCTACCATTTCGCCCACCCGTCCCGTGACACCACCCGGCGCGAGCTGGCCTCCCTGGGCGCCGACGAGCGCACCACCGTCGTCCTCTACGACCAGGGCTCGCTGCAATGGGCGGCCCGCCTGTGGTGGGTACTGCGTGACGCCGGCGTGCGCGCCCGCGTCCTGGACGGGGGGCTGCCCGCCTGGACCGACGCCGGTCTGCCGGTGGCTTCGCTCACGACCGCGTCCTCGGCCGCACCTTCGGGCGGAACGGCGAGGCCGCCGACGGGCGAACCCTTTCCCCGCGCGGCGGCAGGAGATGACACACGGCCGTCGCTGTGGATCGACAAGGACGGTGCCCGTACCGTCAGCGAGGGGCGCGCGTCCGGCATCCTGGTGTGCGCGCTGGGTGCCGCCCACTTCGAGGGCACCACACCCACCCGCTACAGCAGGCGGGGCCGCATCCCAGGCAGCGTGAGCCTGCCCGCCCAGGACTTCCTGGACGGCGACGGCCGCCTCCTCGCCGACCCTGACCTCAGCGCCCGTGCGGCCCGCCTGCCGGACCGGAACGCGGGCCCGGTCGTCCTGTACTGCGGCGGAGGAATCTCCGCATCCTTGAGCGCCCTGGCCCTGACGCTGGCCGGCGTCGACTCGCTGGTCATGTACGACGGGTCGCTGGAAGAGTGGACGGCGGATCCGGCACTCCCCCTTCTCACGGGGGTGGCCCGAGGGGCGGTCTGAGATCGCGGCAGGGGAACTTTGGGCGCGCGCCGGACCCCATCCCTCAGCCCCACCCTCGTCACCTACGAACGCGATGTTTCCGTTCTGCGAACAGAGCGTCTGGACAGCGGACAACGGGCGGACACCGGTGTGACCATGTGCGCATGCTCCCGGGAGAAGATCGCGCCGCCCGGCGGGTGCTGATGGTGTCCATGGCGGCAGGGGTCACGACCCTGCTCGACCAGTCGGTCCTCAACATCGCTGTGCCGGCGCTGCGTCAGTCGCTGGAAGCAGGGCCCACCGATGTGCAGTGGATCGTCGCCGGCTACTCGCTGGCCTTCGGGCTGATGCTGGTGCCGGGCGGCAGCCTCGGTGATGTGCACGGGCGCAAAGGGCTGTTCCTCGTCGGACTGTCCGCCTTCGTCCTGTTCGGCGTGGTCGCCGCCTCCGGTGCGCGCGCGGACGTGGTGATCGCGGCGCGGCTCGTGCAGGGCGCCGGGGCGGGTCTGGTCAACTCCCAGGTCATCGGCACTCTCCAGGATCACTTCAACGGCCTGGACCGGGCGCGCGCGTTGGGCCTGTACGCCGTCACCGGTGGCGTCGCCGCGGCACTCGGACCCGCGCTCGGCGGCGCCCTCGTCGCGGCCTGCGGACCGGAGTACGGGTGGAGGCTCTGCCTGCTCCTCAGCACGCCGTGCGGGATGCTCACGCTGTGGCTCGCGTTCCGCTGGCTCCCGGACGCCCGACGGACGGCCGGGCACAGCGAACTCGACTGGTGGGGACTCGTGTCGGTGGGAGTCTTGGCCTTGGCGCTGATGCTGCCGTTCATCAGGACGCCGGGCAATCCTCTGGAGACGGCGCTGTGGGTCGGTGCGGCCGTGGGCTCGCTGTGCTGTCTCGTTGCGGGCCACCGCTCGCGCATACGGTCGGGGCGGGTTCCGCTGGTGCCCCCCTCACTCCCGCGCTCGCGCCCCTACACGCTCGGCACAGCCATCGCGATGGCGAGCTTCGGCTCCTCGCTGGCCGCGACACTGGTGCTGACCGTGTTCCTGCAGAGCGGTCTCGGACAGTCCGCGCTCACCGCAGCCCTCGTCACCCTTCCGTCGGCCGCGGCCATGGGAGTCACCTCGGCCGTCGCCTGGCGCGTGGTGCGCCGCCTCGGACCGCACACCGTCACGCTCGGTCTCGCCCTGGGGGCCCTGACACTGCTGGGCGGAGCGGCCGTCGCGCTCACCGCACCACGCCCCCGACTGCTGCCGGCCCTCGCGGCCGTTCAACTCCTGTCCGGTGCCGCCGCCGGGCTCACCATCTCCCCGAACCAGGCCCTGGTCCTCCAACACGCTCCGGCCGAGGCCGCCGGGGTGGCCGGCGGCCTCCTCCAGATGGCTCAGCGAATCGCCGCCGCCGTCGCGTTGAGCGCCGTGTCCGGAAGCTATCTGCACGGCACATCAGGGCCGTCGGGCGACCCCCGCACGGCCTTCGCGCACGCGACACTCCTGTGCGCCGGCCTGCTCATGGCGGCCACCGTCCTGTCGCTGCTCCGCCCCCGCCTCACAGCCCGGCGGTATCGTCCGCCGGCCCGCGTGCCGGAGCACCCGCGCGCCGCCCCCGCTCGCGAGGAGGCGTAAAAGGGGCGAGAGGGGGCGAGAGGGGGGCGTGAGGGGGCGTGAGGAGTGTGACGACCGGATCGCCGGACCGATGCGACGTCCGTGACCGCTGTCCATCACTCCACCGAGTGGCACTTCCCGCCTTTCCCGGGAGAACCGGAGGCGAGGCGCATAGCCTGCGGTGGTGCCGGACAGGGCCAGGGACGTGCCGTCGGCGCACGAGGAGACAAGTTGTGCCGGGACGCCAGGTGATGCAGGTACCCATTCCGGATGAACCGCGACGGGCGTCTGGTGCGCAGCCGCACGGGCAGGACCCGACGGCACGCGACGACGGCCCGGCCATCGCACTCATCGATCCCGAGGGCCGTATCAGTCAGTGGAACTCCGAGGCCGAGGCACTGACCGGCCACCCGCCCTCCGACATCATCGGCTGCGACCTCTCCGTACTCTCCGACCGTCCTGTCGGTCAGGGCCGTGCACTCGTCGCGGAGCTGCTCCGGGCCGGCGGTGGAGTCCGTGCGGACTGGTTGCGTTGTTTCGACGGGACCTGCCGCAATGTTCGGTGGCATGCCGTGCCCGTCCCACTCGCCACCGGCACAGGCTTGGTCGCCGTAGCCGGCCGCAACGCCCAGGAGATCCACTGGTGCGACCCCGAGGCGGCGGACCTCCTCCTGCATTCGGCACCGGTCGGTCTGGCCGTTCTCGACACCGACCTGCGCTACCGCTTCATCAACGACACCCTCGCCCGCCTCAACGGCCTGCCCGTCGCCGCACATCTGGGCCGCAGCATCCTGGACGTCCTCGATCTTCCCGACCCACAGGCGTACGAGGACATGCTGCGACGGGTGACCGACGGCGGCGAGACGATCAACAATCTCCATGTGGCCGCGATCCGACCCGACGGCACTCCCTACGCGGCGGTGGGAACACTCTTCCCGCTCCGAAACGCCAATGGCCGCATCCTCGGTCAGGCCGGCGTCGTGCACGACCTGGGTGGCACGAGAGCGGAGCTGCTGGACACCGCGCGAAGCCAACGCCGCCTGGAACTGCTCAGCCGGATCAGTGCCAGCCTCAGCCAGGGGCTGGACGTGGCGAGCGTCGCGTCGAAGCTGTCGGCGACCTGCACCCCGGCGTTCGCCCGCACCGTCACCGTCGACCTCCTCGCCGGCGCAGTGCACCGGACCCCCGACTCGCCCATGGGCGCTACCGCCCAGCAGCGCACCACTGCCTGCCCGGACACGTCCGCCCCGCCGCAGGTCCACCCTCTGAGCGCGTCCGCAGACCATGGCCCTGCTCATCCGGACCGGGATCTGCCGCCGTCCCGTGCGGCATCAACCCCTGTCGGCGAGTGCATCCGCTCGGCCGACGTCGTCTCCTTCCACGTAGAGGAAGCCCAGGAGCAGACGCAGTACGCGATCTCCGCACCGCTGCTCGCCGCCGGACAGGTTCTGGGGGCGATCACCTTCTCCGCCCCCGGACACTTCGATGCCGACGACGTGCTCACCATGCGCGACATCGCCGCTCGCACCGCCATGGCCCTCGACAACGCCCTGCTCTACCGGCGGGAAAGGCTGGCCACGCTGGCCCTCCAACGCCATCTCCTGCCCGCACGCCTGCCGGACGTTCCTTGGGCCGAGTCGGCGCACCGCTACCTGCCCGCCCAGAACGGGACCCTGGCCGGCGGCGACTGGTACGACACCGTGCGCCTCCCCGGAGGACGAATCGGACTGACCGTCGGTGACGTCATGGGCCACGGCCTGGGTGCGGCCGCGGCCATGGGCCGATACCGTTCCTCAGCCCGCGCTCTACTGGCCGTCGGCCTGGAACCCGGCCAGCTCCTCACCCGGCTGGACGGACTGGACGACGGGGCCGACACCGACCTCCCCGCCACCTGCGTCTGCGTCGTGTACGACGGGGTCACCGGAGACCTCCGGCTGGCGCTCGCCGGCCATCCACCGCCGCTGCTGGTCCGTCCGGACGGATCGGCGGACACCCTGGCGGCCGACCCCGGGCCGCCCGTGGGCATGGGCCTCGACCACACATACGAGAACACCCACTTCGCCGTCCCGCCCGGAAGCCTGCTCGTCCTCTACACCGACGGCATGATCGAAGACCGCAGCACGATCCTGGACCTCGACCAAGGGATCACCATGCTCCGCCGGGCGGTTCACCACACCGAGACACCTCTGGACGAGGTGTGCGACGCCCTCATGGCCGTACGCCCGGCCAACTCGGCAGACGACGCCACGCTGTTCGTGACCAGACTCACCCGCGTCCCACCCATGCCTGTGGCCGACTGACGCCGGGTTCCTCGTGCGCTGTGAACATGTCCCCTGGAACCGGGCTGCGGCCAGAGCACGGGTCGCCGAGCCCGTGCCGCCGGGACGGTCGGGGTGGGATCCCGTCGGGGAGCCAGGGGCTTTCGACGAGTCCGGGCGAAGGCGTCGGGCTCGGCGTCGATCGCAGTCACCGAGGGCTCCGGGTGGGGTGGGTGAACGAGGTGCGCCGATGGCCCGGCATCGCCACGACGGCGCGCGTCGGCCGGGCCGTCGGCACGTGGGTCACATTGCTTGGAGTGTGCCGACGTGCAGCTCGCCGGTCCGGCCCTCGGGGGAAGACGACGCCGTTGTCGCTGAACCTGTACGACTTCCCGCGTAGGTGAGGTTGCTCATCCGCTTGCGCTCCGTAGGTCGACGCGTTCGGTGGTTCGGGTGGTGTGCGGGCCGGTCAGAACAGGCCGTTGGTGTGCGGCAGTTCGTCCGGGTTGGGCGCGATGACGTCCCAGTGCTCGACGATCCTGCCGTCCGCGACACGGAAGAGGTCGTAGTAGGCGACGGGTACGCCGAACTCGCCCTCGGACTGCGTCAGGACGAACTCGCCCTCGGCGATGACCTTGTGGACCTTCTTGTAGACGAGATTCTTGCCCTGCTCGGCCCACTGGGCCGCGGCCGCCCCGAAGCCGTCGAGGCCGTCGGCGGCCTCGGTGTTGTGCTGGTGGTAGGTCTCGGTGGAGATGTAGTCGGTCAGCGCCGAGTAGTCGGCGCCGACGAGGACCTTCTCGGCGAACCCGGCGACCAGGGCACGGTTGGCGTCGGTCTTGGCGGTCTCGGTGACCGCGGAGGGGCCGTCGGTCTGGGAGCGGCCGGAGACGGTGTCCTTGACCAGCGGGGTCAGGGCGTCCCAGTGCTCGGCCAGCCTGCCGTCGGCGTCGACCCGGAAGATGTCGAATCCGACGAGCGGGTCCGGACCGAATCCGTGGTAGATGCCGTGCAGGGCGACCAGATCGCCGTCGGCGATGACCCGGGCCCCTTCGTAGCGGAAGTCCTCGCCCAGGCCGGCGACGAGCCCGCGGAGGGCCTCCGGTCCGTCGGCGGCGAGCGCGCTGTGCTGCTTGTAGGTCGCGGCCACCCAGCGGTCCACGGCGGAGGGATCCTTGTGGCCGAACAGCTCGGCGGCGGCCTGAAGGACCGTGTTCTTTGCGTTGCTCATGGCTTTCTTCCCTTGCTTGGGTATCTGTCCGAGAGGGACCGGAGGTCGAGGGGTGATGTGTTCAAACTATGCCGAAGACATCGGATTGACCGGGGCAAATAGCGACTCGAGATGGTCAAAAAGCGACTCGCTGGAGTTGAGTGGTCCTCGCCGTCGCGGTGGCCGCCGCGTTCGGCGCCACCTTCCTGCCCGAGTCCGCCGTTCCCTACCTCGGCCTGCTCCCGCTCGCCCTCGGCCTCAAGGTGGCCTGGCAGGCATGGCAGGCATGGCAGGACCGCGGCGGCGACGGGGACGACGAGGAGGTCCGGACGAGGGAAGGCGGCCCGACCTCACTGGAGGTCGCCGCCGTCACCTTCGCCAACGGCGGAGACAACATCGGTGTCTACGTCCCGGTCTTCGCCACCGCCGGCATCGGCGGCATGAGCGTGTACGCCGTCGTGTTCCTCGCGCTCGTGGCGGTGTGGTGCTTCGCCGGCCGCTTCTTCGCCACCCGTCCGGTGATCGCCAAGGCCCTCGCCCGCTGGGGCCACATCCTGCTGCCCCTCGTCCTCATCTCCCTCGGCCTGCTCATCCTCATCGAGGGCGGCGCCTTCGGCCTGTGACCCGACTGCACCCACCGGACCGGACCGGTTCGCATTGCCCCCAGGCCGGTTCTGCACCCCGTCGGCGGGCGGCGGAGCCGCGCCTCCCTCTACGGAGTCCGCTCCCTGTACGGGGCCCGCTCCCTACACGGGGCATCGGGGCAGGACGGCGCTGAGCTGGTTGAGGCTGTTGGGATCGACGCGGATACCGGGGAGCCAGAGGTGCTGCCCTTTGCGTGTGACCTGGATCCAGATGCTGCTGTGCTTTTCGTTCTCATCGGTGACGGTGACGCCGTCGGCGATCCGGCACCGGGCATGGAGCAGGTCGTGATGCCAGACGCGCTCGGCCGAGTTGGCGGTCACGTAGGGGCGGTAGGGGTCCCAGGCCAGGTGCAGTGCGCACGTCGGGGTACGGGGCTTCTGGCACTCCTCCTCGACGTTGTGGACGAGCAGACCGGCATTGCCGTAGCCGGTCCCGGTGCCCTTCACTCCGGCAGCGCCCTGTGCGGGGAGAGCGGCGGGTGAACTCTCCAGGTTGAGCAGCATCAGCAGCAGCCCGGCCGCGAGACCGACGGCGGTGCCGGCCGCGGCGAAAGCCCACCGGCCCGACAACCGCCCGCGTAGACGGCACCACCAGGTGGGGGCCGGCTCCTGCGGTGAGGGCGGCGGCGCGGCACCGGCCGGCTCATGGGGACGACAGCGGTCGGCCGCCTCCCACAGTGCCCGGTACTCGCCGGGGTCTGCTCCCAAAGCCCGGCACACGTCCCGGACGACAGCCCACGGGGGCACCGTTGTGCCGCGGAAGTAGCGGGAGAGGGACGAGTCACTGATGCGGACCTGGGTCTCCAGGTCTCGAAGCGTGCGGCCCGAGACCTGTTGCAGTCCTCGCAGCGCCTCGCCCAGCCTTCGCGCTGCCGCTACGTGCTCCGGTAGTTGGCCACTCATGGATAGAGGTCTCCCTGAAGGGGCGCCGCAACGCTGTCCCGTCGACTGCTTCACGTCCCGGGACAGCCACGTCCCAGCAGGTCAGGAATGTATTTATCCCGACATCGGGGAAGCAAACGGGATCTGGTTGTGCAGGCGGATCCAGCCCCGCAAACTCGGCGTACCGGCTGCACAGATCACCCCTGAGGGTGAGCGCCGGAGGTCGTGCCCATGCCAGTACAGGCGGCATGCGCCGACTCAAGAACCCCTCATCGAAAGGACTCTCACCATGCATGTACGTACCCTGCTCTCCGCCCTCGCAGCGATCGCCGTCACCGGCCTCGGGCTGAGCGCGGCGCCCGCCGTTGCCGCGCCTGCCACGGCCTCCTCGCACGTGGCCGCTGTCCGTGCGGCCGACGGCCTCGACGTCCACCGCGGCAAGTACGTCACCCTGGGCGGCTGCCAGACGGCCGGCCAGCAGGGCATCGAGCGCGGCCACTGGGACCGTTACCAGTGCGCCGATGGCACCTTCTTCTGGAACCTGTGGACCAACCGCTGAAGGCCGGTGGCCGTCGGCGCCCTTCTTCCGGGGGCGCCGACGGCCGCGCGCCGTGTCGGACTTCGGCCGCCCGGCGGACGCCCACCGCCATACAGCGGAAGCACACCGATGGTCCCGGGGACGCTCCGGGGCTTCGCTCACGTCTTCTCGATCCGCGTGAGCCAGCGGAGTGACATCGGCGGCCGAAGCGGTTCGGCCTTGCGCGTCGGGCTGCCGCCCGCGTTGCCGGTGCATTTTGCTGGCCACCGAATTCTGGCGTCTTCCGCGAGGTATTCCCGCCGACGGGGGAGCGGCTGCGGGAGAGAAACGGGCGAGGAGGATCGTGGTGGCAGGAAGTGTCGAGGAAAGCGGTACGCCGCTGATCGCACGGCTTCTGCGAGGGCAGAAGGCCCTGGTGACCGGTGCGAACTCGGGTATCGGCAAGGCGACCGCCATCGCCCTGGGCCGGGCCGGGGCGGACGTCGTGGTCAACTACGTCGTCGGAGCGGACGAGGCCGAGAAGGTCGTGGAGCAGATCAGGGGCTTCGGGGTCAACGCCTACGCCCACGAGGCCGATGTGTCCGACGAGGACCAGGTCGTCGACATGGTCGCGCGGATCGTGCGGGAGTTCGGGACCATCGACATCATGGTGGCCAACGCCGGCCTCCAGCGTGACTCCGCGCTCGTGGACATGACGCTGGCCCAGTGGCAGAAGGTCATCGACGTCAACCTGACGGGCCAGTTCCTGTGTGCGCGAGAGGCCGCCAAGGAGTTCATGCGGCGCGGTGTCGTCCCGGAGGTGTCCCGCTCGGCGGGCAAGATCGTCTGCATGAGTTCGGTCCACCAGATCGTCCCGTGGGCGGGCCATGTGAACTACGCCTCCTCCAAGGGGGGCGTCGGCATGATGATGCAGACCCTGGCCCAGGAGCTCGCCCCGCACCACATCCGCGTGAACGCGGTAGGACCGGGCGCCATCCGCACCCCGATCAACACGGCTGCCTGGGACACCCCCGACGCCGAGGCCGAGCTCCTCAAGCTCATCCCGTACCGCCGGGTCGGCGACCCCGAGGACATCGCCAACGCCGTCGTCGCGATCACGTCCGACCTGCTCGACTACGTGGTCGGCACGACCTTGTACGTCGACGGCGGGATGACCCTTTTCCCCGGCTTCGCCACCGGCGGCTGAAGCCCGTGGAAGACCATGTGACGCCCCGCCGGGTGGTGATCATCGGGGGCGGCTTCGCCGGGCTGTTCGCCGCGCGCGCGTTGCGCCGGTCGCCGGTCGCGGTGACGCTGATCGACCGCAGGGCGCATCACCTCTTCCAGCCGCTGTTGTACCAGTGCGCGGCCGGGATTCTGTCGGAGGGCCAGATCGCGCGACCGTTGCGTGCGGTGCTGCGCCGTCATACGAACGTGCGCTGCCTGCTCGCCGACGCCACCGACGTGGACGTGAAGGGACGCGCCGTCCACGCGCGGCGGCCGGAGGGCGGCAGCGTCGTCGTACCGTACGACGACCTGATCGTCGCGGCCGGTATGCGCCAGTCCTACTTCGGGCACGACGAGTTCGCGGCGCACGCGCCGGGCATGAAGACGCTGGAAGACGCCCTGGAGATCCGTCGCAGGATCTACCGCGCCTTCGAGATGGCCGAGTCGGCCACGGACGCCCGGGACCGGCGGCACTGGCTCACCTTCGCCCTCGTCGGCGGCGGGCCGACCGGGGTGGAACTGGCCGGGCAGATCCGGGAGATCGCCGGCCACACCCTCGACCGGGAGTTCCGGACCATCGATCCCCTGAAGGCCCGGGTGCTGCTCTTCGAGGGGGCCGACAAGGTGCTGGCGCCTTTCGGAGACCGTCTGGCCGGGCGGGCCGCCCGCGCCCTGCGCGATCTCGGTGTGGAGCTCCACCTGGGCACGCGGGTCACCGACCTCGACGAGCGGGGCCTGACGGTGAAGGAGCGGGACGGCACGACCACCCGGCACCCCGCGCGCACCGTGCTGTGGACGGCCGGGGTCGAGGCTCCGCCCATCGCCGGTGCCCTGGCGCGGGCCACCGGCGCAGGACAGGACGGCGCCGGCCGCATCGCCGTCGAACCCGATCTGACCCTTCCCGGCCACCCGGAGATCCGCGTGGTCGGCGACGTGATGGCCCTCGACCACCTGCCCGGACTGGCCGAGGTCGCCATGCAGTCGGGTGCGTACGCGGGGCGAGCCGTGCGTCACGCGGTGGAGGCCCGGACGAAGAAGCCGAAGCCCTTCACGTACGTGGACCTGGGCAGTGCCGCCTACATCTCGCGCGGACGGGCCGTCGTCAAGGCCGGACCCGTGCACCTGTCGGGCGTCGTCGGCTGGCTGGCATGGCTGTTCATCCACATCGCCTTCCTGACGGGGTTCCGCAGCAGGCTGGGCGCGGTACTGAGCTGGGCCGTCGTCTTCGCCTCCGGCGCGCGGCGGGAGCGGGCCTTCGTCTTGCCCGGCACCGGGCCCGCTCAGCAGGACGGAGTCACCGCGGCGCTGCGCGAGCCCTGATCCGGGCCGGGGGCCGCCTCCGCCGCCGTCGTCCTGTCCCTGCGTTCCCCGCCGAGGCGGGTGAAGATCACCGAGGCACCTATGCTCAGCACAGCAGTGCACCTGGCCACCGACACACCGGCCCAGCTCCTGCCGTCCCGCCAGTTGATGGCCTTCACCCTGGCCTCGCACATCCTGCTCGTCCCCTTCGGCGTGGCACTGCCCTTCATCACGCTGGTCATGCACTACCGGGGCCTGCGCCGCGACGATCCGGTGGCGATGAAGCTCGCCCGGCGCTGGTCGGCGGTGATGGCGGTGCAGTTCGCCATCGGTGTCGTCACGGGCACCGTGCTGTCCTTCGAGTTCGGGCTGTTGTGGCCGGGCATGATGGGGCGCTGGGGGGACGTGTTCGGCCTGGGCTTCGGCGTGGAGGCATGGGCGTTCTTCCTCGAAGCCGTCATGATCGCCATCTATCTCTACGGCTGGCGCCGCCTCAAGCCGTGGACCCATTTCTGGCTGGCCGTGCCGCTGCCGCTGGCCGCCATGATGGGGTCGTTCGGGATCATCGCCGCCAACTCGTGGATGAACACCCCGCAAGGTTTCAGCCTCGACGCCCAGGGCAATCCGACCGACGTCGACGTGCGCAGGGCCGTCTTCACACCGATCCTCGGCACCGAGTACTGGCACTTCGTCGTGGCGATGTTCCTGACGGCCGGGTACGTGGTCGCCGGTGTGTACGCGGTCGGCTGGCTGCGGGGCCGCCGTGACCGCTACCACAAGCTGGGCTTCACGGTGCCGTTCACCGTCGCCGCGATCCTGACGCCGATCCAGGGCTTCCTCGGTGACTCCGCCGCCCGTTCGGTGTTCCAGAAGCAGCCGGTGAAGTTCGCGGCCATGGAGATCGTCTGGAAGACCGACACCCACGTGCCCGAGTACGTCTTCGGCCGGCTGCACTCCGACGGGTCCGTCTCAGGCGGCATCAGGATTCCGCAACTGGACTCGATCCTGGCCGGGTTCAGCCCCGACACCAAGGTGACCGGACTGACCTCGGTACCGGCCGAGAACCGTCCGACCGCGGCCGAGGCGACGCTCGTGCACTTCTGCTTCGACGTCATGGCGATGATCGGCAGCGTGCTGATCCTGCTGGCCCTCTGGTACGCGTGGCTCTGGTGGCGCCACCGGGACATGCCCGACAACCGTTGGTTCCTGCGCTGCGCCTCGTTCGCCGGCGTGGCCTGCCTGGTGACCGTCGAGTGCGGCTGGATCGCCACGGAGGTCGGCCGCCAGCCCTGGATCGTCTACCACCACATGCGCGTGTCCGAGGCCGTCACCCAGACGCGGGCCGGGGGGATCTGGACCATGCTCGGCGTCGTCGTGGTCGTGTACGTCGCGGTCTTCGGCTCGTTCCTGGCGGTCCTGCTGAAGATGCGCACCCGGTGGAGGGTGGCCGACGAGGCCGCGGCCGGAGCGGCGGCCGCCCTCGATCCCGAGACCGACACCCCGTACGGACCCCGGCCCCGGCCCGGGGCCGGCGCGGCGACCGCCGGTGTACCGTCCGGCAGCGGACCGGGCACCGGGCCGTCCGAAGGCCGCCCGGGAGATGACCACTGATGGCGGACGTCATGGCCTGGGTCCTCGTCGTGGTGATCGCCGCCTACGCCTGCGGCGGTGGCACCGACTACGGAGCGGGTTTCTGGGACCTGCTGGCGGGCGGCGCGGACCGGGGCAAGCGGGTGCGCCGGCTGATCGACCACGCCATGGCGCCCGTGTGGGAGGTCAACAACGTCTGGCTGATCTTCGTGCTCGTCCTGATGTGGACCGGCTTCCCGACGACGTTCCAGGCCGTGTTCACCGCCCTGTGGCTGCCATTGGTCCTCGCGGCCGTCGGGATGGTGCTGCGCGGTGCCGGGTTCGCGCTGCGCAAGCCGAGCAGGCGGCTGGCCCGACGGCGCGTGTACGGGGCGGTGTTCGCCGTCGCCTCGCTCATCACGCCGTACTTCCTCGGCTCCGTCCTCGGCGGCATCGCCTCGGGCCGGGTGGCGGTGGGCACGCCCGCCACCGCGCATGTGTGGGCCAACCCGACGTCGATCCTCGCGGGTCTGCTCGCCATCGCGGCCACCGCGTTCCTCGGGGCGGTCTTCCTGGTCGCGGACGCGCGCCGGTTCGGTGCGGACGACCTCGTCGACCACTTCCGGCTGCGGGCCCTGATCGCCTTCGGCGCGGTGGTGGTGCTGGCGGCGATCGCCCTGCCGGTCACCCACGACGACGCCCCCTACGTCTGGCACGGGATGACCCGGGGCCTGGGCCTGCTGATGGTGATCCTGGCAGCGTGCTTCGGCGTACTGACGGTCGTGCTGCTGCTGATCCGCGCGCACCGCTGGTCACGGCACACCGCGGTGGCCACGGTTGCCCTGGCCATCGTGGCCTGGGGGTTCGCGCAGCGGCCCTATCTGCTGCCGACCACACTGACGGTGGCCGAGGGGGCCGGCGCCGCGCACACGCTGCGCTGGCTGGGCATCGTGACGATCGTCGCGGTCGTTCTGGTGGGCCCCGCCCTGGTGCTGGTCTACCGGCTCGACACGCAGGGGGAGTTGGAGCCGCTGACCGACTCCGAAACCCGGGCGGCGGGCCTTCCCGGGGACAACGTGTGAGCAAGGCGGGCCGGCTCGTTGTGCTCAGCCCAGCCGTTCGATCGGGTGGTCGCCGACGCGCAGGGCGTTGGCGTTGGCGATGGCGGCCAGGCCGGGGCCGCACGATGCGTCGTCGGGCACTCAGCGCCTGGTCTCGTACCTGGTCAGTACGATGCCGCCGGGAAACGTCCGGGTCTCCACCAGGCTCAGGTTCACCCAGTGGTCCAGGGCGGTGAAGAACGGCGTGCCGCCGCCCACCAGGACCGGATGGGTGACGATCGCGTAGTCGTCGATCAGCCCGGCCCGCATGGCGGCCGCGGCGAGTGTGGCACCGCCGATGTCCATGGGGCCGCCGTCGTCGGCCTTGAGCCTGGTGATCTCGGTGACCGCATCGCCGGTGACCAGACGGGTGTTCCAGTCGACCGTGCTGGTCGTGGAGGAGAACACCACCTTCGGCATGTCCCGCCAGCGGCCGGCGAACTCGATCGCCGCGGGTGTGGCACCCGGCTGCTTGTCGGCGGTCGGCCAGTGGGAGCTCATCGCCTCCCACAACTTGCGCCCGTACAGCGCCAGGCCCGTCGTGGCCACCCGGTCGGACCACCACTGGAACAGCTCGTCGCTCGGCACGCTCCAGCCGAGGTCGTCGCCGGGCGCGGCGATGTAGCCGTCCAGGCTCATGTTCATGGCGAAGGTCAGTTTCCGCATGGCGTCAGCCTCCCGTGAGTCGGTATTCGGCGTACAGACCAACACGGCGCGCAAAAATCATCGGTCAGCCACACCGAGGGCAGGTTGACCACCATGCCCGCACAGTCGCACCGAGCCGGTGCCGTCGGAGGAGAAGGCCACCGCGGAGACCGCGCCCCGGAGTTCGGTGAGGCGTTGGCGGTGTTCCGCAGGCGGACCGGAACCGGGAGGCGCTCTACCGGCGGACTGCCGAGATCAGTCCGCCGGGCCGCTCCTCGTGCTGCGGCGGGGTGCCGATCGGGCGGCCGTAGGCGGCGGCGCGCTCGTGCAGGGTGTGACTGTCGGCCTCCCAGCCGTGCCCGGCCAGCCAGCCCAGCGGGTCGTCGGGCATCTCCGAGACCCACATGGATGCCGCCGATCCCGGCGCGGCGTCCGAGCCGAAGCGCTCGATCACGCCGCGCGAGCCCAATGTCAGCCCCATCCGACTGCCTGCGGCCGACAGCGTGCTGATCCGGGCCAGCAGGAGCTCCACCGCGTCCTCGGGGAGATAGATCAGTAGACCCTCGGCGATCCACGCGGTCGGCACGGCCGGATCGTGCCCTGCGGCGGCCAGCGCGCCCGGCCAGTCCTCACGCAGGTCCACCGCGACGGTGATCCGCTCGCAGCGTGCAACGGCACGTTCCTGGCGCAGCACCGAAGCCTTGAAGGCCAGTGGCGCGGCGGTGTCGACCTCGAACAGCCGGGTGCCCTCGGGCCAGTCCATCCGGAAGGCCCGGCTGTCCATGCCGGCGCCGAGCAGCACGACCTGCCGGACCCCGGACGCGGAGGCCTGCCGCAGCAAGTCGTCGAGGAATTTCGTCCTGATGACGATGGAGAACGACACGGCCAGCCGACGGCGTCGCGCGGCCTCGTCGTCGGGCGGCTGCGGGGAGGAGGGCCACAGGCCGCCGGCGGTGGCGAAGGCCTGTGCCAGTGGGTCGCGGAACAGCGCGTTCTCCCGCTCGGTCTCCAGCGCCCGCACTCGGGCCACCCCCACCGCCGTGGCCCACACTCCCGACGGCTGCACCCGCTCCTGCTCATCAGTCACCGCGCCAGCCTAGATGAACGATGCCAAGGGGCCCGGCGAGGGCGTGGGCGCGGTCGAAGGGCCCCTCGCCTTCTACGACGAGCCCGTCGACCTCGTCGTGGACGGCGAACGCCTGGAGCGTCCCGTCACCCGGTTCACCAAGATGCTTCCGGCTCAACGGCCCGCGTGACAGCTCTGGTTGTGGTGGTCATCACCTGGTCGACCGGCCCGCTCGGTCGGCTTCTGTCCGCAACGTGCGAGCTCGCTCAGCCGGGTCGTAGTGCGGACCGACGCCCTCGATCAGCACCAGGTCGCCCTCCACGTGGTCGGTACGCAGACTCAGGATGGCCCGGTAAGCGGGAGAGTCGTACCAGGCGCGGGCTTCGGCCAGGCCGGGGAACTCGATCAACACCATGCTGCCGGGCCACGTACCTTCTACGACTTCGACCGGCGGACCGTGGATGACGAAGCGGCCGGCGAAGGGGTCGAGGGTTGCCTGGATGCGCTCCAGGTATTCGATGATGTCGGAGTGATTCCGGCGGCTGCGGAGATGAGCGAAGCCGTAAGCGGGCACGACGGGGCTCCTTGCGTTCCGGGGGTGTGGGCGATGACCCGAACGTAGCTGAGGCTGGTCGGGCGGTGCGATTACCTCGGGAGTAATTGCCGGGTGTCGCCAAGCTCTCGGCTGCCGCACGACGACGAGACCCGCGCCCTCTCCGCAGTGGTGATCTTTTTGCCGTTCGGGGCGGGCATTCGGGTGATTTTGGTGCGATCAAAGACTTTTGGCTATTTAGTATCTGCCTCCGTGAGAGACACGAAAAGTCAACGACCGGGTGACCACGCGGCCGATGTGGTCGTCCTCGGGGCCGGGCCGGCCGGGCTCGTGCTCGGCAACATCCTGCTGGACCGGGGGATCGCCTGCGTCGTCCTGGAGCGGGCCGAGCGCACGCAGGTGCAGGCGCGGGCACGGGCCGGGTTCCTGGCCGCCGAGACCGTACGGATCCTGGAACGGCACGGCCTCGCCGAGGGGCTGCACAAGCGCGGGCAGCTCCACAGCACCTGCGAGTTCCGCACCGAGGACGGCCGGTTCCGGCTGGACTACAGCGGACTCGCGCAGGGCGAGCGGCACACCGTCTACCCCCAACAGCATCTGGTGGCCGACCTGGTGACGCGGTTTCTGGATCGTGGTGGAGAGATTCGTTTCGGCAGTGAGGCCGTCGCCGTGCGCGACGCCGACACTGAGCGGCCCGAGGTGGCCGTGCGCGAGGCCGACGGGCGGCCCGGCCTGTGGCGCGCGCGGTACGTGGCGGGCTGCGACGGGCGGCACGGTGCGGCCCGCCGTTCGCTGCCGGCCGGCACGGTCCGCCACCACCGCGATCACGGCGTGACCTGGCTCGGTCTGCTCGCCGAGGCGCCGCCCAGTCTGGACGCAGTCGGCTACGCGGTGCACGAGCGCGGGTTCGCCGGGCACATGGCCCGCACCAGCGAGGTCACCCGCTACTACCTGCAGTGCGAGCGCGGCACCCCGGCCGACGCCTGGTCCGAGGAGCGGATCTGGGACGAGCTGGAACTGCGGATGCGGGCGCGGGAGTACGGCCCGCTGCGCCGCGGCCGCGTCGTGCAGCGCTGTGTCGTCGACCTGGAGTCCGACGTGCTCGAACCGCTGCGCCACGGCGCGCTGTTCCTCGTGGGCGACGCCGCCGGTCTGATCAGTCCGTCCGCCGCGAAGGGCGCCAACCTCGCGGTCCTCGAAGCGGCGGTCCTGGCCCGCGCCCTGATCGACGACCTCACCGCCCAAGACCCCGAGGGTCTCGACGCCTACTCGGCACGGTGCCTGACGCACATCTGGCGTGCGCAGCAGTTCTCGCACTGGATGATCGGGCTGCTGCACGGCCCGACCGGCACGGACGGCGACTCGCTGTTCCACAACTCCCTGCGCCGCTCCCGCCTCACCTCGCTGCGCACCTCGCGCAGCCACCAGGACTGGTTCGCCGAGCAGTACGTCGGCGTATAGCCCCTCCCTCCCCTCTCAGCGCTCGGCACCCCGCGTACATCCGTACGCGCACACCCCACCCCCGGAATGAGGAATCCCCCGCGATGATCACGGCATTGTCGGGCGAAACGTCCCGCCTGCGTGCGACGGTCGACTTCGTCAAGGAACAGGACACCGCCACCCTGCTTCCGCTCCTGCTCCCCGGGCTCGACGGCCCGGAGCTGCGGACGCTGGTGGAGCGCTGCGCCTTCTCGCACGCGGCGCTGCTCGTCTTCCCGCCCGACGAGGCGGCGTTGGACGCCACGCTCGCCGACTGCGGGCTCGTGGTGGACGCGAACCCGCGGCCGAGCGTCGTCGTGCGCCGGCGTCTGGCCGAACGGCACGGACGGAGTGCGGCGGATCTCGACGTCGGTGTTCTGCGCCCGGCGGTGGAGTGCCTGGACGGGGCGCTGCGCTCGGTCGAAGTGTTCGCGCTGACCGTGCCGCCGGGGTCGGACCTCGACACGGTCGCCGCACACGAGCGGGAACGGCAGCACGAGGCGCATGTCGCCTTCGAGGTCGAGGCACCGGACTCGCTGGTGCTGCGCGGCCTGTGCGCGACCTTCGGGCGGTACGGCGCCACCCCCGACGGCGGCGGCTACAACCCGCACGAGAACGGCACGGTGTTCTACTTCACCGCGCCCGCCGAGGCGAAGGCCGGATACCGGCGCATGGAGCTGTACGTCCCCGGTGACCACAGCGACGTCCTCGCCGCCCACCTCGACGAGCACCGTGTGCGGCAGCCCGCGGAGGCCCTGCTGCGTCTGCTGACCGGGGCGTGGACGACGCAGGCCCTCGCCGCGTTCGCCCGGCTTGAGGTGGCCGACGCGATGGACGAGTGGCGAGGCGTCGACGTGGCGGAACTGGCACGAGACGTCGGTGTCCTCGCGCCGAACCTGGCCACTCTGCTGCGCTACCTCACCATGCTGGGTGTGGTGAGCGAGGGCCGCGACGGCTTCCGCCTCACGGACACCGGCCGGCTGCTGCGCGCGGACGTCGAAGGGTCGATGCGGCCGCTGGCACTGATGTACGGGGGCCCGTTCTACGAGTCCTTCGCCGCGCTCGAGCACACCGTACGCACGGGACAGGTCGCCTTCGAACACCGCTTCGGCGAGAACCACTTCGATCACTTCGCCCGCGATCCCGAACTCGCCGAACTCTTCGACCTGTCGATGGCCGCCGGTTCACGGATGTTCGACCCGCTGCCCGCACACCCGGTGCTCACCGAGGCGAACGACGGAGCCGTGGTGGTCGACATCGCGGGGGGCAACGGGGAACTGCTGAGCCGAATCCTTTCCGCACACCCTCGCCTGCACGGCCTCCTGCTGGAGCGCCCGCACACCGTCGAGACCGCGCGCCGGCTCCTCGGTGCGGCCGGTCACGCGGCACGGTGCACCTTCCGGGCCGGCGACTTCGCGGACGTGCCCGCGGGCGGCGACGTCTACGTCCTGTCCCGCGTCCTGCACGACTGGGACGACGACCGCTGCCGCGAGATCCTGCGTCATTGCGCCCGTGCGATGCCCGACACCGCCGATCTGCTGGTCGTCGAACGCGTTCTGCCCGCCGACGGTTCGGCCTCGCTGGCCACGGCCTGGGACCTGCACATGATGTGCAACGTCGGCGGCCGCGAACGGCGCGCCGACCACTATGCCCGGCTGTTCGCCGACGCGGGCCTCACCCTGGTCGGCCGGGTACCGCTGCCCCTGGACGGAAGCGTCCTGCACGTCCGCAGGACCGGGCCGGCGGACACCGGAACCAGGGTGCCGTAGTCCCGGACGGGCACCCCCGCCATCGCGAGTCGGGCGGCGCCGAGCCGCCCGAGCACCTGAACTCCGGCGGACACGCGAGGCCTTCGGGCAAGCTCCGGATCCGGCGACGACGATGCCGGTCCGGAGCTTGCCGTCCTGGTGAGGTCGGCTTCGATCTCGCTCTCAGGGATGCAGAGTGGCGCGGTGCGGACGGCCGACCGCCCGTGGCGCCGCACCACTCCCCGACGCGGCCCCGGTCAGCTGCGGAAGGCGGATGCGTTGTCGCCGGCCCAGTCCGCGAAGGTGAGCGCGGGCCGGCCCAGCAGCTCCGACACGGTGGTGGTCGTGGGCCCCGGCCGTTCGGCGTAGTCGGCGAGTGAGCCGAGCAGGCGGGCGGGGACCTCCTCCGGCAGTCCTTGCGCGAGCATCGCCCGGCGTACGTGCTCGGGTGGGAGCTCGTGGAAGGACAGGGGCCGGTCGACCGCCGCGCCGATGAGCCGCACCTTCTCGATCTGGTCCAGCGGCTGCGGCCCGGTCAGGGTGTGGATCGTTCCGGTGTGTGCGTCGGCGCTCAGGGCGGTCACGGCGACCTCCGCGATGTCCCTCTCGTGGACGGGCGAGGTGACGGCCCGGCCGTACGCGCCGCGCACCACGTCCCCGGCCCTGATCTGCGGCGCCCAGGCCAACGCGTTCGCGGCGAAATCGGCCAGCCGCAGCACCGTCCAGTCCAGACCGCAGCCCGTGACGAGGTCCTCCGCGTGCCGGAATCCGTCGGCGAAGCGGGCTTCCCCCGCCGGGTGCTCCACGGTGGTGGCCGACAGCAGCACCACGCGCCGCACGCCCTGCGCGACGGCGAGCTTCAGCAGCTCGTCCAGGCCGGGGCCGGTCGCGCGCGGGCTGATCTGCATCGCTTCCACGCCGGCGAGGTCCGCCTCGATCCAGCGGGGCTGGAACAGGTCGCCGCGTACGGCTCGTACACCGTCGGGAAGCCCCTGCCCGGATCCACGGGTGACCGCGGCGACGGTCGCGCGCTCTCGCAGGAGCAGCTCCATCACCTGACGTCCGACGACGCCGGTTGCTCCAGTGATCAGGATCATGACACTTTTCCCTTCGCTCGATGGGTGAATCCGGCGGGAGGAGGAGGTTCGGTCACCACGCGACGGGTCCGAGGCGGTCGACGAGGCCGGACGGGGCGACCGGTGCTTCGGGAGGCGTCGAGCCCCTGAGGGGGGACACATCCACGTACCTGACCTCGTAGACGCGTTCACTGAACCTCCAGCCGTGGGAAGTCCGCTCGTATCGGTCGTGGTACAGCGCGTAGTTCGCGTGCGCGCTGCCGTCGTGCATGCGTCCGAACTCATGGACGTACGCCCGGCCGGCCGCGGTGTCGCCGTCCAGCCGGACGGCACCCGGGTGGACCTGCTGCACGAAGAACTCCCAGAGCCCTTGCCCCCGTTCGATGCCCGCGCGGATCTCCTGCCGACCGACGAAATCCCTGTCGATGTGCGGCCATCGCACGGCGGCGTCGGGAGTGAACAGTGACGCGAGTCGGTCGTAGTCGCGCATCATCACCGCGTCAGTGGCTTCGGCGCAGAGCGCCGTGATCTCGAAGCGGTCGGCGACGGCCTGCGTGTCACTCATCGGTACCCTGCCTTGTCGATCGGTGAGCCGGATCGCTCCGTCTGTCCGGTGAGGCTGTGCTCCAGCTTCGACGCAGGCGGAGGGCCCAACAAGGCGAGGTTCGTGGGGCAATACATAACGTGGGGGTTATACGTGGAGCTGCGCGAGATAGAGATCTTCCTGACGCTGGCCGAGGAGCTGCACTTCGGCCGCACCGCCGAGCGGCTGCGCGTGTCCCAGGCGCGCGTCAGTCAGGTCATCAGCAGGCAGGAACGTCGCTTCGGAGTCGCCCTGTTCGACCGCACCAGCCGACGGGTGAGCCTGACGCCCGTCGGCCGACGACTGCGCGAAGACCTCCAGCAGGCCGTCGACCTCCTCCAGGAGGGGCTCGACCGGGCCCAGGCCGCCGGCTCGGGAGCGGGCGGGGGCCGAACGCTACGGGTGGGCGTGTTCGGACACGCCGGGCACGAACTGCGCCCCCTCGTGGAGGCGTTCCGCGCCGGCTGCCCCGGAGGCGACATCCAGTTCGCCGAGATCAACGGCAGCGATCCGTTCACCGCGTTACGCACCGGCGAGCACGACGTGCACGTACTGTGGCTGCCCGTCGCCGAACCGGATCTCACCGTGGGACCCACGGTGCTGACCGGGGCACGTGTGCTGGCCGTGTCGGCAGACCATCCGCTGGCTGCCCGTGGGACCGCCACGCTGGAGGACCTCGGCGACAACCGTGTCGTCGACCTCGGCCCCGAGGCCCCCGAGTACTGGGTGGCTTCCATGGTCCCCACCCGCACGCCACTCGGCCGCCGCATCCCGCGCGGGCCCGTCGCGCGGACCTTCCACGAGTTCCTGTCGCTGGTCGCCTCGGGGGAGTGCGTCCATCCGCTGGGCGAGGTCGCCGCCCGCTACTACACCCCGCCCGGCATCGTCTTCCTGCCACTCCACGACGCGCCCACCCTCCCATGGGCACTCACCTGGAGGACCGCCGCCGACAACCCCACCATCCGTACACTGGCCCGCATCGCCGCGGAGCTCGGCCCCATCACGATGTGACTGCGTCGGCGAGAGGCGGTGCCGGAACCGGCCCCGCCCAGCGGCCGGGGCTCCGAGGCCACGAGCGGCGGCTCCGCACGCGCGGCCGCCTCGCCGGGTCGGCGCGAGGCGGCCTGGGTGAGTACCCCGACGCGCGGCGGCCACCGGTCGGCGGAGCCCAGCCTCGTCGAGGCAGAGGGCCCGGTGCGGCGCGCTGCGTTCGCGACGCCCCGTCCCCGCACGACCCGAGGCACGACTATGCCGCCTCCTCGAAGAAGGCCTCCTCGTCCATCATCGCGGCGCCGAACCCGCCCAGGATCTCGTCGACGTCCAGCTCGGTGGCACCGGCCGGGGCCGTGGGAGTCCGGCCCTCGCTCATCCGCACCACCAGGCCCAGCTTCTTCACCTTCGCGTTCTCGGCCAGCTTGGCGAGGTCGACGGAGACCTCGGTCAGCTCGCCGTTCTTCAGCGTGAAGTCGGCCGTGACCTTGCCGTTCGGGGCGTCCTTGAGGTCGTTGTCCGTGGGCAGTTCAAAACCCGGCGGCAAGCTCTTCGCGAGCGGACGGATCTCGCCGAGGAACTTCGTGATCAGCGTACGGAACGGAGCGGTGGCGGTGATGTGCTCGGCCCCGTCCTTGTCGTCGGCGGTCTTGAACTCCACCTCGCGGGCGATGGTCTGACGCAGCGCGTCCAGAAGCTGCTTCTGCGCCTTCGCGTCGAGGGTGGGCTCCGGCGCGGGCTCCGTACCGGGCTCCGCTCCCATCTCGGCGGTGGTCTTCTCCATCTCCTTGGTGTTGATCTTCACCCATCCGCCGTCGAGCATCTTCTTGAGCCCGCCCGCCTCCGGGGGCAGATCCGACACCGACGGCACGGGGAAGCCCATCGCCTTGCCGAGGGCGTTCACGTCGGATCGGATGTAGGTGTAGTCGCCGACGACTCGGTACTCGGTGAGGTCGCCGTCCTTGTTGCTGATCTTCACCGCCATGCCGACGTAGTCCTTCTCCCCGGACTCCTCGATCGGCTTCTTCGACTGCACGGTGACATCGATCTTCACGCCACTGAACAGGTCGGCGATCTCGTCGGGCATCTCCTCACCGGGCTCCGGGTCCGACATCGCGTCCAGCGCCTTCAGGCTTCGGACGTCGGTGTCGAGATCGAGCTCGAAGGAGATCGACTTCTCCTGGGCGAGCTTGTCGAAGGCCTCGTCCAGCTTCTTCCCCGCAGAGAGCTGCTCCACGGTGCCGCAGGCGGCCGCACCGGCCAGGACGGCGGCGACAACTGCGCTGGCGGTCAGGGTCTTGCGTATGGCGGTGATGATGGTCTCCTCGTCAGTGCGATCACGACGTGATCACTGACGAAGACTCATGAAACCGTCCCATGGTTGTACCTTGCACGAGCGGCATCGAGTGACATGGAGCGGCATCGAGCAGGCGGTGCAGGCGCACACGGTGAGCAGGCGGCCGCTTCAGCCGGCGCGCCGCCAGCGGTGGTCGTCGCCCTTGCCGTACTCGCACCGCATACGGGTTCCGGCCTCGGTGTAGCCGTAAGCACCGGGATCGCCGCACCAAGCACCCGGACGCACACCTCCTCCGCGATCGTCGTCGCTGTGGTCGGGCGCGTCGTCGGTCGCCGGCATGGTCACGTCGGGCTCTGTGCCGTGTCCGTCGGCGGGGCCGGGTTCCGTCGGCGCGTCCGGGTCGCAGCCGTCGTGGGGGTCGGCCAGCTCGACGGTCACCAGCCAGCCGTCGCCGTCGAAGGAGCCGCTGGTCAGCCGGGCAGCGCACACCGTCCACTCGTCGCGCTTCGGGTCGCCGCTGTAGGCGAACGTCAACTGCCGGCCGGTGGCGCTCTCCAGGACCTGGACCTCGCCGCCGCGCAGACTGTCGTCCATCGCGCTCCAGGCATCACCCCACGTCCCGCCCTCGATGTCGGACAGCGAGAACTCGCTCGCCGGGGACTGCCCTTCGCGAGGGGACGCGGTCTGCGACGTGGCCCCCGAGCCCGGCCGGTCCTGAGAGGTCTCGCCGGACGCCACGGCCAGGCTCACCAGGGAGACCGCGAGGACCGTTGCGGCCAGGAGCTGGGCACCCCGGCTGCGCCGCACGACGGACAGCAGCGTGCGGACGGGGCCGCCCTCACTGTGCGCCGCGCTGCCGTCCGAAGAGGTACCGGATTCCCCGCGATCGGATCGGCCGGCGCGGCGGGGCCGCTGGGGCGGCTGTTCCCTCTCGCGGTCCTCCGGGACGCGCCACCGCTGCGTGATTCCGCCCGGCTTCTGCCTCCGCACGCTCGCCGCCCGATGGCGGGCCTCGCGTGCGTGCTTGCGCACGGCCGCCGCCGTGGTCTCCCCGTCCGACTGGGCCACCGGCCTGCCGCACGCCTCACAGGTCCATGTGTCCACGCGTCGTCCCCCTGACTGCAGCTGTGGTGCTCATCTTCACAGGCCCCATGGGGACACCCGGTCCAGTGCTCCTCGTCCACGGAGTCGCCGCGCGGGGTCGTGCCCGCGCCGTGGACGGACCAACTGTCCCTGCTTGCTGCCGCGCCACTGTCACAGCCGTCCGGCAGGCTCCACCCAGCAACCTGCCGACATGCCGCAAGGGCCTGCGCGATTCCCCCGCCACGCCCGGCGTGTTCCTCTCAGCCGCCCAGGTGCGGGCTGTACAGCGCGGAGAGGAAGCGGGTCACGATGTCCTCGCGGATCGTCGGAGGGAGCGCGTCCAGAAGGCGGTTCACCGCCGCCATCCTGCCGGCCCCGGCGCCCGAGGGGTCGAAGCCCACGGCCGGGAGCAGAGCGGCGAAAGAGGCGTCGTCCAAGGTCGTGAGGTCGAGCTCGGCGACGAGAGCCACGAGCTCCGGCGACGGTACCGGCGGGCCGAGCGGACGGACCGCGTCTGCCGCCGCGGCGATGACGGCCAGGAGTGCGTCGACGCCCTGCTCGCTGACGCCGGTCAGGGTGAGGTGGAGGTTGGCGGGGAGGTCGGCGCCGAGGCTGAGTTGGGGCTGGAGGTAGAAGCCGTGCTGCCGGGCCTCGTCCGCGAGGGCGAACAGGTCGAGGGTGTCGGAGCCGATCGCGACGAGGCTGGCGTCCGGGCTGCCGAGGACGGTCAGGCCGTCGATGGCGGCAATGCCCTCGACGAGGCGGCGGGTCGCGGACAGGGTGGCACGGCCCAGTTCGCGGTAACCGTCCGCGCCGAGCGCCTGGAGGGTCGCCCAGGCGCCGCGCCGGAACAGGTCGACCGCATGGCCGCCGGTCCTACGCGGCGCCGGTGCGCGCTCGACGACGGTGACGGAGAAGCCGTGCCTGGTGAGCCAGTAGGCCAGGACCGGACCCGCGACAGCCGGCGCCGGAGACGAGAATCCGCAGGACACCCATTCAGTCCCCCTGTACGGCGTGGATCGCGGTGAAGGCCAGCAGAGGGGTCGCGGTCCGCGGCGGATCCTCGAGCAGGGGCGAGTGCCCGAGACCGGGCAGCAACTCGACCCTCGAGCCCGGAACGACGCGGTAGTCGGCGGCGGACGAGGAGCGCCATCTGCGGTCGTCCTCGCCGAAGATCACCAGGAGCGGCTTGCCCACGACCGTCAGCCGATCCGGCAGTGTCCCCTGCTCCATATAGGAGAGAGTGGCCCGCATCGTCGCGGTGAACGTGTGGTGTGTCATGCCGCGCAAATCGTCCAGGAGTTCTTCCGGGATCTGGAAGCCCGCGCGGCTGAAACCCGCGCTCGCGAACCGCCGGAGCTCCTCGTCGGTCGGCGGCCATTGCGAGGGGCCGATCGCGGCGGACTCCGGTGCGATGAAGGCATCCAGGCTGGGCCCGGTGTTGACCAGCGCGAGCGCGGTCACCAGGTCGGGCCGCAGTTCGGCGACGGCGGTGGCGACCACACCGCCGCTGGAATGACCGACGAGCACAGCGTGCTCGACGCCGAGCCGGTCCAGTGCCACGCCGGCCCGACGCGCCTGGTCCGGGATCGCGTAGCTGCGGTCGTCCGGCTTGGCCGACCGGCCGTGCCCGAGCAGGTCGATCCGGATGACACGGTGAGATCCGGTCAGCAGCGGAACCATCGGATTCCACGAACGGGTCGAGGATGCGGACCCGTGGATGAGCAGGAGTGCGGGGGCGTCGCGGGGGCCGTCCTGGCACACATGGATGTCACCTTCGTCCAGCGACAGGGTCGAACTCTCGGTGGCCTCGGCGCCGCCGTTCACATGTGGTCCGCCGTCAGAAACAGTCATGAGCCCACTGTCGCCGCCCGTGCCCGCCGGCGGATTGGACAAATGTTCCTCTCGGTCGGCTCACGTAGCATGAGACGGTGCACACGTTCACGCACGGTCAGGCTTTGTGGGACGTCGCATGCCCGCGGCGGCCCAGCCCGGTGGCCGGTGTCACCATGGCCGGGTTCCGTGTCCGTGATCTGGACACGCTCCGGATGGTCCCGCACCCGGCCGTGACCCTGCTCCTGGAGTTCGGCGCCGACTCGCCCGTCCTCGACTGTGCACCCGGGCGGCAGCAGCGGGGAAGCATGGTCGCCGGGCCCGGGTTCGGGTCCGGAGGCGCGGTGCGGGCGCGGGGAGAGAACGTCGAGTGCGTGCAGGTGCGCCTGTCTCCGGTGATCGCACGCGCGGTTCTGGGCGCTTCCCCCGCCGACCTCGACGGCGCCGTCGTGTCCCTGGGTGACCTGTGGGGCCGGGAGTCGTCACGGATCTGCGAGCAACTCGGCGACGTCTCGTCGTGGCAGGATCGCTTCGCGTTGACGGACGCGCTGCTCGCCCGCCGGCATGAGGCGGGGCCGACGGTGGACCCGGAGGTGGCCTGGGCCTGGCAGCGCATCGTCGTCAGCCGTGGCCTGACCCGGATCGACGGGCTCGCTGCCGAAGTCGGGTGGAGCCGTAAACGGTTGTGGTCCCGGTTCCGGTCGCAGCTCGGCCTGCCGCCCAAGCGCGCGGCGAGACTCGTCCGCTTCGACCATGCCGCCCACCGCCTGGTCGCGGGTGAGGGCGCGGCCCGGGTTGCGGCCGACAGCGGCTACGCCGACCAGTCCCACCTGCATCGGGACGTCATGGCGTTCACCGGGTCGACCCCCGCGACCGTTGCCGGCGAGCCGTTTCTCGCCGTTGACGACATCGCATGGCCCAGCCGTGGAGCGACCGCCGTGCCTCACGTCGCCGGGGACCTCCGGCTCGGCCGCCGGCGCAGTCCCCTCGGCGGCCACCCGCTGACGTGATCCGGTTCGTCCGGGATCGCGGCCCACGCCTGGCTCCGGCTCACCCGGCCCTCGTCCGGGTCAGGGGCCAATGTGCTGCACCAGCGACCCCCCGCCTCGCGACGCGATCCGCCGCGCGGGCCGTCTCTCGTCCCGGGTTGGTCCGACCGGTCGGATCTTGCGGTGGGTCGTGCCGGGAGGTTCCGGGCAGCGGCAGAGCCGAGGTTATGAATGCTTCATCGGATCATCCATGAGCATCAACCCCAGGAGCCACACGATGCGCCCCATCAGGGCAGCCTGTCTCGGCACGGCCACCGCACTGGTCAGCCTCCTCGCCTGCGCCCCTGTCGCGTCCGCCGCGACGGACACCGGTTCCGCCCCCGCCGAGGGCCAGCACCGGGTCATCACACTCATCGGCCGGCTCGCGCAGCAGACGCGCTTCCCCATCAACCCCGGCGGCGCCCCCGCCCAGGGCGATCGGACCGTCTTCCGCTCGGTCCTCTTCGACCAGGACGACAAGGAGGTCGGCGAAACCGGCGGGACCTGCGTCACCACCCGGGTCGAGAACGGCGGAGCGGAGGAGTGCGTCGTGACCTACAACCTCCCGGGCGGCCAACTCTCCGTGCAGGGGATGCTCTTCGGCATTCTCAACCCGGGCCCTCCGCCTTCGTTCGACAACGGCATCACCGGCGGCACCGGTGAATTCGCCCGCGCTCGAGGCTCGGTCCACGCCGACACGATCGCTCCGGGCACGAGGCGCTTCACGATCGACCTCGACTGCTGACCGCTCTCCGTGGCCCGTGGCCCGTGGCCCGTGGCCGGGGTCCGGGGTCCGAGGGGTCCGACTTCTCCGTGAGGCCCGTCGCCGTAAGGCGGCGGGCCTCATCTCATTTTCTGCGGGATGTCGACAGCAGCGAAATCCAGCCAATCGCGTCGCGCGGCATTGTGTACATGAAAGCGAGCTGTCACCGTCGTGCGCGAAATGGAAATTCGATCATGATATGAGACGGCCTCGACTCTGTGATCGATTACGCCAGCCGTCGGCTCACAATCCGCAGGTTGATCGAAGGGGATATTTCGCATCCATGAGAGACACAGTGATTTCGCCTTCCTATACATCTGATGTCCGGAATCGCGGCAGGATCGGTATTTTCCTAGTGACCGCGGCGGTCCTTTCGGCGGCCACTCTGTTCGGCGCCGGTCCGGCGGTCGCCGCGCCCGCACCGATCAAGCTGACCTCTTCGTCCTGCCCCAACGAGATCCTTCAGGGCCAGGTGAGCGGTTGCGTCACGGAGCTGCAGAACCTGCTCAACGCCCACGGCGCCGGTCTGACCGCGGATGGCGAGTTCGGGCTGAAGACGCTGTACGCGGTGCGTGAGTACCAGGCCGCCACCGCGATCGCCGTGGACGGCCGGGTGGGCCCCCAGACCAAGAGCAAGCTGTACACGACGGCAGGCTCCGCGCCCGCGCCGATCAACCTGAACTCCGCCTCGTGCCCGGCGGACATCGTCCAGGGCCAGAAGAGCGGCTGCGTCACCGAATTGCAGCGGTTGCTCCGCCACCACGGCTACGCGGTCGAGGCGGACGGCGATTTCGGTCCGGGCACGGCCAGTGCGGTCCGGAGCTTCCAGTCCGCGCACGGCCTGACGGCAGACGGGTCGGTCGGGGCGAACACCAAGCGGGAGCTCTACAGCACCGACGAGTTGCCGCCGACAGGTGTGGACCTGCGGTCGGCGGCCTGCCCGGCGGAGATAGTGGAGGGGGAGAGCGGCGGCTGCGTCGCGACCCTCCAGGCCCTGCTCAACGGCAAGGGGCAACACGTCGACGTCGACGGCGGGTTCGGTCCCCTGACCCTGGCGGCCGTGAAGTCCTTCCAGTCCGCGAGCGGCCTGGTGTCCGACGGCCGGGTCGGACCGGCCACCAAGGCCGCGCTGTACGCGAACATCGGTGGGGGCGGCGGCAACGGCGCACCGGCGCCGATCGTCCTGACGTCCGCTTCGTGCCCGAACGAGATCGTCAAGGGCCAGCGCAGCGGTTGTGTCACCGAGTTGCAGAGCCTGCTCAACCACCACGGTGCCGATCTCGCCGTGGACGGCGAGTTCGGGGCGATGACCGACAGCGCGGTGCGGGACTTCCAGGCCGAGAAGGGCCTCGGGGTCGACGGCAGGGTGGGGCCGAACACCAAGGCCGCTCTGTACGGCGTGGTCACCCCGCCGTCGTCGCCCCCGCCCGGCGGCGGGTACGCCAAGATGCTCGACGTGGCCGCGGCCGAGGTCGGCACGGTAGCGGGAAGCGCCCGGGCCAACACCTACAACTCGGCGGTGGGCGTCTCCCTGCCCACCGACGAATACGCCTGGTGCGCGACCTTCGTGAGCTGGGTGGCCAAGCAGACGGGCGCCACGTCCTACCGCAACACCTACGTCGTGAACTGGGTGACGCAGGCGCGCAACGGCAACTACCACCTGTCGGTGACGACGGACCCGCAGCCGGGCGACATCGTGGCCTTCGACTGGAACGGCGGCGACGACTACAAGGCCGGGAATTCGCACATCGGCATCGTGCGGTCGGTGAGCGGCGGCGCGAGCTTCACCACGGTCGAGGGCAACACCTCCAACCCCAACACCGGTTCGGGGTCGGGCGTCTACATCAAGAACCGCGGCACGAACAGTGGATACGACGTCCTGTTCATCCGCGTCCGCTGACAGCGGGTGACGGCACCGGAGGCCGCCGGCAGGGGTGGTTGCGGCACGGCCGCCCGCACACTTCGGCCTACTTCGCGTTTCCGCCTCGCCGGCCACCGGACCCGAGTGAAACAGCGAGACCAGTGCTGGACTCCTCTTTCGCTGGTTACGGGACGGCTGGTGCCTCCGATCCCGGCCCCGGCCCCGAGCCGGCGGTGCGCCGGGCCCTGAACCACAACGATGGTCACACCGGCTACCGCAATCCCACCACTGGATGCGTCCGCGGCACACGCCGGCAGCGATGTCCGGTTATCGCCGTTCCACGGTAAATGCCTGGACTGGGGGTCTCCCTGACGGGACACTTCCGACTTCCGAACCACCGGGAGTGTGATGGGGACAACAGATACGCGAGGGCCGATGCCGGGCAGGAGCGCGGTCGTTCTGGCGCTGCGCCGCTACTGCCGGGAACTGGTGCGACTACGACGGCTGGCCCTGCCCGCGCTGCTGCTGCCGGCCATGGGCAACATCGGCACCCGCTACGTCGCCCCGCTGCTGATCGCCAAGTTGGCAGGACAGGCCGCCGACGACAACGGTCTCACCCTCGGCTCGGCGATGCCGGACGTGCTGGGCTTCGGCGTGACGTTGCTGGTCGCCGAGGCCGTGTGGCGGGTCGGGCAGCACTGCCTGAACCGCGTGGACGCCCTCGGCATGGAACACCTGTACGTGAGCGGCATGGATGATCTCCTCGCCCAGGACGCGGCATTCTTCCACGACAACTTCGCCGGGTCCCTGACCAAACGGGTGTTGAGCTTCGGCAAGCGCTTCGAGGACTTCGTCGACACGGTGACGTACCGGATCGTGGGCAGTCTCGTCCCTCTGGTGTTCGGCGCCGTGGTGCTGTGGAGCTACGAACCGATGCTCGTCGTCGGCCTTCTGGTGATGATCGCGCTGACCGTGGTGGCCGCGACGCCTCTGATCCGGCGCCGGCAGAGGCTCGTCAACGACCGTGAGGCGGCGATCGCCCGGGTCTCCGGCCATGTCGCCGACAGCCTCACGAACATGGAGACCATCCGGGCGTTCGCGGCCGAGGAGCGGGAGGCCGACGAGCACCGCAGCCGTGTCGCGGATTCCCGGCGCCTGACGCTTCGGTCGTGGGACTACGGCAATCTGCGCGTCGACGTGCTGATCGCCCCCATGTCCGTGCTGACCAACGTGCTGGGTCTGCTGGTCGCCATCGTCTTCGGTGGCCCGGGTCAGGGAGTGGAGGAGGTCATCGTGGCCTTCACCTACTACTCCAACGCGACCCAGATCATGTTCGAGTTCAACCAGATCTACCGGCGTCTGGAAAGCTCGATGACCGAGGCCGCGCAGTTCACCGAGCTGCTGCTGGATCCGCCCACCGTGCTCGACCCGGCGGAACCCGAACCGCTCGGGCCGCGGGACACCGGCATTCGCTTCGACGCGGTGACCTTCGCCCACGCGGGTGCGAAGTCGATTTTCCAGGGACTCGACCTGGACGTTCCCGCAGGCGCGCGGATCGGTCTGGTCGGCAGGTCCGGCGGCGGCAAGACCACCCTCACCCGGCTCCTGCTGCGGATGTCGGACATCGACGACGGACGCATCCTCATCGGTGGACAGGACATCAGCCGGTTGTGCCAGACGGACCTGCGCTCACTGATCGCCTACGTCCCACAGGAACCTGCCATGTTCCACCGCAGCCTGCGGGACAACATCGCCTTCGCCCGGCCCGGCGCCACGGACGAGGAGATCCATGCCGCGGCCGCGGCCGCGCACGTCACGGAGTTCGCCGACCAGCTTCCCGACGGCTTCGCCACCCTGGTGGGGGAGCGGGGAGTCAAACTCTCGGGAGGCCAGCGCCAGCGCGTCGCCCTCGCCAGGGCCATCCTGCGCGACGCCCCGATCCTGCTGCTCGACGAGGCGACCAGCGCGCTGGACTCGGAGAGTGAACTCCTCGTCCAGGACGCCCTGTGGCGGTTGATGGACGGACGTACGGCCCTGGTGGTCGCCCACCGTCTGAGCACCGTCGCCGGCATGGACCGTCTCGTCGTCCTGGACCGGGGCACCGTCGTCGAGCAGGGCACCCACGAGGAACTGCTCGCGGTGCACGGTGCCTACGCCAAGCTGTGGCAGCACCAGTCGGGTGGCTTCCTGGGCGAGAGCACCGAATCGGCCCTCGGGGAACCGGACTCCGCAGCCGGTCCCGGCGTGCCCGGTGAAGATGTCTCCGTGCGTCTGTGAGGGGATGCGGGATCCGGTCCCGACGATGGGCGACCGCGGTGAGGCGGGAGTTCGCGCGAACGGGGCGAAAGGCGGTGAATCGGAGTGAAGGGTATTGGCCGATTCCTTACCTAGGCATGGTTTATTTCGTGAATCCACTGGGAACCCTCAACCCCCTGCCGTCCCGGGCTTTGCTTTTGGCTTGACCGAAGTTCACCTTCCCGTGTGGGATGTGCCCCGCCTGTGTCGATCACATGAGCGAGGGGCGGGGTAATGGGGGACCGTGAAAGGCATGCCCGAAGAGGCGTCGGAAGGCGCCGGAGCGGCTTAGCCTGGCTGACGGCGCTTGTCGTGATGGCGACGGTTCCGTCGCTCGATCCTTTGGGGACATCGCAGACAGCGGCTGCCGCGGAGAACGCCGGAGTGTCGGAGTCGGAACGCGCGCAACAGCAGGCGGCCGACTCCGGTGAACGGGTCGAGATCGTGGGGGAGCGCACCGAGCGCGAAACGGTGTTCGCCAATCCGGACGGAAAGACGTACACCCTCCGAAAGTCCATCGTTCCCGTGCGCGTGGAAAAGCCCGGCGGCGGCTGGACGGCACCGGACGCGACGCTGGAGAAACGGGCGGACGGATCGATCGGCCCGAAAGCGGCCGCGGTGGACCTGTCGTTCTCCGGCGGCGGTGACGGCAAGGAATTGGTGACGATCGCCGAGGACGGCCGGTCGGTCAGCCTGGGCTGGCCCGGGAAGCTGCCGGAGCCGCGCCTGGACGGCACACGGGCCGTCTACGAGGACGTACGCCCCGATGTGAACCTGATCCTGACGGCGACCGTGGAGGGCTTCCGGCAGGTGCTGGAGGTCGAGTCGCTGGAAGCGGCGAAGGACCCCGGACTCGCGTCGCTGGAGTACGCGATGAAGGCCGAGGGGCTCCGGGTGCGCGAGGGCGCGGCCGGGAGCATGGAGGCCGTCGACGGCAACGGCCGGATCGTCTTCCGCTCGCCGTCGGCCCGCATGTGGAACTCCGCCGGTCCGGCCGACGACGGGGAGGGCGTCAGCGCGCAGAGCCTCGCGGTCCGGCCGCTCGCCGGGACGTCCGCGACGGAGACGCCGTCGGCGCCGTCCGCGGCCCCCGAGGCCGAGGACCGCCCTGCCGGCCCCGTCGAGGAGGGCGACCCGCTCGCCGGACCCGGCGTCGGGGACGAGGCCGCCGTGATGGACGTGGACGTGACGCAGACCCAGGTCACGGTCGTCCCCGACCCCGCTCTCATCGCGGACACGACCAGCGCCGAACTCCCGCTCTACATCGATCCGTCGGTGGAGATGAACGAGTCCGAGCGGACGGTTCTCTCCTCGGACGGCGATTCCTTCTACAACTTCTCCGGCGGCGACAACGGCATGAGCGTCGGCCGCTGCGGCTCCGCCGTGATCGGCGGGGTCCGCTACTACTGCACCGCGGGCAGCGCCTACACCAACCGCATGTACTTCGAGTTCACGCCCGGCAAGCTCAAGGGCAAACAGGTCCTCGACGCGACGTTCGCGGTGACGGAGACCTGGTCCTTCTCCTGCGACGCGCGCTGGGTGGACCTGGAGCGCACCGACGGCATCTCGTCGTCGTCGAAATGGCCCGGGCCGGGCGGCCCGAAGTCGGACAACTCCTGGGACCAGATGGGCGACCGGTACGTCTCGGCGGGCCGCGGCAGCGCGTGCAGTCCGTCGCAGCCGCGCGCGGCCATCGAGTTCAACGACAACCCGGAGGAGACCGACGAGAACCTGACGTCGACCGTGAAGGCGTTCGCGGACGGCAAGTTCAGCACCCTGACACTGATGCTGAAGGCGAAGGACGAGTCCGACGCCATCGCCTGGAAGCGGTTCGACGACGACGCGGTCATCGACGTGGTGTACGTCGGCAAGCCGGCCGTGCCCACGGAGTACGGGCTGGAGACCGGCACCAACCAGATCTGCTCCAAGAGCGCCTCGGCGCCCACCATGTGGTCCGACCCCACCCCGAACCTCGCGGCCACCCCGCAGACCGTCGCCGGCGGCGAGTCCTCCGCCTCCCTGCGCGTCTACTTCGACCTGGACGTGAAGAACACGGACGGCACCTGGTCCGACGCGAAAGAGCCCGCGACCGGCTCGGAGAGCCCGACCAGTGGCTACGTGGGTGACAACCACGACCTGAACAAGACATGGGACGCCGCCCTCGCCGACGGCAAGCAGTACCGCTACCGTGCCTGGACCCGCTCGTACTACAACAGCGGCGACAGCATCCTGGGCGGTACGGCGACCCCCTTCTGCTACTTCACCGTCGACAGCAGTGCGCCGAAGCCGCCGACGATCACCTTCACGAGCACCTACAAGGAGTGTGTGCCGGGCGCGTGCACCCCCTCCGGAGCCCCGGGCAGGTCCGGCACGGTCACGTTCGGCCCGGCCGCCGGGGACACGAACACCGCCTACGCCTACAAACTGTCCACGGACACCGCCTGGCGGCCGTGGAAGCCGGGCGCGACGGTCACCGAGACCGTCACCCCGGTCGACTCGGGCACCATCACCCTGGAGGTCATGACCAAGGACTCGGCCGGGAGGACGGGACAGAACAAGGTCCGGTTCCTGGTCGACGAGGGCGACGGCCCGGTCGGCAAGTGGACGTTCAACGAGGCGTCCGGCGCCGCCGTGGACGTCTCCGCCGGCACGAACGCCGCCCTGCGCGACGACGCCGGCGTCAGCGGCGCGACCCGCGTGACGACCGGCCGCCGCGGCGTGGTCACCGAGAACGGGACGGAGAGCGAGGACAAGGCGCTGCGGGTCGGCGGCACCTCCTACGCCGCGACCGCCGCGAAGGTGCTCGAGACGCAGGCGTCGTACACCGTGGCGGCATGGGTGCGACTGGACTCCACCGCCGCCCACGCGACGGCGCTGGGCCAGGACGGCACGTACTACAGCCCGTTCTTCCTGGGCTACTGCTCCGGCGTGAACCGCTGGTGCCTGCGCCTCGCGGACGCCGACGCGGCGACCACCTCGCTCGACAACCAGCGGGTCGACTCGCTGGACGCCCCGCAGACGAAGGTGTGGACGCACCTGGCCGCCGTGGTCGACACCACCGCCAGGACGCTCGCCCTCTACGTCGACGGAGTGCCCCAGGGCACCGACACCCTGACCACGGGGGCCTGGTCGGCGGCGGGCCCGCTGCAGATCGGCCGGGTGAAGTACCGGGGCTCCTATGTCGACCCGTTCCCCGGCGAGGTGGACGAGGTCACGGTGTGGCAGGACGTGAAGCTGCCCGTGGCGATCGCCAGGGACGCCGCCCCGGTGGACGCCGACGGCAAGGCCTACGCCGAACTCGTCGCGCGGTACACGCCGCAGGGCGCCACCGGCACCACGCTCACCGACCAGTCCGGCTACGGCAACAACCTGACGCTGTCGTCCTCGGGCGCGTCCCTGGACGGCGAGGCGCTCGTGCTGGACGGCACCGCGGGCGCGGCGACGGCGGCCCGGCCGCTGGTGTCCGACACCGGCTCGTTCACCGTCGCCACCACCGCGGACGTCGACACCAAGGCGCTCGTCGGCAAACCGGACGGCTACCGCGCCCAGGTCCTCGGCCAGCGCACCGCGACCGGCTCCTCGTGGAGCCTGTGGGTGGAGAAGACCGGCACGACCGACGAGCCGGTGCTGGACGACGACGGCAACCCGGTGCTCGACGAGAACGGGCTGCCCGTGACCATCCCGGTGGTGACCGCCCGCTGGCACTTCGGCCGGCTCACCGCCGACGGCAGCGGCACCTCCGTCGTCAGCGACGAGGCGGCCGTGCTGGACAGCGAGGTCGGTCTGGTCGGCGCGTACGACGCGCACGCCCGGGAGATCACCCTGTTCGTCGGCAGCGCACGACAGGGCGACGCCCTCGCCTACACGGCCTCGGCCGGCAGCGGGGAGTTCGCCGTGGGCAAGGGCTACCTCGCCGGCGCGTGGGGCGGCCAGCTGCCCGGACGGATCACCGACATCCGCCTGTGGGCGGGCGCGGTGACCGACGCGACCCAGGTCGAGACCCTCATCGGCTACTGACCGGCCGGCACCTGGACGACCAGTGCCCGGGCGGGGCCCCGTCAGGCCCCGCCCGGCGCGGTCGTCGTCATCTCCGATCCCCCAGACACCAGGCCGCCGCGTCGGCCACCCCCTCCCTGGAGAGCGATCCGTGTTGTTGCGCCCGTTTCCCTCCCTGTCCCGGCCGTCCCCTTCCGCGTCTCCCCCCTCGCCCCGGCCGCGCCGCCTCGGACGCGCGGCCCTCACCGTCGCGCTGGCCACCGTGCTGTCGGTCCCCGCCGTCCTGGTCCCGGTCGCCGCCGCGGCCGAGGCACCGGGCCGCCCCGCCGTACCCGGCGTGAAGCCGGCCGAAGTGCGGACGATCACCACACCCCAGGCCAAGGCCGCGCGCGGCAAGGTGAGTCAACAGAAGAAGGCCGACCAGAAGCGCGTCGACGCGGCCCGCGCCGAACGCCGGACCTCCTGGCCCGCGCCCTCGACGCGCAAGAGCCCCGTCACGGAACACCCCACCGCGGACGGCCGGTTCGTCTCCGTCGGTACGGCATCGGCGGCCAAGGGCGCGAAGGCCTCCGGCGAGGCCACCGTGCGCGTCCTCGGACAGGACGCGGCCCGCGCGGCCGGCGTCACCGGGGTCGTGTTCACCGTCGGCACGGCGAAGCCCGGCGCCGCGCGGCTCACCGTCGACTACGGCTCGTTCGCCTCCGCCGTCGGCGGCGACTGGGCCTCCCGCCTCGGCCTGGTCACCCTCCCCGCCTGCGCGCTGACCACCCCGCGGAAGCCGGCCTGCCGCACCGCCACCCCGGTGGCGTCCACCAACGACGTCACCGGCGAGCGGCTCACCGCGCGGACGACGCTGGCGGGCGCGGCCCCCACCGTCATGGCGGTGACGGCCACCTCCGCGACCGCTTCCACCGCGGGCAGCGGCGACTTCGCGGCCACGCCGCTGTCGGCCTCCTCCAGCTGGGAGGCCGGCGCCTCCTCGGGCTCCTTCTCCTGGTCGTACCCGATCACCGTGCCCCCGGCGGCCGCCGGCCCGGTACCCGTCGTCACGCTGTCGTACGACTCCGGCAGCGTCGACGGGCGGTCCGCCAACACCAACAACCAGTCCTCCCTGGCGGGCGAGGGCTTCGACCTGACCTCGTCGTACGTCACCCGCACCTACGGCTCCTGCGACGACGACGGCCAGACCGACAAGCACGACCTGTGCTGGAAGTACGACAACGCGTCCCTGGTGCTCAACGGCAAGGCGAACGAGCTGGTCAAGGACGACACCACCGGCCAGTGGCACCTCAAGGGCGACGACGCCTCCAAGGTCGTCCGCCACACCGACGCCGACAACGGCGACGCGGACGGCGAGTACTGGACGCTGGTGACCGGCGACGGCACGGCCTACACCTTCGGCCTGAACAAACTGCCCGGCGCGGGCAGCGAACGCACCCACTCCGTATGGACGGTCCCGGTCTTCGGCGACGACAGCGGCGAACCCGGCTACGACGCGGGCAGCGAATTCAAGAACCGCGCCCGGACGCAGGCCTGGCGCTGGAACCTCGACCTGATCGAGGACGTCCACGGCAACGCCGCCACCTACTGGTACACCGCCGAGACGAACCACTACGCCAAGAACGGCGACAAGACGGCCCTGGCCTCCTACACGCGCGGCGGGTACCTCGACGAGATCCGCTACGGCCAGCGCCGCGACACCCTGTTCACCGCGCCCGCCTCCGACAAGGTGACCTACACCTACAAGGAGCGGTGCACCGCCTCCGACTGCTCCTCGCTGACCGAGGACACCGCCGACGACTGGCCGGACGTCCCGTTCGACGGGATCTGCTCGGCGGACGAGGACGACTGCAAGGCGACCGGCCCCGGCTTCTTCACCCGCAAGCGGCTCACGGGCATCGGCACCCACTTCTGGTCCCGCGCCGCCGAACCCGACGCCTTCCTGCCCGTCGACTCGTACACGCTGGAGCAGGAGTTCTACGACGGCCAGGACATCGGCAACAGCTCCGACCAGGTCCTCGTCCTGAAGTCGCTCAGGCGCACCGGCAAGAACGGCTCCGACATCGCCCTGCCGCCCGTCGAGTTCACCTACCAGCAGCGCCCCAACCGGGTCGACTCCACCAGCGACGACATCCTGGCACTGACCCGTCCGCGCATCGCGTCCGTCGTGTCCGAGACCGGCGCGATCACCGCGGTCACCTTCTCCGACCCCGAGTGCGTGCGCGGCGGCCGGATGCCCGCGGCCGAGGACGACAACGACCTCCCCTGCTACCCGGTGTACTGGAACGTCAACGGCGGCGACCCGCAACTGGACTGGTTCCACAAGTACCGCGTCACCGCGATCACCACCAACGACCCGGGCGCCGGCAACCCCGGCACCCAGACGACGTACGACTACGCGAACCCCGGCTGGCACTACAACGACAGCCCCTTCACCAAGGAGAAGGAGCGCACCTGGTCGGTCTGGCGCGGCTACCAGAAGGTCACCGCCTACACCGGTGAGGCTGGCGCCACCCGGTCCAAGACCGTCAAGCTGTTCATGCGGGGCATGAACGGCGACCGACGCAAGGACGGCACGACCAGGTCGGCCACAGTCCCCGGCATCGACCTCGACAACACCAGTGCCGTCACGACCGACAACCTCGACATCGCCGACGTCACCGACCACGACCAGTTCTCCGGTCAACTGCGCCAGGAGATCGTCTACGACGGCGCCACCGCGATCTCGACCACCGTCAACAACCTGTGGGCCGAGCGGACCGCGAGCCAGCAGAAGTCGTACGCCGACGTCAAGGCGTACTTCGTCAGAACGGCCCGCTCCTACAGCCACACCTACCTCACGGCCGCCCGCACCTGGCGCCAGGCCGCGACCTCCTTCACCTACGACACGACGTACGGCATGGTGACCACGGTCGAGAACCACGGCGACTGGACGGCCACCGGAGACGAGACCTGCACCCGCACCTGGTACGCCCGCAACGACGCCAAGGGCCTGACCGCGCTCGTCTCGCGCACCCGCACGGTCGCGAGAACCTGCGCGACCACGGACGCCTCGCTCTCCCTGCCGGCCGGCCCGGCCACCCGCGGCGACGTCCTCTCCGACACCGCGACGGTGTACGACAACCCGGCGGCCACCGGCTGGTCCCCCGACCAGGTCCCGACGCTGGGCCTGGCCACCTGGTCGGGCCGGGCGAAGGCCTACCCGGCCGCCTCCGGCACCGCCGAGCGCCACCCCCTGCCCACCACCGGCTGGCAGACCGTCACCACGACCACGTACGACACGGCTGCCGCGAAACTCGGCCGGCCGCTCGGCGTGACGGACGCCAAGGGCCGCACCACGACCACCGCCTACTTCCCGGCCGCCGCCGGCCCGCTGGGCACCAAGGTGGTCACCAGGCCGAAGCTCGCCTCCAACGGCCAGGCCCACCAGACCACCACGGTCTACGACCCGGCGCGCGGCGCCGAGAGCTACGTCCTCGACCAGAACACGGCGCGCACCGAGCACACCTACGACTCCCTCGGCCGCGTCACCGCGACCTGGCTGCCCAACCGCTCCAAGTCGGGCAACGACACACCGAACGTGAAGTACGGCTACGGCCTGGAACGCGACAAGGCCCCCTGGACGTCCGTGGCCACGCTCAAGGCCGACGGCACCACCTACAGCACGACCTACTCGCTGCACGACTCACAGCTGAGACCCGTCCAGATCCAGCGCCCGTCACCGCAGGGCGGCCGCGTCCTGACCGACACCCGCTACGACAGCCGCGGCCTGGCCTACGAGACGTACGCGGACGTCTACGACCAGACCACCGCCCCCACCGGCACCTACGCCCAGACGCCGTACGGCGGAGGCAGCCAGACGGTGACGGAGTTCGACGGCGCCGGCCGGGCCGTGAAGTCGACCCTCCTCGTCGACGGGGTCGGGAAGGGGAGCACGACCACGACCTACACCGGTGACTCCACGGCCACCAGCGCGGTGGCCGGCGGCAACGCCACCCGCACCGTCACCGACGTCTTCGGCCGCACCACGGAGACCCGCACCTACGCCGGCACCCAGCCGAACGACACCCAGTACGGCTCGGCCACCGGCACCTCCTACACCCGGGTCCGCCAGACCTACACGGCCGACGGCAAGCAGGAGACCGTCACCGGCCCGGACGACAGCGCGTGGTCCACCACGTACGACCTCTTCGGGCGCCAGGTGAAGGCCGTCGACCCGGACAAGGGCACCACCCTCACCACCTACACCGACCTCGACCAGATCGACACCAGCCAGGACGACGAGGACCGGATCCTGCTCTACGCCTACGACGAGCTCGGCCGCACCACGGGCATGTGGCAGACCGACCGCACCGACGCGAACAGACTCGCCTCCTGGACCTTCGACAGCGTCCGCAAGGGCCTGCCCACCGCGGCCACCCGGTACCAGGGCGGCAAGGCGTACACCCGGCAGACCACCACCTACGACACCCTCGGACGGGTCACCGCCGGCACGCTGACGCTGCCGTCCGACGATCCGCTGGTGACCTCCGGTGCCATCGCGGCGACCAGCACCTTCGAGACGTCGTACCGGCTCGACGGCACGGTCGGCAGCACCAAGGAGCCCGCCGCCGGCGGCCTGGCCGCCGAGACCGTGGAGACCCGCTACAACGCCGCCGGCCTCGCGAACGAACTCTCCGGCGCGACCGGCTACCTCCTCGCCGCCGACTACACCGCACTCGGCCAGGTCGGCCAGCTGCAACTCGGCACCGCGACCGGCACCAAGCGCGTCTTCCTCACCAACACCTACGAGAAGGGCACCGGCCGGCTGCTCAACGCTGCCGTCGACGACCAGACCCGCGGCCCCGTCCAGGACCTCACCTACACCTACGACCAGGCCGGCAACGTCACCTCCGTCCTCGACGGCGCCGACATCGGCACCGGCACCGACAACCAGTGCTTCGCCCACGACGCCCAGCGCCGGCTGGCCGAGGCCTGGACGCCGAAGACCGCCGACTGCGCCGCCTCCGGACGGACCGTCGCCAACCTGGGCGGCCCGGCACCGTACTGGACGTCGTACACGTACACGGCCGGCGGGCAGCGCAGGACCGAGAAGCAGAACACGGCCACCCCGGTCACCACCACCTCCTGCTACAACGACACCACCCGCCCGCACGCGCTCACCGCCACCACGACCGGCACCACCTGCACCGGGGTGGCCGCGCAGTACACCTACGACGACACCGGCAACACCGAGAAGCGCGTCGAGAAGGCCGGTTCCACCACCGGGCAGAGCCTGGAGTGGAACAGCGAGGGCAAGCTGGCCAGGCTGACCGAGGGCACCACAGCCACCGGGTACCTCTACGACGCCGACGGTCAACTCCTCATCCGCCGCGACAACGCGAGCGGCGGCGAGACCGTCCTCCACCTCGGCGCCACCGAGGTCCACCTCAAGGCGGGCCAGAAGTGGGCCAACCGGACCTACACGGTCGCCGGAGCCACCATCGCCGTCCGCACCAACCAGTCCGGCGCGGAGAAGCTCAGCTTCCTGGCCGCCGACCACCACGCCACCGGCACCGTCGCCATCGGCGCCGACGCCGGCCAGACCCTGACCAAGCGCTACACCACCCCCTTCGGCGCGGGCCGGGGGGCGACGACCGGCGTCTGGCCCGACGACAAGGGCTTCCTCGGCAAGCCCACCGACACCGGCACCGGCCTGACCCACATCGGGGCACGGGAGTACGACCCGTCGACGGGCCAGTTCCTCAGCGTCGACCCCGCGCTCCAGGTCGACGTCCCGCAGACGATGAACGGCTACAGCTACGCCGCCCAGAACCCGGTGACCGGCTCCGACCCGTCGGGCCTGGCGCTCCTGTGCGGGGTGCCGGGCGAGGCGGACTGCCCCGACGACGGCGACCCCATGCCGGAACCCGCCACCCACGACGGCAACGGCATCACCCTCGGCCAGCCGGGCAAGACCCACAAGGACGCGAGCGGCAACTACTGCGACTCGGCCTGCGTGGCGAAGATCTACTACCAGCAATGGGTCAACGCCAAGCACATCGCGGAGATGGCGGCCCTTCAGTCGCTCGTCCAGGGATACCAGTTGCCGAACTCCGCGGCGATGCTGGCCATCCCCGAGTGGTCCCTGCCCGACGACTGCGACAAGGACTGCCAGGAGAAACTCTTCACGCTCCAGGCGAAGTACCTGAACAGGGGCGGTGGCGGAAAGGACTTCGACGGCGGCCCCTTCACCTGCGAGGGCGGGCACGGATGCGGCATGTTCGAGAAGCTGAGCGAGAAGCTGCTCGGGCAGAAGACGCAGGCCGACGTGGCCGGCGGCGGATACTTCGTGGTCGCCTCCGTCCTGGGCAGCGACCTCGACTGCTCCAAGCACCAGGGCCTGACCATGTGCAAGACCAGCTCGTCCTGGCTCTTCGGCAGGGGCGGCACGACCATCGGCAGCACCTACGTGACGGGCTACGATCCGGAGTTCTCGACCAAGGAACGCCTCAAGCACGAACGCGTGCACATGAAACAGTGGGACGACCTGGGCCTCAGGATGGCGTGGGACTACTTCCAGGAAGGCACCGACGCGTGTACGAACAGCTTCGAGATCGACGCGGATCTCGGCGACGGCGGCTACCTCCCGTGTCCCTGAGCAAGCCCGCACTCGCCCTGGTGACGGCGATCGCCGTGATCGCCGTCACCGCCGGCTGCCACACGCAGGCACCGGACCCCCCGGACTTCGGATACGCCCGCGGCCCGGAGGGCGGCCTCGTGGTCGCGTATCCGATCTGCCCGGGGTACACCGTCTCGGGAGCGGAGATCTACGCGGACGACGACGACTTCACGACCCTGTGGAAGGCGCACGGCGCGCGCTCGGCCGAGACGGAGCAGGGCCTCTTCGAAGTGGGCGGCGATGCCGGCTTCGCCGAGGAGGAACAGCCCCTGCGCGGCGAGCTGCCCGACGGCTTCTACGTCGCCGTCGTCGAGAAGACCGGCGGCACGGAGGAGGACGGGAGGGACGGCTGGATCGACCTCTCCCGACTCAAGGGCGCCCGGCTGGGGAAGGGCGAGTTCATGACCTACACGGGGAAGGTGATGACCCGGGCGGACGTCAACGCCCAGCTGAGCTGCTCCTGAGCGAGGTGCCGGTCACGGGGCCGGCACCTCACAGCAGGTCGGCCCAGGTGCTCCAGCCGCTGGTGGCCTTGGTGACACGGGACTTGAAGCCGCCGGTGCCGGTGCCCGCGTAGAAGTACAGCGCACCGGAGGAGTTCGTGGCCATGAGGTCGGCCTTGCCGTCGCCGTTGGCGTCGCCCGGTGAGAACACCTTCTTGAACTGCTGCCACCCGGAGCCCACCTTCACCCGGGCCGAGAACGGGGCGGACGCGCTGCCGGTGCCCGCGTAGCGCCACAGGACGCCGGCGGTGTCCCGGGCCAGCAGGTCGGGGCGGCCGTCGCCGGTGAAGTCGCCCGCGCCGACCACGGCGTTGTAGCGCTGCCAGCCGGTGCCGACCGTGACGCGGGAGCCGACGGAGGTGCCGGAGCCGTCGCCCGCGTAGAGGTAGAGCGTGCCGGAGGTGGTCACGGCCAGCAGGTCGCCCTTGCCGTCCCCGGTCAGATCGCCGGGGCCGACGACCCGGTTGTAGGAGGTGGAGCCGGTGGCGAGTTTGGGGTCCGAGAGGGCGTAGAACGCCGGGTTGGTCAACTGGCCGCTGCTGACGGACTGCACGACCAGGTCGGCGAGGCCGTTCTGGCGGAGCGAGGAGGCGTACGCGAGGCGGGTGGTGGCGGACGGCCAGGCGTCGCCGACCAGAAGCTTGCCGGTCAGCGTGCCGGTGCCGGTCACCTCGTAGCTGTAGACGCTTCCGGCCGTCGTACGGGCCATGGTCCCGAACTTGCCGAAGTGCGGATTGTTGCCGGCGCCCGCGAACTGCGTGACCTTGCCCCAGCCCTTGCTGCGGGCGGACCGGGTGCCGAAGGTGCCCTTGCCGGTGCCCGGGTAGAACCACAGGGCGCCGGAGAAGTCCCTGGCCAGCAGGTCGGTCTTGCCGTTGCCGTCCCAGTCGCCGCCACCGATGATCTGGTTGTACGACGCCCACTCGGTCTTCGAGTCCTTGACCCGGGTGCCGAAGGTGCCGCCCTTCTTGCCGGGGTAGCGATAGAGGACGCCGGCCGGGGTGCGGGCCAGGACGTCGCCGATGCCGTCGCCGGTCAGGTCACCGGCGCCGATCAGTTCGTCGTACTGCTGCCAGCCGGAGCCGACCAGCACACGGCTGCCGAAGGCGCCCGTGCCCTTGCCGGGGTAGAAGTAGAGCGAGCCGCCAGGAGTACGGGCCAGCAGGTCGGCCTTGCCGTCGCCGCTGAGGTCGCCGGGGGCGGCGACCTTGTTGTAGATCTGCCAGCCGGACGCGACCGTACGGTACGAGCCGAGGCCACCGGGGGTGCGGGCGTAGACGCCGGAATGGAAGTACAGCACGCCGCTCGCGCTGAGGGTCAGCACATCCTGGACGCCGTCCGAGTCGAGGTCGCCCGGGGTCAGGACGTCCTTGGCCTTGGCGACGTCCGAGTCGAGGGCCATGGTCTCGGACGAGCCCGTGTTGAGATACAGCTGGCCCGCGACATTGCGGTAGATCAGGTCGGACGTGCCGTCCGCGTCGAAGTCGCCGCGCGCCGGGGCGGTGGCGTCCGCGTCGGTGGGCAGCAACACGAAGACGCCCGTCGCGAGCACCGCCACCGTGGCTGCCAGCACCGATGCCTTCATGACGGGGGAGCGCCGATGTCCGGGGCTGCGGTCGCGCCGCCGGGGGCGGGTGGTGAACACGTTCTCTCCCGGAAGGTCAGGGGGTGGCGGAGACGTCGGAGGCGGCGTCGCTCGGGGACTGCGTGGTGGAGGGCGACACGGGCGCGGTGGCCGGGTCCGTGGCCGACTCCGTCGGCTCGGCCGACTGCGCGGGATCCGCCGTCGCGTCCGTCTCCGCCGGGGCGGCCGTGTCCGTCGGTCCCGCGGACTCCTCCGCGCTCGCGCTCGCGGTGCCGCTCGCCGAGGACTCGGTCGGGACACCGAGCTGGTGGACGCCCGGCACACCGTTCTCCACCCGGAAGGTCGCGGCCGTGGTGGTCGTGCCGTCCTTGGTCAGTACGGTGGAGATCGCCCGCAGCCGGGCGTCGATACGGTCCTCGGTGATGTCGAAGAGCAGATAGCCGCGCCGGGCGTCCATGATCTTCCAGTGCGGGTTGTCCGCCAGTTTGGGCGCCCACTCGGCCGCGAAGGCCGTCAGATCCTCGTCGCCGTTGCTGGATATGGAGGTCCCGACGAACTCCGCGCCGACCACCGTCGACGCCGCGTCGGCGAAGTCCAGCTTGAGGTCGCTGACGATGGTGCGGTGCCTGTCGCCGGACAGCACCACGGGGTTGCGGATGTCCTGGAACTCGGCGAGCAGGGTGGCGCGTTCCTTCTGGTATCCGTCCCAGGCGTCGTACGACCACTCCTTGCCCACACCCGCGAGGAAGTCCGTCTCCGCCATCATCACCTGGGAGGCGACCAGGTTCCACCGCGCGCCGGAGGTGCGCATGCTGTTCACCAGCCAGTCGCGCTGGGTGTCGCCCATGATGACCCGGCCGGTCTTCAAGGCCCCGGCGGAGGTGGTCGCCTGGTCGTCGCGGTACTGCCGGGTGTCCAGGACATGCAGCCGGGCCAGCGGGCCGAAGTCGAGCGAGCGGTACATCAGGACGTCCGGGCCGCTGGGCTTCTGCGCGGCACGGATCGGCATGTGCTCGTAGAAGGCCTGGAAGGCGGCCGCACGGCGCGCCCGGAACTTCGCCGCGGGCCAGGCGACGGGGTCGTTCGCCACGTCACCGGCCCAGTCCTGCTCCACCTCGTGGTCGTCGAAGACCACGACGAAGGGTGCCGCGGCGCGCATCGCCTGAAGGTCCGGGTCGGTGTTGTACTGCTCGTGCCGGGCACGGTACTGGGCGAGCGTGACGGGCTGGCCCGCGCCTTCGTGGCGGCGTACGCGATAGGAGTAGGCCGAGCTCTCGTAGATGTAGTCGCCGACGAACAGCACGAGATCCGGCCGCTGTTCGAGCATGTCCCGGTAGGCGGTGAAGTAGCCGTGCTGCCAGTTCTGGCAGGAGGCGAGCGCGATCCGCAGGTTCTCGGGGGTGTCCCCGGCAGCGGGCGCGGTACGGGTCCGGCCGGTGATCGAGGTGCGGCCCAGCGCCGTGAACCGGTACCAGTAGTCCGTGGCCGGGGTCAGGCCCTTGACGTCCACGTGGACGCTGTAGCCGAGGCTGCTGGTCGCCGTCGCCGTCCCGCTCTTGACGATCGTGGTGAAGCCGCTGTCCGAGGCGAGCTCCCAGCTCACCGCGACGGTGGGGGCCAGGATGCCGGAGCTGCCCTGCTGTGCCGGCACCACCCTGGTCCACAGCACGATCGCGGTGGGCAGCGGATCGCCGGAGGCGACGCCCAGCTTGAAGACCGTGCCGCTCACCGCGGTACCGGCACCGGCCGGGGCGGTCGCCCCGCCGACGGACGCCGAGGCGTTGCCCGTCAGCAACTGCCCGGCGGCGGCCGCACCCGCGGCGCCCAGCGTGACGGCTCCCGCGCCCAGGAACCGCCTGCGACGTATCCCGTCGGTGCCCGTGTTGCTGTCACTCGGGTGCACAGGCGTGCCTTCCCCCTGAGGCGGTGCCCTGCACAGCGCCGGTGAACATGATCGCCGGTGATTCTATGCAATACGCTCACGCCTACGGCACCGGGTCCGTGAATCCGTTCGAACCATCAGCAGGAGCCATGCGTCGACCATTGATCTCCGTTGTCACGGTCCTGCTGCTCGCCGGCGCGGCAGGGTGCTCGTCGTCCGGAGCCGAGGAGGAGGCGGCGGGAATCGGCTCGGGTGCGGGTGCGGGTGCGGGTGCGGGTTCGGGTGCGGACTCCGCCTCGGCTTCCGCCTCCGGCTCGGGTGCGGACTCGGGCTCGGGTGCGGACTTGAGCTCGTCGAGTGCCGACGCGAGCGGGGGCGGTGGCGGGGCGTCCTCCCCACCCGCCGGGGTGCTCTTCGGAGCCGACTCCCTCCCCAGTCCGGCCGCCGATCACTGCCGTACGAAGAACCTGACGGCCGTGGCACGCGGTACCGGTCAGGGCCGGGCCTCGATCGTGATCACCAACACCGGCACCGGCTCGTGCACGGTGCGCGGCTTCCCCTCCCTCCTCTTCACGAGCGGGACCGGCCGGACCGAGCTGCCGGTGGACTGGGCCGGATCGGCCACCGAGGCCGAGAAGTTCACCCTCGCCCCTGGCGATTCCGCTTCCGCCGCGCTCACCTTCACCGACCTCGACGAGTGCGAATCGGTCACCGGCCTCGATGTCGTCCCGCCCGGCGAATCCCGGCCCCTCACCCCCGCTTTCACGACCACGAGCGGGACGAAGACGGCGGTGCGCATCTGCGACACCGGTGTGAGGGTGAAGGCGTTCTCACCCGCGCGGTGATGCGGTTCCCTGGTGATTCAGGGTCAGGGTTCGGTGGCGGTCAGGACGCCGATCTTGTCGATGCGGTGTTCGGGGTTGTTCTGCGCGTCGCGCCAGAAGTTGCCCGCCGCGTCGTCCTCGGGTGTCAGGCAGGTGGTCACGGTGATCATCGCGCGCGTGGGGGCGGCGCCGGGGGAGCCCGGGACGGCGGCGCGCTGCGCGTCCATGGAGGCCTGCGACCGGAAGGAGGTCGTCCGGGTCCCGGTGATCGTGTACTCGTACGTCACACCGCCGGCGGTGACGAACACGGATGCGCCCGGCGGTAGCGAGGGCAGCGCCCGCAGGGGGCCGCCCGCCGCTACGCGGTGCCCGGTGACGATGTAGTTGCCCACGTCGCCGGGGCCGACCCCGCCGCCGGGGCCGTACGGGCTGGCGGCCACACCCTGATCCTGGATCCGGGTGCCCGGCGCGTCGTCGGGGCTGCCCGGGTACGGGACCACGGGCAGCCCGGACACCCCTATGGCGGGGATCGACAGCGTGGCGGCCCGGACGTGGGCGGCCGGTTCGGCCGGGGCCGCGGGCGCGGCGGGTGCCGTCAGCAGGACGGCGAGTGCGGCGCCGGCGAGCGCGGCCGGCACGGTACGGGGCGTGAGGAACGGGCGCAGGGGCATGGTGATGTCCGTAGGTCTGGGTTTCTTGCACCTGACGCGAAGCCGAGTCGATGAGACGTCCCTCTCTCAGGGTGCTCCCGGGGTCATCCGGGCGCATCTCGAGCGGCGAGGAGGTCGGGGATGCCGATCCGCCAGATGTGGCGGCACCCCAGGCGGTCCCCCTCAGGGCATGGTCGCGGCATGTCTCCGGCCGCTGTGCTCAGCACCATGGCGCCCAGAACGACGAGGCTGCCGGACAAGCCGGGGGTCAAGTCCCGTTGCCGTTGTCACGGTTGCCGACTCGGTGTCGGGTCGAGGTCGCAGGTTCCCGACGTCGACGCGCCGTCCGTCCCGCTCAGTCGCACGGTGGCCCGGCCGTTCTCGTCGTGGCTGTAGGCGATCGTGCAGAACAGCTGGCGCAGTCCGGTCCGGTCCAGTCCGTCCAGGGCGATGGGCAGTTCGGTCGTGACCGTCTCGCCGCCGGGGGAGACCTTCACCCGGAGTGTTCCGGCCGACGGGGCGGAGGGAAGGGACGTGCTGAGCCCTGCCTTGCGGTCGTCGTCGTCGGGACCGGAGAGCAGCGCGAGGATCACCTTCTCCGTCGGCACGGGTACGCCGTCCTGGTCGGTGGAGCCCTGGCCCGCGGAGTTCTGTTCGGAGACCATGCCGCCGTCGGGACCGTACTCGACCGTGGACTTGGGGTACCGGATCACCGGACTGATCCCGCCGTCGCGGGAGTGGAAGAAGAGCAGCATCTCGGTGTCGTGGTCGACGAACGCCTGGACGGTGGCGGGACCGCCGGCCTCGATCACGTCGGTTCCCTGGATGCCGCAGCCGCCGAGCAGCAGCATTCCCGACGCGACGGCGACCGCGCCGGTACGCCGGCCCGTCCGCGGACGGCTCATCCGTCGGCCTCCTCCAGGTGGAGCGGTATTTCCACGGTGAAGACGGCGCCGCCTGCGGGGTGGTTCCCGGCGCGGACGGTTCCGCCGTGCAGCCGTACGTTCTCCAGGGTGATCGCGAGCCCCAGGCCGCTGCCCGCCGACCGGGTGCGCGCCGCGTCGGCCTTGTAGAAGCGGTCGAAGATGTGCGGAAGCACCTCGGGCCGGATACCGGGCCCACTGTCGGCGACCTCGGTGACCAGCACGGACGGGCCGGAGGAACGCGCCTCGCCGCGCAGGCGCACGGTGACGGGGGCGCCGCCGTGGCGCAGGGCGTTGCCTACGAGGTTGGCGACGACGACGTCGAAGCGGCGCGGGTCGAGGCGGGCGCGGATACCGGGGGGCAGGTCGGTGCGGACGCGGTCGTCGGTCCAGTGCCGGTTCTGGAGGGTCTTGCCGATGGTCTGCGCCACGTCGACCTCGTCGGTGTTGAGTTCGGCCGCGCGGGCGTCGAACCGGGAGATCTCCATCAGGTCCTCGACGAGCACGGCCAGCTTTCCGGTCTCGGCGCTGACCAGGCGGACCGCCCGGGCGGTGTCGGGGTCCAGCCGCTCGGCGTCCTCGTCGAGAACCTCGGTGACGGCGAGCATTCCGGCGAGGGGGGTGCGCAGTTCGTGGGAGACGTCGGAGGCGAAGCGGCGGGCCCGGGCCTCGGCCTCGCGCAACTCGCGTACGGAGGTCTCCAGTTTGGCCGCGGACTCGTTGAAGGTGCGGGCCAGGTCGGCCAGTTCGTCGCTGCCGCGTGCCGTGATCCGGGTGTCGAGTCTGCCGCTGCCCATGCTCTGGGCGGCCTTGCGCAGTTCCCGCACGGGGCGCAGCACGCTGCGGGCGGCGATCAGGCCGGGGATCAGCGCGATGACGAGACCGGGCAGGGCACCGTCGCGGGCGGCCGCGAGGAGCGCTTCGACGTTGATCTGTTCGTCGGTCATCCGCATGACGGCGTAGACGACGAGCCCGCTGGGCAGCACGCTCTCGGGGCCGGCCTTGAAGACGGTGGGCATGGCGATGGTCAGGTACGGCACGCCGTCCTTGACGACCCGCTCGAAGCTGCCGTTGGGATGGGCGCGGGCGGCGCGGCGCAGTTCGGGGGTGATGACGGTGGAGACGGGGTTCTCGCCGGAGGAGGCACGGACCGAGCCGTACTCCGCGAACACCACCCAGGGGTGCGGCTTGCCCTTGCGGGCCATGTCGCGCAAGACCTCTTCCAGGCCCTCCTCCCGCACGGGCAGGGCCCAGCCGGTCTGCTGGACCTGGTCGCGGAAGGAGGAGACCGCGGTGTCCTGGGCGGTCTTCAGGAGCGCGTTGCGGGCCTCGCGGTAGGTCAGCGCGGAGGTGGTGCCCGCGCTGACGGCGGCGACCAGCAGGAAGGCGAACACCAGCCGGGTGCGCAGCCCGAACGCCCTGGCCCGCGCCCGCCCCGAGGGAACGTCGTCGGCCGTGCGCCGCGGTGCCCGCCCCGCGGGAGCGTCCTTCGGTGCCGTGCCGTCGTCGACCGCGCGGCGCCGGCCCACGCGTGTGCCGAGCGTCCGCCGCGCGCGGCCGGTGCCGGAGGTCACAGCGGTCCGAAGCGGTAGCCGAAGCCCCGCAGGGTCTGGATGTAGCGGGGGCTGCCCGCCTCGTTCTCGATCTTGCCGCGCAGTCGTGCGACGCAGGCGTCGACCAGTCGCGCGTCGGCGTGGAAGCTGTGTTCCCACACGTGCTCCAGCAGTTGCTGTCTGCTGAACACCTGCTCGGGGGCGGCGGACAGGTGCAGCAGCAGCTTGAGCTCGGAGGGGGCGAGCGCGAGGTGCCGGCCGGACTTGGTGACCGTCAGTCCGGCCCGGTCGATGGCCAGGTCACCGTAGACCTCGATGGCCGTCCGGCCCTGGGCGGTGTTGACGATGCGGCGCAGTACGGCGGAGATCCGGGCCTCGATCACCTCGGTGCGGGCGGGTTTGACGATGTAGTCGTCGGCACCGGCCTCCAGACCGATGACCACGTCGAAGTCGTCGCCCCGGGCGGTGAGCATGATGATCGGCAGCTGGCTCTGTTCGCGGACCCGCCGGCAGACCTGCACGCCGTTCATGCCGGGGAGCATCAGGTCCAGCAGCATCAGATCGGGCCGGAACTCGGTCAGCGCGGCGAGACCGGCCTCGCCGGTCGCGGCCACCCGTACCTCGTGTCCACGGCGGCGCAGACCGAGTTCGACACCTTCGCGTACGGAAGGGTCGTCCTCGACGAGGAGCACGCGGGGCATGAGCAGTTCTCCCTCGGTGGTGGGTCAGGACCGGGTCAGTCTCCGGCGCAGGCCGGAGAACAGGGCGTCGAGCTCGGTGAGCCGCAGCGGACGGGCGAGTGCGGCAAAGGTGAGCACGACGAGGACGGCCCCGGCGGTTGCGGCGGCGAGGGCTCCCGCCCGTGCGGCGCCCAGCGCGGCCAGGTGGCCCAGCACGGTCGCGGGAACGGCGGCGACGAGGAGCCGCGCGTGAGCGGCCGCGGCGGTCGAGCGCAGCGGACGCGCGACGGCGAGCCGGCGGCTCAGCACCCGGGCCGTCACCGCCCAGCCCACGCACAACGCCACTGAGTACGCCGCCGCCATACCGGTCACGGCCCAGCGAGCGGGCAGCAGTTGGGCGGCCACCACCGACAGTCCCGCGTTGAGGACGACGATCACCAGGTTGAGCAGGAACGGCGTGCGGGTGTCGGAGAGCGAGTAGAAGGTGCGCGACAGCACGTACTGGCCCGACATGGCGACGAGTCCCGGCGCGAAGGCCATCAGGATCCCGGCCATGGCCGCGGTGTCGCCGGCGCCGGTCCTGCCGTACCCGAAGACGAGGGCCATCACCGGCTGGGCGAGGGCGAACAGCATGCACGCGGCGGGTACGACGGCGGACGCGGAGGTACGCAGGGCCTGGGAGACGTCGCGCCGCAGGGCGGCGGTGTCCTCGTCCGCCGCGGCCGCGCTCATCCGGGGCATCAGCGCGGTCACCAGGGACACCGTGATGATGCCGTGCGGTACGACCCACAGGACATAGGCGTTGTTGTACGCGCTGTATCCCGGGCCGCCTTCGAGGCCCGCGGTCGTGGCCAGCCGCGTGGTGACCCAGTAGGCGGCCTGGTTGGCCAGCACCAGAAGCACCAGCCAGAAGGCCGACCGCAACGGGCGGGTCAGTCCGCTGCCGCGCCAGTCGAAGCGGGGCCGCCAGCGGAACCGGGCGGCGCGCAGCGCGGGGAGGAGGGCGAGACTCTGCACGGCGATCCCGGCGGTCGTGCCCCAGCCGAGCAGGGCCGTCTCGGTCGTGGAGAGCGTGTCCCCGCCGCCCGTGGCGAAGGCCAGATACAGGCCGAACACCGTGATGACGACGAGGTTGTTGAGAACCGGCGTCCACATCATCGCGCCGAACCGGCCCCGCGCGTTGAGGACCTGCCCGAGCAGGGTGAACAGCCCGAGGAAGAAGATCTGCGGCAGGCAGTAGCGGGCGAACGCGGTCGTCATGGCGGCCTGTCCGCCGCTGTAGTCGGTGTACGCGTCGACGATCGCGGGAGCCGCCCACACCGCGGTCGCGGTGATCGCCAGCAGGGCGACCACGCAGACCGTGACGAGCCGGTCGGTGTACGCGACGCCGCCGTCCTCGTGCTCCTTGGCCGCCTTGACGAGCTCGGGGACGAAGACGGCGTTGAGCGCGCCGCCGAGGAGGAGCATGTAGACGATGGTGGGCAGCGAGTTGCCGACCGCGTAGCCGTCGGCGACCGGCCCGATGGTGCCGATCGCCGCCGCGACCACGGCGGAGCGGACGAATCCGGTGCCCCGGGAGACGATCGAGCCGGCGGCCATGACGGCACTGCTGCGCGCCGTGGACGTCGCCTTCGTACCGGACCGTTCGTTCTTCGTGCCGGCGTCGCCGTCGCCGGACTGTCGGCTCTTCGCACCGGTGCCGCCGTCGACGGGCCCTTCGTCGTCCGGCCGGGAGGCGGTGGTGTCCGCACCGGGCGGAGTCGTGGCGCTCACCGGCGGTTCAGGTACGCCTGGAAGGCGCGGTAAAGCGTCTGGTTGGCGGTGCCGCCCAACGGTCTCTCCCATTCCCCCAACGTCTCGACGACCTGTCCACCGGTGCCGAGCTTCCACCGCAGCAGTCCGTACGCACGTTCGGCCGGGTCGACAGTGGAGGGTACCCCGCGCATGTCATAGACGTCAGCGCCGATCGCGTGCGCGTCCGACAGCATGCGCCACTGAAGGGCGTTGGAGGGCCGCACCTCGCGGCGGTGGTCGGCCGAGGCGCCGGTCTGGTACCAGACCCGGCCACCCACCGTGATCATCGTGTGGGCCGCGAGGATCTCACCGCGGTGCCGGGCGAGATACAGCTTCATCCGGCCCGGCTCCTCGGCGTTGAGCGCCGCGTACTGACGCTCGTAGTAGGCGAGGGAGCGGCCGAGCCGGAAACCGTCGCGCCGCTCGGTGATGCCCAGCAGCCGGTAGAACTCGGGGAGTTCGGCGGCGCTGCCCACGACCACCTCGACTCCCTCCTTCCGGGCGCGCCGGATGTTGCGCCGCCACTCCTGGTTGAGTCCGGACCACAGGTCCTCGGTGGTGCGTCCGGACAGCGGTATCCGGAAGACGTGGCGGGGCTGGGCGTCCCCGTCGTCCGTGGACCCGTCACCACCGCAACGGCGCCACCCCCGCGCGCGCAGCCGCTCGGCGACGGCGGTGCCCAGCGGATCGACCTCGCTCGCGAGCACGTCGCCCAGCCGGCGGCCCGGTCCGGTGACCTGCTTCAGCGCGGAGGCGTCCCAGCGCCGGTACGCGGGCGAGGGGCCCATGCGTACGGCGAACGCGCCCGCGCCGCGCAGATGGTCGAGCAGCGGCGTGAGCCAGGCGTCGACGTCGGGATCCGCCCAGTCGGCGACGGGTCCCTCGGGGAGGTAGGCGAAGTACTTCCGGGTGCCGGGGAACTGACGCAGCAGCACCAGCGCCACGCCGCTCAACGCCTTCGATCCCGGATCCGTTCCCCAGCCGAGCAGCTGGGCCCGCCACCCGTCCTTGACGTCGGCCCAGGAGGGGCACTGCAGGAAGCCGGGGCCGAGGGCCCGGCCGGCGGGTGACGCCAGGAAGGCGTGGTAGGCCTCGGGTGTGACGGGCCCGAGGAACACGGGTTCCTTCCCCGACCGGGGGACGCGGCCGGGCGGTACGAGCAGAGCTGACACGGTCTGAGCCTCACCTTCTCCCCGGCTGGCCACGGGGACGCCGAGAATGCTCACAGCGGACCGTGACCGCTCCGCGCGGCGAATATGACCGGACCATGACCGTTCCTCACCAACCGCCGTCACATTGCTCCGTAGCGGCTGACCTGGCCTTTTCCGGCTCTAGAGTCACGATGGTCCGCTCGTCATCGCGGAGTCGTCCGTTCCGGAGGTCCCCATGCATCGCACACGTGTGTTCACCCATGCCCCGATACGGGCCGCCGTCGTGGCGGCCCTCCTGGCGCCGCTCGCCGCCTGCTCGTCGAGTTCGTCACCGACCGCCTCGGACGGGTCGCGGACCGGGAGGTCCGACGACCGGCCCGTCACGGTCACCGTCACGCCCGAGGGGCGGCAGGCCGCGCCGGGCCGGCCCGTGACGGTCACCGCCTCCCACGGCCGTCTCACCTCGGTGACCGTCACCGACGCCGACGGCCACCGGCTGCCCGGCAAGGTCGCGGCCGACGGCGGAAAATGGGTCTCGGACCGCAAGGCCGCGCCCGGCACCGCCTACACGGTCGCCGCCGTGACCCGGACCGAGGGCGGCAAGGCCGCCACCACGAAGGCCTCCTTCGCCACGGTCGAGGCGGACCGGGTCAACAAGGTCGACTGGCGTCCGGGCACCGGCAACACCGTCGGCGTGGCCCAGCCGATCTCCCTGGTCTTCGACCACCCGGTCGAGAACCGCGCCGACGTCGAGAAGCAGCTCAAGGTCACCACCTCGGACGGCACCGAGGGCTCATGGGGCTGGATACGCGACTGGTCGGGCCGCGACCGCGTCGACTGGCGTCCGAAGTCGTACTGGAAGCCCGGGACGAAGGTGACCCTCGACGCCGAACTGAACGGCACCGACTCGGGCCCCGACGGCGGCTGGTTCGTACGCGACTACACGACGACCTTCACCGTCGGCGCCCGGCAGATCGTCGAGGTCGACCTCGACGCCCACCGGCTCACGCTGGTACGCGACGGCAGGACCGTCCGGAGCATCCCGGTCTCCGGCGGCACACCCGGCGGAGACAAGCGCTCCTGGCGCGGAACGGCCGTGCTCATGGCCAAGGAGGGCACCATCAACATGAACTCCGAGACGGTCGGCCTCGGCGACGCCTACGACAAGATGGTCGACTACTCGATGCGGCTGACCTGGTCGGGCATGTACGCGCACGCCGCCCCGTGGAACGCCCCCTACTTCGGCAACGCCAACCACAGCTCGGGCTGCATAGGCATGAGCGACGCGAACGCGGACTGGCTCTACGGGCAGGTACGGCCGGGCGACCCGTTCGAGATCACGGGCAAGGACACCAAGGGCGTGGTCGACCCGGGGAACGGCTTCGGCGCGTGGAACCTGTCGTGGACCGCCTGGCAGCAGAAGAGCGCCCTGCGGTGAGGACGGCGGCGCGTGCCCGTGGGGGCGTGACTCGGCCTACTGCTCCGGCACGTGGCTGATGCACTACTCGACGGAGTTCAAGGCGGACGCGGTCGCGCTGTACCGGTCCCGCCCGGGAGCGACGGTCAGGTCGGTCGCGGCTGATCTGGGAGTCCACCCGGAGATGTTGCGGAACTGGGTACAGGCGGCCCGGGCAGGCCGGCCCGGGGGCTGCCGGGCGGAGACACCCGCGGAGCCGCCGTGTCGCGAGGGGTCCACGCGGGACGGCACCCCTTCTGCCGGGGCGCCGGGCCGGGCCACCGGGTCCGACGGGAACAGCTCGGGCGGCCCGTCCTGAGCCGCGCCCGACGGGCCGGTCACTGATACTGAGAAAATGGGCAAAATGGGGCGATACGGCCCGGTGGTCCGTCGGGGTGACCGCGTGCCGCCGAAGGCCTGGCCGCCGAAGGCCGGGCCGCAGGAATCCGGCCCGGAAGCCCGTGAGCGTTCGTTCGGCCGGCGCGTGCGGTCGCTGCTGAAGCCACGCAGCGTGGCCGGTCAGGTCTTCCTGCTGCAACTGGTGGTCGTCCTGTTGCTCATCGCCACGGCCGTGGTGGTGCTCGTGCTCCAGGACAGCAGCCGCGCGCTCCAGGAGGCCGGCGACCGGTCACTGGTGGCGGCCGAGTCCTTCGCGAACGCCCCGGGCACCGCGGAGGCGATGAAGAGCGATGACCCGACGGCGGAGCTCCAGCCGCATGCCGAGGCGGTGCGCAAGAAGACCGGCGTCGACTACGTCGTCGCGCTGAGCCCCTACGGCTTCCGGTGGACCCACCCGGACCCGGACCAGATCGGGAAGCACGTCTCAACGTCCTACGGCCAGGCCCTCGAGGGCGAGCCGCACCAGACCACCTTCGACAGCAGTCTGGGCAAGGCGGTCGACTCGACGGTGGCCGTCTTCGACGACAAGGGGGACGCGGTCGGCCTCGTCACCGTGGGGGTCACGGTGGACAAGGTGACCGGTGTGGTGGAGGACCAGCTGCCGGTGATCTTCGCCGCCGGCGGTGTCGCGCTGCTGCTGGCCGCGGGTGGGTCCGCACTGGTCAGCGGGCGTCTGCGGCGCCAGACCCGGGGCCTGGGGCCGGTGGAGATGACCCGCATGTACGAGCACAACGACGCCGTCCTGCACGCGGTCCGGGAAGGCGTGATCATTCTGGACGGTGACGGACGGCTGCTGCTGGTCAACGACGAGGCGCGCCGGCTGCTCGCGCTGCCGCCGGAGGCCGAGGGCAGTGCCGTCACCGGACTCGGGCTGAGCCCGGCCCTGGCCGGGCTGCTGGGATCGGGCCGGGCGGCCACGGACAAGGTCTTCCTGGCCGGGGACGTCCTGCTCGCGGTCAACGTGCGGCCGGTGGGCGCGAAGGGCGGCAGCGTGGCCACCCTGCGGGACACCACGGAGCTGCGCGCCCTCGCGGGCCGGGCGGACGTGGCGGGCGGGCGCCTGCAACTGCTCTACGAGGCCAGCACGCGGATCGGTACCACCCTCGACGTGAAGCGCACCGCCGAGGAGCTGACCGAGGTGGCGGTCCCGCGCTTCGCCGACTTCGCCACCATCGAGCTGGTGGAGCCGGTGCTGCGCGGTGGTGAGCCGACGGGGACGAGTACGGACATGTACCGGATCGCGGCCGAGGGCATCCGGGACGACGTGCCCCTCTACCCCGTCGGGAGGCGTATGCACTACGCGCCCACCAACCCCGTGGCCATCGGCATGGCCACCGGCCGGCCGGTCCTGGTGGCGCGCCTCGCCCTGGCCGACGGATGGCGGGTCCAGAACCCGGAGCGGGCCCAGAAGGTCATCGACTACGGTATCCACTCCATGATCTCGGTGCCGCTCAAGGCGCGAGGCCAGTTGCTGGGGGTCGTGGAGTTCTGGCGCTCGGAGCAGGACGCCTTCGAGGTCGACGATCTGTCCCCCGCCGAGGAACTCGCCGCCCGGGCGGCCGTGTGCATCGACAACGCACGCCGCTACACCCGCGAGCACACCACGGCCGTCACCCTCCAGCGCAGCCTGCTGCCGGCCGTGTTCCCCGAGCTGTCCGCCCTGGAGGTCGGCCACCGGTACCTGCCCGCCCAGGCGGGGGTGGGCGGCGACTGGTACGACGTCATCCCGCTGCCGGGCGCCCGGGTGGCCCTGGTCGTCGGCGACGTCGTCGGACACGGCCTGCACGCCGCCGCGACGATGGGTCGCCTGAGGACCGCGGTGCACAACTTCGCCGCCCTCGATCTGCCGCCGGACGAGCTGCTCGGGCACCTGGACGATCTGGTCGCCCGGATCGACCAGGACGCGGAGGCCGAGGGCGAGGCCGAGGCCGTCACCGGTGCCACCTGCCTGTATGCGGTCTATGATCCGGTCTCCGGGCGGTGTGTCCTCGGCCGGGCCGGTCATCCGGGTCCGGCACTGGTCTCGCCCGACGGCTCGGTGACCTTCCCCGACATCCCGGTCGCCCCGCCACTCGGCGTGGGAGGAGGTCTGCCGGTCGAGACGGCCGAACTCCGGCTGGCCGCCGACAGCCGCCTGGTCCTCTACACCGACGGCCTCGTCGAGGCCCGTGGCCGTGACATCGACATCGGGCTCGGCATGCTGAGGGAGGCGCTCGTGCATGCGGACGGCGCCACCCCGGACGACACCTGCCGGGCGGTGCTCGACGCGATGCTGGGCACCAGGCAGAGCGACGACGTCGCTCTGCTCGTCGCCCGCACCCGGCTCCTCGACCCGGATCAGGTCGAGGAGTGGGAGGTGCCCGACGACCCCGCGGCCGTCGCCCGGATCCGCGCCGAGGCCACCCGCAGGCTGGAGGCCTGGGGGCTCGACCAGGCGGCCTTCACGACCGAGCTGATCCTCAGCGAGCTGGTCACCAACGCCATCCGGTACGGAGCGACCCCCATCCGTCTGCGACTGCTCCGCGACCGCGACAGCCTGATCTGCGAGGTCGGCGACGGCACCAGCACCTCCCCGCACCTGCGCCGCGCGGCCTTCACCGACGAGGGGGGCCGTGGACTGTTTCTCGTCGCGCGGATGTCCCGCCGCTGGGGGACCCGGTACACCGACCGGGGCAAGATCATCTGGGCCGAGCAGTCGCTCGATGCCGGAAGCGCCGGGGACCTGGGCAGTCTCCTGATGGCGGACCTGTGAAGCGGTACGGGCACCGGAAAGCCGCACACCCCGGAGTGTGCGCACGCCCGGAGCGTTCACGAGCCGTCGTCGACCGTGAAGTACGGGATCTTGGCCGGGTCCTGGTCGAAAGCACCCCCGAGATAGACGGCCGACAGTTTGGCGAGCGTCCCGTCGTCGATCAGCTGCCGGATGATCCGGTCCAGCTCGCCCTGGTTCGGCGACCCCTTCGGGTACAGGGCGCCGTAACCCTGGTCCGTCCTGTACTGGCCCACGATGCGCACCCTGCCCTCCCGCTTCTGGGGATACGCCAGCAGGATGGTCGTGTCGTGGACGACCGCGTCGATCCGGCCCTCCTCCAGCGCCCTGACCATCTCCGGGTCGTTGGAGAACGCCGTGACGGGCTTGGTCGGCTTGAGACGGTTCTTGACGAACTCCTCGCCCGTGGTGCCCTCGGCCACGCCGATGCGGACGTCACGGATGTTGTCCTCGTCGATCTTCTCGTCGTCCCTGATCAGCACTCCCAGGGTGGAGGAGAGGTAGGGCGGCGAGAAGTCGGCGACCTTGCGCCGTTCCGGGGTGATCGTGATCTGCGCCAGGGCCAGGTCGAAGTCCTTGGTCCGGCCGGACACGACCTCCGGGAAGGGTGCGTTCTTCACCTTCACCCGGTCGAGCCCGGACCGGTAGGCGATGTTCGCCGCCATGCAGTACTCGTAGCCGCTCCTGACGGAGTCCGGCGAGTCACCGTTCCACCAGCCGGGTGCGGGCAGGGTCGTCTTGACCGTGAGGGCGCCCGCCGTCTCGGGCGACAGCTGGAACTCGCCGTAGTGTCCCGAGACCTGGCAGTCGCCGTAGTGGGCGTTCGACGACTCCGACCCGCCCTGGTCGCAAGCCGGTATCGCGACGATGAGCGCCCCACTGACGGCCAGAGAGACGATCGCTGCCGCGGTGCGCATCATTGCACCTCCGGTAGGGGCATGCTCCTTGAGTCACCATAAATCACCGCGAACCATACGACCGCTGGAGCGGCCTCGGAGGACTCCGGGGCGCGGGTCGTGTCGCCCGTCCTCCGGCGGTGCCCCGAGGGGCGAAGCGCACACCGTGCGCCGCGGCGACGCCGCGCACACCGATCGCGCTCGGCGCCGTCCTCGATGGGCTCGCGCAGGGTGGCAGCGGCTGCCCGGCCGCTCGCACCACGACATCGGAGGGCGGAGCGACCGGACGACCTTGCCGGGTGAGTGAGGGCATGACAAGACGGCGGACGGCCCGGACGGCTCCTGTGACAGCGGCCTGCTCGGCCTGCTCGGCCTGCTCGGCCTGCTCGGCCTGACGGTCCGACAGTGCGATCGGGAACCGCACCTCGGGGCTGCCCTGACCGATTCGCGCGTGGCGGGCGGCCGAGTCCGTCGCCCGATCGCGCTGTTCTCTGATTGACCGTCAGGACCTGCTACTCCTTCCGGACCTCCACCGCGGAAGCCGCCGAGACCTGCATGCGTCGGCCCGGCCGCCTCGGTACTTCCCTTCCTGTCACCCGTAGTTGGCGAGGTGGCGTCGCCGGGGTCCACTCGCCCGTGATCCAGCCGCTCGCGTCGCCGTCCCGATGGCACACCCGCTCCGCTGGGACTCCGCCGAACGTGAGGCCCAACTCCGCCTGCCGGCCGTACCCGTCGCGGCACGCCTCGACGTGGCCGATCGGCCCCGGCCCCGGTGCGGTGCGTCCCGCCGCTCGACGACGTACGGAAATCACGTGGGTGGGTGTGGACCCTTTTTCGCTGGTGTGTGCCGTATCACGCCACCCAATAGACGCCCAAGTTGTCTTGGTCACAGCGCAAATGTCCCTTTAGCGTCCATGCTCGACACGGATGGCGACTCCCGAAGCGGAGCCCATCGGCATGGGCGCGAAGCTCCAAAGCGCCCATGGCACAGCCCTCGTGACGTTCCTGCTTGCTCCCCTGGAAAGGTGCCCATCATGGCCGCTTACGTCTGTCCTCCTGCCGTGATACACGGTGAGCACGCCGTGGAGACCAGCCAGATCGTGGCGGAGGTGCGCGACCGGCATCCGCATGCGGCGTGGGCGCCGCGGATCGAGGGAATCGCGGCCAGTACGGGCATCGAGACCCGCGGGTGGATGCTGCCGCTGGAGACCGCCGTCGCGCCCGGCAACGGCGGCGGCCTGGGGGCTCTCGGCACCGGGCCCGCCCAAGAGGCGCTGGCACGCGGCGGGTTCACCCAGCAGGACGTGGACCGCGTGATCGCCGCCCTCGAGGCGATACCCGCGCCGCAGACCGTCCAGGAGCGCACCGCGCCGGCCTGGGAGGCCGTGCAGTCCTACGGGGAGCGGGCGGCGCGCGGGGCCCTCCAGGCCGCGGGCCTGGATGCCGCGGACGTCGACTGCCTGATCACCAGTCACTCCACCACCCCGGCGCTGCCGGGTCTGGACATCGCCCTCGCCAACAGGCTTCCGCTCCGCCAGGACGTGATGCTGATGCCGGCCACTCAGTGGGCCTGTGTCGCGGGGACCCGCTCCCTGGCCCTCGCGGCGGATCTCGTGGCCGCGGACCCCGACCGGGTGGTCCTCGTGGTGATAGCGGAGGCGCTGAGCACGACCTACCAGCCCGCGGACGACACCCTGGAGTCCCTGATCGTGCGGTTGCTGTTCGCGGACACCGCGGTCGCCGCGGTGGTCACGGGCCGCCCGAGGCACGAGTCGGTGCTGCGGCTGGACTCCGCCTGGCACCACACCCTGCCCGGCACCCAGGACCTGCACCGCCTGGAGACGCGGGCGGACGGCACCCACTTCGTGATGGACCGGCGAGGGCCGCGCGCCGTGCAGGAGACCGTCACCGCGATGTGGGAGTGGCTGCGCGTCCGTTACCAGGGCGACCCCGACTCCTGGCACCCCGACGTGCTGCTCGCGCACCCCGGCGGGACCCGGGTGCTGGAGTACATGGAGCAGACGATGCCCGACGCATGGCCGTCGGGGCTGCTGGAGTACAGCCGGGACAGCTACACCAGCGGCAACCGCGGAGGCGCCGCCGTCCTCGACATCCTGAGGCGGGCGCACGACGCCGGGCAGAAGCAGGGCAGTCGAGCCGTGCTGTACGCGGCGGCACCGGGCCTCACCGCCACCGCCCTGGAAGGGGAGTGGCTGTAGCGCGCTCCCGCGCCGCCGCTACGGGTGGACGGGCCCCCGCATCACCGGTCACGCCACCGGTACCGCCGAGGGCGCCGTCCATGCCGTCGGCCGAGGTGTACGCCGCCCGAGCCCTGTCGGCTGAGCCCGCCGGCCGGCCGCGTCACCGTGCGACTTCCGCCCAGACCACCTTGCCGGTGTCCGTCCACCGCACCCCCCACCGGGTGGTCAGCGTGTGCACGACGCGCAGGCCGCGCCCGCCGTCGTCGAGGAGGCCGCCCCGGTTCAGCCGCGGCCTGCCGTTGCCGGTGTCGCCCACCTCGCACAGCAGGCCGTGACCGGCCCTGATCAGCCGTACCGTGATGGGGCCGGTGGCGAAGCGCACCGCGTTCGTGACCAGCTCGCTGACCAGCAGCGGTACGTCGTCCTGGGTGTCGCCCCTGGTGTGCCACTGCCGCAGCAGCGCGGAGACGTACGCGCGGGCGCGGGCGGGCGCGTCACTGCGGGCGGCCAGCCGCCACGTCGCGGTGTCCCCCTTGCGGTAGCCGAGCATGCGGACGAGCAGCAGGGTCACGTCGTCGCGCTGGCGGACGGGCGCCAGAGTGGCGACGACGTGCCGCGCGGCCTGCGGCAGCGGGTCCCAGGGGTGCACCGTGGACAAGGCGTCCGCCAGCCTCCTGATCCCCTCGTCGATCGACAGGGCCGGATCCTCCACCAGTCCGTCGGTGTAGAGGGCGAACAGGGAGCCCGGGGGCGTGTCGAACGAGTGCACCTCGAACGGCTCCCGCAGCGCGAACTCGGCGCCCAGGCCGGGGTGGGGGCTGACGTCCAGCGGGTTCGCGCGGCCGTTCGGAAGCACCAGGACCGGAGGGAGGTGGCCGGCGCTGGAGAGTGCCACCCGGTGGCTGAGCGGGTCGTAGAGGGCGATGCAACAGGAAGAGCCGAGGGCGCTGTAGCCGGCCGCCAGTCCGGACTCCGCGTCGTCCAGCAGCGTCACGGTCTCGTCCAAGTGCTCCAGCACCTCGTCGGGAGCCAGCCCCGCGGACAGCAGGGCGCGGGCCTCCATGCTCAGCTGGCCCATGGTCGCCGCGGCTCCCAGGCCGTGCCCGACGACATCACCGACCACCAGTGCGGTACGGCCGTCCGGCAGCGGAAAACTGTTCACCCAGTCGCCACCGACGCCCGCGCTGTCGGGGGTCGCGGGCTGGTAGACGCTGGCGATCTCCACCGTGTGGCCGCCCGTCCGGGGCAGCAGCCGGCGCTGCAACGCCAGCACCTGTGTGTGCTCGCGCTGGTGCTGACGAGCCAGGTCGACGTGATGGGCGGTCCTGGCCACCAGTTCTTGCAGGTCGAACAACTCGCTGTCGCGGAACGGGGAGTCCGCCCGCCGCCAGACCTCCGCCACGCCCAGCACGATGGGCGGCACGCTGTCCAGGACCAGCGGTACGCACGCCACACTCGCCGATCGGTCACCGGGCACCAGGGCGCGGATCACTCGCGGACTGCCGAGCAGCCGCTCGATCGCCTCCCGGTCGGGGATGACGATGGCCTGTGGGGCATCGTCCCGCCGTACCGCCTGCGCCAGCAGGCGACTCGCGTCGCCGGGAAGATCGTTCCCAGGAGTCACATACCCCTCGGGCCACACACGGTCCGGCACGAGTGCCGCCCGCCGTAGCCGGAGACGCCCCTGCGCCTGCTCGCTGACTCCCTCGCCCGTCCACACGGCGAAGTCGAGGTCGACGGCGGCCACGTCTCCCCAGGCCAGCAGGGACTCCGCCAGCGACTGCGCGGTCTCGCCGATGTCCAGCGACGTGCCGATCGCGGTCTCGGCGGCGTACAGGTGCAGCCTCCTGGCCATGGCGATCACGGAGACGGTCAGGCCTTCCTGAGGCGCCGCGGCGGGCAGGATGCTCAGTGAGACCACCAGCTCCGACCCGTCGCCGCGCCGCAGGCGCTGGATGCGGGCGACGTGCGCCTCACCGATCTCCAGGACCTGCCGCAATCGCCGGGTGACCGTCGGTACGTCCCCGGGGGGCAGGAGATCGGCGAACGGACTCCCGGCCACGGCGTCCAGCCCCGTGAACACGGCGGCGTCCAGATTGCAGCGGGTGATCCTCAGATCCCTGTCCAGGTTGACCACGCCGAGGATCCGATCGTGACGGCTGTCCGCCGGGTCGTCGGGTACGCGCGGGCGGGCGGTGCTGTCGCCCTGCGTGGTGGCGGGACCGGTGGCGGCCGCCGATCCACCGCGCCGGACGTAGCGCCCCAGGGCACTGCTGACCAGGTCGAACGGCGATGAGGGCGAGGACGACGACGTGGAGTCCATGCGGCTCTCTCGGCAGTCCCCGGCACGGCGCCGGGGTCGTTACTCGGACCCGTGCGACCGGGCCCCGAGATCCCTGACCGCACACCTCATTGAATAACACCGGGGGTCGCTTCGCATACACCAGCGGATCAGGCGGTGACCACTGACAGTGAGGGAATGCCGCGGCCGGGCTGGGGTGGCCGCAGAGGTCGGCGGAGTGCTCGAAGGGGTGAGGCGCGGCCCCCCCCCGCCTGCGAAAGAGCCTCCAGCCCAGCGAGCCGCGCCCGACGCTCATACCCTTCCGCCGCCACTGAGGGAGGAGAGTCGCGGCGGTCCTACCGTGAGCGCACCGCTCGCTGAACCTGGTGGGGGTGCGTCCAGAGGGAGAGCTACTTCTTTCCGGGAACGGCCATCTCTCCGAGGAGCGACCAGTCGTCCTGCGGAAGGGTCGCGTTCACGATGCGCGGCGTCTCGAGCAGATGGGGCGGCAGCGTCTGCTGGGCAGCTTTGAAGTGCGCGGACTGCACGTGCGTGACGCCGGCCGCTTCGTCGCGGAAGGCCTCGACCAGGACGTACTCCAGCGGCTCCTCCACGCTGCGTGACCAGGAGAACCACAGGCAGCCGGGCTCGGCGCGCGTGGCCCGGGTGAAGTCGGCGGTGATCTCGGGCCAGCGGTCGGCGTGCTCGGGACGGACTCGGAACTTGGCGGTGATGAAGATCATGGGACTCCTTCGCTGATGTCTGTGCGTCCTGCATCGAGCGGGCGTTGCGTCGGGTGCGGGCAGGGACGACGAGGCGAACCACGGGCATGCGGGGCTTCGCCGACTTTCCGGCCGCGCCATCAGGGCCCGTGGCGACACGATCGTACGAGCTCGGCCTCCCGTCGCCGGCCCATGGACCCCCGACACGGAGCCGTCTCGGCGTTCCGCCGCACGGCCCGCGGCCACCAACGCGCCGTGGGCATGGCCGACGGTCGTAACGACCGGAGTACCAACTGACCGTTCGCGTACGGAAGGATCTTGGCGGTCGCCGAGCCTGACGTCACGGGCCGTTCCGGCACGCGGGCCGACCAGACCGGCGCCCGCCTCGGATCGACGCTGGACGTGCGACAGACGGCCCGCGAACTCGACGATGTGATGGCCCCCTATGTGGTCCGCCGCATGAGGGCAAGACGTGTGTTGTCGCCGTAGACCCCGCTCTCGTCGCCGCGGACCCCGTACCGATTCTGGAATCGGGTCACTGCCGCTCGGACCCCCGTGTCGTAGAGGCCGTCGATCGGGCCACGGTCGTAGATGTCCGGTATCTGCTGGAGGCGTACCTGCAACTCGTAGACCCCGTGGCCGCTGTCGCCTTGGCGTAGGACGCCCGTACCCGGGATTTCGGGGAGCGGTGGGTCCGGCGTGCCGGGCCGCGAGCCGTTCATCTGCCCTGGAGTCCGGGGAGAGGGGTCCTTCGGCGCGGGAGTCACCGGCAGTGGGGATTCGAGGTGCCCGGGAGACGAAGAGGAGGTATCGGCGCCGTGGTCGATCAGCAGCCAAGAGGCGAGGACCAGTCCGGTAGCCGCGCCCAGCCCCAGGATTCCGGTGACTTGCAGGTTCCTGAGGCCGGCCGTTCGCCGGCGCCCGCCACTGGTCTTCCTTCCTCGTGCGCGGACAGACGGCTCGGATTCCTTGGAGGGCTCGGTGGCGAGCGGGACACCCGGACAGGGGACGACGTCCGACCAAGCGGTGCCCGGCCCGGGGCTCCAGCTCCGACCGCCATCCCGCCCGGGAGCCGGAGTGGGGAAAGCCAGGGTCGGCGCGACGGGCTCCGGGGCCGGTCCACCGGCCGTCGGGGGCCGTCCCGCCGACGGTGGTGGGACGGCCTCCAGCCCATTGGGCAACCCTGGCGTCTCCACCACGACAGCCTGCGGGGTGGCGGCCTGATGCGGGCCGCCGGTCGGCGGCGGTTCAGCGGCAGTCGGCCGGTGAGGCCCGGAACGCTCTGGTTGCGTGCCTGACAGCACACGTCTGACCGGCAGTGCCCGGCGGGACGCGGAGGAAGCCGAGGTCGTGGAGGGGGACGGGGTCGGCCGGGGACCGCGGGCATCTCCGGTCGAGGGACTCTTCCGACCCTGGGGCCGGGACGAGCCCTCGGCGTGTTCCTGCTGCTCCTCGCGCAGGAGGTCGGCGCGTGCGGCGTCCAAAGCGTCGAGCACGGCTTGGAAGGAGTCCCTGATCTCACGCGTGATGTCAGGGCTTGAGTCGGGAGTCCGCTCAGGGCTGGCGTCGTTGCGATCCACCGGGTCCTCCTCGGCTTGTCCTGTTTCTGACGGGCCACTTCTTTCGTGTCGGGTTCCCATCACTGCGAGGGCTGCTGCGCAGGTCGCCCGGTGGCCGGTTTTCCTGCTCCTTCTCCGGAGGCAATACGTAGGCCGCGCCGATTTGTCTTCATCCCGCGGCCGGTATGTAACCCACGCCTCATTCGAAGCCCGGGCGGCCCGCACGGTGGAAACAGGTCCCGGGTGCCGCCCGGCGCGCCACGCGTCTCCAGAATCGCGTAGCCGCGCTGCGGGCGCCCGCGTTGCAGGCAGTTGGCCGCCCCGATGCCGGCCACCGCCTACGACGGCCGTGTGTGAGGAACCGACCGCGGTCGATGGAGCTGCCGGTCACGGGGACCGCTCGGTGCGGTCGGCGCTGCGTGGTCCTGGGGGAGTGAAGTGGTGACCCACCGCCGCCCGGCCGGCTCGGAACGGAATCCTGGCGGCGGCGGGGTCCGGAGAACAAGGATCAGAGGGCCGTGAAGGTCCACAGCAGATTGGTGCTGCTGCCGTACGTCCACTGCTTGGTGACGGAGCCGGAGGCGACGTTGCCACCGCCGTCGAGGACCAGGCCGGTGGTGCGGTTGGCGAGCGAATAACGGTCGCCGCCCCGGTGGGTGATCACCCACTGCTGGTTGGTGCCGCCGTTCCAGGGGGCCTGTCGGGCTGGAGAACCGTTGTCGGTGGCGCCCCAGCCGTCGGCGACCATGCCGTTCGTGCGGTTGACCAGCCTGTAGTAGCCGCCTCCCACCGCCTCCGCCTGCCATTGCAGGTTGGAACTGCCGTCCCAGGTCCACTGCTTGAGGTTCGACCCGGAGGTCACGCTGCCGCCGCTGTCCAGGGTGAGGCCGTTGGCGGCGTTGGTGATCCGGAAGTACGTCGCCGGATTGAACTGGACCCTCAGCGAGGTGATCCGATCGTTGTTGCCGGTGACCCGCAGGTCGGGGTTCTCGGCGGTGAACGTCCAGGAGGTGCCGCTGAGGTTGTCTGCGGAGTAGCCGATCACCTGGTAGCCGGGGGCGGGCCGGAGGGAGGAGAGCGTGCCCGCGCCCGGTCCGGACGCGCTCAGGTCGGCCGCGGTGTAGTCGCCGACGGTGAACACGCCTGCGTTGCCGGTGTAGTTGACGTCCGTGAAGACGACGGCGCCGGCAAGCGGCCGCAGTCCCGGGATCGTGCCGGAGAAGCAGAGCTTCAGTACGTAGGCGCTTGCACGGTACGGCGCAGAGGAGGGCAGGGTGACCGTGAGGCCCGAGAAGTTCTGGGTCGGCGTGGGCAGGTCGTTGTAGGTGCCGGCAGTGGAGCCGAGGAGCTTCACCGAGGTCAGCGTGGCGAGGTTGATCCGGTCCGAGCTGAGGGTCTTGATCGTCAATGAGCTGCCGGGCCAGCCCAGGACGGTGGCGTACAGGACGTTGCCGGCCTTGTCGCGGGTGAAGCGGATGTCCTGCGGCGTGCCGGCATGCGGAGTGGTGAACGAGCCGCCGCCCATCTTCGTCGGGCCCTCGCCGTACTCCGTCCAGGCGCGGGTCGAGTACACCGACTCGCCGAAGCGCTTCAGGTGGTCACCGATACCGAGCAGGATGTCCTTCTGCGCCTGGGGAATGGTGCCGTCGGCCATGGGCGCGATGTTCAGCAGCACGTTGCCGTTCTTGCTGACCCGGTCGATGAACGAGTGCACCATCTGCTCGATGGTGTAGTAACCGATGCCCTGGGTGTAGCACCAGCTGCTGCTGGAGATGCTGTCGTCGGTCAGCCAGTACGGAGTGGTGATGTCGGCCGGGCCGCCGCGCTCGTAGTCGAAGACCTCGCCCTTGCCGTTCATGCCGTCCTTGTACGTGGCGACGACCTCGCGGCCCCAGCTGTCGGCCTGGTTGTAGTAGTACGCCAGGAAGTTCAGGCGCTGGGCCTCGTCGACGGCGTCCAGCTTGAAGTCCTGCCACAGGATGTCGGGCCGGGCGCGGTCGATGACCTCCTTGAGCTTGTCGTACCAGAGCTGGTTCTCGGCAGCCGGGCCCAGCTGCCCGTAGAGCTTCTTGAGGCTGGGGTCCGTCTGGGCGGGGACGAACTCGTAGAAGCCGTTGTAGTGGTACGCGTGGTGCATGGCCACCAGCAGCTTGAGGCCCCTGGCGCGGATGGCCGTGGAAAAGAGCCGAAGGAGATCCAGCCCTGGGCCCCTCTTCACCGAGTTCCACTCGTTGACCTGGCTGTCCCACATGGAGAAGCCGTCATGGTGCTCGGCGACCGGGCCGGCGAACCTGGCGCCGGCGTCGACGAACAGCTGAACCCACTCGTCGGGGTCGAACTTCCCGCCGGCCGACTTCAGCTTCGGCGCGAACTTCGCGATGTTGCCCGCCGGGTCCCGAGCCCCGTTGATGAAGTTGTGGTAGGGCCATGCCGACGGCTGGCCGTAGGTCGCGACGTGGTGATGGTTGGCCTTGCTGCCCGCCTGGTACATGCCGCGCGGGTACCACTCGTTGTCGTAGGCGGGGACGCTGAAGACGCCCCAGTGGAAGTAGATCCCGAACTTCGCGTCCTGGAACCACTCCGGAGTCGGCGGGTGCCGGTCGACCGAGTTCCAGTCCGGTGTGTACGTGCTGGGCGCCGCCTGCGCGACGCCGACGCCTAACACGCCTCCGGAAACGGCCGCCGTGGCCACGCAGGTTGCGGAGGCCAGGAACTGGCGCCGGTTGATCGAGCTCGACATGGACACATCCCTGATGCGGAGGGGGGCAGGGGGAATGCAGGGCCACGCTTGAAGGTCGGCCATGTCGCCAGGGGATGTCAACCAGCGTGCAGGGATGAATAGCACCGTATGGCCGAGACGTTTTCCCTGTCTGCCACATTTTCATGCGTATTGCGCGTACCCAGACATGCCATGTCTGACAGGCGGTTCATGGACGGTTCCCAGCTGGCGGACCTGTGCGACGGGTGGTGATGTCGGACGCCCGCCACACCCTCTTGGACCGGTCGGCGCCGGACGGGTCCTGCCCGCGTACGAATCCGGCAATAGCGTGGTGACGGCAGGTGTGTTCAACTCGGGACTGCTCTCCCGCGACCGGCCCGTCGAAGGCATGGGCATACCGCTGCCAGGACGCCCCGCCGGCTCTGGCCCCCGCGCTCGAGCGATCGCCGAGATCCGAGCAGCGCACGGCACCACCCGGCCCGCGGCCGCGATCGCCTTCCCGCACCGGCGTCCCAGTATCATCGACGTCACCCTCGGCATGCGGACTCCGGAACAGGTCGGACGCAACGCGAAACTCCGTGATCGGCAAGTCCCGGACGGCCTCTGGGACGATCTCCGCACTCTTGGGCTGATCAGGTCGGACGTGCTCACGGGGCACGGTGGGGGAGGGACGGGCGGTGTCTCTGACGGACAAGGCCATCGAGGAGATCCGTGAGCTGATCCGGACCGGTGCCCTGCCTCCGGGCTCGAAGCTCCCACCTGAGCCGGACCTGGCCGCGCAGCTGGGACTGTCCCGCAACCTCGCCCGCGAAGCGGTGAAGGCGCTGGCCGTGGCGCGGGTCCTGGAGGTCCGGCGGGGCGACGGCACCTATGTGACCAGTCTTCAGCCGAGCCTGCTTCTGGAGGGTCTCAGCGGCGCGGTGGAACTGCTGCAGGGCGACTCGGTCGCCCTGCAGGACCTCATGGAGGTACGGCGGCTCCTCGAACCGATCGCCACGGCCCTTGCTGCCACCCGGATCTCCGACGCGCAACTGGCCGAGGTGAAGCGGCACCTGGACGCCATGCGCGAGGCCCGCGACGACGTCGGACAGCTCAACGCCCACGACGCCGCCTTCCATCGCGCCGTCGTCTCGGCCACGGGCAACGAGACCCTCCTCACCCTCCTGGAAGGGATCTCCGGCCGCACCCTGCGCGCCCGCATCTGGCGCGGTCTGGTCGACGACAAGGCCGCGGGCCGCACACTCGCCGAGCACGAGGCGATCTTCAACGCCCTGTCCACCCGTGACTCCGCCCTCAGCCAGGCCGCCGCACTGCTGCACGTGAGCAACACCGAGCAGTGGCTGAGGGAACACCTGCGCTCCGGCGAACCTCTCCCCTTCGGAAGGACATCGCGGAAGTGACGGGCGGGCGCTGCCCCGCAACGCCTCCCGACCTGAAGACTTGGGAGCGGCTACCACCAGGCCCGTTCCCCGCTCGCCCTCTCCGACACCGACTGCGCGGCGGCTTTCGGCCGCCGTCCGGCACCGGGCGATGCGGGCGGCGCCAACCACCTGCCGTAGGAAGGTTCTCGCCCCCGACCCGGTGCCGGACTGCGGCGGAGCGGTCCCCGGATCAGTACCCGTAGATCATCTTGTAGGCGACCTCAGGGAGGAACTGTCCGGCCGAGGAGCCCGTGCCGACGCCGCAGTTGCCGTCGGACTCGCCCGGGACCTTGATCCACAGGAGCATCTCGGCGCCTCCGCCGAGGCGGCTGAGGGTGCCGATCCGGCGGCTTGAGGGGTTGCACCACTGGCCGTTGGAGCCGTTGCCGTTACGGCTGGTGTCCACGACGAACGGCCTGGTGTAGCCGTACCGGGCGTTGAGTTCACTGTTGACGGCGTTGCCGTACGCGGTGTTCTCGGCCGTGGTGAGGTAGTTGGAGACGTTGAGCGAGAAGCCGTGGGCCTGTCGGAGGCCGGCTTCGTGGAGGCGTCGGGCCATGGTCGTCGCGCTCGCCCAGGCCGGGTTGCCGGCGTCGAGATAGACCCAGGTGTGGGGAGCCTGGCGGTTGAACTCGGAGAGCGCGCCGGTGAGCATGCCTTCGCGTTCGTCGATCTGGGCCTGGGTCATGCAGCCGTAGTCTCCGAGGGAGTCGGGTTCGAGGACGACGACGGCCGGGCGGCCCGCGATCCCGCCCGCGAACTGGGCGATCCAGTTCGTGTAGGCGGACGGCGAGGAGGCGCCGCCCGCGGAGTGCCCGCCGCAATAGTCGCGGTTGTAGATGTTGTAGGCGACAAGGATCGGCAGCTTGTCCCGGGCGTCCGCGGCACCCGCATACGCGCCGGTGGCGGTGCCGATGGTGCCGCTCCAGGAGCCGAACCAGCGGGCCGCCGGGGTGTTGGCGACAGACGCATTGATCGCGGCCGCCCGGCCGTCGCCGGGATTGGCGGCGACCCACCGCTTCGCGCTCGAGTCGGGGTCCACGTAGAACCCGTTGGTCATGGTCGTCGGGTCGGCCGCGTGGGCGGACGGTGCGGCGAGCGCCAGCGGCAGCGAGGAGAGCGCTGCCGCCAGGGCGAGCAGTCTGCGGCGCATGACGGTACCTCGGCTTTCTCGCAGGGATGCGTTCGATGGCCGGCGGTGAGCGTGGGGAGCGCTCCCATCGGAAGCGCTCCCCACGGCACGGTCGGTCAGCAGGTCGAGTTGGTCTGGGTCAGGAGGCCGAGCCGCCACGGGAGGAGGTTGTAGTCGCCGCCCGAGTCGGGGTTCATGCCCTGGTAGAGGTACTGGAGCCGGCAGGAAGGGATGGTGAGTGTCTGGTCGTAGCCTGCGCGGATCATCTCGCCGTGACTGATGTCCCGGGTCCAGGCGCCCGCGGGGAAGCTGACGTTGTTCGCCCGCGCGAAGGGGTTGCTCTCGGATGCGGCGAGCTGCGTCCAGGTGCCGGCGAGGCTGGTGGCGGTCCAGGAACGGAAGTAGCGCCGCCCGTCGGAGCCGATGGCCTCCACGAGGAGCACGTACTGGTTGGTGCCTTGCACCTTGTACACGTTGCTCGCTTCGAACAACGCGTACTTGGAGTCCTGCAGTGCGATGACCGTGTTCGTGAACCCGTTGGGGAACTGGCCGGCGGTCGTCTGGGACCGGTACAGGTGTCCGTTGTCGTCGGAGGAGAACAGGTAGCAGTTGGCGCTGTCGCAGATCACCCACATGTCGACCCAGTAGCCGTTGCCGATGTTCTGCCGGATGATGTCCGGCATCGACGAGTAGAAGTTGCGCGGGGCGCTCCACCCGTTGGGGTTGCTGATGTCGGGGTTGGTGGAGTACGAGGCGTTGCCGGTCTGGTAGACGAGGTACCACAGGCGTTGCGGCGCGTTGTAGAAGACCTGCGGCGCGGCCCGGTATCCGGATCCGATGGCGGTGCGGTCCAGGTAGTGGTGTGTGGCCGAGCCGGCCTGGGCCCAGTCGCTGAAGCTCAGGTAGACCAGGTTGTAGCCGGAGGGGCTCGCGGTACTGGCGAACACGTGGTACTTGCCGTTGTACTGGACGACCGTCGGGTCCTTGATGCCGGCGATGTTGTGGGTCGAGTCCGGCTTCGGCGCGATCAGCGGGCCGCTCGAGCTCCACGAGTACCTGCTGGGCAGGGCGGCGGCGTGGGGGCTGCGGGTGGTTGCGGGTGTGCCGCCCAGTGTCGTCAGCGCCGCGTTGTACGCCGGCTTCTTGCTGCCGTTGCGGTCGAACAGCAGCGGGCTCTCGTTGCTGCGCCAGGAGTCGCTGTCGCGGATGCCCCAGACCGTGATGCCGGTGCAGCGCGCGACGTTCATGCAGGCCTTGACCGTGTTCGCGTAGGCGGTCGGTGACGCCTGAGCGATGTCCAGTTCGGTGATCTGGACGTCCACGCCGAGGGCGACGAAGCTCGACAGCGTCGTCTGGAAGCTGCCGGGGGGACCGCCGGCGCCGAAGTGGGCCTGGAGGCCGACGCAGTCGATGGGTACGCCGCGTGCCTTGAAGTCGCGCACCATGCGGTAGACGCCCTGGGTCTTGGCGGCGTTCCAGTCCTCGATGTTGTAGTCGTTGTAGCAGAGCTTGGCTGCCGGGTCGGCCGTCCGAGCGGTGCGGAACGCCTGCTCCAGGAAGCCGTTGCCCAGCACGTCCCGGAAGACCGAGCTGCGGAGCTGGCCGCTGGGGCCGTCGGCGAAGGCCTCGTTGACCACGTCCCAGGAGTGGATCCGGCCCTTGTAATGGTTCATCACGGTGGTGATGTGGTTGTTCATCACGCCGCGCAGGGTGTTCGCGTCCCTGATGGAGCTGACCCAGCCGGGCAGTTGGGAGTGCCACACCAGGGTGTGGCCACGCATGCGCTGACCATGGGACGTCGCGCGGTTGACGATCTGGTCGCCAGGGCCGAAGTTGAACGAGCCGCGGGACGGCTCGGTCGTGTCCCACTTCATCTCGTTCTCGGGTGTGACCGAGTTGAACTCACGGTCCAGGATGCCGGTGTATGTACGGTCGCCGAGCCGGCCGGCGGCCACGGCGGTTCCGAAGTACCTTCCGGACTGGGCCGCCTGGGCGCCCAGGGTGGAGGCCCGAACGGTGTCGGGCGCGTCGGTCGCGTCGGGCGCACCGGTCGCGGTCCCGGGTGTCACCAGGACGGTCGCGGCCAACAGGCCCAGGACCGAGGCTCGGCGACATCCGAGCCGTTTGAGCGGGTTCATGGTTCTCCTCGTGGAGTGGGTGGGGGGTTGCGTGGCGCGATCGGTGGACCTCCTCAGGGCGTGGTCAGCTCGAACCGCGCGATGCGCAGCCAGACGCGCAGCCAGACGCGCTGCCGGACACGGCCGCGCTCGACGCCGATCCAGGCGGAGGAGAGGGCGTGATGAGTCCATGACATCTGCACAGGTGGCGTTCTCCTTCTGTGGCCCAGCCGTTGGCGGTGGGAGTTGTCCGGAGGTGCCTGCCGGTTCGCGCGGAGTGACTGCTCCGTATACGAGATGTCGAACGCGGATCGGCTTGTCGAGCATTCTGGATGATAGGGGGCCGGTGAACCCCGTCAATACCTCTCGCATGAATCGTTTGGGGCTTCGAAACATTCGAGGATTTTCCATCCCATGTTATTGGGTGCCATTTGCCCGCATTGCACCGATAGATCACTTTCTCTGAATCTGTATGGCCGGATCGTGGAGGCAGTGCGGTGATGAGTCTTGACATGCTCGACGACCTTCTTAGTATCCGTGGGGTCCTGGTTTCCGAATGGCTCACGAAATTTCGAACCCGGCCTCTCTCTTTGCCGAGTGTCATGGAAGTGACATCAATCCTCGTGTGACGGCTTCCGCTCACCCCACTGCTTCGGCCGCGCCCGGCAGCCCGGCGCTCACTCCGCCGTTGGGCTGGAACAGCTGGGCCGGCGGCGAGATCCGCGTCTTCGGCGACACGTGCCTGGACGCCTACGACCAGGGCACCACCGACGGCACCCGTGTCATCACCTGGCCCTGCAACGGCCAGGCCCACCAGAAGTGGACCCGCGCATGAGCAAGCGCGGCTTCAGAAGGCGAGGTTCACGATGACGAGGACAAGATCCCTCTTGTGGTCCACCGTGGTCGCGGTGGTCGTCCTGAGCATGGGAGGCCCGGCACTGGGCCGCGGCCAGGGCGAGAGCACCCCGCGCACGGTCTCCGCCACAGCGGCCGCGTCCGCCGGCGCCGCTGCCCCGAGCGCGGGGTGCGGCAAGGCTCCCGCCCTGACGAGCGGCCCGCACACGATCCAAAGCGGCGGCAAGAACCGGAACTTCATTCTGCGCATCCCCGACGGCTACGACCGCAACCGCGCCTACCGGCTGGTCTTCGGGTTCCACTGGCTGGGCGGCACCTCCACCGACGTCGCCACAGGCCGCACCGTGGAACGGGCACCTGGGCCTATTACGGGCTCCAGCGACTGGCGAACAACAGCACCGTCTTCGTCGCACCCCAAGGCCTCGACAACGGATGGGCCAACGCCGGCGGGGAGGACGTCACCTTCGTCGACGACATGATCAGGCGCATCGAGACGGATCTGTGCGTCGACACGACACAGCGCTTCGCCCTGGGATTCAGCTACGGAGCCGCCATGTCGTATGCCCTGGCCTGTTCCCGCGCGACGGTCTTCCGTGCGGTCGCGGTCCAGAGCGGCGGGCAGCTGAGCGGATGCAGCGGTGGCGCCCAGCCCATCGCCTACCTCGGGGTGCACGGCCTCAGGGACAACGTCCTCGGCATCTCCGGCGGACGGGCGTTGCGGGACAGGTTCGTCAGGAACAACGGCTGCACCGCTCAGAACCCGCTCGAGCCGGTGCAAGGCAGCCTGACGCACCGGGTCACCGCGTATTCGGGTTGCTCGGCCGGGCACCCGGTCGTCTGGGCCGCGTTCGACGAAGGGCACATCGCCGCTCCTCAGGACGGGGCCGCGGGTGACAGCGGATCCAGGACCTGGGTGCCGCAGGAAGTCTGGAAGTTCTTCACGCAGTTCCAGACCTCCGGCCCGCCGCCGGGGACTGCGGCCTGCCGGGTCACCGGCACCGCCAGCGCCTGGAACACCGGCCTGACGGCGAACATCACCATCGCCAACACCGGCACCACCGCGATCGACGGCTGGTCCCTCGCCTTCACCCTGCCCGACGGCCAGACCGTCACCTCCGGCTGGAACGCGGACTACTCGCCCGCCTCCGGCCAGGTGACGGCCAGGAACGTCGCCCACAACGCCGTCATCGCTCCAGGCACGTCGGTCGACATCGGCTTCCAGGCGACCCACACCGGCAACACCGCTCCGCCGAGCTCCTACACCCTCAACGGCACGGCCTGCGCCATGACAGTGACCGCGCCGAGGTGACCGACGGTTCGTCGGCGCCCGACCTGGCGCTCTCCCGTGCGGCTGAGCACCAGGTCGGGCGGCGGGCCAGTGGTCGCGGCAGTGGGGCAGCCGCCCCGTGCCCGGCCCGCGCCCGATACGGCCGGAGCCGTGGTCAGGATGTCGTGCCGGTCACCGTGCTTCCCGACTCGGGTCACGTGGTACGTCACTGTGGCGCCGCTCCGGAAATGGAAGGTGAGCCTGACGCGCGTGTTGTCTTGAGCGCGTCGAGGAAGGCGGGGGTCAGGCCGGCGCCGGCGGCGTACCCACAGCCGGCCGGATCCTGCGTCGGCGATGCGGTGACGTTCGTCCACGCCGGTCGCCCCCCTCCCCTACCGCGGCGGAGCCGGCCCGCGTTGCTCCAGCCGCGTCAGCTGGACCGCGGTGTCGCGGCTGAAGCGGGCATCGTCGTCGGTGAGGGGTACCGCTACCCGGGCCGGGTCGCCATACCGCGCAACGCCAGGCCCGCGCGGTCCGCCGGCAGGACATGATCACGGGCCGCCGAACCGGACAAGCGGCATCGACACCGGCACCCGTATCTCGGAACACGAGATCCACAAGCCCAGGTTTTTCGGCCAGTAGCACACCAGCAGGCTTCTTCGGCTGCTGGTACACGTCTGGCAGGTCTCCGCCCCCGCGGACCTTACCCAGGTGACTCGCACGGTGGGCCCCGTATTTCACCCCGCCCCGCTGACCGGATCGCCCCCTGGCATCTCCATCAGCGTTCCCCGGCCCGTCGGTACAGCTGGAGGCCGGCCGGGCCCAGTGCCGGTCGACCGCTCAGCTCGAGTCCGTCCGCCTGATGACGGCGTCGGGGTGATCGGCGAGGTAGTCCCGCACGATCGACAGGAAGCTCGAGTCGGGCTCCAGGCCGAGCGCGGCGGCGCGTCCGCTGTCGAAGACCGCCGGCCACGAGCCCACGATGGCTTCGACGGCAGGGTCGGGCGCGACGGTCACCAGGCCGGCGACGGCCTCGCCGGCCACCTGCCGCAGCGTGGCGAGCATCTCGGCGACCGAGACCGTCAGGGCGGGAAGGTTGACGGGCAACGGGCCCTCGAGCCGCCCCGGTCCGACGCCCCGCTCGGCCTCCGCGATGCGGAGGATCCCCTGGACGGTGCGGCGCGGTGAGGCCAGGGCCACGTGCAGGTCGGGTCGTACCGGGCAGGTCGCCGGGGCTCCCGAGAGCGGTTCGCGGACGATGCCGGACAGGAAGCCGGAGGCGGCCGCGTTCGGCCGGCCCGGCCGCACCGCGACGGTCATCAGGCGGGCGACGCGTCCGTCGAGGAAGCCGCGTCGCGTGTAGTCCGCGATCAGATGCTCGCAGAGGAGCTTCTGTGTTCCGTAGCTCGACCGGGGCATGGTCAGGGAGGATTCGCTGACCACCGCGGGCAGCGGCAGTTCAGGGCTGGAACCGTAGACGGCGAGGCTGCTGGCGAAGACCACCCGCGGCGTTGGACCGCCTACGGCCGACTGCGCCCGGGCTGCATCGAGCAGGGTACGGGTGGTGTCCACGTTGGCACGCATGCCGAGGTCGAAGTCGGCCTCGCACTCGGCGGAGACCGCGGCGGCGAGATGGAACAGCACGTCGACCGGCTCGGCGAACACCTCGTCGAGGCGCTCGATCAGGTCGCCGTGCACGACGTCCACGAGGGGGTCCGTCGCCACCGGGGAGTCGGGCCGCACCACGCGGTCGGCGAGCACCAGTCGTGTGATCGGTGCACCGCGAAACGTCCGTGTCCGCAGCAGTGTGTCGGCCAGCCTGCTTCCCAGGAAGCCGAACGCGCCCGTGATGACGACCCTCACGTACTCGCTCCTCGCACGCGTGCCGGAGGCGTGACGCCGTCCAGCCCGGCGTCACCGTGGTGTGTGCCGGCCTCCGCCCAGCCGCAACGTCATCCCTCCGGTTCCCCGGACGCGGCCGACAGCGACGGCGAACTACCCACGCCGCCACCCCCGCCAAACGCCCGGCCCGCCCGACACGGCCCGCACGGCTGCGCCTTCCGTACGGCGACGCGGCCGGACCCATCGACGAGGCCCGGGTCCGGCCGCGTCAGGGCACGGCTTCTCGCGGGGCTCGGCCGCCCGCTCGGACGGCCGAGCGCGGGCGGCCCGGCACGGGCGCAGGGGAGTGGCAGGCTCTGTCAGCCGAGCCTGAGAAGGCCGGCTTCGACGACGGCATGGCCGAAGGGGCTCGCGAGTTCGGCGAGACGCTCGCAGTCGGCATCGCCCAAGGCCGCGTAGGCGGGAAGGGCCAGCCGGTCGGTACGGTCCTCGATGTGCTGCCGCAGGAGTACGCCGTCCGCGCTGAGGGAGTCGCCGTCGAGGAGTCCCCGCCCGCGCAGGCGCTCCTGGGTCTCGGCCCACTTCTCCTCCGGCCAGGCGCGGCTCGCCTTGAGGAAGTCGACGGGAACGTCCCCCGTCGCCGCGTGCAGGACCAGAGCCTCCAGGGCTCCGACGCCTTCGCTCAGCAGGCAGGCGACATGGCCGTCTCCCCGGAACTCCCGGAGCAGCGTCTGGGCGTGCCACAGCCGCAGTACCGGCTCCTCCGGCCAGGGCAGTGCCGCATGGGCGGCGAACAGCGGGCGGCCCTGCGCGTGTTCGCAGGCCGCCTCGGCGGCCCGGCGGGTCAGTGCCAGGACCTCGTCCAGGGCGGGCAACTCGTGGATTCGCGCACGCCGCAGAGCCTCGCCCGCGGCGGCGTACCGCGCGTCCAGCACCTGCTGCGGCGTCGTCGCCTCCCAGGCCCCGTCGATCGCCCGCCGTACGACATCGGGGTTGAAGTTGTAGAAGGTCGAGATGACCAGCTCGGCGGAGGCTCGGCCGAAGGCGGCGCTCCGGGAGGTGAAGTATCCGGCGCGAGTGCTCAGTCCGAGGTCTGCGTACCGGCGCCTTCCCTCGGGCACGAAATAGATCATGCCGTGTACGGGCTCGAGGCGGCGCCAGGCCGCGCGGGCTGACTTCACGGGGTCCCCTCTTCGGAGAGTCGACGAACGGGGTGTTCGCTGCGGGGTCAGCACGTGCCGTGCTCTCGCGGGTGCCGCGGTGGCGGGCGGCCTTCGGGTGGATCCGCCGCGATCGCGCCGAACCCGCCCGCACGCTTGGAGAGGGTCAGCTGCGTCACGGTCCACCCCTTCGTACCGACTGGTCGGTAGCCTTCAGGTGGCGGAGTCGGCTGTCAAGAGCCGCGCACTGTTTGAACATGACGCCGGATTCAACTATAACGATCGGAAAGCCGACTCCCCGTCACCGCCGCACCCATGACTCACGGCTTTCGGACGAACCGGACCCACAAGAGACAGTGAGGCGACATGAGGGAAGCAGTCATCGTTTCGACGGCACGGACGCCGATCGGCAAGGCCTACCGGGGCGCGTTCAACGACACCCAGGCACAGGAGCTCGCCGCCCATGCCCTTTCGCACGCGGTGCGTCGCGCCGGGCTGGAAGGCGGCGAGGTCGAGGATGTGGTCCTCGGCTGTGCCGTCCAGCAGGGCTCCTCGGGCTTCAACGTCGCGCGTCAGGCCGCTCTGCGTGCCGGACTTCCGGACGCCGTGTCGGGGATGACGATCGACCGGCAGTGCTCGTCGGGCCTGATGGCCATCGCGACGGCCGCCAAGCAGATCGTCACGGACGGGATGCAGGTGGCAGTCGGCGGCGGTGTCGAGTCGATCTCCCTGGTCCAGAACGACCACATGAACACCCACCGCATGACGGATCCCTGGCTGGTCGAGCACAAGCCCGGCATCTACCTGCCGATGCTGCGGACGGCGGAGATCGTCGCCGAACGCTACGGCGTGAGCCGGGAACGGCAGGACGAGTTCGCGCTGCTGTCGCAGCAGCGCACGGCGGCGGCGCAGGAGGCCGGCCGGTTCGACCGGGAGATCGTCGCGCTCACCGGCACCAAGAAGGTCCTCGACAAGCAGTCCGGGCAGGTGCGGGACGAGGAGGTCGCCCTGACGCGGGACGAGGGCAACCGCGCGTCGACGACGCTCGACGGCCTGGCCGGGTTGGCGCCGGTGCTGCCCGACGGTCAGGCGAGCGCGCGTTCCAGCGTGACGGCGGGCAACTCCTCGCAGCTGTCGGACGGGGCGTCGGCGTCGGTGCTGATGGAGTCGAGGGAGGCCGAGCGCCGCGGACTGGAACCGCTCGGTGTCTACCGGGGCATGACCGTTGCCGGATGCGGGCCCGACGAGATGGGCATCGGTCCGGTGTTCGCCATTCCGAAACTGCTCAAGCAGCACCACCTCACCGTCGACGACATCGGCCTGTGGGAACTCAACGAGGCTTTCGCCTCCCAGGCGTTGTACTGCCGGGACGAACTGCACATCGATCCGGAGCGGTTCAACGTCGACGGCGGCGCCATCGCGGTCGGTCATCCGTACGGAATGACCGGCGCCCGGCTGGTGGGGCATGCCCTCGTCGAGGGGAAACGCCGGGGTGTCCGGTACGTGGTGATCTCGATGTGTGTCGGCGGCGGAATGGGCGCAGCCGGACTGTTCGAGGTCGTCTGAGGCCCCGTCCCCGCTGGAGAACATGGCTGCCGTCGCGGGTATGCGGCAGCCGGCCCGACTGTGAGAGAGAGACGTGGATACCGTGTCGAAGAAGGCGGCAGAGCCTCGAACCTCGGTCCTGGTGGACTTCGGAGGGGTCATCACCTCCAGTGTGCTGCGGGCCTTCACCGACTTCGGTGCCTCGCTCGGCGGCGACCCGCGCCTGCCGCTGGAGCTCCTGAGCCGGGACGAGCGATCACGCGCGCTCCTGGCCGACCACGAGTGCGGTCGTATCGACGCCGAGGACTTCGAGCGAGGATTCGCCGAACGCCTCCGCGCCCACGGCGCGGACGTACCGGCCGAAGGGCTCATGGCCCGGATGCAGGCGGGAATGTCGATCGACCAGGAGATGCTCGCGCTGCTCCGTGATCTTCGAGCGGCCGGCCGTCCCGTGGCGCTCGTGTCCAATTCGTTCGGTACCGGAACCTACGACGGCGTCGACCTCGCCTCCGTCGCCGATGTGGTCGTCATCTCCGCCGAGGTCGGGATCCGCAAACCCTCCCGGCGGATCTACGTCATCGCCTGTGAACGCCTGGGAGTCGACCCCGAGGAGGCGGTCATGATCGACGACCTGCGGCAGAACCTCGACGGAGCGGCACGCATCGGAATCGCGGGAGTGCTGCACACCGGCGCAGCGGACACCCGCCGTCAACTCGCCGAACGCTTCGGGATCGACGTCTGACCGCGCAGGAGGGATCCGCGCTGCCGCCCGCTCACCTCCCGGGAGGCGGGGCCGGTCCGTCGCTTGTGACCATGGCGTCGGCTTCAAGTAGCGTTTCCCGGATGGACACCACCGCGCCCGAGGGGACCGACGGCGAGAACGTACCGCCCATGGCGCCCCTGTCGAACCTTCGCGAGCCGCCTGCGACGAAGCGCGGAGCGCGGACACGGGCCGCTCTGGTGAAGGCCGCGCGGAAGGTGTTCGAACGGGACGGCTACCTCGACACTCGCCTGACCGACATCACCGGAGAAGCCCGATGCGCGGCGGGATCCTTCTACACCTACTTCGCCAACAAGGAGGAGGTGCTTGCCGCCGTCCTCCTGGAGGCGCAGGAGGACATGCTGCACCCCGGCATGGGCCGGGTGCAGGGTGCCGACGATCCCTACGCGGTACTCGAGGCGAGCAACCGCGCGTATCTCGAGGCGTACCGGCGCAACGCGAAGCTGATGGCCCTGCTGGAGCAGGTCGCCCAAGTGGAGCCGGAGTTCCGTGGGTTCCGGAGCCGGCGCGCCGACGCGTTCATCCGCCGCAATGCCCGCGGCATCGCCGACCTCCAGGTGCGAGGTGTCGCGGACCGCGCGGTCGATCCGATGATGGCCTCCCGTGCTCTGTCGGGGATGGTCAGTGTCATGGCCTACAACGCCTTCGTGGCCGGCGAACGGCAAGAGGACGGTGCACCGGTGGACTTCGAGGAACTCGTGTCCACGGTCACCCGGCTCTGGGCGAACGCCCTACGTTTCCCCGGCCACCGCTGACCCGGTGGCCGGGGCCGCCCGCCTCGTCGCATCGCGACAGGGCGGGCGCCGCCTGGTCCCGGTGCCGTCGACTCTCACCGGGCCCGAGGTGCCGGCACACGGCTGCCGGGCGGGCCGGTCATTCGGCCGCGGCGAGCAGACGTGCCTCGCTCTCGTCGTACAGCCGCCTGCTCGCCCGGCTGTCGGCGGCGTGGCGCCGGTGGTCCAGACGGCTGCCCAGCCAGCCCGCCAGGTAGCCGAACGGGATGGAGACCAGTCCGGTCGACTGCATGGGGAACCAGTGGAAGTCGGCGTTCGGGAAGACGGCCGACGGCGTGCCCGAGACGGCCTCTGAGAAGACCATCAGCACCAGCGCGCAGGACGCGCCGCCGTAGAGGGTGGCGAGCAGGCCGGTGCGCGTGAATCCCCTCCAGAACAGGGAGTAGGTCAGCGCGGGAGCCACGGCGGAGGCCCCGATGCAGATGGCCAGCGTGGTCAGCACCCCGACGTCCCAGTTCTGGACCAGGGTGGCGAGCGTGATGGCGACGGTTCCCACGGCCACGCACGTCCACGCCGCCACCGTCATCTCCGTACGCGGCTCCGCCCGTCCCCGCCGCGCCGCGTGGGCGAACAGGTCGTGGGCGAGCGACGAGGCCGCGGCCAGGGTCATCCCCGCCACCGAGGACAGCAGGGTGATGAACACCATTCCCGCCACCGCCGAGTAGAGAATCGTCGCGCCCGCCGAGGCGTGGGCCCCGCCGAGCGCCTGCGACAGCATGAGCACCGACGTCCTGCCGTGCGGGTCGGCCGCGAGGATGGACCGCGATCCCACCAGGGCAGCCGCGCCCGTGCCCACGACGATCACGAGCAGGCAGAAGGTGGTGACCGTGCCGACGGCCCACGACATGGAGCGACGTACGGCCGGCACGTCCTGCGCCGAGTACAGACGCATGGTGATGTGGGGCAGGCAGGCCACGCCGAGGACCACGGTGATCTGGAGCCCTATGAAGTCCAGCCGGTCGCCGACCGAGGTGCCCAGCTGAAGGCCCTGCTGAAGGAAAGCGGGGCCCGTGCCGCTGCCCTGCTGGGCGGCCCTGACCAGTTCTCCGGGGCTCCAGTCGAAGCGGTTCAGGACCAGGGCGGCGACGACGACGCTGGTGCCGAGCAGGATGACGATCTTGATCATCTGGAGGAGCGCGGTTCCCCGCATACCGCCGAGCGCCGCGTAAATGATCATCAGGCAGCCGACGATCACGATGCACGCCGTCCTGGCACCCGCCCCGTGCGGCATGTCCAGGATGAAGGTGAGCAGGGACCCGGCCCCGGAGAGCTGGACGACCAGGAAGGGCAGGGTCGCCGCGAGCGTCACCACGCAGGCGGCGATGCGCACGGCACGGCCGGGCATGTTGCGGGCCAGGACGTCGCCCATGGTGAACTCGCCCGCGTTGCGCAGGGGTTCGGCCATCAGGAACATCAGCAGCACCAGGGAGAGGGCGGTGCTGACCGCGAGGACATAGCCGTCGTATCCGGCGAGCGCGATGATGCCCGTGGTGCTCAGCACGGTGGCCGCGGAGATGTAGTCGCCCGCGATGGCCAGGCCGTTCTTGAGCGGGGTGAGCGAGCGGTAGCCGGTGTAGAAGTTCGTCAGGTCGTCGCGGTCCGGTCCCGCCATCACACACATCATCAGCGTGACGGTGACCAGGGCGGTGAAGAGGACGAGGACGATGGCCTGCGACCCGGAGTCGACGTCGGTCATCTCGCCACCCCCGCGGTCCGGCCGGCCGCCCGCTCCCTGACGACGCGGGCCAACGGGTCCACCGAGCGTCGCGCGCTGCGCCCGTACGAGAAGACCGCCGCGAAGGTGACGACGAGCTGAAGGATCCCCAGGGCCATTCCCAGGCTCAGCTCCCCGGTGATCCGGGCCCCCATCAGCTCCGTCGCGTAGCAGGACAGCACCACGTACACCACGAAGGAGCCGAGCGCGGTGAGCGTGGAGACCCGGCGGAGCACACGGTAGGCCGAGCGGAGAGCGGCGAGGTCGGCGCCGTGCCGATGCGTCTCGTGGGCATACGGCTGGTGGGCGTACGGCTCGTGCCGGGCGGCCTGCCCGTACCGGTCGTGGGGGGAGTCGTCGTATCCGGACCGGGAGGGCTCCTGCCCCGGGCCCCGTCCGTACGACCCGTACCCGGGGGTGCGGCCGTACGGCTCGGTCGACGGCTGCGGCCAATCCGGCTGCGGGTACCGCCTGTCATCGGGATATGTCATCGCGTGGCCTTCCGGTGCGGCTCGGATCCTTGGAGGGCGGGGGGTGGACGGCGGTGCGGTGGCGCACGATACCGACTGGTCGGAATGATGGATAAGTCTGTGGCGCGTCACGTTTTGGGCTCGACGTGGCCATCGGTGGACGCGGTGGACGCGGTGGAGGACGTCGGTCGACGCCTCGACGACCTGCGCACCATAGGCGGCCGACGGCTGGAACGGCCTGTGGCACATATCACGGCAGCCGTCGTACCTACTGGTCGGTACGGTAAGGGGGAGCCGCAAACGACAGGAGGCGCGATGTCCGCGACCAACCGCCAGATCCGTCTGGCAGCCCGCCCCGTGGGCGAGGTCGACCCCGAAGACTGGGAGCACTGTGCGGGGCCCGTCGACGAACCGGGCCCGGGCCGGTTCGCGGGCCGCACGCGCGCCATCTCCCTGGACCCGGCGATGCGGGGCTGGCTGGACGACCGTCCCTCGTACCTGCCGCCGGTGGGCATCGGCGAGGTGATGCGCGCCGGATCGGTCATCGAGGTCACCGCCTCCGACCATCCCGACTTCCAGCCCGGTGATCATGTGGTGGGCACCTTCGGCGTCCAGGAGTACGTGGTCTCCGACGGCAGGGGCGCCATGAAGATCGACACTTCGCTCGCCCCGCCCTCGACGTATCTCGGCGCGCTGGGCATGCCCGGGATGACCGCCTACTTCGGTCTCCTGGACGTCGGCGCGCTGAAGGACGGCGAGACCGTCGTGGTGTCGGGCGCGGCCGGTGCGGTCGGCACCATCGCGGGCCAGATCGCGAAGGCCAAGGGCTGCCGGGTGGTGGGCATCGCCGGAGGGCCGGAGAAGTGCGCCATGCTCACCGACGAACTGGGCTTCGACGCGGCCATCGACTACCGCGCCGACGATGTCAGAAAGGCGCTGCGCCGGCATGCCCCCGACGGCATCGACGTCTACTTCGACAACGTGGGAGGCGACATCCTCGACGCCGCCCTGACCCGGCTGGCGATGCACGCGCGCGTCGTGGTCTGCGGTGCCATCAGCCAGTACAACAACGACACCCCGGTCAAGGGCCCCTCGAACTACCTGTCCCTGCTGGTGCGCCGCGCCCGCATGGAGGGATTCGTCGTCTTCGACTACGCCGACCGCTACGCACAGGCCGCCCGGGACATAGCCGCCTGGATCGCCGACGGCCGCATCAAGGTCAAGGAACACATCGTGCAGGGGAGCGTGGACGACTTCCCCGAGACCTTGCAGATGCTCTTCCGCGGCGAGAACGTCGGCAAGCTCGTCCTCGAACTGGTGTGACGGACACCGGGAGCGGGGCCGCGCTCCCGGGCCAGGAGGCTGTCGTCACCGGCGATGCCGGCGCGGGTTCCCTCCAGGCCGACCGTGACCGGAGCCGCGCGGATCCCGAAACGTGCGCATCCGGCCGTACCTGCCAAGTGCCGGGCGGCTCGCCACCCGTGGTGAGCCGCCCGGCGCAGCCTGACCGCTTGAGCCGTCCGGGGCAGCCTGACCGCCTGACCGCCTGAGCCGTCCGGGGCAGCCTGACCGCCTGAGCCGTCCGGCCGACAACGCGGCTTCTCCGAAGGGCGGCACGTCGCCCTCGACGGGATCGGCGAACACGGACACGGATGCCTGGCGGCCGAACCGAGCCGTCCTGGCAGGAACGGCGCGCCGCACCGGGTGTCATGCCGGACGCGGCCGCCGCGTTTCCGTGACCCTCCGGTCGGACGAGCCCGTGACCGACCATGACGCGGCTCGTCGGCTTTCCGCCGTCGTCGGCCCGAAGGACCCGCGCCGGCCATGAGGAAGTACGCTCGCCCGCCGATCCGGATCCGCGTCGGATGCCCGGACGGCAAGCCGAACAGCCGCCCGCGAACCCCTTCGGGACTGCTGTCGCGCGGCGCCTTGTCAGTGCGACGAAAGCGCCTGTATAACGTTGTAAAGACCTACGGGAGGTCGGAGCACGGTCCGCGACGATGACGCCGGCGACCCTGTACCCCGCACCGACCGGACCGGTCGGGACGCCGAAAAGGGGAATGCCGTGCGGGTCAGCCTCAAGGACGTTGCCGCGCACGCGGGGGTCTCCATCAAGACCGTCTCCAATGTGGTGAACAACTACCAGCACGTCACGCCCGCCATGCGCGAGCGGGTCCAGCGGTCCATCGACGTGCTGGGCTACCGGCCCAACCTGGCCGCCCGTCATCTGCGCAAGGGCCGTACGGGCATCATCGCGCTCGCGCTGCCCGAACTCGGGAACCCGTATTTCGCCGAACTCGCGGCCGCTGTCATCGACGCCGCCGCCGCGCACGAGTACATCGTGCTGCTGGACCACACCGGAGGGTATCGCGAGCAGGAGGTCCTGGTCAGCCAGGGTTTTCGGGCGAGGGTCATCGACGGTCTCATCCTCAGCCCCATCGAGCTGGAGGCCGAGGACCTGCGCGACCGGGCGGAGAACGTACCGCTGGTGCTGCTCGGCGAGCGCGACTACGACCTGCCCTACGACCACATCGCCATCGACAACGTCGCCGCCGCCCGTGCCGCCGTCCGGCATCTGGTCGAACTCGGGCGCAGGGAGGTGGCGTTCATCGGCGCTCGGCGCGGCCGCAGCGAGCCCGCTCAGCTGCGGGTCCGCGGCTGGCGCGAGGAGCTGACCGCCGCCGGCCTCCCGGCCGACGACGGGCTGGTCGCGGCCACCGACGGATGGGGCCATGCGGACGGAGCCGACGCCATGCGCCGCATCCTGGAGTCCGGACGGCGTCCCGACGCCGTGTTCGCCTACAACGACCCCATGGCCATCGGTGCGATGCGCGTGCTCTTCGAATGGGGGCTCCGCGTGCCCGAGGACATCGCGGTCGTCGGCTTCGACGACGTGGTCGAGGGGCATTTCGGCGCGGTGACCCTCACCTCCGTGTCGCCGGACAAGGAGGCCATCGGCCGGCTCGCGGTCGAGTCGGTGCTGGAACGGCTCGGCGGCAACGAGGTGTCCGAGCCGCACCGCGTCTGGGCGGACTATCGCCTGGTGGAACGCGAGAGCACCCTGGGGCGGGCGGCGGCCGCCGACGGCCGCGGGTGATCCCGCGGGCTGTGCGATTGCAAATCCATGGCCTCCCGGGCCTTCCTGGGGCGGCCTGAGACGCGGGGTGCCCGGGCATGCCTGCGCGTGCTGTCCGGCCCCGCACGGCTCGCCCCTGTCTGTCGGTGAGGCGTGTGCTCCCGGGGCGCCGAACCGCCTGATGTCTCGTCGGTAGCGCGTCTTTTGCAGTGCGTTGCGATCGGCGGTGCCCGAAGACTCGACCTGCGCGCCGGATGGGGCCCATCCGGACGGGCGTCGGTGCCCCGATCGCGTTCGCGCGCGCCGGTGTTTCTTCGCCCGGCCCGCGACTTGTGCCGTCTCGTCGGTTGCGGTGGGGAACAAGGTGGTTCGCGGCAGGCTGTGCACAGTGTGTGCACAGGGGGTTTACAGCGCCCTTCCAACGATGTAAAAAACTCTGTGCGGCGGGCCGAACGACTGTTCCCGCCAGGGGAGAAGCACTACTTCGCTCGACCATGCTCGACCTCTGCCTGCTCACCATCTCCCCAGCGCCCTCTCAGCGTCACCTGGATCGGGGTCACCATGCAGCGCACTACACACCGTCGCCTCTCCGCCCGTCCCGTGGTCGTCTCCCTGGCCGCGGCCGTGGCGTTGACCGCCACCTCCTGCGCGAAGTCGGAGGACGACGCCGCGACCGACACCTCGTCCTCGGCCTCCGCCGACGCCGAGCAGAAGGTCGCCGAGCCCAAGCCGGGCAGCAAGACCTGCACCATCGACACGTTCGGTGGGAAGAAGGTGGACCTCAAGAACGCCACCGTCGGCTTCTCCCAGTCCGAGAAGGAAGCCAACCCCTTCCGTATCGCCGAGACGCAGTCCATCAAGGACGAGGCCGAGAAGCGGGGCGTCAAGCTGCTGACGGCCAACGCCCAGTCGCAGTTCTCCAAGCAGATCAGCGACGTCCAGGACCTGCTGGCCAAGGGCGCGGACCTCCTGGTGATCGCCCCGCTCAACTCCGACGGCTGGGAACCGGTGTTCAAGGCCGCCGCGGCCAAGAAGGTCCCCATCGTCACCATCGACCGCAAGATCAACGCCACGCCCTGCAAGGACTACGTGTCCTTCATCGCCTCCGACTTCGTCGAACAGGGCAGACGCGCCGCCGACCAGATGATCGAGGCGACCGGCGGCAAGGGCGAGGTCGCGATCCTGCTCGGCTCGGCCGGAAACAACGTCACCACCGAGCGCACCAAGGGCTTCAAGGACCAGATCGCCAAGGAGGCGCCCGGTCTGAAGGTGGTCTTCGAGCAGACCGGTGACTTCGCCCGCGAGAAGGGCCAGCAGGTCACCGAACAGCTCATCCAGTCGAAGCCCGGCATCAAGGGGATCTACGCCGAGAACGACGAGATGGGCCTGGGCGCGGTCGCCGCGCTGAAGGGCGCCGGCAAGAAGCCGGGCGACGTCGAGATCATCACGGTGGACGGCACCCGCAACGCCGTCCAGGGCATCGTGGACGGCTGGATCAGCGGCGTCGTCGAGTCCAACCCGCGCTTCGGTCCGCTGGCCTTCCAGACGCTGGACGGCTTCACCAAGGGCGAGGAAGTGACGCAGGACATCGTTATCGAGGACGGCGCCTACGACCCGGACAACGCGAAGAACGACATCGGCAAGGCCTACTGACCCTCCTCGGGGGCCCGTTCCCACGGGCCCCCTCCCCGTCCTCCCTCACTCCTCGCATCGCACCCTGGAGGAACAGGTGGCACCCCCTGCCGAAGTGCTCGCCGTCCGCGGACTGAGCAAGACCTTTCCCGGCGTCCGGGCCCTGGACGACGTGGACCTGACCCTGCACGCCGGTGAGGTCCACGCCCTGATCGGCGAGAACGGCGCCGGAAAGTCGACCCTCATCAAACTCCTCACCGGCGTCTACCGGCCCGACGCCGGCGAGGTCGTGTTCCAGGGCCGTACGGTCTCCTTCGGCACCCCGCTGGAGGCCCAGAAGGCCGGGATCTCGACCATCTACCAAGAGGTCAACCTCATCCCCCTGCTCAGCGTGGCCCGCAACCTCTTCCTGGGCCGCGAGCCGCGCAACCGGTTCGGCGTACTGGACATGGCCCGCATGAACCGGGAGGCCGAGGAGACCCTCGGCACCTACGGCGTGCGCGTGGACGTCCGCCGGCCGCTGCGCACCCTCGGGGTCGGCGCCCAGCAGATGGTCGCCCTGGCCCGAGCCGTCGCCACCGACGCGCGGATCGTCATCATGGACGAACCGACCTCCTCCCTCGAACCCCGCGAGGTCGAGACCCTGTTCGCGGTGATCCGGCGGCTGCGGGACGCCGGGATCGCCGTCGTCTACGTCAGCCACCGCCTGGACGAGCTGTACGCCGTGTGCAGCACGGTCACCGTGCTGCGCGACGGCCGGCGCGTCCACCACGGCCGCCTCGCCGACCTGGACCGGCTCTCCCTGGTGTCGACCATGCTCGGCCGGGAGCTGGGAGAGGTCCGCGCGGAGGGCCTCACCAAGTTCACCGGCGACCACGGCGCGGCCGACGCCGAACCCGTCCTTGCCGCCACTGAACTGACCGTGCCTCACAAATTGCACGGAGTCTCCCTGACCGTCCGCCCCGGCGAGGTCGTCGGTCTGGGCGGGCTGCTCGGCTCCGGACGGACCGAGACCGCGAAGGCCGTCGCCGGAGCCCTGCCCCTGCGTTCGGGCACCGTCACGGTGGCCGGGGTGCCGCTGCGCACCGGTTCGACCCCGGCCGCCCTGCGCGCGGGCGTCAGCCTGCTGCCCGAGGACCGCAAGAGCGAAGGCATCGTGCCCGGCCTGTCGGTACGCGAGAACATCGCCCTGGCCGTGCTGCCCCGCCTCTCCCGCTTCGGCCTGGTCTCCGAGTCCCGCGTCGACAGCATCGTGGACACCTTCATCGAACGGCTGCGCATCAAGGCGTCCTCGCCGCATCAGAAGGTCGGCGAACTCTCCGGCGGAAACCAGCAGAAGGTGCTGCTCGCCCGGTGGCTCGCCATGAACCCCAAGGTGCTGCTGCTCGACGAGCCCACCCGGGGCATCGATGTCGGCGCCAAGGCCGAGGTGCAGAAACTCGTCGACGAACTGGCCGCCGACGGTCTGGGCGTCCTGCTCATCTCCTCCGACCTGGAGGAACTCATCGAAGGGTCCGACCGCGTGGTCGTGCTCAAGGACGGCTCCGTCGTCGGCGAGCTGGCCGGCGACGACGTCACGGAAGAGAAGCTCATGCGCACCATCGCCGGCGACGGCCCCGCGCGGGACACGGTCAAGGAGGCGGTCGTCGATGGCTGAAGCCACCCTCCGCACCCTCCCGCTGGACAAGGCCCGCGTCCTCCACTGGCTGCAGAGATACGGCGTCTACGCGGGCGTCGCGGCACTGCTCGTCGTCAACACCGTCATCACCCCGTACTTCCTGACCGTCGAGAACTTCCGTACCCAGGCCGTCCAGGTCGCCCCCGTCATCATCGTCGCCCTCGGCATGGCCCTGGTCATCGGCACCGAGGGCGTCGACCTGTCGGTCGGTGCGGTGATGGCGCTGGCGGCCTCCGTGACCGCCCTCTACCTCGGCTACGGCCTCCTGCCCGCACTGCTGGCGGTCGCCCTGTTCGCCGCCGGCGTGGGACTGGCGGGCGGGGCCCTGGTCGCGTTCGTCGGAGTACAGCCGATCGTCGCCACCCTGGCCCTCATGGTCGGCGGCCGCGGACTCGCCCTGGTGCTCCTCCCACAGCTCAAGGACCTTCGGAACCCCGCGCTCGCCTCCCTGGGCTCCGGCGACCTCCTCGGCTTCCCCTACCTGATCCTCATCGCCGCAGCCCTGGCCCTGCTGCTGGGCTTCGTGATGCGCCGCACCACCTTCGGACGCCAGCTCCTGGCGATCGGCGACAGCCGCCCCGCCGCGCAGCTGGCCGGCCTGCCCGTCCGCCGGGTGCTGATCACCGTCTACGTCGTCAGCGCGCTCCTCGCCGCGGTCGCGGGCGTGCTCGCCACCGCACGCCTCCAGGCCAGCGACCCCACCTCGCTGGGCAACCTGATGGAACTGTCCGCGATCACCGCGGTCGTGGTCGGCGGCACCCCGCTGACCGGCGGCCGGGTCAACATCGCCGGCACCGTGGCGGGAGCCGTCCTCATCCAGCTCCTCACCGCCACCCTCATCAAGCACGATCTGCCGCCCTCCTGGACCCAGATCGCCCAGGCCATCGTGATCGTCGCCGCCGTCTACGCGGCACGGGGACGGGGGAAGCGTTGACCACCACCACAACGGACGGGCCCGTGACCACCGCGAGCATCGAACCGCCGCAGGACACCCACCCGGTGGGCCCCGCCCGCCACGAACGGCTGAGCGCCCTCGTCCAGCAGCACGGAGCCCTGGCCGTCCTGCTGATCGTCTCCCTGGTGGCGTCGCTCTCCTTCGACTCCTTCGCCACCGGCGACAACATCAGCAACATGGCGACCAGTTCCGCCTTCCTGGCGATCGTCGCCCTCGGCATGACCTTCGTGATCATCACCGGCGGGGTCGACCTGTCCGTCGGCTCCCTGTTCGCCCTCGGCGGGGTCCTGGCCGCCTGGGGATCGCGCCACGGCACCCTGGTGGCCCTGCTGCTGCCGCTCGCCGTGTGCGGACTGATCGGCGTCGTCAACGGCCTGCTGATCGCCCGCTCCCGCCTCGCGCCGTTCATCGTCACGCTCGCCGCCATGCTGGGCGCGCGCGGACTGATGCTGGCGCTCACCGACGAGGGCGCCGACACCTATCTGATCGGCAAGGGTTCCTTCCTCGCCGAACTGGGCCAGGGCACCACCCTCGGCCTCGGGAACCCGGTGTGGATCACACTGGCCCTGTTCGTCGCCGGAGCCGTCGTCCTGCGCCGGACCCGCTTCGGACAGCACGTCTACGCGGTCGGCGGCAACGAGGACGCCGCCGCCCTGATGGGCGCCCCGGTGGCCCGCACCAAGATCCTCGTCTACGCCCTGTCGGGGCTGCTCGCCGGACTGGCCGGCGCCCTGAACGCCGCCTGGCTCGCGTCCGGCGTCACCATCCTCGGCAGCGGCATGGAGCTGGACGCCATCTCCGCCGTCGTCATCGGAGGCACCCTGCTGACCGGCGGGCTCGGCTACGTGAGCGGCTCGCTCGTCGGGGTGCTGCTGCTGAAGGTGATCCAGAACGTCATCAACCAGATCGGCTCGCTCGACTCCTCCTACCAGCAGGTCGTCAGCGGCGCCTTCCTGGCCGTGGTCGTCATCGCCCAGACCTGGCTCGGCCGGCGCCGACAACTGATGTGACAAGTCCCGGACCCGGCGGCCGAGTTCCCATGGCCCGGCCGCCGGATCCGGAAACAGGCGGCCGGACCTCCCCGGCCGCCTTTTTGCACGCGCACGTCTCCCCACCCCACGATTCAAGGAGGCACGATGCGTCAAGTACCCGCAGGAGGAGGGCTGTTCGCCCGGCTGAGACGACGAGCTCGGTGGGCCGGCACCGCGCTCGCCGTGCTCACCCTGGTGGGCTCCACGGCACTGACGGCCACCGGGTCCGCGGCCGCCGCACCCCAGGCGTGGACGCCCAAACCGTCACCGATGACCACCCCGTGGACGAACCAGGTCCCCACCGACACCCCCCTGCCGGAGTACCCCCGCCCCCAGCTGACCCGCCCCGACTGGGCCAATCTCAACGGCATCTGGGACTTCGCGGTCACCTCGGCCAACGCCGGCCAGCCCGCCTCGTTCACCGAACAGATCCGGGTCCCGTTCGTCGCCGAGTCCGCGCTCTCCGGCATCCAGCGCAAGATCACCCAGAACGACAGGCTCTGGTACAAGCGCACCTTCACCGTCCCGTCCGGCTGGAACGGCCGCCGCGTCCAGCTCAACTTCGGCGCCAGCGACTGGCGTACGACCGTATGGGTCAACGGGCAGCAGGCCGGAGCCGTCCACAGTGGCGGCTACGACGCCTTCTCGTACGACATCACCGGCCTGCTGAACGGCGGCACCAACACGGTCGTCGTCTCCGTCTGGGACCCCACCGAGACCGGCACCCAGGCCATCGGCAAGCAGCGCATCCGTGACGTCGCCCCGCACTCGGGCGGCGGCATCCTCTACACCGCCGCGTCCGGCATCTGGCAGACGGTGTGGCTGGAGCCGACCGCGCCCGCGTACATCAGCCGCCTCGACCTGGTCCCGGATCCGGCGAACAGCCGCCTCAAGGTGACCGTCCGGGGGAGTGGGACCAGCGGCCATCAGGCCCGCGTCACGGTCTCCAGCGGCGGCACCACCGTGGGCACGGCCACCGGCCCGGTGGGCACCGAGTTCACCGTGCCCGTCCCGAACCCGCACCTGTGGACCGCGGACGACCCCTTCCTCTACGACATCAAGGCCGACCTGCTCTCCGGCACCACCACCGTCGACTCCATCGGCAGCTACACCGGCATGCGCACCATCGGCCTGGCCAGTGTGGGCGGAGTGCGGCGCCCGGTGCTGAACGGCAGGTTCGTGTTCCAGACCGGCACCCTCGACCAGGGCTACTGGCCGGACGGCATCTACACCGCGCCCTCCGACGCCGCCCTGCGCTTCGACCTGCAAAAGCACAAGGACCTGGGCTTCAACATGGTCCGCAAACACATCAAGGTCGAGCCGCAGCGCTGGTTCTACTGGGCCGACCGGCTCGGACTGCTGGTCTGGCAGGACATGCCCTCCATGGAACGCACACCCGACGCCGCGGCCCGCACCCAATGGGAGGCCGAGTACGACCGGATCATCGACCAGCACCGCAGCTCACCCTCCCTGGTCGTATGGGTCGACCAGAACGAGGGCTGGGGCCAGTACGACCAGGCCCGCATCGCCGACGAGGTCAAGGCGTACGACCCCTCCCGGCTCGTCGACAACATGAGCGGCATCAACTGCTGCGGCGCCGTCGACGGCGGAAACGGCGACCTCCTCGACCACCATGTGTACGTCGGCCCCGGCACCACCGTGCCCAGCGCCACCCGGGCCGCCGTGCTCGGCGAGTTCGGAGGACTCGGCTTCAAGGTCGCCGGCCACGAGTGGTATCCCGGCGGCGGCTTCAGCTACGAGGACCAGCCGGACATCGCGCACCTCGACAACCGGTTCGTCGGCCTGCTGGACGCGATCCGCGAGGTGCGCATGCCCCGGGGACTGTCCGCGTCGGTCTACACCGAGATCACCGACGTCGAGAACGAGGCCAACGGACTGCTCACCTACGACCGCCAGGTGGTCAAGGTCGACGAGGCACGGGTGAGAGCCGCCAACCGCGCCCTGATCGAGGCCTCCCAGGGCTCCACCACACCGGTCACCCTGCCGACCGGCTACAGGTCCCTGCGGGTGACGACAACCGGCTACACCGACCGGTACGCGCGCCACAGGGACGGCGCGCTCTACACCGAGGTCGTGAACGCCGGCAGTGACGCGCTGCTGAAGAACGACGCCACCTGGAGGATCGTCCCCGGGCTCGCCGACACCTCCTGCTACAGCTTCGAGTCGCGCAACTACCCCGGCGAGTACCTGCGCCACCGGGACTTCCGCGTCCACAAGGAAGCGGGGAGCACCGACCTGTTCCGCGCCGACGCCACCTTCTGCCCCGTCCGCGGCGCGAACGGCGCTGTGCGGCTGTCGGCGTACAACTACCCCGAGCAGTACCTGCGCCACTACAACGCCGAGTTGTGGCTGGCCACCCCGGGCGGTACGCACGCCTGGGACAACCCCGCCCTGTTCACCGAGGACACCACGTGGTCCGTGGAGGCGGCCTGGGCGCCGTAGACCGACAGCGGAGGTCCCGGTGGCGGAAGGGCTTCCTCCCCGCCACCGGGACCTCCTTGTTTCGCGCTGCCGGTCAGGGCTTCTCCGCGCTGTAGAGGGTGCTCACCTCCTCGGCGGTCAGCGCCCGGTCGACGGCGTGGACCTCGTCCACCGCGCCGTTCCAGAAGTCGACCTTCGCACCGTCCCAGTGGGCGCGGCCGACGGTCAGCGGGCCGGTGCTCGGGAAGGCGGCGCCGCCGGTGGTCGTCGCGGCGAGCCTGCCGTCGAGGTACAGCCGGATCTGGTCGGTGCCGGCGTCCCGGACACCGACGAGGTGGTACCAGCGGCCCGCCTCCGCGGCGACGGCCACCTGGGCGCGGCGTTCACCGGGGGTACTGAAGGCGAAGTTGCCGTGCCCGTACTGGAGATAGAACGAGTTCGCCGTGGCACGGGTGTCCTGGCTGACCGCGGTGGCGTAGTTGCCGGGCATCCCGTCGAGCCGGACCCAGGCGGACACCGAGTAGCTGCCGCTGGTGTCCAGCACCGGTCCCGAGGTCTCCGCGTACTGTTTCTGGCCGTCGAACTTCAGGGCGCCGCCGCTGACACCGTCGGTCCAGGAAGCGCCCTCGCGCAGCGTGAGCGGCTCCTTGTTCGGACCGGTGTCCCCGGCGGTGGTCCCGGTGCCCTCGTCGAGGGTCCAGTGCCCGCCGCCCTTCAGCTCCTTCGAGCCCGCCGCGGCGCCGGCGGCGATCACCCTGAGGTTGACCTTCCGCACCTCGGCGGCATCCATCTTGATGTCGCGCCGGTCGTACGTGTAGAGGCCGTTGAGCTCGTTCTCCAGGTCGGTGATCTGTGTGTACACCGAGCCGGACAGTTCGGCGCTGGCCTGCTCGACGTAGAACTTCTCCGTGTTCTCGACGTACCTGCGCGTCAGCTCCGCCTTGGTGGTGACCCCGCTGTAGATCACCGTGGGAGCTCCCGGCCACATGTGGCCGGGGGAGCGCAGGGTGAAGCCGCCGTGCTCGCCGTCCATGGCGGCCCGCTCGTCGTCGGGGAAGGGCGGGTCGTCGTTGTTGTAGTCGTGGTGGTCGATGATGTCGCCCTTGCCCGAGTCACCCTTGGAGTTGCAGCAGTTGACACCGGTGTGGGCATTGACGACACGGGAGGGGTCGGCTGCCTGGACGGCCTCGGTGATACGGCCTGTCTCCTCGCGGTTCCACTCGCCCCAGCCCTCGTTGAAGACGATCCAGCCGATCACGGAGGGCGAGTCGTGGTGCTGGCGCATCATCTCCCGGCCCTGGTCGACGAAGGCCTTCTGCCCCGTCTCATTGGTGATGTTCCCGGAGACGAAGTCCTGCCAGACGAGCAGGCCGAGCTTGTCGGCGTGGTAGAACCACCGCGCCGGCTCCACCTTGATGTGCTTGCGCACCGCGTTGAAGCCGAGCTTCTTGTGCGCCTTAAGGTCGAACGCGAGGGCGTCGTCACTGGGCGCGGTGTAGAGACCGTCGGGCCAGAAGCCCTGGTCCAGGGTGGCGAGTGAGAAGACCGGTTTGCCGTTGAGGACCAGCTTGTTGAAGCCGCCCACCTTCTCGATGCCGATCTTCCGCATACCGAAGTAGCCGCGGACCGTGTCGCGCGACCTGCCGTCGGTCAGGGTGACGTCGAGGTCGTACAGATACGGGTCGTCGGGACTCCACAGGTGCTGCTTCGCCACGGGCAGGGTGAGCTTCGTGCCCGTTGCCCCGCTGACCTTCCCGACAACGTTGCCGCGGGCGTCGCGGGCGACGGCCTCGACACGGGCGGAGGACGAGGCACCATCGGCGTCGACCGTCACCGCGAGGGTGCCGGTGTCGATGTCGGGTGTGGTGACGATGTTCTCGATCGAGGCGGGAGCAACGGGCTCCATCCACACGGTCTGCCAGATCCCGGAGGACTGCGTGTAGAAGATGCCGCCCGGGTTCGTGGACTGCTTGCCCATGGGCTGGTCCGCGCCACCGGTGTCGGTGACGGCGACCACGATCTCCTGCTTGCCGCTCCCCTTCAGCGCGTCGGTGATGTCGGCGCTGAAGGCGTTGTAACCACCGGTGTGCTCGGCGACCTTCGTACCGTTGACGAAGACGCGGGCCTGGTAGTCGACGGCGCCGAAGTTGAGCTTGAGCCGGTTCGAGCGGTTGTCCTTGCCCACCTTCCAGCTCTTGGGCACGTCGATGAGGCGGCGGTAGAACATGTGGTCCTCGTGCCGCTCGAGCCCGGACAGCTGCGACTCGACCGGGAACGGCACGATGATCTTCTCGTCGAGGTCCTTGCCGAAGACCGGCTGCTCACCCGCCTCGGCGCCGCTGAACTGCCACGGCCCGTTGAGGTTCTTCCACCGGGACCGCTTCTGCTGCGGGCGCGGGTACTCGGGCAGCGGGTGCTTCTTGTCGACCTTGTCCCCCCACTCGGTGGTGAGGCGGTGGGTGGAGGCGTTCTCCGCGTAGCGGATGACCTTCGGCACCGCCTTGCCGCCCGCCGTGAGGCCGCCCGCGCCGTCGTAGACGACCCGGACCAGCTGGTTCTTCTGGATCGGCTCCGAGAGGTCGACGTAGAGGGAGGAGGCGTCGCCGGGGACGGACGTGACCGACTTGATCGGCATGGCGGTCGTGTCGGCCTCGGCCTTCAGATGGTCCTTGACCGCCTGGAAGCCGCCCACCTTCCCCTCGAACCGGGCGCGCAGCCGCCGCCCGTTCTCGGCGACGGTGTACTCCACCGGGAAGACCTCGAAGTCGGCCGGCGGGGTGAACGCGGCCATCGGCACGACCTGTTTGGCGAGCGTCGGCGTCGACCAGCGCAGATACATGTTGGCGCCGCCGGTGTCCTGGAACAGCTCCAGCCGGAACGTGTGCTTCTCGCCCGCGGTCAGCCTGACGGCCTGGCTCGTCTGTTCCCGGTCCCAGTCGCCCACCCAGTGGTCGATGACGGGCCGGTCGTCGATGAAGAGCCGGAAACCGTTGTCGCCGATGGCGTAGAAGGTGTAGTCACCCGTGGCCGGCGCCTCGATCTGGCCCGTCCAGCGGGCGGTGGTGTGCTCCGTCTTCCCGGTCAGCTCCTTGAAGGTGTCGGTCAGGCCGGAGAAGTTGATCTGCGGGTCGAGTGTCGTACCACCGAGTTCTGCGAAGTCCCGGGCACCGGGGGCCGACATGCTGAAGTACTCGCCCTTCAGGCCGTGCGTCACGACGGCGGCCTGTTCGGCGGCGAGTGCCGACGCACTGCCCGTGGACTCCGCGGCTGCCGCGGCGGGCAGCATGCCGCTCGGGGGCAGCACCAGGGCCGCCGTGGCGAGCAGCGCCAGCACTCGGGCTCTGTTTCCGGCTTTGGGGCGGGTGTCGTGTGGTGTCATCGAACCTTTCCTCGTACAGAGGCCGTGACCGCGTCCGACCGCCGGGGCAGGGTGACGGACTCCCACGAGGAAACCCCCAAGGAGAAGCTGCACACCGGCTGAGGCACGTTCGGCGAAGCGGCCTTTTCAACGTTGGAAACCCTCTGCCAGCGGTATGACAACACGCCCTCAGGAGGCTGTCCAGACCTCTCGCAGCACTCTGTTGCCCGGCGTCATGGAGAGCGGGTGTACGGAAGGCTGTGAACTTGCCGAATGCGGGCGAGGGGGCTGCAAGTGGACTGACGTGCCGTCAAAGTGCTGGCTCGGGCCGTACGTTCGGAGCGGACGGGCTTCCTGAGCAGCTACGACGCCAACGGGAGGAGTGCGGGCTCGGCCGCACCTTCGCCGAGGTGGACCGATCCGTCCCGTCCACTCAGGCCTGCTCGGCCTGTGGACAGGGGGACGGTCTCAAGCCTTCACCTGTCCGCCGGTGGACGTTTCAGTGCGTGCGGGACGGTGCGGGATGGTGCGCGACCGCGTGACCACAACGGGTCGGACGCCCCGGGCGGCCGGAGCCCTGGACTCGGGGCAGGGCACGTCAAAGTCCCTGTCCTTCTGCCGCCGCGCCCCGCCTCCTGACGAACCATCCGCCCGCCCACGCCGAAAGGGCCACTACCCCCGCCCCCAGCACCCAGTGGTGCCAGTGCCAGAGCGGATTCTGCCACCGCCAGAGCGGCGCGGCCGCGGCCTCCACGGGGATCGACTCGCGGTCGTTGCCGGGCACAGGGTCGTTACTGGCTCTAACAAAAGCGGTTGATCATGCGACTGTCGGCTTGATCGCTCGTTGATGAGGGCATGGGGAAGCGTCAGTCGCGGCCGTGGATCGTGTCGGACGAACTGTGGTCGCTCATCGAGCCGTTGCTGCCCGAACCGCCGCCGAAGCGGGTCGAGGGCCGGCCGCGGGTGCCCGACCGGCAGGCCCTGTGCGGGATCCTGTTCGTCCTCCGTACCGGGATCCAGTGGGAGTACCTGCCCCAGGAGCTCGGCTTCGGCTCGGGCATGACCTGCTGGCGCCGGCTGGCCGCCTGGAACGAGGCCGGCGTCTGGGACCAGCTCCACCAGCTGCTACTGAACAGGCTCAGGTCGAAGAACCAACTGGACTGGTCTCGGGCGGT
>NZ_BMSA01000024.1 GCF_014648915.1 Streptomyces phaeofaciens | reverse complement strand
CGACCCGATTTCCTCGGTGCTTTCCAGGTTCCCGCTCTCGCGTTTCCTTTCCGGCGATTCCGACTCTATCAGATCGTTTTCTCGATCCGATTCCCTGTCGGTGGGATTTGCCTTGGGGCTTCCGGCTTTCGCCCGTCGCCCTTTCGACATTCACTACGTTAGCCGATTCCCTCGGCAACTCATAATCGAGTTCCTTCGGGTCGAATTCAGGCATGCGGGCATGCTGAATGCGCTCCCGTTGAGGGGCGTTCATAGGTAGTGGGGTGGCCGCTTCCGGCTGCTGGCGAATGCCGTACCCGGTTCAAGCGGCTCGGGCTACGTTACGCCTCTGCCAAAGGCGAGTCAACTTGAACGGCGCCGGGCGACATGGGCCCTGTAGGGGCTCACCGTGGGGTCGTCGGCGATCCAATATCGCCAGGGGTGCACGGCTCCGTCGCCGGAGACTCCGGTGCGTGGACCGTTGCGTACCTGGTCGGAGTGGACCGGGGTGCCCGTCAGGATGCGCAGCGGGGTCTCTCCCCTCTCTCCCGTGGTCTCTCCCGTGGCGCACGCGTCCGTGCCGTCGAGAGCCCGGTCGACGTCCAGGGCCGTGGCCAGGCGGGCGGGTCCTTTGGCCAGTTCCTTGTCATGACGGGCCGAGAGTCGACGTTTACGCGCGAGGTCGGCGCCCTCGATCACCTCGCCGGCGCGGAGCAGAACGCCGCTCGCCCTGCCCTCGGGACCGCAGACGAGGTTCATGCAGTGCCACATGCCGTAGGTGAAGTAGACGTACACATGGCCGGGCGGACCGAACATCACGTCGTTGCGGGGGGTGCGGCCACGATAGGCGTGCGAGCCGGGGTCGTTCTGGCCGTCGTAGGCCTCCACCTCTGTGAGGCGGAGGGTGATCGGGCCCTCGGGGGTCGTACGGACGAGGAGGCGGCCGAGGAGGTCGGGGGCCACTTCCAGGACAGGGCGGTCGAAGAAGGCCCTGGGGAGAGGCGTACGGTCGGGGGTCGCGATCATGCCCTCGGAGCCTAGTGGAGTCCGATGGGTGCGGCGGGGTGGTCAGCGGGCACTCGGCTTGCCAGGGTGTGGAAGGCGGAACCGGCCACGGCCGGATCGCGTTTGTAGGGATCAAGGGATCCCGTCAGTAGTAGTCGTAGAGGGAGAGTCATGGCGTTCAAGAAGCTGCTCGCGAGTCTCGGGGCCGGCGGGGCCTCGGTCGAGACGGTACTGACGGAGGTCAATGTCGTTCCTGGCGGAGTCGTCCAGGGCGAGGTGCGGATCCAGGGCGGGTCCGTGAACCAGAACATCGAGGGGCTGTCCGTCGGGCTCCAGGCCAAGGTCGAGGTCGAGAGCGGGGACCAGGAGTACAAGCAGGACATCGAGTTCACCAAGCTCCAGCTGGGCGGCGCCTTCGAGCTCCAGGCCGGTGCCGTGCACGCGGTGCCGTTCGGGCTGGAGATCCCCTGGGAGACGCCGATCACGACGATCGACGGCCAGACGCTGCGCGGCATGCACATCGGTGTGACGACCGAGCTGGCGATCGCGCGGGCCGTGGACTCCGGTGACCTGGACCCGGTCAACGTGCACCCGCTGCCGGCGCAGAAGGCGATCCTGGACGCCTTCATCCAGCTGGGCTTCCGCTTCAAGAACGCGGACATGGAGCGCGGCCACATCCGCGGTACGCGGCAGAAGCTGCCCTTCTACCAGGAGATCGAGTTCTTCCCGCCGTCGCAGTACCGCGGTCTGAACCAGGTCGAGCTGAGCTTCGTGGCCGACGAGCACGCGATGGACGTCATCCTGGAGATGGACAAGAAGCCGGGACTGTTCAGCGAGGGCAGTGACACCTTCCGCTCGTTCCAGGTAGGTCTGCACGACTACCAGGCCACCGACTGGGCGGCGTACCTCAACCAGTGGCTGTCCGAGGTCGGCAGCAAGCGCAACTGGTTCTAGGCTCGGAACCACATACTCCAGAGAACCGTTCAGGAGGTACCGAGGTGACCGAGCTCAAGCGGCGGCCGCTCCCCCATGACTTCCACCCTCCCGTGCCGTCGTTCACGGTGACGAGCGAGGACGTCGAGGAGGGCGGCACGCTCAAGGGTGCTCAGGTCCACGCGGAGGGGAACACCTCGCCGCAGCTGCGGTGGGAGGGTTTCCCGCCCGAGACCAAGAGCTTCGCCGTGACCTGCTACGACCCGGACGCCCCGACGGGCAGCGGGTTCTGGCACTGGGTGCTGTTCGACGTCCCCGCCTCGGTGACCGAGCTGCCGGCCGGTGCGGGCGGCGGGAAGTTCGAAGGGCTGCCGGAGGGTGCCGTCCAGGCGCGCAACGACTACGGCAGCAAGGACTTCGGTGGTGCCGCGCCGCCGCCCGGGGACGGGCCGCACCGGTACGTCTTCACCGTGTACGCGGTGGACCAGGAGAAGCTCGGGCCGGACTCGGACGCCTCGCCCGCCGCCGTGGGCTTCAATCTGCGGTTCCACACGATCGCGCGCGCTCAGTTGATCGGTGAGTACGAGCATCCCACGGAGGGATGATTCGGTTCATCGTTCTTTGAACGTTTGCCCGCCCCCGGTCTTGGAAGTGATCAGGGGCGGGCATTTTTATTGCGTTGTCCATCTCGGCGCGCCCGTCCAGAGTTGATCCGAGCCCGCCGGGGGGTGGGCAGGTGCGCATGGGAGGTGGGCAGGATGCGTGACACGCTGGTGCTGAACGCGAGCTTCGAGCCGCTGTCTACGGTGACGATGAACCGAGCTGTCGTCCTGGTGCTCCAGGACAAGGCCGTCGTCGAGCAGTCCCACCCCGAACTGCGCATGCGGGGTGCCGATGTGGACATCCCCGCGCCCCGGGTGATCAGGCTGTGCAGATACGTACGGGTGCCGTTCCGAAGACAAGCGCCGTGGTCGCGGAGGGGGGTGCTGGTCAGGGACCGGCACCGGTGCGCGTACTGCGGCCGCCGGGCGACCACGGTGGACCACGTGGTGCCGCGGGCGCAGGGCGGTCGGGACTCCTGGCTGAACACCGTGGCCTCGTGCGCGGAGGACAACCACCGCAAGGCGGACCGGACTCCGGAGCAGGCGGGCATGCCGCTGCTGCGGAGTCCGTTCGAGCCGACCCCGCAGGACGCGATGCTGCTGGCACTGGGGCAGGACGACCTGGCGGCGCTGCCGGAGTGGCTGACGGTCGACGCGGCGTGAGCCCGTGACATGAGTGGGGCCCGCCTCCTGCCGGGAGGCGGGCCCCACTCGTGTCCACGCGGTGTCAGTCGATGGACGGCTTCTCCCGGCGCTCCGGGATCTTCGCCTCGGCGCTCGCGCCGGTCGAGCCCGAACCACCGCCCACGCCACCGAAGTTGCCCATGGCGCCGGAGAGGCCCTTGAGGGCGTCGCCGATCTCGCTGGGGACGATCCAGAGCTTGTTGGCGTTGCCCTCGGCGATCTTCGGGAGCATCTGGAGGTACTGGTAGGAGAGGAGCTTCTGGTCCGGGTCGCCGGCGTGGATGGCCTCGAAGACCGTGCGGACGGCCTGGGCCTCGCCCTCGGCGCGCAGGGCGGCGGCCTTGGCCTCACCCTCGGCGCGCAGGATCTGGGACTGCTTCTCGCCCTCGGCGGTGAGGATGGCGGCCTGGCGCGTGCCCTCGGCGGTGAGGATCGCGGCGCGCTTGTCCCGGTCGGCGCGCATCTGCTTCTCCATCGAGTCCTGGATGGAGGTCGGGGGTTCGATGGCCTTCAGTTCCACGCGGTTGACGCGGATGCCCCACTTGCCGGTGGCCTCGTCGAGGACGCCGCGCAGGGCCGCGTTGATCTCCTCGCGGGAGGTGAGGGTCCGCTCGAGGTCCATGCCGCCGATGATGTTGCGGAGTGTGGTGACGGTGAGCTGCTCGATCGCCTGGATGTAGCTGGCGACCTCGTAGGTGGCGGCCCGGGCGTCGGTCACCTGGTAGTAGATGACGGTGTCGATGTTGACGACCAGGTTGTCCTGGGTGATCACCGGCTGCGGCGGGAACGGGACGACCTGTTCCCGCAGGTCGATGCGGTTGCGGATGGTGTCGATGAACGGGACGACGATGTTGAGGCCCGCGTTGAGCGTCCGGGTGTAGCGGCCGAACCGCTCCACGATGGCGGCGCTCGCCTGTGGGATGACCTGGATCGTCTTGATCAGGGCGATGAAGACCAACACCACCAGAATGATCAAGACGATGATGACTGGTTCCATCGTGCTCCCCGTCCCCTTTTCCGCGTTTTCCGCGTCGCGCGTTCCGCGTTGCCGCGTCTGCGCGTCTCCGCCTCGAGCGCCTTTTGGAAGATCTTATGGCTGTTGAAGATCTTGCTGGTCGAGTGTGACAGACCGTCGCGTGCCCCGGGAGGTCTTCGGTTCACTTGCGTGGTGCGGGAGTTGTACAGGTCAGATGACGATCGCCGTGGCCCCCTCGATCTCCACGACGTCGACTTCCTGACCGATTTCGTAGCTGCGGTCGGTGTCGAGGGCGCGCGCCGACCAGACCTCGCCGGCGAGTTTGATCCGGCCGCCGGCGCCGTCGACGCGTTCCAGTACGACGGCCTGCTTTCCCTTCAGCGCGTCCACTCCGGTGGCGAGTTGGGGGCGCTGCATGCTGTGGCGTGCGGCGATGGGCCGTACGACGGCGAGGAGCGCGACCGAGACGACGATGAAGATGAGCACCTGCGGCACGGCGCCGAGGCCCAGTCCCGCCGCGATCGCGGCGGCCACCGCGCCGACCGCGAGCATGCCGAACTCCGGCATCGCGGTCACCACGAGCGGGATTCCCAGCGCTGCCGCGCCCACGAGCCACCACACCCACGCGTCGATGTCGTTCACACGGTCATGGTAGGTCCGGAGGCCGTGCCGCCGACAGGGCGCAGGAGGGGCGGTCAGGACAGGGGGAGGCCCTGTGCGGTCCAGCGCTCGCCGACCTGTTCCACGACGAGCGGGAGGCCGAAGCAGAGGGAGAGGTTGCGGGAGGTGAGTTCGAGCTCGACGGGTCCGGCGGCGAGGACCTTGCCCTGGCGGATCATGAGGACGTGGGTGAAGCCGGGGGCGATCTCCTCGACATGGTGCGTGACCATGATCATCGAGGGGGCGATGGGGTCGCGGGCGAGGCGGCCGAGACGGCGTACGAGGTCCTCGCGGCCGCCGAGGTCGAGGCCGGCGGCGGGCTCGTCGAGGAGGAGCAGCTCGGGGTCGGTCATCAGGGCGCGGGCGATGAGGGTGCGCTTGCGCTCGCCCTCGGAGAGGGTGCCGAACTTCCGGTCGAGGTACTCGCTCATGCCGAGGCGGTCGAGGAAGGCGCGGGCGCGCTGCTCGTCGACGTCCTCGTACTCCTCCTGCCACGCGGCGGTCATGCCGTACGCGGCCGTCAGAACCGTCTGGAGGACGGTCTGGCTCTTGGGGAGCTTGTCGGCCAGGGCGATGCCGGCCATACCGATGCGCGGGCGCAGCTCGAAGACGTCGGTGCCCGGCCGTCCGAGGGTCTCGTCGAGGACGGAGACGGTGCCCGCGCTGGGGAAGAGGTAGGTGGAGGCGATGTTCAGGAGGGTCGTCTTGCCGGCTCCGTTGGGGCCGAGGATGACCCAGCGCTCGCCCTCCTTGACCGACCAGGAGACCTGGTCCACCAGAGCCCGGCCCTCGCGGACCACCGATACGTCCTGAAGCTCCAGAACATCGCTCATTGGCGCGTTGTCTCCCCTTGCAGTGTGGCCGGTCTCGGTTGTCGCGGGCGCCGGTGGCTCGGCCCGCCGCGCTCGGGTGGGCGCGGCCCCTCGGGAAAATCTACGCCACCGGCCGGGTGGGCCGTTCCATCGGTCCGGTCCTTAGGGTGGAGCCATGCTCTCGGAACCGCGCTCTGGTCGCCTTGCCGCTTGGGGAAATGCCCTGTTGGCCGGACTTGTCTCGCCGGACGACGCCGTACTCGCCGTCGTCGGTGAGGACGCCGTGCACCGGGTGGAGGGACTGCCCGGCGAATCCGGGCCCGTCGGGCTCACGCTCGCGCTCGGGCGGCTGCGGGCGCTGGGGGTGACCGGGCTGCGGGTGGCACTGCCCGCGCCGGGGCATCCGCTCGGGCTGAGCGGGCCGCCGGAGTTCAACGCGCGGGCGCTGGAGGCGGAGGAGGCGGTGGTCTGTCACGGGGCCGCGCTGGGCCTGGTGCCGGAGGTGTACGAGGCCGGGCCCGCCGGTGATGTGCATGTCGAGGTGGTGTGGCACTGCCTGCCGGTGCGGGAGGCTCCGCCGGCCGATGTGCCGTCGCTGGGTGAGGCCGAGCGGGAGCTGGCGGAGGCGTTGCGGGATGCCACGGCGGTGCTGTCGCGGCTGGACGTCGCCGGGTCGGGGCCGGTGGCGGAGGCGGCGATCGACGCGTACCGGGCGCGGTCGGAGCGGGGGCGGGAGGTGTTGGCGCCGGGGTATCCGCCGCGGGCCGTGCGGGTGCTGGAGCTGGGGCAGCGGGTGGGGTTGCTGGTGTCGCTCGCCCAGGAGCGGGGGCCCGGGGGTGCGGTCAGCTCCGGTGAGATGGCGGCGCGGGCCGAGGCGTTGCGGCCGGTGGAGCGGACGGCCCGGCGGGCGCAGGTGGCGGCCTACAACGCGTATGTGGAAGAGCGGGAGCGGGGGGTCCGGTGAGCGTGCGGGCCGGATGACGCGGCGCGCCTGCCGCCGCGGGCCGGGGTCGGGTCCCCGGCACGGCGGAGGGGCTCCGCACGTCGTCGTTGACGTGCGGAGCCCCTCCGCCGTGCGGCTGTCGAGCGGTGACCTCAGTCGTTCACGCCCGTGTTGCCGAAGGCCGGGTTCAGGAGGCCGACGATGTTGACGGTGTCGCCGACCACGTTCACGGGGATGTGGACGGGGACCTGGACGGTGTTGCCCGAGGCGACGCCCGGCGACTTCACGGCCGCGCCCTCGGCGCCCGAGTCGGCGACAGCGGCGCCGGCCGAAGCACCGGCGGCGATGCCGGCGACGGTGAGGGCCACAGCAGCCTTCTTGGCGATGTTCATGGGAAGTGTTCCTCCTGTTTGCGTGTCCGACCCGGCCGCGGGTCGTGCGCTGCCCAACGCGGTGGTGATCGGGAACGGTGCGGGACGGGCGCGGGGAACTGCCCGTTCGGATCATTGGCACTACAGGGCGATGAGCCGACAGCGGTATGGGCCTATCGACCTATGGGCCGACACATCCATGAAGCGACAGCACTATGGGCCGACAGCGCTATGGGATGACAACCGGACCGGCCTCCCCCGGGTGGGCGCCTGGGGGAGGCCGGAGGTCGGTACGGGCAGGGACCTCAGTGGTTGAGGCCCAGGTTGCCGAAGGCCGGGTTGAGCACGCCGATCACGTTGACGCTGTTGCCGACGGCGTTGACCGGGATGTGCACCGGGGCCTGCACGACGTTGCCCGAGACGACGCCCGGCGAGCCCTTGGCCTCGCCGAGGGCCGTGGCGCCGTCGGTGGCGGAGGCCATGCCGGCCCCCGCGGCCATCAGGCCGCCGGCCACCATCGTCACGGCCGCTGCCTTCTTCAGGTTCTTCACTTCTCGAGTCCTCCTAGCGATGGCCGCGGCAGTCGCCGCAGCACGCACTGGAGAACGGCGGGGCTCCCGGGAGGTTGCGCCATTCGGGGGACATTCCCACGACGGTATGAATCTCAGTCCGGAACGGGACGCTCCGTACCACCCGCCGGGTCGCCTCCGCCGAGCCGTACGGAGAGCGTTTCAGCCGGTCACGCCGTGGCGTACGGCCCACAGCGCGGCCTGGGTGCGGTCGGCCACGTCGAGTTTCATCAGGATGTTCGAGACGTGGGTCTTGACGGTCTTCTCGGAGAGAACGAGGGCCCTGGCGATCTCGCGGTTGGAGCGACCGTCCGCTATCAGGCCGAGCACCTCGCGCTCGCGTTCCGTGAGCGCCCCGCCTCTGCCCTGGCCCGAGTTGGCCACCTCCTGGGAGAGCAGGGCGCCGGCCACCTCCGGCTGGAGCAGGATGTGCCCGGCGTGGACGGAGCGGATGGCGCCGGCGAGGGCGTCGGGGTCCACGTCCTTGTAGACGTACCCGGCGGCGCCCGCGCGCAGGGCCGGGACCACCGTGCGCTGTTCGGTGAAGCTGGTGACGATCAGCACCCGCGCGGGGTTCTCCAGCTCGCGGAGCCTGCGGAGGGCCTCCACACCGTCCATGCCGGGCATCTTGACGTCCATCAGGACGACGTCGGGCCTCAGCTCCTCGGCGCGCTCCACGCCCTCGGCGCCGTCGGCGGCCTCGCCGACGACCTCGATGTCGTCCTGGACCTCCAGGAAGGTGCGCAGGCCCCGGCGGACGACCTGGTGGTCGTCGACGAGCAGCACCTTGATTGCGTCAGCCACCGGGGGCCTCCATCTCGATCGTGGTGCCCTTGCCGGGCGCCGATTCCACCGTGAGCGTGCCGCCGATGCCGCCGGCCCGGTCGCGCATCGACACCAGGCCGAGGTGGCGGCCGGCCCGGCGGACCGCGGCGGGCTCGAAGCCGCAGCCGTCGTCGGTGATGCGCAGGACCGTGTCCGTGCCGCGCTTGTGGAGGGTCACGTCGACGTGCTGCGCGTCCGCGTGGCGCAGGGCGTTGTGCAGGGCCTCCTGGGCGACGCGCAGCAGCGCCTCCTCCTGGGCGGCGGGCAGGGCGCGGACGCCGCGGCCGGTGAACGTCACGCGGGCGGCGTGGGCTCGGTCGAGGACCTGGATCTGGGTGCGCAGGGTGGCCACGAGGCCGTCCTCGTCGAGGGCGGCGGGGCGCAGCTCCACGACGGCGGCGCGCAGTTCGTCTGCGGCCTCGGCGGCGAGCGCGGCGACCTGCTGGAGCTCGCCCTTGGCGCGGGAGGGGTCGCGGTCGACGAGGGCGGCGGCGGCCTGGGCCGTCAGGCGCAGGGAGAACAGCTTCTGGGCGACCGCGTCGTGCAGTTCGTGGGCCAGCCGGGAGCGTTCCTCGGCGATGGTCAGTTCGCGGCTGCGCTCGTAGAGGCGGGCGTTGGTGAGGGCTATGGCCGCGTGCTGGGCGAGGATGGCGAGGAGTTCTTCGTCCTCCTCGGTGAAGCCGCAGCTGCCCTGGGGCTTCGGGCAGTTCTTGTTGGCGAGGAACAGGGCGCCGATGATCTCGTCGCCGTCGCGGATGGGCAGGCCGAGGAAGTCGGACATCTCGGGGTGGGCGGACGGCCAGCCCTCGAAACGGGGGTCCTTGCGCACGTCGGCGAGGCGCTCGGGGCGGGCCTCGTGCAGCATCGAGGCCAGGATGCCGTGCTGTCGGGGCAGGGGGCCGATGGCCTTCCACTGCTCCTCGCCGATGCCGTCGACGACGAACTGCGCGAAGCCCCCGTGGTCGTCCGGGACCCCGAGCGCGGCGTACTGCGCGTCGAGCAGCTCGCGGGCGGAGGCGACGATCGTCTTGAGGACGTCGCGCACCTCCAGATGCCTGCTCATGGCCAGCAGCGCGGAGCTGACCGCGGCGAGGCCGGACCGGGGGCGATGACTCATGTCCTCACGGTACCGGCGGGGTGTGACACCGCGGATCGGACCGGTGACGGCCCCGGGCTAGGGCCACAGGCCTAGGCCGGAGGTCCCCGGTACGGCGCCCCAGGGCGTGGGGACCGGGTGTGCGGGCGTACGACGAAGGGCCCCGGCGGGCCCCGTCCCGCGTCCGAGGCGGGCCCGGGGGGCCGGTTCCTACGGTGGGGTCACCGCCGACGGAGGCGGTCGGACGAGGGGACGGTTGTCATGCCGGTAGCGATCATCACGGGGGCCTCGAAGGGGCTCGGCAGGGCGCTGGCCGAGGCGCTGGCCGCGCGCGGCTGGGATCTGGTGCTGGACGCCAGGACGGAGGACGTGCTGAAGGGGGCGGCGGCCGCGGTCGCGGCGCACGGCACGGCCGTCCGGGCGCTCGCGGGGGACGTCACGGACGCCGGGCACCGGTCGGCGCTGGTGGCGGCCGCGTGGGGGCTCGGCGGGTGCGATCTGGTGGTGAACAACGCGAGCGCGCTGGGCGCCGAGCCGCTGGTGCGGCTGGACGCGCTGCCGCTGGACGGGCTGCGGCGGGCGCTGGAGGTGAACGTCGTGGCGGCGCTGGGCCTGGTGCAGGAGGCGCTGCCGCTGCTGCGGGCGGCGCCGCGGGGCGCGGTGGTCGCCGTCAGCTCGGACGCGGCGGCGGAGGCGTACGAGACCTGGGGCGGCTACGGGGCGTCGAAGGCGGCCCTGGACCAGCTCGCGGCGGTGCTCGGCGCGGAGGAGCCGGGGCTGCGGGTGTGGGCGGTGGACCCCGGGGACATGGCCACGGACCTGTACGCGGCGGCCGTACCGGACGACGACGGGGCGCGGCCGGAGCCGGAGGGTGTGGTGCCGGCCTTCCTGCGGCTGCTGGACGAGCGGCCGGCGAGCGGGCGGTACGGGGCTCCGGCGCTGCTGGCGGGCCGGCGATGACGTCGGCGACGGGGGTCACCGCGCGCGTGCGCGGCCGGGTACCGGTGAGGGTGCCGGAGGAGCTGTCGGCGCGGGTGCCGGCCGAGCAGCGCGGGCCGGGGCGGGGCCGGGACGACGTACGGCTGCTGGTGTCGTGGGGGACGGAGGTGGCGCATCACGCGTTCCGGGAGCTGCCGTGTCTGCTGCGGGCCGGGGACCTGCTGGTGGTGAACACCTCGCCCACGCTCGCGGCGGCGGTGGACGGGCGGGTCGGGCACGCGCGTGTGGTGGTGCACTTCTCCACGCGCGGGGACGACGGGCGGTGGGCGGTCGAACTGCGGGACCCGGACGACAGGGGCACCACGCGCGCGCGTGCGGGAGGTCCGGTGGGGACGGAGGTGGGGCTGCCCGGGGGTGTGCGGCTGGTGCTGGCGGAGCCGCTGAGTCCGGGCAGCGGGCGGCTGTGGTGGGCCGGGGTGTCCGGCGGGGCGGTGCCGGAGCTGCTGCGGGAGCACGGGCGGCCGATCCGTTACTCCTATACGGAGCGGGACCAGCCGCTGTCCGTGTACCAGACGGCGTTCGCGCTGCCGTCGGCGGACGGCTCGGGCAGTGCGGAGATGCCGAGTGCGGCACGTCCGTTCACGGCGGGGCTGGTGGCGGAGCTGGTGAGCCGGGGTGTGCAGTTCGCGCCGGTAACCCTGCACACCGGGGTGGCGTCGGCGGAGGCGCACGAGCCGCCGTATCCGGAGCGGTTCGCGGTGCCGGAGGCGTCGGCCCGGCTGATCAACGCGGCGCGGGCCGGTCGGAGGGGACGTGCGGCGCCTGCTCGGCAGCGTGGTGGGCGACGGGTGGGCGGGCGGGTGATCGCGGTCGGGACGACGGCCGTGCGGGCGGTGGAGTCGGCGGCGGGCGCCGACGGGGTCGTCCGCGCGCGTGCGGGGTGGACGGATCTCGTGGTGACGCCCGAGCGCGGGGTGCGGGTGGTGGACGGGCTGCTGACCGGGCTGCACGAGCCGGAGGCCTCGCATCTGCTGATGCTGGAGGCGGTGGCGGGTCGGGCCGCGATCGGCCGGGGCTACGACGAGGCGCTGCGCGGGCGGTACCTGTGGCACGAGTTCGGGGACGTGCACCTCGTCCTGCCGGAGGAGGGTCCTCACACGGGGCATCGCTTCGGCAACTGCGTGTGAGGGCTGGGCCGGGTCGATGTGAGCCCGCACATAGGGCGCAGATCACCTACTAGGGCACATAGGAGGGGGAGTCGACCCGAATGAACGGGACGGACAGTACAGTCTGTCCCGTTTTGCCCTTCCCTGATCCACTACCGGGGATCGTACGTCACATCTTTGCCTGGCCATTTTGCGGCCGCTAAGAATGGCTGCCGTCGCTCAGTGCCGCGGGTTGTCCCCCGCGGCACACGTGCCTCCAGCACCCGCTGTCCGCCGTGGGACGAAGAGAGCGACCTCCGCGCTATTCGAAGAGGTCCTTCCGCAATGCCCCAGAACACTCACAAGACCGCGATCGTCGGTGTCGCCGCCCTCGGTGCCGCCGCCTTCGCCCTCTCCGTGGTGCCGGCCGACGCGCAGACGACCACGACGGACGCGGCCGCCCCCTCGGCCCGCGTGGCCTACAGCTCCGAGCCGGTGCGCGGCATCAAGGCCAGCGTCACCGACCAGCTGGCCGGCACGAGCGTGAAGGTCGACGCCATCGAGGCGAAGAAGAAGGCCGCCACGGCCGCCGTGGCCAAGAAGAAGGCCGCGTCGCGGGCCGCCGCCGCGGCCGTCACCGCGAAGAAGAAGGCGGCCGCCACGGCCGCCGCCCAGAAGGCCGCCGCCGCGCGCCACGCCAAGGACGCCGCGAGCCGCTCCTCGCACCGCGTCGCGGTCAAGAGCTACTCCAACAACCTGGACGGCTGGATCCGCCAGGCCCTGGCCATCATGAACGCCAAGGACATCCCCGGCAGCTACAGCGGACTGCACCGCAACATCATGCGGGAGTCCTCCGGCAACCCGAACGCCATCAACGGCTGGGACATCAACGCCGTCAACGGCGTCCCTTCCAAGGGCCTGCTCCAGGTGATCCAGCCGACCTTCAACGCGTACCACGTGGCCGGCACGTCCCGGAACATCTACGACCCGGTCGCCAACATCACCGCCGCGGCGAACTACGCCGCCCACCGGTACGGCTCGATCGACAACGTCAACAGCGCGTACTGACCCGCCGCCGCACGCCGAAGGGCGGCGCCCCGTCATGGGGCGCCGCCCTTCGGCGTCGTGCACGGCACGCTACTTGCGCATGACCTCGGGCTCGTGGCGGCGCAGGAAGCGGGCCACGAAGAAGCCGCAGATCACGCCGAGGGCGATCAGGGCGACCATGTCCAGGCCCCAGGCCCCGACGGTGTGCTCCCACAGCGGGTCGCTGTCGTTGCCGTCCGCCGGCGGGCTGATCTTGTTGAAGTCCAGCGTGGCGCCCGCGGCGCCGACCGCCCAGCGGGACGGCATCAGGTACGAGAACTCGTTGACGCCGATCGAGCCGCCCAGGGCGAACAGGCAGCCCGTGAACACCACCTGGATGATCGCGAACATGACCAGCAGCGGCATGGTCTTCTCGGCCGTCTTCACCAGCGAGGAGATGATCAGGCCGAACATCATCGAGGTGAAGCCGAGCGCCATGATCGGCAGGCACAGTTCCACCAGCGGCGCGCTCTTGAGGATCAGGCCCTCCGCCGGGATCTCCCGGCTGGAGAAGCCGATGACGCCGACCAGCAGCCCCTGGAACACGGTGACCAGGCCGAGCACGAACACCTTGGACATCAGGTACGCCGAGCGGGACAGGCCGGTGGCGCGCTCCCGCTCGTAGATGACCCGTTCCTTGATCAGCTCACGGACGGAGTTCGCCGCACCCGCGAAGCAGGCGCCGACCGCGAGGATCAGCAGGACGGTGGTGGCCGTGCCGTTGGGGATGATCCGGCCGGTCTTCGGGTTCACCGGGTTGGGCAGCAGGCTGTTGCCCGAGTCGATGAGCAGGCTCACCGAACCGAGGACGACCGGCAGGATCACCGACAGGGCGAGGAAGCCCTTGTCGGAGGCGATCACCGACGTGTAGCGGCGCACCAGGGTGACGAACTGCGACATCCAGCCCTGCGGCTTCGGCGGCTTCATCGCCTGCATCGGCGGCATCTGTACGGACTGCGGCGCGATGGCGTCGATGTCCGCGGCGTACATCTGGTAGTGCTGCGAACCCTTCCAGCGGCCCGCCCAGTCGTAGTCGCGGTAGTTCTCGAAGGCGGAGAAGACGTCGGCCCAGGTGTCGTAGCCGAAGAAGTTCAGTGCCTCCTCGGGCGGACCGAAGTAGGCGACGGCACCGCCCGGCGCCATCACGAGCAGCTTGTCGCAGATCGCGAGTTCGGCCACCGAGTGCGTGACGACGAGGACCGTGCGGCCGTCGTCGGCGAGGCCGCGCAGCAGCTGCATGACGTCACGGTCCATGCCCGGGTCGAGGCCGGAGGTCGGCTCGTCCAGGAAGATCAGCGACGGCTTGGTGAGCAGCTCCAGGGCCACCGACACGCGCTTGCGCTGGCCGCCGGAGAGGGAGGTGATCTTCTTCTCTTTGTGGATGTCGAGCTTCAGCTCGCGCAGCACCTCGTCGATACGGGCGTCGCGCTCGGCGCCCGTGGTGTCGGCGGGGAAGCGGAGCTTGGCCGCGTACTTCAGGGCCCGCTTGACCGTCAGTTCCTTGTGCAGGATGTCGTCCTGCGGGACCAGACCGATGCGCTGGCGCAGCTCGGCGAACTGCTTGTACAGGTTCCGGTTGTCGTAGAGGACGTCGCCCTGGTTGGCCGGGCGGTAGCCGGTCAGCGCCTTGAGCAGCGTCGACTTGCCGGAACCGGACGGTCCGATGACCGCGATCAGCGACTTCTCCGGGACGCCGAAGGAGACGTCCTTGAGGATCTGCTTGCCGCCGTCGACCGTGACGGTGAGGTGGCGGGCGGAGAAGGAGACCTCACCGGTGTCGACGAACTCCTCGAGCCGGTCGCCGACGATCCGGAACGTCGAGTGGCCGACGCCGACGATGTCGGTGGGGCCGAGCAGCTGGGTGCCGCCCTTGGCGATCGGCTGACCGTTGACGTACGTACCGTTGTGCGAGCCGAGGTCGCGGATCTCCATGCGGCCGTCGGGCGTCGAGTGGAACTCGGCGTGGTTGCGGGAGACCTGGAGGTCGGAGACGACCAGGTCGTTCTCCAGCGCACGGCCGATGCGCATCACGCGGCCGAGGGAGAACTGGTGGAACGTGGTGGGGCTGCGGTCGCCGTAGACCGGCGGCGCCCCCGCGCCGACGCCGGGGCCCTGTCCCTGCTGCGGGATCCGCGGTGCGGCGGCCTGCTGCGGCTGCTGCCAGCCGGGCTGCGCGGTGTTCGCGGCCGGCGGCTGGGGCGCGGGCTGGGCCCACGCCTGGTTCGCGCCCTGCGCGGCGTACGGCTGCTGCTGGGGCTGCGCGACGGGCGCCTGCGCCCCCGAGACGTTCACGCGCGGGCCGTCGGTCGCGTTGCCCAGGTGCACCGCCGTACCCGGGCCGATCTCCAGCTGATGGATCCGCTGGCCCTGCACGAACGTGCCGTTGGTGCTGCCGTGGTCCTCGATGACCCAACTGCGGCCGTTGAAGCTGACCGTGGCGTGGCGCCAGGAGACCCTGGCGTCCTCGAACACGAGGTCCCCCTGCGGATCACGTCCGAGGGTGTATGGCCTGGACGTGTCGAGCGTCCAGGTGCGTCCGTTCAATTCCAGTACGAGTTCCGGCACTCCATGCCCCACTGAGTAGTCCCCCGAGTTACGCCCCATCACAGGGAGTCTAGGGATGTCGAACATCGTCGGGAACTATTTCAGGCCCGGCCCCCTGACCGAAAGTCGGGCCTTGTGAAGAGCCTGGGCGAGCGCATCGGCCGTCCCCGTTGACGGGGTTGAAATCGGCCCGGAGAGTGGTAAACGCACGCGAGGGGGACGGAAGCGGCGATCTTCGCCGCCGCGCGCGGATCGGGGGGTCTGCATGAGTGCCGGCACAGGGATCGGGAGCGACAAGGGCGCTGCGTACGGTGGGAGCGTCCCGTGGGTGGACGTGCTGCTGTCCGCGATCGCCGCGGTGAGCTGGGCGTTGATCGGGATGGCCGGGACGGCTGCGCTCGGCCTGCATCTGCTGGGCGCGGACACGGTGGGCTCGTTGGGGCCGATGACGGCGGCGGTCGTGGCACTGGGGGCGGGCGGTTCGGTGACACCGTCCGGCGATGTGTCGGCGTTCGGCCTGACGGGCGCAGAGGCGAACACGGCCATCGAGATCACGCCATTGGGCGTGGGCCTGGTCGGGGCCCTGCTGCTGTCGTGGTTCTTCCTACGGTCCCTGCGCACGGCCGGAGTTGTGGTCGCGCCGGCCGAACTCCTCGCCCGCGCGGGCGCGGTGGTCGCGCTGTTCGTGGCGATGCTGGGCGGGCTGGCCTGGGCGGGGCACGACGTCATCACGCTCGACGGCGGCGCGCTCGGGCTGGACGACCTGCCCGGTGTCGGAGGCGGCGGCGGGGGCGGTGGCGGCGGACTGGAGATTCCCGGGCTCGGGGACGTCGGGGACATCGGGGGGCTGCTGCCCGACCGGGTCGGGGACCTGATCGAGGCGAAGGCCGCGGTCGGGTTCACCGTCGACACCGCGCCCACCCTGCTCGGCGGGCTCGTCTGGTCGGCGGGGATCCTGCTGATCGCCCTGCTCGCCTCGCGCCGCACCCCCCTGCCGCGCGGGTGGGAGACGGTGCACCGCACGGTACGGCCGGCGGTGTCCGCCCTGGTCACCGTGGTGCTGCTGGCCGTGGCGGCCGGGCTGGCGGCGGCGGCGTACGCGGCGATCGGTGACGCGCATCCGAAACGGATCGCGGGAGCGGCGCTGCTCGGCGCCCCGAACGGGGTGTGGCTGGGCCTCTCGATCGGCCTGTTCGTGCCCTGGGACGGCAAGGCCACGGGCGTGCTCAAGCAGGTCCTCCCCGACCCGCTGGACGACCTGCTCGGCTCCCGCTCCGGGCAGTCGGTGACGCTGGGCCGGCTGGCCGAGCTGGACGGCCGGGTGTGGCTGCTGGGCGTGGCCACGGCGGTGATGATGCTGCTGGCGGGGGTGCTGGCCGCGGCGCGCACGCCGGTCGGGGCCGGGGTCGGGGTCGGTGCGGGCGCGGGTGGACGCGGCGTCACCGGGTTCGTGGGGCGGTGTGCGCTGCGGCTGGGGATCGTGACGGCGGTGGCGCTGCCGCTGCTGGGGTGGCTGGCGGCGGTGTCCGTGGACGCCTCGCTGTCCGTGCTCGGCTTCGACGCGTTCGGCGCCGGGATCGAGCTGCACCAGAACGCCGGCCCGGCGTTGCTCCTCGGCGCGGTGTGGGGGGCGGGGGCGGGGGCCGCGGGAGCGCTGCTGGCGTCCGCCACGGGCGCCGCCGGGCGGCGGGCGGCGCGGCTGGCACTGGGTGACGTGGGGGTCGGGGTCGGGGCGGGGTCGGGAGTGGGCGCGGGGGTGGACACGGGCGTCGGGGCGGACGCGGGTGCGGGTCAGGGGCGTGGCGAGGGCGCCGGGCCGTACGCGCCGAACGCGTCGTACCGGCCGCCGAACCCGGCGACCAATCCCTATCTGCGGATGCCGGACGAGGTGCGGGGGCCGCAGGACGCGCGACCCGGTGAAGGGCGGGGCGGCGACGGCAGCGGCGGTGGCGGCCGTGGCGGCGGGGCTCCGCAGGGGAGGTCGTACGAGAGCGCGCGGCCGGGTGAGCCCGGGGCGGGAGGCGGGCGGGGGGCCGGAGGAGCGAGCGGGCGTGGATCCGGCGGGCTGTCCGGGGCGCCGGGGCGGGGATCGGGGCAGGGGTCCGGGCAGGGTCCAAGGCGAGCGCCCGGCCAAGGGTCCGGGCAGACGCCCGGGCAAGGGTCCGGGCAGGCGCCCGGCCGGAGTCCAAGGCAAGCGCCCGGCCAGGGGCCTGGTCAAGGCCCCGGGCAGGCGCCCGGGCAAGGGTCCGGGCAGACGCCCGGCCGAGGCCCCGGGCAGGCGCCCGGCCAAAGCCCCGGGCCAGATGACGTGTACGGCGCGCCGACCGTCGTGGGGCCGGTGGGGCCGTTGCCTCCTCGGCGGCCCGGTGGGGGTGGGCCGGACGACGGGACTCCGCCTCCTCCCCCGCCACCGCCGCCCGCGCCGAGGGGGCCGAAGAAGCCGCGGTGACGGGACACGGCGGGTGCGCGCGGCATGACGTAAGGGCTGCTTCATCTGCGCGACGCCCACTGTTCCCTGTCCGCTGGGCGGACCTGAGCGGCGTCCGGCACTGGGTGCCGGATACGGTGGGTACATCATGAGCACTTCGCAGACTTCGTCCTCAGACGTCCCTACTCTCCTTGTCAGGATCTTCGGCAAGGACAGGCCGGGCATCACGGCCGGCCTCTTCGACACCCTCGCCGCCTTCTCCGTCGACGTGGTCGACATCGAGCAGGTCGTCACCCGTGGCCGGATGGTGCTGTGCGCGCTCGTGACCGAGCCGCCGTCCGGTCTGGAGGGTGACCTGCGCTCCACGGTCCACAGCTGGGCCGAGTCGATGAAGATGCAGGCGGACATCATCTCGGGCCTCGGCGACAACCGGCCGCGTGGCCTGGGGCGCTCCCTGGTGACCGTGCTGGGCCATCCGCTCACCGCGGAGGCCACCGCCGCGATCGCCGCGCGGATCACCAAGACCGGCGGCAACATCGACCGTATCTTCCGGCTCGCCAAGTACCCGGTGACGGCCGTCGAGTTCGCGATCTCCGGCGTGGAGACCTCGCAGCTGCGCCCCGCCCTGGTCACGGACGCGGCCGCGCTCGGCGTGGATGTCGCGGTCGTGGACGCGGGCCTGCACCGGCGGGCCCAGCGGCTCGTCGTGATGGACGTGGACTCCACCCTCATCCAGGACGAGGTGATCGAGCTCTTCGCCGCGCACGCCGGCTGCGAGGACAAGGTCGCCGAGGTGACGGCCGCGGCGATGCGTGGTGAGCTGGACTTCGAGCAGTCCCTGCACGCGCGGGTGGCGCTGCTGGAGGGGCTGGACGCCTCGGTCGTGGAGAAGGTGCGCACCGAGGTGCGGCTGACGCCGGGCGCGCGCACACTGATCCGGACGCTGAAGCGGCTCGGCTACCAGGTGGGTGTGGTCTCCGGCGGTTTCACGCAGGTCACCGACGATCTGAAGGAGCGGCTGGGGCTGGACTTCGCTCAGGCGAACACGCTGGAGATCGTCGACGGGAAGCTGACCGGCCGGGTGACCGGTGAGATCGTGGACCGTGCGGGCAAGGCGCGGCTGCTGCGCAGGTTCGCCGCCGAGGCGGGCGTACCGCTCTCGCAGACCGTGGCGATCGGCGACGGTGCGAACGACCTGGACATGCTGAACGCGGCCGGTCTCGGCGTCGCCTTCAACGCCAAGCCGGTGGTGCAGGAGGCGGCGCACACGGCGGTGAACGTGCCGTTCCTCGACACCGTGCTGTATCTGCTGGGCGTCACCCGCGAAGAGGTCGAGGCGGCGGACACCCACGACGAGGAGTAGCGCGGACACCCGCGGAGACGACGAGCAGGGCCCGGCACCGGCAAGGTGCCGGGCCCTCGTGTGTGCCGGGGGTCCCGGGACGGGGGGTGTCCGGGACCGGAGAGTTCACTCGAACGGCGCCCAGAAGTCGACCAGGGTGGCAGCGGCCGGCTCCAGGGACTTCCAGGAGCCGTCGAAGGTCAGGACGGCGAAGGAGGCGGCCGGGAAGCCGTGGGCATTCATCCGCCCGTCCGCGTCGCCCTCGACGGAGCCGGCGAGGATCTCGGCGAGGCCGTGGATGCCCGGGTTGTGGCCGATCAGGACGAGATCGCGGACGTCTTCCGGGGTTTCGTTGAGCAGGGCGATCAGCTCGCCCGGGGACGCCTCGTAGATCCGCTCCTCGTAGACCGTTCTCGGCCGGTGCGGGAGCTCCTGAACAGCGAGTTTCCACGTCTCACGGGTCCGGACCGCCGTGGAGCACACGGCCAGGTCGACGGCGACACCGGTCGCGGCGAGGCTGCGGCCGGCCGCTGCCGCGTCCAGCCGGCCCCGGTCGGCGAGCGGCCGCTCGTGGTCGGTCTCCTGTGACCAGTCGGCTTTCGCATGACGGAAGAGGACGATCCTGCGGGGTTCTGCGACGCTCATGGCTCCCAGCTTCGCATGAAACAGGCCATGGGGCGCAGGGAGTTGACATGCGGCTTTCGCACCGCCCGGGGGTATGTGGAGCACACCGGGGCGTGATCGACACGGCTACCGCGCGACGAGCTCTCGCACGCGCTCGACGAGATGCGTGATCGCCGGGTCGCCGCCGGCCGCGTGGGCGTCGGCCGGGTTGAGTATCAGGGTGAGCAGGGCGATGAAGGCGAGAGTGGGGAGGGCGAGGGCCCACCAGGGCAGCCGGGTGCCGATGCCGCCCGGGGCAGCAGCCGGGTGGTGCCGGGTGTGCGTCTGGGCCGACATGGGTGCCTCCGCGGGTCTTCGAGTGGACCGTGGCCCGCCTCGCGCGGCCACATCTCGAATCTACGGAAACCTCGGCCTGCGCCCCATCCGGTGATCCACCCACTTGACCCTGACCCTCACCCCCTAGGGGACAGGGGGGTTAACCCCACCAACGCCTCTCGGGAGCCGTGGCGGGGAGGCGGTCGTCAGGGCAAGGCGATCGTCAGGGCGAGGCGATCGTCGCGACGACAGCGATGATCACGAAGATGGCGAGGAACGAGCCGAAGATGATCAGCATCTTCTTCTGGCCGTTCTGCGGGTTCGGGTCGAGGGGCATACGGTCAGTTTCCCACCCCGTGCGCCCGCCGGTGCTCGCGGGGTCGGCGGGCGGTCTCGTCCTCCACCGTGCGGTTGCGGCCCGCGAGGACGCCCACGACCGTCTGCGGGATCAACAGTGCCGCCATCAGTGCCAGCGGCAGGCCCCAGCCCCCGCTGTGCTGGTAGAGGACGCCGACCAGGAGCGGGCCCGGGATCGAGATCAGGTAGCCGGTGCTCTGCGCGAACGCCGACAGCCGGGCCACTCCGGCGCCGGTCCTGGCCCGCATGCCGACCATGGTGAGGGCCAGCGGGAAGGCACAGTTGGAGACGCCGAGCAGCAGCGCCCAGACCCAGGCGCCCTCGGCGGGCGCCAGGTACAGGCCTGCGTATCCGGCGAGGCCGCAGACGGCGAGCACGACGACGATCGGGCCCTGGTGCGGCAGCCGGGCGGCCAGGCGCGGGATGGCGAAGGACAGGGGCACGCCCATGACCATGGTGACGGCGAGGAGCAGCCCGGCCGTGGAGGCGGGCACACCCGCGTCCCGGAAGATCTGCGCCATCCAGCCCATGGTGATGTAGGCGGCGGTGGCCTGGAGCCCGAAGAACACGGCGAGCGCCCACGCGGTGCGGCTGCGGGTGATGGACAGCGGGGGCTCCTCCGCCTCCGCACGCGCGTGGGGCCGTGCGGGGGCCTCCGCACCGGGTGCCGCCCCGGATGCCGCCCCGGATGCCGCTTCCTGGCGCGACGCCGCCGTACCGTCGGCACAGGCCGGCGCCCGACGCTGCCGGACGACCGCCAGCCAGGGCAGGAGGGCGGACACGGCCAGGCCCGCCCACACCGCGAGGCCGGTGCGCCAGTCGCCGCCCAGGGTCTCGGTCAGGGGGACGGTGACCGCGGCGGCGGTCGAGGTGCCGAGGGCGAGGGCCATCGAGTACAGGCCGGTCATGGAGCCGACCCGGTCGGGGAAGTGGCGCTTGACGATGACCGGCATCAGGACGTTGCTCACCGCGATGCCCATGAGCGCGAGGGCGCTGGCGGCCACGAACCCGGCCGTACCGCCCGCGTAGGGCCGTATGAGCAGGCCCGCGGCGATGGCGGCCATCCCGGCGCACACGACCGCGGCCGGGCCGAAGCGGCGGGCGAGCCGGGGGGCCGTGAGGCCGAAGACGGCGAAGCAGAGCGGCGGTACGGAGGTGAGGAGCCCGGCCAGGCCCGCGCTCATGCCGAGCCCGTCGCGGACCTCTTCGAGGAGGGCGCCGAGGCTGGTGATGGCGGGGCGGAGGTTGAGGGCGGCCAGCACGATGCCGGCCATGAGCAGCCGTGCCGTCCACGCGTGCGTGGCCGTCCGCGAGCCGTCGCCGGCGGACGAACCACGGGGCGGACCGACGGACGAACCGGCGGACGGACCAGGGGCCGGACCGACGGACGGACCGTGCAGGTGCCGGGACAGGGGTGGGGACGTCGTCGTCCGGGTCTCCTCGCTTGCCATGCCGACATCATAGAATCATGGGATGATTGGTTGTCCATCCCCGGGTACGCCTTCCCCGCTCCGCCCGTGCGAAGGTGTGCCATGCCCCTGAGCCATCCCCGCCGCTCGGCGCTGTCCGAACAGGTCATCGCCGCGCTGCGCACCCAGATCACCTCGGGCGAGTGGCCGGTCGGCTCGCGCATCCCCACCGAGCCCGAGCTGGTCGAACAGCTGGGCGTGGCCCGCAACACGGTCCGCGAGGCCGTCCGCGCGCTCGCGCACAACGGCCTGCTGGACATCCGGCAGGGTTCGGGCACGTACGTCGTGGCGACCAGCGAGCTGGCGGGCGTGATGCACCACCGTTTCGCGGACGCCGACCCCCGGCACATCGCCGAACTGCGCGCCACGCTGGAGTCGAGCGCGGCCCGGCTGGCGGCCGGGCGGCGCACCGAGAAGGACCTCAAGCAGCTGGACGCGCTCCTGGTGCGGCGGGAGGAGGCGTGGGCGTCGGGCGACACGGAGGCGTTCGTGACGGCGGACGCGACCTTCCACCTGGCGGTGGTGGCCGCCTCCCACAACGACGTCATGACGGCGATGTACGCCGACCTGGGCGAGGTGCTGCGGGACTGGCTGCGGGACGACGTCGGCGAGGAGCTGACGCCGGAGACGCACATGGACCACGCGCGGCTGGTGGACGCGATCCGCGCGGGCGACACGGAGACGGCGGCGGCGGAGGCGGCCGGCTACCCGTTCCTGTGCCGCCCGGGACGGTTCAGCCCTTCTGGTGACTGACCCAGGCCGAGCGGACCTCCTTCCAGCAGCGGCCGGACAGTCGTACGGTCACGGCGGGTCCCGCGTCGGCCGGGGCGCCGTCGGTGTCGAGGTCCCACCAGCGGTCGCACTCGATGTGCAGCCGGACCCGGTCGGTCTCGGCGTAGGGGTTGTGGCAGTAGGCGACGACGTGGGAGCCGCGGACGACGGTGCGGCACTCCGCGCCGAACGGCTCGGGCCGCTCGGCGCGCGGGTGGGACAGCGCCTCGTACGGCAGACAGAGGACGAGGGCGGCGGCTGCGGTCACTGGGGCGAGACTACGGAACAGGCGCACAAGGGAACCTCCTCGGCAGAGCTGGGGAGGGAAGCGCGTGGGTGAACGCGTACTCCAGCGTGCCTGGTGAGAGGCCTCCGCCGCCCGGCCAGGTGGGCCGAACGGGTGAAGGGTGAGGGCCCGCGCCACCGGTGGCGCGGGCCCTCACCCTTCGGTCGTCGTGCCGTGCGGGCGTCAGGCTCCGATGGCGTGCAGCCCGCCGTCCACGTGGATGATCTCGCCCGTGGTCTTCGGGAACCAGTCGCTCAGCAGGGCGACGACACCGCGGCCGGCCGGCTCGGGGTCCTTGAGGTCCCACTCCAGCGGGGAGCGGCTGTCCCAGACGGCGGCCAGGTCGGCGAAGCCCGGGATGGACTTGGCGGCCATGGAGCCGATCGGGCCCGCCGAGATGAGGTTGCAGCGGATGTTCTGCTTGCCCAGGTCACGCGCCATGTAGCGGCTGGTGGCCTCCAGGGCGGCCTTGGCCGGGCCCATCCAGTCGTACTGCGGCCAGGCGTACTGCGCGTCGAAGGTGAGACCGACGACCGAGCCGCCGTTCTGCATCAGCGGCAGGCAGGCCATGGTGAGCGACTTCAGGGAGTACGCCGAGACGTGCATGGCCGTGGCCACCGACTCGAACGGCGTGTTGAGGAAGTTGCCGCCCAGGGCGTCCTGCGGCGCGAAGCCGATGGAGTGGACGACGCCGTCGAGGCCGCCCAGCTCCTCGCCGACGATGTCCGCGAGGCGGCCGAGGTGCTCGTCGTTGGTGACGTCCAGCTCGATGACCTTGGTGGGCTTGGGCAGCTTCTTGGCGATGCGCTCGGTCAGGGTGGGCCGCGGGAACGCGGTCAGGATGATCTCGGCACCCTGCTCCTGGGCCAGCTTGGCGGTGTGGAACGCGATGGAGGACTCCATCAGCACACCGGTGATCAGGACGCGCTTGCCCTCGAGAATTCCGCTCATGGTGATCAGTGACCCATTCCCAGTCCGCCGTCAACGGGGATGACGGCTCCAGTGATGTACGAGGCGTCGTCCGAGGCGAGGAACCGCACCGTCGCGGCGATCTCCTCCGGCTGGGCGTACCGGCCGAGCGGCACCTGCGAGACGATGCCCGTGCGCTGCTCGTCGGTGAGCGCCTTGGTCATGTCGGTGTCGACAAAGCCGGGAGCGACGACGTTGAAAGTGATGTTGCGCGAGCCCAGCTCACGGGCGAGGGAACGCGCGAAGCCGACAAGGGCGGCCTTGGAGGCGGCGTAGTTGGCCTGTCCCGCGGAGCCGAGCAGCCCCACGACCGAGGAGATCAGGACGACACGGCCCTTCTTGGCGCGCAGCATGGCGCGGTTGGCGCGCTTGACCACACGGAAGGTGCCGGTGAGGTTGGTGTCGATGACCGAGGTGAAGTCCTCCTCGGACATGCGCATCAGGAGCTGGTCCCGGGTGACGCCGGCGTTGGCGATCAGCACCTCGACCGGGCCGTGCTCGGCCTCGATCTCCTTGTATGCCTGCTCCACCTGCTCCGAGTCCGTGATGTCGCACTTCACGGCCAGGAAGCCGGCCGGGGGCTCGCCCGAGCGGTACGTGATCGCGACCTTGTCGCCGGCATCGGCGAACGCGCGGGCGATGGCGAGGCCGATGCCCCGGTTTCCTCCGGTGACGAGAACCGAGCGGCTCAACGGATCACCCTTTCGATAGGGGTCTGAACACATCCGCCCGGAACCTGGACGGCAGGCGGTTTACCTCGAAACCTATCGGTCTCCTCCGGCACGGGGACATTCGGGCACCGACAGTGGCTCGCAGGGCTGGCTGTCGGATTCCTACAGTCGGCGCGAGGGCGCGGGGACGGCCGAATCCGTTGGATGACGGTGTGTCGGCCCTGCATGATTCACTGCGACACGAACCCATCTCGGCAACCGTGACAAGGGGAGGCCCTCGTGGCCCATGAGGTCGATCAGTCATTTCTGGCGCTACCGCTGAGGGCCCTCGCCGACGCCGCCCTCGCCCGCGCGCGTGCGCTCGGGGCCGAGCACGCCGACTTCCGGTTCGAGCGGGTGCGCAGCGCCTCGTGGCGGCTGCGGGACGCCAAGCCGGCCGGGTCGTCGGACACGACGGATCTCGGATACGCGGTGCGGGTGGTGCACGGGGGGACCTGGGGGTTCGCGTCGGGCGTGGACCTCACGATGGACGCGGCCGCCAAGGTCGCCTCGCAGGCCGTGGCGATGGCGAAGCTGTCGGCGCAGGTGATCAAGGCGGCCGGGTCGGACGAGCGGGTGGAGCTGGCGGACGAGCCGGTGCACGCCGAGAAGACCTGGGTGTCGTCCTACGAGATCGACCCGTTCACCGTGCCCGACGAGGAGAAGGCGGCGCTGCTCGCCGAGTGGAGCGCGCGGCTGCTGGCGGCCGACGGGATCAACCACGTCGACGCCTCGCTGCTCACCGTGCACGAGAACAAGTTCTACGCGGACACGGCGGGCACGGTCACCACCCAGCAGCGGGTGCGGCTGCACCCGGCGCTGACGGCCGTGTCGGTGGACGAGTCGAGCGGCGAGTTCGACTCGATGCGCACGATCGCGCCGCCCGTCGGACGGGGGTGGGAGTACCTCACCGGGACCGGCTGGGACTGGGACGACGAGCTGGAGCGGATCCCGGAGCTGCTCGCCGAGAAGATGCGGGCGCCGAGCGTCGACCCGGGCCTGTACGACCTGGTCGTCGACCCGTCCAACCTGTGGCTGACCATCCACGAGTCCATCGGCCACGCCACCGAGCTGGACCGCGCGCTCGGCTACGAGGCCGCCTACGCCGGCACCTCCTTCGCCACCTTCGACCGGCTCGGCAAGCTGAAGTACGGCGCGGAGCTGATGAACGTCACCGGTGACCGCACCGCCGAGCACGGTCTGGCGACCGTCGGCTACGACGACGAGGGCGTCGAGGGGCAGTCCTGGGACCTGGTGAAGGACGGCACGCTCGTCGGCTACCAGCTGGACCGGCGGATCGCGAAGCTCACCGGCCTCGGGCGGTCCAACGGCTGCGCCTTCGCCGACTCCCCCGGGCACGTGCCCGTGCAGCGCATGGCGAACGTGTCGCTGCGGCCGGACCCGGCCGGGATGTCGACCGAGGACCTCATCGGAAGCGTGGACCGGGGCATCTACGTCGTCGGGGACCGGTCCTGGTCCATCGACATGCAGCGCTACAACTTCCAGTTTACGGGTCAGAGGGCATACATGATCCGGAACGGCCGCCTCGCTGGGCAGGTCCGGGACTTTGCATACCAGGGAGTCACCCCCCAGTTCTGGGGCTCCATGGAGGGCGTCGGAGGCCCCCAGACTTACGTGCTAGGAGGGGCTTTCAACTGCGGAAAGGCCCAACCGGGGCAGGTCGCTGCCGTGTCTCACGGGTGCCCCTCCGCACTGTTTCGGAGTGTGAACATCCTGAACACCTCGAACGAGTCCGGCCGTACCTGAGGGGTCGGCCGAACCGGCCCGAAGTCTGCACCAGGTCCGCACGTCGCCACAGCGAACCTCCTACGCCACGTCGTCCCAGTCCTCGATATCGTCCTCCGCGGGCGTCAGCGAGGGCGGGACGATCAGGCCCTTGAAGGGCTCCAGCTTGAGCCCCAGGCGGTTGTGCATGGTGCGGGCGCCCCGGTCCATGGCCCGGCGGACCAGGTGGCCGTAGACCAGTTCCGTCGTCCTGGTGGTTCGGTGCCCGACCCATGCCGCGACCTCGAAGAGCGGGATCTGAGCGTGGATGGCCTCGGAGACGAAGAAGTGCCGGAAGCTCTTCGGGGTGTACTGCGGGGTACCGGCCAGCTTCGCCGCCGCCTTGAACTGGTCCAGGAACCAGTCGTACGACGGGTGGCGGTCGTTCAGCCTGGGCGATTCGAAGAACCAGCCCCGATCCCCCCATGTCTCGAAGGTGTCGATGTGATCATTGAAGATCTCGTTGATTGATTCGGGCACCGGCGTCTTCCGCGCCTGCTCGAAGGCGCGATGCTTCGTACCCCTCTTCACACCACGCCGATAGCCGGAGATTTCCTGGCACCCGTAGGCGGATACCTGGTGATCCACAGCGAGGACGCTGCGCTCCCAGTCCATGGACTCGTCCGACAGCGCCAAGGACTCTCCCGGGCGCATCCCGCAGCCCGCCATGGCCCAGAATCCGGCGCGGATGAGCTTCGGAGCTTCCGCGATGATCCCCAGCACCTCTTCCATGGTCGGGATGTCGTCGTCGGTCACCGGCGTGATCTGCTGCCCTGAGCGTCTACGAGGGTTCGCCTTCTTGCACGGATTTCGGCCGATGATCTCGGCGGCTACCGCGTAGTTGAAAACAGACGACAGGACGTTCTTACGTCCGTTGATTCCGTTTTCCTTGTATCCGCGCTCCTTCTGGTCCGCCTCCCATTCCTGGATGATCGTCGGCGTGATGCTGCCGATGGGTTTGTTCCCGAAGAACGGCCCGTAGTGGTTGTCGTAGACACTCTGGTAGTTCCTCTTCGAGGACTCTTCGAGAGTTCCCGCCTCGACCCATTCGCGCCAGACCTGTTGGAAGGTGCGCTGTCCCGCCTTGGGGTTGATGTACGTCCCCAGGTCCTTGTCCCGCTCGACCTTGACTGCGAAGGCTTCCGCGTCTTCGAGCTTCTTGAACGACACCTGCCGCGGCTTGCCCGCCCTGCCGCCCGGTTCCCGGTACGACACCCGGTACGGCTTGTGCGGGCACGTCGGTTTCTTACGCCGGGGGCACGAACAGTCTTCCTTCTTGATGGTCGCCACGCTTGTTGAACCTCCGCATGTTGATTGGTTAGTGACGGATCATCAGGCTAGCCGTGCCGCATTCGCACCTCAACCCAGTTGTGAAGATCCCGCGTTCGGAACCGGACATGCTTGCCGACCTTCAGGTACGGGATGCCCCAGCGCCGGTAGGAGTCCATGAGAACCCGCTTCGTCACGCCGAGTTGCGTCGCGGCCTCGTCCGGCGTCATGAGCAGGTTGCTGCCACCCCTCACAGCTCCCACCCCCGCGCCTCGTCTTCCGCCGCTTCACGGGCAAGCTGACGGCTCATGACCAGGTCTTCGGCGATTCCGGCGGCGAGTCCGGCAGCGCCGGGGGTGTAGCCGGAACCGACGTAGCGCCAGCTCGACTCAGTGATCAAGGCCGGGTCGTCGGTCGGCTCTGTGTCGCTGCGACGGTACGCGGCTCGTTCATCACGCAACGCCGCGTACGTCGTCGAGTAGCGACGGGTCTTGGTGAGGACGTGACCGCGGTATCCGAGGCTGTGAGCCCATGACCGCAGCCTGAGGTGTTCCAGTTCGGGCAGACCGCCCAAGCGCCAGCAAGTGGCCATCAGAGCCCGTACGTGGGGCGCGACGACCGCGGCGGCGATGTCGTCCGGACCTGATACGCGGTAGTCCAGTCCGGCGCCGGTTTCGGCGGTGCCCTTGGAGACGTACTTGGCCACGTAGGCGGCGACAGCGTCATCGGTCGGCCCCTCACCGCCCTCGAAGGCCCGGATCGGCCGCGCGTCCAGCTGCTTCCCCCAGACGAGGAGCGCGTCCCCGTAGGCGCACGATTCCGCGGCCCGTACGTTCGCCGACGAGGCAGCCGTGAGTACGGCTTCGGTCAGCAGCTCGGTCGTGGCCCAGCGCGGGGGTGGTGTGCCGGGGCCGGCCGGACCATCGAGGCGGACCACGGCATGGAAGTGGATGGCGGCCCGCTTCTGGTACTCGGCCACCTTCGCGAAGGACACCACCAGGTGGTCACGGAGACGTGAGCGCGGTATCCCCGCGGCGGAGGCCAGGTGACGCCGTGCGGCGGTGGTGAACCGATCCCACAGCCTCCCTGCGTGCGCGTGCCACAGCACGTGTCCCACGTAGTCGTAGCAGTCCGCGCACAGCGGGCGACCCAGTGCGGGGTCATCCTCGGTGTGGACCAGGCCGCAGCCGACGGGACGCCCGTGCTCGCATACGCCGCCGTCCCTGCGCGGTCGGCACCGCTTGCCGTCGCGGGAGCGGTGGACGGGCCCGAACGAGGGAGCCGTCAGGGTGACAAACAGACGAGGCTGGTCACGAACACTTTCGGGGACGTTCTTGCCGCCGGACAGGCCCGCCCGGATCAGTTGATAGGTGTCGCCCGCATGCAGGTAGGCGCACGGCGCGCAGACCGAGGCGCGGCGGTTGCGGCAGCGGACGGCCAGCCGCTCGCCCGGTTCTCCGGCCGTCGAGTAGGACGAGATCACCTCACCCGTCAGGGCGTCGGAGGTGACGGTGGAGCCGGAAAGGTAGACCGGATGGGCACAACCCCCGATGGCTTTGATCTGCTCCAGCAAGCGCGGAAACAGGGGATCGTGCGCAAGGCGGACAATGCCCCGATCGGCATCGGACAACAGCCGCAGACGCTTCTCACGCTCCAGCTCAGCGGAGCGGAAAGTCGATGAAGTCACCTCATGTGAGGCGTTGAGCACAGGGCACCTCCAGAACAGACGGACAGGGAGGAGCGCGAGCCAGGGCGCAGGCGTGAGTCATGTGTGATGTCCTTTGAAAGCGAGGTGATGAAGTGTCAGACGTAAGGAACGCGTCGAGGCAGCGTGGATGAGAGCGAAGACAGAGAAGGCAGAAGAAGAGTGTGATGTCTGCTGAAGAAGTCTGTGTCTATGTCTGTGTTTGAGAATCACCGAGGAAGGCTCGTCGCTCGAACCCGAACGATCGCACGGGCGGTCGCAGATGCGCGAGTGAATTACCGTCACTGGCACGACAGTTGAAGCGGAAGTGCGGGGCGTGTCGGAATCTGTCTTCACTTCCTCCAGGCGGCCCGCCTCCGGCGGACCGCGCGCGCTGGCGGCCGGGGCCGCCGCCGCTCCCTGTCTCCGCCATCGCTGCGGCGACCCCGCCACTCAGCGCGCAGTACCGAACCATGCAGTCAGCAGAAACACCCGCCACATCCATGCCCTGCGCCGGGCTGCTTGCGCTCCCCTGCCCGGCGTGCGGCCTTCGGCCGGTCCGGTCCGGGGTGCCGCCGCCCGGCGTGCCGCAGACGAGCCGAGACATCAGCCGCATCTTCACTGTTACGGCCAGGCGTGTTCGCCCTCATGGCCCGCGAACAGGCCGCACACGACGTTGTCCAGCCGCTCCGCCTCCCCGAAGCGGCGCGCCATGCACGGATCGCGCACGTCCACGCCCGATCGCCACCACACCCAGGTCATGCGCCCAGAGGGATCCTGAGCCTCCACGATCCCTGCCGCATGATCCTGCCCTTCGTGCGCCCCCAGCTCGCACCGCAGCACCAGGGCGGGATCAACATCCAGTTGCACCCCCGCCACCCGGCACGCCTCAGTCTGCATCTCTGGAGGGGGCGCGAACTGATCTTCGCAGTGCTTCATGCACACCTCACTCGTCACCGAACGAACAGGCCACTACGCGGCACAAACCCTCTTGGGCTGGGGCCGACGGCCTACGAGGCTTTAGGCAGCCACCATGGGGCGAGCCTCTAAGAACAGGGGGCCGATCGGGCTACTGCGGGCAGGCCCCAAGGACTGCCCGATCCGCTGGCGAGCGTAAGGCCCCCTGTTCACTCGCCCCATGGCAGCTCCCGCCCAAAGCCTCTACGGCCGGCGGCGTGCCACACCGCGCCGCTACCGGGCGGATCAGATGTGCCGCCATGTACGCCATGCGCGGGTGATGATCTCGCGGAAGGTGTGATGCGACGGGTTCTTGCCGCAATGCTCCAGCACCCAGCTCTGCGGTTCTGCGAAGTCCTCACTCACGTCCGAGGACTGGCCGCACACCGCGCACGTCATCGCGTACGTGATCGGCTCCGCGTCCGGCTCACGGTCCGGCGCGAGTGTCCACTTCTCGTGACGAATCACCGAACGCACGCTCACGGCCGTACCGCCCTCGCGTTGGCCGCCCTGACGCCCGCCCTGAGCCGCTCCTCGGGGCTGGCTGGACGGATCCGATCCGGGTCCGCCTCCCACTCACGGCCACCGCCGACCGGACGCAGCATGGCGTAGGGACCGGCTCTGTCCTGGTATTCGCCGACCTTGGACGTCCGAGGGTCGTACATCAGGTCTCCACGCTCAGGGACGGTCGTCTCTGAGGCTCTGTCTTGAATCACCATGGCAATGACGCTACGTAGCCACGGGAGCACACCTCAATGGCACTTTGGCGAGGCGTCGGCCGGAAGTGCCACACCGAGTCACATGGGCATCCCGATCGCGTCGGCGAGTTCCCTCATCTCAGACGTGAGTGTCCGCCGACGTGCGACGACCCGGCCGAAGATGTCCCGCGCGTACCGCTGATTCGGCAGCCACTGAGGCGCGTCCGCGCGAATACCCTGCAAGATCTCGACAGTCCGCGCGTAGTCGCGCGAGCGGGCATGCGCCTCTGCCACGTCGAGGAGGTGGCGGTTGCGGTTGTTGGAGGTGGGCCGCATGCCGCCCGTGGGGATGCGCGCCGAGAGCTTGAGAACCAAGTCCGGCTTGTCGACGATCATGGCGTTCTCGGCACGCTTCAAGGCCACCGTGACGGGGCCGAACGCCTGCAAGAAGTCGTTGCGCGGAGCGTACTCGCGCCCCATCGCGACCGCCGCCGAGTTCGCGTAGCGCAAGGTCTCCTCAGCCTCACCGGGCCGGTTGTCCCGGATCGCCGCCGCGGACGACCGCAGCAGCAGCCAGCCCCACGCGCTCAGCTCAGCCGGAGTCGCGCGCGAGATACGCGGCTCCACCTCGTCCGCCCAGCGCGCCGCCAGTTCCCGCGCCTCAGCCAGTCGGCCACGCCGCAGCAGTAGCCAGCACTGTGTGCTCACCGTCGCCGCTGCCTCAAGCCGGTCCGAGGACTCCTCCAGGGAGCGAGAGAGGGCGATGTCGGCAGCCTCGAACTGCCGAGTCTGAGTGAGCAGCCACCCTGTCAGCTGCGAGAGCCGGACCCGCACGGCCCTGCCCTCAGCCCCGGACTCCGCGACGAGATCAGCGTCCCGCAGCAGAGGCGGAAGGATCATGCTCAGCTCCGCGAAACGATCACTGGAGAAGAGCGGCAGAGCCGCTTCCAGGGCTTCCCGCACCCCGTCCACCGTCGGTTCCTCAGCGGGGCCGTCCTGCCGGACCGGAGCGACGAGGGCCCGCCTGACGGCCTCCCAACGATCATCGGCCCCCGGAGCCGCCGCCCGCTCGTCCTCATGATCCGCGATGAGGTTCGTCGTCGGCACCCTCAGGGCCTGCGCCAGTCGGCGCGCGGTCTCCAAGCGCGTATCCGCCCGCTCCCCCTGCTCCAGCTTCCGGATCAGGGACAGGGACACACCTGACTCACTCGCCAGCTGAAGCTGTGTCATACCGCGGCGCTTGCGTACTTCCTTGAGCCGCTCGCCAATGTCGGCATTCATGATTCGAGCGTACGGCGACTGAACGCAGTTCGTAGTGCCTCTGTCTCGCTGCTTCACAGCGACATCAGGCGTCGCAGCAGTGGATCAGCCTCACGTCCTAGCTGCCTTGAGGGCGCAGCCTTCCATGAGCGCGTCTAACCAAACATCCCGTCGACGCACCGGCCAACTGCCGCGCCCAGCTCAGGAAAAGCTCAGATCAATCATGTGGTTCCAGTGCCGGTCAACGGGCCCCCCGTGACATACTTCGTACGCGCTCCGCCTCCTCCGGAAGCTTCACTGAAAAATCGTCAGTGAGGCTCCTGGAGGAGCGAGGAGGAGTGAGTGAGTGGTCAAAGCGATGTGAAGCCTCGCAAGGCAAAGTGGACCAACGCCGAAAGGTGGCAGGTCTATCTAGCCGCAGCAGGGTTGATCGTGGCGATCATCGCCACTGTGGGGCAGTTCGCACGCTAGCAACCCCACGCACGAGACGGTCACGACCAGGGCCACAACACGCAAAGCCCGGTCGGCAGGTAGGCGACCGGGCTCGTGAACTGCGCTGAAGGGCTCGATTCGGGGTGCCACCCGAGGCGGGCCCTTCGGTCTTGCACGCGTGCAAGTCAGCTTGCTTCCGCGCAAGACAAAGCTACCGCACTTCCATCACTCCGGAGCCGGTTCCAACGGACAACTTCCACATAGCTTCGGAGTGACTGCGCTCCTCGAACGACCTGGCCAGACGGGAACGACGGGCCCAAGGACGGCGGCAACCGACCCGCCCGCGCACATGCTCTCTAGGTACCCTCAGCATTGATCCACAGCCTGGCATCCTGAGCATGGTTCGATCACCCTCCGGGGGTCTCCCAGAGGTCGACACCAAGTCATCACCAGACCCCGTACAGTCCGGTTTCAACCCGTATGAACAGGGATTGAGGGCAGACCTTGAATAGCCGCCTGACCTGCACAAACGCCGTTCAGAGACGTATGCCCCCTGACCCTGCGGTGAACTTCCAGTTCACCGGGCAGCGGTTCTTCCGGATCGAGAACGGGCGGATCACCGGACAGCTGCGGGACGTGGCCTACCAGGCGACGACCACCGACTTCTGGGGGTCCATGGCGGCGGTGGGCGGGCCGCAGACGTACGTCCTCGGCGGTGCCTTCAACTGCGGCAAGGCCCAGCCCGGGCAGGTCGCGGCGGTCTCGCACGGCTGCCCGTCGGCGCTGTTCAAGGGAGTCAACATCCTCAACACCACGCAGGAGGCCGGCCGATGAGCGACCCCGTCGACAAAGCGACCAAGGCGACCAAAGCGACCAAGGCGAACAAGCCGTACGAGGTCGTCGAGCGCGCCCTGGCGCTGTCCCGGGCCGACGGCTGTGTCGTCATCGCCGACGAGCAGTCGACGGCGAACCTGCGCTGGGCCGGCAACGCGCTCACCACCAACGGTGTCACCCGCGGGCGCACGCTCACCGTGATCTCGACCGTCGACGGCAAGGAGGGCACCGCCTCCGGGGTCGTCTCGCGGTCCGCGGTGACGGTGGACGAGCTGGAGCCCCTGGTGCGGGCCGCCGAGGCCGCCGCGCGCGGCGCCGGGTCCGCCGAGGACGCGCAGCCGCTGGTCACGGGCGTGCCGGAGTCCCCCGACTTCACGGAGGGCCCGGCGGAGACGTCGTCCGCGGTGTTCGCCGACTTCGCCCCGGCGCTCGGGGAGGCGTTCGCCCGCGCGCGCGGCGGCGGCCGGGAGCTGTACGGCTTCGCGAACCACGAGATGGTGACGACGTATCTGGGCACCTCGACGGGGCTGCGGCTGCGCCACGACCAGCCGAACGGGACGCTGGAGCTCAACGCCAAGTCGCCGGACCGTACCCGCTCGGCGTGGGCGGGCCGTTCCACCCGGGACTTCAAGGACGTCGACCCGGGGGCCCTCGACGCCGAGCTGGCCGTACGCCTGGGCTGGGCCGAGCGGCGGATCGAGCTGCCCGCCGGACGGTACGAGACGCTGCTGCCGCCGACCGCCGTCGCGGACCTGCTGATCTATCTGTTCTGGTCGGCGTCGGGCCGGGACGCGGCCGAGGGGCGGACGGTGTTCTCCCAGCCGGGGGGCGGCACGCGTCTGGGCGAGAAGCTGTCCGAGCTGCCGCTGACCCTGCGCAGCGACCCGAACGAGCCCGGCCTGGAGTCGGCGCCCTTCCTCATCGCGCACTCCTCCGGCGGCGACCAGTCCGTGTTCGACAACGGGCTGCCGCTGCGGAGCACCGAGTGGATCGGCGACGGCGAACTCAGGAACCTGACGACCAGCCGGCACAGCGCGGGCCTGACCGGCCTGCCGGTGGCCCCGGCCGGCGACAACCTGATCCTGGACGGCGGCACCGACCGCTCCCTTCAGGAGATGGTCGCGAGCACCTCGCGCGGACTGCTGCTGACCTGTCTGTGGTACATCCGCGAGGTGGACCCGGCGACCCTGCTGCTCACCGGGCTGACCCGGGACGGCGTCTACCTCGTCGAGGACGGCGAGGTCGTGGGCGAGGTGAACAACTTCCGCTTCAACGAGTCGCCCGTCGGCCTGCTGGGCCGGGCCGTGGAGGCCGGGCGCACGGAGAAGACGCTGCCCCGGGAGTGGAGCGACTGGTTCACCAAGGCCGCGATGCCCGCGCTGCGGGTGCCGGATTTCAATATGAGTTCTGTCAGCCAGGGCGTATAACCTCGTACCTGACTTACGAGCCCACTCCACTCGAGGAGATACGAGAACTGTGACGGACATCGTCGACGAGCTGAAGTGGCGGGGCCTGTTCGCCCTGTCCACCGACGAGGACGCTTTGCGCAAGGCGCTCGCGGACGGTCCCGTCACGTTCTATTGCGGCTTCGACCCGACCGCGCCGTCCCTGCACGTCGGGCACCTGGTCCAGGTGCTCACCGTGCGCCGGCTCCAGCAGGCCGGTCACCGGCCGCTGGCGCTGGTCGGCGGGGCGACGGGTCTGATCGGCGATCCCCGCCCGACCGCCGAGCGCACCCTGAACGCCCCGGAGACGGTCGCGGGGTGGGTCGACAAGCTGCGCGGCCAGATCGAGCCGTTCCTGTCCTTCGAGGGCGAGAACGCGGCCGTGATGGTCAACAACCTCGACTGGACCGCCGGTCTCTCCGCGATCGAGTTCCTGCGGGACATCGGCAAGCACTTCCGCGTCAACAAGATGCTGACGAAGGACTCCGTGGCCCGGCGTCTGGAGTCCGACCAGGGCATCAGCTACACCGAGTTCAGCTACCAGATCCTCCAGGGCATGGACTTCCTCCAGCTCTTCCGGCGCTACGGCTGCACGCTCCAGCAGGGCGGCAGCGACCAGTGGGGCAACCTCACTGCCGGGCTGGACCTGATCCACCGGCTGGAGCCGCACGCGAACGTGCACGCGCTGGCGACGCCGCTGATGACCAAGGCGGACGGCACCAAGTTCGGCAAGACCGAGGGCGGCGCGGTCTGGCTCGACCCGGAGATGACGACGCCGTACGCGTTCTACCAGTTCTGGCTGAACGTGGACGACCGGGACATCTCGACGTACCTGCGCATTCTGTCCTTCCGCTCCCGTGAGGAGCTGGAGGAGCTGGAGGAGCAGACGCGGGAGCGGCCGCAGGCTCGGGCGGCGCAGCGGGCGCTGGCCGAGGAGCTGACGACGCTGGTGCACGGCGCGGACCAGACGGCGGCCGTGATCGCCGCGTCGAAGGCGCTCTTCGGGCAGGGCGAGCTGGCGGATCTGGACGACCGGACGCTGGCCGCGGCCCTGTCCGAGGTGCCGCACGTCCAGGTCACCGAGCTGGGTCCGGTCGTGGACCTGTTCGCCGAGGTCGGCCTCGTGGCCAGCAAGTCCGCCGCGCGCCGCACCGTGAAGGAGGGCGGGGCCTACGTGAACAACGCGAAGGTCACGGCCGAGGACGCGGTGCCGGCGAAGGAGGAGCTGCTGCACGGGCGGTGGCTGGTCCTGCGGCGGGGCAAGAAGAACCTGGCCGCGGTCGAGGTGGTCGGTTCCTAGGCGCACCCCAGGGGTGCGGGGACTCCGCGGGCCGCGACTGTGTCGTGGCCGATCACGCGGTTCCCCGCGCCCCTTCGCGCGTCCCGGCGTCCCGGTTCAGGCCCGTTGTTTCCGCTTGCCCAGCGTCGCCATGTACGCCCTGTCGCCCAGGGCCACGATGACGACCGCGGCGACGATCTGGAAGAGGTGGCGCCACCAGTCGATGCCGGCCGTCTCCTCGACGCCGAACCCGCGGGCGATCGCGTTGCCGACGACCGCACCCAGGATGCCGAAGATGGTCGTCAGCCAGAGTGGGCTGTGCTGCTTGCCGGGAAGGACCGCCTTGGCGATCAGACCCAGCACGAATCCCACGATGATCGCCCACAACCAGCCCATGGCTGCCTCCTCGTACGGCTCGACGTGAGCAGTGCCCTCAGTCTCGGGCCGTACGCCGTACGGCGCATGTCGGGTACCGCTGTACGCGGGACGGCGCAGGACGTTCGCCCGGACCGGACGCGCCCCGGTCTCGAAGGCGGCGGAGCCGCGGCGTACCGTGGGAGGCCGGGGAGAGTGTGACGCGGGCGGACGGTGGAATGCGATGCGGAAGCAGGGTGGCGGCGGCAACGTCGAGGTGTTCCGGATCACCGGCGCCCGGCAGGGTCTCCAGGAGGACGTGCGGGGCCGGCAGCGCCGGTACGTGATCTCGATGTCGATCCGTACGGTGTCGGTGATCCTGGCGGTGTCGCTGTGGAACGTGGAGCGGCACGTGGCGTTCGTGGCGCTCGTCCTGGGGGTGCTGCTCCCCTATGTCGCGGTGGTGATCGCCAACGCGGGGCGGGAGAACGCGCCGGGGCTGCCGTCGACGTTCGTGAGCACGCCCGGCACGCCGATGATCGAGCCGCCGCGGGCGGACCGGGCGCCGGCGGGATCCCCCGTGCGGGAGGAACGCGCGGCGCAAGAGGAGCGGGCCGCGGAATCCCTCCGGGAGGACTGACGTCCGCGCAGGCTGGGCGCAGGCCATGAACCGCCTGTGCGGGAAGCTCAGGAAAAGCTCAGATCAATCATGCTGTTGAGGTCCCCTGTGAAGGGTCGGCCGTGACATACTTCGTACGCGCTCCGCATCCCCCGTCGGAGCGACGGACCGACGCCGGGCAGCTCCCCCCGTGGCTGCTCGGCGTCGCCTTTGTGTGCGCATCTGTGAGACGGACCTGTGACTGACGAGACCCCCATCTGTTCCGCCAAGGGCTGCCGTGTCGACGCCGTCTGGGTCCTCGCCTGGAACAACCCGAAGCTCCACACCCCGGACCGCCGCAAGACCTGGCTGGCCTGCGAGGAGCACCGCGAGCACCTCTCGCAGTTCCTCGGCGTACGAGGCTTCCTGAAGGACGTGGTCCTGCTGACCGAGTGGCAGAACCCGGGACCGTCCTAGGCCGTGTCCGCCCTAGCCGCCGATCGCGGACATCGGTCGGTCCGGCTGCACGAAGCTCGGGTCGTCGAGGCCCGCGCCTGCCTTCTTGCCCCACATGGCGAGGCGCCAGATACGGGCTATCTCCTCGTCGGGGGCGTCGGAGCGCAGGGCGGCGCGCAGGTCCGTCTCCTCGCGGGCGAAGAGGCAGGTGCGGACCTGGCCGTCGGCGGTGAGGCGGGTGCGGTCGCAGGCGGCGCAGAACGGGCGGGTGACGGAGGCGATGACGCCGACGCGGTGCGGGCCGCCGTCGACCAGCCAGCGTTCGGCGGGGGCCGAGCCGCGCTCGCCCTGGCCCTCGGGGGTGAGGTCGAAGCGGGTGCGCAGCGAGGCGAGGATGTCGCCCGCGGTGACCATGCCCTCGCGCTTCCAGCCGTGCTGGGCGTCGAGGGGCATCTGCTCGATGAAGCGCAGCTCGTAGTCGTGGGCCACGGCCCAGGCGAGGAGGTCGGGGGCCTCGTCGGCGTTCAGGCCCGGCATCAGGACGGAGTTGACCTTGACCGGTGTCAGGCCGGCGTCGCGGGCGGCTTCGAGGCCGTCGAGGACGTCCTGGTGGCGGTCGCGGCGGGTGAGGGTCTTGAAGACGTCCCGGCGGAGGGTGTCCAGGGAGACGTTGACCCGGTCCAAGCCCGCCGCCGCGAGGGCGGTGGCGGTGCGCTTGAGGCCGATGCCGTTCGTCGTCAGGGACATCAGGGGCCGCGGGGTCAGGGCCGCCACCCGCTCGACGATGCCGACCAGGCCGGGACGGAGCAGGGGCTCGCCGCCGGTGAAGCGGACCTCTTCGATGCCGAGCCCGGAGACGGCTATGTCGATCAGGCGGACGATCTCGTCGTCCGTGAGGAGGTCGGGCTTGGCCAGCCACTGGAGGCCCTCTTCGGGCATGCAGTACGTGCACCGCAGATTGCAGCGGTCGGTCAGTGAGACCCTCAGGTCGGTGGCCACTCGGCCGTACGTGTCGATGAGCACGTGGGCCCCCTCCCTCGCAGCGGATCGCGTCGTTCTCCGTCACCTGCGAGCCTACGTGACGCCACCGACATCGACAGGGCCCGATCCCACGAGGTAAGACGCGGCCGCGTCGTAGGGATCTACGACGCGGCCGCGCTCCCGGAGGGGGTCAGTGGGCTCCGGTGCCCGTCAGGGAGCGGACCTCCAGCTCGGCGTACTTGTCCGCGTCCGGCTCCTCCTTCGACAGGAGGGTGCCGACGACGCCCAGCAGGAAGCCGACCGGGATCGAGATGATGCCGGGGTTCTCCAGCGGGAACCAGTGGAAGTCGACGTCCGGGAACATCGACGTGGGCTTGCCGGAGACGACCGGCGAGAACAGCACCAGGCCGACCGCGGTGACGAGGCCGCCGTAGATCGACCACAGGGCCCCGGAGGTGGTGAACCGCTTCCAGAAGAGGCTGTAGATGATCGTGGGGAGGTTGGCGGAGGCGGCGACGGCGAAGGCGAGGGCGACCAGGCCGGCGACGTTGAGGTCGCGGGCGAGGGCGCCCAGGACGATCGAGACGGCGCCGATGCCGACGGTGGCCCAGCGGGCCGCGTTGATCTCCTGCTTCTCGGAGGCCTGGCCCCGCTTGATCACGTTCGCGTAGATGTCGTGCGCGAAGGAGGAGGACGAGGCCAGGGTGAGGCCCGCGACGACGGCGAGGATGGTGGCGAAGGCGACCGCGGAGATCGTGGCCAGCAGGATCGCGCCCCAGTTGGAGTCCACCCCGCCCAGATGGAGGGCCAGGAGCGGTGCGGCCGTGTTGCCCGCCTTGTTCGACGCGATGATCTCGTCCGGCTTGATCAGCGCGGCGGCGCCGAAGCCGAGGGCGAGGGTCATCAGGTAGAAGGCGCCGATCAGGCCGATGGCCCAGATGACCGACTTACGGGCGGCCTTGGCGGTGGGCACGGTGTAGAAGCGGATCAGGATGTGCGGCAGGCCCGCGGTGCCCAGGACCAGGGCGATGCCGAGGGAGATGAAGTCCAGCTTGGTGGTGCTCGTGGCGCCGTACTTCAGGCCGGGCTCCAGGAACGCCGAGCCCTTGGCGCTGTTGTCGGCGGCGGAACCGAGCAGGTCGGAGACGTTGAAGTCGAACTTCAGCAGCACCAGGAAGGTCAGCAGCAGGGCGCCCGCGATCAGCAGCACGGCCTTGACCATCTGCACCCAGGTGGTGCCCTTCATGCCGCCGATGGTGACGTAGACGATCATCAGTACGCCGACCAGGGCGACGATGCCGATCTTGCCGCCGTCGCTGGTGATGCCCAGCAGCAGGGAGACCAGGACGCCGGCGCCCGCCATCTGGGCCAGCAGGTAGAAGATCGAGACGACGATGGTGGAGGTGCCGGCGGCGGTGCGGACCGGGCGCTGGCGCATGCGGTAGGCGAGGACGTCGCCCATCGTGTAGCGGCCGGAGTTGCGCAGCGGCTCGGCGACCAGGAGCAGGGCGACCAGCCAGGCGACCAGGAAGCCGATGGAGTACAGGAAGCCGTCGTAGCCGAAGAGGGCGATGGCGCCGGCGATGCCCAGGAAGGACGCGGCGGACATGTAGTCGCCGGAGACGGCGAGGCCGTTCTGGAAGCCGGTGAACTGGCGTCCGCCGGCGTAGAAGTCGGCGGCGTCCTTCGTCTGGCGGCCGGCCCAGACGGTGATGACGAGGGTCGCGACGACGAACACCGCGAACAGGGTGATGATCAGCGGGCGGTGCTCACTGGCCTCGCCCGCGGCGATCAGGGTCTGCTGTGCGGGGCTCATGCGTCGCCCTCCATCCGGGTCTTGATGGCCTCGGCCTTGGGGTCGAACTTGGCGGCGGCGGTCCGGGCGTACCACCAGGCGATGAGGAACGTGGTGAGGAACTGGGCGAGGCCCAGGACGAGGGCCACGTTGATGTTGCCGAAGAGCTTGGTGCCCATGAAGTCGCCCGCGTAGTTCGAGAGCAGGACGTACAGCAGGTACCAGGCGATGAAGGCGACGGTCAGCGGGAAGGCGAAGCCCCGGTAGGAACGGCGCAGTTCACCGAACTCCGCGCTCTCGTGCACCGCGACGAACTCCTCGGTGGAGGGGAGCCTGGCTTGGGTCTTCGAGGGGGGCGGTGTCTCGGTGGCCACGGAGTCTCCTCGCGTTGCGGGCGGCGGGGTGTACGGGGAGGCTCGATCGTCCACGGGCTCCCTGCACAAGGTCACGGCGGCGCGCTAGGGCCGGTTCAACACGATCGGGTTGTTTCGAAAGTCGTTGTCGTGACGTTTCGGGGGGCGGCTCCCGGGTGCGTCGGAGGGGCCATGTGGGTGACCTGTCCGGCGTCCGCGGCGACTTTTCGTCGGAAGTCGTCGCCAAAGGTCATTGCTGGCCCGTGAGTCGGGGAGATAGCTTCGGGCGAGCACCACCCGTCATGTACCTGCCCAGGCGTCACCTGCGTCCCGGGCCGGTCTCGTTTCCGGATGATGTGGAGACCCCATGGCTCATCTGCCTTCCAGACGTCGCCTCGCTCTCGCGGTGCCCGTCGTACTGTCGCTGACCGCCTCCCTCGGCTTCCTGCCGACGGCGGCCTCCGCGGCGCCGGTCGCGACGTCCGCCACCCAGACGGCCGACGCCGTGAATCTGGCGTACGTCGTCAACACCAAGGTGGACCACCGCACGATCGAGTCGGTGAAGAAGGCGATCGCCAAGGCCGGCGGCACCGTCGTCGCGACGTACGACAGGATCGGCGTCATCGTCGTGCACTCGGCCAACCCGGACTTCGGTCCGCAGATACGCGCGGTGCGCGGCGTGCAGTCGGCGGGTGCCACCCGGACCGGCCCGCTGAGTGTCGCGGACACCACCGACGACGGTGCCGCGCAGGTGCTGTCGGAGGCGCAGGCCGAGAAGATCGAGGCCGCGTCCGCCGCGTCCCCGCAGAGCGAGCCGCTCGAGGCCGACCAGTGGGACCTGCGGGCGATCGGCGCCGACAAGGCCGCGGAGATCAACCCGGGCAGCCGCAAGGTGACCGTCGCCGTGATCGACACCGGCGTCGACGACACCCACCCGGACCTCGCGCCGAACTTCTCCGCGTCCCAGTCGGCGAACTGTGTCGGCGGCGTCGCGGACACCGCCGAGGGCGCCTGGCGCCCGTACACGGCGGAGGACTACCACGGCACGCACGTGGCCGGTGAGATCGCCGCGGCCCGCAACGGCATCGGTGTCGCCGGTGTCGCGCCGGGCGTCAAGGTGTCCAGCATCAAGGTCAGCGACCCGAAGGACGGCCTCTTCTACCCGGAGAACGTCGTCTGCGCGTTCGTCTTCGCCGCCGACCACGGTGTCGAGATCACGAACAACAGCTACTACGTGGACCCGTGGCTGTACAACTGCATGGACGACCCGGACCAGGAAGCCATCGTCGACGCGGTCAACCGGGCCCAGCTGTACGCCCAGAAGAAGGGCACGCTCAACCTGGCCTCGGCGGGCAACTCCAACCACGACCTGGACTCCGACGCCATCGTGGACGCCAGCAGCCCCGACGACACGACGCCGTACGAGCGGACCATCGACCCGCACGAGTGCTTCGACGTGCCGACCCAGCTGCCGGGCGTCGTCACCGTGAGCGCGACGGGCGTGAACAACGTCAAGTCGTACTACTCCTCGTACGGCAAGGGTGTCGTCGACATCGCCGCGCCGGGCGGTGACCGGCTCTACCAGATCCCGGACACGCCGTCGAAGAACGGCCGCATCCTCTCGACGATGCCGAACAACTCCTACGGCTTCCTCCAGGGCACCTCGATGGCCTCGCCGCACGCCGCGGGTGTCGCCGCGCTGCTGAAGTCCGAGCACCCGTGGGCGTCCCCGGCGCAGCTCCAGGCCCTGCTCAAGGTCCAGGCGGACAACCCGGGCTGCCCGGAGTCGTACGACCAGAACGGCGACGGCACGCAGGACGCGACCTGCGCCGGCAACCCGCGGGTCAACGGCTTCTACGGCTGGGGCATCGTGAACGCGCTGCGTGCCGTGAAGTAGGCGCGGAGCGGGTGGTTCCGAGGGCCGGGCGGATCATCCGTCCGGCCCTTCGCCGTGCCACGGGTTCTGTTTCGGTGCCTCGCGCGGCAAGGCCGGCGCGTCCCGTCGCGCTCAGCCGCCCCGGGCTCCCTATGTTGATTGAATCAATACTGCATGATGCAGTCATGGTGGAAATCAAGTTCGCTTGGTCGGAACTGGGCGGCGATCCCGCCCTCCTCGCGCGCGTGTCGACCGTCGCACGGAAGGGCGCGCTGCCGGCGCGACTGCCCGTGCGGGAGCTGGCGCGCGCCTGTGTGGGCGCGTGCGCGCTGGCCGGCGCGGAGCTGGGGGCGCACCGGGCCGGGCTCGCCCGGGTGCCGGGGGTACGCGTGGACGACGGGGCGGTGGCGACCGCGTTCACCAGTGAGCGGCAGCTGCTGGTCGACGGGCGGCCGCCGGTGCTCTTCGCGCCGCTGTCGCGGTTCTGGCGGACGGCCGACGGATGGGTGCGCACGCACGCCAACTACCCGCACCACCGGGAGCGGCTGTCGAGGGCGCTGGGTGTGCCGCAGGACCCGGCCGCCGTCGAGGCGGCGCTCGCCGAACGGTCCGCGCGGGACGTCGAGGAGGCGGTGTACGCGGCCGGCGGCCTGGCCGTCGCCCTGCGCACCCCCGAGGAGTGGGCCGCGCACGCGCAGGCGGCCGCCGTCGCCGCGCGGCCACTGGTCGAGCGGGGCCGGCTGGACGGGGCACACGCGCGTGCGCTCGCACCGCTCCGGGGCGGCGGCACTCCCCTGCTGCCGGCCGCCGGTCTGCGGGTGCTGGACCTGACCCGGGTCCTCGCCGGGCCGGTCGCCACCCGCACGCTCGCCCTGCTCGGCGCCGACGTCCTGCGGCTCGACGCGCCGCGACTGCCGGAACTGCCCGACCAGCACGCCGACACGGGCTTCGGGAAGCGGTCGGCGCTGCTGGACCTGACGGCGGACCGGCGCGCCTTCGAGGAGCTGCTGGCGGCGGCGGACGTCGTGGTCACCGGCTACCGGCCGGGTTCCCTGGACCGGTTCGGGCTCTCCCCCGAGGCACTGGCCGGGCGCCGGCCCGGGCTGGTGGTGGCGCAGGTGTCGGCGTGGGGTCCGGACGGGCCGTGGGGCGGGCGGCGCGGCTTCGACAGCCTGGTGCAGGTGGCCACGGGCATCGCGGCCGTCGAGGGGTCGCCGGAGCGGCCGGGCGCGCTGCCCGCGCAGGCGCTCGACCACGGCACCGGCTATCTGCTGGCGGCCGCCGTGCTGCGGGCGCTGACCGAGCGGTCGTACGACGGCGGGAGCCGCTTCGTACGGGTGGCGCTGGCGCGGACGGCCGGGTGGCTCATGGCGGGCCGGGACGCGGCCGCCGAGGAGGACGGGGAGGTCCACGAGGGGCCCGGCGCCTGGCTCGCGGAGACCGACGGCCCGCTCGGGCGGCTGCGGTACGCGCTGCCGCCGGTGTCCTTCGAGAGCGGGCCCGGCGACTGGGCGCGTCCGCCGGGGCCGTGGGGGGCGGATCCGGCGCGCTGGGCCGCCTGAGCGGGCGGGGTCCACCGGCCAGGGCGGCCGGTGGACCCCGCCCCCTCGGTCAGTTGGTCACCAGGACCTTGAGGGCGGTGCGCTCGTCCATCGCCTTGTAGCCCGCCGGTACGCCCTCGAGGCCGACGGTGAGGTCGAAGACCGGGGACGGGTCGATGGTGCCGGCCAGGATGTCGGGCAGCAGCTCGGGGATGTAGGCGCGGACCGGGGCGACGCCGCCGCGCAGGGCGATGTTGCGGTCGAACATGACGCCGAGGTCGAGCCCGGTGCCGCTGCCGTGCGGGACGCCGACGAAGCCGACGGCGCCGCCGTCGCGGGTGATGTCGACGGCCGTCCGCATGGACTGCTCGGTGCCGACGGCCTCGACGACGGCGTGCGCGCCCTGGCCGCGGGTGAGTTCGCGGACGGCCTCGACGGCCGCCTCGCCGCGCTCGGCGACGACATCGGTGGCACCGAAGCCGAGGGCGATGTCCGTACGCACCTGGTGGCGGCCGAGGGCGATGATCCGCTCGGCGCCCAGCCGCTTGGCGGCGAGGACCGCGCACAGGCCGACCGCGCCGTCCCCGACGACGGCGACGGTGGCCCCCGGCCGGGCGCCCGCGCCGAGGGCGGCGTGGTGGCCGGTGCCCATCACGTCGGAGAGGGTGAGCAGCGCGGACAGCAGACGGTCGTCGGAGACCGCGTCCTTGGGCAGCGCGACGAGGGTGCCGTCGGCGAAAGGCACGCGGACGGCCTCGCCCTGGCCGCCGTCGTAGCCGACCGAGCCCCAGAAGCCGCCGTGCACGCAGGAGGTGGTCAGGCCCTCGCGGCAGTAGTCGCACACGCCGTCGGACCACATGAAGGGCGCGACGACCAGGTCGCCGGTCCTGACCGTGCCCACCTCGGCGCCGGTCTCCTCGACCACACCGAGGAACTCGTGCCCGATCCGCTGCCCCGGCCGGCGGGCCGCCTCACCGCGGTACGCCCACAGGTCGCTGCCGCAGATACAGGCCCGCAGCACCCGGACCACGGCGTCGGTGGGCAGCTGCACCACGGGCTCGGGAACGTCCTCCACGCGCATGTCGAACGGGGCGTGGATGGTGGTGGCGCGCATGGCGAGGGTCCTTCTCGTGCGGTTGCGTGGGTGCGCTCAGGGGGTGGTCGAGCGCACTTCACGGTACGCCGTCACCGGCGCCCGCCGCTCCGCGAGGGTGCCCCGGACCAGCAGGAACTGCGCGGCGATGTACGTGAGCATGATCCACACCTCGGGACGCGGCGGCTGCGGCCAGTCGGCGACGCCGGTCGCGATGAGGGTGTCGGACAGCAGGAACAGCGCGCCACCCGCGCCGGTGACGGGTCCGAGCCGGGTGGTGGCGGTGTACGCCATCGCCATGAGCAGGGTGCTGTACGCGGCCACCGGGAGGCGCAGGTCCGGCGGGAGGTCGGGCCGGAGCAGCGCGACGGTGGCGATCAGCGCGGTGGCGTAGCAGGGGGCGAGGAGGACGGCGCACGCGCGTGAGCGGCCGGCGCGGACGAACAGGGCGAGGTAGCAGACATGGCCGGCCGCGAAGCAGGCCATGCCGGCGAGGAAGGCGGGGTCCGCGTCGGACAGGAGCAGGACGTCGCCGCCCCAGCCGCACAGGAGCGCGGCGACGAGCAGCCGGGGTGCGCCGTTCAGGGCCGCCCAGACGGCGAGGAGCGGCATCAGGAGCGGCTTGGCCACCAGGTGTCCCGGGTCGAAGCCTGCCGCGAGGGAGGTCAGGTCGACGGCGGTGGCGAGACCGAGGGCGAGGAGGGGGACGCGGGGGTTCACGAGACCGTGCTCTCCTCGGGCGGGGCGGTGACACGCGCGCGGGCCGTGGCGGGAGCACCGGCGTCGGACGTGGCCGGCGTCGCGGCCCCCGCCGTCGTCGCCCCGGCTGTCGCCGTCACCGCCCCCGGACCGGCCGTCGGCTGCCAGCCCGGTCCGCGGAACACATGGCCCGCGCGTGCGCGCCAGCCGTCCGCCGCCCTGATGTCCCTGACGATCGCGACGTACTCATGGGTGGCGACCTTGACGGGGTTGAACGTGTTGATGTTCTTCGTCAACCCGTAGACGGGCCGTTCGGTCTCGGCGGCGAACGAGCCGAAGAGACGGTCCCAGACGATGAGGATGCCGCCGAAGTTGCGGTCGAGGTAGCCGCCCTGGGAGGCGTGGTGGACGCGGTGGTGGGAGGGCGTGTTGAAGACGTACTCGAACCACCGGGGCATCCGGTCGATCCGCTCGGTGTGGATCCAGAACTGGTAGACCAGGCTGGCCGAGGAGCAGAACGCCAGCGCGGCCGGGTGCACACCGGCGGCGACGAGCGGGACGTAGAACGGCCAGACGGTCAGGGACGTCCAGGGCTGGCGCAGCGCGGTGGTCAGGTTGAACTTCCGGCTGGAGTGGTGGACGACGTGGCAGGCCCACAGGATGCGGACGACGTGGTGGCCGCGGTGGGAACAGTAGTAGAGGAGGTCCTGCGCGAGCAGCATCAGCGGGACGGTCCACCACAGCACCGGGACCCGTAGGGGCGTCAGTTCGTGGATCGCCGTATAGATCGCGACGATCGGGATCTTCCAGACGAAGTCGAGGACGAGGCTCCCGAGCCCCATGCCGACGCTCGTCGCGGCATCCTTCGTCCCGTACCCCGCCGCGTCCTCGTCGGGGTGGAGACGGACGCTGATCATCTCGATCACGGTGAGCAGGACGAAGGCGGGTATCGACCAGAGCACGACATCGGGCAGGTTCGGCATGGGGGCACCGTAGAACCGCTGGTCAGCCCCGGCTAGACGGTGTTACCCACAAGTATTCCCGGGGGGATGCGCTTGCTTGTTGGCGATCTCCGCCAACGGACGCACCGGACCTGCCTACGATTCCGGGGACGGCGGACGGGGGAGGCCGGAAATGCAGGGCATCGAGGTCGTGGTGGTGCGGCTGGCGTCGACGGTGGTCTCGACGGTCGCGAAGTCGGTGCTCGCGCCGAAGCCGGGCGCGGGGCTGGTGACGGATCCGGTGCGGCCGCTGCCCGGGCGGCCGGGGCCGGACCGGCTGGCACGGGTCCTGGGCGGGCGGATCGCCGACGGGTACGCGTCCCTGCCGGAGCACGAGCGGCTGGCCGCGGTCGCGGCCGTCCAGGACACGTTCACGGCGGCGGGCGAGCTGACCCCCGGCCGGCTGTTCGCGGCGGACCTCGACCCCCGACGGCTCGCGGACGAGCTGCGGCGTCCGGTCGACGACCTGACGGAGGCGGCGCAGGGCCTCTACACGGAGCTGCTGCGGCTGTGCTGCGCGCATGTCGTCGAACAGCTCACCGCGCAGCCGTCGTTCGCGGCACGGGCGGCGGTGGAGCAGACGCGGCGGACCGGTGCGCTGCTGCGGGACCGGGCCGACCCGGTGCCGCCGGCCCACCTCGCCTTCGAGCAGCGGTACGCCGACTTCGTCGCCGCTACCCACTCCCGGCTGGAGCTGTTCGGGATCACCCTCGGCGGCCGGCGGCGCGCGGAGTGGCCGCTGGACACGGCGTACCTGAGCCTGGCGGTGACCGCGGAGCGGCACCACGCACCGCCGGGTGAGGGCCCGCCCGACGGGACGCGGACGCCCATGACGGTGGAACAGGCGCTCGCGGACCGCCGACGGCTGGTGCTGCGGGGCCCGGCCGGCTCGGGAAAGTCGACGCTGATGCAGTGGCTGGCGCTGAACGCGTCCCGGCGCTCCTTCGGCCCGGAGCTCGCGGACTGGAACCGCTGTGTACCGTTCGTCCTGCGCCTGCGCTCCTTCACCGCGGCGGACGGGTTCCCGCTGCCGGAGGACTTCCTCCCCGCGTCGGGCGTACCGCTGAGCGCCCCGCAGGGCTGGGCCGAGGGGCTCCTGGGCGACGGACGGGCGCTGGTCCTCGTGGACGGCGTCGACGAAGTGCCGCAGCGTCTGCGCGAGCGCACGGAGAAGTGGCTGAAGTCGCTGCTCACGGCCTTCCCGCGGGCCCGGTACGTGGTCACCACGCGTCCGTCGGCGGTCCCGGAGGACTGGCTGGCGCCCCAGGGCTTCACCGCGCACACGCTGCTGCCGATGGAACGCGACGACATCAGGGCGTTCGTTCGGCACTGGCACGACGCCGCCCGCGAGGAGTGCGCCCCGGACACCGAACGGGACCTGCTGGACCGGTACGAGGAGAGCCTGACGGAGGCGGTGACGACCCGCCGGGACCTCGGCCGGCTCGCGACCAATCCCCTGATGTGCGCGCTGCTGTGCGCCCTGCACCGGGACCGGCGCACCTACCTGCCCCGCGCGCGCAAGGAGCTGTACGACGCGGCCCTGGACATGCTGCTCGTACGACGGGACACGGAGCGGGAGATCGCGCGGGCCGAGGGCATCGTCCTCTCCCGTGAGGAGCAGACCGTCCTCCTCCAGCGACTCGCGTACTGGATGATCCGCAACGGCCAGGTGGAGGCCGCGCGGGACGAGGTCGTCGCCCTGCTCCAGGAGTGGCTGGCCGCGATGCCGCAGGTACGGGACCAGGGCGACGCCGAGCAGGTCTTCGCCCATCTGCTGATCCGCAGCGGGCTGCTGCGCGAGCCGGTGCCGGGCTCCGTGGACTTCGTCCACCGCACCTTCCAGGACTACCTCGGCGCGAAGGCGGCCGTCGAGGCCCGCGACTTCGGTGTGCTGGTGCGCCACGCGCACGACGACCAGTGGGACGACGTCGTCCGCATGGCGGTCGGGCACGCGCGCGTGGAGGAACGCACACGTCTGCTACGGCAGTTGCTGCGCCGCGCGGAGAAGGCGCAGCGCCATCGGCATCGGCTGGTGCTGCTGGCGGCGGCGAGCCTGGAACACGCCCCGGAACTGGATCCGGCGGTGCGCCGGGAGGTCGAGTCCCGGGCCGAGGAGCTGATGCCGCCGCGCAGCCTGGCGGAGGCGGAGGAACTCGCGAAGGTCGGCGAGCTGGTGCTGGAGCTGCTGCCGGGACCGGAGGGGCTGGACGAGGAGACGGCGGCGGCCGTCGTCCGGACGGCGGCGCTGGTGGGCGGGGCGGCGGGGATGGCGGTCGTCGCGCGGTTCCGGGCGGACATCAGGTTCCGGGTGGCTCACCAGATCTCCGTCGGCTGGCGGTCCTTCGACGCACGGGAGTACGCGGATACCGTGCTGTCCGGAGCGCGATTCCCGGGCAACTACCTCCATGTGGTGACACCGGCGCAGCTGGCCACGCTCGAACGGCTCCCGCACATCGAGCACTTCCACCTCGCGGCACACCTGGGCATCCCCGAAGTGATCACGAGGAACGCGCACGCGACCTGGCTGTTCCTCAACGGCGAGGGGGTGGACGACCTCACCCCTCTGGCCCGGCTCACCCGGCTCGAACTGCTCGGCCTCGACGGCTGCGCGGGCGTGCGCGACCTCTCGCCTCTGGCAGACCTGCCGGTGACGAACCTCTACCTCTACAAGCTCTCGCCCAGGGTGTCCCTGACCCCGCTCGGTGGGCTCCGGGACCTCCGGCACGTCTCGCTGGACTACCTGCCGGAGGACGTGCGCCGCCTGGCCGACCTTCCCGAGATCCCGTCGCTCGCGGGCCTTGGGCTCTTCGGCGAGGCGGAGGGGATCCGGCTCGACGGACTGTCCCGGCTGTCGCGGCTCGACTGGCTGAGCGTCACCGGCGCGGCACACACCGAACAACTGGCCCGTTCGACGGAGTTGCCCTCCATCGAGATCCTTCAGATCGCCGACAGCCCCGCCGTGGCACCAAAGGCCCTGACCCGCCACCGGGGGCTGGCCGAGCTCGCCCTCCACGGGTGCGAGCTCACCACCGGCCTCGACCCCCTGAAGGAGCTGCCGAACCTGCGCACCCTCAAGATCGCCCGCTGCCGTGGAACGATCGACCTGACGCCACTGGCCGACCACGAGACCCTCACGGTCCATGTCACGTCCGACCTGGACCTGCGCGGCGCCGAGCTCCTCCCTGCGGACCGCCTGAAACGCATCTCCTCCTGACCCGCACCTCACACCCCCGCCGCCCCCAACAGCACCCCCACCCCGTACGTCACCCCCATCGCCAGTGCGCCGCCCGCCACGTTCCGCAGCACCGCTCGTCCCGGGGCCGCCGCGCCCAGGCGGGCGCTGCTCCAGCCGGTGCAGGCCAGGGCGAGCAGGACCGAGACGACGGTCACGGGCAGGCGCAGGCCGGACGGGGGAAGGACGATCGCGAGGAGCGGCAGCAGGGCACCCGCCGTGAACGCGAGGAAGCTCGCCCAGGCCGCGTGCCAGGGGTTGGTGAGGTCGTCGGGGTCGATGCCCAGCTCCACGCGCGCGTGGGCCCTCAGTGCGTCGCGCTCCGTGAGCTGGACGGCGGCCTCGCGGGCCACCTCGCGGGTGAGGCCCCGCTCCTCCAGCAGCCCGGTCAGTTCCTCGAGTTCGGCCTCCGGCTGCTCACGCAGTTCCCGCCGCTCCTGCGCGATCGCGGCCTTCTCGGAGTCGCGCTGGGTCGACACGGAGACGTACTCCCCCGCCGCCATGGACATCGACCCGGCCAGCAGACCGGCCAGGCCGGCCGTCAGCAGCGCCGAACGGTCGGCCGTCGCGCCCGCCACGCCGACGACGAGGCCCGCGGTGGAGACGATGCCGTCGTTGGCGCCGAGGACGGCGGCCCGCAGCCAGTTCAGGCGGGACCCGAGGGTGCCCCCGTGCGCCTCGCCGTGGCCGGGCACCGGGTCGGGTCCCCCCTCGTGATCCCCCTTGCGATCCCCCTCGTGATCCCTCTCGTGTTCCGTCACACGACGGAGCGTCGCACCCCGCGGCGAGGTCGCGGTGGTACGGCGCGCGCCCCGGCCGGGCGCCCCCGACGCGCTGTGGCGCTACCGGCGAAGCACCGGTGAGCCGGACACCGCGTTCGCGGCACGCGCGCGTGCGCTCAGGGCCCTGGCCGCGGGGGACCTGGTGGCCGCTCGGGGCTGACCGTCTGGTACACGCACGTGCACGCGCGCGTGTCTTTCATTCGTACACACACGCGCCCTGACGCGAACTCCCGTACGTCTCACCGGTCTTCCGGCGTGCCCTTCCCCGGGGCGTGTGCGACGGGGTGTCAGTGCGGCCCCGTATCCTCATTGACCATGCTCGAAGACCGTACGACCACAGCGTCCTCCGCCACGGAGTGGCCGGCGGCGTATCCGCAGGGGTACGCGGTCGTCGACGTGGAGACCACCGGCCTGGCCCGGGACGACCGGATCATCTCCGCCGCCGTCTACCGGCTGGACGCGCGCGGCGAGGTCGAGGACCACTGGTACACGCTGGTCAACCCGGAGCGCGACCCGGGCCCGGTGTGGATCCACGGTCTGACGAGCGACGTACTGGAGGGCGCCCCCCTGTTCGGGGAGGTGGCCGAGGAGTTCGCGGAGCGGCTCGCGGGCCGGGTGCTCGTCGCGCACAACGCGGTCTTCGACTGGCAGATGATCGCGCGGGAGTACGCGCGCGCGGAGCGCGAGGCCCCGGTGCGCCAGCGGCTGTGCACCATCGCGCTCTCCAAGGAGCTGCGGCTGCCGCTGCCCAACCACAAGCTGGAGTCGCTGGCGGCCCACTTCGGCGTCGTCCAGCAGCGGGCGCACCATGCGCTGGACGACGCGCGTGTGCTCGCGGAGGCGTTCCGGCCGAGTCTGCGGGCCGCGGCGGCGGGCGGGGTCCGGCTGCCGCTGCACGAGTGCCGGCCGCTGACCGAGTGGCACGACCGGCCGGCGCCCCGGATCGGGCAGCAGGCCGGCGGCCGGGGCGGGTACGGGGGGTACGGCGGCGGGTACCGGCCGACCAGTTGGCGGGCGTCCCGCAAGCGGCCCGCGTGCCCATATCCCAACCCGGGGCGGTACGAAGACGGCAAAAGGCTCAAACAGGGCATGCGGGTCGCCTTCTCCGGTGACACGTCCGTCGACCGCGAACTGCTGGAGGACCGGGCGACCGAGGCGGGCCTGCATGTGGCGACGAGCCTGTCCCGGCTGACCAGTCTGCTGGTCACCAACGACCCCGACTCGGCCACCTCGAAGGTGCTGAAGGCCCGCCAGTTCGGGACGCCGGTGGTCGACGAGGCGGCGTTCGGGCAGTTGCTGCGAGACGTCGAGCCCGCGGCGGGAGACACGGCGCCCGCGGCGGGAGAGAGCGCGCGCCCGGCGGAGGACGGCCCGCTCCCGGCGGGGGACGCCGCGTCCGCCGCCGGGTGACCCGTACGTCCGGGTGATTGCCGCGCGACTCGCCCACGCCCCGCTCGCCCGCGCGCGGGGCGACGGCTCACCCTGTGGCGCATGGCGAGATGCGAAGTATGCGGCAATGACTACGGAATGACCTTCGAGGTGCACGCGCAGGGCGCGGTGCACGTCTTCGACTGCTTCTCCTGTGCGATCCATCGCATGGCCCCGATCTGCGAGCACTGCCGGGTCCAGATCATCGGCCAGGGCGTCGAGGTCGAGGGCCACTGGTACTGCGGCGCCCACTGCGCGCGGGCGGAAGGGAGGGCGGGCATCGTCGACCGCGTCTGAGTCCCCCGCCGGTGTCCCCCTGCCGGTACCCCGCTGAGAGCGCCCCGCGGCCGGGAGGTACGGTCGTGGGGTGTACCGCTTCCTGTTGTCCCGGCAGTGGGTGATCCTCACGCTGGTCGCCCTCCTCCTGATCCCCACGATGATCCGGCTGGGCTTCTGGCAGATGCACCGCTACGAGGAGCGCACCGCGCGCAACCAGCTCGTCTCCGACGCGCTGCACGCGACGCCGGTACCCGTGGAGCGGATGACGTCCCCGGGACACACCGTCAGCCGCGACGAGCGGTACCGGCGCGTCACGGCGACGGGCACCTTCGACACCGCGCACGAGGTCGTCGTCCGGCGCCGGGTCAACTCCGACGAGGAGGTCGGCTTCCACGTCCTGACCCCGTTGGTGCTGACGGACGGCAAGGTGCTGATGGTCAACCGCGGCTGGATCCCGGCGGACGGCCCGAGCCAGACCGCGTTCCCGAAGATCCCCGCGCCGCCCGCCGGGAAGGTCACCGTCACCGGCCGGCTGATGCCGGACGAGACGACCGCGGCGAGCGGCATCAAGAACCTCCAGGGGCTGCCGGACCGGCAGATCATGCTGATCAACAGCGAGCGGGAGGCCGAGCGTCTCGGTGCCGAGGTGCTCGGCGGCTACATCGCGCAGACCGCGCCCGAGCCGAAGGGCGACACCCCCGAGCCGATCGGCACCCCCGGCGACGAGGACGCCGCGCTGAACTACGCCTACGCCATCCAGTGGTGGCTGTTCGCCGCGGGCGTCCCCGTGGGCTGGTTCGTCCTGGTCCGCCGCGAACGCCGGGACCGTGCGGCGGCGGCCGTCGCGCAGGACCGCAGGGAAGAGGCACCGGCTCCGGTGTGAGCGCGCCCCCGCCGGTGGGACGCGGGCGGCTCCCGAGGCGGTCACGCGGCCCGCGGGTGCGCCGTCACCCGCCCGGCCCCACCCTGATTGCCCCGGGCCTCCGGCGGGAACCCGCAACCCCGTGCACCCCCGCATCGAGGACTACGCGCTCATCGGCGACGAACAGACCGCCGCCCTGGTCGGCACGGACGGCTCCGTCGACTGGCTCTGCCTGCCCCGCTTCGACTCCGCCGCCTGCTTCGCCCGCCTCCTCGGCGACGAGGAGAACGGCCACTGGCGCATCGCTCCCAAGGGCGTCGACGGCCCCTGCACCCGGCGCGCCTACCGCCCCGACACCCTCGTGCTGGACACGGAGTGGGAGACCCCCGAGGGAGCGGTCCGGGTCACCGACCTGATGCCGCAGCGCGACCGCGCCCCCGACGTCGTACGCGTCGTCGAGGGACTGCGCGGCCGGGTCACGATGCACAGCCGGCTGCGGCTGCGCTTCGACTACGGCTCGGTCGTCCCCTGGATGCGCCGGTCCGACGGCCACCGGGTGGCCGTCGCCGGACCGGACGCCGTCTGGCTGCGCAGCGAACCGCCCGTGCGGACCTGGGGCGAGGACTTCGCGACCCACTCGGAGTTCACCGTCGGCCCGGGCGAGTCGGTCGCGTTCGTGCTCACCTGGCACCCCTCGCACGAACCCCGCCCGCCCCTCGTCGACCCGCGCGAGGCCCTGCGCGTCAGCGTCGAGGACTGGCAGGCGTGGGCCGCGCGGTGCCGCTACGACGGCCCCCACCGGGACACCGTCGTGCGCTCCCTGATCACCCTCAAGGCCCTCACCTACCGGCCCACCGGCGGAATCGTCGCCGCCCCCACCACCTCCCTGCCCGAGGAGCCGGGCGGGGTGCGCAACTGGGACTACCGCTACTGCTGGCTGCGCGACGCCACCCTCGCCCTGAACGCCCTGCTGGCCGCGGGCTACCAGGAGGAGGCTCGGGACTGGCGGGACTGGCTGCTGCGCGCCGTGGCCGGCGACCCCGCCGACCTCCAGATCATGTACGGGCTGGCGGGCGAACGCCGGCTGCCCGAGTTCGAACTGTCCTGGCTGGCCGGACACGCCGACTCCGTGCCCGTACGCATCGGCAACGAGGCCGTGAACCAGCTCCAGCTGGACGTCTACGGCGAGGTCATGGACAGTCTGTCGCTGGGCCGCCGCTCGGGTCTGCCGGCCACACCGCACGCCTGGGCGGTGCAGTGCGCGCTGATGAAGTGGCTGGCCGGGAACTGGCGGGAGCCGGACGAGGGGCTGTGGGAGGTGCGCGGCGGCCGGCGCCAGTTCGTCCACTCCAAGGTGATGGTGTGGGTGGCCGCCGACCGGGCCGTACGCGCCCTGGAGGAGAACCCGGAACTGGCCGGGGACCTGGCCGGATGGCGGGCGCTGCGCGACGAGGTGCACCTGGAGGTGTGCGAGAAGGGCTTCGACCGGCGGCGCAACACCTTCACCCAGTCCTACGGTTCGCTCGAACTGGACGCCTCCCTGCTGCTCATCCCGCGCGTCGGCTTCCTGCCGCCGGACGACCCGCGGGTCGTCGGCACGGTCGACGCGATCGGCGCCGAGCTGGGCCACCGGGGTCTGGTGCGCCGGTACAGCACCGACGGCACGCCCGTCGACGGCCTGCCGGGCGACGAGGGCACCTTCCTCGCCTGCTCGTTCTGGCTCGCCGACGCCCTGCACCTGACGGGCCGTACGAAGGAGGCGCGGGAGCTGTTCGAGCGGCTGGTGGGCCTGGCCAACGACGTGGGCCTGCTGCCGGAGGAGTACGACCCCGCCGCCGGCCGCCACCTCGGCAACTTCCCGCAGGCTTTCAGCCACATCGGCCTGGTGAACACCGCCCTCGCCCTGTTCGGCGGCGAGGAGGCAGGATAGGGGCCATGGATCTTGGACTGAAGGACCGGGTGTACGTCGTCACCGGAGCGACCCGCGGCCTCGGCAACGCCGCCGCGCGCGAGCTGGTCGCGGACGGCGCGCGGGTCGTGCTGACCGGACGGGACGAGCAGCGGGTCGCCGACGCGGCGGCCGCGCTGGGGCCGAACGCGGTCGGCGTCGCCGTCGACAACGCCGACCCCGCGGCGGCGGCACGGCTGATCGCCGCCGCGCGGGAGGCCTTCGGCGGGTTCGACGGGGTGCTGGTGAGTGTGGGCGGGCCGCCGCCCGGGTTCGTCGCGGACAACACGGACGAGCAGTGGCAGGCCGCGTTCGAGTCGGTGTTCCTCGGGGCGGTCCGTCTGGCGCGGGCCGCCGCGGCCGAGCTGGACGCCGGCGGTGTGATCGGTTTCGTGCTGTCCGGGTCGGTGCATGAGCCAATTCCCGGACTGACGATCTCCAACGGGCTGCGGCCGGGTCTCGCGGGCTTCGCGAAGTCGCTGGCGGACGAGTTGGGGCCGCGGGGGATCCGGGTGGTCGGGCTGCTTCCGGCACGGATCGACACGGATCGCGTGCGGGAGCTGGACGCGATGTCCGCCGACCCGGAGGCCACCCGGGCCGCGAACGAGTCCCGGATCCCGCTGCGGCGGTACGGGACCGCGGACGAGTTCGGGCGGACCGCCGCGTTCCTGCTGTCGCCCGCCGCCTCCTATCTGACGGGCCTGATGGTGCCGGTCGACGGCGGAATGCGGCACGGGTTCTGAGACACGGATTCCGAGACACGGGTTCCGAGACACGGGTTCCGACAAGGGTCGCCGGGCGCGGGGCGCGGGTTCTCTCAGCTCACCCTTTCCGCCTTGTGCTTGGCCGCCCGCAGCCGTACCTCGGCCGGGAGCGCCGGGAGGGCCGCCGAGTCCCGCGCGTGGGCCAGGGCCTGTGCCGTCAGCTGGTGCAGGGCCGTGCCGGGGTCCACGTGCGGCTCCAGCCGGAGGCGCACACGCGTCCGCGGGGCGTCCCTGCGGCCGGTCAGATGGACGTGCGCGTGGGCCACGCCCTCCAGGTCGGCCGCCTCGCCCGTCAGGACACCCTCCAGGGCCCGGCCCCGCAGCAGGGCGCCCGCGCCGTCGCCGGTGTCGACCAGGACCTCGCCGAGCCGGCGGCGGCGCAGCACCGCCGTGAGCCACCACAGGGCCAGCAGCACCAGCAGCGCCAGGACGGCGATGACCGTCGGCCACCACCAGGTCTCGGTGCGCCAACGGGTGCGTTCGGCGGTGCTGAGCAGGACGTCGTGGGGGCCGTCGTGGATCCACCAGGACGGCGGGGACACGCCCAGTCCCACGGCGAGGACCGCGCCGCCGACGGCGAGCAGCACCAGCCCGACGACCCCCAGCAGCACCCGGTTGACGGTCCTGAGCTGCACGGCCCTCACCTCTTCTTCCCGGGCCGCCGCACGTGCACCGACAGGGCGAGCGGGTGGGTCAGGCCCAGGCCGCGGACGGCCTCGGTGAGGACGGTGTCCAGGTCGGTGCGGACGTCGTCCAGGTCACGGAAGTGGGAGAGCGCGCGGACATCGGCCCGGCGCCGACCGGTGCGTACCCGGACCGACTGCACACCGGCGACCTCCATGGCGCGGTCGCGCAGCACCAGTGCGGCGGCGTCCCGGTGGAGGCCGGCGCGGACGTCGGGGTGGGTGCGCCGCATCGGCAGGACGGCCCGCAGGCCCGGGGTGGCGGCCAGCACGATCAGCCAGAGGCCGAGGGCGGCCGCGACGCCGGCGCCGACCAGCACCCAGGTGTCGTCGAGGGGGCGTTCGGCGAGCTCCCGGGCCAGGCCGCGCCGCCAGGCCGACGCGGTGCGGTCGGCGCGGACCGCGACGACGTCGTACAGGAAGGCGCCCGCGATCACGAGCAGCACCGCCGCGACGATGCCCGCCGGGACGCGGCGCGCGGACCAGAACCGCCGGCCGCCGCCGAGGCCGTGGGCGGCGGGCGGTTCCTCCCCCGGATGCGCGGGCGTGTTCGGCGCCGCCCCTTCCGTGGCGTCGTCCGCCTCGTTCTGCGCCGATTTCTCCAGGACGGGCAGTGTGCTCTCCGAGCCCCGGGGCTCGCTCATCGCGTCCTCCCGTGTGCCTCGCCGTGGGCCGCCGTCCGGTGCAGCCGTTCGACCTGCACGGCGACCTCCGGGACCTCCATTCCCACCAACGCGCCTACCCGCTCGGTGACATGTCGACGCACCGCGCGGCAACGGGTGCCGATATCGGTGGGATAGTCCAGTTCGAGGTGGACCCGGACATGCGCGGCGCCGTGGTGGACCACGACGGTGGCGTGCGGGCGGGTCACGTCGGGCGGCAGCGGGCCGACCGCCTCATGGGCGGCCTGCGCGGCGACCTTCGAGACGACCCGGTCGGCGATCCGGGTCGCCCCGCGTTCACGGGGCGGGACGACGGCGGGGCGTCCGACGACGGCGTCCGCGCCCTCGCTCACCGGCGTCACCTGCGCCGGTCGTCACGGGTGCGGAAGAAGTCGCCGATCTCCAGGTCCCCCTCCAGGAACCGGCCGACGACGAACCCGATGGCGCCCAGCGCCGCCACCAGCAGGAAGGCCCCGAACCCGCCGAAGTACCCGGCGAAGCCCAGTGCCATGCCGGCGATCATGCCGACCACGGCCATGCTCATGCTGCGTTCCTCCGATCGTCGGACGGTGCGTCACTGGATCCGGGGTTCCGGCTCCTCGTCCTCTTCATCGGGCAGCTTCACGTCGCTCACCGCGATGTTGACCTCGACGACCTGGAGTCCGGTCATCCGCTCCACGGCCGTGATCACGTTCTCCCGCACATCCCGCGCCACGTCGGAGATGGAGACGCCGTAGTCGACGACGATCTCCAGGTCGAGCGCGGTCTGCACCTCGCCGACCTCGGCCTTCACACCACGGGTCACCGACTTGGAGGTCCCGGGCACCCGGTCCCGTACGGCCCCGAAGGTGCGGCTGACGCCGCTGCCCATGGCGTGGACGCCGAGGACGTCCCGGGCCGCGAGCCCCGCGATCTTCTCCACGACCCCGTCGGCGATGGTGGTCCGCCCGCGGGTTCCCGGGTCCCCACCGCCGCGCCTGGTGGCCTTGCGGGTCGACACACCCTCCGTCCCGCCTTCGGTCTGCGCCCGGGCCTGCTCCGTTGCCTCAGTCATGGCCGCACGTCCTTCTCGGTCGTCGTCCCTTCGACCACGGTAAGCGCGGTTGCCCTCCCGCGCCCCGCCGATACGGCAGGCTGGAGGAATGGACGGGTGGACGAGTGCGGTACGGCACCAGCTGGAGCTGGGGAGACTGCTCCCCCTGGGAGGGCCGCGGGACGGCGCGTGGATCGCGGAGACCGCGGCCCGGGCGGTGCTGCGGGAGGCGGTGCGGGAGGTGCCGGGGGTACGGCCGGGCGGGCTGCGGCTCGCCCCGGCGGATCCGGAGAACGCCGACGAGTCGGTCGAGTCCGTCGTACCGCGGCCGCCGAGCGGGCTGCCGCCGGGGCCGTTGCGGCTGACGGCGGACTTCGCGGCGGTGGCGACGGAGCCTCTGCCGGCGGTGGCGGCCCGGGTGCGGGAGGCTCTGGCGCGGGCCGCCGCCGGGCGGCTGGGCCTGGTGGTGGCGGAGGTGGATCTGCGGATCACGGCCCTGCTGGACGAGACTCCCGAACCCGAACCGGCACCGCCCCCGGACATACCGCCGGCCGGGCGCGAACGGAGCGGCGACGAGGAGCGGGCCGCGCGGGCGGCCCGGTCCGTGCCGGGGGTGACGGCCCTGACGGGCGTACTGGGCCGGGCGGTGCAGCTGGCGGAACCCGCCGGGGACGCGACCGCCCTGCCGCGCCGGCACGCGCGCGTGGAGATCGCCGTCGCCAGGGACCTCCGGGCCCTGGATGTGACCCGGGAGGTCCGGACGGCGGTGGGGAACGCCCTGCCGGATCACCCGACGGTGGCGGTGGTGGTCACGGCGGTGGGCTGACCGGGCGCGCCGCCGCGCCGGGCCGGGCGCCCGCCGCGGGCACGGCTCATTCGCCGAGGCCGGCCAGGTCCCGCAGTCGTCGTGCCTGCGCGGCCCGCTCGGCGGCACGCTGGCCGTCGTAGTCACGGCCCGTCGCACCGCGCAGCAGTGCCTTGGTCTCGATGACGGCGTCCCGGGGCGCGGCCAGGATCGCCGAGGCGAGGTCCGTCGCCGCGGCGTCGAGTTCCGCCGCCGGAACGGCGATGTTGGCCAGCCCGGAGACGACCGCCTCCTCGGCCCCGACGGACCGCCCGGTCAGGCAGATCTCGGCCGCGCGGCCGTAGCCGACGAGCGAGACGAGGGGATGCGTGCCGGTGAGGTCGGGGACGAGTCCGAGGCTGGTCTCGCGCATGGCGAACTGCACGTCGTCGGCGACGACGCGGACGTCACACGCGAGGGCGAGCTGGAAGCCCGCGCCGATGGCGTGGCCCTGGACGGCGGCGATGGACACGACGTCACTCCGCCGCCACCAGGTGAAGCCCTCCTGGAACCCGGCGATGGCGGCGTCGAGTTCGGCGTCGCCACTGCGCGCGAGGTCGATGAAGGACGGTTCGCCCTCGATCCCTTCGGGCGTGAACATCTGCCGGTCGAGGCCGGCGGAGAAGGACTTGCCCTCGCCGCGCAGCACGACCACGCGGACGGAGCCCGGCAGCAGCTGTCCGGCCTCGGCCAGCGCCCGCCACATCGCGGGGCTCTGCGCGTTGCGCTTGGCCGGGTTGGTCAGCGTCACCGTGGCGAGTGCGTCGTCGACGGTGAGCCGTACGCCGTCCTTGTCGAGCAGGGGAACGAGTTCCTGGGCGGGCGTGGCCATGGGGCGCCTCCGATGTGTGCGGTCAGTCAGCGATCAAGCCAGATGAACAGCTGGATGAACAGCTAAGTGACTGCACAGTAACCACCCGGCCGATCGGAGAACCGACCGGGTGGCCACCATCGAAGCCGGTGGGCCGCCCGATCAGGACGAGGCGGCCTTCTTGCCCCGGGTCGCTCCGCCACGCCCACGAAGCGTGACGCCCGACTCGCTGAGCATCCGATGCACAAAGCCATACGAGCGGCCGGTCTCCTCGGCCAGCGCCCGGATGCTCGCACCGGAGTCGTACTTCTTCTTCAGGTCTGCCGCGAGCTTGTCGCGCGCGGCGCCGGTCACCCGGCTGCCCTTCTTCAGAGTCTCGGCCACCCGTGCCTCCTCATGGGAAGTGCGCTCTGGTCCCCTCATGATCACCCCTCCGGCGCGTGATGGCCACCCATTCGGCAAGGTCCGTGCGACAGGGTTTTGACGACAGGAGCGCGTCCCCACAAGTGGAACCTGTGATTCCACCGGGTGGCGTTCGTACGGCCGAACGGGTTGTTCCGCGAAATGGCAGGTCAGAGACGCGCAACGGCCGACCCCTTGTCGACAAAGGGATCGGCCGTGAAATCGATGTAGGACACACCTCGATACGAGGAGATCTCACACAGATGATGGATCACCGGTAAGCCGAATGATCCATACGCCGTGGATCACGCATTCGATCACGCCAGGGCGACGAGATCCGCGTAGTCGGCTCCCCACAGGTCCTCGACACCGTCGGGCAGCAGGATGATCCGCTCGGGCTGGAGCGCCTCCACGGCACCCTCGTCGTGGGTGACGAGGACGACCGCGCCCTTGTAGGTGCGCAGCGCGCCGAGGATCTCCTCGCGGCTGGCGGGGTCGAGGTTGTTGGTGGGCTCGTCGAGCAGCAGGACGTTCGCCGAGGAGACCACGAGGGTCGCCAGGGCCAGCCGGGTCTTCTCACCGCCGGACAGGACACCGGCCGGCTTGTCGACGTCGTCGCCGGAGAACAGGAACGAGCCGAGCGTCTTGCGGACCTCGACCAGGTCCAGGTCGGGGTTGGCGGAGCGCATGTTCTCCAGCACCGAGCGCTCGGGGTCGAGGGTCTCGTGCTCCTGGGCGTAGTAGCCGAGCTTGAGGCCGTGGCCGGGGACGACCTCGCCGGTGTCGGGCGTCTCCACACCGCCCAGCAGACGCAGCAGGGTCGTCTTGCCGGCGCCGTTCAGGCCGAGGATGACGACCCGGGAGCCCTTGTCGATGGCCAGGTCGACGTCGGTGAAGATCTCCAGCGAGCCGTAGGACTTCGACAGGCCCTCGGCCATCAGGGGCGTCCTGCCGCAGGGCGCGGGCTCGGGGAAACGGAGCTTGGCGACCTTGTCGGACTGGCGAACCGCCTCCAGGCCGGAGAGCAGTTTGTCGGCACGGCGGGCCATGTTCTGCGCGGCGACCGTCTTGGTGGCCTTCGCGCGCATCTTGTCGGCCTGCGAGTGCAGCGCGGCGGCCTTCTTCTCGGCGTTCTGCCGCTCGCGCTTGCGGCGCTTCTCGTCGGACTCGCGCTGCTGCTGGTAGAGCTTCCAGCCCATGTTGTAGACGTCGATCTGGGAGCGGTTGGCGTCCAGGTAGAACACCTTGTTGACGACCGTCTCGACCAGGTCGACGTCGTGGCTGATGACGATGAAGCCGCCGCGGTACGTCTTGAGGTAGTCGCGCAGCCAGACGATCGAGTCGGCGTCCAGGTGGTTGGTCGGCTCGTCGAGCAGCAGGGTGTCGGCGTCGGAGAACAGGATGCGAGCCAGTTCCACGCGGCGGCGCTGACCGCCGGAGAGCGTGTGCAGGGGCTGGCCGAGCACCCGGTCGGGCAGGTTGAGCGCGGCGGCGATGGTGGCGGCCTCGGCCTCGGCGGCGTACCCGCCCTTGGTGAGGAACTCCGTCTCCTGGCGCTCGTACTGGCGCATGGCCTTGTCACGGGTGGCGCCGGTGCCGTTCGCGATCCGCTGCTCGTTCTCGCGCATCTTGCGGATCAGGGCGTCAAGGCCGCGGGCGGAGAGGATGCGGTCGCGGGCGAGGACGTCGAGGTCTCCGGTGCGGGGGTCCTGCGGGAGGTAGCCGACCTCACCGGAGCGGGTGACCTGTCCGCCGGCGGGGATGCCCTCGCCGGCCAGGACCTTGGTCAGGGTGGTCTTGCCGGCGCCGTTGCGTCCGACGAGACCGATGCGGTCACCCTTGGCGATGCGGAAGGAGGCGTTCTCGATGAGGACGCGGGCACCGGCGCGCAGCTCGATGCCGGAGGCGGAGATCACGGTCAGACTCCTGTGCGGGGTCGATGGCGGTATGGGCGGCTGAGGACGTTCCCGCCGTCTAATGCGCGAGGAGAATGGCCATGAGGCCAGTCTAACGGGACCGTGCAAGCAGTTTTCTGCGTTCGCGTGTTCGATCACCGCGCTTCCCGCTCCGCCGGGGCGTTGTCAGTGGTGGCTGCCAGACTGGGCGGCGGATGACATTTCCGGCGGTGATCAAGGGTGATCACAAGGGGAGTGATCGGCATGGCAGTAACGAACGGCACACGCCCGAGCGTCTATCCGTCGGTCCTGTACACCGACGCGAAGGCCGCGATCCGGCAGCTCACGGAGGCCTTCGGGTTCACCGAGCTGTCCGTGTACGAGGGCGAGGACGGCGTGGTGATGCACGCCGAGCTGGTCCAGGGCAACGGCGCGGTGATGCTGGGCTCGAAGGGCCGCGGCGGCGTCTTCGACACGGCGATGAAGGGCGCGGGCCCCACGGGCGTCTACGTCGTAGTGGACGACGTGGACGCCCACCACCGCAGGGCCGTGGAGCACGGCGCGGAGATCCTGATGCCCCCGACGGACCAGGAGTACGGCTCCCGGGACTACATGGCCCGGGACGTCGAGGGCAACATCTGGAGCTTCGGCACGTACACGCCCGACATACAGGGCTGACGGCCCCGGGGCCGCGGCTCAGCTGCCGCCGGTGTGCACCTGGAAGGCGGCCCGGCGGACGGCCTTGGCCAGCGCCGGGTCGGGGTGCGCGGCGGCGAGCGCCACCAGCACCTGCACGGTGCGCGGGTGTCCCACGGCCCGCACCTCGTCCAGCAGGGCGGGCACGGTCGGCTGCAGCGCGGACTCCAGGTGCCGCACCAGCATCGGGGCCTCACCGTGGTCGGCGACGGCGGCGGCGGTGTCGACCCACAGCCAGGTGGCCTCCTCGCGGGTGAGCACCTCGTGCGCGTCCTCGGGGTCCACCCCGTCGTGCTCCGCCAGCCACAGCAGCGCATACGGCCGCAGGGCGGGCTCGTCGACGACCGCGCGGACGTCGGGCTCGGCGGGGGCGCCGACGACGCGCAGCGCCTCGAAGGCCAGGCCGCGCAGCAGGGCGTCCTCGCCGCGGGAGGCGACCAGCAGTTCGGTGACGGCGCCGCCGACGGTGCGGGCGGCGAGCCAGGCGCGGTACTCGGAGCGGGCCGCGTTGGGGCGGAGCTGGGCGCAGCCGCGCAGCATGTCCTCGGCGGCCTGCTCGATGTTGCCCGCGGGGCTCTGCGCGGCGACGCAGATCTGCTCCAGCTTGACCCAGACCGCCCAGCTGCCGAGCGGGGTGAGGGTGGCCTGGCCGGCGCCGCAGGTGAGCGCGCCCACCGAGGCGAGGGCGTGCAGAGCCCAGTCGAGCAGCGGGGCGAGCTCGGCGTCCCGGGCGGGCTCCGCCGGGTCGGCGTCGGCGGTGGGCACCAGGGCGGTGGGGCTCGCCGCGTCGGCCGCGTAGGGGACCTCGCAGCGCTCGGTGCGCAGCTCGGTGACGCGCTGGCGCAGCAGGTCGAGGAGCTGGTCCACGGGGACGGGCCCGGCGGACAGCTGGAGGAAGGAGAGCACCTGCGGCATGGCCGAGACGACCTCGGCGACGGCGGCGGCCTCCTCCTCGGCGGGTTCCGGGGTGGCGAGCGACCAGGCGTCGAAGAGGGCGACCCAGCCGCGCAGCACGGCGCTGTCGTCGCGGTTCCAGGCGCGCAGCCGCCAGCCGGGGCGGGCGCTGTCGCCGTGCACCTCGATGAGGCCGGCGAGGCGGGCGATGTCCCAGTCGTGGCGGACCTGATCCGGGGTCAGGCCCAGATCGGCGGCCGCGCGTTCGGCGGACGGGTCGGACAGGGTGGCCTTGCCGTCGGCGGTCGCGGCGTCACGGCCGGGGCCGAGGGCGCTGTCGGCCCAGCGGGCGACACGGGCTGCGGCGGCCAGACCTGAGCGTGCCATTCTGGCCAGCTCCGCCGGGGCCGGGGTGCCCTCCGGGGGGCGGGGCGCGGGGCGGCGCGGGCGCCGCTGGTTCACAGCTGTGGGGGCGGAGGCCAGGGGTCGCGGGCGGACGAGTCGAAGCCTGGAGTCGCGCGGGATACGGGACGTCACGGGTGCAGTCTTCCGGTTGACGGTCCGAAAACCCAAACGGAATGTCACGGCGGGCTACGGGACTGGCCAACGCACAGGATGCGGGGAGGGGTGCAGAGGCGTGTTCAGGCCAGTGGTACGGCCTTAAACGGAACCTCTGGGAGCGGTTCCGCGGGCGCTCGGCCCGCCGGGTCGGCGCAGGTCGGCCCGGAGGGGCGTCGGTCAGCTCAGGGGGGTCAGGAATCGGCGCAGGGTCTCTTCGTAGTCCGCCGGGTCGGCGTTCCACATCGCGGCGTGCGGGGCCCGGGCGACGGTGTGCAGGGCGACGAGGCCGGGGAGGCGGTCGGCGAGCCTGCGGGAGGCCTCCCAGGGGGCCACGGTGTCGTCGGGGCCGTGGAAGACCAGCGTCGGCACCTTCAGACCGACGGCCGGGTCGGCGGCCCCGTCGCCGTGGCCGGCGGATCCGCCGGGTCCGTCGTGCAGCCCGGTGCGGCCCTGCGCGGCGCGCACGGCGAGCGGCAGCAGCGCGCCCGGGGTGTGCCGGGCGGCGGCCAGGGCCCGCAGGGTGGCCTGCCAGTCCAGCACCGGGGAGTCCAGGACGAGCCCGGAGACCAGGTCGCGCAGGCCGGAGTGGGCGGCCGCCCGCAGGGCCATCGCGGCGCCGGTGGACCAGCCGAGCAGGATGACGCGTTCGGCGCCGTAGCGGACGGCGTAGCGCATCGCCGCGTCCAGGTCGCGCCACTCGGTCTGGCCGAGGTGGTTCAGGCCGTCCGGGGGGCGGGGCGCGCCGAGGTCGCCCCGGTAGGAGAGGGCGAGCACCGGGAAGCGGCGGCGGTGCAGGAAGCCCAGGAGGTTCAGGACGTGCTCCCGGGTGGTGCCCAGGCCGTGCACCGCGATCACCCAGGTGCGGCGGGCTCCCGGCACGAACCAGGCAGGCAGCGAGCCCAGCTCGCCGGGCACGTCGATGTCGGCGTGGTCCAGGCCGAGGGTGCCGCTCGGGTTGCCGACGTAGAGGTTCGGGGTGAGCCACACGGCGTCGCCGGGGCTCAGGGTGCCGTGCGTGACGCGTTCCAGTCGGCGTACGACGGTGTCGGCGGAGTGCACGGCGTTGGCCAGGACGGGGCCGACGACCGCGTGGGAGCCGTCGCCGGAGAGGCCGTAGGTACCGGGGCGCAGGGCGGCCAGATGGCGGGTGAGGACGACCTGGCCGGCGGCCGTGGCGTGCACGGTGAGCCGGGGTTCGGTGGGCAGGGGACGGCCGGGCGGCGCCTTGAGCGCGGCGTCGCTGGCGAACCGGCCGGCGGCGACACTCGCGGCGCCGGCGGCCAGGGCTGCGGTGACGGCGGCGGCCGCCGCGGTGACAGTGCGCACGCGTCCAGTCTCCTGGCCATCCCCGTCGTCGGCCAGTGGGGGCGGCAGCGGTGGGCGGGGAGCGGCGGGCGGCGGGAGGGGCGGGCGCGGCGGGAGGGGGCGGGCGGCTTTGCCGCGGGGGGGGTCAGCGGCGCTGGCCGTAGCCGCGCAGCCGCTCCCCCGCGTCGGCGATCTGTTCCTCCGTCAGGAGGGTCGGGTTCCGGCCGGGTACGGAGGATGCCTTGAGCCACAGGCTGCACATCCACTCCAGTTGGGCGGTGCGGTCGTACGCCTGGTCGAGGGTGGTGCCGTAGGTGAGGGTGCCGTGGTTGCGAAGGAGGCAGCCGGTCCGGCCGGCGAGGGCGCGGAGCATGTTCTCGGCCAACTCCTGGGTGCCGTACGGCGCATAGGGGGCAACCCGGACGGGGCCGCCGAGGGCGCCCGTCATGTAGTGGACGGACGGGAGTTCGTCCACGAGGGTCGAGACGGCGGTGGCGTGGACGGCGTGGGTGTGGACGACGGCGAGGGCGTCGGTGGTGGCGTGGACGGCGAGGTGCATGGGCAGCTCGCTCGTCGGGACGAGCGTGCCGAGCACCTGCCGGCCGGTGAGGTCGACGCCGGTGATGTCGTCCGGGCCGAGGCGGTCGTAGGGCACGCCCGAAGGGGTGACCAGCACGGTGTCGCCGACGCGGACGGAGACATTGCCGGAGGTGCCGACGACCAGGCCGTCGAAGACGGTGCGGCGGGCCGTCGCCACGAGGGCCGTCCAGGCGCTCGCCTCCTCGGGGAGCGCACTCCTCCCCCGCGAGGCCTCCCCGTCCGGTGCGCCGTCCCGCGCGTCCCGGGACTCCCGTCGCTCACGCCGCTGCTCAGCCATGCCCCGATCCTGCCAGGGGCAGCCGCGGGCCGTCGCGGCACGCGGGCACTGTAGGGCGGAAGCCGAGACTCCGAAAGACCGCATATCGGCATACATCACCCCGTTGCGGTGATTGGCCGGAGATCGGCGCGCATACCCGAATGTCCAGGGATCTTCCCCTAGCCTCTGGGGCGTTTCGTGCACGCCGCCGTTCCGGGGGGAAGCATGGCCCGCGATCACTCCTCACCCCACCGCCGCCACCACCGCCACACCCGCACCCGCACCCGCACCCGGTCGGCCTGCGCCGTGGCGCTCGCCGCGGCGGGCGCCCTGCTCGCCACCCTGCTCGACGGGCCGCCGGCCGCCGCGGCGGAGCGCCCGATGGGGCACGACGTCTCGTCCCACCAGCGGACCGTCGACTGGGCGCGGACGAAGGCCGCCGGCGCCCGTTTCGTCTATGTGAAGGCGACCGAGTCCACCGGCTACCGGAATCCGTATTTCGCACAGCAGTACGACGGAGCCGGAGATGTCGGCCTGCTCCGCGGCGCCTACCACTTCGCCCTGCCGGACCAGGGTCCGGGCAAGGCGCAGGCGGCGTTCTTCGTCCGCAACGGGGGCGGCTGGAGCGCCGACGGCGGAACGCTGCCGCCCGCGCTCGACATCGAATACAACCCGTACGACGCGCACCGCCGGTGCTACGGCCTGAGCAGGGCGGCGACGGTCGCCTGGATCAGGGCCTTCAGCGACGAGGTGCTCCGGCTCACCGGCCGCCGTCCGGTGATCTACACGACCACGCACTGGTGGAACACGTGCACCGGCGGCAGCCCCGACTTCGCCGCCGACCACGCGCTGTGGATCGCCCGCTACCACCCGTCGGACACCGGGGCACTGCCCGCCGGCTGGGCGTCGTGGACCTTCTGGCAGTACGCCGACGGCGGCAGCCTTCCGGGTGACCAGAATCTCTTCAACGGCTCCGCGGAGGGGCTCGCGAGGTTCGCCAAGGGCGCGTGACCAAGGGGCGCTTGGGTCGCCGCACCGGATGCGGCGACGACCCCCTGATGTGGACACCACAGTGACCGCCTCAGTTCATCTTCCGTTCACCCAGGTTGCCTACGGTCAACCGACCAATGACTTCGAACGATTGCCTGGGTAAATGGAAAACTTCTCGCTGATCCTCGCGATTGTGGTGGTTACCGCTCTCGCGTTCGATTTCACGAATGGTTTTCACGACACCGCCAACGCGATGGCCACGACCATCTCGACCGGTGCACTCAAGCCCAAGGTCGCGGTGGCCATGTCCGCCGCGCTCAACCTTGTGGGCGCCTTTCTCTCGGTGGAGGTCGCCAACACGATCTCCAAGGGACTCGTCGACGAGTCCGGCATACGTCCCGAGGTCATCTTCGCCGCCCTGGTCGGCGCGATCCTCTGGAACCTGCTGACCTGGCTGGTGGGCCTCCCCTCCAGCTCCTCCCACGCCCTCATGGGCGGACTGATCGGCGCCACCATCGCGTCGGCGGGCATGGGCGCGGTCCACGGTGACGTCCTCGTCACCAAGGTCCTGATCCCGGCGATCGCGGCTCCGCTGGTCGCGGGCGTCGCGGCGATGCTCGCCACCCGCCTCTCCTACACCCTGGGCAGGAAGGCCGACGGCAAGGCGGCCGAGAAGGGCTACCGCGCGGGCCAGATCGCCTCGGCCGGCCTGGTCTCCCTCGCCCACGGCACCAACGACGCCCAGAAGACGATGGGCATCATCACCCTCGCGCTGGTGGCCGGCGGTGCCGTCGCCCCCGATTCCGACCCGCCGGTGTGGGTCATCCTCTCCGCCGGTCTGGCCATCGCGCTGGGCACCTACCTCGGCGGCTGGCGCATCATCCGCACCATGGGCAAGGGCCTCACCGACCTCCAGCCGCAGCAGGGCTTCGCCGCCCAGACCAGCGCGGCCACGGTCATCCTGGCCTCCTCGCACCTCGGCTTCTCCCTGTCCACCACGCACTCGGTCTCCGGTTCGGTGATGGGCGCGGGACTGGGCCGCAAGGGCGGGGTGGTCCGCTGGTCGACCGCGACCCGGATGTTCGTCGCCTGGGGCCTGACCCTGCCGGCCGCCGCCCTGGTGGGCGCGCTCGCCGAGTACGTGACCGGCTTCGGCTCCTGGGGCACGGCCGTCGTCGCGGTCTTCCTCGTCGCCTCCAGCGCCGCGATCTGGAAGCTCTCCCGTCGCGAGGTCGTCGACCACAACAACGTCAACGACGCGGACGAGCCGGCCGGGGTGGTCACCACGGCCATCGCCATGGTGACGCCGCCGCCGACCGGCACGGTGACCGAGAACCTGACCGCCACGATCGCCGCCCCGACGGGCGAACCGGCGGCCTCGCCCGCCACCACGGTCTGAGCCCCGCCCACCCGGTTACGAAGGAAGCAGCAACCCCATGAAGATCGACTGGGCAGCCCTGGGCTCCGTCTTCGGCGTCAGCCTCGTGGTCACCGTGGCCCTCGTGGCCCTCTTCACCCTCGGCATCATGGCCCTCTCCCACCGCGAACGAGCCGCCGAACAGGGCGACTCGGCCACCCTCGCCCTGACCGGCGCGTACGCCTGCTTCGCGTCGTGCGCGGCGGCGGTCGCGTACGGGATCTCGCTGATCGTGGCCTGAGGCCACGGCAGACGGCGCGGGAAGCGCCCTGTCCGCGTCCCCCTCGATCGGGGGCCGGGCAGGGCGCTTCCTTGTGCGCGGCGGGCCCCGGCACCCGGCCCCCCGGCCCGCGGTGTGGGGTTCTGCACACTCTCCCCGCGCAGGTCAAAGGCAAGTTGACGGCCCTTCGGGGCCCGTGGTGGACTGCCGGAGCCATGTACGGCGGCAGAAGAGGAAGCCGGTGCGAATCCGGCGCGGTCCCGCCACTGTCACCGGGGTAGTAACCCCCGGGAGCCAGGAACTCTCACCGCCGGTCTCGTCGAACCAGGGCGTGGACACCCTGAGTGAGGACATATCGCCATGCTCGCTCGGCCGTTGAGGTACCGCACCGGATCGCTGCCCGCCCGCACGGCCGGCTGAGCCGGTGCGTGCCGATCGCGTTCACGCGTACGGCGCCGCCCTCGGCCTCCTCGGCGACCTGCTGCTCGGCGATCCCCGCCGGGGGCATCCGGTCGCCGGTTTCGGGCGGGCCGCCGGTGCCGTGGAGCGGGTGCTGTGGCGCGACCACCGCGGGTGGGGCGCGCTGCACACCGTCGTGTGCGCCGGGGGCGCCGTCGCGCTCGGGGCGCTCGCCTCGCGCGGCGCACGGGACTCCCCCGCCGCCTCCGTCGCCCTCACCGCCGCCGCCACCTGGGCGGTCGTCGGCGGAACCTCCCTGGCCCGCGAGGCCCGGGCCGTCGGGCACGCGCTGGCGACCGGGGACGTCGACGCGGCGCGGGCCCGGCTGCCGCATCTGTGCGGGCGGGATCCACAGGCTCTGGACGCCGACGGGATCGCGCGAGCCGTGGTCGAGTCCGTCGCCGAGAACACCTCCGACGCCGTCGTCGGGGCGCTCGTGTGGGGCGCGGTCGGCGGGGTGCCGGGGCTGCTCGGGTTCCGGGCCGTCAACACGCTCGACGCCATGGTCGGCCACAGGTCGGCCCGGTACCGGCGCTTCGGCTGGGCCTCCGCGCGCCTCGACGACCTCGCCGGATGGCCGGGGGCGCGCCTGACCGCCGTACTCGCCGCGCTGGCCGGTGACGATCCGCGCGGGGCCGTGCGGGCCTGGCGGGACGACGCCGGCCGGCACCCCAGTCCCAACGCCGGGCCCGTCGAGGCGTCCTTCGCGGGATCCCTCGGGGTGCGGCTGGGCGGGACGCTGTCGTACGGGGGCCGTATCGAGCACCGGCCGGTGCTGAACCATCAGGGGCGGGCCGTGGAGATCCACGACATCGAGCGGGCCGTGGGTCTTTCCCGCCGGGTCGCTCTGCTCGTGCTCGGCGTCACCGTCGCCGCGCGCGCCATGGCCACGAGAGCGAAGGGGCGTACGTCATGACGGGCGGGGGACTTCTGGTCGCCGGCACCACGTCCGACGCGGGCAAGAGCGTCGTCACGGCCGGAATCTGCCGGTGGCTGGTGCGGCAGGGGGTGAAGGTCGCGCCCTTCAAGGCGCAGAACATGTCGCTGAACTCCTTCGTGACGAAGGAGGGCGCCGAGATCGGGCGGGCCCAGGCCATGCAGGCGCAGGCCTGCCGGATCGAGCCGACCGCGCTGATGAATCCCGTGCTGCTCAAGCCGGGGGGCGAGCAGAGCAGTCAGGTCGTGCTGCTCGGGAAGCCGGTGGGCGAACTGAGCGCCCGCACCTACCACGGAGGGCGGCAGGAGCAGCTCCTGGGCACCGTGCTCGACTGTCTCGCCGAGTTGCGGGGCACGTATGACGCGGTGATCTGTGAGGGGGCGGGCAGTCCGGCGGAGATCAATCTGCGGCGGACCGACATCGTGAACATGGGGATCGCGCGCAACGCCGGGCTGCCCGTGCTGGTCGTCGGCGACATCGACCGCGGCGGTGTCTTCGCCTCCTTCTTCGGGACCGTCGCCCTGCTCTCGCCCGAGGACCAGGCGCTCGTCGCCGGGTTCGTCGTCAACAAGTTCCGGGGAGACGTCTCCCTCCTGGAGCCGGGGCTCGACATGCTGCACGGGCTCACCGGCCGGCGGACCTACGGTGTCCTCCCCTTCCGGCACGGGCTCGGGATCGACGAGGAGGACGGGCTGCGGGTGTCGCTGCGCGGGACGGTCCGGGAGTCGGACACGGCCGCGCCGGTCGGCGAGGACATCCTGCGGGTCGCCGTCTGCGCCGTCCCCCTGATGTCCAACTTCACCGACGTGGACGCCCTCGCCGCCGAACCCGGCGTCGTCGTGCGGTTCGTGGACCGGCCCGAGGAACTGGCCGACGCCGACCTCGTCGTCGTCCCGGGGACGCGGGGGACCGTCCGGGCGCTGGAGTGGCTGCACGAGCGGGGCCTCGCCGACGCCCTGGTGCGCCGGGCCCGCGAGGGGCGGCCCGTGCTCGGGATCTGCGGCGGCTTCCAGCTGCTCGGCGAACACATCGAGGACGACGTCGAGAGCCGGCGCGGGCACGTCGACGGGCTGGGTCTGCTGCCCGTCCGGGTGCGGTTCGCCCGCGAGAAGACCCTCACCCGGCCGGTGGGGGAAGCCCTCGGCGAGCGGGTCGAGGGATACGAGATCCATCACGGCGTCGCCTCGCTCACCGGGGGCGAACCCTTCCTGGACGGGTGCCGGGTGGGCTCGGTCTGGGGCACGCACTGGCACGGCTCGCTGGAGTCGGACGGGTTCCGGCGGGCCTTCCTGCGCGAGGTGGCGGCCGCCGCGGGCCGCCGGTTCGTCCCGGCCGCGGACACCTCGTTCGCCGCGCTGCGCGAGGAGCAGCTCGACCGGCTCGGCGACCTGATCGAACAGCACGCGGACACCGACGCGCTCTGGCGGCTCATCGAGTCGGGCGCGCCGCAAGGACTGCCTTTCATTCCACCGGGAGCGCCCGCATGAGCACAGTGTTGTTGTTGTCGACCGCCGACACCGATCTGCTGGCGGCCCGGGCCGCTTCCGGCGCGGACTACCGGATCGGCAACCCGACCCGCGTCGATGTCACCGAGGAACTGCCCGCGCTCCTGGACGGCGCCGATCTCGCCGTCGTACGGCTGCTCGGCGGCAAGCGCGCCTGGGAGGAGGGGCTGGCCGCGCTGAAGGCGTCCGGGATCCCGACCGTGCTGCTCGGCGGCGAGAGCGTGCCGGACGCGGAGCTGATGGCCGAGTCGTCCGTGCCCGCCGGTGTCGTCGCGGAGGCGCTGCGGTACCTGGTCGAGGGCGGGCCCGCCAACCTCACCGAACTGGCGCGGTTCCTCTCCGACACCGTGCTGCTGACGGGCGAGGGGTTCGTCGAGCCGCAGAAGATGCCCGAGTACGGTGTCCACGGCGAGCGGGCCTTCGTCGCGGGCCGGCCGACCGTCGGCGTGCTCTTCTACCGGGCCCACGAGCTGAGCGGCAACACCGCGTTCGTGGACACCCTGTGCGACGCGATCGAGGCCCGGGGCGCCAACGCCCTCGCCGTGTACTGCGGTTCGCTGCGCGGGGCCGACGCCGGGCTGTACGCGCTGCTGTCCCGGACGGACGCCCTGGTCGCCACCGTGCTGGCCGCCGGCGGCACGCACGCCTCGCAGGCCTCGGCGGGCGGCGACGAGGAGGCCTGGGACGTCGGGGCGCTCGCCGACCTCGACGTGCCGGTCCTCCAGGGGCTCTGTCTGACCTCGTCGAAGCAGGCCTGGGAGGAGTCCGACGCCGCCCTGTCCCCCATGGACGCGGCGATGCAGGTCGCGATCCCGGAGTTCGACGGACGGCTCGTCACCGTCCCGTTCTCCTTCAAGGAGCAGGGTCCGGACGACGTGCCGGTGTACGTCGCGGACCCCGAGCGGGCCGGGCGCGTGGCCGGGATCGCCGTACGGCACGCGCGGTTGGCGCACACGCCGAACGGCGAGAAGAAGGTGGCGCTCGTCTTCACCGCGTACCCGACCAAGCACTCGCGGGTCGGCAACGCGGTCGGCCTCGACACGCCCGCGTCGGCGGTCCGGGTCCTGGACGCGCTCCGGGACGCGGGCTACGCGCTCACCGAGTACCCCGACAACGGCGACGAACTGATCCACCGGCTGATCGCGGCCGGCGGGCACGACGTGGAGTGGCTGACCGAGGAGCAGCTGGCCGCCGCGCCCGCGCGCGTGCCGCTCGCCGACTACCGGGCGTGGTTCGACACGCTCGACCCGGAGCTGCGGGACGCGATGACCGAGGCCTGGGGCGAGCCGCCGGGCAGCCTGTACGTCGACGGGGACGACATCGTGCTCGCCTCGCTCCGGTTCGGGAACGTCGTCGTGATGATCCAGCCGCCGCGCGGCTTCGGCGAGAACCCGATCGCGATCTACCACGACCCCGACATGCCGCCGTCGCACCACTACATGGCGGCCTACCGCTGGCTGGAGAACAGTTTCGGCGCCGACGCGATCGTGCACATGGGCAAGCACGGCACGATGGAGTGGCTGCCCGGCAAGGGGCTGGGGCTCTCCCGGGGCTGCGGTCCTGACGCCGTCCTCGGCGACCTGCCGCTGATCTACCCGTTCATCGTCAACGACCCCGGCGAGGGCACCCAGGCCAAGCGGCGCGGGCACGCCACCGTCGTCGACCACCTGGTGCCGCCGATGGCCCGCGCGGACACCTACGGCGACCTGGCGAAGCTGGAGCAGCTGCTCGACGAGTACGCGCTCGTCTCCGACCTGGACCCGGTGAAGGCGCCCGCCGTGCGCGCGCAGATCTGGACGCTGGTCAAGGCGGCGGAGCTCCACCACGACCTGCATGTGGACGAGCAGCCGGGCGAGGACGACTTCGACAGCTTCGTCATGCACATCGACGGCTATCTGTGCGAGATCAAGGACGTGCAGATCCGCGACGGGCTGCACGTCCTGGGCGGCGGGCCGGTGGGCGAGCCGCGCGTGAACCTGGTGCTCGCCGTGCTGCGCGCCTCGCAGGTGTGGGGCGGTCGGGCCAACGCGCTGCCGGGGCTCAGGGCCTCGTTCGCGACCCATTTCGGGCTGGTCGAGAAGGAGTTGCTCGCGGAGCCGGGTGCGCCGCTGAAGGTACCGGTCGAGCTGACGGACCTCGTGGAGGGTCCCGCGCGCACGGCGGCCGACGCCGTCGACCTGCTGGAGCAGCTGTGCCGGCGGGTCGCGGAGGGCATGGAGGAGCGGAACTGGGACGTGCGGACCGTTCCGGCCCTGGTCCGTGACGTGCTGGGGCTCGAACTCCCCGACGCCGTCGCGGTGCTGGAGTTCGCCTGCGACGAGGTCGTGCCGCGGCTGGCGCGCACGACGGACGAGATCGGGCACATCCTCAAGGCGCTCGACGGCGGTTATGTGCCGGCCGGTCCTTCGGGCTCGCCGACCCGCGGGCTCGTCAACGTCCTGCCGACCGGGCGGAACTTCTACTCCGTCGACCCCAAGGCCATTCCGTCGCGGCTGAGCTGGGAGGTCGGGCAGTCGCTCGCCGACTCGCTCGTGCAGCGGTACCTCCAGGACACCGGGGAGTACCCGAAGTCGGTCGGCCTGACCGTCTGGGGCACCTCGGCCATGCGGACCCAGGGCGACGACATCGCCGAGATCCTGGCGCTGCTGGGCTGCCGTCCGGTGTGGGACGACGCCTCGCGCCGGGTCACCGGCTTCGAGGTGATCGGCCTGGCGGAGCTGGGCCGGCCGCGCATCGACGTCACGGTCCGGATCTCCGGCTTCTTCCGGGACGCGTTCCCGCATGTGGTGGGGCTGATCGACGACGCCGTCCGCACGGTCGCCGACCTGGACGAGCCCGCCGAGAGTAACTTCGTGAAGGCGCACGCCGACGAGGACAGCGCCGGGCACGGCGACCGGCGGCGCGCGACCGCCCGTATCTTCGGCTCCAAGCCGGGCGCGTACGGCGCGGGTCTGCTGCCGCTGATCGACGCCCGCAACTGGCGCTCGGACGCCGACCTCGCCGAGGTGTACGCGGTGTGGGGCGGCTACGCGTACGGGCGCGGGCTCGACGGGCGGGCGGCGCGCGGGGACATGGAGACCGCGTTCAAGCGGATCGCCGTCGCCGCGAAGAACGTGGACACACGCGAGCACGACCTCGTCGACGCCGACGACTACTTCCAGTACCACGGCGGCATGGTCGCCATGGTGCGCCATCTGACGGGCGCCAACCCCGAGGCGTACGTGGGTGACTCGGCGACTCCGGACCAGGTGAAGACCCGGACGCTGGGCGAGGAGACCCACCGCGTCTTCCGCGCCCGGGTCGTCAACCCGCGCTGGATGGCGGCCATGCGGCGGCACGGCTACAAGGGCGCCTTCGAGATGGCGGCGACCGTCGACTATCTCTTCGGCTACGACGCCACGGCGGGCGTGGTCGACGACTGGATGTACGAGAAGCTCAGCGCGGAGTACGTCTTCGACGCGGAGAACCGGGACTTCATGAAGAAGTCCAACCCGTGGGCCCTGCGCGGCATCACCGAGCGGCTTCTGGAGGCCGCCGACCGCGGGCTGTGGGCCGAGCCGGACGCCGACACGCTCGAGCGGCTGCGCGCGACCTACCTGGAGCTCGAAGGCGATCTGGAGGGCGACCAGTGACCACCCCCTTTCCTTTCACGGCCGTCGTCGGCCAGGACGACCTGCGCCTCGCGCTGCTGCTGAACGCCGTGTCACCGGCGGTCGGCGGGGTGCTGGTGCGCGGTGAGAAGGGCACGGCCAAGTCGACGGCCGTCCGCGCGCTCTCGGCGCTCCTGCCCGCCCTGGACGTCGTCTCCGGCTGCCGGTTCTCCTGCGACCCCGGCTCCCCCGACGCCACGTGCCCGGACGGGCCGCACGAGCCGGGGGCGTCTTCGACCCGGCCGGCGCGGATGGTCGAGCTGCCGGTGGGCGCCTCGGAGGACCGGCTGGTGGGCGCGCTGGACATCGAGCGGGCGCTGGCCGAGGGCGTGAAGGCCTTCGAGCCGGGCCTGCTCGCCGACGCGCACCGCGGGATCCTGTACGTCGACGAGGTCAACCTCCTCCACGACCACCTGGTCGACCTGCTGCTGGACGCGGCGGCGATGGGTGCCTCGTACGTGGAGCGCGAGGGTGTCTCCGTACGGCACGCCGCCCGTTTCCTGCTGGTCGGGACCATGAACCCGGAGGAGGGCGAGCTGCGGCCGCAGCTCCTCGACCGGTTCGGGCTGACCGTGGAGGTGGCCGCCTCGCGGGAGCCCGACCAGCGGGTGGAGGTCGTGCGGCGCCGGCTCGCGTACGACGACGATCCCGCCGGCTTCGCGGCCCGGTGGGCGGACGAGGAGACCGCCGTACGGGCGCGGATCGTGGCGGCGCGCAAGCTGTTGCCGTCGGTGCGGCTGGGCGACGGGGCGCTGCGGCAGATCGCGGCGACCTGTGCCGCCTTCGAGGTGGACGGCATGCGCGCCGACATCGTGATGGCCCGTACGGCGACCGCGCTGGCCGCCTGGGACGGGCGTACGGACGTGCTCGCCGAGGACGTGCGGCAGGCCGCGCTGCTGGCGCTGCCGCACCGGCGCCGGCGCAACCCGTTCGACGCGCCGGGTCTCGACGAGGACCGGCTCGACCAGACGCTGGAGGAGTTCGCCGGCGAGGGCGACGAGGATCCCGACCCCGGCCCCGACGGTCCGGGTGGGGGCGGCGGCGAGCCGACGCCCGACGACGGCGGCCCGCGGGGCGGCGACACGGCGGCGCGTCCGGAGGCCGGTGAGGGCGGGGAACCGCAGACCTCCGGCTCCGGCGAGCGGTCCGCCGTACGCGCCGCGGAGCCGTTCCGTACCAAGGTGCTGAGCGTGCCCGGGATCGGTGAGGGGGCCGCCGGACGGCGGTCGCGGGCGCGGACCGAGCACGGGCGGACGACGGGGGCGCGGCGCCCTCGCGGGGCCCTGACCAAGCTGCATCTGGCGGCGACCGTGCAGGCCGCCGCGCCGCACCAGCTGGCGCGCGGGCGGTCCGGGCGGGGGCTGGTGGTGCGCCGGGACGATCTGCGGCAGGCGACCCGGGAGGGCCGCGAGGGGAACCTCGTGCTGTTCGTCGTGGACGCCTCCGGGTCGATGGCGGCCCGGCAGCGGATGAGTGCCGTGAAGGGGGCCGTGCTGTCGCTGCTCCTCGACGCCTACCAACGGCGCGACAAGGTGGGTCTGGTGACCTTCCGGGGGGCCGCGGCCGAGGTGGCGTTGCCGCCCACGTCCTCGGTGGACGCGGCGGCCGTGCGGCTTCAGTCGCTGCCGACCGGTGGGCGGACCCCGCTGGCCGCCGGGCTGCTCAGGGCGCACGAGGTGCTGCGCGTGGAGCGGCTGCGGGATCCGGCGCGGCGGGCGCTGGTCGTCGTCGTGACGGACGGGCGGGCCACCGGCGGGACGGAGCCGGTCGCGCTCGCGGGGCGGGCGGCCCGGCTGTTCGCCGCCGACGGCGTCGCGTCGGTGGTGGTGGACTGCGAGTCGGGGCCGGTGCGCCTGGGGCTCGCGGGGCAGCTGGCGGGTGAGCTGGGAGGCACGGCGGTGACGCTCGACGCACTGCGGGCGGACTCGATCGCCGGGCTGGTCAGGGATGTTCAGGGCGACAGGAGGGCCGCGTAATGCCGCAGGGACAGCCGAGTGTCGTACCCGACGACGGTCTGACGACACGTCAGCGGCGGAACCGGCCGCTGGTCGTCGTGCACACCGGGATCGGCAAGGGCAAGTCGACGGCGGCGTTCGGGCTCGCGCTGCGCGCCTGGAACCAGGGTTGGCCGATCGGGGTGTTCCAGTTCGTCAAGTCGGCCAAGTGGAAGGTCGGCGAGGAGAACGCGCTGCGGGTGCTGGGAGCCTCCGGGGAGGGCGGCTCCGTCGACTGGCACAAGATGGGCGAGGGCTGGTCCTGGGTCCAGCGGGATGCGCAGATGGACAACGAGGACAAGGCCCGCGAGGGGTGGGAGCAGGTCAAGCGGGACCTGGCGGCCGAGACGTACAAGCTCTACGTGCTCGACGAGTTCGCGTACCCGATGCACTGGGGGTGGGTGGACACCGACGAGGTCGTCGACGTGCTGCGTCACCGGCCCGGGACCCAGCATGTCGTGATCACCGGGCGGAACGCGCCCGAGAAGCTCGTCGACGTCGCCGATCTCGTGACCGACATGTCCAAGGTCAAGCATCCGATGGACGCGGGCCAGAAGGGCCAGCGGGGCATCGAGTGGTGACATCCGTTCCCCGGCTGGTCATCGCCGCGCCGTCGTCCGGCAGCGGCAAGACCACCGTCGCCACCGGGCTGATGGCCGCGTTCGCCGCGCGGGGGCTCGCCGTGTCCCCGCACAAGGTCGGGCCGGACTACATCGACCCCGGCTACCACGCGCTCGCGACCGGGCGGGCGGGGCGCAACCTCGACGCGTACCTGTGCGGTCCCGGGCTGATCGGGCCGCTGTTCGCGCACGGTGCGCGCGGGTGCGATCTCGCCGTCGTCGAGGGCGTGATGGGGATGTACGACGGGGCCGCCGGGGAGGGTGAGCTGGCGTCCACCGCCCAGGTCGCGAAGCTGCTGCGGGCGCCGGTCGTGCTCGTCGTGGACGCGTCGTCGCAGTCGCGGTCGGTGGCGGCGCTGGTGCACGGGTTCGTCTCCTGGGATCCCGAGGTGCGGATCGGGGGCGTGATCCTGAACAAGGTCGCCTCCGACCGGCACGAGGAGCTGTTGCGGGAGGCGCTGGAGTCGGCCGGGGTGCCGGTGCTGGGTGTCCTGCGGCGGGCGCCGCAGGTGTCCGTGCCCTCGCGGCACCTCGGGTTGGTTCCTGTCGCCGAACGGCAGGGGGCCGCTGTCGAGGCTGTCGCCTCCATGGCCGCGCAGGTGGCTCAGGGGTGTGACCTCGGCGCGTTGGAAGCGCTTGCCCGTGCTGCCGGGGACGTACCGGGGGGCTCCGCCCCCTGGACCCCCGGCTTGCCCACCCACGACCACCGGTCTCGGTCGGACGAGAAGCGAGCCGACACAGAGCGCAAGCCCGTCGTCGCCGTCGCCGGTGGGGCCGCCTTCACCTTTTCCTACGCCGAGCACGTCGAGCTTCTGACCGCCGCCGGCGCCGAGGTCGTCACCTTCGACCCGCTGCGGGACGAGCAACTCCCGGAGGGCACCGCCGGACTCGTCGTCGGGGGCGGGTTCCCCGAGGTGTACGGCGCCGAGCTGTCCGCCAACGAGCCGTTGCGCAAGGCCGTCGCCGCACTCGCGCGGTCCGGGGCGCCGGTCGCCGCCGAGTGCGCCGGGCTGCTGTATCTGTGCCGGGAGCTGGACGGGCGGCCGATGTGCGGGGTGCTGGACGCCACCGCGCGGATGTCGGAGCGGCTCACTCTCGGCTACCGGGACGCGGTCGCCGTGAGCGACAGTGTGCTCGCGCCGGCCGGTACCCGGATGCGGGGGCACGAGTTCCACCGGACCGTCGTCGAGCCGGGGGCCGGAGCGGACCCCGCATGGGGTGTGCGTGCCCCCGAGCGGCGGGTCGAAGGCTTCGTACAACACGGTGTGCACGCGAGCTATCTGCACACCCACTGGGCGTCCGAGCCCGGTGTCGCCCGTCGGTTCGTGGAGAGGTGCCGGACATCATGAGCAGCAGACTGATCGGGGTCGGGGTGGGTCCCGGGGACCCGGAACTGGTGACCGTCAAGGGCGTGAACGCGCTGCGCGCCGCCGATGTGGTCGTCGTGCCCGTCATGGACACCGGTGAGCGGGGGCGGGCCGAGGCCACCGTGCTGCACTACGTGCCGGCGGAGAAGGTCGTCCGGGTCGTGTTCGCGCTGAACGAGCGGACCGACCGGGGTCGGCGCGAGTCCGCCTGGGACGCGGCCGGGGAGCGGGTCGCCCGGCTCCTCGGGGAGCACGGGACGGTCGCCTTCGCGACCATCGGCGACCCGAACGTGTACTCGACCTTCACCTATCTCGCGCAGACGATCGTGGAACTGGTGCCGGGGACGGTCGTCGAGACCGTCCCCGGGATCACCGCCATGCAGGATCTGGCCGCGCGCTCGGGTGCCGTGCTGACCGAGGGCACCGAACCGCTGACGCTGGTGCCCGTGACCGCCGGGTCCGCCGTGCTGAAGGACGCGCTGGCCGGTCCCGGGACCGTCGTGGCGTACAAGTTCGGGCGGCAGGCCGCCGAGGTCGCCGAGGCGCTGCGGGAGACCGGGCGGATCCAGGACGCCGTGTGGGGGTCGGCGCTCGGGCTGGCCGAGGAGTCGATCCGGCCGGCCGCCGAGCTGGACGGGGAGCCGCTCCCCTACCTCTCGACGCTCATCGCGCCCGCGCGGCGCGAGGGCGGACGGGGCGGCAAGCTGTGAGACCGCCGACGTCAGCCGGCCAGGCCCACCACCAGCCAGATGAACGCGGCGCCCGCGATCGTGCACAGCACGGTCGAGCGGGCGGGGTGTTCGTGGTGGGCCTCGGGGAGGATCTCGGCGGCCGCCAGATAGAGCAGCGCGCCGCCGAAGAAGCCGAGATAGCCGCCGAGCAGCTGCTCGGGGAGGGTGAAGAAGGTCGTCGAGGCCGCGCCGAGCACCGGGGCCGCCGCGTCCGCGAACAGCATGGCCAGCGCCTTGCGGCGGGCGTTCCCGTACACGCTCGCGATCGTGTACGTGTTGAAGCCGTCCGCGAAGTCGTGCGCGATCACGGCGAGGGCCACGGCCACCCCCATGCCGTCGCCGACCTGGAAGGCCGCCCCGATGGCCACGCCGTCCATGGCGCTGTGGCCGACCATCGCGGCGGCCGCCGTCAGGCCCACCTCGGGCGTCCTGCCGTGGTGCTCGTCGGCGCCGTGCGCGGCCTGGCGGACGGCGAGCAGACGTTCCACCAGATGGGCCACGAGGAAGCCGGCCACGAACAGCAGGAGCGCGGCCGGGACGCCGAAGACCTCCGTGCCGGCCGCCTCCAGGGCCTCCGGCAGCAGATCGAGGCCGACCACGCCCAGCATCAGGCCGCCCGCCAGGCCGAGAACCAGGTGGCGGCGGTCGGTGACACGCTGTGCCGTCCAGCCGCCGGCCAGCGTCATGAGGAACGCGCCGAGCGCGACGAGGACCGCCATGGCCCCTTGGTATCCGATCCGACCCCGGTCGCGCACATCCGCGCCCCGCACTGACCTTTTCCCGTACGCATGAGAGGACCCGAACCCATGGCCGATGCCCCCACCGGCAAGGTGACCTTCGTCGGGGCCGGCCCCGGCGCCGCCGACCTGCTGACGTTCCGCGCCGCGCGCGCCATCGCCGAGGCGGACGTGGTGATCTGGGCCGCGAGCCTGGTCCAGGCGGAGGTCCTGGAGCACGCGCGCGAGGGTGCGGAGATCCTCGACTCGGCGACGATGTCCCTGGAGGACGTCGTGGCCGTGTACGAGCGGGCCGGCCGGGACGGTCTGCGGGTCGCCCGGATCCACTCCGGGGACCCCGCCCTGTGGGGCGGTACGCAGGAGCAGTTCGACCGGTGCGCGGAACTGGGCGTCGAGACCGAGATCGTGCCCGGTGTGTCGTCGTTCTCGGCCGTCGCCGCGCTCGCCGGGCGCGAGCTGACCATCCCCGAGGTCGCGCAGTCCGTGATCCTCACCCGGCTGGGCGGCGGCAAGACGCCGATGCCGCCCGGCGAGGAGGTGCGGGAGTTCGCCAAGCACGGCACGACCATGGCGGTCTTCCTGTCGGCGGCCCGCAGCGGGCAGCTCGTACGGGAGCTGCTGGAGGGCGGCTACCCGACCGCCACCCCCGTCGTGATCGCCTACCAGGCGACCTGGCCGGAGGAGCTGGTCGTGCGGTGCACGATCGGCACGCTGGAGGAGACGGTGAAGGAGCACAAGCTCTGGAAGCACACGCTCTTCCTGGTCGGCCCGGCCCTGGACGCCAGCGGCACCCGCTCGCACCTGTACCACCCGGGCCACTTCCACGGCTACCGCAAGGCCGACCCCCAGGCCCGCCGGGCCCTGCGCGAGCGGGGTGCCAGTACGTGATCACGGTCTTCGGCACGGGGACCGGGGCCCCGCCCGGCCCAAACGAGCTGGCCGGCGCCGAGCTGGTCGTCGGCGGCCGGCGGCACCTGGACGCCGTGGGGCTGCCGGAGGGCGCCCGGCGGATCGTGCTCGGGCCGCTGGCGCCCGCCCTCGACGCCATCGAGGAGTACGACTCCAAGGACCGGCCGGTGGTGGTGCTGGCGTCGGGCGATCCGGGGTTCTTCGGGATCGTGCGGGCGCTGGCCGAGCGGTTCGGGCCGCACCGGCTGGACGTCCGGCCGGGGGTCTCGTCGGTGGCCGCCGCCTTCGCCCGGCTGGGGCTGACCTGGGACGACGCGGTCGTGGTCAGCGCGCACGGGCGGGATCCGCGGACGGCCGTCAACGTCTGCCGCGCACATCCGAAGGTCGCCGTGCTGACCGGGCCCGGCGCCGGGCCGGCCGAACTGGGAGCGGCGCTCCGGCGGAGCGCGCGGGTGCTCGTGGTGGCGTCCGCGCTGGGCGATCCGGAGCGCGAGCGCATCGAGCGGGTCTCCCCCGCCGAGGCCGCGGAGCGCGACTGGGGTACGGCGGTGAACGTCGTCCTGTGCCTGGACGAGACGCGGGCGCCCGGTCCCGCGCGCACGCTGGCCGGGGCCGGTGCCGGGCCCGCCGGGTGGGCGCTGGACGAGGGCGACTTCGCGCACCGCGACTCGATGATCACCAAGTTCGAGGTGCGGGCGCTGGCCCTGGCCCGGCTCGGGCCGCGACCCGGCGACCTGGTCTGGGACGTCGGCTCCGGATCGGGGTCGGTGGCCGTGGAGTGCGCGCGGCTCGGGGCCGCCGTGAGCGCGGTCGAGAAGGCCGCGGACGGGGTGGAGCGGATCCGCGCCAACGCCCACGCGCACGGCGTCTGCGTGGACGTCGTGCACGGCACGGCGCCGGACGCGCTGGCCGGGCTCGACGATCCGGACGCCGTGTTCGTCGGCGGCGGCGGACGGAAGCTGCCCGCCGTCGTAGGCGCCTGCGCGCGGCGGGCCCGGCGGACGGTGGTGGTCGCGATGGCCGCCCTGGACCGGGTTCCGGCGGTGCGGGCCGCGCTCACCGAGGCCGGCTTCGAGGCCGGCGGTGTACTGCTTCAGTCGTCACGGCTCGCGCCGCTGCCCGGGGACGTGACCCGGCTCGCCGCGACCAATCCCGTGTTCCTGCTGTGGGGGACCCGGACTCCCGGGGGCACGACCCCCGTCTCTCGAGAAGGAGTTGCTCTGTGATCGGCCTCATTTCCGCCACCGCGGCGGGGGCGGCGGCGCAAGGCCGGCTGGCCGCGGCGTGGCCGGACCGCACGCGCGTGTACGAAGGTCCCGTCGGGGACGCCGTGCGGCGGGCGTTCGCGGAGTGCGAGCAGCTCGTGTGCTTCCTGGCGACGGGGGCCGTCGTCCGGCTCGTCGCGCCGCTGCTCGGCGACAAGGCGTCCGACCCCGGTGTGGTCTGTGTCGACGAGGGCGGGCGGTTCGCCGTCTCGCTGGTCGGCGGGCACGGCGGCGGCGCCAACGCGCTCGCCGAGGAGGTGGGCCGGGTGCTGGGCGCCGCACCGGTGGTGACCACGGCGACGGACGCCGTCGGCATCCTCGGCCTCGACACCCTCGGCCTGCCGGTGGAGGGCGATGTCGCCGGGGTGAGCCGGGCCCTGCTGGACGGGGAGCCGGTCGCGCTGGACGCGGAGGTGGCGTGGCCGCTGCCGCCGGTGCCGTTCGCCGCAGAGGGCGCGTACCGCGTGCGGCTCACGGATCGCGCGGTCGAGCCCGCTCCCGGGGAGGTGCTGCTGCGGCCGCCGTCCCTCGTCGTCGGCGTCGGCGCGTCCAGGGGGGCGCCGGCCGAGGAGGTGCTCGGCATGATCGAGGGCGCCCTGCGGGACGCGGGGCTGTCCCCGCACAGCGTGGCCGAGCTGGCCACGGTCGAGGCCAAGGCGGAGGAGCCCGGCATCGTGGCGGCCGCGGCACGGCTCGGCGTGCCTCTCGTGACGTACGCGGCCGGGGAGCTGGCCGGCGTCGAGGTGCCGAACCCGTCCGACGCGCCGCTCGCCGCCGTCGGCACGCCCTCGGTCGCGGAGGCCGCCGCGCTGGTGCGCGGGGGCGAACTCCTCGTCCCCAAGCGGAAGTCGGCCGGGGTGCCCGCGACGGCGACCTGTGCCGTCGTACGGCGGCCGGGGCGCGGACGGCTCGCGGTGGTCGGGCTCGGGCCCGGCGCGCGGGACCTGCTCACGCCGCGCGCCGAGGCCGAACTGCGGCGCGCCTCCGTGCTCGTAGGCCTCGACCAGTACGTGGACCAGATCCGCGACCTGCTGCGGCCCGGCACCCGGATCCTGGAGTCGGGGCTCGGTGCCGAGGAGGAGCGGGCGCGGACGGCCGTCGCGCAGGCCCGCCAGGGGCACGCGGTCGCGCTGATCGGCAGCGGGGACGCCGGGGTGTACGCCATGGCCTCCCCGGCGCTCGCCGAGGCGTCCGACGACATCGACGTGGTCGGGGTGCCGGGCGTGACCGCCGCGCTCGCGGCCGCCGCGCTCCTCGGCGCGCCCCTCGGCCACGACCATGTGTCGATCAGCCTGTCCGATCTGCACACGCCGTGGGAGGTCATCGAGCGGCGGGTGCGGGCGGCGGCCGAGGCGGACCTCGTGGTCACCTTCTACAACCCCCGCTCCCGGGGCCGTGACTGGCAGCTGCCCAAGGCGCTGGCGATCCTCGCCGAGCACCGGGAACCCATCACGCCCGTCGGGGTCGTCCGCAACGCCTCGCGCCCCGACGGCACCGCGCGGGTGACCACGCTCACGGGCCTGGACCCGGCGACGGTGGACATGATGACGGTCGTGACCGTCGGCAACACGGCGACCCGGAACATCGCGGGGCGCATGGTGACGCCGCGCGGCTACCGCTGGCAGGAGGAACCCAAGTGAACCGTGTGGTCCACCCCATCGAGCAGGAGTCCTTCCGGCGGCTGCGCGCCCGGCTGGACACCTCGGCGTTCCCGCCGCTGACCCGGGCGGTGGTGGAGCGGGTCATCCACTCCGCCGCGGACCTGGAGTACGCGAGCGATCTCGTCCTGGACGAGGGCGACCTGGCGAAGGCGCACGGCGCGCTGCACGCGGGGGCGCCCGTCGTCGTGGACGTGGAGATGGTCGCGGCCGGGATCACCCGGCGCGAGACCGTCTGCCGGCTGAAGGACGCCGTGTCCGGCCCGGGGCTGACGCGTTCGGCCCACGCGATCCGGCTGGCGTACGAACAGGTCGGGCCCGGCGCGCTCTGGGTGATCGGCTGTGCGCCGACCGCCCTGGAGGAGCTGCTGACGCTCGACGCCTCCCCCGCTCTCGTCATCGGGCTGCCCGTCGGTTTCGTGGGGGCGGCCGAGTCGAAGGCCGCGCTCCGCGAGAGCGGGCTGCCCGCCGTGAGCAACGTGTCCGAGAAGGGCGGGTCGGCGGTCGCCGCCGCCGCGCTCAACGCCCTGCTGTACCACCCCGTTCCCGCTGAGGAGAAACCGTGACCACCCCGCCGCCCGCCCTGCTCATCGCCGGCCACGGCACCCGCGACGACGCCGGAGCCGAGGCGTTCCGCGACTTCGTCCGGGAGCTGGGCCGCCGTCACCCCGAACTGCCCGTCGCGGGCGGCTTCATCGAGCTGTCCCCGCCGCCGCTGGGCGAGGCCGTGGCCGAGCTGGTGGAGCGGGGGGTGCGCCGGTTCGCCGCCGTGCCGCTGATGCTGGTGTCCGCGGGGCACGCCAAGGGGGACATCCCGGCGGCGCTCTCCCGCGAGAAGGAACGGCACCCGGGAATCTCGTACACCTACGGCCGTCCGCTGGGCCCGCACCCCTCGCTGCTGAGCGTCCTGGAGCGGCGGCTCGACGAGGCGCTGGGCGCGGCCGGGCGCAGCCCGCAGGACCGGTCGGACGTCACCGTGCTGCTCGTCGGGCGCGGGTCGACGGACCCGGACGCCAACGCCGAGGTCCACAAGGCGGCCCGGCTGCTGTGGGAGGGGCGCGGGTACGCGGGCGTGGAGACGGCGTTCGTGTCGCTGGCCGCGCCGGACGTGCCGAGCGGACTCGACCGGTGCGTGCGGCTGGGGGCCCGGCGGATCGTCGTCCTGCCCTACTTCCTGTTCACCGGCATCCTGCCGGACCGGGTGCGGCAGCAGACCGAGGGCTGGGCGGCCGCGCACCCCGAGGTGGAGGTGCGCTCGGCCGACGTCATCGGGCCCGAGCCGGAGCTGCTCGACCTGGTGATGGAGCGCTACGAGGAGGCCCTCAAGGGCGATCTGCGGATGAACTGCGACTCGTGCGTGTACCGGATCGCGCTGCCCGGCTTCGAGGACAAGGTGGGCATGCCGCAGCAGCCGCACTTCCACCCGGACGACGACGGACACCACGACGGGCACCATCACGGCCACCACCACGGGCACACGCACTCCCATGCGCACTGACGGGCCCGACCTGCGCCACCACGGCGACGCGGAGGTGCGGGACGGCGGCACGGCGCTCGTCGACCTCGCCGTGAACGTCCGCGCGGACACGCCCCCGCGCTGGCTGCGCGAGCACCTCACCGCGTCGCTGGCCGGTCTCGCCGCCTACCCGGACGGGCGGGCGGCGCGGGCGGCGGTGGCGGCGCGGCACGGGCTGCCGGTGGAGCGGGTGCTGCTGACGGCCGGCGCGGCGGAGGCGTTCGTGCTGCTCGCGCGGGCCCTGAAGGTGCGCCGGCCGGTCGTCGTGCACCCGCAGTTCACCGAGCCCGAGGCGGCGCTGCGGGACGCCGGGCACAGCGTGGACCGGGTGGTGCTGCGCGCCGAGGACGGTTTCCGGCTGGATCCGGCGGCCGTCCCCGAGGACGCCGACCTGGTGGTGATCGGCAACCCGACGAACCCCACCTCGGTGCTGCACCCGGCGAAGACGATCGCCCGGCTGGCCCGCGCGGGACGGACGCTGGTGGTCGACGAGGCGTTCATGGACGCGGTGCCCGGCGAGCGCGAGGCCCTCGCCGGCCGCCGGGACGTGCCGGGTCTGGTGGTGCTGCGCAGCCTGACGAAGACCTGGGGGCTGGCGGGGCTGCGGATCGGGTACGTGCTCGCCGCGCCGGAGACGGTCGCGGAGCTGGAGCGGGCGCAGCCGCTGTGGCCGGTGTCCACGCCGGCGCTGGCCGCGGCGGAGGTGTGCGTGTCGCCGCGCGCGCTGGCGGAGGCGGCGCACGCGGCGCACCGGGTCGCCGCGGACCGGGCTCATCTGATCGCCGGGCTGCGGGAGTTCGCACCGGACGGACTGCTGGTCGCGGAACCGGCCGACGGCCCCTTCGTGCTCGTCCGGCTGCCGCGGGCGGTGGCCGTGCGCCGGCATCTGCGTGACCTGGGGTTCGCGGTGCGGCGCGGGGACACGTTCCCGGGCCTGGGCGAGGAGTGGCTGCGGCTGGCGGTGCGGGACCGGACGACGGTCAACTCGTTCCTCCAGGCGCTGGACCGGGCGATGACGCTGGCGGACCGCTGAGCGACGGCACCCTCTCGCGGGTGCCGTCGCGGCGGCGGACGGCGTGGTCCGGGTCAGCCGCGGCTGCGCCGGGCCAGGGCCACCGCTCCCCCGCCGGCGGCCAGCAGGGCCACCGCGCCGCCCGCGATGTACGGCGTCAGGGAGGTGCCGCCGGTGCGGGCCAGGTCGGCCTCGGCCTGGGCGCCCTGCGGCCTGACGTCGACGGCCGGGTCGGCGCCGCTCGCCTCGGAGGCCGTCTCCGGCTCCTCCTCGCTCTCCTCGCCGGTCCCCCGCGCCGCCTCCTTCGCGGGTGCCGCGGGAGTCTCGCAGGTCGCCCGCGCGAGGGTCACGGTGCCGGTGACCTCGGCGACGTTCAGCTTCGACGGGTTGACGGAGACGGTGAGTTCGAGGGCGGTGGCGGCGGCCGTGCGCGTGGTCGTCTCGCGCTTCGACAGGTCGAGGCGGACCTCGCCGACGCCGGGCACCTTCACCTCGGTGGTGCCGCCGGTGCTCACCGAGACCTTCTTGCCGAGGGCCGTCACCGAGCCGATCAGGTTGGACTCGGCGACCGGTGCCTCGCCGGTCTCGCAGGTCGCCCTGGAGGTGACCGTGCCGATCTCGACGACGGAGAGCAGGGGCAGGCCCGGGACGTGCACCTTGGCGTGGGCGAGGCGGGTGGACGCCTCGGCCCTGGTGTCGTCGACGGTCGCCTCGGCCTCGGCGACCTCGGCGCGCAGGACGTTGAACGGCTTTCCGCCGGCGACGCCGTCCAGTTCGGCGGTGAGGGCGGTCTTCTCGGCGCTCTGCGGGGCGGTCACCTCGTTGAGGGAGACGGCGAGCGGGACGTCGACCGTCTTGTTGAGCAGGGCCACGTCGAGCCCGGTGCGCAGCACGACGGCGCTCGCGCTGCCCTCGTCGGGGGTCGCCTGGGCGGGAGCCGCGCCGGCCAGGGCCGCGGGACCGGCGGCCAGGACGGTGGCCGCCGCCACGGAGGCGAGACGGCGTGCGGGCATGCGGAAGTGGTTGCCGTTCAAGGTGGTGGGACCCCCAGAGAGACGTGCTTGGGACCCGGCAAGAATTACGCACCACGGGTGAACGGTCAGCGATCCGACCGGACTTCACCCCAAAGTGGGGTTTCCGTGAACCTTTTCGAATTCCACGGCACGGATGTTCCCCGGATGCGCCGCAGCCCCACCCGTTACGGGGATCCACGGGCCCGGCGCACCGGCGCGTGACCGGGGGTGCACAACGGCCGGCGGCGGCCCTTCGTCACGGCCGGTGGCCGGGAGCGGCCCTTCGTCACGGCCGGTGGCCGGCGGCGCTGGTCGGCGCGCCGCCCGGTGGCGCGGTGGTCTCAGGCCATGACCTGTCCGTTGACCACGACCCGGCGCGGGGCCGCGAGGACGCGGACGTCGGCGCGGGGGTCGGTGTCGTAGACGACGAGGTCGGCGGGGGCGCCCTCGTCCAGGCCGGGGCGGCCGAGCCAGGCGCGCGCGGCCCAGGTGGCCGCCGCGAGGGCGTCCCGGGGCGGGATGCCGGCGGTGACCAGTTCGGCGACCTCGGCGGCGACCAGACCGTGCGGGAGGGTGCCGCCGGCGTCCGTGCCGACGAAGACCGGCAGGCCGGCGTCGTACGCGGAGCGGACGGTGTCGTAGCGGCGCTCGTGGAGTCGGCGCATATGGGCCGACCAGCGGGGGAACCGGTCCTCGCCGCCGGCGGCGAGCCGCGGGAAGGTCGCGATGTTGACGAGGGTCGGGACGATGGCGACGCCGCGCTCGGCGAACAGCGGGATCAGGTCCTCGGTGAGGCCCGTGGCGTGCTCGATGCAGTCGATGCCGGCCTCGACGAGGTCGCGCAGGGAGTTCTCGGCGAAGCAGTGCGCGGTGACCCGGGCACCCAGCCGGTGGGCCTCGGCGATGGCCGCCTCGGCCGCCTCCCGGGGCCAGCTCGGGGCCAGGTCGCCGATCTCGCGGTCGATCCAGTCGCCGACCAGCTTGACCCATCCGTCGCCGCGCCGGGCCTCCTGTGCGACGTACGCGACCAGGTCGTCGGGCTCGATCTCGTGGGCGTAGCCGCGGATGTAGCGGCGGGTGCGGGCGATGTGCCGGCCCGCGCGGATGATCTTCGGCAGGTCGTCGCGGTCGTCCACCCAGCGGGTGTCGGAGGGCGAGCCGGCGTCGCGGATCAGCAGGGTGCCGGCCTCGCGGTCGGCCAGTGCCTGCTTCTCCGCGACGTCCGCGTCGACCGGGCCGTGCGCGCCGAGGCCCACATGGCAGTGGGCGTCGACCAGTCCGGGCAGCGCCCACCCCTGCACGGTCCGCACGTCGCGGGCGTCGGCGGGACGGTCGTGGCAGATCCGGCCCCCGACGACCCACACCTCGTCGCGGACGTCCTCGGGTCCGATGAGGACCCGTCCCTTCACGTGCAGCACCGCGCGATCGCTCATGCGGGCACCCTAACTAGTGAGCGGTCCCGTCCGCCCCGCCCACCTGGTCCGAGGTCTCCTCCTCGACCTGGGCCATGGCCGGGTCGAGGAGGCGGGAGAGGAAGTGGCGGGTGCGTTCGTGGGCCGGCGCACCGATGACCCGGGCCGGGGCACCCTCCTCGACGACCACCCCGCCGTCCATGAAGACGACCCGGTCGGCGACCTCGCGGGCGAAGGTCATCTCATGGGTGACGACCATCATCGTCATGCCCTCGTTCGCGAGCATGCGCATGACGGCGAGGACATCGCCGACCAGCTCCGGGTCGAGCGCCGAGGTCGGCTCGTCGAACAGCATCACCTCGGGGCCCATGGCGAGCGCGCGGGCGATCGCGACGCGCTGCTGCTGGCCGCCGGAGAGGGAGGCGGGGTAGGCGTCCGCCTTCTCCGACAGGCCCACCCGGGACAGGTTCTCGGCGGCGACCTTCGCGGCCTGCGCCTTGCCCCTGCGCAGCACCCTGCGCTGCGGCAGCGTGAGGTTCTCGGTCACCGTCAGGTGCGGGAAGAGGTTGAACTGCTGGAAGACCATGCCGATACGGCGGCGTACGGCGTCGATGTCGACGTCCGGGTCCGTGACCTCGGTGCCGCCGACGAAGACCTGGCCCTTCGTTGGCTCCTCCAGGAGGTTCACGCACCGCAGCAGCGTCGACTTGCCCGAGCCGGACGGGCCGATCACGCAGACGACCTCGCCCTGGCCGATCTCCAGGTCGATGCCGCGCAGCACCTCGTTGGCGCCGAAGGACTTGTGCAGGCCCTTGACCTGGATCTCCGGTCGGCTCATTTCACGGCCTCCTGGGCCTTCGTCTCCATGCGGCGTACGACGAAGCCGAGCGGGATGGTCACCAGCAGGTAGCACAGGCCGGCGACGAGGATCGGCGTGGAGTTGGCGGTCTGGCTGGCCAGGTCACGGCCGTACTTGGACAGTTCGCGCTCCTCCAGGGTGACACCGAGGAACAGCACCAGCGAGGAGTCCTTGAACAGCAGGACCAGTTCGTTGGTGAGCGGCGGGAGGATGATCCGGAAGGCCTGCGGGATGATGATCGAGACCATCGCCCTGCCCGGCGAGAAGCCCAGCGAACGGGCCGCCTCCATCTGCCCCTTGGGGACGGCCTGGATGCCCGCCCGGATGGTCTCCGCCATGTAGGCGGCCGCCACCAGGCCGAGCGCCAGGGCGACCTTGCCGTAGGTGCCGCCGACGATCTCCGTGCCGGGGAAGGCGAGCGGCACGGCCACGCCGATGAAGATGAAGATCAGCAGGGCGGGCAGACCGCGGAAGATCTCGATGTAGACACCGGCGAACCAGCGGTAGGGGCCCACCGACGACAGCCGCATCAGCGCGATCACCATGCCGAGCACGAGTCCGACGGCGAAGCCGGACAGCGTGTAGAGCACGGTGTTCTTGAGCGCCAGCGTGATGACGTCCGGGAACATCTCCCGGGCGATGTCCCACTGGGCGAACTGGTTCTTCAGCCGGCCCCAGTCGGCCGTGACCGCGACACCGATCACGACCGCGACGAAGACCACGTACTGCGCGCCGCGCGAGAGGCTGCGCCGCTGCCGCCGGGTCAGGCCCTTCTTCTTCGGCTGGAGGGGTACGTCCGTCCCGGTCATGAGGTCAGGACGCCGACGCGGACGGGGAGGCCGCGGACGCGTCGTACGGGCCGATCCACTTCTCGTAGATCTCCTTGTACGTGCCGTCCGCCTTGGCCTCGGCAAGCGCCTTGTCGATGGCGGCGAGCAGCTCGGTGTTGCCCTTCTTCACCGTGAAGCCGTACTGCTCACCGGTGTTGATGTTGTCGGCGACCTCGAAGGCGTCGGCGTTGGCCTTGTCCTTCAGCCAGCCCTGGACCACCGGGTAGTCGATGACGACGGCCTTGACCTGGCCGGAGCGCAGTCCGTTGAGGACGGCGTCGGAGGACTCGAAGGAGACCGGGTCGAAGCCCTGCTTCTTGGCGTAGTCCTCGCCGGTGGTCTGCGCCTGGGCGCCGAGCTTGACGCCCTTGGCCTTGGCGTCGGCGAGCGAGGTGATGCCGCTGTCCTTGTCGACCAGGAGGGCCTGGGTGGCATCGAAGTACGGGTCGGAGAAGTCGACGTTCTTCTTGCGTTCCTCGGTGATGGTCATGCCGGCCGCGGCCACGTCGCACTCGCCGGAGTTGAGGAAGGCACCCGTCTTGAAGTTCTCGAACGGGGTGTCGAGGACCACCTGCTTCACGCCGAGGTCCTCGGCGACGAGGTCGATCAGGGACACGTCGAAGCCCTGCACCTTGCCGTCGATCTCCGACTGGAACGGCGGGTAGGGCAGGTGGGTGCAGGTGGTGAGCTGGCCGGCCTTGGCCAGCTCGACCCCGCCGGCGGCGGTCTTGGAGCCGCTGCCTCCGTCGTCGCTGGAGGTGCAGGCGGACACGAGCATCAGCGCGGCCGTCGCGGTGCCTGCGGCCAGGGCGCGGGTCCGTCGCCCGGGGAGCGTCTTCACGGCGGGCCTTCCTATTCAGGGGGACGAGATGAACTGGGGGTTCCGATTATAAGGAGAAGTTTGAGACTCTCAAACCAAACCGATGGTTGCGGAGCCGTTGGACCTGGGAAGTCACCGGTCCGAGGGGTCGGGGTGCGGGCGGATACTCTCGTCACCTCTACCCCGTGAGTCGAAGAGAGCACCGTCGTGACACACCCGTTCCTGGACCTGGCCCCGCTGAGCGCCGCGCACTTCGCGTCGGTCGAGGACCGCGTGGCGCGGCTGCTGGACACCGCGCAGGACGTCGTGATCATGCAGGGCGAGGCGCTGCTGCCGCTGGAGGGCGCGATCCGGGCGACCGCCGGCCCCGGGACGACGGCCCTCAACGTCATCACCGGCCCCTACGGGCAGACCTTCGGGGACTGGCTGCGGGACTGCGGTGCCACGGTGATCGATCTGGCGGTGCCCTTCCACACGGCGGTGACGGCCGCGCAGATCCGGGCGGCGTTCACCGAGCACCCGGAGATCGACTTCGTCTCCCTGGTGCACGCCGAGGCGGCCACCGGCAACACCAACCCGGTCGCGGAGATCGGCGAGGCGGTGCGGGAGCAGGGCGCCCTGTTCTATCTGGACGCCGTGGCCTCGGTCGGCGCCGAGCCGGTGCTGCCGGACGCGTGGGGCGTGGACCTGTGCGTGATCGGCGCGCAGAAGGCGATGGGCGGGCCCGCGGGCGTGTCGGCGGTGTCGGTGAGCGAGCGGGCGTGGGCGCGGATGGCCGCGAACCCGAGGGCCCCGCGCCGCTCGTATCTCTCCCTCCTGGACTGGAAGGAGCGCTGGGTGGACGGCGGGCGCAAGGCGCTGCTGCACGCGCCGGCGCAGCTGGAGATGCTGGCGCTGGAGGCGTGCGTCGAGCGGATCGAGTCGGAGGGGCCGGAGACGGTGATGGCCCGCCACGCGTCCGCCGCGGCGGCGACCCGCGCGGGGACGGTGGCGCTGGGCGGGGGCCTGGAGCCGTACGTGTACGAGGCGAGGGACGCGGCGCCGGTCGCCACGACCCTGCGGACGCCGTCGGGTGTGCCGGCGTCGGACCTGGTGGCCCGCGCGCTGGCGGCGGACCCCACCCTCCCGCTGGCCGCGGGCGGCGGGAGGCTGGCCGCGGAGATGATCCGCGTCAACCACTACGGCCCGGCCGCCGCCCCGGGCACGGTCCGCGGCGCCCTGACGGCCCTGGGCGCGGCCCTCGCCGAGCGGGGCCTGCCGGTGGACCTGCCGGCCGCACTCCACGCGGCGGACGCCGCCTGGCGGTGAGCCGCGGGGACCGGGACTCCGGGCGGAGGAAGGGCCGAACGGCGGGACGCGGTCGGGGGATCCGGCCGGGGCCGAAACCGGCGGGCGGACCGGCGGGCCCTGGCATGCTCCCCGTATGACTGCCGAGACGCCCCAGCGCCTTCCCGACGGCCGGCCCGTCCCTCCCCTGACGGGCGCGGAGCGCCCCATGCTGGAGAGCTGGCTCGCGTATCACCGGGCCACGCTGGAACTGAAGTGCGCGGGGCTGGACGACGGGCAGCTGCGGCGGGCCTCCGCCGAGCCGTCCGCACTGACCCTGCTCGGACTGGTCCAGCATCTCGCCGAGGTGGAACGCAACTGGTTCCAGCGGGTGTTCGCGCGCCTGGACGCGCCCCCGGTCTTCGAGGAGAGGACCGGGTACGCCCTCGACGCCGGGCGGGGGCTGGACGAGGCGCTGACCGTCTGGCGGCACGAGATCGCGCGCGGCCGTGAACTGATCGCCGGGCACTCGCTCGACGACACCGGACGCATCGTCGACGGCCCGCTGACCGGTACCGAGGTCAGCCTGCGCTGGATCCTCGTCCATCTGATCGAGGAGTACGCCCGGCACAACGGTCACGCCGACATTCTCCGGGAGCGTATCGACGGGGTGACCGGCACCTGAATTCACGAGTATTTCGGTAATTACTTTCCGCTTATTTCACAGGCCAGCTTTCCCAAGTTCTCCTGCCCGCTTTCCCCCTCGCTAAACGCGGGGATTTTCCAGCCGATTCTCGCTACGTGATCCATTCCACAGAAGCGACTTTATGTACCTTATGTGCGGTGCAAAACCGTACATAACTTCCCCCTGCCTCGGCTGCATCACGGAATCACCACCGCCTCTCCATGCGGCATTGAATTTCGCTGGGTAAGTTCCTTCCGCATGACTGCCGCACAAGCAGACCTGCGTATCGACCTCCCGTCGGTGGCGGACGGACCCGCCATCTGGCGTATCGCCAAGGAATCCGGAACGCTCGATCTGAACTCCTCCTACAGCTATCTGCTGTGGTGCCGCGACTTCGCCGCCACCTCGGCGGTGGCGCGCGCGGAGGACGGCGAACCGGTCGGTTTCGTCACCGGGTACGTCCGGCCGGACGCCCCGCACACCCTGCTGGTCTGGCAGGTGGCCGTCGACGCCGCGCACCGCGGCCGCGGTCTCGCCGCCGCGCTGCTCGACGGGCTGACCGCGCGGCTCGCCGCCGACCGCGCGCTCACCACCGTCGAGACCACCATCACCCCCGGCAACACCGCCTCCGAGCGGCTGTTCACCTCCTACGCCGTCCGGCACGGGGCCACCGTCACCCGGGAGGTCCTGTTCGGTGCGGGACTGTTCCCGGACGGCCCGCACGACCCCGAAGTCCTGTACCGCATAGGCCCGTTGACGACCCCTTCGAGTTGAGGAGCGACCCCGTGACCATCACCCAGCCCGACCTCAGCGTCTTCGAGACCCTCGAATCCGAGGTACGCAGCTACTGCCGCGCCTGGCCCACCGTCTTCGACCGCGCGCAGGGCAGCCTGATGTACGACGAGGACGGCCACCGGTACCTCGACTTCTTCGCCGGTGCCGGATCACTCAACTACGGCCACAACAACCCCGTACTGAAACGGGCGTTGATCGACTATCTGCTGCGCGACGGAGTCACCCACGGACTCGACATGTCGACCGTGGCCAAACGGGCCTTCCTGCGGACCTTCCAGGATCTGGTGCTGCGCCCGCGCGATCTGCCGTACAAGGTCATGTTCCCGGGGCCGACCGGGACCAACGCGGTGGAGGCCGCGCTGAAACTTGCCCGGAAGGTCAAGGGGCGCGAGGCGATCGTGTCCTTCACCAACGCCTTCCACGGGATGTCCCTCGGCTCGCTCGCCGTGACCGGCAACGCCTTCAAACGGGCCGGCGCCGGTGTTCCGCTGGTGCACGGCACGCCCATGCCGTTCGACAACTACTTCGAGGGCACCGTCCCCGACTTCCTGTGGTTCGAGCGGCTGCTCGAGGACCAGGGGTCCGGCCTCAACAAGCCGGCCGCCGTGATCGTGGAGACCGTGCAGGGCGAGGGCGGGATCAACGTGGCCCGGCCCGAGTGGCTGCGCGCCCTCAAGGAGCTGTGCGAGCGGCAGGACATGCTGCTGATCGTCGACGACATCCAGATGGGCTGCGGCCGCACCGGGGCGTTCTTCTCCTTCGAGGAGGCCGGGATCGTCCCCGACATCGTCACCGTGTCCAAGTCCATCAGCGGCTACGGACTGCCCCTGTCCCTCTGCCTGTTCCGGCCGGAGCTGGACGTGTGGGAGCCGGGTGAGCACAACGGCACCTTCCGCGGCAACAACCCCGCGTTCGTCACCGCCACGGCCGCGCTGGAGACGTACTGGACCGACGGGTCGGCCATGGAGAAGCAGACCCGGGCGCGCGGCGAGCAGATCGAGGAGGGGCTGATCTCGATCACCGAGGAGAACCTCGCCGATGTGAAGGAGTACCGGGGCCGCGGGCTGGTGTGGGGGCTGGAGTTCCACGACAAGGAGCGGGCCGGGAGGGTCGCCCGCCGCGCCTTCGACCTCGGGCTGCTGATCGAGACGTCCGGCCCGGAGAGCGAGGTCGTCAAGCTGCTGCCGGCCCTGACCGTGACCCCCGAGGAGCTGGACGAGGGCCTGAGCGTGCTGGCCCGGGCCGTCCGCGAGACCGTCTGACCGCCTCCGACCTCCGACCTCCGACCTCCGACCGAGAGGGGACGCCGTGATCGTCCGTTCGTTCAAGGACATCGAGGGCACCGACCGCCATGTGCGGTCCGCGTCCGGCACCTGGGAGAGCAAGCGGATCGTGCTCGCCCGGGAACGGGTGGGGTTCTCCCTGCACGAAACGATTCTGTACAAGGGCACCGAGACGTCGATGTGGTACGCGAACCACATCGAGGCCGTGGTCTGCGTCGAGGGAGCCGCCGAACTCACCGACCACGAGACCGGGAGGACGTTCGCGATCACTCCCGGGACCATGTACCTCCTCGACGGACACGAGCGGCACACGCTGCGCGTCCTGGAGGACTTCCGCTGTCTGTGCGTGTTCAACCCGCCGGTGACCGGACGGGAGGACCACGACGAGAACGGCGTCTACCCCCTGCTCACCGAACCCGAGGAGGTGTGACCGCATGACCACCGTCACCGTCACCGATCTCTATCCCACCCGCGGCACCACCGAGGTGACCGTCCCCCGCCAGGACCCCGTGCTCTGGGGCTCCCCCAGCACCCCGGGCCCGATCCCTGCACCCGATCTCCAGGCCTACGAGCGCGACGGCTTCCTCACCGTCGAGCAGCTGATCAGCGACGACGAGGTGGCCGTCTGCCGGCGTGAGCTGGAGCGGATGATCGCCGACGAGGGGCTCCGGGCCGACGCGCGGTCGATCGTGGAGCCGCGCTCCCAGGAGATCCGGTCCGTGTTCGAGGTGCACCGGCTGAGTCCCGTGTTCGCCGCCCTGGTGCGGGACGAGCGGGTCGTCGGGCGGGCCCGGCAGATCCTCGGCTCGGACGTGTACGTCCACCAGTCGCGGATCAACGTCAAGCCGGGCTTCGGGGCCGGCGGCTTCTACTGGCACTCCGACTTCGAGACCTGGCACGCGGAGGACGGGCTGCCGGGGATGCGGACGGTGTCCGTGTCGATCGCGCTCACCGAGAACCTCGACACCAACGGCGGCCTGATGATCATGCCGGGCTCGCACCGGACGTTCCTCGGCTGCGCCGGGGCGACGCCGAAGGACAACTACAAGAAGTCGCTCCAGATGCAGGACGCGGGCACGCCGTCGGATGCCGCGCTGACCGGGCTTGCCGACGAGCACGGCATCCGGCTGTTCACCGGCCCGGCCGGCTCGGCGACCTGGTTCGACTGCAACTGCATGCACGGCTCCGGGGACAACATCACGCCGTTCCCGCGCAGCAACGTGTTCATCGTGTTCAACAGCGTGGAGAACGCGGCGGTGGAGCCGTTCGCGGCGCCGGTGCGCCGGCCGGAGTTCATCGGCGCGCGGGACTTCACACCGGTCAGGTGAGCGCTCCGGCCGGAGCGCACCGCCGCGTCGCCGTGGTCACAGCCACGCCAGCGCCGCGGTGCGCTCCAGGACCTCGCGTACGGTCCCGGCGTCGCCCGTGCCCACGCACGGGACCTCGCCGGGGGCGTACCGGCCGCCGGCCAGCAGGCAGAAGTCGACCGGGTCCAGGGCGAGTTCGGCGCGCACCGGGTCGGCGTCGGAGCCCAGGAGCCACTCGCCGACGCCGGTGACGGAGAAGCGGACGGGTGCCGCCGCGGGCCCCAGGGCCGTGCCGAGGATCCGGACGGCCAGCCGGACCAGCCGCTCCAGATGGGCGGCGGGCGGTGGCGGGACGGCGATCCCGAGGGCGCGGCCGATGTCGTCGGTGTGGATCCAGGTCTCGAAGGCGCGGACGGCGAAGTGGTCGGTGACCGGCAGCCGCAGGCCCATCAGCTCCACGGCCCGCGCGGCCCGTTCGGGATCCCGCGCCTCGGGCGTGGCGAGCAGCGCGGCCGACTGGGCCTCCCAGGACGCCCGGGTCCGCTCCGGCGACCGGCGGCGCTCGTGCAGGATGACATCGGCCGTACGCCGGTTCCACGCCTCCTCCCAGCCCGCGCCCGCGGCGCCCTCCGCCGCCGCGGAGGCCGGGGAGGCCGGTACCCTTGCCGCGACACCGAGCGCGAGGGCCAGCTGCTCGTCGGCCGCGATGAGATGGGCGAGCGTCGCGTGGACGTCCCAGTCGTGCACGACCGGCACGCTCCACCGGTCGTACCCCCACCGCCCGTACACCTCGGGCAGCAGCGCGCCGAGCGCGGCGACGGCCCCGGCGTAGGGCGCGGCGTGGGCGGCCACCGGGGCGGCGGCGGGCCGGGGCCGGCGCCGGCCGGGGCGGGGGCCGGCGAACAGGGCGGTGAGGGGGTCGTCGTCGGACGGCTCCGGCTCGGCCGGTTCGGCGGAGGGGTCGTCCAGCAGGCGGACCACGTCACGCAGGCGTTCCGCCTCCGCCTCGCACTCCGGGCAGTCGCCGAGGTGGTGGGAGACCGCGGCCGCCTCCGTGGGGGTCACCGCGTCGAAGGCCCAGGCGGCCAGGAGGTCCCGCAGGGCGTCGTGTTCGGGGGTCACCGTGTGCTTCCTCCTCTCGGGGCCATCATGCGCCCGTTTCGCCCGGTGCGTCGGGTGGGTCGGCCAAAGTTTCGGCCAAGGTGCGCAGGGCGGTGCGCAGCCGGGTCTTGGCGGTGCCCTCGGGGATGCCGAGTTCGGCGGCGGCCTGCCGGTAGGTGCGGCCCGCGAAGTAGGCGAGGTGCACCACCTCCCGCTGGCGCTCGGGGAGTCCGGCGAGCGCGGTGTGCAGCAGCAGGGAGCGTTCGCGCGCGACGACCGTCTCGTCGGGGCCGGGCGCGGCGTCCGCGATGGTGTGCAGCGCGGTGTCGTCGGCGCGTGCGTCCTTGCGGTGCCGGGCCTCGCCGCGCACCCAGTCCACGGCCCGCCGGTGCGCGAGCATCGACAGCCAGGTGCGCAGGGTGCCGCGGCCCGTGTCGAAGGCGTACGGCCTGGTCCACAGGTGGGCGAAGACCTCCTGGGCGACGTCCTCGGCGGCGGCCGGGCTGCGGGTGACGCGCAGGGCGACCCGGCGCACGAGGGTGCCGTAGGCGGTGTACGCCTCGGCCAGGGCGGACCCGTCCCCGTAGACCAGCCGCCGGTGCAGCTCCGTGTCCGTCGCCCTGTTCGTGTTCGCGTTCGGGTCCGCGTTCGTGTTCGTGACTGTGTCCGTGTCCGTGTCCGTGGAATCCACCGGCACCACCACCCCTGGTGCCTTCCTAGCGGCCCCGGACCGTCGGCGCCAGTGGTTCTCAGTTCCCGAGCACGTCCAGCAGGCGGTCCACGTCGGCGGGCGTGTTGTAGAGGTGGAAGGAGGCGCGCAGGTTGCCGGCGCGGTCGGAGACCTCGATGCCCGCCGCGCTCAACTCGCCCTGGCGGTGCCCGAGTCCGGGGACGGAGACGATGGCGGAGCCGGGGGCGGGGACCGGTTCGTGGCCGAGGCCGGCGAGCCCGGCGCGGAAGCGTTCGGCGAGGGCGAGGTCGTGGGCGCGGATGGCGTCCGGGCCGAGTTCCTCGACGAGTTCGAGAGCGGGGCGCAGTCCGGCGAAGGTGAAGAGGGCGTGGGTGAGGTCGAACCGCCGGGCGGAGTGGGCGAGTTCGGTCACGGGGCCGTAGCAGCTGTCCCAGGGCCGCTCGCCGGCGACCCAGCCGGCCAGTACCGGTGTGAGCCCGCCGAAGTCCTCCGGGACGACGAGGAAGGCCGCCCCGTGCGGGCCGAGCAGCCACTTGAAGCAGACCGTGGCCGTGTAGTCGTACGCGCCGGCGTCGATCGGCAGCCAGCCGGCGCCCTGGGAGAAGTCGACGTAGGTACGGGCGCCGTGTTCGCGGGCCGCCTCGCGCAGTGCGGGCAGGTCGGCGAGCCGTCCGTCGGCGGACTGCGCCGCGCTGACCGCGACGAGCGCGGTGCCCGGGCGGACGGACTCGGGGATCCGTTCCAGGGGCACGGCGCGCACCTTGAGGTCGCCGCGCAGGTGGAACGGGGTCAGTACGGAGGTGAAGTCGTCCTCGGCGGTGAGGACCTCGGCGCCCGGGGGCAGCGAGGCGGCGATCACCCCGGTGTGGGCGGCGACCGAGGCCCCGGCCGCCACCCGCTCGGCCGGGACGCCGGCCAGCCGGGCGAAGGAGGCGCGGGCCGCCTCCACGTCGGCGTACAGCGGGGTCAGCGGCCGGCCCTCGGCCCGCAGCCGTACGGCCTCGTGCAGGGCCGTGACGGCGCGGGCCGGCAGCAGCCCGTTGCTCGCGGTGTTGAGATAGGTGTTCTTCGGGGCGAACTCGGCTCGGACGAGGCTCTCGAAGGTCTCCATGGGTCCACTCTGGGGCCGGGAGAAGTCGAAGTCCATTGCCGATTGTTACGCGGTTTCCCTAAGGAACGCTTATACATCGGCCCCGGCCTGCGGTTTCCGTGGCGCTCAGCGCTGAGGCACGGCACACCCGTCCGGGCCACAGGCCTCCGCGCCGCCGTCGTCGATCAGCGTGAGCGGGGAGCGGTCGCCCCAGGCCTGGGTGAGTGCCTGGGCGAAGACCTCGGCGGGCTGGGCGCCGGAGACGCCGTAGGCGCGGTCGAGGACGAAGAAGGGCACGCCGTTCGCACCGAGCTCGGCGGCCTCGCGCTCGTCGGCGCGGACCTCGTCGGCGTACGCGGCGGGGTCGGCGAGCACCGCGCGGACGGCGTCGGCGTCCAGGCCGGCCTCGACGGCCAGTTCCACGAGCCGCTCGTCGCCCTCGGTGAAGAGGGACCGCTCCTCGGCGAAGTTCGCCCGGTACAGGATCTGGATCAGCTCGTCCTGCCTGCCCCGCTCCTTGGCGAGGTGCAGCAGCCGGTGCAGGTCGAAGGTGTTGCCGTGGTCGCGGTCGCGGGTGCGGTAGTCGAGGCCCTCGGCGGCGGCCTGCGCGCCCAGGTTCTCCTCGCCGGCCTGCGCCTGCGCCTCGCTCATGCCGTACTTCTTGGTGAGCATCGTGATCACGGGCTGGACGTCGCCCTTGGCGCGGCCCGGGTCCAGCTCGAAGGACCGGTGCACCACCTCGACCTTGTCGCGGTGCGGGAAGGCCTCGAGCGCCTTCTCGAAGCGGGCCTTGCCCACGTAGCACCACGGGCAGGCGATGTCGCTCCAGATCTCGACGCGCATGTCTCGGCTCTCTCCAGCTCGTACGGGTGCGGAGACTGCCTCCGCGCGGAGGCTTCCCTCCACCGGGTGAGTGAACGTTCAAGCAGAGGGGTTCATTCCCCCGGGCACCGAGAACCGCAGGAAGAGATGGTGGTCACCCTCGACGGGCGGCCGCTCCGGGTCCGGGACCCAGCCCTGACGTGCGTAGAAGGCCTGGGCGCGAAGGTTGTCCGCGTGCACGTCGAGCACCGCGGTGCGGCGCCCGTCCGCCTGCCACTGCTCCGCGCAGGCGGTGTGCAGGGCCGTACCGAGGCCGGTGCGCCAGTGGTCGGGGTCGACATGGAACTGGAACAGCTTGACCGTGTGCGCGGCGGTCCCCTCCGGCACCCGGAAGGAGGCCAGGGCGACCATCCGGCCCTGCCGGACGGCGCACAGCACCTGCCCGTCGGGCCGCTCGACGGCGGCGCGCCACGCGGCGGCCCAGTCGGTGCCGTCCTGCGGGACCCCGTCCGGGTAGTAGGTCGCGCGGGCGCGCGCGTGCAACGAGATGACGGCCCCCGTCTCGGCGGGCACGACGCTGCGGATGACGGTGCCCTCGGCGGGGCGATCTCCGATCATGCAACGGAGGACGTGCCGGCCGCCGGTCCGGTTCCGCCCCGAGTCAGCTGCCGTTCCTGAGGTCGTCGGGCCAGGTGTCCCGGAACTCGATGTGGTCGTACGTCACCACACAGCCCTCGCCCATCGGCGACTGGGCCATGAACCCGACCAGGGCGGCGCCGGTCTCCTTCTCCGTGCCCAGGGTGAACAGCCGGACGAAGGTCCAGCGCCGGCCGTCCCGGGAGGCGTGGAAGGCGAAGGCGCGGCCGGTGCGGCTGATCCGCAGCCAGACCGAACTCCCGTCCACGGTCAAGGAGTTGGCGTCGTCGGAGTGTCCCCGGGTGACCACCGTGCAGACGGTGGGCACGTCCGGGGAGTACTCCAGGCAGAGCTTGGCCCAGGCGTGTTCGCCGACGTGGGCGTACAGCACCCCCGCGTCGAAGGCGTGGGTGAAGCCCACGGTGACCCGGGCGATCAGCTGGAAGTCCCCCTCGGGCGCCCCCAGCAGCCGCGGCGCGTCACCGGCGGACTCCAGCGCCTCCCCGGTGGGCGGCACGAACCGGTCCTGCCGGGGTCCGGCCCACCCGGTGAGCACGCCGTCCTCGTAGGACCAGTGCCCGTCGGGCCCATACGTACGGAGGGGAAAGGAAAGCTCGGGAAGCTCGACGTCCATGCGCAGAGTTTCCCAGGCTCCCCGTCTCCTCGCGGCCCTGGGGGGCGTCCGCCCGATCAGCGTTCGAGGTGGTTGTCGAACCGCCGGGGCAGGCCGAGCGGGTTGTCGTCACGCAGCTCCGGCGGGAGCAGCGCCTCGGGGGCACCCTGGTAGACGACGGGCCGCAGCCAGCGCTCGATGGCCGTGCCGCCCACCGACGTGGACGTCGACGTGGTCGCCGGGTACGGGCCGCCGTGGTGCTGGGCCGGCGCCACCGCGACGCCCGTCGGCCAGCCGTTGACCAGCACACGCCCGGCGAGCGGCGTCAGCTCGGCGAGGATGTCCGCGCCGCGACCCTCGCCCGCGGCCTCCCCCTCGGACAGCTGGACGGTCGCCGTGAGGTTCCCCGGCAGCCGGGACAGCACGGCCTTCACCTCGGCGTCGTCCTCGTAGCGGGCCACCACGGTGACCGGCCCGAAGCACTCCTCCAGGAGCAGGTCGTGGGCGCCCTCGGCGGCCAGCCGGCCCGCCGGCACGGTCAGGAAGCCCGGGCTGACGGTGTGCTCGCCGCCCGCGCCGGGCGTCACCGGCGACTCGACGTCGGCCAGCTCCGCGCGTTCGGCGACCCCGGCGACGAAGTTGTCCCGCATCCGGTGGTCGAGCAGGACGCCCGCGGCCGTGTCGCTGACCGCGTCCGTGAGCGACTTGACCAGGCCGTCACCGGCCGCGCCGGACGGGACGAGGACCAGGCCCGGCTTGACGCAGAACTGGCCGACGCCCAGCGTCATGGACCCGGCGAGCCCGGCGCCGATGGCCTCCGCGCGCTCGACGGCCGCCGCCTCGGTCACCACGACGGGGTTCAACGACCCCAGCTCGCCGTGGAACGGGATCGGTACCGGCCGGGCCGCCGCCGCGTCGAACAGCGCGCGGCCGCCCCGGACGGACCCGGTGAAGCCGGCCGCGGCCACCAGCGGGTGCTTGATCAGCTCGACGCCGGCCTCGAAGCCGTGGACCAGGCCCAGCACGTCCTGCGGGACGCCGTGCTCGGCGGCGGCCGTGCGCAGCACCTTGGCGACCAGCTCGGACAGCCCCGGGTGGTCGGGGTGGCTCTTGACGACGACCGGGTTTCCGGCCGCGAGCGCGCTCGCGGTGTCGCCGCCGGCGACGGAGAACGCGAAGGGGAAGTTGGAGGCCGAGTAGACGGCGACGACGCCCAGCGGCACCTTGTAGCGGCGCAGGTCCGGGATCGGCGGGGTGGCGGTGTCGTCGGGGTGGTTGATCACCACGTCGAGGAACGCGCCCTCGTCCACGATGTCGGCGAACGCGCGCAGCTGGTAGCAGGTGCGGGCGAGTTCGCCGTTCAGCCGGACCGGGCCGAGCGCGGTCTCGGCGTCGGCCACCTCGACCAGCTGTTCCTTGGCCCCTTCGAGACGGTCCGCGGCGGTGCGCAGGAAGGCCGCGCGGACGGTGCGGTCGGCGAGCGAGCCACGCGTGGCGTGCGCGGCGCGCACGACGGTGTCCACCTCCTGGGCCGTGGCCTCCACCGCAACCTGTTCCCGCTGCTTCCCGGTTCGGGGGTCGACACTCCAGACTGGTGCTGCTGCCACCGCAGGTCCCTCCACGTGCTGTGTATCAGGGTCGTTCGATATACTGAACGTTGTCTCTGATTGTGAATATGGTGGAGAGTATTTCCCGTCGAACGAAGGGGTCAAGGGCGATGTCGGCTGGCGAGACGGGGGGCGGAGCGCAGGTCAAGTCCGCGGTGCGGACGGTTGAACTGCTCGAATACTTCGCCGGCCGCCCCGGTATGCACTCCCTCGCGTCGGTCCAGGAGGCCGTCGGTTATCCCAAGTCCAGCCTCTACATGCTGCTGCGCACCCTGGTGGAGCTCGGCTGGGTGGAGACGGACGCGACGGGCACGCGGTACGGCATCGGCGTGCGGGCGCTGCTCGTCGGCACGTCCTACATCGACGGCGACGAGGTCGTCGCGGCCGCCCGCCCCACGCTGGACCGGCTCTCGGACGACACCACCGAGACCATCCACCTGGCCCGGCTCGACGGCACCAACGTCGTCTACCTCGCCACCCGCCAGTCCCAGCACTATCTGCGCCCCTTCACCCGGGTCGGCCGCCGGCTGCCGGCCCACTCCACCTCCCTGGGCAAGGCGCTGCTGAGCACCTACGGCGACGAGCAGGTGCGCAAGATGCTCCCGGAGACGCTCCCGGCGCTGACCGAGCACACGATCACCGACCGGGAGAAGCTCATCGAGGAGCTGCACCAGGTGCGCGAGCAGGGCTTCGCGGTGGACCGCGAGGAGAACACCCTCGGTCTGCGCTGCTTCGGCGTGGCGATCCCGTACCGCACCCCGGCCCGGGACGCGATCAGCTGCTCGGTGCCGGTGGCCCGGCTCACGCCCGCGCACGAGCAGCTGGTGAAGGACGCGCTGTTCGACGCGCGGGACCGGCTGACGCTGGCCACGCGCCGGCTCTGAGAGCGGGCGGTGCCGGGCTCGGGGCGGCGGCCCCGGACCCGGGGCCGGCCGACGTAGGCTCGGTCCATGCAGATCGCCCTCCGCCGTGTGCACGACAGCGATCTGCCGGTGTTCTACCGGCAGATGAACGATCCCGAGTCCCTCCGGATGGCCGCGTTCACCCCGAAGGACCCGGCCGACCGGGACGCCTTCGACGCCCACTGGAGAAAGATCCGCGCCTCGCCCGCCGTCCTGCGCACGATCCTCGCCGACGGGGACGTGGTGGGCAGCACGGCGGTGTACGGGGAGCCGGGCGAGCGCGAGGTGACGTACTGGATCGACCGGGCGTACTGGGGCCGGGGCATCGCCACGGCCGCGCTGCGCGCCCTGGTGACCGAGGTCCCGGAGCGCCCGCTGTTCGCCCGGGCCGCCGCCGACAACACCGGGTCCCTGCGCGTCCTGGAGAAGTGCGGCTTCCGCCCCACCGCCCTGGCCGCCGGGTACGCGAACGCGCGCGCGGCGGAGATCGAGGAGGTCGTGCTGCGGCTGGAGACCTGAGCGGGTCCCGGATGAACACACGATGAGAAAAGCGGGCGGACGGAACGATTCGCCTCGGTCCGTTCGTCTTCCTGATCGCAATGAACAAGACGATCAGGCGCGCCTCGGTCTTCGCGCTGCTGCTGGTGTTCGCCCTGCTGATCCGGGCGACCTGGGTGCAGTTCTACGAAGGTCAGGCGCTCGCGGACGACAAGGACAACCGGCGCACCGCGATCGAGACGTACGCGGCACCGCTCGGGAACATCATCGTGGCCGGAAAGGCGGTGACCGGCTCGGCCGCCACGTCGAACGGCGACCTCAGATACAAGCGCACCTACACCGACGGCGAGCTGTACGCGGCGGTGACGGGCTACGCCTCGCAGAGCTACGCCCCGACCCAGCTGGAGGGCATCTACCAGAGCCTGCTCAACGGCACGGACACCCGGCTGAAGACCGTGATGGACACGGTCACCGACAAGCGCGCCGACCCCGGTGACGTGATCACGACGATCGACCCGGCCGTGCAGAAGGCGGCGTACGACGCCCTGGGCGACAAGAAGGGCGCGGCCGTCGCGATCGACCCGGCGACCGGCAAGATCCTCGCGGTCGTCTCGACGCCGTCGTACGACCCCGCGTCGCTGACCGACGCCAACACCGCCGGGGCCGCCTGGAAGAAGCTCACCGCGGACTCCGACAAGCCGCTGACCAACCGGGCGCTGCGCCAGCCGCTGGCACCGGGTTCCACGTTCAAGCTGGTGGTGGCCGCGGCCGCGCTGGAGGACGGGCTGTACGCGTCGGTGGACGAGAAGACGGACAGCGAGGACCCCTACACCCTGCCGGGCACCCGCACGGTCCTGAAGAACGAGAACACGTCCGCGCCCTGCGAGGACGCCACGATCCGGGTCGCGCTCCAGTACTCCTGCAACAACGTCTTCGCGCACATGGCGGTCCAGCTCGGGCAGGACAAGCTGAAGGCGATGGCCGAGAAGTTCGGCTTCGACGACGACAGTCTGGATGTGCCGGTGCGGGCGTACGCGAGCGTGTACCCCTCCGGCATGGACGAGTCGTCCACCGCCCTGACCGGCATCGGCCAGTTCGACGTGACCGCGACGCCGCTCCAGATGGCGATGGTGTCCGCCGCCCTCGCCAACGACGGCAAGCTGGTCTCGCCGCACATGGTCTCCCAGATCACCGACGGCGGCGGCGACGTGCTGAAGGACTACGACGACGAGGCGTCCACCTCACGGATCGTCAGCTCGGCCACCGCCGAGCAGCTGCGGTCGGCGATGCGGACGGTCGTGGAGAAGGGCACGGGCACGAACGCGCTGATCGACGGCGTCACCGTGGGCGGCAAGACGGGCACGGCCCAGAACGGCGAGAACAACAGCAAGGCGCCGTACGCCTGGTTCACCTCCTACGGGACGTCCGACTCCTCGGGCGAGCAGGTCGCCGTGGCGGTCGTCGTCGAGCAGTCGGACGCGGCACGGTCGGAGGTCAGCGGCAACGGGCTGGCCGCGCCGGTCGCCAGGGCGATGATGAAGGCGGCGCTCTCGTAGGCACCGCGGGCGTGGGCGGGGGCGGCTTCGAGGAAGCCGCCCCCTGACGTCACTTGACGCCGAGGATCTGCTCGATCGGGTCGATCGCGAAGTACACCAGGAACAGCGCGGACGCCGTCCACAGCAGCCAGTGGACCTCCTTGGCCTTGCCGAGGACCGTCTTGATCACGACGTAGGCGACGAAGCCCGCGCCGATGCCGTTGGTGATCGAGTAGGTGAACGGCATCACGGCGATGGTGAGGAACGCCGGGACGGCGATCTCGTACTTGTCCCAGTCGATGTTCTTGACCTGGGTCATCATCAGGAAGCCGACGGCGACCAGGGCCGGCGCGGCCGCCTGCAGCGGGACGATGGTGAGGACCGGCGTCAGGAACAGGGCGAGCGCGAAGAGCCCGCCGGTGACCAGGTTGGAGAAGCCGGTGCGCGACCCCTCGCCGACACCGGCCGCGGACTCGATGTAGGAGGTCGCGGAGGAGGACGAGGCCGCACCGCCGGCCACCGCCGCCGCCCCGTCGATGAGCAGCACCCGGCCGAGGTTCGGGACCTTGCCCTCCTCGTCGAGCAGCCCGGCCTCGGCGCTGATGCCGACGACCGTGCCCATGGTGTCGAAGAAGTCCGACAGGACCAGCGTGAAGATCAGCAGGACGACGGTGATCACGCCGACCCCCGGCGCGCCGAAGGCGCCGAACAGGCTGAAGTGACCGATCAGCCCGAAGTCGGGGGTGTCGACGATCTTGTCGGGCCAGGACGGCGTGGTCAGGCCCCAGGACTTGATGTCGGCGATCGAGTCGATGACGATCGCGAGCACCGTCATGGTCACGATGCTGATGAGGATGGCGCCCTTGACCTTGCGGGCGAGCAGTCCGACGGTCAGCAGCACACCGAGGCAGAACACGAGGACCGGCCAGCCGGCGAGGGTGCCGGTGCCGCCGAGCTGGACCGGCACGGTGGTGCCCGCCGCGTCCGGGATCCGGCTGACGAACCCGGCGTCGACGAAGCCGATGAACGCGATGAACAGGCCGATGCCGACACTGATCGCCTGCTTGAGCGGCTGCGGGATGGCGTGCATGACGGCCTCGCGCAGCCCGGTCACCACCAGAGCGCAGATCAGCAGGCCTTCGAGGACGACGAGGCCCATCGCGTCGTCCCAGCTCATCAGCGGGGCGATCTGGAAAGCGACGACCGCGTTCAGGCCGAGGCCGGCGGCGAGCGCGAGCGGCAGGTTGCCGCCGACGCCCATGATGATCGTCATCACGGCGGCCACCAGGGCGGTGGCGGTGGTGAGTTGGACGAAGTCGAGCGAGTGGCCGTACTTGTCCTTCGCGCTGCCGAGGATGAGGGGATTCAGGACAAGGATGTAGGCCATCGTGAAGAACGTGGCGAGGCCGCCGCGTATCTCCCGGCCGAAGGTGGAGCCCCGTTCGGAGATCCTGAAGAACCGGTCGACGCTGTTCACCGCCGGTGGCGGTGCGCTCGCGCGGTCGGCCGCCTGCTTCGTCTCGGACATGACGTGTCGCTCCTTGCTGCCTGCTGATCGGTGTGCGGATGCTGGCTGGATTGTTCCTGTGTTGAACCGTCTTCAGGTTTTCGCCGTGTTACGGAATCGGGCCGCCAACCGGTCGGCCCACCACACGGCGTTCGAACCCCCGTACAAATCCGGGCGACAGGGCACTGCTACGCTTCCGGATCTCGTCCCGCCTCCTCCCCGGGACATCCCCATGTCATTCACATGACACGCACAGCCGGCTCCCCCGCCGGTGCCGAGCCGCACCGAGAAGAGGTCACCCGTGGGCACAGTCGTCGACGACGCCGCCTCCGTGGAATTCCATGCCTTCTTCGACCGCCACTACGCCGAACTGGCCCGCCTCGCCCACCTGCTGACCGGCGAGGCCGACGCCGCCGACGACCTGGCGGCGGACGCCCTGCTGGCGCTGTGGAACCGCTGGGACCGGGTGCGCGCGGCCGACCATCCGGTGGCGTACGCCCGAGGCGTCGTCGCCAATCTGGCCCGCACCCGTATCCGCAGCGCCGTCCGTGAGCGCCGCAGGATCGCCCTGTTCTGGTCGCAGCGCGAGGAGAAGACGGAGAACCCCGACGTGGCGGGCGTGGTGGACGTCCAGTCGGCACTGCGTAGACTCCCCTTCCGCAAACGGGCCTGCGTGGTGCTGCGGCACGCCTTCGACCTCTCGGAGAAGGACACCGCGCTCGCCCTGGGGATCTCGGTGGGTACGGTGAAGAGCCAGACCTCCAAGGGGATGGCCGAGTTGCAGAAGCTGCTCGGCGCCAAGGGAACGCCGCTGAAGGTACATGCGATGGCACGCACCGGCGAGGCCTCGGGAAGGAACCGATGATGCAGCGGGACGTGCACGACGAACTGCGTGCCCGGCTGCACGAGTCGGCCGAGGCGTACGAACCCGACCGGGCCCGCATCCTGGCGCGGGTCGAGCGCGGCATGGCCGGGCACCCCGATGACCGGGCCGCCCGGCACGACCGGCGCGACCACCGGGCGACCCGCCCGCTGGTGTGGGGCTGGGCCCGGATCGTGGGCGCGACGGCCGCGGTCGCGGGCATGCTCGCGGCCGGCGGCTACGCGGTGGCCTCCGCGGTGAAGGACGACACCCCGTCGCCGCAGACGGTCGCCGTCTCGTCTCCGCCTGCGGAGTCCCCGGACGCGACGAGCCGTCCGCCGGCCTCGCCGAAGGCCACGCCGAGTTCCGGCGGCGGCGCCGGCACCCGGGAACCGGTCCGGCCGAGCGGATCCCCGACGCCCTCCACCGGGTCGACGCCCTCCGCGCCGGCCGTCACGCTGCTGCCGGACAACGCCGACGACGACGACGGCCCGCTCTGGTCGGACGGCTCCGTGGATCCGCACAGCAACGACTTCTGGGCCCAGAGCAATGTCACCCTGAAGGCGAAGCAGCCGGTCACCGCACTCACCGTGCAGCTGAAGATCGCCCAGACCGGCGGGGTGTCGTCGGCCGGCGCCTGGCGCTCCCTGCCCGAGGACGACTTCACCCTCACCGTCACCGAGCGGGACGACCTGCTGGTGTACACCTGGGTGCTCAAGGAGGGCCGTACGGTCCCCGCGGGCGAGTGGGTGTTCGCCGGGCAGTACGACCACGATCGCGGAGGCCGTGACGCCGCCGCCGACCGCTATGTGATCGCGGGCGAGTCGGACGGCAGAGCCCGTTCCCTGGGCGGCGGTTTCACCGCCCACGACGCCGACGCCGCCGCCGACTCGTAGCCGGCCCCGGACCCGGCCGGGACCCGGCTCGGTCTCGGCTCGCGGAAAACTTCCGTAACAGCGGCAACCCTTTCCCCACCGGTGGCGACCACAAGGCGCAAGAGTCACCACCCAGTTGAGGAATCGGCACATGACTGCTTCAGCACAGCCGCCCGTCCGCCACCGCCGCAGGGTCACCCGGCGACGGGCGCTGATCGCGGGTTCCACCGCGCTCGGCATCACCGGCGCGGCGATCGTCACCACGACGCTGCTGTCGCCGGCGGGCGCCGCGTCCGTCTGGCCGACGGCGAGCGGCAGCAAGGCCGTGGCCTCGACGATCAAGGTGTCGGGCACCTACGACGGCAAGCTGACGAAGTTCTCCGGCAAGGGCGAGCTGGGCGGCAGCGGCCAGGACGAGGGCCAGGACCCGATCTTCGAGCTGGCCGACGGTGCCGTCCTGAAGAACGTGATCATCGGGACGCCGGGCGCGGACGGCGTCCACTGCAAGGGTTCCTGCACGCTCCAGAACGTGTGGTGGCTGGACGTCGGCGAGGACGCGGCGAGCTTCAAGGGCACGTCGTCGTCGGCCGTCTACAAGGTCATCGGCGGTGGCGCGAAGAACGGCTCCGACAAGGTGCTCCAGTTCAACGGCGCCGGCAGGCTGGTCGTGACCGGTTTCCGGGTGGAGAACTCCGGCAAGCTGGTGCGGTCCTGCGGCAACTGCAAGAAGCAGTTCAAGCGCACGATCGTGCTGAGCGACATCGACGTCGTGGCACCGCTGAAGGTGATCGCCGGTGTCAACGCCAACTTCGGCGACACCGTCACGATGTCGAAGATCCGCATCCAGGGCGACCCGAAGAAGAAGGTCAGGACCTGCGTGCGCTTCAAGGGCAACGACACCGGCAAGGAGCCCACCGAAATCGGTACCGGCGCGGACGGAACCACCTGCAAGTTCTCTTCCTCTGACATCACGTACACGTGATGTGGACCTGCTGGCCGGAGCCCCTCTCCGGTCGGCAGAACGCCCCCGCCGTTGCTCACCGGCGGGGGCGTTTCGCGTCTCTCCTAGCTCATCGTCGAGCCGATGGCCGTCGAGCCCGTGGTCAGGAACGTGGTGGCCGGGAGCGATCCGTCCGCCTCGCGGGCGCCGTACGCCGTGGTCGCGTCCGTCGAGACGAAGGGGGGCGTGGCCACCGCGGCGTCCCAGTTGTTCGCGGCGGAGACCGTCGACGGCCCCGGCTTCGACGAGCCGCCCTTGTTGCCCACCGCGAGGTTGCGGGCCAGCCGGGCCTTGCCCGTGGCGAAGTAGAACCCCGCCTGGGCGTTCGTGTAGGCGGTGTTGCGGTGGAGGACGATCGCGCCGGTGTTGGAGTTCTCGGTGAACCCGTTCAGCGTGTTGTCCCAGGCGGCGTTGTCGTTGACGACATGCGCGACCGCGACACCCCCGCCGCCCAGCTTGAAGCCGTTGCCGTTGCCCTCGAAGGCGGGGTCGCTCCAGCGGTTCTCGCCGTTGCCGAAGGCCCAGGAGTGCTCGATCCTGACCGGCGTGGAGAACTGCCACAGGTCGAGGCCGTCGTCGGAGTTGTCGTACAGGCGGGCGCCGGTGATCCGGTTGCCCGATCCGGAGCCGAACTTGACGGCGATGCCGTCCGCGTTCTGGCCGTGGCCGGCGGCGTCGTAGTTGCCGTGACTGTCCAGGTTCTGCACGAGGTTGCCGACGGTGTGGTCGCCTCGCAGGGTGAACCCGGAGTCGCCGTTGTCCGCCGTGACCAGGTTCTTGAAGATCCCGCCGGTGGACGAGGTGACGACGAATCCCTGGGCCGGGGAGTTCTGGAAGGTGAGGTTCTGCACGGTCCAGTGGCTGCCGTAGATCCCGGCGAGCCAGGAGCCGGCGGCCAGCTTCGAGCCGTCGATCCGTACCTTCTCGGCGCCGTGGGCCTGGAGGGTGATCCGGCTCGTCGGGGTGCCGCTCGCGGTCGACTTCAGGGTGGCCGTCGGGTAGTAGGTGCCGGCGCGGACCTGGATCAGGGTGCCGGCGACCGCGTTCTTCACGGCCGACTCCAGCTGTGCGGTGGTGGAGACGGTGACCGTCGAGGAGGCGGCCTGGGCGCCGCCGTTCGACAGGCCGAGGAAGACACCGCCCGCCCCCGCGGCCACCGCCACCGCGGCGGCGATCGAGAGGGTGCGGGTCCTGCGGTGCCGTCCGGTGCTCAAACGCACGGGGCGTTCCTTTCGGTGGGGTGAGGGGACCGAAACGGGCCGGAGGGGCCGCCCCGGCCCGTTTCTGCCCACCAGTCGCCACCATGGCCGAAAAGGGTTGCCGCCCCGGCGAAAGTGCCCGGGACGGCAACCCTCTTCGGACCGTACGGAACGTCAGCTGACGAAGTACGTCGGGTTCGGCAGCTTGTACGTGCGGTCGGCGTAGCCGCCGTCGAGGTCGGAGTACTGGTCGCCGAAGTTGGCGATGATCTCGTACCCGAGGTCGTCCTCGATGTGCTTGCGGGTGCCGGACTTGTACTGCACGGTGGTGCAGGTCCAGGTGCCCGGGGTCGCGCAGGCGCTCAGGTAGGACGGCGGGCTCGCCGCGTCCTTGAGGAACACATGGGCGGCGTCGAGGTTCACGTCGGCGCCGACCTTCTTCAGGTTCTCGACGGCCGCCGCGCGCTGCGACTCCTTCAGGCCCGAGTTGTAGAACACCTCGACGCCCTTGGACGTGGCGTAGCGCACCAGCTCGGGGCTGCCGAAGACGGCCGGACGGTCCGCCTTGGCCACGTAGTCGGCCCACGTGGTCGAGTTGTAGGTGTAGTTGGTCTTCTTCTCGTAGTCGAGGCTGAGCAGCAGCGTGTCGTCGATGTCGAAGACGACCGCGGGCTTCTCGCCCCGGTGGTGGGCCTTGCGGGCCGCCTGGTCGATGTACTTCTTCGCGGCCTTGTCGAGCGCGGCGAGATCCTTGGCGTACGGGCTCGTCGGCGACGCCTGGTAGACACCGGCCGCGTCGGCCGTGGTGCCGTAGTAGGTGTCGATGTCCTTCACCAGGAGCCCGATGTTGTAGGGCTCGTGGGTGGAGTTGGCCGTGGACTGGCCGGCCGTGGCCGCGCCGGCGCCGTAGAGCGCGGCACCGGCGACGGCGCAGGCGGCACCGATGGCCGCGATGCGTAGTGTCTTATGCATGACAGGTGTTCTACGCGCGTCACCTCGTCGGGCGCGAGACCCGTCGGGCAAAAAACGGGTCAAGCACCCGGAAAGGCCTGCTGCGGGTCAGTCCATCGTCGCCCCGATCGTCGTCGACCCCGTCGTCAGGAACGTGGTGGTCGGCAGGGTGCCGCTGGAGCTGCGGGCGTTGTACGTCGTGGAGGCGTCCGTCGACCTGAAGGCGGGGGTGGAGATGCCGGAGTCCCAGTTGTTGCCGGCCGAGACGACCGAAGAGCCCTTGCTGACCAGGCCGCTGCCATTGCTCACCGCCAGGTTCTTGCCCAGGCGGGCGGAGCCGGTGGCGAAGTAGTAGCCCCACTTGCTGTTGGCGTAGGCGGTGGTGCGATTGAGGACGATCGCGCCGGTGTTGGAGTTCTCGGTGAATCCGTTCCCGGCGTTGCCCCAGGCGGCCGAGTTGTTGACGACGTGCGCGACGACCTCGCCGTCGCCGCCCAGCTTGTAGCCGTTGCCGTCGCCCGCGAAGGCGGAGTCGGACCAGCGGTTGACGCCGTTGCCGAAGGCCCAGGTGTGCTCGACGGTGACCGGGGAGGAGAAGGACCAGAAGTCCAGACCGTCGTCCGAGTTGTTGTAGAGGCGGGCGCCGGTGATGAGGTTTCCGCTGCCGGAGCCGTACTTCACGGCGATGCCGTCGGCGTTCTCGCCGTGGCCCGCCGCGTCGTAGTGACCGTAGGAGTCGATGTTCCTGACGGTGTTGTTGACCGTGCCGTCCCCGGTGAGGGTGAAGCCGGAGTCGCCGCCGTTGATGGTCTTGATGTTGTTCCAGACCGTTCCGGTGCAGGACTGGCAGACGACCGCGCTGTCCGGGGAGTTCTGGAAGGTGATGTTGGAGACGTTCCAGTAGTCGGCGGTGAGCTTGAAGATCCAGTCGCCGTCGGGGAGGGACGAGCCGTCGATCTTCACGGTCTCCGAGCCGTACGCGGTGAGGGTGACGGGCGACGAGGAAGTGCCGTTGGCCGTGGACTGGAGGGTGGCCGTCGGGTAGTAGGTGCCGGCGCGGACCTGGATGACGGTGCCAGCGGTGGCGTTCTTGATGGCGTTCGACAGGTCGGTGGAGTTGCTGACCACCACGGTTGCGGCCTGCGCCTGGGTCGGGAGGACGGCGAGTCCGGCGCCCAGGGTGAGGGCGGCGAGTGCGGTGAGAGCGGTACGACGAGACATGGAGTGCGGTCCTTTCTCGTACGGAAGGGGAGGGTTCACAGGACGCAGTCCAGCCAGTCGAAGACCTCGTCCTGCATGCGGTCGACGAAGACATGGCCGAGGTCGGGCCAGCTCTTCAGGTGCAACCGCTCCTCGGCGTGACGCGAGCGCCAGACGGCCCGCAGCTTCTCGTGGGCGGTGAGGACACCGTCGGCGGGGAACAGCGGGTCGAGCCCGCCGTCGAAGAACAGCATCGGCCTGGGTGCGGCGATGCTCGCCACGTCGGGGAAGTCGAGGAACCGGGGAAGCCCGGGATGAAGCAGGTGGTAAGAGGACTGCCCGCGCAGGGTGTTGTTGCCGGGCACCATCATTTCCTTGAGGCCGGTCATCCAGCAGACGGCCGCCGCGGCGGCGAGGTCGTCGTTGAGCGCCGCCGCCTGCCAGGCGCGGAAGGCGCCCATGGAGAACCCGACGGCCGCGACCCGGCCCCGGTCGACCCGGTCGAGGCCGGCCAGGAATCCGGCGGCCCGGGCGTCCTCCCGGGCCATGAGTCCGGCGAGCGAGGAGCCGAGGTTGAAGAAGTTGGAGGCGAGGGCCTGCTGCTGGTCGTAGGCGAGGGGCCCGCGGTCGCCCCAGCCGAGGGCGTCCGCGCACAGCACGACATACCCCCGCCGGGCCAGCTCGTCGCCGACGAACCGTCCGCTGAAGTACCGCTGCGCCCAGCCCTGCGCGGAGGCGAGCCGGGTGTCGTCGTACCAGGGCCGGACCAGCTTCTCCTTCCCGATGTCGAACTTCGCCCCGTGGTCGTGCAGGAGCAGTACGGCCGGGAAGGGGCCGGGGCCGTCCGGGGTGAGGAGCGCGGCGCGGACGCGTTCGTGGCGGGTGAGGGCGAGTGTCACCAACTCGCTCGTGTAGCCGTCCTGTCGGCGTCGGTCGGTGAACTCGGGGGCGTACGGCGTCCGGTCCTGCGATCCGACGACCAGCAGTTCCTCGACCTTGGCGCGGGCCGCCCGCCGCCAGGCGCGGAAGTCGCGGATCGGGGACTTTCCCCAGGCCAGGGGGAAGGTCAGCTCGGCTCTGAGCGCGGGATGGAAGTCCGGCAGTGGCCCTTCCACGACGGCCGTCGGCCCGTCCGCGGCGGCCGCCGGTCCCTCCCCGCCGGCCGCCCGCGCGTCGGCGGGGGTGACGGCCCCGGTCAGGAGCGCGGCTCCGGCTCCGGCCACGAACGCCCGCCGCCCCACCCCCGGGTCAGGGGCGCCCATACGGCCTCCAGTCCCCGAGATACGTCCGCCGGGTGTGGATGGCCGCCTCCGCGCCGGTCAGCTGCGGCCGGTTCTCCGGCACCGAGATCACCGAGCCGGGCCCGGAGTTGGCGTACTCGCGAAAGCGCATGGTCTGCCAGGGATAGGCGTCCCGCATGTTCGTGTAGGGGGCCACGGCGTCGGTCCCGGAGCCGATCCAGGTGTCCCGTACGACCAGCGAGGGCCAGGCGGTCGTCTCGTACGACGGGACCCAGGGCCGGGCGATCTTGTACGCCCCGTCCTCGGCGGCGGAGGTGATCCGGCCGCGCACCGCGAGGAAGCCGTAGGGGTTGGCGCGGGCGGTGGCGGGCGCGAAGACCATGCCCTTGGGGGTGAAGGTCACGTCCCGCTGGAGGGTGTGGAAGTGGCAGGTGTCGAAGACGGCCCGGGCCCGCCCGAAGACGAAGTCGACGTCTCCCTCGATGTAGCAGCGGTGGAAGTACTGCCGGTCGAAGGCGTCCAGCGCGGTGGTGTCGGCGAAGAGGGTGTCCTGGTGGGCCAGGAGCCGGACGTGGTCGAAGTGCGTGCGGTCGCCGGTGACACGGGCGGCGACCGCCTGGGTGCCGGTGATCTCCGGGTGGTCGGCGCGCAGCCAGTCGTTGGCCAGGGTGAGATCGCGGACGGTGAGGCCGGGGGCGGCGGAGGTGAAGGTGGCGGAGCCCGCGGTGCCGTAGGTGCCCGAACCGTCGGGCCGCTGCGTCCCGCCCGCGTTGTCGAAGACGATGACCGCGGCGCGCGGGTCGCGGTCGGCACCCCGCAGGGTCAGCCCGCTCTTCTCCGCGGGAACGGCGACGACCTCCCGGTACGTCCCCGGGTGCACGACGATCGTCCAGCCGGGGCCGTCGACCGCGTCCACGGCCGCCTGGACCGAGTCGCCGGGGCGGACGTGCAGGACGCGGCGTGCGTGGGTGCGGGCGTGGGCCGGGGCCGCCCCGGTCAGGGCGGCGCCGGTGAGGCCGGCGAGAAGGGCGCGGCGGCGCATGTCAGCACTCCTCCTTCCAGGGCTCCCAGTCGCCCAGGTAGGCGGCACGGGTCGCCGATTCGGCCTGGAGGGCGGTGAGTTGGGGGCGGTTCTGGGGGACGGTGATCTCGGCTCCCGGCCCGACGTTGCGGTACTCGGCGAACCGCTGGTTCTGCCAGGGGAAGGAGGCCGACATGTCGGTGTAGGGCGCGGCCGCGTCGATGCCGGGTCCCAGGTGGGTGTCGCGGACGACGAGGCTCGGGCGGGCGGTGGGGTCGGAGCTGGGGACCCAGGGGCGGGCCAGCTTGTAGAAGGCGTCCGGGGCCGCACCGCTGATCCGGCTGCGGGTCACCAGGTGGCCGAACGGGTTGGCGCCGGCCGTGGAGGGCGCGAAGACGAAGCCGTAGGGCGCGGCGGCCAGGTCGGTGCGGTCCAGGGTGTGGAAGTGGCAGTGCTCGTGGACCGCGGTGGCCCGGCCGAAGACGAAGTCGACGTCTCCTTCGGTGTAGCAGTGCGCGTAGTACTGCCGGGCGAAGGCGGTGAGGGCGATCGAGTCGGCGTACAGGGTGTCCTGGTGACCGAGGAAGCGACAGTGGTGGAAGGCGGAGCGGTCGCCCTGGACCTTGACGGCGACGGCCTGGGTGCCGGTGATCTCCGGATGGTCGGCGCGCAGCCAGTCGTTGGCGAAGGTGATCCAGCGGGCGGTGAAGCCGTCGGCCTGCACGGTGGTGGTGGCCGAGCCGGTGGTGCCGTAGGTGCCGCCGCCGGGCTTGGGGGTGCCGGCCGCGTTGTCGTACACGACGACGACGTCGCGGGGGTTCTCGGAGGCACCGATCCAGGTGGCCTCGGTGCGGGTGGCGTCGAGGACGACGGTCTCGCGGTAGGTGCCGGGGGCGAGGACGAGGGTCCAGCCGCTGCCGGTGGCGGCGGCGACGGCGTCGCGGACGGTGGGGTGGTCGCCCCGGCCGAGCGGGTCGACGTACAGGGTCCGCGGGGTGCGGCGGGCGGCCGGGGAACCGAAGCGGCCGAACGGGCGGCGCCCGCCGGTGCCCGCGTGCGCGGGTACGGCGGCGAGGCCGAGCGCGGTGGCCGTCCCCGCGGTCGCGGCGAGGAACCGCCTTCTCGAAGGGTGGGAGGGCATGCGGGTGCTCCTTGGCGAGGCTGAGGGGGTGGCCGGGGCGGAGCGGGGCGCCGCCCCGGCCGTCGTAGGGGGAGGGTGGATCAGCCCAGGCGGCCCGCGCCCGCGCCGCAGTCGACGATCCGGGGGACCGACTTCACGGGGTCGACCTTGGTGCGCAGGGTGGGTGTCCAGCCGGCGCCGGACTCCAGGGTCTCGGCGGGGATCTCCGCGTTGTGCACGGCGATCAGGTCGGTGGGCGTGCCGTTGACGTAGTTGTTCGCGGCGGTCACCGGGGAGACGTTCCACCGCTTGAACACCTTGGCCGCGCTGACCCCCTCGGGCAGCGTGAACGCGTTGTGCTCGGCGACGAGTCGGGACTCCTTGCCGACGCCGAAGCTGTAGGAGTAGTCGCCGTTCGCGACGAAGTGGTTGTTGTAGGAGTCGACCTGTCCGAAGCGGACCCGGGGCGCGCGCTCGACCAGGCCGGAGAACAGGTTGTGGTGGAAGGTCACCTTCAGGTGCCCGCGGTCGCCGACGGCCGTCGACTCGCTGTCGCTGTTGCCGATCAGGATCGTCTTGTCGTGCTCGGTGAAGACGTTCCAGGACGCGGTCACGTAGTCGGCGCCCCGGACGATGTCCAGTTCGCCGTCGTGCTGCTGGTAGAGCATCCCGAAGTAGGTCGGCGCGGCGCTGTCGGGGTGGGATCCGTCGGTGAAGGTGTTGTGGTCCAGCCAGACATGGGTGGAGCCGTAGACGACGGCGGTGTCGTACTCGGAGTTCCAGTTGCCGGTGGCGCCGTCGGTCGGGTCCCACTGCGGGAAGCAGTCGATGGGCGACTCGAAGGACAGGTTGCGGATGATCACATTGTCGACGGCCTTGATCTGGAGGCTGACGCCCTTGAATCCGGCGTCGCGTCCCACGCCCACGATGGTGGTGTTGGCGGGGACGTTCGCCTTGATGGCCTGGTCCTGCGCGGCGGCGGAGGCGCGCCGCAGCCCTTCGGGGCTGTCGTCGGGCTCGGCGGCGAGGTCGGTGTCCAGCCCCCAGGTCTCGGGGGCGTACGCCGTGAGGTAGTCGTCGAAGTCGTAGCCGGGAGCGGCGAAGGAGTCGCAGCCCTCGGCGACGGCGTCGATCACGCCCTTCACCTTGATGATCTTCGGTGCGGAGCCGCCGGCGGCGAGGGCGGCCTTGAACTCGGCCCAGGTGGTGACGGTGTGGACGTGTGCGGCGTCCGCCGCCGAACCGCCCGTCGTCCCGCTCCCCTGCGAGGCCCAGCCGTCGTTCGCGGGCAGGACCTGGCGGCCCGGGTCGCGGGAGGCGCCGGGGGCGGCGGAGGCGGTACCGGTGACGGACAGCACCAGGGCGGTGCATCCCACCAGGGCAGCTATGACGCGTGCATGACATATCTGTGTACGCACTGTGCGGGTCTCCTCTGATTACGACAGCGGCTCGGGCCAGGTGATCCAGGACGTGGGGATCTCGTCGTGCAGCCGGACCACGTCACGCGGTCCGAGCACCCGCGAGCGCAGCAGCTCCCGCGCGACGAGCCGCGCCACGGCGATCGCACCCGGCGGATTGAAATGCGTGTTGTCCTGCTCGGACCCGGTCCAGTTGAAGTAGGTCTTGGTCTCCTCGACACCCAGCTCCTGCCACAGCGCGAGCGACAGGGCCTGGAGGTCGAGCAGCGCCACCCGCTCCTGCGCGGCGAGCGCCCGCATCGCGGCGGGGTACTCGCCGTGCGTCGGCACCGCGTTCCCCTCGGCGTCGAACCTGCGGCGCTCGACCGGCGTGGCGAGGACCGGCCGCGCCCCCTTGGCCCGGGCGCCGGCGATGTACAGCCGCAGATGGTCCTGGTACGTCGTCCACGGCTCGGTGTAGCGGGTGGGGTCGGTGGTCTTCTCGTCGTTGTGCGCGAACTGCACGAGGAGGAAGTCCCCCGGCCGCAGGGCCGCGAGGACGGCGTCGAGCCGGCCCTCGTCGACGAAACTCTTGGAACTGCGCCCGTTCACCGCGTGGTTGGCGACCGGCCGGTCGCCGTGCAGGAAGAACGGGAGCGCCATGCCCCACCCGGTCTCGGGCGCGGCGTCGGAGTACTTCTGGGCCGCGGTGGAGTCACCGGCGAGGTAGAGCGTACGGGGCCGGCGCGCACCGGCCCGGGCGGGCCCGGCGGCCGTCGCGCCGAGCGGAAGGGCGGCGAGCGCCGCCGAGGTGACCTGTCTACGGGTAAGGGACACGAACGTGCGCCTCTCGAAGTCTTTTGTCCTTGGGGGGCGCGGGGAACTGCGCGACCGGCGGCAGCCTGCCCGCAGTCGCCCCGCACACCGAAACCGCCCGAACTACCCGTGGTTCTTCTTCCAGTCGGCCTGCGCCGCGTTCAGCTGCTCGGCCAGCGTGTCCAGGAAGTCCTTCGCGCTCATCTTGCCGAGCAGCACCTTCTGGAAGTTCGGCTCGTTGTCGGCCTTGGAGATCGTGTTCCAGTCCGGCAGGTAGTACGGCAGCTGCACGATCTTGGTGCCGGCCCCGTTCAGCGCCTCCGCCGCCAGCTTCGTCGCCTCCGCCTGCTGGATCCAGCCGTCCTGCGCGGCCTCGGTGTTCGCCGGGATCTGCCCCGCGGACTCGTTGTACTTGGAGTTCTCCGCGTGCGAGACGGCGAACTCCACGAACTTCCAGGCGGCCGCCTTGTTCTTGCTGGACTTGAAGACGCTCAGGCCGTCGACCGGGTTGGAGATCTGCACCCGGCTGCCGTCGTCCCGGGTCGGGCTCGGGATGCCCCGGAACTTGTCCGCGCCCAGCGCCTTGAGGTGGTCCTGGTAGGAACCGAGGTTGTGGCTCAGCATGCCGATGGTGCCGCTGTCCCACTGGGCGACCATCTTGGTGAAGTCGTTGTTGACGTCGGCGGACGGGGTGTCCTTCTTGTACAGGGCGACGTACTTCTCCAGCGCCGCGACGATCTTCGGGTCGTTGACGGTGGTCGTGTCGCCGTTCCAGAAGGTGTCGATGCCGGTCTGGCTGTACGCCGCGTCCAGGGCCGGTGCGATGGAGCCCTCGCCGCCGCGGATGGTGAACCCGAACGCGTTCTTGTCCTTGTCCGTGAGCTTGTCGGCGGCCTCGTAGAACTTCGTCCAGGTGGTCGGGGCCTCCAGGCCGGCCTTCTCGAACAGGTCGGTGCGGTACCACAGGGTGCCGTTGTTGGACGAGGTCGGGATCTGGTACAGCTCCTCGCCGCCGCCCGCCGCCCGGCTGCTCGCCACCAGGTTCTCGCTCAGCACCCCCTTCAGCTCGCTCTTGTCCAGCTTGCCGTCCAGCGGTTCGAGGGCGCCCTGGACCGCGACCTCGGCGAGCATCGCGGTGCCCACACCGCCGACGTCGGGCAGGCCGCCGCCCTGGATGGCGGTGTCGTACTTGGACTGGGCGCTCGCGGCGGGGATCCCGACGTACTTGACCTTGATGTCCGGGTTCGCCTTCTCGAAGTCGGCGATGATCTCCTTCCAGATGTCGGTGCGGACACCGCCGTTGTTGTCCCAGAAGGTGATCTCGCCCTTGCCCGAGCCCTCATTGCCCTTGTCCCCCGCGCTGCCGCTGCCGTCGTCGCCGCAGGCGGTGGCGGTCAGCGCGAGCACGGAGCCCAGGGCGACGGCCAGGGCGGCGCGCCTGCTTCTGCGGATGCTGCTCTTCATGTGGTCGGCTCTCTTCGTCTGGATCCAACGGAGATATGAAGTTGTGGGGGGTCAGTGGGAGGAGCGGGCGTACGGCGCCCGGCCGTCCACGCCCGCGGGGCGGCCGGCGACCGTGCACGACCGCGCGTCGCGCCACGAGAACCCGCTCGTGCCGGTGCACGGCGACGTCACGGCCGCCGGCGGATCGGTGTCCCGGACCAGCGCCGGGGGGACCGCCTCCGGTCCACCGCCGGGGTGACGGGGTCGGCCCGGGTGCAAGGACCGGTCGGGCGCGTCACCGACGACCTTCGCGTGGGCGATCAGGAACCCGTACGGGGTGCCCGTCCGGGCCGAAGCGGCCGTCGGACGGCCGCCGTCGGTGGCGGACCCCCGGCCCGGCGGCCGGATCACCGACCGCTCGACACCGACTCTCGGCAAGCGCTTGCTACGGAAGTGCGTCATTGCGGCTCCCCACAGGCGTACGGGAAAAGCGGATCAGAGCGGGCTGATGCGGAACGCGTCGAACGAGGCCGCCCCGGCGTGCCCCGGTCCCGCGGGGGCGAGCGCGAAGAGACCGAGCAGGGCGCCGACCCAGCGCCAGGGCGTGGCGGTGAACACGGGACCGGAGGGGCGCAGGCCGTCGCCGACGTCGTACGCGAAACGGCAGCGTGCGCCCGCGCCGATCTCGATGCGCAGCCGGGCCCGTCCCCCGGGGGCGGGCCGGGGGTGGTCGGCGTCGCGTTCCTCTTCGGCGACCGGCTCGGCGAAGCGGTGCACGAGGTGGACGTCCCCGTCGCTCCCGCGTTGCAGCCCGATCCAGGAGAACGCGTCGCCGAGGACCGCGAGTCCGGCGCGGGCGCCCGGTTCCTCGCCGTGCAGGGTCAGCTCCACCTCCACGGCGGACGGGACGCCCGGGAGCCGCTGGGTGAGGACGTGCGGCAGCCGACGCAGGTCGTGCGCGTCCGCCGTCCGGACACAGGCCAGGCGCAGGCCGTCGCCGGAGTGCTGGGTGGCCCAGCCGACCTGGGGGTTGGCGGTCCACTGCCACTGACGGCCGAAGCGTCCGCCGGGGAAGTCGTCGTCGGTGGCGGGAGCGGCGGGCGGCTGCGGCGGCAGGTCCGGAAGCCGGTGCTCCCGTACGGGCGCGCCCTCGTCGCCGATCACCGGCCAGCCCTCCACGTCGTCCCAGCGCATCGGCTGGAGGTGGACGACCCGGCCGTACGCGCCGCGCTGCTGGAAGTGCAGGAACCAGTCCTCGCCGGACGGGGTGCGCACCCAGCCGCCCTGGTGGGGGCCGTTGACCTCGGTGTCCCTCTGCTCCAGGACGATCCGCTCCTCGTAGGGGCCGAAGAAGTCCCGGGCCCGGAAGGCGCCCTGCCAGCCGGTCTCCACTCCCCCGGCGGGGGCGAGGATCCAGAACCAGCCGTCGTGCCGGTAGAGCTTGGGCCCTTCGAGGGTGAACCAGCCGGGGATGCGGTCCCCGTCCACGATCACCTTGCCCTCGTCGAGGACCGAGGTGCCGGCGGGGTGCATCCGGTGGCCGGTGAGCCGGTTCTTGACGCCCGCGCGGGACTTCGCCCAGGCGTGGACGAGATACGCCTCGCCGGTCTCGTCGTCCCACAGGGGGCACGGGTCGATGAGCCCCTTGCCCTCCTTCACCAGGTGCGGCCGGGTCCACGGTCCCCTGATCGCGGGCGCGTTGACCTGGAAGACGCCCTGGTCGGGGTCGCCCCAGAAGATCCAGAAGCGGTCGTCGTGGTGGCGCAGCGAAGGGGCCCAGACACCGCAGTCGTGCCGGGGGGTCCTGAACTCGGCCGCCGGTTCCAGGCGTTCGAGGGCGTGACCGACCAGGGTCCAGTTCACCAGGTCCCGCGAGTGCAGCAGCGGCAGGCCGGGCGCGCGGGAGAAGCTGGAGGCGGTGAGATAGAAGTCGTCGCCGACGCGGACCACGTCCGGGTCGGACCAGTCGGCGTCGAGCACCGGGTTGCGGTACGTCACTGGCCGACCGCCTTCCGGACCAGGGCCGCCGCCTCGTCGCGGCCCAGCCGGCCGTCGGCGACGACGGTGACGATCCGGCGTACGGCGGTCTCGCCGGGCGGGATCGGCAGCCGCTCCGCCGAGGCCAGCGAGGAGCCGACGCCGGGGTACTCGGCGGTGCGCACGAACCAGGGGTCGCGGCGGGTGGCGTCGGTGGCGCCCGCGAGGACGAGCGTCCAGCCTCCCCCACTCTCGGCTCCGCTCGAGCGGGGGGACCCCCATCCGGCCAGGGCGAGCCAGTCGGCGGGGCGGCCGTGGACCTCGGACTCGCCCTCGCTGCGGGCGGTGAAGACCTGGGGCGCCGCGCTCTCCTTCCGGGCCCGCCAGAAGAAGCCGCCGTAGGCCGCGCCGGGGCGTCCGTTCGTCGCCGGGCTGCCGAGGGACAGCGGCTCGGGGGTGACGTTGGTGAGGGAGAAGGTGAAGTCCAGGGCCCAGGCGGTCCCGGTCAGTTCGGTGGCCGCGACGGTACGGCGCTCGCGCAGCAGCTCGGTCCCGGCGGCGACCCAGCGCAGCTCCTCCACGAACCCGTCGGGGTCGCGGAGCTGGAAGGAGTGGTGCCGCTGGGCGCCGTGGTTGTCCAGCTCGGTCGGGCCCCGGTCACGGACGTAGGTGCGGCCGCCCCAGAAGTTGTACCCCTCGACGTCGGGTACGGCCACACCGACGCCGAGGTGGTGGAGGTGGTCGGGCGGGGTCAGCTCGGTGACCGCCGTGCCGGCCAGGGTGGTGACGGGGTGCAGATAGGGGCGCGGGGAGAGCCGGGCGGGCAGCTCGGGCCGGGTGGCGTAGCGGGCGACCGGGCGGCCCGCGACGCGCAGGACGACCGGGGAGTCGGATGCCGGTACCGCCATCAGGTGCTCACCTCTTTCGGATGCGCGGTCGTGAGCGCCCAGGTGGCGCCCAGTTCGGAGTAGAGGGCGAGCGTGTCGGCGGCGGCGGCGACGAGTCCGTCGATGCCGGGGACGACCCTGCGGTCCTCGCCGGGCAGCAGGTGCCAGGCGTCGTCGGGCAGGGTCACCGGGTCGGGGGCGGTCCGGATCGCCTCGACGACCCGCATGAACGCCTCGGTCGCGGCCGGCGGGACCAGCAGCGCGGTGCCGTCGGCGAGGTGCTCGACCAGGTTCTCCAGCAGGTCGGTACGGCCGTACTCCAGCTCCTCGGGGCCGTGGCCGGCGCGCTGGAGCAGGACACGGTCCTGCTTGTACCAGTAGGTGATCCGGCCCCGGTCGCCGTGCACCACGACGTACGGGTCGTCGGGGTCCTCGGCGCACAGGGTCGCGGCCACCACGACCGGACGGCCGCCGGCGGTGGTGATCCGGACGCAGGAGGTGTCGTCGGACTCGATGGCGTTGGCGTGCGCCAGCTCGGTCTCGATGCCGGTGACGTCCTCGGCACGGGTGGCCCCGGCGAGGGCGAGGGCGGTGGCGACGGCGTGGGCAAGCGGGTTGGTGAGGGCGCCGTCGATCACGTCGACGCCGTTCAGCCGCCGCTTGCCCGCCCAGGGTGCCCGCCGGTAGTAGGACTCCGGGCGCGCCCAGGCCCCGGCGCCGCCGACCCCGGCGATCTCGCCGACCGCCCCCTGCGCGATCAGCTCGCGGATCGCGGGGACGGCGTGCGAGCCCAGCGACTGGAAGCCGATCTGGCAGACGACGCCCGCCTCGGCGACCCCGTCGGCCATCCGGCGGAACTCGGCGTAGGACGGGGCGGGCGGCTTCTCCAGGAGGAGGTGCACACCGCGTGCGGCCGCCGTCAGGGCCAGGTCGGTGTGGGTCGGGATCGGGGTGCAGACGACCGCGATCCGGGCGCCGGTGGAGTCGAGGAGCGCGCCGAAGTCGGCGGACTGCTCGGGTGTGCCCAGGCCCTCGGGGATCTCGGCGGGGGTCAGCGGGGTCAGCTCGCAGATGCCCGCCAGCCGCACGATGCCCTTGTCCTGGAGCCGGCGAATGTTCTCCAGGTGCCAGCGGCCGTGGCCGCGGGCGCCCGCCAGGACGAGGGGGACCGCGGTGGTCGTCGGGAACGCGGTGCCCGTCGGGACGGCTGTGCTCATGGGATCCTCCCTGCGCCCGCGCCGCGTGCCGGCTCGCGGTCGGCCACCGCGGCGCTGTCGATCGTTGCGTGCAGGGTAGGTGTCCGGCCGACGCCGGCCGTGAGATCACGCCCGCTGTCGCTGTCGCCGGCGTCCTCGTCGGCGGCGGCGCCTCCGGTGGTGCCAGTGGCGGTGCCGAAGCCGGAACCGGTGCCGAAGCCAGTGCCGGTGCCGAAGCCCGAGCCGGTGCCGAAGCCGGAGCCGGTGCCGAAGCCCGAGCCGGTGCCGAAGCCGGTGCCGTACGCCGCCCGGCCGTCGTCCGGGGCGAGCGGGTCGCGGCCGATGCCGCGTGCCTCGGCGTGCGTGGGGACGCGGAGCGGCGCGAGCGCGGTGCCGATGGCGGTGGGGCGGCGGAGGCTCATCCCTTCACCGCCCCCGCGCTGAAGCCGGTGATCAGCCACTTCTGGATGAAGGCGAAGACGATCACGACCGGGACGGCGGCGATGATGCCGCCCGCGGCCAGGGCCCCCAGGTCGACGCTGTCCGAGCTCATCAGGGTGTTGAGGCCGACCGGGATCGTCTGCTTGCTCTGGTCGGACAGGAACATCAGGGCGAACAGGAAGTGGTTCCAGGCGTGCACGAAGGCGAAGGAGCCGACGGCGATCAGTCCGGGCCGCAGCAGCGGCAGGACCACGATCCGGAACGCCGTGAACCGGTTGCAGCCGTCGACCCAGGCGGCCTCCTCCAGGGAGTACGGCACGTTCCTGATGAAGCCGCTGATCAGGATCATCGACAGGGGCAGCTGGAAGACCGTCTCGGCGATGATCACACTCGCCAGGGAGTTGATCATCTTCAGCTCGGCGAAGATCTGGAAGAGCGGGACCAGGAGCAGCGCGCCCGGCACGAACTGGGTGCACAGCAGGGCGATCATGAAGCCGCGCTTGATCCTGAAGTCGAAGCGGGCGAGGGCATAGCCGCCGGCCAGCGCGACGACGGTGGTGAGCACCAGGGTGGCGAGGCCGGTGAGCACGCTGTTCTGGAAGTAGACGCCGAAGTCACGGTCGTTCCAGACCTTCTCGAAGTGCTCGAAGGTCATCGGCCAGGGCACCAGCGAGGTGGAGCCCGGCCGGCGGAGCGCGAAGAGCAGGATCCAGTAGAACGGGATCAGGGTGAAGAGCAGGTAGATCGACAGCGGGACGTAGATCTGCCAGCGGGGAGCCTCGTCCCAGGCCCGCTGCTTCCTGCGCGGCCGCTGCTCGGCCGCGGGCGTCACGGGCGCGGGAGCGGGCGCGACCTCGGTGGCCTCCTTGGTGATCACTTGCCTTCACCTCCGAACTTGCTGAGCCGCAGATAGACCATCGAGCAGACGAGCAGGATCACGAACGCCACCGTGGTGAGAGCGGACGCGTAACCGAAGTTGTGGGCGTCGACGGACGTGTTGGCGATGTAGAGCGGCAGGGTGGTGGTCTCCCCCGCCGGGCCGCCGTTGGTCAGCGTGTAGAGCAGGTCGACGTTGTTGAACTCCCACACCGCGCGCAGCAGCGTGGACAGGACGATGGCGTCCTTCAGATGGGGCAGGGTGATGTGCCAGAACTGCTTCAGCCGGCTCGCCCCGTCGACCTCGGCGGCCTCGTACAGGTCCTTCGAGACGGACTGGAGGTCGGCGAGGATGAGGATCGCGAAGAAGGGGACACCACGCCACAGGTCGGCGACGATCGCCGCCGGGAAGACGGTGGCGGTGTCCGACAGCCAGCTGGTGCCGTAGGAGCCGATGCCCACGTCCGCGAGGTATCGGGTGATGCCGGTCTGGGAGTTGTAGAGCAGTACCCAGATCACCGACGTCAGTACGCCGGAGACGGCCCACGGGGAGAAGACGAGGGCGCGGCCCAACGCCCGTCCGACGAAGGTCTGGTTGACGATCAGCGCCAGCGCCAGACCGAACAGCAGCTGCAACCCGACCTCGACGAAGACCCACTGGGCGCTGAAGGTCAGCGTGTCCCAGAACTGCGGGTCGTCGGTGAAGGCGTGGACGAAGTTGTCGAAGCCCGCGTATCCGTTCCGCCAGGGCTTGGTGGGGTTGTAGTTCTGGAGGCTGTAGTAGAAGACGCTGATCACCGGGTAGGCGATGAAGCCCACCATCAGCAGGGCCGCCGGCGCGATCAGCAGGTACGGAAGCCTGCGGGGCGTGGCGGAGGCACGGCGCCGCCGGGGTGGCGCGGGCGCTTTCGCCACGGCTGCGGCTTGGGCCATGACTGTTCTCCGTTCTCGGTTACGTCGTGCGTGCGTCGTGCTTGGTGCGTCGTGCGTCGTGCTTGGTGCGTCGTGCGTCGTGCTTGGTGCGTCGTGGGTTGTGCTCGGTGCGTCGTACAGGCGTCGCGCGTCGTGCGGGAAGCGCTTTCTCGGTGTGCGTGGCGCGTTCTTGGCCGTGCCTGGGGTGGTGCGGTGGTTCAGCCCGCGTACGGGTCGGCGACCTTGCCCGGGCGGGCCAGGAACTCGAAGTCGCAGCCGGTGTCGGCCTGGGTGATCTGCTCGTTGTAGAGCGCGCCGTAGCCGCGCTCGTAGCGGGTGGGCGGCGGGGTCCAGGCCGCCCTGCGCCGCTCCAGCTCCGCGTCGTCCACGTGGAGATGGAGGCTGCGGGCCTCGACGTCCAGGGTGATCACGTCCCCGGTGCGCACGAGGGCCAGCGGGCCGCCGATGTACGACTCCGGCGCCACGTGCAGCACGCACGTGCCGTAGCTCGTCCCGCTCATCCGGGCGTCGGAGATCCGGACCATGTCCCGCACGCCCTGCCTGAGCAGATGGTCGGGCAGGGGGAGCATGCCGTACTCGGGCATGCCCGGCCCGCCCTTGGGCCCCGCGTTGCGCAGCACCAGCACGCTGTCGGCGGTGATGCCCAGTTCCGGGTCGTTGATGGTCCGCTGCATGGTCCGGTAGTCGTCGAAGACGACCGCGGGTCCGGTGTGCTTGAGCAGGTGCGGTTCGGCGGCGATGTGCTTGATGACGGCGCCGTCCGGGCAGAGGTTGCCGCGCAGCACGGCGACTCCGCCCTCGCTCGCGACCGGGTTGTCCCGGGGCCTGATGACGTCGTCGTGGTGCACCCGGGCCGGGGCGAGCTGCTCGCGCAGGGTGTCGTACGAGACGGTCGGCCGGTCCAGGTGGAGCAGGTCCGGGATCCGGGAGAGGAAGCCGGGCAGGCCGCCGGCGAAGTGGAAGTCCTCCATGAGGTACTTCTGGCCGCCGGGGCGGACGTTGGCGAGGACGGGGACCGTGCGGGCGATGCGGTCGAAGTCGTCGAGGGTGAGCGTGACGCCCGCGCGCCCGGCCATCGCGATCAGATGGATCACGGCGTTGGTCGAGCCGCCGAGGCCGAGCACGGTCGTCACCGCGTCCTCGAAGGCATCACGGGTGAGGATGTCGGAGAGCCTGCGGTCGCGGTGGACCAGTCCGACGATCGCGATCCCCGCGGCGGCCGCCATCCGGTCGTGCCCGGAGTCGACGGCCGGGATGCTCGACGCGCCCGGGACCGTGACGCCGAGCGCCTCGGCGGCGGCGGTCAGCGTGGACGCCGTACCCATCGTCATGCAGTGCCCCGGTGAGCGGGCGAGGCCGTTCTCCAGCTCGGCCAGCTCGCAGTCGCCGATGAGGCCGGCACGCTTGTCGTCCCAGTACTTCCACATGTCGGTGCCGGAGCCGAGGACCTCGTTGCGCCAATGGCCCGGCAGCATGGGCCCGGCCGGCACGAACACGGTCGGCAGGTCGACGCTGGCCGCGCCCATGAGCAGCGCGGGGGTGGTCTTGTCGCAGCCGCCCATCAGGACGGCCCCGTCGACCGGGTAGGAGCGCAGCAGCTCCTCGGTCTCCATGGCGAGCAGGTTGCGGTAGAGCATCGGGGTCGGCTTCTGGAAGGTCTCGCTGAGCGTGGAGACCGGGAACTCCAGGGGGAAGCCGCCCGCCTGCCACACGCCCCGCTTGACCGCCTGGGCACGATCGCGAAGATGCACATGACAGGGGTTGATGTCGGACCAGGTGTTGAGGATCGCGACGACCGGCTTGCCGAGGTGCTCCTCGGGGAGATAGCCGAGCTGGCGGGTGCGGGCGCGGTGGCTGAAGGAGCGCAGACCGTCGGTGCCGTACCACTGGTGGCTCCGGAGGTCCTCGGGACGCCTCACCGGGCGGCCCGAATCGGGGCGGCCCGAATCGGGGCGGCCGGAGCCGGCACGGTCGGAGCCAGCACGGTCGGAGCCGGCACGGTCGGGGCCGGCGGTGCGGCCGGACTGCGTGCCGTCGGCATCTTCGTCGAAGCGCTTCATATGGACCATCCGGCGGCGATGGCGGCGACCTCGGCGCGCTCGTCCTCGGGCAGCCGTCTGCTCGGCGGGCGGACGTCTCGGCGGCACAGCCCAAGGGAGGCAAGGGCTTCCTTGACGACGGTGACATTGTTGGCGGAGCCGTTCGCGGCCCGCAGCTCCTCGAAGCGGCGGATCTGCTCCCAGACCTTCATCGCCCCTGGATAGTCCCCCGATCGAAGCGCTTCGATCATGTTCAGCGAAACGGCCGGGGCGACGTTCACCAGCCCCGAGGTGAAGCCGGTGGCACCCGCGGAGAAGTAGGAGGGGGCGTAGGGCTCGGCAAGACCGGCGACCCAGACGAAGCGCTCCAGGCCGGCGTCCCGCGCGAAGCCGGCGAAGCGGGAGGCGTCCGGGACGGCGTACTTCACGCCGATGACGTTGGGGCAGACGTCGGCGAGTTCGGCGAGCCGCTCGCCGTGCAGCTGCGCGTTGCGGATGTACGGGACGACGCCCAGCTCGGGCACGGACTCGGCGATGGCCCGGTGGTAGTCGACCCAGCCGCGCTGCGAGACATAGGGGTGGACGGGCTGGTGGACCATCACCATCCGGGCGCCCAGCTCCCGGGCGTGCCGGGCGGAGGCGACGGCGGTGGGCACGTCGTGCCCGACGCCGACCAGGATCACCGCCCGGCCGCCGGCCTCGTCGACGGTCAGCTCCGTGACCAGGCGGCGCTCCTCGGGGGTGAGGGCGTAGAACTCGCCGGTGTTGCCGTTCGGGGTGAGGGTGGTGATCCCGCCGTCGAGCAGCCGGCGCAGCAGGGCCCGGTGGGCGGCCCCGTCGACGGTGCCGTCCTCGGCGAACGGGGTCACCGGGATGGCCACCACGTCGGCCAGGGCCGCACGCTGGGTCTCGAACGCCACGCTGCTCATTCCTGACCTTCCTCTGTCTGGTTCTCCGTGGCGGTCTCGGGGAACGCCCGGTGCACGAAGGACGCGATGTGGGCGTGCAGGGCGCGGGCCGCGCCGTCCGCGTCGCCGGCCAGGGCGAGCCGCAGGATCTCCCGGTGCTCACCGGCCTCCCGCTCCCAGGAGGGCGAGGCGGCCCAGGCGACGGCGGAGACCAGGGCGGCCTGGTCGCGGACCTCGTCGAGCATCCGGCCGAGCAGCGGGTTGCCGCACGGCAGGTACAGGGCGCGGTGGAACTCCCGGTTGGCCAGGGAGCGTTCGGCGGTGTCGGTCGCGTCGTCGGCCCGGGTCAGCGCGTCCCGGGCCGCGTCGAGGGAGGCACCGCGGCGGACGGCCCGCTTGAGCGCCTCGGGTTCGAGGAGCAGCCGCACGTCGTAGACCTCGCGCGCCATGTCCGCGTCCACCATGCGCACCGTGACGCCCTTGTACTGGCTCATGACGACCAGTCCGGTGCCGGCCAGGGTCTTGAGCGCCTCGCGCACCGGGGTCTTGGACACCCCGAACTGCGCGGCCAGCTCGGTCTCCACCAGGGCCTGACCCGGCGTCAGCCGCCCGGTGAGGATGCGGCGTTTGATCTCCTCCAGCACGTACTGCGTGCGGGAGGGGATCGGCGTGGGCACAGAGGTCATGCGCGCCTCTCGGATCTCACGTATCGGATCTCACGTATCGCGTCTCATATATGACGTACGAAGTACGACGCGGTTGAAGGTAGGAGGGCGCCTGTGTTTCGTCAATGCTTCTGACAGAGGAAGTCGTGATTACTGCGCCCGCGGCGCCGGGCGGGACACGGCCGGACGGGGCGTGCGCGCGGTCAGAGGGGGATGGTCTCGCCCTCGCGTGCCGTGCGGGTCGGCCCGCCGAAGGCCGCCGCGGCGCGGGCGGTCGCCGCCTCGCGGGTGAGCGTGGGTCCGACATGGGTGACGAACAGTTCGCGCACGCCCGCCTTGCGGGCCGCGTCACCGGCGTCCTCCGGGGTCAGATGCACCGCTTGCGACCCTTCGCTCTCGCGATGGCTGTCGATGTCGGCCTCGCACAGGAACAGATCCGCCCCGGAGGCGAGTTCGGTGAGCGCGTCGCACGGCCCGCTGTCCCCCGAGTAGGCGAGAACGCTGCCCTGGCACTCGGCGCGCAGCCCGTAGGCCTCGGTGTCGTGGGTGACCGCGCGGGAGGTGAGCCGCAGGTTCCAGTGCCGGACGGTGTGGCCGTCATGTAGGGCGCGGAAGTCGAAGACGCCGCTGAGGAACCGTACGTCGGGACGCCCGAAGAAGCCCGCGAGGCGCCGGGCGCAGTCCAGGGGCGCGTACACCGGGACCGGGACCGGCGGGGTGAGCCCGCCGAAGGCGAACGCGTAGGCGGCGGCGAGGAGATCGGCGCTGTGGTCGGCGTGGAGATGGGAGATCCAGATGGCCGTGAGCCGCTCCGGATCCGTGTGCCGCTGCAACTCCGCGAACGTTCCCGGTCCCGCGTCCACCCACACCTCGGCCCCCGCCCCGCGCAGCAGATAGCCGGAGCAGGGACGGCCGGGACCGGGGTGCGGGGAGGCGGTACCGAGGACGGTGAGGCTGAGGGGCATGGTGGGGAGCGTACGTTTCGCCCCTGCCGGACGCGCCGTGATTACGCCGGTCTACGCCCGGCCGACCGGGTCGTGTACGGCGGCTGGCCCGCTCGCCCCGCCGGGCTCACGGGTCCCTGCCGGACTCACCGGCCCCTGCCGGGCTCGCGGGTCCCTGCCGGACTCACGGGGTCCGCCCCGACTCACCGGCCCCTGCCGGACTCGCCGACCCTGCCGGGCTCACCGGGCCCCGCCCGGACTCACCGGCCCCCGCCCGGACTCACCGGCCCCCGCCGGACTCACGGGGTCCGCGAGCGGAACGTCCGGCCCGGGTTCCGGCCGGGCCGGACCCACGGCGTCCCCAGCCGTGGCGTCCGGCCCGGGGTCGTGGCCGCGCTGCCCGACCGCCCGCTCGGGCAGCGGCACGCGGGGCGGCATCGGGACGACGGGCCCGCTCACGGGGTCCGCGGAACGACGGGCCCACTCGCAGGGTCCGCGGACCGGCGGGCCCACTCACGGGGCCCGCGGAACGACGGGGCCCGCTCACGGGGTCCACAGACCGGCGGGCCCGCTCACGGGGTCCGCGGACCGGGCGTCCAGCCCGGGTCGCGCCCGCTCAGCCCGATCGCCCGGTCGAGCAGCGGCGCGTCCGCCGGCACCGGGACGACGGGCCCGAAGATGCTGCCGCGGCCGGGGTCGTCGACGGACGCCAGCAGGAAGTCGTGGCACGCCCGCAGCGCGGCCGGGTCCGGCGCGTACGTCTGGCCGGTGGCCCGGGCCAGGTCCCAGCCGTGAACGACCAGTTCGTCGACGGCGACGGCACCGGCGACCGCGCCGGGCAGGTCGACGCCGCCCGCGCGGGTCATGCCGGTCCAGGCGGCCGGGTCGCGCCAGGCGGCGGCGAGTTCGTCGAGGAGTACGGGCAGTTCCGCGCGCCAGCCGGGCCCGATGTCCGGCAGGGCCGTCTGCGGGCTGGTGTCGGTGGTGACGCCCAGGTCCTTGCGGCCGGCGTCACGGAAGGCGAGGGCGAGGCCGGACAGATGGCCGAGCAGGTTGCGCACGGCGTACGCGGGGCAGGGGGTGCCGTCCGTGAGCCGGTCCTCGCGCACGCCGTCCGCGAGGCGCGCCAGGATCCGGGTCTGCGGTCCGAGGTCGAGAAGGGTCGTGGTGTCGGTGTCGGTCATATGAGGTGGACCGGCGGCGGCCCGGAAACTCATCGCACGGGCGCGGGACGGAGCGCGCCGGGTCCACGGATAGGGCGGATGCCCGATGCCGCGGCCCCCGCCTCAGACCCATGATGACCTGGCATGACACCGAATTGGACCGTGGTGCGCGTCCTGCGGGACCGGGACGCGGCGCTCTGCCTGGCCGCCCTGGTGGTCTCCGGGTTCGGCACCTCCGCGCTGTGGCTGGCCTCCGGTGTGTGGGTCAAGGACCTCACCGGCTCGAACGGCCTCGCGGCGCTGTGCGTGCTCGCCCTGTGGGCCCCCACCCTGGCCGGCCCGGCCCTGGGCACCCTCGCCGACCTGACCCGCCGCCGCCCCCTGATGATCGCGCTCAACCTGCTCCCGGCGGCCCTGCTGCCCACCCTGGTCACCGTCGACTCCCCCGGCCGGCTGTGGCTGCTGCTCACCGTGCTGTTCCTGTACGGCGCCGCCGCCGTCGTGCACGAGGCGGCCAAGTCCGCGCTCGTCGCCGCCGCCGTGGCCCCGGAGCTGCTCGGCGACTTCAACGGGCTGCGCACCACGGCCGTCGAGGGCATGAAGCTGCTCGCCCCCCTGGCCGGCGCCGGCGTCTACGCGGCGTACGGCGGCCCCAGCGTGGCCCTGCTGGACGCGGCGAGCTTCGTGTGCGCGGCGGGGCTGTACGCGTGCCTGCGGGTGCGTGAGGAACGGCCGGCGCCGTCGGCGCTCGGTCTGCGGGAGCGGACCGCGGAGGGCACCCGCTTCCTGTGGGGGCATCCCCGGCTGCGCCCGCTGGTCCTGGCGGGCGGTGCGGTCATGCTGTGCGCCGGGTTCAACGGGGCGCTGATCTACGCGGTCGTCGAGCGCCTCGGCCACTCCCCCGCGTACACCGGCGCGCTGTACGCCGCGCAGGGCGCCGGTTCGGTCGCGGTCGGGCTGGTCTCGGGGCCCGCGCTGCGGCGGCTGGGGGAGCGCCGGTTCGCCGCGTGCGGGATCGCCCTCACGGCCGTCGCGGTCGCCGCCCGCGCGATCCCCCTCGACGCGGTGGCGCTGGTGTGCGGCGCGGCGATCGGGGCGGGGCTGCCCTGTGTGCTGATCGCCGCGCTGACGGCCGTGCAGCAGGAGGCGCCGGGGCCGCTGCTGGGCCGGGTGAGCGGCACCGCCGACACCCTGCTGTTCGCACCGAACGTGATCGGGCTGGCGGCCGGGGCGGGCCTGGTCGATGCGGTGAAGCTGCCGCCGCTGCTGCTCCTCGGCGGTCTGGGGCTGCTGGCGGCGACCGTGCCGCTCGCTCAGCGCGCGGCCAGCGCCTCCCGTACGGCCGCGAGGTCCCCGTCCGACGCCAACCCCGCGTGATACAGCCGGATCTCCGTGGCCCCCCGCTCCCGCGCGCGGGCCGTGTCCGACGCGAGCGTCCCCGGGCTGCCGCCCATCCCTGACACCACGCCGAGGTTGGCGGCGAGGACCGCGCCGTCCCGTCCCTGCTCGGCGAAGGGCGTCAGCAGGCCGGGCCCGCCCGCGCACGGCACCACGACCCCGTCGGCGACGGACAGGATGTGCGCGGGGTCGACCCCCGGGTTGGCGCCGACGTGGTGCGTCACGGGGTCGGCGTGCAGCAGCACCTGGAAGCCCTCCGGGGCGGCCGCCCGGACCGCCCGGACCGCCGTCTCCTGGAGCGTGCGGGCGGTGGTGTCGCGCCACGCGCGCGTGGCCGCCGCACCCTCCGCCCCCAGCAGCTTCTCGACGCCGGCCCAGCCTCCCCCGCCGTCCGTCGCCCCCCGCCACACCGGCTCCAGCGCGTCCCGTACGGCGGCGGCGAGCACGTCGGCGTCCAGGCCCTGCTCGCCGTACCCGGCCCGGCAGGCCGGGCAGAAGCAGAGGGCCATCAGGTACGTCGCGGCGTCGCCGAGGCCGACCCCGCCGGTCTTGTCGTGGGCGTGCAGGTGCTGGAGGCCGTACCAGCCGAGGGACTCCAGTTCGGTGCCGCGCGCGCCGGGGCGCACGGCGGCCTCGGCGGCGAGGTCGACGAGGTACGCGCGGGTGGCGGGCTGCGCGATGCACGGCGCCCAGGGGTAGCGGTCGCCGTGGGCGTTGACGACGGAGGTGTCCGGGTGTTCGGCTCCCAGTCGGGAGTTGTGCGCGAGGACCACCCAGGTGTGCACCTCGAGACCGGCCTCGGCGAGCGCGGCGGCGGCCTCGCCGTAGGCGTCGCCCGGGGCCCAGTCGCCGGCCGCGTACGGGCGCAGCTGCCGGCCCTCCCAGCGGTCGTCCGTCGGGTACAGCACGGCCGCGTGCTCGGCGGTGACGATGCGGTGGCGCGGGTGGCGGGGGGTGAGGGCGCGGGTGGAGTGGTAGGCGGCGGCGAGCGTCACCTGCTCCACGCCGAGGCCGGCGATCCTGGCCGGGGCCGCGGGATCGCCGTTGACGTCCCAGGGGTAGACGAACGCCGACGCCTTCACCGTGCCTCCTCCAGGAGCGCGTGGCCGCGCTCGATCAGCTGAGCGAGCTGTTTGACGTGATCCTCGCTCGGTTCGCTCAGCGGCGGGCGGACTTCGCCCACATCGAGCCCGCGCAGCCGGACGCCGGCCTTGACGAGGGCCACGGCGTACCCGCGACCCTGGGCCCGCAGTTCGACGAACGGCCGGTAGAAGCCGTCGAGGAGGCGGTGGACGGTGGTGTCGTCGCCGGTGGCGAGCGCCCGGTGGAAGGCGAGGGCGATCTCGGGGGCGAAGCAGAACACGGCGGAGGAGTAGAGCGTGACGCCGAGCGCGCGGTAGGCGAGCTGGGTCTGCTCGGCGGTCGGCAGGCCGTTGAAGTAGAGGAAGTCGCCGGGGACCTCGGTGCGCACGGCGCTGACGATCCGCTGCATCAGGTCGAGGTCGCCGAGGCCGTCCTTGAGGCCGACGATCCCCTCGGTCCGGGCGAGTCCGACGACGGTCTCCGGGGTGAAAACGGCGTTGTCGCGCTGGTAGACGATCACCGGCAGGGAGGTCGCGGCGGCCAGCTCGCGGTAGTGCCGCAGCAGGCCCTCCTGGGCGGCGACGACCAGGTACGGCGGCATCGCGAGGAGTCCGTCCGCCCCGGCGGCCTCGGCGAGCCGCGCGTAGCGCACGGCGAGGGCGGTCCCGTAGCCGGCACCCGCCACGACCGGCACCCGGCCGGCGGTCTCCGCCACCGCGGCCCGTACGCAGGCCTCGAACTCCTCCGGTGTCAGCGCGTGGAACTCCCCGGTGCCGCAGCAGGCGAAGACCGCCGCCGCGCCGGCCTCGACCCCGCCGCGGACGTGCGCGCGGTAGGTGTCGAGGTCGAGGGAGCCGTCGGGTCCGTAGGCCGTGACGGGGAAGAACAGCGGTCCGCTGGGGACCTGGAGGCGGGCGGCGAGCGGGGCTGACGTCACGGCTCTCCCTAGGACGACGCGTGCGTTCATCTGACCGGTGTCCACATTTCTGAACAGGCTCACCCTATGAAGCCCTTTCTGCCCCGGTCAAGCTCGGACGCGGCACCTTACGAGCGGAACTGCCAGGTCCCCGGCACACTTGACGAGGGGCGCGGGAGATCCCTAGCGTGTCCATGCATGTGAATAGCGTCCATGGATGCGGCCGTGCACGCATCCGTGCACACGGCCGACGGTCCGGCCGTCGACTCCAAGGAGACCCGAGGATGCCCGCTCCCCGCACCGTCCTGCTCACCGGCGCCGCCGGCGGCCTCGGCACCCTGATGCGAGAGCTGCTCCCCGCGTACGGCTACGAGCTGCGCCTGTTCGACCTGCGCCCGGTCGAGGGCGAGCCGGACGCGATCACCGCGGACCTCGCCGACCGGGAGGCCGTCCGGGAGGCGGTCCGGGGCGTCGACGCGATCATCCACCTCGCGGGCATCTCCCTGGAAGCCCCCTTCGAGAAGATCCTCAAGGCCAACATCGAAGGCACCTACCACCTGTACGAGGCCGCCCGTGAGGAAGGCGTCGGACGGATCGTCTTCGCCTCCTCCAACCACGCGGTCGGCTTCACCCCCCGGCCCCAGGGCGACACGCCTCTTGATCCGAGCGTGCTGATCCCGGTCGACACCCCGCACCGCCCGGACACCTTCTACGGCCTGTCCAAGTCCTTCGGCGAGGACCTCGCCCAGCTCTACTGGGACAAGCACGGTCTGGAGACGGTGTCGGTGCGCATCGGCTCCTGCTTCGCCGAACCCACCAGCGTGCGGATGCTGTCGGTGTGGATGAGCCCGGCCGACGGCGCCCGCCTCCTGCACGCGGCCCTGACCGCCGAGAACGTCGGACACACCGTCGTCCACGGCTCCTCCGCCAACACCCGCCTGTGGTGGGACCTGTCGTCGGCACGCGCGCTCGGCTACGAGCCGCAGGACGACTCCGAGCCGTACGCCGAGAAGCTGATCGCCGAGCACGGCGAGCTGGACCCGGAGAACATCGCGCACGCCCACCTGGGCGGCCACTTCGTCAGCGACCCGCCGATCTGGCCGTACTGACGGCCCCGGAGCGGCGCGGACGGGCATCCGAACGGACCCGACCGGGCAGCACCGGGCCCGGAACAGGCCTGGTCACCGCCGCGCACCCGCTGCAAGACTTCCCCCATGGGCCCCACCGGGCCCGAACGGGCGAGGAAGCGAGGTGCGCAGATGCCCCCGAGAACGGCGGAGGAACGCCAGCGCGCGATCGTGCACGCCGCACGCGCCACCGGCTCGGTGGACGTCGCCGTGCTCGCCGCCGAACTGGGCGTGGCCCGGGAGACCGTACGACGGGATCTGCGCGCCCTGGAGGACCACGGCCTGGTGCGCCGCACGCACGGCGGCGCCTACCCCGTGGAGAGCGCCGGTTTCGAGACCACGCTCGCCTTCCGCGCCACCAGCCACGTCCCCGAGAAACGCCGGATCGCCGCCGCGGCCGCCGGACTGCTCGGGGACGCCGAGACGGTCTTCGTCGACGAGGGCTTCACCCCGCAGCTCATCGCCGAGGCACTGCCCGCCGGCCGGCCGCTGACCGTGGTCACCGCGTCCCTGCCCGTGGCGGGCGCGCTCGCCGGCGCCGAGAACGTCTCCGTGCTGCTCCTCGGCGGCCGGGTCCGCTCCGGAACCCTGGCCACGGTCGACCACTGGACGACGAAGATGCTGGCCGGCTTCGTCGTCGACCTCGCCTACATCGGCGCCAACGGCATCTCCCGCGAACACGGCCTGACCACGCCCGACCCGGCCGTGGGCGAGGTGAAGGCGCAGGCCGTACGGGCCTCCCGGCGGGTGGTCTTCGCGGGCGTGCACACCAAGTTCGGCGCGGTCAGCTTCTGCCGGTTCGCCGACATCGGCGCGCTGGAGGCGATCGTGACCAGCACCCTGCTCCCCTCGGCCGAGGCCCACCGCTACTCCCTGCTCGGACCCCAGGTCATCCGCGTCTGACCGCCCCGGCGCCGGCCCTTACCCACGCCCGCCCCATTCGGGCGCAGGTAAGGGAACGGCAAAGTGGTCTCGTTCGTTCACCCGGCATGACAGCTATGACCCCCGGCTCGAACATCCCTCTCCCCGTCACCCGCGTGACGGTGGACGTCTCCGCCCCCGTGCGGCTCGACGTTTCGGGCCTGCTGCTCACCGCCGACGGCAAGGTGCGCTCCGACGACGACTTCATCTTCTACAACCAGCCCGCCGGCCCCGGCGTGACGTACCGCTCCGGCGGCGGTACGGCGCCGGACGCGATCACCGTCGACACGGCCGCGGTCCCCGCGGGCATCGAGAAGATCGTCGTCACCGCGAGCCCGGACGCCGCGGGTCAGTCCTTCCAGGGCGTCGAACCGACGGCCACCATCCGCGGCGCCGACGACAACAGCGTCCTGGCCACCTTCACACCCCCGCAGCTCGGCGCCGAGACCGCCCTGGTGGTCGTGGAGATCTACCTGCGCAACGGCGCCTGGAAGGCCCGGGCGGTCGGCCAGGGCTACGCCAACGGCCTGGCCGGCATCGCGACGGACTTCGGGGTGACGGTGGAGGAGCCGGCCGCGCCCGCCGCTCCGGTGGCCGCCCCCGCGCCCGCGGCGCAGGCGGCGGCCCCGGCCGCCCCGCCGATGCCCCAGACGCCGCCCCCGCCCGCCCCCGGCACCGGGAAGATCAACCTGGACAAGGGCCGCGTCAGCCTCCAGAAGAACCAGACCGTGTCCCTCGTCAAGGGTGGCCGCCCGCTGCTGTCCCAGGTCAAGATGGGCCTCGGCTGGGAGCCCGCGTACGGCGGCCGGGACATCGACCTGGACGCGTCCGTCATCGCCTACGGTCCCCAGCGCAATCACATCGACAGCTGCTACTTCGGCAAGCTGTCCATCGTGGGCGGCGCGATCAAGCACTCCGGGGACAACCTCACCGGCGAGGGCGGGGGCGACGACGAGGTGATCGTCGTGGACCTCGGCCGTCTCCCGCAGGAGGTCAGCGGCCTGGTCTTCACCGTGAACTCCTTCTCCGGACAGAAGTTCACCGAGGTCGCCAAGGCCTACTGCCGTCTTCTCGACGCCACCACGGACGAGGAACTGGTCCGCTTCGACCTCACCGGCGCCGAACCCCAGACCGGCGTGATGATGGCCAAGCTGATCCGTCAGTTCTCGGGCGAATGGGAGATGACGGCGATGGGAGAGTTCGTCAAGGCCAGGACGGTCCGCAACATGGTGAAGCCGGCCGCGCAGGCGCTCTGACCACACCTCCGCCCGCCCCCGGGCACGCGTGCTCCGCAGCCACGGACCCCCGAGCTCCGTGGCTGCGGACCACCGAGCTCCGCAGCTGCGAGCCACCTTGGCAGCGCTAGGCCCGCAGTCCCTCCATCAGCAGTCCCACATACCGCCGGATCAGCGTCACGTCGCCCTGGCCCAGTTCCGACGCCGTGGCCACGCCGTGCGCCAGCCGCAGCACGTCGACGGCGTCGACATCGCCCCGCAGCACCCCCGTGCGCTGGGCCGCGTCGACCAGCCGTGCCGCCGCGCCCGTCATCCGGGTCCCGCACGCCGTCGCCGCCGCTCCGCCCCCGTCCGTCACGGCGGACCCCAGCAGCGACTTCATGCCCCGCACCTCGATCGTGCCGACGCACAGCTCGTCGAGCCACGCCACCAGTGCCTCGCCCGCCGGCAGCTCCGCCCTCAGGACGTCGGCCCGCGCGGCCAGCGCCTCGATCCGGTCGAGGTAGGCCGCCTCCAGCAGCGCCCGCCTGGTCGGAAAGTGCCGGTACAGGGTGCCGGAGCCGACCCCCGCCCGCTTGGCGATGTCGTCGAGGGAGGCGCCCTCCCCATGCTCGCCGAAGGCCTCGGCGGCAGCCGTCAGCAACCGCTCATAGTTGCGGCGGGCATCCGCGCGCATGGGCCTGACCTGCGTCATCCCGTCACTCCTTGCGAACCGGGGACGCTCGTCCCTGCGGGCTGTGCTGCCCGCATGCTCCACCAGTTCGCCCGGAGAAGCCAGATCTCGTCAACGGATCGCGATCTCCGGCTCAGATCACCGCGCTGTACGCGTTCAGCGCCGGCTGCCCGCCCAGGTGCGCGTACAGCACCGTGGACGCGGCGTCGATCTCACCTCGTGCGACCAGGTCGACGAGTCCGGCCATCGACTTCCCCTCGTAGACGGGGTCGGTGACCATGCCCTCGGTCCGGGCGGCGAGCCGCATCGCCTCCAGGGTGGTGTCGTCCGGGACGCCGTAGACACCCGCGTGGTAGCGCTCGTCCAGCTCGATGTCGTCGACCGTCAGCTCGCTCTCGACGCCGATGAGCCGGCCGGTACGGTCGGCGATGCGGGCGATCTGCTCCCGGGTCTCGGTGGGCTTCGCGGAGGCGTCGATGCCGATCACGCGCCGGGGCCGGCCGCCCGCCTCCTCCAGCGCCGCGAACCCGGCGACCATGCCGGCCTGCGTCGAACCGGTCACCGAGCACACGATCACGGTGTCGAAGAAGACGCCCAGTTCGCGCTCCTGCTCGACGACCTCGTACGCCCACCCGGCGAACCCGAGCCCGCCCAGCGGATGGTCGGAGGCCCCGGCGGGGATGGCGTACGGCTTGCCGCCCGACTCCTCGACCTCGCGCAGCGCCTGCTCCCAGCTCTCCTTGAACCCGATCCCGAACCCGGCCCGCACCAGCCGTACATCGGCGCCGGCGAGCCGGCTGATCAGGATGTTGCCGACCTTGTCGTACACGGAGTCGGGCCACTCCACCCAGCTCTCCTGCACCAGCACGCACTTCATCCCGGCGCGGGCGGCGACGGCGGCGACCTGGCGGGTGTGGTTGGACTGCACCCCGCCGATCGAGACGAGCGTGTCGCAGCCCTGCGCGAGCGCGTCGGCGACCAGGTACTCCAGCTTGCGGGTCTTGTTGCCGCCGTACGCGATCCCGGAGTTGCAGTCCTCCCGCTTGGCCCACAGGGCGGCGCCGCCGAGGTGCGCGGTGAGCCGCTGCATCGGGTGGACCGGCGAGGGGCCGAAGAGCAGGGGGTAGCGCTCGTACGAGGAGAGGGAGCGGGACATGGAGCCTCCTTGGCTCAGTCGGTGTCGGCCAGGTCGGCCAGGGTGCGCCAGATCTCCGCCGTGACCCGGACCGCCTCGTCCACGTCACCGCCGGCGCACGCCTCGATCAGCCGTCCGTGCAGCCCGGCCGAGCGACAGGTGCCGCCCTCGCCGAAGCGCCGTCGCTCCAGCCGCCGGATGAGAGGGGTGTAGCGGGCGATGGTGGCGGCGGCCGCGCGGTTGGCGGCGGCCCGGACGAGGACGTCGTGCAGTTCGTCGTCGGCGCGCAGGGCGGCGTCCACGTCCCCGGCGGCCACGGCCGCGGCGAACCGCTCGTTGGCCGCGCGCATCCCCTCGACGTCCGCCGCGAACAGCCGGGGCACCGCGGCCCGGGTGGCCAGCTCGTGCAGGGCGCCGACCACGGCCGCCGCGTCCCGTACGTCGGCGGCGACGACCGGCGTCACCCGTGTGTAGCTCTGCGGCTTGCTCTCCAGCAGCCCCTCGTCCACCAGCCGGGCGAACGCCTCCCGCACCGGCGCCCGGGACAGCCCGAGCCGCTCGGCGAGATCGGCGTCCCGCACCACGGCGCCGGGCTCGATCGCCCCGGTCACGATGGCGTCCCGGATCGCGGCATAGGCGCGGTCCCTGAGCAAGGTACGTGGCACGGCCTCCATGAACTGAAATGTTAGATGTCAGTTCGCTCCGCGGGCAAGGGTCCGGGCGCAGGCACGGGGAGGAGCGCAGGCACGGGGAGAGACAGGAGTACGTGCGGACACGCCGGTGGCCCGCACCCCCGTGAGGGTGCGGGCCACCGGCGGCGGGCCCGGATCGCGCGGGTTCAGGCGGCCGCGACCCACGGCCACCGCGTGTCGTCGGCGGCCTCCAGCAGCGGCACCATCCGGAACGCCGCGTCCGACAGCCCGCCGAACGTGTGCCGGTTCGCCTTCCCCGACGGGCCGTGCCCCGCCCGGTGACCGGCCAGGTTCCAGGTGTAGACCGGCACGTCCGCCGGGACCTGCTCGGTCGGGTCGCCGTGCGCGCTGAACGCGTACTGCTCGTCGGTGACGATCAGCACCCGGTCGTGCCGGCGGTAGTGCCGGCGCACCGCCTCGGTCGTGTCGGTGCCGCCCAGGTCGCCGAAGCGCTCCAGGACCTTCAGCACCGACTCGCCCTTGCCGAAGGCGATCGCGTTGCTGCCGGTACCGAACTCGACGAGGTCCGCGTCCGCCGCCCGCAGCGCGAGCGCCGTGCCGAAGATCGCCGCCGCGTCGGCGCGGTTCAGCTCCGAGCGGTCCGACAGCCGCGAGTAGAACATCGAGCCCGAGCGGTCGACGAGCACCAGCGTGCGGCCCGGCAGCGCGGGCACGTTGGCCAGCGAGTGGCCGAGCGCCCGCTCCAGCGGGTACGCCCAGCGCAGCGACGGCGCGTGCTGGTAGGCGGCGAGGTAGCGGAAGGGGAACTGCCGCGACCGTGCGACCTCGGCCGGGTCGCCGATCCGGGCCGCGACCCGCGCGGCGACCTCGTCCGAGACACCGGCCTCGTCGAAGTTGCGCAGGTTGCGGACGAGCGCCATCGGACCCATGGAGGGGATGACGGCCTCCCAGGCCGCCTTGTCCATCGGCCCCTGGAGCCAGCCCGCCAGCGTCTCCCAGGTCATCCCGGCCGCGGCGAGCCGCTCCGCGCCGCCGTCCGACGTCACGACCGCGCGCCGCTCCTGAACCGGCAGCTCCATCAGCTCGCGGTGCGCGCCGAGCACCCGGTCCGACGCGGGCGGCACGGCGGTCTCGGGGTGGTGCCGGCGGTCGAGCGCGTACCGGAACAGCTCGCCCTGCCACGGCTTGTCCGGATCCGGCGCCGCGTGCACCAGGTTGAGGATGTCGCCGAAGCGGTAGCCCTTGGACGCGGTGTCGTACTTCAGCAGCGACTTGCTGCTGTAGAGCCGTCGTACGGCGTCGGCGATCCCGCGCTTGACGGGCTTGGGGACGGCCCGGCCGTAGGTCGTGGTCCAGTAGCCGAGCAGTTCGCCGGGCTCGTCCGGCCGCTGGAGCACGGAGTCCACGACCTGCCGGTTCGACGGACCGTCGGTCGCGCCGGCCGCCAGCCGCGCGTGCACGTACTCGGCGGCGCCGACCAGTGCGGCACTGCGGAGGTTGCCCGGACCGCGCAGCCAGCCGAGCAGGCCGGCCGTCCAGGCCGGGTCGCCGACGGCGAGTTCGCGCACGAGCTTGGTGAAGCGGTCGTCACGGTCGGCACCGGACTCGTGGAAGGTCCGCTGGGAGACGAAGTTCGCGACCGCCAGCAGGAACAGTTCGGAGCGGGCGTCCCGCTCGTGACCGCGGCCGCCGAGAGCGGTGCGGAGCGTACGGCCGGTGGTCTTCACGGGCGAGAGATGACGTGCTTTTGTGATACGCGTATTGAAGCGTGCCATTTCTGAATTCCCCCGAATTCACTGTGATTACTGCTTTTCGAGGGGAGGCACAGCAAAGGGAGGGCGCCCGAGATCAGGAGTCGGCGACGGACTTAGCCAGATGCTCTACCGACTGAGCTACACCGACCCGAGGTCGATGACGGGACTCGAACCCGCGACCGTCCGATCCAATGAAGTAACCGTTGCCTGCGCACCGGGCACCCACCGCATGCTGCGCCTCCCGAGATCAATTCGGCTGCGGCGTCTGATTCTTGGGAAAAGAAGTAGCCGCTGCCTTCGCACCGGGAGGTGCGTTCACGAAGAAGACTCTACGGACGGGGCGGGGCGTTGCGCGAAGGGTTTTACAGGCGCCAAGCGGCGACGAGAAAGGATTCCGCGGATCGAAGTGCGGACGGAGCGAAGTCGCGAGCGGAGGAGTCGCGGGCCACGAGTTCTACGAGCGAGGCCAGTTGACCGACGTCGTACGCGTCGTGATACGCCATTCCGCTCGGGATCAGCCGGGCCACGACGTCGGGGTGCCACTCGGGGTCTGCGGACAGGGCCGTCAGGAGCCCTCGGCGGACGACGGGGTCGCATCCTGCCGCACCGAGGCCCGCCTCCGCCTCTTCCACGACCGCCGTATAGGCGCGACGCCGTTCATCGGGCGAGGAGAGTCCGGTCGCCGCGTGGGCGAGAGCGCCCAGGGCGGGCCCTCGTGCCTGCGGCAAGTCGATGTCGCGGCTGATCCGCAGGCCGCCGTCCCAGTCCTCGTCGGCGACCGTCAGGGCGATCGCGTGCAGGGCGCGGCACCCGGCGGCGTCCTCGGGATCCCGGCGGCGCATGTCGTCGGCGACGGAGACGGCCAGATCCCGGTCGGACTTCGCGACCGCGGGCGCAAGGTCGACGAGCAGCGCCTCCCGACGCGTGCCGAAGGCCGTGGCGAGCCGGTCCTCCGGCACATCGCGCAGCAGGTCGAGAGCGGCCCGCGGACGGGTGCCCGCGAGGACCCTCAACGCCATTTCGGCAGTCCACAGCCGCCAGCGGTCCTCCGAGGCCCTGGCGATCAGGCGCTGCCAGAACCCGGGCGGCGGATGCCCCTCGTACGCCATGAGGACCCGTTCCAGGGCACGCCCCGCCCCGGGGAGCCGTTCCTGGACGAAGTCGACGGTGCGCTCACGGTCCTGCGGGGGAAGCGAAGCGAGCAGCAGCCCCGCGGTCAGGAACGTCTGTCCGTCGTCCAGGTGGTGGCGGACGGTGTGCAGGAAGCCGTCCAGCGGGTGACGGAGACGGTCGTGCCAGCACAGGTACGCCTGCCGTACGGCCCGGGCCACGGCGGGCCAGGCCGGAACGTACACCGACGTGTCGACGAGGCGCGGGTCGAGACAGGCCCGGAGCAGCTCCCCGGCCTCGCGCGGCCCCGGCTCCGCCTCCCGTGAGAGCTGGGCGGCCGTCGCCGCGAGCACGGCGATCCCGGTGTGCGAGGCACGCGCGGCCACGTGGTCGGCGACCGCGGGGAGCCCGCCCCCTGCGGGTGGGTCGGGCAGATTCGTCCGTGCCCGGTGCGGTGGCAGGAAGTCGATCCGGCGCAGGAGCGCGGCGGACAGGTCGTCCTCGGCGGGAGCCGCACCGGCGAAGGCCGTGCTCAGCATCGTGTGTTCCTGCCGGTAGACGGCGCCGTCGGTGAGGGACGAGGTGAGCCGAAGCAGTTCCCGCGCGCGGTCGCCGTCGTCCCGGGGCAGCTTCGCGGCCAGCAGCCCGGCCATTGCGGCCCGTGTTCCGCTGAACCGGGCGTCGATGCGCGCCACCTTGCGCGTTCCTTCCGCGATCTGTGACGCGGGAAGGAATTGGGCCCAGGCACGCAGGGCTCCGGCGTCATGGGATTCCTCGGCCGTTCTCCACGCGCGCTCGGGATCGACGGGGCAGAGACGGCCGACGAGTGCCTCCAGGAACGCGCTGCGGTACGCGGAGGCGCCAGGTGTCGCCGCCGCCATGAGCCGGTCCGCCGTCTCCGGGACGAGAATCGCCAGCGCGGCGCCCAGACGACCGGCCACATGAGCGTCGGGACCCTTCCCGTCGTGCCCGTCGTCATCCACGTATGCGGCCCGGAGTGCCCGGAACACCACGGCCGCCCCGATCGACGCGGCCACCGGATCCCGGCGCAGCGGGGCGAGATCCAGGTCGGCCAGATCCCTGGCCCACCCGTCCGGGAGCCCTTCGCCGCCGCCGGCCGGTGCCGCGGCTGCCGGGGAGAGCCCCTCGTCGAGACGACGTGCTGCGGACGTCAGTTCCGGATCGTCGGGAGCATGGCTCAGGGCGGCCGCCAGAAGCAGGCGCACGGGATCGGCCGGCCCGTCCCGGTCCGCCGTCCACCGCGGAGCCAGGTGGGGAGGCAGCTGCCCGTCGAGCAGCAGCGTGTAGAGGATCCGGGTCCTGTTCCCGTCACCGGCGGGCAGCCGCCCCAGCAGCCGGACGGCCTCCGCCGGGTCCGACCTGGCCAGCATCTCGTACGCGGCGCCACGCGCGGTCAGGTACAGCTCGGGAGCGAGGTCCACCGCCCGTCGGGGATCCCATCGCGTCAGCCCCGCGGTCACCGCGTTCAGCAGCTCAGCCCGGCCGTCGGCGAGTTCCCTGGTCCGGTCGGCCAGCGCGGGCACGGCCGCGAGCTCCGTCCACACGTCTTCCGTCCGGTGGTCGGCGAGAAGGTGGTGACGGCAGGAACCGGACGCGGAGGCCAGAGCCTCCCCTACCATCGTCCACGCGTCCTCCGGATCCGACTGTGCGCGTACCGCCGCCGCCCGGAGCAGCAGGCGGGGTCTCTCCGAGGGCGGTGCGAGGGACATGACCGTCCGCACATCGGCCCATAGCCTCTCCCCGGCCAGCGCCGCGACCATCTGGTCGAAGCGGTCGCCGTGCTGTTCCGTGCGCGCCGTGAGGCTCAGACTCGCGACGGCGAGGTCTTCGTGTCCGGCCCTGACCAGCAAGGCCGGTGTGCCGACGCCGAGGAGTTCGAGCAGGGCACCGCGGATCCGGCGCGCGGTCCAGGACCAGAAGAACGCCCGTGGGACATCGGGTTCGGCGACGGCCACGGCGATCGGCACGTCGAGCGCTCGCAGCACCGCCGCGGCGGCGTCGGGCTCCTCGGCCAGCCGGGCCGCGTATCCGGGCACCACCAGCCGGTCGAAGTCCGCCGCTGTCCAGCCCGCCCGGCGTGCATGCCCGTAGAGGTGCCGGGTGCCGTAGCTGTCGAGGCTGCGCCACTGGGACCATCCCCTGGTCTGCTTGTCGTAGGCCCGCATGATGCGCTGCTCGGCCTCCTCCGGGTCGCACCACCACGTCGTGGCGCGGGCCGGGTCGACGAGGAACTCGCGGAACTGGGCGTGATGGAGCGAGTACCGCTGCCCTGGGGCGTGCGTCCCCTCGGGGGCGAGCAACGGGCCGATCCGCGCGAGCACGTGCACGGCGACCGAGGAGGGGATGTCGCCGAGGCGGACGAGTGTCGGCAGATCCAGGGGTTCCCGGGCGGCGACCAGTGCCGAGACGACCGGGTGGTAGCCGTCGAGCCAGCCCACCTTCCCGTCGCTGCCGACGATCTGGCGGAGGTAGCCGCTCTGGCTGCCGTCGAGGTCCGGCGGCACGTCTTCCAGGACGGCGACCACCAGGTCCGGTTCCGGCCGGCCGCGCGCCCGGACGGTCTCCACCAGCAGCCGTGCGTGCAGGAAGTTGCCGCCCGTACGCCCTTCGGCCAGGTCGAGCACAGGGCCGTCCCGGAGCCCCAGCTCGCTCACGAGAAAGGCTCGCACGTCCTTCGTCGTCTCGGCGCCCCCGGGCCCGTACGACAGGTCCCACCGCCGGACGTCCCGTTCCGGGAGGCGTCCGGCCACGGACTCCGGATAGCGGGTGGACACCAGCCAGCGCACCTGCGGAAGGCGGCTGCCCGTTCCCAGCACCAGGTCGGTCAGCTTCGTCCGTCCGTCGTACAGTTCGGCCTCGTCCAGCGCGTCCACGGCGATGAGCAGGGGCGGCAGGAGCCCCTCGGAGGACAGCTCGCGCAGGGGGCCCGTCACCGTGCGCTGCCAGGCGGCCTCGTCCGACGGGGCCTCGACCACGAGGGTCGCGATGTAGACTCCCGCGTTCACCCCGCCCGGCCCGACCTCATCGGTGATCCCCGTGCCCTGAACATGGGTCGTGGACCGCGGCCCGTCGAGGCCGACGAGCGCCTCGGTGAATCCGGCCACCTGGGAGGCCAGTTGAGTGGACAGGGAGCGGGCCGCCTCGACCGGGTTACGGGTGGACAGGTCGCCCGGCTCGCAGAAGTGTCCGGCCACCACCGGGGCTTCACGCGAGACCAGACGTGCCATGGCGGTGGTCTTGCCGGTTCCCACACCGCCGCCGAGCAGGAAATAGCGTTCACCGCCGTTTTCCCACCAGTCGGCGACCGCGCGGAAGAGCTCCTCACGGCCGGTGAAGTCCGCGGTGTCGTTCATCGCACGCCTCGCCGGAGGACTAACCGGAGATCTTCCCCGCGCGCACACCGTAGGACCCGGCTCCGGGGCCGACCTCCTTCGCCGTGGAGCGGCCCGTCACCCGCGCACCGTCGCCGATCTCGTCGGCGCGCACCCCGGCCTGCTCGCCGCGCACGATGTCGGCCTCGGCCTCACCGCGGACGAACGGCGTGCCGGACGGTGGGCGATCCGGCTCGCCCACGAAGGTGATCCGGCGGCCGGTGACGTTCTCCAGGAGCGCCCGCAGTCTCGCCGCCGCCAGCATCTGGTCCTCGTCGGCCGGATCGACGGTGTGCCCCGACTGGAGCAGGACCAGGCTCTCCGTGGACAGCAACTGGTCGAAGGTGTCCGCGTAGTCGTCGAGGACGGACGGGTCGTCCGGTACGACACGTACCTCCCCCAGGAACACGCCCTCCGGTGGTGTCCTCGTGGCCTCCGTGGCCTTGCGTGCCCGCCGGGCGCTGATCAGCTCCTGTGCCTGCTGGTACAGGAAGCGCACTCCCTCGGTCAGTGCCGTGGTGACGACACCGACGATCGCACCCTCGATCATGTGCACCTCCGCATGGCCTGCGTGAGGAGTCATGAACCCCCGTGTGATCCGGAACCGGCCGCCGTGCCCCCTGCCCGGCCCGGCCACGTCCACCTATCACTTCACTGTAGGCCCGACGGCCCGCCCCGGCATCCGCCCGGCGGGGATGCCGGAGGGGCGGTCGGCAGATGGTGGCGTGACGGACGGAGGGTCAGCAGCGCTTCTGACGCTTCCAGGGTCCGGTGATGGCCAGCATGATGCCCGGGGTCTGGATGTTGGCGTAGAGGGTGCGGCCGTCCTGGGAGAAGGTGACGCCGGTGAACTCGCTGAATTCCGGCTCCTCCTCGCTGCCGATGTTCAGGTCGTTGCGGGCGATGGGGTAGGTGCGGCCGCTGTCGGTGGCGCCGAACAGGTGCTGGACGCCCTCGCCGTCCTCGGCGATGACGAGGCCGCCGTAGGGGGAGACGGTGATGTTGTCGGGGCCGTCGAAGGCGCCGTCGGCGTCGGGGTCGGGGTTCACTCCGAGCAGCACCTTCAGGGTGAGGGTGCGGCGCTTGGGGTCGTAGAACCAGACCTGGCCGTCGTGCTGCTGCGGGCTCTCGGCGCGGGCGTACGAGGAGACGATGTAGGTGCCGCCGTCGCCCCACCACATGCCCTCCAGCTTGCGGGCGCGGGTGATCTCGCCGGCCGCGAACTGCTTGCGGACGGGGGTGGTGCGGGCGTCGCGGTCGGGGACGTCGATCCAGTCGACGCCGTACACCGTGCCGATCTTCGTGGCGCGGGAGAGGTCGTCGACGAACTGGCCGCCGGAGTCGTAGCACTTGGGCGCCTGGAGGACACCGGCGTCGTCGGCGAGGGCGCGGAACGCGCCGCGGCCGTACGCGAAGTCCTTCGGCGGGGTCCAGCGGAAGAGCAGGCCGTTGGGGGTCGCGGCGTCCTCGGTGAGGTAGGCGTGGCCGCGCTTGGGGTCGATGACGACGGCCTCGTGGTCGTACCGGCCGAAGAACTTCAGCGGCTTGGGGTTCTTGTTGGCGCGCCGGTCGGCCGGGTCGACCTCGAAGACATAACCGTGGTCCTTGGTCATGCCGTTGACGCCGGCCTTGTCGGAGTTCTCCTCGCAGGTGAGCCAGGTGCCCCAAGGGGTGCGGCCGCCCGCGCAGTTGGTGGAGGTGCCCGCGATGCCGACCCATTCGGCGACGCGGCCGTCGGGGCGCACCTCGACGACGGTGCAGCCACCGGCGGCGGCCGGGTCGTAGACCAGGCCCTCGGTGAGCGGGACGGGGTACGTCCAGTTGGCGCGCGGGCCCTTCAGCTCGTGGTTGTTGACGAGGAGGGTGGTTCCGCGCGGGCCGTCGAAGGTGGCGGTGCCGTCGTGGTTGGAGGGGGTGAACTCGCCCGACTCCAGCTTCGTCCGCCCGCTGTAGGTGATGATCTTGTACCGGAAGCCGGCGGGCAGGGCGAGGATGCCGTCCGGGTCGGGGACCAGCGGTCCGTAGCCGACCCCGCCGTGTGCGGCCGCCGACTTCTCGTCCGCCTCCTCGGCGCTCTCGGTGTCCGTGGACGCGAGAGCGTTCGGTGCGGTGGCGAGGGCGCCTACGCTGCCCGCCAGTGCGACGCCGGCACCGGTGAGCGCGGATCGTCTGGCGAAGTCCCTGCGGGTGAGCGACATGGTGTCTCCTGAGACGGTGGGTGTGCCGTGGAGGGTGGCGGGCCTCGGTTCGGCGACACCGTCCCGCCCATGCCTGAACGGGAGTTGAACGGGGGGCGGCTTCCGGGGACCCCATTCCGTGAATCCGTACGGCTTCGGCTGCCGGCCCCGGCCGTCCGCCCGGCGCGCACGCCGGTTCCGGGCGGGACGGTTCCGTGCGCACTCCCCCCGGAGGGCTCAGCCGCTCTGCTGGGACCGTGCCTTGAAGGCGGCCTTGCGTGCCTCCTTCGCGATCCTCTTGTCCGGGTGCAGACGGCCCATGGCCTCCAGGACCTCCGGGGTCGCGGGGTGGTCGACACGCCAGGCGGCGGCGAAGAACCCGCTGTGCCCGCCGGCCAACCCCTCGACGAGGGCCTGGAACTCCTCCGAGTCGCCCTCGGAGCCGAGCTGGGCGGCCAGGGTGTCGATGGTGAGCCAGAAGACGAGGTCCTCGGAGGGAGCGGGTACGTCCGCCGCGCCCAGCTCGGTCAGCCAGACCCGGGCGAGCCCGCCCAGCTCGGGGTCGTCGAGCACCTCGCGCACGGCGGGTTCGGCCGGCGCGCCGACGAGCGCGAGCGCCTCCTGGCAGCGGAGCCGGCGCAGCGGGGCCCCGGCGTCGGAGCCGCGCGCGGCGGCGAGCAACTCCCGTGCGGCGGGGAGAGGTTCGCGCCGGTCCAGCCACTGCTCGGTCTCGGCGCGGGCGGCGCGCGGGCCGTAGGCCGCGCTGCCGTCGAGGAGGACGTCGGCGCCCTTGTCGGCGAGTTCACCGACCGCCGGGGCCTCGAAGCCGGACTCCAGCAGCCGGGCGCGCAGCCCGTAGAGGCCGAGCGGGGTGAGGCGGACCATGCCGTAGCGGGAGACGTCGGTCTCGTCGACCGGGGCCGCGGCGGGCTCCTCCTCGGGGTCGGCCAGCAGCGCCTCGTCGACGGGCTGGTAGGCGACCAGGCCGATCGGCTCCAGCAGCCGGAACTGGTCGTCGAGGCGCATCATCGCGTCGGAGACCTGCTCCAGGACGTCGTTGGTGGGCTCCCCCATGTCCCCGGGGACGATCATCGAGGCGGCGAGCGCGGGGAGCGGCACGGGGCCGTCGCCGGGGCCGTCCTCGTTGGCGGTGAGGAGGTAGAGGTTGCCGAGCACGCCGTCGAGGAACTCGGCCTCGCCCTCGGGGTCCCAGTCCAGCCGGGAGAAGTCGACCTCGCCGCCCTCGTCCATGGCGTCCATCAGTTCGTCGAGGTCGGGTACGGCCGCGTCGGCGACGACCGTCTCCAGCGCGGCGAGCCAGACGGCGAGGACGTCGTGCGGGGCGCCGCCGGTGAGCAGGGCGAGGTCCTCGCCGGCCGTGACGGTGCCGGCCTCCTCGTCGGCGATCTCGACGAGCCCGGCGTCCACGGCGATCCGCCAGGCCTCGCTCGCGAAGGCGGCCGCGTCGTCCCCGGTCAGCCCGAGCGCCTCGGCGGCGGCCGGCAACTGCTCCTCCACGAGCCCGCCCCCGGCGTCGACCCGGGTGTCCGGACCGACCCAGCGGGCGAGTCGCGCGGCCCGGGAGAGCAACGGCGTGGACAGCGCGTCGCGCGCCAGCTCCGCTTCGGGGTGCAGCCGCACGGGCGGCAGGGGGGAGCTGTCTGACATGGGCTGGTTCTCCTAGGGCGCGTCGTGCCCGTGTCCCACTCGGGCACCGGGCCACTCAGCCTAGACGGATATCGCCCCATGCCGCCCGGTTCATGTCTCCGTCAGGAGCCGTACATGGCCGAAACCTTGACAAGTGGCCGGAGCACACAGGAGATTGACGCGCGTAGAAACTCGATGGACATGTGTTCACTGTATTTTCTACGCGCGTCGCCACCGTCTCACCGGTCGCGGCCCCTCGTTCCCCGCACCACCCTCGTCCCGGCACCCACGTATGTCCCCGGAGGGATCCCGTTGCCGAGCAAGAAGTCCGCGCGCCTCGCCGCGCTCACCGTCGCCGCCGTGTGCTCCGCGGCGTCCACCGTCGCCCTGACCGCGCCCGCGCACGCGGCCGCGGTGGCCATCCATGACATCCAGGGCACGACCCGGATGTCCCCGTACGCCGGCCAGGCGGTCACGGATGTGGCCGGAATCGTCACCGGCGTACGCACGTACGGCTCCAGAGGTTTCTGGATCCAGGATCCGAACCCGGACGCCGACCCGGCCACCAGCGAAGGCGTCTTCGTCTTCACCAGCTCCGTCCCGAAGGTCGCGGTCGGTGACGCGGTCACCGTGTCCGGCACCGTCACCGAGTTCGTCCCGGGCGGCGCCGCCTCCGGCAACCAGTCGGTCACCGAGATCACCAAGCCCACGGTGACCGTGGTCTCCAGCGGCAACGCCGTCCCCGCGCCGACCGTCGTGAACGCCCGGTCGGTCCCGGCCGCGTACACCCCGGACGGCGACGCGGCCGCGGCCAACTCGGTCAACGCGCTGACGCTGCAACCGAAGAAGTACGCCCTGGACTACTACGAGTCCCTGGAGGGCATGGACGTCCAGGTCGCCGACGCCCGTGTGGTCACCGCCACCGACCCCTACAGCGAGCTGTGGGTCACGGTGAAGCCGCACGAGAACGCGAGCCGGCGCGGCGGCACGGTGTACGGCTCGTACACCTCGCAGAACACCGGCCGGCTCCAGGTCCAGTCGCTCGGCGCGACCGCCGACTTCCCCGTCGCGAACGTCGGTGACGTGCTGGGCGGCACCACCACCGGCCCGCTGGACTACAACCAGTACGGCGGCTACACCCTCGTCGCCCACCAGCTGGGCACGCTGAAGAGCGCCGGTCTCCAGCGGGAGACGACCGCGAAGCAGAAGAAGGGCGAGCTGGCGGTCGCGACGTACAACGTCGAGAACCTCGACCCGTCCGACGCCACGTTCGAGGAGCACGCCTCCGCGATCGTGAACAACCTGAAGTCGCCCGACATCGTCTCCCTGGAGGAGATCCAGGACAACAACGGCGCGACGAACGACGGCACGACCGCCGCCGACGTCACGGTCACCAAGCTGATCGACGCGATCGTCGCGGCGGGCGGCCCGCGGTACGACTGGCGTTCGATCGACCCGGCGAACAACACCGACGGCGGCGAGCCGGGCGGCAACATCCGCCAGGTGTTCCTCTTCAACCCGGAGCGGGTCTCCTTCACCGACCGCGCCGGCGGCGACACGACGACCGCCGCGGGCGTGACCAAGGAGCGCGGCAAGGCCGCCCTGACGGTCTCCCCGGGCCGGATAGACCCGGCGAACGCGGCCTGGAACGCCAGCCGCAAGCCGCTGGTCGGCGAGTTCGCCTTCCGCGGCCGCACGGTCTTCGTGATCGCCAACCACTTCAACTCCAAGGGCGGCGACCAGTCGCTGCACGCGCAGTACCAGCCGGTGGCGCGCAGCTCCGAGACCCAGCGCCACCAGCAGGCGACGCTGGTCAACGCGTTCGTCAAGGACATCCTCGACGTGCAGAAGAACGCGGACGTCGTCGCTCTCGGCGACATCAACGACTTCGAGTTCTCCGGCACCGCGAAGATCCTGGAGGGCGACGGCGAACTGTGGTCGGCGATCAAGTCGCTGCCCAGGAGCGAGCGTTACTCCTACGACTACCAGGGCAACCAGCAGGTGCTGGACCAGATCCTGGTCAGCCCGTCGATCCGGCGCTCGTGCGACTTCGCGTACGACAGCGTGCACATCAACTCGGAGTTCCACGACCAGATCAGCGACCACGACCCGCAGGTGCTGCGGTTCGAGCCGTAGCAGGGCAGGGGACCTGCCCTGGGAAGTCCTAGGGGATCCAGGGGCCTAGGGGTCCCAGGGGGCCCTAGAGGTCCAGGGGCCCTAGAGGTCCCAGGGGGCCCTAGAGGTCCAGGGGCCCTAGAGGTCCCAGGGGGCCCTAGAGGTCCAGGGGCCCTAGAGGTCCAGGGGCCCTAGGGATCCTAGGGGTCCCTAGTGGTCCTAGGGGTCCCTAGTGGTCCTAGGGGTCCCTAGTGGTCCTAGGGGTCCCTAGTGGTCCTAGGGGAACTGGCTGTACACCTTGTCCAGCCAGTTCCGCCAGGCGCCCTCGGTCGCCTTCGCGTCGGCGTCCGCGGCGAAGTCGTGGACGCTGATGCCGACCGGGGCGCCCCAGTGGTTGCGGCCGAAGAGCCGGATGAGGGCGGAGTCGGTCCGCAGCCCGATGAAGTACGGGTCGCGGTAGTCCAGTACGGCGTCGAAGTCCTGCGGCCCGTGGACGGTCAGCTCCGCGCCCCGGGCGTCGCCGTCGGTGAGCCCGAGGGCCCGGCCGGCCGCGGCGAAGGCGTCCGCGCCGGTGGACGCCTCGGGTCCGTCGAGCGAGGCGAAGGTCACCGGGCGGGGCGCGAAGTGCGTGAGGTACTCGCGCAGCGTGTGCAGATAGAAGTCGGTGTGCTTGGCGGCGCCGTCGTACTGGTTGTCCCAGTCGTCGGTGAAGACACCGCTGTGCACGTACCGCACCCAGGCGCGCCGGCCGCCGTCGCGCGCCTCGATGACGTGCTCCAGCTGGTTCACGCTCTGGACCGAGAACCCGACGTCCTCGCTGCGGATGGTGAGGTGGCGCGGCGGGTCCCAGGCGGTGACGGTGGAGCCGAAGGCGGCGGCGCCGCCCACCCGGGGCTCGGGGGGATCCATCGGCCACAGGTACGCCCCGGTGCCGTGCGTGACCGCCTCCCACACCTCGTCCGGAGTGGCGTCGACCTCGAACTCACGGGTGATCTCGAATTCCTTGGACATGGCGGGCTCCTGGCGACTACTGGTCCGGTTCGGGGGTCTGCTGGTCCTTGACCGTGGGGTGTACGGCGACGACGATCCGGTGATCGCGGCCGCCCTGCGCATCGGGGGCGTCGTACTTGCTGATGAGCGCGCTGACGCCGACCGTCAACTCCTGGAGGAAGGCGGCCCGTTCGGCCGCCGAGGCGAAGCGGACCTCGCCGTCCAGCGCGAAGGTCGCCAGCTGTTTGCGGGCCTCGGCCGCGCCGGTGATCAGCGAGCCGACGTCCCGCACCAGCCGGGCGCCGAGCGCCAGCAGCCAGCGGGCGGAGAGCTGGTCCCGGAAGCGGTCCGGGTCCGGCTGCACCTCGGCGAGGGCGAGCGGCGAGATCACGTACGACGCGGCGGTCGCGCGCATCAGCCGCTCGGTGACGTTGCCCTTGCGGCGCTCGCCGGCCAGCTCGACCAGGCCGTGCCGCTCCAGGGCCTTCAGGTGGTAGTTCACCTTCTGCCGCGGCAGTCCGACCTTGCCGGCCAGCATGGCGGCCGAGGCGGGCCCGGCGGCCAGCTCGGCCAGCAGCCTGGCCCTTGTCGGGTCCAGGGAGACGGCGGCGGCCTCGGGGTCCTCGATCACGGTCACGTCCAGCATGCGTCCAGGCTCTCACCGAAAACTTTTTTTGTCCAGGAGACCAGAGTGTTCGGTGGTCGACCCCCGCGCATCGCGGCAACTTCTCAGCTTTCCTTACGCATACCTCGTAGAAGATTTAAGTGGAGCTTCACAATGGGGCGGCCGAGACTACTCCCATGACACACACGCCCTCCGCTCCCCCGCCCTTCGGCCGCGCCCTGTGCGCGATGGTCACCCCCTTCACCGAGGGGGGCGCGCTCGACCTCGACGGGGCGGGACTGCTCGCGCGGCGGCTGGTCGGAGCGGGCTGCGACGGGCTGGTGCTGTCCGGGACGACCGGCGAGTCCCCGACCACCTCGGACACCGAGAAGGCCGAACTGGTCGCCGCGGTACGGGAGGCGGTGGGCGACCGGGCGACGGTCGTCGCGGGCGTGGGCACCTTCGACACCCGGCACACCGTGGAACTCGCCCGCTCCGCCGAGAAGGCCGGCGCGGACGGGGTGCTGGTGGTCAGCCCGTACTACAGCCGGCCCCCGCAGGACGCCCTGGAGGCCCACTTCCGCGAGGTCGCGGACGCCTCCGGGCTGCCGGTGATGCTGTACGACATCCCCGGCCGCACCGGGACCCGGATCGAACCGGAGACGCTGATCCGGCTCGCCGAGCACCCGCGGATCGTGGCGGTCAAGGACTGCTCCTACGACTTCCTCGGCGCCCAGAAGGTGATCGCGCGCACCAGGCTCGCCTACTACGCGGGCTGCGACGAGCACAACCTCGCGCTGTACGCCGTCGGCGGGGCGGGGTACGTCAGCACGGTCGCGAACGTGGTCCCCGGCCCGCTCCGGGCCGTGCTGGACCTGTTCGACGCCGGGGACACCCGCGGAGCCGCCGCGCTCCAGCGCCGGGCCACCGAACTGATCGAGGCGATGATGGCCTCGGGGCTGCCCGGCACCGTCACCGCCAAGGGGCTGCTGAGCGCCCTGGGTCTGCCGGCCGGTCCGGTCCGGGCACCGCTGCGGCCCGCCGACCGGGAGACGGTCGACGGGCTGCGGGCGGCCTACGAGCGGCTGGTCGCCTGACCCGCCGTCGGGCGGGAGGCGCCCGGTGAGGGCCAGTCAGCGGTCCGCAAAGACCGGCTCCCAGCGTCCCAGCGTGTCGTCCCCCGTGGCACGGAAGTCGCTCAGGACCACGACCTTCTCGCTGCCGGGCGTCACCAGCACCAGCCGCTGGTGGAACTCGTCGCCGTCCTTGCCGATGTCCCAGGCGACCAGCGAGGAGTCGTCGGCCCAGGCGAGCAGCTGCTGGCCGTGCGTCTCGGTGAGCGGCTTCCCGGTGCGGGGGTCGAGGATCCAGGAGGACGTCTTGTACTTCTTGCCCGCGAAGTCGCCGGCGAGCCGCTTCCCGTCGGGCGAGAGCCCGGCATCGACGTACCACTGCGCGTACTTCTCGCCGGCCGGCGGCTCGACCGGGTCGCCCTGGCGGGAGTAGTACTCGTAGCCCGGCTGCATGGGCGTTCCGGCCCAGACGCGGCTGCCGTCGCGGCTGAAGGCGAAGTCCTGGCGGCTGTTGCCGACGGCGAAGTCGCCGCCGCCCGCCTCGATGCCGGTCCAGGAGCTCGCCCCGGAGGTGACGTCCACCACGTAGAAGCCGGTGCGGGACGACTGCTCCATGTTCGCCTGCCACCCCTCGGAGCCGCTCGACTTGACCCGCAGGTCGGGATTGCGGTCGTAGGCCGTCGCCACCAGCTCCCGCCCGTCGCGGGAGAACGCCAGGCCGCCGACCGCGTGATCGACCGGGATCCAGCGCTTGACCTCACCGCTGACCAGGTCGAGCAGGCCGATCCGGCGGACGGGCAGCTCCTGCTCCAGGACGGCGGCGGTCCGCAGGCCCGGCGCGACGGCGACCCACGACCACTTGGTGGTCTTCACATACTTCTTCGTCGTCGGGTTCAGCAGCCAGTAGGTGCGCGTCGACACCGCCCGGTCCGCCGACCGCGGGACGACGGTCGTCGCGTAGTACGCGGCCAGCGCCGTCCGGCCGGCGGCGATCAGGTCGCGCGGCGGGGACTGGTCCGGGTGCGCGGAGATCCGGTTCGGCGGGGTGACGTCCGCGGGGCGCACGTCGGTCGTGCCGCCGGACTCCAGCGCCGGCACCGCCACGGCGACGGCCACCACGGCGGCGGCCGCGGCCGCGATCGAGGCGATCCTGCGGGTACGGCGGCGCCGGCGCAGACCCAGCACGCGGTCGGCGAGTCCCGGCACCGCGGGTCCCTGCGCGTCGGCCTGCTCGCGCAGGGAGTCACGCACGAGTTCGTCGACGTTCACGGACGCACCTCCACGGGCGAGTAGTCACGGGACGACTGCTGCTCGACGTCCGCGGGGCCGAGGGCGGCCAGCTCCGGCGCGAGGGAGCGCAGCCGGGCCAGGGAGCGGTGGGTGGTGGACCGGACGGTGCCCACGGAGCAGCCCAGGAGCCGTGCCACGTCGGCCTCCGGCAGATCCTCGAAGTAGCGCAGCACCAGCACCGTGCGCTGGCGGGCGGTCAGCCGCGACAGGGCCGCGCGCATCACGACGCGCAGCTCGGCGGCCGCGGAGTCGTCGGGGGCCGCCCCCCGTTCCGGGGGTTCGGCGACGCTCACCTCCCGCCGGGGCCACTTCAGCCGCCAGCGGCTGATCTGCTGCCGGTAGAGCACCTGCCGGACGTACGCCTCGGGCTCGTCGATGCGGTGCCAGCGGCCCGCCGCCTTGGCCAGGGCGTTCTGGAGCAGGTCCTCACCGGCGTGCCGGTCCCCGCCACTGAGCAGGACGGCCGTCCTCAGCAGCGCGGACGACCTGCTGTCCACGAAGTCCCGGAAACCTTCCAGCCCTTCGGCATCCATCGTCACCTTCACTTCCCCCGGGAACGGACCCTGTGCCCGACCCCTGTGCCTTGTGTGACGCCCCCGACCCGCCCCTGCTATGCCTCACCTCCCCCACCGACTTCGACCGACTTCCACGGGCCGGACCCGGCAACTCGATCGCGCCGGGCGCCGACCGGGCGATGGCCTGTGGAGCCCTCGGAAGGCGGTCCCGGTGAGCTTCGACGCAGACCGGCAGGCACGTATCGCCGCCATGCGGGAAACCGCCCGGCCCGTCTGGGGGACGACCGGCGACACCGACACGCTCCAGCAGTCCTCGAGGACAACGGGTGTCACGGAGTGGAAGCCGTGTTCGTGACCATGGGCCTGTTGCACTGCGGCCTCGCCGAAGCCCGACGAGCCTTCTTCGACGCCCCGTGCCGCGAAGCCGAACGCCGGTTCCACAACGACGCCCTGAGTCTCCTCGAAGAGGCCGCCGACACCGAGGTCCGACAGCACCGGCGACAGGCCGGGCAGTGGCCCTCTCGGGTCAGCCGCCAGGACCGCGCCGAGCTCGGTGCCGGCACAGCGTCGGCGGTGCGCGGCGCGCAACTACAGCGGACGCGCCGCCTTCAGCTTCCTGTACTCGTCGACCCCTCGCACGAACCGGCACTCGCCGGTCCACACACAAGCGCCCTCCCACACGGGTGCGGGAGGGCGCTCCGGTCGTCCAGGGTCAGTTGTGGCTGTGCAGGATCTCGTTCAGGCCGCCCCAGACCGCGTTGTTCGGGCGGGCCTCGACCGTGCCGGTGACCGAGTTGCGGCGGAAGAGGATGTTGGAGGCGCCGGAGAGTTCGCGCGCCTTGACGATCTGGCCGTCGGGCATCGTCACGCGGGTGCCCGCGGTGACGTACAGGCCGGCCTCCACCACGCACTCGTCGCCGAGCGCGATGCCGACGCCCGCCTCGGCGCCGATGAGGCAGCGCTCGCCGACGGCGATGATCACGTTGCCGCCGCCGGAGAGGGTGCCCATGGTGGAGGCGCCGCCGCCGATGTCCGAGCCGTCGCCGATGACCACGCCGGCCGAGATACGGCCCTCGACCATCGACGTGCCGAGCGTGCCGGCGTTGAAGTTCACGAAGCCCTCGTGCATGACGGTCGTGCCCTCGGCGAGGTGCGCGCCGAGGCGGACCCGGTCGGCGTCGGCGATCCGGACGCCCTTGGGGGCCACGTAGTCCGTCATGCGCGGGAACTTGTCGATGGACGTCACCTGGAGGTGCAGGCCCTCGGCGCGGGCGTTCAGGCGGACCTTCTCGACGTCGTCCACGGCGACCGGGCCGAGCGAGGTCCAGGCGACGTTGGCCAGGTGCCCGAAGATGCCGTCCAGGCTCTGGCCGTGCGGCTTCACCAGGCGGTGGGAGAGCAGGTGCAGGCGGAGATAGACGTCGTGGGCGTCGATCGGCTTCTCGTCGAGGGAGGCGATGACCGTGCGGACCGCTACGACCTCCACACCACGGCGGGCGTCCGGGCCGATCGCCTTCGCCGCGCCCTCGCCGAGCAGTTCCACGGCCTTCTCGGCGTTCAGCCGCTCGGTGCCGGACGGGCCGGGCTCGGCGACGAGCTCGGGCGCGGGGAACCAGGTGTCGAGAACGGTGCCGTCGGCGGCGAGGGTGGCGAGGCCGGCGGCCGCGGCGCCGGTGGTGCGAGGAGCAGTCGTATCGGTCATGAGGGCAACCTAACCGGACGAAGGGTGCGGAGGCTAACCAGCGGAGGGGGCGTCTCAGGAGACGGGCGCGGCCCTGCGGGGCCGTGGGGCGGTCCCCCAGGGGGAGGGCGGGCGCGGCCCTCCCGGGGCCTGAAGGCGGGGGCCGCCGGAGGGAGCACCGGAGGGGGCCGGAGGGAGCACCGGAGGCGGCGCCGGTCGGCACCGTGCGGCCCGCGGGATCAGCGGCACATGCGCACCACGCCGTCAGCCCCCTGCGGCCCCCGGAATCAGCGCCACATGCGCACCACGCCGTCAGCCCCCTGCGGCCCCCGGAATCAGCCGGCTCAGCGTCTCCCGGGCGTACTCCTCGTCGTACGGCGTGTCCGTCAGGAGGACCTGGAGGCAGATGCCGTCCATGAGTGCCACCAGGGCCCTGGCCGTGCGGGGGTCCGTGCGGTGGGAGAGGAGGGCGGCCGCGTCGTCGGCCCACTCGGCGGCCACCGGGCGCAGGGCGGGGCGGCGCAGGGCGGCGAGGTACAGCTCGTACTCCAGCTCCACGCCGGTGCGGTCGCCGGCCAGCCATTCGCCGAGGAGGGCGGCCAGTTCGGTGGGGAGGTCGGCGTGCGGGGAGGAGAGGCCGCCGCGGGCCGTCAGGACCTTGGCGAAGCCCTCGTTGGCCTGGCGGAGCGCCGCGACGAGGAGGTCGTCGAGGGTGGCGAAGTGGTACGTGGTGGAGCCGAGGGGGACGTCCGCCTCGGCGGCCACCGTGCGATGGCTGAGGCCGGCCAGGCCCTTCTCCCCGACGACCCGGATGGCGGCGTCGATGATCCGCTGGCGGCGTTCGGGATCGTAGCGGCGGGGCATCAGTGCGCGCCGCCGAGATTCAGCACCACCACGCCGCCGACGATCAGCACGATGCCGGCGATCTTGGTCAGGGTGAGGGCCTCGCCGAAGAGGAGCAGGCCGAGGACGGCGATCGTCGCGGTGCCGGCGCCGGACCAGATCGCGTAGGCCGTGCCGATGCCCACGGACTTGAGGGTCTGGGCGAGGAGCAGGAACGAGACGACGTAGCCGACGGCCGTCAGCACACTGGGCCAGAGTCTGGAGAAGCCTTCGCTGTACTTCATGGCGGTCGTCGCGGCCACCTCGGCGGCGATGGCTCCGGCGAGCGTCAGATATCCCATGTGTACGAGCGTACACATCACCGGGCGCCGCTGTGCGTCCGGCCCCGACTCCCGTCGCCCGAACCCTCGTTGAGGGGGTGCCGAGGCTACGAAAGTGTTATGGAAACCGCTCACTCAAACGGCTGAACGTAGGCCACGGCTTCCACTACTGTTTCACCGTTCATACACCGGGCCATCGCAGCCGCGGCCGCCCACGAGAGCCGCCGCTGGAGGAACAGCGCATGCCAATAGACAAGTCCCGGCCTCCCCAGGAACAGCCCTGGGAGAACGGCTGGGCCCCGGACACGTCCCGGGCACCCGGAACCCGCCGGCTCTGGCTGGCCGGTGCCCTCGCCGTGGCCACCATCGTGTCCTGCGTGACGGCGATCGCCATCAACGACAAGCCCGTCGACGAGGCGTCGAAGTCCCGTGACGGGCGGACCCTGTCGGACGACGAGACCGACGGCGGACTCATCTCCTTCGCCACCCCCTCCGCGAACGGGACGTCCACCTCGGACGGGAAGGGGAAGGGCGAGGAAAAAACGGAAAGCGCTTCCCCGTCCGCGTCCGCGGCCAGCTCCTCGCCCCGCCCCCAGGGGAGTTCGACACCGCGCGCCTCGGCCTCGCCCGCCGCGTCGCCGGCCGGGGAACCGACCGACCCCGAGCCGGCCACCACGGAACGCTCGGTCCGCTCGGTCAACTACCCGGACCGGTACTGGCATGTGAGCGGCGGGCTGGTCAAGCTCGACGGCGTGCGCGGCTCGGAGTCCCGCCAGGACTCCACCTTCACCGTGGTCAAGGGCCTGGCCGACAGCGCCTGTTACTCCTTCGCCACGGCCGACGGGACGTACCTGCGCCACCGCAACTTCGTCCTGCGCTCCGAACGCAGCGACGGCTCCTCGCTGTTCAAGCAGGACGCCACCTTCTGCGCCCGCTCCTCCGCCTACTCCGGCGCGGTCATGCTGGAGTCGGTGAACTACCCGGGCCGCTTCCTCCGCCACAAGGACTTCCAGATCCGGCTGGAGACGTACCAGCACAGCGATCTGTACCGGGCGGACTCCGCGTTCCGGCTCGTGGCCGGGCTGGACTGACGACGGACGGCCGTGCGGCCGGGCGCCGGCCGCCGAGCGGCGGCGCGCAACGGGCCGAGCGGCCACGCACACGAGAGCGGCGGCACCCCGAGGGTGCCGCCGCTCTCGTGTCGTCCGGAGATCCGGTCCGAGGGACTCTCAGACGTTGAAGCCGAGCGCCCGCAGCTGCTCGCGGCCGTCGTCCGTGATCTTGTCGGGACCCCACGGCGGCATCCAGACCCAGTTGATGCGCAGCTCGTTGACGAGGCCGTCCGTGGCGGACTTGGCCTGGTCCTCGATGACGTCCGTCAGCGGGCAGGCCGCCGAGGTCAGGGTCATGTCGAGCGTCGCGATGTTCGCGTCGTCGATGTGAATGCCGTAGATCAGGCCGAGGTTGACGACGTCGATACCCAGTTCGGGGTCGACGACGTCGTACAGCGCCTCGCGGACCTCTTCCTCAGAGGCCGGCTTCATCTCAACGGTCTCGCTCATGCCGTCTTCCTTTCGGCGTCGGCTCCGCCCAGGGCCTGGGCCGTCGCGTCCTTCCACGCCATCCAGCTGAGGAGGGCGCACTTGACCCGGGCCGGGTACTTGGAGACGCCGGCGAACGCGACCGCGTCCTCCAGCACCTCCTCCATCGCGTCGTCGGGCTCGATCCTGCCCTTGGACTGCATCAGCTCCAGGAAGGTCTCCTGGATCCGCTGCGCCTCGGACAGGCTCTTGCCGACCAGGAGGTCGTTCAGCACGGACGCGCTCGCCTGGCTGATCGAGCAGCCCTGGCCCTCGTACGAGACGTCCTCGATCTTCGTGCCGTCGTACTTCACGCGCAGGGTGATCTCGTCACCGCAGGTCGGGTTGACGTGGTGCACCTCGGCGTCGCCATCCCGCAAGCCCCGCCCGTGCGGGTGCTTGTAGTGGTCCAGGATGACTTCCTGGTACATCGAATCCAGCTTCACGATCTCAGCCAGCCCCTCAGCCGAAGAAGTTCCGTACGTGCTCCAGGCCCTCGACCAGTGCGTCGATCTCGGACGGCGTGGAGTACAGATAGAACGACGCTCGCGTGGTCGCGGGAATTCCGTACCGCAGGCAGACGGGCCGCGCGCAGTGGTGGCCGACGCGGACCGCGATGCCCTGCTCGTCGAGGACCTGGCCCACGTCGTGCGGGTGGATGTCGCCGAGCGTGAAGGAGATCGCCGCACCGCGGTCCTCGGCCGTGGCCGGGCCGATGATGCGCAGGTCCGGGACCTCGCCGAGCCTCTTCACCGCGTACTCGGTGAGCGCGTGCTCATGGGCGAGGATCTTGTCCATGCCGATCGACTGCAGGTAGTCGATCGCCGCTCCCAGCCCGACCGCCTGGGCGATCGGGGGCGTGCCCGCCTCGAACTTGTGGGGGGCGGGCGCGTAGGTCGAGGAGTGCATCGACACGGTCTCGATCATCTCGCCGCCGCCGAGGAACGGCGGCAGGTCCTCGAGCAGCTCCTGGCGGCCCCACAGGACGCCGATGCCGGTCGGGCCGCACATCTTGTGGCCGGTGAAGGCCACGAAGTCGGCCTGGAGGGCCTGGACGTCCATCGGCATGTGGGGAGCGGCCTGGGAGGCGTCGATGCAGACCAGCGCGCCGACCTCCTGGGCACGGCGGACTATCGCCTCGACCGGGTTGACCGTGCCGAGGATGTTCGACACCAGCACGAAGGAGACGATCTTCGTCTTCTCCGTGATGACCTGCTCGATGTCGGAGAGGTCGAGACGGCCGTCGTCCGTGAGGCCGAACCACTTCAGCTTCGCGCCGGTGCGCTGCGCGAGCAGCTGCCACGGCACGATGTTGGAGTGGTGCTCCATCTCGGTGATGACGATCTCGGTATCGGAGTCCACACGGTAGGGCTCGTCGGCCCAGCCCAGCATGTTCGCCACGAGGTTCAGCGACTCCGACGCGTTCTTGGTGAAGATCACCTCGTCGCGGCTGGGCGCGTTGATGAACTCCGCGACCTTGTCACGCGCGCCCTCGTACAGCGCCGTGGCCTCCTCGGCGAGAACGTGCACGCCGCGGTGGACATTGGCGTTGTGCTGCTCGTAGTACTCGGAGAGCACGTCGATGACCTGGCGCGGCGTCTGCGAGGTCGCCGCGTTGTCCAGGTACACGAGCTTCTTGCCGTCGTGCAGGACCCGGTCGAGGATCGGGAAGTCCTTGCGGAGCGCCTCGGTGTCGAGGAGGCCCGGCAGCTGTGTCACGCGGATACGCCACCCTTCGTGTAAGCCTCGTAGCCCTCGTTCTCCAGCTTGTCCGCGAGCTCGGCGCCACCGGACTCGACGATACGGCCGCCGGAGAAGACGTGGACGAAGTCGGGCTTGATGTAGCGCAGGATGCGCGTGTAGTGCGTGATGAGCAGGGTGCCCACCTCGCCTGTCTCGCGGACGCGGTTGACACCCTCGGAGACGATGCGCAGGGCGTCGACGTCCAGGCCGGAGTCGGTCTCGTCGAGGATCGCGACCTTCGGCTTCAGCAGCTCCAGCTGAAGGATCTCGTGGCGCTTCTTCTCACCGCCGGAGAAGCCCTCGTTGACGTTGCGCTCGGCGAAGGAGGGGTCCATGTTCAGCCGCGCCATGGCCTCCTTGACCTCCTTCACCCAGGTACGCAGCTTGGGGGCCTCGCCGCGGATGGCGGTGGCGGAGGTGCGCAGGAAGTTGGAGACCGAGACGCCGGGGACCTCGACCGGGTACTGCATCGCCAGGAACAGGCCCGCGCGGGCGCGCTCGTCGACGGACATCTCCAGGACGTCCTCGCCGTCGAGCAGCACGGTGCCGCCGGTGATCGTGTACTTCGGGTGACCCGCGAGGGAGTAGGCGAGGGTCGACTTGCCGGAGCCGTTGGGGCCCATGATGGCGTGCGTCTCGCCCTGCTTCACGGTCAGGTCGACGCCCTTGAGGATCTCCTTCGTGGCGTTGTCGGCCTCGACGGTGACGTGCAGGTCTCGGATTTCAAGCGTTGCCATGGTGGCCTCAGGACTCCTGGGTGAGGGAGACGAGCACGTCGTCCCCTTCGATCTTTACGGGGTAAACGGGGACGGGGCGCGTCGCGGGAAGGCCGGACGGTTTGCCGGTGCGCAGGTCGAACGCGGAGCCGTGCAGCCAGCACTCGATCTGGCAGTCCTCCACCTCGCCCTCGGAGAGCGAGACGTTCGCGTGGGAGCAGATGTCGTGGATGGCGAACACCTCCCCCTCGGTCTGCACGACCGAGACCGGCGTGCCGTCGAGTTCCACCCTTTTCGGGGTGTCCTCCTCCAGCTCGCTCAGGCCACAGGCGCGTACGAAGGTCATCGACCCGATCCTGACACGGTCTCCAGCTCGGTCTCGATCCTGGCGATCAGGCGCTCCTCGATGTCGTCGACACCGATCTGCTGGACCAGTTCGGCGAAGAAGCCGCGGACCACCAGGCGGCGGGCCTCGTCGGCCGGGATGCCGCGGGCCATCAGGTAGAAGAGCTGCTCGTCGTCGAAGCGGCCGGTGGCGGAGGCGTGGCCGGCGCCGACGATCTCGCCGGTCTCGATCTCCAGGTTCGGCACCGAGTCGACGCGCGCGCCGTCCGTGAGGACCAGGTTGCGGTTCATCTCGTAGGTGTCGGTGCCCTCGGCCTTGGCCTCGATCAGCACGTCACCGATCCACACGGCGTGCGCGTCCTCGCCCTGGAGGGCGCCCTTGTACACGACGTTGGACTTGCAGTGCGGGACGTTGTGGTCGACCAGCAGGCGGTGCTCCTGGTGCTGGCCGGCGTCGGTGAAGTAGAGGCCGAACAGCTCGGCCTCGCCGCCGGTGCCGGCGTAGGCCACGCGCGGGTGCAGGCGTACGAGGTCGCCGCCGAAGGTGACCACGACGGACTTGAAGGTGGCGTCGCGGCCGACGAGGGCGTTGTGCTGGGCCACGTGCACGGCCTTGTCGTCCCAGTCCTGGACGGAGACGACGGTGAGCTTGGCGCCGTCGCCCAGGACGTAGTCGACGTTGGCGGCGAGCACGGCGTCACCGGTGTGGTCGATGACGACGACGGCCTCGGCGAAGGCGCCCAGCTCGATCACCTGGTGGGCGAAGGCGGTGCCGCCCTCGCCGTGCACGGCGACCCGGATCGGCTCGGTGAGGACCGTCTCCTTGGGGACGGTGATCACGCCGGCCTTCTCGAAGGCGGAGTAGGCCTGGGCGGCGATCCGGTCCACGGGGGTGCCGGCCCGGCCGAGGCGGGCGTCGTCGCGGTCGACGGTCTCGACGACGACGCCCTCGGGGGCGTCGACGGCGACCTTGAGTCCGCCGCCGGTGGCGACGGCGGTGCCGTCGTGCAGCCCGCGCAGGCGCTCCAGCGGAGTGAACCGCCACTCCTCCTCGCGGCCGTGCGGAACCGGGAAGTCCGCCACGTCGAAGGACGGGGGCGCGCTCATGCGCGTGGCGACGGTCGACTCTGCGGCGACCGCGATCGCGCCCGCGGTGGTCGACCCCGCGGGTGGGGGTCCCCCCGCTCGAGCGGATCCGAGAGTGGGGGCGTTCTGAGCCTCAGCCATGGCTGTCGTAATGCTCGCTTTCCGTTACGTAAGGGGCTTGATGGGGGACGGAGCGGTGGTTAGCCGACCGCGCCTTCCATCTGCAGCTCGATCAGCCGGTTGAGCTCCAGCGCGTACTCCATCGGCAGCTCCTTCGCGATGGGCTCGACGAAGCCACGCACGATCATGGCCATCGCCTCGAACTCGCTCAGACCGCGGCTCATCAGGTAGAAGAGCTGGTCCTCGGAGACCTTGGAGACGGTCGCCTCGTGGCCCATGGACACGTCGTCCTCGCGGACGTCCACGTAGGGGTACGTGTCGGAGCGCGAGATGGTGTCCACGAGCAGCGCGTCGCACAGCACGTTGGACTTCGAGCCGTGGGCGCCCTCGCCGATCTCGACGAGACCGCGGTAGGAGGTGCGGCCGCCACCGCGCGCCACGGACTTCGACACGATGTTGGACGAGGTGTTCGGCGCCATGTGGACCATCTTGGAGCCGGCGTCCTGGTGCTGGCCCTCGCCCGCGAAGGCGATGGAGAGGGTCTCGCCCTTGGCGTGCTCGCCCATCAGGTAGACGGCCGGGTACTTCATCGTCACCTTGGAGCCGATGTTGCCGTCGATCCACTCCATGGTCGCGCCCTCGTAGGCGACGGCGCGCTTGGTGACCAGGTTGTAGACGTTGTTCGACCAGTTCTGGATGGTCGTGTAGCGGCAGCGGGCGTTCTTCTTGACGATGATCTCGACCACGGCGCTGTGCAGCGAGTCCGACTTGTAGATCGGGGCCGTACAACCCTCGACGTAGTGCACGTAGGCACCCTCGTCGACGATGATCAGGGTCCGCTCGAACTGGCCCATGTTCTCGGTGTTGATCCGGAAGTAGGCCTGGAGCGGGATCTCGACGTGCACGCCCTTCGGCACGTAGATGAAGGAGCCGCCGGACCACACCGCGGTGTTCAGCGACGCGAACTTGTTGTCGCCGACCGGGATGACGGTGCCGAAGTACTCCTTGAAGAGCTCCGGGTGCTCCTTCAGCGCGGTGTCGGTGTCGAGGAAGATGACGCCCTGCTCCTCCAGGTCCTCACGGATCTGGTGATAGACGACCTCGGACTCGTACTGGGCGGCGACACCGGCCACGAGGCGCTGCTTCTCGGCCTCCGGGATGCCCAGCTTGTCGTAGGTGTTCTTGATGTCCTCGGGCAGGTCCTCCCAGGACTCCGCCTGCTTCTCCGTGGACCGCACGAAGTACTTGATGTTGTCGAAGTCGATGCCGGAGAGGTCGGAGCCCCAGTTCGGCATGGGCTTCTTCTCGAACAGGCGCAGGCCCTTGAGGCGGAGCTTGGTCATCCACTCCGGCTCGGACTTCTTGGCGGAGATGTCCTTGACGACATCCTCGTTGATGCCGCGCTTGGCAGAGGCACCGGCCACGTCCGAGTCGGCCCAGCCATATTCGTAGTTGCCCAGACCCTCGAGCTCGGGGTGGGCAGTCTCCTCGATGGGGAGCGTCATGCGGGGTTCCTCCCGGCGGTGCTTGCAGATGTGTTGTGGGTGGTCGATGAAACTTTGGGGATGAACGTCGTGCAGACGCCGTCGCCGTGGGCGATGGTCGCCAGCCGCTGGACGTGTGTGCCGAGCAGCTGGGAGAAGATCTCGGTCTCCGCCTCGCAGAGCTGCGGGAACTTCTCGGCGACATGCGCCACGGGGCAGTGGTGCTGGCAGAGCTGCTCGCCGTGCTGCGGGAGGGGCGCGCTGCGCGCCGTTGCAGCGTACCCGTCGGCACTCAGGGCCCTGGCCAGGGCCTCGGTGCGCTCCTCGGGTTCCGCGGCCTCGATCGCCGCGCGGTACGCGGCGGCCTGTTCGGCGATCCGCGCGCGGGCGAAGGCGACGACCGCCTCGTCCCCGCCGAAGCGCTCCTGGATCCAGCGCAGGGCGTCCGCGGCGAGCGTGTCGTAGGACTGGTCGAAGGCGTCCCGGCCGCAGTCGGTGAGGGCGAAGACCTTGGCGGGGCGCCCGCGGGTCCGTGCTCCGTACACCCGCTGCTCGCGGGCCTGAACGACGTCGTCGGCGACCAGCGCGTCGAGGTGGCGGCGGACGGCGGCGGGGGTGAGCCCCAGTCGCCCGGCCAGCTCGGTCACGGTCGACGGCCCGTGGTCCAGGATGGAGCGCGCGACCCGGTTGCGCGTCGAGCGCTCTCCGGTCGCGAGCTCGTCCTGAGGCGCCCCCGCGGGGGTCACCCGAGCCTCGCCGACGTTTTTCACAACGCCATTGTTGCGTAATTCCTCAGAGGCAGGCAAGCCGCGACCGGACGGCGGGACGGTGCCCTGCGTCACTTAGGCATACCTAATCTGACCTGCGGAAACGATCTTTGATCGATCAGGAAGGCAAGTAATCCACTGGCCTGCGAGGCGCCTGGCAGGGACACTGCGGAACCATGCCCACACCCCCTCCCACCGGCCCACTTGTCACCCGCGAGACCCTCGCGGCCGAGCTGCGGACCCTGGGTGTCGAACCGGGAGAAACACTCCTCGTCCATTCCTCCCTCAGCTCACTCGGCTGGGTCTGCGGAGGCGCCGTCGCGGTCGTCCAGGGCCTGCTCGACGCCCTCGGCCCGCACGGCACCCTCGTCGTCCCCACCCAGTCGGGCGACCTGTCCGACCCGGCGGTGTGGGGCAGTCCGCCGGTGCCGCGCGAGTGGTGGGAGACGATCCGCGCCACCATGCCCGCCTACGACCCCCTCGTCACCCCGACCCGGGGCGTCGGGGTGATCCCCGAGACCGTCCGCACCTGGCCCGGCGCCCTGCGCAGCGCGCACCCCCAGACGTCGTTCGCGGCGCTCGGCCCACGCGCGGCGGAGATCCTCGACGGCCACGCCCCCGACTGCCGGCTCGGCGAGCACAGCCCGCTGGCCCGGCTGGAGGAGCGGGGCGCACGGGTGCTGCTGCTGGGCGCCGGATACGACACCTGCACCAGCTTCCACCTGGCCGAGTACCGGATCGAGTCCCCGCTCGTCGAGGTGGGCCGGCCCGCGCCCGGCGGCGGCTGGGAGGTCGTCACCGAGGTGTCGATCCTCTCCGACCGCTTCGACGAGCTGGGCCACGACTTCGAACGGGACCGGCCGGTCGTACGGGGGACGGTGGGCGCCGCCGACGCGCGGCTGTTCCCGGTCGCGGACGCCGTGGCCTACGCGCGGCGGTGGCTGCCGCTGCACCGGTCACGGGCGGAGGAACCGCCGTCTGCCCGCCCCGCCCGTCGGACACCGCCGACCGGGGCGCAGGAGGCCCCATGAGCCCCGTAGCCCCCGTAGTACCCCCGGTGGTCCCCCACAGGTGGCCGGTTCCCGCACCCGCCGGTCGGAGCGCCGTCACGCGAACCTAGACTCTTGAGCCATGCGAACTGAGCCCGTCGTCCTGGTCCAGGCCCTGGTGAAGCGGTACGGGACGAAAACCGCCGTGGACGGCCTGGACCTGACGGCACGGGCGGGCGTCACCGCCGTCCTCGGCCCCAACGGCGCGGGGAAGACGACCACCGTCGAGACCTGCGAGGGGTACCGCAGGCCGGACTCCGGCACCGTGCGCGTCCTCGGCCTCGACCCCGTCCGGCAGGCCGCCGAGCTGCGCCCCCGGATCGGGGTGATGCTCCAGTCCGGGGGCGTCTACTCCGGCGCGCGGGCCGACGAGATGCTGCGGCACGTGGCGAAGCTGCACGCCCACCCGCTGGACGTGGACGCCCTGATCGAGCGGCTCGGCCTCGGCTCCTGCGGCCGGACGACGTACCGGCGGCTGTCCGGCGGCCAGCAGCAGCGCCTCGCGCTGGCGATGGCCGTGGTCGGCCGCCCGGAGCTGGTGTTCCTCGACGAGCCCACCGCCGGTCTCGACCCGCAGGCCCGCCGCGCCACCTGGGACCTGGTCCGCGACCTGCGCACGGACGGCGTCTCGGTCGTCCTCACCACGCACCACATGGACGAGGCCGAGCAACTGGCCGACGACGTGGCGATCATCGACGGCGGCCGGGTCATCGCCAAGGGCTCCCCGGACGCGCTGTGCCGCGGCGGCGCCGAGAACACCCTGCGCTTCATCGGCCGCCCCGGTCTCGATGTGAACTCCCTGCTCAAGGCCCTGCCCGCCGACAGCGCGGCCGCCGAGCTGACCCCGGGCTCGTACCGGGTGACGGGCAAGGTCGACCCGCAGCTGCTGGCGACGGTCACCTCGTGGTGCGCGCAGCACGGGGTGATGCCGGACCGGATCTCGGTGGAGCGGCACACCCTCGAAGACGTCTTTCTGGAGCTGACCGGCAAGGAGCTGCGCGCGTGACCGCCACCGGTACCTACACCCCCCGGCCGGGCGCGGCGCCCCTGGCCCGCATGATCGCGGCCCAGGCGGCGCTGGAGACGAAGATGCTCCTGCGCAACGGCGAGCAGCTGCTGCTCACCGTCGTGATCCCGACGCTGCTGCTGGCCCTGTTCAGCAGCGTGGACATCGTGGACACGGGCGCGGGCGAGGCGGTGGACTTCCTGGCCCCGGGCATCCTGGCGCTCGCGGTCATGTCCACGGCCTTCACCGGCCAGGCCATCGCGACCGGCTTCGAGCGCCGCTACGGCGTCCTGAAGCGGCTGGCGTCCTCTCCGCTCCCGCGCTGGGCGCTGATGACCGCGAAGACCGCGTCGGTGCTGGTCACCGAGGTTCTCCAGGTGATCCTGCTGACGGCGATCGCCCTCGCGCTCGGCTGGGACCCGCAGGGCGGCCCGCTCGCGGTCCTGCTGCTCCTGGTGCTGGGCACGGCCGCCTTCTCGGGCCTCGGTCTGCTGATGGCCGGCACGCTGAAGGCGGAGGCGACCCTGGCCGCGGCCAACCTGGTCTTCCTGCTGCTGCTGGTGGGCGGCGGGGTCATCGTCCCGCTGGACAAGTTTCCGCCCGCGGCCCAGGACGTACTCGGCCTGCTGCCGATCACGGCCCTCTCCGACGGCCTGCGGGACGTCCTCCAGCACGGCGCCGGGATGCCCTGGGGCGATCTGGGGATCCTCGCGGTGTGGGCCGTCGTGGGGCTCGCGGCGGCGGGGCGGTTCTTCCGCTGGGAGTAGCCGGCCGCTTCCGCCGGGAGCAGCCGGCCGGTTCTGCCGCCGGGAGTAACCGGCCGGTCACCCCGGGACCGGCCGGGGACCTGCGGGGACCCCTCGTGAAAGCGTGCACAAGCGGCCCCCTACGATGGACGGCGTGCCAAACGTGACCCGCGCCGACGCCCTCGCGGCCGTGCGCAACCCGCTCGCCTTCATCGCCGCCCGCTGGACCCCGGAACCCCGGACGGTCGAGCGCGCGGCCCTCAGCGCCCTCGTGATGTCGGTGCTCATCGTGGTCACCGGTGGTGCCGTACGGCTCACGGGCTCCGGTCTCGGCTGCCCGACCTGGCCCAAGTGCACCACCGACTCGCTCACGGCGACCAGCGAGATGGGCCTGCACGGCGCCATCGAGTTCGGCAACCGCATGCTGACGTACGTGCTGTGCGCGGCCGTCGGCTGGGCGATCATCGCCGCGCGCTCCACCGCGCCCCACCGCCGGGGGCTGACCCGGCTGGGCTGGGCGCAGTTCTGGATCGTGATGAGCAACGCGGTGCTCGGCGGGATCGTGGTCCTCGTGGGCCTCAACCCGTACACGGTCGCCGCGCACTTCGTGGCCACGTCGGCCCTGATCGCGGTGGCCACGGTGATGTGGCAGCGCACGCGCGAGGGCGACGGGGAGCCCCGTCCGCTGGTCGGCGGGGCCGTCCGGCAGCTGGTGTGGTTCCTGGTCGCGGCCTCGGTGCTGCTGATCCTGGTCGGCACGGTGGTGACCGGCGCGGGCCCGCACGCGGGCGACTCCAGCGAGGTCGCGCGGATGCCGCTCGACTGGGAGACGGTCAGCAAGGTGCACGCCGTGCTGGCCTGGATCGTGGTGTCGCTGACCTTCGCCCTGTGGTTCGTCCTCAAGGCGGTCGACTCCCCCAAGGGCCCCCTGGACCGCACCCGGGACCTGTTCCTGGTCCTGCTCGCCCAGGGCGTGATCGGTTACGTCCAGTACTTCACGAACCTTCCCGAGGTGCTGGTCGGCCTGCACATGTTCGGCTCGGCGCTGGTGTGGATCGCGGTCCTGCGCGTGCTGCTGGCCCTGCGCGAACGCCCCGGGCCGGCGGTCCGGCTGCCGGAGCCCGCGGCCGAGGTGACGGCCGGGTCCCGCGCCTGACGCCCGACGCCCGACGCCCGGGTCAGCGGTACGCCGTCACCAGAGCGTCGATCGCGGGGGCCAGCCAGGCGCGGGTCAGCCCCGCCCTGCGCTCGGTCCAGGCCGCCCCGGGCGGGGCGGCGCGCCGGTCGTCGTAGCGGCGCGCGGCGATGTCCTCGACGACCTCGGCGGGCGCCCCGAGGCCGGGCAGCAGGTCCAGCGCCTCCCGCTTGGAGATCAGCCGGCCGTCCCGCAGGACGGCGGTGGCCCGGGCGAAGGTCAGCAGGCCCAGGTCGACCCAGACGTCCTGCCGCCACAGCGCCGCCCGGTCCACGTGGGGCCGCCAGAACTCCCGCTGGTCACGGACGACGAAGTCGTCGAGTTCACGGTCAGGTACGGGCGGGAGGACCGCGCGCGGCGCCCGCCCTCGCAGGACCCGGCCGAAGTCGTGCAGTTCACGCCGGGTCACGGGGGTGACCGGCCGCCGGAACAGTTCGCCGTGCGCCCAGGTGAGGTGTCGCCGCTCAGGTCCGGCCGCCGTGCCGGGGGTGAGATAGGTGCAGTGCAGCAGCGGGGCGAGCGGCTCGCCGCGCAGCCGGGCGTGCAGCCGGGCCAGGGCCCACACCGCGCGCGGTGTGACGGGCCCCGCCAGGACCGCGACCAGGTCCAGATCGCTGCGGCCCTCCTGGTAGTCGCCCCCGGCGAGCGAACCGTGGGCCCAGACGGCGGTGGGGTCCAGCGCCGCGAGCCCGGCGAGGAAACGGTCCAGTAAGGCGTCCGTACGGCGTGTCATGCGCCCAGTCTGTGCGTCTCAGTCCAGCCCGTACACCCGTCGTGCGTTGCCCGCCGCGATCAGGCCCGCCACGCGCTGGGCGTCCGTCAGGGACCAGGCGCCCTCGGCGACCCAGCCGCCCAGCACCCGGGCCAGCGCCTCGCGGAAGAGGCGGGCGCCGACCACGTGGAGCTCGGGCAGCCGCTGCCCCCCGCTGGAGAAGAGGATCTTGCCGAAGGGAGCCAGTTCCAGGGTCTCCGCGAGGACGTTCGCGGCCCGGGCACCGGTGCGCACCAGCGCGGCACCGGAGTCGGCGTACACATGCGGGAAGACCCCGGCCAGGTGGGCGGCGTGCCGGTGGTAGGGGTAGGCGTGCAGCAGTACGAGGTCCGTGCCCAGGCCGGCCGTGGCGCGCACGAAGTCCGTCAGGAGCACGGGATCGGTGCGGTCGATGCGCAGGCCGCTCTCGCCGAGCCCCGCGTGCAGCTGGAGCGGCAGGCCGGAGGCGACGGCGATCCACAGCAGGTGCCGCAGCAGCACCGGGTCGCTCAGCTCGCCGCCGACCCGGCGTCCGGCCAGCCAGCGGCCCGCGGCGCCGCGCACCTCTCCGGGCCCGGGCGGTTCGGGCGCGAGCGCCAGGCCGTGCCGGACGCCCGCGACGGAGGTGAAGGCGACGGCCTCGGCGGCGGCCCCGTGGACCGACTCGGCGAGGTTGGCGAGAAAGGACTCGACGGTGCCGGAGGTGTCGGCGACCTGCTCGGCGAGGAGTTCCAGGCGTACGATCTCGCGGGCCTCGGCGGCTCCCGCGGAGCCCAGCTCACCGGGTCCGGTGAGGTCGCCGGGCAGCCCGGTGTCCACGAGGTACGTGGTGATGCCGCTGCCGCGCAGCAGCCGCCGGCCCGTTTCCAGTACGCCGAGTTCACGGCGGCGGGCGAGATAGCGGGCGGGCGCACAGTGCGGTTCCAGGCCCAGCAGCGGGGGGCACCAACGGCGTACGGCGAACCCGGTCTGGGTGTCGAACAGCGTCGTGCCCGGGGCGGGCGGGCCCTCGGTGCGGGCCAACTGGGCCTCGAACGTGCCGAGGCCCAGTTCCGTTCTCAGGACGCCGTGGCAGTACTGGTCCACCAAGGACGGCGTTTCGATCATCGGGACTCCCGTGAGGCGGACCGCGTACTCCTTCAGGTCCTAACGGGTGAACCGGGTGTCAGGTGTTGCTGGCGGGGCGGCTTCAGCCGTTCTTCGGACCGCCGAGCTGGATTCCGGCCATGCGGGTCCATTCGTACGGGCCGGTCGTCACCTTCGCCGCGAACTCCCCGTCGAAGGACTCGTGGACCGTGATCCCGGCCTTCTCCACGGCCTTCCGGGCGATCTCGACGGAGGGGGCCACGAGGTCGCCCCAGCCGCCGTCCTCGCCGACGAGCACGATCCGGGCGCCGCGCTCCCCGATGTACGCGACCTGGCCCTCGGCCCCGCCGTGCTGCCGGGAGAAGGCGCCGATCTGCTTCGCCAGCCGGGCGACCCGGCGCCCGTCCTTCGCGTCAACCTGCTGCGTGTCTGCCATGGCCAGGATGCTACCGACGGGTAGATCGAACGGCGACGGCCGGGGTGCGTGGCCTTGACCACGCACCCCGGCCGGCATGCCGTACGGAGCGGGGGAACTACCGCAGGAAGGGGTCCACGGCCACCGCCACGAACAGCAGCGACACATAGGTGATGGACCAGTGGAACAGCCGCATCTCCTTCAGCTTGGCGCCGCGGACCTCGGCCTTGGCACGGGCGTGCAGGGCGTGCGCCTCCCAGAGCCACCAGCCGCCCGCCACCAGCGCGACCGCGGTGTAGAACCAGCCGGTGTAGCCCAGCGGGGTGAGCGCGAGCGAGACGGCGACCATCACCCAGCTGTAGATCACGATCTGCTTGGCGACCACCTTGTTGGAGGCGATGACCGGCAGCATCGGCACGCCCACGCGCGCGTAGTCGTCCTTCACCTTCATGGACAGCGGCCAGTAGTGCGGCGGCGTCCAGAAGAACATGACGAGGAAGAGGACGACCGGCGCCCACGACAGGGAGTTCGTGACCGAGGACCAGCCGATCAGGACCGGCATGCAGCCGGCGATGCCGCCCCACACGATGTTCTGCGAGGTACGGCGCTTGAGGATCATCGTGTAGACGACGACGTAGAAGAGGAGCGCGCCGAGGGCGAGCCAGGCCGACAGCCAGTTGACGGTCAGCCCGAACAACAGCGTGGACACCACCGCGAGGGTGATACCGAAGGCGAGACATTCACGCGGGCTGACCATCCCGGTCACCAGCGGACGCTGCGAGGTGCGGTCCATCAGCGCGTCGATGTCACGGTCGATGTACATGTTCAGCGCGTTGGCGCCACCCGCGGACAGATAGCCGCCGAGGCAGGTCAGGAGCACCAGGCCGAGGTCGGGCACACCCTGCTGCGCCAGGAACATCACCGGAACGGTGGTGATCAGCAGCAGCTCGATGATCCGCGGCTTGGTCAGCGCCACGAACGCCTTGACCCGGGCCCCGAACGGCCGCCGGCTCGGGCTCTGGCTCGTCCCGACGATCCCCACTGGACGGGATTCAACGGCCGTCACGCACACCCCTGACAGAGACTCCCAGCGAGCCTCCCGATGTGAATGGCGGGTAAAGGCTCACGCGTACCACGCCACTGTAGACGTTGCCCATACCCCGGCCTTCGTGGGGGTGGGGTCGTGTTGGGAGGGGCCCGCCACCAGCGGCGCGAGGGGTCGGCCCGGCGGTCGCTCAAAGGTCGCACTGAGGCTCGATTGAGCAGTCAGATGAGCGGCTCCGTATTCATGTGCTGAATGCGGAACGGGCCAGTCGGGAGGCGGATCCCGGCACGGCCCGGCAGTCTGGAATGACTCGAAAAAACGCACGTCCTTACGGGGGTAGGCTCGACAGCGGCCGGTGCACATCCAGTGCCCCGGCAGCCGGTGGGCGCGCGCCCGAAGAAGCCGGTATTCGACATGTGGAGAGGAGCCCTGACCCAGGGTGAGCACCAAGCCGACCACCACAGACCTCGAGTGGACCGAATGGGACCAGCGGGCCGTGGACACCGCCCGCGTCCTGGCCGCCGATGCCGTACAGAAGGTCGGCAACGGCCATCCCGGTACGGCGATGAGCCTGGCCCCCGCCGCCTACACCCTCTTCCAGAAGGTGATGCGGCACGACCCGGCGGACGCCGACTGGGTCGGCCGCGACCGCTTCGTGCTGTCCGCGGGCCATTCGTCCCTGACCCTCTACACCCAGCTGTACCTGGCCGGTTTCGGCCTGGAGCTGGACGACCTGAAGAGCTTCCGTACGTGGGGTTCGAAGACCCCGGGTCACCCCGAGTACGGTCACACCACGGGCGTGGAGACGACGACGGGCCCGCTGGGCCAGGGTGTCGCCAACGCGGTGGGCATGGCGATGGCCGCCCGCTACGAGCGCGGTCTGTTCGACCCCGAGGCCGCTCAGGGCGAGTCGCCCTTCGACCACTTCGTGTACGTCATCGCGGGTGACGGCTGCCTCCAGGAGGGCATCTCCGCCGAGGCGTCCTCGATGGCCGGCCACCAGAAGCTCGGCAACCTGGTCCTGCTGTGGGACGACAACCACATCTCGATCGAGGGCGACACCGAGACGGCCGTCTCCGAGGACACGGTCAAGCGCTACGAGGCGTACGGCTGGCACGTGCAGCGGGTCGCCCCCAAGCCGGACGGCGACCTCGACCCGCACGCCCTGTACAACGCGATCGAGGCCGCGAAGCAGGTGACGGACAAGCCGTCCTTCATCGCGATGCGCTCGATCATCGCCTGGCCCGCCCCCAACGCGCAGAACACCGAGGCCGCGCACGGCTCGGCGCTCGGTGACGACGAGGTCGCGGCCACCAAGCGCGTCCTGGGCTTCGACCCGGAGCAGACCTTCGAGGTCGCCGACGAGGTCATCGCCCACACCCGCGGCGCCCTGGAGCGCGGCGCCCAGGCGAAGGCCGAGTGGGAGAAGTCCTTCCAGCTCTGGCGCGACAACAACGCCGAGCGCGCCGCCGAGTTCGACCGCATCGCCGCGGGCGAGCTGCCGGCCGGCTGGGAGGAGAAGCTCCCGGTCTTCGAGCCCGGCAAGGGCGTCGCCACCCGTGCCGCGTCCGGCAAGGTGCTCCAGACCCTCGGCGCGGTGATCCCGGAGCTGTGGGGCGGCTCGGCCGACCTCGCGGGCTCCAACAACACCACGATCGACAAGACGTCGTCGTTCCTGCCCGCGGACAACCCGCTGCCCGAGGCGAACCCCTACGGCCGCACGATCCACTTCGGCATCCGCGAGCACTCCATGGCCGCGGAGATGAACGGCATCGCGCTGCACGGCAACACCCGCATCTACGGCGGCACGTTCCTCGTGTTCTCCGACTACATGCGCAACGCCGTACGCCTGTCCGCGCTGATGCACCTGCCGGTGACCTACGTGTGGACCCACGACTCCATCGGTCTCGGCGAGGACGGCCCCACCCACCAGCCGATCGAGCACCTCGCCTCGCTGCGCGCCATCCCGGGCCTGAACGTGGTCCGCCCGGCCGACGCCAACGAGACCGCGATCGCCTGGCGCGAGATCCTGCGGCGCTGGACCAAGGTCTTCGGCAAGGGCGCCCCGCACGGTCTGGCGCTGACCCGCCAGGGTGTGCCGACGTACGAGCCCAACGAGGACACCGCCAAGGGCGGTTACGTCCTGTTCGAGGCGTCCACCGGGGCGCCCGAGGTGATCCTGATCGCGACCGGTTCCGAGGTGCACGTCGCCGTCGAGGCGCGCGAGCAGCTCGAGGCCGACGGCGTGCCGACCCGGGTGGTCTCCATGCCGTCCGTGGAGTGGTTCGAGGAGCAGGACCAGGCGTACCGGGACGACGTCCTGCCGCCGTCGGTGAAGGCCCGTGTCTCGGTCGAGGCCGGTATCGGTCTGACCTGGCACAAGTACGTCGGGGACGCCGGCCGCATCGTTTCCCTGGAGCACTTCGGTGCTTCGGCCGACGGCAAGGTCCTCTTCCGCGAGTACGGCTTCACTGCCGAGAACGTGGCCGCGAAGGCGCGGGAATCCCTCGCCGGCGCCCAGCGCTGACGCCCATACACGACACGTAGGAGATGCATTTTCCATGACAGACGCACTGAAGCGCCTCTCCGAAGAAGGCGTCGCGATCTGGCTGGACGACCTGTCGCGCAAGCGGATCACCTCGGGCAACCTCGCCGAGCTGATCGACCAGCAGCACGTCGTGGGCGTCACCACCAACCCGTCGATCTTCCAGAAGGCGATCAGCGGCGGTGACGGCTACGAGCAGCAGCTCGCCGACCTCGCGGCCCGCAAGGTCACCGTCGACGAGGCCATCCGCATGATCACGACGGCGGACGTCCGGGACGCCGCCGACATCCTGCGCCCGGTCTACGAGGCCACCGGCGGCCAGGACGGCCGGGTGTCCATCGAGGTCGACCCGCGCCTGGCGCACGAGACCCGGGCGACGGTCGCCGAGGCCAAGCAGCTGGCCTGGCTGGTCGACCGCCCCAACACCCTGATCAAGATCCCGGCGACCCGGGCGGGTCTGCCGGCGATCACCGAGGTCATCGGCAACGGCATCAGCGTCAACGTCACGCTGATCTTCTCGCTGGAGCGCTACCGCGAGGTCATGGACGCCTATCTGGCGGGTCTGGAGAAGGCCCGTGAGAAGGGCCTCGACCTCTCCCTGATCCACTCGGTGGCGTCCTTCTTCGTGTCCCGCGTGGACACCGAGATCGACAAGCGCCTGGACGCGCTGGGCACCGACGAGGCCAAGGCCGCGCGCGGCAAGGCGGCCCTCGCCAACGCCCGGCTCGCCTACCAGGCGTACGAGGAGGTCTTCGCGGGCGACCGCTGGACGGCGCTGGAGCGCGCGGGCGCCAACAAGCAGCGTCCGCTGTGGGCCTCGACCGGCGTGAAGGACCCGGCGTACAAGGACACCCTGTACGTCGACGACCTGGTGGCGCCGAACACGGTGAACACCATGCCGGAGGCCACCCTGCAGGCCACCGACGACCACGGCGGGATCACCGGCAACACCATCGCCGGCACCTACGAGCAGGCCCGCGCGGAACTCGACGCGGTCGAGAAGCTCGGCATCTCGTACGACGACGTGGTGCAGCTGCTGGAGGACGAGGGCGTCGAGAAGTTCGAGGCGTCCTGGAACGACCTGCTCAAGTCGACCGAGGCGGAGCTGGAGCGCCTCGCCCCCTCGGAGGGCTGAGACCTTGTCCCCCCTCTCCGGTTCCGGAGCGAACCCGCTTCGTGACCCCTCGGACCGACGGCTCCCGCGTATCGCGGGGCCGTCGGGCCTGGTC
>NZ_BMSA01000023.1 GCF_014648915.1 Streptomyces phaeofaciens | reverse complement strand
AACTCGCCCGCGACCTCGCGGAAGATGTGCACCGCCTCGGACTCCAACGCGTCCAGATGAGAGAGCGCGAAGGCCTTCTCGGTGAGGGCCGCCGTCACACCAGCCCCCGCTCCGCCAGCACCGCGTACACCGCGTCCGCCGACTCCGGCGCGGTCTGCCGCTGCGTCGCCAGGACGAGCGCGGGGTCCACCGGCGCCTCGTACGGGTCGTCGACCCCGGTCAGCCCGGTCAGCTCACCCGCCGCCTGCCGGGCGTACAGGCCCTTCACGTCCCGCTCGCTGCACACCTCGACCGGTGTGGCCACATGCACCTCGATGTACGGCGTCCCGCTCTTGGCGTGCCGCAGCCGCACCGCCTCGCGGCTGTCGGCGTAGGGGGCGATGACCGGGACGACACAGAGGACACCGTTGCGCGCCAGCACCTCGGAGACGAGGCCGATGCGCTGCACGTTGGTGTTGCGGTCCTCGCGGGAGAAGCCGAGCCCGGCGGAGAGGAAGCGGCGGATCTCGTCGCCGTCCAGGACCTCCACGCGGTGTCCCTCGGCCTTCAGCCGGTCGCCCAGCAGACGGGCGATCGTCGTCTTGCCCGCGCTCGGCAGTCCCGTGAGCCAGACCGTGGCCCCCTGGGCCCTCGAAGTGACGGCCCTTGGCGTGGTGGTCATGCGCAACAGTCCTCTTTCTACCGGCGTGCAACGCGTCGAACGGTAGGTAAGGAGTCTGAGAGGACTTGTTAAGGAGCCTGAGGTTTGGCTGAGTGACTCATGGTGCGCGAGGGATCACAGGGTTCTGCAACGAGGTGTTCGTGAAACCGGTTTCGCCGGCCCCGGCTCGGCCCCCGGCCCACCCCGCGCTCACACCCCCGCGAACCCCGCCCCCGCGTCCCGCAGCCGCTCGTGCAGCCCCTGGAACACCGCCGCCGACCTCGCTCCCGGCCAGTCCCCGGGGAGCAGTCGCGTGGGCAGGCCGGGGTCCGTGTAGGGCAGGTGGCGCCAGGAGTCCAGGGCGAGGAGGTAGTCGCGGTAGGCCTCTTCCGGCGGGGTGTCCATGCGCTGCTGCCAGGAGCGCAGCACCTGGGCGTGGCGGTCGAGGAACGCCTCGTGGGCCTTGGCGATGGCCGCCAGGTCCCACCAGCGGGCGACGCTCTCGACGGTCGGCGCGAAGCCGAGATGGTCGCCGCGGAAGAAGTCGACGTAGGGGTCGAGCCGCAGTCGCTGGAGGGTGTGCCGGGTCTCCTCGTAGAGGCGGGCCGGGGCGATCCACACCCCGGGGGCCGCCGTGCCGAAGCCCAGGCCGGCGAGGCGTGAGCGCAGCACGTGCCGCTTCTGGCGTTCCGACTCCGGCACGGAGAACACCGCCAGGACCCAGCCCTCGTCCTCGGGAGGTGCCGTGGCGTAGATCCGCTGGTCGCCGTCGTCCAGCAACTGGCGCGCCTCGTCGGAGAGTTCGTAGCCGGCCGCGCCCTGCGCCGTGCGGGCCGGCAGCAGCAGGCCGCGTCGCTTCAGCCGGGACACCGAGGAGCGTACGGAGGGTGCGTCGACGCCCACCGCGGCGAGCAGCCGGATCAGCTCGGCGACGGGCACGGGGCCCGGCGCGAAGCGGCCGTAGGCGCCGTAGAGCGTGACGATGAGAGACCGAGGTGCGGGCTGGTCGGACACGTTGATCATCTTAGGTCGTCGGTATCACTGCTGGTCACCATCGGTCACGGCGGCGGCTGCGGCGGCGGTCGCCGCGGCGGCCGCGGCACCCGTCTCGCAACCGGGCTCACCAGCGGTTTCGCCACCGGTGCCGGCCGTGGCGTGCCCTTCGGACCGATCCGTGGCGCGCAGTCTGAACCGCTGGAGCTTGCCGGTTGCCGTGCGCGGCAGCGCGTCCAGGAGGACGAGTTCGCGCGGACATTTGTACGGCGCCAGCTCCTCCTTGAGGAAGGCGCGCAGGGCCTCGGTGTCGCGTGGCGCGCCCTCCCGCAGGACGGTGAAGGCCACGACCACCTGGCCCCGGCGCTCGTCGGGCCGTCCGACGACCGCGGCCTCGACGACGTCCGGGTGGCGCAGCAGCGCCTCCTCGACCTCCGGTCCCGCGATGTTGTACCCGGCCGAGATGATCATGTCGTCGGCGCGGGCGACGTAGCGGAAGTAGCCGTCGGGCTCGCGGACGTAGGTGTCGCCGGTGACGTTCCAGCCGTCCCGCACGTACTCCCGCTGGCGGGGGTCGGCGAGGTAGCGGCAACCGACCGGGCCGCGCACGGCGAGCAGTCCGGGCTCTCCGTCGGGCACGGGGACCCCGGCCCCGTCCTGCACCCGCGCGTGCCAGCCGGGCACGGGGATGCCGGTGGTGCCGGGGCGGATGTGCTCGTCGGCGGCGGAGATGAAGATGTGCAGCAGTTCGGTGGCGCCGATGCCGTTGATCAGCCGCAGCCCGGTCCGTTCGTGCCAGGCCCGCCAGGTCGCGGCGGGCAGGTTCTCCCCGGCCGAGACGCAGCGGCGCAGGGACGAGATGTCGTGTCCGTCGAGGTCGTCCAGCATCGCGCGGTAGGCGGTGGGCGCCGTGAACAGCACGCTCACCCGGTGCTCGGCGACCGCGGGCAGCAGTTGCCGGGGGCCGGCCTGTTCGAGCAGCAGGGCGCTGGCGCCGGCCCGCATCGGGAAGACGACCAGCCCGCCGAGGCCGAAGGTGAAGCCGAGCGGGGGACTGCCGGCGAAGACGTCGTCCGGAAGCGGTTTCAGAACGTGCCGCGAGAAGGTGTCGGCGATCGCCAGCACATCCCGGTGGAAGTGCAGGCAGCCCTTCGGCCGGCCGGTCGTCCCGGAGGTGAACGCGATCAGCGCCACGTCGTCGGCCGCGGTGTCCACGGCGGTGTACGGCGTGTCGGGTGCCGGCCGGCGCAGCAGGTCGTCGGGGGCGTCACCGCCGTACGTGGTGATCCGCAGGCCCGGTGTCTCCGCCTTGGCGAGGTCGTCGACGGCACGGACGTCGCAGAGCGCGTGGCTCACCCGGGCGATCTCGCACATGGTGCGCAGCTCGTGCGGTCGCTGCTGGGCCAGCACGGTGACCGCGATCGCGCCCGCCTTCAGCACCGCCAGCCAGCAGGCCGCGAGCCACGGCGTGGTCGGGCCGCGCAGCAGGACGCGGTTGCCGGGGACGATCCCGAGGTCGTCGGTGAGCGTGTGGGCGATCCGGTCGACGCGGATCCGCAGCTCCCCGTACGTCCAGGAGGGGCCGGACGGGGTGTGGAACACCGGACGGCCGGGGACGGCGGCCCGGTCGAGCAGTTCGGCGGCGCAGTTCACCCGGTCGGGGTAGGCCAGCTCGGGCAGCTCGAAGTGGAGGTCGGGCCACTGGCCGGGCGGCGGGAGATGGTCGCGCGCGAAGGTGTCGACGTGGGCCGAGACGTTCATGGGCGTTCGCCCCCTTGCCTGGACGGGCTCCCTGGCGGGCGTCATGGGTGGGCGTGGTGGTGGGCGTCGTGGGTGCGCTCGTGGCGCGCCGGCGGTGGGTCGCTCCGGGGCTGCTCCGGGCTTGCTCCGGGGGCGCGGTGGGGTCGTGCGTGCGGTCGTGCGGTCGTGCGGGTGGGGCGAGGTGCTTTCGCCTCACGAGCGTATCGCGTTGGTGACGACAGTCAACGGGACGCGATACCTTCGACAGGGAGCCGCCGGACAAGGACGGCAGAGGGGACTGGCGATGCCCGCATTCTCGCTCGAACCGGCACAGACCGCCTGGTGCGCCGAACTGCGCGCGCTGGCCGCCGACCGGCTGCACCCACTCGCCGAGAAGGGCGAACCGGGCCGCGTCAACCGCCCGCTCCTCGCCGAACTGGGCCGGCTGGGGCTGCTGACCCGGCTGTTCACCTCGGGCGCCGTCGAGCTCTGCCTGATGCGCGAGTCCCTCGCCCACGCCTGCACGGAGGCGGAGACCGCGCTCGCCCTCCAGGGCCTGGGCGCCCACCCGGTGCACGCCCACGGCACCCCCGCCCAGCGCGAGCGCTGGCTGCCCCGGGTCGCCGACGGCACCGCTGTCGCCGCGTTCGCGCTGTCCGAACCAGGGGCGGGCTCCGACGCGGCCGCGCTCTCCCTCGCCGCCGAGCGCGACGGCCCGCACGGCCTGCGCCTGACCGGCGAGAAACGCTGGATCTCCAACGCCCCCGAAGCCGATTTCTACACCGTCTTCGCCCGTACGACCGAAGGCGCCGGCGCCCGGGGCGTCACCGCCTTCCTGGTCCCCGCCGACCGCCCCGGACTCACCGGCACCCCCCTCGACATGCTCTCCCCGCACCCCATCGGAGCCCTGTCCTTCGACGCCGTCCCGGTCACCGACGACGACATCCTGGGCGAACCCGACCACGGTTTCCGTGTCGCCATGGGCACCCTCAACCTGTTCCGCCCCAGCGTCGGCGCCTTCGCGGTCGGCATGGCCCAGGCGGCACTCGACGCGACCCTCGACTGGACGTCCCGACGCGAGGCCTTCGGCGGCAGGTTGAGGGACCTTCAGACGGTCGCGCACACCGTCGCCGAGATGGCCCTGCGCACCGAGGCGGCCCGGCTGATGGTCTACGCGGCGGCCACCGCCCACGACGTCGGCGACCCCGATGTCCCCCGACGGGCCGCCATGGCCAAGCTGCTCGCCACCGAGACCGCGCAGTACGTCGTCGACGCGGCCGTCCAACTCCACGGAGCCCGCGCCCTGCACCGCGGCCATCTGCTCGAACACCTCTACCGCGAGGTGCGCGCCCCACGCATCTACGAAGGGGCGAGTGAAGTCCAACGCGGCATCATCGCCCGCGAGTTGTACACCGCACGGGAGGCGGTCCGGTGACCGCCGAGCGCGTCAACCCGCCCGCCCTCTCCCCGCCCACCGGCTTCTCGCACGCCGTCGTCGCCACCGGCTCCCGGCTGGTGTTCCTGGCCGGCCAGACCGCACTGGACTCCGACGGAAAGATCGTCGGCGACGGCCTCACCGAGCAGTTCGAGCGCGCCCTGACGAACCTCCGCACCGCCCTGCACGCCTGCGGCGGCACCCCGGCCGACCTCGCCCGGGTCACCGTCTACGCCACCGATGTCGCCGACTACCGCGCCCGCGCCTCGGAACTGGGCCGTGTGTGGCGGGAGTTGATGGGCCGGGACTATCCCGCCATGGCGGTGGTGGAAGTCGTACGCCTCTGGGACACGCGGGCGCTCGTCGAACTCGACGGAGTGGCCGTACTGGCCTGACAGCCGTCGGGCGCCGAGCGGGCTGCACGGCCGATGGCGCACGGGTCGATGGCGCACGGGTCGATGGCGCACGGGCCGATCGCGCATCGGTCGACCGTGCCCCGGTCGATCGCGCCCCCGTACCCTCGCCCGAGTGGCGCAGCGGTCAGGCCGCTACCGCCAGGTGGCCGGTGGTGACCCGGTGCGGGTCCACGACGCGGCCGTCGGGGAGCAGTTCGCCGGAGTCGTCGAAGACGATCGTGCCGTCGCACAGCAGGCTCCAGCCCTGCTCGGGGCGGGCTGCGACGACATGCGCGGCGTGGGTGTGGGCGTCGGCAGCAGGGCCGGGAAGCTGGTGGGAACACATGGCGCACCTCCACGTCGGTGGCGGCCGGCCGTACGGTCGGCCTCGCATGAGACGACCATGCGCCCGTCCCTCGGCCATCGCCAGGGGGAGTCCGCAAGCGTGACAGCACCAGAACAACTCCGGGACGGTTCGTCGACGACCGGTGCGGACTCGCCACCGAAGGGGTGACGGTCACCGCGCCGGGCGCCCTCGCCCGGTACCAGTGGAGATCCCCACCACAGGAGGTCTTCCATGCCGTTCCGCCCCGCCCTGACCGCGACCGCCGGCGCCGCCCTGTTCCTGCTGGCCGCCGCGGCCCCGTCCGCCACCGCCGACTCGCTGGAGAGCGTCACCGTCAACCCGACCGCGCGGATCGCCGCCGACGGCACGGTCACCCTCTCCGGCACCTACCGCTGCACCGACGGCACGGGCTCCGTGTTCGTCAGCTCCTCCATCCGGCAGGGCTCCGAGGACGTCCGGTACGGCATCGGCGGCACCCGCGCGGTGTGCGACGGCGCCGAGCACACCTGGGAGAACACCGGCAAGGTCGCCTCGACCAGGCTGACGCCCGGCACGGCGCAGGTCGAGGCCACCGTGATGGAGCTGCGGCCCGTGGGCGGTCTGCCACTGCCCCGCTTCCACGCGACGCAGGGGCAGGAGGTCACGCTGACCGAGGGCTGAGCGCCCGCGCCGGCGAGCGGCCCGGAAACGTCTCCGAGAGGGTTCTCGGGCTTCCGGGCCTCATCGCAGCAGGAGCACGAGACACAGCAGGACGCCACCCAGTCCCGAGAGGGCGAAGGACAGTTCGACCCAGCGGTGCTTGCGCCAGGCGATGCGGCTCATGACGACCAACTGGCGGCTGAGCATCGGCAGCGGGTCACGGGTGGTCAGCGCGCGGCGCAGCCCTTCCGGCTCCCAGTGCCGCAGATGGCCGAAGTAGACGAAGTTGTCGGCGGCCTCGGCGGCGGTGCTCTCGCCGCGCGTGCGGGGAGCGACGACCAGCATGGCGCAGCAGGTCGCGCCCAACAGGGACAGCAGCCCGGCCACGAACACGACGAGCAGCACGACCGGCAGGGTCCGCAGGCCCAGGCCGCCGCCCGAGGCCAGTGCGGTGACCGCGGCCAGCGCCGCGGCCTCCAGGGTCAGCGCGAAGCTCGCCTTCGTGTCGACGCGCGCCGTCCACTCGCCCAGCGCCGCGTGGACCCGCCACGCGGTCTCCAGCGCCTCCGCGGGCGTGGGGGCGGGGGCGGGAGACGCGGGCGGGGGCGTGGGGGTGCCGGGCGCCGGCGGTGGCGGGACGCCCGTCACGAGGTCTCCCGCATCGCGATCGTCCGCAGCAGCCCCGGCTCCCGGACGAGGACGTTGCGGTACCGGGTCGCGACCGCGCCGGTGTCCCGCAGCGAACGCAGCGCCCGCTGCACGCTCGCGTCGGAGATGTTCGCCAGCGCCGCGAGGTCGTTGTGACTGAGCGGGACGTTGATCCGCAGCCCGTCCGGCGACGGCTCGCCGTGGTGCTGGAGCAGGTAGTCCAGGACCCGTGCCACGCGCGCCGTGGCGCTGCCCGAGGCCGCGTCGACCCGGTAGCGGGTGGCACCGCGCAGCTTGGCCGCCATCGCCCGGTGCATCGCCTCGGCCGCGTCCGCGCTGCCGCGCAGATGCTCCCGCAGCACCCGTGCGGTCATCACCCTGGTCAGCGTGGGCCGGACCGCGGTCACCGTGGCCGACCGCGGCCGGTCGTCCAGCGCCGCCAGCTCACCGACGACCTCGCCCGGCGTGCGCAGCGCGAGCAGCACCGTGCCACCGTCCTGCGCGTCGCTGGTCACCTTCACACAGCCGGTCAGGATCAGGAACGGGGAGGTCTCCGAGGAGCCCTCGCTGATCAGCGTCTGCCCGGCCGCGAAGGTCACCGGGCGGCCCAGCCCGAGGAACCGTTCGGCGGCGTCCGGCGGCAGCTCGGCGAGCAGACTGCCGGGCGTCCAGTGGTATCTGCCGGCCGGGGCACGCCCCCCGCGCCCCGGCCGTATCGCGTCGCTGCGCACTCTGTCGGACCTCCCCCGAAGCCGGGCACGGACAGCCTCCAAGTCACCCGGATGTCGTCATGTGACCGGATTCTGCCCGTCCGAAGTGCTCAAGATGTCAGAAACGCCGATATCCGTACGGCGGCACGCGGAGTGTCCTATCTTCGTGCCGCGAGCGGGCACGGCGGGTCGTAGGGGACGGCAACGTGCCCGTGGGGGCTGGGGGGTTCCTTGAACGCGTTCGCGTCCGGTCACGCGTGCCGGGACACGGGTGACCATGCGTCGTGGTCGCTGTCCGTCGACTTCGGCACCTGTTTCACCACGGCGGCCACGGCCGTCGGGACGAGCAGGGCGGCGACGGCGGGTGGGGCGGGTACGGCGGGTGGGGCTCCCATGGCGGCCGTGGCCGCCGCGGAAGCCGTGACCGCGCCGCCGGCGATGCTGGAGATCGAGAACAGCCGCTATCTGCCGTCCGTCGTCGCCCTGGACGCCGACGGGACACCGCTGACCGGCCGGGCCGCGCTCCAACGGGCCGTCAACCGGCCCGACTTGACCGAACGGGCGCCCAAACGGGCGCTGGTCCGGCAGGACGCCGTCCTGCTCGGCGGGCGCGCGGTGCCCACCGAGGAGTTGGCGGCGGCAGTGCTGCGCCGGGTCCGGGACGCCGCCCTCGCCGCGCACGGCGGCACGGCGCCCGTGCGGACCGTCCTCACCCACCCGGTGCGCTGGGGCGCAACTGAACTCGGCAGGCTCACCCGGGCGGCGGCCCTGGCCGGCATCGAAGCGCCGGAGCTGCTGCCCGAGCCCGTGGCGGCCGCCCTGCACCACACCCGCACCGCCGAGGTGCCCGAAGGCGCCTGCCTGGCCGTCTACGACCTCGGCGGCGGCACCTTCGACACGGCGGTGCTGCGCCGCACCGCGGGCGGTTTCGACACGGTGGCCGTCGGCGGCGACCCGCACCTCGGCGGCGAGGACCTCGACGACTGCCTGGCCGCACTGCTCCGCGAACGGGCCCTGGCCCGCGATCCCGACCCGTGGAAGGAGCTGACGGAATCCGGGGACCCGGCGCACACCGCCCAACTCGCCCTGTTGCGAAGGGAGATCGTGGCCGCCAAGGAGGCGCTGTCCACCGCCGGATCGGTCGAGGTCGCCGTACCCGGCTATCCCGAACCCTTTCTGCTGCGCGCCCACGAGTACCGGGCGGCCGCCACCGAGTTGCTGACGCGCAGTCATGAGGTGCTCTGCGCGACGGTGTCGGAGGCCGGGCTCGACCCGGCCGCGCTGCACGCCGTCGTCCTCACCGGCGGCGCCAGCCGGACCCCGCTGATCTCCGACCTGATCGCCGAGCGCGAGGGCCGGCTGCCCGTGCTGAGCGCCGACCCCAAGGCGACCGTGGCCCTCGGCGCGCTCACGGCCTACGGCCGTACACCGGCGGGGAGTTCGGCTCCGGCCGGGCACCGGGCCGGCCCGGGCCCGCTCGCCCTGCGCGGACCGCGCTATCTGCGGCCCGACGGCGACCCCGACTTCGAGTTCGACCCCTACGACGACTGAGCCGCCCCCGCCTCACCGGGCCGCACACTCCGTCCACTCCACCATCACCCAGGGACCGATCGCCATGTATCAGGCACCCCGTATCACCATGACCATGCTCGGCGCCTCCGGCTGCGGGAAGACGACGTATCTGCACGGCATGTACGCCGTTCTCTCCAGCGGCCTCAACGGCTACTTCCTCTACGCCACCGACCCCGACAAGGACCTCGACCTCGCCGACGCGTGGGACGAACTGTGCGCGGCGGGCACGCTGCCCGAGGCCACCGACGTGGTTCCCGTCGACTACGAGTTCGCCTTCAAGCACGGCATGACCACCCTCCTGGAGATCGACTTCCAGGACTACCGGGGCGGCGCCGGCACCGACCGGATGGGCACGGCCGGGGCGTCCGCCGACGTCACCGCGCTGAAGGAGCGGCTGGCGGTCTCCGACACGATCATTCTCGCCCTCGACGGACAGCACGTCGCCGACTGGATCAACGACGGGGCCGGGGACGCCCGCGACCGGCCCGGGGACATGCGCAACCGCTCCGGGGACCCCATGCACATCGCCCGCTTCTCCCGGGCCATCTCCACCGTCGTGGAGGCCCATGTCCGGCAGGGCGAGCAGACCCCGGCGATCATCGTGCTGCTCACCAAGTGCGACGTGCTGGCGCAGATCACCGGACGGCCGACACGGGACGCGCTGGACGTCGTGCGGCGCAACCTGTTCGACCTCGTGCCGGTCCTCGCCCACCAGGTCACGGTGCTGCTCTGCCCGGTGCAGATCGGCACGTTCGGCCTGGATCGCGAGGACGCGCTGAAGGTGCGGCCCGACCAGGTCAACCCCAAGAACCTGCACAAGCCGATCTCCTTCGCCCTGATGCACTACCTCACCGAGCGGCTGCCCCGTCAGCAGGAGTCCCTGAGCGGCCTCGACCAGCGGCTCGACAGCCAGCGGCAGGAGGTGGAGAGCCTGCGCAACGGCTTTCTGGGCTCCTGGATCAAACGCGGCCGGATCAACGCCCTGGAGTCCTCCATCGACGCCGACCGGGCGCGGCGCGGCGAGACCGCCGGGGAGATCGGCGGGGCCCGCGTCTGGGCCGAGCAGATGGCCGAGGACCTGCGCACGAGCCCGATCTACCGGGACGGAAAGCTTCAGGAGGACTGACCGATGAGTGAACAGCCACCGTCCTGGTCCGACGACCGGAAAGCGACGGAGACGGGTTACCCGCCGGATGCCTACGACCGGGTGGATCCCGGCCGGCGGGCCGCCCCGGCGGCTTCGCGGCAGGATCCGTCGCAGCGGGATGCGCCGCAGCCGGGTGCTTCGCGGGCGGCGGACACCGACGGGTGGTACGCCGTGGTCTACGGCCGAACCCACCGGGTCGACGAGTGGTGGCGGGCGCTGCCGCCGGGCATGCGGTCGGCCGGGCCGGTCGGCCGGGCGGTGCGGGCCGCGGTGGCGGGCGGACGCCGACTCGCCGCGGGGCCAAGGCTGTTGCTGGCCCGGGGCGCGCACGGCGTGCTGGTGGGGGCGGCCTGCCGGATCGATCTGATCGACTCCGACATGGCCACGGAGCAGCACGGCAGGCCGCTCTACGGCTTCGTCGGCTGGCACCATCCGGACCCGCGCGCGTCCGTGCCCGCGTTCACCGCGCTGGCCGAGGGCTTCGCGCCCTGGGCCGGCGCCGCGTACCGGCAGTACGTCGCGCCCGTCTGGCGCGCGCGTTCGGCGCCGGCGCTGATGTCGGCGCCGCAGCCCTCGCCCTGGCCCGCGCGCACGGCCCCTCCCGTGCCTCCCGCCCATCCCGCGTACGGTGCGCCTTCGGCCGGGGCGACCGGCGGCGCGGACGCGCAGTGGCTCCCGGCCCAGCCGTACACCCTTCATCTGCTGCCGCAGACGGAGGCCCGGTGGTGGTGGGACGCCGCCGCGGGTTCCGGGGCGCCGTGCGTGCTGGCCACCGGGTGGCAGGAGTCCCGGGACGCCGACCGTACGGTCCTCACCCATGTGTGCGGCGCGGACGTCACCGTCCGCCGGACCGTCCGCCACTCCCCGCCGGCACCGCCCCGGGCCCCGCAGGCACAGGCACCCCCGCCGGCACAGGCCCCGGCACCCCCCGGTGAACGGGCGGACAGGCCCAGGCAGGGGCTGTGCGACAGGGCCAAACGGGTGATGGGGATCGGTTCCGCCGACGGCGGGCCGCCGGCGCCCGCCCAGGGCGGACAGCAGGGGGACGTGCCACGGCCGGGCGGCCCCCACGGGCGGGACGACGAGGACGGGTTCTTCACCGGGATGGCCCGGGTGGTGGGGGAGTTCGTCGGGTTCGGAAGGCCGGACCCCCCACGGCAGGAGGGCTTCGGCGGGCTCACCGGCCCGGCCGCCTACGAGGAGGACGTTCCGTACGACGTCGTGGCCGGCGGTACCGCCCCGCGAGCCCACCCGCCCCGGCACGCGTCTCCGCCTCCGCACATGCCTCCGCCCCGGCACACGTCCGCGCCCGAGGGCCCCGTGTTCGGCCGTACCCGACAGGTCTCGCCCGAGGACGCCTCGGCGCACGACGCGTTCGACGAGTGGGACGACGACCCGCCGGCCCCCACGGGCCGGCCCTCCGGGGGCCCTGGTGGCGCCGCTCCCGGAGCCTTCGCCGACCCCGGTCCCCGCACCGGCGCCCCCGGCTCCGCCACCGATTCCGCTTCCGCTCCTGGCTCCGCCACCGATTCCGCTCCTGGTCCCGCCCCTGATGTCACCGGCGATTCCGCCCTCGGCCCCGCCCCCGCGCCCGCCGAGCCGCCGATGGGAGAGAACGAATGACCGCCGCACCGCACCCCCTGCACCACGAGGTCGTCAGGTTCGCGGAGGACGCCGCTCTGCTGCTGGAGCGGGCCGCCGCGGCCCCGGCGGCGCCCGCCGGGACCCCGGCGATCCAGGGCGCCACCGCAACGGCCCCCGGCACCGCCCCGGCCACCTCCACCTCCACCTCCTCGTCCGCGCCGACTCCCGAAGCCGCCACCGCCTCCTCGGCGGGTGCCGCCGCGGCGATCCGGGCCGAGGTCGCGGCCGCCCGGGACGGGGCGGCCACCGTCGTCGTGGTCGGGGAGAAGAAACGCGGCAAGAGTTCACTGGTGAACGCCCTCGTCGAACACCGCGACCTGCTGCCGGTGGAGGTCGACGTGGCGACCGGGGTGCACATCCTCGTCCGGCACGCGGAGAAGCCGCACGCCCTCGCGTACGTCGACGGGGGGCAGCTGACGCGGCCCATCGAGTTGGGCGACCTCACCGAGTACGCGGCGGTCGACCCGGTCACCCAGGCGCCGTACCGCGGCGACGTCCACCATGTCGAGGTGGGGATCCCCGCGCAGCTGCTCTCCACCGGGCTGCGCCTGATCGACACTCCCGGGGTCGGCGGCCTGGTGTCGGGGCACGCCCGGATCACCATGGCCACGCTGCACCACGCCGACGCCCTGGTCTTCGTCGTCAACGGTTCCTCCGAACTCACCGCCTCCGAGCTGGCGTTCCTGGAAGAGGCCACCGCGCGCATCGCCGAGGTGGTGTTCGTGCTGACCCAGACGGACAAGTACCGCTCCTGGCCGCAGGTGCTGGAGCGCAACCGGGAACTGCTCGCCCGGCACGCCCCGCGGTATGCCGCCGCGCCCTGGTACCCGGTCAGCAGCCGCGCGCATCAGGACGCGCTGACCGCGCTCGCCAGGGGCGACGAGGAGCGCGCCGCACGGCACATGGCGGCCGACGGCTTCGTCCCGCTGAGGTCGGCGCTCACCCACCGTGTGGCCCTGCGCGCCGCCGAGCTGCGGCTGGCCAACATCGTCCATGTCGGCCGGGCGGGCCTGGCGCCGCTGGCGGCCGCGGAGGAGCGCCGGCTGCGCGCGCTCGCGCAGGATCCCACCCTGGTGGAGGACATCCAGCGCCAGCGCGACGCGCTGCGTGCCCTCCAGGACTCCGACGCCCGCTGGCGCGGCATGCTGCGCACGGCCACGCGGGAGCTGGAACGCCGGCTGCGCACCGGATTCCGGCGCAATGTCAACGACCTGCGCCAGCTCGCCGACGCGAAGATCGCCTCGCTCTCGGGGGACGAACTGGCCGCCGCGCTGCCCCGTGATCTGGAGGCGGGTATCGAGGCGGTCTGGATGGACCTCGACCACGCCACCCGGGAGGGTGTCGCCCGGCTCACCGCCCTGATGGAGCGTGAGTGCGGCATCGGTGACGAGGAGTCGTTCGACGGGCTGTCCCGGCCGGACCGGCTGGCCGCGCTGCCGCCGCTGGTGAGCTCCGTGCACGACGCCGCCGGTGTGCTCGGCGCGGTCGAACGGATCGTCCCGACGCTGAGCACCGGGGTGCTCACGGTCGGCGTCACCGCGATGGTCGCCTCCGGTGTGCTGCTGCCGCTGGCCGCCGGCTTCGGCATGGTGACCCTGCTCTCCCGGCGCCGCCGCAAACGCGACGAACTGGTCCGGGCCCGCGGCGACGGCAGCCGCTACGCGCAGCGGGTCATCAGCGAACTGGAGACCGAGGTGCCGCCCGAGATCACCCAGGCCGTGGACACGGTCGGCGAGCGTCTCGCCGAGCGGCTCGGCGACCGCATCACCGCCCAGCGCCGGCTGCTGGAGGACGAACTCGCCAACCTCCAGCGGCACGCCCGCGCCTCCAAGGAGCAGCGGGCCGCGGAACGCGACCGGGCCCAGCGCCGGATGGCGGCCCTCACCGGCCTGCTGCGGCGCGCCGACGACCTCACCGACCGCCTGGCCACCACCCCCGGGCCGGCCGGCCCGCACGTCCCGGAGGACCGATCGTGAACATCGTCATGCTGGGCCACAGCAACGCGGGCAAGACGACATACATCGCGATGATGTACGCCCTGATGCGCAAGGGGTACGGCGGTTTCAAGGTCCGGGCCGAGGACGGCGCCCTGGACCGTGAACTGCGGGCCGCCGCCGACGCCGTCCGGCAGGGCAGCTATCCGCCCCCCTCCTCCCGGCGCGAGCAGCACGTCTTCCGTCTCTCCCACGGGCGCCGCACCGTGGCCGGCTTCACCTGGACCGACTACCGGGGCGGCGCCCTCAGCAGCCGGACCGACGACGAGGAGACCGCCCGGGTGCTGGCGGAGCTGACCGGGGCGGACGGCATCGTCGTCTTCGTCGACGCCCACCACCTCGCGCACGACGACCGGGGCGGGCGCGAGGTGCGGCGGCTGACGGTCCTGCTCCAGCGGGCCATGGAGGGCCGCACCAGCCGGATCCCGGTCGTCCTGGCGTACACCAAGGCCGATCTCCTCACGAGCACCGACGCGTGGGCGCGTGCCACGGCGCCGCTGGACCTGCTCCAGCAGTCGCTGGACGGGGCCTCGATGGTGCGGGCCGCGACCGTGGCCCTGTCCTGCGGGCCGCAGCCGGCCGGGGTCCAGGTGCCGGTGCTCTGGTGCCTGGCGCAGCATCTGAGCATCCGGGTGGAGGACCTGGAGCACGAACTGGCCGTCAGCCGTCGGCTCGCGGAGGAGGCCAAGAACAAGGCCGGCCTCTGGAACAGTCTGGTCTCCACCCTGGACGGGGTGGAGAGCGAGTACCGCAAGTGGCAGCGTCACGAGCAGGCGGCCAAGGAGGAGGCGGCCCAGCTCGCCCCGCTGAAACGCCCGGCGAAACGGTTGCTGGCGGCCCTGGACAAGGCCCGCGAGCAGACCGCGCCGCCCGTGCCGGCCGGGCGGTGACATGAACGCCGCGAGCACCTCCGGCCCCGAGCAGGGCGAGCTGTGCACGGCCGTGGCCCGCCTGGTCGGCACCGCCCTGGCGGCCCTGCCACCTGGCACGGCCCCCGGACCGGAGCCCGGTTCCGTCGTCGGCGCCCTGGAGGCCGTACGGGACCGGCTGGCGGAGGGGCGGCTGCGGATCGCCGTCGGCGGCCGGATGAACGCCGGGAAGTCCACGCTCGTCAACGCCCTGCTCGGGCAGCGGCTCGCGGCCACCGACGCCACCGAGTGCACGACGGTCGTGGCGTGGTTCCGCCGGGGCGTGCAGAACAAGGTGCGGGTCCGGCGGCTCGACGGCCGCGCCTACGACGTCCCCGCACACCCGGGCGGCGGCATCCCGCGCGACCCGGGCCGGCTCGGCAGCCCGCCCGAGGAGATCGCCGAACTGCTCGTCGACATCACCAGCAGCGAACTGACCCGGCGTCACATCCTCATCGACACCCCGGGGATGGACACCCTCAGCGGTCTCGACGACGTGGCCCTGCGCGCCCTGGCCCAGGCGGACGCCCTGCTGTACGTCATGCCGCACCCCGGCGCCGGGGACGCGGAGGCGCTCCAGTCGCTGCGCCGCCAGGCCGGGCCCCGGATGACCGCGATGAACGTCCTCGGCGTCCTCAGCCGGATCGACGAACTCGGCACCGGCACCGGTCCCCCGTGGCCGCGGGCCCGCAGGGTGGCGGCCACCTACGCCACCCGGCTCACCGGCATGGTCTCCCACATCGTCCCGGTCGTCGGCCTGCTCGCGCAGACCGCGGGCGGCGACGAGTTCACCGAGGACGACACCGCGCTGCTGCGCCGGCTCACCGAGGTGCCGCGGGAGTCGCTGGAGGAGGCGCTGTACTCGCCGGAGGAGTTCGCCGAGTGGGCGGACGGGCCGCTGGACAAGGCCGGACGGCTGCGCCTGCTGGATCTCCTGGGCGCCTACGGCATCGCGCTGGCCGTCGACCTCCTCACCGGCGCCGACGGCGGCCCCGCCGTACGCGGCACCGGCGCGCTCCTGGACCGGCTGCGGGCGGCCTCCGGGCTGGACGCCCTGGTGCGGGAGATCCAGGCGCGCTTCGTGTCCGCCGCCGACCGGCTGCGTGCCGCGTCCGCCCTCCAGGCCCTGGACGATCTGGCCCTCGCCGTGCCGGGCGCCACCGCGGACCCCGCCGTACGCGACACGCTGGCCGCCCTGCGCTCCGACGTGGCCGCCCTGCGCCGCCATCCGCTGCTGCGCCAGACCGAACTCGGTTCGGCGCTGGCCGAGTTGGCGAGCGGCACGCTGTCGCTCGGTGACGCCGACGCGGCCGCGCTGGTCGCCCTGGCGACGGGCACGGACGCCGCGGCCTGTCTGCGCCTGCCGCCGGACGCGCCGGCCCACGACATCGCCCGGACGGCGGCGGAGGCGGCGGCCGGCTGGCGGGTGCGGGAGGCGTCCGGACCCCGGCCGCTACGGCGCCACGCGCGCACGGCACGGGAACTGTGCGAGGAGTTCCACTTCCGCTCCGCCGAACGGGCCGGTCACCAGTCCGGTTGATGGGCATCGGCCGGGAAGCCGCCGTGACCGGGATCGTCGGGGACGCCGGAGTCGTACGGGTCGGTGAGGTCGTCCTGGAGGCGGAGGCCGTCGGGGTCGTCCTGGGCTACGGGGAAGCCGGAGTCGTAGGCGTGGTGGTCGTACGGGGACGGGTGGGGCTCATGGCCGTCGTAGGGGGTGTGGCCGGCGTCGTCCGGATCGCCGTCGTCGGCCGGCTCGCCCCCGGCCGGGGCATGGTGGGGCTCGTCGGTGGGGTGCGCGTAGAGCTCACCCCAGTCGTGGGGGACCTGGGACGCGTCCGGGTACGGGTGCGGGCCGTCCACGACATGGTCGGCGGTCGAGGCGAGGGCCTCGGCGGTGTCCGCCGCGCGGGTGCCCGCCCCGCGGTCCACGGGGTGCGCGGGAGCGTCCCCGTGGCCGTCGGCGTCACCGTGCGCGGGAGGCGCCGGATGCTGTGGCGGCGCGGCGGCGGGCAGCATCAGCAGGGTCCCGCCCATCAGGACCGCGGCCTCTGTGGCCCGCGTCGCGAACGAACGCCGGGGACGCGCCAACGGGCCGTCGAGGGGGACGACCGGAAAGCCGAGCGGCGCGGTACGGCCGCGCGGCACCGCGCCGAGCCAGGCGTCGGCCGCGAACTTCTTCGCCTTGATCTCCACCCGCACCTTGCGCAGTGTGTCCGGCGGCAGCCCGCCGGCGCCGCGTTCGAAGAGGTCGTGGTAGAGGTCGTCCGGGACGATCAGCGCCATGTCGCTGCCCTGGGCCGCGGCGAGTTCCTTGCGCAGCGCCGCCGAGTCGAGGAGCCGTGAGGCCAGTTCGACCGACCAGGCCACGAACCCGAGTCTCGCCGACCGTACCGCGCCCTGGGCCAGGGCCACCCGCAGCCGGATCAACTGATCCTCGGGGACCCGGGCGTTGAGCAGCGGGAGCATGTCGCGCAGGCCGTGGATCAGCCCCGGAACGGCCCGGTCCTCGTCGATCTCCGGGGGCAGCAGCAGGAGTTGGCCGTCGCCCCGGTCCTGCCGCTCGCAGTCCCCCCGACGCAGGCCCGCGTTGCGGCAGGCCTGGTCCAGCGCGTGCGCCACCCCGTCCTGCACCTTCTCCTGAGCGGCGTAGCTGCGGCCGCCGTACCGCTCCACGTCGACGACGAGACACAGCCTCCGCCGACTCTCCACCCGTCGGTCCCCCATGGAGCCCCCACTCCTCGTGTGCCGGACGCACCACCGGCCCAGGGGCAGCGTAGCCACGGGGGCGCGCGCCCGCCGCGTTCTCCTCGCAAACGGCCCCGCGCCGCCGTTGGCCGTGCTCGCGCGGGCCGGGGTTCGTGCATCGGCGGCCGCGAAGGATCGAGCGGACCGCACATCTGCAACTACGTCGGCAGTACCAAGAAGGACGCCCCGAACATGCTGGCTCACGGCCTGATCCGAACCGTCCACCACCTGCTCCGGGCTCGCCGTGCGAGGCACCGCGGCAAGCACGCCGGCCGCCGGCAGGGCCTCGCCCGGAGCCTCGTCGGCGTGACGTTCGCCGCTGCGCCGGGTGTGGGTGCACCACTACTACTGGGTGTCGTGCCCCTTGCCTCCAAGGGGCACGGCACCGCGCCGTTCAGATGTCCCGGAAGATCTCGATCTGCGCCCCGATCGAGTTGAGCCGCTCGGCGAGGTCCTCGTAGCCCCGGTTGATGACGTACACGTTGCGCAGCACGGACGTGCCCTCCGCCGCCATCATCGCCAGCAGGACGACCACCGCGGGCCGCAGGGCCGGCGGGCACATCATCTCGGCGGCGCGCCAGCGGGTGGGGCCCTCGACCAGGACGCGGTGCGGGTCGAGGAGCTGGAGGCGGCCGCCGAGGCGGTTGAGGTCGGTGAGGTAGATCGCGCGGTTGTCGTAGACCCAGTCGTGGATGAGGGTCTTGCCCGACGCGACGGCCGCGATGGCCGCGAAGAAGGGGACGTTGTCGATGTTCAGGCCGGGGAACGGCATCGGGTGGATCTTGTCGATCGGCGCCTCCAGCTTGGAGGGCCGGACGGTGAGGTCCACCAGCCGGGTGCGGCCGTTGTCGGCGACGTACTCGGGCGTGCGGTCGTGGTCGAGGCCCATCTCCTCCAGGACCGCCAGCTCGATCTCCAGGAACTCGATGGGGACCCGGCGCACCGTCAGCTGCGACTCCGTGACCACCGCGGCGGCGAGCAGGCTCATCGCCTCGACCGGGTCCTCGGAGGGGGAGTAGTCCACGTCGACGTCGATGTGCGGCACGCCGTGCACGGTGAGCGTGGTGGTGCCGATGCCCTCCACCTTCACGCCCAGCGCCTCCAGGAAGAAGCACAGGTCCTGGACCATGTAGTTGGAGGACGCGTTGCGGATGACGGTCACCCCGTCGTACCGGGCGGCGGCCAGCAGCGCGTTCTCGGTGACGGTGTCCCCGCGCTCGGTCAGCACGATCGGCCGGTCCGGGCGTACGGCCCGGTCGACGACGGCGTGGTACTGCCCCTCCGTCGCCGCGATGTCCAGCCCGAACCGGCGCAGCGCGATCATGTGCGGCTCGATGGTCCGCGTACCGAGGTCGCAGCCGCCGGCGTAGGGCAGCTTGAAGTGGTCCAGGCGGTGCAGCAGCGGACCGAGGAACATGATGATGGACCGGGTGCGGACGGCGGCGTCGGCGTCGATCGCGTCCATGTCCAGCGCGGCCGGCGGCACGATCTCCAGGTCCACCCCGCCGTTGATCCAGCGGCTCCGCACACCGATCGAGTTGAGCACCTCGAGCAGGCGGTAGACCTCCTCGATCCGGGCGACCCGGCGCAGCACCGTCCGCCCCCGGTTGAGCAGCGTGGCGCACAACAGCGCCACGCAGGCGTTCTTGCTGGTCTTCACGTCGATGGCACCGGACAGCCGACGGCCGCCCACCACACGCAGATGCATGGGTCCCGCATAGCCCAGCGAGACGATTTCACTGTCCAGGGCTTCACCGATCCGAGCGATCATCTCAAGGCTGATGTTCTGGTTGCCGCGCTCGATGCGGTTGACCGCGCTCTGGCTGGTTCCGAGCGCCTCGGCCAGCTGCGCCTGTGTCCAGCCACGGTGCTGCCGGGCATCACGGATGAGCCTGCCGATGCGTACGAGGTAGTCGTCTGCCATGAGGCTGAGGCTATCTCAGATATGAGATGGCGCCTCTTGGGGGGTCCGTTCGGGTGATACCCCGTCAACGCCGCCTGGAGGTACGCGTCCGACGTCACCCGAATGGCCCAGGCAAATCCACCGATGTCGTACGACGTCCGGTGCTGCTCCGTGTGTGACGCGGGCCGTGCCGGCCGTCGCCCGGCGTCTACCCCGGTTGCGCCACTCCATGACCACCGAGCAGCAGCCGCTCCGCCGTCCGGCCCGGCGGCTCCTCCCCGGTGTGCACGGTCCGGGTCGCCATCCGCCGTACGGCCGGGTCGTCCAGCCACTGCGCGAGGAAGTCGTGCCCGTCGACGATCCAGACGCTGCCCTTGGTCTCCGCGCAGCGCCGCCGCAGTACCGCCAGCGACACCGCGCGGTCGGGTGAGGGCAGCAGGCGCACCACGTCACGGCAGCGGGCCAGTGCGGCGCGCGCGGTGGCGAGTGCCGCCGGGTCGGTGTAGCTGGTGTGCCCGGCGCCCAGCGCGACCACCGCACCCGGGCGCTCGGCGACCACCCGTGCCACGGCGTGCGCCCGGGCCGGCTCCCACTCGGTCTCGGCCGCGAGCCGTCCCACCGCGTCGATCCGTTCCCGCACCCGCGCGATGCTCCACCCCACCTCCGCGTAGTACCGGTCGCCGACGGCGTCCAGATCCACGAACGGCACCCCGGCCCGCGCCGCGACCTCCCGCCCCAGCGTGGTCTTTCCGGCGCCGGCCGGTCCGATGAGCACCATCAGAGGCGCGGGCGCGGCCGTGTCCTCGGCGCGGCCGGGGAGGGGCGGTGGGGCGGGGGCGGTCATGGGGGCCTCACGCGGGATCGTCGGGCGTCGAGATCGCTCGGGCTCGGGCGAGTCAAGCAGCGGCCGCGGCCGGTCCGCTATGCGATTTCCCGCCGACGGACGCCGAGGGACGCCGACGGGCGCCGACGGACGCCGGAGAATGAAGACGGATGCCGAGGCCCGGCGCCGCGCAGCACAAAGTGCTCCCGGGCCGCGCAGCGAGCCCGGGCATGACCATCCAGCCCCTATGTACTAGAGTTATCTCGACATCGAGATATCTGCCGAGGCGCACCGCAGCCGCACGCGTCACCGGTCTGGCAGTAAGGGTTACCTAACTTAGCCTGACCTCAGCGGATCGGCCAAGCCCGCGTGGCGGCAGGATGCGGTGGTACGCGCACATCAATGAAGGAGACCGTCGTGTCGGCGAACAGCTTCGACGCCCGCAGCACGCTGCAGGTGGGCGACGAGTCGTACGAGATCTTCCGCCTGGACAAGGTGGAGGGCTCGGCCCGACTCCCCTACAGCCTCAAGGTCCTGCTGGAGAACCTGCTCCGCACGGAGGACGGCGCGAACATCACCGCCGACCACATCCGCGCCCTCGGCGGCTGGGACTCGCAGGCCCAGCCCAGCCAGGAGATCCAGTTCACGCCGGCCCGCGTGATCATGCAGGACTTCACGGGCGTTCCCTGTGTCGTCGACCTCGCCACCATGCGTGAGGCCGTCAAGGCGCTCGGCGGCGACCCGGCGAAGGTCAACCCGCTCTCCCCGGCCGAGATGGTCATCGACCACTCCGTCATCGCCGACAAGTTCGGCACCAACGACGCCTTCAAGCAGAACGTCGACCTGGAGTACGGCCGCAACAAGGAGCGTTACCAGTTCCTGCGCTGGGGCCAGACCGCCTTCGACGACTTCAAGGTCGTCCCGCCGGGCACCGGCATCGTCCACCAGGTGAACATCGAGCACCTGGCGCGTACGGTCATGGTCCGAGGCGGTCAGGCGTACCCCGACACGCTGGTCGGCACCGACTCGCACACCACCATGGTCAACGGCCTCGGCGTGCTCGGCTGGGGCGTGGGCGGCATCGAGGCCGAGGCCGCGATGCTCGGCCAGCCGGTCTCCATGCTCATCCCGCGCGTCGTCGGCTTCAAGCTGACCGGTGAGCTGCCCGCCGGCACCACCGCCACCGACCTCGTGCTCACCATCACCGAGATGCTGCGCAAGCACGGTGTCGTCGGCAAGTTCGTCGAGTTCTACGGTGAGGGCGTCGCCGCCACCTCCCTCGCGAACCGCGCCACCATCGGCAACATGTCGCCGGAGTTCGGCTCCACCGCCGCGATCTTCCCGATCGACGACGAGACCCTGAACTACCTCAAGCTCACCGGCCGCTCCGAGCAGCAGGTCGCGCTCGTCGAGGCGTACGCCAAGGAGCAGGGCCTCTGGCTGGACCCGAAGGCCGAGCCCGACTTCTCCGAGAAGCTCGAGCTGGACCTGTCGACGGTCGTCCCGTCCATCGCCGGCCCCAAGCGCCCGCAGGACCGGATCGTCCTCGCGAACGCCGCCGAGCAGTTCAAGACCGACGTCCTGAACTACGTCTCCACCGCCGACGAGGCGGGCGAGGAGTCCTTCCCGGCCTCCGACGCCCCGGCCGCCACCAACGGCGTGCCGAGCAACCCGGTCACGGTCACCGCCCCCGACGGCACGACCTACACGATCGACCACGGCGCGGTCACCGTCGCGGCCATCACCTCCTGCACCAACACCTCCAACCCGTACGTCATGGTCGCCGCCGCGCTGGTGGCCAAGAAGGCGGTGGAGAAGGGCCTGACCCGCAAGCCGTGGGTCAAGACCACCCTCGCCCCGGGCTCGAAGGTCGTCACCGACTACTTCGACAAGGCGGGCCTGACCCCGTACCTCGACAAGGTCGGCTTCAACCTCGTCGGCTACGGCTGCACCACCTGCATCGGCAACTCCGGCCCGCTGCCGGAGGAGGTCTCCAAGGCCGTCAACGACCACGACCTCGCGGTCACCTCGGTGCTCTCCGGCAACCGGAACTTCGAGGGCCGGATCAACCCCGACGTCAAGATGAACTACCTGGCCTCGCCGCCGCTGGTCGTCGCGTACGCCCTCGCCGGCTCCATGAAGGTGGACATCACCAAGGACGCCCTGGGCATCGACCAGGACGGCAACCCGGTCTTCCTCAAGGACATCTGGCCCTCCGAGGCCGAGGTCAACGACGTCGTGGCCAACGCCATCGGCGAGGACATGTTCAACAAGTCCTACCAGGACGTCTTCGCGGGCGACGCCCAGTGGCAGGCCCTGTCGATCCCCACCGGCGACACCTTCGAATGGGACGCGGAGTCGACCTACGTCCGCAAGCCCCCGTACTTCGAGGGCATGACGATGGAGACCACCCCGGTCTCCGACATCACCGGCGCCCGCGTGCTCGCCAAGCTGGGCGACTCGGTCACCACCGACCACATCTCCCCGGCCGGTGCCATCAAGGCCGACACCCCGGCCGGCAAGTACCTCACCGAGCACGGTGTGGAGCGTCGTGACTTCAACTCCTACGGCTCGCGCCGAGGCAACCACGAGGTCATGATCCGCGGCACGTTCGCCAACATCCGCCTGCGCAACCAGCTCGCGCCGGGCACCGAGGGCGGCTACACCCGCGACTTCACCCAGGCGGACGCGCCGGTGTCGTTCATCTACGACGCCTCGCGCAACTACATCGACCAGGGCATCCCGCTGGTCATCCTGGGCGGCAAGGAGTACGGCTCCGGCTCGTCCCGCGACTGGGCCGCCAAGGGCACCGCGCTCCTCGGCGTCAAGGCCGTCATCACCGAGTCGTACGAGCGCATCCACCGCTCGAACCTCATCGGCATGGGCGTGCTGCCGCTCCAGTTCCCGGAGGGCCAGTCCGCGGAGACCCTCGGTCTCACCGGCGAGGAGACCTTCTCCTTCACCGGCGTCGAGGAGCTCAACAACGGCACCACCCCGCGCACGGTGAAGGTCACCACCGACACCGGCATCGAGTTCGACGCGGTCGTCCGTATCGACACCCCCGGCGAGGCGGACTACTACCGCAACGGCGGCATCATGCAGTACGTGCTGCGCAGCCTGATCCGCAAGTAGGCGTCGGCGCACGGCAGTCGAGGGCCGCATCCCCGGGGACGGGGGTGCGGCCCTTCGCCGTGTTCGTCCCAGGTCATCACCGACCCTCAGGCTGAACACAGGCTTCCCCCAGCCGGCCGGGACAGGATCGGGACATGACTGGCACCCCCGGGACCCGAACCGGCCGCGTCCGCGTGCTCATCGTCGACGACGAGCCCGCGCTCACCGAAGTGCTGTCCGTGGCCGTCACCGAGGCGGGCTGGCATCCCTACCCGGCCGCCGACGGCCAGAGCGCCCTGCGCGTGGCCCGGGGCTGCGCCCCGCACGCCGTCGTCCTGGACGGCATGCTCCCCGACCTGGACGGCATCCAGGTACTGCGCCGCCTGCGGTACGAGAACCCCGAACTGCCCGTCCTCATGCTCACCGCCCGCGACGCCCTGGAGTACCGCATCGACGGGCTGGCCAACGGCGCCGACGACTACGTCACCAAGCCCTTCTCCCTGGAGGAGGTCGTCCTGAGACTGCGCGGACTGCTGCGCCGCTCCGGCGCCGAACGCACCCGCGCCGACGACCCCGTACGCGTCCTCGGCCCCCTGGTGCTCACCGCCCGGACCCGGGAGGTGCACCGCGACGGCGCCCCGGTCACGCTCACCGCCAAGGAGTTCGACCTGCTCAGCCTGCTCATGGAGCACCCGCGCCAGGTCCTGAGCAAGGCGCAGATCCTCGACCATGTGTGGAGCAGCTCCTTCGACGGCGGCGGCAACCTCGTCGAGGTGTACATCTCCAGTCTGCGCCGCAAGCTCGACCGGGGCCGCGCGCCGATGATCCACACCGTGCGCGGGCTGGGGTACGCGATCAGGCCGGTGGAGGACGGGAGATGAACGCCGGCAGGCTCCGGGGCCGTTCCCTGCGTACCCGTCTCCTCCTCCTCATCACCGCCATCCTGGTCACGGTGTGCGCGGCGATGGCCCTCACCACCGTCTTCGCCCAGCGCGCCTACCTGCTGGGCAACCTCGACGACCGGGTCACCAACGCGGCCGAACGCAGCCTGGGCGGGGCCTCGCTCCACCCGGACCTCACCGGCGACCTGACCTTCCTCAACGAGAGCGGTCACCCCGCCGGCATGCTGGCCGCCCGGCTGGACACCGACGGCACGATCCTCGCGGCGGCCACCGTGGGCCAGGACGCCCCGCCGCGGAACCTCACCGCCGCCCAGACCGCGGCACTGTCGGGCATCGGCACCGACGGGTCGTACCACACCAGGACGGTCCCCGGCCTGGGCACGTACCGCGTCACCGGCCTCGCCGGCGACGGCGTCCGGGTGCTCACCGGCCTGCCGATGGGCGACGTCCAGGACATGATCAGCGGCCTGGTCGCGATCGAGGCCGTCGTCGCGGCACTGGGTCTGACGGCCGCCGGCTGCGTCTGCGCGGTGGTCATACGACGTCAGCTGCGCCCCCTCGGCCGGGTCGCCGCCACCGCCGTCGAGGTCTCCCGGGCCCCGCTCTGCCGGGGCGAGGTCACCGCGCTCACCCGTGTTCCCGAACGCGACACCGACCCCGGCAGCGAGGCCGGCCAGGTCGGCGCCGCCCTCAACCGGATGATCGACCACGTGGAGTCCTCGCTCGCCGAACGCCAGCGCGGCGAGGAACGGGTGCGCCGCAGCGAGGAACGCATGCGCCGGTTCCTGGCCGACGCCAGCCACGAACTGCGCACCCCGCTCGCCTCGATCTCCGGCTACGCGGAGCTGATGAACCGCGGCACCGACCGCATCGAACCGGGCATGGCCTGGCGCCGGGTCACCGCGGAGTCGGCCCGGATGACCGGTCTGGTCGAGGATCTGCTCCTGCTGGCCCGCCTCGACGAGGGCCGGCCGCTCCAGTCGGCGGAGGTGGACCTCGCGTCGCTGGTCGCGGAGGCGGTGTGGGACGCGCGGGCCGCCGGCGACGGCCACGACTGGCAGCTGGAGCTGTGCCTGGACACCGCGCCGCTGGTCCTCGGCGACGAGGCCCGGCTCCACCAGGTCGTCGCCAACCTGCTGGCCAACGCCCGGGTCCACACCCCGGCGGGCACCCGGGTGGTGGCCGCGGTCGAGGCGCGGGAGGGCCTCGGCACGATCCGCGTCCGCGACGACGGCCCCGGCATCCCGCCCGACCTCCTGCCCTCCGTCTTCGAACGCTTCACCCGCGCCGACGCCTCCCGCGCCCGCGCCGACCAGAGCACCGGATCCGGCCTCGGACTCGCCATCGTCGCCGCGATCACCGCGGCGCACGGCGGCCGGATCGACGTCCGCAGCGAGCCGGGCCGTACCGAGTTCACCGTCGAACTGCCCCTGACGGGCGAGACGGGCGCGGACACGCTGACCTGGAGTGCACGGGCGTCGATGAGGTGAGCCGTCGGGGACGCCCGCGCCGGCCCCGACGCCAACCTGAGCGCACCCGTTTACAAGTGGGCCGTACGGCGCTACCTTCCGCCACAGGTGAGGTGGGAGCGCTCCCATAGAGGCACCCGGCGGACCGGAACCCGCCCGGGAGCCGGGAACGCTCCCGCCTCGCGCACCCGCACCCACACCCGCACCTGCACCCACACCCGCACCTCGCGCTCCACGCTCACGCCCCACACCCGCACACCCCCTCCGTGCGGCCCGTCGTGCCGCGCGGTCCGTCTCACCCGCACGAACTCCCCGTACGCGCACGGTCCGTACATGGAAGGACGGACTCCGCCATGTCATCTGTCATGATCACGCCAAAATCAACGTCCACGAGATCGCGGTTACGCACCAAGGCCCTGCTCCTCGTCCTCCTGGCTCTGGTGGCCACCGTCCCGGCGCTCGGCCTCATCGTCACGAGCGGTGGCAGGGCCGAGGCCCACGGAACCCCCATGAAGCCGGGCAGCCGCACCTTCCTGTGCTGGCAGGACGGTCTCACCGACACCGGTGAGATCAAGCCGGTCAATCCGGCCTGCAAGAACGCCCAGCAGGTGAGCGGTACCACCCCGTTCTACAACTGGTTCTCCGTCCTGCGCTCCGACGGCGCCGGCCGCACCCGCGGCTTCGTCCCGGACGGTCAGCTGTGCAGCGGCGGAAACGCCAACTTCACCGGGTTCAACGCCGCCCGCAGCGACTGGCCGCTGACCCACCTCACCTCCGGCGCCGGCGTCGACTTCTCCTACAACGCCTGGGCCGCGCACCCGGGGTGGTTCTACGTCTACGTCACCAAGGACGGCTTCGACCCGACCCGGACCCTCACCTGGGACGACATGGAGGACCAGCCCTTCCTCACCGTCGACCACCCGCCGCTCAACGGTTCCCCGGGCACGGTCGAGGCCAACTACTCCTGGACCGGGCAGCTCCCGTCCGGCAAGTCGGGCCGCCACATCATCTACATGGTCTGGCAGCGCTCGGACAGCGCGGAGACGTTCTACTCCTGCTCCGACGTCGTCTTCGACGGCGGAAACGGCGAGGTGACCGGTATCCACGAACCCGGCAACCCCTCCGAGCCCGTCCCCGGCACCTGCACCGCCACCCGCCGGACGACCGGCAGCTGGAACGGCGGCTACCAGTCCGAGGTGACCGTCACCAACTCCGGTGACGTCCCGATGCTCGGCTGGATGGTCGACTGGACCCTGCCGGCCGGGCAGTCGGTGGCCAGTCTCTGGAACGGCAACGCCACCTACAACGGCCAGGCGGTGATGGTCCACAACGCCGACTGGAACGGTTCGCTGAGTCCGGGCCAGAGCACCACATTCGGCTACGTCGTCACGGGCTCCGGCGGTGACAGCGCCACGACCCTGCCCTGCCGGGTGGGGTGACCGGATCCCGCGAGCCGTAGCTCGGGGCGGACCCGGTGGGCAGCGAGCCGCGCGCCCACCGGGTCCGCGAGCGGGCCGCCCTTCGGGGGAGTAGGGCGGCCCGGGGGTCGGCCCGGACGGTGTCACGGGCCGGAAGCCGATGTCGCATCGTGGCGGGACAACGTTGTCGCGGCGCCGTCGGCGACTTTACCGTGTCAGTGCCGCCCGCTGCCAAGTGGGGTGCCGGTCAAGGCAGTTGCCGCACCTGGCAAAGGCGGCGCCGTGAGCGCCACCAGGGGCGCGGCGCACGGTGAAGGCGGCCGCGGCCACGGCGAAAGCGGGCGCGCCCCACGGCGAAGTCGGCCGCGGCCTCCGGCGAAGGGCGCCGCGGCGAACCCCGCGCGGCGCTATACCGCCATCACCCGTGCCAGCCAGCCCAGTTGGCGGCGCACCTGCTCCGCCTCGCCCCCCTCGTGTCCGTTGAAGGGATACGGGTGGATCTCCCGGCGTGGGTCCGCGCCGCCCCCGCTCAGCTCGCCGTAGCGGTTGAACGCCGCGTACGCGCCGCTCGGCGGGCACACCGTGTCGCGCAGGCCGGTGCCGAAGTGGGCCGGTGCGTGGGCGCGACGGGCGAAGGAGACACCCTCCAGGTACGAGAGGGTGCGGTGGGCGGCCTGCTCGGCGCCGCGGTGGACGGCGAGGTAGGCGGTGATCTCGCCGTAGGGGGCCGCGTCGGTGAGGTCCAGGGCGCGGCGGATGCCGCACAGGAACGGCGCGGTGACCAAGGCCGCGCCGAGGTCGGGGACCAGGCCCGCCACCGCCAGGGCCAGCCCGCCGCCCTGGCTGTTGCCGACGGCCGCGGTCCGCGCCGGATCCACCCCGGGCAGCGCGCGGACCGCCGTCACCGCGCGCACCGCGTCCGTGATCAGCCGGCGGTAGTGGTGGTCGTGCGGGGAGAGCAGGCCGCGTACGGCAGGGCCCGGGCCGCCGGGGGCGCCGGTGTGCGGGTCGGGGGTGTGGCCGCCGTTGCCGTACTGGTCGCCCTGGCCGCGGTTGTCCATCAGCAGGTGTGCGTACCCGGCGTTCACCCAGGTCAGCCGTTCGTGGGGGAGGCCCCGGCCGCGGCCGTAGCCGATGTACTCGACCACGGCGGGGAGCGGCTGCCGCGCGTGTGCGGGGAGGGTGAACCAGGCCCGGACGGGATCCCCGGCGAAGCCGCGGAACGTCACGTCCCAGGTGTCCGTCAGACGCAGGCCGGTCTTCACCGGGCGGACCGACACCAGGGGTTCGTGGCGCTCGGCCTCCTTCAGGGTGTCCTGCCAGAAGGCGTCGAAGTCGGCGGGCTCGTCGAGGTCGGGGCGGTGGCGTTCCAGCTCCGCCAGGGGCAGGTCGAACGCGGGCACGGGGCACCTCGCAGGGGTCGTGGGCGATCGATCGTTGCGTACCTCAGCCAGAAATTTGCGACGCACGTTAGCAGTGGACTCTCCGGTTCTACCCCACCCGTTTGCGCCTTCAACGCCGCATCACTCCCCACCGGTCCACCGTGCAGCACCCATTGACAGCGCTTTCCGTGTGCCCTTACGTTGCCGCAGAGTTACCGGTAAGGGCACGAAAGTTTCGAGAGCACGTGGCTGGTCGAACGTTTCGAGCGACGCCCCGGGAGGCCCGAGCATGAGCACCTCCACCACGTCGGCCCCGTCCCCAGGAACCCAGGACCCACCGCCCAAGACCCGGCACGGACCGGGGCGACCGGCCCCGCGCCCCGGCCGTCGGCGCGCGCTGCGCCGGGACTGGCAGCTGTACTCGCTGGCCGTGCTGCCGCTGCTGTTCTTCCTGGTCTTCCGCTATCTGCCGATGATCGGCAATGTCATCGCCTTCCGCCGCTTCGAGCCCGGGGGTTCGATCCTGGGCGAGCAGTGGGTGGGGCTGCGCTATGTGCGGATGTTCCTGTCCGATCCCACGTTCTGGCAGGTCTTCCGCAACACGTTGTGGCTGGGCACGCTCACGCTCGTCTTCTGCTTCCCGATCCCGATCGCCCTGGCGCTGCTGCTCAACGAGGTACGCCGACGCTCGCTGAAACGGTTCGTGCAGTCGGTCTCGTATCTTCCGCACTTCCTGTCGATCGTGATCGTCGCGGGCATCACCTTGCAGATGCTCGCCACCGACGGGCCGGTCAACCACGCGCTGGGCTGGTTCGGTCTGGACGCGATCCGGTTCGTCCAGGAACCCGGCTGGTTCCGCACCGTCTACGTGGGCTCGGAGATCTGGCAGACCGCCGGCTGGGGCACGATCCTCTACCTCGCCGCCCTGACCACCGTCGACGAGGACCTGTACGAGGCGGCCCGGATCGACGGCGCCAACCGGTGGAAGCAGATCTGGCACGTCACCCTGCCCGGCATCCGCCCCACCATGATCACTCTGCTGATCCTCAACATCGGCACCTTCATGGCCGTCGGATTCGAGAAGATCCTGCTGCTGTACAACCCGCTGACCTACCCGACGGCCGATGTGGTCTCCACCTACCTCTACCGGGCCGGCGTCGAGTCCAACAGCTTCAGCTACGCCGCCGCGATCGGCCTCTTCGAGGCGGTCATCGGCCTGGTGCTGATCACGTCCGCGAACCAGCTGTCGCGCCGCACGGTGGGGACGAGCCTGTGGTGAGCCCGCCGCTCTCCCCGCCCGTGCGTCCGCGCACCCCGGTGCACCGGCGCACCCGCGGCGACCGCGTCTTCCAGGGCGTCAACGGAGTGATTCTCACCCTGGTCGTGCTGGTGACCCTCTACCCCTTCGTCAACATCGTCGCCCGGTCCTTCAGCGGGGAGCGGCAGATCCGCGCCGGTGAGGTCACCCTGTGGCCGAAGGGGTTCAACCTCACCACCTACGACATCGTCTTCCAGGACGCGATGTTCTGGCGGAACTACGCGAACACCGTCTTCTACACGGTCGTCTCCACCGTCGTCGCCATGGTTCTGACGACCTGTTACGCCTACGTCCTGTCGAAGAGGAACCTCAAAGGGCGGGGCGTCCTCGTCGGGGTCGCCGTGTTCACCATGTTCTTCTCCGGCGGACTCATCCCGAACTACGTCCTGGTCACCAGCCTGGGCCTGAAGAACTCCGTCTGGGCGATCGCCCTGCCGAACGCGATCAGCGTCTTCAACCTGCTGGTGATGAAGGCGTTCTTCGAGAGCCTGCCCACCGAACTGGAGGAGGCCGCCGAGATCGACGGCCTGAGCACGTACGGCATCCTGCTGCGGATCGTGCTGCCGCTGTCCAAGGCGGTCATCGCGACGATGGTGCTCTTCTACTCGGTGTCCTTCTGGAACTCCTGGTTCTCGGCGTACCTCTACATGGACCGCACCGAGCTGATGCCGGTCACCGTCTATCTGCGCAACCTCATCTCCGGCGCCACCACGGGCGGCAACGCCGGTGCGGCCACCGAACAGCTCAGCCAGGTCGGGGCGAACATCCAGGCGGTCACGATCGTGCTCACCGCCCTGCCCATCCTCTGCGTGTACCCGTTCGTCCAGCGCTACTTCGTCTCCGGCGTGATGCTCGGCGCGGTCAAGGGCTGAGAGCCGGACCTCAACAAGGGAGTATCCGTGAAGAACGAAGGCGAGCTCTCACGACGTCAGATACTCGCGGCAGCCGGCTTCATCGGCCTCGCCGCCCTCACCGGCTGCGGCAGCGGCGACGACACAGGGGACTCCAAGGACCTCTCCAAGAAGCAGAACGGCGCCATGAAGGAGTACCGCGCCGGCCAGCAGTTCAAGGCGTCGAAGCCGCTCTCCTTCTCGATGCTGCACAACAACAACCCCGTCTACCCGCTGAAGAACGGCTGGCTGTTCTGGAAGGAACTCACCCGCCGCACCGGCGTCACCCTGAAACCGGTCGACGTCCCGCTCAGCGACTACGAGAAGAAGCGCAGCGTCCTCATCGGCGCGGGCGACGCCCCCTTCCTGATCCCGAAGACGTACCACCCCTCGGAGGTCGCCTTCGTCTCGTCCGGCGCGATCCTCCCGGTGAGCGAGTACGTGCACCTGATGCCCAACTTCCGGAACAAGGTCGGGAAGTGGAAGCTGGAGCCGGAACTCGACTCCATCCGCCAGTCCGACGGCAAGTACTACCTCCTGCCCGGCCTGCACGAGAAGGTGAAGTCCGGCTACTCGCTGTCGCTGCGCACCGACGTCCTCGACACGCTCGGCCTCGGCCTGCCCACCACCTGGGACGAGGTGTACGACGTCCTTCGCGCGATCCGCGCCGAGTACCCCGACCGGTACCCGCTCTCCGACCGCTGGAGCATCAACACCCCCTATCCGGTCGCCGCGCTGCTCAGCTACCTCGGCCAGTCCCACGGCGTCCGGGCCGGCTGGACGTACGACAACATCAGCTACGACGCGAAGGCGGACGCTTTCGTCTTCACCGGCGCCCAGGACGGCTACCGCGGGATGGTCGAGTACCTGAGAAAGCTGGTCGCCGAGAAGCTGATGGACCCCGAGAGCTTCACCCAGACCGACGACGAAGCGGTGCAGAAGCTGCTGGGTGAGAAGTCCTTCGCGATCAGCGCCAACCCCCAGGAGCTGGTCCAGAACTACCGCTACAACCTGGAGCGGCAGGTCGAGGGGGCGAAGATCGAGATGGTGCCGGTGCCGCTCGGCCCGGCCGGCCCCGTGGTCATGGGCGGCGCCCGGCTGGAGAACGGCGTCATGATCTCCAGCAAGGCCCTCACGAGCGACTCCTTCGTGGCGATGATGCAGTTCGTGGACTGGCTCTGGTACTCGGACGAGGGCCAGCGGTTCGCCAAGTGGGGTGTGGAGGGCACCACGTACACGTACGGCGGCGGGCAGTACGCGCTGGAGCCCGGGATCAGCCTGATGGGCTCCGACCCCGACGCGCCGAAGGACCTCCAGAAGGACTACGGCTTCTTCAACGGCGTCTTCACCTACGGCGGCAGCTGGGCGCTGGTCTCCTCCTCGTTCGGCCCCGACGAGAAGGCGTTCCAGGACGTCATGGCCCGGCGCGAACAGCTGCCCGTCGGCCCGGCGCACCCGTTGCGGTCCGTGGAGCAGGAACAGGCGCAGCTCTGGGACACCCCGCTGCGCGACCACGTCACCCAGAACACCCTCAAGTTCGCCCTCGGCAAGCGCCCGCTGACCGAATGGGACGACTACGTCACCGAGTTGAAGGCCAAGAACATGGACCGGCTCGTCGACCTGCACAACAAGGCACGCGAGCGCTACACGAAGGAGAACGGGTGATCCGGGTCCCGGCCGAGCCGGTCGGCCGGTTCTCCGACGCCTGGCGGGCGTGCGTCGGCACCGGCCGGATCGAACTCGCCCTGCGCCGCGACTACCAGGACTCCCTGGCGCTCCTGCGGCGCGACATCGGCTTCCGGCACATCCGCGGCCACGGTCTGCTCAGCGACGGCATGGGCGTGCACCGGCCCTACGACCACGAGGGCGGCCGCCGGGTCCACCACTCCTTCACCTACGTCGACCAGGTTCTCGACGCGTACCTGGAGCTCGGCATCCGTCCCTTCCTCGAACTCGGCTTCATGCCGTCCGAGTTGGCCTCGGGGGACCGGACCGTCTTCTGGTGGCGGGGCAACGTCACCCCACCGCGCGACCACCGCGAGTGGGCCGCCCTCGTCCGCGCCACCCTCACCCACCTCGTCGACCGCTACGGCCTCGACGAGGTCCGCACCTGGCCCGTCGAGGTGTGGAACGAGCCCAACCTCCCCGACTTCTGGGAGCACGCCGACGAACGGGCGTACCACCGGCTGTACGAGATCACCGCGCACACGGTGAAGGACGTGGACGCCGGCCTCCAGGTCGGCGGACCGGCGATCTCCCCGGGCGCCGACGACTGGCTCGACCGGTTCGCGGAGTTCGCCGAACACCGGGACGTGCCCGTCGACTTCGTGTCCAAGCACGCCTACACCTCCGGCCCCGCCCAGCACGTGCCGTTCGGCGTCCACCAGACCCTGGCGCCGGCGGCCGGCCTGCTCGACCAGTTCGCCACGCCCCGCGAGCGGCTCAAGGGCACCCGGCTGGCCGGACTCCCCGTCCACATCACGGAGTTCAACTCCTCCTACCGCCCCGACAACCCGGTCCACGACACCGCGTTCCACGCCGCCTACCTCGCCCCGGTCCTGGCGTCGGGCGGGGACCTCGTCGACTCGTTCTCCTACTGGACGTTCAGCGACATGTTCGAGGAGGCCGGCGTCCCCACCGCCCTCTTCCACGGCGGCTTCGGACTGCTCACCCACCGCCAGGTCAGGAAACCGGCCTACCACCTGTACGCCTTCATGGCGCGGACCGGCCCCGACCTGCTGGCCCGCGGCGACGACCATCTCGTCACCCGCCACCCCGACGGCCGGGTCACCGTCCTGGCCTGGGCCCCCGTCGACCCGACCGGCGAGACCCCCGGCCCCGACCGGCACGTCCTGCGGCTGTCCGTCCCGGTCGGCGGACCCGAGGTGTTCGTCCGCCGGTCCACGGTGGACGAGGAGCGCGGAAACGCGTACACGACCTGGCGCCGCATGGGCAGCCCCCGCTCCCCGAAGGCCGGACAGCTGGACGTCCTGCACGAGGCCTCCGAGCCCGCCCGCGGCCACCACCGGCTGCCCGTGCGCGAGGGACGTGCCGCACTCGACCTGACGCTCGCCCGCCACGAGGTCACCCTCGTCGAACTGACCCCGCTCACCGACGAGACCCCGCCCTGGTGGGACGAGGGACGCCTGCTCGGCCGGGAGGCGTCATGAGCGGCACGGCCACCGACTTCGGCACCGGTGTCCTCTCCCGCGCCGCCGCCCTGCTGCACACCCTCCTCACCGTCGAGGCCCTGCTCCTCGCCGCCGCCACGCCCGGCCTGATCGCCCTGTTCCTCCTGGACCCCGACCCCGCCAACCTGCCCCTGGCGGCCGTCTGCCTGCTGCCGCTCGGCCCCGCCCTGTCCGCCGCGCTGTACGCCCTGCACCACCGCGGCCGGGACCTCACCGACCTGCACCCGGCCCGCGCCTACGCCCGCGGCTGGCGCCTCAACGCCGTACCCGCCCTCACCCTCTGGACCCCCCTGCTGGCCTGGCTGACGGTGATCGCCTTCACCCTCACCCACTTCGCCGCCACCGGCCTCCCCCGCTGGTGGGCCGCCCTGCTCGGGCTGACCGGCGCGGTCTCGCTCCTGTGGGGCGCCCACGCGCTCGTCCTCACCTCACTGTTCGCGTTCCGCTCCCGGGACACCGCCCGCCTCGCCGCGTACTTCCTGCTCCGGCACGCCAGGGCCACCGCCGGCGCCGCCTCGCTGCTCGTCCTGGCCGCCGGCCTCACCGCCCTGCTGACCGAGGCCCTGCCCGCCCTGCTCGCCGCCCCGCTGCTGCTCTCCCTGCTGCACTGCGAGCGCCCGGTGATCGCCGAGACCGAGGAGGACTTCACCGTATGACCCCGAACAGCCCCAAGATCCCCTACGGCGGCGACTACAACCCCGAGCAGTGGCCCCAGGAGGTCTGGGACGAGGACCACCGCCTCTTCGCACGGGCCGGCATCGACACGCTCACCGTCGGTGTCTTCTCCTGGTCGCTCACCCAGCCCGCCGAGGACATCCACGACTTCGGCGTCCTGGACCGGACACTCGACCGGGCCGCCGCCGAGGGCCGCCGGGTCTGCCTGGCCACCGGCACCGCCGCCGTCCCGCCCTGGCTCGCGAGAACGTACCCCGAGGTCAACCGCACCGACTTCGAGGGCCGCCGGCACCGCCACGGCCAGCGCCACAACTTCTGCCCCAGCTCACCCGCCTACCGCCGCCTCGCCACCGTCCTGGCCGGCCGTCTCGCCGAACGGTACGCACAGCACCCGGCGTTGCTCGCCTGGCACATCAACAACGAGTACGGCGGCGCCTGTTACTGCGAACTGTGCGCCGAGGCGTTCCGCGGCTGGCTGCGCGCCCGGCACGGCACCCTCGACGCCCTCAACGACGCCTGGTGGACCACCTTCTGGTCGCACCGCTACACCGACTGGGACCAGATCGAGCCGCCGAGCGCCCTCACCGAACACTGGCGAGGCCCCGACCACACCGCCTTCCAGGGCATCACCCTCGACCACCGGCGCTTCATGACCGACGCCCTCCTCGGCTGCTTCACTGCCGAGAAGGAGGCCGTCCGCGCCCACGACCCGGACACCCCCGTCACCACCAACCTGATGGGCGCCTACCGGCCCCTCGACTACCACCGCTGGGCGCCCCACCTCGACTTCGTCTCCTGGGACAACTACCCGCCCCTCGACGCCCCGCCCACCCGGCCCGCCCTCGCCCACGACCTGATGCGCGGACTCAAGGACGGCGCACCCTTCTGGCTGATGGAACAGACCCCCTCCGCCACCGCCTGCCGGGACGTCAACCCCCTGCGCAGACCGGGGGAGCTGCGGCTGGCCACGTTCCAGGCGATCGCCCACGGAGCCGACGCCGCCCTCTACTTCCAGCTGCGGGCCTCCCGCGGCGCCTGCGAGAAGTACCACGGCGCGGTGATCGGCCACGCGGGCCGCGACGACACCCGCGTCTTTCGTGAAGTCGCCGCGCTGGGAGCGGAGCTGAGCGATCTCGGCGCGATCACCCTGGGTGCCCGCACTCCGGCCCGCACCGCCCTCCTCTTCGACTGGGACAGCTGGTGGGCGCTGGAGATCTCCGACGGCCCCTCCCGGCTGGTCCGGTACACCGACGTCGTCCACCGCTACTACCGGGCCGCCCGCGAGGCCGGCGCCGATGTGGACGTCGTCCCCGTCACCGCCGACCTCACCCCCTACGACATCGTCCTCGCCCCCGTCCTCCACCTGGTCAAGGGCGACCTGGCCGAACGTCTCGAAGCACTGGCCCGGCGCGGCGGCACCGTCCTCGCCACCTTCCTCACCGCCCGCTCCGACGTCCACGACCGCGCCTTCCTCACCGACGTCCCCGGGCCGCTCGCCCCGCTGCTCGGCATCCGCGTCGACGAATGGGACGCCCGCCCGCAGGACGTCGTACAGCCCGTGCGCTTCGCGGAGTCGACCGCCGAGGCCCGCCTGGTCTTCGAGATCGTCCAGCCCCGCGGCGCCGAACCGGTCGCCACCTACGGCGCCGACTTCTACGCCGGCACCCCGGCCGTGACCCGCCACCGCTTCGGTGCCGGAGAGGGCTGGTACGTCGCCACCGACCTCGACCGGTCCGGCGTCGACCTCGTCGTCCGGCGGGTCCTCGCCCGCCACGGCCTGATCGGCCCCTACGCCGCCCACCCCGCCGTCGAGACCGCCACCCGCGTCACCCCCGACGGCACGAGCCTGCTGTTCCTCCTCAACCACGCCCCGGAGCCGGTCCGGCTGACCGCCCACGCCGCCGCCACCGACCTCCTCACCGGCAAGCGGGCCGAACGGGGCGAGCCCCTCGTGCTCGACCCGCTCGGCGTCGCGGTCCTGCGCCCGCGCCCGGGGAGCGGTGACCCGGGCGTCAGTGAATGAGCCGCCCCTGCCCGTCCGGCACCCCCGACTTCCGCAGGAAGTAGCTGTTGACCTGGTCGCGCCACTCCCGCGCGCAGCGCACCTGCTCCTCGTACCGCTCGGCCACCCGCGCGTGGCGCGCCGGCTCCACCAGGTCCCCGAGGCCCGCCCACACCCGGCGGGCCTCCTCGGCCTCCTCGACGCCCTCGAAGTGGGTGTCGTAGATGTGCTGGATCACGGTCTTCCCGCTGTGCAGCACATGCCCGTACGGCACATGGTGGAAGAACAGCAGCAGCTCGTCGGGGCACGAGTCGACCGACTCGTACACCTCGGCCCACGCCTTGGCGTACTGCGCCGCGTACCCCGTCCCGGTCGCCGCGCTCCGGTCGACACCGACCCCGTCCCGGTCCGCGAAGTGATAGGTGCCCCAGCGGCTGTACTCGTAGCCGTCCACGCCGGGCCCGTAGTGGTGCCCGGGCTGGACCATGAACCCCACGCCGAGCGGCGCGGTGTACTTCTCGTACGTCCGCCAGGAGCCGCGCAGCACCGCGCGCAGGCCGTCGGCCAGCCGGGCCGGGGCGCCCGGGAAGGTGAGGCCGATCCACTCGTCGAGGACGTCGCAGGGATCGGCGTCGGGCCGCCACGCGAGGCGCCCGAAGGTGTGGAGGTTCGCCTGGGCCAGCGGATGCCCGGTCCAGAAGGGGTCGTCGCCCACGTTCGACACGGCGACGATCCCGCCGCGCGCCGACTCCGCCACGGACGGCCCGGCCGCACCGTCCGTCCGGAACCGCAGCACCTCGCTCCACATCGGCCCGAGCCAGCACACGTGCCGCTGCTGACCGGTGTACTCCTGCGTGGCCTGCACCTCCACCGCCAGCCGGGTGCGCGGCATCGCCCCGAGCACCGGTGAGACCGGCTCCCGCACCTGGAAGTCCATCGGCCCGTGCTTCACCTGGAGCACCGCGTTGCCGGCGAACTCCCCGTCGAGCGGGGCGAAATGATCATGGGCTGCCCGGGCCCGGTCCGTCCCGCGGTCCCGCCAGTCCTGCCGGTGGTCGTAGACGAAGGCCCGCCAGTGGACCGTGCCGCCGTACGGCGCGAGAGCCGCGGCCAGCATGTTCGCGCCGTCGGCGTGGCTGCGGCCGTAGGCGAACGGCCCCGGCTCGCCCTCCGAGTCCGCCTTCACCACGAACCCGCCGAAGTCCGGTATCGCCGCGTACACCCGGCGTACGGCCCCCGCCCACCAGGCACGCACCCCGGTGTCCAGCGGATCGGCCGTGGGGAGCCCGTCGAGCAGCATCGGCGCCGCGAAGTTCACCGACAGATGCGTCCGGATCCCGTACGGCCGCAACGCCTCCGCCAGGCCGGCGACCTCACCGAGCCGCTCGGTCAGCAGACGGGTCTCCGCCTCGCGCACATTGACGTTGTTGACCGCCACGGCGTTGATCCCCACGGCCGCCAGCAGCCGGCCGTAGGCCCGGACCCGTTCCGCTTCCCCGCGTGCCCGGCCGTCGCGCCAGAACAGCGATCCGCCCGCGTACCCGCGCTCCACCTGGCCCATGACCGGGTGCACGCTCACGTTGTCCCAGTGGTCCAGCATCCGCAGCGCCGTCGCCGGACGGTGCTCCTCGCGCGCCACCGGTCCGGCGAACGCCGCCGCCCCGAGCCGCACGACGTGGAACAGGCCGTACAGCAGCCCGTGTGGGCCGGACGCGGTGACGGTCGTGGTGCCGCCGTCCCGCCCGAACGCGAATCCCTCCGCACCGAGGCCCTCCGCCGCCGACACCTCCAGCAGCAGGTCGTACCGGGCGCCGTCCGGCGCCCCCCGCGCCGCTCCTTCCTCGCCGCGCACCACCTTCCCGCCGAACCGCCCGCAGGCGTCCGCCACTTCACCGTGCACGGTGTCCACGAGGGGGCCCGAGCCGCGGATCAGGGTCCGCCGGACGCCCAGCGGCCGCAGTGCCTCCACCGGCAGCCAGGCGGGGTCGACCCCCTCGGGGAGCACGGGCACGGGAAGCGGCATGGGCGGACCCTCCTAGGGGAGCGGCCGACGGCCCGCGCCGGCGCCAGGTGCGGCACCGGCGCGGGCCGTCCGGCTCAGGACAGCAACTCGACCTCCGCCAGCGTCACCCGGCCGTCGATCAGCAGGCGGTACTTCCCGTACGTACCCGGTGATCCCACGGTGAACGCGCGCGTCTGCCGGTCCCAGGAGAAGCTCTCCCCGGAGCGCCGGTCCAGCGTCGTCCACGTCGTGCCGTCGGCGGAGCCCTGGAGGGTCCAGGCCGTGGGGGCCTTGGTGCGGTCGGACGAGGTCAGCGTGTACTGCACGCCCTTCACGGCCTTGCCGACCGGCAGCTCGACCGTGTCCGTCACCGCCGCGTCGGTCGCCGAGGTGTTGTCGAACAGGGCGCCCGGGCCGGTCAGCGCGTCCGTGCGGGGCGTCGCCGGCTTGTCGTCCTGGGTGATCGACACCGGTCCGGAGTTCTTGCCGCTGCCCCACGCCGAGGGCTTCGGCCCCATGTCGAAGTCCAGCACCCCGCCCTTGGCGAGCAGCGTGTGGGGCAGTGAAGTGGAGCTCCAGGCACGGCCGTTGACCTTCAGGCCCTGCACGTACACGTTCCGCGTGCTGTTCTTCGGCGCCCTGACCACCAGGTCCTTGCCGTTCTCCAGGTGCACGGTGGCCTTCGTGAACAGCGGGGAGCCGACCGCGTACTCGCCGCCGCCCATCACCAGCGGGTAGAAGCCGAGCGCGGAGAACAGGTACCAGGCCGACTGCTCGCCGTTGTCCTCGTCACCGTGGTAGCCCTGCCCGATCTCACTGCCGGTGTACAGGCGCGACAGCACCTCGCGGACGTTCTTCTGCGCCTTCCAGGGCTGCCCGGCCGCGTCGTACATGTAGATGACGTGGTGGGCGACCTGGTTGGAGTGCCCGTACATGCCGAGCCGTACGTCCCGCGCCTCGGTCATCTCGTGGATGACGCCGCCGTAGGAGCCGACGAAGTCCGGGGACGCCGTCTCGGGGGTGGCGAAGTACTCGTCGAGCTTGTCCGCGAGCCCGGCGCGGCCGCCGTACAGGTTGGCCAGGCCCCGGCTGTCCTGCGGGGCGGTGAAGGCGTAGCCCCAGCCGTTGGTCTCCGTGTAGTCGTGACCCCACACGCGCGGGTCGTAGTCGGAGGACTTCACGCGCCAGTCGCCCTGCGCGTTCCTGCCCTGGAAGAAGCCGGCCTCGGAGTCGAACAGGTTGACGTAGTCCTGGGCGCGGTTGAGGAAGTACTCCGACTCCTCCTGGTAGCGCTTGTCACCCGTCTTCCTGTAGAGGGCCTGGCCCATCCGGGCGATGCCGTAGTCGTTGACGTAGCCCTCCATCGCCCACGAGAAGCCCTCGCCGGTGGAGGTGGAGGTGTAGCCGAGGAAGGGCGAGGTGGCCATGCCCTTGCGGCCCACGCCGGACGACGGCGGGACGACGGTCGCGTTCTTCACCGCCGCGTCGTACGCCGCCTTCGCGTCGAACGGGACGCCCTTGACGTACGCGTCCGCGAACGCCACGTCCGAGGAGGTGCCGGTCATCAGGTCCGCGTAGCCGGGGGAGGACCAGCGCGAGGTCCAGCCGCCGTCCTTGTACTGCTGCACGAACCCGTCGGCCATCTCACCGGACTGGGAGGGCGTCAGGAGGGAGTACGCCGGCCAGGTCGTCCGGTAGGTGTCCCAGAAGCCGTTGTTGACGTACACCTTGCCGTCGACGATCTTCGCGCCGGTGTGGGTGGGGGTGTCCGGATTCGGCATCGGCGAGAACGGGGACGCGTACCGGTACGTCGAACCGACCTTCTCGAAGCCGGAGTTGGGGTACAGGTACAGCCGGTACAGGCTGGAGTACAGGGTGGTCAGCTGGTCCGGCGTGGCGCCCTCGACCTCGACCTTGCCGAGGATCCGGTCCCAGGCGCGCTGGGCGCGCTTCTTCACCGCGTCGAAGGAGGTGCCGTCCGGGATCTCCTGGCGCAGGTTGTCCTTGGCCTGGTCCACGCTGATGAGCGAGGTGGCCAGACGCAGGGTGACCGTGCGGTCGGCGCCCGCGTCGAAGCGCAGGTGGCCCTTGACGCCGCTGGAGGACCCGTCCTTCACGGGCTTGTCGAACACGCCGTAGACGAAGAGCCGGGTGGCACCCGTCGACAGCCCGGACTTGACGTCCGAGTAGCCGGTGACGGTCCCGTCGGTCTTGTCGAGCGTCAGCCCCGCCTGGTCCGTGACGTTGTCGAACAGCACGCTCGCGTCGTCACCGGGGTAGGTGAAGCGGAGCGCCGCCGCGTGGTCGGTCGGGGTCATCTCGGCCTTCAGGCCGTTCTCGAACCGGACCCCGTAGTAGTACGGCCGTGCCGTCTCGTTCTCGTGCCGGAAGGCCAGCTCCCGGGCCTCACGGCCGGTGTCCGGCGTGCCCGACGCGGCGGACGGCATCACCTGGAAGGTCTGCCGGTCGCCCATCCAGGGGCTGGGCTCGTGGCTCGCGCTGAACGACTGGATCGTCGGCAGGTTGTCGTCGTTGTTGGCGCGCGCGTAGTCGTACAGCCAGCTCAGGGACGCCGAGTTGGTGACCGGGGTCCAGAAGTTGAAGCCGTGCGGTACGGCGGTCGCGGGGAAGTTGTTGCCGCGCGAGAAGCCGCCGCTGGAGTTGGTGCCGCGGGTCGTCAGCGCGTAGTCGGACAGGTGCGCCTTCGGCTTCTCCGGCGCCACGCGCTCGATCGCGATGTCGTCCAGCCAGCCGCGGAACCTCGCCGGGCCCGCGGGGGAGTCGTACGCCACCAGGACGCGGTCGACGGTCTTGCCGGCCGCGACCGACCCGATCCGCGAGGCCACGTTGTTCCACTGGTTGACGTACAGCACCTTCGAGGCCCCCTGCGCCTGCGGGGTGAGCCCGAACCCGTGCTGGTCCGTCGCGCCGAGGCCGCTCAGCGAGGTGCCGTCGGTGAAGACCAGGTCCACGGAGACGTTCGTGGCGTCGTAGTCGCGGTCGCCGTCCGCCATCGACGGGAAGATCCGGTACGACAGCCGGGTGTCGCGGCCGACGGCCACGTTCACGTCGAAGACCTTGTTGTACGAGTACGCCCGCCCGTCCGCCGTATGGCGTCCGGCGTACCGCAGGGCCTTCTTGCCCGTGAACCCGGCGCCCGCCTTCGCGGTCGGGGAGCCGCTCGGGCCGCGGTCGACCAGCGACAGCATGTCCTGCGGGACCGGGTTGTCGCCGCCGCCCGTGGAGAACTGGACGTCGGCGAGCTGGAGGATGCCGGAGGCGCCGTTGTTCTTGGTGACCTCGAGCCGGAAGTGCTGGTACTCGGCCGGTTCGGCGAGGTCGTACGTCCTGGTCTTGAACCGCTCGGGGAAGGACTCGCCGGCGCGGGTGTCGACGGTCTTCCAGTCCTTGCCGTCCGTGGAACCCTGAAGGGTCCAGTCCTTGGGGTCACGCTCGGCGAAGTCGTTGGCCGAGGTGAGAGCGTATGTCACGAGTTTGACGGGTTTGTCGAGATCGAACTCGGCCCAGCCCGTGGGCGCGAAGGTCAGCCACTTCGTGCTGGACTCGCCGTCGACGAGGTTCTCCTTCACCTCCCCGCCGCCCGTGTTCTCGCTGCTCGCCCGTACGTCCGTGACGTGATCGGTGACGTTGCCCGGAATACCGCTGCTGTACCCGCCGTCGACGCCCGAAGCCCGCTTGCCGCCGCCCGCCGTCGTGTCGACGGTGTTCAGCCAGTCCGGCGCCGGATCGTCCGCCTCGAACGAGGAGGCGAACTCCCGGTCGACCGCCGGAGCCTTCTCCGGCAGTGCGACGGCGGCCCCCTGCGAGCCCACCGCCAAGGCAAAAGCGGCCGTCACGACGACGGTCGAACCCCATCTGTGCCGAGCTCTGTGCCGCATACGCCAGCACCCTCCCTGCGCTCACTTGGACAACGTTGTCAAAATCGACGCAGAGACCAGTAGTGGGTCAAGTGGTCAAGGATGTCAAGGGTGTTGGCTGTGTCGTTCGGGGTTTATGTTGCGAATTTTCCGGCAAGCCGCCCACAGCCGGTTCCTATGTCGGGGAGGTCTCAACTCGGAAAAGACCCATGGCCAACCTTGCATTCGATCTTGCTCCGCTGGCGGGAAGTGGACTATACCTGTCGGCAATTCACGCGATCCGCACGACCCTGCTTGACCTGACCGCGGTGCCGGGAGGTTCCGGTTCACCGCCTGAGTCCTGGAGAAGGCGAGGACTTGAGCATGGGATCCACCTCCGAGAACAACGGCTCCACGGGTGTCGGCCGCCGAGATCTGATCAGAAGGTCCGCCGCGCTCGGTCTGATTTCCGTCCCCACCATGAGTTTCCTGGCCGCCTGCGCGAGCAGCGGCGGCGGTGGTGACGAGGACAAGGCCAAGGCCGGAAAGAAGACCGAGCAGAACCCCCTCGCGGTCAACGAAACCGCCCAGATGGAATTCGTCCTGTTCGACGGTGGTTTCGGCAAGGAGTACGCCGAGGACGCCGTGAAGATCTACGAGAAGAATTTCCCCGAGGCGAAGGTGAAGTTCTCGGCCACCCAGAAGATCCAGTCCACGCTCCAGCCCCGCTTCAACCAGGGCACCCCGCCCGACCTCATCGACAACTCCGGCGCCGAACAGATGGACATGGGCGTCCTGGTCGGCAAGAAGCAGCTCGCCGACCTCACCCCGCTGCTCGACGCCCCCTCCTACGACGACCCGGCCAAGAAGGTCCGCGACACCCTGCGCCCCGGCATCGTCGAGATGGGCCAGTTCGACGGCGACCCCGTCTGGATCATGTACTACGCCTACACGGTCTACGGCGTCTGGTACTCGCAGAAGGCGCTGGACTCGCTCGACGCCACGTACCCCGAGACCTGGGACGAGATGCTCGCGGTCTGCGAGAAGGCCAAGAAGAAGGGCATGGCCGGCTGGACGTACGCGGGCAAGTACCCCTACTACCTCCCCTTCTCGCTCTACCCGATGATCGGCAAGGTCGGCGGGCGCGAGGTCCTCGACGCCATCGACAACCTGGAGCCCAACGCCTGGAAGCACCCGGCCGTCAAGACCTGTTTCGAGGCGTACTACGAGCTGTACAAGAAGGGTTACGTCCTCAAGGGCACCCCCGGCCTGGACCACATCCAGTCGCAGACCGCCTGGGCCCAGGGCAAGGCCCTGTTCATCCCCAACGGCTCCTGGGTGGAGAACGAGTCGGCGAAGGTCATCCCGGCCGACTTCGACCTGGCGGTCTCGGGCCCCACCGGCATCGACTCCTCCGACGCGATGCCCTTCGGCACCATCTGGGCCTCCGGCGGCGAGCCGTTCGTCGTCCCCGCCAAGGCCAACAACGCCTCCGGTGGCATGGAGCAGCTGCGCATCATGCTCAGTGAGGCGTCGTCCAGGAACTTCACCGCCAAGGTCAAGTCGCTCACCGCGTACAACGGCGGCACCGACGGCATCACCCTCACCCCGGGCCTGAAGTCCGGTGTCGCCGCACTGGACAAGGCCGGCGACAACGTGGTGAACCCGCGCCTCCAGGACTGGTACGTCCAGCTCCAGAAGGAGCAGATCGGTGTCGGCGGGCTGGGCGAGATGATGGCCGGACGGCTCACCCCGGCGGAAGCCGTCAAGAAGATCCAGGGCTATGCCGACGCGGCCGCGAAGGACACGGCGATCAAGCACTACAAGCATCAGTGACCGCATTCACGACGGCACCGGAGTGGCGATGCAGCACGGCAAGTACCGCTTCATCGTGGGGTTCCTGGCATTGCCGCTGGGACTGTACACGCTCTTCGTGGTCTGGCCGTTCATCCAGTCCATCTACTACTCGTTCACGGACTGGACCGGCCTGAGCCCCGAATTCAAGATGGTCGGTTTCGACAATTACCGCAGGATGCTGGACGACCAGATCTTCTGGAAATCCCTCCAGCACAGCCTGCTGTTCGCCCTCCTGGTGCCGGTGGTCACGATCGGCCTGGCCCTGTTCCTCGCCTTCATGATCAATGTCGGCGGACGCAGAAGGAAGGGCGGCCCGGTCGTCACCGGGGCCCGGGGCTCCTCCTTCTACAAGATCGTGTATTTCTTCCCGCAGGTGCTCTCGATCGCCATCGTCGCGCTGCTGTTCGCCTTCGCGTACAACCCGGACAGCGGTGCGATCAACTCGTTCCTGCGGGGCGTCGGCCTCGACGGAGTCCAGCCGCTCTGGCTCGGCGACCCGGACCTCGCCCTGTGGTGCGTGATGGCCGTCCTCGTCTGGTCCACGGTCGGCTTCTTCGTCGTCCTGTTCTCGGCCGGCATGGCCTCCATCCCGGCCGACCTCTACGAGGCCGCCCTGCTGGACGGCGCGAGCCGCGCCACCACCTTCTTCCGGATCACCCTGCCGCTGCTCTGGGACACCGTGCAGTCCGGCTGGGTCTACATGGGCATCCTCGCCCTGGGCGCCGAGTCGTTCGCGGTCGTGCAGATCATGACGACCGGCCCGGGCGGCCCCGACTACTCGACCACCGTCATGGTCCTGTACGTGTACCAGAAGGCGTTCCGGGACGGTCAGGCCGCCTACGCCACCACCATCGGCGTCGCCCTGCTCGTCGTGACGCTGGCCTTCGCCGCCGTCGTGATGCGACTGGGCCGGCGCGAGCGGCTGGAGTACTGAGGATGAAGACGACCGAATCCCCCGCGCCCGTCTCCGTCACGAAGGTCGACCTGCCGGCCGGCCGGGGGCGGCCGAAGCCCAAATCCGAGGGCCGGGCCCTCAACGCCTTCTCGCACGGCATCCTGGTCGTCTGGGCCGTGATGGTGGTGATGCCGCTGCTCTGGGCGGTGATGACGTCCTTCAAGGACGACCGCTCCATCTTCTCCTCGCCCTGGTCGCTGCCGGACCGGCTGCACTTCGACAACTGGTCGCGGGCCTGGACCGAGGCCAACATGAGCGACTACTTCCTCAACACCGTCCTGGTGGTGGGCGGCTCGCTCATCGGCACCCTGGTCCTCGGCTCGATGGCGGCCTACGTCCTGGCCCGGTTCGACTTCCCGGGCAACCGCTTCGTCTACTACCTCTTCGTCGGCGGCATGAGCTTCCCGATCATGCTGGCGCTGGTCCCGCTGTTCTACGTGGTGAACAACATGGGCCTGCTGAACACCATCCATGGCCTGATCCTGGTGTACATCGCGTACTCGCTGCCGTTCACCGTGTTCTTCCTCACGGCGTTCTTCCGCACGCTGCCCACCTCGGTGGCGGAGGCGGCCTTCGTCGACGGGGCCTCGCACAGCCGTACGTTCTTCCAGATCATGCTGCCCATGGCCAAGCCCGGTCTGATCAGCGTGGGCATCTTCAACTTCCTGGGCCAGTGGAACCAGTACATGCTCCCCACGGTCCTCAACACCGACCCCGACAAGCGTGTCCTCACCCAGGGCCTGGTCCAGCTGGCGGTCAGCCAGGGCTACAAGGGCGACTGGTCGGGGCTGTTCGCGGGGCTGGTCATGGCGATGCTGCCGGTCCTGGCCGCGTACATCGTCTTCCAGCGGCAGGTGGTGCAGGGGCTGACGGCGGGGGCGCTCAAGTAGACCGCGCGCCTTCATGCGGCGTACACGGACCTCCGCCGTGCGGGGTGTCCGCGTACGCCGCTTTTCATGACCGCCGCCCGATTTCGAACCCCGGTCCCCGCGCCGCAGAAAGGGCTTCCCGCAACACCCCGCAGCCACCCCCGCACACCCCGCGACGATACGGAGCGTCACCATGGACGATCTTGTTCGACCGTGCGGATACTGTTCAACCTCTTGACGGGAGGCAACCCGAACAGCTCAGCTTAGAGTTCACTAGTTGGACATAGACGGGGCCTCATCGAAGCGGTCCCGCGCGCAGGAGGTCGTCGTGGAGACTCCGGGGTCGCAGTCATCGCTGCACCGAGCCAACCTCGAGCGGGTCGTACGGGCCGTGCGTCTGGCCGGGTCCCTCACGCAAGCGGAGATCGCCCGGACGACCGGTCTGTCGGCGGCGACCGTCTCCAACATCGTCCGGGAGCTCAAGGACGGCGGGACCGTCGAGGTCACGCCCACGTCCGCCGGTGGACGCCGGGCCCGCAGCGTATCGCTCAGCGGGGACGCCGGCATCGTCATCGGCGTCGACTTCGGCCATACGCATCTACGGGTCGCCGTGGGCAACCTGGCCCACCAGGTGCTCGCCGAGGAGTCCGAGCCGCTGGACGTGGACGCCTCCGCGGCCCAGGGCTTCGACCGGGCCGAGCAGCTGGTCACGCGTTTGATCGAGGCCACGGGCGTGGACCGGACGAAGGTCGCCGGGGTCGGTCTCGGCGTGCCCGGACCGATCGACCTGGAGTCCGGCACGCTCGGGTCGTCGGCGATCCTGCCCGGCTGGATCGGCACCAGACCCGCCGAGGAGCTGAGAGGGCGCCTGGGAGTGCCCGTGCACGTGGACAACGACGCCAACCTCGGCGCCCTCGGCGAGATGGTCTGGGGCAGCGGCCGGGGTGTACGTGATCTTGCTTACATCAAGGTCGCGAGCGGTGTCGGCGCCGGTCTGGTGATCGAGGGGAAGATCTACCGGGGGCCCGGCGGGACGGCGGGAGAAATCGGGCATATTACACTCGATGAATCCGGCCCCGTCTGCCGCTGCGGAAACCGGGGCTGCCTGGAGACCTTCGCGGCCGCCCGCTATGTGCTGCCGCTCCTCCAGTCCAGTCACGGTACGGATCTGACGATGGAAGGCGTCGTGCGGCTGGCCAGGGACGGAGACCCGGGCTGTCGTCGCGTGATCGCCGACGTCGGCCGCCACATCGGCAGTGGAGTCGCCAATCTCTGCAACCTGCTGAACCCGAGCAGAGTAGTCCTGGGCGGTGATCTCGCCGAGGCCGGTGAGCTGGTGCTCGGTCCCATCAGGGAGTCCGTCGGCCGCTATGCGATCCCCAGTGCGGCGCGTCAACTCTCCGTTCTCCCGGGGGCACTTGGAGGTCGTGCGGAGGTGCTCGGAGCGCTTGCTCTCGCGCTCAGCGAGATGGGCGATTCGACCCTTTTGGACGGCACCCTGTCCGCGGCTACCCCTGTCTTCACTTAGAGAACGAATGACGCCGTTGCCATCTCGTTAAGTATTTACTTCTTGACGTCGCATGTGTGGCCGAGTTGACTTCGAGCCACCTCGGCCGCAGCGTTGCGGCCCTGTCAGGGAGGCACACCCCAAATGAACGCAACGATGCGCAGAGTCGTTATCGGCGCCACCGCCGTGTCCATGGCGCTCTCGATTGCCGCGTGCGGCAAGGCCGGCGACGACAAGAGTGACTCCGGCAGCAGCAGCGGCTCGGACAACAAGTCCATCGGCCTGCTGCTCCCCGACAGCGTCACCACGCGCTACGAGAAGTTCGACCGGCCGCTCTTCGAGGCCAAGGTCAAGGAACTCTGCGCCGACTGCGACGTGCAGTACGCGAACGCCGCGGCCGACCCGGCCAAGCAGGCTCAGCAGATGAGCAGCATGGTGACCAAGGGCGTCAAGGTCATCGTCGTCTCGGCCCAGGACTCGGCCGCGATCAAGTCCTCCATCCAGTCCGCGGTGGACAAGGGCGTCAAGGTCGTCGCGTACGACCGCCTCGCCCAGGGCCCGGTCTCGGCCTACGTCTCCTTCGACAACGTCAAGGTCGGCGAGCTCCAGGGCCAGGCCCTGCTCGACGCCCTCGGCTCCAAGGCGACCACCAAGTCCAAGGTCGTCATGATCAACGGTGACGACGCCGACCCGAACGCCGGCCAGTTCAAGGAAGGCGCCCACAAGGCGCTCGACGGCAAGGTCGACATCGCCTACGAGCAGTCCGGCCTCTGGAAGGACACGGTCGCCGCTCAGAAGATGTCCGCGGCCATCACCCAGCTGGGCGCGAAGAACATCGCCGGCGTCTACTCCGCCAACGACGGCATGGCCGGTGGCATCGCCAACACCCTCAAGGGCGCGAAGATCAGCGGCATCCCGCTGACGGGCCAGGACGCCGAGCTCGCGGGCATCCAGCGCATCATCGCCGGCACGCAGTCCTCGACGGTCTACAAGGCCTTCAAGCCCGAGGCCGACGCCGCCGCCCAGCTCGCGGTCAACCTGCTCGAGGGCAAGGACATCAAGTCCCTGGCCACCACCGAGCTGACCAGCGGCTCCGGCGACAAGGTGCCCTCGCAGCTGCTGACCCCCGTGTCGGTCACCAAGGCCAACATCAACGACACGGTCGTCAAGGACAAGCTGTACACGGTCGCCGAGATCTGCACCGCCGAGTACGCCGCCGCCTGCAAGGCCGCCGGCCTCCAGTAGCGGTCACGCGCCCCGGCGCAGCCCGGCCCGGGTCCCCTGAGGGACTCGGGCCCCGACCGCCCAGCGGTCCGCGAGACCCCTCCGACGCCCGCCCCACCTTCACACCCCGCTGCCGGGGCGGGCGTCGGACGGAACCCGTTGCCAAGCGCAGTGGATTCGCGCATGTTCATCTTGTAAACCTCGTGCGGCACCGCGGCGCAGCGCCCGGTCCCGCATGCCCCTCCGCGCCCCACCCCAAGCGCGGCATCCCCGCCGGTCAGGCGGCGAAGGAGATGGTTCACGTGTCCGCTACGCCCGTGCTGGCGTTGCGCGGAGTCTCCAAGCGGTTCGGTGCAGTGCAGGCACTCACCGACGTAGAGCTGGAGGTTCACGCCGGAGAAGTCGTCGCCCTGGTGGGCGACAACGGCGCAGGGAAGTCGACCCTGGTCAAGACGATCGCGGGTGTCCACCCCATCGATGAGGGAGTCATCGAGTGGGAGGGCAAGCCCGTCAGCATCACCAAGCCGCACGACGCGCAGGGACTCGGCGTCGCCACCGTCTATCAGGACCTCGCGCTCTGCGACAACCTCGACGTGGTCGGCAACCTCTACCTCGGTCGTGAGCTGCTCCACCGCGGCGTCATCGACGAGGTGACGATGGAGAAGAACGCCCGCGAGCTGCTCTCCACGCTCTCGATCCGCATCCCGAGCGTGCGCATCCCGATCGCGAGCCTCTCCGGCGGTCAGCGCCAGGTCGTGGCCATCGCCCGCGCCCTGATCGGCGACCCGAAGGTCGTCATCCTCGACGAGCCCACCGCGGCTCTCGGCGTGGAGCAGACCGCGCAGGTCCTCGACCTGGTCGAGCGGCTGCGCGAGCGTGACCTCGGCGTCATCCTCATCAGCCACAACATGGCCGACGTCAAGGCGGTCGCGGACACCGTCGCCGTCCTGCGTCTGGGCAAGAACAACGGCTCCTTCCCGGTGAAGGACACCAGCCACGAAGAGATCATCGCCGCGATCACGGGTGCCACGGACAACGCCGTGACCCGTCGTGCGGGGCGTCGCACCGCGGAGGCGGCAAAGTGAGCGACACGTCGAAGACCGTGAAGAGCGACTCCTCGGAGACCGCGAAGGTCGACAAGGCCGAAGGCGTGATCGAGGAGCAGGAGACCGTCGCACCCGCCGACGACCCCACGGCCGCGCCGGTCACCGTCGTCGACCCGCGTCTGCTGGTCCGCGAAGAGGGCTTCAAGGGCTACGTCACCGAGTTCAAGCGCAAGGTGAAGGGCGGCGAGCTGGGCTCGCTGCCGGTGTTCGTCGGCCTGATCGTCATCTGGACGATCTTCCAGCTGCAGAACGACCGCTTCCTGAGCGCCGACAACCTCTCGAACATCAGCTACTACATGTCGGCCACCGGCATGCTGGCCATCGGCCTGGTGTTCGTCCTGCTGCTCGGCGAGATCGACCTGTCGGTCGGTTCCGTCAGCGGTCTGTCGTCGACGCTGTTCGCCGTGTTCGCGGTGAACAACGGCATGGACCCCTGGCTGTCGCTGGTCCTGGCGGTCCTCACCGGTATCGCCATCGGCGCGATGCAGGGCTGGTTCTTCGCCCGGATCGGTGTGCCGGCGTTCGTCGTCACGCTGGCCGGCTTCCTCGGCTGGAACGGCCTGATGCTGTGGCTGCTGGGCGACAGCGGCACGATCAACATCCCGTCCGAGTCGGGTCCGATCCACCTGCTCGGCCAGGGCAGCTTCTTCATGGACCAGGCGATCATCGGCGCCTACCTGCTGGCCGGTCTCGGCGTGGTCCTGACCCTCATCGGCAACTTCGGTGAGCAGCGTCGCCGCCGGGCCGCCGGTGTGCCGTTCCGGCCCACCAGCGAGATCCTGCTGCGCGTCGGTGCCCTCGCGGTCGCGTCCTTCGTCGCCGCGGCGGTGCTGAACAACGCCTCCGGTGTCTCCAACGCGCTGGTGATCTTCCTCGCGGCGCTGGTGATCGTGGACTTCGTGCTGCGTCGTACGACGTACGGCCGCAAGGTCTTCGCGGTCGGTGGCGGCATCGAGGCCGCGCGCCGTGCCGGTATCAACGTGCCGATGATCCGCATCACCGTGTTCGCCATCTCCGGCGGCTTCGCGGCGGTCGGCGGTATGTTCTTCGCCGGCCAGACCGCGAGCGCCACGCTCAGCGCCGGTGGCGGCAACACCCTGATGCTCGCCATCGCGGCGGCCGTCATCGGTGGCACCAGCCTCTTCGGTGGCCGCGGTACCGTCTGGTCCGCCCTCCTGGGCATGCTGGTCATCCAGTCGATCCAGACCGGTCTGGACCTGCTGAACATGAACACCTCGATCCAGTACATGATCACCGGTGGTGTTCTGCTCGGCGCGGTCGTCATCGACTCGGTGTCCCGCAAGAGCCAGAAGGCCGCCGGCCGCGGCTGACGGTTCGCAGGAACGTCACTGTGCCCGGCACTGTCCTCAGTGCCGGGCACAGCCGTGTCATAGGAGGGGCCGATCATGGGTACGGCCGTTCGCGTGACCTATGACGCATGGCCCGGAGTCCGACCGCCGGGACGGAACATTAGACTCGACAAGCCCGGCAACAGCTCGATCAGCTCAACTGCAAGGAGGCACGGGTGCCGCTGCTGACCCGCATCAGGGGACCGCGCGATCTGGACCGGCTCAGCCTGGAGGAGCTGGACCAGCTGGCAGAGGAGATCCGGACCTTCCTCGTCGACGCCGTGTCCAAGACCGGAGGCCACCTCGGCCCCAACCTCGGTGTGGTCGAGCTCACCATCGCCCTGCACCGGGTCTTCGAGTCCCCGAAGGACAAGGTCCTGTGGGACACGGGCCACCAGTCCTACGTCCACAAGCTGCTCACCGGCAGGCAGGACTTCTCCCGGCTGAAGATGAAGGGCGGCCTGTCCGGCTACCCCTCGCAGGCCGAGTCCGAGCACGACGTCATCGAGAACAGCCACGCCTCCACGGTGCTCGGCTGGGCCGACGGCATCGCCAAGGCCAACGAGGTCCTCGACCGTGACGCCCACGTCGTGGCCGTCATCGGCGACGGCGCGCTCACCGGCGGCATGGCCTGGGAGGCGCTCAACAACATCGCCGACGCCAAGGACCGCCCCCTGGTCATCGTCGTCAACGACAACGAGCGCTCCTACGCGCCGACCATCGGCGGCCTCGCCAACCATCTGGCGACCCTGCGCACCACCGAGGGGTACGAGCGGTTCCTGGCCCGCACCAAGGAGGTCCTGGAGCGGACCCCGGTCGTCGGCAAGCCGCTCTTCGACACCCTGCACGGCGCCAAGAAGGGCCTGAAGGACTTCATCGCCCCGCAGGGCATGTTCGAGGACCTCGGCCTGAAGTACGTCGGCCCGATCGACGGCCACGACATCGAGGCCCTGGAGTCCGCGCTGGCCCGCGCCAAGCGCTTCGGCGGCCCGGTGATCGTGCACTGCCTCACCGAGAAGGGCCGCGGCTACCAGCCCGCCCTCCAGGACGAGGCGGACCGCTTCCACGCCGTCGGCAGGATCCACCCCGACACGGGCCTGCCGATCGCCAGCTCCGGCGCCGACTGGACCTCGGTCTTCGGCGAGGAGATGGTGAAGCTCGGCAAGGAGCGCGAGGACATCGTCGCGATCACCGCCGCGATGCTCCAGCCGGTCGGCCTGGACAGGTTCGCCAAGGCCTTCCCCGAGCGGGTCTACGACGTCGGCATCGCCGAGCAGCACGCCGCCGTCTCGGCCGCCGGGCTCGCGACCGGCGGCGTCCACCCCGTCTTCGCCGTGTACGCGACCTTCCTCAACCGCGCCTTCGACCAGGTCCTCATGGACGTGGCCCTGCACAAGTGCGGGGTGACGTTCGTCCTGGACCGGGCCGGTGTCACGGGCACCGACGGTGCCTCCCACAACGGCATGTGGGACATGTCGATCCTCCAGGTCGTCCCCGGCCTGCGGCTCGCCGCCCCGCGCGACGCCGACCAGGTCCGCGCCCAGCTGCGCGAGGCCGTCGCCGTCGACGACGCGCCGACCGTGGTGCGCTTCTCCAAGGGCGCCGTGGGCCCCGCCGTACCTGCCGTGGGCCGCGTCGGCGGCATGGACGTCCTGCGCCAGCCCGGGACGGACACCCCGGACGTGCTGCTGGTCTCCGTGGGCGCCCTGGCACCGATGTGCCTGGAGATCGCCGCTCTGCTGGAGAAGCAGGGCATCACCACCACCGTCGTCGACCCGCGCTGGGTCAAACCCGTCGACGAGGCCATGGCCCCGCTCGCCGAGCGCCACCGCGTCGTCGTCACCGTCGAGGACAACAGCCGCGTCGGCGGCGTCGGCTCCGCGATCGCGCAGGCCCTGCGGGACGCGGGCGTCGACGTCCCGCTGCGCGACTTCGGCATCCCGCCGCGCTTCCTCGACCACGCCTCCCGCGCCGAGGTCATGGCCGAGATCGGCCTGACCGCCCCCGACATCGCCCGCCAGGTCACCGGCCTGGTCGCGAAGCTGGACGGGAAGTACGGCACCGCGGCCGCGGTCGACTCGGTGCAGCCCGCCCGCGACTGACGCCACCCGACACGCCCGGATGGGCCGATTTCACCACCGCGAAGGGTGGTGAAACCGGCCCATTCGCGTTAACGCGCCCATGCCGGGGCATACGGACTACGCCCCCTCTCGATCATGTCTGGGACGACACAGCGTGGGAGGAACGCGCACATGAGCAGCACCCTCTTCCGGACGAAGAACGTCGAGCAGTCCATCCTCGATACCGAGGAGCCCGAGCACGCGCTCAAGAAATCCCTGTCCGCGCTGGATCTGACGGTCTTCGGCGTCGGTGTCATCATCGGCACCGGCATCTTCGTCCTGACCGGCACGGTGGCCAGGAACAACGCCGGCCCCGCCGTCGCCCTGGCCTTCGTCGCCGCAGGCGTCGTCTGCGCGCTGGCGGCGCTCTGTTATGCCGAGTTCGCCTCCACGGTCCCCGTCGCGGGATCGGCCTACACCTTCTCCTACGCCTCGCTCGGGGAACTGCCCGCCTGGATCATCGGCTGGGACCTGGTCCTGGAGTTCGCCCTCGGTACGGCGGTGGTGGCCGTCGGCTGGTCCGGCTACGTCGCCTCGCTGATGGACAACGCGGGCTGGCATCTGCCGGACGCGCTCGGCAGCAGAGACGGGGCCGACGGCTTCGGCTTCGACATCCTCGCCGCGGCGCTCGTGCTGGTGCTCACCGCCATCCTGGTCATCGGCACCAAGCTGTCCGCACGCGTCACCGCGATCGTGGTCGCCATCAAGCTCGTCGTCGTACTGACCGTGATCATCGCGGGCTCCTTCTTCATCCACGGCGACAACTACGACCCGTTCATCCCGAAGGCGCAGACCGTGGACGCGGGCGGGAGCCTCCAGGCGCCGCTCATCCAGCTGATGTTCGGCTGGGCACCGTCGAACTTCGGCGTGATGGGCATCTTCACCGCCGCCTCCGTCGTCTTCTTCGCCTTCATCGGCTTCGACGTCGTCGCCACCGCGGCCGAGGAGACCAAGAACCCGCAGCGCGACATGCCCCGCGGCATCCTCGGCTCGCTGCTCATCTGCACCACCCTCTACGTCGCGGTGTCGATCGTGGTCACCGGTATGCAGCACTACAGCAAGCTGTCCATCACCGCGCCGCTCGCCGACGCCTTCAAGGCCACCGGGCACCCCTGGTTCGCGGGCTTCATCAGCTTCGGCGCCGCCGTCGGCCTCACCACCGTCTGCATGATCCTGCTCCTCGGGCAGACCCGGGTGTTCTTCGCGATGAGCCGCGACGGACTTCTGCCGCGCTTCTTCTCCCAGGTCCACCCGCGGTTCAAGACCCCGCACCGGCCGACCATCCTGCTCGGCGGGCTGATCGCGATCCTGGCCGGCTTCACCCCGCTGAGCGAACTCGCCGAGCTGGTCAACATCGGCACCCTGTTCGCCTTCGTGGTCGTCGCCATCGGCGTGATCGTCCTGCGCAGGACCCGCCCCGACCTGCCCCGGTCCTTCCGCACCCCGTGGGTGCCGTTCCTGCCGATCGTGTCCGTGCTGGCCTCGCTCTGGCTGATGATCAACCTGCCGGCCGAGACCTGGCTCCGGTTCGCCGGCTGGATGGTCGTCGGCTTCGTCGTGTACTTCCTCTACGGCCGCTCCCACAGCCGTCTCGGACGCCACGAGGAGACGACGGAGGCCGAGGTGCACAGGCGGCCGGGGCCCGACGGCACGGCGTGACCCCGACACCCCGTGGACCACGGGCGGACCGGAGGGCGGTGCTCAGCTGCGTACCGCCCGCGGTCCCACGACCTCGGCGCCCAGGTCCGTCACCCGGCGGCGCAGCTCACGGTCGGCGGTGACGACCAGAGCGCTGCGGCCGCCCGCCGCCGCGACCAGGGCGACGATGTGGTCGTCCCCGCTGCCGGCCGCCGACTCCACCCGTACGGCGGAGACCGGCTCCACCCCGCGGGCCGCGCCCTCGACCACGAGGACGATCTCGACGGGACCGGCGTGCCCCGGCAGCCCGTCGGCCGCCAGCCGGTCGCGCAGCCGCTCCGCGGCGCCCCGCCGGTCCCGCCACCACCCGTCGGGCACCGACCCGACGACGTTCGCGCCGTCCACGATCACCAGCAGGGGTGTGCCGTCGTACCGGGGGCCGTCCATGGGGCCAGGGTCCCACGCCGGGCCGCGCACCCGAGCGGCCGATCCCCCCGGCGCCGTACCCGCGGGCCCGCCGGACGTGGCCGGGGAGGGGCCGTCATACAGTGATCGGGTGAACGGCGACTGGCTCATACGTGGCCGCGACGGGCGGCTGAGTATCTATCTGACGTCGGACGGCGCGGTCCTGTGCCGGGCGGAACGGACACCCGGCGGGCCCTGGGACCCTCCGCGCAGGATCGGCGGTGCGCAGAAGCTGCACCCGGTCCTCGCCGTCGGCCACGGCCCCGACGGCTACGGCCATCTGACGTCGTGGCGGCCCACCGTGAAGGGGGAGGCGGGCCTGGTGCACTCCACCCACTACCGGCCGCTCCTCGCCGCCCTGGACTGGGTGCCGATCGGCCACCCCGACAAGAAGGGCGACCGTACGGGCACACCCGCCGTAGCGGTGGACGCCCAGGGCCGGGCACACGTCTTCGTCCGCAACGGTGCCGCCGGGATCGCCATGGTCGCCCAGAAGGAGAAGGGCGGCTGGGACCCCTGGTGCGCCCTGCCGGGCGAGGGCGCCGCGCAGGAGCCCGTCGCGGTGACCGGGGAGTCCGGGTGCGTCGAGGTCTACGCGGCCGGGTCCGGCGCTCTGCTGCACTGGCGGCAGCGGGAGCCGGGCGCCCGGCCGGTGCTGGAGGAGACCCTGGACGTGGTGCCGGCGCGTCCCGGCACCCTGCGGGCACTGGCCACCTCCCCGGAGCACACCACGCTCTTCTTCACCGACGACTCCGGCGACGTCCGGGCCTGGCGCCCAGGCGACAAGCCGGTCCCCGTGCTCCCGGCGGCGGGCCCCGGCCCGGTCGCCGCGATCCGCTGCGTGCTCGACGGCCACGACTGCACCCTGCTCGCCCAGCGATCGGCGAGCGGCCGGGTGGCCTTCGCCGCCTACCCCACCGAACAGGAGTCGGCCGGCGCCTGGTGGACCGAGTCCGGGCCCCGGCTGCCGGCCGACACCGAGGTGGCGCTCGCCGTGGACCACGAGGGCCGGGTGGTGGCGGCCACCCTGTCCCCGTCGACCGGCCGCCTGCTCCTCACGCGCCGCAAGGACGAACCGGGCCTGGCGCTCACGGCGTGGCAGGAGATGTAGAGCCGGACAGGGGAGAGGGCCCCCGCCGCACAGCGAGGGCCCTCTCCGGTTCGTACGGTCGTACGGCGACGACTAGGCGGGAACCGACGCCACACCCGGCGCCAGGAACTTCTTGCCGTTCACGCGCTCCGACACGCCCTCGCGGTCCAGGTACGGCGTGATGCCGCCCAGGTGGAAGGGCCAGCCGGCACCGGTGATCAGGCACAGGTCGATGTCCTGGGCCTCGGCGACGACGCCCTCGTCGAGCATCAGGCCGATCTCCTGCGCCACCGCGTCGAGGACCCGGTCCCGCACCTGCTCCTCGGTCAGGACGACGTCGCCCTGCTTGAGGAGAGCCGCGACCTCGGGGTCCAGCTCCGGCTTGCCGGAGTCGTAGACGTAGAAGCCGCGCTTGCCCGCCTTGACGACGGCCGCGAGGTTCTGGGAGACCGTGAAGCGGTCCGGGAAGGCCCGGTTGAGGGTCTCCGAGACGTGCAGACCGATCGCGGGGCCGACCAGCTCCAGCAGGACCAGCGGGGACATCGGCAGGCCGAGGGGCTCGATGGCCTTCTCGGCGACCTCGACCGAGGTGCCCTCGTCGATGACGTTCTGGATCTCGCCCATGAAGCGGGTCAGGATGCGGTTCACCACGAACGCCGGGGCGTCCTTGGTCAGGACCGCCGTCTTCTTCAGCTTCTTGGCGACGGCGAACGCGGTGGCCAGCGACGCGTCGTCGGTCCGCTCGCCGCGGACGATCTCCAGCAGCGGCAGGATCGCGACCGGGTTGAAGAAGTGGAAGCCCACGACCCGCTCGGGGTTCTTCAGCTTCGACGCCATCTCGGAGACCGACAGCGAGGAGGTGTTCGTGGCGAGGATCGCGTGCGCCGGGGCGACCGCCTCGACCTCCGCGAACACCTGCTGCTTGACACCGATCTCCTCGAACACGGCCTCGATGATGAAGTCCGCGTCGGCGAAGCCCTCGGCCTTGTCCAGGACACCGCTGACCAGGGCCTTCAGGCGGTTGGCCTTGTCCTGGTTGATGCGGCCCTTGCCGAGCAGCTTCTCGATCTCGGCGTGGACGTAGCCCACACCCTTGTCGACGCGCTCCTGGTCGATGTCGGTCAGCACGACCGGCACCTCCAGGCGGCGCAGGAACAGCAGCGCGAGCTGCGAGGCCATCAGGCCCGCGCCCACGACGCCGACCTTGGTGACCGGACGGGCCAGGGACTTGTCCGGGGCACCGGCCGGGCGCTTGCCGCGCTTCTGCACCAGGTTGAACGCGTAGATGCCGGCGCGCAGTTCACCGCCCATGATCAGGTCGGCGAGCGCGGTGTCCTCGGCGTCGTAGCCCTGCTGGAGGTCGCCGTTCTTGGCGGCGGCGATGATGTCCAGCGCGCGGTAGGCGGCCGGGGCCGCGCCGTGCACCTTGGAGTCGGCGACGAACCGGCCGCGGGCGACGGCCTGGTCCCAGGCCTCACCGCGGTCGATCACCGGGCGCTCGACCTCGACGTCGCCCTTCAGGACCCGGGCGGTCCAGATCAGCGACTGCTCCAGGAAGTCCGCGCCCTCGAACAGCGCGTCCGCGATGCCGAGGTCGAAGACCTGCTGGCCCTTGAGCTGCTTGTTCTGGTTGAGGCTGTTCTCGATGATCACCGAGACGGCCTTGTCGGCGCCGATCAGGTTCGGCAGGATCGTGCAGCCGCCCCAGCCGGGGACCAGACCGAGGAAGACCTCGGGCAGGGAGAACGCGGGAAGCGCCTTCGAGACGGTGCGGTAGGTGCAGTGCAGACCGACCTCCACACCGCCGCCCATCGCCGCGCCGTTGTAGTACGCGAAGGTGGGGACGGCCAGCGCCGACAGGCGCTTGAAGACCTCGTGGCCGCCCTTGCCGATGGCGAGCGCGTTCTCGTGCTCCTTCAGCAGCTCGACGCCCTTGAGGTCGGCGCCGACGGCGAAGATGAACGGCTTGCCCGTGACACCGGCACCGACGATCTCGCCGGCCGCGGCCTCGCGCTCGACCTGGTCGATCGCGAGGTCCAGGCGCGCGAGGGACTGCGGGCCGAACGTGGTCGGCTTGGTGTGGTCGAAACCGTTGTCGAGGGTGATCAGGGCGAAGCGCCCGGCACCGAACGGCAGGTCCAGGTGGCGGACGTGCGCGCTCGTGACGACCTCGTCCGGGAACAGCTCGGCCGCGCCCTTCAGAAGCTCAGCGGTGGTGGTGCTCACTTGTCGCCTCCGTCGAAGTGCGGGTTCTCCCAGATGACCGTCGCGCCCATGCCGAAGCCGACGCACATGGTGGTCAGGCCGTAGCGGACGTGCGGCTGCTCCTCGAACTGGCGGGCCAGCTGCGTCATCAGACGGACGCCGGAGGAGGCCAGCGGGTGACCGAAGGCGATCGCGCCGCCGTACTGGTTGACGCGCGCGTCGTCGTCCGCGATGCCGTAGTGGTCGAGGAAGGCCAGCACCTGGACGGCGAAGGCCTCGTTGATCTCGAACAGACCGATGTCGGAGATCGACAGACCCGCCTGCGCGAGCGCCTTCTCCGTGGCCGGGATCGGGCCGTAGCCCATGACCTCCGGCTCCACGCCCGCGAAGGAGTAGGAGACGAGGCGCATCTTGACCGGCAGCCCGTTCTCGCGGGCGAAGTCCTCGGACGCGATGAGGGAAGCGGTGGCGCCGTCGTTCAGACCGGCCGCGTTACCGGCGGTGACCCGGCCGTGGACCCGGAACGGGGTCTTGAGCCCGGACAGGCTCTCCAGGGTCGTGCCCGGACGCATCGGCTCGTCGGCGGTGACCAGGCCCCAGCCCGTCTCGCCCGCCTCGGCGTTCGTACGGCGCACCGAGACCGGTACCAGGTCGGCCTGGATCTTGCCGTCGGCGTACGCCTTGGCGGCCTTCTCCTGGGAGCGCACGGCGTATTCGTCGGCGCGCTGCTTGGTGATCTGCGGGTAGCGGTCGTGCAGGTTCTCCGCGGTCATGCCCATGAACAGGGCGGACTCGTCGACCAGCTTCTCGCTGACGAAGCGCGGGTTGGGGTCCACGCCCTCGCCCATCGGGTGACGGCCCATGTGCTCGACACCGCCGGCGACGGCGATGTCGTACGCGCCGAAGGCGACGGAGCCGGCGACCGCGGTGACGGCGGTCAGGGCGCCGGCGCACATACGGTCGATGGAGTAGCCGGGCACGGAGGTCGGCAGACCCGCCAGGATGCCGGCGGTACGGCCGATGGTCAGGCCCTGGTCGCCGATCTGCGTGGTCGCGGCGATGGCGACCTCGTCGATCTTCTTGGGGTCGAGACCGGGGTTGCGGCGCAGCAGCTCCCGGATCGCCTTCACGACGAGGTCGTCGGCCCGGGTCTCGTGGTAGATGCCCTTCGGGCCCGCCTTGCCGAACGGGGTGCGGACGCCGTCGACGAAGACGACATCCCTGACGGTACGAGGCACGATGGCTCTCCTCCAGGGTGCGGGATGGCACTGCTGCGACGCACTCGCTGAGCGCGCGCTCAGGACCCATGCTACTTATGGGTAACGTAGCTGCCCAGTCCCGGAGCCCCAAGCGGCGAAGGTCACACACCCGGACGCCTCCCACGGGGCCCGCGGCACGCTCACCGCCGGGGCGGCGCCGTCGACCCCCGGGGGGTCAGCACCGGCGTGGGCACGGGATGCGACCCCGGCCCCGCCCCGGTGATCACCCCGAACAGGGTCCGGGCCGCCTCTGCGCCGAACCCGTACACGTCGTGGCTCATCGCGGAGAGCGTCGGATGGGTCAGCCGGCACAGCTGCGAGTCGTCCCAGGCGAGCAGCGACACGTCGTGCGGCACGTTCAGCCCCATCTCGGCCGCCACCGCCAGCCCCGCCACCGCCATGATGTCGTTGTCGTACACGATGGCCGTCGGCCGGTCCGGCGGGGCCGCCGTCAGCATGGACCGGGTCGCCCGCGCCCCCGCCTCCCCGGAGTAGTCCGTGGCCACCTGCCACGCCCCGGCCAGCCCGAGGCTCCGCGCCGCCTGGTCGAACGCGGCCGTCCGCATCACCGTGTGGCCGAGCGCGGCCGCGCCCCCGACCCGTGCGATCCGGCGATGCCCGAGCGCCGCGAGATAGCGCACCGCCTCCGTCACCGCCGTCGCGTCGTCCGTCCACACCGACGTCAGGGTCCCGGTGAGCGAGGGATGTCCGACGGCCACCACCGGCATCCCGAGCCGCTCGGCCGCCGCCGCCCGCGGGTCGTCGGCCCGGAAGTCCACCAGGATCGCCCCGCCGATCTGCCGCCCCCGCCACCAGGACTCCTGGAGCCCCACCTCCTCCTCCACGGTCCGCACCAGCCGGAGCAGCAGCGAGCAGGAGTGCTCGGTCAGCACGCTCTCCACGCCCGACACGAACTCCATGTAGAAGGGTTCCAGCCCCAGCATCCGGGCCGGCCGGCAGATCGCCAGCCCCACCACGTCCACCCGCGAGTTCGACAGCGACCGCGCGCTGAGGTTCGGTTCCCAGCCCAGTTCCCGGGCCGCGGCGAATATCCGGTCCCGGGTCGCCTCCGCCAGCCCCGGCTTGTGGTTGAAGGCGAGCGACACGGCACCCTTGGACACACCGGCGCGCGCGGCGACGTCCTTGATGGTGACGCGGGGGGCGGGGGACGCTGTCATCGAGCGGGCTCCTGGCAGTACAGCGCGGCCCGTGCCGCGGCGGCATCCGGAGTCTCCCAGCCCTCGACGCCGATGGTCACGCGTTCCCCGGGAAGCAGCGTCACCAGCCCCCGGCCGGCCCGCGCGTCCGGCGCCAGCCGGTCCGCCTGGAGCAGCAGGTCCCGCACCAGCGTCCGGGCCGTGACCGCGACCCCGTCCGGCACCAGCTCCACCTCGAACTCCGGCTCGGGGTAAGGCACTTCACGATCCGGCACGGGGAAGTACAGCGCGCGCAGCGTTCCCCCGCCCTCGGCTTCGTTCGAGCGGGGGGACTTCCGTGCGTCGGCCACCAGGAACTCCTTCGCCCCCTGCGGCGTCAGCTCCGCCGGCACCCGCGCCACGGCCACCGCCCGCGCCCGGGCGGCCGCCTCGACGGCCCCTTCGCCGATCACCTCCCCGGCGACGGACATCCGCCGCAGCCGCACCGCCGCCGTCCACTCCCCGGCGCCCTGGTTGACGGCGGCCACCACCAGCCCCCCGTCCCGCGCCTGGAGCGTCAGCAAGCGGTCCGCGTACAGCCTGCGCAACTCGTGGTAGAGCGGTTTCTCCCGCCCGTCCCCGTCGATCGCCGCCCAGGAGGTCACCGGCCAGCAGTCGTTGAGCTGCCAGAGAACCGTCCCGGCGCACACCGGCCAGTGCGACCGCCAGTGCTCGATCCCGGCGGCCACCGCCCGCGCCTGGTTGACCTGCGTCAGATAGTGCCAGCGGTCGAAGTCCCGGTCCGGCCGGGCGAAGTGCCGGAGCAGTCCCCGCTCCAGCTTGCCGTTGCCGTCCTCCGCCTTCTGGTGGTGCAGCATCCCGGGGGAGTCCGGGTGCAGTTCCTCGCCCGGCAGCGCCCGCCGCAGGGTGGCGTACGCGGGCGGCGCCTGCCACCCGAACTCCGCGACGAACCGCGGCACTTCACTCCGGTACACGGCGTAGTCCTCCCGGTTCCACACCTCCCACGAGTGGTGGGTCCCGTGCGCCGGATCGTTCGGATGCCGCTCCCAGCTCCCCGACCAGGGGCTGCCCGCCGTGTACGGCCGGGTCGGATCCAGCTCGGCCACCACCCGCGGCAGGACGCCCAGGTAGTACCCCTCCCCCCAGGAGTCCCCGCCGAGCCGCTCCTCCCACCCCCAGTCCCGGAAACCCCACAGATTCTCGTTGTTCCCGTTCCACAGCACGAGCGACGGATGCGGCATCAGCCGTACGACGTTCTCCCGGGCCTCCGCCTCCACCTCGCCGCGCAGCGGCTGCTCCTCCGGGTAGGCCGCGCAGGCGAACGGGAAGTCCTGCCAGACCAGCAGGCCCAGTTCGTCGCAGGCGGTGTAGAAGTCCTCGCTCTCGTAGATCCCGCCGCCCCACACCCGGACCAGGTCCACCCCGGCGTCGGCGGCCTGCCGCAACCGTCTCCGGTAGCGCTCCCGGGTCACCCGGGACGGGAACACGTCGTCCGGGATCCAGTTGACGCCCCGCGCGAACAGCCGCTCCCCGTTGACGACCAGGGTGAAGCCGGTTCCCCACTCGTCCGCGGAGGTGTCCAGCTCCACATCCCGGAAACCGATCCGCCGCTGCCACACGTCGAGCGGCGCGCCCCCGTGCGACAACGTCAACTCGACTTCGTACAGCGCCTGTTCGCCATAACCGCGCGGCCACCACAGCGCGGCCCCCGGCACCTCGAGGCGGACCGTCCCGCAGCTCCCCGACACCTCGCCCCGCACCCGCAGGCCCCCCACCCGGGCCTCCAGGGCGAGTTCGGCCTCCACCCGGGTGCGCTCGACCTCGACGTGCAGTTCGACGACCCCGGTGCCGCGCTCCACCGTGACGAGCGGCCGCACCCGGGCGATCCGCGCCGTCGACCAGCGCTCCAGCCGCACCGGACGCCAGATCCCGGCCGTGACCAGGGTCGGCCCCCAGTCCCAGCCGAAGGAGCAGGCCATCTTGCGCAGGTACTGATAGGGCTCGGCGTACGCGGCGGGCCGCTCCCCGGTCCTGCCGCGCACGGCCTCCGCCTCGGCGTACGCGGAGACGAACCGCACGGTCAGCGCGCCGCTCAGGCCCGTCACGTCGTACCGGTACGAGCGGTGCATGTTCCGCACCCGGCCCAGCAGCCGGCCGTCCAGCCGGATCTCCGCCGCCGTGTCGAGCCCGTCGAAGACCAGGTCGGTCTGCTCGTGCCCGGACGTCACGGCGGGCAGCTCGCTCTCGTAACTCCACTCGCGCCGCCCCACCCACGCCACCTCCCCCTCGTTGCGGCCGAGGAAGGGGTCCGGGATCGCGCCCGCCGCGAGCAGATCGGTGTGCACACAGCCCGGCACGACGGCCGGGAGCGCCTCATCCTCGTGCCGCAGGATCCATCCGTCGTCGAGCGGTGAGGCCTCCAGCATGCGCACTCCCTAAACCGGTCAAGCCGACAACTGGGCGCCGTCTCTTCATCGTTGGCGGGAATGGGACTTTACCGGTTGAGAAAGCGCTGTCAGAGTGCCGAATCAGCCAACCCGCTGGTGCTCGTCCGTCCCTCGAACGGAGCTGATGCACATGAACCGCCGTACAGTCCTGGCCCTGACCGCGGGAGCCGCCCTGCTGCTCGCCGGCTGCACCGGAACCAGAGGCAGCGCGAAGGGCGCCGACGCCGAGGCACCCGACGACCCGTCGAAGGTGAGCGGCACCATCACGGTCCTCACCGTGCGGACCGACCTCGTGCAGGACGGCACGATGAAGAAGTACGCCGCCGAGTTCAACAGGACGTATCCCAAGGTGAAGGTCGAGTTCCAGGCCCTCACCAACTACGAGGCCGAGATCAAGATCCGGATGAACACGGAGGACTACGGCGATGTCCTGCTGATCCCCGGGGTCATCGAGAAGGACGACTATCCGAAGTTCTTCGCCTCCCTGGGCACCCAGGAGGAGCGCGGCAAGAAGTACCGCTTCACGGACTTCACCACCGTCGACGGCAAGGTCTACGGCCAGACGCCCAACGGCGTGATGCCCGGCTTCGTCTACAACAAGAGGGTCTGGCGGGAGGCCGGGATCACCGACTGGCCCACCACCCCGGACGAGTTCCTCGCCGGACTGAAGGCGATCAAGGCGAAGACGGACGCGATCCCGTACTACACCAACTTCGCCGCCCAGTGGCCGCTGACCTCCTGGACCTTCGTCAACGGCTCGGTCGGCTGCGACCCGGGGGCCACCACGAAACTCGCCGAGGGCGACCCGTGGGCGGACGGCTCCGACCTGCGCGTCGGCGACACGCTCCTGTACGACATCGTCCACGAGGGCCTCGCCGAGAAGGATCCGACGACCAGCAACTGGGAGGAGTCCAAGCCCCGGACGGCCAAGGGCGAGATCGCCACCCAGTGGCTCGGCACCTGGGCGATCATCCAGTTCCAGGACGCGGCCCGCAAGGCCGGGGTGAACCCGGACGACATCGGCTTCATGCCGTTCCCGGCCCAGGTGGACGGCACGTTCTGCGCGACCGTCGGCCCCGACTACAACCAGGCCGTCAACGTCCACTCCCGGCACAAGGAGGCGGCCCGCGCCTGGATCGACTGGTTCACCGACAGGTCCGGCTACGACCGCGACAACCTCGCCATCTCCCCGCTCAAGGACGCCCCCATGCCCGAGGTCCTCAAGCCCTACGAGGACGAGGGCGTGAAGCTCATCGAGCTGGACGACTCGGCGGGCGGCCGGGTGAAGCTCATCGACAACGAGTCCGAGGTCGGCATCAACAAGCCCGAGTACCGCCAGGACCTCGTCGACCTCGCCCGCGGCGCCAGGAAGGGCAGCCTGGACGACTTCCTGGCCGGCCTCGGCGAGAAGTGGACCGACACCCGGAAGAACGTGGGCGACTGATGCCCCCCGCGCCCACCCCCGCGCACCTCACGGAGAAGGCTGCCTCCGCGGCCGTGGCGTCGGCCCCGCGGCACGCCGCCCCCGCACCCGCCCCGCGCCGCGCCCGCACATGGCGGCTGGTCACGCCCTGGCTGTTCCTGCTCGCCCCCCTCGCCCTCCTGATCACCTTCACCTACGCGCCGATCGCCAACATGGTGGCGTACAGCTTCACCGACTGGGACGGCGTCAGCCCCGAACTGCACTACACCGGCGTCGAGAACTACACGGAGATCTTCACCAGGGAGGACCTCTTCCAGGTGTTCTTCGTGAGCGGCTACTACCTGGTCGCCTCGGCGATCCAGATCGTCGCCGCGCTGTACTTCGCGACGATCCTGAGTTTCGACGTCCGTCTCCGGAATTTCTTCAAGGGCGTGCTCTTCTTCCCGTCCCTGGTCAACGGAGTGGCGATCGCCTTCGTCTTCCTCTACTTCTTCCAGGACGGCGGCACCTTCGACACGGTCCTCGGCCTCTTCGGGTACCACACCGACCACGCCTGGCTGGGGACGCCCGCGTCGGCGAACGTCTCCCTCGCCGGCGTCTCGGTCTGGCGCTACCTCGGCATGAACTTCGTCCTGTTCCTGGGCGCGATCCAGTCCATCCCGGGGGAGTTGTACGAGGCGTCGGCGCTGGACGGCGCGAACCGCTGGCACCAGTTCCGGCACATCATCCTGCCCGGGATCAAGCCGGTGCTGACCCTGACCGTGATCCTCTCGGTCTCCGGCTCGCTGTCCGCCTTCGAGATCCCGTACATCATGACCGGCGGCGCGACCGGCACCGAGACCTTCGTGATCCAGACCGTGAAGCTGGCGTTCCAGTTCAACAAGACGGGCCTCGCCTCCGCGGCCGCCGTGGTCCTGCTGCTGATCATCCTGCTGGTGACCTGGGTGCAGCGACGTCTCGTCCCGGACGAGAGGGTGGACCTCGTATGACCCGCCGTACGACCCGCCGTACGACCCACCGACCGACCCGCCGGGCAGTCGCCCGGACCCTCGTGTACCTGTCGCTCGTCGCCGCCTCGGTGGTCGTCCTGCTCCCCCTCGGCGTCGTGCTCCTCACGTCCCTGAAGACCGAGAGCGAGACGGCGGACAGCGGCGGGGCGCTCACGCCGCCACGCGATCCGTTCCACTTCGCCAACTATGTGACGGCGTTCCAGGACGGCGGCATGCTCACGGCGTTCGCCAACACCGCCTTCATCCTGGTGATCTCCGTCGGCGGAACGGTCCTGATCGGTTCGATGACGGCGTACGCGATCGACCGCTTCACGTTCCGTTTCCGGAAGCTCGTGGTGGCGCTCTTCCTGGTGGCCGCCCTGGTGCCCGGCGTCACCACCCAGGTGGCGACCTTCCAGATCGTCCACAGCCTCGGCATGTTCGACACCCGCTGGGCCCCGATCGCCCTCTACATGGGCACGGACATCGTCTCGATCTACATCTTTCTGCAGTTCGTCCGCTCGATACCGGTCTCCCTGGACGAGGCGGCCCGGCTGGACGGCGCCAACGCGTTCACCGTCTACCGCAAGATCATCTTCCCGTTGCTGAAACCGGCGATCGCGACCGTCGTGATCGTGAAGGGGATAGCCGTCTACAACGACTTCTACATCCCGTTCCTCTACATGCCCTCACAAGATCTTGGCGTGATCTCGACGTCTCTGTTCCGCTTCAAGGGGCCCTACGCGGCCCACTGGGAAACGATCTCCGCGGGAGCGGTCCTGGTCATCCTGCCGACGCTGATCGTCTTCCTGGCGCTCCAGAAATACATCTACAACGGCTTCATGCGGGGCGCGTCCCGGTGACCGGCCGCCGGGGCGCAGGGCCGCGGGACGCGCGAGGGCGCAGGGCCACGGCGGACCCGCGGCCGCCGTGGGACACGGTTGTCCACGGCGGCCGCGCGGGTCGGCAGAGCGGGCCTCAGGAGGGCGAGGCTCGGGCCTCAGGAGGGCGAGGACAGGGCCGTGACCAGGGCGGGAGTCACCTGCTCCACCTGCCACGGCCGCGCCCCGAGCGCGGTGAGCGCGCTCGCGACGGTCTCGCCGTCCATCGGCTGCGGCGGCTCCCAGCAGACCCTTCGTACCGAGTCCGGGGCGATCAGGTTCTCCTGCGGCATGTTCAGCTTCTCGGCCAGCGCGGAGACGGCCGCCCGTGCCGCGCTGAGCCGCGCGGCCGCCGCCGGATCCTTGTCGGCCCAGGCCCGCGGCGGCGGCGGTCCCGCCACCGGCTGGCCCGGCTGCGGCAGCTGCGCCTCGGAAAGCGCCTTCGCCCGGTCGACCGCGGCCTGCCACTGCTCCAGCTGACGCCGTCCCATCCGGTGCCCGAAGCCGTTCAGCGCGGCCAGCGCGTGCACCGTGGCGGGCAGGGCCAGCGAGGCCTCCACGATCGCCGCGTCGGAGAGCACCTTGCCCGGCGACACGTCCCGCCGCTGGGCGATCCGGTCGCGGGTCTCCCACAGCTCGCGCACCACCCCGAGCTGCCGCCGCCGGCGCACCTTGTGCATGCCGGACGTGCGGCGCCAGGGATCCTTGCGGGGCTCGGGCGGCGGGGCGGAGGCGATCGCGTCGAACTCCTGGTGGGCCCACTCCAGCTTGCCCTGCCGGTCGAGCTCCTTCTCCAGCGCGTCGCGCAGGTCGACGAGCAGCTCGACGTCCAGTGCCGCGTACCGCAGCCAGGGCTCGGGGAGCGGCCGGGTCGACCAGTCGACGGCGGAATGCCCCTTCTCGAGGACGAAGCCGAGGACACCCTCGACCATGGCGCCCAGGCCGACCCGCGGGAAACCGGCCAGCCGTCCGGCCAGCTCGGTGTCGAAGAGCCGCGTCGGCACCATGCCTATCTCGCGCAGACAGGGCAGGTCCTGGGTGGCCGCGTGCAGCACCCACTCGACGCCGGACAGGGCCTCGCCGAGTCCGGACAGATCGGGGCAGGCCACGGGGTCGATCAGCGCGCTGCCGGCGCCCTCGCGGCGCAGCTGCACCAGGTAGGCGCGCTGGCCGTAGCGGTAGCCGGAGGCGCGCTCGGCGTCCACCGCGACGGGGCCGGAGCCGGCGGCGAACGCGGCGATCACCTCGGCGAGGGCGGCCTCGTCCGCGACGACGGGAGGGATGCCCTCGCGCGGTTCGAGCAGAGGTGTCGGCGCCCCGGAAACAGAAGAAGCAGTTGATCCGCCGTCGTCCGGAGGGGCGCCTCCGGTGGTTCGCAGTGAACTGGCTGCTGCGGTTTCTTGGGCGTCGGTCACCTGTCAAGGGTATCCGTGTATGGACGGCGCCCGCCGACGGAACGTTCCGTCGACGGGCGCCTCGGGGTCGTAAACCAGTCAGAGCGGTGTGATCGGCGACAGCGATCGGTAACCGCTTTCTCGGATGTGCCGGATGTTGTCGGACGGTGTCGGGCGTTCTCGGACGGTGCTCGGGCGTGTTCTCGGACGGTGCTCGGGCGTGTTCGCGGGCGGTCGGGGGCGTGCTCGGAGTGCGCTCCCGGGTGCTCGGAGTGCGCTCAGTGGATGATGCCGGTCCGCAGGGCGACCGCCACCATTCCGGCGCGGTCGCCCGTGCCGAGCTTGCGGGCGATGCGGGCCAGGTGGCTCTTGACGGTCAGCGCGGACAGTCCCATCGAGACGCCGATCGCCTTGTTGGACTGGCCCTCCGCCACCAGCCGCAGCACCTCGACCTCACGGCCGGAGAGCTCGCGGTAGCCGCCCGGGTGGCTCGGGGCACCCGGGGGGCGGCGGTGCAGACGGGCGGCGGCCGAACCGATGGGGGCGGCGCCGGGCCGGGTGGGGAGCCCGACGTTGGTGCGGGTGCCGGTGACGACATAGCCCTTCACTCCGCCCGCGAGGGCGTTGCGGACGGCGCCGATGTCGTCGGCGGCGGAGAGGGCGAGGCCGTTGGGCCAGCCCGCGGCGCGGGTCTCGGACAGCAGGGTGAGGCCCGAGCCGTCGGGCAGGTGGACGTCGGCGACGCAGATGTCGCGGGGGTTGCCGATGCGGGGACGAGCCTCCGCGATGGACGAGGCCTCGATGACATCGCGCACGCCGAGCGCCCACAGATGACGGGTGACGGTGGAGCGGACGCGTGGGTCGGCCACGACCACCATGGCGGTGGGCTTGTTCGGGCGGTAGGCGACCAGGCTTGCGGGCTGCTCGAGGAGAACGGACACCAGGCCTCCTGGGGTGGGGGACGGGCCGGCTCGTGGGGGGCTCGTGGGGATGAAGCCGGGACGAACCGTGCTTTGAAGGTCACAGTCGTCTTCGGCAGCGAACCCGGGGTCCTTTAGAAAATGATCACGATCTAGTGAGTAACAATACGTGCAATTCGGACACGCGATCGATCATCCGAAGATCGAATCGGTTTGGGTGGGTGCGGTACGGGATCGAAAGTGGCCGTATCGACAAAGAGATGGTCAATCTGGGCGGCCGAACGGGTTGGACGCCTTGCTCGAAACCGGTTTCCTCAGCGCGACTGCGGTCCGCGCCGCTGCGGCAGCGTCACCACCGACGCGTCCCCCGGGCCGGCCGGCGGCAGTCCCGCCACCTGCGCCAGCAGATCGCACCAGGCCGCCAGGTGCGCCCCCGTGTCCGGTGCCCCGCCCAGCCCCTCGCGGGGCGTCCAGGAGGCCCGGATCTCGATCTGCGAGGCGGCCGGGCGTTCCGCCAGCCCGCCGAAGTAGTGCGAACTGGCCCGGGTGACCGTCCCGCTCGGCTCGCCGTACGTCAGCCCGCGCGCCTGGAGCGCCCCGGTCAGCCAGGACCAGCACACCTCCGGCAGCAGCGGGTCCGCGGCCATCTCCGGCTCCAGCTCGGCCCGGATCAGGGTCACCAGCCGGAACGTTCCGTGCCAGGCGTCGTGCCCGGCGGGATCGTGCAGCAGCACCAGCCGCCCGTCGGCCAGCTCCTGCTCGCCGTCCACGACCGCCGCCTCCAGCGCGTACGCGAACGGGGCGAGCTTCTTCGGAGCCGGCACCGGCTCGATCTCGATCTGTGGCCGCAGCCGCGCGGCCCTCAGGGCGTCGACGGCGGCCCGGAAGGGCAGTGGCGCCGACCTGCCCCCATCCCGGTCCCCCTCGTTCGCCTCGTCCATCCCGCCAGCGCCGTCCGACAGTCGTCCCTGAGCCGCAGCCATGCGGGGAAGGTTAAGGGGAACCGGGGCCTCGCGCAGGGCAAGACACCCGTGCGGGCACCTCGGACGGCTGCGCGCTGGGCGAACACGCGCGCGGGCCGTGGGCCGTGCGGGGGGCGGCCGGGACGCCCGCGGCGGCGTGGGAGACTTGCCGATGTGAGCGCGAACGAGAGCCCCGCGGGCCACCAGCCGACAGCGACGTACGACAGTGCCTTCCTGAAGGCGTGCAGGCGTGAGCCCGTGCCGCACACGCCCGTGTGGTTCATGCGCCAGGCCGGACGCTCCCTGCCGGAGTACCGCAAGGTCCGCGAGGGCATCCCGATGCTCCAGTCCTGCATGCTGCCCGAGCTGGTCACCGAGATCACCCTCCAGCCGGTCCGCCGGCACGGCGTGGACGCGGCGATCTACTTCAGCGACATCGTGGTCCCGCTCAAGGCCATCGGTGTCGACCTCGACATCAAGCCCGGCGTCGGCCCGGTCGTCGAGCGCCCGATCCGCACCCGCGCCGACCTCGCGCAGCTGCGCGACCTCACCCCCGAGGACGTCTCGTACGTCACCGAGGCCATCGGCCTGCTCACCGCCGAACTGGGCGCCACCCCGCTGATCGGTTTCGCGGGCGCGCCTTTCACCCTCGCGAGCTACCTCGTCGAGGGCGGCCCGTCCCGCACGTACGAGAACGCCAAGGCGATGATGTACGGCGACCCGCTCCTGTGGGCCGACCTGCTCGACCGCCTCGCGGAGATCACCGCGGCCTTCCTGAAGGTGCAGATCGAAGCGGGCGCGAGCGCCGTCCAGCTCTTCGACTCCTGGGCCGGCGCCCTCGCCCCGGCGGACTACCGCCGCTCGGTGCTGCCCGCCTCCGCCAAGGTCTTCGAGGCCGTCGCCGGGTACGGCGTCCCGCGCATCCACTTCGGTGTCGGCACCGGTGAGCTGCTCGCCCTGATGGGCGAGGCCGGCGCGGACGTCGTCGGCGTCGACTGGCGCGTCCCGCTCGACGAGGCCGCCCGCCGGGTCGGCCCCGGCAAGGCGCTCCAGGGCAACCTCGACCCGACCGTCCTGTTCGCCGGGACCGAGGCCGTCGAGGCCAAGACGCGTGAGGTCCTGGAGTCGGCCGCCGGCCTGGAGGGCCATGTCTTCAACCTCGGCCACGGCGTGATGCCCTCCACCGACCCCGACGCGCTCACCCGGCTCGTGGACCACGTCCACACCCACACCGCCCGCTGACCTACCAGGTGTGCCGGGGCCGGGCCCGTCTGCCGAACAGCAGGCCGCGCGGCTCCGGCGGCGGGGGTGTGCCCGGCTTCAGCGGCCAGGCGAGCAGCATGCCCACGAGGAACCCCGCGACGTGCGCCGCGTACGCCACGGTCCCCGCGTCGGAGACGCCCTCGCCGGAGGAGTACACCGCCTGGAGCACGAACCAGAAGCCGAGCACCAGCCAGGCCGGCAGCCTGAGCGGCAGGAACACCAGGAACGGGACGAGGACCCAGACCCTGGCCCTCGGATACAGCACCAGGTAGGCGCCCAGCACGCCCGCGATCGCCCCCGACGCCCCGATCAGCGGGTCGGCCGAGTCGGCGTTCAGCAGGGCGAAGCCGTACGACGCCGCGTAGCCGCAGACGACGTAGAACAGCGCGAAGCGGACGTGGCCCATGCGGTCCTCGATGTTGTTCCCGAAGATCAGCAGGAACAGCATGTTGCCCAGCAGGTGCAGCCAGCCGCCGTGCAGGAACATGGCGGTGAACACGCTCAGCACCGGGGACTTGTCGTAGCCCGGCGGGCCCAGCAGGCAGCCGCCGGCCCGGACGCCTCCGGTGGGGACGAGCCGCGGCAGCTGATCGTGGATCAGCTCGCGCGGAACGGCGGCGTAGTGCTCCAGGAACGCGTGCAGATGGCACGTCTGGGCCAGCGTGCTGTCCCCGGCCACGGAACCGGACAGGCCGGGCATGAACACGAACACGAGGACGTTCGCCGCGATCAGCGCGTAGGTGACCACGGGGGTGCGGCGCACCGGATTCACGTCATGGACGGGGATGACCACAAGGAAGTACTGCCCCCGATCCGTTCGGTGAATCGGTGAACACGCACCGCGGACCGCGCGTATGAGTCGTCAACCGCCCGTGACCCGGGGAAGGCGGGGCGCGGGGACGACGTGAGGAACAGACGATGAACGACCGAGTGACTCCCCCCATGCACGCCACGCCCGACGGGGAGGCGGAGATATCCCTGGTGATCCGGCTGCCCTGGGAGGACGTGGCACGGCTCGGCCAGGAGGCCGGGCGCCTCGCCGCGCAGCACCAGCGGCCGGTGACGCTCGACGAGGCCGTCAGCCACCGGCTGCGCTCCAGGCCGGCACCGGCCGCGCACGCGAAGCCGGCTGCCGAGCAGCCGACCACCGCGCCGGTCTCCGCGCTGCCGCGGCTCAGCGGGACCGCTTAGGGGGTGTCTCGCCGATCATGCCGGGCTCGCGGGATCCGGCCTGATCGACGAGACACCCCCTGGGGCGGACGCGGGAGTGCGCGGGCCGGCCGCACGGCCTCCCGCGCCCCCGGGGGAACCGCCCCGGCGCCGGTTCAGGAGTTCTGCACCTTCGCCGCCGCCTTCCGCGCGGCCACCAGCACCGGGTCCCACACCGGACTGAACGGCGGGGCGTACCCCAGGTCGAGGGCCGTCATCCCCTCCACCGTCATCCCGGCCGTCAGCGCCACCGCCGCGATGTCGACGCGTTTGCCCGCGCCCTCGCGGCCCACGATCTGGACGCCGAGCAGCCGGCCCGTGCGGCGTTCGGCGATCATCTTGACGGTCATGGGGGAGGCGCCCGGGTAGTAGCCGGCCCGGCTGGTGGACTCGACGATCACCGTCTCGTACTGGAGCCCCGCCCTGCGCGCGTCCTTCTCGCGCAGTCCCGTACGGGCGATCTCCAGGTCGCAGACCTTGCTGACGGCCGTCCCGACGACGCCGGGGAACGTGGCGTAGCCGCCGCCGATGTTGGTGCCGATGACCTGCCCGTGCTTGTTGGCGTGGGTGCCCAGCGGAACATGGCGTTCCTGGCCGGAGACCAGATCGAGGACCTCCACGCAGTCGCCGCCCGCCCAGATGTCCGTACGGCCGCGCACCCGCATCCCCAGATCGGTCAGCAGCCCGCCGTGCGGGCCCAGCGGCAGACCGGCCGCCTCCGCCAGCGCGGTCTCCGGACGGACCCCGATACCGAGGACCACCACGTCCGCCGGGTACTCGGCGTCCTCGGTCACCACCGCCCGCACCCGCCCGTCCCCGCCGGCGAGCAGGCCGGTGACCTCGGCGTCGTTCACCATGGTGATGCCCAGGCCCTCCATGGCCCGGTGCACCAGCCGGCCCATGTCCGCATCGAGCGTCGACATCGGCTCGCTGCCCCGGTTGACGACGGTCACCTCGAAGCCGCGGTTGATGAGCGCCTCGGCCATCTCCACGCCGATGTAGCCCGCCCCGACGACCACGGCACGCCGTCCCCGCGCGCGGGTCAGCGTGTCGAGCAGCTCCTGGCCGTCGTCCAGCGTCTGCACCCCGTGCACGCCCTCGGCGTCCGCCCCCGGCATCCGCGGCCGCACCGGCCGGGCCCCGGTCGCGACGACGAGGCTGTCGTACGACGTCCAGTACGAGGATCCGGCCCCGGAATCGAGGCCACGCGCGCGTACCCGCCGCCCCGCCACGTCGATCTCCGTGACCTCGGTGCGCAGCCGCAGGTCGATCCCGCGCGCCCGGTGCTCCTCGGGCGTCCGGGCGATCAGCGCGTCCCGGTCGTCGACGTCACCGCCGACCCAGTACGGGATGCCGCACGCCGAGTACGACGTGAAGTGGCCGCGTTCGAAGGCCACGATCTCCAGCTCCTCGGGCCCCTTGAGCCGGCGGGCCCGGGACGCCGCGGACATGCCCGCGGCGTCCCCGCCGATCACGACCATTCGCTGCTTGCTCATACGAACACGCTACGGGGGCCCGGCACTTCAGTCCTGCTCGGGCTCGCCCGCCGGGGCCGTCCGGCGGCGCGCCCGCAGCAGCCGCAGCCAGGCCAGCACCAGCAGCACGGCCACCGCGAGGAACGGCAGCACCGCGCCGAACGCGACGGCGATCCAGCGCAGCGTCGTCACGAACGCGTCCCAGCCGCCCGCGACCGCGTCCACGAACCCGGGGTCCTCGTCCTCGGCGGCCTCATCGGCCGGCTTCTCCTGAAGGTTCAGGGTGACGGTCGCCAGGCTGGTGCGGTCCTTCAGGGAGGCCTGCTGGGAGAGCAGCGCCTCCAGGTCCGCCTCCCGGCGGCTCAACTCGCCCTCCAGGGTGACCACGTCGCTCAGTTTGGTGGCCCGGTCCATCAGCTCGCGCACCCGGGCGACGCTGGCCTGCTGCGACTTGATGCGGCTGTCGACGTCGACGACCTGGTCGGTGACGTCCTGGGCCTTCGCCGTGCGCGCCAGGAGTTTGCCCGCGCCCTGGAGGTCGGCGAGGACGTCGTCGTACCGCTCCACCGGCACGCGCAGGACGACGCGGGTGCGTTCGGCGCCGTCCTCGTCGCGGGTGGTGGACTCGTCGCCGATGTAGCCGCCCGCGTTCTCGGTGGTCGTGCGGGCCTCGTCGAGGGCCTTCGGCACGTCCTTGACCTGCACGGTCAGGGAGGCGGTGCGGATGATGCTGCTCGCGGCGAGCTGCGGGGCCGAGGTCGCCTTCGAACCGCTCGCCCCCGAGCCCTGCTTGCTGTCCTCCTGGACGGCGCCGGCCTGCTCCTCGGCGCGGCCCCCGTCGTCGCCGGCGGCGGGGGCGGCCTTGTCGGCGGCCTGGCTCCCGGCCGAGTCGTTCGCGCCACTGCAACCGGTGAGCGCGAGGGCGGCCGCGAGCAGGACTCCGGCCAGGGTGTGGACCGGTCGTACGGAACGTCGTGTGCGCATGTCTGCGTACCCCCCGAGGGTCGTGTCGGCTGACTTCGTCGACACTTCGACGCCGGACCGGGCCGGAATGTTGGGGTGCGAGGGTTCCGAACAGGTCACGGTCGGGACGCGGCGGGGCCACGGGGCACCGGCCGGACCGTCGGTGCGGTCTGAGAGAGTGGGGGACATGAGCGCAACGGGTACGGGCACGCGACGGCACGTCGTCGTCATCGGAGCCGGGATCGCCGGGCTGGCGGCGGCCCACCGGCTGCTGGCGCGCGGCGCGCGCGTGACCGTGCTGGAGGCGTCCGACCGGGTCGGCGGCAAGCTGCTGCCCGGCGAGATCGCGGGCGTCCGGGTCGATCTGGGCGCCGAGTCGATGCTGGCCCGCCGCCCCGAGGCCGTCGGCCTCGCGCGCGAGGTGGGCCTCGGCACCCGCCTGACGCCGCCGGCCACCGCGACGGCCTCGATCTGGACCCGCGGCGCCCTGCGCCCCATGCCCAAGGGCCATGTCATGGGCGTCCCCGGCACGGCGGCCGCGCTGAGCGGCGTGCTCTCCGACGAGGGACTCGCCCGCATCGGGCGCGACGCGGACCTGCCGCGCACGGAGACCGGCGAGGACGTGGCGGTCGGGGAGTACGTGGCGGCCCGCCTGGGCCGCGAGGTCGTCGACCGCCTGGTCGAGCCGCTCCTCGGCGGTGTGTACGCCGGGGACGCCTACCGCATCTCGATGCGCTCGGCCGTCCCCCAGCTGTTCGAGGCCGCGCGCACGCACACCTCGCTGACGGAGGGCGTCCGCGAGATCCAGGCCAAGGCCGCCGCCCACCAGCGGACCGACCCGGTGTTCATGGGCATCGAGGGCGGTGTGGGCTCCCTGCCGCTCGCGGTCGCGCGGTCCGTCGAGGAGCGGGGCGCGGAGATCCGCACGGGCACGCAGGTGAGCGGCCTGCGCCGGGAGGCGGACGGCGGCTGGCGGGTGACCGCCGGGGAGCGCGTGCTGCACGCGGACGCCGTGGTCGTCGCCGTCCCCGCGCCCGTCGCCGCCCGGCTGCTGGCCGCCGAGTCCCCGGCGGCCGCCGCCGAACTGGGCGCCGTCGAGTACGCCTCCATGGCCCTGGTCACCCTCGCCTACCGCCGCTCCGGCACCGCCCTGCCCGAGGGCAGCGGCTTCCTCGTCCCGCCGGTCGACGGCCGCACCGTGAAGGCGTCCACGTTCGCCTCCCAGAAGTGGGGCTGGATCGCCGACGAGAACCCGGACGTGGTGGTGCTGCGCACCTCCGTCGGGCGGCACGGCGAGACGGAGATCCTCCAGCGGACGGACGAGGAGCTGGTCGACGTCTCCCGGTTCGACCTGCGTGCCGCCACCGGCCTGGACGCCACCCCGCTGGAGACCCGCGTCACCCGGTGGACGGACGGCCTGCCCCAGTACCCGGTCGGCCACCACGCGCGCGTGGCCCGCATCCGCGAGCACGTCGCGAAGCTCCCCGCCCTCGCCGTCTGCGGCGCCCCGTACGACGGTGTCGGCATCCCGGCCTGCGTCGCGAGCGCGTACGCGGCGGTCGACCAGATCGACGGCGACCTGAGCGCCGTGCGGGAGCTCACGGCCCACCCGGTGCAGAGTCTGCACGGGGGAGCGGGAGAATGAGAACCATGAGTGACGACGCCCCCACCACCGAGTCCGGCAGGGTCCCGAACAAGGGCAAGCTGGCCAAGGACCTCAACGAGGTCATCCGCTACACGCTGTGGTCCGTCTTCCGGCTGAAGGACGTGCTTCCCGAGGACCGTACGGGTTACGCCGACGAGGTCCAGGAGCTGTTCGACCAGCTCGCCGCGAAGGACGTGACGATCCGCGGCACGTACGACGTGTCCGGGCTGCGTGCCGACGCCGACGTCATGATCTGGTGGCACGCCGAGACCGCGGACCAGCTTCAGGAGGCGTACAACCTCTTCCGCCGGACGAAGCTGGGCCGCGCCCTGGAGCCGGTCTGGTCGAACATGGCGCTGCACCGCCCCGCCGAGTTCAACCGCTCGCACATCCCGGCGTTCCTCGCCGACGAGACGCCCCGCGACTACGTCAGCGTGTACCCGTTCGTGCGCTCCTACGACTGGTACCTGCTGCCGGACGAGGACCGCCGCCGGATGCTCGCCGACCACGGCAAGATGGCCCGCGGCTACCCGGACGTCCGTGCCAACACGGTCGCCTCGTTCTCGCTGGGCGACTACGAGTGGATCCTGGCGTTCGAGGCCGACGAGCTGTACCGCATCGTCGACCTCATGCGCCATCTGCGTGCCTCCGAGGCCCGGATGCACGTCCGCGAGGAGGTCCCGTTCTACACCGGCCGCCGCAAGGACGTCGCGGAGCTGGTCGCGGGCCTCGCCTGATCAGAGCGCGGGCCGGACCGTCCGGTTCGCCGGCTCCGCCGAGCCGTCGGCCGGGCGGGGCTCCGTGTGCGGTGCGCAGGCCGCGCGCCGCACCGGCAGCCGGCCCTCCAGCAGATACGCGTCGAGGTGGCTGTTGACGCACCGGTTCGACCCGCCCCCGATGCCGTGGGTACCGGAGTCCCGCTCGGTCACCAGCACCGAGCCGGTCAGCCGCCGGTGCATCTCCAGCGCCCCGTCGTAGGGCGCGGCCGCGTCCCGCTCGGCGGCCAGGATCAGCGTCGCCGGCAGCTCACCGGGACCCGTCCGCACGTCCAGCGGCTTCTGCCGGGGCGCCGGCCAGTACGCGCACGGCAGGTTCGCCCACACGTTGTCCCACGTCTCGAACGGCGCCACCCGCGCGAGCCGGGTGTTGTCCCGGTCCCAGGTCCTGAAGTCCGTCGGCCAGGACGCGTCGTTGCACTCCACCGCCGTGTACACCGCGGTGGAGTTCTCGGCCGCCGCCTCCGCCCCGGCGACCGGTCCGGCCTGCTCGACCAGCTCCTCGGGGTGGCCCTTCAGATACTCCGACAGCGCCCGCGCGCGGTGCGGCCAGACGTCGTCGTAGTACCCGGCCTGGAGGAACGCGCCCTGGAGCTGCCCGGGGCCGACCTTCCCGCCGGCCGGCTCCGCGGCCAGCCGGGCGCGCGCCCGCTCGTAGCTGCGCAGTACCGCGTCCGCCGTCCGGCCCAGGCCGTACACCCGGTCGTGCCGGGCGACCCACTCCCGGAAGTCGGTCCAGCGGCTCTCGAAGGCCACCGACTGGTCGAGGTTGTTGCGGTACCAGATCTTCTCCGGCGCCGGGTTCACCGCCGCGTCGAACACCATCCGCCGCACGTGCGAGGGGAACAGCGTCGCGTACACCGCTCCGAAGTAGGTGCCGTACGACGCCCCCATGAACGTCAGCTTCTCCTCGCCCAGGGCGGCCCGCAGCACGTCCAGGTCGCGGGCGTTGTTCAGCGAGTTGTAGTGCGCCAGGGCGCTGCCCGCCCGCCGGGCGCAGCCACGCGCGTACGCCTTCGCCTCGGCGACGCGCTCCTGCTTGTACGACGCGGAAGGGTGGACCGGCGCGGGCGAGGGCCCCTTGAAGAACTGCTTGGGGTCCTGGCAGGACAGCGGCGCCGAGCGGCCGACGCCGCGCGGGTCGTAGCCGACGAGGTCGTAGGCGGCGCCGATGCGCTTCCACTCCGGCAGCGTCCCGATCACGGGGAAGTACAGCCCGGAGCCGCCGGGACCGCCGGGGTTGAAGACCAGGGAGCCCTGCCGGGGCACCCGGCGCTTGCTGTTGTGGGGGTCGCGGTGGGTGGCCCGCATCCGGCTGACGGTCAGTGTGATCTGCCGGCCGTTCGGCCGCGCGTAGTCGAGCGGGACGGTGACCGTGCCGCACTGCATCCCGGCCGGCAGGTCCCGCGTGTCGGGGCACGCCCCGAAGGCCACCCCCTTCTCGGCGGCCCGCGCGGCGGCGAGCGCGACGCCGGCGGGGGCCCCGAAGGTGTCCGGGACACCGCCCGCGGGGGCGGCGGAGAGGGTGGTCAGGAGCAGGGCTCCGGTGGCCGAGTAGAGGGCGGCAGCTCTCATGGCGAGTCCCTTCGGTGCGCGGCAGCGACAAAAGGGATGTTTCGTTCGGTCGTGGGGGAAGGCAAGCACCGCCCCCGGGTGTCGGCGCCAATGCCCCCTGTGCGCCCCCTCGGACGGCCCGGCACCCCCGGCCGTCCGGCGGCCGAGCCTTCGCCGGTTCTCCGCGCGTTCTCCGCCGTGCCCGCGTCGGGCCCGACCCGTCCCTCAGTCCCGCAGGAACGGCTCGCGGTGGCCGAAGGCCGCCCGCAGTTCCGGTTCGCCGACCGCGCGTATCCCGAGGACGGCGACGGAGGTCAGATACGTGCGCTCGTCCGCCGCGCCGCCCGTGCCGCCGGACCGCCGGGCCAGCGCGCCCAGCAGTCGCTGACCTGCCGGGGACGCCCAGCGCGCGTACGGCGGCACCTCGACCCGCGCGATCGCCAGGCAGCTCAGGGTGAGCGCGAGCGGCAGCGCGAACCAGAGGGCGACGAGCCCGCGCGGCATGTCCGGGGTGCCCGGCATCAGCAGCGCCACCGCCCCCAGCCCGAGGACGAACAGGGCGGCACCGCGCACCTGCCGCATCCCGGCCACGACCGTCGTCCGCGCCCCGTCGGGCACCGCGAGGCCCGCGCCGACCAGCCGGTCGGCGATGCCGCGCACCGCGTCCGCGGCCGCCGCGGCCGCCCGCACCGGCGCGATCCGGGACTGGCCCTCCGGCCCGATGGCCCCGAGGACGGACCGCTCCATCTCGTCCCGCCCGCGCGGGTCCACGACGGTCGCCCAGCCGGTGTGGGCCAGCAGCAGCCGCTGCTGGCGGGCCATGGAGACCAGGGTCAGCTCGGCGACCCTGCCGGGCCCGCCGGACAGGAACGCGGCCTCGTAGAGCGTCAGGTCGTGGCGCTGGTCCGGGTTCGGGTCGACGGCCGCCGCGCGGACGGCGGCCAGACACAGCCGGGTGCACGCCGCCCCCGCGACGCCCCATGCCAACACCAGGAGAAGGACCCAGAACATGCCGTGTTTCTATGCCAGAGCACCGGGAAACGCCATGCTTTGTTCACCATCCGGACCGAGCGTTGTGGGTATGTGACGTTCCGGTGGGTTCCGTCGGTTCAGGGGGCGGACGGCGGGCTCGCCGCGGCGGGCGGCAGCGTGTAGGTCGGCACCGGTGACGGGGACAGCGGGACGACCGTCCCGGGATCGCCGACGGGGCCGGGCGGGCCGGGAGAGCGGGTGACCGGCGGGGTGGCGGCCATCGCCATCTCCCGGGCCAGGGCGTCGAAGTCGACGTACCCGGTGGCCTCCAGGATCTGGATGTGGTCCAGGACGGTGGCGTTGGCGTCGTCGGCGAGGGAGCGCACCAGTGAGTTGCGGGTGGCGGCCCGCACCTGCGCGACGACGGAGAACACCCGGCCGTGCGCGAGCCGCAGGATGTTGGCGAACTTCCAGTCGTACTCCGTGCCCTGTGCCGCGTTCAGCTCCGCGAGCCAGCCCCGCTGCTGGTCGTTGGGCTCGTTCGGCAGGGCGAGCCCCAGCTTCGCCGCCACGTCGCGCACCCGCGCGTCCAGCAGGGTGTGCCCCTCGACGAGGTGCCGGCCCGCCGTCCGTACGGCCTCCGTGGTGCCCTTGCCCTGGGCCTGCTGGCCGGCCGGCAGCTCCCACAGCCCGGCCAGCCGGACCTTGGTGACGAACTCCCGGTCGAGCGCGGACAGCGGACCGTACGGGGTGGACACGGTCTCGGCGTTCAGCACGTCCGCCCCGGTGCCCGACCGGTCCTCGTACGACCAGATCGGGTACGCCAGGGCCGCGAGGGTGGCGGTCAGGCACGCGAGGATGAGACCGGTGCCGGTGAAGATGCCTCTGCCCTTGATCGGGGGTCGGGGTCGCATGGTGCCTCCTGCGCATGGCACCGCACGCTCGTGTGGTTCGGGGTGCGGGATTGGCATATTACTGTGCCCGCCGCGCCAGCCACCGTACGGGGGCAAACGGTGGTATTCGGGATGGTTCCGCCGCGCCTGACACCCTGTGACCTCGGGTCATCGGTCGGGGCGTGCTGTTCGACGCTTCGTCAGGCGATGGCGCCCCGGCCCCCTGTGTGCCGCGCATCACTGGCCTGATTGTTCGGATGGGTGGAGGAATGCCCATCGGGTGGGGAGGTTGAGGTCTGGACCACTAAACGATCACTCTCGTAGAGTCGCTCTTCTTACTCGATTCTCACCGAATTCTCAGATTGCGAGTGGAACAGAGTGACGCAACGCAGGCACCGGAGAAGACCGGTGCGGGGGGTGGCGGCGAGTGCGGTGGCGCTGCTGGCTGTGGGAGGCGTTCTCAACGCGACGCTCTCCGATGCCTGGGCCGCCGGCACACCTAACGGATCGGCGGAGTCGCGCGAGGCCGCCTCGAGCGTGCCGGCCGACGACGCGGCCCGGGGCAAGGCGTTCTGGCAGGACGACACCCTGCCCGCGAAGTCGGCGGAGCAGAAGGCGTCGGAGAGGGCCGTGTCGGCAGGGCGGCGGGTGGAGGTCCCCTCTCTGACGAACGAGACGAACCAGGTCTTCGCCAACAGCGACGGCACCTTCACCGTCGAGTCCTCGCCCGTACCCGAACGCGTCCGCAAGGACGGTGACTGGGTGCCCGTCGACACCTCGCTGGTCACCCGGGCGGACGGCCGGGTGGTCCCCAGGGCGGCGCAGGACGTCGTGCTGTCCGGCGGCGGTACCGCCCCGCTGGCCACCATCACCCGCGACGGCCGGACGTACGAGCTCGGTTCGCCGTGGACGCTGCCGGTGCCGAAGGTCACCGGCTCCCTCGCCGTCTACGAGTCGGTCCGCCCCGACGTGGACCTGGTGGTGCAGGTCCGTCCCGACGGGTTCACCCAGAACCTCGTGGTCCACACCCGGGAGGCGGCTGCCGACCCCGCCCTGGCGGCGATCCGCTTCCCCGTCCGCACGACGGGCCTGACCGTCACCACCGCGGAGAACGGCAGCGTCTCCCTGGTCGATCCCGGCGGGCACGCGGTGTTCTCCAGCAGCGCGGCGTTGATGTGGGACTCCGCCACGGAACCAAGATCCGCGCCGGCCCCGGCCACCGCCTCCGGCCCACGGACCGCGGTCACCGCGCAGCGCGCGTCCCTCACGACCGCCACCGGTACGACGGCCGGGGGAGCCACGGCCGGGCCCGGCGACGCCGCGGACGCCGTGCTGCCCGACCCCGGCGCCAGGACCGCAGTCGCGGACGTCGACCTGGCGGGCGGCGCCCTCTCGGTGATCCCCGACCGCGCCTTCCTGACCGCCGAGGACACCGCCTACCCGGTGGTGATCGACCCGCCCGCCGTCAGCGCCACGCTGACGGGCTGGACGACGATCTGGTCCAATTCGCCGGGGACCTCCTTCTGGAAGACCTCGCACGCCCTGGGGGTCGGCTACGACGCCTATGTGGACAACAAGAAGGCCAAGTCGCTCTTCCAGTTCGACACCCGGCGCGTGGCCGGCAAGAAGATCCTCGACGCGACGTTCACCGCCTACGCGATCTGGTCCGCCAACTGCGACAAGCGGGACGTCAACCTCTACCGGACGAACCCGATCTCCGGATCCACGACCTGGAGCAACCCGCCGACCGGCTGGTCCCACGTCACGAAGGTCTCGGCCGCCAAGGGGTTCTCCGCCAGCTGCCCCGACGGGGACATCGAGTTCAACGCGACGTCGGCGGTCGCGTACACGGCCAAGGCGAAGTCGACCACGACCACCCTCGGCCTGACGGCCAGTGACACCGACGCCATCGCGTGGAAGCAGTTCATGTCCCCGGCGGACGAGCGCGCGACGTCCAGCCGCAAGCCGCGGCTGTCCATCACCTACGTCTCCCCGCCGACGGCCGCCCCCTCGGCGGTGAAGCTGTCCGAGCCGAACGTGGCGTGCTCCGCGTCCTCGGCCCCCGCGCTGATCCGGGACACCACTCCGCGGGTCACGGCCACGCCCACGTCGGCGGACGGGGCGAACGCGAGCCTGCGGCCCAACTTCGAGCTCTACGCCGGATCCGGCACGACCCCCGTCAACCTGAGCCCGGACACCTGGACGGCCAGCGGTACCGCGGGTTCGGATCCGACACCCACGCTCACCAGCGGCACGACGTACAAGTTCCGGGCGCGCACCCAGTACCGGTACACGTGGTCGGGCACGACCAGCTACCTGTACGGCCCGTGGTCCGGCTACTGCCACTTCAAGGTCGACAATGCCGCCCCGCCACGTCCCACGGTGACCTCCACGGAGTATCCCGAGTGCGCCGGGACGACCTGCGACGCCTCGCCAGAGACCGGAAGTGTCGGCCGGACCGGTACGTTCAGGATCGCCGCGGGGGCGGCCGATGTGCGCCGCTACGACATCTGGCTCAACGGCGTCCTGGTGGAGAGCAAGAAGTTCAGCGCCGGCACCGCGACCTACGAGCGCAAGGTGACGCCCACCAAGCGCCTCACCAACACCCTTCGGGTGCAGACCTTCGACGCGGCGGGCAATCCCAGCGAGACCAAGGACTACCTCTTCAAGGTGGCCAAGGCGTCGAACCCGGTCGGCGAGTGGAAGCTGGACGCCACCGGCTACAACGCCGTGGGCAGCAGCCATCCCCTGACCCTGGGCGGCGGAGCGGCCTGGCTGCCGCAGGCGCGGCTGGACTCCGGCATGCGCCTCAACGGCACGAGCGCGTACGCGGCCACGGCGGGCCCGGTCGTCGACACGACGGGCAGCTTCTCCGTGTCGGCGTGGGCGAAGCTGACCACCCGCGACACGATCGGCACGGTCGCCAACCAGAACGGTACCCAGGTCGGCGCCTTCCAGCTCTACTACTCCAGCTCCTACGACCGGTGGATCTTCAACCGCTACACCTCCGACGGCTCCAGCCTGGTGCGTGCCATCGCGACGCGCCCCGGAGTCGTCGGCGCCTGGACGCACCTGCTGGCCGTCTACGACCGTGACGCCCAGGAGATCCGGCTGTACGTCAACGGCCGCCTGGAGGCGTCGACCGCCTTCACCACCCCGTGGGGCGCCACCGGACCGTTCGAGATCGGCCGGATGAAGGGCTCGAGCGGCAGCCCCAGCAGCTACTTCCAGGGAGACGTGGACCACGTACAGGCGTGGAACCGCGTCGTGTTCCCCGACGAACTGTGGTCCGAAGCCAACATGGAGAACCCGGAGACGGGTTACCCCCAGCCCGCGCTGCTGGCGCACTGGGCCATGGACGGCGCCTCCGGCACGACGGCCCCCGACCAGTCCGGCCGCGGGAACACGCTCACCCTGGGCGCCGGGGCCGGCTTCGCCCCCGCCGACGACCCGGCGCACGGTACCGTGCTGAACCTGCCGATCACCCAGACCGGCGGTGCCTCCGCCCCGGTGATGCTCGACGAATCCGGCAGCTTCACCGTGGCCGGCTGGGCCAACCTGGACGCTGTGGGGCTGGAGGACACCACCGTCGCCCACTCGCCCTCCGTCTTCGCCCATCCGGGCCTGCAGCGCAACGCTTTCCGCCTGTGGTACCGGCAGGAGGTCGGTGAAGCGGTGGGCGACTGGAACTTCGGCGCCTACGAGACCGACGTCCTCGAGGGGCCGGCGGCCACCATCGCCTCGGAGCAGGTCAACCCGCCGGGCAACTGGATCCACGTGGTCGGCGTGTACGACTCCGTGAACCAGTCCGTGAAGCTGTACCTCGCGGGGGTGCGGGAAGGTGCGGAGGACGGCGTCGTCGTCAAGAGCATCTTCCAGTCCGACCAGCCCCTGACGGTCGGCCAGGCCCGGCGCCACGACACCGGCGCGTGGGGCAACCGTCTCACCGGACAACTCGACGACCTGCGCGTCTACGCCGGCGTCCTGTCCGAGGCGGAGATCACCCAGCTCGCGACGGTCGACGAGCCGCCGATCGACATCGGCTGACGGGCCGTCGGCCCGGACGGTTTCACCCCACCCACACGCGGTGGTGAGCGCGGCCCACGGCCGGCTCACCACCGCTGTCGAGAACGCGGAGACCCCTTGACCAGCACACCCTTCGTGCTGCCCTCATGGTCCTGGAGCAGAGCAGGCCGCCGCCGTGTGGCGGCGGTCGCCCTGCCCTTGACCACGGCCATCGTCACCACCCTGCTGGGCGCGGCGCCCGTCCAGGCGTTCGAGCGCGACCCCAGCGCCCCGCAGAAGCCGGTCTTCGGCAAGGCACGGACGTTCACTCCCCGCTCCCAGAAGGCCACCGACCCGACGAAGGCGGCCGCGGAGCGGACCCGGACCCGGGCCGCCCGCGCGGTCGCCTGGCCGACGACGGACGCGGCGAGCGTCACCGTCCCGGCCGAGCCACGGGCCGAGGCGACGGCGGGCCGGCTGCCCGTCAGCCTTGCCCAACCGCGGCGTGCGAAGACCGGTGCCGCCCGCAAGCCGGGAACCACCACCACCGCGCCCGCGCCGGCCAAGGCGGAGGTGCGGTTCCTCGACCGCGCGAAGACCGCCGCCCTGGGGATCGACGGTGTCGTGCTCACCGTCCGCCGCACGGACGGCAAGTCCGGACCGGCGGGACTGTCCCTGGCCCTGGACTACAGCGGCTTCGGCCACGCCTACAGCGGCAACTGGGCCTCCCGGCTGCGGCTGGTCCAGCTCCCGGCGTGCGCCCTGACGACTCCGCAGAAGGCCGCCTGCCGTGCCACCACGCCCGTGGCGTCCTCGAACGACACGGCGGACAAGACCCTCACCGGCGAGGTGACCACCCCGAAGGCCGGCACCGCCCAGGCCCGCGGCGGATTCACGGTCCTCGCGGCCTCGGCCGGCACCTCCTCGGACCAGGGCACCTACGAGGCCACCGCGCTGTCCCCGTCGGCCACCTGGTCGGGGGGCGGGTCCAACGGCGACTTCACGTGGTCGTACCCCCTGGACGTCGTGCCGGCCCCCGCCGGACCGTCGCCGTCGCTGTCGATCGGCTACTCGGCCCAGAGCGTCGACGGCCGTACCTCCTCCACCAGCGCCCAGGCGTCCTGGATCGGTGAGGGCTTCGACCTGCCCACCTCCTACATCGAGCGCTCCTACGGTTCCTGCGAGGACGACGGCCAGGACAAGAAGTACGACCTGTGCTGGAAGGAGGACAACGCCTCCATCGTCCTGAACGGCAAGTCCAGCACCCTCGTGCTGAAGGACAAGGCCACCGACACCTGGCGGCTGCAGGGCGACGACGGCGAGCGCGTGGTGCGTTCCACGGGCGCCGCCAACGGCGACGACGACGGCGAGCAGTGGACCGTCACCACCACCGACGGCACCCAGTACGTCTTCGGCAGGAACCGGCTGCCCGGCTGGGCCACCGGAAAGGCCGAGACGAACTCGGTGTGGACGGTGCCGGTCTTCGGTGACGACACCGGCGAACCCGGCTACGACGCGGGCACGAGCTTCTCCGCGCGTGCCAAGACCCAGGCATGGCGCTGGAACCTCGACTACGTCGTGGATCCGAACGGCAACGTCATGACGTACTGGTACGACAAGGAGCTCAACCACTACGCCAAGAACGGCACCACCGGGAACGGCGTCGAGTATGTGCGCGGCGGTCAGCTCAAGCGCATCGACTACGGCCAGCGAACCGACACCGTCTTCTCCTCCACCCAGCCCGCCGCGGCCCGGGTGACGTTCTCCGTCGCCGAGCGCTGCGTTCCGGTGAGCGGCGGCGAGACGTGTGCCACGCTGAGCGCGTCGAACCGCAACGCCTGGCCGGACGTCCCCTACGACCAGATCTGCAAGAAGGACACCGTCTGCACCGACCAGCCGACCCCGTCCTTCTTCTCCCGCAAGCGCCTGACCGGCGTCACCACGCAGGTCTACAAGGGGAGCGGCACCGGAGCGGACACCGACTACCGCGACGTCAACCACTGGACGCTCGACCAGTCCTTCCCGGATCCGGGCGACGGTTCGAACGCGGCGCTGTGGCTGAAGTCCATCCAGCAGACGGGCAAGGTGGGCACGGCCGTCTCCCTGCCGGCGATCACCTTCGCCGGGGTCCAGCTGCACAACCGGGTCGACCGGACGGGCGACGACGTACCGCCGTTCATCAAGTGGCGGGTGCGTACGGTGACGTCGGAGACCGGCTCCGTCCTCACCGCCACCTACTCGGACCCCGAGTGCGTCGCGGACACCAACCTTCCCTCAGCGCTCGACAAGAACACCAAGCGCTGCTACCCGGTCAAGTGGATCCCGCCGTCCAACCCCACGCCGGGGACCGACCCGCAGCCCCGCACCGACTGGTTCCACAAGTACGTCGTCACCCAGGTCACGGAGTCCGACCCGACCGGCGGCGCACCGCTGAAGCAGACGGACTACACGTACCACGGGGGCGGGGCCTGGGCGTACGACGACCAGTCGCCGATCACCCAGGCCAAGTACCGCACCTGGGGCATCTGGCGCGGCTACCAGAAGGTCACCACCACCACCGGTGAGGCGGCAGGCGTCCGTTCCAGGGCGACGAACCTCTACTACCGGGGCATGCACGGCGACAAGCAGCTCGACGGCTCCACCCGCACCGAGACGGTCACCGACTCCGAGGGGACGTCGCTGAACGACGAGGAGCAGTACGCCGGACAGGTGCGCGAGGCCATCACCTACAACGGCACCGCCGGGACCGAGGTCTCCGGCACGATCACCACGCCGTGGTCGCAGACCACCGCCACGGTCACTCACTCCTACGGGACCGTGCGGGCCCACATGACCCGCACCGCCAAGGAGGTCAAGCGGACGCCCGTCGCGGGCGGTCCCCCGATCACGTCCACCACGGCCTCGACCTACGACCCGCAGAGCGGCCTGCCGCTCACCGTGGAGACAGAGGGCGGAGGGCTGAAGGAGTGCACCCGCACCGAGTACGTCAAGAACACCACGACTTGGCTGCTCACACCGGTGAAGCGGGCGGAGAAGGTCGCCGTCGGCTGCGCCGCCACGCCGAACCGCTCCGATGATCCGAAGACGACCGACGTCATCTCCGACGTCCGCTCGTCGTTCGACGGGCTGGCGTGGGGCGCCGCCCCCACCCGGGGCAACGAGACGACCGCCCAGCGCGTGACCGGCTACAGCGGGAGCACCCCGCAGCTCCAGACCGTGCGCACCGCCCAGTACGACACCCTCGGCCGGGTCACCGACCAGTGGGACGCCAAGGGCACCCGTATCAAGCACACCGACTACACCCCAGGGACCGGCGGTCCGCTGACCGCCACCAAGGAGACGAACGCCCGCGGGCACGCTGTCACCACCGAGCTGGTCCCCGACTGGGGCGTCAACAAGGCCAGTGTCGACCCGAACAACCGGCGAACCGAGATGGCCTACGACGGACTCGGCCGGCTGACGGACGTCTGGCTCGCCGACCGCGACCGGGCCGGCGGCGACGCCCCGAGCCGCTCGTTCCGGTACCAGATCAACCGGACGACTGCCTCGTGGGTCGCGACGAAGTCGCTCAACAACGACGGCACCAGCTACCTGACCTCGTATGCCATCTACGACGCCCTGCTGCGTCCACGGCAGACGCAGTCTCCCGCGGCCGTGGGCGGAGGCCGTGTGATCACCGAGACGAAGTACGACACGCGGGGCCTGGAGGCGGAGACCTCGGCCGACTATATCGACGCGACAGCGCCGTCGGGCACGCTCGCCACCCTGCTGACCGCGGCTCCCGCCGGTTCCCGGAAGGTCTACGACGGAGCCGGACGGCCCACGGCCGAGATCACCCTGGTGCGAGAGAAGGAACACTCCCGGACCACCACCACGTACGAGGGCAACGCCACGACGGTCGAACCACCGGCCGGTGCCTCCGCCGTGCGTGAACTCGTCGACAGCCGTGGCCGCCTCGCGGAGAAGCGGGAGTACGACGGCGACAGGGCGACGGGTTCCTACGCCCGCTTCACCTACGCCTACAACAAGGCCGACCAGCTCACCGAGGTCAAGGACGGCGACGGCAACACCTGGTCGTACGAGTACGACTTCCTCGGCCGTACCACGGCGGTGACCGATCCCGACACGGGCACGAACCGCACCGAGTACGACGAGCTCGACCGGGTCGGCGTCACCCAGGACGCCCGGGGCAACATCCTGAGCACCACCTACGACGAGCTCGGCCGCCCGACCGGCAGGCTCTCCGGCCGGATCCCGCTCGTCAACGGCGTGCCGACGATCGACGACTCCGCGTACCTGGCGCGCTGGTCGTACGACACCGTCGCGCTGGGCCGGCCCACCTCGTCCATCCGGTACGAGGGCGGCAAGAGCGGCAAGGTCTACGCCGTCACCAACGCGGCGTACGACCCCCTGTACCGGGTGCTGAAGGAGCAGTACACGGTCAGCACCACCGAGGGCGCGGTGGCCGGCACCGGCACCTACACCCTCACCAACGCCTACAACCTGGACGGCACGCTCCAGAAGCGCACCATCCCCGCCATGGGCGGTCTCGCCCAGGAGGTGATCACCTACGGCTACAACGACCAGCGCCTGCCGACCACCCAGCAGGGCCTGACCGGCATCGTGCGCGGCACGGACTACCTGCCCGGCGGCGAGCGCATCCGCCTCACGCTGGGCGTCTCCTCCTCGGCCAAGTGGACGGAGGTCAACACCTCCTACGAGGACGGCACCAAGAGGCTGGCACGGCAGACGGTCGTCTCGGAGTCCCACAGCGGCACGGACGCGGACACGTACTACCGCTACGACGCGGCCGGCAACCCGGTCGAGATCGACGACCGGTCCACCGCGGCGGGTGACAAGCAGTGCTTCACCTACGACGGGCACCGTCGCCTGAAGAGCGCGTGGACCGCCAGGACCGACTGCGCCACGGAGCCCACCACGGCGGGCGTCGGCGGGATCGCGCCGTACTGGAAGTCCTTCACGTACGACTCCGCCGGCAACCGCGAGACGGTCACCGACCACCTGGCCACGGCGGGCCCGGCGACCACCACGTACGGGTACGACCTCACCAGCGGGGGCAAGCTCCGCCCGCACCTGCTGGCCTCCACGGTCACCAGTCCCGCGGACCCGTCTCGCCCGGCCATGAGCTTCGGCTACGACGAGTCCGGCAACACCACGACCCGGACCATCGCGGGGAAGACCCAGAGTCTCCGATGGGGCCAGGAGAACAACCTCGCCGAGGTGACCGAGGCGAACGGCACCCGGACGACGTTCCTCAACGACGCCGACGGCAAGCGGCTGATCCGGCGTGACGCCACGGGTACCACGCTGTACCTCGGCGAGACCGAGCTGCGGCACGACAAGGCCACCGGCAAGGTCGAGGCCACCCGCTACTACAGCCACGGCGGCACCGTGGTCGCGGTGCGCACCGCGGGGTCGCTGACCTGGACGAGCGCCGACCACAACGGCACCGCCAACGTGCAGATCGACGCGGCCACCCAGGTGGTCACGCGGCGGCACACGCAGCCGTTCGGGGAGACACGGGGCACGCAGCCCGCTCAGTGGACCGGCGACAAGGGCTTCGTCGGCGGGACGCAGGATCCGACGGGCCTCACCCACCTCGGTGCCCGCGAGTACGATCCGACGACCGGCCGCTTCGTCAGCGCCGACCCGGTGGCGGACCTGAAGGATCCGCAACAGGTCAACGGCTACTCCTACAGCAACAACAACCCGGTGACGTTCGCCGATCCGGACGGCAAGTGGTTCTTCTCGATGATCTTCGCCCTGGTCAAGATCATCCGGGCGATCATCCGCTACCTGGCCGCGGCCTCGCACGTCGGCTACCGCGACTCCTCCAGTACCCGCGCCTCCAGGACGTCGTCGCGCTCCGGTTCGGGCCCGTGGGGCAGCGGCAACTACGGCAGCAGCGGCGGCGGTGTGGACTGCAGTGCCACCTATCCCGCCTACAAACCCGGCTGCAACACCAACGTCGAACCCGAGAACCCCAAAGAACAGGGCAGCTTCACCGACTTCCTCGGCGGCATCGGCCACAACCTGGTCGCGGGCGGCGAGGCGCTCACCCATGCGAGTCCGTGGTGCTGGATCGAGGACTGCAGCGGCGCCACCAAGCAGTACGACGACCTCGTCACCAAGCAGGGTGTCGACAAGAACACCAAGGCGTGGGACGCGGGCGACGCCGCGGCGGAGGTGGCCGGCGTCTTCAGCCTCGCCGGGGCCTTCCGCTCACTGCTGAGGAAACTGCTGAAGGGAGGCGCGAAGAAGGCGGACGTGCCCAAGACGAGTCCCTCGTCACCGTTCGCCACCGGAAAGACCCTGGGTGACGTGTCCAAGGTGCACGGCTGGGTCCCCAAGGCCATTCCGGACGAATCCATGCAGGTCCTGAGGGATGTGAAGGAGTTCAACCTCGGATACTGGGGCGGTCCCGGTTTCCACGGTCCGAAGATGTGGACCGAGCCGTTCGGGAACACCGCCAAGAACGGCGGCTACAAGCTCCCGACGCACGACCCGTCCGGAAAGCCCATCACGTACCAGGAGTACGGGACCTATCCGTCCCCGCAGAACCCCAAGCCCGGTGGCGAACGCTGGGTGTTCGGCAGCGACGGTTCGTCCTATTACACTCCGACCCACTACCAGACATACATCGTCGGAGAGAGCCCCTCATGGGCGCGATGACGACGGAGAAAGGTCCCGCAGTGCGCATCCATCCCTGGCTACACGTCGTTCCGGACGGGTCCGACGGGTCCGGTGTGCCGCTCGGCGAACTGCTCCCGGTGCCGGGCAGGACGTACGTGGCCCGTGTCGACGGACGCGAGATGGCCGACGTGGACGGCGTGTTCCAGCAGTTCTGGGACGGCCTGCGGCTGCCGGACTACTTCGGCTGGAACTGGGACGCGTTCTCGGACTGCCTGCGCGACCTCGGCTGGCTGGAGGCGGATCACCATGTGCTCGTCGTCGAGCACGCCCAGGCCGTGCTGGCCGACGACGCGGAGGAACGGGAGCAGTTCTGGGGGATCGTCCTGCAAGCGGGCCGCCGGTGGTCCTACACGAAGCGGCCCGAGGCCGTGGAGCTGGGCCGGCTGGTCGTGGTCGCGTCCTGCGACACCGGTTCGGCCGAATCGCTGACGGGTCTGCTCAAGACTCTCTGATCACCTGACGACGAGGCCCTCCCGCTCTGGCGGGAGGGCCTCACTCATGGGCGAAGGCGAGGCGGGGCCGGTACCGCGGCCGCCGTCACCCGACGGACCCCGCGTCGTCGGACGGTCCTGGCCGGATCCGTCACCGCCGCGTCAGCGACCGCCCCACCCGGGCCAGCCGCGACCGCGGCCGCGGCGCCGGGCCCGAGCGGTCCAGCCACCACCGCCGCAGTTCCCGACGGGCCCCGCTCTCCCGCGGCGGCCCGCTCCGCAGCACCCACTCCGCGAAGTCCAGGGCGTCCTGCCGGTAGCCGCCGCGCATCGGGTGGCCCTGTGCGTAACCGAGGAAGGCCGTCCGGTACCCCTCGCCGAGGATCACCGGCAGCTCCGGCGCCACCTTCGCCACCACGTCCGCCCGCTTCGCCGCCAGGGCCCGTGCCTGGACGCCCAGGCGGACCCGGTCGAAGCCCTCCGGCGCCGGGGTGCCCGCGACCAGGGCGGACAGCAGCGCGGCCTCCGCGAGCCCGAGCCGCTGGCGAGCGGCGTCGTCGGCGGCGGGCACCGGAGTCCGGCCGCGCTCCGGCGTCCGGTGCGGCCGCTCGGGCGCCGCGGCCCGTACCGTCTCCCGGATCGCCCCCAGCTCCCGCTCCAGCTCGCCGGGTTCGGGGAAGTTCTCGTCGCGTTCCAGCAGCACTCCGGGCGGGGAGACCCGGGAGGCGAGGTCGGCCAGGATGTCGAGGACCGGGCGCGGCACCGGGTGGGCGTGGCTGTCGTGCCAGACGCCGTCCCGTTCGAAGCCGCCCGCGACATGGACGTAGGCGAGGGCCTCCAGGGGCAGTTCGGCGAGCGCCTTGGCGGGGTCCTCGCCGCGGTTGACGTGGTTGGTGTGCAGGTTCGCCACGTCGATCAGCAGCCGTACGCCCGTCCGGTCGGCCAGCTCGTACAGGAACTGGCCCTCCGTCATCTCCTCGCCGGGCCACGCGACGAGGGCGGCGATGTTCTCGACGGCGAGCGGCACGGGCAGGGCGTCCTGCGCGATGCGCACGTTCTCGCAGAGCACGTCGAGGGCGTCGCGGGTGCGCGGCACCGGCAGCAGGTGCCCGGCCTCCAGCGGCGCCGAGGCGGTCAGCGGGCCGCCCGCGCGGACGAACGCGATGTGTTCGGTCACCAGCGGTGAGCCCAGCGCCTCGGCCCGCTCGGCGAGGGCGGCCAGCCGCCCCTCGTCGGGCCGGTCGGCGCCGCCGAGTCCCAGCGAGACCCCGTGCGGGACGACGGTGACACCGCGGTCGAGGAGCCGTTGCAGGGACTCGGGGAGGTGTCCGGGGCAGGTGTTCTCCGCCACGACCTCGACCCAGTCGATGCCCGGCATCCGCTCCACGGCGTCCGCGATCTCCGGCCGCCAGCCGATGCCCGTGCCCAGTCGTGTCATGGCCCCCGCCTCCTTCGTGCCGTGCCCCCTCGGTGGTGACGGGGGTATGACCCCGCGAGGTTGCGCCGAACCGTCCTCGGCCCGCCTTCAGAGCAACATTTGAGGTTGGGCGCGGGCGGCCCCGCTCAGCGCAGGGCCGGATGCTCGGCGACCACCGTGCAGCTGCCGGGCGCGATCTCCGTGAACCCCGCGTCCCGGACCACGGGCAGCCCGCTCGCCGTCAGCTCGCGCCACCGGTCGGCCGCGGCGGTCCGTACGGCCAGCGGGAAACCGGCCTCGCGCCAGGCGGTGCGCTCCTCCTCGGGCAGTTCCCACCAGGCGAGCTGCGCGCCGTGCCCCGCCTGGGCCATCGCCTTGCCGGCGGACATGCCGAGATCGGGGTTCAGCCAGATCACCGGCGCCAAGGGGCCGGCCTCCACCGGCGGCTCCGGGTCGTCGAGGTCCGTGCCGGAGACCTGGAGCCTGGCCAGGTCCTTCGGCCAGCCGTCCAGCGGGACGGGCGGGAACACCCGTACCTCCGCCGACTTGCCGGTGACCGTGATGCCGGGCAGTGCCTCGGCCCGCCGCCACTCCGCGCCGCGCGCCCGCCGGACCACCTTGCGGATCCGGGCGTCCTGCCAGTCGTGCACGGCCTCGGCCCACTCGCCGTCGCCCAGCGCCCGCTCGTCGGCGAGGAGGGTCAGCACGGCCCGCGCGGCCGTCTCCAGCGCGTCCGTGCGCGCGGGCGGGGCGGCCCGCTCGATACGGACCACCAGGGGAAGGACGAACTGCGGGGCCTCGTCGCGGGGGGAGGTTCCGGAACGGAAAGGGCTGTCGCCGGGAACGGCCGGATCACTGGTCACGTCCTCCAGTCTGCCAGGTGGAAGATCCGCTCCCCGGGGCGCGTGAAAGGACGGTCCGCATGCACGGTGCGCTACGGCTGGAGGGCGTCGGCCGCCGCTACGGCCTGCGCGGCCCCTGGGTCCTGCGCGGGGTGGACCTCACCGCGGACCCCGCCACCCTGATCCGGGTCGAAGGCGCCAACGGCACCGGCAAGTCCACCCTGCTGCGCCTCCTGGCCCGCGTCGACGCCCCGACCGAGGGCAGGGTCACCGGCCGCCCCCGCACCGCCCACGTCCCCGAACGCTTCCCCGCCGCCCTGCCCTTCACCGCCCTCGGCTACCTCACCCACCTCGCCGCCGTCCACGGCCTGGACCGTACGGCCGCCGAGCGCGCGGCGGGCGACTGGCTGGAGCGCTTCGGCGCCGGCACCCACGCCCGCACCCCCATGACCCGGCTGTCCAAGGGCAGCAGCCAGAAGGTGGCGGTGGCCCAGGCGCTGCTCGCCGAACCGGAGTTGCTGATCCTGGACGAGGCCTGGACCGGCCTCGACACCGACGCGCGCGCCGAACTGGAACGCGCGGTCGCCGAGCGCACCGCCGCGGGGACCGCCGTCGTCTTCGTCGACCACGACCCCCGCCGCCTCGCCGGGACGACGGACGTCGTGTACGCGGTCCGCGACGGCACCCTGCACCGCCGCGTCCCGCAGCCGGCCGCCGGCGCCGACGGGCCGCACACGGTCGTCGAGGTGCGGGGCCCGTCGCCGCTGCCCGAGGGGGCGCTGCGCCTGGTCGTCTCCGCCGAGGAGACGGGCGACCGCACCCACCGTCTGACCGTCCCCGCCGCCCGATCCGACGTCCTGCTCCGCGCCCTGCTGACCGCGAGCCCGCCGTGGCACGTCGTCGGCGTGGGTCCGGCCGACCGCGAAGGCCGCCCATGACCGCCCTCCTGCGCTACCAGAGCGCCCTGCTCCTGCGCTCCCAGCGCTGGCTGCCGCCGTTCCTGCTCTACGCCGTCCTCCTCGGCATCGGTGTGCAGGGCGGCCAGCCGCTGCTGGACTCGCTCGGCTACACGGCCGCCGCGCTGCTGCCCGTCGCCGCCTGGCTGGTGCGGATCTGTGTCTCCGGCGAGCCCCCGGCGGCGCGCACCGTCGTCGCGGCGGCGGCCGGGCCCGCGCGGGCGCACCTGGCCTGCGTCCTGGTCGCCCTGGGCGCCGCGACCCTCCTCGGAACGGCGTCGACGGCGGTGGTCGCCCTCGTCAGCGACCCGGTCGGCGCCGACCACCAGCAGCGGGTGCCCGCGCTCGAAGGCACCGCGGCCGGGCTGCTCGCCTGCCTGACCTGCGCCCTGCTCGGCACGGCCGTCGGCGCGCTCACCGCCTGGCCCGTGCTGCGCTCACCCGGCCGGGCGGTCCCGGCGACGCTCCTCGCGGCCCTGCTGGCGCTGGTGGTGACGGGATCCCCGGCGCACGCGGCGGTCAGCGGCCTGGTCGGCGGCTCGCACACGGCGACCGTCCACCTGCCGCTCCTGGCGACGGCGGCCGCGGCGCTGCTGACGGCCGCCGCGACGGGCGCGGCCTGCGCGCTCACCTCCCGGCGCTCACCCTGAGCGGCGCGCCCGCCTCCCGGCACTCACCCCGAGCAGGCGGTGCGCTGGGCCTCCTGCCACTCGCACACCGGGCACAAGGTGATCCCCTTGTGCGACTCCGGGTACTCCGTCGGCTTCCGGCACAGCACGCACTCCGCGTACGGCGGTCCGTCGGCCCGGGGCGGCCGGGTCGCGTCGACCGGGCCGCACACGTCGTCGTTCATGCGTCCAGCGTACGAGGAGGACGCCCCGGGGCTCAGCGGCGCCCGCTCGCCGCCCCGATCAGCTCGGACACCTTCACGAACCGGTACCCGCGCCGGCGCAGCTCCGGCACGATCGCGCGCACGGCCCGCTCGGTCGTCGGCGCGGCGCTGCGGGTGCAGTGCATGACGACCACGGAGCCCGGCCGCACCCCGTCCAGCACGTCCTGGGCGACGGCGTCCGCGTCCGTGGCGAAGGCGTCCCCGCTCACCACGTCCCACTGCACGGCGGTGACACCCGTGGCGCTCACCGCGCGCAGCGCCCGCCGGTCGTAGCAGCCGCCCGGGAAGCGGAAGTACGGCATCGCGTCGGGCACCCCCACCCGGCGCAGCGCCGTGTACGCCCGCTCCACGTCCGCCCGCATCCGGTCCCCGGAGACGGTCGGCAGCCCGTAGCAGTCGTCGGTGAAGGCGTAGTGGCTGAAGGAGTGGTTGGCGACCTCGAACAGGGGGTCGCGGCCGATGGCGCGGGCCTGGGCGGGGTACTCCTCGGCCCACCGGCCGGTCATGAACACGGTGGCCGGCACCCTCAGCGTCCGCAGGGCCGCGATCAGCCCCGGGTTGTCGAAGTGCTCGCCGCGCGCCGCCCGCGGTCCCTGGTCGGCCGTCATGTCGGCGTCGAAGGTGAGGGCGACGGTCCTCCCGGCCGTACGGGGCCCGTGCCGGAAGACGGGGGTCAGTCCGGCGGGGCCCGGGGCGAGCGTCGGCGGCCGGGAGGGCGTGGCGGAAGCGGCGGCGGGGGCCGGGCGGGCGGGGTGCGGTGCCGGGGAGGTGCCGCAGGCGGTGAGCGAGGCGCCGAGGGCTCCGAGGGCGCAGAGGGCGGCGAGACGGCGTACGGGAGGGATCACCGTACGAACTTAGGATCCGAAAAGAGTTACTTATGACGATATGCCGCCCGGCTCCCCGGAGGTGTCACCCGCCCGGGCGCGCACGGGGTCCGTGCGCGCCAGGGCGGGGGACACCTTCGGAAAGCCGGGCGGTACACCCCGGTCGCCGTCAGCGGCGCCAGGGGCCCGTCACCGCGAACGTCGTCCCGGGGGTGTAGCAGTTGACGTACATCGTGCGGCCGTCGGGGGAGAAGGTGACACCGGCGAACTCGCCCCACTCCGGTTCGGCCGGGGTGCCGATGTTCTGCCGGCCGCGGGCCATCGGATAGACCTCGCCGTGCCGGGTGACACCGAAGACGTGCTGGGCGCCGTTGCCGTCCTCGCACACCATCAGGCCGCCCCCGGCGGCGAGGCAGATGTTGTCGGGGGACTCGCCGGGCAGCTGGACGTCGGTGTCCGGGCCGAAGACGACGACGAGCGTGAGGCGCCGGCGCGCCGGGTCGTAGCGCCAGACCTGGCCGAAGTGGTCGGCCGCCGAACCGTCCGCGCTGCGCGCGAACGACGACACGAAGTACACGCACCGCCCGCCCCAGTAGCAGCCCTCCAGCTTCTGGGCGTGCGTGATGCCCCGCGGGCCGTAGTCCTGGAGTCGGGTGGGGGTTCCGGCGGCGAGCGGGTCCGGCACGTCGGCCCACTCCACGCCGTCGAAGACCGCGCCGGTCTCCAGGATCGACGACAGGTCCGGTACGCCGGGCACCCGCATCGCCTGGAGCCGGCCGCCGGCGCGCAGCGAACCGATCCCGCCCAGCGGCTTCTTCGGCAGGAAGCGGTAGAAGAGGCCGAACGGTTCGAGGAACGCGTCCTCCGTCTCGTAGACGACGCCGAGGTGCGGGTCGACGGCGACCGCCTCGTGCTGGAAGCGGCCCATCGCGGCCAGCGGGACGGCGCCGGTGCGGCGCGGGTCGGCCGGATCGACCTCGAAGATGAAGCCGTGGTCCTTCGTGTACCCGTTGGTGCCGGCCCTGTCCTCGGTCTCCTCGCAGGTCAGCCAGGTGTGCCACGGGGTGGGTCCGCCCGCGCAGTTGACGGCCGTACCGGCGACGGCGACCCGCTCCGACAGCACCCGGCCCCGCGCGTCGAGCGTCAGCGCCGTACAGCCGCCCTTGCCCGCCGGGTCGTAGGTCAGGCCCTCGATCGTGGGGACGGGGTGCCGTGCGGTGGGGCGGTTCTCGTGGTTGCGGACCAGGTGGACACGGCCCTGGCGGCCGGGGAGGGCCGCCATGCCGTCGTGGTTCGAGGGGACGGGGCCCTCCCCGGAGCGCAGCGGGTCGCCCTCGCGGGAGAGCACCCGGTAGCGGAAGCCCTCGGGGAGGTCGAGCAGGCCGTCCGGGTCGGGGACGAGGGGGCCGTAGCCGCCGTGGCCGGTCTCCTGCGCGGCGGCGGTGCCCGCGAAGAGGTCGGAGAGGGCGCCGGTGAAGGCGATGCCCGCCCCCAGGGCACCGGTGCGGGCGAGGATCTGACGGCGTGTCGAAGACATGCGGGAACCTTCCTGCTGGCGGACAGGAACTGTGATCCCGCTGTGTCTATCACTCCGCGCACGCCCCGGGAACCACGCCCGACGCACGTGTCACCGGTCGAGGTCCGGGGAAGCGCCGGGGGGTTCGTGCCGGGGAGCCGGCGGGTGCGGCGGGGCCGGCGGTTCGGGGTCGGGCGGGGGTTCCGCGGCGGCGGCGAGGCGTTCCTCGAGGCCGAGCGGCGACGGCGGGGGAGCCGGCGGGGGAGCCGGCGGGGCGCCCGGGGCGGGCTGCTGCTGGGCCTTCTCCAGGAACCTCAGCAGCTCCACCGGGAACGGCAGCACCAGGGTGGAGTTCTTCTCGGCGGCGACCGCGACCACCGTCTGGAGCAGCCGCAGCTGGAGCGCGGCGGGCTGCTCGGACATCTCCTTCGCCGCCTCGGCGAGCTTCTTCGACGCCTGGAGTTCGGCGTCCGCGTTGATGATCCGCGCGCGGCGCTCCCGGTCGGCCTCGGCCTGCCGGGCCATGGACCGCTTCATGGACTCCGGCAGCGACACGTCCTTGATCTCGACCCGGTCGATCTGCACGCCCCAGCCCACCGCCGGACTGTCGATCATCAGCTCCAGGCCCTCGTTGAGCTTCTCCCGGTTCGACAGCAGATCGTCCAGCTCGCTCTTGCCGATGATCGAGCGCAGCGAGGTCTGGGCCATCTGGGAGACGGCGAAACGGTAGTCCTCGACGTTGATGACGGCGGCCGACGCGTCCACCACCCGGAAGTACACGACCGCGTCGACCCGTACGGTCACGTTGTCGCGGGTGATGCCCTCCTGGGCCGGGATCGGCATCGTCACGATCTGCATGTTGACCTTGCGCAGCCTGTCCACGGCCGGGATCACCATGGTGAACCCCGGCGAGCGGACCTCTCCGCGCAGCCGGCCGAGCCGCAGGACCACGCCGCGTTCGTACTGCTTGACGACCCGTGCGGCCGCCCCGGCGTACACGATGCCGACGGCACCCGCCGCCAGCGCCGCGCCCAGCAGTTCCTGGAGCATGACGACCTCCTCGACCTCAGGGCCGATCCGTCCGCTCCTGTCCACGATAAGCCCGCCGCCTGGTGCGGGGCGACGAACCGGCCCCCGCACCGGACGACGGGCACAGAGCCCCTAGGCCTTGTCCGCCGTGACCTTCACCGGTTCGGTGCCGGCCGCGCTGTGCCGTTCGGCCCAGGTCTCCAGGGCCGTACGGCAGGCGTGGTCGAGGTGGTGCAGACCCGAGAGGTCCAGCTCGACGGGCCGGTCCTGCGGCAGGGACTCCAGGCTGTCGAGGATCTTCGGCAGCCGCAGGAAGGTCGCGTTGCCCGACAGGTACGCCTGGACGGGCCCGGCGCCCTTGTCGACGATCTCCAGCCGCAGGTGCGAGGCCTCCCAGGCCGTCTTGGCGACCGCCAGCCCGAGGCCGACGAGGACGCCCTCGAACATGCTGACCGCGACGATCGACACGGCCGTGACGACCAGGATCAGCGCCTCGCCGCGGTGCTCGCGCCACAGGGACGCGAGCGCCCGTACGGGGACCAGCTTCGCGCCGGCGTGGACCAGGACGCCCGCGAGCGCCGGGAGGGGGATGTAGGCCAGCACGCCGGGCAGCAGCGCCGCGAACAGCAGCAGCCACACGCCATGCAGGACGCGGGACGCCTTGGTGCGGGCGCCCGCCTGGACGTTGGCCGCGCTGCGCACGATCACCGCGGTCATCGGCAGCGCGCCGAGCATCCCGCAGATCGCGTTGCCCGCGCCCTGCGCGACCAGCTCCTTGTCGTAGGCGGTGCGGGGCCCGTCGTGCAGCCGGTCCACGGCCGCCGCGCTGAACAGGGACTCGGCGGACGCGATCAGGGTGAACGCGACGATCGTGCCGAGCAGTCCGACGTTCGCCGCCTCGCCGAAGGCGGACAGGGACGGCGGCTGGATCGAACCGAGCAGGCCCCGCACCTCGACGGTGGCCACGGGCAGGTCCAGCAGCAGCGCGGCGAGGGTCGCCAGGCCCACCGCGGCGAGCGGACCGGGCACGGTACGGACCTTCGCCGGGAGCCGCTTCCACCCCACCAGTACGGCGACGGTGCCGGCGCCGAGCGCGAGCGAGGCCAGCGTCGCGGTGTTCCCGGCCGCGTCCACGAGCGCCCGGGGCAGCCCGGCGATCTTCTCCGGACCGGACGCGGGCGCCTTGGCGCCGACCACCGAGTACAGCTGGCCGGCGATCAGCACCAGGCCGATGCCGGCCAGCATGCCCTCGACCACGGACACCGAGATCGCGCGGAACCAGCGCCCCAGCCGCAGGGCGCCCATCGCGATCTGGAGGACGCCCGTGGCGAGGACGATCACTCCGAGGGCGGGCAGGCCGAACTCCCGCACCGCCTCGAAGACCAGCACGGTCAGTCCGGCGGCCGGACCGGACACCTGGAGGCTGCTGCCGCGCATCAGCCCGGTGACGATGCCGCCGACGATGCCGGTGACGAGCCCCAGCTCGGCCGGCACGCCGGAGGCCACGGCCACGCCCACGCACAGCGGGAGCGCGACCAGGAAGACGACGAGTGAGGCGGCGAAGTCCTGCCTGAGGTGGGGGAACGGGGCTATTCGCCGCGCGGGGGCGGTGGGGTCGGTCATCGGGGCGCTCACAGGGCTTCGAAGGCGTCCGTGTCCACCCGGTGTTCGCGCACGGCGCCGGTGTGGACCTCGTAGTACCAGCCGCGCACCCGCAGCCGGCCGTCCGCCAGCCGCTTCTCCACGCAGGGGTAGGAGCGCAGCCTGAGCAGCTGGGCGAGGACGTGGTGCTGGACGGCGAGGGCGACCGCCGGATCGTCCGGGTCGGCGCTTCCCGGCTCGTCCGCGGCGTGCGCGAGCCAGTCGCGGACGGCGGGGACGGCGTCGAGGTCGTCGCCGCGCACCAGCGCGCCGACGGCACCGCAGTGCGAGTGGCCGCAGACCACGACGTCCTGGACGCCGAGGACCTCGACGGCGTACTCGATGGTGGCGGCCTCGCCGGTGGGACGGTCGGAGCCGTACGGGGGCACGATGTTGCCCGCGGTGCGCAGCTCGAAGAGCTGGCCGGGGCGGGCGCCCGTGATCAGGGCGGGGACGACCCGCGAATCGGAGCAGGTGATGAACAGGACCTGCGGAGACTGGCCTTCGGCCAGCTCGGCGAACTCCTCAGGGCGCTGTCCGAACGTACGGGCGTTGTCGATGAGGGGCTGCATGCTGGTGACTCCTCCTGGCGCGCTGTGGGGGCGCGTCGGACGTGCGGAACACAGGACAGGTGGGGGAACCGCTGTTCTGCTCCGCCCGTTCAGCAGCGGAAGACCTGGAGCGCGGCCGGGGAGTGGTCCGTCGCGCATCTCGACGTGCGGTCGTAGGGTTCGGCCGGCCGGGCCGGTTCGTGGTCGGCGGCGGGATCCAGCGCCAGCAGCGGGCGCTCGGGTTCCTGGGGGGCCGGGGCGGCGCTGACGGTGGCGCGGTGGCGGTCGCGGGAGCGCAGCGGACCGGCGGGGCCGGTGGGGGTCCCCCCGCTCGATGCCGTTCGAGAGTGGGGGAGGTCGCAGTCGCGGACCGTGACGGGCTCGTGGCGCAGCGCCTTGACGGAGGGTGTGGATCCGGGCTGGGCCTTGGCCTCGACCTGACGCGCCGTGTGCGCATGTGCGAAGGGGGACGCGGGTGCGAAGAACGCGAGTGCGAGCAGGACGGCGGCGAGGTGCGACACCACGCCCCGGGCCGTCGTACCTCGGAACATGCGCCCCCCTCCAGGCAGTTCGCGCCACCGCGGGCAGGTCTAGTCCAGACCAATGGTTGGTCAATGACTGGTCAAGAACACGTTAACCCTGCAAAGTTGTTTGCAGGGTTAACTCGGCGTGTCGGGAAGAAGTGCGCCTCAAATGCGAGGGTTTTCTGGCGCGAACCGATCCTTGACCGGGACCTGGTGGAACCCTTAAGGGGTGTCGACCAGTCGCTGGGCGTCACGGGCCAGCGCGGTGAGTCGCGAGATGGCCCGGAAGTACTTCTTGCGGTAGCCGCCGTTCAGCATCTCCTCGCTGAACAGCTGGTCGAAGGGGACGCCGGCGGCGAGCACCGGGACCTCGCGGTCGTAGAGCCGGTCGGCCAGGACGACGAGCCGGAGGGCCGTCGACTGGTCGGGAATCGGACACACGTCCGTCAGACACACCGCCTTCAGGTCATCGGTCAGCGCGCCGTAGCGGCTGGGGTGGACCTTGGCGAGGTGCTCCAGCAGATGCGGGAAGTCGTCCAGCGAGGTGCCGGGCGTGGCGTACGCCGTCTTCGTCACCTGTTCGTCGGAGTACGGCTTCGGCGCGGCGGGCAGGCCGCGGTGGCGGTAGTCCTCGCCGTCGATGCGCAGGGCGCGGAAGTGCGCCGACAGCCCCTGGATCTCGCGCAGGAAGTCGGCGGCCGCGAACCGGCCCTCGCCCAGCTTGCCGGGCAGGGTGTTGGAGGTGGCGGCGAGCGCGACGCCGGCCTCGACCAGCTTGCCGAGCAGCGTGGAGACCAGGACGGTGTCGCCCGGGTCGTCCAGCTCGAACTCGTCGATGCAGAGCAGACGGTGCCCGGAGAGCGTGCGCACCGTCTGCTGGAAGCCGAGGGCGCCGACCAGGTTGGTCAGCTCCACGAACGTGCCGAACGCCTTGAGCGCGGGCTCGGCCGGGGTGGCGTGCCAGAGCGAGGCGAGCAGGTGGGTCTTGCCGACGCCGTAGCCGCCGTCCAGGTAGACGCCGCGGGGTCCGGCCGGGACCTTGGCGGCCTTCGCCTTCCCGAAGCCGAAGAACCCCCGTTTGGCGGCACCCACGGCATGCGCCCCGCCGAGCCCGCCCGCGAAGCCCTCCAGGACCCCTACGGCCTCGGTCTGGCTGGGCTGGTTCGGGTCCGGGAGGTACGTGCTGAAGCGCACCGAGTCGAAGCGGGGCGGCGGCACCATCTCGGCGACCAGCCGGTCCGCGGGGACATACGGCTCACGGGCGCACAGGGACAGCGGGGCCGCGTCGGCTATCGCATCGATGCCGGGAGCGGAGGTGGAGGACGACACGGTTCCCCATGCTAATCCGCGTGCCAGACTGCCTGGCATGCGACGGCTGTTCCCTGTGACCGACCAGACACCCGCGACGACCCCGGGCGATCGGGAGTGGAGCCTCGACGAACTCGCCGAGGCCTACGCCTACCCCGTGCCCGCGCCCGGGGAGCCGCGGCCCTGGCTGCGGGCCAACATGGTCTCCACGCTCGACGGCGCCGCCCAGCACGACGGGCGCTCCCAGCCCATCTCCACCGCCACCGACATGCGGATCTTCGGCACGCTGCGGGGGCTCGCCGACGTCGTCGTCGTGGGCGCGGAAACGGTACGGCAGGAGGGGTACCGCCCGGCACGCGCGCGTGCGGAGTTCGCGGCGCGGCGGGAGGCGGCCGGGCAGGCGCCCGCCCCGGCGATCGCGGTGGTCACCGCGAGCCTCGACCTCGACTTCTCGCTCCCGCTCTTCACCTCGCCGCCGGTGCCGACCCTGCTGCTGACCGGCGCCGCGGCCGCCCCCGACCGAGTGGCCGCCGCGGAGAAGGCGGGCGCCACGGTGGTGGTCGCCGGCGACGGGCCGGGCGTGGAGCCCGCACGCGCCGTACAGGCCCTCGCCGGGCTGGGCCACACCCGGCTGCTGACCGAGGGCGGCCCCCGGATGCTGGGGCAGTTCGTCGCCGCCGGGGTGCTCGACGAGCTCTGTCTGACGGTCTCGCCGATGCTCACCGCGGGGGACGCGCAGCGCATCGCGGGCGGGCCGTCGGTCGCGGTGCCGCGGCGGTTCGCACTGGTGTCCCTGCTGGAGGAGGACGGATTCCTCTTCAGCAGGTACGGAAGGGTCTGAAACGGCCGGGTGGGGTCAGGAGTGGGGGTATGACACCCACACAGTCCCGAAAACGGCGGAATATGCCGTTCCGGTTAGCTTCCGATGGGCAGACTAGGACTCGCAGTTCCCGTGCTGGCACGGGGAAGGATGGTTTCCGCAGGAGAATGGGGCGCTGGTGTTCACAAGCGTTTTGATGATCGAGAAGGCCCTGACGTCCGCCGACGTGGAGTTCGTCACCACCTTGCACGGGGACGAGCAGGTCTCCTTCCATGTGCTGCTCCAGCCGCGCGGCGACCAGGCCGACCGGCTGCTGCGAGCCATCGACGACGTGGCGCTCGGGGAGCTGGACGAGGCCGCGCGCGAGCGGCGGACGCCGGAGGGCGAAGAGGCGAAGGGGTTCGGTGAGAGAGCCCTGGAGGTCTCCCTCCAGGCGCTGCACGTCGCCGGCAGCGAGGCGGTCGGCCGGCTGGTCGAGGACCATCCGCTGGACGCGCTGAGATCCCTGGTGGAGGAGGTGGGGGCCGACGAGGTCATCGTCCTGACCGATCCCCACTACGTGGAGGAGTTCTTCCACCGGGACTGGGCGTCACGGGCCCGGCACAAGGTCGGGGTCCCCGTCCTGAAGCTGTTCTCGCACAGCAAGGCCTAGCCGGCAGGCTTTGCCGCGTGCGGGCCCGGCCGCGCCCGCGCGTGGCGGAGCCGCGCATCGGTACGGTCCCGCACATCGGTACGGTCCCGCGCCCGCTGGTCGGCCGCCCCGCCCCGCCCCCTAAGGTGGAGCCCTCACCGTCGTACCGCACCACTGGGAGATCACGCATGGCAGCCGGCCTTCCCCCCGCCATGGACCGACCGCACTTCATCGGCATCGGCGGCGCCGGCATGTCGGGGATCGCCAAGATCCTCGCGCAGCGCGGGGCCCGGGTGGCGGGCAGTGACGCCAAGGAGTCGGAGACGGCCGCCGCGCTGCGGGCGCTGGGCGCCACCGTGCACATCGGGCACGCGGCGGAGCACCTGGCCGACGACGCGAGCTGTGTCGTCGTGTCCTCGGCGATCCGGCAGGACAACCCCGAGCTGGCCCGCGCGGCCGAGCTGGGCGTCCCGGTCGTCCACCGCTCCGACGCGCTGGCCGCGCTGATGGACGGGCTGCGCGCGATCGCCGTCGCCGGCACGCACGGCAAGACCACCACCACCTCCATGCTGGCCGTCTCCCTGTCCGAGCTGGGCCGCCGGCCGTCCTACGCCATCGGCGGCGACCTGGACGCGCCCGGTTCCAACGCGCTGCACGGCGACGGCGAGATCTTCGTCGCCGAGGCGGACGAATCGGACCGCAGCTTCCACAAGTACGCCCCCGAGGTCGCGATCGTCCTCAACGTGGAGCTGGACCACCACGCCAACTACGCGTCGATGGACGAGATCTACGAGTCCTTCGAGACGTTCGCCGGGAAGATCGTGCCCGGCGGCACCCTGGTGATCAACGCCGACCACGCGGGCGCGCGGGAGCTGACCCGCCGTGTTGAGGGCGTGCGCGTGGTGACGTACGGGGAGTCCGAGGACGCCGACGTGCGGGTGCTGTCCGTCGTCCCGCAGGGCCTGAAGAGCCTGGTCACCGTCCTCATGGACGGACAGGAGATCACCTTCACGGTGTCCGTGCCCGGCCGGCACTACGCGCACAACGCCGTCGCCGCGCTGGCCGCCGGCGTGGCCCTCGGCATCCCGGCCGCCGAACTGGCGCCCGCGCTCGCCGCCTACACCGGCGTCAAGCGCCGCCTCCAGCTCAAGGGCGAGGCGGCGGGGGTCCAGGTCATCGACTCCTACGCGCACCACCCCACCGAGATGACGGCCGACCTGGAGGCCATGCGCTCGGCGGCCGGCGACGCCCGCATCCTGGTCGTCTTCCAGCCGCACCTCTTCTCCCGCACCCAGGAGCTGGGCAAGGAGATGGGCGAGTCCCTCACGCTGGCCGACGCCTCCGTCGTCCTCGACATCTACCCGGCCCGCGAGGACCCGGTCCCCGGAGTCACCAGCGCCCTGATCATCGACGCCGCCCGGGCGGCCGGCGCGGACGTCACGCCGGTGCACGACAAGGGCGAGGTGCCCGACGTCGTCGCGGGAATGGCCAAGCCCGGTGATCTGGTTCTCACCATGGGCGCGGGCGATGTGACCGACCTGGGCCCGCGCATCCTGGACCGTCTTTCGCAGTGAGGGGCTGAAGCTCATGTCGTACGACGTCGAGAAGCCGGACGAGCAGTGGCGTGCGGAGCTGACGCCCGCCGAGTACGCCGTCCTCCGGCAGGCCGGGACGGAGCCCGCGTTCACCGGTGAGTACACCGACACCAAGACCCGGGGTGTCTACTCCTGCCGGGCCTGTGGCGCCGAACTGTTCACCTCCGACACCAAGTTCGAGTCCCACTGCGGCTGGCCGTCGTTCTTCGACCCGAAGGACACCGACGCGGTGGAGCTGATCGACGACCGCTCGCACGGCATGGTGCGCACCGAGGTGCGGTGCGCACGCTGTGGCTCGCACCTCGGGCACGTCTTCGCCGGGGAGGGGTACCCGACCCCGACCGACCAGCGCTACTGCATCAACAGTGTGTCGCTGCGGCTGGCGCCGGACGAGAGCTGAGCCGGTTCCGGTTCACCTTCACAGGTGTTCGCGCTGCACCAGCGCGGACAGCACCAGCACTCCCGGCAGCAGCGGCAGCCAGACCGTCAGCGTGCGGTAGCCGATGACGGTGGCCGTGGCGAGGGCGAGCGGGGCGCCGTAGCCGGCCAGGGCGAGGACCAGGGCGGCGTCCACCGGGCCGATGCCGCCCGGGGCCGGGACGGCGCCGGCCGCGGTGCTCGCCGCGAGGAACGCGAAGAGCAGCTCGGGCCAGGTCAGGGGAAGGCCGAGCGCCTTCCCCACCGACGCCACCACACAGGCCTGGATCAGGGGAGCCGCGAACGCTCCGCCCCACAGGGGGATGACCCGCCCGGGCCGGGTGTGCAGCCGGCGGGCGTCGGTGAGGGCCGTGCGGACGAATGCCAGGGCGGGGCCGCGCAGCGGGCGCACGACGGCGACCAGCAGCGCGCCCGCCGACGGGGCCAGGACGATCCCCACCGCGGCCAGCAGCAGGGCGCGGTCGTCCGGGACGAGCGCGGCGACGGGGGCCGTGAAGAGGAAGACGAGCACCAGAGGTGTCTTCGCCAGCGCCCTGACCAGGGAGTACAGGCCGATCGACGCGGTGGCGCGGGCGAGCGGGATGCCCTGGCGCTGGAGGAAGCGGACGGTGACCGCGTGGGCGCCGATGCTCGCGGGCAGGACGTGGTTCGCGGCGCCCGCGGCGATCTGGGAGGCCACCAGGAGGCCGGGCGGCAGCCGGTCCGGTATCGCGCCCTGGCGGACACAGGCCGCGGCGACCGCGCCCAGGTAGGTGAAGAAGAGCCCGGCCAGCAGCCACCACGGGTCCGCGGTGGCCAGCCGGGCGGTGCCGTCCCGGACGGCGTGCCAGTCCACCGCCGCCCACACCCCGAGATACAGCAGGGGGAGCAGGCTCACGGCGTGCCGGGCGGTGGTGGACGTCAGCAGCGGGCGGCGGGCGGCCGCGCGCGGGGACGGGGGAGAGGGCGGAGGAGGGGGCGGTGAGGCGGGGGTGTCGAGCGGCTGCAGGGACACGGCGCACGTCGTCCTTCCACGTCACGTCCGCACGCGGCAGCGGTGACGGATCAGGCTCCCGGGCGGGGAGGAGGGGAACGCGAGGGAACTTCCCCTCCTCGCGTGACGGCGCGGTGTCCGGAAGCCGACGGTGCGCGGGCGGAGGGGCGACGGGGTGCGGTGGCGCTGTGAGAGTTCTGCCCGTGCGCGGGGGCGGTCATCCCGGTGGGGGTGGCGGTGGTGCGGGCGAGGTGACGCCGGCAGCTGGGGCCGAGACGGCGGACAGGGCGGTGACAGCGGCTGGGGCCGAGGCGGCGGCGACGCCGAGGGGGCTACCGCCCGCCGCCGCCCAGCGGCAGCGTCACCGTGAACACGGTCTCCCCCGGCCCGCCGTCCAGGTCCAGCGAGCCGCCGTGGGCGCGGACCAGGGAGCGGGCCACGGACAGGCCGAGACCGCTGCCGCCGCGGTCGCGGCTGCGGGCCTTGTCGACCCGGTAGAAGCGGTCGAAGACCTGGTCGCGGTCGCCCGACGGTATCCCGGGGCCGCGGTCGGTGACCCGCACCCGGGCCGCGCCCGCGGTCACCGAGACCCCGACGGAGACCGGGGTGCCGGCCGGGGTGTGCACGGCCGCGTTGGTGAGGAGGTTGTCCAGCACCTGCCGGGCACGGTGCGGGTCGAGGCGCAGCCGGACCGAGGCCGGACCCGGGAGCACCGTCAGCGGATGACCGTGGTGGCTCGCCCGGAACGCGTCCGCCGCCTGCTCGACCAGGTCCACCAGATCGGCGTCCTCCATCCGCAGCGGGGCGTCCACCTCGGCCGCGTCCAGCCGGGCGAGCAGCAGCAGGTCGTCGAGGAGGACCCCCATGCGGGCGGCCTCCGCACGCAGCCGGGCCAGGTGCTTGTCCCGCTCCCCGGGCGCGTTGGCGGGCGCGTACTGGAAGAGGTCCGCGTAACCGCGTACCGACATCAACGGGGTGCGCAGTTCGTGCGAGGCGTCCGCGACGAAGCGCCGCAGCCGCTGCTCCGCCTCCGCGCGCACGGCCAGGGAGGCGTCGATGTGCTCCAGCATCGTGTTGAAGGCCGTGCGCAGTTCCTCCACCTCGGGGCCGCCGCCCGGCGCCTCCGCCCGCAGCGGGAGCCGGGACGCCGACTCGGAGAGGTCGTGCGAGGCGATGCCGTGCGCGGTGTACGCCATGTCGCTCAGCGGCTGGAGGCCGCGCCGCAGCATCGCCCGCCCGAACACCACCAGGGCCAGCAGCGCCAGCACGAACGTGACGACCTGGACCGTGATCAGCTGCCGTACGGTGTCCTCGATGTCGTCCAGGGGCGCGCCGCTGACCAGGACCACACCGGGCTCGACCTCGCAGGCGCGCAGCCGGTACAGGCCCTCGCCCCGCAGGTCCTCGGTGCTCAGCACCTCGGTGTTCGTGGCGGTCTGCATCCGGGCGAGGGCGGTGAGGTCGTCGACGTCCTCGGGTACGTCCGCGGGGTCCTCCGGCTCGCGCAGCACGGGGGTGCCGTCCTTGACGTCGTACACCGCGTAGTACCAGCGGTAGTACTTCTTGCCGGTCAGCGTGCCGTAGTCCGCGATGCTCTTGGACTGGGCGACCTGGGCGAGCTTCAGCTGGTCGTTGAGCTGCGCCGACAGATAGTCCCGCATGTAGGTCGTCAGGGCCGTGCCGACCACGGCGAACACCACCAGGGACAGCGCCCCGAGGCCCAGCGCGAGACGGGTGCCGAGCCGGAGTCTGCGGTACGACCGCCGCAGCCGGCCGATCACTCGGACGCCTGCCGGATCACGTATCCGAAGCCGCGTACCGTCTGGATCAGCGGGCCGTCGCCGGTCGCGTCGAGCTTGCGGCGCAGCCGGCTGACGACCAGTTCGACGACGTTGGAACGGCCGCCGAAACCGTATTCCCAGACGTGATCGAGGATCTGCGCCTTGGTGAGGACGGTCGGCGACTTGCGCATCAGGTAGCGCAGCACCTCGTACTCGGTCGGGGTCAGCGTCAGCAGTTTCCCGGCGCGGCGCACCTCGCGGGTGTCCTCGTCCATGGTGAGGTCCGCGACCCCGAGGACCGAGCGCTGGAAGGCGGGGCCCGCGCTGCGTCGCAGCACGGTCCGCAGCCGGGCCATCAACTCCTCCACGGCGAATGGTTTCACCAGGTAGTCGTCGCCGCCGCGGGTCAGCCCCGCCACCCGGTCGGCGACCCCGTCGCGCGCGGTGAGGAACACCACCGGCACCATCGTGCCGGACTGCCGCAGCCGGTCCAGCACGCCGAATCCGTCGATGTCGGGCAGCATCAGGTCGAGCACCACGATGTCGGGACGGAACGCGACGGCGCGGCGCAGCGCCTCCTCGCCCGAGTTCGCGGTCACCGCGTCCCAGCCCTCGTAGCGGGCGACCGTCGCCACGAGGTCGGCGATCGGCGGGTCGTCGTCCACGACGAGGAGTCGTACTTTTTCCACCCGCTCATACTGCGTCACGCCACCCTGGCCGCAGCACCCCCGTCTCGCCTGCGCGGAGATCGATAAGCTCTTGAAAGTTGTACGACAGGAAAACGACAGCAAAGCACGGAGAAGCTCTGTGTCCTGAGGATCAGATCAAGGAGTTTCCTTCCGTGACGACCGTCCAATCGCCTCCCGTACCCCCCACGGCGGCACGTCCCAAAATCGTGGCCCGCACCGGCCTGTACGCCCTGCTGGCGGCGAACGCCGCCGTCGTGACCCTCTTCGCCGTCCAGGCGGGCTTCGCCTCCAACGCGCTCGTCGTCGTCGGCCGGTTCGCCGGGCTGTACGCGGCCCTGCTGATGGCGTTCCAGCTGCTGCTGGTCGCCCGTCTGCCCTGGCTCGACCGCCGGATCGGCATGGACCGGCTGACCAACTGGCACCGCTGGACCGGCTTCGGCCTGCTCTGGACGCTGGTCGCGCATGTGGTGTTCATCACCTTCGGCTACGCGGACGCCTCGGCGGACTCGTCGATGAACCCGGTCAGCGAGCTCGTCGACCTCGCCGAGACCGTCGAGGGTGTGCTGCGCGCGACCGTCGCGATGGCGCTGATCCTCGTCATCGGCGGCGTCTCCGCCCGCTGGGCCCGCCGCCGGCTGGCCTACGAGACCTGGCACTTCATCCACCTGTACACCTACGTCGCCGTGGTGCTGGCCTTCACCCACCAGGTCGCGGTCGGCACGACCTTCACCGCGTCGCCCGCCGCCACCGCGTACTGGTACACCCTCTGGATCGCGGCCGGCGCGGCGCTGTTCACCGGCCGGCTGGCCCTGCCCCTGTGGCGGAACCTGCGCCACCAGCTGCGCGTCGAAGCGGTCGTCCCCGAGTCCGACAACGTGGTCTCGGTGTACATCACCGGCCGCGACCTGGACCGGCTGCCCGCCCGGGCCGGCCAGTTCTTCCTGTGGCGGTTCCTGACGAAGGACCGCTGGTGGCAGGCGAACCCGTTCTCGCTATCCGCGGCGCCCGACGGCACCCGGCTGCGGCTGACCGCGAAGGCGGCCGGCGAGGGCTCCGCCTCCCTGCGCCACCTCAGGCCCGGCACCCGGGTCTTCGCCGAGGGGCCCTACGGCGCCTTCACCGCGATGCACCGCACCCGCCCCGAGTCCCTGCTCATCGCCGGCGGCGTCGGCGTCACGCCGATCCGCGCGCTGCTGGAGGAGATCGACGGGCACGCCGTGGTCGTCTACCGCGTGGCCGGTGAACGCGACGCCGTCCTCTACGACGAGCTGCGCGAGCTGGCCCTCGCCAAGGGCGCCGAGCTGCACCTGGTCACCGGACCGCCGGTGCCGGACCGGCTGGCGCCGCGGGAACTGGCCGCGCTGGTGCCGGACATCACCGAGCGGGACGTCTTCCTGTGCGGGCCGCCGCCGATGATGAACGCGGTTCTCGCCACCCTGCGCGAGCTGGGCGTGCCGCGGCCGCAGATCCACTTCGAACGCTTCAGCCTGGCGGGATGAGAGAGACATCGTGAAGCGAGCCATACCTGTCCTGGTCCTGTCCGTGGTGGGCCTGATCCCCGTCTGGCGCTACGAGGCGTCGACCGGTTCGACGTCCACCACCGTCACCGAACCGGCCTCGACGTCCTCCGCCGGCACCTCGTCCGCCGGATCGACCTTCACCGGGACGACCGTGCACACCGAGAAGGGCGACGTGCAGGTCCAGGTGACCTACGACGGCGACCGGATCACGGCCGTGAAGTTCCTGAAGCAGCCGGACCATCCGCAGACGACGGCGGCGGTGCCGACGTTGATCGCGGAGACGCTGGAGGCGCAGAGCGCGGACATCGACACCGTGTCCGGCGCGACGATCACCAGCGACGGCTACCGGGAGTCGCTCCAGGCGGCCATCGACGCCCAGGCGTCCGCCGCCTCCGCGTCCCCCTCGGCGTCCGCCTCCGCCGCCGCCTCGCAGACGGTCTCGGGCTCGACCGTGAACACCGAGAAGGGCGACGTCCAGGTCGAGGTCACCTTCGAGGGTGACGCGATCACGGCCGTGAGGATGCTGAAGCAGCCGGACCATCCGCAGACCACGGCGGCGGTGCCGACGTTGATCGCCGAGACGCTGGAGGCGCAGAGCGCGGACATCGACACCGTGTCCGGCGCGACGATCACCAGCGACGGCTACCGGGAGTCGCTCCAGGCGGCGATCGACGCGAAGGGCGCCTGACGTGCACAGGGTCGAGCACGTCATGGGCTTCCCGGTCTCGCTGCGCGTCGACGACGTCGCCGGCATCGGCGGCATCGACGACGCGCGGGTGTTCGCGCAGGGGGCGGACGCCGTCTTCGCGTGGCTGCGGGAGGTCGACGAGCGGTTCAGCCCGTTCAAGGAGGGCAGCGAGGTGTCCCGGCTGGACCGGGGCGAGCTGTCCCCCGGCGAGCTGAGCGCCGACCTCACCGAGGTGCTCGACCTGTGCGAGGAGTACCGGCTCGCCACCGGCGGCGCCTTCGACGTACGGCTGCCCGGCCGGGGCCTCGACCCGTGCGCCGTCGTCAAGGGCTGGTCCGTGCAGCGGGCGGCGGAGCTGCTGACGGCGGCCGGGCTCACCCGGTTCTGCCTCAACGCCGGCGGTGACGTGGTCGTCGCGGGCGGCCCCTGGCGGGTCGGCGTACGGCACCCCGAGGCCGCCGACAAGCTCTGCGCGGTCCTCGGCCTCACCGACGCGGCTGTCGCGACCTCCGCACGCTACGAGCGCGGTGACCACATCCTCGACGGCCGCACCGGCCACCCGGCCACCGGCCTCGACAGCCTCACCGTCGTCGCCCCGGACCTCACCCTCGCGGACACCGTCGCCACGGCCGCGTTCGCGCTGGGCACGGAGGGGGTGGAGTGGGCGGCCTCGCGGGAGGGCTGCGAGGTGTTCGCGGTGCTCTCCGGGGGCCGGGTGCTGCGGACGCCGGGGTTCCCGACGGCGTCGGCGGCCGCGGCGTAACCGCTTCCGGAACACCGGAACACCCCCGGCCGCGCCTGGCCGGGGGTGTCCTCTCCCCACGGGGATCAGGTCACGTCGGAGGCGTCCAGGCGGTACAGCCCGCTGTAGTCGGAGACTGCCGTGCCGTTCGCCTCGACCCAGGTGGAGATCTCGGAGTTCGTCGAGCCCCGGCCGCTGTCGCCGACGACGATGTAGTGCAGCTTGCCGGACTTCACCAGGCTCTTGAGCCCGGCGAGGGTCATCGCGTCGTCGGTGCCGGACCAGCCGCCCATCGAGATGACCGGCTCACCGGACTCCAGGATGATCGAGGACGCGGTCTGGTCGGTGGCGACCGCGACCAGCCAGGTGGCGCCGTCCTGGTTCTTCTTCAGGTACGTGATCATCGCGGACGACACCTGGGTGCCGCCGCCCGTGGCGCCGCCCGTGCCGCCGCCCATGGCACCGCCCGTCCGACCCTCGTCGCCGGACTCGGTGGCCGCGCCGTCCGACTCGGACGAGGACGAGGTCCCGCCGCCGCTGTCGCTGCCGTTGCCGGAGGACGGCGCCTGGCCCGTCCGCCCGGAGCCGGTGCCCGGGCCGCCGCTCGGCTGCTGCCCACCGGCGCCACCGCCACCGCCACCCGTTCCGCCCGTCCCGCCCGTGTTCGGACCGGCCGTCGGGTTGGTGCCGTTGGTGCTCGAGGCCGCCGCCGAGGCGGAGTACGCGGCCGGACCGGCCAGCAGGGCCACGACCGCCGCCAGTGCCGCGACGCCCGTCAGCCGCTGCCTCCCGGTGAACCGGGCGACCAGCAGCCCGATCACCGAGGCGGCCCCCGCCACCCCGGCCACGACCTCGGCGACCGTGTACGGCGTGCCGGAGCCGGAGACCCGCCGGAGCAGGACGACCGCCCACAGAGAGCTCACCGCGACCGCGGCCGGCAGCACCCAGCCCCACCCCCGGCTTCGCTCGCGCGGGAGGACCCCCGTCGCCGCGGACTCACGGAAGGCCTGGTGGAGCATGACACCGCCCGCCCCGGCCAGGGCCGCGATCCCGGGGGCCATGGCGGTGACGTAGTACGGGTGGAAGGTGCCCTCGGCGAGGGCGAAGGTCAGGTAGTGCAGGACGAACCAGCCGCCCCAGAGCAGGAGCGCCGCCCGCCTGGCGTCGGTGCGCGGGGCCCGGCCGCGCAGCACCAGACCGCCGGCCAGGGCGATCAGCGCGAACGGGATCAGCCAGGAGATCTGACCGCCCATGATCTCGTTGAACATCCGGTACAGGCCGGCCTCGCCGCCGAAGCTCGCGCCGTTGCCCTGCGAGCCGGCCGAGGAACTCGCCCCGAAGATACGGCCGAAGCCGTTGTAGCCGATGACCAGGTCCCAGACCGTGTTGTCGGTCGAGCCGCCGATGTAGGGGCGGGAGGAGGCCGGGATCAGATCGACGACCACCATCCACCAGGCGCTGGAGACGATCAGCGCGACCGTGCCGGCCGCGAGGTTGCGGATGCGCCTGCCCGGCGAGGCGTTCGCGGCCCACAGGTACACCAGGAAGAACGCGGGCAGGACGACGTACGCCTGCATCATCTTCGTGTTGAACGCGAAACCGATGGCGACACCGGACCACACCAGCGGCATCGCCCGGCCGGTGCGGACGGCCTTCAGCAGCGCGGCCGCGCCGAGCAGCATGAGGAGGACCAGGACGGGGTCGGGGTTGGTGTCCCGGGTGATGGCGACGGTGATCGGGGTGAGCGTCAGCGCCAGTGCGGAGACCGTCGCCGCCACCGCGCCGAAGTCGCGCTTGACCAGCCGGTGGAGAAGCGCGACGGAACCGGTTCCCGCCGCGACCATCGGCAGCGCCAACTGCCAGGTGCCGTACCCGAAGGCGCGTGCGGACAGGCCCATCACCCACAGGGCGAACGGCGGTTTGTCGACCGTGATGAAGCTGCCCGCGTCCAGCGCGCCGAAGAAGAACGCCTTCCAGCTCTTGGTGCCGGAGTAGACGGCCGCGTCGTAGAAGGTGTTGCCGGTGAGGGAGGAGAGGTTCCAGGCGTACAGGGCCGTGGCGAGGACGAGGACCGCCCACAGGGCCGGGCGGGCCCAGCGCGGGTCGTCCGGGGCGCCGGTGAACAGGCGTCGGGCGCGGGCGCCGTCCTCCTCGACGGGGGTGGGCGGCGGGGCGAGGGTCTTCATGACGACGCCTCCCGCGTTCGATTCGTTCATGGCAGTGACGATCGGGCGCCTCTCTGGGGGCTCCCTGTGCCGTCGGTGAGGGGAGGGTGAGAATCAGCGGACTCACAGCCTGCGCAAAGGCGGTGGCCTCCCCGGATCGCGGGTCTCCCGTCAAAACCCCCGCAACACAAGCGGTCTAGACTCTCCCCGCAACGGCACTCGAACTCACATGGTCGAGAACGGGCGGAAAGTGCCAGACCCGAAGGGCGTTCGGCGTTTTGATACGGATAGATTCAGTCACCAAGCGGTACCCGGACGGCACGGTGGCGGTCGACCGGCTCTCCCTGGAGATACCGGACCGCGCGATCACCGTCCTCGTCGGCCCCTCGGGATGCGGCAAGACGACCACCCTGCGGATGATCAACCGGATGGTCGAGCCCAGTGAGGGCACCATCTCCATCGACGGCAGGGACACCCGGCAGCAGCCGGTCAACACCCTGCGCCGGTCCATGGGGTACGTCATCCAGAACGCCGGTCTCTTCCAGCACCGCACGATCGTCGACAACATCGCCACCGTGCCCCGGCTGCTCGGCTGGAGCAAGGACCGGGCGCGGGCCAGGGCCCGGGAGCTGATGGAGCGCGTCGGTCTCGACGCCTCGCTCGCCAGGCGCTACCCCTACCAGCTCTCCGGCGGTCAGCAGCAGCGCGTCGGCGTGGCACGGGCCCTTGCGTCCGATCCGCCGGTGCTCCTGATGGACGAGCCCTTCTCCGCCGTCGACCCCGTCGTCCGCAAGGGACTCCAGGACGAACTCCTGCGCATCCAGGACGAGTTGGGCAAGACGATCGTCTTCGTCACGCACGACATCGACGAGGCGGTCAAGCTCGGCACCATGGTCGCCGTCCTGCGCACGGGCGGCCGGCTCGCCCAGTTCGCGCCGCCGGCCGAGCTGCTCACCAACCCCGCCGACGCGTTCGTCGAGGACTTCCTCGGCGCCGACCGGGGCATCCGGCGGTTGTCGTTCTTCTCGTCCGCCGGGCTGGAACTGCTCACCGCCCCGATCGTCGCGGTCGACGCGAGCGCCGAGCAGATCGCCGCCCGCGCCACCGAGGACGTGCCCTACCTCCTGGTCACCGGCCTGGACGGCAGGCCGCTGGGCTGGAGCGAGCCGGGCGCGCTGACCGCCGGGCAGGTCGACACCGGCCGACTGCTGCCGTGCGGACGGCCGTTCGCGGCCGGACGGGACTCGCTGCGGGCCGCGCTCGACTGCGCCGTGCTCTCGCCCACCGGCTGGGCGGTCGCCGTCGACGGCGAGGGCCGCGCCGCCGGTGTCGTCTCCCAGGCGGCCATCGGCGAGGCCATCCGCGGCGCCCACGCCAACGACACCACCGGGACCACCGGTTTCGCCGGCGCGCCGGACCTCGCGGCCGTGCAGAAGGCTGCCCGGTGAACCGCTTCTTCGACATCCCCAGCGACCTCCAGCACAGCTGGGCCGGTCTGATCGGGCTGCATCTGCGCGAGGCCCTGCTGCCCGTCCTGGGCGGGCTGGTGCTCGCACTCCCGCTGGCGCAGCTGTGCGTCCGGCTGCGCTGGCTGTACCCGCCCGTCCTGTGGGTGACGACCGTGCTCTACGCCATCCCCTCGCTGGCCTTCTTCGTCGTCCTCATCGACTACACGGGCCAGACCGAGGTCACGGTGATGATCCCGCTCACCGTCTACACCCTTGTCGTCCTCGTGCCGGCGATCGTCGACGGCGTCCGCTCGGTCCCGCCGGAGACCCTCGCCGCCGCGGCCGCCATGGGCTTCGGACCCGTACGCCGTTACGCGCAGGTCCAGTTGCCGATCGCGGTGCCCGCCATCATCGCGGGCCTGCGGGTGGCGACCGTGTCCAGCATCAGCCTGGTCAGCGTCGGCACCCTGATCGGCAACCAGGGCGCCCTCGGCAACCTGCTCCACGACGCGACCATCTACAACCGGCCCGAACTCGCCTGGAACGCCGTGCTCACCATGGCCGTCCTGGCGATCCTCGCCGACGTCCTGCTGGTGGGCGTCCGCGTCCTGCTGACACCCTGGATGCCGAGCGGCACGGCCGGCCGCGGCCAGGGGCGCGGCCGTAAGGAGGCTGCGGCCCGGTGAACGTACTCCACTACGTCAACGCGTTCTTCAGCAACGACGCGTACTGGCAGGGCTACGACGGCATCCCCACCCGGGTGAGCGAGCACCTCGGCTACACCCTGGAGGCGCTCGCCCTGGCCGCCCTGATCGGGCTGCCGGTCGGCCTGGTCACCGGGCACTACGGGCGCGGCGGAAACGCCCTCTCCCTGATCGCCACCGCCGCGCGGGCGCTGCCGACCTTCGGTCTGCTGGTGCTGATGACCATGCTGATCGGCTTCGGCATGCTGCCGGTGATGATCCCGCTGGTCGTCCTGGCCGTCCCGCCGATCCTGGTCACGACGTACGAGGCCATGCGCTCCGTCGACCCGTCCCCGGTGGACGCCGCGCGCGGCATGGGCATGAACGAGGCCGGGATCCTGCTGCGGGTCGAACTCCCGGTGGCGCTCCCGATGATCCTCGGCGGCCTGCGCTCGGCGGCCATCCAGATCGTCTCCACGGCCACCATCGCCGCGTACGTCAGCCTCGGGGGCCTCGGCCGCTACATCGTCGACGGCCTCTACCAGCGCGACTACGAGAAGGTCGTCGGCGGCGCCACCCTGGTTGCCGCCCTCGCCCTCGCGACCCTCGCCCTGTTCTGGGCGCTGGGCCGGTTGACGGTGTCGGCGGGAGTGCGGCGGAGCAACTAGCGCTGCCGGACCCGCGGCTCCTCCGGATCGGGGAGCCGCGGCCCGGCCACCTGGCGGACAACGGCCTGGGGGAGAGGCCCCCTAGCCCGCCGTACGGGCCAGGGCCTGTTCGAGGACGACGAGCAGCGCGTCCCGTACCGAGCCGCGTTCGCGGGCGTCGAAGACGAGCAGCGGGACGCCGTCGGACACGTCGAGGGCCCAGCGGACCTCCTCCAGCGTGTGCGCGACCTGGCCGTCGAAGGCGTTGACGGCGACGGCGAACGGGATCTGCCGGTGCTCGAAGTAGTCCACGGCCGCGTAGCAGTCGTCGAGCCGGCGGGTGTCGACGATGACGAGCCCGCCGACCGCGCCCTCCACGATGTCGTCCCACATGAAGCCGAACCGTTCCTGCCCGGGTGTGCCGAACAGGTACAGCTTCAGGGTCGGGTCGATGGTGATGCAGCCGAAGTCCATCGCCACGGTCGTCGTGGTCTTGCGCGGGGTGTGGCTGAGGTCGTCCACACCCGCGGCGACCTCGGTGATGGCGGCCTCGGTGGTGAGCGGTTCGATCTCGGAGATCGAGCCGACGGCGGTGGTCTTGCCCACGCCGAAGCCGCCCGCGATCACCAGTTTCACCGGCAGCGGAGGCCGCACGGAGGCCTGGCCGGTCCCGGAGCGGACCAGCGGTTCAGTCGGAGTCACGGAGTACCCCCCGGGAGTCGGGGATGGCCCGCAGGCCATCGATGAGCCTGCGCAGTACGGACGCGTCGTGGGTGACGCCGGAGTCGGGCACGTGCACGGACAGCTGCCCCGCCGTCCGCAGGTCCTCGGCGAGGACCCGCACCACGTTCAGGTGCAGCTTCAGCCGGGCCGCGATCTCCGCGATCGACTGCGGTTGCCTGCATGCGGCCACGATGTCGTGCCGCTCGAAGGAGAGCCCGTCCAGGGCGTCGAGCCCGTCGGTGGTGGCCACCAGCTGGGTCTCGACGGGCATCGTCCGGCCGGACGACGCCTCGCCCGCGCCCGCCACCCGGCCCGCCGTGACCAGGAAGGGCCGTACGGCGGACGCGGGGCCGACCGGTGGGAAACCGTCTTCGCCCCCGCCGCCTGGAGTGCGGCCGTCCGCCATCGGTGTCGTTCGCTTCCTCTGCGGTTCCTACGGTGCCGGCCGCTCAGCGCGACCTGGTGGCGCCGACGCTGTTCTTCAGTTCCAGCACCAGCTGGGGGCTGAGCGCGGTACCGGCGCGGTTGGCGAACACCGTCATCTCGTAGGCGATGTTGCCCAGCTTGGCCTCCTTGTCGGTGACCACGCCGAGCACGGCGCCGCTGCCGATCGCGGAGACCAGCACATGGCCGCCCTCCAGATCGATGATGACCTTGTTCAGACCGCCCAGGCCGTAGTTGCCGGAGGCGCCCGCGGCGAGGCTGGTGATGCCGGAGACGATCGCGGCCAGCCGCTCGGAGTCGGCGTGCTCGCGCAGCTCCGACACGGCGATCAACAGGCCGTCGGAGGACACCGCGATCGCGTCCACGACGCCCGCCGTCTCGGTGGCGAAACGATTGAGCAGCCACGTGAAGTCGGCTGCGGCGGCCCGCAGGTCGGTCGGCGTGGCGTCTCCCGAGGGAGTCTCACCTGTCGACGTGCTCACTGCTCGGCTCCTTCCGGAAGGTGGTTCTGGTCTTGCTGGTTCTGCTGGTTCTGTTGGTCGCTCCGGCCGCTCGGGCCGTCGGTTCGGTGGTGTCCCGCGGGGGACGGGTGCTCGCCCGTGTCGCCACCGGAGTCGCGGTGGGCGCGCTCCACGGCCTCCTCGAACTCCTCCAGCGCGCTGCGCACGGCGTCCGCGTCGGCGGGGCGGGCGGGCTGCCGGGCCGCCTGGTGGGCGGCGTCGACGGTGGTCCGCAGGGTGGCGCCGCGGACCCGGCGGCGGAGCGGACGGGCGCCGTCGCTCCCCGTGGCGAAGGCATCGCCGTTCGGGGAGCCGCCGTTCGGTGACGCGGGCTCCGCTGTCCGGCCGAGCGGCGCCGGGTGTCCGGCGGTGCGGCCGGGGGAGGCCGGCTCCGGGGTGCGGGCGTGACCCGTGACCTCGGTGGCGCCGGTGTCGGTGCTCGCGCCGGTGTCGGCGTCGGCCCGGGCGCCCTCGGCGCCGGTGCGGGCCGAGGAGCCCTCGGTGCTGGCGCGCGGCGTCGGCACGGCCGGGGCGCCGGAGCGCACGGGCTGTGCCGCACGGCCCGGGGTGCCCGCGCCGGACACGGTCCTGGTCGCATCCGCGAGGGACGTCACCTCGCGGCGGGCGGGCTCCGGCTCGGGCTCGGCGGCCGGGGTCACCGGCGGCGCGCCCTCCTGGTCGGCCGTCCCGTCGGCGGGCACGCTCGGGGCGGTCCCGGTGGTCCCGGTGCTCTCCGTGCTCTCGGTGCTCTCCGTGCTCTCGGGGGGCTCGTTCTCCGCGGTGGCCGGCTGGTCGCGGCGCGGCACCCGGCGCGGCAGCGCCACCGACTCCTCGGCGGACGACGTACCGGCCTCGGGCGTCACGGAGGACGCGGGGGACGGGCCGGCCGCCGGAGCCGAGGGGACGGGCAGCGCGGCCGGGGCCGACGCGTCCGCCGGTACGCCCATTCCGCTCAGCGTCAGCAGCAGGGCCGACGGGATGGTCACCTCGGACGTCACACCGCCGCCCGGGGTGCGGGCGAGGGTGACGTCGATGTCCCAGCGGCGGGCCAGGGCGCCGACGACGAACAGGCCGAGCACCTTCGTCGGCACCACGTCGAGCCGCTCACGGCGCACCAGCCGGGCGTTCTCCTCGGCGAGGCGCTCGGTGCTCATGCCCAGGCCGTGGTCGGCGACGGTGATCGTCGCGCCGTGGTCCCCGGAGTCCACCGCCACCTCGACGGTGCTGCCCTCGGGCGAGAACGACACGGCGTTCTCCAGCAGTTCGGCGATCATCAGCGTCAGGTCGCCGATGATGTCGGGCTCCACCATGGCCTCGGTGCCGGCGTACAGCTGCACCCGCTGGAAGCCCTCGATCTGGCCGAGCGCGGCGCGCACCACGTTGGTGAGCGCGGTCGGGCCGGAGTCCAGGACGGTCTCGCGGATGCCGGCCAGCAGCATCAGGCTGTCGGCGTTGCGGCGCAGCCGGACGGCGATGTGGTCGATGGAGTAGAGGCGTTCGAGCAGCGCCGGGTCCGTCTCGCCGCGCTCCACCGCGTCGATCAGGGCGAGCTGCCGCGTGGTCAGGTTGCTGACGCGGCGGCCGACGTTGCCGAACATCTCGGCGACGTTGCGCCGGCTGAGCACCTGGCGCTCCAGCAGCGCGGCCGCGGTCGTCTGCACGTTGTTGAAGGCCTCGGCGAGTTCACCGATCTCGTCGTCCGCGGTGACCGGCAGCTCGCGCAGCTGCGGCGGCCCGGACTCCTCGGCGTCGTCGTCGGCCACCCGGGCGAGCTCGCGCCCGGCGATGTCGGCGACCTCCTGCGCGGCGCCGGTCAGCGCCAGCACCGGCCGGACCACGGAGCGGCGGACCATGATGGCGAAGGCGATCCACAGGGCGAAGCAGAGCAGCGCCAGGTTCAGCAGCAGACCCGCGCGCCACTCGGCGCTGGTCGCGGTCTCGTCGGCCCGGTCGGCGATCTCGTCGATCAGCCCCGTGGTGATCTTCAGCCGGGTCGCGGACTGCGCGCTGTACTCGGGGTAGGAGGCGAGGGCCGCGCGGAACGCCGTACGGGTCTCGGCCCGGGACTCCGCCTGCAACGCGCTCGGGTCGACGGAGAGCTCGGCGAAGTGCTGGCTGATGGAGGCCTGCGAGGCGTTGTGCTCGATACCGCCGAGCCGGTCGTTCTGCGACTCGGTGGCGAACCGGGCGAACCGCTCGGCCTGGTACTGGTACACCTCGTACGCCCCGACCGCGCCGGTGAACTCGATGAGCGCGTTGCTGTCGCCGGTCCGCGCGGAGAACACACCGGTCTCGTAGGCGCCGTGCGCGGCGTCGGCGCGCAGCAGCGAGTCGAGCAGGTTGCCGGTGAAGGTGGTCGCCAGGCCGGAGTTGCGGTCCAGGCCGAGGCCGTCGATGAGGGCCTTGGCCGCGCCCGAGTACGCCGGGTCGATGTTGTCGGCGGGCAGGAAGCCCTGCTCGATCGTGCTCCGCAGGCCGGCCAGGCCCTGGATCTCCCGCAGCGCCTGCGCCTCGGTGTCCGGCAGCCGGTCGTCGAAGGTGTCGACCACCTTCTGGACCTGGTCGTCCACCGCGAGCTGTGCCTGCCGGTAGGCGTCGGTGGAGGGCGTGCCGCCGTCGAAGGCCGCCTGGTAGCGCACCGAGAGCAGGATCGCCTGCTGGTGTTCGTCCTGGAGTTCGGCGACGAGCTGCGCCACCTGGGCACTGTCGCGCACCAGTTGGGCCGCGGACTCGGCGCGGTTGGACTCCTGCACCAGGTCGACGATCAGATACGTCAGCAGCAGGGCGATGACCGTCAGCGGGATGCCGACGAGGGCGTTCAGCTTGCGCTGGAAGGGCCATCGGTCGGCGAATCCCCGCAGGCCCCGTCGTGCGGACGGAGCCGAGGATGCCGACCGGGCGGGCGCGTCCACCTCTTTCGTGGACACCGGGCCTCCTTCAGGGGGGTCTTGCGAGCGTGGCGGTTGCACGCGTGTGGCCGAACGTGAACGAAACGGCACCCAAGCGGCCCCCGCACACCGCTGTGGTTGACGCCAACTCAAGGGACACTATCGCTTCTTTGTGCGGCCCCGAGTGTTGCCCTACGTCAAGAATCCATTACGAAGCGCCCCCAGGTTCTCCAGGAATGGCCGCTGAACAACACACAAGTGACCACGAATCGAACCCAATCGGCAACCTGTCCGCACTTGACTGACCAAGAACAGGGTGGATTGGATCAGGCCAGAGTGTTTCCGTGTCCGTCGGTTCCGCCGAACCGTCGGACCCGCCTCGACAGGTCCCCTAGACAGTTCCACCTCGACATCTCATCGCCCCCCAGAGCTCGGAACGGAACCGTGACTTCCAACGCCCACAGCAGCAGGTCCAGGTCCCTCAGGAACCACCCCGGCGCGGCGTCCGTCGCGCTCGCCGCGATCGCGGTCCTGCTGACGGGATGTTCCTCCTCGTCCGACGACACCTCCGACAACCCCCTCGACGGGGACAAGGCGTCCGGCGGAACCGTCGTCGTCGGCTCCAACAACTTCGCCGAGAGCATCCTGATCGCCGACATCTACGGCGAGGCCCTGAAGGCCAAGGGCGTCAAGGTCTCCTACAAGCCGAACATCGGCAGCCGGGAGACCACGTACGGCCTGCTCAAGAACGGCTCCATCACCGTTCTGCCGGAGTACAACGGCTCGCTGCTGGCCTACCTCGACGCCAAGGCCGAGCAGAAGTCCCTCGCGACCGTGAACGCGGCCGCGCAGGCCAAGCTCGACCCCAAGCTGACGCTGCTGGAGTCGTCGCCGGCCGAGGACAAGGACTCCGTCACGATCAACGCGGAGACCGCCAAGAAGTACAACCTCACCTCCGAGTCGACGCTCGCCGACCTCAAGGACCACGCGCCCGAGCTGGTCCTCGGCGGCTCGCCCGAGTTCCAGACCCGGCAGCAGGGCATGGTCGGCCTGGAGTCGGTGTACGGGCTGAAGTTCAAGTCCTTCAAGGCGCTCGACGCGGGCGGCCCGCTGACCCAGGCCGCGCTGAAGAAGAACACCGTGCAGGCGGCGGACATCTTCACCACGGACCCGACCATCACCAAGGAGAAGTTCGTCGTTCTCCAGGACCCGGAGAACCTCTTCGGTTTCGCGAACGTGACCCCGCTGGTCTACAAGAGCGGGCTCTCCGCGGAGGGCGTCGCCGCGCTCAACGCCGTCTCCGCCAAGCTCGACACGAAGACCCTGCTCGAGCTGGACTCCCAGGTGCAGCTGGAGAGCAAGGACCCGCTGGACGTCGCCAAGGCGTGGCTGAAGTCGGCGGGCCTGGACTGATCACGGCCCGGCCGCTGAACCACCCTTGGAACGGACACCGGACGGCCCGCGCCGGGTCGTCCTGAACGGCACCACCCTCACCGTCGGCGAGCTGATCGCGCTCGCCGACGGTGCGGCCGTGCCCGTCGTCGCCCCCGAGGCGCGCGAGCGGGCCGTACGCTCCTGGCGCGCCGCCGAGCGCCTCGCCGCCGGCGGCCGGCTCTACGGCCGGGGCACCGGTGTCGGCGCGCACCGCTCCGTGCCGGTCGACCCGGCCGACGAGAGCGCGCACGGCCTGCGCCTGCTGCGCAGTCACGCGGGCGGCGCCGGCGCGCTGCTTCCGGCCCGCCAGGTCCGGGCGATGCTCGCCGTCCGCCTCAACCAGTTCCTCGCCGGCGGCTCCGGCATCCAGCCGGCCTTCGTCGACGCCCTCACCGACGCCCTGCGCCTCGGTGTCCACCCGGCGGTCCACGAGTACGGCGCCGTGGGCACCGGCGATCTCACGGCCCTGGCCCAGACGGGCCTCACCCTCATCGGCGAACGGCCCTGGACGGGCGGCGACGAGCCCTGGACACATGGCGACCGGCCCTGGACACCTGGTGACCGGCCCTCGGCCCATGGCGGGCCGCCCGTCACCGGGAGCGGTCCGGCGCCGGCCGCCGCGGGAGCCGGTGCCGCGACGAGGGACCGGTCCGAGGGCGAGTCGTACGGCTCGGTCGCGGACGTGCGGCCGACGGGTGGCCGGGGCGCCGGGGGCGGGAAGGACATCGGCGCGGGGCTCACGGTTCTGACGGGGGCCTCGGTGTCGTCGGAGGCGGTCGCGCCCGTTTCCCCGCTCCCGCCTTCCGCCCTGCCCGCCCCGGTCACCCTGCTCCCCGGTGACGCGCTCGCGCTGCTCAGCAGCAATGCCCTCGCCCTGGCGCAGGCCGCGGTCGCGCAGTGCGAGCTGGACATGCTGCTGCGGGCCACGCACGCGGTCGCCGCGCTCTCGCTGGCCGCGGTGTCGGGCTCGGCGGAGGCGTACGCGGCGCCCGTGCACGCGCTGCGGCCCTACCCCGGCGCGGCCCGGGCCGCCGGGGAGGTACGGCGGCTGCTCGGGCTCGACGACCGGGCGGCCGGCGCGTCCGGTGCCTCAGGTGTGCCCGCCGCGCCCGGCCTGCGGATTCAGGACCCGTTCGGCTTCCGGGCGTTCCCGCAGGCCCACGGCTGTGCCCTGGACGCCGCCGAGCGGCTGCGCGAGGTCGTCGAGGTGGAGGCCAACTGCCCTTCGGAGAACCCCGTCATCGCGCCCGACGGCACCGCGGCCTACCACCACGGAGGCTTCTTCGCCGCGCCCCTGGGCCTCGCCCTGGACGCGGCGAACCTCGCGCTGCTCCAGACCGCCCAACTGTCGGCCGCCCGGCTGGCCGCGCTGGGCGACCCGGCGCTCACCGGCCTGCCCGCCTTCCTCGCCGCCGGACCCGCGAGCAGTTCGGGCACGATGATTCTGGAGTACACCTCCAACTCCGCGCTGGCGGAGCTGCGTTCGTGCACGGCACCCGCCTCGGCGGGGCACGCCGTCCTCTCCCGCGGTCTGGAGGAGGCCGCCAGCTTCGCGGGCCAGGCCGCCCGCCAGGCACTGCGCGCGGCGGAGGCCTACGTCACCGTCCTGGCCTGCGAACTCGTCACCGCCGTACGGGCGTTGCGACTGCGTCCCGCGCCGCCGCCGGTCGCGGCCTTCGCCGTGGCGGCGGCCGCCCTGCCTCGGGGCACGGACGACCGCCCCCTGACGGGCGATGTGACGGCGGCCGCCGAACTCCTGCCGGTGCTCGCCGGGTTGTGACGCGGCGGGCGGGTCAGTGGCCGACCTGGAAGGTGGCGTCCTGCTGGTCCGTGGCCGTCGAGATCGGGTCGATGCGCAGGACGTAGTTGGAGTGCCGGAGGTACCGGGTCGGGTTGTTGTACGAGCGGAACGACGCCCAGCTCGCGTCCGCCAGGCCCGCCGTACGGTAGAAGGTCGCGTCGCCCGCGAAGGCCGAGGTGCCGTCGTTGGCGTCCAGCCGGAGCTGGTAGTCGTAGTGCCGCAGGTAGCGGGTCGGGTAGTTGACCGACCGGAAGGACACCCCGGAGCTGTCCGCGAGGCCCGGCACCAGCGTCCACAGGGAGTCCTTGTACGGCTCGACCGGGTACTCGTCGATCCGGCCGGCGTAGTTGGAGTGGCGGACGTAACGGGCCGGTTAGTTGTACGACTTGAGCCGGTTCCAGGTGGGCGCGCCCCAGTGGGCGACGAGGTCGTTGTACTGGGCCGTGGTGATCGTCGTGATGCCGCAGTGCTTGGAGTTGACCGGCTGGGTGTAGGTCCGCTGGTCGAGCGCGGTCCAGCTGCCCGCCGAGAGATCGGTGGACTGCCAGGCGTAGAAGACGCCGTTCGGCGTGTAGGTGTCGCCCCAGAGCCACCAGGTGCCGGAGGTCAGGGACTTGACCAGGGTCGGCGCCTCGGTGCCGCCGTGTGCGACCCCCGTGCTGAACTCCGTGAAGCTGCCCGGGTCCAGGGAGGTGGAGCGTGCCCCGACCAGCGTCTGGTTCTTCTTGAAGTAGAGGTAGTTGACGCCGTTCACACCCACGGCCAGGTCGCCGTCGATCACGTCGTACCCGGGGTCGAAGAAGACCTGGGGCGCCGAGGCCGTCACGAAGTCGGTGGTGTAGTTGACCATCAGCACGTTGTGGCCGCTGGAGTTCACCGACGAGTACACGATCCCGTACTGGCCGCGCCCGGCGTCCCAGAAGGCCTCCGGCGCCCAGCTGTGGGTCGTCATGTCGTGCAGCTTCAGCCGGTGGTAGCCGGTGAAGGTGCGCAGGTCGGTGGAGTTCCAGACGTGGATGTACTGGCTGTTGTAGCTCCAGTCGGTGCCCTTGAGGTCGGTGGCGAGCACCACGAAGGTGCCGTCCTGCTTGTGCAGGATGAACGGGTCGCGCAGCCCCAGCGCGCCCTCGGTGGGGGTGACGACCGGGTTGTTCTGGTTCAACGGGGTCCAGCGCAGCCCGTCCGTGCTGACGGCCAGATGGAGGCCGTAGTCGGTGCCGTCACCGAGGTTGGTGGACTCGGTGAAGTAGCTCATCACGTACGCAGAGTCGGCCGCGTGGGCGGTCCCGGCGCCGAGCGTCAGGGTGCCGGTCATGGCCAGCGGGGCGGCGGCGGCCATGCCGAGCACGAGCCGGCGGGAGGGGTGCGGGCGGGGAGGGGGAGTCATGCGTGCTCCAACGGGGGTGCGGGCGCCCGGGGGAGGGGCGTGGAGGGAGGACTGCGCACACGCTTGACCGAAATGCCGAACATGGTTCGGAAGGTCGATCAGAAGGTAGGGGTGTGACTGAAGTGCGTCAATCAGCTTGTCGGGCTTGGCTGGAACTCGACATCCGCGATCAGCCGGTCGATCAGCGCGACCAGGACGTCCCGGCACGAGGCCCGCTCCCGCGCGTCGCACAGCAGCACCGGGACGTGCGTCGGCAGCGCCAGCGACTCCCTGATCTCCGCCGCCGGATAGGGATGCCGGCCGTGGAAGCCGTTGACCGCGACGACGAACGGGATCCGCCGGCGCTCGAAGAAGTCGATCGCGGCGAAGCTGGACTCCGGCCGGCGCACGTCGATCAGCACCACCGCCCCAAGAGCGCCGATGGCCAGGTCGTTCCACATGAACCAGAACCGCTGCTGACCGGGTGTGCCGAAGAGATACAGCACCAGGTCGTCGCTGATCGTGATCCGCCCGAAGTCCAGCGCCACGGTCGTGGCCCGCTTCTGCTCGATGCCCAACAGGTCGTCGACGTCCAGCCCGGCGACGGTCAGCGGCTCCTCCGTGCGCAGCGGCGCGATCTCGCTGACCGATCCGACCATGGTGGTCTTGCCGACGCCGAAGCCACCGGCGATGAGGATCTTCACCGCGTCGGGTGCCACGACCGCCTCGGCGGTGCGATCAGATCCGGCCAAGGCCGTCCCTCACTTTCTGCAACAGATCCAGGTCCGGTGTGCCGGCGAAGGAACGCGGCGGCCGGGCGGTGATCAGGCCCGCCTCCAGCAGATCGCAGAGCATGATGACGACCACGCTCACCGGCAGGTCGAGATGGGCCGCCAGCTCCGCCACCGCGACCGGCCGGGCGCACAGCCGCAGGATCCGGGTGTGCTCCGGCTGCGGCCGTACGGCCCGCTCGGGCGGCGGGTCCACCGCGGTCACGGTCGTGATGAGCGTGAAGTCGGCGCGGCTGGGCCGGGTCCGCCCACCGGTGAGGGTGAACGGTCTGACGAGCCGGCCCGCTTCGTCGCCTCCGCTCACCTCACCCGCCGAGGGTGCCGACGGCCGGACCGACACCGGTCCGCGGCGCCGCGCTGAGGTGCTCGCCGATCTTCTTCACCAGCATGTTCATCTGGTACGCCACCACGCCGACGTCCGCGTTCGAGCCGGCCAGCACGACCAGATGCGCCCCCGGGCCGGCCGAGGTGAGGATCAGATAGCTGTGCGCCATCTCGATGAGCGCCTGGCGCACCGGGCCGCCCCGGAAGTCCATGCTGACGCCCTTGCTGAGACTCATCAGACCGGAGGCGGTCGCGGCCAGCCGTTCGGCGTCCTCGCGCGGGAACCCGGTGGACTTGCTGACCACCAGCCCGTCCTCGGAGAGCACGACGGCCTGGTTCACATCGGCGACCCGGTCCACGAGACCGGTGAGCAGCTGGTCGAGCTGGGTGTTCGTGGCGGGGAGGGAGCGTGTCATCGGGGTGTCCTTCACGGGCGGTCGGCGGTCGGGGTCGGGGTCTTGGGGGCACGGGCGGCGACCGGCGGGCCGGGTGCCTCGGCCGGGTCGTCCTCCTCGGGCCCGGACGGCGGGTCGTCGGACTCCGGGCCGGGCGGCGCGTCGTCGAAGTCGCGCGCCCGGAGCGTGCCGCGCTGGAAGCCGGCCAGGGAGGCGGCGGCGCGCTCCGCGGTGAAGTCGTCGAGGAAGCCGTCCTCCTCCACGGCCGCCGCTCCGGCCTCCTCGCGCAGCTCGACGGCGAGGCTGGTCTGGGGGACCCGCCGGGGGAGCGGGGTGAGGCCGTGGGGGCGGGCGGGATCGTCCGATGCGCCGTCCGGCGTGCCACCCGAAGTGCCACCCGAAGTGCCGTCCACCGTGGCCGGCGGCGGCGTGGTGCGGTGGCGTACCGGCAGCGGCGGCTGGTGGTCCCGGGGGGCGCCCGAGGATTCGGGCGTGGCCGTGGCCGTGGCTGCGGATGCCTCGGGTGCCTCAGGGGACGGCTCGGGCAGGGAACCCGGCGTGCCCGGTACGGAAGGCGTCCGCTCCGGCACCGCGGGGACGGCCTGCTCCGGCGGGGCGGACGGCCCCGTCACCGGGTGCTCCGCCCCGGGGGTCTCCCGTACGACCACGTCGTGCGGCACCAGGACGATCGCGGTCGTCCCGCCGTACGGGGAGGAGCGCAGGGTCACGGCGATACCGTGCCGTGTGGCCAGGCGGGCGATCACGAACATGCCCAGCCGCAGGTCGTCGGCGAGTGCCACCACGTCGAACTGCGGTTCCACGGCCAACTGGGCGTTGAACGAGGCGTAGTCCTCCTCGGACAGACCGAGACCACGGTCCTCGACCTCGATCGCCAGCCCCTTGGCCACCAGCGTGGCCCGCACGCCGACCGGGCTCGGCGCCGGCGAGTAGGAGGTGGCGTTGTCGATCAGCTCGGCCAGCAGATGGATCACGTCGGCGACGGCGGGCGGCGCGATGGACACCTCCTCCTCGGTGTGCACCTCCACCCGCCGGTACTCGGCGACCTCGCCCACCGCACTGCGCAGGATGTCGATCAGCGCCACCGGCTCCGACCAGCTGCGCCCGGGCCGGCCGCCGCTGATGATGACGAGGTTCTCCTCGTAGCGGCGCAACTGGCTGGCCGTGGAGTCCAGTTCGTACAGGCCCTTGAGCACCTCCGGGTCCTGGTGCGTGCGCTCCAGCGCGTCGAGCTTGCTGAGCTGGAGGTTGACCAGATTCTGGCTCTGCCGGGCGATCCCGAGGATGACCTTCTGGAAGCCGCGCCGGGTGTCGGCGAGTTCGACGGCGGTGTGCACGGCGGTGCGCTGCGCCGTGTTGAACGCCTTGGCCACCTGGCCGAGTTCGTCACCGCCGTAGTCGAGCGGCGGAGTCGCCGAGTCCACGTCGACAGTCTCGCCCCGGTCGAGCCGCGCCACCACATCCGGGAGGCGCTCGTGCGCCAGACTCAGCGTGGCCATCCGCAGCCCGCGCAGCCGCCGGGACAGCGAACGGGTGATCCGCCAGGACATCACGACGCACACCAGCAGCGCCACGAGGCCGCCGGCGCTCAGCGCTCCGGCCTTGATCAGCAGCGAGCGTGCCTCGTCCCCGCTGTGCCCGAGCAGCGACGCGGTCTGCTGCCGGATGAGCGCCGAGTACTCGTCGGAGACCTTGATGAGCGCCCCCCGCCACTCCTTCTGCACGTCCGGCAGCGGGATGACGCCGTTCGCCGCCTGGTCCGTCCGGGCCGCCAGCACCCGGTCCTCGACGGACTCCAGCGTCCGCCACTCCTTGCTCTGCAGGATCCGCTCGGTCTCCGTCTTGGCCGAACCGGTGAGCGAGGGGACGATCTGGTCCTGCACCAGCCAGCGGCGCGCGTTCACGGTCTGCGCGAACGCGGCCCAGGCCTTCTCGTCCATGCGGTGCCGCGGACCGGCCAGGGTGAGGTGCAGATCCTCCTCGGAGACCAGTTCGGCCGCGTGCTCCAGCGCGACCAGCGGTCCGGACTGCGAGGTGAGGTCGCCGTCGTCGACCTGCGACAGCTCCCGGAAGGCGTGGATCTGGTCGTCGATGATCGACGTGTACTGGTCCAGCGCCTGTGCGGCGGTGATGTCGGCCGGGTCGTCCACCTGGCCCCGGTAGTACTCCAGGCTGCTCACGGAGGCGACCACCGAGTACAGCCGGTCCCGCACCCGGGTGGGCGCCTGCTGGATGTCGTCCGCCCGCGCGACCAGTTTGGCGACCGCCGCGTCGGTCCGCCTCCGCGCGGCGTCGAGCGGCGCGCGGGAACTGTCGGGCGTCGCCAGCCACACGGCCGACAGGCTGCGCTCCTGCTGGAGCGCGAGCGTCGCCTCGGTGCCCATGGCACCGGTCGAGCGGCTCAACTCGGTCTGCGCGCGCAGCCGCAGCCCCTCCGAGAACATCTGGATCGTCGTCACGCCCCACATCGCGGTGAGCGTGACGCCGGGCACCAGCGCCAGGAGGATCAGGGAGAGACGTATGGAGCCGAGACGGCGGCGCCGGGCACCTGTCCGTGGAGACATAGTCGTCCTAGGGCGAATCAACGGGGGGGGAGGGGGAGGGGGAGAACGAGGAGGGAGCTTCGGGATGTGGCCGGGGCGACGTGTGCGTCAGCGCGTGCCGTTGGCGGCGAACCTGGACACCGCGGCGACGTTGGTCTTCGTGACGAAGGCCGGACCGGTCAGCACGGGGGCCACCCCACCGCCGCTGAGGTTGCCGTTCGTCCGGTAGAGCCAGAGCGCGTCCACGGCGAGATAGCCCTGAAGGTAGGGCTGTTGGTCCACGGCGAACTGCACACTGCCGTCGCGCACCGCGCCGACCAGGTCCTTGTTCAGGTCGAAGGTGGCGACCTCGGCCCTGCTGCCCGCCTCCTCGGCCGACTTCACCGCGGCGAGCGCGAACTGCGCCCCGTTGGTGATGACTTCGTCCACGTCGGGCTCCTGGCGCAGCGCCGCCGTCACGGCCGTGCGCATCGCGTCCATGTCGGTGCCGTCGACGTAGAGCATGTCGGTCCGGCCGGCGAACGTCTTCTTCACGCCCGCGCAGCGTGCTTCCAGGGAGATGTTGCCCCGCTCGTGGATGACGCACAGGGCGTGCTTCGCGCCGAGATCGTCCAGCTTCTCGCCGACGGCGCGGCCCGCGACGCTCTCGTCCTGGCCGAAGTACTCCAGGAGTCCGGCCGACTGCCAGGCGTCGATACCGGAGTTGAGTCCGACCACCGGTATCCCGGCCGCCTCGGCCTCGGCCACCGGCCCCTTCATCGCCTGCGGCTTGGCGAGCGTCACGGCGATGCCGTCGACCTTGTCGCGGATCGCGCTCCGCACCAGTTCGGCCTGCCCGGCGGCGTCGGCGTCGCTCGCGTACGTCAGCTCGACGCCGTCCTTGGCGGCCGCCGCCTCGGCGCCCTTGCGCACCAGCTCCCAGAAGGCGTCGCTCTCCGCGCCATGGGTGACCAGGGTGACCGTGAACCGGCCGCCCGAGCGGCCCGCGTCGGTGTCCGAGCCGGACGGGGCGTCGCCGGAGCAGCCGGCGAGGAGGAGACAGCAGACGGCGGCCAGGGCGGTCAGTGCGGTGGGGACGGTCGGGGTGGCGGGGCGGGCGGATCTGGAGGCGGCTGGGGCGGGGAGGGGAGTGTTCATGGGGGGCTGCACCTCGCTGTGCGGCAGAGCAGAGGATGGGGCGAGCGCCGCCGGTGCGGTAGGGATGGGGCACCGGTGAAAACCTGGCGTTGGCTCGGAGCCAACCCTGTGTGACCGCTGACAGTCAAGTAAACAACCACATGGTGTGAAGTCCCGCTGCCGCATTGTGATGTGGGGTCGGCCGGGTGCGAGCGGAAACGAGCGGAAAACGACATAGCCGCAGGTCGTTTGACTGATCGTCAATATCTTGCCGGGCCGCACCGGCCGCCCGCGCTCGCCGACGGGGCGGGGTGCGGGCCCGTCGGGGAGCGGTTGTCCGTACCTGGCCCGGCCGGGCCAGGTACGGACAACGGGGAAACGCGGAAGAACCGGGTTCCTCAGAGGTCGAACTCGTGCGGCGGCAGATCGAGGGTGTAGCAGGCCTCGCGGACGACCGCCTGCTCGTCCTTGTCGAAGTCGCCGTCCGCTCCGCCGATGACGATGCCGATCTGGATGACGGCCCGCGCCTCGGCCGGCTTCTTCTTGGCCTTGGCGATCTCCTGGAGCACGCTCACCTTGCCGAAGGCGAAGTCGGTCGTGAGCTTGTCGAGGTTGGCCTCGAAGCGGCGGCGCAGATCGTCGGCGGGGAAGTTCTGCAACACCTCGTTGCCCGAGATCAGCTGGGCCACGCGCTGTCGCTCGGAGGGGTCGATGGTGCCGTCCGCCGCCGCGACCAGGGCGCACATCGCCATGCTCGCGTCCCGGAAGGCACCGCTCTTCAGGTCGTTCTTCTTCGACACCAACTGGGTCTGCATCGTCGACGCGGACTCCTTGATGCGGTCCCACAGGGCCATGTGTGCTCCTGACGCTCGTCTATGGCTCTTACATCTCTACAGCAATGTAGAAACTACCGGACCGGCGGAGAAGTTCCGGCGTCCTGGAGGGAACCGGTCCTGAAACCGTCCCCGTCGGTCCCGAAGCGCCGGCCGAGCCTCCCGCGACGGCCCGCCGAGCCGGTGCCGAACGGAAGCGCCGAGCCTTGACGGGCCGGCGCCGAAGGGAACCGCCGAGCCCTGACGAGCCGGTGCCGAACGGAAGCGGCGGGGCCGGGAGCGCCTGCCGTAGCAGGTCGTCCCGGCCCCGCCGGTGAGGTGACGTACATCCGAACAGTGCGAGCGCCCCTGTCTCAGGCGGGTTCCCCCGCCTCGGGCAGCGTGCCCGGCCGCAGTGTCTGCGTGGCCGCCGCACGGGCCTCCTTGCGCCGCTTGCGGCGGCTCACGCGCGGATCCTGGTCCGGCAGCCAGCCGAAGGTCAGGCAACTGCCCACGACCCCCAGCACGATGCCCACCATGAAACCGCCGATGTTGGACGTGAGCCAGGTGCCCAGCGAGAGCAGGACGGCGATCACGGAGTAGAACAGCCGCTGGGCCGGGTTGAAGAGGATCAGCAGGCCGCAGACCGTCATCAGGGTGGGCAGGAGGTAACCCGCCAGGCCCTGCATGCCGACGTGCAGGATGACCGGGAGCGGTGCCTTCATGGTCAGCAGGATCTCGCCGCCGGCCAGGACGAGCAGCAGGCCGCCCACGAACGGCCGACGGCCCCTCCACTGCCGGAAGGCGTCCCGCGATCGCTGGAACCGGCTCACTTCGGGCAGCCCTCCGTCCCGAACCTCATGTGCAGGTTGGGCAGCTTGAAGACGGCCGCGGTGGCGGCGTAGTTGTGCTGGTACAGGTCGGTGATGACGACCGAGTCGGCCTGCTGGCCGTAGACACCCTCGGGACCCTTGATCGGCACCTTGTCGAAGGTGCTGGAGTCGCGGCCGATCTCGATGTTGTTGAACTCGGCGTTGCCCGTGATGTCGTCGGAGTCGATGGCGAGGTTCTTCACGCTCACCGGTGTGGACCCGTCGCCGGCGGTGAGCACCAGCTGGATGCCGCCGAGGTCGACGCTCTGACAGAGGTTGGTCAGCTTGCCGTTCTTCACGACCGAGGTGACGACCAGTACCTGGCCGCCGGTGTCGCCCTGGTTGGGGCTGTTCTCGATCATGTTGTCCAGTCCGCCGAACTGGGCGAAGCCCTCGCCTTCGAGCTTGTCGGCGGTGACCACGAACGGCATGCCGGAGATCGCGAACTGCACACCGAGGGCTCCCTCGGCGGTCAGGATCGCCAGTCCGGCGGCGACCGCGGCGGCCGGCACCGCCATCACCGCGGCCCGGCGCAGCCGGACCCGGCCGCGTCTTTCTGCGGAACCGTTTACCGGGCTCCCGGGGGTGTTGTCGGCGGACGACGTGACGTCCGGGGACGAGGCCATGTCTGCTCCCATGCGCTGATCGGTGCGGGTTGGGCTTCAGTGGCGCGTTGTCCTGGCGCGGACAGCGGCTGCCGCGTACGCCTCCTCACAACTCCCGGAAGACGCAAGGGCTTTCTGGTTACGCGGCAGTAGCCAACGAGGAAGTTACCGATGGTTACAGGCAGGGGTCAAGGGAGATGTGGAAAAAGAGTGTTCACCGTGTGCCGCTTGTGGATCAAGTCGGGCACAATTCCTGTGCATATATCTGTCGGACCGTCAACTTCCTTACAATGTATTGACGTTGACGGAGTATCAGGTCTACAACTCTCCCTGGCTCAGCCCGGATCCGTGGCGCCGGATCCGTCGCGCGACGACCTCGGTCGCGTTCCCGGACTGCTCGCACCATGACCGGCGGCCCCGTCGACACGCGGGTCGCCGGTCCCGAGTCCGATGTCTCCATGGCGCCGGTACGGCCGCTTCCCCCCGCGGGCCGCGCCCGGTCGCCCCTATCGCCCGGCCCGGCCGGAGGGTGCCACCCCGTGCCCTCCGGCCGGTCACCGGCCGTCCGCCGCCGCCGGTCCGTCACGTACGGAGAAGGCGTCACGGACCGGCGGCGGCGGACGCCGACCCGCGCCCCATCTCATGAGACCACCCCCAGGGAGCCCTCGGGCTCCCTCAACTCCCCCCAAGTAGAACCCAGTTGAGAAAGAGGCACCCGCATGCGCATTCGCTCCCTCCTTGCTGTCGCCGGCACCGCTGTCGCCCTCACCCTCCCGGCGGTCACCCCGGCCTCCGCGGCCGGCGCGGTCCTCACCACTGTCAACGGCGACGTCGCGGTCGGTGACGTCCTGAACGCGTCACTGGCCAGCGGCACGGCCGCCACGCTGTACAACAGCTCGACCGGCACCAGCGGCATCTCCTGTGCCACGTCCACCTTCAGCGCCACGGTGACCGACAACCCGGCCGCCCCCGGCGCCGCCACCGAGTCGGTCACCGGTCAGACGTTCAGCAACTGCACCTCGAACGTCCTCGGTGTCACCGGCGTCACCAGCATCACCGTCAACAACCTGCCGTACACCGCCACGGTCACCTCGGACGGCGTTGTCACGGTGACCCCGCCGAGCGGCTCCACCGTCCAGACCACCGTCGTCCTGCGCACCCTGCTGGGCAGCGTCACCTGCGTCTACCAGGCGGCCGGTCTGTCCGGCACGGCGAGCAACACCGACAACAGCATCGCCTTCGCCAACCAGGCGTTCACCAAGTCGTCCGGCTCGACGCTCTGCCCCTCCGCCGGCTACTTCACCGCCAAGTACGCCCCGGTGACCGACGGGACCGACGTGGTCACTGTCAACTGACCCTCGTACTGGTGGGCTTCAGCGCCGCCGCAGGCGCAGGACCAGGGCGGCGCCGCCGGTGAGCACCAGCACCGTGGCGGCGCCGCCCGCCAGCAGCGGCGCGGACGGCCCGGATCCGGCCCCGGCCCCGGCGGCGTCCGCCGCCGGGCCGCTCTCCCCGGTGGCCGCGGCGGCCCGCGCACCGGCGCCGACGTCCGCGGTGGCGGCGCCCGACGGGCTCGCAGTATCGGGGGAGGGCGTCGCGGCCGGTGTCGGCGTGGCCGACGGCGCCGCCTTCGTCTCCTTACCCGTTTCCGCTGCCTTCTGCGTCTCCCCGCTCTTCTGCGTCCCTCCCGCGCTCGCCGCTCCGGGGAACACCACGTCCGAGCACGAGTAGTACGTGTCGGGCGTACTGCTGTTCTGCCAGATCGTGTACAGCACCTGACGGCCCGTCCGGCCGGTCGGCAGCTGCGCGGCGAACCGGTAGGCACCGTTGGTCAGCTTCGGGTCCTTGACCTCCGCGAACGGACGATCCGGCAGATCGGCCCAGGTCAGCGGCTGCGTCGGGTCGTACCCCTGCTTCGTCAGATACAGCTTGAACGTACCGGTGTGCGGGATCGTCGAGGCGTACGTCATCCGCAGCGTCCCACCCGCCGTCACCCGGGTCGACGGCCAGTCGGCGCGCGCCAGGTCGAGCCCCTTGTAGGCGGGCAGTCCGCCGCTGCACAACTTGCCGTCGGGAACGATCCGGCGGTCCTTGCCGGCGACGTTCGCGATCCGCAGGTTGTCCCAGGCGGTGAACGCGGTTCCGTTCGCGGCGACCGCGGCCCGGCAGGCCGCGCTGCCGTTCTGCGCGCCGTCGGGGGAGCAGCCGTACACCCGGCTGACCGGATCCGTGGGCGCGCCGTGCGCCAGGGCGGGACCCGCGGCCCACAGATTCACCAGGAGCGGGGTCACGGCGGCGGCCGCCAGGGCGGCGGTGCGGTGGGCGGTCATCCGGGGCATCGGGGACGTCTCCTCGGCCGGCGAGAGGGGTCTGTCCGCTCCAGTACGGGAATCGGGCCCGGCGCGTTCAATGCGGTCCCGCGTGCGTTTCGCGAGAGCGAAGCGGGACAGGGGCGGCCAAGTCGCCGAGGAAGAGGGTGGGTTTCCGGCCTGATCGAGGGTTTCCCCTGTATCCGTATGACTGTTCCTTTGCCTATCGTTCCACCACAGCCGACCCACAGGTAACCCCTCACGGAGTCCGCTCCCGCGCCTGGCCGGCCATCGCGATCCAACCCCCCGCCGCTTCGATGCCGAAGCACCTCGACCGCCGCTCCGCCCTGCCCGGAGTCGGCCAGGAAAGGCACGCCCTTGCGCACCTCACCCGCTCTGCGGCGAAAGCTGATATCCGCCGCCGCGCTCTCCGCCGCCCTGCTCACCGCCGCGTCCACGGCCTCGGCCGTCGCCGCCCAGGACGCCGGCTCCCAGGGATCCGCCGCCTCCGCCGTTCCCACGGCTCAGACCGAGGCCGCGCCCGGCACCCCGGCCGAGCGACTGATCGTCGGCTACAGGTCCGGTGCCACCGAGGCCACCTCGAACGCGGCCGCCGAGGCCGACGCCGCCGCCAAGGGCAAGGAGACCGGCGAGGACCTCGACTTCCAGCGCCGTCTCGGCACCGGCGCCGCCCTGGTCGACCTGGGCGCGGACCTCACCGGGGCGGACGTCGCCGACGTCGTCGCCGAGTACCAGGCCGACCCGCAGGTCGCCTATGTCGTCCCGGACCGCCTGAACACCCCGAAGGCCGACCCGAACGACACCGAGTACGCCAAGCAGTGGGACCTCTTCGAGGCCACCGCCGGCATGAACGTGCCCGGCGCCTGGGCGACCACCACCGGCACCGGCGTCACCGTCGCCGTCATCGACACCGGTTACGTCGCCCACACCGACCTCGCCGCGAACATCGTCGGCGGCTACGACTTCATCGGCGACACCGCCGTCTCGGTGGACGGCGACGGCCGCGACAGCAACCCGGCCGACCCGGGCGACTGGTACAACGCCAACGACTGCGGCTCGGGCATCCCGGCCAGCAACTCCTCCTGGCACGGCACCCATGTGGCCGGCACCATCGCCGCCGTCACGAACAACGGCAAGGGTGTCGCGGGCATCGCCCACGGCGCGAAGATCTCCCCGGTCCGCGTCCTCGGCAAGTGCGGCGGCTACGACTCCGACATCATCGACGCCATCACCTGGGCGTCCGGCGGCACCGTGTCCGGTGTCCCCGCCAACTCCAACGTCGCCAAGGTCATCAACATGAGCCTCGGTGGCGACGGCGCCTGCACCTCGGCGACCCAGAGCGCCATCACCGCCGCCGTGAACCGCGGCACGACGGTCGTCGTGGCCGCCGGCAACGAGAGCGACAACGTCGCGAACCACTCGCCGGGCAACTGCAACAACGTCATCTCGGTGGCCGCGACCAACCGTACGGGCGCCAAGGCGTCCTACTCCAACTACGGTTCCCTGGTGGACATCTCGGCGCCCGGCGGCCAGACCAGCACCGGTACCGCCAACGGCATCCTGTCCACGCTGAACTCCGGCACCAAGACGGCGTCCGGCGAGAACTACGCCTACTACCAGGGCACCAGCATGGCCACCCCGCACATCGCGGGCCTGGTCGCGCTGATGAAGTCGGCGAACTCCTCGCTGACCCCGGCCCAGATCGAGACCGCCATCAAGAACAACGCCCGTGCCCTGCCCGGCGCCTGCTCGGGCGGCTGCGGCGCGGGTCTGGCGGACGCGGCGAAGACCGTGGCGGCCGTGAGCGGCACCGGCGGCTCGACCGGCACCGTCTTCTCCAGCACCACCGCGCTGTCGATCCCGGACAACGGCGCAGCCGTCGAGTCCTCGATCGCGGTGACCGGCCGCACCGGCAACGCCCCCAGCACCCTCCCGGTCGGCGTGGACATCACCCACACCTACCGCGGTGACCTGGTGATCGACCTGATCGCCCCCGACGGAACCGCCTACCGTCTGAAGGCCGCCAGCTCCTCCGACTCCGCGGACAATGTCAACACCACCTACACGGTGAACGCGTCCACCGAGAGCGCCAACGGCACCTGGAAGCTGCGGGTCCAGGACACCGCCGCCCAGGGCACGGGCCGGATCAACGGCTGGAAGCTGACCTTCTGACACCGCCACGCGGCGTTCTCCGCGTGATCTGAACGGGCGGGCCGGCCGGTGTGGATGGACACCGGCCGGCCCGCCGCTCGGCGTTCCTCAGGAGGCCGCCCGCTCCTCCAGCGAGGCCAGCACCCGCACGCCCCGGTCGGCCCGCGCGTCGAGGCCCGGCAGCAGACCGGGCACGGCGATGCTCGGCAGCATGTGCGCCCACATCACCGACAGCCGGTCGCCGAGATCCGCGCGGTCCGTCAGCGCCCGTGACATCAACTGGATGCCGGTGAAGGAGCCCACCAGCAGCTCCACCGTCTCCGGCGGCTTCACCGTCGGCAGCAACTCGCCCCGGTCCCGGGCCAGTTCGAGCAGACTGGTCAGCGCTCGCGCCCACTGGAGGAACGGCTCCCCGTGGTCGACCCCGGACGGCGTCTCCTGATCCACCGCCAGCCGGACACTGCCCCGCAGCAGGGAGTTGCTCAGCAGCCGCTGGCCCACCACGAACGTCATGTCGACGATCTCCTGGATCTTGCACGGCTGCGGCGGCACCGCCCCGAAGGGCACCTGCTCGTCCAGTACCGCCCTGGCGAGCGACTCCTTCGACGGGAAGTGGAAGTACAGGGCGCCCTTGGTGACTTCGGCGCGCTCCAGGACCATGGCGATGGTGGTGGACGTGTAGCCGTGCTCGTCGAAGACCGCGCCGGCCGCTTCCAGGATCGCCCTGCGCGTCCTGATGGCGCGCTCCTGTTTCGCCATAAGAGCCCCTTAACGGCACCGAGTTGGCCGGTTCCGCCGATCGTCCACTGGTTCGGCCCGATCATAGGATGCCGTCGACTGATCTCATTGAAAACAAACCGGTCGCCTCGTACTCTAACGCCAACCGGAGCGGACGGCTCGCCGTCTGCCGTTGCCTTCGGGGGACCGTAGGGAGAGAGATGACTCGACCGCGGCAGCTTGCCGACGCTCCGACGCTGACCGCAACCGTGCCCCGCCAACTGGTGCACCGCGCCGCGGTCGCGGAGACCCTGCTCACCGGCTGGCGGCGCACCGGAGCCGACCGATTCGCGGTCTCCGTGCAATGGCCGCGCGCACACGGATTACACGTGTCCCCCGACTGGTCGGCGTACGACCCGCTGCTCGTCGTCGAGACCGTCCGGCAGGCCGGCACCCTCATCGCCCACGCCGAGTACGAGGTACCCCTGGATCATCAGTTCGTCCTCCAGGAGTTCCAAGTCGACACGGTCGCCGCACAGTTGGATGTCGGCCCGCTGCCCGCCGAGCCGGAGATCACCCTGGTCTTCACCGACGTCCGCCACCGCGGCCGGCGCCTGGCCGGCGCCCGCTACACCGCGCACGTCCTGCGGGACGGCGCACGCGTCGCCTCCGCGGACGTCGCCTTCACCAGTGTCGGCCCGTCCGTCTACCGCAGACTGCGCGGCGGCCGCAGCCCCGAGACGGTGACCGCCCTGCCCGTCCCGCCCGGCCTGCCGCCGGCCGCCGTGGACCGCGTGCTGCCCACGGACGTCGTCCTGGCCGCGACCGGTGACCCCGACCGCCGGCGACTGCGAGTAGATACCGCACACCCCGTTTTCTTCGACCACCCGCTCGACCACGTCCCCGGCATGCTCCTCCTGGAGGCCGCGCGCCAGGCCGCCCGGCTGCGCAGACCCGACGGCCAGGTGCCCGTGGCGTACCACGCCCTGTTCCACCGGTACGCCGAACTGGACGAACCCATCTGGATCGACATCAAGGGCGGTCACGGCACCGACGTGCAAGTCGTCGGAACACAAGGGGAGTCGACGTTTTTCGAGTGCCTGGTCGGCACCGCCGTACGGTGAGCTATTGTGTACAGGGGGTAAGAAACAAACGGCACGACCCGTTCTTTACCGGCCCAGGAGAGTCCACTCGATGGCGAGGCAGTTACGCGCCGAACAGACCCGCGCGACGATCATCACGGCCGCAGCCGACCTGTTCGACCGGCACGGCTACGAGTCGACCAGCCTCAGTGACATCGTCGAGCACGCCCATGTCACCAAAGGCGCCCTGTACTTCCACTTCGCGGCGAAGGAGGACCTGGCGCACGCCATCATGGAGCTCCAGTCCCAGGCCTCGCGCCGGGTCGCCGGCGACATCGACGACCGCGGCTATCCGGCCCTGGAAGCGTTGATGCGCCTCACGTTCGGCCTCGCGCGGCTGTCGGTCGAGGGCCCGATCGCTCGCGCGGGGCTCCGCCTCGCCACCGGGGGCGTCAAGGTCAAACCGCCCCTGCGCCACCCCTTCACCGAGTGGCTGGAGCTGATGACCCGTCGGCTGATCGGCGCGGTGAAGGAATCCGACATCCACGCGGACGTCGACGTGGACGCCGTCGCCCACTCCCTGGTCTGTTTCTTCGTCGGTACCCGGGTCGTCGGCCGCTCCCGGGAACCGGCGGCCCGGCTGCCCCGCAGGATGGCAGAGATGTGGCACGTCCTCATCCGGGGCCTGGTGCCGGTACCCCGCCGGCCCCGCTACCTCAGCCTGGCGGCCCGCCTGGAGCGCGAGATCATGGTGGGGTGACCGGGGGAAACGAGGAGAAACCCCGGGAAACGGGGAGGTCGGCGGTGTGCGCGATACGGTGAGGCGCATGCCCGACACCCCCGCCCCGCCGCCCGTGATCCTCGGCGACGAGCCCGGCTCCTTCCCCCACGGCGTCCTCGCCGAACGGCACCCGGCGATCATCCGGCAGGTACGGGACGCCTTCCCGTACGACCGCGCCGTCCACCGCGCCCTGGACGCGCTGCTGGAGAGCTGCGTCAAGGGCGTGATCGAACCGCTTCCCGCCGACGCGCACGACGGCGAGCGGTGGCGCGACTGGGGGCTCGACGCGTACGCGGGCCGGTCCTGGTTCGACGTGCCCTGGCTCTGGTCGGAGAGCTACTTCTACCGTCGCCTCCTCGACGCCGTCGGCTACTTCGGTACCGGTGTCTGGCAGGGCATCGACCCGTTCCGCCCCTTCAAGCTCGCCGAACTCGACGCGCCCGAGACCGACGAGGAACTGGCCGTCCTCGACACCCTCGAAACCCGCCCCGCCGACGAACGGGCCCGCGCCCTGCTGCACGGCTCGCTCTGGGGCAACCGCGCCGACCTGGGCTTTCGTCTCTCCGACGCCGAGGCGGAGCAACGGGACGCCGCACCGGGCCTGGTGGCCGACGACAGCGAGGCGCTCTGGTCGCTGCTGCCGGCCCCCGACCGTGGTGCGGGCACCGGTGACGAGAGCGCCGCCGCGCCCACCCGCACCGTCTGTCTGATCGCCGACAACGCGGGCCGTGAGCTGATCCCCGATCTGCTCCTCGCCGCGCACCTCCTCGCCCACGGCCGGGCCGGGCGGGTCGTACTGCAGGTCAAGCCGTACCCCTACTACGTCTCCGACGCCACACCCGCCGACGTCGTCGACGCGCTGCGGAAGCTGACCCGTGCGCCGGGTGCGGCTGCCGGATACGGCAGGCGACTGTGGGAGGCCATGGCGGACGGCCGTCTCACGGTCCGCGCCCACCCCTTCTCCGCGGGCCCGCTGCCGTACGCGGAGCTGCCGGACGATCTGCGGGCGGAGTTCGCCGCGGCCGCCGTGACGATCGTGAAGGGCGACCTCAACTACCGCCGTCTGGTGGGTGACCGCCGGTGGCCGCCGACCACCCCCTTCGCCGAGGTCACCGCGTACTTCCCCGGCCCGGTGGCCGCGCTGCGCACCCTGAAGTCCGAAGTGATCACGGGTCTGTCCGCACGGACCGAGGCCGCCCTGGTGGCCGCCGAGGTGCAGCGCTGGCGCACCGGCGGCACCCACGCCCTGGTGCAGGTGCGACCGTGACCCGCGATCCGGCCGGCCCGTCCGGGCCCGTCCGGTCCGCCAGGTGCGCTCAATCCACATGCACCGGCAGCGACTTGATCCCGTTGATGAAATTGGAGACCAGCCGCCTCGGCGGCCCGGCGGTCCGCAGCCGGGGCAGGGCCCGCAGCACCTCCCGGTAGAGCACGCGCAGCTGGAGCCGGGCGAAGTGCGCGCCCAGGCAGACGTGGGGTCCGTCGCCGAAGGACACGTGCGGGTTGGGCGTACGGGACAGGTCGAGCCGGTCGGGGTCGGGGAAGGCCCGCTCGTCCCGGTTGGCGGCGGCGTGGAAGACGACCACCTTGTCGCCCGCGCGGATCGGCCGCCCCGCGAGCTCGGTGTCCCGGGCGGCGGTGCGCCGGAAGGTCAGCACCGGTGGATGCCAGCGCAGCAACTCGTCGACGGCGGGCGCGAGTTCGATCTCGCCCGCGCGCAGCCGTTCGTACCCGCGAGGGTGTTCGGCGAGGGCAAGCAGCCCGCCCGGGGCGGCGCTGCGCACGGTGTCGTTGCCGGCGACGGTGAGCAGGAAGAAGAACATCTCCAGCTCGGCGTCGGCGAGTTCGCCGTCGAGGGCCAGGACCGTCAGCACGTCGTCTGCGGGGTGGTGCCGCTTGTGGCCGGCGAGTCGTTGCGCGTACGCGAACATGTCCCGCAGGGCGGCGGGGGAGCGCGGGTCGACCGGCCGGCCCGTGGCGTCGTGCCGGCCGGGACCGGCCTCGTCGGGATCCTGGTAGCCGATGACCCGGCGCGTCCAGTGCAGCAGCAGTGCGCGGTCGCTCTCCGGGACGCCCAGCAGGTCGGCGAGGTTGAGCAGGGCGTAGTCGTCGGTGACGGCGGCCACCAGGTCCACGGTCCCGTCCGCCGTGCGGGCGTGTGCGACGGCGCGGGCGCACAGGGTGCGGGCCCGTTCCCCGGCGAGTGCGGTGAAGCGCTCGATCCGGCCGGGGGTGAAGGCCCGGCTCACCAGTCTCCGCAGCCGTCCGTGGTCCGGCGGATCCTGATTGAGCATCATGCGCCGGATGAACGGCAGGTCCCCGGGAGCGGGGTCACGGATCTGTGTGGCCCCGAGGTGGGAGGAGTAGGTCGCCGAGTCCTTCAGCACCCGCACGACGTCCGCGTGCCGGGTCACGGCCCAGAATCCGGGCCCGGCGGGCCAGCCCAGCACCTCCGGCTCGGCCTGCCAGGACACCGGGTGGTGGTCGCGCAGGACGCGGTAGGCGGCGTACGGCACGCCGGCGGCGTACTGCCGGGGGTCGAAGACGTCCGGCGCGGGCGGGGTCTCGCGCACGGTCACGCGGATCCGCCCTCTCCGAGGGAGTCCGCCCGGAGGAAGTCCTCCCCCACCCGGACCGGCTCCGGCGGTGTCGCGTCCCTCGGGTGGTGCCCGGCGGCGGGAGTCGCGTGGGCGGGCGTGAGGGTCTCCGGGGAGGATGCCATGGGACCACGGTGACCCCGGCCGCGGTGTCCGGCAAGGGCGCGAGCCCGCCGGCCCGGCCGCGGTCGAAGTCCCGTGCGTGCGCTGCCCGCGCGGCGCGACTCCCGTCCCGCGCAGGGCTTCCCGTCCGGTTCACTGGATGGTGTGATCATGTGCCGCCCCACGGATGGCCCGCGCAGGCCGAGGGTAGGGCCCGGCCATGAAGCAGCCGTTCGAACTCCCGCACTTCTACATGCCGCATCCCGCGCGGCTGAACCCGCATGTCGATCAGGCGCGCGCCCACTCGACGCGGTGGGCGCGCGACATGGGCATGCTGGAGGGGTCCGGGATCTGGGAGCAGGCCGATCTGGAGGCGCACGACTACGGCCTGCTCTGCGCCTACACGCACCCCGACTGCGACGGCCCCGCGCTGTCGCTGATCACCGACTGGTACGTGTGGGTGTTCTTCTTCGACGACCACTTCCTCGACATGTTCAAGCGCACCCCGGACCGGGCCGCCGGAAAGGCGCACCTGGACCGGCTTCCGCTCTTCATGCCGCCGGACCCGGCGACGCCCGTGCCCGAGCCGCTGAACCCGGTCGAGGCCGGCCTGAAGGACCTGTGGGCGCGCACGGTGCCGGCCATGTCCGAGGACTGGCGGCGGCGGTTCGCCGTCGCGACGGAGCACCTGCTCAACGAGTCGATGTGGGAGCTGTCCAACATCCACGAGGGGCGGATCGCCAACCCCGTCGAGTACATCGAGATGCGCCGCAAGGTGGGCGGTGCCCCCTGGTCGGCGGGGCTCGTGGAGTACGCGACCGCCGAGGTCCCGACGGCCGTCGCCGGGTCGCGGCCGCTGCGGGTGCTGATGGAGACCTTCTCCGACGCCGTCCACCTGCGCAACGACCTGTTCTCGTACCAGCGCGAGGTCGAGGACGAGGGGGAGAACAGCAACGGCGTGCTCGTCCTGGAGACCTTCTTCGGCTGCACCACCCAGGAGGCCGCCGACACCGTCAACGACATCCTCACCTCCCGCCTCCACCAGTTCGAGCACACCGCGTTCACCGAGGTCCCCGCGCTGGCCCTGGAGAAGGGACTGCGCCTCGACGAGGTGGCCGCCGTCGCCGCGTACGCCAAGGGGCTCCAGGACTGGCAGTCCGGCGGCCACGAGTGGCACATGCGCTCCAGCCGCTACATGAACGAGGGTGCCGCCTCCGTCGCGCCCTGGCAGCGGCTGACCGGTCCCGGTACGTCCGCCTCCGATGTCGTGGCGCTGCTCGCCTCGGCCGCCGCGGAGCGGCTGCGCGCGTACGCGCACGTGCCCTTCCAGAAGGTCGGGCCCTCGCTGCTGCCCGACTTCCACATGCCGTACCAGGTCGAGCTGAGCCCGCACCTGGAGGCGTGCCGTCCGCGGCTGACCGCGTGGATGCACCGCATGGGCATGCTGGAGGAGGGCGTGTGGGACGAGGACAAGCTCGCCGCCTACGACCTCCCGCTCTGCTCGGCCGGCCTGGACCCGGACGCCACCGAGCAGGCCCTCGACCTCAGCGCCCACTGGCTCGCCTGGGGCACCTACGGCGACGACTACTACCCGCTGGTCTTCGGTGGCCGCCGTGACCTCGCCGCCGCCCGGCTGACCACGGCCCGGCTGTCGGCCTGTATGCCCGTCGACGGTGAGCAGGTGCCGGTCGTCCCCGTCAACGGCATGGAGCGCGGCCTGATCGATCTGTGGGCCCGCACCACCGCCGGCATGACCCCCGGTCAGCGGCGCACCCTGCGCGACGCGGTCGACAAGATGACCGAGAGCTGGGTGTGGGAGCTGTCCAACCAGCTCCAGAACCGCGTCCCCGACCCGGTGGACTACCTGGAGATGCGCCGCGCCACCTTCGGTTCCGACCTCACGCTGAGCCTGTGCCGCATGGGCGCGGGCCCGGCGATCCCGCCGGAGGTCTACCGCAGCGGGCCCGTCCGGGCGCTGGAGAACGCGGCCATCGACTACGCGTGTCTGACCAACGACGTCTTCTCGTACCAGAAGGAGATCGAGTACGAGGGGGAGATGCACAACGCGATCCTCGTCGTGCAGCACTTCTTCGGCTGCGACTACCCGGCCGCGCTCGGCATCGTGCACGACCTGATGACCCAGCGCATGCAGCAGTTCGAGCACATCATCACCCACGAACTGCCCGTCCTCCAGGACGACTTCGCGCTGTCGGCCGAGGCGCGCGCGGCGCTGGGGAACTACGTGGGCGACCTCCGGAACTGGCTCTCGGGCATCCTGCACTGGCATCGCGAGGTGGACCGCTACAAGTCCGGCTACCTGGCCCGCCGCGCCCATGGCTTCGTGCCGGACCGGTCGTCGGCGGCTCCGCCCGTTCATCTCCTGCTTTCAGGACTTACATATACGGAATAGGGCATTCGGGGAACGCGTCCGGGGCGTCAGGCGTCTTATGGGGCAAGGGGAACGACCAAGAGAACACGGGGGTGTTCGACCTTGACCGACACGATCGAGCCGATCAACGAGGTCTTAGCGAAGGAGCGCGACCAGGCACCGGCGCCCGGCGAGCTGACGCCGTACGTGGCGCCGCTGACCGTCCCGCCCGTCCTGCGGCCCGCGACCGACGACGTGACCCACGAGACCGAGATCGCCCTGCGCCCCGCCTGGGTGCGCCTCCACCCGCAGCTGCCGCCCACCCTCATGTGGGGGTACGACGGCCAGGTGCCGGGCCCGACCATCGAGGTGCGGCGCGGACAGCGCGTCCGCATCGCCTGGACCAACCGCATCCCCAAGGGGAGCGAGTACCCGGTCACCGCCGTCGAGGTGCCCATCGGGCCGCCGGGCACCCCGGCGGCCAACACCGAACCGGGCCGCGGCGGCGCCGAACCGAACAAGGACGTCGCCGCGCTGCCCGCCTGGACCGTGACCCATCTGCACGGCGCGCAGACCGGCGGCGGCAACGACGGCTGGACGGACAACGCGGTCGGCTTCGGCGACGCCCAGCTCTCGGAGTATCCGAACGACCACCAGGCGGTGCAGTGGTGGTACCACGACCACGCCATGAACATCACCCGGTGGAACGTGATGGCGGGCCTGTACGGCACCTACCTCGTCCGTGACGACGAGGAGGACGCGCTGGGCCTGCCCTCCGGGGAGCGGGAGATCCCACTGCTCCTCGCCGACCGCAACCTCGACACCGACGAGGACGGCCGCCTCAACGGCCGGCTGCTGCACAAGACGCTGATCGTCCAGCAGTCCAATCCGGAGACGGGCAAGCCGGTCTCCATCCCGTTCTTCGGCCCGTACAACACGGTCAACGGTCAGATCTGGCCGTACGCCGACGTCGACGACGCCTGGTACCGCTTCCGGCTGGTCAACGCGTCCAACGCGCGCATCTACAACCTCGTCCTGATCGACGAGGACGACCAGCCGGTGCCGGGGATCATCCATCAGATCGGCAGCGACGGCGGGCTGCTGCCGCGCCCGGTGCCTGTCGACTTCGACGAGGCCCTGCCGGCCTTGACGGCCGCCCCGGCCGAGCGCTTCGACCTGCTGGTCGACTTCCGGGGCCTCGGCGGCCGCCGGCTCCGGCTGGTCGACAAGGGCCCGGGCCAGCCGGCCGGCACCCCCGACCCGGTGGGCGGGGTGCGCTACCCGGAGGTCATGGAGTTCCGGGTCCGCGAGACCTGCGAGGAGGACTCCTTCGCCCTGCCCGAGGTGCTCTCCGGCTCCTTCCGCCGGCTCTCCCACGACATCCCGCACGGCCACCGGCTGATCGTGCTCACCCCGCCCGGCACCAAGGGCTCCGGCGGCCACCCGGAGATCTGGGAGATGGCCGAGGTCGAGGACCCGGCCGAGGTCTCGATCCCGGCCGAGGGCGTCATCCAGGTCACCGGCGCCAACGGCACGACGAAGACGTACCGCCGTACGGCACGGACGTTCAACGACGGTCTCGGCTTCACCATCGGGGAGGGCACCTACGAGCAGTGGACCTTCCTCAACCTCTCGCCGATCCTCCACCCCATGCACATCCACCTGGCCGACTTCCAGGTCCTCGGCCGTGACGCCTACGACGCGTCCGGCTTCGACCTCACCCTCGGCGGCACCCGGACGCCGGTGCGGTTCGACGCCGGCACCCGGATCCCGCTCGCGCCCAACGAGCTGGGGCACAAGGACGTCTTCCAGGTGCCCGGGCCCCAGGCCCTGCGGGTGATGGGGAAGTTCGACGGGGCGTACGGGCGGTTCATGTACCACTGCCACCTCCTCGAACACGAGGACATGGGCATGATGCGGCCCTTCGTCGTCATGCCGCCCGAGGCCCTGAAGTTCGACCACGGCGCGGGGCACGGCGGCCACGGCGGGGGTCACACGGGCTGACGCCCCGTCCGCGCGGCGTGCTCCACCGCGGCTCGTGCCAGCGCCTGGACCATCGGGTGCGGGCGCGAGCCGTCGCCGTGCAGCTCCGGCTGGAAGAGGGAGGCCAGGAAGAAGGGGTGGCCGGGCAGTTCCGCCATCCGCACCTGGCCCGCCGCGTCGTGCCCGGAGAAGCGCAGCCCGTGGGCGGTGAGGGTGTCGAAGTGACGGGCCAGGCCGTAGCGGCAGGAGTAGCGCTCGACGGTGCGCTCCGCGCCGATCACCGTGTGCGCGAGCGAGCCCGGGGTGAGGACGACCGTGTCCTCGTGGCCTTCGAGGGAGCAGGCCAGCGGGGCGAGCAGGGGGTCGTCGGCGTCGGGGTCGTTCTCGGCGTGCGCCACGTGCGCCAGCCCGCAGGCGTTGCGGGCGAACTCCAGCAGCGCGTGCTGGAAACCGCCGCAGGTGCCGAGGAACGGGATGCCCTCCTCACGCGCGGTGCGGATCGCGGCGAGCACACCGGCCTCGCTGCGGTACGGGCTGCCCGGCACCACCCACACCGCGTCGAAGCCGCGCACCGCGTCCGCCTCCTCGGCGTCCGCGGAGGGGATCCAGTACGTGTCCAGGACCAGCCGTTCCCGGGTGGCGAGGGCGTCCAGCAGCAGCGGGATACGGGAGTGCGAGACGACGTTCGGGGAGCGGTCGCCGACGAGGGCGACCTTGGCGATCCGGGCCGTGCTGTCGGCGGAGGAGGGGGAGTGCGTGTGTGCGTCGGTCATGGCATTCATCCTGGGCGCGGCCCGAGGTTCACGTCCAACGATGATTGCTGGACTTCCCATCAGCATCTCTGATGAGAGGCTGGGGGGATGGACCCGCATCTCCTGCGCACCTTCGTCACCGTGGCCCGTCTGGCCTCCTTCTCCGAGGCCGCCCGGGACCTCGGCTACACCCAGTCCGCCGTCTCCCAGCACATCGCGGCCCTCGAACAGGATCTCGGGGCGCCGCTGCTCACCCGCCGTCCCGTCGCCCCCACGACGGCCGGTGAGCGGCTCCTCGAACACGCGGGCCCGCTGCTGCTGCGCCTGGAGGCGGCCCGCGCCGACGTCGTACGGATGGCCGCCGCGCCCGCCCTCGGGCTGACCCTGGCCGCCTCGCCGGCCGCCCTCCCGCCCCGGGTCCTGGCCGCCCTCCCGCCCGCCGGGGTGACCCTGCGGGTGCTGGCCCGCGACGACGTCCCCGCCGCCGTCGCCGCCGGTACGGCCGATCTGGGTCTGGTGGACGGTCTGGCCGCGCCCAGCGACCCGCTCCGGCTGCCCGACGTGGCCCCGCTGACGACGTACGCCGTTGCGGAGGAACCGGTCTGTGTCCTGCTGCCCGCCGCGCATCCGCTGGCCGGGCGCGCCGGGCTGCGCCTCGGCGACCTCGCCGACGCGCGCTGGCTGGACTCCCCCGACACGGCCCTGCCACTGGACCGGCTGCGCGCCGCGAACGGCGGCCGCGGCTTCCGTCCCGCCCTGCGCTACGACGGCACCGACGTCCGCGTCCTGACCGGCCTCGCCGCCGCGGGGCACGGGCTGGCGATGCTGCCCCGAACGGCCGCCACGGGTGTCGCGGGCGCGGTCGCCGTCCCGCTGACCGAGCCCCGGGTCGTCCATCGGATCGAACTCGTGTACGTCGGTACTCCGACGGGGGCGGCGGCCGCGCTCGTGGCGGCGCTGTCCGTGCGCTCCTGAGCCGTTCCGTCCCTGGTCGGCGCGGCCCTACCGCTGCTGACCCTGGGTCAGTCTCACTCGTTCGTGGCAGGTCGCGCGCCGGTGCGCCGGGTAGAGCACCAGCCGGAGGCGATCCATGGAACAGACCGCGTTGCGTCCCAAGCCCATCCCCGGCCAGGAGCCCGGCGGCGGCACCGAACCGGACGGCCGAGGCCGGCGTCCGCACGCCGCCCGCCACCGGCACCGGCGGCTGACCAGCCTGCTGACCGGGCTGCTCGTCGGCACGGTCCTCGTCCTGACCGGCGTCGGACTGGGCACGGCCGGGGCGACCGTGATCGGCCTGAGCAAGCTCGCGGAACTCCAGCGGGCGACGGCGGCGGGCGGCGGGGGCGCGCCGGGCACCCGGCCGTCCGCCCGCCCGGGATCCCCGGCCCCGGCCCCGCCCTCGTCGGAGGCCTCGCCCGCCCCCGCCCGGGCCAGCCTCGGCCTGGAGGTCGTGGACGCGGAGAAGGCGGGCGCCCGGATCGTCGCCGTCCATGTCCCCGGCCCCGGCTTCACGGCCGGCCTGGTGCGCGGAGACGTCCTGCTGACCTTCGGCGAGGCCAGGATCGACTCGGCGACGGACCTCGTACGGGCGGTCCAGGCGGCCCGTCCCGGACGGGAGGCCAAGCTGACGATCCGTCATGCAAGTGGGGGATATCAGCAGTTGGCGGTGGTACCGGGGATCGTCACCTGACGGTGTCCCGCACGGGCGGGCGCACGGCGGCCCGGCCGTCGTCCTGCCGCCGGCACGGGCCAGGCACGTCCCGGGCCACGGGCCAGGCACGTCCCGGGCCACGGGCCAGGCACGTCCCGGGCCGCCCCGTGCCGCACAGGCCGGACACCTCACCGGCCATGCGCGTCGTCCGGCGGGCACCCCACGGATCCGGTATCTCACGGATCCGGTATCTCACTGGCCACACCGGACCCCGCGCGCCACCATGGGCGTCATGCCGACCTCGCTGCCCCCGCCGGCCGCCTCCGGGCCGGCCCACGACGGCGGACCGGAGCCCGGCGGGCCGCAATCCCGTGCCGACCGGCTCGCGCGGCTCCCGCTGTCCGGGCAGGATGCTGCCCGTAGTCACCATGTCCTGCCAGGGAGGTCCGGATGACCGGCACCGCACATGCGCCCTTCACCGCCGACGACTACCGGGCCCGCATGGAACGGGCCGCGCGGCAGGCCGCCGACGCCGGACTCGCCGGGCTTCTCGTGGCACCCGGACCCGACCTCGTCTGGCTCACCGGCTACACGCCCACCGCGATCACCGAACGGCTCACCCTGCTCGTCCTCGCCGCGGGCCACGACCCGGTCCTCGTCGTGCCGACCCTGGAGGCCCCCGACGCCGCCAAGGCGGCCGGCGCCCCCGCGCTCACCCTGCGGGACTGGACCGACGGCAAGGACCCCTACGCCGCCACCGCCGGCCTCCTCGGGGCGGGCGGCCGGTTCGGCATCAGCGACAACGCCTGGGCGATGCACCTGCTGGGCCTCCAGAGCGCCCTGCCCGCCACCTCGTACGCCTCCCTCACCGAGGTCCTGCCGATGCTGCGGGCCGTCAAGGACGCGGCGGAGCTGGAGCTGATGGCGGCCGCCGGAGCCGCCGCAGACCGGGCGTTCGAGGAGATCCGCACGGTGCGCTTCGCCGGCCGCCGGGAGAGGGAGGTCGGCGCCGACCTCGCCGACCTGCTGCGCCGCTTCGGGCACTCCCAGGTCGACTTCACCATCGTCGCCTCCGGGCCCAACGGCGCCAACCCCCACCACGAGGTCGGGGACCGCGTCATCGAGGTCGGCGACATGGTCGTCCTCGACTTCGGCGGCCTCAAGGACGGCTACGGCTCCGACACCTCCCGCACCGTCCACGTCGGGGAACCCACCGCCGAGGAACGCCGGGTCCACGACCTGGTCCGCGAGGCCCAGGAGGCGGGCTTCAGGGCCGTCCGCCCCGGGGTCGCCTGCCAGGAGGTCGACCGGGCCGCGCGCGCGGTCATCGCCGACGCCGGGTACGGCGAGTACTTCATCCACCGCACCGGCCACGGCATCGGCGTGACCACCCACGAACCGCCGTACATGATCGAGGGCGAGGAGCGGCCCCTGGTGCCCGGCATGTGCTTCTCGGTGGAGCCCGGTGTGTACCTGCCCGGCCGGTTCGGGGTGCGCATCGAGGACATCGTCACCGTCACCGAGGACGGCGGCCGCCGTCTCAACGACACCACCCGCGAGCTGGTCGTCGTGGACTGAGCCCCCAGGAGCCCACACCCCCAGGAGCCCCGGCACCCACCCGAACGGCAGTGGCCCGACCATGACCCAGGCACCGACACCCACCGCGGACACCGTCCGCAGACTGGTCCGTGCGCTCCTGAAGGAGGGCGGCGCCGACGGCCCCGGCCCCGAGGTGCGGCCCGTCCGGGAGGAGGGCGCGGCCTTCACCTGGTGGGTCGGCACCCGTCACGTCCTGCGGCTCGCCCCCGACCGTGACGCGGCCGTCCGCCAGCGCCGCGAACTGCGGCTGCGCGACCTCGTCCGGCCGCATGTGCCGGTCGCCGTGCCGACCGGCGTGGCGCACGGCGAATGGTCCCCGGGGCTGACCTACACCCTCGACACCAAGGTGCCCGGCGGCACCGCCGAGGAGCACGAGGTGTCGGCCGTGGGCGAGGCCGACCTCGCCGGGCTGCTCGGCGGGCTGCGCGAGGTGCCGCCCCGGCAGGCCGACGCGCTCGGCGTGCCGCGCGCCGCCCCGCGCTCCCTGGAGGCGCTGCGCCGGATGGCCGTCGCCGCCGCCGAACGCCTCGCCCGCGCGGACGAGTTCGAGGCCCCGCGGCTGCACCAGCTCACCCCGCCCGGCGCGGCCCAGCTCGCCGCCCAGCCCGCTTCGGCCGTCCTCGTCCACCACCGCCTGCGCGGCGAGCACCTCGTGGTCAGCGCCGACGGCCGGGTGCGGGGCGTGCTCGACTGGACGGACGTGGTCCTCGGCGACCCCGCCGAGGACATCGCCGGACTCGCCCTCGCGGTCGGCTCCGGCGCCGCCGTCCGCGCCGCCACCCTCGCCGGCTACGGCGCCCGCCCCTGCCTGCGCGGCCTCTGGCTCGCCCGCTGCGACACCGTCGTACGCCTCGCCGAACGCCTCGACGGCCGCGGCACCGACCCCGCGCCGCTGCTGCGCACCCAGCTGCGGCGGGCCTGGGAGGCGATCCTGCTGGAGCGGGTGACGGAGCTGCGGGAGGACGGGGAGGAGGAGGGCTGACGGGGCGGACGAGGAGGGCCGGCTGGGCGGACGAGGTGGGCTTCGGCGGCGCGGGCCGGGGACCCGGACACGACGCGCGCCCGCCCCGCACCGGCGTCGGCCCCGCGGCGGCGCTGACCCGCTCACTCCTGTTCCAGTACCACGCACGACTCTCCGGGCACGTGCAGCAGCCCGTCCGGCCCCGGGGTCTCCACCGGCTCCCAGGCCGCCAGAACCCGGGCGGGGCGAGGGCCCAGGGGGATCGCCGCCGAGCCCTTGCCGAGGTTCACGACGACGCGGACGTCCCCGCGCCGGAAGGCGAGCCAGCGGGCCACGGGGTCGTGGGCGACCTTGATGTCGGCGAGGTCGGGGTCCGTGAGGTCCGGCTGCGCGTGCCGCAGCGCGATCAGCTCCCGGTACCAGGCCAGCACGCGCGCGTGGGGCTCGCGTTCCGGCTCGGACCAGTCCAGGCAGGAGCGGTCACGGGTCGCCGGGTCCTGCGGGTCGGGCACCTCGTCCTCGGCCCAGCCGTGCGCCGTGAACTCCCGTCTCCTGCCCCGCCGTACGGCCTCCGCCAGGTCCGGGTCGGGATGGTCGGTGAAGTACTGCCAGGGGGTGCCCGCCGCCCACTCCTCGCCCATGAACAGCATCGGGGTGAACGGGGCGGTCAGCGTCAGGGCCGCCGCGCACGCCAGCAGCCCGGGGGAGAGGGACGCCGCGAGCCGGTCGCCCTGGGCGCGGTTGCCGACCTGGTCGTGGGTCTGGCTGTAGCCCAGGAGCCGGTGGCCGGGGATCCGGGACCGGTCCAGCGGGCGCCCGTGACGGCGGCCCCGGAAGTCCGAGTACGTGCCGTCGTGGAAGAAGCCGCCGGTGAGGGTCTTGGCGAGCGCCTCGAAGGGAGCGCGCGCGAAGTCGGCGTAGTAGCCCTGGGACTCGCCGGTGAGCGCGGTGTGCAGCGCGTGGTGGAAGTCGTCGTTCCACTGCGCGTGGAGCCCCAGGCCGCCCGCCCGGCGGGGCGTGACGAGCCGCGGGTCGTTCAGGTCGGCCTCGGCGATCAGGAACAGCGGCCGGCCCGTCTCGGCGGCCAGGGCGTCCACGGCCGCCGACAGCTCCTCCAGGAACGGGTACGCGCGCGTGTCCGCCAGCGCGTGCACCGCGTCCAGCCGCAGCCCGTCCAGCCGGTAGTCCCGCAGCCAGGCCAGCGCGCTGCCCAGCAGGAACGCCCGCACCTCGTCCGAGCCGGGCGCGTCCAGGTTGACGGCCGCGCCCCACGGCGTGTGGTGGCGGTCGGTGAAGTACGGGCCGAACTCGGGCAGGTGGTTCCCGGACGGACCCAGATGGTTGTGGACGACGTCCAGGACCACGCCCAGCCCCAGTTCGTGCGCCCGGTCCACGAACCGCTTCAGCGCCTCGGGCCCGCCGTACGGCTCGTGCACCGCCCACAGCGCGACCCCGTCGTACCCCCAGCCGTGCCGGCCGGGGAACGGGCACAGGGGCATCAACTCGACGTGGGTGACGCCCAGTCCGGCGAGATGGCCGAGGCGTCCCGCGGCCGCGTCCAGGGTGCCCTCGGGGGTGTACGTGCCCACGTGCAGCTCGTACAGGACCGCGCCCGGCAGCGGCCGCCCCGGCCACGGGGTACGCCATGTGTGGCGGCCCTGGTCGACGACCGCGCTCGGCCCGTCCGGGCCGTCCGGCTGGCGGCGCGAGCGCGGGTCGGGGCGCACCGGGCCGTCGTCCACCGCGAAGCCGTACCGCGAACCGTCCCGCGCCTCCGCCTCGCCGGTCCACCACCCGGACCGTTCCGGATCGCGCTCCAGTGCCCGCGAGACCCCGTCGCACCGGAGTGTCACGCGTTCGGCCTGCGGTGCCCACACCTCGAACTGCACGGACGGTTCCCCTTCGTCTGCTGACCGTGATGGAGTCCGTCCATCGTGCTCCACCGGCGATCGATCCACGGGCGGAACACCCCCATTGCGGAAGGTGTCGTCGGCCACGCGCGCGTGGGGGCCTTCACCCGTTTTCTGGACACCCGGGGTTCACTGACCGACAATCACGAGCGTGACGTCGTCTTTCGAGTTCAACACGTACCCCGCGCGGTTGTCCGACGCGGAGCGCGACAGGGCGCTGAAGGATCTGCGTGACGGCGTCGCCATGGGACGCCTCTCGCACGACACGTTCATCCGGCGCATGGAGCTGGCCCTCGCCGCCCGGCGCTCCGACGAACTCGCCGCGCTCACGGCCGACCTGCCCAGGGAGAAGCGCGTCTCGCGCCTGGTCTTCGGCACCGTCGAGGCGGTCTCCGGCTTCACCGTACGGCTGCGGCGGGCCTGGCAGGCCGAGCGGCTGCCCAAGCTGCTGCTGCCGCACCCCGGCACCGAGCACTCCCTGCGCATCGGCCGCGACCCCGCGAACGGCCTGCGGCTGACCCACGAGAGCGTCTCGCGGGTGCACGCCGAGCTCAGCCGCCACGGCGGCATGTGGGTGCTGCGCGACCTCGGCTCCACCAACGGCACGACCGTCAACGGACGCCGGGTCATCGGCGCCGCCGTCGTCCGCGAGGGCGACCAGATCTCGTTCGGACGGATGGCGTTCCGCCTCTCGGCGAACTGAGCCGTCCCGCCGAGCCCGTCCGCCGAGCCCGCCCGCCGGGCCTGGGCGGCGAGCCCGCCCGCCGAGTCCGCCCGCGAGCCCGCGCGCGGGGCCCGTCGCACCCAAGTCCCGGCGCGTCCGGCGGTGTTGACGTACCCCTGGGTGATGACTCACTGTGCGTAGACCGGACACGCCCGGTGAACCGACGGCATCGCCCTGGAGGTGTGCCCTGCCGCCCCTCCTGCGCTATCCGACCGTGGACGACATCGCGGCCCGCGCCGCCCTGATCGCCGCCCGACGGCCCCGGGACGCCCGGCTGCGCCGCGTCGGCGTCTCCCGCGCGGGCACGCCCCTGTGGCTGCTCTCCCTGGGCCGGGGCGCCCGCCAGGCCCTGGTCGTGGCCGGGCCGCACGCCAACGAGCCGGTCGGCGGCGCCACCGTCCTGCGGCTGGCCGAACGCGTGCTCGCGGACCCGCGGCTCACCGAGGGCGCCGACGCCACCTGGAACCTGCTGCTCTGCCTCGACCCCGACGGCCTGCGCCGCAACGAGCGCTGGCTGAGCGGCCCGTACACCCTCGGCCGCTACTTCCGGAACTTCTTCCGGCCCGGATTCCGCGAACAGCCCGAGTGGCTGCCCGACGGAGCGGCCGCCGCCGTGCTGCCGGAGACCCGGGCACTGCTCCGCCTCCAGGACGAACTGAAACCTTTCTTCCAGTGCTCGCTGCACGGTGTCGACGTCGGCGGCGGCTTCGTGGAACTCACCCACGACCTGCCCGGCCTCGACCGCCGTATGGCGTACGCGGCCGCCCGCCTCGGCATCCCGCGCGAGCTCGGCCCCTACGACACCCTGTACTGGCCCCGGCTGGGACCCGCCGTCTACCGGATCCCGCCGCCGCGACCGCGCGACCTGGCCGCCGCCATCACCGAGGCCGCCGTCGAGTCGACCTGGTACCACCCGCACCGGCACGGCACCGTCACCGCCGTCGTCGAGGCACCCATGTGGGGTGTCGCCGCGGTCCAGGACGGCTCCCCGCCCACCGACCGCGACGCGGTGCTGCACACCGTCAGCGACGCCCTGCGCCGCGACACCCGCGTGCTGAAACGTCTCCTCGCGCGCGTGCGGCCCCATCTGGGCGGCACCCCCGACGCGGCCCGCCTGCTCGCGCCCGTCGACGACTACCTCCTGGTCTGCCCCGGCCTCGCCGACGCCTGGGACCCCGACACCGCCGACCCCGGCCGCCCGCTGCCGCCGCTCACCGCCGGCCATCTGACCGCCCTCGGCATCGCCGGCCGACGGATCGCCGTACGGACCGCGGGGTACCAGGCGCGGGTCGTGCTCGCCGCGTTCGAACTGGCCGGCCGGCACGGGGCCCGCGCACGATCGGGTGAGCCGGACTGGGGGACACAGGCCGCCGTGCCGATGCACCGGGAATGAAGCACTCCTTCCCCACGACAGCGGTCCGGCGCGTCCTGCCGGCCGCCGCCGTCCTCCTTCTCGCCGCGGCCGTCGTCCCGGCCCACGCGGCCGCCCGGGACGCCTTCCCCGGCAACTGGCTCCAGCTCACCGTCACCCGGGGCACCTCGCCGTCCGCCGACGGCCGGGGCGCCCTGCTCCTGTGCGACCCTCCCCAGGGCCACTCCCGTGCCGTCGAGGCGTGCGGGCAGCTCGCGGCGGTGGACGGCGACCCCGGCGGTCTGACGGCGGCGCAGGACGCCGTCTGCGCGATGGTCTACGCCCCGGTCACGGCCCGCGCGAGCGGACGGTGGAACGGGCGCCCGGTCGAGTACAGCCGGACCTTCGGCAACGCCTGCGAGCTGGCGGCGCTCACGGGCGCGGTGTTCGCCCTCGACGAGGCGGATGAGGCGGATGAGGCTGATGGGGAGGCAGGGCAGACCGGGAAGGGCGGGGAGACCGGGAAGGCCGACGCGCCCGAGGTGTGACGCCGGGCCTTGGGGCGGTGCGGGGTACGCGCGTGTGCGCTACGCCGCCCCCTCGCGCGCGTGCAGGGCCGCCGCCACCACCGTGCGGGACTGGTGCTCCACCTGGTGCTCCAGCGGCACCCAGCGGGCCCCGAAGCGTACGGCGAAGGCGTCGCTCCAGGTCTCGACGAGCTGCTCCAGGCGCGGTGCCGCGTGGTCGTCGCTCTCCTGGAGGACCCGCCGCAGCATCGCGGCCGCCCGCAGCGGCAGCCGGCGGGCGAAGGCGTCCACGCTGCCGACGTACGCCATCGTCGTGTCCGCGGGCGGCACATGGGTCCAGTCCGAGGCCAGCCCCGGCACCAGCTCCAGCGCCCACTTGGCGGCCCGCAGCAGCGGCCCCTCGTCGCCCTCCAGACGCGGCAGCGCCTCGGCGAGCACCTGCTCCACCTCCCTCGCGTCCCGCTGGAGCCGCACCGCCAGCCGCCGGATCGCCGCGGCGGGCGCGGGGTGCGGGGCGGGGTCGTCCACCAGGTCGCTCGCCCACATCGGCACCTCCACGACCGCGGTCAGGCCGCCGTAGCGGTGGGCGTGGTACCAGGTGCTGTGCCGGGCGTCGTCCGGCATGCTCGGGTAGGCCACGTCGGCGCCGGGGTCCGGCATCACGTGCACGCCGGGACCGGACGCCGGCCAGCCCGCCGCGTCGGAGGCGCCCGTCTCCACCGGGATGTGCAGCTGCGCCGCCGACTTGGCGAACGGCTCCGCGAGCCCCGGGATGTCCCTCGTCAACTGCACCCAGCTGCCGCCCAGATCGGTGCCGTGCAGCGTCACCTGGAGGTAGGGCCGCAGCTCGTCGATGACCCGGGTCAGCGCGCGGGTCTCGGGCGGCAGCCGGTCCGGCGGCAGCACGGCGGGCGACCACTCCGGCTGCTCGGGGCCGGCGGGGCGGAAGAAGCCGAGGTGGTACTCCAGCAGGCTGCGCGGCGCCGGGGTGACGTGCAGGCTCGCCCCGTCGGGATCCGCGCACAGCAGGAAGTGCCAGGAGGTACCGGTACGCAACTCCCGCTCGTGCAGCACCCGTTCGGCCAGGGCCAGCAGGGTCGGGCCGCCGGTCGGCTCGTTGGCGTGGGCGCCCGCGACGACGAGCACGGCACGCCGCGCGTGTCCCACCGACAGCAGGTGCAGCGGCCGGCCGGCGCGCGAGAGACCCACCTGGCGCAGCGCACACAGGCCGGGCTGCTGGGCGGCCAGCGCCCGGGCGGAGGAGGTCAGTTCGGTCACCGTCGGGTAGCGCAGCACCGGCAGGAGACTCACCCCCGTTACGTCCGCCCTGCTCGCAATCCGCAGTACCCCACGGACTCTGTGGCCTGTCAAGTACTCCCCCGGGGAGGCTCCCGGGGGCTTCCGGAGGCATGCGCGGGCGGGTGCGGCCGCTCGCGCGCCTATGCCGCCCGCACTTCCCGGGTGACTGTCCCACGGTCCGGCCGAGGCGGCGGGCCCGGGTGAAACCCCGGCGCCGTCGCCCCGGCCCGCCGGTTCCTCCTCAGTCCACCCGCTCCAGCAGCGCCACCGGCAGCCGCGCGAACAGCTCCGCCACGCGCGCGTGCCCCGTGAACGCACGCTCCGGAGCCAGCGCGTCGGCCCACCGCCCCGGCGGCAGCGGCAGCACCGTCTCCCGCCAGCCGCCCGCCTCGGCCAGCCGCAGCGACAGCCGGGTCACCGCCGTCACCGCCCCGCCGGAGCGCGCGAACGCCAGGCAGTGTGCCGCGGCCGGACCCTCGGCGGCCAGCGGCTCGTAGGTCGCCGACGCCCCGAAGACCTCGGGCCGTCGACGGCGCAGCCGCAGCGCGGCGGTGGTGACCGAGCCCTTCGCGCTCTCCTCTCCCGGCTCGGGCGGCGCGAAGCGCGCGGGACGCCGGTTGTCGGGGTCCACCAGGGCCAGGTACTCGTGCTCCGTGCCCTGGTAGACGTCCGGCACACCCGGCATCGTCAGATGCACCAGCGCCGTGCCGAGCACATTGGCCCGGACGTGCGGTTCCAGCGCGTCGCGCAGCGCGGCCACCCGCTCCCCGGGCACCCCGCACGGCCCCGCCGTGACGAACGCGGCCACCGCGTCCTCGTACGGCGGCTCCTGCTCGGTCCAGCTCGTGTAGAGGCCCGCCTCGCGCGCGTGCTTGAGCATCGCCTCCCGGACGCGTTCGGGGGCCGCCGGGCCGAGCCCGAAGACGGTCTGCCAGGCCGCCCACGCCAGCTGCCCGTCCGGCCCGCCCTCCTCCGCGTGCGTGGCCTGCGCCAGTTCCTCCGCCCACCGTGCGGGGCATTCGGTGAGCACGGCCAGCGCGGCCCGCACGTCGGCGCTGCGCTTGGTGTCGTGCGTCGACACCACCGTCCCGGTGGCCGGCCAGTCGCGCTGCACGCGCGCGCAGTACGCGTGGAAGTCCGCCGGGGACACCCCGGGGCTGCCGGGGTCGCCGCCCACCTCGTTCGCCGCCAGGAACGGCACGTACCGGTAGAACGCCGTGTCCTCCACCGACTTGGCGCGCAACGCGGAGGCCGTCTGCGCGAACCGGGCCCGGAAGTCCGCGCGCGCGGGACCCGCGCCGCCGAGCACCAGCCCGCGCACCACGTCGACCGCGCCCGCCTCCTCGGGCACCGCGAAGGCCGCCCGCGCCTGCTCGGCGGCCTCCTCGGTGACCACGTCCGCCGGATCGCCCGAGGAATACGGCCGGTAGACCTCCAGACGCACCAGCAGCTCCTCCAGCGCCGTGCGCAGCGCCCACGGCGCCCGGTCGCGCAGGGCGGGGTCCGGGGAGGTCGCGCAGACCCGGGACGCGACCCGGGTCAGCCGGTCCAGCTCGGCCGCCAGCTCGTGCGAGAGCACCCCGTACGCCGCCCGCCGCGCGGTCGCCGCCCAGTCGCCGCCCCGGTCCGTCTGCGGGGCCGCGAAGTGCCGGTAGTGGTCCAGGAGCCGCCGGGCGCCCTCCGGGTCCGTGAAGAGGCCGTCGACGCGGCGCAGGGCGTCGTAGCCGGTGGTGCCGGCGACGGGCCAGGAGGCCGGCAGGCGCTCTCCGTCGGCGAGGATCTTCTCCACGACCGTCCAGCGGCCCCCGGTGGCCTCGTGCAGCCGCTCCAGGTAGGTGTCGGGGTCGGCGAGGCCGTCGGGGTGGTCGACGCGCAGTCCGTCGAGCACGCCCTCGTGCAGCAGCCGCAGGACCGTGCCGTGGGTCGCCTCGAACACCTCCGGGTCCTCCACCCGCACCCCGATCAGCTCCGAGATGCTGAAGAAGCGCCGGTAGTTCAGCTCGGTGCGGGCCAGCCGCCACCACACCGGCCGGTACCACTGGGCGTCCAGCAGCTGCGGCAGCGGCAGCTCCTCGGTGCCCTCGCGCAGCGGCAGGACGTGGTCGTGGTAGCGCAGGACACCGCCGTCGGTCCGCAGGTGCGCCAGTTCCGCCCCGACGGGCCCGCCGAGCACCGGGACGAGCACCTGGCCGCCGCCCGCCTCCCAGTCGATGTCGAACCAGCGCGCGTACGGCGACTTCGGGCCCTCCCGCAGCACCTCCCACAGGGCGCGGTTGTGGCGCGGGGCCATCGCCATGTGGTTCGGCACGATGTCCGCGACCAGGCCGAGCCCGTGCTCGCGCGCGGTGCCCGCCAGCGCCCGCAGCCCCTCCTCGCCGCCCAGTTCCTCGCGCACGCGCGTGGGGTCCACCACGTCGTAGCCGTGCGGGGAGCCGGGCACGGCCTCCAGGACCGGTGACAGATGCAGGTGCGACACACCGAGCGACGCCAGATACGGCACGGCCGCCGCCGCGGCGGCGAACGGGAACGCGGGCTGCACCTGCAACCGGTAGGTGGCCGTGGGCACGACGGGGACAGGGGACGCAGGGGTCATGGAACCCTACGTACCCGCCCAGCCCCGTTTCGTGTCATCCCGGCGCCCACCTGGCGGGGCTTCCCCGCCGGGCGGCCGCCGCCGGGCCGTGCCCGCACGGTCCCGTCCGGCCGGCGACGCCACCGTGCGTCCACGACCTAGGCGGGCCGCTGGAGCACCGTCATGCTCCGGTCCACCAGGGTCAGCCGGTCCCCGGCCTGGACCTTGCGGCCGGTGCCCCGGGCCACCGCCTCCGGGTCCGCGGTGTCGACGACCACCTGCCACTGCCGTCCGTGGTCGACCGGCACCACGAACTCCAGCGGCCGGGGCGAGGCGTTGAACAGCAGAAGGAAGGAGTCGTCCGCGATCCGCTCCCCGCGCGGGCCGGGCTCCGAGATCGCGTTGCCGTTGAGGAACACCGACAGCGCCGACGCCTGCGCCCGGTCCCAGTCCCGCTGGGTCATCTCCTGGCCCTCCGGGGTGAACCAGACGATGTCCGACAGCTCGTCGTGGGTGCCCTCCACGGGCCGCCCGTGGAAGAAGCGGCGCCGCCGGAAGACGGGATGCTCCTTGCGCAGCCACACCAGCGCGCGCGTGAAGTCCAGCAGCTCGCTGCCGTCCTCCGGCCAGTGCACCCAGGCCAGCTCGCTGTCCTGGCAGTAGGCGTTGTTGTTGCCCCGCTGGGTGCGCCCGAACTCGTCCCCGTGGCTGATCATGGGCACGCCCTGGGACAGCATCAGGGTCGCCACGAAGTTCCGCATCTGCCGGGCCCGCAGCTCCAGCACCTGCGGGTCGTCGCTCTCGCCCTCGGCCCCGCAGTTCCAGGACCGGTTGTGGCTCTCGCCGTCCCGGTTGTCCTCCCCGTTGGCCTCGTTGTGCTTGTCGTTGTACGACACCAGGTCGTGCAGGGTGAACCCGTCGTGGCAGGTCACGAAGTTGATGGAGGCCAGCGGGCGGCGCCCGTCGTCCTGGTAGAGGTCGGACGAGCCGGTCAGCCGGGAGCCGAACTCCGCGAGCGTGCGCTGCTCGCCCCGCCACAGGTCGCGCACGGTGTCCCGGTACTTGCCGTTCCACTCCGTCCACAGCGGCGGGAAGTTGCCCACCTGGTAGCCGCCCTCGCCCACGTCCCACGGCTCGGCGATCAGTTTCACCTGTGACACCACCGGATCCTGCTGCACCAGGTCGAAGAACGACGACAGCCGGTCCACCTCGTGGAACTGCCGGGCCAGGGTCGCCGCCAGGTCGAAGCGGAACCCGTCGACGTGCATCTCGGTGACCCAGTACCGCAGCGAGTCCATGATCATCTGGAGTACGTGCGGGGACCGCATCAGCAGCGAGTTCCCGGTGCCCGTGGTGTCGGTGTAGAAACGGCGGTCCTCCGACAGCCGGTAGTAGCGCTCGTTGTCGATGCCCCGGAAGGACAGCGTCGGCCCCAGGTGGTTGCCCTCGGCGGTGTGGTTGTAGACCACGTCGAGGATCACCTCGATCCCCGCCGCGTGCAGCGCCCGCACCGCCGACTTGAACTCCAGCACCTGCTGGCCCCGGTCGCCCCAGGAGGCGTACGCGTTGTGCGGGGCGAAGAAGCCGACGGTGTTGTAGCCCCAGTAGTTGTTCAGGCTCATGTCGACCAGTCGGTGGTCGTTGACGAACTGGTGCACCGGCATCAGCTCCAGCGCCGTCACCCCGAGCTTGGTCAGGTGTTCGATCACCGCCGGGTGGGCGAGCCCCGCGTAGGTGCCGCGCAGCTCCTCCGGCAGCCCCGGGTGGCGCATGGTCAGGCCCTTCACATGGGCCTCGTAGATCACCGTGCGGTGGTACTGGGTGCGCGGCAGCCGGTCGTCGCCCCAGTCGAAGTACGGGTTGACCACCACCGACGTCATGGTGTGCGGCGCGGAGTCCAGGTCGTTGCGCCGGTCGGGGGCGCCGAAGTGGTAGCCGTACACCTCCTCGCCCCAGCGCACCGACCCGGCGACCGCCTTCGCGTACGGGTCCAGCAGCAGCTTCGCCGAGTTGCAGCGCAGCCCGCGCGCGGGATCGTAAGGGCCGTGCACACGGAAGCCGTAGCGCTGCCCCGGCATGATGCCCGGCACGTACGCGTGCCGCACGAACGCGTCGCTCTCCCGCAGTTCCACCGCCGTCTCCGAGCCGTCGTCGTGCAGCAGACACAGCTCCACTCGGTCCGCGGCCTCCGTGAAGACCGCGAAATTCGTTCCGGCACCGTCGTACGTGGCACCGAGGGGGTACGCCTCTCCAGGCCAGACCTGCATGACACGACTCTTTCAGGTGTGCCGTCGCGCCGGGGGCGCCTTGAGGTCGAGTCTCCCCGAAAGTGAGGGAACCACCTGCGACTTACGTCCCTCTTACCTGACGACCTGTGCATACGCCGGCATACGGCGTATGCCGAACCAGTGGGGCAGACGGACATACTCCCGGGCAGCAGGGGGAGTAGGGGGCAATTGTGCGCACGACAGTGCGCCGCCACCTGGGCAAGGTGGTGGCGGGTACGGCTCTCGCGGTGGCCGCGACAGCCGTGATGGTCGGGATCACTCTCCCGGGCACGGCGGGGGCGGACGACACCGGAGGCAGCAAGACCGGACAGACGACAGGACAGGCGGCGGCCGGCGACCAGGGCGGCACGGTGCAGCCCGGTGTGGTCGAGCAGGCCCCCGCCGAGGGTGAGAAGGGCACGGGCAGCGACCCGCTCACCGACGACGAGCTGAAGCGGGTCGAGCGGATCGCGCTCAGCCGGCAGCTCTTCAACGCCAGCCAGGACGTCGAGGGCGACCGAGGCCCGCAGCGCCTCGGCGTGGACCTCGCCGCGCCCGAGGCCGACGAGGTGGACGACCCCGACGCGCCCCGGCGCGCCGACGTGACGTTCTACGACTACAAGAACGACACCGTCGTCACCAAGACCGTGAACCTCGACACCGGCAAGGTCGAGAACACCGCCACGCAGAGCGGAGTGCAGCCGCCGCTGAGCAACGCCGAGCAGAACGAGGCGGCCCGGCTGCTGATCGCCGACCCGCTCGGCGCCGGCCTGCGCGCCGACTACCAGGACGCCACCGGCAAGAAGCTCACCGCCCCGGACCAGCTCCAGCTCGCGAGCATGATCTACCGGGCGGTACCGGGGGCCCAGCCGTCCGCGCTGGACGTGTGCGGACAGCACCGCTGCGTGCGTCTGCTGCCGAAGGTGAAGAACGGCCCGTGGATCGACGCGAGGTCCCTGGTGATCGATCTCAGCGCCGGCAAGGTCGTCGAGCTCGACGGCTGAGCCGTCCTCTCCGAGTCCACTTTTCCCACTCACTTCTCCTGTCCTAGGAGTCATGTCCTCATGCGCGTGAACCACATCAGCCGCACCCGCAAGGGAGCGGCCGTCGGCCTGTCCCTGGCCGCGCTGGCCGCCGGCGCGACCGCCGGGGCGGGTCCCGCCGTCGCCCAGCCGAAGGCGGCCCCCGCGCCCGCCGCGGACTGCAGCGCGGCCTACCGCATCGAACAGAAGCTCTCCACCGGCACGACCTGGCGCATGTGCTGGCGCTACGAGGCCAAGTCCGGGCTCATCCTGGAGAAGGTCACCTACCAGCCGCCCGGCGAGCCCAAGCCGATCCGGGTCCTCACCAGCGCCAAGCTCGCCCAGATCCACGTCCCTTACGACGACGGCAAGAACGAGTACAACGACGTCACGGACTACAACTTCGGCGCCGGCCTGGTGAATCTGGCGCCCGCCGAGTGCCCGGGCGGCACCATCAAGACGGTGAAGGTCCCCGAGTCGTTCAACGAGAACCCGAACGTCAAGGGCCTGTGCACCACGACCCGTTCGCGCGGCCACGCCTACCGGATGCAGGCCGAGAACAACAAGGTCTACCAGGCCCAGGGCAAGGACCTGCTGATCTACACGGTCAACAAGGTCGGCTGGTACGAGTACATGACCGAGTGGCGCTTCTCCGACGACGGCACGGTCAACATGAACGTCGGCGCCACCGGCAGCCTTTCGCCCTTCGACTACGACGCCGGCGACGGCCGCGGCTGGCCGATAGGCAAGGGCGCCCAGGCCAAGGCCACCAGCCACAGCCACAACGTCTTCTGGCGGCTCGACTTCGGCCTCGACGGCTCCTCCGCCAACAAGATCGAGCAGTACGACTCCGTGGTCAGCCCGCCGGCGAGCGGCCAGCAGGGCCCGACCAACAAGACCACCCGCACCCCGGTCACCAAGGAACTCGCGGGCGACGCCAAGAACATGCGCTGGTGGCGCGTGGTCAGCAACACCGGCAAGAACAAGGACGGCCACCAGCGCTCGTACGAGCTCGTCCCCGGTGCCACCACCAAGTACTCCGGACGCGCCTTCACCAAGCACGACGTGTACTTCACCGAGTACAACAAGTGCGAGATGTACGCCAACAACAACCCCCTCGCCTGCGGCACGGGACACCCGAAGTCCGTGGACAAGTGGGTCGACGGACAGACCCTCAAGCACCCGGTGGCCTGGGTGAACGTGGGCTTCCACCATGTCGCGCGCGACGAGGACCAGCAGCCCATGCCGGTCCACTGGCAGGGCTTCTCCATCGCCCCCCGGGACGTCACCGCTATGAATCCGCTCACTCCGCCGGCGCTCGCCGACCAGAACGGTCGCCCGAACACCGGCAGTTGAGAAACGACCTGCCCATCCGGCTGCACCGCCGACCGCTCCCGGAGTACCCTTCCTTGATCGTTGGCACAGGGAGAGCTCGGGGGAGCGGAAGGCGGTGCTTGGGTGGGCTCGGGAGGGCTGGAGCTGCCCCCTGGTGACGAGAGTCACGAGGGGGGCTCCGCAGACGTCCCGCCCGGCACGGTGTCCCTGGCCCGGCCGATGGAGGCCAACTCCATCGGACCGGAGCTGGACTGGGACGCAGACGCCTGGCGCGAGGTACGCACCCGCGCCCAGCGGGCCGGCCGGGCCTACATCTGGCTGAACCTGGTCGAACAGCGGCTGCGTGCCGTCGTGGCCGCCGTTCTGCGACCCATCTACGAACCCGTCCACGGCGACGACTGGGTGGTCGCCGCGGCCGGCCCCGCCGGGCAGGAATGGGTGCAGCGCGCGGTGGCCGTGCGTGAAGTCAGTCGCCGCAAGGGCTACTTGCTCGACCCGGCCGACGACAACGTCATCTCCTTCCTCACGCTGCCGCAGCTGCGCGAGCTGATGGTGCAGCACTGGCCCTGCTTCGAGCCGTACTTCGACGAGCGCCGCGACGTCGAACTCGCCCTGGACGAGCTGGAGGTGACGCGCAATGTCGTCTCCCGCAACCGGGCCCTGTCCGAAGCCGTCCTCGGCCAGGCCGAACGGGCCTCCGCGCGGCTGCTGGAGATGCTCGGCACCGGCGGCGACGTGCCCTCCGCGCGCCGGCTGCCGGTCGACGCGGTCGAGGACCTCGTCGGCGACCGGTACGCGGACGTGGTCGCCGTCCACTCCGACCGGGTACGGCTGCTGCGCCAGTTCCCCGCAGAGGACATCTTCGACGGCTCCCGCCGCATCGACGCCATCGGCATCGGCCTCAACCTGCTCGTGCAGAACTTCTCCGGCCGCCGGCTGGTCCGTCTCGCCGAGGCCGGCGCCCGCGTCCGGCTGCTCTTCCTCAACCCGGCCTCCAGCGCGGTCAAGCGCCGCGAACGCGAACTCGGCATGAAGCGCGGAGAGTTGAGCCGCGCCGTGGAGATGAACATCCTGCACATGCGCCGGGTCCGCTCCCGGCTGCGCGACCCGGGCGCCTTCCAGATCCAGGTGTACGACGAGACCCCCCGCTTCACCGCCTACCTCGTCGACGGCGACGGCAGCGACGGCATCGCCGTCGTCCAGTCCTATCTGCGACGGATGCGCGGCATGGAGGCGCCCGTCCTGGTGCTGCGCAACGGCAACCGGGTGGTCAAACCGGGCGAGGTGGACGAAGGGGGGCTTTTCGCGGCATACCGCGAGGAGTACGAGCTGGCTTGGGCTGATTCGCGCCCTGTGTCCTGAAGTATCGCTCTCTCCCGTTAAGCGGAACGCGGTCCTCTGATTGTCAGTGGCCCATGGGAAGGTGGAGACCACTGGGGGAAGCACCACCAAGAAGGGGGGCCACCATGGCCTGGTACCAGGAGCTGCTGATCGGCTTCGACCTGGAGACGACCGGGACGGATCCGCGCGAGGCGCGCATCGTCACGGCGGCCGTGATCGAGGTCAGGGACGGGCAGGTCCTGGGGCGCCGGGAATGGCTGGCGGACCCGGGCGTGGAGATCCCGGCGGACGCGGTCGCGGTCCACGGCATCAGCAACGAACGGGCGGCGGCCGAGGGCCGCCCCGCCGACCAGGTGGCGGACGCCCTCGCCGACGTCCTGACGGGCTACTGGCGCACCGGCGTCCCGGTCGTCGCCTACAACGCCGCCTTCGACCTCACTCTCCTCACCGCCGAGCTGCGCCGCCACGGCCTGCCGTCCCTGCGCGACCGCCTGGGCGGCCTGGATCCGGCACCGGTCGTCGACCCGTACACCATCGACCGCTGGGCCGACCGCTACCGCCGCGGCAAGCGCAACCTCGAAGCGGTCTGCGCCGAGTACGGCATCGCCCTCGACTCCGCCCACGACGCCTCCGCCGACGCCCTCGCCGCCGCCCGGCTGGCCTGCGCGATAGCCCACCGCCACCCCAAGGTGGCGGCCCTCGGCCCGGCCGAACTGCACCGCCGCCAGATCACCTGGTACGCCGAGTGGGCGGCGGACTTCCAGAGCTTCCTGCGCCGCAAGGGCGAGACGGACGCCGTGGTGGACGGGGTCTGGCCGGTCCGGGAGCCGGCCGACAGCCCCACCGCGTGACTCCCGCTCAGAAGGGATACCAGCGCACCGCCTCGTCCCCGTCCCGCAGGGACGCCACCCGGCGCACGAACTCCGCCCGCGCCCCGGGATTCGTGGGCGCGTGCTGGGCCACCCAGGCACAGCTCGCCGTCTCGCGCGCGCCGCGCAGCACCGCGCACCCCTCCCACTCCCGCACATCCCAGCCGTAGGCCTCGGCGAAGGCGTCGTACGCCTCGGCGGGCAGCCCGTAGCGGTCCCGCGAGAGCGCCATCACCACCAGATCGTGCTCGCGCAGATCGGCGGAGACGGTCTCCAGGTCGACCAGGACCGGGCCGTCGGGGCCGACATGCACATTGCGGGGCAGCGCGTCGCCGTGGATCGGGCCCGGCGCCAGCCGCGGGGCGAGGGCCGCGGCCGCCACGGCGAACCCGTCACGGCGCTCGCGCAGAAAGTCCGCGTCCGCCGGGTCGATCGCCTCGCCCGCGAGCCGCAGCCAGCGCTCCACCCCGGACAACAGATCGCGCGGCGGCAGCCCGAAGGACGGCGCGGGCAGCGCGTGCACCAGGCGCAGCAGTTCGGCCAGATCCCGAGGGCCGGCGGGCCGCACCGGGTCGGGCAGCCGGTGCCACACGGTCACCGGGTGCCCCTCCACCAACAGCGGCTCCGGCTCCGCCGCCCGCACCGCGGGGACGCCCGCGTCCGCCAGCCATGCCGCGATGTCCAGCTCACGCCGGGCCCGGTCGAGGAGCTCGGCGGCCCGGCCCACCTTCACCACCAGGTCACCGGCGGCGAACACCGCGTTCTCGCCCAGGGCGAGGAGCCGCGCGTCCACCGCCCGGCCGGGCAGCACCCCCGCCGCGCCCAGTACGTCCCGCGCCCTTGCCTCGTCCATCGTCCGCCTCCGTGTCGTGCCCGGCCCGCTCGCCGGGATGCCGCCGGGATCCGGCCATCCGGCGGCCAGTCTCGCATTCGCACAGGTCGGACGGTGTGTGCGGTGTCTTGACGGCGTACCCCGCCTTCACGACCATGGCCAGGCCCGTCACCGTCGCGGGAAGGGGGCCGTTTCGTGTCGTCGGCGACCGCAAGGAGACGGACCGTCCGCCGCGCGCCCGCCACCGGCCCACCCCGCGCCACCGCCGACCGGGGCGCCTGGTTCCTCGTGCTGCCCGCGCTGATCCCCATCCTGCTGCTGAGCGTCGGCCCGCTGCTGTACGGGATCCTGCTGGCCTTCACCGACGCCCAGTCCGGCCGCACCGCGCCCACCCGGTGGATCGGCGGCCTCAACTTCCGGGACCTCCTGCACGACACCCTGTTCTGGGAGTCGTTCCGGATCGGCCTGGTCTGGGCGGTCGGGGTGACCGTCCCGCAGTTTCTCCTCGGCCTCGGCCTGGCCCTGCTCCTCGACCAGGACCTCCGGCTGGGCCGGCTGGCCCGCGTGCTCGCGATCGTTCCCTGGGCGATGCCCGAGGTCGTCGTCGGCATCATGTGGCGTCTCGTCTACCACCCGGACGCCGGCATCCTCAACGAGACCTTCCGCGACCTGGGCCTGGGCGACGGCCGGGACTGGCTCAGCGGGTTGGCGACCGCCCTGCCCGCGGTGATCGTCGTCGGCGTGTGGGCGGGCCTGCCGCAGACGACGGTCACCCTGCTCGCCGGCCTCCAGAACACCCCGCGCGAACTCCACGAGGCCGCCGCCGTCGACGGCGCGGGCGCCTGGCGCCGCTTCCGCACGGTCACCTGGCCCGCCCTGAAGCCCATCGCCCTCGCGATCACCGCCCTGAACTTCATCTGGAACTTCAACTCCTTCGCCCTGGTCTACGTGCTCACCGGCGGCGGACCCGGCGGCCGCACCTGGCTGCCCATGCTCTTCGCCTACGAAGAGGCCTTCCGTTACGGCCAGTTCGGCTACGCGGCCGCCATGGGCTGCGTGATGGTCGCGGTGATCTCGGTGTTCCTGGCCCTCTTCCTGGTGGGCCGGCTCAGGGGAGGCGACGACACATGAGGACCCGTCCCGCGGCCCGGGCCGGCCAGTACGCCGCGCTGCTCGCCTACCTCGTCTTCCTCGCCTTCCCGCTCCTGTGGCTGCTGTCCACCGCCTTCAAGCCGCCCCGCGAACTGGGCAGCCTGCACCCCACCTGGATCCCCGAGGGCCCCACCCTCGCCAACTTCCGCCAGGCCTTCGACGAACAGCCCCTCCTGCGGGCCGCGTTCAACTCCCTGCTCGCCGCGCTCGGCGCCGCCGTGATCGCCGTGGCCGTCGCCACGCCGATGGCGTACGTCATGGCCCGGCGGCGCACCCTGCTCGCCCGCGCCGCCACCGGCTGGGTGGTGGTCAGCCAGGCGTTCCCGTTCGTGCTGGTGATCATCCCGCTGTTCCTGGTGCTGAAGAACCTGCGGCTGATCGACTCCCTTCCGGGGCTGGTCCTGGTCTATGTGGTGTGGGCGCTGCCGTTCGCCCTGTGGATGCTCACCGGGTACGTCCGGGCCGTGCCCGTGGAGCTGGAGGAGGCGGCGGCGATCGACGGCGCAGGGCGGCTGCGCACCCTGGTGTCGGTGACGGCACCGCTGCTGGCGCCGGGGATCGTCGCGACCGCGCTGTTCGCCTTCATCACCGCGTGGAACGAGTTCTTCTTCGCGCTGGTGCTGCTGAAGACGCCCGGGAAACAGACGCTGCCGGTCGTCCTCACCCACTTCATCGGGGCGGAGGGCGTGGCCGACCTGGGGCCGCTGGCCGCCGCCGCCTTCCTCGCCACGCTCCCCTCGCTGGTCGTCTTCGCGGTCATCCAGCGCCGGATCACGGGCGGGATGCTCACCGGGGCGGTGAAGAGCTGATGCGGAGCCGATGGGTGTGTGCGGTGCTTCTGCTGCTCGTCGCCGGCTGCTCCTCGGGCGGAGGGACACGCGACGACGACCGGATCACGCTCCGGTTCCAGTCCCTGGCCTGGCAGGAGGAGTCCGTCGCGGCCAACAAGGACCTGGTGGAGGAGTGGAACGCGACCCACCCGGACGTCAAGGTCGAGTACGTGCAGGGGAGCTGGGACAGCGTCCACGACCAGCTGCTCACCTCCTTCGAGGGCGGTGAGGCCCCGGACGTCATCCACGACGCCTCCGACGACCTCGCCGACTTCGCCTACGGCGGCTACCTCGCCGACCTGACCGGCCTCCTGCCGGACCGCCTCACCTCCGACATCCCGCCCCACAGCTGGCGGACGACGACCTTCGGCGACGGGATCTACGGCGTGCCGTTCCTCCAGGAACCACGGGTCCTGATCGCCGACGCGACCCGGCTCAAACGCTCCGGGGTGCGGATCCCGACGCCCGAACACCCCTGGACCTGGCCGGAGTTCGCGGCGGTCACCCGGCAGCTGAGCGGCGACGGGAAGTACGGCATCGCCTGGCCGCTGAAGGACCCGGTCTCCGCCACCCTCAACCTGTCCCTGTCCTCGGGCGGCCGGCTGTTCCACCGCGGCGCCGACGGCAAGGTGACCGTCCGCTTCGAGGCCGGCGACGAGGTCGTCCCGCGCACCGTCCGGGACCAGGTCGGCACCGACCGCAGTGCCTCGCCCACCACCCTGGGCAGCGGCGGATCGGACACCCTGCCGGGCTTCTTCGGCGGGAGGTACGCGATGGTCCCGCTCGGCTTCTCCTACCGCCAGCAGATCGTCCAGCAGGCGCCCGAGGGCTTCGACTGGCAGGTGCTGCCCGCCCCGGCCGGCGCCGACGGGCTCGCCCAGGGCGTCAGTCCGCAGACGCTGTCCGTCGCCGAGGACAGCCCGCACAAGAAGGAGGCCGTCGCCTTCGTCGACTTCCTGCTCCGGCCGCCGAACATGGTCCGGCTGGCGCTCGGCGACTGGATGCTGCCCACCGGCACCGAGGCGCTGAAGGACCCCGCCCTGCACACGGCCGAGAACGACTGGGCCACCGGCACCGCCCTCGCCGCGCACCTGCGCCCGGCGCCCGCCCAGTCGGTGCGCGGTTACCCGGAGTGGAAGGACAAGGTGGCCACCCCCGCCTTCCAGGAGTACTACAGCGGCGCGATCGACCTGGACGAGCTGCGCACCCGGCTGGAGCGAGACGGAAACCTGGTGCTCGCGCGCTACCAGCGCTGATTCCCGACCCCTGTGCGCAGGCGCCCGCCCGCTCCGGCCAAAAGCGGTTGTACGAGACGTCTCGTCTCGCTTAGGCTCGACGGCATGACCAGTCCCGCTCACATCGCCATGTTCTCCATCGCCGCCCACGGCCACGTGAACCCCAGCCTGGAGGTGATCCGCGAACTCGTCGCACGCGGGCACCGCGTCACCTACGCCGTCCCGCCCGTGTTCGCCGAGAAGGTCGCCGCCACCGGTGCCGAGGTGAAACCGTGGCACTCCACCCTGCCCTCGCCCGACGACGATCCGGCCGCCTGGGGCACCACCCTCCTCGACAACGTCGAACCCTTCCTGGCCGACGCGATCCAGGCCCTGCCCCAGCTGATCGACGCGTACGACGGGGACGAGCCCGACCTCGTCCTGCACGACATCGCCTCCTACCCGGCCCGCGTCCTCGCCCACCGCTGGCGCGTGCCCGCGGTCTCCCTCTCGCCCAACCTCGTCGCCTGGGAGGGCTACGAGAAGGAGGTCGCCGAACCGCTGTGGGCGGAGCCGAGGGAGACCGCCCGGGGAAAGGCCTACTACGCCCGTTTCCACGCCTGGCTGGAGGAGAACGGCATCACCCTGCACCCCGATCCGTTCGCCGGCCGGCCCGACCGGTCGATCGTCCTGATCCCCAGGGCGCTGCAACCGCACGCCGACCGGGTCGACGAGACCGTCCACAGCTTCGTCGGCGCCTGCCAGGGCGACCGTGCCGCCGAGGGGGAGTGGACACGGCCGGCCGGCGCCGAGAAGGTCGTCCTGGTCTCCCTGGGTTCGGCCTACACCAGGCAGCCGGACTTCTACCGGGAGTGCGTGCGCGCCTTCGGTGACCTGCCCGGCTGGCACCTGGTGCTCCAGACCGGCCGGCATGTCGGTCCCGCCGACCTGGGCAACGTACCGGAGAACGTCGAAGTACGTTCCTGGGTACCGCAGTTGGCGATCCTGAAGCAGGCCGACCTGTTCGTCACCCACGCCGGCGCCGGCGGCAGTCAGGAGGGACTGGCCACCGCCACCCCGATGATCGCCGTACCGCAGGCCGTGGACCAGTTCGGCAACGCGGACATGCTGGTCGGCCTCGGGGTCGCCCGACGGCTGGACACCCAGGACGCGACCGCCGAGGCGCTGCGGGCGGCCGCCCTCGCCCTCGTCGACGACCCGGAGGCGGCCCGTCGGCTGAAGGGCATCCGCGCGGAGATGGCCGAAGAGGGCGGCACCCGCCGGGCGGCCGACCTCATCGAGGCGGAACTGCCGCGCAGGTAGGCCGCTGCGCCCGTGCACGACGGAGAGGGCCCGTCGACTCCCCCGGGAGGTCGACGGGCCCTCTCTTTCGACAGCGGTGCCGGACGTGTCAGACGCCGACCCGCTCGCCCTCGTCGTCCCGCGCCGCCGGTGCGACCGCCTCCGGCGACTCGTCGTGCGTGAGGTCGGGCAGCCAGCGCAGCCACGACGGCAGGTACCAGTTGCGCTCACCCAGCAGCGCCATCACCGCCGGGAGCAGCACGCCCCGGATGATCGTCGCGTCGATCAGCACCGCGGCCGCCAGGCCCACACCCATCTGCTTCATGGACTGCATGGACAGCGTTCCGAAGATCGCGAAGACGGCGACCATGATGACGGCCGCGCTGGTCACGACTCCGGCCGTGGTGACGACCCCGTGCTTGATGGCGTCGTTCGTGCTCCGCCCCCGCAGCCGCGCCTCACGGATCCGGGAGACCACGAACACGTGGTAGTCCATCGACAGGCCGAACAGGATCACGAAGAGGAACAGCGGCAGCCAGGTGATGATGGCGCCGACGCCCTCCGCACCCACCAGCGAGGCACCCCAGCCGTGCTGGAAGACGGCGACGAGGATGCCGTACGCGGCGCCCACCGACAGCAGGTTGAGCACGATCGAGGTGATCGCGACCGTCAGCGAGCGGAACGACAGCAGCATCAGCGCGAAGGCGAAGACCACGACGAACGCGAAGACCGGGGCGACCGCTCCGGCCAGCTGGTCGTTGAAGTCCTGCGAACCGGCCACCTGCCCGGTGATCGGCGCCTGGACGCCGTCGACCTTGCCGAGCGTGGCGGGCCGCACCTCGTCGCGCAGCTTGGTCAGGCTCTCGCCCGCCTTGTCCAGGTCGGAGCCACCGACCAGCGGCACATACACATAGGCGATGTTCTGCGCGTCGTGCATCTTGATCTCGACCGGGCCGCGCGAGGCACCCGAGCTGACCGCCTGCTCCTTGAACTGCGCGAGCGCGCCGCGGACGTCGGCGGCGTTGATGTCGTCCGCCTTGACGACCATCTCGGCCGGCTCGGAGCCGCCCGGGAACGCCTCGTTGACCCGGTTGTAGGTCTGCACGATGGGCAGCGAGTCGCCGAACTCCTGGTCCAGGGTGAGGTTCTGGGTCTTCATGCCGACCGCGGGAGCGGCGATGGCGAGCAGCGCTCCGGCCGCCACCAGGACCGAGACGAGCGGCCGGGCGAGGACGCCCTTCAGGACGGCCGACCAGAAGCGGCTCTCCCCGTTGCCGTTCTTGCGGCTGCGACGCAGGAACGGTATCCGCCCCTTCTCCACGCGCTCACCGAGCAGCGACAGCAGCGCCGGAAGCACGGTCACCGAGCCGACCATGGCGACCGCCACCACCATCAGGGAGGCCAGACCCATCGCCTCGAACGTGGCGAGCCCGGTGAACAGCATGCCCGCCATCGCCACGCACACCGTGACACCGGAGACGATCACGGCCCGGCCGCTGGTCGCGGCGGCGATCCGCAGAGCGGTCTCCGGGTCCCGTCCCGCCGCCCGCTCCTCGCGCTCGCGGCGCAGGTAGAACAGGCAGTAGTCGACGCCCACGGCCAGACCCACGAGCAGCATCACCGAGCTGGCGGTGTCGTCCATCGGCTGGAAGTGGCTGACGATGCTCATCAGGCCCATCGTCGCCATGATCGCGGTGATCGCGAGCGCCACCGGCACCAGGGCCGCGACCAGCGCGCCGAAGGCGATCAGCAGGATGCCCAGGGCCACCGGCACCGCGGAGTACTCGGCCTGCTGGAAGTCGTCGCCGAACGCGTCGTCGAACGTCTTCATCATGCTGGCGCCGCCGATCTCCTCGATCCGCAGCGACGCGTGGTCCTTCTGAACCCCCTCGACGGCCTTCAGCACCGGCTCGACCCGCTCGCCCGCGGTGTCCGACTCGCCGCGCATGTCGAACTGCACCAGCGCGCTGTGGCCGTCCTTCGAGATGGTCTGCGTGTCGTACGGCGAGCTGACGTCCGTGACCTTGCCGGTCGCGTCGACCGCCGCGACGACCGCGGCGACGGCGTCCCGGAACTCGGGGTCCGTGGCCTTGACGGAGCCGTCCTTCGACTGGACGAGGACCGTCTCACTGGCCGGCTCCTCGATCCCGGCGTCCTCGATGATCCTGGCGGCCGTGTGCGTCTCGCCCTTGAGCTGGTCGCTCTCCTTGACCTCGACCGTGCCCGCCGCCGAGCCGATCCCCATGGCCAGGACGACGAACAGGACCCAGATGCCGACGGCAGCCCATCGGTGGCGTGCGCTCCAGCCGCCGGCCCGGGCCGCCAGGCCCCGTACCCGCGTGTCTTGGTTCCCCATGATGGGCGTGCCCCCTCGTGAGCGGTGACAGCCCCCTGCCGCCACCTTTCGTTTCGAAGGTATGGCCCGGATAAGGCCATCTCGTCGTACTGCCCGGTGAAGTACCCGACGGCCGAGTCCTCCGCTCGGAGCGCCCTCTCTCACCGCAGGGGAGGACGTGGCCCCTTACATCTATCCGGCGATCTCGGGGGCGGCCGCCTTAGGGTGGGGCGTATGGCGACGATGTACGCGGCCTTGCTGCGCGGTATCAACGTGGGCGGCAACCGCAAGATCCCGATGGCCGAGCTGCGCGCTCTCCTGGAGGAGACCGGCTACGACGACGTCCGCACGTACCTCCAGAGCGGCCAGGCCGTCTTCTCCTGCGCGCACGGCGACGAGGACAGCCTCGCCGCCGAGCTGGGGGAGGCGATCGAGCGGCATTTCGGCTTCGGGGTCGACGTGCTGGTGCGCGGCCACGCCTATCTGAGGGCGATCGTCGAGGCCTGTCCGTTCCCGGCCGCCGAACTGGAGGCCAAGCAGCTCCACGTCACCTACTTCTCGGCGCCCGCCGAGGCGGAGCGCTTCGCGGAGATCGACCAGGAGGCCTTCCTCCCCGAGGAGTTCCGCCTCGGCGACCGCGCCCTCTACCTGTACGCCCCCGACGGCCTGGGCCGCTCCAAGCTCGCCGAGCAGCTCGCCCGGCCCCGGCTGACCAAGGGCCTGATCGCCACCACCCGCAACTGGAACACCGTGGTCAAGCTCGTCGAGCTGACAGAGTGACCCGCCGGACGCCGTCGTAGGTGGTGTACGAGGTGATCTCGTCCGGCACGGCCAGCCGGGGATCCTCGTACAGCCGGCGCAGCTCGTCCTCGCCCGAGGCCGCGGCGACCACGTCGATCACGGCGAGATCCTCCCCGGTGAGCGAGCCGTCGTCCAGGACCGCCCGGCCCCAGTCGTCCCAGGGCAGCACCTCGACCCCGTTGAGTGCGGCCAGGTCCCTGCGCACACCGGCACGCACGAACCACAGGCCCGTGTACGTCAGACCCCCGATCCCGTTGAGGTCCCGCACCCCGAACGACTCCGGGTCGGCCCGGCCCTCCCGGCACATCCGCCAGGCCTCGACGGCCCGCAGGAACGCGTCGCCCGGCACGTCCATCGGGTCGAAGGGCACGTCGTACCCGTGGTGGACCTGCGGGTCGGCCAGCCGCCGACTCCCGTCCGGGGCCAGGTACTCGGTCACCCAGTGGTCGGCGTGGAAGCCCTCGTCGAAGTAGGTTGCGAAACCGCAGCGGATCCGGGCCGGCGTGCCCGTGGCCCGCAGCAACGAGCAGTGCAGCAGCGCGAAGTCCCGGCAGGTGCCGACGAACCGCTCCTCGGGCGGCCGCGGTTCGGTGAGCGGCCTGTCCGAGCGGGCGCGCAGGATGCGCAGCAGCTCGCCGACGTACCGCGACTCGGCGTCGTCGCGCAGCCGTTGCTCCGGGATGACATGACCGAAGCGTCCGCCCTCGCCCCGATGGATGATCAGATCACGTACGACGCGGGCCAGTCGGCCCGGGTCGCGGGGGAGGGTGCCGGCGCGCAGGCCGAGGCCGCCAGAGTCGCCGGGGTCGCTGTAGGGCGTCTGCTTCAGGTACCTGAGGTGGAAGTCGTCCATGCGGCGCACCCTCGGCCTTGCCCCTGGGGGAAGGTCAACCCGGTGGCCTAGGTCCCGGGCGAGCCCTCCGCGATCTCCCGACCGGCCGGGGAGCAGACACCCGCGTGTGCGAGGCTCGTCCCATGCGCTACATCATCATCGGGGCAGGGGCGGTCGGCGGTGCCGTCGGGGGACGGCTGGCGGAGGCCGGGCAGGAGGTCGTGCTGGTCGGGCGTGGCCCGCACCGGGCGGCGCTCGCGGAGGGCGGACTGCGCCTGCGGGTGCCGGAGGGCGAACTGACCCTGCGCCTGCCCGTGGTGGCGGGCCCCGGCGAACTGGGCCCGCTGCGCGCCGACGACGTCCTCGTCCTCGCCGTCAAGACACAGGACAGCGAGGCGGCGCTCCAGACCTGGGGTCCGGCCCCTGTCGAGGGCGGCGGCACGGCGGCCGAGCGGCTGCCGCTGCTCTGCGCGCAGAACGGCGTGGAGAGCAGGCGCCTCGCCCTGCGCCGCTTCCGCCAGGTGTACGGCGTCTGCGTCTGGCTGCCCTCCACCCATGTGGAGGCCGGCGTCGTCTCCGCTCCCTGTGCCCCGCTCACCGGCATCCTGCACCTGGGCCGCCATCCGCACGGCACCGACGACACCGTCCGCCGGATCGCCGCCGACCTGGAGAAGGCGCACTTCGAGGCCCCGGTCGTCCCGGACGTGGCGCGCTGGCAGTACGCGAAGCTGCTGTCCAACCTCGGAAACGCCGTGGAGGCGGTGAGCGGACCGGTCGACGGCCCGGTGGCCGAGGCGCTGCTCGCGCGGGTGCGGGCGGAGGGCACGGCCGCGCTCGACGCGGCCGGGATCGGGTACGTGAGCGCCGAGGAACAGCGGGCGGTCCGCGGCGACAAGGTCACGCTCGTCCCGCTCGACGGCGCCCCGCGCGGCGGCGGCTCGTCCTGGCAGTCCCTCAGCCGGGGCGTCGGCACCATCGAGGCCGACTACCTCAACGGCGAGATCGCCCTCCTCGGCCGCCTGCACGGCGTACCGACCCCGCTGAACGAACTCCTCCAGCACCTCGCCAACACGTTCGCCCGCGAACGCAGGGTGCCCGGCTCCCTGCCGGTGGCGGAGCTGGTCCGGCTGGCCGAGGAGGCGGAGGCGGCGGCCGGCTGACGGCACGGCGGCGAAGCGGTCACGGGAGGAAGGGCGTCGGCGACACCACCGACGCCCGCTTCGACGGACGGGACGAAACCCTCAGGCCCCCACCGCGGCCAACGCCGACAGACCGGGAGCGATCCGGGCCTCGTCGTACCGCTCCAGCAGCAGCCGTGCCACCTCGGGTGCCGGGCCCAGCACCTCGGCCAGGACGTCCGCCTCGGCGGCGCCCCGCGCGATACGGTCCGGCAGGAAGCCGGGGGCCAGGACGTACGGGGCGACGGCGACCCGGGCACAGCCCAGCGCCCGCAACGCGCGCACCGCGTCCTCGGTGCGTGAGAACCCCGCGGGAGAACCAGCGGAGGCGAACGCGGGCCGCACGGCGCACCAGCCGGTGTGCCGCCACTCCCGCGCGATTTCTGCGATCACCGCGATCGCCTCCGGGTCGGTGGACCCCGCCGAGGCCAGGACGACCCCGGTCGAGGACTTGTCGGCGGGCGTCAGCCCCGCCTCGTACAACCGCCGTTCCAGGGCGGACAGCAGCAGCGGGGACGGGCCCAGCACCTCGGCCTGCCGGATCCGCAGCCGCGGCGGCGCGTCCCGCAGGACCGCCGGGATGTCCGCCTTGGCGTGGAACGCCCGGGTCAGCAGCAGCGGAAGGGCGACCACGTCACGGACGCCCTCCGCCGCCAGCGACTCCAGCACCCCGTGCACGGACGGGAGGGTGAAATCCAGGAAACCGGTCTCCACCCGCAGCCCCGGCCGCAGCGACCGTACCCGCCGGACGAGGGCGTGGACGGTCGCGGCGTGCCGCGGATCACGGCTGCCGTGGGCGATGACGAGCAGAACGGGTTTCCGGTGCATGGGACGGCCTCAGCTCTTCACCAGCAGACCGCGGCTGCGCAGCACCCGCCGCTCCAGCGGGCTGAAGATCAGCAGGTCGATGGCGATGCCGACGAACAGGATCAGGATGATGGCCTCGAACACCATGGACATCGAGCTGGCGTTGCGGCCGTTCTCCAGCAGCGCGCCCAGGCCGATGCCGAGGTCCGGCGAGGAGGCGATGATCTCCGCCGCCATCAGCGAGCGCCAGGAGAACGCCCAGCCCTGCTTCACGCCCGCCAGGTAGCCCGGCAGCGCGGCCGGCAGGACGATGTGCCAGGCACCCTTGAGGCCGGTGGCGCCCATCGTGCGGCCCGCCCGCAGGAACAGCGGCGGCACCTGGTCGATGCCGGAGACGAGACCGTTGGCGATGGACGGCACCGCGCCCAGCAGGATGACCGCGTACATCATCGAGTTGTTCAGGCCCAGCCACAGCACGGCCGGCGGCACCCACGCCACCGACGGCAGCGACTGGAGGCCGGACAGGATCGGGCCGATCGCGGCGCGCACGAACTTCACCCGCGCCACCAGCAGACCCAGCGGGGTACCGATGGCCAGCGCGAACAGGAAGCCGAGCAGACCGCGCGAGACGCTGGTCCAGATGTACTCGAGAAGCCTGCCCTCCAGCCAGGCCTCCTTGAACTCGTCCCCGACGTCGGAGGGCGAGGGCAGCTTGCCCGGATCGTCGACGATGTTGAACGTGATCAGGGCCTGCCAGACCACGATCACGACGGCGATCGCGACGATCGGCGGCAGGATCTTGTTGACGAAGGTCTGCCGGAAGGACGTACGGCCGACGACACCGCTCTCCAGCGCGTCCAGGCCCGCCTCCACCGAGGCGATCTGCTGGTCGCCCCCGGCGCCGGCGTCCGTCGTCTTCGTCTCAGTGCTGGCCATGACGGCGGATCTCCCCACGCAGGACTTCGGTGATCTCCAGGGACAGTTCGGCGACGGGGGCGTCCTCGATGCGGCGCGGCTGCGGAATGCCGACCGTCCACTCGCGCGCCACCCGGCCCGGCCGGGAGGACAGCAGGATGACGCGCTGCGCGAGGCGCACCGCCTCCCGCACGTTGTGCGTGACGAACAGGACGGACACCCCGGTCTCCTTCCAGATCCGGGTCAGCTCGTCGTGCAGCACATCACGCGTGATCGCGTCCAGTGCCGCGAACGGCTCGTCCATCAGCAGCAGCCGGGCGTCCTGCGCGAGGGCCCGCGCCAGCGCGACCCGCTGGCGCATACCGCCGGAGAGCTCGTGGACGCGCTTGCCGTACGAACCCTTCAGCCGCACCAGCTCGAGCAGCCGCTCGGCCCTCTCGCGCCGGTCGCTCTTCGGAACTCCCCCCAGTTTCAGGGCGAGTTCGATGTTCTTGCCCGCGGTCAGCCACGGGAACAGGGCGTGCTCCTGGAACATCAGAGCCGGACGCCCGTCGGTCGTGATGCTGCCCGAGGACGGGTCGTCGAGACCCGCCACCAGGTTCAGCAGTGTGGACTTGCCACAGCCGGAGGCCCCCAGGAGGGTGACGAACTCTCCCGGCGCGACATCGAGCGTGATGTCGTCCAGGACGAGCTGCTGTCCGGCGGGCCCGGCGAAGGACTTCGAGACGTGCTCGATGCGGGCGGCGTGCTCCACCGTCTCGGCACCGTCGGCCTTGGCGAGGGTGGTGGCCATGGTCGTCACCTCCTGGGAACTCTTCGGACTCTGGGGTTACTTGGCGCCGAGACCGGCGTCGGCGACCGTGCTCTCGCCCGCGGCCGTGAGGACCTTGTTGAGCAGGGTGAGGTCGTAGATGCCCTTCAGCAGCGGGTCCTCCAGCAGACCGGCCTTCACCGCGTGCTCGGCCTCGCTGTTCAGCGTGGAGGCCAGCGGGTCGTTGGTGAACTGGATCGACTTCCAGGCCGGGTCCAGGACGTCCGCGGGCAGCTCCTTGCCGGAGTCCACCTTCAGCTGCGCGTTCGCCGCGGCCTTCGCCTCGTCGGGGTTGGCGTTGATGAACTTGTTCGCCTCGACCGACGCCTTCAGCACCGCCTCGACGGCCTTCGGGTGCTCCGTGAGGAACTTCTGCGACACGATGATGTTCGTGATCACGAACTTCTTGTCGGGCCACAGGTCGGACTCGTCCAGCAGCACCTTGGCGCCCTCGGCGACCAGCTTGGACGCGGTCGGCTCCGGCACCCAGGCGCCGTCGATGGAACCGGACTTGTAGGCGTCCGGGGTGACCTTGTTGTCCGTGCGGATGACGGAGACGTCACCCTTGCCGCTCTCCGCGTCGACCTTCCAGCCCTGCTCGGAGATCCAGTTGAGCAGCGCCACGTCCTGCGTGTTGCCCAGCTGCGGGGTGGCGATCTTCTTGCCCTTGACGTCCTTCACGGACTTGATCTTGTCCGGGTTGACCACCAGCTTCACACCGCCGGACGCCGAACCGCCGATGATGCGCAGGTTCTTGCCCGCGGACTTGGTGTAGCCGTTGATCGACGGGGAGGGGCCGATCCAGCCGATGTCGATGGAACCGGAGTTCAGCGCCTCGATCTCGGACGGGCCGGCGTTGAAGACCTGGTACGCCGCCTTGGTGGCGCCGAGCTCCTTCTGGAAGTAACCCTTGTTCACCCCGACGAGGGCGGTGCCATGGGTCAGGTTGCCGAAGTAGCCGATCTTGACGGAGTCGAGTCCGTCGATCTTCTCCGCACCGGCGGCGACCTTCTGGCCGGACGAGTCGTCCTTGGCGTCGGAACCGTAGCCGCAGGCGGCGAGGGTCAGCAGGGGCAGAGCGGCCACGGCGGCGATGCCGCGGCGAAGAAAGCGGGAACGGGCTGCGCTGTTGGCAGGCACGGGAGGGGTTCCTCTCGTTGGCCCGGCGGTCACGGTCTTTCAGGTCGTGGCCGGGAAATCGGCAGAAGGTCTTCGTCGCTTCCGGGACGTCGGGTGGGGGGACGGGGCGCGCAGGCAGTGCGCGTACGTCAGAGCGCACATCGGGCCACCCCGCCCTGCCCGCTGCCGAGGGCGCCGCTGCCGACGCGGCCGCCCTCCTTCGCGAACGTCGCGTAGAAATCGGTCGGAGTCATGTCTCAGAAGTCCCAGCCGTCTTCGTCGGACTCGTCCTTGACCGGCTCCGGGGACGCGAACGACTCGCCGACCATGCCCGCGGTGAGCGTGGTGCCGTCGGCCGGGTCGATCAGGATGAACGAGCCCGTACGGCGCGAGTCCGCGTAGGCGTCCACCGGAAGCGGTTCCGCGGTGCGGATCTTCACCCGGCCGATGTCGTTGGCGACGAGCTGTCCCGGGTGCGGGTGCAGGGACAGGTCGTCGAGCGTGAGACGGGACGGGATGTCCTTGACGATCGCCTTGACCGTGCGGGTGCCGTGCTTGATCAGCACCCGGTGCCCGACGGCCAGCGGCTGGTCGGCGACGTGGCACACGGTGGCCTCGACGTCCTGCGTGGTGGCCGGCGCGTCCTTGCTGGGCACGATCAGGTCGCCGCGCGAGACGTCGATGTCGTCCGTCAGCAGCACGGTCACCGACTGCGTCGTCCACGCCGCGTCGACCGGCTCGCCCAGCAGGTCGATCCCGGAGATCGTCGTCGTACGCCCCGACGGCAGGACCGTCACGGCGTCGCCGACGCGGAAGGTGCCGGCGGCGATCTGGCCGGCGTAGCCCCGGTAGTCGGGGTGCTCGGTGGTCTGCGGCCGGATCACGTACTGCACGGGCAGCCGGGCGTGGCAGTGCGCCAGGTCATGGCTCACGGGAACGGTTTCGAGGTGTTCCAGGACGGTCGGGCCGCCGTACCAGTCCATGTTCGCGGACGGCTCCACGACGTTGTCACCGGCGAGCGCGGAGATCGGGATCGCGGTGACCTCCGGGACGCCCAGCTCCAGCGCGTACGCCGTGAACTCCTCGGCGATCGCGGCGAACACCGATTCCCGGTAGTCGACCAGGTCCATCTTGTTCACCGCGAGGACGACGTGCGGGACCCGCAGCAGGGCCGCGATCGCCGCGTGCCGGCGGGTCTGCTCGACGACTCCGTTGCGCGCGTCGACCAGGACCACGGTCAGTTCGGCGGTGGAGGCGCCGGTGACCATGTTGCGGGTGTACTGCACGTGGCCGGGGGTGTCGGCGAGGATGAAGCGGCGGCGGGGGGTGGCGAAGTAGCGGTAGGCGACGTCGATGGTGATGCCCTGCTCGCGTTCGGCGCGCAGTCCGTCGGTGAGGAGGGCGAGGTCGGGGCCTTCCTGGCCGCGGCTCGCCGAGACGCGTTCGACGGCTTCCAGCTGGTCGGTGAGGACCGATTTGGAGTCGTGCAGGAGCCGTCCGACGAGCGTGGACTTGCCGTCGTCGACGGAGCCGGCGGTGGCGAACCGCAGGAGGGTCGTGGCCGAGAGTTCCTCGGCGGTGATCGTGCTCATGCTTAGAAGTACCCCTCGCGCTTGCGGTCTTCCATCGCGGCTTCGGAGAGTTTGTCGTC
>NZ_BMSA01000022.1 GCF_014648915.1 Streptomyces phaeofaciens | reverse complement strand
GCCCCGTCGCCGCCTGGAACTTCTGGCAGGCCAACGGCTGGTACTGAGCCACCCACCCCGCACCACGCATGACAGCGGCGGCCCCGCACCCCGGGCCCGCCGTTTCGGCGTTTCCGGACCGCCGCGTGATCCACTGACCAGGTGACCACCGAGCCCGCACCGGACCCCGAAGCACGCGGCGTACGGCTCGTCCCCGTACTCCTCGGCCTCACGGTCGTGAGCGGTCTGATCGACGCCGTGAGCTTCCTCGGCCTCGGCCATGTCTTCACCGCGAACATGACCGGCAACGTCGTCATGCTCGGGTTCGCCGCCGCCGGAGCCCCCGGTTTCACGGTCCGGCACACCGCGCTCTCCCTGGCCTGCTTCCTGGTGGGCGCGGCGGCCGGCGGCCGTGTCGTACGACGCGTCGGCGGCTCCCGCCGCACGGGGGCCCGGGTGACGCTCGCCGCCGAGGCGGTGCTGCTGGCCGGCGCGGCCGTCGTGGCGTACGCCACCCCCATGAGGATCTACGCGGTCATCGCCCTGACCGCCTTCGCGATGGGCCTGCGCAACGCGACCGTCCGGAAACTGTCCGTCCGCGACCTCACGACCACCACCGTGGTGACGATGACCCTGACCGGTCTGGCCTCCGACTCCCACGCGGGCGGCGGCACGGGCCGCGGCACACCCCGCCGGGCCGCGGCCGTGATCGCGATGTTCGCGGGCGCGGCGCTGGGCGCGTGGCTGGTGATCCACCACGATGTCGCCCTCCCGCTCGTCGTCGCGGCGGCGACCTCCGGGGTCCTGGCGCTGACGGCGTCCGGCCGGGACTGAGGGTCCCTCGGCACCGGGCGGCTGATCCGACCGGGGGACGGCGGGCGTGCCGTCCGGCGTGGCGCGGTACGGGTACTCGCGATGCGCCGGACGACCCGCCGGCACCGAACGAGCGGAGACCGCGGCCATGACCATGCCGGACTACCAGGTGGGCGACCATGTCGTGTTCAACGACACCGAGATGCGCGCGCTGCTGAACCTGACCGCGCCGATCACCCCCACCCTCGGCACGATCACCAAGGTCGAGTACACGGTGCAGCGCGAGGACGGTTCGACCACCACGGTCAGCCGCAGCGACTTCGTCACCCCGCGCTGACGCGCAGCTCCTTCACCCCGTTGATCCACGCGGACCGCAGCCGCCGGGGATCCTCCACGAGCCGCAGCCCCGGCATGGCGTCGGCGAGGGCGTTGAAGATCAGGTCGATCTCCAGCACGGCGAGGGACTTGCCGAGGCAGAAGTGGGGCCCGCCGCCACCGAAGCCGAGGTGGGGATTGGGGTCCCGGGTGACGTCGAAGTCGTCGGGGCGTTCGAACACGTCGGGATCGTGATTGGCGGAGGCGTAGAAGATCCCGACCCGCTCCCCCTTCCTGATCAGCTTGCCGCCCAGCTCGGTGTCCTGGGTGGCGGTCCGCTGGAAGGAGACGACGGGGGTGGCCCATCGCACGATCTCCTCGGCGGCGGTCGAGGGCCGCTCGGCCTTGTACAGCTCCCACTGCTCGGGGTGGGTGAGGAAGGCGTGCATGCCGTGGGTGATCGCGTTCCGGGTGGTCTCGTTCCCGGCGACGGCGAGCATCAGCACGAAGAACCCGAACTCGTCGGAGTTCAGATTGCCCTCGTCCTCGGCCGCCACCAGCGTGGAGACGATGTCATGGGCGGGACACCGCTTGCGCTCCGCGGCCATGTTCATGGCGTACGAGATCACCTCGGCGGCGGAGACCGCTCCGACCTCGGCGGTGATGGCGTACTCGGGGTCGTCGTACGCGATCATCTTGTTGGACCACTCGAAGAGCTTGGCCCGGTCGTCCTGGGGGACGCCGATCAGCTCGGCGATCGCCTGGAGGGGCAGCTCACAGGCGACGGAGGTGACGAAGTCGAAGGGGCCGTCGTGCGCGCGGGCGCCGTCGACGATGGCCCGCGCCCTGTCGCGCAGCCGCCCTTCGAGCCCCCGGATCGCGCGGGGCGTGAACCCGCGCTGCACTATCTGCCGCACCCGCGTGTGCTCGGGCGGATCCATGTTCAGCAGGATCAGGCGCTGAGCGTCGATCGAGTCCCGCCGGATGTGCTCGTTGAAGCGGATGATCGCGGTGTTCAGGTAGGAGGAGAAGATCTCCGGGTGGGTGGACACGTATTTCACGTCGGCGTGCCGGGTGACGGCCCAGTACCCCTCGTCCTGGAAGCCGGCCACGTTGCCCGACTGCGGGATCCAGCGGACCGGTTCGGCGCGGCGCAGCTCGGCGAACTCCGGGAGGGGCACACGGTGGTGCAGCAGGTCGGGGTCGGTGAAATCGAACCCGTCGGGAAGCGCTGGACAGGGCATGGGCAGCTCCAGCCATCGAACTTTCCATCTGACGGCTCATCAGAAATAGATTGCGGTGAAGGTAGTTCAGGGTGCTGAAGGCTGCAAGACCCTTGCGGTGACGCACATCACGTCCGCAGACTGCTCAGAAGAACTAGAACACGTACTAGTTCCTCGGAGGAGGATCCGCACCCATGGCCGCCGAACCCGTGATCGTGGAAGCAGTCCGCACCCCCATCGGCAAGCGCGGCGGCGCGCTGGCCAACCTGCACCCCGCCTACCTCCTGGGCGAGACCTACCGTGAACTCCTCGGCCGCACCGGCATACCCGCCGACGCGGTCGAGCAGATCGTCGGCGGCACCGTGACCCACGCCGGCGAACAGTCCATGAACCCCGCGCGCACCGCCTGGCTGACCATGGGCCTGCCGTACGAGACGGCGGCGACCACGGTCGACTGCCAGTGCGGCTCCTCGCAGCAGGCGTCGCACATGACGGCGAACATGATCGCGGCGGGCGTCATCGACGTCGGGATCAGCTGCGGGGTGGAGGCGATGTCGAGGGTCCCCCTCGGCTCCGGCTCCAAGCACGGCCCCGGCAAGCCGTTCCCGGAGGAGTGGAACGTCGATCTCCCGAACCAGTTCGAGGCGGCGGAACGTATCGCCCGCCACCGCGGGCTGACGAGGGCGGACGTGGACGAGCTGGGCCTGCTGTCCCAGTCCCGCGCCGCCGTCGCCTGGTCCGAGGAGCGCTTCAAGAAGGAGACGTTCGCGGTCCAGGTCCCGACGACGGAGGAGGAACAGTCGGCGGGCCAGGGCATGTGGCGCCTGGTGGACCGCGACGAGGGTCTGCGCGACACCTCGGCGGAGGCCCTGTCCCGCCTGAAGCCGGTCATGCCGACGGCGATCCACACGGCCGGCAACTCGTCCCAGATCAGCGACGGCGCCGCGGCGATCATGTGGGCGTCCAAACGGATGGCCCGCGCCCTGAAACTGAGGCCGAGGGCACGGATCGTCGCCCAGGCCCTGGTCGGCGCGGACCCGCACTACCACCTGGACGGCCCGATCGACGCGACACGCGCGGTCCTCGGCAAGGCGGGCATGAGCCTCAAGGACATCGACCTGGTCGAGATCAACGAGGCCTTCGCGTCGGTGGTGTTGAGCTGGGCGCAGGTCTTCGAGGCGGACCTGGCCAAGGTCAACGTCAACGGCGGCGCGATCGCCCTCGGCCACCCGGTCGGAGCGACCGGCGCCCGCCTCATCACCACGGCCCTGCACGAACTGGAGCGCACGGACAAGGAGTTCGCCCTCATCACGATGTGCGCGGGGGGCGCGCTGGCGACCGGGACGATCATTCAGCGGATGTAGTCCGGGCGAGGAACCCGGGGAACCCTGGAAACGCGGCGGGCCGGACGGCGGGGACCGGCCCACCGGGTTCCCGGGTTCCCGGGTTCCCGGGGTCGCGGACGGCGACGGTGGAGGGGAAGCCTCCGCTCCACCGCCGGTCCACCGCCGGCGCTCGGCAGGCGGGCACGGGCGGCGCCGCTCAGCCCCCCGTCCGATCCCCCGTGAGCGCCGCCGGCGCACCGCGGGGCGTCCTCTCCGGTGCCGCCGGTGTCGTCGAGCGTGCCCGCGGCCCCATGAACAGGTACGCCAGGCCGAAGCCGCCCAGGACGACCGCCGCGCCGCCGGCCGCGTCCAGGATCCAGTGGTTGCCCGTGGCGACGATCGCCGAGACCGTGAAGAAGGGGTGGAGGAGGCCGAGGGCCTTCATCCACCACTTCGGGGCGACGATCGCGATCACCAGGCCGCACCACAGGGACCAGCCGAAGTGGAGGGACGGCATCGCCGCGTACTGGTTGGTGAGGGCGGTGAGCGTGCCGTACTCGGGCTGGGAGAAGTCCTGGACGCCGTGGACGGTGTCGATGATGCCGAGGGCCGGCATCAGCCGCGGCGGCGCGAGCGGGTAGAGCCAGAAGCCGACCAGGGCGAGGAGGGTGGCGAAGCCCAGGGCCGAGCGGGCCCAGCGGTAGTCGACGGGGCGGCGCCAGTACAGCAGCGCCAGCACCGTCAGCGGCACCACGAAGTGGAAGGACGTGTAGTAGAAGTCGAAGAAGTTCCGGAGCCAGTCGACGCCGACCACCCAGTGGTTGACCGTGCGCTCGATGTCGATGCGCAGGAGGCGTTCGAGGTCGAGGATCTGCCGGCCGTGGGCCTCCGCGCGGGCCCGGCCGCCGGAGTTGGTGCCGCCGGTCGCCGCCAGCCGGACCTGCTGGTACGCCGCGTACGTCACCCGGATCAGGAGCAGTTCCAGGAGCAGGTTCGGCCGGGTGAGGACCCGGCGCAGGAACGGGAGCAGCGGGACGCGCCTGAAGCGCGTCGGGACCGGCTCCGCGTACTCCGCCGGGATCGGCGCGCGGTAGTACGGGGAGGTGCGCGGCAGGAAGGGGACGACCGTCGCGGCGGCGATCGCGATCAGCAGGATCGCGTTGTCGCGCAGCGGGTACAGCGCCGCCATGTTCGGCAGCATCATCTTCGCCGGGAGCGTCGTCACCAGGACGACGGCCACCGGCCAGACGTAGCGGTCCGAGGCGCGCCTGCCGACCCGGCCGACCATCGCGGGCAGCACCCACAGCAGTTGGTGCTGCCAGGTCGTCGGGGAGACGGCGATCGCCGCGCAGCCCGTCACGGCGACCGCGAGGAGCAGCTGGCCGTCGCGCGCATAACGCACCGCGCGGCGGATGCCGAGGACGGCGACGGCCGCGCCCAGCGTCAGGAACAGGCCGATCTCCGGCGGACCGGAGAAGCCGAGGCGCAGCAGCGCGCCGTGCAGGGACTGGTTGGCGAGCGCGTCCGCCTCCCCGCCGAGGCCGACCCCCGCCATGTGGTGCACCCAGTAGGTGTACGAGTCGTGCGGCATCGCCGCCCACGTGAGGACGGTGACCCCCGCGAACGTGGCGCCGGTGGCGACCGCGACCCGGCGACGGCCGGTGAACCAGAGCAGGGCGGCGAAGAGCAGGACGGTGGGCTGGAGGGCGGCCGCGAGGCCGATCAGCACGCCGGCGGTCCGCCAGTCCCGGGCGACGAAGCAGCCGAGGAGCACCAGCAGCACCGGGATGACGCTGGTCTGGCCGAGCCACAGGGTGTTGCGCACCGGCAGCGACAGCATGAGCAGGCTGATCGCGACCGGCGCGGCGAGCAGCGCCGTCCGTCTGCCGATCGGCTGCGGCAGGGCCCGTGCGACGACCAGGCCGATGGCGACGACCAGCAGCAGGGTGCCGAAGGTCCACCCCCAGCCCAGGGCCTGCTCCGCCGCCCGGGTGAGGGGCTTGAGGACGAGTCCGCCGAACGGGGTGCCCGTGAAGCGGGTGGAGTCGTAGAGCGAGCCGTTGACGTGCAGCACGCCGTCCGGTCCGACCCAGGTCTCCAGGTCCGTCAGCCGTTCTCCGCGCGGGGTGCCGAGGACGACGGCCATCTGGCGCACGGCGAGCACCACCGCCACCAGCCAGAGACCGAGGCGGGCCGCACGCAGCCGCGCCCTCGCCGTACCGACCGCGGTCGCCCCGAAGGGCTCCGTCGGTCGCCCGCTGTGCTCCGCATTCGCCACGCCCGGTCGGCCTCCCGCCCCGTTCGTCCCACACGTCCGCCCGTGGGTGTTTCCTGGACGAACCCTACGAGGCTCGCACCACCCCCGAGGAGAGACGCCGGCCATCGCCGCTTCACCTGACGTCGGCCCTCGTTTTGTCCGGAAGACGATAGTGCGCCGGGAGCGGGGCCGCCTCCGAGGCCCGCGATGTGGGTCACAGCGCGGCCGGAACTGGCACGTCACACGAACGGAACAACCAGTTCAGCCGTACCGTCGTACGTCACCGACGGCGACGCGCGACGGCGGACGGTGACAGGCGGCGGACGGACGGCGAAGGGGCTGCGGGCATGCTCGGCTCGGTCGGGACGGTCGGTTTCCTGAGAGGCTGCTGGAATCGGCTACGCCCGAAGGAGTTACGGGCCCGGGTCGGTGCCGTGCTGATCGCCCTGCTGGTGATCCAGCTCGGCTCGCTCGTCGCCCCTGCCTACGCCTGCGGCTGCGGCGCCCTGGTCTCCGGCGACCAGCGGCCGGTGACGGTCGGCCGGGAGGTCTCCGTCGTGCGCTGGGACGGCGAGCAGGAGCAGATCGTGATGCGCCTGACCGTCGGCGGGAGCGCCGGACAGGCCGCCTGGATCATGCCCGTGCCGAACCGGGCGACGGTCCGGCTCGGCGACGCCGGACTCTTCGACCAGCTGGCCGAAACCACGGCCCCCGTGCAGCGCACCCGGCACCACTTCTGGCCGCAGGACGGCGACTGGCCGCTGACCACCGGCGGGGACGGCGGGCCGCCGCCACCCCCGCCCGGCGCGAGGGCCGGGTCCGGCGTGGACGTCGTCGGACGCGAGAAGCTCGGTCCGTTCGACGTGGCCCGGCTGGCCGCCACCGACCCGGCCGCCCTCCGCGACTGGCTGACCGCCCACGACTTCACCTTCCCCGGCCGCCTGGAGAACGCGCTCCAGCCGTACGTGGACCGGCGCTGGGAGTACGTGGCGGTCCGGCTCGCCCCCGCGGCCGACGGCGTCCCCCTGACCGGCGAGCTCGAACCGCTCCACCTCACCTTCGCCTCCGACCGCCTCGTCTACCCGATGCGGCTGTCCCGGCTGGCGCACACCCCGCAGTCGCTCGGCCTGTACGTCCTCGCCGCGCACCGCATGGAACCGGCGTCCCGCATCGGCGGCGAACGCCCCCGGGTCACGTTCGCGGGCCGTCTCGGCAGCACGACGGGCCCGCTGCGCGCCCTCGCCGCCGGTACGCCCTTCCTGACCGCCGTCGCCCAGGAGTTCCCGGTCCCCTCGGCCATCTCCGACGACCACGAGCTGCGCCGGGCGCCCGAGGACACCGCCTTCCGCCAGGTGATCTACGAGGACCGGCTGGTCACGGTCGTCGGTGTCCCGGTGTGGCTGCTGACGGTCGGCGGCGGTCTCACGGCGCTGGCCACGGCGGCGATCGTCGTCGCCGTACGCCGGGAGCGGGAGGGGCGGGGGACGGTACGGGCCCGGCACGCGCACGCGTGGCGGGCCCGGCGGGACCAGGGCAAGGACATCGGCATCGGCATCGGCATCGGCATCGATGCCGGCATCGGGGACAGGGCCGGGTACGCGTACGGGTACGGAGCCGTCGGCGACGGCGCCGCGCCCTCGATGCCCTCGACACCTCCCAAGCCCTCGGCGCCGCCTCCCCCGCCCGCCACGCCGCCGGTCCCCGCCAAGCCGCCCATACCCCCGGCGCCCGCCACACCCCCCGCGCCGCCCAGGCCGGCCACACCCCCGGCACCGCCCCGGCCCGCCACGCCGCCGGCGCCGCCCGCCCCACCCGGGCCGACCGCCCCGCCCCCGCTCACCGGCTCCCGCATTCCTTCCTCCGAACGAGTGAATTCGCCCACGGGCAACCGCTGACGACCGGCCGGACGGGAACCCACCCGCGGCCCCTGCCGTTGGCATGACGGGTGAGCGGTTCTCACCAGGCGCGTACACGGGAGGCAGAGCGCATGAGCGAGTCGCAGGTCTGGGACGCCGTCGACGCCTACTTCACGGCCCGGCTGGCCCCGGACGACGAGGTGACCACCGCGGCCCTGCGCGACAGCGAGGCCGCGGGGCTGCCCCAGGTCAACGTCACGGCGAACCAGGGCAAGCTGCTCCAGCTGCTCGCCCAGATCCAGGGGGCGCGGACCATCCTGGAGATCGGCACGCTCGGCGGCTACAGCACCATCTGGATGGCCCGCGCCCTCCCCGCCGACGGCCGGCTGATCTCCCTGGAGTACAGCCCGCGGCACGCGGAGGTCGCCCTGCGCAACATCGCGCGCGCGGGCCTCGACAAGGTGGTGGAGGTGCGGGTCGGCCCGGCCCTCGACTCGCTGCCGCTGCTGGCCGACGAGAACCCGCCGCCGTTCGACCTGGTCTTCATCGACGCCGACAAGGCCAACAACGAGCACTACCTGGAGTGGGCACTCCGGCTCACCAGCACGGGCAGCCTGATCGTCGTCGACAACGTCGTACGGAGCGGCCGGGTCGTCGACGCCGACAGCGCCGAGGGGGACGTCCGCGGCACCCGGTCCGCGATCGAGCTGATCGGCTCGCACCCGAGACTGAGCGGCACGGCGATCCAGACGGTGGGCACCAAGGGCTACGACGGTTTCGCGCTGGCGCGCGTCCTGGCGTAGCCCTCAGGCTCCCGGGCAAGCCCCCGGTGCGGGCTACAGCTCGTGGTAGAAGCCCACGTTGACGCTGCGCGGCCCGGTGCGGTCGATGACGACGATCTCGCCGGAACCACCGCGCGGCAGCGTCACCGTCCCGCCGTACGTGAGCGGCTGGGCGTACGCCCCGGCCACCAGCCGCACCTCGGAGGACGGTTCGGCCTGGGAGCCCTGGAGCCAGGTGACCTGCCAGGTGCCCTCGGGGCCGCAGAGGAACTCCAGGTGCACCCGGGAGACGAACAGCCAGTCCTCGGGCGTCACCAGACGGCACACGGCCTTGTCCCGGCCCACCCGCAGCACGGCACCCGGGTCACTGGGCGCATCGGCCATGAGCATGCCGGCCGTGGCACCCTCTTCCGTCCCGGAGACGGTGGCCATGGTGAGTTCGAGCACGTGCGCTCCTTCATGAAACAACGGCTGCATCGGCGGCTGAACAGTCTTTGCACAGCGGCCGCATGATAAATCGCCCGGGCCGGTCGCGTCCGGCACAATGGACGCATGACCGAGCGAAAGCCACCGGGTGTCCCGTTCGAGTCCTGGGTCGACAAGCAGATCCGTGATGCGGAACGGCGCGGCGAATTCGACCAACTCCCGGGCGCGGGGAAGCCGTTGCCACCGGGCACGGACACGTCGTACGACGAACTGTGGTGGATCAAGGCCAAGATGGCCCGCGAGGGACTCTCGGTCCTGCCTCCGGCCCTCGCCCTGCGCAAGGAGGCGGAGGACGCCCTCGCGGCGGCGTACGCGGCCTCCTCGGAACGCATCGTCCGGAAGATCATCACGGACGTCAACGTCAAGCTCCGCGAGATGATGTTCAAGCCGCCGCCCGGCCCCCCGCTGGGCATGAAGCCGTACGACGTGGAAGCGGTCGTACGGGAGTGGCGGGAGCGCCGGGCGGACGCGGGGGCCCCGGGCGGGGTCCACGGTGAGGGATCACATGCGCAGTAGCCGCTCGCTCAGCTCGCGGTAGTCCCGCAGGGCCAGCCGGAGTTGCTCGGTGTCGGCGGCGGGCTCCCCGTCCCCGGGGCCGGCCGGCCGCCAGGAACCGCGCAGGGTACGGCGCCGGCGCTGCACGACGTCGGTCAGGCGGGCCGCCAGTTCCTCCAGGACGTGGTCGGCCTCCTCCACGGCGTCCCGCGGGCCGTCCACGAACCCGACGACCGCGTGCTCCAGACGGGCGGTGAGCTTGTCGCACTCGTCGCGCGGGAGCAGCGACGGCGGGGTCCGGGACTCCTGCGGTGCCTTGCTCGCCGGCGAGGGCGAGATCGAGGGCGACGACGGTGACGGCGACGGCGACGAACCCCGGCCGTCACCCCCGGCGGCCACGTCGGCCCCGGTGCCCTTCGCGTCCTCGGCCCCGGTCACCGTGCCGCGTCCCTTCGGTGTCACGTCCGGCATCTCGCTCAGCCCTCCTTCGGCTGCTGACGGTGGAAAGCGCGCGGCAGACGGCGGTGGCCGTCGGCCCCTGGCGTGGCGGCCGCCGCGGTGTGCTCGGCGCGGTGACGGCGATCGGGCTCGCCGCGGGCCGGGGTGAGCAGGTCGTCGAAGAGCGCGCGGGCCTCGAGCAGGGCGGCCCGCATGTCCTCCGTGCCGGGCGCGGCCGCGTCCGGTGAGCCGTCGGGCGTCACCCGGGTGACGCGGTGCACGGTCCGGTAGCCCTGCACATGGTGTGCGTGGTGCACGGAGAGCGCGGCGACCTGTTCGTCGTACTGCGCGCCGTCCGGGAAGCCGCGCGCGCCGGCCACCTCCGCGAGCAGCTGGTCGGCCTCGGCGACCGCCTTCCTCGGCGAGTCGACGAAGTGCTCCTGCACGGCCGTCCAGCGGGCCTCGTACCGCTCGCGTTCCGCGGGCTCCAGCGGCCGCTCGCGCAGTCCGCCGTGCCGCTCCACGAGAGCGCCGAGTTCCCGCTCGGCCGCCTTGAAGTCCCCGTCGTGCCGGTCGACGGCACGGTCGTACTCGGGCCCGAAGCGCCGCTTCAGGCCGCCTGCGCCTCGCGATCCCCGGGCCCGCACGGCCGGGACGGCCGCGACGGCGACCACGACGACCGCCACGATCAGAGCGATGATCACGCCTGTGGACATGGTTGCCCTCCGATGGGTCGGCCCCGCGGGCCGATTCCGCACTCGGGTTGCCCGGACGGCCGTGTCCAAACGGATCCGGCGAAGGGCGGCGAGGAAGCGCCGGTCGCCGGGGCGGGGTCGTCGCACGGCCGGCCGGGTCGCTCGTCGACGGGTATGCGGTCACCCGAATTCGGTTGCGGGCCCGGCAGGACGGCTCACGACAATGTCGTCATGACGACCACGCCGACGACTCCGGCCACTCCGTTCCCGACGGCCCCGCCGACCTGGAGCATCGCCCCCGAGCCCTTCGACTCGTCGGCCGCCGCCGCGCTGTGGCGGGAGTATTACACGGAGGTCAGCGACCGCTGGTATCTGCTGCACGAGGGGCGCCGCACCGACCCCGCCGAGCTGGAGCGGGAGATCGCCGCCCACACGGGAGCCGACCTCGCCCCGCCCGCGGGGCAGTTGCTCCTCGGACGGTACGGCGGTGTGCCGGGCGGCTGTGCGGGCGTACGGCTGCTGGACGCCGGGACGGCCGAGCTGACGCGGGTGTTCGTACGGGAGGGGCTGCGCGGGAAGGGCGGGGCCCCGCGGCTCGTCGGGGCCGCCGAGGACGCCGCCCGGGCACTCGGTGCCACGCGGATGATCCTCGACACCCGGAGCGACCTGGTGGAGGCGCGTGCCCTGTACGCCCGCCTCGGCTACCGCGAGACCGAGCCGCACAACGACAGCCTCTACGCCGAACACTGGTTCGCGAAGCCGCTCAGGTGACGCGCGGGGGCAGCCCGTGGTCACGCGGCGGCAGCCGGTGGTCGCGGGGCTCCGGCGCGTCACCGTAGGGCTGTTCGCGGTCGGAGCCGCACAGCTCGGTGGTGAGTTCCTTGACCAGCTGGACCAGGTCGGTGGGCCGGTCCGGGCCCCACCAGTCGCCGAGCAGCTCGGCCAGCGACTCCTCGCGGGCCCGTGCCAGGTCCTCCGCGACCTCGCGGCCCCGCGGGGTGAGGGTGAGGTCGAGTCCCTCGCGCACGCCCAGCCGGCGTTCCTCGACCTGCCGGACGGCCTCCAGGATCACGTTCAGCGGGACGGTGGTGCGCTCGGCGAGCACGCCGGGCTCGACGCTGCCGTACTTCCAGGTGCGCAGCAGCAGCCAGCTCGCCGCGGGCAGCAGGTCGTGGCCGGACCGGTCGGCGATCTTCCGGTAGATCTCGCGGCGGCCCTCGCGGGTACCGAGGACGGACAGCGCCCGGCACACCTCGTCGTAGGACGACCGCTCGACCGGGTTGCTGGCGAGGGTCTCCGTCACGTCGGGCGCGGTGACCGAGCCGCGCAGCGGGTCCTCCCGCAGGAACCAGGCGAGCACGAAGCCGAGGAGAGCGACGGGGGCGGCGTACAGGAAGACGTCGGTGATCGCGGACGCGTACGCGCTCAGGACCGGTGGGCGCAGGTCGGCCGGGAGGTCGGCGATCTGGCGCGGGTCGGCCTCCAGCGCGTCGACCGAGACGCCGGGCGGGAGGCTGACGCCCCGGAAGGCGTCGGTGAGCTTGTCGCCGAGGCGGCCGGCGAAGACCGTGCCGAAGATCGCGACGCCGAAGGACGCGCCGATGGAGCGGAAGAAGGTCGCGCCGGAGGTGGCGACGCCGAGATCCTCGTAGCTGACGGCGTTCTGCACGATCAGGACCAGGACCTGCATGACCAGGCCGAGACCCAGGCCGAAGACGAAGAAGTAGGCGCTCATCTCGCCCGTGGAGCTGTGCTCGTCCAGCTGGTGCAGCAGGAGCAGGCCGATGGTGGTGACGGCGGTGCCGGCGACGGGGAAGACCTTCCAGCGGCCGGTGCGGCTGACGATCTGCCCGGAGGCGGTGGACGACAGCAGCATGCCGACCACCATCGGCAGCATGTGCACCCCGGACATGGTCGGGGAGATGCCCTGGACGACCTGGAGGAAGGTCGGCAGATAGGTCATCGCGCCGAACATCGCGAAGCCGACGATGAAGCTGATCACGGCGGAGAGGGTGAAGGTGCGGATGCCGAACAGCTTGAGCGGGAGGACGGGTTCGGCCGCCCTGCGTTCGACGGCCACGAACACGACGGCGAGGACGACGCCCAGCACCGCGAGGCCGACGATCTGCGGCGAGCCCCAGTCCCAGGTGGTGCCGCCGAGCGAGGCCACCAGCACCAGGCAGGTGGCGACGGAGGCGATGAGGAGGGTGCCGAGGTAGTCGATGACGTGCCTGGTCGCCCTGTGCGGGATGCGCAGGACGGTCGCGATGACGACGAGGGCGACGACACCGACGGGCAGATTGATGTAGAAGACCCAGCGCCAGCTGAGGTGTTGGGTGAACAGGCCGCCGAGCAGCGGGCCGAGGACGCTGGTGGCGCCGAACACCGCGCCGAACAGGCCCTGGTAGCGGCCGCGTTCCCGGGGCGGGACGATGTCGCCGACGATCGCCATCGACAGCACCATGAGGCCGCCGCCGCCCAGTCCCTGGACCGCCCGGAAGGCGATCAGCTGGGGCATGTTCTGAGCCAATCCGCACAGCGCCGAACCGATCAGGAAGACGACGATCGCGGCCTGGAACAAGCGCTTCCGGCCGTACTGGTCGCCCAGTTTGCCCCACAGCGGGGTGGCGGCGGTCGACGCGAGCAGGTAGGCGGTGACGACCCAGCTCAGATGGTCCAGGCCGCCCAGATCGCTGACGATCGTGGGCAGGGCCGTGGAGACGATCGTCTGGTCGAGGGCGGCGAGGAGCATGCCGAGCAGCAGGGCGCCGATCGAGACGAGCACATTTCCGGACACGTGCTCCTGGCGCGGATCCGCCGTCGCGCTGTGCGCGTCCAAGGCCATGGATGCCTCCTGGGGCTCGGGTGACCCTTTCATCGTGATCGGTGTGACCCGTTATGGCCTCCCGAGTCCCCTTGGGGCAGCCCGGAATTCTCCCGACATCTTGATGGAATCCGACATTCCGGGGGTCGCGGGCGGGCGATTGTGTGGAGGATCTGCATAATCTCTGGAGTTTGGATGGGGAGGAACGAACACGTGAGCGATCCAACGGGGCGACACAGCCGACCGGACCGGCAGGGGCTGCCGTGCCCGGAGTGCGGCGCGCTCCGGGCCGCGGACAACACCCCTTCCTGCGCCTGCGCCCAGCGCGCCTCGGACGCCCTGCGCGACACGCGCACGGCCGAGGCGGCCGCGGCGGAGGACTTCGATCCGCTGCGCATACGCCCGTACGTCGAGATCGGCGAGGGCGACGGCGAAGACGGATCCGGAGCCGGGGGCGAGAGCGGCCGGGGGACTCCCGGGGGCGGAACACCCTCCCCGATGCCCGGGGCGCCGTACGGAACACCTGGCGCACCCCCCGGGGCGGCCGCCGGATTCGGTACGCCCCCCGGTGCCGCCGAGATGACGATGCCCCTGCGGGCGATCCCCACCGACGAGACCGTCCCGCTGCGCGCCGTGGACGCGACCGCCGCGCTCCCCACCCCCCTCGCCCCGACGGGCGCCGCGCCCAGCACCACCGATCTGAGCCTGTTCGAGGCGACGGACGGGGACCGGGACCGGACCGGCGGATACGGGTACGCCGACGACGAGGACGCGGCGACCGCGAACGGCCGGCGCCGCCGACGCACCCTGCTGCTCGCCACGACCGGTGCCGTGGTGGCCGTGGTGACCGCCGCCGGGTTCGCGAGCGGGCTGTTCTCCTACGAGAAGCCGACCCGGGACAGCGCCGCCCCCGAGGACGTCCGGGCCGCCGTGCCCGACGCGTCGACCAGCGCGGCTTCGGTATCGCCCTCGGCGAGCGACTCCCCGTCCCCCTCGGCGTCCAGCGCGTCGCCGTCGGCCTCCGCGAGCGAGAGCGCCTCGCCGTCCGCGTCGGCGTCCAGCGCCTCACCGTCCGCCTCCGCGTCGGCCGAGCCGAGCCAGACGGCGCCGACGTCCGAGGTCACGGGCAGCAGCGGCCCCGACAACGGTGCGGACGGCGGCGGGGAGACCATCGCGGCGCCCGTGCTGCGCCGGGGCGACAAGGGCGCGGAGGTGACCGAACTCCAGCTCCGGCTGCGGCAGCTGTACCTCTACAACGGCAAGGCCAACGGCAACTTCACCGACGAGCTCGAGGACGCCCTGCGCAACTACCAGTGGGCCCGGGGCATCAGGGCCGACGAGCTGGGCGTGTACGGGGCGGCGAGCCGCCAGAGCCTGGAGTCGGAGACCCAGGAGCCTTAAGGGCCAGGGCCCCCTGGCCGGCAAAGCGGCCGACGGCCCGCGCTCCCCCGCCCTCAGCCGATGTGGAGCCGGACCCCGTCCGCCCCGGCCTCGACCCGGATCTCGCGCAGATCCCGCACCACGACGTCGGGGCCGTACGCCGCGGCCCTCGCCCCGACCCCCACGACCCGCATCCCGGCGGCGCGCCCGGCGGCGATCCCCGCTCCCGAGTCCTCGAACACCACGCACTCCGCGGCCGGGACGCCCAGGTCCGCCGCGCCCTTGAGGAACCCCTCGGGGTCGGGCTTGCTGGCGCCGACCGACTCCGCGGTGATCCGCAGGTCCGGCAGTTCCAGTCCCGCCGCCGCCATCCGCGCCGTGGACAGCGCGACGTCCGCCGAGGTCACCAGCGCGTGCGGCACCCCCTGCGCACGGAGCGAGGCGAGGAACTCCGGCGCCCCGGGCACCGGCACGACCCCGTCCAGGTCGGCGGTCTCCTCCGCGAGCATCCGGGCGTTGTCCGTGTGGTTCTGCTCCATCGGCCGGTCGGGCAGCAGGACGGCCATCGAGGCGTACCCCTGCCGTCCGTGGACGACCCCCATGACCTCGTCGCCGTCCAGCCCGTGCCGGTCGGCCCAGCGCCGCCAGACCCGCTCGACCACGGCATCGGAGTTCACGAGGGTGCCGTCCATGTCGAGCAGAAGGGCACGGGCGGACAGGACCGGCATCGGTGGCTCCAAGGAGGGCTCCGGGTACGTGGAGACAAGGCGGCCCCGCCCGCCGGTCAGGGAAAACGGACGGGAGCCACTTTGTTCCTCCACGGTACAAAACAATCGGCCCCGTCCGCCACTCACTCCGGGAAAGGGCGGAAAGCGTTCACCGTCCGTTCAGCTCGCCTCCCGGCCCGGCGGGCCGCCGGCCGCCACCCCGAACCGGCGGACGACGGCCGCCGACGGCTCCCATCCAGGCGGACAGCGCCGCTCACGGCGCGCGAGCCGGCGCCCGGCCCCCGCCGGCCTCATCAGCCCCATCGGCCCCGCCTGCTCCATCAGCCCCGCCTCAGCCGGCGATCGCCTCCCACAGGCTCCACAGGCCCAGCGCGAGCATCAGCAGCGCCGCGATCCGCGTGATCAGCGTCAGCGGCACCCGCTTCATCAGCGCCTTGCCGCCGACGATGCCCAGACCGGCCACCGCCCACAGCGCCAGCACCGCACCGAGGCCGACGGAGAGCGGGTCGTCGTAGCGCGCGGCGAGGTTCGCCGTCATGATCTGCGTGAGGTCACCGAACTCGGCGACCAGGATGAGCATGAAGCCGGCTCCCGAGACCTTCCAGAAGGACTGGTTCTCCGGCTTGCGGATCTCCTCGTCGCCGTCGTCCTTCTTCAGCAGCAGCACCGCCGCGCCGCCCAGGAACAGCACGCCCGTGAGCGCCTGCACGATCTGCTGCGGCAGCAGCGTCAGCACGCTGCCCGCGGCGACGGCGAGCGCGACGTGCAGCGCGAAGGCGGCGGCGACCCCCGCGAAGACGTAGGAGGCGCGGTAGCGGGTGCCGAGGACGAGCCCGGCGAGCGCGGTCTTGTCCGGCAGCTCGGCCAGGAAGACGACGCCGAAGACGACCGCCATGACGCTGATACTGATCAAGGTTCCTCAATCGGTCGGGCCACCCCGCCGAGAGCCTGATTCCTCAGGAAGTGAAGACACCTCGGCACGGCAGCACACATGGCATCCGCGCCGTGGGGCACGGATGTGCACTGCTTGCCGAAGGTCTCGCTGGCCGGTCCCTCACGGGATCTGCCTCCGGGCGCCGGCTCAGACGAGCTGAGCAGTATGTCGACGGTCCGGCGAAGAGCTACTCCCCTTCTGCTCCGTCAATCATACGAGATCGTTTCGTCGTAAACCTTGTCATGTCATGTACGCGTCATTAATTTCTTACCGCACGCACACCTCCCCGCAACGCGACCCGGCGAGCATTCCACCGCTCGCACTCCAACGCCCCCGCCCCACCAAGGAGTTCGCATGGCCAAGTTCTACGCGCGTCGACGGCTGAGCATACTCGCGGCCTTCACCGGCCTCATAGCCTCCGTCGCGCTTTTCCAGGCGCCGACCGCCTCCGCCGCCCTCCCCACCCCGGTCAGCGCCGCCACCGCGCGCAGCTACCTCGCCACCCTCACCGTGGCCACCGAGGACCGCACCGGCTACGACCGCGACCTCTTCAACCACTGGATCACCATCAGCGGCACCTGCAACACCCGCGAGACGGTCCTCAAGCGCGACGGCTCGAACGTCGTCACCGACTCCGCCTGCGCCTCCACCAGCGGCAGCTGGTACTCCCCGTACGACGGCGCGACCTGGACCGCCGCGTCCGACCTCGACATCGACCACCTGGTCCCGCTCGCCGAGGCCTGGGACTCCGGCGCCGACGCCTGGACGAGCAGCAAGCGCCAGAGCTTCGCCAACGACCTGACCCGTCCGCAGCTCATCGCCGTCACGGACAACGTGAACCAGGCCAAGGGCGACCAGGACCCGGCCACCTGGATGCCGTCGGTCACCTCGTACCGCTGCACCTACGTCCGGGCCTGGGTCCAGGTGAAGTACTACTACGGCCTCTCCGTCGACTCGGCCGAGAAGTCCGCGCTCACCAGCTACCTCGCCGGCTGCTGACCGGACGACCGGCGCACGGACCTCCCCATTCCCCTCCGTCGTTCCGTACCGTACGGGGCGACGGAGGAGAGTGATCCCGTGGCCGGACTGCGGCTGGGCCCCCTGCTGAGATACGCCGACGGCTCGTCCGCGACCGTCTGGGTCGAGGCGAGCCGTCCGTGCGCCGCCGAGGTGCGCTGCGCGGACGGCTCCGGCGGCACGGCCCGCACCTTCCAGGTGGCGGGCCATCACTACGCCCTGGTCCCGGTGACCGGTCTGACGGCCGGCACGGAGACGGCGTACGAGGTGTTCCTCGACGGCACACGCGTGTGGCCGCTCCCCGACTCCCGCTTCCCGCCGTCCGTCATCCGTGTCCCGGCGGACGGCGACGGCGTCCGGGTGGCCTTCGGCTCCTGCCGCTGGGCGGCGCCCCCCGCCGGCCAGGAGGATCCCGTCGGCCCCGACGCCCTGGACAGCCTGGCGGCCCGCCTCGCCGCCGACCCGGACGCCGAACGGCCCGACGTGCTCCTGCTGCTGGGCGACCAGGTGTACGCCGACGAGGTCTCCGACGCGACGCGGGAGCTGATCCGGGCCCGCCGCGGCCTCGCCGACCCGCCGGGCGCGGAGGTCGCCGACTTCGAGGAGTACACCTGGCTCTACTACGAGTCCTGGCTCGACCCCGAGATCCGCTGGCTGCTGTCCACCGTGCCGAGCTGCATGGTCTTCGACGACCACGACGTGATCGACGACTGGAACACCTCCGCCGCCTGGCTCGCCGACATGCGGGCCACGCCCTGGTGGCGGGAGCGGATCCTGAGCGGCCTGATGTCGTACTGGGTCCACCAGCACCTGGGCAACCTCTCCCCCGCCGAGCTGGCCGCCGACCCGCTCCACACCGCCCTGCACGCCACCCCCGACGGCACCGACGCGCTGCGCGCCTTCGCCTGCCGGGCCGACGCCGAACCGGCCTCCGTCCGCTGGAGCTACCGGCGCGACTTCGGCCGGACCCGGCTGCTGATGGTGGACACCCGGGCCGCGCGCGTCCTCGACGAGGGCGAACGCGCGATGCTCGACCCCGGCCAGGCCGCCTGGCTGCGCACCCAGGTCCTCGACGACCCCGGCTCCTACGACCATCTCCTGATCGGCACCTCCCTGCCCTGGCTGCTGCCGCACCTGGTGCACGACGCCGAGACGTGGAACGCGGCGCTGTGCCGGGGTGAGCGGGGCGCGCGCTGGGCGCGGTTCGGGGAGAAGCTGCGGCGGGCGGCGGACCTGGAGCACTGGGCGGCCTTCCCCGGCTCCTTCACCGCGCTGGCGGAGCTGATCGCCGAGGCGGGCACCGGGGCGTCGGCTCCCGCGACGGTGCTCGTGCTCTCCGGGGACGTCCATCACGCGTATGTCGCCGAAGCCCGGTGGCGAGAGGGGCCCGGCCCGGACGCGCGCGTCCTCCAGCTGACCTGTTCACCGGTGCACAACTCGATACCGCTGTCGATACGGATGGGATTCCGCTTCGGCTGGAGCGCGGTGGCCCGCGCCCTCGGGCGCCGGTTCGCCCGGCACGGCCGCTGTCCGCGTCCGCCCGTCGACTGGCGCAGGACGAGCGGGCCGTGGTTCGGCAACCAGCTCATGACCCTGGATCTGCGCGGGCGTTCGGCCCGGCTACGGCTGGAACAGGCACGCGGGAAGGGCGTACTGACAACCGTGGAGGAGTCGGACTTGACCCCCTGAGCGGGACAACCAGGGCCACGGGGGCCCGCGTTGGCTTCTGGGACGGCCGACGGCATGATGAGGCGGACCGTCCGCTTCCGGTGCCGCGCTGCGGGCGATCCGCTCCATCGCGCCCCCACACGCCCGGGAGTCCCCCCTTTGTCCTCAGTGAACGCGGAAACGACCGCGGAAGAGACCGCGGTCGAACGCGCGGCGCCCGCGCCGGTGTCCGTCGCCCTGGTCGGCGCCGGGCCGCGCGGCACCAGCGTCCTGGAACGCCTCTGCGCCTCCGCGCCGCACCTCCTGCCGCCGGGAGCGCGGCTCACGGTCCATGTCGTGGACCCGGCCCCACCGGGACCGGGCCGGGTCTGGCGCACCGCGCAGTCGCGGGAGCTGCTGATGAACACGGTGGCCTCGCAGGTGACCCTGTTCACCGACGACAGCGTGGACTGCGCGGGCCCGATCCGGCCGGGCCCCAGCCTGTACACGTGGGCGGCGGGCACGCTGGGCCCGGACGAGTACCCGACCCGCGCGCACTACGGCCGCTACCTGGAGTGGGTGTTCGCGCGGACCGTGCGCCGGGCGCCGCACTCGGTACGGGTCGAGACCCACGCGGCCCGCGCGGTCCGGCTGGACGAGGGTGCCGACGGCCGCCAGGTCCTCACCCTCGACGACGGCCGCGTCCTGCCCGGCCTGTCCGCCGTGGTCCTGGCCCAGGGCCATCTGCCGGTGGTGGCGGACGCGGCCCGCCGGCGCCACAGGGCGTACGCCGAGCGCAACGGCCTGCGGCACATCGCGCCCGCCAACCCGGCCGACGTCGACCTCTCCCCGCTGGCGCCCGGCGAGCCGGTGCTGCTGCGCGGCCTGGGCCTGAACTTCTTCGACCACCTGGCCCTGCTGACCACCGGCCGGGGCGGCCGTTTCGTCCGCGCGGGCGCGGGCACCTCCCGCGGGCTGCGGTACATCCCCTCCGGCCGCGAGCCGCGCCTGTACGCCGGTTCGCGGCGCGGGGTCCCGTACCAGGCACGCGGCGACAACGCCAAGGGCCCGTACGGCCGTCATGTCCCGCTGGTCCTCACCCCGGAGGTGATCGCGGGCTTCCGCAAGCGCGCGGACTCCGGTGAGGCGCCGGACTTCCTGGCGGAGATATGGCCGCTGGTGGCGAAGGAGGTGGAGACGGTCTACTACGCGACCCTGGTCCGCCGCGAGGAGTTCGCGGACCGCTTTCTCACCGTTGCGCACGGCGACCCCCGCGAGGCCGGGATCCTGGAGGAGTTCGGGGTCGCGGAGGCGGACCGCTGGAGCTGGCACCGGATCGCCCGGCCGTACGCGGACCGGGGGTTCACGCACCCGGGGCAGTGGCGGGAATGGCTGCTGGGGTATCTGCGGCGGGACGCCGAGGACGCCGCCCGGGGCAATGTGGACGGTCCGCCGAAGGCCGCCCTGGACGTGCTGCGGGACCTGCGCAACGAACTGCGGCTGATCGTCGACCACGGCGGGCTGGCCGGCGCCTCCCGCCGGGACCACCTCGACCGCTGGTACACCCCGCTCAACGCCTTCCTGTCCATCGGCCCGCCCCGCCGGCGCGTCGAGGAACTGGCCGCGCTGCTGGAGGCGGGAGTGGTGGAGGTGCTCGGCCCGCGGCTGGAGGTGAGCGAGGAGGACGGGGCCTGGCGGGCGTGCTCGCCGGAGGTGCCGGGGTCGTCCGTCCGGGTGACCACACTCGTCGAGGCCCGGCTTCCGGAACCGGATCTGCGGCGCACCGCCGACGAGTTGCTCGCCCGGCTGCTGAAGGCCGGGCACTGCCGGCCGCACACCGTCGACGGCTACCCGACCGGCGGACTGGACGTCACACCGCGCCCCTACCACCTGATGGACCGTCAAGGTAGGCCGCATTCAAGGCGGTTCGCCTTCGGCGTGCCCACGGAGGGCGTGCACTGGGTGACGGCGGCGGGCGCCCGCCCGGGGGTGGATTCGGTCACGCTCTCCGATGCGGACGCGATCGCAAGAGCCGTGCTGCGTACGGCGAGATCGGAGCCGGAACGTCAAGCGGAAGCCGAACCATGGCCGAATGTTGAACTTGCAATCATTGATTAGGGCTGCCTAGCGTGGTCGCTCGTTCGGTACCGCCGCCCCCACCGACCGGTCCTCTCCCCCATCGGGACCGGCCGACCGACACCGAAGGAGCACCCCCCACCATGTCCGCTCGTCTCAACACCGCACAGCCCTACGCGATCGGTCTGTTCCGTATCGTCGTCGGCCTGCTGTTCGCCTGCCACGGAGCCGCCTCCCTCTTCGGCGTCCTCGGCGGGGCCGCCGGCGCCGAGGGCGGCACCCTCGACGCCGGCACCTGGCCCGGCTGGTACGCGGCCGTGATCCAGCTGGTCTGCGGCAGCCTGGTGCTGCTGGGCCTCGGCACCCGGGCCGCCGCGCTCCTGGCCTCGGGCTCCATGGCGTACGCCTACTTCAAGGTGCACCAGCCCGGCGCCCTGTGGCCGATGGAGAACGGCGGCGAGGCCTCCGCGATGTTCTGCTGGGCCTTCCTGCTGCTGGTGTTCACCGGATCCGGCGCCCTCGGCCTCGACCGGCTCTTCTCCCGGCGCCCCGACGCCGAGCGGGAGCCGGCCACCCAGACGGTCACCGTGGCGGCCTGACGGTCACCGCGAAGGACTCCTCGCCCGTTCCGCTTCCCGCTCCGGATCCGATTCGGCCTCTTCGGTGAACGTCCGGTGCCGAAGGCACGCGCCCCCCGTGAATCTCCTGTCACACCCTCGGCGTACGCTGTATGGCTGTATTGGCCGCATCTGCCGCTCCCTCGCGTCACAGCGGTACGGTCGGCCGTCACGGGGGAGACACGGGGAGCGATCGGTGTTCGAGAGTGTGGGGGCGTTGTTCGGCAGTCCATGGATCTACGTGCTGGTGGGCCTGTCGGTCCTCCTCGACGTGTTCCTGCCGGTACTGCCGAGCGGAGTACTGGTCATCACGGCGGCGACGGCCGCCGCGGCGGGATCGGGGGCGGCGACCGGACAGGTGCCGCACGAGGTCCCGGACATCCTGGCGCTGATCCTGTGCGCGACGACCGCCTCCGTGCTGGGCGATCTGGTGGCCTACCGTCTGGCCTGGCGGGGCGGTGAGCGCCTGGCCCGTGCGATCGCCCGCTCCCGGCGGCTCACCTCGGCGCAGGAACGTCTCGGCGAGGCACTCGCCAAGGGCGGCGGCGCGCTGGTGGTCCTGGCCCGCTTCGCGCCCGCCGGCCGCTCGGTGGTCTCCCTGATCGCGGGCGCCGCCCACCGCCGCGCCCGCGACTTCCTGCCCTGGTCCGCCCTGGCCGGCCTCTCCTGGGCCGCCTACAGCGTCGCCCTCGGCTACTTCGGCGCGCACTGGCTGGGCGCGACCTGGCTGGCCACCGGCGTCTCCCTGCTGGCCCTGTTCGGAGCGGGAGCGGGAGCGGCGTACCTGGTGCGCCGCCCGTCATCGGCCTGACGGCACGGACGCGCGCCGGTCCCGCGCCGGCACACCGGCACGGGACCCCGCAGGGTCACGCCCGGTGGGCGCCCCGTACCTCCAGCCCGTCCAGCAGCTCCGCCGTGGCCAGGGCGATGTCTTCGACCGCTCGTTCGAACACCTCCCGGTTGTGCTCGGCCGGTGCCCGGAAGCCGGACACCTTTCGCACGAACTGGAGGGCGGCGGCCCGAATCTCCTCCTGCGTGGCCTCCTCGGCCAGCGCGGGCGGACGCAACGTCTTGATACTCCGGCACATGCCCTCAAGTCTCCCCCGCCGCCCGGCGTTCGTGCCATGATCGCTTCGAGGCGGCCACCACGAACCAGGGGCCGACCGACGAGAGGAACAACAGCATCATGGCGAACGACATACGCACCGTCGCCGTCCTGGGCCCCGGCGGGGTCGGCGGCCTGCTCGCGGCGCTTCTGTCCCGGGCCGGCCACCGGGTGGTCTGCCTGGCCGGCGAGGACACCGCCGCGACCCTGCGCACCCAGGGCATCCGCGTGCGCAGCGGCCAGTTCGGCGACTTCACGGCCGAGGTCGAGGCGGACACCGCGCTGCGCACCCCGGTCGACGCGGTCCTGATCACCGTCAAGCACACCGCCCTCGACACGGCCCTGACCCGCATCCCGCCCTCGGCGCTCGGCGAGAACACCCTTCTCGTGCCGTTCCTCAACGGCGTCGAGCACCCCGCGCTGCTGCGCGCCCACCACCGCCCGGACCGGGTCGCCCCGGCCGTCATCCGCGTCGAGTCGACCCGGGTCGCACCCGGCGTGATCGAGCACGGCAGCCGCTTCACCGGCATCGACCTCGCCGGGGACCAGGTGCCCCGCGACCGTCTCGACGCGCTCGCCCAGGCCCTGTCCGCGGCCGACCCGACCGTACGGGCGCACCCGGACGAGACCGCCGTCCTGTGGGCGAAGCTGGCGTTCCTCGCGCCGTTCGCCCTGCTCACCACCCGCCACGGCGTCCCCGTCGGCGAGATCCGCACCCGGCACCGGGAGGATCTCACCGCCCTGGTCGAGGAGACCGCCGCGGTCAGCCGGGCCTGCGGCGCCCCCGCCGACCCGGCCCGGTCACTCGCCCTGTACGACGCCTTCGAGCCCGCGGCGAAGTCCTCCATGCAGCGCGACGCCGAGGCCGGCCTGCCGCTCGAACTCGACGCGATCGGCGGGGCGCTGCTGCGCGCGGCCGAGCGGCACGGCGTGTCCGTGCCGGTGACCGCGCGCCTGGTGAAGGAGGTGGCGGCGGCTACCCGCTGAGGCCCGCGCGCAGGTCGACGTACCAGTCGTTGGATCTGATCCAATGACCCTTCGGGTACTCGAAGTCGGCCTGCCCGAGCAGGGTGAACCCGGCCTTGCGGCACACCCCGTTGGACGCGGCGTGGTCCACTTCGGGGAAGGCGTGCAGGGCCGGGTGGCCGCCCGCCTCCCGCACGACGTCGACGAGGGCACGGGCCGCCAGCGCGGCCAGCCCTCGGCCCTGGAACTCGGGCAGGATCCCCCAGCCCGTCTCCCACACCGTGCCGTCCCGCCACTCGCGCTCCCAGTACCCGATGGAGCCGGCGGTCTCGCCCCCGTCCGCGAGCGTGACCCGGTACATCCGGCCGGACGACAGCGCGCAGTACCGCCGGTGCCGGGCGAGGAGCCGCTCCTCCGGCTCCGGCCCGCCGAGGTGCTCGGTCATCTCGGGGCTGTTGGTCCGCCGCAGCAGCCAGAGGTCGCCCTCCGACCAGGGAACCAGCCGCACGCGCCGCACATCGCTGTGATCCATGCGGCCACCGTAGGACACAGGTCCGACAACGAACCCCAGCTCGAACACGCGTTCACAGGAACACCCAGAAGGAGCTCGCCCCACAAAATCGAACAGGCGTAGCATTAGCGCGTGGCTACGACCTATGACTTTCCGAGCGACCTGCGCGCCGGTCAGGAGGAGCTGCATCAGGTCCGGGCCGAACTGTCGGTCCTCCTGAAGCGGCTGCCCTGGTCGGTCGAGCCCCTGGACGGATTCAGCGACGACAACGGCTGGCGCAAGGTCGAGCGCCCCGCCTCCCCCGGCTGGACCGCCGACGAGCAGGCCGAGGTGGAGAAGCTGCGCCGCCGGGAGCACGAGCTGGCGGTGTTCGTGAGCGGCCACCGCTTCTGGGCGGAGGTGGCGGCCGGGGACCGGATGGAGGCCCGCACGCGCCTCAAGCACGCGCACGCGACCCCACCTGGCGAGGAGGCCCGGGAACCCTCCTAGGACCGGTCACCCTGGACCGGGATCCCAGGACCGGGAACCCCCTCAGGGCGGGTCCCGGGACCGCTCCCCGGACCCGCCCGGCCGTCGGCCTAGCTGTCCCTGCCGAGCAGCTCGTTCATCTCCGCGATCTCCGCGCTCTGCCCGGTGACGATGTCGTCGGCCAGGGACTTGGCGGGGGCGTAGCGGCCCTTGTCGCGCTCGGTGCCGGCCATGTCGACGGCGCCCTCGTGGTGGTCCACCATCAGGGTCAGGAAGGCGGTGTCGAAGGCCTTGCCGGATGCCTTCGACAGCTCGTCCATGGCGGCCTCGTCCATCATTCCGGCCATGGCGTCGCCGTGGGAGCCGTGATCCATGGAGGCGCCCTCCTCGGGCACGTCCTCGCCCCAGGCCTTCAGCCAGCCGGTCAGCTTCCCGATCTCCGGGTCCTGCGCCCGCTCGATCCGGGCGGCGAGATCCTTGACCTGCGTGGACGAGGCGCGGTCGGCGGCGAGTTCGGCCATCTCCAGGGCCTGGCGGTGGTGCGGGATCATGCCCTGCGCGAAGGTGACGTCCTGGGCGTTGTACGAGGCGGCCGAGGCGGTGGCCTTCGCGCCCGCGGCGCCGTCGCCGTCGCCGTCAGCGGCGGCGCCGCAGGCGGCGAGGACGAGCGCGGCGGTCACCGTCACCGCCGTGGCGGCGGCCCGGCGGACACGGGTGCGTGTGGTGCTGGTCATACGAGAACTCCTGGGGAGAAAAAGGGGACTTGGACACGTCGGCGCATCACGCCGGCCCGTGGGCCGCGTGCTGCGCGAGGGGTGTCTAGATCCGCAGGAGCTGGAGTTCCGCCAGGGACGGGGGCGCGCGGGCGCCGTCGGGGTCGTCGGTCACGGACGCGCACCCGGCGCCGTGCGTCACGGGCACCGGGGCCGGGTCGGGCACCGGGCCGGCCAGCACCGGGCCGCCGTCCGGCGCGGGCGACGCGCAGGTCGGGTCCGCGTGCCGGGCGTGTCCGCCGCCGCAGTGACCCTCGGGACAGTCGTCGTGGGCCTCGGAGGCCGAGGTGACGAAGGAGGCGACGGCCGACACGGCGGCGTCCGCCATGGGCCGCGTCTGCGGGTGCGCGGAGTGCGGCAGCAGCACGCCGGGCGCGAGGCCGTGCATGGCGAGCAGGCCCACGAGGAGCCCGAGCACGCACACCGCCCGCCGCCACATTCCGTTCACAGCCGTCATCCTAGGGATCACCCGGGCCCGACACGCCGCAGGGCCCCCGGAGTGATCCGGGGGCCCTGCGACACCGTCTGGTGGGCGCGGACGGTTTCGAACCGCCGACATCCTGCTTGTAAGGCAGGCGCTCTACCCCTGAGCTACGCACCCAGAACGAGTCGACAGCCTACATTGCCCGGGGCGGTGTCCCGCAAACCCGTATCGGCGGGGTACCGGCCGGGGGTTACCCCCACCCCGGATCCGGGAGCGCGCCGGATCGTCCGGCGCTCCCCCGCTCCCTACGGTCGTAGACACACCGGACACGCCCAGGGGGAGACACATCATGGCCCGTACGACCGTTCCCGCCCGCGCGGCTCTCGTGACCGCGGTCGTCGTGGCCCTCGCCGCCACCGCGACCGCCTGCGGCGCCGACGCCTCCGACGACGCCCACCCCGACCACCGCGCCTTCGCCCTCGGCGGCGCCACCCTCACCGTCGACTCCGACGACTCGGCGCTCGAGATCGTCGCCTCCGACGCCCATGACGCCGGCACGGTCGACGTCACCCGGTGGTTCAAGGGGAAGGTGGCGGTCGGCGAGACCCCGAAGCCGCGCTGGTCGATGAAGGGCGACCGGCTGGTGCTGCGGACGGACTGCTCGGGGTTCGTCGCCTCCTGTTCCGCCCGGCACCGGATCGAGGTCCCGCGCGGGGTCGCGGTGAACGTCGTGAACGACGACGGCAGCGTGACGGCACGGGGCTTCGAGGACGCGCTCGGCATCCGCACGAACGACGGCTCGGTCCGGGTCGAGGACTCCCGCGGGCCGCTGGACCTGCGCACCGAGGACGGGTCCGTGCGCGCCGAGGTCTCCTCGCGCACCGTGCGCACCCGGACCGAGGACGGCTCGGTCCGGCTCGACCTGGCCGCCGTACCGGACCGGGTGGAGTCCGTGTCCGAGGACGGCTCGGTGACGATCTCGCTGCCGGACGCGGCGTACAAGGTGACGGCGAAGACCGACGACGGCGCGCGGGAGGTGTCCGTGCCGCGGGACGAGAACAGCCCGCACGTGGTGGAGGCCGAGACGCACGACGGCAAAGTCACCGTGCGAACCGCGAACTAACGGGCTCGTGTGTTCGTCCTTAACGGGTGGGAGAATGGCATCCGGGCAGGGCGGACACAGCACGGGAGAGGGATGTGACGGCGACACCAGCGCAGCCGAACTCGCCGTCGGTGCCGCGCGCACCCCTCCGCGCGCTCCGGGACACCCTCACCCTCGTCGCCCTGCCGGTCGTGGCCGCGCTGGCGCTGCCCGCCGCGTTCGCCGGCGGTGGCACCCGGCGCTGGTTCGGCGGGCGGTCGGAGAGCCAGCGGGCCGAAGCGCAGGCGGCGAAGGACGCCGCGGCGGCCGCGTTCTACGAACTGGACACCGCCCAGCGGGATCTGCGGATCTCGATCGAGACGATCACGGCGGTCGACGACTCGCCGGCCGCCCGGCGGGCGGTCGCGGACTTCGAGGCGATCGGCCGGCGCATCGACGAGGCGAGCCACCAGTACATCCAGGCGGTGGACGCCCACGACCTGGACCGGGACGACCTGGAGGCCTCGGCGGCCGGCCGGGCGCGCACCGAGCTGACCCGCGCCAAGGACGAGCTGGGCCGGGTGAAGCAGGAGCTGGACCGTTTCACCGACGGCCTCGGTCCGCTGCTCGGCAAGGCCGAGACGCAACTGGCCCGGCTCGCGCCCGCCGTGGAGCGGGCCCGGCAGGCGCTGCTGGCCGCGTCGAACGCGCTGGACGCCGTCCGGGAGACGGGGCTGCGGGCGGACGGGCTAGCGGCGCGGCTGGCGGCGCTGGCGCCCGAGCTGACCAAGCTGAACCAGGGCGCGGGGCAGCACGGGGTGCCGCAGACGCTGGAGCGGGCCGAGCGGGTGACGCGGGAGGCCGAGGCGGTCCGGGTGGAGGCGGAGCGGCTGCCCGAGCGGGCCGCCGAGATCGACCACCGGCTGGTGTCGCTGCGGACCCGCGCACAGGCGCTCACGACCCGCTCCGGGCAGGTGGAGCCCATTCTGAGCGAGCTGCGGCGGCGGTTCACGGCCGCCTGCTGGCAGGACCTCCAGCAGGTACCGGACCAGGCGGCGGAGAACGTCCGGCAGGCCGAGCAAAAGCTCACGGAGGCGCGGGACGCACGCGACGCTCAGCGCTGGCCGGACGCCACCGCGCTGCTGTCCACGGCACGGGCCCTGCTGAACACCACCGACGAGGCGGTGTCCGCCGCCGGTGACCGTCTGACCAGGCTGAACGCCGTGCAGAAGGATCCGCGGCAGGAGATCGACCGCACCCGTTTCGCGATCCGTGACGCCCAGCGTCTGGCGATGGCCGGCCGCAACACGCCCGACCCGCGCGATGCCCGCCCGCTGGACGACTCCGTCGCCCGGCTGGAGCGCGCGATCGCCACGCTCGAGGACCGTCACCCCGACTACTGGCACTTCCTGACCGAGACGGAAGCGGTCCGCCGCACGGTGTCCGAGGTGGTCGGCCGGATCCGTGAGGAACGCGGCACCGCCCACTGACGGCCGCGGCCCCCCGTTGCCCGCCGGCCCGTACGGGCGGATATTGAAGGGTATGTACGGCCCCGTCGGCATGTCTCACCCATCGGGAGGCGGAGATGGCGACCCATGCGGTGCACTCCGAACACAGGCGCCGGATCAGGCTCGACGATCATCTGCCCGTCGACCACCGGCTGAACATGGTCTACCGGATCGGTGCCGGGCTGATGGGCCTGGGCCTGCTCGTGTTCGGGATCTTCGGCATCATCGACAAGATCGGCTTCTTCGACACCGGCGGGGACGAGGTCTGGAGCCTCAACACCAACGGCGCGCTCAGCTGGCTCTCGGTCGGGGTCGGGCTGCTGCTCTTCGTCGGCATGGTGATCGGCGGGAACTTCGCGTCCACGCTGAACATGACCCTCGGTGGCCTGTTCATCCTCAGCGGCTTCCTGAACATGGCCCTGCTGGAGACGGACTACAACTTCCTGGCCTTCAAGATCCAGAACTGCATGCTCAGCTTCGTGATCGGCATCCTGCTGATGGTCTTCGGGATGTACGGCAGGGTCGGATCCGCCCTGCCGCACGACAACCCGTACTGGCGGGCCCGCCACCCCGACATCGCCGAGCGGGAAGCCGGGCAGCGGGAGCTCACGGAGCGGCGGGACCGGCCGGATCAGGTGCGGTAGGCGTAGTAGTACGCGTTCGGGTACGAGGCCACGAGGCTCGCCACCGACCTGCGGAGGGTGTTGTTGGAGTGGTACGTCACGTACGGGACGCCGCCGCTCTTGTACGTGACGATCATCGTGTGGTCCTTGGACCCGTCACGGTCGAAGTCCATCTGGAGGACGTCGCCGACCTCGAGCTGGTAGACGTTGTCGAGCGCCGTGGTCCGCTTGGAGTTCTGGGCGAACCAGGACCACTCGTTGACGCCGACGAACGAGTCGGACTGGATGTCGGCGTTGCCGAACCACCGGGTGTAGTCGTACACGTAGCCGGGGACGTGCTTCCAGCCGCCGGCCTTCAGGGACTGGCTGACGAAGTTGGTGCAGTCGCCGCCGGCGCCGTGGCCGTTGAAGTCCGGGTAGTCCTTGTTGTAGGTGTACACGTACTTCTCGGCGTAGGTCGCCATGGCCTTGTAGTCCAGGGCCGTGCCGGTCTTCGGGGCGGCGACCGGGTTGCGGGTGGTCGCCGCGCGCTTGGCGGCCGGCATGGTGTCGTCGGCGGTGGTCGCCTTGACGGTCGTCGGCTTGGACAGCGTGTTCACCGCGAGGCCACCCTGGTCGGTGTCGCGGATGTCGGTCAGCTGCCAGTTGCCCTGCCGGTCGGCCTTGAACGTCAGCTCGTGGTGCGACTGGAAGCCGGTGCTCTTCGGCTGCCCGGCGCGCGTCTTGTCGTAGGTCAGGGTCGTGGTCTCGGTGACCGCGGCCTTGGCCGTACGGCCCGTCACGCGGGTGGCGTTCAGGGTGACGGTGGTGGCGCCCTTGCTGTAGGTCTCGCCGGCCTTGGCGAGCGTGTCCTTGCGCTTGCCCAGCGAGGACAGCGCGGCGTCCTCGGTGCGGGCCGTGCCGGAGGACAGCCGGACGTCGCCGGAGAAGCCGTCGGTCAGCGGCTTGTCCCGGTTGCCCTGCTTGCCGTCGACGAGGGCGTCCGTGCGGTCGGTGAAGACCGCGTCCGCCAGCCGCTGGAACGTGGCCTTGGTCCGGGCGTCGACGGTGGGGTCGTCGACGACCGAGGCACCGGCGCTCCAGTTGGGCAGCAGCGCGACTCCGGCGACGACGGAGGTCGCGGCCGCCCCCAATATGGTGACCCTGCGGCGCGTCCCGGTCAATTTCCTTGACTTCACTGATGTTTCCCCTCTTGCCCCGGCGGTGGGATGCCGGGGTACGGCATCTTCGCACGCCATGTGCAGCTCCTGTGAAGGGGGATGCGGTTGAGGTTTGGTTACGTCAACCGCCCGCACACGGACCCCGCGCGGTCGCCCACCGACAGCAACCGCGCGGTTCTCACACGTCACTTCACGACGGTCGACCAGTCCGGGGACTGCGCCGGGTCCAGGCTGCGCAGCCGCTCCAGGGTGGCGGGCGACTGGACGTCCATCCAGTCGGACAGCTCCTTGAAGGACACGCACTTGACGTCCTTCTTGGTGCACACGTTCTCGATGACGTGGTCGACGGCCTTCATGTAGATGCCGCCGTTCCACTGCTCGAAGTGGTTGCCGATGAACATCGGGGCCCGGCTGCCGTAGTACACGCGGTTGAAGCCGCCCATGTAGGCGTCGGTGGTCTCCTGCTGCCACTCGGCGTACCGGGCCGGATCGCCGTCGGTCTGGCCGTCGGACTGGTTGGCCAGGAAGTTGAAGTCCATGGACAGGCCCTGGTACGCGCCGCCGTCGTACGGGAGGGCCTGGAGCGGGAAGTCCCAGATGCCGTTCTTCTTCGTGGGCCAGATCTGGAAGTCGCCCGAGGAGCTGGCGTCGTAGCGCCAGCCGTAGGTCTTGGCGGCCTTCAGCAGGTTCGCCTGGCCCTCCAGGCAGGGTGCCCGGCCGCCGGTGACCTCCTTCTTGAAGTCGAAGGGCAGCGGGTCCATGTCGGTGTAGCCGGTGTTGGTCTTCCAGTTCTCGGCGAAGGAGTAGAACTGGTCGATCTCGCTCTTCCACTCCTCGACGCTCCAGTCCTTGCCGCCCTTGGCGCCGCAGAAGTGGCCGTTGAAGTGGGTGCCGATCTCGTTGCCCTCCTTCCACGCCTCGCCGAGCTGCTCCAGGGTGGTGCGGATGTGCTCGTCGGTGGGGAAGCTGATCGCCGAGGTGCCCTTGGGGTGCTGGGGCGGCGAGTACAGGTCGGCCTTGCTCTTGGGCAGGAGGTAGATGCCCGTGAGGAAGAACGTCATGTGGGCGTTGTACTGCTCGGCCATCTCCCGGTAGTGGGCGAAGAGCTCGTCGTCGCCGCTCAGGGCGCCGTCCCAGGAGAAGACGACGAACTGGGGCGGCTTCTCACCGGGCTTGAGCGGCACCGCCTTCAGCTGGCCCTTCTGCGGGCCCGTGTACGAGGTGGAGCCGTCCCCCAGGACGTGCGTCTTGCCGTCCCACTTCGGCTCCTTGTCGGCCTTCGCCGCGTTCTTCTTGCTGTCCCCCGAGGACGCGGTCGGCGTGGTGTTGGCCGTACGGTTCAGCACCAGGTAGCCGCCCACGAGGGAGGCGACGACGAGGAGCGCCGCCAGCGTCAGGAACCCGGGGTGCGTGGCCGCGGGGCGGCGCGTGGTTGCCGGGGCCTTGCGGCGGCGGCCCGACGGTGACTTCATGTGCTGCTCATTCTCCGGGAGTTGGGGACACGGTGCCTGCTGGGTGGTCAGCCGAGCGGGCTCATGGCACCTGACCAGATGCCGTACGGGACGCTGTCGTCGGTCGTGCCGGCGATGCCCTCCAGTGGAAGCGGTTCGAGGCTCTTGGTGAGGTCGATGCGGTAGACGACGACCGCGGTGGACACGGCCTTGGCGGTGCCCACGTACCAGGCTGCCGTGTCGTTCTGGGTGGTCCCGGCTTTTCCGGCCACTTCGGACAGGTCCGAGGCGGCGGCGGCCGTCTGCTGCCCGGCGGGGACGTCGGACGGGTGGGAGGCGCGGAAGTTGTCGGCGAGCGCGGAGCTGACCTGCTGGGCCACCTCGGCACCGACCACGCGCCGGGCGGCGGGGGTGTCGAGCGGGACCGTGGAGCCGTTCTTGGTGACCTTGCGCACCGAGTACGGCTCGGTGTGCCTGCCGTCGGCGGCGAAGGTGGAGTAGCCGCTCGCCATCCGGATCGCGCTGGGCGTGGAGCTGCCCAGGGACATCAGCGGCACCTGGGCGCCGATGCTGGAGGACAGGAAGCCGGAGTCCTCCGCGGTCTTGCGCACCACGTCCAGGCCGGCGTCCATGCCGAGCTGCATGAACGGGGTGTTCACCGACAGCTCCATGGCCCGGCGCAGGGAGATCTGCCCGTAGGACCGCTCCCCGTCGTTCTTGGCGGAGACCTTGCGGCCGTTGCGGTCCCAGTAGGGGCCCTCGGGGGTGGTGACCGGTACCTCGTTGTCGCCGTTGTAGAGCGACTCCGGGGTGACCGGTGTGGTGTCCCCGTCCCGGGTCTTGTGGATGCCGTTCTCCAGTGCGGCCGCGTACACGAAGGGCGTGAACGCGCTGCCGGCCTGGACGGTGGTGGCGTTGGACTCGTTGTAGCCCTGCGTACGGTGGTCGGGGCCGCCGTAGACGGCGAGGATCCGTCCGTCGGCGTCCACCGAGGCGGCGCCGTAGTGGGTGGTCTTCGCCTTCTTCGGGTCGTCCTTCAGGGCCTTCTTGCGAGCCGCGGTGACCTCTTCGGTGAGCTGGTCCTCACGCTTCTTGTCGAAGGTCGTGTAGATCTGGTAGCCGCCGAGGTCGAAGTCCTTGTCGGAGATGCCGCCGGATTTCTTGGCGTACTGCGAGGCGAGTTCGACCAGGTAGTCGCTCTGCTCACCGGTGTCGTAGAGCGGGTTGCTCTTGAGCGGCTCGGGGAACTTCTTGTACTTGGCCCGCTCGGTCTTCGACAGCTTGCCGATCTCGACCATCCGGTCGAGGGTCCAGGTCCAGCGCTCCACGGCCCGGGCGCGGTTGGCGGAGTTGAGCGTCGGGTCGTACAGCCCCGCGCCCTTGAGGAGGGAGGCGAGGAACGCGGCCTCGCTGGCGTTCAGCTCGCTGACGTCCTTGCCGTAGTAGGCCTGGGCGGCGCGCTGGATGCCGTAGGTGCCGCGACCGAACCAGCTGGTGTTGAGGTAGCCCTCGAGGATGTCGTCCTTGCTCATCTGGTTGTCGAGCTTGAGGGAGATCATCGCCTCGGTGAACTTGCGGCTGACCGTCTGGTTCTGGTTCAGGTAGACGTTCTTGACGTACTGCTGGGTGATCGTCGAGCCGCCCTGGGTGTCGCCCTGGCCGAGGGTGCGGAACAGGGCGCGGCTGATGCCCTTGAAGGAGATGCCGGGGTCGCTGTAGAAGCTCGCGTTCTCGGCCGCGAGGACCGCCCAGCGGACGTCCTCGGGGATGTCCTTGAGCGGCATCGCCTGCCGCTGGACCCAGCCGGTGCGGGCCATGGGTGTCCCGTCGGCCCAGAAGTACACGTTGTCCTGCTGGGTGGCGTAGGTGTTGAGGTTCTCCGGGACGTCGGTGGCCGCGTAGGCGACCACCAGGAACATGCTCGTGAGTCCTATGGACGCGAAGAAGCCCCCCAGGCTCTGCCGCCAGGAGGGTATCCAGCGCCGCCAGCCGGTGCGGCCCGGGCGGGGGTAGAGCGGTCGCAGTTTGCGGGCGTACGGGGCGAGCCGCGCCACGTACGGGGCCAGGAACGCGAGGAGCGGGGCCAGCCGGGGGCCGAGGGTGGCGGAGAGCTGAACGAGAAAGGGGGTTCGGGGTGCTTTGCGCCGGTTCCCCGATCGGGACGCCTTATCCGGCTTCTCCGACTTCTGCGCTTTCTCCGATTTCCCGGATCGATTTTCGGGTATGTCTGGTATATCCGAAACCCGCAACTGCATGGTCTCGTCCGCCCGGAAATCGGCAGGCACCTTCAGCTGCATGGTGGCGTCCGGCTCCTGGGGCTCCTCCCCCTGCCCCGCTCGGGTCACTACGCGTCTCCCTCCGCACTTCGTATTGCTCGCACAGGCAGACGTACAGACGTACGAGGGTCTGACATGGTTGCCGTGGACGCGGCTGCAAACCCTGAATCCCCCCGACCTCGCGGTTCATCGCGGCTCCCTCAAATTACCAGCGCCCTTCGCAAATTCTCCACATAAGAAATCGACAGAAGTGAACACAGCCGAAACTATGGGAGGCTCGTCCGGGCATAGGGGGATTAGCCTGTCGGCATGCCACGCTACGAGTACCGCTGCCGGACCTGCGGCAACACTTTCGAACTGAGCCGTCCGATGGCGGAATCCGCCGCCCCCGCCGACTGCCCCGCAGGCCACGCGGACACTGTGAAACTCCTCTCAACCGTCGCCGTGGGCGGCACGACGTCCGCCCCCGCGCCCAGGTCGGGCGGCGGGGGCGGAGGCGGCTGCTGCGGCGGAGGCTGCTGCTCCTGAGACCTACCGGGGCGCCCGGACCGTCGTCAGGAACTCCCGCAGGATCCGTTCCCCGGCCAGCACGCCCCGCTCGGGCAGGGCGGTCAGGCCGGGGGCCGTGAACTCGGTGTCGGCCAGCTCGCCGTGGCCCGGCCGCCAGCCGCGGTCGCCCGCGAGCAGCAGGTCGGCGTCGAGCAGCGAGTCACCGGCGGCCAGCGTCAGTTCGGCACCGGTGCGCCGGGCGACCTCGCGCACGGCCGCGCTCTTGGTGAGCGGCTTCGGCACGGCGTAGATCTTGCGGCCCTGGAGCGAGACCGTCCAGCCCCGGTTCTCCGCCCAGGCCGCCAGTTCCTTCACCCACTCCTCGGGCAGCAGCTCGCGCTCCACCACGAGGTAGGCGAACAGGTCCTCGGCGATCCGGTGCTTGCGCACCCACAGCGGGTCGGCGGTCCGCTCCAGGTGCTCGCGGACCTCCTCCAGCGGCGCGCACCGCTCGGCCAGCCGCGCGGTCACGCTCGCGTGCCAGTCCGGGTCGGAGACCCCGTCGACCAGGATGTGGCCGCCGTTCGCGCAGATCGCGTACTTCGACGCCGGGCCGGGGAGATTGATCCGCTGGTACTGCTTGCGCGTCCGGGTGGTCGTCGGCGCGAACACCGCCGCGTCCCCGAGCTCGGTGAGCAGTCCGGCCGCCGTCTCCGTCATGAACGACAGCGGACGGCTCTCGTGCACCTCGACGCAGAGCAGCCGGGGCGCCCGCGCGTCCGGCATGGTCAGCGCCAGCGCGGCCGCCGAATAGATGAGCGTACGGTCGAGATCGCTCGCCACCAGCACCGGCATCAGACCGCCACCGCCTTGCCGTCGGCGCCGGTCGCCCCGCGCGTGTACTGGGGGTGGATCAGTCCGACACAGGTGTACGGCAGGTCGCCGACCTCCTCCACCGGTACGCCTCGCTGCTCCGCGAGCAGCCGTACGTGGTCCAGGTCGGCGCCCGCCCCGGCCCGCGCCAGGATCTTCCAGGGCACCCGGCGCAGCAGCACCCGGGTGGTCTCGCCGACGCCGGGCTTGACCAGGTTCACGTCGTGGATGCCGTACTCCTCGCTGATCCGCTCGACGGCCGCCCAGCCCTCCCAGGTCGGGGTGCGGTCGGTGGCGAGCAGGTCCTTCACCGCGCCGTCCACCGCGTCCGCGACCTCGGCGAAGCGGGCGGCGACGGCGTCCAGGAAGGCCACGGAGACGTCCGCGCCGGCCAGTTCGCGGTAGAACTTGGCGCCGTGGAAGTCGTCCGGCCCCACCAGGTCGGCGCGGAGCACGGTCCGGGAGATCAGCCCCGAGACGGTCGAGTTGAGGCAGGCCGAGGGGATCAGGAAGTCCTCCCGGGTGCCGTACGTCCGCACGCACGAGCCCGGGTCGGCCAGCACCGCGATCTCGGCGTCGAAGCCGGCCGCACCGCCCGCCGCCTCGAACTCCTCGATCGCCGCGGCCAGTTCCCGGGTGATGGCGCCCTTGCCGGTCCAGCCGTCGACGAAGACGACGTCCCGCGGGTCGTGATGGGCGGCCAGCCAGCGCAGCGCGTTGGCGTCGATGCCCCGGCCGCGCACGATGGAGACGGCGTAGTGCGGCAGGTCCAGGCCGTGCCGGAACTGCGCCCAGCGGCGCATCAGCACGCCCACCGGGGTGCCGGCACGAGCCAGGGAGACCAGGACGGGCCGGGGGGAGCGCTCGGCGATCACCGTCTCGGTCACGACGCCGACGGCCTGCGCGATGCGCGCCGCGGACGTGTCCAGGGCCGCCTGGAACAGCTCCTGGTACTGCGCGCTCGGCTGGTACTCCACCGGCAGCGACTCGGCGTAGTGGGCGCCGCCGCTCTGGATGGCCTCCTCCCGCTCCTCGGTCGGCGCCTCCAGCGTCACGTCCGAGAGGTCCTGGAGCAGCCAGCCGACCTCTTCGGGCGGGTACGAGGAGAACGCGGGTCCGCGGAGCGGGTCGGGCAGCATGGCGGGTCTCTCTCCTGACAGGGCGGGTGCGTACAGCGGCTCGGGCACGTACGACGGTACGACCGCGAGGACCACGTGCGGGGTGTGCGCGGCGAGCTGGGCCAGCAGGCCGTCGGGGGCGTGCAGTGCCGCGGTGTCGGCGGCGGAGTCCACGACGGCGACGACGGCGTCGAAGTCTCCGCCGGCGACGTTGTAGGCATAGCGCTCGCCGGGGCCGTCGGCGGGGTCGTCATGCGAGGGGAAAACGATTCGGCTGCGGATCGCGTAGCCGGGGTCGTCGACCGCGAGGACGGGCGAGCGGGTGGTGGTGGAGTAGCGGACCTCGGCGGCCACCAGCTGCTCCAGCTCCCGGGCCAGCCGCAGCGGCGCGTACATCAGCTCCTCGAAGCCGAGCACCAGCACGCGCCTCGCGGCCTCGGGTATCGCCTCGGCGAGCCGTGCGGCCATCTCGGGCAGCGCGCCCTCCAGCCGGGCCCGGTGCCGGGGCGTGAAGCCGTGCCGGCCGCCGTCGGGCAGCCCCTGCGGCCAGCCGAGGCCGACCCGCTCGACCCGGCCGTGCGCCGTGCGCGACGCGGGCGCCGCCGTCCGCTCGTGCCGGGCGACCAGCTCCTGCCCCTTGGCCAGCACGCCCTCGGGCAGCCGTACGGTCCCGGAGGCGGCCGCGACCAGGTCGACCCGGGCGCCTATCTCGCGGGCGAGCTCGTCCAGGCGTCCGGCGTCGGCCGCCGAACGCATGTCGACCAGGGCGACGATCACGTACCGCCGGCGCGGATAGCGCTCGTGCAGGTCCCGGATGGTGTTCAGGACGGTGTTGCCGGTGGAGAACTCGTCGTCGACGAGGACCAGCGGGCCGTCGCCGACCAGCAGCGCCGGGTCCTCCGGCAGCAGCAGATGGGAGGTGGCGTGGGAGTGGGACTCCTCGAAGCCGCCGGCCTGCGGGACGCCCGCGACCAGGCGGCGGGTGGAGTGCAGATAGGGCGCGGTGCCCAGGCCGTCGGCGACGCAGTGGCCGAGGCCGGTGGCCGTCTCCGCGTACCCCAGGACGACCGCCTCGGCCGCCTCCTCGGCGCCCAGGAGCTCCCGCACCCGGCGGCCGAGGGCGAAGCCGTGGCCGTGGACGACGGACGGGGACTGCGGGACGTGCTTGCCGAGCACGTTGGACACCAGCAGATGGGCCCGCTTGGGGTTGCGGCGCAGGGCCAGCCCCAGCATCTGCGTCAGCGTGTCGTCGCCCACCAGCTCCAGTCCGAGCCGCTCGGCGACCCAGGTCCCGGACCAGACCCCGTTGTTCACTGCGTTGTTCATGCGTCCCTAGATCGTGAGGTGTGTTCAGCCGGGAATGCCGGCCGCGAGCAGGTCGACGAAGCTGACGTCCTCGTTGGCCACGCCGAAGACCTCCGCCCGCAGCATGGTCCGCTCGGCCCACGCGCGGTGCGGCTTCACCTCGTTCATCTTGTTCGTGTACTGCGACCTGAGGACACCCCCACCGCCGCGTTCCGGCCGCAGGATGTCCACCGCGTCGCTGTACTCCTCGTGACTGACCACGGACAGCGCGTGCACGGCCGGCACGTGCGAGGGATGGATGCAGGTCTTGCCCAGCAGGCCGTTGGCCTGATCGAGGGAGATCTCGCGCAGCAGGCCGTCCATCGCGTGCTCGATCAGTCTCTCGCGCAGCTCCACGGCCTGCCCCTCCAGGAAGGGACTGTGCCGCAGCATCGGCTTGAACATGCGCTCGGGAACCCGGAAGTACTCCCACACCGGGCCGGTCACCGTGAACCCAGTGCCGTCGGCCCGGCCCAGCATGTTCACCACATCGGCGATCACGGAGGCGACGATCTGGACGTCGTACGCCGTCATGTCGGGCGCCCGGCGCAGGCCGTAGGAGGAGCAGAAGTCGGTGACGCCGAGGCGCAGCGCGAGCACCCGGCCCCGGTACTTGTCCACGGCGCGGGCGATGCCCTCCAGGGCGTCCACCCGGGACTCCCGGTACATCAGCTCGGGCGTCTCCAGGACGGGCATGCCGAACAGCCGGTGCCCGCCGGCGCTCTCGGCGGCCGCCAGGGCCTCCAGGAAGGGGATGCCGCGTTCCTCGGTGAACTTCGGGAACACGAACCCGCTCAGCAGGGCCGCGTGCGCGCCGAGGCGGCGGACCAGATCGGGGATCTGTTCGGGCGTGCGCACCCGGATGAACAGCAGCGGCAGCTCCACGCCCCGGCGGCCGGCCAGGTCGGCGAACTGGTGGACGAGGTTCTCCTCGCCCGCCGCCACGTCCTCGTCGCCGATGGAGTCCTCCAGGCACAGCACCATGGAGACCACGCCGCGCCCGGCCTGCTTGACGATGTCGTCGGCCAGCCTGGGCCGGGTGGCGGGGCTGTAGAGCGTGGCGCCCAGGGCCGCGGAGAGCAGCCGGGCGGGGGAGTCGGTGTCGAAGACACACGGCTCGCGGTGGAACAGTCGCTGCCGCACCTCAGGGGTGAGGTGCCCGAAATGACGCATAAATCTCCCCCGTGACGCACGGTAAGACTGTGGATTGAGTAAGAGGTGGCCGGTAATAGTACGTAGAAGTCCATGTCGGGGGTTCCCCCCGGGCATGAATTTCAGGTAACTCGCCCGTGCGAGTTCCCTTACCCCCCGCGTTGTCGTGATCAGGACCGAGAGGGCAGGATGACCGCATGACGCACGCGATGCTGAAGGGGTCCAACGTCCCGCTCAAGGCCACCACGGTGCGCGCCGTGCTGCGCTGGACACCCGGACAGGGGGTCCCGGACGTCGACGCCTCCGCGCTGCTCCTCGGTCCCGACGGCCGTGTGCGCTCCGACGAGGACTTCGTCTTCTACAACCAGCCCCGGCACCCCGCCGGGAAGGTCTGGCGGCTCGGCAAGAAGCGGGTCGCCGAGGGCCTCACCGACACCATCCAGACAGATCTGACCGGTGTCGAGCCCGGCGTCAGCCAGATTCTCCTGGTCGCTTCGGCGGACGGCGTCACCTTCGACCGCGTACGCTCCCTCACCATTTTGCTGTACGACGCGGCGACCGACGGCGAGCCCCTGGCGACCTTCGACATCCGCCCGGAGACCGGCGAGGAGACCGCGCTGATCTGTGGCGAACTGTACCGCCGCGGCGACGGCTGGAAGTTCCGCGCGCTCGGCGAGGGATACTCCAACGGCCTCAAGGGCCTGGCGACGGACTTCGGCATCTCGGTCGACGAGTCGGAGGAGGCGGCCGCCTCGGACCCCACGCCGGCCCCGCTGCCGCCGACCCCGAGCCTGTCCCAGCCCCTGCCCCCCGAGCAGCCGACGTCCGCCGTCCCCCAGCAGCAGCCGGCGTACGGCTACCCGGCCAACCTGCCGACGCACGGGTACGGCTACCCGGACGGCCCCTTCAGGCTGCCGCCGCAGGGCCCGCAGTTCATCGGGCGGTGACGGGGCGGTTCATCGGGCGGTGACGGGCGCGAGTCCGCGCGGGGCTACTTCTCGACCTTGGTCTTGTAGCCCCGCCCCCACTGGAGTCCCCACCCGTACAGCCGGTCCAGCTCGCCCTGGAACCCGTAGACGAAGCGCACCTCCCGCCGCACGATCAGCTCCCCCTTCACGTTCTCGATCATGACCACCGCGCAGGAGCGCGCCTGGGGATGCCGCTCGTCGAGGCCCACCTCGATCCGCGGGCCGTTGCTCGGGAACAGCGTCACCATCGCGTGCGTACGGTCGAACGCCGGCGTCTGGTCGTAGATGTAGACGAAGACCAGCAGCCGCTTGATGTCGTCCCGGTGGTCGAGGTTGACGTACATCGTCTCCCCGGACGCCGAGCCGAACCGGTCGTCCCCGCTGAGCTTGACGTACGGCGGCGCGTTCACGTCCCCGAGCAGCCCGCCCAGCGGCTGGACGACGCCCTTGGTGCCGTCGGCCAGCTCGTACAGGCAGCCGAGGTCGAGGTCGACGTTGACCATGCTCTGGCTGTGCCCGAGCACCTCCGGGGGCCGCAGCGCCTTGAAGGGGTGGCGCAGCAGGCTCTCCCGGTGCGGTCCGCCGATGTCGGACGTCCGCATCCGCCAGGTCAGGTTGACCCGCAGGTTCCCGGTGGCCGCGCCCTGCTTGGTCAGGGAGACCTGATGGTGCCGTTTGGTCAGTTCGATCGCGTTGCTGGCCGCGCTGCCGGAGTCGAAGTCGGCCGAGCGGCTGCCCAAGAGCCCGTCGAAGAAACCCATTCCCGCCCCCACGTCGGCTGCCACTGGATAGACCGGCGGGGCGGCCGCGGAGGACATCTCCTCGACGACCGCCCCGCACAAGAGCGTTCCTCACCGCGAAGGTGATCACACCCCGGACGAGACCTCAGTCTTCTCGTCCGAGCCGTGGGCTTTTCCCTCCGCGGCCGCCAGCGCGCGGTTGCGGCGCACGGAGGACCAGAAGGACCAGGCGATCAGGACGACGCCGACGAGGCCGGTGATGACCTCGTGGATCTCGTACTGGATCGTGACGAGCAGGAGCACGGCGAGGGCGCCGATCGCGTAGTGGGCGCCGTGCTCCAGGTAGACGTAGTCGTCGAGGGTGCCCTGGCGGACCAGGTAGACCGTGAGCGACCGGACGTACATCGCGCCGATGCCGAGGCCCAGCGCCATCAGGACGATGTCGTTGGTGATGGCGAAGGCGCCGATCACGCCGTCGAAGGAGAAGGACGCGTCCAGTACTTCGAGGTAGAGGAACATGAAGAACGCGGCCTGGCCGGCGAGGACGACGGCCGGCTTCTTCTTGCCGGTCCGCCTGGCCTCTTCCTCCTCCTCGTGCTCGCGCTCCTCCTCTTCCTCCAGCTTGTCCTCGAAGTAGCCGGAGAGACCGCCGACAATCATGTAGGTGATCAGACCGGCGATTCCTGAGAGGAGGACCGTCTGCGCCTTGTCGACATGGGCGCCGCCGTGCTGGTGGGCGTGGGCCGCGAAGGTCATCGAGCTGACCATCAGGACGATCAGGGCGATGCAGACCGACAGCATGTCGACCTTGCCGAGCTTGGCCAGCGGGCGCTCCAGCCAGGCCAGCCACTTGATGTCCCGGTCCTCGAAGATGAAGTCGAGGAAGATCATCAGCAGGAACATGCCACCGAAGGCCGCGATCGACGGGTGAGCGTCGGTCACGATCTCCTGGTACTGGTCCTTGTCGTTGAGCGCGAGGTCGACCGCGTCGATCGGTCCGATCTTGGCACTGATCGCGACGATCACGACAGGGAAGATCAGCCGCATGCCGAAGACCGCGATGAGCACGCCGACGGTGAGGAAGATCTTCTGCCAGAAGGCACTCATCTTCTTCAGGATTCCGGCGTTGACCACCGCGTTGTCGAAGGACAGCGAGATCTCCAGGACGGAGAGGATCGCCACGATGCCGAAGGCCTCCCACCCCCCGTAGAAGACCGCTGCGACCAGGCCGAGCGCGGTGACCGCGAACGACCAGCCGAAGGTTTTCAGAACCACTGGCTACCCAATCCTGTGTTCGGGGTCCCCTCGGACGAAAGTCCGAGGGCGGGACTCCCCCGCGCCGTATGCGGCTTTACGAAACATTGACTCCGAAGTCTAGAGCGATGCCCCGGAGTCCTGACGCGTACCCCTGTCCCACAGCGCGGAACTTCCATTCGCCCTGGTACCGGTAGAGCTCCCCGAAGATCATCGCCGTCTCGGTGCTCGCGTCCTCGCTCAGGTCGTAGCGGGCGAGTTCCTGGCCGTCGGCCTGGTTGACGACGCGGATGAACGCGTTGGAGACCTGGCCGAAGGTCTGGCCGCGCTCGTCGGCCATGTGGATGGAGACCGGAAAAACGATCTTGTCGCAGTGGCCCGGCACCCTGGGGAGATCGACGATGAGCGACTCGTCGTCGCCGTCGCCCTCGCCGGTGAGGTTGTCACCGGTGTGCTCCACCGAGCCGTCCGGGCTCTTGAGCTGGTTGTAGAAGACGAACCACTCGTCCCCGAGGACCCGGCCGCCGGTGCAGAGCAGCGCGCTGGCATCGAGGTCGAAGGGGGCTCCGGTGGTGGAGCGTGCGTCCCAGCCGAGCCCGACCATCACCTGAGTGAGGTTCGGCGCGGCCTTGGACAGGGAGACGTTGCCTCCCTTGGCGAGCGTGACGCCCATGATGCTGTCCCTCCCCGAGACGGTACTTCCCGATGTCCTGCGCCCGGCGCCGCACGACGTCCCTCGTGGGTCCCGCGCCGGCGTCGCACGACCTCTCCCGTTGTCCTGCGCGCCCGGCACCGTGCGCAAACGGAACGGCGCCGGGCGCGTAAGAGCGCCGGGTGTGTCAGACGTTGACGCCGAAGTCCTGGGCGATACCGCGCAGGCCCGACGCGTAGCCCTGGCCGATGGCGCGGAACTTCCACTCCGCGCCGTGGCGGTAGAGCTCGCCGAAGACCATCGCGGTCTCCGTCGAGGCGTCCTCGCTCAGGTCGTAACGGGCGATCTCGGCGCCGCCGGCCTGGTTCACCACGCGGATGAACGCGTTGCGGACCTGGCCGAAGGACTGCTGACGGTTCTCGGCGTCGTAGATCGAGACCGGGAAGACGATCTTCTCGATGTCCGCCGGGACCGAGGCGAGGTTGACCTTGATCGCCTCGTCGTCGCCCTCGCCCTCACCGGTGGTGTTGTCACCGGTGTGCTCCACGGAGCCGTCGGGGCTCTTGAGGTTGTTGAAGAACACGAAGTTCGCGTCACTGCCGACCTTGCCGGCGTTGTTCAGCAGCAGCGCGCTCGCGTCCAGGTCGAAGTCGGTGCCGGTCGTGGTGCGGACGTCCCACCCCAGACCGACGATGACCGCGGTCAGGCCCGGGGCCTCCTTGGTCAGCGATACGTTGCCGCCCTTGCTGAGGCTGACTCCCACGAGTCCTCCATTGGTGTCCAGGGGCGGGAAGCCCCGTCGTGCGTTGGATATCGGATCAACGAGTCGATCCTAGTAACGGGTTCCCGCCCCTCGCAGGCCCTGGAACCGAAGAATCGAGGTGTCGGTACACACCGGGGACGCCCCAGGGGCGTCCCGGAGGCGCCCCGGGAGCCGGGAGGACCCGGGGCCCGGGCACGGAGTGCTCAGAGCGCGTCGAGTGCCGCGACGTACTCGCCGAGGTCACGGGCGTCCGGCAGCGCGTTGACGACGGTCCAGCGCACCAGGCCGTCCTTGTCGATGACGAAGGTGCCGCGGACCGCGCAGCCCTTGTCCTCGGCGAAGACGCCGTAGGCGCGGCTGACCTCGCCGTGCGGCCAGAAGTCGCTGAGCAGCGGGTACTCCAGACCCTCCTGCTCGGCGAAGACGCGCAGGGTGTGGATGGAGTCGTTGGAGACCGCGAGCACCTGGGTGTCGCGGTCGGAGAACTTCGGCAGGTTGTCGCGCACCTCGCACAGCTCGCCGGTGCACACGCCGGTGAAGGCGAAGGGGTAGAAGAGCAGGACGACGTTCTTGCTGCCCCGGAAGTCGGAGAGCTTCACGGCACGGCCGTGGTTGTCCTTGAGCTCGAAGTCGGGTGCCTTGTCGCCGACCTGGATCGCCATCGCGGGGATGTCCCTTCGGTGGGGCTGTCTGGGTGACACCACCCTACGCAGGCGATCTCCGGAAACCGGCGGACGGGCGGGCACGGCGGCCCGTCCCGTCCGTCGGTCCGGTCACGTCACTTCTTGGTCTTGGCGGCCTTGGGCGTCACCAGCCGGCTGCCGCTCCAGTCCTTGCCCACGCTGACGCTCTTGCTGGCCGAGAGACCCGCAGTCGTCGCGGCTTCGGAGATGTCGCTCGGCTCCACATAGCCGTCCCGGCCGGTCTTCGGCGTAAGGAGGAGGATCGAGCCGCCTTCTTCGATGTACGTGGTGGCGTCCACCAGCGCATCCGTCAGGTCGCCGTCATCGTCGCGGAACCAGAGCACGACGGCGTCGGCCACGTCGTCGTACTCCTCGTCCACCAGGTCGCTGCCGATGACTTCCTCGATGGACTCGCGGAGCTCCTGATCGACGTCGTCGTCGTAGCCGATCTCCTGGACCACCTGCTCGGGCTGGAACCCCAGCCTGACGGCAGGGCTCGTCCGCTCCTCCGCGTGGTCCGCGGTCGCGCTCACGGGTTGCCTCCTGATCATGTCTTGGGAATAACTCAGCCACGCGCGTGCGCGAAGCATTGGCCGTAGTCCACACGGGCGGGGCGGATCGCGCAAGTACCCGGCGGTTCAGACCGCCGAAACGGTGACGATCCTGGCCGTGTCGACGCAACTCCAGGCACGCTATCCGGGCCTTAGGTGACATACACCACACCTATCTGCCCTGTTTGCGTGTTTGGGAACCATCCAAGGGTACGGGTTTCGAACAGGTACCGGTTACCTCTGGGTAGAGATGACGTTTGAGCGCCCGAGGTACACGATGGGGGCGGTGCAGGTACCGGAGAACCGGCGGAGAACAGCGAGAACAGCGGCAAGAGCAGCAGTCCCCCACACAGCCCCACACAGCCCTCTGACAGGTAAGGACCAGCGTGGCTTCCGGATCCGATCGCAACCCGATCATCATTGGCGGCCTTCCGAGTCAGGTTCCTGACTTCGACCCCGAGGAAACGCAGGAGTGGCTCGACTCCCTCGACGCGGCCATCGACGAGCGCGGCCGGGAGCGGGCCCGTTATCTCATGCTGCGGCTGATCGAGCGGGCCCGCGAGAAGCGCGTGGCCGTGCCCGAGATGCGCAGCACGGACTACGTCAACACCATCCCCACCAGGGCCGAGCCGTTCTTCCCGGGCAACGAGGAGATCGAGCGCCGGATCCTCAACGCGACCCGCTGGAACGCGGCCGTGATGGTGTCCAGGGCCCAGCGGCCCGGCATCGGCGTCGGCGGGCACATCGCCACCTTCGCGTCCTCGGCGTCCCTGTACGACGTGGGCTTCAACCACTTCTTCCGGGGCAAGGACGAGGGCGACGGCGGCGACCAGGTCTTCTTCCAGGGGCACGCCTCCCCGGGCATCTACGCGCGCGCGTTCCTGCTGGACCGGCTCAGCGAGCAGAACCTGGACGCGTTCCGCCAGGAGAAGTCGAAGGCGCCGTACGGGCTGTCCTCGTACCCGCACCCGCGGCTGATGCCGGACTTCTGGGAGTTCCCGACCGTGTCGATGGGCCTCGGGCCGATCGGCGCGATCTACCAGGCGCGGATGAACCGCTACATGCACGCGCGCGGGATCGCGGACACCTCGAAGTCACACGTGTGGGCGTTCCTCGGCGACGGCGAGATGGACGAGCCCGAGTCGCTGGGCCAGCTGACCATCGCCGCGCGTGAGGGCCTGGACAACCTGACCTTCGTCGTCAACTGCAACCTCCAGCGGCTCGACGGCCCGGTGCGCGGCAACGGCAAGGTCATCCAGGAGCTGGAGTCGGTCTTCCGGGGCGCCGGCTGGAACGTGATCAAGCTGATCTGGGACCGCACCTGGGACCCGCTGCTCGCCCAGGACCGCGACGGCATCCTGGTCAACAGGATGAACACGACACCGGACGGCCAGTTCCAGACGTACGCCACCGAGTCAGGCGCGTACATCCGCGACCACTTCTTCGGCGACGACCAGCGGCTGCGCGCGATGGTCTCGGGCATGACCGACGACCAGATCCTGCACCTGGGGCGCGGCGGTCACGACCACCGGAAGATCTACGCGGCGTTCAAGGCGGCCGTGGAGCACACCGGCCAGCCGACGGTCATCCTGGCCAAGACGATCAAGGGCTGGACGCTGGGCCCGAACTTCGAGGGCCGCAACGCCACGCACCAGATGAAGAAGCTGACGGTCGCCGACCTCAAGGGCTTCCGCGACCGCCTCCACCTGCCGATCTCCGACAAGGAGCTGGAGTCCGGCGCGCCGCCGTACTTCCACCCGGGGCGCGACTCGGAGGAGCTCCAGTACATGCACGACCGGCGCAAGGGGCTGGGCGGTTACGTCCCGACGCGTGTCGTGCGCGCCGCGCCGCTCGCACTGCCGGACGAGAAGACGTACGCGAGTGTGAAGAAGGGTTCGGGTCAGCAGTCCATCGCGACGACCATGGCCTTTGTCCGCCTGCTGAAGGACCTCATGCGGGACAAGGAGCTGGGCAAGCGGTTCGTCCTGATCGCGCCGGACGAGTACCGCACCTTCGGTATGGACTCGTTCTTCCCGAGTGCGAAGATCTACAACCCGCTCGGTCAGCAGTACGAGGCCGTGGACCGCGATCTGCTGCTGGCCTACAAGGAGTCGCCGACGGGCCAGATGCTGCACGACGGCATCTCGGAGGCCGGCTGCACGGCGTCGCTGATCGCGGCGGGCTCGGCGTACGCCACGCACGGCGAGCCGCTGATCCCCGTCTACGTCTTCTATTCGATGTTCGGTTTCCAGCGCACCGGCGACCAGTTCTGGCAGATGTCGGACCAGCTGGCGCGCGGTTTCGTACTGGGCGCGACCGCGGGCCGTACGACGCTGACGGGTGAGGGCCTCCAGCACGCGGACGGCCACTCGCAGCTGCTCGCCTCGACCAACCCGGGATGTGTCGCCTACGACCCGGCGTTCGGTTTCGAGATCGCGCACATCGTGCAGGACGGTCTGCGCCGGATGTACGGGCCCGACAGCGAGGACGTCTTCTACTACCTCACCGTCTACAACGAGCCGATCCAGCATCCCGCAGAGCCGGAGAACGTGGACGCCGAGGGCATCCTCAAGGGCATCCACCGCTTCAGCGCGGGCACCTCGGGGTCCATCCCGGCGCAGATCATCGCGTCCGGCGTGGCCGTCCCCTGGGCGCTGGAGGCGCAGCGGATCCTGGCCGAGGACTGGGACGTACGGGCCGACGTCTGGTCCGCGACCTCCTGGAACGAGCTGCGGCGCGAGGCCGTCGAGGTCGAGCGGCACAATCTGCTGCACCCGGAGGAGGACCAGCGGGTGCCGTACGTGACGCGCAAGCTGAGCGGGGCCGAGGGGCCGTTCGTGGCGGTGTCCGACTGGATGCGGTCGGTGCCGGACCAGATCGCCCGGTGGGTGCCCGGCACGTACCAGTCGCTGGGCGCGGACGGCTTCGGCTTCGCGGACACCCGGGGCGCGGCGCGGCGCTTCTTCCACATCGACGCGCAGTCGGTGGTGGTGGGCGTGCTGACCGAGCTGGCCAAGGAGGGCAAGGTCGACCGGTCGCTGCTGAAGCAGGCCGTCGACCGGTACCAGCTGCTGGACGTCTCGGCGGCGGACCCCGGGGCGGCGGGCGGCGACGCCTGACGCCGTGCCCGGCGGGAACGGATGAAGGGCGGCGGGGCCGACGGCCCCGCCGCTCTTACATGTTCTTTACGATGCGTCCATGCGCGAGGGAACGGCTCAGGCCCGGTGGGAGATGTGGACGCAGCGGCCGCTGCTGGCCCTTGCCGTGGTGTTCGCCGTGGCCTACGCCGTGCCGATCGTGGACACCTCGGCCGGGCACTCGCTGACGACGGCGTGCACGGTCGTCGAGTGGGTGGTGTGGGCGGCGTTCACCGCGGACTACCTGGTGCGGCTGGCGCTGGCGCCCGAGCGGCGGGAGTTCGTCCGTACCCACTGGATGGACCTGTGCGCGGTGGTGCTGCCGCTGATCCAGCCGCTGCGGCTGCTGCGGCTGGTGTCGACGCTGCTGCTGGTGGGGCGACGGGCGCGGATGGCCTCGCAGATCCGGGTCACGACGTACGTGGCCGGGTCGGTGGTCGGACTGCTGATGTTCGGCTCGCTCGCGGTGCTGTCGGTGGAACGGGAGTCGCCCGAGGGGAACATCCGCACACTGGGTGACGCCGTGTGGTGGTCGTTCACGACGATGACGACGGTGGGCTACGGCGACCACGCCCCCACCACCGGCCTGGGCCGCGTGATCGCGGTCGGCCTGATGCTCTCGGGCATCGCCCTGCTGGGTGTCGTCACCGCCAACATCGCCGCCTGGTTCATCGAGCGCTTCGAGAAGGACGACGTCGAGGAGCGCGCCCAGACGGAGGCCATCCGGGCCCTGACGGAAGAGGTACGGGCGCTGCGGGCGGAGGTCGCCGCGTTGCGGGAGCCGCGCCGCGAGGTGGTGCCCGCGCTCAGAGCCGGCCACCCCCCGGGCCCGCCGCCCCCGCCGGCCAGATGATCGCCGGCAGGGTGTCGATCGCACCCAGGGCGACGGCGATGACGGCGGGGAGCGGGCGGGAACCCGAGCGGCCGCGGCCCATGGAGAGCCGGCCGAGGACGATCGCCGCGGGGCCGAGGACGATGCCCAGGGCGAAGAAGCCCGCGACGGCGCAGACGAGGCCGACGATGCCGAGCGTCGCGCGATCCGTCCCTCCCCCAGTCTCGGCTTCGCTCGACCGGGGGGACCCCCATCCTGACCCCATACGGCCACGTGAGCGGGGGTACCTGCGCGTTCGGTGTCCGAAGCCGGCCATCGCCGACTCCCTGTCCTCCGGGGTTGTTTCCTTGGCCGGGTAACCCGTGACGCGCGGTCCATGCCCGCCGGTTCCGGGGCCGGCGGCGCGCTGTCCCCCTCCGGCAGCGCGCCGCTCGCCCTGGTCGCCCTGCCATCCGGAGGGCTTGACTAACTGTGACCTGCGGGACGTGCCGGAGGCGAGGAACCTTTAGCGCTGTCACCCTGATAGGGGAAATTCCTTGACGCGCCGTCAATTCCTCGCCTCCGGGCGGGCCGGTTCAGATGTGGCCGACGCCCGCGCCCGCCTCCGCGTTCTCGCCCCGCTTGGTGAGCAGCGCGACGAACACCGCCACCACCGCCACCCCGGCCGCGACCAGGGACGCCAGGCTCATGCCGGAGATGAACGTGTCGTGCGCGACGCCGGTGATCTTCGCGGCGATCTCCGCCGGCGTGCCCTCCGCCACCGGCGCCACGCCGACCTGGACCGCCTCGGAGGCCTGGTCCAGCTGGGCGGGGGTGAGTTCGGGCAGTCCCGCGGCGGTCCAGTTGGGCGCCAGGTCGCTGTCCACCTTGGAGGCCATCACGGCGCCCAGGACCGCCGTACCGAGGCTGCCGCCGATCTGCATGGCCGCCTGCTGGAGACCGCCGGCCACCCCCGACAGCTCGATCGGCGCGTTGCCGACGATGACCTCGGTCGCGCCCACCATGACCGGCGCGAGGCCGAGACCCAGCAGGGCGAACCAGAGGGACATGACGCCGCTGCCGGTGTCCTTCTCCAGCGTGGACATGCCGTACATGGCGATCGCGGTGGCCGCCATGCCGCCGGCCAGCGGGATGCGCGGGCCGAGCTTGGTGATCAGCACACCGGCCAGCGGAGAGCCGACGATCATCATGCCGGTGAGCGGCAGCAGATGCAGACCGGCGTCGATCGGGCTCATGCCGTGCACGTTCTGGAGGTAGAACGTCACGAAGAACAGGCCGCCCATGAAGGCGATGGCCATCAGGACCATCAGGACCACACCCGCCGACAGCGCGACGGACCGGAACAGCCCGAGCGGGATCAGCGGCTCCTTGACCTTGGTCTCCCAGAACGCGAAGCCCGCGAAGAGCAGGGCGGACCCGAGGATGAACGCCCAGGTCTTGCCGTCGCCCCAGCCCCAGGTCGGGGCCTTGATGAGCGCCCAGACCAGACAGAACATCGCGCCCGAGAGCAGGGCGATGCCCAGCAGGTCGAAGGAGCGCGGCGCGTTCTCGGCACGGTGGTCGAGGAGGATCATCGCGCCCAGCACGAGCGCGAGGACACCGACCGGCACGTTGATGAAGAACACCGACTGCCAGTTGACGTGCTCGACGAGGACACCGCCGAGGATCGGGCCGCCCGCGGTGGAGGCGCCGATGACCATGCCCCAGATACCGATCGCCATGTTGAGCTTCTCGGCCGGGAAGGTGGCCCGCAGCAGGCCGAGCGCGGCCGGCATCAGCAGCGCGCCGAACAGGCCCTGGAAGACCCGGAAGGTGACGACGAGCGCGATGCTGTCGGACAGGCCGATCGCACCGGAGGCGGCGGCGAAGCCGACCACGCCTATCAGGAAGGTCTGGCGGTGACCGAAGCGGTCACCGAGCTTGCCCGCGGTGATGAGGGAGACCGCGAGGGCGAGGAAGTACGCGTTGGTGATCCACTGGACCTCGGCGAAGGTCGCGCCCAGGTCCTCGGCGATGGCCGGGTTGGCGATGGCCACGATGGTGCCGTCGAGGGCCACCATCATGACCCCGACGGCGACGGTGATGAGGGTGAACCACTGATGGCCGCGCAGCCCCGTGGCGGGCGGCCGGCCCGACGGGGTTCCCGGCAGCTTGCCCCCCGGCCCGGGCGTGTCGATGGTGGTCTGACTAGTCATGCTCCGAGGCTAGTGACAGCGACTGACAATTGACAAACGAGTTCACTAGTCGGTAACTGTCACGACATTCGGTTCTGGCCGAAAAGACGCGGGACACGGCAGCGGGACCCGACGGACAGAGGAGAAGGCAGAGAGTGAGAGTGCCCATGGACACGGCGCCACCGCCCCGGCCCGGACTGCGCGAGCGCAAGAAGCGGCGCACCCGGGACGCGCTGCTGCGGGCCGCCGTGGAGCTGTTCGTCTCCCAGGGGTACGAGCACACCACCGTGGACGAGATCGCCGCGGCCGTCGACGTCTCGCAGCGCACCTTCTTCCGCTACTTCGCCGGCAAGGAGGAGGCCGCGCTCGCCCTGGAGGAGCTGACCGTGGCGCACTTCGTCGAGGCGGTACGGGCGCGCCCGCCGCACGAGGCCCCGATGGAGGCGCTGCGCCAGGCCGTGCTGAGCGGCTGGCACTCGATCAACGAGGTCGTCGAGTCCGTCGTCCCCGTGGAGCTGTATCTGCGGATGTACCGGGTGATCGAGTCGACGCCGGTACTGCTCGCCGCGCATCTGCGGCGCGCGGCCGAGAGCGAGGAGACGATCTCGCGGGTGATCGCGGAGCGCGAGGGACTCGACGTGGACGCCGATCCGCGGCCGCGGCTGGCGGTGGCGGTCTTCAGCGGGGTGATGCGGGTGACGGAACGCCAGTGGCTGCTGGAGGAGGAGTTCAGCCTGGCGGGGATCCACGCGCTCACGTCCCGCTACCTGGACCAGGTCGGACCGGCCCTGCTGGGGAACTGGCGGACGGCGCGAAGAACGTCCGGATCAGAGGCCTGAAGGGGTGTATGACCCCCGCCACGCCCGTCGAAACGTGATCCCCGTCACTTAATTAACCCGAGACACTCCCGTTCTCCTAGTGTGTCCTCCCAGTGACTTCCTTCGACACCTCCCCACAACTCGGCGTCTGGCGCGCACTGCTCGCCCTGGCCGTGGTGTTCGTGATGCTGGCGACCACCGGCTGGACCGCCCTTCGCCACCAGCGGGAGACCACCGCTCTACAGGCCTCGGTCGCCGCATGGGAGGACGGCCGGATAGCCGGCCGCGCGCTCCCCGACCCGAAGGCCGCGCCCGCCCGGCTCGCCCACTTCTTCTCCTCGCTGACCGCGCCGCAGCGCACCGCGCTCGCGCACGACTACGCGCTCGCGGTCGGCAACATGAACGGGGCACCCGTCGAGCTGCGCTACCGCGCCAACCGGATCGCGCTGGGCCAGCAGATCCGGGTCGAGGCCAAGCGCACGCACGACAGCCGCCTCACGCCCAGCGGGCAGCAGGAGGCCGGCCGGCGCATGCAGCGCTACCAGGCGCTGCGCGACACCGACCGCCAGATCCTGGCCTTCGACCCGGACGGCTCCGGCCGCGCCGCCGAGGTCTTCGGCGACCTCGACGCCGCCGAGCGGATCTCCGTGGTCGTCCCCGGTGTCGACACCGACCTGCTCACCTTCCAGCGGACCAACCGCAGGTTCTCGGCACCCGTCGGCATGGCCCAGGCCCTGTACGACGCCGAGCGCGCGGCGCGCCCCTCGGCCAGGACGGCCGTGATCGCCTGGGCGGACTACACCTCCCCCGACGGCCTCGGCATCGACTCCGCGACCGCGATGCGCGCCGCGAACGGCGCCGTACGGCTGAACGCGCTGCTGCGCGCCCTGCCCGGCACCTCGGCCGTCTCGATGTTCTGCCACAGCTACGGCTCCGTGGTGTGCGGCGTCGCCGCGCGCGACATGCCGGAGCGGGTGACGGACATAGCCGTGGCCGGCAGCCCCGGCATGCGCGTGGAGAAGGCCTCGCAGCTGGGCACCGGTGCCCAGGTGTGGGCGATGCGGGACGCCGACGACTGGGTCCAGGACGTGCCGCACCTCGAGGTCGGCGGCCTCGGGCACGGCGAGGACCCGATGGCCGAGGAGTTCGGCGCGCGGGTGCTGTCCTCCCAGGACGCGGAGGGCCACGGCGGCTACTTCGTGCCGGGCACGGACAGCCTGCGCAACTTCGCCGACATCGGCACTGGCGCGTACCGCTCGGTGCGGTGCGCCGACGACGAGGACACCTGCCGGGTGGGTTTGTCCGACACGACGACGGCCGGACGCGCGTAGAGACGCAGGAATTGCGGCGCGCGCAGGGAGGGGACGTAGATGCGTGTCCCGCATACGATGAGCCGCATGGGTGACGTACTGGCCGGATTTCATGCCGCCTGGGAGTTCGAGTCCGACTCCGTCCTCATCCGTTACGAACGGGGGATGCGCACGCCCAAGCTGCTGGCCGCGCTGGGCGAACGAAGGATTCCGCTGACGGCTCTGGCCGGGGTGACGCTCACCCCCGGCCGGCGCGGGACGGTCGTCCTGCACGCCGAGCCACGGCCCGGGGCCGATCCCCTCATGGAGGCGGCGGCCGGACAGCTGAAGGACGGGTGCGACCCGTACCGGCTGGTGCTGCCGGCCGAGCGGGAGGTCCTCGCCGAGTACTACGCCGACGAGCTGCGCTCCCGGCTGACCGCCGACGCCGGTCCCGCGGACCGCTTCCTCGTGCCCGCCCCGGACGTGCCCCTGTCCTTCAAGGCGTACGACGCGAAGGCGTCCTTCGACGGACGGGCCGTGCGGTTCCGGTGGTTCTGGACGGGCGCGTCCTCCGCCAAGTGGAAAGCCGGCGACCAGAGCTTCGCCGTGTCCGAACTGAGCGGTGTGGAGTGGCGTTCGCCGGAGGTGTTCGAAGGACACCTCCGGCTGGTGCGCGGGGAGACGGCGCCCGTGCCCGCGGACCAGGATCCGGCGACGGTCGTCTTCGGGCTGGGGTACGGGTCGGTGCACGAGTCGCTGCCGTTCGCCGCGGCCGTCCTCGCCGCCGTGCGCACGCGTGGGCCCGCCGCCGCGGTCGCGGCCACGGGCCCACGGCGTGATCCCGCCGACATCGCCGAACGGATCCGGCACCTCGGGGAGCTGCACCGGGCCGGGCTGGTCACCGACGAGGAGTTCTCCGTGAAGAAGGCGGAGCTGCTGTCGGAGCTGTAGCTACTCGCGGCCGGCGGACGTGAACGCCATGTCCGCGTAGCGGTTGCCGGAGACCTTCGCCGCGATGGGCTCCAGGGCGCTCAGCTGCTCCTCGGTCAGTTCGATCGCCACCGCGCCGGTGTTCTCCTCGACCCGACCGGGCCTGCGGGTCCCCGGGATCGGGAGCACCGGGAGAGCGTGGACCTCGGCCTGCGCGTGGACCCAGGCCAGGGCGATCTGGCCCGAGGTCGCGCCGTGGGCCTCGGCCACCGTGCGGACCGGCTCCAGCAGGGCCGCGTTCGCGGCGGCGTTCTCACCGGTGAAGCGGGGCTGCTGGCGGCGGAAGTCGTCGGCCGTGAGGGCCTCGGCGCTGGCGAAGGAGCCGGTGAGGAAGCCCCGGCCGAGCGGGGAGTACGGGACGAGCGTGACGCCCAGCTCCCGGGCCGCCGGGACCACGTGGGCCTCGATGTCCCGGCTGAACAGCGACCACTCCGACTGCACGGCGGCGATGGGGTGGACCGCGTGCGCGGCGCGCAGCTCGGGCGCCGTCACCTCGCTCAGGCCCAGCTGCTTCACCTTGCCCTCGCGGACCAGCTCGGCCATCACGCCGACGGTCTCCTCGATCGGCACGTCCGGATCGCGCCGGTGCATGTAGTAGAGGTCGATGACGTCGACGTCCAGGCGCCTGAGGCTCGCCTCGACGGCCTGCCGGATGTAGGGGGCGTCGTTGCGGATGATCCGCCGGGTCGGGTCGTCCGGCGGGATCGCCAGCGCGAACTTGGTGGCGACGAGGATCTCGTCGCGGTGCGCCCGGAAGAACGGGGAGAGGAAGCGCTCGTTCTCGCCGGCGCCGTACGCGTCGGCCGTGTCGTACAGGGTGACGCCGAGTTCCAGGGCGCGTTCCAGGGTGGCCCGGGAGGCGTCGGCGTCGGTGGGGCCGTAGGCGAAGCTCATGCCCATGCAGCCGAGGCCCTGTACGCCGGCCTCGGGGCCGTGCTCGCCCAGCGGGGCTGTCGGGATCTTCGGGCTGCTCATCAGGCGGTCCTCTCGGCTTCGTGGGCCCGGACGCGCGTGGCGTCCGAGTAGAACATGATCTTGCGGTCGAGCACGGCGAGCGTGTCCTGGAGTTCGGCGATCCGGGCCCGGACGTCCCGGCGGGTCGCCTCCAGCAGTTCGTACCGCTCGCCGTACGTGCTGTCGCCCTCGCGCACCAGCTCGGCGTACCGCACCATGTCGGCGACCGGCATGCCGGTCAGCCGCAGCTTGCCGACGAGGTCGAGCCAGTCCAGGTCGCGGTTGCTGTAGCGGCGCTGACCGGTGTGCGACCGGTCGATGTGCGACATCAGTCCGATCCGCTCGTACCAGCGCAGCGTGTGGGCCGTCAGGCCGGTGAACGCGACGACCTCGCTGATCGTGTAGCTGTCCTGCCCGTCGGGGCGGGGGTGCCGCGGTGGTGGCGCGGAGCAGACGTCTGCGGGGGTGGGGGCCTGCCGGGTGGTCACGGGCGTGGTCTGCAACACCGTCATGGCCTCCACGCTATGGCCTTGGAGTGGACTCCAAGCAAGCGGAACCGGTAAGAAAACCCCGGCCCGACCCCTCGATGCGGCCTGCGCCGTGAGCCGCATAGGCTCGTACGCATGTCGCTGAAGAGCCTCGCACTGATCGAGAACTGGCCGGTTCCCTCCGCCGCGGCGGGTGCCGTGCGGGCCGACGGTACGGTCCTGGGCACCCACGGACCCGTCGGCCGGCGCTTCCCGCTGGCCTCGGTCACCAAGCCGCTCGCCGCGTACGCCGCGCTCGTCGCCTACGAGGAGGGCGCCGTCGAGCTGGACGAGCCGGCCGGGCCGCCCGGGGCGACGGTCCGTCATCTGCTCGCGCACACCTCGGGGCTGGCCTTCGACGAGCACCGGGTGACGGCCCCGCCCGGCGAGCGGCGGCTCTACTCCAACGCCGGTTTCGAGCAGCTCGGCGACCACATCGCGAAGGCCACCGACATCCCGTTCGCCACCTATCTGCGCCAGGCGGTGCTGGAGCCGCTGGGCATGGCGGACACCTCGCTGGAGGGGTCCCCGGCGAAGGACGGCGTGTCGACCGTGACGGACCTGCTGCGGTTCGCGGCGGAGGTGCAGGCGCCCCGGCTGCTGGACCCGCGCACGGTGGCGGAGGCGATGACCGTGCAGTACCCGGGCACCAAGGGGGTGCTGCCGGGCTACGGCCATCAGAACCCCAACGACTGGGGCCTCGGCTTCGAGATCCGCGACTCCAAGTCGCCCCACTGGACCGGTTCCTCGTCCTCGCCGCGCACCTTCGGCCACTTCGGACAGTCCGGTACGTTCCTGTGGATCGATCCGGACGCCGGGCGGGTGGGCGGGAACAGCACGGGCGCGGCCTGCGTGGCCCTCACGGACCGGGCGTTCGGACCGTGGGCTGTCGAGGCGTGGCCCCCGTTCACCGACGCGGTGCGCGCGGAGCTCTAGAGCATCTCCCAGACCAGCAGTTCGGCGTCGGTCACCCCGACCGCCGTGAGGTCCTTGCCGTCGGCGATCCGGGCCGCGTCGCCGGGGCCGAGCTCCTCGCCGTCCAGGCCCACCGCGCCGCGGACGACATGGACGTAGACGTGCGGCGCGTCCGGCACCGCCGTGCGCTCGCCCGCCGCCAGCCGGCGGACATGGAGCATCGCGCCGGCCTCCGGCACCGCGTACGGGGTCCGGTCCGCGATCCCGCGGACGATCTCGTACGACGGCTCGCCGCCGGGGTCCAGCGGGGCGAGCCACATCTGGACGAAGGTCAGCGGAACCGGGCCGTCGTTGCGTTCGACGTGACGCACGCCCGCCGCCGCGCTGAGGCGCTGGACGTCCCCGGGGCGCAGGGTCGTCTCGTGGCCCCGCGAGTCGCGGTGGGTCAGCTCGCCCGCCACCACCCACGTCACGATCTCCGTGTGACTGTGGGGGTGCTCGCCGAAACCGGCGCCGGGCGCGAGGCGCTCCTCGTTGCAGGCGATCAGCGCCCCGAAGCGCAGATTGCCGGGGTCGTAGTGGGAGCCGAAGGAGAACGCGTGGCGGGTCTCGATGCCGGCCGCCGGGTCCCCGCCCTGATAGCGCGCGTCGGCGCGGCGTACGTCCATCACGGACCCCACGGTAGACCCGGCGCCGGTGGTCCGGCCTCGCGCCCCGTGACCCACCGGCGCACGTCCCCGTCCCGATAAGGCAGTCTTGTCACCGTGCCCGAACCCGAAACCACTCACCCCGACGCCGCAGCACACCCCCCTCACCCGCACCCCGCGACGCTGAAGCGGCTGGTGAAGTCCTCCGGAAGTCTGGCCGCCCAGGCCATCGCACGGATGGACGAGACGCTGCCGTGGTACCGGGCGATGCCACCGGAGAACCGTTCCTGGATCGGGCTGGTCGCCCAGGCGGGTATCGCCGCCTTCACCGAGTGGTTCCGTCACCCGGAGACGCCCCAGGCGATCTCGACCGATGTGTTCGGCACCGCCCCGCGCGAGCTGACCCGGGCCATCACGCTGCGCCAGACCGTGGAGATGGTGCGCACCACCATCGAGGTCATGGAGTCCGCGATCGACGAGGTCGCGGCCCCGGGCGACGAGGGCGTGCTGCGCGAGGCGCTGCTGGTCTACGCCCGGGAGATCGCCTTCGCGACCGCCCAGGTGTACGCCCAGGCCGCCGAGGCACGCGGCGCCTGGGACGCCCGGCTGGAGTCGCTCGTGGTCAACGCGGTGCTCAGCGGGGAGGCCGACGAGGGCGCGGTGAGCCGGGCCGCCGCACTCGGCTGGAACGCGCCGGAGCACGTGTGTGTCGTCCTCGGGACCGCTCCCGACGGGGACTCCGAGCTGACCGTCGAGGCGATCCGGCGGGCCTCCCGGCACGCCAAGCTCCAGGTGCTCACCGGGGTGCTCGGGTCGCGGCTCGTGGTCATCGCCGGCGGCAGCGACAACCCGCTCGCCGTCGCCAAGTCCCTGATCGGGCCTTTCGCCGCCGGTCCCGTCGTCGCCGGGCCCGTGGTGCCCGACCTGCTCGCCGCCACCCGGTCCGCGCAGGCCGCCGCCGCCGGACTCAAGGCGTGTTCCGCGTGGCAGGACGCGCCGCGCCCGGTACTGGCGGACGATGTCCTCCCGGAACGCGCGATCGCCGGTGATCCCAGCGCGCGCGAGCAGTTGGTGGAGGAGATCTACAGACCGCTGGAGGAGGCCGGGTCCGCACTCCTGGAGACGCTCTCCGTCTATCTCGAACAGGCGAGCAGTCTGGAGGGCGCGGCACGGATGCTGTTCGTCCATCCCAACACCGTGCGCTACCGGCTTCGACGTGTGACTGACGTCACCGGCTGGTCGCCGTCGGATGTACGCTCCGCGTTCACGCTGCGGATCGCGCTGATCCTGGGGCGCCTGATGGATGGCGAACCTCAGACCTAGCCTTTTGTCGGGGGTCCACAAAACCCCCTGCCGTTCTTCGTCCCTGTCCCCACGGGCGGCTTTGCCCGTCCCCAAGAGAGAGTGTGAGAGTGCTCGTACTCGTCGCTCCCGGCCAGGGCGCCCAGACGCCCGGCTTCCTGACTCCCTGGCTCGAACTTCCCGGTGCCGCGGCCCGCGTCGCCGCCTGGTCGGACGCCATCGGACTGGACCTCGCCCACTACGGCACACAGGCCGACGCGGACGCCATCCGTGACACCGCCGTCGCCCAGCCGCTGCTCGTCGCGGCCGGCATCCTGTCCGCCGCGGCACTGGGCGAGGTCTCGCCCGCCGCCGTGGCCGGTCACAGCGTCGGCGAGTTCACCGCCGCCGCCTTCGCGGGCGTCCTCGACGACACCACCGCACTGACCCTCGTGCGCAAGCGGGGTCTGGCCATGGCCGACGCCGCCGCGATCACCGAGACCGGCATGTCGGCGCTGCTCGGCGGCGACCCCGAGGTGTCCGTCGCGCACCTGGAGAAGCTGGGGCTGACCCCGGCGAACATCAACGGCGCGGGCCAGATCGTCGCCGCGGGCACGCTGGAGCAGCTCGCCGCGCTGAACGAGGACAAGCCCGAGGGCGTCCGCAAGGTCGTCCCGCTCAAGGTCGCCGGCGCCTTCCACACGCCGCACATGGCGCCCGCGGTCGAGACGCTCGCCAAGGCCGCCGCGGACCTGACGCCGGCCGACCCGACGGTCACCTACGTCTCCAACAAGGACGGCCTGGCCGTCTCCACCGGCGCCGAGATCCTCGAGCGCCTGGTCGGCCAGGTCGCCAACCCGGTCCGCTGGGACCTGTGCATGGAGACCTTCAAGGAGCTGGGCGTGACCGCGATCGTCGAGGTCTCCCCCGGCGGCACCCTCGTCGGCCTGGCCAAGCGCGCGCTGCCCGGTGTGAAGACGCTGGCGCTCAAGACCCCCGACGACCTCGAAGCCGCTCGCGAGCTCATCGCCGAGCACGGTGTGTGACAAGGAGCCCTGATGGCGAAGATCAAGCCCAGTAAGGGCGCACCGTACGCGCGCATCCTCGGAGTCGGCGGCTACCGGCCCACCCGTGTCGTGCCCAACGAGGTCATCCTCGAGACGATCGACTCCTCCGACGAGTGGATCCGCTCGCGGTCCGGCATCGAGACGCGGCACTGGGCGAACGACGAGGAGACCGTCGCCGCCATGTCGGTCGAGGCGTCCGGCAAGGCGATCGCCGACGCCGGGATCACCGCCGAGCAGATCGGCGCGGTGGTCGTCTCGACCGTCTCGCACTTCAAGCAGACCCCGGCCGTCGCGACCGAGATCGCCGACAAGCTGGGCACGAACAAGGCCGCCGCCTTCGACATCTCGGCCGGCTGCGCGGGCTTCGGCTACGGCCTGACCCTCGCCAAGGGCATGGTGGTGGAAGGTTCCGCCGAGTACGTGCTCGTGATCGGCGTGGAGCGGCTGTCCGACCTGACCGACCTGGAGGACCGCGCGACGGCCTTCCTGTTCGGCGACGGCGCGGGCGCGGTCGTGGTCGGCCCCTCCAAGGAGCCGGCGATCGGCCCGACGGTCTGGGGCTCCGAGGGCGACAAGTCGGAGACCATCAAGCAGACCGTGCCGTGGACGGACTACCGCGACGGCGAGGTCGCCAGGTTCCCCGCGATCACGCAGGAGGGCCAGGCGGTCTTCCGCTGGGCCGTCTTCGAGATGGCGAAGGTCGCCAAGGAGGCGCTGGACGCCGCCGGCATCACCGCCGACGAACTCGACGTCTTCATCCCGCACCAGGCCAACGAGCGGATCATCGACTCGATGGTGAAGACTCTCAAGCTGCCGGAGTCCGTCATGGTCGCCCGTGACGTACGCACCACCGGCAACACCTCGGCCGCCTCGATCCCGCTCGCGATGGAGCGGCTCCTGGCGACCGGCGAGGCGAAGAGCGGCGACACCGCGCTCGTCATCGGTTTCGGGGCGGGTCTCGTCTACGCCGCCACTGTCGTTACCCTCCCCTAGGCACTCCGTGCCGGATCGTTCGTTCCGGCACGGGAAGCACCACAGCCACACCCTCTGGATACCAAAGAAGGAGCGCCACAATGGCCGCCACTCAGGAAGAGATCGTCGCCGGTCTCGCCGACATCGTGAACGAGATCGCCGGCATCCCGGTTGAGGACGTCCAGCTGGACAAGTCCTTCACCGACGACCTGGACGTCGACTCGCTGTCCATGGTCGAGGTCGTCGTCGCCGCCGAGGAGCGCTTCGACGTCAAGATCCCCGACGAGGACGTCAAGAACCTCAAGACGGTCGGCGACGCGACCGATTACATCCTCAAGAACCAGGGCTGATCCCCACCCGGTCCCCCTGGGCCGGACTGCCCCGCCACCCGGCGGTGGCGCCGCTGAATCCTCGTCACGTTGGAGAAAGAATCCGTGAGCCCGACCAATCGCACCGTGGTCGTCACCGGTATCGGCGCAACCACACCGCTGGGTGGCGACGCAGCCTCTACCTGGGAGGGGCTGATCGCCGGCAAGTCCGGCGTCAAGCTCCTGGAGGAAGACTGGGCGGCCGAGCAGGCCGTCCGTATCGCGGCCCGGGTCGCCGTGGAGCCCACCGAGGTCATCCCGCGGCCGCAGGCCCGCAAGCTGGACCGCTCGGCGCAGTTCGCGCTGATCGCGGCCCAGGAGGCCTGGAAGGACGCCGGCTTCGAAGCGAAGGCCGGTGAGGACGGGAGTGTCGACCCCGACCGTCTGGGTGCCGTCATCGCCTCCGGCATCGGCGGTGTCACGACCCTCCTCGACCAGTACGACGTGCTGAAGGAGAAGGGCGTCCGCCGCGTCTCCCCGCACACCGTGCCGATGCTGATGCCGAACAGCCCGTCCGCCAACGTGGGTCTGCTCGTGGGCGCCCGCGCGGGTGTGCACACCCCGGTCTCCGCCTGCGCGTCGGGCGCCGAGGCCATCGGCTACGCCATCGAGATGATCCGTACCGGCCGCGCCGACATCGTCGTCGCCGGTGGCACGGAGGCGGCGATCCACCCGCTGCCCATCGCCGCGTTCGGCAACATGATGGCGATGTCCAAGAACAACGAGAACCCGCAGGCCGCCTCGCGTCCCTACGACGTCGGCCGCGACGGCTTCGTGATGGGCGAGGGCGCCGGTGTGATCGTCCTGGAGTCCGCCGAGCACGCGGCGAAGCGCGGGGCCCGCGTGTACGCCGAGGCGGTCGGGCAGGGCATCTCCGCCGACGGTCACGACATCGTGCAGCCGGAGCCGGAGGGGCGGGGCATCTCGCACGCGCTCCAGAACCTGCTGGACCACACCGACCTGGACCCGGCGGAGATCGTGCACGTCAACGCGCACGCCACCTCCACGCCGGCCGGTGACATCGCCGAACTGAAGGCGCTGCGGAAGGTCTTCGGGGACGACGCGGACCACTTCGCCGTCTCCGCGACCAAGTCGATGACCGGGCACCTGCTGGGCGGTGCGGGCGGTGTCGAGTCCGTCGCGACCGTGCTCGCGCTGTACCACCGGGTGGCTCCCCCGACGATCAACGTGGAGAACCTCGACCCCGAGGCGAACGTGGACATCGTGCGGGGCGAGGCGCGCAAGCTGCCCGTGGAGGGCCGGATCGCCGCGCTGAACGACTCGTTCGGCTTCGGCGGGCACAACGTGGTGCTGGCGTTCCGCACGATCTGAGAAGCGTCCGTACGCGGTCGTCCGCGCAAGGACACAAGGAAGGGCCCCCGCCTCTCGAGGCGGGGGCCCTTCCCGTGTCGGGTCTCAGACCACCTGGTGCAGCCAGCGCACCGGGGCTCCCTCGCCGGCGTACCGGAACGGCTCCAGTTCGTCGTCCCAGGGCTTGCCGAGGAGCTTGGAGAGTTCGGCCTCCAGGTCGGTCTCGCCGCGCTGGCTGCGCAACAGGGCCGCGCGCAGCCGGTCCTCGGGGATGAGGATGTCACCGTGGATCCCGGTGACGGCGTGGAAGATGCCCAGGTCGGGGGTGCAGCTGTAGCGCTCGCCCTCGGCGGTGGCGCGGGGCTCCGCGGTGACCTCGAAGCGCAGCAGGTGCCAACCGCGCAGCGCCGAGGCCAGTTTGGACGCCGTGCCGGCCTCGGCCTTCCAGGAGAACTCGGCGCGCCAGGTGCCGGGCGCGGCGGGCTGCCGGATCCAGTCGAGGCTGACGCGCGTGCCGAGCACCCCGGCGACGGCCCACTCGACGTGCGGGCACAGCGCGCGCGGCGCGGAGTGCACGTACAGAACTCCACGTGTCGTCACCGGGACCTCCGGGCAGAGCAGGACAGTCTTGCAGGCTGGTGTGGCGGCGGTGGCAGGCAGCCGCGTTGATGGCGAGGCTACCGTGCGGCGGCGCAAGGAGTGTGACGTACCGTCGGTCCCGGTGCCGTGAAACGTCCGCCATTCACCCGGCAGGACGCCTGTACGGGCGTGAACCGTTGCATCTTGTGGGCCCTGATGTGCGGCCGCCGTCCCGGGCCGGGAACTCCCGGACGTTGTCATGAGGGGGCCGTTGTACGAGGAGCGAGGGGATCACCAGGGGATGCGGATGCGAAACCGGCGGGCGCGGGCGGGGCTCGCCGTCACGACGGCCGCCGTACTGGGTCTGGCCGGCTGCGACGCGCTGGGCGGTGGGGACGGCTCGTCGTCCGGCTCGCAGGCGCGGCAGGCGAGACCGTCGCCGTCACCGACCCCGCTGTGGGACTCCAGTCCCTCCTCGATCGCCGCGGTCGGCGACTCCGTCACCCGGGGCTTCGACGCCTGCGCGGTCCTCCAGGACTGTCCGGAGGTGTCCTGGGCGACCGGCGGCAGCGCCGAGGTGAACAGTCTGGCGGTCCGGCTGCTGGGCGCGTCGAAGGCGGCCACGCACAGCTGGAACTACGCGGTGACCGGGGCGCGGATGGCGGATCTGCCGGGCCAGATGGCGCGGGCCGCGGCGAGAAAGCCCCAGCTCGTGACGGTGATGGCAGGGGCGAACGACGCGTGCCGGGACTCCACGGCGGCGATGACGCCGGTGGCCGACTTCCGCGCCGAGTTCGAGGACGCGCTGGGCACGCTGCGCCGGGCGGTGCCCACCGCCCAGGTGTATGTGACGAGCGTGCCGAACCTGAAGCGGCTGTGGGCGCAGGGGCGGACCAGCGCCCTGGGCAAGCAGGTGTGGAAGCTGGGGATCTGTCCGTCGATGCTGGGCGACGCGGACGCGCTGGACGCGGCGGCGACCGAGCGGCGCGACACCGTGCAGCGGCGGGTGGCGGACTACAACACGGTGCTGGAGGAGGTCTGCGCGAAGGACGAGCGGTGCCGGTTCGACGGCGGCGCGGTGTACGACTTCCGGTTCGGCACCGATCAGTTGAGTCACTGGGACTGGTTCCATCCGAGCACGGACGGACAGGCCCGGCTGGCGGAGATCGCGTACCGCAAGGTGGTGGCGAAGGAGAGGTGAGTGGGACCGCGCCGGGGCCGTGACCTAATGTTTCGCTCATGAGCGAACACTTCGGAACACTTTCCGACGGCACGGCGGTGCACCGCTGGACCCTGGAGCGGGCCGGGACCCGGGTGCGGGTCCTGTCGTACGGCGGGATCGTGCAGTCCGTGGAGGTCCCGGACCGGGACCGGCGGACGGCGGACGTGGTGGTGGGGTTCGCGGATCTGGACGGCTATCTCACGCACCCGGAGCCGTTCCTGGGCGCGCTGATCGGACGGTACGCGAACCGGATCGCGCACGCCCGTTTCCCGCTCGACGACATGACGTACGCGCTGGAGCCCAACAACGCGCCCAACTCCCTGCACGGCGGCCCCCGGGGCTTCGACAAGCGGGTGTGGGAGGTGACGCCGGTCGAGCACGGGCTGCGGCTGAGCCGGGTCAGCCCGCACGGCGAGGAGGGCTTCCCGGGCCGGCTGGAGATCACGGCGACGTACACGCTCGACGCGTCGGGCGGCCTGCACCTCGTGTACGAGGCGGTCACGGACGCGCCGACCGTGGTGAACCTGACGAACCACAGCTACTTCAACCTGGCCGGCTCCGGGAACGCCTGGAGCCATGAACTGCGGCTGGCCGCCTCCCGGTACACGCCGGTCGACGCGGACCTGATCCCGACCGGGGAGCTCGCCGAGGTCGTGGACACCCGCTTCGACTTCCGGGCGCGGCGCAAGCTCGGCTCCGGGTACGACCACAACTTCGTGCTCGACAAGGGGGTGACGGCGGCACCGCAGGAGGTGGCCGAGCTGTACGACCCGGCGTCCGGGCGGGTGCTGACGGTGGCGACGACCGAGCCGGGCATCCAGGTGTACTCGGCGGACCATCTGGGCGAGCCGTTCGTCCCCGGCGAGGGGGTCGCGCTGGAGACCCAGCACTTCCCCGACTCCCCGAACCGCCCGGAGTTCCCGAGCACCGAGCTGCGGCCGGGCGCGGTGTACCGGTCGGAGACGGTGTACGGCTTCTCCGTCCGGTAGGCCGGCCGGCTCCGGGGCGGCGGGCAGGGGTAAGCCCCGGTCCAGGGGTCAGGTCCCGGACCGGGGCTGTCCTTGGGGTGAGGAGTCCCGTCTCAGACGTTAACCGTCGCGGTGATCCTGCGGTCGGCGATCGAGCGCCCCACCTGGATTTCGTACGAACCCTTCACAAAGCACCACCGGTGTGCGGTGTCGTCCCAGATCTCGAAGGCGCGTCGCGGGAGGTCGACGGTGACCTCCGCCGTCTGCCCCGGGGCGGCCGAGGCGCCGGCGAAGCCGGCCAGCCAGCGAGCGGGGCGGCCGGTGTCGTGCCCGGCGGGCGCGAGGTAGACCTGCACGACCTCCCGGCCGCCGCGGGTGCCGGTGTTGCGCAGGCGCACGGTCACCGTGGTTCCCGCCACCTCGACGGACTCGTAGGCCCAGTCGGTGTAGCCGAGGCCGTGGCCGAAGGGGTAGGCCGGGGTGCGGCCCTCCTTCTCCCAGGCGCGGTAGCCGATGAAGACGCCCTCGGTGTAGGGGAGCTCGCCGCCGGCCGGGGCGACCCGGGTGACCGGGGCGTCGGTGAGGGAGCCCCAGGTGGTGGGGAGGCGGCCGCCGGGCTCGTGGGCGCCGGTGAGGACGTCGGCGAGGGCGGCGCCGCCCTCCTGGCCGGGGAACCAGGTGAGCAGCACGGCGGCGACGTCCTCGCGCCAGGGCAGCTCGACCGGGGAGCCGGAGTTGACCACCACGACGGTGTTCGCGTTGGCGGCGGCGACGGCGCGGACGAGGTCGTCCTGGCGGCCGGGCAGGCGCAGGTCCCGCCGGTCGAAGCCTTCCGACTCCACCCGGTCGGTGGTCGCGACGACCACGATCGCCGTGTCGGCGGCGCGGGCCGCTTCGACCGCCTCGGCGATCAGCTCGTCGGGGTCGCGCTGCGGCCCCTGGTGGGCGAGGGCGAAGGCGACCACCTTGAAGGGGATGTCCTCGGGGAGGGCGAAGACGTGGGTGAGGGAGACGTCGACCGGTTCGCCCGCGGTCAGTTCGGCCTCGGCGCGGGGCACGGGGGCGCCGAAGAACGCCTCGAAGGGGTCGGCGTCGTCGGCGGGCAGCTGGGGGCCGTCGAAGTACGTCGTCCCGCCGACGGCGAGGGTGAAGGCGCCGGTGCCCTTGACGCCGAAGGTGTGGGTGCCGGTCTCGCGCGGGGTGAAGGTGCCGGTGAGCTCGACGGTGTGCAGGGTGTCGTGGGTGACGCCGTCGGGGAGGTCGTCGCCCATCCACTGGATCTGGCCGCCCGGCGCGGAACCGCTTCCGATGATGTTTCCGCCGGCGTCCCGGCAGACCGCCCGCAGGGTGAAGCCCTTGTCGGCGACGGCGAGTTCGGTGGTGGGGTCGGCGCCGACGGCGTAGACGAGGGCGCCCTCGGGCAGGGCGGCGGTGAGGCCGTCGAGTGGGGAGACGACGTGCTCCGGGAAGACGGTGGCGGAGCCGCCGCCGAGGACGCGGGCGTCGCGGGCGGCGGCGCCGAGGAGGGCGACGGTGCCGGGCTTCAGGGGCAGGGCGCCCCTCTCGTTGCGGACGAGCACGAAGGAGCGGCGGGCCAGTTCGCGGGCCAGGGCCGCGCCGTGGACGGGGGCGGGGGGTTCGGGGACGGCGGCCTCGGCGTCGGCGAGGGCCCCGACGCGGGCGGCCAGGCGCAGGACGCGGCGTACGGCCTCGTCGACCTCGGACTCCTCGACGCGGCCGTCGAGCACCGCGCGGGCGAGGGCCTCGCCGTAGACGGTCCGCGGGCCGGGCATGGCGACGTCGAGGCCGCCCCGGAGCGCGCCGACGGTGTCGCGGGCCGCCATCCAGTCGGAGACGTTGAAGCCGTCGAAGCCCCACTCGCCGCGCAGGATCCCGTTCACCAGCTGGTGGTGCTCGGTCATGGTGGGGCCGTTGACCGAGTTGTAGGCGGTCATGATGCCCCAGGGGCGGGCGTGCTCGACGATGGCCTCGAAGGGGGCCAGGTAGAGCTCGCGCAGGGCGCGTTCACCGACCAGGTTGTTCACGGTGAAGCGGTCGGTCTCGGCGTCGTTGGCGACGAAGTGCTTGACGGTGGTGCCGACGCCGCCCTCCTGGACGCCCCGCACGTACCCGGTTCCGATGCGTCCGGTCAGGTAGGGGTCCTCGCTGTAGGCCTCGAAGTGGCGGCCGCCGAGCGGGGAGCGGTGGAGGTTGACGGTGGGGGCGAGCAGCACGTGCACGCCCTTGCGGCGGGCCTCCTGGGCGAGCAGTACGCCGGCCCGGCGGGCGAGTTCGGGGTCCCAGGTGGCGGCGAGGGCGGTCGGGGAGGGCAGGGCGACGGAAGGGTCGTCGGCGGTCCAGCGCACACCCCGGACGCCGATCGGGCCGTCCGACATGACCAGGGACTTCAGGCCGATCTCCGGCAGCTCGGGCAGCGACCACATGTCCTTGCCGGACAGGAGCCGGGTCTTGGCCTCCAGGTCGAGCTTGCCGAGCGCCGCCTCGACGGCGCCTTCGATTCCCGTCATGGGCGATGCCTCCTCATTGAGTACGCGTGCAGTGCCTCCATCGTGCATCGATTACCTGTAGATCGGTAGGTTTCGTTATCTCGCTGTTACTTTTCCTCCCACGGATGCCGTACGGTGACGGCATGAGCGCCAGAGCCAGGAGTGAGGAGCGGCGGGCCGAGATCGTCCGGGCGGCCCTGGAGGTGATCGCCGAGCGCGGCTACCGCGGGGCGAGCCTGGCGGCGGTGGCCGAGCGGGTCGGGCTGACCCAGCAGGGGCTGCTGCACCACTTCCCGACGAAGGAGGCACTGCTGGTCGCGGTGCTGGAGGAACGGGACCAGTGGGACGCGGTGCCGGACACCCGGTGGCGGGTCGATCTGCTCACCTCCCTCGTCGAGTACAACGCCATGCGGCCCGCCATCATCCAGACCTTCTCCGCACTGCTCGGCGAGAGCGTGACGGAGGGTCATCCGGCACGGGAGTACTTCACCGAGCGCTACACCCGGGTGCGGGAGAGCATGGCCGCCGTCCTGCGCACCGAGTACGGCGACCGCCTTCCGAACGGCCTCACCCCGCAGCGGACGGCCCCGCTGCTGGTGGCGGTCATGGACGGCCTCCAGTACCAGTGGCTGCTGGACCCGGAGTCCGTGGACATGCCGGGCGCCTTCCGGGACTTCCTGCGACTGCTGGGCGAGGGCCGCGACTGACCGTCGCGAGGGGCCATGGCGTGGACCACACCCCTCACGGGATACTTCCGTCGTCCCGCACCACGCTTCCCCCACAGCGACGGAAGGACCTCAACCCCCGTGCATTCCCTACGCGTTCGTGCCGGCGTCCTCGGACTGGCCCTGCTGGCCGCCCTCTCCGCCCCCACCACCGCGACCGCCGCACAGGCCGCGCCCGTCCCCACCGTCGAGGAACAACGGCTGGACCAGGCCGTCCCCCGGGAGATCCTCGCCCGCTCCGGGTTCGACGCCGTCGCCCCGCGCCTGGCCCGGCTGCTGGCGGACGCGCACTCCTACGCGCAGGCACGCCGGGTCGTCGTCCGGGAGGGAACGGCGCTGTGGCGGCGGGCCGTGGACCGGGCGCAGGGCCGGGGTCCGGCCGGCGGCGACCTCAGCCGGGACGACGACCGGCCGCTGTACTGGGCCCGGCTCGCCATGACCCGCCATCTGCGCACCTGGGAGCCGGAGTTCGGGCTCGGCGAAGCCCGGCGCGACGCGCTGCTCGACTCCCTGGAGCGCACCTCGCGCGGCCAGACCGGGATCGGGTATCCGCACACCGGGGGACTCAAGCGGGTCCTGGTCACCGGCTTCGACCCGTTCACCCTGGACCGGGACATCCGGATATCCAACCCGTCCGGGGCGACCGCGCTCGCCCTCGACGGCACGGTCATCCGGACCGCGGACGGACCGGCCCGGGTGGAGACGGCCGTGTTCCCGGTGCGCTGGCAGGACTTCGCCGAGAACACGGTGGAGCGCACCCTGCGGCCGTACCTGCCGCACGTCGACCTGTTCGCGACCGTCAGCCAGGGCCGCGTCGGCCGCTTCGACGTGGAGCGCACCAACGGCGCCTGGCGCGGCGGCTTCCCCGACAACGAGAACATCGGCCGCACGGAGACCATCCCGGTCACCGACCCCGCCGCCGCGCCCCAGTGGACGGTCACGACCCTGCCGTACGCGGCGATCGTGGCGGCGGACACCGGGCGGTTCCCGGTCTACGACAACACCGGCGTGACCGAGATCCCGGCGGGAGGCACCGACCCCGTCGTACGGCCGGACGGGCCCACCGCGGGCTCGGCCGCGCGGGCCGGGGGCGGCGGGAACTACCTCTCCAACGAGATCGCCTACCGGGCGACGCTGCTGCGCGACCGGCTGGGACTGCACGAGCGCCTGCCGGGCGGGCATGTGCACACACCGGTGCTCCAGTTCGCCGCCGGCAACACCACGGAGGTGACCGACCCGGAGTTCGTCCGCAACCGGCTGGACATCGTCGCGCAGGTGCGGGCGATCCTAGCCGTGGCCGCCGGCGAGTAGCCGGACCTCGGCGGCCGGCGGGAGCTTGGCCCACCAGTGGCCGTAGCGGCTGTAGAGCCGGGAGTCGCGGTCGGCGAGCAGGGCGGTCAGCGAGCGGGCCTCGGCCGCCAGGGCCTCCCAGACGGCGGGCGGCAGCGGGTGGAAGGCGCTCGCCTCGACGCCCGCGCCCTCGGGGGCCGGCCGCCACACGCCCGCGACCCGGCCGTCGACCAAGAGGGTCGGCAGGACGTCCCCGTTCACCCGGATGACCAGCTTGCGGTACTCCGGCGGGATCACCCGGGAGCGGTCGGCGTACGCCAGCAGGACGCTGTCCCACATCGGCAGCAGGCGGGGCGGCGCCGGGGTGTCGGCGGGCGGGCGCGGGGCGCCGGGCAGGTCGTGCAGGAGGACGCCCTCGGGGGTGCCGAAGTGTTCGAGCGTGCCGTCGTCCAGGGCGCGCAGGGCCTCACGCAGCGGGGCCCTGCGGACCATGGCGAACTGGGCGATGTCCGCCTCCGTCGCCGGGCCGAAGCCGGCCAGGTAGCGCAGGATCAGGGTGCGCAGGGCCTCCGGTTCGGGGGCACGGCCGGTGAGCGGCGGGCCGGGCGGGGCCGCGACGAAGGACGGGCGGACACCGAAGGACCAGGGACCGCCGGTGGGGGCGTGCAGCAGCGGCGCGTATCCCCGCAGGCCCCACCAGGCGCCCGCCTTGCGCTCCGCGCCCAGCCGCTCCTCCAGCCAGGCGTCGATCTCGGGGGTGGTGCGCTGTCGCCGGGTGAACTCCACGAGTTCCGGGACGAGTTCTCCGGCGTGCTCCGGGGTGAGCCCGGCCGCGGCGAAGCGGTCGCCGAGGCGGGAGGCGTACAGCGTCTGCTGCATCGCCCCGCGGAAGGTCCGGTGGTCGTCGGCGTGGACGGCGTGCAGGGTGATCCTCATCAGGGTCGCCTTGACCACCGTACGGCCGGCGAACGCCGCGTCGAGGTCGGCCGGCCGGAAGCCGGCGAGGCGGTTCCACAGGGCGAGGTAGGGCGAGGCGGGTTCCTGCGCCTGAAGGGCGACGACCCGGCGGACCGCCTCCGGCACCGGCAACTCCTCGCGCCGGAGCAGAAGCTGACGGGCGAGGGTGGCCCGGTTGAGCGCCTCGGGGGTGAGGGTGCGCACGGCCGTCAGTGGGCGGGCGCGAAGGCGAGGCTGATGCCGAGACCCGCCAGGACCGTGCCGATGACCTTGTTGAGGACCTTCTGGCCGCGCAGCATCAGCGTCCGCATCCGGTCGTGGGAGAAGAACACGGCGACCACCCCGAACCAGATCAGATGCGCCAGCGCCATGAACAGGCCGTAGCCGGCCTGCTGGTGGACCGGTGTGCCGGGGCTGACGACCTGCGAGAACGTCGAGACGACGAACAGGGTCGTCTTCGGGTTGAGGACGTTGGTCAGGAACCCGGCGCGCAGCGCGGCGAACGGGGTCAGCTCCGTCGCGCCGGTGAGGTCGATCTCGACGTCACCCTTGGTGCGGAAGGTGCGGACGCCGATGTAGATCAGGTAGGCCGCGCCGATCAGCTTGACGACCGTGAAGAGGAAGGTGGACGACGCGATCAGCAGGCCCACGCCGAGCATCGTGTACGTGACGTGCACGAGCACACCGGCGGCGACCCCGGTGGCCGCGAGCAGCCCCGTACGGCGGCCGTACAGATAGCTGTTGCGGACGATCATCGCGAAGTCGGCGCCGGGGGCGACGACCGCGAGGACGGTGATGACGGCGACGGCGAGCAGCTCGTTCACGCCGTGACCTCCGCGTCGTCCCTGCTGTCCTCGTCGCTGCCGTCCTCGTCGCTGCCGTCCTCGCGGATCTCCTCACCGAGCAGTTCGCGCGCCATGAGGGTGGCGCCGGCGACCGCGCCCGGCATCAGGAACACCGCGACGAAGGGGACCAGGAAGGCCAGGCCCAGCGGGGTGCCGAAACCCCAGACGAGGGTCTTGCGGGCGCGCAGCAGTTCGAGCCGGCTGCGCAGGTCGACCCCGCGGCGCTGGAGGGCGACGGCGCACAGTTCCTCGGTGAGGAAGAACCCGGTGACGAAGAACCCGATCACGGGGACGACCGTCTGCCCGAGGACCGGGATGAATCCGCAGGCGAACAGCAGCACGCCCCAGACCAGCGCCCGGGCCAGGATGCGGAGGCTGTCACGGGCGGAGATCCACAGCTCCTGCCAGAGCGGCCGCCCGGAGTGGGGGGCCGTGCCGTCGGGGGACACGTCCCGGTCGACCTTCTCGGAGAGGCTCTCGTAGAAGGGCTGGCCGACGAGGAGGGTGACGGCCGTGAAGGTGAGGACGGACAGCAGCAGGCCGAGGGCGAACAGCACGACCGTGAGGAACCCGCGGAACAGCCTCTCCCACGGGCTCGACCAGTCGTCGGCGAACGGGGTCGCCCATGTCACGAAGTCCTCGCCCCACACCGCGAGCGCGACCAGCGCCGCCGCGTACAGGACGAGGGTGATCAGGCCGGGGAGCAGCCCGAAGTTGTAGCTCTTGCCGTGCCGGGCCACCCAGCGCTGGCCCTTCAGGAGGTACCGGAACCCCACCCCAAGATCTCGCATGGCCGAACTCTATCGGTCGTGTGCATATCATCCGCCCGTCCTGGAGACCGCCGAGCCGGGCCGACGGGTCGACGGCGGGCGCGGCCGCGAGGGGGCACCGCGGGGGGCACCGCGGGGGGACGGCGAGGAGACGGCGAGGGGCCCGGCCACCCGCCCGACGGCCGGTCACACCGGCACCGCCACCAGCACCTCCCCCTCGCCCGCGGCCGGCGACACCGCCGCCGACACCCGTACCGCCGTGGCCCGCGCCACCCGGCCGGCCCGGGCCGCGCCCGCCAGCAGGGCGGGCTGGAGCTGCTCCAGGCCCGCCACGACCAGCTCCTCCCCCGCGACCAGCACCGGCCGGACGGCCTGCGCCGAGGCGGACGCGGCCTCCGTGAGGTCGGCGAGGGCGGGCAGGGCGGCCCGTACGACGTCCGCGCCCGCCGTGGCGGCCCGTTCCGCCAGCGCGGCCTGGACCGGCAGCAGCGGGGCCAGGGCCGCCGTCACCGCGTCCGCGATCCGCCGCAGTTCCGGTGACGACTCCCGCAGCACCTCCGCCGAGGTCCGCAGCACCGGCGCGAGGGCGAGCAGCAGCCCGGCGGCCAGTCCGGCGCCCGCCGGCAGCAGCGGGGAGGCCGCCTCGATCAGCTCCCCCAGCGCGGCCGCGCCCTCCGCCACCGCGGGCTCCAGCGCGTCCAGCACCGGCAGCAGGCTGTCGCCGAGGGCCACGAGCAGCACCCGGGCGGGTTCGCCCACCGGGTGCGCGGCCAGCGGGGCCCCGCCGGCGCCGAGCCGGGTGAGGGCCTCGACGGCGCGGTAGAACGACTCCTGGGCCTGCGGGGAGGCGCTGGCCTCGGCCAGCTCGGCCGTGGTCCGGCGCAGCACCCGCAGCGCCTCCGCGCCCGAACCGTCCCTGGGGTCCAGGGTGTTGAGGGCGATCCGGGTGATGTTGCCCGCCGTGTCGAGGAGTTGTCCGGTGATGTCGGTGGTACTGCGGGCCATGCGCAGGACGTCGGCCCTGCTGGGGAGCGAAGGGATCGTTGGCATGGACTCTCCTCGCCGCACGCGCGTCCGGTGCCCTCAGCATGCCCGCTTCCGGCGGTCCCCATAGGCCATCCGGGGTATCGGTGACACCAACGCCCTCGTGTTGCAGTTGAGTCGAACAGGTACGCCTCGCCGTACCGATCTCCGGAATCCCGCTTCCGGGACCACCCGAGGGGGAGTTTCCCCAGATCGCACAGGCACTGATCACCATGGCGCACGCAAGCAGCGGGCCGGCTGAGGAGAGCGGATGACTGGGATGACCCGGACGACGAACGAGATCCACGGCACCGTGGCCGACGGCTTCGAGGCGGTACGGGAGGAGTTCGCCTCGTTCGTGGCGGACGAACGGCCGGACTACGAGGGCCAGCTGGCCGCGTATGTGCACGGCAGGCGGGTCGTCGACCTCTGGGCGGGCGAGGGCACCGAGCCCGATTCCCTCTACGGCGTGTACTCGTCCACCAAGGGCGCGGCCCATCTGGTGACGGCGCTCCTGGTACAGGACGGCACGCTGGAGCTGGACCGCAAAGTCACCTACTACTGGCCGGAGTTCGCTGCCGAGGGCAAGGGTCAGCTGACCCTGCGCGAGCTGCTCGCGCACCGGGCCGGGGTGGTCGGCACGGACACCGGCTTCTCCCGGCAGGAGGTGGCCGACGACCGCCAGCTCGCCGAACGCCTCGCCGACCAGCGACCGTTCTGGCGCCCCGGCACCGCCTTCGGCTACCACGGCCTGGTCATCGGCGCGCTCACCGGCGAGGTCGTACGGCGCGCGACGGGCCGTACGCTCCAGGAGGTGTACGAGGAGCGGGTGCGCGTCCCGTACGGGCTGGACCTCTTCCTGGGGCTGCCGGCCGTGCACGAGCCGCGGTTCCGCAGTGCGCAGCCGATGGTGGCGACGGCCGAGCAGCGGGCGCTGCTGGACGCCCTGCCCGGCGGGCCGCACACTCTGGCCGCGATCGCTTTCAACCGGCACGCCGCCGAGCCGACCGACCTGGAGCTGCTGCCGAACGACCCGCTCGTCCGGGCGAAGGGGCCGGCCTCGGTGGGCGGGGTGGCCTCGGCGCGCGGGCTGGCCGGGCTGTACGCGGCGGCGATCAGCGAGCGGGGCGGGAAGGCGCCGCTGCTGAAGGAGGACACGGCCGCGGAGTTCGGGCAGTTCCACTCCGTGGGGTACGACCTGGTGGCGCGCGCCCACAAATCGTTCGGGCTGGGCTTCCAGGCGACCGCGGACACCTGGTACCCGTTCCTCGGGGTCGGGGCGTTCGGGCACAGCGGGGCGGGCGGCTGCCAGGCGTTCGCGGACCCGCGCAGCGGGCTGGCCTACGGATACACCCGGCGCCGGTTCGCTTTCCCGGGCGGGGCGGCGACGGAGAACAAGCGGCTGGTGGCGGCGGTGCACCGGGCGGCACTGGCGGCCGGCTGACGCCCACCCGACGCCTTCCCGCCCCGCTCGCCGATCGCCGCCTTCCGACGCCTTCCGACGCCTTCCGACGCCTTCCGGGGCTCGCCCGGGGGGCTCGCGCCCATGGGTGAAGGCCGCACCCCACGTCCAAGGGTGCGGCCTTCGTGATGCGCAACGACCGCCGCCGCACGGGCGTCACGGTGCGCGCCCCGGCAAGTCTTCCGGGCTCAGGCCAGGGTCACGCCGATGTTGCCCCGGGTCGCCCTGGAGTACGGGCAGACCTCGTGGGCCCGCTCGATCAGCGACCGGGCGGTGTCGGGGTCGACCTCGGGGATACGGGCCGAGATCTCGACGATGAGCCCGAAACCGTCGTCGTTCCTGCCCAGGCCGACCTTCGCGGTGACCGTGGAGCCGGTCAGGTCGGCCTTCTCCTCCCGGGCGACCACGGCCAGGGCGCCCTGGAAGCAGGCGCTGTAGCCGGCGGCGAACAGCTGCTCCGGGTTGGTTCCGGCGCCGCTGCCGCCCAGTTCCCGGGGCGGGTTCACGGTCACGTCGAGCCGGCCGTCGTCGGTGGCGACCCGGCCGTCGCGGCCGTTCAGGGCGGTGGCGACGGCGGTGTAGAGGACGTCGGACTGCTGGATGGACATACGGATGTCTTCCTCCTTCGTCCGCCGCGACTCGCGCCCGGGTCGCTGAATGGCGGTTGATTTCGGAAAGAAGTTACCGCATGCCGGAAACCGGCGGGAGGGGTGGAGGGTCAGAGCTTGACGATCATCTTTCCGGTGTTGTCGCCGCGCAGCACACCCAGGAACGCCTCCAGGTTGTTCTCGATGCCCTCGACGACCGTCTCGCGGTACTTCAGCTCGCCCGAGCGGATCCAGGCGCCGACCTCCCGGACGAACTCCGTCTGGAGGTCGTAGTGGTCGCCGACCAGGAAGCCCTCGATACGGCCGCGGGTCTGGATCAGGCGGGCGAGGTTCCTCGGGCCGGGGGCGGCCTCGGTGTTGTTGTAGACCGAGATCATGCCGCAGACGGCGATCCGGCCACCCTGGTTGAGCTGCCCGATGGCGGCCTCCAGGTGGTCTCCGCCTACGTTGTCGAAGTAGACGTCGACGCCGTCGGGGGCGGCGGCCCGCAGCTGCTCGGCGACCGGGCCGTTCTTGTAGTTGAAGGCGGCGTCGAAGCCGTACTCCTCGACGAGCAGCTTGACCTTCTCGTCGGAGCCGGCGGAGCCGATGACGCGCGAGGCGCCCTTCAGCCTGGCGATCTGGCCGACCTGGCTGCCGACGGCACCCGCCGCGCCCGACACGAACACGACGTCGCCCTCCTTGAAGGCGGCGGTGCGCAGCAGGCCGGCGTAGGCGGTGAGGCCGGTCATGCCGAGGACGCCGAGGTAGGTGGAGAGGGGCGCGGCCTCGGGGTCGACCTTGACGGCCTGCTTGGCGTCGAAGGTGGCGTACTCGCGCCAGCCGCCGAAGTGCAGGACGTGATCGCCGACCGCCACGCCCTCGGCGCCGGAGGCGACGACCTCGCCCACGGCCCCGCCCTGCATGGCCTTGCCCAGCTCGTAGGGGGCGGCGTAGGACTTGGCGGCGCTCATACGGCCCCGCATGTACGGGTCGACGGAGACGTATGCGTTGCGGACCAGCACCTCACCGGGACCGGGCTGCCGGATCTCCGCCTCGGCCAGTTCGAAGTCCTCGACCTTCGGCCAGCCGACGGGACGGCTGAGAAGACGCCATTCGCGGCTGGTGGTGGGGAGAGCGGAGTCAGTCATGGGGGGCTGCCTTTCACACACGAAATGTTTCACTACCTGAAACAACCATGCGCCTGAATATTTCAGGATGTCAAGTAAGCGGGGTACCCTCGGCCCATGGCGACCTCACCCCGTACCCCCCTCCCCGACGCCCTGACCACGGAAGTCGTCGAGCTGATCGGCGAGGTCGTGGCCCGCTTCTACGAGGACTACGAGGAGGCGGCCGCCGATCACGCCCTCACCGGCGCCCAGGCCCGCCTGCTGAGCCTGCTCTCCGTGGAGCCGCTCCCCATGCGCAAGCTCGCCCAGAAGCTGAAGTGCGAGCCGTCCAACGTCACCGGCATCGTCGACCGCCTCGAATCCCGCGGCCTGGTCGAACGCCGCCCCGACCCGGCCGACCGCCGCGTGAAACTGGCCGCGACGACGGAGGAGGGCAGCCGGGTGGCCAAGAGCCTGCGCGAGTCCCTCCGCTTCGCCCGCGAACCGCTGGCGGGCCTGGGGGAGGAGGAGCGGGTGGTGCTGCGGGGGTTGCTGCGGCGGATGCTGCGAGTGGAGTAGTACCGGAGGAAGTGGTACGAAAGGTGCACTTACCCTCCGAATATGCCACCTCAGCGCACCCGCTTCCTCGTCATGGCCGTGGTCCTCGGTCTGGTGGCGGTCCTCGGCGTCGTCTGGCTGGTGCGCTCGGCGACGACGGGCGACGACGCGTCGGACACCGTGGGGAACAACTCCGCCGCCACGACGGACGGCACGGCCGACGACGGCAGCGCCGAGCCGCACGGCGACCGGAGCGGCGATCCGGACGGCGACTCGACGGCCGACGGCGGTGACACGTCGGACGGGGGTGACACCTCGGGCGGCGGTGACACCTCGGGCGGGGGCAAGACGCCTCAGGGCGGCGGTCACAGGTCCGTCAACTGGAACGGCCCACGCCTCGACGGCAATCGCAACGACCCCGGCTGCCTGACCCTGATCAACAAGACCGCCACCCCCCTCACCGTCGAGCGGATCTCCTTCGAGGTGATCGGCGGCCCGAAGCCGTGGCCGACCGTGCGCTCCGACGACGCCGCGCACTGCTCGGTCGACGAGGACGAACCTCTCGTCGATCCCCCCTGCCGCTCCGTCCGGGTGGACGAGGGCGACCAGTGCCGGGCGGGGGCGGTCCTCGCCGCGAACGCGCCGTCCGGCACGTACCGGGTCAGGGCGGTGGTGCACTACAGCTGTCTGTGCGACAACGACGAGAACGAGCCGTGCAGTGGCGTGCCGGACTGGGGTGGGCCGCCGCCGACGCGGGAGAACCCGGTGCTGGTCCACGGCGCGGCCCGCCAGGACGCCGGCAAGCTCATCCTGACGATGTCCACCGACTCCCCGGGGCCGGCACCCGAGGAGGACTCCCCGCCCGATTCTCCGCCCACCTCGCCCGAGTCCCCGCCCGCCTCGCCCGAGTCCCCGCCCACCTCCCCGAACCGCTCCCCCGACTCCCCGGACTCCTCCCTCTCCCCGGACCAGTGATGACGGCCGGAGAACCACCGCCGCCACCGCCCGCGCCGGCCCCCGACCCCACCCCCGTCCAGCAGCCGGTCTCCGTCCGGATCCGGCAGCTCGCCGAGGCGATCGGGCCGACGACCCTCGCGACGGCGCTGCTCCTCTACTTCGGCTATGTCGCCACCCGCGCCCGCTACGACTACTTCGGCGTCCCGCTCGACATGACCGGCCTGTCGAACCAGAGCCTCACCCTCCAGGGCCTGGAGGTGGTCTACGTCCCGGCGACGCTGATCTTCCTCGGGATCATGCTCCTCGTGGGGATCCACGCCCTCGTGCTGTGGCTGTTGTCCCGCGAGCCGGACGGCGGCCCGGACGGCGGTTCCTCCAGCACCGGGACCTTCCTGGCGTACGCCTTCGTCCTCATCGGCGTCCTGCTGATCGCCCGGGCGATGATCGGCATCTTCGTCCAGGGCTCCGACGTCAGCGTGATCATCGGTGCCACCCCGCTGTCCCTGGCCTTCGGCCCGGCCTCGGTGGCGTACGGCGTCTGGATCCACGGCCGCAGCAGCGGGCACCCGCTGCTGCCGCAGCGCCTCGCCAGGAACGGTGTGATGTACGCGCTCCTGATCGGGGTGGCCGGGCTGTTCTGGGCCTCGACGCAGCTGGCATGGGCGTACGGCAGGGGCCGGGGCGAGCAGGACGTGGCGGAGCTCGTCGACCGTCCCGAGGTGGTCGTCGACACCAAGGTGGCCCTGGAGGGGCTGCCCACGGGGGTGACGGCCGCCCGGCTCGGCACGGCGGCGGAGGGCGCGGCGGCGTTCCGGCACCGGTACCGGGGCTTCCGGCTGCTGCTGGCCTCCGGCGGGCGCCTGTTCCTGGTCACCCCGGACTGGGTCCTCGGCCGGGACCAGACCGTCGTCCTGCCCTACGGCAAGGACATCCGGGTGCAGCTCGTCCCGCAGCGCTGACCCTCGCGCCCCGGCGAGATCCGAATGATCCGAACGAGAGGCCCTAGTCGTCGCCCCCGCCCCCCGAGCTCCCCGAGCGCCGCGACTTCTTGTTCGCCGTGGTGACGATCTCCGCCAGCGTCAGGGTGACGGTGGACACCACGCGGGTCCAGCGGGGGCCGCCGCGGGCCGCCCAGACGACGCAGGCACACCCGCCGACGGCCAGCGCGAGAACACCGGACAGCAGGAGTACGGCCATGCTCTTCCCCCTCCTTCGCACGAGCCCCTCGTGGAGCCCTGTCCTCCAGTACGCCCGAAGACGGCAAGCGGTTCCCGGAAATTCCTTCGACGGATCGCCGGCCGGACTGGCAGGCTCCCGCCATGACCTACGGAATCGAGTACCACTCCGCCCGGTGAGCGCCCTCCCGCTGTACGACCACGCCCTGCGTCTGATGCACGCGTCCCCGGACGGGCTGCCGCCCCGGCGTGGCTTCACCCTCTCCCGGACGCCCGACGCCGGCCCGCCACCACCGGCCCTGTCCCGCGAGGACGCGGCGGCGGCCGTCCGCTCCGCGCTGGACCCGCTGCCGTCCGACCCCGCCACCCTGCACCGGCGTTTCGCCGAACTCGGCGTCCGTGACCGGCACAGGACCCTCGTCCGGCGCGTCGTCGCCGAGCTGCCTCTCCCCGACGAGCGGCGGGACGCCGCCCGTTCGCTGGCCCGGCGGCTGGCCCGCACCGGCACCGCCGTGCCGCCCGTCATCGCGGCCCTCGCCCTGCTCGCACGGGTCGGCGATGCCGAGGACGTCCCGTGCCTGACCGCGCTCAGCGCCCTGCGGGAAGTACGGGGACCCGCCGTCCAGGCCCTGGAGGCGATCGATCCGCGCCGCGCCGCGGTCCTCATGCTGGGGCATGACGACCGGCCCGAACTGCGGCCGCTCGTCGGCGCCTTGTGGAGGGACGACCACGCGGACGTCCTCGCACAGCTCGAAGCCCTGCCCATGGCGGCCGAGTTCATCGGCGGCGCGACCGCCCGCCGAATCGCGCAGGCGACGCGGCTCCTCGACCTGCTGCACCGACACCCCACCCGTACCGCCCTGCTGGGCCGGGCCGGCCGGCTCCTCGTCCGGATGGTGTCCTCGCAGGACGGCTCCACCGAGTTCCTCGCCCGGCGCGACGTCCCCGCCCTGTACGAGACCGTCGTGGCCCGGGCCGGGCTGCTGCCGCCCGCCCTCGACCACCACGCCACCCTGCTCTCTCTCGCCCTGGACCTGAGCAGCGGCACCGCCGTGCTGCTGGACTGGCCCGACGGCCGGCGCGCGGCCCTGCTGGAGTCGCTCGGGCACCTGCTGGCGGAGCCCCGCTGGGCCGCCGCGGCGGACACCGGCACCGACGAACCGGAAGGGCGTGTGCGGGCCCGCTGGATCCGGCGTACGGGACGGCGGCCGTTCCTGCCCCCGGCGGCGCCCGGCCGGCTGCGCATCGAGGTCGTGGCCGGTGATCCCGTGGACCGGGAGCCGATGGAGACCCGGGTGCTCGTCGACGGACGTCCGCTCGTCCCGGCGGTCTTCCCGCACGGCCCCGCGCACCGGCCCGAGTTCCTCCTGGAGAACGGTTCGCTGCGGGCCGGCCCGGAGCCCCACGACGTCCAGCTCGCCGAGGCCGCCTGCACCGAGGGATGCTGTGGCGCGCTCACCGTCACGATCCGCCGCGACGGGGACCAGGTGGTGTGGGAGAACTGGCGGCGGCCGCCGCTGCCGGGATGGGGCCGGTCCACGCCCTCGCTGCCCGCCGAGCGCTTCGACGCCGCCGCGTACGACGCGGAGGTCGCGCGGGCGGAGGCGGACCGTTCCTGGTCCTGGCCGGCCCTCGAACTCGCCCGGCTGATCCGGGAGGGGCTGACGGCCCGGCCGGAGCCGCTGCGCCGGTGGGACATGACCCGGGGCTGGATCAGCACCGCGCCCCAGGACCCGGACACCGTCGAGGTGCACCTCTGGTACACGCCGGGCCTCGGCTCGGGAGCGCCGGACGGCCATCCCCTCGTCCTGCGCTGGAGCGTCCCCGACGACGGCACCTCCCCCGGGTCCCAGGCCGGGGCGGCCCTGCGCCGGCTGGCCGAGGAGGACCCGAGGGGCTACACCCAGGTCTCCGCCGGCACCCGCGAGCGCGCCGAGGAACTCGGCTTCACCTGGCCGTACGGAAGCTGACGCGAAGGACCGGGGCGGACCGGCGCGGGATCAGGTGCACCACCACAGGAACCGGTTGCACGTTTCCGAGGGTGACGGTTGCGGGGACGGGTCGGCGGTGGTCGGGTCGGCGGCCGGGGTGGAGGCGGAGCCGGCCGGGGTGGAGGGGTCGGCGGAGCCGGGGAGGGGGGCCGACTGGGGGACCTTGTCGGGGGTCTCGCTCGCCTCGGCCTCGTCCGACGCGGACGGTGAGGCCGACGGGGAGTCCGAGGGGTCGGGGGAGGCCGAGGAGCCGTCCTCGTCGTCCGTCCGGTCGTCCAGCGGCTGCGCGGTCGTGCTCGGTTCCGGTGTCGAGTCCGCCACCTCGGACGACTCGCCGCCCGCCGCCGCCGGGTTCGGCGAGGAGAAGCCCGGTGCGTCGATGCCCAGTTCGGCGAGGCTCAGTCCGCCCGCGGCCAGGACGAAGCCGACGGTGATCAGTACCGTGCGTCTGCGGCGCCGCCGGTGGACCGCGGCCTTGCGATCGCGACGGCTCGCGTCCCCGTCGCCGGCCGCCGCGCCGGAGGGACCGCGCCGGCTCCCGCGGCCCTGCTCGCGACGGCGTGCGGCGCGGCCCCGGGGCGCGTCGTCCTCGTCGTCGTCGGCCCCGGCCGGCTCCTCGGAGTGGCTCGCGGCCGGTTCCGTGTGCGGCTCGGGCGTATACCGCTCGGGCCCCTCCGGGTCCGGCTCGTACGCGTCCGGTCGATACGCGCGCAGCTGTTCGGCAGGTGCTCCGCACCCCGCGCAGGCTAGGGCGCCGTTGAGGTGCCGTCGGCACGGGAGGCAGTAGTCCATGACCCGGGAAGAGTAGGTTCCCGGCGGGTCACGTTCCTAGACGAGCCTGTGAAGGTTTTGGGGGAACAGGAGCGCGAAACCCGAAACGCCTGACCGAAACTATCGAAACCGATATGCGTTCGACCCATTGACACCCCGCTCACACCGTCCTTACTGTCACGCCAGCATTTCGAACGAGTGACGAAATCTCGAACGGCCGAAGGGTAACTTCCGTGCGCATCACCGGAATCAGCACGCACGTGGTCGGGACGCCATGGCGCAACCTGACCTACGTCCTGGTGCACACCGACGAGGGCATCACGGGCGTCGGCGAGACCCGCATGCTGGGTCACACCGACGCGCTGATCGGCTACCTGAGAGAAGCCGAGGCCAACCACATTCTCGGCTCGGACCCGTTCGCTGTCGAGGACCTCACGCGCCGCATGAAGTACGGCGACTACGGCCGCGCCGGCGAGATCGTGATGTCCGGCATCGCGGTCGTGGAGATGGCCTGCTGGGACATCAAGGGCAAGGCCCTCGGCGTGCCCGTCTGGCAGCTGCTCGGCGGCAAGGTGACGGACAAGGTCAAGGCGTACGCCAACGGCTGGTACACGACCGAGCGGACGCCCGAGGCGTACCACAAGGCCGCCCAGGGGGTCATGGAGCGCGGCTACAAGGCGCTCAAGATCGACCCCTTCGGCACCGGGCACTTCGAGCTGGACCACGCGCAGTCGCTGTACGCCGTCTCCCTCATCGAGGCCGTCCGGGACGCCATCGGGCCGGACGCCGAGCTGATGCTGGAGATGCACGGCCGCTTCTCCCCGGCGACCGCCGTGCGGCTGGCCAAGGAGCTGGCCCCCTTCAAGCCCGCCTGGCTGGAGGAGCCCTGCCCGCCGGAGAACCTCAAGGCCCTGGAGAAGGTCGCCGCCAAGGTGGACATCCCGGTCGCCACCGGTGAGCGCATTCACGATCGCATCGAGTTCCGCGAGCTGTTCGAGAGCCAGGCCGTCGACATCATCCAGCCGGACGTCGGCCATATCGGTGGTATCTGGGAGACCCGCAAGCTCGCCGCGACCGCCGAGGCGCACTACGTGCTCGTCGCCCCGCACAACGTGGGCGGCCCGGTGCTCACCGCCGCCTCCCTCCAGGTCGGCTTCACCTCCCCCAACTTCAAGATCCTCGAACACTTCAACGACTTCGCCGACGCGGAGATCAAGAAGGTCGTCAAGGGCGCGCCCGAGGTGATCGACGGCTACTTCCACCTCTCCGACAAGCCCGGTCTGGGCGTCGAGCTGGACGTGGACGCGGCCGCCGAGTTCCCCCAGCAGCAGGCCCGCTTCGACCTGTGGGCCGAGGGCTGGGAGCAGCGCAAGCCGAAGGGCAGCCAGTGAGCGGCGCGGTCGTCGTCGAGGCGCCCGGCGAGCACCGGATCGCCGAGCACACGCCCCGTGAGCCGGGTCCCGGCGAGGCGCTCGTCCGGGTCCACGCGGTCGGCATCTGCGGCAGCGACCGCGAGGTGTACCAGGGCAACCGGCCCGAGGGGTACGTCCGCTATCCGCTCGTCCCCGGCCATGAGTGGTCGGGCACCGTGCAGCGGGTGGGCGCCGGTGTCCCCGCCTCGCTGGTGGGCCGCAAGGTCGTCGGCGAGGGGTTCCGCAACTGCCAGGTCTGCGACCGCTGCCACGCGGGCGAGACCACGCTGTGCACGGACGGGTACGAGGAGACCGGCTTCACCCAGCCGGGGGCGATGGCCGCCACCCTCACCCTCCCGGCCCGGCTGCTGCACATGCTCCCCGAGGACGCCGACCTCACGGCGGCGGCCCTGCTGGAGCCCGCCGCCTGTATCGCGGCCGCCGCGATGAAGGCGCACGCGCTGCCGGGCGAGCGGGTGGCCGTCGTGGGCACCGGGACCCTGGGCATGTTCGCCGTCCAGTTCCTGAGGGCGGGCTCCCCCGCGGAGCTGCTGGTGGTCGGGACACGCAACGACCGGGAGGCCCTGTCCCGGCAGTTCGGGGCCACCGACTTCCGCACCCGGGACCAGGAGCTGCCGGACGACTTCGACGTGGTGATCGAGACCGCCGGATCGGCGTCCGCCGGGCGCACCGCGGCCTCCCTGTTGCGGCGCGGCGGACGGCTGGTGCTGACCGGGATCCCGGCGCCGGGCGCCGACGGGCTCGACCCGACGGATCTGGTCGTACGTCAGCTGGAGGTGCACACCGTCTTCGGGGCGCCGCCGGACGCCTGGTCGCACACCGTGCGGGTGTTCGGCGCCGGGCTGCTGGATCCGCTACCGCTGGTCACGCACGAGCTGCCGCTGACCGCGTTCTCGGAGGCCATCGAGCTGGTGGGTTCCGGTGACCCGAAGGTGGGCAAGGTGCTGCTCCGGCCGTAGGAACCCCGGCGCGGCCCGACCGGACTCCCCGGTTCCCCGCCCGCCGGCCTCCCGGCCCGTACGCCGGGAGACACCCTGGCCGTACGCCGGCACGGGGGCGACCTGACAGTCCCCGTGCCGGCGTACATCCCGAGCCACGTACGACTTGAGCCGCGAACCTCGTCCGAAATATCGAACACGAAGGACAGTCTTGTGACGACCGACGCTTCCGCCACGGCAGCCCGCAGGCCCGGTGAGCAGGCGCTCACCGACCTCGGACTGGGCGCGCCCGCCCTCGATCCCGCCGACGCCTCCGCCCACACCTTCCCGGGCGGCGGCCGCTGGCGCACCGAGGTCCCTTCGTGCGAGGGTCCCGAAGCGCTGGCCGTCATCCTGAAGGAGGCGTCCCGGCTCGATGTGCCGATCCACCGGATCAGCCAGGGCAGCGGCGTGTGGATGCTGACCGACGCCGAGATCACCGAGATGGTCGAGGCGACCGGTGAACGGGACATCGAGCTGTGCCTGTTCACCGGCCCGCGCGGCACCTGGGACATCGGCGGCTCGACCCGGACCGACTCACGCGGCGGCGGGCTGCGCGCCCGCGGCCACGACGCGGTCGCCGGATGCGTCGAAGACGCCGTCCGGGCGACGGAGCTGGGCGTCAAATGCCTCCTCGTCGCCGACGAGGGCGTGCTGTGGACGCTGCACCGGGCGCGCCGGGCCGGCATCATCCCCGCCGACACGACCCTGAAGGTGTCGGCGCTCATCGGGCCCGTGAACCCGGCCTCGTACGCGGTGTACGAGCGGCTCGGGGCCGACTCGGTCAATGTGCCCAGCGATCTGACGCTGGATCACCTCACCGAGATCCGCCGGGTCTCCGGCGCCCCCATGGACATGTACATCGAGGCCCCCGACGATCTCGGCGGGTACATCCGGATGTACGAGGTCGCCGAGCTGATCCGGCGCGGCGCACCGCTGTATCTCAAGTTCGGCCTGTCCAAGACCCCCGGCCTCTACCCCTACGGGCACCATCTGCGGGATCTGACCCTGTCCACCGCCAAGGAGCGGGTGCGGCGCGGACGGCTCGCGCTGGACCTGCTCGCGCGCCATGGCGCGGACGGCGACATGGCCCCACTGGGCTCGCGCCTGCCCGGCGAACTGAACAGGTTCGACATCGGGTCATAACGTTCCGGAAACCCTGCTTCACAGAAGCCCACACAGGCGCGCAGAATCCCACACACCTCTTCTCGGTCTTTCCCGGCGCCACCCTCGGGAGCGTCCTCGAACCGCGAGACCGAGCCCTGCACACACATCAAGGATGATGATCATGCGTAACCGCAGAGCCGCACTCGCCGCCATAGCCGGAGCCGCCTCCCTCGCCCTCACCCTGTCCGCCTGCGGCCAGAGCGGCGAAGGCGGAAGCGAGGAGAGCAAGGGCAGCGCCAAGGGCGGGACCATCGGCATCGCGATGCCGACCAAGTCCTCCGAGCGCTGGATCGCCGACGGCAACAACGTCGTCAAGGACCTGGAGTCCAAGGGCTACAAGACCAAGCTGGTCTTCGGCGAGGACGACCCCGACCAGCAGGTCGCCCAGATCGAGAACCTGATCACGCAGGGCGTCAAGGCGCTGATCGTCGCCGCCATCGACAACAAGTCCCTGAACAACGTGCTCCAGCAGGCCGCCGACGCCAAGATCCCGGTCATCGCCTACGACCGCCTGATCCTCGGCACGAAGAACGTCGACTACTACGCGTCCTTCGACAACAGCAAGGTCGGCGAGCTCCAGGCCAACTACATCGTCGAGAAGCTGGGCCTGGCGGGTGGCAAGGGCCCCTTCAACATCGAGCTGTTCGCCGGCTCCAACGACGACAACAACACCAAGTACTTCTTCAACGGCGCGATGAGCGTGCTCCAGCCGTACATCGACAGCAAGAAGCTCGTCGTCCAGTCCGGCCAGACCGGCCTCACCCAGGTCACCACCCTGCGCTGGGACGGCGCCACCGCCCAGAAGCGCATGGACGACATCCTCACCAAGTCGTACTCCAGCAAGAAGGTCGACGCGGTCCTCTCGCCGTACGACGGCATCTCCATCGGCATCCTCTCCGCGCTGAAGTCGGACGACTACGGCTCCAAGAGCAAGCCGCTGCCGGTCCTCACCGGCCAGGACGCCGAGCTCGCCTCGGTGAAGTCGATCATCGCCGACGAGCAGACGATGACCGTCTACAAGGACACCCGCGAACTGGCCAAGGTCGCCTCGAACATGGTGGACGCGGCCCTCAACGGCAAGACGCCGGAGACCAACGACACCAAGACCTACGACAACGGCGCCAAGGTCGTCCCGGCCTACCTGCTCCAGCCCGTGAGCGTCGACAAGGCCAACTACGAGAAGGTCCTGGTGGACGGCGGCTACTACACCGCCGACGAGCTCAAGTAACCGCCGGAACCTAGTGATTGGAAGGCACGACCATGGCGGGACCCGTCCTGGAAATGCGCTCGATCGTCAAGACCTTTCCCGGCGTCAAGGCGCTGTCGGACGTCACACTGACCGTCCGCCAGGGCGAGGTCCACGCCATCTGCGGTGAGAACGGCGCCGGCAAGTCCACCTTGATGAAGGTGCTCTCCGGCGTCCATCCGCACGGCAGCTACGAGGGCGAGATCCTCTTCGAGGGAGACCTCTGCCAGTTCAAGGACATCCGGGCGAGCGAGCACCGCGGCATCGTCATCATCCACCAGGAACTGGCGCTGTCGCCGTACCTCTCCCTGGCGGAGAACATCTTCCTCGGCAACGAGCACGCCAAGGGCGGGTTCATCAACTGGCGGGAGACCCTGCGGCACGCCACGCAGCTGCTGCGCCGGGTCGGTCTCGACGACCACCCCGAGACCCGCGTCGCCGACATCGGCGTGGGCAAGCAGCAGCTCGTGGAGATCGCGAAGGCGCTGTCGAAGAAGGTGAAACTGCTCATCCTCGACGAGCCGACCGCGGCGCTCAACGACGAGGACAGCGACAAGCTCCTCAACCTGATCCTGGAGCTGAAGAAGCAGGGCATCACCTCGATCATCATCTCCCACAAGCTCAACGAGATCCGCAAGGTCGCCGACTCGGTGACGATCATCCGTGACGGCCAGTCGATCGAGACCCTCGACGTCAAGGCGGCGGAGACGACCGAGGACCGGATCATCAGCGGCATGGTCGGCCGCGATCTCGACCACCGCTTCCCCGAGCGCACCCCGCACGAGGCGGACGCCGAGGCGGCGCCCGCCCTGGAGATCCGCAACTGGAGCGTGCACCACCCGCTCGACCAGCAGCGCAAGGTCGTCGACGACGTGTCGATCCATGTGCGGCGCGGGGAGATCGTCGGCATCGCGGGCCTGATGGGCGCCGGCCGCACCGAACTCGCGATGAGCGTCTTCGGGCGGACCTACGGCCGGCACGCGGGCGGCACGGTCCTCAAGGACGGCACGGAGATCCGCACGAAGACCGTCGCCGAGGCGGTCGGGCACGGGATCGCGTACGTCACCGAGGACCGCAAGCACTACGGCCTCAACCTCATCGACACCATCAACCGCAACATCTCGCTCACCGCGCTGAGCAAGGTGGCCAAGCGGGGCATCGTCGACGAGCACGAGGAGCGGCAGGTCGCCGAGGGCTACCGCAAGTCGATGAACATCAAGGCGCCGACCGTCTTCGAACCGGTCGGCAAGCTCTCCGGCGGCAACCAGCAGAAGGTCGTCCTCAGCAAGTGGATCTTCGCGGGTCCGGACGTTCTGATCCTGGACGAGCCCACGCGTGGCATCGACGTGGGTGCCAAGTACGAGATCTACACGGTCATCGACCAGCTGGCCGCCCAGGGCAAGGCGGTCGTCTTCATCTCCTCCGAGCTGCCCGAACTGCTCGGCATGTGCGACCGCATCTACACCATGGCCGCCGGTCGGCTCACGGGCGAGGTCCCCCGGGCCGAGGCCACGCAGGAAGTGCTGATGCGTCAGATGACGAAGGACAAAGAGGTAACGCGATGAGCACCGATGTGACCGACAAGAGCCCGGCCGCCGCGCCGCCCGGCAAGAGCGGCGGATCGGCCGACGGCAACCTGTTCCAGCTGGTGCTGGACGGACTGCGCCGCAACATGCGCCAGTACGGCATGCTGATCGCGCTCGGTCTGATCGTCGTCCTGTTCCAGGTGTGGACCGACGGTGACCTGCTGCTGCCGCGCAACGTCTCCAACCTGGTGCTCCAGAACAGCTACATCCTGATCCTCGCGATCGGCATGATGCTGGTGATCATCGCGGGCCATATCGACCTCTCGGTCGGTTCGCTCACCGCGTTCGTCGGAGCCTTCGCGGCCGTCCTCACCGTCCAGCACGACATCGCGTGGCCCGTCGCGCTGTTCCTGTGTCTGCTCGTGGGCGCGGTCGCCGGCTCGGTGCAGGGCTTCCTGATCGCCTATCTGGGGATACCGTCCTTCATCGTCACCCTCGCGGGCATGCTGCTCTTCCGCGGTCTGACGGAGATCCTGCTGGAGGGCCAGACCCTCGGCCCGTTCCCGGACGGCCTCCAGAAGATGGGCAACGGCTTCCTGCCCGAGGCCGGCCCCGAGACGAACTACCACAACATCACGCTGCTGCTGGGCATCGTCCTGATCGTCTTCGTGGTGCTCCAGGAGATCCGGGACCGCAAGCGCCAGCAGGAGTTCTCGCTGGACGTGGCGCCGCGCAACCTCTTCCTCCTCAAGCTCGTCGCGATCGTCGCCGCGATCCTCACCGTCACCATGCTGCTCGCCAGCTACAAGGGCGCGCCGATCGTGCTGCTGATCCTCGGCGCGCTGGTGGTCGGCTACGGCTACGTCATGCGCAACGCCGTCTTCGGCCGTCACATCTACGCGATCGGCGGCAACCTGCCGGCGGCCAAGCTGTCCGGCGTCAAGGACAAGAAGGTCACCTTCCTGGTCTTCCTGAACATGGGCGTGCTCGCGGCCCTGGCGGGTCTGGTCGTCGCAGCCCGTCTGAACGCGGCCTCGCCGAAGGCGGGCCTGAACTTCGAACTCGAGGCGATCGCCTCGTCGTTCATCGGTGGCGCGTCCATGAGCGGCGGTGTGGGTACCGTCCTCGGCGCGATCATCGGTGGTCTCGTCCTCGGTGTGCTGAACAACGGCATGAACCTCCTCAGCGTCGGCACCGACTGGCAGCAGGTCATCAAGGGCATGGCCCTGTTGGCCGCGGTCGGGTTCGACGTGTGGAACAAGCGCAAGTCCGGTTCGTAAGTCAGCTTCAGGCCCCGCCCGGAAAGGCGGGGCCTGACCCTTCTAGAGGGAGCCGCACATGGAACTGAACAGACGCACGATGATCGCGGGCGCCGCGGCGGCGGGACTCGCCGCGACCACCCTCGGCTCGACCACCGCCGAGGCCTCCACCGGCGGCCGGACGCCGTCGAAGAAGCTCTTCGGCAAGCTCGCCGACGGCACGAAGGTCCACATCTGGTCGCTGGCCAACGGCGGCACGCGGCTCAAGGTCCTCTCCTGGGGCGGTGTCGTCCAGTCCCTGGAGATCCCCGACCGCCACGGCCGCTACAAGAACGTCTCCCTCGGTTTCGACAACATCGAGGACTACGTCGCCAAGACCCCGTACTTCGGCGCGCTGATCGGCCGCTACGGCAACCGCATCGGCAAGGGCCAGTTCTCCCTCGACGGCAAGGCCTACCAGGTCAACGTCAACGACGGCGCGAACAGCCTGCACGGCGGCGCCCAGGGCTTCGACAAGCGGGTGTGGGACGTCGAGCCGTTCGTGAAGGGCTCGGACGTCGGTCTGTACCTGTACTACACGAGCATCGACGGGGAGATGGGCTACCCGGGCACGCTCAAGGTGAAGGTCACGTACACCCTCACCCGGCACGGCGACTGGCGCGTCGACTACGCGGCGACCACCGACAAGGCCACGGTCGTCAACCTGACCAGCCATGTGTACTGGAACCTGGCCGGCGAGGGCAGCGGTTCGATCTACGACCACGAGCTGTCGATCGCCGCCGCCCGCTACACGCCGGTCGACTCGGGGCTGATCCCCACGGGCGAGCTGGCGAAGGTCGCGGGCACCCCCTTCGACTTCCGCAGGACCAAGGAGATCGGCCGCGACATCCGCGTCGCGAACCAGCAGCTGCTGTACGGCAAGGGCATCGACCACAACTGGGTCCTCGACAAGGGCGTGACGGCCAGGCCCGTCCAGGTGGCGACCCTGCGCGACCCGTCCTCCGGCCGCACCCTGAAGATCTCCACCACCGAGCCCGGTCTCCAGTTCTACTCCGGCAACTTCCTCGACGGCACCCTCGTCGGCACCGGCGGCCACATCTACCGCCAGGGCGACGCCCTCTGCCTGGAGACCCAGCACTTCCCGGACTCGCCGAACAAGCCGTCCTTCCCGTCGACCACGCTGCGGCCCGGTCAGACGTACCGGACCACGACGATCCACTCGTTCGACGCCTGACCACGCACCGGCGTGACGGTGAACCGGGGGCCCGATGTCAAACACGGGCCCCCGGTTCCGTAACTCACATTTTTTTCACACCTGTTGAACGGCGTCACTCACACCTCCGTATGTAAGAGCGGCCCGCGCTCCCCCGCGCGGGCCACCCCAGAGACGACGGGCCCGGACGTCCCCACCGGGCCCGCCCCATACGGAGGTTCCATGGCCGACAACGTCACCTCGTTGTTCCGCAGCACGGCGGCGCACAGCCCGTCGATGGCGGCGCTGACGCGAGAAGGCGGCGAGGGCACCGGGCCGGTGGACTTCTGTATCCCGTGCAACCCGTACTTCCCGACGCCGGCGATGTTCGACGAGATGTCGGTCCGGTTCCGCGACATCATCACGTACTACCCGAGCGGCGCCGACACGATCACGGCCGAGCTCTGCAACCTGCTCCAGCTCCCGCCGCAGGCCGTGGCGATGGGCAACGGCTCGACCGAACTGATCACCTGGATCGACCACCTGCTGGTCCGCGAGTCCCTCGCCATCCCCGTCCCCACCTTCGGCCGCTGGACCGACCAGCCCATGGAGACCGGCAAGCGGGTCGACATGTTCCCGCTCCAGGAGTCCAGCGGCTTCGCCCTGGACCTCGCGCAGTACGCCGAGTTCATCCGGACCCGCGGCACCAGGGTCGCCGTCATCTGCAACCCGAACAACCCCGACGGCGGCTTCCTGCACAAGCACGCGCTCGTGCAGTTCATGGACGCCATGGCCGACCTGGACCTGATCGTCATCGACGAGTCGTTCCTGGAGTTCGCGGACGCCGAGCAGGAGCCGAGCGTCGTGCAGGAGGCGATGATCCGGCCGAACGTCATCGTGCTGCGCAGCCTCGGCAAGAACTTCGGTCTGCACGGCATCCGCTTCGGCTACATGGTGGCGAACCCCTCGCTGGCCGGCCGGGTCCGCTCGATGCTGCCGAAGTGGAACCTCAACGCCTTCGCCGAGTACGTGGTGTTCATGCTGAAGGAGCACGGCCCCGAGTACGCGCAGAGCCTGATGCAGGTGCGCCGGGACCGGCTGGAGATGGCCAGCCAGCTCTCCGCGCTGCCCGGCCTCACCGTCTACCCCTCGCAGGGCAACTTCCTCTTCGTGCGCCTTCCCGTCGGCGCGGAGGGGACCGTGGTCCGGGACCGGCTGCTCACCGAGCACCGGATCCTGGTCCGTGAGTGCGGCAACAAGATCGGCTCCTCCAGCCGCTTCCTGCGGCTCGTGGTGCGCCCCCAGGTGGACGTGCGTCGCCTGGTGTCCGGCCTGGAACAGGTGCTCTACGGGACCAGGAGGGGAGCCGCCGTGCCCGAGCTGGCGGCCGGGTTCGGCTACAGCTCGGGTACGGCGGCCGTGGACCGGCTGGTGGAGGCCACCAACGGGGCCGGGATGCAGAACCTGGCCGCCCAGGCCGTCGGCATGTCGGGACCGGCCGCGGCCCCGGTCGCGCCCGGCATGCCGATGCCCGCGCCCGCCGCGGCGCAGGCGCACCCGTCCCAGGGCTCCGGGATGCCGCTGCCCGCCGCGGCCCAGGTCTTCCCGCAGTCCATGCCGACCCCGGCGCCGGCACCGATTCCCGCCCCGGCCCCGGCGATGGCGCCCGCCGCCATGGCTCCCGCCGCGATGGCCCCCGCCATGGCCCCGGCGGCGATGACCCCCGCCGCGATGGCTCCCGCCATGGCTCCGGCCGCGATGGCGCCCGTCGCCCCGCAGGCGATGGCCCCGGCCGCCGCCCCCGGCCCGACGCCGCCGGGCGTCCCGGCCCGCGGCGGCCTCACCGCCGCCCAGGTCCGCGGCACCAACGGTCTCGCCCCCGCGGCGGCCACGGGCTGGCCCAACGCCCAGAGCTGGCCGAACGCGGCGGGCATGGGCCAGACCGGCTAGGACTTCCCCGGACGACGTCCCCGGCCTGGCACGTGGTCGGGCCGGGGACGTCGTGCGTCCGCCGGACGGCCTCCTTCAGTACGCCACCGGCCAACCGGTGCTCCAGCTCAGCAGGTTGATGCCGAGCTTGGGGGTGCCGTTGTCGTTGCCGTCGTAGTAGTGGTAGACGATCAGGTCGCCGTCGGCGTCCTTCATGATCGACTGGCCGCCGGGGCCGATGTAGCGGCCGTGCGACTCCAGGACCGCTGTGCCCCCGTTGTTCGTCATCGCCACGCCGTTCTTGTCGTAGTACGGCCCGGTGACGGCGGTGGCGCGGCCGACCTTGACCTTGTAGGTGGAGCCGGTGCCGGCGCAGCAGGTGTCGTACGAGGCGAAGAGGTAGTAGTAGCCGTTGCGCTTGACGACGAAGGGCGCTTCGACGGCCTTCGTCCCGGTGGGGCGGGAGGCGAGGGCGTAGCGGGTGGCGTCGCCCGACAGCTGCTTGCCGGTGGCGGGGTCGATCCGGATCATCTTCAGCCCGGTCCACCAGCTTCCGAACGACAGCCACCACTTGCCGTCGTCGTCGACGAAGAGGTTGGGGTCGATGGCGTTGTAGTCGCTGGAGGTGGTGGAGGTGTAGACGGTGCCGTAGTCGGTCCAGGAGCCGGGAAGGCCTGTGCTCGAACCGGCCAGTCCGATGGCCGACTTGTTGGAGCCGAAGGTCGAGACGGCGTAGTACATGAGGTACTTGCCGCCCTGGTAGGAGATGTCCGGCGCCCAGGCCTCGGTGGCGCCGTACGACGACCACCAGCCCGGCTTCGTCGAGAAGGCGTCGCCGCCGGCGGTGAACGCGATCCGGTCGGTGGAGGTGCGGTGGGAGAGGCCGCCTCCGGTGGCGTAGAGGAGATAGCGGCCGGCGGAGGTGCGGATCATCGTCGGGTCGTGGACCACGGTGGATCCGGTCACCGTGCCGGGGTTGGGGTAGGCGGAGGCGGTGGTGGGGGTCAGCGCGAGGAGCACGGCGGCCGGGACGGCCAGCAGCATGGTCCTGCGGGAGGTGCGGCTCATACGGACGCTCCTTCAGCGGGGTACGTCGTTCGTCATGCCGAACGACAGTCGCGTCGTCGGACGGGACCGTAGAATCGAACCCCTTGCGCGTCAATGGCCGACGCGGCCACTCGAAACTCTTCGAGAAACGGGGATGGACCCCGGTCGCGGCCTGTCGTCATATGCCACATGATCGTGTCCAGCGCGGTGATTCATCCGGTTTCGAGCGATCCGTCCTGATCTGCTCACCGGCGGCGCCCCTCGGCGTAGCCCCCGGAGGCACCCCACCCCCAGAGACACGGAGTCCACATGACAGCCCTACCGCCCGACGGCCTCTACCAGATCATCTTCACCGACCAGCAGTTCCTCACCGCTCCGGAACCCCGGCCCGGAGCGCCGCTGATGCTCCTGCCGCCGGACGGGGGGCTGACGCAGACGTGGGAGCTGCGGAGCGACGGCAACGGCGGCCACACCATCGGCGTCCCCGACGCGCGGGAACAGGTGAGCTACGAGGGTGATCCGGACATGCACGAGCTGGCCGTCCTGCTGCCCGGAACCCGTGAATGGAACCTCATCCCCGGCAAGGAGTCCGGCACCTACGCCATCGGTGTCCCGGACGCCGAGCTGCGCCTGGGCATGAGCCTGCTGCGGATCTACCCGCCGCGCGTCGCCCTGGCCCCCGACTTCGGCGAGAAATTCCAGGCCTGGAGGTTCCGGCCGGTCGCGTAGCGACCCCCGGCCCGGACCCCGCCGCCGCCCGCCCCACCGGCGGACGGCGGCACCGAGGACCGTGTACCGCACACCGGGGGCCGCACGCCGGGGCATGCCCGGCAACGGACTTGACGGACAGTCGTCTTATCGAAATGACAGGTTTCCGACAGCGTCCGGACAGGACCCCTCCCTACGGTGCCGTGTCCATGACAGACACCTCGGAAACTCGCAGCCCCATCGGACGCCGCACGGTGCTCGTGGCCACGGGCGTCACCGCCGCCACCCTCGCCGTGGGCGCCGCCGCGTCGACCGAAGCCCCCACCACCGAGACGGCCGACACCGCCCCCGTCGCCGCCGCGGCCGTCTGCACCCTCACGAAGGAGATGACCGAAGGCCCCTACTACCTCGACGGACAGTACGTCCGCGCCGACATCACCGAGGGCAAGACGGGCTTCCCGCTGAAGCTCGCCCTCACCGTCGTCGACGACGACACCTGCGTTCCCCTCAGCAACGCCCTCGTGGAGATCTGGCACTGCGACGCCCTCGGCGAGTACTCCGGATTCGTCGGCAACAACGGCCACAGCGAGCCGGACAGCGGCACCTTCCTGCGCGGCGGAGTCCTGACCAACTCCAGCGGCCTCGCCTCGATCACCACGGTCTACCCCGGCTGGTACCGGGGCCGCTGCGTCCACATCCACATCAAGGTGCACACGAACGTCACCCTGACCTCGGACGGCTCCTTCACCGGCGGCCAGGAGCTCCACACCGGCCAGCTGTTCTTCAACGAGACGATCACGACCGCCGTCGGGCGACTCTCCCCGTACTCGGCCAACACGGTCACCCGCACCACCCTCGCCCAGGACTCGATCTACGACGAGGGCGGCGCCGCCTCCGGCCTGCTGACCCTGACCGCCCTCGGGAGTTCACCGTCCGCCGGGTACACCGGCACGCTGACCCTCGGCGTCGAGAGCAGCTGACGGCACCGGCACCGCGGCCGGCCGGACGTCACCCGATCCTGGGTGGCGTCCAGTCGGCGTGCCGCAGGGCCGCGCGCAGGATCGCTCCCGGGGGAGCCAGCCGCAGCGCGGTGTCGCGCAGGGCGACGGCCACGGGCCGGGTGAGCCGGTGACCGACCCGGCCGGCCCGGCGGGCGGCGCGGGCCACGGACTGACTGCGCGGGCGGCGTACGGCGTCGTAGCGGCGCAGCGCCCGCTCGACGTCGGACTCGCCGGCCAGACAGGACGCCAGGACGGCCGCGTCCTCCAGCGCCTGGCTCGCGCCCTGCCCGAGGTTGGGGGTCATCGCGTGCGCGGCGTCGCCGAGCAGCGCGACCCGCCCGACGGCGAACACCGGGAGCGGGGTGCGCAGTTCATGGATGTCGTGGTGCAGGACGTCGTCCGGCCGGGTCGCGTCCAGCAGGGCGGGGATCGGGTCGTGCCAGCCCTGGAAGCGCCGGCGCATCGCCGCGAGGGGGTCGGGGTGGCGGACGCCGGGCGGCGCGGTGATCACCGCGTGCCACTCGACCCGCCCGTCACGGAAGACCATGTGCCCGAACTCGGCACCGCCGCCCCAGGTCAGCTCCAGATCGGCGGGCGGCTCGGGCAGCGGCCGTCCGGTGATCGCGCGCAGGACCGTCGAGCCGCTGTACTCGGCACCGGGGTGATCCGGGAACAGCTGGGCGCGGACCCGGCTGTCGACGCCGTCGGCGGCCACCACCAGATCCGCCTCGCCCACGCCGTGCACGTCCGTCACCTCCTCGCCGCCTCGCACGCATCCGGCGGGCAGCGCCTCGCGCAGGACGCGGTGCAGGTCGGCGCGGAGGACGCCGACGACGGGCGTACCGAGCCGGCGTTCCAGGGCCGCCCCGTCCATACGGGACAGCAGACGCCCCTCGGGGGTGAGGGTGCCGCCCGTGTAGAGGGGGCGCACGGTGGCCCGGACCGCCTCCCCGACGCCGAGCGCGTCCAGCGCGCGCATGCCGTTGGCGTGCATCGAGATGCCGGCGCCCACATCGGCGAACGCGGGGGCCCGCTCCAGCACCGTCACGTCCCAGCCGATCCGGTTCAGCCCGATCGCCGCGGCCAGTCCCCCGATGCCCCCGCCGACCACCACCGCGCCGCGCCGCCCCATCCGCCCCGCCCTCCCCGGTCACGATCCCTCGGCCCATCCTCTCCCGTGCCCCGGGCCGGGATCAGCCGAGGGGCCACAACGGCGACGCCTTCACCAGCGCCGGCCAGTTCGGTACGTCGACCTCGGCGCGCACGGTCTTGCCCGGCGGCGGCTGCCGGTCCAGCACCTCCCAGCGCGCGGCGAGCGCGTCCACCAGCATCAGCCCGCGCCCGCTCTCGTCCAGGGCGCGCGGCGACGGTACGGCGCCGGGTCCGGGCGGGCGCGGCCCGGTGTGCGTGTCGGTCACCTCGACGCGGACGCTGCCCGGGACGAGGGAGAGCCGCAGCTCGAAGTCCCGTCCGGGGACGCGGCCGTGGGTCACGGCGTTCGCCGCCAGCTCGGCGACGATCACGGCGACCGTGTCGGCCGCGTCCGTACCGTGCGGGATGCCCCACGCGTCGAGCTGGGCCAGCGCGAGCCGCCGGGCGAGGCGGGCACCGCGCGGGGTGGCACTGAGACGCTGGGCGAACACACGTACGGTGACGGCTGGTTGGGGGGTGGGTCGTGCGGTCATGGGGCCAATGTGGCGGGGCCCGCCGGGGGTTCACCAGGTGTTCGGCGCGTACGCTGCGCGAGCGTACGCGGTGACGTACTGGACATGATCGGTGACTGCCCGTGACCATGGGGTGCGGGAGGTGGCCATGGCGGTCGACAGCGGTGAGCCGGAGTCGTCGGACAGTCTGCGGACGTTCGGGGCGGTGGTCCAGGGGCTGCGGGAGCACCACGGGCTGAGCAGGGAGGAACTCGGCGACGTGGTCGGCTTCTCCAAACACACCGTGGCCTCCGTGGAGTTGGGCAGGCGCATGCCGGACGAGGAGTTCGTGGAGGCGGCGGAGCTGGTGCTGGGGAACACCGGGGCGTTGAGGCGGGCCTCGGGGTTCGTGGAGCGGCAGGCGGGGCTGGCGGACTGGTTCCAGCGGTGGGCTCGGTTGGAGAAGGCGGCGATCACGCTCCTCACCTACGAGTGCCGAATGATTCCTGGCCTGTTACAGACGGAGGCGTACGCGCGGCAGCTGTTCGACGACGAACTGCCGCCACTGACCGACGAGGAGATCGAGGTCAACTGGGCGGCGCGGGCCGAACGTCAGAAGTTGTTGCGGGAGCTGCCGAACACCGACTTCGGCTTCATCATCGAAGAGCAGGTGCTTCTGCGGCAGACAGGGGGCACGGAAGTCGCCCGCGGGGGCATCGATCATCTGCTGGTGACCGGGAGGCTGCGCAACATCGACATCCAGATCATGCCGCAGGTCCGCAGGCGACACGCTGGGCTGCATGGGCCTATCCGCCTGCTGGAGACACCGAAGAACAAGTGGTTCGGCTACAACGAGGGCCAAGTCAGCGGGCAGCTCCTGACCGACCCCAAGCCGATCAGCGTACTCATGCGCCGATATGCCAAGATGCGAGAACAGGCTCTCTCCGTCGAAGACTCCGTGAGCCTGCTGGAACGCATGCGAGGAGACCTATGAACAGCTCCGAACTGGCCTGGTTCAAGAGCAGTTACAGCAGCGGCTCCGGGGACGACTGCGTCGAGGTCGCACTGGCCTGGTTCAAGAGCAGCTACAGCAGCGGCGGCGACGGCGACTGCATCGAGGTCGCCACCCTCCCCCACCACATCCACGTCCGCGACTCCAAGGACAAGGCCGGCCCCCGGCTCACCCTCTCCCCCGCCGCCTGGGCCGACTTCATCACGCACGCGGCGCAGTGAGCGTACGGGCCGCCCGCCGCCCCGCCGGACGGCGGGCGGCCCTCCGCGTCACTTGGCCGGGCACTCCTTCCACGCCATGTGGTAGACGGTGTTGATGTCGCCGTCGGTCGAGTCCATCGCCATGAAGCTGACCCTGGACGGCGACGAGGTGCCCGCGTTGACGCGCAGCTCGGTGTTGATGTTGAAGTTGCGCTGGACTCCGCAGGGCGCGTAGACCAGGTTCGCCCAGTCCGTGGTGTCGGTCGCCTGCCAGTTGTCGTTGAGCGCGCCGGTGAAGGTGTGGTTCTTGAACACCGTCTGCGACGAGCCCTGGAAGTAGTACGACGCCCGCTGGACGGCGTTCGCGCCGGACTGGAGCGAGGCGAAGCCCCGGTAGTCCGCCTGGGCGATGGCGTAGGTGAAGCCCTGCGGGACATGGACGATCAGGCTGAGCTGGCAGTTCTTGCGGAACGCCGTCGGGTCGGAGTTGCCGCCGACCTGGGCGAGGTACTCGCTGTAGGTCACCGTGAAGGCGGTGTTGTCCTCGGAGACGGCGACGGCCGCCGTACCGGGGCGACAGCCGGAGCCGTTCACCGTGGCGACATCGATGACGATCTTGTCCGGGGGCGGGTCGACGATACTCGACGGATTGTGCGCGGGTACCGCCGCGGTGACGAGAGCGGCGACGGCGCCGCCGAGGAGCAGGCCACTTGCCATGGGGGGTCTCTCCCAACCTGTGAAGTTGCTGTGAAGAACCGTGGCGAACGCATCGTAGGAAGTGCCCTGTGACCGATACAGGTCGATCCCCGGCCATTCACCCCGGCCCATTCACAGCCCCGACTTGTGCCCGAACTTTCTTGAAAACTGGGGGTGTTGACCGTTCAATCCGTTCGATCCCCAGCCCTCGCACAGCCCCGCATCAATGATTTCCTCAGATTCGCTCCTAACTTCCTGCACATGACGGGAAACACGGAGCACAACGAGATAATCGATCACCACGACAACGGCGACGAAGGCGCCCGGCCCGGCCGGCATCGGCTCGACACCAGCATGAAAAGGCGCCGGGTCCTGATCGGCGGCGGCGCGGTCGCGGCGGCCGGCGGACTGGCCCTCGCCGGCCTCGCCTCGGCCGACACCACCACGGCCACCTCCGAGTCGGGCACCGACACGTCGGCCGCGGCGGACGCCTCGACGGCGACGGGCGTCTGCACGCTCAACGCCGAGGTCACCGAGGGCCCCTACTCGCTCGACGGCGCCCTGGTCCGTACCGACATCAGGGAGGACAAGGAGGGCTTCGAGGTCCAGTACACGTTCACGGTCGTCGACCAGGCGAACGACTGCGCGCCGCTCGCCGACGCGCTGGTGGAGATCTGGCACTGCGACGCGCTCGGCGAGTACTCCGGGTTCGTCGGCGGCAACGGCCACCAGGAGGAGGACAACGGCACCTTCCTGCGCGGCGGGCAGCTGACGGACAGCGACGGCCAGTGCAGCATCACCTCGATCTGGCCCGGCCACTACGTCTCCCGGGCCGTCCACGTCCACATGCGGGTCCACACGGACGTCACGCTCACCGACGACTCGTACACCGGCGGCGACGTCATCCACACCGGCCAGCTCTTCTTCGACCAGGACATCAACACGGAGGTCCAGGCCACCTCGCCGTACGCGGCGAACACCACCAGGGAGACCCTGCTCTCGGCGGACTCCATCTACGACGACGGCGGGGCCTCCTCGGGGCTGCTCACCCTGACCGCGCTCGGCTCCGGCGTCTCCGACGGCTACAAGGCCACCCTGACCGTCGGCGTCGACTCCGCCTGACGGCCTGACCCCTCGGACGGCGAGAGGCCGCCGCGTCCCGCGCCACGAGCGCGGGGCGCGGCGGCCGGCCGCCAGGGATCAGTAGGTGTAGCTGAGCCCCGACTTGTACGGCGTCAGGGTCCGCTGGGAGACCACGCCCCGGTACTGGTACCAGCCCCACTTCTTGCACATGACCTGGTAGCTGAGGGTGTTGTAGGAGCCGCTGCCCACCCGCACCCGCGGGTAGACGACGTTGTCGCCCCAGTCACCGGTCGCCGGGCCGCTGGAGTACGTGTCGACCGCCCAGTACACGCCGACGACCGAACCGCCCGACGGGCAGTTCCAGCTGCCGAAGTTGACCCAGACGTTCCCCCCGGTCCACGCGCTCGCCGGAGCCGCGGCGAGCCCGACGGCACCGGCCGCCATCAGCGTCCCGGTCGCCCAGAGCCGTGCCCGGCGGAAAAGAGACGTGCGGAAAAGAGACCTGCCCATTTTCTGACCCTCCCCTTGGTGCGGCCGGAACCACGCCACGCTCACGCTGTCGTTCCGGCCCGAGGATCGTTTCATGCGAGTAATTCGCCACGCCCCGGATTTCCCGCACCCGGGAAATAGAAGATCTGTTTGGGATTCAGGCCGTCACGGGCCGCCGTTCCCCATCGGATTCGGCCACGGCGTCCCTCTCCCGCAGATGCGCGCGGACGGAATGGGTGATCGCGGCGGCCCAGAGCACGTAGAGGACGACGTACACGGCCGTGGCCACGGCGGCCGGGGCCGCGAGCCAGTCGCTGTTCAGGAGCGTGCGGACGTTCGTGACGACGATGACGCCGCCGACCGCCGAACCGAGCACCCGGGGCGGCAGCAGACGCACCAGCCAGGCGGCGACCGGAGCCGCGACCAGTCCGCCCACGAGGAACGCGGCCACCCAGGTCCCGTCCAGGCCCTGGGAGCCGAGCGAGAGCAGGAAGCCGAGGCTCGCCGCCACCGCCACCAGGAACTCGCTCGTGTCGATCGAGCCGATCACCTTACGGGGCTCCAGCCGCCCGCCGGCCAGCAGCGCCGGTGTGCCGACCGGGCCCCAGCCGCCCCCGCCGGTGGCGTCGAGGAAGCCGGCGACCAGGCCTAGCGGGGTGAGGAAGCGGCGGCGCAGCGGCTGCCCCAGCCGGTCCTTCGGCAGGCCGCGGAAGGTGAACCGGGACATCACGTAGACGCCGAGTCCGAGCAGGATCACGGACATCAGCGGGGCCGCGACCTCGGTCGAGAGCCGGGCGAGGACGGTCGCGCCGAGGAAGGAGCCGACCGCCCCCGGTACGCCGATCCTCGCGACGACCTTCCAGTCGACGTTCCCGAAGCGCCAGTGCGAGGCGCCGGACATCAGCGTCGTACCGATCTCGGCGAGATGGACCGTGGCCGACGCGGCGGCCGGGTTGGTGCCCAGCGCCAGCAGCAGCGTCGTCGAGGTCACCCCGTAGGCCATGCCGAGACTGCCGTCCACGAGCTGGGCCCCCAGGCCCGCGAGGGCGAGCAGTACGAGCGTGCGCATCAGGACTCCCGGTTCCCTGTCTTTCCCACCGGTCAGGTGGGGATGAACGGGAGGCGAGGCTAGGCGCTCGAACTGAGACCCGGCTGAGGGCCCGATGAGAACGGTTCACAGACGGCCGTGCGCCACCCGCCGGCCGGACAGACCCTTACGGGTTCTCCCAGGCCGCCGGTTCCGCCGCCAGCGCCTTCACCGGCTCCGGCAGCGCGTCCGCCGCGATGTCGGCGACCGTGACGCCCTCCAGGATCCGCCGCACGTTCGCCCGCAGCGCGATCCACAGGGGCAGCAGGGGCTGTGCGGAGCCGGTGTACGTCAGCCCGGTCGGGCGTTCGCCGCGGACGGAGACGATCGGGCCGTCCACCGCCCGGATCACGTCCGCGACGGTGATCGTGGCGGGGTCGCGGGCGAGGCGGTAGCCGCCGCCTCCGCCGCGCCTGCTGTCGACGACACCGGCGCGGCGGAGGTCGCCGAGGATCCCCTCCAGGAACTTGTGCGGAATGTCCTGCGCGGCGGCGATCGTCTCCGCCTTGACGGGGTCGTCGCCGCCTTGCCGTACGGCGAGCTCCAGTACCGCCCGTACCGCGTAGTCCGCCCGTGCCGAGATCCTCATGCGCCCATTGTGAATCAGGCCAGGCGGATCACGTTCCAGGAGAGCGGTTCCAGGGTGGCGCTCAGCCGTCCGTCGGTCAGGGTGGTGCCCGGCACCGGGTGCGGGGCGACCCGCTCGGGTTCGGCGAGCGTGTTGCGGGCGTCCGGGTCGGCGTCGGCGAGGGCGCTGTGCTCGACCAGCGTGGTCAGGCCCAGTCCGTTCAGGGTCACGTCGAGCGGCAGCGCCTCGGTGCGGTCGCGGTTCACCGCGAAGACGGTCACCGAGCCGTCCTCGGCGCGCACCGCGGTGGCGTGCAGCAGGTCCGCCTCGCCGTACCGCCGCGTCTCGTACGTCGGTGAGTCGACGCGCACGTCGAGGACCTCGCCCCGGCCGTACCTCGACGCCTGGGCGAAGGGGAAGAACGTCGTCTGCCGCCAGGCCGGGCCGCCCGGCTCGGTCATGATGGGCGCGATGACGTTGACCAGCTGGGCGAGACAGGCGACCGTGACGCGGTCGGCGTGCCGCAGCAGCGCGATGAGGAGCGAGCCGAAGACGACGGCGTCCATGACGCTGTAGTTGTCCTCCAGGAGGCGTGGGGCCTCCGGCCAGTCGCTCGGGTCGGCGGTGCGGGCGTGCTCCTCCCAGCGGGAGAGGTACCAGACGTTCCACTCGTCGAAGGAGAGGTTGATCTTCTTCTTCGACTTGAGTTTCGCGCCCACGTGGTCGCAGGTGGCGACGACGTTCTCGATGAAGGACTCCATGTCCACGGCGGAGGCGAGGAAGGAGTCGAGGTCGCCGTCGTGCGGCTCGTAGTAGGCGTGCAGGGAGATGTGGTCGACCAGGTCGTAGGTCTCGGTGAGGACCTTCGCCTCCCAGTCCGCGAAGGTCGGCATGGACTGGCTGGAGCTGCCGCAGGCGACGAGCTCGACGGACGGGTCGATCTGGCGCATCGCCCGGGCCGTCTCGGCGGCGACGCGGCCGTACTCCTCGGCCGTCTTGTGGCCGGTCTGCCAGGGGCCGTCCATCTCGTTGCCCAGGCACCAGAGCCGGATGCCGAAGGGTTCCTTGTCGCCGTGCGCGATCCGCTGCTCCGAGCGGGCGGTTCCGGACGGGTGGTTGGCGTACTCCTGGAGTTCCAGGGCCTCGGCGACGCCCCGGGTGCCGAGGTTGACGGCCATCATCGGCTCGGCCTGCGGGCCGATCTTCCGCAGGAACGCGATGTACTCGGAGAGGCCGAAGCGGTTCGTCTCCGTCGAGCGCCAGGCGAGGTCGAGGCGGCGGGGACGGTCCGCCGCGGGGCCGACGGAGTCCTCCCACCGGTAGCCGGAGACGAAGTTGCCGCCGGGGTAGCGGACGGCGGTGACGCCGAGTTCGCGGACGAGGTCGAGGACGTCGGTGCGCAGGCCTTCGGCGTCGGCGGTGGGGTGGTCCGGTTCGAAGATGCCGGTGTAGACGCAGCGGCCGAGGTGTTCGACGAAGCTGCCGAAGATTCGGGGGTTGACTTCGCCGACGGTGAAGGCGGGGTCGAGGGTGAAGTGAGCTGATCGCAAGGTGCGCCTTTCAAAGTGGGTGGCTCGGTTTCGTGGGCGGGTGCGGGTGCGTTGTGGCTGGTCGCGCAGTTCCCCGCGCCCCTAACGGACCTTGGGCCAGCCGCTTCTTGTCCAAGTAAGGGCGTTCAGCCCCAGCTTCGGCGTGCCCGCGTCCTCGGCGTCGTAGTAGTGGTACGCCAGCCAGTCGTGGCCCCGGTCGTGGAAGACCGACTCGCCGCCCGTCCCCACGTACCGGCCGTGTCCGGCCAGGAGCAGGTCGCCGCCGCCCTCCAGCAGCGGCTTGCCCGTGCTGTCCGTGTACGGGCCCGTCACCGAAGTCGCTCTCCCCACCCTGATCCGGTAGGTGGAGTTCACGCCCGCGCAGCAGGTGTCGTAGCTGGCGAAGAGGTAGAACCAGCGGCCGTGCCTGACGATGTACGGGCCCTCGACCGCGTACGGGGCGTCCGGGCGGGTCGCCAGGTGGTGGACCGGGGCCCCCTCGGCCGCCTTGCCCGTCGTCGGGTCCAGCTCGACCATGCGGATGCCCGTCCAGTACGAGCCGAAGGACATCCACAGCCTGCCGTCGGCCCGGACGATCGCCGGGTCGATCGCGTTCCAGGTGTCGGTGCGTTCGGAGGCGAAGGCCTTGCCGTGGTCGGTCCAGGTGCCGGGGAGGCCGGTCGGGGAGGTGGCGACGCCGATCGCGGAGTGGTTGGTGCCCCAGGAGGAGACGGCGTAGTAGAGCCAGTAGTGGCCGGCCCGGTAGGAGAGGTCGGGGGCCCAGGGGTCGCCGGTGTCGTTGTACGCGTACCACCAGCTCGGGGGTTCGGCGAAGGCGTTGCCCGCGTCGTCCCAGTGGACGCGGTCCTTCGAGGTGCGGGCGCCGATGACACCGCCGGTGGAGTAGGCCACGTATCCGCCGGTGCGCAGGCGCATCACGGTCGGGTCGTGGATGATCTGCCGGCCGGTGACCGGCTGGGGGTCGGGGTACGTCACGTCCGCCCGGGCGGTGCCCGGCAGCAGGGCCACCATCGCCGCGGCGAGGAGGCTCACGAGCCTGAGGTGCACGCGGTCTCCTCTACTGGCCCGCCAGACCGGTGTGGGCGACGCCCCGCACGATCTGGCTCTGGAAGAAGACGAACACGACGATCAGCGGCAGGCCCGCGATGAGGCCGCCCGCCATGAGCTGGGGCCAGACGATGCCGAAGGAGTTCTGCACGGTGGCGATGCCGTTCGGCAGGGTCATCAGGTCGGGGTTGTTGGTCACCATGTAGGGCCACAGGAAGTTGTTCCAGGAGGCGATGAAGGTGAAGATGCCGACCGCCGAGAGCGAGGGCTTCGACAGGGGCAGCACGATGGTGAAGAAGATCCGCCAGCGGCCCGCGCCGTCGATGAAGGCGGCTTCCTCCAGCTCCTTGGGGAGCGACTGGAAGAACTTGTAGAGGATGTAGACCATCGCCGCCGGCGCGCACTGCGGAAGGATCATGCCCCAGTAGGTGTCCACCATGCCCAGGGACTGGACCGTGGTGAAGAGCGGGACGCCGAGGACCGCCGGGGAGAACATCAGGCCCGCCATCGTCAGCGCCAGCAGCACCGGCTTGCCGCGGAACTCGGTGCGCGCGAAGCCGTATCCGGCGAGGGAGGCGACCAGCAGCACGAGGAACGTGACGCAGACGGAGACGACCAGCGAGTTCACGAACCAGTTGGGGATGTTGCCGGCGTCGAGGACGGCACGCCAGGACTCGGCGGTGAGGTCGTCCGGGATCCAGTGCGGGGAGAGCACCGACTCGGTGGGGGTCTTCAGGGAGGTGGACAGGGCCCAGGCGAGCGGGGCCAGCCAGACCAGGGAGAGGGCCGCCGCCACCAGCGTCAGGGCGATCTGGGCGGGGGTCCAGGTGCTGCGGGGCTTGCGTACGACGGGAGTGGTCATCGGGTCGCGGCCTCCTCGCGGTCGCGCAGCAGCCACATCCGCCCGAGGGCGACGGCGGCGATGATGAGGAAGAGGATGAGGGAGATGGCGGAGGCGTAGCCCACGCGGTAGCTGGTGAAGCCCTGTTCGAGGGTGTACTGGACGAAGGTGCGGGTCGATTCCTCGGGGCCGGGGCCGAACTGGTACATCACCACGGCCTGGTCGAAGACCTGGAGCGACGCGAGGACCTGGAGGGCGAGGACCAGGCCGGTGATGTTGCGCAGGTTCGGGACGGTGATGTGGAGCAGGCGCTGGAGGGAGCCCGCGCCGTCCAGTTCCGCCGCCTCGTAGAGGTGCCGGGGGATGTTCTGGAGGGCCGCCAGGTACAGCAGGAACGAGAAGCCGACCGTCCACCACAGGGTCGCGACGACGATCGCGAGCATCGCCGTGGACTTCTGGGTGAGCCAGGGGGTGTCCCAGCCCAGGACGTGGTTGACCATGCCGTTGGTGGGCTGGAAGAGCCACCACCACAGGTTGCCGACGACCGCCGACGGCAGCAGGAACGGGGCGAAGAAGCAGAGCCGCCACAGCCACCGGAAGTGCACGGTGTGGTGGGCGATCAGCGCCATCAGCAGGGCCGTCACGACGATCACGGGGACGACGTAGAGGGTGAACTGGACGCTGTGCCACAGCGAGTCCCGGACCAGGTCGTCCTTGAGCGCCTCGCGGTAGTTGTCGAGGCCGACGAACGCGGTGTGCTCGCCGGAGATGTTGGCGTCGGTGAAGCTGAGGTAGAGGCCCCGCACCACCGGGACGATGACGAACAGGCCGTAGAGGACGAAGAAGGGGGCGACGAACCAGCCGCCGTGCTGGAAGCGGCGGCCCCAGCGGGCGCGGGCGGAGTCCGTGGCCGCCGCGGTGCGTGAGGGCAGCGCCCCGGCCTGTACGAGGGTGCTCATGCGTCCGCTCCCTTCGCTTCCTGGGCGGCCGTGCGGCCGTCCATCGGGTTCCTGGTGGCGAGCAGTTGCCGGAGGGCGGACTTGATCCGGCGGGCCGCCTGGTCGGGCCGGGCCGAGCCGAGGTTGGAGGCGGCGACGACCGGGCCGACGCGCTGGGCGAGGACACCGGTGGAGCCGGCGAACCAGATGTGGGGTTCGGTGGCCGGGTGTTCCATGGCGGGCCGGGAGTACTCGTCCTGCGGGGCGAGTTTCAGATAGGCCGGGTCCTCGAAGGTGGGCAGGTAGGCGGGGACATGGCCGCCGTTGGCCCAGGTGGTGGCGTGGGTGACCATGTAGGCGGCGAGGCGGTAGGCGCCCTCGTCGGCGGCGCCGCCCCGGGCGGACCGGTGGGGCAGGATGAAGGAGTGGGACTCGGCGTGGGTGGCCGGGGTGCCGAAGACCGGGGGCAGCGGCTGGGCGCCGTACTCGACCTTCTCGCCGTTGAAGTACGGCACCGACCAGTTGCCCTCCCAGGTGAAGGGAGAGCCGGCCAGGAAGGCCTCGGCGTCGGCCTCGCCGACGGTGACGTAGCCCTCGGTGACGTGCTTGCGGAGGAACTCCAGGACCTGGGTGGCCTTGTCGGTGTCGAAGGTGACGGCCGTGCGGTCGTCGGTGAAGTAGGTGCCCGCCAGCTGCTGGTAGAACGCGACGAAGAACCACCAGGAGAAGTTCTGGTCGTTGGCGTGCAGGCCGAGCGTCTGCTGCCCCTTCTTCAGCTGTCCCCGCGCCGCGTCGAGGATCGCGAACCAGTCGTCGGGCGAGCCGGCGGAGGGCAGCCGGCCGTCGGCGTCGAGGAGGCTTGCCTTCTCGCAGACGTCCTTGCGGTAGAAGCTGAGCTGGACGTGGATGTCCAGCGGGAGCGCGTACAGGCGGCCGTCCACGATGCCGCGTCGCCACAGCACCGGGTTGAAGTCGGCTTCCCTGACGCCGTACTCGGCGAGGAGGTCGATGTCCCAGGGGTCGAGGAGGCGGCCGGGGGCGAAGCCGGGGATACGGCCCTGGTGCATCACGGCGAGGTCGGGGGCGCGGTTGCCGGCCGCGGCCATGGCGATCTTCGTGTAGTAGGGGTTGCCCCAGGCGAGGGTGGCGTCCTTGACGGCGATGTCCGGGTGCTCCTCGCGGAAGGCGTCCACCATCGCGACCTGGTTGGCGCCGTCGCCGCCCTGGAAGAGGTTCCAGTAGCGCACGCGGGTGCGGTCACCGGCGGCGAGAGCGTCGGCCCCCTTGCCGAGGGCAGCGAAACCGAAGCTGCCCGCGAGGGTCAGCCCGCCCGCGGCGGTGAGAAGTTGCCTGCGATTCAGGCCAGGTCGTCCCATTACCTTGCCCCTGTCGTTCGACATTCCGAATCGTGCCCGTAACTTCGAACGGGACCGTAAGATCCGCGAGGCCGCGCGTCAATGGTTTCGACAGGACTTATGACAGCGCTTACTATCCGCCTCCCGCTCCTCGCCGCTGTACGGACTTCGGGTGACGCGGACACGTCCGCCCGCGTAGTCTCGAACGGCAGCCTGCTGTGGTGCGGGGAAGTGAGGGGGCGCGATGGACATCGCGGGCGCGCGGAGGACGGCGGCCCGGGTCGCCTCGGCACTGCTCCGCCCTCGTGCCGTCTCCGGTATGCGCGACCTCGCCTCGGAGCTGACCGTCGCGCTGCGCGGACGCTCCCGTCCGCCCACCGGGGTGCGCGAGCTGTGCGGGGCACTGTGCGAGGAGATGAGCGCACGGCGCGGCGGGCGGCCGGTGGAACTGCGCTTCGAACGGTTCCCGGACGAGATCGAGGTCACCGGGCTGTGGGTGGAGTTCCACGACTTCGACCTGGTCATCGTGGAGGAGCGGGCCGAGGCCGTGCAGCAACTGGTCATCCTGGGACATGAGTTGTGGCATCTGCACGCCGGACACGACCACCACCACACGGTCGGCACGGCGGCCGCCGACGCGCTGGCCGACCGGCCGGGCTGGCAGGACGTCGCCCTCGCGGTGGCCGCCCGCGACGGCTCCCGGGAGCGGGACGAGGCGGAGGCCGACGAGTTCGGGCACCGGCTGGCCGCCGCCTTCCGGCCGCTGCTGACCGCCGGCCCGGACGCCGGCGCCGACGCACCACTGGCCCCCGTCCAGCGCTCCCTCGGCTACCGGGGGCGCGGGGACGGGGCGCGGCGATGACGTCCGTCGCGCTGAGCCCCGCCGGGTTCGTCAACGAGTTCTACCCGTCGTTCTGGTGGATCCCGGCCGGGATCCTGGCCGCCGCGCTGGCGATCAAGCTGCCGAGCATCATCCGGCTCTGGAAGGACCCGATGCTGCGCGCGGTGGGCGGGCTGCTGCTGCTCGCGCTGGCGGTGTTCGTGTTCGTGGCGCCGTCGACGATCGCCCGGGTCAACCGGCTCACGGGCGTGGTGAACATCTCGGCGCCGTGGGTGTACTCGCTGCTGACCGCGTTCGGCGGGGCCTGTCTGCTGCTGATCATCACCTGGCGCAACGGCCTGTCCGACCGCTCGGCCCGCACCCGCCGCGCGATGCGCTGGGTCGTGATCGGCTACTCCGGCGTGATCGCGGCGCTGTGGGTGCTGTTCGCCCTCGCGGACGTGCCCGTCGAGCGGCTGCGGGACATCGACACCTACTACGCCAACACCCCGTACATGCGCGAGCTGATCCTGCTCTACCTGCTCGCGCACACCAACTCCAGCCTGATCACCAACTATCTGATCTGGAACTGGATCCGCACCGACGGACTCGACGCCTGGCTGCGCTGGGGCCTGAAGTTCCTGGGTGTGGGCTACGCGCTCCAGCTGGCCTTCGACGCGGCCAAGCTCACCGCCCTCGTGGCGCGCTGGGGCGACCGGGACCTCGACTGGCTGAGCACGGCCGTCGCACCGCCCCTCGCCTGCCTGGCGGCCATCCTGGTGGCGGTGGGCTTCATCCTGCCGCACGCCGGCCAGTACCTGCACGACCGCTGCCGGGTCCGGCTGGCGCTGCACGAACTGCGGCCGCTGTACGTGCTGATGCGGTCGGTCAGCGGCCGGGGGGTGCCGTTCGTGCTGCGGGCCGGCGCCGAACTGCGGCTGATCCGGCGGGAGACGTTCATCCGGGACACCCTGCTGTCGCTGGCCCGGTTCATCGACGAGGACCTGCGGCGGCGGTCGTACGAGGCGGCCGTCGAGCTGGGCTTCCCGGCGCAGCGGGCGAAGGCGCTGGCCGCCGCGGTGACCATCCTGGCCGCGGCGGACGCCCGCGGACAGGCGCAGGAGAGCGAGCGCGGCACCGATCCGGACACCACGGACCTGCTGCGGGAGATCGGGGCGGTGTCCCGGGAGCTGCGGCGCGGCGAGGACGTCCGGGCGGTGCGGGCGCGGGTGGCGGGCGCACCGGACGACGGCGCGCGCGTCGCCGGCTGACGTCCGCGGGCGTCTTCGACGTCCTCGGGCATCGGGGCACGGGGCCGGCTGACGTCTTCGGGCGGCACCGGCGGGTTCGGGCATGGGTGCGGCCCGGTGTCCCGTACGCCACTCCCCCATGGCAGCGCTCCGTGACACCGGGCCGCCGACAACCGGAATGCTCTGTTGCCGTACCGCGATCATTTCCTCCGCCGGCCTCAACTGTCAACCATTACTGCGTCATTACGCAGCTATTCCTGCCCTTACTGGTGGGGGACCGATGCGACCCGGTAGCCTCCGGTCAACCCGAACAGCCGCGCGCCCCGACCAAGCGCACCGGCGGAGGACCACGGGAGAACAGGGAGAACTCGGTGAGCGACGCCCACGTTTCCCTTGCCGAGGCACGCAAGCGCCTCGAGGAACTGACCGACAGCCCGGGCCGGCTGGCCGAGATGCTCGACGTGGACGACCTCTCGTACCGCACCGGGATTCCCGCCGCGACCGTCGCCACACTGCTCGCGGGCGGGAGCGTGCCGGAGACCGGCCTCGGCGAACGCGTGCGACAAAGGCTTGATTTCGTGCGCGAGACCCGGCGCCGGCCCGACGGCAAGCGGTACTCGCTCGACGAACTGGCCCGGATCGCGGGCACCAGCCGGCAGTGGCTGAGCGAGTGGCGCACCAGCGGGCTGCCCAGCCTGGAGCACGCGGACCGGATCCGCCGCCACTTCGACCTGCCCGCCGGGTTCCTCACCGCCGACGACGCCGAGGCCCTGCACGCGGCCCTCCAGCCGGTCGTGCGCGAACTGGAGGCGAAAACAGACCCGTTGGCGCCCCTGCGCACCCCCGGCTTCTACCGGCTGGCCAGGCGCGCGCCCCACATGTCCCCGCGCAAACTCCAGGCGCTGGCCGAGTGGGCGGAGATGGTCACGGAGCGGAACTCCCCCGGCGACGACGGCCTCTGAGCGTACGACGGGCCGCCCAGGCCACCGCGCGCACGGCGTACGCGTCCGGTTTCGGCGGGCTCGGTGGACGCGTTTCGGCTCGGCTCCGGCCGCGGTCCGAGCGCGCCGTCCGGCCCGGTTCCGGCCCGCGACGGCGGCCTTCCGGCATGCGACGGGCGGCTTTTCGGCCACCTCGGGCCGGCCGTCGCCGCCGCTTCATCCGTTGCACCCCTTTCCTCCCCTCCCGTCGCCCGGGCCCCGCCGGGCGGAGGTAGCTGAAGACGGGCGGGTCTTGGCATATTGCACGGGATCGAACACCGCGCAGCCACGGGGAGAACCGTGCGTACGAACAGGGAGATGCGTCGCCTCGCCGACGTGCTCGTCGGCACCGTCCGGGTGCCCGTGCCCGCGGATCCCGAGGTCCTGTTCGACGCGGTCGTCGAGGCGGCCGAGCAGTGGCGGGGGCGGCGCATCGTGGTGCACCGGGAGGTGTTCCCGCCGCACACCGCCAGCGGGCTCTGGCTGGAGCGCGAGACCCATGACGACGTCATCGTGGACAAGCGGGCCGCCGTCTGGCACCAGATCGTCATCTTCTGCCACGAGGTGTGGCACATGCACCAGCGGCGGTCGGACACCCCGGGCGCCGGGCTGCACTCCGCCGCCCGCTCCGACTTCACCCTGGCCGACGAGCAGGAGGCCGACCGCTTCGGCATCCTGATGGGCCGTCGGCTGCGCACCTGGCTGGAGGCCCCGCCGGACTCCGTGTACGCGGTCCACGGCGACGACGCCCAGGACCTCGCCGGCCGGATCGGCGCCGCGCTCAACTACCGGGGCACCCGCAGGTGACCGCGGTGACCGACTACATCAGCGCCGGCGTCCTGTGGCTCGGCCTGACGGTCCGGGCCCCGGAGCTGCTGCGCCACCGCCGCGACCCCTATCTGCGGGCCATCTGCGCGGTGCTGGGCCTGGCCGGCCTCTGCTTCTTCCTCGGCGCCCCGCCCACCGTCGGCGCCGTCAACGACCTGAGCGGCGTGGCCAACCTGGCCGCGCCGCTGACGTACGTCGCGATCACCGCGTACAGCGCCGCCTCCCAGGTGCTGATCGTGCGCTGGCGGGGCGGCGGGCGGGTGCGGCGGACCACGCGGCGCTGGATGGTGGCGTACGCGTGCGTCGTCGTCGGCATCGCGGTGATGTTCGTGCTGGGCGAGGCGCCGGTGGAACGGCGCACCGACCTGGACACCTACTACGCGAGCACCCCCTACATCCGCGAGATGATCCTGCTCTACCTGCTCGCGCACCTCACCGCCGTCGGCTCCACCACGGTGGCGGCACTGCGCTGGGCCGGCCGCGTGCGCGGCTGGCTGCGGGCGGGGCTGACGACCCTGGGCCTGGGCACCCTGTGCGGGGTCGGGTTCAGCGCCGCCAAGCTCGCCGCGGTGGCCGCCCACTGGTTCGGCCACGACTGGACGACGCTCGGCGCGCACGTCTCGCCGGCCGTGGCCGGGGCGGGCGCGCTGCTGACCGTCACCGGCGTCCTGATCCCGCTCGCCGGGCCCCGGCTGACCGAGTGGTGCGGGGCCTGGCGCACCTATGTCCGACTCGAACCCCTGGAGCGCGAACTGGACGACGTCCTCGCCCGCCGTGCCCTGCGCCTGCCCCGGCCGCGCTGGGCCTCGCCCGTCACCCGCCTGGTGTGGCGCCTCACGAGCATCCACAACGCGCTGAGCCATCTGGACGCCTACGCCGACCGGGAGCTGTACGACGAGACCCTGCGGGCCGAGCTGCGGCTGACCGGCGACCCGCAGCGGGCCGCGGCCACGGCCTGGGCCGCGGTCATCGCGGCGGCCGCCCGGCGCGACGCCGGGCCGGCGGGCGCCCGGTACAGCGGCGAGTCCGACTGGTTCCTTCAACGGGCGCCCGAACCGGCCGCGCTGGAGCGGATCGCCGACGCGCTGGCCGGCTCCCCGCTGGTCCGCGCCGCCGCGGCCGGCACAAAGACCGCACCGGCCGAACGGAGTTCCCGCGCATGAGTGTCGTCGTCTACCTGGCGGCCGCCGTCCTCGCGCTCTCCGCCACGGTGCTCTTCCGCCGCCCCCGGGCGGCCGTCCGCAACCCGCTGACCGTGTCCACCTGCGTGGCGATCCTGCTCGGCGCGGTCGTCTTCGCCTGTTCGGCGCCGATGACCCTGTCCGCCGTCAACTCCCTCACCGGCGTCCCGAACTTCGGCGCCCCGCTGACGTACGGCATGCTCACCGCGTACTCCTGCTCGCTGCTGATCCTGCTGATCAACTGGCGGGGCGGGCCGCCCGGTCGGGTACGGCGGCTGGTGCTGCGCTCCATCGCCGTGTACGGGCCGCTGGTGGTGGCCGTGGTGGTGCTGTTCGCGCTGGCCGACGCGCACACCGAGCGGCTCACCGACCTCGACACGTACTACGCGAACACCCCGTACATGCGCGAGATGATCGTGCTCTATCTGCTCGGGCACACGGCCGTGATCGTGGCGACGTCCGTGGTGTGCGTGCGCTGGGGGCGGGAGGTCACCGGGCTGCTGCGGACGGGGCTGCGGCTGATCCTGGTCGGGGCGCTGCTGGACCTGGCGGGCTTCCAGCTGACCAAGTACACGGCGATCGTGGCCCGCTGGTCGGGGCACGACCTGGACTTCCTCTCCACCACCGTCGCCCCGCCGATGGCGTCGCTTGCCGCGCTGATCTGCTCCGCCGGGTTCGTGCTGCCCCGGCTGCTGCCGGCCGCCGGGGCGCACTGGCGCGGGCTGCGCGACCACCGGCGGCTGGTTCCCCTGTGGTCCCGGGTGGGGTTCGTGTCGACGGCCCCGAAGCCGCCCGCCTCCTGGTGGCAGCTGCCGGAGGAGCGGCTGCACTGGCGTGAGGTCGCCATCCACGACGCGCTGCTCGCGCTGGCCCCCTACTTCGACGACACGGTGCGCGAGCGGGCCCGGGCGGCCGCCCTGCGGGAGGGCCGCGGCGCGCACGAGGCGCGGGTCGCCGCGGAGGCCGCGATGCTGGCCGAGGCCGCGCGCCGGGCCGCCGCCCAGGAGGAACCGCAGGAGACACCGAGCACCTACCGGCTGCACGCGACGGAGGTCTCCGGGGCCGGTGGCCTGGTCGAATTGGCGCAGGCTCTGGGCCGAACTCCTGTTTCGGACAAGGCGCGTGAAGGTACGGTGAAAGCCTTCCATGGCTGAATACCTGCCCTTCCGCCCTGTGCCTTCATGGCCGAGGGCCCACCTGGCCGAGTTCGAGGAGCCCCATGTCGCGTAGAGCTGTCGTCATCGGTGCCGGTCTGGCCGGCATGCTGGCCGCGGCGGCCCTGTCCACCGTCGTGGACGAGGTCGTCGTCCTGGAGCGCGACGAACTGCCCGACGGACCGGAGCACCGCAAGGGCCTGCCGCAGGGGCGCCACGCCCACCTCCTGATGGCCGGCGGGCTGGCCGCCATGGAGGACCTGGTGCCGGGGATGAGCATGCGCAAGCACCTGCTCGCGGCGGGTGCCCGGGAGATCTCGATCAGTTCGGGCATGCTGGCCCTGACGCCCGAGGGCTGGTTCCGCCGCTGGCGCCACGAGGGCCCGCAGATGCTGACGTGCAGCCGGGCGCTGCTGGACTGGGCGGTCCGGGTCGCGGTGCTGGCCCACACGGACGTGCGGATCCGCAAGGCCCAGGTGCGCGAACTCCTCGGCGACGCAGACCGGGTGGCGGGTGTACGGCTCTCGACGCCCGACGGGGACGAGGAGTTGACGGCCGACTTCGTGGTGGACGCGAGCGGGCGCGGCTCACGGGTCGTCACATGGCTTGATTCACTCGGGATATCCGGCATACGTGAGAAGACCGTGGACGCCGGCCTGGTCAACGCCACCCGGGTCTACCGCACCCCCGAGGGCGCCGGGGACTTCCCGCTGACCATCGTGCAGGCCAACCCGTATCTGTCCCGGCCGGGCCGCAGCGGGATGGTCCTGCCGATCGAGGGCGACCGCTGGATGGTGAGCCTCGCCGGGACCCGCGGCGGCGGCGAACCCCCGTCGGACCCCGAGGGCTTCCTGCGGTACACGCTCGACCTGCCCGACCCCATCGTGGGCCGGCTGATCTCCGGCGCCGAACCGCTCACCGACATCCACGTCAGCCGCAGCACCAGCAACCACCGGCGCTATCTGGAGAAGTCCCGGGCGTGGCCCGAGCGGTTCGTGGTCCTCGGTGACGCGCTGGCCACCTTCAACCCGGCCTACGGGCAGGGCATGGCGGTGGCCGCGCTGGAGGCCGGGGTGCTGAGCCGGGAGCTGGCCCGCACCGCCCTCACCGCGCCGGGACTGGCCCGGCGGGTGCAGCGCGGGGTGGCCGCGCCGGTCAACGCGGCCTGGACGATGGCGGTCAGCCAGGACGTCTGGTTCCCGCAGACGCGCGGCGGCGCGCCGACCGTGGCGGACCGGCTGGTCACGAAGTACACGCGCCGGGTGATCCGCACGGCGACCGGCTCCTACCGCGCGGCGTCCGCCGTCTGGGACGTCACCAGCATGACGTCCGGGCCGGAGCGGCTGCTGCGGCCCGGGACGGTCCTGGCGACGCTGAGCGGTCCCCCGCTGCCCTCGGCGGCCGGCGCGCCGATGACCGCCGGGGAACGGGAGATCCTGCGCGGGCTGGACCGGACGGCGCGGTGAGCCCCAGGTCGGACACGGCCTAGGTCGGCCGCCCGGCGGTGAGCCCCGGCACCAGGGCCCTCAGCCGGCGAACGCCGGCTGGGCCAGGCCCTTGCCCGCGCCCGGGACCACGAGCAGCGACCCCGCCACCGGGTGCGGGGCGTCCAGTCCCACCCGGGCCGTGGTGATGTACAGGTCGGTGAGGTCGGCCCCGCCGAACGCGCACGCGGTGACGCGCGGGGTCGGCAGGGTGACGACCCGGTCCAGCTCGCCGTCCGGGGTGTAGCGGCGGACCGCTCCCCCGTCCCACAGGGCCACCCACACACAGCCGTCGGCGTCGACGGTGAGGCCGTCGGGGAAGCCGGCGCCCTCCTCGATCCGGACGAACGTGCGGCGGTCGGCGACCCGGCCGTCCGCGTGGTCGAAGACGTCGACGCGCCGGGTGGGCGAGTCGATGTAGTACATGCGGGAGTGGTCCGGGCTCCAGCCGGTGCCGTTGCTGACGGCCACGTCGTCGAGCACCGGCCGGGCCGTGCCGTCCGCGCCGTAGCGGGTCAGCGTGCCGCCGCCGGGGGCCTCGTCGTAGCGCATGGTGCCGGCCCAGAGGGAGCCGTCGGGGGCCACGGCGGCGTCGTTGGCGCGGCGGCCGGGTACCGGCTCGTGGTGGAGCCAGCGGAAGGCGCCGTCCGGATCGAGCAGCCCCACGCCGTCCCGCAGGTTCAGGACCAGGCCGCCGCCGGCGCGGGGCTTGGCGGCGCCCACGTGCTGGTCGGTCACCCGGACCGTGCGCCGGCCGGTGACCGGGTCGTAGGAGTGCAGGCGGGCGCCGAGGATGTCGATCCAGAGCAGCCGGCCGGTGGCCGGGTCCCAGGTCGGGCCCTCGCCGAGGGTCGCCTCGGCCCGGACCGCCACGTCGTACGAGGCCGTCATGCCACGCTCCGGTAACCCAGCAGCTCGGACAGTTCGGCGGCGCCCTTGGCGGCGAGCTGCTCCAGTTCGGTGCGGCGCTCGTCGCTCCAGCGGATCATGGGCACGGAGATGGAGAGGGCGGCGACGACCTGGCCGGTGCGGTCGCGGACCGGGGCGGCCACACAGCTGACGTCCGGGTTGGACTCACGGCTCTCGACGGCGACGCCGCGCTCCCGGATCTCCGCCAGGGCCTCGCGCAGCGCACCGGGGTCGGTGATGCTGTTCGGGGTCATGCGGACGAGCTCGGCGTCGTCGGGGATGCGCGCGGTCAGCTCCTGGTCCGGGAGGGAGGCGAGCAGCATCTTGCCGACGGAGGTGCAGTGGGCGGGGAGCCGGCGGCCGGCGGCCGAGACCATCCGCACCGCGTGCGTGGAGTCGACCTTGGCGATGTAGATGACGTCGGTGCCCTCGAGGATCGCCACGTGGACCGTCTCGTCACACGTCTCGGCGACAGTGCGGGCGACCTGCTGACCCTCGGCGGCGAGGTCGAGCTGCTCCGCGTACCGGCTGCCGAGCTGGTACGGGCGGACGCCGAGGCGGTAGCGTCCGGGCTGTCCGGGCACGGGGACGATGTACGAGCGGGCGGAGAGCGTGGTGACCAGTTCGTGCACGGTGGTGCGCGGGAGTTGCAGACGGCGCACTATGTCGGGGGCGGAGAGCGTCCCGTCCCCGTCGAGGAAGAGCTCGAGAATGTCGAGAGCTCGGGTCACAGCTGGTACGAGGCGTCCCACGACCGGCCCCCTCCCTGTTCGTCGGCCTGTGTTCGATATTTCAACAGGCGATCGGCATGACGAACACAGGCTAGTCACATCGGCCTGCGCCGGGCAATGGTCGTGAAACGCGCGGTAGGCCAGGATGGGGCGCATGCCGACCCAGAAACGCCTCGCCGGCTCCTTCTCCCTGCTCGACTTCCAGCTGGTGCTGCTGCGCCGCATGGCCGACCACGCACCCGATCTGGTCGAGGACGCCCGCCACGGGCTCGGCGTCTCGCTCGCGCAGATGCGGGAGGCCAACAAGCGCTGGCAGGCCATGGTCCACTCGCCGCACACCCGCGGCGCCCTCGCCCGCTACCGTTCCGTCCTCGGTGAACCCGAGTCCAGAACCGCCCGCCGGATCGGCGACCTCGACTGCGAGGCCTGGCGATGGCCGCTGCCGCTCTGGCCCACGCTGCGCTTCGAGGTGCTGCTCACCCCCGCCAACACCGTCTGGAACGAGTGGCTGGTCCGCGCCCCGGACGCCAAAGCCCCCGACCTGCGCACGCTGGAGGACCTCGTCCCCTGGTCCTGCACGGTCGACGAGGCCGCCCAGGCCTTCGCGCCGGCCCGCCCCCTGGAGGGCAGCGCCCCCACCCGCTGGGGCCTCGCCTTCACCGCGCCGGACGCGGCGGGGGTACGGCGGGAGGTGGTCGCCGAGTTCACCTGGGGACTGCTCCAGCGGACGGCCGTCCACGACGGGCCGCGCTGAGGACTCCGTCGACGAGGACGGCCGTCGGACCGCCGACCACCGACCAGCCCTCGACGCGGACGGCCGTCAACGGCGGGCCGCGTCGAGGATCCCCTCGACCACCCCGGCCACCGACCCGGTGTGCAGGGACAGGAACAGGTTGGGTTCGACCAGTTCCAGTTCCATCACCTGGGGGCGGCCCTCCTCGTCGTCCACCAGGTCCACGCGCGCGTACAGCAGTTCGGGTGCGTCGGGGACGGCCGCCAGCGCCCGCTGCGCCACCGCCAGTTCGGTGTCCGTCGGCCGCCAGGGGGTCAGGCCCGGGTGGGCCGTCTTGCGCGCGTCGTACGGCGTGCCGGGGGCGAGGACGGCGCCCTTGCGGCTGGCGTGCAGCAGCCGCCCGCCGAAGAACTGCAACGCCCGCTCCCCGCTGCTGTCGATGCCCCGCACATAGGGCTGCACCATCGCGGTGAAGCCCTCCTCGTGCATGCGCGCGAGCTGCCGTACGGCGGTGTCGTGCTCGTCGGGGGTGTAGCGGGCGGCGAAGCGGGCGCCGGCCCCGGAGGCCGGCTTGACCACGTACTCGCCGTCGGGCAGCTCGGCCGGCTCGCCCGGCGCGAGGTAGCGGGTCGGGACGGTGGGCACACCGGCCGCGGCCAGCTCGCCGAGGTACCGCTTGTCGGCGTTCCAGGCCACGACCTCGGCCGGGTTCGCCAGCCGGGTCACCGCGCCGGTCCGGCGCGCCCAGGCGAGGAACTCGGCGGCCCGCCAGCTGTAGTCCCAGGTCGAGCGGATCACGGCGAGGTCGAAGCCGGCCCAGTCGGTGTCCGGGTCGTCCCACGCCACCGCCCGCGCGTCCGCCCCGGCCTCCCGCAGCGCTCCGGCCAGCCCCGGCAGATCACGGTCGACGGAGACCTCGGGGCCGGGCCGGCAGGTGACGAGGGCGATGCGGGGCACGGCGGGCTCCAGTTCCGTACGGCGGTCCGATCATAGGATCTTCGAAGGCTAACCCTCGCCGGACGCCCGCTGTGGGGTGGCCCACGTGGTGGAGGCGATGGCCCGGGGACAGGGCAGGGTAGGTAGGCCTCTGTCGTCACCGATGAGCCTAGGAGTGCGCGTGTCCTCTCTCTTCCCGGCCCTGGCCGATGATCCGTCCGGGCGCGTCGCGCTGCGGTTCGGGGCCCGGTCTCTGACGTATGCGCAGCTCGCGGCGGCGGCCGGGGCCGTCGGGGAGCGGGTGCGGGGGTCCGGGAGGGTCGCGGTGTGGGCGACGCCCTCGCTGGAGACCGCCGTCGCGGTGGTGGGCGTGCTGCTCGCCGGGGCGGCCGCCGTGCCGCTCAACCCGAAGTCGGGCGAGAAGGAACTCGGGCACATCCTGGGGGACAGCGCCCCGGAGCTGCTGCTGGCGGCCCCGGGGGACGAACTGCCCGCCGCGGCGGCCGGGATCGAGCGGATCGACGTCGATGTGCACGGCGTCGGGGCGCCTTCCGGGGAACCGGTGGGCGACGAGGATCCCGCACTCGTCGTGTACACCTCCGGCACCACCGGCCCGCCGAAGGGCGCGGTCATCCCCCGCCGGGCGATCGCCACGACCCTGGACGCGCTCGCCGACGCCTGGCGGTGGACCGGTGACGACATCCTCGTGCACGGCCTGCCGCTGTTCCATGTGCACGGGCTGGTGCTGGGCGTCCTCGGGCCGCTGCGCCGGGGCGGGTCCGTCCGCCACCTCGGACGGTTCTCCACCGAGGGCGTCGCACGGGAGCTGAACGACGGCGCGACCATGCTGTTCGGGGTGCCGACGATGTACCACCGCGTCGCCGAGGCGCTGCCCGCCGAGCCGGAGCTGGCCAAGGCGCTCGCCGGGGCCCGGCTGCTGGTGTCCGGTTCGGCCGCGCTCCCCGTCCACGACCACGAGCGGATCGCGGCGGCCACCGGACGGCGGGTGATCGAGCGGTACGGCATGACGGAGACCCTGATGAACACCTCCGTGCGCGCCGACGGCGAGGCCCGGGCGGGCATCGTCGGGGTGCCGCTGCCGGGTGTGGAGCTGCGGCTGGTCGAGGAGGACGGCTCGGTCGTCGCCGCCCTCGACGGGGAGAGCGTCGGCGAGATCCAGGTGCGGGGCCCGAACCTGTTCACCGAGTACCTCAACCGGCCCGACGCCACCGCCGCCGCCTTCACCGCCGACGGCTGGTTCCGCACCGGGGACGTGGCCGTGCGCGATCCCGACGGCGCCGTGCGGATCGTCGGCCGCAAGGCCACCGACCTCATCAAGAGCGGCGGCTACAAGATCGGGGCCGGTGAGATCGAGAACGCGCTGCTGGAGCATCCGGGGGTGGCGGAGGCCGCCGTCACCGGAGAGCCGGACGCGGACCTCGGGGAGCGGATCGTGGCCTGGGTGGTGCCGGCGGATCCCGAGGCGCCGCCCGGCGAGGCCGAGCTGGCGGATCACGTCTCCCGGCGGCTCGCCCCGCACAAGCGCCCCCGTGCGGTCCGCTACCTGGACGCCCTCCCCCGCAACGACATGGGGAAGATCATGAAGCGGGCGCTGCCGTCGTGACCGCACGCGCGAGCGCCCGCGAGACCCTCGCCCTGGTCGCCGACTCCTGCACCGAACTCCCCTGGCCGCGGCGGGACTCCGCGCCCGACGGCCCGCTCGGCTGGCCCGGCTACGACGCTTCCCGGGCCCGCGCCGCCGAGCGCACCGGCGAGTCGGAGTCCGTGGTCTGCGCCGTCGCGAGCGTCGAGGGCACCCCCGCCGTGCTGATCGCCTTCGAGTTCGGCTTCCTCGGCGGCTCGCTGGGCCAGGGCACCGGCGACCGGCTGGAGGCCGCCTACACCCACGCCCGTGAACACCGGCTGCCGGTCGTGCCGTTGATCGCGACGGGCGGCAGCCGGATGCAGGAGGGCATGCTCGCGCTCACCCAGCTCCAGCGGGTGGCACGGCAGTCCGCGCTCACCCGGGAGGCCGGGCTGCCGCAGATCGCGGTTCTGCGGGACCCGACGACCGGCGGCGGCTGGGCCACCCTGGGCGCGGGCGCCGACGTGGTCCTCGCGCTGCCCGGTGCCCAGGTCGGCTTCGCCGGGTCACGGGTGCGCCCGGCGGACGCCGACCCGGCCGCCTACACCGCCGAGGCGCAGGTCGCCGCGGGTTCGGCGGACGCGGTCGTCCCCCCGCGGGAGCTGCGGGCGACGCTGGGCCGGTGGCTGCGGCTGCTGACCGGACCCTCGCACGAGCCCGCCCCGGTCCCCCGGGCACTCGGCGCGACGGACCTCCCGGCCTCCGGCTGGGACGCGGTGCGCCGGGCCCGGGCGGCACGGCGGCCGCGTGCCGCACGCTACCTGGACGCCTACTTCACCGACCGCCTCGCGATCTCCGGCGACCGGTGCGGCGGCACCGACCCCGACGGCATGCTCTGCGGCTTCGGCACGCACCGGGGCCGTACCGTCGCCTACGCCGCGCAGACCGGTACGGCGACCCGGCCCGCCGGATACCGCACGGCCACCCGGCTGATCCGGCTCGCGGACCGGCTCGGGATCCCGGTGCTGACCCTGGTGGACACCCCGGGCGCGGCCAACGACGCGGCGGCGGAACGGCAGGGGGCGGGCGCGGCGATCGCCGAGCTGTTCGGCGCGGTCGCCACCGCCCGGACGCCCCTGACCACGCTGGTGATCGGCGAGGGCGGCTCCGGGGGCGCGCTGGCGCTCGCCGCGCCCGGCCGCACCTGGGCCGTGCCGGACAGCTACTTCTCCGTCATCGCGCCCGAACTCGCCGCCGCGATCCTCAAGCGTCCCCCGGAGGAGGTGGCGACGACGGCGGACCGACTCCGCATCCGGCCCCAGGACTTGGCCGAACTGGGGGTGATCCGCACGACGGACCGTCCGGCCCCGTGAGAACGGCGGAAGAAACGGGACAGCCCCAAGTGCCGTCCGTAGTACCGTCCGTGACAATGGGGATGCACAGAGCCGCAGGACCGTACGGAAGGGACGACGGGGGAACCGTGGAAGGACTGGTGGAGTTCAGGACCGACGACGGGGCCGTGGTCGCCGTCGAAGCGGTCACGGAGGGGCGGCCCGGCTCCCGGCTGGTGGCCCGCGGCGACGGTACGGTCCAGGCGGCCCGTACCTTCGAGGGCGCCCTGGAGAGCGTGCGCACGGCCGCCGAGTCCGCGCTGCGGGTGTTCCGCGACGGCTCGTTACGGCCGGACGGGGTGGAGATCGAGTTCGGGGTGAAACTCTCCGCGGAGACCGGCGCGATCATCGCCAAGGGCACGGCCGAGGGCCATCTCGTGGTGCGGCTGACCTGGTCGCCGTCCGCCGCCGCGCCCGGCACCGCACCCGCCGCGGCCGCCCCCGCCGCCGTACCCGCCCCGGCCGTACCCGCCGCTCAGGGGCCGGGGCCCGCAGCCGCGTCATGATCAGCGCCGAGTGGCACGCCCGGATCGAGACCGCCGGCCGGATCGCCGGGGCGGGCTTCCTCATCACCCCGCGCAAGGTGCTGACCTGCGCCCATGTGGTGAGCGGAGCCCCGCAGGACACGCTGACGGTCACCTTCCCCGAGCGCCCCGGCTGCGACGCCGTACCGGCCCGGGTGGTCGCCGACGGCGGCTGGCGCGGCGGTGTCACCGACCCGGGCGACCTCGCCGTCCTGGAGCTCGCCCGGGAGGTGCCGATCGCCCCGGCCGCGCTCGCGCCCGTCGACGCGGCGCACACCGACCGTCCCGACCGGCCCCGCAAACTCCTCGTCTACGGCTTCCCGGTCGGCTTCGACGAGGGCACCCTCGCCGAGTACCGGATCACCGCCACCCAGCTGCTCAGCCGCGAGTGGATCCAGCTGGAGGCCTGGCAGCCCGGCGGCCGGCCGCTCGCCCCCGGGTTCAGCGGCGCCGCGGTCACCCTGGTCGACACCGGCGAGGTGGTCGGCATGGTCACGGCGGCGGCCGGCGACCCCGGGGTGAACAACGGGCGGATGATGCCCACCGAGGTCATGGCCCGGCACTGGCCCGGCCTGGAGGGCCTGGTCCCCACCTCCGACCACCGCTCGGCCGACCGCGCCCGGCTGCGCGGCCTCGTCGAGCGCGCCGTGCACGCCGGCCTGGACTGCGACCCCGTACGCCTCTACGGCGCCGCCGCCGGGCCCCTGGACCCGCCCGCGCCCGAGGAGGGGTTCGACTCGCTGTGGTCGGCGGCCCTGTTCGTGCTCTGCGAGATCGACGGGGCGGACGCGGCGGCGACCGTCGCCCGGTTCGCGGACCGGCTCCAGGCGCTGCTCCACGCGCCCGCCGAGGCGGCGCCCGCCCCCGACTGGTCGCCGATCCTGGTCGACCTCCAGCACAGCGGCGCGGGCGACGGGCAGGTCCGCGTCGAGGTGTCCGCGTACAGCGGCGGGCGCCGGCACCCGGTCGGCTCCGACACCGTCCCGCGGGCCCGGCTGCGGGCCTACGTCCAGGACCGGATCGAGGCCGCCTTCCGCTATCTGACGCCCGGCTCCGACGAGCTGATCGCCTTCGCGCTGCCGCGCGACTGGATCGACCTGCCCGTCGACCGCTGGGCCAGCGCCCCCGACGACGACACCCCGCTCGGCTCGGTGTACCCGCTGGTCGTCACCGACCAGGCCCGGCGCCGGGCCGGCGCCCGGCACCAGCTGACCCGCGCCTGGAGACGCCTGGACTCCGTGCCGGGCGCCCGCGTCCTGCGCGTCGAGTGCGGCAGCCCGGAGGAACCGCCCCGGCTCCGCATGCGGCTGCGCAAGCCCGACGCCTGTCTCGCGGGCTTCGCCACCGCCCCGGCGGCGCCCGGCACCCGCCCGCACTTCGACGTCACGCTCACCGCACCCGCGCCGCTGGTCGTCTGGTCCCGGGGCGGCTGCGCGAACGGCACCGAGGAGGCGTGCGCGGGCGGGGACGGCTGCGCGGGCAAGTCGTTCCTCGACGAGCTGGACGCCTGTGTCGCCGGTGTCCCGCCCGCCGAACTGCCGCGCCGGATCCTGGCGCTGCGCGAGGAGGCGGAGGCGGAGGAGGGCCACTGGGCGCGCGACATCCAGCTGCTGTGGGACGACCCGCGGGTCTTCACCGACCCGCACGGCGCCCCCGCGCCCGCCGCCGCCCACTCCCCCGTGGCCTGACCGGCCCGACCGCCCCACCGCCCGCCAGAGGTTCGGAGAACCATGCCCGACTGGTCCGTCTACACCGGCAACAGTGACAGCGAGCCGCACGACGGCATCGACCGACTGCCCCCGCCGCCGCCCTGGCGGGCGTTCGACGGCGAACCCGTCCTGCCCGCGCCCCGGGACGCCGACGACGGGGCCGCCGTCTCCCCCGACCGCGTGCACCGCGCCAGGACGTACGTCGCCACCCCGGAGAGCGTGCAACTGGTCAACGCGGCGCTCGTGCTGCGCCGCCCGCTGCTGGTCACCGGCCCGCCCGGCACCGGCAAGTCCTCCCTGGCGTACGCCGTCGCCCGCGAGCTGGGCCTGGGCCCGGTCCTGCGCTGGAACATCACCAGCCGCTCCACCCTGGCCGACGGGCTCTACCAGTACGACCCGCTGTCCCGCCTCTACGCCGCCCGCCAGGCGGCCCGGACCGGGACGGACACCGGCCTGCGGGGCGGCGTCGAGGACCATCTGCGGCTCGGCCCGCTCGGCACCGCCCTGCTCCCCCACGAACGCCCGCGCGCCCTGCTGGTCGACGAGATCGACAAGAGCGACCTCGACCTGCCCAACGACCTGCTGAACGTGCTGGAGGAGGGCCAGTACGAGATCCCCGAACTCATGCGCGCCGCCCGCCACTCGGCCGACGGCACCACCGCCGAGGTCCTCGCCGACGGCACCGACACCCCGGTCACCGTCACCCGGGGCCGGGTCCGCTGCCGTGCCTTCCCGTTCGTCGTCCTCACCAGCAACGGCGAGCGCGAGTTCCCGCCCGCGTTCCTGCGCCGCTGCGTCCGCCTCAAGCTGCGCCGCCCCGACCGCGAGCAGCTCACCGACATCGTCCGCGCCCATCTCGACACCCCGGCCGGCGAGGCGGAACACCTCATCGGGCGCTTCCTCGCCCGTGCCGCCGACGGCGAACTCGCCACCGACCAGCTGCTCAACGCCCTCTACCTGACCGGGGTCGCCGGTCTCGACGCGGACTCCCGCGACGCGCTGGCCGAGCAGCTGATGCCGTATCTGAGCGCGACGGCGGACGGCGACGGCTTCTGATGGCCACGGAGGGGACCGGGGCCGGTGACAGCGCCGCACTGGAGCGGCTGACCGCCCTGCTGGCGGCCGCGACGGACACCCCGCCGACGGCACGCGAACTGGCGGAACTGCTGTGGCTGGCGGGCCTGTCGGAGGACCGGGAGGAGACGCCTCCCGAGGGGCGTACGGAGCCGGCGGCGGCGACGCCGCGCCCGGCCGTTCCCGAGGCGCCGCCCGCCGCGCCCCGCACACCGCCCGCCGCGCCCGCGGACCGCGTCCCGCTCCACCTGCCGGCGCGCACCGAGCCCGGCACGGGCCACGGGGAGTCAGGCGCCGGTGCCGGTTCTCCGCTCCTCGCACCCGCGCCCCCCATGCTGCCCCGCCCGCTCGCCCTCCAGCGGGCCCTGCGTCCGCTGAAGCGCACGGTGCCGTCGGCGCGCGCCCGGCTCCTGGACGAGCGGGCGACCGCCGACCGCATCGCCCGGCTGGGCGCGCATCCCGACGTCTGGCTGCCCGTGTTCCGCCCGGCCCACGACCGCTGGCTGCGGCTCAACCTGGTCCACGACACGGGCCCGACCATGCCCGTCTGGCGCCCCCTGATCCGTGAACTGCACACCGTGCTGGCCCAGTCGGGCGTCTTCCGCACCGTCACCCTGCACACGGCGACACCCGACGGCCGGGCACGGCACGTCCCCGACCCGGCGGACGGCCGCACCCTCACGCTGGTCGTCAGCGACTGCACGGGCCCGCAGTGGCGCGCCGGCCCCGCGGGCACCCGCTGGTACGGCACCCTGCGGCACTGGGCGGCCCGGATGCCGCTGGCCGTCGTCCAGCCGCTGCCGGAACACCTGTGGACCACGACGGCGCTGCCGGCGCTGCCGGGCGTGCTGCTGGCCCCCGGGGCGGCGGCCCCGCTCTCCACCCTGACGTTCACCCCGTACGACCCGGAGGCCGCGCCGGCGCCGCCCGGTGCGCTCCCGCTGCCCGTGCTGGAGCCGGGGGCGCCGTGGCTGGCCAACTGGGCGGCGCTGGTGGCGCTGCCGGGCGGCGGCCGTGCTCCGGGCGCGGCGGCCTGGCTGCCGCCCGCGCCGGCCCCGGCGCCGCCCGGTGCCCCGGCCGCGCTCCCGGCCCAGGACCTGGTGCTGCGCTTCCGGGCGACGGCGTCCCCGGAGGCGTTCCGGCTCGCCGGACACCTGGCCCTCGCCCTGCCCTCCGTCCCGGTGATGCGGCTCGTGCAGCGTGCCGTGGAACGCGATCCGCGTCCGCAGCATCTCGCCGAGGTCATCCTCAGCGGCATGCTCACGGCGGTCCCCGGCCCGCCCGGCTCGTACGACTTCCGTCCCGGCGTCCGCGAACTCCTCCTGCGCACACTGCCCCGCACGGCCCGCGGCCGCACCCGTGAACTCCTCGACCGGGTGGGCGGCCTGATCGACGCCCGCGCGGGCCTGACGGCGGGCGAGTTCCGCGCGGAGCCGGGCGGCGGCGGGGGCGAGGAACGCGGCCCGGCCTTCGCGACGGTGAGCGAGGAGACCGTACGAAGGCTGGGCGGCGCACCGGAGCCGGACCCGCAACTGTTCGCGGGGCGCTACCGGCTGCTGACGCGGCGCGGGCCCGGACACCGGGTGTGGCAGGCGCTGGACGTGCGCACCGACGAGCCCGTGGTCGTCCACCTGTACCCGGAGCAGCCGGCGCCGCAGGAACGGTTCCTGCGGGAGGCTAAGGCGCTGGCCGGTATCGACGATCCGCATGTGGTGCGGGTGCTGGACCACGGCGTGGCGGGCGACACCCCGTATCTGGTCGCCGAGTTCATGGACGGGGTGACGCTGAACGAGCTGCTCGACGGAAGCGGACCCGGCGTGTCCGTGCCGGTGTTCGTCCAGCTGGCCACGGGCGTCGACGCCGGGCTGCGGGCCCTGCACCTGCGGGAGTTGGTGCGCGGCCAGGACGGCGAGGACGGCCTGCTGCTGCGGCCGGACGGCACCGTCGTCCTCAGCCGGTTCGCGCTGGGCCGAAGGTCCCGGAACCGGAGTGCGGCGGCCGACCGGGACACCCTCCGCCGGCTGCTGAACCGGCTGGCCGTCAGGCTGCCGGGGACGGGTGCGAAGGTCCGCGAGACGCTGGTCGAGCAGGGCGGCCTGAACACCGGACTGCTGGCGGACCACGACCCCGGCCCCCTGCGCGTCCGGATGCTCGGCCCCCTGCGCGTCGGGCGCGCCGAGGAGTCCCTGCCCCTGCCCTCCCCGCAGGCCCAGGCCCTGCTGTGCATGCTGGTCCACCGGCCCGGCCGCCGTATGACCTACGACCAACTGGCCACCGGCCTCGGGGAACAGCCGCACGACCCCGAGTCCGCCCACCTCGTCGACCTGTCGGCCGGGGAACTGGCCGACCTGCTGGGCCCCGGCACCGTGGCGTCCCTGTCCGACGGCTACGCCCTGCACGCGCCCGGCATCCAGATCGACGCCGTCGCCTGCGAGGAGGCCCTCGCCCAGGGCAGGCCGTCCGAGGCCCTCGGCCTCTTCCACGGCGACCCCCTCGACGGCGTCCCCGGCCCCGCCGCCGAGGCGACCCGCGCCCGGCTGCGCGATCTCCGGGACCGTCTCGAGGCCGACCGCCCCGCCGCCCCCGCACCGGCCCCCGCCCTGCTCTTCGAGACCGCCACCGACCTCACCGCCCGTCCCGAGTCCCGGATCACCCTCGAGTACGCCGTCCACGAGGTCCTCACCCGGGGCGATCTCACGCCGCAGCAGTACGAGACGCGGGTCCGCAGGGACGGGTACGTCGTCGAGTTCGCCCCCGACGCCTATCTCCTGCCGGTGCTGGCGGCGGCCCTGCGCTGGCTGCCCGGCCCGCTGGCCGCACTGGCCGATCCGCCGCGGCTGCGGGTGACGTTCCGGGACGGCTCCGGCACCTTCGCCGACCCCCCCGAGAGCCCCGCGCCCGTCCTGCTCACCGTCCCGCCCGCCCTCTTCGAGGCCTTCGCCGGCAGTTCCGCCGCCGCGGGACCGCACCGCTTCCACCCGCTGTACGGCGACGGCCCGGACGCCCCGCCCGTCGCCTGGTACTGCCCGCTGCCGCCCACGCCGGCGGCGGACCGTGATCTGGTCCGCGGGCCCCTGATCACCCGGGACCTGCGTCAGCTCGGTGTGCCCGCGCCCGGCCGGACGGCGCTCGTGCACACCCGGCCCGACGTCCCGCTCACGCTCCTCGACCCGGCCCAGCCGTACGGCGGCGGCCCGCACCGCCCGGCCAGCTACTACGAGGTCGACCTCACCCCGCACCACGCGGTCCACCGGATCTCCCTGCCCAGCTCCGGCAAGGGCGCGTTCACGGCCGCCGTGGAGCTGACCTGGCGGGTCGCCGACCCGGTGGCGTTCGTGCGGGCGGAGGTCACCGGGGTGGCGGCACGGCTGCTGGCCCATGTGGCGGAGGCCGGTGCGCGGATCACCCGGCACCACTCCCCGCGCCGCCCGGCGGGCGCGCAGCGGGCCGTCAACGCCCAGCTGGGCCGCTGGCCGGTCCCGGGTGTCGAGGTGACGTGCACGGCCACGCTCGCGCCGGAGCACGCCCCGCCGCCGGAGGTCCCCCGGCCGGGCGCCGCCGCCCGCCCGCTGTCGGAGCTGCTGGCCGACGCGGAGACCGTCCTGCTCGGCTTCGACGGCCCGCTGACCCGGCTGTTCCCGGCGACGGCCGCCCGGGAGGCCGCCCTGGACCTGCTGGCGCTGGTCGCCGAGCACCGCGACCCCGAGGAATCCCTGGCCGGCCGTCCGGCGGGCGACCGGAACGCGGCGCGGGAGCTGTTCGTGCACCCGCTGGACGTGCTGCGGGCCTTCGCCCACGACCGGCTCGGCCCGCTGCTGCGGGACCGGCTCGACGGCCTGGAGCTGCGCGCCGTACCGGACGCCCCGGCCACCCATCACTCCGCCGCCCTGGTCCGCGCGCTGCACGGCTCCGGGCGCCGGGTCGGGGTCGTCACGGATGTGGGCGAGCGGGCCGTCCACCGGTATCTGGAGTCCTACCGGCTGCCGCTGCTCGCCGGGACGCACGGCCGCGCCGACGACCTCGCCCGGCTGATGCCGGACCCGGACTGTCTGCTGCGCGCCCTGCGCCCGCACGGCACCCCGGCCCGCACCGGCGTCCTGATCGGTTCCACGCTGGCCGAGTTGACCGCCGCCCAGCAGGTGGGGCTGCGGTTCATCGGTCTGGCCCGCAATCCCACGGTCGGACAGCGGCTGCGTGAGGCGGGCTGCGAGCTCACCGTGTCGTCGCTCACGCCCGTACTGGAGTCGGCCCGCGCGCTCTAGATCGTGTCCGGCCCAGGCCTGCGGCGGTCCGGCCCAGGCCTGCGGCGCGGGTCGGCGGGCGGGCCCCTCTAGCACCTCCGCCCGCCCTTTATCCGGAGCACATCTCGGACATGCGGCAGAAGAACCCCCATTCGGCCGCTCCCCGCCCGGCCCACCTGAAAAGGCGGCCCCCTCCCCGCCCCCGCACGATGCGAAGGAGGCCGACCGCCCGGCGGCCCCACCGGCACGAGGCCCGCCCGCCCGGCGGCCGCCACGGTCTGCGCTCTCGGGAGGACCTGCCATGACCGCCAGTCTGGACCAGCTGCGCCGCTGCCACTTCGCCGTCGACCTCGGTGCGGCGCGGACCCGGGTGTTCGTGAAGGGGGCCGGGCTCCTCGTCGACCAGCCGTCCGTCGCCGCCGTGAACACCCGTACCGGGGCGCTGATCGCGGTCGGTGAGTTCGCCGAGAAGATGACCGGCCGCACCCCGCACTACATCCGCGTGATGCGCCCGGTCTCCGGCGGCACGGTCGTCGACATCGACATGGCCCAGCGCATGCTGCGCCATCTGCTCGGCGACAAGATCCGCCGCCAGCTGCGCCGCAAGCCGTTCCTGCGCGCCGCCGCCTGCACCCCGCACGACGCCGGCCCGCTCGCCCAGCGCGCGACGATCGAGACGCTGGTCGGCCTGGGCGCCCGGCGGGTGGAACTCGTCGACACCCTGATCGCCGCCGCCGTCGGCTGCGGACTGCCCGTGGAGCAGCCGGAAGCCACCATGGTCATGGTGTGCGGGGCGGCCGCGACCCAGGTCGCCGTGCTCTCCCTGGGGTCGATCGTGACCGCCGAGCGCGTCCCGGTCGGCGGGGAGGCGGTGGACCACGCGATCGTCCAGCATCTGCGGCACGAGCACGAGCTGATGCTGCCCAGCCAGTCGGTTCGGCCGCTCCAGCTCGCCCTCTCCGGCAACGGCCTCACCCCGTACGGCCCGGATGTCACCGAGATCCACGGGCGGGACGTGGCCACCGGTCTGGCCCGTTCGGTCCGGGTCGACACGGCGGCCGTGCGGGACGCCATCGAGACGCCGCTCACGGCCGTGCTGGACGGCATCGGGCGGGTGCTGCGGGACTGCCCGCCGGACCTGGTCGCCGACCTCGCCGACCGGGGGATCATGATGGTCGGCGGCTCCGCGCTGCTGCCCGGCTTCGACCACATGCTGCGTCAGGCCACCGGTATGCCGGTGCACATCGCCGAGCGGCCCGACATCTGCGCCGCCCAGGGCCTGGGCGCCATGCTGGAGGGCAGGATCGCCCCCCTGATCCTGAACCCGCTGGCCACCTGAGCCCGTCGGCCGGCGGCGGGGGCTTTTGCCCGCTCCGGGGGCGGCGGCGGCCGGTCCAGGCCGCCCCGCCGCCGTCCCGACACGGTCCCGCCGCCCGCCCGCCGCCGTCCCGCGATGCGCAACTGCCCCTCGGCCCCCGAACGTTACGTGCCCGAAACCTTGACGATCACCTGGCCGGGTGCCACGATTCCGGCGCCGCCATGTTTACGTAAACATCAGCCACCGCGGGGCGCGATGTTTACGCAAACATCGTTTCCGAAAGGGCACGTCGATGCGCAAGACCCCCACCCGAGCCTCCTCCGTCTCCCCCCGGCTGCGCGCCGCGCTCGTCGCGGTCGCCGTCGCCGCGATCAGCGGCAGCACGCTCGCCGCCACCCCCGCGACCGCCTCCCCGGCCGCGGCCGCCCCGGCCCTCGACCCGACCTCGTTCAAGGGCGTCAACTGGGCCGATCCGCGGGACAACTTCGCCGACGACCTCCTCCAGCTGTCCGGTCTGTCGACCTCCGACACCTACCGGCAGACCTACACCAAGGCCGACCGGATCATCTCGGCGTTCCGCGCGAACCTCGGCGCCGACACGGTCCGGCTGCCCATCAACCCGTACACGGTCGACGGCACGTACTGGAAGTCGTACCGCGCGGTCGTCGACGCGGCCTCCGACCGGGGCTTCAAGGTCATCCTGTCCTACTGGGAGGGCACCGGCGCCCGCAAGGACGGCTTCATCGACGACGAGGCCGCCTACTGGCCGATGTGGGACACCGTCGTGAAGGCGTACAAGAACGACCGGCACGTCTACTTCGAGCCGATGAACGAACCGCACGGCTACACGGACACCGAGTGGGCCGACATCGCCGCGAAGTGGCTGTCGACGTACCCGAAGGTCCCGCGCGACCGGGTCTTCGTCAGCGGCGCCGGCTACAACGACCACGTCACCTCGGTCTGCGCCGACCCCCGCCTGAAGGGCACCTACCTGTCCCTGCACCACTACGGCTTCTGGAAGTCGTACGCCACCTACGACGAGTGGGTGGCCGACCTCAAGGTCCGCATCGGCGACTGCGCCGGCCGGACCGTCGCGGACGAGTTCGGCGCGCCGATGACGACCGGCCTGGACTACAACGTGAAGACGCCGGACGACAACTACGTCAACTACGTCCAGGCCGTCACCGACACCTTCCGCGAGCTGAAGATGGGCTCGGTGTACTGGCCGGGGCTGCGCACCGACGACACGTACTCGCTCCAGAAGCTCGTCGGCGACCCGGACCGCCCCTGGCTGGCCACCACCAACCGATCCGGTGCCGACCGCCTCGCCTGGGCCTGGGGCCGCGGCCGGCCGGTCGCGGACTGACCCGCCCGCCGTCCGCCCGCCGAGGCCCCGCCCACCGGGCGGACGGGGCCTCGGCGCCGGCCGGGCAACGCCCCATCGACCACCCACTCGACCGAGGCACAGGTTCCGCAACCATGACGAACGTACGGATCGGCGTGATGTACGACCGCGACTGGGACCCGCAGGGGCTGCCCGGGTTCGCGCGGGCCGCCGAGGCCCTCGGGGCGGACGACCTGTGGGTGGTGGAGGACCTCGGCTGGAACGCCGGGGTGTCGGCCGCCGCCGTGGCCCTGGGCGCGACCGCGCGCCTGCGGGTCGGCATCGGCATCGCCCCCGCCCCGCTGCGCAGCCCCGCGCTGCTGGCCATGGAACTGGCCACCCTGGCACGGGTGTTCCCGGGCCGGCTGGTGGCCGGAATCGGACACGGGGTACAGGAGTGGATGGCCCAGGCGGGCGTCGCGGCCCGCTCCCCGCTGGCCCTGCTGGAGGAGACGATCACCTCCGTGCGGGCGCTGCTGCGCGGGGAACGCGTGGAGCTGGCGGGACGTGAAGTACGCCTGGACGGCGTGCGGTTGGTGCATCCGCCGGCCGACGTCCCGCCCGTGATCGCGGGCGTGGTGCGCCCCCGTTCGCTGGAACTGTCCGGCCGGGTCGCCGACGGCACCCTGATCGCCGAGGGCCACGGCCCTCGCGACCTGGAGCATGTACGCGCCCTCACCACCAAGGGCGGCGCGGGCCCCGGCCACACCCTGACGGTGTTCGCCTTCGCCCGCGTCGGCGACGACCCGGACGAGGTGTCCCGCTCCCTCGCCCCCCACACCGAGGGCCACGGCGCCTGGCTGGGCCGGCCGCGGGAGGAGGTCTTCACCGTCTCCGGCGACGCGGCAGGGGCAGCGGCCCGGGATCGGCGACCTGGCGGCGGCCGGCGCGGACACCGTCGTCCTGCGGATCGTGGGCGCGGAGCCGCTGCGGCAACTGGCCGCCGTACTTCAGGCGTCGGGCCGAGGGCCGGACGCTCAGTAGGGCAGCAGCCGTCCCGACGGGGTCCGGCGGTCGATCGGCATGTCGCGGGGGGCCGCGGGCCGGCGGATGACGCGAACGCGGGTCTGTCGGTTCATGACGCCCTCCTGGGTGCATCGGGACTCGTCGTCGGGATGCCTCGTCTCGGGAGGACGCCCCTCCCGACGGTCCCTTACCCAGCTCACCACCGAGGCATGCCCACGTCAGTGAATATGCCTGGCGGAAAGGCCGGTGCCGGGCCCCGCCGCTCAGCTCCCCCGGGCCAGCAGCAGGGCCCCGCCGGCCAGCAGGAAGGCGCCTCCCACGACGGCGACCGCGGCGACCACGGCGAGCACCGCGGGTCTCAGGATCAGCTGGGGGGACGGCCCGGCGGACGCGGTGAGCTGCCGGCGGCGCAGCGCGAGCACCCGGAGCCCCGCGTAGAGGCTCACGAGCCCCAGGATCAGGTAGTACATGTCGGTCCGCCCTCCAGGCCGTCGCACGAGAACGCCGACAGTCTGCGCTGCCGATCTCCCGCCGCACGCCAACGACCGGTCAGCGGCGCGCAGAACCACTCCATCGATCCGCTCCGGGGCCCACGGCCTACGACGGCTGCCAGTGGTACCGCCGCTCGGGCCGCCCCGCCTGCCCGTACCGCAGGGTCACCACCGCCCGGCCGGTGACCGTCAGATGCTCCAGGTAACGGCGGGCGCTGACGCGGGAGATGCCGACCCGCAGCGCGCACTCGGCCGCGGACAGGGTGCCGTCGGCCGTGCGCAGGGCGCGTTCGACCAGCTCCGAGGTTTCCACGCTCATGCCCTTCGGGAGCGTGGGCGCCGCCGCCGGGGCCGCGACCCGGCCGAGCGCCCGGTCGACGTCGGCCTGGCCGCGGACCGTCCCGGCGGCCAGGTCGCCGCGCCGGGAGCTGTAGCGCTCCAGCCGCTCCCTGAGGTCCGCGGCGTCGAAGGGCTTCAGCAGATAGTCGACGACGCCCTGCCGGACGGCGCCCCGTACCGCCTCCGCCTCCCGGGCGGCGCTGATCACCATGACGTCGCAGTCGTGTCCCGCGGTCCGCAGCCGGGGGACGACGTCCAGGCCGAACATGTCCGGCAGATAGAGGTCCAGCAGGACCAGGTCGGGCTGGAGTTCGGCGGCGGCGGTCAGCGCCTGCTCGCCGCAGTTCGCCGTGCCGACGACCCGGAAGCCGTCGACGCTGTCGACGAACCCGCGGTGGATCCGCGCCACCATGAAGTCGTCCTCCACCACGAGCACGTCGATCATCGGACTCCCTCCGGCTCCCGGCCGGTCAGCCGGCCCACGGACATCCAGGCGATGAACATGGCGCCTTCCTGCGTGTTGGACACCGACACCTCGCCACCTCGGCGGGTGCACACCAGCCGGGTGAGCGCGAGCCCGATCCCCCGGTCGCCGCCCTGCGCGGCCTTGGTGGTGAAGCCGTGCAGGAACACCTCCTGCGCCAGCTCCGGGGCCACCCCCGGCCCCGAGTCCCGGACGACGATCTCCACGCTGGAGGCGTCCTGGCGCAGTTCGACCTCCACCCAGGCCTCGTCGTGGTCGCCGGCGGCCGTCGCGGCCGCATCGAGGGCGTTGTCGACGAGGTTGCCGAGCACGGTCGCCACGTCCGCGGAGTCGGTGGGCTCCAGCTTGTCCAGGGCCGTGCGGTCGGAGATCCGCAGCCGGACCTTGCGCTCCGCCGCGAGCGCCGACTTCGCCATGAGCAGGGCGGCGACGGCCCGGTCCCGGACCCGGCTGGTGAGGGTCAGGTCGAGCGACTCCCGGTGCCGGCGCAGGGCGCGGACGTACCGGACGACCTCGTCGTGCTCGCCGATCTGGATGAGCCCGGAGATGGTGTGCAGCTGGTTGGAGAACTCGTGGGCCTGGGCGCGCAGCAGCTCGGTGCTGCTGCGGAAGGAGCCCAGCTCGCGCTCCAGCTGGGCGAGTTCGGTGCGGTCCCGGAGGGTGGTGACCGAGCCGAGGCGGCGGCCGTCCTTGGTGACGTCCATGCGGTTCATCACCAGCACCCGGCCCCGGCGCAGCACCACCTCGTCGCGGCGTTCCGCGCCGGTGCCGGCCAGGACGTCGTAGAGCCTGCCCTCGATGCCCAGGTCGGCGAGGCTGCTGCCGACGCAGTCCTCGGGGAGGTCGAGCAGGCCGCGGCCGACCTCGTTGACCAGGGTGAGCCGCAGCTGCGGGTCGAGGGCGACCACCCCCTCGGCGAGGCCGAAGAGCATGGCCTCGCGGTGCTCGGCGAGGCCGGCGATCTCACGCGGTTCCAGGCCGAGGGTCTGGCGCTTGATCCGCCGGGCCAGCAGCCAGGAGCCGGCCACCCCGAGGACGCTCGCGATGCCGAGGTAGGCGAGCAGATAGGACGAGGCCCCGCCGAGGCGCTGCCAGACCGTCGGGGAGACCCGGCCGATCATGACCGTGCCGAGATGGTCGCCGAGGTGGTCCGGGTCGGCGCCGAGCACCGGGACCTGGGCCACCAGCTCGCGCACCCCGTCCACGGCCAGCTCCCCCGACCAGCCGCGCCCCTGGGCCGCCTCGGGCCCGGCGACCGGCAGCCGGGCGCCGACCAGGGTGGGGTCGGTGGCGGCGACGATCTCGCCGTACGCGTCGGCGACCGTGACGGAGGAGACGTTCGACTGGGTCCGCCGGGTCTGGAGCAGCGGCGCGAGGGTCTCGGCGGGCGCGGGGCTGACGAGCTGGCTGCGCAACAGGGGATTTCCGGCCAGCTCCTCGGCCAGGGCGGTGACCCGGCGTCCCTCGACCCGGTCGAAGGTCGCCTTCGACTGCGCCAGCGAGACCGCGGCGACCGCGACCAGCACGACCACCACGATGGCGAGCTGGAGTACCAGCAGCTCACCGGCGAGCGTGGGGCGGCGGGACGTCACGACCACAATGAACTCAACCTTCAATGGTCACACAAGGCAGACGGGGTGTCCGAGGGATCGCACAATCATGGCGCCGGACCCGCCCAAGCGAAAGAGATGAGCCATGAGATCTCGCAGAGCCGCGTTTCTCTCCGCTCTTGCCACCGTGTCGTTGCTCGCCGTCAGTGCCTGCGGCGCCACCGCGGACAAGGAGGACGCCGCAAGCGGCGGCGACAAGCCCGTCAGCGGTCTGCGGCTGATGGTGCCCAACACCCCGGGCAGCGGATACGACACCACCGCCCGGACCGTCGCCCAGGTCATGCAGGACTCCGAGGTGGCCTCCGGGGTCCAGGTGTACAACCTGCCCGGCGCCGGCGGCACCGTGGGCCTGCAGCGCCTGGTGAACGAGGACGGCAACGGAAAGCTGGCCATGCAGATGGGCCTGGGTGTCGTCGGTGCCGCCTACACCTCGAAGTCGTCCGCCAAGCTGACCCACACCACGCCGATCGCCAAGCTGATCGAGGAGGCCGGCGCGATCGTCGTCTCCAAGGACTCCCCGTACAAGACGATCGGCGACCTGGTCACCGCGTGGAAGAACGACCCGAAGAAGGTGGCCGTGGGCGGCGGCTCCTCGCCGGGCGGCCCCGACCACCTGCTGCCGATGCAGCTGGCGCAGGCCGTGGGCATCGAGCCGAAGCAGGTCAACTACGTCGGCTACGACGGCGGCGGCGAGCTGCTGCCCGCCATCCTCGGCAACAAGATCGCCTTCGGGGCCAGCGGGTTCGGCGAGTTCCTCGACCAGATCGAGGCCGGCCAGGTCCGGGTCCTCGCGGTGACCAGCGAGAAGCCGATCGAGGCGGTCGCGGACGCCCCCACCCTCAAGGATTCCGGTATCGACCTGGTCTTCACCAACTGGCGCGGGATCGTGGCCCCTCCGGGGATCAGCGACGCGCAGAAGAAGACCTGGATCGACGCCATGACGAAGATGCACGACTCCGAGCAGTGGAAGGCCGAGCTGACCAAGCGCGGCTGGACCGACGCCTTCGTCACCGGTGACGACTTCGGCACCTACCTGAAGAACCAGGACAAGTCCGTCGCCAGCCTGCTGACCGAGCTCGGGCTGGCATGAGCTCCGCGACGGACGAGCTGACCACGCGGGAGACCCGTCCGCCCCGGGGCGGGGACCGCGCACAGTACGGCATGTGCGCGTTCCTCGCCCTGCTGGGCACGGCGGTGATCGTGGACGGCCTCGGCATCCCGCACATCACCAGCGGCACCGACCCGGTCGGACCGCGCGCGGTGCCGCTGGCCCTGGGCGTCCTGCTGGTGGTGGTCGCCGCCCTGTACGCCGTCGACGTGGCCCGCGGCGGCCGCGGCGAGCCGGAGGCCGGCGAGGACGTCGACCTCTCCCAGGGCAGCGACTGGCGCACGGTACTGCTGCTGACCGGCGCGTTCGTGGTGAACGCGGTGCTGATCGAGCCGCTCGGCTGGGTGATCAGCGGAACCCTGCTGTTCTGGGGAACGGCCTTCGCCCTCGGCAACCGGCACTACGTACGCAATCTGCTGATCGCGGTGACGCTGTCCCTCGCCACGTTCTACGCCTTCGCGATCGGGCTCGGTGTGAACCTCCCGGCCGGTGTCCTGCAAGGAATCCTGTGATGGACAACCTGAACAACCTCATGCAGGGCTTCGCGGACGTCGTCGCCCCCATGAACCTGCTGCTGGCGCTGGTCGGCGTCGTCATCGGCACCGCCGTCGGCGTCCTGCCGGGCATCGGCCCGGCGATGACCGTGGCCCTGCTGCTCCCGGTCACCTACGGCATGGAGCCGGTCCAGGCGTTCATCATGTTCGCCGGCATCTTCTACGGCGGCATGTACGGCGGCTCGACCACCTCCATCCTGCTGAACACCCCCGGGGAGTCGTCCTCGGTGGTGACGGCCATCGAGGGCAACAAGATGGCCAAGGCGGGCCGGGCCTCGCAGGCCCTGGCCACCGCCGCGATCGGCTCGTTCGTGGCGGGCACCATCGGCACCCTGCTGCTGGTCCTGGTGACCCCGTTCGTGGTCGACTTCGCGGTCAGCCTGGGCGCGCCCGACTACTTCGCGCTGATGCTGCTGTCGTTCGTCGCGGTCACGTCCGTCCTGGGCGCCTCCCGCCTGCGCGGCCTGGTCTCCCTGCTGCTCGGCCTGACCGTCGGCCTGGTGGGCATCGACGCGGTGTCCGGGCAGCAGCGGCTGACCCTGGGCATACCCCAGCTCGCCGACGGGATCGACGTGGTCGTCGTCGCCGTGGGCATCTTCGCCGTCGGCGAGGCGCTGTGGGTGGCCGCGCATCTGCGGCGCAGACCCGCCGAGATCATCCCGGTCGGCCGGCCCTGGCTGGGAAAGAGCGACTGGAAGCGGTCGTGGAAGCCCTGGCTGCGGGGCACGCTGTTCGGCTTCCCGTTCGGCGCACTGCCGGCCGGCGGCGCCGAGATCCCCACCTTCCTGTCGTACGCGACCGAGAAGCGGCTGACCAAGCACCCCGAGGAGTTCGGCAAGGGCGCCATCGAGGGCGTCGCGGGCCCGGAGGCCGCGAACAACGCCTCCGCCGCGGGCACCCTGGTCCCGATGCTGGCCATCGGCCTGCCGACCAACGCGACCGCCGCGGTGATGCTCGCCGCCTTCCAGTCGTACGGCATCCAGCCCGGCCCGCTGCTGTTCGCGCGCGAGTCGAGCCTGGTGTGGGTGCTGATCGCCAGCCTGTTCGTCGGCAACCTGCTGCTGCTCCTGCTGAACCTGCCGCTCGCGCCGGCCTGGGCGAAGCTGCTGCGGATCCCGCGCCCCTATCTGTACGCGGGGATCCTGTTCTTCGCCTCGATGGGCGCCTACGCCGTCAACGCACAGCCCCTGGACCTGTTCCTGCTGCTGATCCTGGGCCTCCTCGGCTTCGCGATGCGCCGGTTCGGACTGCCGGTGCTGCCGCTGATCGTCGGCGTCATCCTGGGCCCGCGCGCCGAACTCCAGGGCCGGCGCTCGCTGCAACTGTCCGGCGGCGAGCTGTCGGGCCTGGTGGGCGGGCCGGTGTCCTACGCCGTCTACACGGTGATCGCCCTGGTGCTCCTCTGGCCGCTGGTCCGGCGGTTCGTCCCCCGTCCCCTGTCCCGAGAGGGAGTCCGAGCATGACCGTCCTGGTGGGATACGTCCCCTCGCCCGAGGGTGAGGCGGCACTGCGCGCCGGAATCGACGAGGCCCGGCTGCGCGGGGAGAAGCTGCTGGTGCTGAACACCTCGCGCGGCGACGCCTTGGTGGACCCGCGGTTCGCGCAGGAGCCCGAGCTGGCCCATGTCCGCGAGGACCTGGCCGCCCTCGGCGTCGACTTCGACGTCCGGCAGGTGCTCGGCGGCGACGCGGCCGAGGAGATCGTCGCCCTGGCCGAGCGGGCCGAGGTGTCCCTGGTGGTGATCGGGCTCCGGCGGCGGAGCGCGGTCGGCAAACTGATCATGGGCTCCGCCGCACAGCAGATCCTGCTGGACGCCGGCTGCCCGGTCCTCGCGGTGAAGGCGGCGGCATGATCCTCAAGACCTTCGGCTGGTCGTTGGCCGTCACGGCGCTCGGGCTCGCCTTCGCGGCCTGGCAGTGGGGGTGGGAGGCCTTCGGGATCGTCCTGATCCTCTGTGTCCTGGAGATCTCGCTGTCCTTCGACAACGCGGTCGTCAACGCCGGGATCCTGAAGAAGATGAACGCCTTCTGGCAGCGGATCTTCCTCACCCTCGGCATCCTGGTCGCGGTGTTCGGCATGCGGCTCGTCTTCCCGGTCGTGATCGTCGCGATCAGCGCCGAGGTCGGCCCCGTCGAGGCGGTCCGGCTGGCCCTCGACGAACCGGGGCGGTACGAGGACCTGGTCACCGACGCCCACCCGGCGATCGCGGCCTTCGGCGGCATGTTCCTGCTGATGATCTTCCTCGACTTCGTCTTCGAGGACCGGGACATCAAGTGGCTGGCCTGGCTGGAACGCCCGCTGGCCAGGCTCGGCAAGGTCGACATGCTGTCCGTCTGCGTCGCCCTGGCGGCCCTGCTGATCACGGCGACGACCTTCGCGGCCCAGGCGCACGTCAGCACGGGCCACGCGGACAGGTCCGCGACGGTGCTGCTCTCCGGGATCGCCGGGCTCATCACCTATCTCGTGGTCGGCGGCCTCTCCGGCTACTTCGAGGACCGGCTCGAGGACGAGGAGGAACACGAGCACGCGGAGGAGGAGAAGGCCCGCGCCGAGGGCCGGCCGGTCTCGGTGGCCGCCCTCGCCGGCAAGGCCGCGTTCTTCCTCTTCCTCTATCTGGAGGTCCTGGACGCGTCCTTCTCCTTCGACGGCGTGATCGGCGCCTTCGCCATCACCAACCACATCTTCTGGATGGCCCTCGGCCTCGGTATCGGCGCCATGTACGTCCGCTCGCTCACGGTCTACCTGGTCCGCCAGGGCACCCTGGACGACTACGTCTACCTGGAGCACGGCGCCCACTACGCGATCGGCGCCCTCGCCGGGATCCTCCTGGTCACCGTCCAGCACCAGATCGACGAGATCGTCACCGGCCTGATCGGAGTGGTGCTGATCGCGGCGTCCTTCCTGTCGTCGGTCCGCCGCAACAGGGCGCTCGCGGCAGCGGACCCGGAGGGGCCGCAAGGCGCGGGGGACGACCCGCGGGACACCGCCTCGGACTCCAAGGCCGAGGTCACGTCGGGCGCGTGACGGACGGCGGTGCCGGGCCGGGTGGGCCGGTCCGGCACCGGGCGGGGAGCGGGCCCGGTCCGGCCGGGGCCCGACCGGGCCCGCTCCCCGTCAGTACCGCACCGGAAGCTCCCGCAGGCCGCGGGACCGCATCGAGGGCCGCCAGAGCAGGGCGTCCGGGGCGACGTCGAGGGCGAGCCGGGGGAAGCGCTCCAGGAGTGCGGCCAGGGCGATCTCGGTCTCCAGGCGGGCGAGCGGTGCGCCCAGGCAGTAGTGGATGCCGTGGCCCAGGGCGAGATGGCCGCTCGCGTCGCGGCCGAGGTCGAACCGGTCGGGGTCGGCGAAGCGGCGCGGGTCGCGGTGGGCGGCGGCCAGGGACAGCAGGACGGTCTCCCCGGCCGGGATGCCGACCCCGCCGACGGTGATGTCCTCGGTGGGGAAACGGCGGATCGCCAGCGGGACGGGGCCGTCGTAGCGGGCCAGCTCCCCCACCGCGTCGCCCAGCCGGCCGGGCTCGGCACGGACCTCGGCCAGCTGCTCGGGGTGGGTGAGCAGGGTCAGGGCGGCGTTGCCGATCAGGTGGACGGTGTTCTCGTACCCGGCGAACAGGACGAGAAAGGCCAGTGACATCAGCTCGTCCTCGCTCAACCGGTCCTCCTCGTCGCGTACGGCGACCAGGTCGGAGAGCAGATCGTCGGCGGGGTCGGCCCGCTTGGACGCGAGGAGAGCGGCCAGATAGCCCAGCAGGGAGCGGACGGCCTCCTTCGCCCGCTGCGGACGGGCGGGATCGGGGGCGACCAGGGCGTCGGTCCACACCCGGAAGTCCGGCCGGTCGCTCTCGGCCACGCCCAGCAGATCGCAGATCACGGTGATCGGCAGCGGGCCGGCGTACGCGGCGATGAGGTCGGCGCGGCCGAGCGGGGCGATGGCGTCCAGCAGCGCGTCGGCGGCCTCGCGGACGGGCTCGCGCAGCAGGGCGATCCGGCGCGGGGTGAACGCCTTCACCACCAGCCGCCGGATACGGGTGTGGTCCGGCGGGTCCATGTTCAGCAGGTTCGCGTCCAGCGCGGGCGGCAGCGCGAGCCCGTGGTAGCCGCCGGGCTTCGCGTGGCGCTTGTCGAGGGCGAGCCGGGGGTCGGCGAGGGCCTGGCGGACGTCGTCGTAGCGGGTGACCAGCCAGGCCGGGAGACCATCCGTTCCGGTGATGCGGTGGACGGGTCCCGCCTCGCGGAGCCGCGCGTACACCGCGTACGGGTCCGCGAGCAGCTCGGCGGGGTCAACGGCGGTCTGCGGTGCGGGTGTTGTGGGGGACATGGGCTCCACCCTAGACACCCGCGGCCGCCGCGCCGCACCCCTCGCCCGGGGAGGCGCCACGGGTCCGGGCGGCCGCCGCCGTGCCGTTGCGCGGTGAAGGATGCGGGCCGTGACGGAACACCGCGACAGCCGCTTCGACGGCATGGCCCTGTACGACCTCCAGCACGTCCGCGACGCCCTGGCCCCGCTGCTGGACCGCCCCGCCCCGCCCACCCCGGCCGACCTCGAACCGTACGACCAGCTGCACTACCTCGGCCACCGGGCACTCGACCACGCCGTCACGCGGCTGGGCGCCGGGCCCGGCGCGGAGGTCGTGGACATCGGCGCGGGGCTCGGCGGGCCCGCCCGCTATCTCGCCGAGCGGTACGGCTGCCGGGTCACGGCGGTCGAACTCCAGCCGGAACTGCACCGGTTGAGCGAGGAGCTCACCTCGCTGTGCGGGCTGTCGGAGCGCGTCCGGGCCGTCCGGGCGGACGCCCTGACCCTGGGCGGCACGGGCTGGTCCGAGAGCTACGACCATCTGATCTCCCTGCTGGCGATCCTGCACATCCCGGACCGCGCCGGACTCTTCGGCGTCTGCCGGGACCTCCTGCGCCCCGAAGGCACCTTCTACGTCGAGGACTTCTACGCCCGCCGCCCCCTGACCGCCGGGGAGCGGGCCGACCTCGCGGACCTCGTCGCCTGCCCCTACCTCCCGGACGAGACCCGCTACCGCGAGGACCTCGCCGGGTCCGGCCTCATCGACGTGGCCTGGACGGACGCCACCGCCCTGTGGCTGCCCTGGGTCCGCGACCGCGCCGCCGCCTTCCGGCACGACTTCGAGAACCGCGCCCACCTGCACGGCAGGCCCCTCGCCGAGCGTCTGCTGCGGTTCTACGACACCGTGAGCGCCCTCTTCACGACGGGCGCCGTCGGCGGCGTGCGCCTGACGGGACGCCGGGGCTGAGTCGCCGCGGCGGGCGGCACCCGGCGGCCGGGCGTCAGGGCTTGCGGCCGATGAAGGCGAGCAGGCGGGTCTGCACGTCGGAGCTCTCGGGCACGTCGACACGTGGGCCGTAGTGTCCGCTCTTGCGGAGGATCTCGTCGAGCGGCAGCATCCCGTCGAGCATCCGGGCGCACCTGCCGGGATCGAGGCGTTCCTCCTGGCCGGTGGCCCGCGCCAGGTCCCAGGTGTGCAGGAAGACGTCGGACGTGTAGAACTGGTCGACCGCCCGGTCCAGCGGGAGCTGTCCGACGTGCTCGTTCGACAGCGTCCGCTCCGCCGTGGCGGGATCGTCGAGGAGAGCCTGCACCGCGTCGCTGTGCACCGTCCAGGCGGCCACGGGGTCGTCGTCCACCGACGGCCCCTTCGGCAGGTCGACGCCCGCGCCGGCCTTCAGGAAGTCCGGGAACCATTCGACGAGGTGACGCACCACGTCTCGGGCGACCCATCCCTCGCACGGCGCCGGGTCGTCCCATGCCTCCGGACGCGTGCCGCGCACCCGGTCGGTGAATACGCGCGCGACGGTGCGGTGTTCGTCGGCCGCTTCGGTCATGACGTCATCTCCCTGTCGGTGTGTCGGTCGGCGCTGTCGCTCCGGCCGCCGTCGAGCAGCTCGTCGAGCCGCTCGTAGCCTTCGCGGAGGCCGCCTTCCATGCCGCTCGAGATCATCGCGTCGCGGTCCTCGATGGAGCCCATGAGCGACGTGGTGGTGACCCGGGTGCGGCCGCCGAGGTCCTCGAAGACGGCCGTCTCCAGGCTGACGCCGTCGGGGAAGCCCTCGAAGGTGAACGTCTGCACGATGCGCTCGTCGGGGCGCACCTCGTGGAACACGCCGTGGAAGCCGTACTCGGTCCCGTCGTCCTCGCGATGCACGTAGCGATAGGAGCCGCCGCTGCGCGCGTCGTACCGCTCGATCCACATCGTGAGCCGCCGAGGGCCGAGCCACCGGACGACCAGATCGGGGTCGGTGTACGCCCGGAACACCCGCTCCGGCGGAGCGTCGAACTCCCGGGTGATCACGATCGTGGGCAGAGCCGGGTCGGCCACGATCCGCGTCTCGTTGTGGTGCTGCGTGCCGGTGGCGCTCATGACGCCGCCTCCTCCGTCGGGGTTCCCGGTACCGGCTGCTCGTCCATCTGCTCGAGGAGCACGTCGAGACGACGGAAACGGTCCTCCGCCTCTCTCCGGTATCGCTCGATCCACTTCGTCATCAGGTCGAAGACCTCTGCTTCGAGGTGGCAGGGCCGCCGCTGGGCGTCCCTGCTGCGACTCACCAGGCCGGCGTCCTCCAGGACCTTGATGTGCTTGGACACGGCCTGCACCGTGACGTCGTACGGCTCGGCCAGTTCGTTGACCGTGGCGTCCTTGGCGGCGAGCCGGGCCACCATGTCGCGCCGGGTCGGGTCGGCCAGGGCGGCGAACACCTGGGACAGCCGGTCGTCGGCCATCACGCACCTCACATATTCAACCGATTGGTTAAATACCTTAGGCTCGCACTCCGGCGTTGTCAACCAGCGAGTTGAACAACGCGCGGCAGACCACCCGAGCGGGTCCACCGCCCCGGGTGCTCACCCCACGGTGACGACGACCTTGCCGCGGGCGTGGCCGCGCTCCACATGACATACGCCCGCGGCGGTGTCGGCCAGGGAGTAGGTCCGGTCGACCACCGGGGTGAGACTGCCGGACTCGATGAGCGCGGTGACGGCGAGCAGGTCCTCGTGGGTCGGCCCGGCCGGCGCCGACGGCAGGATCGGGCGGAGCCGCTGCCGGGCGAACACGTCGACCGCGCTCGTCCGCAGCAGGGAGCCCATCGCCCCGAACACCCGGCCGGGCGAGCCGCCGCCGTTGGCCACCAGGGTCCCCGTGGGGGCGAGCGCCCGGCGCAGCCGGCCCAGCGGACGGTTGCCCACGTTGTCGAGGATCACGTCGTAGTGCGCGACCCGGTCGGTGAAGTCCTCCTGGGCGTAGTCGACGACGTGCGCGGCGCCCAGGGAGCGCACCAGGTCGACGTTGCGGGCGCTGCACACCCCGGTGACCTCCGCGCCCAGGGCGGCGGCGATCTGTACGGCGAACGTGCCCACGCCGCCGCCGGCGCCGTTGACCAGCACCCGTTGCCCGGCCCGCGTCCGGCCCACGGTCCGGATGCCGCGCAGCGCGGTCACCGCCCCCATCGGTACGGCCGCGGCCTGCTCGAAGGTCAGGCTCGCGGGCCTGGGCACCAGGAGTTCCGGCGTGGTGAGCGCGTACTCGGCGAAGGAGCCCGGGCAGAAGCCCAGCACCTCGTCGCCGGGCCCGAGTCCGCTCACGTCGGCGCCGACCGCCTCCACCTGTCCGGCCGCGTCGATCCCGGCCACCCGGCACTTCGGCCGGACCAGACCCACGGCTCCCAGCAGCCGCGCCACGTACGGGTCGCCGCGCATCATGTGCCAGTCGTAGGGATTGACCGCGGCGGCACGCACACGCACCAGCACCTGCCCGGCCCCGGCCACCGGCCGGTCGACGTCCGCCACCCGCAGCACCTCCGGCGGGCCGAACCGCTCCTGAACGATCGCCTTCATCCGGACCTCCTCCCGTAGGGGTGTACGGCGTACACCCCTATGACGGCACGGTAGGTGTACGCCGTACACCCGTCAAGGGGTGGGGGGAGGTGCCGCGGAAGGGAGTGCGTGAGGGCGACGAAGACGGCCGAGCGCCTCGGGCGGGCGCTACCGGGTCCCGAGCCGGAGCCGCTCCAGACCGTCCAGCGTCAGGTCCAGGGCGAACTCGAACTCGAACTGGTCGTCGCAGCCCGAGCCGACGACGGACTCCTGGTCGTGGGCGACCGCCATGGCCAGTTCGGTGATGTGGGGGTAGCGCGCGGCCATCTCCTCGGGCGCCAACGCGTCCGGATCCGGCTCGCCGTCGGACGAGTCCTGGAACAGCTCCTGGGAGAAGCCCAGCAGGCGACTGCCCATGACGTGCAGCGCGTGATGGACCAGGTCGACGGAGAACCCTCCGGCCCGGAAGATCCCGATCATCGAGTCCAGGTACGCCATGACCGCGGGCGTCGGGGTGGACCGCGCCTTGATCCGCGACTCGATGACCTCGGGCGCCCACGGGTGGCGCAGCAGCATGCGGCGGGCAGACAGCACCCGTCGGCGGACGGCGGTCTTCCAGTCGGTGTCGCCGGCCGGCGGGTCGATCTCCCCGACGAGGACGTCGATCATGCCGTCGAGCAGTTCGTTCTTGTTGGCCACGTGCTTGTACAGCGCCATCGGGACGACATCGAGCGCCTGCGCGATCTTGCGCATGCTGAGCGCGTCGACCCCGCCCTCGTCGGCCAGGGCGACGGCGGCGTCCAGCACCCGTACCTTGCTCAGCGGTGTGCGGGGCTGTGTGGCGGAGCCGGCCTGCGTGGTGATCCCCACCATCCCCTCTCGTAGGGGCAAGGCCCGGAGCCGACCGCCCTTCCCCTCGACGAAGGTACAACGTCCCCCCGGTGCGGCCGTGCGCGGGCGCCGGGCGGACGTCGGCTGTCGGTGCGTCAGGTACGTCAGGTGCCGGAGCATGCCCGAGCGGCGTCCGACCGGCGGCAACACCGACTCCGCCCACCGGGATCGGGACCCGGCGGGCGGAGGAGCGGCTTCGCCCGAAGGGAAGGCCCTAGCGGGCGAGCGAGCCTTTCTGGGCGTCGGACGCGGACTGCCACGCCTGCATGCCCGCGAGGGACGCCTCCTTGGCCTGTCGCCACTTCATGGCCGCCTGCTGACCGGGCGGCACCTCCATGCCGCGAATCATGCGCCGGCCTGCCGTGAACACGGCGACGGCCGCGATGGTCATGCCGAAGCACGCCACCACGGCACCGGCCGCGGTCAGCACGGCACCGGTCGTGAGAAGCCGGGTGTCGATCTCGATCGTCCGCTGGGACTGGTGAGGGCGATGGTTCATGGCTCCACCATCCAACGGGGGGAACCGCCTCGCATCCCGGCCGAGCTGCGTCAGGAACGACGTAAGCCCCTTCGCTCGAAGGGGCTCGGGGGTTCATCGCAGGTGGAAACGGTTCTTCCCGCGTAGCGAGAAGTGGGGCGGGTGGGACTCGAACCCACGGCCGACGGATTATGAGTCCGCTGCTCTAACCGGCTGAGCTACCGCCCCATAGCGGCGTGTCGCGTACATGTGTGCGCGCCGTCTGCCGCAGCATAGCCGCTCATACGATCTCACGCTTCGGCTGGTCGACCTTGTACGACCATGGAGACCGCGCTGCTGCCTGCGCGGTTCCCGTCGGCGTGACACCGACATGAAAAAGGACCCCTACGGGGTCCTCGTTCACGATGCTCCCCCGACTGGACTCGAACCAGTAACCTGCCGGTTAACAGCCGGCTGCTCTGCCAATTGAGCTACGGAGGACCGAGCTCCCCCGACTGGACTCGAACCAGTAACCTGCCGGTTAACAGCCGGCTGCTCTGCCAATTGAGCTACAGGGGAATGCCTCGTTGCATCGAACGTACCTACCTGGGTATTCGCCAGGGGGCGCTCGCTCGCTGCGACACATACATTAGCGCAAGCAGGGGGGTGCTCCGCCAATCGGTTCCCCCCGGCGCCGCTGACCGTGCCAGGGACGTACACAAGGGAAGGGTGGCCGTCATGCGCTACCGGCTCACGTTCGTCGTCGGACTCGCCGTGGGTTACGTGCTGGGCACGCGGGCCGGGCGGGAGCGTTACGAGCAGTTGAAGAAGTCCGCGCGTCAAGTCGCGCAGAACCCCGCCGTGCGCAACACCGCCGAGACGGCCGCGCAGCAGAGCCGCCAGTTCGCCGGCCGGGCCTATCACGTGGTGAGTGACAAGGTCGGCGACCGGATGCCGGAGTCGGTCGCCGGGCGGGTCCGTTCGCTGCGGGAGCGCAGCGCGCACGACGGCGGCGGGGACGACTGGGGCACCAGCAACACCTAGTGAGTGCGGGCCCGACACGGTCACCCCGCGCGGTGCGGCAGAATTTTCACCATGGGGATAGTCGCCGGGTTGGACAGTTCGCCCGATTTCACTCGTATCGTCGTCTGCGACGCCGACTCCGGAGCCGTGCTCAGGCAGGGCTACGCGCCGCATCCGCTGGAGGGGCCCGCGGGTGGGGCACGGCCCAGCGACGTCGATCCGCAGGCATGGCTGCTGTCCCTCGGTGAGGCGGCCGGCGGCGGCCTCCTGGAGGGCGTCCAGGCCATCGGTGTGTCCGCGCAGCAGAACGCCGTCGTGCCGGTGGACGCGCAGGGCAACACCGTGCGGCCCGCGATGGTCGGCGGTGACAAGCGGGCGCAGGTCGCGGCGGCCGATCTGATCGACGCGCTCGGGGGGCGCGAGGCCTGGGCGCAGGCCGTGGGGTCGGTGCCGCAGGCCGGACAGCCGGTGACCAAGCTGCGCTGGCTCGCCAAGAACGAGCCCGACGCCGCGCAGCGCACCGCCGTGCTGCTCCAGGCCCACGACTGGCTGGTGTGGCAGCTGCTGGGGCGGCCGGTCAGACGGACCACCGACCGGGGCGGGGCGTCCGGCACCGGCTACTGGTCCGCGGCCACCGGCGGCTACCGGCCCGACCTCGTCGAGCTGGCGCTCGGTCACCAGGTCATGCTGCCCGAGGTGATCGGCCCGTCCGAGGCGGCCGGCACGACCCCGGAGGGGCTGCTGATCTCCGCCGGCACCGGCGAGACCATGGCCGCCGCCTTCGGTCTGGGCATCGGGCTCGGGGACGCGGTGGTGTCCCTGGGCGCGTCCGGCTCCGTGATGGCCGTGCACCCCGAGGCGCTCGTCGACCAGAGCGGGATGATCACCTCCCTGGCGGACGCGACGGGCATGCATCTGCCGGTGGTCACCACCCTGAACGCCGTACGGACCCTGCGCGGCGCCGCCGAACTGCTCGGGGTGCCCGACCTGGAGAGCCTGTCCGAGCTGGCGATGAAGTCGACGCCGGGCTCGCACGGGCTGGTCCTGCTCCCCTACCTGGAGGGCGAGCGGACGCCGAACCTGCCGCACACCGCCGGCACCCTGGCCGGCCTGCGGCGCGAGTCGATGAAGCCCGAGCACTTCGCGCGGGCCGGGTTCGAGGGCATGCTGTGCGGGCTCGCGGACGCGCTGGACGTGCTGCGCGGGCGGGGCGTGGACGTACGGCGGGTCTTCCTGCTCGGCGCCGCGGCCGAGCTGCCCGCCGTGCAGGCGGCGGCGCCCGCGCTCTTCGGCGCGCAGGTCGTCGTACCGCAGCCCGCCGACTACGCGGCGATCGGGGCGGCGCGGCAGGCCGCGTGGGCGCTCGGGGCGCAGCAGGGCACGCTCGATCCGCGGACCCCGCCGGTCTGGCAGGGGGCGGCGGCCCAGGTGCTCGACCCGGGCGACGAACTGGCCGTGGGACAGGCGGTGCGCCAGCAGTACGTGTCCGTGCGGGAGCAGACGCATCCGGGAGCGTTCCGGGTGTGAGGCGCACCCACCAGAGGTGCGTGACGTGTACCCGTAAGGCCGCATAGCACATCGCTGTCGGCTTAATGGGTTGAGGTAACGCGGGTGGAGTGTTCCACGATAGGGGCCAGGGGCAACCAATGCCCCTCCCGCCGACTGCGAGAGACGTAGCGTGCTCATACGACTTCTGCGGACCTATCTCAGGCCCTACAAGAAACCCATCGCCCTGCTGGTGCTGCTCCAGTTCCTACAGACCTGCGCCACCCTCTACCTGCCCACCCTGAACGCGCACATCATCGACAACGGCGTGGTCGAAGGAGACACCGGCTACATCCTGTCCTTCGGCGGCCTGATGATCGGCATCTCGCTGGCCCAGGTCGTGTGCAACATCGGCGCCGTCTACTACGGCGCGCGCACGGCGGCGGCGCTCGGCCGGGACGTGCGGGGCGCCGTCTTCGACCGGGTGCAGTCCTTCTCCGCCCGGGAGCTCGGCCACTTCGGCGCGCCCTCGCTGATCACGCGGACCACCAACGACGTGCAGCAGGTCCAGATGCTGGCCCTGATGACCTTCACCCTGATGGTCTCGGCGCCCATCATGTGCGTGGGCGGCATCGTCATGGCGCTCGGCCTGGACGTGCCGCTGTCCGCGGTGCTGGTCGCCGTCGTCCCCGTGCTCGGCATCTGTGTGACGCTGATCGTGCGGCGGCTGCGGCCGCTGTTCCGGTCGATGCAGGTGCGGCTGGACACCGTGAACCGGGTGCTGCGCGAGCAGATCACCGGCAACCGGGTGATCCGCGCCTTCGTCCGCGACGGCTACGAGGAGGGGCGGTTCCGCAAGGCCAACGCCGATCTGACCGACATCTCCCTCAAGACCGGCAATCTGCTGGCGTTCATGTTCCCGGTGGTCATGACCACGGTGAACCTGTCGTCGATCGCGGTGGTCTGGTTCGGCGCCCACCGGATCGACAGCGGCGGGATGCAGATCGGCGACCTGACCGCCTTCCTCGCCTACCTCATGCAGATCGTCATGTCCGTGATGATGGCCACCTTCATGTTCATGATGGTGCCGCGCGCGGAGGTGTGCGCCGAGCGCATCCAGGAGGTGCTGGACACCGAGTCGTCGGTGGTGGTGCCGGTGGCCCCGGTGCGCGAGCTGCGCCGACACGGGCATCTGGAGATCCGGGGCGGCGGCTTCCGCTACCCGGGTGCCGAGGAGCCCGTTCTGAAGGCCGTCGACCTGGTGGCGCGGCCCGGTGAGACGACCGCCGTCATCGGCTCGACCGGCAGCGGCAAGTCCACCCTCCTCGGGCTGGTCCCCCGGCTGTTCGACGCCACCGACGGCGAGGTCCTCGTCGACGGGGTCGCCGTCGCCGAGATCGACCCCGTGCTCCTGGCGCGGACCGTCGGGCTCGTACCGCAGAAGCCGTACCTGTTCGCCGGTACGGTCGCCACCAACCTGCGCTACGGCAACCCGGACGCCACCGACGAGGAGCTGTGGCACGCGCTGGAGGTGGCGCAGGCCAAGGACTTCGTGAGCGGGCTGGAGAACGGGCTGGACGCCCCGATCGCCCAGGGCGGGACGAACGTCTCCGGCGGTCAGCGCCAGCGGCTCGCCATCGCCCGCACGCTCGTGCAGCGGCCGGAGATCTACCTCTTCGACGACTCCTTCTCCGCCCTGGACTACGCCACCGACGCGGCCCTGCGCGCGGCGCTCGGGCAGGAGACCGCGGAGGCGACCGTGGTGATCGTCGCCCAGCGGGTGGCCACCATCCGCGACGCGGACCGGATCATCGTCCTGGACGAGGGCCGGGTCGTCGGCACGGGCACCCACCGTGAGCTGATGGCCGACAACGAGACCTACCGGGAGATCGTGCTCTCCCAGCTGACGGAAGCGGAGGCCGCCTGATGGCCGGGCCCATGGGACGGATGATGGCCGGCACCGGTCCCGAGAACCGCTCGCTGGACTTCAAGGTGTCCGGCCGGCGGCTGCTCGCCCAGTTCAAGCCGGAGCGGCTCACCCTCTACGCGATGCTGTTCTGCGTGGTGCTCAGCGTCGGCCTGAACGTGATCGGGCCGAAGATCCTCGGCCAGGCCACCGACCTGGTCTTCTCCGGGATCGTCGGCCGGGAGATGCCGGCCGGCGCCACCAAGGAGCAGGTGCTCGACTCGATGCGCGAGCGCGGCGACGGCTCGGTCGCCGACATGCTGAAGAGCACCGACTTCACCCCCGGCAAGGGCATCGACTTCGACCGGGTCGGCGAGGTCCTGCTGTTCGCGCTCGGGGTGTTCCTGGTCGCCGGTCTGCTGATGGCGGTGGCGACGCGCCTGGTCAACCGGGCCGTCAACCGCACGATGTTCCGGATGCGCGAGGACGTCCAGACGAAGCTGTCGCGGCTGCCGCTGTCGTACTTCGACAAGCGCCAGCGCGGCGAGGTGCTCTCCCGGGCGACCAACGACATCGACAACATCGGGCAGACGCTCCAGCAGTCGCTGGGCCAGCTGGTCAACTCGCTGCTCACCATCGTCGGTGTGCTGGCGATGATGTTCTGGGTGTCGTGGCTGCTCGCGCTGGTCGCGCTGGTGACCGTGCCGCTGTCGGCGGTCGTCGCCACCCGGGTCGGCAAGCGGTCGCAGCCGCACTTCGTGCAGCAGTGGCGCTCCACCGGCAAGCTGAACGCCCACATCGAGGAGATGTACACCGGGCACACGCTGGTGAAGGTGTTCGGCCGCCAGCAGGAGTCGGCCGAGCAGTTCGCCGAGCAGAACGAGGCGCTGTACGAGGCCGGGTTCAGGGCGCAGTTCAACAGCGGGGTCATGCAGCCGCTGATGATGTTCGTGTCGAACATCAACTACGTGCTGGTGGCGGTGGTCGGCGGGCTGCGCGTCGCGTCCGGCTCGCTCTCCATCGGTGACGTGCAGGCCTTCATCCAGTACTCCCGCCAGTTCTCGATGCCGCTGACGCAGGTCGCGTCGATGGCGAACCTGGTGCAGTCGGGCGTGGCCTCGGCGGAACGGATCTTCGAGCTCCTGGACGCCGAGGAGCAGCAGGCCGACCCGGTCCCGGCACAGCGTCCCGCCGAACTGCGCGGGCGGGTGGCGCTGGAGGACGTGGCCTTCCGGTACGACCCCGAGAAGCCGCTGATCGAGGATCTGTCGCTGGCCGTGGAACCGGGCCACACGGTGGCGATCGTCGGCCCCACGGGCGCCGGCAAGACCACCCTGGTCAATCTGCTGATGCGGTTCTACGACGTCTCCGGCGGACGCATCACCCTCGACGGCGTCGACATCGCGTCGATGACCCGGGACGAACTGCGGGCCGGTATCGGCATGGTGCTCCAGGACACCTGGCTGTTCGGCGGCACCATCGCGGAGAACATCGCGTACGGCGCCTCGCGCGAGGTCACCCGGGGCGAGATCGAGGAGGCGGCGCGGGCGGCCCACGCCGACCGGTTCGTCCGGACCCTGCCCGACGGCTACGACACCGTGATCGACGACGAGGGCAGCGGGGTCAGCGCCGGTGAGAAGCAGCTGATCACCATCGCGCGGGCGTTCCTGTCCGACCCGGTGATCCTGGTTCTCGACGAGGCCACCAGCTCCGTCGACACCCGCACCGAGGTGCTGATCCAGAAGGCGATGGCCAAGCTGGCGCACGGACGCACCTCGTTCGTCATCGCCCACCGGCTCTCCACCATCCGGGACGCGGACACGATCCTGGTGATGGAGAACGGGTCGATCGTGGAGCAGGGCGCCCACGCGGAGCTGCTCGCGGCGGACGGGGCGTACGCCCGCCTGTACAAGGCGCAGTTCGCGCAGGCGGTCGCGGAGGTCGACTAGGCACCGCCGACAGGCACCACCGGCAGGGGCCGCTCTCCTCGGGAGGGCGGCCCCTCGTCAGTCCAGGTAGCCCCTCAGCTGGTCCGCGAAGGCGTGGTCGCGGAGCTTGTTCAGCGTCTTCGACTCGATCTGCCGTATCCGCTCGCGCGTCACGCCGAAGATGCGCCCGATCTCCTCCAGGGTGCGCGGGCGGCCGTCGACCAGTCCGTAGCGGAGCTGGACGACCTTCCGCTCGCGTTCGCCGAGGGTGGAGAGCACGGCTTCCAGGTGCTCCCGCAGGAGCAGGAAGGCGGCGGACTCCACGGGGCTGGCCGCGTCGCCGTCCTCGATGAGGTCGCCGAGGGCCACGTCGTCCTCCTCGCCGACCGGGGCGTGCAGGGAGACCGGCTCCTGGGCCAGCCGCAGCACCTCGCCGACGCGCTCCGGCGCCAGGTCGAGCTGGCCGGCGACCTCCTCGGCGGTCGGTTCGTAGCCGCGTTCCTGGAGCATGCGCCGCTGGACGCGGACCACCCGGTTGATCAGCTCGACGACATGGACCGGGACGCGGATGGTGCGGGCCTGGTCGGCCAGCGCCCGGGACATGGCCTGGCGGATCCACCAGGTGGCGTACGTGGAGAACTTGTAGCCGCGGGCGTAGTCGAACTTCTCGACGGCCCGGATGAGCCCGAGGTTGCCCTCCTGGACCAGGTCGAGCATGGTCAGGCCGCGCCCGACGTACCGCTTGGCGACGGAGACGACGAGCCGGAGGTTGGCCTCGATGAGGCGGCGCTTGGCCATCCGCCCCATGACGACCAGCCGGTCGAGGTCGAGGCCCAGTTCGCTGTCCAGGTCGGGGGTGCTGACCAGTTTCTCCTCGGCGAACAGACCGGCCTCGACCCGGCGGGCCAGCTCGACCTCCTCGGCCGCGCTGAGCAGCGGGATACGGCCGATCTCGCGCAGGTACTGGCGGAACAGGTCGGAGGACGGGCCGGCGCTCTCGGTGGCGCGGGCGGGCGGTTTCCGGACGGGCTCCGGGGCCTCGGGGGGCTCCGTCAGCGCCTCGACGGGCGGTTCCGCCTCCGGCTCCGTCTCCGGCGCCGTCTCCGTCTCCGTCTCCGGGTGGTGCGCGACACGGTTCTGCGGCGGCACCGCGGTCAGGACGTCGGTCTCGGCGTCCGCTTCCGTGCCGTCGGGCGGGCTGTCGGTCGTGCGGTCGGTCTGGGTCAGGGTCTGGGTCTGCACGGGGGCGACCTCCAGGATGATCGCTGCTGAGGCGAGCGGCAGCGGTACTTCGGGGGCGGATCCGGCGGCCATGCCGCTGTCCGTCCCGTACGCGATGAGCGGAACCGCGGGGGTGTGGGACCCGCTGGGGACGGATCGGCCGCGCTCCGAGGACTCAGGCACCGGAACCCAGTGTGGAGTACGACACATCGCCGCCACGAGGGGCGTGCGGTGACTTTTTGCGTCCGGTCCGTGACCGGGCGGTGACCGCGCCGGGCGCGACACGCTCAGAGAGCTGCGGCTCCGTGCTCGCGCAGGGCCTGGTCGTACTGCTGGAGGATCCAGAGTTCGTTCTGCACGGCGGCGAGTTGGGCCTGGTCGCCGGAGGCGGCGAGGCGGGCCAGCTGGGACTGGACGTCGCGGACGCGGCGCTCGACGGCGCGGCGGCGGACCTGGACGAGGACCGTGCCGGCGTAGACGTCGTCGACGGTGCGGCGCATGATCGGCTCGACGGCGAGTTCGGTGACCATGGCGCGGACCGTGTCGTCGGGGGCGGCCTCCCGGACCCGCACCAGGTACTCCTGGGCGTCCTGCGTCCCCCACTCGGCGCCGCCCGCGTCCTGCACGGTCTGGCGTACGGCGGCGTAGGGGGCGGCGGTGAACTCGTCGACGCCGTAGGCGTCGAAGGCCGGGGAGACCAGCTCGGGGCGCTGGAGGGCGAGCTTCAGCAGCTCGCGTTCCGTGGCGTAGACGGGGTTGCGGAGGGTGAGGGCCGGGCCCGACGCTGCGGCGCGCGGGGCGGCCTCGTACGGCTGGGAGGCGCGGTTGCCGGGGGCGGGGCCCGCGCCGCCCCGCTCGCGGGCCCAACGGGCCAGCTGGGAGACCCGCTTGACGACGAACTGGGTGTCGAGGATACCGAGCATGCCGGCGAGCTGCACGGCGACCTCGTGCTGGGCGCCGCTGTTCTTGATGCGGGCCACGATGGGGGCGGCCTCGTCCAGGGCGGCGGCGCGGCCGGCCGGGGTGTCGAGGTCGTAGCGGACGACGATCTGGCGCAGCGCGAACTCGAAGAGCGGCGTGCGGGGTTCGGTCAGGTCGGCGACCGCCTCGTCGCCCTTGGCCAGACGCAGGTCGCAGGGGTCCATGCCGTCGGGGGCGATGGCGATGTAGGTCTCGGCGGCGAACTTCTGGTCGTCCTCGAAGGCGCGCAGGGCCGCCTTCTGGCCGGCCGCGTCGCCGTCGAAGGTGAAGATCACGCGTGCGCTGCCGTTGTCCATCAGCAGCCGGCGGAGGATCTTGATGTGGTCGCCGCCGAAAGCCGTGCCGCAAGTGGCGATCGCGGTCGTCACACCGGCGAGGTGGCAGGCCATGACGTCCGTGTAGCCCTCGACGACGACCGCGCGGGAGGACTTGGCGATGTCCTTCTTGGCGAGGTCGATGCCGTAGAGCACCTGGCTCTTGCGGTAGATCGCCGTATCGGGCGTGTTGAGGTACTTGGGGCCGTTGTCGGCCTCGTAGAGCTTGCGGGCGCCGAAGCCCACCACGTCGCCGCCGATGTCGCGGATGGGCCACATCAGGCGGCCGCGGAAACGGTCGATGGGGCCGCGCCGGCCCTCCTGGGAGAGGCCGGAGAGGATCAGTTCCTTGTCGGTGAAGCCCTTGCCGCGCAGGAAGCGGGTGAGGTGGTCCCAGCCCTGGGGGCTGTAGCCGACGCCGAAGTGGACGGCGGCGGCCTGGTCGAAGCCGCGCTCGGCGAGGAAGATCCGGCCGGTGTCGGCCTCCGGGGCCTCGGCGAGCTGCTCCGCGTACCAGTCGGCGGCGATCTTGTGGGCCTCGACCAGGCGGATGCGTTCGCCGCGCTGGTGGGAGGGGTTGTAGCCGCCCTCCTCGTAGCGCAGCGTGATGCCGGCCTGGGCTGCGAGGCGCTCGACCACCTCGGAGAAGGTGAGGTGGTCGACCTTCATCACGAACGTGATGGTGTCGCCGCCCTCCTGGCAGCCGAAGCAGTGGAAGAGTCCCTTGCTCGGGCTGACCTGGAAGGACGGCGATTTCTCGTCGTGGAACGGGCAGAGTCCCTTGAGGTTGCCGCCGCCCGCGTTGCGCAGCTGGAGGTACTCGGACACCACGGCGTCGATCGGGACCGCGTCCCGTACCGCCTTCACGTCCTCGTCGTTGATCCGTCCTGCCACGCGTGAATTCTACGGGGGCGCGCCGACATCCCCTGCGAGCCGCGGCCCCTCCGAGGCGGCGCGACCCGGCACCGGCACCGGGCGCGGCCGGCCCCGCCCGGCCCGCACCGGCGAGACGGTTCCGGGCGGCCCCTAGGCGCCGAGGCTCTCCAGCGGCACATGGGGATCCGCCAGGGCCTCGGTGTCCACGGCGGCCCGCGAGGCGATCAGCTTCTGGATCGGCTCTGTGACATCCCACACGTTCACGTTCATCCCGGCGAGGACGCGGCCCTCCTTCACCCAGAACGCGATGAACTCCCGCTTGCCGGCGTCACCGCGGATCACCACCTCGTCGTACGACCCCGGCGGCGCCCAGCCGCTGTACTCCATGCCCAGGTCGTACTGGTCGGTGAAGAAGTAGGGCACGCGGTCGTAGGGGACGCCCTTGCCGAGCATCGCGCGGGCGGCCGCCGGGCCGCCGTTCAGCGCGTTGGCCCAGTGCTCCACGCGCAGCCGGGTGTCGAACAGTCCGTGCGGGAAGGACGCCACGTCGCCGGCGGCGTGGATGTCGGGGTCGGAGGTGCGCAGCAGTTCGTCCACCGCGACGCCCCCGCCGTGCGCGCGGTCGGCCAGGGTCAGCCCCGCCGCCTCCGCGAGCGCGGTCCGCGGGGCCGCGCCGATCGCCGCGAGGACGTCGTGCGCCGGGTGCTCCTCGCCGTCGTCGGTGCGGGCGGCGAGGACCATGCCGTCCTGGCCGACGATCTCGGTGAGCCGCACGCCGAAGCGGAACCGGACGCCGCGCTCGCGGTGCAGTTCGGCGAAGACATTGCCCAGCTCGGGGCCGAGGACGCTGTGCAGCGGTGTCGGGCCCGGTTCGATGACGGTGACCTCGGCGCCGTACTCGCGGGCCGCCGCGGCCACCTCCAGGCCGATCCAGCCGGCGCCGGCGATCACCAGGTGGCCGTTGTCGCGGCCCAGGGCGGTCAGGACGCCCTTGAGGCGCTCGGCGTGCGCGAGCCGGCGCAGATGGTGGACGCCCGCGAGGTCCGTGCCGGGGATGTCGAGCCGGCGCGGCTCGGCGCCGGTGGCCAGGAGCAGCTTGTCGTAGTGGACGAGCGTGCCGTCGTCGCCGAACCGGACCGTCTTCGCCGTGCGGTCGATCGCGTCGACGGTCTGGCCCAGGTGCAGCTCGATGTCGTTCTGCGCGTACCAGGCGGGCTCGTGCACGAAGACGGACTCGCGGGGCTCCTTGCCGAGCAGGAAGCCCTTGGAGAGCGGGGGCCGCTCGTAGGGGTGGTCGCGTTCGTCGCAGATCAGTATCACGCGGCCGGTGAAGCCCTCCGCCCGCAGCGTCTCGGCCGCCTTCGCTCCGGCCAGGCCTCCTCCGACGATGACGAATGTCTGATCCGCGTCGACCACGTGATGCCTCCAGATCGGGGGTCTGGGGGTGTCCCCCCAGAAAACACTGTGCGAACCGCCACATGCGAGCGTCCCGCACGGAGCGGGGCGGGGGAAGGGGGACGGGTCCGATCAGGCCATGGAGTGTTGCGGTTCGGGCCCGTTTGGACGTACCCGGTCAGGTCTGCTCATAGATGTCCGGTCAGCCGGGTGTGGAGCGAGCGGGCCGAGGCATCGGTGAGCGAGGCGATCTGGTCGACGACCACCCGCTTGCGCGCCCGGTCGTCGGCCGCCCGGTCATACAGGGCCCGGAACTGGGGGTCCAGTCCGTCCGGCGCGCGGGCGGTGAGCGCCTCGGCCAGCTCGGTGATGACCACCCGCTGGTCGGCGCGCAGCCGCGCCTGCTCCGCGCGCTGCATCACGTACCGGTCGGCGACCGCCTTGAGGACCGCGCACTCCAGGCGGGTCTCGTGCGGGACGACGAGTTCGGCGCCGTGACGGGTGAGGGGCCCCGAGCCGTACCGCGCGCGGGTGGCGGCCTCCGCGGCCAGGCAGAAGCGGCCGATGAGCTGGCTCGTCGCGTCCTTCAGCCGGGCCTGGGCGACCGCCGTGCCGTCGTAGCCGTGCGGCCACCACCGCGCGTCCAGGAGCCGGTCCAGGGCGGCGGCCAGCTCGGCCGGGTCGGTGTCCGCGGGCACGTACCGGCCGACGGCGACCCGGAAGACGTCCCGGCGCTCCGGTTCGGCGTGCAGCAGGTTGGGGTCGATGTGACCGGCGTGCAGGCCGTCCTCCACGTCGTGCACCGAGTAGGCCACGTCGTCCGCCCAGTCCATGACCTGCGCCTCGAAGCAGGTGCGGGTGCCGGGAGCCTCCTTGCGGATCCAGTCGAAGACGGGCCGGTCGTCCTCGTAGACGCCGAACTTGCGGGAGGCCAGGTCCGTGGGGTGGGCGCCGCGCGGCCAGGGGTACTTGGTGGCGGCGTCGAGGGTGGCGCGGGTGAGGTTGAGGCCGACGGAGCCTTCGTCGGTGAAGCGCTTGGGCTCGATACGGGTGAGGAGCCTGAGCGACTGGGCGTTGCCCTCGAAGCCGCCGCAGTCGTGCGCGAAGTCGTTCAGGGCCTGTTCGCCGTTGTGGCCGAAGGGCGGGTGGCCGAGGTCGTGGGAGAGACAGGCCGCCTCCACCAGGTCGGGGTCGCAGCCGAGCGCGGCACCCAGCTCACGGCCGACCTGGGCGCACTCCAGGGAGTGGGTGAGCCGGGTGCGGGGCGTCGCGTCCCAGACCGGGCTGCGCTCCCCCGGCGTGACCACCTGGGTCTTGCCCGCGAGTCTTCTGAGCGCCGAGGAGTGCAGGACGCGCGCGCGGTCCCGTTCGAAAGCGGTGCGGCCCGGGCGTTTGTCGGGCTCGGGCGCCCAGCGTTCTGTCGACTGCGGGTCGTAGGGCATGACTCGACAGTAAGCGGCGGCACTGACAAATGGGGGCGTACGTGCCTGTCCGGCTCAGGCGGCGTTGATCGAGCCGCTCACCCCCAGTGCCTGGTCGTAGCGGTGCAGCAGCAGGCTCGCCATCGCGGGGTGGGTGCCCAGGGGGGCCGAGGCCACCCACGGCGCCGCCTGCGCGCACTCCGTCGCGAAGCGGCCGGGGGCCGTGAAGTAGGAGGCGACGGCCACCCTGTCGCGGCCGCGCGCGGCCAGCGCGCGCAGGGCGTCGGGGACCGTGGGGGCCGCCGTGGAGGCGTAGGCGGCCACCACCGGGACGCCCAGACGCTTCGCCAGGAGCGCGGCCGTGCGGTTCGTGTCGAGCGCCGAGTCCGGGTCGCGGGAGCCGGCCGCCGCGAGGACGACCGCGCTCGTGCGGCGCTCCTGCGGCGTCATCCGCGTGCTCCAGCCCGCCTCCAGCAGGCGTGTGTACAGGGTCTCCACGAGCAGCGGGTGCGGGCCCAGCGGGGCCGCCACCCGTGCGCGCAGCCGTGCGCCGGCCGCCATCTCGGGGATGTCGCGCCGGACGTGGTAGCCGCGGGCGAGGAGGAGGGGGACCAGGACGGCGTCCGTCGTGCCGTGCGCGTCGAGGTCGGCCAGGGTGTCCGTCAGCAGGGGCTCGTTCAGCTCGATGTGGCCGAGGTGGACGGGCAGGCCGGGGCGCTGCTCGCGGACCCGGTCGAGGAGGGTACGGACGGTGCTCAGGGCGCGCGGGTCGCGGCTGCCGTGGGCGACGACGACCAGCGCGGGCGGCCCGGAGCGCCGCCGTCCGTCGAGCCGGACGAGGCTGAGCTGGCTGGTGAGCTGGGTGCTGATCCGGTTCATGAGGTACGCCGTACTGTCGAGGTGGGGTGCGGGCTCGTCGTACTCGGACTCGTCGTGCAACAAGGGCGACGCCGTCATGGATCGATCCTGGCGGCGGGAGGTTGCGCCGCCGTTGCCTGACCGTCACGAGTATTTTCCGTGCGTTCACGGCGGCGGTGCGGGCGGTGTGAGGTACGCCCCGCGCGGCGGGACGAACCGGATCGGCGTACGGCGCGTCTTCCCCGGCCGTAGGGGTTGCCGACCCGGGGAGAACACCGTATGGACATCCGTCGACCGCGTCTGCCGCGCACCCGTGCCGGACGGCGGCGGCTGGTGCAGGCCGTGATGGGCGCGTGCGTGCTCGCGCTGCTGCCGGCCACCTGGCTGTTCGTCTCGACGGCCGGCCGGCTGGGCACGACCGACGACGCGCCGCGCACCGAGGTGGCGGTGGTCTTCGGCGCCGGGCTGTGGGAGGGCGAGCCGTCGCCGTACCTGGCGCACCGGCTGGACGCGGCGGCGAGGCTGTACGGGCAGGGGCGGGTCGAGGTCGTGCTGGTCACCGGCGACAACAGCCGCGAGGACTACGACGAGCCCGACGCCATGCGCGCCTACCTCACCCGGCACGGCGTGCCCGACGCGCGGATCGTCAGCGACTACGCGGGCTTCGACACCTGGGACTCCTGCGTGCGCGCCAAGAAGATCTTCGGCGTCGACAAGGCCGTCCTGATCAGCCAGGGCTTCCACATCCGGCGGGCGGTGGCGCTGTGCGAGGCCGCGGGCGTCGAGTCGTACGGTGTCGGGGTCGACGCCAAGCACGACGTGACCTGGTACTACGGGGGCGCCCGGGAGGTCCTCGCGGCGGGGAAGGCGGCGCTGGACGCCGTGTTCGAACCGGACCCGCGGTTCCTCGGCCCGCGGGAGCCCGGGGTGCGGCGGGCCCTGGCCGCGGCCGAATGACCGGCCGAACGACCGGCCGGGCGACCCGGCCGATCGACCCGGCCCCGTCGCGCTCGGCCTCACGCGCGCCGGTGGCCCGCCGGGAGGGCACCACCACACCCCCGTAACAGGAGACCGCACGGCGTGTAACACGGCCGACGCACGCTGAACCGCATGCCGACCACCTCGACACCCACCCACTGCCCGTACTGCGCCCTGCAGTGCGGGATGGCCCTGTCGCCCCTGCCCACGGGGGGCGTCGAGGTGGTCGAGCGTGCGGACTTCCCGGTGAACCGGGGTGCGCTGTGCGGCAAGGGCCGTACCGCGCCGGCGCTGCTCTCGTCCCGGGTGCGGCTCACCTCCCCGCTGGTGCGTTCCGGCGACTCGCTCGTACCGGCCGGCTGGGACGAGGCACTCGACCGGATCGCCGGGCGGCTGGGGCGGATCCGGGACGAGCACGGGCCCGACGCGCTGGGCGTGTTCGGCGGGGGCGGGCTGACCAACGAGAAGGCGTACGCGCTCGGCAAGTTCGCCCGGGTCGTGCTCGGCACCTCGCAGATCGACTACAACGGCCGTTTCTGCATGTCGTCCGCCGCGGCGGCCGGCGTCAAGGCGTTCGGGCTCGACCGGGGACTGCCGTTCCCGCTGGAGGACATCCCGCGGTCCGGGTGCGTGATCCTCGTCGGGTCCAACCTCGCGGAGACCATGCCGCCCTCGCTCCGCTTCTTCAGCGAACTGCGGGAGAACGGCGGGACGCTGATCGTCGTCGACCCCCGCCGGACCAGGACCGCCGAGCAGGCCGACCTGCACCTGATGCCCCGGCCCGGCACGGACCTCGCGCTGGCACTCGGACTGCTGCACCTGATCGTCGCCGAGGGGCGGGTCGACGAGGAGTACGTCCGGGAGCGCACCACCGGCTGGGAGGAGGCCCGGGCGGCGGCCATGGCCCACTGGCCGGAGTACGTGGAACGGATCACGGGGGTGTCCGTTCCGCAACTCCGGGAGACCGTGCGGCTGTTCTGCGAACCCGAGGCCGCGATGGTGCTCACCGCGCGCGGGCCCGAGCAGCAGTCCAAGGGGACCGACACGGTCGGCGCCTGGATCAACCTGTGTCTGGCCACCGGCCGCGCGGGCCGCCCGCTCAGCGGCTACGGCTGCCTCACCGGGCAGGGCAACGGACAGGGCGGGCGCGAGCACGGCCAGAAGGCCGACCAGCTGCCCGGCTACCGCAAGCTGGACGATCCCGCGGCGCGACGGCACGTGGCGGAGGTCTGGGGCGTGGACCCGGACAGCCTGCCCGGCCCGGGACGCAGCGCCTACGAACTGCTGGACGCGCTCGGCGGGGACGTCCGCTCGCTGCTGCTGATGGGGTCCAACCCGGTGGTGTCCGCGCCGCACGCGTCCCATGTCGAGGAGCGCCTCAGGTCCCTCGACCTCCTGGTCGTCTGCGACGTCGTCCTGTCGGAGACGGCGGCCCTCGCGGACGTCGTCCTGCCGGTCACCCAGTGGGCCGAGGAGACCGGGACCACGACCAGCCTGGAGGGACGGGTGCTGCTGCGACGGCAGGCGATCAGCCCTCCGGACGGGGTGCGCAGCGACCTGGAGGTGCTGCGGGAACTCGCGGCGCGACTCGGCGTGGAGAAGGGCTTCCCGGCCGACCCCGAGGAGGTCTTCGAGGAGCTGCGGCGGGCCAGCGCGGGCGGGATCGCCGACTACTCCGGCATCACCTACGGGCGGCTGGCGGCGGAGAACGGGGTGTTCTGGCCGTGTCCGGCGCCCGCGGAGGCGCCGGGGAACGGAGCCGACGGCTCCGCACGGGACGCCGAACCCGCACGGGACCCGGGCTCCGGCTCCGGCTCCGGGCCGGACCACCCCGGCACGCCCCGTCTCTTCCTCGACCGGTTCGCCACGCCGGACGGCCGGGCCCGGTTCGTGCCGGTCACCCACCGGCCCGTCGCCGAGGAGCCGGACGACGACTACCCCGTCCTGCTCACCACCGGGCGGGTCGTGGCCCAGTACCAGTCCGGTGCCCAGACCCGCCGGGTGGACGAGCTGAACGCCGCCGCGCCCGGCCCGTTCGTCGAGCTGCACCCCCGGCTGGCGGCGCGCATCGGGGCGGCCGAGGGCGATCCCGTGTCGGTGGTGTCCCGGCGGGGCCGGGCCGTAGCGCCGGCCCGCATCACCACCGGCATCCGCCCCGACACCGTCTTCATGCCGTTCCACTGGCCGGGCGAGGGCCGCGCCAACACCCTGACCAACCCGGCCCTCGACCCGACCTCACGGATGCCGGAGTTCAAGGTGTGCGCGGTGCGGGTGGAGACGGCCGAGTCGTAGGCGTACGGGGCGAGTTCGCCCGTACGACGGGCGCCATACGCCCTAGGGGGTGTCTCGTCGATCAGGCCGGACCCCGCGAGCCCGGCATGATCGGCGAGACGCCCCCTAGGCCGTGTCCGGCAGTCGCAGGGCCAGGCCGTCCAGGACGACGTCCAGGCCGTACCTGAACTTGGCGTCGCGGAGTTCGACCGGGTCGGTCGGGTCGGTCGTGCCGGCGGTGTACTCGTCGGCGGGGAGACCGTAGGAGGCGGCGGCCTGCTGGGCGGCGGGCATCAGGCGGGCGATGAACCCGGCCTCGGACTCGCCGGAGCGGGCGACCGTGGTGAGCCAGGCCGCCTCGGTGGTGCTCACGCCGATGACGTAGTTCAGCGGTGGCTCCAGGGCCCGGGCCGGCTCGGCGAAACCGGCCGCGGTGAACAGGGCGGCGAGCCGCTGGATGAACGACATCAGGTTGGGGCCGAGGTAGGCGAGGCCGGCCTGCCCGAGGACCGAGGACAGCCACGGGTGCCGCAGCGCCACCGCGCGGAAGGAGCACGCGGCCTCGGTGACGGCGGCCCGCCAGTCGGGGGCGTCGGCGGGCGGTACGTGGATCTCGGCGGCGACCTGGTCCACGGCGAGCTCCATCAGCTCGTCCTTGGTGGCCACGTGCCGGTACAGGGAGGTCGCGCCGGCGTTGAGGCGGGCGCCGAGCTTGCGCATGCTGAGCGCCTCGACGCCGTCGGCGTCCAGCATCACGACCGCCTCGCGGACGATCGCGTCCCGGCTGAGCGCGGGCTGGTCGGGCTCGCGCTTCTGCCGGGCCCAGACGGACGGGACGGGGTTCGGGTTCTTCGTCGCGGCGGCCACGGGCCTCCCCTTCGTCTTCCTCGGTGCCGGGTTCCGCGGCGTCGTCCTCCGCGGTGCGTACATCGTGCGCTTCAGCGTACAGAGTCCACGAGGAGCGCACACCGTTCAAGGCTTGCGAACACTGTTCCGCCGTGCGTACAGTGTTCGCATCGAACGGAACACCGTACGCAGCAGCCGGAACAGTGTTCGCAGCGCAGGAACGCTGTGCGCACGACGAAAGGACGCCCTCATGGAAGCCCTGGTGGAAGCCCGCGATCCACGACGCTGGTGGATCCTCGTCGTGCTCTGCCTGAGCACGGTGGTCCTGACGATCGACAGCATGGCGCTCACCGTCGCGGTGCCCTCCATGACCGCGGACCTCGGTGCGAGCGCCCAGGACACCCAGTGGATCCTGGACTCCTACATCCTGGTCTTCGCCGGCCTCCTGCTCACCTCGGGCGGCCTCGGTGACCGCTTCGGGCGCCGGCGGGTGATGCTGATCGGCCTCGTCCTCTTCGGGGCGGCCTCCCTGGCGGCCACGCTCTGCACCAGCCCCGGCGAGGTGATCGCCGTCCGCACCGCGATGGGGGTCGGCGGGGCGCTGATCATGCCGTCCACGCTCTCGATCCTCATCACCGTCTTCGACGAGCAGGAGCGCGGCAGGGCGATGGCGGCCTGGGGCTCGGTGTCCATGCTGGGGCTGGTCGGCAGCCCGGTGCTCGGCGGTGTGCTGATCGACCGGTTCACCTGGCACTCGATCTTCCTGATCAACGTCCCGGTCGTGCTGCTGGCCCTCGTCGCCGGGGTGGCCCTGATGCCGGAGTCCCGGGCGCCCTGGCAGAAGCCGGACCCGCTGGGTGCCGTGCTCTCCGCGGTGGGCATGACCGCCCTGATCTGGTGGATCATCGAGATCCCGGAGCACGGCGCCCTGGGCGGCCGTTCGGCCCTCACCCTCGCCGTCGCGGTCGTCGCCCTCGCCGGGTTCGTGGTCTGGGAGAACATGACGAAGGCGCCCATGGTCCCGCTGGTCCTCTTCAAGCACCGCAACTTCAGCGGCGGTTCGCTCTCGCTGGCCCTGGTCCAGATCGGCAACGGCGGTCTGCTGCTGGTCCTCACCCAGTACCTTCAGTTCGTCCTCGGGTACTCCCCCGTCGAGGCGGGCCTGGCCTTCCTGCCCCTCGCGGTCGCCGCGCTGATCGGCAACGGCGCGGGCGTGAAGCTGGCCGAGCGGATCGGCAACCGGTTCGTGATCCTCGCCGGCATGCTGGTGATGGTCGCCTGCTTCGCCCTGCTGACGACGGTCGGCGCCGGCTCGGGCTTCACCGCCGCGGCGATCTCCCTCGGTCTGCTCGGCCTCGGCGCCGGTCTCGCGATGCCGGCCGCGGTCGGCGCGCTGATGAGCACCATCCCCGAGGACAGGGCGGGCGTCGGCTCGGCCCTCAACGACACCATCCAGCAGGCCGGCACCGCCCTCGGCATCGCCATCCTCGGCTCCCTGCTGACCAGCGGCTACGCCGCCGGGATGCCCGCCGACGCCCCCGAGGCGGCCCGCCGGTCGATCGGCGGCGCCCTGGCGGTGGCCGGCCAGGACACGGGCCTGGCGCGGGCGGCCCGGGAGGCCTTCACCGACGCGATGGCGACGACCTTCACGGTCAGCGCGATCGGCGTCCTGGCCGCGGCGGTCCTGGCGACGCTGGTGATGCGGGACAGCAAGCCGGACCGCGCGGCCGAGACCCCGCGGCAGGAGCGGGAACCGGTGGCCTGACACATCCGGGGAGGACGCGAGGAAGGCCGGCGCCGCGAAGGCGCCGGCCTTCGCCGTGCGTCAGTTCACGTTGACCGCGCTCCAGGCGGCGGCCACCGTGCCGTACTCCGTGCTGCCGGCGCCGTAGAGGTCGCGGGCCGCGTTCAGGGTGGCGGTGCGGGCGCCCGCGTAGTTGGTCGAGGACGTCATGTAGACGGTCAGGGCGCGGTACCAGATGGCGCCGAGCTTGTCCCGGCCGATGCCGGTGACCGTCGACCCGTTGGAGGTCGGGGAGTTGTACGTGACGCCGCCCACGACCCGGGTGCCGCTGCCCTCCGCGAGGAGGAAGGCGAAGTGGTTGGCGACGCCGGAGGAGTAGTGCACGTCGAGGTTGCCGACCGAGCTGCTCCAGTAGTCGGCGGAGTTGCCGTCCTTGCTCGGCTTGTCCATGTACCGCAGGGCGTCCCGGCCGAAGCCGGAGCGGACGATCTTCTCGCCGATCAGGTAGTCGCCGGGGTCGGAGGAGTTGCCCGCGGAGAACTCCACCAGCGTGCCGAAGATGTCGGAGGTGGCCTCGTTCAGGCCGCCGGACTCGCCCGAGTAGGTCAGCTTGGCCGTCTTCGAGGTGACGCCGTGGGACATCTCGTGGCCGGCCACGTCGAGGGAGACCAGGGGCCCGAAGACCGAGCCGTCGCCGTCGCCGTAGGTCATGCAGAAGCAGCTGTCGTCCCAGAAGGCGTTGTTGTAGCTGTTGCCGTAGTGGACGCGGTTGTAGGAGCCCTTGCCGTCGTTGCCGATGCCGTTGCGGCCGTGGACGTTCTTGTAGTAGTCCCAGGTTCTGTCGGTGCCGTACTGGGCGTCGACGGCGGCCGTGGAGCGGTCCGCGGCGGCCCCGGTGCCCCAGTGGTTGTCGGTGTCGGTGAAGAGCGTCGCCGGGGCGCGGCTGATGCAGATGCCGAAGATGCACAGGTCGGTCTTGTTCGCCGCGTCGCCGGTGTAGGTGTTGCCGCGGGTCGGGTCCTTGAGCTGGTAGGCGGAGCCGGAGAGGGTCGTCTCCAGCGGGACCGTGCCGCCGTAGAGGGACGTGCCGTCGCCGCTCGCGGTCTCGATGGTGTCCCAGGCGTCGATCTGGGCGCCGGTGCGCGCGTCCGTGAGGACGGTGCGGGCGACCGGGTTGCCGAGCGAGTCCAGGGCGACGGCGTTGGTCCGCCAGGCGAGTCTCGGGGTGCCGTGCAGGGCGTCGACGACCAGCTCCGGCTTGGCCTTGGCCTGCTTCAGGGGCTCGCCGAGGTGGGCGGCGCGCAGTGCGTTCACCGCCGTGCCGGCGGCCTTCGGGGCGGACACCTGCGGGGTGATGCTCGCCAGGGAGATCGTGGCCTTCGTCGCGCGGTCGGCGTTGCGGTAGGTGCCGTCGGGTGCCAGGTGGACCACGAAGTCGCCGCCGAGGACGGGCAGTCGGCGGAAGGTTCGGTCGTAGCGGACGTGCTGGGTGCCGTCCTTGTCGATGACGACGTCACGGACGTCGGCGCCCTGGGGGGCGGTGAGGCCCAGGCTCGCGGCCCGGTCGGCGAGGGCGGCGGCCGCGTTGTCCAGCGCGGTGGCGCGGGTGGGTCTGTCGGCCGCGTCGGCGGCCGGGGAGAGTGCGGCGGCCAGCAGGGCGGCCGTGGTGACGGCGATGCCTGCGCTGGCGAGACGAGAACCTCGGACGTGCTGCCGTATCCGACTCATCGGTCTGCTCGGTCTCCTCGGGAAGGCGCCGTGGGGGCGCGTGTGGGGGTGGCGCTGAGGTCGTCCTGCGATTTAAGAGGGCATGACAAGTCATGTCCAGAGCGCCCACGTGCCGGTGACGTGAGGGGAGAGAATCGTTTCCGTGAGCACCTCGACCGCACCGTCCGCCCCCGGCCTGCCGTTCTTCGTCTACGGCACGCTCCGCCCCGGCGAGGTCAACCACGGCCTCTTCCTGCGCGGCCGCACCCTCCGCGAGGAACCGGCCCTGCTGACGGGGGCGGTCCTCTACGACGGCCCGGACTACCCCTACGCCGTGGAGGAGCCCGGCGGGACCGTGGCCGGCGAACTGGTCACCGCACGGCCCGAGGCGTACGCGCGACTGCTCGCCGAACTCGACCGGCTGGAGGAGTACCGGCCGGGCGACCCGCACAACCTGTACGAGCGGGTGGCGCGGGAGGTGGCCGTCGGCGACGGCTCCGCGTACGCCTGGGTGTACGTCGCCGCGCCCTCCGTCGCCGCCGGACTGCGCGCCGCGGGCACGCCGATCGGGGGCGGGGACTGGCGGGCCCGCCGCTGACGGTCACCCGTTCACACCCTCCGCGAGGGCTTTTCCGCACGCCTCCGCACCGCGCCGTCCGCACGCCGGTGACCTGCCGAAACAGTGGCCCGGACGCGCCCGGCACCGCAGCGTCCGACACCCGTTCATCCCATTCCTGACGCACTCTCAGGAAGCGCGCTCGCCGCGCGGGCACTTACCTCGGAAGGGCAGGGACGCGACCCGAGAGGCTCGAAGGAGCAGAGATGCGACGTACCGCACGGCTGCTGACCGGTGGCGTGCTCGCCGCCGTCGCCGCGGCCGGGCCCGCGGCACCCGCCCACGCCACGGGCACCGGCACCGCGGGCCTGGAGGTCCGCCCCGTCGGCGTGGTGCCCGGCGAGCGGGTCACGGTGCGCACGGCGGCGTGCGGGCCGGCCGGTGCGGCCGCCGGTGACGCCGGCGCGGTGGGCGCCGGACGGTTCACCCTCGCACCCGGCACACGACGGGGCGGGGCGAGCGGCGAGTTCCGGGTGCCGCCGAGCGCGCAGCCGGGGACGTACGAGATCGTCGCGGACTGTGCCGCGGGCGGCCGGCGGCTGACCGGGGACCTGGTGGTGACACTGGCCTCGGCCCGGCAGCCGGTGGCTCCGCGCGGAATTGTGAAGACGGGGGTCGGTGGCGCACTCGGTCCCGACCCCGTACAGACCGCGGCCGGTGTGGCGGCTCTCGCCGTCGCCGCCGCGGGCGGTACCTGGCTCCTGCATCGCCGGGCGAGAGGCGACGGGATCTGACGGACACCCTCCGCTGTCCGTCCGCCGGTACCGCATGTCCCCTCCCCCTCCGGGTCCGACGCCCCTCGTGGCCCGGAGGGGGGCACGGGGCCCGATCACGGAAAAGGGGTGCGATGCGCAAGGTCACCGACACCGCGATAGCGACCGTGACCGCGGTCGCCCTGGGCGCGGGCGCGTGGTTGCTGCACAGCGGCGCCGAGGCGTCCGCCCCGCCGCAGCCGTCCGCGGCGCAGGCCCGCTCGGGCGGGGAGGAGATACGGTCCGCGCCCGCCCTGCCGCCCCTGCCGCCCTCCCCGCCCGACCGGGTCCGCATCCCCTCCCTGCACGTCGACGCCCCGCTCACGGGCCTCGGGCTCACCCCCGCCGGCAGCCTGGACGCGCCGCCCGCCGAACGGCGCGACCTCGCCGGCTGGTACCGGGCCGGCACCACCCCCGGCGAGACGGGCACCGCGATCCTCGCCGGCCATGTCGACAACGCCGACGGCCCCGCCGTCTTCTACGGCCTGGGCTCCCTGCGCAAGCACAGCACCGTCGAGGTGGACCGGCGGGACGGCACCGTCGCCGTCTTCACGGTGGACGCCGTCGAGGTCTACGACGCCCGCCGCTTCCCCGACGAGAAGGTCTACGGCCCGGCCGCCCGCCCCGAACTCCGGGTGATCACCTGCGGCGGCCCCTACTCCAGGGCGACCGGCTACCAGGGCAACGTGGTCGTCTTCGCCCACCTCACCGGCACCCGCGAGAACAGACCCTGGGCCGTTTCCGCAAAGTCCCGCCCGGCTCGCGACGCCGACTCGCCCTAGGCCAGCCACTGTTCGTACGCCAGATTCCCCACCAGCGCGAAGACCACCGTCAGCAGGACGACCCGGACGAAACCGCTGCCCTTCTTCAGGGCCGTGCGGGCGCCGAGCGTGCCGCCCGCGAGGTTGAACACGGCCATCAGCGCGGCCAGCTGCCACAGCACGGTCCCCTGCCAGGCGAAGGTCGCGAGGGCGCCCGCGTTGGTGCAGCAGTTGACGATCTTGGCGGTGGCCGAGGCGCTGACCAGATCGAGGTGGAGGACGGCGGTGAGCGCGAGCACCAGGAACGTGCCCGTGCCGGGTCCGACGAGACCGTCGTAGAAGCCGATGCCGAGGCCCGCGAGACCGATCGCCGCGAGGACCCGGCGAGGGCCGGCGGGGCCGGTCGCGGGGGCGGTGCCGAAGGCCGGCCGCAGGATCACGAACGCGGCCACCGCCAGCAGCACGACCATGATCACCGGCTTGAGGACGTCCGTGCTCATCCCGGCCGCGAAGAACGCCCCCGCCGAGGAACCCGCCACCGCCGCGAGCCCGATCCGGACCGCGGTGCGCACATCGACCGGCGCCCGGCGCGCGTAGGTGACCGCCGCGCCCGAGGTGCCGACGATCGCCACCGCCTTGTTGGTGCCGAGCGCGTACGCGGCCGGGGTGCCGGCCGGCAGGCCGAGCAGCAGCACCGGCAGGAGCAGCAGCCCGCCCCCGCCCACCACCGCGTCGATCCAGCCGGCCGCGAGCGCGGCGACGCACAGGACGGCGATCGTGGTCAGAGCTATGTCGGGCATGAGCGGGACCCTACGGCCCCACCATATGTACAGGCCACGCACCTGAGGATCTTCTGAGGTAACCCGCCCGGTCGGCGACCTCACACGCCCCCTCCACGCACCCCCGGAACCCTCACACCCCTCACCCGCCCCCGCTGAGGGCAGCGTTCCTCGCGGGAAACAACCGTGATGCTGCCGGGTAACGTCGGCACCGCACGCTCCTGGACATGACCTCGAATTCGCGTGTGGTGGTGCTCGGCGCCGGCCTCGCGGGCGTACGACTCGCCCGCCGGCTCGGCGAGCTGGGCCTGCCCGCGCTGCTCGTCGGCGAGGAGGAGCACCGGCCCTACAACCGGGTCCTGCTCGCCGAGGTGCTGGCCGGACGGTACGCCCCCGAGGTGATCGCGCTGCCCGCGCCTGACGGACTGGTCCGGGCCCGCGCCACCGGGATCCACCGCGACCGGCGGACCGTCGCCCTCGCCGACGGCGCGGAGATCGCATACGACACGCTGGTCCTGGCCACCGGCTCCAACCCGGTGCTGCCGCCCCTGCGCGGTCTGTTCACCCCCGACCACGTGCTGCCCGAGGGCGTCCACGCCTTCCGCACCATGGACGACTGCCTGGGCCTGTCGAAGGCCGTACGGCCCGGCGTCCGGGCCGTGGTCATCGGCGGCGGACTGCTCGGGGTCTCCGCGGCCCGCGCGCTCGCCCTGCGCGGCGCCCAGGTCGTCCTCGCCCAGCAGGGCGAGCGGCTCATGGAGCGCCAGCTCGACCCGGCCGCCTCCCGGCTGGTGCGCCGGCACCTCGTGGACCTCGGCGTCGAGATCCACACCGAGTGCCGGGTCCGGGACGTGCGCTGCGTCGGCGGCGCCGTCCGCTCGGTCGAGATGGCCGACGGCTACGCCCTCGACGCCGACCTGGTGGTGCTGGCCTGCGGGGTCTCCCCACGCGCCGGTCTCGCCAAGGCCGCCGGGCTCGCCGTCCACAAGGGTGTCCTGGTCGACGACGAACTCCGCACCTCCGACCCGCACATCCGCGCGATCGGCGACTGCGCCCAGCACGACGGAACCGTGTACGGGCTGGCCGCACCGGCCCTCGAACAGGCCGACGCGCTCGCCGAGTCGCTCGCGGGGAACGCCGGCGCCCGCTACACCGGCACCCGTTCCCTCACCCGCCTCACCCTCGCCGGGCACAGCCCCTTCGACCTCGCCGCGTTCGGCGAGACGGAGCCGCGCCCCGGCGACGACGTCGTGCAGCTCGCCGACGCCACCCGCGGCACCTACCGCAAGGTCGTCGTCCGCGACGACCGCCTGGTCGGCGGGGTCCTCGTCGGCGAACTCGGCACCGTCGGCGCGCTCGCCCGCGCCTGGGAGGGAGCAGAGCCGCTCCCCGACAACGGCCCTCTGCTCCACCTGCTCACCAACGATGGAGGCTCCTGATGACCACGACCGCAATTGTCGGGGACCGGCCCCGCCCCACGATCGTGCTCGTCGGCCATGGCATGGTCGGCCAGCGCTTCCTCGAAGCGCTCGCCGAGCGCGGCCTGACCGCCACGCACCGGGTGGTCGTGCTGTGCGAGGAGCCGCGCCCCGCGTACGACCGCGTCGCCCTCACCTCGTACTTCTCGGGCAAGACCCCCGAGGACCTCTCCCTGACCGACCTGGAGTTCCTGCGCGAGCACGGCGTCGAGCTGCACCTCGGGGACCCGGCGGTCACCGTCGACCGTGAGGCGCGCAGGGTGACCTCCCGCTCCGGCCTCGTCGTCGACTACGACGTCCTCGTCCTCGCCACCGGCTCGTACCCGTTCGTACCGCCGGTCCCGAACAAGGACGCCGAGGGCTGCTTCGTCTACCGCACGATCGAGGACCTCCTCGCCATCGAGGAGTACGCGAGGACGAAGGCGACGACGGGTGCCGTGGTCGGCGGCGGTCTGCTCGGCCTGGAGGCCGCGGGCGCCCTCAAGGGCCTCGGACTGAGCGCCCACATCGTGGAGTTCGCGCCCCGGCTGATGCCCGTCCAGGTCGACGAGGGCGGCGGCGCCGCGCTGCTGCGCACCATCGAGGAGATGGGCCTGTCCGTCCACACCGGGGTGGGCACGCAGGAGATCATCACCGACGAGGCCGGCGCGGTCACCGGCATGAAGCTGTCCGACGGCTCCGAACTCGCCACCGACCTGGTGGTGTTCAGCGCCGGCGTCCGCCCCCGCGACCAGCTGGCCCGGGACTGCGGACTCACCGTCGGCGAACGCGGCGGCATCTCCGTCGACGAGCAGTGCCGCACCGTGAACGACCCGCACGTCTTCGCGATCGGCGAGTGCGCGCTGGCGGCCGACGGCCGGGTGTACGGCCTGGTGGCCCCCGGCTACGAGCAGGCCGCGACGGCGGCCGCGACCATCGCCGCCGACGAGACGGAACAGTTGACGTTCACCGGCGCCGACCTGTCCACCAAGCTGAAGCTGCTCGGCGTGGACGTGGCGTCCTTCGGCGACGCGCAAGGCACCGCCGAGGACTGCCTGGACGTCGTCTACTCCGACTCCCGCTCCGGCCTCTACAAGAAGCTGGTCATCGCCCGCGACGGCACGCTCCTCGGCGGCATCCTGGTCGGCGACGCGGAGGCGTACGGCACCCTGCGCGCGTTCACCGGGTCCGTGCCGCCCGTCTCCCCCGAGTCGCTGGTCCTGCCGGCCGGTGCCGGGGAGTCCGTCCAGCTCGGCCCCTCCGCACTGCCGGACGAGGCGATCGTCTGCTCCTGCCACAACGTGTCCAAGGGCACGATCCGCGGCGCGGTCACGGAACACTCCTGCACGACCGTGCCCGAGGTGAAGAAGTGCACCAAGGCCGGCACCGGCTGCGGCAGCTGCGTCAAGGTGCTCGGCCAGCTGGTCACCGCCGAGCTGGAGGCGAGCGGCGTCGAGGTCGACAAGGGCCTGTGCGGCTGCTTCGCGCAGACCCGCGAGGAGCTGTACGAGATCGTCCTCGCCCTGCGCGTCAACACCTACCAGGACCTCCTCGACCGCTACGGCCGCGACGGCGCCCGCGGCGGCGACGGCTGCGACATCTGCAAGCCGGCGGTCGGCTCGATCATCGCCTCCCTCGCCCCGACGATCGGCGCGAGCGGCTACGTCCTGGACGGCGAGCAGGCGGCCCTCCAGGAGACCAACGACCACTTCCTGGCCAACCTCCAGAAGAACGGCTCGTACTCGGTCGTCCCGCGCATCCCCGGCGGTGAGATCACCCCCGAGGGCCTGATCGTGATCGGCGAGATCGCCCGCGACTTCGGGCTCTACACGAAGATCACGGGCGGCCAGCGGATCGACATGTTCGGCGCCCGCGTCGAACAGCTCCCGCTGATCTGGACCCGGCTGGTGGACGCCGGCTTCGAGTCCGGCCACGCGTACGGCAAGTCCCTGCGCACGGTGAAGTCCTGCGTGGGCCAGACCTGGTGCCGCTACGGCGTCCAGGACTCCGTCCGCATGGCGATCGACCTGGAGCTGCGCTACCGGGGCCTGCGCTCACCGCACAAGCTGAAGTCTGCGGTGTCGGGCTGCGCCCGCGAGTGCGCCGAGGCCCAGTCGAAGGACTTCGGCATCATCGCCACCTCCAACGGCTGGAACCTCTACGTCGGCGGCAACGGCGGCGCGACCCCACGCCACGCGGACCTGCTGGCGCAGGACCTGTCGGACACCGAGCTGATCCGGCTGATCGACCGCTTCCTGATGTTCTACATCCGCACCGCCGACCGCCTGGAGCGCACCTCGACCTGGCTGGACCGGATCCCCGGCGGCCTGGACCACGTCCGCGACGTGGTGGTGGAGGACTCCCTCGGCATCTGCGAGGAGCTGGAGTCCCTGATGAAGGACCACGTGGCGCACTACGCCGACGAGTGGGCCACCACCATCAACGACCCCGAGAAGCTCGCCCGGTTCGTGTCCTTCGTGAACGCTCCGGACACCCCCGACCCGGTCGTCGGCTTCGTCCCGGAGCGCGACCAGATCAAGCCCGACCTGCCGCTGCTGACCATCGGCCACCGTCCCCTGGAAGGGAGTGCCCAGCGATGACCCTGGCCCCGGAGACCACCGACCTGAAGATCCAGCTCCGGCTGGACGAGGACTGGTTGACCATCTGCGACCTGACCGCGCTGACGCCCGGCCGCGGAGTGGCCGCGCTGCTGCCGGACGGCCGCCAGGTCGCCCTGTTCCGCGACCGCGCCGGCGAGCTGTACGCCGTCGACAACCGTGACCCGTTCGGCGGCGCGGCGGTCCTCTCCCGCGGCCTCACCGGCACCCACCAGGGCCGCCCGTTCGTCGCCTCGCCGCTGCTCAAGCAGCGCTTCGACCTGACGAGCGGGGTGTGCCTGGACGACGACACGGTGCGCATCGAGACCTACGAGGTCCGGGCCGCCTGAGCCTCGCCGCACGCCGGGCCCGGGTGGGCGTCGCCTCACCCCAGGCCCGGCGTCGTCGTCTCGTCCCTGACCCGGCGTCGTCGTCCGGAGCCGTCTCACCCCTGGCCCGGCGTCGTCGTCTGGAGCCGTCTCACCCCTGGCCCGGCGTCGTCGTCTGGAGCCGTCTCGGCGGGCGGGCGGAGGGGGCGGCCGGAGCGGCGGGGTGGGGCCCGCCCGGTACCGCCGGAAGCCGCACCACCGCGTCCAGGCCGCCGCGCGGCGCCCGCCGCAGCACCGCCTCGCCGCCGCTCGCGTGGGCGAGCCGTTGCACCAGGGCCAGGCCCAGGCCCGTACCGCCCTTGGGGGCGTCCGGGGCGCGCCAGAAGCGGTCGAAGGCACGGCGGCGCTGCTCCTCGGTCATACCGGGGCCCTCGTCCATCACATGCAGCTCGACCCAGCCGGGAGCGGCCGCGCGGTGCGGGAAGCGCCGCTCGTGGGGCGCGTGCAGCCGCGGGTCGACGGAGACCGTGGAGCCCGGGGGCGCCACCCTCAGCGCGTTGGAGAGCAGGTTGTCGAGGATCTGCTCCACCGCGCCGGGCAGGGCCATCACCTCGCCCGGGTAGTCCCCGGCCAGCGCGAGCCACACCCCGTGCCGCTCGAACAGCGGCGTCCAGGCGCGGTGGCGCTCCCCGCACACCCGGCCCAGGTCGACCCGCTCCCGCTCCGCGGCGCTCTCGTCGAGCCGGGCCATCGCCAGCAGCCCCTCGACCATCCGGGCCAGCCGGTCGGTCTCGGTCAGTGCGGCGGTGAGCGAGCCCCGCGCGTGCAGGGCGATGTCGTTCTCCAGATTCTCCAGGCGCAGCCGCAGCGCCGCGAGCGGGGTCTTCAGCTGGTGCGAGGCCTCACCGGCGAAGGCCCGCTGGGAGGCCAGCAGATGCTCCAGCCGGGCGGCGGTGCGGTTGAAGGTCGCGGCGAGACTGCGCACCTCCGGCGGCCCCTTGGTGATCGCCACCGGGACGGCGGTACCGCCGACCGCCAACTCCTTGGTGGCGTGCTCCAGTTCACGGATGGGACGACCGGTCCAGCAGGCGATCACGAAGCCGAGGGCGGCGACCGCGGCCAGTGCGGCGAGCCCCCCGAGCGCCAGCAACAGCCAGACGTGGTGCACCCGCTCGGACACCGTCCGGGTCGGCACGGTGATCCGGACGGCACCCTGCTCCTGGGCCCCGTGCCGCACCGGAGCGGCCACGGCGAGGTACTCGACACCGCCGATGGTGGACGTACGGACGTCCTCCGTGGCCGTGCCGCGCAGGGCGGCGGCGATACCCGGCCAGGAGGCGAGACTGCCCTCCTCGCGTGCGGTGAGCGGATGCGAACTCGCCAGCAGCGCACCGGATTCGTCCACGATCAGCACCTTGCCGCCGATGCGCTCGGCGCAGTGCGCGGCCCGCTCGGGCAGATCCTGCGCCGCCCGGCCCTCCGCGATGGACAGCGAGGCGTACGCGGACACCGACTCGGCCTCGTCCTTCGCCGCGTTGATCACCCGCTCCCGCTCACCCCGCGAGTAGACGAACCCCAGCGGGATCTCCAGGCAGATCAGCAGCAGCGCGGCGAGCGTCAGATAGCTGAGCAGCAGCCGACGGGTCACCGAAAGGCCGCCGGCCGCTGGTGGGAGGGCGAGTGCGGGGGCTCGTAGGAGAAGGAGTGGTGGGCGGCGGGCTCGTAGTGCGGGGGGTCGCGGCGCAGGGGCTCATGGCCCGGGGCCTCGTACGCAGGGGCGGGGGCGGGGGCCGGCGGGGCGTCCTGCGGCGGCCCGTACGGCGATGGCGGGCCCGGGAGCGCGGTGTGGACCGCCAGCCGGAAGCCCACTCCGCGCAACGTCTGGATCCAGGCGGGGTTGCCCAACTTGCGGCGCAGGGTGGCCACATGGACGTCGAGCGTCTTCGTCGGCCCCTGGTAGTGCGGGTCCCACACCCGGTCGATGATCTGCTGCCGCGAGTACACCGCCCCCGGGTCCTCGGAGAGCAGCGCGAGCAGCTCGAACTCCTTGGGCGTCAGTGTCACCGTCTCCTCCCCGACCCACACCTGCCGGGTACGGCGGTCCACGACCAGGGGGCCGGCCGCGGCCTCGGGGACCTGAGGGGCCTGAGGGGCCTGGGGGGCCTGGGGGACCTGGGGGACCTGGGGGGCCTGAGGGACCTGGGGGACCTGGGGGACGGCACCCGTTCCGGTGAACTCCCTGTCCGTCAAGCCCCGTTGGGTTCGCCGGGTCACCGCGCGCACGCGGGCCACGAGCTCACGCATGCTGAACGGCTTCGCCAGATAGTCGTCGGCGCCCAGTTCGAGACCGAGCACACGGTCGGCCTCCTCCCCCCGCGCGCTGAGGATGATGATGGGGACGTCGGAGGTCTGCCGGATCCCCCGGCAGACGTCGATGCCGTCCACGTCGGGCAGCCCGAGATCGAGCAGCACGACATCGCCGTACGGCCCCCTCAGCCCCTCGTGCCCGGTGCGGACGTGCTGCACCGTCAGCCCGAAGTGGGCGAGGCCCTCGACTAGCGGTTCGGCGATCGTCTGGTCGTCCTCGATGAGCAGGACTCGTACGCCCATGCTTTCCCGTCTCTCCCGTGAACCGAATTCGCGTGTTCCGTGGACCCGTCACGCTACAAGAACGGTCACTAAAAGACCGAACAGATCCCGGACAATGTGAGCAGCGGCTCAGCACGGATCAAAAAATGTCCCCTTCTTGTCGGCGGTTTAGTGTTCCTCTAACCTTCGCCTGGCAATCGCTCCTCTACGGTGATGAGGAACTGGCCGGTCCCCCATGCCGACCAGATCTGACCTGGGAGGACTGAATGAAGGCTCTGCTGGATCGCGCCCGCTCGTTCAAGCGACGGGTCGACTTCGAAAGCGGCGAATATCGTCGGCTGGCCGAAGGCCAATATCCCGAGGCATTGTTCATCACCTGCTCGGACTCGCGGGTGATTCCAGCACTGATAACGGGCGCGCGGCCCGGCGAGATATTCGAGCTGCGCAACGCGGGAAACATCGTTCCGCCGCACGGCAGGCAGGGCGCCTCGGGCGAGGCCGCCACCATCGAGTACGCGCTGGAGGTGCTCGGCGTTCAGGACGTCGTGGTGTGCGGCCACTCCCACTGCGGCGCGATGGGCGCCCTCAAGTCCGGTGACGACCTGTCCGCCCTGCCCGGTGTGGACGCCTGGCTGCAACTGGCCCGGCCGAGGCTGGCGCCCGTGCTGGACGGGGCCGTCGGGGATCCGCGACTGCCGGACGTCGCCCAGCTGAACGTCGTCAACCAGCTGGCCGTGCTGCGGAGTCACCCGGCCGCGCGCCGCCGGCTCGACGCGGGGCTGCTGCGGCTGCACGGCTGGTACTACGAGGTGGACACCGGGCAGGTGCAGGAGCTGGACGAGGACGGTCTGTTCCGGGTGCACGCGGCATGAGCGGCGCACACGCCCGGCACTCCCGGGGCCGCGGCGGCACAGGGTCGGAGGAGGCGGGCGGCGCCCCGGGGGCGGGGCGCACCTTCCGGGAGGCGGGCGGGCTGGCCTATCCGCCCCGGCCGACGGGAGCCCCGCCCATGAGCGGCCCCGCACCGGCTTCGGACCACGCGACGCGAGGCTTCGACGACCTGGCCTTCGACGACCTGGCCGCCGGGGCGGCGGGCTTCGAGGCACCGAGCTTCGGAGCGGCAGGCTTCGGAGCGGCCGGCTTCGGAGCGGCCGGCTTCGAAGCGGCCGGCTTCGAAGCGGCCGGCTTCGGAGCCGCGGAGGCCGACGCCCCCAAGTCCCCCGCGCCGAAAGCCCCGAGGGCCTCAAAGACCTCAAAGACCTCAACGGCCCCGAAGGCCCCGAAGGCCGATCTGGCCACCGAGATCACGGCGTCCCTCGTCGTCTTCCTGGTCGCCCTCCCGCTGTGCATCGGCGTGGCCGTCGCCTCCGGAGTCCCCGCCGAGCTGGGCATCATCTCCGGTGTCATCGGCGGTCTGGTGGTGGGCGCGGCCCGGGGCAGCACGCTCCAGGTGAGCGGCCCGGCCGCCGGACTCGCCGCGCTGGTCGCGGAGACCGTGCTGGAGTACGGCGTGGCCATGCTCGGCGTGATCGTGCTCTTCTCCGGCCTCCTCCAGATCGTCCTCGGTCTGGTGCGACTGGGCCGGTTCTTCCAGGCGATCTCCCTGGCCGTCGTCCAGGGGATGCTGGCCGGCATCGGTCTGCCGCTGATGTTCAGCCAGGCGTACCCGGCGATGGACGCGAAGGCCCCCGGCACCCCGATCGAGAACATGGCCGGCCTCCCCGGCCTGCTCGCCGACACGTTCGCCGACCCGCAGGCCCTGATCGCGGCCGGCCTCGGCATCGTCACGGTCGTCCTGAGCTTCCTGTGGAAGAAGGCACCGGGCCCGGTCCGGAAGGTCCCGGCCGCCCTGGTCGCCGTCGGCATCGGTATCGCGGTCGCCGCGCTCCCGGGCGTCGAGGTCAAGACGCTCCAGGTGGGCAATCTGCTGGCTTCCGTCGACGTACCCGGCCCGGAGCAGTTCGCCGGTCTGGCGGACCTCGGCATCATCTCGGCGATCCTCACCTTCACGGTGATCGCCTCCGCGGAGTCACTGTTCACTGCGGCCGCGGTGGACCGTATGCACGACGGCCCCCGCACCCGCTACAACCCCGAGCTGATCGCCCAGGGCGCCGGCAACACGATCGCGGGCCTGCTCGGCGCGCTGCCCATCACGGCGGTGGTGGCGCGCAGTTCGGCGAACGTCCAGGCGGGCGCGAAGACCCGGCTCTCCCGCACCCTGCACGGCTTGTGGCTCCTGGCCTTCGCGCTGCTCCTCCCCCAGGTGCTGGCCCTGATCCCGATCTCCGTCCTCGCGGGCGTCCTCGTGCACAGCGGCTGGAAGCTCTTCGCACCCGAGGAGTTCCCGAAGCTGTGGCGACAGGACCGGGGCGAGTTCGCCGTCATGACGCTGACCACCCTGGTCATCGTGGCGACGGCCCTGCTGGAGGGCGTCCTGTTCGGCCTCGCGGCGGGCATCGTCCTGGCGGCGGTGCGCATGTCGCAGACAGTCATCCGGCAGCACGTCGAGGAGGACACCGCCAAGGTGGTCATGGCCGGGAACGCGACCTTCCTCCGGCTGCCGCAGGTCATCGAGGCGCTGGAGGCCGCCGCCGAGGCGGGCAGGCCCCGGATCCGGCTCGACCTCACCGGGGTGACCCACCTCGACCACGCCTGCCGCAGCCAGGTGGAGGAGTTCACCGCCCAGCAGCGGGGCAAGGGCCTGCGGGTGGAACTGCTGATGCCTGGCCCGGCGAAAGTGCCGCCCACGGCCCCGGATCCGACGCCCGGACCCACGACGGCACCGACACCACCCGCGAGGGCCGGCCTCCCGACGCGACCCGGCCCGCTCCCCCGCCGCCCCACCACCACCCCGGCGCCCGCCCCCGCCCCCGTGTCCCCCGGCCCCACCGCCGAGTGGTTCTACCTGGACACCACACCGATGCCGGAGGACTTCGCGCGGCGCTACGCGGAGGAGTACGCGCCCGGCGGGGCGCGGGGACACGGGGAGGCGTACCACGACTCGTCGTTCCGGTGACAGCGGTACTCGGCTCATCGTTCCGGTGACGGCGGTGCGCGGCTCATCGTTCCGGTGACGGCGGTGCGCGTGCCCCACGGGATCCCGCACGTCACGCGCGCCGGGACGCCGTACCACCCCATGTCCCTCCGCCGACCACCCCCGTGCCTCCGCACCCCCGGCGCGGCCGCAACCCCGGTGCGCGGCCCGGTGTCCCTGAGGACATCGGCCGGGCACCGCAGACCCGGCCGGCGGAGATCAGGGGACGACCATGAACCTTTCCCGCACCACCGCACTCGCCGTCACGACCGTCGTCGCGGCGGCGATCACCACGCTCACCGGATGCGGATCGGGCGACGGCCACGCCGAGGGGACGGCCGCGGCGGCCCTGACGACGCCCGCGCCGGTGAGGCAGGCCGCCGCCTCGGCTCCCGGGGACACCGTCGTGAGCCGGGCGTACCGCGCCGCCCCGTACGCCTGGGCCACCCGGCACGGCAGCAGGATCGGCATCTACGGCCTCGATCTGCACGGCCGGGGCTTCACCCGCGGCGGCACGGTACGTCTGGCCCTCTTCAGGGACTCCGGCCCACGGGGCATCCCGGTCTGGACGAAGGACGCCACCGCCCGCCGGATCGTCGGCCGCCCCGGCGGCTCCTTCGACGTGGCGACGGGCCTGCTGGACTGCACCGCGTACCGCTACCCGAAGGACTCGACGCTGATGGTGTGGGACATCGCCACCGACACCTGGTCCAACAAGGTACGCGTGGCCACCGGCTGCAACACGACGCTCGGCTGACCGCTCAGGCGCCGACGGCGTCGTAGGAGACGCCCGTGAGCCGCTCGGAGTCGGTCCAGAGCCGCCGGGCGGCCCGGTCGTCACGGGTCCAGGGCGCGCGCCACGAGGGTGCCGGCGCCCCGCGCCACATCGCGAGGGACGGTCCGGTGAAGGAGTCCGGGCGGACCCCGGGCGCGGTCGCCGCGTACAGGGCGGGCAGCGCCCCGGCCTCGGCGGACTGGGCGATCACCCGGTTGCCGAGTGCCATCAGCCGCTCGGCGGTACGGCGCCCCTCCGCGCGCGGCCCGGCCGTCTGGAGGTCGGTCGCCGCGTACCCCGGATGCGCGGCCGCCGCCACGACGTCCGCCCCGGCCGCCGCCAGCCTGCGCGCGAGCTCGTGCGTGAAGAGCAGGTTGGCGGTCTTGGAACGGGCGTAGGCGATCCAACGGCGGTAGCCTTGCTCGGAGTTGAGATCGCCGGGGTCGATGTTCGCGAGCAGGTGGCCCATGCTGGAGACGGTCACGACACGGGCGCCGGGCGTGGCGAGCAGCGCGGGCAGCAGCAGCCCGGTGAGCGCGAAGTGCCCGAGGTGGTTCACCCCGAACTGCGTCTCGAACCCGTCGACGGTGGTGCCGTACGGCATCGCCATCACGCCGGCGTTGTTGAGGAGCAGGTCGAGCCGGCCGTCCGACCGCGCGGCGGCGAACTCCCGCACGGAGGCGAGGTCCCCGAGATCCAGCCGCGCCAACTCCACCACCGCGTGCGGCACTTCGAGGGCGAGCCGCTCGACGGCCTCCTTGCCCCGGGCCTCGCTGCGGCAGGCGAGCACCACCCTGGCGCCCTTGCGGGCCAGTTCGCGCGCGGTGACGTACCCGAGGCCGCCGTTGGCCCCGGTGACGACGGCCGTGCGACCGCTCTGATCGGGGATGTCGTGCGCGTTCCAGCCGGCCATGGCCGTACCCCTTCCGCCGCTGTCCAGCGCAGCCTACGGCGCTGCCGGTCACGCACCGCGCATCTCCCGGTCACGACATGTCCATGGCGCAGCCACCCCGCGCTTCTAGCGTTCGGCAGCGCACGACCCCGGCGCCGACCGTCGCCGGGCCGTTCACACACCCTCGGGAGTGAGCGTGGAACGTCGTACCTTCCTGCGTGCGGCCGCGATCGGCGGCTCCTCGGCCGTACTCGGCGGAACCCTCTGGCGCGGGGCCGCGTACGCGGCTCCGGCACAGCCCGGCACCGGCCCCTACGGGGCCCTCGGCGCACCGAACGCCAACGGCATCCGCCTCCCCGGCGGCTTCACCAGCCGGGTGATCGCCCGCTCCGGCCAGACCGTGTCCGGCACGTCGTACACCTGGCACAACGCCCCCGACGGCGGCGCCTGTTACGCGGACGGCACGGGCTGGATCTACGTCTCCAACTCGGAGATCAACCCCTCGGGCGGGACGAGCGCGGTGAAGTTCTCGACGGCGGGCGCGATCACCGGCGCCTACCGCATCCTCTCCTCCACCCGGCAGAACTGCGCCGGCGGGAAGACCCCGTGGAACACCTGGCTGTCCTGCGAGGAGGTGGACCGCGGCTATGTCTACGAGACGGACCCCTGGGGCGTGACGGCGGCGGTGCGGCGCGACGCCCTGGGCCGCTTCAAGCACGAGGCGGCGGCCGCCGACCCGGTCCGCCAGGTGATCTACCTGACGGAGGACGAGACGAACGGCTGCTTCTACCGTTTCCGCCCGACCACCTGGGGCAGCCTGACGTCCGGCACCCTGGAGGTCCTGGTCGCCGGCACCGGGACCAGCGGACCCGTCACCTGGGCGGCGGTCCCCGACCCGACCGGCGCCACCGCCACCCGCAACCAGGTCTCCGGCGCGAAGCGCTTCAACGGCGGCGAGGGCTGCCACTACGCCGACAACACCTGCTGGTTCACCACGAAGGGCGACAACCGGGTCTGGCAGTACAACGCGGCGGCCCAGACCATCGAACTCGCCTACGACGACTCCCTGGTGACCGGCGGCACGGCCCCCCTCACCGGCGTGGACAACGTCACGGGCTCCTCCTCGGGCGACCTGTTCGTGGCGGAGGACGGCGGCAACATGGAGATCTGCCTCATCACCCCCGACGACGTCGTGGCCCCCTTCCTCCGCATCGACGGCCAGTCCTCCTCGGAGATCACCGGCCCGGCCTTTTCCCCGGACGGCACCCGCCTGTACTTCTCCAGTCAGCGCGGGACCAGCGGGAGTTCGTCCGGCGGGATCACCTACGAGGTGACGGGCCCGTTCCGGTCGTAACCCCCAAGGGTCACAGAACGGACACTTGTCCTTCACGCCCCGGAAAGCCCCCATAACGTCGTCCCCTCGCACCGATACCCCAGGGGGACGACCATGACCAACCCGTACGCGCCGGGCCCACGCACTCCCCGCTGGGCCCGGAAGCGGTACGTCCTGCCCGCCCTCGCGCTGGCCCTGCTCATCGGCATGGGCATCGGCGCCGACGGGAACGGCGACCCCGAACCGGCCGCCGCGAAACCACGCCCGACGGTGACAGTCACAGCGACGGCGACGGAGACGGAACCGGCGACGACGGTGACGGCGACGGTCCGTGTCACGGAGACCGAGACAGTGACGGCGGCGGCGCCGAAAGCGGCCGAAGCCGACGACTCCGCCGACACCGCCGACACCGCCGACTCGACCAGCGCCTACTACGGCAACTGCTCGGAGGCACGGGCGGCCGGAGTCACCCCGCTCCACACGGGCGACCCGGGCTACGGCCGCCACCTCGACCGCGACGGCGACGGCACCGCCTGCGAATGAGCCTCAGAGCCTCACCCGTCACCGAGCCGATCCAGCTCTTCCCCGATCGCCGCCCGCAGCACGTCGTGCCGCGGCCCAAGCGCGTACTCCTCCTCACTCCACCGCTCACGCGGATAGAGCCACACCGGCAGCCCCACCAGCTCGCCCGGCTCCCAGTCGAACCGCGGCCACACATGCGCGTGCAGGAACGGATCGGTGTTCCCGAGAATCTCCAGATTCACCCGCCGAAACCCCGAATCCAGCCGCCGACAGGCCCGCTCGACCGCCTCCCCCAACCGATCCATGTCACTCAAAAAGCCGAGCCGCTTCCCCTTCGGCAACTCCGACAACCGCCGCACCCGGGGATCGTCCACCAGCAACACGGAATACCCGGGCAGAAACTGCACGTCCCCCATCACGGCAAACCCGGCTCCGAGCCTGCGAAGCACGGTGGGATTCTCCCCCCGCAGGGCACTGCCGATCCGGTCCTTCCGCCATTCATCGGTCATGCCCACGGACCCTACCGAGGCTCACTCGGCCGGACGCGTCACAGCCGCCTCGCTACCGTTGGCTCATGAGGCTCTCGCCGCACATCGCCCGGGACCGCTTCGTCGCGTCGCCCGTCGCCCGACTCGCGACAGCCGACGCCCATGGAATCCCTCACGCGGTCCCGGTGACCTTCGCCGTCATGGATGACGTCCTGTACTTCGCGGTGGACCACAAGCCCAAGAGCACCTGGGATCTGCGGCGACTGCGCAACCTCCGGGAGAACCCCGCCACGACGGTGCTGGTCGACCACTACGACGACGACTGGTCGACCTTGTGGTGGGCACGCGCCGACGGCCATGGCGAAGTGCTGGAAGGCGGGTTGGAGAGGCAACGGGCGCTCGAACTGCTGCGCGCCAAGTACACCCAGTACGAGGGCTCACCTCCCCAAGGTCCCGTGGTGGCCGTCAGAGTCGATCAGTGGAGCGGCTGGGCCTTCGCCTAGCCCTGCGGAACAGGCCGGCCCGGGGGCGCGCCCGCAGCACGAAGGGGCGGAACCCTCACAGGGTGCCGCCCCTTCCTCGCCTGCTTACGGTCGTCAATCCCGCCGAATCAGCTCGGGGTCGATCCGCCGACCGACAAGGGGCATCGCACCCAGTGCGGCGACCACCACGACGCCGAGTGCGCAGACGAGCAGCAGCGGGAGCCCCTCACCGTCCCAGAAGACGGACCCGCCACCCGTCACCAGGTAGCTGGACTCCGCCATCTTCCCCGTCACGACGGCCAGCACGAGCCCGACCACCAGGGGCAGCACGACCTGCGCGACCTGAACGGCCCGCAAGGTCCAGGGCCTGGCCCCGAGCAACGCCAACGCGGTGTCCTGCGGCCGACGCTCGACAGCCCGGTCCGTGGCGGCGACGAGATACGCGGCGACACCGATGATGAGGCCCAGGACCATACCTACGGCGAGGAGGGTCTTGATGACGCTGATCTGCTGAAGGGCCGCGGCGTCGACGCCTTCCGTGTCGACCTCGATCGTGGGGTCGACCCCTGCGATGCCCGCGAGTACGGAGGTCACCACCTTGGAGCCGGACCGACTCATCAGAGCCAGGGTGGCTTCCCCTTGGGGTCGGAATCCTGCGGGGAGGGATGACGGGGGGATCAGGACCGCTCCATAGTCGGCCAACTGCGTCAGCGAGTCGTCGTGGTAGCGAACGGTTTGCCGTGGCACCTCTACGTCGACGACGCGGAGTTGCCCTTCAGAGTTCCGCAGATGGAAGGGAAAACGGCTGCCAGGCTTGCTGAACTGATCTTCAGTAACGCCTGGAACCACCAACCGTGCCCTACGCCCTTCGACGCAGTTCTCGACAACTGACGCCACCCTCTGCAACTGCTCGCAGGTGGCGATGAGCCCTTCGATGCTCGGCGGGATGTCGTCGCTTTCCGGGTCGGTCCATGAGCGCATCGACACGGCATATCCCAGAACCCCTGGCACTTCCGCCACGTCCTGTTCCCTCCCCCGGGGAACTTCCTTCAAAGGCATCGTGTAGAGCTGGACCGGCGCGTTGTTCTTGGACACCTGGTCCAGCTCGATGAGCACTCCCTGCGTGAGCGAGGCCGCGAAGACCAGCAGTACGAGCCCCGTCGCCACGCGCAGGGCGCCACCCGGTTCCACCTCATTGCGACGCATGGCAAGGCCGAGCGACAGCGAACCGGTGCTGCGGGCCACTTTCCTGGCCAGGGCCCGTGACAGGACCGGAAGTGACAGCACCAGCCCGGTGCCGACCAGCACGACGGCCAGTGGCATCAGGATCGAGGAGAGCGCGGTGTCCGTGGGAACATTCCCCACGGCTCCGACCCAGCAGTAGCCGACAACGATGGCCATCCCGGGCACGAGCGGGATCAGGCCCCACAAGCGGGGCGGCTTCTCCACGGCACTGCGCCGCACGGCCAACGGGTTGGTGGCGGCCTTCTTCGCCCCGGCCCGGCCGACGAACCAGGCCAGCGCAGGACAGCCCACCAGGCAGACGAGGAGCGGGTATCCAGACAGTGTGCCGTCGGCCGGGTACCACTTGAACCCGGGCAGCCCGGTCCGCGACACCAGCTGGTTGACGACCCAGTAGGCGCCCAGTCCCAGTAGGGATCCCAGGAAGGCCGCGGCTACCGTCTCCGCAGCATTGACGCGCTGCGTGCCCTTCCTGCTCAGTCCGAGCAGACGCAAGGCGGCCAACCGCCTCATACGAGAGGCGGCGGACAACCGAGTACAGACGGAAAGAAACACCGCGAGGGGAAGCAGTACGACGCCGGCCAGGGTGAAGCGGAGGATGTCGAGAGTCGAGGGTTCCACGGTGGGGTAGCGCGCGGATCGATCACCGAAGGCAGACAGGTGTCCGCCGTCCCTCAGCTCTTCACGGCTCCCGCCGACGTAGGCGTAGAGCTCATCAGGGTGCGCCAGCCCTTGGGCCGAGATGATCCCCCTTTCCCTTCCTGGCAGGAGACGGGCAAGGTCGCGGTCGACTTCGGCGAGCGCGTGCAGCCGGGGGGAGACGTAGACCTCATCAGGGCCGGGAAGCCTGTCCAGACCAGGCGGTGGCTCGATGGACGTCCCGCCCGCAGCCACGAAGATCCGGATCAGCGTCTCCGAACCATAGGGATCCACTCGGGTGAGCGCCAGCCCCTCCCCGCCAGTCGACAGGCAGGCGCCACGGCCGTTCGAGCAGTCGGGCTCACGGGCGGCTTTGCGAGCGTCCTGTGCGGCCAGGATGCCGGGAATCGCGAGGACGACGGCAAGACAGCACACCCCGATCGCGCTGCCCGTAGTCATGAGCAGGAAGCGCACGCGGTTGGTTCGCCCGCTGCCCATCAACAGCTTCAGTCCCAGCAGGAGTTCCTTCATGACGCCTCCCGCACCTGGGCGGTGAGAACTCCGTCGCGCATCGTGTAGCGATTGTCCGCGCGAGCCGCCACCTGTGCGTCGTGGGTGACGAGGAGCACCGCGGTTCCTTGTGATCGCGCGAGGTGGAGAAACTCCTCGAGTACGGCAGTGGCGTTGCCGCTGTCCAGCGAACCGGTCGGCTCATCGGCGAAGACGACAGTGGGTTTGTGCACCAATGCCCTTGCTACAGCAACGCGTTGGCTCTGCCCCCCGGATACCTGCGAGGGACGCCTCCCACGCAATTCCGACAGGCCGAGCCGGCCGAGGATCTCACCGGCTGCCGCGAGGGCGTCGGACTTACGTTGGCCGGCGAGCCGGAGCGGCAGTGCGGTGTTCTCCTCCACCGTCAGCTCAGGCAGCAGTTCGCCGTACTGGAACACGAAGCCGAACCGTTCACGGCGGATCGCACTGAGTTCCTCGTCGCCGACTGCGCCCAGCGCACGCCCCTCGAAACACACCTCGCCGCGCGCCACCGGTAGCACGCCTGCCAGACAGTAGAGCAGCGAGGACTTACCGGACCCGCTCTGACCGGTGATCGCCGCGACCTCTCCTCGCCGCACAGAGATTTCCGCGCTCCGGACGGCTGGCGTATCCCCGTAAAAGAGATCGACTCCCCTGGCGGACAAGACTTCTGACGTGTTGATCTTGTTCCCCTATCAGGCGCGAGCCCAGGTGTTCACCTGGGCTCGAGAACCCGGACGAGTTCAGCGGTCCCAGTTGTAAGACAAGACCTTCACCGGCGCGCAGTTGTCCGGGCGCAGACTGCCTCGGTCTCGGCATACTCGGAGTCGCGCCTTCCCCGTGTAGCGCTGCGCACCGTCCCAGTTGGACTTGTGCAGCCGAACAGAACCGCCCTGCTTGCCGTAGTAGCGGACCCAGTCGTGTCCGTGGATCTTGACCTCGACATAGACGTTGTGCCGATCTTCGGACAACGCGTCCGTGAGGCGCCCCTTCCATTCGAACGCGCCGTGATTGACTCCCGGCCGGTTGAACTCGTACTTGCCCGCGCTGAATTTGACTCCATCAGTTTCGAGGGTGGGGATATCCGCCTTCTGCGGCGAAGCAAACGCCGCCACCGCCGCGCTGAACATCAGACCGAGCGCGGCCACGCCGAGCACTACCTTCTTCATACGAACCTCCGCGATCACCAGCGACTCCCACAGTCACCAGGCATCACGGACTGTAACCCTACGAAAACAGAGAGAAACGATCTGCCTTCCCCATGACCACCACATCAGGTGATCGACTTCCAGCCACCCTCAGCCAAAAACCGCAGGAACCACAAGAGGGCGGCACCCCCGCACAGGGTGCAAGACCAACCCCCTGAGCAGGGGGTTCGGGGTGTACCGCCACTTACAGGGCACTCTCAGGGCACATCGTTCAGCGCGGCCTCCATCATGTCGGCGGTCCGGTCGTCCTCTGCCTCCCACAGGTGGGTGTAGACATTCAGCGTGATTGATGGCTTAGCGTGACCAAGCCTCATCTGCACTTGTTTGGGCGTCGCCCCGTTCTTGATCAGAACTGAGGCGTAGAAGTGCCGCAGATCATGAAGCGTCGTGTCTTCGGGGACACTCACCTTGGCACCCGACTTCTTCAAGTGGGCATTCGCCCGCTTGACGTTTCGGGCCCACACTTTTGCCCAACTGCCGCGCCGGATCGCTCCGCCGGTCTCGCTGGTGTACAGCAGTCGGGCGTGGCGCCATACGGGCTTCCTGGGGTTCGTTCGATCCTCGATGTACACGACCTGCGGCGGGAACTTCTCACGGTGCCGTGCGATCTCGTCCACGACCGAACGCCCTTGCGGGACAGACCGGTAGCTCTGCCTGGTCTTGGGTTCCCCGAGGTACGGCACCCCCTTGTCGGGACCGATCAACTGTTGTTTGACCATCACAGTCTCGGCAGGTTCTCCGTCCTCCAGTCCGAACAGCTCACCTTGCCGCAGGCCGGTCGATGCAGCTTGCCTCACCAGGGCGCGGTATCGGGGAGACGCGGTCACGATGAGCGCCTTCACCGCCTCCGGATGAAGCGGGTGGATCTCCGGATAGAAGACCTCTGGCGGTTTCAGCCCCTCCCATGGGTACTTCGGGATGATCCCCTCTTGGTGGGCCATCTTCAGGATGCTGGTGCAGACGTTCCAGGGCGTCGCAAAGGTCGACGGAGCGATGACCGCCGACCGCTCTTTGATCCACTTCATCCCGTCGGCCCGCTGGATACGGCCGATCTCGCGGTTTCCGAACGTCGGGTAGATGTGCAGCCGCAGGGCTCGCTCAACGTTCGTCTCGGTCCGCTCGCGGTGTACGGCCGTCTCCTGCCAGCGCTCAGCGATGGCTCTGAACTTCTGCCGGCCCAACTCCCGGTTCACGAAGGTGCCGCCGTCGAGTTCAGTTGTCACCTTGGCGGCTCGGGAGTCCGCAGCAGTCTTCTTCTCGAAGTTCTCCTTGCACTGCTTGCCGGACAAGTCCCGGTAGCGCACCTGCCAGCGTTTCCCTACGCCGTGCGCGGTGGTGGGGTACACCGTCTGCGTCTTGCTGCTGTGCGCCTCGCACGGCTCGGCGTCGGCTGGCGGTCGGGAGAGGTGCCAGCGGTCGTACACGTCAGCCATCAGTTCCCCTCCCTCTCAGGGCACGTCAAGTCGGCCATGAGGTGCGGTTTGTTGCTGTTTCGGGTCATGCTGCGCGTCGGCTTCCGATCTCCTCGGCGTCGTACTTGTCGAGCGCTTCGGCGTCGTACAGAACATGTCGACCGCGCTTGATGAAGCACTGCGGGCCGGTTTCGGCGTAGCGCCAGTAGCGGACAGTTGAGGGCGACGTGCGGTAGCGCTCGGCGACTTCCGCAGTCGTCAGGTACTTCTTCATGCCGTCCTTCCTGCGGGGAAAAAGGAGAGAGCGAGTCCCCGGTATGCCGGACTGTGTCCGAAGCGCGGATTTCTGCGTCATCGCGTCACCTGCGTCAATCAGGCCTCTGACCTGCGGGTTTCGGTGACGCAGCGGGGTGGGCTCTGCGTCACCGATGACACGGGCGCTCGTCACGGGGTGACGCTGATGACGCGGGATG
>NZ_BMSA01000021.1 GCF_014648915.1 Streptomyces phaeofaciens | reverse complement strand
GTTTCCCCAGGCCAGGGCAAGAATCAGCCTCAAATGCCCGCAGCTTCCCAAGCTGAGAGCGCGAGTTCGATTCTCGTCACCCGCTCCACCACGAACCCCCAGGTCATGGACCCGGGGGTTGTTTGTTGTCCGGACCGGTGGGCGCCACCTCGTCGTGGGGCGCGGGGTCGGTCCGGCGGCTACCGTACGTCGACGTAGTCGGCCGTGGTGGTGGCGTTCGCGGTGGTGGGGGTGCCGGCGAAGGACCAGCGCCAGTAGCCGTCGGTGGTGGCCTTGACCGTGGTCTTCAGGGCGCCGCCGCTACCCGTGGTCACCGTCTTGACGGTGGTGTACGTGGCGGTGCCCTTCTTGCGGAACTGGAGCTTCACCGGCTGGCCGGTGTAGCCGGCGTACTTGTAGGTCTCCCAGCTGGCTCGCGTCAGGCCGCCGGTGACGGTGAGGGTCTTGCCCTTCTTCACCGGTTCCGGCGAGGCGTTGACCGTCAGCCTGGCGGCACGCCTGACCTTCACCGTGGCCGCGACGTCCTTGGAGACGTAGTCCCAGTCGTTGCCGGTGGCGCCGGCGCACACCTTCCAGGTTCCGGCCGTGGTGTTGTCCTGCGGGTCGATCCGCGGATTCATGGTGAGGGTGAAGGTGCAGGTGGTCGTGGTGGCACTGTGGGCCACGCAGTCGCCGGACGGGTCGTCGGGGAGCACCAGCCCCCAAGGGTCGTCGGGCATCACCTGGCCGGCCCCGTGCCACAGCGCGGGGACGTTGTAGTCCTCCTTGATGCCCGAGTCGTCGGTGGCGGTCACCGCGAGGGTGAAGGTCTTCGGGCTCGTGGTGCCCAGCACGATGTCGGATCCGCCGTTGACGACCACCTTGGTGATCCGGGTGTCGCCCACGGACTCGTCCGCCCGGGCGGCGCCCGGAGCGGCGAACGTGGACAGGGCCAGGGCTCCGGCGATGGCGGTCACGGTGGCGCGTTTACGCATAGGTGTGTGTTTCCCCCAACACTCTCTGGTGGCCCCGGGTCATGACCGCCGGGGACCGAAACGGGCGAGGGCGGCCCGAGCCGCCTCGGCTGCACGGACGGCACCGAAGGTGACTGCCGAACCTCCGGGATGGTCGCACCGTGGAGAGATCTTCACAACTCCATTGATCGCAGGCGGAGTTGGTGGAGGGCGGGCGCGTGGGTCAGGCGCCGACCGTGCCGTCCACGCCCTCGCGGAGGAAGTCCGCGTGGCCGTTGTGGCGGCCGTACTCCAGGATCATGTGGAGCATCACCATCCGCAGGGACACGTCCTCGCCCCAGCGCGGCTGGTGCCCCGCGAGGTCCAGGGAGTCGGCGTCGCGCTCGATGCGGCGCGAGTGCTCGACCTCGGCCTTCCACGCCGCGAACGCCTCGTCGGCGCTCGCGCCCTCGGTGTCGTACGCGGCCTGGAAGTCGAACTCCTTCTCCGACCAGACCATCGGGGCGGCTTGGTCGTCGAACACCCGGCGGAACCAGGCGCGTTCGACCTCGGCCAGGTGGCGGACCAGGGCGAGCAGGGAGAGGGTCGACGGCGGGCTCGACCGCTCCTTGAGCTGCTCCTCCGTGAGGCCCTCGCACTTCATCGCCAGGGTCGCCCGGTGGAAGTCCAGGAACGCCCGCAGCGTCTCGCGCTCCGTGCCGAACAGGGGCGGGCCGATGCGTTCGACGGTCACGGTGTATTCCTCTCGGGGGCCGACGTGGTGCGTCGAACGTACCTTGGCCCTGCGGCCGCCGGGGACGGGGTGTGGTGGAGTGAGCGCCATGACCGACATCGAGACGATCACGGTGCCCGGCCGGCTGTGCGGGTATCCCGGGGTGGCGTTCGGCGGATTCGTCGCCGGGACGCTCGCCGGGCGGGTGGCCGCCGGGACCGTACGGGTGGACTTCCGGCGGCCGACGCCGGTGGAGGTGCCGTTGGGGCTCGCCCGGACCGCCGGCGGCGGGGCCGTGCTGACCGGTGCGGACGGGGTTCTCGCGGTGGCCGCGGCCGGTGAGCTGGACCTGGAGGTGCCCGCACCGCCCTCCTGGGAGGAGGCCTCTGCCGCGGCCGAGGCGTACCGCGCGGCTCCGCCGGAGGGGGTCGTGGACTGCTTCGGATGCGGACTCGACCGCACGCCCGACACCGGGCTGCGCCAGCACTGCGGGGTCGTGCCGGGACGGGATCTGGTGGCCACCGCCTGGACGGCCGGGCCCGCGCTCGCCGACACGGAGGGGATGCTGCCGGCGGAGCTGGTGTGGGGGGCGCTCGACTGCCCCGGAAACGCCGCGGGGCGGCTGCGGGGGACCGTGCGGGAGGGGGCGCTGACGGCCTCGCTCACCGCTCGGCTGCTCCGGCCGGTGCCGGTTTCCTCGCGGCTGGTGTCGTACGCGTGGGTCCTTGCGGAGGAAGGGCGCAAGCACCGGATGGGTGCCGCCCTGACCACGGCGGGGGGCGAGCTCTGCGCGGTCGCCTCGGCGCTGTGGGTGGATCCCCGGTAGCGCCCTCGGTGGCGCCCCCCCGTCAGCTCCGGGTCAGGGTCAGGGTCTCGGTGCGGTGCGGTCAGACGCGGCGGCGCAGGAGCAGCACGGTGACGACCGTGAGCAGGACGGCGAGGCCGCCGAGGACCGCGGTGTCGATCCACTGGAAGGTCCAGTAGTCGCCGGCCGGGTTGGCCTCGTAGAAGCGGGCGACGTACCCGTGCCGGTCCATGCACGCCCTGAGTTCGGCGCCGGACGGGAAGGGGCAGTTCAGGACGTCGTCGTGGCGGCCGGAGGCGGTGATCAGGCCGTAGTTGCCGGTCGTCCACTTCTCGCCCATGAGCGGCTTGGGGGCGATGCCGGCGCTGACGTAGGTGTGCGGTGCGACCAGGAGCCGCGTCTTGTGCGTCCACTCCAGTACGAGCGTCATCACCCCGGTGGCCAGGAGGGTCAGGCCCATCGCGGCCAGGACGCGGCGGGCCAGCAGGCCCAGCAGGGTGCCGGCCGCGAGACCGAACAGGGCGGCCGCGACGACCCGCGGGCCCGAGCCGCTCAGGGCGGAGGTCTCGTACCAGAACAGGCCGTAGCTGCGGTCGGCGGCCGGTCGCCACCACCACGCGAACACTGCCGCGAGCAGGCCGGAGAGGGCCGTCGCGGTGACCGCGGCGAGGGCGAACCGGGAGGCGAACCACTGGCCGCGGCTCACGCCCTGGGCGAGGATCACGCGGTGCGTGCCCAGTTCCCGGTCGCGGCCGAGGAGCGGGGCGCCCCAGAAGACGCCGATCAGGACGGGCAGGACGATGTTCAGCGCCCCGAGGTACTGGAGCGGCTGGATGTCCAGCAGCAGGGGCGAGCCGGTGTCGCCGCGCGCGCAGTACAGCGGGCCGGGGTCGCAGTGGTCGAACAGGCCGGTGCGCAGGGCGTCCAGCATGCCCGAGCGGTAGTAGGCGGCGAGCGCGGCGGCGGCTGCCAGGACGGCCGCGCCGGCGCCGACGAGTGTGCGCTGCTGGCGCCACGCGAGCCAGAGGGAGCCGTTCACGCCGCCGCCTCCGTCCGCTCGGCGAGGGCGGGGCCCTGCGGGTCGGCGGCCTGGAGGTAGCCGATCAGGATGTTCTCCAGACTGGGACGTTCGACGTGCCAGTCGCCGCGCAACGGGCCGCGCTGCCGCACCAGGGCGGTCATCTGCCGGACGCCGACCCGGCGGTGTACGACGGTGTGCCGTCCGGCGGGGGTGTCGGTCCGGCCGGCGGGGCCGGTCGGAAGGGATGCGCGGTCGGCGGGGCCGGTCAGCAGCTCTTCCTGGTCGGCGTGTCCGGTCAGGACGGCGTGGCTCTCGCGCAGGGCGTCGGCGTCCTCGCTCAGCTCGACACGGCCGTTCCGCAGCAGCAGCACCCAGTCGCAGGTCGTCTCCAGCTCGGGCAGGACGTGCGAGGACAGCACGATGCTCGTGCCGTGATCCGCGGCCTCGGTCATCAGCGTCGCCATGATCTCGCCGCGCGCCACGGGGTCGAGGTCGGCCATCGGCTCGTCGAGCAGCAGCAGTTCGGGCCGCTTGCCGAGGGCCAGGGCGAGCGCGACGCGGGTGCGCTGGCCGGGGGACAGCTCGCCGACCCGGGCGGTGAGCGGGATGTCGCCCTCGCGGACGGTGTTCTCGGCGGCCGCCCGGTCCCACGAGGTGTTCAGCTTCTCGCCCATCAGCAGGGTGTCGGCCACGGTGAAGCGGGGGTAGAGCGGCTTGTCCTGGGTGAGCAGGGCGACCCGGGCGCGGGCCTCGGGCGTCCCCGGTACGACGTCCAGTACGCGCAGTTCCCCGCGGCGGGCGCGCAGCAGGCCGCCGGCCAGGTGCAGCAGGGTGCTCTTGCCGACGCCGTTGCGTCCGACGATGGCGGTGACACGGCCGCAGGGCACGGTGAACTCACAGTCCCGCAGGGCCCAGCCGCCCCGTGCCCGGTACCGGAATCCGAGTCCCGTGGCGCGCAGTGCGGCCGGCGCGTCAGGCCCGGTCATGCGTCCTCCTCTTTGCTGTGCTGCTCGTTGTCGTAGGCGTCCAGGGCGGCTGTGACCAGTGCGAGGACGTCGGCCCTCTCCAGTCCCGCCGCCCGCGCGCGGGCCGTCCAGGCAGTGAGCTCGGCGCGCAGGGGGGAGTCGTCCTCGGCGCCGGGCCGCGCGAGCGACCGCGTCACGAAGGTCCCCAGTCCGCGGCGCAGTTCCACGAGACCGGCCTGCTCCATGTCGCGGTAGGCCCGGAGCACCGTGTTGGGGTTGACGGCGGTCGCCGCCACCACTTCCCGGGCCGTGGGCAGCTTGTCCCCGACCCTCAACGTGCCCATCCGGAGCGCCCGTTCGGTCTGCTCGACGATCTGGACGTAGGCCGGTACGCCGCTGCCCCGGTCGATCCGGTACTCGACCACGTCACCTTCCCTGGCTCCACCATGCTTGTACTAATGCATTAGCACAAGCATGGTGGAGCGGCATCCCGGTGTCAAACGGTGGCGCCGGTCACGGCCCGATGATCAGGGCGCGGCACGGCGCCGAGCGGGGCGGATCCGGGGTGTCGGCCGTGGCGGAGCGCCAGCCCCAGGCCCGCAGGGCCCGGAGGGTGACGTGGTCGTCGCGGTCCACCAGCGTGACGCCGAGGACGGCCGGGTGACCGGCGAGCCCGGCGGCGTGGTCGGCGAGCAACCGCCGTTGCAGGCGCCGGGCGAGGTTCCAGTCGCGGCCCTGGTTCTGGTTGCGCACCCGGGAGTGGACCACGAGCCCGGAGACCGCGAAGAGCCGCCCGGAGGCGGCGAGCCGCAGCAGGTCCTGCGGGAGATAGCCGTCCAGCCCCCGCCACCAGGGCCCCCACGCGCGGACCGGAAAGCCGTAGGCGCATCCCGCCAGGCGGCTGGTGTCCCCGGAACCGGTGGGCCCGCCCGCTCCGGCCGGTTCCTCGATCACGCTCCGCTCCGCGACCAGCAGGGTGAAGCCCGGTCGGTGCAGCTCTCCGACCAGCCGGCGCAGGAACAGCTCACGGTCCTGGTTCCAGGCCCGCGGATCGCCGCCGGAGGTCTCCGCGTACAGGTCGCCGAGCTCCTCCAGCCGGTCCTCGATCTGCCATCGGGACAGCGGGCGGATGCGCTCCCCCTCCAGGGGCGACGGCCCCTGCGGGCCCCTCCGGCCGGGCACGTTCACGGTCATGAGGCGAACTCCTGCCCCGGGTCCGGACGGGGCCGGCCCGGCGTCGTCGTTCGCCGAGAACGGCACCGCGTGGCAGCGGGCGCACGGATAACCCTCGGCACCTTCACCGTACTCCCGCCCGCCTCCGCCGAGGACGGGCCCGGGAGTACCGTGGAGGGACCGGGGGCCGGCCGGCGAAGGAGCACGCAGTGGCGTCCACGCATGCGACGAGGTCCGGCCGTTCCGACGACGTCGACAGGGCCGCCGAGGCTCTCGGCAGGCCCGCCGAGACCTGGGAGATCCCGCCCGCGGACGAGGGACTCGCCGAGGTGCGCATCATCGCGGCCGACCCCGACGTCGCCCGCCGGGTCGCCCTCGTCCTGCGCCAGGTGTTCCCCTGCGACGAACCCCGCAGCTATCCCGCCGGCCCGAACGGACGCGGCACCCTGCTCCATCTGACGGTCGACACCCGCCGCACCATCGGCGACCCGTCCACGCCCTCCCCCTGGCTGGACAGCAGCCGCTCCCAGGCCCGGCGCACCCACACCGACGAACCGAGCTGACGCAGGCCGACCGGGCGGCCTCCCCACGGGAAGCCCACAAGCCGGCCCCCTCACCGGACACCCGAAAGCCGGCCCCCGCACCGGACGCCCGAAAGTCTGTCCCGGCGGCGCCACATGTCCGAGCCCGGCGGCGTTAGGGTTGTCGCACGAGGCAGAGGGTGCCGAGTCGTTTCGGAGCACACGGGTGCCACGCGCTCCCGCACCCCTCGCCGCGTCCGCGAAACGAAGGTGTCATGCCCGCTGAGAACGCCCCCGTCGCCGGGAACCTCGACGACGACGACTACCCCGCCTACACCATGGGACGGGCCGCCGACGTTCTCGGCATCACCCCCGCCTTCCTCCGGGCGATCGGCGAAGCCGAGCTGATCACTCCACTGCGTTCGGAGGGCGGCCACCGCCGGTACTCCCGCCGCCAGTTGCGCGTCGCCGCCCGCGCCCGCGAGCTGGTCGACCAGGGCACCCCCATCGAGGCCGCGTGCCGCATCATCACGCTCGAGGACGAACTGGACGACGCCCTCCGCCTCAACCGTGAAATGCGCAGGAAGCTGGACGAGCACAGCCCGAATATCTAGTCCCGCCGGTACAGAAATGAGTACTCCAGCGGCATGAGGGTTCACGGCGCCCACCAGAAAACGATGGGGGTTTCCACCCCACCTGTGTTAGCGTGATACCAGTTGCAGTTTTGGTTACCAGAGATTTGTGTCTTTGCAGAGCTTTCCGGATCTTTCCGGAGGGGTGATCATCGCGGCGACTCGGATCCGCAAAGTGCGGAGTCCGGCACTGCCCCCCAAGGGAGATTCAATATGGCATCTGGCACCGTGAAGTGGTTCAACGCGGAAAAGGGCTTCGGCTTCATCGAGCAGGACGGTGGCGGCGCTGACGTGTTCGCCCACTACTCGAACATCGCCACCACCGGCTTCCGCGAGCTTCAGGAAGGCCAGAAGGTTACCTTCGACGTCACGCAGGGCCAGAAGGGCCCGCAGGCCGAGAACATCGTTCCCGCCTGACGCTGACGCGCCAACGCGACTGGGGCCCGCACTCTAGGGGTGCGGGCCCCAGCCCGTTGTTTTCCCGGGTTTTCCCCGGATTTCTGCCGGGCTTCCTGAGTTTCCCGGATTCCCCGCATCGCCGACGGCCCCGGTTTCAATACACCGAGCGGCCCGGCTTTCGCTTTTTCTTCGGCTCATTCTTGCGAATCCTCGCGCGGCTCACACACCGCCGGACGGAATTCCTCGATACGCCGCATCGAGGAAGGTTCCTCCATGAACCGCACCCGCCGTAACGACGGCGGCTCCGGTCGCTCCCGCACGGACCGAAGCTCCACACTCACCGCAGGCTCCGCCCGGGGCGGCAGCCGCTCCCGTACACAGGAGTCGGGCCGGCAGGCTCAGCGGCCGAACGCCGGACGCATGGGCGGCCAGCGAGGCCGCTCCGCCCCCCGCCGGCAGGAGTTCGCCCTGCCCGTCACCCTCACCGAGCCGCTGCCGGCGGTCGAGGCGTTCGCCGAACTGGACATGCCCGCCCGTCTGTTGGCGGCCCTCCGCGCCGAAGGCGTGAGCGTGCCCTTCCCGATCCAGGCGGCCACCCTGCCGAACGCGCTGGCCGGCCGGGACGTGCTGGGCCGCGGGCGCACCGGCTCGGGCAAGACCCTCGCCTTCGGCCTGGCCGTGCTGGCCCGGCTCGACGGTCAGCGGGCCCAGCCCCGGCAGCCGCTCGCCCTCGTGCTCGTCCCCACCCGGGAACTGGCCCAGCAGGTCACCGACGCGCTCGCTCCCTACGCCCGCTCCCTGCGGCTGCGGCTCGCCACCGTGGTGGGCGGCATGTCGATCGGCCGCCAGGCGAGTGCGCTGCGCGGTGGTGCCGAGGTCGTCGTGGCGACCCCCGGCCGTCTGAAGGACCTCATCGAACGGGGCGACTGCCGGCTGGACCAGGTCGCCGTCACCGTCCTGGACGAGGCCGACCAGATGGCCGACATGGGCTTCATGCCGCAGGTCACCGCGCTGCTCGACCAAGTCGGGCCCGGAGGTCAGCGGTTGCTGTTCTCGGCCACCCTGGACCGCAACATCGACCTCCTGGTGCGGCGCTACCTCCACGACCCCGTGGTGCACTCGGTCGACCCGTCCGCGGGAGCCGTCACCACGATGGAGCACCATCTGCTGCACGTGCAGGACGCGGACAAGCACACCGCCGCGACCGAGATCGCCGCCCGCGACGGGCGAGTGATCATGTTCCTGGACACCAAGCACGCGGTGGACCGGCTGGCCAAGCACCTGCTGTCCGTCGGCGTGCGCGCCTCGGCACTGCACGGTGGCAAGTCCCAGCCGCAGCGCAACCGGACGCTCTCCCAGTTCAAGGACGGCCACGTCACGGTCCTGGTGGCCACCAACGTCGCCGCCCGCGGCATCCACGTCGACGACCTCGACCTGGTCGTCAACGTCGATCCTCCCTCCGACCACAAGGACTACCTGCACCGCGGCGGCCGTACCGCCCGGGCCGGCGAGTCCGGCACGGTGGTCACCCTCGTCCTGCCGCACCAGCGGCGCTCGATGGACCGTCTGATGGCCGATGCCGGCATCACCGCGCAGACCGCCCGGATCCGTCCGGGGGAGGAAGAGCTGCATCGCATCACCGGCGCCCGGACACCCTCCGGTGTGCCCGTCACCATCGCCGCGCCCGTCGCCGAACGCAGCGAGCGCACCGGATCGGGCGGCCGCGGCCGCAGGGGCCGGCCCTCCGGCCGCGGAGGCAACGGCGGTGCCGGCGGCAACGGGGGCAACGGCGGCGGACGCACCGCCTCCCGAGCCCGTCGCTCCACCCCGAGGACCAACCCGTAACCCAGGCACGGGGACGCACTCCCAGCGGGCAGGACGAGCCCACGCCCGTCCTGCCCGTCCCGACGAAGGAGAAGCCCGTGACGCCGAACACACCCCACCCACCGACCGGGTACGCCGACGGCACCGGTCTGACCGCCCGTGACGCGATGCACGCCCCCGGGCCCCAGGTCGAGGACTACATGACCGTCGACGTGGCGATGTCCGTGCTGATCGGCGCCCGCGTCCCGCACCTGCTGCTCCAGGACGAGGACGGCCGGTGCGCGGGGCTCGTCACCCGGGCCCAGCTCTCCGCGCACCGCGGCGGCGGCTGGTACGGCAACCGGACGCGGCTGCGGGACATCCCGCTCGACCGCGGGCCGTTCACCTCGTCCGTGGCCGTGCTCAGCGAGGCGGAGGACGCCATGCGGGACCGGACCCTGGACGTCTCCCCCGTGATCGACGAGCACGGCTACGCCCTGGGCGTCCTGGCTCTCACTCCCTGACCGCCGTCCGCCCTCGCGCGGCCGACCGCTCCCGTGGCTCCCGCCCGACCCTGTGGAGGCATCCATGCGCTGTGTCATCGCCCGGTTCCCCTTCGACCTGACCAAGAGCGAGATCGAGCAGTCGATGAGCGGCATCACGCCCGAACCGGTCAGCGGCGTGTCCGTGACCATCGGCGCGCACGTCTACCCCGTGATGCAGGTCGGGGAAGTGATCACCCGGCAGAACCGCCGCGACTTCACCACGGGCGAGATGCGGCGGGCGCTGACCCGGCTCGGCTTCACCTGTCACGAAGCGCGCCCGGCCGCGCCGAGCCGGGACGCGCGGGCCGACGAGGGACTGCTGGGCTGGTGAGGGACTGCTGGGCCGGTGAGGGATGCTGGGCCGGTGAGGGATGCTGGGCCGGTGAGGGATGCTGGGCCGGTGAAACCTCGCCTCCCGCGAGCCGCCGACATCCCTGACGACCTGTCCGTCCTCCCCCGCGTGGGAATTCGGACGGCGCGTTCCGGGGGCCCGACCGTACGCTTGCTCCACCGAGAGCATCTCGCGCTGCACGGCCCCAGTGGTTCCGTGCACGGCGCACGACGGAAGCGGACGGCCGCGAGCCGCCCGGGACGGGATCTCATGATGGACGTCACCGGAACGCCGGCCGAGGATGTCCCCCCGGAGGGAGCGCGCACCTACCGGATGCCCGTGGCCCGGCTGGCCCTCACCCCGGGTGTCAGCCACGGTCCGCTGGACGGCGCCTGGTGGCCGCGCTGCGACATGCTGGAGCTCGAACTGCCCGCGCTGGTCGGCTCGCTCGACCCGGGCCTCGGCACCGTCACCCGGGTCACCGTGGACGCCGTCGCCTGGCCCGACGCCCCGCGCACGATCACGACACCCGGTCACCTCATCGAGGTGACCTTGTCGGCGGTGGACACGGAAGCGCATGCCATCGCCCTGGACTGCGGCACCGTGGGCCGCTGGGAACTGCTGGTCATCCCGCCCGGCCGGTCGGCCGCGGCGGCGACCTGGCTGCTGGCGACGGCCGCCGATCCGCGCAACGCCCTCACCGCCGCGCACATGCTGGCGCTCGCCGAGACCGGTTTCGAGGGCCACGACGGCGGGTGACCCCCGCCCCGGCACGGTCGGTGACCCCCGCCCCCGACACGGTCAGTGAGCCCCGTGGGCCGTCTCCCGCTCCCGTGACCTGCGCCAGATCCGCGCCGCCTCCTCGGCCACGCCCGGGGCCGACAGCAGCAACGGCTCGTCATGGGCGGGGAGTTCGGGCAGGGCGATCGCGCCCGCCTCCCGCGCGATCAGCAGGGCGGGCAGTCCGTCGACGGCGTGGAACTCGCCGATCGCCGCAGCGGTCGCCCGGCCCGCCGCCACCTGGGCCAGGGAGAGCGCCGTGGAACCCATCACGCGGACCGTGCAATGGCGGTCCGCGAGGTCGGCGAGCAGGGCGTCCATACCGGGCCAGTGGGCGTGCGCCGCCCACTCGGTGAGGAAGACGTGACCGGTGAGGGTGGTGTGGTCGGCGGCGCGGACGGGGACGCCGTTCAGGTGGGCGCCCCGGCCGCGCACCGCGGTGAACGTCTCGCCCCGCCACGGGTCCGCGACCACCCCGAGCAGCGGCGTGCCGTCGGGCGCGGCCAGGCCCAGGGAGAAGGAGCACCAGCCCAGGCCGTGCGCGAAGTTGGTGGTGCCGTCGACCGGGTCGATCACCCAGTGCGGGGTGCCGGGGAGGCCCTCCGTGGCGCCGTACTCCTCGCCGACGATCCCGTACCCGGGGAAGGCCGCCGCGAGCACCTCGCGGACGTGCGCCTCCACGGTCTCGTCCGTGTCCGTGACGATGTCGGCGGGGCCGGCCTTCTGGCGTACGGCGGCCGGCGCGGCGGCGCCGGCACGGCGGATCGTCTCCGACGCCCGGCCCGCGAGCTCCGTCGCGATCTCCAGGGCCCGGTCCAGATCGCGCTTCGGAATGTCCACTCCCGGGAGGCTAGCCGCTCCCCACGGGGCACGTCGTGCGCGGCCCGGCGTACGGCGGAGGGATTTCCGGTGTCGCCGGAGTGCATGCGGGGTGCGGCCGGGGCGGCAGCGGGCACACGTTCCGCGCATGGGTGGGCCTTGCGCCCGCTAGCGTTCGGGGCGTGATGAGTCTGCGGGGGTGGTGGGTGCGGGCGCGGGCCTGGGGAACGGGCCGGCCGTTGCTGGTGGATGTCGGGATCGCGTTGCTGGTGCAGGCGGCGATGACGATGCCGTTCGTGGTGCCGCGGTCGGCCGAGCTGCCACCGGCGTCCTGGCCGGCGTACGGGCTGACCTCGCTCACCGTGGTCCCGCTGGTCTGGCGTCGGCGGGCCCCGGTGGCCGTGCTGCTCGCGATCGTGGGGACCAGCGCCCTGTACAAGCTGGCCGTGGAGGGGCCGGGGCAGCCGTTGCCGTACACCGGGCTGGTCATCGTGTACACGATCGCCGCCGGCTCGCCGCCGTCCAAGCGGCTGGTCACCGGGCTGCTGATCCTGGTCGCCGTGCCCGGGTCGGTGTGGCTCAACACCCGTACGGCGCGTGAACTGACCTTCTCCCTCTTCGTGTTCGCGGCGGCCTATGTCTTCGGGCGGCTGACCGACGCACGCCAGCGGGCCCACGAGGTCGAGGCCGAGCGGGCCGCCGCGCGGGAACGGGCCCGGATCGCCCGGGAGATGCACGACGTCCTCGCCCACGCGGTGAGCCTGATGATCGTGCAGGCCGAGGCCGGGCCGGTGGCGGTGCGTACGGCTCCGGAGAAGGCCGAGGCCGCGTTCGACGCGATCTCCGCGGCCGGCCGGGACGCCATGGCCCAACTACGGCACATGCTGGGGGTGTTGCGGGACGGCGAAGGCCCGGCGGACGGCGACGCCCCGCGCGAGCCGCAGCCCGGGCTCGGTGAGCTGCCCGCGCTGCTCGACCGGGTGCGCGGCAGCGGTCTCGACGTCGTCCACGCGACGGCGGGACCTGTACGGCCGGTACCGGAGGCGACCGGGGCGAGCGTCTTCCGGATCGTCCAGGAGGCCCTGACGAACACCGTCAAGCACGCGGGCGCCCGTACCGTGGTCGTCCGGCTCGCCTATGAGGGGCCCGAGGTGTGTGTCGTGGTCACCGACGACGGGTGCGGGCCGCGGGCCGGGACCGGCCGTGGTCATGGGCTCGCCGGGATCCGGGAGCGGGCGGCGGCGCTCGGCGGGACCGCGGTCACCGGGCGGGGTCCGGACGGCCGGGGGTTCGAGGTGCGGGTCCGGATACCGGTCCCGGCATCGGCGCCGGCCGGGGCGGAGGTGGCGCGGTGACGATCCGGGTGGTGGTGGCCGACGACCAGGAGCTGGTGCGCAGCGGCTTCGCGATGATCCTGGACGCCCAGCCGGACATCGAGGTCGTCGCGGAGGCGGGCGACGGCGCCGAGGCGGTCGAGGCGGTACGCCGGCACACGCCCGACGTGGCACTGCTCGACATCCGGATGCCCCGCATGGACGGCATCGAGGCCTGCCGCGCGATCCATGCCGTGAGCGGCTGCCGGACCGTGATGCTGACGACCTTCGACTCCGACGCGTACGTGTACGAGGCCCTGCACGCGGGCGCGGCCGGCTTCCTGCTCAAGGACGTGCGCCGGGACGATCTCGTGCACGCGGTACGGGTTGTCGCCCGGGGCGACTCGCTGCTCGCGCCGTCCGTGGCCAGGCGCCTGGTGGAGCAGTACACGCGGCCCGCGCCCGCCCGGCCGCGGCGGGCGGATCCCCGGCTCGACGTGCTGACCGGGCGGGAGCGGCAGACACTGCTGCTGCTCGCGCGCGGGCTGTCCAACGCCGAGATCGCCGCCGAGCTGGTCGTCAGCGATCACACCGTCAAGACGCATGTCGGCAACGTGCTGGCCAAGCTGGGGCTGCGGGACCGGATCCAGGCCGTGATCTGCGCCTACGAGACGGGGCTGATCGCGGCCGGTGACGAGCCGTCCGGTGCCGCTCCTCCCCCGGGCGGGGGAGGGTCCGGGCCGGTGCCTCCCCCGCGCCGGTGAGGGACCGGCCGCCGAGGACCGCCGGTGCGGGCGATCCGCGGGGAGCCCCAGGTCATAAGGATGGGAGCGTCCACAACGACGGCTCGTCCTCGCGGAGTTGACCATGAAGAACACGATGCGCACGCTGCTCGCCACGGCACTCGTCCTGGGCGTGGCGGCGGGGCCGTCGGTCGTCCCGGCCCTCGCGTCCACCGCCGCCGGGCCGACCGGGGGATCCGCGTCCGTGAACACCACGCCGACAGCGGCGCCGGCGGAGGTGCCGGCCGCCGCGCTGGAGGCGGCCATCGCCGGACTGCCGACGGCCGACGCGACCGCCGCCCTGGTGCGGGTCGGCGGTACCGACGGTGTCTGGCGCGGCAGTTCGGGTGTCCACGACCTGGCGAGCGGTCGGCCCGCCGACCCGGCCGGCCGCTTCCGCGCCGGTTCGGTCACCAAGGTCTTCACGGCCGCGGTCGTCCTTCAGCTGGCCTCCGAGGGTGCCCTGGACCTGGACCGGACCGCCCGTTCCTACCTGCCGGAGCTGATCCCGGCGGCGTACGCGGGGGTGACCGTGCGGCAATTGCTCAACCACACGCACGGCATCCCGGCGCCCGACTTCCCGGGGTCCACGGTCGAGGAGTGGTACGCGAACCGCTTCCTGGTCCACGACCCCGAGGACATGGTGCGCTCGGCGACCGCCAAGAAGCCCGAGTTCCCGCCCGGCGAGCGGCAGCACTACCTGAACATCGGCTACACGATCGCCGGACTGCTGATCGAACACGTGACCGGCGACTCGTACGAGGACCAGGTCGCGCGCCGGATCCTGCGGCCGCTCGGGCTGCGCGACACGTATCTCCCCGGGGCGAACCCGCGCATCGTCGGCCCGCACAACCACGGCTACCAGACGATGACCCTGGACGACGGGACGGTCGGCCTGCGCGACGTGTCCGTGTGGGGGACGACGGACGGGTGGGCGGCCGGTGACCTCGTCTCGACCACGGCGGACCTGGAGCGGTTCACGAAGGCGCTGTTCCGGGGGCGGGTCGTGCGCGGCCCGCTCCTGGAGGAGATGTTCACGCTGCCGCCCGTGACGGCCTTCGGCAGCGGCGACCCGGCGGCGTACTCCGTCGGCCTCTCGATGAAGCGGCTGGGCGGCCGTGAGGTGTGGGGCAAGACGGGCGGCCGCTGGGGCTACAACACGGCCATCGCCTCCACCCGGGACGGCTCCCGCGTCCTCGTCTACAGCGTCAACTCCACGGACGCCAAGGGCTCCGACATGAACCAGGTCGCCCTGAACCTCATGGTGGCGGCATTCGGCCGGCCGTAGGGTCTTCGCTCGCGCCCTGAGCGCCGCGGTCGTCCACGAACAGCGGCCCGTCCCTGCTTCCGGAACATCTCGCGCCCACCGATGAGTTCGCGCACCGCCGCCGGTCATACAGCACGACAACAACACCCCACCCGACGGGAGACCGCTGCCATGACCGCCGCCGTGAAGGGCCCCGCGAGCTACTTCCCCTCCATCGAGAAGAAGTACGGCCGACCGATCGCGGAGTGGAAGGACCTCATCCGCGCCTCGCCGCTGACCCGGCACATGGAGCTGGTCGCCTGGCTGAAGTCCGAGTACGGCCTGGGCCACGGCCACGCCAACGCCCTCGTCGCCCACACCCTCGCGGAGCGCTAGTCTGCGCACGACGGACCTGACCTTTTTGCTCCTCTTCGTGGAGGTTCACATGGCTTCGCGGCTCAATCCGTACATCAGCTTCGGCGGCGACGCCCGGCAGGCGATGGAGTTCTACAAGGAGGTGTTCGGCGGCACGCTGACCCTCAACACCTACGGCGACTTCGGCCAGGGGGGCACCCCCGACGCCGACAAGATCATGCACGGCATGCTGGAGACCCCGAGCGGCTTCACCCTGATGGGCGCCGACTCCCCGCCCGGCATGGAGCAGACGACGGGCAACAACTTCTCCGTGAGCGTGAGCGGCGACGACGACGCCGACCTGCGCGGCTACTGGGAGAAGCTGTCGGCCGGCGGCTCGGTGTCCGTACCGCTCGACAAGCAGATGTGGGGCGATGTGTTCGGCATGTGCACGGACCGGTTCGGCATCCCGTGGATGGTCAACATCGTGCAGCCCAAGGACTGACCGACCGCCGCAGGCACACACCCCCACAGGGGCCATCACCCGACTCGGGTCATGGCCCCTGCGCCGTCCCGCCCCCCGACCGCCCCCTCGACCGTCCTCCAGGCGCCCGCTCCACAGCCACCCCACGAAAGCGCCATGAGCAATTCACATCTCGTCCACATCCGACGGGTTGGGGGGACAGGATCCGGCCATTGACTCTCCCCCGCGCTCCCCGATCACGGGACGGCGCGGGGCGAATCGTTTCTTGGGGGCGCAGTGGTGTCCGTACCGGAGGTTTCCGGCGAGCCGGAACCTGACAGACCCGTTCCTCGGCACCTGCACACGGCACGTGGGGTCGGCGACCGGATCTTCCGGTACCAGCTCACGGCCACAGGGGTCGTCGTCCTCGGCATCATGGCGGCCGTCGGACTGTTCCTGCTGCTGAGGGCCGGTCAGGCGCTGCGGGCCAGGGGGCTGGGGTTCCTCACCACCGCCCAATGGCAGCCGGACGTGCACAACTTCGGCATCGCGGCCGTCCTCACCGGCACCCTGCTGATCGCGGTCGTCGCGGTGACGATCTCCGTGCCGCTGGCCGTCGGGACCGCGCTGTTCATCTCCGACGTGGCGCCGCGCGGCCTGCGCCGCACCCTGGTGACGCTGGTCGACCTGATGGCGGCCGTCCCTTCCGTGGTGTACGGGCTGTGGGGGCTGTTCTTCCTCCAGCAGCACGTGATCGGGCTGTCGCGGTGGCTGTCCACCTGGTTCGGCTGGATTCCGCTGTTCGCCGTCGACGGCACGCAGCCCGGCGAGCCGCTCGCCTCGGACAGCGTCTACACCGCGTCCGCCTTCGTCGCCGGGCTCGTCGTCGCGCTGATGGTCGCGCCGATCCAGTGCTCGGTGATGCGGGAGGTGTTCGCGCAGGCCCCGGCCGGCGAACGCGAGGGCGCGTACGCGCTCGGCGCCACCCGCTGGGGCATGATCCGCGCGGTCGTCCTGCCCTACGGCAAGGGCGGCGTCATCGGCGGCACGATGCTCGGGCTCGGGCGGGCACTCGGCGAGACCATCGCCGTGTACCTGATCATCTCGCCGGTCTTCGTCATCCAGCCGCACATCCTTCAGACCGGTTCCAACTCGGTCTCCTCGCTGATCGCCCTGCACTACGGAGATGCCTCCGAGTTCGGCATGTCGGCGCTGATGGCGGCGGGTCTGGCGCTCTTCCTGCTCACCCTGGCGGTCAACTTCACCGCCTCCTCCATCGTGGCCCGTTCCCGGTCCGGCGCGCAGAGCGAGGCATGACATGACCGTCGTGGAAACAGAGCCGGCACGGACGTCCGCGCCGGTGACCGAGCCGGCCGGGGCCGTCCCGCCCGTCGCCGACGAGCCGCGCCGGATCGGCGGCCCCACCCGCTCCGGGGTGCTGGCGCTGTGCGGCGCCGCGGCCTCCGCGCTGTGCGTGGCGGTGCTGCTGTTCGGGCAGATCGCGCCGTTCTCCGGCGCGCTGGGCTTCACCGTGACCTGGTACGCCGCCTTCCTCGTGCTCTACGCCGTGCTCACCGGCCTGGAGGAGGACGGCCAGGCGGTCCGGGACCGGGTGATGACCGCCGTGCTGTGGACGGCGGCGGGGCTGCTGTTCACGGCGCTCGCCCTGGTCGTCGGCTTCACGGCGTGGCGCGGGCGGGAGGCGCTGCCGCACGGCAACTTCTTCACCCAGGACATGCAGGCGGCGGGCCCGCTGGACCCGCTGAGCAACGGCGGCATCGCCCACGCGATGCTCGGCACCCTGATCATGATCGCCATCGCGCTCGCCATCACGGTCCCGCTGGGGCTGGCCTGCGCGGTCTACCTCAACCAGATCCCGGGCCGCTTCTCCCGGTTCGTGCGGACCATCGTCGAGGCGATGACCGCGCTGCCCTCGATCGTGGCGGGCCTCATGGTGTACGCCGTCTGGATCCTCGGGCTCGGCATGCAGAAGTCGGGGCTGGCGGCGGGCTTCGCGATCAGCGTGATGATGCTGCCGATCGTGATCCGCGCCTCGGACGTGGTGCTGCGGCTGGTCCCCGGCACGCTGACGGAGGCGGCGGAGGCGCTGGGCGCCCCGCGCTGGCGGACCGTCTGGCACGTCGTCCTGCCGACCGCCCGCTCCGGCCTCGCCACGGCGGTCATCCTCGGCACGGCGCGCGGCATCGGCGAGACCTCGCCCGTGCTGCTGACGGCCGGCTTCACCGCCGCGCTCAACGCCGACCCGACGAGCGGCCCGATGGTCTCCCTCCCCCTGGCCGTCTTCAACTTCGTGAAGTCCCCTGAGCCCACGATGATCGCCCGCGGTTTCGGCTCCGCGGCGGTCCTGATGGCCATCGTCCTGATCCTGTTCGCCGTCGCCCGGGTGATCGGCGGCAGGGGCCCGGGCCACCAGACCAAACGCCAGGCGCGAAGGACCGCCCGAGCGTCCCGCCGGGACATCGAACGATACGGCGACAGCAACTCCCCCAGGGGCGCGGAGAACTGCGCGACCAGCCACCCACAGCCCGCACCCGACAACGGAGACAGCGACCGATGATCACCGCCCTCAGACGGCTCGGCATCCTGGCCGCACTCATAGGCATCCTCACCACGGCCACCCCCGCCTCCGCCGACAGCTACACCCCGATCGCCGGCGCCGGCTCCACCTGGGCCGAGAACGCGGTCGACGAATGGCGCAGGGCGGTGAACCAGTACGGCATGCGCATCTCCTACGCCGGTACCGGTTCCTCGGACGGCCGCCGCCAGTTCCTCTCCGGCACCGTCGACTTCGCCGTCTCCGACATCCCGTTCCAGACCAGCCCCACGGACGGCAGCGCGGCCGAACGCCCCGCGCAGGGCTCGTACGCCTATATGCCGATCGTGGCCGGCGGGACCGTCTTCATGTACCACCTGACCGTCAACGGGAAGCGGGTCACCAACCTCCGCCTCTCGGGGGACGTCGTCACCAAGATCTTCACGGGGGTGATCAAGACCTGGGACGACCCCGTCATCAAGGCCGACAACCCCGGGCTCCAGCTCCCCCACCGCACGATCGTGCCGGTCGTCCGATCCGACGGCTCGGGCTCGACGGCCCAGTTCACGATGTGGATGGCCGACCAGCACAGGTCGCTGTGGCAGGCGTACTGCGCCAGGGTCGGCCGCTCCGGGGCCTGCGGGCAGACCTCGTACTTCCCGACCGTCTCCGGGATGATCGCCCAGTCCGGCGACCTCGGTGTGGCCGGTTACGTCGCCCAGAACTACGGCGAGGGCGCCATCGGGTACGTCAACTACTCCTACGCCCTGAACGCGCACTATCCGGTCGCCAAGGTCCTCAACCACGCGGGCTACTACACCGAGCCCACCCCGCAGAACGTGGCGGTCTCGCTGCTCAAGGCGAAGATCAACACGAACAGGAACTCCGCCGACTACCTCACCCAGCGGCTCGAGGGCGTCTACAACGACAGCGACCGCCGCAACTACCCGCTGTCCAGCTACTCGTACATGATCCTGCCGCTGAAGGTGCAGGGCACCTTCACCAAGGCCAAGGGCAAGACGCTCGGCGCGTTCTCCTACTACTTCATGTGCCAGGGCCAGCAGCAGGCGCCCGATCTCGGCTACTCGCCGCTGCCGATCAACCTGGTGCAGGCGGGCTTCGAGCAGATCCGCCGCATCCCCGGCGTCCAGGCGCAGAACATCAACACCCGTAACTGCAACAACCCGACCTTCACCACCAGCGGCCGCAACAAGCTCGCCGAGACCGCCCCCTACCCCAAGGCGTGCGACAAGAAGGGCGCCGCGCCCTGCACCTCGGGCAGCGGCGGCGCCAAGCCGACCGGCTCCGGCGGTGGTTCCGGGGGCGCGTCCGGCGGATCCGGCGGCGGCACGGCGGCCGGCGCCTCCGGCGGCTCCACGGGCGGCGGCGGCACCTCCGGCTCCACCGGGCAGCCGTCCGTCGACCCCGACACCGGCCAGACCCTGAGCCCGGGCGCGGCGGCCGGCGGCGGCACCTCGAGCGGCAGCGGCGGGACGGCCGCCGACGGGACGGTCGCGCTGGCGCAGCCGGTCGCGGTCGCCGGGCGCACCGGCTGGACCGGCACCCAGACCCTGATGGTGCTGGCCTCGGTCCTGGTGCTCGGGCTGATCCTCCTGCCGTCCGTGGTGTCCCGCCTGCTCGGCGGCGGCAAGCGCCCCTCCGACGGGAGCACGCGATGAAGTCCGTACGCCGGGTCCTCACCCGGATCGTGGCCGGTGCCGCCGTCGGCGCCCTCGCCGGGCTCGCGGTCGCCCAGGCCGCCCCGCCCGCCACCGCCGCGGGCACGGGAGCCGCCGGCAGCGTCACCGTCTCCGGCCGCGGCGAGTTCAAGGACATGAGGTTCACGGTCGACCAGACCACCCACCTCACCAGCCAGGCGATCACCGTCTCCTGGAGCGGCGGCACCCCGACCACCTTCGCGGGCACGCTGTTCAACACCGACTTCGTGCAGATCATGCAGTGCTGGGGCGACGACGACGGCACGGTCCCCGCCAACCCCGGCCCGTCGCGCACCCAGTGCCAGTACGGCGGCTCCCCGACCACCGACCGGGGCAGCTGGCCGGGCAACGACTACGACGACACCCGCCGGGTCTTCTACAGCGCCGACCCCACCAACTACGGCCAGGACAACCGGTACGGGGCCGCCAACCCGAACGCACCCGGCGAGGTCCCCTTCAAGCCGGTCAGCGGCGACACGGTCACCGGCAACACCCAGAACAACCCGTACTTCAACCGCAACACCACCAACGAGGTCGACTTCGCCCGCACCGGCGCCGACGGCACCGGCCAGGAGTTCTTCGAGGTCCAGACCGCCAACGAGGCACCGCATCTGGGCTGCGGCGCGCCGGTCACCACCGGCGGGACGACCAAGCCGCGCGACTGCTGGCTGGTGATCGTCCCGCAGGGCCGGCTCGACCTCGACGGGAAGCCGTACGCCGACCGCAGCCAGGTCAACGCGGGCTCCCCGGTGTCCTCCACCAACTGGCAGAACCGGGTCGCGATCCCGCTGAGGTTCAACCCGGTCGGCACCAACTGCGCCCTGGGCTCCGCCGAACGACCCACCGCCGGCAGCGAGCTGGCGGCCGACGCCATGACCAGCTGGCAGTCGGCCCTGTGCCCGTCCGGCAAGGTCTACGGCTACACCGAACTCGGCGAGCCCGACGCCCGTGCCCGGCTGACGAACGACGGCTCCTCCGGTCTCGCCTTCACCACCCGCGCCCTGGGCGCCGACGCGGGCACGGCCGCACCCTCCGGCACCACCTCGTACGCGCCGGTCGCGCTCTCCGGGACGGTCATCGGGTTCACCGTCGAACGGCGTCCGAAGGCCGGGGCACCCGAGTCGGTGGAACGCCTCGCCGGCACCAAGGTCGAGTCCATCGACCTCACCCCCCGGCTGGTGGCCAAGCTGCTCACCGAGTCCTACCGCAACTCCCCCTGGGGGGCGGTGATCGGCTCCACCGCCGCCCAGGGCTACGGCTGGGCGAAGAACAACCCGGCCGGTCTGGCGACCGATCCCGAGTTCGTCGAGCTGAACCCGGAGTTCGCGCATCTGTCGGTCGCCGAGACCCCGGCCACCGACACCGACCTGCTCACCTCGCTCGGCCACTCCGACTCGGCCCGCGCCCTGTGGCAGTGGGTCGTCGCGGACAAGGACGCCCGGCAGTTCCTCTCCGGGGTCTCCGACGACTGGGGCATGCGGGTCAACCCGTACTACAGCACCAACGCGGACCTGAACCCGACCGGCGCCGCCTTCACCCCGTCCGCCACGGACGACTTCCCCAAGAGCGACCCCTGGTGCACGATCCCGCCGGGCACCGGCGCCACCCAGCGCCAGTGCATGATCGACTTCCATCCGTACGTCGACGACCTGCACGCCGGCGCGCTGCACACCCGCCGCGCGGACGGCCTGTGGAAGTCGGCCTGGGACCCGCTGGCCAGCCCGCCCGCCTTCAAGAGCCCCGGCCCGCAGACCGTCGGCTCCCGGTTCGTCATCACCGTCACCGACGCGGCCTCGGCCACCCGCTACGGCCTCCAGAGGGCCCGACTGCGCAACACGGCCGGGAAGTTCGTCGCACCGGACACCGCCTCCCTGACCGCCGCCGCCGCGAGCGCCTCCGGCAAGGGCGTCGCCGAGATCACCCCGGCCGGGGCGACCGCCGAGGGCGCCTACCCCCTCGCCCAGCTGGTCTACGCGGCCGCCCGCCCCGCCGACCTCGAAGCGGCCGCCCGCAAGGACTACGCGGCCCTGCTGCGGTACGCGGCGGGCGACGGCCAGGTCAGCGGCGCCGACCCGGGCCGGCTGCCCGCCGGGTACGCCCCGCTGCCGAAGAAGCTGCGCGAGCGCACCACCGCCGCCGCGGAAGCCCTGGCCGCCTACCGGGGCGGCGGCTCCGGCAGCGGTGACGGCGGCTCCACCGGCGGCTCGTCCGGCGGCGGAGCCGGCACGGACACCGGCGCCGCCGGCACCACGGCCGACGGCTCGACCGGCTCCGGCACGGCCACGGCGGCCGGCGGCACCGGCGCCTCCCCGTCCGCCTCGGCCTCGTACGACGGCGGCGACGCCGTCCGCACCACCGCGCTCGGCACGACCCCCGCCGACCCCGCGAACGCCCTGCGCTACGCCGTCCCCGTGGGCGCCGCCCTCGGCGCGGCGGCCGCGGCGGGCGCGCCCTTCGCGGGCGGCGGCCGGCTGCGGCTCCCGCTGCGGGTGCCGCTGCCCGGCGGCCGCACGGTGACCCTGCTGCCGGCCCTGCCACGGAGGCTGCGCCGGCTCCTCTGAGCGCCACCGCGAACGGCGGCGCTCCCCACGGACGGCCGTCCGCCCCGAAGGACAGTCGGGGCGGACGGCCCGCACCACCCTGCCAGATCCACCTCTTCCCGCCTTCCCTTCGCACAGTCACGGAGACTCTCGATGCGCAGAACGCGCTCCACGGCGGCGCTCGTCGCCGCCGCAGTGGTGGCCGGCGGCATGGCTCTCGCGAGCCCGGCGTACGCCGACCCCACCCCCGCCGGGACCTTCCGCCAGTTGGTCGGCGTGGGCTCCGACACCACCCAGGACGTCCTCAACGCGCTGGCCGGCGACACCGTCAACGGCACGAGCTACGCGGGCACGGCCGTGAAGTCGGCGGCCGGCGCGGGCCTCGCCTCGTACGACGCGATCGGCTCCGCCACGGTCCAGACCCGCTCGGCCGGTCCGTCGTTCACCCGCCCCAACGGCTCGGGCCCGGGCCGCACCGCGCTCAGCATGTCGCTGACCGGGGACAAGTTCCCCACCGCCACCGGTGTCGCCATCCCCGGGCAGGTCGACTTCGCCCGCTCCTCCGGCGGCCCGAGCGTCTCCGGCAGCGCCCTGACCTACATCCCGTTCGCGCGGGACGCGGTGGGTGTCGCGGTCCGCGGCTCGGGCCTGGACTCGCTGACGGTCGCCCAGCTGCACGACGTGTACGCGGCCGGCAGCACCCACGAGGTGAACGGCCAGACCGTGCACCCGGTGCTGCCGCAGAGCGGCTCCGGCACCCGCAAGTTCTTCCTCGGCGCGATCGGCCTGAGCGAGAGCACGGTCGACACCGGCCTGCCCACCGTCCAGGAGAACCAGGCGAACGACGCCCTCACCCAGGACGGCACCCTCGTCCCGTTCTCCGTGGGCAGCTGGATCGCGCAGAGCAACGGCATCGCCCCGAACAAGAGCGACACGGCCTTCGCCGCCGGCGCGCACCTGGCCGCCGTCAGGCTGCCCGGCGACACCGGCACCACCAACCCGGTCACCACGGTGAACGGCAAGCTCACCCCGGTGGCCGGCTACTACGAGAACGCCACCTTCGGCCGTGACGTCTACAACGTCGTGCCGAGCCGGGCCATCGACCCGACCAGCATCTTCTTCGACAAGGACCTCTACGACGTCTTCGTCAGCAGCGGCACCCACGAGGCGGCGCTCGCCTCCGAGACCGCCGAGAAGGTCATCGCGGACTTCGGCTTCCTGAACGAGTCGTACAACGGCTCGGTGAACCTGGCCAAGCACGCCAAGGTCGGCGGCCTGGAGATCTCGGGCCTGGACACCAGCACGCCCGCCAAGCCCGCCGTCGCCGCCACCCTCGGCGACGCGAGCGTCAAGCTGAGCTGGACCGCGCCGAGCCCGGCCCCCGCGCAGCCCGTCACCGACTACCGCGTCACGCTGAAGGACGCGGACGGCGGTGTCGTCGCCACGAAGGACCTGCCGGCGAGCACCACGTCGTACTCCTTCGCCGACCTGGCCACCGGCTCCTACTCGGCCACGGTCACCGCCGACAATGTCAACGGCACCGGCGCGGAGGCCACCTGGTCCGGCGCGGTCAAGTACGCCAGCACCACCAGGGCGACGACCGCGACGACCGCGTACGGCAAGGCCCCGAAGGTCGCCGTCACCGTCACCGTCACGCACGGGGTCGTCCCCGGCGGCAAGGTCACGGTCAAGGAGGGCTCCACCACCCTCGGCACCGGCACCCTCGCCTCCACGGGCAAGGTCACCGTCAGCCTGTCGAACCACCTCAAGGTGGCCACGCACAGCCTGACCGTCTCCTACGGCGGCAGCAGCAAGCTGAACTCCTCCTCGGAGAAGCTCAGCCTGAAGATCACCAAGGCGACGCCGTCCGTGGCGACCAGCGCGCCCGCCTCCGTGGCCCACACCTCCCGCGCCAAGGTCACCGTCAAGGTCACCGCGACCGGCACCACCCCGGGCGGCACGGTCCGCGTCTACGAGGGCTCGCGGGTGATCGCCACCGGCACCCTGAGCGCCGGCAAGGTCACCGTCACCCTGCCGAAGCTGAGCAAGGGCCGGCACACCCTGCACGCCTTCTACGCCGGGTCCACCACGGTGAACTCCCGCAACGGCGCCGACTTCACCCTCAAGTCCACCTGAGCCACCCGATCCCGGCGGCCGGGGAGACCCTGAGGGAGAGTCTCCCCGGCCGTTCGGTCCCGACCTACGCCAGAGAAGGAGGCGGGCCGCCGTGACGGTCGCCGTACCCCTCACGCCCACCCGTGCCCGCGGTGTCACCGCCGTCCGCCACCTCGCCCGCGGCGGGCTGCTCGCCCTCGCCGCCCTGCTGCTCGGCATCACCGCCCAGCTGCTGCTGGTCAGCGGCGTCCAGGAACGGTCCGCGCAGCACGCCGCGTTCGACGATCTGCGCGGCCGGCTCGCCCTGGGCACCGCCCCGGTGGCCCAGACCGACCTGGACGGCCGCCTCCTCGCCCCCGGCACACCCGTCGCGCTGATCGACGTCCCCAGGCTGGGGATGACCCAGGTGGTCCTGGAGGGCACCGAGTCCGGCGTGCTGACCGACGGGCCCGGCCACCGCCGGGACACCCCGATGCCCGGCCAGGCCGGCACCACCGTGCTGATGGGCCGCGCCGCCGCCTACGGCGCCCCCTTCGGGAGCCTCGCCGCCCTCGCGCAGGGCGACCGGTTCACCGTCACCACCGGCCAGGGCAGGGCGACGTACCAGGTCAGTGGTGTCCGGCGGGCCGGTGACCCGGCGCCCGCGCCGCTCGCCGCCGGCAAGGGGCGGATGGTCCTGGTCACCGCCACCGGCACCCGGTTCATGCCGGCCGGTGTCCTGCGCGTCGACGCCGACCTGGTCTCGGCGCCCTTCCGGACGCCGGCGGCGGTCATCCGTTCCGGCACGCTCCCGGACTCCGAGGAGCCCCTGGCCCGCCCCTCGGGGGTGCCGTGGCCGCTGGTGATGTGGCTCCAGGCGCTGCTGCTGGCGTCGGTGGCGGCCGTGTGGACCTGGCACCGGTGGGGCCGCCACCAGACGTGGATCGTCTTCGCCCCGGTCGTCGCGGTCCTCGGCCTCCAGGTCGCCACCCGTACCACCGAGCTTCTGCCCAACCTGCTGTGACCGCGCTTTCCGAGGACCGTGAGGTGTCCGCCATGACCGAGACAACCGCAAGAGCCGCCGTGGCCGACCCGCCGACCGACACGGTGGTCCTGCCCCCGGCGCTGCCGGGCGCCGCTCCCGCCGCGCTGGAGGCGCGTGCCGTCTCCGCCTGGTTCGGCAGCCATCAGGTGCTCAGCCGGGTCTCGCTGACCATGCCCGCCGGCGCGGTCACCGCGCTCATCGGCCCGTCCGGCTGCGGCAAGTCGACGTTCCTGCGCACGCTGAACCGGATGCACGAGCTGATCCCGGCCGCCCGGTTCGGCGGCGAGGTGTTCTTCGACGGCGAGGACGTCTACGACCCGTCCTGGCGGCTCACCGACGCCCGGCGCAGGATCGGCATGGTCTTCCAGAAGCCGAACCCGTTCCCCGCCATGTCGATCTACGACAACGTGGTGGCCGGCCTGCGGCTGACGGGCACACGGGTGAACCGCCGCGAGAAGGACGTCCTGGTGGAGGAGTCGCTCTCCCGGGCCGGCCTGTGGAAAGAGGTCAAGGACCGCCTGCGCCAGCCCGGCGGCGCGCTCTCCGGCGGCCAGCAGCAGCGCCTGTGCATCGCCCGGGCACTGGCCGTACGGCCCCGGGTGCTGCTGATGGACGAGCCCTGCTCGGCGCTCGACCCGACCTCGACCCGCCGCGTGGAGGAGACCATCCACGAACTGGCCGGACAGGTCACGGTCGTGATCGTCACCCACAACATGCAGCAGGCGGCCCGGGTCTCCCGGCAGTGCGCGTTCTTCCTCGCCGAGCAGGGCACCCCGGGAGGCATCGTCGAGGCCGGCGCCACGAGCGACATCTTCGGCACCCCCAAGGACAGCCGGACGGCGGACTATGTGGCGGGCCGCTTCGGCTGAGCAGGGCGACCGGGGTCCGGAATGCGATGGTTCGGACGGGCTCGTACCGTGAAGGGGCCCACATCCCAGAGCACTGGAAGGCGGCCCCCCATGGCCACTGCTTCTGACGCACCCGTCCTCGACACCCTCGCCGCCATGACCGTCGACTCGCTCGAACGGTGCGGCCTGGACGACGAGACCCTGATCATCAGCCGGCTCGCCGCGCTCGTGGCGATGGACGCCCCCGCGGTCTCGTACCTGGCCCACATCGATCCCGCGATCAAGGCCGGTATGACGGTCGAGCGGCTCCAGGACGTACTCGTCGCGATCGCCCCCGTGGTGGGCACCGCACGCGTCATGTCGGCCGCCGGCCACCTCGCCGAGGCGTTCGGCTTCGCCATCGCGCTGGCCGAGAACGAGGCCGAGGCCATCGCGCGGGCGGAGAAGCAGAGCCGCGGCAAGTCCTGATCCGACGCGTACGAAGGAACCCCGGGCCGAGGCGGCCCGGGGTTCCTTCGCGGACGTCCCGCTCACCCGGTCCGAGCCCGCCGCGCCAGGTACTTGCCGAGTTCCCACAGGATCAGCAGGACCAGCGCGGACAGCAGGGCCCAGCCGAACTGGCGCAGGTCGATCTCGGTGGTGCCGAGGATGTGCTGGAAGCCGTCCAGCTGGGTCACCAGCGCGGCGAGCACGAACTGGGCCAGGGCCACCCAGTTCATCTGCTTGCTGTCGAAGGTGGCCGGGGTCAGCACCGAGTCGGTCTCGCTGCGGCACTCGAAGGCGGCGACGATCAGACAGAGCGAGAACGCCGTGAACGCCATCGACTGGCCGACCGCCTCGTCGTCGTAGCGCGAGGTGCCCAGCTCGATCAGGCCCAGCAGGATCACCGTGATCGCCAGTCCGGCGAGGCCGACCGTCACCATGACGGGCCGGGTGAGCACCGACTCGCCGCGTGGGCGCGGCCTGCGCCGCATCAGACCGGCGCTCTCCTGGTCGAAGCCGAGCGCGAAGCCGAACGAGGCGTTGACGACGAAGTGGATCCACAGCACCTGCGGCGGTGTGAAGGGTTCTCCGGCCGCGATGTTGAAGACGGTCGCGCCGAGGAACGTCAGCACGAAGGTGACGAGCAGCAGCAGCACGAACCGGATGTACTTGGTGAGGTTGTCGTAGATCTTCCGGCCCTGCTCGACGGCGTAGACGATCGTCGCGAAGTTGTCGTCGGAGAGGATCATGCGGCCGGCGTTCTTCGCCACGTCCGTGCCGCTGCCCATGGCGATGCCGATGTCGGCGGCCTTGATGGCGGGGGCGTCGTTGACGCCGTCGCCGGTCATGGCCACCACATGCCCCTTCTTCTTGAGCAGGTCGGCCAGCAGCACCTTGTGCTCCGGAGCGACCCGTCCGACGACGCCGATGTCGTCGATCCGGGCCAGCTGCTCCGGCTCCGGGAGCGCGGCGAAGTCGGCGCCGAGCACGGCCTCGCCGGGGATGCCGAGCTGGCGGGCGATGGCGGCACCCGTCGTGACGTCGTCCCCGGTCACCATACGGACCCTGATGTGGGCCTCCTGGGCGCTCGCCACGGCGGCCTTGGACTCGGCGCGCGGCGGGTCGACCATGCCGACCAGGCTGGTCATCCGCAGGTCGGTGACGAGGCCGAGCAGATCGCCGTCCGGGTCGAAGCCGTCCGGGTCCAGATCGCGGACGGCGGCGGCCATCACCCGGCGGCCCTCGCCGCCCATGCGCTCGGTCTCCTCCCGTGCGCGCCGGCTCAGTTCCTCCGCCCAGGGCACGCTCTCACCGGCCGCGAGGGCGGTGGCCGCGCGGGCCGTGACCGCCGGGACGGCTCCCTTGACGAAGCAGCGCACCACGGGCCGGCCGGCCGCGTCGACGGCCGAGTGGAAGGTCGCCATCAGCTTGTACGTCGGGTCGAACGGCAGCGTGGCCAGTTTCGGGAACCCCTCCCGGGTGGCGTCGATGTCCAGGCCGGCCTTGTGGCCGAGGACGAGCAGGGCACCCTCGGTGGGGTCGCCCACCACGGCGCCGTCGACGAGTTGCGCGTCGCTGGCGACGACGTACGGCAGGATCGCGTCCTCCACCCCCGCCGAGCGGCCGGCGGCGTGGTGGATCCGGCCGTCGAGGCCGTAGCCGGTGCCCGAGACGGTGTAGCGGTCGGTGGGGGTGAGCACCTCGACGACGGTCACCTGGTTCATCGTCAGCGTGCCGGTCTTGTCCGAGTTGATCGCCGAGGTGAACGCCAGCGTCTCGACCGAGGGCAGCTCCTTCACGATCGCGCTGCGTTGCGCCAGATTGAGGCTGCCGACGGACAGGATCGCCTGGGTCACCGTCGGCAGGGCCTCCGGGATGGCCGCGATGGCGAGCGAGACGGCGCTCACGAACAGCGCGTCCCAGGCCTGGTCGCGGCTGCGGCCCATGGCGAACATGACGATCATGGTGAGTCCGGCGGCGGCCGTGATCCACACGGTGAGGGTGTTGAGCTGGCGGGTGAGCGGCGGCTCCTCCTTGGCGGTGGCGGACAGCATCCCGGCGATCCGGCCCAGCTCGGTGTCCGCCCCGGTGGCCGTGACGACGAGGACGGCACTGCCGTGCGTCACCGGGGAGTTCATGAACGCCATGTTCGTCTGGTCGCCGGGTCCCGGGGTGTCCGTCGCGGCCGCCAGCGGCTCGGCGCCCTTCGCGGCGGGCACGCTCTCCCCGGTGAGCGCCGACTCGTCGATCTGCAGGGCGTTGGCCTCGATGATCCGGCCGTCCGCCGGCACCTGGTCGCCCGCCGCGACGAGCACGATGTCGCCCGCGACGAGCCCCTCGGCCCCGATCTCCGACTCGGTGCCGTCCCTGCGCACGCGCGCGGTCGCCTTCATCATCGACTTCAGGGCGTTCATGGCGCTCTCCGCCTTGCCCTCCTGGCGCAGTCCGACGACCGCGTTCAGCAGGGTCAGCGCGGCCAGCAGGATCGCCGTGCTCCACTCCTGGATGGCGAGCGAGACGATCGCCGCGCCCACCAGCACGATCTGCATATAGCTGCGGTACTGGTCGAGGAAGCGCCGCCAGGTGGGCGGCGGCTGTTCCTCGGGCAGCGCGTTCGGCCCGTGCGCGGCCAGCAGCTCGGCCGCCTTCGCCGCCGGCAGGCCGGCCGCCGGATCGACCCCGAGGGCCGCCGTCACGTCCTGCGGGGTGCGGGCGTACCAGTCCGGCCGCTCGGGCCGCGGCGTGGCCATGCCCTAGCTCCCGGCCCGCTCGTGCCGGGCCTCGTACGGATCGGCCGCGGAGCCCTCGGGTGCCTCGGCCTCCAGCTCCCGCTTGGCGACGAGCAGGTCCTTCCTGGCGTCGGCCGAGACCGTGGGGTACTGGGGGTCGATGTCCATCAGCGTGTGGGCGAGCACGGCCGCCGTGCAGATCCGCGCGAACCATTTGCGGTCCGCCGGTACGACGTACCAGGGCGCCCACTTGGTGCTGGTGGCGGAGAGCATCTCGGAGAAGGCGGCCTGGTACTCGTCCCAGTGCCGGCGTTCCCGGACGTCGGCTGCCGAGAACTTCCAGTTCTTCTCCGGCAGGTCGATCCGCTTCATGAAGCGGGTGCGCTGCTCCTCCTTGGAGAGGTTCAGGAAGACTTTGACGACTTTGATCCCGTTGCCGGTCAGATAGCGCTCCCAGTCGTTGATGTCCCGGTAGCGGCGGTCCCAGATCTTCGCCGTCCGCACGCTGTCCGGCAGCCGCTGCCGGTCGAGCACCTCGGGGTGGACCCGGACGACGAGGACCTCCTCGTAGTGCGACCGGTTGAAGATCGCGATGTCTCCGCGGCCGGGCAGCCGGGCGGCGTAGCGCCACAGGTAGTCGTGGCTGAGTTCCTCGCTGGAGGGCACCTTGAAGCTGCTGACCCGTACGCCCTGGGGGTTCACTCCGCTCATGACGTGCCGGATCGTGCCGTCCTTGCCGCCGGCGTCGAGCGCCTGGAGGCAGAGCAGGACGCCGTACGTGTCCTGCGCGGCGAGCCGTTGCTGGTACTCGGCGAGCAGGGTCACGCCACTGCGGAGCAGTTCGACGCCGTCCTTCTTCTTGATGTGGGCCTTGTACCGGGGATCGAAGTCCCTGGCCAGGTCCACCTCGGAGCCCGGCTTCACGCGCAGGGGCGCGATGAGCCGTGCGATGCGTTCGGCCCTGCTGTCCGCCATGGCGGGCCACCCTTCTCCCGGAGCAGGTATCCGTCTCCCGGGTCACGTCTCCGGTGAGGTCTAGGGCAGGGCGGCCACGGACCCCTCGCGGGGGCCGGTGGGGGTCTTGGGGTTTTCGGGGACCGTGGGCGGCCCGGCGTCGAGCGCGGCCCTGGCCCGCCGTTCGACCAGGATCGGTACGAAGGCCCGGATCCTGGCTTCCTTGAACATCTCGTAGGCGTCCAGGACCGCCGCCTCCACGGTGGCCGCGTCGGCCGAGCCGTAGGCCAGGCGGAGGCGGCCCACCAGGTCCTGGAGGGCGTCGAGTTCGTCCTGCCGGGTCACCGACCGCATGGCTTCCTCGACTCTCCCGGGCTCGCGTTCCCGCGGCGGCCCGTCACCCTGAAGCGAGTCCGCCACCCACATTCTGCGACCGCCCCCTCAAGATCGCCCGCCGGGCGGCCGGGGCAGCCGGGGCAGGGGGCCGGCGGGCCTCGGGTACGGCCTCAGGACCGGCCTCGGGCCGCCTTCAGGAACGCCGTGATCAGGGCGGGGTCCTTGACGCCGCGGCTCTGTTCCACGCCGCTGGACACGTCGACGCCCCAGGGGTGGGCGGCGTCGAGCGCGGCCCGTACGTTGTCCGGGGTGAGGCCGCCGGCCAGCAGCCACTTCTGTCCGGGGGCGGGGGCGGGCCCGCCGGCCCAGTCCCAGGCGACGCCGGAACCCGGCACGGGGGCGTCGAGGAGCAGCAGGTCCTCGCCCATCTCCCCGCAGCGCGGCATCGTGTCGCCGTACGCCGCCGCGCGGATCAGCGTCCAGCCGCCCGCCGTCAGGTCGTCGTAGTACTCGCGGCCCTCCGAGCCGTGCAGCTGGACGGCCCGGATGCCCGCCTCGGTCGCCACGGACCGCACCTCGGGCAGGGGTTCGTCACGGAAGACGCCGACCGTCAGCACATGGTCCGGCACCCGCCGGCACAGCCGCGCGGCCGTCGCGGCGTCGATCCGCCGCGGGCTGGCCGAGAAGACGAACCCGACGGCATCGGCACCGGCCTCGACGGCGGTGTCGACGTCCCGCTCGGTCTTCAGCCCGCAGATCTTGACGAAGAGGTGATCACTGGAGTCGCTCACGGCTCCAGCCTGCCCTATCGAGGCGGGCGAGCGGGATGACCGGCCGGCTCACCGACCTCCGCTATGACGATCGTTATAGCGGGGCGGTACGCTCTCCCCCACCCACCTCTATAACGAGTGTCATAGGAGGCAGTCATGACCGTCATCACCGTCCACGCCCCGAAGGGCCGGCTGAGCCGGGAGCGGCGTGCCGAGCTGGCCGAGTCGCTGACGGACGCGGTGCTGGTGCCCGAGGTCGGACAGTTCGCGCCGGCGGCGCGCGCCGGATTCCAGGTGCACTTCGTGGAGCGGGAGCCGGACATGATGGCCGTCGGCGGCCGGCTGCTCGCCGACGCCGGGCAGGATCCCGACGTCATGGTGATCGATGTGACGGTCATGGACGGCGACTGGCGCCGGGAGGTGCGGGCCGAGGTCATCGAACGGGTGCTGGCCGCGATGGCCCGGGCCTGCGGGCGAACGGAACCCTCGCCTGCCTGGTGGGTCACCTTCCGGGTCGTCGACGAGGGCAGCTGGGGCTCGCGCGGCGGGGTGCTGTCCGTCCTCTCCCTCCTCGGCACCGGCGTGTTCACCGAGGAGAAGGCCGAGGCCGTCCGCACCGCACTCGGCGCCTGAGCGGTGCGCCGCGGCCGGCCCGCCCGGCCCGCACCGGAACCCGTAGGCGGTTACGTAGTTCTACCGATGTGAGCCGTTCCCGTCCGTCGGTACGGTCCGGGCAGACGCCGTCACCGCGCGTCGGCACCCGTGCGTCGGCGTCGCCCGCGCGTCGCACCTTTGTTCTGGGGGGTCCGTGCTCGGCTGTCTGGCTGTGCTGCTGTTCCTCGTCCTCGTCGGCGAGTTCCTGGTCCTCCCGGTCTGGATGCACGACCTGCTGGCGGCGCAGACACCCCCGCAGGAACTCGGGGTCGGCGAGAGCGCGCTGCTGGCCCTGATCTCCCTGCTGACCGCGACGGTGGTCGTGTGGTCCGCGGGCCGCCGCCGGGCGGGGCAAGGGTGGGCGACCGTCGGACGGGGGGCGCTGCTCGTCGTGCTCTGTGTCGCCGAGGCCCTGTGGCTGCGGCAGAAGACGGGCACCGACAACTGGAGCCTGCTGGCCTCCGCCGAGAGCCTGACGGCGGGCGGGACCGCCCTCGTCTTCCGGCGACTGCTGCGCCGCTGGGAACGCGGCCGCCCGCTGCCCGGCGAGGTCTGGCTCGCGATGGTGCCGTTCCGGGAGCGGGACGAGGAGGACCGGCACTACTGCGTGGTCGTCGGCCGCGGTCCGGGACACGCCCGGGTCCTCCAGATCACCTCGCAGAACAAGGACGGCCGGTCCGGATTCGTCCGGATCCCCAACGGCCGCTGGGACGTCCGCTCCGGCAAGGACCACTGGATGGAGCTGGGGCCGGTGCCGCGCGAGGTGCCGTACGGGAAGTTCCTCAAGAACGTCCCGCAGGGGCCGTGCCCGCGCTCCACCTGGCGGCAGATCCGGGCCGGCTATCCGGAGCGGGACGTCCGCCACCTGGTCCTGACCGGGGTCCGCCGGGTCCGCGACCGGATCGCCCGGCTGCGGGCCGAGCGCTCCTCGGCGTGACATCACACCGGTCGCGCCCCGGTGCGCCGTCGCCTCCCCGGCGGGAGTCGAAGACCCCGCCGGGGAGGCGAACCGGTCTTCCTACAGCGTGACCCGGCTGCCCCCGAGGGTCACCACCAGGCGGCCGTCCGAGGCGAACGACCAGCCCAGGGCACCGGAGTACGCGGCGCACCGGGAGCCGTTGGAGCCGGTCCAGAACTGGTTGGTGCTGTCGGCGTCACCGATGGTCTTGTCGTTCGACCCGCTCACGGAGAACCGGCAGGACGTGTTGGTCCGGAACACCGAGGTCCCCGCGTCCCACGAGTAGTTGCGCTGCGCGTTGTCGATGCTCAGGTTGTTCGAGACGGCCATGGAGCCCGGGTTGCTGTTGTACGTGAACCCGTGCTTGCCGTTGTGGAAGGCGATGCTGCGCCGCACCACGTGGTTGACGGCGATGTCGTCGCCGCCGAGCTTGTAGCCGTTGCGGTCGCCGTTGGAGTTCACGGTGCCGTCGGAGAGGGTGCCGTTGTCGTAGGAGAGGGAGTCCTCGATGGTGACCGGGCCGATCGCGCCGGTGTCGGTCTTGGTGTAGAGGTCCCAGCCGTCGTCGATGTTGTTGTGCGACACCGCGTACCGGAAGACGTTCCCGGTGCCGGTGGTGAGCTTCGCGGCGAAGCCGTCCGCGTCCTCGCCGTCGGAGTCGGCGTTGTCGTGCGACTCGGCGCTCAGGATCAGGTTGTCGGAGGGCCAGTCGGCGGTGGCCGTGGAGGAGGCGATCCGGCCCAGCTGGAGCCCGGTGTCCCGGTTGTAGCGGGTGATCGTGCGCTCGATGATGTTGTGACTGCCGCCGACGTAGATGCCGTTGTCACCGGCGCGTTCGACGACGACGCCGAGGACGCGCCAGTACGAGCCGAAGAGCTGGAGTCCCCGGTTGGAGGAACTCTCGCTCTGTGCCGAGAAGTTGAGGACCGGGGTCTCGCCGGGGTAGGCGGACAGGGTGGTCCGGGCGGAGGAAGTCCCGTTGTTCGTCTGCGGGATGGTGATCGTCGACGTGTGGTTGTACGTCCCGCCCCGCAGGTAGATCGTGCCGCCCGCGGTGACCCGGCCGATCGCCGAGGTGAGGGTGGTCGGGGCGGAGGAGGTGCCGGCCGCGCTGTCGGTGCCGCTGGGCGACACGTAGATCGCTCCGCCGGCGGGGGGTGTGGTGCCGTCGGTGGTCGTCGCCTCGGCGTAGTCGACGTTGGGCAGGCCCTCGGCCGTGGTGGGGTTGAGCCGGACGGTGTTGCTGCCCGCGTTGAGCGACACGGTGAGCGTCTTGGTGACCCAGGTCGACCAGGCGCCGGTGGCCTCGAAGGACGGCGTCTGCACGGTCGTACCGTTGACGACGAGGGAGGCCGGACGGGCGGTCGTGGTGCCGTTGGCGAAGCGGACGTTCAGTGCGGCCGTGCCGGCGGTGGCCGCGTTCACGGTGAACTGGGCGTATCCGCCGGTGGAGTTGGTGCCGTTGCAGAATCCGGTGCCGGAGTAGCCGGTCCAGTCGGAGTCGATGGTGCCGGTGCAGACCGCGGGCGAGGCCTCGGCCTCGTAGCGGACGGTCGCAGCCTCGGCCGTGGTGCCGGTCAGGGCGACGAGGGCGCCTGCCAGCAGGCCGGCGCTCGCGACGGCGGGTCTCAGAAGCATCGTGGTTCTCCATCTCCAGGACGGTGCGGGGCGTCTGCCAGAGCTTGGAAAGCGCTTTCTCCCCCGGGAAGCTAGGGGGCTCCGCCTGGGCGGGTCAAGAGACTCGTACTTGATTTCTGTTCACATGGATAAACAAGCGGGGGAAAATGACGGGCGGGCGACCCGATCAGGGCCCGTCACCGCCCTTTCAGCTACACGATCGTCCCCGTGTATGAACCAGCGGCGTGATCAGGACGAGGCCCGAGCCGCCGCCTGCTCCCCCGCCCCGTCCGCCGTCCGGGCGCGCGGGGGCGGCAACCGGAACAGGCCTCCCAGCCTGCGCAGCGCCTCGCCGTCGCCGGACGCCGACGCGGCACCGGTCTCGATCGCCTCGGCCCAGGTGAGGCCCTGCCCGGTCAGGCCGAGGAACGCCTCCGTGCCGATCGTGACGGTCGCGTCCGGGTGCTGGGCCGGTCCGTGCAGCGCCTCGACCGTGCCGTCGTCGATCCGGGCGTGGAAGATCTCGTCGTCGATGCGGAACTCGTACACCGCGCGGAGTCCCGCGGCGGCCTCCGGCTCGAAGCAGGCCCGCAGGCCGAGCACGGCCCAGCCCGGGTGGAAGATCTCGGTCTCGCGCGGTGCGCCCATCGCCCACTTCAGTCCCCACCGGGCCAGCTCCAGGATCGCCGGTCCGAGTTCCTCGCCGGCCTCGGTGAGGGCGTAGGCGGGGGTCCGGGCGGGCGGGGGAAGCGTGATCTTGTGCGCCAGCCCCTCGCGTTCCAGATGCTTCAGGCGGGCGGCCAGCAGCCCGGTGCCGAGGCCCCGCAGGCTCGTCTGAAGGTCGCCGAAGCGCTTGGGCCCGGTCAGCAGCTCGCGGATCAGCAGCAGCGTCCAGCGCTCGCCGACGAGGTCGAGGGTGCGCGCGGTGGCGCAGTACTGGTTGTACGTTCGCTGTTCCACTTCATCACTTTAGACTCGGCGCTTCCCCTTCTTGAACGATGAAGCCTCCATGAGCAGCCGGGCGAGCGGCTCGGGCCGGGTGAGCATCACGTCGTGCGGGCCGTCCAGCGGGTGCGTCCGGTATCCGACGGCCTCGCCGAGCCGGTCGAACGGGTAGGTCTGCGGCGTGCAGTGGACGGCCGTTCCGGGAATCCGGTCGACGGCCCCGGTCAGGCGGGTGCGCTCGGTGAACGTGCGCAGCGGCTGGGGGAGCAGGCGCGCGGCGAGCCAGGCCGCGTCGTCGGAGTCCACGACACCGAACGCCGCCGGGGGTGGGGCCGGGATCCGTCGTCCGTCCCCGAACGCCCCGGCGGCCGTGCGGGCCGCGTCGACGAGGGCGGCGGGGGCCAGGCCGAACAGGCCTGCGCCGTCGGGCCCGGCCCATCCGTCCACGAGGACGATGTGGTTGACGGCGTCGGGCCGCTGGTCGGCCGCCTCCCGGACGACCAGGCCCGCGTAACTGTGTCCGACCAGGACGAGCTCCTCCTCTTCCGGGACGGTGTCGAGGGCGGCGACGACCGTCCTGGCGTCGTCGTGGAGGCCGCGGTCCCCGGCGGTGGCCAGGTCCGGGGTGAGCGTGCGCGCCCCAAAGGCGTGCAGCAGCGGCACGAGCCGGTCCCAGGCCCATGGGCCGTGCCAGGCCCCGGGGACGAGTACGAACGTGGTCATGGGTGCCGCTCCTCGCGCAGCAGGGGCAGGACCTGGTCGGCGAATTCCTCCAGGCCCGCCTCGTGGTCGTCGGTCGCCAGGCGGATCACGAGATGGCGGGCGCCGGCCGCGGCGTAGCCGGCCAGCCAGTCGGCGGCCTGGCGTGCGGTGCCGGCGAACATGGCCTGGATCGGCGCGACGAGGTCGAACGGCGCGTCGTAGTAGCGCTCGACGCTCGCCCGCAGGCGCCGGTGCGCCGTGTGCGGGTCCCGGTCCAGGCAGAGCGTCGCGTACAGGGCTGGGGTGACCGGGCGGGGTGCGGCCGCCCGCTCGACGAGCCGGTGTTCCTCCGCGTACGTCGTCGCCTCGGGCGGGTAGGGGAGCCAGCCGTCGGCGAGGCGGGCCACGCGCCGCAGCGCCGGTGCGCCGCTTCCGGCGAGCCAGACGGGTGGCCCTCCCGGGCGGGACGGCGGGGGCGCGATCCGCACGTCCTCGAAGGCGAAGTGCTCGCCCCGGTGGGACACCGTCCTTCCCGACCAGAGCCGTCGCATGACGTCGATCGACTCCTCCAGGCGGCTGGTGCGGCGCGCGAATCCGATGCCGATCGACGTGAACTGGGCCCGGGTGGCCGGGTTGGGGAACCCGCCGCCCATGCCCGCGATCAGCCGTCCGTCCGACAGCCGGTCGAGGGTGGCGAGCTGGTGCGCCAGCAGGATCGGGTGGCGCAGCGCCGGCAGGAGTACCGCCGTGCCGAGCGCGACCCGTTCGGTGGCCCGGGCCACGGCGGCCAACAGCAGCAGGGGGTCCGCGCGCGGCCGGGTCACGGGACTGTCGCCGGCCCAGACCGAGTCCAGGCCCAGTTCCTCCGCACGCCGTGCCTGGACGGCGAGTTTCCCCGGGTCGTGCTCACCCCGAACGGACTGATCGCGTGTCGGCAGCAGGTAGCCGACCTCCAGCTTCCCCAACGTCCCTCCCGGCCGTCGTGAGGCTCCCGACCCTAGCGCTTGACTTCTTGTTTTTGAAGTGGAAGGTTCGAATTACGGTAGCTAGCAAAGGAGTTCAGGATGTCCAAGGCGCTCTACACGGCGCAGGCACACGTCGACGGCGGCAGGAACGGCCGCGGCCGCACGTCCGACGGACGGCTGGATCTGGACCTGCGGCAGCCCAAGGAGTTGGGCGGGGACGGTGAGGGCTCGAACCCCGAGCAGCTCTTCGCGATCGGGTACGCGGCCTGCTTCGGTACGACGCTCGCCCTGATCGGGCAGCGCGGCGGCCTCACGGCCGACGACGCGGAGATCGACTCGTCGGTCTCGCTGATCCCGGTCGACGGCGGCCGCTTCACGCTCGGCGTCGAGCTGCGGATCTCGCTTCCCTCGATCGCCGACGCGCAGGCGGCCGAACTGGCCAGGACGGCCCACCAGGTCTGCCCGTACTCCCGGGCCACGCGCGACAACATCGACGTGGCCCTGGTGGTCAACGGCACCAGGCTGTGACACCGGCCCCGCTCTCCGCCGACGAAGGGGAGCGGGGCCGGGCCCCTCGACGAGGGGGCGCGTGGACAGGGGGTGCTACGGGCGGGTGTCGGCCCCCGCGCGGTACCCGGAGACCGACGGCCAGCGGACCGTCAGGACGACGGACTCATCCTCCGCGTACCAGGAGTGGTCGACGCCCCGGCCCCACACCACGTAGTCGCCCTGCTCGGCCAGGACGACGCTGCGTCCGGGCAGCTCCACCCGGAAGCGCCCGCTGACGAGGACCAGCAGGGCGGTGCGTTCCTCGCCGGTCACCCACTCGGCGCGCTCGTCACCGCGTGGATGGACGCCCCACTTGATCTCGACGTCCTCGCTGTGCCGGGGATCGGCCGGGTCCTTGAAGTGGCCGAGCAGCCAACCCCGGTCCAGGGCCGCGTCCTTGCCCGCGTTGCCGATGTACACCGTGTCGCTCATGGACCCGGAACGTAGCACCCGCCGCCGGCCCGCCCGAGCGAGCCCAGTTCGTGGAGGAACGCCTCCGCCAGCAGTTCGGCGTCCTCGTCGCCCGAGTTGGTGGTGACGCTCAGGGTGTGGCCGCCCGCGCAGGCGCCCAGGGCGAAGGTGACCGTGTCGGCCGGCGGGATCATGGGCACGAGGCTGATGCTGCGCAGCCGGCGCCCGGCGAGCGTCCGGCCGGTCTCGCGCAGATGGACGTAGGAACAGGCGGCGGGGGCGTACTCGGCGGCGAAGAGACGCCCCCGGGCCAGGGCCTGGCCGGCGGCCGGAAGGGCCGAGAAGGCGCCCTCGACCAGCCGCTCGGCCGGGTTGCGGCGCCGGGTCACGGTGGTCAGCAGTCCGGTGCAGGCGGCGAGCCGGGCCGCCGGGTCCGCCAGCGTCACGGGGGCGGGGACACGGACGTTCATGAAGGCGTTGCCGAGGAAGTCGTCGTGGCCGGGCGGACGTCCGTCGACGGGGACGGAGAGCCAGACCCGGCCGGAGGGGTCCGTCCCGGCGTCCGCCGCGGTCAGCAGACAGGACCGCAGGACACCCGAGACGGCGGCCAGGAACACCTCGTTGGTGGTCACCGCCCGCCCGCCCCCGGCCCGGCGCGCCGCCCGCACCTCCTCATGGGGCAGCCGTACGACGGTGTACGCCGGCCTGCGCTCGCCCTTGCCGGGCAGCGGCACCGGCAGCCCGACGGCGAGCATGCCCGGTCCGCCGACGGCCGTCCGCCGCAGCGCGCCGGGATCCAGGGACGCGGGGACGTCCACGGGCGGCGCACCGTCGAGGAGGGCGCGCAGCAGCGTGGTCAGGGAGCGGCCGTCGAGGAGGCTGTGGTGCATACGGAACAGCAGGGTGAAGTCGCCCTCCGCCGCACCGCGCAGCAGATGGAGGTGCCAGGGCGGCGGGCCGTCCGGGAAGGGCGTGTGGAACCACGCGCGCACCGCCTCGCGCAGGGTGACGTCCTCGCGGCGGATCCGCTCCGCCGGGTCGTGGCCGTCCACCGGCAGCCAGCGGTGCCGGCGCGCGCCCCGCCCGTCGCGGACCAGCCGCTGCGCGAGCCGGGGCACGTCCGCCCAGCGCTCGGTCACCAGATTCCGCAGTTCGCCCGGGGTGGGCGGAGTACCCGTGAAGTCCAGGGCGATCCCGGCGTTGGGCGGGCCGAACGGCCAGCGGGCCATGCCCTCCTCCATGAAGGGCAGTTGCGATCCGGGCATGGGCTGCTCCTGTCGTGGGATCCGGTACCCCAACGGCCCGGTGCCACCGCCGGTCACGCTGTCAACGGACCGCGTTCGAGCCCTCCCCGATGGGATGACCTTTCGGCGTGGGAGGGTCACGGACCGGTCCGGCGGGTCGTTGTGCAGAACCGCGCACTCCAACGCCCCACACAGGACAGGACATACGCAACGTGTCTGGCACGAGACCCGCTCACATCGCCGTCGTCAACCTGCCGATGCACGGGCACGTCAACCCGACCCTGGGGGTGGTCGAGGAACTGGTGCGGCGGGGCCACCGGGTCACGTACGCCATCACCGAGGACTTCGTGCACCAGGTGAAGGCCGCGGGCGCGGAACCGGTGGTCTACCCGGTGGACCGGGGAGACGGTACGGAACCGCCGGAGCGCCTGGCCGAGGGCTTCGCCCTGGCCGTCCACGCCTCCCTGGGCTCCCTCCCGGCGCTCACCCGCGCCTACGCCGCCGACCGCCCGGACCTGATCCTCTACGACGTCTACGGCTTCGCGGGCCTCGTCCTCGGCGCACAGTGGCGGATCCCCACGGTCCTCTTCTCCCCCACCCATCTGTTCTACGACGACATCGTCCCGGAACTCTTCGACGGCGCCCCCGGCCTCTCCGCGCTCCCCGGCTACGCCGACCTCGCCGCCGCCTTCGCACAGCGCGGCCTGGACAGCTCCCGCATCCACGAGATCGAGGCCGCCCCGTACGCCGTCGCCACCCTGCCCCGCACCTTCCAGCGCCGCCCGGAGACGGTGGCGGCCCGCCGCGTCGCCTACGTCGGCCCGGCCCTGGACGACCGCTCCTACCAGGGCACCTGGCGCCCGCCGTACCCGGATTCCCGCGTCCTGCTGATCTCGCTGGGCTCCCAGTTCACGCGCCGGCCGGACTTCTACCGCGCGTGCGTGGAGGCGTTCGCGGACGGCGACCACCATGTGGTGATGTCCGTGGGCCCCGGCGTCCCCCCGGACCAGCTCGGCCCGCTCCCCTCCCATGTCGAGGTGCACGAGCACGTCCCGCAGCTCGCCGTGCTCGCGCACGCGCGGGCGTTCGTCACCCACGCGGGGATGGGCGGCACCATGGAGGCCGTCCACCACGGCGTCCCGATGGTGGCGGTCCCGCAGATGGCCGAGCAGCGCGTGAACGCCCGCCAGATCGAGGAGCTGCGCCTCGGCATCCACCTCCCCCGCGAACAGGCCGGCCCCGAGGAGCTGCGCGCGGCGGTCCGGCGGGTGACGTCGGCGCCGGAGATCCGCGCCGGGGTCTCCGCCCTGCGCTCGGAGCTGTCCTACGCGGGAGGAGCGAGAACGGCGGTCGAACTGATCGAGGAAGCCCTTGAGGCGACCCCTTGACCCAGACCCTGGCGTCCGCGACCCGGCCGCACCTCTACAGCCGCCCGGTCCGCATGAGCGACCTGGACTCCTTCAACCATGTGAACAACGTCCGCCTCCTGGAGATGGTCCAGGACGCCCACATGGACCTCCTCTACCTCCAGCAGGGCCGCCCCGGCCAGGAGATCCGCCCCAGCATCGTCTACGCCCGCCACGAACTCGACTACACCGAGCCCCTGGTCCCCGAACCGGAACCGGTCACCATCCGCACCACGGTCACCTCGGTCCGCCGTGCCTCCTTCCACCTGATCAGCCACATCACGCGCGGCTCCCGCACGTACTGCACCTGCGTCAGCACCCTCGTCGCCTACGACCTGGCGGAACGGTGCCTGCGGCGACTGGACGAGGGGGAGCTGGGGGTGCTGGCGCGGTACACGGCGGCGCCGTGATCAACCGGCGTTCGCCACGTACACGGCGTACGGCAGCAGGACCGCGGGCAGGGTCAGCAGGCGGGGCATGAGCGGGCGTTCGGCGAGGCGGGGCCGGAGGTAGTCGTAGAGGAGCAGCAGGAGCCCGCTGACGACGCCGAACAGGATCAGCCCGATCAGCACGAACCCGCTGTCCTCGATCTGGTCGTACGTGCAGTTGTCCAGCCCGGGGAGCCGGAGGTCCTCCGTGCCGCAGTGCCCGTGCGCGACGTACCAGCGCGCGCAGAGCAGGGCGACGGCGGCCGGGAGCCCGATCAGCAGGTGCGCCAGCGTGTGGACGGCGTACTTCACCGGGCGGCGTGCGCGAGGAACTCCGCCCACGCGGCGGAGGCGACCTGGAAGCGGGGGCCCGTTTCGGGGTCGTTCTTGGAGTCACGGATGTGGATGCTGGTGGGGGCGACGGCTACTACTACGCAGGAGTCGCCCTCGGGGCCGTCGCTGTAGCTGCTCTTGAACCACACCAAGTCCTGGCTCATGTCTCTCCCAGCAGTTGCTCGATGAAGGCTGTCGACTCCCGTGGCGAGAGAGCCTGGGCCCTGATGGTGCTGTACCGAAGCTCCAGGATGCGGAGCTGCTTCGGCTCAGAGGTCGGGCGCCCGTTGAACGCGCCGTCGGAGCGCCCCACCGCCGTACCGTCCTCGAACTTCAGCACCTCGATCTTGCCGCTCAGTCCGGGGTGGGCCCCGGAGTCCGTCGGCATCACCTGAAGGGTGACGTTGCGCAACCCCGCCACCTCCAACAGGTGTTCGAGCTGTCGGCGCCACACCATTGTGCCTCCAACCCTTCGGCGCAGGCTCATCTCTTCCTGAACGAAGCTGAGCATCGGCGCCGGATCCCGTTCGAAGATCGACCGACGTCCCGTACGTGCGGCCACCAGCCGCTCCAACTCGGCTTCCGAATAGGCGGACTGGGACACTTCGAAGAGGGCGCGTGCGTGTTCCGGCGTCTGCAACAGGCCGTGGATGCTCAGCCCCACGTACACACCCATCTCAGCCGCCCTGGCCTCCAGTTCAGCCAGTTCCCGCACCTTCTTCGGATACTGGACCCTCTTGACGTCCTCCTTCATCGCCGAGAGCAACCCGCCCGCCCCCAGCACCTCGTCCGCCCTGTCCAGGAACTCGGGCCGGGGGATCCGCTTCCCGCCCTCGATCTTGTAGACCATGTCCTCGCCGTAACCGACCTTCTGGCCGAAGTCGGCGGCCCGCATCCCCACGGCCTCGCGACGCAGTTTCACCTGCCGTCCCACCGTGGCGACGACCGCGACGCCCCACTCGTCGTCCGGGTCCACCTCCCAACCCGGCTCGTCCACCTGTGCCATCCCGCGCCCTCCGCTCCACCGTCCCCGACAAGCCCGGACACCACCGGACAACGCACGGACAGTCACCGTACGCAACCGCCGTGTCACTGTTCACGGTAAGCACGGACGGCCACGCTAAGTGACGTGATTCGGAAATCCCCCCAACTCGACTCCCCCCTCCGCAACTTCGACGTGCGTCTGTCCCCCACCCCTCGCGGAGCCCGTCTCGCCCGGCTGATGGCGGCCGAACAACTCCGCTTCTGGGGACTCCCTTTGGACCCGGCGGAGTACATCGTGGCCGAGCTGGCGGCCAACGCGGTCACCCACGGACGCGTCCCCGGACGGGACTTCGGCCTCCTCCTCTACGTCATCGGCGACACCCTCCGCATCGAGGTCACGGACACGCGCGGTGACCGGATGCCGAGCCTCCGGCAGCCCACGGAGGACGCCGCGTCGGGCCGGGGCCTGCTCCTCGTGGACGCGTTGGCCGACCGCTGGGGGGTGTTCGAGGGGCTGCGGCCACGCAAGACGGTGTGGGCGGAAGTGCGTCTGGCACCGGAACCCGGGAACCCGTGCTCCGGTGCCACGGGCGGTCTCTTTCCCGCAAGAACCGAGGTGAAAGGACCCCACCAAGCCCCACCCCTCCCGCCCGCTGATCAAACTCACTCGGGCGAGTGAATATGCCCAACTCAACTGGATTTGGGAGGGGTTGCCTGCCTTACGCTCAGCGCGACCGAGCACCACCGCAGACATGCGGCCGAAAATGCGACGGCCCCCGCCGGGACTGCGAATCCCAATGCGAGGGCCTGACCACCGAGGAAGGCCAACTTCCCGATGGACACGGAAAACCCTAGCGCGCGCCACCACCGCACGTCCCGTAATCCGGGCAAAAACCACCCGCACGCGGGTGTGTCCCACGACAACGCCCGCCACACCACCCGCTTCACGGTGATCGGCAACCACCTCGCCCAGCACGAGGAGCTGTCCCTCCTGGCGATCGGGCTCGGTGTCCACATCCAGTCGCTGCCCAAGGGCGCCCGCGTCGACATCAAGTCGCTCGCCGCCCGCTTCCCCGAGGGCACGACCCGTATCGCCGGGGCGCTGCGCGAGCTGGAGACCCACGGCTACCTGCGCCGCGAGCGGGAGCGGATCCCCGGCGGCCGGATCATCACCCGCACGATCTCCTGCAACCGCCCCGGCCACCGGGACGAGCCCACCCCCGCCCCGCGCAAGCGCCCACCGGAGCCCCGTAAGGCCGCTCTCCCCGCCGTACCCCGGCCGTCGTACCCCGCCCCGGCCCTCCTCCACCAGGCCGTCGACCTCCTCGCCGGCCTCCGCGGCCACGACCCCCGTCTGCTGCTCTCAGCGACCGACGCCGAACACCTCGCCCCCGGCGTAGCCGCCTGGCTGGAACGCGACCTGACCCCCACCGCCGTACGCGAGGCCCTGACCAGGGATCTCCCGCAGGATCCCTTGCGCCGCCCCGCCGCCCTCCTGGCCCACCGCCTCACGGCCCAGCTCCCACCCCCACCCCCCTTCCGCCCACCCGCACCACCCCCGGCCGACCGCCACCCGCTGCGGAACTGCGACGGATGCGACCGAGCCTTCCGCGCACCCGAACCCGGACGGTGCCGTGCCTGCCGACCCTTTCCTCCCGGAGGCCGCCTAGCATGAACGTGACGATCCTTGCCCCTGGGCACAGACGAGGAGCGAGCGCCATGACCATCGCCCCGGACGACGCGCAGCAAGGCGCCTCCCTCCTCTACCGGGCCATGCGCGACTTCGTGGAGTCCACGGACGGCACCCTCCCCGGAAAGTTCGAAATCACCAAGGAAGGGATCGTCCTCGACATGATGTCGCCGGTGCGGCCGCATGAACTCACCGCACTCCGTCTCCGGAAACGCCTGGAGAAGGTCATGCCCGAGGAGATCGTGGCCCACACGGGCGAGCCTGATGTCGAGGTGGAACCAGAGGGCATCATGCGCCGCCCCGACATCATGGTGATCGCCGAGGCCGACATGGAGGGAGAGGGGTCCTTCGACCCCCGTACGCTCATCGCCGCCGTCGAGATCGTCTCCCGCTCCAACCCGGACAACGACTGGGTCACCAAGTTGCGCGACTATCCCCTGATCGGTGTCCCCGTCTACGCGATCTTCGATCCCCGTACCGGGACGGGCGCCGTCCTCACCGATATCCACCCCACCCCCGACGGCCCCCGCTACGCCACCCGTAAGGACTTCGTCTACGGGGAGGACGTCACCATCGGGGACTGGAGCATCTCCACCGAGAACCTCCCCCGCTACACCCCCTGATCACCGCACGGCCGAAGGCCCGGTCTCCGCCTTCTCCAGCCAGTCCAGGTACCAGCGGGTGAACGTCGTCGGGGTGCCGTCGGGCTCGCGGAGGGGTTCGAGGTCCGCGTCGTCGCAGCGAGGGTCGGACCAGACCGTGCCGCGGTGGACGCCGGTGACGACGAGCCACTCGCGCTGGGCGCAGCCCAGGTGGCAGATCGGTATCGCGCCGGCGGTCCGCTCGGGGGCGAACAGCGGGCCGTCGTACCAGCGCTCCTGCCACGCCTCGTACGCCTCGTCGAAGGCGTCCATGTCGTCGAAGGTCTCCTCGTCGGGCTGTTCGGCGAGGAGGGCGTCGACGAGCTCGGGGTCCGGGCCGTGCTCGGGGAACGGCCGGGCGAGCAGGGTCAGGTCGGCCAGGTCCGCGCCGTCGCCCTCCCAGCGCCAACGGCCGTCCACCCGCCGGAGGGGGAAGACGCCGTACGCGGGGCCCGCGCCGCCCGCGCCGACGTGCCGCAGGAAGGACCGGTACCCCTCCGGCAGCCGCACTCCGACCTGCGCCTCCAGGTCGGCGACCTCCGCCTCGGTGAGAGGCTCGTCCAACGCCCAGCCGTGCCCGAACGCCCCGAACACCTCACGGCTCGCCTCGCGGGAGCCCAGCTCCGCGACACGCCGCCGTACGCCCGTCCATGTCTCGTCGACCATGGAAAAACCGTACGCGCCGCCACTGACAACGGGCCCCGCCGGCCCTCACTCCGCCAGCGCCGCCTTCAGTTCACCTCTCTTCCTGATCCCCAGCTTCCGGTAGGCGCTGGTGAGATGGGTCTCGACGGTGCGGCGGGCCACGTGCAGGGCCTGCGCTATCTCCGTGTTCGTCCGGCCGTCCGCGGCCAGCTCGGCGATCCGGCGCTCGCTGCCGGTCAGGGCGGCGGAGCCGGTGTGGGCCGAGGTGGAGCGGCGGGCCCCCGCGGTGCGCAGGGCGTGCTCGGCGTAGGTCAGCAGCCGGACGCTGCCCAGCCGTTCGGCGCGTTCGGCGCCCTCGCGGAGCTGGTCGCGGCCACGGGCCCGCTCGCCGGAGGCGATCAGCTGGAATCCGTGCGCGAGGAGCGAGGCGACCAGCTCGGCCTCGGCCGGTGACTCCCGCAGGACGGCCACCGCCTCCTCGCCCAGCTCCAGCCCGCGCCGCCCCCGGGTGGCCCGGCCCAGGACACGCAGTGCCCGCCCGACCGTGCGCGGGGTGTTCCAGACGCGGGCCAGCCGCAGTTCCTCCTCCGCGAGGACCAACGCCTCCTGGGGGCTGCCGAGGGCCAGCCGGCATTCCGCGGCCGCCGTCCGCCACGGGGTGACGACCGGGCTGAACACCGCGCGGGCGGACTGGCGGCGGCCGCACTCCAGGAAGTCGTGCAGGGCTCCGGTGACGTCCCCCTCGGTGAACCGCAGCACGCCCCGCGCGTAGAGGAAGCGGTTGAGTTCCCAGGAGTCGCCGGCCCCGTTGAGGTCGAAGCCGTCGGCGAGCCGCCGGGCCTCCGCGGTGCGGCCGGTCTCGACGAACGCGAGCAGGGCGTGCGCGTCGGCGTTGGACGGGCCGGTGTGACGGGTGGGGGCGGTGGGGTGGGCGGCGAGCACGGTGTCGTAGGCGCCGCGGGCGGCGGCGATGTCGAGGCGGACGTCCGCCAGGGCCTGTTCCATCGGGTGCAGCAGCGAGGGGCGCTGCCCGGCGAGGCCCCGCTCCACGAGCCGTTCCGCGTCGTCGAGCTGGTCGGCCCACTGCGCGACGGCGGCGGCCGTGCCCAGCAGGAACGGCTCCGCGAGCGGGTCGGAGGGCTCCGTCAGCAGGGCGCGCAGCTGGCGCATCGCGTCCTGCGCGGAACCCTCCCCGGCCGTCGCCGCGTACCGCACGAGCAGCGCCTGGCCGGACGCGCCGACGAGTTCCGGGGCGTGTTCGGCGGTGTCGACGAGCCAGCGGTAGGCCTCCTGACGGACGGTCTGGTCCTGGTCGGACAAGAGCGTGGACGCGGTGTGCACGGTGCGGGCCAGCTCGGGGTGGTCGGCCAGCCTGCCCTCCAGCCGGTGCAGCATCTCCACCGCCGTACGGACCTCGCCGCGGCCCGCGAGGGCGGTGCCGAGCGCGATGGCGGTACGGACCCGGTCGCGGGGTTCGGCGGGCAGGTCGAGCGCCTCGGCGAGCCGGGGGATACCGGCCGGGGCGTCCGCGGAGGCGTACTCCAGGGAGCCCAGCTCGGTCAGCAGCCGTTGGCGTGTGTCGTCGGGGACGGGCTCCTGGATGGCTCGGCGCAGATACCGGACGGCGTCGTCGGGGCGGGTGTCGCGCACCGCCGCCGTCACGGCGTCCCGCAGCACGCGCGACACCCAGGGCAGGCCGACGGGGGCGCTGTCCAGCAGCTGCCGGGCCACGGCCTCGGCCCGGTCGCCGCGGCGCAGCATCGCCTCGGCGACCGCCCGGTGCGCGTCCTGCCTGCGGGCGGCGGGCCAGCCGGCGAGGACGGCGTCCCGCAGGAGCGGGTGCGCGTAGCGGGGGCGGCCGGAGCGGTCGGGGCGCAGCAGTCCGAGGCGGGCCATCGCGGTGACCCACCCGGCGACCCGCGCGGGGTCGGCCCCGCAGGCGTCGGCGATGAGAGCGGCGTCGTGCGCGGCGGCGCGCGGGTCGACGGTCTCCCGCACCCGGGCGGACGGCGACCCGTCGGCCAGGCAGTCGGCCCGCCCGTCGGTCGGGCAGTCCGTACGGCCGTCGGTCAGACAGTCGGTACGGCCGTCCGCCCGGCCCTCGGTCCGCCGGGCGGTCGGGCCGTCCGACCGGCCGTCGGTCCGGTGAGCCGCGCGTCCGTCCGCGCGTCCGTCCGTCTGTTCCAGCGCCGCCAGGGTGCGGGCCACCTCCGCCGTCGCCGGGCCCGCGGTGTCCAGCCACCAGGACACGGCGGCCGGGTAGGCGCCGGGGTACAGCGCGGCGCACGTCTCCGGCACGGCGGCCGGCGGGGCGCCGCCGAGGTCGTCGACGAGGGCGTGCAGCAGCAGGGGGCTGCCCGCCCCGGCGCGCACGAGATCCGCCGTCCACCGGGCGGAGGCCGCGGGGAAGGCGGCCCGGACCAGGCCGGTGGCGGCGGTGTCGGTGAGCGGGGCCAGGGTGTGGGTGCGGACCAGGGACGGGGAGAGGGTGTGGGTGAGGCCGACGGGCGCCGGGTCGATGTCGTACTGGCTGCGCTCGGTGGCCACCAGGAGTACCGGTAATCGGTCGACGCGCCGGGCGGCCTCCACGAACCAGCGACGCGACGCGTCGTCGGCGAGGTCGACGTCGTCCACGGCGACGACCAGCGGGCCCTCGGCGGCGTACGACCGCAGCAGCCGCCACAGCCGCGCCGCGCTGCCCCGGTCGTCCAGGCCGGGCGCCACGTCCGCGAACTCCGGTACCGGGCCCAGGAGATGGAGGACGGCGGAGAAGGGGACGGCGGTGTCCTCGGAGGAGCAGCGGGCGCGCAGCACCCGCAGCCCGCGCTCGGCCGCCCGCGCCACCGCGGTCTCCAGCAGGGCCGACCGGCCGGTGCCCGTGGCCCCGCGCAGCAGGACGAGCCGGCCGCTGCCCGCCAGCGCCCGTTCGGTCTCGGCCGCGAGCAGTGCCCGCGCGTTGTCGCGTTCCCGCAGCGGTCCGGTCATCTCTGCCTCCTGCTGTCGGACGTCCCTGGTGTGTACGACGGCGGACCGGACCACACCGTCCCTGTGGCGAGGCTCACGATGCCCCGTACACGCTCTCCACGAACCCTTCTGACCTGCGGTGATGCGGGGACACCGTGGTGCTGCGGCCGCTGCTCTCGTGGTCCGCCTCGTGGTGCTCCACGATTGCGGCCGCCCCACGGTTCGCAGAAGTCTGAAAGCGACGCACCCGCCACCGGTCCCCGCCGGACGGCGGGCCCATGACCCTGGGGGACTCGGTTGCTCAGCTCACCCCGGACACCGGACACCGGCACCACGACGGCCCGCCGGCGCATCCCCGTGTCCGTCCAGGCCCCGGACCCGATCTCCCGCGAGGGCGCCGTCAGCCAGTTGCGCGGCCGGCCGGAGATCGAGTTCCGCGACGATCCCTCGGCGGCCCCCGGCACGGTCGCGCTGCTCATCGAGGACACCCTCGACGAGGCGGCGCTGGCCCGGCTGCGGCGGATCTCGCGCGGTGAGGGCACCTGTGCGGTGCTCGTCGTCGGCACGATCCGCGAGACGGAACTGCTCGACGTCATCGAGTGCGGGGTGGGGGCGATCGTGTGGCGCCGCGAGGCCACCGCGCACCGGCTGGTGCAGGCGGTGCTGGCGGCCTCGCGCGGCGACGGCGACCTGCCGGCCGATCTGCTCGGCCGGCTGATCAGCCAGGTCGGCACCCTGCACCGGGGCGCGGCAGGGCGGCCGGGCGCGCCCTCGCTGGGGCTCGCGCCACGGGAGGTGGACGTCCTGCGCCTGGTCGCCGAAGGCCTCGACACCGGAGAGATCGCCAGCAAGCTGTCCTACTCGGAACGGACCGTCAAGAACGTGATGCACGGACTCACGACACGCCTGCATCTGCGGAACCGGGCGCATGCCGTGGCATATGCCCTCAGGGAAGGCTACATCTGACCGAACGGACACTCGAAGGAGGACACGCGGGCAGCGTGTCGTGCCCGGCCACCGACCCCGGCGCGCCTACGGAACCGTGAGCGCCCGGGAGACGATCGGCAACAGGCGTCCGACGTACGGTGATTGAGGAGCGCGACGGTGATCCACGAGGTCGACGAGGTCCTCAAGGGACTGCTCGGCGGTGGCGCGCTGACCGGCTCCGACATCGACGTGTCCTTCGAGGCCCCCACCCGCGACTGGGCTGCCCGCCGCAACGCCCCTGTCGTCAACGCCTACTTGTACGACATCCGGGAGGACGTCTCCCGCCGCCAGCGCGGCCAGGTCGCGGTGCGCGACGAGCGGAACGTGGTGACGAAACGCCGCCAGCCGCCGCGCTGGTTCAGGCTGTCGTACCTGGTGACCGCGTGGACGAAGACCCCGCAGGACGAACACCGGCTGCTGTCGGCCGTGCTGGCCAACCTGCTACCCCGCGAACTGCTCTCCGCCGAGGAACTGCCCGGCTCGCTCGGCGCGTTGGGGCTGTCGGTGCCGGTGAACGTGGCCGGCGTACAGACCGAGTCCCGGTCCCTCGCCGAGATCTGGTCCGCCCTGGGCGGCGAACTGAAGCCCTCCCTGGACCTGGTGATCACGGCGCCCTTCCCGGCGTACCCCGAGTACGACGCCGGGCCGCCGGTCACCGAGGGCGCGGCGGTCCGCGTCCGCGGCATGGACGGCGACCCGCCGGGGGACGGGGAGCGCGCGCACCGGCCGCACCAGGTGGCCGCGGCCCGCGCCGCGCGCGAGGACCGCCGGTGACGGACGCGCTGCTCACCCGGCTCGCCGCCCTGCGCGACCGGGTCGCGGCCCTGGTCGAGCACCGTGCCGCGGGCGACCCGACGGCCGACGACCCGCTGCGGGGCCTGTATCTGTCCGAGGAGGCGGTACGGCATCTGCTGGACCGGACGCCGACGGCGGCCGGGCATCCGGCGCAGGCCGGGGCGGCGAGCCCCGGGGCCGGCGACCCGCTGACCGCCCTCGCCCACCGCCTCCCGCTGAGCGACCTCGACGTCACCGTCCTGCTCATCGCCCTCGCCCCGGACCTGGACCGCACCTTCGAGTCGCTCTACGGCTACCTCAACGACGACGTGAGCCGGCGCCGGGCGACCGTCGGGCTCGCCCTCGATCTGTGCGGGGCGCCCGCGCACCTCGCGCCGGCCCGCGCCCGCTTCCACCCCTCGGCACCGCTGTGCGCGCTCGGCCTGCTGGAGATCGAGGAGCCCGAACGGCCCTTCCTGTCCCGCTCGTTGCGTGTACCGGACCGGCTGCTCGCCCACCTTCTGGGCGACGACACCCCGGACGCCGCCCTGCACGGCCACCTCGGCCCCCTGCCCCCGCCGTTCCCGGCCGATGACAACGGTGAGACCGCCGCCTTCGTCCAGCGGCTGGCCAAGCGGCTGCTGGACGGACCCCTCACCGCCTACCTCCGCGAGCACCGCGAGGGCGACGGGCCGGCCGCCCTGGCCACCGCCCTGGACCTCGCCGGCCGTCCGGCGCTGCGCTTCACCGGCCCCGCCGAGCGCGTCCCCGATCTCCTGCGCGAGGCCCGCCTCGGCGGCCGGGCCGTCGTCCTGTCCGGCCTCCCGGACCGGCCGGGCGCCCTGGTCGCCGAGCTGACCGCCGCGACGGACGTGACGGTCCTGCTCACCGACCCCCGCCCCTACGACCCGCACTGGTCCCCGCACGACCCCCTGGTCCTGGACGCCCCACGCCGCCGGGCGGGCGGCACGGGCGCGTGGACGACGGGCCTCGGAGCCACCGGGACCACAGAGACCACGGGAATCACGGGGACCACAGGCTTCGACCTCGCCTCCGCGGTCGCCCCCTACCGACTCGGCGGCGACCGGGCCCTGCGCGCCGCGCACGCCGCCCGGGCGCTCGCCGACTTCGAGGGCACCCCGCTCAGCGCGGACCATGTGCGGCTGGCCGCCCGTCAGCAGTCGGCCTCCGGTCTGGAGCGGCACGCCCGCCGGATCCGGCCCGCCGTCGGCTGGGAGGACCTGGTGCTGCCCGAGCGGCCCCTCACCCAGCTCCACGAGCTGGCCCTGCGCGCCCGCCACCGCGACCGTGTCCTCGGCGACTGGCGGCTCAGCGCGGGCGGCGGCCGGGGCCGGGGCGTGCTGGGCCTGTTCGCCGGCGAGTCCGGCACCGGGAAGACGCTGTCCGCCGAGGTGGTGGCCGCCGAACTCGGCCTCGACCTCTACGTCGTCCAGCTCTCCTCCGTCGTCGACAAGTACGTCGGCGAGACCGAGAAGAACCTCGAACGCATCTTCACCGAGGCCGACCGCACCGACAGCGTGCTCCTCTTCGACGAGGCCGACGCCGTGTTCGGCAAGCGGTCGGAGGTGAAGGACTCGCACGACCGGTACGCCAACATGGAGAGCGCCTACCTGCTGCAACGCCTGGAGTCCTTCGACGGCATCGCGCTGCTCACCACCAACCTGCGCGCCAACATCGACGAGGCGTTCACCCGCCGGCTCGACCTGGTGGTCGACTTCCCGTTCCCGGACCCGGGGCAGCGGCTGGCGCTGTGGCGGCACGGACTGTCCCATGTGCCGTGCACCGACGGGGTGGATCCCGCCCCGCTGGCCCGGGAGTTCGAGCTGGCGGGCGGTTCGATCCGCAGCGCGGTGGTCACCGCCGCCTACCTGGCCGCCGGACGCGACGGTCGGGTGGGTGACGGCGATCTGCTGGAGGGGGCCCGCCGCGAGTACCGCAAGGCGGGCCGCCTGGTGCCCGGAGAGGCCAGCTGGTAGGCCACGGCAGCCGACCGGTGGGCCGGAACGGCCTCCGCTACCCCTTGCGCCACTTCTGGTTCGGGGTGCCCGAGCACGTCCACAGCTGGAGGTCGGCGCCGTTGCCGGTGCCGTTGTCCTTGACGTCCACACACTTGTCGGCCTGCGGGTTCACCAGGTCACCGGCCTGGCTGAGCACGAACTGCTGGGCGGGGTTGCCGCTGCACCGGGCCAGCTGGATGACCGCGCCGTCCTCGCGCGAACCCCAGGCGACGTCCATGCACATCCCGACGGACCGTACGGTGCCGTCGCCCCGGAACTCCCACTTCTGGTTGGCGGACCCGGCGCAGTCCCAGATCTGGAGCGGGGTGCCGTCCTTGCCCTTGCCGTTCTGGGCGTCGGGGACGTCGACACACCGGTTCGACGCCTGGCCGATGATCAGATCGCCGGCCGCCTCGGGCTCCTCCTCGTCGCCGGAACCGTCGCCGGAACCGCCGCCACCGCCGCTCCCTCCCGACCCGGAGGAACCGCCGGAACCCGAACCGGATCCGGACCCCGATCCCGACCCGCCGGCGTCGTCCTGGGCCGGCGCGGAGGGCGCCTCGACATCGGGCAGGGCCTCGGCGGAGGCGTCCACCTTCGGCGCGGAGGGCGCCGACGCGATCGGACTGGGCAGCGCGGTGCTGCCGGCCTCCGCGAGCTTCTCGGAGGCACCGCTGTTGACCGCCGGCTTGTACGCCAGCCAGATCATGACGAACGCGATCGCCAGCGCCACCGAGACGCTCAGCGCGGTCGCCAGCCACCTCGGCAGGAACCCACGCTGCACGAACGTCCCGTCCACCGACAACGGCACCGCGCCCGAGCGCTGCACGTTCAGCGCGTAGGGCCGCAGCTCCTTCGACCCGAACCAGATGATCTGCCGGGGCCGCAGCGTGGTGTCCACGAAGACGGCCCGTCCGGGCTCGATCTGCACATTGCCGGGCCGGAACTCGTAGCCCAGGTTGTCGCCCGTGTCGGAGCCCGTGACGGACGCGGTGAGCCGGGTGTTGCCGAGGTTGTCGATCGCCAGCCGCGGCCGGCCCCGGAAGCGCCCCTTCACGGTCGGCGGGACCAGCTCCGCGCGCACCTCCGTGAACGGGGTGACCGTCAGGTTGCCCTCGGGGACCGTGACCGCGTCCGGATGCTCGGTCGGCGTGATCCGCACCGCGTACGGGTTCGGACCCGCCGCCGCGTCCGGGGTGCGCGGCGGGGCGAACGTCAGCTCGACCGTGCCCGTCGTCCCCGGGAAGAGCCGCAGCGTCGGCGGCTCCACCGTCGTCCAGGGCGCCACGCTCCCCACCGGCTCGAAGCGGTACTCGTCGACGACGTCACCGGTGTTGCGCACCCGCAGACGCACGGTCGTGCTGCCACCGGGGTCCACGGTCGCGGCCGCCGGTTCCAGAGAAGTCCACAGAGTCACCCGACGGGCCCTTTCGACGATTTCGGAGAGAGCGGCGGTTTCATACGGTGAACCGGACCGCTTCCAGCTGGAGCTTGTCGCCCATGGGGCTGCCGCCGTACTTCCAGCCGCCCGGTTCGGTGCACCCCACGCCCAGCCAGCCCCGGTCCCTGATGTGCGGGTTGAAGCAGACGGAGCCGTCCGGGGTCTTGATCGTGAAGCCCTGGAGCGGCGAGAGCGCCTCCTTGGTGCTGCCGATGTACATGTCGACCCCGTCGGCGGCGTTGGACCACTTGTCGCCGGTGTACCAGCCCTCGTTCACATGGGCGCCGTTGCCCGTGACCCCGCCGGTCGCCACCGTGGCGATGTTCAGCGCCTTGATGGGCAGGTTCTGGCCGGTCGTGCCCGCGATCGCGCCGTCGCACACCGGGTCCTGCCAGCCCTGGTCCGCCACATAGGCGCGGTAGCAGACGTGCCGCCCGTCGCTGCGCGCGGCGAGCTTCTGCACGGCGTCGGCGGCCGTCTCCGGCTCCGGCGCCTGCTCCTCCTCCTCGCCCTCGCCGCCCGACCCGGAGTCGCCGCCGCCGGCGCTGTCCCCGCTCTTGTCCTCGGGGACCGACGGGGCGGCCGGCTCGCTCACGGCGGGCGCCGAGGGCGCGCTCGGTGCCGGCGCCGACGGCGTGGGCAGCGCGGTGACCTCCGCCTGCGCGGCCTTCTCCGTCGCCAGGGTGCGCACCTGCGGCTTGTACGCCAGCCAGATCATGACGAACGCGATCGCCAGCGCCACCGAGACGCTCAGCGCGGTCGCCAGCCACCTCGGCAGGAACCCGCGCTGCACGAACGTCCCGTCCACCGCCAGCGGCTGCGCCCCCGACCGGCGCACCGTCAGGCTGTACGGCTGCTCCTCCTTCGACCCGAACCAGATGATCTGCCGGGGCCGCAGCGTGGTGTCCACGAACACCGCCCGCCCCGGCTCGATCTGCACACTGCCCGGCTGGAGTTCGTACGAAAGCCGGTCGCCGTTGTCGCTGCCGCTGAGGGAGGCGGTGACCCGGGTGTTGCCGACGTTGTCGATCGCCAGCCGGGGGCGGCCCCGGAAGCGCCCCTTCACGGTCGGCGGGACCAGCTCCGCGCGCACCTCCGTGAACGGGGTGACCGTCAGGTTGCCCTCGGGGACCGTGACCGTGTCCGGATGCTCGGTCGGCGTGATCCGCACCGCGTACGGGTTCGGACCCGCCGCCGCGTCCGGCGTGCGCGGCGGGGCGAACGTCAGCTCGACCGTGCCCGTCGTCCCCGGGAAGAGCCGCAGCGTCGGCGGCTCCACCGTCGTCCAGGCGGCCACGGGGCCGACCGGCTCGAAGCGGTACTCGTCGACGACGTCACCGGTGTTGCGCACCCGCAGACGCACCGTGGTCCGGCTGCCCGGATCGACGGTGGCGGAGGCGGGTTCGAGGGAGGTCCACATCAGTCAAGGTCCAGGTGGCTCGGCAGTCGACGGCTGGTGATCCAGCCGTACCGGAGCGGGCGGGCGCGGCGGAAGGACCGCACGGGCAGTCTCCGGGGCAACGCGTCCACCTCACCCGTGCGCGGCGGAGACCACCTTGCCCCTGCGGGCAGCGGTCATGCCCCCGGACGTGCACCCCAGGCCGTTTCGGGGGACGCGCTTCGCGCGTGACGGTGAGAGATGTCCTGACGCGTACCCCGAGGAGAGCACAGCATGCCGTCCTACCTGTCGCCCGGCGTATACGTCGAGGAGGTGGCCAGCGGCTCCCGCCCGATCGAGGGAGTGGGCACCTCGGTGGCGGCCTTCGTCGGGCTCGCCCCGACCGGCCCGCTGAACGAGCCCACCCTGGTGACCAACTGGACCCAGTACGTGGCGGCCTTCGGTGACTTCACCGACGGGTACTTCCTCGCGCACTCCGTCTACGGCTTCTTCAACAACGGCGGTTCCGCCGCCTACGTCGTCCGGGTGGGCGGTTCCCCGGCCGGCGCGGCCGGGGACGCCAAGTCCCCGGCGGCGGTGGGCACGTCCGCCGCGCCCGCCGCGCTGCCGGCCGGTGAGCCGAAGCAGCTCGGCACGTTCACCGTGACGGCCGTGGCGCCCGGCAACCTGAGTGTGGAGGTCGCCGACGCGGAGGGCGAGGGCCCCGCCGAGCGGTTCAAGCTGATCGTCAAGGACGGCGACCAGCCCGTCGAGACCTTCGACGTGTCCGCGAAGAAGGGCAACCGCGCCTACGTCGTCACCCAGGTCAAGGAGCGCTCGCGGCTGATCACCGTGGCCGAGGCCGCGCCCGCCGCGCAGCTGGCACGCCCGGAGAACCAGACGGTCGCCCTTCCCGCCACGTCCGCCGCCGCCCCCGCCGTGCCGGCCGCGGCCGAGAGCGCCCCGGTGGGCCCGGCCCAGTACCTGGGCGACAGCGCCGACCGCACCGGCTTCGGCGGCCTGGAGGCCGTCGACGAGGTGTCCATGGTCGCGGTGCCCGACCTGATGGCCGCCTACCAGCGCGGCGCGATCGACCTGGAGTCCGTCAAGGCCGTCCAGCTCGGCCTGATCGCGCACTGCGAGCTGATGGGCGACCGCGTCGCGATCATCGACCCGCCGCCCGGCCTGAACGCCCGCCAGATCCGCGTCTGGCGCCAGGAGACGGCCGGCTACGACTCCAAGTACGCCGCCCTCTACTACCCCTGGATCAAGTCCTTCGACCCGGCCGCCGGCCAGGCCCGGCTGATCCCGCCGAGCGGCCACGTGGCCGGCGTCTGGGCCCGCAACGACTTCGAGCGCGGTGTGCACAAGGCGCCGGCGAACGAGGTCATCCGCGGCGCCGTGGACCTGGAGATCCAGATCACCCGCGGCGAGCAGGACCTGCTGAACCCGATCGGCGTGAACTGCATCCGCGCGTTCCCCGGCCGGGGCATCCGCGTCTGGGGCGCCCGCACACTGGCCTCGGACCCGGCCTGGCGCTACCTGAACGTCCGCCGGTACTTCAACTACCTGGAGGAGTCGATCCTGATCGGCACCCAGTGGGTGGTGTTCGAGCCGAACGACCACGCGCTGTGGGCCCGGATCCGGCGCAACGTCTCCGCGTTCCTCGTCAACGAGTGGCGCGCGGGCGCCCTCTTCGGCGCCCGGCCCGAGGAGGCGTTCTACGTCAAGTGCGACGAGGAGACCAACCCGGCGGAGTCGGTCGACGTCGGCCGGGTGGTGTGCGAGATCGGTATCGCGCCGGTCAAGCCGGCCGAGTTCGTGATCTTCCGGCTGGCGCAGTTCTCCAGCGGGAGCGGGGAGCTGGAGGAGTAGGCCGGCTCCGGCCCGTACGCGTATCCCCTGCCTCCCCCACTTCACTTAGAAGGAAAGCCAGATGAGTCTCCAGCCGGGTGACGCCCTCACATCGCACAATTTCGGGCTCCAGATCGACGGCGTGATGGTCGAGTACCTCGCCGAGGTCAGCGGTCTCAGCCTCGAACAGGACGTCATCGAGTACCAGCAGGTCTCCGCGCAGGGCAAGCCGGTCACCAAGAAGCTGCCGGGCGTGAAGAAGGCCGGCACCTGCACGGTCGTCCGCGGTATGACCCAGTCCGCCGCGTTCAACCAGTGGATCACCGAGTCGATCAACGGCGTGATGGGCACGGCCCGCAAGAACGCCACGATCATGGTGATGGACTACCAGAACAATCCGGTCAAGCGGTACAACATGCGCAACGCCTGGTGCAGCAAGATCGACACCAGCACCGTGAAGGCGGGCGAGGCGGCGGCGCTGACCGAGACCGTGACGATCACGTTCGAAGAACTGGTCATCGAGTAATGCGGCGTACGGCTGTGCGGGGGCCGCAGGCGGTCGGGGAGCAGGCGCAGGCCCAGGAGGCCGACCCGCTCCCGTCCGCGGCGGCGCCCGCGCCGGCCCCGGTGCGGCAGCAGCTGCGGACGGAGTTCCCCTTCGAGCTGCCGCGCGGCTACGTCGACGAGGCGGGCACGGTCCACCGCGACGGCGTGATGCGGCTGGCCACGGCACGGGACGAACTCGTCCCGCTCCGGGACATCCGCGTCCAGGAGAACCCCGCGTACCTGTCGGTGGTCCTGCTCGGCCGGGTCATCACCCGCCTGGGCACACTGCCCCTGGTGCACGACGGGGTGGTGGAGAACATGTTCGCCTCCGACCTGGCGTTCCTTCAGGACTTCTACCGCCAGATCAACGCCGAGGGCCACACCCGCGCCTCGGTGGAGTGCCCGCACTGCGCGGAGCCCTTCGAGGTGGAACTGGGCGGGAGCCGCCTGGGGGAATCGTGACGTACGCGACCGACCGACTGCACGAGGAGATCGCGTACGTCGCCTACCACTTCCACTGGCCCCTGGACGACATCCTCGACCTCGAACACGACGACCGCCGCCGCTACACCGGGCACATCGCCTCACTGGTGACGCGGGGCGGGGCGGAGGGCTGAGACATGGGGTTCCTGGATCGGCTGCGGCGTGGACGAGCGGGCGGGGCACCGGCGGACGCGGGGTCCGGCGGTACGGGCGCGGAGGTGAGCGCCGAGGCGAGCGCGGCGGCGAGCCCGGTGGCGCGGCCGCTCGCACCGGCCGCGTGGACCGGGCTGCCGCCCCTGCGGCGGGCGGTGGGCGAAGCCGCGGCGGGCGTCGCCGACGCCGGGTTCGGCGGCCGGCTGGCCACCTGGCAGAACCCGGCCCTCACCCGCACCCACGCACACACCGTCCTCGGCGCCGGACCGTCCGCCCGCATGGGCTCCCTGCCGGCCGGCCCGACCCGAGCGGAGCCTTCGGCGGCACCGGCCGCCGCGGGTCCGGCTCCGCATCCGGGCGCGCTTCCGACGTCGGGGGCGGGGGCGGGTGTGCCCGTTCCGGTGCAGCGGTTGGCGCGGCCGCGGGTGACGCCGTCGTTCGCCGTGCCGGCCGCGGGGGCGGTGGCTCCGCCTTCGGCAGGGGCCCCCACCAGGACAGTGGCTCCCGCACCGGGCCGGGCGGTCATGCCCGGGCAGGCAGGGGCGAGTGCGGGGGCGGTGCCTCCCGCACAGGCTCGGACGGGGCTGACCGGGTCAGCTATGGCTGAGGCGTCTACGTCGCCTCGGAGTGGGGTGTCCGCGTCTCCTCGGAGTGGGGTTTCTGCGTCTCCTCGGACTGGGGTTTCTGCGTCTCCTCGGAGTGGGGTGTCTGCGCCGGTTCGGGCGGGGGTGCCTTTCGTGGCTCGGGCGGTGGCTTCCTCACCTGCGCCGACCGGGACGTCCGCGCCGACCGGGACGTCCGCGCAGACCGGGACGTCCGCGCAGACCGGGACGTCCGCGCAGACCGGGGCGTCCGCGCCGGTTCGGGCCGATGCGCCGACTCGGGCCGATGCGCCTTTCGTGGCGCGGGCGGTGGCACCCGGGGCGGCTCCCACGAGGGCTCCTTCGTTGACCCGGGCCGTGGCACCTGCGTCGCCTCGGACGGTGGCTTCCGCACCGGCGCGGACGGTGGCTTCCGCACCGGCGCGGGCGGTGACTTCCTCGCCGGAACCGACGGTGACTCCTGCGCCGGAGCCGACGAGGGCACCTTCGCCTGCCCAAGCGGTGGCACCCGCGCCGGGCCGGACCGTGGCCCCTGCACCCGCGCGGACGGTGACTCCCTCGCCCGAGCCGACAGGGGCGCCTTCACCCGCCCGGGCCGCGGCACCTGCGCCGGCTCGGACCGTGGCCCGTGCACCGGAGCGGACGGTGACTCCCTCGCCGGAACCGACGGTGACTCCTGCGCCGGCGCAGACGGTGACTCCTGCGCCGGAGCCGACGAGGGCACCTTCGCCTGCCCAAGCGGCGACACCTGCGCCTCCCCGGACGGGGACGCCGTCACCGACCCAGGCGGTCCCGCCTTCGTCGGCCCGGACGGCATCCTCCGCGCCGAGCCGGTCGTCGGCGGCTGCCTCGCCCCGGGCGGCGGTGCCTGTGCAGACGCGCTCCGCGACCCTGCCCACGGCCCCTTCCCCGACCCCGGCGGGGACGCCACCGCTGCCCCCCACGGCAGTACCCTCCCCTGCCTCCACGGTGCCCACTTCGCCGACCCCGCCGGCACCCGCACCCTCGGCACAGGCGGCGATCCCCGTACAGACCCGCCCGACGGGCCCCTCCGCAACCCTGCCCACGGCACCTCCCCAGACCCCTGCGGGGACGCCCGCGCCGCCCCCCGCCTCGCCGGCCCCGGCGACACCCGCACCCTCGACACAGGCCGCGATCCCCGTACAGACCCGCCCGACGGGCCCCTCCGCAACCCTGCCCACGGCACCTCCCCAGACCCCTGCGGGGACGCCTCCGCTGCCGCCGACGGCAGTACCGTCCCCCGCCTCGCCGACCCCGCCGGCACCCGCGCCCTCGGCACAGGCCCCGATCCCCGTGCAGACCCGCCCGACGGGCCCCGCCTCGACGGACGCCGCGTCTCCGGCCCGGTCGACGCCTCCCGCGCAGGTCCGCCCGGCAGCCCCGTCCCCGAGCGAGCCGGCATCCACCCCGTCGACCCAGGCACCCCTCCCGGTGCAGACCCGCCCGGCGCGGTCGTCCTCCGCTTCCTCGTCCCGGCCCGCGGTCCCCGTACAGACCCGCCCCGCGAGCCCGCCCGCACCGCCCCGGACGGTGGCGGCCTCCTCGCCCGCCCGAACAGCCATACCCGGGCAGACCTCCCCCAGCCCGTCCCCCCGTCCGGCGGAGCCCACGGCGGCCCGTCCCGTTCCGCCGTCCCCGGCACCCCTGCAACGGCGTACGCCGCCCGGCGGTGGTCCGGCCCCCGTCGAGGCAGCGTCGGCGGCGACCGGTGGAACTCCCGTGCCCCGTTCCGAGCCGAACGGCGGCACCACGGCACCCTCGTACGACCCCGTACCGCTCCAGCGCGCGGCACGCGAGGCCACCCCGACGCCGGCCGCGCCGGCCGCGCCGTACTCCGCCGCCCCCGTCACCGCGCCCCGCGCGGCCGGGTTCACCGCCCCGTCGCCGGGCCCGGCGTCCGTCCAGCGAGCCGTACGCCGCTCGGGACTGGGCGCTCCCGTCACGCTTCCGCTCACCACGCCGCGAGCGACGTCACCCGGGACTCCGGCCGCCGCGCCCCGCCCCCGGCTCGGCGCCCCCCTCACCGCCCACCCCACCCCTACGACCCCGCTCGCGCCGCCCCAGGTCCAGCACACCCCCGCGCCCGCCCCGACCACCGTCACCCCGCTCCCGGTCCAGCGCACCCGGGCGCTCCCGGCACCCGTCGCCGTACCCCAGGAGCCCACCCCGACGACCGTCATCCCGTTCCCGGTCCAGCGCACCGACGCACCCGCTCCGGCACCCGTCGCCGTACCCCTGGAGCCCACCCCGACCACCGTCACCCCCCTCCCGGTCCAGCAGCCCCCGACGGCCCCCGTGCAGCGCCGCGCCGCCACCGCCCCCTCCGTCGCCGTCCCCCTGCGCCGCACCACCCCCGGCGCACTCCCCGTCCCGGTCGTCCACCCCCGCCCGGCCGCGACACCCACCCCGACTCCCCCCGGGGCCCCGGCCCCCGCCCTGCCCGTCCAGCGAGCGCCGGCCCATCTCCCCACGCCGTCCGCACTCCCCCATGCCCCGGCCCCCGCCCCCACCGTCCAGCGAGCGCCGGCCCGCCTCCCCACGCCGCCCGCCCCTCCCGCACTCCCCAAGCCGCCGCCCCCGCCGCCCCCGCCGCCCCCGCAGCGCCCCACCACCGGCCACCCGCCCTCCGCAGCGGCCGTCTCCCACGCCCCCGGCTTCGACCCCCGTTCGCTCACCGACTTCCAGCTCGACGAGCTCACCCACCGTCTGACCGGCCGTATCACCCGTCTCCTGCGGACCGAACTCCGCCTCGACCGCGAACGCATCGGCAGACTCCGCGACCCTCGCAACTGACCGGCACGACCACCCGCCCCGAACACCCCGCGCGCCCCAGAAAGGCCAGGCCCCTCGATGTCCCGCGATCTCGACCCGGGCTCCACCATCTTCTTCACCCTGACCATCGACGGCGAGAGCCTCGGGTACTTCAACGGGTGCGAGGGACTGTCCTCCCAGGTGGAGATCGAGCACCGCCAGGAGGGCGGGAACAACGGCTTCGTGTGGGCGCTCCCCTCCCGCGTCACGTTCTCCAACATCCGGCTGACCCGCCCCCTCACCCCGGACACCTCCAAGGTGGCGAAGTGGATCTCCTCGGTCACCACCGGCGTGACCCGGCCCACCGCCCAGATCGCCGCGCTGCGCGCGGACGGCTCGGAGGTCGCCCGCTGGGGGCTGATCGACGTCCTGCCGGTGAGCTGGCAGGGCCCCTCCCTGGACCCCGCGAACCCGGGCGTCGCCACGGAGGTCCTGGAGATCACCCACCACGGGTTCACGGACTAGGCCGGAAGGGGCCCACGCACATGGCCAAGGGAAGCAGGGGCGGCGCCGGGAAGAGCCTGGTCCGCGCCACGCTGGCGATCCACGAACCGCCGGTCGGCACCAGCACCACCCCGGGCGGTCTGATCCGGTCGTTCGGATTCGACTTCAACCCGGCGCAGTTGCAGCTGGGCCGGCGCGCCCAGTGGAAGGTGACCCCGACCGCCGCCGTCCGCGACGGCTCGAAGCCGGAGTTCATGGGCCCGGAGCCCCGTGAGATGAGCGTCGAGATCTTCCTCGACACCTCCGACGAGCCGGGCAGCAACTCCGTGCTGAAAAAGGTGGAATCGCTCCTCGAGTGCTGCGAGGTCACCACGAAGAGCATCGCCGCCGAACAGCCGTCGCCGCCCTGGGTGGTGTTCCAGTGGGGCTCGTTCTCCACGGCCCGTTTCACGTCGTACGTGAGCAGTGTGGACGTGTCGTACTCCCTGTTCGGCACGACCGGTGTCCCGATCCGCGCGACCTGCCAGATCCGGCTGCACGAGATCCCCAGCAAGACGCAGGGCCAGAACCCGACCTCCGGCGCCCTGACCGCGCAGCGGGTGCACCGGGTGGTGGCCGGGGACTCGCTCCAGTCGCTGGCCTGGCGCGAGTACGGCGACACCTCGGCCTGGCGGGCCATCGCCGAGGCGAACGACATCGACGACCCCGCCCGGCTGCCCACCGGCGTCGAGCTGGTCCTGCCGGCCGCCGGGGAGGTGGGTCACTGATGGTGCAGTCCGCGTTCTCCAGCATCATCAAGGTCAGCCTCGGCGGACGGCCGCTGCCCGCCGACTTCGCCCCGCTGCTGGTGGAGGGCTGGGTCGACCAGGGGCTCGGGGTTCCGGCCGCGTTCCGGCTGACGTTCCGCGACCCGTACCGGCTGGTCCTCGGCAAACTGGGGGTGAAGTTCGGGACGCCGGTGGTCCTCACCCCGGTCGCCGACGGACAGGGCGCCTCCGACCCCCTGCTCACCGGTGAGGTCTGCGGCCTGGAGGCCGACTACGACGGCACCGGCTCGTTCACCGTGATCCGCGGCTACGACCACGGCCACCGGCTGATGCGGCAGCGGCGGGTCGCCGCGTACCGCAACCAGAGCGCCTCCGACATCGCCCGCAAACTGTCCGCGCAGGCCGGTGTGCCGGTCGGCCGGATCCAGTCGACCAAGACCGTCTACGAGTTCATCTCCCAGGCCAATGTCACCGACTGGGACTTCCTCGCCCGGCTCGCCGACGAGAACGAGATGGTGATGTCGGTCGACGCGAAGGGGAAGTTCCAGTTCGTCAGGCCGGACCCGGCGTCCGGGGCGCCGCCGACCTCCACCCCCGGCGAGAAGAGCCCGTACGTGCTCGAGGCCGGTACCGACATCCTGCGGCTGCGGTCCGCCGTCACCTCCGCCGAGCAGGTCGCCACGGTCGAGGCGCGCGGCTGGGACGTGACCACCAAGAAGAAGCTCGTCGCCACCGCGCCCGCCACCACCAACCCCGGTATCAGCATCGGTACGACCCCGGGCGAGGCCGCGGGCAAGTTCAAGCCCGCCAAGCTGGTCGACGCCCAGACGCCGTACGACCGGCAGTCGGAGGTGAAGTTCGCCGCGGAGGCCCTCGCCGACGACGTCACCGGCTCCTTCGCGGAGCTGGAGGTCATCGCGCGCGGCACCCCGAAGCTCCGCCCCGGTCTGCCGGTCACCCTCGCCGACGTCGGCGCGCCCTTCGAGGGCAAGTACACCGCCACCTCCGTACGGCACGTCTTCGGCGACGGCAAGCACTACGAGGCGTGGGTGACGGTCAGCGGCCGGCAGTGGCGGTCGCTGTACGGGCTCGCCTCCGGCGGCGGGGGCGTGACGAACGGCCTCCATCTCCCCGGCACCACCAACGCCCTGGTCACCGATGTCCAGGACCCCCTCAAGCAGGGCCGGGTGAAGCTCCAGTTCCCGTGGCTGGACGACACCTACATCTCCGACTGGACGCGGGTCGTGCAGTGGGGCGGCAAGGACGGCGGGTCGATCTTCCCGCTGGACGTGGGCGACGAGGTGCTGGTCGCCTTCGACCGGGGCGCCCTCGACCACCCGTACGTCATCGGCGGCCTCTACAACGGCAAGGACCAGCCGACCCCGGTCAAGGACGTGCCCCTGCACGACGGCGCCCGCCGCCGCGCCGCCCGGCACACCCTCTCCGACCGCGACGGCAACCGGGTCGACCTGCTCAGCCAGAAGACCGGCGGCCGCAAGCAGGGCGTGCGGGTGACGTCCGGCGACGACCGGCTCGTCATCAACCTGGACCGCACCAGGACCGAGATCACCATCGACAGCAAGGGCACGGTCAGCATCACGGGCAGCCGCTCGGTGTCCGTCGAGGCCGGCACCGACCTCACGCTCAGCGCGGGCCGCAAACTCACCATCAAGAGCGGCGGGCTGCTCGACATCCGCGGCACCGGCATGGTCAACCTCAAATCGCTGACCAGCGTGGTGTCCGTGGACGCGCTGGGGGCGCTCAGCCTCAAGGCGGGCGGCGCCGCGACGCTCACCGCGGGCGGCACCGCGCAGATCAACGCCGCCGCCAACGTGGGCATCCGGGCCGCCACCCTCATGCTCCAGGGCGCCGTCCTCGTCAACGCCAAGCCGTACCCGCTGCCGTGACCCGCGCCGAGGAACGGTCCGAGAGGGACAGCAGAAGAAGGCAGGTGGCCCTCTGATGGCCGAGCAATTCGTCGGTTCCGGCTGGGCGTTCCCGCTGCGCATCGGCCCCACCGGAGGCATCGCCCTGGTCAGCGGCGAACGCGAGATCGAGGAGGCGATCCGGCTGATCCTCGCCACCTCACCGGGCGAGCGCCCCATGCGCCCGGAGTACGGCTGCGCCATCCACGACCTGGTCTTCGCCCCGGTCAACGAGGCGACGGCCGGCCGTATCCAGCACGAGGTGTACGTCAGCCTCGACCGCTGGGAGCCGCGCATCGAGGTCACCGACGTCGAGGTCACGGCCGGCGCCGAACAGGGCGTGCTGTTCATCGACGTCCGTTACTCCATCCGCGGCACGAACAACCCGCGCAGTCTCGTCTTCCCCTTCTACGTCATCCCGTCCCACGACGAGCCGGACTCACCGGGCGCCACGGGTACGGCTTCCGAAAGCGACCGCTGATGGCCCTGCCCTCCCCCAATCTGGACGACCGCCGCTTCCAGCAGTTCGTCGACGACGCCAAGCGCTACATCCAGCAGCGCGCCCCGGAGTGGACCGACCACAACGTCTCCGATCCGGGCGTGACGCTCGTCGAGACGGTCGCGCACATGGCGGACCAGATCGTCTACCGCCTCAACCGCGTCCCGGAGAAGAACCACCTGGCCTTCCTCGACCTGGTCGGCATCCGGCTCTTCCCGCCGTCCGCGGCCCGCACCGACGTCACGTTCTGGCTGTCGGCCCCACAGGAGGAACCGGTGCTGCTGCCCACCGGCACCGAGGTGGCGACCGTCCGGACGGAGAGCGAGGAGGCGGTGGTCTTCGCGACCGAACGCGAACTCACCGTCGTCCCCAGCCGGCTGTCGCACCTGGTCGTGCAGCACCAGGGCGAACCGGTCGCCGACCGCACCACCGACCTCGCCGAGGGCAAGGACCTGCTCTGCTTCGCCGAGTCCCCGCGGCCCGGCGACTGCATGCTGCTCGGCCTGTCCTCCGCCGTGCCGCACTGCGCCGTCGCCCTGGAACTGGACAGCCGCGTGGACGGCGTCGGCGTCGACCCCCGCCAGCCGCCCCTGGTCTGGGAGGCGTGGACGGAGGACGGCTGGCAGTCCTGCGAGGTCGACCGGGACGGCACCGGCGGTCTCAACCGCCCCGGCGAGGTCGTCCTGCACATCCCCGGCGGTCATGTCCTGTCCCGCTCCGGCGGCCAGGAGGCCGGCTGGCTGCGCTGCCGCGTCACCGAACCACTGCCCGGCCAGCCCTTCTACACCACCTCGCCCACGGTCCGCTCCGCCGAGGCCTTCACGGTCGGCGGCACGGCCCCCGCCGTGCACGCGGAGACGGTGCACGACGAGGCGCTCGGCGAGTCGACCGGCCTCCCGGGCCAGCGCCTGCGCCTCGCCCACGCCCCGGTCGTCGGCGACGACCCGCCCCTGCTGCTCCAGACCGCCGAGCACGAGGGCTGGGTCGACTGGCAGGTCGTCCCGCACTTCGCCGCCTCCGGACCGGACGACCGCCACATCACCCTCGACGCGGCCACCGGCGAGATCGCCTTCGGCCCGTCCGTCCGCGAACCCGACGGCCGGCTGCGCCAGTACGGCACGGTGGCCGCCAAGGGCGCGGTGATCCGCGCCCGCCGCTACCGCACGGGCGGCGGCCGCGCCGGGAACGTGGCGCGCGGTGCCGTCCAGGTCCTGCGCACCTCGGTGCCGTACGTCTCCGAGGTCGTCAACCGTGAGGCCGCGCGCGGCGGGGTGGACGGCGAGACGGTCGAGGAGGCGAAGCTGCGGGCGCCGATCACCCTGCGCGCCCAGGAGCGGGCCGTGACCCTGCGCGACTACGAGGAACTGGCCCGCCGCGCCGCTCCGGAGACCGCCCGCATCACCTGTCTGGAGGGCGAGGAGGGCGAGCACGGGGCGTACGCGGTGCGGGTGCTGGTGGTCCCGCAGGCCGTCCCGGACCCCGGCGGCCGGCTGCGCTTCGAGCAACTCGTCCCCGGGGACGCCCTGTTGGACCGCATCACCCGCCACCTCGACCAACGCCGCCTGATCGGCACCCGGCTGGCGGTCGGGCCGCCGTACTACCAGGGCATCACGGTCGTCGCCACGGTGCACGCCTTCCGCGGCGTCGACACCGACCGGGTCCGCCGGCAGGCCCATGACGCCCTCTACCGGCACCTCGACCCGCTGACCGGCGGCACGGACGGCAAGGGCTGGCCGTTCGGCCGTCCGGTGCAGTCCGGCGAGGTCTTCGCGGTCCTCCAGCGCGTACCGGGCGTGGAACTCGTCGACCAAGTCATCCTGCACCCCGCCGACCCGCTCACGGGCAAGCGCGGCGAGGCGACCGACCGCATCGACCTGTCCGCCCCGGCCCTGGTCTTCTCGTACGACCACCGGGTCCGTGTGATCGGGGACGGCGCGTGAGGGGGCGCTCCGCCGGGAGGGCCGCTCCGTGTCGCTGTCGTCGGTCGGGTGCGGCCGCGTCGTGGCTCGTCGCGCAGTTCCCCGCGCCCCTTCGGGGCGCTGTCGTGCGCCGGGAAGGAAGCGGCCGGTGAGAGGCTCTGTCGACGGGCTCGGCTCGTCCGCCCCGATCAGCGCGATGCTCCCGGCCGTCTTCGCCGACGACGACCTGGCGCAGCGGTTCGTCGCCGGCCTGGACGAGGTCGTCGCGCCGATCCACAACGTCCTCGACTGCCTGCCCGCGTACTTCGACCCGGCCCTCGCGCCGGTCGACTTCGCCCGGTGGCTGGCGGGCTGGGTCGGCGCGGAGACGGACGGTACGGAACCGGAGCCGAGGCTGCGGGCCGCCGTCGCCGCGGCCGCCTATCTGCACCGGGTCCGCGGCACCCGGCGGGGCCTGGCCGAGGCGATCCGGCTGGCCTTCGGCGTGGAGCCGGAGATCTCCGAGAGCGGCGGTTCGGCGTGGAACGCCCGCCCGCTCGGCCCGTTCCCCGGCGACCACCGCCCCCATCTGCACGTCACGCTCCGCCTGCCCGACCCCGGTCCGGCGGACGAACACCGCCTGGACGCCCTCGTGGCCGCCGCCCGCCCCGCCCACATGCCGTACTCGGTCAAGGTGACCGCAGCCGAAAGGACCCCGGAGAGATGACCACCCAGAACTGCGCCGACTGCGGCACCCGGGCGGAACCCGGCCAGTCCTTCTGCGACGCCTGCGGTGCCGTACTGAGCTGGACGGACCGGGCGACGGTGCGGGCCGGGGCGGCGGCGTCGACGTCCGGGGCGACGGCGACACCGGGGACGCCCGGCGCCGGCGAAGGGTCCGCCACCGGGTCCGGTTCCGGTTCCGGGGACGACGTACAGCGTCCGGAGGCCGGGGCGGCCGACACCTCCCGGCCGGGCTCCGGCGCACCGTCCCCGGCGCCGCGCCCGTCGCGGGACACCGACCCGCCCGAGCCCGCCGTCACGGCACCGGCCCCCGCTTCCTCCGCCGTCTCCGCCTCCGCCGTCGACGACGAGCACGACCCGGACGACGAGGACACCACGGAAACCCCCCTCCCGGCGCTCCCCCCGGACACGGCCGACGACTCCCGGGCCGCGACGACGCCCGCCCCCGCCCTCGGCGACACGATGGCCGCCCGGGCGCGCTCCCTGCTGGTGCCCGTCGACGAACCGGAGGCGCCCGCGCCCGCCGCTCCGCCCACCGTCGCCCCGGTCCTCCCGGGCCGCCCGGTGGCGGACCGGCCCCAGGTCCGGGTGCCCGTCCCCGAGCGGGGCGAGGAGAACGGCGTCGCGTGCCCCTGGTGCTCCACCCCCAACCGGCCCGACCGGCACTTCTGCACGCGCTGCGCGATGCCCATGACCCTGGAGGACCGCTCCCCGCAGCGCCTCCCGTGGTGGCGCCGGGTGCTGAACCGGGACGGTCAGGCCCACTGGGCCGGCGACCGCCCCCGGCTGCGCCGCACCTTCGACCGCATCGTCACGTGGGTGGTGGCGGCGCTCGTCCTCACCCTGCTGATCTGGGTCGGGATGAACGCCTCGGGATGGGTGCAGGCCACCCGCGACCACTTCGCCAAGCGTGCGCCGGTGGCCCCGGACGCGTACGCGGCCTCCCGCTCCTACCCCGGCCACAAGCCGGAGCTGGCGTTCGACAAGTACGCCAACACCTGGTGGGGGCCGGGTGTCTCGGAGTCGGGCGAGGGCGAGTGGATCGAGGCCCGCTTCGACGAGCCGACCCGTCTGCTGGACGTGATCATCACGTCGGGTACGTCGTCCAAGGCCGACCAGCTGAACCAGTCGGCGCTCCCGCACCGCCTCAAGGCGACGATCACGACGAAGGACGGCAAGACCACGACCCGCGAGCTGGTCCTCGACCAGAGCGCGGGCGGCCAGCGCCGCGCCTTCCGCGTCGGCGAGGTCACCAAGGTCCGCTTCACGGTCGAGTCGTCGTACGGCGCCTCCGGGAGCAAGCAGGTGGCGATCGCGGAGATCGAGTTCTTCGGCAAGTCCAGCGCGAACGCGTCCTGACGGGGCGGGGCAGGGCCGCGGCCGGGGGTAGCCCTCCGGCCGCGGCCGCCCGCGCGCGGCCTGAGGCACAACGAAACGAGTCCCACCCCGTCTGACGGGATGGGACTCGTTCACCAGAGCGCCGGGCAGGCCTTGCACCTGCATCTCCCCGCAGGAAGCGGGGCGTCTTTCCTTGGACGACCAACGCAGAACCTGTTCACCTTCGTGGTGCGGTGACCGGCTCAAGATCAATCATAGCGTATGACCGGAGGCTGTTCCACCACGCGCGTGCCGCGCCGGCGCCCCGGGCCCGTCAGGCGACGTCGCCGACCTTCAGCTCCGGCCCGACGACCAGCGTGACGACGCCCGCGGCGGCCGAGGCGTCCGACGCGGCCTTGACGCCGGGCAGCCGGGAGGCGATCGCCGCCGCCTGCTGTTCCAGGCCCGGCGGGGCGGTGACGGTCGTCTTCGACACCGTGGCGGGCGCGTTGCCCGTACCGGTGACGGTGTACCCGGCCTGCCGCAGCTTCTCCGCGACCTCGGCGGCGCGGCCGCCGATACCGGTGCCGTTGAGCACCTGGACCCTCGTCTGGGAGGCGTACACCAGCTTCTCGACGTCCGCCTCGAGCTGGTCCTTGGTCGTCTCCTTGTCCTTGGCCAGCGCGCTGAACAGATCGGCGGCCTGCGGGTACTGCCAGACGACATTGGCCTTGTCCGTCGGTACGTCGGCCTCGCGCGGGTAGTTGGGCACCGTGAGGAAGGCCAGACGGTCGCTCGGGATGCCCTTCAGTTCGTTGGCCAGGCCGTACAGCGGCTTGATGCCGGCCAGTCCGGGGTCCGCGGTGAGGGACTTGGTCGCGGACTGCATGAAGCCGTACAGCGCGTCGGGGCTGGTGAGCTTCTTCTGGGCCTTCTCGGCCAGGGCGTTCATGAACTCCTGCTGGCGGCCGATGCGGCCGATGTCGGAGCCGTCGCCCACGCCGTAGCGGACCCGGACGTAGCCGAGGGCCGTCTCGCCGTCGACGGTCTGGCAGCCGGCCTTCATGTTCAGCTTGGCCTTGTCCGACGTGATGGCCTGCTCGGGGCAGACCTCGATGCCGTCCAGGGCGTCGACCATGCCCTTGAAGCCGGAGAAGTCGATCGACATGAAGTTGTCGATGCGCAGGCCGGTGTGGGCCTCGACGGTCTTGATGCTGCACGCGGCGGCGTTGGCGACCTCGCCGCTGGTGCCGCCCAGCGCGAAGGCCTCGTTGATCTTCGCCTTGTGGGGGGAGGACTTCTTGCCCTCACTCATCTCGCACGCCGGTATCTCCACATAGGAGTCACGCGGGAACGACACGACCGCGGCCCACTTCCGGTCCGCCGGAATGTGCAGCACCATCAGCGTGTCCGACTGCATGGTGGTCAGGTCCTTGCCGTACTTGGCGTTGGCGCCGTCACGGCTGTCGGAGCCCACCAGCATGATGTTCTTCGACCCCGGGCTGAGGTTCTCGGGCCGGTTCCCGCCGAGCTTGTCGTCCACGTCGGCGCGGTTGATGTTGTCGTTGAGGTCCTGATAGATCCAGGCTCCGACGCCGCCGACGCCGAGGACGACCACGGCGGTCACCCCCGCGCCCCACGCGAGGATCCGCCCCCGCCGGGTCAGCCGGGTACCGCCCCGGCCCGCCGTCCGCTCCCCCGGCCGGCCCGTCGTGGCCGCCGGAGTCCGCCCCCGCCTTCTCGTTCCGCTCACCGGCGCTCGCTCCTCCGCATCGGCCGTCGCACCCCGTACACCGTGCTCGGATCGTTCGGCGTTGGTCACCGCCGAACGCCGGAACCCTACACGCAAGGTGAAATACGTTCCGGGAGCACAGACGTCTCAGGAGACTCACGGAACCTCAGAAGGGTTGCCCCTGAGCCGAGTTCGGCGAGGTCGAGGGACTGTCCGGCGGGAGGGACGGGACCGCCCCGGTCCGCGACGGGCGGACCGGGGCGGCGGGTTCCGCCTACTGAGCGCTTCTTACTGAGCGCTTCTCACGGAGCGTTGATCAGGTCGTACGGCGGGACCGTCACCGTGCGGGCGCCCGTGGTGCCGCCGAGGACGACCTTGCGCAGGGAGACGTTGTTCTTGAGGTTGGTCTCCTTCAGACGCTTGGCCGGGTTGGCGACGACCTCGATGTAGTACGTGCCGTTCGGCAGGCCGGTGATGTCGAAGGACTGGCCGGGACGGTACTGGGTGTACGTGTCACCGGAGCCGACGTCGAGGACCTCCCGCACCGAGATGGAGTTCTGCTGACCGCAGGCGGTCGACAGATCGGTGTTGTAGGGGTGCCAGTTGGCGTTCTTCACCGTGTAGTCGACCGCGTCGGTGTTGGCCAGGCAGAACGCCTCCTTGCCGCTCTTGACGATCTCCTTCTTGTCCGCGGCGAGCAGGTGGTAGCTGGCGAAGTCCGTGAAGTGCCAGTGCTCGTGGCCGATGCGCGGGTCCCACTCCATGGTGCCGGTGGGGCTGTAGCCGATCTGCTTGCCGTTCGCGTCGTAGAAGTACTGGTACGCGTCCATCAGGTCGGCGCCCGGCTTGCGGAAGCCGTCCACGACGAGCGGGGCGGGGCCGGCGTTCCACACGTTGGCGCTGAAGGCGAGGTAGTCCTTGCCGGGGGCGTCGCCGTCCTCGCCGTCGGTGACCGCGATGTCCCAGGCCGGGAGCGACCGCAGGTCCGGCTTCGGCGCGTTGGCCGGGACCGCCGCACGGCCGGTGGGCCGCTTGGAGTTGGCCTTCAGTCCGGGCGCGATGCGGGAACCGTCGGTGTGGCCGGAGCCGTCGCCCAGGTGGTGGGCGAGACCGCGGTCCTCCAGGGCGTGGGAGAGGGCGGAGGGGGTGGGAGCGTCTGCGCCGCGCGGCCCGTAGTGGTGACCACCGGCGTGGGCACCTCCGTGAGCACCCCCGTGGGCTCCTCCGTGGGCCATCGAGGAGTGCTGCCCGCCGGTGAGGCCCGCCCCGCCGCCGCCCTCCCCGTCGCTGATCTGCCGCACCGTCACCTTGATGGTGGCCTGGTTGTTCGGGATGCCGAACAGGTCGCGGTACTTCTTCGCGACCGACACCTTGGCCGTGTACTCGCCCGCCGGCAGGTCGACCGGGTTGTCGTAGTCGACGGCGGTGGTGTTGGCCGCCCAGCCCTTCTCCACGCCCCAGACGGAGCCCAGCGTGAAGGGGTTGGTGGGGCAGCTCTCCGGATAGTGCGAGGTGGCCGGGGCGTCCGGCCGCAGCCGCCCGGAGGCGTTGTTCGGACAGAAGGTGCCCTTGGTCTTCTGCACCTCCACCCCGGAGGCGTTCTTGACGGACACCTCCAGGAAGCCGGGCAGCCCGGAGAAGTCCTTGACGGTCCCGGCGGGCAGCGTCCTGGTCGTGGTTCTCGTCCCGTTCCGCAGGATCTGCTGCGCGACGACGGGGTCCTTGTACGACTTGCGCGTCACCTTGAACTCCAAGGGCGCGTTGTCGACGGTGACGTACGTGCCGAGGTCGAGGTAGACCCCGGAGTTGCCCTCCCATCGGTCGAGCGTCACGGACTTCGACGCGGCGACGAGCTTGAGCACCGGCTTCCCCGGCGTGGTCGCCGGTGCGGCACCGGCGCCGGGGGCGGCCCCGGCGACGGCGACGACGGTGAGCGCGGCCCCCGCGGCGAACGCCCCGCGCTTGATTCCCTTGCGGTGTTGCAGTCTGGTCATCGGTTCCTCGTCTGCGAGTGCCATGGTCAGTGGCATCGGACTGGACAGCCCACCCGGCCACCACACGGACGCACCCCATGCGCCCCGGCCGGATCCATGAGCACCCTGTGAGAGGGGCAAGAGCCTTGTAGGGGTTGCCTGTTGAACAGGAAACCGACCAGAAACCGGCCCCCACGGCGCAGAATTCACCCCTCCGGGCGAAGCACCGCCCACACGTCCACCCGACGACCGGTCCACTCCCGGGAGCGGACCGCGCCGGTCAGCCCGCCGCCGGCTGCTCCGTGCCGTCGGGGCGCCGGACGCTCGGGGGTTCCAGATGCGTGAGCACCGTGCCGTGGAAGCGCTGTACGGCGTCGTCGACGCTGCGGATGAAGCCGGACTCCGCGTTGCCGCGGGTGCTGCCCATGCCCTTGAAGAGGGTGAGGCGGAAGCCGGTGACCCGCGCCCCGTTCCTGGGCAGGAGGTCGGCCGGTTCCGGCCGGAGCCGTTCCAGCGTGCCGCGGGGGCCCGCGCCGTCCTCGATCAGGGTCTCCACGTGGAGGTTCGCCGGTGCCTCCGCCAGCCGCCGCACGAGCCGTTTGGCCCAGGTCAGGGGGTAGCCCTGCTCGGGTGCCGGGATCTCGACGGACGTCCGCAGCCGGCCGGTCCGCAGATCGGCGCCGACCGCCAGGACACCCGGCGCTCCCTCGATCCGCAGCTCCGCCCGGAGCCTGCCCTCGGCGCACAGTTCGTCGGCCATCCTGGCGCGGCGCGCCCCGGGGTCGCTACCGCGCCGGGCGCGCTGGACGGGAAGGACCTTCTGGCCGAGTTCGCCGCCGAGGCCCAGGGACACCTGGCGGATGAGCCGCTCCCAGCTCTCCACCACCTCCAGGGCCCGGGGGTCGCCCTGGCACAGGGTCTCGTCGTCGATGCCCTTGCGCACGGGAACCCAGGCGGCGCCCATGTTCTGGAAGCCGTGGCAGCCGGAGTTCTCGTGCTGGAGGTAGTGCAGGAGTTCCTGGAGCAGCCAGGCGTGGGCGCTGTTCCCGACGCCCTCGTGCCGGATGAGCAGCTGGGCCTGGTGGGCCACCTCGGCCCAGGACAGGTGGCGCAGCGCGACCTTGTGCTTGCGCCGCCCGTCGATCTTCACGTCGACGAGCGGGCTGCCTTCCAGCGCGACGTCGTTGGAGAGTGTGATCACGGTTTCGTAGCCGCGCCGTGCGGCGATGTCCATATAGGCCTGCACCTGCTCGGACCTGAGGGGGTTGCCGTTGGTCTTCGTCTCGACCAACGCGGTCCACAGCTTGCCGGCGCGCTCGACCCGGATCACTCCGTCGGGGCGGCGCGGGGTGTCACCGTGGGGCAGGGACACCTCGGTGAAGGTCTCCATCCGGCCCGTCGGCGCGCCGAAGGCGGCCGTGAGCCGCCGCCCGAACTCGGGGACCTGTGCCATCACGGACAGCAGTACCGAGGTCGCCCGTGTCTCGCGGTCCCGGTCGCTCTTGAGCGCGGAGACGGGGAAGAGGCGGGCGTCCTTCCAGGACTCGTTCTCCGCGAGCGACTTCTTCGCCGCCTTCGGGAGGGTGATCTTCCTCCTGGCGGTGCGGGGGCGGGCGGCGGCGGCCTTCGGCGGCTGGGCGTCGTCCCCGGCGGGGCGGGGGGCGGGCATCGCCGGGAGGGCTGCCGGGCGCCGCGGGGTCTGTGCGGGCTCCGAGGGCTGCGGGGGCGCCGGTACCTGCTCGACGGCGACGGTTTCGCCCTGTTCCGCGTCGGCACCCGCGCCGGTGTCGGCGTCCTGCCCGGCCGAGGCGTCGTCGTCGATGTCGACGCCGAAGTCCGTCGCGAGTCCGGCCAGTCCGGTGTCGTAGCCCTGTCCGACCGCCCGGAACTTCCAGTCGTCCCCGCGCCGGTACAGCTCGCCGAAGATGAACGCGCTCACCGACCCCGGGTCGTCGATCGCGAACCGCAGCAGATCCTCGCCGGACCCGTCGGCCAGCGTGACCCGGAGGTCGTCGAGTTCGTCGAAGCGGGCGCCCTCGTACCGGCTGGCGGCGACGACGATCCGCTCCACACCGGCCGGGATCGCGGTCAGGTCGAAGCCGATCCGGTCCTCGCTGCCCTCTCCCACCGGCACCTTCCCGAGCAGCTGGACGCTTCCGTCCGGGGCGACCGGGTGGTTGTAGAAGTAGAAGTCGGTGTCGCTGCGGACCTTTCCCTTCGCGTCCAGCAGCAGGACCGAGACGTCGGCGTCGCCCTCGCCGGTCGGGCTGGCCCACCCGAGGCTCACGATCACCGCGTCGGCGTTCTCGCTCAGCGCCGCCAACCCCACGTTGGCGCCCTTGACCATGTCGTGCACTAGCCCCCCTTTTTCACGGCCCCTTGGCCCCTTCATCACGGCCCCCGCCGATGTGACGCGCGACACACGCAGCGCACGGGGAGACTCTAGTGCTCCGAGAGCCGGCCGGGGACGTTCCCGCCGGAAAGGCCTTACGACGGGGGAAACCACCCACCGGCCGCGCACCCCGGGTGGCGGCGCCCGGTCGGCGGGGGCGGCCACTGTCGAACTGCCGTACGGGCATCCGAGTCCGACCGGTGGTGCGGCGTCCCCGGTCCGGGTGGTTCCCGGGGCACTTCCGGGTGAAGGGTGGGGCGAATGGTCATTCTGAGGCGGTGTTTCCGTGGGAGTTGAGACCGGGTCATGTGCTCGGGTGGGCCCGGGGTCGTCGTCGCACCCTGCCCACCCTGCTGCTCGCCGTCGTGGTGCTGTTGGCCGGCCCGGGGTGCGTCCCCGTCGGGGCCGGAGGGGGCGGCGGGGACGGGAAGCCACGTGACGGTGCGCCGCCGGGGCCCTTCGGGGCCTATGTCGGTTACGGCTCCGAGGGGGTGCGGCGGCTCTCGGAGCTCGACCGGTGGCTGGGACCGGCCACCCCGCGGGTCGGGCACGCCTACCTTCCGGGGGACCGGTGGTTCAACATCGAGGGGGGCACCAACGACCTGGAGCACTGGGCCAAGTGGCGCAAGGCCCGTGCCGACCGGCTGTTCGTGCTCAACGTGCCGATGCTGGAGCGCTCGGAGGCGCATCTGCCCGACTCCTTCGTACGGCGTGAGCTGCGCACAGGTGCGGACGGGGCGTACGACGGGCACTTCAGGAAGCTCGCCCGGCGGCTCGTCTCGCTCGGGGTGCCGGACACCGTGCTCGTCATCGGCTGGGAGATGAACGGGATCACCTACCAGCACCGGTGCGGCCCGGACCCGGATGCCTGGAAGGCGTACTGGGTGCGGATCGTGACCGCCATGCGGTCCGTGGGCGGGCAGCGGTTCCGGTTCGAGTTCGCGCCGAACCGGGGGCGGGACGCCATCCCGTGGCCCAAGTGCTACCCGGGTGACCGGTACGTCGACGTCATCGGCATGGACGCCTACGACCAGCCGCACGGCATGTCCTTCGCCGAGCAGCGCGACGAGCCGTACGGCCTCACCGAGCACGTCCGGTTCGCGCGCCGGCACGGCAAGCCGATCGCGTACCCCGAGTGGGGGCTGTTCCGCAACGGCGACAACCCGGCCTACATCCGCGGCATGCTCACCTGGTTCGCCCGGCACCGGCCGCTGTACCAGACCATCAGCGACTACTGCCCGCACGGAGTGTGGTGGTGCTCCGGGAACCCGAGGTCCTCGGCCGAGTACCGCAGGCTGATGACGGGGCCGTTCGACTGAAACCGCGGCGCGTGTCCCGCCGCGTACCTCGCTCTCCGCGGACCACCGGTCTGATGATCCCAAGATGCGACGAGTACCTTCCGCCCTGGCCGTCCGGCCGGCCGTCCCGCTGGCCCTTCTGCTCGTGACGCTCGCCGCCGTGCCCGCCGGCGCGGGGGCCGGCGGGCAGGCCGCCTCCACCGGGGGAGCCCCTACGGCGGGCGCCCCCGCGAGGAGCGCCGACCCGGTCCGCGGTGAGGCGGCCCGTGCCGTCCGCGCCCACGAGGCGGCCCGCGCCCGCGTCGACCGGCTCCGCGCGAACGACGCGGGTCCCACGAAGATCGAGGCCGCCGAGCAGCGCCGCAAGGAGATCCGGGCCGGTCTGTGGGATCTGCTGTGGGCGGCGGGACGCGCCTTCGGTGATCCGGTCGCCGTGGATCCGTCCGGACAGGCCGGACAGTGCCCCCTGCGGGGGCGCGGCGACAAGGGGAAGGGGCGGGATCGGGGCACCCCACCCAAGAACGCCGGCGCCTCGACATCCGAGAAGTCCGGGAAGTCCAGCGGGTCCGCCGAGTCCGGCTCCCCCGCGTCCAAGACCCGCCCCTGGTCCGCCCCCACCCGCGACTACTGGCTCTCCGCCGGATTCGCGGCCTCGGGCACCCGCTGGGCCCACCGGCACACCGGCCAGGACTTCGCGGTGAACACCGGTACCCCCGTGTACGCCGTCGGCCCCGGCACCGTACGGGCCACGACCTGCGGTGACGGGTTCGGCAACCAGGTGGTCGTCCGGCATCCCGACGGCTACTTCACCCAGTACGCCCATCTCTCGCACATCGACGTCCGGGCCGGGGAGCGGGTCGCCGCCGGCGAGCGCCTCGGGCTCTCCGGCGCCACCGGCAACGTCACCGGCCCGCACCTCCACTTCGAGGTACGGATCACGCCGTACCTGGGATCCTCCGTGGCACCCCTGCCGTGGCTGCGGAACAAGGACGTGCGGGTGGGCCCGTAGCCGCGCGCCGCGGGGAACGAAATCGCGTGGACACCCTCCGCGCGGTGAACCATGCTCGCCGGCATGATCCGAGCAGCCACCGTCCACGACGTCCCCGAGATCCGCGCCATGATCGGTGAACTCGCCGCCTACCACCGGTCGGCGGAGGAGGTCCGCGCCACCGAGGAGCAGCTCCACGAGGCGCTGTTCGGCGCGCATCCCGCCGCGTACGCGCTGATCGCGCAGGACGACGGGACGGCCGAGACGGTCGGGTTCGCGCTGTGGTTCCCGAGCTTCTCCACCTGGACCGGCACCCGCGGTGTGCACCTGGAGGACCTGTACGTCCGCCCGCAGGCGCGCGGCGGGGGCCACGGCAAGGCGCTGCTCGCGGCCCTCGCCGCGGTCTGCGACCGCAACGGCTGGGAGCGGTTCGAGTGGTGCGTGCTGGAGTGGAACGAGCCGACGATCGCCTTCTACAAGTCGATCGGCGCGCAGATCGTCGACGACTGGCGGGTCTGCCATCTCACCGGTACCCCCCTCGCCGAACTGGCCGCCCAGGCCGCGCCGGTCGGCTGACGGACCCGCGCGGGGACGTCGGCCTCCCGGGGGCCGTGCGCCCGAGGTGTCGCCGGTCGCCTGTTGCGGGGCTGCCCCGCCGACCAGGGGCAGCCCCGCTCGCCGCCGGGGGGAGGCCCGCGTGCCGGGCGCCTGCCATGACAGCCGGCCGAGGGTCCGGCCTGTCGGCCCCCTGGCACGTCCCGTCCCCCGGGCAGCCCCTCCAGGCTGCCGTGCCGCGGGCGGCGGCGCACTCCGCCCGGCGCGGGATCCGTACACGTACCCGCAGGTGAACGAGTGCTCCGAGGTACCTAGGTAGGCATGGTCGCCGGGATCTCGGTGCGGGAGGCGATGCCCAACTTGGCGAGGATGTGCTCGACATGGGCGTCCACGGTCCGCTTGGAGATCACGAGGCGCTCGGCGATCTCCCGGTTGGACAGGCCCCGCACGACCAGCGCGGCGACCTCCCGCTCGCGCCGGGTGAGGGCGTCGGCCGCGCGGCGCTCGGGGGCCGGCCGGGGCGCCGGGGGCCGTGCGGCGCCGGCGGCCCCCTGCGCGCCCGCCGGGCGCCCGGCGCCGTACTCGCGGAGGGTGTCGAGCAGCCGGTAGCGGCCGCCGTCCTCCCCGATGCGCTGCACCACGGACTTGTCGACCAGTCCGATCAGCGCCGAGACGACGTCCTCGCGGGGTAACTCCCCGCCGCCGCACACCTCTTCGGCCGCCGACAGCTCGAAGGGCCCGGCGAACACGGCGAGTCGCGCCCACAGCAGCCGCTCCTGCGGGGTGCACAGGTCGTAGGACCAGTCGATGGCCGTGCGCAGGGTCTGGTGCCGGGTGAGCGCGGTGCGCCGGCCGCCGGTGAGGACCTCGAAGCGCTGGTCGAGGCGGGCGACCAGTTCGGCGAGCGGTACCGCGCGCAGCCGTACGGCGGCGAGTTCCAGGGCGAGGGGCATGCCGTCGAGCCGGTCGACGAGGGCCAGGGTGCGGGCCTCGTCGCGGTCGCCGAGGACGGTGACCGCCGCGGCCCGCCGGCGGAACAGGTCGACCGCGTCTTTTCTGCCCAGGGGCGCGATCGGGACGCAGTGCTCGCCGGGTACGTCGAGCGGCTGGCGGCTGGTGGCCAGGACGACGAGCCCCCGCGCCTCGCGCAGCAGGATGTCGCAGAGCATCGCGCACGCGTCGACCAGGTGTTCACAGGTGTCCAGGACCAGCAGCATGTGCCGCTCCCGCAGATGCTCCACGACCGCGTCCAGCGGGCTCGTCCCGGGCTGCTCGGGCAGGTCGAGGACGCCCGCGAGGGTGGCCGGGACCAGCTCCGGGTCGTGCAGCGCGGACAGTTCCACCAGCCGCACCCCGTCCGCGAACCGCCCCGCCGACCCGCCCGCCGCCCTGAGCGCCGTACGGCTCTTGCCGACGCCGCCCGGACCCACCAGCGTCACCAGTCTGAACCGCGCCAGCGCGGTGCGGATCAGGGCGAGTTCCTCGGCCCTCCCCACGAAACTGGTGATCTCCACCGGGAGTTGTCCGCCCCGCCGCTGGCCGAAGCCGAATCCCATGCCACCCCCGCGCAGTTCCGTCCACCGATCCTCCTCAATCATCACAGAGCAATCACACGGATGCCGAGAGTGACCGAGGCCGCGGGGCGTCGGGGGTGCGTAGGTATCACCGGGGAGGGGGACGGTCGTCGAAAATCCGTGCGAGGGATGAACGCGTCACGGGACACTGCCTTCGTCACCGAAAGGGAGGGGGCCCGACCAGTGGGCAAACGGCGTTATGTGGCCCGGGGCGTGCCCGGCGGGTACCGGATCTGGGACAACCGCCGCCGGGGCTACTGGGGCGACTTCTACGAGCTGTGCCCGGACGACCTGCTGACCGCGCTGAACGCCGGGGCCGAGCAGGCCCGGATCGTCGAGCTGATGCGCCGGTACAAGAAGGCGCGGCGCTGACCGGGGACGGACCGCTTCACGGCAGGTCGGGCCGGTACGCGATCAGGGCCCAGATCACGAAGATGTCCACGGCGATGAGGATGATCGACCAGACCGGGGAGTAGGGCAGGAACAGGAACTGCACGATCGCGCTCAGGGAAGCGAGCATGACACCGCTGAGCCGGGCCCAGTACGCCCCCTGGAGGAGTCCCAGACCGGTCGCCGCCGCCGCGACGCCCACACCCAGCAGGATCCAGCCCCACGCGGTGAGGTTGATCTCGTACACGTACCCGCGGACCAGGGCGTACACATCGTCGTGGGCGATCGCGGAAATGCCCTGGAACACCTGCATGAACCCGTTCACCAGCATCAGGACGCCCGCGAGGGTGACCCCGCCGGCGGCCAGGCTGCCGCGCCCGGTGGGGTGCCCGCCCGGAGCGGAACCGGTGCCCTGGTGGGAGGGGTCCCAGATCGGAGGTTCCTGGGAGGAGTGCGACTGGCCGCTCATGGCGTACCCCGTCTCTGTCGTGGCTGGGTCTGCCCTTCGACCATCCGTCCGGGTGACGGCCACCACCACGGGAACTGGGCCGTCCGGGTGAGTCGGCATGCGGGTGGGGGCGGGCGGGCCTTCACTGGGAGGGGGCCCGCCGGGAAGCATCAGGAGGCACGCATGCCGCGCACCAAGAACACGCTGCTCATGGCGGCGGCGGTCTGCTGCGCCGCCGTCCTGACCGGCTGCTCGGACGAGAACACGCCGTCGTCCGTGTCGTCCGCCGCCAGCAAGGCCGCCTCCGCAGCCGAGTCCCTGGGCCGGGAGGCCGCGTCCTCCCTCGCCGCCGAGGCCTCGTCCGCGTTCGCCTCGGCGACCGCGGAGGCGGGACGGCAGCTGGACGAGATCAAGGGCGGCGTGGACGTGAAGTCCGACGTGAAGCTGGGCACGCCGAACACCGACGGCGGCCGGGCGACCGTCGAGGTCACCGCCGCCAACACCACCGACTCGACACGGTCCTTCGCCGTCCAGGTCGACTTCACGGACGCGAGCGGCAACCGGCTGGACACGGTCGTCGTCACCGTCTCGGACGTGGCCGGCAACGGGACCGGCACGGGAACCGCGCGCAGCAACCGCGACCTCTCCGGCGAGGTGAAAGCGGAGGTGGCGCGGGCGGTGCGGTACTGACGCCATGGGCGGCGCCCCGTCCCTTCCCGGCTCGCTGCTCAGGGAGGGCCTGGCGGACCCGCACCGCCTCCCCGAGCACCTGGCCCTGCTCGCCGTGCGCCGGCTGGGCCCGGTCGCCCGCCGTACGGCCGACGCCGAGCCGCCGCCCACCCCGGCGCAGGTGATCCGCCGCGGCCACCGGGCCACGGTCACCGAGGGCGCCTTCGTCGGCGGGCCGTTCCTGCTGTTCATCCCGGTGGCGTTCTGCGCGGCGCTGCTGCGCCAGACGCGGATCTGCCTGGAGTTGGCCGCGCTCACCGGCCGCGACCCGACCACCCTGGACCGCGCGGCCGAACTGCTCGTCCTCCAGGGGGTGTACGACGAGGTCGGCACCGCCCGCGCCGCCCTCGACGTCCATGCCCCGGCCCCCTCCCGCGGCATACGCCCCACCGCCCTGTGGACCCTCGTGCTGCGGATGGCCCGGCTGCTGGGCCTGCTCACCCCGGACGAACCGGGCACCCGCCCCGGCCGGCCGGTCGTGGTCGGCCGCTGGCTGCTGCTGGTGGCGGTGATCCTGGTCGGAACGGTCGCCCCGCTGGTCTGGCTGCCGTACATGGCGCGCTCCTACGACCGCGCCACCGCGCAGCTCACCCGGCGCGCGAGCCGGTTCTACTTCCCCAAAGAGTCCCCTCCGGCGAAGGGGCCGGCCGCCGGGCGCCGCCGCCTGAACCCGTCGACGCTGGCCGGGACGGGGCGCGCGGTGCTGTCCCTGCTGGTGCCGGCCGTGCTGGCGCTCGGCGTGATCGTGGCCGACGTCCGGATCGCGAGCAGCCGGTGGCCGGTGCTGGGCATCGTGCTGACCGCGGGCTCGGTGGTGACGGGCGGGGTGTGGTGGTGGCACCGGCACCGCGCGGCGAAGCGGGCGGCAGCCGCGGAGTGACGCGGGCGGGGGAGGTCCGGGTCAGTAGCCGATGGCCTCCCGGAGCAGCAGCACGGTGCCGCGCCCCGGGCGGGGTTCCGCGTTGAGGACGAGCAGGCGGTTGACGGCGCTGGGCGCCCCGTACACCGCCTGGGCGCGGGCGTTCTCCAGGGGGAGGGCGTGCTCCTCGACGCGGCGCAGCGCCGTGTCCAGGTCGGGCACCACCTTCTGCGCGCCGACGATCCAGACCGCGTGGGCGGCGCCGCCCGCGTTGGCGGGGAGCTGGCTGCCGCTGCCCGAGGCGAGCACGAGCGAGCCGGTCTCGGTGACCGCGGCGACGCTGTTGACGACGAAATCGGGGCAGGCGACCAGCTTGCGGATCTCGTCGGCGCCGGTGCCGCGGTCGATGGCCAGGACGCGGGGCCTGACGGCGTCGTACCGGCCACTGGCGTTGATGTCCTCGTCGATGCCGGACAGGCGGAGGGTCTCGCTGGCTCCGGTGAACACGCCGGCGCCCTCGGGAATCAGGTCCTTGACGCGGGCGCGCGCGGCCGCGGCGTCGTCGAGGATCTCGGCGGCGAAGCCGTTGGCGCGCAGCGCGGCCGCCGCCCGCTCCAGCCGTTCGGCCGACGCCGGGTCGGCGAACGACGCGCCCGCGGCCGAGGTGGCCTCGGGGCCCTGCGACGCGTGGGGCGCCGTGCCCGCCAGCGGGGAGGTGTCGAGGTACCTGACCTCGTACACCCGCTCGGTGAACCTCCAGCCGTCCTCCGTGCGCCGGTAGCGGTCGTGGTAGACGGCGTAGTTCAGACCCTGGCGTCCGTCGAGGGTGCGCGCGAGTTCCTGGAGGTAGGCGCGGCCGGTCGCGGTGTCGCCGTCGAGCACGATCGTGCCGGGGTGCGTGGTCTGCACGAAGAAGTCCCACTGGGCCTGAAGCCGCTCGCCCCCGACACGGATCTCCTCGCGGCCGACCAGCTCGACGGGAATGTTGGGCATGCGCAGCACTCCGTCCGCGGTGAACAGCGACGCCATGCGGGGCCGGTCGCGCATCATCGCCGCGTCGGTGAACTCGCCGCGCAGTGCCTCGATCTCGACGCGGTCGGCGGTGGCCTGGAAGTCGTTCATCGAAGTCCCCTCTTCCTTCCGTCCTGTCGTCGTCTCAGCGGTACGACAACGCAGCCCTGCGGAATGTGAGCCGGCGCGTCGGCCTGACATTCCGAGGGGCTGCCCTGTCGTAACGGGTAGAGGCGGAGCAGCGAGCGAGGGAGAAGGCCGGACCATGACCACCAGGGCGGAGAGCGGCGACGATCAGGGCGAGCCGGGTCTCGACGCGATCATGAGCGAGCGGCGTCGGCTGATCAACCTCGCCTATCGGCTCCTCGGGTCCCTCGCGGACGCCGAGGACGTCGTGCAGGAGACCTACACCCGCTGGTACGCCATGTCCGCACAGGAGCAGCGGGCCATCGCGTCGCCCGGCGGCTGGCTGGTGACGGTCGCCAGCCGCATCTGTCTGAACCTGCTCGGCTCGGCGCGGGCCAGGCGGGAGACGTACGTGGGCGAGTGGATCCCGGAACCGCTGCCCGAGCCCACGGACTGGACCACCGGGCGCTCCGCCGCCGAGAGGTCCGACCCGGCCGACCGGGTCACCCTCGACGAGTCGGTGACGATGGCCTTCCTGGTCGTCCTCGACGCGATGACCCCGGCCGAGCGCGTCGCGTTCGTCCTGCACGACGTCTTCGGCTACCGCTTCGGCGAGGTCGCCGAGATCGTCGGCCGCACTCCGGCGGCGTGCCGCCAGCTGGCCTCGTCCGCCCGCCGTCGCCTGCGCACCGCGCGGACCCCGGCGGGCCCGAACGCCGGGCAGGCCGGCATCGTCAGGCGGTTCAGAACGGCGTGGGAGGCCAAGGACATCGACGCCCTGATCGGCCTCCTCGACCCCGCCGCCGTCGCGACCGCCGACGGCGGCGGGCTGGCCGCCACCCACCTGCACCCGATCGTGGGCGGCGAGCGGATCGCGCACGCCTATGCCGAGATCGCCCGGCTGTGGGACGGCCGTACGGCATTCCGGGAGTGCACGGTCAACGGCCTGCCCGGCTTGGTGGCGCGGCAGGACGGTGCCGTCGTGACCGTCTTCGCGTTCGAGATCGCGGGCGACCGGATCAGGTCCATCTGGGCGGTACGAAACCCGGAGAAGCTGCGTCCCTGGCGGATCGGCTGAGCGGCGGTCCGCGTGGACGGGGCGCGTCGCCCCCGGGGTGTCGACCCCGGCCGTCCGTCAGCCCGCCCGGCGGGTGAGGCGGGTGAGGGTGATGCCGTTGGGGAAGGCGGTGCGTTCGGTGACGTCGAAGACCGTGGGGTCGAAGGCGCCGTCGAACACCGGGATGCCGGCGCCGGCGATCACCGGGTAGTGCTTGATCACCAGTTCGTCGACCTCGGGCAGCACCGCGCCGGCCAGCTTGCCGCCGCCGCAGAGCCAGATGTCCAGGGCCGCGTCCTCCTCGCGTTTCAGTTCCCGGACCAGGGCGAACGGGTCGCCCGGCACGACGGTGACCGCCGGGTCGGTGTCCGGCTTGAGGGTGCTGGACACCACGTACTGGCGCAGGTGCGCGTACGGGCTGGTGATCCCGGCGTCCAGCGCGGGGCGGAGGGTGCCGAGGCCCATGACGACCGTGTCGAAGCGCCGGTTGGGCAGGTCGGCGACACCGGCGCCCGCGCGGAACGCGGTCGGGACGGTCTCGGGGTAGAGCGCGTTGGTCCAGGCGGAGTAGGCGGCGGCCTGCGCCTCGTCGCCCATGGGGAAGAAGTCGTACTCGCCGCCCGGGCCCGCGATGCGGCCGTCGAGCGTGGCACCGACGTAGTACACGAGCTTTCGCATCCCTGACTCCAAACGTAGTACTCTGACTGAAGTGGTTAGAACTTAGTACTACATCTGGAGTGGTGTCAATGGTGAGACGGAACGACCAACGACGCGCGGCCCTCGTCGACGCCGCGATCGAGGTACTGGCACAGGAGGGGGCGCGCGGGCTGACCTTCCGCGCGGTGGACACCGAGGCCTCGGTACCCAACGGCACCGCCTCCAACTACTTCACCAGCCGCGACGACCTCCTCACCCAGGCCGGCGCCCGCGTCTACGAGCGGCTCCAGCCGGACGCGGCCACGATCGAACGCCAGCGGACGGCGGGCCGCGACCGGGAGACGTACGTGGAGCTGATGCGGGAACTGGTGGGCCGCGTCTCGTCCTTCCGGACGGGTTACCTCGCCCTGCTCGAACTCCGCCTGGAGGCGACCCGCCGCCCCGAACTGCGCAAGGTCCTCACGGAGCGGGTCCGCGCGGACGTCGAGGCGAACGTCGCCTACCACGAGGCATCGGGCCTCCCCGGCGACGCGACGGCCGTCAAGCTGCTGATCCTCACCCTGAACTGGCTGATCGTCGAACAGCTCACCCTGCCGGATGTCTTCGACGAGGCGGAGCGGGACGCGCTGGTGCGGGCGGCGGTGGAACGGATCGTGAACTAACGCAGCGCGTCGAGGAGATGGCCGAGCGAGGCGGGGGTGACGGTGAGCACCGTGGCGGGGGTGTCGGACTCGCGGAGGTGGAGAGTCGTGGGGGTCGAGGCGAGTTCGACACAGGCGTTGCCGTCGCCTTCACCCGAGTAGGAGGACTTCTGCCAGTTGTCGGGGAGGGTCATGCACGCCTCACAGCTCGCCGGCCAGCTTATGGATGAAGTCACGCGACCGTTCAGGGTCCAGTGACACACTCTGCACTCTACGGAAGCGCGTTCGATAGGCGACGAGCTGAGCCTCGGAATCGACGAGTACCGTGCCATGGGGCGCGTCCCTCACCACCGTGTCCAGTTTGGGCAGGGGACCTCCCACGTACGTCATGGCACCCGAGGCACCGGAGAAGCCGTCCAGATCGAAGGGGACGATCCGCAGGGTGATGTGGGGCTTCTCGGACAGCTCGACCAAACGGGCAAGTTGAGCCCTGGAGACGCTCCGGTCACTAATCCTGATACGCAGCGCGGCCTCGTGGATGACCACCTCGTAAGAAGCGATCTTCGCCTGCCGGGCCATGCGGTAGCGCACGCGCAACTCAAGCTCTTCAGAGGTCAGTTCAGGAACTCTGGACGAAAAGACAGCCCGAGCATAATCCTCCGTCTGCAACAGACCCGGCACGTAGACGATCGCCACCTCACGATGGAACGCGGCATGGTGATCCAGCTCGGACAGGTCCAGGAACGACGTCGGTAGCAGCCCCCGGTACTCCTCCCACCACCCGCGCGTCCGATCGGTGGCCATCGCGACCAGCGCGTCGATCAGCTCGGCATCGAAACAGCAGTAGTTGGCAGCAAGGCGACGAAGTCGCTCCTCACTGACACCCGCGACTCCGGACTCGATCTGACTCACCTGGACCGAACTCACACCCAGCAAGGCCGCTGCGGCAGTGGCTTTCAGTCCCGCCGCTTCTCGGAGCCTGCGCAGCTCGGTACCCAGGCGCATCTGTCGTGCCGTCGGATGTCGCCGCGTCGCCATGTGCAGCTCCTCAACATGCGGACCAGGCCACCTCGTTCGGGTGTCAGATTACGCGAACGGCTTGCACGGTCATAACTTTCAGACCTACCTTCAGTGACGCTACCTTCACCCAGCGGAGCGGAAGCGCACCGCGTCGTCCTGCCATGACGCCGCGGCACTGCCACCGCGCCCGAAACACCCCACCCCCCTCACTCGGAGCTGACGCATGCCTGAAAGTGACTCCTGGGAGTACACGCTCTACATCCCCACCGACCCCCGAGCCGTCACCGTCTGCCGCCGCGCCCTGCGCCTGATCCTCGCCCTGCACGGGCTGGCCCACCTCGCCGACACCGCCGAGCTGCTCGCCTCCGAGCTGGTCTCCAACGCCGTCCTGCACACCAAGGGCCCCGCCGCCCTCCGGATCCGCCACCGCGACGGCGTCCTCCAGATCGGCGCCTGGGACGCCGACCCCCAGCCCCCCGAGCCTCCCGGAAAGCTGGAGCAGCTCACCGACGCCGAGAACGGCCGCGGCTTCGCACTCGTCCGGGCCTGCTCGGACACCTGGGGATGGCAGCCCCTGTCCCGGCAAGGACACCGCGGCAAGCTCGTGTGGTGCGAACTGGGGGCCGCGTAGATGGTCGGCTCCTCGTACGGCCCGGCAGATGTGGAGGGACCTCATGACGACGATGCAGTACTTCTGGCGCCACCCCCTCGCCCAGGAAGTGCGGGAACAAGGCCGGGAGGAAGGACGGGAAGAAGGCCGGGTCGAGGCGCTCGCCGAGACGACCCTCCGCATCCTGGAGCTGCGCGGCATCCCCGTGGCGGCCGCCGTCCGCGAGCGGGTCGAGTCCTGCACCGACCTCGACCGGCTCACCGCCTGGTCCGAACGCGCCGTCCTCGCCGGCAGCGCCGACGACCTGTTCATCGGCCCGAACGGGTGACAGAGAAACCTTCCCGCTTCTGAGCTGCGCATACGCCGGTCCGTCGGCGTCAAGGGTGCAGGCGATCATGCCCCCTCAGGAAACGAGAACCCTCGTGCGTCTCCGGCACCCCCTCGCCGCCGTCTGCGGTGCGCTCGCGCTGACCGCCGTCCTGGCCACGCCCGCCCAGGCCGCCACCGGCGACTTCGGCTACAAGGCCGTCGGGCTGAACGGCGAACCGATCTCGGTCACCCTCCACGACCCGGCGAGCGACGAGTGCATCACGCTCCCGGAGGTCGCGGACCCGAGCGCCTCCTCGCCCGCCTTCGCCCCGCACAACGACACCGACGAGTACGCGATCGTGTTCACCGAGCCCGACTGCACGGGCGACTCCTGGACCCTGCGCCCGCACGGGCGGCCGGCCACGGACCGGCTGCTGCTGCGGTCGGTGATGTTCCTGCGTCCGGGGCGCTGAGCACGCGCCGGGGTCCCGGATCCGGTCGGGGCCCCGGCCGCTCCCGTCGGTTGGCGAAACGTTGACCACTTCGCGGCCGACTCCGGAGGAATTCGCGGGCGAGTCCTGACGGGCCCCCGACCTAGATTCGCTGCATGTCCATGCCACAGCGATCCCTTCCCGTCCTGCCGTACCGCAAGCCCACCCGGGGCCGTGACTACTGGGTCCTGGACGACGTCCTCACCGAGGCCGGCATCACCGCCGTACGCGAACGCTGTCTGGCCAAGGACGACTGGGTGAAGGGCTACCCGCACACCGCCGAGAGCTGGCCGGGGCTGCGGACCATGCCGGGGCTGGAGCCCGACGAACTCGCCCGGGTGGAGCGGCTGGTGCGCGCGGCGACCGGCGCGCCGAAGCTCTGGGTGCAGCGCGCACCCGGCGGCGGGACCCTCAACCACAACTGCGTCCAGGTCGTCGGCGAGGGCGAGAGCACGCCCCGCCCGCACAGCGACTCCCGCTCGCTGTGCCGGTACGCGGCGGTGCTGTACCTCAACCCGTCCGCCCCAAAGGACTGCGGCACCAGCTTCTACCGGCAGACCCTGCCCGGCGGCCGGCTCGGCGGCAACGTCGTCCAGGCCCCGCACAACAACCTCGTCGACGCCCTCGGCACCCGGTTCGTCGCCCCCGACGCCTTCGAGGAGGACGTCCGCGTGCCCCACCGGCACAACCGGCTGCTCCTCTACCACGCCAACCTCGTGCACAGCGCGACCGGTTACTGCGGCACCACACTGGAGGAAAAGCGGATGACGGCCGTCTTCTTCTGGATGGCCTGAGCCCGCCACCCGTCACCCGAAGGGCCCACCCGCCCTGCGCCCCGCCCTCGTCCCCCACACCCTGGCCACAGAGACGACGGCTCCCCAGGGGAGGGCACATGGCATCGATGGACATACCCGCCGACGGGCCGCACGAGGTGGCGAGACCCGCCGTCAGAGCGGTCGCGGCCCCCCGGCTGACCTGGCTCACCCTCGCCCTGATGACGACCGCCTCGGTCGCCAGCCTCCGTGCCGCCCCCACCATGGCCGTCTACGGCCTGGCCTGCGTGTTCCTCTACCTCGTCCCGGCGGTCGTGTTCCTCCTGCCGACCGCCCTGGTCTCGGCGGAACTCGCCTCCGGCTGGAACGGCGGCGTCTACCGCTGGGTGAGCGAGGGCCTGTCGAAGCCGCTCGGCTTCCTCGCCGTGTGGTGCCAGTTCGCGATGACGATCTTCTACTACCCGAGCCTGCTGGCCTTCGTCGCCAGCACGATCGCGTACGTCATCAACCCGGCCCTCGCCTCCAACGGCGTCTACACCGCGATCGTGATCATGGTGCTGTACTGGACCGGTGTGTGGGTGTCCTCGCGCGGCACCAAGGCCCTGGCCGGGCTGTCCAGCTGGGGGCTGGTGATCGGCACCCTGGTGCCGGGCACGATCCTCGTCGTCCTCGGCATGGTCTTCCTCGCCCAGGGCAACCCCTCCGCCGCCCCGATGACCGCGAGCCATCTGCTGCCGCAGTGGACCGGCCTCGCCAGCCTCGTGCTCATCGTCAACAACTTCCTGTCGTACTCCGGCATGGAGATGAACGCCGTGCACGTGTCCTCGCTGAAGAACCCGGCGAAGGAGTACCCGAAGTCGATGTTCCTGGCGATGGGCCTGGTACTGCTGATCTTCATCCTCCCGGCCCTGGCGATCAGCTGGGTGGTGCCGGCCGACCAGACCAGCCTGACCGCCGGTGTGATGCAGGCCTTCGAGGCGTTCTTCTCGTACTTCCACATCGGCTGGATGACCCCGATCGCCGCCGTCATGCTGATCTCCGCCTCGCTGGCCGGCATGCTCACCTGGCTGGCCGGGCCCTCCAAGGGCCTGCTGGAGATCTCCCGCAACGAGGGCTATCTGCCGCCCTACCTCCAGAAGCTCAACAAGCACGGCATCCAGCAGAACATCCTGGTCACCCAGGGCGTGGTGACCACGGTCATCGCGCTGATGTACGCGCTGATCCCCGGCGTCTCCAGCGTGTACTGGATCTTCTCGACCATCACCACGCAGGTGTACCTGATCGTCTACCTGCTGATGTTCGTGGCCGCGATACGGCTGCGCAGGAACCAGCCCGACCACCCGCGCGGCTACCGCGTCCCCGCCCTCACCCTGGTCTGTGTCACCGGCTGGCTGGCCTCGGCCGCAGCACTCGTCATCGGCTTCGTGCCGCCCTCGCAGTTCGGCGGCAACAGCGTCGGCGCCTACGTCGCGTTCGTGGGCGGCGGCCTGCTGGTCCTGGGCGTGCTGATCCCCTGGGCGTTCCTGAAGTTCAGGAAGCCCAGCTGGCGCATGGAGGGCGGTGACGCGGAATGAGCCCCACCCGGTTCGCCTCCGAACACAAGTGGATCTACATCAGCGCGATCGTCCTCCTCGTCGCGCTCGCCGTGATCGGCGTCATCAACTACACGAGCGTCAGGAAGACCAACGAGGCCACCGACAAGGCGAACCAGCTCGCCGACGCGGCGGTGGCCGCCGGCTACCCGCGCCCCGACACCGACACCATCGTCCGCACCCTGGGCACCGACGGCGGCAGCGTCTGCGAGGACCCCGGCAGCGCCCTGAAGTCGGCCCTGTGGAAGATCAACGTCTCCAACGGGGCCGCGTTCGTCGGCCAGCGGCCGGTCATCGGCGACACCCAGGCACTGCGGGCGGAGGCGAAGATCCTCCAGATCTACTGCCCGGACAAGCTCGACGACTTCCAGGACCGGCTCGACGACCTGGACACCGACGACACCGTGAGGCGGTGACGGCCATGAGCACCCCGGACGCACCGCTCGCCGAGACGATCGCCGCGCTGATGCCCCAGGCACAGTCCGACCTCGCCGAACTCGTCGCCATCCCCTCGGTGGCCGACCCGCGCCAGTACCCGCCCGAGGAGTGCCTGCGGGCCGCGCAGTGGGTCGCCGACGCCTTCACCCGCGTGGGCCTGAGGGACGTCCACCTCGCCGAGACCCCGGACGGCAGCCACGCCGTCCTCGGCCACCGGCCGCCCCCGCCCGGCGCGCCGACCGTCCTGCTCTACTGCCACTACGACGTGCAGCCCCCGCTCGACGAATCCGCCTGGAACAGCCCCCCGTTCACCCTCACCGAGCGGGAGGACGGCCGCTGGTACGGGCGCGGCGCCGCCGACTGCAAGGGCAACATCGTCATGCACCTCACCGCGCTGCGCGCCCTCGGCGACGACGTCCCGGTCGGTCTGAAGTTCGTCGCGGAGGGTTCCGAGGAGCAGGGCACCGGCGGCCTGGAGGCCTACGTCAAGCAGCACCCGGAGCAGTTCCTCGCCGACGCGCTGCTGGTGTGCGACACCGGCAACGCCGAGGTGGGCACCGGTACGGCCACCGTCACCCTGCGCGGCCTCGCCAATGTCGTCGTCACCGTCGACACCCTGGCGGGCGAGGTCCACTCGGGCATGTTCGGCGGGCCCGCGCCCGACGCGCTCGCCGCCCTGGTCCAGATGCTGTCCACGCTGCGCGACCCGGTGACCGGCGCGACCCGGATCGACGGCCTGGACTGCGAGGGCACCTGGGAGGGCGCCGGCTACGACGAGGAGCGGTTCCGGGCCGACGCCGGGGTACTGGACGGTGTCGCCCTCACCGGCGACGGCACGGTCGCCGACCGGCTGTGGGCGCGGCCCGCGGTGACCGTCCTCGGCATCGACTGTCCGCCGGTGGTGGGCTCGGCGGCCGCCGTGCCGGCCACCGCACGGGCCCGGGTCGGTCTGCGGGTGCCGCCGGGCACCGACGCGGAACTCGCCCGCGCCGCCCTCACCCGGCATCTCACCGAGGCGGCGCCCTGGGGCGCCCGGGTCACCGTGGAACCGGAGGGCACCGGCTCGCCGTTCCGCGCCGCGACCGACGGGCCCGCGTACACCGCGCTGGGCACGGCGATGCGGGAGGTCTACGGCAAGCCGCTCGCGTTCCTCGGCCAGGGCGGGTCGATCCCCCTGTGCAATGTCCTGACCTCCGCCTTTCCCCGCGCCGAGATCATCCTCATGGGGGTGGAGGAGCCGCGCTGCCAGATCCACGCGCCCGACGAGAGCGTCGACCCGGGCGAGATCGAGCACATGGCGCGGGTGGAGGCGCTGTTCCTGCGCGAGTTCGCGAGGAGCGGGCGGTGAGGGCGGCCCGTCAGGGGCCCACGCGCACCTCGTCCCCCACCGACAGCTTCCCCGGCCGCAGGACCGTGAAGTACGCGCCGAAAACGACCCCGCCCTCGGCCCGCCGGTAGCCGGCGAGAGTGCGCAGGGGCTCGGGGCCCGCCTTGCGGCCGGTCTCCTGGTCGACCATGGTGACGGCGCAGCGGACCGTGCGCTCGGCGAAGGCGAGTTCGGCGCCGGCGACGGTGAGCGTGGGCGCCTCGTCCTCCGTGTGCGGGGTGTCCCAGCCGTCGACCACGAGGTTGGGGCGGAAGCGGTTCATGGGCAGGGGGCCGGCGCCGCGCTCGGCCAGCTTCGCGTTGAGGGCGGCCAGGGTCGCGGTGGACACGACGTGCAGCCGGGCGGGAGGGCCGGCCGACGGGCGGACCAGTCTGCTGGGCCGGCCCAGCACGTGGGTGAGCCAGGCGTCGACGTCGTCGTGCCCCGCCCGCACCGGTGCGTGGCCCGGTGCGCGCAGGGTCAGTTCGCCGTCGAGCAGTTCGGGGGCGACGAGGGCCATCCGGGGGTCCTCGCCCTGCCAGCGGACGTCGCCCTTCTCGTCGACGATCGCGTAGCCGCGGTCGTCCACGAGTCCGGCGGGGGTGACCGCCGACTCCGTGACCGTGACGCCCGCGCACCCCTTCACCGGGTAGTACGTGATGTCCGTCAATCTGGCCATTTCAGGTCCCCCCTCGTCCGACCCCGCTCGGTTCCCATAAATTTTTACGATTCCCTGTGAATCACACGAGCCCCGCGTCCGTACTTCTCCCTAGTCCGACCAGCCGGGGACCCTCCACCGGCGTACTCCCCGAGCGGACACAGGAGGAACGGTGCCACTTTCGCGGAACACGATGGGAACCCTGTTCGTGGGTGGAGCCCTGTCACTGACACTGGCTGCCCTCGCATACCCGTCGATGCTCGGACTGGACACCGTCTCGACCTCGACCGACAGAGTCATCGCCAACACCCAGTGGGGGCCGCTGACCGAAGGCGACCGCGACTTCGTGGTGAAGGTGCGGGCGGCCGGTCTGTGGGAGTACCCGGTCGGGCAGATCGGTCTCCAGAAGGGGCAGAGCAAGTCGGTCCTGACCGCCAGCGAGCACCTGATCGACGGTCACGCGGCACTCGACACGACCTGCCGCAAGATCGCGCCGATGCTGAACATCACCCTGCCGAACGTGGCCAGTCCGCAGCAGGAGGGCTTCGTCACCCAGCTGAAGGCGGAGAGCGGCAAGCAGTTCGACGTCACCTTCGCCAACATCCTGCGCCTGACCCACGGCTCGATCTTCAACACCGTGGCGAAGGTCCGCTCGACGACGAAGAACTCGCTGGTGCGCGCGCTGGCCGACCAGGCCAACGACACCGTGCTCGACCACATCACGGTGATGGAGAAGACCGGTCTGGTCGACTTCGACAGCACGCTGTTCCAGCAGACCACCCCGCCGAAGCTGCCCAAGTCGGACCTGACCCCGCCGGCCCCTCCGGCCGGTCAGCCGCAGGTCGTGCTGACCCCGCCGCCGACCGCCACGGCCACCCCGGTGGACCTCGGCGACGCCGTGAACGGGCAACCTCAGCAGTAGGGCCCCTTCTCAGGCCAGCCAGACGGTCGTGTCCGGGGCCAGATGTCCGTCCTCGTCCGGCGGGGCGCTGCCGAGCAGCACCTCACCGGGCGGCAGGGGCACCGGCACGTCCGACAGGTTGGTGACACAGCGCCAGGCGTCGGAGCGGGTGAAGGCCAGGACCCCGGGCGGGGTGTCCGGCTCCCAGGTCAGCTCCTCGCCGTCGAGCAGTTTGCGGCGCAGGCGCAGGGCCGTGCGGTACAGCTCCAGGGTGGAGCCCTGCACGCCGTCCTGCGCCTCGACGGCGTACCGCGCGAAGGACGGCGGCTGCGGCAGCCAGGCACCGGCCGCGCCGAAGCCGTACGAGGGTCCCGTGGTCGTCCACGGCAGCGGCACCCGGCAGCCGTCGCGGCCCTTGCGGGTGCGGCCCGTCTGCTCCCACAGCGGGTCCTGGAGGACTTCGACGCGCAGATCGGCGACCTCGGGCAGCCCGAGTTCCTCACCCTGGTAGACGTACGACGATCCCGGCAGCGCCAGCATCAGGAGGGTGGCGGCGCGGGCGCGGCGCAGGCCTGCCTCCTCGTCGACGGGCGGTGTGCGGCCGTCCGACAGCAGCCAGGCGTTCTCGTCCGTGCCGGCCGGGAGCCGCAGGCGGGACGGATGGCGTACGACGTCGTGGTTGGAGAGGACCCAGGTGGCGGACGCGCCGACGGCGCGGGCCGTGGCGAGGGAGTCGGTGACGGTCCGCCGGATCGTGTCCGCGTCCCACGGGGCTTGCAGATACTCGAAGTTGAAGGCCTGGTTCAGTTCGTCGGGGCGAGCGTAGAGGGCGCGGCGGGCGCCCGGCACCCAGGCCTCGGCGACCGCCGTGCGGGGCGGGGAGTAGGAGTCGAGGACGCGGCGCCAGTCGCGGTAGATCGCGTGGACCTCGTCGCGGTCGTAGAAGGGGTGGGTGCCCGGGGGCAGGCGGGTGAGGGCGTCCTCGCCGCTCAGCTCCGGGCTGCCCAGGTCGCGCAGCGGGGCGGCGAGGTCCTTGGCGAGGGCGTGGGCGACGTCGACGCGGAAGCCGTCCACGCCGCGGTCGGACCAGAAGCGGAGGGTGGTGCGGAAGTCCTCGTGGACCTCCTCGTGGTCCCAGTTCAGGTCGGGCTGTTCGCGGGCGAAGAGGTGGAGGTACCACTGGCCGTCCGGGACGCGCTGCCAGGCGCTGCCGCCGAAGACCGACTGCCAGTCGGTGGGCGGGTGCTCGCCGGCCGGGCCGCGGCCGTCACGGAAGACATAGCGGTCGCGGGCCGGGGAGCCGGGGCCGGCGGCCAGGGCCTCCCGGAACCAGGCGTGCCGGTGGGAGGTGTGGTTGGGGACGAGGTCGACGATCACCTTCAGGCCGAGGCGGTGGGCCTCGGCGGCGAGCGCGTCGAAGTCGGCGAGGGTGCCGAGACGGGGGTCGACGTCGCGGTGGTCGGCGATGTCGTAGCCGCCGTCGGCGAGCTCGGAGGGGTAGAAGGGGCTGAGCCAGAGCGCGTCGACGCCGAGGGCGGCCAGATGCGGGAGGCGGCCGGTGATGCCGCGCAGGTCGCCGAGCCCGTCGCCGTCGGCGTCGGCGAAGCTGCGGGGGTAGACCTGGTAGACGACGGCCTGGCGCCACCAGTCCGGGGTGTGGGGTGACAAGTCGGTCATGCGGAGAAGACTGTCCAGATCGTCGGGAAAGTGAACATCCGCGCGCTGCGGAGGGAATCGTTCCACACGTGACGAAGCTGTGATGGAAGTTTGAACTCCCCAGGGTTTAGCCCAGGTTGACAGCGCTCTGTCAGCCACACGACGATGGGCCCACACTGTGGCGCCTGTGACCGACGGGGCCCGTGTTTCCTGTGATCTGACCAATCACCCCTGGCATTCGCCAAGATGGGATACGCATGTCCATAGCGAGACGTGTCACCGTGCGCCGCCTGCTGGGGACGGGCGCCGCGACGCTCACCCTCTGCGCCGCCTCCGTCGCCGCCGCCTCCGGCGCCTTCGCCCACACCGGTACGCCCGGTGGGGACGGCTGGAAGTCCGGCGGGCAGTACCAGCCGGGAACCGGCGCCGGGACCGAGACGGGGACCGACCGCTGCCAGTTCTCGCTCGACGGCAAGAACTTCTTCGACTCCGTGCGGGTCGACGACCAGAACCTCAAGCCGACCGAGGACGGCAAGGTCCACATCTCGGTCCGCACCGCCGGTGACGCGTCCACCTGCACCGCGTCCCTCGCCTCCTACCTCGCCCACGGCGCCACCTTCGGCACCTCCGGCGAGCAGGTGTTCATCGACTTCGACTCGGTGACCGTGAAGCCGGGGCAGACCGACACCCTCGACATCGCCGTGCCGGACGCCGGCTGCTTCGCCCAGATCGACCTCTACCGCGGCGCCGTGAAGTTCGACGGCGAGCTCGACGCCAAGGACGGGTTCGAGCACGGGAACCTGCCCAAGGGACCGGACCGCCCGGTCATCAAGGACAAGCTGATCGCGGCCTGGAACGGCGGGACGAAGGACTGCACGGCCGACGAGCAGCCGCCGTCGTCCCCGCCCGCCGACGACAACGAGTCGCCCTCGGCACCGGCCTCGGAGCCGCCGGCGGACACGCCGTCCGACACGCCGTCGGACACCCCCTCCGAGTCGGAGTCGGAGTCCGCCACCCCGACGCCGTCCGCGAGCGAGTCGAGCGACGCCCCGGCGCCGACCCCGAACGGGGGCGGCGGCGACCTCGCCGAGACCGGTGCGAACAGCAGCACTCCCGTGATCGCCGGTGGCGCGGCCGCGCTGCTGATCGGCGGGGCGGCGATCGTCGTCGCCGGCCGGCGCCGCAAGGCGTCCCGCGCCTAGCCCCACGACGCGGCAGGTCGACAGCACCCCCGCCGGGGCCGGGCTCAGCCCCGGACCCCGCGGGGGTGCTCCGCTTCACACCCCCTCGACCGCCCCGAGGTACAGCTTCACGTAGCGGTCGACGTCGACGTCCAGGGCCACGTCCACCAGTTGCCGTTCCCTGGTGTCGCCGTGCAGTTCGGACTCGCCGGGGCGCGGACGGCGGTCGACGACCGTCTGGCCCCGGGTCGGGCCGGCGGCGAGGGAGACCTCGACCGGGAGCAGCTCCGTGGTGAGGCCGGCCGGGTCGGCCACCGCGCAGACCGCCCCCGCGTCCCCGAGACCGCCGTGCGGGTCGTCGCCGTCCGGGTCGGGCGCGGAGGGGCGGTGGGCGAGGAGTTCGCCGGCCAGCCGGGCGCCCGGTTCCGCGCTCGCGCGCAGCCTGCGCACGTCCGTTCCGGGGACGACGACCCGCTGGAAGACGTCCAGGCCGTACATGGTGATCGGCACCCCTGCGGTCAGCAGGATCGCGGCCGCCTCCGGGTCGTGCCACACATTGAACTCGGCGACCGCCGTGGCGTTCCCGGTGGCCACCGCGCCGCCCATGAACACGATCCGCTCGATGTTCCCGGCCACCTCCGGATGGGTGCGCAGGAGCAGGGCGATGTTCGTCAGCGGCGCCGTGGGGATCAGCGTGACGGGACGCGGCGACGCGAGGATCTCCCGGCGCAGCAGCGTGACCGCGTCCGCCTCCACGGGGGTGCCGGTCGGGGCGGGGAGGCCGGGGATGTCGCCCATGCCGTCGTCACCGTGCACATGGCGGGCCGAGCGGGCCGGTTCGAGCAGGGGGCGTTCGGCCCCGCGGGCCACCGGGACGTTCCCGGCACCCGCGATCTCCAGGACGGTCAGCGTGTTGCGGACGACGCCGTCCACGTCCGTGTTGCCCGCCACGCAGGTGACCGCCCGCAGGTCCAGGCCCGGGTGGCGTACCGCGAACAGGAGGGCGAGGGCGTCGTCGACCCCCGTGTCGCAGTCGATGATCACAGGGATGGGCCGGTCGTCGCTCACCTGGTGACTCCTTCTGCTCTGCCTGCTGCCTGCTGCCTGCACTCGCTCTGCCTGCCGCGCCGCTCATGAGCCGTCATGCCGACCTTATGCGGCCTCGGCCGGTCCCACCGCTCAGTCCCACAGCTCAGTGCCGCGTGCCGCCACCCGGGCGGCGATCCGCCGGACCAGGTCGCCGACGGCCGGTTCCCCAAGGCGCCGCCCGTCCCGCAGACGTACCGCCGCCGACCCGGCCGCGGCCTCCCGCTCCCCGATCACCGCCTGGTACGGGACCAGCCGCGCCGCCCGCACCCGCGCCCCGAGACTGCCCTGGCCCGCGTCCGCGAGCCGGACCCGCAGACCGGCCGTCTCCGCCCGCCGGGCCAGGTCCGCCGCGGCCTCCTCCTGCGCCTCCGACACCGGCAGCACCGCCAGCTGAACGGGCGCCAGCCAGGCCGGGAACGCCCCGCCGTGCTCCTCCAGCAGATGGGCGACGGCCCGCTCCACACTGCCGATCACACTGCGGTGCACCATGACCGGCCGGTGTCTCGCCCCGTCCGCGCCGATGTAGTGCAGGCCGAAGCGGGCGGGCTGGTGGAAGTCGATCTGCACGGTGGACAGGGTGGCCTCCCGTCCGGCCGGGTCCACGATCTGCACGTCGATCTTCGGACCGTAGAACGCGGCCTCGCCCGCCGCCTCCTCGTACGCGACACCCGCACCGTCCAGGACCTCCCGCAGCAGCGCGCCGGCCCGGCTCCACAGCTCCGGGTCGGCCACGTACTTGCCGCCCTCGCCGGGCAGGGAGAGCCGGTGGCGGACGGCGTGGATCCCCAGGTCGGCGTAGGCGCGGGCGATCAGCGCGAGGGCCGAACGGGCCTCCGCCACCGCCTGGTCGAGGGTGCAGAAGATGTGCGCGTCGTTGAGGGTGATGGCCCGCACCCGGGTGAGACCACCGAGCACACCGGACGGCTCCGAGCGGTACATGGCACCCAACTCGGCGATCCGCAGCGGCAGTTCGCGATAGCTGCGGGAGCGGGAGCGGTAGATCAGGGCGTGGTGGGGGCAGAGGCTGGGACGCAGCACCAGTTGTTCCGAGCCCTGGCCGCCCGGCTCCATGGGCGGGAACATGTCGTCGCTGTAGTGGTCCCAGTGACCGGAGATCTCGTACAGCTCGCGTTTGCCGAGGACCGGCGAGTACACGTGCCGGTAGCCGGCGGCGCGTTCGAGGTCGCGGACGTACTCCTCCAGGGTGTGCCGGATCAGGGCGCCGTCGGGCAGCCAGTAGGGCAGGCCCGCACCCATCAGGGGGTCGGTGTCGAACAGGTCCAGCTCGCGGCCGAGGCGGCGGTGGTCGTGCACGGTGGTCTCCCTCGTTCGGGGGCGAGGACGGACCGGGGCACGCGAAAGCCCCGGGGCACTCGCCCCGGGGCTTTCGACAACACGTCGTGGATCAGCGCGCCGGGACGGTCTCCGGCGTCGTCGTGAGGAACGGCTGGGCGCGCTGCATGCGGTGACCGTAGCAACCGAAGCGGGCCGGGGACGACCCGATTTCCACCGCCCGCATCAACGCCGGTAACCCGTACGGCCCGCAGCGCTGGTCGGCTCGTACCCGCGATGTTGCCGTGAGAACAGGCCGAACAGACCGCACGCGTTCCAGGAGGCAGTCCCGATGAGCCGTCGTCCCCTCCTCGTCTCCGCCTCCGTCGCCCTCGGGCTGCTCTGCGCCGTCCCCGGCTGTGCCACCCTCGGGCTGGAGCACCCGCCGACCGCCGAGCCCGCCCCGGCCAGCTCCAGCGCCGCGCCCGACCGGCCCGCCTCGCCGACCGCCCCGTCCGTGCTCACCGAGGCGCAGGCGCGGGCCGCGCTCATCACCGACACCGACCTCGGCGCCCCCTGGACCCCGACGCGCGGCGCCGCGACCTGGCGGGACGGGCTGCTGAAGGCGGCGACCGCCGTGCCCGAGTGCCAGAAGCTGCTCGACGCGCTGTACACCGACGAACTGCTCGGCACCCCGGCCCGCGCGGTCGTCGGGCTCGACGACCCCGACACCGGGGCCCAGCTGCGCTACCAGCTCACCGACCGGCGCCCGGCCGACGCCGACAAGGCGCTGGCGTGGCTGCGGGCGCTGCCGGGGACGTGCGGCCGGTTCACGGCCATGGCCCCGCACGACACCGTGCTGGACGTGCAGGTCGTGGACCTGCCGCTGCCGGAGGTGGGGAACGCCCGGCAGGGCCTCAGGGTGACGCTGACGATCTGGGCGACGGCCGAGGAGAACCCGGGCGGGGAGCCCACCGTCCTCGCCCTGGACGTGGCCGCCGTCCGGGCCGGCGAGGACGCGTTCGCGCTGACCAACGGCGGCCTGGGCGACGTACCGAACGAGGCCACCCAGGTCGCCGTCCAGCTCGGCGTACGACGGCTGGCGGACGTCCGCAAGCAGGGGCGGGTGCAGGTCTGAGCCGGGCCGTGCCCGCTCAGTCGGGGTCCATGCGCAGCCGGCGGGTGACCACCTCGTGGGAGACGGCCAGCACCGTGCTGCCGTGGGCGAAGGCGTGGCCGCGCAGCAGGTCCAGGGCCTCCTCGGCACCGGCGCCGCGCTGGGCCATGACCATGCCGACGGCCTGGTAGACCTCGTCGTGCTCCATGGCCATCGGGCTCAGCCAGAGTCCGTCGCCGCCGGGGCCGTTCTCCTCGCCGTGCGGCAGGGCGACCAGCGCGGCGGTCATGACGTCGGCCACGGACCGCGCCGTGCGCACCTCGCCGTCGGCCAGGGCTCCGGGGACGTCCCGGTAGAGGTCGAGCGTGCCCACGCACACCGTGCCGTCGCCCAGGGGCAGCGCGTACACGGCCCGTACCCCGGCGGCGGCCGCCTGGTGGGCGTACACCGGCCAGCGGGAGGTGTCCCGGGCGCCCACGAGATCGGTGGCGAAGACGGCCGTCCCGGTCTCCGCGGCCTCCACGCACGGGCCGTCCCCCAGGGTGACCTGCATCTCCATCAGATACGCGGCCCGTTCACCGCTCGCGCTCAGCGGTACGGGCATACCGGCGCCGCGCAGCGACACGCTCGCGCCGCTCACCGGCAGCAGCCGTACCGCGGCCGAGCAGATCCGCTCGGGCACCTCGCCGGGGTCGCATCCCCGTGTCTCCTCGGCGATCACCTCGGCGACCCGGTCGCGCACGGTCATCACCTCCGGCACCGGTGACACACGGCTCCCTGTCGTCCGCCGGGTACCCGCCGGGCGCCGGGGGAACCGGGTCACGGCTTCTCGTACGGATCCGCCGGCTGCCTCACCCGGGTGACCGTCGTGGCGGCCAGCAGGGGCGGCCAGGCCGCGTCGGAGCCGAGGGTGCCCTTGGGGCGCCAGGTGCCGGTGACGGTGACCCAGGTGTCGGTGGGCGGCGCGTCCACGCCTCGGATCTCGACCTTGGCGGTGGTGGCGTCGGCGGCGCAGCAGGTCACGAGCAGGCGGGTGACGTACCAGGCGCCGTCGTCGCCGTGCGTGACGAAACCGGTCAGGCGGACCGTACGGCCCTTCAGGGAGCGGGCGCTGTCGTAGATCGCGCGGGAGCTGTACGCGCCGACGGTGAGGGTGACCGGGTCCCCGGCGGGGAGCGCGGGGAAGGTGCCGACGCCCTGCGCGGCCCGCTGGGCGGCCTCGCGGTCGGCGCTGTAGGAGCCGAGGGCGGGGGGCGGGAAGAGGAGGAGGGCCAACGCGGGGAGGGTGAGCAGCCTGGCGACACGGGGGCCGGCGGGGCCGTGGTGGTGCCCGGGGTGGTCATCGGGGGCACCGGGGTGGCCGTGAGGGGTATCGGGCCGGCCCCGCCGGCCGGGCAGGGCCGTCGTCGCCAGGCTCACCAGGCCCAGCAGGACCAGCGCGCCGCCGGACACGATCAGGTACGGCCGCAGGCCCGCCTGGACATAGCGCAGGTACAGCTCGCCGAAGACGGTGATCCGCAGGACCGCCGCTCCCGTCAGGAGCAGCAGGACCGCGCCGCCGTACCGCCTCACAGCAGCCACCACCCCACGAGCGCGCTGGACGCCACGGCCACCACCCAGGTCGCGGACGCGAACCGGACCGCGAAGGCGCGGCCGAAGGTGCCGGCCTGTAGGGCGAGGAGTTTCAGGTCGACCATCGGGCCCACCACCATGAACGCCAGCCGGGCGGTGGCCGGGAAGGCGCTGAGGGAGGCGGCGACGAAGGCGTCGGCCTCGCTGCACACGCAGAGCACGACGGCAAGGAGCGCCAGCAGCGGCACCGCGAGCCACGGGGAGCCGGTGAAGACGTCCAGGACGGAACGCGGGACGGCGATGTTGAAGGTCGCCGCGGCCGCCGCGCCGAGCACGAGGAAGCCGCCGGCGTGCAGGAAGTCGTGCTGGAGGCCGTCGGCGAAGGCGCGGACGCCGGTGGTGTGCGGGGTGTCGCGGCCCGGGATCCGCAGCCACTTCTCGCGGCCGAAGCGGACCCAGAGCCAGCCCATGACCACGGCCGTGCCGAGCGAGGCGAGCAGCCGGGCGAGGACCATCTCCGGCCGGCCGGGGAAGGCCAGGGAGGTGGCGACGAGCACCACGGGGTTGATCGCGGGCGCCGAGAGGAGGAAGGCGAGGGCGGCGGCCGGGGCGACCCCGCGCCGCATCAGGCTCCCGGCCACCGGCACGGACGCGCACTCGCAGCCGGGCAGGACGGCGCCGGCGACCCCGGCGACGGGGACGGCGAGCGCCGGACTGCGGGGCAGCAGCCGCCGCAGGACCCGTTCGGGCACGAAGGCGCCGATCGCCGCCGAGACGACCGTGCCGAGGAGGAGGAACGGCACGCCCTGGACGGCGACGGCGGTGAAGACCGTCCACCAGGCGGCGACGGCCGGGGTGTACAGGTCGAGCGCGAGCACCGGCCCGAGCACGGCGACGACGGTGGCCACGGCCAGCAGCGCCGTCCCGCCGAGCACCGCGTACACCAGCGCGCGCACGGTGGACCGCAGACCGTCGGCCACAGTCCTTCGCATCGCCACGTACGCCCTCGTCATCGCCGTCGGTCGGGTTCCGCGGGGACGCTAACGACGGCGGCTGTGGACCGGCCCGGCGCCGGCCGGGAGCCGGCTGTGACCGGGGCGGTCGGGGTTCTAGAGCGGGGGCTGGGCGGGGGCCGGGCCCAGGGTGGTGGTGCCGGGGGCGGTGCGGTGGCCGAGGCCGGTGCGGTAGGCGTCGAGGGCGGCCTCGACACGGCCCGTGCGGCGCAGCAGGTCGCCCAGGAGACGGCAGAGGTCGGCGAGGTCGCCGGCGGCACCGGCGCGTTCCAGCAGGCTGAGGGCGCGGACGTAGTGCTCCTCGGCGGCCTCCGTGTCCCGGGCGTCCTCGGCGATGATGCCGAGCAGCCGGTGGGCGGCGGCGGAGTGCACGGCACCGCGCTCGGAGGAGAGGTCGCCGAGGACGCCCTGGAGCAGTTCCGCGGCCTCCGCCGACTTGCCCCGGCGGTGCAGGACGTCGGCCAGTTCGACGGCGGCCTGGCTGCCGTAGAGCGTGGCGCGGGTGGCGGCGAGCATCTCCTGGGCCTGCCGCAGCTCGTCCTCGGCGTGCTCCAACTGGCCGTTCTGCGCGTAGACGTATCCGCGCATCCAGTGGCAGTTGGCGAGTTCGGTGCGCAGCTGGAGCTGGCGGTACAGCTCGGCGGCCTTGGCGAGGGAGGCGTCGGCCTCGGCGAGCCGGCCCTCGGCGAGCAGGGTGCGGGCGACGGAGCGGTGCATGCGGGCGACGAGCGCCGGGTCGCCGACCTGGGGGGCGAGGGCGAGGGCGAACTCGGCGGCCTGGGCGGCGCGGGCCTGGGCGCCCATGTCCATGTACGGGCCGATGACGGAGGCGTAGAGCAGCAGGAGCGCGTCGGGGTCGTGCAGTCCGCCGCGGTTCAGCTCGTCGAGGGTGGACTCCAGGAGGTAGACGGCGTAGCGGAGTTCACCGGCGAGGTAGTGGGCGACGGCGCGGCCGCGCAGGGCGGGGACGCGGCAGGGCAGGGGCGCGTCGGCGAGCCGCCGCTCGGCCCGCTCGAAGCAGTCCCGGGCGGCCTCCAGGTCGCCGGTGTCGATCCCGCACTCCCCGAGCCCGAGCAGCGCGGTGGCCTCCTCCTCGGCCAGGTGGTTCTCCTGGGCCTCGGCGAGCAGCGCGGCGTACTGGAGGGCGGCGTCCTCCGCCTCGCCGGTGGCGAGGGCGCGCTGGGCCTCGGTGAGCCGGAGCCGCAGGTCGGTGACGAGCCTCGCCGACCGTCCGGTGGCCAGCTCCTCGAAGTCGACGCCGAGCCGCTCGGCGATGTGCTTGAGCGCCTCGTCGGAGGGGCGCACCCGGCCGGCCTCCAGGGTGGAGACGTAGGCGGGGGTGTAGGTCGGTTCGGCCAACTGCCTTTGTGTCAGGCCCTGTTCGACGCGCAGCCGCTGCACGCGTCGTCCGATGACTTCCGGTTCGTCCCGTTCTCCCACGCCCGACTCCCCCAACTCCCCCTACGCCTCTTGCCGTTGGACTATCGCAGCCCATAGGTTAAACGGCGAATTAAGCTTGCTTAATACATCGTTGTTGCCGTGTCCCCGCCGACGTTGCGAGGTTGCCGTGCCCGGACCCCCCTCCGCACGTTCCGGACGCCCCTCCACACCCTTCGTCAGAGCCCTCACCGCGGCCGTCCTCGCCACCGCCGCCCTGGTCATCGCCGCCAACACGGGCCCGGCCCCCGCCACGGAGACGTCCCCCGCGACCCCGGCGGTACAGCAGGCCGAAGGCCGCTAGAGCCTCTCCTTCGGGACCCGTCCCGCAGGTCAGCCCTGGGTCTGCAACTGGCGCAGCTGCCGGTGGACATGGTCCAGGGCGCCCTGGCGGCGGCCCGGCACGCGGCCGCGCAGTTCCGCGAGCGCGGGGCCGAGCTCACGGGCCCGGGACGGATCGGTGATCCGGCCCCACTGGTGGTGCGCCCGGTCCACGGCCGCCTCCACCGCGGGCGCGTCGACCGGCTGACCGGCGGCCAGCCGGGCCGCCGCCACCACGAGCCACGCCCGGCAGCTGCGCGCGGCGTCCCCCGCGAACATCGCGAGATCCGCCCGCACCTCGGACCAGTGCAGCGCCGCCTCCGACCCCACCCCGTGCGAGGCCGCGGCCGTCCCCTCCCACCGCGCGGCCAGCGCGTCGGCGTCGGCGTGCCGGCCGTCCCGGACGGCGGTGGCTATCGCGGCGTGCGGATCGAGGACCGCGTCCCCCGGCCCGTCCGGCGCGGGCCGGGGCGTCTGGAAGGACGGCGGGATCCGCAGGGGCGGCTGGGGGCGGTGGCCGCCGGGGGCGGGCAGGACGGGCAGGGCAGGGTGCGTGGAGGGCGCGGGCTGTGCTGGGGGCGCGGGGTGGGCGAGGGGCGCGGAGCCGGAGGGGTGGGCAGGGTGCACGGAGGACACGCGGTGCGCGGGTGTGAGTACCGCCGTGGCCGGGAATCCGTGCAGCACCAGATCCCCCACCTCCCCCTCCCCCGCGATCCGCGCCAACGCCATCTGGTGCAGCTGCTCCACCGCCGGCCGGCCGCCGCTGCGCAGTATCGTCGCCAGCGCCTTCATGTACGTGGGCACCGCGACCGTACGGCGTCCCGGCGGCGGCGCGATCCGGCCGTACACCGCGATCCCCGGCCCGCACTCCAGCACGTGCCCGCGCAGCCATCCCCAGGTCTCGGCGTCGGCGTGCAGGTCCACCAGCAGCGTCGTCGTGCCCGGGGCACGCAGCCGCAGTTCCTCGCGCAGCCAGTGCCACGGCAGGCCGGTGTAGCGGACGGTCGACGGGGTGGTCCTGGCCAGGGCCAGGTGCGGCAGGTGCTGGCGCCGGTCCAGCTGGAGCTGGCCGGTGACGAAGAGCGTCAGCGGTCCGGGTGCCGCCGCGGCGGCCCGCAGCCGGGTGAGCACGGCCTGCGGTTCCAGTGGATCGGCCAGCTCGACGACGTTCGCGGTGTCGGTGCCGGCCAGTATCGCGGGCGGCACGGCCGCGAGCACGGGGAGGACGGACGCCGCGTCCACCAGACACCCCTTGCCCACGGGCGAGGCCGCCAGCAGCAGCACGGTTCCGGGCATGGTCCCTCCCCCTGTCGATCACGTACGTCAGCACGGTAACCGCTGCTGCTGCAAAGGTGTGCCCCAGGACTGCAAACATCCCCGTTCGGGGCGTTCGCCCCCGGCCCGGGGCGCGAGGACCGGGGACCGTCACCCCAGTCGCGACTCCGGCCCCGGGGGCCGCCCCGTCGTACGGACCGCGAAGACCGTCGTGTCGTCGGCCAGCCGCCCCCGGCAGTGCCGCAGGGTGCCGTCGCGGACATGGGCGACCAGGCGGGCGGGCTCGGCGTTGCGGGGGTCGCGGGCGACCGCCGCCGCGAGGCGCTCGGCCAGCGGGTAGAACGTCCCCGTGCCGTCCCGGGCCTCCGTCACCCCGTCCGTGACCAGCAGCAGCGTCTCACCGGGGTCGACCGTCACCCGCAGCACGGAGGGCGGACCGGCCCGCCCGATGAGGTCGCCGAGGCCGAGCGGCAGACCGTCCCCGGCCGGCAGGAGCCGTACCCCGTGGGTGCCGACCGCGAGCGGCGGTTCGTGGCCGAAGCCCACGATCTGCACCGTGCTCCGGTCGCCCGGCGGGAAGCCCAGCAGCAGGGCCGTGGCGAACCGGTCGCCGTCGGCCCGGCCCAGCGCGACCGTGAGCACCCGGTGGCGGCGTATCCGGGTCTCCAGCCGGGCGGCGACGGTCGCGAGGTCCGGTTCGTGGTACGCGGCCTCACGGAACGCGCCGAGCAGCGCGGCCGCCGCCTCCACCGCGCCCAGCCCCTTGCCCTGGACGTCGCCGAGCAGCACCCGGGTGCCATGCGGGCCGGGCTGGATGTCGTAGAAGTCGCCGCCCACGCGGGCGACCGCGTCGGCGGCGAGATACACGGCCGCGTGGTCGAGACCGCCCCAGACGGGGGGCAGCGGGCGCAGCACGGTACGGCGGGTGGTCTCGGCGATGTCCATCATGTGCAGCATCCGCCGCTCCCCGCGCACCCGGACCGCGGCGGCCAGCACGGCGAGGATCCCGCCGACCAGGACGAGGACGAAGTCGGCCGGTCCGGCCCGGTACTGGTCGGGCCAGGCGGCGTCCGCGCCGAGATAGGTGAGCAGTGCGAGCACCGCGAAGAGGACCGTCGTCCACAGCCCGCAGAGCGCGGCGGCGATGGCGGAGACGAACACGCACCAGGAGACGATCCGGAACTCGCCGGTGGTGTTGTAGTCGACGTAGGCGATGGCCAGGAGGGTGAGCAGCGGCACCAGCCAGGTGACGCTGCGGCCCCGGAACCGCAACAGCTGGTGCCGTTGCAGCACGTCCCGGCGCCGGGCCCGCGGGCTGCGGTCGTACGGCTCGTGGCCTGCGGCCTCCATGTCGTGGCCCCCGGCCTCCATGACGTCAGGGAAGCACGGTGCGGCACGCCCCGCATCCGCGCACCCGGCGGAGAACCGTGCCCGCACCCGACTTGCCACCGCCTTCCCCCAGGTGTGCCCTGGAGGGACGGGGACGAGGAGAGAGGAGTGCTCTCATGGCTCATGCGGCACCCGCGGTGCGGGCCCCCTACCGGACGAGCAGGACACCCGACGTCTTCAGCGAGCGGACCCACCGGATCGCGTCGTGGACGGTACCTGTCGTGCTCGGCCTGATCTACGGCTACTGGGTGGCGGCCAACAACCGCTCCGGTGGTCCCATCACCGGCTGGAACGTCCTGCTCGGCTTCGTGAGCGCGATCGTGTTCGCGGCGCTGTGGATGGGCATCCACGCCCTGGCCCCGCACGTGATGCGTGAACTGCACGCCCTGATGTGGGCGGCGTTCGCGGGCTGTGCGTTCGGCTTCCTCTTCAGCGAGACCGGCGCCAGCATCCAGCGCTCCGCGGCCATGGGCCTGGCGATCGGCGCGAGCACCTTCGGGGTGCTGTTCTACCGCTACTACACCCACGAGGACGCGGCCGGACATCGCATCCGCTAGCCCGGTCTCCTCGGTCAGGACACCACGTGGGCCCCGGCGTTGTACGCCGGGGCCCACGCGTTCCCTCATCCCTCCACTCACCGGGCGGCGGGTATCCACTCCCGGCCGCCCGACGAGGTCTCTAGGAGACGGTCAACTCGATCGAGCCCGAGATGCTGAACGAGCCGGAGACCAGCAGCTTCCACTGCGGGAAGAGGTCGGCGCAGGCGGGCACGCGCGCACCGCCGGTGTCGACGAACGCGGCGGTCGCCCAGGCCTCGGCGCCGACGAGCCAGTACCAGTACGGGTTGCCGTCGACACTCTGTCCCTTGACCATGCACAGCACACGGTCGTGGCTGCCGGGCGGCAACTGCCCGGCGAGCGGCGCGTGGGTGGTGGGTGCCTGCCGCAGGGCGAGGTCCGGTGCGGGAGACGACGGTGCCCCGGACCGGGCCGTCGACACCGCTGCCGTGTCCTTCGGTGTAGGTCGGTGAAGCTACCGCCGCGGTGGTGCCCAGCGCCGTCGCGGCGAGGGTGCCACCGGTGAGCAGGGCCGCGGCCAGAGTCCGCAGGGCCGGAGTGGTGAGCATGATCGGCCTCCTTCTCCCCAGAACCAGGTAACACCCGTTCGGGTGAACCCTCCACCGGAGACGGCCCGGAGGGCCGGAAACCCCAGCTCCGGCCCGGTGTGGCGGCGTGCACCCGGCCGGCCCAGCAGCGCTCGCGGCGCCCGCCCGGCCGCTGTTGCCTGAAAACGTGTCCCGAAGCCCGCGGACCGCCCTCTCGGCCGCCCTGATCGCCCTGGCCTGCCTGCTGGTGCCGTTCGGCACCCTCGCGGCCTGGGCGGCGTACGGCCTGACCGACACCGGACGGTACGTCACCACCATGGCGCCGCTCGCCTCCGACCCCGCGGTCCGGGACGTGGTCGCGGACACGGTCGGTGACGAGGTGGCGCGCGCATCCGGCCTGGACCGCGTCCTCGTACGGGACGCGGTCCGCTCCTTCACCGGCACCCACGCCTACCGCACCGCGTGGGACACGGCCAACACGGCCGCGCACACCGCCGTGATGCGGGCGCTGCACGACGACCGCGACCGCCGCGTCACCCTCGACCTGGCCGCCGTCGTGGCGCCCCTGAAGCGTCAACTGGCAGCCGACCGTGCACCGTTCGCCGAAAGCATCCCGGTCGAGCACCGCGCCCTGGTGCTGGTCCGGCCCCATGAACTGGCCGTCCTGAGGAAGGGCTACCACGTGCTCGACTTCGCCGGTTTCTGGCTGCCCTCGGCGGCCGTCCTCTTCGCCGTCACCGGGATCGCCGTGGCCGCCTGCCGCCGCCGCGCGCTCACGGCGACCGCGCTGGGCACCGCCCTGGGCGGCGCGTTCCTCGGCCTCGCGGTCGCGATCGGCCGCCGGCTCACCCTCGACGACCTGGCCGACCCGGCCCACCGCCCGGCGGCGGCCGCCGTCTACGACGCCCTGACGACCACCCTGCGCACCGCGTCCTGGCTGCTGCTCACGCTGGGCCTGACGGTCGCGGCGGCCGCCTGGCTCACCGGGTACGTCAGGACGGCCCCGCCGCGGCGACCGCGGCGAGCGTCCGCAGCGCCCGCGTCAGTTCCGCCTCCGGAGCCGACGCGAGTCCGAGCCTGACCGCGTCCGGGGTGCGGTGCGGGTCCACGGTGAAGGCGGTGCCGGGGGTGACGGCGATGCCGTGCGCGGCGGCGGCCGCGGTGAAGGTGTCCGCCCGCCATGGCGCGGGCAGCTCCCACCAGGCGAAGTAGGCGCGCGGGCCGGTGCGGAGGCCGGCCGTGCCCAGGTGCTCGGCGAGGATCGCCTGCCGGCGTTCGGCGTCCGCCCGTTTCCGGTCGACGAGCGTCGCCACGGTCCCGTCGCCGATCCAGCGCACGGCGGCCTCCAGCGCGAACCGGGCCGCGCTCCACCCGCCGGAGCGCACGGCGGCCCCCACGGCCTCGACCCGGTGCTCCGGTACGACGAGGAAGCCGACGGTCAGCCCCGGCGCGACCCGCTTGGACAGCCCGTCGACGACATGGGTGAGCGCGGGGGCGTGCGCGGCGAGCGGGACGGCGTCCGGCCGCAGGAAGGACCAGATGCGGTCCTCGACGACCGGGACGCCCAGGCCGGTGACGGCGGCGGCGAGTTCCCGTACCCGCCCTTCGCCGGTGACCAGCGAGATCGGGTTGTGCAGGGCCGGCTGGAGGTAGAGGGCGGAGAGGGGGGCGGCACGGTGGGCGGCGGCGAGCGCGTCCGGCCGTACGCCCCGCGCGTCGCTCGCCAGGGGCACCAGGACGATCCCCAGCCGTGCGGTGATCTCCTTGACCAGCGGATACGTCAGCTCCTCCACGCCGACCCGGCCGCCGGGGCGGACCAGGGAGGCGAGGGCGGCGGCAATGGCCTGGCGGGCGTTGCCGGTGAACAGCAGCCGGCCGGCGTCGGGCCGCCAGCCCGGGAGGGCGAGCAGGCCGGCGACGGCGGAGCGGGCGTCGGCGGTGCCGTCCGCGGCTCCCGGACGCATCGCCTGCGCGAGCGCGTCGGGCCGGAGCAGGGCGGCGAGGGCGGGGGCGAGCAGCTCCGACTGGCCCGGCGCGGAAGGGTAGTTCAGCTCCAGGTTCACGGGGGCGGTGGTCGCCGCCTCGACCAGCGCGCGCCCGCGCGGCGCGGGGGCGGCGGCGCGGACGAAGGTGCCGCGTCCGACCTCGCCCACCACGAGTCCCCGGCGCACGAGTTCGCCGTAGACCCGGCCGGCGGTGGAGGGAGCGATGCCGTGGCGGCGGGCGAACCAGCGCTGCGGCGGCAGCCGTTGGCCCGGACGGAGACGGCCGGCGGTGATGTCGTCGGCGATACGGTCCGCGATGGCCCGGAAGTCCCGCATACGGCTCTCCCCCTGAGATTGCACCGAGGGCAAAGATCTTATTGCACCGAGAAGTCGGGCCGACCTAGGGTCGCAGCCATGGCACCCTTCCTCGCATACGAGGACAAAGGCCCGGATTCCACACCGGCGCCCCTCGCTCCCCTCGCTCCCCTCGTCCCCCTCGTCCCCCTGGTTCTGGTTCACGGGCACCCCTTCGACCGCACCATGTGGACCCCGCAGACCGAGGCGTTCTCCGCCGAACGCCGAGTGATCGTCCCCGACCTGCGCGGCTACGGCGCCTCCCCCGTCCACCTGGGCGTGACCCCCCTCTCCCGCTTCGCCGAGGACATCCGGGAACTGCTCGACGCGCTCGGGGTGGACACCTTCGTCCTGGCCGGACTCTCCATGGGCGGCCAGATCGCCATGGAGTGCTACGACCGCTTCGGCGACCGCGTCCGCGGACTCGTCCTCGCCGACACCTTCCCCGCCGCCGAGACCCCCGCCGGGAAGACCGCCCGGCGGGAGACCGCCGACCGGCTGCTGTCGGAAGGCCTGCGCGGCTACGCCGACGAGGTGCTGGAGAAGATGGTCGCGCCGTACGCCGCCCCCGAGGTCAAGGCGCACGTCCACCGCATGATGACGGCCACCTCGCCCGAGGGCGCCGCGTCCGCCCTCCTCGGCCGCGCCGAACGCCCCGACTACCGCGCCCTGCTGACCCGGGTCACCGTCCCCGCCCTCGTCGTGGTCGGCGCCGACGACACGTTCACCCCGGTCTCCGACGCCGAGGCCATGCACGCCGCCCTCCCCGACTCCACCCTGTGCGTGATCGACGGCGCCGCCCACCTGCCCAACCTGGAACGCCCGCAGCGGTTCAACGCCGCACTGGGGACGTTCCTGGCACGGGTGGACGCCGCCCGGTAATCCCTTCGCCGCCACGCGCCCGCGCCGCTACCGTCCCGTCCATGAGCAGGAAGACGACGACCCTCTGGCGCCCCACCGGACCCGAGGAACTGGCGCTGGTCGAGGCCTCCGGGTGGACGGCCTGGCCGCCACGCCTCCCCGAGCAGCCGATCTTCTACCCGGTCCTCGACGAGGACTACGCGGTCCGTATCGCCCGGGACTGGAACGTCCCCGCCTCCGGCTCCGGCCACGTCACCCGCTTCGAGGTCGACACGGAGTTCCTGGAGCGGTATCCGGTGCGCCAGGTCGGCGGAGAGACCATCCTGGAGCTGTGGGTGCCGGCGGAGGAGTTGGATGAGTTCAACGCGCACATCGTGGGGCGCATCGAGGTCGTCCGCGAGTTCCGCTGACCCGCCCCGGCCGGGCCGGGCGCGGCTGCTCGGCGCCGGGTGCGCCGGGCTGCTGCTGGCCGCGGTGAGCGTGATCGTCGGATGCCGGGCCGCCGACACCGACGCCGTCACCCCCGTACCGCAACTGCTGGCCTTCCTGCCCTGGCTGCTGGTGCCCGCCGCGGCGGCCGTGGCACTCTCCCTGCTCACCCGCTGGTGGACCGGGCTGATCTGGGGCGTCGTCGTCCTCGGCCTGCTCGCCTGGTTCCTCAGGCCGTACGGACCGGGCGGCGAGCCCGGCGGACCGGCCCTCGCCCGGCTGCGCGTCCTCACCTCCAACGTGGAGTTCGGCTGGGCCACCGGCTCCCTGATCCCCGTCATCCGGCGCGACCGACCGGACATCGTGTTCGTCGAGGAGTGCGAGTACACCTGCCAGGCCCGGCTGAAACGCGAGGTCGGCGCCGCCTACCCGTACCGGCGGGCGGTCGAGGGGGACACCTCCGTCGGCTCGATCGTCCTCAGCCGCTTCCCCCTCACCGCCACCGCCGGCGTCCCCGGGAAGATGGGCATGCCCGGAGCGGTCGCCGACGTCGACGGACACCCCGTCCGGCTCCAGCTCGCCCACCCCAAACCCCCGCTGCCCCGCCAGGTCTCCCTGTGGAAGGAAGAGCTGGGACGGCTGCGCGCCTTCGCCGACCGGCACGACGACGGCCCCCTCGTCCTCGCCGGGGACTTCAACGCCTCACAGGACCACGCCGCCTTCCGCCGCATCCTCGACACCGGCCTGCGCGACGCCGCCCGGCTGGCCGGCGAGGGCCGCGAACCGAGCTGGCCCAGCGACACCACCCCCGCCTTCGGCGCCCAGATCGACCATGTGCTCGTCTCGAAGGAGTTCTCCGCGAGCCGCGCCCGCTTCCTCGACCTGGCCGGCACCGACCACCGCTCCCTGCTCGTCGACCTCACCCTGCACCAGCCCCGATAGCCGTCGCGGGCGGCGCCCATAATGAGCCCATGTCCCGCGAGTTCCCCATCGGCCTCACCCCTCCCGACTGGCTGGTGCGGAACCTCCGGCCCCAGCGGTCACGCGTCAACCGGCCCGCCGTCGCCCGCGCCGCCGTCGCCATGACCCTGCCCCTGGCGATCGGCCTCGCCGCCGGCCGGCCCGACTACGGCGCCCTCGCCTCCATGGGCGCCCTCTCCGGCGTCATCGGCGACACCGCCGACGCCTACCGCATGCGGATCCTCAACATCGCGATCCCCCAGCTCTTCGGCGCGGTCGGCATCACCCTCGGCGCGGCCGTCCACGGACACGGCTGGCTCGCCGTCGCCGCCGTCACCGGCGTCGCGCTGGTCTCCGGGATGATCTCCACCATCGGGGCCGTGGCCTCCGTCTCCGGACTCCTGCTCCTGCTGAACTCCGTGGTGGGCGCGGGCCTGCCCATGCCGGGACCGTGGTGGCTGGCGCCGCTGCTGATGACCGGCGGCGGACTCCTCGTGCTGCTCCTCGCCCTGCTCGCCTGGCCGCTGCGCTCCGGCGTCCCCGAACGCACCGCCGTCGCCGCCGCCTACCGCACGGTCGCCGACCTGCTCGCCGCCTGCGGCAGCGACGCCCCCGGCGCCTACGAGAACGCCCGGCACACCGTCACCCAGTCCCTCAACGAGTCCTACGACCTCGTCCTCGCCCACCGCGCCCGCCACCACGGCCGCAGCGCCGAACTGACCCGGCTGCTGGCCCAGCTGAACGCGATCACCCCGGTCGTCGAGGCCGCCCCCGCCGCCCACCTCAGCGGCCGGCCGCTCCCGCCGCAGGTCCCCGAAGCCGTCCACCACCTCGCCCAGGCGGTCGAGACCGGCTACACCGGCCCCATCGGCCTGAAGCTCCCCGACCCGGCCGGGGAGGCCGCGCGCGCCGTCGACCACGCCCTGCGCCACGCCGCCGAGGTCGTGGCCTCCCCCGACGTCGACGGCCACGGCATCGACGACCGCCTCGGCCGCCCCGCCGCCCTGCGCGTCCGCACCGCCCGCGCCACCCGGGGCGCCGCCCTGTCCGCCGCGTCCTGGCGGTACGGCCTGCGCCTGGCCCTGTGCATCGGACTCGCCCAGACCCTGGTGTCGACCGTGCCCGTCCCCCGCTCCTACTGGGTGGCCCTGACGATCACCTTCGTCCTCAAGCCCGACTTCGGCTCGGTGTTCTCCCGCGCCCTGCTGCGGGCCCTCGGCACGGTCGCCGGCCTGGTGGTCGCGGCGGCCGTCCTCTCCGAGGTGCCCCGCGGCTGGTGGGACGTGGCCGTCATGCTCCTGCTCGCACCGCTCGTCCCCGCGCTCACCCCGCGCGGCTACGGCTACCAGACGGCCGCCATCACCCCGGTGATCCTGCTGCTGTCGGACACGCTCAACCACCAGGGCACCGGCCTGCTGCTGCCCCGCCTGGTGGACTCCCTGATCGGCTGCGCGATCGTGCTGACCGTGGGCTATCTGCTCTGGCCCGAGAGCTGGCACACCCGCGTCGGCGCCCGGCTCGCGGACGCCGTCGCCGACGCCTCCCGCTATGTCGAGGCGGCGTTCGGCCCGGACGTCGTCCCCGCCGCCCGGGCCCGGATGCGCCGCCGCCTCTACCGCGACCTCTCCGTGGTCCGCACGGAGTTCCAGCGCGCCCTGACGGAACCGCCGCCCACCGGACGCCGGGCCGCCGCCTGGTGGCCGCTGGTCGTCGCCGTGGAACGGATCGTGGACGTGACGACGGCGGCCCGGGTCCGCGTCAAGCACGGAGCCGGGCCGCCGTCGCAGCGGGAGGTCGCCCATATCGCCCTCCAGCTCCGGGAACTGGCCGAGGGCCTGCGGGACACCGAGGTCCTCTACCCCGTCCGCACGGACCTCACGGGCCCGCCGGACAGCGTCCTGGAACCCCTGCGCCAGGAGGTCGCGGCGGCGAGGGCGATCGCCTCACCGGGATCGGACCGACCGGGTTCCCCCTAGGGGAGACGCCCCCAGGGGGTGACCCAGGGGGTGTCAGACGCCGATGTCGTCGCCGTCCGCACGCCACACCGCCACGACCGCGGGGCGGACGATCTTGCCGGGCCCGTCCGGCCAGGTGCTCGCCGGCTTCTCCACGGACGCCCCGTCGATCTCGCCCGGGTGCTGCACGGCCACCAGCACACGCCGGTCCTGGATGATCGGACCGCAGGTCTCGGCACCCTTCGGCACGGTCAGGAACTGCTTCAGCTCACCGCGCCGCGGACCGCGCGTGGCCACACCGAAGAGCCCGTCGTGCGAGCCCAGCTGCGAGCCGTCGGTGGAGATCCACAGGTTGCCGTACGGGTCGAACGCCACGTTGTCCGGGCAGGAGATCGGGCTGACGTCGTCCTTGGGGAACCCGGCGAAGTAGGTCGCCGGGTCGTTCGGGTCGCCGGCGACGAGGAACAGCGACCAGGCGAAGGTCTTGCTCTCCGGCCGGTTCCAGCGCTCGGTCAGCTCCAGGATGTGCCCGTGCTTGTTGGCGTTGCGCGGGTTCGCCTCGTCGGCCTTGGCGTTCGCACCGACACCGCGGTTGCTGTTGTTGGTGAGGGCGACGTACACCTTGCCGGTGACCGGCGAGGGCTGGATGTCCTCGGGCCGGTCCATCTTCGTCGCGCCGACCTTGTCACCGGCCAGCCGCGTGAAGACGAACACCTCGTCCGCCGTCATCCCCTCGACGTGCGAGACCGCGCCGTCGGCGCCGGCCGTGGCCAGCGGGATCCACTCGCCGCTGCCGTCGAACTCACCGTCGGCGGGCAGCTTGCCGGTGCCGTCGATCTCCAGGGCGGGGGAGTCACCGGTGAGCCGGGCGACATACAGGGTGCCCTCGTCGAGCAGCGAGAGGTTGTGCTCGCGCACGGCCCGGGAGGAGCCCTTCCGCATGCGCTTGGTGCCGACGAACTTGTAGAAGTAGTCGAACCGCTCGTCGTCACCGGAGTAGACGACCGGACGGCCGTCCTCGGTCAGCCGCACGGTCGCGGCCTCGTGCTTGAAGCGCCCGAGAGCGGTGTGCTTACGGGGCGTGGAGGACGGGTCGTACGGGTCGAACTCGACGACGTACCCGAAACGGTGCACCTCGTTCGGCTCCTGGGCGACGTCGAAGCGCTTGTCGAAACGCTCCCACTTGCGCTCGGTGGCCCCGGTGCCGATGCCGTACCGCTTGTCGGTGGCGCGGCTGCTGTTGGCGAAGTACTGGTTGAAGTTCTCCTCGCCGTGGAGGGTGGTGCCCCACGGGGTGGTGCCGCCGGAGCAGTTGTTGAGCGTGCCGAGCACCTTGCGGCCGGTCGGGTCGGCGGAGGTCCTGAGCAGGGGGGATCCGGCGGCGGGCCCGGTCAGCCGGAACTCGGTGGTGGCGGTGACACGCCGGTTCAGGTGGTGGCGCGGGACGGCGGTCAGCGCACCCGTCCTGCGGTCCTCCTCCACGACGACGGCGCCCAGGCCGTGCGCCGCCCAGGCGATCTCCACCTGTTCCCGGGTGGGGTTCGCGGCGTCGTAGCCGCGGAACATCAGCACCTCGTCGGTGTACTCGTGGTTGGCGACCAGGAGCTGGCGCCGGCACTCGCCCGGGAGCGGCAGCAGCGCGAGGAAGTCGTTGTTGTAGCCGAACTGGCCGGCCTGGGCCGCCGCGGTCTGGTTCTCCGGGTCGAACGCCGGCGCCCCGCGCAGAATGGGCTCACCCCACCGGATCACGACATTCTGCCGGTATCCGTCCGGAACGGTCACTGCGTCGGCGGTGTTCGGCGCGACGGAGGAGTAGCGCAGGCCGCGGGCGGCACTCTTCTCCCCGGCGGGTTTCTTGGACGTGGCCTGCGGTGCGGCGGCGGCGGGCAGCGCGGCACCGGTTCCGGCCGCCGCCGCGACGGTGACGACGGCCGCGGCCCTCATCATCGTGCGGCGGGACAGGGCACCGGCGATCACGTCGCCGACGTACTCGTTGTCGCTGGTGTTGGGCACCTCGTGGAAGCAGGCGTCGCCACAGCGGAAACGGCAGGTCATTGCGGAGCGTCCGCCGGGATGCGACCCGGACGGCGTTCCGATGAGCGGAAGCAGCTTGCGCACCTTTAATCTCCCCTTGCGTGCCCTTGGTGTGAGCGTGACGGTAGGGGGACGTATGTGCGGAAGCGCAGCGGACGGATGAACGACGGGTGAATCCCCGGCTTCGACAAGGGTGTTGGGCTTGCGCCGGACAAGGCCGAGAGGCGGTGTTGACACACCCCTCTTCCCCTTACTCACCCCTGCCCAAGATCGCCACGTGGGGCCGCTAACCTTACGTGTCCGTCCTGGCCAGGGATTGACGGGCTTCAACTCACGCGAAGGGTTGCGCGCATGGGCATTCTCACTCGCCTTCGGAACGCTTTCGGCCGCTCACGCAAGGAGCGCACCGAGGCGGAAGGCGCGGAACAGGTCCCTTCGCAGGGGCACACTCCGACGGCGGAACAGGTCCCTGCGCAGGGACAGACGCCGACGGCCGACCATGTCCCTGCCCAGGGACAGACACCGACGACCCCGGCCCCCGAGCCGACCACCCCCAAGGTCCCCGAGCCCCGCTCGGAATCCACCGAGGAACACGACCTGGTCGCAGCGGCCTTCGACAACATCACGGTCCCGAAGCCGACGCCTGCGGAGGCGGAGGCAGCCGCGCCGGTGGCTGAGGCTGAGCCCGTGGCTGAGGCCGAGGCTGTCGCTGAGCCCGAGCCCGAGGCCGAGGTCGAGGCCGAGCCGGTGGCCGAGGCCGAGGCTGAGTCCGTCGCCGAGCCCGAGGCCGCCGCCGAGCCGGAGCCCGTCGTCGAAGCGGAGCCGGTCGCCGAGGTCGAGGTCGCGCCTGCGGCTGAGGCAGAGCCGGAGTCGGTCGCCGAGGTCGAGGTCGAGGCTGAGCCGGAGTCGGTCGCCGAGGCCGAACCCGTGGCCGAGGTCGCGCCTGCCGCTGAGCCCGAGCCGGTCGCCGAGGCCGAGGCCGAAGCTGCCGCCGAGGCTGAGCCCGTCGCCGAGCCCGAGGCCGCCGCCGAGCCGGAGCCCGAGGTCGAAGCGGAGCCCGAGCCGGCCGCCGAGATCGAGGCTGAGCCGATCGCCGAGGCTGTGGTCGAGGTCGAGCCGGAGCCCGAGGCAGAGCCCGTCGCCGAGCCCGAGGCCGAGGCCGAGGCTGAGGCTGAGCCCGTCGCGGAGGCCGAGCCCGTCATCGAAGCGGAGCCGGAGCCGGTCGCCGAGCCCGTCGCCGAGGCAGAGCCGGAGCCGGTCGCCGAGGTCGAGGCCGAAGCTGCCGCCGAGGCTGAGCCCGTCGCCGAGCCTGAGGCCGCCGCCGAGCCCGAGCCCGTCGTCGAAGCGGAGCCCGAGCCGGTCGCCGAGGCCGAGCCCGAAGCCGCCGCCGAGCCCGAGGTGGAGCCGACGGCCGAGGCGGAGCCGATCGAACCCGCGGCCGCCGACGGCGAGGCAGCCCCGCAGGGGCCACCCGCACCCGACGACGAAACCCGCACGGGTGGTGCGGGTGGGAACGACCAGGCCGAAGGCGAAGCCGAGGCCGCTTCGCAGCCCACCGAGCCCGCGGCAGCGACCGCCGCAGCGCCCGCGACAGCGACCGCCGCAGCGACCGCCGCCCTCGAAAAGGCGGGCCTCACCGGCACCCGGGCGTCCGTCTACCTGGTCCTCGACCGCTCCGCGTCCATGCGCCCGTACTACAAGGACGGCTCCGCGCAGGCTCTGGCCGACCAGACCCTGGCCCTCGCCGCCCACCTGGACCCGGAGGCCACGGTCCACGTCGTCTTCTTCTCGACGGAGGTCGACGGCACCGCCGACCTGACCCTCACGGACCCCGAGAACAGGATCGACGACCTGCACGCCGGCCTGGGCCGCATGGGCCGTACCAGCTACCACGTCGCCGTCGAGGCCGTCGTGAGCCACCACGAGAAGTCGAAGGACGCCCAGGGCCCCGCCCTGGTGGTGTTCCAGACGGACGGCGCCCCGGACGCCAAGACCCCGGCCACCCAGTCCCTCACGGACGCCGCGAAGAACCACCCCACCGTGTTCTTCTCCTTCGTCGCCTTCGGTGAGCACGACAACAAGGCCTTCGACTACCTCCGCAAGCTGAAGACCGCGAACGCGTCCTTCTTCCACGCGGGCCCCGCCCCGCGCGAGCTCACGGACGCCGAGCTGTACGAGGGCGTCCTGGCGAACTGGCGGCCGTAGTCCGCACGACCGCCGGTCACCCCGCGTAGCCGCGCAGCGCCATCCCCTGCCGCCCGCCTCTCACCCCGTAAAACGGGAGGCGGGCGGCATACACATGTCGGCTACGATTTCAAGGTTCGCAAGCACGACCACCGCAGAACGACCGACCCGGGAGCAGCCACCATGGCTCGACACCTCATCACCAGCGCCCTTCCGTACATCAACGGGATCAAGCACCTGGGCAACATGGTGGGGTCCATGCTCCCGGCGGACGTGTACTCCCGGTACCTCCGCCAGCGTGGCCACGACGTGCTGTACATCTGCGCCACGGACGAGCACGGCACCCCCGCCGAGCTGGCCGCGAAGGAGCAGGGTCTCCCGGTCGACGAGTTCTGCGCGCAGGCGCACGACGCGCAGAAGGCGGTCTACGACGGCTTCGCGCTGGCGTTCGACTACTTCGGCCGCAGCTCGTCCCCCGAGAACCGGGAGATCACCCAGCACTTCGCCCGCAGGCTGAACGAGAACGGCTTCATCGAAGAGCGCGCCATCCGCCAGGTGTACTCGCCCGCCGACGGCCGTTTCCTCCCGGACCGCTATGTCGAGGGCACCTGCCCCCACTGCGGCTACGACAAGGCCCGCGGCGACCAGTGCGAGAACTGCACCCGTGTGCTGGACCCCACGGACCTGATCAACCCGCGCTCCGCGATCTCGGGCTCCACGGACCTGGAGGTCCGCGAGACCAAGCACCTCTTCCTCCTCCAGTCGAAGCTTCAGCACGAGGTCGAGGAGTGGGTCTCCCGGCACGAGGACGACTGGCCGCAGCTGGCGTCCTCCATCGCCCGCAAGTGGCTGAACGAGGGCCTGCACGACCGCGCGATCACGCGTGACCTGGACTGGGGCGTCCCGGTCCCGGCCGACACCTGGCCGGAGCTGGCCGCCGAGGGCAAGGTCTTCTACGTCTGGTTCGACGCCCCGATCGAGTACATCGGCGCGACGAAGGAGTGGGCGGCCCAGGACCCGGAGAACCGGGACTGGAAGTCGTGGTGGTACGAGTCCGCCGACGACGTCCGCTACACGGAGTTCATGGCGAAGGACAACGTGCCCTTCCACACCGTCATGTTCCCGGCCACCGAGCTCGGCGTGCGCGAGCCGTGGAAGATGGTCGACTACGTCAAGGCCTTCAACTGGCTGACGTACTACGGCGGGAAGTTCTCCACCTCGCAGAAGCGGGGTGTCTTCACCGACCAGGCCCTGGACATCCTCCCGGCCGACTACTGGCGCTACTTCCTGATCGCCAACGCGCCCGAGTCGGACGACTCGTCGTTCACCTGGGAGCACTTCACGGCGACGGTCAACAAGGACCTCGCCGACACCCTGGGCAACTTCGTCAACCGCGTGCTGTCCTTCTCCAAGAAGCGCTTCGGCGAGGAGGTCCCGGCGGGCAACGCGGCCGGTGAGGCCGAGGCGAAGCTGGGTGGGCAGATCGCCGAGCTGCTGGCCGAGTACGAGACGCAGATGGAGGCCCTCCAGTTCCGCAAGGCGGCCGCCGCCCTGCGCGCCCTGTGGTCCGCGGGCAACTCCTACCTCGAGGAAAAGGCCCCCTGGCTGGAGATCAAGACGGACAAGGACGGCGCGGCCCTCACCCTCCGTACGGCGATGAACCTGATCCACCTGTACGCGGTGGTGTCGGAGCCCTTCATCCCGTCGACGGCGAAGACCATGCGCGAGGCCTTCTCCCTCGGTGACGACACGGCGGCCTGGGTCACGGCCGACGAGGCCCGCGCCCTCGCCTCCGTCCCCGCCGGCACCCCCTTCACCGTCCCGCCGGTCCTGTTCGCGAAGCTCACGGACGAGGACCTGGAGACGTACAAGGAGCGCTTCGGCGGCACCGAGGGCTGACGGCTCCCGGCCTCCTCCGGACACCGCACCGGTGTCCGGAGGAGCAGCCGTGAGGGCGAGGACGTAACGGAAGAGCCGTAGAGGTTCCCCCCGGCTTCAGCGGGTTCTCGCCAAGCCGTATGGTTCCCGCCATGGCAGTCCCCCCCGTCATCCCGATCGCCTACGAGCCGAAGCACCGCACCGAGTCCATCGGGCGGTACGCCGACGGCCAGTTCCTCGCGTCGGTCACGTACGCCTTCCCCGAAGGGTTCCGTCCCGACGAGGGCTGGGAAGAGCACAAACGCCTCTACACCGTGCTGCACACCTTCGACGCCGACGGGCACTACCGCGACTCGGACATCTGGTGCGCCGGCACGTGGGCCGAGCAGCAGCGCGACCCGTACGGCGAGAACTCGGTCCTCACCCGCGCCCGCGTCCGGCTGGCGACCCTGCTGCGCAGCCTGCCCCGCCGCTCGTACACGGACATCGCGATCCGCCCGTTCCGGCTGACCTACGAGGGCGTGCTGTTCGGCCTGGTGATCCGCGAGGACAAGGACGACGACGGCGAACCCGAATCCTGGGCCGAGCTCTACCCGGACCGTCTCGGCTTCGGCGAACCGTGGGACGGCTCGTACGACACGTGACCGGTCCGGTCCCCGTATGACGGCGTCAGCGGCAAAGTGACCGCCGACGGCCCGGGAGAGGTGGGCACCGGGCCGCCGGCCGTGCGGGGCGGTCAGGACGCCGTCAGGACGCCCGCGCCCGTGGTGGTCGCGAGCGACGTGGGCAGGTTCTTCGCCGAGGACTCCAGGCCGGTGGTGAGGGCCGGGGTCCAGTTGACGGTCGTCCTGAGGTCCTTCGACGACGCGGCGTTGTACGCGGCGACGAGGTCGGTCACCGTGCCGTTGACGAGGTTGCCGGAGCCCTTGACGGAGCCGGTGCCGTCGCCGCTGAGCAGCTTGGCGACCTTCCCGCCCGCCGGGACCTTCCAGTAGTTGTTCTCGGCGACGACCTGCGCCTTGGCCCGGGAGTTGATGCTGTACTGCGTCGCGTAGCCGTTGAGGGTCGTGACGTCGTAGTAGTTGTTGTAAATGTGCACCTGGCCGACCCGGGCCAGCGGGGCGCGCTGGACGATGCCCTTCCAGATGTTGTGGTGGATGGACACGCGCAGCTTGCCGCTGGGCTCGCTGTCGCTGCTGCCGATCAGCATCGTCTTGTCGTGGTTGGTGAACTGGTTGCGGGAGACGGTGACCAGGTCGGAGCTCTTGGTGATGTCGAGGGCGCCGTCGTGGATCTGGTACTCGCGGCCGTAGTACTTCGGGTTGGCGCTGTCCAGGTGGGGCGCGTCGGTGAACGTGTTGTGGTCGGCCCAGACATGGGTGGCGCCGCGCAGCGTGACCGAGTCGTAGTTGGAGTTCCAGTTGCCGTCGTCGCCGTCGGTCGGGTCCCACTGGGGGAAGCAGTCCTCGGTGGCGGCGAAGGTCAGGTTGCGGACGATGACGTTGTCCACGTTCTGGATCTGGAGCATGCCGCCGGAGATGCCGGCCTTCGTGCCGGGCACGCCCACGACGGTGGTGTTGGCGGGGACCTTGAAGACGATGTTCTTCGCCTGCTTGGTCTGGGCGGCGGCGCGGGCCTTCTCCTGGGTGCCGGAGGGCAGCTTCGACGTGCCGTAGGTGGCGGGGTCGTACGCCTTGAGGTACGCCGAGAGCGAGTAGCCGGTGCCCGACGCGTAGTCGGCGCAGGTCAGCTTCTTGCCGGAGTCGTCGGTGTTGGCGTCGATGGTGCCCTTGACCTTGATGATCCGCGGGGTGGTGTCGGACGCCGACCCCAGCGCCTTCACCAGCTGGGCGCGGGTGGAGACGGTGAAGGTGTGCGCGGCGTCGGCCTTGGTGCCACCGGTGGTGCCCGTGCCGGAGGAGGCCCAGCCGTCCTTGGCGGCGAGCGTCTGGTGGTACACGTCCACGGCGGTGGCGTTCGCGTTCATCACGACGACACCGGCGCCGACCCCGGCGGCCACGACGGCGGCGGAGACGACGAGGGTGCGGCGGGCGCGGAGGGACCGGCGGTGAGCGGGAGCTGCCACGGGGGATCCTTACGGGAGGAACGGGCTTACGTCCTGTCAGTGGCCGCCGCCCCGTGGGGGGTTGCCGTTGAATCGGAAATTTCTTCGCCTGTCCCGTCCGCCACGCGATCAAACACCTTCACGATTCCCTCACCTGCCCCTTAAGGTGCCCGTCAGGGGGCGAAACGCCCCTCAACGGGGAGGGATCATCACGCATGGGCAGATCAGCCCTGCCGTCGCGCCGTCGCGCGACGGCCACCGCACTCGTCGCCGTCTCGCTCGCGCTCGCGGGCGCCACGCTCCCGGCCACACCGGCCGCGGCGGCGCCCGTGCTGCCGCCGTGGACCGGCGCGAAGACGCTCAGCATGACCAAGTCCGAGGTCCGGGACGTCGTCGTCACCGCGGACGGCACCGCCGTCGCCGTGTGGACCGAGACGGTCACCGGCAACCTCTACGCGGCCCGGCGGCCCGCGAACAGCGACACCTGGAGCACCCGGGCCAAGATCGGCGGGACGACCTTCAACGCCCGGCTCGCGGCCCGGCCGGACGGCTCGGTCGTCGCGGTGTGGATCGACACCGGCACCGGCACGGGCTGGCGGACCCTCTCCGCCGTCCTGCCCGCCGGGCAGACGGCCTGGTCGCAGCCCACCGTGCTCGACTCGACCGACGTATCGAGTTCCATCGTGCCCGACATCGCCGTGAGGCCCGGCGGAGTGGTCGCCGCCGTGTGGGGCCGCAGCGCGAACTCCCGCAGCGAGGTGTTCGCCTCCCTCCTGTACCCGGAGGGCACCTGGTCCGAGCCGGAGCAGGTCAGCAACGCCGCCACGCACGCGGGCACCTCCCGCTACGGCAACGTCGGCGGGCCGCAGATCGCCTTCGACGGCCAGGGCGGGCTCGTCGTGTCGTACTGGATGTCGGTGGGCGAGATGTACCGGGTGATGACCAGTTCCCGGCCGGCCGAGACCTTCGCCTGGCAGACCCCGGAGATGATCACCGCCTCCTACGAGCTGCCCACGCTGGGCTCCGCCCCGGACGGCTCGCTCCACCTGGTGTACAAGGACCTGAACGGCTCCTTCCAGGTGCTGCGGCGCGCCGACGCGGCCTCCGCGTGGAGCGGACCGCGGACCGCCGCGTCCGCGGTCGGCACCGTCGCCGAGATGCCGCGGCCGCTGGTCGGGCCCGACGGCGATGTCACGCTCGTCTGGTTCGACCGGGCGGCGGGCGCCGACGACGTACGGACCGCCACCTTCGACAGCGGCACCGGTGAATGGGCGGAGTCGCGCACCCTGTCCGCCGGAACCGCGGCGTACACCGCCGACGCCGAGATCGCCCCCGACGGCTCGGTGCACGTGCTGTGGCCCGAGTCCGACGGGCAGACGGGCTCCCTCTACGAGGCCACCCTGGCCGACGGGGAGTGGACGTCCCCGCGCCGGGTGGCCACCGTCGGCAAGCTGGTGCGCGGCGAGATCGCCGCGAACTCGGCCGGCGACGCCACCGCCGTCTGGGGCGCGGTGTCCGGCTACTCGACCTACACGGACGTGTCCGCCGCCCGCACCACCTGGCCCGCGCTCGCCGTGAGCGGCAGCTCGGTCCCGGTCACCGCGCCCCTCAAGGGCACCACGTCCTCCAGCGCCGCCTGGAAGCCGACCTGGACGACGAGCTCGCCGGTCAGCTCCTGGACGCTCACCCTCACGGACACCGCCGGCAAGGCCGTGCGCACCCTCACCGGCACCACGGCGGCCGGCTCCACGGCGCTCGCCCCGGTCTGGAACGGCCGTACGGGCACCGGCGCCATCGCCGTCAACGGCCGGCTCACCTGGTCGCTGAAGGCCGTCCAGTGGGGCTCCGGCACCGCGTCGACCCTCGCGACCGGCACCGTGACGGTCACCGGCGGCAGCCCGGCGTTCCGTGACTTCGGCGGCCACGACGTCACCCCGGACGGCCTGGGCGACCTGCTCCAGCTCGACACCTCCGGCCGGATCCAGTGGGTCCTGGGCGACGGCACCGGACAGCTGGAGACGGGCGCGTCGGCCACGGGCTGGTCGACGAGCATCAAGGCGGTGCCCTTCGGCGATTTGAACGGCGAACGCTGCAACGACGTCCTGGTCCGCGTCGGCGACGCCCTGCGCGCGTACCGGCCGGCCTGCGGGACCGCACCGAAGCCGACGACGACGTACAAGACGATCTCCAGCACCGGCTGGAAGCAGTACGACGTCCTCACCTACCCCGGTGACGTGACCAAGGACGGCCGCCCCGACCTGATCGCCCGCAACGCCTCCACCGGCGCCGTCTACCTCTACAAGGGGACGAGCACCGCCGGCCTGTCGGCGCGCGTGAAGCTCTACGACAACTGGAAGACGTACAAGAAGGTCGTCGGCGCCGGCGACCTCAACGGCGACGGCATCGGCGATCTGCTGGCCCAGGACACCGCCAACAACCTGTACCGGTACTACGGCAAGGGCGACGGCACCTTCTCCTCCCGCGCGAAGATCGCCGCGAACTGGGGGGCCTCGTACAACGTCGTCGTCGGTGTGGGGGACCTCAACCGCGACGGCAGGGCGGACCTCGTCGCCCGTGACACCGCCGGGAACCTCTACCGGCAGGCCGGCACCGGCAAGGGCACGTTCGGCAGCCGCGTGAAGATCGGGGGCAGCTTCAACCGTTACAAGGGTCTGTTCTGACCCACCCGATCCGCACCCGCAGCACCCGCACCCACCTCGAATCCGACGCACGACAACCGACACCTGGGGGACTTCCATGGCACTCTTCGGCAACGCCCACCCGATCGACAACAACCAGGCGCAGCAGGACTACGCGCGTCTGCTGGGCCAGGGTGAGCAGGTGCACGCCGCGTTCCTGCTGATCCGCGACACCATCCTGTTCACCGACCGTCGGCTGCTCCTCGTCGACAAGCAGGGCATCACCGGCAAGAAGGTGGAGTACCACTCCATCCCGTACCGCAGCATCACCCACTTCGCGGTGGAGACCGCCGGCACCTTCGACCTGGACGCCGAGCTGAAGATCTGGGTCTCCGGCACGCCGACGCCGATCGAGAAGACGTTCACCAAGGGTGTGGACATCTACGAGGTGCAGGCGATCCTCACGCAGTTCGTGGCCAGGTGACGTCGGCCGTCACACCGGTCGTCACACCGATGTCCGCGGGGGCCGTACGTCACTGACGACGGCCCCCGCCGCCGTCACCCGCGGCCGCCGCCCGGCCCGCCGCCTCCGCCGAAGCCGCCGCCCTGCGGGGCGTCCCCGGCGGTGACCGTGGCGATCCGCTCCGCGTCGCCGAGCGTGCCGGGCTTCGCGGCCAGGCCGCCGGTGCTCTCGGTGGCCGCCGAGCCGCCGGACCAGACCTGGTACTCCGCCCCGGATTCGATCGCGGACGACGAATAGACCACGTTCTGGATCTGCTTCGCCGTGACGTACGTGGCGACCACCTTCCCGTCGGCGTCGACCACATGGAGCGTCGTGCCCGCCGGGACGGAGGAGTCGAGGGTCGCCGACAGCCAGCCCTGCGCGGAGTCCTCGTCGGGGGCGACGGCCATACCGGAACTGCCCGCCGCGAGGAGCGTGCCGCCGCTGACGGTGAAGCTGCCGTTGACGTCGAGCGCGCCGTTGCCGCCCTGCTGGGGACCGTTGACGACGACCGTGCCGCCGGTGATCTCGGCGGTGCCGTTGGAGTCCAGACCGTCGCCCTCGGCGTCGATCAGCAGGGTGCCGCCGGTGACGGTCAGCCGGTAGTCGCCGACGCTCTCGCCGCCACCGCCACCGCCGGGGCCGCCGCCCCGCGCCGCGGAACTCCCGCTGCTGCCGGACGCGTTGACCCCGTCGTCACTGGAGACGACCGAGACCGAGCCGCCGCCCACGACGATGTTCCCGCCCTCGATCCCCTCGGAGGCCCGGGTCACCTTGACCGTGCCCCGGTCGACGACGAGATCGCCCTCGGCGTGCACCCCGTCGTCCCCGCTCGCCGCGCTGACCGTGGCCCCGGCGAGATGGACGGCGCCGTCGCTGTGCACGGCGTCGTCGGAGGCGTCGACGGCGACCGTGCCGCCCTCCAGGACGGTGATGATCCCGGACTTGAGCCCCTTCGCGGAGATGTCGTCGGCGGGCCGCGTACCGCTGCCGCCGCCGCTGCCGACGGTCAGCCGGCCGCCCGTGACGACGAGGTCGGTCGCCGCGGCGACGCCGTCGCCCCCGGCGGTGAGGTCGAGCGTGCCGCCCTCGACGGACACGTATCCGGCGTCCGCGTCCTCCTCGTTGTCGGCCTTGAGGCCGTCGCCGCCCGCCGTGACGGTGATCTCGCCGTCCTCGACGACCAGGTAGTCCTTGCCGCGGATGCCGTCGTCCGCGGCGGTCACGGTGACCGTCCCGGAGGCGACGACCAGCCCGTCCTTGCTGACGATGCCGTCGTTGCCGTTGCCCTTCACGGTGAGCGTGCCACCGCCCGCGACGGTCAGGTCGCCCGCGCTGAACAGGGCGGCGTCGGCCTCCGCCCCGTCGGCGTAGGAACCGGCGTCGGAGAGGGTGTTCGTGCTCCCGTCGGCGAGCACCACGACGAGCCGGTCCACGGCCGTGGCGGCGACGGCCGCGCCCTTCGAGCTGGAGATCCTCGCCCCGTCGAGGACGAGCGTCACGGTCGCGTCGGCCGCGTCGACGACGAGCCGCCCGTCGGTGAGCGTGCCGCTGATCCGGTAGGTGCCCCCGGAGGTGATGGTCACCGTCGACCCGTCGACGTCGGCGCCCTCCCCGGCGACGGAGGCGGCGCCCTTCAGCGTGATCTCCACGGCGTCGGAGACATCGCCCGGGTCGCCGTCGTGGGCCTCCTCGTCGGCGGCGAGGACGGTGTCCGCGCTCTGGGTGCCGTCGGTGCCGGCGGCCGCCGTACTCGCCGCGGACGACTCCGCGGAGCCGCCTGCCTCGGCCGATCCGCCGGACGAGCACCCGACGAGGGCGGCGCAGGCGAGCGCCGCCGAGGCGAGGGCGGCGCCGGACCTGCGCCGTACTGTTCTGCTGCTCATGTCGGGCTCCCGTCGAGTGCGGTGGGGAAGTGGCGGCGCAGGACCGGCAGCCAGCGGTGGGCGGGGAGTCCGGGGCGCAGGGCGGCCAGTCCGGTGCCGTACTTGGAGACCGTGCAGGGCCGGTGTCCGAGCGACCGGAGCAGCCGGTCGGCGCCGGACCCGGCCCGCCCGGACTTCGTCTCGACGATCGCCCGGTCCTGCGCGCCGAGCACCCCGCCGCCGTCCGGCAGCGCCCACACCAGCCCGGTGTCGACGGTCAGCCGGCTGCCGTCGGGCAGCAGCAGCGTCGTACGCCGGTACGTCGTCGTCAGCGTGGGCCGCAGGACGAAACTCCGGGAGTCGATGCCGGCGCCGGCGAGGACGGTGTCGGCGTAGAAGCGCGCCCCGCCCTCCAGCCGCCGCCCGTCCCCCTCGTACGGGATCCGCTGCTTGACCGTCGTCCCCCGGCGACCGCGTGTCTTGACCTCCAGGAAGTCGAGGCCGGAGTCGAGATAGCTGCGGATGCGGACCTTGAACCGGTGCCGGCGGCCGCGGGCGGCGCCCAGGTAGGCGTCCAGGTCGGGGGTGTCGAGGTAGCGGGAGCGGTAGCCGAAGTCCCGCCGCCCGTCGATGTCCAGGACGCGTACGCCGGTGTCCAGGCCGCCGAGGGCGAAGGGCAGGTCGGCGAGCGGCAGGACGTACTTGCGGTCGACACGGGTCAGCAGCTCGGCGCGGGCGACGAGTTCGTCGAGCCCGACGGGCCGCAGCGCGCCGACGGCCGCGCCGAGGGACTCGAGCGTGGTCACGCCCGTACCCCCGGCCGGGCCGCGGAGCCGGGCGCCGGGACCGGCGCCCCGGCGTGGTGCGTCACGTACCGGACCTCGACCAGGGTGGTGTCGTTGACGAGGTCGACGTTCTTCACCGACAGGTTCACCACCCGCCCGCCGAGCAGCACTTCGAGGTGCGCGCGCAGGGCCGCCTCGTCGGTGTGCGCCGAGTCGAGCCGCAGACTGCGCGAGCGGTGCCGGGCGTAGAGCCGCGGGTGGTCGGCGACGTACAGGGTGACGACGACCAGCGCCGTCAGCGCGACGGGCAGGGCCGACGTCTCCTCGGGGATGCCGTTGAGCAGGCCGATGGCCAGCGCGGCGAAGTAGTAGGCGATCTCGTGCTGCGCGATCTCGGACGACCGCAGCCGGATGATCGACAGCACCCCGAACAGACCCATGCCCAGGCCGATGCCCACCGCCGCGTTGCTCAACGTCATCGCGACGGCGAGCACCCCGACATTGATCCCGAGAAAGGCGGTGACCAGGTCCTTGCGGTGGTGGCGGGGGAAGTAGACGGCGAAGGCCAGGACAGAACCGGCGACGAGGTCCGTGGCGACGAGCAGCAATGGGGTGGCCATGCCAAGACCATCGGGCCACACGCTGTGAACGGCCTTTGGTCTCCCTTAAGCGACTTTGAGAAGTACAGGGAGCGTCTTGGTGATGAACGGACCATCCCCACAGGGCACTTGGGGCACGTCACCCTTGTGTAAATCGGCGGTAAACGGAGATCAAAGACTGTTAAAGTTCGCTCACTTGTGCGAGGGCGGGGGCCCTTGCGGGGGAGGGAACGTTCCATGGGCAGATACGCCCTGTCGCGCGGCCGGCTCGCCGCCGCGATCTCATCGGTGGCGCTCGCGGTCGCGGGCGGCGCGGTGCTCCCGTCGACGGCCGCGGCGGCCCCGGCCGTCCCCTGGACGACGGCCACCGCCATCACCGGAGCCGCCGCCCACACCGCCGTGCAGGACGTCGTCACCGCCGCCGACGGATCCGCCGTCGCGGTCTGGAACCAGTTCGCCGGCACGAGCGAACGCAAGCTCTACGCCGCCGTACGACCGGCCGGTGCAGACACATGGGGCACGCCGACACTGCTCACGACCACCCCGACCGAGGGCGGCGACGCGCAACTGCACGCCTCGGCTGACGGCACGGTGACCGCCGTGTGGTGGGAGCTCCCCGAGTCGACCTCGCCGGGTGACGGCAAGAACGCGAGCCGGCTGGTCAGCTCCGTACTCACGGCCGACAAGTCCGGCTGGTCGACGCCCGTCGAGATCGTCGGCACCGACGCGTCCTGGGCCGACGGCGGCATCGAGCTCGCCGAAGCGGCCGACGGCACACTCACCGTGGTCTGGGGCAACAGGACCGGTACCACCGTCAAGCCGGAGGTGCGCGTCGCCGTCCGGAGCGCCGAGGGCACCTGGTCGGACCCGGTGCGGATCAGCACCGCGACCGCGGACGGGGCCGACGCGGCCCTCTCCCCGAGCGTCGCCGTCGCCTCCGACGGCACCACGGTCGTCACCTATCTCCAGCACTCCGGCGGGATCGCCACATTGCTCTCGGTCTCCCGGGCCGCCGACGCGACGGAGTGGGGGGCACCCGTGCCGGTGGCCGGCGCCTATCTCTCCGCCGGCGACCCCCAGCTCTCGGCGGCCGACGACGGGTCGGTGAGTCTCACCTTCAGCGGCACCGACGAGTCGGAGTCCCGCTCCATCCTCGCCGCGACCCGCGCCGCCGACGGCACCTGGTCGTCCGTCGAGACCGTGACCGGGACCGCCAACCTGGTCGAGACCCCGGAGCCGTTGATCGCGCCCGACGGCGACGTCACCCTGGTCTGGGTCGACTGGACCACCCGGTTCAACACGCGCACCGCCACCCGTGACGCGGACACCGGCACCTGGTCCGCCCCGCAGACCCTGTCGACGGCTTACGTGCCGGAGCAGTACGACAGCGCGATCGGTGACGACGGCACCGTCCACGCGCTGTGGACGCAGACCGGCGGTGGCGGCCGAGCGCTGGTCGAGTCCGTCCGCGACAACGGCGCCTGGACGACACCCGCCCAGCTGCCCGGCTCGGCGAGCGCCTACGTTCAGGGCCGGCTCTCGGTCGCCGGCGACGGCACCGCCACCGCCGTCTGGTCGGGCGCCGCGAGCGCGAGCGCCGTGAGCCGGCTGTACGGCTCCCGGACCGCGTGGCCGACGCTCGCCGTCAGCGGCTCCACCGTCCCGGCGACCGCACCGCTCAAGGGCACGACCACCGCCGACACCGCCTGGGCTCCCGTCTGGCAGCTGAGCCGGCCGGCCTCGTCGTGGTCGGTGACCGTCACCGACCGGGCGGGCCGCACGGTCCGTACGCTCACCGGCACGACCGCCGACGGCCTGAAGGTCGCGGCACACTGGAACGGCCGTACGACGAGCGGCGGTTACGCGTCCAACGGACCGCTGACCTGGACACTGAGCGCCACCCAGGTGGGCGCGGCCTCGGCCGTGAAGCTGGCTTCCGGAACGGTCACCGTCACCGGCGGCGCGGCCGCCGCCCACGACTTCGGCGGCGCCTCCGCCACCCCCGACGGAACCGGCGACCTGCTCACCCTGAACTCCTCAGGCGCGCTGAGCGTCCAGTACGGCACCGGCGGCGGGGCGCTCTCGGGCAAGCTCACCGGCACCGGCTGGGCCACGACGGTCAAGGCCGTCCCCGTGGGCGACCTCAGCAGCGACCGCTGCAACGACGTCCTCGTCCGGCTGAGCAGCGGAGCGGTACGGCTGTACAAGCCGGCCTGCGGCGGTGCGGTGAAGCCTTCGACGCCGTACACCACCCTCGCCACCGGCGGCTGGAACCAGTACGACGTGCTGACCGCCCCCGGCGACGTGACCAAGGACGGCCGCCCCGACCTCATCGCCCGCAACGCCTCCACCGGCGCCGTCTACCTCTACAAGGGCACGAGCACCGGCAAGCTGTCGTCGCGCGTGAAGCTGTACGACAACTGGAAGACGTACAGGAAGGTCGTCGGCGCCGGCGACCTGAACGGGGACGGCGTCGGTGATCTGCTGGCGCAGGACAAGGCGAACAACCTGTACCGGTACTTCGGCACCGGCAAGGGGACCTTCGGGGCACGGGTGAAGCTGTTCGCCGGCTGGGGCGCCTCGTACAACGCCGTCGTCGGCGCCGGGGACCTCAACCGGGACGGCAGGGTCGATCTCGTCGCCCGGGACACCGCCGGCAAGCTGTACCGCCAGTACGGCGACGGCAAGGGCTCGTTCGGGTCGCGGACGCAGATCGGGTCGGGCTGGGGCGGGTACAAGACCCTGTCCTGAGCCGACACCGGACGGGAACGGGCGGGGACGGCGGCATCCGGGCACTACGCTCCGGTCATGCCGCCCGACCTGCTCGAACCGCATCTGCGGCTCCTCGCCGAAGTCGCCGCCGTCGCGCCCGTGCCGCTCTCGCTGGCGGGCGGGTACGCCTTGGAGGCGCACGGGCTGCTGCTGCGGCCGCACGCGAACGTGGACCTGGCGACGGAGAGCGCCGATCCGATGCCGCACCTCGCCGACATGCTCGTCGCGGCGCTGGCCGTGCGCGGGCTGGAGGCGACCGTCCGGGACACGGACCCGCTGTCCGCGCATCTGACGGTCATGGACCTGGGGCTCGCGCTCCACAAGGAGACCCTGTGGTCTCCGCCCGTCCTCACCCCGTACGGCCCGACGCTCGGCCTGCCGGACGCCGTCGGGACCAAGATCCGCGCCCTGTACGACCGCGGACTGGCCGTCGACCTGATCGACGCGCGGGCCGCGTCCGCCCGTTTCACCCACCCCGACCTGGAGGAACTGGCCCGTCGGCACGCCCGCGACGCGTTCGACCTGCCCACCCTCCAGACCCGTCTGACCGGCACGGACCACTACCCGGACGCGGCGTTCACGGCCTACGGCCTCACGGAGGAGGAGATCGGCGCCCTGCGGGCCTGGGCCCAGGAGTGGTCCACGGACATCGCGGAACGGCTGCTGGAGGAGGGGGCGTCACCGGACGACGGGGAAGCGGAACCGCCGTGAGCACACCGTCACCGGCCCGCTTCACGCCCCTTCGACGCGGAGACCTCGCAGGAGGGCGGCGAGACCGACGGGGGTGACGGGAAGTGGGCACACCGAGGGGCCCGCCGCCATGAAGCTCCGCGCGGAACACCGCACCCTGCGGTTCGGCGTCTGGGACAACGACCCCACGCCACCGCGTCCACCTCGCCAGACGCCGTGGGACGCGGAATCGGGGCGCGGGTTGGGGCTCGTCCGCACCTGTTCGGACAGCTGGGGCTGGGTCCGGCAGCCGGACCACAGGCGCCTCGTCGGCACCGGCAAGTACATCTGGTGCGACCTGACGAACACCGCCGTGTGAACGCCCGCCGCACCGGCTCACGAAGGCACGCAGACCGCCGCCGATGCAGGGTCCAGGCCCAGGGCCGCGCGGGCCGTGCGCAGATGTGCCAGTCCCTCCCGCGCCACCCGTGTCACCTCCGCGTAGTCGGCCGCCGTGCGGGCCGCGGCCAGGCGGGCCCGTGCCTCGCGGTGGCATTCCGCGGCCCTCGTCAGCGCCCGGCCCGCCTCCTCGTCCGCACCGACCCACGTGCGGGCGTCCGGCGGGACCAGTCCCCCGCCCAGCCGTACGAGCCAGTGGTTCGCCTCGGCCTCCGCGTCCAGGCCGGACGGGGGGCGGGGGCGCCGGGAACGGCGTTGGGCGACGACGGCCGTCACCGCGCCGGTGATCAGCAGTGCCGAGAGTACGAGCGTGAACGCCATCGGTGGTTTCCTCCCCAGGTCCAGCCGGTGCGCGTCGGCCCGGCTCCCTCCTCTCCCATGAGACGGCAGGCCGCTGTGGGCGCCCCTCGGGATTCCTGTGCGCTCGCGGTGAGGTCTCCAGGAAGGCCGCGAGGGGCGCCCCGTGACAAAGGGTCAGGTCAGGTGGCCGAGGGGGACGCCGAGGCGCTCGGCTGCGGGGGCGCGCCCTGGCCGTCGTTCGTCGCGTCCGGGTCCACGCCGACGGTCAGCGCCGCGCGTACGCCCCGGGAGATGTCCCGGTGGTCGTAGCGGAGCCGCAGCAGGCCGCCCGTCGTGCCGCTCTGGTCGTAGATGGTGTCCTCGGTGAGCGTGGTGCGCTCGGCGGCGTTCGAGGCGTACGGCTCCACCACGGCCGTGGCGAGGACGGACTCCTCGTCGAAGAAGAACTGGCCGGTGTGGCAGGCGTGCCCGCCCTCGTAGCCGGCGTCGGTCCACTCGCCGTCCACGTGCACCTTGGCGTGGATGTGGACGCACCGGCCCCGGTACCAGCCCGGGAACACCGTCTTGAAGGCGACCCGGCCGTGCCGGTCGGTCCGCCAGGTGCCGCGCAGATAGCGGGTGTCGTCGGTCGGCTCCTGGTGGCCGCCGGGGTTGCCGGACGGCGGCGCGCCGGTCGGGGCGCCGGTGGGGGGTTCGCCGGTGGGGGCCGGTCCGCCGCCGCCCCCGCCGCCGTTGCCCATGTCCTCGTAGCCGGAGTAGACGCCCACCGCGTCGCAGTGCCAGATGTCGACGGCCGCGTCCCGGATCGGCCGGCAGGTCACGGCGTCGATGACCTTGAGGTCGAGGAGGAGGGGGATGCCCTCGCGGTCCTCCCGGACATCGCGGCGGATCTTGTCGGCGTCGATGTAGTAGGGGCCTTCGACGGTTTCCGAGGTCAGGACGTAGCAGTCCTCGGCCGGAGCCCCTTCGGCCTTGCCCCGCCCGGCCGGGGTTCTCTCCCCCGCCGCCGCGTCCACCGACAGGGCGAGGCCGCCGAGTCCCGCCACGGCGATCGCACCGGCACCGACGGCGACGACCCGGCGACGCGTCGGGTCACCGGAATCACGGGTTTCCTGGATTTCCTGGCTTACCTGGGTTTCCTGTTCAGGTGCTGTCATGCACATGAAAATTAGAGAGGAACCCTGTCAACGAGCTGAGAAAACGGCACCCTTTCGCACCCGCGCGCGAAAGGGGCCGGAAATCGACCTACGGCCGGACGGACTCCGTCACGTGCCGTCGTTGGTCGTGTCGGGGTCGACGCCCATGGTGATGGAGGCGGTCACACCCTTGGCGATGTTCTTCTTGTTGTACTTCAGCTTGAGCAGACCGCCGGTCGTGCCGCTCTGGTCGTAGATGGTGTCCTCGGTGAGCGTCGTGCGCGTGGTGGTGCTCGTCGAGTACGGATCCACCTCCGCGGTGAGCAGCACGGTCTCCTCGTCGAAGAAGAACTGGCCGGTGTGGCAGGCGTGCCCGCCCTCGTAGCCGGCGTCGGTCCACTCGCCGTCCACGTGCACCTTGGTGTGGATGTGGACGCACCGGCCCTGGTACCAGCCGGGGAAGACCGTCTTGAAGGTGACGCACCCCTTCTTGTCCGTCTTCCAGGTGCCGCGCAGATAGCGGGTGTCGCTGGTGGGCTCCTCGTGGCCGCCGCCACCGCCGCCACCGGACGGCGGCTCACCGGTCGGGGTGCCGGTCGGCACATCGGTGGGGGTGCCGGTGGGCGCGTCCGTGGGCGCGTCCGTGGGCGCGGTGCCGCCGCCCTGGGAGAAGCTCTCGTAGCCCGAGTAGAGGCCCAGCGCGTCGCAGTGCCAGATGTCGACGGCCGCGTTCGCCACCGGCTTGCAGGTCTCGGAGTCGATCACCTTCAGCTGGAGGGTCAGCGGGATGCCCTCCTTGTCCTCGGTGATGTCCTGGCGGAGCTTGTCGGCGTCGATGTAGTACGGCCCCTCGGTGGTCTCCGAGGTGAGCTTGTAACAGACCTCCGCGGTGCTGGAGGCGGACGCGGTGCTCGTCGCGTCGGCCGCCTCGTCGGCGGAGGCGGACATCGCGAGGGCGCCGCCCGCGCCGACCGCGGCCACCGCCGCGGTGCCGGCCACGACGACCTTCCGGCGCGTCAGGTCCTTCTTGTGCTTCGGTTCTTGTGTTCCCGTCATGTTTCGGACGCTAAGTAAGAAGGCTGTCAGCGCCGTGGGAAAGCACTGTGGTTAACCAAGAAACCTGAAAAGGGAAAACGAAAGGGGCCGGAAATCTACGGAGATTTCCGGCCCCTTGGAATTCTGAGCGATAATTAGGTAAGGCTGCCCTTACTCAATTACCTACTTCGGCTGCGGCTTGCGCACCGTCAGGTGCAGTTCCTTCAGCCGCGCCTCCTCCAGCTCCGTCGGCGCGCCCATCATCAGGTCCTGGGCGTTGCCGTTGAGCGGGAAGGCGATCGTCTCTCGGATGTTCGGCTCGTCCGCGAGGAGCATGACGATGCGGTCGACACCCGGCGCGATACCGCCGTGCGGCGGGGCGCCGAAGCGGAACGCCCGCAGCATGCCCGCGAACTTCTCCTCGACGGTGTCCCGGTCGTAGCCCGCGATCTCGAACGCCTTGAGCATGATCTCCGGCTCGTGGTTCCGGATCGCGCCGGAGGACAGCTCGACACCGTTGCAGACGATGTCGTACTGCCAGCCCAGGATGTCCAGCGGGTCCTGGGTCTCCAGGGCCTCCAGGCCGCCCTGCGGCATGGAGAACGGGTTGTGCGAGAAGTCGATCGCGCCGGTGTCCTCGTCCTTCTCGTACATCGGGAAGTCGACGATCCAGCAGAAGCGGAAGACGTTCTCCTCGAAGTGCCCGGCACGCTTGGCGGCCTCGACCCGCACCGCGCCCATGATCTTCGAGACCTCGTCGAACTCGCCCGCGCCGAAGAACACCGCGTGACCGGCGGCCAGGGAGAGACGCTTGGTCAGCTCCGCCACGTTCTCCTCGGTGAGGAACTTCGCGATCGGGCCGGACAGCGAACCGTCCTCGGCGACGCGCACCCAGGCCAGGCCCTTCGCGCCCTGCGAGACCGCGAAGTCCCCGAGCTGGTCGAAGAACTTGCGCGGCTGGGCGGAGACGTCCGGCACCGGCAGGGCGCGCACGTGCTTGCCCGCGAAGGCCTTGAACTCCGAGCCGTCGAAGATGTCGGTGATGTCGACCAGCTCCAGCTGGGCCCGCAGGTCCGGCTTGTCGGAGCCGTACTTCAGCATCGCCTCACGGAACGGGATGCGCGGGAACGGGGAGGTGACGTGACGGCCGTTGCCGAACTCCTCGAACAGCTCGGTCATGAGCTTCTCGATCGGCTGGAAGACGTCCTCCTGCTCGACGAAGCTCATCTCGACGTCGAGCTGGTAGAACTCGCCCGGCGAACGGTCCGCGCGGGCGTCCTCGTCACGGAAGCAGGGCGCGATCTGGAAGTAGCGGTCGAAGCCCGAGATCATCAGCAGCTGCTTGAACTGCTGCGGCGCCTGCGGCAGGGCGTAGAACTTGCCCGGGTTCAGACGGGAGGGGACCACGAAGTCGCGGGCGCCCTCGGGGGAGGTGGCGGACAGGATCGGCGTCGCCATCTCGTTGAAGCCCAGCGCCGTCATCTTGTGGCGGATCGCCGAGATGACCGACGTCCGCAGCAGGATGTTGCGGTGCATGCGCTCGCGGCGCAGGTCGAGGAAGCGGTACTCCAGGCGCCGCTCCTCGTTGACACCGTCCTCGGCGTTGATGGTGAAGGGGAGCGGGGCGGCCGCGCCCAGCAGCTCGACCTCGCCGACCTCGACCTCGATCTCACCGGTGGAGAGGTCGGGGTTCACGTTGTCGGCACCGCGGGAGACGACCTTGCCGTCGACGCGGACCGTGGACTCCTTGGTGACCTTGTCCAGAGCCTCGTACGCGGCCGTGCCGGGACGGGCCACGAGCTGCGTGATGCCGTAGTGATCGCGCAGATCGATGAAGAGGATGCCGCCCAGGTCGCGCCGATTGTGCAGCCAGCCACTCAGCCGGACGTCGGTGCCGACGTCAGAGGAGCGGAGCTCGCCGCAGGTGTGGGACCTGTACCGATGCATCGTGGTTCATCCAGCCTTCGCGGATCGGGGGGCACGTTTCACGTGAAACAACCCCAGCCTACCGGGCACCCCGAGATCGGCTCCCCTCAATAGCGCGCCGACGATCAGTGGCACTTCTCGTCCCCGTCTTCATAAAGTGGGGCAATGCGCACCGGCGAGTCCCTGCCCGCCGTGGGAGAGGTCCTCGCCTCCCTCGCGACCGGCCTCTGGCAATGGAGCACGGCCACCGGGCTGGTCACGGTCGACGCCGAGGCCGCCCGGCTGCTCGGGCTGCCCGCCGAGGAGGCGGTCCTCACGGAGGCCCAGACCCGGGCCCGTCTCCACCCGGTCGACTGGAACGAGATCACCGGCGTCATCCAGCTGGCCGTCGCCGAGGAGACGCTCGCCGAGGTACGCATCCGGATCATGGACGACCAGGGACGGGTGATCCGGATCGTGCGCAGCCGCTCCAAACCGTCCTTCGACCCGGTGAAGAAGGCGTACGAGCTGATCGGCACCCTCCAGGAGGTCACCGAGCCCCGGCCGGGCACCCCCGCCGGACGGACCGCCGTCACGGGTGACTGGCGGCGCTCCCGGGAGGCGTTCCTGCTGGACGCGGGCCGCGCGCTGGCGGAGGCACGGGACACGGAGGAGGTGCTGCGGGTCGCGGCCGGGCTGTCGATGCCGGGCTTCTCCCCGGACGGGCTGGCCGTCTTCGGTGTGGAGGGCGACCGGCTGACCGTCATAGGGCACCACGGGCAGCGCCCCGGCGACGAGAGCCCCTTCACCCGGATGCCCGTGGAGACGGACTATCCGGCCGCCGAGGTCGTACGCACCGGCCGGGCCGTGTACCTCTCCTCGCCCGGACAGTACAAGGAGCGCTACCCGCTCACCTGGCCGATGGCCTCGCACTTCGGCCGGCAGTCGTGGGCGTTCCTGCCGCTGACGGTGGCCGGCCGCACGATGGGCGCCTGGATGGCGGCCTTCACCTACCCGGTGGCGTTCACCCCCGACGAGCGCTCCGTGCTCACCACGGTGGCCCGGATGCTCGCCCAGGCCCTGACCAGGGCGGGCGTCGCCGAGACCCAGCGGGAGCTGACCGACGGCCTCCAGCGCTCCATGCTGCCCACGCTCGGCCCCGAGATACCCGGCATGACCCTGGCCGCCCGCTACATACCGACCGGCGGCGGGCTCCAGGTCGGCGGCGACTGGTACGACATGATCCCGCTGCCCGGAGGGACCTCCCGCACCAAGTCCGCGGGCGAGCGGTTCGCCCTGGTCATCGGGGACGTCCAAGGCCATGACGTACGTGCCGCCGGACTGATGGGCCAGCTGCGCATCGCCCTGCGGGCGTACGCCGCCGAGGGACACCGCCCCGACGCCGTCCTCTCCCGCGCCTCCCACTTCTTCCACGGCCTCACCGACTCCGACGGCGGCGTCGACCCGCGCTTCGCGACCTGTCTGTACGTCGAGGTCGACCCGGTGACCGGCGTCCTGGAATTCGCCCGGGCCGGCCATCTCGACCCGGCCGTGCGCATGACCGACGGCACGGTCCTGGCGCGCGCCACGGCCGGCGGGCTCCCGCTGGGCGTCGATCCCGACGCCGACTATCCGACCACCCGGCTCGCCCTGGAACCCGGCGAGGCGCTGATGCTCTGCACCGACGGACTGCTGGAGACCGGCGGGCACGACCTCGACACCGGCTGGCGACGTGTCCGCCAGATCATGGAGACCCACGAGGGCGACCTGGAGACCCTGGCCGACGCCCTGGTCCAGGCCGTGCACGGCCCCTCCTCCCACCACACCACGGGCCCGCTGGCGGACCGCCGCGAGGACGACATCGCGGTCCTGCTGCTGTGCCGGCAGGGCGGGCCGGGCTACGGCCTCGACACCAGCGCGGCGCTTCCGCGGCTTCCCGTACGGCGCACCCTGCTCACCGTCGCGCAGGCCGAGCCCGAGCGGGTGGCCGTGGGCCGGCAGCAGGTGCGGGAGCTGCTGCACGACTGGGACAGCGCGGATCAGGTGGACTCGGCGGTGCTGCTCGTCTCCGAGATGCTGACGAACGTCCTCGTCCACACGGACGCCGACGCGCTGCTGGTCGCGGAGGTGACCGGGGAGCCCGGCGAGCGCCGGATCCGGGTCGAGGTCACCGACACCAGCGACGACCTGCCGCACAAGCGCCGGCCCGGCGAGCTGGCGTCCTCCGGCCGCGGGCTGGTCCTCATCGAGCTGCTCGCCGACACCTGGGGGGTGGCACCGCGCGGCGAGGGCAAGAGCATCTGGTTCGAGCTCTACGAGCCGCCGGCGGGCTCCGGCGAGGTGGCGTAACGGGTCCGCAGTTCGTGCAGGATGCCGAAGACGGCGGCGGTGAGCGGTACGGCGAGCAGCATGCCGAGGATGCCGGCGACGGAGGCCCCGGCCGTGATCGCGAGCATCACGGCCGCCGGATGCATCTGCACCGTGCGGCTCTGGATCATCGGCTGGAGCACATGCCCCTCCAGCACCTGCACGGCGAGCACCACCCCGAGCGCCCACAGCGCGACGACGAAGCCCCGGTCGGCGAGCGCGACCAGCACGGCGACCGTGCCGGAGAGGAAGGCGCCCAGGTAGGGGATGTAGGCCAGCACGAGCACCAGGGCGCCGAGCCCCACGGCGCCCGGCACGTCGAGGATGAGCAGCCCGACGGTGATGCACACGGCGTCGATGAGGGCGATGAGCGTGGTCCCCCTCATGAACCCCTCGACCGCCTGGAAGGCCCGCCGGGCCATGGCCTCCACGGTGTCCGCGGTGCCATGCGGGGCGACGGCCCGCAGCGCGTCGACGGCCCGGTCCGAGTCCCGCAGAAAGAAGAAGACGAGCAGCAGCGCGAGTACGGCCATGGCGATGCCCTCACCGACCACACTCACCCCGCTGATCACATTGGAGGCGGCGGTCCCGCCGAACCGGCTCAGCAGCTCCCTCGAATTCGAGGCGAGGTCGTCGAGCGAGGTCCCGGCCGCCCCGAAGTGATCGGCGACGCTCTCTGCGGCGTTCCTCAGCGAGGCGATGATCTCGTCCCCGGTGTCGACTAGCGCGGCGACGACGATGTACACCGCCCCACCGACGACGCCCACCACGGCGACACAGGTCAGCCCGGCCGCGATCGACCTGGGCACCCGCGCCTTCACCATCCGGCGGTACAGGGGACCCAGCAGCGCCGTCCCGAGCAGGGCGAGCAGCACCGGCGTCACGGCCGTACGGAACTCCGCGCACAACCGGATCCCGACGTACCCGACCCCGGACGCCAGCAGAATCACGGCACACCAGGCGGCGAACCGACGGGCGGGGACGGGGAGGAGGTGCACGGGTCCAGCGGATCATGGGGTGCCGGACTTGTCCTCCCGGCGGGGCCGGCCGGGTGACGGTTCATCACATTCGAGCAGAATCGATGCGTCGATCACCCTAACGGATGATTGTCCGTACTATGCACACCAGTTGCCCTTGCCCGTGCCTACGTTCCGGGACGGAGGTGATGCTCGATGTACGAGCAGAACAACATTCCGTCGGACGAGTCGACGGGACGGAAGGACGCGATCGACATCAACGACTTCGTGTTCGCGGCGACGGGGGCGCGGGTGCGGAGGGTGACGATGCCGGACGGGGAGCACTGGTTCGTGGCGGCCGATGTGGCCACAGACCTCGGTTATGCGAACACCCGCCAAGCACTCCAGTGGCATGTTGCGGCAACATGCCAATCCATTCTCGACGATCTTGTCCAAAGCGTCTATGGGGCCGACGCTTCGAGCAAGATCGCAGGTCACGGGCTCAAGAAGTCAATGAGGATGGTGAACTTGCAAGGCCTCATCGCCCTCGTCAACGGCTGCACGAAACCGGAGAGCGGGCCCTTCAAGACCTGGGTCTCGGACGTCATCGTCACCATCCAGCGCGACGGCTCCTACTCCCTGGAACCGGCCGCCGTACAGCCCGCCCCGTCCGGCGGCACCGCGTACGTCATGCCGGAGCAGGTGGTCGAGGCCATCGTGCGGCTGGAGGAGCGGAACATCCGGGCGGACGACACGATGCTGGCGTTCCAGGAGGAGCGGAACGATCTGCTGCGGCAGATCAACAACGGCCTGAAGGACATCGCCGAGGCCCTCAGGCAGCCCAACACCCGCCCTGGGCCCGCCCCGGCCCCGGAGCTGACGCCTCAGCAGATCCTCGCCAAGTGGAAGGCGACGAACCTGGTCGTGACGGAAGACGTCCACGTGGTGGCGGCCTACCTGGCACCGGCGCTGCTGCGCGGCGGGGCGAGGTGCTCCGTGGACGAGATCTCCACCCGTACCGGACTGTCGCCCAGCCGCGTACGCGACTGCCTGGACGTGCTGTTCGAACGGGGCTGCGTGCGGCACGGGAGCCGTGCGGCGGACGGGACACCGGTCTGCGTCCTGCCGTGACGCGATGAGACAGGCCCGACGTCGCAAAACGAAGTTGCGGCGTCGGGCCTGCGTCGTACCGTACCGGCCTCAGGCCTCCCGCGGGCCCTCCTCCGTCATTCCGTGGACCGCGGGGATCGTGCCGAGGCGGCCCTTCTGGAAGTCCTCGAACGCCTGCATGAGTTCGTCCTTGGTGTTCATGACGAACGGGCCGTAGTGGGCCATCGGCTCACGGATGGGCTGTCCGCCCAGCAGGACGACCTCCATGTCCGGCGTGTGGGAGTCCTGCTTCTCGTCCGCGCGGACGGTCAGCGAGGAGCCCGCGCCGAAGACCGCCGTCTGGCCCAGGTGGATCGGGCGGCGTTCCGCGCCGACCGCGCCCTTGCCCGCCAGCACGTAGGCCAGGCCGTTGAAGTCCTCGCGCCAGGGGAGGGTGATCTCCGCGCCGGGGGCGAGGGTGGCGTGGATCATCGTGATGGGGGTGTGGGTGATGCCGGGGCCGGCGTGGCCGTCCAGTTCACCCGCGATCACGCGCATGAGCGCACCGCCATCGGGTGACGTCAGCAGCTGCACGTTGCCGCCGCGGATGTCCTGGTACCTGGGCGCCATCATCTTGTCCTTGGCGGGCAGGTTCACCCACAGCTGGAGGCCGTGGAAGAGACCGCCCGACATGACGAGGTGCTCCGGCGGCGCCTCGATGTGGAGCAGGCCGGAACCGGCCGTCATCCACTGGGTGTCGCCGTTGGTGATGGTGCCGCCGCCGCCCTGGCTGTCCTGGTGGTCGAAGATGCCGTCGATGTCGGTACCTCCTTGGGCGACTGCGTCTCAGTTTAGTTGAGCGTTGAACTTTCTGCCAGGCCCAACGACGAAAGCCCGGAGGACATTCCCTCCGGGCCACATCGCCCTCTTCACCGAAGATCGGGGCCGGTCAGTTGCTGAAGTACAGGTACTTCCACGCGCCGTACGTCGTGGAGTTCACGGTGTCGCCGGACGAGCTGTTGACGTACACCGAGCGCATCCGGACCCGGATGCCCGCCTCACCGGGGGCGCCGAGGCTGACGGCCGACTTCCCGTTCGTACCGACCGGGAAGTACTCCGAGTCCATGGAGTACCACGAACCCTGGTAGTAGACCTGGAGGTCGAAGCGCTGTTGACGCCCCGGGTAGTAGGTCATCGTCGTGGTGAGCAGCGGGTCGGTGTTCTTGTGGAACCAGTAGTACGACGTGGAGCCGATCTTGGCCGTCCGGTAGTGCCTGGTGACGGCGGTGGAGACCTTGACCCGGGCGTACGCCGTGACCTTCACCGTCTTCGGCGCGTTGCGGGCGTCCCCCGCGAAGACCGCGGTGACGGTCGTGTCGCGGGTCATGTCCACGGTCCCGACGATGTTGCCGCTGGAGTTGACCGTGCCCTTCTTGACCAGCTTCTTGGGCTTGTCGCCGCCGAAGGGGTCCGCCCAGATCTCGACCGTACGGTTCTTGTACGTCGCCCCGAGATGCGCGGTGAACTTGACGTCGGTGCCGTAGTTGTACAGCTTGCCGTTGTTGTTCAGGCTCAGGCTCGTCGAGGCGCGGGAGACCGCGACCTTGTCGTAGGCGTAGATCGAGGTGTGCTCGGCGTCACCCGCATAGGTGACCTTGTAGGTGACCGTGCCGCCGGCCGGCGGGGTGTCCGTGAAGGAGTACGTGCCGTCCGCCTTGACCGTGACGGCGGCGAGCGCCTTGCCGCTCGGGCTGTCGAGGTCGGTGCGGGTGACGGAGAGCTTGACGCCCGCGGGCAGCGGGACCGTCGCCGAGATCTTGCCGGTGACGGTGATCTTCTTGGCGCGGGTCGCGGAGCTCGGGGCGTTGACCGTGAGGGTGGGGACGTTGAGCGTCGGCTGGGTCAGGGCCGTGAGCGTGAGTTCGCCGCCGGCGCCCCGTACCAGGCCGAAGATCCGCGAGGAGTCCGGCGCCCAGCGCACCGGTCCGCCGTAGAGGTCGTAGAAGGTGCGCAGCGGCTGAGCGGCGTTCGGCCGGTAGACCTTGACGCTGTCGCCGTCGACCTGGGCGACCAGCCCGTTCGGCGCGATGTCGGCGCCGTGCCCGGACGGGTAGGCGCCGGCCTTGGTGAGAGTGCCGTTCGCGTAGGCGTGCCGGCCGGAGCCGTTGACGAGCACCTGGTCGGCGCCCGCGACGAGGTCGATGTCCCCGAGGCCGTCGTTCAGGGCGTACGAGGTGTCGTTCCAGGCGACCACCCGGGCCGTGCCGCTCGACACGTCGAGGACGGCCTCGGTGCCCGTGGAGTCCCCGGTCTCGCCGACGGCCAGCAGGCCCGGCCGCAGCGGGTCGGTGTCCAGCAGGGCCTGCCCCCACAGCCCGGACCCCGTTCCTTCGGCCGGGACCTGGGCCAGCGCCACCGGGTCGGTCCCGCTCGCCGGGTCCACCGCCGGGTCGACGGAGCCGAGGTCGCCGTCCCACTGGTCGCCGTACGAGAACCACGCCTTGCCGCCGGCGAAGGCCAGGTGGCGCGGGCCGGTGTCGGTCGGGACGGCGTACGTCCGCTTGATGTCCAGCGTGGCCGGGTCGAGCGCGACGATCTGGTGCGTGTTGGGCAGGGCCGCGTACAGCGTGCTGCCGTCGTCCGACAGGGCCAGGTCGCTGACGCTGCCGAAGCCCGCGTTCAGGTCGACGAGGTTGCCCTTGTAGTCGGAGGCGAGGATGCGGCCGTCCGCCGCGTCGCCGACGAACACGCGCTGGAGCGTGCCGTCCACGACGAGACCGCCGACGCTCGCGACGGTGGTGCCGGCGGCCGAGGCGGTCCCCGCCGCCACGACACTCAGCGCCGCCGAGCTGAAGAGGACCGCGAGTGCCGTCGCGGCCGATGTGCTGCGCATACGCACAGTGATGAACCCCCACAGAAGACCCGGGTTCCCCGGGTGATGAGAGAGCGCCGCGCGACACCCGGAGACGGCCGTCGTGAAGGACGGCCCCCGGGGCGCGGCTGCCTGAGGGAACCCTATGGCATGCCTGTGACAAACAGGGAGGGGGATTTCCGGGCGCGACCGGCCGGGGAGGCCGCTGTCAGCCGTACATGCGCCGCATCGCGAACTCCACCATCTGCTCGACCGCCTTGGCGTCGAAGACCATGCGGTGCTCGCCCTCCATGTCGAGGACGAAGCCGTAGCCGGTGGGGAGCAGGTCGATGACCTCCGCGCCGGTGATGACGAAGTACTTGGACTCCTTGCCCGCGTACCGGCGCAGCTCCTTGAGGGAGGTGAACATCGGGATCACCGGCTGCTGGGTGTTGTGCAGCGCGAGGAAGCCGGGGTTGTCGCCGCGCGGGCAGTACACCTTGGACGTGGCGAAGACCTGCTGGAAGTCCTCCGCGGCCAACTGCCCGGTGGTGAACGCCCGCACCGCGTCCGCGAGGGAGGGCGGGGACGGCTCGGGATACAGGGGCGGCTGCTGGCCGTAGCCGCCCGCCATCGGCTGCTGCGGCGGCTGGGCGTACTGCTGCTGGGCGCCCATGTTCTGGTCGTAGCCGTACATGGGCGCAAGAGTACCGAGAGCGCCCGGCCCGTGGGGCTGCGGCGGGGTCCGTACCGCACTCGGGCGCTCCGCCGGGACCGTTGCGGTGTGAACCGTCACAGATGGCGGGTTCGGGGTTGCGGCTTATTACCGACGGGTAGCATCATCGTAGCTACTAGTTGGTAAGTGAACTGGCGCGAGGATCCAAGTGCCTCGCCGATCTCTCTCGGGAGCCATCGCCATGGGGCACTACAAGTCGAATCTCCGCGACATCGAGTTCAACCTCTTCGAAGTACTGGGGCGCGACAAGCTGTACGGCACCGGCCCGTTCGAGGAGATGGACACCGAGACCGCGAAAAGCATCCTCGACGAGCTGACCCGCCTCGCGGAGAACGAGCTGGCGGAGTCCTTCATCGACGCCGACCGCAACCCCCCGGTCTTCGACCCGGCCACCAACACCGCGCCCGTCCCGGCGTCCTTCAAGAAGAGCTACCAGGCCTTCATGGACTCCGAGTACTGGCGTCTCGGCCTGCCCGAGGCGATCGGCGGCACCACCGCTCCCCCCTCGCTGATCTGGGCCTACGCCGAACTGATCCTGGGCGCGAACCCGGCCGTGTGGATGTACTCCTCCGGCCCGGCGTTCGCCGGCATCCTCCACGACGAGGGCAACGACGTCCAGAAGAAGATCGCCCAGATCGCCGTCGAGAAGCAGTGGGGCTCCACCATGGTCCTCACCGAGCCGGACGCCGGCTCGGACGTCGGCGCCGGCCGCACCAAGGCCGTGCCGCAGGAGGACGGCTCCTGGCACATCGAGGGCGTGAAGCGCTTCATCACGTCCGGTGAGCACGACATGTCGGAGAACATCCTCCACTACGTCCTCGCCCGCCCCGAGGGCGCCGGCCCCGGCACCAAGGGCCTCTCCCTCTTCCTCGTCCCGAAGTACGAGTTCGACTTCGAGACCGGCGAGCTGGGCGAGCGCAACGGCGCCTACGCCACCAACGTCGAGCACAAGATGGGCCTCAAGGCCTCCAACACCTGCGAGATGACCTTCGGCGACCAGCACCCCGCCAAGGGCTGGCTGATCGGCGACAAGCACGACGGCATCCGCCAGATGTTCCGCATCATCGAGTTCGCCCGCATGATGGTCGGCACGAAGGCGATCTCCACCCTGTCGACGGGCTACCTCAACGCGCTGGAGTACGCCAAGGAGCGCGTCCAGGGCCCCGACCTCGCCAACTTCATGGACAAGGCCGCGCCCAAGGTCACCATCACCCACCACCCGGACGTCCGCCGCTCGCTGATCACGCAGAAGGCGTACGCCGAGGGCATGCGCGCGCTGGTGCTGTACACGGCCTCGGTCCAGGACACGATCGCGGTCAAGGAGGCGGCCGGCGAGGACACCAAGTCCGACCACGCCCTGAACGACCTGCTCCTGCCGATCGTCAAGGGCTACGGCTCCGAGAAGGGCTACGAGCAGCTCGCCCAGTCGCTCCAGACCTTCGGCGGCTCCGGGTTCCTCCAGGAGTACCCGATCGAGCAGTACATCCGCGACGCCAAGATCGACACCCTGTACGAGGGCACCACCGCCATCCAGGGCCAGGACTTCTTCTTCCGGAAGATCGTCCGCAACCAGGGCGCCGCCCTCAACTCCCTCGCCGAGGACATCAAGAAGTTCCTGGCGCTGGGCACCGGCGGCGAGGACCTCTCCTCGGCCCGCGAGCACCTGGCCAAGGCCGCCGTCGAGCTGGAGGCCATCGTCGGCCTGATGCTCACCGACCTCGCCGCCACCGAGCAGGACGTCAAGAACATCTACAAGGTCGGCCTGAACAGCACCCGCCTGCTGCTCGCCTCCGGTGACGTGGTCGTCGGCTACCTGCTCCTCAAGGGCGCCGCGGTCGCCGCCGAGAAGCTGGAGACGGCCTCCGCCAAGGACCAGGCGTTCTACACCGGCAAGATCGCGGCGGCGAAGTTCTTCGCGGCCAACGTCCTGCCGGGCGTCACCCTGGCCCGCAAGATCGCCGAGGGCGTCGAGCTGGACCTGATGGAGCTGGACGAGGCCGCGTTCTGATCCATCCCGCCGCGGTGGCCGGCGCGGCATGCCAAAATGCCGCCCGGTCACCCACCCGGTGACTCTCACACCGTCCTCACGAGGGCCCGTTCCCATGACAGGGAGCGGGCTCTCGTCCGTCGTTAAGGTGAACCCATGAGCGCACCCGCCCGCTTCGACCGCGGCCACACCGACGACCTCATGTCCTTCCTGACGGCCGGCCCGTCGCCGTACCACGCCGTGGCGAACGCGGCCGAGCGGCTGGAGAAGGCCGGATTCCGGCAGGTCTCGGAGACGGACGCCTGGGACACGGAGACATCCGCGGCCACCTCCGCCGCGGGCTCGGGCGGCCGCTACGTACTGCGCGGGGGCGCGATCGTGGCCTGGTACGTCCCCGAGGGCGCCGCCCCGCACACCCCCTACCGGATCATCGGCGCGCACACCGACTCCCCCAACCTGCGCGTCAAGCCGCTGCCGGACACCGGCGCGCACGGCTGGCGCCAGGTCGCCGTGGAGATCTACGGCGGTCCGCTGCTCAACTCCTGGCTCGACCGCGACCTGGGCATCGCCGGCCGGCTGTCCCTGCGGGACGGCACGACACGCCTCGTGAACGTGAACCGGCCGCTGCTGCGCGTGCCCCAGCTCGCCATCCACCTCGACCGGGCGGTCAACACCGACGGCCTCAAGCTCGACAAACAGCGCCACCTCCAGCCCGTCTGGGGCCTCGGCGGCGACGTCCGCGGCGGCGACCTGATCGCCTTCCTGGAGGAGGAGGCCGGGCTGCCCGCGGGCGAGGTCACCGGCTGGGACCTGATGACCCACCCCGTGGAGCCGGCCGCCTACCTGGGCCGCGACCAGGAGCTGGTGGCCGGCCCGCGCATGGACAACCTACTGTCGGTGCACGCCGCCACCGCGGCCCTGGCGGCCGTGGCGACGAGCGGCACCGACCTGCCGTACATCCCGGTGCTGGCCGCCTTCGACCACGAGGAGAACGGCTCCCAGTCCGACACCGGCGCGGACGGGCCGCTGCTCGGCAGCGTGCTGGAACGTTCAGTCTTCGCGCGCGGCGGATCGTACGAGGACCGGGCGAGAGCCTTCGCCGGCACCGTCTGTCTCTCCTCCGACACCGGGCACGCGGTGCACCCCAACTACGCGGAGCGGCACGACCCGACGCACCACCCGCGCGTCAACGGCGGCCCGATCCTCAAGGTCAACGTCAACAACCGCTATGCGACGGACGGTTCGGGCCGGGCGGTGTTCGCCGCCGCCTGCGAGAAGGCCGGCGTGCCCTTCCAGTCCTTCGTCTCCAACAACTCCATGCCCTGCGGCACCACCATCGGCCCGATCACCGCCGCCCGGCACGGCATCCGGACCGTCGACATCGGCGTGGCCATCCTGTCGATGCACAGCGCACGGGAGTTGTGCGGCGACGCCGACCCCTATCTGCTGGCGAACGCTCTGGTGGCCTTCCTGGAGGGGTAGTTCACGCGAAGGGGGGTACCCGCCGGTGCGGACCGCAGACCGGAGCAGACCGGAACCACCGGACCGTACAGGGAGGCAACACCATGGGCCTCGGCGGGTGCATCATCCTGATCGCCGTAGGAGCGATCCTCACCTTCGCGACCGACTGGGACATGCAAGGGGTCAACCTCGACCTGGTCGGAGTCATTCTGATGATCGTCGGCCTGATCGGCGTCACCACGTTCAGCAGCATCGCGCGACGCCGCCGCGTGGTGGTGCCTCCGGCGACGACGACCGTCGTCGAGGAGGAGCGCCACCACCGCGGCGGATACAGCGACGGGTACGGCGGCTGAGCCCACCTCGGCCGGCAGCCGCCGGCGCCGGCCCTCCGCCTCAGCCGGCCGAGTCGTCCATCCCCGCCAGGACCAGGGGCAGCCGGTCCGCCCCGCCCTCGGTGAGGCGGACCGGGACACCCCAGTCCTGCTGGTGGACATGGCAGGCCGGGTACGGGTTGGCGGGGTCGTCGTCGCAGGAGGCGGCCATCGCGGAGACGTGCAGCACCCCCTCCGGGACGTCGGGGTCGAGCTCCAGGGTGCGGGAGAGGTCCGTGTCCCCGCCCTCGCCCTTCAGGAGCAGCTCGGGCGGGGTGGCGGAGACCAGCAGGCGGGTCGACGGACCGTACCGGGTGTCGAGCTTCTGCCCGGCCGGCGCCTGGAAGATCACGTCCAGCCGCAGGGTGCCCGGCGCGACCTCGGTGGCGGCGCGCCGGGTGCGGTGGGCCACGGCCTCCACCCGTACCGCCTCCTCCGGCAGCCGCAGCCGGGTCAGCCGGTGCCGGGCCGACTCGACGACCACGATCTCGTCGCCGACCAGCACCGCGTCACTGGGCTCCCGCAGATCCGTGGCCAGGGTGGTGACCTCGCCGGTCGACGGGTCGTAACGGCGCAGGGCGTGGTTGTAGGTGTCGCTGACGGCGACCGACCCGTCCGGCAGGACGGTGACGCCCAGCGGATGCTGGAGCAGCGCCTGCCCCGCCGCCCCGTCACGGTGCCCGAAGTCGAACAGCCCGGTGCCGACGGCGGTGCGGACGACGCCCTCGCGGTCCACCCAGCGCAACGCGGACGTCTCCGAGTCGGCGAGCCAGAGCCGCGCGCCGTCGGCGGACACCGCGAGCCCGGACGGCTGCGCGAACCACGCCTCGTCGGCAGGTCCGTCGACGAGGCCCTCGTTGGTCGTACCGGCGGCGACCGCCACCGTGCCCTCGGCCGGGTCGTAGGCCCACAGCTGGTGCACACCCGCCATGGCGATCCACACCCGCCCGTCGAACAGCGCCACGTCCCACGGGGAGGAGAGGTCGATCTCGCGGGCCGGCCCTGACGTCGGCGACCCCTGCCACCACTGCCGGCCGGTGCCCGCCAGGGTCGTCACCTCCCCGGAGCCGAGGTCCAGACGGCGCAGGGCGTGGTTGACGGTGTCGGCGACGACCACGGCGGAGTCGTCCAGGAGCGCCAGCCCCTGAGGCTCGTTGAACGAGGCGCCCCTGGCCGGACCGTCGGCGAAGCCGCGCCCACCGGACCCGATCCGCCGCACGACGCTCTCCCCGTCGGCCTCCAGCTCCACCAGCTGATGCCGTGTGGTGTCGCTGACCAGGAAGTTCCCGCTCGGCAGCACGATCGCCCTGCCGGGGAAGCGCAGCGCCGTCGGCTCCGGCTCCGGCGCCACGTACGGCCCGTCGCCGCGCCGCAGCGTCCCCTTCGCGCCGTGCTCCGCCTCCAGCTCCGTCACCAGCCGCTCGATCGCGTGCACATGCCCCTCGCCGGCGTGCTGCGCGACGACGTACCCCTCGGGGTCGATCACCACGAGCGTCGGCCAGGCCCGCACGGCGTACTGCTTCCACGTGGCCAGCTCGGGATCGTCGAGCACCGGATGCTCGACGCCGTACCGCTCCACCGCGTCCACCACGGCCCGGTGCTCGGCCTCGTGCACGAACTTCGGCGAGTGCACCCCGATCACGACGACCGTGTCCCGGTGCTTCGCCTCCAGCTCACGCAGCTCGTCGAGGACATGCAGACAGTTGATGCAGCAGAACGTCCAAAAATCCAGTACGACGATACGTCCTCGCAGGTCGGCGAGGGTGTACTGCTGCTCACCCGTGTTCAGCCAGCCGCCCTTGCCGATCAGCTCGGGGGCGCGGACACGGACGCGGCGGGGTGCGGGGGCGGTCATGCCTCAAGGGTGCCATCCGCCACCGACAGTCACCTCGGAGGCTTCGGCGTCGACGGCTGCGGCGGCTCCGGCGGCTTCAGCGGCTTCAGCGGCTTCAGCGGCTTCAGCGTCGGCGCCCGTCACGCCGGGCTCAGGTCGGCGCGTCTCAGGTCGGCGCGTCTCAGGTCAGCGCGTGGCCCGTCGTCGCGTCCACGTGGTCCGGGATCTCGTCGTGGTGATCGCCGACGGTGGAGGTGCCGGTCGGTTCGAGGAGGAGGATCTGGGTGGGGACGGGGGCGTACGGCTTGTGCTCGGTGCCGCGCGGGACCGTGAAGACGCTGCCCCTGGGCAGGACGACCGTGCGCTCGCCGGCCGGTTCGCGCAGGGCGATGTGCAGTTCGCCCTCCAGGACCAGGAAGAACTCGTCGGTGTGGTCGTGGACGTGCCAGAGGTGCTCGCCCTCGACATGGGTGACGCGGACGTCGTAGTCGTTGACCGTGGTGACGATGCGCGGGCTCCACCGGTCGGTGAAGGAGGCGAGGGCGGCGGAGAGGGAGACGGGTTCGTTGGTCATGACCTCATCGTGGGGGTGGGCACCGGAGCCGACGAGTGCTAGGAATCGCACATGCCGCAAGGATCCTCTCAGCCGCACCGTGTCGTGCTGATCGTCGACGAGAACTCGAACCCCTTCGAGATGAGCTGCGCCATCGAGGTCTTCGGGCTGCGCCGCCCCGAGCTGGGCCGGGAGCTGTACGACTTCCGGCTGTGCGCGGACGGGCCGGTCACCCGGATGCGGGACGGCTTCTTCACGCTCACCGGGGTCGCCGGGCTGGAGGCGGCCGAGGACGCGGACACGCTGATCGTGCCGAACCGGCCCGACACGGACACCCCCCGCTCCCCCCGCGTCCTGGACGCGGTGCGACGGGCACACGCGCGTGGCGCCCGGCTGGTCGGCTTCTGCTCGGGCGCGTTCACGATGGCCGAGGCCGGACTGCTGGACGGCCGCCGCGCGGCCTGCCACTGGATGTGGGCGGACTCCTTCCGGACCCGCTTCCCGCGCGTGTGTCTCGAACCGGACGTCCTCTTCGTCGACGACGGCGACATCCTCACCGCGTCGGGCAGCGCCTCGGCGCTGGACCTCGGCCTGCATGTCGTACGCCGCGACCACGGCGCCGAGATCGCCAACGCCGTCTCGCGGCGGCTGGTGTTCGCCGCCCACCGGGACGGCGGCCAGCGGCAGTTCGTGGAGCGGCCCCTGCCGGACGTGCCCGACGAGTCGCTGGCGCCGCTGCTGGCGTGGGCGCAGGCACGGCTGGGGGAGCCGTTGACGGTGGCCGGCCTCGCGGCCCGCGCGGCGGTGAGCCCGGCGACCCTGCACCGCCGCTTCCGGTCCCAGCTCGGCACGACCCCGCTGGCCTGGCTGACCGGCGAACGGGTGGCGCTGGCCTGCCGCCTGATCGAGCGGGGGGAGGAGCGGCTGGACATGGTGGCGGCGCGCAGCGGTCTGGGCACCGCGGCGAACCTCCGCGCGCGCGTGCGGCGCGAGACCGGCCTCAGCCCGTCGGCCTACAGACGGCGTTTCGGACCGGCCGCCGGGGAAGCGCTGAGGACATGAGATTCCTTGTACGCGACCGGCTGCTGGCCTTCGGCGACGACTACTGGATCGAGGACGACCAGGGGAACAAGGTGTTCCTGGTCGACGGCAAGGCGATCCGGCTGCGCGACACGTTCGAGCTGAAGGACACGCGCGGGCGGGTCCTGATCGACATCCGCCAGAAGATGCTCGCCCTGCGCGACACGATGGTGATCGAGCGGGACGGCGAGCCGCTGGCCACGGTCCGGCGCAAGCGGCTGTCGTTGCTGCGCAACCACTACCGGGTGTCCCTGACGGACGGCCGCACGGAGCTGGACGTCAGCGGCAAGATCTTCGACCGCGAGTTCGCCGTCGAGTACGACGGCGAACTGCTCGCCGTGATCTCCCGGCGCCGGCTGCACGTGCGGGAGACGTACGGCGTGGATGTCGTACGCGAGGACGCGGATCCGGCGCTGCTGATCGCGGTGACGGTGTGCGTGATCCACCTCGCCGAGAAGGAACGGGGCGACGACTAGGGCCTGTCGTTTGGATCAGGTCGGCTATGCGTGACGGTGCCTTGTCGCCGACCCGAGCGGGGTGTGGTGCGTGCAGCTGCAAGGCGGAGGAGGGCGTCGACGCGGTGGGGCACCCCCGGCCGGAGGCTGGGGGACGTCGGCAACCGACGACAACGCCGCTGGGGGTCCCCCCTCTGGGGGAGCGCGCACCACACCCCGCGGCGCGCGGCATGATCCAAACGACAGGCCCTAGCTGTGCTGTGCCGATGACCCGGGGCCCGACCGGGGCGCATGACCGGACACCATGACCGGCGCCCGATGAGGGGTGGCGGGGGAGCCGCTCCAGGCGTCACTCTGGAACAGACGTGCGGCACGGCCGGCGTCGTGCCACGGCGGCAGGGGGGCGGGCGTGGGGGACAACGGGCGGCACGGACCCGGGGCGGAGCGACGTGCGCCGGGGCGGAGCGCAGCGGATCGGGGCGCGTCGCGGCGGGGCGCGTTACGGTCGCGCGTGCTCGTGGCGGCCATGGCGCTGACGGCCGCGGCGGCGCTGACGGCGTCGTCCCCGGACGCGCCGCCCCCGGTCGGCGGGTCGGCGGCCACGTCGTCGTATCCGCCCGCCCGGACCGCGTCCGCCGAGCTCGCCGACGCGGCCGACTGCGATCCGCTGCGGTCGCTGAAGCCGCCGGCCCGGATGCCGGAGCCGGGCGGACCGATGCCGGGCGGATCGGCGATGGAACGGATCCTGGCGCGGGGACGGCTCGTCGTGGGCGTGGACCAGAACACGTACCTCTTCGGCTACCGGGACCCCACCACCGGCCGGCTGGACGGGCTGGACATCGCCCTGGTGCGGGAGATCTCGACCGCCCTGTTCGGCAGGCCGGACCGGGTGCAGTTCAAGACCGTGCCGTCCCGGCGGCGGATCGAGGTGCTGGAACAGCGCGAGGTCGACCTGGTCGCCCACTCGATGACGATCACCTGCGAACGCATGGAACGCGTCCTGTTCAGCAGCGACTACCTCGACTCGGGCCAGCGCGTCCTCGTCCCCGAGGCCTCCCCGGCGAAGACCCTGGCGGACCTCGCGGGCCGGCGGGTGTGCACGGCCGACGGCACCACGTCGCTGGCCGAGCTGCGCCGGGCCCGGCCGAACGTGGAACCGGTGACCGTCGCCGACTGGACCGACTGCCTCGTCCTGCTCCAGCTGGGTGACGTGGCCGCCGTGTCCACCACCGACAACGTCCTCGCCGGACTGTGCGCCCAGGATCCCACCACCCGTATCACCGGCCCCCGGTTCACCTACGAGCCGCACGGCATCGCCGTGGCCGAGGACGCGCCCGAGCTGATCCGTTTCGTCAACGGCGTCCTGGCCGACCTGCGCGCCTCGGGCACGCTCCGCGCCCTGCACGAGAAATGGCTCGGCGGATACGGCGACTTCTACCCGCCCGCGCCCCGGTACCGGGGGTGACACCCCCGACACCTCGTACGTCAGGCGTCAGGCGTCAGGCGTCAGGCGTCAGACGGCGGGCGGCGGGCGTCAGACGGCGGGCGGCAAGCAGCGGGCCGTCAGGCCCCGTCCCGGTACCGCGGCCGGGAGCCGGGCCGGTCGAGCCCCAGTACCCGGTCCTTCAGGGCCGGGAACTGCTCGCGGGTCGCCGCCACCCTCGCCGGGTCGAAGTCGACCGTGAGGATCTCCTCGCCGGGACCGGCCTCGGCCAGCACCTCGCCCCAGGGATCCACCACGATCGAGTGACCCGCCTGCGGAACTCCGGCATGCGTCCCGGCCGTTCCACAAGCGAGCACGAACGCCTGGTTCTCGACCGCCCGCGCCCGGGCCAGCAGCGTCCAGTGCGCCCGGCGGCGCTCCGGCCAGCCCGCGGGGAGGACGAAGGTCTCGGCTCCGGCGTCGACGAGACCGCGGAAGAGTTCGGGGAAACGGAGGTCGTAGCAGGTGCCCAGGCCGACGGTCGTGTCCGGCAGGCGGACCGTCACCAGGTCCTCGCCCGCGCCCATCAGCACGGCCTCGCCCTTGTCGAAGCCGAAACGGTGGATCTTGCGGTAGGCGGCGGCCAGCTCACCGGAGGGGGAGAAGACGAGAGACGTGTTGTAGAGGGGGCCCTCGGGGTCCCGCTCGGGGATCGAGCCCGCGTGCAGCCACACGCCCGCGTCGCTCGCGGCCTTGGCCATCGCCTCACAGGTCGGCCCGTCGAGGGGCTCCGCCTCGGTGGCGAATTCCTCGTAGGCGAACGCCCCGGTCGTCCACAGTTCCGGCAGCACCACGAGATCGGCGGCACCGGCCTGCTCCCGCACGAGTGAGGCCATCCGAAGTCGCCTTGAGGCGACCGATTCGCCCTCTTCCACGGCGACTTGGATCAGAGAGGCGCGCACACTACCACCGTCCTGGCATTCGAGCCGTCCACACGGGCCTACGATCGTCACACGAAAGCACTGCCGGGGTGCCTCACAGCAGCGTAACTTAACGTTTCACGACACCCGCCGACAGCCGCCGACCGTCACCGCCTCCCGCTGGCAACGCCGCCACCCGCCGCCACAACCGCCCGTGTACCGACCGCCGAGGGGTCCCGTTCCGTGAGTCTGCATCCCACTCTCCAGCCCTACGCCGACGCCTGGACCCACTCCATCGAAGGGATATCCGAGCTGGTGCAGCCGCTTGTGGAGGGCGAGTGGAACTGGCGGACGCCCTGCCCGGGCTGGTCGGTCCGCGATGTCGTCTCCCACGTGATCGGCCTGGACACCGAGATGTACGGCGATCCGCGCCCGATCCACTCACTCCCCCGCGACCTCTACCACGTCACCACCGAATTCCAGCGGTACATGGAGATGCAGGTCGACGTCCGCCGCCACCACACGGCGCCGGAGATGACGTCCGAGCTGGAGCTGTCGATCATCCGCCGCAACCGCCAGCTGCGGAACGAGACGCGCCAGCCGGGCACGGTGGTGCGCGGCCCGCTGGGCACGGAGCTGACGCTCGAGGAGTCGATGCGGAGCCACGCGTTCAATGTGTGGGTGCACGAGCAGGACCTGCGCGCCGCCCTCGGCCGTCCCGGCAACCTCGACTCCCCGGGTGCGCACATCGCGCGGGACGTGCTGCTCGGCGAGCTGCCGGCCGTGGTCGCCGAGCGGGCGGACGCGCCGCGCAGCTCCGCCGTCGTCTTCGACGTGCACGGCCCCATCGAGTTCCTGCGCACGATCCGCGTCGACATCCAGGGCCGCGGCACGCTGGAGACGGTGCCCGCGCTGGGCCCCGCCGCCGCCTTCTCCCTCGACTGGGAGACGTTCGTCCGGCTGGCCTGCGGCCGGGTGACGCCGGAGGCGGTCGCGGACCGGGTGAAGGCGGAGGGCGACCCGCGGCTGACGGCGGCGATCCTGCGGAACTTCGCGGTCACCAGGTAGCCGTAGGACACAGGGGGGCAGGGCTGACGCAACGGGCCCGTCGTGATGATCACGACGGGCCCGTTGCTGTGCGCGTGCTCGAACGTCAGCTGATCTTCGCGTAGCCGAAGTTGATGAGCTTCTTCACGTCGGCCGTACGGTTCGTCGCGTCCGGAGCCGTGAGGACCGTACCCATGACCGACTCGCCGTTGAGCGTGGCGGCGAACACCAGGCAGTACTTGGCCTGGGTGCCGGACCCGGTCTTCACACCGAGCGTGCCGTTCCAGCCCAGCAGCGTGTTGGTGTTGGTCCAGGCGCCCATGGTGCGGGTGGCACCGGTCTTGGTGATCGTCTTGGCCGTGTACGACTTGGTCTTCACCACGGCCTTGAACGTGGAGTTCTTCATCACGCTGCGGGCGAGCAGGGTCAGGTCCCGCGGCGTCGAAGCGTTGGCGCCGTTGCTCAGGCCGTCGAACGAGTCGAACTTCGTGTTGTTCATGCCGAGGGTCTTGGCCATGGTGTTCATCTTGCCGATGAAGTTCTTGGTCCGGGCCGCGACCGTCGTACCGGTGCCGAACTTGTCGGCGAGAGCCATCGCCGCGTCGCAGCCGGACGGCAGCATCATCCCGTACAGCAGCTGACGGACGGTCACCTTGTCGCCGACGATCAGCTTGGCCGACGAGGGGTACCCCTGCCGGACCATGTAGTCACTGACCGCCTGCTTGATCGTGACCTTGGTGTCCAGGTTCAGGTTCGTCTGCGACAGCACGACCTTCGCCGTCATGATCTTCGTGGTGGAGGCCGTGAGCCGCGGGACGTCGGCGGACTTCTTGTAGAGGTCCTTGCCCGTCACGCTGTTCATCAGGTACGCGCCCTTGGACGTGATGGTGGGCGTGGTAACGGCCTGAGCGGGAGCCGCGGTGAGGACCCCGCCCGCGAGCACTGCGGCGGTCGTCACGGCGACGCCTGCGGCTCTGCGGAACCGGAAACCCTTGCTAGCGGTTATCAACTGAAATACCCCGATTACGTCGAATGCCCCTGAAGGTGCGGCCGAGTTGAGGGGGAAAGAAGAGTGGGGCCGCACGTGTGTGACACGTAAGTAGCACAGAAGGTTGTGCGTCTGCTGGGCCGACTTTTCGAAACGCTGTGCGCGGACGTCGCCCCAACTCCCTGGACGAGTCCCGCATGCTGGACGGTTCCCGCCCTTGCGTACGTGTTGTATCTATCCTGTGGACATGCCGTCCTCCGCTCCGCCCGCGCCGGCCCCCGCGACCGCCCCCTCGCCCACCACCCTCAAGCAGCCGCCCGCCGCCGATCGCGTGTACGCCCACGTCAAACAGGGCGTTCTGGACCGCCGCTACGAAGGCGGCACACTGCTGACCGAGGGCGAACTCGCCGAGGCCGTGGGGGTCTCGCGGACCCCGGTGCGCGAGGCGCTGCTGCGGCTCCAGGTCGAGGGGCTGATCCGGCTCTACCCGAAGAAGGGCGCGCTGGTCCTCCCGGTCTCCGCGCAGGAGATCGCGGACGTCGTGGAGACCCGGCTGCTGGTGGAGGAGCACGCGGCCCGCAAGGCCGTGCCCGCGCCGGCCGGGCTGATCGAGCGGCTGGAGGAACTGCTGGCACGGCAGCGGGAACAGGCCGCCGCCGGCGATCTGGCGGGTGCCGCGGTCACGGACCGCTGCTTCCACGCGGAGATCGTCCGCAGCGGCGGCAACGAGATCCTGTCCCGGCTCTACGACCAGCTCCGCGACCGCCAGCTGCGGATGGGCGTCGCGGTACTGCACTCCCACCCCGACCGGATCGCCAAGACGCTCACCGAGCACCAGGAGATCCTGGAGGCCCTGCGCCGCGGCGACTCCGACGAGGCCGTCGGCATCGTCCACCGGCACATCAGCTGGTTCTCGCACCTGGCCCGGGGCGAGGTCCGATGAGCGCCGGCCGGACCGGCCCGAACTCCACTCTTCCGGGTGACCCGCCCGGCGGGCGGCGTGCGGTAGCCGTCTGGGGGATCGGTGTCTCGGTCTACTTCGTCGCCGTCATCTTCCGTACGTCGCTGGGGGTGGCCGGCCTCGACGCCGCCGACCGCTTCCACGTGAACGCCTCGGCCCTGTCCACCTTCTCGATCCTCCAGCTGCTGGTCTACGCCGGCATGCAGATACCGGTCGGGCTGCTCGTCGACCGGCTCGGCACCAAGAAGGTGCTGACCATCGGCGTCGTGCTGTTCACGGCCGGGCAGCTGGGCTTCGCGTTCTCCCCCTCGTACGGCATGGCGCTCGCCTCGCGGGCGCTGCTGGGGTGCGGGGACGCGATGACGTTCATCAGCGTGCTGCGGCTGGGCACCCGCTGGTTCCCGGCGCGGCGGGGGCCGATGGTGGCGCAGATGGCCGGGCTGGCCGGTATGGCGGGCAACCTCGTCTCCACGCTCGTCCTGGCGCGGCTGCTGCACGGGGTCGGCTGGACGGCCGCGTTCGCGGGCAGCGCGCTCGCCGGTGTCGTCGTCCTGGTCCTGCTCCTGCTGTTCCTCAAGGACCACCCCGAGGGGCACGAGCCGGAGCCCTTCCCGCACCACGGCGCCGCGTACGTCCGCCGTCAGATCGCCGCGTCCTGGCGGGAGCCGGGGACCCGGCTGGGCCTGTGGGTGCACTTCACCACCCAGTTCCCGGCGATGGTGTTCCTGCTGCTGTGGGGCCTGCCGTTCCTGGTGGAGGCACAGGGCCTGTCGCGCGCCACGGCCGGGGAGATGCTGACCCTGGTCGTCCTGTCCAACATGGTCGTCGGACTGGTGTACGGCCAGATCGTCGCCCGGCACCACGAGGCGCGGCTGCCGCTGGCCCTGGGCACGGTCGGCGCGACCGCGCTGGTGTGGGCCGGCACGCTGGCCCACCCCGGCGAGCACGCCCCGATGTGGCTGCTGATCACGCTCTGCGCGGTGCTCGGCGCCTGTGGGCCCGCGTCCATGCTGGGCTTCGACTTCGCCCGCCCCGCGAACCCGCCCGAGCGGCAGGGCACCGCGTCCGGCATCACCAACATGGGCGGCTTCGTCGCCTCCATGACCACCCTCTTCGCGATCGGCGTGCTGCTCGACGCGACCGGTGACGACTACCGGGTCGCCTTCTCCTGCGTGTTCGTCCTCCAGGCACTGGGCGTCAGCCAGATCCTGCGACTCCGCACCCGAGCGGCCCGCCGGGAACGGGAGCGGCTGGTGGCGAGCCGGGTGGAGACGGTGCACGTGCCGGCGTAGGTCCAGGGGTGCGGACCGGGCTGCCGGGGGCCGGCGGCGCGGGCGCCGGGGAGTGGGCCCTGACCGGCAGGCCCCGGCTCGCGGATGTTCAGGCGAAATCCAGTTGTTCGTACGGGCGTCCCGCGTCTAGCGTCGGCGCATCGACGTGTAGCTCAGTAGCCAGAGCGCCGGGCTTCAGACCCGGGGGGCGCGGGGGCGGAACCCGCCACGTCGGTCTTCGACGTGTAGCTCAGCAGCAGAGCACCGGGCTCCTAACCCGGAGGGAGCGGGGGCGGCACCCGCCACGTCGGCTCCTCGGCATGTAGCTCAGCAGCAGAGCACCGGGCTCGGGACCCGGAGGGGGCGGGGGCAGCACCCGCCGTGCCGGCTTATGAACGACAACGCTGACCAGCAGCACTTCGCAGAGGCCTCCCCCGGCTACGCGGCCGGCCGGCTGGCCGGGGCGCTCACCACCGCGACCACGCACCCCGACCCCGACACCCGCCGCCGGGCCGCGGAACGGGGCCGCTCCTGGCGGGCCCTCCTGGCCGGCATGGCGAACGGACGCCTGGCGATCGGCTCCCGCACGCCCGTGTCCGGGCTCCCGGCGTGGGTGACCCTCCAGGTCCTGCGCGGCGGCTTCGCCACCGGCGAGCCCAGCGCCGGGGGACCGCTGACGGAGTACGAGGCCGAGGCCGCGCGCCTGGCAGGGGTACCGCGCGAGCGGCAGGCCCTGTTCGCGTACTGGCTGACCGAGGACGGGCTGGTCCGGCTGGGCGAGCTGCTGGACAGCGGGCGGTACGAGATCACGGTCCCGGAGGAGGCCGCCCTGCTCACCGTGGCCTGGCTGGCCCGCACCGGGGAGACCGACGCGGCGATCGAGCTCGTCGAGGAACTGGCCCCCTTCGCCGGACGGCTGCGGTTCACCCCGCGTCCCTCCACCCGCCCGGCGCCCTCGCCCGGTGCCGTGCACCGGCGCACCGTCGCCGAGGCCGGCGAGACCCTGGCCCGGCGCCGGCCGAGCCGGGCGGTGGAGACCCAGCGGGAGGCGCTGACCGTCTGGCAGCCCTTCGGCGACGCGCTCCTCACGCACTGGCTGGAGACGGCCGACGCCGACGCAGCCGTCCGCGTCCCGGCCCGCGACACCGCGGCCGGCTGGTACGAACGGGGTTCCCTACTGCTGCTCCGCTACCGGGACCTCGCCGAGCGGCACACGTACTGCACCAAGCACCTCGACCCGAAGCAGAACCTGGCGATCCTGCGGGGCGTGCTGGAGGAGGCCGTCGCCGGGCGGACGCCGGACGCGCGTCGGCTCGGGCTGCTGCGGCACGCCGTCACCGCGATGGTGCGACGGCGCGGTGTGCCCGGTTCCGCCCCGCACACCGCGCTGCGCCGCGAGCAGGCCGTCCAGGCCGCGCTCCCCTCCCACCACGCGCTGGCCCAGCTGGTGCTGCGCCGGCTCGCGGAGCTGGACCAGGGGGCGGGCGTGGCCGAGGTCGAGCCGCTGCTGGTGCCGGTGGGCGAGGGGGAGGCGCGGGCGACCGGCCTGCCCGTCGGCGCGGCGGTCCCGGCCGCCGTCCGCCGGCCCGTCGAAGCCGCGCTGAGCGCGCCGCTGGGCACGCTGGTGGAGCGCGGTGTGGTGCCGTCGGCGGAGGTGCTGGCCGAGCTGGTCCCCCAGCTCGTCGCCGCGAGCACCGCCCAGGCCCACCCGGACCCGGCCCTGCGCACCCTGGCGGCCGCCCATCACCGGGCGTTCGCCGACCGCCGTTCGCTGCTGCTGCTCAACTTCCAGCGGCAGGTGCGGATGGAGGAGCTGCCCTGGGTGCGGGCGGTGGCCGGACAGCGGTCCACCGACACGGCACGGGAGGTGTCGGCCGGGGCGCTGCGGCAGCTGGGTGAGCTGGCCGTGCAGGCGTTCCCCGGCACGATCCTGCCCAACCCGCTGGTGCGCGAGCTGTCCGTCCTCGCCCGTGCGGCGGACCTCGACGTGCCGCTGGTCGAGGAGCTGGCCACCGACATCTTCATGGGCTCGTTCACCCCGAAGTTCCTCGTCGCGGCCCGGATCGCGGCGGAACTCCTGGGCGGCGGCTCGCTGTACGAGCGCTACTACGCCGTCGACTACGGGGCCGTCCGCGAGCTGGCGGACGCCGAGGCGCGGCCGGGGTCGGGGCCGCGCACCTCACCGGGGTTCGCGGCACTGTGCGCGGAGCGGGCCGGTGCCCCCTCGTCCCGGTACGGCTTCGGGTCACCGGCCGCGAACGGCACCGTGGTCGAGCAGGCGCAGATCCTCACCACGCACAACCTGGCCACTCTGGTCCACCGGGTCGGCATCGCCCCGGCCCCCGGCTGGGAGGACCTGGCGCGCCGCTGCTTCACCACGGTGTGCCTGCTGACCGCCCGGGTGCAGGGCAACGCGCGGCCGCTGGGCACGATCAAGGACGCGGCCTACGCCTGGCGGCAGATGGTGTTCCACCTCTCCCTGTGCTCCGCGCGGGAGCGGAAGGACACCCTGCGGTGGCTCACCGAGGAGGCCGGGCGCCACCCCGCGCATGTCGGCGCCCGTCTGGCTCCAGCGCTGACCGGCCTGCGCCAGGTGGACGAGGGGGGAGCGGCGGACGACGGGGAGGGCCGACGGCTGCTGGGCTGGACGACCGGAAAGCACTGGCTCCGCCCGGACCCGAGAGTGTCCGGCTGACCTGCGGCCCGCTCTCCGTCCGGTCCCGGGTACGTCGTCCGGCCGGTCAGCCGGTGGCCGACCGCAAGGAGCCGCGCCCCCGTTTCCGGGTGCGCGGCTCCTTGCGGGCCCAGGGCGCTTCCGCCCTGGGGTGGTACCGGTGGCTCAGGCCCAGGTGATCAGCCGCTTCGGCTGTTCCAGGATCGCCGCCACGTCGGCCAGCACCTTGGAGCCCAGCTCTCCGTCGACCAGGCGGTGGTCGAAGCTCAGGGCCAGGGTGGTGACCTGGCGGGGCTTCACCTTGCCCTTGTGGACCCACGGCTGGAGCCGGATCGCGCCGATGGCGAGGATCGCGGACTCGCCGGGGTTGAGGATCGGTGTGCCGGTGTCGACGCCGAAGACGCCGACGTTGGTGATGGTGACCGTGCCGCCCTGCATCGCGGCGGGGGACGTCTTGCCCTCCCGTGCCGTCGCCACCAGCTCGCCGAGCGACTGGGCCAGCTCCGGCAGCGTCTTCGCGTGCGCGTCCTTGATGTTCGGCACGATCAGCCCGCGCGGGGTGGCCGCGGCGATGCCCAGGTTGACGTAGTGCTTCTGGACGATCTCCTGCGCCGCCTGGTCCCAGGAGGCGTTGATCTCCGGGTTGCGGCGGATGGCGACCAGCAGGGCCTTGGCGATCAGCAGCAGCGGGTTGACCCGCAGTCCCTGCATGTCCTTGTCCTGCTTCAGCTCCTCGACGAGCTTCAGCGTGCGGGTGACGTCGACCGTCACGAACTCCGTGACGTGCGGCGCCGTGAAGGCCGAGCCGACCATCGCCGCCGCGGTCGCCTTGCGGACGCCCTTGACGGGGACACGCGTCTCGCGGGCCGTGTCGTACGGGACGGCCGGCGCCGGAGCTGCCGCCGCGGGGACGGGCTCCGGGGCGCTGACCGGCGCGGGCGCGGGCGCCTGCGCGGGGGCCGCGGCCGCGTGGACGTCGTCACGGGTGATGATGCCGTCCGGGCCGGTCGGGGTGACCGTCGTCAGGTCGACGCCCAGGTCCTTGGCCAGCTTGCGCACCGGCGGCTTGGCCAGCGGTCGCTCCTGTACGGCCGGGGCGCTCCCGTGGCCGTTCAGCTCCGCCTGGACGGCGGCCGTCGCGGGCTCCTGGGCGGGGATCTGCGTGCCCTTGCGGGGGCGGCGCTTGGTGGAGGAGGCGGCCACGCCGTATCCCACGAGCACCGGCTGGCGGCCGGAGCCCACGGACTTCGGTTCCTCCGCCTGCGGTTCCGCGGGCTTCTCCACGGGGGCCGGGGCCGGCGGCTCGGCGCCGCCGGACACGTCCACCGCGATGATCGCCATGCCCACGTCCACCGTGGTGCCCTCGGGGAAGTGCAGCGAGCGGACCACACCGTCGTAGGGGATGGGCAGCTCGACGGCGGCCTTGGCCGTCTCGACCTCGCACACCACCTGGCCGTCGGTCACCGTGTCGCCGGGCTGGACGTACCACTTGAGGATCTCGGCCTCGGTGAGGCCCTCGCCCACGTCGGGCATCTTGAACTCGCGTACGGACGCTTCCGTCATCGTCGTCACGACCCTCTCCTCAGTACGCCAGGGCGCGGTCGACGGTGTCGAGTACCCGGTCCAGGCCCGGCAGGTACTCCTCCTCCAGGCGCGCCGGCGGGTACGGGGCGTGGTAGCCGCCGACCCGGAGCACCGGGGCCTCCAGGTGGTAGAAGCAGCGCTCCGTGATGCGGGCGGCGATCTCCGCGCCCGAGCCGAAGAACACCGGCGCCTCGTGGACGACGACCAGCCGGCGGGTCTTCTCGACGGACGTCTGGATCGTGTCGAAGTCCAGCGGGGAGACCGAGCGCAGGTCCAGCACCTCGAGGTTCTTGCCCTCCTCGGCGGCCGCGGCGGCGGCCTCCAGGCAGAGCTTCACCATCGGGCCGTAGGCGGCGAGGGTCAGGTCGGTGCCCTCGCGGACGACCTGGGCCTTGTGCAGCGGGCCGGGGATGGCCTCGGTGTTGACCTCGCCCTTGTCCCAGTAGCGCCGCTTGGGCTCGAAGAAGATCACCGGGTCGTCGCTCTGGATGGCCTGCTGCATCATCCAGTACGCGTCGGACGCGTTGGACGGGGAGACGACCTTCAGGCCCGACACGTGGGCGAACAGGGCTTCCGGGGACTCGGAGTGGTGCTCGACCGCGCCGATGCCGCCGCCGTAGGGGATGCGGACGACGATCGGCATCTTGACCTTGCCCAGCGAGCGCGCGTGCATCTTCGCGAGCTGCGTGACGATCTGGTCGTACGCGGGGAAGACGAAGCCGTCGAACTGGATCTCCACCACCGGGCGGTAGCCGCGCAGGGCGAGGCCGATGGCGGTGCCGACGATGCCGGACTCGGCGAGCGGGGTGTCGATGACCCGGCTCTCGCCGAAGTCCTTCTGCAGCCCGTCCGTCACACGGAAGACGCCGCCGAGCTTGCCGACGTCCTCACCCATGATCAGGACCTTGGGGTCGGACTCCAGGGCGCGGCGCAGCGATTCGTTGATCGCCTTGGCCAGTGCCATGTTCTTGGACGTCACGGTCTCCGCCATCTCAGTTGCCCCCCTCTTCGTCGGCGAACGACGCCTGGTAGGCGGCGAACTGGGCCCGCTCCTCGTCGACGAGCGCGTGCCCGTCCGCGTAGACGTTCTCGAAGATGGCGAAGTGGTCCGGGTCCGGCATGGCACGGACCGCTTCGCGCACTCGCCTGCCCAACGCCTCGCTCTCGGTCTCGAGTTCCTCGAAGAATCGCTCGTCCGTGTGGTTCGAGGCCTCCAGGAACCGGCGCAGGCGCAGGATCGGGTCCTTCGCCTCCCAGGCGAGTCGCTCCTCGTCGCCCCGGTAGCGGGTGGGGTCGTCGGAGGTGGTGTGGGCGCCCATGCGGTACGTGAACGCCTCGACGAGGGTCGGGCCCTCACCGCTGCGGGCTCGCTCCAGCGCCCACTTGGTGACCGCGAGGCAGGCCAGGACGTCGTTGCCGTCGACCCGGACGCCCGGGAAGCCGTAGCCCTGCGCGCGCTGGTAGAGCGGCACGCGGGTCTGCTTCTCGGTCGGCTCGGAGATCGCCCACTGGTTGTTCTGGCAGAAGAACACCACGGGCGCGTTGTAGACCGCGGAGAAGGTGAAGGACTCCGCGACGTCGCCCTGGCTGCTCGCGCCGTCGCCGAAGTAGGCGATCACCGCGCTGTCCGCGCCGTCCTTGGCGACGCCCATCGCGTAGCCGGTGGCGTGCAGGGTCTGCGAGCCGATGACGATCGTGTACAGGTGGAAGTTGTTCCCGTTCGGGTCCCAGCCTCCGTTGTTCACGCCGCGGAACATGCCGAGCAGGTTGGTGGGGTCGACCCCGCGGCACCAGGCGACACCGTGCTCGCGGTAGGTCGGGAAGACGTAGTCGTCGTCGCGCAGTGCACGGCCGGAGCCGATCTGTGCGGCCTCCTGGCCCAGCAGCGACGCCCACAGGCCCAGCTCGCCCTGACGCTGGAGGGACGTGGCCTCGGCGTCGAAGCGGCGGGTGAGCACCATGTCGCGGTACAGGCCGCGGAGGTCTTCGGGGGTGACGCCGGCGACGTACTTGTCGTACTCGGCGTTCTTGACGCGTTCGCCCTCGGGCGTCAGCAGCTGTACGAGCTCCGGTTCGGTGCCCGGCGTCGTCGCGGTCGTCCGCTTGCCGGCCGTGCTCTTGGTACCGGCGCTGCGTCGCGGCTTGCGCGCGGCAGTGCTCTCCACGGTCACGTGTGCTCCTCCGTCGGTCCGGCTACCCGGGTTCGCCGGGGGGCCTGGGGGTCCCCCCAGCTCCGTTCAGGAGCCTGGGGGAGGCTCACCTGCACCCCCACCGACGCACAGGGTGGGTGCGGCCCGGTCGGGAGCAGGCGTGACAGGTGCCCCGGCGAGCGCCCTGCAACAGGCACGTTACCCAGTGCTCCACATTTCTGTGAAACCCCTCCTGACCTGCGTTTTTGCTTGGATTTCCAAGTAAATCGCGAAATCAGGAACTCTTCCTGGTCACAGCCTTGCAGGGGGCCGGAACAACGGCACGTTATATCGGTGACCCAGGTCACGGGAAGAGTCGACATGACCATGAACCGGCGAAGGCGGACCCCTACCGGTCGGTAGTGATCGCCGCGCGCACGCGGAAGCGGCGACGAGCGCGGGCCGCACGACCACGGGTGACGGAGGGCGATCAGTCGTGATCAGATATTGACTCTCCGTGACAACTCCCAGCTCACGAGCGGGTTCGGTGCCCTAGCATCGGGCGCGTGCCGCGCTCCTGTGTACCACCCCCACTTCCCCACGCGCCCCCTCTGGGCGCCCTGCTCCGCCGGTACGCCGCCGGCGCCCCGCTCGCCTGCGAACCGGTCGACCAGGGACTGCTGAACCGCGGCTACCGGCTGCGCACCACCCAGGGCCGCTACTTCCTCAAGCAGCATGTCGACCCGGACACCGCCGACCCGGCCTCGATCGCCCGCCAGCACCGTGCCACCCAGCGCCTGGCCGGCCTGGGCGTCCCGGTCGCGCCCCCGCTCCCGGGCCGCGACGGCCGCACCGTCGCCGTCGTCGGCGGCCACACCTACGCCCTCCACCCCTGGATCGACGGCCGCCACCGCAACGGCGCCCAGCTCACCCCGGCCCTGTGCGGCCGTCTGGGCGCCCTGCTCGGCCTGGTGCACGCGAGCCTGGAGCGGGTGATGCCGGCCCACGGGGAACGGCCCTCCGAGGCGCACGAGCGGGAGCGCACCACCCCCGACGCTCCGAGCGCCCCCACCTCGCCCGCTCCCGGCACCCCGCCCACCCACGCCACCGCGACCCCCCGGATTCCGCCCGTCCACGCCACCACGGTCCCCGACCCCGCCGACACCTTCGCCCTCATCGACGACCTCCTCGCGCGCGTCCGCCGGCACCGCCCGGCCGACTCCTTCGACGAGCTGGCCCGCCACCGCCTCCTGGAGCGCCGCACGCTGCTGGAACGGCACGCGGACCGACGGCCCCCGCACGGCGACCGGGTCGGGTGGGTGCACGGCGACTTCCACCCCTTCAACCTGCTCTACCAGGGGGACGCGCCCGTCGCGATCGTCGACTGGGACCGGCTCGGCGTCCGGCCCCGCGCGGAGGAGGCCGTCCGCGCCGCCGCGATCTTCTTCGTCCGGCCCGACGGCACCCTCGACCTGCCGAAGACGAGGGCGTACGCGCGCGCGTACCGGCGTACGGCCGGGGCGGCCCCCTCGGAGCTGGCCGCGGCCGTGCACCGCGTGTGGTGGGAGCGCCTCAACGACTTCTGGATGCTGCGCTGGCACTACGAGCGCGGCGACACCCGCGCGGACGACCAGTTCCCGGCCGCGTCGGCCCTGGCCGTCTGGTGGACCCGCGAATACGCCGCGGTGTGCGGAGCGTTCGCGGACTGACCCGGGCACCCCCGGAAACGACCACGCGCGCGTGGAGCCCTGTTCCGGGCCCCCGCGCGCGTGGTCGTGGAGTGGTCGTCCGCCGGGTCAGCCGCCGAGTCCGGCACCCAGGCTGGTGCTGCCCTGGTCCGTGCCGGTCGACGTGCCCTCCGACGTGCCCTCGCTGCCGCCGTCCGTCCCCGGGTCGCTCGTCTCCGGGTCCGAGGGCTCCTCCGAGGGCTGCGGATCCGTCTCCTCTTCCGACGGCTCGCTGGTGGCCGGATCGGACGGCGTGTACGACGGCGTGTACGAAGGGCTGTACGACGGCGAGTAGTTCGAGCCGGAGTCCGAGCCCGTGCCGTCGTCCGAGGTGTCGTCGGAGCTGTCGTCCGAGGCCTCGTCGGTCGGCGTCTCGCTCTCGGTGTCGTCGCTCGCGGACTGCGAGGTGCTCGGCGACGGCGTCGTGTCGGCGTCGCCGCTGCCGCCCGTGTTCTGGTTGTTCAGCGCGAGCGCGACACCCGCGGCGATGGCGATCACCGCGAGCACGGCCAGGATCCACAGCTTGCCGCGGCCGCTGCCCCGGTTGCCGTGTCCCTCGAAGCCGCCGTCGTCGTTGTTGCCGTAGCCCGTCGGCAGGATCGGCTGCGGGATCTGCGAGGTGTGGGCGCCGTCGTGGTGCGGGAGCGCCGTCGTGCTCGCGAAACCGCCCGCCGCCCCGCGGCCGTCGTGCGCGGTGACCGGGCCGGTGTTCCAGGTGCCGGTGTGGGCGCCCTGGTCGTACAGCATCTGGAGGCCGTACTGGACGAGGCCGCGCATCTCCTCGGCCGTCTGGAACCGGTCGTCCGGGTCCTTGGCGAGGGAGCGCATGACGAGCCCGTCGAGCTCCGGCGGGCACACGCCCTGCGAGGTCTGCGACGGCGGCACCGGGATGTCCTGCACGTGCTGGTAGACCACCGACAGCGGGGTCTCGCCGGTGAACGGGGGGCGCAGCGCGAGGAGTTCGTAGAGCAGGCAGCCCGTCGCGTACAGGTCGGAGCGGTAGTCGACGGCCTTGCCGAGCGCCTGCTCCGGGGAGAGGTACTGCGGGGTGCCCATGACCATGCCGGTCTGCGTCATCGTGGTGGACGCGCCGTGCAGGGCGCGCGCGATACCGAAGTCCATCACCTTGACGGCGCCGTTGTGCGTGATGATCACGTTCGCGGGCTTGATGTCGCGGTGCACGATGCCGTGCTGGTGCGAGTAGGCGAGCGCCTCCAGCACCCCGGAGACGATGATCAGGGCCTGCTCGGGCCCCGGCGCGTCGGCGTTGAGGAGGAGGTCGCGGATCGTGCGGCCCTCGACGATCTCCATGACGATGTACGGCACGCTCTGGCCGCCCACGAAGTCCTCGCCGGAGTCGTACACGGCGACGATCGCATGGTGGTTGAGGCCGGCCACCGACTGGGCCTCGCGGGTGAAGCGGGCCTTGGACACCGGGTCCTCGGCGAGATCGGCACGCAGCAGCTTCACCGCGACGGTGCGGCCCAGACGTACGTCCTCGGCCGCGAACACCTCGGCCATGCCGCCCCTGCCGAGTCTGTGCGTCAGCCGGTACCGGCCGTCACCGACCAGTCCGCCGTTGCCCCAGTTCTCCGGCGCGTCCGACATACCGCCGCCAGTCGCCTCGGGGTCGGACGGGCCCTGGGCGCGCTGCTGCTGTGCCATCAGTCCTCGCCGTCGTTTCTGCCCGCGGTGCGCGGTGTTGTTACGGTCTCCGTCGGCCACGCTACAGCCTCCGCGCAAGCCGCCGGTCCGGGGCGAGCCCCTGACGAGCCCCCCTGCCGGCCCGAGACAGACCGGTCATCAAACCCGTACTCCCGGGCGGCGTGCAAATCCCGTGTACCGGCCGTACGGCACCTGTAACGCTTCCGCGACGCTTCTTTCTCGTAGGGTCACGGAACGGGCACCGAGCTTGACGTGTCAGTGCCCTGCGGCAGACTTGGCCGGGAATAGCACTTTCGATCAACGGCAGTCAACGGCAGCACGACAGTCAACGGCGCCTGAAGGCCTACGGGGGACGCAGAACATGAGCCAGGACGGCGCACAGGGCCGGTACGCGGGGCGGGCGCTGGCCGGCGGCCGCTATCAGCTGCGCGACTTGCTCGGCGAGGGCGGCATGGCCTCGGTCCACCTGGCGTACGACAGCGTGCTCGACCGGCAGGTCGCGATCAAGACACTCCACACCGAACTGGGCCGTGAGCAGGCGTTCCGCGAGCGTTTCCGCCGCGAGGCCCAGGCAGTGGCCAAGCTCACCCACACCAATATCGTCTCGGTCTTCGACACCGGTGAGGACGACCTCGGCGGTCTGACGACCCCGTACATCGTCATGGAGTACATCGAGGGCCGCCCGCTCGGCTCGGTGCTCGACGAGGACGTACGGCAGCAGGGCGCGATGCCCGCCGACAAGGCGCTGAAGATCACCGCGGATGTGCTGGCGGCGCTGGAGATCAGCCACGAAATGGGGCTGGTCCACCGCGACATCAAGCCCGGCAACGTGATGATGACCAAGCGCGGTGTGGTCAAGGTCATGGACTTCGGCATCGCCCGCGCGATGCAGTCCGGCGTCACCTCGATGACGCAGACCGGCATGGTCGTCGGCACCCCGCAGTACCTCTCCCCCGAGCAGGCCCTGGGCCGTGCCGTGGACGCCCGCTCCGACCTGTACTCGGTCGGCATCATGCTGTTCCAACTGGTCACCGGGCGGCTGCCGTTCGACGCGGACTCGCCGCTGGCGATCGCGTACGCCCATGTGCAGGAGGAGCCGGTCGCGCCCTCGTCCATCAACCGGGCGCTGCCGCCCGCGCTGGACGCGCTCGTCGCCCGCGCGCTGAAGAAGAACCCGAACGAGCGCTTCCCGACCGCCGAGTCCATGCGCGACGAGTGTCTGCGGGTGGCGGCCTCCTTCCAGGCGGCCCCGCCGAGCATCGTCCCGGGCGTGCCCACGCAGAGCGGTTCCGGCGTCGGCTCCGCCGTGTTCCCGCCGGTCGGCCAGGGCACCCCGCCGTCGATGGGCAACGTCCAGACGCCGTATCAGCCGGCCCCGAACCCGAACCCGTACGGCACGCCGGCCCCCGCCTCCTACGGCTATCCGCAGCAGGGCTACCAGACGCCCGCTCCGGCCTACGGCCACCAACAGGGCCCGCACACGCCTCCGGCGTACAACCTCAGCCCGCAGCCCCCGACCTCGGTTCCCTCGGGCGGCGGGCGTCAGGGCGGCAAGCAGATGATCGTCGGGTCCGCCATCGTCGCCGTGGTGGCGGTCGGCGCGCTCATCGGCAGCCTCGCGGTCAACGGCGACGATCCGGACGACAAGGGCGAGAACGTCGAGGTCACCGCCTCCGCGTCAGCATCGAAGGCGGCGGACTACCGCGGCCCCGACCCGTCCAAGACGATCGACCCGACCGAGTGCTCCGAGCCGTCCGAGTCGTACAACGACCCCGACAAGATCCGGATGCCGAACTTCAAGTTCAAGTACATCGACTCGGTCAAGGAGTGCTTCCAGGCCGCCGGCTGGCGGATCAGCATCAAGGAATACGACGAGAACACGTACGGCGAGGGCGCGGTCATGGACCAGTTCCCCTCCGCCGGTACGGACGTCGACCCGGACGACATGCCGGAGATCGAGCTGAGCGTGTCGACGGGCAACCCGGCGTCCTGACACCCGCGTCGGCCGGTCGGTCATGAGAAAGGGCCCCGCAGCAGTCGCTGCCGGGCCCTTCGTGGGCACAAGTACGGGCTAGAGGTACGGGCCGGCGGTACGGGCTAGAGGTACGGGCCTCCCGTGCGGCCGCCCGCGCGCGGGTCGTCGCCGCCCTCGTGGCTCACACCCGGCGGCAGCGCGCGGCGCATCTGCTCCAACTGGGCGCGCGCGGCCATCTGCTGGGCGAACAGCGTGGTCTGGATGCCGTGGAAGAGGCCCTCCAGCCAGCCGACCAACTGGGCCTGGGCGATCCGCAGTTCCGCGTCGCTCGGCGTGGAGTCCTCGTTGAACGGCAGGGAGAGCCGCTCCAGCTCCTCGACCAGCTCCGGTGCCAGGCCGTCCTCCAGCTCCTTCACCGAACTGGCGTGGATCTCCTTGAGCCGGGCCCGGCTCGCCTCGTCCAGGGGAGCCGCGCGCACCTCCTCCAGCAGCTGCTTGATCATGCTGCCGATCCGCATGACCTTCGCGGGCTGCTCGACCTGCTCCGTCACCGGAATCTCGCGGGAGTCCTCGTCGGCGTCGACGCCGCCGAGCGCCATACCGTCCTGGCCCACGACCAGGATCTTCTGGGCGGTCTCCGACGACCTATCGTTCCTCGGCATCTCCATACCGTCATTCTCTCGCACGCCCCCACCTCATCACCGTGGTGCCCCCTGCGCAGGGTGATCCACCGTTTCCGTTCGGCGCAGTCCGAGATGCAGGCATATGCCGCCGATGTGAGGCTTATGGCGTCTTCTCTGGGCGGCTGGACACCGGGAGGGGGTCACGGACGTGACTCCATGGCGGCGGGGATTGTGTGCGGTGGGAGTGATCGTCGCGGCGCCCTACGCCGGCGTTCCGTCGTACGGGGGCGCTTTGGCCTACGCGGCCGTGTCGACGTACGGCACGTCGTCCACGTACGGGTCCGGGTCGACGTACGGGTCGGGATCGACGCACGGGTCCGCTTCGACGCACGGGTCCGCTTCGACGCACGGGTCCGGATCGACACACCGGTCCGCGGCACCGCACAGGTCCGCGGCACCGCACAGGTCCGGATCGCAGCCCAGGTCCGGATCCACGCACTGGTCCGCGTCATCGGAAAGGCCCGCGCCGACGCACGGGTCCGGATCGACCTACAGGTCCCCATCGACGTACGGGTCCCCATCGACGTACGGGTCCCCATCGACGTACGGGTCCCCATCGCCGTACGGCAGCGGCTCTCCGTCGGGGAGACCGGGGTTCCCCTCCGCCTCGCCCTCCTCGGCATCGGCATCGGCCTCCTCCTCTCCCTCCCCCGACCGGGCCGGCAGCCGCGCGGGAGAGGGACGGGAGCGGCCGGGGCGGGCGGACGACGGCGACGAGGAGGAGAGCGGCCGGGACGACGGCGACGCGGCGGAGACGTACAACGACACCGAGACCGACACCCAGACCGACACGGACCCCGACGGCGGGACGGGCGGCCGGACGGACAGCGACGACGGGCCGCACGACGCCGCCGTCGCCCCCGCGACCTCCCCGCCGGCCCAGGAGGGGTTGGGGCAGGCGGCCGCACAGGGGGAGCGGGCCGAGGGGCCCGTGCTGCGGATCCTGCCGCTGGGCAGCGGACTGGTCCTCATCGGGCTCGGGATGGCCCTCGGCCTCGCCGCCCTGCGGCTGCGCCGCGGCTGACCGGACCGCCAGGTCGTGTCCGCCTACGGCCTGACCAGCAGGACCTTGCCCACGTGACCGCTCTCCTCCACGATCCGGTGCGCGGCGGCCGCGTCGGGCAGCGGGATCTCGCGGTCCACGACGGGCCGCACATGGCCGCCCTCGATCAGCGGCCAGACGTGTTCGCGCACGGCCGCGACGATCGCCGTCTTCTCCGACAGCGGCCGGGCCCGCAGCGAGGTCGCGCTGATCGCGGCACGCTTGGCGAGCAGGGCGCCGATGTTCAGCTCGCCCTTGACGCCGCCCTGCATCCCGATGATCGCGAGGCGGCCGTTGACCGCGAGGGCACGGACGTTGCGGTCCAGGTACTGCGCGCCCATGTTGTCGAGGATGACGTCGGCCCCGGCGCCGCCGGTGGCCGCCTTCAGCTCGGCGACGAAGTCCTGCTCGCGATAGTCGATCAGGATGTCCGCGCCCAGCTCGGCACACCGGTCGAGCTTCTCCTTGGTGCCCGCGGTGACCGCGACCCGCGCGCCGACGGCCTTGGCGAGCTGGATCGCCATCGTGCCGATGCCACTGGAACCGCCGTGCACCAGCAGCGTCTCGCCGGGACGGAGGTGGGAGACCATGAACACGTTCGACCAGACCGTGCAGGTCACCTCGGGGAGCGCGGCGGCCCGGACGAGGTCGACGCCCTCGGGCACGGGCAGCAGCTGGCCCGCCGGGACGGCGACCTTCTCGGCGTAACCACCGCCCGCCAGCAGCGCGCACACCTCGTCGCCGACCGCCCAGCCGGACGCCCCCGGGCCGAGCGCGACGATCCGGCCGGAGCACTCCAGACCGGGGTAGGGGGACGCGCCCGGCGGCGGGTCGTAGAAGCCCTGCCGCTGAAGGATGTCGGCGCGGTTCACGGCGCCGGCCGCCACCTCGACCAGCACCTCGCCCTCGCCGGGTACGGGGTCGGGGACCTCGTCCCACACCAGCGCCTCGGGACCACCAGGTTCGGGAATCGTGATCGCATGCATGAGAGGGACGCTACCGCTCCCCTCTCGGCCGGGGTCCTCGCGGAAATGGGGATGCGATCACCGATGAGTTCCGGCGACGGTAAAGGTCTCCCCATGCGTAGCCCATGAACGCGGAAGGACACCCCACCATGAGCCAGCACACCGCCGGCCTGGCCATCGAGACCGCGGGCCTGGTCAAGACGTTCGGCGAGACCAGGGCGGTGGACGGCGTGGACCTCGCCGTGCCCGCCGGAACGGTCTACGGCGTCCTCGGCCCGAACGGCGCCGGCAAGACCACGACCGTGAAGATGCTCGCCACCCTGCTGCGACCGGACGGCGGCGAGGCCCATGTCTTCGGCCACGACATCGTGCGCGAGGCCGACGAGGTGCGCAGCCGGGTCAGTCTCACCGGCCAGTACGCCTCCGTCGACGAGGACCTCACCGGCACCGAGAACCTGGTCCTGCTGGGCCGGCTCCTCGGGCACGGCAGGAGGACGGCGCGGGACCGGTCCGCTCAGCTGCTGGCGGCCTTCGGGCTGACGGACGCGGCGGGCAAGCAGGTCAAGCACTACTCGGGCGGTATGCGGCGCCGGATCGACATCGCCGCGTCCATCCTGAGCACGCCCGATCTGCTGTTCCTCGACGAGCCGACCACCGGTCTCGACCCGCGCAGCCGCAACCAGGTGTGGGACATCGTGCGGGCCGTGGTCGCGCAGGGCACGACCGTGCTGCTGACCACGCAGTACCTGGACGAGGCCGACCAGCTGGCGTCCCGGATCGCCGTGATCGACCACGGCAAGGTGATCGCCGAGGGCACCAAGGGCGAGCTGAAGGCGTCCGTGGGCGCCGGATCCGTCCATCTGCGGCTGCGTCACGCGGAGCAGCGGCCGGAGGCCGAGCAGGTGCTGCGGCTGGCCCTGGACGCGGACGTCCAGCCGGATCCGGACCCGGTGGCGCTGACCGCCCGGCTGAGCGCGGCGGCGCAGGACACGGCCGCCGAGCAGGCCGCCCGGGCCCTCGGCGAACTGGCCCGGTCGGGGATCGTCGTCGACAACTTCTCCCTCGGCCAGCCCAGCCTGGACGAGGTGTTCCTGGCCCTGACCGGCCACGACACGGGCACAGGCCCAGGACCGGACACCGGCACCGGCACCGGCACGGACCGGACGGACACGGATTCCGACTCCACGAAGGACGGGGTGGCGGCATGAGCACCGCGACGACCACGGAAGCCCAGGAACTCGCCCCCGTCAGCGCCGAGTCGCTGGCCGCGCTGCTGGTGACGGCCGAACGGCCCGCGCGCCCGAGCGCGCTGTCCACGTCGCTGACCTTCGGCTGGCGGGCGATCCTGAAGATCAAGCACGTGCCGGAGCAGCTCTTCGACGTCACCGCGTTCCCGATCATGATGGTGCTGATGTACACGTACCTGTTCGGGGGTGCCCTGGCCGGCTCCCCGGAGGAGTACATCCAGTTCCTGCTGCCGGGCATCCTCGTGATGTCGGTCGTGATGATCACGATGTACACGGGTGTGTCGGTGAACACCGACATCGAGAAGGGCGTCTTCGACCGGTTCCGGTCGCTGCCGATCTGGCGGCCGTCGACGATGGTCGGCTACCTGCTCGGCGACGTGCTGCGCTACACGATCGCGTCCGTGGTGATGCTCGTCGTCGGGCTCGTCCTCGGCTACCGGCCGGACGGCGGGGTCGTGGGCGTCATCGCCGGGATCGCCCTGCTGATCGTCTTCTCGTTCGCGTTCTCGTGGATCTGGACGATGTTCGGGCTGATGCTGCGCAGCGAGAAGTCGGTGATGGGCGTCAGCATGATGGTGATCTTCCCGCTCACCTTCCTCTCCAACGTGTTCGTCGACCCGAGCACCATGCCGGGCTGGCTCCAGGCCTTCGTCAACAACAGCCCGATCACCCATCTGTCGTCGGCGGTACGGGGGTTGATGGCGGGCGACTGGCCGGGGGCCGAGATCGCCTGGACGCTGGGGTGGGCGGGCCTGTTCGTGCTGGTCTTCGGGCCGCTCACGATGCGGCTCTACAACCGCAAGTAGTCCCGGCCGAGGCCCCGGCGGTGTTCACGCCGGGGGCAGCGGCGGGACCCCGCGGATGGCCGGGCCCCTTCTGCCGGTGCCCTCCCCCACCCGCACGATCGCCACCAGCCGGTCCGTCAGCTCCAGTACGCCGATGGCGGGATCGTCGTAGGCGAGGACCCGGTGGCCGCGTACGACGCTCACCACCAGGTCCTCCGTCTCGCGCGGTCCGCGCCCGGCCTCGGCCTTGGTGACGGGCCGTTCGACGAGGTCGAGGCCGTTGCCCTGCTGTATCAGGTCCTCCATGACCAGACCGGCCGCGGGGCTGAGCACCGACACGCCGAGCAGCCGGCCCGCCGCGCCCGCGCTGGTGATGACCTCGTCGGCGCCGGACTGCTTCAGCAGCGGCGCGTTCTCCTCCTCGCGCACCGCCGCCACGATCTTCGCGGAGGGGTTGAGCTGGCGGGCCGTCAGCGCCACGAGGACGGCCGTGTCGTCGCGCTGGGTCGCGATGACGATCTGCCCCGCCCGCTGCACCTCGGCCTTCCGCAGCACGTCACTGCGTGTGGCGTCGCCCACCACGCCCTCGTATCCCTCGGCCGTCGCCGCCTCGACCATTTTCGCGCTGGGATCGATCACCACGACGTGTTCCTTGCTCAGCCCGGACGCACAGGCGGTCCGGATGGCGGACCGTCCTTTCGTGCCGAAGCCGACGACGACGGTGTGGTCACGCAAGGGGACCTCCGGGGTACTGGGCGACACTTCTGATCGGGCACGTGGACCCGCCGGACCATGGTGCCCATCGACGGGACCGACACCCCAGGGGGCGCGCGATGAACGACCATGAACGACACCCTGCCACCAAGGCCAGACTCTCCCTCTTCCGGTCCCTCTGGTACCGCTCGCGCGTCGAGGCGCGGGACGACGCCGAGGCGGGCCGCACCATCACGATGCCCGTGCGCACCAGCACGCCCCCGCTCCAGCAGGTGCTGCGCCGTCTCGCCCTCGCCCTGATGGTGCTGGCCGTCACCACGCTGATCGTCTACGCCGACCGCGGCGGCTACAACGACAACTCCGACGGCACCGTCGACCTCCTCGACTCGGCCTACTACGCCACCGTCACGCTCTCCACCACCGGCTACGGCGACATCACCCCGGTCAGCGACACCGCCCGGCTGATCAACATCCTGGTCATCACTCCGCTGCGGGTGCTGTTCCTGATCATTCTGGTCGGCACCACCCTCGAAGTCCTCACCGAGCGCACCCGGCAGCAGGTCCGTGTGCACCGCTGGCGGATGCGCACCCACGACCACATCATCGTCGTCGGCTACGGCACGAAGGGCCGCCACGCGGTCGAGACGCTCGTCGGTCAGGGCATCACCAAGGACCGGATCGTGGTCGTCGACACCCAGCGCAAGGCCGCGGAACTCGCGGGCGACGACGGGCTGGTGGCCGTGATCGGGGACGCCACCCGTTCGGAGACCCTCCTGAAGGCCGAGGTCCAGCAGGCCTCCCGGGTGATCGTCGCCCCGCAGCGCGACGACACGGCCGCCCTGGTCACCCTCACCGCCCGTCAGCTGAACCGGCGCGCCACCATCGTCGTCGCCGCCCGGGAGGACGAGAACGTGCCGCTGCTCAAGCAGTCCGGCGCGGACACCGTGGTCACCAGCTCAAGCTCGGCGGGCCGGCTGCTGGGGGTCTCCATGGTCAGCCCGACCGTCGCGCGCACCCTGGAGAACCTGATGACCCTGGGCAGCGGCCTGGACATCGTCGAACGCCCCCTCACCAAGGCGGAGATCGGCCAGGCGCCCCGCGCCTGCGCGGACCTCGTGGTGGCCGTGGTCCGGGGCAAGGAACTCCTCGACTACGCCGACCCCCGGCTCACCCGGCTCCAGCCGGGGGACCGGGTGATCACGGTCAGCCGGGCGAAGGCCACCGCCGAGCAGGTGTGAGGGGTGGCCAGGGCGGCGGGGCGGGGACGGGAATGTTTCACGTGAAACAGGCGTCGACCCCGGCCGTCGTCCACGGCAGGTCGAGCAGTTCCGTCTCCTGACCCGCCCGCGCACCTCCCGGCGGTACGACCGCGAGGGCGTCGGCCGCCGCGATGCCCCGGAGCATGGCGGGACCGTTGTAGTGCAGCGGCACGGCATGGTGTCCCCGCAGGGTGACCGGGACGAGCCGCGTGTCGTACGGGTGGCCGTGCGCGGCCTCCCGCAGCGGCAGCGCGTACGGCTCCGTGGCCGGGCGGGCGGCCAGGGTGCGCAGCAGCGGCTCGGCGAGCGTGAGCAGCCCGGACACGGCCGCCAGGGGGTTGCCGGGCAGGCCGACGAGGTGCTGGTCGTCCTTGAGGCGGGCCAGCAGCATGGGGTGGCCCGGGCGCACCTCGACGCCGTCGACGAGCAGCTCGGCGCCGATCCGGCGCAGGGTCGGGTGGACATGGTCGACGGGTCCTGAGGCGGTGCCCCCGGTGGTGACGATCAGGTCGGCGCCGGACGCCGTGACGGCCCGGTGCAGGGCCCGCGCGTCGTCGCCGAGCCGGCGCACGGACACGACCTCGCCGCCCAGCGCCCGCAGCCACGGCGGCAGCATCGGGCCGAGCGCGTCCCGGATGAGCCCGTCGTGCGGCCGGCCCTCGGTGAGCAGCTCGTCGCCGAGGACGAGCACCTCGACCCGGGGGCGGGGTACGGCGGCCAGCGTGTCGTATCCGGCGGCCGCGGCCAGGCCGAGCACCGCCGGGGTCACCACCGCCCCGGCGGGCAGCAACTGCTCTCCGCTACGGCACTCCTGGCCCCGGGGGCGGATGTCCTGGCCGTGGCTCATGTCCCGGGTGGGGTGCAGTCGGCCGTTGTCGTCGGTCCGGCCGTGCTCGCTGCGCAGGACGGCGGTGGTGTCCGGGGGGATCCGGGCGCCGGTGGCGATCCCGACGGCCTCCCCGTCGGCGAGGGGCGCGGGCGCCGCGCTCCCGGCCAGTACGCCGTCGTCGCGTACCCGCCAGGGGCCGGGGCCCGCCACCGCCCAGCCGTCCATGGCGGAGGTGTCGAAGGAGGGCAGGTCGGTGAGGGCGGTCAGGGGGGCGGCGAGGACGAGGCCGAGGGCGTCGCCGAGGGTCACGGAGACCGGGGCGCGGCGGGCGGCGTGCGCGCGGGCGGCCCGGGCGGCGATCGTCCGGGCCTCGGGCCAGGGGGTGGCCCGGTGGCGCTCCTTGGACGGTGCGGTGCGGCGGCCGGGGTCCGGGGTGGGGGAGGTGCGGGCGCCGTGCTCCTCGGTCCGCGCGGGCTCCGGGCCGGGCGCGGGGGTGCGGTCGCCCGCCCGGTCGGCCGGGCCGTTGCCGTCGTTCACCAGGGCGAGCACCTCCTCGATGTCGAGGTCCTCGCCGTCGAGGCCCTCCCGGATCCCGCGGCGGCTCATCCGGCGTCCGGTCCCGGACCGCCGGACCCGGCGGCGGTGTCCGTCTCGGACCGCTCGGCTTTCTCGGCCTTCTCTGCTTCCTCGGCCTCCGCCGCCCAGCGCAGCGCCAGCGCGGTGGCCTTCCGGGCGGCCTCGGCGACCGCTTCGGGACCGCCCCGGGCCTGTGCGGCCGCGTAGCCGACCAGGAAGGTGGTCAGCGGGGCCGCGGGCCGGGCCACCCCGTGGGCGGCGTCCCGGGCGAGGTCGAGGAGGACGCCGGTGTCGACCTCGAGGTCGATACCCAGCTCGTCCTTGACTGCGGAGATCCATTCGTCCAACACGTGGCCATGCTCCCTGATCCGTGCCCTGGCGGTGGCGATGTCGTCCCAGGTGTCGCAGTCGAAGGACGCGACGGGGTCGGGGACGCGGGTGAGGTCGAGTCCGGCGGTCAGCCGGCGCAGCGGCAGCCCCGTGAGTCCGCCGTGGCCGGCGGTGAGCACCGCCAGCTCGCGGCGCAGGGCGGCCGTGCGGTAGACGGCGACGAGCGGCTGGTCACGGCCGTCGGCGTCGGTGAGCAGCGCGCCCTCGGCCCCGCCGGAGCGCAGGGCGTCCCGCAGGCGCCGTACGGTCTCCGTGGCGAGGAAGGGCAGGTCGGCGGAGAGGACGAGGACGTCGTCGGCCGTGGTGCGGCGCAGCCCCGCGTCGAGGGCGGCGACGGGGCCCGCTCCCGGCGGGTCCTCGCGCGCCCAGCGCACGGGGCGGGCGGTGGGGCGGGGGCCGGCGACCACGACGGTGGTGTGCGCGTCTGCGCAGGCGGCCAGCACCCGGTCGAGCAGGGCCCGCCCGCCGACCCGTACCCCCGGCTTGTCGGCACCGCCGAGCCGCCGGGCGCCGCCACCGGCGAGCACGACGGCGTCGTACGGGGCGCCGGGGTGTTCGAACGAGGTCACCCCCTGAGTATGCGGGCCTCCTCGATCACAGGGAACGCGGCGGCACCCGCGCAATCACCGGGTGCGGGGACGGACCCGCCCCGCTCCCCCGCCGTCACGACGTGCGGGGACGGCGGGGGAGCGGGGCGGCGGCGCCGTCACAGCGTGCGCAGGAGCACCGCCGGCTGTTCCACGCAGTCCGCCACGTACCGCAGGAAGCCGCCCGCCGTGCCGCCGTCGCACACCCGGTGGTCGAAGGTGAGCGAGAGCTGGACGACCTGGCGCACGGCCAGCTCGCCCTCGTGCACCCACGGCTTGGGGATGATCCGGCCGACGCCGAGCATGGCCGCCTCGGGGTGGTTGATGATCGGCGTGGAGCCGTCGACACCGAACACGCCGTAGTTGTTCAGCGTGAAGGTCCCGCCGGTCAGTTCGGCCGGCGTGAGGCGCCCGGCCCGGCCGGCCTCGGTGAGCCGGGCGAACTCCGCGGTGAGCCCCTCGGCGTCCCGGGCGTGCGCGTCGCGGACGACCGGCACGACGAGACCCCGGTCGGTCTGCGCGGCGAAGCCGAGGTGCACCTGGTCGAGCTGGACGACCTCCCTGGCCTCCTGGTCGACCGTGGAGTTCAGCTCGGGATAGCGGGCCAGGGCGGCGGTGCAGATCCGGGCCAGCAGCGCGAGCAGGGAGATCTTCGGGCCCCCGGCCGCGTTCATGGCGGCGCGGGCCCGCATCAGCTCCGTCGCGTCGGCGTCCACCCAGCAGGTGGCGTCCGGGATCTCCCGGCGGCTGCGGGAGAGCTTGTCCGCGACGGCCCCGCGGACGCCCTTGAGCGGGACACGGCGGCCCTCGGCGCGCGCGGAGGAGACGGACGGCGCGGGGGCGGCCGGGGCGGCGGGAGCCGGGGCGGCCTGGGCGTGGACGGCCGCCCGCAGCGCGTTCTCCACGTCCGCCCGCAGGATCAGCCCCTCGGGGCCGGTGCCGTGCAGCTCCCTCAGGTCCAGGCCGTTCTCCCGCGCGAGCCGCCGCACCAGCGGCGAGATCACGGGGACGGGCCCGTCCGCCGGGCCGAGGCTGTCGGCCCGCACCACGGACGCGGCGGGCGCGGGGGGTACTGCGGGTGCGGCGGGTACGGCGGGTGCCGCCGGTGCCGGCTGGGCCGGCCTGACCCGCCGGCGGCGCGCGGGCGCCTCCGACGTGCCGTAACCCACCAGCACGTTGCCCGACCCCTCGGTCTCCGAGCCGGAGGCCGGCGCGCCGACCGCGACCGTGATCAGCGGGGCGCCGACGGGCAGTTCGGTGCCCTCCTCGCCGAAGCGGGCGGTGACGACACCGCCGTAGGGGCAGGGCACCTCGACCATCGCCTTGGCCGTCTCGACCTCGACGACCGGCTGGTCCACGGCGACGACATCGCCGACCTGGACCAGCCAGCGCACGATCTCCGCCTCGGTGAGTCCCTCGCCGAGGTCGGGCAGCTTGAACTCCAGGACCTGTGCCATCAGTTCCCCGCCTCCCACTGAAGCCGGGCCACGGCGTCCAGGATGCGGTCGACGCCGGGCAGGTGGTGGCGCTCCAGCATCGGCGGCGGGTAGGGGATGTCGAAGCCGGCGACGCGCAGCACCGGTGCCTCCAGATGGTGGAAGCAGCGCTCCGTGACGCGGGCCGCGATCTCCCCGCCCGGGCCGCCGAAGGAGCCCGACTCGTGGACGACGACCGCGCGGCCGGTCCGCCGGACCGAGGCGGCGACCGTCTCGTCGTCGAACGGCACCAGGGAGCGCAGGTCGACGACCTCGAGGTCCCAGCCCTCGGCGCGGGCCGCCTCGGCGGCTTCGAGGCAGACCGGGACCGACGGCCCGTACGTGATCAGGGTGGCGCTGCGGCCCGGACGCCGCACCACCGCGCGGCCGATCGGGTCGACGGTCTGCGGTTCCTCGGGGTTCCAGGTGTCCTTGGACCAGTACAGGCGCTTGGGTTCGAGGAAGACGACCGGGTCGTCGGAGGCGATGGCGGCACGCAGCAGGCCGTAGGCGTCGGGGACCGTGGCGGGGGTGACGACGTGCAGGCCCGGGGTGGCGATGTAGTACGCCTCGGAGGAGTCGCTGTGGTGCTCGACGCCGCCGATGCCGCCGCCGTAGGGCACGCGGATCGTGATCGGCAGGGGCATACGGCCGCGGGTGCGGTTGCGCATCCGGGCGACATGGCTGATGAGCTGCTCGAACGCCGGGTAGGCGAAGGCGTCGAACTGCATCTCCACGACCGGCCGCAGGCCGTACATGGCCATGCCGACGGCGGTGCCGAGGATGCCCGCCTCGGCGAGCGGGGTGTCGGTGCAGCGGTCCTCGCCGAACTCCTTGGCGAGCCCGTCGGTGACCCGGAACACGCCGCCGAGGGTGCCCACGTCCTCGCCCAGAACGTGCACGGACGGGTCGGCGGCCATCGCGTCGCGCATCGCGCGGGTGAGGGCCTGTGCCATGGTCGCGGGCTTGAGGGCGACGGTCGTCATCAGTGGCCGCCTTCCTGTTCGGCGTCGAGCTCGGCGCGCAGCAGGGCACGCTGTTCGCGCAGCTGGGGGGTGTCCTCGGCGTAGACGTGGGCGAACAGGTCCGCCGGGTCGAGGACGGGGTCCTGGTTCATCCGGGCGCGCAGGTCGGCCGCCATCGTCTCGGCGGCGTCCCGCGCGGTCTGCCGGGCGTCGTCGTCGAGCAGCCCGCGCGCCGTGAGTTCGCGTTCCAGCAGCAGGATCGGGTCGTGCTCGCGCCAGGTCTCGACCTCGGCGTCCCCGCGGTAGCGGGTCGCGTCGTCGGCGTTGGTGTGCGCCTCGATGCGGTAGGTGACGGCCTCCACGAGGGTGGGGCCGCCGCCCTCACGGGCGCGCCGTACCGCCTCGCTCAGCACCTCGTGGACGGCGGCCGCGTCGTTGCCGTCGACCAGGCGGCCGGGCATGCCGTAGCCGACCGCCTTGTGGGCGAGGGAGGGGGCCGCGGTCTGCTTGGCCAGCGGCACGGAGATCGCGAAGCCGTTGTTCTGGACGAAGAAGACGACCGGGGCCTGCCAGACGGCGGCGAAGTTCAGCGCCTCGTGGAAGTCGCCCTCGCTGGTGCCGCCGTCGCCGACCATGGCGAGCGCGACCACGTCGTCGCCCTTGAGCCGGGCGGCGTGGGCGAGGCCCACGGCGTGCGGCAGCTGGGTGGCCAGCGGGGTGCACAGGGGGGCCACGCGGTGCTCGTACGGGTCGTAGCCGGTGTGCCAGTCGCCGCGCAGCAGGGTGAGGGCCTCGACGGGGTCCACACCGCGGGCGACGACGGCGAGGGTGTCGCGATAGCTGGGGAAGAGCCAGTCACGGTCCTCCAGGGCCAGCGCGGCGGCGACCTCACAGGCCTCCTGGCCGGTGCTGGAGGGGTAGACGGCGAGCCGGCCCTGCTTGGTGAGGGCGGTGGCCTGCGCGTTGTAGCGGCGGCCGAGCACCAGCTGGGCGTACAGCCGCCGCAACAGCTCCGGGTCGGCCTGCGCGGCCGCTTCGGTGCCGAGGACGCGGAAGGGCTCCGCGTCGGGCAGCAGCGGCGCGGGGTCGGTGCGGGGCTGCCAGGCGGGCGGCGGGGTGGGCCGGTAAGCGCCCCGCTGCTCCATGACCGTCATGACGGCACCTCCTCGTGGGAGCGGCTACGGGAGACGTGTCGGTTGTGACACGCCTCACCTACCGATTGTTCGGTCGTCGGCACATTTTGGCTACAGGCGGCCTCAGGCTGTGGACAAACGGTTCTCCACAGCCTGAGATGGACGCAGTACGTCCATGGCGGAGAGGCGGGGGGACATGGGACCTGAACAAATGGCCGAGGACTCCATGGCCGAGGACCCCGAGGACGCGACCGCGATACCGCCGCCGCGTCCGCTCGACTCGATCGACCAGGACATCCTCCAGATGCTCCAGACCGACGGCCGCGCGTCGATACGGTCGGTCGCCGAGCGGGTGCACGTGTCGCGCGCCAACGCCTACGCGCGCATCAACCGGCTCATCGAGGACGGCGTGATCCGCGGCTTCGGCGCCCGCGTCAACCATGAGCGGGCCGGGCAGGGGACGAGCGCGTACATCACGCTGAAGATCGTGCAGAACTCCTGGCGGACCGTGCGCGAGCAGCTGCGCCGGCTGCCCGGTGCCTCCCACATCGCCCTGGTGGGCGGGGACTACGACGTGCTGCTCCTGGTGCACACGCCGGACAACCGGGCGCTGCGCGAGGTGGTGCTCACCCGGCTCCAGGCGATCCCCGAGGTGCTCAGCACCCGCACCCTGCTGGTGTTCGAGGAGGAGGACCTGGAACCGCAGGGGTGAGCGGGCGGCGTCGAGCCGGGCCGAGGTCCGCGCCGGAGCCGGAGTCGGCGCCGGGACCGACCGGGGCCGGATCCGGCGCCCACGACGCGTTCAGCCGGTCGTGCGCAGGCCCTCGAAGACCAGCCGCACCACCGCGTCGGCCACGTCCTTCTCGGCCATTCCGCGGCCGCCCGGCCGGTACCACTCGACGATCGAGTTGATCATCCCGAAGACCAGCCGGGTGGCGAGCCGGACCTCCATGTCGCCGCGCACCTCGCCGTCGTCGGCGGCCGCCTTCAGCAGGTCGGCGACCCGGTGGTCGAAGTCGCGGCGGCGCTCCAGGGCCCACCGCTCGGTGTCGGTGTTGCCGCGCACGCGCAGCAGCAGCGTCACATAGGGCAGTTCGCCGATCAGCACCTCGACCATGCGGCGCACCACGTACTCCAGGCGCTCCGCGGTGTGCCCCACGCGCGCGTGCTCCTCGTCGAGGATCCCGAAGAGGCGGTCCAGGGCGCGGCTGACGGCCCGGCGCAGCAGTTCCTCCTTGCCGGTGACGTGGTGGTAGATCGACGACTTGGAGATGCCGGCGGCCTTGGAGAGGTGCTCCATGGAGGTGCCGTCGTAGCCGCGCTCGTTGAACACCTGGACGGCGACGGAGAGCAGGGTCTCCGGGGTGTACGTGTCGCGCTTGGCGGTGCTCACGCGGCACCCTCCCGCTTCCCGGTGGCGTAGGAGTGCCTGTACAGCGCCAGGGAGGGCGCGTAGCGGCCGGACGGGTCGCGTTCGTGCAGGTCGTCGAGGAGGGAGCAGGCCCAGGAGCGGCCCAGGCGGCGGCTCCACTCGAAGGGGCCGAGGGGGTAGTTCACGCCGAGGCGCATCGCGGTGTCGATGTCCTCCTCGGTGGCCACGCCCTTGGCGACGGCGTCGTGCGCGAGGTCGACGATCCGGGCAACCGTGCGGGCGACGATCATGCCGGGGACGTCGCCGATGACACTGACCTCCTTGCCCAGGGCCTGGAACAGGCCGATCGCCTCGGACAGGGCCTGCGCGGAGGTGTCCTGGGAGGAGGACAGGGCGATGCGGGTGGCCTTGCGGTAGTCGAGGGCGAGGTCGAAGTAGACGACGTCGCGGAACTCCACGGAGGTCTGGCCGTCGGCGAGGGCCAGCTGGCCCTCGCCGGGCAGCACCAGGCGGGTGCCGTGGTCCTCTTCCTCCTCGCGGACCTGGATGCCCGCCTCGCGGATCATCGCGAGCAGCTCGGACGCGGGGCCCAGGTCGCCCTCGGCGACGACGTAGGCGGGCGGCCGGTGCTTCTCGGCGGTGTGCGGCTCGGCCCGCTCGGCGTCCGCGGTCCCGTCGGAGTAGTCGTACCAGCCCCGGCCGGTCTTGCGGCCGAGACGGCCGGACTCGACCAGGCGGCGCTGGGCGAGCGAGGGCGTGAAGCGCACGTCCTGGAAGAAGGACCGCCACACGGAGTGGGTGACCGACTCGTTGACGTCCTGTCCGATCAGGTCGGTCAGCTCGAAGGCACCCATCCTGAAACCGCCCGACTCGCGCAGGATCGCGTCGATGGTGGCGGGATCGGCGCCCTGGGCCTCGTAGACGGCGAAGGCCTCGGCGTAGAAGGGCCGCGCGATGCGGTTGACGATGAAGCCGGGGGTGTCGGCGCAGGCGACGGGGGTCTTGCCCCAGGCGCGGGCGGTCTCGTACGCGCGCGTGGCCGAGGTGACGTCGGTGGCGTACCCGGAGACGACCTCGACCAGCGGCAGCAGCGGCGCGGGGTTGAAGAAGTGCAGACCCACGAGGCGGCCCGGGTTGCGCAGGGCGCCGCCGACGGCCGTCACCGACAGGGACGAGGTGTTGGTGGCGAGCAGACAGTCCTCGCCGACGATGTCCTCCAGGGCCCGGAACAGGTCCTGTTTGACGTCCAGCTCCTCCACGACGGCCTCGATGACCAGGGAGCAGTCCGCGAGGTCGGCGAGGGTCCCGGCGGGCAGCAGCCGGGCGCGGGCGGAGTCCCGGTCGGCGGCGGAGAGCCGGCTCTTCTCGACGAGCCGGTCGAGGCGGGAGCCGATCGCGTCGGCGGCCTCCCGGGCCCGTCCGGGCAGGGCGTCGTACAGCCGTACGAGGTGGCCCGCGACCAGCGCGACCTGGGCGATGCCCTGGCCCATGGTGCCGGTGCCGACGACGGCCACGGGGCTGCTGAGGTCGAGTGCTGTCATGTGCGCGATCCTCCCGCACGGGGTTTTCCACAGATGCGGCAGGCCCCCTTGCCCCGACCGATCGTTCGGTTACTCTAACTCTGACTGGTGGTTCCTGCCCAGGTTTCCGCCGAGTCATGGGCTCGAAGCAGAGTTCTCACGACGAGGAGTTGGTCCCGCATGGCCGCCGCCGAACTGACCACGCACGATCTGATCGCCCAGCACCGGCCCACGCTCGACCAGGCCCTGGAAGCGATCCGCACCCGCGCGTACTGGTCACCCCACCCGGAGCACCCGAAGGCCTACGGGGAGAACGGCAGCCTGGACGCGGCGGCCGGCAAGGCCGCCTTCGACGCCGTCCTGGACACCCGCCTCGACCTCGGCCAGCCCGGCACGGACGACTGGGTCGGCGGCGAGGTCTCGCCGTACGGCGTCCCGCTCGGCGTGACGTACCCGCACGCGGACCTGGACACGCTGCTGCCCGCCATGACGGCCGGACAGCGGGCCTGGCGGGACGCGGGCGCGGAGATCCGCGCCGTGGTCTGCCTGGAGATCCTCAAGCGGATCAGCGACCGCACGCACGAGTTCGCGCACGCGGTCATGCACACCTCCGGCCAGGCCTTCATGATGGCGTTCCAGGCCGGCGGCCCGCACGCGCAGGACCGCGCCCTGGAGGCGGTGGCGTACGCGTACGTGGAGCAGGTCCGCACCCCCGACACCGCGGAGTGGAGCAAGCCCCAGGGCAAGCGCGACCCGCTGTCCCTCACCAAGAGCTTCACCGCCGTCCCGCGCGGGATCGCCCTGCTCGTCGGCTGCAACACCTTCCCGACGTGGAACGGCTACCCGGGCCTGTTCGCCTCCCTGGCCACCGGCAACGCGGTCCTGGTCAAGCCCCACCCGCGCGCGGTGCTGCCGCTCGCGTTGACCGTGCAGGTCACGCGGGAGGTGCTGGCCGCGGCCGGCTTCGACCCGAACCTGGTGGCGCTGGCCGCCGAGCGGCCGGACGAGGGCATCGCGAAGACCCTGGCCACCCGCCCGGAGATCCGGATCGTCGACTACACCGGCTCGACCGCCTTCGGCGACTGGCTGGAGGCCAACGCCCGCCAGGCGCAGGTCTACACCGAGAAGGCCGGCGTCAACACGGTGATCGTCGAGTCCACCGCGAACTACAAGGGGATGCTCGCCAACCTGGCGTTCTCGCTGTCCCTGTACAGCGGCCAGATGTGCACCACCCCGCAGAACCTCCTGATCCCCCGCGACGGCATCCGCACCGACGAGGGCCCGAAGACCTACGACGAGGTGGTCACCGACCTCGCCCGTTCCGTGGACGGCCTGCTGGGCGACGACGCGCGCGCGAACGCCCTGCTCGGCGCGATCGTCAACCCGGACGTCAAGGCCCGGCTGGAGGCCGCGGCGGGCCTCGGCGAGGTCGCCCTGGCCTCCCGCGAGGTCGTCAACCCGGAGTTCCCGGACGCGATCGTGCGCACTCCGGTGATCGTGCGGCTCGACGGGGCGCGCAAGTACTGGGAGGGCGCCGACGACGAGGCCGCCTACATGAACGAGTGCTTCGGCCCGGTCTCCTTCGCCGTCGCCGTCGACTCGGCGGCCGACGCCGTCGCCCTGCTGCGGCGCACGGTCCGCGAGAAGGGCGCGATGACGGTCGGCGCGTACACGACCGACGCGGAGGTCGAGCGGGCGATCGAGGACGTCTGCCTGGAGGAGGCCGCCCAGCTGTCCCTCAACCTCACCGGCGGGGTGTACGTCAACCAGACGGCCGCCTTCTCCGACTTCCACGGCTCCGGCGGCAACCCGGCGGCCAACGCGGCCCTCACCGACGGCGCGTTCGTCGCCAACCGCTTCCGGGTGGTGGAGGTGCGCCGCGAGGCGTAGGCCCTACGAGGGTGCGCCCCCGGTCGCGCTCCAGTGGTACAGCGTCATGGCCACACTGGTCGCGAGGTTGTAGCTGGAGACCTGGGGGCGCATCGGCAGCGACAGCAGATGGTCGGCCCGCGCGCGCAGGTCCGCGGAGAGCCCGCTGCGTTCCGAGCCGAAGGCCAGCAGGGCGTCGTCCGGGAGCTTCACGCCCCGGATGTCGTCGCCCTCGGGGTCGAGGGCGAACACCGGCCCCGGCGGCAGCTCGTCGACGGCCAGCCGCTCCACGGCCGTCGCGAAGTGCAGCCCCGCCCCGCCGCGCACGACGGTCGGATGCCAGGGGTCGAGGGTGCCGGTGGTGACCACCCCGGTCGCCCCGAAACCGGCGGCCAGCCGGATCACCGCCCCCGCGTTGCCGAGGTTGCGCGGGTGGTCCAGGACCACGACCGGCGCGCCGCGCGGGGTGCGGGCCAGCCGCTCCAGGTGCGCCGCGCGCGCGGGACGCACCGCCAGCGCGGCGACCGCGGTGGGGTGCGGGCGGGGCACCAGGGACGCGTAGACCGCCTCCGGGACCTCCGTGAGCAGCGCGTCCAGCCGGGGGCGTACATCGGGGGCCAGCTCGTCGGCGAGGGCGAGCGCCGCCGTCCGGTCGGCGGTGACCGCCACCGGGATCTCGGCGCCGAAGCGCACGGCGTGCTTGAGGGCGTGGAAACCGTCGAGCAGCACCGAGTCGGGCGCCAGCCGCCGCCACCGGCCAAGGGGGTCGGTCATGCCTCGAAGCCTACGTGGCTGGGCCGCGGGTTCTCCGGGGCACGCGGCTCCGGCACGGTGGCCCGGCCCTCACGGGAGAACAGCCGCGCACGCGCGCGTGCCGCCCATCGGCCCAGCCGCCGCAGGAACGACGTCGGCAGGAACACCGCGTCGGTCGCGATCATCGCCAGGGAGAAGAACGGCAGCCCGAGGATCACGGCGATCGCCGCGTGCTCCAGCATCATCACCGCCAGCAGGACGTTCTTCACCCGCCGGTTGAACAGCGTGAACGGGAAGGCGACCTGCACGATCACGGTCCCGTACGTCACCAGCAGCACCATCGTGCCGCTGCTCGTCAGCAGGTCGCCGAGGAGCGGCCAGGGCGAGAAGTAGTCCAGTTGCAGCGGGTAGTAGACCGCGGTGCCGTCCTGCCAGCGCGAGCCCTGGACCTTGTACCAGCCGGCCGTCGCGTAGATGAGACAGGCCTCCGCCATGATCACGACCAGGGCGGAGTTGTGCAGGATGTTGCCGATCACGTCGAGCAGGATGCGCGGCTCCGCCGAGCGCGCGCGGCGCCCGACGACCCACCACAGGCCGAGGCAGCTCCACACCGCCCACAGCAGCGCGGGCACCGTCCAGGCGCTGTGGAAACCGCCCGTCGCGGTCAGCACGACCAGCGCGAACCCCAGGACACCCCACAGGACCGGCCCGACCGCGTCGGTGACCCGCTCCCCCCGCGCGCGTGCCTCGGCCGCCCGGCGCTCCCGCCGGGCGTCCAGCGACCACACCCGGCCGCAGCGCGTGAACACGAGGTAGATCGCCATCAGGTGCACGACGTTGTCGCCGCCGTCGCCCATGAAGACACTGCGGTTCTGCAGCGACAGCACGCCGACCATGAACAGCACGGACATGGTGCGGGTGCGCCAGCCCACCAGCAGGGCCGCGCTCGACAGCAGCGCGAGCCCGTACACGGCCTCGAACCAGCCCCGGCCGTCCGACCACAGCAGGAGGGTGAACGCCCCGTTGGTGTCGATCAGCTGCCGGGCCAGCTCCCAGCCCCACGGGCTGTCGGGGCCGTACAGCTCGCCGCGGTGGATGAACTCGCGCAGCAGGAACAGCAGCCAGGTCGCGCTGAAGCCGATGCGGATCATGGCGCTCTGGTAGGGGCCGAGCGCCGACTCGGTGACCCGGGCGATGGCGGCCGACACCGACAGGGTGAACCGGTTCACTTCACGTCTCCCTCGGCCTCGCCGGGCAGCACCGACCACCACGACAGCACGCGGTACACCGCCTGCGACGACACCTTCTCGGTGCTCCAGTCCGGCGGGTCCACGTTGGTGGAGCTGGAGCGGACCTGGACCCGCTCGACGACACCGTCGGCGCCGGTCGCGCCGCCGCGCTCCAGTCGCAGCACCACGATCCGGCGCAGATACGTCTCGGAGAGCGTGCCGCGCAGGCCGACCGCGCGGTTGTCGGAGTCATGGCTGGCGGTGAAGAAGTCCCAGGCGCGGCGCAGCTCGTTCTGCTGGGTGTGGCTCGGCACCGGGTTGCCGTCGATGTCCCGGCCGTCCTGCGCGGACAGGTCGTACCAGCCGGTGGTGCGCGAGCTTCCGTCCGGGGTGCGGATCTGGGCGCGGACCTGGACGGCGATGTTCTGCTGGAGCGGGTTGGGAGCGAAGAGCTTCCAGTTCTGCTCGAACTCCGGGTAGATCCAGTCGTCGATCGCCTCGCCGTGCGTCTTGGTGACCGTGTTCGACGGCGCGACGTGCAGGAACACCATCCCGAGGTGGACGCAGACGGCGACCGCGACGACGGCGAGGGCCAGGGCGGCGCCGATCTGATAGCGGGGCGAGAGCGCGGCCACACCGGTACGGGGCTCGGGGGAGCCGGGCGGGGCGCCGGGTGCGGGGGAGTCGACGGGCGTGGCGGGGGAGTCGACGGCCATGCCGGGCAGGACGGCGGGTGCGGGCGGCGCCTGTGGCTCCTGTGCCGCTTTCGCCCCCTGCGTGGCGTCCGAGCCTGAGTCGTACGCGTCCATTCCGCCCCGTTCCCCGATTCCGGTCGTCTTCCCGCTGCGTCGCGCAATCGCGAACGGTACCCACCCTCACCCGTTCGGCGCAGCCCTCTCCCGTGCCGCCCGTCGGTCCCGGAGCCGTGAGGTTGTCCACACGGGGCGCCCTCAGCTCGTCCACAGCGGGGGCCCACCCTACGACGGCCGCCTGTCGGGGGAACCACGTACACCGAACGATCGGTCGGGACAGGTCGGGCAAGGCCGGACGGGCCGGGCGGGGCGGTCGGACGGACCGGGCGGGGCGGCGCTTCGGCGGGAGGGTGGCCGCCCGGCCGTTCCCTTCTCCTAGAACCTGTTCTATCTTGACGACCCGTCAGATCAGCTGACCCGTCGGAAGGACAGGCCGTGGACTTCACCTTCAGCGAGGAGCAGCAGGCGGCGGCCGAGGCGGCGCGCGGAGTGCTCGCCGGGGTCGCGCCGGACGGCGTGCCCAGCCCCGCGCTCACCCAGGGCCGCCCCGTCGCCGACGACCTCGACCGGACGCTGTGGGCCAGGCTCGCCGACGCGGACCTGCTGAGCCTGCTCCTCGACGAGGAGTACGGCGGGGCCGGCCTGGACGCCGTCGCGTTCTGCCTGGTGCTGCGCGAGGCGGGCAAGGTGCTGGCACGGGTACCGCTGCTGGAGAGCGGCGCCGCCGCTGCCGCCGTACAGGCCCACGGCGGGCCGCAGCTGCGGTCCGCGCTGCTGGCCCGCGCCGGGCGGGGCGAGGTCGTGCTGACCGTCGCCGCCCACGGCCGCACCGGGCACGACGCGGCCGAACTCGCCGTGACCGCCCGGCCCGACGGCGACGACTGGGTACTGGACGGGGTGCAGACGGCCGTGCCGTGGGCGTACGAGGCCGACTTCCTCGTCGTGCCCGCACGCACCGGCGACGACCGGAGCGTCCTCGCGGTGGTGGCACGCGGACACGAGGGGACCGCACTGGCCGAACAGATCTCCACCACCGGCGAGCGGCTGGGCGAGCTGCGGCTGGAGTCGGCCCGGGTCGCCGCCCAGGACATGATCACCGCCGACGGCGCCTGGGAACACCTGCGGGCGCTGCTCACCACGGGAACCTGCGCGCTGGCGCTGGGCCTCGGTGAACGGGTGCTGGCCATGACCAGCGAGTACGCCGGCAAGCGGGAGCAGTTCGGGCACCCGATCGCCAGCTTCCAGGCGGTCGCCGTCCAGGCCGCCGACCGCTACATCGACCTGCGCGCCATGGAGGTCACCCTGTGGCAGGCCGCCTGGCGGATCGCCTCCGGGGCGCCGGGCGCGCTGCCCGTCTCCGGGGACATCGCCGTCGCCAAGATCTGGGCCTCCGACGGCGTACGACGGGTCGTGCAGACCGCGCAGCATCTGCACGGCGGCTTCGGCGCCGACGTCGACTATCCGCTGCACCGGTACCACGCCTGGGCCAAGCACCTGCAGCTGTCGCTCGGGCCGGCGGCGGCGCACGAGGAGGCGCTGGGCGACCTGCTGGCCGCCCATCCCCTCGGCTGACCCCACGGGTACGGGCAGGACCGCAGGACTAGAGGACGCCGCCGGGCTGTCCGTCGTCCGTCACGACCGGGCGGCCCACGGCCTGCCAGAGCTGCATCCCGCCGTCGACGTTCACCGCGTCGATGCCCTGCTGGACCAGATACATCGTGACCTGGGCCGAGCGCCCGCCGGAACGGCAGATCACATGGATCCGCCCGTCCTGCGGGGCGGCCTCGGTCAGCTCGCCGTAGCGGGCGACGAACTCACTGATGGGGATGTGCAGTGCCCCCTGGGCATGACCCGCCCGCCACTCGTCGTCCTCGCGGACGTCCAGCAGGAAGTCGTCGTCCTTGAGGCCACCGACCTCGACCGTGGGCACACCAGCTCCGAAACTCATACCCCCGACGCTACCGGACCGGGTCCGGCGGGCGGCGGGGCATGGGGCATCGGGTGATCACCCGACGAGCTGGGCCAGCTCCGCTTCCTTCCCGGAGACCTCGGCCAGGAGCTTGTCGGCGATCTCGTCGAGCAGGGTGTCGGGGTCGTCCGGCGCCATCCGCAGCATGGAACCGATGGCGCTCTCCTCCAGATCGCGGGCGATCATCGTGAGCAGTTCCTTGCGCTCGGCCAGCCACTCGAGGCGGACGTACAGCTCCTCGCTGGGGGTCGGGCGCCGTTCGGCGGGGGCCGGACCGGCCGCCCACTCCTCGGCCAGCTCCCGCAGCAGAGCCTCGTCGCCACGGGCGTAGGCGGCGTTGACGCGGGCGATGAACTCGTCGCGGCGCGCCCGCTCGTCGTCCTCCTGCGCCAGGTCGGGGTGAGCCTTGCGGGCCAGCTCGCGGTAGAGCTTGCGGGCCTCCTCGCTGGGCCGCACCCGCTCCGGGGGGCGCACCGACTGGTCCGTGAGCATCGCCGCGGCCTCCGGGAACAGGCCGTTCTCGTCCATCCAGCCGTGGAACAGCTCCTCGACCCCGGGCATCGGCAGCACCCGGCCGCGCGCCTCCTCGGCCTTGCGCACGTCCTCGGGGTCGCCGGTGCGGGCGGCCTTGGCCTCCGCTATCTGCGCGTCCAGCTCGTCGAGCCGGGCGTACATCGGACCGAGTTTCTGGTGGTGGAGCCGCGAGAAGTTCTCGACCTCGACGCGGAAGGTCTCCACCGCGATCTCGAACTCGATCAACGCCTGCTCAGCGGCCCGAACGGCCTGTTCCAGCCGCTCCTCGGGCCGTGGCTGCTCAGCTTCGGGGGTCGTCACCCGACCAGCCTAGGCCACGGCTCGCCCGACCAGGGAAGCTCTCGCCCACGGGAAGCCTCGCCGGAGGTCCGGCCGGCGATCCTCGCCGGCCCGGCTCAGCCCCGCGCCTGCGGGCAGTCCGCCGGTACCCACTCCGCCTCCAGGTCCCGGCAGACCACGACGAGGGTGCCCGGGCGGCAGGCTATTTCGTGGGTGCAGCCCTGGGGGTGCGGAAGGATCTCGTCGAGGACGACGTCGCCCAGATCGTCGAGGGCGCAGACATCGAGGACATCGGCCTGGAAACGGGCGACGCCGCGATAGCGGACGATCAGGTCCTCGTCGTGCTTCCAGCAGTTGTGGCCGAAGCGGATCTCGATGTCGTCGTCCCCGGTGCGGCGGGCCTCGCCGGGCTTGAGGTCCTTCACGCACCGTTTGCCGGAGAAGGCGTAGTGGCCGGGGTCGGTGGCGAAGGCGCGGGCCCCCGGGGGCAGCCGCTCCACGAGCGCGGGCAGCTGCTCCAGGTAGGGCCGTGGGTCCAGAACCCCGGTCAGGTCCCCCACCACCCCGTCGAGATCGACGTACCTCACTGGGCGTCCACCGTCCTCACACCCCCGTCTCCGCCGCGATCCGGCCCGCCCGTACCGCCTTCACCAGGTCCGCGTGGTCCGCCTCCGTGAGGTCGGCGTAGGCGACGGCGAACGTGGCGATCGCCTCGTCGAGTTCGTCGTTCTTGCCGCAGTAGCCGGCGATCAGACGCGGGTCGGCGCTGTGGGAGTGCGCGCGGGCCAGCAGCGCGCCGGTCATCCGGCCGTAGTCGTCGACCTGGTCGGGGGCGAGCGCGGCCGGGTCGACGCTGCCCTTGCGGTTGCGGAACTGCCGCACCTGGAAGGGGAGTCCGGCGACCGTCGTCCAGCCCAGCAGGACGTCGCTGACCACCTGCATCCGCTTCTGCCCCAGCACCACCCGGCGTCCCTCGTGGCCGGCCTCCGGCGCCTCGAAGCCCGCCGTCGCCAGATGCGGGACCAGGGCCGACGCGCGCGCCTCCTTCACCTGGAGCACCAGCGGCTCGCCCCGGTGGTCCAGCAGCAGCACGACGTACGAACGCGTGCCCACGCTGCCCGTGCCGACGATCCGGAAGGCGACGTCCTGCACCGCGTGGCGGGCCAGCAGGGGGTGCCGGTCCTCGGAGAGCGTGGCCAGGTACTCCTCCAGGGACGCGGCCACCGCCGCCGCCTCCTCGTCCGGCACCTGACGCAGCACCGGCGGGGCGTCGACGAAACGCCGCCCGCCGTTCTCGGTCGGCTCGGTCGACTTCGCCGCGAACCGCCCGCTCGTGTTGGCCCGCGCCTTCTCGGAGACCCGCTGCAAAGTGCCCACCAGATCGTGGGCGTCGGTGTGCGAGACCAGTTCCTCGTCGGCGATCGCGTTCCACGCGTCGAGGACCGGGAGCTTGGCCAGCAGCCGCATCGTCCGCCGGTAGGAACCGGCCGCGCCGAGGGCCGCCTTGCGGCAGGTGTCCTCGTCGGCGCCGGCCACCCGGCCCGCGAGCACCAGGGACGCGGCGAGCCGCTTGAGGTCCCACTCCCAGGGCCCTTCGACGGTCTCGTCGAAGTCGTTCAGATCGATGACCAGGCCGCCGCGCGCGTCGCCGTACAGACCGAAGTTGGCCGCGTGGGCGTCACCGCAGATCTGGGCGCGGACCCGCGTCATGGGCGTGCGGGCCAGGTCGTACGCCATCAGACCCGCCGAGCCGCGCAGGAACGCGAACGGCGTGGCCGCCATCCGGCCCACCCTTATCGGCGTCAGCTCGGGGAGCCGGCCCTGGCTGGACTCCTCGACGGCCGCCACCGCGTCGGGGCGCGAGGGGTCCAGGTCGAGTGCGGCGTGCGACGACCGCGGCACCCCGTCGCGCAGGGCCTTGCCCTCTTCCTTGGGCAACCCCGCCAGAGGCCACTCCGCGAAGCCGCTCACCTTGGGGAGCCTGCGTGCCCCACTCGTCTCTGCCACGCCGGACCCAGTCACAGCGACCGCCTCCCCCGCACACGAACGTCGATCAATTCGTGCCGACCGTACCGTCCGTCGGCCGAAAGATGTCAGTCCCTGTGGACAACTCCCGGTCTGTGGACAACTGCGCCCCCCACTCGGCGGATGCCACGGCGTGCCGCGCCCAGGCCGGAGGCCGTTTCACGTGAAACAACTCCCCTGCACGAGGCCCATGTTCACCACGGAAACCCGAAAACCGGAGAGCCGGAGGCCTGGAGAGCCGAAGACCCGAAGACCCGGAGACCCGAAGACCCGGAGACCCGAAGAGCCAGAGACCCGAAGAGCCAGAGACCCGAAGAGCCAGAGACCCGAGACCCCAAGTCCCCAGGACCCAAATCCCCGCGACCCTAGCCCCCAGGTCCCGAAGGCCCCGCCCCCACCGCCGCAGCCGCCCTCTAAGCCCCCGGTATCTCCATCAAGGTGATGACGCTGGAGAACACACACAGATCGTTCTGCACCAGCGACACCACCGCCCGGGTCGTGCTCCGGTCGGGCGAGTCCAGCAGGCCCGCGTGGATCCAGCAGGGCACGTCGAGTTCGCAGTAGCGGGCGAAGAGGGTGTCCATGCCGACGGCCACGACGGGCCGCGGGTGGGCCACGGCCTGCGCGGCCTGGCGGGCCGCCTCCAGCAGGAGCATGCCCGGCGCATGGTCCACCGGGTGATCGAAGAGCACCGGGTGGCTCAGGTCGACCCGCAGCCGGCTGCGTCCGGGCACGTCGGAGGCGGCGAGGACGACATCGGCCGGGTGTGCGCGCCCCACGCGCGCGGGCTCCACCGGCGGGGCCGGCGGGAGCGCCCGGGAGGTGGCCCGGGCCAGGTCGGCGTAGGGGCCGCGCAGACGCTCGTAGAGGGCCGGGGCGTGGTTGGCGAAGCGGGTGCGGGCGGTGCCGACGCGGATACCGTCCCGCAACACCTCGATCTGGAGGTTCATCGAGGCCAGCCGACCGGACCGGCGCACGACATCCTGGCAGGCGATGCGCAGCTCGACCTCGGTGTCACCCTCGCCGACGGCCAGTGCGGCGGGCGTGAGCGCATAGTTCAGACTGCTCCATGACTGGCGGTGGCCGAAGGGCGCGCCATAGCCGGCGTGGCTGAGCAGGGGCACCGTCTGGCGGACCGTTTCAGCGAGCAGGAGAGGGTCGTGCAGGCCATGACGGGAGGTGTAGAAACCGTGGCTCCGCGGCCAGTCGGCGCTGATCCGGTAGGTGTCGGCCCCCGTGGCCCGCGCCTCCGTGAGGAGGACCTCCGACACATCCACCTTGTGCACGTATTCGCCTGTGACCGGAATCCCGGCCGTGACGTCCGGCGTGAGCTGAGCAGTACTGGACACGCGAACCTTCCCCCCTGAGTGACCAACCCCGACCGCACACGGAGGCCGGGGACCCACTAAACATAAAGAGCGCTCGGTTCTGCATGACCATGGCCCGGCAAAGACATAGCCAATACACTGCCAAGGCGGCGGCCATGGACGTTCCACCGAACACGCGCAGGATCGCGCATTTCTCAAGGACATCTGGGAAACCTCTGGACACAACGCCCATACGCGGAGAATATAGCGATCGTTCTGTTTTTGGAGGGGTAATGAGACAGCTGAAGCAGCAACGGGCCATGGAGACCCGCGAGGCGATCCTGCATGCCGCGGCGGCCGTCTTCGACGAACTGGGCTATGCCGGGGCGAGCATCAACCGCATCCTGGAGCGCTCCGGCACCACCGCCGGCGCCCTCTACTTCCACTTCGGCTCCAAGGAGAGCCTGGCCCGCGCGGTCATGCAGGCCCAGTCCGACACGATCGTCCCGCTGCTGACCTCGGAAGGGCTCCAGCGGCTGGTCGACATCACCATGATCTGGTCGCACCAGCTCCAGACCAGCACCCTGTTGCGGGCCGGCGTACGCCTGACCACGGAACAGAGCGCGTTCGGCATGGAGGACGCCGCCCGGCCCTATGAGGAGTGGGCGACGATCATGCAGGAGTGCCTGGTCACGGCCGAGGAACGGGGCGAACTCCAGGCCGGGGTGGATCCGCGGGAGCTGGCCGAACTCGTCGTCGAGACCTGTACCGGCATGCAGCTCTTCGCCTCCGCCGCCAGCGGCCGCGCGGACCTCCCCCAACGCGCCGTGCGCATGTGGAAGCTGCTGCTCCCGGGCATCGCCGTGCCCGCCCTCGCGATCCGCGTGGTGATCGATCCCGAACGCGGCCGAGCGGCCGTCTATGGCACTCTTCCGGAAGCAAGTTCGACTGCTTGACCGGCCCCCCGCGCGCCGGCCGCGCACTCCGGCGGCCTGGTGACCAGCGGCATCGGCGGAGTCGACGACTGCCGCCGACGCCTGCCCAGGGCAACGACGCACGGGCAACGCCGAGCGCACCGACGAGTGCGCACGGTCGTTCGGGAGGCCCGTACGTCAAGCAACGCTCTCGGGAGGGAACATGGGGGAATTCACCAAGCTGCGGCTGGCCGCACTCAATATCGACGGCGTGCTGCTGAACGACACGTTCAGCCCGGTCATCCACCACTTCGTCGTCAGCAGGGGCGGGGAGTACACCGCCGACACGGAACGCGCCATCTTCTCGCAGCCCCAGCACATCGCCGGGCAGCGCATGGCGGAGGCGATCGGCGGGGGCCTGACCGGCGAACAGGCCCTGGCCGCCTACTTCGAGGACCGCGACCGGTACGTGGCGAGCCACCCGGTCGTGGTGAACGAGGGCGCGGTGGAACTGCTGCGGCTCCTGCGCCGGCTGGGCCTGCGCACCGTCTGCTACGGCGGACTGTCGAAGGACCACTTCGACCGCTTCCTCGGGGAGCACGCCGACCTCTTCGACGGCCCGGGCTACGTGTGCACCAACGACATCCGGCCCGGCATCCACGAGATCACCACGGACGTCTTCGGCCTGAAGCACGACGAGGCCCTCTTCGTCGACGACGTGGCCCGCGTCGCCGAGGCCGCGCGCGCCCTGAACACCCCGTTCGTCGGCCTGCCCAGCTCCTTCGCGCACGGCTTCCAGCGCCGGCTGATGCGGGAGGCCGGGGTACGCCACCTCGTGGACCGCCTCGACCGGATCGACGAGGACCTGCTGCGGCGGATCGACGCCCGCACCGCCGCCGGCACGACGTGGGAGGAGTGACCGTGCTGCACGGCAGAGTCGCGATGATCACCGGCGCCTCCAGCGGCATCGGGGCCGCCGCGGCCCGGCACTTCGCCGCCGAGGGAGCCGCGGTCGTCCTCATGGCCCGGCGCGCGGAGCCCCTCGAGGCGCTCGCCGAGGAGATCCGGGCCGCGGGCGGCCGCGCCCTCGCCGTACCCGGCGACGTGGCCGAGTCCAAGGACGTGGCCCGCGCGGTCGAGCACGCCGTCGAGACCTTCGGCCACCTCGACGCCGCCTTCAACAACGCCGGTTACGCCACCGCGGGCCGGCCGCTCCACGAGATCGACGACGAGACGTACGAGCGGACCCTGGACGTCAATGTGCGCGGCGTCTGGAACTGTCTGCGCCACCAGATACCCGTCATGCTCGCCTCCGGTCGCGGCGGAGCCGTGGTCAACACCTCCAGCGTCGCGGGCACCGCGGCCACCGGGGCCTCGGCGGCGTACGTGGCCGCCAAGCACGCCGTCATCGGCCTGACCAAGGCGGCCGCCGCGGACTACGGCGACCGGGGCATCCGCGTCAACGCCCTGGTCGTGGGCGCCACCCGCACCGAGATGATGGCCCAGGTCCTCCAGCAGGCACCGGAGTTGGAGGAGACCTTCGCCGCGGCCTCCATCCAGCGGCGGATGGCGGACCCGGTGGAGGTGGCCCGGGCCGCCGCCTGGCTGTGCAGCGACCGGGCGTCGTTCATCACCGGAGCGGCCGTACCGGTGGACGGCGGGGCGACCGCCACGCACTGACCGCCGCCGCGAGGGGGGCGCCCGGTTTGCCCCACGCATTCCGCGCGCCCCTTACGGGGTCAGCGGGGTCAACCCCCTCCGGGCGAAAAAATAAAGAACGATCGCTTTGAATCCAGGGCGTTGCTCGTATACCTTCCAGACGGACCCAGGGAAGGAGTGCGACGGTGCAGGTCAGGGCGGCGCGTACCCGCGAGGCCATCATCCGTGGGGCCGCCGAGCGTATGGACGCCCAGGGCTACCGGGGAGCCAGCCTCGCCGACATCTGCCGGTCGAGCGATGTCTCCGTCGGGGCCCTGGTCTTCCACTTCCGCGACAAGACCGGGCTGGCCGAGGCCGTCGTCGAGGCCGGCTCGGCGACCGCGCGCGCCACCGCCGAGGCGGCCTCCCAGGAGTACGACTCCCCCCTGCACGCGGTGGGAACGCTGCTGCGCGCCCTCACCGTGCTGCTGCGGGAGGACGTCGTCGTCCGGGCGAGCGCCCTGCTGGCCCGGGAACGGCCGGACATCGCCGCGCACTGGCACGACGCGTGGACCCCGCGGCTCACCGAACTCGTCGAGCAGGCCGACACCCGCGGCGAGCTCGCTCCCGAGGTCGAACCCGGGCTGGTTACGGCCCTGGCGGACCGTCTGATGACGGCCGCCGAGGCATACCCGCGCACCCGCCGGCCGGAGCACTGCCCCGACCCGGGCCTCGAAGTCACCCGCCTGTGGTCCCTGATCCAGCGCGGCATCGCGAACCGCCGCACCTAGGGCCTGTCGGCGACCGCACCGCCCCTCTGCACAAATCCCCCGTACCACCCCGAAGGCGACCCGTCGACGTGTCCCTCCCTCATCCCGGATGCCAAAACAAAACGAGTGCTCTATATTTTTCAACGATGGCCGCTCCCGACGGGGGCAGGTATCAAAGGGGGAACTGTCATGCACACCGTGGTCCACCCGACGCCCGCACGCGTACGGCACAGCGCCGTCCACCGTGACCCGAGACGCGTCCCACCCGCGCAGCAGCGTCGCGACGAGGTGCGACGGCACCGCGAGGAACTGCTGGAGACGCTCTTCTCCTCGCTCAGCAGACGGGACCAGCGGGTGCGCGGCGAGCACTATCTGCGTGGCCTGCTCCTGGCCGACGGCCGCAAGTCCGTCCGCAACATCGCCCTCTCCCTCGGCCTGCCGGACGAGGAACAGCGGCTGCACCACTTCATCAGCGGCTCGACCTGGGACTGGGCGCCCATGCGGGCCGCGCACGCCGGGTTCCTCGACCGGCTGCGCCCGGCGCAGGCCTGGGTACTGCACGCCGTGACCATTCCCAAGGTCGGCGAGCACACGGTCGGGGTGGATCGTTTCTTCGATGCGCGGGCGGGCCGGGTCGTCGGCGGCCAGCGGGCCTTCGCCGCGTGGTACGCCTCCCCCGGCTTCAGCGCACCGGTCAACTGGAAACTGTTCATGCCACGCCATTGGATGGACGACGACGAGTTGCGCGGCCGCGCCGAGATCCCGCCCGCTCTCAGCTACGCGCCCATCGACCAGTGCGGCCCCGCCGCCGTCCTGGAGGCGGCCCGCGACTGGCAGCTTCCGCCCCGGCCGGTGCTCATGGATCTGCGCGGCGACACCAACTGGCAGTCCGCCCGCCGTTTCGTCACCGCGGGACTGCCCGTGCTGGCCCGGACCTCGGCGGCCGACCGCTTCGTCGTGGACGACCCCGCACCGCTCCGCGTCCACGGGCATCCCGCGCCGGCCCCGAACATCCTCGAACCCGGGCATCAGGCGTCCGCCGCCGGCATCCTCGAACCCGGGCACCCCTCGTCGGCCCCGAACATCCTCGAACCCGGGCATCCCGCGTCCGCCGCCGGCATCCTCGAAGCCGTCCGCTCCGCCCGGCGCGAGGTCGAGTGGACGGACCCGGGAAACCCCGGCCTGACGCACACCTCATGGGTGGCCGCCGTACGGGTCCGGCTGCCCGACGACCGGCTGGGCGCCCACCGGCCGCTGTTGCTCCTCGGCGAATGGCACCCCGGCCAGGAGACCCCGGCGCAGATCTGGGTGTCCGACCTGGCCCAGGCGGCCCCGGCGGAGCTGATGCGGCTGACGAAGCTGACCCGCCGGGTCGCCCTCGACCAGAGCCTCGGAGCCGGCCGGACGGGGACGCGGGACTTCGTCGGACGGTCCTTCTGCGGCTGGCACCGGCACATGACCCTGGCGTCGGCGGCCCACACCATGCGTCTCCTGGGCAACACGGCCGCCTGACCCACCTGCCACGGCCCCCTGAACCCACCCGCCGCCGGGGCGGCACAAACCCGACGGCCCCGCACCGCACGGCGAGCCCCGCTAGCTCGGGGAAGGCTCCCGGGACGACTCCACGCACTCGCCCAGCGCCAGCTCCGGCGCGGCGGGAGCCCCCGGCAGGACCGTCCACCGGCGCAGCCGCGCGTGCTCGTCCAGCCGTGCGTCGCCCGCCACCACGACGGGCGTACCCACCGCCTCCAGGATCGGCAGATCGGACAGATGGTCGCCGTAGGCGAAGCAGTCGGTGAGGCTCGCCCCGTGGACCGAGGCGGCCAGCCGGGCCGCGTCGGCCTTGACCGCGCCGATCATCGGCTCCCTCAGCAGGTGCCCGGTGTATCGCCCGTCGGTGATCTCGGGCAGCGTGGCCCAGATGTCCGTCACCCCCAGATGCTCGGCGAGCGGCCAGAGCACGGCGGGGAAGGAGCCCGAGACGAGGACGACGGTCTCGCCGCGCGAGACATGGCCGCGCAGGGCGTCGACCGCGCTGCCGTTGAGCAGACCGCCCCGGACCAGCTCCGCCTCGAACCAGGTGCGGGCCAGCCGGGTCACGGTCGCCGCGTCGGCGTCGCGGAAGTTGGCGAAGTAGGCCCGGTTCGTCGCCTCGCGGGGCACGCCCACGGCGGTCATGGCCTTCAGTTCCTGGCGCCGCTGCTCGTACACATGGGGGCCGTGACCCTGCGCGGCGAGGTAGTAGCGCAGGAAGCGGAAGATCGTGGTGGCCGTGGTGAGGGTTCCGTCGACGTCGAAGAAGGCGAGGCGGCGGGGGCTCATGGTCTCTCCTCGGGAGGAAGGTGCCGCCCCGGTCCGGCGCCGTGGACGACGGCGCCGGACCGGGGCGGCGGGCCGGTCAGCCCTGGATGCCCTTGGACTTGAGGAGTTCCACGGTGCCGGCGATCGTGCCGGCCTCCTGGAGCTCGTGGTCCTCGATGTCGACGTCGAAGCGGCGCGAGAGGGCCACGGCGAACTCGACGAGGACCAGGGAGTCGAACTCCAGGCTCTCGAAGTTGGTGTCGACGTCGGTGGCCTCCGGAACCTCGTAGTCGGTGCGCAGAATGTCGAGCAGGACGTCGGCCAGGGGCAGCGTGGACGTGGTCATGTGGGATCGCCTTTCTGGGGCACGGGAGTTCGTGGTGGGGGCGGGGTGGGACGGGGCGGAGCGGGCCGCGGATCAGGCGGGGATGATGTCCGGCCAGGTGAGCGCGACCGATCCCCAGGTGAGGCCGCCGCCGAAGGCGGTCAGCAGGACCCGGGCGCCCGGCGTGAGCGAGCCGTCGGCGGCCGCGTCGGCGAGCGCCAGCGGAATGGATGCCGCGGAGGTGTTGCCGACCTTGTCGAGGTTGATGACCGCGCGCTCCTCGGGGATGCCGAGCCCGCGGGCCACCGCGTTGAGGATCCGTACGTTGGCCTGGTGGCCCACCAGCCAGTCGACCTGGTCGGCACTCCAGCCCAGCCGGTCGAGCACGGTCTGCGAGGACTCGGTCATCCGGTTGACGGCCTGGGTGAAGACCTGCTTGCCCTGCATCGTGAAGTAGTGCTCGTCGGCGGCGGGCGCCGGCGTGGTGGCACGCTGGCGTGAGCCGCCGGCCGGGATCGTGATCAGGTTCCGGCCGCTGCCGTCGGACCCGAGGTCCATGTCGAGCAGCAGTCCGTTCCCGTCCGTCTCCTCGCCCGGCACCGCGGAGAGCACGACCGCTCCGGCGCCGTCGCCGAAGATGACGTTGGTGGTGCGGTCGGTGGGGTTGAGGATGGTGGAGTAGGTCTCGGCGCCGATGACCAGGGCTCTTCGCGCGAGGCCCGCGTGGATGTGCGACGAGGCGGCCGCGAGCGCGTAGAGGAATCCGGAGCACACGGCGGCGATGTCGTAGGCCGGGACGTGCCCGAGGTCCAGCCGGGAGGCCACGTCGGGGGCGGTCGCGGGGCAGGGGTTGTCGGGTGTGGTGGTGGCCAGGACGACCAGGTCGACCGCGCCGGCCCCGGCCTCCAGCCCGGCCGACTTGAGGGCGCGGTGCCCGGCCTCGACCGCCAGGTCACCGGTGGAGACACCGGGACCGGCCCAGTACCTGCTCCGGATGCCGGTGCGGCTGGTGATCCACTCGTCGGTGGTGTCGAGGCGGGCGCAGAGGGTTTCGTTGGTGATGCGCTGCGGCGGCAGATAGCTGCCCAGGCCGACCAGCGCGACGGCTGTGTTGTCCACGGTGATCGCTTCCTGAAGGGTCGGCGGCGGTGCTCAGGGCAGCAGATGGGCGACGTTGCAGCTCATCCGCAGGTCCCCGAGGGACGCGGTGATCACCGCGGTGCGCCAGGTGCCCTCGGCGGTGGGCAGAGCGGTGCTCCGTCCGAGCGCGACCCGGAAGCGGTCGTCGGAACGGGGCCCGTCGGAACGGGGCCCGTCGGAAGCGGGGACGGCCTCGATCGTGGTCCGGCGCATCCACAGCGTGTTGGACTCGGCGCGGGTCAGGTCGTCCAACTCGTAGAGCAGCACCTGCCCGAGCTGGAGCGCGCAGACGAACAGATCGACTGCCGTGGGTCCCTGGCCCTTCGCCACGTCCTGGCCGTCGACGAGGGTGAGCCGGGCGTCGGCCGTGCCCTCGGAGGCGTCCGCGCGCACGTCCTCCAGATACTGGGCGCGCTCATGGTGGGAGACCCCGAACGGGGCGGTGTTCCAGGGCCCGTCGAGTTCCGCGGAGTCGGCGTAGGAGCCCTCCGCGAAGTGCTCTTCACCCGTGGGGTGCTCGGCCTCGACCTGTACACTCATCGCGCCGACCGTGCAGTCCATGGTGGTGATGGACTGACCGGGGGCGTCAGGAGAGACGACGGTCGAGCGGAGCCGGGCGGACACCCGGAACCGTTCGAGACCCTCTTCGTCGGGAGCGTTGCCGGCCTTGATGCGCAGTCCGCGGACACGGAACCGCGCGTCGGCCGGGAGGCGTCGTGCGTGCGCGACGTACACCCCGGTGAGCCGTGCGGCGACGATCATCCCGTCGAGGGTCGACAGGTGCGGCCGCTGAAGGGTCTCGCCCTTGCGCGACCAGGTGTCGGGCAGGTGGATCCCCACGGTGGCATGCACCTGCCCCGTCGAGCCCTCGGCACCCGGTGAGCCCGCGGCCCCCGTCGAACCGGTGGTACCTGTCGCATCGCCGGTACCCGTCGCATCGGGTACGACCGTGATGTCGGCCAGCGAGTAGCTCACCCGCTTGAAGCCCTCCCCGAAGAAGCGCGTGTGGCGCTCCCCGAGGACGTCGTCGACGCTGTCGAGTCGAAGTCCTTGTATGAGGCCGTCGGCCTGCATGAAAATCCTCCCCCTTCGGATTCGATGACCGCCGCCCGCGCCGGCCCGGACAAGCCGGCGCGGGCGGCGGGCTGGCTCAGTGGCCGGCGAGCTGCGCCTGCACGGAGAAGACGCCGTGGTGGAAGTACAGACGGGCCTCGGCGATCAGACCGTCCTCGTCGAGGCGGAAGACCGAGATGCCGGACCAGTTGACGGGGTTGCCGTCGGTGGTCACCACGGCACCGCGCCAGGACACGGCGGTCTCGCCGCCGGTGGTGTACGCCTCGATCGGGGTGATGCCGATGAACGGGTCGAACAGCGGGATCACCTTGCGCAGCTTGGCGAGGATCGCCTCACGGCCACGGATCGGCTCGCTGCCGACCGGGTCGTAGAACAGGGCGTCCTCGGCGAAGCCCGCGCCCCACAGCTCGGCGTCGGCGGCCAGCGAACCGGCGTAGAACTGGTGGACAGCCTTGGGCATGGCCGGGAATGACATGTGCTTCTCTCTCTCGCTTACGGGGGTGACGGGTACTACGGGGGTGACGGGTACGGGGAGGCGCCGGATCAGGCGGTGAACGCCTCGTGGATCGCGTAGCTGTCCTCGTACATGTGGTAGCGGGCGATGTGGCCGTCGACGACGGTGAAGTGCAGCGCGTACCGGTTGTGGAACTTCTTCTTCGTGGCGATCACCTCGAAGACGCAGTTCGCGATGACGACGGCGTCCTCGCCCTGCGTGACCCGCGTGGTGACCTCGAACGACTCGGGGCCGCTGAGGAGTTGCGGGAAGAGCCCGAAGAACTCGGCGATCTCGTCCTTGGTGGAACGGGAGCCGGTCCAGGGCACGTTCGGGGCGCCGACGACATGAAAGTCGACGGTGTCGGCGAACTGGCCGAGCAGGGCCTCGGAGTCTCCCGCGCCGAACGCGGCGAAGAAGGCGTCGACGGTCTCGTCGGTGGTGCGGGCGGCGGCGGCTGTGGTCAAGACGGTTCCAACTCTCTTGCTTCGATGGGGGCGAGGGGGCAAGTGGGGGTGGCGTGGGGGGGGGGGGAAGTGGTGTGTGGGGGAAGTGGTGTGTGGGGGGTCAGGCGGTGAGGCCGAGGGCGGTGCGGCCTGCCAGGACGA
>NZ_BMSA01000020.1 GCF_014648915.1 Streptomyces phaeofaciens | reverse complement strand
CGATGGTACTGCAGGGGGGACCCTGTGGGAGAGTAGGACACCGCCGAACAATCATTCAAAAGGGTTGGGTTCTGAACTTCTGTTCAGAGCCCAACCCTTTTTTGTTTCCTGTCACTTGAAGTTCACGTTGCGCGTCGACCATCCACGCATGGGTACTGCTGCAATGCTCAGAGCCGCAGGCGTCGGAGTCGGTGACGAGGTCATCGTGCCGGCCTTCGGCAACGCCGATGTCGCCGGCGCGGTCACCCTCGCGGGTGCGCTGCCGGTGTTCGCCGACGTCGACCCCGTGACCTACTGCCTGGACGCGGCCGTCGTCGAGGCGGTCGTAACTCCGCGGACGGCGGCTGTCGTTGTCGTGCATCGATTCGGTCGGCCGGCGGATGTCGGGCGGTTGCGCGGGGTCGGGCAGCGGCACGGGCTTCTGGTGTTGGAGCAGGGGGAGTCCGTGGCGCCGTACGACGAGATTGCGCGGCGCAGGGAGCGGGCCGCCTATCTCGACGGCCGGTTGCGGGGGGTGCGGACGCCGGACGGCGGGGACGGGCACACCTATCAGCAGTACGTCGTGCGGGTGCCGGGGAACGGCCGGCCCGACCGGGATGCTTTCGCACGGGCCTTGCGCGGCAGGGGAGTCGAGTGCCGGGTGCCGGTGAAGACCCCGTTGCACCGGCTGCCCGAGTTCCGGCGGTGTGTGTCGTTGCCGGAGACGGAGCGGGCCGCCGACGAGACGCTGGCCCTGCCGGTGGACGCGGCGCTGACGAAGCGGGACATGCAGCGGATCGTGGCCGCGTGCAACGCGCTCGGCGGGCTGTTGCAGCCTGCCTTCTGAACGAGTTTGGGAGCACGGGCTCGTTCGGGGTATGATCTCTTTCGTTGCCGCGAGGGAAACCTCGAAAAGCAGCTGGCCCCTATAGCTCAGTCGGCAGAGCGTCTCCATGGTAAGGAGAAGGTCAACGGTTCGATTCCGTTTGGGGGCTCCATCGATTAAACCCCCCGCCCTTATGGGCGGGGGGTTTTCTCATGTCCGGGCTCTCACGCCAGCCGCATCGCGAGGATTGCCATGTCGTCGGACGGGGCGTCCGACGCGAAGCGTTCCACGGCGCGCATGATGCGGGCCGCGACCGCGCCGGCCGTCAGGCCCGTGCAGGTGGTGAGGACGTCGGCCAGGCCGTCGTCGCCCAGCATGCGGGTGCCTTCGCGGCGCTCGGTGACGCCGTCCGTGACGCAGAGCAGGACATCGCCCGGGTCGAGGGTGACCGTCTGCTCGTAGAGCTCCAGGTCCTCCATGACGCCGAGCAGGGGCTGGGGTTCGGCGGCGGGCTCGACCGTGCCGTCCTGGCGGAGGCGCAGCGGGAGGGGGTGGCCTGCGCAGACGACCTTCAGCTCGGCGCTGCCGTCCGCCTGGGGGCGCATCTCGCCGTAGAGGAGGGTGAGGAAGCGGCTGCGGGCGCCCTCGTCGAGGATCGCCGAGTTGAGGCGCTCCAGGACGGCCGGGCCGCTGAGGCCCTCGCGGGCGAGGAGTCTCAGGGCGTGGCGGGCCAGGCCGGTCACTGCCGCCGCGTGCGGGCCGGTGCCGCAGACGTCGCCGATGGCGAAGCCGTAGGCGCCGTCGCTGATCGGGAAGAGGTCGTAGAAGTCGCCGCCGACCTCGTTGCCCTCGCCGGCCGCCCGGTAGATGACCTCGACCTCGACGCCGTCGATCTCGGGGAGCTCCGGGGGCAGGAGGCTGCGCTGGAGGGACTGGCTGATGGCCGTGCGCTCGGAGTAGAGGCGGGCGTTGTCGAGGGCGAGGGCCGCTCTGCGGCTGAGGTCCTCGGCGAGTTCGAGGATCTCCTGGCGGAAGTGTTCGTCCGTGGGCTTGCCGAGGGTCAGCATGCCGATGACGCGGTTGCGGGCGACCAGCGGCAGGACGACGGTCTCGCCGCCGACCGCGGAGGCCGTGGCGAGTGTGGGGCCGATGCCCGAGGACACCTGGTGGGTGGGGCCGCCGGTCAGACCGAGGCTGCGCATGGAACTGCGCAGGGCGGCCTCGTGGGCGGCCGCGGCGGGGGCGGCCCAGACACGCGCTCCGGGGGTGGGGACCGGGTCCGGGGGCGCGATCTTCGAGAGCAGCGACTTGATGCCGTCGATGAGCTCCTCGTCCTCGTGCAGGACGTACGAGAGGTACGGCTCGGAGGCCTGGTCGGCGATCGTGTAGACGGCGCACCAGGTCGCGAGGGTCGGGACGGTCATCTGGGCCATCAGGGCGAGGGTCTGGTCGCGGTCGAGGGTGCCGGCCAGCAGGTCGGAGGCCTCGACGAGGAAGCTCAGGGAGCCTCGGCGCAGGCGTTCCAGTTCGCCGAGGCGGGCCGACTCGACGGCGAGCGCGATGCGGTCGGCCGCGAATTGCAGGCGCAGGGCCTCTTCGTTCGAGTAGCGGGCGGCGGCCTCCGCGGCCACGCCGAGGGAGCCCGTCAGGCGGCCCTCGACCTTCAGCGGGACCGTGACGACCGAGCGCATGCCCGTGTTGTTGAGCAGCGGGACGGCGCCGGGGACGGCGAGGAGGTCCTCGTGGACGGCCGGCATGCGGGCGGAGCCGTAGCGGCCGGGACCGGCCTCGACGGGGACGCGTGCGAAGCGCTGGCGGGCGGAGGGCAGGCCGGTGGAGGCGCGGACCTCCAGTTCCGTCTCGTCGTCGGTGGCGAGGAGCAGGAAGGCGGAGTCGCCGTCGAGCATGTCGCGGGCGCGTTCCACGGTGCGCTGGAGGAGGCCGTCGAGGTCGTCCGGGGCGGGGGAGCCGATGAAGACCTCGAAGGGGTCGGCGTTGGGGCCGTCCGCGGGTGTCGCGTCGGAGGCCGGGACGCGCAACGGGGTCTGGAGGACGGCCCGTTCGTGGTCGCGGACCAGGAGGCAGACCGTGGAGGGCTCGCCGTCGGTGTCGCGGACGCGCAGGTGGGAGGCGTACACGGGGGTGACGCGGCCGCTGGCGCCGCGGATGCCGTAGCTGCCCTCCCAGCGGGAGAGCTGGAGGGCCTCGACGATGCCGGTGCCGGTGCCGGGGGTGTGCGGCCAGGCGGCGAGGTCGGTGAGGGGTTTGCCGGTGACCTGGTCGGCGGCGTAGCCGAAGAGTTCCTCGGCGTCCTCGTTCCAGGCGGAGACGGCGCCCAGGCGATCGATCTGGACGACGGCGACGCGGACGCGGCTGTCGGCGAGCGGGAGGAGGTCGGCGGGCAGCGACGGGCCGGCGGCGCGGGTGCCCACCGGGCGGTCGGGAAGATCGAGTTGGAACCAGACCTGTTTGTGGGTCGGGGTGTACTCGACGCCCCACCGGGTGGCGATGGCGGCGCAGAGCTGGAGGCCGCGGCCGCCTTCGCGGTCGGGGCTGCCCATGGTGGCGGGGGAGCCCTGGAGCGGGATCTCGCGTTCCGGGTAGCGGTCGGCGACCTCGATGCGTACGCCGTCGTCGGCGCGCAGGCACAGGACGTCGGCGTGGGTGCCCGCGTGGACGACCGCGTTGGTCACCAGTTCGCTGGTGAGGACCACGGCGTCGTCGACGATGTCGGCGAAGCCCCAGCCCTGGAGGGTGTCGCGGACGAACGAGCGGGCGGTGGCGACGGATCGTCCCGCGGGCTCGAAGCTGGCGGCCGCGCGCGCGGTGATCACAGAACTCCTCGGCCGGTTGTCGACGTGCAGGGAACCCTGGCCCGTCCGGTCGCGCCGTTGGTGGGGCGCGAGCATGCCTGAAGGCCGGGGGTCCGGGGGCTGTCCCCCAGGGATCAGTCCGGTGGTCATGTGTGCGGCCGCCCCTCCGATGCCCGCTCGTGCGCCTCGTGCCACCGTCCAGGCCGGTCGGGACCGGCGTGGCTGGACAGCCGCATGCAAGGTTACTTACCTTCCCCGCCCCTGCGGATGCCGGTCAGCAGTGATTCCGCCCCGAGAGTGTGCGGACGATGTGCGAAGCTGCCGAACTGTTATGGCCGGGTTCGGTGAGGGTGAAACACTGGGCAAGCTTCTTGTGAAGGTCCGGGCAGACTGGGTGTCTTCTGAGTACAGGGGGCAGCGGCTCCCGGAGCCCGCCTGATTACATCAGGCGGAAAACTCAGTGGTAACGGGCATGACGAGCAGTATCACCAGGCACAGCGGTAACGGTCGACCCCTGCGGGAGGGATCAAGTGGAGTCTGGCGCAGCGACGCGGGGTACCAAGGCGCGCGCGAAGGGCGGACAGACCCTGAGCAGGCGCACGCCACGCGGCGGCACCACCGTGGTGGACACGGCGGCGCTGAACCGGCTGCTGGCCGCCCTGGTGTCCATGCGGGACGGGAACTTCCGCAAGCGGCTCACGGTGTCCGGGGACGGCGTGATGTCGGAGATCGCGGCCGTCTTCAACGAGGTGGCCGACCGGAACCTCCATCTCACGGGTGAGTTGTCGCGGGTACGCCGCATGGTCGGCCGGGAGGGCAAGCTCACGGAGCGGCTGGAGACGGGTGCCTGTGAGGGTTCCTGGGCGACCGCGATCGACAACTCGAACGCGCTGGTCGACGACCTCGTACGGCCTGTTTCAGAGGTCGGGCGGGTGCTGTCGGCGGTGGCCGAGGGTGATCTGTCGCCGCGGATGGAGCTGCGGACGACCAGCCCGGAGGGGGCGGGGCATCCGCTGCGCGGGGAGTTCCTGAAGGTCGGGCGGACGGTCAACAACCTGGTCGACCAGCTGTCGACGTTCACCGACGAGGTCACGCGGGTGGCCAGTGAGGTGGGCACCGAGGGCAAGCTGGGCGGACAGGCCCAGGTGCGTGGGATGTCCGGTTCGTGGAAGGACCTCACGGAGTCCGTCAACACGATGGCGTACCGGCTGACGGCCCAGGTGCGGGACATCGCGCTGGTGACGACGGCCGTGGCCAAGGGTGATCTGTCACGGAAGGTGACGGTTCACGTCGAGGGCGAGATGCTCGAGCTGAAGAACACCGTCAACACGATGGTGGACCAGCTCTCCGCGTTCTCGGTCGAGGTGACCCGGGTGGCCCGTGAGGTGGGCACCGAGGGCATCCTCGGCGGCCAGGCGCAGGTGTCCGGCGTGGACGGCGTGTGGAAGGAGCTCACCGATTCGGTGAACACCATGGCCGGGAACCTGACGGCCCAGGTGCGCGGGATCGCGGAGGTGACGACGGCGGTCGCCAACGGTGACCTGTCGCAGAAGGTGACGGTGTCGGCGCGCGGTGAGGTCGCGCAGCTCGCGGACACGATCAACCAGATGACCGAGACGCTGCGGACGTTCGCCGACGAGGTCACGCGGGTGGCCAACGAGGTGGGGGCCGCGGGGCAGCTGGGTGGCCAGGCGAACGTGCCGGGCGCGGCGGGTACCTGGAAGGACCTGACGGACTCCGTCAACACGGTGTTCCGCAACCTCACCACTCAGGTGCGGGACATCGCGGCGGTGACGACGGCCGTGGCCAGTGGTGACCTGTCGCAGAAGGTCACGGTGGACGTGGCCGGCGAGATGCTGGAGCTGAAGAACACCGTCAACGGGATGGTCGACCAGCTGTCGGCGTTCGGTGCCGAGGTCACGCGGGTGGCGCGGGAGATCGGTGTCGAGGGTGAGCTGGGCGGCCAGGCGCAGGTGTCGGGTGCGGCGGGCACCTGGAAGGACCTGACGGACTCCGTCAACACGGCGTTCCGGAATCTCACCGGACAGGTGAGGAACATCGCGCAGGTCACCACGGCCGTGGCCAACGGCGATCTGTCGCAGAAGGTCACGGTGGACGTCTCCGGCGAGATGCTCCAGCTGAAGAACACCGTGAACACGATGGTGGACCAGCTGTCGTCGTTCGCCGACCAGGTGACGCGGATGGCCCGGGACGTGGGTACCGAGGGCCGGCTGGGCGGTCAGGCGCGTGTTGACGGTGTGTCGGGTACGTGGAAGGAGCTGACGGACTCCGTCAACTCCATGGCGGGGAATCTCACCTCGCAGGTGAGGAACATCGCGCAGGTGACGACGGCCGTCGCCCGGGGCGATCTCTCGCAGAAGATCGATGTGGACGCGCGCGGCGAGATCCTGGAGCTGAAGAACACCATCAACACGATGGTCGACCAGCTCTCCGCGTTCGCCGACCAGGTGACCCGGGTGGCCCGGGACGTGGGTACCGAGGGTCGGCTGGGCGGTCAGGCGCAGGTGCCGGGTGTCGCCGGTGTGTGGCGGGACCTGACCGACTCGGTGAACGGCATGGCCGGCAACCTCACCGCGCAGGTGCGCAACATCGCGCAGGTGGCCACGGCGGTGGCCCGGGGTGACCTGTCCCAGAAGATCACCGTGGACGCGCGCGGGGAGATCCTGGAGCTGAAGAACACCCTGAACACGATGGTGGACCAGCTGTCGTCGTTCGCCCAGGAGGTCACGCGGGTGGCGCGTGAGGTGGGTACGGAGGGGCAGCTCGGCGGTCAGGCCGAGGTGCAGGGTGTCTCCGGTACCTGGAAGGACCTCACGCAGTCGGTGAACTTCATGGCGAACAACCTGACCATCCAGGTGCGCCAGATCGCCGAGGTCACCACCGCGGTCGCCAAGGGCGACCTGTCGAAGAAGATCACTGTCGATGCCAAGGGTGAGATCCTCGAGCTCGTCACCACCGTGAACACGATGGTCGATCAGCTGTCGTCGTTCGCCGAGCAGGTGACCCGGGTGGCCCGCGAGGTGGGTACCGAGGGCATCCTGGGCGGCCAGGCGCACGTGCAGGGCGCGACGGGCATCTGGAAGGACCTCAGCGACAACGTCAACCTGATGGCCAAGAACCTGACCGTGCAGGTGCGCAACATCTCGCAGGTCGCGGCGGCCGTCGCCAACGGTGACCTGACGCGGACGGTGACGATCGACGCGAGCGGTGAGGTGGCGCAGCTCGCGGACACCTTCAACACGATGGTGAAGACGCTGAGTTCGTTCGCCGACCAGGTCACCAAGGTGGCCCGTGAGGTGGGTACGGACGGCATCCTCGGCGGTCAGGCGCATGTGCCGGGTGTGGCCGGTACCTGGAAGGACCTCACCGAGTCGGTGAACCAGATGGCGTCCAACCTGACCGGCCAGGTGCGCAACATCGCCATGGTCACGACGGCCATCGCCAAGGGTGACCTGACGAAGAAGATCGACATCGACGCGCGCGGGGAGATCCTCGAGCTGAAGACGACCATCAACACGATGGTCGACCAGCTGTCGTCGTTCGCCGAGGAGGTCACGCGAGTGGCCCGCGAGGTGGGTACCGAGGGGCAGCTGGGCGGGCAGGCACGCGTGCGTGACGTCGACGGCACCTGGCGGGACCTGACCGAGTCGGTGAACGAGATGGCCGGGAACCTGACCCGGCAGGTGCGTGCCATCGCGCGCGTGGCGACCGCGGTGACCAGGGGCGACCTGAACCTGAAGATCGATGTGGACGCGTCCGGGGAGATCCAGGAACTCCAGGACTACATCAACAAGATGATCGCCAACCTGCGCGACACCACGATCGCCAACAAGGAGCAGGACTGGCTCAAGGGCAACCTCGCGCGTGTGTCCGCGCTGATGCAGGGGCGGCGGGACCTGGAGGACGTGGCCTCGCTGATCATGAGCGAGCTGCCGCCGCTGGTGGCCGCGCAGCACGGCGCGTTCTTCCTGGCGATGCCGTCGGCGGACGGCACGGACGACCAGTACGAGCTGCGGATGCTGGGGTCGTACGGCTATTCGATGGGGTCGATGCCGACGTCGTTCCGGCCGGGTGAGGCGCTGGTCGGGACGGCCGCGGAGGAGAAGCGGACGATCCTGGTGGAGAACGCGCCGAGCGGTTATCTGAAGATCTCCTCGGGGCTCGGGGAGGCGCCGCCCGCGCAGGTGATCGTGCTGCCGGTGCTGTTCGAGGGCAAGGTGCTCGGCGTGATCGAGTTGGCGTCGTTCACGAAGTTCACCCAGATCCAGAAGGACTTCCTCAACCAGCTCGCCGAGATGATCGCGACCAGCGTCAACACCATCTCCGTCAACACCAAGACGGAGCTGCTGCTGAAGCAGTCGCAGGAGCTGACCGAGCAACTGCGGGAGCGGTCGGCGGAGTTGGAGCAGCGGCAGAAGGCCCTCCAGGCGTCCAACGCCGAACTGGAGGAGAAGGCCGAGCTGCTGGCCCAGCAGAACCGTGACATCGAGGTGAAGAACACCGAGATCGAGGAGGCGCGGCAGGTTCTGGAGGAGCGCGCCGAGCAGCTCGCGGTGTCGATGCGTTACAAGAGCGAGTTCCTCGCCAACATGTCGCACGAGCTGCGTACGCCCCTCAATTCGCTGCTGATCCTCGCTAAGCTGCTGGCCGACAACGCGGAGACGAACCTCTCGCCGAAGCAGGTGGAGTTCGCCGAGACGATCCACGGGGCGGGCTCGGACCTGCTTCAGCTGATCAACGACATCCTCGACCTGTCGAAGGTGGAGGCGGGGAAGATGGACGTCTCGCCGACGCGGATCGCGTTGGTGCAGCTGGTGGACTACGTGGAGGCGACCTTCCGTCCGCTGACCGCGGAGAAGGGCCTGGACCTGTCCGTGCGGGTCTCGCCGGAGCTGCCGGCCACCCTGCACACGGACGAGCAGCGGCTCCTTCAGGTGCTGCGCAATCTGCTGTCCAACGCGGTGAAGTTCACCGATTCCGGGTCGGTGGAGCTGGTGATCCGGCCGGCCGGGGCGGACGTGCCGGTGGCGATCAAGGAGCAGTTGCTGGAGGCCGGTTCGCTGACCGATCCGGATGCCGCGCTGATCGCGTTCTCGGTGACGGACACGGGTATCGGGATCGCGGCCAGCAAGATGCGGGTGATCTTCGAGGCGTTCAAGCAGGCGGACGGCACGACCAGCCGCAAGTACGGCGGTACGGGTCTGGGCCTGTCGATCTCGCGGGAGATCGCGCAGCTGCTGGGCGGTGAGATCCACGCGCAGAGCGAGCCGGGCCGGGGTTCCACGTTCACGCTCTACCTGCCGTTGCACCCGAGCGAGCTGCCGCCGCAGGGCTACCAGCAGATCGTGCCGGCGCTGGAGGCCGGGGACCTGGTGGCCTCGGAGAACGGGGCGGCGGAGCTGTCGGAGCTGGCCGAGGTGGAGATCGAGACGCCGGCCGAGGTGAAGTCGTACCAGGAGACGCAGAACGGGGCGGCCGCGCTCTTCCGGCGCCGGCGGCGGCTGGTGAGCGGCGGTGAGCAGCGGGTCGGTGAGCCGGAGCAGTGGTCGGCGCCGCAGGGTCAGCGGACCATCCGGTTCGGCGGCGAGAAGGTGTTGATCGTCGACGACGACATCCGCAACGTGTTCGCGCTGACCAGTGTCCTGGAGCAGCACGGGTTGTCGGTGCTGTACGCGGAGAACGGCCGGGAGGGCATCGAGGTCCTGGAGCAGCACGACGACGTGGCGGTCGTGCTGATGGACATCATGATGCCCGAGATGGACGGCTACGCGACGACCTCGGCGATCCGCCGGATGCCGCAGTTCTCGGGGCTGCCGATCATCGCGCTGACGGCGAAGGCGATGAAGGGCGACCGGGAGAAGGCGATCGAGTCGGGGGCTTCCGACTATGTGACGAAGCCGGTCGATCCCGATCATCTGCTGTCGGTGATGGAGCAGTGGATGCGCGAGGCGTGACGGAACCCGTTCGTGTGCCGCTCGTGTGGCGCTCGTGCGACCGGAACTTGCGAAAGGCGTGAGGAGTTGCTGACCCAGGGTGTCCGCGGCCGTGTAGCGGGGCGGGATTCGGGGAACCTTCTGGTCTCCCGCTGCGTTCCTGCTACGTGCACAGTGACATCACGGTGACAGGGTGTGGCGACGGTCGGGGTGCGGCTACCATGACCGGCACAAGGAAGGGCGGCGCAAAGGAGTCGTCCCCAGGGGCGGCGCCCGGTGCACTGCCGGGGCGAGGAGGGCGGGCCATGGTGCAGAAGGCCAAGATCCTCCTGGTCGATGACCGGCCGGAGAATCTGCTGGCGCTGGAGGCGATCCTCTCTGCGCTCGATCAGACGCTGGTGCGGGCATCGTCCGGGGAAGAGGCGCTCAAAGCACTGCTGACGGACGACTTCGCGGTCATTCTGCTGGACGTCCAGATGCCGGGAATGGACGGATTCGAGACGGCTGCGCACATCAAGCGGCGAGAACGCACCAGGGACATCCCGATCATCTTCCTGACGGCGATCAACCACGGCCCGCACCACACCTTCCGGGGGTACGCGGCCGGCGCGGTGGACTACATCTCGAAGCCGTTCGACCCGTGGGTGCTGCGCGCCAAGGTCTCCGTGTTCGTCGAGCTGTACATGAAGAACTGTCAGCTGCGGGAGCAGGCGGCGCTGCTGAGGCCCAGTTGGAGGGCGGTGGCAAGGCCGCCGCGGGCGGTGGTGCCAAGGAGTCGGCGGGGCTGCTCGCCGAGCTGTCGGCGCGGCTCGCGGCCGTCGAGGAGCAGGCCGAAGCCCTGTCCAAGCAGCTCGACGACGAGTCGGCGGACGCCGCGGCGGTGGCCACGGCGGCGCATCTGGAGCGCAAACTCACCGGCCTGCGGCGGGCGCTGGACGCGCTGGAGCCGGGCACGGGCGGCGGGGTGTCCTCGCTGCCGTCGTAGAACTGAAGCGAGGGGGCGGGAGGGTTGGGCCTGAATGTGCCTCAGTTCCGCCCCGTGTTCAGCAGGATGCGGCGGTTCCCCTCACAGGAAGCGGACGTGTCAGTTCCGTGTCTCCGTGGCGGCGACACGAACGGGTGAAGCGGTGGGCACGCGTGTCCCTTGTGGTCCGCCCCGGTAACCTCACCCCCATGGCCTCACGTCCCTCCGCAGCCAAGAAGCAGCCCGCCAAGAAGGCGGCCGCTCCCTCGAAGGCTCCGGCGAAGAAGGCCGCCGCGAAGAAGGCTCCGGCCAAGAAGGCGCCCGCCAGGAAGGCCGCGGCGAAGAAGGCCGCGCCCGCGCCCAAGCCGGCGCCGAATCCCACCGGGGGCGTGTACCGCCTGGTGCGCGCCGTCTGGCTCGGTCTGGCGCACGCCGTCGGCGCCGTCTTCCGCGGGATAGGGAACGGCGCCAAGAACCTCGACCCCGCCCACCGCAAGGACGGCGTCGCGCTGCTGCTGATCGCCATCGCGCTGATCTGCGCCGCGGGCACCTGGGCGGATCTGCGCGGACCCGTCGGCGACCTCGTCGAGATCCTGGTGACCGGCTCCTTCGGCCGGCTCGACCTGCTCGTGCCGATCCTGGTCGCGGTCATCGCCGTCCGCTTCATCCGCCACCCCGAGAAGCCCGAGGCCAACGGCCGGATCGTGATCGGTCTGTCCGCGCTGGTCATCGGTGTGCTCGGCCAGGTCCACATCGCCTGCGGCTCGCCCGCCCGCAGCGACGGCATGCAGGCGATAAGGGACGCCGGCGGCCTCATCGGCTGGGGCGCGGCGACCCCGCTGACGTACTCCATGGGCGACGTGCTCGCCGTACCGCTGCTGGTGCTGCTGACGGTCTTCGGGCTGCTGGTCGTCACGGCCACCCCGGTCAACGCGATCCCGCAGCGGCTGCGCGCGCTCGGCGTGCGCCTCGGCGTGCTGGACGACCCCGAGGCCGAGGACACCGACGCGTTCGCCGACGACGACGCGCGCTACGACGAGCAGTGGCGCGAGGCGCTGCCCGGGCGCCCCCGCCGCCGCTCGGGCGGCCCGCGGGCGTACGACCCCGACGAGGCGGAGCAGGACGCCCTGTCGCAGCGCCGCGGCCGCCCCCGGCGCTCCGCCGTGCCGCAGCCCGCGATGGACCGTCAGTTGGACGCGGTGGACATCGCCGCCGCTGCCGCCGCGGACCTCGACGGGGCCGTGCTGCACGGCATGCCGCCCTCTCCGCTCGTCGCCGACCTCACCCAGGGCGTGGGGGTCGGCGACCGCGAGCCGACGACGCCGACGCCGGTGCCCGCCGCGCGGCCCCGGCAGGAGAAGCTCGGCACCGGGGCCGTACCGGATCTCACCAAGGCGCCCCCGGAGGAGATCCGCGACCTGCCGCCGCGCGCCGAGCAGCTCCAGCTCTCCGGGGACATCACCTACTCGCTGCCCTCGCTGGACCTGCTGGAGCGCGGTGGCCCCGGCAAGGCGCGCAGTGCCGCCAACGACGCCGTGGTCGCCTCGCTGACCAATGTCTTCACCGAGTTCAAGGTCGACGCCGCCGTCACCGGCTTCACGCGCGGGCCGACGGTCACGCGCTACGAGGTCGAGCTGGGCCCCGCCGTGAAGGTCGAGCGGATCACCGCGCTGACCAAGAACATCGCGTACGCCGTCGCCAGCCCCGATGTGCGGATCATCAGCCCGATCCCCGGCAAGTCGGCGGTCGGCATCGAGATCCCGAACACCGACCGCGAGATGGTCAACCTCGGGGACGTGCTGCGGCTCGCGGACGCGGCCGAGGACGACCACCCGATGCTGGTGGCGCTCGGCAAGGACGTCGAGGGCGGCTACGTGATGGCCAACCTGGCGAAGATGCCGCACATCCTGGTGGCCGGAGCCACCGGCTCCGGCAAGTCGTCCTGCATCAACTGCCTCATCACCTCGGTCATGGTCCGCGCGACCCCCGAGGACGTGCGGATGGTCCTCGTCGACCCCAAGCGCGTCGAGCTGACCGCGTACGAGGGCATCCCGCACCTGATCACGCCGATCATCACCAACCCCAAGCGGGCCGCCGAGGCGCTCCAGTGGGTCGTGCGCGAGATGGACCTGCGCTACGACGACCTCGCCGCGTACGGCTTCCGGCACATCGACGACTTCAACGAGGCCATAAGGAACGGCAAGGTCAAGCCGCCCGAGGGCAGCGAGCGGGAGCTTCAGCCGTACCCGTACCTGCTGGTGATCGTCGACGAGCTGGCCGACCTGATGATGGTCGCCCCGCGGGACGTCGAGGACGCCATCGTCCGGATCACACAGCTCGCGCGCGCGGCCGGCATCCATCTGGTACTGGCCACGCAGCGCCCGTCGGTCGACGTCGTCACCGGTCTCATCAAGGCGAACGTGCCCTCGCGGCTCGCCTTCGCCACCTCCTCGCTCGCCGACTCGCGGGTCATCCTCGACCAGCCGGGCGCCGAGAAGCTGATCGGCAAGGGCGACGGACTGTTCCTGCCGATGGGGGCGAACAAGCCGACCCGTATGCAGGGGGCGTTCGTCACCGAGGCCGAGGTCGCGGTGGTCGTCCAGCACTGCAAGGACCAGATGGCGCCGGTCTTCCGGGACGACGTCACCGTCGGCACCAAGCAGAAGAAGGAGATCGACGAGGACATCGGCGACGACCTCGACCTGCTGTGCCAGGCGGCCGAACTGGTCGTCTCCACCCAGTTCGGGTCGACCTCGATGCTCCAGCGCAAGCTGCGGGTCGGCTTCGCCAAGGCCGGCCGGCTGATGGACCTCATGGAGTCGCGCAACATCGTCGGACCGAGCGAGGGGTCCAAGGCGCGTGACGTTCTCGTGAAGCCGGACGAGCTGGACGGCGTGCTCGCGGTGATCCGGGGAGAATCCGAGGCGTAGGGGGCCGAAGGAGGGGTAGGCGCGACCGTGACTCACCCGTTAGAGATCTCAGGGCAACCGTTCTCCTTTGTCGTACGTCCAGTTGAGCGAGAGGACAGGTACGGCTTTCAATCGAGGGTTGTGCCTGGCCCGCCACCGGGATGTCCGGCCATTCCGATGGCGTACAAAGTCGTACCGCCCGGTTGCCCCTCCCTTTGACACCCCCCCTAGACTGAACTTCCAGCACAGGTGGCTACACGCTCGAAAGGCGCCCCCGTGTCCATCGGCAACTCCCCTGAAGACGAGCGTCCGTTCGAAGACCCGTCCGAGGAAGCCCCCATCTCGATCGGCCGTGCCCTGCGTGAGGCGCGCATCGCGGCCGGGCTGACCGTCGACGACGTCAGTACCGCCACCCGGGTCCGTATCGCCATCGTCCATGCCATCGAGGCCGACGACTTCGCCCCCTGCGGCGGGGACGTCTACGCGCGCGGGCACATCCGGACGCTGGCCAGGGCCGTCCGCCTCGATCCCACCCCGCTGATGGAGCAGTTCGACGCCGCCCACGGCGGCCGTCCGGCGCCGACCGCGCCCGCGCCGATGTTCGAGGCGGAGCGCATCCGTCCCGAGCGGCGCGGCCCGAACTGGACCGCGGCGATGGTCGCCGCGATCGTCGCCGTGATCGGCTTCGTCGGCTTCACCGCGTTCAAGGGCGGCGACGACGGCGGGGCGAAGGAACAGGTCGCCGAGGGCACCACCCCGGAGGCCAGCGCCACCGCCTCGCCCACCCTCAAGACCGAGAAGCCCGTCGACGAGAAGCCCGAGCCCTCCGACAGCGCCATCGCCGCGGTGCCCCAGGACAAGGTCACCGTCCAGGTCACCGCCACGGACGGCCGCAGCTGGATCTCCGCCAAGGACCACAACGGCCGTCTGCTCTTCGACGACATCCTCAAGCAGGGCGAATCCAAGACCTTCCAGGACAGCGAGAAGATCAACCTCGTCCTCGGCGACGCCGGGGCGATCGACCTCTTCGTGAACGGCAAGAAGATCGAGGACGACTTCCAGTCGGGTGCGGTCGAGCGCCTCACCTACACGAAGGGCGACCCGCAGGCCGGGTGACGTGTCCCTGCGGTAAACGGGGTTGGCGAAGATCGCCAACCCCGTCGACGTTCGGTGTCGGTGGGACAAAGTAGTCTTGAGCCCATGCCTGAACGCCGTACCGTCGCACTCGTCACCCTTGGCTGCGCCCGTAACGAGGTGGACTCGGAGGAGCTCGCAGGCCGTTTGGAGGCGGACGGCTGGCACCTCGTGGAGGACGCCGAGAACGCGGACGTCGCCGTCGTCAACACCTGTGGCTTCGTCGAGGCCGCCAAGAAGGACTCCGTCGACGCCCTCCTGGAAGCCAATGACCTCAAGGGTCACGGCAGAACCCAGGCCGTCGTGGCGGTGGGCTGCATGGCCGAGCGGTACGGCAAGGAACTTGCCGAAGCCCTCCCCGAAGCCGACGGAGTCCTCGGCTTCGACGACTACGCCGACATCTCCGACCGCCTCCAGACCATCCTGAACGGCGGCATCCACGCCTCCCACACCCCGCGCGACCGGCGCAAGCTGCTGCCGATCAGCCCGGCCGAGCGGCAGTCGGCGACCGACGTCGCCCTGCCCGGGCACGGCGCTCCCGTCGACCTCCCCGTGGACCTGCCCGAGGGCCTCGCCCCGCAGTCCGGCCCCCGCGCGCCGCTGCGCCGCCGGCTCGACGGCGCCCCGGTCGCCTCGGTCAAGCTTGCCTCCGGCTGCGACCGGCGCTGCTCCTTCTGCGCCATCCCGTCCTTCCGCGGCTCCTTCATCTCGCGCCGGCCCAGCGATGTGCTGAACGAGACACGCTGGCTGGCCGAACAGGGGGTCAAGGAGATCATGCTGGTCTCGGAGAACAACACCTCCTACGGCAAGGACCTCGGCGACATCCGGCTGCTGGAGTCCCTGCTGCCCGAGCTGGCCGACATCGACGGCCTCGAGCGGGTGCGGGTCAGCTACCTCCAGCCCGCCGAGATGCGTCCCGGCCTGATCGACGTGCTGACCTCCACGCCCAAGATCGCGCCCTACTTCGACCTGTCCTTCCAGCACTCCGCGCCCGGCGTGCTGCGGGCGATGCGCCGCTTCGGCGACACCGACCGCTTCCTCGAGCTGCTCGACACCATCCGGAGCAAGGCGCCCCAGGCGGGCGTGCGCTCCAACTTCATCGTGGGCTTCCCCGGCGAGTCCGAGGCCGACCTCGCCGAGCTGGAGCGGTTCCTGAACGGCGCCCGGCTGGACGCCATCGGCGTCTTCGGATATTCCGACGAGGAGGGCACCGAGGCCGCGACCTACGGCGACAAGCTCGACGAGGACGTCGTCGCCGAGCGCCTCGCCCAGGTCTCCCGGCTCGCGGAGGAGCTGGTCTCGCAGCGTGCCGAGGAGCGCGTGGGCGAGACGGTCCACGTGCTCGTGGAGTCCCTGGACGAGGAGGGCGTGTACGGCCGGGGCGCGCACCAGGCGCCGGAGACGGACGGACAGGTGCTGCTCACATCGGGCGAAGGCCTGAGCGTCGGCCGTATGGTCGAGGCGAAGGTGGTCGGTACGGAGGGTGTCGACCTGGTGGCCGAGCCTCTTCCGGGCTCGTTCGGGTGTAGTGAGGAGGCGGGCAGATGACGGGTGTTCCGGCGTCGGCTGCGGGCGGCTCCGCGCGGGCGAAGGGGGCCGCCGCCGCGGCAGAGGTGTCGGAGGCCGAGGTGTCGTCTGCCGTCGCCGGCTCGGCCGCGGTCGCCGGGGCCTCCGGCGGTTCCGGTTCCTCGGGAGCCGTGGGTTCCCTGGGGTCCTCGGGTTCCTCCGGTTCCTCGGATTCTGTGGGGTCCTCCGGCTCTTTGGGTTCCACCGGTTCTTCTGGCGCCTCAGGCTCCTCGGGTTCTTCCGGTTCTTCCGGTTCTTCCGGTTCCTCGGGTGTCGAGGCCGGTGAGGTCGTCGATCCGTCCGATGCCGCCGTCAAGGCGCCGCGGGGCGGGAAGCTGGCGGCCGCGGCCGTCAACCAGGCGAGCGTCTGGAACATCGCCAATCTGCTGACGATGCTGCGGCTGATCCTGGTGCCCGGCTTCGTCGCGCTGATGCTGGCCGACGGCGGGTACGACCCGGCGTGGCGTTCGCTCGCCTGGGCGGCCTTCGCCATCGCCATGATCACCGACCTGTTCGACGGGCACCTGGCGCGGCGCTACAACCTCGTCACCGACTTCGGGAAGATCGCCGACCCCATCGCCGACAAGGCGATCATGGGAGCGGCGCTGATCTGCCTCTCCTCGCTCGGCGACCTGCCGTGGTGGGTGACGATCGTGATCCTCGGCCGGGAACTCGGCGTCACGCTGCTGCGTTTCATCGTCATCCGGTACGGCGTGATCCCGGCGAGCCGGGGCGGCAAGCTCAAGACGCTCACCCAGGGCGTGGCCGTGGGCATGTACGTCCTGGCGCTGACGGGATGGCTGGCCACTCTGCGCTGGTGGGTGATGGCCGCGGCGGTCGTCCTGACCGTGGTGACCGGGCTGGACTATGTGAGACAGGCCATTGTGCTGCGCAGGCAGGGAATCGCCGAGCGCCAGGCCGCTTCGGAGGAGACACAAGCGTGAATTCCACGGCCACTGACGTGGTGCGACTACTCACGGTCAGCGGCGGGACGCTGGCCGTGGCGGAGTCGCTGACGGGTGGCCTGGTCGCGGCGGAGATCACATCGGTCCCCGGGGCCTCCAAGGTCTTCCGGGGGTCGGTCACGGCCTACGCCACCGCTCTCAAGCATGAACTGCTCGGTGTCGACGCCGACCTGCTGGCCAGCCGTGGGGCCGTGGATCCGCAGGTCGCGGCACAGATGGCGGCCGGCGTACGCAAGGCGCTGGGCGCCGACTGGGGCGTCGCGACCACCGGTGTGGCCGGCCCCGACCCCCAGGACGGGCAGCCCGTCGGCACGGTTTTCGTGGCCGTGGACGGTCCGTTCGGGCCGGATCCGGGTTCCGCCCCTGGCGGAAAAGTGGAGGCCCTGAGGTTGAACGGCGACCGCGCGGAAATTCGTAGAGAGAGTGTACGGAGCGTACTCGCACTGCTTCTGACAGAGCTTGCGGGCGAACACACCGGGAATGAGCGGGCACAGGATACGGACGGGCACAGGATACGGAACAGAACGGGGGGTTTTGATGTTTGCAGCCCTGAGTGAACACGACATCGCTCCCCGCACGGCCGCAGCGCAAGGCGGTACGGTGGGGCGTGAAGGATGCGGCTACGCGGTCCGAGGAGGGAGCCACCGATGATTCTGCTCCGTCGCCTGCTGGGTGACGTGCTGCGTCGGCAGCGCCAGCGCCAGGGCCGTACTCTGCGCGAAGTCTCCTCGTCCGCCCGAGTCTCACTCGGCTATCTCTCCGAGGTGGAGCGGGGGCAGAAGGAGGCATCCTCCGAGCTGCTCTCTGCCATCTGCGACGCGCTGGACGTACGGATGTCCGAGCTCATGCGGGAAGTGAGCGACGAGCTCGCCCTCGCCGAGCTGGCCCAGTCTGCTGCGGCCACCCCCAGCGAGCCTGTGCCCACGTCGGTTCGTCCGATGCTGGGTTCCGTGTCGGTGACCGGTGTGCCGCCGGAGCGGGTGACCATCAAGGCACCCGCCGAGGCGGTGGACGTGGTCGCCGCGTGAGGTTCACGCGCGTGGGTGTGTGAGCACCGACGCGTGAGTGTGAAGCCCCGGCCGGGGCTTCTCCGGGGAGACCCGGAGGAGTGCGGTCGGGGTTTTTCGCGTCCTGGGGGACACGAGGGGGAGGCGAGGCCGCTCCTGGGCCCCCGCCCGGATGCGTTTGCCGGTACCGGGGGCTGCGGTCATCGTGGAGGGGCGCCGTGGGCGTGGTGGGTGCCGTGGGCTCCGTGCGGGAGGTGAGCGTCATGGAGGGCCGGATACTGCGCCGGGCGGCCGCTCTGGGACTCGGTGCCGTGTGGTGGTGGGCCGCGGTCCGGCTGGCGGTGGCGCCCGATGCCGGGGTGCTGGAGGGGGCGGTCGTCGTCGGCGGGTGGGGGCTGAGCCTGCTGCCGGTGCACTGCACGGCCAGGGCGCACGCTGTGGGAGCGGTTGACGTGGGGCGGTGGGGGGTGGCTTGGCGCTTGGGCGGGGAGGCCGGTGCGGGCGGGTGTGCGGGTGCGGGCGGGTCTGCGGGTGCGGGTGAGCAGGGTGGGGGCGCTGGAGGTGTGGGCGCGTAGGGCGGGGTGCGGCGGGCGAGGGTGGGGTGCGGGTGAGCGTGGCGGGGTGGGCTGCTGGGCGCGGGTGCGCCTGGTGAGGCGGGGTGCGTGCTTTGCGCGGTGGGTTGTGGGGCGTGTGCCTCGGATGGGGTGGACAGGGGGTGGGGTGGACCGCGGGTGCGGGTGCGTCGCGTGCCAGCGGGCCGTGGGGCGAGGTCACCAGGGCATGGCCACGCCGCCGTTCGGGCGGAGGATCTGGCCCGTGGTGAAGGCCGACGCGTCCGAGGCCAGATGCAGGACGGCATGGGCGACGTCCTCGGGGGCGCCCACTCTGCCGAGGGGTGACATACGCGACATGAGCGCCTCGGTGTGCTCCTGTGCGTCGGCGTCGTGGCGGTCGGTCATGGGGGTGCGGATCCATCCCGGGGCGACGGCGTTGACCCTGATGCCGTACCGGCCGACCTCGTTCGCGAGGGTCTTCGTCAGCTGGACCACGGCCGCTTTCGCGGCTCCGTAGCAGAGCAGTCCGGGCCCGCCGGTGTCCACGGCTCCCGAGGCCATGGTGACGATGCTGCCGCCGCTGTCGTGCGCGATCATCAGGCGGGCGGCCTCCTGGCAGGCGTACAGCACACCCTTGAAGTTGACGTTCAGGACCCGGTCGAGGTCCTCGTCGCGGGTCTCCAGGACGGGGCTGCGGTGCATGATCCCGGCGACGGCGGCCATCACGTCCAGGCGCTCGCAGGACTCGACCGCCTGCCGGACCTGGACCCGGTCGGTGACGTCGAGATGGTGCGTGCGGGCGGTCCCGCCGAGGTCCTTGATGAGGGTCGCGGTCTCGTGCAGGCCCGGCGCGTCGAGATCCGCGCCGTGCACGATGGCGCCGGCTCCGGCGAGAAGTACGGCGCAGGCGCGGCCGATCCCGCTCGCGGCGCCGGTGACGAACGCGGTTCGTCCGGTGAGGTCGTACGCCTTCACGCCCATGAGGGGACGGTACGAGAGTTTCTGACGGTCAGTCAATTAGCCGCGGTCGGTCAATCGGCGGTGCGGGGGCGGCCGGGGCGAACGGGACGTACGGGACGGACCCGGCGGGTCGGTGGGGAACCGGGTGCCGGTGCGGGCCCCGGCTGGCAGGTGGGGCACCAGTAGGTGGGGCGTTCGCGGGAGCCGTCGCCCTGGTCGGCCGCCCGGACGGGGGTGCCGCAGCGCAGACAGGGGCGGGCCGCACGGCCGTAGACGAACAGGTCCTGGCCGCGGCGGCCGGTCGTGGTGCGGACCGGGCGGTCGCGGTTGGCCTCCAGGAGCCGCTTGGCGAGTGCGGGCAGTTTCGCGGCGCGGTCGGCGGGGAGCGCGCCGACGGGGAGCCAGGGGGTGACGCCGAGCAGGAAGCACAGCTCGCTCTTGTAGACGTTGCCGATGCCGGCGAGATTGCGCTGGTCGAGGAGGGCCTCGCCGAGGGGGCGGACGGGGTCGGAGAGCAGGTTGGCCAGGGCCAGGTCGGGGTTCCAGCCGGGGCCCAGGAGGTCGGGGCCGAGGTGGCCCACGGCTCGCTGTTCCTCGCTGGTGCGCAGCAGGTCGAGGACGGGGAGGCGGTAGCCGACGGCCGTGCGGTCGTGGGTGCCGAGGATCGCGCGGATCTGGTGGGCCGCGCCGCCGGTCCAGCGCTGGTCGTGGGCGTAGATCTTCCAGGAGCCGTCCATCCGCAGATGCGAGTGGAGCGTGAGGCCGCCCTCGATACGGGTGAGCAGGTGTTTGCCGCGCGGGGTGACGTCCAGGACGGTGCGGCCGGTGAGGTCGGCGGTGGCGTACTTGGGCACACGGAGGTCGGAGCGGGTCAGCACCTTGCCCGCGAGGGCGCCGTGCAGCCGCGCCGCCGTCTGCCAGACCGTGTCACCTTCGGGCATGGGTCAAGGGTGGCACGGGGCGGGGGCGGCCGGTCATGCGCGCAGGCGCAGGCCGCGGGGTGTGGCGATGAAGCCGGCTCCTTCCAGCAGGGTGCCGATGGGGGAGGTCAGGGCCGAGGCGCCGTTGACCCGCTCCACCGTGACCGTACCGAGGGAACCCGCGCGGGCGGCCAGGGCGAGGGCCTCCGCCGCGGTGTGCAGTCGGTCGTCGTCGGTGGGGGTGTCCGCGCCGTCCGGAGCGGAGGGCCAGGCCAGCAGGGTCTTGCCGCCGCGCTCCATGTAGAGCGTCAGCTCGCCGTCGACGAGGACCACCAGGGAACCCGCCTTCCGGCCCGCCTTGTGCCCGGCGCCGGTCGGCGGCTCGGGCCAGGGCAGGGCGGCGCCGTACGCGTTCGCCGGGTCGGCGGCGGCGAGGACGACCGCCCGGGAGGCGGAGGAGGAGTCGCGAGTACGGCCATTGCCTCGGGGGCCGGCGTACGCCGGGTCGTACGGGGAGCCCGGGGCGTACGGGGAGGTCGGGGCGTACGGGGAGGTCGGGGAGGTCGGGCCGCCGCCTCGGGGGCCGCCCGCGCCCGGGGAGGCGAAGTCCCGGGGGGACACCCACTCGCCGGGAGCGGCCGGTGGAGAGGCGAAGGGGTCGTCGAGGCCGGCCGTGTCCCAGCCGAGGTCCTCGGACGGGAAGCCGTCGGGTGAGCCGGACGGGAAGCCGGCGGAGGTCGGGTCGTCGGGGAAGCCGGCGGGGGTGGGGGCCGGGCCTCCGGCCGGGCCGGGGAGGGGCTCGCCGCGGTCGCGGGCGTTGGCCACCGCGCGCAGCCGGTCCACGGCGCCGTCCATCGCGAACTGGGCGGCGCCGAGGCCCTCGACGACATAGCCGCGCCGGGCCTGGCCGCTCTCCTCGAAGGCGGACAGGATCCGGTACGTCGCCGAGAAGCCGCCCTCGACGCCCTCGGCGGCGACCGCGCCCCTGGTCACCACGCCGTGCCGGTCGAGGAGCGTGCGGGCGAGGGCATGGGCGCGGACGGTGGGATCGGGCTCGTGCGCCGGGAGCAGGGACCAGCGGCCGGCGACGGTCGGGGGGCCGGTGCGCGAGGCAGGGCGGGCGGCGGCCGTCAGCGACCCGTAACGGCCGCGCGGGACCGTGCGTTTGGCGCGGTGGGCCGTGGCGCCTGCGGTGCGGCCGGAGCCGAGCAGGGACCGCATCGGGGCGAGGGTGTCGTTGGTGAGTCGGCCGGACCAGCTCAGATCCCAGACGGCGTCGGCGAGCTGGGGGTCGGTGGCGTCGGGGTGCGTGGTGGCGCGGATCTGGTCGGCGATCTGACGGAAGAACAGGCCGTAGCCGCCGGACAGGGTGTCCAGCACGGACTGGTGGAGCGCCGTCAGCTCCAGGGGGTGGGGCGGGGGCAGGAGCAGGGGCGCCGCGTCCGCCATGTAGAGGGAGACCCAGCCGTCCTTGCCGGGGAGGGCGCCCGCGCCGGCCCAGACGACCTCTCCGGCCGAGGTGAGCTCGTCGAGCATCGCCGGGGCGTAGCCCGTCACGCGGGAGGGCAGAACCAGCTTCTCCAGGGCCGAGGCGGGTACCGACGCGCCCTGGAGCTGCTCGATCGCGCGCACCAGGCCGTCGATGCCGCGCAGGGAGTGGCCCTTGCCGATGTGCTGCCACTGGGGCAGGAACTGGGCGAGCGCGGGCGGCGGGACCGGTTCGAGTTCATGTCGGAGGGCGGCCAGCGAGCGGCGGCGCAGTCGGCGCAGCACGGTCGCGTCGCACCACTCCTGACCGATGCCCGCCGGATGGAACTCGCCCTGGACGACGCGTCCCCCTGCCGCGAGCCGCTGGAGGGCGCCCTCGGTGACCGCGACGCCGAGGCCGAAGCGGGCGGCCGCGGTCGTCGAGGTGAAGGGGCCGTGGGTGCGGGCGTGGCGGGCGAGGAGGTCACCGAGGGGATCCTTCGCCGGTTCCGTGAAGGCCTCCGGCACACCCACCGGCAGTGCCGTGCCGAGTGCGTCGCGCAGTCGGCCCGCGTCCTCGATCGCCGCCCAGTGGTCGGCGCCGGCGATCCGGACCCTGATCGCGCGGCGGGCGCGCGCCAGCTCCGGCGCCCACTGCGGTTCGGCGCCGCGCTCGGCCAGTTCGGCGTCGGTGAGCGGCCCCAGCAGGCGCAGCAGGTCCGCGACGCTCTCCGCGTCCTTCGCCCGGCGGTCCTCGGTGAGCCACTGCAGTTCCCGCTCCAGCTCGGTGAGGACCTCGGCGTCGAGCAGCTCACGCAGTTCCGCCTGGCCCAGCAGCTCGGCCAGCAGCCGGGAGTCCAGGGAGAGGGCGGCGGCGCGGCGCTCGGCGAGCGGCGAGTCACCCTCGTACAGGAACTGGGCGACGTAGCCGAAGAGGAGGGAGCGTGCGAACGGGGAGGGCTCCGGGGTGGTGACCTCCACCAGGCGGACCTTGCGGGATTCCAGGTCGCCCATCAGCTCCACGAGCCCGGGGACGTCGAAGACGTCCTGGAGGCACTCGCGGACCGCCTCCAGGACGATCGGGAACGAGCCGAACTCGCTCGCCACCTGGAGCAGTTGCGCCGCCCGCTGACGCTGCTGCCACAGCGGGGTGCGCTTGCCGGGGTTGCGACGGGGGAGCAGCAGCGCGCGGGCGGCGCACTCGCGGAAGCGGGCCGCGAACAGGGCGGAGCCGCCGACCTGGTCGGTGACGATCTGGTCGACCTCGCCCTTGTCGAAGACGACGTCCGCCGCGCCGACCGGGGCCTGCTCGGCGTCGCCCGCCGGGTGGAAGGGGGCGCCCGCCTCGCGGGGCTCCTGGTCGAGCAGGTCCAGGCCCATGAGGTCCGCGTCCGGCAGCCGCAGCACGATGCCGTCGTCGGCATGCATGACCTGGGCGTCCATGCCGTACCGCTCGGAGAGCTTGGCGCCGAGGGCGAGGGCCCAGGGGGCGTGGACCTGGGCTCCGAAGGGGGAGTGGACGACGACCCGCCAGTCGCCCAGTTCGTCGCGGAAGCGCTCCACGACGATCGTGCGGTCGTCCGGGACGTGGCCGCAGGCCTGGCGCTGTTCGTCCAGGTAGGAGAGCACATTGTCGGCCGCCCAGGCGTCCAGGCCCGCGGTGAGCAGACGGAGCCGGGCGTCGTCCTTGGGCAGGGAGCCGACCTCGCGCAGAAAAGCGCCCACCGCGCGGCCCAGCTCCAGCGGGCGGCCCAGCTGGTCGCCCTTCCAGAAGGGCAGGCGGCCCGGGACTCCTGGGGCCGGGGAGACCAGCACGCGGTCGCGGGTGATGTCCTCGATGCGCCAGGAGCTCGTGCCGAGCGTGAAGACGTCGCCGACCCGGGACTCGTAGACCATCTCCTCGTCCAGCTCGCCGACGCGGCCGCCGCCCTTCTTGGGGTCGGCGCCCGCCAGGAAGACGCCGAACAGGCCGCGGTCCGGGATCGTGCCCCCGGAGGTGACCGCGAGGCGCTGGGCGCCGGGCCGGCCGGTGATCGTGCCGGCCACGCGGTCCCACACCACGCGCGGGCGCAGTTCGGCGAACGCGTCGGACGGGTAGCGGCCGGCGAGCATGTCCAGGACGGCCGTGAACGCCGACTCCGGGAGCGAGGCGAACGGTGCGGCGCGGCGGACCGTGGTGAGCAGGTCGTCGACCTGCCAGGTGTCCAGTGCCGTCATGGCCACCAGCTGCTGGGCCAGGACGTCCAGCGGGTTGGCGGGGACCTTCAGCGACTCGATCGAGCCGGTGCGCATCCGCTCGGTGACCACCGCCGCCTGGACGAGGTCGCCGCGGTACTTGGGGAAGACGACGCCGGTGGAGACCGCGCCGACCTGGTGGCCCGCGCGGCCGACGCGCTGGAGACCGGAGGCGACGGAGGGCGGGGACTCCACCTGGACCACCAGGTCGACGGCTCCCATGTCGATGCCCAGCTCGAGGCTGGAGGTGGCGACGACGGCGGGCAGCCGGCCCGCCTTCAGGTCCTCCTCGACCAGGGCGCGCTGTTCCTTGGAAACCGAGCCGTGGTGGGCGCGCGCGATGACGGGCGGGGCGCCCTGGGCGGCGCCCGAGCCGCCCATCAGCTCGGCCGGCGCGTGGTGCTCGTCGAGGGGCTCGCCGGTCGCCCGCTCGTAGGCGATCTCGTTGAGCCGGTTGCACAGGCGCTCGGCGAGGCGGCGGGAGTTGGCGAAGACGATCGTCGAGCGGTGGGATTGGACGAGGTCGGCGATCCGCTCCTCGACATGCGGCCAGATCGACGGGCGCTCGGCTCCCTCGGAGCCGTCGGCGACCGGGGAGCCGCCCAGCTCGCCCAGATCCTCCACCGGGACGACGACCGAGAGGTCGAACTCCTTGCCCGACTTCGGCTGGACGATCTCCACCTTGCGGTGCGGCGAGAGATAGCGGGCGATCTCGTCGACCGGGCGGACGGTCGCCGAGAGGCCGATGCGGCGGGCCGGCCTGGGCAGCAGTTCGTCCAGCCGCTCCAGGGAGAGCGCGAGGTGCGCGCCGCGCTTGGTGCCCGCGACCGCGTGCACCTCGTCCAGGATCACGGTCTCGATGCCTGTCAGCGCGTCGCGGGTGGCCGACGTCAGCATCAGGAACAGGGACTCCGGGGTGGTGATCAGGATGTCCGGAGGGCGCGTGGCGAGCGCGCGGCGCTCGGCGGCCGGGGTGTCGCCGGAGCGGATGCCGACCCTGACCTCCGGCTCGGGCAGGTCCAGGCGGACGGACTCCTGGCGGATGCCGGTCAGCGGGCTGCGGAGGTTGCGCTCGACATCGACCGCGAGGGCCTTGAGCGGGGAGACGTACAGAACCCGGCAGCGCTTCCTGGGGTCGGCCGGCGGGGGTGTCGAGGCGAGCTGGTCGAGGGCGGCGAGGAAGGCGGCCAGGGTCTTGCCGGAGCCGGTCGGGGCCACCACCAGCACGTCCGAACCCGCGCCGATGGCCTGCCACGCGCCCGCCTGGGCCGCGGTGGGCGCGGAGAACGCCCCCGTGAACCAGCCGCGGGTCGCGGGGGAGAAGCCGTCGAGGGCTCGGTGTGCGGAGCTGACCATGCGTCCATCCTGCACCCGCCCACTGACAATGGGGCTGAGCTGCGGAGATGTGGGGGCGGGGGGTGGGCCTGAGCTGTGGTGACGTGATGGCGGGGGTGGGTCTGCGCTGCTGTGATGTGGGGACGGGGGTGGGCCTGAGCTGTGGTGACGTGGCGGCGGGATGGTTCCGGGCCGCTGTGATGTGGCGGTGGGGCCGTCGCGGAGAATGGGGGCATGGCACGTTCGGGTGAGCTGGCGCGGCACTGGCGGTACGCCGAGCTGCCCGGGGTCGATCTGCTGCGTGCCCGGTACATCCGGAAGACGTTCGTCCGGCACACTCACGAGCACTTCGTCATCGCGGCCATCGCCGACGGCGTCGAGGTCTTCCATCACGGTGGCGCCGACCAGTACGCGGGCGCCGGCGCCCTCGCGCTGGTCAACCCGGACACCCCGCACACCGGGCGCGCCGGTGTCCCGGAGGGCTGGAAGTACGGGGCGGTGTACCCGGCGCCCGAGGTCGTCGCCGGGATCGCGGCCGAGACGACGACCTTGCGCGGCACCCCGGGATTCGTCCGTCCCGTACTCGACGACCCCTACACCGTGAGCCTGGTGCACCAGGTGCTCCGCGCCGCCGACGAGGGCAACGCGCTGGCCGCCGACACCCTGCTGAGGGTGGCCGTGACCCGGCTGCTGCGGCTCAACGGCGGACCGCTGCCGCAGCGGGAGGTGCGCACGGCCGGCGCGCGGATCGCTGCACGCGCGCGTGCCGTGCTGGAGGAGCGGATGACCGAACCGCCGACCCTGGAGCAGCTCGCCGCGGACCTGGGGACCAGCCCGTTCGCGCTGCTGAGGGCCTTCCGTGACGCGTACGGCATGCCGCCCCACACCTGGCTGACCGACGCGCGCGTGCGGCGGGCACGGCGGCTGCTGGACGCGGGGACGGCACCCGCCGAGGCGGCCGTCGTGGTGGGCTTCACCGACCAGCCGCACCTCAACCGTCACTTCGCGCGGATCGTGGGCGTGCCTCCGGGCGCGTACCAGCGCGAGCGCAAGAACGTACAAGACGCGCGCGGGCGGCTGCTCCTACCGTCCTCCGTGTGGCAGAACAGACAGCTCTCGCAGACATACGCGCCGACGGCGCGGGAAGGCCGGACTCCGCCGTCGTACGAGACGCCCTCGGAGTAGGGGTCGCCGTAGGACTCTCCGGGTTCGCCTTCGGGGTGACCTCGGCGGGCAGCGGGCTCACCGTGTGGCAGACCTGTGCCCTGAGCCTCCTGGTGTTCACCGGCGCGTCCCAGTTCGCGCTCGTCGGCGCGCTCGCGGCCGGCGGCAACCCGCTGACGGCGGCCGCCGGCGCGTTCTTCCTGGGCGTGCGCAACGCCTTCTACGGGCTGCGCCTGTCGCAGTTGCTGGCCCTCCCGCGCGCGGTGCGTCCGTTCGCCGCGCAGTGGGTGATCGACGAGACGGCGGCCGTCTCACTGGCCCAGTCCGGACGGCGCTCCGCGCGGATCGGGTTCGCCGTCACCGGGCTGAGCCTGTACGTGCTGTGGAACCTCACCACCCTGCTGGGCGCGCTGGGCGCCGAGGCCATCGGGGACACGGACGCGTGGGGGCTCGACGCCGCCGGTCCCGCCGTCTTCCTCGCGCTGCTCGCGCCCATGCTGCGGACCGCCACCGAGCGGACCGTCGCCGGCCTCGCGGTCCTGCTGGGCCTCGGGCTGCTGCCCGTGCTGCCCGCCGGAGTGCCTGTCCTGGCGGCCGCGCTCGCCGCGCCGGTCGTGCTGTACGCCGAGGGCCGGCGCAGCGGAGGCCGGACCGACGGGACGGAGCCGGGGGACGAGGACGCTCCCTCCGACGGGCGAGGAGGACAGCGGTGACCATCTGGATCGCGATCGGGGCGACCGCCCTCGGCTGCTACGCCGTCAAGCTCGCCGGGCTGCTCGTGCCCGCAGGGGCCCTGGAACGGCCCCTCGTGCGCCGCCTCGCGGCGCTGCTCCCCGTCGCCCTGCTCGCCGCCCTCACGGCTCAGCAGACCTTCGCCGACGGGCACACGCTGGTACTGGACGCGAGGGCGGCGGGGCTCGCCGCGGCAGCCGTGGCACTGGTGCTGCGGGCGCCCTTCCTGCTGGTCGTCGCGGCCGCCGTGGTGGTCACGGCGGGCGTACGGGCGCTGGGCGGCTGAGGGCGGGCGCCTTCGGGACCCGACCCCGCCGCCCTCCCGGGAGTCAGCCGATGGCCCGGCCGTAGGCCCTCAGGGTGCGCAGCGCCTCGATCGTCACCATGGGCCGGGCCTCCATGACCGGCGCGGGTGCCCAGCGGCGCCAGCGGATCGGCCAGCCCCCGTCCTCCTGCTGATCGCCGGTGAGGAAGTCCAGGGAGCGCGCCATCTCGTCGTCCGTGAACCACGCGCGCGCGAGGGAGTGCGGTGTCCGCGCGAAGTCGTGCGGGAAGTGGTGCTCGCCGGGCGCGTACCCGGGCGCGACGGGGAACTCCTCCAGCCGGTCCGGGTCCAGGGCGACCAGGCGCTGTTCGCGCACCAGCCGGCCCAGGCGGTCGGCGGCCGCCTGCGCGCGCGGGCGGTCGGGAACGGCGTCCAGGAAGGCCACGGCGGCCTCCACCTCGTACGGATGGGACTTCTCCAGGGCGTCCACGGCCTGCCAGCAGAAGTCCGTGGCCCGGAACAACCAGGCGTGCCACACGTCGTTGCGGTGCAGCAGGCCCACCACGGGCCCGGTGGCCAGCAGGTCGCTGGGCGGGTCGTCCACGATCGGGACGAACGGCGCCGCCGGGTATCCACGCTGGCCGGGATGGATCGCCGGCAGCGCTCCGTCGGCGGTGGAGACGGCGGTGAGGTAGCGGCACACGCGCTCCACGCGCTGCCCGCCGCAGCGCCCGATGGAGTCCAGGACGCGCAGCGCGTGCGCGGTGTGCAGAGGCTGGCTGACGGGGCCGCGCAGATCGGGTTCCAGCGCGTGGCCGTACCCGCCGTCGTCGTTGAGATGGGCGTCGAGGGCGGTCTCGACGGGATCGGCACCGCCGTGCAGGAAGTGGTACGCGAACAGGCGCTGCTCCAGCACGCGCGCGGTGAGCCAGACGAAGTGCTCGGCGCGGAAGAGCGGGGAGTGCGCCGTGGGCGTCGGGGGGAGTGGGGATGCTCCGGGTTCGGCCATACGTCAGACCGTAGGACGGAAAGCGTTCTCGGCAGGCGGTACCGGCGGGGGGCCACCCCCAGGCGCGGGATACTGGTGTCATGCGGTTGACGGTCTTCTGGCAGCGAATGGACGAGCACTTCGGCACGGGGTACGCCGACACCTTCGCGCGCGATCACGTGATGACGGAACTGGGCGGACGCACGGTGCACGAGGCGCTGGCGAACGGCTGGGAGGCCAAGGACGTGTGGCGCGTGGTGTGCGTGGCGATGAACGTTCCCCAGGAGATGCGCTGATCCGTCACGGAGATCGCAGGCGGCTCCCCGTCTGTCGGTGGCGTAGGCGAGACTTGCTCCGTGGCACCCACTGACGAGCCCGGGCAGTCAGCCCGGCAGGCACCCCAGACCGGCACGACGCCGCCCCCCGAACCCCCGGAGGGCGGCGTCGCGGGACAGGCCGCGCGCATGCCGCGCTGGCTCCCGCGCGCCATGGTGCTGGCGCTGGCCCTCGTCGGGGTGTTCCAGTTGGGCACCTGGGCCTTCCACCAGCTCATAGGCCTGCTGCTGAACATCCTCATAGCGTTCTTCCTGGCCCTCGCCGCGGAACCCGCGGTGAGCCGGCTGGCCGCCCGCGGCATGCGCCGGGGCTTCGCCACCTTCCTGGTCTTCTTCGGCCTGCTGATCGTGGTCGCCGGGTTCTTCACGCTCCTCGGCTCGATGCTCGCGGGCCAGATCATCAAGATGATCGAGGGCTTCCCGGAGTACCTCGACTCGGTGATCAACTGGGTCAACACGACGTTCCACACCGAACTGCGGCGCGTCGACATCCAGGAGGGCCTCCTCCACTCGGACTGGCTGAGGAAGTACGCCCAGAACAGCGCCGCCGGCGTCCTGGACGTCTCCACGCAGGTCCTGGGCGGCCTCTTCCGGCTGCTGACGATCGCGCTGTTCTCGTTCTACTTCGCCGCCGACGGACCACGACTGCGCCGTGCCCTGTGCTCCGTCCTGCCGCCCGCCAAGCAGGCCGAGGTGCTGCGCGCCTGGGAGATCGCCGTCGACAAGACCGGCGGCTACCTGTACTCACGCGGGCTGATGGCACTGATCTCGGGAGTCGCGCACTACGTACTCCTCGAGGCCCTCGGCATCCCGTACGCGCCCGTGCTCGCCATGTGGGTGGGTGTGGTCTCGCAGTTCATCCCCACCATCGGCACCTATCTCGCGGGTGCCCTGCCCATGCTGATCGCGTTCACGGTCTCGCCGCTGTACGCGCTGTGGGTGCTGATCTTCGTTGTGGTCTACCAGCAGTTCGAGAACTACATCCTCCAGCCCAAGCTGACCTCCAAGACCGTCGACATCCATCCGGCGGTCGCCTTCGGCTCGGTCATCGCGGGCACCGCCCTCCTCGGCGCCGTCGGCGCGCTGATCTCGATCCCGGCGGTCGCCACGCTCCAGGCGTTCCTGGGCGCCTACGTGAAGCGGTACGACGTCACGGACGACCCCCGCGTCCACGGCCACCGGCGTCGCGGCGAGGGCCCGAACCCGCTCACCCGCGCGCGGCGCGTGTGGGCGCGGGCACGGCAGCGGTCGAGCGGGCCGGGGAACGGCACCGGCTGACTTCGCGGGCCCGATCCCGGGGGCCCGGCGTCAGTACGTGAGCACGGCCCACACGCCGGCCGCGGCGACCGCGGCCCAGTAGCAGCCCACCGCGACGGCCACGATCCGCCACCGTACGCGCGCGCTCCAGGGCGTACGGGACAGCAGCCAGGCCAGCGCGGGCAGCACCAGGACGGCGTGCAGGCTGATCCCGTGCAGCGGCTTCAGCGAGGCCGTCGAGTGGTACGCCGCCTCCTGGTGACCGGTACGGGTGAGCACGACACCGCGTGCGATCATCGCCGCTCCCGAGGCGAGCGCGACCAGCAGGACCGCGAAGCCGGAGCGCACCGCGAGTGCCGTCCCGGCAGGTCCCGTCGGCGGGTGCCGGAAGGACACCACCGCGAGGACGGTGAGCAGCACCACGAGGACACCACCGCCGACCGCGAGCGTCATCGACACCGCGGTGTCGAAAGGCGTCTCCATGTCCAGGTGCGAGGGCACTCCCCGCCATGCCTGAAGGGTGATGCCGCCGACCTCCACGACACAGTCGGCTGCGAATACGCCGAGCAGCAGGGCACGCGCACGCGCGTCCAGACGCAGACACGACGTGACCCGGGCGACCGCGAAGAGCGTCACCCCGAAGGAGAGCCCGAACGTCACCGGCTTCCGCCAGGAGACCGGCCCGTCCCAGGGGCCGCCGTCGACGGCGAAGACCACGAGGTGGACCAGGCCGGAGAGGACCAGGAGGAGAGCGGTCGCCTCCCAGAGGCGGTCCAGGGACCTGACGGCCGCGGGCCTGCTGGGCTCTGCCTCGGAAGCGGGTCCGGATATGGGTCCGGCTACGGGTGTGGGTACGGGTGTGGGTACGGAGGCGATGTCGACCTCACCGCGGCCGGTCGCGTACGCGGCTCCCGCCGTCCGCTCCGCCCGCTCCGCCTGCTCCGCCCCGGCCGTTCCCGCCGTCTCCACCGTCTTCTCGTCGTCCATGCACCGAGCGTCCCGTCGCCGCCGTACGCCGTCGTCGTCCGGCCGAAGACACCCGGCGTACGCCCGGGGAAGTAGCCCGGCCAGGGGGGTGTCGGGGGTGCCATGGGCGTGCGGCGGGAGGCGGAGTCGGGGGGCTGTCGGTTCGCGAACGTAGCCTCGGAAGTGTCGCGTGGTGCGCTTGACACGAAAATCGAACATCCATTCTCATGGAGGCTCCGGCGAGGTTCTCGACGGGTGTTACGTCCCGTTTCGGGCCGAGAAGTACCCGAGTTATCCACAGGCTGGACGGGCGTCGAGGCGCATTGTCAGTGGCAGGCGTTAGCGTCTTTGACGTGAAGCGATCGACTCAAGCAAATCGGGTGGAACCCATGGCAGGAACCGACCGCGAGAAGGCCTTGGATGCCGCACTCGCACAGATTGAACGGCAATTCGGCAAGGGCGCGGTCATGCGCATGGGCGAGCGGTCGATGGAGCCCATCGAGGTCATCTCGACCGGGTCGACCGCCCTCGACGTGGCCCTCGGCGTCGGCGGGCTGCCGCGCGGCCGCGTGGTGGAGGTGTACGGACCGGAGTCCTCCGGCAAGACGACGCTGACGCTGCACGCGGTGGCGAACGCGCAGAAGGCCGGCGGCCAGGTCGCCTTCGTGGACGCGGAGCACGCCCTCGATCCCGAGTACGCGAAGAAGCTCGGCGTCGACATCGACAACCTGATCCTCTCCCAGCCGGACAACGGCGAGCAGGCCCTGGAGATCGTGGACATGCTGGTCCGCTCCGGTGCCCTCGACCTGATCGTCATCGACTCCGTCGCCGCGCTCGTCCCGCGTGCGGAGATCGAGGGCGAGATGGGCGACAGCCACGTCGGTCTCCAGGCCCGTCTGATGAGCCAGGCCCTGCGGAAGATCACCAGCGCGCTCAACCAGTCCAAGACCACCGCGATCTTCATCAACCAGCTCCGCGAGAAGATCGGCGTGATGTTCGGCTCTCCGGAGACCACGACCGGTGGCCGTGCCCTGAAGTTCTACGCGTCGGTGCGCCTCGACATCCGCCGCATCGAGACGCTGAAGGACGGCACCGACGCGGTCGGCAACCGCACCCGCGTCAAGGTCGTCAAGAACAAGGTCGCGCCGCCCTTCAAGCAGGCCGAGTTCGACATCCTCTACGGCCAGGGCATCAGCCGCGAGGGCGGTCTGATCGACATGGGCGTGGAGCACGGCTTCGTCCGCAAGGCCGGCGCCTGGTACACGTACGAGGGCGACCAGCTCGGCCAGGGCAAGGAGAACGCCCGTAACTTCCTGAAGGACAACCCCGACCTCGCCAACGAGATCGAGCGGAAGATCAAGGAGAAGCTGGGCGTCGGTGTGCGTCCGGCGGACGCCGCCGAGTCGGGCCCGGACGCCGCGGCCGCCCCGGGCACCCCCGCGGACGACGCCAAGACGGTTCCGGCCCCCGCCGCCAAGGCCGCCAAGAAGGCCACGGCCGCCAAGAGCTGATCCGTGACACGACGAACGGAATGGGCCGAGTACGCCCGCCCCGGCACCGTATGGGAGCCGGGGGGCCGGGACGGCGGCGGCCTCGCCCAAAACGGCGAGGACCGGCCGGACGGCGGCTCGTACCCGGATGACGGCACGGACGGCGACAGCCGGCCCCGTGGCGGCCGGGCGGGGCGCGGCGGCGAGGGCGGTGGTTCGCGGGGTGGCCGTGGACGCCGTCGGCGCGGCTTCGGAGAACCGTCCGCAGAGGACGGAGGCGCTTCCTCCTCGTCGAGGGCCGAGAAGGAGGAGCCTTCAGGGGACCCGGCTGAGCGGGCACGGGCGATCTGCCTGCGCCTGCTCACCGGGACCCCGCGCACGCGCAAACAGCTCGCGGACGCCCTGCGCAAGCGGGAGATCCCGGACGAGGTGGCCGAGGAGGTGCTCTCGCGGTTCGAGGAGGTCGGGCTGATCAACGACAGCGCCTTCGCCGACGCCTGGGTGGAGTCCCGGCACCACGGCCGGGGCCTGGCCCGGCGCGCCCTCGCGCAGGAACTGCGCACCAAGGGTGTCGACGCGGCGCTGATCGAGGAGGCGGTCGCCCAGCTCGACTCCGAGCGGGAGGAGGAGACCGCCCGCGAACTCGTCGCCCGCAAGCTGCGCTCGACCCGCGGTCTCGACCGCGACAAACGACTCCGCCGCCTCGCGGGCATGCTCGCGCGCAAGGGCTACTCCGAGGGCATGGCCCTTCGGTTGGTCCGGCAGGCGCTGGAGGAGGAGGGTGAGGACACGGAGTTCCTGGGGGACGGGGAGTACTGAACCGGCCCTGCGGCCAGGAGCTCGGTTCCGGACACGGTGGACGTGCGGGGCGCCGACCGCGTCAGGGCCGGCCGGGCATCGCGGAGTGGGGATAACCCCCCGTTGAGGACGCCGGGCCACCGCAGTGCACAGGCAGCTGTGCACAGGCAAGTGTGGACGCATGCCCCGGACGCCCCAGGAACCTGGTGAACACGAGCCCCGGCCAGCGGAACGCGCCTCCACGGCGCCCGTCGAGCTCGGTGATCTCGCCACCCTCAAGGCGCTCGCCCAGCCGCGTCGGCAGCGCATGCTCGAACACCTCACCCTGCACGGCCCGGCCACCTCGGCCACGCTCGCCCGTGCCCTCGGCCTGAACACCGGGTCGACCAGCTACCACCTGCGCGAGCTGGCCAGATACGGCTTCGTCGAGGAGACCGGACAACCGGACCACCGGTCGGGCCAGCCAGGCCGTCCGGACGAGGCAGGCCAGGCAGGCCAGGCAGGCCAGGCGGGCCGTGCGCGCGAGGATCGGCGGGTCGAGCCGTCCGCGCACCGGGAGCGGTGGTGGCGGGCGGTCCCGGGCGACCGGCGTTTCCCGCCGCGCAGCCGGCAGAGCGCCGAGATGCGGCACGTCATGGATGAGCTGAACCACCATGCCTACGCCGCCGACCTGGACCTCTTCGAGCGGCTCCAGCGGGACGCGGCCGACACGGACCCCTGGGCGGACGCCTTCCCCTACTCGCGCGGCACGATCCGGCTCACCCTGCCCGAACTCCGCGAGTTCTTCGAGGAGTACATCGCCCTCCTCAACCGCTACAAGCGGCCCGAATCCGAGACCCCGCCCGGCGCACGCACGCTCCTCACCCGGTTCCTGGCCTTCCCCGCGCCCGAGCCGGCACCGCCACCCGCGCCCGAGCCGGCACCCGCGCCGACACCAGCACCCGTGCCCGAGCCGACACCGGTGCCCCAGTCGACACCCGTGCCCAAGCCTGCGCCAGCGCACGCGCCCGACACCCGCGATCACGGCCCCATCCACGACGACCCCATCCACGACGACCCCACCCACGACGACCCCACCGACCAAGACCCGACCCACCACAGCCCCACCCATCACAACCCCACCCACCACAACCCCACACACAACAGAAGAGAGACCGAAGCCCCATGATGCTGCGCTACGCCCTGAAGACCGTCCGCGCTCGCAAGGCAGGCTTCCTCGGCGCCTTTCTCGCCCTGATGTGTGCGGCCGCCCTGATCACCGCGTGCGGCACCCTCCTGGAGACGGGGCTGCACGGCACCATCCGCACCGAGCGCTACGCGGCCACCCCGGTCGTGGTCTCCGCCGACCAGAACGTCCACCGGACCACCGTCAAGCACAAGAAGGGCAAGACCAAGGTCAAGCACAAGGCCAAGCCCATCGCCGAACGCGCCTGGCTCCCGGCCGACCTCGAACGCACTCTCTCCGGTACGTCCGGCGTGGCCCGGGTCATCCCCGAACTGACCTTCCTGGCCGAACCGTTGGCCCCGTCCGGAGGAGGCCTGACCCGGGGCGGGCCTGGCGACAGGCCCGGTTACGGGCACGCCTGGGAATCCGCCGCGCTGACCCCGTACCGGCTCACCGCGGGCACCACCCCGCAGGCCGCCACCGATGTCGTCGTGGACCGCGACCTCGCCGAGCGTGCCCACCTCGCGCCCGGTGACCGGCTCACCGTCCAGTCGACGCAGGCCCCGCGCACCTACCGCGTCTCCGGTGTCGCCGCCCCGGAGACGGCCGTACGCCACCAGACCGCGCTCTTCTTCTCCGCCGCGGAGGCCCGTCGTCTGGCCGCCCACCCCGGGCAGGTCACCGCGTTCGGTGTGCTGCCCGAGGCCGGGACCGACCTCGACCGGCTGCGGCAGACCCTGGTGAAGGCACTGCACGGCACCGGCGCCCAGGTCGGTGTCGGCGACACCCGTGGCCCGGTCGAGTTCCTGGACGCCGCGGCGGCCCGCACCCGGCTGGTCAGCATGGGCGGTGCGATGGGCGGCACCTCGCTGCTCGTGGCCGTCCTCGTGGTCGTCGGCACCTTCGCGCTCTCCGTCCAGCAGCGCCACCGCGAACTCGCCCTGCTGCGCGCCATCGCCGCCACCTCCGGGCAGGTTCGCAAGCTTCTCGGCCGGGAGGCCCTGATCGTCGGAGCGGCCGCCGGCACCGCGGGAGCGGCCCTCGGGATCCCGCTCGGCGGCCGGCTGCACGGCAGGTTCGTCGCCCTGGGGGCCGTGCCCGCCACGCTTCAGCACAGTGTGAGCGTCCTCCCGCCGCTCGCCGCCGTCGCCGTGACCCTGCTCGGCGCGTGGGGTGCCGCGCGGATCGCCTCCCGCAGGGTCGCCCGGATCCGTCCTGCCGAGGCGCTCGCCGAGGCCCGCGCCGAACCCACCCGCCCCGCCCGGGGCCGGATCCTGGCCGGTCTGCTGCTGCTCGCCGGCGGAGCCGCACTCGTCGCGCTGCTGAGCGTCCTGCGGACCGAGCCCGCTTCGACGCCCGTGACCTTCCTCGCCGTTGTCGTCCTGTCCACCTCCGTCGCCCTGCTCGGGCCGCTCCTGGTCCGGGCGGCCGCGCTGCTGCTCGCCGGCCCGCTGCGGCTGACCGGTCCCGGTGGCCGGCTCGCCACCGCCCACCTCCGGGGCAACGCCGTCCGGATGGCGTCCGTCGTCACGCCCCTCACCCTGCTGATCGGTATGACGTGCACCGTGCTGTTCGTGCAGCCCACCCTCGGTGACGCGGCCCGCGCCCAGGCCCGCGAGGGTGTCCGGGCCGACTGGGTCGTCGCCTCCCGGGGCCCCGGTGTCCCCGCCGAGGCGGCACGGCGGCTCCGTACGGACCAGGACGTCGTCACCGAGGTCGTCCGCACGACCGTGCGGGTCGGGCTCGACAAGTACGCGGCGCAGGGCGTCACCCCTGCGGGGCTCGCCCGCACCTGGGACCCGGACGTGACCGCCGGCTCTCTGGGCAGGCTCGCCGAGCACACGGTCGCCGTCAGCGAACTGGCCGCCGACCAGCTCCACTTGGCACCCGGCAGCACCCTGAGGCTCACGCTCGGCGACGGCACGCCCGCCACACTCACCGTCGCCGCCGTCTACGCCAGGGGGCTCGGCTTCGGCGACCTCACCTTCGCGCACGGCCTCCTCGCCCGCCACGTCGACAACCCGCTCTCCTCCTCCCTTCTCGTCAGTACGGCCCGTACACAGACACAACTCGCGAACACACTGCGTGAGTTCCCGGTACTCTCGGTGATCTCCCCGGCCGCCGCCGACTCGCTCCAGGCCGAACGGCAGCAGGCGAACGCCGAGGTCAACCTCCTCGCCATGGGTCTGGTGCTGGCCTTCACGGCGATCGCGGTGGTCAACACGCTCGCCATGTCGGTCTCCGAACGGGTGCGGGAGTTCGCGCTGCTGCGGCTCGCGGGGGCGACCCGCCGTCAGGTGCTGCGGATGCTGCGCACCGAGGCGTTGTCCGTCCTCCTCCTCGCCACCGCGCTCGGCAGCGCCGTCGCCCTGGCCGTCCTGACCGCGTTCAGCGTCGGCATGACGGGCCGTGCGGCCCCGGCGGTCGCCCCCCTCGCCTACGCCGTCGTGGTCGCCGGAGCCGGGCTTCTCGCGCTCGTCGCCACCGCCCTGCCCGGCCGGGTGGCCCTGCGGGTCCGCGCGGTGACGGTGGCGACGGCCGGGGAATGAGGGCGGCGGCGGGCCTCTGGGTGACGGAGCGCGCACGATTACCTTGCGTTCCCAGGAGGGTGAGCGCGCGGGGGCCGCCGGTACCGTCTGCTGCCGCCTGTGCACCCGTGCCGATCTTCGTCACGGTACGGGCTTCGCTCCCGAACCCTCCCGAGAGGCGGCTTCGCCATGCCCGTGTCCACCCGCACCCGAAGAGCGCTGGTCGCCTCGTCCCTCAGCAGCCTGCTGCTCGGCGGCTGTGCCGTGTGGCCGTCGGACACCGGATCGTCGGGCGTCAAGGGCGGGATCACGGTGGGGTTCGTCAACGGCGGGACGACCGAGTTCCACACGTGTCTTCAGGAGGCGGTGGAGCGCACGGCCCGCAGCTACAGTGTCACGCTCCACACGGCCAACTCGCGCCAGGACGCCGGTGACGAGGTCGCCAACATCGAGGACCTGATCGCCCGGGGGGTCGACGCGCTGATCGTGCAGACCGTCGACGTCGAAGCGCTCAAGGGGGACATCGCAAGGGCGAAGGCGGCGGGCGTGCCGATCTTCCTCACCTCGGTCGCCCCCGAGGACACCTCCGGCCTCCTCGGAGCCGTCGTCGTGGACCTGCAACAGGTCGGCGAACTGGACGCGGAGTGGATCGAGGAGGACGCGGCCGATCGCGAGGTGACCGTCGGCGTCATCGCCGGAGCCCCCGGCGCCGCCTCCGACCTGCTCACCGGCGCCTTCACCGAGCGGCTGCCGGACAACGCCGAGGTGGTCGCGGACGAACCCGGCATGTACGACCCCGCCAAGGCCCGGACGGTCGCCCGGGCCATGATCGGTGACCGTCCCGACCTGGACTACGCCTTCGTGGCCAACGAGGAGATGGCCTTCGCCGCCCGCGAGGCCTTCGACGCGGCCGGTGCGAAGGACGTGCGGATCGTGACCGTCAACGGGACCGACGAGGCCCTGGCCGCGCTCAAGGACGGCCGCCTCTCCGCCACGGTCTCCAACTCGGCCGCCGACACCGGCGAGCTGGCGGTGAAGAACGTCGTGTCGCTGCTCCGCGAGGACGGCAGGGCCGACCGGATCGACAAGACGCCGGTCCGCCTGGTCACCAGGGACAACGCCGACACCGCGCCGCTGTACTGCCCGCAACAGGACTGAGCCGTGGGGCGGGCCGCTACGGCGTCACCGGCAGTCCGGCCGCCTTCCACGCCTGGAACCCGCCCACCAGGTCCGTCGCCCGGTGCAGCCCGAGCCCGTGCAGCGAGGCGGCGGCCAGGCTGGACGCGTAGCCCTCGTTGCAGATGACGACGATCCGCAGGTCGTGGCCCGTGGCCTCGGGGACCCGGTGACTGCCCTGCGGGTCGAGCCGCCACTCCAGTTCGTTGCGCTCGACGACCAGCGCGCCGGGGATCAGGCCGTCCCGCTCGCGCAGGGCCGCGTACCGGATGTCGACCAGCAGCGCCTCGCCCGCGCGGGAGGCCTCGTACGCCTCGGGTGCCTCCACGCGCGTGTACCGCGCACGGACGCGTTCGAGCAACTCGTCTATGCCCACGGGCCGCTCGCCGCTCACTGCCAGTCCTCCGGCCGCTCGACCTGCTCCAGACGCAGCACCTGTCCCGACCGGCTGTAGCGGCGGATGCGCGGCAGCGGCGGGTAGTAGGCGTGGACGGAGACCGCGTGTTCTTCGGTGGACTCGTTGAGGACCTCGTGGACGTGGTGGCGTCCGAAGGAGCGGCCCCGGCCGGCGGACAGTGTGCGCTCCCGGTCCACGTCCTCGGTCAGCTCCAGGGTCTTCCAGCCGTCGGTGGGCAGCCGCGCGGCCAGCGAGTACTCCTTCAGGGTGCCGCGCGCGGTGAGGAAGGCGCCCACCGAGTCGGCGTGGTCGTGCCAGCCGGTGCCGCTGCCGGGCGGCCAGCCGATCAGCCAGGCCTCGCTGCCGCCGGGCCCCTCCAGGCGCACCCAGGTGCGGCCTTCCGGGTCGAGGGGGAGCGAGGCGATCAGCTCGGTGTCGGCGGCCGTGCGCCGGACGAAGTCGAGGAGGTCCGCCTGGGTCGGTGCGGCGACGGCGGCGGGGACAGCGGGAGAGACAGACACGGGTACCGTCCTGGGAACGTTCGCGGGGAGCGGCGGCGCACGAGAGCGACCGCGCCTCGGCGGCGCGCGCCGGTGGAAGAAGGGTGCGAGTTCAGCAGGAGGGACGACACACGCAGCCCGCGTAGCGGACGAGGTCCATATGGACCCTCCGCCACAGGTGCACATCGGTGTCGGTCACGATCCGGAGTAGACCATGCCGGTGTGGACCGGTCAACTCACTGTCACCATGCGGACGGCACGGCGACAGTGAGTGCGGTCATACGGTTGTCGTACCGGCCGGGTGGGGGTTGGGTCACTTCGCCGCCGAGCCGGCCGTGGCCTCCTCGGCCTTCTCGGCGTTCCGGGCCGCTCGGCCGCCCACCGCGGCCTCGGCCGCCGCGTACAGATCGGCGGGGCGCACGCCGTTGAGCGCGGTGACCAGATGGCCGTCGGGCCGGATCAGCAGGACGGTGTGGGCGGCCGCACCCGGGTAGCTCTCGGCCACCAGCAGCTCGGCCGGGCTCGGCAGCGCCGTCACCGCGGCGGCCAGCCGGGGCATGACCCCGGCCGACACCCAGTGCCTGCGCTCCCACACGCCCGTCCCCGGCGCGATCAGGACGACGAGCAGCGCGCCCCGGCCGAGCCGGTCCCGCAGCCGTACGGAGGAGCCGTCCTCCGCGGTCACCCGGACGTCCTCGACCGGGGCGCCCAGGGGCGTGTCCACCGGGACCTCCGCCTCCAGGTGCAGGGGCGCGAGCGGGGACCGGGCATAGGTGCCCGGTGCGCCGAGCGGGCCGCGCCCCAGATGGCCGTCCGAGAGCAGCACGTCGTGGCCCCGGGCCGCGCCGGGGACGTACGCCCTTATGCCGCCACTGCCGCGCAGCAGGGGCAGCACCTGGTCGGCCGCGCGCAGCCGGGCGGAGACGGCAGCGCGCCGCTCGGTCTGGTAGCTGTCCAGCAGCCCCTCGTGCGGGCCGTGGTGCCAGGCCAGGGCCAGCTTCCAGGCGAGGTTGTCGGCGTCCCTCAGCCCCTCGTCGAGCCCCTGGGAGCCGAACGCGCCGAGCAGGTGCGCGGCGTCCCCGGCGAGCAGGACCCGTCCGACGCGCCAGCGGCGGGCCAGCCGGTGGTGCACGGTGTGGACGCCGGTGTCCAGGAGTTCGTACGCCGGGGCCGGGCCGTCGCTCCAGCCGGCGAGGGTCTCGCGCACCCGGGCCACCAGCAGCTCGGGCGTGACGAGGTCCTTGCCGGGCGGGAGCAGCCAGTCCAGGCGCCAGACGCCGCCCGGCAGCGGACGTCCGGTGACTTCTCCGGCGGAGGGACCGGACGTCCGCCACGGCGGTGTCCGGTGGAGCAACGCCTCGCGGGCCCAGGGAAGTTCCGTCCGCAGTGCGGCCACGGCGTGACGTTCCACCGCCGTACGGCCGGGGAAGCGGATGTCGAGGAGTTTGCGGACCGTGGAGCGGGGGCCGTCGCAGCCGACCAGGTAGCTGCCGCGCCACCAGGTGCCCTTGGGGCCGCGGGTGTGGGCGGTGACACCGGAAGGTTCCTGCTCGACCGTGTCCAGCCGGCTGTCGACCGAGATCTTCACCAGCCGCTCGCCCGCCGCCGCGGCGCGCAGGGCGCCGGTCAGCACGTGCTGGGCGATGTGCAGCGGGGCGGGTTCGTCGTCGCCGAACGTGAACTCGCGTGTCACCTGCCTGCGCCGCATGGCCCGCCATCCGGACCAGCGCATGCCCGCCCCGTCCAGCGGCTCACCGGTGAGCCGCTCCAGCAGGGCGGCGGTGTCGGCGCGCAGCACGACGGTGCGCGCGAGGCGGGGTTCGTCCTTGCCGGGGCCCTCGTCGAGGACGACCGACGGCACTTCCTGACGCGCCAGCGCCAGGGCGAGCGTGAGCCCCACGGGCCCCGCTCCGACGATGATCACCGGGTCCACGGCGCGGCACTCCCTGCCTTCGACGGTGTCCTCGCGGGCGTGAGTGAACAACAGGGTGGAGCAGGGTGCACGATCACAGAACGTATGCAACCCACTGGCGTTGTTTGCGTCAAGCGACGGAGGCAGCGGCGCGCGGGCCACTGCCTCCGGCAGATCACATCACTGGGTCACATCGCTTGAGTGTGCGTCAGATCTAGTGGTCCGCGCCAGAGCCGAAGCTGCCGCCGACCTCGGCCGCGTTGAGGTCGTCCACCTTCTCCGCGCCGAGCACCGCGCCCGTGCTGCGCTTGCTGCGCCGCAGACGGCGCTCCAGCCAGCTCGCGAAGCTGGTCAGGATGAAGTTCAGCACGATGAACATGATCGCGACGACGATGAAGCTCGGGATCGGGTTGGCGTAGTTGGCCGCGAGCGTGCCGCGCGAGTTGAGCAGCTCGGTGAAGCCGATCATCACACCGCCGAGTGCGGTGTCCTTCACGATGACCACCAGCTGGCTGACGATCGCCGGCAGCATCGCGGTGACCGACTGCGGGAGCAGAATGCTGCTCATCGTCTGCCCCTTGCGCAGACCGATGGCGTACGCCGCCTCCGTCTGGCCCTTGGGCAGGGCCAGGACGCCCGCCTTGACGATCTCGGCGAGGACGGCGGCGTTGTAGAGCACCAGGCCGGTGACGACCGCGTAGAGCGGCCGGTCCTCGCTGCTGATGTCCGTGGAGCGGGCGTAGAACTCGTTGGCGAACAGCATCAGCAGCAGCACCGGGATCGCCCGGAAGAACTCCACCACCGTGCCGGACGCGCCGCGCACCCACCGGTGGTCGGACAGCCGGGAGATGCCGAAGACCGCGCCCAGCGGAAGCGCTATCACCATGGCGAGCGACGCGGCCTTCAGCGTGTCGGCGAGACCGGGCAGCAGGTACGTCGTCCAGGCCTGCGACTCGGTGAAGGGCTTCCACTGGGCGGAGGCGAACAGGTCCTTCTCGTCCATCTTCAGCCACACCCACCACAGGAGCAGCAGGATCAGGACGGCGAAGAGCACCGTGAAGATGACGTTGCGCCGCTTGGCGCGGGGGCCGGGAGTGTCGTACAGGACCGAGCTCATCGCTTCACCGCCAGTCGCTTGCTCAGCCAGCCCATGAAGAGGCCGGTGGGCAGGGTCAGTACCACGAACCCGAACGCGAAGACCGCGCCGATGAGCAGCGTCTGCGCCTCGTTCTCGATCATCGTCTTCATCAGGTAGGCGGCCTCGGCGACGCCGATGGCGGCCGCCACCGTGGTGTTCTTGGTCAGTGCGATCAGGACGTTGGCCAGCGGGCCGATGACCGAGCGGAACGCCTGCGGCAGCACGACGAGCCACAGGGTCTGGGTGAAGCTCAGGCCGATGGCCCGGGCCGCCTCCGCCTGACCGAGCGGCACCGTGTTCATACCGGACCGCAGGGCCTCGCAGACGAAGGCCGCGGTGTAGGCGACCAGGCCGAGCACGGCGAGCCGGAAGCCCTGCACCTTGAAGTCCTCGGCACCCATCGTCACGCCGAAGACGTCGGCGAGGCCGGCCGAACAGAACAGGATGATGACCGTCAGAGGGATGTTCCGGACGATGTTGACGTACGCGGTGCCGAACCCGCGCATCAGCGGGACCGGGCTGACCCGCATCGCGGCCAGCAGGGTGCCCCAGACCAGGGAGCCCACGGCGGAGAGGGCGGTGAGTTTCACCGTCATCCAGAACGCCCCTAGGACGTCGTAACCTTCAAGAAAGTCGAACACGATCTCCCGCGCTTCCGGCTGGGTGGCGTATGAGAAGGGTGCGGCGCGCCGCCGCCGTGATCGCGACGGACGGCGGCGCGCCGCAGGAAACCCCGCTGGGCTGGGCTGTGACTACGAGGCGTTCGGAACGATGACGCCGATCTTCGGGGCCGGCTCGTTCTTGTAGTCCGCCGGGCCGAAGTTGGCGGTGACCGCCTTGTCCCAGGAGCCGTCGCTGACCATCTGCTCCAGCGCCTTGTTGATCTTGTCGACGGTCGCGGTGTCGCCCTTCTTGACGCCGACGCCGTAGTTCTCGTTGCTCAGCTTCAGGCCCGCGAGCTTGAACTTGCCCTTGTACTGGTCCTGGGCGGCGAAGCCGGCGAGGATCGAGTCGTCGGTGGTCACCGCGTCCACGGTGCCGTTCTGCAGAGCGGCGATGCACTCCGAGTAGCTGCTGTACTCCTTCAGGTTCGCCTTCGGGGCGATCGACTTCTGGACGTTCTGCGCCGAGGTCGAACCGGTCACGGAGCACAGCTTCTTGCCGTTGAGGTCCGTGCCCTTGGAGATGTCCGAGTCCGACTTGATCAGCAGGTCCTGGTGGGCCAGCAGGTACGGGCCGGCGAAGTCCACCTTCTGCTTGCGCTCGTCGTTGATCGAGTAGGTGGCCGCGATGAACTTGACGTCCCCGCGCGCGAGGGCGTTCTCGCGGTCGGCGCTCTTGGTCTCGACGAACTCGATCTGGTCGGGCTCGTAGCCGAGCTGCTTGGCGACGTAGGTCGCCACGTCCACGTCGAAGCCGGCGAAGGATCCGTCGGGCTTCTTCAGGCCGAGACCGGGCTGGTCGTACTTGATGCCGACCTTGATCTTGCCGCCGCCGCCACTGCCGGTGGTGGAGCCGCTGCCCGCGTCGTCGTCGCTGTCGCCGCCGCACGCGGTGGCGGAGAGGGCGAGGGCGAGCACGGCGGCCGAGACGGCGGTGACCTTGCGAAGCTTCATGACTACTTCCTTAGGGATGAAGGACTGAGGGCGGTGCGGGTTCCGTCAGACATAACGGGCCGGGGCGCGGTCAGTGGTGAAGGATCTTCGACAGGAAGTCCTTCGCACGGTCGCTGCGCGGGTTGCTGAAGAACTGGTCGGGAGTGGCCTCCTCGACGATGCGGCCGTCGGCCATGAAGACCACCCGGTTCGCCGCGGATCGTGCGAAGCCCATCTCGTGGGTGACGACGATCATGGTCATGCCGTCCCGGGCGAGCTGCTGCATGACCTCGAGCACCTCGTTGATCATCTCGGGGTCGAGGGCCGAGGTCGGCTCGTCGAAGAGCATGACCTTCGGGTCCATCGCCAGCGCCCGTGCGATGGCGACACGCTGCTGCTGGCCGCCCGAGAGCTGTGCCGGGTACTTGTCGGCCTGCGTGGCCACGCCGACCCGGTCGAGGAGGGCTCGGGCCTTCTCCTCGGCCTGCTTCTTGTCCGTCTTGCGGACCTTGATCTGGCCCAGCATCACGTTCTCGAGCACGGTCTTGTGCGCGAACAGATTGAACGACTGGAAGACCATGCCGACGTCGGCCCGCAGCCGGGCCAGCGCCTTGCCCTCCTGGGGCAGCGGCTTCCCGTCGATGGCGATCGTGCCCGCGTCGATCGTCTCCAAACGGTTGATGGTGCGGCACAGGGTCGACTTCCCGGACCCGGAGGGCCCGATGACCACGACAACCTCACCGCGGGTGATCGTCAGATCGATGTCCTGGAGTACGTGCAGCGCACCGAAGTGCTTGTTGACACTCTTCAGGACGACGAGATCGTCGGTTGGGGCCGCATCTTCCTTGGCCACCGAAACATCGGTCATCGCTCTCAGGCTCCGTCCTCCTCGGTTTCGGAGGACAGTAATAACCGGGCGCGACCAGCGTCATTACATCTGAGGGGAATCTGAGCATCACGATCCGATAGCAATCGGACACGTGTCGTAGCACTTGCGACCTGCGAGCGTATCGGCCGGGTAACGGAAGTTCCCTGCAACCGGAACCCACTTGACGGCGTCGTCGTCCATCAGCGTGACTGCCATGATGCACACGCACCGGTGTCAGCTTTTTTGTACATAGCGAGACCAAACGGCCGATGAATCGGAGAGGGCCGGGATGAGACTGCTCCTCGTCGAGGACGACAACCATGTCGCCGCCGCACTGTCCGCGGTCCTCAGGCGGCACGGGTTCGACGTCACGCATGCCCGCAACGGCGAGGAGGCCCTTCAGGCGCTGGTCCCGGAGGGCCCCGGCTTCGGGGTCGTCCTGCTCGACCTCGGGCTGCCCGACCAGGACGGTTACGAGGTCTGCGGCAAGATCCGCAAGCGCACCGCCACCCCGGTGATCATGGTGACGGCCCGCTCCGACGTCCGCTCCCGCATCCACGGCCTCAACCTGGGCGCCGACGACTACGTGGTGAAGCCGTACGACACCGGAGAACTGCTCGCCCGGATCCATGCCGTCAGCCGGCGCACGGTGCCCGAGGACCCGGCCGCGGCGGGCGACGACGCGCTGCGCCTCGGCCCCGTGCAGATCGAGCTGCCCACCCGGCGGGTCACCGTGGACGGCTCGGTCGTCCAGCTGACCCGCAAGGAGTTCGATCTCCTCGCCCTGCTCGCCCAGCGACCCGGTGTGGTCTTCCGCCGCGAGCAGATCATCAGCGAGGTCTGGCGCACCAGCTGGGAGGGGACCGGACGGACCCTGGAGGTCCATGTCGCCTCCCTGCGCGCCAAGCTGCGCATGCCCGCTCTGATCGAGACCGTACGCGGCGTCGGGTACCGGCTCGTCGCCCCCGGCGCGTAGCGGGGACCGTTGCGCACACGTCTTCTGCCGCTGCTCATCGTGCTGATGGCGGCCGTCCTGCTCGCCCTCGGCATGCCGCTGGCCGCCAGCGTGGCGGGCGCCCAGCAGCAGAAAGTGGTCGTCGACCGGATCGACGACACCGCCCGTTTCGCGGCGCTCGCCCAGTTCGTCACCGTCCCGTCGGAGGCGGAGGCGCCGCTGGCCTCGTCCACGAACGAGCGACGCGAGACGCTCGAACGCGAGCTGGCCAGCTACTACGACGTCTACGACATTCGAGCCGGTGTCTTCTACCCCACCCGTACCGCTCTGGCCACTGCTCCAAAGGGGTGGAACCTCCCCCAGGAGGGTGAGGTGCGGGACGCGTTCCAGGAGGCGCTGCTCAGCCGGCGCAGCCACGACCCGCAGCAGGTGTGGCCGTGGCAGCGCCACCGTCTCGTCGTCGCGTCGCCGGTCATCCGGGACGGTGACGTCGTCGCGGTCGTCGTCACCGACTCACCCACCGGCCCGATGCGCTCGCGGATCCTGTACGGCTGGGTGCTGATCGGCGCCGGCGAGATCGCCGCGATGCTGCTGGCCATCGGCGCGGCGCTCCGGCTGACCGGCTGGGTGCTCAAGCCCGTCCGGGTCCTGGACTTCGTCACCCACGCGATCGCGAGCGGCCGGATGAAGTCCCGGGTCGCGGTGGCCGGCGGGCCGCCGGAGCTCAGACGGCTGGCCCGGTCGTTCAACGAGATGGCGGACACCGTCGAGGACGTGCTGGAACAGCAGCGCGCCTTCGTGGCCGACGCCTCGCACCAGCTGCGCAATCCGCTCGCGGCCCTGCTGCTGCGCATCGAACTGCTCGGCTACGAGCTCCCGGAGGGCAACGAGGAGATCGCCTCCGTCCAGAACGAGGGCCGGCGTCTGGCCCAGGTGCTGGACGACCTGCTCGACCTGGCCCTGGCCGAGCACACCGAGGCCGATCTGCGGGTCACCGACATCGGCGCGCTGGCCGCCGAGCGCGTCGCCGCCTGGGCGCCCACCGCCGAGGCCAAGGGCGTCCGGCTGGTGGGGGACTGTCCGGCCACCACGGCCTGGGCCGACCCGGTCACCCTGTCCAGCGCGCTGGACGCGGTGATCGACAACGCCGTGAAGTTCACGCCGGAGGGGGAGAGCGTGGAGGTGACGGTCGCGGCGGACGGCGAGACCTCCACCGTCGTCGTCACCGACAACGGCCCCGGCCTCACCGACGAGGAACTCGCGCGCGTGGGCGACCGCTTCTGGCGCAGCGGCCGCCATCAGAACATCAAGGGATCCGGCCTCGGCCTGTCCATCTCCCGGACCCTGCTCGCGGCGGGCGGCGGCTCCCTGTCCTACGACCGTCACGAGCCGACCGGGCTGCGGGTGACCGTGTCGGTGCCGAGGTCACGGCCCACGGTCTGACCCCGTGTCCGCGGCATGATCCGGACGGCGGGCGCCGAGGCCTGGACAGCGGGCCCTGGGGCCTGGACGGCGGGCCCTGAGGCCTGGACAGCGGACCCTAAGGCTTGACGGAGCGGTAGTAGCGACGGGCGCCGTCGTGCAGGCGGAGGGGGTCGGTGTAGATCGCCGTGCGCAGGTCGACCAGCTGCGCGGAGTGCACCTGCGAGCCGATGTCGTCCCGGCTCTTGAGCACGGTCCGGGTCAGCCACTCGGTGAGCCGGGGATCCACGTCCGTGCGGGTCATCAGCAGGTTGGCCACCGCGATCGTCGGCACGGTGTTGCCGTCCTGGATGGTCGGGTACGCCGACTCGGGCATGTTCGTCGCGCGGTAGTACCCGGTGGAGCTGTCCTGGTCGTGCATCTTCGCGACCAGGGAGGCGTCGATCGGCACGAACCGGAAGTCGAAGGTCTTCGCCAGGTCCCGCAGACCGCCCGTCGGTACCCCGCCGGACCAGAAGAACGCGTCGATCTTCCCCTGCCGCAGCTTCTCTGGGCCGGTGTCGATGCCCTCCGAAACAGCCGTGATGTCCTTCACCGGGTCCACGCCGGCCGCCTTGAGCACGCGTTCCGCTATCAGCCGCACCCCCGAGCGGGGCAGCCCGGTCGCCACCGTCCTGCCCTTCAGATCGGCGAGGGAGCGGATGTCCGAGTCGTGGTCCACGACCAGCTGCACATAGTCGTCGTAGAGCCGGGCCACGCCGCGCAGCCGGGCAGAGGCCCCCTGGTGCCGCGACTCGTAGGTCTGCACCGCGTCCGCCGCGGCGATGGTGAAGTCGGCATCGCCGTCCGCCACGCGCTGGACGTTCTCCTGCGAGCCGTTGCTGGTCGTCAGGGTCACCTTCAGGTTCGGCATGTCCTTCGCCAGCTCGTCGCGGAGCATGGTGGCGTACTCCTGGTAGACGCCGCTGGGCGTGCCCGTGCTGAAGGTGATCGAACCGCTCGGCGGGTCCTCGCCCAGCGGCAACAGCCACCACAGCAGCAGCCCGAGCGCGACGACACCGGCCGCCGCGCCTTGCAGCGTCCGGCGCCTGCCGATCCGGGGGAACATCTTGGACATGCGGCGATCCTGCCAGCCGCGACGCGCTGCTGACCAGGGCGGGGTTCACGGAGGACCTCGCGGAGGGGCCGCAGTGGATCTCGCGAAGGGGCCACGCAGGGGTCGCAACGGGGTTCGCGGAGGGGCCACAGGGGCCCGTGGTGGGGCTCGCGGCAGGGGCTGTCGGGGCGGGTTGTCAGTGGCGGTCGTTACAGTCTGTGCATGAGTTCTTCGCCCGTCGAACTGGTCCGAGAGTTCCATCGCGCCTTCGGGCTCGACGCCCGCAGTACGCCGACGGAGGTGTCGCCACGGCTCGCCGCGCACCGGGGGGAGCTGCTGGCCGAGGAGGCGGCGGAGGTCGCCGAGGTGGCGGTGGGCGGCCCGCTGGACCGGCTCGCGCACGAGCTGGCCGATGTCGTCTACGTCGCGTACGGCACGGCCCTGGTGCACGGCATCGACCTCGACGCGGTGCTCGCCGAGATCCACCGGTCCAACATGACGAAGCTCGGCCCCGACGGCCAGGTCGCCCGCCGCGAGGACGGCAAGGTCCTCAAGGGCGAGCACTACGAGGCACCGGACGTGTCGGCGGTGCTGCGCCGCCAGGGATGGATACCTGGCGGCGCGTCCTGAACCGCGGCCGGACCCGTCCTAGGAGGTCTTGCCGCCGGCCAGCTTCCACTCCCGGTGGAGCGCACCGAGCGGGATGTCCCGCTGGAGCACCGGCGTGCCGAAGACCGACAGCTGCAGGCGCAGGGTGCCGTTGAGGTCGACCCCGCCGTAGACGGCCCAGGAGCCGTCGGCCTCGAACACGTCGTCGGTACCGGTCACCGTTCCGGTTGCCTCGCCGCGGACGTACGGGGCCAGGTCCGCGATGACGCCGACGCTGCCGTACAGACCGACGGTGGCCTGGGCGCCCAGAGCCGCCTTCACGCTGCCGGCGGTGGTGACGGAGGTCCGGACGGGCGTGCTCGTCATGTCGGAGGAGTTGACCGGTGTCCAGCCCTGGGCGGCCGTGAAGGTGCCGCCCGCCGTGAAGTCGCCCTTGAGGTTCTGCTCCACGTCGACGGTGACCTTGCCGTCGCCGCTGATCTGGACGTAGCAGGTCAGGTCGAGGTTGACCACGACGGGCACCGGGCCGACCTGGAGCACCGGGTCGGCGTGCAGCGTGGCGAACGGAATCCGGACCGGGGCCGCCGAGGCGCCCGCGCGGCCCTTCAGCGCCCAGCCCGAGGTCCAGTCGCCGGACACGCCCAGGTACGCCGAGGCGGGCGCGGTGTCGGCGCCCGCACCGCCGTAGCGGAAGTCGACCTGCGGGGCGACCTGTACGAAGCCCTCGACCGACGCGGACGCCGAGGCGGCGGCGTCGCCCGCGGTCGGCAGGTCGGCGCGGACGTCGAGCCGCAGACTGCCGAGGGGAACGGTCGCGCCCTCGGGTCCGACGTGCACGTCATCCGTGCGCGACCAGGAGACGTCGACGTCGGGCAGCAGCTTGTCGACCGCGAAGTCGGCCGGGTCCACCGGCACGCTGCCCTTCGCGGTGTCGTCCCCGAGGAGGGCGTTGAGCTGGGCGGGCTCGGTCTGCACCTCCGTGCCCCGCTCGGTCTCGCCGATCACCTCGGTGACCTTCGCGAGCAGCCCCTGCGGGGCGCCGGGCGCGGGGGCGCTGGCGATGACATCGCCGACGGCGGTGCGATGGGGGGTCTCCGAGGCGCTCGGAGAGGGGGAGTCCGCGGCGGGTGAACTCGCACCGGCCGAAGGTGAGGAACCCGGCCCGTCCGGGTCGTCGTCGGAGACGATGACGGCCCGCCGGGTCTTCCGGTCGTAGGAGCTGACGCTCAGCTCCGTGCGGTGGGCCTCGCCGCCGGCGCTGCCCGGGCGGGCGGTGGCGGTCGCGGTGCCGGCGGGGGCGGCGGCCACCGCGAGCGAGCGGTCGGCGGAGGCGGGCGAGGCGTCCGCGTCGGCCGGCCGGGTGGCGGTGGAGGCGGGGGAGTCGGCCTGCGACGAGGGAGAGGAGCAGCCCGCGGCGAGGAGGAGGGCGGATGCGGCCAATGCGGGCATGAGGGCACGGCTGAAGGCACGGGAGTGCCTCGTGCGTCTGCGCAAGGTCAGTCCTGGGAGGTGGGGGGTGAGCAAGGGGGACCGGCCGGGCAGGCGTTGCTACTGGCCGGTAACAGGCCATGAGCATGCCATGGGTGTGCCTCGCGGCTTCGTAAATCAGCCATGTGGGTGGGTGTGACGTGGGACACGAGCGGGCCGGAGGGGGCGTCAGCCCCTCCCCGGCCCGTGGAGTCCCTGTCCGGCGGTTCGTGTGGTCGCGCGGTGGCGGGTCGGCGTCTTTGATCCGCCGGGGCGGTCGTCCGGTCGTCCGGTCGCCCGGGCGGCGATCCTTGCTGCCGTCGCCCGTCGCCCGTCGCCCGTCGCCCGTCGCCGGTCGCCGCTGTCGTCGCCCGTCGCCCGTCGCCGCTGTCGTCACCGGTCGCCCGTCGCCGTCCGTGGTGCGTCGGCCTCTCCGGCGGCGTGTTCGCTCGGGCGCCTGTCGGTGTCCCGAGACCCGTCGGCGCGTTTCTCAGTCGCTCACCGGCGTCTGCCGCCGCACGTCCGGCAGCTGCTCCGGCGCACCCGCGGTCGCGACCGTGCCCGTGCCCGCGACCGTGCCCGTTTCCGTGCCGGGGCCTGTGCCTGGGCCCGTACTCGTCCCCGCGCCGGTCCCCGTCCCCGGAGTGCGGCGGCGGGTCCACCAGGTCGCCACAGGTTCGGTGTAGCGGGCGGTGAGGGGGCCCAGGACGACGAGGAGGAGGACGTAGGCCGTGGCCAGGGGGCCGAGAGACGGCTCGATTCCGGCGGTGACCGCGAGCCCGGCGATGACGATCGAGAACTCGCCGCGCGCCACCAGCGCGCCGCCCGTACGCCAGCGGCCCTTGGCCGAGATACCGGCGCGCCGGGCCGCCCAGTAGCCGGTGGCGATCTTCGTCCCGGCGGTGACGACGGCCAGCGCGAGCGCGGGGAGAAGGACCGGAGGGATGCTCGCCGGGTCGGTGTGCAGTCCGAAGAAGACGAAGAAGACCGCCGCGAACAGGTCCCGCAGCGGGCTCAGCAGTGTGTGCGCGCCCTCGGCGACCTCCCCCGACAGCGCGATGCCCACCAGGAACGCGCCCACGGCCGCCGACACCTGGAGCTGCTGGGCCACACCGGCGACCAGGATGGTCAGGCCCAGGACGACGAGCAGCAGCTTCTCCGGGTCGTCGCTCGACACGAAACGCGAGATGACACGGCCGTAGCGCAACGCCGCGAACAGCACGAGTCCCGCGACGCCCAGCGCGACGGCCAGGGTGAGGCTGCCCGCAGCCAGCCCCGCCCCGGCCACCAGCGCCGTGACGATGGGCAGATAGACCGCCATCGCCAGGTCCTCCAGGACGAGCACGCTCAGGATCACCGGGGTCTCCCGGTTGCCGACCCGGCCCAGGTCGCCGAGGACCTTGGCGATCACCCCGGACGACGAGATCCAGGTGACGCCCGCCAGCACCACGGCGGCCACCGGACCCCAGCCGAGCAGCAGCGCGGCAGCCGCGCCCGGCAGCGCGTTCAGCGCGCCGTCGACGAGACCGGACGGGTAGTGGGCCTTGAGGTTGGAGACCAGATCGCTCGCCGAGTACTCCAGGCCGAGCATCAGCAGCAGCAGGATGACGCCGATCTCCGCGCCGGTCGCGACGAACTCCTCGCTCGCGCCGAGCGGCAGCAGTCCGCCCTCACCGAAGGCCAGACCGGCCAGCAGGTACAGCGGTATCGGTGAGAACTGGAAACGGGCGGCGAACCGGCCGAGCAGGCCGAGGCCCAGGATGATGGAACCGAACTCGATCAGCAGAACGGCGGAGGAGTGCACCCGTTCTTCACTCCCGCCCGAGTATCGCGGCGGCCGCGTCCACACCTTCACGGGTGCCGATGACGATCAGGGTGTCACCGCCCGCCAGCCGGAAGTCCGGCGCCGGGGACGGGATCGCCTCGGCCCGCCGCAGCACCGCCACGATCGAGGCGCCCGTCTCCGTCCGCATCCGGGTGTCGCCCAGCAGCCGGCCGTTCCAGCGCGAGGTCGCCGAGACCTCGATCCGCTCGGCGACCAGGCCCAGGTCCGTGGTGTACAGCAGGCTGGCGCTGTGGTGGGACGGCTTCAGCGCGTCGATCAGGGAGCCGGCCTCCGCGCCGGTCAGATGCAGGGAGTGGGCGCAGGAGTCCGGGTCGTCCGCCTGGTACACGCCGACCGTGCGGGTGCCGTCGCGGTGCGCCACCACCGACAGGTGGCGCTGCTCGCGGGTCACGAGGTCGTACTGGACGCCGATGCCTGGTAGCGGTGTCGTCCGGAGGCGTGGAGCAGACACGTTTCTTCCCCTTGCTGATCGTTCCTGCGATACGGCTGCCGACGGCGGGCCGCGAGGCCGACGCCGGGTGCGCGCAGCCGCCATGCTGCCATCCGGCCGTACGGTGGCGACATGGGTGTTGTGACGGATGGACAGGGCCGCGGTGCGGAAGAAAGGCTGGTCACGGCGGTGCCATGGGTACGTGGCGGGAGAAGGCGGAGCGGAGGCGGAGGAAACGTGTCGCTGTTCTGGCGGATCTTCGCCCTCAACGCGCTCGGCCTGATCGTGGCCACCGCGCTGCTGCTCGGACCGGTCACCGTCTCCACACCGGTCCTGCCGGGCGAGGCGCTCGTCGTGCTGGGCGGACTGGCCGTGCTCCTGGCCGTCAACGTCCTCGTGCTGCGGGTCGGACTCGCCCCGCTCGGACGCCTCGGCCGGGCGATGGCCGCCGCCGACCTGCTGCGGCCCGGCGCCCGCGCCGTGGTCTCCGGGCCGGTGGAGACCGCCGAGCTGATCACCACGTACAACGCCATGCTCGACCGGCTGGAGGCCGAGCGCGCCGCCAGCGCGGGGCGGGCGCTGTCCGCGCAGGAACGCGAGCGGCACCGGATCGCGCGCGAACTCCACGACGAGGTGGGCCAGACCCTGACCGCCGTCCTCCTCCAGCTCAAACGGGTCGCCGACCGGGCACCGGAGGAACTGCGCGACGAACTGGGCCAGGCCCAGGAGGCCACCCGCGCCGGGCTCGACGAGATACGTCGGATCGCCCGTCGGCTGCGCCCCGGCGTCCTGGAGGAACTCGGGCTGCTCAGCGCCCTGCGGTCGCTCGCGGCCGAGTTCACCACCCATGGGCTGACGGTCCGCCCCGACCTGCGCCCCGGCCTGCCCCCGCTGCCCCAGGAAACGGAACTCGTGCTCTACCGCGTCGCCCAGGAAGCCCTCACCAACACCGCCCGCCACTCCGGTGCCGACCATGCCGAACTCCGCCTGCGCCCCCTCGCCGGCGGCGTCGAACTCCTCGTACGCGACAACGGCCGCGGGCTCGGCGCGGCGACGGGAGAAGGGGCCGGTCTCCGGGGGATGCGGGAGCGGGCGCTGCTGATAGGGGCGAGGCTGGAGGTGACGTCGGGGCAGGGCCCGGGGCCGGGCCCGGGGCCGGCGTCGGGGGAGGGCGAGCGGAAGGCGGGCGGTGACGGGAGCGGCCGTGGTGCCGCCGACCGTATCGACCCCGGCCGCGCGGGTACGGACATCCGCCTGTGGGCATCGCCGAAGGCGATCCCGGCCGACCTGGCGACGGACACGGACCCGCCGGGTACGGACGAGCCGGGCACGGGCCAGCGGGGCACCGACGAGCCGGACTCCGACGAGCCAGGTACGGACGAGCCGGGCACGGGCCAGCGGGGCACCGACGAGCCGGACTCCGACGAGCCGGACTCCGACGAGCCAGGTACGGACGAGCCGGGCACGGACGCCGACGTAAGGGGAGCGGGCCGATGACCGCCGGTACCCCCGGCACCGGCGGTCCGCCGATCCGGGTCCTCCTCGCCGACGACCACACGCTGGTCCGCCGGGGCGTGCGGCTCATCCTGGACGGCGAACCCGATCTGGAGGTCGTGGCGGAGGCCGGGGACGGGGCCGAGGCGGTCGAGAAGGCCCGTGCCGGGGGCATCGACCTGGCCGTCCTCGATGTGGCGATGCCCCGGATGACCGGCCTCCAGGCGGCCCGCGAACTCTCCCGCCGACTGCCCGCCCTGCGGATCCTCATCCTGACCATGTACGACAACGAGCAGTACTTCTTCGAGGCCCTCAAGGCCGGGGCCGGCGGCTATGTCCTGAAGTCGGTCGCCGACCGGGACCTCGTCGAGGCGTGCCGGGCGGTGGTGCGCGACGAGCCGTTCATCTACCCGGGCGCGGAGCGGGCGCTGGTCCGCTCCTATCTGGACCGGCTGCACCGGGGCGACGGCGTCGAGGGGCTGCCCCAGCGGCCCATCACCGAGCGCGAGGAGGAGATCCTCAAGCTGGTCGCCGAGGGACACACCTCCCGGGAGATCGGCGCACTGCTCCACATCAGCGCCAAGACGGTCGAACGCCACCGCGCCAACCTCCTGCACAAACTCGGCATGCGCGACCGCCTGGAACTCACCCGCTACGCCATACGGGCCGGTCTCATCGACCCCTGAGCGCGCCCGGCGGGGACAGGGCCGGAAGGGGCGACGGGAGCGGCTTCGGGCTGAGGGCCCTGCGGGCTTACGGTGGGCCGGTCGGCCGACCGGGAGGTCCCGGCAACCGTCCGTCCTCGAAACCGGAGGCCGCAGTATGAGGATCTCGCAACGCGCCCAGGCCGTCGCGCCCTTCTACGCCATGGAGTTCGGCAAGCACGCCGCCGCGCTTCAGGCGCAGGGCCACCATGTCGTCAAGCTCAGCCTGGGCGAGCCGGACTTCGGCGCGCCCCCGGCCGTCGTGGGCGCGCTGCGCGAGGTCATGGACGCCCGTACGCCCATGTCGTACACGGCGGCGCTCGGGCTGCCCGCACTGCGGGGGGCCATCGCGGGGTTCTACCGGGAACGGCACGGCGTCGACGTGGACCCGGCCCGGGTCGTCGTCACCGCCGGGGCCTCGGCCGCGCTCGTCCTGGCCACCGCCGCGCTCGTCGATCCCGGCGACGAGGTGCTCATCGCCGACCCGTCCTACCCCTGCAACCGGCAGATCGTGGAGAGCTTCGGCGCCCGCGTCGGCCTCGTCCCCACCACCGCCGGGACCCGCTACCAGCTGGACGCGGCCACCGTACGGTCGCACTGGACGGACCGGACCCGCGGCGTCATGGTCGCCACCCCGTCGAACCCCACCGGCACCTCCGTCCCCACCGACGAACTCGCCGCGATCTGCGACCTCGCCCGCGAGCACGACGCCTGGCGCCTGGTCGACGAGATCTACCTCGACCTCGCCGACCACGACGAGCGGGGCCGGCCGCCGCGCAGCGCCCTTTCCCTCGATCCCGGCGCCGTCGTCATCAACAGCTTCTCGAAGTACTTCGGCATGACCGGCTGGCGGCTCGGCTGGTGCGTCGTGCCCGAACCTCTCGTACCGGCACTGGAGCGCCTCGCCCAGAACTACTTCCTCTGCGCCTCCGCCCCCGCCCAGCACGCCGCCCTGGCCTGCTTCACCCCCGAGTCGCTCGCGGTCTGCGAGGCCCGCCGGGTCGAGTTCGCCGAGCGGCGCGCCCTCGTCCTCGACGGCCTGGAGCGCATGGGCCTCCCGGTCCCGGTCCCGCCCGACGGGGCGTTCTACGTCTACTTCGACGTCAGCGGCACCGGGCTCACCTCGTGGCAGTTCTGCGAACGGGCGCTCCAGGAGGCGCACGTCGCCCTCACCCCGGGCCGGGACTTCGGCGTGCAGACCGCCGAGACCCATGTACGGCTGTCCTACGCGGCCTCCGCCGACACGCTCCGCGAGGGCCTGGCCCGGCTGGGGAAGTTCGTGGCCACGCTCCGGTAGCGCGCGCCGCGGCGCGGTCAGCCGTCCTGGCGCACCGCCGCGTCGAGGAGGGGGCCCAGCTCGCGTGCCACGGTCGTCAGCGCCCGGACGTCCCGTTCGGCGCGGGCCACGAGGATCGCCCCCTCCAGCGCGCTGATCATGAGCGTGGCGAGCGCGCCGGCCCGCTCCCGCGGCACCCCCATGTCCACCAGGGCCCCGGCCACCGGCCCGGTCCAGGCGGCGAACGCGGCCGCCACCGCCTCCCGGGTGGACGCGCTCGACTCCGCGCAGTCCACCGTGGCGGCCGCGACCGGGCAGCCGCCCGCGAACCCGGTGGCCCCGTACTCGTCGGTCCACTGGCGCACCATCTCCGAGAACAGCCCGCCGGGCGTGGGCTCGGGCAGCGCCGCGAGGAAACGGGCGACCCGGTTGCCCGCGTACCGGCCGGCCCAGCCCACGGCCTCGTTGACCAACTGCTCCTTGCCGCCCGGGAAGTAGTGCTGGAGCGATCCGCGCGGCGCCCGCGCCTGCGCCGCCACCTCGCGCATCCCGGTCGAGGCGACCCCGTCGCGCCGGATGAGCTGGGCCGCGCTGAAGACCATCCGCTCCCGTGGCCCCCGTTCGGACACCGCCATTGTCGACCTCCCGCTCTGTGTCGTCCTCACCCTATGACCGTTGTCATAGCGACGACTACTATGACCGCTGTCATAGTCGAGCTGTCACGGCCACGGACGGCGGGACTCACCCCCGCCCCGGGCCGGAGGGACCGGAACGAAGGGTGCGTGTCATGTACGTGGGATTCATCGGCCTCGGGGTCATGGGGCAGCCCATGGCGCTCAACCTCGCCCGCGCCGGAACGCCGCTCGTCGTCTGGAACCGCACCCCCGGCCGCGCCACACCCCTGCGCGAGGCCGGCGCCGAGATCGCGGCGAGCCCCGCCGAGGTGTTCGACCGGGCCGACACGGTGATCCTCATGCTGGCCGACGAGAGCGCCCTCGACGCGGTCCTGGCCCGCGGGACCGCGGACTTCGCCACGCGTGTCGGCGGCCGCACCGTCGTCCACATGGGCACCGTCTCGCCCGCGTACTCGACGGGCCTGCGGGACGCCGTCCGGGCGGCGGGCGGAACCTATGTCGAGGCCCCGGTCTCCGGTTCCAGGGTCCCCGCCGAGCAGGGCGAGCTGGTGGCGATGCTGGCGGGCGACGACGACGCCGTGGCAGCCGTACGGCCCCTGCTGGCCCCCCTGTGCCGCGAGACGTTCGACTGCGGCGAGGTCCCGGGCGCGCTGCTGATGAAGTTCTCCGTGAACCTGTTCCTGATCACCCTGGTCACCGGGCTGACCGAGGCGTTCCACTTCGCCGACCGGCACGGACTCGACCAACGCCTGCTCCGGGACGTCCTCGACGCCGGACCGATGGCCAGCGCGGTCTCCCGCGGGAAGGCCCCCAAGCTGCTGGCCCGTGACTTCGCCGTGCAGGCGGCGGCCGCCGACGTCCTGAAGAACAACCGGCTGATCGCCCGGGCCGCCCGCCAGGCCGGCCTGGCCTCGCCCCTTCTCGACGTCTGCCACACCCTCTACGACGAGGCGGTCGCCCAGGGGCACGGCGGCGAGGACATGGTCGCCGTACTGCACGCGCTGGAGGCCAGGACCGGCTCCCGGACGGCTGCTTGAGGGCTCCGAGGGTGACGCCCGCGCGCCTGTGACGTGGGATGCGACAAACGCATCCCGCGCTAGTGACGGCCCCCAGGGCCGCCTACCCTTGAGACATGCCGCATGTCGTCGTGACGGCGCTCAGCCATCCCGGGCTGCTTCGGGACCGGAACGAGGACAGTCTCGTCGCCGGGCCGTGGACCCTGTGCGCCACGGTGACCGAGAACCCCCAGACCCTGGTCTTCCCGCTCGGGACGCCCCTCGCCGTCGCCGTCGCCGACGGGCTCGGCGGGCATCCCCGTGGCGACGTGGCCAGCGCGCTGGTCGTCCGCCGGATCGCGTCACTGGGGCCCGTGCTGACCGACGAGGGCGCCGTCCGCGACGCCCTGGACGCGTGCAACCACGCCGTGTACCAGGCCGCCGGCGGTGACGAGGGCGAGGAGCTGGCCGGCATGGGGACGACGATCGCCGGGGTGGTCGTAGGACCCGACGAACTGCTGGTGTTCAACGTGGGCGACAGCCGGGTCTTCGCCGTCGAGGACGACGGGCTGCGCCAGGTGAGCGTCGACGACAGTCCGCCGCTCGCGCCCGGGCAGCGCACGACGTCCGTCGTCACCCAATGCCTTGGCGGGAGCCCGGACTTCCGCCCCGTCCGCCCTCATGTGACGGCCTTTCCCCTCGCACCCGGCGACCGCTACCTCGTCTGCACCGACGGGCTGACCGACCCGGTGCCGGAGGAGGCGCTCGGGGAGATACTGCGCGAGCACGATGACGCCCGCGCGGCCTTCGAACTGTGGAAGGCCGCCATCGCCGAGGGCGGCCCGGACAACATCACGCTGACGCTGGTGCGGGTCTCGGACGAATGACCCGCGGCATGACGCAGGGTCGGCAGGTGCCCGGCGCGGCATGACGCAAGGTCGGCAGGTGCCCGGCGCCCCGTGACCGCCAGACGCCAACGCCGGCCATCAGATATCGGACGTCAGACATCAGACGTCAGACGTCGGCCGCGGATCCCGGCGCCGGTGGAGATCCGAGTCGCTGTGCCCGCCGCAGACCCGCCGAAGGTCCCGGCTGCGGCCCCGCTCCCGGACCTGGGCCCGGAACAACAGCCAGGGCCGGCGGCCGGCGGCGCGCCCCCAGCCGTCCCTGGCTGACCAGGATGCCGAGGACGACCAGGACGGCGCCGGCGGGCTCGTGCCAGTGGACGGTCTCGCCGAGCACGAGGACACCGAGCACGACGCCGACGACCGGGGTGAGATAGGTGACCGTGGCCGCGGTGGTCGCGCCCCACGCGGCGATGATCCGGGTGTTCAGGATGTAGGCCAGTCCGGTGCCGGCCGTGCCCAGCACCAGGATGCCGCCCAGCACCGACGGGGTGAGACGGACCGGTTCGAGACCGCCGATGAAGGGGGCGACGAGGAGCCCGACGGCCGTGGCCACGACGACCTGGCCGGCGGCGATCGTGAGGGTGTCGTGCCCGGTGCCCCGCAGCAGTCGGCGGCTGAGGACGAAGCCGATGCCGTAGCAGACGTTGGCGCCCAGACAGGCGAGCTGGGCCGCGAGAGAGGCGCCGTCGCCGGAGGTGCCGAGGGCGCTCCAGGGCGCGGCGACGACGGTGACGCCGAGGAAGGCGAGGACCAGGCCCCACGCGCGGGCGCGGGTCAGCCGCTCGTCGGGCAGCACGATCAGCGAGACGAGCAGGGCCGCGAGCGGGGTCGTCGCGTTGTAGATGCTGGACAGCCCGGACGGGATGCGCTCACCGGCCCACGCGTAGAGCGAGAACGGGGCCACGCACAGGAACACCGAGATCGCGGCGAGCGCGCGCCAGGTACGGGCGTCGCGGGGCCAGCGGCGCCGGGTCACGGCCATGACCGCGGCCAGGAAGGCACCCCCCAGGGCGAGCCGGCCGAGCATGACCTGCGCCGGGGACAGGCCGTCCAGGGAGACCTTGATGAAGAGGTAGCTCGCTCCCCACAGCAGGGCCAGCGCGAGGAACTGCGCGCCGACGGAACCCGCTCGCGTCGAGGTCGTCATCGGTTGATCCCCCTCGTGTTCCGGTGCCGCCCGCCGGCATGGTCCGTGCACCGTGCCACTTTGGAACCGGCCGCCACCACCGGGCGTCGTACGACGATCCGCCTCCCGGCCGGAGGCATCGTGGCGAGCGCCTACCCTTGAGGCATGACCAGCAGCAGCGACCGGAGCCTCGCAGTGGACGTTCAAGCACCCAAGAGCTATGAGATCCGCACCTATGGGTGCCAGATGAACGTCCACGACTCCGAGCGGTTGTCCGGACTGCTGGAGGACGCCGGGTACGTGCGCGCCCCCGAGGGCTCGGACGGCGACGCGGACGTCGTCGTCTTCAACACCTGCGCGGTGCGCGAGAACGCCGACAACCGCCTCTACGGCAACCTCGGCCGGCTCGCGCCCAGGAAGGCCTCCCGCCCCGGTATGCAGATCGCGGTCGGCGGCTGCCTCGCGCAGAAGGACCGCGACACCATCGTGAAGAAGGCGCCCTGGGTGGACGTCGTCTTCGGCACGCACAACATCGGCAAGCTCCCGGTCCTGCTGGAACGCGCGCGCGTGCAGGAAGAGGCGCAGGTCGAGATCGCCGAGTCCCTGGAGGCCTTCCCCTCCACACTGCCGACGCGCCGCGAGAGCGCCTACGCGGCCTGGGTGTCGATCTCCGTCGGCTGCAACAACACCTGCACCTTCTGCATCGTCCCGGCCCTGCGCGGCAAGGAGAAGGACCGCCGCACCGGCGACATCCTCGCCGAGATCGAGGCCCTGGTCGACGAGGGCGTCTCCGAGATCACCCTGCTCGGCCAGAACGTCAACGCCTACGGCTCCGACATCGGCGACCGCGAGGCCTTCAGCAAGCTGCTGCGCGCCTGCGGGCAGATCGAGGGCCTGGAGCGCGTCCGCTTCACCTCGCCCCATCCCCGCGACTTCACGGACGACGTCATCGCCGCCATGGCCGAGACGCCGAACGTGATGCCGCAGCTGCACATGCCGCTCCAGTCCGGCTCGGACCCGGTCCTGAAGGCGATGCGCCGGTCCTACCGGCAGGAGCGCTACCTCGGCATCATCGAGAAGGTCCGCGCCGCCATCCCGCACGCCGCGATCACCACCGACATCATCGTCGGCTTCCCCGGCGAGACCGAGGAGGACTTCGAGCAGACCCTGCACGTCGTCCGCGAGGCCCGCTTCGCGCAGGCCTTCACCTTCCAGTACTCCAAGCGCCCCGGCACCCCGGCCGCGACCATGGAGGACCAGATCCCCAAGCAGGTCGTCCAGGCGCGCTACGAGCGTCTCGTCGCCCTCCAGGAGGAGATCTCCTGGGAGGAGAACAAGAAGCAGGTCGGCCGCACCCTGGAGCTGATGGTCGCCGAGGGCGAGGGCCGCAAGGACGGCGCCACCCACCGCCTCTCCGGCCGCGCCGCCGACAACCGCCTGGTCCACTTCACCAAGCCGGACCAGGAGGTCCGCCCCGGTGACGTGGTGACCGTCGAGATCACGTACGCCGCCCCGCACCACCTCCTCGCCGAGGGCGCCGTCCTCGACGTGCGCCGCACGCGCGCGGGCGACGCCTGGGAGAAGCGCACCGCGGAGAAGGCCGCCAAGCCGGCCGGTGTGATGCTGGGCCTGCCGAAGATCGGCGCCCCGGCCCCGCTGCCGGTCGCCACGGGCAGCGGCTGCGGCTGCGACTGACCCGGCTGCGACTGACCCGGTTGCCGTGCCCGGCCCGCGCGGCGGCGGGTGAGGCGCTGTTCGGGCGCACCGGGGCGGGTGTCGCGCCGCTCGGCCGTCCTGCGGGGCTACCCTGCCGATCATGCTTGTCGCCGCCGCAGTCTGCCCCTGCCCCCCGCTCCTCGTGCCCGAGGTCGCCACGGGCGCCGCACCCGAGCTGGACACGGCGCGCGCCGCCTGCTCCGACGCGCTGGCCGTGCTGGCGGCCGCCCGCCCGGACCGGCTCGTGGTCGTCGCGCCCACCGAGGAGGCCGGGGCCGGCGTCCACGCGGCGGGCACGTGGGGCTCGTTCCGCGGCTTCGGCGTCGACCTCGCCGTACGACTGGGCGGCGCTCATATTCACGGCGAGGACGCCCCTGACGCGGCCGCCGCCACCGGGCGCGAGCTGCCGCCCTCGCTCTCCGTCGCCGCCTGGCTGCTGGAGCGGACCCGCTGGGCGGACGCCCCGCTCGAGGGACTAGGCGTGACGGAAGCGCTCACCGCCGAGGCGTGCGCCGAGACCGGACGGGAGATCGGCGCGCGGGCGGAACGGGTCGCGCTGCTGGTGATGGGCGACGCCAGTGCCTGCCGGACGCTGAAGGCACCGGGCTACCTCGACGAGCGGGCGGCGCCCTTCGACGCGGCGGTCGCCCGCGCGCTGGGCACGGCGGACCTCGCGGCGCTGACCGCCCTGGACATCGGCCTGGCCCACGAACTGAAGGTCTCGGGCCGCGCCCCCTGGCAGATCCTCGCGGGCGCCGCCGAGAACGCCGCCCTCACCGGCACTCTGCTCTACGAGGACGCGCCGTACGGCGTGGGGTACGTGGTCGCGGCCTGGTCGTAGCCCTCCGGCCCGAGCGCCCAGGGCCGCCTCGCGGGCCGGTGCGCGACGCGGCGTGCGGCCGCAGGGCCGTCTCGCGGGCCGATGCACCACACGGCCTGCTGCCCGAGAGCCGGCTCGTCGGCCGGTGTGCCACGGGCCGTGCGGCGCGTGGCCGACCGCAGAAACGGCGGACGGCCGGGAGCGTGTCGCGCTCCGCGGCCGTCCGCCGATCGAGGTGCCGGTGGGAGGGGACTCAGGAGGCCGGCGGGGGAGTACGCGGCGGGGTGAACGTGTCGCCGCCGCCCGCCCCGGGCTCGTCCTTGTGCGCGAGCCGGTCCATGGCGCCCTTCGCCTTGTCGGTGCCCGTGTGGATCCTGTCGCTGTACTTGCCCTTGGTCTTGTCGTCGACGACCTTGGCGGCCTTGTCGAGACCATGCGTGACCTTGTCCCCGTGCTGGTGCGCGAGGCCCGAGACCTTGTCCTTGGCGGGGGCCAGCCTGGCCTTCAAGTTGTCCAAAAGACCCATGGGTCACCTTCCCTAGCGGGGGTCGTTACGAACGGGCGCCCTCGCCGGCCTCACTGTCGGCCACCTCCTCGGCGGACTGTTGCCGGGGGATCTCCACACCCTCGGTCGCGGCGACCGCGACGGCGTCCGCCGTCCCCGTCTCCGTTCCCGTCCTCGTGGTGTCCCCGGCCCCGGCGGTCTCCGGTTCCGGCGCGGCCTCGGCGGCCCGCTCCGCCCCGGCACCGTCCGGTGCCTCGGCGGTGGCCGCCGCTTCCTCGGTGGCCGTCTCCGTAGCCGCCTCCTCCGTGGCCTTCGACCTTCCGAAAAGCCGCGCCAAAACGCCCATATTCACTCCATACGGTACTCGTGCGGACGAAATCCCGCGTTGCCCGGTGCGTCTCTTTGTGCCACCGGGGTCGCCGCTCCCGTGAACGGGTGACGGGGATCTCGCAACGGGCAACGACGTCTCACGGGCACCGTCACCTAACTCGTTCGAGAGCGGGTCGCGGGGTTTGGGAGACTGGTGCGGTGAGCAGCGCACCCCCCGCCCCCCGCGTCATCGCCGTCGTCGGCCCGACCGCAGCCGGAAAGTCCGATCTGGGCGTTTTCCTGGCCCAGCGACTCGGCGGCGAGGTCGTCAACGCCGACTCCATGCAGCTCTACCGAGGGATGGACATCGGCACCGCCAAACTGACGCCCGAGGAGCGCGGCGGTGTCCCGCACCACCTCCTGGACGTCTGGGACGTCACGGTCACCGCGTCCGTCGCCGAGTACCAGCGGCTCGCCCGCGCCCGTATCGACGCGCTGCTCGCCGAGGGCCGCTGGCCGATTCTCGTCGGCGGCTCCGGGCTGTACGTCCGTGGCGCCGTCGACAACCTGGAGTTCCCCGGCACCGACCCCGAGGTCCGTGCCCGGCTCGAGGAGGAGCTGACCCTGCGCGGCTCCGGCGCGCTGCACGCCCGGCTGGCCGCCGCCGACCCCGAGGCGGCGCACGCCATCCTGCCCAGCAACGGCCGCCGGATCGTGCGCGCCCTTGAAGTGATCGAGATCACCGGCAAGCCCTTCACGGCCAATCTGCCGGGCCATGACTCGGTCTACGACACCGTGCAGATCGGCGTCGACGTCGCCCGCCCCGAGCTGGACGAGCGCATCGCCCGCCGGGTCGACCGGATGTGGGAGCAGGGGCTCGTGGACGAGGTCCGCGCGCTGGAGGCGCAGGGCCTGCGCGAGGGGCGTACGGCGGCGCGCGCGCTCGGCTACCAGCAGGTCCTCGCCGCCCTGAGCGGTGAGTGCACCGAGGACGAGGCGCGCACCGAGACGGTCCGTGCCACCAAGCGCTTCGCGCGCCGTCAGGATTCATGGTTCAGGCGCGATCCGCGGGTGCACTGGTTGAGTGGGGCTGCGGCGGATCTCACAGAACTTCCGAGGCTCGCACTGGCGTTGGTCGAACGACCGGTTACAGCCTGATCACGTCATGGCATCGGGACGCCCAGGCCGTCATCCGGGCCTCCGGTGCCGTGCCATCATCGAGCTTCGATCGACCAAGTGGAGTCCGAGTTGGGAGGGCGCGTGGCGATGGAGGCCGGCCCTCGTGACACCGCACCAGGCACCGAGCACCTCACCCCTGAACCGGGGGAGACGGTGCTGGGCGAACCGGAGCCCGTTGACGTCGGTCCGACCCCCGACGTGGCGGACGACACCCAGGGCGGCGGCGTGACCGACGACGGTCCCGAGCCCGAGGAGATGTTCGCCAGCGGGCCCGAGGTCGAGGTCGAGCTGCGCCCGCAGCGTCGGCTGCGGATCTGGCAGCTTGCGCCCATCGTGGCCCTGTCCGCGACCGGCTCCCTGATGTTTGCGTTCCCGCTCGCCTTCGACTTCGGCGACAGCGGGGCCGTGATCGCCATGCTGGGGCTGCTGATCTGCTCCTGCGCGGCCGGCTGGGGCATGATGGCCGCCCGCCGCGTCGGTTACACGTGGCCCGGACTTCCCCCGCGCGGTTCCGGCCGCCGCCCCGACTGGCGGGTCGTCCTCGCCTACGTCGTCCTGGTCGCCGTCGTGGTCGTACTCGCCGTCGGCCGGGTCGCCCGGCTGCGCTGAGCCGCACACGCGCGTGCCGGTCGGAGTGTTGAGCCGCACACGCGCGTGCCGGTCGGAGTGGCGTGAGCGCGTGACCGCGCTGTCGGTGCCACCCCGTACGATCGAGGAATGAGCACGCGGATCGCCTTCCTCAAGGGGCACGGCACCGAGAACGACTTCGTGATCGTCCCGGACCCCGAGAACGCCATCGACCTCCCCCCGGCCGCCGTCGCGGCCCTGTGCGACCGCCGCGCGGGCATCGGCGGGGACGGTCTGCTGCACGTCGTGCGGTCCGCCGCCCATCCCGAGGCGGCGGAGATGGCGGCCGAGGCGGAGTGGTTCATGGACTACCGCAACGGCGACGGCTCGATCGCGGAGATGTGCGGCAACGGCGTCCGTGTCTTCGCCCGCTACCTCCAGCACGCCGGGCTGGTCACCGAGGGAGACCTCGCGGTCGCCACACGCGGGGGCGTGAAGCGCGTGCACCTCGCCAAGAACGGGGACGTCACGGTCGGCATGGGACGGGCCCGTCTCCCCGAGGGGGACGTCACGGTGAGCGTCGGCGAGCGCAGCTGGCCCGCACGGAACGTGAACATGGGCAACCCGCACGCCGTCGCCTTCGTCGACGACCTCGCACACGCGGGCAACCTCTACGCCCCGCCGCCCTTCAGCCCCGCCACCGCCTACCCGGACGGGGTGAACGTCGAGTTCGTCGTCGACCGAGGCCCCCGGCACGTCGCCCTGCGCGTGCACGAGCGTGGCTCAGGCGAGACCCGCTCGTGCGGCACGGGCGCGTGCGCCGTCGCGGTGGCCACCGCCCGGCGGGACGGTACCGACCCGGCCGTCACCGGCACCCCGGTCACCTACACGGTGGACGTCCCCGGCGGTCGCCTGGTCATCACCGAGCGGCCCGACGGCGAGATCGAGATGACCGGTCCGGCAGTGATCGTCGCCACAGGTGAGATCGATACGGAGTGGCTGGAAAACGCCGTCGGCTGACGGCGGCACGGCTTGGCATCGGAGGCCGGGGTGACCCCGGGCGCACGGAAGCGTCCTCGGGGTCCGGCCGGGGGTTCGAAAACAGCCATCGGCCCTCGGTCGGGTGGCGCAAAACCGTAAACCCCCGATTCATCGCTCGAATGGGTGATCCGTTTCACGCTCGGCGAGAGGCGGTCGGTCGCGCGTGATGGGCTCGGTAGCATCAAGCACCGGCCCGGACGGGGGACATTGCCTGTCCCCTGAGCCGTGTCCGCCCTGGGACACCCCGTCCGCCGGTCCACGCAGCCGGAGGTGCCCATGAGTGCGGAGGCCACGAACCCTGCGACCCCAGGCCCGGTAGTGCCTGCCGCGCCCCGCTGGCGCAGCCGTCCCCGGATCGACCTGCGTCGCCTGGGCCGGGCCGCCCTGCTCGGCTCCGCCTCCCGCGGCCGGCTGCCCGACGCGATCGGCCATGTCGTCGAGGCCCACCGCGCCCACCACCCCGACGCCGACCTCGAACCCCTGCGCCGCGCCTATGTGCTCGCCGAGTCCTCGCACCGCGGCCAGATGCGCAAGAGCGGCGAGCCGTACATCACGCACCCGCTCGCCGTGACCCTCATCCTCGCCGAACTCGGCGCGGAGACCACCACCTTGACGGCCTCTCTGCTGCACGACACCGTCGAGGACACCGACGTGACGCTCGATCAGGTGGGCGAGCAGTTCGGCGCGGAGGTGCGGTACATCGTCGACGGCGTCACCAAGCTGGAGAAGGTCGACTACGGCGCCGCCGCCGAGCCCGAGACCTTCCGCAAGATGCTCGTCGCCACCGGCAACGACGTCCGCGTGATGTCGATCAAGCTCGCCGACCGGCTGCACAACATGCGCACCCTCGGCGTGATGCGCCCCGAGAAACAGGAGCGCATCGCCAAGGTCACCCGCGACGTCCTCATCCCGCTCGCCGAACGCCTCGGCGTCCAGGCCCTCAAGACCGAGCTGGAAGACCTCGTCTTCGCGATCCTGCACCCCGAGGAGTACGCGCACACCCGCGAGCTGATCGTCGAGAACGCCTCCCGCGCGGACGACCCGCTCGCCGAGTTCGCCGACGCCATGCGCACCGTCCTGCGGGACGCCGACATCCAGGCCGAAGTCCTCATCCGGCCACGGCACTTCGTCTCCGTGCACCGCGTCTCACGCAAACGCGGCCGGCTGCGCGGCTGCGACTTCGGCCGCCTGCTGGTGCTCGTCAACGAGGACGCGGACTGTTACGCGGTCCTCGGTGAACTGCACACCTGTATGACGCCGGTCGTCTCCGAGTTCAAGGACTTCATCGCCGTCCCCAAGTTCAACCTGTACCAGTCGCTGCACACCGCCGTCGCCCGCGAGGACGGCCAGGTCGCCGAAGTCCTCATCCGCACACCCCAGATGCACCAGGTCGCCGAGGCCGGTGTCGTCGCGCTCGGCAACCCCTACGTCGCCTCCCCGGAGGACCAGACCCGCGAGGCCCCGGCCGACGAGGAGCGCGCCGACCCCACCCGGCCCGGCTGGCTCTCCCGCCTCCTCGACTGGCAGGAGGCCGCGCCCGACCCCGACACCTTCTGGTCCACCCTGCGCGAGGACCTCGCCCAGGACCGCGAGATCACCGTCTACCGCCCCGACGGCGGCGCCCTCGGCCTGCCCGAGGGATCGACCTGCGTGGACGCCGCCTACGCGCAGTACGGCGAGGACGCGCACGCCTGTATCGGCGCCCGGGTGAACGGTCGGCTGGCGACCCTGAGCACCGTCCTGCGGGGCGGCGACACCGTGCAGCTCCTCATGGGGCAGGACCCGGCCTCGGAGCCCTCCAGAGAGTGGCTGGAGCACGCCCACACGCCCGGCGCCCGGATCGCCATCCAGCGGTGGCTGGCGACCCACCCGGCACCCGCCGAGGCCGAGCGGGCCGACGAGTCCGCCGGGCGGCTCCCGGACACCGCCCAGGCGCAGGCCCCGGAGACCGGGCGCGCCGGCGAGCCCGCCGCCGGGCCCGTGACCGACGCCCTCGCACCGCATCCCGCCGCCGGCACCCCTGCCCCCTGGCCGACCGCCGCGATCACCGTCGTCGACCGGCCCGACGCGACGGTCCGGCTCGCCGGGTGCTGCACCCCCGTACCGCCCGACGAGGTCACCGGATTCTCCGTGCGCGGGGGAGTGGTGACCGTGCACCGCGTCGAGTGCGCCGCCGTGGCGCGCATGGCGGACGCGGGGCGCGCGGCGGTCGACGTGCGCTGGGGCGACACCACCGAGTGCCGGGTCACCCTGGTCGCCGAATCGTTCGGCCGCCCCCATCTGCTCGCCGACCTCACCGAAGCCATGGCCATGGAAGGCGCCGAGATCGTCTCCGCGACCGTCGAACCGCCGAGCCAGCAACGCGTCCGCCACACGTACACCGTCCAACTCCCCGACGCGGCCCACCTCCCCACCCTGATGCGAGCCATGCGGAACGTACCCGGGGTGTACGACGTGGGCCGGGCCCAGCACCACACACCCGCCTCCTGAGAGCTCCTGCCGTGGCCGCGCTCCCGCCGTGACGTGGTCCCGGGCCGGCCCCCGTCACCCACGCACGCGCGAGCGCAACCCGTTCGGGTGGGCCGGGCGCGCGTCGCCGCCGTGGGGCAGGCCCGCGCTGGTAGCCGTGGTCCATGCCGCACACCCTCCGCCCGCCGCATCCCCTCCGCCCCGACGACCTGCGCCCCGACAGCCCCCGTCTCCGTCCCCGCCGGGGAACCTCCCGCCGGCTGAAGTCCGCGCTCCTGGCCTCCGCCGTCTCCGTGTGCCTCGTCGCCGCGAGCGCCCCGGCGGAACCGCTGGGCGTCGGCGACCGCCTCTACCCGTACCTGGGCAACCCGGGATACGACGTGGCGTCGTACGAACTCTCCTTCACCTATCCGGGCAGCAACAGCAAACCCCTCCAGGCCGTCACCACCATCGACGCCTGGACCACCACCGTCCTGGAACGGATCAACCTCGACTTCGCCCACGGCACGGTCGACTCGGTCGAGGTCGACGGCGAACCCGCGACCTTCACCGGCGCCGGTGACGACCTGGTCGTCACCCCGCAGAAGCCGCTGCCCGCGGGCAGCTGGACGCGCGTCACCGTGCGCCACACCAGCGACCCCGTGAGCGCCGACGGCCAGGACGGAGGCTGGGTGCGCACCGCGGACGGCCTCGCCATGGCCAACCAGGCCGACGCCGCCCACCTGGTGTTCCCGTGCAACGACCACCCCTCCGACAAGGCGATGTTCACCATCCGGATCACCGCCCCCGACGACTACACGGCCGTCGCCAACGGGCTGCCGGCCGGCGTCGACCGGGAGGGCGGGTCGACCACCTGGACGTACCGCACCCAGCACCCCATGGCCACCGAGCTCGCCCAGGTGTCCATCGGCCGCTCCACCGTCGTGCACCGCGAGGGACCGCACGCCCTGCCCGTACGGGACGTCGTCCCCACCAAGGACCGCGAGCTGCTCGAACCCTGGCTGAAGAAGACCCCCGACCAGATCGCCTGGATGGAGAGCAAGGTCGGCCCCTACCCCTTCGAGACGTACGGCGTCCTCATGGCCGAGGCCTCCACCGGCTTCGAACTGGAGACACAGACCCTCTCCCTCTTCGAGAAGGACCTGTTCACCGAGCCCGGCTACCCCGCGTGGTACATCGAGTCGATCATGGTGCACGAGCTGTCCCACCAGTGGTTCGGCGACAGCGTCAGCCCGCGCACCTGGTCCGACGTCTGGCTGAACGAAGGACACGCCACCTGGTACGAGGCCCTGTACGCGGAGGAGAAGGCCGACCACACACTGGAGGCCCGTATGAAGGCGGCGTACGGCGCCTCCGACCGCTGGCGCGCGGCGGGCGGCCCACCGGCGCTCCCCAAGCCGCCCCAGCCCGGCCAGAAGATCGGCATCTTCCGCCCGAACATCTACGACGGCGCGGCCCTCGTCCTGTACGCCCTGCGCCAGGAGATCGGCACCCGCTCCTTCGAGCAGCTGGAGCGCAGCTGGGTGCAGGACCACCGCGACGCCACGGCCACCACGGACGACTTCCGGAGTCTCGCCGAGAAGATCTCCGGCCGCGACCTCGACGCCTTCTTCAAGGCCTGGCTGTACGGCGAGAAGACCCCGCCGATGCCGGGACACGCGGACTGGAAGACCCTGGCACCGACGGCGAAGGCCCCGGAGTGAGACGGTGACGGCCCCGGTTCCCGGCCCCGGCGGGCCCCGGAATAAGACGGTGACGAGACGGGGCGTCCCGTGCGACCATCATCGGGTCGGCGTGGCACGGGCCGCGGGAATCTCCCGGGGAACTCGTACGTTGTCCCTCTTGAAGGACCGCCGTCTCGGCATCCCCAACGACGTAAGGACCCAATGACCTCCTCTTCATCCCCTTCCCAGGACCAGGACACCACGCGCTTCGCGCACGCCTACCCCGAAGGTCTTCGGGCCGATGCCCTGATGGAAGAGGACGTCGCCTGGAGCCACGAGATCGACGGAGAGCGGGACGGCGACCAGTTCGACCGCTCCGAGCGCGCGGCCCTGCGCCGTGTCGCCGGCCTCTCCACCGAGCTCGAGGACGTCACCGAGGTCGAGTACCGCCAGCTCCGCCTGGAGCGGGTCGTGCTCGTCGGCGTCTGGACCTCGGGGACCGCGCAGGACTCGGAGAACTCCCTCGCGGAGCTGGCCGCCCTCGCGGAGACCGCAGGCGCCCTCGTGCTCGACGGCGTGATCCAGCGCCGCGACAAGCCCGACGCGGCCACCTTCATCGGTTCCGGCAAGGCCCTGGAGCTGCGTGACATCGTCGTCGAGACCGGCGCGGACACCGTGATCTGCGACGGCGAGCTCAGCCCCGGCCAGCTCATCGCCCTCGAAGACGTCGTCAAGGTCAAGGTCATCGACCGTACGGCCCTGATCCTCGACATCTTCGCCCAGCACGCCAAGTCCCGAGAGGGCAAGGCGCAGGTCGCGCTCGCGCAGATGCAGTACATGCTGCCGAGGCTCCGAGGCTGGGGTCAGTCGCTGTCCCGACAGATGGGCGGCGGCAAGGGCGGCGGCCTCGCCACCCGTGGTCCCGGTGAGACCAAGATCGAGACGGACCGGCGTCGGATCCGCGAGAAGATGGCGAAGATGCGCCGGGAGATCGCGGAGATGAAGACCGGCCGCGAGATCAAGCGCCAGGAACGCAAGCGCCACAAGGTGCCCTCCGTCGCCATCGCGGGCTACACCAACGCCGGCAAGTCCTCCCTGCTCAACCGGCTGACCGGCGCGGGCGTCCTGGTCGAGAACTCCCTGTTCGCGACCCTCGACCCGACCGTGCGCCGGGCCGAGACCCCGAGCGGCCGCCTGTACACACTGGCGGACACGGTCGGATTCGTCCGGCACCTGCCGCACCACCTGGTCGAGGCGTTCCGCTCCACCATGGAGGAGGTCGGCGAGGCCGACCTGATCCTGCACGTGGTGGACGGCTCGCACCCCGACCCGGAGGAGCAGCTGGCCGCCGTACGCGAGGTGATCCGGGACGTCGGCGCGACCGGTGTGCCCGAGATCGTCGTGATCAACAAGGCGGACGCGGCCGACCCGCTGACGCTCCAGCGGCTGATGCGGATCGAGAAGCGTTCCATCCCGGTCTCCGCCCGCACCGGCCAGGGCATCGACAAGCTGCTCGCGCTCATCGACGACGAGCTGCCGCGGCCCTCGGTCGAGATCGAGGCGCTCGTGCCGTACACCCATGGCCAGCTGGTCGCCCGCGCCCACACCGAAGGCGAGGTGATCTCCGCGGAGCACACGGCGGACGGCACCCTGCTGAAGGCGCGGGTGCACGAGGAACTCGCCGCGGACCTCGCGCCGTACGTCCCGGCACCGCTCGCCTGAGCCGCCCCGGCGCGCGGCTCGCGAAAGACACGGTGAAGGCCCGCCCCCTGCCGGGGGCGGGCCTTCGTCATACCTGGTCATGCCTGGTCATGCCTGGTCATGCTTCGTCGTGTTTCGTCATGCGGACCCGCACGGCCAGGGTCGGCGCCTCGGCCGTCCCGCCCGGCCGGCGGGTCCTCAGCCGGCTACCGGCCGGCGAACTTGTCGCTCACCGAGTCGTACACACCCTTGGCCACGTCACCCAGCCGCGGCCCCGCGAGCCAGCCGGAACTCACCGGACCGATCGAGGTGTTGGACACCAGCGCGGGCTTGCCGTCCGAGCCCGCGGCCACCCAGCCGCCACCCGAGGAACCGCCGGTCATCGTGCACCCGATCCGGTACATCGTCGGGTCATCGGCGTTGATCGAGAGCCGCCCCGGCTTGTCCTGGCACTGGTACAGCTTCTGCCCGTCGAACGGCTCCGCCGCCGGATATCCGGTCGCGGTGATGCTGTCCACCTTCGGCACCGCGGGTGCCGCGAAGTCCACCGGCAGCGCCGAACCGACCATCTCCTCCAGCGACTTCCCGGAACCACCCGCCTCGGGCGTCACATGGATGACGGCGAAGTCGTACGAGGCACCGTCACCACCGGTCTGCCCGCCCTGGGCGATCCACTGGTCCGAGGTCCGCACCCAGTCACCCCACCAGACGCCGTAAGGAGCCACCTGCTCCTTGGTCGCCGTCTCCATCTCCTTGCTCGACATGCCCGAGTCGTTGTACGACGGCACGAACGCGATGTTGCGGTACCAGCCGCCGTCCTTGCCCGCGTGCACACAGTGGCCCGCCGTCCACACCAGGTTGGACTTGCCGGGGTGGGCCGGGTCCTGCACGACCGTCGCCGAGCACACCATCGTGCCCTCGGGGGAGTCGAAGAACACCTTGCCCGCCTCGGGGGCGTTGGCGTGGTACGTCGTCGGCACGGCCTTCGCGTCCACCGCCTGGGGCGTCGGGTCGGTCACGCCCTGGTCACCGGAGAGGTCGCTGTCGTCGACCCCGCGCTCCGGGTCCTCGGCCTCCCGCATCCGGTCCGGGTCCCACAGTCCCTCGATGATCGGGTTGATGTAGTCCTGGGCCTCACGCAGCCAGTCGTCCTTGTCCCAGTCCTTCCAGGCGCCGTTCTTCCACTTGTCGAGGTCGATCCCGTGCTCTTTGAGCCGGTCCTTGATGTCGTCCGGGATCGTGATCTTGCCGTCGCCACCGGCCGTGGCCGAGGCGCCGGCCTGTCCGTCGGCGTTGGTGTCACCGGAATCGCACGCGGTCGCGGTGAGCGCGAGCGCCGAGACCAGGACCACGGCACCCAGCACGGGGGAGGTTCTGCGGCGCGCGGTCCCCCCTCGACGAGCGGTGAACGACGGCCGTATGAATCGCATGGTCTGAACTCCCCCTGATGTCTACGAACTTGGAGCCGCCGACCGGTCCCGAGTGGATACTCGCCCAGATCTCATGGCGAGTTCACCCGGGTCTCACGGTCACGTGCGACGGCATCACACGATATGCGTTCGCTGTGGGGGACTCCCGACGGAACGGCAACGGTTCCGTCACGGCAAGGATCTTGAAGCAACCCGTAACCCGGTACGGGCTCCGCGGTTGGTAGCGGTGGAGGCCTGCTGCCGGTGCCCGGCCCCCCGTGCGGAATTCCACCGAAGCGACGAGGACGCCGTCCGAGGTGCGCGGATCCGGCGACCGGGAACCCGGCCACCCGCGCGATGCGCCGACTTGCCTCTGGACAGCGGGAGGACGGGGAGCAGTGGCCGTGACCGAGCCTGTGGCGGAGGGGGATGCCGCGGAGGGGGATGCGGCACGGGTGTCGGGGAGTGCCACTGCTGCCGGCGGTGTGAGTGCTGTCACCGTGGCGCATGCCGGTGCGGCGAATGCCGGTCAGGCGGATGCCGGTCAGGCGGATGCCGGTGAGGCGCATGGCGATGGGGCGGATGCCGTTGGGGCGGATGTCGATGAGACCGGCCCGGTTACGGCATCGGCGGGCGCGGCTTCGATGGCCGGAGTGCCGACGAGAACGCCGGCCGTGCATGAGGGGATCCTGCGGCGCCAGTCGGCGCGCGAGTCCGCCGCGCGCACCTACGCGCGCGCCCTTCCCATCGTGCCGGTCCGGGCGCGCGGACTGACCATCGAGGGTGCGGACGGCCGCCGCTACCTCGACTGCCTCTCCGGTGCCGGCACCCTCGCGCTCGGCCACAACCACCCCGTCGTGCTGGAGGCCATCCGCAAGGTCCTCGACTCGGGAGCACCCCTGCATGTCCTCGACCTCGCCACTCCCGTCAAGGACGCCTTCATCACCGAGCTGTTCCGCACCCTGCCGCCCGGGCTCACCGACCACGCGCGGGTGCAGTTCTGCGGCCCGGCCGGCACGGACGCGGTGGAGGCCGCGCTCAAGCTGGTCCGCGCCGCCACCGGCCGCACCGGCGTCCTGGCCTTCACCGGCGCCTACCACGGCATGACCGCCGGATCCCTCGAAGCCTCCGGAGGCGCCTTCGACGTCCGGGTGACCCGCCTGCCCTATCCGCACGACTACCGCTGCCCGTTCGGAGTCGGCGGCCGGCCCGGCGCCGAACTCTCCGCCCGCTGGACCGAATCCCTCCTCGACGACCCCAAGTCCGGTGTCCGCCCACCCGCCGGGATGATCCTCGAACCCGTCCAGGGCGAGGGCGGGGTGATTCCCGCGCCGGACAACTGGATGCGCCGCATACGGCAGATCACGGCGGACCGCGCCATCCCCCTCATCGCCGACGAGGTCCAGACGGGCGTCGGCCGCACCGGCGCCTTCTGGGCGGTGGAACATAGCGGTGTCACCCCCGACGTGATGGTCCTCTCCAAGGCCATCGGCGGCAGCCTGCCCCTGGCCGTCGTCGTCTACCGCGACGACCTCGACGTCTGGGAACCCGGCGCCCACGCTGGCACGTTCCGCGGCAACCAGCTCGCCATGGCCGCCGGCACGGCCACCCTCGCCTATGTCCGCGAGAACGACCTCGCCCACCGCGCGGCCACGCTCGGCTCCCGCATGCTGAGCCAACTCCGCTGCATGGCAGCGCACTTCCCCTGCATCGGGGACGTCCGCGGGCGCGGCCTGATGATTGGGATCGAGCTGGTCGACCCGGAGGGGGAGCGGGCGCAAGGGCTGGAGTGGGGCGGAACCCTCGGCGGCGACAGCGACCACGGACACCCGGCCGCCGCCTCGACCGCCGCCCACCCCGCCGTCGGCCTCGGCACGACGGTGGCCGGACTCGACGCCCACGCCCTCCCCGGTCACGCGCCTCGCACCGACGCGGCGTCGGCCGAACTGCTCGTGGCCGAGACGGCAGTCCCTGCCCAAGGCCCCTACCCCGCCGCCCCCGAGCTGGCCGCCACCCTCCAACGGGAGTGCCTGCGCCGTGGCCTGATCGTCGAACTCGGCGGCCGCCACGCGAGCGTCGTACGACTCCTGCCTCCTCTGACGATCACCGACGAACAGACGGCAGCCGTACTCGACCGCCTGGCCGACGCGATGGAGGCGGTGGCCCGCGCCCACGCCGACGGCACGGCCCACACGGATCACCCCCTCACCCGGCAGAGCCGGCCGATCCCGGCCCCACCTCACGAGGAACGACCTTGACCACCTCCCCCCAGCCCGCAGAGCAACCGCCCTCCACACCCTCACAAGCTCCCGCACCCGCCTCGACCTCCTTCGTCCCGGCCCCCCGCCAACAGGGAGGAACCACCCGCACCGAACCGCTCCGAACCGCTCCGGCCGACCTCCTCGACCACCCCGACCCGCACACGGCCGCACAAGCCGCGACCGTGGAGAACCTGCTGCGCTGCTGGATCCGTGAGACCGGCCTCTCCGCCCCCGGCGCCGGCATCCTCCGCGTACCGCTCCCCGCCAGCGGCACCGCCCTTCTCACCCCCGTCCTCCACTGGTCCCCGACCGGCTTCCACCGCCTCGGTCTCCCCCGCCTGGAACACGCACCCGAGCCCGCGCCTGCGCTGGACGCCGTCACCCTCGCGGCCCTCCTGACCCGCGAGAGCCCCGGCACGGATGGCCTGACGGGCCCGACCGGTCAGACCGGCCTGGATGGCGCGATTGGCGCGACCGGAGCGACCGGAGCGACGGGCCCGACTGGTCCCACCGAGCTGGATGGCGCGACCGGCGCGACCGCCCCGACCGGTCCGGCCGCCCCGACCGATCAGGTCGGCCCGCCGGATACGCCGCGCCCCGCCCCCGCCTCCCTGCCCAGCGACGGCCTCGACCTCGTGGCCCGTGTCGCCGACTCCGTCCGCCGTACGGCCGCCTTCATCCGCGAACGCCGGGAACATCCCGCCGACGGACCCGATCTGTTTCTCTCCGCCGAGCAGGCACTGGTCCTCGGGCATCCCCTGCACCCGACCCCGAAGAGCCGAGAGGGCCTCTCGGACGCCGAAGCGCGCCTGTACTCACCCGAGTCACGTGGCTCCTTCCTCCTCCACTGGTTCGCTGTCGCTCCTTCCGTCCTCGCCGGCGACTCCGCCTGGACAGCCCGGGGGCGTACCGTCGCCGCCGACCGGCTGACGGCCCGGCTCGCCGGTTCAGGGCTGCCGCTGCCCGACGGCTACGCGGCGCTGCCCCTGCACCCCTGGCAACTGCGCGAGGTTCTGCACCGCCCCGAGGTCATTGCCCTGCTCGATGCCGGGGCCCTCCGCGACCTCGGGGCACACGGAGCCCCCTGGCATCCCACCTCCTCGGTCCGAACCGTCCACCGGTCCGATGCCCCGGCGATGTTGAAGCTGTCGCTGGCCCTGCGCATCACCAACTCCCGTCGGGAGAACCTCCGCAAGGAACTCCACCGCGGCGTCGAGGTGCACCGCCTCTTGCGCGCCGGCCTGGTCAAGCAGTGGCAGGCGGCCCACCCCGGCTTCGACATCGTCCGCGATCCGGCCTGGCTCGCGGTCGACGGGACGGACGGCCTCCCCGTGACGGGTCTCGACGTGGTGATCCGCCACAATCCGTTCGGCCCGGTCGACGACGTCACCTGCGTCGCCGGCCTCGTCGCACCCCGGCCGTACCCCCGCCGCGCCACGGAGCAGCACCTCGGACCGACCGGCGATGCGGAGGATCTCCCGACAGCGGGGCCCCTTCCGCCCGGCCCGGACCGGTTCCCCGCGCACAGCTCGCGGCTCGCCACCCTGGTCACCCGCCTCGCCGAGCGGACAGGCCGTCCCCGAGCGGCGGTCGCCGCCGAGTGGTTCCTGCGCTACCTGGAGCAGGTCGTACGCCCCGTCCTGTGGCTGGACGGTGAGGCCGGCATCGCCCTGGAGGCGCACCAGCAGAACACGCTCCTCCTGCTGGACCCCGACGGCTGGCCCACCGGCGGCCGCTACCGCGACAACCAGGGCTACTACTTCCGCCACTCCCGCCGTGCGGAACTGGACGCCCGGCTGCCCGGCATCGGCGAGCGCAGCGACACCTTCGTCAGCGACGACGTCGCCGACGAGCGCTTCGCCTACTACCTCGGCATCAACAACGTGCTCGGACTCGTCGGAGCGTTCGGCTCGCAGAAGCTCGCCGACGAGCGCCTGCTGCTCGCCGCCTTCCGACGCTTCCTCACCGACACCGCCTCCGGTCCCGACCGGCTGCGCAGCTCCCTGCCCGCCCGCCTGCTGGACTCACCCACCCTGCGCTGCAAGGCCAACCTGCTGACCCGCCTGCACGGCCTGGACGAACTCGTCGGCCCGGTGGACACCCAGTCCGTCTACGTCACCATCGCCAACCCCCTTCATCTCTGAACTGAACCGACCGCCGCCGACCGTTGTCCGCCGCCGCCACCACTGCCGCCGCCACTGCAACCACTGAGAGGAGCCCCGCCGTGCCTGCCCCCGGTACCACCGCGGCCACCGGTCCGGACGACCATCTGCTCGGCAGTGTCGGTGACTGGGGTCCGACGGTCACGCCCGCGGGTGTGTTCCGCCTCGTCCCCGTACACGTGGAGCGGGATCTTCCGTGCGTGGGGCGGTGGATGAACGACCCCGAGGTCGCGGCGTTCTGGGAACTGGCAGGACCCGTGTCCGTGACCGAGCGGCATCTGCGCCGCCAACTCGTCGGCGACGGGCACAGCGTTCCGTGCCTGGGCGTGTTGGCGGGCACGCCGATGAGCTACTGGGAGATCTACCGGGCGGACCTCGACCCGCTGGCACGCCATTACCCGGCGAGGCCTCACGACACCGGGGTCCACCTTCTTCTCGGCCAGGTCGCCGACCGGGGGCGAGGGCTCGGCGGCCTGCTGCTCAGAGCCGTCGCCGATCTCGTACTGGGCCAGAGACCCTCCTGCGCACGTGTCGTCGCCGAACCAGACCTTCGCAACACCCCCTCCGTCGCCGCTTTCCTGAGCGCAGGCTTCCGGTTCTCCGCCGAGGTCGACCTCCCCGCCAAGCGGGCCGCCCTCATGGTCCGGGACCGGCACCTGCGTGATGTTCTGTGACACTCCGCATTCGGACCGTCACACAGAGAACGCCTCGGGAATCGCGACGGTTCCCGCACGTCCCTCCCTTCGCGAAAATTTCTCGGCCCCGGCCACATCCCAGGACCGAGCCCCCGCCGACCCCGAATCCGAGAACCCCAGACCTTGACTCCGTCACCGCTCCCCTCCCCGACCACCTGCGCAATCACCCGTTTGTCAGTCCCGAGCCGTAGGGTGGTCGCGCTATGACGAAGCCCTCTCTCCCTGAACTCCTGCACGCCGCTGTGTCCGCCGTCGGTGGCACGGAGCGCCCCGGCCAGGTGACCATGGCCGAAGCCGTCGCAGAGGCCATCGACGACGGATCCCACCTGCTCGTCCAGGCCGGCACCGGCACAGGTAAGTCGCTCGGCTACCTCGTGCCCGCGCTCGCGCACGGGGAGCGGGTCGTGGTGGCGACCGCCACGCTGGCCCTTCAGCGCCAGCTCGTGGAGCGCGACCTGCCGCGCACGGTCGACGCACTGCATCCGCTGCTGCGCCGCCGCCCGGAGTTCGCCATGCTCAAGGGCAGGTCGAACTACCTGTGCCTGCACCGCCTGCACGAAGGCGTCCCGCAGGACGAGGAGGAGGGCCTCTTCGACCAGTTCGAGGCGGCCGCGCCCACGAGCAAGCTGGGCCAGGACCTGCTGCGCCTGCGGGACTGGTCGGACGACACCGAGTCCGGCGACCGCGACGACCTGACGCCCGGCGTCTCCGACCGGGCCTGGGCCCAGGTGTCGGTGTCCTCCCGGGAGTGCCTGGGCGCGTCGAAATGCGCCTACGGCGCCGAGTGCTTCGCCGAGATGGCCCGTGAGCGGGCCAAGCTGGCCGAGGTCGTCGTCACCAACCACGCCCTGCTGGCCATCGACGCCATCGAGGGCGCCCCGGTCCTGCCGCAGCACGAGGTGCTGATCGTCGACGAGGCCCACGAGCTGGTTTCGCGCGTCACCGGCGTCGCCACCGGCGAGCTCACCCCGGGCCAGGTGAACCGCGCGGTGCGCCGGGCCGCGAAGCTGGTCAACGAGAAGGCCGCCGACCAGCTCCAGACCGCCGCCGAGGGCTTCGAGCGGCTGATGGAGCTGGCGCTGCCGGGTCGGCTGGAGGAGATCCCGGAGGATCTCGGCTACGCCCTGATGGCGCTGCGCGACGCCGCCCGCACCGTGATCTCCGCGATCGGGGCGACCCGCGACAAGTCCGTGCAGGACGAGGACGCGGTCCGCAAGCAGGCGCTCGCCTCCGTGGAGTCCGTGCACGCCGTGGCGGAGCGGATCGTCGACGGCTCCGAGTACGACGTCGTCTGGTACGAGCGGCACGACCGCTTCGGTGCCTCCCTGCGCGTCGCGCCGATGTCGGTGTCCGGCCTGCTGCGGGAGAAGCTGTTCGCGGACCGCTCGGTGACCCTGGCGTCGGCGACTCTCAAGCTGGGCGGCGACTTCAACGGCGTCGGCGCCTCGATGGGACTCGCGCCCGAGGGTACGGAGGGCGACGACCTGCCGCAGTGGAAGGGCATCGACGTCGGCTCGCCCTTCGACTACCCCAAGCAGGGCATCCTCTACGTGGCCAAGCACCTGGCGCGCCCCGCGCGCGACGGCGACCGCGGGGACATGCTGGACGAACTCACCGAGCTGATCCAGGCCGCCGGCGGCCGGACCCTCGGCCTCTTCTCCTCCATGCGGGCCGCCCAGCTGGCCGCCGAGGAGCTGCGCACCCGCATCCCCGAGTTCCCGATCCTCCTCCAGGGCGAGGAGACCCTCGGCGAGCTGATCAAGAACTTCGCGGCGGATCCGCAGACGTGTCTCTTCGGCACCCTGTCCCTCTGGCAGGGCGTCGACGTCCCGGGCCCCAGCTGTCAGCTGGTCGTCATGGACAAGATCCCGTTCCCGCGCCCGGACGACCCGCTGATGAGCGCCCGCCAGAAGGCGGTGGAGGAGGCCGGCGGCAACGGCTTCATGGCCGTCGCGGCCACGCACGCGGCGCTCCTCATGGCGCAGGGCGCGGGCCGGCTCGTACGAGCCTCGGGAGACCGCGGTGTGGTCGCCGTACTTGACCAGCGGCTGGCGACCGCCCGCTACGGGAGCTATCTGAAGGCGTCCCTGCCGGACTTCTGGTACACCACGGACCGCAATCAGGTGCGGAAGTCGCTCGCGGCGATCGACGCGATGGCCAAGCAGTCCGAGGCGGAGTGAGGCAGGGCCCGTACCCCCGCGGGGCGGGCCCTTCCGTGCGGACGGGCCCTGCGCGGGCGTGTGTCGCTCGAAGCAGCGGCCCTCCGGCGGTGACGGGTGTTCCGGCACAGCACAGGGCCCCGGAACCGGCGCAGGGATCCCGGGGCCCAGTCAGGGGGGGCGGAGGCCGTGAGGACCCGCCCGCCGGTCTCAGACGCGCCGCAGTACGGCCACCACCTTGCCGAGGATGGTCGCGTCGTCACCGGGGATCGGCTCGTAGGCGGCGTTGTGCGGGAGGAGCCACACATGGCCGTCCTCGCGCTTGAAGCGCTTGACGGTGGCCTCGCCGTCGAGCATGGCGGCGACGATGTCGCCGTTCTCCGCGACGGGCTGGCGGCGGACGGTGACCCAGTCGCCGTCGCAGATCGCGGCTTCGATCATCGAGTCGCCGACGACCTTCAGCACGAACAGTTCACCGTCGCCCACGAGCTGCCGGGGGAGCGGGAAGACGTCCTCGACGGACTCCTCGGCGAGGATCGGACCGCCGGCGGCGATCCGGCCGACCAGCGGGACGTACGACGCGGCGGGCTTGCCGGCGGTGTCCGTGGGCTGCACGGTGGCGGCCTGGTCGGAGCCGCGCACCTCGTACGCGCGCGGGCGGTGCGGGTCGCGGCGCAGGAAGCCCTTGCGCTCCAGGGCCATCAGCTGGTGCGCGACCGAGGAGGTGCTGGACAGGCCGACCGCCTGGCCGATCTCCCGCATCGACGGCGGGTAGCCGCGCCGCTGCACGGAGTCCCTGATGGCCTCGATCACCCGGCGCTGCCGGTCGGTGAGGCCCGAGCTGTCCGCCCGGATGCCTGGAGGTCGGCCCGGCAGGGAGCGCTTGTGCCCCTCCGGGTTCACGGCTTCGTTCATCGCATGCACCGGCTCGAGTCGGCCCTGGGAGCGGTCCTGGGCGGTGATGGTGGCACTGTCTGCGGTGGTGGTCACGTCGGCCCCTCTCGATTGTCTCCCTGCTGGACAACGGTAGTTGCTTTCGAAAGGTTGCGCCAAACACACGTTCGAGTGAAAAAGCGCGAATAGCCTGACTTGATCATGTGTCTGGGTGTATGGCTGACGCGACGCCTCATGGACAAAGGGCTCATTGTTGTACCCTTCACCGCCGAGGCCGATGGCCTTGTGGGGGTGTCGCCCCAGTCTGCCACCCGGAGTCCCGCAGAACGGGAACCGGGCCCGCTCTGCGCGGGAGTCCCACCTCTCCTCCCTGCGGCCCCCACCGTATCGCCGTAAATGCTGCGACGACACGGGTGTGCACGCGCGCGTGCAGGTGTTCCGCGGGTGCGTGCAGGTGTTCCGCGGGCGCGGCGCGATGGCCGGGGCGTACGGTGTGTGACCGCGCGAGCGCGACACGCGCGCTTCGTGTACATGCATGCGCCAATCCCCACATGTAGTGGTTGGATGTGGCCAGCGGCCCAGAAGTTGTGGTCCCTGTGTCTTCGGACGCTCGTGGATCGCCTATGCTGGAGGCTGCTTCGAGGGGCCCATGAGGCCCGACGAGGCTATTGAGTCTGCTGTGAGGAGGGTTCGGAGTTCATGCACTGCCCCTTCTGCAGGCACCCCGACAGCCGTGTCGTCGACAGCCGTACGACGGACGACGGCACGTCCATCCGTCGGCGCCGCCAGTGCCCTGACTGCTCCCGTCGTTTCACGACCGTGGAGACGTGCTCGCTGATGGTGGTGAAGCGGTCCGGGGTCACCGAGCCGTTCAGCCGTACCAAGGTCATCAACGGCGTGCGCAAGGCGTGCCAGGGGCGGCCTGTCACCGAGGACGCCCTCGCCCAGCTCGGCCAGCGGGTCGAGGAGGCGGTGCGGGCCACCGGGAGCGCCGAGCTGACCACGCACGACGTGGGGCTGGCCATACTCGGCCCGTTGCAGGAGCTGGACCTCGTCGCCTACCTGAGGTTCGCCTCCGTGTACCGGGCCTTCGACTCGCTCGAGGACTTCGAGTCCGCCATCGCGGAACTCAGGGAACAGACGGGACGCTCCGCCGCGGACAAGGACGCCCGCGAGCGCACGGAAGGCGCCGCGGGCGCTGTCGCGGGAAGCCGCGAAGACGACGGCGGGCCCGGAGGGACTGTTCAGGTCCCCGAGCCCGCCCACGCCGCCGACTGACCGACGGGCCGGTACCGGAGGAAGACTCCGGGGCCGGCCGGGTGACGGCGGAATCCAGACCTGCTGTGGGCGGTAGCGCGTGGGTGCCCACAGCACACGACAGAACAACGTGCCACGGGAACACTGTGGCATTTCAGGGCGTTTTCGCCCGTATAGGGAGGCGGCATGACAGAGACGGCGAGCGGTCCGGCACGAGGTTCCCGAGCGAAGGGCACCAAGGCCACCAAGGGACTGCGTATCGAGCGCATCCACACCACCCCCGGCGTGCACCCGTACGACGAGGTGGCGTGGGCGCGCCGTGACGTCGTCATGACCAACTGGCGCGACGGCTCGGTCAATTTCGAGCAGCGTGGCGTCGAGTTCCCCGACTTCTGGTCGGTGAACGCGGTCAACATCGTCACCAGCAAGTACTTCCGGGGTGCCGTCGGCACCCCCCAGCGCGAGGTCAGCCTCAAGCAGCTGATCGACCGCATCGTGAAGACCTATCGGAAGGCCGGCGAGGACCACAAGTACTTCTCCTCCCCCGCCGACGCCGAGATCTTCGAGCACGAGCTGGCCTACGCCCTCCTGCACCAGATCTTCAGCTTCAACAGCCCTGTCTGGTTCAACGTCGGCACCCCGCAGCCCCAGCAGGTCTCCGCCTGCTTCATCCTGGCCGTCGACGACTCCATGGAGTCGATCCTCGACTGGTACAAGGAAGAGGGCATGATCTTCAAGGGCGGCTCCGGCGCCGGCCTGAACCTCTCCCGCATCCGCTCCTCCAAGGAGCTGCTGTCCTCCGGCGGCAACGCCTCCGGCCCGGTCTCCTTCATGCGCGGCGCCGACGCCTCCGCCGGCACCATCAAGTCCGGTGGCGCCACGCGTCGCGCGGCCAAGATGGTCGTCCTCGACGTGGACCACCCGGACATCGAGGACTTCATCGCCACCAAGGTGAAGGAAGAGGAGAAGATCCGCGCCCTGCGCGACGCGGGCTTCGACATGGACCTGGGCGGCGACGACATCACGTCCGTCCAGTACCAGAACGCCAACAACAGCGTCCGCGTGAACGACGAGTTCATGACGGCCGTCGAGAGCGGCGGCGAGTTCGGCCTCCGCGCCCGCATGACCGGCGAGATCATCGAGAAGGTCGACGCCAAGGCGCTGTTCCGCAAGCTCGCCGAAGCCGCGTGGGCCTGCGCCGACCCGGGCATCCAGTACGACGGTGTCATCAACAACTGGCACACCTGCCCCGAGTCCGGCCGGATCACCGCGTCGAACCCGTGCAGCGAGTACATGCACCTGGACAACACGTCCTGCAACCTCGCCTCGCTGAACCTGATGAAGTTCCTCAGCGACGACGGCCAGGGCAACCAGTCCTTCCAGGCCGAGCGCTTCCAGCAGGTCGTCGAGCTGGTCATCACCGCGATGGACATCTCCATCTGCTTCGCCGACTTCCCCACCCAGAAGATCGGCGAGAACACGCGCGCGTTCCGCCAGCTCGGTATCGGCTACGCCAACCTCGGCGCCCTGCTGATGGCCACCGGCCACGCGTACGACTCCGAAGGCGGCCGCGCCCTGGCCGGTGCCATCACCTCCCTGATGACCGGCACCGCCTACCGCCGCTCCTCCGAGCTGGCCGCGGTCGTCGGCCCGTACGACGGCTACGCCCGCAACGCCGACGCCCACAACCGCGTCATGAAGCAGCACGCCGACGCCAACGGCGCGGCCGTCCGCATGGACGACCTGGACAGCCCGGTCTGGGCCGCCGCCACGGAGGCCTGGCAGGACGTCCTGCGCCTCGGTGAGAAGAACGGTTTCCGTAACTCCCAGGCGTCCGTGCTCGCGCCCACCGGCACCATCGGCCTCGCGATGTCCTGCGACACCACCGGTGTCGAGCCCGACCTCGCCCTGGTCAAGTTCAAGAAGCTGGTCGGCGGCGGCTCGATGCAGATCGTCAACGGCACCGTCCCGCAGGCCCTGCGCCGCCTGGGTTACCAGGAGGAGCAGATCGAGGCGATCGTCGCCCACATCGCCGACAACGGCAATGTGATCGACGCCCCCGGCCTGAAGCACGAGCACTACGAGGTGTTCGACTGCGCCATGGGCGAGCGCGCCATCTCCCCGATGGGCCACGTCCGCATGATGGCCGCGATCCAGCCCTGGATCTCCGGTGCCATCTCCAAGACGGTCAACATGCCGGAGACGGCGACCGTCGAGGAGGTCGAGGAGATCTACTTCGAGGCCTGGAAGCTCGGCGTCAAGGCGCTCGCGATCTACCGCGACAACTGCAAGGTCGGCCAGCCCCTCTCCGCGAAGACCAAGGAGAAGGAGAAGGCCGAGGTCACCGCGAAGGCCGAGGAGACGATCCGTACCGCGGTCGAGAAGGTGGTCGAGTACCGCCCGGTCCGCAAGCGTCTCCCCAAGGGCCGTCCCGGCATCACCACGTCCTTCACGGTCGGCGGCGCCGAGGGCTACATGACCGCCAACTCCTACCCGGACGACGGTCTCGGCGAGGTCTTCCTGAAGATGTCGAAGCAGGGTTCGACCCTCGCGGGCATGATGGACGCGTTCTCCATCGCCGTCTCCGTCGGCCTCCAGTACGGCGTGCCGCTGGAGACGTACGTCTCGAAGTTCACCAACATGCGCTTCGAGCCGGCCGGTATGACGGACGACCCGGACGTGCGGATGGCGCAGTCGATCGTCGACTACATCTTCCGCCGCCTGGCGCTCGACTTCCTGCCCTTCGAGACCCGCTCCGCGCTCGGCATCCACTCCGCCGAGGAGCGTCAGCGCCACCTGGAGACCGGTTCGTACGAGCCGACTCTCGAGGAGGAGGACGTGGACGTCGAGGGCCTCGCCCAGTCCGCCCCGCGGCAGACGGACCTGAAGGCCGTCGCCACGCCGAAGGCCGAGATCGAGGTGGCCAAGGCCGCCCCGAAGCAGGCCCACACCAGCGCCGAGCTGGTGGAGATGCAGCTGGGCATCCAGGCCGACGCCCCGCTCTGCTTCTCCTGCGGTACGAAGATGCAGCGGGCCGGTTCCTGCTACATCTGCGAGGGCTGCGGCTCGACCAGCGGTTGCAGCTGATCATCGTCACGCCGGCCAGGCGCGTGTGACCTGGCACAGGGCGGTGGAGCCGGTTCTCGGCTCCACCGCCCGCGGTGTGTTCACGGCGCCGTCAGGCGCGCACGGTGTGCCCTCGGCGCGTCAGGAGCGGCGTACCTGGCCCATGATCCGGGTGAACGTCGCCGGGTCGTCCTCGAAACCCTGGACACCCGGGTGGAACGACCAGCCGTCGGTCTCGCGCCCGAACTCCGCGACCGTGGCCGCCGTCGCACCGAGCACATCGCCGAAGTCGCCCTCGTCCAGGACGGTGTAGCCCTCCCGTATCCGGAAGGCCGGGTTGGCCACGCTCACGAACGTCCGGTGCGCCGGGCGCTGCTGTATGACGACACCCAGCACCACGCGCGTGTACCGCGCGTTCAGCCGGTCCAGCTCCAGGGTCATGACCTCGTCCCAGCCGAAGCCCTTGCCGTCCTTGCTGTCCCGGTTGAGATAGATGGTGCCGTCGGGGGAGCGGCTGTCGAAGTGCACCACATAGGCGGGCGCGCCGTGCGGATCGTCCGCCAGATAGGTCGCGGCCACGACGTCCAGATCGGTGGCCGGCTGCCCGGCGGGACTCGGATCCCACTTCAGCGCCATCTCGACCTTGCGGATCCCCTTGTTGAGGCCGTTCACCGGACTTCCCTCCCCGTATCCCCGACTGTCGTCGTTCGAACTGCCCGATCATCAGGGCCGGTTGTCCATCCTGCCATGCGCCTCCGGCAGTCGGCATGACTGCTCTGCGCCAGAGAGTGACCGACGCCACGCCCCTGGGCCTTACCATGGCGCGGTGCTGGTCAAGTGGATTCGCTGCACCGTGGTGGACCGCCGCGGTTTCGAACGGGGACAGCGAAAGTGGGCGGGGCTTCTGGGGGAGCCGGGATTTCGGGGACAGGGCGGGGGCTGGAGCAGGGGGCGGCCCTCGGTCGCGCATGTCTTCGCCTTCTGGGAGAGCCGTGCCTTCTACGACTCCTTCATGGCTCGATCCCATGACCGGCTGGCGGCGGCCCAGGCGGGCACCTTCAAGGACGCCCAGGTCCGGCTGTTCGACTACCGCTTCGACGTGAAGACGGGCTTCGAGCCCCGCTTCACCGACTCCGACCTGGTGCGGGTCGCCCTGTGCCGGGTCCACGCGGAGCGCGCCGAGCACTTCACGCTCATGCAGGAGAAGGTCTGGAACCCGGCCATGGCCGGCTCGCCCGGCATGATCCGCGGACTGTTCGCCGAGGCGCCGGGCCACGAGTTCCTGGTCCTGTCGATGTGGCGCTCCGAGGCCGAACACGGAAAGTACCGCACCGAACGGGTGGAGCGGCTGGCGCTGCGCGCCCAGACGGAGGCGGACATCGCCTCCCTCACCGGTGACATCGTGGAGCTGGAGCCGACCTGGACGGTATGAAATGCGGACTCGGTCGCGGGATTGTTCGAGCTCGCGCGTTTGTGTCACTTCCGGTGCGGGTTCCGTGTGACCTACGCCGTATGGGGGCCGGGTGAGTATTCGATCCGCCGTGAACCGATCTAGGGTCTTGGCATGGCACGACCACGGCGCATCGTCCTTGTCCGGCACGGGGAATCAACGGGCAATGTTGATGACACCGTCTACGAGCGGGAACCCGACCACGCACTGGCCCTGACCGACCGCGGCAGGCAGCAGGCCGAGGAGACCGGTAAAAGGCTCCGGGACGTGCTCGGCCGCGAGCGCGTCAGCGTGTACGTCTCGCCGTACCGGCGCACCCATGAGACCCTCCGGGCCTTCCACCTCGACGACGACCTCATACGGGTGCGCGAGGAGCCCCGGCTGCGCGAGCAGGACTGGGGGAACTGGCAGGACCGCGACGACGTACAGCTCCAGAAGGCCTACCGGGACGCCTACGGGCACTTCTTCTACCGCTTCGCCCAGGGCGAGAGCGGAGCCGACGTCTACGACCGGGTCGGCGGCTTCCTGGAGAGCCTGTTCCGCAGCTTCGAGGCCCCCGACCACCCGCCGAACGTCCTCATCGTGACCCACGGCCTCGCCATGCGGCTGTTCTGCATGCGCTGGTTCCACTGGACGGTCGCCGAATTCGAGTCGCTGGCGAATCCGGGGAACGCCGAGATGCGGATGCTCGTTCTCGGAGACGACGGCAAGTACACCCTTGACCGGCCCTTCGACCGCTGGCGAGATCCGGAACCGTACGGGATCACCGGATAGAGTGGCAGAGAGATGACCGCTGACTCCTCTCCCGACGGGCGCCTGGAGCGCGCCCTCGCCAGCCTGCGCGGACTCGCGGTGGGTGACGCGCTGGGCTCACAGTTCTTCGTCCCGGTGAACTACCCGCTGCTCAAGCGCCGCGAGCTGCCGCCCGGCCCCTGGCAGTGGACCGACGACACGGAGATGTCCTGCTCCGTCGTGGCCGTCCTCGCGGCCCACCACCGCATCGACCAGGACGCCCTCGCCCGCTCCTTCGCCGAGCACCACGACTTCGACCGCGGCTACGGCCCCGCGGTCAACCGCCTGCTGCGGCTGGTCAGGGAGGGTGCCGACTGGCGCGAACTCTCGGCCGCCCTCTTCAACGGCCAGGGCTCCTGGGGCAACGGCGCCGCCATGCGGATCGCCCCCCTCGGCGCCTGGTACGCGGACGACCCCGAGCAGGCCACCCACCAGGCCGAGATCTCCGCCTACCCCACGCATCAGCACCGGGAGGCCGTCGTCGGGGCCATGGCCGTCGCCGCGGCCGCCGCGCTGGCCGGCGCGCCGGGCGGCCCGCCGAGCGCCGCCGCGCTGCTGGACGGCGTGATCGCGCTCGTCCCGAAGAGCGCCGTCGGCGCCGGCCTGCGACGGGCCCGGGACATGCTCGACTACGGCGACGCGGCCACCGTCGCGGCCGTACTCGGCTGCGGCCGGCGTACGTCGGCCCATGACACCGTCCCCTTCGCCCTCTGGTCGGCCGCTCGCGCGCTCGGTGACTTCGAGGGTGCCTTCTGGACGACCGCACAGGTGGGCGGCGACGTGGACACGACCTGCGCCATCGTGGGCGGCGTGCTGGCCTCCGGGAAGGCCGGGGCACCTCCGGCGGCGTGGGCGGAGCAGGTGGAGGCGCTGCCGGAGTGGGTGACGGGGGCTGCGTGACGGGCGCGGCGTCGCGGGGGCTTCGCTGTGGAGCCGCCTGACGGGCGCGGCGTCGCCGGGGCTTCGTGTGGAGCTGCGTGACAGGTGCCGCGTGCCGCGTTCGGACAATTCGCTGGCGTGACCTTGTCGGAACGGACGCTGCCGGGTCGCCCTCGTGCTGCGAGTTGTCGCGTGCCGGTATGGGGTGATTGGCGGGCCGAGGCGAGGCCCGCAGGGGTGAATCGGTGCGCTCAGGGCGCCGATTCCCGTGTGATGGCGTGCTGATCAAAGGTGTGCGTCAGCGAATGAGGAGTGCGGTGTCCCGCAGGGATGGACGGCCCGTGCGCGCTGCCGTCGGTGCGGCCGGACGGTCAGGGGGAACCGGGTGTCGCGAGGGGATGCGGGCGGCGTACGCTAAGGGCGCCATGCCGTACGAACCACCAACTCACACCGTCGAGCGCTCCCTGCGCGCCACGACCGGAGCGAAGGTCATTGCCGGTGTCGACGAGGTGGGCCGCGGCGCGTGGGCCGGGCCCGTCACCGTCTGCGCGGCGGTTACCGGACTGCGCAGGCCTCCCGCGGGCCTCACCGACTCCAAGCTGCTCACCGTCAAGCGGCGCAACGAGCTCGACGAGATACTGCGGAAATGGGTGACCTCGTACGCCCTGGGGCATGCCTCTCCCGAGGAGATCGACGAACTGGGGATGACGGCCGCGCTGCGGCTCGCCGCCGGGCGGGCCCTGGAAGCGCTGCCGGTCCGCCCCGACGCGGTGATCCTCGACGGGAAGCACGACTACCTCGGCGCCCCGTGGCAGGTCCGTACGGTCATCAAGGGCGACCGCTCGTGCGTTGCGGTGGCGGCGGCCTCGGTGATCGCCAAGGTTCAGCGCGACAAAATGATGGCCGAACTGGGTATCGACCATGCAGACTTCGGTTTTGCGGACAATGCCGGGTATCCATCACCCGTGCACAAGGCCGCACTGGAGATGCGGGGCCCCACCCCGTACCACCGGTTGTCGTGGGCGTATCTTGATGCGCTGCCCCAGTGGCGGCATCTCAAGAAGGCCCGCAGCTGGGCGGACGGAAGAGTTCCGGAGATCGAGGGCCAGCTGGGCTTCGACTTCTGACAAATCCGCTCGCACTGATGTGCCACCCGCTGGCGCGAGCCGCACCAACGTTTGATAAAAAACAGCTCATGCCTCTCATTCCCGAGGAGCCTCAGATTCACGAGAGTGCCCAGGGTCCCCGCGCCACTCCGGCCAGCGGCCGTACAGCGCCGACCCCTCGCCCCGTCCCCGGCCCCCGTCCCGCGGCTCCGTCGCGTCCCGGTCGTCCCGGACCCGTCCGGCCCGCGCCGCCGGCGCAGCGCGCCCCGCGTGACGCCGCGCCCAAGCCAGGGCCTTCGGCCCCGGCCGCTTCCCCCGCCGCCGCGCCCGCTGCGGCGGCTCCCCAGATCCAGTTGATCCCGTCCTCGGTCGACGGCGCCCTGGACGCCGCCGAGGAGGCGGTGGACCTGCTGCTCGACTCGGGGCGCGCCCCGAGCGAGGTGCTGGTGCTCACCACGGGTGAGCAGCACCCGTGGGCCGCCCACGAGCTGACCTTCGGCGAGGCGTCCTACTGGGCGCAGCACGACGCGGGAGACGACGTCTTCTACGCCGATGCCGCCGCTGTCGGCCGAGCGTCCGCGCGCCCGGTCGTCGTGGTCGCCGTCAACGGCGGTCCCGACACGGCCGCCGCGACCGCCCTGCCCCTGGCCCTGGCTCGTGCCGGTGCCCTGCTGATCGTCTGCGGAGACCCGCAGCAGATCAACGCGGTGCTGGGCGCCGGCGTCTGAGCCGGCTCCGCCAGGCCCCGGGGGACGTCGGGGCCGGGGAGGCGTCGCTGCCGCGGCACCTCCATGGTCTGCCTTCGCGCGCGCGGACGACGGATGTCCAGGCGTGCGTCTCGGCCTGCCCGGGGCCGAAGCTCCGGTGCTGTCGAGCGTGCGCCGTTCCGCGGTCGCCAGGCCACGCGTGACCCGGTGTCCTCACTCCCGGGCAGACCCGTTCCGGGGTGGTACGCCGTACGCCCCCCGGTCGGCAGTGTCACCACTTCCGCCGCCCGGCTGTGCTTCACAGCCGGGCCGGGTCGTTCTCGGCGGGATGCGCTGTGGCGTCGACCGGCGCCCCTTCGGGGGCGGCAACGGCAACGGAAGTCCGCACCGGCCGGCGCTGGCCTCAGCGGGCCGCAGCCCTCCGGAGAACCTCCGACGCGGCACCGCCGGTCCGCGGCAACGGGGGCAGCGCCTCGGACAGACCGAACGGCTCCGGAGTGGAGTCCGAATGAGGGCGACGGCCCCCGCGACCCTCGCCGAGTACCTGCCAGCCGTCCCGGGTCAGCGTGATGTACGCCCCGCAGCGCAGCCCGTGCAGGGTGCAGGCGTCCCGCAGGCCCCACATCCACGCCCCGTCCTCCTCCGTCCAGCGCGCGTCGCCGTCACGGCAGTACAGCAGCACGGCGGTGCGCACCGGTGTACGACGCCGGAGGTCGTGCGGGATGACCCGGCGCAGTTGGGCGAGCAGCGCGTTGCGGAACATCCAGCCGTCCGCCGCCGCCTGACGCCGCGTGAACGAAGCGCTGGCACACACCCGTTCGTCCGGGTCGAGGACAGCCACGACGGCGGTGGCCGGCCTGGGCTGATGCCGTGAGTGGAGCCCGCTGACCACTTCGCGCGGGTTGCGCAGCAGCGGGATGCCTGCTGCGGACCACTCCGCGGGTTCGAGCAGGCGGTTGGCGGAGGCGGCGGACGTGGACGTCGACAACGAGGCTGCCGACGACGGAGCGAATCCGAGGGTCACGATCCTCCCTTCGGCTACGGCCCACAGCGGGCGGGGCGGTTTCGGGGGGAGCGCACGCCACAGCAGAGCCCTACCGGACTACGGGCGGGATCCGTATGGGGAGCGGAACCCAATTCTTCCTGTCGAACTGGGATGCGGCAACGAGCAATTGAGGCCACCGACCGTTATATGGCGGTCCAAGTCATATATCCCTACCCGGTGATGCGTGCATCGACGCGCGGGTCGCCGTCCGTCTCCCTTGCACGGAGGTCGGCCGGCTCGGCCGCCGTACCTCGGGACAGATCGGTGGGCGGCGTCGGCGACACGCTGTGATCAGCCCTGTACGGCCAGGACCAGCGGCAACACCCCCTGTGCGCCGGAACGTCGCAGCATCCGGGCGGCCACCGCCAGGGTCCAGCCCGTCTCGGTGTAGTCGTCCACGAGCAGGACGGGGCCCCGGGCCTCGGCGAGCGCGGCGGCCAGCTCCGGCGGCACCTCCAGCATGCCGTCGAGCGCCTTGAGACGCTGGGCGCTGTTGCTCCGGTGGACCGGCGAGGAATCACCGCTGTACTCGACCGCGCCCAGCAGCGGCAGCCGGCCGACCTCCGCGATCCGCGTGCCCAGCGAGTGGACCAGCCGAGGCCGGGTGCGGGAGGGGAGGGTGACCACACCGACCGGGCGCGGCTGCGCGTCGGGCTCACCGGAGGCCCAACCGCCCGGCCCCTTCGCCCAGTCGGCCAACACGCCCACCACGGCCCGCGCCACGTCGTCCGGAACAGGTCCGTCGGGGGCCTGCGCGGCGAGCATGGGGCGGAGCCGGTTGCCCCAGCCGATGTCCGACAGGCGCCCCAAGGCTCGTCCGCTCGCCGCCTGTTCACCCGCCGCGATCCGGCCCTTGAGGTCCATGCCGATCGCGGGGAGGCCGGTCGGCCACATTTTGCGCGGCTCCACCTCGACGCCCGCACGGCCCAGATCGACGCGCGCGGCGTCCAGCGCGGCCGTGGACGTCTCGGCTCCGTAGCGCGCTCCCGCGCAGTTGTCGCAGCGCCCGCAGGGCCGGGCTCCCTCGTCGTCGAGCTGGCGCTGGAGGAACTCCATCCGGCAGTCCGTCGTCGACGCGTACTGCCGCATCGCCTCCTGCTCGGCCCTGCGCTGGCGCGCCACCCAGTCGTACCGCGCGGTCTCGTACGTCCAGGCCTGCCCCGTGGCCGTCCAGCCTCCCTTGACCCGCTGCACCGCCCCGTCCACGTCGAGGACCTTGAGCATGGTCTCCAGGCGGGAGCGGCGCAGCTCCACCAAGGGCTCGAGGGCGGGCAGTGACATCGGCTTCTGCGCGCGACCGAGGACGTCCAGCGTGCGGCGCACCAGGTCCTCCGAGGGGAAGGCGAGCGAGGCGAAGTACTCCCAGATCGCCTCGTCCTCCTTGCCCGGCAGCAGGAGCACCTCCGCATGCTCGACGCCACGACCGGCACGGCCCACCTGCTGGTAGTAGGCGATGGGCGAGGAGGGCGAGCCGAGGTGCACGACGAAACCCAGGTCGGGTTTGTCGAAGCCCATGCCGAGCGCCGAGGTGGCGACCAGCGCCTTGACCTTGTTGGCGAGCAGGTCCTCCTCGGCCTGCTGCCGTTCCGCGTTCTCCGTCCGGCCCGTGTACGAGGCGACCAGGTGCCCGCGCTGCCGGAGGAAGGCCGTGACCTCCTCGGCGGCGGCCACCGTGAGCGTGTAGACGATTCCGGAGCCCGGCAGTTCGTCGAGGTGGTCGGCGAGCCAGGCCATGCGGTGCGCGGCGTCCGGCAGCCGCAGCACACTCAGACTGAGGCTCTCGCGGTTCAGCGGGCCGCGCAGCACCAGGGCGTCCGACGCGCCGCCCGTGCCCAGCTGTTCGGCCACGTCCGCCGTCACACGCGCGTTGGCGGTCGCCGTCGTGGCGAGCACCGGAACCCCTGGGGGGAGATCGGTGAGCATGGTCCGCAGACGGCGGTAGTCCGGGCGGAAGTCATGGCCCCAGTCGGAGATGCAGTGGGCCTCGTCGACCACGAGCAGCCCGGTCGCCGCGGCCAGCGCGGGCAGCACCTGGTCGCGGAAGTCCGGGTTGTTGAGCCGCTCGGGACTGACCAGCAGGACGTCCACCTCGCCCGCCGCGATCTCGCCCTGGACGGTCTCCCACTCCTCGGTGTTGGAGGAGTTGATCGTGCGTGCGTGGATACCGGCCCGGGCCGCGGCCTCGACCTGGTTGCGCATCAGGGCGAGCAGCGGCGAGACGATCACGGTCGGCCCGGAGCCGCGGGCCCGGAGCAGCGAGGTCGCCACGAAGTAGACCGCGGACTTGCCCCATCCGGTGCGCTGGACGACCAGGGCCCGGCGCCGGTCGGCGACCAGCGCCTCGATGGCCCGCCACTGGTCCTCGCGCAGCCGTGCCGCGCCTGTGGCGTCGCCGACGAGGCGGGCGAGGACGGTGTCGGCGTCCGCCCGGAGATCCGCGTTGCTCGTGTGCTCCATGGCTCCATACAACAGGACGGCACTGACAATCCGGTCGCGGCCGGTGCCCGTTCCGTCCGTTTGGCGTGGCCCTGATCAGAGTTATCCACAGGCCTGAGCGGAAGCTCGCGATCCGCGAGATCGTCAGCGCATGACGAATCACAGCGAAACGACTGGACCCTCCGAAAACGGCGACATCACCGGGCGGGACGGGCAGGACGGCAGTGTTGGATCCGGCAACGGGGGATCCGGTAATGGTGGATCCGCCGATGGTGGACATGGCAGTCGCGGACACGGCAGCAGCCACGGACAGGGCGGTCATGGACACGGCCGCGAGGGATACGGCCACGAGGGACACGGCGGTCGAGAAGGCCATGGGTCGCAAGGTGGCGAGCCCGCCTACGGTGATCCGCCCACGGGCGACGAACCCATGGCCTACATGAGCCGCACCCTGTACGACGCGAACACCCCCTACGACGGCGGCCCCGCCGTCCACCAGGTCACCCTGCGCACCCCTGCCGAGCTGGCCGACGCGCTGCCCTACCTGCTCGGGTACCGGCCGGAGGACAGCATCGTCCTGGTCGCCCTGGACGACCGGGGCGGACGGGGCCGGTTCGGCGGGCGGGCCAGGCTCGGGATCCCCGCGAACCCCGACGACTGGGCCGACGTCGCCCAGCAACTCGCGGAGGGCCTGGTGAAGGGCAGCGAACGACGAGGCAACCGCGCCGCACAGATGGTCGCCTACGTCTGCCAGGAGCCGGCGAACGCCGAGACGGGACGTCAGGTCATGCAGCGGCTGGAGCCACTGGCCCGGCTGCTGCGCGTCGCCTGCGGGAACCTCGACGTCCCCGTGATCGAGGCGCTGTGCATCTCCGACGGCCGCTTCTGGTCGTACTGCTGTGCCAAGAAGGGCTGTTGCCCGGCCGAGGGCGTGGCCATGGGGCTGCCCGGCACCTCCGTGCTGGCCGCGGCGGCCACCTACGCCGGCATCCAGGTCCGGGGCACCCTGCGCGAGTTGCGGGCCCGTTTGCAGCCCCTGGAGACCGGCGAGGCACTGGCGCAGGAAGTCGCACTGGACGCCGCGGGCATGGCGCTGATTCCCAGGATCCTCGACGACGTGCGTCGCGCGGCGGTGGCCGACGAGACCCTCGAACTGGCCGCCCGCCTCATGCGGCGCTTCGCAAAGGCGCCCGTCGTGTCCGGCGCACTCCTTTCGGACGGCCGGGACGATGAACTGCTCGGGGCCGACGAAGCCGCGACGCTGATCCTGGGCCTTCAGGACCGCGTGACGCGCGACCGCGCCGCCGAGTGGATGGAGGGCGACGAGGCCCCTCTCGCCCTGCGCCTCTGGCGAGCCTTGGCACGCCGCTGTGTCGGGCCGTACGGCGAACACGCGGCCGCCCCGCTCACCCTCGCCGGCTGGGTCGCCTGGTCCAGCGGCGACGAATTGGAGGCCAGGGAGGCGCTGGCCATGGCTTTGGGCGCGGACCCCGGGTATCTCTTCGCCCGCCTCCTCCACCAGGCCTGCAACGAGGGCCTGGACCCGGAGTCGGTACGACGCTGCCTGCGCTCCGAGCGGACAGGACGCGGGGCGGACTCCGGCAAGAGCGGTGAGGCGACCGGTGGCGGCGCACCGGACGGGGACACCAGTGCCGACGAGCCCTGCGAAGGGGCCGACGTCCCGGAGGAACAGGTGCCGATGCCCGGGCCCCTGCCCTCGTCGACGCCGACGCCGGCGCCGGCGCCGGCCGGCCGACGGCGTCGACGTCCGGGGCCGGCCCGTGCCACCAGCGGTCTGCCACGCCCGGCGGGTGTGGAAGGCCGGGATCGGGAGCCGGGCGCGGCGGCAGCGCGCGTGCTCCGGCCGGAACCGCACACGCCGACGACCGGCACCACGCGTCCCGGCACACCGAGCCGGGGTCGTTCGCGCCCGCGCACAGAGGCGAAGCCCTCCGTGCACCGCCGGGGCGGCCACCGCGAGGGGGTGCGGTCCGACGGCGACGGCGGCCAGGACGAGGGGTGAGCGCCCACTCGTGGCGCCGCCATTCGGTGGGGCGCCTCGATCAGGGGCGTGACCTGGGGGAGCCCCGCCCGTTCACCTGAGTGGCGGTACACCTGCGCGGGACGTGCCGCCACAGCGCACCTGTCGGCCGGGTCCCCCGTCCGGCGACGACCCTGCCCGAGGCGCACAGAGAGCCGAAGACGTCACATGCATCAGCCGACTCCGCCCTCCATCGCCGACGAACGCTCCGCCGCCGACGAACGCTCCAGCCCCGGCATGCCGGTGCCACCCCTCGGCCCGCCGCGGCGCCCGTCCCCTTCGCCGAGAGGAGCCGCCCCACCGGTGGCGCCCGCGGTGCCGCAGCGCTCCGCCGGTCTGCCACCCGCCCACACGGCCATGATCTGTGTCGCCCTGCCGGGCCTCGCCATCTCCACGGAGCAGGGTCAGTTGACCGGACGCGGACTGGAAGGGATCTATCGCGCGGGCCGACGCGTCCTGTCGCGCTGCCAGGTGCGGGTGGCCGGACGGGAACCGCTGGTGGTCCAGGCCCGGATGACCTCGGCCGACCGGGCCCGCTTCACCGGTACGCTGCGCGTCACCCCGCACGGCGGCCCGGACCCGGATGTCGTCGTCGAGCGGACCCGCTCCGCGGACGGCACGGAGCGGATCACCTTGCAGAGCGCCGCCACCCGGCCCCTGCGGCTCCCGGTCGAGGTGGCTCTCGGCACGGACCTCGCCGATCTCGGGGCGATCGCGTCGGGCACCGTCGGCCCCGAACTGCCCGCCAGCGTCCACGACTCCGGCCTGCGCTGGACGGGCGCCACCGGAACCTCGTGCGTCACCGCCACTCCGCCACCTGCCGACGCGCTCGCCTCCGCGGGACTGCTCCGCTGGGAATTCGAACTGCCTCCCGGTGGCAGCGTCTCCGTGGAACTGAAGGCCCGCCTGGAGGGCGCGGGCCCGGCCCGGGCCGTGGGCCGCGCAGCCACGAGCCCCCTTGCTCCCGCACAGGCCACGGGCGACGATCCGCGCGTCGGCCCACTCCTGGCCACGAGCGTCGAGGACCTCCAGGCCCTGCTGGTGCGCGACCCCGCCCACCCGACGGACACACACCTGGCGGCCGGGGCTCCCTGGCGCTGCGGCCTGGCCCCCGCCGAGGCGCTCGCCGCGTCCCGGATGACGCTGCCCCTCGGCACCCGGCTCGCCGCGGGAACGCTGCGCGTCCTCGCCCGCACCCAGGTCACGGGCCAGGGACCGCGCTCCGGCATGATCCCCGGCCCACGCCGGGACGCGGGCGCGCACCTGCCGCCGAGCTGCACCGGCACGGAGGCCACCCTGCTCTTCCCGGTGCTGCTCGCCGAGGCCCGCCGATGGGGCCTGCCCGAGCAGGAGACGGAGGAACTGCTGCCGGTGGCCGAGCGCTGCCTGACATGGCTGCTGGCCGCAGTCGGCGACAGCCCCTATCTGCGCGATCCCCAGCCGGGCGGACCGCTCCGCTGCGAGACACAGGCCCACGCCCACCGTGCGGCCCTGCTCGGCGCCGATCTCCTCGATGCCTACGGCAGACCCGGCGGCGGCGGGCTGCGGGAGTGGGCGCTGGCTCTGCGGGCCCGGTTCCGGCAGGACTTCTGGATCGACGACCCGGGCGGCGGCCGGCCCGTGGCCGCACGGACCCCGGACGGGCGGCTGGTGCCCCACCTCTGCGCCACCATGGCCCACCTGCTCGACACCGGCCTGCTCGGCGGTGGCGAACTGGCCCCCGGACTGCTCGACAAGGTGCGCACCGAACAGCTCGCCCGGCTGCTCGGCAGCCCCGTCATGGACTCGGGCTGGGGCCTGCGGGGACTGGGAGCGAAGGAAGCCGGCCACAACCCCTTCGGCCATCGCAGCGGCACCGTACGGGTGCACGAGACGGCGATCGCCGTGGCAGGTATGGCGGCCGCCGGCTACGAGAAGGAGGCCGGTGCGCTGCTGCGTGGCGTGCTGGCGGCGGCCGAGGCCTTCGACCACCGCCTCCCGGAGATGTACGCGGGACAGCAGCGCACCGAGGGCAGCGCCCCCCTGCCCCACCCGGCGGCCTGTCGGCCCGCCGCCACCGCCGCGGCCGCCGGGGTGCTGCTGCTGACCACGCCGGCCGGCATCCGGCCCGACGCCCCGGCCGGCACGGTCACCCTGCGCCCGCTCCACAGCGCACCCCTGGGTGAGATCGTCCTGACCGGCCTGCGCATCGCGGGCGCTCCCTTCTCGGTACGGGTCAGCCGACTCGGGCTCGCCATGGTCGAGGAGGCGGTCGACGGACTGCAATTGGGAGCGTGACCTCGTAGGACGCCGCTTTCGAGGGGAGCCGGACAGAACGGTCGCAGCCCCGCCGAACCGGAGTGGATCAGCCGGCGAAGGGTCCGACGGAGGGAGTGTTTATCGTCAGGAAGACGACTATGATCGCCGCATGCCCTACGACCCGTCAGCCTTTCCGCCCTTCGCCGTCACCGTGGACCTGGTCGTGCTGACCGTGCGCCGCCATGCCCTGTGCGCGCTGGCGGTGCGCAGGGGCGAGTCGCCGTTCCAGGGACGGTGGGCGCTGCCCGGAGGCTTCGTACGGGCCGACGAGGACCTCTCCCAGGCCGCGGCGCGCGAACTGGCCGAGGAGACCGGACTGCGCGCCCACGAGCCCTCCGCCCCGGCCCAGGACTACGGCGCCCACCTGGAACAGCTCGCCACGTACGGCGACCCCAAGCGCGATCCCCGGATGCGCGTCGTCAGCGTCGCCCACCTCGCGCTCGCCCCGGACCTCCCCGCTCCACGGGCCGGCGGCGACGCCAGCAACGCGCGCTGGGCGCCGGTGGAGGAACTGCTCCAGCAGGGTGGATACGGCCGTGACGGCGAACCCGTCACCCCCCTGGCCTTCGACCATGCGCAGATCCTCGCGGACGGTGTGGAGCGAGCCCGCTCCAAGATCGAGTACTCGTCGCTGGCCACCGCGTTCTGCCCCACCGAGTTCACGGTCGGCGAGCTGCGACGCGTCTACGAAGCGGTGTGGGGCGTGGCGCTCGACCCGCGCAACTTCCACCGCAAGGTGACGGGAACGCCGGGCTTCCTGGTTCCGACCGGCGGCACCACCACACGTCAGGGCGGCCGCCCCGCCCAGCTCTTCCGCGCCGGGGGCGCGACCTTGCTCAACCCCCCGATGCTGCGGCCCGAGGTGTGACGGGGAGCCGTCGAAGCCGCCTGTGGAAGGACGTGTTGATCACGCCTGTGTCGCCAGCCGTGCGGTGACCGGTAAAACCGGACATAGCGCGCTATCTTGCTACAGGTGATCCAGGCCTTCGGACTGACCAGCAATCCCCGCAAGGCGCTTCCGCCCGCCATCGACGACGTCTCCTTCGAGGCGCGCGCGGGCCGCGTCACCGTGCTGCTCGGAGCTCCGGGCGCGGGCAAAACCACGGTGCTGAGACTCATGCTCGAACTCCAACAGGGGCGTGGTCTCACCTACTTCAGAGGTCGCCCTCTGCATCGCATCGCGCACCCCTCCCGTGAGGTCGGCGTCCTCCTGGGCGACGTACCGGGGCATCCGTCCCGCACCGTCCGCGGTCATCTGCGCATGCTGTGCGCGGCCACGGGCGTTCCGGTCCGGCGGGCGGACGAAGTCCTTGAGGTCGTCGGTCTGGTCAGCCTGCGCGACGAGCGCCTCGGCACACTCTCTCGCGGCATGGACCGGCGGCTGGGTCTCGCCTGTGCCCTTCTCGCGGACCCGCACACCCTGGTGCTGGACGCTCCGGCGACAGGCCTGTCGGCACGCGAAATCCGTTGGCTGCACAGCACGCTGCGCGCCCACGCGGACCAGGGAGGCGCGGTCCTGACGACCACGGCCGATCCCAAGGAGGCCGCCCGCACAGCCGATCGGGTCGTCACCCTGGAGGGGGGCAGGCTCGTCGCCGACCAGGAGGCCGCCGACTTCGCCCGCACCCGGCTGCGCCCCCGCGTGGCCGTCCGCAGCCCGCACGCCGCCCGCTTGGCCGCCCTGCTCGCCAAGGAGGCCCGGACCGCGCGCTGCTCCGTCGAGGTCGTCCATGAGGACGGCAACCGGCTTTCGGTGTACGGCAGTACGTGCGCGCACGTGGGAGAGACGGCGTTCCGCCACGGCATCCTCATCCACCAACTCGCCGATGAGACCGGTGACATGGGGGCGAGTGGCGCGGCCGTCGAGGGGAGGGAGGAGGGCGGGCCCGGCCTCTCGGCCGGGGGGCGGGACCCGGGGTGCCAGGCCGAGGCTTCTGCGTCGGGCCTCGAATGTCCGGAGGGCGCCGACGACGATCGGCTGGAGCGCGGAGGCGACGAAGCTTCTGTCGCGGTCGCCCCGGCCTTGCCCGGCGAAGAGCCCGGACGTCTCATCGCGCCGCCCGAGCCCGGCGAGTCCGCCCCCACCGACGGCACGCCGTCCACCGAAGCCGAGCGCCCGCCCGGTGCCGCGTCGACGACTGCTGACACCAGCAGCACCCCGGACATCGCCCTCACCGATCCCGAGCTTCTCGATGCACCGATCGCCGCACCTGCCGCTGCCGCGGACGACCGTCAGTCACCTGACGAACTCGAAGGACTCGAAGGACTCGAAGGACTCGAAGAACTCGAAGAACTCGAAGAGCCCGAAACGACTGATGACCCCACCGGCGCCGATCCCGACGCCGACTTCAGCGCTGATCCCTGCGTCGATCCCGCCGCCGATCCCGAGGCCGACGGCCCGACCGGCAGCCCGACCCCACCCGCACCCCCGGTCGACACCGCTCCGCCCGAGCAGTCACAGCGTCAGTCGCACCGTGTCCCCGCCTTCCGACCCTGCGACGACCCGTCCGCCCTGCCACCCCCCATCTCCGTCCGCTCCGCCCCCAGCCCGCTTCGCCCCCTGCGCTACGAACTCCGCCGTGCCGCCGGCATCAGCACCGGCTTCCTGACCGGCGCCGCCGTGCTGATCGTCTCCGCCCTCACCGCGGTGTTCCTCGCCCGTCTCGGCCACACCCCGCAGGCGCGGCTGCTGTCCGCGTGGCCCGTGGAGCTGCCGCTGCCACCGGCGGCGCTCGGAGCGGGGCTGCTCGGCGCGCTCGCCTTCGGGGACGAGTTCCGCCACCCCGCCCTGGCCGCGGACCGCGGCACCGTGCCCCGGAGGCTGGGCATGCTCACCGCGAAGCTTCTCGTCGCCGCGTTCACCGCGCTGATGCTGGCCTTCCTCACGGTGGGCTGCAACGCCGAAGTGCTCTATCTCCTCTACGGTCGGGAGTTCGTGAAAGTTCCGGCGGAGTGGCTTCCGTTGAGCGCGAGTTGGCTCGGTCTCGTGGTCGGCTGCGCCTGGGCCGGTGTCCTGGCCGCGGGTGTCTTCCGATCCACCACGGCCGGACTCGCGGCGGTGCTCGCCGTACCGGTCGCCGTCACACCCCTCGCACAAGAGGCCGTGGGGAGCGCATCCGTGCGGACCGCGACGGGCTTCTCGCTGCGTTTGCGCGAGGTGCTCCTGGTGCAGTGGCCCTTCGGCGGTGAGCGCTACGTGTCCGCCGCGCTGCGTCTGGTCGGTCAACCCGTGGGCTGGGCACTGGCGTTGTGGCTCATCGTGCTGTTCTGCGCGTACCTGCTCACGACCCTACGGAGCAGGGCCCGGTGACGACCGTCCGCAACCATATGTTTCGGTCATGTGCGCAACTCCCCGGAGAACGCCCATTTCTTTCCGATAAGGCGTCAATTGCGACGGTGTGAGCGATCACCCTTTCGTGTGCTTTTCACCAAAGACCTCAAGGGAGTTGGGAGCGGCGCCGACAAAGGATCCGTGAGTACCCTTGCGCACACCATGATGACCGCCGCCCGCTCCGCCGACTCCGGTCTGGCCGGCCCGGGCGAACTCGACCGCTACCCCTACGCCGACGCGCCCGCCGTCGACCGCGTCGGAGCTCCCGTGTGGGAGGGCGTGGATCCCGAGCTGGGCCGCGTGGGCCGGCGCAGCGCGGGCAACCGCGGACGCGGACTGCACGGCCAACTCGTCCAGCAGCTGGGCCAGATGATCGTCTCGGGTGACCTGGGGGCCGACCGCCCGCTGGTGCCCGAGGAGATCGGCCAGCGTTTCGAGGTGTCCCGCACCGTCGTCCGTGAGTCGCTCCGCGTCCTGGAGGCCAAGGGCCTGGTCAGTGCCCGGCCGAACGTCGGCACGCGTGTGCGTCCCGTCAGTGACTGGAACCTCCTGGACCCCGACATCATCGAGTGGCGGGCCTTCGGTCCGCAGCGCGACGACCAGCGGCGCGAGCTGAGCGAGCTGCGCTGGACGATCGAGCCGCTGGCAGCCCGTCTCGCTGCCGGGCACGGCCGTGAGGACATCCAGCAGCGGCTCGGTGACATGGTCGAGATCATGGGCCACGCCATGGCGCAGGGTGACGCGCTCACGTACTCCCGGGCCGACGCGGAGTTCCACACGCTGCTCATCCAGATCGCGGGAAACCGCATGCTGGAGCACCTCTCGGGGATCGTGTCGGCGGCCCTCCAGGTCTCGGGCGGCCCCGTCACGGGCTGCGACCGGCCGAACGAGGTGTCGCTGGCGCACCACGGCAGGATCGTCGACGCCCTGGCCGCGGCCGACGGCATGGCCGCCGAGACCGCCATGCGCCAGCTGCTGACCGTCCACCCCGAGGTGGAGCGAGTCGTGCCGGCGCCGCGCGAGCACTGACCGCACTCCGCGGGTGGTACGGCCCGGGGGTGCCTCCCCCCTCCTGCGTCATCCCCGGCCGGCTCCCCGCCCACCGTCGGACCCCGCGGAACCCGTCCCGGGGCCGTGGGGTCCGACGGCGTGTCGTGACGTGAGGTCGCCGGAAAGATCGCCAGGCGTATTGCCGGAGAGATCGCCGGAAGGGTCACCGGAAAGATCGCCTGGAGAGGCGCAGAACGGGCACGGGTGCCGCAGGTGCCCGCACGTGTTCAGGTATGCCCATTTTTGGGAACTTACGGGGTGTGACTCGGGCCACGAAGATTGGGCGTAACGCTCTTGGGAACAACGCGATGACCTAAGAGGTGACAGTCGAGGAGGGAATACGGACGCCGTTCACGGCGCTGTGAATCTTCCCGGCCCCCGCCCGCACCGTCGGCCCACCCCCAGGCGCCGGTGGTCGGCTCCTGTCCGTCGTGGACGGGGCCGGAAGCCGTTTTCCAACGTTCCGAGAGGTTGTTCGTGTCGGCCAGCACATCCCGTACGCTCCCGCCGGAGATCGCCGAGTCCGTCTCTGTCATGGCGCTCATTGAGCGGGGAAAGGCTGAGGGGCAGATCGCCGGCGACGATGTGCGTCGGGCCTTCGAAGCTGACCAGATTCCGGCCACTCAGTGGAAGAACGTACTGCGCAGCCTCAACCAGATCCTCGAGGAAGAGGGTGTGACGCTGATGGTCAGTGCCGCGGAGCCCAAGCGCACCCGAAAGAGCGTCGCAGCGAAGAGTCCGGCCAAGCGCACCGCCACCAAGACAGTGGCGGCGAAGACGGTGACGACGAGGAAGGCCACCGCCTCCACGACGGCTGCCCCGGCCGCCCCCGCTGTGGACGATCCCGCAGACGACGCCGCCCCCGCCAAGAAGGCGGCTGCCAAGAAGACGACGACCGCCAAGAAGGCTGTCGCGAAGAAGGCCGCCCCCGCCAAGAAGACGGCGGCCAAGAAGACCGCCGCCAAGAAGGACGACGCCGAGCTGGTCGAGGACGAGGTCCTCGAGGACGCTCCCAAGGGCGGCGACGAGCCGGAGGGCACCGAGAGCGCGGGCTTCGTCCTCTCCGACGAGGACGAGGACGACGCGCCGGCCCAGCAGGTCGCGGCGGCGGGCGCCACGGCCGACCCGGTCAAGGACTACCTCAAGCAGATCGGCAAGGTCCCCCTGCTCAACGCCGAGCAGGAGGTCGAGCTCGCCAAGCGCATCGAGGCCGGTCTGTTCGCCGAGGACAAGCTGGCCAACGCCGACAAGCTCGCCCCGAAGCTCAAGCGCGAGCTCGAGATCATCGCCGAGGACGGCCGCCGCGCCAAGAACCACCTCCTGGAGGCCAACCTCCGTCTGGTGGTCTCCCTGGCCAAGCGCTACACCGGCCGCGGCATGCTCTTCCTGGACCTCATCCAAGAGGGCAACCTCGGTCTGATCCGCGCGGTCGAGAAGTTCGACTACACCAAGGGCTACAAGTTCTCCACGTACGCCACCTGGTGGATCCGTCAGGCGATCACCCGCGCCATGGCCGACCAGGCCCGCACCATCCGTATCCCGGTGCACATGGTCGAGGTCATCAACAAGCTCGCGCGCGTGCAGCGCCAGATGCTCCAGGACCTGGGCCGCGAGCCCACCCCGGAGGAGCTGGCCAAGGAACTCGACATGACCCCGGAGAAGGTCATCGAGGTCCAGAAGTACGGCCGTGAGCCGATCTCCCTCCACACCCCGCTGGGTGAGGACGGTGACAGCGAGTTCGGTGACCTCATCGAGGACTCCGAGGCCGTCGTCCCGGCCGACGCGGTCAGCTTCACCCTGCTCCAGGAACAGCTGCACTCCGTCCTCGACACGCTCTCCGAGCGCGAGGCCGGCGTCGTCTCCATGCGGTTCGGTCTCACCGACGGTCAGCCGAAGACCCTCGACGAGATCGGCAAGGTGTACGGCGTCACGCGTGAGCGCATCCGCCAGATCGAGTCCAAGACCATGTCGAAGCTGCGTCACCCGTCGCGTTCGCAGGTGCTGCGCGACTACCTCGACTAGGTCGCTGTCGTACGACGCCGAAGGCCCGGCCTCCCGTCAGGGGAGCCGGGCCTTCGGCGTGGGCGCGCGGGTGCGGGGTGCCGTCCGCTGAATCACTCTGGGTGTCCATCGATCACTTCAGTGTGAGGAGCGTGTATGCGTCGTCCCCTGGTCCGGGCGCTGACCCGGCCGTTGATTCTCGCGGCCGCGGTGGCCGCCATACCTTTGCTGTCGGCCGCCCCGGCAGCCTCCGACGGCGTCGTGGGCGGCTTTCCCGTCGATGTCTCGCAAAGCCCCTGGACGGTCGCACTGTCCAGCCGTGACCGGTTCGGAGGTACGCGGTCGGGGCAGTTCTGCGGCGGTGTGGCGGTCGGCTCGACCACTGTCCTCACGGCGGCCCACTGTCTGGGCGAGGACGCTCTGGGAGCGCCGCCGGAGCGGGTACGCGATCTGAAGGTCATCGCGGGCCGTACAGACCTGTACACGGACACAGGCCGGGAGATCGCCGTGCGGAGTACCTGGGTGAACCCGCACTACGACAGTTCCAGCAACGCGGGCGACTTCGCCGTACTCACCCTTGCCGAGGCACTGCCGGAGGCTGCGGTCATCCCCATGGCCGCCGCGGGGGATCCGGCCTACGCGCCCGGTACCGGAGCCGCGGTCTACGGATGGGGCGACACCACGGGGTACGGGGCCTACGCGCACAGCCTGCGGGCCGCCCCGGTGCATGTGCTGGCCGATGCGCTCTGCGAGCGGGCCTATCCCGCCTCGGCCGACGGCACCTACCTCGCGGCGAGCATGGTGTGCGCCGGCGAGCAGCGGGGCGGCCGTGACTCCTGCCAGGGAGACAGCGGTGGACCGCTGGTCGCTCAGGGTCGGCTGATCGGGCTGGTGTCCTGGGGCAGCGGCTGCGGACGGGCGGAGAGCCCAGGCGTCTACACGCGCGTCTCGGACGTCATGCGGGTACTCGCGTCGAGTGCCGCGCCCGCGGGGGCTCTCGCGACGCCTCAGGCCGCTTCAGCGGCCCGTTCGGGCGCTGTCGCGGCTCCTGGCGGCGCCTGAGTGTTCCGTCTGCCGTGAGGCAGGGCTTCACGGTACGAGAACGGGCGGCGGCCCCTGGTGTCCAGGGGCCGCCGCCGCGTACCGGCCTGTGCCGGTCCTCGCTCGTCGTGGACGCGAATCAGCGCTCTTCTTCGGAGGCGGATGCAGGAACGGTGAGCCGCTCCGTCTCGTCCTGTATCTCAGCGGCGATCTTCTTGAGCTCCGGCTCGAACTTGCGGCCGTGGTGGGCGCAGAAGAGCAGTTCTCCGCCGCTGAGCAGGACGACGCGTACGTACGCCTGGGCGCCGCAGCGGTCGCAGCGGTCAGCGGCCGTCAGCGGGCTCGCGGGGGTCAGAACAGTAGTCACGTCGCCTCTTCTCTAGCTCGACGAGCTGTCGTACCAGGGTCAACATCCAACCAGCCCCAAAACGTTCCCGCTCGTGGCTTTTCCTCGAAAAAAAATCTTTCGAGGTGGCCGTCTGCTGCCGGTTTGGCGGCGAATGTGCCGTATTGCGTGTCTGTGGTGCTTACGGTTTCGCGCTGTCGGTCATGGTTCGGTCCTCCCGGCTGGGTTGCCGGTTTGTTCATGAGGACGTGCCCGGAGCCTAAATGGTTCATGCGTCGAAGGGAACGTGATATGTACTTCACTCCATCGAGGGATCGAACACCCATGCGACTCTGGACTAGTCTGAGTTCAGACGAGGGTGGCGTGACAACGGCTCTACCAGGCCTCGGTACCCTCTTGGCGGCGAATGATGCCGCGCCCTTACCCAGAAGGGCCCCACCTGAAATTCAGCGAGGAGCGAACCGCGTGACCGCCGAAACGTCCGTGCCGTCCACAGCTCTGCTGGCAGGAGCAGACCGGGACGGTTCCAACTACACCGCGCGGCACCTGCTCGTCCTCGAGGGGCTCGAGGCCGTGCGGAAGCGTCCGGGCATGTACATCGGGTCGACCGACAGCCGTGGTCTGATGCACTGCCTGTGGGAGATCATCGACAACTCCGTCGACGAGGCTCTCGGTGGCTATTGCGACCACATCGAGGTGATCCTCCACGACGACGCCTCGGTCGAGGTGCGTGACAACGGCCGAGGCATCCCCGTCGACGTCGAGCCCAAGACCGGCCTCTCCGGCGTCGAGGTCGTGATGACCAAGCTGCACGCCGGCGGCAAGTTCGGCGGTGGGTCCTACGCCGCCTCCGGAGGTCTGCACGGTGTCGGTGCCTCCGTCGTGAACGCCCTGTCCGCCCGCCTCGACGTCGAGGTGGACCGCAACGGCAACACGCACGCGATCAGCTTCCGCAGAGGCGTCCCCGGCGCCTTCGCCGCGGACGGCCCCGACGCCAAGTTCGACTCCCAGGCCGGCCTGCGCAAGGCCAAGAGGATCGCCAGGACCCGCACCGGCACGCGCGTGCGCTACTGGGCCGACCGCCAGATCTTCCTCAAGGACGCCAAGCTCTCCTTGGAGCACCTCCACCAGCGCGCCCGCCAGACCGCGTTCCTGGTGCCGGGCCTGACCATCGTCGTCCGCGACGAGTACGGCCTGGGCGAGGGCGGCAGCAAGGGTGAGGAGTCCTTCCGCTTCGACGGCGGCATCAGCGAGTTCTGCGAGTACCTGGCCACCGACAAGGCCGTCTGCGACGTCCTCCGCCTGACCGGCCAGGGCACGTTCAGGGAGACCGTCCCGGTCCTGGACGAGCACGGCCAGATGACGCCGACCCAGGTCACCCGTGAGCTCGACGTGGATGTCGCGATGCGGTGGGGCACGGGCTACGACACGAACCTGAAGTCGTTCGTGAACATCATCGCCACCCCCAAGGGCGGTACACACGTCGCGGGCTTCGAGACGGCTGTGGCCAGCACCATGAACGAGGTGCTGCGTGCCAAGAAGCTGCTGCGTGTCGCCGAGGACGACATCGTCAAGGACGACGCCCTGGAGGGCCTGACCGCCGTCGTCACCGTCCGCCTCGCCGAGCCGCAGTTCGAGGGCCAGACCAAGGAGGTGCTCGGCACCTCGGCCGCCCGCCGCATCGTGAACACCGTGATCGCCAAGGAACTCAAGGCGTTCCTGACGTCCACCAAGCGGGACGCGGCGGCGCAGGCCCGGGTCGTCATGGAGAAGGCGGTCGCCGCGGCACGCACGCGTATCGCCGCCCGCCAGCACAAGGACGCGCAGCGCCGCAAGACGGCCCTGGAGTCATCGTCGCTGCCCGCCAAGCTCGCCGACTGCCGCAGTGACGACGTCGACCGCAGCGAGCTGTTCATCGTCGAGGGCGACTCCGCTCTCGGTACGGCGAAGCTCGCCCGGAACTCCGAGTTCCAGGCGCTGCTGCCGATCCGGGGCAAGATCCTCAACGTCCAGAAGTCGTCCGTCACCGACATGCTGAAGAACGCCGAGTGCGGCGCGATCATCCAGGTCATAGGGGCCGGCTCCGGGCGGACCTTCGACATCGACGCCGCCCGCTACGGCAAGATCATCATGATGACCGACGCCGATGTCGACGGCTCCCACATTCGGTGCCTGCTGCTCACCCTGTTCCAGCGCTACATGCGACCCATGGTCGAGGCTGGCCGGGTGTTCGCCGCGGTGCCCCCGCTGCACCGCATCGAACTGGTCCAGCCGAAGCGGGGCCAGGACAAGTACGTGTACACGTACTCGGACCGTGAGCTGCGCGACAAGCTCATGGAATTCCAGAGCAAGGGTGTCCGGTACAAGGACTCCATCCAGCGCTACAAGGGTCTCGGTGAGATGGACGCCGACCAGCTGGCCGAGACGACGATGGACCCCCGTCACCGCACCCTGCGCCGTATCAACCTGTCCGACCTCGAGGCGGCCGAGCAGGTGTTCGACCTGCTCATGGGCAACGACGTGGCACCCCGCAAGGAATTCATCTCCAGCTCGGCGGCGACGCTGGACCGGTCACGCATCGACGCGTAGCCGGTGCGCTCCGCCTGGGGCATCGCGGGCGGATCGACGGGCTGGAGCGGTGGAGCGGCATGGCCCGGCCCGGGCGTGGGAGTCGTGCTCGGGTCAGGCCAGGTCGACCGAGGCCGGCCGGGCTCGGCCGGCCTCGACTGGGACCGGCCGGCCTCGACTGGGACCGGCTGAGATCGGCTGGGATCGGCCGGGGTGTTCCGGGGGTGACTCCACCCATGGGTGGAGGACCCCGCCCCGCGGAGATCCACCCGTGTTCCACCTCGCGCCGATCTGCTGACCTGCGCGATTCCGTAGCGTCGAAGGCGTCGGCAGCGCCCGCTGCCGGTACCCCCTTCCCGCTGGCGGAGGCTGTGATGTCCGGGCTTGTCGACGCGCTGCTGATCGTGGCCGTGGTCGTAGTGGTGATCGTGAGGCAGTTCCGTGCGAGCCGCCTCGACACGGACCGGCGGTGGTGGATCCTGCCCGGGATCCTGGCCGTCGTGGCTCTGCGTGAACCCGGTCTTCTCGACGCCCACCACCACACCGCGTCGGCCCTGGTGCTCGGCGCCGAGCTGATCGTGGGCGTGGCCATGGGAGCCGGCTGGGCCTGGACCACCCGGATATGGGTGGAGCCGGACGGCGCGGTGTGGAGCAGGAGCACCAAGGCGAGCGCGCTCGTCTGGGGCGTCGGGATAGCACTGCGCGTGGGTCTCTTCGCCCTGGGCGCCGTGTTGGGCGTCCACCAGGACAGCTCGGCCCTGCTCCTGGCACTCGCGGCCACCCTGCTGGTCCGGTCCGGGGTCCTGACGCGCCGCGTGAGCGCTCTGCACGGGGCGGCTGCCGCACGCGGCGCGGCGTACGGTGACGACGTGCCCCGGTCCGCGTGGGACGTGCCCCGGTCCGCGTGGAAGGAGCGCGTGTGACGGAGAACGTCTGGACACGCTGGCCCTCTCGCGAGGCGCTGGGCCGCAAGGAGACCTCGCGGCCCAGGCGGCTGCTGGCCTGGGCCGTGCGACTGCTGGTGCTCGGCGCGCTGCTGTGGAGCGCCTTCCAGGACAGCCGGGCCCACGGCTGGGCCGTGGTCGTCGGGGGCGTCGGAGTGCTCGTGGCCGGCGGGCTCGCCTGGGCGTTGTTCCGGACGACGCTCCAGCACCGACTGTGGCCCTCGCTCGGGCTCGTCCTCCTGCTGCTGGGGCTCGCGGGCGGAGCCAGGGCCGTGGGCTTCCACTCTCCGGCGACCGTCCTGCTGTGCGGGTGCGCCATTGTGGCGCTGGAGCGACTGCCTCTCGCGGCCGCTCTGCCGGTGGCCTCGGTCGGCTTCACCGCCTTCGCCGTCATCGACGAGGACACCTGGCCGACCACCGCCGTCGTCGTCGGGGGCATGGCCCTCGCCGGATACGCGCTGCGACTGGACGCCGAGGCCCGGGGCAACTCCCAGCGGCTGCTCGCCCAGGAACGGGCGGCCAGAGCGGCCGAGGCGGAGTCGGCGGCCTTGGCGGAGCGGGCCCGTATCGCCCGGGAGATCCATGACGTACTGGCTCACAGCCTTTCGGCGCAGCTCGTGCACCTGGAGGCCGCCCGGTTGCTGATCGAGCGGGGCGCGGACCGTACGCAGATCCTCGAGCGTGTGGTGGCGGCACGCGGCATGGCTCGCGACGGGCTGGACGAGACCCGTCAGGCGCTTTCCGCGCTGAGAGGCGACCTGACACCGCTGGAGGAGTTTCTGACCGAACTGGTCCGCCAGGCCGACGGGGCGGAGGTCACCGTCGAGGGGGACCGCAGAGCGCTGCCGGCCGAGGCGTCGCAGGCGGTGCGCAGGGTGGCGCAGGAGGCCCTGACGAACGTCCGCAAGCACGCTCGTGGCGCGAAGGTCAGCGTGAGGCTGGCGTACGGGCCCCGTGAAGTGACCCTGGACGTGCGGGACTCGGGGGGTTCGCCGGGTGAACTCACCGAGGCGGGCGGCGGGTACGGTCTGCTGGGTATGCGTGAGCGTGCCGAGCTGCTGGGCGGGTCGCTCGACGCGGGACCGGGCGAGGAAGGGTTCGTGGTGACGCTGAGGGTGCCGGTATGACCGAGGAGGCGCGGGGCGGGCCTGCCCGGGTCGTGGTGGCGGACGACCAGACCGTCGTCCGGGAGGGCATCGTGATGCTGCTCGGCCTGCTGCCGGGGATCGAGGTCGTGGGCGCCGCCGGGGACGGTGACGAGGCGGTGAAGCTCGTCGCCGAACTCGCCCCGGACGTGGTGCTGATGGATCTGCGCATGCCCCGCTGCGACGGCGTCGAGGCGACCCGGCGCATCCGGGCGGAACACCCCGGGACGCAGGTCGTGGTGCTCACGACGTACGCGGACGACGAGTCCCTGTTCCCGGCGCTGAAGGCGGGCGCGCGGGGATATCTCACCAAGGACGCGGGCGGGGACGAGATCGTGCGGGCCGTGCACAGCGTCCTGTCGGGCGACGCCGGCCTGTCGCCGAGTGTCCAACGGCGGCTCCTGGAGCGTCTCTCGGCGCCCGAACCCGAGCCGGCGGACCCCGTCGAGCCACCGGACGGGCTGACCACACGGGAGATGGAGGTGCTGCTGCTGATCGCCGAGGGGATCAGCAACCACGAGATCGGCCGGAGACTGCATGTGTCCACGGCGACGGTGAAGACCCACATCAACAACATGTTCGCCAAGTTGGGGATCAAGGACCGCGCGCAGGCGGTGCGTTACGCGTACCGGAAGGGGCTGGTACGGCCTCCTGCGGGCTGAAGGGTTGTTCGGTCACCTGATGGGGTGAAGTGTGCGAGGAAGAAGAGTCAGGGATCTTCCCGTTCTGTCCATCCTTGGGCATGCAGCCAAGCAACGGTCGTTCCCATGACGGCGGGGACGGTCCCGAGAGATCGGGCGAGCTCCAGCAGGACCAGGGTCCGGCATTCGTCGAGTCGCCGCGCGCGGTGCGCTACGAGGACCCGTGGTACGACGCCCTCGCGTCGGGCTGGGGCGAGCCGGGCACCGCGGGCACACGCGGGGCCGAGGTGCCGGCGGCGCGCCGGGAGCGGAAAGACCGGGAGGACGGGGCCGTGGCGGCGGCACAGGTCTACCTCGAGGTGCAGCGCAGCGCGGCCTTCCAGGAGGTGCGCAGCCGGTACCGGCGGTTCGTGGGTCCGGCCGTCGCCGGGTTCTTCCTCTGGTACGTGGCATACGTCGTGACCGCGACGGCAGCGCCCGGATTCATGGCGCGGCCCGTGGCGGGCGCGGTGAACGTGGCGTTGCTCGCGGGGCTCGGCCAGTTCCTCAGCACCTTCCTGCTGACCTGGGCCTACGCACGGCATGCTCGGCTGCGTCGGGACCGTGCGGCACTGGAACTGCGCTGGGACACCCAGGAGCTGACGCGGGGCGCCAGGGGCGGTGCCCTGTGACCGGCAACCATCAGACGTTGGCGTTACTGCTGTTCAGCGCCTTTGTCGCGGTCACTCTGGGGATCACGACCTGGGTGAGCCGCAACCGGCAGGGTTCGGAGGAGGAGTTCTACGTCGGAGGGCGGCTGTTCTCGCCGATGGAGAATGGTTTTGCCATCGCGGGCGACTACATGTCGGCCGCCTCCTTCCTCGGCATCTCCGGGCTCATCGCGCTCTACGGCTACGACGGACTGCTGTACTCGGTGGGCTTTCTCGTGGCCTGGCTGGTGGTGCTGTTCCTCGTCGCCGAACTGGTGCGCAACTGCGGGCGGTTCACGCTCGCCGACGTGGTGGCCGCGCGGATGAGGGAGCGGCCGGTGCGGATCGCGGCGGGAACGTCCTCGGTCACCGTCTCCGTGCTCTATCTGGTGGCGCAGATGGTGGGGGCGGGCAGCCTGGTCGCGCTGCTGCTGGGGAACACGAGCGAGGCGGCCCAGTCGTGGGCGGTCATCGGGGTCGGCGCACTCATGGTGATCTATGTGTCGTTCGGAGGGATGCGGGCCACCACATGGATTCAGATCGTCAAGGCGGTTCTGCTGCTCGCCGGCACGATCGCGCTCACGGTGCTCGTGCTGCTGCGCTTTCACGGTGACTTCGACCGGCTGCTGCTGACGGCGGCCGAGCGCAGCGGGCACGGTACGGCGTTCCTGGCGCCCGGGCTGAAGTACGGCGGGGACTGGACGGCCCGCTTCGACTTCATGAGCCTCGGTCTGGCGCTGGTGCTGGGCACGGCGGGCCTGCCGCACATCCTGTCGCGCTTCTACACCGTGCCGACCGCGCGGGCGGCACGGCGGTCCGTCGTCTGGTCGATCGGGCTCATCGGGGGCTTCTATCTGATGACGATCGTTCTCGGGTTCGGGGCGGCGGCCGTCGTCGGCCCGGACGCCGTGCGCGGCTCGAACGCGGCGGGGAACACGGCGGTGCCGCTCCTGGCCCTGGACCTGGGCGGCGGCGCCGGCACGACGGGGGGCACGGTTCTGTTCGCGATCGTGGCGGCCGTCGCCTTCGCCACGATCCTCGCGGTCGTCGCCGGGATCACGCTCGCCTCCTCGGCGTCGGTGGCCCACGACCTGTACGCGTCCCTGCGTCGCCGGGACGCGAAGCCGCGCAGCGAGGTGGCGGTGGCACGGGCGGCCGCCTTCGGGATCGGCGTGCTCGCGATCGCCCTCGGCCTGCTGGCCCGCGATCTCAACGTGGCCTTCCTGGTGGGGCTCGCCTTCGCCGTCGCGGCGTCCGCGAACCTCCCGGTCCTGCTGTACTCCCTGTTCTGGCGGGGCTTCACCACCCGGGGCGCCGTGTGGGCGGTGTACGGCGGGCTGGTGCCGGCCCTGGTGCTCGTGGTGCTGTCCCCGGTGGTGTCGGGCAGTCCCGAGTCGCTCTTCCCGGGCGTGGACATCCAGTACTTCCCGCTCCAGAACCCGGGGTTGGTCTCGATCCCGCTGGGCTTTCTCGCGGGCTGGCTCGGCACCGTCACCTCCGCCGAGGTCGCCGATGAGGCCAGGCACGCGGAGACCGAGGTGAGGTCGCTGACGGGCGCGGGGGCCGTGTAGCGGGCGGCGCCCCGGTCGTCGTACGGCATCGCGGTCTGTCCTCAGGCGCGGGTCGCCCACACGTAGCGGTGTTCCGGGCGGCCCGCGTCGCCGTATTTCAGGGTCAGCCGGGCCCGTCCGGTGCGCTCCAGGAGCTTCAGATAGCGCTGGGCGGTCTGGCGGCTCACCCCGGTCCGGTCGGCGATCTCCTGGGCCGACAGGGGCCCTGTGGCGTTCATCAGGGACTGGCGGACCAGTTCGGCCGTGGTCGGGGAGTGCCCCTTGGGCAAGCCGGGCTCCGACGCGGCGGACAGCGCACCGAAGATCCGGTCGACGTCGGCCTGTTCGGCCTCGCCGCCGCCGTCGAGTGTGCGGCGCAGGTCGGCGTACGCCTCCAGCTTGGCGCGCAGACCGGAGAAGGCGAACGGCTTCACCAGGTACTGGAGGGCGCCCTGCCGCATCGCGGCCTGCACCGTGGTGACGTCCCGCGCCGCCGTCACCATGATGACGTCGGCCTGGTGGCCGCGCCGGCGCATCTCCTGGACGACCTCCAGCCCCGTCTCGTCGGGCAGGTAGTGGTCCAACAGCACCAGGTCCACCTGCGGCAGCAGCTCCAGCCGGAGCAGCGCCTCGGCCGCGCTGTGCGCCTCGGCGGCTACGTGGAAGCCGGGCACCTTCTCGACGTAGGCGGCGTTGACCTGGGCGACCCTGGTGTCGTCGTCCACGACCAGGACCTGGATCATCGCGACTCCTTCTCGACAGTGCGGTGCGACGGTGCGGCCGGTACGGGTGCCGGACCGGGTTCCGGGCCGGGCGCGGCCGGGGCGGGCTCCCGGCCGTGGATGGGCCGGGGCCCCTGACCAGGTGCCGGCCCGGCTTCGGGCACGGGACCGGGCAGTGCCTCCGGCAGGACGACGGTGAACTCGGCGCCCCCGCCGGCCGCCTCGCCGACCGTGGCACTGCCACCCTGGCGCTCGGCGAGCCGGCGCACCAGGGAGAGGCCGATACCGCGCTTCCCGTGCGCGGGCGGCTTCTTCGTGGACCAGCCCTCGGTGAAGATCAACTCGCGTCGCTCGGCCGGGATTCCCGGTCCTGTGTCCCGTACCCGCAGGATCGCCGTGGGCCCCTCGGCGCGCAGTTCGACCTCCACGCGCGCGTGCGGGGTGCCCGCGACGGCGTCCAGGGCGTTGTCCACCAGGTTGCCGACGACCGTCACCAGCCCGCGCGGGTCGATCAGCCGGTCCGGGAGCCGGGTGCGGTCCGAGAGCCGCAGGGCCACGCCCCGCTCGGCCGCGACGGTCGCCTTGCCGACCAGCAGGGCGGCGAGCAGCGGGTCCTCGATCTTCTCCGTGACCTGCTCCGCGGTGGCCCGGTGCGCGCCGACCACCTCTCCCACGAAGTCCACGGCGTCGTCGTACATCTCCAGTTCGAGCAGTCCGAGCAGGGTGTGCAGGCGGTTGGCGTACTCGTGGTCCTGGGCCCGCAGGGCGTCGATGAGGCCGTGTGTGGAGTCGAGCTCGCGGCCGAGCTGCTCCAGTTCGGTGCGGTCGCGCAGGGTGGCCACCGCGCCGCCGTCGTCGGTGGGCATACGGTTGGCGACCAGGACGCGCTGTCCGCGTACGGCGATCAGGTCGGTGCCGGTCACCCGGCCGGCCAGCACGTCGGCCGTACGGCCCTCGCCGAGCGCCTCGTCGGGCGAGCGGCCCACCGCCTCGTCGCCGATGCCCAGCAGGCGCTGAGCCTCGTCGTTGAGCAGCCGGACGCGGCCGGCGCGGTCCAGGGCGACGACGCCCTCCCGGATGCCGTGCAGCATCGCCTCGCGTTCGGCGAGCAGTGCCGAGATATCAGAGAAGGCCAGGTCACGGGTCTGCCGCTGGACCCGGCGCGAGATCAGCCAGGCGGCCAGGGCACCCACCGCGAGGGCGCCGCCGGCGTAGGCGAACAGTCCCGGGATCGCGTGGATCAGCCGGGCCCGGACACTGTCGTACTCGATGCCGACCGAGACCGCGCCGATGATCCCGCCGTCGCCGTCGCGCAGGGGCACCTTGCCGCGGGCGGAGCGGCCCAGGGTGCCGTCGTCGATCTCCATGACGTCCTGGCCGGCCAGGGCCTGGCTGGGGTCCGTCGAGACATGGCCGCCGACCTCCCCGGGGTCGGTGTGCGACCAGCGCGTGCCGTGGACGTCCATCACCACGACGTACTCGGCGCCACTGGCCTCGCGGATCCGCTCCGCCTCCCGCTGCACCGGTCCGTCGACGGTGGGCGCCGTGTCCTGGAGGTCCTCGGCGATCTGGGGCACCGCCGCGGTGGTCTGCGCGATGGCGAGCGCGCGGCGCATCGCCTGGTCGTCCAGCTGGTCGCTGAGCGGTGCGAGGAACAGCCCCGTCGCGAGCACCACGACTCCCGCGGCGATCGCCAGCTGCATCAGCAGCACCTGCGAGAACACGCGCCTGGGCATGCCGAGGCGCAGGCGACGGGCGGGGGGAGTGGGGCTCATACCCAAGACGGTACGTGGGCGGGCGGGTGCAGCCGTAGGGGTGTGTGGCGTAGTTCTCTCGAGCACGAGCACGAGCACGAGCGGGAGGTTGCGGGCCGTGGCCGTGGCCGTGGTCGTGGTCGCGGGCGTCTCGGTCCCGCCCGCGTGCGGGGCGGTCCGGTCACGGGCGTTTCAGCCCGCAACCCCCGCGGTCGTCAGCTCGTGCACCGCCACCACGTCCATCCGCGCGGGCGAACCGAGGACCGAGACCCCGCAGCTCTCCTCGCGGGGAGGCTGGGAGGCGGTCTGGGCCACGACGACCCGCCAGTGGCGGCCGTCGGTGTGCGCGACGGTCACCTCCCAGCGCGGTGCGCCGCCGTGGGTGGCGACGACGGCGAGCGCCTCCGCCGCGTCCTCGCCGACCGCCCTGCGCACGGCCAGCTCCGCCGCCTGACCGGGCCGTTCCCAGGCCGAGCTGCCCCGGCACCCCTCCAGGACGATCCGGCCGTCCTGGACGCCGTGCAGGACTTCCTTGACGGTGTGGGCCTCGGCGCGACCGTACGCGTACCCGTGCGGCAGGACGAGCACGGTGGGGGAGAAGCGGTGGCCGCCCAGATGGGTGACCTCCCAGACGCCCTCCACTCCCGACGCGGCGAGTTCGGCGGCGAGGGGACGGCCGAGGAGCGCGCAGCAGCGGTCGCGCTTGCCGTTGGTGCAGACGAGGGCCAGCGGGTCGCCGGTGTGGGGGCCGCCCCGCAGCGCGGTGTCGAAGCTGCGGTGGTCGCCCTGGCCGAGTGCGGCGAAGTCGAGGTCCAGCAGCTGCCGCGGGTCGTGGGTCCAGGCGCTGCGCAGCCACACCCGTCCGGGGACGGTGTGCGCCGCGTACACCTGGCGCAGACGCGGCGTGCCGAAGTCCGCGTGGCGCCCGGGGCGCCTGATGAGCGCGACGCGTACGCCCGTGCCCTGCGCGGCCGCTTCCAGGGCGCGGCCGAGGACGGGGTCCAGGTGGCTCTGCACCAGCGCTTTCGCACCCCAGGGGCCCGGCTGTTCCACGAGGAGCCAGGTCGATGCCGTGGCCGCGGTACCGGAAAGGGGCTCGCCGAGGTCCCGCGAGACGGTCGCGCACGTACTCACAGAGGTGAGCCTAACCTGACTTGACGCGGAGCGACTTCCGACCATGCCTGTGACTCACTGTGGAGTGCCGGGGCCGCGACTGTGCGCCCGGCAACGCCCCACGTCAGAAGCCTGCCCGCAGGCGCGGCCGCGGATCGGGGCCGGATTCGTCTACTCGGGGAGAGGACGAGGCGGCCTCGGACCGACGTAGTGCCCGCTCGGGCGCATCCGCAAGGGCCGCTCCCCGTACTCCTCCAGGGCGTGGGCGATCCAGCCCGCCGTACGGGCGACGGCGAAGATCGTCTCCCCGGCCGAGGGCTCCATGCCGCTGGAGGCGGTCAGGACGGCGAGCGCCAAGTCCACGTTGGCGTGCAGCGGGGCGTGCCGGGCGGTCGTGGCCACGATGTCGCGGGCCGCCGCGAGCACGGGCGCGGCTTCGGGGATCTCCTCCAGGAGGGCGAACAGGGCACGCGCGCGTGGGTCCTCGCCGGAGTAGAGCCGGTGGCCGAGCCCCGGGACACGGCGGCCGGCCCGCAGCTCCTCCGCGATCACCGGGGCGGCGCTGCCCATGTCGAGCACGTCGACCAGCAGCCGGTGGGCACCCCCGCTCGCCGCGCCGTGCAGGGTGCCCTCGATGACACCGAGCCCCGCGGAGACGGCCGCGTAGGCGTGCGCGCGGGCGGACGCGGCGACGCGCACCGCGAGCGTCGAGGCGGCCAGGTCGTGGTCGGCGAGCAGGCCGAGTGCCGTGTCCAGGAGCCGCAGCTGCGCCGGCTCGGGCGGCCGTCCGCTGAGCCGCGCCCACAGCCGTCCCGCCAGCGGCCCCTTGTCGGCAGAGCTGTGCCCCTTCGGGGCGCGACGGGTGGGCCGCTTCGGCGGCAGGGCGGCGACGAGGGTGGGGATCAGGATGCGTGCGGTGCCGAGCACGGCGTCCTCGGACAGGTCGTACCGCAGGGGGTCGGTGACGGCGGCGGCGACCGCGGCGACCCTCAGCCGGTCGATGGGCCCGCTGTGCTCGGGCAGCGCCTCGACCGCGCGACGGGCGGCCTCGACGGAGGACTCGGGCGCGGTGAAGACCACTCCGGGGCGCATCCGTCCGGTCCAGAGCCACTCGGCGACCTCTTCGTAGGAGTGCCGGGCGGCCAGCTCGGTCGCGTCGACGCCCCGGAAGTAGTACCGGTCCTGGTCGATGAACGTGAGCCGGGTACGCACGGACAGGTCGCCGCCCGTTCCCGCACTCCCGCCGCCCTCCCGCCGGCCGCGCCGCGCGAGCGCCTCGACCTCCCGGGCGTCCAGCGTGCTCCCCCGGCCGCCGGGCGCACGCCGGCTGCTGAGCCGGCCACGGCTGACGTACGCGTACACGGTCGCGGGCTTCACCCCGAGCAGCTCGGCGGCCTCCTGGGTGCTCAGCCGTCGTTCCGGGTCGGCGGGGCCGGGGTCGTGATCGCGCATGGTGGTCACGGTAGCGGGCCGGTACGGCGTGATTCGATCAGGTCTGATCAACAGGGACAGGGGCCGACACCACCGTGGGTGACACCACCACCGTGGGTGACACACAGACGGTCCGGCACCAAGAGGTGCCGGACCCGGCGTGGTGGCGTGGATCAGCCCCTGGAGACGCTCACGCGTCGGGGATGTCGGCCTTGGCGCGCAGCAGCGTGTCCCGTGTGATGACGACGATGCGCTCGTAGTCGGCGCGCGAGGCGTCGGCCGGGAGGTCCCCGTCGAGCTTCTCCGTCGCGTCCGTGCCGATCACGGCGAAGTTCCCGTCGGCCAACTCGAAGATGTCGGGGCAGTTGCCGCCTCCCACGCTGCCACGAGCGCGCGGAGATGCACCGATACGACGGATGATCTGACTCACAGTTGATTCCCTCTGGTTCTCACGTCTGAAGGGCTCGCACACAGCGACAGCAGGCGCGGGAGGCCACCCTGTGGGGTGCGCTCGGCATCCGGCGGCGTGAGCGACGGTGGATGTGGAGCCGCTCTGCGCGATCAAGCGTGAGTCAACCCCGTCATGCTTGGGTCAACTGAGGACTTCACCTCTTCGTTATGGGCCGTGGGTGTGAATGAGGGCGTGACTGATGAGGCGCGCGCTCACATCTGCGCCTCCGGGGGCTCCCCGACCACCCACCACTCCTCCACGTCCGCCTCCTCCAGCTGCCGCAGCAGATCGTCGATCATGCGCCCGAGTTCGGCTTCGTCGGAACCCTCGGTGATGGTGGCCCGTTGTCCCTGCGTCGCGTGCCAGTACTCCCGCACCACGGGGTTCTGGAGCAGTCCGCGTACGTACCCGAAGAACTCCTCCCGGCTGATGTTGCCGATGCGGTAGTAGAACAGGGCGTTGGTGTACAGGGCGTTGGCGAACAGGTATTGCCGGCGCCGCTGGGGCGACGCCGGCGTCTCGAAGATGTCCAGCACCTCCGCCAGCTCGGGACTGTCGATCGCCTTGCTCAGAAGTTCCCAGTGGAGCCGCTGCTGATGGGCGAGGTTCGTGTGGCGCTGCTCCTGGGCCGCCGCCTCCAGGTGGTCGAGTCGCGCGCGCAGCGCGTCGAGTGTGTGCCGCTGCGCGGCCAGTGCGGCGAGGGCACCGGCGGCCAGGCCGAGGCCCGCCGCCGCGACGGGGGCCAGTCCCCGTGCCCAAGACTTCCGTGTGGCCATGTCAACCCCCGAATCAGGCGGCCGTGCGCCGGTCGTCGGGATGCGGGTGGACAGACGGGGACCGGCGAGCGGTGGGCGGCGCTTGCCGTCTCCCAGAGTGCCGAGCGGCTCTGATCGGCGGGGGAGGCGGAGAGGAGGCGCACGGAGGGAAGCGAGGGTCGCACGCCAGGGCGCCTTGCCAGACGTCTGCCCCGCGCGTGCTGCTAACAATCGTTCACCTCATGGGCTTTCCTCCGGCTCGTATCCTGGGCCCGCAGTCCATCCCCGTCCGCGCGCCGGAGCCGTGAGCCGGTGCACGCGCAGGTGTCAGAGAGGTCGCACGGTGACGCACAGCCCCGGTCCGCAGCAGATCCCGGTCGTCGTACTCGCCGGATTCCTCGGCTCGGGCAAGACAACCCTGCTCAACCATCTCCTGCACCGCAGCGGCGGCAGCCGGATCGGTGCCCTCGTCAACGACTTCGGGGCCATCGAGATCGACGCCATGGCCGTGGCCGGCGCGCTCGGCGACTCCACCGTCTCCCTCGGCAACGGCTGTCTGTGCTGTGCCGTCGACGCCAGTGAGCTGGACGTCTACCTCGAACGGCTGGCCCGGCCCGCCGCCGGCATCGACGTCGTCGTGATCGAGGCCAGCGGCCTCGCCGAGCCTCAGGAACTCGTCCGGATGCTGCTCGCCAGCTCACACCCGGGAATCGTGTACGGCGGGCTCGTCGAGGTCGTGGACGCCGCCGAGTTCGACGGGACCAGGGCGAGGCATCCCGAGATCGACCGGCATCTCGCGCTCGCCGACCTCGTCGTCGTGAACAAGATCGACCGTGCGCCCGACGCCGAGCGCGTCCTCGGGCTGGTGCGCACCCTCACCGACCGGGCGGCGGTCGTCCCGGCCACCTACGGCCGGGTCGACCCGGAGTTCCTCTTCGACTGCCGGCCGAGCGAGGAGCGCCTCGGGCAGCTGTCCTTCGACGACCTGCACCGTCACGCCGACGCCGAGGCCGACACGCACACCGACGGGCACGACGGTCATCTGCACGCCGCCTACGACAGCGTGTCCTTTGTCTCCGAAGCCCCTCTCGACCCGCGCCGGTTGATGCGCTTCCTCGACAGCAGGCCCGAGGGCCTCTACCGGATCAAGGGGTACGTCGACTTCGGCGCCCACGACACCGTCAACCGGTACGCGGTGCACGCCGTCGGCCGGTTCCTGCGCTTCTACCCGGAGCCCTGGAGCGGCGCGTCCGGCGAAGCCCGCCTCAGCCAGCTCGTCCTCATCGGCTCCGGGATCGACGCACCCGCCCTCGTCAAGGAACTGGAGGCCTGTGGGAGCGACGCCCCGCACACCGCCGACGAACACGGCATGTGGGGCGTCCTGCGGTACGTACAGGACCCCGCGGACAGGGACCCCGCGGACAGGGAGTCTGCGGACCAGGACCCCGCGGACCTTGACGACGAGGTCCTCCAGGAGCCGGAGTCCTAGAGCGCCCCGCCGCCACGTCCGCCAGGAGTCCTAGAGCGGTCCCGCCACCACGCCCACCGTCTTCGCCAGCGACACACCCGAGCCGTCACGGCGAGGGTCGATCTCGGGCAGCTCGGCGGGCAGGCCGTTCTTCTGCGCGGCCTTCGCCGGTGTGGGGCCCGCCCAGGCGAAGGACAGGCAGTCCTCGCCCTTCAGGAACCGCTGGCAGCGCACACCGCCGGTGGCGCGGCCCTTGCGCGGGTACTGGTCGAACGGGGTCACCTTGGCCGTCGTCTGGACCGAGTCGTCCAGCGTGCCGCGCGAGCCGGCCACCGTGAAGACCACCGCCTCGGCCGCCGGGTCGACCGCGGTGAACGAGATCACCTTCGCGCCCTCGGTGAGCTTGATGCCCGCCATGCCGCCCGCCGGGCGGCCCTGCGGGCGGACCTGCGCGGCCTGGTAGCGCAGCAGTTGGGCGTCGTCGGTGATGAAGACCAGGTCCTCCTCGCCGGTGCGCAGCTCGACCGCGCCCACGATCCGGTCGCCCTCCTTGAGGGTGATGACCTCCAGCTCGTCCTTGTTGGACGGGTAGTCGGGCACGACCCGCTTGACCACGCCCTGCTCGGTGCCCAGGGCCAGGCCCGGCGAGGACTCGTCGAGGGTGATCAGGCAGACCACCGTCTCGCCGCCCTCCAGGGAGACGAACTCCGACAGAGGAGCGCCGCCCGAGAGGTTGGGCGCCGCCGCCGTGTCCGGGAGCTGCGGCAGGTCCACGACGTTGATCCGCAGCAGCCGGCCCGTCGAGGTGACGGCGCCGATCTCCCCGCGCGCGGTGGCCGGCACGGCGGAGATGATCACGTCGTGCTTGACGCGCTTGGCCTCCTCCGCGTCCTCGGAGGCCCCGGCGAACGGCTCGGCGTTCGCCGTGCGGGCCAGCAGGCCCGTGGCGGACAGCAGGACCCGGCAGGGGTCGTCCGCGACCTGGAGCGGCACGGCCGCGGCGGTCGTGCCCGACGACTCCAGCAGGACCGTACGCCGCTCGGTGCCGAACTTCTTGGCGACCGCGGCGAGTTCGGACGAGACCAGCTTGCGCAGCTCCGCGTCCGACTCCAGGATGCGGGTCAGCTCGGCGATCTCCGCGTTGAGCCGCTCCTTCTCCGCCTCCAGCTCGATGCGGTCGAACCTGGTCAGGCGGCGCAGGGGCGTGTCGAGGATGTACTGGGTCTGGATCTCCGACAGCGAGAAGCGCTCCATCAGGCGTTCCTTCGCCTGGGCGCTGTTCTCGCTGGAGCGGATCAGCCGGATGACCTCGTCGATGTCGACGAGCGCCGTGAGCAGGCCCTCCACCAGGTGCAGCCGGTTGCGGCGCTTGGTGCGGCGGAACTCGCTGCGCCGGCGGACGACCTCGAAGCGGTGGTCGAGGTAGACCTCCAGCAGCTCCTTCAGGCCCAGGGTGAGCGGCTGGCCGTCCACGAGTGCCACGTTGTTGATGCCGAAGGACTCCTCCATCGGCGTCAGCTTGTAGAGCTGCTCCAGGACGGCCTCGGGCACGAAGCCGTTCTTGATCTCGATGACCAGGCGCAGGCCGTGCGCGCGGTCCGTGAGGTCCTTGACGTCGGCGATGCCCTGGATCTTCTTCGAACCGACCAGGTCCTTGATCTTGGCGATGACCTTCTCGGGGCCGACCGTGAAGGGCAGTTCCGTGATGACCAGGCCCTTGCGGCGGGCCGTCACGGTCTCCACCGACACCGTCGCCCGGATCTTGAAGGTGCCGCGGCCCGTCTCGTACGCGTCCCGGACGCCGGAGAGGCCGACGACCCGGCCGCCGGTGGGCAGGTCGGGGCCCGGGACGAACTTCATCAGGGCGTCCAGATCCGCGTTCGGGTGGCGGATCAGGTGGCGGGCGGCCGCGATCACCTCGCCCAGGTTGTGCGGCGGCATGTTCGTGGCCATGCCGACCGCGATCCCGGACGAGCCGTTGACCAGCAGGTTCGGGAACGCGGCGGGCAGCGCCACCGGTTCCTGCTCCTGGCCGTCGTAGTTGGGCGTGAAGTCGACCGTGTCCTCGTCGATCGACTCCGTCATCAGGCTCGTGGCCTCGGCCTGACGGCACTCGGTGTACCGCATGGCCGCGGGCGGGTCGTCGTTGCCCAGCGAGCCGAAGTTGCCGTGACCGTCGACCAGCGGCACGCGCATGGAGAAGGGCTGGGCCATCCGCACGAGGGCGTCGTAGATCGACGCGTCGCCGTGCGGGTGCAGCTTGCCCATGACCTCGCCGACCACGCGCGCGCACTTCACATAGCCGCGGTCGGGGCGCAGCCCCATCTCGTTCATCTGGTAGACGATGCGGCGGTGCACCGGCTTGAGGCCGTCGCGGGCGTCCGGCAGGGCGCGGGAGTAGATGACCGAGTACGCGTACTCGAGGAAGGAGCCCTGCATCTCGTCGACTACGTCGATGTCGAGGATCCGCTCCTCGTACGAGTCGTCGGGCGGCGGGGTCTTCGTGCTGCGGCGGGCCATCGCTGCCGGCTCCTTGCTGAGGCGTGTGACGGGACTGACGCGGTCCATTGTGGACCGTGGCACTGACAAGACGGGCCAGGACCCGGCATCGGCCGACCGCCCCGGCACGGGGAGGCGCCACCGCTGCCACGGTTGCCCGCAGGCTACGCCATCGCGCAGGCGTCGCTTTTCTCGCTCTCGGCGTACGACCTCCGGGAACTTCGCCGACCGACCGCACGCTTGCATACAGTGACAGGACCGGCAGGAACCGTGCGGTTTCGACGACCGCGTCCGCGATCGGAAGGGATGTACATGCCCATGGGTCACACGGCCACAGACCAGGCAGGCACCGGGGGCCTGACAGCGACCGAGCACCGCCTGGCCAACGGGTTGCGGGTGGTGCTCTCCGAGGACCATCTGACCCCCGTCGCGGCGGTGTGCCTCTGGTACGACGTCGGCTCGCGTCACGAAGTCAAGGGCCGCACCGGCCTGGCTCACCTTTTCGAGCACCTGATGTTCCAGGGTTCCGGCCAGGTCAAGGGCAACGGCCACTTCGAACTGGTCCAGGGCGCGGGCGGCTCGCTCAACGGCACCACCAGCTTCGAGCGCACCAACTACTTCGAGACCATGCCCACCCACCAGCTGGAGCTCGCCCTCTGGCTGGAGGCCGACCGCATGGGCTCCCTGCTCGCCGCCCTGGACGACGAGTCCATGGAGAACCAGCGCGACGTCGTGAAGAACGAGCGCCGCCAGCGCTACGACAACGTCCCCTACGGCACCGCGTTCGAGCGGCTCACCGCGCTCGCCTACCCGGACGGCCACCCGTACCACCACACGCCGATCGGCTCGATGGCCGACCTGGACGCGGCGACCCTGGAGGACGCGCGCGCGTTCTTCCGCACGTACTACGCGCCCAACAACGCCGTCCTGTCGGTCGTCGGCGACATCGACCCGGAGCAGACGCTCGCCTGGATCGAGAAGTACTTCGGCTCCATCCCCACCCACGACGGCAAGCCCGACCCGCGTGACGGCTCGCTGCCCGAGGTCATCGGCGAGCAGCTGCGCGAGGTCGTCGAGGAGGAGGTCCCGGCCCGTGCCCTGATGGCCGCCTACCGTCTGCCGCACGACGGCACACGCGCGTGCGACGCCGCCGACCTGGCGCTCACCGTCCTCGGCGGCGGCGAGTCCTCCCGCCTGTACAACCGGCTGGTGCGCCGCGACCGTACGGCCGTCGCGGCCGGCTTCGGTCTGCTGCGGCTCGCCGGGGCGCCCTCCCTCGGCTGGCTGGACGTGAAGACGTCCGGGGACGTCGAGGTGCCCGTCATCGAGGCCGCCATCGACGAGGAGCTGGCCCGGTTCGCCGAGGAAGGCCCCACCGCCGAGGAAATGGAGCGCGCCCAGGCCCAGTTGGAGCGCGAGTGGCTGGACCGCCTCGGCACGGTCGCCGGCCGGGCGGACGAACTGTGCCGGTTCGCCGTCCTGTTCGGTGACCCGCAGCTCGCCCTGACCGCCGTCCAGCGCGTGCTGGAGATCACGTCCGACGAGGTGCGCGAGGTCGCCAAGGCCCGTCTGCGCCCCGACAACCGCGCGGTGCTCGTCTACGAGCCCACCGCCCCCGAAGCCACCGCCGACCAGGACGAGAACGAGGAGGCGGCCCAGTGACCGAGCTCGCCACGATGGAGTTCCACCCCCAGCCCCGCGCGGGTGAGGCGAAGCCGTGGGCGTTCCCGGCGCCCGAGCGCGGCACGCTGGCCAACGGCCTGACCGTGCTGCACTGCCACCGCCCCGGCCAGCAGGTCGTCGCCGTCGAGATCATCCTCGACGCGCCCCTGGACGCCGAGCCGGCCGGTCTTGACGGCGTCGCCACGATCATGGCGCGCGCCTTCTCGGAGGGCACCGACAAGCACTCCGCCGAGGAGTTCGCCGCCGAGCTGGAGCGCTGCGGCGCCACCCTCGACGCGCACGCCGACCACCCCGGTGTCCGGCTGAGCCTGGAGGTCCCGGTCTCGCGCCTGCCGAAGGCGCTCGGGCTGGTCGCCGACGCCCTGCGCGCGCCCGCCTTCGCCGACAGCGAGGTCGAGCGCCTCGTCCGCAACCGTCTGGACGAGATCCCGCACGAGCTGGCCAACCCCTCCCGTCGCGCCGCCAAGGAGCTCTCCAAGGAGCTGTTCCCGGCGACCGCGCGCATGTCGCGCCCCCGCCAGGGCACGGCGGAGACGGTGGAGGACATCGACTCGGCGGCCGTCCGCGCCTTCTACGAGAAGCACGTACGGCCCGCCACGGCCACCGCCGTGGTCGTCGGCGACCTCACCGGCGTCGACCTGGAGTCGCTGCTGGGCGACACCCTGGGCGCCTGGACGGGCTCCCAGGCCCAGCCGCGGCCCGTCCCGCCGGTGACCGCCGACGACGCCGGCCGGGTCGTCGTCGTGGACCGCCCGGGTGCCGTCCAGACGCAGCTGCTGATCGGCCGGATCGGCGCCGACCGGCACGACCGCGTGTGGGCCGCCCAGGTGCTCGGCACGTACTGCCTCGGCGGCACGCTCACCTCCCGCCTGGACCGCGTCCTGCGCGAGGAGAAGGGCTACACGTACGGCGTGCGGGCGTTCGGCCAGGTGCTGCGCTCGGCGCCGGACGGCTCGGGGGCGGCGATGCTCGCCATCAGCGGTTCCGTCGACACCCCGAACACCGGGCCGGCCCTGGACGACCTGTGGAAGGTGCTGCGCACCCTCGCCGCCGAGGGGCTCACCGACGCCGAACGCGACGTCGCGGTGCAGAACCTGGTCGGTGTGGCGCCACTGAAGTACGAGACCGCCGCGGCCGTCGCGAGCACGCTGGCCGACCAGGTCGAGCAGCACCTGCCCGACGACTACCAGGCCACGCTCTACCAGCAGTTGGCCGCGACCGGCACGGTGGAGGCCACCGCGGCGGCCGTGAACGCCTTCCCGGTGGACCGCCTGGTGACGGTCCTCGTCGGTGACGCCGCCCAGATCAAGGAGGCCGTCGAGGCGCTCGGGATCGGCGAAGTGAAGGTCGTCGCCGCCGAGTAGCCGCGCACAACGACACACGCGTGTGAGGGCCCTGGGCGACGCAAGCGTCACCAGGGCCCTCGGATGTCCGAATTGATGCGGAGGCTGCCCGTCTGCACTGTGGCGTGCGCTACAAAAACCGTGATCCGTTTGAGGATTGAAAGCGGCGCCGCATAGCGTCAAGCAGGCTGTTCGTCGTGCAGTGCGCCGCATCCGCGGCACCGGACAGTCATCGCCGAGTCCCCGTACGGCGCGAGCCAGGGGAGCCGGGGACCCACTTTGTGCAGTCCCTGGGGTGAATCGGACGCCCGCGCGTGAGCGAGGGGGTCCGTAGGAGACCTTCCTGCTCCGAACCCGTCAGCTAACCCGGTAGGCGAGAAGGAAGGAAAGGACCGCCCAACTTCATGGCGTTCACCTGCGCCACCGGGAAGCACCGTCGCCCCAGCCGGATGCAGCGCACCAGCGCTCGCGCGGCAGGCGTCGCGGCGCTCACCACCACCGGTGTCATGGCCACTGTCGCCTCCTCCCCGGCCTTCGCCGCGGAACCCACCCCTGAGCAGACCGGGCTGATCCCCGTCGTCACCGCCGGCGAGTCCGTCGTCGAGGAGATCGACGACCAGGTCGTCGCGCAGAAGCAGGCCGCCTTCGAGGAGGCCGCACGCGAGGCTGCGGCCAAGAAGGCGGTGGAGGAGCGCGAGGCACGCGTGCGTGCCGCCCGCGAGGCCGAGCGCAAGCGCCTCAACACCTTCGTGCTGCCGATCAGCGGCTCCTACGTGTCCACCGGCTACCAGGCCAGCAGCTCCCTGTGGTCCTCCGGCAGCCACACCGGCGTCGACTTCCACGCCGCCAGCGGCACCACGGTGCACGCGGTGGGCCTGGGCACCGTCGTGGAGGCCGGCTGGGGCGGGGCGTACGGCAACCAGGTCGTCATCAAGATGAACGACGGCACGTACACCCAGTACGGTCACCTGTCGTCCATCGGTGTCTCGGTGGGCCAGCAGGTCACCCCGGGGCAGCAGATCGGCCTGTCCGGCGCGACCGGCAACGTCACCGGTGCGCACCTGCACTTCGAGGCGCGCACGACGGCGGAGTACGGCTCGGACATGGACCCGGTCGCCTACCTCCGCGCGCACGGCGTGAGCATCTGACGACGTACGGCGACAGATCGTCCAGCCCCGGCCCCCACGGCCGGGGCTTTCGCCGTTTTCGGGACCGTACTGTCCAAAAAATATCCCTGGATTCCGGCCCGCCGTCGGAAATTCCGCCTCATTGCAATAGAGTCACGGAACACACGTCAATCGTCGACGTTTCACGGGGATTAAGGCGGAGGTCGGTCATGCGTATTCCGGCGCATTCGGTGTGCACGGCGATCCGGGACGACATCGTCGCGGGTGTCTACGAGCGCGGCAGCCGCCTCACCGAGGAACTCCTCGCCCGCCGCTACGGCGTTTCCCGCGTCCCCGTCCGGGAGGCGCTGCGCACGCTGGAGGCCGAGGGCTTCGTCGTGACGCGCCGGCACGCGGGCGCGTGCGTGGCGGAGCCGACCGAGCACGAGGCGGCCGACCTGCTGGAGATGCGGATGCTCCTGGAGCCGCTCGGCGCCGCCCGGGCCGCCCAGCGGCGCACGGAGGCCCATCTGAAGGTGCTGCGCGGACTGGTCCGGCTGGGCCAGGAGCGGGCCCGGCGGGGCAACAGCGAGGATCTGCGCTCCCTGGGCGGCTGGTTCCACGAGACGCTCGCCCAGGCCTCCGGAAGCCACGCCCTGACCTCGATGCTCACCCAGCTCCGGCACAAGATCGCCTGGATGTACGCGGTGGACGCGCCGGCCGATCCGGTCGAGTCCTGGGCCGAGCACGGCGCGATCGTGGACGCGGTGGCGCGCGGCGACGGCGAGCGCGCGCGGTCGGTGACGGCGCTGCACACCGAGCGCGCGACGGCCGCGCACCGGCTGCGCTTTTCCAACGGGACCGAGCGCGCCGACCGTGTGAGGACTTCGCAACCTCCCGTAAACATGACGGGTCTGCGGCATTAACACGAGGGCCGTATACAAAGAAGTGGTATTTGGCGGAGCTGTATTTCCGCTGCCTTTTCATGCGCGCTGCCGATAATTCCGGTGACGCGCTCTTCGTATGCCCGGGGCCGGGTTTCCGGGTATGCCGCCGGTAATTCCCTCGACAGTTCGGTGAAAGTGCGGGGGAGCCGGCGCGGAGGTCCGCCGGGAAGCGCGAAGCCGCGCCGCCCCGGAGGGCGACGCGGCTCGGCGTGTGACGCGAACGGAACTCAGACGGTCTCGGGGAGCTCCTCGAGGCCCTCGGCGACCAGCTTGGCGAGCCGGTCGAGGGCGGCGTCCGCACCCTCGGCGTCGGAGGCGAGGACGATCTCCTCGCCTCCCTGGGCGCCGAGGCCGAGGACGGCCAGCATGGAGGCCGCGTTGACGGGGTTGCCGTCGGCCTTGGCGATCGTCACGGGGACGCCTGCGGCCGTGGCGGCTCGGACGAAGATGGAAGCGGGGCGGGCGTGGAGGCCCTCGGCCCAGCCGACGTTGACGCGGCGCTCAGCCATGTGTTGCTGCCCTTCGGTTCTCAGGTTGTCTAGACCAGTGTTCCACACGTGAAGCACGGGAGGAACGGGTCATGTGTCCCGTTCCTCGTGCGGTCGCCGGATCGCGGCCTCGATCCGACTCCGTCCCCACAGACTGCCTCGCGCCGTTGTCGTACGCGAGCCGTACTCTGGGCCCCATGCAGAGCGCCTCGGACCGGCACGAGTACCCCGCCCACTGGGAGGCCGACGTGGTGCTGCGCGACGGCGGCACCGCGCGCATCCGCCCCATCACCGTTGATGACGCCGAGCGCCTGGTCAGCTTCTACGAGCAGGTGTCGGACGAGTCGAAGTACTACCGCTTCTTCGCGCCCTACCCGCGGCTGTCCGCAAAGGACGTCCACCGCTTCACGCACCACGACTTTGTGGACAGGGTGGGTCTCGCGGCCACGGTGGGCGGCGAGTTCATCGCAACCGTACGCTATGACCGCATTGGTGCCGACGGCATGGCCGCCTCCGCGCCCGCCGACGAGGCCGAGGTCGCCTTCCTCGTGCAGGACGCCCACCAGGGCCGCGGGGTCGCCTCCGCCCTGCTCGAACACATCGCGGCCGTCGCGCGCGAGCGCGACATCCGCCGGTTCGCCGCCGAGGTGCTCCCCGCCAACACCAAGATGATCAAGGTGTTCACGGACGCCGGCTACACCCAGAAGCGCAGCTTCGAGGACGGCGTCGTCCGCCTGGAGTTCGACCTCGAACCCACCGAACGCTCCCTGGCCGTACAGCGCGCGCGGGAACAGCGCGCCGAGGCCCACTCCGTACGGCGTCTGCTGGTGCCCGGCTCCGTCGCCGTCGTCGGCACCGGCCGCACCCCCGGCGGCGTGGGCCGCAGCGTCCTCGGCAACCTGCTGGAGGCAGGCTTCACCGGCCGCCTCTACGCCGTCAACAAGGCGTTCCCCGAGGACCTGAAGCACCTCGACGGCGTGCCCGCCCACCGCTCCGTGCGCGAGATCGAGGAGCCCGTCGACCTCGTGGTGGTCGCCGTCCCCGCCGAGCACGTGCCCGAGGTCGTCACCGAGTGCGGCGAACACGGTGTCCAGGGACTCGTCGTCCTCTCCGCCGGATACGCCGAGAGCGGCCCCGACGGCCGCGAGCGCCAGCGCGCACTCGTCCGCCACGCGCGCGCGTACGGCATGCGGATCATCGGCCCCAACGCCTTCGGCCTGGTCAACACCTCCCCGCAGGTGCGGCTCAACGCCTCCCTCGCACCCGAGATGCCCCGGCCGGGCCGGATCGGTCTGTTCGCCCAGTCCGGTGCCATCGGCATCGCCCTCCTCTCCCGTCTGCACCGGCGCGGCGGCGGGGTCACCGGCGACACCGGCGTCTCCACCTTCATCTCCTCGGGCAACCGCGCGGACGTCTCCGGCAACGATGTCCTCCAATACTGGTACGACGACCCCGACACCGATGTCGCCCTGATGTACCTGGAGTCCATCGGCAACCCGCGCAAGTTCACCCGCCTCGCACGGCGCACGGCCGCCGCGAAGCCGCTGGTGGTCGTCCAGGGCGCCGGCTCCGCCCCGCAGGGACACGCCATCCGCGCGACCCGGCTCCCGCACGCGACGGTCTCCGCGCTGCTGCGCCAGGCCGGCGTGATCCGCGTCGACACCATCACCGAACTGGTCGACGCGGGCCTGCTGCTGGCCCGTCAGCCACTGCCGACCGGGCCCCGGGTGGCCATCCTGGGCAACTCCGAGTCCCTGGGGCTGCTGACGTACGACGCGTGCCTCTCCGAGGGACTGCGGCCGCTGCCGCCGCTGGACCTCACCACGGAGGCCTCGGCGGAGGACTTCCACGCGGCGCTCACGCGGGCGCTGACCGACGAGACGTGCGACGCGGTCGTGGTGACGGCGATACCCGCGATCGGCGAGGCGTCCCCCGGCGACGCGGAACTGGCCGAGGCACTGCGCTCCGCCGCGGCCGCGGCCCCCGCCAAGCCGGTCCTCGTCGTCCACGTGGAACTCGGCGGCCTCGCCGCGGCCCTCTCCGCCGCGACCAGCACCGCGCCCCGCACCGAAGCGGCCACGCGCGCGCGTGCCGCCGCGGCGGCAGCAGGCCAGCAGCCGCCCGCCGCCGTCGAGGCACCCGAGGGCACCCACCTCATCCCGGCCTACCCCGCCGCCGAACGCGCCGTGCGCGCCCTCGCCGAAGCCGTGAAGTACGGCCAGTGGCGACGCGAGGCCGCCGACCCCGGCAAGGTCCCCGAGTACGAGGACATCGACGAGAAGGGCGCCGCCCGGCTCATCGACGGGCTCCTCGCGCGCGGACAGGGCCTCACCCTGGGCACCGAGGAGACGTGCGAGCTCCTCGGCCGCTACGGCATCCGCACCCGCCGCGCGATCCCGGCGCCCACCCCCGACGAAGCCGCGCGGGCCGCCGCCGCCCTCGGCTACCCCGTCGCCCTCAAGGCCACCGCCCCGCACCTGCGTCATCGCGCCGACCTCGGCGGCGTCCGCCTCGACCTCGCCGACGAGGAGCAACTGCGACGGTCGTACGCCGAGTTGACCGAGCTGTTCGGACAGCCGGAGCAGCTGCGCCCGGTCGTCCAGGCGATGGCCCCGCGGGGGGTCGACACGGTCGTCCGCGCGGTCATCGACCCGGCGGCCGGGGCCGTGCTGTCGTTCGGGCTCGCCGGGGCCGCCTCCCAGCTGCTCGGCGACATGGCGCACCGCCTGGTTCCGGTCACCGACCGCGACGCCACGTCCCTCGTCCGCTCCATCCGCACCGCCCCCCTGCTGTTCGGCTGGCGCGGCTCGACCCCCGTCGACACCCCCGCCCTGGAGGAGCTGCTGCTGCGCGTCTCGCGGCTGGTCGACGACCACCCCGAGGTCGTCGCCGTCACCCTGGAACCGGTCGTCGTCGCCCCGCACGGCCTGAGCGTGCTGAGCGCCTCGGTCCGCCTCGCCCCGCCACCCGCGCGCGACGACCTCGGTCCCCGGACCCTGCCGACGTACTGACCGGGCGGACACGGAGCGTCGCCACGGCCTCCTCGCGCCCGCCGTGGGCGCGGCCTCCCGCCGGGTGAGGGGAGACCGGTCCCTGTCGCATCTGCCGGGGTTGCCCTCGACTGGCCCGGACCGCCCTTACCCACGGATTAGGATGGACGGCATGGCCAAGACCAGTACGACGACCCAGGGGCTGCGCGCGGCGATCGAGCGCAGCGGCTACTACCCGGCCCTCGTGGCCGAGGCGGTGGAAGCCGCTGTGGGCGGCGAGCCCATCAAGTCGTACCTGGTCCACCAGGAGACCACGTTCGACCAGAACGAGGTCCGCAGGCATGTGACCGTGCTGGTCCTCACCGGCAACCGCTTCATCGTCAGCCACACCGACGAGCAGGCCGCCGACACCACGTCCCCGACGCCTTACGCCACCACGTCCACGGAGTCCGTGAAGCTCGGCCGGATCTCGTCGGTCGTGGTCAGCCGGGTGGTCGCCAACCCCGAGTCGTACACGCCGGGCACCCTGCCGCGCGAGGTGGTGCTGACCATCGGCTGGGGCGCCGTCTCCCGCATCGACCTGGAGCCGGCCGCCTGCGGCGACCCCAACTGTGACGCCGACCACGGCTACACGGGCAGCTCGACGGCGGACGACCTCAGCCTGCGCGTCAGCGAGGCGGGCGACGGCCCGGAGACGGTGCGCCAGGCGCTCGCCTTCGCGCAGTGCCTCTCCGAGGCCACAGCGGACCTGACCCGTTGATGGCACAGCCCGTCTGGGACCACCCGGAACCCCTGCCCGTCGCCTCCGCCCCGGTCCCCGAGTACGGCACCGGCTCGCTCGCCGACCTGCTGCCCACCCTGGCCGCCGGCATGGGCGTACCCGGCATGACCGCGGCGATCCCGGAGCTGGCTCCGGCCGACCGCAACTGCGTCTTCCTGATCGACGGCCTCGGCTGGGAACAGATCAAGGACCACCGGGACGAAGCGCCCTATCTGCACGCGCTCCTCGGCAGCTCCCGCGGCGGCACCGGACGTCCGCTCACCGCCGGCTACCCGGCGACCACCGCGACCTCCCTGGCCTCCGTCGGCACCGGCCTCCCGCCGGGCGCCCACGGCCTGCCCGGCTACACCGTGCGCAACCCGGCGACCGACGCCCTGATGAACCAGCTCCGCTGGCAGCCGTGGACGGAACCCGGCTCCTGGCAGCCGTACCCCACCGTCTTCCAGCTCGCCCACAAGGCGGGCGTGCACGCCGCCCAGGTGTCGTCCCCCACGTTCCAGAACACTCCGCTGACCAAGGTCGCGCTCAGCGGCGGAACGTTCCACGGGCGGCTGACCGGCGAGGAGCGCATGGACCTCGCCGCCGAACAGCTCGCCGCCGGCGACCGCTCCCTGGTCTACACGTACTACGCCGAGCTGGACGGCGCCGGCCACCGCTACGGCGTGGCCTCCGACACCTGGCGCGGCCAGCTCATGTACGTCGACCGGCTCGTCCAGCGCCTCGCCGAGCAGCTGCCGCCGCGCAGCGCGCTCTACGTCACCGCCGACCACGGCATGGTCGACGTACCCTTCGACGAGGAGCACCGCATCGACTTCGACGCGGACTGGGAGCTGCGCGCCGGGGTCGCCCTGCTGGGCGGCGAGGGCCGCGCCCGCCACGTCTACGCCGTACCGGGTGCCCAGGACGACGTCCTGACCTGCTGGCGCGAGGTGCTCGGCGAGCAGTTCTGGGTGGCCTCGCGGGACGAGGCGATCGCCGCGGGCTGGTTCGGGCCCCGGATCGACGAGCGGGTGTACGGCCGGCTCGGCGATGTGATCGCGGCCGCCCGTGACGACGTCCTGCTCATCGCCTCCGAGCGGGAGCCCAAGGAGTCGGCGATGGTCGGCAACCACGGTTCCATGACCCCCGCCGAGCAGTTCGTCCCGCTGCTCGAAGTACGCTCCTGACGCTCCGCACGCCCCTTCTCCACCGAAAGGTGCTCAACTCCCCATGCCCGAGCTGGTGTTCTTCTCCGGAACCATGGACTGCGGGAAGTCGACGCTGGCTCTCCAGATCGAGCACAACCGTTCCGCGCGCGGCCTCCAGGGCATGATCTTCACCCGCGACGACCGCGCGGGCCAGGGCAAGCTCTCCTCCCGCCTCGGCCTGGTCACGGACGCCGTCGAGGTCGAGGACGGCCAGGACCTGTACGCCTACCTCGTCGACCACCTCTCGCAGGGCGGCCGCGCGGACTACGTGATCGCGGACGAGGCGCAGTTTCTCGCCGAGGAGCAGATCGACCAGCTCGCGCGCGTGGTGGACGACCTCGGTATGGACGTCTACGCCTTCGGCATCACCACCGACTTCCGATCCAAGCTGTTCCCCGGCTCCCAGCGCCTCGTCGAACTCGCCGACCGGGTCGAGGTCCTCCAGGTCGAGGCCCTGTGCTGGTGCGGCGCCCGCGCCACGCACAACGCCCGCACGGTGGGCGGCGTCATGGTCGTCGAGGGCGCGCAGGTCGTGGTCGGCGACGTCGACCAGGCCGACACCATCGGCTACGAGGTCCTGTGCCGGCTGCATCACCGACGCCGGATGACGGCCGCCTCGGCCCGCGCGGCGGCCCTGTCGCCGGACGTGCTGCCGGTGCAGCAGGTCTGACAGCCTCGGCGGGGCCGCTCGCCGGCTCCGGTGAGGTGCCTCAGCGCGGCCCCTGGATCAGCGCGAAGCGGGCTCCCTCCGGGTCGGCGACGGTCGCCACGCGCCCGTGCGCGCTGTCGTGCGCCGGCGCGAGGACCCGCCCGCCGAGGCCGGTGACGAGGGTGAGCGCGGCGTCCGTGTCGGCGACCTCGAAGTACGTCATCCAGTGCGGCCCCCGGTCCCGGGGCAGGGCGTTGCCGACGCCGTGGATGCCGGCCACCGGGCGCCCGGCCAGGTGCAGGGTGACGTAGTCGAAGTCGGGGGAGACCACCGCCTCCCGCTCGTAGCCGAAGACCGTCTCGTAGAACTTGGTGACCCCGGCGGTCTCGAAGGTCAGCAGTTCGTTCCAGGCGGGCGTGCCGGGGACGCCGGTGACGTCCGTGCCGAGATGGGCCGCCGCCTGCCAGACACCGAAGACGGCGCCCGCGGGGTCCGAGCCGATCGCCAGGCGGCCGGCGTCCGCGGCGTCCAGCGGGCCGACCCCGATCGTGCCGCCGCACAGGCGCACCGTCTCGGCGGTGGAATCCACGTCGTCCGAGGCGAGGTACGGCGTCCAGGCCACCGGAAGATGCCGGTCCGGCGGCAACTGACCGATCCCGGCCACCTCACGGCCGTCGAGCAGGGCCCGCACATAGGGGCCGAGCTGCTCCGGACCGGGTTGGAACTCCCAGCCGAACAGCTCGCGGTAGAAGTCCTGGGTCGCCGTCAACCCGTGCACCATCAGACTCACCCAGCAGGGTGTGCCGGGCGCGTACCGGGCGTGCGCCGCACCGCCCGGGCCGGCCGGTCCACGTGCCTCGGTCATCGTCACCTTCTCCTCGGCCCTGGTGGTGGCCGTTTCGCTTCCGCCCTCGAAGGATGCCTGATGGGGGTTCTCATCGGTTGACGCGCGGTTGTCGCCGTATGTCGATCGCCTGTACGGCATGTGCTCGAACCCGTACGCCTCGTGATCGAGGCTGTCCGGCCGAGCAGAGTAGCCGGACATGGACGTGGGGGCCACCCCGTGCGCGAGGATGGGGGCCATGAACGCCATCATCTCCGCAACCGAACTCGCGAGCGACCTGGCGGGAGAGCGCCCGCCGGTCGTCCTCGACGTCCGCTGGCAGCTCAGCGTGGCCAAGGCGGCGGGTCAGCCGCCGTTCGACGGCCGGGCCGCCTACGAGGCCGGGCACGTGCCCGGAGCGGTCTACGTCGACCTGGACCAAGAACTCGCGGGCGCGGCCGGAGCCGCCGGCCGCCATCCGCTGCCCGACCTCGCGGAGTTCGGCGCCGCGATGCGCCGCGCGGGCGTCTCGGCGGCCCGCCCGGTGGTCGTGTACGACGGCGGACAGGGCTGGGCGGCGGCCCGCGCGTGGTGGCTGCTGCGCTGGGCGGGTCACCCGGACGTGCGGGTCCTGGACGGCGGGCTGCCGCAGTGGCCGGGGGACCTCTCGGTGGACGTCCCCGCGCGCGTGGAGGGCGACTTCGAGCCCGCCCCGGGCGCCGCGGGTCTGCTCGACGCGGACGGCGCCGCCGCGCTGGCCCGCTCCGGGGTGCTGTTCGACGCGCGCGCGGGGGAGCGGTACCGGGGCGAGGTCGAGCCGATCGACCGGGTGGGCGGCCACATCCCGGGCGCCGTCTCCGCGCCCACGAACGAGAACGTGGGCCCGGACGGCCGTTTCCTGCCCGTGGAGGAGCTGCACGACCGCTTCAAGGCGCTGGGGGCCTTTGCCGGCGCCGAGGTGGGCGTGTACTGCGGGTCGGGCGTCTCCGGCGCCCACGAGGTGCTGGCGCTGGCCGTGGCGGGCGTTCCGGCGGCCCTGTACGTGGGCTCCTGGTCGGAGTGGTCCTCCGACCCGTCCCGGCCGGTCGCCGTGGGCCCGGATCCGCAGTGACCTTTGTCGCACGCGCTACGTACGGGAGGGCTGCACCGAACAGGTGCGGCCCTCCCGTACGTATGAAGCGGTGTGCGAACCGTTGTCCGTGGAACCACGGGCGCCCGCGGCGAAGCGGCCGGCGCCGGCTCACCGCTGCCGTGCGGCCGCTTACTCCTGTTTCTTGCGCCGGGTCCCGAACACGATCTCGTCCCAGCTCGGCACCGCGGCCCGGCGGCCCGGACGGACACCGTCCGCCTCGGCCTGACGGTCGGTGGCGCCGATCAGCCGGTCGCGGTGGCTGCCGACGGAGCGCGGCATGAGGACGTCCGCGTAGGCGGAACCCGCGGACGCGGCGGGAGCCGGGGGCTCCTCGGTCTCGGGCTGCTGCTCCTCGGGTTCCTCGGGGGCCTCGGCCGGAAGCTCCGGGACCACCATGTCGCCCCGGAAGCTCGGCACCGCCTCCAGCAGGCTGGTCAGCGAGTCCCGCTCGCGCTCCTGGATGCTCTCCTCGGGCGGCTCGGACGGCTGGGCGGGCAGGCTCGGCCGTTCCAGCGCGCGGTCCATCGAGCGGTCGCGCGGCAGCCGGGCGATCCGCGGGACGAACGGAAAGCTGGGCTCCGGTGCGGCGAGGTCGTCGGACTCGCCGATCAGCGAGCGCGCTTCCTCGTCGACGGCCTGGACGAGCCGCCGGGGCGGGTCGTACGTCCAGCTCGCCGAGTGCGGTTCGCCCGCGACCCGGTAGACCAGCAGGACCTCCCAGGTGCCGTCGTCGCGGCGCCAGGAGTCCCACTGGACGGTGTCCTTCTCGGCGCCGCGCAGCAGCAGTCGCTCCTGGACGGCCTCACCCAGCTGGGGGCCCGCGGCGTTCTCACCGGGCCGGCGGACGGGCGTCTTGCGGGCCCGCTCGGCCATGAAGGCACGCTCGGCGAGCACGGGACCCTCGAACCGGCGTACGCGGTCGACGGGGATGCCCGCCATCTGCGCGACCTCTTCCGCGGTCGCGCCGGCACGTATACGTGCCTGGATGTCACGGGGGCGGAGATGGCTCTCCACCTCGATCTCGATCTGGCCGAGACGCGGACGGTCGCCGCGGACTGCGGCGCGCAGACGCTCATCGATCGGAAGCGTGTACTCCGTGCTGTCCGCAGCCTTCAGCACCAGCCGTGTGCCGTCATTCGAGACGGCCACGACACGCAGTTCGGGCATGGGGACCTCCCGGGTGGTGCCTGCCGACGTCACGTGCGTCGCTGCTTCCGCTAGTCGAGTGTGGCCTGCCCGGGTGCAGCCTGCCACAACCTTGCCGAGTTGCCCGGCGTGTCGGGCACAGGCCCTGGATCGCCGTTATGGCACGGTTACCTTTTCGCCACGCTAAGTCACCAACGCCGTCACCCTGTGCAACTAGCCCCTCCCGGCGGTCCAGCATGGCCCCGGACACCCCGAAGGGAGGCCGGGCCCAGGGCTCGCAACAGTACTCCATTTGGGCCACGTGCGTGGATTGGCACGCCGCCCAACTTCTGGCAAGAAGTGGGACTTGGCCGCTGTGAAGCGGTTTCCGCGATCTTGAACGTGGCGCAATTCACGCAATCTCCGGCATCGCCCGGAGTATCCGCTACGCCCCCAACACCCTCCGCAGGTAGTCGTTCTGGAACAGGCGGTCGGGATCCAGCCGGTCCCGCAGCGCGGTGAACTCGCCGAAGCGCGGGTACACCCGGGCGAGGTACTCGGCGTCCCGCGTGTTCACCTTGCCCCAGTGCGGCCGGCCCTCGTGCGCGGTGAAGATGCGCTCGGCGGCGGTGAAGTACGCCTGGTACGGCGTGCCCTTGACCATGTGGACGGCGACGTACGCGCTGTCGCGACCGGAGGCGGTGGACAGCGTGATGTCGTCGGCCGGCGCGGTGCGCACCTCCACGGGGAAGCTGATCCGCAGGCCCGACCGCTCGACGGTCGTCCTCAGCTCGCGCAGCACCTCGGTGACGGCCGCGCGCGGGACGGCGTACTCCATCTCCACGAAGCGCACCCGGCGCGGGGACGTGAAGACGCGGTACGGGATGTCGGTGTAGGTGCGCGCGGAGAGGGCCTTGCTGGAGAGCCGGGCGATCGAGGGGATCGCCGCGGGCGCCGCGCGGCCGACCCACTGGGCCACCTGGAAGACGCCGTTGGAGAGGAACTCGTCCTCGATCCAGCCCGGGACCTGGCCCACCGGCTTGGCCGGGCCCGCGCTGCGATTGTTGCGCTTGGTGTTGGTGCTGCCGGTGTGCGGGAACCAGTAGAACTCGAAGTGCTCGTTCTCGGCCCAGAGTTCGTCGAAGTCGGCGAGCACCCGGTCGAACGGCATCGGCTCCTCGCGCGCGGTGAGCAGGAAGAGGGGCTCGACGGCGAAGGTGATCGCGGTGACGATCCCCAGGGCGCCGAGACCGATCCGGGCGGCCGCGAAGACCTCCGGGTTCTCCTTCTCGGAACAGGTGAGCACAGAGCCGTCGGCGGTGACCAGTTCCAGGCCCTTGATCTGCGCGGCGATCGACGCGGACTCGCGGCCGGTGCCGTGCGTGCCGGTGCTGGTGGCCCCCGACACCGTCTGCTCCATGATGTCGCCCATGTTGGTGAGCGACAGACCCTCGCGCGCGAGCGCGAGGTTGAGTCTCTTGAGCGGGGTGCCGGCCTCCACCGTGACGGTCATGTCGTCGCGATCGATCCCGCGGATCCCGGTCAACAGCTGAGGACGGATCAGCACACCGTCCGTGGCGGCGATCGAGGTGAAGGAGTGGCCGGTGCCGACCGCCTTCACCTTCAGCCCGTCCTCGGCGGCCCGGCGCACGGCCTCGGCCAGTTCGTCGACGGAGGCGGGCGTGACCTCCCGCGCGGGACGGGCGGTCACATTGCCGCCCCAGTTACGCCACGTGCCGTTCTTCCCGCTCGCTGTGCTGCTCAACGGTGCCTCCCCGACCCGGCGCCGGCCTGGTGAGCCGGCGGTACCCCAGGAAACCGACCGCGACCGCGACGGCCCCGGACACGGCCGGAACCCCGTACCCGGCCTGCGCACCGGCCGTGTCGATGACCCAGCCGGCGATGGAGGAGCCGAGCGCCACCCCGACCGCGAGCCCGGTGCTGATCCAGGTCATGCCCTCGGTCAGTTGTGCGCGTGGTACGTGCTCTTCGATGAGGGACATCGTGGTGATCATCGTGGGAGCGATGGCCAGACCCGCAACGAACAGCGCCACGGCCAGGAACGGCAAGTTTCCGACCAGTAGGAGGGGGATCATACTCACGGCCATCATGAACACGCCCAGCAGCCAGCGCCTTTCCGGTGGCCCCTGGGGGCGCAGCAGCCCGAACACGAGTCCGGCGGCGCAGGAGCCGGCCGCGTACAGCGCCAGCACGACGCTCGCGGCGCCCTTGTGGCCCTGCTCCTCGGCGAAGGCCACGGTGACCACGTCGACCGCCCCGAAGATCGTCCCGGTCGCCACGAAGGTCGCCACCAGGACCTGGAGGCCGGGGGAGCGCAGCGCGCTGCCGGCGCCGCGCTGCTCGCGCGGGTGCGGCGTGGGCTCGGTGGCCCGCTGGGCGGTCAGCCAGAAGACGCCCACCGCGAGGAAGCAGGCCGCGAGCAGCGGTCCCGCCTCCGGGAACCAGACGGTGGACAGCCCGATCGAGATGATCGGGCCGAAGATGAAGCACACCTCGTCCACCACGGACTCGAACGAGTACGCGGTGTGCAGCTTCGGGGTGCCCCGGTACAGGGCCGCCCAGCGGGCCCGGACCATCGCCCCGAGGCTCGGCACCGCCCCGATGCCCGCGGAGCACACGAACAGCACCCAGTCCGGCCATCTGAAGTGCGCGGCCAGCAGCAGCCCGGCCGCCGCCGTCAGCGCGACCAGCGTCGCGGGGCGCAGCACCCTGCGCTGTCCGTGCTGGTCCACCAGCCGGGATATCTGCGGTCCGACGAGCGCGGCCGACAGGGCGATGGTGGCCGACAGGGCGCCCGCGAGGCCGTAGCGCCCGGTGAGCTGGGAGACCATCGTGACCACGCCGATGCCCATCATCGACAGCGGCATCCGGCCGAGGAACCCCGCGGCGGCGAAGCCCTTGCTGCCGGGGGCGGCGAACAGGGCGCGGTACGGGCTGGGCACGGCGGTCTCCGGGGGGCCGGTCACGCGCGCGTGCGGCTCTGCGCGGCATGAGGGTGGGGCTCGTCAGGTGGCTCGTAGGGGCTGGTGGGGCTCGTGGGGGCCCGATCACGCTCGGTAAGGCGTAAACGTGCCCCATACAGCTTACGAAGTTAGGCAACCCTAACGCACCACGCGCACACCGTCCGACGCAGGCGCAGGCAGGCATCGGCGCAGGGGTCGGCCACGCATCGGCGCAGGCGTCGGCCCCGGCGGGCCCGCTCGCCGGTCCTCCGCCGGACCGCGCCCCGCCCACCCCGCCGTTTCCCGGCTGTCGGCGCCGGGTGGCAGGATCGACTCATGCCAGACGCGCTCGATGCCACCCCCTACGACGCCCTGCTCCTGCTCTCCTTCGGCGGCCCCGAAGGCCCGGAGGACGTGGTCCCGTTCCTGGAGAACGTGACGCGAGGGCGCGGCATCCCCAAGGAACGCCTCAAGGAAGTCGGGCAGCACTACTTCCTGTTCGGCGGGGTCAGCCCCATCAACGACCAGAACCGCGCCCTGCTGGACGCCCTGCGCAAGGACTTCGCCGACCACGGCCTGGACCTGCCGATCCACTGGGGCAACCGCAACTGGGCCCCGTACCTCACGGACACCCTGCGCGAGATGGTCGCCGACGGGCACCGCCGCATCCTCGTCCTCGCCACCAGCGCCTACGCCTCGTACTCGGGCTGCCGCCAGTACCGCGAGAACCTCGCCGACTCGCTGGCCGCCCTGGAGGCCGAGGGGCTGCCGCTGCCGAGGATCGACAAGCTGCGGCACTACTTCAACCACCCGGGCTTCCTGGAACCCATGATCGACGGCGTCGTCGAGGCCCTCGCGGACCTCCCCGAGGACGTCCGCGACGGTGCCCACCTCGCCTTCACCACCCACTCGATCCCGGACGCCTCGGCGGACACCTCCGGCCCCGTCGAGGACCACGGCGACGGCGGCGCGTACATGCGGCAGCACCTGGACGTCGCGCGGCTGATCGCCGAGGCCGTCCGTGAGCGCACCGGCGTCGACCACCCCTGGCAGCTCGTCTACCAGTCCCGCTCCGGCGCCCCGCACATCCCGTGGCTCGAGCCCGACATCTGCGACCACCTGGAGGAGCGGCACGCGGCCGGCGTCCCGGCGGTCGTGATGGCGCCCATCGGCTTCGTCTCCGACCACATGGAGGTCCTCTACGACCTCGACACGGAGGCGAAGGCCAAGGCGCGGGAGCTGGGCCTGCCGGTGCGCCGCTCGGCCACCGTCGGCGCCGACCCGCGCTTCGCCGCCGCCGTCCGCGACCTCGTCCTGGAGCGCGCCGCCGCCGAGGGCGGGCGGCCGGTCACCCCGTGCGCCCTGGGCGCGCTCGGCGCGAGCCACGACCTCTGCCCCGTCGGCTGCTGCCCCGCCCGGGCGCCCCGGCCCGCCGCCGCGGGCGCCGACAGCCCCTACGCGTGAGGAACCCCGTGACCGACCCCCTCCACACCGACCTGCTGGCCCTCGCCCTGGAGGCCGCCCGCCGGGCCGGCGAGCTGCTGCGGGACGGCCGCCCGGCCGACCTCGCGGTCGCCGCCACCAAGTCGAGCCCCATCGACGTGGTGACCGAGATGGACATCGCGGCCGAGAAGCTGATCACCGGCCTGATCTCCGAGCACCGTCCCGACGACGGCTTCCTCGGCGAGGAGGGCGCCTCCAGCGAGGGCAGCAGCGGCGTCCGCTGGGTGATCGACCCGCTCGACGGCACGGTCAACTACCTCTACGGGCTGCCCACCTGGGCCGTCTCCATCGCGGCGGAGCAGGACGGCGAGACCGTCGTCGGCGTCGTCGAGATCCCGATGCGCGGCGAGACGTACCGGGCGGTGCGCGGCGGCGGGGCCCACGCGACCGCCGCCCGCACGGGTGAGCGGAGACTGGCCTGCCGTCCGCCGGCCCCCCTCGACCAGTCCCTGGTCTCCACCGGCTTCAACTACGTCGCCGAGGTCCGTGCCCACCAGGCCGACGTCGCGCAGCGGCTGATCCCGCTCCTGCGGGACATCCGGCGCAGCGGCTCCGCCGCCGTCGACCTGTGCGACGTGGCGGCCGGCCGGCTCGACGGCTACTACGAGCGCGGGCTGCACCCCTGGGACCTCGCGGCGGGCGACCTCATCGCCCGGGAAGCGGGCGCGCTGACCGGTGGACGCCCCGGAGAGCGCCCGGCACACGATCTGGCGATCGCCGCCACCCCGGCCGTCTTCGAGCCCCTCCAGCGGCTCCTGGAGGACTTCGGCGCCTGGCACGACTGACCGTCCGCACGGCACACGCGAAGGGGCCCCGGCGCTGGATTCGCCGGGGCCCCTCCGTCGTGCGTGACGAACCGCTCAGACGCTTGTCGCGCCGACCTCCACACCGTGTTCGGCGGCGAGGCGGCGCAGGTCGTCGAGCTCTGCCTGCTCCACCTCGGCGAGGAAGTCGTCGCCCTCGTCACGAGCCCTGGTCAGATCGGACTCGGTCGCCCTTATGCGCTGCAGAAGTCCTGCGGTGAATGCGTCCATGCTGCGCCCCCTCGTCCTTGGGTCGTGGGTCGGTGGCACGGGGGTGTGCCGGTTGGGAAGGGGCGATCACGTCTCCGGCAGATGCCCGGCGCGCTGCCCTGCCGGGCGGCCACGGTGCCGGACACCCACGCCCGCTCTGCGGAAAGCGGACCGCGGCGTACCACATGGTGGTGTGGCACATGCAGAGCGTGATCGCGGGGTGTAAAGCCGTCCTCCCCCCGCTCCCTTCCACGGAAACCTCAACCGCACGAGAAAATCTCGCATTCCCGGGCCTCACACCCGTCGTTCATGCCGCCCTCACCCGTCTTACCGCCGACTTATGGCCGAAAAGGGCAGGATGGGACGCACACACTCACCAGGCCCCCCGCCCGCGTGCGCTCACGGAGCGCCATGCGGGTGTGGACACAGGAAGGACAAGCGACGTGCGCGTACTCGTCGTCGAGGACGAGCAGCTGCTCGCCGATGCGGTGGCCACCGGACTGCGCCGGGAGGCCATGGCCGTCGACGTCGTGTACGACGGTGCGGCCGCCCTGGAGCGCATCGGCGTCAACGACTACGACGTGGTCGTCCTCGACCGCGACCTCCCGCTCGTGCACGGCGACGACGTCTGCCGCAAGATCGTCGAACTCGGTATGCCCACACGCGTGCTGATGCTCACGGCGTCGGGCGATGTCAGCGACCGTGTGGAGGGCCTGGAGATCGGCGCCGACGACTACCTCCCGAAGCCCTTCGCCTTCAGCGAGCTGATCGCACGCGTGCGTGCCCTCGGCCGGCGCACCAGCGTGCCGCTGCCGCCCGTCCTGGAGCGGGCCGGCATCAAGCTCGACCCCAACCGCCGCGAGGTCTTCCGCGACGGCAAGGAGGTCCAGCTCGCGCCGAAGGAGTTCGCCGTCCTGGAGGTGCTGATGCGCAGCGAGGGCGCCGTCGTCTCCGCGGAGCAGCTTCTGGAGAAGGCGTGGGACGAGAACACCGATCCGTTCACCAACGTCGTGCGCGTGACCGTGATGACCCTCCGCCGCAAGCTGGGCGAACCTCCGGTGATCGTCACGGTGCCCGGCTCCGGCTACCGGATCTGATCCCCGTGGCAGCGACGCCCGCGCCTCCCCAGGCGCCACCGAAGCCCACCTGGGACCCCCGGAGGCCGCAGCCCAACCTCCCCTGGCTCCGCCCGACCATCCGGATACGCCTCACGCTGCTGTACGGCGGCATGTTCCTGATCGCGGGCATCCTGCTGCTGTCGATCATCTACCTGCTCGCCGCACAGGCCATCAGCACGGGCAACCAGCCGCCGTTCAAGATCGTGAACCTGGGCGTCAGCGACGAGATCAAGGTCTCCAGCGCCGACTGCCCCGCGGTCAACCACGCGAACGCCACCAGCCTCACGCTCACCCAGTTCAACACCGCGATCAGCGCCTGCATCGACCACCAGCGCCAGGTCGCCCTGGACAACCTGCTCAGCCGCTCCCTGCTGGCCCTGCTCGGCCTCGCGGTGATCGCCTTCGCCTTCGGCTACGCGATGGCCGGACGGGTCCTGTCCCCGCTCGGCCGGATCACCCGCACCGCGCGCGCGGTGGCGGGCTCGGACCTGTCCCGCCGTATCGAGCTGGACGGCCCGGACGACGAGCTGAAGGAGCTGGCCGACACCTTCGACGACATGCTGGAGCGCCTCCAGCGGGCCTTCACGGCCCAGCAGCGCTTCGTCGGCAACGCCTCGCACGAGCTGCGGACACCGCTGGCGATCAACCGCACGCTGCTCGAGGTGCATCTCTCCGACCCGGGCGCGCCCATGGAGCTCCAGCAGCTCGGCAAGACCCTGCTGGCCACCAACGAGCGCAGCGAGCAGCTCGTGGAGGGCCTGCTGCTGCTCGCCCGCAGCGACAACCAGATAGTCGAGCGCAAGCCGGTCGACCTCGCCGAGGTCGCCGAGCAGGCCGTCGACCAGGTGCACGCCGAGGCGGAGGCCAAGGGCGTGACGATCCGCGGCGAGCAGAAGCCGGCGGTCGTCCAGGGCAACGGCGTCCTGCTGGAGCGCATCGCCCTGAACCTGGTGCAGAACGCGGTGCGCTACAACGTGCCGGAGGGCGGCTGGGTCGAGGTCACCACCGAGATCCAGCACGGCCAGGCGGTCCTGGTCGTGTCCAACACGGGACCGGTCGTGCCGGCGTACGAGATCGACAACCTCTTCGAGCCCTTCAGGCGGCTGCGTACCGAGCGCACGGGGAGCGACAAGGGGGTCGGGCTCGGGCTGTCCATCGTGCGGTCCGTGGCCCGGGCGCACGGCGGGCACATCGCGGCCACGCCGCGTGAGGGAGGAGGCCTCGTGATGCGGGTCACCCTGCCCGTCTGAGACCATGTCGCCGACACACGCGGGGATGTTCGCTTTGCGCGGAATTTTCAGGGCTCGCCCCTGACACCCCCGTGTGTGATCGATCACAAGGGCGAATTTCCGGCCATCTACTCTCCGTGATCATGGAGCCGTCGGAAGGCCCGGAAAATCCGGGTTTTCGGGGGTCCTCATCACGGGAAGTACACGGTGAGACGCCTTTGAAGTGCGGCAACGGGACCGTGTACGGTCCCGATCGCCATCCAAGCCGATCACTCTTGAGGAGTCCGGTTGGGTGTCGATTGAGTAACAGACCTTGATGTGAGGCAAAATCTCCGCCTCGAGGCGGGCACAAGTCCGGCCTCTCACGCGTTACGTGCGCTGGAGACACCGCAGACACCCAGAGGGGGAGAGGCGAAATGGCAACCGATTACGACACCCCACGCAAGACCGATGACGATGTCGACTCAGACAGCCTTGAGGAGCTGAAGGCCAGGCGGAACGACAAGTCCGCCTCGGCGGTCGACGTCGATGAATTCGAGGCGGCGGAGGGCCTTGAACTGCCCGGCGCCGACCTCTCCAACGAGGAGTTGGCGGTCCGTGTACTGCCGAAGCAGCAGGACGAGTTCACCTGCATGAGCTGCTTCCTGGTACATCACCGCAGCCAGCTGGCCCGCGAGAAGAACGGTCAGCCGATCTGCCGCGACTGCGACTGAGGAGGGGTCGGCCGTGACTGGCTCGACCCCCTCCCGGAAGCGCCGTTTCCCCCTTCGGGGAGCGGACAAAGGGTCCTCACAAGGCCCTCACGGCGTGCGTGACGACGAGCGAGGCTCATCCGGCCAGGGAGTGATCCCTGCGGGATCGGCCTCGCTCGGAACGGCGAGTGACCGGGCTGACCTCCCGGTACCGAGCCAGGAAGCCGCGCCCGTCGCCAGGCGACGGGGCGCGGCGATCCGCGACAGGGCCGCAGGCCTGGCCCGGGAAAGCGTCCGCAAGGGCGGTGACCGTGCCAGGGCGGGCCTGGCGTATCTCACCGACCGCATCATCGAGATCGCCCCCAGGATCCCCGTAAGGGACCTTCAGACGCTCCGCAGGCAGTTCCCGGGGCTGGGACCCGAGGAGCTCGCCGACAGGCTCGTGGCGGGCGCGGCGAACGCCACGTCCACCGTCGGGGCCGGCATCGGGGCGGCCGCGATGCTTCCCGTGCCGCCCGCGATGCCCACCGAACTGGCCGCGGAGATCACCGGCGTGGCCGCGATCGAGCTGAAGCTGATCGCCGAACTGCACGAGGTGTACGGCGTACGGCCGCCCGGCAACCTCAAGGACCGCAGCACCGCGTATCTGCGCTCCTGGTCGGGCGAACGCGGCATCGACCCGCTGAAGCCGTCCTCGATCAACACCGCGCTCGGCGGCCAGATGCGGCGCGAGCTGCGCCAGCAGATCATGAAGCGCATGGTCCGCGACCTGCCGAACCTGATGCCGTTCCTGGTGGGCGCCGCCGTCGGCGCGCTCATGAACCGGCGGGACACCAAGAAGCTGGCCGGGAAGGTCCGCACCGACCTGCGCAAGGCGCAGGTGCCGTGGGACGCGCTGCCGGAACTGCCGCGCCTGGAGAAGCCCTCGGACGTGCTGGACATGTCAGAGCTCCCCGGAAATCCCAGGGAGCTCGGGTACTGACGCGTTCGGGCGGGCGAGGTCCCGGCGCCGCGAAGGCTTCGCGCGGCGCGGGGAGGAGCCCTGCCGCGGTGCCTAGGCCGCGGCCTCCCGCGCGGCCACCAGGGCTTGCGCCAGCCGCTCCGGCTCGCGCGTCGACAGGTACAGGTACGGCGTCGGGTCCTGCGGGTCGGTGACCTGCACCCGCAGTGCCGTCGGGATGTAGGAGCGCAGCAACAGGAACGCGCGCGTGTCGGCCTTGTAGGTGCGCCAGGCGCGGGCCTCGTCCGCGTCCATGATCTCCGCCTCGCCCAGCGCGGCGACCGGGATCTTCGCCTCGCCCGCGATCAGCGAGTCGCCCACGACCCGGATCCGGACCGAGCCGTAGGAACTGGCCACGACCGCCGCGGCTGCCGTACCGCCGACCAGCCCGCCCAGAAGCGGAAGGGTGCCGAACGGCAGCAGGATCAGGGCGAAGGAGACGCCCACGAGGAACGAGATCAGCCACCACGAGCGGGGGGCGGTGAGACGTTCTTCGTACGGGGTGGCGGAGGGCTGCATGGAGCCAAGCTTGGCACGGTGTCCGGATATGGCGGACGCGCGGGTAAGGTCTGCGGCTGTGAGTGGTACTTCCGCAGCTCTTCAGCCTCCGGCCGACGCCGAGAAACCCGTTCGGCACCCCGATGCTCCCGCGCCCGGTGAGCTTCTCGGTGCCCACTACGAACAGTGTTTCGGATGCGGTGGCGGGCAGTCGCACGGGCTGCATCTGGCGGCGCGGGCCGGCGAGGGGGTGACCGTCACCGCCGCGTTCACCGTGCAGCCCGCCCACCAGGGGGCGCCGGGGCTCGCCCACGGCGGTGTGCTGGCCACCGCGCTCGACGAGACGCTCGGCTCGCTGAACTGGCTGCTGCGGACGATCGCCGTGACCGGACGCCTGGAGACGGACTTCGTCCGTCCGGTGCCCGTCGGTACCGTGCTGTACCTGGAGGCGGAGGTGACGGCGGTGTCGCGGCGGAAGATCTACTCGACCGCCACCGGCCGGATCGGCGGTCCCGACGGCCCCGTCGCCGTCCGTGCCGACGCCCTCTTCATCGAGGTCGCCGTGGAGCATTTCGTGCACCACGGCCGCGAGGAGGAGATCAAGGCCGCCATGAACGACCCGGACCAGGTCCGGCGTACCCGTGCCTTCGAGGTGAACCCGTGAGCCCCGCTCCGCTGGACGTCATGATCCGACGAGTCGACCCCGACGTACCGCTTCCGGCGTACGAGCATCCCGGGGACGCGGGGGCCGATCTGCGTACCACCGAGGCCTGCGAACTGGCGCCCGGGGAGCGGGCGGTGCTGCCCACCGGGGTGTCCATCGCGCTGCCCGAGGGGTACGCGGCCTTCGTGCACCCGCGGTCGGGGCTGGCCGCCCGGTGCGGAGTCGCGCTCGTGAATGCCCCGGGGACGGTTGATGCCGGGTACCGTGGGGAGATCAAGGTGATCGTGGTGAATCTCGACCCGCGCGAGTCCGTGCGGTTCGAGCGCTTCGACCGGATTGCCCAACTGGTCGTCCAGCAGGTCGAGAGGGTCCGCTTCCAGGAGGTGGCGGAGCTTCCCGAATCGGCACGGGCCGCGGGGGGCTTCGGGTCCACCGGCGGGCATGCCGCGGTGGGCGGTGCAAGCGGTCAGGCCGCCGTGGGCGGCAGTGTGGGTGGGTATCGATACGCTTCGGTCGTATCCGACCGGGAAGGACAGTGACGTGTTCGGACGTCGCAAGAAGAAGGGTGCCGCCGAGGACGCGGCCGGCGAGGCCGAGCAGGTCGTCGACAGTGTCGACACTGAGGCGGACGAAGAGGTAACCGGCGAGCGCGAGCGCGTCCGGCTCGAGCCGGAGCCGCGGCCCGACGGGCCGTGGGACGGTTCCGAGGTCCGCGACCCGGCCGAGGGCCGGGTGGACCTGGGCGGTCTGTTCGTGCCGGGGGTCGACGGCATGGAGCTTCGGGTCGAGGTCGCGGGTGACGCGATCGTCGCCGCCACCGTCGTGCTGCGCGACAGCGCCATCCAGCTCCAGGCCTTTGCCGCGCCCAAGCGCGAGGGCATCTGGGGCGAGGTGCGCGAGGAGATCGGCTCCGGCATCACTCAGCAGGGCGGCATCATCGACGAGGTCGAGGGTCCGCTGGGCTGGGAGCTGCGGGCCCAGGTGCCGGTGCAGCTGCCGGACGGCACGGGTGGCTTCCACGTCGTGCGGTTCGTCGGTGTGGACGGGCCCCGCTGGTTCCTGCGCGGTGTGATCTCGGGCCAGGGCGCGGTGCAGCCGCAGGCCGCCGGGCTGCTCGAGCAGATCTTCCGGGACACGGTCGTGGTCCGCGGCGAGGGCCCGATGGCGCCCCGCGACCCGATCGTCCTCAAGCTGCCGAACGACGCGCAGATGGTGCCCGAGGGCGTCCAGCAGCAGGAGGAGGGCTCGCGCTTCTCCGGCGGCATGGGCCAGCTCCAGCGCGGACCGGAGATCACCGAGGTCCGCTGACCGTAGGGCAGTCGTACGACTGAAGGGCCGCACCCCGCTCCGGGGTGCGGCCCTTCGTCATGCCCTTCGTCATGCCCTTCGTCGTGCTCCTTGCCGTGTCCCGTGGCTGCCGTCCTCGCGCGGACCCTTGACGGTCAATTGGTCTGTACCTATGGTCTCGGCTCAACGCCTCGTTCATGAGGGCGCTCTGTGTTCACATACCGGAACGAACGGAGCTGCTGTGCGCCGAACCGCATTCCTGGTGACCGTCACCGCCCTCGTGCTGGCGGTCCTCGCCCCACCGGACACGCCCCGCGCCGAGGCCGCCCCCGCCGCCTTCGCCCACCCCGGGGTCACGGTCTCCCGCGGGCAACTGGACTTCACCCGCACCCAGGTCAACGCCGGAGCCCAGCCCTGGAAGGGCGCCTTCGACCAGATGCTGGCGAGCAGGTACGCCGACCTGAACCGCGTCCCCAAGCCCCGCGCGGTCGTCGAGTGCGGCTCGTACTCGAACCCCAACTACGGCTGCACCGACGAGCGCGAGGACGCCATAGCCGCCTACACCGACGCCCTCGCCTGGTACATCACGGGGGACGAGCGGTACGCGAAGAAGGCCATCCAGCTGATGGACGCCTGGTCGGCCGTGATCACCGACCACACCAACAGCAACGCCCCCCTCCAGACCGGCTGGGCCGGCTCCTCCTGGCCGAAGGCCGCCGAGATCATCAAGCACACCTACCCGGGCACCTGGGCGAACTCCGGCCGCTTCGCGACCATGCTGCGGAACGTCTACCTGCCCGAGGTCATCAACGGTTCCCACTCCAACGGCAACTGGGAGCTGTCGATGATGGAGGCGGCCGTCGGCATCTCCGTCTTCCTCGAGGACCGGACGTCGTACGACAAGGCCATGGCCCGTTTCCGTACCCGCACCGCCGCCTACGTCTACCTCGCCTCCGACGGCGATCTGCCGAAGACCGTGCCGAGCCAGAACCTCGACACCCGGGAGAAGATCGTCAACTACTGGCAGGGGCAGGGCACCTTCGTCACCGGCCTGACCCAGGAGACCTGCCGCGACCTCACCCACACCGGGTACGGCATCTCCGCGATCTCGCACATCGCCGAGACCAGCCGGATCCAGGGCCAGGACCTGTACGGCACCGACGTCGGCGAGCGGCTGCGGCAGGCCCTGGGCTTCCAGGCCAAGTACCAGCTCGGTACGGCCGTGCCGAGCTGGCTGTGCGGCGGCTCCCTGAACCTGGGGCTCGGCCCGGTCACCGAGGTCGGATACAACGCGCTGCACCACCGGCTGGGCATCGCGATGACGAACACCCAGACCCTCACCGAGCGCAACCGCCCGGCGGGCACCAACAACCTCTTCGTCGCCTGGGAGACCCTGACCCACGCCGAGAATCCCGCGTGAACCGATCAGGGGGGCTCGTCCGATGAACGGGTGAGGAACGGGTGAGGGGCGGGTGAGCGGCAGCCGGCCCGGGGCGCGGCGCACCGCGTCAGGGTTGCGTCAAAGACGCCCCTCACCCTTCGGATCATCCTGTTTGTCGGAACTGTTGGCCGTAGGGTCGACGCTGCGTACACAGGAGTTACGGGAAGACAATGAGGCCATGGCACGCGGCAAGCTTCGGATCTACCTCGGTGCGGCACCGGGCGTGGGCAAGACGTACGCGATGCTGTCCGAGGCGCACCGGCGGGTGGAGCGCGGCACGGACTGCGTGGTCGCGTTCGTGGAGCACCACGACCGCCCGCGCACCGAGGTGATGCTGCACGGTCTGGAGCAGGTCCCGCGCCGTGAGCTGGAGTACCGGGGCGGCGTCTTCACCGAGATGGACGTGGACGCCGCCCTCGCCCGCCACCCGCACGTCGCCCTGGTGGACGAACTGGCCCACACCAACATCCCCGGATCGCGCCACACCAAGCGCTGGCAGGACGTGGAGGAACTGCTCGCCGCCGGGATCGACGTGGTCTCGACCGTCAACATCCAGCACCTGGAGTCCCTCGGGGACGTCGTGGAGTCGATCACGGGCGTCCGGCAGCAGGAGACCGTGCCCGACGAGTTCGTCCGGCGCGCCGACCAGATCGAACTGGTCGACATGTCCCCGCAGGCCCTCCGGCGGCGCATGGCCCACGGCAACATCTACCGGCCGGACAAGGTCGACGCGGCCCTGTCCAACTACTTCCGCCCCGGGAACCTCACCGCCCTGCGTGAGCTGGCCCTGCTCTGGGTGGCCGACCGGGTCGACGAGTACCTCAAGCAGTACCGCAGCGAGCACCGCGTGTCGGCGATCTGGGGCTCGCGGGAGCGGATCGTGGTCGGACTGACCGGTGGCCCGGAAGGCCGCACCCTCATCCGCCGGGCCACCCGGCTCGCGGAGAAGGGCGCGGGAGGCGAGGTCCTCGCCGTGTACATAGCGCGCAGTGACGGGCTGACCTCCGCCTCGCCCAAGGAACTCGCCGTCCAGCGCACCCTCGCGGAAGACCTGGGCGGCACCTTCCACCACGTGGTCGGCGACGACATACCGGCCGCGCTGCTCGCCTTCGCCCGCGGGGTGAACGCCACCCAGATCGTCCTCGGCTCCTCGCGCCGCAAGGCCTGGCAGTACGTCTTCGGGCCCGGCGTCGGCGCCACGGTCGCCCGGGAGTCGGGGCCCGACCTCGACGTGCACATCGTGACCCACGAGGAGGCGGCCAAGGGGCGGGGGCTGCCGGTGGCCCGGGGCGCCCGGCTCGGGCGGGCCCGGATCATCTGGGGCTGGGCGATCGGCCTGGCCGGTCCGGTGCTCCTCGCGGCCCTGCTGAGCGTCGTCGACCTGGGCCTCGCCAACGACATGCTGCTGTTCCTGGCGTTGACCGTGGCGGCCGCGCTGGCCGGCGGACTCCTGCCGGCGCTCGCCTCGGCGGCCCTCGGCTCCCTGCTGCTGAACTACTACTACACCCCGCCCCTGCACCGCTGGACGATCGCCGACCCGAAGAACATCGTCGCCATAGTGATCTTCGTCGGGGTCGGGGTGTCGGTGGCCTCGGTGGTGGACCTGGCGGCCCGGCGCACCCACCAGGCCGCCCGGCTGAGAGCCGAGTCCGAGATCCTGTCCTACCTGGCCGGCAACGTGCTGCGCGGCGAGACCAGCCTGGAGGCCCTGCTGGAGCGGGTGCGGGAGACCTTCGGGATGGAATCGGCGGCGCTGCTGGAGCGGACCGACGACCGGGCGCCGTGGACCTGCGCGGGCCACATGGGCGTCGGCCGGATGGTCGGGCGGCCGGAGGAGGCGGACGTGGACGTCCCGGTCGGCGACCACATGGCGCTGGCCCTCACCGGCCGCGTGCTGCCCGCCGAGGACCGCCGGGTGCTGGCCGCGTTCGCCGCGCAGGCGGTCGTCGTGCTGGACCGGCGGCGGCTCCAGGAGGAGGCCGAGCGGGCCCGCGCGCTGGCCGAGGGCAACCGGATCCGCACCGCCCTGCTGGCCGCCGTCAGCCATGATCTGCGGACGCCGCTGGCCGCGATCAAGGCGGCGGTGTCGAGCCTGAGATCCGACGACGTGGAATGGTCCGAGGAGGACCGCGCCGAGCTGCTCGAAGCCATCGAGGAGGGCGCGGACCGCCTCGACCACCTGGTGGGCAACCTGCTCGACATGTCGCGCCTCCAGACCGGCACGGTCACACCGATCATCCGGGAGATCGACCTCGACGAGGTGGTGCCGATGGCACTCGGCGGGGTCCCCGACCCGGAGGAGTGCGTGGAGCTGGACATCCCGGAGACACTGCCGATGGTCGCCGTGGACGCCGGGCTGCTGGAGCGGTCGGTGGCCAACCTGGTGGAGAACGCGGTCAAGTACAGCCCCGCCGGCGAACCCGTGCTGGTCTCGGCGAGCGCGCTCTCCGAGCGGGTCGAGGTGCGCGTCGTGGACCGGGGGCCGGGCGTTCCCGACGAGGCGAAGGAGCGGATCTTCGCGCCCTTCCAGCGGTACGGTGACGCTCCGCGCGGGGCGGGGGTGGGACTCGGCCTCGCGGTGGCGCGCGGCTTCGTCGAGGCCATGGGCGGCACCCTCAACGCCGAGGACACCCCCGGCGGGGGCCTGACCATGGTCCTCACGCTCCGCGCGGCGGGATCGCGGCCGCCCGGCGAGGACGCCGAGGCCCGGGCCGCGGCGGAGAAGAGCTCGGCAGAACGGGAAAGGCAGGCTTCATGGTGAGCCCTGCTGGGGGGATCCCCCAGACTCCCACGAGGGTGCTCGTCATCGACGACGAACCGCAGATCGTGCGCGCCCTCGTGATCAACCTCAAGGCGCGCAAGTACGAGGTGGACGCCGCCCACGACGGCGCCACCGCCCTCAAGCTCGCCGCCGCCCGCCACCCGGACGTGGTCGTCCTCGACCTGGGACTGCCCGACATGGACGGCGTCGAGGTGATCAAGGGGCTCCGCGGCTGGACCCGGGTGCCGATCCTGGTGCTGTCCGCCCGGCACTCCTCGGACGAGAAGGTCGAGGCGCTCGACGCGGGCGCCGACGACTACGTCACCAAGCCCTTCGGCATGGACGAGCTGCTGGCCCGGCTGCGGGCCGCCGTGCGCCGCGCCGAGCCCGCCGGGGGCGAGGAGGACGACGTCCTGGTGGAGACCGGCGAATTCACCGTCGACCTCGCCGCGAAGAAGGTCCACCGGGCCGGGAAGGACGTCCGGCTGACGCCCACCGAGTGGCATCTGCTGGAGGTGCTGGTGCGCAACACCGGCCGGCTCGTCAGCCAGAAACAGCTGCTCCAGGAGGTGTGGGGGCCGTCCTACGGGACGGAGACCAACTACCTGCGGGTGTACATGGCCCAGCTGAGACGCAAGCTGGAGGCGGACCCGTCGCACCCCGAGCACTTCATCACCGAGCCGGGGATGGGTTACCGGTTCGAGCGGTAGCACCACGGGTACGGCGGTGTCGGCGGGCACCGGTACGCTTCAGATATGAGTGCTGTTCCTCGTTCCGAAAAGCCGGCGGGCCGGTTCCGGCGCATGCTCGACCGGCTCTCCTCGTCCCAGGAGGACCTGGAGTCGGAGGAGCTGCGAGAGGACGCCGAGACGGCCGGGTGCACCCGGATCGGAGACTGCCAGGACCGCCAGATCGTGACGGTTACTGGTACCTTGCGCACGGTCACCCTGCGCCCGAGGGCCGGAGTCCCGGCCCTGGAGGCGGAGCTGTTCGACGGCAGCGCCGCACTGGACGTGGTGTGGCTGGGCAGGCGCTCCATCGTGGGGATAGAACCGGGACGCAAGCTCATCGCATCGGGCCGGATCTCCATGAGCAGAGGCCGCCGGGTGCTCTTCAATCCGAAGTACGAACTGAGACCCCTCGGTAGGGAGTAGCCGGTGACGTCGCTCGACAAGCCGACCGAAGACACTCAGCAGGACGACGCCCGGGCGGTGACCGAGGCCGCCTTGTTCGAGGCGTTCGGTGGGGTGCGGGGCATGGTCGAGACGGTGATGCCCGGCCTCCTCTTCGTCACGATCTTCACGATCAACAAGGACCTCCACATGGCGGCGATCGCCGCCCTGGTGGTCTCGGTGATCCTGGTCGTGGTCCGCCTGGTGATGAAGGACACCGTCAAGCACGCCTTCAGCGGGGTCTTCGGCGTCGCCTTCGGTGTCGTCTTCGCGATGATGACCGGCAACGCCAAGGACTTCTACCTGCCCGGCATGATCTACACGCTGGGCCTGGCGCTGGCGTACATCATCACGACGCTGTGCGGGGTTCCGCTGATCGGTCTGATCCTCGGCCCGGTCTTCAAGGAGAACCTCTCCTGGCGCACCCGCAACCCGGGCCGCAAGACGGCGTACGCCAAGGCCAGTTGGGCGTGGGGCCTGATCCTGCTCGCCAAGTGCGCGATCCTCTTCCCGCTGTACTGGTGGGCCGACACGGCCCAGCTCGGCTGGGTGCTGGTCGCGCTGAAGATCCCGCCGTTCCTGCTCGCCGTCTGGCTGACCTGGGTCTTCCTCGCGAAGGCGCCCGCGCCGATCGACGTGTTCGCGGAGATGGAGGCGGAGGAGAAGGCGGAGGCCGAGCGGAAGGCTGCCGACGCCGCGGAGGCTGGTGGGCGGCACCGCCGGGAGGGCTAGGCCGTGTCCCCGCAGTCCCGTCCGGCTCGCGGCGCCCGGCACGCGCGCTGCCGATAGGCGAAGGGCGCCCTGAGATCTCAGGGCGCCCTTCGCCGTCGTCGTCCACTCCGGTCAGCTACCGGTGGTGTCCTTGCGTACCGACAGCAGGTCCTCCAGCTGCTCCTCCCGGGCCTGCGCGGCCACGAACAGCAGTTCGTCACCCGGCTCCAGGGAGTCCTCGCGGGTCGGGGTGAGGACGCGCGTGCCGCGGATGATGGTGACCAGGGAGGTGTCCTCCGGCCACTCGACGTCGCCGACCTGGGTGCCGGCCAGGGCCGACTCCTCGGGGAGGGTCAGTTCGACGAGGTTGGCGTCGCCGTGGCTGAAGCGCAGCAGCCGGACCAGGTCGCCGACGCTCACCGCCTCCTCGACCAGGGCGGACATCAGACGCGGGGTGGAGACGGCCACGTCGACGCCCCAGGACTCGTTGAAGAGCCACTCGTTCTTGGGGTTGTTGACGCGGGCGACGACGCGCGGGACGCCGTACTCCGTCTTGGCCAGCAGGGAGACGACCAGGTTGACCTTGTCGTCGCCCGTCGCGGCGATCACGACGTTGCAGCGCTGGAGGGCCGCCTCGTCCAGGGACGTGATCTCGCAGGCGTCGGCGAGCAGCCACTCCGCCTGGGGGACGCGCTCGACCGAGATGGCGGTCGGCGCCTTGTCGATGAGCAGGATCTCGTGGCCGTTCTCCAGCAGCTCGCCCGCGATCGAGCGGCCGACGGCGCCGGCTCCGGCAATGGCGACCCTCATCAGTGACCGCCTTCCTTCGGGCCTTCGGCGAACGACGCCTCGACCTTCTCCACCTCGTCGGTGCGCATCATCACGTGCACCAGATCGCCCTCCTGGAGCACCGTCTGGGAGGTCGGCAGGATCGCCTCACCGAGGCGGGTCAGGAACGCCACGCGGACGCCCGTCTCCTCCTGGAGCTTGCTGATCTTGTGGCCGACCCAGGACGGGGCGGCGTGCACCTCGGCGAGCTGGATGCCCCCGGTGGGGTCGCGCCACAGCGGCTCGGCGCCCGAGGGCAGCAGCCGGCGCAGCATCTGGTCGGCCGTCCAGCGGACGGTGGCGACGGTGGGGATGCCCAGGCGCTGGTAGACCTCGGCACGCCGGGGGTCGTAGATACGGGCCGCGACGTTCTCGATGCCGAACATCTCGCGGGCCACCCGGGCGGCGATGATGTTGGAGTTGTCACCGCTGGAGACGGCGGCGAAGGCGCCCGCCTCCTCGATGCCGGCCTCGCGCAGGGTGTCCTGGTCGAAGCCGACTCCGGTGACACGACGACCGCCGAAACCGGAGCCCAGTCGTCGGAAGGCGGTGGGGTCCTGGTCGATCACGGCGACCGTGTGCCCCTGTTGCTCCAGGGTCTGGGCGAGAGCGGAACCCACTCTGCCGCAGCCCATGATGACGATGTGCACGACCGTCCTTCCGAGGGTCACGAAGTCAAGAGGTCAATCAGTTCTCTTGCATGGCTCTGAACAGGGTCTCAGACCGTCGACCAAGCTACACACGCGCGGTCGTCATGGGGCACCCCTGTGCACGGTTCGGGCGATCAGCGGCGGCTGATGCTCCAGAGACTGAGGAAGGTGAGGATTCCGAGGCCGACGAAGGTTCCGGCGGCGCCGATCAGCTCCGCGGTCGAGTGCATGGAACCTCCGAAGGGCGGCAGCGGGACGGGGTTTGTCATATAGACATGGCGATCGGCGCGGCCACGGAATCCGCAGCCGCGCCGTGGCTGATTTCACCCAGGAGGCAGACGCGGCGTAACGGGGCCGGGGGAGGGTGGGCGGCCCCGTGTTCGAAGGCTTACGATCCTCTGTTGTGTCCAAACTGACCGACGTGCCCAAACGGATTCTGATCGGGCGCGCACTGCGCAGTGATCGGCTGGGGGAAACCCTCCTGCCGAAGCGCATCGCCCTGCCCGTCTTCGCTTCCGACCCGCTGTCCTCCGTGGCCTACGCGCCCGGGGAGGTGCTGCTGGTCCTCTCCATCGCGGGTGTGTCGGCCTACCACTACAGCCCGTGGATCGCCCTCGCGGTCGTCGTACTGATGTTCACGGTGGTCGCCTCCTACCGGCAGAACGTCCACGCCTACCCCAGTGGCGGTGGTGACTACGAGGTCGCCACCACCAACCTCGGTGCCCGGGCCGGCCTGACCGTGGCGAGCGCCCTGCTCGTCGACTACGTCCTGACCGTGGCCGTCTCCATCGCCTCGGGCATCGAGAACCTCGGCTCCGCGGTCCCGTTCGTCGTCGAGCACAAGGTGGCCTGCGCGGTCGCCGTGGTCGTGCTGCTGACGCTGATGAACCTGCGCGGCGTCAAGGAGTCCGGAAAGCTGTTCGCGATCCCGACCTATGTGTTCGTCGCGGGCGTCTTCATCATGATCGCCTGGGGTGCGTTCCGGGGGCTGGTCCTCGGTGACGACCTGCGGGCGCCGACGGCCGACTACACGATCAAGGCCGAGCACCAGGGCCTGGCCGGATTCGCGCTGCTCTTCCTGATGCTGCGTGCCTTCTCCTCCGGCTGTGCGGCGCTCACCGGTGTCGAGGCGATCTCCAACGGCGTCCCGGCGTTCCGCAGGCCGAAGTCGAAGAACGCGGCGACCACGCTCGCGGCGATGGGCCTGCTGGCCGTCACCATGTTCTGCGGCATCATCGTGCTGGCCCTGTTCACCGATGTCCGCATGGCCGAGAACCCGGCCGTCGACCTGCTGCACAACGGTGTCGCGGTCGGCGCCGACTACGTCCAGAACCCGGTGATCACCCAGGTCGCCGAGGCCGTCTTCGGCAAGGGCAGCTTCTTCTTCGTCGTGCTCGCGGCCGCCACGGCCCTGGTGCTGTTCCTGGCCGCCAACACCGCCTACAACGGCTTCCCGGTGCTCGGCTCGATCCTCGCCCAGGACCGCTACCTGCCCCGCCAGCTGCACACCCGCGGCGACCGCCTCGCCTTCTCCAACGGCATCGTGCTCCTGGCCGGGGCGGCCAGCCTGCTGCTGGTGATCTACGGCGCCGACTCCACGCGTCTGATCCAGCTGTACATCGTCGGTGTGTTCGTGTCGTTCACGCTCAGCCAGACCGGCATGGTCCGCCACTGGAACCGCCATCTGGCCACCGAGACCGACCCGGCCAAGCGCCGCCACATGGTCCGCTCGCGCGCGATCAACACCTTCGGTGCCTTCTTCACCGGCCTGGTCCTGGTCGTCGTCCTGCTCACCAAGTTCACCCACGGCGCCTGGGTCGCCCTGCTCGGCATGGTGATCTTCTACGCGACGATGACCGCGATCCGTAAGCACTACGACCGGGTGGCCGAGGAGATCGCGGCGCCCGAGGGCCCCAGCGACGACAGCGTACGGCCCTCCCGCGTGCACTCGGTCGTGCTGATCTCCAAGATCCACCGCCCGACGCTGCGCGCCCTCGCCTACGCCAAGCTGATGCGCTCCGACACCCTGGAGGCACTCACCGTCAACGTCGACCCGGCCGAGACGAAGGCGCTGCGCGAGGAGTGGGAACGGCGCGGCATCGACGTACCGCTGAAGGTCCTCGACTCGCCCTACCGCGAGATCACCAGGCCGATCATCGAGTACGTCAAGAGCCTGCGCAAGGAGTCACCGCGCGACGCGGTGTCCGTGATCATCCCCGAGTACGTGGTCGGCCACTGGTACGAGCACCTGCTGCACAACCAGAGCGCGCTGCGGCTCAAGGGCCGGCTGCTGTTCACCCCGGGCATCATGGTCACCTCCGTCCCCTACCAGCTCGAATCCTCCGAAGCGGCCCGCATGCGCGCCCGCAAGCGGTCCGAGTGGAACGCGCCGGGCGCGGTGCGGCGCGGTCCGGCGGAGGCGGCGCGGCCGAAGGAGGCGTCGGACAGCGCGTCCGGCAAGTCGGCGGGCTCGTCCGGCTCCACCGGCTCGTCCGGCAAGTCCTCGGGCACCAAGGGCTGAGGCTCTCTGGTCAACGGCCGGACGGCACCCACGTAGACTGGTGGGCTGTTGTCCGGCCGTTTCCCTTTCTCGTCACTGGAGTCACCCCGCCATGCAGGAAGAACCGAAGAAAACGCTGGTGGGGACGGAGTACGAGGTCGAGATCGGCCCCGTCGCCCACGGCGGCCACTGCATCGCCCGCACCGACTCCGGCCAGGTGCTGTTCGTCCGGCACGCGCTGCCGGGCGAGCGGGTCGTGGCCCGGGTGACGGACGGCGAGGAGGGCGCGCGCTTCCTGCGCGCCGACGCCGTACAGATCCTGGACGCGTCCAAGGACCGGGTCGAGGCCCCCTGCCCCTACGCCGGCCCCGGCCGCTGCGGCGGCTGCGACTGGCAGCACGCCAAGCCCGGCGCCCAGCGCCGGCTCAAGGGCGAGGTGATCGCCGAACAGCTCCAGCGGCTCGCCGGGCTCACCCCCGAGGAGGCCGGCTGGGACGGCACCGTGATGCCGGCCGAGGGCGACAAGCTGCCGGCCGGCGAGGTACCGCAGTGGCGCACGCGCGTGCAGTACGCGGTCGACCCGGACGGCAACGCGGGGCTGCGCCGCCACCGCTCGCACGAGGTCGAGCCGATCGAGCACTGCATGATCGCGGCACCCGGCGTCAGCGAGCTCGGTATCGAGAACCGTGACTGGTCCGGCATGGCCTCCGTCGAGGCGATCGCCGCGACGGGCTCCCAGGACCGCATGGTGATCCTCGAGCCGCGGCCCGGCGCCCGCCTGCCCCTCGTCGAACTCGACAAGCCGGTCTCCGTGATGCGCGTCGAGGAGAAGGACGGCGGCATCCACCGCGTCCACGGCCGCGCCTTCGTGCGCGAGCGGGCCGACGGCCGTACGCACCGCGTCGGCAGCGGCGGTTTCTGGCAGGTCCACCCGATGGCCGCCGACACCCTGGTCAAGGCCGTCATGCAGGGCCTGCTGCCGCGCAAGGGCGACATGGCGCTCGACCTGTACTGCGGCGTCGGCCTCTTCGCGGGGGCCCTCGCCGACCGCCTCGGCGACAAGGGCGCGGTCCTCGGCATCGAGTCCGGTAAGCGCGCCGTCGAGGACGCCCGGCACAACCTCGCCGGCTTCGACCGCGTCCGGATCGAGCAGGGCAAGGTGGAGAGCGTCCTCCCGCGCACCGGCATCACGGAGGTCGACCTGATCGTCCTCGACCCGCCGCGCGCGGGGGCCGGCAAGAAGACGGTCGAGCAACTGACGTCGCTCGGTGCGCGGAAGATCGCCTATGTGGCGTGTGATCCGGCTGCGTTGGCGCGGGATCTGGGGTACTTCCGGGACGGGGGGTACCGGGTGCGGACGCTGCGGGCGTTCGATCTGTTCCCGATGACGCATCACGTGGAGTGCGTGGCGATTCTGGAGCCGGTGGCGAAGGGGATCTGACCCGCGGCTCTCCGGCCGGGGGCGGTGGCCCGTTCCACCGCCCGCCAGGTCGTCGTCCATGAGGATCGTGCGACCTCAGAATTCGTGCACGACCACCCAGTAGTCGGATTCCTCGACCGAGGCGGCACACAGGTGGCGGCCGTCGACCGAGACGGCCACGAACTCGGGGGAACCCGTCACGCCGGAAATGCGGGACGGGAGGTTCTTGCCGAGCGGGTCCTTCACCCGCACCCAGCCGATCCTGCTCCCGCCGGGTACCGGCGGGAGGATGAGGAAATCGCCGCCCTCCCCGTACAGCGACGCCTGTACGGCGTGGTGGTGCCACGTCTCGTCCAGCTCGTCGGCGGCGTGGGGGGTGGACGCGGGGACGGTGGCGACCGGCTCCACCTCGAATCCGCTGACCGCGTGGATGGCGGCGTTCACCGGCGGGCCGTCGGGCGCCGTCTCCCCCGTCACCTCGACGAGTCCGCAGCGCCGAAGGGTGTCGCGCCACTCCGGTGCCTGCCGGTCGTTCATGATGTCTGGCCCCTCATCGGTCCCTACGGTGTTCAGTTGCCTTCGTAGAACAGGTGATGATCGCCACCCTCCTTGTTTATCTTGGCATACCGCTCCATGGACTCCGGATAGCCGAGGCTGCCGTCGGGACGCTGCACTCTCGCGTTGTCCCAGCCGAAGTTGACGAGCTCTCGGGTGTCGTCGATCTTCGGTTTTCCGGCATGGAAGTGCGGGCCCGCCGGGTCGTGGGTGTGCTCGACGACCACACGCGAGCCGCTCTCGGTTTCGAACTGCCGGAAATTGCCCCAGTGCGCCGGGTCGGGTGAATAGACGTAACCCGGCACGTGCTTCAGCTGCTTGTCCCCGGTGACCACCCACTCGGCGATGGGTTCCTCGCCGTGACGAACACCGGCGAGGTCGAACGCCGCCTTTTCCGCATCCGCGCGGTTGTCGAAGGGGTTGCCCTTCTCGCCACGCGGATACGGGCTGAGTCCGAGGGGGTCGGACCAGGTGTGGGGGTTGTGGACGTAGGCGACGGGATTGGGCGCGGGAGCGAGCCCGAGGGGGTCGGGGGTGAGGTAGCGCGCCGTTTCCGGGTCGTAGTGGCGGAACAGGTTGTAGTGCAGGCCGGTTTCCGGGTCGTAGTACTGACCGGGGAAGCGGAGCGGGGTGTAGGCGGTGCTGGAGCTGCTCCAGGCGGTGGTGCCCCAGAGGGTGGCGCGGGAGCGCCAGGCGATGTCGCCGTCCTGGCCGATCAGCTCGGTGGGGGTTCCGACGAGGTCGGTGGCGATGGCGAAGAAGCGCCGGTCCACCTCCTCCTGCCGGGTGTCCGCCGTGAGGAGGCGTTCGGTCTGCGAGAGGGGGACGCCGGACCGGTGGTCCCAGGTGAGGGCGACCGCGCTGGGCAGGTCCGGGTGGTGAACGGTCTGTTCGCAGAGGGTCATGCCGTCCCATGCGAACCGGGTCTCCTCCACCACGGTCTCGTCGTCCGCCAGACGCTGCTTGGCGACGCGGCGGCCCAGCGGATCGTAGCGGTAGCGCCAACGGGCGCCGTCCGGGGTGATCACCGAGGTGAGCCGGTTCTCGGCGTCCCACGCGTAGCGCCAGGTGTCGGGTCGGCGGGACAGGCGGGTCTTCTGCCGCAGGGTGATGCGGCCGAGGGCGTCGTGTTCGAAGCGGACCGCTCCGGCGCGGGTGATCGCCGTGCCGGCGTAGGTCCGCGGTCCTGTGGCTTCGTTGCCGGGGTGGGAGGCGGGCCAGGACGCCTCGGTCAGGTTGCCGCTCGCGTCGTAGGCGTACCGCTCGGTCCACCCCTGCGCGTGGACGGCGGTGACGTGGCCGACCGCGTCCAGGTCGAAGGTGCGGGTGCCCGACAAGAGGTCGCTGACCGAGCTGAGGTGGCCGTCCGGGCGGTAGGAGTAGGCACGGCTGTTGAGGGTGCGGCCGCCGGCGGTCAGGTGGCTGGCGGAGAGCCGGCCGGCCTCGTCCCAGGCCGAGGTGACGGTGAGAGGGTCGGTGAAGTCCGCGAAGACACGGGCCGTCTCACGACCCGCGACGTCATGGGCGAAGACGACCGGGGACCCTCCGGAGGTCAGGCGCTCGGGACGGCCACTGGCGTCGTAGGCGTACGTGGTCACGTGGCCGGTGGGGGTGATGCGGCGGATGCGGCGGCCCGCGGCGTTGTACGCGTAGCTCATGACGCGGCCGTCGACGAGTTCGGACTTGACCCGTCCCCGGCGGTCGTAGGTGTAGAGCAGCTCGCTGTCCGGGCCGGACGCCTGGAGGAGACGTCCGGCCCGGTCGTAGCCGTAGGTGGTCACCTGGCCGTCGGCGTCCTTCCGGATCACCTGGCCGAGCTGGTCCCGCTCGAAGGAGATGACGTGGCCGAGCGCGTCGGTTCGGGAGACGAGCTGTCCGGCGGCGTCGAGGCGGTAGCGGAGGGTGCGGCCGTCGAAGTCGGTCTCCGACACCGTGCGGCCGGCCGCGTCGTACGCGTAGGTCCATCGCGCGCCCTGCGGGTCGGTGACCCGGACGAGCCGCAGCGAGGCGTCGTACCCGAATTCGTACCGGCTCCCGTTCGGCTGGACGCGCGCCGCCACCAGGTCGAAGTGGGTGTATTCGAAGCGGGACACCCCGCCGACCGGGTCGGTGTGGGTGAGGCGGTTGCCCTCGCCGTCGTAGGTCCACGACTCGGTGACGCCGTCCGGCGCCTCGCGGCGGACCAGATGGCCGTCCGCGTCCCACTCGAGACGCGTGACGCCGCCCGTGGGGTCGGTGACGTGGTGGGTGTTTCCGAGGGCGTCGCGCTGGAGCAGAGTGGTCCCGCCGGCCGGGTCGACGACCTGTTCGGGCCGGCCCATGGCGTCGCAGCGGACCGTGGTGACGGCTCCCAGCGCGTCGGTGATCGAGGTCAGGCATCCCCGGGCGTCGTAGGCGTACCGGACCGTGTGGCCGGCCGGATCGGTGACCGTCACCCGGTTGCCGCGCTCGTCGAAGCTCTGGAGCCAGCGGCTGCCGTCCGGGGCGTGGAGGTCCGTGTACCTCCCGAACGGGCCCGGTTTCATGGCGAGCCGGCTGCCGTCCGGGCGGAGCACCGCGACCATACGGTCGTTCTCGTCGTAGGTGTGGGTGGTGGTGCGGCCGAGCGGGTCGGTGCGGGTGAGGAGGTTCCCGCGGGTGTCGTAGGTGAACCGGGTGGTGTGACCGAGCGGATCCGTGGTGGCCAGGACGCGGCAGCCGGGGCCGATGAGATGGCGGGTGCTGTGCCCCTCGGCGGTGGTCAGCGTGGTGACGCGGTGACCCGTCTCGGGGTCGGGTTCGGTGTAGGCGAGGGTGATCTGGATGTGGCCGGCTTCGCCGCCCTCGGCGACGACGCGGTCGCGGTCGTCGTAGACGTAGTCGTAGCGGCTTCCGTTGGAGTCGATCCAGGCGATGACGCGGTGGCGGTCGTCGTAGAGGAAGGTGGTGACGGCACCGGACGGCTTGGTGACCGTGGTGAGGTCGCCGTCCTGGTAGCCGTAGTGCATCAGGGGCAGGTCCGCGCCGTTCTCGCCCGCGCCGGCCAGGGACAGGGCGGTGACCAGGCCTTCGGCCGTGGTCAGTGTCACCCGGTGGCCCGCCGAGTGGACGAGCGCCAGCGGCAGGCCGTCCTCGCCGCGGTCGACGGTGAGGGTGTGGCCGTTGGGCTCGGCGACGGTGGACAGCCAGGCCGTGCCGTCGCCGCCCGGCTCGCCTCCGGGCGGGGCGGTGAAGTGGCGGGTCAGGCCGGTGTCGGGGTCGGTGAGGGTGAAGTCGCCGTCCGCGTCCCGGGAGAGGAGCGTGCGGGAGCGGCCCGACTGCGGCCGGGTGGGCAGGCCGGGGACCGGGTGCGGGTAGGGGACGAGCAGACCGTCGGCGGTGACGTGGACGACGCCGATGGCGTCGATCTCCAGCCGCTCGTCGACCGTGGAGGTCCAGGAGACGCCGAGGAAACGGCCGGCCGTGCAGCCCGACTCGGTGCGGCGGGTGAACACCAGGGGCAGGACGCCCGGGACCGCGAGGTCGGTCTGGGGCAGGTACATCCGGCCCGAGGCGAGGTCCACCGGGTCCGTGCCGTCGGTGACGCGCTCACCGTCCGGCCGACGGTGGGTGCCGTCCGGGGCGTCGTCGAGCAGTCTGCGCAGCCGTGCGGCGTCGGCGGCCTCCTCGGCGATGCGCACGCCCTTCACGGCGGCGCCGCCGCCTCCGGTGGCGGCCGTCAGTGCCAGGTCGGGGATCAGCCGGCCGAAGCCCTCCGCCGGGTCCTTCATGAAGTCGCCGATCATCTGCTTGCCGGTGCCGACCGGGTCGTTGGCGGCGACCACCAGACCCGCGGCCAGGCTGTTCAGCGACGTGGCGTACTCGGCCGGATGCGTGATGTTGTACGGGTCCATCGGGTTCACGCTGCGGACGAAGTTCAGGATGCCGGCCGTGCCCTTGATGATGCCGCCGCCGACATGGTCGCCCATGATCTGCAACTCTGCGAAGCCGTCGCCCAGTTGATCGGCGTAGTCCGGCTTCTTCGGGGCCATGTCGCGGGCGGCGGCGACGGCCGTACGCGCGGTCTCCGCCGTCGAGTTGCGCTGCTTTCGGGCCTCGGCGAGGAGGTCCTGGGCGTCCTGCATCAGCTTCTTGCCCGGATCGTCGAACGTCGCGGCGGGCTTGGGAGGCAGGGTGGCCGGGTCGCGTTTGTCGGAGGGCTGGGCGTTGTAGCGGTCGACGGCGCTGTTGTAGTCGTCGACCTTCTTGCGGTGGGCGTCGGCGGCGTCCTCGGAGGCCTTGACGCCCTTCTTCCACTGGTCGATCGCCGTCTGCGCCTGTCCCTGCGCCCAGGTGACGGTGCCGGCGAACGCCTCCAGCGCGGCGGCCGCCTTCGTGCAGGCGTCTGCGCCGGTGAACCACTTGGGCGGCTGGGTGCTCACCGCGGTGCGCACCGCTCCGGCCGTCTCGCCCTTGAGGCGGGAGGAGTCCAGGCCCTTGAGGCCCTCGCCGGCGCTGTCGAAGGCCGTCTGGAAGCCGCGGAGTTTCTCGGCGGTGGAGCGGATCTTGTCCGCGCTGCCGTAGATCAGCTTGGTCTTGTCCTCGGTCTGCCCGAGGTCCATCTCGTCGACCTCGGCGCCCAGCCGGTTGGCGACCGAACGGGACTGCTCGCGCACCCAGTCCGCGCCGGACTCCCAGCCGGCGTCGTCCAGCCGGTCCGCGGTCCAGTTCCCGGCGTCCTCGACCCGGTTGCCGACCCACTCCACACCGTCCTCGACCGCGTCCTCGACCGAGTCGGGCGTGATGTCACTGATGAAGTCGCCGATTCCCACGCTCAGTTCCCCCCGGACTCACCCTGCTGTTGCTGCGCGCGTTCCTCCGGCGACGGGCCGAAGGTGTCGTCCAGCGCCTGGTTCCACTGGTCGTCGGAGATGCCCATCGCGTCGTTCAGCATCTCCGACTGCCGGCCGCCCTGACCCTCGGTCAGCACCGTGCGGCCGGTGTCCTTCCACGTCTGCTCCATGTCCTGACCGGCCTTGTCCCACGACTCGGCGCTCCAGTCCGGGTCCAGATAGTCCGGCGTGAACACATCGCCCCAGTCCTGCTGGGTGATCTCCTCCTCGCTCGCGTGCGGATTGCCGCCCATCAGCGCGTTGACGCCCACCTTCAGCGAGCCCGCCACGTACTGGTCGTGCTCCCACTGGGTGCCCGCCGCCAGACCGAGGCGGTTCGCGATCTCGCTCGCGTCGTGCACCAGGGCGCGCACACCCCACTCCCAGCGCTCGCAGAAGTCCTCGAAGTCGACCGAGAGGCCGTGGTGTCCGGCCTCCATCCCGGTCATGGCCAGCTCCGAGAAGCCCTTGCCCATCACCGAACCGGTCGCGCCGCCGAGTTCACCGAGCTGCTCGATGGTGGCGCCGACCCCTTGCGTGAACTTCGCGACGGCTTCCTTGCCGAGCCGAAGGTCCGCTCCCTCACCGCTCATGACCGCGGCCCCTCTCCTGCCGCACCCGCACCCGCACCCGCACCCGCGTCGACGGCGACCGCGTCCGGGACGATGCCGACGACCGGCGGGAAGAACATCGACCCGTCCTCGGTGGCGATGTCGACCGCGAGCCCGGCCGGCTCACCCAGCGCGGGCACGATCTCGTCGACGATGCGGGCGCCCAGCAACGCCGCGTAGTCCATGGGCTGATCACCCGGCGCGTGGCGCAGGGCGAACCGCGCCAGGGCGGTCTCGTCGGTGAAGGCGCAGATCCACCGCACCCCGCCCGAACGCACCGACCACAGCCCCCCGTCCGACACCGGCACCAGAAGCACCGAACGCCTCATCTCACCGACCAGGGCACGGGGGTCGTCACCTCCCTCCCGCCGCCCGGCGATCCGCTCGGCAAGCTCCGTCCTCCGCCGCTGCACGGTTCCTCCCCGGTGGTCGTGGCCTGTTGGCACCGTAGAGCAGGACGATGGTGAGGGAGCGGGTGGTTCTCGTGAAGGTTGGCCCGCACCGGCCCCGGCAAGGGGGCGCGCCGCGGTGGAGGCGTCTGCTCCGGCGGTGCCGGGCCGGCGCGGGGGCGGTGGGCGCCCCCTCGCGGCAGTCGCCGTGGCGGCGGTGAATGCTCGCTCGCGGCAGTCGCCCTCGCGGCCGTGGACACTCCCTCGCGGCCGTCCCCCTCGCAGCGGTTACGGTGGTCAGGGGGCCGCCTGTGACCTGTGCGGTCTCCGGAGCCTGGAAGGAACCGACGAGATCATGTGCGACATCGTGGCCCGCGGGCCGGCGGAGGCGTGGGGATGAGCGGCAGCACCGAGGAACCCGTTCTCCTGCACCGGGCCGGCCGGGCCGCCCACCTCGTCCTCAACCGCCCCCGAGCCATCAACGCCCTGAACCACGACATGGTCGGCCGCATCGACCGCGCGCTCACCGCCTGGGAGCGGGACCCGGCCGTCGAGACCGTCGTGATCACCGGGGCGGGGGAGCGCGGACTGTGCGCGGGCGGTGACATCCGCGCCGTCCACGACGACGCCCGCGACGGCGACGGCACGGCCTCGGCGGCGTTCTGGCGCGACGAGTACCGGCTGAACGCCCGGATCGCCCGCTTCCCGAAGCCGTACGTCGCCGTCATGGACGGGATCGTGATGGGCGGCGGCGTCGGCATCTCCGCACACGGCAGCGTCCGGATCGTCACCGAGCGGTCGCGCGTCGCGATGCCCGAGACCGGCATCGGCTTCGTCCCGGACGTCGGCGGCACCCGGCTGCTCGCCCACGCGCCGGGTGAGCTGGGCATCCACCTCGGGCTGACGGGTGCTCAGATCGGCGCGGCCGACGCCCTGTTGTGCGGGCTCGCCGACCATTTCGTACCGTCCGCGTCGGTCCCGCACCTTCTGGAGGACCTCGCCGCCCACCCCGTACGCGACGCCCTCGCCCGCCATGCGCGGGCCGTGCCGCAGGGGGAGCTGGCCGGCCGGCGGGAGTGGATCGACGGCTGTTACGCCGCCGGCACCGTGGAGGAGATCGTCGAACGGCTCCTCGACCACGGCGACCCGGCGGCCAAGGAGGCCGCCGAGACCCTGCTCGCCAAGTCGCCCACCTCGCTCAAGGTCACCCTGGTCGCGCTGCGCCGGGCCCGGCGGCTCGGCACGCTGGAACAGGTCCTGGACCAGGAGTACCGGGTCTCCCTCGCCGCCCTGACCACCGCGGACCTGGTGGAGGGCGTCCGCGCCCAGGTCGTCGACAAGGACCGCAACCCGCGCTGGTCCCCGGCGACACTCGCCGAGGTCACCGACGCCGACGTGGAACGGTTCTTCGCGCCGCTGGGCGCTCGGGAGCTCGGGCTGGCGCCCGGGGCATGAGGCGCCGGACGCGCGACAGCCGCCCGGACGGACCCTCGCGGGCCGTCCGGGCGGCTGTCGGCGGTCGACGGAATCGGCCGGGGGTGACGGGCCGCGCCCGTCACCGCCCGTCACCCGTCGGTCAGACCAGGTCGAACCGGTCCAGGTTCGACACCTTGACCCACGCGTCGACGAAGTCCTTCACGAACTTCTCCTTCGCGTCGTCGCTCGCGTAGACCTCGGCGAGGGCACGCAGCTCGGAGTTGGAGCCGAAGACCAGGTCGGCACGGGTGCCGGTCCACTTGACCGCACCGGAGGCGTCACGGCCCTCGAAGGTGTGCTGGTCCTCGGAGGTGGACTTCCAGGTCGTCCCCAGGTCGAGCAGGTTGACGAAGAAGTCGTTGGTCAGCTTGCCCGGGGTCTCGGTGAAGACGCCGTGCGCGGTGTCCTGGTAGTTGGCGCCCAGGACGCGCAGACCACCGATGAGGACGGTCAGCTCGGGGGCGGTCAGGGTGAGCAGGTTCGCCTTGTCGAGCAGCAGGTACTCGGCCGGCAGACGGTTGCCCTTGCCCACGTAGTTGCGGAAGCCGTCGGCGGCGGGCTCCAGCGCGGCGAAGGACTCCGCGTCGGTGTGCTCCTGCGTGGCGTCGACCCGGCCCGGCGTGAAGGGCACCTCGATGTCGAAGCCGGCGTCCTTGGCGGCCTTCTCCACGGCGGCGGCACCGCCGAGGACGAGCAGGTCGGCGAGGGAGACCTGCTTCGCGCCGGAGTTGAACTCCGACCGGACGCCGTCGAGGACGCGCAGCACCTGGGCGAGCTGGTCGGGCTCGTTGACCTCCCAGCCGGCCTGCGGCTGAAGGCGGATGCGGGCGCCGTTGGCACCGCCGCGCTTGTCGCTGCCGCGGAACGTCGAGGCCGACGCCCACGCGGTGGAGACGAGCTGCGAGACGGTCAGCCCCGAGTCGAGGAGCTTGGCCTTCAGGGCCGCGACGTCGGCGGCGTCGATGGTCTCGCCCTCCGCCTGCGGCAGCGGGTCCTGCCACAGCAGCGTCTCCGCCGGGACCTCCGGGCCGAGGTACAGCGACTTCGGGCCCAGGTCACGGTGGGTCAGCTTGTACCAGGCGCGGGCGAAGGCGTCCGCGAACTCGGCCGGGTTCTCGTGGAAGCGCTTCGAGATCTCGCCGTAGATCGGGTCGAAGCGCAGCGAGAGGTCGGTGGTGAGCATCGTCGGCAGCTTCTTCGAGCCGCTGTGGGCGTCGGGGATGACCGCCTCGGCGTCCTTGGCCACCCACTGGTTGGCGCCGGCGGGGCTCTGGGTCAGCTCCCACTCGTAGCCGAAGAGGATGTCGAAGAAGTCGTTGCTCCACTGGGTGGGCTTGGTGGTCCAGGTGACCTCGAGACCGGAGGTGATGGCGTCGCCGCCCTTGCCGGTGCCGTAGGTGGACTTCCAGCCCAGGCCCTGCTGCTCGATGGAGGCGGCCTCGGGGTCGTCGCCGACGTTGTCCGCGGGGCCGGCGCCGTGCGTCTTGCCGAAGGTGTGACCGCCGGCGATGAGGGCGACGGTCTCCTCGTCGTTCATCGCCATGCGGCGGAACGTCTCACGGATGTCGCGGGCCGCGGCGATCGGGTCCGGGTTGCCGTTGGGGCCCTCGGGGTTGACGTAGATGAGGCCCATCTGGACGGCGCCGAGCGGGTTCTCCAGCTCGCGGTCGCCCGTGTAGCGCTGGTCGTCGAGCCAGGTGGTCTCGGGGCCCCAGTACACGTCCTCGTCGGCCTCCCAGACGTCGGCGCGCCCGCCGCCGAAGCCGAAGGTCGTAAAGCCCATGGTCTCGAGCGCGACGTTGCCCGTGAGGATCATGAGGTCGGCCCAGGAGATGGACTGGCCGTACTTCTTCTTGACCGGCCACAGCAGACGGCGGGCCTTGTCGAGGTTGCCGTTGTCCGGCCAGCTGTTCAGCGGCGCGAAGCGCTGCTGGCCGCGGCCGCCACCGCCGCGGCCGTCGCTGATGCGGTAGGTGCCGGCGCTGTGCCAGGCCATACGGATCATCAGCGGGCCGTAGTTGCCGAAGTCGGCGGGCCACCAGTCCTGGGAGTCGGTCAGCACCTCGGCGATGTCCTGTTTCACGGCCGCGAGGTCGAGGGCCTGGAACGCCTCGGCGTAGTCGAAGTCCGCACCGAGCGGGTTCGCGACGACGGGGTCCTTGGCGAGGATCTTCAGGTTGAGCCGCTCCGGCCACCACTGACGGTTCCCACCGCCCTGGGTGGGGTGCGCGGCGCGTCCGTGGGCGACCGGGCAGCCGCCCGTCTGCTCCTTCGCGTCGGTGACGATTGCGTCGTGGTTCTCGGACATGGGGGAATCCTTCCGAACTGGGGGGATCACGGTGCCGCGGTGTCGGCGGTGGAACAGTCGGGGCACAGGCCCCAGTAGATGACCTCGGCCTCGTCGACCGAGAAGCCGCGGCTGTCGGCCGCGGTCAGGCACGGGGCGTGGCCGACGGCGCAGTCGACGTCGACGACGACATCGCACGAGCGGCACACGAGATGGTGGTGGTTGTCCCCGACCCGCCCCTCGAACCGGGCCGGGCTGCCCGGCGGTTCGATGCGGCGGACGAGGCCTGCCGCGTGCAGGGCGTGGAGCGCCTCGTACACGGCTTGCAGCGAAATGTGGCCGACACGGTCACGTACTCCGGTCGCGATCGATTCGACGTCGAGGTGGTCGCCGACACGGACGGTTTCGAGCAGTGCGACGCGGGCGGCCGTCACCCGCAGGCCGGCACCGCGAAGCTCCTCGGCGGTGGTCGGAGTCTGGGGTGCAGTCATGGAGACAACCTACTTCCATAAACACGAAGAGTTCAAGAAAACGAGCACTCCAAGTTTGGTGTGTCGTAATTGAGGGGTCTTGTACCGTTATAGAGGTGCGCACGGGGCTGGTGGTGCGGTATGGGGTGGTGTCCCGGGCCCCACGGCGTCACCAGGTGCGCGTGTCAGAATGAGCGCCCCCCGTCCCTCGTTCGTCCGTCCGCACCGATCCATCGAGGACTCCCCGTGACCAACTCCGTGGCCCGCGAGCCGCAGCGACGCAATTCGCGGTCCAACCGGGCGCGCATCCTGGCCACCGCCCGCCGTGAGCTGGGCCGGAACCCGGACGTCACCCTGGAGGAGCTGGCGCGCGCCTCCGGTGTCGTACGGCGGACGCTGTTCGGCCACTTCCCCGGGCGCGCGGCCCTGCTGGAGGCGCTCGCGGAGGAGGCGTCCGAGGCGTTGCGCGGCGCGCTGGCCGTGGCCGCGGAGGCCGAAGGGCCGGCCGAGCGACGGCTCGCGCACTTCGTCTTCTCGATCTGGCCGGTCGGTGATCGCTATCGGCTGCTCCTGGCGCTGGCCCGGCGCGACCTGGGCGCCGAGCGCGTCGCCACGATCCTGGAGCCGGCCCGTGACGTGGTCACGGCCATCCTGGAGCGCGGCCAGCAGGACGGCGCCTTCCATGCCCATCTGCCGGCCGCCGTCCTGAGCGCGGGCCTGGAGGGCATGCACGTCGCGCTTCTGGAGGAGGTCAACACCGGGGCGCTCCAGGACGACGGCACCCGCACCGCGATCGCCACCCTCATCGCGGCCGGCCTGCCGCAGGCGCGGGCGCGCGAGGTGGTCGCCGAGGTCGCGGCCGCCGGGGCCTGGGGGGAGTCCGGCGGCGAGGACTGATCCGCGGGTTTCATCACCGTTCTTTCGAGGCGTCCGTGCGCGACAGGTGCACGGGCGCCTCTTTGCCGTGCCTGGAGGTGGCCGGGGGGCCGATGAGGGGGCGGGGGGAGAGGGGTCGGGGGTGACGGGGTGAGGGCCGAGAGGGCTGAGGGGGCGAGGGGTCGGAAGGGATCGCCAGGGTCACTCAGGCACGCCCTTATTTGCACAGTGATGAGCAATAATCTAGTCTGCACATCAGTGGGCAATTAACGCGTCCCCGAGGAGTTCCGATGCCCTTCCTTGCCACCACCCCGCTCGACCGCACCGCCGGGCCGTACGCGCGCCGCTGGTGGGCCCTGATCGTGCTGTGCCTGAGCCTGCTGATCGTCGTCATGGCGAACACCTCGCTGATCGTGGCCGCGCCCGGCATGACCACCGACCTGGGCCTGACCAGCAGCGACCTCCAGTGGGTCATCGACGGCTACACCGTCCCGTACGCCGCGCTGATGCTGGTCCTGGGCGCGATCGGCGACAAGTACAGCCGCCGCGGCGCCCTCGTCACCGGGCTGCTGGTCTTCGCGGGCGGCTCGGTCATGGGCAGCCTGGTCGACGAGACCGGCCTGGTCATCACGGCCCGGGCGATCATGGGTGTCGGCGCCGCCGTCGTCATGCCGGCCACCCTCTCCCTGCTGGTCGCGATGTTCCCCCGGCGGGAGCGCGCCCGCGCCATCACCGCCTGGACCGCCACCTCCGGCCTCGCCATCGCGGTCGGCCCGCTGGTCGCCGGCTGGCTGCTGGAGGACCACGCCTGGGGCTCCACGTTCCTGATCAACGTGCCCATCGCCCTGCTCGCCGTCGTCGGCGCCTTCATCCTGGTCCCGCCGTCGAAGGCGGAGGGCATGGGCCGGATCGACTACGTCGGCGGCCTGCTGTCGATCGTCTCGGTCGGCTCCCTGGTCTACGCGACCATCGAGGGCCCGCACTTCGGCTGGGGCGCCGGCCCGGTCACCGCCGCCGTGGTCGCGGGCGTCGGCCTGGTCGCCTTCGTCGCCTGGGAGCTGCGCCACCCGCACCCCATGCTGGACGTCCGCAAGTTCGCGCTGCGCCCCTTCAGCGGCTCCATGCTGGCGGTGCTGTTCTTCTTCTTCGGCACCTTCGGCGCGATCTACTACTCCACCCAGTTCCTCCAGTTCGTCCTCGGATACGACGCCCTGGAGACCGGCGTACGACTGCTGCCGCTCGCCGGAGCCGTGTTCCTCGGCGCCGCCGTCACCGGCAGGCTGACCCCCAGGCTGGGCGTGAAGCCGATGGTCGTCGCCGGCATGCTGATCGGCACCGCGGGGGTCTTCCTGCTCACCCGGATCGAGACGGGCTCCACCTACGCCGACTTCCTCGCGTCGATGATGATGCTCGGCTTCGCGATCGGCCTGAGCGTGTCCCCGGCCACCGACACGATCATGGGCACGTTCCCCGAGAACGAGCTGGGCGTGGGTGGCGGCGCCAACGACACCGCGCTGGAGCTGGGCGGCTCGCTCGGCATCGCCGTCCTCGGTTCGCTGCTCGGCACCGCCTACCGCGACAAGCTGACCGACCTGATCGGTGGCCACCTCCCGGCCGCCGCGCTGGACACCGCCAAGGACTCGGTGGGCGGCGGTCTCGCGGTCGCCGGACAGGTCGCGAAGGATCCGGCCGGCGGGGCGCAGCAGGCCCAGGCCCTGGTCGAGGCCGTCCACGAGTCCTTCGCCCACGGCGTGGCGCGGACCAGTCTGATCGGCGGGATCATCATGGCCGCCGGCACCCTGGTCGTCCTCGCGGTCCTGCCGGGCCGCCGGGGCGCCGCCAAGGCAGCGTCGCAGCCGGCGGATCCGACGGAGCCGACGGAGCCGACGGAGCCGACGGCGGAGGAACTGGCCGACGCGCGGTAGGCGCGCGCAGGCTTCGGAGGCCGTCCGGCGAGGCCGTCCGGCGAGGCCGTCCGGCGAGGCCGTCCGGCGAGGCCGTCCGGCGAGGCCGTCCGGCGAGGCCGTCCGGCGAGGCCGTCCGGCGAGGCCGTCCGGCGGCCCCGCCCCGATCGTTCCGGTCGGGCGGGGCCGCCGGACGGCCTCGCCGACGTTCCGTGCGAGGCCCCCACCGCATCTTGTGCGCGCGGGCGCCGACCCTTCTTCGTGCGGGCCGGCTAGCCGGGGGCCGGCGCTTCCTCCTGGTGGGCCGGCGTCTGCCGGTGGTCGTCCGGTGTCGCCGGGGCGGCCTCGTGCAGCCCCGGGACCAACCCGCGTACCGCGGCCCGCTGTTCGGGCCCCATCACATGGCCGAGCGCCCCGGCGACCGTCTCGGCGAGTGCGCCGGAGGCCTCCCGCAGCAGGCCTCGGGCCTTCTCGGTGAGCGCGACCTCGACGCCCCGCTTGTCGCCGCACGCCGACCTGCGGATGACGAGGCCGGCGTGCTGGAGGCAGGCGATCTGGTAGGTGAGCCGGGTCTTGGGGCGGCCCAGCAGCTCGGCCACGCGGGTCATCCGCAGACCCTCGCGGGGGTGCTCGGCCAGCAGGCAAAGGATCAGGAACTCGTCGTGCGAGACGTCGAGCCGCTCCTTCACCACCGAGCGCAGCCGCTGTTCCACCGCGCCCGTCGCGGCCAGCAGCACCATCCAGGCGCGCAGCTCGGGGGGCAGTAGGCCGGTACCCGGCATGGAGGGGCATTGGGGCAGGTCGCTGGGGTGCTCCTCGGGGTCTGCCATGCCGTCGATTCTATCCGTTGTCCAAATTTGCAGTACCGGGTTGTTCAGATTTGGATTACCGACTAACGTGGACCGTCGCAGGCTCATCCAAATTTGGACTATCGATGTGAGGGATCACCATGACCGTCGCCGTGGAAACCGGAACCTGGCAGCTCGACACGGGCGCCTCCACCGTCGGCCTGAAGCACCGGACGATGTGGGGCCTGGTCACCGTCAAGGGAGCCTTCGCCTCGGTCGTCGGCGCGGGCGAGGTCGGCCCCGACGGATCCGCCAGCGGCACCCTGAACCTGGACGTGACCTCCCTCGACACCAAGAACGCCAAGCGGGACGCACATCTGCGCAGCGCCGACTTCTTCGACGCCGAGAACCACCCCGAGATCACCTACGCGGTCCGCGCCGCCGAACTCCGCGACGGCGACACCGTCCACGTGTCCGGCCGGCTGACCGTCCGCGGCATCAGCCGCCCGCACACCCTCACCGCACAGGTGACGCAGGTGGACGGTGACGCGATCACGCTGGCCGCCGAATTCACCGTGGACCGCGAGGAGTTCGGCCTCGGATGGAACCAGATGGGCATGATGCGCGGCCTGACCACCGTCACGGCCACGCTCCGCTTCACCCGCACGGTCGCCTGACGGCGCGGCGACGGTCGCCTGACAGCACGGCACGTGACGGCATGGCCGGCGAGCCACCGGGATCCGGTGGCTCGCCGCTTCTGTCGGGGCGGTCGCCCGCCGGTGAAGAGGCTGACGGCGGCGAGCGTGCCCGCGCCACGGAGGGCCGGGTCCCTGGTCGCAGTCGGCGAAGCTGATGTCACCGCAGGTGATGAGTACCTTCGCGAGGCGGGCGAGAAGTCCCGTTCGGGGCGGGTGTGACGGTCGCGGTCCGTGTCGCTGTTGGGCCGAACGGGTGACTTGGCGTAAGAATTGGCCAGTGCAGGCATTGAGTGCGAGTCAATTCGGGGGGAGCCGGTGAACCGATACGACGTCACCGATGAACAGTGGGAGGGGCTCGCCCAGGTCGTTCCGTTGCGTGGTCGGGACGCCTGGCCGTCGGCGGTGGGCCATCGCGCGCTGCCCGACGCGGAGACGGAGACCCGTCGCCGCTTCGTCGTCATGCGGGTCAACATCTTCGCGGACGCCCGCGAGGTCGCCGAGACCCTGATGGCAGGCATCCCGGTCCTCCTCGACCTCACCGGCGCGGAGACCGAGGTCGCCAAGCGCGTCCTCGACTTCTCCACCGGCGTGGTCTTCGGCCTCGCGAGCGGAATGCACCGCGTGGACCGCAACGTCTTCCTGCTGACCCCGCCGGGCACCGAGGTGAGCGGGATCATGGCAGGGGCGGGGGTCTGACGGGGACTCGGGCCTGACGGACGCGGCCGGGTTTCGAGCCCGGAAGGGGTGAAGGCGGGCCGCGTCCGTCCCGGGCGGGGTGAAGGCGGGTCGCGCATCCGTCCCGGGCGGTGTGAAGGCGGCCGTGTCCGTCCCGGACGGTGTGAAGGTGAGCCGCGTCCTTCCCGGACGGGGTGAAGGTGGCCGTATTCGTCCCGGCGTCGCCCGATCGTAGGAAGCCGGGCGGGCGGAACGGTTCGGCAGTCGCCCGGAGTCCTACGGTCCGGATATGTCCGTGCCGCCCCCGTCGCCCGCCTCCTCGGCAGCCCGCGCCGCGTCCCCCGACCCGACGCCGTCCATGGCACCCGCCCGGGTGCCCGCCCAGGCGTCACCGTCGGCCGCCCCGCCCGACCCGGCCCCCGAGCAGCACCTCCGCCCCTGCCTCACCGAACTGCGGCTCTCCGCCTTCGCCGGGCACCGTCGGGCGGCGTTCCCGCTCGGCACGGTGACCTTGTTCGCCGGGCGGAGCGGGAGTGGCAAGACCACCGCCCTGCGGGCCTACGAGGCGCTCGCCCGGCTCGGCGGTGGCGCACCGCTCGGTGAGGTGTTCCCCGACCCCGTCGCCTGTGTGCCGGAGCGGGCCCGCCCCGACGCCCAGCGGCGCCGCGGCTTCCGCATCGGCTGTACGGCCGACGGACCCGAGGGGCCGGTCCGGCTCGACGTCGCCGTACAGGCCGAACCCGAGCTGCGCGTCGTGGGGGAGCGGCTGAGCGCGGGCGGCGTCGTCCTGCTGGAGACCGCCCTGCGCGACCCGGGGCGGCGTACGGTGCAGGCCGCCTGGCACACCGCCGGATCCGCGCCCGTCACCCGCGCCCCGCTCCCCGACGACCGGCTCGGCACCGCACTGCTGCCGCTGCGCGTGGCCGGCAAGACCGACGGACAGCGCCGGGTGCTCGCCGCCGCCGAACAGATGGTGGTGGCCCTGCGCTCCGTCTTCGCCTGCGACCCCCAGCCCGACTGGATGGGCGCCCCGGTGCCCACCGGCACCGGACGGCTGCTCGGCGGCTGCGACAACCTCGCCGACGTACTCTGGCGCACCCGCGAGGAGTGCGTACGGCGGCACGCACAGCTCGTGGGCGCACTCGCCGCCGGCTGCTCCCGGCCCGTCACGGACCTGCTCGCCGTGCCGCTCGGCGACGGAACGGTCCGCGCCCTCCTCGACCGCGGCGACGGCACCCGCACGGAACTGGCCCGGCTCGGCTACGGCGAACTGCGCTACGTCGCCCTCGCGCTGGTCCTGCTCACCGGCCCCGGCGTCCTCGACCTGGACACGGCCGGCGAGGTGCCGTCCGCGATGCAGACGCTCACCCTCCTCGCCGACAACCTCGACCGGGGCCTCGACGTCCGCCAGCACGCCGAACTGCTGCGGCTGGCCGTGCGGATGGCCGAGCGCGGACACATCCGCTGCACCGGCGCGGTCGGCGACGCCTCCTGGGCCGCCCGGACCCGCGGCGTGACGGTGGTACACCTGGATCCGTGACAGAACACCTCGACGTGGCGAAACTCCAGCGCCGGCTGGCCGAGTTCGCGGCCGCGCGCAACTGGCAGCCGTACCACACCCCCAAGAACCTCGCCGCCGCGCTCAGCGTGGAGGCCTCCGAGCTGGTCGAGATCTTCCAGTGGCTGACGCCGGAGGAATCGGCGCGCGTCATGGACGACCCGGAGAGCGCGCACCGGGTGAGCGACGAGGTCGCCGACGTCCTCGCCTATCTGCTGCAACTGTGCGAGGTCCTCGGCGTGGATCCGCTGGCGGCCCTGGACGCGAAGATCGACCGCAACGAGCGGAGGTTCCCGGCCCCGTAGACCACCACCGGTTCGGCGGGCGCAGGCTACGAGTTCGGCGGGCGCCGGGGGAGTGATGCGATCCGTTTTCACTCTCCGGAGTCGTTCATCGGTCCGAAACCGATTTGTTGTCCACAGATTTCCGTCTTCCTCTGGCTTTTCGTCCCACACGCCCTCACTCTGGGTAGTGGATGCTCCCTGTGTGTGCCAGGGGGCTCGGGCGGACGTGCGAGAGCACGCCGGGACAGACGGGGGCGGCGCATGGATGCGGTGCGGCTCATCCTGACGAGCAGGCGCGCGCTGGCGGACAGCGGCGAAGGACGGACGATCCTCGCGGAGGTGTGGCAGGCGCAGGCCCTGGCGCAGGCGATAGGCAGCCGGCTCGCCGTCTCGGGCCCGCCCGAACTGCGCGGCGAGGCCCTGGGCCTGACCGAGCTGGCCGGCCGGGGCTGCGGGGTGCTGGACGCGCCGGATCTCGATCCCGGGGATCTGCGCGCCGCCCAGCTCACCGCCCTCGACGACGCCCGCCGGGCCCTGCTCGACCTGGGCGTCCTGCTCGCCGAGGTCGGCATCGCCCTCGTGGGAGTGGCGAGCGCCGCGGCCGACGAGGGGACGTACTGGCAGTGCATGGAGGCCATCGACGCGGCGGACGAGTCCCGGGACCGCGTCCTGGAGATGCTGCGCAAGCTGGCGGTCCGGGAGGAACGGGAGAGGGTGCTGCCGGAGCGGTAAGTGCGCGGTGCGTGGGCGGTGCGTGGGCAGCGAGGTGGCGTCGGGGCGGCGCCAGGGGCCGCGGAGTCCGGCGTGGTGGGGCTCAGCCCACGTCACCCTCGGCGGCCCGCGGCCGCTTCGCGCTTCCCGCCGACTGGAGATCCGCGTCCAGCGCGGTGAGGTCCGCGTTCAGCGCCGCCATCAGCTCCTCCATCTGCTGGAGGAGCCCCTTCGGCAGTGCCGGCGCGGGGCTCCCGCCCTGTGGTGGCACGGTCTCTTCGGACATGACGGCCTCCTCGGACCGGGCCCCTGACGAGGCCTCTGCGGGTGACGTCCCGGCGCTGGCCGGCCGGGGTCGGGTGCCGGGTGGTCCGGCTCCGTCCCGGCCAACGATCACCGCAGGGGCGGGTCACTGGGGCGGGCGGCTCCCCGCGCCCGGCGAGGACCTTTTTCACCCGACCGGGGCCACACCCGGCCCGGGGGACCGGTGCCGTTGGCGGGGAGGCCGGCGTGCAGGATGGGGGCATGGACCTCCGTATCTTCACCGAGCCCCAGCAGGGTGCCGACTACGAGACCCTCCTCACCGTGGCGAAGGCCACCGAAGACCTGGGCTTCGACGCCTTCTTCCGCTCGGACCATTACCTCAGGATGGGCTCCGCCGACGGCCTCCCCGGTCCGACCGACGCCTGGATCACCCTCGCCGGCCTCGCCCGCGAGACCAGCCGGATCCGTCTCGGCACCCTGATGACCGCCGGCACCTTCCGGCTGCCCGGCGTCCTCGCCATCCAGGTCGCGCAGGTGGACCAGATGTCCGGCGGCCGCGTCGAACTCGGCCTGGGCGCGGGCTGGTTCGAGGAAGAGCACACGGCCTACGGCATCCCGTTCCCGAAGGAGAAGTTCGGCCGCCTCGAGGAGCAGCTGGCGATCGTCACCGGCCTGTGGGGCACGGAGGTCGGCAAGACGTTCGACTTCGAGGGCGCGCACTACCGGCTCAAGGACTCGCCCGCGCTGCCCAAGCCCGCGCAGGAGAAGATCCCCGTACTGATCGGCGGCCACGGCGCGAGCCGCACGCCCAGGCTCGCCGCCCGCTACGCCGACGAGTTCAACATGCCCTTCTCCTCCGTCGAGGACACCGCCGCCCAGTTCGGCCGGGTCCGCGCCGCCGCACAGGAGGCCGGCCGCGCGGCCGACGCCCTCACCTACTCCAACGCCCTCGTCGTCTGCGTCGGCAAGGACGACCGGGAGGTCGCCCGCCGCGCCGCCGCGATCGGCCGCGAGGTCGACGAACTCAAGACCAACGGTCTCGCCGGCACCCCGGCCGAGGTCGTCGAGAAGATCGGCCGCTACGCCGAGATCGGCTCCACCCGCTTCTACCTCCAGATGCTCGACCTGAGCGATCTGGACCACCTGGAACTGATCGCCGGCCAGGTGCAGGCGCAGCTGTCGTAGCCACGACGGGCCTGCCGCCTGCCTTGACAGGTGGCCGGCCCCCGTCCTCGCCTGCCGCCTGCCTCGACAGACGGCCGGCCCCGTCCTCGCCTCGCGCCGTCCCAGTTCCCCGGCCCCACCCTCGCCCGCAGCCCTGCCGCCGCGCGGCCGTCCCTACCCGCCCCGTGCCCCGCCTTCCCCCGCGCCCGATGCCCGCAGTTCGTCGGCGGCCTCCCGTACGGCCGGCAGCAGGGCGGCCACCGGTGGGCTGTTCAGGGTGCCCTCCCGTACGACGAGGGTGATGTGGCGGACGGGGCCGATGCCCTTCAGGGGGATGCGGGCGACGGGGTGTCCCGGACGGTCGGGTACCAGGTCGGGGGCGAGCGCGACGCCCCAGCCCAGGGAGACCAGCCCGAACACGGCCTGCATGTCGCCGATGTCGGACACGACGTCGGGGACGAAACCGGCGTCGGCGCACAGGTGCAGGGCCAGCCGCCCGAGCCGGGACGTCCGGTCCAGCAGCCACGGTTCCTCCGCGAAATCGGCGAGGTCCCGTGGACCGTCACCCCGGGCCAGGTGATGGCCGGGCGGGACCGCGAGGCGGATCCGGTCGCTGACCAGTTCCTCCTCGTACAGCCCTGGCACCCGCGCCTCGGGGACCTGCGGGTATCCGGCGGCCAGCACCGCGTCCAGCCGGCCGAGGCGTACCGTCTGCCGGCCCTCGTCGGGAGCCACGCCGTGCAGGGTGATCCGCAGCTCCGGATGACGCCCCCGCAGCCGGGTCAGCGCCGGCACCAGCAGCGCCGGACCCTCGTGCAACGGCACCCCGACCCGCAGCTCGCCGACCACCCTGCCGTCCCGCCCGAGCAACTGCGCCTGAGCCGCTTCGAGTTCGGCGAGAACCCGTTCGGTGTGCGTCACCAACAACCGTCCCGCGGCCGTGAGTTCGGCCCGCTTGCTGCCCCGGTCGAGGAGTGCCACGCCCGTCTCGGCCTCCAGTGCGGACAACTGCTGGGAGACCGCGGAACGCGTGTAGTTGAGCGCCTGCGCGGCCGCGGCGATCGACCCCCGCGCCCCCACCTCGCGCAGCAGCACCAGCTTCCGTACGTCCAGCACCGTCACTCCCGCTGACGCGTCCGGTCACGAAGTATCACGCCAGATTACGGGACAGCGTCCCGGGCGGCGCCTTCAATGGAGATCACGGCTGACGCTCTCCGCGGCCCGACATGCCGATCAGGACAAGGACTTCCGCATGCCCACCCTCCTTCACCTCGACTCCAGCCCTCGACGCGGCTCGGTCTCCCGCCGGATCTCCGGCGAGTTCGCGGACGCCTGGCGCAAGGCCCACCCCGACGGCACCCATGTCCACCGCGACCTGGCCGCCGACCCGGTTCCGCACGTCGACCACGCCCAGATCGAGGTGATGCACCGCCTGGAGACGGAAGGCGTGCGCGACCTCGCGGTGGCCCGCGACGCGGGCAGGTCGGCCGAGGAGAAGGCGAGTTGGGCGGTGACCTGGCCCCTGATCGAGGAACTCCTCGCGGCCGACACGATCCTGCTCGGCGTGCCGATGTACAACTTCTCCGTGCCGTCCACGTTCAAGGCGTGGTTCGACCGTGTCCTGATCGCCCCCCTGATCGTCGACCCGGCCACCGGCGAGGGACCCCTGTCCGGGAAGAAGGTCGTGGTGGCCTCCGCCCGAGGCGGCGCCTACGGTCCGGGCACACCCCGCCAGGACTCCGACCATCAGGAGCCGTATCTGAAGTCGGCCCTCGCCATGGTCGGTCTCGCCGCCGACCTGACCTTCCTGCACGCGGAGCTGACCAAGTCGGCGCACGTGCCCCGGCTCGCCCAGTTCAAGGAGCTGGCCGCCACGTCGTACGAGACGGCGCTCGACGGCGCCCGTACACAGGGCGGAGCCTGACCGCCGCCGGCCGTGACGGACCGCGGGTGTCAGGCCCCGTCCTCGAACGGCAGCAGGACACACCGCAACGTACGCGTCAGCCAGGCCACGAGCCGCTCCGGTGCCATCTCGGCCACGGGGCCGCTGCGCAGCACATACCGGCTGAAGGCGACCCCGATGAGATGCGAGGCGAGCAGATCGATGCGCTCGTCCGCGTCGGGCCCGGTCAGCACGGTCCGGTAGGCCTGCGTGCTGCTGCGCCGCATCGCCGCGTAGAGCGCGGTGGCGGCCCGCTCGTCGGAGGCGGCACTGCGGATCAGCGCGAGGAACGGGTCGTTGCCGTCGGCGCGTTCCATGCGCTCGACGAAGGCCCGCGCGATCCGGTCCGGCAGGGTCTCGGCCGGGCCGGGCACCAGCTCGGGCAGGTCGCGGGGTCCGGGCACGGCCGCGAGAAACAGCTGCTCCTTGGACCCGAAGTGCCGCATGACCAGGCCGTGGGTGACCCCGGCCCGGCCCGCGATCTCCCGGATGGTGGCCCGGGCGTAGCCCCGTTCGGCGAACGTGGCCCGCGCCGCCTCCAGGATCGCCGCCCGGTGCGCCTCGGGGGCCCGCACGCGCTTCCTGGCCAGGGTCGGGACGTCGGCGGCTTCCTTGCTCACGCGGCCAATGTACAGCGGCTTAATGTCCATCTGGTCATCAGTGCGGACGGTGGCTAACCTCCTCGAAATGACCAGTAGTTCATCACCTGTCGAGGAACCGCTCGACGAACCCTTCCTCCTGGGACGCACCGTTCTCGTCGTCGGCGCGAGCGGGGGCATAGGGGAGGGGATCACCCGCGCACTGCTGGAACTGGGCGCCACCGTGGTCGCGGCCGGCCGCAGCGAGGCCCGGCTGAACCGCCTCGCCGACTACACGGCCGGCACCGGCCCGGGGGATCTGCGTCCGCACGCCATCGACCTCTCCGACCCGGACAGCGCGGCCGTGCGCACCCGACTCGCGGACCGGCACGGGAAGTTCGACGGAGCCGTACTTTCCATCGGCAACTGGGGCCCGCCGGACCCGACGTCTTTGCTGGACGTGTCCGACGAGGTCTGGGACGCCATGATCGCCGACAATCTCACCAGCCACTTCCGGGCGCTGAGGGTCGTCACCCCGCTGCTCCCCGCGGACGGCGCCCTCGTCCATCTCACCGGCCTCAGCGCGGAGATCGCGTTCCCGGGCGCCGCCCTCGTCGGCGCCACCAACGCGGCCAAGAAGTCCCTGCTGCGCACCCTGACCGCCGAACTCGACGGCGCGGGCCCGCGGATCTACGAACTCGTCATCGGCCGCATCCGCACCCGCCCCCGCGCGGCCATCGGCGTGGACAGTCCGGCCTGGCTGAGCGGAGCGGATCTCGGCCGCCATGCCGGCGCACTGATCGCGCACCGCGGCCCCTGGACCACCGAGCCCCTCCAGTACCTGCTGGACCGGGCCTCGGGCGTGCTCACCACGCTTCCGCAGTAGACGGTGTCCGGAGCTGTGACGCGGCTGTGACCGGAGGTGTGGCTTCCGTCACGGTCAGGCCCCTGCGTCCCTGATGAGGTGGCCGGATGCGCAGACCCACGCTCGTCCTTCCGGCGCTGGCCGTCGTCCTGCTGCTCGCCACGGCCTGCGGAACGGAGAGCCCCGAAGCCCGGACCGGCGTCGGCGCGGCCACCCCGGCGCCCCGGACCCAGGTCACCGATCCGCCGGTGGACGGGGTCCGGATCACCGCCCTGACCCTCCCCACCACCTCCTCGACCCCGAGCCCGTCCGCCGACGGACGGGTCCACGCCGACCCCCTCCCCACCGGCCCCGGGGGCTCCGCCGACTCCGGGGGCTCCGCCGACTCCGGGATCTCCGCCGCGTACGAGGTCACCAACGAGGGCACGGAGACCCTCACCTACACCGTTCTCTTCAGCTTCACGACGAGCGCCGGCGAGGTCATGGGCAACCAGCGCGAGACCGTGCCCGCGGTGGGGCCCGGCCGGACGGTACGGGGGACCGTGGTGCTCGGGAGCCTGCCGCCCGGTGCGTCCCCGGTGACGGCGGCGAAGGTCTCCGAGGTCACCAAGGTCCCGGCGGACGAGGCGCCGTCCGCGTCGGGCGGGTGCCCGGACTCCGGGATCCGGGTCACGGCCGACGACGGCGACGCGGCCATGGGCCTGCGGGTCGTGGGCCTGCGCCTGGAGAACTGCGGAGACGAGGACTACACCCTCGACGGCTATCCCCAGGTCACCCTGCTGGACGAGGACCGCGAGCCGGTCGAGGGCGTCGACGTCGTCCGGGGCGGCGGCGGAATCGCCACCGTGACCGGCTTCGACGACGCGCCGCGGACCGTCACCCTGAAGCCCGGCGAGCACGCGACCGCCGGCCTGATGTGGCGCAACACCACCGGCCTCGGCAGCGATCCCGTCACCGCTCCCTACGCCCGGATCCTGGCGAAGCCGGGCGCCGCCCCGGTCGTGGTGACACCTCACTTCGACCTGGGGACCACCGGGAAGCTGGGGGTCGGCGCGTGGAAACGGGGAGAGTGAGCCGTACCCGAAAATTCCCGGGTGCCCGCGGACCGTTCTCTGTACGTTGGAGAGAGGCGACCAGCGCACGACCAGCGCTTTCGCACCTTCCGAAACCCTTTCGAGGCACCCACCGTGTTCCTGACGATCACCACCACCGGTACTCCAGAACGCCCCGCCACCGACCTGGGCTTCCTGCTGCACAAGCATCCCGACCACGCGCAGGCGTTCTCCACCTCCTACGGCAAGGCGCACGTCCTCTATCCCGAGGCGGACGATCTGCGCTGCACGGCAGCGCTGCTGCTGGAAGTGGATGCCGTGGCGCTCGTCAGGCGCGGCAAGGGCAAGGGCCGCGGCGGCGCCCCCGACGCGGCGCTCGCCCAGTACGTCAACGACCGCCCGTACGCGGCCTCCTCCCTGCTCGCCGTGGCCCTGAGCGCGGTCTTCTCCAGCGCGATGCGCGGGGTGTGCACCGCCAGGCCCGAACTCCCGGCGCAGGCGCGGCCGTTGCGTATCGAGGTACCGGCGCTGCCCGCGCGGGGAGGCCCCGGACTCGTCCGCCGGCTCTTCGAGCCGCTCGGCTGGACGGTGGGTGTCGACCCGGTGGCCCTCGACACCGAGTTCCCGGAGTGGGGCGACTCGCGGTACGTGCGTCTCGTCCTGGAGTCCGAGCGACTGACCGTGGCCGAGGCGCTGCGGCACCTGTACGTGCTGCTGCCCGTCCTCGACGACGCCAAGCACTACTGGGTCGCCTCCGACGAGGTCGACAAGCTGCTGCGCGTCGGCGAGGGCTGGCTGGCCGAACACCCCGAGCAGAAGCTGATCACCAGCCGCTACCTGTCCCGCCGCTGGTCGCTGACCCGGCAGGCCATGGAACGGCTGGAGCTGGTACGGCTCGCCGAGACCGACGACAGCGAGGTCGAGGCCATCGACAACGCCGTCGAGGCGGAGGCGGAGACCGAGGAGAAGCCCACCCCGCTCGCCGTGCAGCGCCGCGAGGCGATCCTGGAGGCGCTGCGCGACCGCGGTGCCGCCCGCGTGCTCGACCTCGGCTGCGGGCAGGGCCAGCTGGTGCAGGCGCTGCTCAAGGACGTCCGGTTCACCGAGATCGTCGGCGTCGACGTGTCGATGCGCGCGCTCACCATCGCCTCCCGGCGGCTGAAGCTGGACCGGATGGGCGAGCGGCAGGCCTCCCGCGTCCGGATCCTCCAGGGCTCGCTCGCCTACACCGACACCCGGCTCAAGGGCTACGACGCCGCCGTCCTGAGCGAGGTGATCGAGCACCTCGACCTGCCGCGGCTGCCCGCCCTGGAGTACGCGGTCTTCGGCTCCGCCCGCCCGCGCACGGTCCTGGTGACCACCCCGAACGTCGAGTACAACGTCCGCTGGGAGAGCCTCCCGGCCGGACACGTCCGGCACGGCGACCACCGCTTCGAGTGGACGCGCGCGGAGTTCCGCGCCTGGGCGGACACGGTGGCCGAACGGCACGGCTACACCGTCGAGTTCATCCCCGTCGGCCTCGACGACCCGGAGGTCGGCCCGCCCACCCAGATGGCCGCATTCACCCTGAAGGCCACGAACGAGAAGGAGGCGAAAGCGGCATGACAGAGACTCAGGAATCCCGACGGCAGGGGCGCGTCCTGCCCGTCACGGACCTCTCCCTCGTCGTGCTGATCGGCGCGTCCGGCTCCGGCAAGTCCACCTTCGCGCGACGGCACTTCAAGCCCACCGAGGTCATCTCCTCCGACTTCTGCCGCGGCCTCGTCTCCGACGACGAGAACGACCAGAGCGCCACCAGGGACGCCTTCGACGTCCTGCACTACATCGCGGGCAAGCGCCTCGCGGCCGGCCGCCGCACCGTGGTCGACGCCACCAGCGTCCAGCAGGACGCCCGCCGGCACCTCGTCGACCTGGCCAAACAGTACGACGTGCTGCCCATCGCCATCGTCCTCGACGTGCCGGAGGAGGTGTGCGCCGAGCGCAACGCGGCCCGCACCGACCGCGCCGACATGCCCCGCCGGGTCATCCAGCGCCACATCCGCGAACTCCGCCGCTCCCTGCGTCAGCTGGAGCGCGAGGGATTCCGCAAGGTGCACATCCTGCGGGGTGTGGAGGACGTCGAGAACGCCACCGTCTCCACCGAGAAGCGTTTCAACGACCTGACGCACCTCACCGGCCCCTTCGACATCATCGGCGACATCCACGGCTGCGCCACCGAACTGGAGTCGCTGCTCGGCAAGCTGGGCTACGCCGACGGCGTCCACCCGGACGGCCGACAGGCCGTCTTCGTCGGCGACCTCGTCGACCGCGGCCCGGACAGCCCGGGCGTGCTGCGCCGCGTGATGTCGATGGTCAGGTCCGGCAACGCGCTGTGCGTGCCCGGCAACCACGAGAACAAGTACGGCCGGCACCTGAAGGGCCGCAAGGTCCAGCACACCCACGGGCTCGCCGAGACCATCGAGCAGATGGCCGACGAGACCGAGGAGTTCCGTGCCGAGGTACGGGATTTCATCGACGGACTGGTCAGCCACTACGTCCTCGACGGCGGCCGGCTGGTCGTCTGCCACGCCGGCCTGCCGGAGAAGTACCACGGCCGCACCTCCGGCCGCGTCCGCTCGCACGCGCTCTACGGCGAGACCACCGGCGAGACCGACGAGTTCGGCCTGCCGGTGCGCTACCCGTGGGCGGAGGACTACCGCGGCCGGGCGGCCGTCGTCTACGGCCACACGCCCGTCCCGGAGGCCACCTGGCTGAACAACACCATCTGCCTGGACACCGGCGTCGTGTTCGGCGGGAAGCTGACCGCGCTGCGCTGGCCGGAACGCGAGCTGGTCGACGTACCGGCGGAGCGGGTCTGGTACGAGCCGGCGAAGCCGCTGCGCGCCGAGGCTCCCGGCGGGCACGACGGGCGGCCGCTGGACCTGGCGGACGTCCACGGCCGCCGGATCGTCGAAACCCGCTACGACGGCCAACGCCGGATCTCGATCCGTGAGGAGAACGCCGCCGCGGCCCTGGAGGTCATGAGCCGCTTCGCCGTCGATCCGCGCCTGCTGCCGTACCTTCCGCCGACCATGGCCCCGACGGCGACCAGCCGCGTCGAGGGCTACCTGGAGCATCCGGCGGAGGCGTTCGCGCAGTACGCCGAGGACGGTGTCGCGCGGGTCGTGTGCGAGGAGAAGCACATGGGCTCGCGGGCGGTGGCCCTGGTCTGCCGGGACGCGGAGACAGCCCGTTAGCGCTTCGGCGTGGACGGCTCGACGGGTTCGCTCTACACCCGCACGGGCCGCCCGTTCTTCGACGACGAGGCGGTCACCGAGGAGATCCTCGGACGGCTGTGCGTCGCCGTCGGCGAGGCCGGACTGTGGGACGAACTCGACACGGACTGGCTGCTGTTGGACGCCGAACTGATGCCGTGGTCGCTGAAGGCCTCCGGGCTGCTGCGCGCGCAGTACGCCGCCGTGGGCGCCGCGTCCGGCGCGGTCCTCCCGGGCGCCCTGGCCGCGCTGGAGGGTGCGGCCGCCAGGGGGGTCGACGTCACGGACCTGCTCGCCCGTCAGCGCGAACGGGCTTCGGACGCGGCCGCGTTCACCGACGCCTACCGCCGCTACTGCTGGCCGACGGACGGCCTGGACGGCGTACGCCTGGCCCCGTTCCAGATCCTCGCCGTCCAGGGCCGCAGCCTCGCGGGCCTGCCGCACGACGAGCAACTGGCGCTGCTGGACCGGCTGGTGGAGCACGACACCACCGGCCTGCTCCGGACGACCCGGCGGCTGTACGTCGACACGGCCGACCCCGAGTCGGTCCGGGCCGGCGTCGACTGGTGGCTGGAGATGACCGGCCGCGGCGGCGAGGGCATGGTGGTCAAACCGCTCGGCGCCCTCGTGCGCGGCGCGGAGGGCCGCCTGGTGCAGCCCGGCATCAAGTGCCGGGGCCGCGAGTACCTGCGGATCATCTACGGCCCGGAGTACACCCGCCCCGACAACCTCGCCCGTCTGCGCGGCCGCTTCCTGAACCACAAGCGCTCGCTGGCGCTCCGCGAGTACGTCCTCGGCCTGGAGGGCCTCGCCCGCCTCGCCGAGGGCGAGCCGCTGTGGCGCGTCCACGAGGCGGTGTTCGGGGTGCTGGCACTGGAGTCGGAGCCGGTGGACCCGCGGCTGTGACCGGGTGACTCCGGGAACGTGACGGGTGCGCCGGTGAGCGCACCCGTCACGCGTTCCGCCACCGTTTCAGCGCGTAGGCACCGAGCTGCCGGGTGAACTGGCTGCGGTTGCCGACTCGCCCTGGATCGGGTGGAGTTGGCGTGCTACGTTCACTGGTCAGACAGGTGTGCCGGCTCCTCGGGGGAAGGTCGGTGAGCACAGCGGCGGGACTGGGCGAGATCGGGCGCACGTCGGGCAGGGATCTGCTGTTCCGCCTGACCGAAGCGCTGTGTGAGCTGAGCTGTCTGGAGGACCAGGCGGGACGCAACTTCTTTGCCCGGGTGCTCGCCGACCAGCTGAACGTGCAGATCGATCTGCGAGGCACCAAGCAGCGCGAGGATGTGATCGCGTTGGCCCAGGCGGCGCTGAGCGTGCCCGCGGGAACCCGGGTGCTCGTCGATGTGGTGCGCGTTTTCGAGGGAGCCCCTACCGCGGACGCGTTGGAGCCGATGCTCAGCCTCATGGGAGAGCCGGCGGGCTATTCCGCGCCGCTGCCCGGCCCCCTGACCGAGCGAGAGGTGACGTCCGCGCTCGCGCTCCTGGACGCGGTGGAAGCCAGGATGCCCACGCACGGCCTGCGCGACGAACTCGCCGTCGAGCTGCACCTCGACCTCCCCCTCGGCCTGACACTCCGGCAACTCTTCACGTTCGTCCTCAACCTGAATGTCCAGCCGGACGGTCTTCCACCGGCCGTGCTCCTGATGGAGCACGCTGCGCTTCTGGCCCGTTCTCCGGGCTGGCAGCAGTCCCTGTCCAACTGGGCCCACAGCTGGGCGGTGCGGACCGGGTTGGTCGACGAACTCGAATGCCGCCGGGGCAACCGCGTGGACGCCATCGCCGATCCCTCTATCCCACGGTGCCTGGTCGTGGCCGTGGAACCCGCCGGTGACTGCTCGGGAGACATCGTGGTCCGCCCCTGGCTGAACACGGTGCCCGGCCACTGGCAGCCGCAGCCGGCCGATCCCCGGACGACCAGCCTCGACGGACTCGGCAGCGCGGTGGAGCGTGCTCTGCGCCAGGTGCTGCGGATCTCCCCCGCCCCTCGTGGACCTGCGCCGGGCGAAGCCGAGCCGGCCCCTCCGTATGTCGAGTTCGTGCTTCCCTACGAGCTGCTCAACCACGACGTGGCCGGGCTGACCGTACGGTCCGGCGACGGAAAACCGCTGCCTCTCGGACTCAAGTACGGGGTCCACCTGCGCAGCCTCGAGCGGATGCGCACCGACGACGGCCTGGTCAGGGCGCAGTGGCGAGAGCGATGGAGCACACTTCAGAACCGGGGGATCGCGGTCCATGGCTGGCGTTCGTCCGACTCCGGCGGGCTGGACGAGTGGCAGACGACTCTGGCGGCGGAGCCCAGCCGTACGGCGGCCGTACTGGACGCCCCCGACGGGGCTGCCGCGACCGAGGCACTCAAGGCGGCCATCGCGGAAGGGATCGGACTCGCGGTCTGGGACCGCAGAGGCGACTTTCCCGAGGAGCGGAGGGAAGTGGTGGCGGCCGTCTTTGCCGCGGTTCAGAAGCCGGGACGGCTTCCGGTCGTCATCCACCAACTGAGACGCAGAGCGGAACTCAACGCGGCAGGACCCGCGTTGCTCGGCAGGCACATCGCGTTCTTCTGGGACGACCCGAATCGATTGGTCGACATCCAGGTCCCACCCGACTTCGAATCCGACACAGGGCACGGCCTCGACCATCGCCACACCAGGCGCACCATGGACAGCGAGGAGACGCCGGTATGAGCGGACCGGACACGGCGGACAGTCATGACCGGCACGTGTTCCGTGCGACAGGCGCCGCCCCGACCGGCCAGCCGCACCCACTGCCACCGGCACCCCCCTGGCGACGGTTCCGGGGCGGACCGCCGCAGCTCCCCCCACCCGATGACGAACAGGCTGCTCTGCGCCGTCTCGGGCACGTCGACGCAGTGCCACAACTTGACCCGGAGAGCGTCGACGTCGTCAACGCCGCCCTGCTGCTGCGCCGTCCCCTGCTCGTCACCGGCGCGCCGGGCGTGGGCAAGTCCACCCTCGCCTACCTGATCTCGCGCGAACTGGGCCTGGGACGGGTGCTGGAATGGAACGTCGTCAGCCGTACGACGCTCCGAGACGGCCTGTACTCCCACGACGCGCTCGGTCGGGCCCAGGCCATTGCCGCCTGGCGCGCCGGACTGGGCACCACCGCGACCACCGACGGCGGCGACAGCGGACAACCGACACCTGCACTCGGTGACTTCATCACGCTCGGACCGCTGGGAACCGCCCTGCTCCCGTTCAGCCGGCCACGTGTGCTGCTCGTCGATGAACTGGACAAGAGCGACATCGACCTGCCCAATGATCTGCTGCACGTGCTCGAGAACGGCAGCTACGAGATCCCTGAGCTGGTGCGCGACGCGACGGACAGCGCAACAGTGCACATCAGCGATCCGGGGCGCTTCGCGGACGTGCGGCACGGACGGGTGGAATGCGCGGAGTTCCCCGTCGTCGTCATCACGAGTAACGGGGAACGCGAGTTTCCCGCCGCGTTCCGCAGGCGCTGTCTCCCGCTGGAGATGCCCACTCCCAGCCGGGAGCAACTGCTCGGCATCGTGGAGAGCCACCTGAGGGCCCGACCGCCGGAGGCGGAGGCTCTCGTCGATCTCTTCCTCAAGCGGGTCGAGGCAGGCGGGACACACTCCCTGGACCAGCTCCTCAACGCTGTGCAGTTGACGACCGCCGGTACGTTCCGGGCCGATGCGGGCGGGCGCAAGCTGCTGGAAATGCTGCTGCGCGACCTCGCGAAGGGCCGATGAATGGACGGTTCCCGCCGGGAGCACGCGCCTGGACCCGACCGTGACGGTACGGGTTCGGGCGTCGTGGCGCATTCCGCGCAGGAGCCGCCCGGGACCGACGGCCCGCCGACCACTCCGCGCTGGCAAGAGCTTGCCGACGCCGTGTGGCTGAGTGCCTACTGGACCCGTACGGGGCGCATCACTTCGGCGGATCCCGCACTGCCCGACAAGGATGAGCAGCCTGTCGGACCGGTGGAGCCGATGCCCCTCCCACCACGCGACGAGCTGCCGTCACCCGGCCCACCCACCGGCACCGCACCACAGCCGGTCCTCACTCCCGACCCGGAGGGCCCGGAGCGCGTACAACTGGGCGCCCCCGCCCTTCCGACGACTCCGCGCGGCCCCCGAGGGCCGAACGGACGGTCCGCGGGACTCGCCCGTTCCCTGCACCGCCTCGCACGGCAGGTGCCGTCGCGCGACACCCTGCGACTGGACGAGGAAGTCACCGCGGAGCGAGGCATCCACGACGAACTGTGGATGCCGTGGTTCCGGCCGGCCGACGGTACGGCGTTCGATCTCGCTCTGCTCGTCGACGGGGGCCCCACGATGCCGATCTGGGAACAGGAGGTATCGGACCTGTCGGCCGCCGCCGAACACAGCGGTGCCTTCAGGGCCGTGCGCACCGTGAGGCTGGTTCTGCCGCCCGGCGGTGAGCCGAAGCTGCGCTGGAACGCGGCGCAGACCATGGCGGACCCCGGAGAGATTCTCAGCGGCAGGGGAGACAGGATCTTCCTCGTCGTCACGGACGGACTGGGACACGGTTGGGCCGCTCCGGCCGCCGACCGCCTGCTCGACCGCCTCGGCCGGGCGGGTCCCACGGCACTCGTCCATCTACTGCCGCCTCACATGCGGCACCGCTCCTCCCTGTACCCTCATGCCGCTGTCCTGGAGGCGGGGGGCTTCGGTGCGGCCAACCAAAGGCTCGGACTGGGCCCCCCGCCGAGCGGACCCGATCCGATGCGCCCGCTGCCCGGGGTGCGTGAGGGGGCTCTTCCCGTTCCCGTGCTCTCGCTGAAGGCCGGGTCCGTCGCGGCCTGGGCGGATCTGGTCGTGGGAGACCGCGGCGTACGCCGCAGGCTGCCGGTGGTCAGGGCCGGAGCACTGCGCCAGGGAGCGCCCGCGCCGGGCCTGCGCGCGCCACGCCGGGCGCGAGCCGCAGCCTCCGCGGTACACCATTTCTTCACCCTGGCCACCCCCTCCGCGCGTCGGCTCGCCACACAACTCGCCGCTGCTCCGTTCGACTTCGACCTCGTCGACCAACTGCGCAGACGGACCATGCCGGAGTCCGGGCCGGAGCACCTTGCCGAGATCCTGATGGGTGGTCTGATCGAATGGGGAGACCACGATACGGCGCGGCCGGAATTCGCCTCAGGGGTCCGTGAGGCGCTGCTGGCGACGACCACACGGACACAACTGGCCACGATCGTCGCCATCCTGGGAGAGCTGCCCGCGGCCGGCAGACATGGTGTCGCGTTGCGCGCCGCGCTGCGGGACCCGGCCCGTGCCCCGCTGTCCGACGTGGACGTCCCAGGGTGGCGGCAATCGGAACTCGCGGTGATGCGGGCGCTCGCAGGACCGTACTCCGAGCGGGCGGACCGCATCGAGGCCGACCGGGGGAGCGCACCCGCCGATCCCGGCAGCCGCCCCGAGACGCCCCTCGCCCGGCTTGCGGACGCGCCTGGCCGCGGGTCGTCGCTCGTCCGCGGGGCGGCAACACCTTCCCACCTGACCGAGCACGCGATGGAGGCATGGCCGGGCATGAAGAGGAAGTCGGCGGAAGCGCCTGCCCTGCTCGTGAACGTTCCCTTGCGGAACACCACGTTCGTGGGCCGCCATGCGCTGCTGAGGGCCGTGGAGGACCAGTTGGCAGCCCAGGACACGGCCGCCGTGCTGCCGCACGCGCTGCACGGCCTCGGTGGTGTCGGCAAGTCACAGCTGGTGCTGGAGTACATCTACACCCATCAGCACGATCACAAGGTGATCTGTTGGATTCCCGCCGAGCGGGAGAGCCTCGTCCTGGCCGCGCTGGCGACCCTGGCGGCGCAACTGGGGGTGGCGCCGACCGAGAGGGACAGCATGGGTGTGCCCGCGGCGGGCACAGCCGTCCCGGCGGTCCTCGAGGCGTTGCGGACGGGAGCACCGTACGACGACTGGCTCCTCGTCTTTGACAACGCCGAGGATGTCGAGATGGTGCGCAGGTTCTTCCCGCCCAACGGGCCCGGGAAGATCATCGTCACCTCACGGAACCGTGCCTGGGAACGGGTGGCCACTCCGCTGCCCGTGGACGTCTTCGAGCGGGGTGAGTCGGTCGAACTGCTCCAGAAGCGCTCGCCCGGCCTGTCGGCGGACGCGGCCGACCGGCTTGCGGAGGCTCTCGGAGATCTCCCTCTCGCGGTCGAGCAGGCAGGCACCTGGCACGCCGTCACGGGGATGCCGGTCGACGAGTACCTCGACCTGCTCGACCAGCGCAGCCCGGAGATCCTCGACCTCGATCCCGCCCCCGACTACCCCGTCTCCGTCGCCGCCGCCTGGGACATATCACTGGAGCGGCTCAAGGAGAACAACCCGGGCGCCCGCCAGCTCCTCGACATCTGCGCGAGCATGGCCCCCGAGCCCATTCCACGGTCCATGCTGCGCGGCAGCCGGGGGGTCAACATCACGCCCGAGATCGATCCCCTGCTGCGCGAGTCGATCAAGCTGAACCGCGCGGTGCGCGACCTCAGCCAGTTCTCCCTGGTGAAGGTCGACCCTCGGTCCGACTCCCTCCAGATGCACCGGCTGCTGCAGACCGTGCTCCTGGCGAAGCTGAGTCCCGGGGAGCGGGAACAGATGCGGGACGCGGCACACCAGTTGCTGTCGGCGGCGAAGCCGGGACCCTACGGCTCGTCGTTCGAGTGGCGTGCCTACCAGGCCCTCCTTCCGCACGTCCTGACCTCCCAGGCGGTGACCAGCACCGACACCTATGTGCGTGAACTCGTCTTCGACACCCTGTGGTTCCTCTATTACTGGGGCGACCATCTGGGTGCGGCCGACTTCGCCCGGCAGGCCTGGACCGCCTGGCTCGGGGTGTCGGGCGAGGAGGACATCCATGTCATCCGGATGACCAAGAGCCTCGGGTTCCTGCTGCGCCAGATCGGCCAGGTTCCGGAGTCCATCCCGCTCAGTGAGCAGGCGCTCGAAGTCTCACGGCGCATCGATGTCGATCCCGAGGAGATGGTCGACTCCCTGTGCGAACTGGCTGACGCCCGCGGATACCAGGGTCGGTTCGAGGAGGCCCGGGACCTCGCGGAGGAGGCCACCGAGCTGGCCCGGTCACTGTTCGGAACCGACGACCCGACCACTCTGCGCGCCACCCACAGCTGGGGCGTCGACCTGCGGCTGTGCGGGAACTTCACGGAGGCCCTGCAACTGGATCAGGAGACCGCCCGGCTGCGCGATCTGCTGTTCGGACCGGCGAACTTCTTCACACTCAACAGCCTCAACGCCGTCACCCTCGACATGCTGGAGTCCGGGGCCTACACGGATGCCCGTGACTTTCAGGAGGACGTGCACCGCAGGGCCCGAACCGCGCTGGGTGACGACAACCCGCTCACCCTGCGCATCGCCCGCACGCTCGCGGTCTGCCGGCGCCGTGACGGTGCGCTCGCCGAAGCCGCCAAGCTCGCCGATGCCACCCTGCGGCGCTTCACGGCCCGCTACGGCACGGATCACTTCGACTCGCTGCAAACGGCGACCAACCTGTCCGTCGATCTACGGCTGGCCGGAGACCTCGACAGCTCCCGCCAGTTGGCCGAGTCGACGGCGCGGAGCTACGCGCGGCATCTCGGCGAGAACCACGCCTACACCCTGCTGACCCAGGCCAACCTGGCTGCCACTCTGCGTGCGTTGGGCATCCTCGACAGGGCGCAGGAGCTGGAGGACCACGCGGCCCGACGGCTCGGTGAGACGGTCGGCCCCCGTCACGTCACCACCCTGACCGTCGCCGTCGGCAGGGCCAACACGGCATACGCGCGACTCGACTTCGAGCAGGCTCATGCGATCGACGACGCGACTGCGCCACTGCTCGGTGAGATCGCGGGCGAGGGGCACCCGTTGAGTCTGGCCTGCACCGCGAATCTCTCCCTCGATCTGCGGGGCATGGGCCGTGGTGCGGAGGCGGACGCCTTGCAGCGCAGGGCTACGGAGGGACTGGCCCGCGTGGTCCGCTCCGACCATCCATGGCTTGTCGCGACGCATCAACGCCGCCGCATCGAGTGCGACCTGTCACCCGTCCCGCTCTAGACGCAGTCCGTCACGACCGATTCCCGGAAGCGTCGGCTTTCCCGGCCGAAGAGGAGGATGCATGTCGACGGTGGTCCTCGTCCACGGAACAGGCGTACGCCGTCCCGGTTTCTCGACGCTCGCGGGGCGCGTGGCCGAGGGGCTCACCGCGCTCCGCGACGGCCTGCACATCGTGCCGTACTACTGGGGAGGGGCACACGGTGCGGCACTGGCGGCAGGCGGTGCCTGTCTCCCTCCGGAGGCGGGCACGGAGAGGGGTATCGGAGAATACGCCGACGCGCTCGGGCCGGACCGGGACGACGACGTGGCCCTGTGGGACACCCTGTACACCCATCCGGACGCGGAACTCGTGCTCGCTGCCGCGGCGGCGGGCGCGGCGGCCGAGCGCCCGCCGGGATCCGTCCTGCCGGAGCAGCGTCTTCAGGAACGCCTGACCGTGCCGACCGCCCTCGCGAGCGATCTCGGTCCGGAGTGGGAGACAGCCGTCGTGGGCGCCGCGGCGCGCCTGAGCGCTCACCCGCTTCTCGGCCGTGCCGCGGAAGCGCTCGGTCCGGACGAACTCGCGGTGGTCGTCGCCCGAGCCGTTGTCGCTCGTGCCGTGGCGGAGGCCGCCGACGCCGGTCAGCCGCTCGTCCCGGACGGTCACGGCCGCGACGAGCTGGTCGACCGTCTCGCGCAGCACCTGGGAGCGGGACCGGCCGGCAGCGCACGCGGGGTACGGTCCTCCCTGTTCGGGATGGCGGGGGCGGCGGCGACCCGCATCGTCGTACGTCGTCGTCGAGCCCTCACCCAAGCCGCCCACCCGGCCGCAGGTGACGTCCTGCGTTACCTCTGTCGAGGCGAGGCCGTACGCGCCGACCTGCGCGCCCTGGTCTCGGGCCTAAAACCCCCGGTCACCCTCATCGGACACAGCCTCGGCGGAGTCATCGCCCTCGACACCCTCGTGACCACCCCGTTGGAGCAGGTCCGGCTCCTGGTGACGGTGGGCTCCCAGGGCCCGTTTCTCTATGAATCAGGCTCCTTGCCGTCGCTCTGTCATCCGCAGCCACTGCCGGCACACGTACCGGAGTGGCTCAACCTGTACGACCGACGCGACCTGCTGAGCTACCTGGGGGCGGGGCTGTTCCCCGGGCGGGTCACCGACGAGGCCGTCGACAGCCGACAGCCGTTCCCTGCCGCGCACAGTGCCTACTGGACGAATCCGGCCGTGTACCGGCGCATCGTGGAGCGCCTCCCGTGAGCCGCCCGGGTCGTCCGGCATCCCCTGTCGATCCCGAGCGGGTACACGCCTTGATCGTCGGCATCGAGGCCTACGAGGCCGGACCCACCTGGGATCTGCCCGGGCCCGCGCGTGACGCCGTCGCCTTCCGACGGCTCCTGGAGGCGGCCGGGGTACCCGCGAGCCAGCTGCGGCTTCACCTTGCCCCGCTGCGTCCCCCGGTCCCTGGTACCGAGTACCTGCCGGCCGACCAGGCCACACTGCGGCGCGCACTCGTACGTGATCTGCCACGCACCCCCGGGGACATCCTGTGGGTCTGGTGGGGTGGACACGGTGTCCTCGACCGAGCCGGGCACTCACGACTGTTCTGCGCGGACGCCACCACGGGGGACAAGGTCTCCATCGATCTGGAGTCGGCGCTCACGCGGTACACCAGTGACGCGGTGCCCGGCTTCACGCAGCAGTTGTGGATCGTGGACGCGTGCGAGACCTTCGAGGAAGCCCTCGCCTTCCGTGACCCGCTGCCTGCTGACACGCTGCCCGCAGGACGGCGCACCCTGGCACACCGCCAGGTCCTGCTGCGTGCGGCAGGGCGCGGTAGACAAGCGGTCAACGATCCAGTGCGGGCGACGGGCCTTTTCTCGGACGTGCTGCTCAGCCTTCTGACGGATTGTTCCTCCGTCCTGCCCGCACTTCCCGATCCCGAGGAACTCTTTGGCGCGGTACGGAGACGGATCGCCGCCCTGCGTGCCGAAGGACGCACTTTGCAGCATCCGGAGATACAGCTGCGGAGTCCCGGGCGGACGGAGACACTGGCAGCCGCCGACGTACAGGCGCCGACCGAGCGTCCAATGTCCCCGCTGGCCCGCGCGGTGGATGCCCTGGTCGCCTATCCGCTGATGGCGGACCCCGTGGAACGACAGGCCGTCGTGGCTGTGCTGGGCACCAACGTCATCGGAACCCTGCCCCGGCACAACAAGCCGAGGACCGACATGACAGGCATCCTGACGGCGCTGGTCCGCCGAGCGCCGGACGCGTTGTGGGAGCTGTACGACGCGGTACTGTCCGTAGACGGCGACCCCGGCCGGAAGGCCGAACTGGCGTCCGCGCTAAGGGAACTGGGTCATGTGCGCAAGCCTCCCGAAGGCCCTGAGCATGATGTGCGATGATCTGGCGGTCGCCGGGAGTCGGATGGGTCCCGGCGCATCGCGTGCCATCCATGAATGACGACGGGGGAGACGTCTTGGAGCAGCCGTCCGCTCTGCACCGTACGGAAGCCGCCATGCGTGAGCCGGCTGCCGCCCTCTCCTCCCACGGCTGGGAGTCGGATCTCGCCGACATCGCGGCGCTTCCTCTGGTTTCCTTGGACACACTCGCCCCGCTCCGCCCCAGCGCCCGCCTCCTCGAAGAGGTTCTGCGAGCACGCAGCAGTATGCGAGGCGGGGGCGAGGGACCCGCTCGGGCCGAGTAGCCCGACCGCCCACGAGGTCGGTGGGACCGACGACGTCCCCGCTGCCCGTGGGCACCGTACGTCCGCCCCGCGACCGGAGGTCTCCCGCCCATGATCAGCGCGCCGCCGTCCGCTCCGTTCCGTATGCCCGGACGGCTCTTCGCGGAACTGGCCGCCGGAGGCGGATCCGTCGAGGCCGTTGCCTTCCTCGAACGGGGTGAGCGGGCCCGTCGGCTGCTGCTCCTGCGGACGCTGCTCGACCGTCTCGACGCGGTGCCCACCCCTCTCGCTCCACCTTCGGAGGCCTGGCGGGTCCTCAGGGAGGCTGCCGCACTGGCGCCCGGTCCGGTCGACCGGTTACTGCTGGCCCCGGCTACCGGCGGCTGGATCGCCCATGTGCTGCGCCGACTGCACGGAACCGCCACGGGGCCTTCGCTCTGGGCCGATGCGGGTCACCTGTGTGCTCTCGCCGTCACCGCCTCTCTGCACGCCGGCACAGAGGCAACCCTTCTGGTCCCGCTCACGGACGGTGGTCTGAATCTCCCAGGCCTGGGACTGGCTCGCCTCCCTGGCGGCGCTACCGGACTGACGGTGGGTCAGGCACGCGTCAGCGGTGGCGAGCTGTCGCTCTCGGGGCCGGGACGGACCGGGACGCCGGTCTGCCTGACCGTCCGTCCGCGAACATCGTCGCTGAGGAGCGGACATCCGACGAGCGCGAGGGCCGTGGACCGGGGGACGCGGAGGGCGGCGGCAGGCCGCGCCAGGGCCGCGTCGAACAGTGCCTCCTGGCTTCCTCTGCGCACGCTCACCCACCCCGCCCCCGCCGGCCCCGTTGCGATCCCGTTGGACGACCTCGACCCTTACCGTGACCTCGACGGCCCGCTGCCACCCGCCCGGCTCGAGGACGCGGAGGCCGCGGCCTGGCAGCGGGTGTTCGAGGGGGCTGCCACGCTGTTGGCGTCGTCCGGCGGTGCCGGGCCCGGACGGATCGACCCGGCCGCGATCCGCGCCGTCGTGCCCTGGGGGCGCACCGATGCCCAGCCCCCTGCCCCACCCACGGTTCAGGTCTCCGCCACCAGCGGCGACTCCTTCGGCGCCATGGTGATCGCGCGTCCCTCCTCACCGCTCGCACTCGCGGAGACATTCGTCCACGAGTTTCAGCACAGCAAGCTCGCCGCCCTCATCCACCTCTTCCCGCTCCTCGACGACGACCGGGACGAGCGGTACTACGCGCCCTGGCGAGCGGATCCGCGGCACCTCACAGGCCTGTTGCACGGCGCGTACGCCTTCACGGGCGTCGCCGGCTTCTGGCGGGACCGCCTGGCAGACGGGGGAGACGACCGGGCCACCGAGGAAGCCGGCTATCACTTCGCGCTGCGTCGCATGCAGTCCCGTCTCGTCGTGCGCACGCTGCTGGGCTGTGACCGTCTCACCGCCCAGGGACGCGCTCTGGTGTCGGGCTTGGCTCGCACACTGGACGGCTGGCTTCGCGAGCCCGTTCCTCCGGCCGCGCTGAGGCGTGCCCGTGCCGCAGCCGTTCTGCACCGCACGGAGTGGCGGCTGCGCAACCTCGCTCCGGAGTCCGACTCCGCCGAGCCGGCGGGACATCCGCGTCTCCGCGCGGACCGCACCCTCTGGCCCGACGTGCGCACCCAGGCCTTCGCCGTCCCGCCCCTCGCCCCGCACACCGGGGATGAGTACCTCGCTGCCGGCGACCCCGTCGGCGCACTGACCCGGTACGCCGACGAACTGGCCGCGAACCCCGCCGAGCCGCACATCCTCGCCGGCTGGATCGTCGCCCACGCCGCCCTCGATCCGGGCCGGGAGTCCCGGCGCATGCTGGCCCGCCCCGAGCTGCTGCGCGTACGGGCCGGTGGCTGACCGCCGCCCTCGCGCGAATCCGTCCTCACCCCACCAACCGCAACCGCTCCCCGCACACCCCCACCCGCACCGTCTGCCCCCACGTCAGCTCCAGCGCGTCGCTCTCGATCCCGTCCCCGAAGGCGATCAGCCGTTCGGACTCGACGGTGAGGCGCAGGCGGTTGCCGGCTGCCAGCTCGCCCGCGACCAGGGAGGTTCCCGTCGCCGGGGACGGCCAGGCCTCGCGGACGAACCACAGGAGCCGGTCCTCCGTGGGGGCGGGCAGCCGCAGGCCGCCGCCGGCCCGCTCGCCCCAGACCGAGCGGATCCAGCCGGTCGCCCCGGTGCCGGTGCCGATCAGTACTCCGGAGGAGGCCTGGGCCTCGACGACACCCCCGTGGTCGTCGAGGCCCAGGCGGTAGCGGGCGGTCTGGTGGCCGGCGGCGCCGAGGTAGATCTCGTTCAGGGCCAGCAGCCGCTGGGTGTCGTCGGCGACGGCCTCGACCATGGTCAGCTCGGACCCGCCGGTGCCGGACGCGAGCACCGAGGCGAGGAGCGGGCCGGCGTCGGCCGGGCGGTGACGGACCAGCACGCCCGGGTTGCGGCCCGGATCGGTGTCGATGCCCACCACCGGCTGTCCGGTCAGGTACTTGGCGACGTTCGCCACCAGCCCGTCCTGGCCGACGACGATCACCACGTCCTCGGGCGCGAACAGGAAGCGGTCCAGGTCGGCTCGCTCCAGGTGTGTCTGACGCCAGGTCAGCGGGACGGCCGCCGTCACCTCCGCCAGTGCCCGCCGGGTGCGCCGGTGCCGGTCCGCCACCTCCTCGATGTCGCGGCCCCGCGAGGAGAGGAAGAAGGCGGCCTGGCCGTGCGTGCCGTGCCGGGCCACCAACTCCTCGTACTCCGTGATGCGATGGACCAGCACGGCCCGCGGGGCGAGGCTCACTCCCGCGCTCCCAGCTTGGCGAGCAGCCCGGTCAGCACGTCCGGCGACACGGTCACGCTGTCGATGTGCGGCAGGTTCTCGGCGAGACGTGTGCCGGTGAGCGCGTGCAGGGTCGCCACATCGACGTCGGCGTGCACCCGCAGCCAGGCCGACTGTGCCTGCGCCCGCGCCTCGCCGACCTCGCGCGCGGCCTCGGCCTCCGCACGGGCGAGCCGTACGGCACGGGCCGCCTCCGCCTCCGCGAGACGGACCGTGCGCGACGACTCCGCCTCGGTCAGCCGTTCGGTGCGCCGCGCCTCGGCGTCGGCCAGCCGGACCTGCTTGGCCGCCTCGGCCTCGGCGAGCTTCACCGCCCGTGCGGCCTCCGCCTCGGCGAGCTTCACCGAACGGGCCGCCTCGGCCTCCGCGAGCCGTACCGTCCGGGTGGCCTCCGCCTCCGCCCGCACCTTGTCGGCGGCCGCGCTCTCCTCCGCCTCGCGCCGGGCGTTGGTGCCGTGCTGCTCGACCAACTGCTCCTCGCGTCGGGCGAGTTCGATCTTGCTGGCGAGTTCGTTCTCGGCGATGGTCCGCTCCCGCTCGACCGCCACCGCCCGCCGCTCGTACGTCGCCCGGTCGGCCTCCTGCTGGATCTGCTCGCGGGCCGGAGTGCGCAGCGCCCGCTCGACCTCGGGCTCCGGGCGCAGGGCTATCACGCGTACGGCCACGATCTCGATGCCGGTGGCCGGCAGTCTCGGTTCCGCCGCCAGCCCCGCCGCCACGCGCTCCCGCACCGAGGTCACCCCGTCGACCAGCGCCGCCGACAGCGGGGTACGGGCGAGGACGGCCAGCGCGTGCTGCTGGGCCGTCTCCGTCAGGAGTGTGCCGAGCTGCTCCACGGGCGCGCCGCGCCAGATCCCCGTGTCCGGGTCGATCGAGAAGTCGAGACGGGCGGCTGCCACGGCGGGGTCGCTGATCCGGTAGGTGACGGTCGCCTGCACCGTGACGTCCTGGAAGTCGGCCGTTCGGGCGTGGAAGGTCATGGCCAACTCGCGGTCGTCGACCGGCACTTCGGAGAGCGCCGCGCTCAGTGAGCGGAACCAGAAGCTGAGTCCGGGTCCGTCGTGCACCAGCTTCCCGGAGCGGTGGTGGCGCACATGCGCCGTCGGAGCGCCGCGCAGATGGCGCCAGCCGAGGCGCCGGGTGATGTCGGCCATGAGAGGTCCCCCCTCGTTCCCGATTGTCGTCACTACGACGATAAGCGGAGCCTCCGCTTGTCGTCAAGGGGACGAAAACAAGCGGTTGCGAAACGGTTCAGAAGCGGGTGAAGGCGAGCCCCGATGGTCAGGATGGAGGCATGGGATTCCAAGTCGACTCCGAGGCCGGGCAACTGCAGCGCGTCATCCTGCACCGGCCGGATCTCGAGCTCAAAAGGCTCACACCCAGCAACAAGGACGCACTCCTCTTCGACGACGTGCTCTGGGTGCGCCGGGCGCGCGCCGAACACGACGGTTTCGCCGACGTGCTGCGCGACCGTGGCGTCGAGGTCCATCTCTTCGGCGATCTGCTCGTCGAGGCCCTGGAGATCCCGGCGGCCCGAGCGCTCGTCCTGGACCGCGTCTTCGACGAGAAGGAGTACGGGGTCCTCGCCACCGACCACCTCCGTGCCGCCTTCGACACCCTCTACGCCCCCGAACTGGCCGAGAGCCTCGTCGGCGGCATGACCAAACGGGAGTTCCTGGAGGCGCATCCCGAGCCGACCTCCGTGCGCTTCCATGTCATGGACCTCGACGACTTCCTCCTCGATCCCCTCCCCAACCACCTCTTCACCCGCGACACCTCCGCCTGGATCTACGACGGCGTCGCCATCAACGCCATGCGCTGGCCCGCGAGACAGCGGGAGACCGTTCACTTCGAGGCGATCTACAAGCATCACCCGCTCTTCCGGGGGGAACCGTTCCACCTCTGGTCCGAGGGGCAGGCCGACTACCCGTCCACCATCGAGGGCGGCGACGTCCTCGTCATCGGCAACGGCGCCGTCCTCATCGGCATGAGCGAGCGCACCACCCCGCAGGCCGTCGAGATGCTCGCCCACAAGCTCTTCGCGGCCGGCTCGGCCCGGACCATCGTGGCCCTCGACATGCCGAAGCGGCGCGCCTTCATGCACCTCGACACCGTGATGACGATGGTCGACGGCGACACCTTCACCCAGTACGCCGGGCTCGGCATGCTCCGCTCGTACACCATCGAGCCGGGCGTCGGCGAGAAGGAACTGAAGGTCACCGACCATCCGCCGGAGCACATGCACCGCGCGATCGCGGCCGCCCTCGGCCTCAGCGAGATCCGGGTGCTCACCGCCACCCAGGACGTGCACGCCGCCGAGCGCGAGCAGTGGGACGACGGCTGCAACGTGCTCGCCGTCGAGCCGGGCGTCGTCGTCGCCTATGAGCGCAACGCCACCACCAACACCCACCTGCGCAAACAGGGCATCGAGGTGATCGAGATCCCGGGCAGCGAACTGGGCCGGGGGAGGGGCGGACCGCGCTGCATGAGCTGCCCGCTCGAACGGGGGCCCGTCTAGGCCTGCGGGGCGCACGGGGCGCACGGGGCGCACGGGGCGCACGGGGCGTACAGGGCGCACGGGGGCGGGCGGATGCGACGGGTGTGCGAAAGGGGCGTACAGGTGTCTGTATATAAATGCCGAGCGTCGTATAGACTTCCAAGGGTCCCTGTCACTGCATCTCTCGATCGCACTTCTGGAGCGCCCCCATGGCGACAGTCCCGACCGCCCTCGCCGGGCGCCACTTCCTCAAAGAGCTGGACTTCACCGGGGAGGAGTTCCGCGCTCTGGTCGAGCTGGCCGCCGAACTGAAGGCCGCCAAGAAGGCCGGGACCGAGACGCAGTACCTGCGCGGCCGGAACATCGCGCTGATCTTCGAGAAGACCTCGACGCGCACCCGCTGCGCGTTCGAGGTCGCCGCCGCCGACCAGGGCGCCTCGACCACCTACCTCGACCCGTCGGGCTCGCAGATCGGCCACAAGGAGTCCGTCAAGGACACCGCGCGCGTGCTGGGCCGGATGTACGACGGCATCGAGTACCGCGGCGACAGCCAGGCGAAGGTCGAGGAGCTGGCCGCCCACGCCGGCGTGCCCGTCTTCAACGGCCTCACCGACGACTGGCACCCCACCCAGATGCTCGCCGACGTGCTGACCATGGTCGAGCACTGCGAGAAGCCCCTCACGGACATCGCCTTCGCCTACCTCGGCGACGCCCGCTTCAACATGGGCAACTCCTACCTGGTCACCGGTGCCCTGCTCGGCATGGACGTCCGGATCGTCGCCCCCAAGAGCTACTGGCCCGCGCCGGAGATCGTCGACCGCGCCCGCGAGCTGGCCGAGAGCAGCGGGGCCCGCATCACGCTCACGGAGTCGCCGGCGGAGGGTGTGCTCGGCGCCGACTTCGTCGCCACCGACGTCTGGGTCTCCATGGGCGAGCCCAAGGAGGTCTGGGACGAGCGGATCGCCGCGCTCGGCCCGTACGCGGTGACCATGGACGTCCTGCGCGCCACCGGCAACCCGGACGTCAAGTTCCTGCACTGTCTGCCGGCCTTCCACGACCTCGGCACCAAGGTCGGCCAGGAGATCCACGAGGCCCACGGCCTGGACTCCCTGGAAGTGACCGACGAGGTCTTCGAATCGGCCCACTCGGTCGTCTTCGACGAGGCCGAGAACCGGTTGCACACGATCAAGGCGGTACTGGTCGCGACGATGGGCTGAACGGGTTGGGGGCCGCCGCCGGAGCGGCTGCCCGCATCACATCGGCAGCGGCCCCCGCTGCGGCGGAACCGCCGACAGCCGGAACCACACCGCCTTGCCCTTCTCGGTGGGCCGGTGGCCGCAGGACGAGCTGAGGGCGCGGATCAGCAGCAGGCCGCGCCCGTGCTCCTGCCAGGGGTCGGGCTCGCCGCCGGACGGACGGGTGAGATCGCCCGGCGGGAGCGGGTCGTGATCGTGCACCTCGATCTGGCAGCCGGTCGGCCTCAGCTCCACCACCAGCTCTATCGGGACGTCCCCGGCGGCGGTGTGCTCCACGGCGTTCGCCACCAGCTCGGCCGTCAGCAGCTCGGCGGTGTCGCTGTCGGCCCCGTGCTCCACTTCCGACAGCGCCGTACGGACCAGTGCGCGGGCCACCGGCACGGCCGCGGCCGAGTGCGGCAGTGCGATCCGCCAGGAGGCGGGCGGGTCGTAGGGGCGATCTTGCAAGGCGAGTCCGTTCATGGCGCAGGGTCCGGTGATCGACATCGGCGGTCCTGCTTTCAACTTCAGGAATGGTACGGCGACCCCCGGCAGGGGCGCACTACGGGCGCCGTACGGGACCTTCGGCCCCGCTACCGGACGGCTTACCCCGGACAACGGTCGGTCTCGCGCGTGCGAGCCCGTTGTTACCGCGTTATCGATGTCCGGTGACACTGCTGCACGCCCGTCTCTATCGCGCCCTCGTGACGGCAGTCACGTATGAGTGATAACTTCGGGAGTGACCGTCGAGGAGGCCGCCCTGATGAGTCCCTTCACCGGATCCGCCGCCCGCACCACCCGCTGGGAACACCTCCGCGTCGAGCATGCCGACGGCGTCGCCACCGTCACGCTCAGCCGCCCCGAGAAACTCAACGCCCTCACCTTCGGCGCCTACGCCGACCTGCGTGACCTCCTCGCCGAACTGTCCCGGGAACGGTCGGTCCGCGCCCTGGTACTGGCCGGCGAAGGACGCGGCTTCTGCTCCGGCGGCGACGTCGACGAGATCATCGGCGCCACCTTCGGCCTGGACACCGCCCAGCTCCTGGACTTCAACCGGATGACCGGCCAGGTCGTGCGGGCCGTACGGGAGTGCCCGTTCCCGGTGATCGCGGCCCTGCACGGGGTGGCCGCCGGAGCCGGTGCCGTCCTCGCCCTCGCCGCCGACTTCCGGATCGCCGACCCCACCGCCCGCTTCGCGTTCCTCTTCACCCGGGTGGGCCTGTCCGGCGGCGACATGGGCGCCGCCTACCTGCTGCCCCGGGTCGTCGGCCTCGGCCACGCCACCCGGCTGCTCATGCTCGGCGACGCCGTGCACGCCCTGGAGGCCGAGCGGATCGGCCTGATCAGCGAACTGACGGAGGCCGGCCGCGCGGACGAGGCGGCACAGGCCCTGGCCCGCCGTCTCGCCGACGGCCCGGCCCTCGCGTACGCCCAGACGAAAGCGCTCCTCACCGCCGAACTCGACATGCCCCTCGCCGCCGCCGTCGAACTCGACGCCGCCACCCAGGCCCTGCTGATGAACGGCGAGGACTACGCCGAGTTCCACGCGGCCTTCACCGAGAAGCGCCCCCCGAAGTGGCGGGGGAGGTGAGGCGGGGATGCGTGTCGCCGTCGTAGGAGGCGGCCCCGGGGGCCTGTACGCCGCCGCCCTGCTCAAACGCCTCGACCCCACCCGCGAGATCACACTCTGGGAGCGCAACGCGCCCGAGGACACCTTCGGGTTCGGGGTCGTCCTCTCCGACGAGACCCTCGGCGGCATCGAGCACGCCGACCCGGTCGTCCACCAGGCCCTCCAGCGGGACTTCGTGCGCTGGGACGACATCGACATCGTCCACCGGGGCGTGCGCCACTCCTCCGGCGGCCACGGCTTCGCCGCACTCGGCCGCCGCCGGCTCCTGGAGATCCTCCACGAGCGCTGCCGCTCCCTCGGCGTCGACCTGCGCTTCCGCACGGAGGCGCCCTACCCGGCCTGGCTGGCGGAGACCTACGACCTGGTCATCGCGGCCGACGGGGTGCACAGCACGACCCGCGAGGCGTACGGCGACGCGTTCCGGCCGCTTCTGACACCGCACCGCTGCCGTTACATCTGGCTCGCCGCCGACTTCGCCTTCGATGCCTTCCGTTTCGAGATCGCCGAGACCGAGCACGGCGTCATGCAGCTGCACGGCTACCCGTACTCCCGCCCGTCGCCCGACCACCACTCCTCAACGAGGCCCTCCGGGCCGCAGAATCAATCCGGCGCCTCCACCGTGATCGTCGAGATGCGCGAGGAGGTGTGGCGGGCACACGGCTTCGACACCATCGACGAGCGGGAGTCCGTCGAGCGCTGCGCCAAGATCTTCGCCGAGGCGCTCGGCGGACGGCCCCTGATGTCCAACAACTCCACCTGGACCACCTTCCGTACGGTGGTCAACGAGCGCTGGTCCCACGGCAACGTCGTCCTGCTGGGCGACGCCGCCCACACCGCGCACTTCTCCATCGGCTCCGGCACCAAGCTCGCCGTCGAGGACGCGCTGGCCCTGGCCGCCTGCCTCACCGAACAGCCCTCCCTGGAAAAGGCGTTGAGTGCGTACGAGGCGGAGCGCAGGCCCGTGGTCGCCTCCACCCAGCGGGCCGCGCGCGCCAGCCTGGAGTGGTTCGAGAACCTCGGCCTGTACCTCGATCAGCCGCCCCGCCGGTTCGCCTTCAACCTGCTCACCCGCAGCCGCCGCGTCACCCACGACAACCTGCGGCTGCGCGACCCGCACTTCACCGAGGCCGTGGAACGGGAGTTCGGCTGCCCGCCCGGCACACCCCCGATGTTCACACCGTTCCGGATGCGCGGCCTGACCCTGCGCAACCGGGTCGTCGTCTCGCCCATGGACATGTACTCGGCCACCGACGGCCTCCCCGGCGACTTCCACCTCGTCCACCTGGGCGCCCGCGCGCTCGGCGGCGCCGGGCTCGTGATGACCGAGATGGTGTGCGTGTCCCCCGAGGGCCGCATCACGCCCGGCTGCACCGGTCTCTACACCGCCAAACAGGCCGACGCCTGGCGGCGGATCACCGACTTCGTGCACACCCGGGCGCCAGGCGCCGCGATCGGTGTCCAGCTCGGCCACTCGGGGCGCAAGGGCTCGACCAAGCTGATGTGGGAGGGCATGGACGAACCGCTGCCCGACGGCAACTGGCCGCTCCTGGCCGCCTCCCCGCTGCCGTACAAGCCGGACAGTCAGACCCCGCGACAGCTGTCCCGTGCCCAACTCACCGATCTGCGCGAGCAGTTCACCGCGGCCGCCTGGCGGGCCGCCCGGGCCGGCTTCGATCTGCTCGAACTGCACTGCGCCCACGGCTACCTGCTCTCCGGCTTCCTCTCCCCGCTGACCAACCGGCGCACCGACGCCTACGGCGGCTCGCTGGCGAAACGGCTGCGGTTCCCGCTGGAGGTCTTCGACGCCGTGCGCGGGGTGTGGCCGGCGGAACGGCCGATGACCGTACGCATCTCCGCCACCGACTGGGCCGAGGGCGGGACGTCGGCGGACGACGCCGTGGAGATCGCCCGCGCCTTCGCCGCGCACGGTGTGGACGCGATCGACGTGTCGACCGGACAGGTCGTCGCCGACGAGGCACCGGAGTTCGGGAGGTCGTACCAGACACCGTTCGCGGACCGGATCCGGCACGAGACGGGCGTCCCGGTGATCGCGGTCGGCGCGATCTCCTCCTGGGACGACGTCAACTCCCTGATCCTGGCGGGCCGTACGGACCTGTGCGCACTGGCCCGCCCGCACCTCTACGACCCGAACTGGACCCTGCACGCGGCCGCCGAACAGGGCTACACCGGCCCGGCGGCCGACTGGCCCGCCCCCTACCGGGCAGGCAGCCGGCCGCCGCGCACCGGACGAGCCGACGAACCCAAACCCCGGCTGACCCTTATGGGTTGACGTCCCCGAGCGTCACCATGCCGGCGGTCAGGGTCGCACCGTCGGCAGGGTCGATCAGGAGGAACGCGCCCGTACGCCGGGAGGCGCCGTAGTCGTCCAGCGCGAGCGGCTCGGCCGTGCGCAGGACGACCCGGCCCAGATCGTTCACCATGAGCGCGGACTCTCCCGCGCTCGGCTTCGCTCGAGCGGAGGGACCCCCGGAGTCGAGATCCTTCACGATCGCCTTGACGGTCCTGGTCGTGTGCTTCAGCAGGACCCGGTCCCCGGCCCGCAGGGGGCGGTCGGCCAGATGGCACACGGACGCCCGCACCTCCTGGGTGAGCGTCGGCACCTCCAGGCCCGCGGTGATCATGTCACCGCGCGACACGTCCCGCTGGTCGGCCAGCCGGACGGCGACGGACTGCGGGGCGTACGCCACCTCGACCTCCGTGCCCAGTACGTCGATGCCGGTGATCTCCGAGGTCTGCCCGGACGGATGGACGGTGACCCGGTCGCCGACCCGCAGCGAGCCCGACACCAGTTGGCCCGCGTAGCGCCGGTCGTCGCCGTGCCGGATGACGTACTGGACGGGGAAACGGGCGGGAGCGTCCGCCGGGTCGGTGCCGACCGGCACGTTCTCCAGGAACTCCAGCAGGGCCGGCCCGCCGTACCAGTCCATGTGCGCCGACCGCTCGACGACGTTGTCACCGGCGAGTGCCGAGACCGGGATCGGGGTGACCCGGGGGAGACCCGACTCGGCCGCGTGCTCGGCGAACGCGTCGACGATCGTGTCGAAGACGGCCTCCCGGTAGCCGACCAGATCCATCTTGTTGACGGCCAGGACGACGTGCGGGACCCGCAGCAGCGCGGCCACCGCCGCATGGCGGCGGGTCTGCTCGACGATCCCGTTGCGCGCGTCGACCAGGATGATCGCCAGTTCGGCGGTGGAGGCGCCGGTGACCATGTTGCGGGTGTACTGCACGTGGCCGGGGGTGTCGGCGAGGATGAAGCGGCGGCGGGGGGTGGCGAAGTAGCGGTAGGCGACGTCGATGGTGATGCCCTGCTCGCGTTCGGCGCGCAGACCGTCCGTCAGCAGGGCCAGGTCGGGAGCGTCCTTTCCACGGTTGCGGGAAGCGGTTTCGACGGCTTCCAGCTGGTCGGTGAGGACCGATTTGGAGTCGTGCAGCAGTCGTCCGACGAGCGTGGACTTGCCGTCGTCGACGGAGCCGGCGGTGGCGAAGCGCAGGGTGTCGATGGTGGTGCTGGACATGGCTAGAAGTACCCCTCGCGCTTGCGGTCTTCCATCGCGGCTTCGGAGAGTTTGTCGTC
>NZ_BMSA01000019.1 GCF_014648915.1 Streptomyces phaeofaciens | reverse complement strand
GCGGTGCGTGGCCGCGCCGCGTGGTGTGCGGTGGGTGGCTGCATGCCTCGGCGCCGAGGCCCGGGGGGCTCGTCGGCGCCGTGCGACGTCATCCAGATAAGCAGCCCGGGAGAGCGTCCGCAAAGACCCCTTTTGCTAGTTGTGGTCGTATTCGCGGGCGGTGCCGTCTGTGTGAGCTGGCTCTCAATGTGCAGGTCAGAGGTGGTTATGGCATGGGCATGGCGTCCGATATGCCCTACGAGGGTGGGTAGTAGGTGAGGTGGGTCATGTGGGGTGCTTCACCGGTCGGCGGTCGTCGAAGGTGACCGCGGTCTCGAACGCGGCCCGCCGGGTGGCTCTGCGTAGTGCCTTGAGCACGGCCGGACCGACGGTGAGGGTGAGGACGACCGTCACCACCGCCCGGCCCAGGTCCCAGCCCAGCGAGGTCGCCACGCAGTACGCGACGAACCGGGCCAGGTTCGCGGGGACCGCAGCGTCCGGGTCGAAGGAGATGTGCGAGGCCAGCGTCCCCATGAAGGGCCAGCCCGCCATGTTCATCGCCGTGCCGTAGGCGAAGGCGGCGAGGAAGCCGTAGGCGGACAGCAGGGCCAGTTCCGTACGGCCGCGCAGACCCGCCCGGCCGGGCAGCAGGCCCGCGCCCATCGTGAACCAGCCCATCGCCAGCATCTGGAACGGCATCCACGGACCCACCCCGCCCGTGAGCAGGGCCGACGCGAACATCGTGACCGAGCCGAGGACGAACCCGAAGCCCGGTCCGAGGACCCGGCCGCTGAGCACCATCAGGAAGAACATGGGCTCGATCCCGGCCGTGCCCGCGCCGATCGGCCGCAACGCCGCGCCGGTCGCGGCCAGCACGCCCAGCATCGCCACCGCCTTCGCACCGAGCCCGGACTCGGAGATCGTCGCCGCGACCACCGCCACCAGCAGGACCAGCAGGCCCGCGAAGAGCCACGGGGCGTCCTGGGCGTGGGCGTTCAGGGTGGAGGCGGGCGGGGCGAGGAACGGCCAGGTGAAGGCGATCACCCCGACCGCGCTGACCAGGACCAGGGAGAGCAGGGAACGGGGGCCGAGGCGGACGGCTCGCGCGGTCATGCGAGCGCCTCCCGCACCTGCGCGACCGTGAGCCACTCCTGCGGGGCGAGGATCTTCGTCACCTGCGGGGCGAAGGAGGGGGAGGACACGACCACCTCCGCGGTCGGCCCGTCGGCGATCACCTCGCCCTCGGCCAGCAGCACGACCCGGTGGGCCAGCTCGGCGGCGAGTTCCACGTCGTGCGTCGCCAGGACGATCGCGTGTCCGGCCGCCGCCAGCTCCCGCAGGACGGCGACCAGCCGCGCCTTCGCCGCGTAGTCCAGGCCCCGGGTCGGCTCGTCGAGCAGGAGCAGCGGCGGGCGGGCGGTCAGGACGACGGCGAGGGCCAGGGTGAGGCGCTGGCCCTCGGAGAGGTCGCGGGGGTGGGTGTCGTCCGTGATCCCGGGAAGGAGCCCGGAAACCAGGGCCCGGCAGGTGCCGGGGTCGGCCTGCGCGTCCCGGTCGGCCGCCGCGCACTCGCCGCCGACCGTGTCGGCGTACAGCAGGTCACGGGGCTCCTGCGGGACCAGACCGACACGGCGGACCAGGTCGCGGGGCGGGGTGCGGTGGGGGGTGAGGCCGCCCACGCGGACCGAGCCGGCGGACGGCTCGACGAGCCCCACGAAGGCGGCCAGGAGCGTGGACTTCCCGGCGCCGTTGCGCCCCATGAGGGCGACGGTCTCGCCGGGGGCGACGGTGAGGTCGACGTGCCGCAGCGCCTGCACCCGCTCCCGCCGTACGGCGAGGGCGTGGGCCTCGGCGGGCAGCGGGGGAGCGGCGGACGGCTCCGGGCCGGTGCCGGTGCGCCGCCCGGGACCGCGCAGGAAGGGGAGCCGGCCGGAGCGGGAGCCGGAGCGGGGCGCGGGGAGCGGCAGGGGCGGCTCCGCGGCGGGGCCGTTGGGTGGCTGTGGCTGTGACTGCGGCTGTGGCTGCGCCAGCCGGTCCCGCAGGCCGGCCGCGCGGCGGCGGGCGTCACGGACCGTGAGCGGCAGCGGGGACCAGCCCGCGAGGCGGCCCAGGTCCACCACCGGCGGGTACACCGGGGAGACGGCCATGACCTCCGCCGGGGTGCCGAGCAGCGGCGCGGCGCCCGGGGCGGGGAGGAGGGCCACCTGGTCGGCGTACTGGAGGACGCGTTCCAGCCGGTGCTCCGCGAGCAGCACCGTCGTACCGAGGTCGTGGACCAGGCGCAGGAGGACGGCGAGGACCTCCTCGGCGGCGGCCGGGTCGAGGGCCGAGGTCGGTTCGTCGAGGACGAGGACCCGGGGGTGCGGGGTGAGGACCGAGCCGATCGCGACGCGCTGCTGCTGGCCGCCGGAGAGGGTGGCGATCGGGCGGTCGCGCAGGGCGGCGAGGCCCAGCAGGTCGAGGGTCTCCTCGACCCGGCGGCGCATGACCTCCGGGGCCAGGCCGAGCGACTCCATGCCGTAGGCCAGCTCCTCCTCGACCGTGTCCGTCACGAAGTGGGAGAGGGGGTCCTGGCCGACCGTCCCGACGACATCGGCGAGCTCGCGCGGCTTGTGGGTGCGGGTGTCGCGGCCGGCGACGGTGACCCGGCCGCGCAGGGTGCCGCCGGTGAAGTGCGGGACCAGGCCGGAGACCGTGCCCAGCAGGGTCGACTTGCCGACGCCCGACGGGCCCGCGAGAAGGACGAGCTCCCCTTCGGGCACGGTGAGATCGACACCGCCGATGGTGGGTGCGGGGGCGCCGTCGTAGGTCACGGAGACGTTCTCGAAGCGGATCACGACGGCTCCTTCGGGAGGAAGGCGGGCAGGAGGCCCAGCAGGACGGCCGCCGCCGGCCACAGCGGGAGCGTGGGGGCCGTCAGCGGGACCACCCCCGGGTGCAGGGCCTGCGGATCGGTGGTGGAGGCGGCGGCGAGCAGCGCGGCGACCGCGACACCGGACGCGGCGACCAGACAGGCGCGCGGGGTCCAGCGGTCCGGGCGGTAGCGGGTGCGCGGGGAGCGGCGGCCGCCCAGCCGCAGTCCGGCGAGGGCCGCGGCGACCCCGGCGAGCAGCAGCGGCAGCCCGTAGTCGGCACCGGCCGCGGTGAGCAGTCCGTACGTGCCCGCGCAGACGCCGAGCAGGCCGCCGAGGGTGAGGGCGGCGGTCGTGCGGCGGACGGGGGCGGGGACGTCGGCGGTTCGGCCGTAGCCGCGGGCGTCCATCGCGGCGGCGAGCGCGACGGAGCGTTCCAGGGCGCCCTCCAGCACCGGGAGGCCCACCTGGAGCAGGCCGCGGATCCCTCGGTCCGGGCGGCCGCGCAGCCGCCGGGCCGCGCGCAGCCGCTGGACGTCGGCGATCAGGTTCGGGGCGAAGGTGAGGGCCACGACCACGGCGACACCGGTCTCGTACAGCGCGCCGGGGAGGGACTTGAGCAGGCGCGAGGGGCTGGCGAGGGCGTTCGCGGCGCCCACGCAGACCAGCAGCGTGGCGAGGCGGAGGCCGTCGTAGAGGGAGAACAGGACGCCTTCGGCGGTGACCCGGCCACCGAGGCGGATGCCCTGCGCCCAGGCCGGCAGCGGGACCTCGGGGAGGGTGACGATCACGTGCGTGCCGGGGATGGGGGAGCCGAGCACGACGACGAAGACGAGACGGATGAGCAGGACGGCGAGGGCGAGTTTGAGGAACGCCGAGTAGGAGCGGGACCACGGGGTGTGCGGACGGCATGTGGTGACCACGTATGCGGAGGTGGTGAGGAGGAGGGCCAGCAGGAGGGGGTTGGTGGTGCGGGTGGCGGCGGTGCCGAGGGCCAGCGCCCAGAGCCACCAGGCGGCGGGGTGCAGGCGGGCGCGGGGCCGTGCGGCCGGGGCGCCGGCCGGCGCCGGCCGGGTGCCGCGCGTCGGCCGGGTGCCGCGCGCGGGCCGGCGCTCCACGGGACGGGAGCCGCCCCCGCCGCACGAGGGCGTGCGGCCGGGGCCGTCAGCCATTCCCGCGCCGTCGCGCCTGTACGACGGCCGCCGCCGCGAGGGCCGCCACCACCGCGCCTCCCGCGATCAGACCCAGGGCCGGCCCGCCGTCGTCCTCCTCGCCCGTCGCCTTCTCGGCCGCCTCGTCCGTCCCCGGCTTCTTCGGGGCCGTCGCCCCGCCCGAGGAGATCTGCTCACCGCACCCCGTCCTCGGATAGCCGGCGATCGCGCAGAGGAGGGCGTTGGTGTCGTAGCGCAGGGGCCTGGCGACGGAGGCCAGGGCCTCGGCCGTCGTCGCGTCGGGGGAGACCCGGGCACAGGCCAGGCGGGTGGCGGGCGGGGTCTCCCCGGACGGGGCGTCCGCCGGGGTGCCGAAGTCGATGACCAGGGCGACCCGCTTCAGGCCGTCCTTCGCCGGGGTGCGTGCGCAGATCGCCTCGAAGGACGCCGCGCCGCGCGGCCGGTCCGCGTCCGAGGAGTCCTCGCTGACCGCGAACCGGAAGCCCTGGACGTCACCGTCGGAGGGACGGGCGGTCGAGGGGCCCTCGGTGGCGTAGGCCCAGCTGTCGCCGGTGCGGTCCCAGAAGGACCAGTAGCGGTAGCCGGCGGCCCGGGCCTGCGCGGGGGCGAGCAGCAGGAGCACCAGCGTGAGCAGGAGCACCCGCCCGGCGGCGGCGCGGTGGCGGATCACGCCTGCCGCCGCTTCCGGCCGCGCGCGACGAGGACGAAGCCGACGAGCGCGCCGACGACGAGGCCGCCGGCGACGGTGTAGGCGACGTTCAGGCCGCCGTCGTCGTCCTTCTTCTCCTCGGCCTTGCCGATCGCGTCGGTGCGGGTCGGCTCGTCGATGCCGCGGGGCGCGGGGCCGGTCGCGTTCAGGAGCTCGACCAGGTCCTGGCCGCCGAAGTCGTGGACGTCGGCGCCCTTCGCGGCGTTCGCCACGAAGATCAGCTGGGCGTAGGCGGCCGGACCGCTCTGCGCCGCCCACTGCGCGGAGTTGTCCTCCAGCCAGCGCAGCGGGGCCGCGGCCTGGTCGTTGAAGCCGGCGGAGGAGAGGGCGACGATCGCGTCGGCGGTGTTGCCGTAGTCGGGCTGGTCCTCGGCGCCGGGCAGCGACGACATCAGACGGCCGTTGTCGGCCAGGGCCTCGGCGAGCCAGACGGCGCCGTTGTGCCCGCCCTTCTCGGGCTCGGTGCCCGCGTCGAACGTGGTGCAGCCCGTGGCGGACGCGTCGTCGTCCTGCCGGCTCCCGGTCAGCGGCTCGTCCAGCAGGCCGAGGACGGCCGCCGCGGTCGCGTCCGCGTTGGCCGCCAGCTCGCCCTTCTTGTCGGGCTGGTAGGCGAACGCGCCCGCGTCCTTACCGGTGCAGGGGAGGGCGAGCTTCTGGAGGGCGTCGTACGGGGACTTGCCGCCCTTGCGGAGGTTCGGCACCGTCACCCCGGCCTGCGCGAGCGCGCCGGCGACGACCGAGGTGGAGTTCGTGTCGGTGGCCCCGCCGGGGGTGTAGCCCCAGCCTCCGTCGGCGTTCTGGACGGACTTCAGCCAGGTGACGGCCTTCTTCACACCGGCGTCGTGGCCGCCGAGCGCCGCCAGCGCCTGCACCGCGGCCGCCGTGCTGTTGGTGTCCACCATCAGGTCGGCGGCGCAGGGCTTGCCGGTGTCGGCGCGGAACGCGGCGAACGCGCCGTTCGCGCACTGCTGCCCCGCCAGCCACGCGACCGCGCTGTCGGCCGGGGTCACGCCGGTCGTGTTCTGGGCCAGCAAGGCCAGCGACTGGCGCCACACCCCGTCGTACGTCGGGTCGGTGGTGCCGTAGAGGCCGTCGGGTATGGCCACCGACGGGGTGGGGGACGGGGTGGCGGCGACCGCGGACCCGGCGCTCGCGAACACGACGGCGGTGGCGGCCAGGGCCGCGGCGCTGTGGCGGTACTTCATGATCGGCGGGTGCCTCTCCCGGTCGGGGAGCCGGGCAGCACGGGACACCCCGGCGGCTCGACTCCGTATACCTCGACGGTGCCGTGCGACGGCGGGCTTGCCGGCGCGCGTGAGCCGGTCATGGTCCCGTACGAGGCAGTCCGGCTCGCCTGAGCGGCTCACGGTTGCGGGTCAGCGCCGGAATTGCACCGGCTTCCCCCCGTACGGGTTGATGACGACCCGGTCACTCTACCGGCAGGTAGCCGAGTGCCTGAGGGGTGGCTGTGAGCGGGCGGCCACGGCCCGGACGGCGCCGGTATGTTCTGGTCATGACCACCACGGGGAGGGGGCCGGACACCGGTCCGGGCAAGCTGCTCGGTTCGGGCCGTTCGGCCGACGTGTACGAGATCGACGAGGCGTGGGTGCTGCGCCGCGACCGCGAGGGCTGGGGCGACGCGGCCGCCGAGGGGGCGCTGATGGCACATGTCCGCGCGCACGGCTACCCGGCGCCCGCCGTACGGCCCTCCGGCTCGCGCACCGACCTGGTGATGGAGCGGCTGGACGGTCCGACCATGCTCCAGGCGTTCGCGGCCGGCGCGCTGGACCCGGCGGAGGCGGGCGCGATGCTCGCCCGGCTGCTGCGCGCGCTGCACACCGTGCCGGGGCGGACCGCGGCCGACGCGCGCGTCCTGCACCTCGACCTCCACCCCGACAACGTGATCCTCACCGCCGACGGCCCCCGGGTCATCGACTGGGCCCAGGCGGAGGAGGGCGACCCGGGGCTCGACTGGGGCACCTCCGCGGTGATCCTCGCCCAGGTCGCGGTCTCCGCCGAGCCGGTCGCCGCACCGGCCCGCGCCACGCTCACCGCGCTGCTCGCCGACCCGTCCCACCTCACCGAGGAGGGCCTGGCGCAGGCCCTGCGGCGGCGGGCGGCCAATCCGACGATGAGCCGGGAGGAGACCGGACTCCTGGGCGCGGCGGGGGAGTTGGTCAGGTCGCTGATGCGTGAGGACCCGTCCTAGAGGCGCGGTGTCGGGCTGCCGCAGGGGAGGAACAGGGTGCGGGCCGCGAGCAGCCAGGTGCCGTCGGGGGTGCGGTGCAGGGCGTCCTTGTAGTGGCCGATGCGGACCGCGTGCGCGGCGTCGGCCGTGCGGTGCCCGTCGTCGACCCGGTACGTGGTGAAGTACGAGGTCGCCGTGGCGGTGTCCGGGGAGGTCACCTCCACCCGCACGTCGGCCATGAGGCGGCGGGCGTGCCGGTCGGCGGGGCGGGTGCCGAAGTGGGCGCGCAGCGCGGCGCGGCCCCTGACCAGCCGGTCGCCCTCGGGCCAGGTCCAGGTGCCGTCCTCGGTGAACAGCTCGGCCACGGAGCCGGGTTCGCCGAGGTCCAGACGGCGGACGAGGTCGAGGAGCAGGCGCTGGCAGGCTCGTTCGGCGAGGAGTTGCTCGATCGGGTCCATGGGCGTCGCCACCAGGGGTCCGGGACGGGCGGGTTCAGGGCACCGTACGGCGCGGTCGTGAACACGGCGGATCGGCCGCGTGAACGGCACCGCCCGCGGCCCTCTTCCGCGCGCCGCCGCCCGCCGTCGCGCGGGTGACCGGACGGCTCCCGGTGACCCGTCCTCACAGGTGACCGAACGGCTCCCGGTGACCCGTCCTCACACCGCCACGTACGTCACCGGACCGCTCCCCGCCACCGCTTCCGCGCGCCCCAGCTTCACCAGCCGCCGCAGATGGGCCTCCGCCTCCGAGACCGCGATGTTCCTCGACCCGTAGGGGATCTGCGCCCAGGGCCGGTTCCACTCCATGCGCTCGGCGAGCTGCCAGGCGGTGAGGGGGGAGGAGAGCAGGGCGAGGAGGTCGGTGAGGCGGGCCTCGTGGTGGGTGAGCAGCTCCCGTACCCGGGACGGGGCGTCGGTGAACGGGTGCTGGTGGGCCGGGAGGATCTCGGCGGGGGCGAGGCGGCCGACACGTTCCAGGGAGTCGAGGTAGTCGCCGAGCGGGTCGGTGACGGTGGCGTCGTCGGGATCCTCGTAGAGGCCGATGTGCGGGGTGATCTCGGGGAGTACATGGTCGCCGGAGAACAGCCGGCCGTGGCCCGGGAGTCCACCGGGGTGCTCCTCCTCCAGGTGGAGACAGACATGGCCGGGGGTGTGCCCGGGGGTCCAGATCGCGCGCAGCCGGCGGCCGGGGAGATCCAGGAGTTCACCGGGGGTGATCTCGCGGTCGGGCAGGGCGGGGGCCAGTCCGGGGAGCGTACGGCGGCGGGTCGGGGGTGTGCGCAGGGGCGCCAGGTGCTCCTCGGGGGCGCCGGCCGCGGCCAGCTTGTCCGCCATGTACGTGTACCAGCGCTCCGGGCGGGTCTCCCGGGTCCGCCGCACGATCGAGGCGTCCGCCGCGTGCATCGCCACCCACGCCCCGGAAGCCTCCCGCACGGTGCCGGAGAGGCCGTGGTGGTCGGGGTGGTGGTGGGTGATGACGACACCGTGCAGCTCGGCGACGGAGGTGCCGCAGGCCGTGAGACCGGCGGTCAGCGCGTCCCATGACGTGGGGTCGTCCCAGCCGGTGTCGATCAGCACCGGCCCGCGGTCGGTGTCGACGACGTAGACGAGCGTGAAGCCGAGCGGGTTGTCCGGGATGGGCACCCGCAGGGAGCGGACTCCGCCGCCGTGGTCGTATGTCCCGGGATGGTCCTGGATGCTCGTCATCTGCCCTCCGTCATACGGCCATTGACCACTATAACCAGAACTGACGAACAGTCAGATCGGGGCGGTCGGATCGGAGCGGTCGGATCGGATGGGACCCGGTTCATCGGGGCGCGTTCGCGAAGGCGCGGCGGTAGGAGCGCGGGGGCACGCCCCGGCGGCGCACGAACTGCTCGCGCAGCACGGCGGCGCTTCCGTACCCCACCCGGCGGGCGATCTCCTCGATCGTGAGGTCCGTGGTCTCCAGGAGTTCCTCGGCCCTGCTCAGCCGCAGGTTCCGCAGCCAGGCGTGCGGGGTGGTGCCGGTCGCGGCGGTGAAGCGGCGGGCGAAGGAGCGTCTGCTCATCAGGGCGCGGCGGGCCAGTTCCGTGACGGGCAGCGGCTCGTGGAGGTGCTCGCGGGCCCAGCCGAGAACCTCGGCGAGCCGCTCGTCCCTGCCGTCCTCGGGGACGGGCGTGGCCAGGTACTGGGCCTGTCCGCCGTCGCGGTGGGAGGGCAGTACGACGTCCCGGGCGACGGCGTTGGCCAGCGCGGCGCCGTGCTCCCGCCTCAGCAGATGGAGGCACAGGTCGAAGCCCGCGGCGGCACCCGCGCCCGTGACGACGCTCCCCTCGTCGATGTAGAGCGCGTCGGACTCCACGGTGACCCGCGGGTGGCGTTCGGCGAGCAGTTCGGCGAACCGCCAGTGCGTGGTCGCCCGTCGGCCGTCGAGCAGTCCGGCGGCGGCGAGCGTGAACGTGCCGACGCAGTGGGCCGCGACCACGGCACCGCGCTCGTGCGCGGCCCTCAGCGCGTCGAGTACGGCGGGGCCGGGGGGTGTGCGGAATCCGGCCCCGGGCAGGGCGACGACCAGATCGGCGGTGGCGAGCCGGTCCAGTCCGTGGGGGAGGGAGAGCGGCACACCGCAGTCCGTGGGCACCGGTCCGGCCCGGTCGGCGCACAGGGCGAAGTCGAAGCCGGGCACCGCCGCTCCGTGCGGACCGAACACCTCGGTGAGGATGCCGACGGCGAGCATGCCGACACCGGGAGGGACGTACGCGGCGACGGTCGTGAAGGGCGGCACAAACGCAGTCTGGCACACGCTGGCACGAATCCTGCGATGCAAGGCATCCGTGCCACTCGTCGACCGTCACCGCTCCGGGAAAGATCGAGGCCATGACAGACGCACCGCTCGGCCGCAGCGCCATCTACCAGGTTCTGACCACCGGTTACGTGGGATCCACCGGTCCCGGGGTCGCCGCCACCGTCTCCTACGTCTTCGACGCGGGGCGGCATGTGATCTTCGACCCGGGCATGGTGGCGAGCCACGACGACATCCTCGCCCCGCTCGCCGAGCTGGGGCTCGGCCCCGACGACATCACCGACGTGGTGCTCAGCCACCACCACCCGGACAACACCATGAACGTGGGCCTCTTCGGCCGGGCCCGGGTGCACGACCACAAGGTGGAGTACCGGGGCGACCAGTGGACGAACCGGGACGCGGAGGGCTACGAACTCACCCCGTCGCTGCGGCTGATCCGCACCCCGGGCCACAGCCCCGAGGACATCACGCTGCTGGCGGGCACGGACTCGGGCGTGGTGGCCTTCGCCGGCGACCTGTGGTGGCACGCGAACGGCCCGGCGGACGACCCGGTGGCCCCCGACCGTGCGGTGCTGCGCGATTCCCGGCTGCGGGTGCTGGCCGCGGCGGACCTGATCGTGCCCGGCCACGGCGGCCCGTTCGAGGCCGACGAAAACACCCCGCGCTAGCAGGGGAATTCCCCAGGGGGCGGGCACTTGGCCCGGACGGCTGCCGAGCTGCGGGTGCGGGAGGGCGCTGGCATGCTGGGAAGGGGCGTTCCGGCCGAGTCCTGTGCGAAGGAGTTGATCGGCGTGACCTCCCCGACCGCCCCCGCGCATCGCGGCCCGGGGCGGCCGTCCCGCCGGCCGGTGCTCGTGAAGTGGGCCTCGCCACCTGGCCGGTGGTCGTTGCGGCGGAGGTGCCGCCGTCCCGCGGAGGCACCCGCAGACGTGTCAGCGGAGGTGCCCGCAGGCTTCCCGCAGATGTACTCGCAGATGTACCCGCCGACGTACTCGCAGAGGTGCCGCCGACGTATCCGCGCACGTACGCGCAGGACATCCTCGACCTCGTCATCGGGCCGGACCGCCGGGTGCTGAATTCGGATCGACGCTCTCCATCGACAGAGAGGTGTGGCGATGAGGCTGCGACACGCCGCCGCCGTGGCGGCTCTACCCCTCCCCCTGCTGTGCGTGTGGTTGGCGCCACCCGCCTCCGCGGCGACCACGCACATCATCAATGTCACCGGAACCATGACGGTCAGGAACGGGGGTGGCGTCTTCACCAGTGGCTCGACGGAGACTCTCGACTTCAGTCGGTCGGTTCGCGTGACCCATGACAATCCGGTGCAGACGCTGACCGTCTCGAAGTGCGTGGGCGACGAAAGCGTCGGCGAACTGACCGTCCAGCTCCAGCTCAGGACCGACGAGATGGTCGTCGAATCGCCGACGCTCCGGCTCTTCGAGGGATCGAGCTGCCTCAACAGGGATCTGGACGGCACGTCCGAGGGGATCCAGCAGGGCATGCGTCCCGGCATGAGCCTGACGGGCGCGAGGCTGTCCGTCAGCAACAGCGAGGTGGCCTCCAACGACAGCGCCTCGGTGACCTTCAACCTGAAGCACACCACCGGTCCGGGAGTGGGGGCCGGGCGTCCCGCCGAGGTGTCGGGTGTGGTCGCCACCAGGCCCGACGCCGCGGATCCCTCCCGGGTGCAGGTGGTCTGGGAGAACGTCCCGACCGACGAGACGAGCTTCCAGATCCGCAACAGCACCCTCAACACGACCGTGAGCGTGGGGGCGAACAGCACCTCGGTCACCTTCACCGGCCAGCCGGCGGAGAGGCAGTGCTACCAGGTGCGGGCGGTCAACGCGAAGGGCGCGTCGGACTGGACTCCGGTGAGCCCCACGAAGGAGTGCGTCTGACGGTGCGCCCGGCGGCCCCGGCAGGGCACCGGCCGGCGACGTCGGGGCCCGCCGGTCGACGAAGGATTCGACGAAGGAATCGATGAAGGGAGCGACGGACCGGCGACGGCCCACGCCGCATGACCTCACCCCCACCGGCGAAGAACCCGCTGGTGGGGGCCCGTCCGTCCCGGACCCTGGCTTAGTTCGACCGGAACTGGTATCAGTTTCTGAAACACCGTCAGAAACGATGCAGACGAAGGCAGTGGCCATGGCCGAGCTCGTGGAACACGGACAGCTGTTCATCGGCGGGGAACTGACCGACCCCCTGGGCAAGGACGTGATCGAGGTGATCTCCCCCCACACGGAGGAGGTCATCGGACGGGTGCCGCACGCCTGCGCGGCCGATGTGGACCGGGCGGTCGCCGTCGCCCGGCGGGCCTTCGACGAGGGCCCCTGGCCCCGGCTGTCCCTCGACGAGCGGATCGCGGTCGTCACCCGTATCAAGGACGCGATCGCCGTGCGCCACGAGGAGATCGCCCGGGTGATCTCCTCCGAGAACGGCTCCCCGTACTCCTGGAGCGTCCTCGCGCAGGCCCTCGGCGCGATGATGGTGTGGGACGCGGCGATCACCGTCGCCCGGGGCTTCCCCCACGAGGAACGGCGCGACGGCGTCCTCGGGAAGATCCTCGTGCGGCGGGAACCGGTGGGCGTGGTCGCGGCCGTCGTCCCGTGGAACGTCCCGCAGTTCGTGGCCGCCGCGAAGCTCGCGCCCGCGCTGCTCACCGGCTGCTCGGTGATTCTCAAGCCGTCGCCGGAGTCGCCGCTGGACGCGTACATCCTGGCCGACATCGCGCGGGAGGCCGGGCTGCCGCAGGGGGTGCTGTCGATCCTCCCGGCGGACCGCGAGGTGAGCGAGTACCTGGTCGGGCACCCCGGGGTCGACAAGGTGTCCTTCACCGGCTCGGTCGCGGCGGGCAGGCGGGTCATGGAGGTGGCCTCCCGCAACCTCACCCGCGTGACCCTGGAACTGGGCGGCAAGTCGGCGGCCGTCGTCCTGCCGGACGCGGACCTCGCCACGGCCGTGCCCGGGATCGTCTCGGCGGCCTGGATGAACAACGGCCAGGCCTGCGTGGCCCAGACCCGCATCCTCCTTCCCCGTTCCCGCTACGACGAGTTCGCCGACGCCTTCGCCGCGGCGGCCGGCGCGCTGGTCGTCGGCGACCCGCTGGACCCGGCGACCCAGGTCGGCCCGCTGGTGGCCGAGCGGCAGCGGCGCCGCAACCTCGACTACATCCGCATCGGCCAGGAGGAGGGCGCGAAGATCCTCACGGGCGGCGGCCGTCCGGCGGGCCTGGACCGCGGCTGGTACGTCGAGCCGACCCTCTTCGGGGACGTCGACAACTCCATGCGGATCGCCCGCGAGGAGATCTTCGGCCCGGTGATCTGTCTCCTGCCCTACGGGGACGAGTCCGAGGCGCTGAAGATCGCGAACGACTCCGACTACGGACTGAGCGGCAGTGTCTGGACGGCCGACGTGGAGCACGGCATCGAGGTCGCGCGCCGGGTCCGTACCGGGACGTACTCCGTCAACACCTTCAGCCTGGACATGCTCGGCCCGTTCGGCGGCTACAAGAACTCCGGGCTGGGGCGGGAGTTCGGCCCCGAGGGCTACTCCGAGTACCTGGAGCACAAGATGATCCACCTCCCGGCCGGCTGGGAGGGCTGAGCGATGGAGGCCTCTCCCGCGCGGGCCGAGCCGGGCGTGGGGGCGGGTGACCGCTGGCACGTCGAGGTCGACCGCTCCCTGTGCATCGGCTCCGCCCAGTGCCTGCACCACGCCCCGGGCGGCTTCCGGCTGGACTCCGCCCGTCAGTCCCACCCGGTCGATCCGGACCCGGACGCCAACGAGCGGGTGCTGGCGGCGGCGGAGAGCTGCCCGGTGGAGGCGATCACGGTGACGCTGGCGGGCAGCGGGGAGCCGGTGTTCCCGCCGGAGGAATAGAAGTAAAAAATTCACCTTTGGGTTGGTTCATCCCTCCCCGGTCGTCCTATCCTGAAAGTGGCCTACGAGGCGAGTGAGGGAACCCAACCGGAGTAGCCGACTTCGGCGCGACGTGAAAGGCATCCGCTGAGGCCGACGTCGACGGTCGGGTTGAGAGGCCGGACAGCGGCAGTCGGGCTGAACGGCGACCCCCATCACCTGATCCGGGCAGTACCCGGCGCATCCGGGCGACCCCGGCGAAGGGAACCCGTCTCGTAGGTTCTAGTCGTGCGCGCCGGCGCCCGGGTCCGTCACGTCGATCAGCCGGCACACCGTCTCGATGTCGATCCTCACCTGGGCGATGGACGCGCGCCCGGACAGCCAGGTGATCAGGGCGGAGTGCCAGGTGTGCTCGATGACGCGGACGGCGGACAGCTGCTCCGGGGTCGGGTTCTCCAGACCCATCGCGTCGAGGATGATCGCCGTCGTCTGGCGGGAGACCTGGTCGACCTCGGGGGAGACGCTGCGGTCGGCGAAGGTCAGCGCGCGGACCATCGCGTCGGCCAGGTGCGGCTCGCGCTGAAGGGCCCGGAAGGCCCGCATCAGGGTCTCCGCCACCCGGTCCGCCGCCCGGTCGCCCGCCGGGGGCTTCTTCCGCAGGGTGCCGTGCATGTGCTCCAGCTGGTCCTGCATGGTGGCGACCAGCAGGTGCACCTTGGAGGGGAAGTAGCGGTAGAGCGTGCCGAGGGCGACCTGGGAGGACTCGGCGACCTCCCGCATCTGCACCGCGTCGAAACCGCCCCGGCTGGCAAGCTGCGCGCTCGCGTGCAGGATGCGCCGGCGGCGGGCCTCCTGCCGCTCCGTGAGAGGGGAGGAGGCCGGGCGCTGGGTGCTGTCTTCCGCAGGCATGGGTCCCGTTCCGTGACAGTCGGTGAGGGTCGGTGATCACACAGCTTGGCAGTGCGGCCGGCCGTGGTGTGAATCACCTGATCCACTGGTCACAGCGTCCCTACCTGCCGGTAGATTCAGAGCCTCCCGAACGATCAAGTCTGAAACTTGTTCTAGATTAGCGTCCCGTCGTAGTGTCGCGGGACAGTGCAGGCAGAAGGGGGCCCGGAGTGACCGCTGAGGCCAGTCAGGCGGGGTCCCGGCGTGACCTCGCGGCAGACGGCGAGCGACCGCTCAACATCGCGCTCCTCACCTATAAGGGGAACCCGTTCTGCGGGGGCCAAGGGGTCTACGTACGGCATCTCTCGCGCGAGCTGGCGCGCCTCGGCCACCGCGTCGACGTCATCGGTTCGCAGCCGTATCCGGTGCTCGACGAGGGCCACGACGACCGGCTGTCCCTGACCGAGCTGCCCAGCCTCGACCTGTACCGCCAGCCCGACCCCTTTCGCACCCCGGGGCGCGAGGAGTACCGCGACTGGATCGACGCCCTCGAAGTGGCGACGATGTGGACCGGCGGCTTCCCCGAACCCCTGACCTTCTCCCTGCGCGCCCGCCGCCATCTGCGGGCCCGCCGCGGCGAGTTCGACGTCGTGCACGACAACCAGACCCTCGGATACGGGCTGCTGGGAGACGTCGGCGCGCCGCTCGTCACCACCATCCACCACCCCATCACCGTCGACCGGCAGCTGGAGCTGGACGCCGCCGACGGCTGGCAGCGCCGCTACTCCGTGCGCCGCTGGTACGCGTTCACCCGGATGCAGAAGCGGGTCGCCCGCCGGCTGCCGTCCGTACTGACCGTCTCCGGGACCTCCCGCCAGGAGATCGTCGACCACCTCGGCGTCCGTGACGACCGCGTCCACGTCGTCCACATCGGCGCCGACACCGACCTGTTCTCGCCCGACCCGTCCGTGGCCGTCGTCCCGGGCCGGATCGTGACGACGTCCAGCGCGGACGTGCCGCTCAAGGGCCTGGTCTTCCTCGTCGAGGCGCTCGCCAAGGTGCGCACCGAGCACCCGCACGCCCACCTCGTCGTCGTCGGCAAGCGCCCCCAGGAGGGGCCCATCGCCCAGGCGCTCGAGCGCTACGGCCTCGAAGGCGCCGTCGACTTCGTCAAGGGCATCTCGGACGCCGAACTGGTCGACCTGGTGCGCTCGGCGGAGGTCGCCTGCGTGCCCTCGCTGTACGAGGGCTTCTCCCTGCCGGCCGCCGAGGCCATGGCCACCGGCACCCCCCTGGTCGCCACCACCGGCGGCGCGATCCCCGAGGTCGCCGGACCCGACGGCGAGACCTGCCTGGCCGTACCGCCCGGCGACGCGGGCGCCCTGGCCGCGGCGCTGGCCCGGCTGCTCGGCGACCCCGGGCTGCGGGCCCGGCTCGGCGCGGCCGGCCGGCAGCGGGTGCTGGAGCGGTTCACCTGGGCGCGGGCCGCCCAGGGCACGGTGGCCCGCTACCGCGAGGCGATGGCCGCGGGCGGCGCCCGGCCGGCGCACCCGGCCCGCGAAGATGTTGACGTTGTATCCGATCGCGAAAGCAGGGCCACGTGCTGACCGTCGACTTCTCCCGGTTCCCGCTCGCCCCGGGGGACCGGGTCCTGGATCTCGGCTGCGGGGCCGGCCGGCACGCCTTCGAGTGTTACCGGCGAGGCGCCCAGGTCGTGGCCCTCGACCAGAACGCCGAGGAGATCCGCGAGGTCGCCAAGTGGTTCGCGGCGATGAAGGAGGCCGGTGAGGCCCCCGAGGGCGCCACCGCCACCGCGATGGAGGGCGACGCCCTCGCCCTGCCCTTCCCCGACGAGTCCTTCGACGTCGTCATCATCTCCGAGGTGATGGAGCACATCCCCGACGACAAGGGCGTGCTCGCCGAGATGGTCCGGGTCCTCAAGCCCGGCGGACGCATCGCGATCACCGTCCCGCGCTACGGCCCCGAGAAGGTCTGCTGGGCCCTCTCCGACGCCTACCACGAGGTCGAGGGCGGCCACATCCGCATCTACCGCGCGGACGAACTCCTCGCGAAGATCCGCGAGGCCGGCCTGAAGCCGTACGGCACCCACCACGCCCACGCGCTGCACTCGCCGTACTGGTGGCTGAAGTGCGCGTTCGGCGTCGACAACGACAAGGCGCTGCCGGTGCGGGCGTACCACAAGCTGCTGGTCTGGGACATCATGAAGAAGCCGCTGGCCACCCGGGTCGCCGAGCAGGCGCTGAACCCGCTGATCGGCAAGAGCTTCGTCGCCTACGCGACCAAGCCCCATCTGCCGAAGATCGCCGAGAAGACCGGGGCGGACGCCACGTGACCACCCCCCGGACAGAACACCTCGTCCTGCCCGGGGTCCTCACCGCCGAGCAGGCTGCCGCGACCGTCGCCGGCATCCTCGCCGTGCAGCGGGAGGACGGCGCGATCCCGTGGTTCCGGGGTCACCACCTCGACCCGTGGGACCACACCGAGGCCGCGATGGCGCTGGACGCCGCGGGCGAGCACGAGGCCGCCGAACGGGCCTACACCTGGCTCGCCCGGCACCAGAACGAGGACGGCTCCTGGTACGCCGCGTACCGGGACGGCGACTTCACCGACGTCACCGACCGGGGCCGCGAGACGAACTTCGTCGCCTACATCGCCGTAGGGGTCTGGCACCACTACCTGTCCACCGGCGACGACACCTTCCTGGACCGCATGTGGCCGGCCGTCTACGCGGCCGTCGAGTACGTGCTGCGGCTCCAGCAGCCCGGCGGGCAGATCGGCTGGCGGCGCGACGACGACGGCACGCCCACGGCGGACGCCCTGCTCACCGGCTCCTCCTCGATCCACCAGGCGCTGCGCTGCGCGCTGGCCGTCGCCGAGCAGCGCGAGGAGCCGCAGCCCGACTGGGAGCTGGCCGCCGGCGCGCTGCGGCACGCCGTCCGCCGGCACCCGGAGCGGTTCCTCGACAAGGACCGCTACTCGATGGACTGGTACTACCCGGTGCTCGGCGGGGCGTTGACCGCCGCGGAGGCGAAGTCCCGGATCGAGGCGGACTGGGAGCGGTTCGTGGTGCCCGGGCTCGGGGTGCGGTGCGTCGTGCCCAACCCGTGGGTGACCGGCGGCGAGTCGGCCGAACTCGCCCTCGCGCTCTGGGCGACGGGCGAGTCCGACCGGGCGCTGGAGATCCTCCAGTCCATCCAGCATCTGCGGGACCCCGAGTCCGGGCTGTACTGGACGGGCTATGTCTTCGACGACGACGCGATCTGGCCGCGCGAGCTGACGACCTGGACGGCGGGCTCCCTGCTGCTCGCCGTCGCCGCGCTGGGCGGCCACGAGGCCACCTGCGCGGTGTTCGGGGGCGAGCATCTGCCCTGGGGACTCGAGACGGACTGCTGCGCCTGAGGTCATCAGGTAGTGGGGTCATCAGGTAGTGGGGTCCTGAGGTAGCGGGGTCCTGAGGCAGTGGGGTCAGTGGCGGTGGACCCGGTTCGCGATCGCGTGACCGACGAACAGGTACACCACCGCCGCCAGACCGTAACCGGCCACGACCCTCGCCCACGCCTCGTCGAAGGTGAACAGGTCGTACGACCAGCCGGCGAGCCAGCGGGCCACGTCGTGGACGAACTGGACGAAGTCGTTCCCGCGGTTCGCGTCCAGCAGGTACATGAGGATCCACAGGCCCAGGATGAGGGCCATGACGTCGGCGACCACGGCGATGACCGTGCCGGCCTGGTTCGCACCGTTGCGATATCGAGGGGACATGGGCTGCGGGTTGCCGCTGCGCGGCGTCTGAAACCCGACCCGTCCCGGACCGTCATTTCTCGCGCGTTGGCCTGGAGTTGACCCTTCCGCGGGGCCGTGTTCGAAGGCGTGCCCGATGATCCTGGCCCCGGAGTGGCAGGAGGGGGCCGTTGTCCGTCACCGGAAGACCCACGATCGACGAACCGAGACTCACCACCCGGCGGGTGCGCCGCCGCCGCGTCCCCCGGCATGTCGTCGCCGCGCTGCCGCTCGCGCTGGCCGGACTGATCTCCCTGCTCGTCTCCGGGAACACCCTCAGACCGTTCGAACAGATCACCACCCTGGAGGCGAAGATGGCCTCCAAGTCCGACTTCTTCAAGGACCCCGAGGTGCAGCGGCTGCTGCTGCGGCACGGCATACGGGTCGACATCCACCGGCTCGGATCGCGCGGCATCGCCACCCAGTCGCTGAAGGACATGGACGTCGTCTTCCCGTCCGGCCAGCCCGCCGCGAAACTCGTCCTCGACCGGCAGGACCGTTCCGTCCGCTCGGCCCGCCCCTTCGTCACCCCGCTCGTCCTCGGCACGTTCCGCTCCTACGCCGAGACCCTCGTCAGGGCCGGCGTCGCCACACCCCAGGGGGCGGCGGGCGGCGACACCCTCTACTACGACCTCGACATGCGCCGCTTCATGGGCCTGCTCGACGGCAGGGACGGCGGCCGCAGCACCGCCGACCAGGACGGCGACGGGAAGACCGAGGGCGCCGACACCTGGAACGGCATCGGCTTCGACACCGCCGGCGGCCGCAGCAACAGCGGCCGGGTGCTGGTGCGCACCTCCAGCGTCTGCGAGTCCAACTCGGCCGGCACCTACCTCAGCCTCCTCGCCTTCGTCGCCAACCGGAACAGCACCCCGGGCACCCAGAACGTGAACGACGCCCGGCTCGCCCAGGACGCGGTGACCGACCTCGCGGCCAGGATCAAACCTCTGATCAGCCTCCAGGGCATGTGGGCCGACGAACAGGCCGACAGCTACCTCTCCGACCTCGGCGAGTCCATCGCCCCCCTCTCCGTGATCTACGAGCACCAGTACCTGGCCCACCAGATCGCCCACCACGACCGGCACGGCCGCCAGGACACCGACCGCGTCCTGCTCTACCCCACCCCCTACACCCTCACCGAACCCCAGCTCATCTCCCTCACCGACCGCGGCGACCGGCTCGTCCGCATCCTGGAGGAGGACGACGCGCTGCGCGAACGGGCCCTCGAACTCGGCTTCCGGGTCCGTGACTCCGACGCGGAGGAGGACACCGGCGAACGCCTCGACGCCTACCTGCGCGATCACGGCATCCAGGTCCCCGTCCCCAACACCGACCGGACCAAGGCCTACGAGCCCGACCTCGACGTCCTGGAACGGATCATCGACTACGTCGGCAGCTGCCCGCCGCCCGCCAAGGACACCCCGTGAGGCGGCGGATCGGCGCCCTCGCCCTCGCCGTCGCCCTGCTCGCCACCCTGACCTCCGCCTGCGCCCGCGACCCCGACCACCTCACCCTGCGCGTCCTCGCCAGCCCCGAACTCGCCGACGTGGAACCGCTCCTGGACCGGCTGGAGAACGACACCGGCGTCGAACTGGAGATGACCTACGAGGCCACCGCCGACCTCGCCGGCCGGCAGCCCCCGGCCGCCGGGAAGCCCTCCTACGACCTGGCCTGGCTCGCCTCCGACCGCTCCTTCCAGCTGCGGGTGCAGGACTCCGGCGGCCGCCTCGCCCGGCCCGAGTCCACCTCCGTGATGCGCTCACCGGTCGTCGCCGGCCTCACCCCCGAGACCGCCGCCGCCCTGCGCGCGAACACCCCCGGCGGCCGGATCACCTGGGCCGACCTCGCGGACGCCGCCGCCGACGGCCGGCTGCGCTTCGGCATGGCCGACCCCCGGCGCAGCGACACCGGACGCGCCGCCCTGGTCGGTGTCGCCACCGCCGCCGCCGGCACCGGCAGCGCCCTGCGCGAACAGGACGTCTCCTGCGACCGGCTGCGCGGCTTCCGCTCCGGCCAGAGCCTCACCGCGCCCAGCTCCCGCGCCCTGCTCGACACCTATCCGAAGGACCAGGACGCCGCCGACGCGCTGATCGCCCACGAGTCCGAACTGCTCGCCCTGAACGCCGGCGGAAGACTCGCCCACCCGCTGGAGATCGTCCACCCGGACGACGGCATGGTCCTGTCCGACTTCCCGCTGCTCCTCCTCGACCCCGCCGAACGCACCGCCTACCGCAAGGTCACCGACTGGCTGCTGAGCGCCGACACCCAGCGCGAGCTGATGCGCCGCACCTTCCGGCGCCCGGTCAACAGGGACGTCGAGCCGTCGGCACGGCTGCGGGTGCCGGTCGGCAACGCGCTCTCCTACCCCGACCGGCTGTCGATCGTGGAGCGGCTCGTCGACGACTACGGCGACCCCGCGCACCCCACCGGCGACCAGGTCGTCTTCCTGCTGGACTTCTCCACCTCGATGCGCGGCGACCGCATCGCCGCACTGCGCGCCGCGTTCGCCGGGCTGAGCGGCGCCGACCGCACCACCACCGGCAAGTTCGCCCGCTTCCACCGAGGCGAGATCCTCACCGTCGTACGGTTCGGCGGCCGGGTGCTCCAGGAGCGGACGGTCACCGTGCGCGGGGACGGCGACCTGGAGACCCTCGACCGGATCGTCGCCGGCGGCGGCTTCGACGACGCCACCGCCGTCTGGTCGGCCCTCGACCGCGGCTATCGCATCGCCGCCGACGCCGTGCGCGCGGCACCCGAACGGCCCGTCGCCCTTGTGCTGATGACGGACGGCGAGAACAACGCGGGCCTCACCTATGCCGAGTTCCTGCGCCGGCACGAACGGCTCGGTGCCGCCGCCGACGCGGTGCCGACCTTCACCGTCCCGTTCGGAGAGGCCGACCCCGAAGCCCTGGAGCGGGCCGCCACGGCGACCGGCGGCCGGCTGGTCGACGCCGGACTCTCCTCGCTCTCCGACGCGTTCAAGGAGATCCGTGGGTGTCATTGACGATCAGTGGTGGAGCCTGTGGTGGCCCTGGGTGGCCGTCTGGGCGGTGACGGCGGGCGCCTGCGCCGTCCTCGCACGCCACGCCCTGCACCGCGCCGGCCGGCTGCGCCGCCGGCGCGGCGGCGGCCGCACCGTGCAGGGCATGTGCTTCTTCCTGCACAAACCGCGGGTCATGGACCTCTACGAGTACGGCGGCTTCTCCGCGGCCCTGGAGGCGGAGGTCGCCGACCGCACCAACGTCAACGCGGGGGTGGGGCTGTTCGCGCGGCTGCTCGGCGGCCTGTTCGGGGCGCACCGGGAAGCCACCAAGGAACGCGTCACCGCCTACATCCAGCACAGCACGCCCATCACCGTGATCCGGCTGCTGACGGACACCATGCGCAAGGAGGACGCCGTGGTCCACGCCGACCTCACCACCGGCGTCGTCACCCCGAACCGGGCGCTCGCCGACACCCTGGGCGAACAGGGCGGCGACGGCCGCGTGCCGCTGACCGCCATCGGCGTCGCCACGGCGTTCGTCTCGGTCACCGGCCTGTTCACCGCCCGCCATGCCGAGAACGGCGACATCGTGCTGCGCGCCCGGTACGGCACCGGCGAGCCCGCCGCCCAGGTGCGCATCACCTGCGAGGCGTCCGGGGTGCGCGAGGGCTTCCACAACGCCGAGTACTTCACCGGGGAGTTCCAGGCCCGCTGCCTGGGCAAGGTGCCGACCTGGAACCGGGAGAACGGCGAGCTGACGCTCAACCCGATCGCCGTCTTCCTCTGACGGGCCCGGCGGACGTCAGGCGTTCAGCTCGGCCAGCACCCGCAGGGTGTGCGGGTCCGGCGCCAGGGCCAGCAGGTCCGTCACCGGGCCCCTGCGCCACGGCTCCAGCCGCTCCGCGATCCGTTCACGCGGCCCGACCAGCGAGATCTCGTCGGCGAAGGCGTCCGGGACGGCCAGCACCGCCTCCTCCCGCCGGCCCGCCAGGAACAGCTCCTGGATCCGCCGCGCCTCCTCCTCGTACCCCATGCGTGCCATCAGGTCGGCGTGGAAGTTGCGGGTGGCATGGCCCATGCCGCCGATGTAGAAGCCGAGCATGGCCTTGACGCCCAGCAGGCCCTCGGCGACGTCGTCGCAGACCCTGACCCGGGCCATCGGCGCGACCCGGAACCCCTGCGGCAGCTCCGCGATCGCCGGCCCGTACGCGTCCGGCCGGTTCGGCGACCAGTACAACGGCAGCCAGCCGTCCGCGATCCGCGCCGTCTGCGCCACGTTCCGCGGGCCCTCGGCCCCCAGCAGCACCGGCAGCCGCGGCCGCAGCGGATGCGTGATGGACCGCAGCGGCCTGCCCAGACCGGTCGCCCCCGGCCCCCGGTAGGGCAGCGGATGGAACCGCCCGTCGCCCAGCTCCACCGGCCCCTCCCGCCGCAGCACCTGTCGTACGACGTCCACGTACTCCCGGGTCGCGGTCAGCGGCGACGCCGGGAACGGCCGCCCGTACCAGCCCTCGACCACCTGGGGGCCCGACAGACCGAGCCCGAGCGTCATCCGCCCGCCGGAGAGATGGTCCAGGGTGAGGGCGTGCATCGCCGTGGTGGTGGGGGAGCGGGCCGCCATCTGCGCGACCGCCGTGCCCAGAGCGATCCGTGTGGTGTGCGCGGCGATCCAGGTCAGCGGGGTGAAGGCGTCCGAACCCCAGGACTCCGCCGTCCACACCGAGTCGTACCCGAGCCGCTCCGCCTCCCGCGCCAGCTCCACATGGCCGGGGTCGGGGCCGCGGCCCCAGTAGCCGAGCGCGAGACCGAGCCGCATCACTGCCTCCTGACGGTCCGTCAGATCTCTGGGGGCTGCGACTGTACGACAACGGCCCCCCGCCCGGAAGGGCGAGGGGCCGTGAGCTGCCCGCGCGGTTCGCTCAGCCGCGCTGGATGCCGGAGGAGTCCCGCAGGACACCGCGGCGGCCGTCCTGGGTCTGCGCGACCAGACCCTGGGAGCCCTGCTCGACCGCGAGGTACCAGGTACCCGGCGCCAGCTCCGCGATCGGCATCGGCGCACCGTCCTCCCCGTACAGCGGACGCGGCACCGGCACGGCGAACCAGAACGGCGAGAAGTCCTGCGCCGACGGCTGCGCCGCACCGGGCTGCGCGCCGAACGGCGGCTGCCCCGGGGCCTGCGGCTGACCACCGAAGGCCGACGGCTGCGGCGCACCCGGGTAGCCGTAACCGGCGGGCGGCTGGGCACCGTAGGGCTGCGGCGTCGGCGGCTTCGGAGCCGGCACCAGCCCGGCCTGAAGGGCGGGGACCAGGGGGGTGGCGATGGCGGCGCCGGCCATGACCAGCGTCGCGACGAGCGCCAGGATCAGGCCCGTGCCGGCGTCGGGAGCACCCGAGTCGGAACCGCTGCCGATGTTGTCCACGGCGCCCACCGGGTCGATCACATTGCCCAGGGCGCTCCACGCGGCGAACAGCGCGAAGGCGACACCGAAGGGGCCGAGCTCCAGGCCGACGACCTTGCGGGGCTGCGGCAGTCCTCGGGCGACAACGACGAGGGCCGCCCCGATGAGGCCCGCGAGGACAACACTGAGCAGGACCGGTCCGCTCGACCAGAGGCTCGGCATGTCGACGCTGTCGGGTACGCCGTCGTACGAGTAGTTGTCGAGGAACGACGCGATGAAGAGCAGTACCGCTGCTCCGATCACCACGCCGTCGCCTCGAGTGAGGGAGCGGATATTCACTTCAGGTCCTTCGTCAGTCGTCATCAGTACGCGTTGGTAGAGGCGTCGCTGTCACCATGTCGCCGTCAGGCCCCTGTGTGAAGCGCGGGGGTGGCCCCTCATCGTAGGGACGACACTATCGTCCACACGATCGGGATGTCCGCCCGGATCTATGCGCTGATCACTACCCGCGCAGGAAACTCACGATTCCCTCAGAGATCCCCTGCGCCGCCTTCTGCCGCCAGGCGCCACTGGTCAGCAGCGCCGCGTCCTTGCTATCGCGCATGTTGCCGCACTCGATGAACACCTTGGGAACCGTTGACAGATTGAGACCGCCCAGGTCCTCACGCGTGACGAGACCGGTGCCGTCGCCGATGTAGTTGGACGGGGAACTGCCCGTCGTGCGTGCGAAGTCGTCCGCGATCAGTTTTCCGAGGTTCTTCGACGGGCCCGTGATGGCACGGGTGTCGGCGGCACCCGCCCGTACCGAGCCCGGCAGGATCACGTGGAAGCCGCGGTTGCCGGTTCCGGAGCCGTCCGCGTGGATCGAGACGACCGCGTCGGCGTGCGCCGCGTTCCCGATCCGGGCCCGCTCGTCCACGCACGGCCCGTACGGCCGGTCCGCGTCCTGGGTCAGCTTCACCGTGGCGCCCCGCTGTTGCAGCAGGGTCCGCAGCCGGTGCGCGACGTCCAGGGTGAAACGGGCCTCGCTGTAACCGGAGTTGGTGGACGTCCCCGTGGTGTCGCACTCCTTGGAGTTGGTGCCGATGTCCACCGTGCGGTTGATCTCGGCGGTGTGCTCGGCGTTGGCCGGGTTGTGGCCGGGGTCGATGACGACGACCTTGCCCTTGAGGGAGTCGGAGCCCTTCGGATCGGAGGTGGCGGACGCGGTCGCCCCCGGGTCGCCGGTCTTGCCTTCGCCGTCCGTGGGGGAGTGCAGCACGCTCGGCGTCGCCCCGGACCCCGCCGCCCGGTCCGCCCCGTCCCCGCCGTCTCCGGTCCCGCCGAGCGTCCCGTACGCCAGCCAGCCCAGCAGCGCGCCGGGCACCAGCACGGCGAGCGCGACGGTCAGCGGACGGCGCAGCCGGGACCGGCGGGGCTGCGGAGAGCCGAACGGGTCGAAGGGGTCGGAGGGCGGGCTGGTGTACGACACGCGTGCCACCCTAGCGGGCACCCCGGGACGAGCTCGGGGGCGGCGGCCGGACCTGCCGCCCCGGCCGCTGTCAGGGCACGGTCACCTCCGCCGACGCGAACTCGGTGCCCTGGGGAGCCAGGCAGACGAACCAGGCGTTCGGGGACCCTTCGGGGGTACGGATCGCCGGCCGGTCGACGGAGACATCGGTGCGGGCGGGGACCCTGTCGAGCTTGGTGGTCGTGCCGTCCTTCCAGCGGCAGGTGACCGCCTGGGCGGTCTTGGCCACAGAGCCGATCACCAGGCGGTTGGGGCCGTTGGAGTCCGGGTCGAGGGGCATCGCCCCGGACTCGTTGTCGTTGCCCGACAGGGCTTCCGAGGCGGGGGCCGTGCCCTGTATCTTCACGGTGCCCTGGCTCTTGGCGGCGCCGTAGCTGCGCAGCACGAAGTACGAGATCTTGCCGACCAGGTCGGAACCCTCGGTCACGTCGATCGGCGCCTCGCCGTACTCGCCCATCGCCGCCAGCTGGGCCGCCCCCTCCGCCGCGTCGCGCGGGGCCGCCCACACGTCGATGTAGACCCACCAATAGTTTCCGTCCGGCTCCCGGCCGGTGCCGAGCGTCGTGCGGTACGGCCGCCCCACGTCCTGCACCACGCTGGGTGACGGCGGCGCCGCCACCTGCTGCCCGTCGCCGCCGGACAGCCCCGTGACCGCCAGCGCCCCCGTCGAGCCGGCCACCACCAGGGCCGCGGCGGCCGCGACCGCCCAGCGCCGGGCCTTGCGGCGGCGGCCGCCGCGGATCAGGGCCTGGGTGGGGGCTATGCCGATCTCCACCTCGTCCGCGGCGTCGGCCAGCAGGAGGGCGATGTCGTGCTGCGTCATGTCGTGGTTCTCCCGGTCCGCGCTCATCACTTCCGCCCTCCGTGCGTCACCATGTCCGCCAGTCCCGGTATGGCGCGCAGTTTCGCGATCCCCTTGGCCGTGTTGCTCTTCACCGCGCCGACCGAACACCCCATCGCCTCGGCCGCCTGCGTCTCGGTCAGGTCCTCCCAGTACCGCAGGACCACTGCCTCCCGCTGCCGCGGTGGCAGCTCGGCGAGCGCCTTCAGCAGGGCATGGCGGTCGTCGGCCTGGGCGATGCGGTCGCCGGTGTCGGCGATCTCGTACGCCAGGCCCCGGTCGTCGCCCTTCGGGGCGAGGAACTCCCGCAGCTTCCTGCGGTACCTGCGGGCATGCGCGTTGATCATCACGCGCCGTACGTACGCCTCCGGTTCGTCGGCCGCGGCGACCCTGCGCCAGGCCACATAGACCTGTTCGAGCGTCGACTGGACCAGGTCCTCCGCGGCGTGCTGCTCCCCCGTGAGGAGAAATGCCGTGCGCATCAGCCGTGGGTAGCGGCCGATGGCGAAGGCCTGGAACTCCGTGTTCCCGGCCTGCTTGCGATCCCCCATGGGCACCTCCTAGATGTTCAAAGGAGGCCCCGAGCGGTCAGGATCGTTGCCCCGGCGCGGAAAGTTTTTCCGCCGCCCCGCCGGCCGCGCCCGCCCCGTCGTTCCCCACGCCCCCGCCGACCGGGCGCGGCAGCCACACCAGCATCAGGACGACCCCCGCGAGCAGCACCCCGGTGCCTGTCCGGAACGCCAGCGCGTACCCCTCGGTCAGGGCCTCCGGCGTCCCGCGCCCTGCCGTCCGGGCGGCCGCGATCGTCGACAGGACGGCCAGGCCCAGCGAGCCGCCCATCGTGCGGGAGGTGTTGACCAGACCGGACACCAGACCGGCCTCGCCGGGCGGGGCCCCCGAGGTGGCCAGCGCGGCGAGCGGGGTCGAGGCCAGGCCGGCGCCCAGCATCATCAGCACGCCCGGCAGCATGATCCCGGTGACGTACGGGTCGTCGATCCGCATCGTGGACTGCCAGCCGAAGCCGGTCGCCGCGACGAGCGTGCCCAGCGCCGCCACCGTGCGCGCCCCGGCCGTGCGCATGAGGCGCGGCGCGAGCTTGGAGCCGAGGACGACGGCCAGCGAGCTGGGCACCAGCGCGAGGCCGGCCTCCAGCGGGGTGTAGCCGAGGGCGTTCTGCGCGTACAGCGTCAGGAAGAACCACATGGCGAACATCGCCGAGCCGGACAGGAACATCGCCGCGTTCGCCGCCGACACCGCCCGCCGCCGGAACAGGGCCAGCGGCATCAGCGGGGCCGCCGTGCGTGCCTCCACGGCGAGGAACAGCCCGATCAGCGCGAGCCCGGCGGCCAGCGGTACGAGCGTGGCCGACGCCGTCCACCCCTCGCTCTCGGTCTGCGAGATGCCGTACGCCAGCGTGGCCAGGCCGGCCGTGACCAGCAGAGCGCCCGGCAGGTCCAGACGGCGGCCGTCGCCGGCGCGGCTCTCGCGCAGCCATCGCAGGGCGCCGCCCAGCACGACGGCCCCGACGGGCACGTTGATCAGCAGCACCCACCGCCAGGACAGGACGTCCACCAGCACTCCGCCGACGAGTCCGCCGGCGGCCCCGCCGCCCGCGCCGACCGCCGTCCACGTGGCGATCGCACGGGCCCGGGCGGCACCCTCCGGGACGGCGGAGGTGACGATCGTCAGCGTCGACGGGGCGAGCACCGCCGCGCCGAGGCCCTGCACGGCCCGCGCGAGGAGCAGCTGCCAGCCGTCCTGGGCGAGTCCGCCGGCCAGCGAGGCCACGGTGAACAGGGCGAGCCCGGCGAGGAACATCCGCTTGCGGCCGTAGAGGTCACCCGCGCGTCCGCCGAGCAGCATGAATCCGGCGAAGGCGATGGCGTACGCGTTCACCACCCACTGGAGTCCGGACGGGCTCAGGTCCAGGTCGGTGCGCATCGACGGCAGCGCCACGTTCACGACGGACACGTCCAGGACGACCAGGAACTGTCCGGCGCACGCGAGCGCCACGACCAGCCAGGCGGCGGGGGCGCCACGACCGGATCCGTGCGGGCGGGGGGATCTGCGGGGGCGGGTGGTACCGGCGGATTCCAGCATGGGCGTCATGGTCTCAACCCGGCTGCGCCCCTTGCATCGGGATTTGGCCCTAGGTCGCGGGTCGCGGGTCGTGGGTCGTGGGTGGTGGGTTGTGGGCCGTGGGGGGGCTTCGTCAAGAGAGGCTAAAGAAACTGTTAGTACGCCGAAGCATCGGAATAGTTGCCCATGCATACAGGTTCGGTCTCCATGTATCCCCGACGCACCGCCCCGGAGGCCCCCTTCCCATGACGCACTCGACGACCGACCGGCCCACCCGCGAGGCGAGCGGAGCCGTCGTCCCGGTGCTCGCCTTCGCGGGCATCGTGGTAGCGGTGATGCAGACCCTGCTGGTCCCGGTCATCAAGGACCTGCCGCAGCTGCTCGGCACCTCGCCCAGCAACGCCACCTGGGTCCTGACCTCCACCCTGCTCTCCGGAGCCGTGGCCACCCCGATCATGGGCCGCCTCGGCGACCTGTACGGCAAACGGCGCATGCTGGTCCTCAGCCTGGCCGTGATGGTCGCCGGCGCCCTGGTCAGCGCGGTCACCAGCGCACTGCTCCCGATGATCGTCGGCCGTACCCTCCAGGGCTTCGCCATGGGCGCGATCCCGCTCGGCATCGGCCTGATGCGCGACATGCTGCCCCGGGAACGGCTCGGCTCGGCGATGGCGCTGATGAGCTCCTCGATCGGCGTCGGCGGCGGCCTCGCGCTGCCCGCCGCGGCCCTGGTCGCCCAGCACGCCGACTGGCACGCCCTCTTCTACGGCGCCGCGGGCCTCGGCGTCCTGTCGATCGTCCTCACCCTCCTCGTCGTCCCGGAGTCCCCGGCCCGCGCCGAGGGATCCTTCGACCTGCCGGGCGCCTTCGGCCTCTCCGCCGGACTGGTCCTCTTCCTCCTGCCGATCACCAAGGGCAGCGACTGGGGCTGGACCTCCGCCACCACCCTCGGCCTGTTCGCCGCCGCAGCCGTCGTCCTGATCCTGTGGGGCGTGATGGAGCTGCGCGTCAAGGCCCCGCTGGTGGACCTGCGCACCACGGCCCGCCCCGCGGTCCTCTTCACCAACCTCGCCTCGATCATGGTCGGCGTCAGCTTCTACGTCGTCTCCCTGGTCCTGCCGCAGCTCCTCCAGCTGCCCACCGCCACCGGCTACGGCCTCGGCCAGTCGATGGTCGTCGCCGGCCTGCTCGTCGCCCCGCTCGGCCTGACGATGATGTTCACCGCACCCGTCTACGCCCGCCTGTCCGCCAAGTACGGCCCCAAGGTCACCCTGATCATCGGCATGGTGATCATCGCGATCGGCTACGGCGCCGGCCTCGGCCTGATGAACGCCGCCTGGCAGAGCCTGGTCATCGCCGTCGTCCTCGGCGCCGGCATCGGCCTCGCCTACTCCTCGCTGCCCGCCCTGATCGTCGGCGCCGTCCCCGCCTCCGAGACCGGCGCCGCCAACGGCCTCAACACCCTGATGCGGTCCATCGGCACCTCCGTCTCCAGTGCCGTCATCGGCATGGTCCTGGCCAACACCGCCAACGACGTGGGCGGCGTCGCCGTCCCCACCATGCACGGCTTCCGGGTCTCCTTCCTCATCGCCACCGGTGCCGTCCTCGTCGGCCTGGTGCTCGCCCTGTTCCTGCCCGGGCGGCAGCGCCCGTCGGCCGGACCGCAGCTGCGCGCCAGCAGCGAGGAGGACGCCAACCTGGAGCGCGCCGAGGAGGCCCTGCGCGGCTTCCGGGGCCGGGTCCTGGACGCCGACGGCTCCCCGGTCGCCCGCGCCCGCGTCACCCTGATCGACCGACGTGGCCGCCAGGCCGGCGCCACCCTGTCCGAGGAGGACGGCAGCTACACCCTCGCCGTCCCCGCCCAGGGCGCGTACGTCCTCGCCGCCAAGGCCACCGGCCACGGACCGCTCGCCTCCGCCGCGAGCCACGGGGGCGACGAGCGCGCGGTACGGCTGGACCTCTCGCTGCCGGGCGAGACGGTCACCGCCTAGCGACCGACCGCCGGCATCCGTCCCGCATCCCTCCCGCACCCCCCGTCGCACCGCCGGCCGGGGGTGCGGCAGCATGGGCGCCCGGACATCCACCACCCTTGTCGGAAGGCAGGCCCCATGACCGCGGCACCGAAGCCCGAGATCCTGGCCGCGTTCGAGGCCGCGAAGGGCTTCATGCCCGTGGACGAGGGGCTCGCGCTGTACGCGGCCGCCGTCGAGGCGGGCCGACTGGGGCTGCCCCTGCTCGAGGTCGGCACCTACTGCGGGCGCTCCACGATCCTGCTCGCCGACGCCGCCCGCGCCGCCGGAGTCACCGCGCTCACCGTCGACCACCACCGGGGCAGCGAGGAGCAGCAGCCGGGCTGGGACTACCACGACCCGGAGACCGTCGACCCCGAGGTCGGCCTGATGGACACGCTGCCCACCTTCCGCCGCACCCTGCACCGGGCCGGCCTGGAGGAGCACGTCGTCGCCCTGGTCGGCCGCTCGCCGCAGGTGGCGAAGATCTGGAACGCGCCGCTCGGCCTCGTCTTCGTCGACGGCGGCCACACCGACGAGCACGCCACCGCCGACTACGAGGGCTGGGCACCCCATCTGGCGCCGGGCGGCCTGCTCCTGGTCCACGACGTGTTCCCGGACCCGGCCGACGAGTTCACCGGCCAGGCCCCCTACCGCGTCTACCTGCGCGCCCTGGCCTCCGGCGCCTTCACCGAGGTCTCGGTCACCGGTTCCCTGCGGGTACTGCGGCGGACGGGCGCGGGGATCTAGAACGCGTTCGGGACGGTATCGGGTCGACTCGGCGCCGTGTTCGGGGCGGTGCCGCGTGGGGACGGTGCCGCGTTCGGCGGTGTCGGGTTGAGGACGGGGTCGTGTTCGGGGCGGCGACGCGCGCAGGACGGCGACGCGGCCAGGACGGCGACGCGCTTCAGGAGGAGGTCGCGTTCCGGCGGCGACGGCGGTAGACCGACAGGAGCAAGACCGCCACGGCGCCCGCGCCGATCGCCGCCCACAGACCCGGGTGCCGGGAGGGCCGGTAGAACGGGGCCGGTGACGCCTCCAGCGGGATGACGGCGATGTCGTTGCCGGGAGTGCGGTCGAACGGGTTGTACGTGCGGATCGTGCCCTTCGCGCCCGGGACCTGCCGGTCGATGCGGAGGTGGAAGTCGATGGCCGTCGTCCCCCCGTCGTGCCGCACTTCGTAGAACCGGTCGTAGCCGATCTCGCAGACGAAGGCGCCGCCCGGCTTCTCGGGCCGGTCGCACGCCCACTCCCCGCCGTCCCCCTCGAAGGTGTACGGGACGGACGTGACCGTGGTGCCCTCCGGCGGGACCACCTCGAAGCGGCCCATCTCCTCGTCGCCCCGTATCCGGCCGGGGCCGAGGTTCAGCAACCCCAGACGCACCTTCACCGTGTCGCCGACCCGGCCCCGCACGGTCGCGGTCACCGGGCGGTAGTCGACCTGCACGGTGGTGGTGATCGCGAGCCTGCCGTGGCTGTCGTCGAAGGTCTGGTTCGCGGTGCGGATCAGGGTGAGGGGTGCGCCCGTGCCGCGCACGGTGTGGTCCGCGGGCTTCTGCGGGGCCGACGACCAGGTGTAGGTGACCTCGCCGGTCAGCCTCTCGGGCTGTGTGACCGTGTAGACCAGCGGGGCGCTGGTGCGGTAGGCGGCGCCGGCCGCGGCCTTCGTGGGGAAGGTGCACCAGGCGGAGGTGGGCGCGGGGCCCGCGTAGAAGCAGTTGCTGTGCCGGGCCGTCAGCGTCACCCCGTCCGACACGCCGACCTGGACGGCGACGCCCTTTTCGGTGGGGAAGCGGGTGTTGTTGGCGAACCTCGGGGCCAGCGTCGCGGCTTTCCCCGGCGCGAGCCCGCTCACGCCGGGTTCCCGGCCGGGCGAGGACAGCGTCGGGCCGCCGATGGTCATACGGGTGGTGCCGGTGACGGGGGCCGCGTTGTCGGCGGTGGCGGAGTACGTCACCGTCCCGCTGTCGCCGGGCCGGACGCCGTCCACGCCGTGGATGACGAAGGGGTTGTAGCTCTCGCCGTCGCCGTTCTGGAGGTTGCCGTACGTGCAGGTGAACACGGGGCCCGCGCCTTCGCAGGTCCCGCCGCCGCTCACGGTGGCGACGCCCGCCAGACCCGACGTGTCCACGACGACCTCGACGTTGCGGGCGTCGCCGTTCTCACTGGGCATGACGAAGACGGGCACGGGAAAGTCGCCGTTCTCGGCCTTCGCCCCCTCGTCGGCGTTGTACATGGTGTACGTCTTCGCGGTGTCGAACCGCAACACGACGTCGTCGGAACCGTCGGCCGCGGCGGGTCCCACCGCCGTGGCGAGTAACGCCGCGAGACCCGCCGCCAGCGCGGCCGAACGTCTGAGGATCCGTATCGGTGAAGACATGCGGGCACTATGCCAGCGAGGGTCCGGACCTCCGCAGGCGGTCCGTGGCGACCGGCCGTTGGGTGGCCGTCGTTACCGGTCCGCCGTGGTTGGTGCCTTGCGGCAGGTCCGCTGTTGCCCGTGTCCGCCGTGGGCCGCTCTTCCGCGGCCGGCGCTCCACGGCTGGTGCGCCACGGGCGGTCCGCCGTGGCTGATCCGCTGCGGTCGGTGCCGCGGGGTCGGTGTCCTGCGGCCGGTTCGCCGTGGCTGGTCCGGCACCGTCGGTTCGCCGCGACTGGTCCTCGGCGGCACGACCTCCTCGGCGGGTCCCAGCCGTTCGTCACAGCCAGCCCTGCTGCCGGGCCTCCCGCATCGCCTCCATCCGGTTGCGGGTGGCCGTCTTGCCGATGGCGGAGGACAGGTAGTTGCGGACCGTGGACTCGGACAGGTGCAGCCGCTCGGCGATGTCCGCGACCGTCGCGCCGTCCACCGACGCCTTCAGCACATCGCACTCGCGGGTGGTGAGCGGATTCGGGCCGGCGCCGAGGGCGGCCGCCGCGAGCGCCGGATCGATGACGGTCTCGCCCGTCAGCACCCGGCGGATCGCCGCCGCCAGCTCCTCCACCGGACCGTCCTTCACCAGGAAACCGGCGGCCCCCGCCTCCATGGCCCGCCGCAGATAGCCGGGCCGGCCGAAGGTGGTCAGGATCAGCACCCGGCAGTCGGGCGCCTGGTCGCGCAGCTCGGCCGCGGCCTCCAGTCCGCTCATGCCCGGCAGTTCGATGTCGAGGAGGGCGACGTCCGGGCGGTGGAGCAGGGCCGCGTCGACGATCGCGTCCCCGGCCCCGACCTGGGCCACGACCTCGATGTCCGGCTCCAGCCCCAGCAGCAGGGCCAGCGCGCCGCGCAGCATGCCCTGGTCCTCCGCCAGCAGCACCCTGATGGACTTGGTGGGCCGGTGGTCGCGGGGCATTTCGCCCAGGGGCCGGCCGGGCATCTCGTTCACGGCCCAAGCGTAGGTCCGGTCGGCACGGGAGGCAGCTCCCTTGCGGGCGCTGTCACCTCGGACGGCCCTGCCCCGGACGCCGCCGTCGCCTCGGCCCCCGTCGCCGTCGACGTCTCCATGCCCATGGGCAGTTCGGCCGTCACCGTGAAGCCGCCGCGCGGACCCGGCCCGGCCGTCAGCGAGCCGCCCGCCGCCGCGAGCCGCTCACGCAGACCGGTGAGCCCCGTGCCGCCGACGCCCGCACAGGCGGCACCCCGTCCGCCGTCGGCACCTTCTCCGCCTCCGCTGCTCGCCCCCGGCCCGTCGCCCGCGCCCCGCCCGTCGTCCGTCACCGTCAGCCGGGCCCGTTCCGCCGATCCGGACACCGTGATCCCGCAGTGGGTGGCGCCGCTGTGCCGGACGACGTTGGTGACCGCCTCGCGCACCACCCAGCCCAGCAGGGCGGCGGTCTGTGGCTCCACGGGTGCGCCCGACTGGCTGACGGACGGCTCGACACCGGCCGCCGTGAGCGCCGAACGGGCCCGCTCCAGTTCGGTGGGCAGGCTGCCCTCGCGGTAGCCGGTGACCGCCTCGCGTATCTCGGTCAGGGCCTGCCGGCCCACCGACTCGATGTCCGTGATCTGGGCGAGGGCGGAGTCGATGTCACGGGGCGCCAGCCGCCGGGCCGCTTCCGACTTCACCACGATCACCGACAGGGTGTGCCCGAGCAGGTCGTGCAGATCCCGGGAGAACCGCAGCCGTTCCTTCTCCACCGCCCGCCGGGCCAGCTCCTCACGGGCGGCGCGCAGCTCCCGTACGGCCTCGGCCAGCGTCAGGATGACGGCCGTCACCACGGTGGAGATCCAGGTGGCGTAGGCAATGTCCAGGCCGCCCCAGCCGTCGTGCAGGACGGCGACCGTACCGGCGAGGAGGCTCAGTACCGCGCTGGCCTCGCGCAGCCGGGCTCCGCGCAGGGCGGCGCCCGCGGCCAGGCCGAGGAGGGGGAAGAAGAGCAGCCAGTTGCCGCCGTAGCCACCGGCGAGACCGCAGGTCACCAGGGTCATGACCGCCAGGGCCGCCCGGGTGGAGGGCGCCTCGCGCTTGTCCTTCACGAAGGAGCGGACGGTCACGTAGATGTAGCAGGAGTTGAAGGTGAGCAGCCCCAGGCCGCCGAGCAGCGGGTTGGGCGTCTCGCCCTGGAAGAGGTTGGAGAAGGCGCCCATCCCCAGCAGCAGCCAGGGCAGCAGGGCCACCGGGGTGGGCGGCGGTCCCGGCGGCTCCGCCAGGTCGCCGCCGGCCTGACGAGCGGCCCTGTCGTCGGCCCGGCAGCCGACCCCGTGCCCGGTTCCGCACTCGGCCCCGAGCACGCCTCCACCCTCGGCCCCGCGCCCGCCCCCACCCTCGGCCTCGTACCGCTCCTTGTGCGCCCGCCAGGCGCGCTGCTGCTCCCGCGCCTCGCGGAACGGCGCGCGCCAGGCGGCCCAGTGGCACGCCAGTGTCTTCCGCCACCTGCCGGGTGTCCTCGCCATGTCCCTGCCCCCGTTCGATCCGGCCCTGTCCTTCGTCGTCCTTCGTCCGTCTTCGACGCTACGGTTCCCGGCGCCCGTCCGGCAGGGCCGCATGTCATCGACCGGGCGGGACAAATGTCATCGGTCGCACCCCACCCCCGTCGCAGGGAGGGCCCTCCCGCCGCCGAGACCCCTTCCCCTTCCCCGAGGAACACCCTCCCGACCGTTTCTGACATGCCGTCAGGAGTCTTCACAAGTACACAGGGCTCGGCTATACAGAGGGTCGCCGCACTGGAACGCGTTCTAGAACCCCGGCGGGTTCCGCGGCACCGTGACGACCTCGGTGCGGCCGACGGTGCGGACGGCCGTGCCGGGGTCTTACGCCCTGTACCGCCACCGTCAGGAGCCCCATGCCCATCGACGCAGCCAAGGCGCTCGCCGCCGAACCCCGGACCGGCGAGATCTCCTGGAACCGCAAGGACGTCCAGCTCTACCACCTCGGGATCGGCGCGGGTGTCCCCGCCACCGACCCGGAGGAACTGCGCTACACGCTGGAGTCCCGGCTGCACGTCCTGCCCAGTTTCGCCACCGTGGCCGGCTCCGGCTCGCCCGGGGTGATCAGCGGACTGTCCATGCCCGGCGTCGAGGTCGACCTGGCCCGTGTCCTGCACGGCGGACAGCACCTGGAGATCCACCGCCCGCTCCCGGTGGAGGGCCGCGCGACCGCCACCGGCCGGATCGCCGCCGTCTACGACAAGGGCAAGGCCGCCGTCCTCGTCATGCGCACCGAGGTGGCCGACGCGGACGGGCCGCTGTGGACCAACGACGCCCAGATCTTCGTCCGGGGCGAGGGCGGCTGGGGCGGCGACCGGGGCCCGTCCGCCCGTCTGGAGCCGCCCGCCGGACCACCCGACCGGGTGGTGGAGCGCGCGGTCCGCGAGGACCAGGCCCTGCTCTACCGCCTCTCCGGCGACTACAACCCGCTGCACGCCGACCCCGAGTTCGCCAAGCTCGCCGGCTTCGACCGGCCCATCCTGCACGGCCTGTGCACCTACGGGATCACCCTCAAGGCGGTCGTCGACATGCTGCTGGACGGGGACGTCACCCGGGTGCGGTCGTACGCCACCCGCTTCGCCGGGGTCGTGTTCCCCGGCGAGACCCTGCGCATCCGGCTGTGGCGGGGGGAGGGCGAGGTGCGGGCGGCCGTGAGCGCGGTGGAGCGCGACGACGCGGCGGTTCTCGCCGACACCGTCGTCCGGCACACCTGAACCCCGCGTTCCGTCCCGTCCGAACCACCCGCTCCGCAAGACAAGGCCCGCAAGGCAACACCCGTAAGGCGGGGCCCGTAAGGCAACACCCGTAAGGCAAGGCCGGTAAGGCAAGGCCGGTAAGGCAAGGCCGGTAAGGCAAGGCCGGTAAGGCAAGGCCGGTAAGGCAACACCCGTAAGGGGACCCGAGGGGAGAGCCGCACCATGCGCGCAGCCGTACTTCAGGAGATCGGTCAGGACAAGCTGGAGGTCCTCGACGACGTCGAGGCGGTGGGCTTCGGCCCCGGCCGGGTCAGGGTCCGGATCCGGGCCACCGGACTGTGCCACTCGGACCTCTCCGCCATGGGCGGGGTGCTGCCGCAGCCCGCGCCGTTCGTGCCCGGCCACGAGGGCGCCGGCGAGATCCTCGAGGTGGGGGAGGGGGTCACCCGGGTCAAGCCGGGCGACCGGGTCGTCGTCTGCTGGCTGCCCGCCTGCGGCGCGTGTCCCGCCTGCCGGCGCGGCCAGACCGAGCTGTGCCTGGCCGGGTTCATGAACGCGGGCACGCCCAACTTCCGCCGCCCCGGCGGGGACCTGTTCGGCTTCGCCGGGACCGGCACCTTCGCCGAGCAGGTCGTGGTCGACGCGGGCTGCGCCGTCCCGATCCCCGACGACGTGCCCTTCGACATCGCCGCCCTCATCGGCTGCGGGGTGACCACCGGCCTCGGTGCCGCGCTCAACACCGCCGATGTGGAGGCGGGTTCGTCGGTCGCCGTCATCGGCTGCGGCGGGGTCGGCATCTCCGCGATCCAGGGCGCGCGGCTCAAGGGCGCCGCCGAGATCGTCGCCGTCGACCCGGTCCTGTCCCGGCGCGAGGCCGCGCTCAGGTTCGGCGCCACGAAGGCGGTCTCGCCCGACGAACTGGCCGGCGCCAAGCAACTCGTCACCGGCGGCGAGGGCTTCGACTACGTCTTCGAGGTCGTCGGCCGCTCCGCCACGGCCCGCACCGCCTACGAGAACACCCGGCGCGGCGGCACCCTCGTGGTCGTCGGCGCGGGTGCCATGGACGACTTCCTCCAGCTCAACATGTTCGAGCTGTTCTTCGACGAGAAGCGGATACTGCCCTCGATGTACGGCGGCGGCGACGTCCTGCGCTCCTACGAGCGGACCATCGCCCTGTGGCGGGCCGGCCGGATCGACCTGGAAGGCCTGATCACCCACCGGGTCCCGCTCGCCGGGATCAACGAGGCACTGGACCAGATGCGCACCGGGACCGCGCTGCGGACCTGCATAGAGATCTGAGGGGCGGGCGGATCGCATGGCACTGCCGATCGAGGGACCGCTCGCGGGACTCTCCGCGATCGTCACCGGCGCCGGGCGCGGGCTCGGCCGGGCCGAGGCGCTGGAACTGGCCCGGCTGGGCGCGTCCGTCGTCGTCAACGACTACGGGCGGTCCGGCCGCGACGGCTCGGGCGAGTCGTCGGCCGGCCCGGCGGAGACCGTCGTGCGGGAGATCCGGGCCGCCGGGGGCACCGCGCTGGCGCACACCGGGGACGTCTCGGACTTCCGGCAGGCCCGTGAACTGGTCGAGTCGGCGATCGAGACGTTCGGCAAGCTGGACGTCGTCGTCAACAACGCGGGCATCCTGCGCGACCGGATGGTCTTCTCCATGGTGGAGGAGGAGTGGGACGCGGTGATCCGGGTCCACCTCAAGGGCCACTTCAACACCACCCGTTTCGCCGCCGCGCACTGGCGGGAGCGGTCCAAGGCGGCGGGCGGCCCGGTGTACGGGCGGATCGTGAACACCTCCTCGGAGGCGTTCCTGGCGGGCTCGGCCGGACAGCCCAACTACGCGGCGGCGAAGGGCGGAATCGTCGGGCTGACGACGTCCACCGCCCTCGCGCTCGCCCGGTACGGCGTCACGGCCAACGTGATCTGTCCGCGCGCCCGGACCCGGATGACGCAGGACGTCTTCGCCGGGTTCGCGCAGCCGGCCGAGGGACTCGACCCGCTCGCCCCCGAACATGTCGCCCCACTGGTCGGCTACCTGGCGTCCCCGGCCGCCGCCCGGATCAACGGGCAGCTGCTCGTGGTGCACGGCGGGATGGTCGCGGTCGTCGAACGGCCTCGGGTGCGGGCGAAGTTCGACTGCAAGGGGGACACGTTCGGGTTCGAGGAACTGGACGCCGCCCTCGGCAGCCACTTCGCGGACCGGCCGGACGGGGAGACGTTCGCCGCGGCGGAGGTGCTGGCGCTGCGGCGGGAGCAGCGATAGGAGCGGAGAGAGAAGTAATAGAGAGAGGCAAAGAGCGAAGCAAGGAGAGAAGGCGGGACCCGGACATGCGAAGGGGCTCCGTCCGTCCTGTGGACGGGCGGAGCCCCTTCGGCGTACTGTCAGGCAGCCGCTTCGGTCTTGTCCTCGGCCGGCTTACGGTGCCTGCCGTGCGGAGCCGAGTCGCCGTCGTGGGACGAGACCTGGCCCCGGTGCCGGCCGTGACCGGCCGTCTCCTGGGAGTCGGCGGACAGCGGCTGCGTGGTGCTTGCGTCGCTCATCGGTTGAGTTCACCCCGTCAACATGATCTTTCTTTAACGCCGGGCGATTTTATCCAAAGCACCACGGGGCGAATCCAGGCGGCCACGCCAACCGCAGCTACTTCGTTACAAGCCGGTCGAGCGGTGCCTGTTGCAGGGGGACCGGGCGGGGTGCGGCCGGGGGGTCGGGGGCCGGGGCCGGCTCCTCGGACGGGGGCGGCGGGAGGACGATCGGCGGGCTCAGCCGCGCCACCCCGCAGGGCTCCGCCTCGGTGACGTACGGCAGCCGCAGCACCCCCTCCGGGGTCCACAGGCCGCTGCCCGCCAGCCAGCCCTGCGGTGCCGCGAGGTGGTGCAGCTGCCGTTCCGCCGGGCGCCAGCTGCCGACCCAGCTGCCGAAGGGGCCGTCGATGCGCAGGGCCACCGCGCAGGCCTCCGGGAGCAGGATCTGGCCGGGCTGGACCGCGAACGGTGTGAGCGTGCAGCCGGGCAGCCGCAGGGATTCCGGGAACCGGACCGGCAGGGTGCTGCCGAGGACCCCCCAGCCCAGCCGGGGCTCGCCGGGGGAGGGCGCGTCCGAGGAGATGATCAGCAGGCCGCTGTCCACGTCGGCGAGCAGGAGGCGGTCGTCGCTGTCCGCGGTGATCTGGAGCAGGGGGGAGACCTCGCCGCCGCGCTCCAGGTCCACCACCAGCGTCTTGGTCGGGCCGCCGGACTCGCGGTCCAGCGCGAGCATCCGGCCGGTCCGGTCCAGCCAGACGCCGCCCGAGCAACGGCCCGGGATCTCGGCGAGGTGCTCGGGCCCGAAGGTGCCGCCCGCCACGAGCCACACGGCGGTGGAGTACCGGCCGACGGCGAGGGCGTAGGCCCGCTGTCCGCACGGGGCGGGCGGCAGCAGCCGCAGCCGGGTGCCCTCGTCGGGGCACTCCACCGCGCCGAGCGGCAGCTCGCCGGTCTCGGGGCCGGTCGGGTACAGCAGGGAGAAGGCGTGCCGCCCCTGTGTGAACCGCCGGACCAGGACCCGCCCGTCGGCCATCGGCTGCACCTCCGTGCCGGGCTCCTCCGGCTGGTGCGCGGGCAGCGGCACGGCGTACGGCTCGGGGCCGTGGAGGGTCCAGCGCTCCGGGAACCAGGCGCCGGAGCGGGCGTCACGGGCGAGACGCGCGGCGTAGGAGCCGTCCGCGGTGATCACGCAGGGGGAGTGCGGGGCGGACTCCGCCGCCGGCCCCGCCGCCGTCTCCGGCCCGGCCCCCGCCGCTGCTTCCGCCCCCGCCCCCGTGTCCGCCCCCGCCCCCGTGTCCGCCTCCGCCTCCGCCTCGTCCGTGGCCTCTTCCGCCGCGTCCCTGGTCCCGTCCGCTCCGTCCGTCGCGGTGGGTTCGATCGCACAGGCCGTCATGGTTCGGTCACCTCCGGCGACGAAGCTAGTTTTCGTACGCGCGGGCGGGGGACCGCGTGGCGGGGGCTTCGCTCGTAAGAGTGGTGCAGAAGCGATTCGCCTGAGGCTGTGGCGGTGGCTGTGCCTCCCGCCCGGCCTCCCGCCCGGCACCCGCCCGGCCACCCGCCGGACCCGGCGTCCCGGGGCCGGCCCGCCCCGCCCCCCGACCCGACCGCATCGGCGCGGCCCCCGGAACGGCCAGGTAGCCTTGGCCCGTGCCCCGTCTGTCTGAAGTCATCGCCGCGCTGGAGAACCTGTGGCCCGCCGAACGGGCCGAGTCCTGGGACGCGGTCGGAACCGTCGTGGGGGAGCCGGACCAGGACGTCTCCCGGGTTCTGTTCGCCGTCGACCCCGTGCAGGAGATCGTCGACGAGGCCGTGAAGCTCGGGGCCGACCTGCTGGTGACCCACCACCCCCTGTATCTGCGGGGCACCACCACCGTCGCGGCCTCCACCTTCAAGGGCCGCGTGGTGCACACCCTCATCAAGAACGACATCGCGCTGCACGTCGCCCACACCAACGCCGACACCGCCGACCCGGGCGTGAGCGACGCCCTCGCCGGCGCCCTCGACCTGCGGGTCGTACGGCCCCTCGTGCCCGACGCGGGCGACCCCGCCGGCCGTCGCGGCCTCGGGCGGATCTGCGAGCTGGACCACCCGCTCACCGTCCGCGAGTTGGCCGCCCGCGCCGCCGAGCGGCTGCCCGCCACCGCGCAGGGCATCCGGGTGGCCGGCGACCCGGAGGCGGTCGTACGGACCGTCGCCGTCAGCGGAGGCTCCGGCGACAGCCTCTTCGACCATGTCCGCGCGGCCGGCGTCGACGCCTTCCTCACCGCGGACCTGCGCCACCACCCGGCGTCCGAGTTCCTCGCGGACCGCGCCGCCCACACTCCTCTCGCGCTGCTCGACGCGGCGCACTGGGCCACCGAATGGCCCTGGTGCGAGCTGGCCGCAGCCCAGCTCGACGAGATCTCCGACCGTCACGGATGGGACCTCAGGGTCCATGTCTCCCGCACGGTCACCGACCCCTGGACCGCCCACGCGGCGTCCGACCCGACGAAAACCTCTGGAGCCCCCAACTGAACGCCGAGCCCGCCGACCAGATCCGACTCCTCGACGTCCAGGCCCTCGACGTCCGGCTCCAGCAGCTCGCGCACAAGCGGAGGTCGCTGCCCGAGCACGCCGAGATCGAGTCGCTCACCAAGGATCTGACGCAGCTGCGCGACCTTCTCGTGGCCGCGCAGACCGAGGAGAGCGACACCGCCCGCGAGCAGACGAAGGCCGAGCAGGACGTGGACCAGGTGCGCCAGCGCGCCGCCCGCGACCAGCAGCGCCTCGACTCCGGCGCCGTCAGCTCGCCCAAGGACCTGGAGAACCTCCAGAAGGAGATCGTCTCCCTCGCCAAGCGCCAGGGCGACCTCGAGGACATCGTCCTGGAGGTCATGGAGCGCCGCGAGTCCGCGCAGGAGCGGGCCGCCGAGCTGACCGAGCGCGTCGGCGCCGTCCAGGGGAAGATCGACGACGCGACCGCGCGCCGGGTCGCCGCCTTCGAGGAGATCGACGGCGAGGCCGCCACGGTCACCAAGGAGCGCGAGGTCGTCTCCGGGGCCGTCCCCGCCGAGCTGCTCAAGCTCTACGACAAGCTGCGCCAGCAGCAGGGCGGCATCGGCGCGGCCAAGCTGTACGCGCGCTCCTGCCAGGGCTGCCGCCAGGAGCTGGCCATCACCGAGCTGAACGAGATCCGCAAGGCGGCGTCCGACACGGTCGTGCGGTGCGAGAACTGCGGCCGGATCCTGGTGCGTACGTCGGAATCCGGTCTGTAAGGGGTCTGCGGCGTGCGGGAGTTCATCGTCGAGGCGGACGGCGGGTCGCGGGGCAACCCGGGGCCCGCGGGCTACGGCAGCGTGGTGATCGACGCGGCGACGGGGGAGACCCTCGCCGAGCGCGCCGAGTACATCGGCGTCGCCACCAACAACGTGGCCGAGTACCGGGGTCTGGTGGCCGGCCTGCGCGCCGCCCGTGAGCTGGATCCGTCGGCCACGGTCCGCGTCCGGATGGACTCCAAGCTCGTCGTCGAGCAGATGTCGGGGCGCTGGAAGATCAAGCACCCCGACATGAAGCCGCTCGCCGCGGAGGCCGCGCGGGTCCTCCCGGCCGGCCAGGTCTCCTACGAGTGGATCCCGCGCGAGCGCAACAAGCACGCCGACCGTCTGGCCAACGAGGCCATGGACGCCGGCAAGCGGGGCGAGCAGTGGGATCCGGCGGCGTCACGGGCCGCCCTGGACACGTCCGCGGCCTCCCGGGCCCTTCCCGAGCCGTCGGGCCCGCCCGGGGACGCGACCGCGGGCGCGGCGAAGGCCCGTGAGGCACTGGCCCGGACACGGGACGCGGACGGCCCGGTGCCGGCCGCGGCGCGGAGCACGACGCCGACGCCGGCCCCGGAGGGCGCCACCACGGCCGCCACCGCGGCCGCCACCGCGGCCGCCACCGCGGCCTCCACCAGGCCCGACACCACCGCCGACGCCGACCTGCGTGCCGCCCGTACCCTCGCCGCCCCGTCCCACCGGGCGTCCGCGGCCCCGGCCGCCACGCCCTCCGTGGGCTGGGCCGCGCCCCCCGACCTCGGCGCCCCGGCCACCTTCGTGCTGCTCCGGCACGGCGAGACGCCCCTCACCCCGCAGAAGCGGTTCTCCGGGAGCGGCGGCAGCGACCCCTCCCTCTCCGACGTCGGCCGGGAACAGGCCGAGCGGGTCGCCGCGGCGCTCGCCCGGCGCGGGACCGTCCAGCACATCCTCGCCTCCCCGCTCGCCCGCACCCGGGAGACCGCCGGGGCCGTCGCCGCCCGGCTCGGCCTGGAGGTCACCGTCGAGGACGGGCTGATCGAGACCGACTTCGGCGCCTGGGAGGGGCTGACCTTCGGCGAGGTCCGCGACCGCCACCCGGACGACCTGAACCGCTGGCTCGCCGATCCGGAAGCCGAACCCACGGGCGGCGGCGAGAGCTTCGCGGCCACCGCGACCCGGCTCGCGGCCACCCGCGACAAGCTGGTCGCGGCGTACGCGGGCCGCACGGTCCTGCTCGTCACCCATGTGACCCCGATCAAGACCCTGGTACGGCTCGCCCTGGGCGCCCCGCCCGAGTCGCTGTTCCGGATGGAACTGTCGGCGGCCTCGCTGTCGGCGGTGGCGTACTACGCCGACGGCAACGCCAGCGTCCGCCTGTTCAACGACACGTCCCATCTGCGGCCCTGAGTCCGAGGGAGGCGGCGGCGCGCGCCAGGTCCTCGACCCGGGCCCAGTCCCGCGCCGCCACCGCCTCCGCCGGAACCATCCAACTTCCGCCCACGCAGCCGACGTTGGGCAGTGACAGATACTCCGCCGCATTGCCGGGACCGACCCCGCCGGTCGGGCAGAAACGGGCCTGCGGCAGAGGTCCGGCCAGGGACCGCAGATAGGCCGTGCCGCCCGCCGCCTGCGCCGGGAAGAACTTCATCTCCCGCACCCCGCGCTCCAGGAGCGCGACGACCTCCGAGGCGGTCGACACCCCCGGCAGACACGGCACACCGGACGCCCGCATCGCCGCCAGCAGGGTGTCCGTCCAGCCGGGGCTCACCAGGAACCGCGCGCCCGCCTCCACGCACGCCGTGACCTGCTCCGGCGCGATCACCGTCCCGGCGCCGACCACCGCCTGCGGCACCGCGTCCGCGATCTCCCGGATCGCGCCGAGCGCGGCCGGGGTGCGCAGGGTCACCTCGATGGCGGGCAGCCCGCCCGCCACCAGCGCCCGCGCCAGCGGTACGGCGTCGGCGGCGTCCCGGACGACCACCACGGGCAGGACGGGCGCGAGATCCAGCACGGAGGCGGCCGCGGCTGAGGGCAGAGGGGAGGCCATGCGCCTCATCCTGCCCGGGTGGTGCAGTCTGCGCAAAGGTCGTTGCACATGCTGCAATGCGCTCGGTGTCGTCACCCTGTGGTGCGGCCGCCGCGGGGGACCGGGTCAGTGCACCTCGTCCACCAGCACGTCCAGCGTCCACGGGGACCCCGCCCGCGCCGGCGTCCCCACCTCCACCACGTACCCCAGGTCCCGCAGCGCCTCCACCAGCTCCGCCGGCCCCTCGGGCGCGATCCCCGCCGTCAGCAGCCCCCGGACGATCCGCCCCTTCGTCGCCTTGTTGAAGTGGCTGACGACCTTCCGCGTCGGCGCGTGCAGCACACGCACGGTCGCCGTCCGCCCGGCCACCTCGCCCTTCGGCCGCCACGCGGCCGCGTACGCCGCCGACCGCAGATCCAGGACCAGCCCGTCCCCGGCCGCCTCGGGCAGCACGGCCGCCATCGGCGTACGCCAGTGCGCGCCCAGCGCCCCCAGACCGGGCAGCTTCACCCCCATCGAGCAGCGGTACGACGGGATGCGGTCGGTCACCCGGACGGCGCCCCACAGCCCCGAGAACACCAGCAGGGAACGGGCGGCCCGCTTCTTCGCGGCCGCGTCCAGGGAGGCCAGACCCAGGGCGTCGTACAGGACACCCGTGTAGATCTCCCCGGCCGGACGCGCGCCCGCCGTGCGCAGCTCCGTGTTCTTCCCGACCTCGCCGCGCAGCCCCTCGCTCAGCCCGAGCACCTCGCGCGCCTTCTCCTCGTCGCCCGCGCACAGCTCGACCAGCTCGCCGAGGACCGCGTCACGGGCGGCGGCCAGCCCCGGCAGGGACAGGGCCTCGGGCTTCAGCGGGGCGCCACGACCGGAAGCGGCCTTGCCTTCGGACGGGGGCAGCAGGACGAGCACGCGGAATCTCCTTCGGACAACGCTCAACGACGGCCGGTCAGGGCACTGGACAGCGTACGGCGTGCCGCCTCCCCGCCCGCGTCCTACGCTCGCTGGTATGCCCCGCCGCCCCCTCCGCGTGACCGGTGCCCCCGAAGCGCCCCTCCGGGCCGCCCTCGCCTCGCTGCGCACCGAACTCGGTGTGCCGCTCGCCTTCCCGCTCGGTGTGCTGGCCGAGGCGGAACGGGCGGCCAAGGCGCCGGCGCTCCCGGACCACGACGCGACCGACATCCCCTTCGTCACCGTGGACCCGCCCGGCGCCGACGACCTCGACCAGGCGCTGCACCTGGCCCGGCACGGCACCGGCTACCGCCTCCGGTACGCCATCGCCGACGTCGCCGCCTTCGTCGTACCCGGCGGACCGGTGGACGTCGAGGCGCACCGCCGGGTGACCACCCTCTACTTCCCCGACGGCAAGATCCCGCTGCACCCGGCCGTCCTCAGCGAGGGCGCCGCCAGCCTGCTCCCCGGCCACGACCGGCCCGCCGCGCTGTGGACCCTCGACCTCGACGCGGACGGCCGTACCGTCGCCGTCGACGTCCACCGCGCCCTCGTCCGCAGCCGGGCCAGACTCGACTACCCCGACGTACAGCGGCGGATCGACGCGGGGACCGCGGAGGAGCCGCTGCGGCTGCTGGCCACCGTGGGGCGGCTGCGGGAGCGGCTGGAGGAGGAGCGCGGCGGGATCTCGCTGAACGTGCCCGAGCAGGAGATCGTCGAACACGACCGGGCCTACGCACTGACCTACCGCGCCCCGCTGCCCGCCGAGGGCTGGAACGCCCAGCTCTCCCTGCTCACCGGGATGGCCGCCGCCGACCTGATGCTCGCCTCCGGCACGGGCGTCCTGCGCACCCTGCCCACCGCCCCCGACGGCGCCGTCGGCCGGCTGCGGCACACCGCGCACGCACTGCGCATCGACTGGCCGCACCACGTCTCGTACGCGAGGCTCATCCGCTCCCTCGACCCGCACGAACCCCGTCACGCGGCCTTCCTCCAGGAGTGCACCACCCTGCTGCGCGGCGCCGGCTACACGGTCTTCCGCGACGGGCGGCTCCCCGAGATCACCACCCACTCCGCCGTCGCCGCGCCCTACACCCACTGCACGGCCCCGCTGCGCCGGCTCGTCGACCGCTACACCACCGCCCTGTGCCTCGCCGCCGTCGCCGGCGAGGCCCCGCCCGACTGGGTGCCGGCCGCGCTGGACGCGCTGCCGAAGGAGATGGCGGAGGGCGGGCGGCGCGCGGCCGCCGTCGAGCGGGCCTGCGTCGACACCGTGGAGGCCGCCCTGCTCGGGGGCCGGGTGGGGGAGGAGTTCGACGGCTGCGTCGTCGACGTGGACGAGCGCCGGCCCACCGTCGGCACCGTCCAGCTGGAGTCCCCGGCCGTCATCGGCCGCATCGACGGCGACCCCCTGCCCCTCGGCGAGCGGCTGCGCGTCCGCCTCACCGAGGCCGATCCCGCGGGACCGACGGTCCGGTTCGTGCCCGCGTGACGGCACCGGCCAGCGCGCGGGCGTCGTCGGCGTGCAGCCGGATCAGGGTGATCTCCCGGCGGCGGCCGAGGAACGTGACCTGGGTGACCGGCCCGGTGAGTTCGAGCGTGACGGTGGTCTGCGAGCCGACCGGCAGGTTCAGCTCACCGGCGGCGCGCTCGTGCGTGGTGCGCGTCTCCCGGCGGACGGCCGCGATCCGGTCCAGCGGGACCCGTAGATCGACATGGACGGCCCGGCGGACGCGCAGGACGTCGTCGTACAGGACGTGCGGGCGGACCGCCGACGCCGCGTACAGGCCGGCCACGACGAACAGCGTGTAGAGGTCCAGGACCAGCACCACCCGGTGCGCGGCGGGCCACTGGCGCAGCAGCACGGACATCGTGAACGTCTCGACGGCGCACACGAACCCGAACCCGGCCATCACCGCGCCCTGCCCCCGCGCGTACCCGAACGCCCGCCCGTCCCCGACCCCGTGCGGCCGCCGGGCCGCCCACCGCAGCAGGCTCGCGAACAGCCGCAGCTCGTGCCGGACGAGGGCCGCCGCCGTTCTCATGTCCCCTCCGCGAGGATGCGCAGCGTCCGGCGGATCGCCTCCGCCTGCGCCGGGGCGAAGTCCGCGTACAGCGCCCGCAGGAAGCTGTTGTCGTCATCGACGACCCCCGCCTCGGGGAGCAGCTCGCGCGGGGTGCACTCGGCGAGCCGGCGAGCGGCCGTCTCCACCCGGGGGTCGTCCGGGCCGGCGTCGGCGAGCGCGTCGAGCAGCGCGTACGCCTCGTTGGCGTGGGCCACCGCCTCCGGCGAGGCCACGACCGCGCCCACCACCGTCAGCAGCCGCTCCCGCTCCTCGGGGCTCGCGGCCGTCTCGATCAGCGCGAGCACCTCACGGTCCCGGGCCGCCATCGGGGAGTCGCTCAGCTCGGCCGCCGTCCGCGCGAACAGGGCGGCCAGCTCGGGCGAGACCGGGCCCTCGGCGGGCAGCTCCTCCACGTCCAGCAGCTCCCGCAGCCGGGCCCGGCGCTCCCGGATCGCCCTCTCCTGCCGGGCCAGATCCTCGTCCAGCTCGGTCAGCACCTCGACGAGGTCCTTCCCGGCGTCGTCCGCGAGCACGTCCCGCACCTCCGCCAGGCCCAGACCCAGCTCGGTCAGCCGCCGGATCCGGGCGAGGGTGACGGCGTGCCGCAGCGAGTAGTCGCGATAGCCGTTGGCGCGCCGCTCGGGCTCGGGCAGCAGCCCCAGGTGGTGGTAGTGCCGGACGGTCCGCGTGGTCACGCCGACGGCCTCGGCGAGTTCTCCGATCCGCATGTCTCCAGTAGAAAGCCTGACGTCGCGGCAGGGTCAAGCGCGGGCCGGCGACGCGGACGTGGACCTGTGCCGGGGGCAGGCCCGGGGGCGGTCGGGCCCGGGGCGGGAGGGCCGCAGCCGCCTCTGGCGAACGAGTGGCGGGCGAGCCCGTTCGGCCCGCCCGTGTTGCTGCGCCCCGGCGGGACTTCTGTGATGGATCAGGGTGCTCCTGACGCCCCGTGGACTCGATCTTTCGGAGGCATCAGTGGCAATCCGTCGATGGTGTGCGAGCGTGGCCGCGACGGCCGGCCTTGCCGGTTCCCTTCTGCTCAGCGCTCCCGCGTCCGCTGCCGTGGACATGCGGACGTCCCCCGCCGATCGCTCCCTGACACCGGCGGTCGCCGCCCCGCCGCCGGCGTCCGACCGGGCGGCCGACGGGGGCAAGCAGGGGCAGCAGAACCGCCGGCCCGGGGCGGACGGCGAGAAGACGCGCTGCCTCGGGCTGGTGCCGTCGCCCTACCCCTACGCACACACGGAATTCGTGTGCAACGACTGGCGGTTCGGCCCGGCGAGGCTGCCGCGCACCGGGGTCCTGGGCGGCATCCTGAGCGGCTACAACCGGTTCGGCCCCCTCACCCCGGTGGAGTTCCTCAACAAGTGGTGGAACCCGACTGGGGACTTCGGCCAGGGCGACTGGAAGTACAGCCTGGTTCCGGACAACGGCTTCGCCCATGACAACAGCGGGAATGTCCTCGCGGCTGAGGTCACCCTCCACCCCGGCCAGCTGCTGGACCGCTTCGGCAATGAGTTCGGCAAGTTCCTCTCGCCGGCCGGCGCCAAGTACGGGGAACGCTCGATTCCGCCGTCCGGTCTCAACACCGAGGACGCGCGGTACCCCTACAACTACCACCTGTACCGGGTGAAGAAGGACACCGTCGTGTGTGCCGGGCCTACCGCACCGGCATTCGAGCAACCTGGCCAGGGCGTGCAGTACGTGACCTCGGTCGCGTACAAGACACCGTACTGCCCGAATGTGCAGCCCCCCGCCCTGGATGTGCCCGGCGCGACAGTGAACACTCTGGTGCGCAGCGGCAATCTGGAGCGGGTGAACTGAGCGCTGGGGGACAGGGCAGGATCGGGACATGGACCGTCACCAGCTGTGCGAGGCGCTGAGCGCGGCCGGGGTCCCGGCGGGGCTGTACGAGATCGCCGACTGCCCCGGATCCCCCGGCTGCCCCAGGCCGGAGGACCGCCTCTACCTGGAGAAACAGGCGGGTGAGTGGGTGATGGGCGTTCAGCAGCGGGGCATGCGCACGGTGCTGGAGCGATTCCCTGACGAGGACCAGGCCTGCCGCAGCCTCTACGCCGAGCTGACCGACGGGGGCCCACCGCCCTCGCCGCTCACACCCGAGGAGACCGAGGAACTGCTGCACGACAGCGAGGGCATCCAGCGCCGTGCCCGCGAGCAGCTGGCGCGGGCGCTGGAAGCCGCCCGACAGCCACCGCGGGGCGATGCCGGACAGCACGCCCGAGACGATCCGGGCCGCTGACCGTACGACGAGGTCCGCAGCCCGCCCATGGCTGCGGCCCTTCCGGGGCCGGGGGATGCACGACCCGCGGATCGGGGCATGGAATCGGGCCCGTAGGCGTTCCACCCTGAGGAACACAGCAGGGGGTGCGGGATGAGCGGCGTGGGCCGTGAACAGGCGTTGTGGACGAGAGCCCGGCTGGGCCGCTGCGGTCCGCCCCTCGACCTGCTGACCGCCCGCTTCGACCGGCACGTCTACGCCCCGCACGCCCATGACGAGTACACGGTCGGCGTCTGCGTCGGCGGCTCCGAGATCATCGACTACCGGGGCGGCCACATCCGCAACGGCCCCGGCGCCATCGTCGTCCTCGCCCCGGGCGAGATGCACACCGGCGGGCCCGCCACCGACACCGAGGGCTACGCGTACCGCGCCCTGTACGCCGGCCCCGCCCTGCTCGCCGAGGGCACCCTCGGCGGCCTGCCGCACTTCCGCGAACCGCTGATCGACGACCCCGAACTCGCCGCCGCGCTGCGCGCCGCCCACACCGACCTCAGCACCTGCCCCGACCCGCTGGAGGCCGAGTCCCGGCTGCCCTGGCTGCTCACCGCCCTGGCCCGCCGCCACTCCACCGCCCGCCCCGCCGACGACCGGGTGCCCGGCGCCCACCGCATCGCCCGCACGGTCCGCGACCGCCTCGCCGACGAACTCCTCGCACCCCCCGGCCTCGCCGACCTCGCCGCCGACCTGGGCCTCTCCCGCTACCAGCTCCTGCGCGCCTTCCGTGCGACGGTGGGGATCCCCCCGTACGCCTGGCTCGCCCAGCACCGGGTCACCCGCGCCCGGGGCCTGCTGGAGGCCGGACTGCGCCCGGCGGAGGTGGCACCCCTGGTGGGCTTCGCCGACCAGGCCCATCTGACCCGCTGGTTCCGCCGCGTGCTCGGCGTGACCCCGGCGGCCTACCGCAACAGCGTTCAAGACACCCGGCACTGACGGGACCGACACTCGCCGTATGACTGCACGCGGCTGGTTTCTGTTCTCCCTGATGGGAGTGGTCTGGGGCATCCCCTATCTGCTGATCAAGGTGGCGGTGGAGGACCTCTCCCCGTCCATGGTGGTGTTCACGCGCTGTGCGCTGGGCGCCCTGCTCCTGCTCCCCTTCGCGATCCGCCAGGGCGGCCTGGTCCGGACCGTGCGGGCGCACTGGGCGCCCATGCTGGCCTTCGCGTGCATCGAGATCATCGGCCCCTGGTTCACCCTGACCGACGCCGAACGCCACCTGTCCAGCTCCACGGCGGGCCTGCTGATCGCGGGCGTCCCGATCGTCGGCGTCCTGGCGGCCCGCTTCCTCGGCGACGCGGAGGTCCTGGGCGCACGCCGGATCACCGGCCTCGCCCTGGGGCTGGCCGGCGTCGGCGTCCTCACCGTCCCGCACCTGACGGGAGGGGACGTGAAGTCGCTGGGCGAGGTGCTGCTCACGGTCGTCGGCTACGCCACGGCCCCCCTGATAGCCGCCCGCCGGCTCAAGGACGTCCCCACCCTCCAGCTCATCGTCCCCTGCCTGACCCTGGCGGCCCTGGTCTACGCCCCCGCGGCGGCGGCGACCTGGCCGGCGCAGACGCCCGCCCCCTCCGTCCTGGCCGCCCTCGCCGCCCTGGGCGCCGTCTGCACGGCGGTGGCCTTCGTCGCCTTCCTGGAACTGATCAAGGAGATCGGCCCCACCCGCTCCACGGTCATCACCTACGTCAACCCGGCGGTCGCGGTGGCAGCGGGCGCCCTGTTCCTGGACGAGCCCCTCACGGCGGGCATCCTGGCCGCCTTCGCCCTCATCCTGGCGGGCTCGGTCCTGGCGACGGCGGGCGGCGCGGGCGGGAGGCGGCCCGGGGGCCGCCGGGCCGCCGGCGAGTCCGAGGGCCGGACCACGGGCGGGCCGGCGGACAGCACGGACGACCGAACCGACGACCGAACCGAGGGCCGGACCGAGGGCCGGGCTCTCTGAACGGCCGCGGTCTGAACGGCCGCGGTCCGGAAGAAGGGCGCACGCCCGGTACCATGGTCGACACGGCAGACGAGCCGGGCGGACGGCCGCGTGGAGTCCCCTTAGGGGGCTTCCCGAGGAACGTCCGGGCTCCACAGGGCAGGGTGGTGGCTAACGGCCACCCGGGGTGACCCGCGGGACAGTGCCACAGAAAGCAGACCGCCGGGGACCTCGGTCCTCGGTAAGGGTGAAACGGTGGTGTAAGAGACCACCAGTGCCCAGGGTGACCTGGGCAGCTAGGTAAACCCCACCTGGAGCAAGGTCAAAAGGAGCGCCGTGAAAAGCGCTCTGCGCGGACGTTCGAGGGCTGCCCGCCCGAGTCCGCGGGTAGACCGCACGAGGCCGGTGGCAACACCGGCCCTAGATGGATGGCCGTCTCCCCGGCCGCCGCGAGGCGACCGGGCGACAGAACCCGGCGTACAGCCCGACTCGTCTGCCCTCAGAGCTCCGACCCGGCCCCTGGGCCCGGCCGGAGCTCTTTTCCGTCCCCCGGTCACCCGGGCAGCAGGCCGTCCAGCCGTGCGGCGATGTCCCGTAGTTCCTTCTCGGTCGCCGTGTCGGCGCAGTGCCGCAGGAGGGTCTGGGCGTGGGTGAGGCGGCGCCCGGACCAGCGGCGGGAACCCGTCGACGCCGGATTCGAGGTGGCGTCCGTGGGCCCGGCCGTCAGGTGCTCCGTCAGGAAGACCGCCCTGACCAGGGCGAACGCCTGGTACGCGGGGAGTACGTCGGCGGGGGCGACCGTGGCCGGGTGGCCCAGGGCCGTGAGTTCGTCCAGGTACACCCGGCACAGGGCCTCGCGGTCCGGCCAGTCGCTGTCCTTCAGGTTCAGCGCCGCGTGGTCCTCGATCAGCTGCGCCACCTCGTAGAGCAGCGGCAGACGGCCGTGCGGTTCGAGGTCCAGGGCGACCACGTCGCCGGTGTCCGTGATCAGCCAGTTCTCGGCGTGCGCGTCCCTGCCGGGCAGGGCCTGTGTGCACCTGGGGGTCGCGGCGGCCCACTGCTGCGCCAGGCCGGTGGCGTCGGGGACGTGGAGGCGGCCGGCCCGCTTCGCGAGCTCGGCGACGACCGGTGCCAGGACCGCCGGCCCGCCGGGGCCCGGGTCCGTGATCCCGCTCGACCACACATGGATACGGGCGAGGTACCGCAGCGCGTACGTCACCCTGTCGAACGGGGACCGGCCTCGGCCCTCGTACGCGTCGGCGATGACGCCGGCGAGGCTCCGGCCCACGGCGCGGCGGGAGGCGAGTGCCGTGTCCGGGGGCGGTTGCCGCTCGCTGGACCACCCGGCCGGCAGGTCCACCAGGGCCAGCACCTCGGGCAGCCGCATCCAGTGGGGAGCGCCGGTGTCTCGCAGGTACCGCCGCAGGGATCCCAGACGGTCCTGTTCGGTCTCCGCCTCGGACCGGTAGGTCGGCTTCAGTACCAGGGTCGTGGACAGGAGCCGGTGCGGGTCGTCGAGCACGAAGGTCTTCGACCGCCCGCCGAGGACCGCCTGCCGGAAGGCCCGGGAGTGGACGGCCGTCCGGGCCGCCCGCTCGTGGAGCCGGCCCTGGTCACCGGCGCGCACGGCCTCGTGGAGGTGTTCCGCGTCCGCGGCCGTGACCTCGGACACCGTCGCCCCGTCCGTCTCCCACGGCGGCTTCGCCGTCGACCGGACGGCGGCCGGCGCGCCCGCCATGTCGGCGAGTTGCAGCAGCGGCCAGGGCCAGTCCGGGGACAGGACGCAGGCCTGGAGCGCCAGACCGACCGCCGTGGTGAACTCCTCGGGTGCCCGGGTCGATCGCCAGAGCCTGTGGTGGCCGGCCGCCGAGACGCTGAGGTTCTCCCGGGACCGGTCACCCGCCTCGCGGGCCCCCGCCTTGAGCGCGAGCGCGGTGCGCAGGTCGTGCTCGCCACCGGCGCGGGCCAGGCGCAGATACGCGTCACCCAGCATGCCCTGGACGTTGCCCGCGGCGTCGCCGTCCGCGAGGGCCGTCTCGAACCAGCCGACGGCTTCCCGCAGATGCGTGTCGTCGCGGGTCAGCGCGTGCAGGCGCAGACAGGTCTCGCCGAGATGGCTGGCCACGCGCCCACGGACCAGCGGCCGTTCGCCGGGTGCGGGCGCCGTTTCCCCGGAGGCCGGCGGTACGTCGGTCCCGGCGGCCACGGGATCGGTCGCGGCCGGCTCGTCGAGGCACACCAGCAGGACGTCCCGCGCCTCGTGCAGGAGCAGGGCGGCGGCCTCCGACGCCCCTTCGTCGGCGAGCAGGGCCTTGGCGTGGTGCAGTGCCGCCCTGCCGAGACCGAACTCGATGCTCCGGCGGCGCTCGGTCGCCTCGACGACGGCATCGCCGAAGCAGGCGTAGGCCCGGGCGAGCAGGTTCTCCGGTGCGGCCTCGGGCACGTCCGCCGACCGGCACAGGCGGTCCAACTGGCCGTACAGCATGCCCAGTCGGGTGGACAGCCAGGACCGGTTGTCCCGGTGCGCCGTCTCCCGCAGGTCGTGCAGGGTGGCCAGCGCGGCACGGATCCGCGTGAGGTCCTCGGCCGCCTCGCCCAGCGCGATGAGCAGCCGGGCCGACTGCACGAGGGGCACGGCCGACAGCAGATCGGCCGGCTCCGCGGCCAGCAGGGCGTCGAGTCTCGTCCGCACCTCGGCCGGGTCGGGGGCGGACGCGTCGTCCGGTTCCGGGATCTCCTCGGACGATGTCTCCGTCCACGGCCAGAGCCCGCGCAGGGCGGCGGCCCGCCACAGTTCGCCGGCCAGGCGGTGCCGCTCCTCGGGGAGCACGCCAGGGGTGGCCGCGCAGACGCCGTGCGCCTCCTCGGCGTGCGCGTGCGCCGCGGCGAAGTCCCGGGCGCGGTACAGGTACAGGCCGAAGTCGAGGAGCGCGGAGGGGAAGGCGGAGCCTTGGACCGGGTTGTGGTGGGTGGCGCTCCAGCGCAGGTCGTCGAGTGCGGACGCGTAGTGCTCGCGGGCTTCGTCGGTCCGCTTGAGCGCCTGGAGGCTGCGGGCGATGCCCGCGCGGGCGACTCCGTGGTTGTGGCGCAGCATGACGAGGCGGGCGGGGTGCTCCTGTCCGGTGGCCTGTTCCCGCGCGTGACGGAAGTGGTCGAGGGCGTGCTCGTACGCCCCCAACGCGGCGGTTCGGCGGGCGAGCACCGGGTCCGGGTCGGCGGGCTCGGGCTCGGTCGCGGGCTCGGTGCCCGGTGCGAGCGCGGCGCTCTCGCCGGGCGGCGGCCCGTCCTCGCCGTGCGTCACCGACTGGGCCTTGCGCAGGTGCAGTTCGCCGAGCGCGCACAGCCAGGCGAAGTTGTCGTCGACATGGGCCCGTGCGCGTTCGACGAGCCGGTCGGCCTCGTCCCACGTGCCGCCGGTCTCCGCGGGGTCGGGGGCCAGCCGGTAGAGCACCTCCAGCAGGAACGCGAAGTGTTCCGGGCTGGTGTCCCCGCGTTCCTCGGCGAGCCGGAGGTCGACCCGCGCACCTCGCAGCAGCGGGAAGGGGTCCGGGTCCTGACGGGCGAGGACGAGACGGGTGACCCCGCGCATCCCCCGCCAGATGCAGCCCGGCCGGCCGCCCGCCAGATGGCCGTCGTTCGGCTCGACGACGTCCCAGCAGCGCAGGGCCTCCATGAGCATCGGGCGGACGAGGTCTCCCCGCCCCCGGCCCATCAGTTCCTTGGCGTGCTGGTAGAGCGAGCCCGCCAGGAACAGGTGCACGTGGCACCAGGTCGCCTTCCAGCGCAGGGTGCCCAGGTGCCGCTGGAGCACGGCGGCGCCGGGCCTGAGCGCGTGGCGCACCGCGAGGCAGACGACGACCGCGCTGTCCGGGGCGAGGGCGGTGTTGTTGTAGGCGGCGTTCCAGACCTCGGCGACCGTGGTGGCCGAGGTCCGCGGGTCCAGGAGCCGGGCGAGGAGTCCCTCGTCCAGGGGGGCCATGGCCCGGCCGAGCAGGTCCGGTGTGAGATCGATGTTGAGGCCGGTGGCCTCGGCGTGGAGAAGGGCCAACGGGTCAGCGTTCAAGGGGATGTTGCCTCTGTACGTTGCGGGAGGGGCCGGTCGCGGCGCGGTCAGCGCACGGGCTGGATGTCGCCGTTCTCGCGGCGGTCCCCGATGAGGAAGGCGGACTGGGGAAGGACCTGATGGAGGCCGGACCGGCCGCGGACGATGTCCTGCCGGGTCGCACCGATCACATGGGCGCTCTCCGGCGTCCCGGCCAGGGCGAGCAGCGCCGTGCGCAGTTCGGTCGCCTCGGGGCGGTCGAGCAGCAGGTCGTACACCTCGATGAACCGGATCTGCCGGTAGTCCTCACCGGGGACGACCTTGAACGGGCCGTCGACCACTCTGCGCAGCAGCGAGAAGCTCACGGCCCCGGCGAGCGGGGCCAGTTCGGGGTGGCCGACCTCGCCGAGTTCCTCGACGATCTCGCGGCGCAGGCACTCCGTCGAAGGCTCCCGGCCCGCGCCGTGGTGCAGCCAGCGGGCGAAGCCGGGAATCGACGCGGCTCTGAGGAAGCCCCTCAGGTCGTGCTTCATCGTGTCGTGGGTACGGCTCTCGGGTTCGAAGCCGAGTTTCTCGAGGCGGGCCCGGTCCGTGTCGTGGTACTTCACGACTCCGCCGGGCGGTCCGAACCCGCTCGGCCGGGTGGGGGAGTCGAAGAGGACGTAGTGGTCCTCGTCGTGCAGGCGCAGGAGCACGGCCACCGACACCCGCATCCGACGGCGGGGCGTGAGGAGCAGTCTCAGCAGGGACAGCTGACGGCGGTTCCGCAGAACGATCCGGCCGATGTATCCGAGCAGCGTCACGGCGACACCGACCACGATCTTCTCGATCACGCAACCCCCCGAAGGACCCGATGGTCCAGGAGGCTATGGCCTGAGGTTGGCGGAGTCGGTGGAATCCTTGATTCCTCGCCCGATCGGGTGATCCTGCGTCGATCCCGGCCCCGACGACCGCCTCACCACCGGTCCCGGATGCCAACGGTCCCGGACGCCACCCGTCCCACATGCCACCCGTCCGGACAAGCCCCCCGCCCGGACAACCACCCCACCCCACCCCTCAGTCGAACAACGCCTCCTGCTCCCCCTCCTCCCGCTTCCGCAGGCGGCGGTTCCGCATCCCGACCACCACCGCCGTGACCGCCGCCGTCACGCCGAGGGCGGTGGGGACCATCCAGCGCTGGTCGACGGTGTGGCCCAGGGCGTGGTCCAGGGAGAGGCGGCCGGGGCCGGTGATGGCGAGGCCGGCGGCGGTCAGGCCCAGGGTGGCCGCGTACTCGTAGCCGCCCTCCGCGTTGAAGAAGCCGTTGGGGGCGTGGACGGCGGACGCGCCTGCCATCGCGCCGGCCGCCGCCGAGCCCGCCGCCGGGGTGGCCAGGCCCAGCGCGAGCAGGGTGCCGCCGCCGGCCTCCGCCAGGCCCGCCGCGGTGGCGCTGGCCTTGCCGGGGGCGTAGCCGATGGACTCCATGAACTGGCCGGTCCCTTCCAGGCCGTGGCCACCGAACCAGCCGAACAGCTTCTGTGTGCCGTGCGCGACGAGCACTCCGCCGGCGCCGAGCCGGAGCAGCAGCAGGCCGATATCACGTCGGTCGTAACAGGTCACGGTGACTCCATGGGCAGAGGACAGGCGGAGGACGGGCGGAGGACGGAAGGGGACACCCCACGTGTCTCCACCGTCGCACCTTCCCCGCCGGACCAGCCCCTCCTGGGCGCCGTTCGGGTGGCGGGGGCCGGGAGGCGGTGTGAGGCTGGCCCGTATGACGATCCAGACCGGAAAACTCACCGACCCGGCCGTCCGAGCCTTCGTCATCGCCGTCAACGCCCATGACGAGGGCGGCTTCAAGAGCCTGCTCGCCTCGGACGCGACCATGTCGGACGACGGTTCCGACCGTGACCTCGACCAGTGGATCGACCAGGAGATCTTCGCCTCCCGGGGCCACATGGAGGTCGTCAAGGAGTCCAACGGCGGCCGTGACCTCGTCGTCGACTACCGCAACGACACCTGGGGCGAGATGCGCACCCGGTGGCACTTCGACGTCACGGACGACGGTCACATCGCGCGGTTCGAGACCGGCCAGGCGTAGCGCGCACAGGGGCCGCTCACCGTCGTCCCCGGTGAGCGGCCCCTGTGCGGCGTGCCCGAGGGCCCGCGTGCCCGCGTGCCCGACGTTCTCCCGAGCGGGTGTGCCCGCGTGCCCGTGGGCTCAGTACCCCTGGACGCCGTAGCCCTGGTCGCCGTAACCCTGTGTGCCCTGCTCGGCGTACGGCTGCTGTTGCCGCTGCCGGGGGTACGCCTGCCCGGCGCCCTGTTCGGTCAGCGTGATCAGGCCCGCCTTGATGGTGGCCAGACGAGGGGCCTTCTTCGCGATCGACGAGTCGTGGGTGACCATGATGAAGGTCAGCCCGTACTCGTGCCACAGGCCTTCCAGCAGGCCCATGATGTCGTCGCGGGTGCCCTCGTCGAGGTTGCCGGTCGGCTCGTCGGCGAGCAGCACCTTCGGCTTCTTGACCAGCGCGCGGGCGATCGCGACGCGCTGCTGCTGACCGCCCGACAGCTCCGACGGCGCGTGGCTCAGCCGCTCGCCCAGGCCCACCGAACGCAGCGCCTCCGCCGCGCGTTCGCGGCGTTCCGCCGGCTTCACGCCGAGCGGGACGAGGGCGGTCTCGACGTTCTCCTGCGCGGTGAGCGTCGGGATGAGGTTGAACGACTGGAAGATGATGCCGATCTTCTCCGCGCGCATCCGGGTCAGCTTCGCCTCGCTGATGCGGGCGAGGTCGACGCCGTCCAGTTCGACGCTGCCCTCGGACGGGCGGTCCAGGCCGCCGATCATCTGGAGCAGCGTCGACTTGCCGCCGCCGGTGGGGCCCTGGATGGCGAGCTGGTCGCCGTCCTCGATGGTGAGGTCGATGCCGCGCAGCGCCTCGACGGTCTCCTTGCCCCGTGTGTAGCGCTTGGTGACGCCGGTCAGTCTGTACATGGGTAGCTCCGTAGCCGTGTGGAGTGAAGAAGAGGGGCGGGGCGCCGCCTCCGGGGGGAGTGGAGGCGGCGCCCCTGCTGGAGGGGGGTTACGACACGCTGCGCAGCGCGTCCGCCGGACGCATCCGGGACGCCCGCCAGCCGCCCATCGCACCGGCGATCAGGCCGCCGGCCACCGCCAGGCCCACCGCGAGGGCGATGGTGGTGACGGAGACGGGGGCGGAGAGGGCGATCTCCATCGTGTTGGACGCCGACTGCTGGCCCGGGCCGCCGCCCCCGCCGGGGCCGCCGCCCATGCCGCCGCCACCGCCGGTGCTGCCCATCTCGGCCGTGAGGGTGGGGCTGATCGCGGTCACCGTGTAGGCGGCCGCCAGGCCGAGCGCGATACCGAGGGCGCCGCCGAGCAGGCCGTTGACCATGGACTCGCCGACGACCTGCCGGGTCACCCGGCGGCTCGGCCAGCCCAGCGCCTTCAGGGTGCCGAACTCACGCACCCGGCGGGACACCGCCGAGGAGGTGAGCAGCGCGGCCACCAGGAACGCGGCGGCGAGCACGGCGATCGACAGCCACTTGCCGACGCTGGTGGCGAGGTTCGAGGCGGTGGAGAGCGAGCCGGAGACGGTCTCGGCCAGGTCGGCGGAGGTCGTCACCGTCGTACCGGAGATGTTCTTCTGGATGGTCGCCTTGACGCTGTCGATCTGCTTCGAGTCGGTCGCCTTGACGTAGATCGTGGTGACCTGGTTCTTGGCGTCGGCGAGGGTCTGCGCCTGCTTCAGCGGCAGGTAGACGTCGGTGGTGGACTCGCTGCTCTCCGGCGTCGCGATACCGATGATCTTGTACTTGGTGCCGGAGACCTTGAAGGTCTTGCCGACCTTGTACGAGTTCTCCTTGGCGTACGACTTGCTGACGACCGCGACCTTCGCGTTGGTCTGCGCCGAGGTGAACGTCTTGCCCGACGTGATCTTCGAGCCGGCCAGCGGGCCGAGGTCCTGGTTCGTGACGTCGACACCGGCCACGGAGTAGGAGTTCACGTCGAAGGAGGCGCCGCCGCCCTGTACCTGCGGGGCCGCGGTGGAGCCGCTGCCCTGGCCGCCGCCGGGGCCGCCCTGGTCGCTGCCGCTCCCGCCGGTGGAGGACTGCGCCTTGCCCTGGGTGAAGGAGCCGTCGACCTTGGTGACGTTCAGGGTGAGCGCGCCGACCGCGGCCGCCACACCCTTCTGGTCGGCGACCTTCGTCACCAGCGAGGACTTCAGGGCCTGACCTCCCTGTGTCATCACCCGGTCCGAGCTCTGCTCGGTGTCGTCGTCGTTCGACTTGGCGTCGAACTCGAATCTCGGCTGACCGGAGCTGTTGCCGGTGGGCGCCGTGCGTGCCTTGGTGACCGTCATGTCGGTGCCGAGGCCGTACAGCGACTGCAGGACCTTGTCCTGCGCCTGCGTCATACCGGCCGACACCGAGTTGACGGTGATGACCAGCGCGATACCGAGCGCCAGACCCAGAGCGATGACCAGGGCCGCCTTCTTGCGCCGGCCCAGCTCGCGCTTGAGATAGATGCCAAACATCCCGTTCCTCGAAGGTTCTTGGCGCCCGCTGTGGGCGCGGTGCCCAAAAACTAGGGAGAAACCTTTGAGCCCGACTGAGTAAAAGATGTGTAAGGACTGAGAATGAGGAGCGATTCCGGGCGCCTGGATCAGAATTCCGTCAGACAGCTCATTCCTAAGCTGTCGAGGGGGTTTTCCCAGGTGAAAGGGGTTGGCTGGTCGTGGATCTCGGTGTGTGGAGCCCACAGGATCCCCTTGTACGGTCCCGCCGTGCACGCATTCTCACGCCCTTCCCGGCGGTCCCTGCTGTCCTTCACCGCGCTCGCGCCCTTGGCCCTTGCCGCTCCCGCGGCCGCCACGACGGGCACGGTGATCGGTGGCGCCCGGCTCGCCCGTGACGGCGTCCAGGCGGCTCTTCCCTCCGGCCTGCCGAAGAAGCTCACCGCCCGCGCCTGGCTGCTCGCCGACCACGACAGCGGCACGGTGCTCGCCTCCTACCGCGCGCACCGGCGGCTCGCGCCCGCCTCCACCCTGAAGATGCTGTTCGCGGACACCCTGCTGGCCAAGTTCGAGCGCACCGAGCGCTACACCGTCACCGCCGCCGACCTCGCCGACATCCCCGCCGGCTCCAGCCTCGTCGGCGTCAGGCCCGGCCTCACCTACACCGTCGAGCAGCTGTGGCAGGGCGTGTTCCTGCGCTCAGGCAACGACGCCGTGCACGTCCTCGCCCTGATGAACGGCGGGGTCGCGCGGACCGTCGCCGAGATGCAGGCGAAGGCGGCCGACCTCCAGGCCCTCGACACGCGGGTGGTCAGCCCCGACGGCTACGACCACACCGGCCAGCTGTCCTCCGCCTACGACCTCACCCTGTTCGCCCGGCACGGCCTGAGGGACGCCGACTTCCGCGCCTACTGCGGCACCAGGGCCGCCGACTTCCCGGCCGGGGGCGGCAGGACCTTCCGGATCGAGAACACCGACCGGCTGCTTTCGGGGACGTACGGGGTGACGCCGTACAAGGGCGTGATCGGGGTGAAGAACGGCTACACCAGCCATGCCGGCAACACGTTCACCGGTGCCGCCACCCGTGGCGGGCGGACCCTGCTGGTCACCGTGCTGCATCCGGCCAGCGGCCACAACGCGGTCTACGAGGAGACGGCGGCGCTGCTCGACTGGGGCTTCGGCGAGGGGAGTTCGGCACAGGGGGTGGGGGCGCTGGTGGAGCCGTTGAGTGAGCGCGAGGCGAGCGCGTCACCGTCGGCGGGCCCGGTGGAGGCGGCGACGGTGACGACGCAGCACGGCGGTGGCTGGGGCGGGGCGGCGGGCGCCGGGGGAGCGGCGGCGCTGCTGGCGGCCGGGGCGTACGCCCTGCGCCGGCGCCGTGCGGGGCGCGGTCCGTCGGCGGACTGATGGTGCGGCAGCCGTCCCACGGCCCCGGTGCGTACCTCGCGGTCCCATGCGAGGTCCACCCCCACCCGGTGCTGTGGGACGGCTGCCCTCCCCCCTCGGTGTGGCCCAGGGAGCGGAGTGCTCACGCCCCAAGTGTGAAGTTCTTGTGGAGGAGAGTTGAGCATAAGTCCGCTACCGGCCGCAATGGTGCGGATGGCCAAATTCCGGTTGTGTAGGTTGAGGGGTTGACGATCCGGGGTCCGCCTCAGCCGCGCCCGATGTACGGCATCGCCGTCGCCAGGACCGTCGCGAACTGCACGTTCGCCTCCAGCGGCAGTTCCGCCATGTGCCGCACCGTGCGCGCCACGTCGGCGACGTCCATCACCGGTTCCGGCGCGATCTCGCCGTTGGCCTGGAGCGCGCCCGTCTGCATCCGGGCCGTCATGTCGGTGGCCGCGTTGCCGATGTCGATCTGCCCGACCGCGATGCCGTACGCCCGCCCGTCCAGGGAGAGGGACTTCGTCAGCCCGGTCAGGGCGTGCTTGGTCGCCGTGTAGGGCGCCGACAGCGGGCGGGGCGCGTGGGCCGAGATCGAGCCGTTGTTGATGATGCGTCCGCCGCGCGGCTCCTGCTCCTTCATCTGCCGGAACGCCTCCTGCGCGCACAGGAACGCCCCGTTGAGGTTGGTGTCGACCACGTGCCGCCAGGCGTCGTAGGGGAGTTCCTCGAACGGCACGCCGCCGGGCCCGAACGTCCCGGCGTTGTTGAACAGCAGGTCCAGCCGACCGAAGCGGTCGCGTACGGCGGTGAAGAGCGCCGCGACGTCCTCCGGGCGCGAGACGTCCGTCCGTACGGCGAGACTCGCGCCCTCGGGCACCAGTGCGGCCGTCCCCTCCAGGGTCGCGGCCCGCCGCCCCGCCAGCGCCACCGACCAGCCCGTGCGCAGCAGTTCCACCGCCACCGCGCGGCCGATGCCCGACCCCGCGCCCGTGACCACCGCGACCTTCGTGTTCCTCAACGCGTCCATGGGTGCGCAGCGTACGGCAGGCCGGAAGTCGTTGTCCGCCATGCGGAACATGCCGGTCCGTCATCCGACTGTTGTGTACGCGCCAACCGAGTGACGCTCCCGTGTCGCTCCCGGCCACTCCAATGCCTCCTGCATCCATTTCTCAGGGGAGGACCGGAATGACACCCGCAGCACGCCAGTCCCCGCACGCCCCCGAACTCCGCGAAGCCGCCCGGCGGTCCCCCAGAGGGGGTGCCCCCAGCCGCCGCCGCTTCCTCACCGTCACCGGCGCCGCCGCCGCACTCGCCTTCGCCGTCAACCTGCCGGCCGCCGGCACCGCGGCCGCCGCCGAACTCGACCCCGCCCGCATCACCGACGACCCCTTCACCCTCGGCGTGGCCTCGGGCGACCCCCTGCCCGGCTCCGTATTGCTCTGGACCCGCCTCGCCCCCGCCCCGTACCAGCCCGACGGCGGACTGCCCGCCGAACGCGTCGCCGTCCACTGGGAACTGGCCCACGACGAGAACTTCCGGCGGGTCGTCAGACGCGGCACGGCCACCGCGCACCCCGAGTTCGACCACACCGTCCATGTCGAGGTCGGCCACCTCGCCCCCGGCCGCGTCTACCACTACCGCTTCCGCACCGGCGCCTGGACCAGCCCCGCCGGCCGCACCCGCACCGCGCCCGCCCCGCACGCCAGGACCTCGGCCCTCACCCTCGCCGCCGTCTCCTGCCAGGCCTACGCCGACGGCTACTACACGCCCTACGCCCACCTCGCCCAGGACGACGTCGACATGGTCTTCCACCTCGGCGACTACCTGTACGAGTACGCGATCAACGCGACCGGCAACAACCGCAACTACACCGACCGCACCCTGCCCGACGTGTTCAACCGCGAGACGGTCACCCTGGAGGACTACCGCCTGCGGTACGCCCTCTACAAGTCCGACCCCGACCTCATGGCCGCGCACGCCGCGCATCCCTTCGTCGTCACCTGGGACGACCACGAGACCGAGAACAACTACGCCGACGACACCCCCGAAAATGACGTCCCGCCGGAGGAGTTCCTGCTGCGCCGCGCCGCGGCCTACCGCGCCTACTGGGAGAACCAGCCGCTGCGCCGGCCGCACCTTCCCGACGGCCCCGACATGCGCCTGTACCGCCGCCTCCACTGGGGCGACCTCGCCCAGTTCGACGTCCTCGACACCCGCCAGTACCGCTCCGACCAGGCCTACGGCGACGGCGCGCAGCTGCCAGGACCCGACATCGACGACCCGGCACGCACCATGACCGGCGCCGGCCAGGAGCGCTGGCTCCTCGACGGCTGGCGCGCCTCACGGGCGCTGTGGAACGTCGTCCCGCAGCAGGTCACCTTCTCCCAGCGGAAGCTGGACCTGAACCCGGTCGCCAAACTGTCCATGGACGCCTGGGACGGCTACCGCGCCTCCCGCCGCCGCGTCCTGGACGGCGCGCGGGCGGCCGGTGTCGACAACCTGATGGTCCTCACCGGCGATGTGCACGTCGGGTACGCCTTCGACATCAAGGACGACTTCGACGACCCGGACTCCCGCACGCTCGGCACCGAGATCGTGGCCACGTCGATCGCCAGCGGCCGCAACGGCGCGGAGAAGCCCGCGAACTGGAACACCTACCTGACCGCCAACCCGCACCTGCGGTTCTACAACGGGCAGCGCGGCTACGTCACCGTCGCCCTCGCCCGCGACCTCGCCCGCGCCGACTTCAAGACCGTCCCGTACGTCACCACCCAGGGCGCCCCGATCGGCACGGCCGCGTCCTTCGTGACCAGGGTCGGCGACCAGGGGCTGGAGCCGGCCTAGGAACCCTCCGGCGGCCAGGCGTCGCCCCAGTCGGCGTTTCGGGCCGCCTTGTACAGGTCGCCGTGTTTCTTCGTCACCGTCGTCCGCTCCAGCAGCTCCTCGGCCCCGCACAGGTCGAGGAGCACCTGGCCCTTGCGGATCTGCGGCCGCCGCACCACCCGGGAGGGGGCGGGGGAGACGGGGAAGCGGGCGGCGGCGACGTAGGAGAACTTCTCGTCCTCGTACGGCAGCGAGCCGCCCTTGACCTGGCGGTGCAGGGAGGAGCGGCTGACCCGCGCGGAGAAGTGGCACCAGTCCGTGCCGGGCACGATCGGACAGGCCGCGCTGTGCGGACAGGGCGCGGCGATGCGGAAACCGGCGGCGACCAGCCGGCCGCGGGCCTCGATGATCCGGGCGTAGCCGTCCGGGGTGCCCGGTTCCACGATCACCACGGCCCGCGCGGCCGCCGCGGCGGCGTCCACCAGAGCGGCGCGGTCGCTGGCGGCCAGCTCGTTCAGCACGTACGAGACGGTGACCAGGTCGGTGCTCTCCAGCTCCAGCGACGAGCCGATCCGGGCGCGCTGCCAGCGCACGTCCCTCAGGGCCGGGTTCGCGGCGGCGACCTCACGGCCCAGCGCCAGCGCCGGCTCCGACCAGTCGAGGACGGTCACCGGGCGCGTCCCCGCCCAGGTCGCGCCGACCGCCCAGGTCGCCGCGCCCGTGCCGCCGCCGACGTCCACATGGCTGCCCGGCGTCCAGTCCGCCGCCGCGTCCGCGAACGCCTCCAGCGCCGACCGCACCGCCTCGAAGGTCGCCGGCATCCGGTACGCGGCGTACGCGGCCACGTCGGCGCGGTCGCGCAGGATCGGGGCGTCGGTGGGGGTGGCCCCCCGGTAGTTGGCGATGAGCCGCTCCACGGCCTGCGCGGCCTGGCGGGGCGGGAGGCCGTCGAGGAGCTCTCCGAGGGCGGCGCGGAGGGTCTCGGCGGTGGATACGGAGACGTTCACCCGGTGATTTTACGAGGCGCCCGGTGCCGTGCGGACCGCCGTCACCGCACCGCCATGGCCATCCGCGTCGCCACCAGCGCCCGCGGCGCGCTGTCCGGCTGTCTGCGGACGGGATGCACCGTGTTCGCCAGCAGCACCACGAACGTGTCCGTCGCCGGGTCCAGGACCAGCGAGGTCCCCGTGAAGCCCGTGTGACCGGCCGCGCCCTCACCCGCCAGTTCGCCCATGAACCACGGCTGGTCCACCGCGAAGCCCAGGCCGGGCGGGGTCAGCAGCAGCTCCACGAAGTCCGGTCCGAGGATGCGCGCGGGGCCGTAGGAGCCGCCCGCCAGCAGCGTGCGGCAGAACACCGCCAGATCGCGGCCGGTGGAGAACAGGCCCGCGTGACCGGCCACGCCGCCCAGCGCCCAGGCGTTCTCGTCGTGCACCACCCCCCGCAGCATCCCCCGGTCCGCCTTGCCCCACGGCCGCCGCTGGTCCTCGGTGGCCGCCGCGCCGGGGCAGGGCCCGAAGCCGGTCGCCGTCATGCCCAGCGGCCGGGTGATCCCGCCGTGCACCAGGACGTCCAGGGTGCGGCCGGTGAGCCGCTCCAGGAGATGCTGGAGGAGCAGCATGTTCAGGTCGGAGTACCGGTAGGTGCCCGGCTCGGCCACCGGCGCCTCCGCGCGCAGCACGTCCAGCCGCTCGGCGTCGTCCGCGTACGAGTACAGCGGCAGCTCGGGACGCAGCCCGGAGGTGTGGGTGAGCAGCTGGCGGACGGTGATGTCGTGGGCGGCGGCCGCACGGAAGTCCGGCAGATACGCGCCGACCCGCGCGTCGATGCCGAGCGTGCCGCGCTCGATCTGCTGCACCGCCGCGACGGACGTGAACAGTTTGGTGAGGGAGGCCAGGTCGAAGGGTGTGTCGACGGTCGTCGGGACCCGCCGCGCCGCCGGCAGCTCCACCCCGGCGTCGGCCTTCGGGTCGTAGGCCGAGTACCGCACCGCCCAGCCCACCGCCTCCTGCACGGCGATCACCGGGCCGCGCCCGGCGACCACGACGGCGCCCGGCGCCCACGGCCGGTCACCTGCGGTGAGGTCCGCCACATCGCGCACCAGAAGGCGCGTTTCCTCGGGGTCGAGCCCGGCCCGTTCCGGGGTGTCGACGCGCAGTCTCGGTGCGCTCAGTTCCCTGCTCCTTCCGCCCCCGCCGTTGTCCAGGGACGGCACATTCCCACGAAGAAGGCCAGCGCCACCAGTGCCGCCGCCAGTTGGACGACGGCCATCGGGACGGCGGTGCGCTCCCCGGCGATCCCGACGAGCGGGGAGGCGATCGCGCCGATGAGGAACGACGACGTCCCGAGGAGCGCGGAGGCGGACCCCGCCGAGTGCCGGACCCGCATCAGGGCGAGGGTCTGCGCGTTGGGCAGCGTCACGCCCATGGCGGACATCAGCACGAACAGCGCGGCCGCCACCGGGGCCAGCCCGATCTCGCCGAACACCCCGGCCGACATCAGCAGCAGGGCGGCGGCGGCCAGCGCGATCACCGTCAGCCCGGCCGCCAGCACCCGGTCCAGCCGGACCCGGCCCACCAGCACCTTGCCGTTGATCTGCCCGACCACGACCAGGCCCACCGAGTTCGCGCCGAACAGCAGACCGAACGTCTGCGGGGAGGCGCCGTAGATCTCCTGCACCACGAACGGCGAGGCCGAGATGTACGCGAAGAGCGCCGCGAAGGCGAAGCCGCCGGTCAGCATGTAGCCGGTGAAACGCCGGTCGGCGAGGAGCCGGCGCATCGAGCGCAGCGCCTCCCCGACCCCGCCCGCGTGCCGGTCGGCGGGCTCCAGCGTCTCCGGCAGCCGCGCCCACACCAGCCCGGCCAGCGCCAGCCCCACCGCCGTGAGCAGTACGAACACACCCCGCCAGTCCGTCGCCCGCAGGATCTGCGCGCCGATCAGCGGCGCCACCACCGGCGCGACCCCGGAGATCAGCATGAGCGTGGAGAAGAACCGGGCCATCGCCACGCCGTCGTACAGGTCGCGGACGACGGCCCGCGCGATCACGATCCCGGCCGCGCCCGCGAGCCCCTGCACCAGACGGAAGGCGACCAGCAGCTCCACGGTCGGGGCGAGCGCGCACAGCGCGGTCGCCAGGACGTACACCACGAGCCCGGCGAGCAGCGGCCGCCGCCGGCCCCACCGGTCGCTCATCGGGCCCACCACCAGCTGCCCCAGCGCCATCCCGGCCAGACAGGCGGTCAGGGTGAGCTGGACGGTCGCGGCGGGCGCGTGCAACTGGCGGGTGACCTCCGGCAGCGCCGGCAGGTACATGTCCATCGACAGTGGGGGAGTCGCGGTCAGCCCGCCCAGGACCAGGGTGACGAGCAGCCCCGTCCGCCGTCGCGCACGCGACGGCGGCACCACAGCCACCTGCGTCACCTCGGGTATCGCCCCGCCCTCGGGCATCAGGCAGCCCCTCCCTCTCCGACATCTGCGGCACCTATGCTCTCAGCTCGAACAGACTGCTGGTACGGGCGCGAGGACGGGCGGGACATGACGACGGACACGGTGCGGTGGGGAATCCTGGCGACCGGCGGGATCGCCGCCGCGTTCACGGCGGACCTGATCGACCTGCCGGACGCGGAGGTCGTGGCGGTCGCCTCGCGCACCGAGACCTCCGCGCGGGCGTTCGCCGAGCGGTTCGGGATCCCCCGGGCCTACGGCGACTGGGAGGCGCTCGCCCGGGACCCGGACATCGATGTCGTCTACGTCGCCACCCCGCACTCCGCCCACCGGGCCGCCGCGGGGCTCTGCCTGGAGGCAGGGCGGGCCGTGCTGTGCGAGAAGCCGTTCACGCTGAACGTGCGCGAGGCCGGGGAACTCGTCGCGCTGGCCCGGCAGGAGGGCCGCTTCCTGATGGAGGCCATGTGGATGTACTGCAACCCGGTCGTCCGCCGGCTGAAGGCCCTCGTCGACGACGGCGCGATCGGTGACGTCCGCACCGTCCAGGCCGACTTCGGCCTGGAGGGCCCCTTTCCGCCCTCGCACCGGCTGCGCGACCCCGAGCAGGGCGGCGGCGCCCTGCTCGACCTCGGCGTCTACCCGGTCTCCTTCGCCCACCTGCTGCTCGGCGAGCCGGCCGGGATCTCCGCGCAGGCCGTGCTCTCCGCCGAGGGCGTCGACCTCCAGACCGCGCTCGCCCTGTCCTGGGACTCCGGCGCGCTGGCCGCCCTGCACTGCTCGGTGACCGGCGGCACCGGGACCACCGCCTCGGTCACCGGCTCGCGCGGCCGGATCGACATCCCGTCCGGCTTCTTCCACCCTGACCGGTTCGTGCTGCACCGCGCCGGCCGCGACCCCGAGGAGTTCACCGCCGACCCGGCCGACGGCTCCCGCACCACCCTCCGGCACGAGGCCCGCGAGGTCATGCGCGCGCTGCGGGCCGGCGAGACCGAGTCCCCGCTCGTCCCGCTCGACGGCACCCTCGCCGTGATGCGCACCCTGGACACGGCCCGGCAGCGGATCGGGGTGCGCTACCCGGGAGAGCCGGCCTGAGCCCACGGGCCCGCCCGAGCCCGCCGGGCCCATTGGCGAGACGCCCCGTCTCATGGGCTTGGTACCGTCGACCCATGGTCACCAAGCCCGCCAAGGCCGCCCCCGACACCGCCCGCCGCAGCGAGAAGTCCCGCCGCGCGATCTACGAAGCCGCCCTCGCCCTCGTCGGCGAGGTCGGCTACCCCAGGACCACCATCGAGGGGATCGCCGCCCGCGCCGGCGTCGGCAAGCAGACCATCTACCGCTGGTGGGGCTCCAAGGCCGACGTCCTGCTGGAGGCGTTCCTCGACCTCGGCGAGCAGTCCGCGCGGGAGGCGGGCGCGTCGGACCAGGAGCCGTACGCCATCCCGGACACCGGAGACCTCGCCGCCGACATCAAGGCCGTGCTGCGGGCCACCGTCGACCAGCTGAAGGATCCCCGGTTCGAGGCGCCCGCCCGCGCCCTGGCCGCCGAGGGCGTGGTCGACGAGGAGGCCGGCCGGAGGTTCACCAGCGCCCTGATGGAACCCAACATCCAGCTGTACGTCGACCGGCTGCGCTCCGCCCAGGAGGCAGGCCAGGTCCGCCCCGGGATCGACCCGCGCATCGCCCTGGAGTTCTTCATCTCCCCGCTCGCCCAGCGCTGGCTCCAGTACACCGGCCCGATCTCCTACGACTACACCGACACCCTCGTCGAGTACGCCCTGTACGGTCTCGCACCCCGCTGACCCCTACCGGCGCATCCGTACCTCTCACACCTCTCGTACCCCTCGTCCCACCTGCACCTTTTGACTGCACCGGACCCCCGATGCGCAGGATGGTGGGACCATGAGGCATGCTGTCCGCACCACAGCGAGGCGAGGGATAGATGAGCGCGGAGTTCGGCGCCCGGAGCGGCCTGCGGGCCAGGCTCACCCAGTGGCTGCGGGGAAGCGGCCCGGCGGAGGACGCCGACGACGGCGGCCGTGAGGCCCTGCTGCTCGCCGCCGCCGCGGCCGGACTGCCGCTCGCGCCCGCCGCCCACCCGGCCGCCGGTTACGGGTGCTCCTGCGACCGGGTCGGCTGTCCCACCCCCGCCCGGCATCCGGTGTCCTTCGCCTGGCAGACGCAGTCCACCACCGACCGGGCCCAGATCGAACGCTGGGCCCGGCACCAGCCGCGGGCCAACTTCATCACCGCGACCGGCATGACCCACGACGTCCTCGACGTCCCGCTGGAGGCCGGCGCCGAAGCCCTGGAGCGGCTCCTCGGCTCCGGTGTCGAGGTCGGCCCGGTCGCCGAGAGCGACGACGGCCGCATGCTGTTCTTCACCCTCACCCGGGGCACCCCCGAGGACGAGGACGAATGGTGGCCCTGTGAGCTGGACTGCCGCCCCGAGACCGTGGACGAGCATCCCGGTATGCGCTGGCACTGCCGCGGCTCGTACGTCCTCGTGCCGCCCGCCCGTCTCCCCGGCGACGACGGCCGGTCGGTCCACTGGCTCCGCGGCCCGGAGCACCCCCTCCCGGACCCCCTGAGCATCCTGGAAGCCCTGACGGACGCGTGCGCACGCCACGCGGGCGAGGGCCACGCGACCACGGCCTGGCCTCCCCGCCACTGACCGCCTCCGGCCCGGTCCGGTCCGGTACCCCTCTTCTCCGCGCCCGGCCGACCCTGCGCCCTGGTGTGCTCGTTTCCGCGCGTCGTGACGTGCCCGAAATGTGATGGTATGACCCGTTCGTATCCCATCCCCGCCCGCCCCTGTTCCGGCCCGGCGGGGTAATCGGTCGCTCGGCAGATTTCCCGCCAGTACTTGATCAATGTTCACCTTCCCTGCTAAAGATCTTCACAGCTTGTTCGCAAGTGGTGTCGCCCCAGCTCACGGGCGCATCCCTGCTCTGTGATGCGACCGGGAGGGGACGGCGTGACCCGCTTACGAGGAGAAGCCGCGCAGTAGCGCCGCCGGGCGATGTGCCGGCGCGCCGGTCACCAGGCCGTGCCGTGCCGCCGGCCCTCTTCATCACCGCACCAGTAGGACGGGATACCCATGAGCCTTTTCAGCTGCTCGCACGGCCGCTACGGCGACTGTTTCGTCTGCTCCGCCGAGGAGACGACCAGTGCCGTCAACCGGCTGGCGGGCATCCAGGAGAGCCAGCTCCGGCTCCAGCGCGAGGTGATGGAGCAGCACAACCGGCGTCTGGAGCAGGAGACCCAGCTGCTGCGCAAGGCCGAGCAGGAGCGCGCGGACATGGAACGCCGACGCCTCGAACTCCAGGCGCGCGGCATTTGGGAGGCGCACGTCATGCGTCAGGCGGAGTCGCAGGGCGAGGACCCCCGCGAAGCCCTGCGGCAGGCCAATGTCCGCGAGGCCAGGCAGCTCGCCGCGGCGACGGAGCGGGAGACCTTCGCCGGCGATGAACTCCGTCAGGACCAGGCGCTTCTCGACCGGGCGCATCCGGGCGTCCTGTCCGGCCGCACCGCGGCCTGGGTGCGCATCGGCGTGGCCGTCCTGCTGATGCTGCCGTTCCTGTTCTCGCCGACCGGGTCTCTCGTCATGGGCCTGCTGGTGGGCGCGGCCGCCGGAGCCGGCTGGATCGCGTACCGGCGCACCCAGATGGCGGACGACGCCAAGTCGCTCGCGCTCGAACTCCCCGAGCCGACCTGGGCGATGGCCGGGTGTGCCGCCACCGGTGCCGTGTGGGCGGGCACCGCGTGCGCCGGCAGCAGCGCGGCGCTCGACCCGATCACCGCGCTGGCCGGCCTCCTCGTCCTCTACGTCCCCGTGACGTTCCTGGTCCGCAAGGGCGTGAAGAAGCAGAGCCCGTACATCCGGGCGGCGGCCGAACGGGTCGCCTTCTCCGCCGAGACGCACCGGCGGGCTCTGGAGCACCTCAGGGCGGTGTCGGTCAACCCGGCGGTCAGGGAGGGCCTCGTGCCCGCCACCCTGCTCGCCTGACGCGATCCCCTCATCACACAAGAGCCCGAGAACCCGAAGCACCCAGAACCCCAAGCACCCAAGCACCCAAGAACCCAAGAACCCAAGGACTCATGGACATGCGACACCTCATGCACGCCCGCACCCGCATCACCGTAGGAGCCCTCTCGGGAGCGCTGGCCCTGTCCGCTCTCGCGGCCCCCCTGGCGGACGCGGCGCCGGCCGCCACGGACGTCAAGAACATCGTTGTCAACAAGGGCAAGCCGGTGGTGATCGGCGTCAGCGGTTCGGTGACGGTGCCGGTCACCATGTCCGTGACCGGCGGCGCCAGCCACGGCGCGAGCGCGACGCTGTACCACGGAAGATGGCCCGACGCGACCGACGTCTGGGTGGACCCGGCCAAGACGTGCGGGGCCCACGCCGCCGACTACACCTGCTCGATGCAGTTCACCTTCACCGCGCGCAAGACGGTCAAGAAGAACGCGCAGGCCGGGGCCTGGGGCGTCGCCGCCTACGCGGTGGGCAACGCGAACGCGCAGCGGTTCCTGCCCGGTGTCTTCACCGTGGTCCGCGCCGCCCGGCTCACGGCCGACGCGACGCCGGAGCCGGTGAACAAGGGCAAGTCCCTCACGGTCAAGGGCCGGTTGACCCGCGCCAACTGGGAGACGGGCACCTACCTGGGCAATACGAACCAGACGGTCAGGCTCCAGTTCCGCAAGAAGGGGGCCACTGCCTACACCACCGTCAAGACCGTCAAGGCGGGCACCGACGGAGCCCTGAAGGCCACCGTCGCGGCCACCGCCGACGGTTACTGGCGCTGGTCCTTCGCCGGCACGGTCACCACGGGCCCCGCCACCTCCTCCGCCGACTACGTCGACGTGCGGTAGCGGCGCCCGTCGCGCTGGCCTCGCGGCGCCGGTGCCCCCGTCCGGGGGCGCCGGCGGCTACTCGCCCTTCGCCGCGGTCAGCCCCTCCAGCCGGCTGAGCACGGAGAGCTGCTGCCCGCCCGCCCCTCGCGGCGGGTCCAGCACGATCTCGTTCGCGACGAACTCCATCGTCAGGGACTGCTTGATCTCACCCGTCGTCAGCGCCGCCACGCTCTTGTTGGGCGTCGGCACCGCCGCCCCCGCCGCGGCGGTCTGCTTGACGTAGTGGTGCGTGCTGAAGAACACCAGCGCGCCGCCGTCCGCCGTCCGCAGCGCCAGCGGCGCGAAGTCGTCGTTCGTCAGCGGCTCGTCGATGTACTGCTGCACCAGCCCCGGCTTCGAGGAGTTCTTCGCGCGGGTGGCCCGCAGCACGCTGGTGTAGGTCCCGTCCTTGAACGCGTCGCCGCCGGACTTCAGATAGGTGGCGTAGTCCTGGCTCAAGTCCTTCGGGGCGACGGTCAGTCCGGCGGAGTCGGCGGGTACGGCCTCCGCCCAGCCGTCCTCGTCCTTCGTGAACTCCGGCAGCGCGCCCGGCGCCACCAGCGTCAGACAGGCCGCCTGCCACGGCTCGGACAGGTCACCGCGGGTGAACACCAGCACCCAGCGGGAGTCGCCGCCCTTGTTGGACTTGGCGTCCGCGACGAACCAGCGCGGCCAGCCCGCCTTCTTGGGGATCGTGTACGTCACGTCCGACAGCGCCAGCGGGGTGTGCTGCGGGTTGCCGCCGGGGTTGTTGGCCCGCCCGGCCTTCAGCCGCGCCGCGTCGATCGCCCCGAGGGCGCCGGTGGTGTACGGGGCGTCCAGAGAGGCGTCGTACGCCGCGTCCGCCTTGTTGTACGCGGTCGTGAACTGCTCCAGCGCCTTCGCGGCCTCCGCCCGGGTGGCCGCGGGGAGCACCTCGCGCTCCCCGTGGACCACCACGCAGCCGCTCGCCGTCAACGACAGAACGGTCGCCGAGGCCGCTATCAGCGCGCTCCGGTCAAGCCTGCGGAGCCTTCGAGGGCCGCGATCCCTGGTCGTCAGGTGCGTCATCAGGTGCCTTCACCTTCCCCTTCCCGGAGGCGAACCCTACCGGGGCGAGGAACAGCGCGAGCGTCGGGACCAGGTACAGCAGCCACACCGTGACCTGGAGGACGGTCGGGTCGGGCTGGAAGTTGAACACGCCCTTGAGCAGGGTGCCGTACCAGCTGTCCGGCGGGACGGTGCCGCTGATGTCGAACGCCTTGTCCGTCAGGCCGGGTACCCAGTCGGCTTCCTGGAGGTCGTGGATGCCGTACGCCAGCACGCCCGCGGCGACGACGACGAGCATGCCGCCGGTCCAGGTGAAGAACTTCGCGAGGTTGATCCTCAGCGCGCCGCGGTAGAACAGCCAGCCCAGGAGGACGGCGGTGGCCAGGCCGAGGGCCACGCCGATCAGCGGGCGCGGGGTGCCGTCACCGGCGGCGTGCACGGACGCCCAGACGAACAGGGCGGTCTCCAGGCCCTCCCGGCCGACGGCGAGGAACGCGGTGGCCACCAGCGCGCCGGTGCCCATCGCGAGGGCCGCGTCCAGCTTGCCGTGGAGTTCGGACTTCAGGTGCCGGGCGGTGCGCCGCATCCAGAACACCATCCACGTCACCAGCACGACCGCGAGGATCGACAGGGAGCCGCCGAGCGCCTCCTGCGCCTCGAACGTCAGCTCCTGGGAGCCGAACTCCAGGACGCAGCCGAAGCCCAGCGAGATCAGCACCGCGATGGCGATGCCGCCCCAGACGGGCTTGAGGGCGTCCCGGCGTTCGGTCTTGACCAGGTAGGCGATGAGGATGCAGACGACGAGCGAGGCCTCCAGGCCCTCCCGCAGTCCGATCAGGTAGTTGGAGAACACGGGCTACGCCTCCTCGGAGAACAGCGTCCGGCCCCACCAGTCGTCCTTGTCGCGGACGCCCGGCGGGACGGCGAAGACGGCCGAACCCACGTGCTGGATGTATTCGTTGAGCGCGTCGGTGGCGAGGTTGCGCTGGACGCGGACGAACCCTTCGCGCACGTCGCGCTGGTAGGCGAGGAAGAACAGGCCCGCCTCCAGGCGGCCGAGGCCGTCGGTGCCGTCGGTGAAGGAGTAGCCGCGGCGCAGGAGCGTCGAGCCGTTGTTGGAGTCGGGGTGGGCGAGGCGGACGTGCGCGTCGGGCAGCATCGCCTTCAGGAACGGCTCGTCGCGCTCCTTGGCCTTGCCGACCGGGGCGCCCTCGCCCTTGTCGCGGCCGAAGATGTCCTCCTGCTCCTGGAGCGAGGTGCGGTCCCAGGTCTCGATGTGCATCCGGATCCGCCGGGCGACGAGGTAGGAACCGCCGGTCATCCAGGCGGGCCCGTCCTTCTCGCCGACCCACACGAACTTGTCCAGCCGGTCGGTCTCGGTGCCCGCGATGTTGCGGGTGCCGTCCTTGAAGCCCATCAGGTTGCGTGGGGTCTGCGCGTCGGGCGTCGTGGAGGAGGTCTTGCCGAAGCCGAGCTGCGACCAGCGGATGACGACCTTGCCCATGCCGATCCGGGCCAGGTTGCGGATGGCGTGCACGGCGACCTGGGGGTCGTCCGCGCAGGCCTGGACGCACAGATCGCCGCCCGAGCGGGCCGCGTCGAGCGCGTCCCCGGCGAACTTGGGCAGGTCGATGAGCGCGTCCGGCCGCCGGTCCGTGAGCTCGAACTTCTCGAACAGGGACGGTCCGAAGCCGACGGTCAGGGTCAGCCGGGACGGCTTGAGGCCCAGCGCCTCGCCGGTGTCGTCCGGCGGCGCCTCGGGAAGACCGCCGTACCCGCCCTCCCCGACCGCCTTCCCGGCCGTCATCCGCCGGGCGGCCTCCGTCCAGTCCTTCAGCAGCCGGACGAACTCGGCGCGGTCCGTGGTGGTCACGTCGAACGCGGCGAAGTGCAGCCGGTCCTGGACCGGGGTGGCGATGCCGGCCTGGTTCGGTCCGTGGAAGGCGACGGCGGCGCCCGTCTCGGCGGCCGCCGGGTCGACGTCCTCGCCGGTGCGGGTCATCGCGACCGCGCCGCCCGCCGCGGCGGCGCCGAGCGCGAGCCCGGCACCGCCCCAGCCGATCAGCGCGCGCCGGGAGGGGATGCCGCTGCGGTCCTGAGTCATGTCCCTGTCCCCCGTTCTACTTCGCGACGGCGGCGGCGAGCTTGGACAGCGGCTCCGCGAGCGCGTTGACCGCGTCCGACAGCTCCTTGCGGTCCGCCTTGCCGACCTTGTCGTACGAGGTGAACGCGTACGACGACGTGTTCGGGCGGTACTTGTCCAGCAGCGCGTCCAGCGCGGCGAACTGCTTGTCCAGCTCGGTGACCAGGGCCGCGTCGTTCTCCTTCGCGACCGGCTTCAGCAGCTCGTAGGACTTCTGCGCGCCCTCGACGTTGGCCTTGAAGTCGACCAGGTCGGTGTGCGAGTAGCGCTCCTCCTCGCCGGTGACCTTGCCGGTGGCGACCTCGTCGAGCAGTTCCTTGGCGCCGTTGGCCATGGAGGTCGGGGTGATCTCGGCCTTGCCGACCCGGTTCTGCCAGTCGGTCAGGTCGGTGATCAGCTGCTTGGCGAGGGTCTTGTCCGCGGCGGTGATCTTCTTGTCCTGCCAGAGGGACTTCTCCAGCCGGTGCCAGCCGGTCCAGTCCTTCGCCGGGTCCTGGCCCTCCTCCAGGCCGTCCTCGCGGACGTCGACCTTGGGGTCGATGTCGCCGAAGGACTCGGCGACCGGCTCGGTGCGCTCCCAGCCGATGCGGGAGGGGGCGTACGCCTTCTTGGCGGCCTCCAGGTCACCGGCCTCGACGGCCGCGGCGAAGGTCTTGGCCAGCGGCAGCGTGGCGTCGGCCTGCTCCTGCGCGTAACTGCGGTAGGCGGCGACGGCCTGGTCCAGGCGCGGGTCGCGCGCGGCGACCTTGCCGCCGGTGACCTTGAGGTCCTGGCGGATGCCGTCGCCCTTCATACCGGGCTTGCAGGCGATCTGGTACTCGCCGGCCTTCACCTCGGCGGTGACCCGCTGCTTGGTGCCGGGGCCGATGTTCTCCCGCTCGGTGACCACGCGGTCGTCCGGGAAGAGGACGTAGACCTCGGTGACCTTCGATCCCTTGTTCTCGATGGCCAGTTCGATGTGCCCGGCGGAGATCTGCTTCGCGGAGGTGGTGCACTTCGAGTCGGTGGCGGTCACGTTGATGACCCGGTCGCCGCTTTTCGCGTCGCTCTTCTCGGTGCAGCCGGTGACGGCGGTGAGGGCCGACACCACGGTGACGGCGGTGAGGACGGACAGTCTGGCGGCTCGCATGCGCGCTCCCGGCGGTGGCTGAAACATCACGTGACAGGGCTCACGCGGATTGGTGAGGCTGGCCTAACTTATCCAAGGCTTACCTGCGTAATACCCCACCGTGCAGTGATTCACCTCTCATAGACGCTGTAAGAGCACGACTCGATCACGGTGACTCAAAACGGACCCCAAGCAACAGTCAAAGGAGATTCAAAGATTCCGCTTGGGGGTGACCAGGAGTGCCCCGGTCCGGGGGTGCGGCACCACCTCGACGGGCTGCTCGTAGACCTCCGACAGCAGCCGCTCGGTGAACACCTCGCCCGGCGGCCCGTCCGCGGCGACCCGGCCCGCGTGCAGCACGGCGACCCGGTGCGCATAGGCGGCGGCGAGCCCCAGATCGTGCAGGACGACGACCACCGCGTCGCCCTCCCGCGCCCGTTCCCGGCACACCCGCAGCACCAACTCCTGGTGTTTCAGGTCGAGCGCGGCGGTCGGCTCGTCCAGCAGGAGCAGCGGGGCTCGCTGCGCGAGCACCCGGGCGAGTGCGACCCGGGCCCGCTCGCCGCCGCTCAGGGCGGAGAACGGCCGCCCGGCGAAGGCGCTCACCTCGGTCGCGGCCATCGCCTCGGCGATCGTCAGGTCGTCCTCGGCGGGCGAGGAGTCATGCGGTGCCCGCCCCATCCGGACCACCTCCGCCACGGTGAACGGGAAGGACAGTGCGGCGGCCTGCGGCAACACGGCCCGCCGCAGGGCCAGTTCCGGGGCGGACCACTCGCCGGCGGGCCTGCCGTGGATCCGTACGGTGCCCCGCGCCGCCGGCAGATCCGCGGCGAGCGCGCCGAGCAGGGTGGACTTCCCGGCCCCGTTGGGCCCGACCAGCGCGAGCACCTCCCCGGCCCGGACGTCGACGTCCACCCCGCACAGCACGTCCCGGCTCCCGAGCCGTACGTGGAGTCCGTCGGCGGCGGCGAGCACATCGCCCGGGGAGGCGGGCCCGGGGGGCGTCGGACGGGACCGGAGGAGTCTCATGCGCGGGCTCCTTGAGGAGGGGTGGGGGAGAGGGGGGCGCGGGTGGGGGCGGCGCTCGGCGGGCTCACGCCCAACCGCCCTGGCGGCGCCGCGTCCTGCGCAGCAGCCAGAAGAAGAAGGGGCTGCCCAGAAGCGCGGTCAGGACACCCAGCGGCAGCTCCGCCGGAACGGCTACCGTGCGGGCGGCCAGATCCGCCGCCAGCAGCACCAGCGCCCCGAGCAGCGCGCTTCCCGGAACCAGGAAGCGGTGCCCCGGCCCCGCCGCCATCCGCAGCAGGTGCGGGACGACCAGCCCCACGAAGCTGATGATCCCGGACACGCTCACCGCCGCCGCGGTCAGCAGCGCGATGACCAGGATCAGCACGATCCGCAGCCGTTCCACCTCCACCCCCAGATGACGGGCCGGCCGCTCGCCGAGCGCCAGCAGGTCAAGGCGGCGTGAGTACAGCGGCGCCAGTCCCAGCCCGACGACCGCGCACGGCAGCACCGCGAGCACCTTCGGCCAGGTCGCCTGGGAGAGCGACCCGAGCTGCCAGAAGGTGATCTGCTGGATCGCCGCCGCGTCCGCGAAGAACAGGAACAGCCCGATCAGCGCCCCCGCGAAGGCGTTCACGGCGATCCCGGTGAGGATCAGCGTGACCACCTCCGAGCGCCCGCCGGAACGCGACAGCGCGTAGACGAGCAGCACCGTGGCGAGCCCGGCGAGGAACGCGAACGCCGGCACGGTCCAGGTGCCGAGGAAGGTGATGCCGAACGCGATCGAGGCCACCGCGCCCACCGCCGCGCCCGCGGAGATCCCGATGACGCCGGGCTCGGCGAGCGGGTTGCCGAACACCCCCTGCATCAGCGCTCCGGCGCACCCCAGCGAGGCGCCCACGAGCAGGGCGAGCACGATCCGCGGGAAGCGCACGTTCCACAGCACCGACTCGGCGACCCGGTCCAGCCCGGCCCCGCCGAGCCCGGCCCGGTGCTGGAGCGAGGCCCACACGTCGCCGACCGGGATCGGGTACGCGCCCAGCGCCCCGGCCACCGGCACCAGCACGAGCAGCGCCGCCACCAGCCCGGCGCCGATCAGCCAGGCGGTGCCGCGTCCGCCGCGGGGCGCGGCTGCCGGAGCCGCGGCTTCGACTTGCTTGTCCAGGACGGTCATTGGGCAATCTTAGGTTAGCCTTACCTATATCAAGGTCGGGCTCGGGCGATGCTTCAATTTCCGGGTGACTGATTACGACGTGCTCCGCGTCTTCTGCGCGCCGAACGGCGGCTACGGCAACGAACTGGGCGTGGTCCGCGACGGCTCGGTCCTGCCCGACCGGAAGGACCGCCAGGACCTCGCGGCCAAGCTCGGCTTCAGCGAGACGGTGTTCGTCGACGACCCCGAGCGCGGCGTCATCGACATCTACACGCCCACCCTGCGCCTGCCCTTCGCCGGCCACCCCTGCGTGGGCACGGCCTGGCTGCTCGACGTGCCCGAGCTGGTCACCCCGGCGGGACTCGTCGGCGCCCGTCTGGACGGGGAGTTCAGCTGGATCGAGGCGCGGGCGGAGTGGGCCCCGCCGCGCACCCTGCGGCAGTACCCCACCGCCGCCGAGGTCGACGCGCTGCCCGTGCCGCCGCCCGGGGAGTGGATCTACGCCTGGGCCTGGGAGGACGAGCCGGCCGGCCGGATCCGCGCCCGTGGCTTCCCCGGCCGCGACGACGGCATCGAGGAGGACGAGGCGACCGGCGCGGCGGCGCTGCTGCTCACCGAACAGCTGGGCCGCGCCCTGAACATCACCCAGGGCGCCGGCTCCCAGATCCTCACCGCGCCGCAGCCCTACGGATGGGTGGAGATCGGCGGACGGGTGTTGCTGGAGCGCTGACCGTCCGGCCGTGCGCGGGCTCTCGCGCGGTTCCGGGCCCCCTCCGGCCGTGGGGAGGGGGCCGGTCGCGCGCCGGGAGGGGCCGTGCTCAGGCCGAGAGCGGGAACTCCTCGCCCAGCGCCCGGAAGACGGCCGTGTTCAGCGCGAAGGCGCGCTTGCACTCGGTCACGATCCGCTGCTTCTCCAGATCGTCCGCGCGCACCCCGTCCAGCAGTTCGCGGTAGCCCCGCTTGAACGCGGCCGGGTTGGTGATCTCCTCGAAGACGTAGAAGCGGACGCCGTCGCCCTTCTTCTCGAAGCCCCAGGTGCGCTCCGCCCGGTCGCGGATGATCTGCCCGCCGGAGAGGTCGCCGAGGTAGCGCGTGTAGTGGTGGGCGATGTAGCCGGCCGGCCACCGCGTCGCGCACTCCCGCACCCGGTCGGCGTACGCCCGGGTGGCCGGCAGGGCCGTCAGCCCGGACCGCCAGCCGGGGCCCCGCAGATGTGCCAGGTCCCGCTCCAGCGCGGTCAGCCGGTGCAGCTCGGGCCGGACGAAGGGGCCCGCCACCGGGTCCGACGCCAGCCGTCCGGCGTCGGCCTCCAGCGCCTCGTACACGAACCACAGCTGCTCGGTGTAGCGCGCGTAGGCGTCGACACCGAGTTTGCCGCCGAGCAGGTCGCTCATGAACGTCGAGGTCTCCGCCTCCACGTGCTGCTCGTGGGACGCCGTACGGATGAGTGTCGAGAACGAGTCCATGGGGCAGATTTTCTATGGTTAGGCTTACCTAAGTCAACGCTTTTGCCGACTCCCTGTCGGTAAAAACGTACCCGGAAAGCCCGCCGCGCTCACCTGGAGGCCGGGCGGTCATGCGAAAGGCCCGCCCTCCGGGGAGAGCGGGCCGTGCGGCGGGCGGACGCGAGGTCAGGGCAGGGTGAGGATCTCCGCGCCCGTCTCCGTCACCACCAGCGTGTGCTCGAACTGGGCCGTGCGGCGGCGGTCCTTGGTCACCACGGTCCAGCCGTCGTCCCACATGTCGTACTCGTGCGTGCCGAGCGTCAGCATCGGCTCGATCGTGAAGGTCATCCCGGGCCGCATGACGGTCGTCGCGTGCGGGCTGTCGTAGTGCGGGATGATCAGCCCCGAGTGGAACGACGTGCTGATGCCGTGCCCGGTGAAGTCCCGCACCACCCCGTACCCGAACCGCTTCGCGTACGACTCGATGACCCGCCCGATGATGTTGACCTGCCGGCCGGGCCTGACCGCCTTGATCGCGCGCTCCAGGGACTCCCGGGTCCGCTCGACCAGCAGCCGGCTCTCGTCGTCGACGTCACCCACCAGGTAGGTCGCGTTGTTGTCGCCGTGCACCCCGCCGATGTACGCGGTCACGTCCAGGTTGACGATGTCGCCGTCGCGCAGCACCGTCGAGTCCGGGATGCCGTGGCAGATCACTTCGTTGACGCTCGTGCACAGCGACTTGGGGAAGCCGCGGTAGCCGAGCGTCGAGGGGTAGGCGCCGTGGTCGCACATGTACGCGTGCGCGACCCGGTCCAGCTCGTCGGTGGTGACGCCCGGCGCGATCAGCTTCGCGGCCTCCGCCATCGCCTGCGCCGCGATCCGCCCGGCACGGCGCATCGCCTCGACGGTCTCGGGCGTCTGCACCTCCGGTCCGGAGTACGGCGTCGGCGCGGGCCTGCCGACGTACTCGGGCCGGCGGATGTTTCCGGGAACGGAACGGGTGGGGGACAGCTCCCCTGGAACGAGCAGCGACTGGCCAGACATGCAGCGAGTCTAACCAGCGGCCGTGGGGGAACATGTGGGTGGCGAGAGGAGCCGGTCATGCCGTTGTTCAAGAGGCGCGTCACGGGAAAACCGGGCGAGTGGTACTACTGCCTGGAGCACAAGAAGGTCGAGGAGGGGCCGGACTGCCCCGGCAAGGACCGCTTCGGCCCGTACGCCTCCCGCCAGGAGGCCGAACACGCCATGGAGAGCGCCCGCGAGCGCAACCTCCAGTGGGAGAACGACCCCAAGTGGCACGACGCCCCGGCGGGCGGAACCCCGGACGAGGACTGATCACCCGCCGGACGCCGCACCACCCGGACTCCGCCCGGAAGCCACCCGGAAGGGGCGTCACCACGGGGGAGGGGGCGGCGCCGTCAGCGACTCCGCCAGCCTCGACAGCCGGTCGCGCAGACTCCGGCGCGTCCTGCCGGGGCGGGCGTTCTCGCCGGCGGCCGCGCTCACCAGGTGCTGCACGGTGTCCAGGTCCAGCTCCGAGCCGTCCGGCACCGTCAGTGACTCGTGCGACAGGGCCGTGAGGTCTCCCTCGCCGGGCCCGAGCGCCAGCACCGTCACCCCCGCCCGGCGCGCGTCCGCCACCCGCTCCAGCAGAGCGGCGCCCCGCGCCGCGTCCTCCTGCGGCGACGCCACCAGCAGCGTCTCGCCCCGCCGGGCCGCCTCGATCCGGCCGAGGCCCACCGCGAGGTGCGCCGGGTCCGAGGGGCGCGCGTGATGCCGTACGAGCGTCGGCGCCAGCTCCGGCGTACCCGACCAGGCGGCCTCGTCCACCAGATGCGCCGCGAGATGCCAGGGCTCGTACTCCGCCGTCCCCACCAGCAGCAGCCCGCCCCCGTGCGACACCACCGACCCGCGCAGCACCGCGGCGAACCTCCGGGTGGCACCCAGCCACTCCGTCCCGGCGAGCACCTCGCGCAGCAGCGCGACCCGTACGGCGTCCATGGGCCCGCATCCTGCCCCAGCCGGCCGGCCGGGGCGGGCGGTTCGCCGTTCCTTCACCCGGCACGGCGAAAGGACCTCCCGGACCCCCACGTAAAGTCGGCCCATGACCTCTACCGACAGTGCACAGAACGCCCCCGCGAAGGCCCCCGCCAAGGACCCGTGGGACCTTCCCGACGTCTCCGGACTGGTCGTCGGCGTGCTCGGCGGCACCGGCCCGCAGGGCAAGGGTCTGGCCTACCGCCTCGCCAAGGCCGGCCAGAAGGTGATCATCGGCTCGCGCGCCGCCGACCGCGCGCAGGCCGCCGCCGAGGAACTCGGGTACGGCGTCGAGGGCGCCGACAACGCCGAGACCGCCCGCCGCAGCGACATCGTGATCGTCGCCGTCCCGTGGGACGGGCACGGCAAGACCCTGGAGTCCCTGCGCGAGGAACTGGCCGGCAAGCTCGTCGTCGACTGCGTCAACCCGCTCGGCTTCGACAAGCAGGGCGCCTACGCCCTCAAGCCGGAGGAGGGCAGCGCCGCCCAGCAGGCCGCCGCCCTGCTGCCGGACTCCCGGGTCACCGCCGCCTTCCACCACCTGTCGGCGGTCCTGCTCCAGGACCCGCGGATCGAGGAGATCGACACCGACGTGATGGTGCTGGGCGAGGAGCGCGCCGACGTCGAGATCGTGCAGGCGCTGGCCGGCCGGATCGCCGGGATGCGGGGCGTCTTCGCCGGGCGGCTGCGCAACGCCCACCAGGTGGAGTCCCTGGTCGCCAACCTGATCTCGGTCAACCGCCGCTACAAGGCCCACGCCGGGCTGCGCGTCACGGACGTCTGAGCGCATGGGGGACACTGGACGGCACAAGCCGGTGTCCCCCGGACAGGACCGACAGGAGAAACACCCCCATGCCCCCCGTGCCCCCGCCCGCCCGGTCCCGGCGACTCGCCGTGTTCACCCTCGTCGTCTGTCTCCTCGCGGTGGCCGCAGCCGTGATCTCCTTCGCGCGGGGCAGCTTCCTGGGGGTCGTGTGGGTGCTGCTCGCGGGCCTGACCTCCAACATGACCTGGTACTACATCAAGCGGGACAAGGCCCGGAAGTCCGTCACGGGCTGACCGCGCAGTACTCGCTCGTGCCCTCCCAGAAGCGGTAGAGGTTCTCGCCGCAGTAGCGGTGCAGCGCGTCCACGCCCAGCGCGTCCAGGATCGAGTAGATCGCCTGGAAGAACTCCCGGTTCACCCCCGGCACCATCAGCAGCGCGAACACGAACAGCAGCCCGAACGGCGCGAACGGCTCCACCTGGCGCCGCACGTTGTACGACAGCCAGGGCTCGATCACGCCGTAGCCGTCCAGCCCCGGCACCGGCAGGAAGTTCAGCAGCGCGGCCGTCACCTGCAACAGGGCGAGGAAGGCGAGCGCGTACCGGAAGTCCTGCGGCACGCCGTCCAGCGCGTCCAGCCAGAACGGGGCCGTGCACACCGCCGCGAACAGCACGTTGGTCAGCGGGCCGGCCGCCGAGACCAGACTGTGCCGCCACCGGCCCCGGATCCGCCCGCGCTCGATGAAGACCGCGCCGCCCGGCAGACCGATCCCGCCCATGATCACGAAGACCACGGGGAGGACGATGCTCAGCAGCGCGTGCGTGTACTTCAGCGGATTCAGCGTGAGGTACCCCTTCGCGCCGACCGAGATGTCCCCGCTGTGCAGGGCGGTGCGCGCGTGCGCGTACTCGTGCAGGCACAGCGACACGATCCAGCCCGCCGTCACGAACAGGAACACGGCGACACCGGGCCGCTCGGCGAAGCCGGTCCAGGTCGCCCAGCCGGTGACCGCCGTGACGGCCAGGATCCCGAGGAAGACGGGACTGATCCGCCGCTCGCTGTGGCGGGTGGTGACGGTGGTCATGGGGCTCCCCCGGGGACTCGTGCGCTCGCTCGGAACGGCCCGACCGTACCGGGCGTACGAGGAAAACGTCTCGCGGTGGGCCGGGGGTTCCATGGAAGGCTGATGATCCCCTCGTCAGGACACGACTCCACCGGGGCCGATCCCCGTGACCGCCCCGACGCCACCGGACAGAATGGACCCCGTGCGCTACCGCATCCTCGGCACCACCCAGGCGCTCCGCCCGGACGGCACCCCCGTCTCCGTCGGCGGGGCACGGCTGCGCGCCCTGCTGACCGTGCTGGCCCTGCGGGCCGGACGGAGCGTGCCCGCCGGCACGCTGGTGGACGAGGTGTGGGCCGGTGACCCGCCCGCCGACGCGACGGGCGCGCTCCAGGCACTGATCGGGCGGCTGCGACGGGCCCTCGGCGCGGACGCGATCGCCTCCGCGGCCGGCGGCTACCGGCTCGCCGCCGCGACCGACGCGGTCGACCTGCACCGCTTCGAACGGCTCACCGCCGACGGGCTGCGCGCCCTCGCCGACGGCGACCCCGCCAAGGCGGCCCCCCTCCTCGACGACGCCCTCGCCCTCTGGCAGGGACCGGCCCTCGCCGACCTGCCCGACCGCACCGCGGAGGCGGCCCGCCGCGAGGCCCGCCGGCTCGACGCGATACGGGCCCGGCACACCGCGGCGCTCGCCCTCGGCCACGCCGGGCAGTCGCTCCCCGAACTCACCGCCCTCTGCGACCTCCACCCCCTGGACGAACCCCTCCAGACCCTCCGCCTGCGCGCCCTGCGCGACACCGGCCGCCCCGCCGAGGCCCTCGCCGCCTACGACGACGTCCGCCGCCTCCTCGCCGACCGCCTCGGCTCCGACCCGGGACCCCAGCTCAGGGCCCTGCACACCGAGCTGCTCAACCCCGCCGCGCCGGCCACCGGGGCGGTGACCGCGGCCGGCCCCGGCCTCGCGCCGGGCGGTCGCCCCGCGGCCGGTTCCGCCGGGCCCGGGGCGGCGCCGGGCACGTCGTCCGGCCGTTCCCTGCCGCCCGCCGCCGCCCGCCCCGTCCCGCCCCCGGACGGCGTCGCCCGCCCGTCGGGCCCCGGCTCCCCGGCCGAACCGCCCCCCGGCAACCTCCGTGCCCGGCTCACCTCGTTCGTCGGGCGGGAGAGCGACATCGAGGTGATCCGCCAGGATCTGGCGGGGGCGCGGCTGGTCACCCTGTTCGGGCCCGGCGGGGCCGGGAAGACCCGGCTGTCGCAGGAGGTCGGGGAGTCCGTACGGGGTTCCCTGAAGGACGGGGTGTGGCTCGTCGAGCTGGCTCCCGTGGCCGACCCCGAGGCCGTGCCGCAGGCCGTCCTGACCGCCGTGGGAGCGCGCGAGACCGTGCTGTACGGGGCCGGGGCCGAGGAGATGCGGGCCGCGGCCGAGCGGCACGACGACCCCGTGGACCGGCTCGTCGAGCACTGCGCCCGCCGCCGGATGCTGATCGTCCTCGACAACTGCGAGCACGTCGTCGGCGCCGCCGCCCGGCTCGCCGCCGAGCTGCTGCAACGGTGCCCCGGCCTCACCGTCCTCGCCACCAGCCGGGAACCCCTCGGCGTGCCCGGCGAGCTGCTGCGGCCCGTGGAGCCGCTGCCGGAACCCGTCGCGCTGCGGCTGCTCGCCGACCGGGGCGAGGCCGCCCGGCCGGGCTTTCGGACGCAGGACGACCCGGACGCGTGCGCCGAGATCTGCCGGCGGCTCGACGGCCTGCCCCTCGCCATCGAACTGGCCGCCGCCCGGCTGCGGATGCTGACCCCCCGGCAGATCGCCGACCGGCTCGACGACCGCTTCCGCCTCCTCACCTCCGGCAGCCGCACCGTCCTGCCCCGCCAGCAGACCCTGCGCGCGGTCGTCGACTGGTCCTGGGACCTCCTCGACGAGGACGAACGCGACGTCCTGGCCCGGCTGTCGGTCTTCGCCCGCGGCTGCGACCTCGCCGCCGTCGAGGCGGTCTGCGGCCCGGACGCCGGCGGCCCGGATGCCGGCGGCCCGGCCGACGCCCCCGGCGCCGGGAGCGCCCTCGGCCCGCTCGGTTCCCTCGACGTGCTCGACCGCCTCGCCTCCCTCGTCGACAAGTCCCTGGTCGTCGCCGCCCCGGCCCCCGACGGCGCGATGCGCTACCGGCTCCTGGAGACCGTCGCCGAGTACGCCGCCGAACGGCTCGACGAGTCCGGCCACCGCCCCGACGCCGAACGCGCGCACCTGACGTACTACCGCGAACTCGCCCGCACCACCGAGCCGTTGCTGCGCGGCTCGCGCCAGCGCGCCGCCATCGAACGCTTCCAGCTGGAGTACGAGAACCTGCGCACCGCGCTGCGCCGGGTCGTGGCCGCCCGCGACGAGCAGGAGGGGCTGAGCCTCGCCCTCTCCCTCGTCGCGTACTGGCAGATGCGCGACCTGAGGATCGAGGCCCGCACCTGGTGCCGCGCGGTCATGGACCTCGGCCCCGACCCGTTCGCCGAACCCCTCCGCCCGGCCGCCCCCGTGTGGAAGTCCGCCATCGGCTCCCCGCCGCCGCTGACCGGCGAGGTGCTCGCGGAGGCCCGGCGCGGCATCCATCTCGCCCATCTGGCCTGCATGGACACCGAGCTGGGCGCCTGGCAGACCCCCCAGGCACAGGCCAAGCTGCGGGCCGTGGCCCAGACCTACACCCCCGGCCTCCCGCAGACCTGCCGCACCCCCGGGATGCTCTGGTTCTACGCCGTGATGCTGACCGGTGAGATGGACCGCATCCGCACCATCATCGACGCCAACGTCGCGACCTGCCGTGCCACCCCCGGCTTCGACTGGGAGCTGGCCTCCTGCCTGGAGATGCGCGCCAACCTGCTCGCCAACCGGTCCGACTGGGCGGGCGACGCGAGCGCGGACGCCGACGAGTCCCTGGAGATCTTCCGCCGCCTGGGCGACGCCTGGGGCGCGGCCGAGGCCCTCTCGGCCCGCGCCGAGTCCCGCGAACGGCTGGGCGACCATCTGGCCGCCGCCGCCGACTACGAGGAGGCCATGGCGCACGCCGAAGCCCTCGGCGCCCGCCACCAGAAGGCGGTGCTCGGCGCCCGGCTGGGCAGCGCACTGCTGGAGGCGGGGGAGGGCGAGCGGGGCGAGCGCCTGCTGCGCGAGGTGATCGAGAGCCGGGACGGCAGCACCAACGAGGCGATGCCCGCCGCCAGGATGTTCCTCGCCGGCTGGCTCGGCGTCACCGACCGCCGCGGTGAGGCCCGCGAGCAGCTGCGGCTGCTGCGCGAGGAGTTCGGCATCGCCCACTTCGTGATCTTCGACGCGTTCATCCTCGGTGCGGAGGCCTGGCTGGACGCGATCGACGGCCGCTACGAAGAGGCCCTGGTCACGGTCCGCAAGGCCCTGGAGCGGGGCGGCGACCGGCTCTCCATGAACATCGCCCCGCACATGCGTTCCTTCTACCTCTGCATCGCCGCCCTCGCCCTGGCCGGTGCCGACGGCGGCCGGCGGGCCCGGGCCGCCGCCCGCTGCCTGGGCTCGGCCGAGGCCCTGCTGCCCGGCAGCCATGCCCCCATCCGGCTGGAGCGCGAGTGCCGGACCCTGGCCCTCACCGAGGCCCGGGCCGCCCTGGGCGACGAGGCGTTCGAGGCCGCGTACGCCGAGGGCGGCGGCCTCTCCTACGAGGAGGCCGCCGCCCTGGTGTGACCCGCGGTGCCGGTCAGGCCTTGGTGCGGAACTTGTGGATGGCGACCGGCGCCATCAGCGCGGTGAGCCCCACCGACCAGGCCAGGGTCACCCACAGTCCGTGCGCGACCGGGCCGCCCACCATCAGTCCGCGCGCCGCGTCCGCGAGCGAGGACAGCGGGTTGTACTCGGTGAAGTTCTGGAGCCAGCCCGGCATCGAGGCGGTCGGCGCGAAGATCGACGAGCCGAACTGGAGCGGCATCAGCACCAGGAAGCCCATCGCCTGCACCGACTGCGCGCTCTTCATCGTCACGCCGAGGGTGAGGAACACCCACATCAGCGCCGAGCCGAACACGGTGGCCAGGCCCACGGCGGCGAACAGCCCCGGCCAGTGGGTGATGTCGAAGCCCACCAGCACGGCCACGATCATGAGGACCACGCAGGCGACCAGCATGCGCATGAGTTCCACCACGATCTTGGCGAACAGCACCGAGCCGCGCCCGATCGGCAGCGACCGGAACCGGTCCATGACCCCGGAGTTGAAGTCCGTGTTGAAGCCGGTGCCCACGCCCTGGGCCATGTTCATCCCCATCATGGCCAGCAGCCCGGGGACGACGTACTGCACGTACGCCTCCTGGCCGCCGCCCAGCGACTGCCCGATGGAGCCGCCGAAGACGTACACGAAGAGCAGGGTGAAGATCACCGGGAAGAGGATGGCGTCGAACATCGACTCCGGGTCCTGCCGGATCCACAGCAGGTTGCGGCGGATCAGCGCGCCGGTGTGACGCAGATGGCTGCGCAGCGGGATGCGCGAGTCGGCGTCGCCGACGGCGGCGGTGACCGCGGGGGCCGTCGCGGGGGTGATCGTGTCCGAAGGGGTGGCGCGAAGCGCCTCGTTCAGGGTGGTGGTGGGTGACGGGCGGGCGCTCATACGGCGACCTCCTCGCGGGTGTCGGTGGGGACGGTGTCCTGCGGGGCACTGGCACGGTGGCCGGTGAGGGACAGGAACACCTCGTCCAGGCTGGGCAGTTCGGTGGTGAGGGAGGAGAGCGTGATGCCGCGCGCGGTGACCGCGGCGACGACGGCGGTCAGCTGCTCGTCGCTCAGCACCGGCACCAGGACCGAGCCGCGCTCGGTGTCCACGACGGTGGCGGCGAGGCCCGTGATGCCGAGGCCGTCGAGCGCGCGGGCCAGCGGGCGCAGATGGATCGGGTCGGCGGGGCGGATCCGCAGCGTCCGGCCGCCGACCTTGGCCTTCAGCTCCTCGATGCCGCCGTTCGCGATGACCTTGCCGCGGTCGACGACGGTCAGCTCGGAGGCCAGCTGCTCGGCCTCCTCCATGTACTGGGTGGTCAGCAGGACGGTCACCCCGTCCCCGACCATCGCCTTCACCTCGTCCCACACCTCGTTGCGGGTGCGCGGGTCGAGGCCGGTGGTCGGCTCGTCCAGGAACAGCACGGCGGGCCGGCCGATCATGGACGCGGCGAGGTCGAGCCGGCGCCGCATACCGCCGGAGTACGTGCCCGCCGGGCGCTTGCCGGCCTCGGTGAGGGAGAAGCGTTCCAGCAGCTCGTCCGCCCGTCCCCGCGCGTCCTTGCGGGACAGGTCGAGGAGGCGCCCGATGAGGTACAGGTTCTCCCACCCGGGGAGCTTCTCGTCCACGGAGGCGTACTGCCCGGTCAGCCCGATCACCCTGCGCAGCTGCCGGGGCTGCCGTACGACGTCGTAGCCGACGACGGTCGCCCGGCCGGCGTCGGGGGCGAGGAGGGTGGACAGGATCCGCACCAGGGTGGTCTTGCCGGCCCCGTTCGGGCCGAGCACCCCCATCACGGTGCCCTCCCGTACGTCGAGGTCGACACCGTCCAGTGCCCTGGTCTCGCCGTAGTGCTTGACCAGCCCCCGAACGGTCACGGCGCTCGTGGCGCCACTGGGTTTCGTGTCGATTCGCGTCATGCCGTCAACGATGCCGACCCGTACCGACAAACCGCCGACATCCCGCCGACAGCCACCGACAGCCACCGACAGGCACCGATATGTGCGGCAGCCCGCCGACTGGGGGAAGATCGGCGGGCTGCCGCTGGTGCGCGGAGATGGCTCTAGTGGACGGAGTGCTCCTCGCGCGGGAACGTTCCGCCGACGACGTCCTCGGCGAACGCCCTCGCCGCGCCGCCCATGACCTCGCGCAGATCGGCGTACTGCTTGACGAACTTCGGCACCCGCCCGCCGGTCAGGCCCATCATGTCCGTCCAGACCAGCACCTGCGCGTCCGTCTCGGGCCCGGCCCCGATGCCGACCGTCGGGATGTGCAGCACCCGCGTGACCTCGGCCGCCAGCTCCGCCGGAACCAGCTCCAGCACCACAGCGAACGCGCCCGCGTCCTGCACGGCCTTGGCGTCCCGCAGCAGCTGCGCGGCCGCCTCCTCGCCCCGCCCCTGCACGCGGTAGCCCATCGCGTTGACGGACTGCGGGGTCAGACCGATGTGGGCCATGACCGGGATCCCGGACTCGACGAGCAGCTCGATCTGGCGGTGCGAGCGCTCCCCGCCCTCCAGCTTCACGGCGCCGACCCCGGCCTCCTTCACCAGGCGCGTGGCCGAGCGCAGCGCCTGCACCGGGCCCTCCTGGTACGAGCCGAACGGCAGGTCGCCGACGATCAGGGCACGCTTCGTGCCCCGTACGACGGCCGCCGACAGCACGGTCATCTCGTCGAGGGTGACGGGCACGGTGCTCTCGTACCCCAGGTGGCAGTTGCCCGCCGAGTCGCCGACGAGCATCACGGGGATCCCGGACTCGTCGAACACGGACGCGGTCATCGCGTCGTAGGCGGTGAGCATGGGCCACTTCTCGCCGCGCTCCTTGGCGAGGGCGATGTCGCGGACGGTGATACGGCGTGTGCCCTTGCCCCCGTACAGCGCCTTGCTGCCGTCGGTGGGCATCTGCGATGCAGTCTGGGCAGCCGAAAGCTGCGTCATTGCAACGGCTCCTTACGTCATCTCGAGGCGCCCTCACGGCGTCCCCGGACCACCTCCCATGGTGGCACCTCGTGCCACGCGGGACCAGACCGCCCCCTGTGGGTAAGGTCTCCGTAAAGTATTCCGATACGAGACGGTTCCGTATTGGAATTGCCTTACCCTCGGGCCATGACTACTCCTGCCGTCCCCCGGATCCCCGAGGCGGTGCACCGGCGCCGCTGGGCCATCCTCGGCGTGCTGATGCTGAGCCTGCTGATCGTGGTGCTGGACAACTCGATCCTGAACGTCGCCATCAAGACGATCTCCACCCCGGCCCCCACCGGCCTCGGCGCCACGCAGAGCGAGCTGGAGTGGGCCATAAACTCCTACACCCTCGTCTTCGCCGGCCTGCTGTTCTCCGCGGGTCTGCTCGGCGACCGCGTCGGCCGCAAGAAGGTGCTCCTCGGCGGCCTGGTCGTCTTCGGCATCGGCTCCGCGCTCGCCGCCGAGTCCGGGTCCCCGGCCCAGCTGATCGCCTTCCGCGCGCTGATGGCCGTCGGCGCCGCGTTCGTGATGCCGGCCACCCTCGCCGTCCTGATGAACGTCTTCGAGCGCGAGGAGCAGCCCAAGGCGATCGGCGTCTGGGCGGGCGGCGTGGGCATCGCCATCGCGATCGGCCCGATCACCGGCGGTCTCCTCCTCGACCACTTCTGGTGGGGCTCGGTCTTCCTGGTCAACGTCCCGATCGTGCTGCTCGCGCTCGCGCTGATGATCTGGCTGGTGCCCGACTCCCGCGACCCCAGCCCCGGCCGGACCGACCCCGTCGGTGTCGTCCTGTCCGTCGTCGGCCTGGTCCTGCTGGTCTACGGCATCATCAAGGGCGGCGAACTGGCCGACTTCACCGATCCGGCCGTGCTGTCGAGCATCGTCGCCGGACTCGTCGTCCTCACCGCGTTCGTCGTCTTCGAGAAGCGCAGCGACCATCCGTCCATCGACATCACCTACTTCAAGAACAAGGTGTTCTCGGCCGCCATGGCCGTCATCACCCTGGTCTTCTTCGCGCTGATGGGCGTGACCTTCTTCTCGGTCTTCTACACCCAGAGCGTGCGCGGCTACTCGCCGCTCCAGACGGGTCTGCTGATGCTCCCGCTGGCCGCCGCCCAGATGATCTTCGCGCCGCGCGCCCGGCTGGTCGTCGACCGGATCGGCATCCGGGCCACGACCACGATCGCGATGCTCGTCCTCGCCGCGAGCCTGCTGGCGTTCGCCGCGTTCGACGCGGACACCCCGATCTGGATCCTGGAGGTCGTCTTCTTCGCCATGGGCGCCGGCATGGCCCACGTCATGACCCCGACCAGCGTCGTCATCATGCAGGCGCTGCCCCGCGAGAAGGCCGGTTCCGCCTCCGCGCTCAGCAACACCTTCCGACAGGTCGGCGGCGCGCTCGGCATCGCCGTCCTCGGCTCCGTGCTGTCGGCGGCGTACCGCAACGGCATCGAGGACAAGCTCGGCGCCCTGCCCGCGGGCCTGCGGGACACCGCAGGGGAGTCCATCGAGGCGACCCTGGGCGTCGCGGCGAAACTCGGCGACCAGGGCAAGACGCTCGTCACGCCCGCCAACGACGCGTTCCTGCACGCCATGCACGTCACCGCCGCGGGCGGAGCCGTGGTGGCGCTGGCGGGCGCCGTCGTGGTCGCCCTGTTCCTGCCGGGCAAGCCGAAGGCCGTCCGGAAGGAGGCGGGGGAGGAGGAGCTGGCGAGCGTGGAGTCGTAGGCGCGGGCGACAATCTCCCCACCGGGCAACGCCGCGCCGCCAACGAAAGGACCGATGGACGTGAGCCTCGTCGACCGTGGAACCGCTCCGGAGCAGCCCGTCAGGGGGCGGCCCCGAAGCGAGGCCGTGGAGCGGGCCATCATCGAGGGGACGATGAAGCTGCTGGAGGAGGGCGTCCCGCTCGCCGAGATCTCCATAGAGCGCATCGCCCGCACCGCCGGCGTCGGCAAGGCCACCATCTACCGGCGCTGGAGCGGCAAGGAGGCCCTCTTCGTCGACGTCCTGCGCGCCGCCGAGCCCGACGACCCCGAACTCCCCGGCACCTCCATGCGCGACGACCTCGTCGTCCTGCTGGACACCCTGCGCCGGCGCGGCCTCGCCAACCGCTCCTCGGCGATCCTGCACAACGTGCACGCCCAGATGAAGAGCAGCCCCAAGATCTGGGCGGCGTACCACAGCTCGGTGATAGCGCCCCGGCGCAGGATGGGCCTGGAGGTCCTGCGCCGCGGCGAGGAGAACGGCGAACTCCGCCCCGGTCTCGACCTGGAGCTGGTGAACGACATCTTCGTCGGCCCCATGCTGGTCCGCACCGTCCTGCGCCCCGACGCCGACCTCACCGACGAGGACCTCGCGGAACGCATCGTCGACACCCTGCTCGACGGCCTACGGCCCGTCAGTTAGTCCAGGGCACGGCAGGTTGGCGCCAAGTGGCCGGCCGGGCCGTCGTACGGTGGTTCCCGACGGGTCGCCCGCGGGGGCGTCCGGGCGGTTCGTACGGTGCGAATGTGCGTGTTTCGTTACAGACCACCTGTCTCGGGCCGGGGTCGGAACCCCCGGCGTCGCGCGGGTCGTCCTGGTCTCCGTACGGCCGTCACAGGACGGCGAGAACCAAGCCGATCATCCCCTAGGGTCGTACCCGGGGGAGACGTACGGTGTGCACGGCAGGCAGTGAGGCGACGGTATGGCGCAGCAGGCGTACATGACGGAGACGGACGACAACGGCGGCTCGGGACCCGAGCGTCGGGGAGCCCGGCTTCGGCGCCTGATGGGACGCCTGGCCGGCCGGCTGTCGCAGGGCTGGCGGGGCGACCCGCGCGTCTGGCGCCGCGGACTGGTCCTGGCCGCGCTGGCGCTGCTCTTCTCCCTCGTGATGCTGGTGCACTCGCGCATCCCCAACCGGTTCGGCAACCTCGGCAGTCTGACGGAGACGTTCCTGCCGTGGATCGGGCTGTTCATCCCGCTGCTCCTGCTGCTCGCGCTGGTGCGCAGGTCGGCGACGGCGCTGATCGCGGTCGTCCTGCCGGCGGTGGTCTGGCTGAACCTCTTCGGCGGGCTGCTCACCGACAAGACCGGCAGCGGCGGTGACCTCACGGTCGCCACCCACAACGTCAACGCCGACAACCCCGACCCGTCCGGCACCGCCGACGACGTCGCCGCGTCCGGCGCGGACGTGGTGGCGCTGGAGGAGCTGACCGCGTCGGCCGTGCCGGTGTACGAGAAGGCGCTGGCGGCGACGTACGCCCACCACTCGGTGCAGGGCACCGTCGGGCTGTGGAGCAAGTACCCGCTGAGCGGGGTGAAGCCCGTCGACATCAAGCTGGGCTGGACGCGCGCGATGCGGGCCACCGCGGCGACGCCCGACGGCGACGTCGCCTTCTACGTCGCCCACCTGCCCTCCGTGCGGGTCAAGCTCCAGGCCGGGTTCACCGCCCGGCAGCGGGACAAGAGCGCGGACGCGCTGGGCGAGGCCATCGCCGACGAGAAGCTGACCCGGGTGGTGCTGCTCGGCGACCTCAACGGCACCATGAACGACCGCTCGCTCAACGCCGTGACCTCCCAGATGCGTTCCACGCAGGGCGCGGCGGGCAGCGGCTTCGGTTTCAGCTGGCCGGCGTCGTCCCCGATGGCGCGGATCGACCAGATCATGGTGAAGGGCGTGGAGCCGGTCACCTCGTGGACCCTCCCGCAGACGAGCAGCGACCATCTGCCGGTCGCGGCGCGTGTGAAAGTCGCCACAACCGATTCCTGAAAAGGCCTCTCAACCGGGTCTTCATCCCCTGGAATAGCGGACCGGGGCGAGTTTGTTCCGTCAGTGAACATATGCTGTGGGAACCTCGACCCGAAAGGCTGTGCCCTCTCATGCCCCTGGCCCTGCTCGCCCTCGCCGTGGGCGCCTTCGGCATCGGCACCACCGAGTTCGTCATGATGGGCCTGCTGCCCGACGTGGCGGCCGACCTCCACATCTCGATCCCCACGGCCGGACACCTGGTCTCCGCGTACGCCCTCGGCGTCGTCATCGGCGCGCCGCTGCTGGCCGCGCTGACGGCCCGCATGCCGCGCCGCACGGTCCTGATGTCGCTCATGGTCCTGTTCGTGGTGGGCAACGCGCTGTCCGCGTTCGCCCCGGGAAACGAATCCCTCCTGGCCGCCCGCTTCCTCAGCGGCCTCCCGCACGGCGCCTTCTTCGGCGTCGGCGCGGTGGTCGCCACGACCATGGTCCCGCCGGAGCGCAAGGCGCGCTCGGTGTCGCTGATGTTCCTCGGCCTGACCGTCGCCAACATCGCCGGCGTGCCGGCCGCGACCCTCGTCGGCCAGCACCTGGGCTGGCGCGTCGCCTTCCTCGGGGTGAGCGCGATCGGACTGGTGGCGATCGCCTCCCTGGCCCTGCTGATCCCGGCCGACCACACCCGCGCCACCCCCACCGGCGGCCTGCGCGGCGAACTGGCCGCGCTGCGCTCCCTCCCGGTCTGGCTGGCGCTCGGCACGACGGTCGCGGGCTTCGGCGCGCTGTTCTCCGCGTACAGCTACGTCACGCCGATGCTGACCGACGCCGCCGGGTACGCCGGCTCCAGCGTGACCCTGCTGCTCGCCCTGTTCGGTGTCGGCGCGACCATCGGCAACCTGCTCGGTGGACGCCTGGCGGACCACGCGATGCGGCGCACGCTGTTCGGCGGCCTGACGTCCCTCGCGGTCGTCCTGGCCCTCTTCCCGCTGATGATGCGCGCCCAGTGGAGCGGGGCCCTGGCCGTCGTCCTCCTCGGCGTCGCGGCCTTCGTCGCGGGCACCCCGCTCAACCTGATGGTCATGGAGAAGGCGTCCTCGGCCCCCTCCCTGGCCTCCTCCGCCAACCAGGCCGCCTTCAACCTCGCCAACGCCGGCGGCGCCTGGATCGGCGGCCTGGCCCTGGCCGCGGGCTTCGGCGTGACATCACCGGCGACGGCGGGCGCGGTCCTGGCGGTCCTGGGCCTCGCGGTGGCCGGCGTCACCTACACGGTGGACCGCCACCGCGCCGCCACCGCCCACGAACGCATCATCGCGACCCACATCCCCCACCAGCCGCAAACCCTGACCCACCACTGAACCGTCCACCGCCCCGGCCCTCTGGGGGCGCGGGGAACTGCGCGACCAGCCCCATCGGACCCGCACCCACCCACCGCCCCCGCGGCTCGGGGCGAAGCCCCGGCCACCGGGGTCCGGGGCGGAGCCCCGTGGCGGCCACCGCCCGGCCCACCGAGTCGGGCGGGCGGGTGGGCGGGCGGCCAAAACCCCCCCGCTCAGCCGTCGAAACGCGCCAAATCCCGCAACCACGCCCGCGCCGAACTGTCGGACGGCGCACGCCAGTCCCCACGCGGCGAGAGCGACCCGCCCGCCGAGACCTTCGGCCCGTTCGGCATGGCCGACCGCTTGAACTGCGCGAACGCGAAGAAGCGACGGCAGAAGACCTCCAGCCACTGCCGGATCTCGGGCAGCTCGTACGCCACCCGCTTGGCCTCGGGGAATCCCGGCGGCCAGGCGCCGCCCTTCGCGTCGTGCCAGGCGTGCCAGGCCAGGAACGCGATCTTCGACGGCCGGAACCCGTACCGCAGCACATGGAAGAGCGTGAAGTCGTGCAGCGCGTACGGGCCGATCTTCGACTCGGTCGACTGCATCTCCTCGCCCGGCACCAGCTCCGGGCTGATCTCGGTGTCGAGGATCGCCGCGAGCGTCGTACCGGTCTCCTCGCCGAACTGCCCGCTGCTGATGACCCAGCGGATCAGATGCTGGATCAGCGTCTTGGGTACACCCGAGTTCACGTTGTAGTGACTCATCTGGTCGCCCACGCCGTACGTGGACCAGCCGAGCGCCAGCTCCGACAGGTCACCGGTGCCGAGCACGATGCCGCCGCGCTGGTTGGCGAGCCGGAACAGGTAGTCGGTGCGCAGTCCGGCCTGGACGTTCTCGAAGGTGACGTCGTACTCCGGCTCGCCGGAGGCGAACGGGTGGCCCATCTCCTTCAGCATCAGCCGCGCGGTCGGTGTGATGTCCAGTTCCGCCGCGGTGACACCGAGCGAGTTCATCAGCTTGTGGGCGTTGTCCTTGGTGTGGTCGCTGGTGGCGAAGCCGGGCAGGGTCCACGCCAGGATGTCGCTGCGCGGCCGGCCCGCGCGGTCCATCGCCCGGGCGGCGACGATCAGCGCGTGCGTGGAGTCCAGGCCGCCGGACACCCCGATGACCACCTTGGGGCCGCCGATCGCCGCCAGTCGCTGCTGGAGGCCCTCGACCTGGATGTTGTACGCCTCGAAGCAGTCCTGGGCGAGACGGTCGGCGTCGGCCGGCACGAACGGGAAGCGCTCCAGGCGACGGCGCAGTCCCAGATCGGTGTGCGGCGGGTCGAGTTGGAAGCCGACCGTCCGGAAGTCGGCGGTCCGTGCGTGGTGCGTACGGCGGTTGTCGTCGAACGTGCCCGTCCGCATCCGTTCCTGCCGGAGCAGGTCGAGGTCCACGTCGGCCACCGCGTACTCGTCGCCCAGCGGGAAACGCTCGGTCTCCGCGAGCAGCGCGCCGTTCTCGTAGACCATGGCCTGGCCGTCCCAGGACAGGTCGGTGGTGGACTCGCCCAGCCCGGCCGCCGCGTAGACGTACGCGGCGATGCAGCGGGAGGAGGCCGAACGGCACAGCAGCTTGCGGTCCTCGGCCCGCCCGACCGTGATCGGGCTGCCCGAGAGGTTGACGAGGACGGTCGCGCCGGCGAGGGCCGCCTCCGCGCTGGGCGGCACCGGCACCCACATGTCCTCGCAGATCTCGGCGTGCAGCACGAGAGAGGGCACGTCCTCCGCCGTGAACAGCAGGTCCACCCCGAACGGTACGGACGCACCGCCGACGCGGATCGACCCGCCGCGCTCGTCGGCGCCGTCGCCGATCTGCCGGCGCTCGTAGAACTCCCGGTAGTTCGGCGGGTACGACTTGGGCACGACCCCGAGGACCCGGCCGCGGTGCACGACCACCGCGCAGTTGTAGATCCGGTTCCGGTGGCGCAGCGGGGCACCGACGACCAGGACCGGCAGCAGGTCCGCCGAGCCGGCCACCACCTGCCGGAGCGCTTCCTCGACCTGGTCGAGGAGCGCGTCCTGGAGCAGCAGGTCCTCGATGGAGTAGCCGCACAGCCCCAACTCCGGGAAGACGGCGACGGCCACCCCCTCCTCGGCGCACCGGCGTGCCTGGCGCAGGACCGCTTCGGCGTTGGCGGGCGGATCGGCGATGACGGTGTGGCCCGTGCAGGCGGCGACGCGTGCGAAGCCGTGCTGATAGAGCGACCAGAAGTTCAACGGAGGCACGCGGCCATTGTAATCGTCAGAGCGACGCGATGGGTGGCGTGGGGTGTCGTCCACCTCACGCCACCTCGTCGGACGGCAGGATTCAGCGCTTGCGGTACGAGTCGACGTAGCCGGCTGCCGGCGTTCCCACGCCGGTGACGTCGTCGTACCCCCTCACCGCGGACAGCGAGCTGTCCTTGCCGAGGCTGCGGACGGAGGTCAGCAGGCCCTCGGAGGCGTCGTGGCCGTCGGCGAAGTCGACGCGCGCGACCGCGAGACCGGAGCCCGTCGGGCTGTCCGTGACGTCGTGGTAGACCCGCGAGCCGGACTTCGCGTAGAGGGACGGGTTGGCGAAACCGATCGCCCGGCCGCCACGGGCCTCCTGCGCCAGCGCCTGGACGGCCGCGATGACCGGCGCGGCCAGCGAGGTGCCGCCGATGCGGTACTCGCTGTACTGCTGGGACCCGTCCGGGAAGGTCTGGGTCTGGCCGACGCGGAAGCCCGTGTTCGGGTCGGCGATCGCCGCGATGTCCGGGACGACCCGGTTGCCGGCCGCGCTGTTGGCCGTGGCCAGGGCGTTCGGGACGACGCCCTTCTGGTAGTACGGCTCGGCGACCGTCCGGCTGGTGCCGCCGCCCGCACCGGAGGTGAACGCGCCGGGGAAGCCGGTCCAGCTCCTGCCGTCGTCGGACAGCGAGGCCTTCTCCGTGCCCCAGCCGGTCTCGAACAGGTACGTGTCGTTCTTGCCGACCGCCAGCGAGGTGCCGCCGACCGCCGTCACCCAGGCCGAGTTGGCCGGGGTGTCGACCTGCTTGGTCCCGGTGTTCGCGACCTCGTCGCCGTTGTCGCCGGAGGAGAAGTAGAAGCCGATTCCCTCGACCGCGCCGAACTGGAAGACCTGGTCGTAGGCGGCCGCGAGATCCGGCGTCTGGTTGGCCTCGATGTCGCCCCAGGAGTTGGAGACGATGTCGGCCAGATGGTTGTCGACGATCTTGCTGAGCGAGTCGAGCAGATCGTCGTCGTAGCAGGACGCGGCGCCCACGTACGTGACGTTCGCGGCCGGCGCGACCGCGTGCACGGCCTCGACGTCGAGGGTCTCCTCGCCGTACCAGCCGGCCGCCCCGCACTCCTCGGTCCTGGTGTAGTCCGCGGGGAGGACCTGGGTCAGCTGGCCCGTCCTCCATGCCTTGTCGCCGTGCGCCTTCGCGTACGTGGCCGCGTCGTAGGCGATCGTCGGCGAGGCGTACGCGTCGGTGATGGCGATGCGCACCCCCTTGCCCGTGCGCGTCCCGGCGCCGTAGGCCGCGCGCAACTGCTTGCCGGTGTACCCCTGCACGGCGTACGGGACCTTCTTGCCGTACGCGGACGGGAGGGTGCTCGCGAGCGTCGAGCCGTAGTACGAGGAGAACGGTCCGGCATTCTTGAACACCGCGTCCGGCGGCGGGAGTCGGTCCTTGGAGGCGGCCTTGTGGGGCGCGTTGTCCAGGCCGGTCACGGTCAGGACGGCGCCGTCCAGGCCCGCGGGCGCGGAGGCCGTCCTCGCCGGGGCGCGGTACGTCCTGCCGCCCTTGGCGTAGTTGTGCAGCCGGGTGCCGAACGCCCGTTCCGCGGCGGCCACGTCACCGCTGACGGAGACGTAGTGCTCGCTCGTGCCGGTGATCTTCAGACCGGCCGCCGTCAGCCACGCCTTGACCGCCGCCACCTGCGCCGCGGTCGCGCCGAAGCGGGCCCGCGCCTGCTGCGCGGAGAGGTACGCGCCATACGCGGGAGACGCCGGGTCGGAGACCGCCTTCGCGTACGCGGCGAGGCCGCCCGCGTTCCGTCCCCGGAGGTAGACCCGGGCGTCGACCCGTGCGCCGTGCGCGGTCGCGCCCTTGTCCGCCGCGGCCGTGGCCCACGCCGGCCTGGTCCCGGCCAGCGTGTCGCGGGCCGGACCGTCCGCGGCGTGCGCCGCGGGTATGCCGAGCGCCAGCGCGCCGGCGATCATGGGCAGTGTCGCTGCCATGCTCACCCCGGCGCGCAGCGCGGCACGGTTGGATCTCATAGGACCCCCTGTAGGTGGTTCGACACGAGTGGATCACTCGCCTCGGCCACTCTGGTCCTGAACCGTTCATGTCAGGGGAATGCGAAGCCCAAGAAGGCCTCAAGTAACTTCTGCGAACGGTGATTCGAGGACCGGCCGCGAGGTCCGTTCCGTTCCGGAACCGGTCGCCGTACGCGCGGTGGGCACGGTCGGCGCGGTGGGCGCGGTGGGTGCCGTCCCCTCACGGCCGGGGTGCGGCGCCCCGCTCCTCGAGCATGTCCGTCATCAGCTGGATCTCCGACCGCTGCGCGTCGACCATGCCCTGCGCGAGCCGCTTCTCCACGCCGACGGTGCACTTGTCGACGCAACCCTGGGCCATGTGGATGCCGCCCTGGTGATGGTCCGTCATCAGCTGGAGGTAGAAGATCTCCGCCTGCTTGCCGTTGAGCGTGCCGAGCTTCTTCATCTCGGTGTTCGTGGCCATGCCGGGCATGAGCGCGCCGTCCTTGCCGTCGGCCATCCCGGCCATGCCCATCCAGCTCATGGGCTCGTCGGACGACACCTTCGGCAGCCCCCACAGATCGAGCCAGCCCAGCATCATCCCGCGCTGGTTGGCCTGCGTCTGCGCGATGTCGTAGGCGAGCCGCCGTACGTCCTCGTCGTCCGTGCGGTCGCGCACGATGTACGACATCTCCACGGCCTGCTGGTGGTGCACCGCCATGTCCCGGGCGAACCCGGCGTCGGCCGACCCGGCGGCGGGCGGCTCCACGCCCGACCCGCCGTCCTCGGCGACGGAATAACTGATCGCCCCGGCCGCGACGAGCACCCCTGCCACGGCCACGGCGACTCCCGCGTACCTCACTGGGACAGACCGCCCGTGCAGGCCGCGCCCGGCTCGGGCGTCTGCTCGCCCTGCACGAACTTCTCGAAGAACGCGTCCACGTTCGGGTCGCTCGCCCCGGTCACCGTCCGCTGGTGCCCCCAGGCCGACAGCATGATCGGGTCGGCCTGCTCGTCGTCCGGGCTCATCAGCGTGTACGGCGTCTTCTTCACCTTCGCCGCGAGCGCCTCGATGTCGGCCTTGCCGGCCTTGCTGTTGTACGTCACCCAGACCGCGCCGTGCTCCAGCGAGTGCACGGCGTTCATGTTGTCGACGGCCTTGGTGTAGACGTCCCCGTTGCAGTTCAGCCAGACCTGGTTGTGGTCACCGCCGACCGGGGGCTCCATCGGGTAGTTCACGGTCTTGGAGACATGGGTGCGCCCCAGCGTCCCCTTCCATGTCTTCACCCCGTCCGCGCCGGTGACGAACTTCCCCGGGTTCTTGGCATCGGACGCGGTGGAGCCGCCGTCGTCGTCCGACTGCGACCTCACGACGAACACACCGCCCACGACGAGCGCGGCCACGGCGACGACGCTGCCGGTGATCACGAGAAACCGGTTGCGCCGCTCACGGGCCTGCTCGGCCCGCCGCATCTCCTCTATGCGCGCCTTGCGCGCCGTACTGCCGGTCTGGTTGGCGGAACCCATGAGGCCTGTCCTTCTGGGGAAAGGGGCGGGACGGTCGGGGTGTACGGGTCAGCTGATCGTAATGGGGGAGGCGGGGAATGTCGTAGACAGGTCACGGCCAAGCCCGGTGTCGCACAAAAATTTGAAGGACAGATGCGTATTATCTACGCTTCTCTCATGCGGCTGCTGCGATCCACCGACCTGGCCCTGCGTGTCCTCATGAGGCTCGCGGTCGCGGGCGAGACCACCCCCACCACCCGGGAGGTGGCCGCCGCGATGGAGGTCCCCTACACCCACGCGGCCAAGGTCGTCGCCGAGCTCCAGCACCTGGGCCTGCTGGAGGCCCGCCGGGGCAGGGGCGGCGGCCTCACCCTGACCGGGAAGGGCCGCTCCGCGTCCGTCGGCGGGATCGTCCGCACCTTCGAGGGCGACGGCGACGTGGTCGACTGCGAGGGCGCCACCCCCTGCCCCCTGAACTCCGGATGCCGGCTCCGCGGAGCCCTGCGCCGGGCCCAGGAGGCGTTCTTCGCCTCCCTGGACCCGATCACGGTCGCGGACGTGGTGGCGGAGCCGACGGGGCCGTTGCTGCTGTCGATCTCACGCGGCCCGGTGGCCGCCGACTGAGGGAGAGTCCGGGCGGTCCCGCGCCCGGGTCCCGGGACCCGGGACCCGGGCGCCCGCCGGCCACACGTCCGGTCCCCAGTCGCTCAGGCGCCCGCCAGCCACAGGTCGGGGCCGAACACCTCGTAGTGGATGTCCGCCGGTGCCACGCCCTTCTCGATCAGCTGGCCCCGCACCGCCCGCATGAAGGGCAGCGGACCGCACAGGTACGCGCGGGTGCCCGGCCGGACGGGTACGTCGGTGAGGTCGGCCAGACCCGTCGCCGCGTCCTGCGGGGCCTCCCGCTCGTACCAGAGGTGGACGGACGCCTCGGGGAGCTTCGCCGCGTACGCGCCGTGGTCGGTGCGCAGGGCGTGGTGGGCGGGGGACCGGTCGGCGTGGACGACCGTGACCGGGGCGCGGTGGCCGGTCTCCGCGAGCCGGGCCAGCATCGCGACCATCGGGGTGACGCCGATACCGGCCGAGGCCAGCAGGAGCGGCGTGTCGTCGCGGTGGTCGAGGACGAGGTCGCCGTACGGCTCGGAGAGCTGGAGCACGTCGCCCTCGCGCACGTGCGCGTGCAGGTGGTTCGAGACCTCGCCCGCCGGGGTCGTACGGTCGGCGGGAACCCGCTTGACGCTGATCTGCCGCACGCCCGAGCCGGGCGCGGCGGAGAGGCTGTACTGGCGTATCTGGCCGGCGCCGTCGGGGAGCGCGACACGGACCGAGACGTACTGGCCGGCGCGGAAGTCCCGGACCGGGCGGGGGTCGTCGTCGAGCGGGCGCAGGCGGAAGGTGACCACGTCCTCGGTCTCCGGGACGCGCTCCACGACCTGCCAGGTCCGCCACTCGGGCCCGCCGTTCTCCTCGTACAGCCGCCGCTCGATCGCGATCAGCGCGTTCGCCATCAGCCAGTAGACCTCCGTCCAGGCGGCCGCGACCTCGGGGGTGACCGCCTCGCCCAGGACGTCGGCGATGGCGGTGAAGAGGTGCTGGTGCACGAGGGCGTACTGCTCGGGTGCGATGCCCAGGGAGGCGTGCTTGTGGGCGATGCGGGTGAGCATCGCGTCGGGGCGGGTGTCCGGGTGGTCGACGAGGTGGACGGCGAAGGCGGCGATGGAGCCGGCCAGGGCCTGCCGCTGGGTGCCGGCGGCCTGGTTGCCGCGGTTGAAGAGGTCGCGCAGCAGCTCGGGACGGGCGGCGAAGAGACCGGCGTAGAAGCGCTCGGTGATCTCGCCGATCGCCGCGCCCACTGCGGGAAGGGTGGCGCGGACGGTGGCTGCGGACTGCTCGGTCAGCATCGTGCCTCCTCAGGCTGGTCGGCGCTCACGGTGCGGCGCTCGACTGTCCGGCACGTTAGTAAAACTTGCATCTGAGATGCAAATTAAGTGGCCGGAGGCGAGACGGAGGGGGGCGGGCATTACGGATGTCCGTCCGAGCAGGCAAGATGGGCGGCAGAGCAGTACACCTGCCGGACGTGCGGCGTTCAGGGCGCGGCCGCCCGGGCGATCATGGCCCGCAACGCGCACGAAACGGTGTTGTGGTGGGATGCTCAGGTGCCCGACCGCCATTTCCGTGGGACGGGAGACAGGCGGCCTGACCAGCAAGGATGGGGAAGCGGAAGATGGACAAGCAGCAGGAGTTCGTGCTCCGGACGTTGGAGGAGCGCGACATCCGGTTCGTACGCCTGTGGTTCACGGACGTGCTGGGCTTCCTCAAGTCCGTCGCCGTGGCCCCGGCCGAGCTGGAACAGGCGTTTGACGAGGGCATCGGCTTCGACGGCTCCGCGATCGAGGGCTTCGCCCGGGTCTACGAGTCCGACATGATCGCCAAGCCGGATCCGTCCACCTTCCAGGTCCTGCCCTGGCGCGCGGAGGCCCCCGGCACCGCCCGCATGTTCTGCGACATCCTCATGCCGGACGGCTCGCCGTCCTTCGCCGACCCGCGCTACGTGCTCAAGCGCGCCCTGGCCCGCGCCTCCGACCTGGGCTTCACCTTCTACACGCACCCCGAGATCGAGTTCTTCCTCCTGAAGGACAAGCCGACCGACGGCTCCCGCCCGACCCCCGCCGACAACTCCGGCTACTTCGACCACACACCGCAGAACGTCGGCATGGACTTCCGCCGCCAGGCGATCACCATGCTGGAGTCCATGGGCATCTCGGTCGAGTTCTCCCACCACGAGGGCGCCCCCGGCCAGCAGGAGATCGACCTGCGCTACGCCGACGCACTCTCCACGGCCGACAACATCATGACGTTCCGCCTGGTCATGAAGCAGGTGGCGCTGGAGCAGGGCGTCCAGGCGACCTTCATGCCGAAGCCGTTCTCCGAGCACCCGGGCTCCGGCATGCACACGCACCTCTCCCTCTTCGAGGGCGACCGCAACGCCTTCTACGAGTCGGGTGCCGAGTACCAGCTGTCCAAGGTCGGCCGCTCCTTCATCGCCGGCCTGCTGAAGCACGCCGCCGAGATCGCCGCCGTCACCAACCAGTGGGTCAACTCCTACAAGCGCATCTGGGGCGGCTCCGAGCGCACCGCCGGCGCCGGCGGCGAGGCCCCCTCGTACATCTGCTGGGGCCACAACAACCGCTCCGCCCTGGTCCGCGTCCCCATGTACAAGCCCGGCAAGACCGGCTCCGCCCGCATCGAGGTCCGCTCCCTCGACTCCGGCGCCAACCCCTACCTGGCCTACGCCATGCTCCTCGCCGCCGGCCTCAAGGGCGTCGAGGAGGGCTACGAGCTTCCCCCGGGCGCCGAGGACGACGTCTGGGCCCTCTCCGACGCCGAGCGCCGCGCCATGGGCATCGAGCCCCTGCCCCAGAACCTCGGCGAGGCCCTCTCCCTCATGGAGCGCAGCGACCTCGTCGCCGAGACCCTGGGCGAGCACGTCTTCGACTTCTTCCTGCGCAACAAACGCCAGGAATGGGAGGAGTACCGCTCCGAGGTGACCGCGTTCGAGCTGCGGAAGAATCTGCCGGTGCTGTAGGGCCGTGTCCGTCGCGCCGGAGGGGCGTGGGGTGTGCGGTGGCCTCCCCGTGGGGGTGGCCAGTGCGTTCCCGCGCCCCTTCGGTGGTGCCGGGGTGCTGTTACTCGGCCGCCGCCAGGTTCGCGAGGACCTGGTGGAGGGGTTCCGTGGCGCGGCGGCGGTACTCCTGGACGGCCCAGCCGTTGCCGTCGGGGTCCTTGAAGTGCATGAAGGTGGCGCCGTCGTCGGGGGCGTACTGGACCGGGTCGGAGATCTCCAGGCCCCGTGCGACGAGTTCCGCGTGGGCCGCCTTGATGTCGGTCACGCACAGTTGCAGGCCCTGGTAGGAGCCGGGGGCCGGGCGGGGGCCGTCGATGGTCTCCCAGATCGTGTCGCCCAGCGCGATCGAGCAGCCGGAGCCCGGGGGCGTCAGCTGGACGATGCGCATGCCCGGCATGACCTCCTGGTCGATGTCCACGTGGAAACCGACCAGGTCGCGGTAGAAGTCCCGCGCCCGGTCGATGTCGCTGACGGGCAGCGGGATCACTTCGAGCGTATAGAGCATGTGCTGGTCCTCCCGGTCGCCTCGCACGGAATCGGGCCGGTGCGGCCGGTGGGCCCACCGCCCGTCAGTCGAACCGCCACCGTGTCTGGCTGAACGGTTCTCCCTTACCGAAGCCGAAAACCGTCCGCGGCGCCACCGCTTGGACCAACGCGTGTCCCGCACCGTGGTGGAAGAAGCCGTCCCGCACCTCGTAGTGCCAGAAACTGCCGTACTTCGCCTCCCAGGCCGCCGCCAGCTCACGCAGCCGCCCGTCGTCCGCCACCCGCACGGCCTCGCCCTCGACCACGACGTCGTAGCCCGCTGCCCAGGTGTTCGTGCCGGTCGTCAGCACCACCTGCGGGTTCTGCGCCAGATTGAGGGCCTTGCGTTCGGCGGGGCCGGTGGCGAAGTGCAGCGCGCCGTCCGTCCAGACCGCCGGCAGCGGGGTGACGTGCGGGCGGCCGTCGGGCCGTACCGTCGAGATCCAGAAGAGTTCCGCCGCGCCGAGCAGGGCGGCGACCTCGGCCCAGTCGGGTGCGGTGGCTCCCTCGCTGCTGTACCGGGCGTCCAGCTCGCCCCGGGGTTCCCGCATGGTTCCTCCCTGCCGCTCGCCATTCGTTTCCACGGTGGCAGACCCGGCCGCGCCGGCGAACTCATCGGTCCCCGCTCCGGCGCTTCTCCCAGGCACTCCGGTTACGCTCGGGACAGTACGACCTTGATCCGATGGTCCGACGGGAGGCCGGGGATGATGGCGCCGGGGCGCAGGAGCAGTACCTTCACACGGCTGCTGCGGCACGGTTTCACGGACCCGTCCGCCGCCGAGCGGCTCCTGGACGGCCCCGAGCTGTCCCCGGTGCGAGACGACCCCTTTCTGCTGGAGGCACTGGGGGCGACCGCCGATCCCGATCTCGCGCTGCACGGCCTGGTACGGCTGCTGGAGGCCCAGCCCGGGCCCACCGCCCGCCGTGAGCTGCTCGACACGCTGATAGCGGCGAAGCCGTTGCGGGACCGCCTGCTGGGTGTCCTCGGGGCGTCCGCCGCGCTCGCCGACCACCTGGCCCGGCACCCCCGCGACTGGGAGGCGCTGGTCATGTACGAGCCCCGGGACCTGCACCCCGGGGTGGAGGAGTTCGAGCGCGGGCTCGCCGACGTCACGGAACCGGTCGCGCTGCGGGTGGCGTACCGGCGGTGTCTGCTGTCGATCGCGGCGCGCGACGTCTGCGGGACGACCCACGTCGCCGACACCGCCGCCGAACTCGCCGACCTGGCCACCGCGACACTCCGTGCCGCGCTCCGCCTGGCGCGGACGGCGGCGCCCGACGACGCCGCCCTGTGCCGGCTCGCCGTCATCGCCATGGGCAAGTGCGGCGGCCACGAGCTCAACTACGTGTCCGACGTCGACGTCATCTTCGTGGCGGAGGCCGCGGAGGGCGCCGACGAGGGGAAGGCGCTGCGGGCCGCCACCAAGCTGGCCTCCCACATGATGCGGGTCTGCTCGGAGACCACGGTCGAGGGATCCATCTGGCCGGTGGACGCCAATCTGCGGCCCGAGGGGCGCAACGGGCCCCTCGTGCGGACGCTGAGCAGCCATCTCGCCTACTACCAGCGGTGGGCCAAGACCTGGGAGTTCCAGGCGCTGCTCAAGGCGCGGCCGGTGGCCGGTGACCTGGAGCTGGGGGCCGACTACGTCGCCGCGGTGGGGCCGCTGGTGTGGCAGGCCGCCGAGCGGGAGAACTTCGTCGCCGACGTGCAGAAGATGCGGCGGCGGGTGGTGGAGAACATTCCCGTCGCCGAGGTCGAACGCGAGCTGAAGCTCGGTCCCGGTGGGCTGCGGGACGTCGAGTTCGCCGTACAGCTGTTGCAGCTGGTGCACGGACGTACGGACGCGTCGCTGCGGAGCGGGACCACGCTCGACGCCCTTCAGGCGCTGGCCGCCGGCGGGTATGTGGGGCGGGTCGACGCCGTCCAGCTCGACGACGCCTACCGGTTCCTGCGGTCCCTGGAGCACCGGATCCAGCTGTACCGGCTGCGGCGGACGCACCTGGTGCCCGAGGGCGAGGGCGATCAGCGGCGGCTGGGGCGGTCGTTGGGGCTGCGGACCGATCCGGTGACGGAGCTGAACCGGGAGTGGAAGCGGCACGCGGCCGTGGTGCGGCGGCTGCACGAGAAGATCTTCTACCGGCCGCTGCTGGACGCCTTCGCCCAACTCGCCCCTGGAGAAGCCCGGTTGAGCGTGGTGGCGGCTCGCGAGCGGCTCGTCGCCATGGGGTACGCCGATCCCGCGTCCGCGCTGCGGCATCTGGAGGCGCTGGCCTCGGGGGTGTCGCGCAAGGCCGCCATCCAACGAACGCTGCTGCCGGTGCTGTTGGGGTGGTTCGCCGATTCGGCCGACCCGGACGCGGGCCTGCTCAACTTCCGCAAGGTGTCGGACGCGTTGGGCAAGACACCCTGGTATCTCCGGCTGTTGAGGGACGAGGGGGCCGCCGCGGAGAACCTGGCACGGGTGCTCTCCGCCGGACGGCTCGCTCCCGACCTGCTGATGCGCGCGCCCGAGGCGGTCGCCCTGCTGGGTGACGGCGACGGTGACGGAGGCGGGCTCCAGCCGCGGGGAAGAGCGCAGTTGGAGCAGGAGATCCTGGCGGCCGTCGGGCGGGCGGAGAGTGGCGAGAAGGCGGTGACCGCCGTGCGGGGGGTGCGGCGGCGGGAGCTGTTCCGTACGGCCGCCGGCGACATCGTCCGCTCGTACGGCACCGAGACCCAGCCGGCCGAACCCGATCAAGGGGCCCTGGTGGACCGGGTGGGGGCCGCGGTCTCGGACCTGACCGCGGCGACCCTGGCGGGGACGTTGCGGGCCGTGGTGCGGGACGGGTGGGGGGACCGGCTTCCCACCCGGTTCGCCGTGATCGGCATGGGGCGGTTCGGGGGGCACGAACTGGGCTACGGGTCCGACGCGGACGTGCTGTTCGTGCACGAGCCGCGGGACGGGGTGGACGAGCGGGAGGCCGGTCAGGCCGCCAACCGGGTCGTGGCCGAGATGCGCCGGCTGCTTCAGGTTCCGAGCGCCGACCCGCCGCTGCTGATCGACGCCGATCTGCGGCCGGAGGGGAAGTCCGGGCCGATGGTGCGGACGTTCAAGTCGTACGAGGCCTACTACCGGCGATGGTCGCTGGTGTGGGAGTCGCAGGCGCTGCTGCGGGCGGAGGTGGTCGCCGGGGACGAGGAGCTGGGGCGACGCTTCATCGAGCTGATCGATCCGCTGCGGTACCCGGCGGAGGGCCTGGGGGACGAGGCGGTCCGGGAGATCCGCCGGCTGAAGGCGCGGATGGAGTCGGAGCGGCTGCCCCGGGGCGCCGATCCCAAGCTGCACACCAAACTGGGTCCCGGCGGGCTCTCCGACGTGGAGTGGACCGTGCAGATGCTCCAGTTGCAGCACGGGTGGGTGGAGCCGGGGCTGCGGACCACACGGACCCGGGAGGCACTGGCGGCGGCGTGCGCGGCGGACCTGATCTCCGGGGAGAACGCGGAGATCCTGGACGAGGCGTGGGTGCTGGCCACACGGGTGCGCAACGCGGTGATGCTGGTACGGGGGCGGGCCGGGGACACGTTTCCCTCCGAGAGCCGCGAACTGGCCGCGGTGGGCCGCTATCTGGGGTACGGGCCCGGGCACGTGGGCGAGTTGCTGGACGGGTACCGGCGGACCGCCCGGCGGGCCCGGGGGGTTGTGGAGGAGCTGTTCTACGGGGGGTGAGCTTCCCGGGGCCGGGGCCAGGTGCCCGGGGCTCGGGCGGTGACCGGTTATGCGACGGGCTGCGACTCCGCGCCGCCACGACCCGCCCCCGCCCCCGCCCGGTCGCGGCCTTCCGCCGTCCGCGCTGTCTCCACCGTCCGCGCCGTACGTGATGTACCAGGCGTACGAGGGGACTTGTCGCGGGTCAGTGCCACACCGGTGAGGACCACCGCCATGCCCGCCCAGACGCGTGGGCCCACGTTCTCGTCCAGGAAGAGCGCGCCCAGGGCCACCGAGATCACCGGGAGGAGGTAACCGGTGGTGGCGGCCGTCGTGGGGCCTTCGTCGGCGATGAGGCGGTAGTTGAGGTAGAAGGTCACGCCGGTGCCGAGGACACCGAGGGTGATGACGGCCAGGACGCCGGTGAGGTCGGCGCGCGGCGGACCCGCGGTGGGCAGGGCGAGGGTGGTCCAGCCCGTCGCCATGAGGAGCTGGGCGGTGGACATGGCGATCGGGGCCTGTCGGTCCGTGAGATGGCGGGCCATGTACGCGAAGGCCACGGCGTAGCTCGCGGCGGCCGCCAGGAGGGCGAGGGCGCCCCAGGTGAGGAGGCCCTCCTGGTGCCAGGGGGCGAAGATCAGGAGGGTCCCGGCGAAGCCCAGGAGGAGGCCGGTCAGGCGTCGGGGGCGCAGGGCGCGGTCGGTGCCGAGGAGGACGCCGATGAGGAGGGACCAGAGGGGGGTCGTGGCGTTGAGGACGCCCGCGACGCCGGAGTCGACCGTCTGCTCGCCCAGGGCGAACAGGGCGAACGGAACGGCGTTGCAGAACAGGGCCGCCACGGTCAGGTGGCCCCAGGTGGTCAGGGAGCGGGGCAGCCGCTGGCCGGCCGCGAGGGCCAGGGCCAGCAGGGTCGCCGTGCCCAGGGCGCACCGGGCGACGGTGATCTGGGTGGGGGAGAGGCCGTGGTTGAGGGCGAGCTTGATCCAGAGGAAGCCGGAGCCCCACAGGAGGGCCAGCATCGCCATGCGGAGCGTGGAGGCGGGGGACATGCCTCTACGGTGAGGGAGGCATCCTGTCAGGACAAGTGAAGAGTTTTGGACGGTTCATTAAGCTGGGCTACATGCTTGATGTGCGTCGTATGCAGGTGCTGCGGACCGTCGTGGGGGTGGGCTCGGTGACCGGTGCCGCCGCCCGGCTGGGCTACACGCCGTCCGCCGTCAGTCAGCAGATCGCCGTCCTGGAGAAGGAGGCCGGGGTCGCGTTGCTGGAGCGGGTCGGCCGAGGGGTGCGGCCCACCGCCGCCGGGCTGCTGCTCACCGAGTACGCGGACGCCATCGGACGGCAGGTCGCCCAGGCGGAGGCCGCGCTGGCCGATCTGCGCGCGGGGCGGACCGGGCGCCTGGCCGTGCGGTACTTCGCCACCGCGGGCGCGGGACTGGTCGCGCCGGCGGTGGCGTTGTTGCGGGAACGGCTTCCCCGGGTTCAGGTCGAGCTGAGGCTGACGGCCGACACGGAGGATCCGTCGGCCGAGGTGAGCGAGGGGCGCGCCGATCTGGCGCTGGTGGTGCGCGGGGCGGGGCGCGAGGTGGGCGGGCTGCGGCCGGTCCGGCTGCTGGACGATCCGTACCTCGCCGTGCTGCCGCGCGGACACCGGCTCGCGGGGCGGCGGAGCGTGCGGCTGGGGGAGCTGGCGGAGGAGGCGTTCGTGGGCAGCGAGTGGCCAGGACCCTGTCTCGACGCGCAGCTCGACGCCTGCGCGGTCGCGGGGTTCCGGCCGCGGTTCGTGGTCGAGAGCGAGGACTACGTGACGGCTCAGGGGTTCGTCGCGGCGGGGCTGGGCGTCGCGCTGGTGCCGCGGCTCGGGCTCGGGAGCCGGCATCCGGGGGTCGTGGTCCGGGAGGTGCGGGATCCGGCGCCGGTACGGACGATCCACGCGGTGGTGCGGGAGGCCGGTGTGCCGCAGCAGCCGGCGCTGGGGGCGTTCCTCGACGCGCTGCGGGAGGTCGTCGGAACGGAGTGAACCGCCCCCGCGAGCCCCCACCGCCCCCGTGAGCCCCCACGGGCCTCTACTTCCCCACGGGTCCCCACCAGCCCTACTGGTCGGTCTCCGCCGCACCTCGCAGGCTTCTGGCGTGGCGGATGAAGCCGGTCAGCCCCAGTTCGAAGGCCCGGTCGGCGCGGTGCTCGCCCACCGCAGCCAGGGCCTCGGCCAGGCGGGGGGTGGGGGTCTCCTCCGTGAGTTCCCACATGGTCTCGGGGGCGGCCAGGTCCAGGGCCGAGCCCAGGACCAGGTTCTCCAGGGCGATGATCAGCGGCATCACCTGCTCGCGGGCGAAGCCGGCGTCCAGCAGGAGGGTCACCGCCCGTTCGTACTGCTCCAGGACCCCCGGCGCGCGTACGGGTGAGGTCATCAGGAGCGGTATCGCCTTGGGATGGGCGGCGAAGGCGGCGCGGTAGGAGCGGGCCCAGGCCTCCAGAGCGGTGTCCCAGGGGGCCCGGTCGAGGGTCCGCGGGTCGATCGCGGCCGCCACCCGTTCGCGCAGCAGCTCCACGATGCCGTCCCGGCCGTCCACATGGTGGTACACCGAGCCGGTCTGCGCCCCGAGCCGCTTCGCGATCTGCGGGACGCTGAAGTCGCCCTGCTCGTCGACGAGTTGCAGCGCGGTCGTGGTGATGCGTTCGCGGTCGAGGAGCGGTGTGCGCGGCCGTCCCATGTCTGCGTTCTCCCCTGAAGGTCGGTGAGGGGCTTCCCGGACGCCCACGAGGAGGCTACATTGCCGAAACCGAAAGCCTTTAGATTAATGGCTCCGGGGCGGTCGCTCTCCTGCGGTTCGTCCCGGAACGTCGGTCATCCCGCGCGCCCGGAACCCACCATTTTGCTGCGCTCGAAGGGCTTCCCCATGTCCGTCACCACCTCCGAGGGGAGAACGCCGCCCACCACGGCGACGCTCCGCTCCGGCTCCCTCGGCACCGCCGACATCGCCTTCTTCGTCGTCTCCGCCGCCGCCCCGCTCACGGTCATGGCGGGTGTCGCCCCGCTCGCGATCCTGCTCGGCGGTGTCGGCGCCCCGGCCGGCTACCTCATCGCCGGCATCACCCTCGCCGTCTTCGCCGTCGGCTTCACCACCATGAGCCGGTACGTGAAGAGCGGCGGCGCCTTCTACGCGTACATCACCCGTGGCCTCGGCCGCCCCGTCGGTATCGGCGCAGCCCTGCTCGCGCTGCTCGGCTACAACGGCATGGAGATCGGCGTCTACGGCCTGCTGGGCACCGCCTCCCAGGACACCGTGCACGCCCTCTTCGGCACCGAGGTGCCCTGGCTGCCGTTCGCCCTCGCCGGACTGGTCGTCATCGGATACGGCGGCTACCGCTCCATCGACTTCGGCGCCAAGGTGCTCGGCGTGCTGCTCGTCGCCGAGACCGGCATCCTGCTGCTGCTCGCGGGAGGGGTGCTGGTCAAGGGGGGTGCGCACGGGCTGTCGGGTGCGTCGTTCGCCCCGGGCAACGTGTTCGTGTCGGGGACCGCCGTCGTCCTCGCGTTCGCCTTCGCCGCCTTCACCGGATTCGAGTCGACGGTCATCTACCGCCGCGAGGCCCGCAGCCCGGAGCGGACGGTGCCGCGGGCGACGTACGCCGCCATCGGTTTCCTCGGCCTCTTCTACGCCTTCGTCGTGTGGATCGTCATCCAGGCCTTCGGCGACGAGGACGTGATCGCGGCCGCCGCCAAGGACCCCGGCGGGCTCTTCTTCTCCGCCATCACCACCTATGTCGGCGGCTGGGCGGCCGACCTGATGCACGTCTTCATCGTCACCAGCGTCCTCGCCTCGCTCCTCGCCTTCCACAACGCCATCAACCGGTACGCCCTCGCGCTCGCCGAGGAGGGCGTCCTGCCGAAGACGCTGGGGCGGATCCACCCGCGGCACCGGTCGCCGTACGTCGCCGGCATCGCGCAGACCGTGCTCGGCGCGGTCGTCGTCCTCGGCTTCTGGGCGGCGGGCGCGGATCCGTACGGGCAGCTGCTGCTGTGGGTCAACACGCCGGGCATGATCGGACTGTTCGTGCTCCAGCTGCTCGCCGCCCTCGCCGTGCCCTGCTACTTCCGGCGCGTACGCCACCGGGAGGGCACCCTGCGGACGGTGGTCGCCCCGCTCGTCGCGGCCGTGCTGCTCGCCACCGCCATAGGGCTCGTGATCACCCACATCGACCTGTTCACCGGCGCCTCCGACACCGTGAACACGGTCCTGATCGTCCTCGCGCCCGCCGTCTTCGTCGCGGGACTCGTCCTCGCGTGGTGGCTGCGAAGGGAGCGGCCCCAGGTGTACGCCGGGTTCGCCGCGGAACCGGACGAGCAGGCCACGGCCTCCGATTCCCCCACATAGCCCGCACGACCCCTACCTCTACCCCTACCTCTACCCCTTCCCCTACCCGTACCCGTACGACAAGGGAGTTCCCCCCGAGATGACCGCCCCCGATCTGATCCTCACCGGCGCCGAGGTCCGCACCCTCGACGCGGGCCGGCCGTACGCCACCGCCGTCGCCGTGCACGACGGGACGATCACCGCCGTCGGCGACGAGAGCGACGTACGCGACTGGCGCGGGCCGGGCACCGAGGTCGTCCCCCTCGCGGGTGCGCATCTCGTGCCCGGGCTCGTGGACGCGCACAGTCACCCCGTGTGGGGGCTGGACATGGCCACCGGAGCGGATCTGTCGGGGGTGTCGGACCTCGCGGGGCTGAGGGCCGCACTGGCCGGGGCCGAGCGGATCGACGGCTGGGTCATCGGTTTCGGGCTCGATCACAACGCGTTCGAGGGGCGGGCCGTGGACCGGGCGCTCGTCGAGGACGTGCTCGGCGGCGCCCCGGCCTTCCTGCGGCTGTACGACGGGCACTCCGCGCTGACCAGCGGCGCGGCGCTGGCCGCGGCCGGGGTGACGGGGGCGCGCGACTTCGCCCAGCGCGCGCGGATCGTCTGCGCCCCCGACGGGCGGCCGACCGGGCATCTCGTCGAGCACGCGGCGATGGAGCTGGTCGCCGAGGTCATGCCCCGGCCCTCCTACGCCGCCCGGCGGGCACGGCTCGTCGAACTGCTCGGGGCGATGGCCGCGACCGGGCTGACCGGGGCGCACGTCATGGACGCGGGCGATGCCGAGCTGGTCGGCGCGGTGGCCCGGGAGACCGTGCTGCCGGTGCGGCTGCGGTTCGCGCCCTGGTGCATGCCGGGGGTGGACGAGTCCGGGCTCGCGGAACTGGTCGCCGCACAGGGCCGGGGCGGGCGGCACTGGGTGGTCGACGGGGTCAAGTTCTTCATGGACGGGACCGTGGAGGGCGGTACGGCCTGGCTGGAGCACGCCGACTGCCACGGGCAGGGGACGCAGGCGTTCTGGCCCGACCCCGAGGCGTACGCCGGCGCCGTACGGCGGCTGCACGCCGCCGGGGTGCGCACGGCCACGCACGCCATCGGGGACGCGGCCGTGCGGCACGTCCTCGACGTGGTCGCCGGGCTGGGTGACGGCGCCCGGGGACGGCACCGGGTCGAGCACATCGAGACCGCGCCGGACGCGCTGCTGCCGCGGTTCGCGGAGCTGGGGGTGGCGGCGTCGATGCAGCCGCCGCACACCGCGTACACACGGGCCGACGGCACCGACGAGTGGTCCCGGCGGCTGGGCACCGGGCGGTCCGGGCATGCCTGGCGGCTGCGGGATCTGCGGGACGCCGGTGCGACGGTGGCCCTCGGCTCGGACTGGCCCATCGCCCACTACGACGTCCGGTCCGTGCTCGCCACCGCCCGCGTCCCGCGGGGCGCCGCTTCGGCCCGGGCCGGGCTGACGGGACTGGAGGCCCTGGAGGGCTGTACGACCCATGCGGCGCGCGCGGCGGGGGAGGGCGAGGTGGCGGGACGCATCGCCGTCGGGCACCGGGCCGACCTCACGGCCCTGGCCCTGGACCCGGTCGAGGCCCCGGCGGACGAACTGGCCGAGGCGCCGGTACGGCTGACCGTCACCGGGGGGCATGTGGTCCACCGGGGGTGAGGGAGAGCCCCTCGGCCCTACCCCTTCGTGGGCAGCAACGGCCCGCCCGTCCCCCGCGCCGGCACCACTCTCGGCAGGGCGTACGGCAGGGTGCCGTACCAGAGGCGGGCCACCGCGAAGCCGAAGGCGAGGCAGAGGAGGCCGCCGACCGCGTCCAGCCAGAAGTGGTTGGCGGTGGCGACGATCACCACGAGGGTCACCACGGGGTAGAGCAGGCCCAGGATGCGTACCCAGGGCAGCTTGGCCAGGGCGAAGATCGTCAGGCCGCACCACACGGACCAGCCGATGTGCATGGACGGCATCGCGGCGTACTGGTTCGACATGTGTTTCAGGTCGCCGGAGGCCATCGAGCCCCAGGTCTGGTGGACCATGACCGTGTCGACGAAGTCGCCGCCGTTCATCAGGCGCGGCGGTGCGAGGGGATACAGGTAGTAGCCGACCAGGGCCACCGCCGTCGTCGCGAAGAGCACCAGGCGGGTGGCCGCGTACCGGCCCGGATGACTGCGGTAGAGCCACACGAGGACACTCAGCGTCACCACGAAGTGCAGGGTCGCGTAGTAGTAGTTCATGCCCACGATCAGCCACGTCACCGAGTTCACGGCGTGGTTGACGGACTCCTCGAAGGCCATCCCGAGGTGGTGCTCCGTCCGCCAGATCCAGTCCGCGTTGTTCAGTGCGGCGGTGCGCTGCTCCGGGACCGCGTTGCGGATCAGCGAGTACGTCCAGTAGCTCACCGCGATCAGGAGGATCTCGAACCACAGGCGCGGCCTGCGCGGGGCCCGCATCCGGGCCAGCCGGCCCCCGCGGGGCTCCGGCGCGACCTCGTCCGGGGCCGTGGCCGAGCGCGGAAGGGCCTGGTCACGGCCTTCCCTCGGCGTCACGGTCTGCTCACCCATGGGCACAGAGTCTGCCAGAAAAGCCATCTCCCCCCGATCATCCCGCGGGCGGGTTCGCCGCGCACGTTCTACGGCGGAGGGACCTCATCGTCTCCTACCGACGCAGGGGAGGAAACCCCGACTTCTCCGCCTTAGGGACGATTCCGGTCCCCAGGGGCCGAAGCGGTCGAACCGCGTACCACCAGTTCCGGCATGAACACGAACTCGCTGTGCGGCGCGGGGGTCCCGCCGATCTCCTCCAGCAACGTGCGGACCGCGGCCTGGCCCATCGCCGGGACCGGCTTGCGGACCGTGGTGAGCGGCGGGTCGGTGAAGGCGATCAGCGGGGAGTCGTCGAAGCCCACGACCGAGATGTCCTGCGGCACCGCCAGGCCGAGCTGCCGGGCCGCCCTTATCGCGCCGAGCGCCATCATGTCGCTGGCGCACACGATCGCCGTGCAGCCGCGGCCGATCAGAGCGGTGGTGGCCGCCTGGCCGCCCTCCAGCGTGTAGAGGGAGTGCTGCACCAGCTCGGACTCGACGGTCTGCGCGCTCAGCCCCAGCTGCTCCTGCACGGTGCGCACGAAGCCCTCGATCTTGCGCTGCACGGGGACGAACCGCTTGGGGCCCAGGGCGAGGCCGATCCGGGTGTGGCCCAGGGACACGAGGTGGGTGACCGCGAGGGTCATCGCGGCGCGGTCGTCCGGGGAGATGAAGGGCGCCTGGACCTTCGGGGAGAAGCCGTCGACGAGGACGAAGGGGACGCCCTGCGCGCGCAGCTGTTCGTAGCGCTGCATGTCGGCGGTGGTGTCCGCGTGCAGCCCCGAGACGTAGATGATGCCGGCGACCCCGCGGTCCACCAGCATCTCGGTGAGCTCGTCCTCCGTGGAGCCGCCCGGAGTCTGGGTGGCGAGCACGGGGGTGTAGCCCTGGCGCGTCAGCGCCTGCCCGATGACCTGGGCCAGGGCCGGGAATATCGGGTTCTCCAGCTCGGGCGTGATGAGGCCCACGAGGCCCGCGCTGCGCTGGCGCAGACGTACGGGGCGTTCGTACCCTAGGACGTCCAGCGCGGCGAGCACGGACTGACGGGTGGTGGCGGCGACGCCAGGCTTGCCGTTGAGGACGCGGCTGACGGTCGCTTCGCTCACCCCCGCCTGAGCAGCGATGTCGGCAAGCCGTGTGGTCACAGAGGTGGACTGTACCGGCCGCATGACGCCTTGCACACCAATCGGACGCCGTGGGCGACCGGTCGACCGGCCGCGCCCGGGCTGCTGCGTCATCGCGCTCCCTCGTGATCCCTCATGAAAGTGGTGGCAAGAGCTTGCAGAGTCTTGCACAGGCCGTCCCCAAGTGCTCGGACGGGCGTAAACAAGCGTCTCACGACGGTCGCCGTCGGGTCACGCACGGATAACTTCGGAGACCCCTTGCACTTTTTTTCTGCAAGGTCTTTCGCAACGCTTACATGGCTGTTACGTTCACGTCGCCCGGCGGCAGCAACGGCGCGGTCGGCAGAAGTCGACAGGAGCGGCGGACGGGACCGCCTCCTGTAGCTATACGGGCTTTCACCCTCAAGGAGAAACTCATGCGGCGTGGCATAGCGGCCACTGCGCTGGTGGCGTCCCTCGCCCTCGCGGCGACGGCCTGCGGCGGAGACGACAGCGGCAGTGACAAGGCGGACGGCCCGGTGACCATCACCTGGTGGGACACCTCCAACGCCACCAATGAGGCGCCGACGTACCAGGCCTTGGCCAAGGAGTTCGAGGCCGCCAACAAGAACATCAAGGTCAAGTACGTCAACGTGCCCTTCGACCAGGCGCAGAACAAGTTCGACACGGCCGCCGGTGCCTCCGGCGCCCCGGACATCCTGCGCTCCGAGGTCGGCTGGACGCCCGCCTTCGCCAAGAAGGGCTACTTCCTGCCGCTGGACGGCACCGAGGCCCTCGCCGACCAGGCGAAGTTCAAGTCCAACCTGGTCGAGCAGGCCAAGTACGAGGGCAAGACGTACGGTGTGCCGTTCGTCACCGACACCCTCGCGCTCGTCTACAACAAGGCGCTCTTCGAGAAGGCCGGCATCACCGAGGCCCCGAAGACCTGGGACGACCTGAAGACCGCGGCCGCCACGATCAAGGCCAAGACCGGCGTCGACGGCTACTGGGGCTCCACCCAGGCCTACTACGCCCAGTCCTTCCTCTACGGCGAGGGCACCGACACGGTCGACGCCGACGCCAAGAAGATCACCGTCAACTCGGCGGAGGCGAAGAAGGCGTACGGCACCTGGCTCGGCCTCTTCGACGGCAAGGGCCTGCACAAGGCGGACACCACCGCCGACGCGTACGCCCACATCCAGGACGCGTTCGTCAACGGCAAGGTCGCCGCGATCGTCCAGGGTCCCTGGGAGATCACGAACTTCTACAAGGGCAGCGCCTTCAAGGACCAGGCCAACCTGGGCATCGCCACCGTCCCGGCCGGCTCCTCCGGCAAGGCGGGCGCCCCGACCGGCGGCCACAACCTCTCGGTCTACGCCGGCTCGGACAAGGCCCACCAGGAGGCCTCGCTGAAGTTCGTCAACTTCATGACGTCGGCGAAGTCCCAGGCCACCATCGCGCTGAAGAACTCCACGCTTCCGACGCGCGACGACGCCTACACCGCCGAGGTCAAGGCCAACGCGGCCATCGCCGGCTACGGCACGGTCCTGTCCGCCGCCCAGCCGCGCCCGGCGCTGCCCGAGTACAGCTCCCTGTGGGGCCCGCTGGACACCGAGCTGCCCAAGATCGCGGGTGGCAAGGAGTCCCTCGAGAAGGGTCTGAGCACCGCCGAGACCTCCATCGCCAAGCTGGTGCCCGACTTCAGCAAGTAGGCCCCGCCGGGCCGTCGGATCTTCCTTGTAGAGGGGACGGATCCGACGGCCCCGTCGGCCTGTGAGCCGTACACCCGTTGATCCACAGGACTTCACGAAGGTTGTCAAACCAATGACAGTCGCCATCGACCGCGCGACCGGCAAGCGTCGCGGTGACCACGAGCCACGGCCCGGTCTGGGCCGGCGCCTGAAGCGCGGGTACCAGAAACACTGGTACGCCTACGTGATGATCGCCCCGGTGGCGGTCGTCCTCGGCGTCCTGGTGGTCTATCCCCTGGTGTACGGCTTCTACCTCACCCTCACCGACGCCAACAGCCTCAACACCGCGCGCACGATCGGCGTCAACCACATCGACGCCACCTACCAGTTCATCGGCCTCGACAACTACGCCGACATCCTGTGGGGCCCCACGGCGTACGACCGCTTCTGGTCGCACTTCATCTGGACGATCGTGTGGACGGCGGCCTGTGTCGCCCTGCACTACACCATCGGCCTCGGCCTCGCCCTGCTGCTCAACCAGAAGCTGCGCGGCCGCACCCTCTACCGGCTGGTCCTGGTGCTGCCCTGGGCGGTGCCCACGTTCGTCACCGTCTTCGGCTGGCGTTTCATGCTCGCCGACGGCGGCGTCATCAACTCCGCGCTCGACGCGCTGCACCTGCCCACCCCGCTGTGGCTCGAGGACACCTTCTGGCAGCGGTTCGCCGCGATCATGGTGAACACCTGGTGCGGTGTGCCGTTCATGATGATCTCGCTGCTCGGTGGCCTCCAGGCCATCGACGCCTCCCTGTACGAGGCCGCCGAAATGGACGGCGCCAGCGCCTGGCAGCGCTTCCGGTACGTGACCCTGCCGGGCCTGAGGTCGGTCAGCTCCACCGTGGTGCTCCTCGGCATCATCTGGACCTTCAACCAGTTCGCCGTGATCTTCCTGCTGTTCGGCAACACCGCACCCGACGCGCAGATCCTGGTCACCTGGGCGTACTACCTCGGCTTCGGACAGCAGCCGCGTGACTTCGCGCAGTCCGCCGCCTACGGCATGTTGCTGCTGGCCATCCTGATCGTCTTCACCTCGTTCTACCGTCGCTGGCTGAACCGCAACGAGCAGCAGCTCGCGATCTGAGGGCAGGAGTTCCCATGAGTACCACCACAGCCGAGAGCTCCGCCCCGGTGAAGAAGGATTCCGTGAAGGCTCCCCGCCGGGCCCGGCGCCGGGGTGAGAACACCCTGGCCGGCTCCCTCGTCTCGCACGGCGTGCTGATCGCCGCCAGCGTGATCGCGCTCTTCCCGATCGCCTGGCTGGTCTACCTGTCCCTCGGGCCGGACAAGGACGACTATCTGCACCCCGGTGACATCTGGGGCAAGATGTCGTTCGACAACTACTCGTTCGTCCTCCAGCACACCGAGTTCTTCAACTGGCTGAAGAGCTCCCTCATCGTCACCCTGGGCACCACGGCCATCGGTGTGCTGATCGCCGCCACCACCGGCTACGCGGTCTCCCGCATGCGCTTCCCCGGCTACAAGAAGTTCATGTGGATCCTGCTGGTCACCCAGATGTTCCCGGTGGCCGTGCTGATGGTCCCGATGTACCAGATCCTCTCGGACCTCAAGCTCGTCGACAACTACTTCGGCCTCGTCCTCGTCTACTGCACGACGGTGGTGCCGTACAGCGCCTGGCTGCTCAAGGGGTACTTCGACACCATCCCCTTCGAGATCGACGAGGCCGGCCGCGTCGACGGGCTCACCCCCTTCGGCACCTTCCTGCGGCTGATCCTGCCGCTGGCCAAGCCCGGGATCGCGGTGGCCGCCTTCTACAACTTCCTCACCGCCTTCAGCGAGGTCGCCTTCGCCTCGACGTTCATGCTGAGCGACGACAAGTACACGCTCGCCGTCGGTCTGCAGTCCTTCGTGAGCGAGCACGACGCCCAGCGCAACCTGATGGCCGCGACCGCGGTCCTGATCGCGATACCGGCCGCCTTGTTCTTCTACCTGGTGCAGAAGAACCTGGTCACCGGTCTGACCGCCGGCGGCACGAAGGGGTGACACCCCGCCGCGAGCCGGAAAGCCGGACAATGGGAGAGCCAGAAAGGCCAGAGAACCGGTGATCCGGTGATCCGGTGACAAGACTCCCGCGCGCCTGATCGCGCGGGTGGCGGCCGCGGTGTCCATCCGACCCCGCTGACCCGCGGCCGCCTCGTCACCCCGCCACCCTCCCGGTGCCACCGCCTTCGGCCTCACCACGGCACCCGGCCCCGCCCCGGGCCCGGTCTCACGGGCCCACCCGTCGCCCCACCCGACAACCCATGAACACCACCCTCCCCCACTCTCGGCCTCGCTCGAGCGGGGGGAGCCCCATCGTTTCAAGGACGCCATGAGCCAGCAGCACTCCGCAGCCCCGGCCCCGACCCCCACCGCCGCAGCGGCCGTCGCCACGGTCGCCCAGCGCCGCGACTGGTGGCGGGACGCCGTGATCTACCAGGTGTACCCGCGCAGCTTCGCCGACAGCAACGGCGACGGCATGGGCGACCTGGAAGGCGTACGCTCCCGTCTCCCGTACCTGCGCGACCTCGGTGTGGACGCCGTGTGGCTCAGCCCCTTCTACGCCTCCCCCCAGGCCGACGCCGGCTACGACGTGGCCGACTACCGCGCCGTCGACCCCATGTTCGGCAACCTCCTCGACGCCGACGCCCTGATCCGCGACGCGCGCGAGCTGGGCCTGAGGATCATCGTCGACCTCGTCCCCAACCACTCCTCGGACCAGCACGAGTGGTTCAAGCGGGCGGTGGCCGAGGGTCCCGGTTCCCCGCTGCGGGAGCGCTACCACTTCCGTCCCGGCAAGGGCGAGAACGGCGAACTCCCGCCCAACGACTGGGAGTCCATCTTCGGCGGCCCCTCGTGGACCCGGGTCACCGAGCCGGACGGCTCGGCCGGCGAGTGGTACCTGCACCTCTTCGCCCCCGAGCAGCCCGACTTCAACTGGGACCACCCGGCGGTCGGCGACGAGTTCCGCTCCGTCCTGCGGTTCTGGCTGGACATGGGCGTCGACGGTTTCCGCATCGACGTGGCCCACGGCCTGGTCAAGGCGCCCGGTCTGCCCGACCTCGGCACCCACGACCAGGTGAAGCTGCTCGGCAACGATGCCATGCCGTTCTTCGACCAGGACGGCGTCCACGCCATCTACCGGCAGTGGCGGCTCATCCTCGACGAGTACGCGGGCGAGCGGATCTTCGTCGCGGAGGCCTGGACCCCCACGGTCGAGCGCACCGCCCACTACGTCCGCCCCGACGAGCTCCACCAGGCCTTCAACTTCCAGTACCTGGGCACCGAGTGGGACGCCGAGGAACTGCGCAAGGTCGTGGACCGCACGCTGGAGGCGATGCGCCCGGTGGGCGCCCCGGCGACCTGGGTCCTGTCGAACCACGACGTCACCCGCCACACCACCCGCTTCGCCAACCCGCCCGGTCTCGGCACCCAGATCCGCACGGCGGGCGACCCGGAGCTCGGCCTGCGCCGCGCCCGGGCGGCCACCCTGCTCATGCTGGCCCTGCCCGGCTCGGCCTACATCTACCAGGGCGAGGAGCTCGGCCTCCCGGACGTCGTCGACCTGCCCGACGAGGTGCGCCAGGACCCGGCGTACTTCCGCGGCGCCGGCCAGGACGGCTTCCGCGACGGCTGCCGGGTGCCGATCCCGTGGACCCGCGAGGGCTCGTCGTACGGCTTCGGCAGCGGTGGCAGCTGGCTGCCCCAGCCGGCGAGCTGGGCCGAACTGAGCGTGGAGGCCCAGGAGGGCGTCGACGGCTCGACCCTGGAGCTCTACCGCTCGGCCCTCGCCGTCCGCCGCTCCCGGCCCGACCTCGGCGCGGGCGACTCGGTGGAGTGGCTGAAGGCCCCCGAGGGCGTACTGGCCTTCCGTCGCGGCGACTTCGTGTGCGTCGCGAACACCTCGGGCGAGTCGGCACGGATCCCGGCGTACGGCCGTGTCCTGCTCGCCAGCGGCGAGGTGGCGGAGGCGGACGGTGAGGCGAAGCTCCCGGCCGACACCACGGTCTGGTTCACGACTGCCTGATCCTCCGGCACGGGGCCCGTCACTCTTGGGGGAGTGGCGGGCCTCGCTGTTTTCCCGAACCGCCCGCCCGTGGAGCCGGTCTGACGGATCGTCACCCGGTAACTTCTTGCAGATCTTTCACGCAGCCCGCTGCCTTTTTGGCCGACGGAGCCTTAACATCGCGCCACTGCAAGGTTTCTGAAAGATTTCAGCAACAGCCTTCAACGTCGAAGGAACCCCACATGGCACGCAGCAGAATCGTTTCAAGCGCCGCCGCCCTCACCGCCGTCACAGCCGCCCTCATGGCCCCCGGCGCGGCGTACGCCTCCCCTCCCGGCACCAAGGACGTCACCGCGGTCCTCTTCGAGTGGAACTTCGCCTCGGTCGCCAAGGAGTGCACCAACACCCTGGGCCCGGCCGGCTACGGCTACGTCCAGGTCTCGCCGCCCGCCGAGCACATACAGGGCTCGCAGTGGTGGACCTCGTACCAGCCGGTCAGCTACAAGATCGCGGGGCGGCTGGGCGACCGTACGGCCTTCACGAACATGGTGAACACCTGCCACGCGGCGGGGGTCAAGGTCGTCGTCGACACCGTGATCAACCACATGTCCGCGGGCTCCGGCACCGGCACCGGCGGCTCGTCGTACACGAAGTACACCTACCCGGGTCTGTACTCGTCCAACGACTTCGACGACTGCACCTCCCAGGTCTCCAACTACAGCGACCGCTGGAACGTCCAGCACTGCGAACTGGTCGGCCTGGCCGACCTCGACACCGGCGAGAGCTACGTCCGCGGTGCCATCGCCGGCTACATGAACGACCTGCTGACGCTGGGCGTCGACGGCTTCCGGATCGACGCGGCCAAGCACATCGACACCGCCGACCTCGCCAACATCAAGTCGCGGCTGACCAACCCTTCCGTCTACTGGAAGCAGGAGGCCATCTACGGCAGCGGCGAGGCCGTCCAGCCCACGGAGTACACGGGCAACGGGGACGTGCAGGAGTTCCGCTACGCCTACGACCTCAAGCGGGTCTTCACCAACGAGAACCTCGCCTACCTCAAGAACTACGGCGAGGGCTGGGGCTACATGAGCAGCTCGGTCTCGGGTGTCTTCGTCGACAACCACGACACCGAGCGCAACGGCTCGACGCTCAACTACAAGAACGGCGCCGACTACACCCTGGCGAACGTCTTCATGCTGGCGTACCCCTACGGTGCCCCGGACATCAACTCCGGCTACGAGTGGTCGGACATCGACGCCGGACCCCCGAGCGGCGGTTCGGTGAGCGCCTGCTGGCAGAACGGCTGGAAGTGCCAGCACGCCTGGCCGGAGATCCTGCGCATGGTCGGCTTCCGCAACGCCACCCGCGGCGCGGCGGTCGGCGACTGGTGGGACAACGGGGGCGACGCGATCGCCTTCGGCCGGGGCGCCAAGGGATACGTGGCCATCAACCACGAGGGCGGCTCGCTCACCCGGACGTACCAGACCTCGCTGCCGGCGGGAACGTACTGCAACGTGCAGAACAACACCACGGTGGCGGTGAACTCCGGTGGGCAGTTCACCGCCACCCTGGGCGCGAACACGGCGCTGGCGATCTACGCCGGGAAGTCGAGCTGCTGAGCGGGCTCTGCCGCTACTTCCAGGTGTCGTTCACGGTGTATCCGGACGAACCGCCCGTCGTGTACGAGCGGTTCGTCCCGGACTCCCAGGTCACGTTCCCCGAGGCGTCCTTCTTGATGTACTTGTAGGCCAGGGCCGTGCTCCTGGGGACGATGACCGTCCTGCTCCAGGCCGGGTACGAGGCCGACGACAGCGGGATCGCGTCGGCGGTGTTCCAGGAGCCCAGCGAGGCGACCGAGCCGACGACGTAGACGTTGGTGCCCCAGTCGGTCGTCGCGTCGACCCGGAAGGTCAGGTCGGTGGCGCTCGCGCTCGCGAGGTTCCACGAGTTGGCGAGGGTGAGCGCCGACGTGGTCGTCGCGGCCGTCCGGTTGGCGTTGGACTCCCAGGTCACGTTCCCGGACGCGTCCTTCTTGATGTACTTGTACTCGAACGCCGTGTTGACCGGCACGTTCACCGCCCCCGACCAGAGGGGGTAGCCCGAGGACGACAGCGGGACGGCCTTGGAGGTGTCCCACCCTCCCAGGGCGGTGATCGAGCCGACGACGTACACCGTGGTGCCCGAGGCGGTCGGGGCGTACTCCTCGAGGGTCGCGGCCACGGTCGAGGTGCCGTCGTCCGGCTCCTCGCAGGACGTGTCGCACGGGGTGAACGCGCCGTCGTAGAACGCGATCGCGCCCTTCGCCGGGAGGGTGAGCGTGGCGTTGCCGCCGGAGACCGTGACCGTCGAGCCGCCGTTGTCGACGACATTGGCGTAGGTGCCGTCGGCCATGCCGGTCGCGAAGGTGTACGTGGCCGCGGAGGAGCCGTTGTTGATCGCGACATAGCCGCCGGTGCCGCGGGCGAAGCCGATGACGCTCGACGACTTGGTCGACCAGTTGGTGACCGCCGCCGAGCCGACCGCGTTGTGCCACTTCACCATGCCGGTGATCGCGGCGTCCCGCTGCAGGCAGTACCAGCCCGAGCCGCAGGTGGTGTCGGTGACGAAACCGCCCGAGTTCGGCGGGGCCTGGTCGGAGGAGGAGAACTCGAAGCCGGAGTAGACCGTGGGCGTCGACCACTTGTAGGCGAGCTGGAAGATGTTGGCGAGCCGGTAGGTGTCGCCGTCCTTGTAGCTCATGTGCAGGCCGTTGCGCTCGGTGTCGTGGTTGGTCACGAAGGACACCGAGTTCGCCGGGGTGAGGATCCCGGAGGAGGCCAGGGACTCCAGGTCCGAGACATTGCCCTGGAAGGCGGACTTCATCCTGCTCGCGTAGGTGAAGTCCAGGACGTCGCCCGAGGCGTAGTAGTCGGAGGCCGCGGGGGCGGAGCCCGGGTAGACCTCCTGGAAGACGTACGGGTCCGCGCCCGACGTCGTGTCGTCGAGCTTCGCCCGGATCGCGTTCAGGTCGGCGACCGGGATGTGCTTGGCGGCGTCGACGCGGAACCCGTCGACGCCGAGGGCGATCTGCTCGTTGAGATAGGCGGCGATGCCCGAGCGGACGTTGTCGTCCTCGGTCTCCAGGTCGGGCAGCCCGAGCAGCTCGCAGTTCTGGATCTCGGAGAGGTTGGACCAGTCGTCGATGATCAGGTCGGAGTCGTTGCACTCCGCCGAGGTGTGGAAGTCGCCGGGGTCCCAGTCGGGGGTGTCGTACTTGTTGGTGAGCGTCGTGCCGCGGTAGCCGGTTCCGGTCTGGGCGGCGGTGTGGTTGATCACCGCGTCCGTGTAGACCTTCACGCCCGCGTCGTGGCAGGCGTCCACCATGCTCGCGAACTGGGCCGCCGTCCCGAATCGGCCACTCAGCTCGTACGAGTAGGGCTGGTAGACGTCCCACCAGTAGTAGTTCGACTGCTTGAGGGACTCGGACGGCGGGGCGACCCAGACGGCGCCGTAGCCGCCCGGGCCGAGGACGTCCGCGCACTCGGCCGCGACCGAGTTCCAGTTGTACTCCCAGAGGTTGGCGATCACGTCGCCCGAGGTCGTGGCGTCCGCCCGGGCGGGGGCGGCGGGCAGGGCGATCGCTCCGGCGAGGGCCAGTGCGGCCGCGGCCGCGGCACTCGCCGTGCGGCGGACGACACCCGGGGGCCGGTGTCTGCTCATCTGCGGCTCCGTAAGGGTTGCAGAGGGAGGGGGGTGGCGGGTTCGGGCTTCAACAACTGGTGAGACTGGGCCAGTTGGGAACAGCCCGTCAAGGTGCGATGTGAAAGTTCTTTCCATCGGTTTCAAGCCTCTTGCTGTAAACCTTTCGTTAGCGATACGGTCGCGCGGGCGCCCGGCAACGAAGCCGATCAGGCCGTGCCGCGGCGCAGGGGTCGGACCCAAGAGAGCCGTAATCGCTAGGAGTTCACGCCTGTGATACCGAGATGGCCGGCGCCACCGACGCGCCGCAGCGCTCATGCCGGACGGGTCGCGACCGTCACCGTCGCCGCGCTCGCCGCGGCCCTCGTCCAGCCCCTGGCCGCCGGCGCCGCCACACCGCCCGCGCCGCCGAGCGACGCGAAGCTCGCCGCCGCGCCCGCCCGCCACGACGCCACGCGCGAGCAGTTCTACTTCGTCCTGCCGGACCGTTTCGCCAATGGCGACCGGCGCAACGACCGGGGCGGCCTGACCGGCTCACGGCTCGCCACCGGCTACGACCCCACCGACAAGGGCTTCTACCAGGGCGGCGACCTCAAGGGTCTGACCCAGCGCCTCGACTACATCAAGGGCATGGGCACCACCGCCATCTGGATGGCGCCGATCTTCAAGAACCGGCCCGTGCAGGGCACCGGCGCCAACGCCTCCGCCGGCTACCACGGCTACTGGATCACCGACTTCACCCAGGTCGACCCGCACTTCGGCACCAACAAGGACCTCGAGACCCTCATCTCCAAGGCGCATGCCAAGGGCATGAAGGTCTTCTTCGACGTCATCACCAACCACACCGCCGATGTCGTCGACTACGAGGAGAAGTCCTACGACTACCTCTCCAAGGGCGCTTTCCCGTACCTGACCGAGGACGGCGAGCCCTTCGACGACGCCGACTACGCGGCCGGCGGCAAGGGGTTCCCCGACGTCGACACCGACTCCTTCCCGCGTACGCCGAAGGCCACGGCGGACTCCAAGGTCCCGTCCTGGCTCAACGACCCGACGATGTACCACAACCGCGGCGACTCCACCTTCGCCGGTGAGAGCTCCGAGAGCGGCGACTTCTCCGGCCTCGACGACCTGTGGACCGAGCGTCCCGAGGTCGTCGGCGGGATGGAGAAGATCTACCAGCGGTGGGTCAGGGACTTCGACATCGACGGCTTCCGGATCGACACCGTGAAGCACGTCGACATGGAGTTCTGGACCCAGTGGGCCACCGCCCTGGACGCCTACGCGGCCCGGCACGGACGGGACGACTTCTTCATGTTCGGCGAGGTCTACTCCGCCGACACGGACGTCACGTCCCCGTACGTCACCGAGGGCCGCCTCGACGCCACCCTCGACTTCCCCTTCCAGGAGGCGGCCCGCCAGTACGCCTCCCAGGGCGGCAGCGCGCAGACGCTCTCCCGGATGTTCGCCGACGACTACAAGTACACGACCGACAAGGCCAACGCGTACGAGCAGGTCACCTTCCTCGGCAACCACGACATGGGCCGCATCGGGTACTTCCTGAACCAGGACAACCCCAAGGCCACCGACGCCGAACTCCTCGCCAAGGACCGGCTCGCCAACGAGCTGATGTTCCTCAGCCGCGGCAACCCGGTCGTCTACTACGGCGACGAACAGGGCTTCACCGGCGCCGGCGGCGACAAGGACGCCCGCCAGACCCTGTTCGCCTCCCGCACCGCCGACTACCTCGACGACGACGAGATCGGCACCGACCGCACCCACGCGAGCGACGCCTACGACACGAAGGCGCCGCTGTACCGGCAGATCAGCGCCCTCTCCCAGCTGCGCAGGGCCAACCCGGCGCTCGCCGACGGAATCCAGACCGAGCGGTACGCGGCCGACGGCGCCGGCGTCTACGCCGTCTCCCGGACCGACGCGAAGTCGGGCACGGAGTACGTCGTCGCCTTCAACAACGCCGACGACGCGAAGACGGCGACGTTCACGACCGGCTCGGCCGGCACGCTGTACCGGGGGATCTACGGCGGCAACGCCTCCCTGAAGAGCGGCGCCGACAAGAAGCTCACCGTCACCGTCCCCGCCGGTTCGACCATCGTCCTGAAGGCGGCCGGCAAGCCCGCCGGGTCCGCCGCCAAGCCGACGATCACCCTTCAGGCCCCCGCCGCCGGTGCCACCGGCACCGTCGAGCTGAGCGCCGACGTCGACGGCGGCCGGCTCAACCGGGTCGTCTTCGCCGCCCAGACCGGCAACGGCACCTGGCGGACGCTCGGCTCCGCCGACCACGCCCCGTACAAGGTCAGGCAGGTCATCGGCAAGGACGTACCGGCCGGAACGGCCCTGCGCTACAAGGCGGTCGTCGTCGACTCGGCGGGCCGCACCGCGAGCGCCACCGCCGCCTCCACCACCGGCACCCCGCCCGCCGAGGAGATCCCCACCGCCTCCTCCCGCGACTACGCGATCGTCCACTACAAGCGCACCGACGGCGACTACGCCGACTGGGGCGTGTACGCCTGGGGCGACCTCGCCGACGGCGAGTCGACGAACTGGCCGGACAGCCACCCCTTCACCGGCCGGGACGCCTACGGCGCCTTCGCCTACGTCAAGCTCAAGCCCGGCGCCTCGTCCGTCGGCTTCCTCGTCATCGACAAGGACGGCAACAAGGACGTCGCCGCCGACCGCACCATCGACGTGACCCGCACCGGCGAGGTCTGGATCGAGCAGGGCGTGGCGGACGTGACGACGGAGCGGCCGGAGTACCCGGCGCAGGACACGGCCAAGGCCGTCCTGCACTACCACCGCGCCGACGGCGACTACGACGGCTGGGGCCTGCACACCTGGACCGGTGCCGCGAACCCCACCGAGTGGTCGAGCCCGCTGAAGCCGGTGCGCACCGACGCCTACGGCGCGGTCTTCGAGGTGCCCCTCACCAGCGGCGCCACCAGCCTCAGCTACATCATCCACCAGGGCGACGACAAGGACCTCCCGTCGGACCAGTCGCTGGACCTGCGGGCGAACGGCAACGAGGTGTGGCTGCTGGGCGGCCAGGAGAAGTACCTGCTGCCGCAGCCGGCCGGCTCCGCCGCCGCGCTCGACCTGAGCACCTCCAAGGCGGTCTGGATCGACCGGAACACGGTTGCCTGGAACGGCTCCGAGGCGGCCGCCTCCACCCAGCTGCTCTACAGCAAGGGCGGCGGGATCGCCGTGGAGAACGGTGCCCTCACCGGGGACGCCAAGTGGCTCCGGCTGACGAAGACGCAACTGACCGACGCGCAGCGGGCGAAGTTCCCGCACCTGAAGGCGTACACCGCCTGGTCCGTCGACCCGCGCGACCGCGACCGGGTGCGCGCCGCCCTCGGCGGCCAGGTCGTCGCCTCCCAGCGGGCCGTGAACGGCGCCGTGCTCGCGGCGACCGGGGTGCAGATCGCGGGCGTGCTCGACGACCTGTACCCGGCCGCGACGAAGGCCGCGCTCGGGCCGGTCTTCCGGCACGGCCGCCCCACCCTGTCCGTCTGGGCCCCCACCGCGCAGTCGGTGAAGCTGGAGCTGGGCGGCTCCGTGGTCGCCATGAAGCGCGACGCCACCACCGGCGTGTGGTCCGTCACCGGCCCCTCGTCCTGGAAGGGCAAGCCCTACCGGTACGTGGTGAAGGTGTGGGCGCCCGGCGCCGGGAAGGTCGTCACCAACAAGGTCACCGACCCCTACTCCGTCGCGCTCACCGCCGACTCCGCGCGCAGCCTGGTCGTCGACCTCGCCGACCGGTCCCTCGCCCCCGCCGGCTGGAACACGTACACCAAGCCCCGGGCCGTCCCGCTGAAGGACGCCCAGATCCAGGAGCTGCACGTCCGGGACTTCTCGGTCGCCGACCCGACGACCCCGAAGCGGGACCAGGGCACCTACCTGGCCTTCACCGACAAGTTCAGCGACGGCTCCCGGCACCTGAAGGCGCTGGCGAAGGCCGGCACCTCCTACGTCCACCTCCTGCCGGTCTTCGACATCGCCACCATCCCCGAGCGCAAGGCCGACCAGGCCACCACCGACTGCGACCTCGCGTCCTACCCCGCCGACTCCGAGAAGCAGCAGGAGTGCGTCGCCGCGATCGCCGCGAAGGACGCCTACAACTGGGGCTACGACCCGTACCACTACACGGTCCCCGAGGGGTCGTACGCCACCGACCCGGACGGCACCACCCGTAACGTCGAGTTCCGCAGGATGGTGAAGGCGATCAACGAGGACGGCCTGCGGGTCGTCATGGACGTCGTCTACAACCACACGGCCGCCGGCGGCCAGGCGGCGAACAGCGTGCTGGACAAGGTCGTCCCCGGCTACTACCAGCGGCTCCTCGCGGACGGCTCGGTCGCCAACAGCACCTGCTGCGCCAACACCGCCACCGAGAACGCGATGATGGGCAAGCTGGTCGTCGACTCGATCGTCACCTGGGCCAAGGAGTACAAGGTCGACGGTTTCCGCTTCGACCTGATGGGCCACCACCCGAAGGCCAACATCCTGGCGGTCCGCAAGGCGCTGGACGCGCTGACCCTCGCCGAGGACGGCGTGGACGGCAAGAAGATCATCCTGTACGGCGAGGGCTGGAACTTCGGCGAGGTCGCCGACGACGCCCGCTTCGTGCAGGCCACCCAGAAGAACATGGCGGGAACCGGCGTCGCGACGTTCTCCGACCGCGCCCGTGACGCGGTGCGCGGCGGCGGCCCCTTCGACTCCGACCCCGGCGTTCAGGGTTTCGCGTCCGGGCTCTACACCGACCCCAACACCTCCACGGCGAACGGGACGGAGGCCGAGCAGAAGGCCCGGCTGCTGCACTACCAGGACCTGATCAAGGTCGGGCTCTCCGGAAACCTCGCGGGATACCGCTTCACCGACACCGACGGCAAGGAGGTCAGCGGCGCCCAGGTCGACTACAACGGCCAGCCCGCCGGATACGCGGACGCCCCGGGCGACGCCCTCGCCTACGCCGACGCGCACGACAACGAGTCCCTGTTCGACGCTCTCGCCTTCAAGCTGCCGAAGGACACCTCGGCCGCCGACCGGGCCCGGATGCAGGTCCTCGCGATGGCCACGGCCACGCTCTCCCAGGGCCCGGCGCTCTCCCAGGCCGGCAGTGACCTGCTGCGTTCCAAGTCCCTGGACCGCAACTCCTACGACAGCGGCGACTGGTTCAACGCGATCCGCTGGAACTGCGCCGACGGAAACGGCTTCGGAACCGGTCTTCCGCCGGCCGCCGACAACGCCGCCAAGTGGCCGTACGCCAAGCCCCTGCTGACCACCGTCCAGGTGGGCTGCCCGCAGATCACCGGGGCCTCCGCCGCCTACCAGGACCTGCTCAGGATCCGTACGACGGAGAAGACCTTCTCCCTCGGCACGACCGCGCGGGTGCAGTCGGCGCTCTCCTTCCCGCTGTCGGGCAAGGACGAGACACCGGGTGTGATCACCATGCGGCTGGGCGACCTGGTCGTCGTGTTCAACGCGACGCCGGACACCCAGCGGCAGCGCGTCGACGCCGCCGCCGGAGCGGGTTACCGACTGCATCCGGTCCAGGCCGCGGGGGCGGACTCTATCGTCAAGTCCGCCTCGTACGAGCGGGAATCCGGCACGTTCACCGTTCCGGGTCGCACGGTGGCGGTCTTCTCCCCGGCCACCTGATAAGGAACTACGTTGAGGGGGCGGTCCCGGTTCGGGGCCGCCCCCTCACCATGTCCCTTCGAAGGCGCCGGAAGATGTACGGCAACCGCGAACAGAGCGACACGACCGTGCTGGTCGTCGACGACGTGCCGGCGGGCCGCCATGCCCTGGGCCCGGTCCTGCGCCGGGCCGGCCACCGGGTGGTGCCCGTGGCCGGCGGCCGCGAGGCGCTCCGTGAACTCGACGAGCGGCAGCGGACCGGCCGGCTGCCCGACGTGGCGCTGGTGGACGTCGGACTGCCGGACATGAGCGGCTTCGACCTGTGCCGCCGGCTGAAGTCCCGGCCGCCCACCGCCGCGCTGCCCGTCGTCTACTTCTCGGCCGCCGTGGTCGCCCCGCGCGACCGGTGCCGGGGACTGGACGCGGGCGGTGAGGCGTATCTGACGGTCCCCGCCGATCCGCTGGAGGTCCAGGCCGTCGTCCGGGCCGCGGTGCGCGGCGCCCGCCGGCACGGGGACGCCGAGGCGCTGGCGCGGCGGCTGACGCTCCTCGCGGAGGCGGTCGGCGCCGTGCAGGCCGCGCGCTGTCCGGCGGAGCTGGCCGACGCGGCGGCGGAGGGCGCGGCCCGGCTGACCGGCTCACCGGCCGTCGCCTTCGTGCTCGGACCGGGTGGCGAGCTGCACCGGGGCGCGTCCCGGGAGCGTGCCGCACTCGCCCTGCCGGACGCGGCGGCGCACGAGAAGGTGGCCGGACTGGTCGCCCGGCTCACGGCGGGGCGCGGCGGGGTGCGCAGTGCCGTGGTGCCGGCGTCGCTGTGGCCCGCCGGGTTCCTGCGGCCCGGGGTCCGGGAGGAGGCCCGCCTGGTGCTGGCGGTGCCCCGGGGGCGTCGTACGCCGGTCTGTCTGGCGATGCCCGCCGGGGCCGGTGCCGGCGACGCTCTGGTCGCCCGGCTCGCCGAGGCCGCCGCGCTGGCCGCCGAACCGCTGCTGAGGTACCAGGCGGAACGGCATGTGGCGCTCACCCTCCAGCGCAGTTTCCTGCCCCTGCCGCAGGGACTGCTGCCCGAGGTGCCCGGCGTGGACCTGGCGGTGCGGTACGTGCCCGCGTCCCGGGAGACCGAGATCGGCGGCGACTTCTACGCGGCCGTGTCCACCGGGGCCGGGGTGCTCACGGCGGTCGGCGACGTGGTGGGGCACTCGCTGGAGGCGGCCACCGTGATGGTGGAGATCCGGCACGCGCTGCGCGCCTACTGCGTCGAGGATCCGGACCCGGCGGCGCTGGCCGCCCGGCTCGACCGGATGCTCCAGCGCTACCACCCCGACGTCACGGCGACCGTCTGTCTGGCGCTGCTCCACCCCGGCACCGGCCGGGTGCGGGTCGCCAACGCGGGCCATCTCCCGCCGCTGGTCGTGGCGGACGGCGGTGGCGCCGCGTACGTCGACGCGGACGGGCCGCTGCTGGGGCTCGGTCTGCGGCGGCCGGAGCCGGCGGAGCTGGTGCTGGCCCGCACGGACCGGTTGCTGATGGTGACCGACGGCCTCGTCGAGACCCGCGGCACGGACATCGGCGTCTGTCTGGACCGGCTGCGCGAGACCGCCGCCGGGGCCCCGCCCGGCGTGGACGCCCTGTGCGACCTGCTTCTCGGCCGGTTCGGCCAGGACCGGGAGGACGACATCGCGATGCTGGCGCTGCGACTAGGGTGAACGTCGCAGACGACTGGAACAGGAGCGACCATGCCGCAGATCACCGTCGACCACTCCGGTGCGATGAGCCCGTCCTTCGACCGGGGTGCCTTCGCACGGGCCCTGCACACCTTGGTGGTCGAGATCGCGGCCGCCAAGCCGGAGGCCTGCAAGACGCTGTTCCGCGAGGCCGACTTCACGGCGTTCGGCTACGAGGACCCCGCCGAGCAGCGCCACGCGATCGTGCACGTCACCCTCGGGCTGCTGGCCGGGCGTACCGACGAGACCAAGGCGAAGCTGACCGAGGCCGTCCTGGAGCTGCTGCGCGAGCATGTGGCGGGCGACGGCTTCGTGCTGCACGCCTCCGCCGAGGTGCGCGACCTGGACCCGTCGTACCGCAAGTACGAGGGCTAGGAAGGGCCGGGAGCGGCAGGCGGCGGCTACGACGCGAGGGCGATGAGCCGGGTGGCCAGGTCCCCGAAGGGGCCGTCGGCCGGCTCGCCGCCGAGCATCGGGCGCAGCAACGTCCGCATCTCGTCGTCGTAGGCGGCGCTCACGGCGGTCAGCGCGGCGAAGTCGTGCACGAGCTGCACCTCCAGCTCCTGGCGCGGGATGCGCCGCCCGTCCAGCCAGATCAGCGCGGTCGACTCGGCGAGCGAGATCCACGAGCGCACGACGAGTTCGAGCCGGGCGGGCGGGTCGGTGACCCCCAGGTGCGACAGGATCTGCTCGTAGGCGGCCTGGCGTACGGAGTCGATGAGGGCGTTGGTGGTCGAGGAGCCGACCGCGGGGCCGCCGCGCATCAGGGCGGAGAAGCCGGGGCCGTGCTCGTCCACGAAGTCGAAGTAGCGCCGCATCACCCGGAGCAGCCGGGAGCCCAGCGGCCCGTCGTGCGCCTCGACGAACCGGCTCGCGAGATCCTCCGAGGCACGCTTCAACGCCGCCTCGTACAGGCTGAGTTTGCCGGGGAAGTAGTGGTAGACGAGGGGCCGGGAGATGCCGGCGGTCGCGGCTATCTCGTCGATCGAGACCTCGTCGGGGGAGCGCTTGGCGAACAGTTCGAGGGCGACGCCGATCAACTGCTGCCGCCGCTCCTCGACTCCCATCCTGCGGCGAACCCCGGTACTCATGCGGACACCTTACCGATCGATTCAGGCCTCGAACGGCCCGGACCGGCCATGAGCGTTCACATGTCCAGCACCAGACGATCACTTCGCGCCCGCGACACACAGATGAGCATCGAGTCGGCGCGTTCCGCGTCCGTCAACAGCTCGTCTTGGTGGTCCACTTCCCCGGCCACCACCCGCTGTCGGCAGGTGCCGCAGAATCCCTGCTCGCAGGAGTAGAGGGTGCCCGGCAGCTCGGCGCGTACGGCGGAGAGCACGGACGAGTCGGCCGGGACCGTCAACACCCGTCCCGTGCGCCGGAGTTCGACCTCGAAGGGGACTCCGGTCGCGGCCCGCGCCCCGAACCGCTCGACCCGCACGGCCGGTACCCGCTCGGCCACCGCCGCCATGAGCCCCTCCGGCCCGCAGGCGTAGACGGCCGCCCCCTCGGGCAGCTCCGCCGGCAGCGCGTCGAGGGCCGGCCGCCCCTCGACGACCGTCACCCGCTCCCGCTCCGGCGCGGGGACCCCCGTCCTGCCGAGCTTCTCGATCTCCTCCAGGAACGGCATCGAGGCGCGGGTCCGGCCGGCGTACACCAGCCGCCAGTCGGCATCCTCGGGCAGTGCCCGCAGCATCGGCAGGACCGGCGTGATCCCGATGCCGCCCGCGACGAAGACGTACGAGGGCGCGGCCACGAGCGCGAACCGGTTCCGCGGCCCCCGCACCTCGACCTGCGTGCCCTCCCGCAGCCCGTGCACCTCCCGCGAGCCGCCCCGCCCGTCCGTCACCAGCCGCACGGCGACGGTGTACGACGAGGTGTCCTCCGGGTCCCCGCACAGCGAGTACTGCCGCACCAGCCCCGACGGCAGCACCAGCTCGATGTGCGCCCCCGGCGCCCAGCGCGGCAGCTCCCGCCCCTCGAGGCGCAGCCGGACGACCCCGTCGGCGATCGTCTCGTGCGCGGCCACCCGCAGCCGCAGCGCGCGCGACCGCGGCCGCCCGGAGACCGGTTCCTCCAGTGCGGGCATCGGCCACAGCGGGGAGACCTGGATCCGGCGCCGCAACGCCCGCTTCACCAGCCACGCCGCACCGGCGACGGCCGCCACGGTCACGGGCCTCGGCATCACACGGCTCCCTTCTCGACGCGGGCGGACGGGACGCCCGCGCCCTCCGACTCGGCCGCCTCGGCCGCCAGCGCCGCGGGAGAGGTCGCCAGATAGGCGGCCGCCTGCTCCGTGGAGCCCTCCTGCGAGGGGTGGTAGCTCCGGCTCAGATAGCGCGGGACGGACTTCAGCAGATCGCCGGTCGCGGGTAGTGTGCCCCGCCGGCCGCGGACGTAGAAGTCCCGGAAGCTCGCCTTCCCGTCGACGAGTGTCGGGTCGTTCTCCATGAAGAAGCGCGTCCCGCGCTGGAAGAGGAAGACCAGGGCCGCGAACGCGGTCGCCCAGGTGCGCACCCGGCGCCGGTAGCCGCCGTCGAGATGGGTGAAGAGGTCGAAGGCGACCGAGCGGTGCTCGACCTCCTCCGCGCCGTGCCAGCGCAGCAGGTCCAGCATGGTCGGATCGGCGCCCCGGCGGTCCAGCTCCTCGGCGTTGAGGATCCAGTCGCCGAGGAAGGCGGTGTAGTGCTCGATGGCCGCTATCAGCGCCACCCGCTCCATCAGCCACCAGCGCCGCGCCCGCCCGGGCGGCAGCGTGCGGTCGCCGAGCAGCTTCTCGAAGAACCAGTCGACCTGCGCGGTGTACGGCGTCGGGTCGAGCCCCTGCTCCTTGAGGTGCGGCAGCACCTCGTCGTGCGCCTGGGAGTGCATGGCCTCCTGGCCGATGAACCCGATGACGTCCTCGCGCAGCCGCTCGTCCCGGATGTACGGCAGCACCTGCCGGTAGACGTGCACGAACCAGCGTTCGCCGGCCGGCAGCAGCAGGTGCAGCACGTTCATGGTGTGGGTGGCGAACGGATCGCCGGGGACCCAGTGCAGCGGTGTGCCGTCCCAGGAGAAGGACACCTTGCGGGCCTTGAGCGGTATCCGGCCCCTCTTGTTAGACATGACGTCAATGTACTGACGGGTAGGCCGGAGGTGAACCCCCGTGCGCGGATCAGCCGAGGCCGTCGACCGAGCGCCCGTCCGCCAGGGTGCCCTTCAGGCTCGCCTTCGCGCCCCGCTCGGTCCGGACTGCCAGCAGATTCCCCTGCGCGGACCCGCTCACCCCGCCGCTCGCCCGCACCGACACCGTCCTGCGGTCACCGGCGGCCAGCAGGTACCAGGTGCCGCCCTCCGACTTCCACAGCACCCCGGCGAGCACATGCGGATCGCGCGGACCGCAGGCCGGCACGTCCCCGGCCTTCGCCACGGCCGCCCCGAACAGCCCGCCCGGCGTACGGAACTGGGCCAGCACCCGGCTGCCGTCCCCCCGCCAGGTCTCCGCGCGCGTGCACGCCCAGGACGCCGAACCGCTGCCGTCGGGCAGCGACTGCCGCGCGTACGGCCAGGCGTTGACCGTCCGCACCCCCTGTCCGCGCACATCGGCCAGCGAACAGGCGAACGGCGCCCAGGTGCTGAGCGCCTCGGCGCCCGTCGCGCGCCCGACCGAGGACGGCTTGCCCGTGGTGAGCCGGGCGGGGACGAGTTCGCCCAGGTCGGTCAGGAGCTGGCCGCCGGTGGCGTCGGTGAGCTGGAGGACGTTCCAGGTCGTGCAGGTGCCGGTCCGGGTGGCGGGGCTGGCCAGCGGCGCGGTGATGCCGTCGGTCAGCGCCAGGTCCATCACCCCGGCGCCCGGCTTGGACAGGTCCCGCTCGCCTGCCCCGGTGATCCAGGGAGCCGTGAGATAGCGGACGTTGCCGTCGGCCCGGCCGAGGACCAGCGCGCCCGACTCGGCGCGCGTCGCGCCGTCGACCCGTGCGAAGTCCAGCGCCGCCCCGGTCGTGCCCTCCTTCGGCTCGGCGTACCGGGCGATGCGCAGACCGTCGTGCAGGATCACCACGCGCGCGCCGTCGACCTCGCCCGCGTACAGCAGCTGAGGCGGTCCCGCGGGGCCGCCGAACGGGGTCTCCGGGGTCGCGGAGACCCGTACCGTCTCACCGGGGCGGGCCCAGACGGCGAGGGCGCGGCGCAGCAGCGCGGTGTCGCCGGCGAGGCCGCCGCGGGCGGGCCAGACGGAGAAGTCCAGGCGGGCGGAGGTCTTCCAGGCGACCGGGGAGACCTTGATCAGCCGGCCGGGGTCCAGCGCGGCCTCGGCGGCCGGGTTGCGCGCGTACGACGGGGCCGCCGCGCCGTCGGGCCCCCAGCCGTCGCCGGGCAGCGCGACCAGGGCGCCGCACACGGCGAGCGCCGCCGCGGCCGCGAGCGCGGCCCGGGTGTGCCGGCGGCGGCGCATCAGATCGGTGGGCCGGGCCTGGAGCGAGCAGGCGTCGAACTCGGGGGAGTCGAGCAGCGCGTACCGGGCCGCCGGGACCGTGTCGGCCTCGCTCAGCGCGGCGTCGACGTCCTCGACGCCCGCCTCGGTGAGGACCTTGCGCACATCGCCGTCGGGCAGCTTCTCCAGGCCGCGCAGGACGTAGGCGGCGCGGGCCGGGCCCGGGAGGCCGGCCAGGCGCTGGTCCAGGGCGAGTTCGTCGGCGCCGCCCGAGCGCGGGAACAGCCGCAGGCCCCACACCTGGGGGAACAGCGGCGGCAGCTGCGCACGCTTGGGCCACGCCCCGCGCCGCAGCGGCAGACCGGCCTCCAGCGCCGTACGGACGACCTGGAGGCGGACGTAGGCGTATCCGGGGTCCCCGGCGTGGCCGGTGGACTGGGCCGGGATGACCGGGGCGGCGGAGCGGCCGCGGGGCAGGGCGCGCTGGGCGAGGGCGTGGGCGGTCAGGACGCGGCGGCCCCGGCCGCGGCCCGGCGGCAGCACCAGGTAGGCGAGCCGGACGAGGCGCGGGTAGTGCTCGACGAGCGCGGCCTCGGCCTGCTCGACGTCGACGGTCCGGCCGGCGGGACCGGCGGCGTGGCGCGGGGCGACATCCTGTGACTGCACGTCCAGCAGAACGAGCGTGCCGGTGGATGGTCACCGGCCGTCCGGGTGGGTCACCCCCGCGGGAGCGGTGTGCGCGGCGGCCGCCCGTGGCGCGCACCGGGCGGGGCGCTCGCCCGGTGCGCCGGGCGGTGACACCGGTAGGTTGAGCGGACCGCGCTCGGGAGCCGTATCCAGGACGAGGCTCTCCAGGGAGGACAGATGAACGTGACCCGACCGATGCTCGCGGCGGCCGCCGCTGTGGCGGCGCTGGTGCTGACCGGTTGCGGCGGCTCCGACGGGGGCTCGAAGGAGGCGTCCGTGCCGACGACGGCGACCGGCAGCCTGGAGCACCTGGCCGCCGAGGTGAAGTGCGAACCGAACATGCAGACCGACGCGGACGAGATCCGCCAGGCCATCTGCAAGAACGCGGCCGGCAAGTTCATCCTGGCGACCTTCGCCACCGACCGCGGCCAGCGCGAGTGGATCAACGGCGCCAAGGACTACGGCGGCCACTACCTGGTCGGCCGCAAGTGGGTGGCCGTGGGCGAGACCAGCACCGTGACGGCGCTGCGCAAGACCCTCGGCGGTGACATCGAGGAGGGCACGGACCACTCGGCGCACGTGTCGGGCGACCCTTCCGAGGGCGCCACGCACTCCGGTCACTGAGCCCGGACGACGAGAAGGCCGGCGGTGAGGAGTCCTCACCGCCGGCCTTCGGCGTCAGATCAGGGCGTCACTGGCAGCGCTTGCCGGTGTTGATGCAGTTGACCAGCTTGTTCATCGTGTTCGTGGAGAAGAAGTTGATGAAGTCGTTGTGGTCGGTGATCGGCTTGTGCAGGTTCTCCGGGAACGTGTCGACCGCGTAGGGGTTCACGACCGTGCCGTTCTGGAGCTTCGGGGCCGGGACGTTGTAGACCAGCCGGACCTGGAGCTGCGGGATCGCCTTGAAGCCGTTGGCGCAGGTGCCGTCCGCCTGGACGAAGGACACGTGCGTGCGGTGGTTGGCGCTGTCGATGTTCTGACCGTCCCAGCAGCTCTGGAAGTTGGTCGTCCGCACCACCTGGCTGCCCTGCGGGCAGATCGGGTACTTGTCCTTCAGCTGCACCTTGTTCTCGAAGCCGGTGCAGCTCCAGTTGACGTTGGCGTTGGCGTTGCCGTTGACGAAGGCCTTCGCGTCACCCGTGATGATGCGCAGGGCCGTCGGCATCGCGACGACCTTGCCCTTCTTGTTGCCGACGAACTTCAGCTGGGCCTGCGCCGGCTGGAGGATCTTGCCGACGTTGCCTTCCTTGCCGCCACCGTCGTTGTTCTGGTCGAAGTCCTGCGTACCGTTCTGGAGACGGAGCACCGGCCAGAAGTACGAGGACTTGTCGCCCTGGTTCTGGCAGGTGGTGCTCGCGCCGGCCAGCTCCTGGTCGCTCGCGAAGGCGTCGTTGTTCTGGTTGCCGACGTAGTCGTGCAGGTGGTGCGCGCCGTTGGTGACACCGGGGGCGACGATCACGTTGTCCGTGTTGTGGTTGTCGTTGCCGTTGGTGCCGCACCGCGTGGTGAACGTGCCGCGCGAGCCGCTGTTGCCGTTGGCCGCGAGACCGTTGGCGCCGACGCCCAGCTGCGCGTTGCCCTGGACCTTGGTGATGTCCACGAAGTCCGCGGCGACCGGGCCGTTGCCGCCCTGGCCGTTCTGCTGCTGGCCGTTGTTGCCGTTCTGCTGACCGCCGTTCTGCTGGCCGCCGTTCTGCTGCTGGCCGCCGTTCTGCTGCTGACCACCGTTCTGCTGCTGGCCGCCGTTGTTCTGCCCGCCGCCGGCCTGGCCGGCGTTGGTGTTGGCGCCCTGGGTGGTGCAGGCGGCGAGCTGGCTGAGCTGGCTGTTGAACTGGCCGCCGGCGCGCTGGATGTTGATCCGGATCCGGTCGATCGTGGCAGCCCGCTTCTCCTTCAGGGGGCCGACGATCGCGTTCTGGACGAAACCGGAGTCCTTCGACTGCGCCTGACGCGTGGAGGCGAGCCGGGTGTAGGCCTCGGTGATCTGCTTGTCGAGGTTCGCCAGTTCGGTTGCCACGCCCTGACGCGCCCCCCTGGGAACGTTCGTCAGCTTCTGCCCCACGTCCGGGCAGGAGATGGTGGCGACCTGAGCGGCCGCGGTGGCGGCCTTGGTCGAGTTCTGGCCGGACTTCGACTCGTGTGCCGAAGCGTAGAAGTTCGCCCAGATCAGCCCGCCCCCGCCGAGCGCTAGGGCCGCCGATGCTGCCACGGCCTTCGTGGCCATCGACGAACGGCGTTTACGTGTGTTGCGTCCCATGGAACTCCTCTGACTTCCTTGCGGGGCAGCATCGAGGCGCCCGACAGGAGTGAAGCTGCCCCCTCCCTTACGCATGTCGTCGCAGAGGTGTTCAGCGGACTCAGAAATTGATGAGAGACCCGTACGACAAAACGACCCCAACAACCGCACACTTCACGCGAGTTGAGCGATCACCGGTCCCGGTCCAGATAGGCCAGCACCGCCAGTACCCTGCGGTTGTCGTCGTCCGAGATCTCCAAACCGAGCTTCACGAAGATGTTCGCGGTGTGCTTGGCGACGGCCCGCTCGGTGACGACCAGTTTGCCGGCGATCGCGGTGTTCGACCGGCCTTGCGCCATCAGTTCGAGCACCTCCCGCTCGCGAGGTGTGAGGCGAGTCACAGGGCTCTGTCGGTCGCCGCTGCGCCGGGCCAGCAGCTGCTGGATCACCTGGGGGTCCATCGCCGTACCCCCCGCCGCGACCCGCCGCACGGCGTCCACGAACTGCTCGGCGTCGAACACCCGGTCCTTCAGCAGATAGCCGACCCCGCCGCTGCCGTCCGCGAGCAGCTCGCGCGCGTACAGCTGCTCGACGTGCTGCGAGAGGACCAGCACCGGCAGGCCCGGCCTGGCGCGGCGGGCCGTCAGCGCGCACTGGAGACCCTCGTCGGTGTGCGTGGGCGGGAGCCGGACGTCGACCACGGCGACGTCCGGCTCCAGTTCGGCCAGGGCCCGCTCCAGCTCCGGCCCGCTCTCCACGGCGGCGGCGATCTCGAAGTCGTACGCCTCCAGCAGCCGCACCAGCCCGTCCCGCAGCAGGAACAGGTCTTCGGCTAGGACAACGCGCAAGGGATCTCCATGGTCGCCATGGTGGGGCCGCCCGCCGGGGAGCTGACGGCCAGGACACCGTCGAATGTACCCAGCCGGCGTTCGACCCCGGCGAGCCCCGAACCGGCCCCGGGCGCCGCGCCGCCCCGGCCGTTGTCGGTGACGGAGATCCGCAGCCGCCCTTCCCCGTGGTGCAGGTCGACCCAGATCCGGTCGGCGCCGGAATGCTTGACCGCGTTGGTGAGGATCTCGCTCACCGCGAAGTACGCGGCCGACTCCACCGGCGCGTCCGCCCGGCCCGGGAGGTCCACCTCGACCTCGGTCGCCACCGGCAGCCTGAGCGCCAGCGCCCGTACGGCGTCGCCCAGTCCGCGTTCGGCCAGCACCGGCGGGTGGATGCCGCGCACCAGGTCGCGCAGTTCGGCGAGCGCCTCGGCGGAGGACCGGCGGGTCTGCGCGAGAAGCCGCTTGGCCTGCTCCGGGTCCTTGTCGACGAGCATCTCGACCGTGCCGAGGTCCATGCCCATCGCCACCAGCCGGGCCTGCGCCCCGTCGTGCAGATCCCGTTCGATGCGGCGCAGTTCGGCGGCGGAGGTGTCCACCGCGTCGCGCCGGGTCTCGGTCAGCACCCTGACGCGGGCCGCCAGTTCCTCCTGCGGCGAGGCCAGCAGGGCCCGGGTGAGCCGGAAGTGGACGACCAGCAGCCGCGGGGCGAGCGGGTAGGCGGCGACCAGCAGGACCGCGGCGGTGGCGGCGGCGCCGAGCGCGGTCGGCTGGTCGGTGACCGGCACGAAGCCGTACCAGTAGGTCCCGCCGTCGGCGAGCACCCGCCACCACCCGGCGGCCACGGCGAACCCCTCGAGCGGGTAGAGCAGCAGCACGGCGGGCAGCAGCGCGGTCACGAAGCCCGCCGTCATGTCCACCGGCAGCCACCGCAGGTCCCGCCAGGTCTGCGGGTCACGGAGCAGCCCGGCGGTGCGGGTCCACGGGCGGGCGTCCGCCGGAACCGGCCGGTACACCACCGGTATCCGCACCCCGCACCACTCCTGCGCCAGCCTGCGGCGGGTGCCCGCCAGGGTCCGCACCACGGCCAGGGCCCACGGAGTCGTGACGAGGCCGACACCGAGGGGGATCAGCGCCAGGGAGACGAGGGTCAGGACGAGGCACAGCACGGTCGAGGGCAGGACCGCCAGGGCCAGCACCAGCCCCTGTACGGCGGCGAGTACGACGGCCCTCGTCCGTGAGCCGCCGCCGTCCTTCGTGTCGGTGTTCATGCCGTCAGTCTGGCCGAGCCGCGGACCGCCGGTCACTGGCCCGAAGCCCCCGGTCAGGAGGTGGTGCCAGGTACACCCCCCGACCCGGCCAGCACCTTCGCCTCGACCTCCGGGTCCAGGCCCTTGCGGGTGCGGTCCGGGCGCTGGGGCGCCGTGCCGCCGATCGACGTCAGCCAGCTCCAGGTGTCGGCCACGGTCTCCTCGGCCGGGCGGCAGGACAGGCCCGTCGCGACCGCCCGCGAGACGTCGGCCGCGTGCAGGGCGTCGTGCAGGTCGGTGCCCGGCGGCACCCACACCGGCAGCTGGGTCCACGGCTCGATGCCCGCGTCGAGGATGATCTCGGGTTCGGTCCACCGCAGTTCGGCGTCCGAGCCCGTGGCCCGCGCGCAGGCCTCCAGCAGCTCGCCCATCGTCGTGTGCCCCTGCGGGCTGATCAGGTTGTACGGCCCGCTCAGCTCCTGCTCGACGGCCCCGAGCGTCCACTCGGCGAGGTCGCGGACGTCGACGTACTGAAGGGGCAGGTCGTGCGGGCCGGGGGCGAGGACCGGGCCGCCGCGGGCGATCCGGGTCAGCCACCAGGGCAGCCGGCCGACGTTCTCGTACGGGCCGAGGATCAGCCCGGCCCGTACGAGCAGGGAGTGTTCCGCGCCGAACGCCTCGACGACGGCCAGCTCGCCGCCCCGCTTGTCGTGGGCGTAGTCGGTCTGTCCGGCGTCCGCCTCGGCGCCCTCGACCAGGGGCGCGTCCTCGGTGTATCCGGCGGGCGGGGCCCAGTCGTACACCGAGCAGCTCGACACGTACACGTACCGGCGGACCCGGCCCCGCAGCAGCCGTGCCGTCTCCTGCACCGCGCGGGGCGCCGCCGACCAGGTGTCGACGACCGCGTCCCATGCGCCCTCGGCGAGCGCGTCGAGGCCCCCGGGCGCGGTGCGGTCGCCGGTCAGCGAACGGGTTCCGGGGACGGGTGCGTGCCGTCCCCGGTTCAGGACCGTCACGTCCCAGCCCCGCCCGAGGGCCGCCTCGACGACGGCCCGCCCCGCGAACTCCGTACCACCCAGCACCAGAAGTCTCATGGAGGTGAGTCTGCCCGGACCGGGCGTGCGGCGCAGCCGTGCTCTGCTCAGGGCAGAGACAGGGGTTCAGCGGCCGGTCGGCGGGGTGTACTTGTAGCCGACCCGGCGCACCGTCTGGATCGTCCGGCGGTGGTCCGTGCCCAGCTTGCGGCGCAGCCGGGCGATGTGGACGTCGACCGTGCGGCCGTCGCCGACATGGCCGTAGCCCCACACGGTGGTCACGAGCTGGTCGCGGGTGTGCACCCGGTTCGGGTGGGTCACCAGATGGGCGAGCAGCTCGAACTCCAGGTAGGTGAGGTCGAGTTCGCGGCCGTCCACGGCGGCGGTGCGCTGCACGGGGTCGATCCGCACCAGCGGGTCGGCCGCGTCCGGAGCGGGCCGGTCCGGGACCGCCACCGGCAGGAACGGCGGCTGCTGGTCGGCCGGGACGAGCACCAGGTAGCCGATCATCGGCGGCCGGCCCGGCAGCGTGGGCAGGGTGTCCTGCGGTGCGGGCAGCCAGGTGGCGCCCGGCGGCAGGAAGTCCGTGACGTCGATCACCTCGTCCCGGTCGACGGCGCGCAGCCGGTGCCGGGCGGGAGCGGCCGGGGAGACGGGGGCGAGGGGAGCGGAGGAGAGGGAACGAGTGGTCGCCATGAGAGGTCAGCTCTTTCGCGCGAGAAGTTCGTCTGGGGGGACGACGGCCGCGATTCGTGGTCGGGCTCGTCGAGGGACGTACGTCGTGCGCGCTGGCCGAAGGCCGGGGGTGTACGGCTTTAGAGGGCCGGCGCGTTCTTCGCGCGGCAACACACCCGGTCGAAATCGTGGTGCTGACGGGAGGGCCAGAACGGCTCGAGGTCATGGCGACCCGTCGCGGTGTCCTTCTGGAAGCTGGCCATGGCCCCATTGAAGCAGACACCCGCCCGTAACAGCAGACTTCTCTCACAGCGTGGACGGATCCCCGGTGCGGGGCGGGCGGTTCAGTCCACGATCCGGGCGGTCTCCAGCAGGTCGCGCACGGCGGTCCGGGCGACGTAGTCCGCGTGCAGGGCGTCCCCCGTCATGAAGTCGTGGACGACGCGCCGCCGTTGCTCGGCTCCGCGGCGCAGCGGCTCCACGGCGAAGCGCGGCAGCAGCCCCATCTCGGTCAGGGTGGGCACGGGGTGGGGAAGACCGCGGTAGATCCGCTCCCACGCGACGGCCCGGCGGGCCAGCGGCTCCAGGGTGTCCTCGGTACGGCCGGTGATACGCCAGACGGCCTGCGCGGCACAGGCCGCTGCGTCGCCGGCCAGCAGGGGCTCGATGAACGGCAGCAGGGGAGCGGCCGCCGGCCCGAGCCGGCTCGCCCACTGCATCGTCAGACCGGGGCCGAAGGCGGTCATCTCCTCGTGGAAGAAGGCCAGGGCCGGCTCCGGGTCGCCGCCGACCCGGTGGTGCGCCACCGCGGCGACCGCCGACACCGAGCTGTGGGCGCGCCCGGTCACACAGTCCAGCAGCGCCCGTTCGGCCAGGGGGCCGGCGGCCGGCCCCAGCGCGTCCAGCACGGCCACCGCGACCGGCGGGTACCCGGTGCCCGTACGGGCGAGCAGCACCGTCAGCTCCTCGACGACGTCCACCGCCGCCTCGGGGAACCGGGCCAGCACCGGGACCAGCTCGGAGTGGACGTCGTCGAGCCGCCGGGCCAGGGCCCGTACCGCCGGCAGCGCCGCCGCCCCGAACTCGTCGGCCACCGCGGTGACGGCGCGGGCGGTGCCGTACGAACCGGGGTCCTCCTCGATCAGCCGTACCGCCTCCGGCACCGCCTGCGGCGTCCGCGCGCGGGCCAGCACGGTGATTGCCGCCGCCCGGACGTCCGGCGGGCCCGACGAGAGATACGGCAGCGCATGCTGCCGCACGCGCGCGTGCTCCTCGGGCGGCAGCGCGCGGGTCAACTGCGCCAGCCGGTACAGCTCCCAGTCCTCGCCGCCGGTCTCCCGCAGCGCCCAGGGCAGCACCTCGGCCTCGCGGTCACGCCAGTGCCCGGTGATCTCGTAGGCGAGCGGCACCCCGCCGGCGAGGGCCCGCAGCGCGGCCTCGGGGTCCTCCAGGAGCCGGTCCGTGAACGGCTTGTGCCGGCCGGGCCACAGGGCGTTGTCCGGCTCATGGGGGTCGGCCGAGTACGCCCGTGCGCAGTGGTCGACCAGCGGGCCGGGCAGCGGGAGCCGCGCGGTGCGCAGCAGGTCCTCGGCGGCGGCGAGCGCCACCCGGGGCTCGGGGTCGGTGAGCAGACCGTGCCGCCAGGCGCCGTCGCCCGGATCGAGCAGCGCGAGCGCGGTGACCGCGTGGGCGCGCACCAGCCGGTCGGGCTCCCGCCCGAGCCGGGCCCGCAGCAGCGGCAGGTCCTCCTCCCGGCCGCACGCGGCGATCAGCGCGAGCGTCGCGTCCCGTACGGCCGGGTCGCCGTCGTGTGCGAAGGGCAGCAGGGCCGGCAGCGCCTCCGCCGCCGTCCGCCGGGCCGAGCCGTCCTCGTCGGGGCACGGGGGCCGGTCGGCGAGCGCGGCGAGCAGCCACAGCAGCTCCGCCCGGTGACCGGTCTCCGCCAGGGTGAGCCGGGCCAGCTCGGGCACGGCGCGCGCGGTCGCCACGGCGAGGTCGTCCTCGCTCCAGGACGCGGAGGCGAGCCAGTCCATCGCCTTCGCGCGCACGTCCGCGCGGGGCGACTCCATCGCCCGCAGCAGCGCGGCGACGTCGCCCGCCTCGGCGGACTCGCTCACGGCTTCCACGGCGGTGGTGTCGTCCCCCGCCACGCCGGACTCCTCCGTCTGTTCCACCCCGTCGGTCCCCATGACGACGCACGATACGCAGAAGGGGGCGCCCGCCGAGTAGGCGGGCGCCCCCTTCCGGGAAGCGGTCGGGATCAGACCTGGCCGGCCTTCTCCAGGGCGGCGCAGCAGGTGTCCACGATCAGACGGGTCACCAGGTACGGGTCGACGTTCGCGTTCGGACGGCGGTCCTCGATGTAGCCCTTGCCGTCCTTCTCGACCTGCCACGGGATACGGACCGAGGCGCCACGGTTGGAGACACCGTAGGAGTACTCGTTCCACGGGGCGGTCTCGTGCAGACCCGTCAGACGGTCGTCGATGCCGGCGCCGTAGTGCTTGACGTGGTCGAGCGGCTTGGAGCCCTCACCGAGCGACTCGCACGCGGTGATGATCGCGTCGTAGCCCTCGCGCATCGCCTTCGTGGAGAAGTTGGTGTGCGCGCCGGCGCCGTTCCAGTCGCCCTTGACCGGCTTGGGGTCGAGGGTGGCGGCGATGCCGAAGTCCTCGGCCGTGCGGTAGAGCAGCCAGCGGGCGATCCACAGCTGGTCCGAGACCTCGAGCGGGGCGAGCGGGCCGACCTGGAACTCCCACTGGCCGGGCATGACCTCGGCGTTGATGCCGGAGATGCCGAGGCCGGCGGCCAGGCAGTTCTCCAGGTGGGCCTCGACGACCTCACGGCCGAAGATCTCGTCGGCGCCGACACCGCAGTAGTAGCCGCCCTGGGGGGCCGGGAAGCCGCCCTTGGGGAAGCCGAGCGGGTAGCCGTCCTGGAAGAACGTGTACTCCTGCTCGATGCCGAAGATCGGCTCCTGGGCGCCGTACTTCGTCTCGACCTCGACCAGCGCGGCACGCGTGTTGGACTCGTGCGGGGTCATGTCGATGTTGAGGACCTCGCACAGGACGAGGATGTCGTCGCCGCCGCGGATCGGGTCGGGGCAGGTGAAGACCGGCTTGAGGACACGGTCCGAGGAGTGGCCCTCGGCCTGGTTCGTGGAGGACCCGTCGAAGCCCCAGATCGGCAGCTCGTCCAGACCGACGGGCTCGCCCGTGATGATCTTCGTCTTGGAACGGAGCTTGGCGGTCGGCTGGGTGCCGTCGATCCAGATGTACTCAGCCTTGAAGGTCACGGGCCACTTCCTTCGGGGTGTGTCTGACGCACTTGCGGGTGCTGCGGCGCTGCGGCACTGGGGCGCCGCTGTTGTCTGCCCGGCAGCTTGTCAACAGGCGATTTCCCGATCATTGCTCGAATGTGAACCCCGTGTTACCTGGTGGTTCTGTGGTGGGAGTCACGGTGTGAGGGCGGCGGCCGGGCCGAAGGTTGCCGTTCGCGGGAGCAGACGCCCGGTGCGGGCGGCTCGTATGCGATGGGAGTGGGAGCCCCGGAAAGGGGGCATCCGTGTCGTCGGCCGGACGCGCCCCGCCGCCCGCGCCGCGTCCCTCGGGACGATCGGCGCGCGGACGGCCGTCGGGTGCGCACCGTTGCGGTTCGCGAACCGGGGTGCTGTGCGGCCCGGTTTCCTCGGTGGGCGTGCGGCGCGTACGCGGGGGCGCGTGTGCGGGGACGCGCTCCCGCGACGGGAGCGGACACGCCGTCTGTTCCTCCTCGGCCCGGCTCGGTCCTGCGCCGGGCCGAGACGGCGTGTCCGCCGCGCGTCCTGCCTGAAGGGTCCGCGTGCGTGGGTCCCGCTGCTCGTGGCCGCGAACAGCGGGACCCGTGACACGTACGTGGTGGCGGCCCGGGTGCGGCGAACGTCTGCCGTTCGCCGCACCCTCCGGAACGGGCCGCCGCCTCAGCGATCTCCTCGGCGGTCGGGCGTCACCCCACCTTCTCGATCAGAGCACGGCGGATCAGGAACTTGCCGGGCTCGCGGACCTGCTCGAAGGCCGCGTTGTTGAGCAGCGCGCAGCTGCCGGACACCGAGGTCACCTCGACGGTCGTGGACTTGTTGTTGTCCAGGTTGGTGACCTTCAGCTTGGTTCCGGCCGGGAACTGGTTGCTGGACGCGGCCGGGGCGCCGCCCTCGCCCGAGAGCGTGACGGTGGAGCCGTTGCATACCTGCTGGCCGGAGGCGGCGGCACCGCCGCCGTTGTTGCCGGCGTTGCCCGTGTTCCCGGCGTTCCCGGCGTTGCCCGTGTTCCCGGCCGGCGCGGAGGCCGCGGGAGCGGAAGCGGCCGGCGCGGAGGCAGCCTGCGAGGGCTGCGTCGCCTGGGAGCCCTGAGCCGACTCCCCAACGACGCAGCCGGACGCCTTCTGCTGCACCTTGATCTGCGCGATGACGGCCTCGCGGTTGGCGATCCGGGCCGCCGACTGCGCGTCCGGATTGGCCCGCTGGCCGTCGATGAACGTCTGGTTGTTGCCGAGGGCGGTGGCGAGCCCCTGGCAGACGGTCGACTCGGCGGCCGTCTGCGCGGGCTGCGCGGCGTTGGAGGTGGCCGCCATGACGAAGGCGCCGCCTCCCGCCACGGTCGCGGCACTCACCAGCAGGGCGAGCTTCTTCTTCGTGCTGAGGGTTCTCCTGCGCGACATGTGCGCCTCCTGAGAGGTAGGGGAGCGTACGCCGCTATGTACGAGATACCGAACCAAGTTACTCAGCGGTTACAGGAGTCAGCTCAAGTGGCGTGCGTCACATGAGGGTCGAGGGCCGGGTCAGCCCGTCCTTCCCTCCTCGTGCGCCACCACCTTGTCCCGTACATATCCCAGCAACCCCTCGGTCTGACCGGTGAGTTCGGCCTCGCCGGTCTCCTTTCCGTCACCCCACTGCCCGTTGGCGAACACCACCGAACGGACCGTCATCACCCGCCGGAAGACCCCCGCCGAACCCGGTGGCACGGTCGGCATACCGGCCTCCGGCGGCGGGTCGAGCGAGACCACCTGGTACGTCACCGGGTCCATCGAGGCCATCGCGAACACCCGCGAGGCGTCCTCGACCCGCTCGAAGCTCAGCACCGTGACCGTGACCTGCGAGAGCCGGTCGGTGTCCGTGAACAGGCCCGCCGTCATCCGGGAGCACGCGCCGCCCTGCGTGATCAGCTCGGCCAGCTCCGGGGACATCCCCCGGGCGCAGTCGGTGGTGGTGGCCAGCTCCACGCGGGTGAACCGGGAACCGTCCGACAGGCGCACGCTCTTCGCCGGGAACGCCTCCTCGGGGCGGACGATCGGCAGGGCGAGCAGCGAGGGGAGCGCGCTCGGCGCGTCGGAGGGCAGGCCGACCTCCACGGAGGGGACGGCGGGGGTGGTGGCGGAGAGGCCGGTGGCCGAGCGGGAGGCGGTCGCGGGTGCGGCGGCGGGCGGGGTGTCGTCGTCCGACCCGGCGACCGTCACGGCGCCGGCCGCGATCGCGGCGGCGAGGACGACACCCGCCCCGGCCGCCACCGCACGCCGGTTGCGCCGGCGCCGGCGTATGCGTTCCTGCTCGGCCGCGTACTGGGCGTACGGGTCGGGTGTGCCGTAGGGGCTCGACGTTCCGTACGGGTCGGGCGTTCCGTTGGGGAGTCCTTGATCACCGAAGGTCATGGCGGCGGAGGGTAACAGCGCGCACGGCCCGAACTCCCCTCGGCGGACGAACCGTTGACTACCGGGACAGAGCATCCCGTACGGCCTCGTCCGTGCGGGCGACGACCGCCGTGCCGTCCTCGGCGGTGATGATCGGGCGCTGGATGAGCTTCGGGTGCTCGGCGAGGGCGCTGATCCAGCGGTCGCGCGAACCGGCGTCCCGGGCCCACTCCTTGAGGCCCAGCTCCTTGGCGACGGCCTCCTGGGTACGGGTGATGTCCCACGGCTCCAGCCCGAGACGCTCCAGCACGGCCCTGATCTCGTCCACGCTCGGGACGTCCTCCAGATAGCGGCGGACCGTGTAGTCGGCACCCTCGGCGTCGAGAAGGGTGAGGGCGCTGCGGCACTTGGAACAGGCGGGGTTGATCCAGATCTCCATGTGCCTCACGGTAGCGTCACAACGCGCCGAACGCCCCTGTGGCCAGGGGCTTTTGTCAGTGGGGGCGGGTAGAATAGAAGCAGTGTTCGAGGGTTCCGCCGGAGGTTCCGGACCGGGACCCCGACCGCGACAGGAGGATGCCTGTGCCCGCTGCCGCACTCAAGACGAAGCCGTTGCCGACCCAGTCCACCGCGAAGCGTCCCGTCCAGCTCGACCTGCCGTACGTACCCGTGGAGAAGCGGGTGCTGCCGCCCGGGCAGCCGCGTGAGTGGTACGTCACGCACAACCGCCGCCTCAAGGCGATGCGCCTCGCGATCGCCCTGCTCGACCTGGGTGTCCACCCGGCCCAGGCCCGCAACGCGAAGATCCGCAGCACCGCGGTGCTGATCGGTGTACATCCGCCGTCGGACACCACCTGCCACATGGTGCGGGCGCTGATGCGCTACTCACGGTGAGCCGTGACGCCGGGTGCCGCCGCCCCACGGCGGCCCCCGGCGCCCCCGGCCCCGTGACCCCCGGGCCACCTCACCCCGCCAACTCCTTCTCCACCGGCGTCCGGAACCTCGGCGTCACCCGGGTGCTCCCGAGCCACGCCGCCAGCCGCTCCGCCTGCGCGGCGACCGCCGTCTCCGCGTCCCGGCCGGCTCCCGCGCGGTCCAGGATCCGCCAGACGATCTCCCCGTCCGGCCGCTGGGCCCAGCCGCCGACCACCCGGCCGTCCCACCACACCGTCGGCCCCACGTTGCCGCTGTAGTCGAACAGGGCCGGCCGCAGCTCCGGGGCCAGATACCAGTCGCGGCCCTGCCAGCCCATCGCCGTCGGGTCCAGGCCGGGCAGCAGCGCCGCCCACGGCTCCCGCGGCCCCGCCACGGGATCGACGTCCCCCTCGACGACGTACCCCGTGCCCTCGTCCAGGGACACCGCCCGCGCCCCGATCGCCGCCAGCGCCCGCCGTACGTCCGTGACCCGCCAGCCCGTCCACCACTTGAGGTCCGCCTCCGTGGCCGGTCCGCAGGCCGTCAGCCAGTGGCGCAGCAGCTCCGCCTGGGCGTCCGACGGCGGCAGTTCGTGATGCTCGGGCGCCAGGGCCCAGCGGAACTGGTTCGACGTCCAGGAACCCAGCGGGCGCCCCCGGACCACCTTCCCCTCCACCCCCAGCACCCTCAACAGCCGGGTCGCGACGGTGTGGACACCCTCGTACGGCTTCCCGGCCGCGTACACGAACCGCTCCCGCAGCCGCGGCTCCTCCTGGGCCAGCTCGGCCGCCGTCGCCTGGCCCAGCCGGCCCAGCGCGGACAGCGCCGCCTCCTCGACCTCCTTCAGCCAGGCCGCGTCCGGCGCGCCGGCCTTCGCCATGTCCTTCAGCAGCGCCGCCCGCTCCCGCGCGGCGACGGTCAGGCCGGTCGAGGCGTGCACCACCGCCGTCAGCCCGGTGGGGAACGCGAAGACGGTGTGCCGCATGCCGTGCATCCGGACCAGCGTCCGGTCCTCGTACAGCGCCCGGTCCGTGCCTGCCACGGTGCTCGCCGCGTCCGTCAGCCGTGCCCCCACCGCCAGGTACACCGTCGCCGGGTCACTGCCGTGCAGCGCGACCAGCGCGTCCGCCACCTCCTCGGGCGTCCCGGCCCGCGCCTGCGGGGCCAGCCGGTGCCGCAGCGCCAGCCGCGCCCGCCGCTCCGCCACGCCGATGTACCGCGCACCGTCACCCATACCGGCCTCCACCCGCCGTCACCCGCCCTCGGTCCGCCGTCCTCGGGCCTCGGCCATCAGCGCTCAGCCATCAGCGCTCAGCCATCAGCCCTCGGCCTTCGGTTGTCGGCCTTTGGTGCCGCTCCCCGGACCTCGGACTTCTGTCCTTGTCCCGATCCTCCCCGACGCCACTGACAACGGGCCCGCCCCCGGTCCGCCCGCCCCCGCGCCCGTCACCCGTTCGCCGACCCCGGCATGCGCACCACCCTCCGCCCCTCTTCACTGCGAACAGGAGGCGTGCCATGCAGGGACGACGCAGATGACCACCCCCGCCGACCGTTCCCGGCGCGGCCGGGACGCGCGCAGACGGGTGCCCCGCTCCGGGCACGGACTCTGGCTGCCGTCCCTCGACCGGGCCGACCCCGTCGCCGTACTCGAGCGGCAGGGGCGGGACCGGCTGCCCGAACTGCTGCCCATCCGGTACGGCCGGATGACCGCGTCGCCGTTCGCCTTCCTGCGCGGCTCGGCCGCCGTGATGGCCGCCGACCTGGCCGCCCAGCCGCACACCGGGCTGACCGTGCAGCTGTGCGGCGACGCCCATCTGCTCAATTTCGGGCTCTACGCCTCCCCGGAACGGGCCCTGCTCTTCGACGTCAACGACTTCGACGAGACCTTCCCCGGCCCCTTCGAGTGGGACGTCAAACGGCTCGCCGTCTCCGTCGCCGTGGCCGCCCGCGAGAACGGCCACCCGGAACCCAAGGTGCGCCGCGCGGCCCTGGAGACCGCCGCCGCCTACCGCACCGCCATGCGCCGCCTCGCCCGGCTCGGCGAACTCGCCGTCTGGTACGAGCGCATCGACGCCGAGCAGCTGCTGTTCCTCGCCCGCTCCGCCCGCCACCGCGACCGCGTCCGGGCGAGTCTCACCCGCGCCCGCCGCCGCACCAGCCTCCAGGCGCTCGGCCGGCTGACGGAGGTCGTCGACGGGCGGCGCCGCATCATCCAGGACCCGCCGCTCCTCCAGGCCGCCGGCGCCTCCGACAGCGCCGCCCTGCGCAAGATCTTCAGCGACTACCGCTCCACCCTCTCCGAGGACCGCCGGCTCCTCCTCGACCGCTACCGCTTCGTCGACGCCGCCCGCAAGGTCGTCGGCGTCGGCAGCGTCGGCCTGCGCTGCTTCGTCGTCCTGCTCGCCGGACGCGACGCCGACGACCCGCTGTTCCTCCAGATCAAGGAGGCCCGCAAGTCCGTCCTGGAGGACCATCTGCCGACCGGGCCGTACGGGCACGCCGGGCACCGGGTCGTCGCCGGACAGCGGCTGCTCCAGGCCGCGGGCGACATCTTCCTCGGCTGGATGACCGGACCCCAGGGGCGCGCCTTCTACTGGCGGCAGCTGCGGGACATGAAGGCCTCGGCGGACGTCGCCGGCATGGGCGCCGCCGACCTTCTCGCCTATGCCCGGCTGTGCGGCACCGCCCTGGCCCGCGCCCACGCCCGCTCCGGCGACCGCGTCGCCCTCGCCGGCTATCTCGGCGGCGCCGACACCTTCGAACGCGCCGTCGCCGAGTTCGCCCTCGCCTACGCCGAGCAGAACGCCGCCGACCACGCCGCCCTGAGCGCGGCGGTCGCGGCGGGGGTCGTCACGGCGGCACCCGACGTGTGAGGCGTCAGACGGCCGCCGGACCCGGTGCCAGCACGGCCCGTACGAACTCCTGCCGGTCGCCCGCGTGGTCGCGGAACCACAGGCCCAGCCGGTGCCCCGCGTCCGGCAGTTCGAGGCGGGTGTACCGGGCGCGGGCACCGAGCGCGTCCTGGACGGCCCGCGTCACCTCCGGCGGGATCACCGCGTCCGTGCCCGGCACGGCGAGCACCGCCCGGCCCGGGTAGGCCCGCAGCACATCGAGCGCCGGCGTCTCCCGCCAGCTGCCGGGGCGTCGGATGATCGCACTGAACTCCCCGTCCCCCGCCCCGAACGGCACGTCCCAGGCCCCGGCCGCGTACACCGCGGGCGCGCACAGCCCCAGGGAGGTCACCCGGCTTCCGTAGTGGGCGGCCAGATCGGCCACGGTCTGCCCGCTCATGCTGAAGCCGACCAGCACCAGGGGCCCCGCCGCGGGCACGTACGCGTCGATCACGGACACCGCCTGCTCGAACCGCCGCCGCAGGCTCAACTCGCCCAGCACGCCGCTGCTTTCGCCGTGCCCGGAGAAGTCGAAGGCGAGGGTGCGGCAGCCGTGCGCGGCGAATTCCCCGAGCAGCGGCAGCAGCCGTTCCTTGCTGCCGTTGCCGGCGCCGTGCAGCACCACGGCGGTGGCCGGTCCCGGGCCGGCGCCGTAGACCCCGCTGAGGCGTTCACCGTCGTACTCGTGCGTGAAGCCGCTGTACTCGGGCGGGCGCGCGGAGCCGTCGTGCTCGGGCGTGAGGCGAGTCGGATTGATCACGGCCCTATTGACTCACGCCCCACGCACCACAGACGACTGAGGCCTGAGGCCTGAGGACGGACCACTGAGGACGGACGGACCACGCGTCCCGCCCCGACCGCCTCACAGCGCGGGCGCGCCCCACACCGGGAACCAGCGGCTCAGGTCCGGCTCGATGCGCAGGTCGTCCGCGAGGGCCGCCCGCACCTGGAGTTCGAGCGGGCTGTCGCGCCGCTGGCCCCGCTCGGGCAGGGGCGCGAACGGATAGAACGTGCCGCGCTTGTAGAGGTACACCAGCGCGAGCGGACGGCCGTCGGGGTTCTCGAAACCGGCCAGGGAGCACAGCAGCTGTGGCCCGAAGCCGTTGACCTCCATCGCGCTGTTCACCGCGTGCAGATCGTTCACCAGCAGCGACAGCTCGTCCGGGCCGCGCTGCGAGACCAGCCAGGAGTAGCCGTGGTCGTCGCGCAGCAGCCGCACCGGGGGACCGGTGCGCTCGGTGTCCGCGTCGAGGAGCGCCTGGACCTCGCGGTGCGTCTGCTCGAAGGCCGCGCCCTCCACGGTGGCGAAGCAGACGGCGCCCTGCCCGGTCGGCGTGAACCCGGCCGCCGCCTCCAGCGTCACCGCCGCGGAGGGCAGCGCGAACAGCTGGTCCAGATCGGGAGCGGCCGGTTTCGTCCGGCCGAGCAGGATGTCCAGCAGCCCCATGATCAGCCCGCCTTCCCGGGCCTGGCGGCCTCGCCCAGTTCGGCGGAGATCCGCCCCAGCTGGTCGAGCCGCTGTTCCAGGCTCGGGTGGGTGGAGAAGAGACGGGCGAGGCCGGGCTCGGAACCCAGCGCCGGGGTGAAGTAGAAGGCGTTGAAGGCCTGGGCCGTGCGCAGGTCCTTCGTCGGGATCCGGGCGATGTCCCCGGAGACCTTCGTCAGGGCGGAGGCCAGCGCCGAGGGCCGGCCGGTGAGCAGGGCCGCCGCCCGGTCCGCGGCCAGTTCCCGGTACCGCGACAGCGCCCGGATGAGCAGGAAGCTGATCGCGTACACGGCCACCGACACGGCCATCACGGCGGCGAGTACCGCCGCGGTGTTCTGGTCCCGGCGGCCGCCGCCGAACAGCTGCGAGTAGAAGGCGAACCGCACGATCAGCCCGGCGATCACGCCGAGGAACGACGCGATCGTGATCACGGCGACGTCCTTGTGCGCCACGTGCGACATCTCGTGCGCAAGCACTCCCTCCAGCTCGGCCGCATCCAGCCGCCGCAGCAGGCCGGTCGTCACACACACCACGGCGTTGTCGGGGTTCCGCCCGGTCGCGAACGCGTTGGGCATGTCCATCTCCGACACGGCGACCACCGGTTTCGGCATGTCCGCGATCGCGCAGAGCCGGTCCACCACGGCGTGCAACTCGGGGTAATCCTCCCGCTCGACGACCCGTCCGTGCATCGCGAACAGCGCGATCCGGTCGGAGAACCAGTACTGCGCGCCCAGTACTCCGGCCACCACCACGACGACCAGCACCCAAGACTTCAGCAAGACGATCAACGCGGCGACGAAGGCCACGTAGAGCAGCCCGAGCAGGAACAACGTGACGGTCATCCGCACGGTCAGCTGCCGGTCGCTCCGGAAACGGCTCTGCATCTGCAATCACCCCGCAGTCACGCACTCGCCCCACTGCCCAGTGTGCACCCGGGCCCGCCATGAAGCGGTCGTGACCAGCCCTAGGGCCAGCAAAGCCTCCTGGTGCGGGCCTCAGCCGCCCGGCCGCGCCGGCGTCAGCTCGTCGATCCGGCGCCGTGCCCGGTCCAGCAGCTCCTCCGTCTCCGCCCTCCCCCGCGGGTCCATCGCGAAGCCCCAGTCGCGCAGGGACCGCCGGGCCAGGGTCCGCAGCCGGTCGTTCTCGTCGTCGGCGAGGGCGACCGCGGTCCGCAGCCGGGCCGGCACCGAGTGCGCCTTCAGCAGCCGGAACGCGGCGATCCGCACATGCGGCGGCCACCCGGTGCCGGTCCGCCGCGTGAGCGGGCCGGTGTCCAGGGACCCCGCGGAGGGCAGCAGCGAGAGCGTCGCCCGGCGCACCACGGCGGGCGACGGATCGTCGAGCGACGGGAGCAGCCGGGCGATGTCCGTCACGTCCAGCGTCCGCAGTCCGGCCACCGCCCCCGCCCGTACCGCCGCCGCCGGATGCCGGAGCAGGGGCCACAGGAGAACGGCGTCCTGCCGCTCCCCGCACTCCGCGAGCCCGAGCACCGCCCCGGGCGACACGCCGGCCGGGTCCGCGCACCGCTCCCGGTACCAGGCCGACGGATCCCCACCGTGCTGCCGTACGACGTACCGGGCGCAGGCCCGCACCAGACCCGACCGGTCGCTCAGGAACTCCACCGCCCGCTCGGGCCGCCCGGCCCGCCGCAGCGCGGTGACTCCGGCCGACCGCGCGCGCGGACCGCGTGCCGCGAGCAGCGGTTCGAGTACGTCGCCGTGGGCCCCGTCGGCGAGCGCGGCGAGCGCGGCGTCCGCACACAGCGACTGCACGACGGTGTCGGAGTCCCGGGCGGCCGTGCGCGCCAGCTCGGCGGGGGAGAGGAGCCCTTCGTCGACGGCGAGGCGGTGGGCGTACCGGCGTGCGGCACGGTCGTCGTGCGTGTACAGCGGTGCGAGGGTCCTGGGAGGGGCGGTGCGCAGCAGTGCGGTGGCCAGGCCGGTGGCGAAGTCGCCCCGGTCCCGGCGCCCGACACGCAGGATCAGCGGCAGCAGCCGGACGGCCGTCCCGGCGTCGAGCGTCTCGGCCAGCAGCCGCCGGGCGGGCTCGCGCACCTGCGGAACCCAGTCGGAACAGCGCACGACGACCAGGGGCAGCAGGCCGGGGTGCTCGGCGGCCCGGCCGAGGGCCGCCCACCGGATCCTGCCGTCACGGTGGCAGAGGGCGAGCGCGAGCTGCGCCTCGGTGAGGGGCCGACGCTCGCGCACGAGAGCGGCCACGATCCGGCCGTCCGGGATCCTCTCCCAGTCCGGCAGCCACAGACGCTCGTCGAGGTGGCAGGCGCGCACCCCGGCGTCCAGCGCGGTCCAGGCCGAGGCGTCGTCCCCCGGCAGCACCTGCCGCACCGGCTCCCCCTGGGCGAGTCGTGCCGCCGCCGCTTCCCCGTCCGCCGTGCTCCGGACCATGCCCGCCCCCGACCGCCTTCGATGTGTCCGGCGATCGTAGGGTTCCGGGCGGCACCCGGTCGCGCGATATTCCGGCGGGGGCCTCTCCTAGTAGGGCGCCTGGAAGCGGGCGTACCCCAGCAGCAGGATCACCGCCGCCACGATGCCGAGGACGATCGTCGTCGACACCCACGACGACCTGCGGGGCGCGACCGGCCGCGGATCACCACGGAACGGCACCGGCTCCGGCGGGTTCTCCTTCCACCGCGCGGCCAACATCCGGGCCCGCGCCGAGGGCTCCTTGTGCTCGGCCCCGTCCGCCCACCGAAGGTCGAACTCGCGCTCCGCGTCGTCCTGTTGAGACATCCCCGTTCCCCCATCTCGAACATCCGTACCCCGGCACGATACGACGACGCCCCCGTCCCGAGAAACCGGAACGAGGGCGTCGCCGAAAGGCGTGGCGCTACGGGTCGATCACACGTCGAAGTACAGCTCGAACTCGTGCGGGTGCGGCCGCAGCTGGAGCGGGGCGATCTCGTTCTGGCGCTTGAAGTCGATCCACGTCTCGATCAGGTCGGACGTGAAGACGTCACCGGCGAGCAGGAACTCGTGGTCGCGCTCGAGGGAGTCGAGGACGGCCGGGAGGGAGGTCGGGACCTGGGCGACGCCCGCGTGCTCCTCGGGGGCCAGCTCGTAGAGGTCCTTGTCGATCGGCTCGGCCGGCTCGATCTTGTTCTTGATGCCGTCGAGGCCCGCGAGCAGCAGGGCCGAGAAGGCCAGGTACGGGTTGCCGGAGGAGTCGGGCGCGCGGAACTCGACGCGCTTGGCCTTCGGGTTCGAGCCCGTGATCGGGATACGCATGGCCGCGGAGCGGTTGCGCTGCGAGTAGACCAGGTTGATCGGCGCCTCGAAGCCCGGCACCAGACGGTGGTACGAGTTCACCGTCGGGTTGGTGAAGGCCAGCAGCGACGGGGCGTGCTTGAGGATGCCGCCGATGTAGTAGCGCGCCATGTCCGACAGGCCCGCGTAACCGGCCTCGTCGTAGAACAGCGGGGAGCCGCCGCTCCACAGCGACTGGTGGACGTGCATGCCCGAGCCGTTGTCGCCGAAGATCGGCTTCGGCATGAAGGTCGCGGTCTTGCCGTTGCGCCAGGCGACGTTCTTCACGATGTACTTGAAGAGCTGGAGGTCGTCGGCCGCGGCGAGCAGCGTGTTGAACTTGTAGTTGATCTCGGCCTGGCCGGCGGTGCCCACCTCGTGGTGCTGGCGCTCGACCTGGAGGCCGGACGCGGCCAGCTCCAGGGAGATCTCCGCACGCAGGTCGGCGAAGTGGTCGACCGGCGGGGTCGGGAAGTAGCCGCCCTTGTAGCGGACCTTGTAACCGCGGTTGTCCTCCAGCGCACCGGTGTTCCAGGCGCCGGCCTCGGAGTCGATGTGGTAGAAGGACTCGTTCTCCGAGGTCTTGAAGCGCACGCTGTCGAAGACGTAGAACTCGGCCTCGGGACCGAAGTAGGCGGTGTCGGCGATACCGGTCGACGCCAGGTACGCCTCGGCCTTCTTCGCCACGTTGCGCGGGTCACGGGAGTACTGCTCGCCCGTGATCGGGTCGTGGATGAAGAAGTTGATGTTGAGCGTCTTGTCGCGGCGGAACGGGTCCATCCGCGCGGTCGACAGGTCGGCGCGCAGCGCCATGTCGGACTCGTGGATGGCCTGGAAGCCGCGGATCGACGAACCGTCGAACGCGAGCTCCTCGTCCGGGTCGAACGCCTCGACGGGCAGCGAGAAGTGCTGCATGACGCCCGGCAGGTCGCAGAACCGGACGTCGACGAACTTGACGTCCTCGTCCGCGATGAACTTCTTGGCCTCGTCGGCGTTCTGGAACATCCAGCTCCTCCTACTCCCGGCCGTCGAGCCGGGGTGGTAGTTCGTTCGTGCGGCCAGTGCGGTGGCACACGCTGATGCCGACCCTAGGGACGCGTGATTTCTCGGGCGTGACCCATTTGTTTCGCACAAGTTAACCGGCTACCCCTCCACCGTAGCCCGGACACACCCCGCCGTCCCCCGGTCATATGGGTGCGCAGTACCGTGGACGGGTGGACAACAGGCAAGCACTCGGATCGTGGCTCTCCGGACCCCGCGCGGCCATGGAGGACGCCGGTGCCGACTTCGGATACCGGGGCGAGCAGCTCGGTCTGCCGGAGGAGGGGCCGGGCTCGATCGCCCGCCCCGGACGGCGGCTCGGCGCCCTGGCGGTGGACTGGGGCCTGTGCCTCTTGATCGCATACAGCTTGATCACGGACGGCTACACGCCCGCCACCAGCAACTGGACCCTGCTCGTCTTCCTCGTGACGAGCCTCCTCACGGTGAGTACGGTCGGCTTCACGCCCGGCAAGCGCCTCTTCGGCCTGCGTGTGGTGTCCGCCGAGACCGGCACCGTCAGCCCGCTGCGCTCCGCGGCCCGCTCGGTCCTGCTCTGCCTGGCGATCCCGGCCCTGGTCTGGGACCGCGACGGCCGCGGCCTCCACGACCGTCTGGCCCGCACGGTCGAGGTGCGGATCTAGGCCGTGTCCCGCCGCGGGCCGGTCACGACGAAGGGGGCGCCCGGAGTGATCCGGGCGCCCCCTTTCGTCATGTCCGGGGATCAGCGGGCCTTCGGGCCGCCCCGCGGCATGCGCATGCCCTTGGGCATCGGCCCCTTGGGCAGCGGCATGTTGCTCATCAGGTCGCCCATGGCGCGCAGCCGGTCGTTGGTCGCGGTCACCTGCGGGCCGGTCAGCACGCGCGGGAACTTCATCAAGGTGGTCCGCACCTTCTTCAGCTCCGTCTGGCCCTCGCCCGTGCCCACGATCACGTCGTGCACCGGGACGTCCGCGACGATGCGGTTCATCTTCTTCTTCTCGGCGGCCAGCAGGGTCTTCACCCGGTTCGGGTTGCCCTCGGCGACCAGCACGATGCCGGCCTTGCCGACCGCGCGGTGCACCACGTCCTGGCTGCGGTTCATCGCCACCGCGGGGGTGGTCGTCCAGCCCCGGCCGATGTTGTCGAGCACGGCCGCGGCGGCGCCCGGCTGGCCCTCCATCTGACCGAAGGCGGCCCGCTCGGCCCGGCGCCCGAACACGATCGCCGTTCCGAGGAAGGCGAGCAGGAAGCCCAGGATGCCGAGATAGACCGGGTGCCCGATCAGGAAACCGATCGCGAGAAAGACACCGAGGATGATGAGGAAGACACCCGCGAGGATGAAGCCGATCTTCTTGTCGGCCCTGCGGGTCATCTTGTACGTCAGGGCGATCTGCTTCAGTCGCCCGGTGTTCGCGGCCTCCGCCGCACTGTCACTTCTCGCCATGCCACGAAGTCTACGTGGCCCCGGAAGTGCCGACGACGGCAGTGTCCGGGAGGTGCGGATCGCGGACCGACCGGCGGGCGGGTCAGGGCCGGCTCCGGCGCGGGGAAGGGCCGGGGCGGGGCGAGGGCAGGGCGGGGGAGATGTGGGGCAGGTGTGGGGCAGGTGTGGGCCGCGGAGGTGCGGCGCGGGGTCAGGGGCGGGCGGAGGTGACCGCTTCGAGGACGCGCTGCGCCTCGACACGGTCCTTGGCGCGACGGCGGTCCTCCAGCACGGAGGTCCACGCGTTCTGGCGGGCGGTGCGCTGTCCGCCGCTCATGAGGAGCGACTCGACGGCGCGCAGGGCGGTGGTGAAGGACGGGATCGCGGTGGCGCGAACGGGCGCGGCCTGCATGGTGGGAGCCCCCTCGGACGGCAGTGGGTGCGGGTCGGTGCGGGTCGGTGCGGGTCTACGTGGTGTGACACCAGCGTCACTGTTCGGTGTTACCAGGGCGTGACCGACCGGTCAAACGCCCATGAAGCCTTGATGAGGGGCATTCCGGGGCCCGGGAACGCCGACGCGGTCCCGACCGGGGTCCTCATCTGCGAGGACGGTCGGGACCGCGTCGTATCGGCCACTACTGGCCGGTAACATCTTGTGCGCGAGTTCACACGTATGTCCCGCGCTCGTACGGAGCAACGGCCCCGACGACTGTCGCCCAGGTCACACGGCCTGTACGGCGATGTACGTGCCGCGCTTCTCGACGGCCATCTGGTACAGCCGCCCGGCGCGGTACGAGGAGCGCACCAGCGGGCCGGACATCACGCCCGAGAAGCCGATCTGCTCGGCCTCCTCCTTCAGCTCCACGAACTCCTGCGGCTTCACCCAGCGTTCCACCGGATGGTGGCGCACGGACGGACGCAGGTACTGCGTGATCGTGATCAGCTCGCAGCCGGCCGCGTGCAGCTGCTTCAGCGCCTCGCTGACCTCCTCACGGGTCTCGCCCATGCCGAGGATCAGGTTGGACTTGGTGACCAGGCCGTAGTCGCGGGCGTCGGTGATCACCTTCAGCGAGCGCTCGTAGCGGAAGCCGGGACGGATCCGCTTGAAGATCCGCGGGACCGTCTCGACGTTGTGCGCGAAGACCTCGGGACGCGAGGCGAAGACCTCGGCCAGCAGCTCCGGTACGGCGTTGAAGTCGGGGGCGAGCAGCTCGACCTTGGTGCGGCCGCCCTCCCGGGCGGCGGTCTGCTCGTGGATCTGGCGGACCGTCTCGGCGTACAGCCAGGCGCCGCCGTCCTCCAGGTCGTCGCGGGCGACGCCGGTGATGGTGGCGTAGTTCAGGTCCATGGTGACGACGGACTCGCCGACCCGGCGCGGCTCGTCCCGGTCCAGGGCCTCGGGCTTGCCGGTGTCGATCTGGCAGAAGTCGCAGCGCCGGGTGCACTGGTCGCCGCCGATGAGGAAGGTGGCCTCGCGGTCCTCCCAGCATTCGTAGATGTTGGGGCAGCCGGCCTCCTGGCACACCGTGTGCAGGCCCTCGCTCTTCACGAGGTTCTGCATCTTCGTGTACTCGGGGCCCATTTTCGCCCGGGTCTTGATCCACTCGGGCTTGCGCTCGATGGGGGTCTGGCTGTTGCGGACCTCGAGGCGCAGCATCTTGCGTCCGTCGGGTGCGACTGCGGACACGACCGGCTCCCTAGCGATTGATTCTTTGGCGTCCCCCAGGGTACGCCCGTGGATTTGAAAGCCCGCTGCCCGCGTCAGGCGGCCGGTGTCTTCTCGATCACCCTGGGCGCGAGGACGGCGTTCTCCAAGACCTCGGCCAGATGGCGCTCCGCCACCGGCAGCACGTCGGCGATCGTGACGTCGCGGCCCAGCTCGTTCGCCAGGGAGGCGACGCCCGCGTCCCGGATCCCGCACGGGATGATCCGGTCGAACCACTTGTTGTCGGGGTTCACGTTCAGTGCGAAGCCGTGCATCGTCACGCCCTTGGCGACCCGGATGCCGATCGCCGCGATCTTGCGGTCCTCGCGGCGCTGTCCGGCGTTGGAGGGGGCGTACTCGGGGCCGTTGAGCCGCGGGTCGAACTCGTCGTCGGTGAGCCGGGGGTCGAAGTCCAGGGACAGGCCGCCCAGGAGGGGGCGCTGCTGCACCGGGTCGCCCAGCACCCACACCCCGCTGCGGCCCTCGACCCGGGTGGTCTCCAGGCCGAACTCCGCGCAGGTGCGGATCAGCGCCTCCTCCAGCCGCCGGACGTGCGCGACGACGTCCACCGGGCGCGGGAGCTTCTGGATGGGGTAGCCCACCAGCTGGCCCGGACCGTGCCAGGTGATCTTGCCGCCGCGGTCCACGTCGACGACCGGGGTGCCGTCGAGCGGGCGCTCGCTGTCGGCGGTGCGCCGCCCCGCCGTGTAGACCGGCGGGTGTTCGAGGAGCAGCACGGTGTCGGGGAGCTCGTCGGCGAACCGGGCCGCGTGCACCCGGCGCTGCTCGTCCCAGGCCTCCTGGTACTCCACGGCGTCGGCTCCGAAACCCATACGGACGAACCGCAACTCACTCACGGCGAGCGCCTCCCTGGAAGGTCGTAAGGCGCGTGGCGCGCCCAAGCCACTGTACGTCCGCGCGTCGCACGTCAGCCCGGTGGTCGATTCTCACACGATCGGATGAATGAGGGTCGAGATATGCAGCCGAGTGGCTACGCTCCGCTACATTCGCGCCGTTCGCGAGGCCAAAAGGGCTGATCACACCATCAGGGCACTTCATCCGGGCATGTCAGAGGCCCGGGAGGCAGGAGACCGCACCGCAGATGACGGAACGACCCGCGCAGCGCACTCCCAACCGCCAGCTCGCCGCGCTCATCGCAGAAGCGGGCTTCTCCAACGCGGGTCTGGCCCGTCGGGTCGATCAGCTCGGGCTCGAACACGGGCTGGATCTCAGATACGACAAGACCTCCGTCACCCGGTGGCTGCGCGGGCAGCAGCCCCGGGGCACCACCCCCGCCCTCATCGCCGAGGTCTTCACCCGGCGCCTCGGCCGCCGGCTGACGGCCCAGGACCTCGGTCTGGACGCCTGCGCCCCCGTCTACGCGGGACTGGAGTTCGCCGGCACCCCCGAGGAGGCCGTGGACATCGTCGGCGGGCTGTGGCGCAAGGACTCCGGCAGCCACGCCGAACTCCGCAAGATCGCCTTCACTCCGGCCGGGCTCGTCGTGCCGAGCCGCGACTGGCTGATCGGACGGGCCGACGAGCGGGTCGCCCGCGGCGAACAGTCCGCCCGGGTGCCCGTCCAGAGCCGTTCGGCCCCGAAGGCGCCCCCGGCCCCGGCGGCACCGCCGGTGGCCGTCCCGCGGCAGCGCGGCACCGTCGAGCGCGGCCCCGGCCAGCGGGTCACCCCCGGCGACATCTCCGCGCTCCGCTCGGTCGGCGAGCTGTTCCGCACCCTGGACAACATGTACGGCGGCGGCCACGCCCGTCAGGCCCTCGTGCGCTACCTGGAGCACGAGTGCGAGCCCATGCTGCGCGGCACCTACGGCGAACAGACCGGCCGCCGGCTCTTCGCCGCCGCCGCCGACCTCACCCGGCTGGCCGGCTGGACCTCCTTCGACATCGCCGCGCACGGCCTCGCCCAGCGCTACTTCGTCCAGGCCCTGCGGCTCGCCCAGGCGGCCGGGGACCGGGCGTACGGCTCGTTCGTGCTGGTCACCATGAGCCGCCAGGCCGTCTACCTCGGCCACGGGCGGGAGGCCGTCCAGCTCGCGCGGGTGGCCCAGCAGGGCGTCGGCTCCGGCGCGCCGCCGGTCGTCCAGGCGCTGCTGCACTGCGCCGAGGCGCGCGGGCACGGGGTGCTCGGCGAGGTGCGGGCCTGCACGGCCGCGCTGGTGCGGGCCGAGCGCGCGCTGGAGGCGGCCCGGGCCGGGGACGAGGTGCCGCACTGGGCGCGGTTCTTCGACGAGGCGCAGCTGGCCGACGAGTTCGGGCACTGCCACCGCGACCTCCAGCAGTTCCGGGCCGCCGTCCAGCACGCCGAACGCTCCCTCCAGCTGCGCCCCGCCGCCTATGCCCGCAGCCGCCTCTTCTGCCGCGTCGTCCTCGCCTCCGCCCGCCTCGGCCTCGGCGAACTCGACCAGGCCTGCCAGCTGGCCGCCGAGGCGGCCGGCCAGGCGGCCGAGATGCGCTCGGTGCGGGCGGTCGAGTACGTCAGGGACTTCGAGCGGAGGCTGGAGCCGTACAAGGACGCGGCTCCGGTGCGCACCTACCGGGACAAGGTGGCGGCCATGGGCTGACTACGCCGCCTGCGCGGCGCTGGGCGCGGGGTCCGCCCGGTGCAGGGACCCCGCCGCCCCCAGGTCGGCCACGATCGCCGACGCCGCCCGGTGGGCCGAGTGCAGGGCGCCCTGGACGGTGCTGGTGTCCCGGTGGTCGCCGCAGACGTACAGGCCCGCCAGCAGCCGCACCGGCCGCCGCAGGTCGTGCGGCGGCCGCATCGCGGGCACGGCCTCGGCGGTGTGGTGGACGGCGAGGGTCTCCCAGCGCGCGGTCGGGACGCCGTAGAGCCGGGACAGGTGCATCCGTACGGCGGTGTCGACGCCGTCGGGCGGGGTGCCGAGGACGGTGGACGAGATCAGCGCGCGGCCCGCGGGCGCCCGGCTCGGGTCGATGCCGCTGACCACGGCGGTGTGCGCGACCGGGCCGCCGCGGTCGGCGTCCAGCAGCAGCGAGGCGCCGGTCGACGGCGGCTCGTCCGTGGTGTGGTGAACGACCGTCACCGGGTGGAAGTCGGGCATCCGCAGGCCCGGCAGCAGCTCGGCCGCGGTGCGGGCGTCGGTGGCGACCAGGACGGCCCGGCAGCGGAACTCGCCGTGCTCGGCGGTGGTCACCGAGGTCGTGGAGACCGAGGTGACCCGCACGCCGGTGTGCAGGGTGCCCGCCGGCAGGGTCCGTGCGAGCAGCTCCGGCAGCACCTCGGCGCCGCCCTCCGGCAGACACAGCCGGCCCGCCGCGAAGGAGCGCAGCGCGAGGTCCGCGCACCGGCTGGAGGTGCTGAGGTCCGGGTCGCAGAGCAGCGCGGCCAGCAGCGGGCGCAGGAACCCGTCGATCGTGCGGGCGGGCAGTCCGCGGGCCGCGAGGGCCTCGCCGGCCGGGGACTCCGGGCGGCGCAGCAGCCGTTCGGCGGGTGTGGCCGCGATCCGGGTGAGCGCGGCGCCGAGCCGCGCCTGGTCGACGGCGGTGCCCAGCGGGGCTCCCGGCCGGACCCTGGGCGGCGGCACGGGCCGGGCGGCGGCCGGGCGCGGCCGGGGCAGCGCACCCGGCCGTGGGGCGCTCGCCAGGGCGCGTACGGCGTGGAGTGCGCCCCTTGCGCTCCCCGCGCCCGCCTGTGCGCCCGCGCGGTGGTGGCGTCCGTCGCTGTGCAGCAGGACCCCGGGGGCGAAGGGGCGCAGGACGAGCGCGTCGAGCCCCGGAGTCAGGCCCAGTTCGGGATACGCCGTGGACAGCAGCTGTCCGATGCGGTCGAGCCGGAAGCCGTCGACCTTCTCGGTCGACATGCGGCCGCCGACGTAAGGGGCGGCCTCCAGGACTGCGGTCGTTACTCCTGCGCTGATGAGGCGATGTGCCGCGGAGAGGCCGGCGACTCCGGCTCCCACGACGACGACGTCTGCCTGGTACGCGGGCTCAAGCACGTGCCCCTCCTCGAGGTTGCGCGGCCGGTGGAGACGTCATGCCCCCAACTGGCTTCCGGGATGCCCGAGTTCGGATCGAGGTTAGGGCTGTGATCGGTCGGGAACAGTCGCGCATGGACAGGGCACGGTCGCACGACGGTCGCATGCGATCGCCCCGGGTCGGCACAGCCGGTCGCACGCAGCCGCACGAGGCCGCTCACGCCGCCCGGATGGCATCCTCGATCCCGGGGAACGCGAAGGTGAACCCCGACTCCAGGAGCCGCTTCGGCACCACCCGCGCGCTGCCCAGGACATCCCCGGCCATCTCGCCCAGCACCGTCCGCAGCACCGGCGCGGGCACCGTGAACAGCGTCGGCCGGCGCAGCACCCGCCCCATCGCCGCCGTGATCTCACGGTTCGTCAGCGGCTCGGGAGCGGTCAGGTCGAACGGCCCCGACAGGTCGTCCCGGTCCAGGAGATGCCGGATCGCCGCCACCTCGTCGTGCAGCGCGATGTAGGACCAGTACTGCCGCCCGTCGCCCATCCGCCCGCCGAGCCCCGCGAGGAAGAGCGGGAACAGCCGCCCCCACGCCCCGCCCTCGCGCGCCACGACCAGCCCGGTCCGGGTGAACACCGTCCGCACGCCCGCCGCCTCGGCCGGCTCCGCGGCCGCCTCCCACTCCACGCACAGCTCCGGCAGGAACCCGCTCCCGGCGGGCGACCGCTCATCCACCACCCGGTCGCCGGTCTCGCCGTAGAAGCCCATCGCGCTGCCGTTCACGAACACCCGCGGCCGTTCGTCGAGCGAGGCGACCGCCCTGGCCAGACCCTGTGTGCCGTACACCCGGCTGTCGTGGATGCGCCGCTTGTACGCCTCGCTCCAGCGCCGGTCGCCCACGCCCGCGCCCGCCAGATTGACCACCGCGTCGCACCCGGCGAGCCCCGCCGCGTCCACCTGCCCCCGCTCGGGGTCCCACCGCACCTCCTGGGCATCGCGGGGCGTGTGCCGCACCAGGCGGACCACCTCGTGCCCGTCGGCGGTCAGGGACCGCACCAGCGCGCTGCCGATGAGACCGGACGCGCCGGCCACCGCGATTCGCCTACGTTCCAGTTCCATGCGCCCATCCTGCCCCGTGACCGGAGAAATCCCCGGCCGGGATCCGGCCTCCGCGCCTCAGGGGGTGTCTCGTCGATCATGCCGGGCTCGCGGGGTCCGGCACCGCGCCTCGCGGCGTTGTCGTCGGTTGCCATGGCTCCGCCATGACGCCCTCCTCCGCCTTGCGATGCACGGCACCGGACCCCGCTCCCTGATCCGGCCCGATCGACGAGACACCCCCTAGGGTGACGCGCATGTCCGCATCCGCCGAACTCCGTATCCGCACCGCGACGCCCGCCGACGACGACGCGCTCTCCCTCATCGACCGGCTCACCTGGTCGCCGCTGCACGCCGTCATGCCGAAGCCGGAGCCGCCCTACGCTCCCCTCTTCGACGAACGCCACCCGCCCGAGGACTTCCTGGTCGCCGAGCTGGACGGGCGCCCCGTGGGCTACATCCGCCTCGCCCACCCCACCCCGCTCGCCTGCAACGCGCACGTCCGCCAGATACAGGGCCTCGCCGTCACCGACGAGGCACGCGGCCGAGGTGTCGGACGGGCGCTGGTCCGCGCGGCCGTCGAGGAGGCCCGCCGGTGCGACGCCCGCCGGATCACCCTGCGCGTCCTCGCCCACAACGCCCCGGCCCGCGCGCTGTACGCGTCCGAGGGGTTCGTGGTCGAGGGGATCCTGCCGGAGGAGTTCCTGCTGGACGGGGCGTACGTGGACGACGTGTTCATGGGCCGGCCGGTGTGACCCCCGGGGACCGGCCGGCCGTGGCGACGCCCGCGGGCCGGCCGCCGGCCGCCCCGTACGACGGTCAGGAGCTGGTCAGCCGGCCGGTGTCCACCGGTGCCGTCGACTTCGCCGCCCGTTCGGCGTCGCCGGAGACCTCGGCGGCCGTCAGCACGTACCCGGTCTCGTCGTCCGAGGTGGAGCGGGCGAACACCACGCCGAAGACCCGGCCGTCGGTGGTCAGCAGCGGGCCGCCGGAGTTGCCCGGGCGGACCGTGGAGCGGATCGAGTAGATCTCACGGGTGACGATCTCGTCGTTGTAGATGTTCCGGCCGGTCGCCTTCACCCGGCTCGCGACCGTCGCCGCCTGGAGGTTGAGGTCGCCGTCCTGCGGATAGCCCGCCACGACCGCCTCGTTGCCCCGTTTCGCGGTGTCGTCGAAGCGCAGCACGGGCGCGCGCAGCTTGGGCACGTACAGCACGGCCACGTCCTTGTCCGGGTCGAAGAGCACCACCCGGGCGTCGTACGTCCGGCCCACGCCGCCGATCCGCACCGTCGGGTCGTCGATGCCCGCCACCACGTGCGCGTTGGTCATCACATGCTCGCGGGCGTACACGAAACCGCTGCCCTCACGGCCCTGGTCGCCCGCGACGCCCTCGATCTTGACCGTGCTGAGCTTCGCCGCGTTCGTCGCGCTCGCCGTGACACTGTCGCCGCTGGGCTCGGCGACCTCCGCCGTCGACTCGTTCTCGAACGGGTTGAAGACCTGCGGGAAGCCCGCCTGGGTGAGCGCCGACGTCGCGTCGGAGAACCAGGCCGGGGTGGTGTCCGGCATCGCGTCCTGCACCGCGCCGAGCAGCCGGGAGTCCCGGATCGACGAGGTCACCAGCGGCGACGAGGACGCGCCCAGTACGCTCGCCGCCACCCACGCCACGATCAGCACCGCCACCGCGTTGGCCGCCGCCCCGCCGACCCCGTCGGCCACCCGCAGCGGCCCCCGGTCCAGCTCGCGCCGCAGCCGCAGCGCCAGCCGCCCCGCCAGCTCGTGCCCCACCACCGCCGGGACGAGGACCGTGAACACCGCCGTCACCGTCGCCGCCGTCGTCCCCGGTGTCACCAGGTCCATCATCCAGGGCAGCACCCACACGCCGACCACCGCGCCGCCCACGAACCCGGCCAGCGAGACGCAGCCGGCCACCAGTCCGCGCCGGTAGCCCGAGCCGGCGTAGGCCAGGATCGCCAGTACCAGCAGGATGTCGAGCAGGTCCACAGAGCCGCCTTTCTCTCAGACCCCTTAGTACGCGGGGGACGGGCCCAGTGATCAGCCACGCGCGCGCGGCGCCCGGAATCGGCCACGTGTGCGTGTACCTCGGAAAACGCCGCGGACCGGGACGTCGGTTCCACCAGGTGGCAGAGCACACATCGCGGGCCGGGCGGATCCGGTCGACAGTGGGTCCATGTGTGTCAACCGACCGGTCCCCCGCCGATCGCGGGGAACACGAAGGCGGCGCCCGCCACGGATACCGGGCCCGCTCATGGTGTTGCTGGGCTGCGTGCCCGGCCTCGCAGCCGTCGCCGCGCTGGGACTGTGCGCGGACGGCGTCGACCGCGCCGCCACCTCCGCCCAGGCCGCCCGCGCCCTGCGCCCCCCGGCCGCGCGCCCCGCCTCCGCCCACACGGCCGTCAAGCCGCGCATCGTGCCGCGCACGGCCTGGCTGGACGACGTCAGCCGCCGCAAGCAGCCACCGCCGCGCTACGACGACAAGGTCGTCGCCGTCTTCGTCCACCACACGGACTCGCCCAACAGCTACGACTGCGCCGACGCGCCCCGCATCATCCGCTACCTGTACGCCGGCCAGACCGGAGCCCGGGACTGGGACGATCTCGGCTACAACTTCGTCGTCGACAAGTGCGGCACCGTCTACGAGGGCCGCGCGGGCGGCGTCGACCGTCCCGTCACCGGCGCCCACACCCAGGGCTTCAACCACCGCACGGCCGGCATCGCCGCGCTCGGCACCTTCACCGCCGGGGTGAAGGTCCCGCAGGCGATGGTCGACTCGATCGCGGCGGTCGCCGCCTGGAAGCTCGGTCTGTCCGACGTGGACCCGCGCACCCAGGCCCGTCTCACCTCCAGCAACAGCCTCAGCCGCTACCGGGCCGGCGCCACCGCCACCCTGCCCGCCCTCGCCGGCCACGACGACGGCTACATGACCAGCTGCCCCGGCGCCGCCCTCTCCGCCCGGCTGCCGGAGATCCGCCAGACGGCCGCCCGGCTCCAGGGCCGCCCGGTCAAGGGGACGGGCGCGGGAGCGGGCGCGCGCGGGCTCACAGGAACCCCTTAGGCAGGATTCAGACTCCTCCCATCCCCGCCTCCTACGGTCATGCACAACACAAGCCGACCGGAGGCGGGGAGAGAGATGAACAGCAGTCGCACGCAGTCCACGGGGTCCACCGGGTTCACGGGGTCCGCGGGTGCCACGGAGCGGGACGCCGGCTGGGCCCGGGCCGCCCGCAGCCCCTGGACGGTCCTGTGCGCCGTCGCCGCGGTCGTCCTGGGCCCGGCCGCCACGACCGCGTCCGCCCTCGAACAGGCCAACAAGGCGCCGCTGCACCACGCCGTCCGGGCCGACCAGCAGCAGGCCTACATCCCGGCGGACACCACGCGCCGCCGGGTCACCCTGTGAGGAGGGGGAGGAGGACTCACTCCTTGAAGCGGTTCCACAGCCGGGGGTACCGCTCGGCGAGCGCCCCCTCGTTCTCGAAGTCGACCGGCGTGCCGGCGGGTTCCGCGGCCGCGGGCGGGATGCCCAGATCGGGCGCGACGGCCCCGGTGAGCTGCTCGTAGGCCTCGTCGGCCGCGTAACCGAGGTCCTCGCCGTCCCCGTCGAGCTCCTCGTCGAAGTCGCCCAGCAGCTCGGCGAGCGCGTCCGGATCGTGCACCGCGCCCTCGAACACGTCGCGGCCCTGCCCGATCAGCCAGCAGCGGAAGAAGTCGAAGGCGTCGTCGCTCGCCCCGTCGAGCAGCACCCAGGCGGCGCCCCACAGGTCCCAGGTGTAGGCGCGGCTGTAGCGCGCCTCGAAGTGCCGGGCGAAGTCGAGCACGGACTCCGGGTCCAGCCGGACCAGCCGGTCCACGAGCAGGTCGGCCTGATCCTCCGGGTCGCCCTCGGCGCCCTCGCGGGAGGCGTCCACCAGCTCCCAGAACTCCGTCTCGTCCATCACGCGTCCAGCATCGTGCCTGGAGGGGTGCGGCGCACCCGGAGTGCCGGGGATTGTCACGCGCGGTACAAGCCCGCCAGCCGTGCCGCGTCCGCGGCGAACCGCGCCCGCAGCGACGGCGGGGCGATCACCTCCGCCTCGGCGCCGAGCGCGGCGAGCTGGGTGTGCGCCACGTCCTCCGACTCCACGCCCAGGGTGACCGTGACCCACCCGTGCCCGTCCGGTTCCCCGGCCCCCGCCAGCGCGTCCCGCGCGGCCACCGGATCCACCGTGTGGACCAGTCTGCGCACCCCGGTCTCCGAGAGCCGTACGACGGCCTCGGCCCGCAGGATCGAGCGCGCGAACCGCTCGGCCTGCTCGCCCCAGAACCCGGGCAGATCGAAGGACTCGTCCCGGTGGAAACGATCCTTCAGCACCTCGACCGCGACGAACCGGTCGATCCGGTAGGTCCGCAGGTCCCCGGCCCCCGCCGAACCGACCGCCCCCGAACCCGCCGCCGCCTTCGGCTCCGTCTCCGGCTCCCTCTCCCGAACCCGGGCGCACAGATACCAGACCCCCGCCTTCAGCACGAGCCCGTACGGCTCCAGGTCCCGCTCGACCTCACCGTCCCCGCGCCGGTAGCGGGCGCTCACGCGGCGGTCGTCCCACACCGCGTCCGCGACCACCGCCAGCAGTGCGGGCACCTCCGGCTCCCGGAACCACGCGGGCGCGTCCAGATGGAACCGCTGCGCCGCCGCCCGCGGCGCGTCCCGCAGGGACGGCAGCAGGGCGGCCGACACCTTCAGCCGGGCCGCGGAGGCCACGTCCTCGAGGCCCATCTCCCGCAGCGCGCCCGGCACCCCGCTCAGGAACAGCGCCTCGGCCTCGCCCCGGCCCAGCCCGGTCAGCCCGGTGCGGTACCCGCCGACCAGCCGGTACCCGCCGGTCCGCCCCCGCTCCGCGTACACCGGGACCCCCGCCTCCGACAGCGCCTGCGCGTCCCGGGTGACGGTCCGCTCGGACACCTCCAGCTCACGGGCCAGCTCGGCGGCGGTCATGGCGGGCCGGGACTGCAGGAGCAGCACCATCTTGATGAGGCGGGCAGCACGCATGATGCCCATGATGCCGGGCCCGCCGACGACGAAGGGGCACGGCGCAGTGCCGTGCCCCTTCGACCGAAACGCCGCCCTCTACAGGCCGTAGCGGTCCCGCGCCTCCTTCACCGAGGTGGCCTTGACCTCGCCGCGCCGGGCGAGCTGGGCCAGGGCCGCGACGACGACCGACTCCGCGTCGACGCCGAAGTGGCGGCGGGCGGCCGCGCGGGTGTCGGAGAGGCCGAAGCCGTCCGCGCCCAGCGATGACCAGTCCTGCTCGACCCACTGCGCGATCTGGTCCGGGACCTGGCGCATGTAGTCGGAGACCGCGAGCACCGGGCCCTCGGCGCCCTGGAGCGCCTGACGGACGTACGGCACCCGCTCCTCGCCGCGCAGCAGGGCCGCGTCGGCCTCCAGCGCGTCGCGGCGCAGCTCGGTCCAGGAGGTCGCGGACCACACGTCGGCGGCCACGCCCCACTCCTCGGCGAGCAGCTTCTGCGCCTGGAGGGTCCAGTGGATCGCCGTGCCGGAGGCGAGGAGCTGGATGCGCGGCGCGTTGGCGGCCGGGGAGAGCCCCGCCGACTCCGCCGTGTTGAAGCGGTACAGGCCCTTGACGATGCCCTCGTCGATGCCGAGGCCGGCCGGCTTGGCGGGCTGCGGCATCGGCTCGTTGTAGACCGTCAGGTAGTAGAAGACGTTCGGGTCCTCACCCGGGGCGGCCTCGCCGTACATCCGGCGCAGACCGTCCTTGACGATCGTGGCGACCTCGTAGGCGAACGCCGGGTCGTAGGTGAGGGCGGCCGGGTTGGTCGCGGCGATGACGGGGGAGTGGCCGTCGGCGTGCTGGAGGCCCTCGCCCGTCAGGGTCGTACGGCCGGCCGTGGCGCCGACGAGGAAGCCGCGGCCGAGCTGGTCGGCGAGCTGCCACATCTGGTCGGCCGTGCGCTGCCAGCCGAACATCGAGTAGAAGATGTAGAACGGGATCATCGCTTCGCCGTGCGTGGAGTACGCGGTGGACGCGGCGATGAAGTCGGCCATCGAACCGGCCTCGGTGATCCCCTCGTTGAGGATCTGGCCGTTCTTGGCCTCCTTGTAGTACATCAGCTGGTCGCGGTCGACCGGCTCGTACGTCTGGCCCTTGGGCGAGTAGATGCCCAGGGAGGGGAAGAGGCTCTCCATGCCGAAGGTGCGCGCCTCGTCGGGGACGATCGGCACCCAGCGCTTCCCGGTCTCCTTGTCGCGGACCAGGTCCTTGATCAGGCGGACGAAGGCCATGGTGGTCGCCACGTTCTGCGAGCCGGAGCCCTTGTCGAAGGAGGCGAACGCCTTCTCGGCGGGGGCGGGCAGCGGGGCGAGCGCGTGCGTGCGGCGGGCCGGGGCCGGGCCGCCGAGGGCCGCGCGGCGCTCCTGGAGGTAGCGGACCTCGGGGGAGTCGGCGCCCGGGTGGCCGTAGGGGACCACGCCGTCGACGAACGCGCTGTCCGGGATCGGCAGTTCCAGCAGGTCGCGCATCGTCTTGAACTCGTCCACCGAGAGCTTCTTCATCTGGTGGTTGGCGTTCTTCGACGCGAAGCCCTCGCCGAGGGTGTGGCCCTTGACGGTCTGGGCCAGGATGACGGTCGGCGCGCCCTTGAACTCCACCGCCGCCTTGTAGGCCGCGTAGACCTTGCGCGCCTCGTGGCCACCGCGGGAGAGGTGGAAGCACTCGAGGATCTTGTCGTCGCTCAGCAGCTTCGCCATCTCGGCGAGCGCCGGGTCCTTGCCGAAGAAGTCCTCGCGGATGTAGGCGGCGCCGCGCGTCTGGTACGTCTGCACCTGCGCGTCGGGTACCTCGCGCAGCCGGCGGACGAGCGCGCCGGTGGTGTCGAGCTGGAACAGCTCGTCCCAGGCGGTGCCCCACAGCGTCTTGACGACGTTCCAGCCGGCGCCGCGGAACTGGGCCTCCAGCTCCTGCACGATCTTGAAGTTGGCGCGGACCGGTCCGTCGAGGCGCTGCAGGTTGCAGTTGATGACGAAGGTCAGGTTGTCCAGACCCTCGCGGGAGGCGAGCGCGAGTGCCGCCGTCGACTCGGGCTCGTCCATCTCGCCGTCGCCGAGGAAGGCCCAGACGTGGGAGGCGGAGAGGTCCTTGATGCCGCGGTTGGTCAGGTAGCGGTTGAAGCGCGCCTGGTAGATCGCCGACAGCGGGCCGAGGCCCATCGACACCGTCGGGAACTCCCACAGCCAGGGCAGCCGCCGCGGGTGCGGGTAGGACGGGAGGCCGTTGCCGCCCGACTCCTGGCGGAAGTTGTCGAGGTGCGCCTCGTTCAGCCGGCCGTCGAGGAAGGCGCGGGCGTAGATGCCGGGGGAGGCGTGGCCCTGGATGTAGAGCTGGTCGCCCGAGCCGTCGGCCTCCTTGCCCTTGAAGAAGTGGTTGAAGCCGGTCTCGTACAGCCAGGCCGCGGAGGCGAAGGTGGCGATGTGGCCGCCGACGCCGTGTTTGGCACCGCGGGTGACCATCGCGGCCGCGTTCCAGCGGTTCCACGCGGTGATCCGGCGCTCCATCTCCTCGTCACCGGGCGCGGACGGCTCGGAGGCGGTCGGGATGGTGTTGACGTAGTCGGTCTCGAGCAGCTTGGGCAGCGCGATGCCGTTGCCCTCCGCACGCTCCAGCGTCCGGCGCATCAGGTACGCCGCACGGTGCGGCCCGGCCGCCTTGGCGACCGCGTCCAGCGAGGCCTGCCATTCGGCGGTCTCCTCCGGGTCACGGTCGGGGAGCTGGTCGAGCGCGCTCGGCTGGATGGCGTTGGGGTCGGTCATTTCGCCGCCTTCCTCAGTCGAAGGGGGTTCCCTGTGAGGTGTTTCGGGGGGTGCCCTTGGTCTTTGGCAGGACAGGGCGTGGGGCTCTGGTGCGGTACCGATCTGTGGCTCCGCCACGCGGCCCGTCGGTGACTGTAACCCCCTGATCGATGATCGATCAAAGGGTTCAGGGGCAAAACCTCTCGATTACGAGAAAGTCGGCACGGGGTGCCTTTCGGGCGGGCACCCGGTGCCGCGAATACGGAGGATTTCCGCAGGTGAGCGGGGGTCTGCTCGGCTGTGTCAGGCGCGCGGCGCGCAGCCCAGCACGTGCGCCTTCACCAGTTCCGCGATCCGTGGATCCCGCCGCCGGAACGCCTGCACCAGCTCCTCGTGCTCCTCCGCGTAGGACTGCTGCACGGTTCCCAGCCAGCGGATGGACAGCGCCGTGAACACCTCGATGCCGAGGCCCTCCCAGGTGTGCAGCAGCACGGAGTTCCCGGCCGCCCGCACCAGCTCCCGGTGGAAGCCGACGGTGTGCCGCACCTGGGCGGTGCCGTCCGCGTGCCGGTCGGCCTCGTAGAGCGCGGCGACATGCGGCTCCAGGGCCGAGCAGTCCTGCGCCAGCCGCTCCGCCGCCAGCTCCGCGGCGATCGCCTCCAGACCGGCCCGGACCGGGTAGCTCTCCTCCAGGTCGGCCGCCGTCAGGTTCCGCACCCGTACGCCCTTGTTCGGCGCCGACTCGATCAGCCGCAGCGACTCCAGCTCGCGCAGCGCCTCCCGCACCGGCGTCTGGCTGACCTCCAGCTCGGTGGCGATCCGCCGCTCCACGATCCGCTCGCCCGGCTTCCAGCGCCCGCTGACGATCCCCTCCACGATGTGCTCGCGGATCTGTTCGCGCAGCGAGTGGACGACGGGCGCGGTCATGAGTGCTCCTTAGGGAGGGGCCGCCCGGCCCCGGGGCGTTCGACGTTCAGTAACAATACGGCCGCGAGCGCTTTCGGGAGGGGCGCACAAGGGCGCTTTTACGCAGGTGAGACGAGACTTACACGCCGCTTACGGGCGTGGACGCGGCGCACGGCACGAAGGCCCCCGTCCGGAGAAGCTCCGGACGGGGGCCTTCGTGGTACGGCCGCTGGGGGCTACAGGCCGAGCTCGACCTCGAACTCGCCGGCCTCCAGGATCGACTTCACCGCGGTCAGGTAGCGGGCCGCGTCGGCACCGTCGACCAAGCGGTGGTCGTAGGACAGGGTCAGGTACGTCATGTCGCGGACGCCGATGACCGTGCCCTCCTCCGTCTCGATGACGGCCGGGCGCTTGACCGTGGCGCCGATGCCGAGGATCGCGACCTGGCCCGGCGGCACGATGATCGTGTCGAAGAGCGCACCGCGCGAACCGGTGTTGGAGATGGTGAAGGTCCCGCCGGACAGCTCGTCCGGAGTGATCTTGTTGCCGCGGACCTTGCCGGCCAGGTCGGCCGTGGCCTTGGCGATACCGGCGATGTTCAGGTCGCCGGCGCCCTTGATGACCGGGGTCATCAGGCCCTTCTCCGAGTCCACCGCGATACCGACGTTCTCGGTGTCGAAGTAGGTGATCGTGCCCTCGGCCTCGTTGATCTTGGCGTTGATGACCGGGTGGGCCTTCAGCGCCTGGGCCGCCGCCTTCACGAAGAAGGGCATCGGGGAGAGCTTGACGCCTTCGCGGGCCGCGAAGGAGTCCTTCGCCTGCGCGCGCAGCCGCATCAGACGCGTGACGTCGACCTCGACGACCGACGACAGCTGGGCCTGCTCGTGCAGCGCCTTGACCATGTTGTCGCCGATGACCTTGCGGATGCGGGGCATCTTCACGGTCTGGCCACGCAGCGGGGAGGCCTCCAGCGACGGGGCCTTCTTCGCGGCGGCAGGGCCCGCGGCAGTCGCAGCGGCCGGAGCCGCGGCGGCGGCCTTCGCGGCCTCGGCGGCGGCGATGACGTCCTGCTTGCGGATCCGGCCGCCGACGCCGGTGCCCTTGACGGAGCCCAGGTCGACGCCGTTCTCCGCGGCCAGCTTGCGCACCAGCGGGGTGACGTAGGCGCCCTCGTCGGTGGCCTGCGCGGCAGGCGCGACCGGAGCCGGCGCGACCGGGGCCGGAGCCACCGGCGCGGGGGCCGGGGCGGCCGGAGCCGGGGCGGCGGCGACCGGGGCGGGCGCGGGCGCCGGAGCCGGGGCGGCCGGGGCGACCGGAGCCGGAGCGGCCGGAGCCGGGGCGGCGGCGGGCGCGGGGGCCGGGGCGGCGGGGGCCGGGGCAGCGGCCGGAGCCGCACCCGGGGCGCCGATGACGGCGAGCTTGGCGCCGACCTCGGCGGTCTCGTCCTCGCCGACCGTGATCTCGAGCAGCACACCGGAGGCGGGCGCCGGGATCTCGGTGTCGACCTTGTCCGTGGAGACCTCGAGCAGCGGCTCGTCGGCCTCGACGCTGTCGCCGACCGACTTCAGCCAGCGGGTGACGGTGCCCTCGGTGACGGACTCGCCGAGCGCGGGCAGGACCACGTCCGTGCCGGACGCGCCACCGGCGGGGGCGGCGGCGGGCGCGGCGGGGGCCTCGGCGGCGGGCGCCGGGGCGGCCGGGGCCTCGGCCACGGGGGCCGGAGCCGGAGCCGCGGCGGGCTCGGCGGCGGGGGCCGGGGCGGCGGCGGGGGAGCCGGTGCCGTCGTCGATGACGGCCAGCTCGGCGCCGACCTCGACCGTCTCGTCCTCGGCGACCTTGATGGAGGCCAGGATGCCGGCGGCGGGGGAGGGGATCTCGGTGTCGACCTTGTCGGTCGACACCTCGAGCAGGGGCTCGTCGGCCTCTACGCGTTCACCCTCGGCCTTCAGCCAGCGGGTGACAGTGCCCTCGGTGACGCTCTCGCCGAGCGCCGGAAGGGTTACGGAAACCGCCATGGTTTCGGTTGCTCCTTACGAGTTGCGGAAGTCTGTGTCGTCGCTTCGTCGACCGAGGGTCAGTCGTGCGCGTGCAGCGGCTTGCCCGCCAGGGCCAGGTGGGCCTCGCCGAGCGCCTCGTTCTGCGTCGGGTGGGCGTGGATGAGCTGGGCGACCTCGGCCGGCAGCGCTTCCCAGTTGTAGATCAGCTGGGCCTCGCCGACCTGCTCGCCCATGCGGTCGCCGACCATGTGGACGCCGACCACGGCACCGTCCTTGACCTGGACGAGCTTGATCTCGCCCGCGGTGTTCAGGATCTTGCTCTTGCCGTTGCCCGCCAGGTTGTACTTCAGAGCGACGACCTTGTCCGCACCGTAGATCTCCTTGGCCTTGGCCTCGGTGATGCCCACGGAGGCGACCTCCGGGTGGCAGTAGGTCACCCGCGGAACACCGTCGTAGTCGATCGGGACGGCCTTCAGACCGGCCAGACGCTCCGCCACCAGGATGCCCTCGGCGAAGCCGACGTGCGCGAGCTGGAGCGTCGGGACCAGGTCACCGACGGCGGAGATGGTGGGGACGTTCGTCCGCATGTACTCGTCGACCAGGACGTAGCCGCGGTCCATCGCGACGCCCTGCTCCTCGTAGCCCAGACCCTGGGACACGGGGCCGCGGCCCACCGCGACGAGCAGGACCTCGGCCTCGAACTCCTTGCCGTCGGCCAGGGTGACCTTGACGCCGTCGGCGGTGTACTCGGCCTTCGAGAAGAAGGTGCCCAGGTTGAACTTGATGCCGCGCTTGCGGAACGCGCGCTCGAGCAGCTTGGAGCTGTTCTCGTCCTCGACCGGGACGAGGTGCTTCAGACCCTCGATGACGGTCACGTCCGCGCCGAAGGACTTCCACGCCGAGGCGAACTCGACGCCGATGACACCGCCGCCCAGGATGATCGCGGACTTCGGCACGCGGTCCAGGACGAGGGCGTGGTCGGAGGAGATGATCCGGTTGCCGTCGATCTCCAGGCCCGGCAGCGACTTCGGCACGGAGCCGGTCGCCAGCAGGACGTGGCGGCCCTGGATCCGCTGGCCGTTCACGTCGACGGAGGTCGGGGAGGACAGACGGCCCTCACCCTCGATGTACGTCACCTTGCGGGAGGCGACCAGCCCCTGGAGCCCCTTGTACAGGCCGGAGATGACACCGTCCTTGTACTTGTGGACCCCGGCGATGTCGATGCCCTCGAAGGTCGCCTTGACGCCGAACTGCGCGCTCTCGCGGGCCTGGTCGGCGACCTCGCCCGCGTGCAGCAGGGCCTTGGTGGGGATGCAACCCCGGTGCAGGCAGGTGCCGCCGACCTTGTCCTTTTCGATCAGGGCGACGTCCAGGCCCAGCTGCGCCCCGCGCAGGGCCGCGGCGTAACCACCGCTACCACCGCCGAGGATCACTAGGTCGAAAACGGTGCTGGCGTCGTTCGCCACGTCACGTCCTCCATGCATGTGCGCCGTGCGCCGGTCGTCGCTGACCGCCGGCGGCTGGTGTCCGGCCGCTCTTTCTTCGGCCCTGTGGTGGGGGCCCTGTCCTGCCGACGCCCATCCTCGCACTTGTCGGAGGCCGACGAGACACGGGGCACCTATGTGAGACGCCCCACTGTGCCCACCTCAGGGGCGCGGGGAACTGCGCGACCAGCCACACACGGCCCGCACCCGCCACACGGACGGACGGAACCGAGTGATCAGGCGCACAGTCCCCCGGCCCGGGCGGCTAGGGGGTGTCTCGCCGATCATGCCGGGCTCGCGGGGTCCGGCACCGCGCCTCGCGGCGTTGTCGTCGGTTGCCATGGCTCCACCATGACGCCCTCCTCCGCCTTGCGATGCACGGCACCGGACCCCGCTCCCTGATCCGGCCTGATCGACGAGACACCCCCTAGGGCCTCTCCTTCGGATCTTGCCGGGGTCGCGGGGTCCGGCACGCACTCCCCCAGAGGGGGGACCCCCAGCGGCGTTGTCGTCGGTTGTCAACGTCCCCCAGCCTCCGGCCGGGGGTGCCCCCACCGCGTTGCCGCCCTCCTCCGCCTTGCAGCTGCACGCTCCCCCACTCTCGGCTTCGCTCGAGCGGGAGGGGCCCCCACGACCCCGCTCGGCCGCGCCGGCAAGTACCCGTGGACCGGAGCCGGCCTGATCCGAAAGAAAGGCCCTAGCCCAGCTCACCCGCCGCGGTCAGCTCCGCGAGCCGCACCAGCGTCCGCACCGCGGAACCGGTGCCGCCCTTCGGCGTGTACCCGAAGGGGCCGCCCTCGTTGAACGCCGGGCCCGCGATGTCGAGGTGCGCCCAGGTGATGCCCTCGCCCACGAACTCGCGCAGGAAGAGCCCGGCCACCAGGCCGCCGCCCATCCGCTCGCCCATGTTCGCGATGTCCGCGACGGTGGAGTCCATGCCCTTGCGCAGGTGCTCCGGCAGCGGCATCGGCCACGCCGGCTCGCCGACCTCCTCGGCGGCCTCGTACACCGCGGTACGGAACGCCTCGTCGTTGGCCATGACGCCGAAGGTCCGGCTGCCCAGCGCCAGCATCATCGCGCCGGTCAGCGTCGCCACGTCGACGATCGCGTCCGGCGCGTCCTGGGAGGCGGCCCACAGCGCGTCGGCCAGCACCAGCCGGCCCTCGGCGTCGGTGTTGAGCACCTCCACCGTCTTGCCGCTGTACATGCGCAGCACGTCACCCGGGCGGGTGGCGGAGCCGGAGGGCATGTTCTCGGCGAGCGCCAGCCAGCCGGTGACGTTGACCTCCAGGCCGAGCCGCGCGGCGGCGACGACCGCTGCGAACACCGCGGCGGCGCCGCTCATGTCGCACTTCATCGTCTCGTTGTGCCCGGCGGGCTTCAGCGAGATGCCGCCCGAGTCGTAGGTGATGCCCTTGCCGACGAACGCGAGGTGCTTGCTCGCCTTGGCGGACGTGTACGACAGCTTCACCAGACGGGGGGCCGACGCCGAGCCGGAGCCGACGCCCAGGATGCCGCCGTAGCCGCCCTTGGCGAGCGCCTTCTCGTCGAGCACCTGCACCTTGATGCCGTGCTCCTTGGCCGCGGTCTGCGCGAGGGCGGCGAAGGCGGCCGGGTCGAGGTCGTTCGGCGGCATGTTGATGAGGTCGCGGGCGCGGTTGAGCTCCTCGCCGACGGCGGTGGCGCGGGCGAGCGCGGCCTTGTGGGCGGCGTCGCGCGGCTTCCCGCCGAGCAGGGCGGCCTCGGCGAGCGGCGCCTTGCCGTTCTTCGCCTTGGGGGCCTTGGCGCTCTCCTTGTAGGTGTCGAAGGAGTAGGCGCCGAGCACCACGCCCTCGGCCACCGCGCCGATGTCGCCGGCGTCCGTCAGGGGCAGGGCGAAGGCGGCCTTCTTGGAGCCGGTGAGGGCGCGCGCGGCCACACCGGCCGCCCGGCGCAGCGCCTCGCCGTCGAAGGAGGAGTCCTTCTCGGGCTCCGCGCCGAGCCCCACCGCCAGCACGAGCGGTGCCTTGAAGCCGGCCGGGGCGGGCAGCTTCGTCACCTCGCCTTCGGCGCCGGAGGCCCCGAGGGTTTCCAGGAGGCCGGCGAGCCGGCCGTCGTACGCCTGGTCGACGGCCTCGGCGCCCGGGGCGACGACCGGCTTCCCGGACCCTGAGGCAGAGCCCTTGGCGACACCGATCACGATCGCGTCGGCCCGCAGGCCGGGCGCCGCGGCGGTGCTGAGAGTGAGAGCAGTCACGGTGGTGAAATCTCGCTTCCGATGTGGAGTTGCTGTGGCCGGAATGTGGTGGGTCGACCGGGCCCGGGAGCCGACCCTAGATCCGGGCCGAGGGCGCGCTCGCCACCGGGGTCGGTCCCACCGGCGCGGCGAACCGCTGTGACGAACCCCGCAACGAGCGTACGCGTGCCAGCGCGTTCGCTCATGCACGCGAGTGTTCACCTGTCAGTGGCGTCGTAGCCACTTCTCGACCTTCACACTCCATGACCTGAGTCACACTCGTCGGGTTCCGGCGAGGAGATCAACTCGCCGATCCGCACGATTTCCACGGATCTCCGCCCTCAGGGCACAGCCATGCCCGCGCGCGGAGATCCATTTCTGGGGGAGGGACACACCATGGCGCACCGTGCGCGCAGATGGAGGAAGGCCACGAACGCCGCCGCTTTCGTGGCGGCCGCGGGGCTGACGGCGCTGAGTCTGGGGGCGGCACCCGGCGCGTCGGCCGCGGCGACACCACGGATCGACCTGAGGGTCCTGGTGGTGGACAACGGGGACAGCCCCGTGCAGGCGATCACCGCCCAGCTCAGGAGCACCGGCATCCCGTACACGACGATCGATCTGAACGACGCGAGCCGGCCGACCGTGACCGCGGCCTTCCTCGCGGACACCGTGGGCGGGACCCCGAGGGCCAGGTTCCAGGGCGTGGTGCTGCCCAACGAGGCACCGTTCGGGGCCGGTTCGGCCGAACAGACCGCCCTGGAGGCCTACGAGCGGACGTACGGGATCCCGCAGGTCGACGCCTACACCTGGGCGCACCCGGAGGTCGGCCTGGAGTACGCCACGTACAACGGCTCCCTCGACGGGCAGGCGGCGTCGATCACCACGGCCGGCAAGGCAGGCTGGTTCGGCTACCTCGACGGCGGACTCACCTTCGAGGACAACTCGCCCACGATCGGCGAGAGTTACGGCTACCTGGCCGCACCCCGCGCCGGGTTCACCAGCTATGTCGACGCGCCCGTGCCGGGGGGCACCGGCACCGGCAGCCTGGTCGGCGAGTACGCCCACGACGGCCGCCGCGAACTGGTGGTGACGTTCGCCTACAACCAGTACCAGCAGCAGTTCCGGCTGCTGGCCCGGGGCATCGTCGAATGGCTCACCCAGGGCATCCACCTGGGCCAGGCGCGCAACTACTTCGCGGTGCACGTGGACGACGTCTTCGCCCCCGACGCCCGCTGGGACGCCGAGCGCAACTGCACACCCGGCGACATCGACTGCGTGGGCGGCGGCGAGGAGGGCACCCCGATCCGGATGACGGCCGCCGACGCGGCCTACGCCGCCCAGTGGCAGCAGGAGCACGGCTTCACCATGGACATGGTGTACAACGCCGGCGCCGGGGAGGAGTGGAAGACCGAGAACGGCGGCACCGACCCGATGGCCGACCGGCTGCTCGCCGACAAGGCCCGGTACCGCTGGATCAACCACACCTACACGCACCCGTTCCTGGGCTGTGTGCAGGACACCTCCACCGTGCCGTGGAGCTGCGCGAAGAACACCGCCGGCGCCACCCAGTACATGAGCCGCGCGGACATCTCCGCGCAGATCCGCGACAACAACGACTGGGCCGCCGCCAAGGGCCTGCCGATCGACCGGACCGAGCTGGTCACCGGCGAGCACTCGGGCCTGAAGACGCTGCCGCAGCAGCCGAACGACAACCCGAACCTGTCCGGCGCGCTCTCCGACAACGGCGTCAAGTGGATCGCCTCGGACAACTCGCGCGAGCCCGACCAACGTGCCGTCGGCAAGGCGCTGACCGTGCCGCGCTACCCGATGAACGTGTACTACAACACGGGCACCGAGGCCGAGATGGCCGACGAGTACAACTGGATCTACACCTCCGCGGCCGACGGCGGCAGCGGTGTCTGCGAGTCCAACGCGGCCTCCACGTGCCTCGCCGAGCCGCTGGACCCGGCCACCGGCTACGACACGTACATCGTCCCGCAGGAGGCCCGCACCGACCTGGGCCACGCCATCGGCAACGACCCCAGGCCGCACTACGCCCACCAGTCCAACCTGGCCGAGGACCGGCTGCTGTACCCGGTGATGGAGAAGGTGCTGGGCGACTACAAGGCACTGTTCGCGGACAACACCCCGCTGGAGAACCTCCGCCAGTCCGCCATCGGCACCGAACTCCAGCGCCGCGCCGCCTGGCAGGCCGCCGTCGCCGCCAACAAGGTGACCGCCTACCGGATCGGCACCACCGTCACCGTCACCGCGCCGTCCGGGACACAGATCCCGGTGACCGCGCCGGAGGGGACGAAGAAGCAGAACCTCATCGGCGGCGCGGTGTTCGGCACCCCGTACGCGGGCGCCCGCTCGGCCTGGGCCACCCCGGCCGCGCTCCAGTCCGCGCTCACGCTGAAGCTGCCCTCGTAGGGCCTCACCACGGGCGCACCCCGGTCCATGACCGCCGGGGTGCGCCCCCACGGGCCCGCCCCCACCGGGCGGGCCCGGCCATGCCAACGGCTGTTCCATCAGGGGGGAATCCGCGCATGCCGCGCACCGGCCGTCATGTCACCATGCTCACCGAAGGCACCTATCCACTCGTCCACGGCGGGGTCAGCACCTGGTGCGACCAGCTCGTCAAGGGCATGCCCGAGGTCGACTTCCACATCGTCTCGCTCTCCGGCAGCGGCCGCGAACCCGTCACCTGGGAGCTGCCGCCCAACGTCCGCCGCCACACCTCCGTGCCCACTTGGGGACCGCGCCCCGGCCGCGGCCGGCCCCCGTACGGCAGGGACCTGCGCCGCTTCGTCGACACCTACGAACGCCTCCTGCTCTCCTTCCTCGACCCCGAGGCCTTCTGCGACTTCGGCGAGAACCTCTACGAGCTGGCCGAACTCGCCCGCGCCGGACGGCTGTCGGCGGCCCTGCGCACCGAGGCCGCGCTGCGCTCCCTGATGTGGATCTGGACCATGCCGCACGTCCCCACGGCGGCCGCCGGCCCGACCGTGCACGACGCCCTCACCGCCACCGACCTGCTGGAACACGCCCTGCGCCCGCTGGGCGCACGGATCGGGACCGACACCGTCGCGCACGCCGTCAGCAGCGGACTCGCCACCCTCCCCGCGCTCGCCGCCCGCCACTTCGACGGTGTGCCCTTCCTCCTCACCGAGCACGGCATCTACCTGCGCGAGCGCTATCTGGGCCAGCGCCAGGAACCCCAGCGCTGGCCGGTGAAGGCGTTCATGCTGGGCTTCCACCGCGCCCTCAACACCCTCGGCTACCGGGCCGCCGACCTCATCACCCCCTGCAACCGGTACAACCGCCGCTGGGAGGAGCGCGGGGGCGCCGACCCCGGCAAGATCCGTACGGTCTACAACGGCGTCGACCCGCACGCCTTCCCGCACGCCGGACCCGAACCCGACGTCCCCACCCTGACCTGGTGCGGCCGCGTCGACCCCATCAAGGACCTGGAGACCCTGCTGCACGCCTACGCCCTGGTCCGCGCCGAACTCCCCGACACCCGCCTCAGGCTGTTCGGCCCGGTCCCGCCCGGCGGCGAGGCCTACGCGACCCGGCTGGCGAAGCTCGCCGCCGAACTCGGCGTCACCGACGGCGTCACCTTCGAGGGCCGGATCACCGAGGTCCGGCGCGCCTACGCGGCCGGCCACGTCGTCATGCTGTCGTCGATCTCGGAGGGCTTCCCGTTCTCCCTCATCGAGGCCATGTCCTGCGGCCGTACGACGGTGTCGACCGATGTCGGCGGCGTGCGCGAGGCCGTCGGCGACACCGGCCTGGTCGTCCCGCCGCGCGAGCCGGAGAAGATGGCCGCCGCCGCCCTGACCCTCCTCAAGGACCACGAGCGGCGCCTGAGACTCGGCGAGCTGTCCCGGCAACGGGTCATCGACCGGTTCACGCTCCGCCGTTCGGTGGACAACTTCCGCACGATCTACCAGGAACTCGCCGGCCTCCCCGAGGTCTACGAGCCCGCGGTCGAGACGGTCGACGACTGGACCGCCGAACTCCGCGACCCGTGGTACGCGGCCGTGGCGACGGACGGGACCGACTGGTGAGCCGGGACACCACCAGGCTGCCCGCCGTCCCCCGGCAGCGCACCACGACACCCTCCTGGGCCGCCCCCGACCCCGTCGACGCACTCGCCGGCCACCTCGACGACGTCGTCTCCGCCGCCGTCCACCCCGACGAGATAGCCGCCCTGCTGGAGTCCGACGGCCTCTCCGACGACCAGATCCGCGAACGGTACGGGGTGAAGAACTCCTTCGCGCTCGCCGAGGCCCTCTACGCCCGCGTCCCGCGCCGCCACCCCGAACCCGGCACCCCGCCGCACGACCCCTGGCGGGTCGGACCGCTCGCGTGTCTGCTGCGCGGCCTGGTCTTCGCGCTGCCCGGCTTCGCCTATGTGCTCGGCGCGCCCCTGCTCGCCGGCCCGCCCGACGGCGACGGTCTCCCGGCGGGCACCGTCCCGCTGCTGGCCGGTGCCCTGTTCGGCTGGACCTGGAACCAGGGCCTGTCCCACCGGGCCTACGTCCGGCTGGGCCTGGGCGACCGCCCGGCGGCCCGCCGCGGTCTCCTCGTCGGGGCTCCGGTGGGCGCCCTGCTCGGCGCGCTCACCGCGTCGGCCTTCGCCGGGACGGCGAGCGCGGCCGCCGTGGCCTTCGCCGCCGGCCAGTCCTGCTACCTCGGCGCCTCCACCACCTTGCTGGTCCTCGGCCGCGAACGCGCCCTGCTGGCCGCCCTGGCACCGATGACGGCGGGCGCCCTGGCGGCGATGGTCCACCCGCTCCCGCAGGCCGCGAGCCTCACCCTGCTGCTGGGCTCCCTGGCGGCGGTCGTGCTGCTCGCCCTGCGGGAGGTGGTGCCCGCGCCGCCGGGCCCCGGCGGCCGCTTTGCCCCCGGCACCCGGCAGGGCCCCCGCCCGGCGGCCTCCCTGCCGTACGCCCTGTTCGGCCTGGGCAGCGGCGCCCTCGTGCTGTACGCGGCCCTCGGGGACGTCCTCGCGGGCGAGGAGCACAGCGCGCTGGCCGCGCCCGCCGCCGTCGCGCTCACGCTCAGCATGGGACCCGCCGAATGGCTGCTGTACCGCTTCCGCAGCGGCAGCCTGACCGGACTGCGCACCACCGGCACCACGGGCGCCTTCCGGCGGGCGGCGCTGCGCACGGGCGCCGAGTGCCTGGCCGCCTACCTGCTCGCCCTGCTGGCCCTCGGCCTGATCGCCACCGCGCTGTGGCCGCACGCCCCCGCACTGACCGCCGTACGCCTCGCCGATCTGCTGCTGCTCGGTGTCGTCCTGTGGACCGGGCTGCTGCTCCAGTCCTTCGGCGCGGTCCTCGGCACGGCCGCCGTCTGCTGCGCGGCGGCCCTCGTCCAGACGCTCGCCCTGCTCACCGGCCCGGCCGACCCGCACGTGGTGGCCCTCACGGTGTATGCCACGGCGGCCGTCGTCCAGGCCCTGCTGGTCCGCACCCTGCTGGGCCGGGCGACCGCCCACCGGTGAGACCGGGGAGCCCGTCAGCTCCCCAGCGCCGACACGATCAGCGCGGTCGTCGCCGCCGTCTCCGCCAGCCCGCCGAACACGTCCCCGGTGACCCCGCCGAAGCGGCGTGTGCAGTGGCGCAGGAGGAGTTCGGCGGCGCCGAGCGCGAGGACGACCGCCACGCCCGTACGGACGGCGCCGTCCGCGCCCGGCAGGCCGCCCCAGGCCGCCGCCGCCAGGACGCACCCGGCGGCCACGGCCAGCGCGCCCGGTACCGGCACCACCCCGGCGACCGCCGCGCCCAGCCCCTCCGGCCGGGCGGCCGGCACCCCGGCACGGGCGGCCAGGGTGAGCGCCAGCCGGGCCGCGACCGCCGAGGCGAGAGCCGCGACCGCTCCCCGGGTCCAGGAGTCGTCGTAGAGCTGCGCGAGCGCCCCCACCTGGGCGAGCAGCACGAACACCAGCGTGAGCACCCCGAACGGGCCGATGTCCGACTGCTTCATGATCCGCAGCGCGTCCTCGGCGGGCCTGCCGCTGCCCAGACCGTCCGCGGTGTCCGCCAGCCCGTCCAGATGCAGACCACGGGTGAGCACGGCGGGTACGGCGGCGGAGGCCACGGCGGCCAGCAGCGGGCCCGCGCCCAGGAACAGCAGCAGCAGACCGAGGCCGGCCGCGGCGCCGCCCACGACCAGCCCGACCAGCGGTGCGGCCAGCATGCCGCCGCGCGCGGCCGCACGGTCCCAGCGGGTCACCCGCACCGGGAGCACGGTGAGTGTGCCGAAGGCGAAGCGGAGGCCGTCGAGCGGCGGGGTCATGGACACGGCCGCAGACTAGCCCGGACGCCGCACCGGCCGGGCGGCCCACCCCGCTCCCCGGGAAACTGAGGGCATGGGCCAGTGGCTTGAGCGCAACATCGTCGAACCGGGCAAGCTCCCGCTGCTCCTCGCCCTGACAGCCTTCGTGCTCACCTTCCTGATCACCCGGGTCATCACCCGTCTCATCCGGGCGGGCAAGGGGCCCTTCGGCAACATCAGCTCCGGCGGGGTGCACATCCACCACGTGGTCCCCGGGGTGGTCCTGACCGTCGCCGGCGGCTTCGGCGCGGTGGCGAGCGGCGTGCGCGGCTTCGGCTCGGGCGTCTTCGCGGTGGTCTTCGGCATCGGTGCGGGGCTCGTCCTCGACGAGTTCGCGCTGATTCTGCACCTCGACGACGTGTACTGGACGGAGGCGGGACGCAAGAGCCTGGAGGCCGTGGTGCTGACGGCCGCACTCGTCGGACTGCTGCTGGTGGGGTCCGCGCCGTTCGGCGTCAACGACATGAACGACGACGAGCTCCAGGACCGGGGGACCGTCGCCCTGACCGTCGCCGTGAACTTCCTCATTTCGCTGGCCGTGCTGTTCAAAGGCAAGATCAAAATGGCCGTCTTCAGTGTTTTCATCCCGTTCGTGGGCCTGGTCGGCCTGGTGCGACTGGCCCGGCCCGGTTCGCCGTGGGCCCGCCGCTTCTACCGGCGCAGGCCCCGGGCCCGCGCGAAGGCGGTACTGCGCGCCTATCGTCACGACCGGCGCTGGTTCGGCCCGGGTCGGCTGCTGGGGGACTGGCTGGGCGGCAAGACGGACAAGGAACTCGCCGAGTCCACCGACCGGCGCTGACGCCCGCGCGCCCACGCGAGCGCGCACGGCACCGCCGCCGCCACGATCGCCGCCAGATGCTCCCGGCCCGCCAGGTTCGGCTCGACCAGGACCTCGGCGACCATCGCCACGGTCACCGCCGCCGCCGTGACGTACGCGCGGTGGCGCCACAGGACGAACACCGCCAGGCCCACCACGGCGGCGGACGGGCCGGTGTCGACGATCCGGGCGTCGGAGGCGGGCAGCAGGCCCAGAGCCAGGCCCACGCGCGCGAACAGCGTGCCGGCGAGGGTGGCGGCGTACGCGATCGTGAGGGTCCGCCACCGGCCCAGGCAGATCTCCGCGACGCCGAAGACCAGCAGGATCTGGGCGAGCGCGCCCCAGACGGGCAGATCGAGGGCGGGGACGAACAGCGACAGGGGCGTGCGCAGCAGGGCCGGACCGAGCGGGTCCGCGGCGCGGACGGCCCCCAGGTTCTGGACCGGCCGAAAGCCCCAGGGCTGGTTCTGCACGACCTGGAGCACCGCCGTCAGGCACACCGCCCCGAGGGTCATCGGGGCCGCCCGCCACCGTCGCCCCACCAGCGGCCCCCGCACGGCCGTGCACAGCGGTCCCCATTCGCCGCGGGCCCGGCGCGCGAGCCGGTGTCTCATCGACGCGGCTCCAGCCGCCCGCGATGCCACCACCGCGGCAGCCCCGGTGCCTCCAGGAACCCCTCGGCCCGCGCCGACGCCACGCCGATGCGGGGCAGGTGCGCGCTCTTCTCGAACAGCAGGAACCGCGGCTCCCAGATGGGCCGGTACTTGGCGTTGGCCCGGTACAGCGACTCGATCTGCCACCAGCGCGAGAAGAAGCTGAGCAGCGACCGCCACAGCCGGAGCACCGGCCCGGCGCCCAGCCGCGCGCCCCGCTCGAAGACCGACCGGAACACGGCGAAGTTCAGCGAGACCTGCGTGATCCGGTACTCCCGGGCGCGCCGCAGCAGATCGATGACCATGAACTCGATCAGCCCGTTGTCGGAGTCCCGGTCCCGCCGCATCAGATCCAGCGACAGCCCGCGCGGGCCCCACGGCACGAAGGACAGCAGCGCCCGCAGGCGGCCGTCGGCGTCCCGGCACTCGACCATCACGCACCGGCCGTCCCGGGGGTCCCCGAGCCGCCCCAGGGCCATGCTGAAGCCGCGCTCGGTGGCCCCGTCCCGCCAGTCGTCGGCGCGCCGCACGAGGGTCGCCATCTCGTCGGCCGGGATGTCCTCGTGCCGCCGCACCCGCACGGTGTACCCGGCCCGCCGCACCCGGTTGTAGGCCTGCCGCACGGTCCGCATGGCCCGTCCCTCCAGGGTGAACTCGGCGACGTCGACGACCGCCTCGTCCCCGAGTTCGAGGGCGTCCAGGCCATGACGCGCGTACACGGTCCCGGCCTCCTCGCTCGCCCCCATCACCGCCGGGATCCAGCCGTGCGCGCGGGCCTCGGCGAGCCACGGCCCGATCGCCCCGGGCCAGGCCTCCGGGTCCCCGAGCGGATCCCCGGACGCCAGGGAGACCCCTGCGAGGACCCGGTAGGCGACGGCCGCCTTGCCGGTCGGGGACCAGCACACGCTCTTCTCGCGGCGCAGGGCGAAGTAGCCGAGCGAGTCGCGTTCGCCGTGCCGGTCGAGCAGTTCCCGCAGCCGCTTCTCGTCGTCGTCGGTGAGCGGGTCGACGGCCCGCCGGGAGCGGAAGGCGGCGTACAGGACGGCGAGGACCAGGGCCGTGCTCAGGACGTTGACGGCGACATCGACCCAGGTGGGCGGGGCGATCCCGGTGACGGAGGGGTCGTCGGCGGCGACCGAGACCAGCCGGAGCGTGCCGTAGCGCCAGCGGTCGAGGAAGGTGGCGGGGGCGGCCGACCGGTCGGTGGCCGTCACCAGCAGCGCGGCGAGCAGCGAGGCCCCGAGGAGCCCGCCGGCCCCGACGGCCGCGGCGAGCCTCGGGTTGGACCGGTCGCCCTTGGCGTAGAACTCCCGCCGCCCGGCGAGCAGCGCGCCGACGAAGACGGCGGTCAGTCCGAGCGAGACACAGTTCTGCGGCTGCCGCCGGATCTCCGGGAACGCCATGGCGAGGGCCAGCAGCCCCAGGAAGGCCCCGCTCAGCCCGAGGTTGAGGATCCACGCGGCCCGTTTGCGCCGCCGCATGGTGACGGCCAGGAACGCGGTGAACACCCCGGAGGCGAATCCGGCCGTCAGCAGATACGGCGTGAAGAGGTCCTCCTGGTTGTGCCGCCGCACGTCCTGCCCCAGCGAAACCCACACCGCACTGAGGAAGTTGACGAACGCGACGGCACGCAGGTACCAGACGGCGACGGCGGCGGCGACCCGGGGATGTCCCATGAGCGGTGATGATATGGGCGTACTTCACCCAGAACGCTCTTTTGGTGCAGCCTGTCTCTTTTGACCCGTCGGGCCCTCAGGCCCCGGGACCTCCGCGCTCCTCGGCGGAAGCCTCGGCCTCTCCGGCCTCTCCGGCTTCTCCGGCCTCTCCGGCCCCTTCGGCCCCTTCCGCCTCTTCGGCCTCTTCGGTCTTCTCGGTCTTCTCGGTCTTCACCGGCTTCTCGGGCAGCTCGGCCGCCAGGGCGGCCGCGGCCTGCACCAGCGGCAGGGCCAGCAGCGCCCCCGCACCCTCCCCGACCTTCACGCCCTGGTCGAGCAGCGGCTCCAGCGCCATCCGGTCCAGCGCCTTCGCCTGCCCCGGCTCCCCGCTCCTGTGCGCGGCCAGCCACCAGTCCGGCGCCCGGAACGCGATCCGCTGCCCGACGAGCGCGCACGCGGCCGCCACGACACCGTCCAGCACGACCGGCAACTTCCGTACGGCGCACTGGAGCAGAAAGCCCGTCATCGCGGCGAGGTCGGCCCCGCCCACGGTCGCCAGCAGCTGGAGCTGCTCCCCGAGCACCGGCCGCGCCCGGCGCAGCGCGTCCCGGATCGCCGCGCACTTGCGCATCCACGCCAGGTCGTCGATGGCCTCGCCGCCCCGCCCGGTCACCACGGACGCGTCCGTCCCGCACAGCGCGGCCACCAGCACGCCGGCGGCGGTCGTCCCGCCCACGCTCACATCGCCGAGCACGACCAGATCCGTACCGGAGTCGGCCTCCTCGTCGGCGACCGCGACGCCCGCGCGGAAGGCCGCCTCGGTCTCCTCCAGGGTCAGCGCGTCCTCGAAGTCGATCCGCCCGCTGCCGCGCCGCACCCGGTGCCGTACGACGTCCGCCGGGAACGTGTCCGGCTCGCAGTCCAGCGCCATGTCGACGATCCGCACGGGCACGTCGAGCCGCCGGGCCAGCACCGCGACCGGGCGGCCGCCCTCCAGGATCTCCCGCACCAACTCCGCGGCGCTGCCCGCCGGTCGGGCCGACACGCCGAGCTCGGCGACACCGTGGTCACCGGCGAACAGCACCACCCGGGGCCGGGCGACCGGCCGTACGGGCACCGCGCCCTGCGCCGCCGCCAGCCACTCACCCAGGTCGTCCAGGCGCCCCAGCGATCCGGGCGGCACGATCTGACGTTCCCGGCGCGCCTCCGCGTCGCGGCGCACCCCGCCGTCGGGGCGCTCGATCAGATCGGTGAAGTCGTCGAGATTAAGCGAGCTCATTCGCCGAACAGTACCGGCACCGGCCGAACGTCAGAGCGCCACAGGGGCACCACACCCCCACGACGTCTTTGCACCCAAGATCCGTATCCCATACGTTCCGCTTTGCTGCGGAATGTCGCAGTCTCGTGCTTTGCCGTCCCCCCGGAGCCGCTCATGCCCTCCCGGCCCAGGCCCATCCACGATCCGCGCCGCGACGACTGCCCCTGGTGCGGCTCGAAACGCCTGCGCACCCGACTGCGGTCCCCCGACCTCCGCCACCGCCGGCCGGGCACCTTCGTGGTCGACGAGTGCCGGGACTGCGCCCACGCCTTCCAGAACCCGCGCCTCACCCCCGAGGGCCTGATGCTGTACGACTCCGACGGGGACCCGCGGTTCAGCCGCGGACGCCTGCGGGCGACGGCCCGGGTGATGCTGCCCTTCCCGGAGCCGGAGAGCTGGCTGGACGTCGGTACCGGGGACGCGTCCTTCCCCCGGGCGGCGAAGGAACTGTTCACCTACACGGCGTTCGACGGCCTGGACCCGACCCCCAGGGTGGAGCGGGCGCGCGCGGCGGGCCGCCTGGACGAGGCCCACCGGGGCCGGCTGACGACCCCGGAGGTGCTCGCCCGGCTGCGCGGCCGCTACGACGTGGTCAGCATGCTCCACCACCTGGAACACACCCGGGACCCGAAGGAGGAACTCGCGGCCGCGCTCACCGCCCTGCGCCCCGGCGGCCACCTCCTCCTCGAACTCTCCGACCCCGCCAGCGCGTCCGCGACCGTCCTCGGCAAGTGGTGGCACCCCTACGACCAGCCCCGCCACCTGCACCTGATCCCGCTGGCCAACCTCCGCACCGAACTGGAGGCCCAGGGCTGCGACATCGTCAGCACGGACCGCAGGACCCCCCACACCCCCCACGACCTCTCGACGGCCGTCGCCCTCCGCCTGGCCGGCAGCCGCCTCCGTCCCCTGACCGGTCCCGCCGTCACCCTGGCCGCGGCCCTGGACCACCTCCTGGCCCCGGCCCTGCGCCGCACCCGCTTCTCGAACGCGTACCGGGTCGTCGCACGCAAGACCGCCCGGGCCCGTCCGTCATGATCCACCGAACCGGCCCGGCCGAAGGGCCCGGCCCGAACCGGCCAGGCCGCGGGTCACCCCCGCAGCACCACCGCCTGCCCCGCGACGACCAGCAGCAACTGCTCGCACTCGGCCCCCACCGCCGCGTTCACCCGTCCCAGCTCGTCGCGGTACCGGCGCCCGGAGGCCGTGGCGGGCACGATCCCCGACCCCACCTCGTTCGACACCAGCACCACCGTCCGCCGGGTCCCGCGCACCGCCCCCACCAACTCGGCCACCCGGGCCCGCAGGGCGCGCTCACCCCCGTCCGCCCACACCGCGTCGTCCCAGGCCCCCACGGAGTCCATCGCGTCCGTCAGCCACAACGACAGACAGTCGATCAGCAGCGGCGCCCCCTCCTGCGCCAGCAGCGGCACCAGATCGCAGGTCTCCGCCGTCCGCCACGACCCCGGCCGCCGCTCCCGGTGCGTGGCGACCCGTGACGCCCACTCGGTGTCCCCGCCCCGGGAGCCCCCCGTGGCCACGTACAGCACGTCCGGGAACGACTCCAGCCGGCGCTCGGCCTCCACCGACTTCCCCGACCGGGCCCCGCCCAGCACCAGCGTCCGCCGCGGTACGTCCGGCACGTCCTCGTACACCCCCACCGCCAGCGTCGTCCCGTCCGGCACCGCCCGCGCCCCCGCCGCGGCCAGCCGCCGCCGCACCTCGTCGCCCGGCGGCACGTCGTGGTCCAGATGGACGGCGACGACGTCCGTGGTCGGTCCCACGGCGCCCACCGCCCGCAGCTTCGCCAGCGCGTCCGGCCGGCCCACGACGTCCCCGAGGACCAGGTCGTAGCCCTCGACCGGATTCGCCCCCTCCTCCAGCCCGGCCGGCGCGCTCCCGGGCGGCAGATACAGCAGCCGCTGCCCGTCAGGCCCGAGCACCGCGTACCCCGTGCCCGGTGCGTCCGTCGCCACCGCCCGCACCCGATGCCCCGTCAGCAGCGTCAACTCCCGTCCGTCCGGCACCCGGACCGGCTGCGGCAGCCCGGCGGGCACCTCCACGGCGGGACCGTCGTGCGGATGCGACAGCAGCACCTGCTGCACGCCGCCCAGGGAATGCCCCGCGCGGGCCGCCGCGAAGGCCGCGCCCGGGGTGAGATCGAGCAGCAGCGTCCCGTCCACGAGCAAGGCGGTCGCCGCACGCGCGTGTGCCGCGAGCGAGAGCGCGCACACCGCGCAGGAGCAGTCGGGGCGGGGCAGTCCCGCGGGGGCACCGGTACCGAGAAGAGTGACTTCCACGGACAGATTTTCGCCTGTCTGACCTGGTCTTGCGCATCCGACTAGGCTGCACAGCAGAAGCCGGACCAAGATCCGGCTTCTGCTCTGCACGTGTTCACATCAGGGAGGCGTACATGGCGGCATGGACGTGGCGGTTCGAGAAGGCCGACGGGACGGAGGTCCAGCCCGCGGTCCAGCCCGAGGAGTTCACCACTCAGGGGGACGCCGAGTCCTGGATCGGGGAGCAGTGGAAGGACCTGCTGGAGGGCGGCGCGGACCAGGTGCGGCTGTTCGAGGACGCCACCGAGATCTACGGGCCGATGAGCCTGCACGCCGACGAGTCGTAGGCGCGGCCGCCTGGCCGCACGACGGGGTGGCCGCCACCACGGCCGCCCCGCCCGTGCCCGACGCGGCCCCTAGCCGCGCACCCCGCACAGATGCAGCAGTGCCGCCACGCTCCGGTACGGATCCGTGCGGCCCGCCCGCTCCTCGGCGGTCAGCAGGGTCTGAAGGTCCTGGGGGATCTCGGCCCCGTCGGTGGCCGTGTCGGTGAACACGCGCACGCCGTACCAGGCCTGGAGCGGCGCCCCGATGCCGGCCAGCGCGTCCGTCAGCGTGACCAGCCGGTCCGCCCGGACGTCCAGACCCAGCCGGTTGCGGTACGTCACGGAGTCGAAGGCCGCCACCGCGCCCGGCCAGTCGCCGCTCAGCCCCGGCCGCAGGGCCAGCGCGTCCGCGTTCCGCACCAGCAGCGACAGCAGCCCGCCCGGGGCCAGCATCCGCGCGAGCCCCGCCAGCAGGGCGTCCGGCTCCTGCACGTACATCAGCACACCGTGGCACAGCACCACGTCGAAACTGCCGGGCAGGAAGTGCACGCCCGTGTCCCGGCCGTCGCCCTCGATGATCCGCATCCGCTCCCGGATGCCCTCCGGCTCACCCGCCAGGGCCTCACGGGCCGCCGCGACCATCGTCGCGTCCTGCTCCAGCCCGGTCACCTGGTGGCCGAGCCGGGCCAGCCGCAGCGCCTGCGTGCCCTGGCCCATTCCGACGTCGAGCACCCGCAGCCGCTGCCCGACCGGGTAGCGCCCCGCCATCTGCTCGTCGAGCTGCCGGGCCACCAGCTCCTGCCGTACGACATCACGCAGCCCGCCCAGCCTGCTCAGCCAGGCCTCGGCCGCCCCCCCGGAGAAAGCCGCAGTGCTCAGGGCCGCTCTCCGCGCTTGACCTGCGGTTTGGGCAGCCGGAGCCGACGCATCTGGAGGGAGCGCATCAGCGCGTAGGCCACCGCGCCGCGACGGTTGTCGTCGGGGAAGCGCTCGGCGAGCCGCTTCCTCAGACGGAACCCGGTGAGGATCGAGTCGAGGACGATCAGCACGATCACGACCAGCCACAGCAGCAGCGCGATGGTCTGGAGCGACCCCACGCGAACCATGCTCAGCACCAGGATGATCACGGCCATGGGCAGGAAGAACTCCGCCACGTTGAACCGTGAGTCGATGAAGTCGCGGGCGAACTTGCGCACCGGACCCTTGTCGCGGGCCGGAAGATAGCGCTCGTCACCGCCCGCCAGGGCCTGGCGCTGGCGCTCCATCTGGCTGCGGCGCTCGTCGCGCTGACGCTTGCCCGCCTCCTTGCGCGTCATCGGGGTACTGGCGACGCTGCGGCGCTGGGACTGGGCCTCACTGCGCTTGGGCGTGGGCCTGCCCTTGGGGGCCTGCGGGTCGCGGGTCTGCTTGGAGTCGGTCACCACGGCCTTGTCGGCGGGGGCCTTCTCTTCCTTGGCACGGCTACGGAACACAAAACCCAAGGGTAAGCGCTTCGGGGCATGGACCCCAGCCCGGCGGGGAACGATCCGGCAACACCAGTCGTCTGTAGAGGGGACAGACCCGGACGAGACCGGGGAACACCGAGGAACAGGGACGTCCGGTGACTTCACGGTCACCCTGAAGACCACCTACTCCCTACGCCGGAGCAAGGCCGTGGTCAGTCGTCCTTGGGGAGGAGCGCATCCGTCCCCGAACAGTGCGTCAATGGATGCAGGGCCCGTACTGTGGGTTCTGTCGCAGAGCTGGAGCTGGACGTCAGAAGGGGGCGCGCGAAGCCCATGAGCGGTGTCATGAAGCGTATGGGGATGATCTTCCGCGCGAAGGCGAACAAGGCCCTTGACCGGGCCGAGGACCCGCGCGAGACCCTCGACTACTCGTACCAGAAGCAGCTGGAGCTGCTCCAGAAGGTCCGCCGCGGCGTCGCCGACGTGGCCACCTCCCGCAAGCGGCTGGAACTCCAGCTCAATCAGTTGCAGACGCAGTCCTCCAAGCTGGAGGACCAGGGCCGCAAGGCCCTCGCGCTCGGCCGGGAGGACCTCGCCCGCGAGGCCCTGTCCCGCCGCGCGGCGCTTCAGCAGCAGGTCACCGACCTGGAGACGCAGCACGCCACGCTCCAGGGCGAGGAGGAGAAGCTCACCCTCGCGGCGCAGCGCCTCCAGGCCAAGGTCGACGCCTTCCGTACGAAGAAGGAGACCATCAAGGCCACGTACACCGCGGCCCAGGCCCAGACGCGCATCGGCGAGGCCTTCTCCGGCATCTCCGAGGAGATGGGCGACGTCGGCCTGGCCATCCAGCGCGCCGAGGACAAGACCGCCCAGCTCCAGGCCCGGGCCGGCGCCCTCGACGAGCTGCTCGCCTCCGGCGCCCTGGACGACCCGACCGGCATCGCCAAGGACGACCTCCAGGCCGAGCTGGACCGCCTCTCCGGTGGTACGGATGTAGAGCTGGAGCTTCAGCGCATGAAGGCGGAACTGGCCGGCGGCAGCTCTTCCGGTCAGCAGGCCATCGAAGGCGGCACAGGTCAGGCGCAGCCCCAGCAGCAGCCGCAGGACACCCCGCGCTTCGACAAGCAGTAGCCGCAGTCCGGCGCCGGGGCCCGGAGCCGAGGAGGCCGACATGATCGTACGGATCATGGGGGAGGGCCAGTGGAAGCTGGCCGACTCCCACGTCGCCGAGCTGAACACGCTGGACGACGACCTGCTGGAAGAGATGGAGAGCGGCGACGACGCGGGCTTCCACCGCACCCTCGGCGCTCTCCTCGACGCCGTCCGACGCCTCGGCGCACCCCTCCCGGACGACGCCCTGGAACCCTCCGAACTGATCCTCCCGGCCCCGGACGCGAGCCTGGAGGAGGTCCGGGAGATGCTGAGCGACGACGGGCTGATTCCCGGATGAGGATCCGTGTCACGGCCTGACGTTCAGCACCGGCCACGGCACGGAAAGCGACGGTAACTGAACAGTGACCACCCTCGCCCGAGCCCAGCGCCAGCTGAAGGCGCACCCCCTCGCGGCGGACGCCGCCCTCGCCGCGGGTGTCCTGCTGTGCATGCTCGCCGGCTCCTTCGTCGACCCCCACAGCGGCCACACCGTCAGCTGGCGCATCCGCACCCCGGACCCCCTCAGCCTGCTGCTGATGACCCTCGGCGCCGTCGCCCTCGTCTTCCGCCGCCGCGCCCCCATGGCGGTCCTCGCCGTCACCGGCACCGTCTCCGTCGCCGAGTCCGTCACCGGCGACCCCCGCGCCCCCGTCGCGATGTCCGCCGTCGTGGCCCTCTTCACCGTCGCCGCCACCACCGACCGCCCCACCACCGTGCGGGCCGCCCTGCTCACCATGACCGTCCTCACCGGCGCCGCCATGCTCGCCGGACCACTGCCCTGGTACGCCCAGGAGAACCTCGGGATCCTCGCCTGGACCGGCATCGGCGCCACCGCGGGGGACGCCGTGCGCAGCCGGCGGGCGGTGGTGCAGGCCATCCGCGAGCGGGCCGAGCGGGCCGAACGCACCCGGGAGGAGGAGGCCCGCCGCCGGGTCGCCGAGGAGCGCCTGCGCATCGCCCGGGACCTGCACGACGTCGTCGCCCACCACATCGCCCTGGTCAACGTCCAGGCCGGGGTCGCCGCCCATGTCATGGACAAGCGGCCCGACCAGGCCAAGGAGGCCCTCGCGCACGTCCGCGAGGCCAGCCGCTCCGCCCTGAACGAGCTGCGGGCCACCGTCGGCCTGCTGCGCCAGTCCGGCGACCCCGAGGCCCCCACCGAACCCGCGCCCGGCCTGGACCGCCTCGACGAACTCGCCGGCACCTTCCGCAGCGCCGGGCTCCAGGTCGAGGTGGCCCGCGGCGACGCCGGCACCCGGCTGCCCGCCGCCGTCGACCTGGCCGCCTACCGGGTCGTCCAGGAGGCCCTGACCAACGTGCAGAAGCACGCGGGCCCGGAGGCCAAGGCCGAGGTCAGCGTCGTCCGCGTCGGACCGAGCCTGGAGATCACCGTCCTCGACGACGGCTCCGGGAACGCCCTCGGACCGCAGGAGGGCGGCGGCCACGGCCTGCTCGGCATGCGCGAACGCGTCACCGCGCTGCGCGGCACCCTCACCACCGGCCCCCGCTACGGAGGCGGCTTCCGCGTCCATGCGATCCTGCCGGTCAAGCCCCGTACCCCGGACGCGAAGGACCCCGTATGACCATCCGTGTCCTGCTCGCCGACGACCAGGCCCTGCTGCGCAGCGCGTTCCGGGTGCTGGTCGACTCCGAGCCCGACATGGAGGTGGTCGGCGAGGCCTCGGACGGCGCGGAGGCGGTCCGGCTGGCGCGGGAGGAGTGCCCCGACGTCGTCCTGATGGACATCCGGATGCCCGGCACGGACGGGCTCGCCGCGACCCGGCTGATCAGCGCCGACCCCGCGCTGGCGCAGGTCCGGGTGGTCATCCTGACGACCTTCGAGGTCGACGACTACGTGGTGCAGTCGCTGCGCGCGGGCGCCTCCGGCTTCCTCGGCAAGGGCAGCGAACCGGAGGAGCTGCTGAGCGCGATCCGGATCGCCGCCGGCGGCGAGGCGCTGCTCTCCCCGGTCGCCACCAAGGGCCTCATCGCCCGCTTCCTCGCCCAGGGCGACGCGCTCGGCGACCACCGCGACCCGGCCCGCGCCCAGCGCCTGGACGCGCTGACCGTCCGCGAGCGTGAGGTCCTCGTCCAGGTCGCCGGCGGCCACTCCAACGACGAGATCGCCGAACGCCTCGAAGTCAGCCCGCTGACCGTGAAGACGCACGTCAACCGGGCCATGGCCAAGCTGGGCGCCCGCGACCGCGCCCAGCTCGTGGTGATCGCGTACGAGTCCGGGCTGGTACGCCCACGGGTGGACTGACCTCCACCCGGCCGTACTGCGGGCGGAGTAGGAGCGGCATAAGGAACGGGACCTGGGGCCTACGGATCGGCGTCCGGCGATGCCACAGGGTGTAAGGGCCACACCTGACATCACACCTGGCACGGCGAGTGCCGCTTCTGACGCTCACAGAAGAGAGACCCTTCACCCATGTCCTGGCTGTCGAAATTCAGCCTCGCGCAGCGGGCCCTCATAGGCCTGATGTCCATCGTCGCGCTCGTCTTCGGCGCGATCGCCATCCCGCAGCTCAAACAGCAGCTGCTGCCCACCATCGAACTGCCGATGGTGTCCGTGCTCGCCCCCTACCAGGGCGCCTCCCCGGACGTCGTCGAGAAGCAGGTGATCGAGCCGATCGAGGACAACCTCGAGGCGGTCGACGGCATCACCGGCGTCACCTCCACCGCCAGCGAGGGCAACGCCGTCATCCTGGCGTCCTTCGACTACGGCAACGACACCAAGCAGCTGGTCGCCGACGTCCAGCAGGCCGTCAACCGGGCCCGCGTCCAGCTCCCGGACGCCGTGGACCCGCAGGTCGTCGCCGGTTCCACGGACGACATGCCGACGGTCGTCCTCGCCGTCACCTCCGGCAAGGACCAGCAGGCCCTCGCCGACCAGCTCGACACCACCGTCGTCCCGGAGCTCAAGGGCATCGACGGCGTCGCCCAGGTCACCGTCACCGGCGTCCGCGACCTCCAGGTCACCGTCACCCCGGACGACGCGAAGCTGGCGAAGGCCGGCCTCAACGGGCCGTCCCTGGCCCAGGCCCTCCAGGCGGGCGGCGCGACCGTCCCGGCCGGCTCCTTCGACGAGGCCGGCAGCAACCGCACCGTCCGGGTCGGCGGCGGCTACACCTCCGTCGCCCAGATCGAGAACCTGCGGATCCCCGGCGTGGGCGGCGCGAAGCCGGTCCGCCTCGGTGACGTGGCCACGGTGAAGCAGGAGGAGGCCCCGGCCGACTCCCTCACCCGCACCGACGGCGAGCCCAGCCTCGCCGTCATGGTCACCATGGACCACGACGGCAGCGCGGTCGCCATCTCGAACGCCGTCGAGGACAAGCTCCCCGGCCTGCGCGAGGACCTCGGCTCCGACGCCGCGATCACGGTCGTCAGCGACCAGGGCCCGGCCGTGTCCAAGGCCATCGAGGGCCTCACCACCGAGGGCGCGCTCGGCCTGCTCTTCGCCGTCCTCGTCATCCTGGTGTTCCTGGCGTCGGTCCGCTCGACGCTGGTCACCGCGGTCTCCATCCCGCTGTCCGTGGTGCTGGCGCTGATCGTCCTGTGGACGCGCGACCTCTCCCTGAACATGCTGACCCTGGGCGCGCTGACCATCGCGATCGGCCGGGTCGTCGACGACTCGATCGTCGTCCTGGAGAACATCAAGCGCCACCTCGGCTACGGCGAGGAGCGCCAGAGCGCGATCATCACCGCCGTCCGCGAGGTGGCCGGCGCGGTCACCTCCTCCACCCTCACCACGGTCGCCGTGTTCCTGCCGATCGGCCTGGTCGGCGGCATGGTGGGCGCCCTGTTCGGCTCGTTCAGCCTCACGGTCACGGCGGCCCTGCTGGCCTCCCTGCTCGTCTCGCTGACGGTCGTCCCCGTCCTGTCGTACTGGTTCCTGCGCGCCCCCAAGGGCACCCCCGAGGACGCCGAGGAGGCCCGCCGCGCGGCCGAGGAGAAGGAGGCGAAGAGCCGCCTCCAGCGCTTCTACGTCCCCGTCCTGCGCTTCGCGACCCGGCGCCGGCTGACCAGTGTGGCCATCGCCGTCGTCGTCCTGATCGGCACCTTCGGCATGGCCCCGCTGCTCAAGACCAACTTCTTCGACCAGGGCGAGCAGCAGGTCCTGACGGTCAAGCAGGAACTGGAGCCGGGCACCAGCCTCGCGGCGACCGACGCCCAGGCGAAGAAGGTCGAGAAGCTGCTCGCCGGTATTGAGGGCGTCAAGGACTACCAGGTCACCATCGGCTCCTCCGGCTTCATGGCGGCCTTCGGCGGCGGCACGGACACCAACCAGGCGTCCTACCAGGTGATGCTGACGGACTCCGCCTCCTACGAGGACGTCCAGGACCGCATCGAGGACGGGCTGAAGAAGCTCGACGGCGTCGGCACCACCACCGTGGCCGCCGGTGACGGCTTCGGCAACCAGGACCTGAGCGTCGTGGTGAAGGCGGCCGACGCGGACGTGCTGCGCACGACGGCCGAGCAGGTCCGCAAGACCGTGGCCGGGCTCGACCACGTCACCGACGTGACCAGCGACCTCTCGCAGAGCGTGCCGCGCATCTCGGTCAAGGCGAACACCAAGGCCGCGGCGGCCGGTTTCGACGACCAGTCGCTCGGCGCGGCGGTCGCCCAGGCGGTCCGCGGCACGACGGCGGCGAAGGCGATCCTGGACGACACCGAGCGTGACGTCGTCATCCGGTCCGAGCAGCCCGCCGAGACCCTCGCCCAGCTCAAGGCGCTGCGCCTCGGCGCGGTGAAGCTCGGCGACATCGCGACCGTCGAACTGGTCGACGGCCCGGTCTCCATGACCCGGATCGACGGTCAGCGCGCGGCCACCGTGACCGCTCGCCCGACCGGCGACAACACGGGCGCGGTGAGCACCAAGCTCCAGTCGAAGATCGACGCCCTGAAGCTCCCGGCGGGCGCCACGGCCGAGATCGGCGGGGTCAGCCAGGACCAGGACGACGCCTTCGCCAACCTGGGCCTCGCGATGCTCGCGGCGATCGCGATCGTCTTCATGCTGCTGGTCGCGACGTTCCGCTCGCTCGCCCAGCCGCTGATCCTGCTGGTCTCCATCCCGTTCGCGGCGACCGGCGCGATCGGCCTGCTGATCGTCACCGGCACCCCGATGGGCGTCCCGGCGATGATCGGCATGCTGATGCTCATCGGCATCGTGGTGACCAACGCGATCGTCCTGATCGACCTCATCAACCAGTACCGCAAGCAGGGGTACGGCGTCGTCGAGGCCGTCGTCGAGGGCGGGCGGCACCGTCTGCGCCCCATCCTCATGACGGCGCTGGCGACCATCTTCGCCCTGCTCCCGATGGCCCTGGGCGTCACCGGCGAGGGCGGCTTCATCGCCCAGCCGCTGGCTGTGGTCGTGATCGGCGGTCTGATCACCTCGACGCTGCTCACCCTGCTCCTCGTCCCGACGCTCTACGCGATGCTGGAGCTGCGCAAGGAGCGCCGTGCGAAGAAGCGCGCGGCGAAGCGGCAGCCCGCGGAGCCCGAGAAGACCCCGGAACCGGCCGGAGTCTGAGCTCCTGACGCGCCGATGTCCCTTCCCCCGTACGGGTTTCATATCCTGTGAGCTCGAACTGCTCGGCGGGGGAAGGGAAACGGGGCGTTGCCGCTGCACAAGGACGATCCGAAGGCGCTCGGCGGATACCGGATCGTCGACCGGCTCGGGTCCGGGGGCATGGGCGTCGTCTACCTGGGCCGGTCCCGATCGGGGCGTGAGGTCGCCGTCAAGGTGGTGCACGCCCAGTACGCCGAGGACAAGGTCTTCCGGGCCCGCTTCCGGCAGGAGATCGACGCCGTCCGCAAGGTGAGCGGCGCCTTCACCGCCCCGGTCGTGGACGCCGACCCGGAGGCCGCACGGCCCTGGATGGCCACCCAGTACGTGCCCGGCCCGGCGCTCTCCGCCCGGATCCGCGGCGCCGGCCCGCTCAAGGGCGCGGAGCTGCGGCTGCTGGCCCTCGGGCTGGTGGAGGCGCTGCGGGACATCCACCGCGCCGGGGTGGTCCACCGGGACCTCAAGCCCGCCAACGTCCTGATGGCCGAGGACGGCCCCCGGGTCATCGACTTCGGCATCTCGCGCGCCGCCGAGAACCAGACCCTCACCGAGACCGGCCACGCGATCGGCACCCCGCCGTTCATGTCCCCGGAGCAGTTCGCGGACGCCCGCTCGGTCGGACCCGCCTCGGACGTCTTCTCCCTCGGCGCGCTGCTGGTGTTCGCCGCCACCGGCCGCGGCCCCTTCGACGCCGACAGCCCCTACCTGACGGCGTACCGCGTCATGCACGAGGAACCGTCGGTGGACGCCGTCGCCGAGCCGCTGCGCGCGGTCCTGACCCGTTGCCTGGCCAAGGAGGCCGGCGACCGGCCCGGACTCGAGGAACTGGGCCGGGAGTTCGCCGAGGCGCTGCCCGAGCCGGCGGCGGGCGACGACGCGACGGTGACCCTGCGGCTGCCGCCGGCCCGCACCACCCGCGAGGAGCCCACCCAGGCCGCCGCCGCGCCCCGGCCGCCCCGCCGCTCCCGGCTGCGCCGGTGGCCGGTCCTGGCGGCGGTGGCGGGTGTCGTGGCCGTGGCGGTCACCGGCTACGTCCTGCTCGACCCGTTCCAGCGCAACGACGCGAAGGCGCAGTCGGACACCACCGCCCCGCGGACGTCCCGCTGGGATCCGCTGCCCACCGGCTGGAAGCCGTGGCGGACCTCGGTCTACGGGGCCGCGCTCTCCGGCGTGACCCGGCCGATGAACGACGACGGGGCTTTCTCCGGCAACACCCTGTCCTGCGCGATGGGCGAGGACGCCCTGTACTGCGGGGGCTCCGGTGTCCTCCCCGTCCGCGTGGACGGGGCGACGGGCCGGCTCGCCTGGCGTGCGGACTCCGTGCCCTCGGGGGTGTCCCGGGAGGAGTACGACAGCACGGTCCTGGGGGAGCGGGACGGCGTGGTGCTGGTGAGACAGTCGGTCGTGAGCAGCACGGGCGGCGACCCGACGATGAAGGCCGTGGCCCTCGACTCCGGCACCGGCGAGCGGCTCTGGTCGCGCCCCATGGACAGCCGGGCCGTCGAGCCGGCCGTCATCGGCGATCTGCTGCTGGCCCCGGACGGCAGCCGCGTGACGGCCCGCGACCCGCGCGACGGCACCGCGCGCTGGACCACGGACCTGCCCGCCGGGCCGACGTATTCCTGCAAGTTCCACGACATCGGCGGACTTCCGTACGCCGGCTGCTCCGACGCGGGCTACCCGTCGCGCACCGTGTTCTACGCCGTGGACCCGGCCGACGGCACGACCCGGAAGGTGAGCGTGCCGGACGGCGAGCTCGAGCACGTCGGCGAGGCCGACGGCGATCTGGTCTTCCTGGAGTTCGGCGAACAGGACGAGGCGCTGTCCGGGGACTCGACGTACACCGCGGTCCTGCTGATCGACCCGGACACCGGGACCGTACGGAGGAAGAGCCTCGCGGGCAGCCCACGGGGCGAACCCGCGCTGGTGGGCGGAGTGCTCTGCTTCGCCGCCTCCAGCGGACGGGTGACCGCGCACGCGCCCGGGACGGGCAAGAGGCTGTGGGCGACCTCGACCACTCTCCAGCAGCCCGGCAGGCCCGTCCCCGACGAGCGGGGCCGCACCCTGTTCGCGGCCAGTGCCTCCGGGCGGGCGGCCGCGCTCGACACGGCGACGGGCCGGCTGCTGTGGGAGTCCCCGGCGCGGGCCGAGCAGGTCTTCCCGACGAGTTTCCACACGGCGCGGGTGTTTCCCGACGGGGGCTCCCTGGTGGTGCTCGCCCCCGACGGGACCGCGTTCGCGCTGGACCCGGCCCACCCCGACCGGGAGCCGCTGTCGGGGTGATCCGGGTCCACGGCGATCCGGTTACGGCAGCGCCAGCATGCGCTCCAGTGCCAGCTTCGCGAACGTCTCGGTCTCCTGGTCGACCTCGATGCGGTTGACCAGCTTGCCCTCGGCGAGGGACTCCAGGGTCCAGACGAGGTGGGGGAGGTCGATGCGGTTCATGGTCGAGCAGAAGCAGACCGTCTTGTCGAGGAAGACGATCTCCTTGCCCTCCGGCGCGAAACGGTTCGCCAGGCGGCGGACCAGGTTCAGCTCCGTGCCGATGGCCCACTTGGAGCCGGCCGGGGCCGCCTCCAGCGCCTTGATGATGTACTCGGTCGAGCCGACGTAGTCCGCCGCGGCCACGACCTCGTGCCGGCACTCGGGGTGCACCAGGACGTTCACGCCGGGAATGCGGGCGCGGACGTCCTCGACCGACTCCAGGCTGAAGCGGCCGTGCACCGAGCAGTGGCCGCGCCACAGGATCATCTTCGCGTCGCGCAGCTGCTCGGCGGTCAGCCCGCCGTTCGGCTTGTGCGGGTTGTAGAGGACGCAGTCCTCCAGGGACAGGCCCATGTCCCGCACGGCCGTGTTGCGGCCGAGGTGCTGGTCGGGCAGGAAGAGGACCTTCTCACCCTGCTGGAAGGCCCACTCCAGAGCTCGCTGGGCGTTGGAGGAGGTGCAGATCGTGCCGCCGTGCTTCCCCGTGAACGCCTTGATGTCGGCGGACGAGTTCATGTACGAGACGGGCACGACCTGCTCGGCTATGCCGGCCTCGGTCAGCACGTCCCAGCACTCGGCGACCTGCTCGGCGGTCGCCATGTCGGCCATCGAGCAGCCGGCGGCGAGGTCGGGCAGGACCACCTTCTGGTCGTCCGACGTCAGGATGTCGGCCGACTCGGCCATGAAGTGCACACCGCAGAAGACGATGTACTCGGCCTCCGGGCGGGCGGCCGCGTCCTTGGCCAGCTTGAAGGAGTCGCCCGTGACGTCGGCGAACTGGATGACCTCGTCGCGCTGGTAGTGGTGGCCGAGCACGAAGACCTTGTCACCGAGCTTCTCCTTGGCCGCGCGGGCGCGCTCGACCAGGTCCGGGTCGGACGGCGAGGGCAGGTCGCCGGGGCACTCGACGCCCCGCTCGCTCCTCGGGTCGGCCTCGCGGCCGAGCAGCAACAGGGCGAGTGGAGTCGGCTGTACGTCGAGCTCCGTGGTCTGGGCGGTGGTCACGTCACGCACCCTTTCTACTTTTCGTCGAACTGACGCTATCTATGATAGCCTGCTTCACGTCACTTTGACGATGGTCATTGCGTCGATGTGACATGAATCCCGGAAAGGTGCCTCCGCCGAGCCGGACGGTCGCTGTTCGCTTCGGCGCCGGTGTGCGAGCATGAAGAGACAGGCGAAAGAGAAGTGCCCGGCCCGGAATGAATCCGCGGCCCCGTCGGTTGCAACCGTCGGCAAGCAGTCTCCGTACAACCCGGGAGAGATGTAGATGTCCGTATCGGACGAGACCAGCACCGTCACCGACGGCATCATCCTGTCCGACGCCGCCGCGGCGAAGGTCAAGGCCCTGCTCGACCAGGAAGGCCGTGAGGACCTGGCCCTGCGGGTCGCCGTTCAGCCGGGTGGCTGCTCCGGCCTGCGCTACCAGCTCTTCTTCGACGAGCGCTCGCTCGACGGTGACGTCGTCAAGGACTTCGACGGCGTCAAGGTCGTCACCGACCGGATGAGCGCCCCGTACCTGGGCGGCGCGTCCATCGACTTCGTCGACACCATCGAGAAGCAGGGCTTCACGATCGACAACCCGAACGCGACGGGCTCCTGCGCCTGCGGCGACTCCTTCAGCTAGGCCGCGCCGCGGTACGCGAAAGGCGGCGGCCCCCCGGTGAGGGGGGCCGCCGCCTTTCGCGTGTCCCTGCGGCGGGTTACTGCGGCAGCCGCGCCCCCGGCTTCTCCAGCGGGATCGACGTGCCGTCCGAGCCGACGACCTGCCGGGCGCCGAGCGGCTCGTCCAGCCGTACGGTCCGGTGGTACTCCTTGGCGATCATGATGCAGACCTTGTCGGGCCAGGGCGTCTCGGTCACCGTGACCTTCACCCGGTCGCCGCTCTCGTCCGCCGTCACCGTGTAGTCGGCGCACACCCCGGCGGTGAAGCTCACCACCAGCTCGTCGCCCTCGGCCGTGTAGTCCTCGACCTGCACCTCACGCGACGACCCGCCGGCACTCGCCGTCGGCGTCGGAGTGGAGGCCGACGCCAGATACGCCGGTTCCACCGCCGGATGCGTCAGCGTGTACTCGTCCGCGGCCCCCGACGCCTTCACGTCGAACAGCCAGGACGGTACGAGCACCTGCCGGCCGCCGGAGGTGTGCGGGGCGAGCCCCAGCACCGCGTCCTCGATCGTGACCGTCTCCTGCTTCTGCGGGGTGGCGGCCGACGACCCGCAGGGGCTTTCCAGCCGGTCCTTCAGGGGCACCGGGCTGGCGCACCCGCCGATGCCCATCCGGTGTTCCGTCCCCGGCGCCGCGTTCATCGCCGCCAGCGCCTCCTCGGCACTCAGCAGCGGGTACGTGTCACCCTTCACCGGCGTCTTGAGCTGCCCGTTCGCGCCCACCACCGCACCCTGGGCGCTGACCGTGACACCGGTCGTCCAGCCGTAGGAGGGCAGGCCGTCGATCGCCGGGTCGGCGTTCACGATCCGCTGGGCGCCCATGACCTGGCTCGCGTCCAGCTCGGCGTCCTCCTGCCCGACGGCCTTCAGGACCGGAGCCGCCGCCTTCTTCGCGGCCGCCTCGCTCACCGGGTCGACCGCCGGGGCCACGGGGTCCTTGGTGCACTTGGCGATGCCGCCGGTGCAGTTGTCGGTGCCCGGCGTGAACCGGGTGAACGTCCACATGCCCGGCGCCTGCCGGTTCACCCGCAGCACCGGCCCGGAGCCGTCGTTGCCGGAGCCGACCTTCCAGGCGTCCCCGTCGGCCACCGGCGCCCCGTCGACCCCGAGCGCCTTCGCCAGCCGTGCCACCTCGTCCTTCGTGACCGTGCCCGTCGCCCGGTACACGGGCGCCGAACCGGGCCCGTCGGGCAGGTCGCCGGCCGCCGTGTACGTCACCCCGTACGGGTTCGGCTCCCCGGGCGCGATACCGCTCGTACCGCCACCGGAGGTGTTCCCCGCGTAGTCGTCCAGCGCGAGCGCCGGGGGAGTCCCGTCCCCCGAGGGCGCCCCGGCCCCACCGGAACCGCCACCGGCCTGAGCCGTGAGATACGCCCCGCCTCCGCCCACCAGCAGCACCGCGGCGGCCACGGAGGCGACGAGGAGCGGGGAACGGCGGCGAGGAGCGGGGGAGGACCCACCGTCCGGCCGGGCGGCGGCGCCGGGCTCGGGGGTGACGTCGGTGCCGGCGGCACCGGCCGGCGCGCCGACGGCGGAGGCGGCGGTGTCATCGGCGCCGGCGACCTCACCGGCGTCGGCGTCGGAGTCGGAGTCGGCCTCGTCGGTGTCGGCGGCCTGCTCCTTCTCGCCCTCGGCCTGTCCGCCCCCGGTCGCCGCGGGAACACGACCGTCGGCCTCGGCCGGGCCCTTCTCCCCCACGGCAGCCCCGGCCTCGGCCTGTTCCGCCTGCTCCGCCTGCTCCGCAAGCGGTTCGGCCCGCTCGGTCCCGGACGCCTCGGGACCGGCCACGCCCTTCCCGGCCCCCGGGGTCTCCGTCGTCGCCTCGCCGGAACCCGTCCGCTCCGGCTCGCGCGCGGCGTCGTCGTTCTCGGGTCGCTCGGTGTTCACCGCATCGCTCCTTCGGCTGCCCTGCTGTCGTACCCCACATCCCCTTTACGGGGGACAGCGATGGGACGCGGCGGGGGAGCGCACGGTTCCCTCCCGAGCGCCGTGCCGAAGGAAAAAGTCCGGGCGGGGCCCGGGAAAACCCGGGAAACCCCGGAAAGTCCTGCGGGCTCCTGGGATCTGTCCTAGTTTCCGTAGTCCGGCATGGCCTCCAGCAGCCGGGCCGAGGTCGCCGGGACCGAGACGCCGTGGATGAGGGAGGGGGAGACCGGGCGGGAGGCGACCTTCTCCGGCGCCGCCCAGTGCGGAACCATCCGGGCGCAGTCGCCCCGCAGCGACGCCAGGCCGCCTTCGAAGTCGGCCGGAGCGGTCGCGTGGAGCTCGAGGTTCGTCATAGCGGAACCGTAAGCACGCTGGAGCCCGCGAAGAAAGATCTACTATCGGGTAGTTTCGACTGCTTCAGTGGCGCTGCTCCACCGGGTAGCGTGAACTGTCAATCCCCCTCCCCTCAGGAGAGTCCACGCCGTGCGCATCGCAGTCACCGGCTCCATCGCAACCGACCACCTCATGACCTTCCCCGGCCGCTTTGCCGACCAGCTCGTCGCGGACCAGCTGCACACGGTCTCGCTGTCCTTCCTGGTCGACAAGCTGGACGTACGGCGCGGCGGGGTCGGGGCGAACATCGCCTTCGGCATGGGGCAGCTCGGCACCCAGCCCGTCCTGGTCGGCGCCGCGGGTTCCGACTTCGACGACTACCGGGCCTGGCTGGACCGCCACGGTGTCGACACCGAGTCGGTCCGTATCTCGGAGACCCTGCACACCGCCCGTTTCGTGTGCACCACCGACTCCGACCACAACCAGATCGGCTCCTTCTACACGGGCGCGATGAGCGAGGCCCGTCTCATCGAGCTGAAGACCGTCGCCGACCGCGTCGGCGGCCTCGACCTGGTCCTGATCGGCGCCGACGACCCGGAGGCGATGCTCCGCCACACGGAGGAGTGCCGCTCCCGGTCGATCCCGTTCGCCGCCGACTTCTCGCAGCAGATCGCCCGGATGGACGGCGAGGAGATCCGCATCCTGCTGGACGGGGCGACGTACCTCTTCTCCAACGAGTACGAGAAGGGCCTCATCGAGACGAAGACGGGCTGGAGCGACCGGGAGATCCTCGCCAAGGTCGGCCATCGCGTCACCACCCTCGGCTCCCGCGGTGTCCGCATCGAGCGGGACGGCGAGGACCCGATCGAGGTCGGCTGCCCGCAGGAGGAGCGCAAGGCCGAGCCCACCGGCGTCGGCGACGCGTTCCGCGCGGGCTTCCTGTCCGGTCTGGTCTGGGGCGTCTCCCTGGAGCGCGCCGCCCAGATCGGCTGCATGCTCGCCACCCTCGTCATCGAGACGGTCGGCACGCAGGAGTACCAGCTGCGCCGCGCCCACTTCATGGACCGCTTCGCCACCAAGTACGGCGACGAGGCCGCCTCCGAGGTCCGCAAGCACCTCGGCTGAGGCCCCCTGAGCCGTGTCCTGACCCCGGCGGAAGCCCGGGTCAGGACACCCGGCGGACCACATAGGCGAAGCCGTGGTCCGCCGGTTCCTCACCGACGTACTCCTGCCCCCGCATCTCGCACCACGCCGGGATGTCGAGCCGGGCCGCCTCGTCGTCGGAGAGCACCCGCACGGTGCCGCCGACCGGTACGTCCCCGATGACCTTCGCCAGCTCGATGACGGGGATCGGGCAGCGCTTGCCGAGGGCGTCCACGACGAGCTCGTCGCCGCGGACGTCCGCCACCGGGGCCGACGCCCCCAGCTTCTCCCGCACCCCCGCCACGGCCCCGGGCAGAACGGCCAGAAACCGCTCCACGTCCTCCTCGGCCGCCCCGAACGGCAGCGACACCCGCACGTTCCCCTCGCTCAGCACCCCCATGGCCCTGAGCACATGGCTCGGCGTCAGGGTGCTGCTGGTGCAGGAGGACCCCGAGGAGACCGAGAACCCCTCCCGGTCCAACTCGTGCAGCAGCGCCTCCCCGTCGACGTACAGACAGGAGAAGGTGACGATCCCCGGCAGCCGCCGCCGCGGATCCCCCACCACCTCCACATCGGGCACCACGGCCGCCACCCGGGCCCGGATCCGCTCCGTCAGCTCCCGCAGCCGGGCCGCCTCGGCCGCCGCCTCCGCCCGCAGCGCCCGCAGCGAGGCCGCCGCGGCCACCACGGCCGGGATGTTCTCGAACCCGGCGGCCCGCCCCGACTCCCGCTCGTCCAGGGCTCCTTGGGGAGCGAACCGCACCCCCTTGCGGACCACCAGCAGCCCCACCCCGGACGGCCCGCCCCACTTGTGCGCACTGCCCGTCAGCAGCGACCAGGGCCCGTCCACCGGCCCCCAGCCGAGCGACTGGGCGGCGTCCACCAGCAGCGGCACCCCTGCGGCCCGGCACCTGTCGGCCACCTCCGCGACCGGCTGCTCGGTCCCCACCTCGTGGTTGGCGGACTGAAGACAGACGAGCGCGGTGTCGGGCCGCAGCGCCCGCGTGTAGGTCTCCGCGGACACCGCGCCGCCCCGGTCGACCTCCACCCGGCTCACCGTGCCGCCGCCGGCCTCGTGCGTCTCGGCCGAATGGAGCACCGAGGAGTGTTCGACGGATGACACGATCAGGTGACGTCCGGTCCGCCGCCGTCCGGCCAACGCCCCCGCGATCCCGCTGTGCACGGCCCGCGTCCCGGAGGACGTGAACACCAACTCGTCGGGCCGGCAGCCGACGGCCTCGGCGGCGGCCTCCCGTGCCGCGTCCAGCAGCATCCGCGCCCGACGCCCCTCGCGGTAGAGCCGGGCGGGATCGGCCCACCCCTCGTCGAGCGAGGCCAACAGGGCCTGCCGGGCGACGGGATGGAGGGGAGCGGCGGAGGCGGCGTCGAAGTAGGACACACCGCAACGTTAGACGTGGGGACGCGGTGCGGGGGCACGGGGAGCGACGCGACCAGCCACAACCAAAGCCGCACTCGCCGCACAAGCCGCATTGACGAGCTATTAGGCGCCCCTCCCGAGCCCCTTCCCACCCCTTCGGGGTGACAGGCGGCGCGTATGCCACCCTCCCCGCGAACCCCCGGAGGGCGTCGGCTAGGGTTTGGTCCGCATAAACATCCAAACCCCTGCCCGACGCAGGGCGGCGACCGACCAGCGAGAAGGCAGGCCGCAGCCAACCGCGCGGGCGAGACTCTCGGGAAGGCGCTACGTGAGTCCCAACGGCTCCGACCGCTCGCCGCGGCGCCCGATGCGGCGGAAGCTGCTGCAGGCAATGACCGCGGGCCTGGTCCTGGCGACCGCCACCGGTTGCACATACAAGGACTTCCCCCGCCTTGGCATGCCCACCCCGGTCACAGAAGAGGCTCCGCGGATCCTCTCCCTGTGGCAGGGCTCCTGGGCGGCCGCGCTGGCCACCGGCGTGCTGGTGTGGGGCCTGATCCTGTGGAGTGCTTTCTTCCACCGGCGCAGCCGTACGAAGGTCGAAGTTCCTCCGCAGACCCGGTACAACATGCCCATCGAGGCTCTGTACACGGTGGTGCCGATCATCATCGTCTCGGTGCTGTTCTACTTCACGGCACGTGACGAGACGAAGCTGCTGAGCCTCGACAAGAAGCCCGACGTCACGGTCAACGTGGTCGGCTTCCAGTGGAGCTGGTGCTTCAACTACATCGAGAACGTCGACGGTTCCAGCGGCGACGCGAAGACCGACGCGAACCTGTCCGCGATCCCGGACCGGTTCAAGAAGGACTTCCCGGCCGACGCCGGCGGTGTCTACAACTGCGGTGTCCCCGGTGAGCGGAACCCGCAGACCAACAACCCGGGCCCGACCCTTGTGCTCCCCGAGGGCAAGACGGTCCGCTTCGTCCTCACTTCGCGTGACGTCATCCACTCCTTCTGGGTGGTGCCGTTCCTCATGAAGCAGGACGTCATCCCGGGTCACACCAATGCCTTCCAGGTGGTCCCCAACCATGAGGGCACCTTCCTGGGCAAGTGCGCCGAGCTGTGCGGTGTCGACCACTCCCGGATGCTGTTCAACGTGAAGGTCGTCTCCCCCGAGCGCTACGAGCAGTACCTCAAGGACCTCGTCAAGAAGGGGCAGACCGGTTACGTTCCCGCGGGCATCGAGCAGACCGCCCACGAGAAGAACCGGGAGACGAACAACCTGTGAGCATCCTCAACGAACCCCAGGGTGCCGCGGCAGCTGAAGACTCCTACGAGAATGAGCTGCCGGTCCGGCGCAAGCAGCCCGGCAATGTCGTGGTCAAGTGGCTCACCACCACCGACCACAAGACCATCGGTACGCTGTACCTGGTCACGTCGTTCGTGTTCTTCTGCATCGGTGGCGTGATGGCGCTTCTCATGCGCGCCGAGCTGGCGCGTCCGGGCCTGCAGATGATGTCGAACGAACAGTTCAACCAGGCGTTCACGATGCACGGCACGATCATGCTGCTGATGTTCGCGACGCCGCTGTTCGCCGGCTTCGCGAACTGGATCATGCCGCTCCAGATCGGCGCGCCGGACGTGGCCTTCCCGCGGCTGAACATGTTCGCCTACTGGCTGTACCTGTTCGGCTCGCTCATCGCCGTCGCCGGCTTCCTCACCCCGCAGGGTGCGGCCGACTTCGGCTGGTTCGCCTACTCCCCGCTGTCGGACGCGGTCCGCAGCCCGGGCATCGGCGCCGACATGTGGATCATGGGTCTGGCCTTCTCCGGCTTCGGCACCATCCTCGGCTCGGTCAACTTCATCACCACGATCATCTGCATGCGCGCGCCGGGCATGACGATGTTCCGCATGCCGATCTTCGTGTGGAACGTCCTGCTGACCGGTGTCCTGGTCCTGCTGGCCTTCCCGGTCCTGGCGGCCGCGCTGTTCGCCCTGGAGGCGGACCGCAAGTTCGGTG
>NZ_BMSA01000018.1 GCF_014648915.1 Streptomyces phaeofaciens | reverse complement strand
TGCCGCGGATCCGCAGTGAATCCCCGGCCTTCGACCTGCACCACCCCGAGATCGCGCAAGCCGAGTACGAGGCCCAGCTCGGCGGACTGGGCCCAAGGGAAGTGCCGGGATCCGAAAGCGGCCGGCCTTGACACCGTCCAGCCGTCGAGGAGCCCCGATGGACCGGCAGGAGGCCGCATTCGCCAACGAGGTCGAGGGCTACCTGCTGCTGCAAGCAGAGCGCGAGCGGGCACAGCACGAGGCCGCCGCGCTCTGCGCGCGCTTGCCCTGGCTCACGAGCGGTCAGGCGGAAGACCTCACCCGTCACTACACCGAGCAACGCCTCGGCCTCACCCGGCAGGCGTTCCAGGCCACCGCCGAACGGGCCAAGCGTCTGCGCGACGAGTACGAGGCCCGCTACGCCGCGTTGCGTCGCATTCTCCTCAGACGACACGCGGCCTGCGCCTGCCTGCTGTTGGCGTGCTCGGCAGTGGCCGGTACGGGAAGTGCTCTGCTGGCCCGCTGATCAGGCAGGGGCATGAGGCCCGGTTTGTACGGGGCAGGGCGCGATCCTCGGCCTAGAGCACCTAACACAAAGCCTGGTCGTAGCCATATCCCCTTCCCCATGGCTCGTTGAACGAGTCATGTTGAACGAGTCATGGGGAAGGGGAACGGTCCTCCGTGGATGGTGCCGGATGACCTGTGGGGGCGGATCGAGCCGTTGCGACCAGGCGGGCGTCCGCAGACCGCCGCCAGGACGCTTGCCGCGCCCGGACGCAGGCTGGTCAAGGCCCCCGGGGTCACATCTCGTCGGGGAGCATCAAGGCCATGATGGGCTCGCCCGAATCGCCGGGCTCTGTCATGGCTATGTGCCGGTCAACCCCAGTGGACCCCTGACGAACACGTGGCGCCGGACGCACGTCCGACGAGACGCCCCGTCAAGCCGTTGCGTTCGCGCAGATGGTGTAGAACTCGCCACTCACCGGTCCACCTGTGGCGGCCACACCCATCCGCCAGCCCGTCCCGTCGGCAGTGGGGCCGGTCTGCGTCACGCTGAGGAAATTCGGGTTACCACTGGTCACGATGTAGCCGCCGCTCAACACGCGCTTCCCTGCAGGGCAGGACATGACCGCGGTAGTGAAGGTGCCGGGCTCGAAGAAGGTGAAGCTGCCTTGACTGACGACCTCGTAGCCCGTGATCCCGCCTGCGGGTGGTGGGGTCGTCGTAGCGGCCTGCTCGCACGTCGCCCGCTGGTTGATCTGGTTGTTGTTGCCGTTGACGTTGTTCTGCAGCCCACACACCAGCGGTGACAGAAGGCCAGACAGCGGGCCGTCCCCCGCGCCTCGGCACTGCCGACGCCTGCTCCTGCCAGAGCAAGCGCCCCGGCCAATGCGACGGCGAATCGCACCATCTTCCGCATGCTGATCTCCTAGATTCGGTGCCGCTCACAGCAGAGCTTGAAAGGAACCCGGAAGTCCCTCATCACCACTCACCGAACCGACATGCTCGATCGGCCGATCGGCCGACAAGAAAATGAACCGGCCGAGAATCACGAGGCACTGGCGGCAGGAAGCAGGGACAACAGCTGACGGATGTGAACCGCGTGGACGGCCGCGCCCAGAGCAACGGCGTTCGCCAGGGGCCCCGATCGCGAACCTGTGCAGAGGGGGGCCGTCGGCGCTGCCCTGGTCGGCGGCCTGCCGGAGGAAGCGCTCCCCTCTTCCCCGTACCCGGCCTCTCCCACATCACGGCCAAGTGGTGCAGGGCGTCCGTGCTGCCGTGGTCGGCGGCACGATGGAGGAGGTGGTGGCCCCATTGCAGGCGGCGGAGGTTCCCGGCTGCCCGGGCGAGGTTGTTCAGGTCGTCGGGGTGCCTTCGCTGCGGACACCGCCCTACCGAAGGGCCTGAGTGCGGAAACCGCCGACCTAGTGGGATACCTGCACAATTCGCACGGCATCACGTCGGCTGCCGAGTGTGTGTCGTGGACAGATTCGGATCTCCTGAACCGATCCCGCCCACGCTCTGCCGCAGTCCGATCTCAAGCCGCCGGGTGCCCCTGCGGCTTCCACCCCTTCTCCGTCGTGACCAACACCCGCTGCCCGGCGAGGGCGCGGTCGCCGGCGATCTCGACAAGGGCGCGCGCCACGTTCGCGAAGGGGAGGGTGGGCAGGCCGGGAACCTTGGCGACCTGATCGAGGCGCTTGATTGCGACGGCGGGGACGGCGGGGGCCTCCTTGAGGTTGACCGGGTGGACGATCGTCCAGTTCAGGCCGCTCGCGGGCAGGCTCTGTTCCGAGAGCTCCTTGTCCTTGAAGATCGCGGCGACGACCGTCTTGTAGACCAGCCGCCCGAGGAACGACGCCTTCGCGGCCGTGTCCCCGACACCGAACGCGGAGACGAGGACGAACCGCTCGACACCGGCGTCCTGCGCGGCGGCGGTGATGACCGGCAGGGTGCGCTGCATCAGGTCGATGGGCTTCTTCGCGCGCAGGGCGACCCCGATGGCCGAGATCACAGCGTCGCTGCCGGCGAAGGCCTTGGCCAGTGCGGCAGGGTCATCGAGGGAGCCCTGCACGACGGTCAGCCCGGCCCGCCGCTGTACCGCGTCGGGGTTGCGGACGTAGGCGACGACCTCGTGCCCTTGGGACAGCGCCTCCTTCACGACGTGTGAGCCGATGTTGCCGGTGGCACCCAGTACGACGATCTTCATGATTCTTCTCCTCCTCCGGGGTCCGCGCAGACCCACTCGGGACTATTTACTTCGAATTCGAAGCGTCGGGGGAAAGTGCTTCGAATTCGAAGCGCATACTTGACGGTAGCATACTTCGAACTCGAAGCAAGGACGGTGGACCATGGAGCCGACCCCCCGACACATCGCGGCCTACTTCGCCCTCATGGAGGCCGGAGCCCTGCTGCAACAACTGGTCGAGAAGCAGCTGCGCGACGAGGGCAACCTCAGCTACATCCAGTTCCGCGTGCTGGCACAGCTCGCCGAGGCTCCCGACCAGAGCGTGCGCATGACCGATCTCGCCGACGGCGTCGTCTACAGCCGCAGCGGACTCACCTACCAGGCCGACCGCTTGGAGCAGAACGGCCTGATCGTCCGCACCCCGTCGCCCGACGACGAGCGCTCGGTGACCGTGACGATCACCGAGGCCGGCCGGGAGGCCCTGGCACACGTACTCCCTGGCCACATCGACCTCGTCGCGCGAGAGCTCTTCGGCCCGTTGAGCGAGGAGGACGTCACGGCGATGGCGGACGTGCTCACCCGAGTCCGCGACAACCTGCGCAACGCCCCACGCCGCCGGGCACCCCGCCGACGGCCCGCTGCGGGAGGAGATGACGGGCGGCCGTCCCGTTGACTGGCCTGCCTACGTCACCCGCGTCGGCGGGCCGCTGGCATCCGCACTCGCCCATGCCCATGAGAAGAAGATCGAGCACCGAGATCTGAAGCCGGGCAGTCTTCTGCCGATGTACGGCTGCGGATGTACGCAGATCTGCGGCAGGTCCTCGAGGAGACCTCTTCGCCGGAGCCGTCGGCCACGTAGAGGGGCGCGCTTTGCCGCCACGGGGGAGTGACGAACCGGGCCTGCGTCCAAGGTGCCGCACCCGTCCCCCGGTGCACGCAACCTGGAGGTGAAGCCGCCGCAGAAGAAGGCGACTTCGTCCGAATGGAGCGGTGTCAGGTGCGGGCCCGCAGCAGCGCGCGGACGGCGGTCGCGTAGGCGCGGGATCGGTCCCAGACGGCGAAGTGGTCGGTGTGCAGCTGGCCGAACTCTTCGTCCCGGCCGGGCTGGACAGGCTGGGATGTTCCGAGGAGGCGCAGGACGCCGACGACCTTGCCGAGAATCTGCGCCTGGTCGCCGGGGATCGGCTGATAGGCGGAGTTGCGAGGCACCGGCCACACCTGACCGTCCTGTCGGCGCAGGACCTTGATGGTGGCCTCGTCGTCCAGGGCGCGGCGACGATGGCACCGCGAGCGGCGCTGTCCTGGCGTCGTACGGTCACGGCGTCGCCGTCGCAGATCGCCGCATCGATCGTCCGGGCCACCGGACTCTGATACCGGACGACGTCCGCCGGCCGCGAGTCCCGAGCACGTCCGGTGCTTCGGCGGTGAGGCGCCTGGTTCGTCAGAACTCGGAGCTTGTGACGGCCATCCACAGCTCCATGTTGGATTGGATCAGCCGGCCCGGCCGCTGTGTGCCGGTGTCCGGGACGACCGCCCGGACCACGGGCTGCTCGCCCTTCTCGACGGTCACTTTCGTGCCGTCGAAGGTCGGCGCGTCGTCGGCCACGACGGAGCGCAACTTTGCCGCGGCACGGTCGGCGGTTGCCTCGTCCTTGGCCACGAGGCACAGGATCTCGGTGTTCTTGGCGGTGGTGGCGACCCGCTGGCCGAGGGCGGACAGGTGTACCGGTTTGGCGGGGGTGAGGGGAAGGAAGTCGGCGCGGTAGACGTCACCCAGACACTCGGCAACGCGCTGGTATTCCTTCTTGTCGGCCAGTGAGGTGCCGTTCTTCGGGCGGACGGCCGCCAGGGAGGTGTCGCCCTTGGCGTTGTAGGAGATCTCCCTGTAAGCCAGGACCGGCTGGGCGACCGTCCGGGTCGGGCAGCCACTGGCGGCCCTCACGCACACACCAAGGCCGACCAGTCCGATGGTGTCGGGTCGCCTAGCGCACGGACTCGGAAACACTGCAGTTCACGGGGCGGCAGGGGCCAGTCATAAAATTCCCTGTTCGGTCCCACTCGACGAGTTTGATCGGGCGTGGCGATGTTCTGGATCTCGTAGCCCTTTTCGTCGGCACTCGTGTCACCCCAGGTTATGTGAACCTGACGCAGGCCGCTCAGTCGATCGACCTGTCTGGTAGCGGTCACAGTCGTGGGTTCCGTGGGCGCTCCGAAGTCGTGAGTCACGGAAAAATTCGCATGGGCGCTGTCGTCGCTGGTCTCCTGGTTTTCCGCCGTGAGGAGATACCGCACTTCTCCGCCGTTGTCGATCCGTCGGGGAGCGGGAGTGGCTACATCTTCGAGATCGGTGCGATCGCACTCCTCCCACTCGTACAGGGAGAGCTTCACAGTGGAGGTAACCTGTTCACCTCTGAGTCGCAGCCGGATGCTCAAATCGCCCCTGGTCTCATGGTCAGCACATACCGAGATCAACCACGAGGTTCCAGGTCTAGCGTGCGTAAGTTCGAACGTCCTGTCGAGATTACGGGTCTTGGTTTCCCCGGATGCAAAAAGTCCGGCCTCGTCATGGACTCGCAGAAATCCCTTGACGGTAACGCGGTGGAGCGTGGCCGCCTCGGCCGGCTCCACCAACCCAATGAAGGCAGTGGGGGTCAAGAGAGCCGCAGCCACCAAACAACGCCCAAGCCTCATCGCACACCTCTCCCTTGAAGTCACAGTTGGGCTCGATGCGGACTGGAGGGGGTGGAGTGCCGCCCAGTGGGGGCTACTTCCACTCCAAACAGAATCCCACTGGCGCGATTCCGGCGCATCTCCGGCAGTTGAGCGGTCCGAAGGGCGCGTCGGCCCTCCAGCATGCTGGTCAACGCGTCTGCGCGCTGGGGAGATCGGTCGGATCGGTGGAAGAGGCGAGCCAGATTGGAAGGCACGTCATGGCCGAACCTGAGGCAGGCGCTGAGCCGGTTCCAGCCGAACGTCTCCCCCGCAGCCCGCAGCCCGCAGGTCCGGGCCGGGGGCGACGCGCACCAGGGCGAAGTCGAGGCGTTGGTCCGCCGCGAAAAACCCGTCCGGGTCGAGCTCCAACCGCGCCGGCAACTGGGGTCTGTTGTCGACGGTGACCTGGGCGTCGAAGGCCACGAAGCTCTGCCGGGCGGCCTCTGCGTCGGGGAGCACGTGATGGTTGGTCAGCAGCAGGTTCGGCGACGCCAGGAAGCCGGTGCCGACATGCGGCTCACGGCCGTTCTCCCGCACCGAGATCCGGGCGACCGTACGGGTCGCCCTGGTCCGCGCGGCAGAAAGCTCCAGGCGTGCAGGTCCCTGGACACCCCGAGGGTGCGTTCATTCGCGGCGGTCGCCTCCAGCGGTTCCGCCCGGACCGCCTCCCCCACCATGGAGGCGGGAACCGCCTGACGGTCCAGCAGCCGGGCCGCACTCCGCGAGTGCCTCCTCCGAGTCCGGGAAGGCGACCCCGGCGTCCTGCTGCCGCTCAACGGTCCGCCGCTCGTCGCCGGTCCTGCCGTACCGTGCCGCTGCCTCCGCGACCTGGCGATCCCATTCGTCGTGGGACCTGTCCGTGGCCGCCATGTCAAGTCATCGTCCTTCCGGCTGTGTTCCACGGCACGAAGGCGTTCGTCAGCCCCGCCAGAGCCGTACGCAGCTCCGGGTGGTGGCGCAGCAGCACCGTGATCATGGAGTTGTCGTCGATCCAGGCCATACCGGCCTTGGAGTACACCTCGGGGGTGTAGTACTCGGTGAAGAAGCGGTCGCTGTTCAGCCGCCGCGAGGCCATCAGGATGAAGATGCGGAACGCCGTGTCGCTGAAGGCGAATCCGGCCGGCAGTTTCTCCGCGTACAGCCCGACCATGAGGTCGACCTTCTCGATGTCGCCGTCGTAGAGCCACTGGATCTGCTCGGCCCACTCCCGGTTCTCGGTCAGTTCCAGGAAGTCCGCGGCGGGCCTGAGGCGCAGCAGTCGGCGGAACTCGTTGTAGCGGGGGACGCCCAGCTCCCGGCAGCGGAGGATGTCGGTGGCTGCGAGGTCCTGCAGCTGTCCGTCGGGGCGCTCGAACTCCTGAAGGAACTTGGGGAAGTTGTGCAGGGTGACCAGTCCGGGGTGGAGTGTGCCGAAGCTGTAGAGCAGGTCGGGCATTCCGGTGGTCTCCAGGACCTTCAGCGCCCCGGGGCCCGAGATGTCGCGGAGAGTGCAGTGGCGCAGGCTCGCGTCGTCGGCGGCGGAGCGCAGATGCCACTCGTCGCGGATGAGCGGGTGCATGCGGTAGACAGCCACGAACTCCTCGGTGAGGGAGTACGGGACGCCGTAGTGGTCCGTTTCGGCGCCGGGGATGCCGCTGACGACCTCGCTGTCGCTGATCCGGCCGAAGAGGTTGTGGACACGCTCGCCCGCGACGCCCCACCAGTTGGCGCGCAGTGCCTTGACGGTGGTGGGGTGGCTGATCACGGCCGGTGTCCACTCCACGGTGTGGATCTTGGCGAGGAGCGCGGCATTGACGAGCCGGGCCCGCTGGAAGAGCTCCTCGTCGTTCCAGGACGGGTACGCGCCGTGCAGGTGGTCGCAGATCGCATTGTGCTCACGGGCGAACAGGTCGTGCATCATGGCCAGGCCCAGCCAGAAGCCGGGGATGTGCGAAGGGTCCCGGGAGGGATCCGAGGGGATCGGGGACTGCTCGTCATCCCACAGATGCAGCTTGCCCAGCTCACCGGTGCGCATCAGACGCTGCGCTGTCTCGTTCGTCCCGTAGATCTGCGAGGCGTCCCACCAGTGGGAGGACACGTTGACGCGGGTGTCGGGCGTTCCGGGGGGTGCCTGCGGGTCGCGGGTCGGGTCGCCCGGTGTCCGCATGATCCGCATGGGGTGTTCCGGCCATGGGTCGTCGTCCATGAGGGGTACTTCCCAGGGCCGTTCCGTGGGACTGGTCCCGTGGCTGAACCAGTCTCGGACCATGAACTGAAGCCAGGCGGCGACCAGGGAGTTGACCGATTCGGCGGGGGTGAGCTCGTCGCGGCTGAGCAGGGCGCGGCTGACCTCGCGCGGGCTGGGCGCGGACAGTACGTCCTCGGGTGTGGCCGGGGCGATCCGGTCCAGCGGGATGTTCCGGCCGAAGCGGGTGCCCGCCATGCCCATACGCGGCTCGTCGAGGTCGTTGTGGCTGCCGTCGGGGGTCCGGTTGACCTTGTGGGTCTCGGAGGGGGGCGCGGGATCGGGTAGGTTGACCGAGGGCAGCCGGCCGGTGTCGTGGAGATTCTTCTGCCGCAATGTGACGCGCAGTCCGAGGAACGTCAGCAGGCCCGGTATGACGGGCAGTCTGTCCCAACCGAGGCGCCGGTCCACGTATTCGGCGCCGGCGGTGACGACCCGCCAGGGCAGTGACGTGCGGTGTCCGTCCGCAGAACGTCGAGCGGTGCGTCGCTGCTTGCTCATCGCAATTCTCCTTGCGCGGTTGCGAGGGTCACGTCGCTCGCCTTCTCGCTGATCACGTAGATGGGGGTGGCGATGAAGATTCCGGGCATGCGGGGGAAGACCGAGGCATCGACGATGCGCAGGCGGTCCACTCCGCGCTCCAGGCTCGACGGCACCGGACACGTACCGGCTGACGGCGCAGAAGATCCTCACACCGCCACGGCCCGAGGAGCGCCGAAACTGAGGGGACGCCGCCCGAACAGCGGGCGGCCCTCGGCGGCATGTGAATCGCCGGTGACCGTTTCCCGTGGGCTGTTCACCACGATGGCTTGCGGCACTGGGCGTAGACGAACGGGCCCGCCGGGTGGTCCTCGAAGTGGAGGTGTGGGCCGGTGACGTTGCCGGTACTGCTGGTCCTGCCTACTTTGCCGACCTTCTGGCCCGCTTTGACCGACTGGCCCGGGTGGACGCCTCGCTGCGAGAGGTGGCAGTAGACGTAGACCCGGCCGTTGTCGGCTTGAAGACCGATCCAGTTGCCGTACGCGCCCCCATTGCCGTTCGACCACTGGATCGTACCGTTGCGGACGGCGACCACAGTGGTCCCCTCCAGCGCGGCATAATCGTCCCCGGTGTGGTAGCCGGCGATGTAGCGCGGGTTCTTGATCCCGAAGCGGTAGGTGACGTGGTGCTCGGGTACCGGGGAAGTCGCCCGACCACCCGAAGGGCCAGGTGGCTGGTGGCCGTTGAGGCTGACCCTGAAGTCGAAGCGGTCGCCGAGCTTCTTGAGCGATACCTCTCCCGGGATTCCGTCCGCCTGTGCGCCTGAGAAGCCGAGGTGACGCTGCCATTTGGCATACGCATCCTGGGTGAGTCTGCCGAAGACTCCGGGACCCGAGCTGAAGTCGAGCCCCACGGCTGCCGCCAGGGCCTTTTGGACGACCAGAACGCTGTCGTTGTGTGCACCGGGTTTGACCTGAGACAGGATTACGACCTTGGACATGAGGAACATTCCTTCGGCGGCTGGTAATCAGTACCCGCGGGGTCGGCGGGTGGGGTCGAACTGACGGACACGGCCTGCAAGATTCGATCCGTCGAGATAGACGCCGTAGCGGACCATCACGTAATGCATGGCGGCGCAGATGTTGGCGACGCCGTCGTAGATCTCGTTCGAGGTACCAGGGTGGTGGTACGCAGCGAACGTCGGCGGGATCACCTGGAGGACGCCACGCGAGCAGTTGAGCGGGTGGCCGTCGCTCTGCGTGGGGCCGTTGGCGTTGCTGTCCCAGGCGTTGACCGCGTTGAAGTTGTAGGACGACTCACGCTTGGCCGCAACGAGGATGCCCGGCACCCAGTGGGTCTGCGGCACGCCGAGGATTCGACATGCCTCCTTGGCAGCGGCCGTGGTGCTGCCATCCGTTACATGACCGAAGGCCACAGCCTTGAGCGGGATTGCGGTGTAGCCCTTGACACTCCGTGCCTCCGAAGCCTCTGCGTCATCGTCCGGCTGATGCCGGCCGTCGAAGAAGTCCAGCCCGCGGACGACGAAGCTCTGCCGACGGCCCAGTTCGGTGAGCGAGTAGCGGCCGAACACCCCGTCCGCATCGGCGCCGGTCAGGCCCAGCTTGCGTTGGAACGCCGCGACTGCCGCCTTCGTACGCGGTCCGAACGTCCCAGGCGCGGCGGCGTAGTCGAGCCCGACCTCCTTTGCCAGGGCGCCCTGGACGGTCCGCACCGAAGTATTGCGCGCCCCGAACACCACGTCTGAGGCGGCCACCGCGCTCTCCTCAGCAGGCAGTGCTGTCCCGGGCCAGAGCCAGGATTCCATGGCTGTGCCGCCCCGGTGGTCGTCCGGGTCAGCCGTGGGAGGACAGCTGTCCTCGAACCTGGGCGCGAAGTAGCCGACGACCTTGGAGCTCCTGCGCTCGGTCCGGTGTGAGTAGACACCGTTTCCCTGACCGGCATCCACCGCATCCGCGGCCACGGTGTTGCCGCCTTTGGTGTGGACGTGTGTCGCGTCGAAGCCGACCACGAGTTCGGTGTGTCTGCCTTCGGAGAGGTTGGCCCACGCCCCGATCGAGGGGTACTCGGACCATTGACCGCGAACGCGCGCCCATTCGCTGAAGGCGGTGACGTTGTTGGTCTTGGGCACGAGGTGCTCAAGACTCACGTCCGCGTACATGTCCCAGTCGAACATGACGCACCACGGCTGCCCGTCTTCGCCGAATTGCCTTCCGAACTGGGTCCGGTTGTTGTAGCCGGTCCCGGGCAGATTTGTCTCATAGATGCCCTCAGGGACACTCTGGACATGATCGACGAGTTTTCGCCACTGAGACACTGCCATCGTCGTCCCACCTTCCGAAATCAGCAGCCAGCATCAGCGATGCCCGGCGGCTGTAAAAGTTTCGAGAGAATGTGGGTACTCATGAGTCCTTAATCCAGCACAGCATCCGAAACCCTTGATCACCACTCGGGCGATGGCCCTGCTGTGCATGTTCGCTATAGGTCGGCTTGACGCTTTCCAGGTCCCCAATGACGCCCCGCTCGCGCCCCCGCGAGCGCCTGCGCCTGCAGTGCGAAACGACGCCGAAGACCACATCCGGAGGCCGAGCACGGCCGGGCCAGCGGCGCGCCCCGCCTTCACCTCGGCAGCCCGCACCCGGCAACGCACTGCGTGCGGACACAGGAAAACTCCTGTGGCAGGGTCGGTCGACTTCGCTGCTTTAGGCACCCACTCTGTCACGAACCTCAAAGATCACAGCCCAAGATCGAGCACTATTGGGCAGGCTCACACGCCCGCCCCGATCCGGGATCCAACAGAATGAGGCGTGATCACGCACGCCAAATCCCCTCGACCCCAAATCCACTACCCCTTGCTGTCGCTTCACCCAGATCCGATGCCGACCGAAGAGGCAGACCATGATTCTCAATTCAATAATTCCATGGCTCGAATGTGGCAACCCAAACAATGCCAGGTTCTGGTGGGAGTGGTGGAATCCCAGCACGTGCAGGAACTCGTGGCGCACCGCGCCCTCTCACTGGACGGGCCTGTTCACCGCGTACTCCCACTCCGCTTCGCCGGGGAGCCGGAACGGCAGCGTCCCGAGCAGGCCGTCTTCGAGCCGGGCCGTGCTCGTATCCGAGTCGGTGTCGGGCCTGACAGTGACGCACACGGCCCCACTTCCGGAACAGCTCACGTCTTTCACGCTTCAACGAAATGGCCCTGAAAATGCCCGACTTGATACATTGGTAGCACACAGGACATAGCGGGGTTGATGACGATGGACGCGATCGTATCGTCGGCAGCCACTGCCTTGGTGGGCGCTATGACCACCGAAACGTGGCAACAGGCTCGGACAGCCCTCGTCGCCTGGTGGCGTCGGATCCGCCCGCAGCAGGCGAGCCGGGTGGACGCGGCACTGGTGGAATGCCGAAACCGCGTACAGACGGCCCGCCGAGCCGGGGACGAGAACGCGGAATCGCAGCTCGTCGCAGCCTGGCGGTCCCGTCTGAACGCACTTCTGCGAGACGATCCCTCGCTGGTGGACGAACTGCGGCGGCTGATCGACGAGGAGATCACCCCTCTCCTGCGCCACGGGGACGGCTCCCGCACCGGATCTCACGAGTTCCGCGCCGAGGCATCCGGACACGGCCGGGTGTTCCAGGCCGGGCATGACCAGCACATCCACGAGTCATGAGTCCCGCCGACAGACTGCCCCCGCGCGGAGAAGAAGTTCTGTTGGAGGCGCACGCATCGGAACGAGCCAGGATCTACCAGGCGCGGCGCGATCTATACATGTCAGAACGGGACATGCATCTGCACTACGAGGACGGTGTGCGCACGGCCCGCCGTGTGCACACCGCAGCAGTCTCTGAGCAATGCCCTTATCCAGGCCTCTCAGCATTCAGCGCCGAACAAGCGCAGTGGTTCTTCGGCAGGGACGCGCTGGTAGCCAAACTGCTCGTCCGGCTGGACGCCTGCCTTGCGGTGGGCGGGGCACTGGTTGTCGTCGCGCCCTCCGGAGCCGGGAAGTCCTCGGTGCTCAGCGCTGGGCTCCTGGCCGAGATCGCTCGAGGCGCCCTGCCGGGCTCGGCCTGCTGGCCTCGCAAATGGCTGACCCCGACCGCGCATCCGATGGCGGCCCTCGGTACCTGCCTGGCAGAGGTGACATCCTGGAGTCAAGGGGCGCCCGGCGACGGTTCGGACGCTCCTGTGTGGCGGCCGGACGTGCTGCGCCGAGCGCTCGCGGCGGACGGTGCCGAAGCCGGCCGGGAACGGCGCTTGGTACTGGTCGTGGACCAGTTGGAGGAACTGTTCACGCTGTGCACCGACCAGCGGGAGCGGCGGGACTTCCTGGACGCCGCCGTGAGCCTGGCGGACATGAGCCCTGACGGCGAACCACCCGTCAGCCTTGTCATTTTTGGCCTGCGCTCGGACTTCTACACCCAGTGCGCCGCCCACCCAGCACTACTGCACGCGGTGGAACGCAACCAAGTGATCGTCGGGCCGCTGTCCCGAACCGGAGTGCGGGAGGCAATCCTCCATCCCGCCCGTGCAGTCGGGCTGGACGTCGAACCGGGTCTGGTCCCGGTCCTGCTGCGCGACCTCGGCGTGCAGGAACAGAGCAAGGATCTCGAGGGAACGGACGACGCCTACGAAATCGGTCGGCTGCCGCTGCTCGCCCACGCGCTGCGGGCCACTTGGCTGCGCCGGGCAGGCCACGTCCTCACCGTGGACGGGTACGAATCGACCGGCGGCATCGCGCACAGCTTGACGACGGAAGCAGACCGCTGCTTCGACCGGCTGGCCCCCCAGGCACAGCAGACGGCGCAGTCGGTATTCCTGCGGCTGGTGAAATTCGGTGACGCCACCCAGGACACACGCCGCCCGGCCCGATATACCGAGTTGCTGGGCCACGGCGGGCACGCCGACGAAGCGGCCGAGGTGATCGAAACGTTCACCCGGGGGCGGCTTCTGACCCGGGAGCAGGACACCGTCACCATCACCCACGAGGTGCTGCTGCGTGCCTGGCCACAACTGCGGGAGTGGATCGAGGCCCACCGTGCCCGGTATATGGCCCGCCAGCGGCTGGACGAAGCAGCCGACGCCTGGCAGGAAGCCGATCGCGACCCCGGGCTGCTGTATCGCGGCCACAGACTTGACGAAGCCCGCGCGCTGGCCGACGACCGGGGCACCGGCGAACTCGGCCCGGTCGTCTCGGCGTTTCTGACCGCATCGGTACGTCAGCGCCACCGTGCGCGCCGAATCCGCCAGGGTGTCGTCGCTGGCCTGACCGTGCTTGCCGTGCTTGCCGCGCTCTCGGCTGCCATTGCCTTCCAGCAACGTGACACGGCGCAGCACGAACGCAACATCGCGATCCTCGGCCAAATCAGGGCTGAAGCCGACCAAGTGCGCGCGACCGACGCATCGCTGGCCGCCCAGCTGGATCTGGTTGCACACCGGATGTCAGCAGCCGCGTCGACAGAAACCCACCTGCTCAGCGCCCAGAACGTGCCGCTGGCCACCGTGCTGACCGGCCACACGGACCGGGTGAACGCCGTTGACTTCAGCCCCGACGGACGGGTGCTGGCCAGCGCTGGCGACGACGGCACGATCCGACTTTGGAACACCGCCCCTGCGGACCACCCGGCCCCACTGGGTCCCGCACTGCGCGGTCCCGAGGGCTCGGTACGGGCCCTCGCCTTCAGCCCCGACGGACACCTTCTGGCCGGCACCGGCGAGGACGGCACCGTACGTCTCTGGGACGTCCGCGATCCCAGTCACCCGGACCGCTCGGGCGTCGCCTCCGCCGACGGTTCCGGCGCTGTCAAAGCGCTCGCCTTCAGTCCGGACGGACACACCCTGGCCATCGCGGGACAGGACGGCCTGGTCCGTCTGTGGAACACCACCGACCCCGGGCACCTCCGCCCCCTCGTCAAGCCGTTCCGCGGCTCTGCGGGCGAGGTGAACGGCGTGGCCTTCAGCCCGGACGGCAAGCTGCTGGCGTCCGGCGGAAGCGACGCAACAGTGCGGCTGTGGAAGGTGGCAGACCGACGACAACCATCGGCCACCGGCCGGACGGCCGACATCTCCTTCAAGGCCGGCCTCCCGGGCTCCGCCCAGGCGGTCTCCTTCAGCCCGGACGGCCGCACCCTCGCCGCCGCCGGAAGCGATCAGACCGCCCATCTATGGGATGTCACGAACCCCTCCAAGCCGACCGCGCTGTACAGCCCGCGCAGCAACAACGTCGTCAACACCGTGGCCTTCTCCCGCAGTGGCAACCTCATGGCCTACGGCGGAGACGACAACATCATCTGGCTCGAGAACGTGACGTCTCCGGACGACTCCTGGAATCTCACGCCGGCGTTGAGCGGCCACACCGGGCACGTACTGGGTCTGGCCCTCGACCCGACAGGCACCATGCTCGCCAGTGCGAGCGCCGACCACACCGTCCGCCTGTGGACGATCCCACGCACGATCCTCACCGGACACACCAGCTACGTCAACACCGTGGACGTCAGCCCCGATGGAGACCTGCTCGCCTCGGGCTCCGAGGACAACACCGTCCGTCTCTGGGACGTCACGGACCCGCTCGCCCCCAGACCGGTCAGCGCATCCATCCGAGGCAGCGCACGGTACGTCAACTGGGTCGCCTTCAGTCCCAGCGGCAAGAACCTGGCCGTCGCGGCCGGACCCGACATCAGGCTCTGGGACGTCACAGAACCAGCCAGGCCCAAGCCGCTGAGCGAGCCGCTCCACAATCCTCGGGCAAACTTCCTTTCCGTCGAGTTCACCCCGGACGGGCGCACCCTGGCAGGTGCCAACGGCGACGGCACGGTCGGGCTGTGGGACGTCTCCGATCCCGTACACCCCACGTCCCTCGGGCCACCCTTGGACACCCAGGCAGGCGAGATCGACCGTCTGGCGATCAGCCCGGACGGCCGCACACTTGCCACCGCGGCGCAGAACGGCACTCTCCGCCTGTGGAACATCGCCATGCCCACCCGCCCGGCAGCCCTGGGTACGCCCTTGCGTGCCAGTGCGGACCCGCTCCAGACAGTCGTCCTCAGCCCGGACGGCCGTACCCTCGCGGCCTCCGGCAACGACGGCACCATCCGCCTGTGGAATGTCACCGACCCCACGCACCCCAGACAGGTGGGTCCGGCGCTCACCGGCCACAAGGACACCGTCTACACCCTGGCCTTCAGTCCAGACGGACACACTCTGGTCAGCGGCAGTTTCGACGGCGCGATCCGGCTATGGGACATCGACGAGCAGGGCCTCGCGCGGGCCCACGGACTGCCGGTGACGGGCGTCGTCGACTACGTGAACGCGGTGACGTTCTCACCGAACGGGCGCTTCCTCTTCATCGGCGACGGTGAGAAGACCGTACGCATCCTGCCGCTGTCCACCCAAGCCTCCGTCGACTATGTGTGCCGAGCCACCGGGAACCTGCTGACACCGGCCCTGTGGCACAAGTACATCCCGCAACTCGATTACGAGCCGCCCTGCGCCGAGAAGTGACACAGCGGACCGGCGAACCGCCGCCTCGTCTTCGTGGTTGGGTGATCTCTTGTCCCACCTCGAGGTCTGCGTCGATGTCCTGTTGGATCGCCGGGTCGTACCGCGGTTCGAGGAAGACGTTTTGCCAGGTCGGTCGAGGTGCCAGCGGTTGCCGACAGGTTCGCCCGGGAGTGGTGGGGCGTGTGCCCGGGGCCTGTTGGGGCCGAGGGGCTGGCTGGGCGGGTGACACTGCGTCTCCTCGTCGTGGCATCGCCAGTGGGCCGCAGACGGCATCGGCGGTCAGAGGGGATGGCGGTGCCCCGGCTCACAAGCCGGGACACCGCTTGCACGTGTGCGGTGAGCCGCCGTCGCGGGCCTCGCGCATGCGGATGGCCGAGGGTGACGGCTGCTCTGTGCTGCCGTGGCGTACTCGGCCAGGACTTGTCCGGCCGATCATGTCGGGCTGCTGCCGGTTCCGTCCTGCGGGAGCAGCCGGAAAGCCGGGCCAACCACACGGCACTGGCCCGGCTTTCTTCCGCTACGTTGTCGAGCGCACGATCGCCAGGCCTGAACGTCCTTCTCACGATCGAGACGGACCGTCTCCCGGCCGGCACAGTGACACCAGGCGTTCGCAACCTTGCCGTTCAGCCGCCGTCACGGGCGCGGGTGCGAGGCGGTGAATCACGCGCGGGGCACGGTGTTCCGCCCGGCGAGCAGCCCCGGGCGGCTGGTCCTGATGAAGTTCTTCGAAAATGGCTCTGGCCGCGATTGCGTAAATGATCTTGTGTCGACTTGGAGTGCATCGTGCCGCCCGGCCGGAGTACAAGCGCGGCTGGCCCGTGTTTCGCAGACTCGGCAGGATTCGAACCGGCGCGCCCCGACAAGCGGCCGGGAGCTCTGGCCAACTGAGCTTACGAGCCAACCACCCCGCTCGAGGCTGCCGCCCTGGCCAGCCAAAGCCAACTGCGATCCGGGCAGAGCCATTTTCAAAGAGCTTCAACAGCCCGGGGCTGACGGCGTGCGCTGCGGCTGCTCCGGTGATGTGCTGGAGCGTGTCCCGTGTCGCTCGCCGTTCTCCTGCTGCGGGATGGGAATCGGGCTGGTTCTCGGTCACTGTGGACGCACTCGGTTGAGGGGAAGCCCTGCAGGGGGAGGACGGCCGATGCCGCAGCCCGGTCTGTTCGAGCTGGAAACTGTCGTGGTGGCGCAGCCGAAGCGTTCCCGGTGGCGCAGATACGGGGGACCTGTGCTGACCCTGTCCACCGTGGAAGGAGAGCGGCTCGCCCATGTCACGCACATCGACGACTCACACTGGCTGATCACGAAAACGTCCGGCGAGTTCATCGCCGGCATCACCAAGCGGTCCCGCTTCGGGCCGTTCGGAGCGGTGCGGTTCCACTTCACCGGCACAGGAAACGAGCAGGTCGGCACCGCCGCTGCCCAAGGACTCGTCAAAACCCGGCAGCTGAGCCTGCAGACCGGGCAGAAACGCCCCCTGCTCCTGATCCGCCGGGGCGGCCTGTCCAGCGAATGGCACCTTGCGCGGACCGATCCGCAACGCGGCCCGGAACGGGAGATTCTCGCCCGGGTCACGGTGAGCACCATCGACGCCTGGCTCGGGTTGCAGCAGTACGCCCTCGACATGGCCCCCCGCCTGGAAGCCTGCGAACGGCGGGCCGTCGTCGCCTCGGTCGTCTGTCTGCACCTGCTCCGCCGGCCTCCGGCCGGCAACGCCACGCCCGCGTGACGGGCACCCCGGCCCTGCGAACGGCTCGACCTGAACAAAGCCACCCGGACCGCGGCGGCGCCGCTTGAGGCGGAGGCTTCGCGAAGAAGACCGCCCCCGTGCGCGTGCCGGCTCCAGGCTGCCGCCCGGGGGGTGCCCAGCAGGCCGGGCGCTGTCCGTCGGGGCGATGGAGGTCCGGCGGGGGGGGCGGGCAGAACGCAGGCTGCAGCCAAAGATGCGGACGGCAGGCCAAGTCAGGGCGGGGTACTGGTCCTTGGGCTACAGGCCGGAGCGTGGAAGCGCCCGTCCCGGCCGAGAAGGCGACGAGGCGGGCAGAATTCGGACGGCGCGGCCGGAACGGGAGTCAGGCGTGGTGGGCGGAAACGGTGACGTAGAGGGGGTCGAGCAGCTCGTTCTCGTACCCGATGACGAGGGCATCGCGCGGGTAGCTCGGAACAGGGGCTGTACCTGCCAATCGGCAGGTACAAGCCCGATGAAATGCCTTTCGTCGTACCTCAGTTGCACCAGCGTCATGCGGGATGCGCTACCGGATCCGCTCCATGGCGCGGAACGGTCCGCCAGATCGACCACGCCCTCGGTACCTGCCTCGGACGGGCGGGCGGGAGTCGCACATCCCCCTTGAGAGCTACAGGGATTGTCCATGTGGGGGTGACTCCCGGACGTCGGCGGATCCCTAGCGTGGCGGTCAGGTCGCCACCGGTGCGACCACCACCACAGGAGGAGACCACGATGGGCACGACATCCACGGCACCGCACGGCGCAGGATCCGGCCCGGGCGACGAGGGCGACGGCCGGGGCGGCCGTTTCGGCCGGATCGTTCGCTCTCCACTCGGCTGGATGCTGACGGGCATGGTCGGTGTCGGTCTCGTCTCGGGCCTGACCGCGACGGGCCCCGGTCCGGTGCCGGCGCTGGGAGCGGCTGCCGCGGTGGCCGTGTACTGGGCGGTCATGCGCTTCGTCGCACGACGCCCCACGCCGGAGATCGCCCGGCGTGGGGCCGGCCGGGAGGTATTGCTCGGCGGCGGGATCGGTCTGGGCTTCATCCTCGTCTCCGCACTCCTGATCACGGCTCTCGGGGGCTACTCGTTCTCCTGGGCGGGCAACGGCTTCGTGTCGGTCGTGTGGTCCGCGGTCATGGTGCAGATCGGTGCCGCGGTCACCGAGGAGCTGCTGTTCCGCGGTCTCGCCCTACAGGCTCTGGAGCAGTTGTGGGGCAGCCGGGCCGCCGTCGCGATCACCGGGCTGTTCTTCGGCGTCGCCCACCTGGGGGCTCCGGAAGCCAGTGGGTGGAGCGCGGTGGCGATCGCTCTCGAGGCGGGCGCCATGCTCGGTGCCGCGTTCCTGTGGCGGCGTAATATCTGGTTCGTCGCGGGTCTGCACTTCGCCTGGAACACTGTCGAGCAGCTGCTCGGCATCCCGGTCTCCGGACACACCCCCGAAGGTCTGTATACCGTCGACGTCCATGGTTCCGCCCTGCTGACCGGTGGCGGCTTCGGCTTGGAGACGTCGATCGTGCCCGTCGTCATCAGCGTACTGATCACTGTCTCGATGGCCGTCCTCGCCCACCGGAGCGGCGGTCTGCGGCCCCGGCGGCGGGCCGGGCACTGAGACAGGCAGACTGGAGGAAACGGAAGTGAAGTCCCGTCAGGCGCCCTGGCGTCCCCCGCTGCTCCGGGCACCACGTGACTGGTGGAGCGAGCGGGATGCCTCCGTCAAGGACGGCGTCCTTGCTCTGGTGCTCACCCTGCTGGCATTCGTGCCGACCCTGGCGAACATCGGAGGGCAGATCGGCGATCTGCCCGAACGGCCCGCGAACGCGCTGAGCGTCGGGCTGACCCTGGCTCAGACCCTGCCGCTGGCGGCCCGCCGCCGGTGGCCCGCCGCCTGTCTGGCCGTCGTGGCAGGCGCGTTCGCCGTGCACCAGGCTTTGGGCTTCGCGACGACGTTCGCGAGTGTGGGGCTGTATCTCGCCCTGTACTCCGCCGGGGCGAATCAGGTCGGCCTGCGCCGCGCCGTGACCGTCGCCGCGAGTGCGGCCTACGCCGTACTGGCCGTCGTCCTGCATCACCTCGGCTCACCGCAGGAGATCCCGGAATATCTCGCGTTCTATCTGACTCTGGCCGCGATCTGGCTGGTGGGGAGTGCCGTGCGGGTGCGGCGTGCGGAAGAGGTGGAGCGGCGGCGGCTGGCCGCCGAGGTGGCCACGGCCGCCGAGCGGGCACGGATCGCCCGCGAACTGCACGACGTGGTCACACACCACGTGACGGCCATGGTGGTCCAGTCCGACGCGGCGCAGTTCCTGCTCACGTCCTCGCCGGAACGGGCCGGGGAGGGACTGACGGCCGTCAGCGACACCGGCCGTCGGGCCCTGACGGAGCTGCGGTACCTGCTCGGCGTGCTGGAGGCGACCGGTGAGTCCGCGGTCGCCGATCCGGCGCGTGCGACCCGGGCTCCGACCCTGGGCCGGGTGGTGGACCTGGTCGAACAGGCCCGCAGGTCGGGCCGGCCGGTCGAGTTCAGTGAGCAGGGCGAGCGGCGGGCACGGTCCGTGGACGAGGAGCTGGCCGCGTACCGCGTGGTGCAGGAGGCGCTCACCAACGCGATGAAGCACGCGTCCGGGCAGATGACACACGTCCTGGTCCACCACCGCGAGGAGCACGTCGAGATCAAGGTGACGACCGACGCACCCGCCGCCTCCCCGGTGACCCTACCGGTCACGCAAAGGCGTGGCCCGGCGGGCGGACGAGGCCTGGCAGGGCTGCGTGCACGGGTGTCGATGCTCGATGGTGAACTGGACGCCGGCCCCCGGCCCGAGGGCGGGTTCGAGGTCCGCGCAACGATTCCGTCCAAGCCCGTTCAGGAGTGACCCCGTGAGCGATGCGCCGCAACCCATCCGTGTTCTCGTCTGCGACGACCAGGCACTGGTGCGGACCGGCTACGTCACCATCTTCTCCGCGCAGCCCGACATCGAGGTCGTCGGGGAGGCCGAGAACGGGCACGAGGCGGTGGAAGCCGCACGCCGGCTGCGGCCCGACGTGGTGGTGATGGACATCCGGATGCCCCTGCTCGACGGCATCCAGGCGACCCGGCAACTGGCCGGTCCCGATGCCGGGGTCCCGCCGAAGGTGCTGGTCGTCACCACGTTCAACGTCGATGCCTACGTCTACGACGCGCTGCGGGCCGGAGCCAGCGGCTTCCTCCTCAAGGACGCGCCTCCCGCGGAGCTGGTGAACGGGATTCGGACGGTCGCCCGGGGCGAGGCTCTGCTGGCGCCCGCCGTCACCCGCCACCTCATAGGTCACTTCGCCGAACACCTGCGGCCGGCCGGCACCTCCCGGTCGGCAGCCAGGGAAGAAGTCGTGCGCGCGCTGGCCCCCCGCGAGCTGGACGTGCTCCGGCAGATCGCCGAGGGGCTCTCGAACGCGGAGATCGCCGCGGCGCTGTTCATCACCCCCGAGACGGTCAAGACCTACGTTTCGCGGATCCTGGCCAAACTCGGCCTGCGCGACCGGGTCCAGGCGGTCGTCCTCGCCTACCGGGTCGGGCTGACGTCAGCGGCCGACTGACCGGACCGACCCTGCTGGGCCGGGCCCGGGACAGGCCTCAGTGGGTCGAAGCCGGGCGCCATACGGGCCGCGCCCTCACGATCAATGCGCTGAGCTGCTCCAATGTCGGCAAAGTTCACCGCCGAACATGGCGCCGTCGCGAGCGAGGCCCGCCCGGATCACGCCACGTCGTCGAGGCCTCCCTGCCCCTGGAAGGTGCGCCGGTAGGCAAGCGGTGAGACGCCGAGTTCGGTGTTGAGGTGATGGCGCAGGGAGGCGGAGGTGGCGAAGCCGACGTCGGCGGCGATCTGATCGACCGACAGGTCGCTGGATTCGAGCAAGTGGCGGGCGCGGTCGAGGCGTTGCTTGATGAGCCACTGCCGCGGGGGCAGTCCGGCTTCATCGCGGAAGCGGCGGGCGAAGGTGCGTGTGCTCATGTGCGCGTGAGCGGCGAGTCGGGGCAGGGTGAGCGGCTCGTCGAGGTGTTCCAGGGCCCACTGGCGGGTGGCGGCCGTGGAGGAGGCGGGGTCCTCGGGGACGGGGCGCTCGATGTATTGGGCCTGGCCGCCGTCGCGATAGGGCGGGACGACGCAGCGGCGAGCGGCGCGATTGGCGAGTTCGATGCCGTGGTCGCGGCGGATGAGGTGCAGGCACAGGTCGATGCCGGAGGCGGCGCCGGCGGAGGTGAGGATGTCGCCGTCGTCGACGAACAGGACGCCTTCGTCGAGGCGGATGTGCGGGTACCAGCTGCGGAAGAGCGGTGCGCATTCCCAGTGCGTGGTGGCGGGCCGCCGGTCGAGGAGTCCGGCCGCGGCGAGGACGAAGCCGCCGGTGCAGATGGACGCGATGCGGGTGCCGGGCCGGATGCGGGCCAGGGCTGCGGCGACGCCGTCGGGCAGGTCGCGGGTGAGGCGGTACGGGTCGACGGGGGCGATGATCACCGTGTCCGCGGCCTCCAGCGCCTCGGGGCCCTGGTGCGGGGCGACGGTGAAACCCGCGTTCGTCTCGACGGGACGGCCGTCCACGGAGGCGACCACGACCTCGTAGTGCGCGTCGGCGGCGCCCATGATCCGGGCCGGGATGCCCAGCTCGAAGGGGTACGCGCCGTCCAGGGCAAGGACGGCGACCCGGTGCGGCACGCTCTCGGCGGTTCGAGGCGACTGGGTGGAGAACATGGCACGATTCTAGCGTCTATTGGCTTTTGGGCCATGGTCGAGCGTGCCTGCCCCGCGGATGCTGGGACACATGCACAACACCACGCACACCACCGCGACCATGCAGGCCATCAGCCAGGACGAGCTCGGCGGCCCCGATGTCCTCAAGCCCGTCACCGTTCCCCGCCCCGCACCCGGCATGGGCGAGATCCTCGTCCGCGTGCGCGCCGCGAGCGTCAACCCCGTCGACGCCATGAACAGGCAGTCCGGCGTCTTCGTCGGCGAGCCGCCGTTCGTGCTCGGCTGGGACGTGTCCGGCACGGTCGAGGCCGTCGGCCCCGGCGTCACCGTCCACCGGGTCGGCGACGAGGTCTTCGGCATGCTGCCCTTCCCGCACGGTCACGGCGCCTACGCCCAGTACACGGTCGGCCCGGCCCGCGGCTTCCTGCCCAAGCCCGAGCGCCTGACCCACATCCAGGCGGCCGCGCTGCCGATGGCCGGCCTGACTGCCTGGCAGGCTCTGGTCGAGACGGCCGGGATCGGCGAGGGCAGCCGCGTCCTGATCAATGGCGCGCCCGGCGGGGTCGGGCACGTCGCGATCCAGATCGCCAAGTCGCGTGGCGCACATGTCATCGCCGTCGCGGACGGTACGCAGGACGCCTTCGTGCGCTCGCTGGGCGCCGACGAGGTCATCGACTACACCACCACCGACATCACCGAGGCCACCGTTGACCTGGATGCGGTCCTGGAGACCATCGGCGGCGACTACCCGGCGAAGGCCGTGACGCTCCTCAAGCCCGGCGGCACCCTCGTCTCCACCCTCCCGCCGACCCTCGCGCCCGCCGCCGCGGCAGCCCACGAACGTGGGGTGCGGCTCGCGGGGATCTTCGTCGAGGCCGACCGGCACGGCCTGCGCGCCGTCGCCGACCTGGCCGCCACCGGCCACCTCACCCCGACCGTCGCGGCCACCTTCCCCCTGGAGCAGGCCGCCGCCGCCCACGCCGAGCGGCCCGCCTACGGCAAGACCGTCCTCACGATCGCCTGACACGGGTCCCCGCCCGCCCCTGGGCCACCCACTGCGCGCTCGCGGTCACGCACCCCAGAAAGCCGCTGAGGGCTGCGCCCAGTTGTGGGCAGCGGGGCCTTTCCGGCCTGGTCGGCGGCATCCGGTACGGCGCCCAGGCCCCGCTCGGCCCGCCCCGTCCACGGCCCCCTGCCCCGCAGGCCGGCGCGCCCCCACGCCCTCGTACGGGAGGGGGCAAGCACCCGCACGCGCGCTTCCCCTTCCCTCGCCTCCACCCCTCACCCTCCTGAAAGGCGCATGCCACATGTCTGCGCACAGCCAGATCACCACCCCGAACCTGCATGTCGAGGCCGCCAACGGCGTCACCTACCGCTACCGCCGCTTCGGCACGCCCAACAAGAGCAACCTGCCGTTGGTCCTGCTCGTGCACTACCGCGCCAACCTCGACAACTGGGACCCGCACTTCGTCGACGCCCTCGCCGCCGAGCGTGAGGTCGTCCTCGTCGACAACGCGGGCGTCTCCGGTTCCACCGGTAGCACCCCGAACTCGGTGCAGGAGATGGCCCGCGACGTCCTCGCGTTCGTCGACGCCCTGCGTCTGCGCCGCTACGACCTGCTCGGCTTCTCCCTCGGCGGCTTCATCGCCCAGGAGATCGCCCTGTACCGGCCGTGGCAGGTACGCAGGCTCGTCCTGGCCGGCACCGGCCCACAAGGCGGCGTCGACATGCACCTGTTCATCCCCAAGGTCCTGGACATCGCGCTGGCCGACGACCCGACGCCCGAGGCACTCCTCACCCTGTTCTTCGAGCAGTCCGCCACCAGCCGAGCCGCCGGTGTCGAGTTCATCGAGCGGCTGGGCCTGCGCACCGCCGAACGCGACGAGTACGCGGATCTCACCACCCGCGACGCCCAACTGACCGCGATCTCCACCTGGGGCATCCCCGACGAGACCCGGCTCAAGCGCTTGGCAGGCATCCGGATCCCGACCCTGGTGGCCAACGGCGACAACGACATCATGGTCCCGACCAGGAACAGCTACCTGCTGGCCGAGCACATCCCCAACGCCGCCCTGAGCATCTACCCGGACTCCGGCCACGGCTTCCTCTTCCAGTACCCGGTCGAGTTCGCCACCGAGGTCAACACCTTCCTCGGTTCCTGACCACCCGCCCGCACCCTGCGGCGACAGAAGCCTTCAATCGCCCTCTACTCACCGAAAACCCTGAACAGGCCAGAGCGCCTCGTCCGTGTTCGGACGCGAAACGGAGACCACGATGAGGGCCTTCACGATCGACCGCTACAAGGAGCAGGACGGCGGGCACTTCGCCGAAGTGCCGGACCCCGAGGTGGGGGCCGGCCGAGGACATCCTGATCCGGGTGAGTGCGGCGAGCGTCAACCCGATCGACCTCAAGATTGCAGAGGGGGGTGAAAGCTGCTAGAGATTTCCTAGTCTTTCATAGTCATTTCTAGTCGGATGCCTCACATATCTTGGTTCTGTGAGGCTTTCGGAGTGGGCGCATCAGCAGGGCGTGAGCTACCAGACCGCCTGGCGGTGGGTGAAGGACGGGAAGATGCCCGTCCCTGTTTGCCAGGCGCCGTCCGGGACGTGGCTGGTCGACGAGGTCGCCGTCCAGCCGTCCAGACGTGTGGTGGCGTACTGCCGCGTGTCGTCCGCCGACCAGAAGACCGACCTTGAGCGGCAGGTGGCCCGGGTGGTGGCCGGTGCGAACGGGCTGGGCCTGGCTGTTGCCGAGGTTGTCACCGAGGTCGGCTCGGGGCTGGGCAGCGCCGCAAGCTGCATCGGCTGCTGTGCGACCCGCAGGCGGCTGTGACCGTGGTCGAGCACCGGGACCGGCTGGCGCGGTTCGGTGTCGAGCACCTGGAGGCCGTCCTGTCGGCGTCCAGGCGGCGCCTGGTCGTCCTCGACCCCGCCGAGACTGCCGACGACCTGGTGCGGGACATCACCGAGGTGCTGACGTCGATGTGTGCGCGCTTGTACGGGCGGCGGGCGGCGAAGAACCGGGCCGCCCGTGCGGTGGCCGTGGCGACCGGCAAAGACGAGGCCGGCAGGTGAAGAAGTTCCACCCGCAGCCCGGGTTCGTGGTGCAGGCGTACCGCTTCGCGCTGGACCCGAATGCCTCCCAGGAGGCCGCGCTGCGCTCGCACTGCGGTGCCGCCAGGGCCGCGTACAACTGGGCTGTCGGGTGGGTGACCGCCTCGTGGTGGCAGCGCAAGGCCGAGGAGTCCTACGGTGTCCCGCAGGACGCACTGACGCAGTGGCGGCCGTGGTCGCTGCCGTCGCTGCGGAAGGCGTTCAACGCCGCCAAGCACACCGACCCCCGGTTCGCCGCCTGGTGGGAGGAGAACTCCAAGGAGGCGTACTCCACCGGCCTGGCGAACGCGGCGGCCGCCTTCGACAACTACGCCAGGTCGAAGAACGGCAAGCGGCGCGGCAAGCGGATGGGTGCGCCGCGGTTCAAGTCGAAGCGGAAGGCACGCCTTGCCTGCCGGTTCACCACCGGCACGATCCGCGTCGACACCGACGGCCGGCACGTCACGCTGCCCCGCCTGGGCACGCTGCGCACCCACGAGCCCACTGGCAAGCTCCTGGCCCGCGTGCAGGCCGGGACCGCCCGGATCCTGTCTGCGACCGTGCGGCACGAACGCGGCCGCTGGTTCGTCGCCTTCCAGGCCGAGGTGAAGCAGGACATCCGGCGCGTGGCACGCCCCGGCGTGGCGGTCGGGATCGACCTCGGGATCAAGGCCCTCGCGGTCCTGGCCGACAGCACCGGCGAGATCCGCACCGTCGACAACCCCCGGCACTACGAACGGGCACGCAAGCAGCTGCGCCGCGCGTCCCGCGTCGTGTCCCGCCGCCGGGGCCCCGACCGGCGGACCGGACAGAAGCCGTCCCGCCGGTGGGAGAAGGCCAACGCCCAGCGGAACAAGGTGCACCACCGGGTGGCGAACCTCCGCGAGGACGCACTGCACAAACTCACCACCGCCGTGGCCGCCGAGTACGGCACGATCGTGGTCGAAGACCTCAACGTCGCCGGGATGCTCCGCAACCGGCGCCTCGCCCGCCGCATCGCCGACGCCGGATTCGGGGAGATCCGCCGCCGGCTCGCCTACAAGGCCCAGCGCAACGCCACCCGCCTCGTGGCCGCCGACCGCTGGTTCCCCTCCTCCAAGACCTGTTCCGGGTGCGGCGTGGTGAAAGCCAAGCTGCCGCTGCACGTCCGGACCTACGCATGCGACGCCTGCCACCTGGTCATCGACCGGGACGACAATGCCGCACTCAACCTCGCCGCGCTCGCGGCAGCCGCAGTACCTGGTACCGGAGTGGCCGCAGACCAGGACGCCGCCCCGGCGGTGTCGAAGCCTCGTGGAGCCGACCGCAAGACCCGCACCACCCGCCCCCGCCGCAAGGCGGAGGCGGGGCGGGCAGGTGGCGCAACCCTGCCGCACCAGCGGCAGACAGAAACGAGAGACCGTCCTCAAGCCGAGCCCCTGACGCTCTGGCGATGAGACGGACCTTCCGGGCCGAAATGCCCGGAATGCTGAGACCTGACTACGGTCTCAGCAACGGCATTCAAAGCGATCCTGCCGTACAAGTTCCCGCTCATCCTGGGCAACGACCTCGCCGGGGTGGTGGAAGAGGTCGGCCGCGTCGGCAGCATCGCCGTCCAGCTGGCCAAGCATCTCGGCGCGCACGTCGCCACGACCGTGAGCACCGCGAAGGTCGACCTCGTCCGGGAGTTGGGCGCGGACGAGATCGTCGACTACCGCACCCAGGACTTCGAGACGGTCCTGCACGACTACGACGTCGTCCTGGACACCCTTGGCGGCGCATCACTGGCCAAGTCCCTGCGCGTGGTCAGGCCCGGCGGAAGAGTCATCAGCATCGCGGGCCCGCCCACCCCGGATTTCGCCCGCGAACTCGGTGCCCACGCGCTCGTGCGCATGGCGATGGGCGCGCTCAGTCTCAGGACTCGCCGCCGGGCCAAGTCCCGCGGTGTCCGTTACGAGTTCCTGTTCATGAAGGCCGACGGCGACCAGCTGCGGGAACTCACCACGCTCATCGACGCCGGAAAGCTCTGCCCGGTCATCGACCACGTCTTCCCGTTCGGCGAGACGCGCGAGGCGCTGGACTACGTCGCCAAGGGCCGCGCGAAGGCCGGGAAAGTCGTCATCTCGATGGTCTGACCGGGATCGGTGGCCGAGGGCACGTGCCGCTGATCTTGTTGCACCGCCGACGGCATCGGGCCAGTGCGGGAGGGCGTGCGCGATGCCGTAGTCGTGGGCGGAGCGGTCGGGACGCTCGACGAGCCCTCGTAAGCGCAGCACTCACGAGGGCTTCCACCATGCGCGGTCAGCCGCTGACTCGAGTGCCCGCACCCGCGGTCGAGCTACTCGCCATTGGCCTCCTCCGTGGGGAAGCCAGACACCGACGCCAGGAACCGCGCTGACGTGAAGTAGGGATTGTTCGCGCCGCCGAGCACCTCGACGAGGATCGCTTCCCCGTCGCACTCCATGACCCGGTACTGGTCACCTGCCCGGAGCGCGAGGCCCTTGCCGTCCTCTCCGTGGGACACGACGTCGAAGACCTGGCCCTTCGCCGAGCACGGGGCGTTCCGCTTCCTGGCCGCAGCCTTGGCCTTCCTGAATACGTCCTTCCCGCCGGCTTCAACACCCCGGCCGATGACCCACCCGCTCACGGCAGTGACAACGGCCAGCGCCACGGGGCCGCCCACCTTCTTGGCCAGCATCGTCATCGTCTGGTATCCCCCCCAGATTGCCCACCCATGCCTCCTCGTCGGCCGCGCCTCGGGGTCAATCCTATGGAGGGTGGCCATCGGCAGGCGGGCCAGGCTCCGACTGCTGCGCAACCGGGAGGACCTCACCGAGAAGCAGTCACGAAGAGGCGGAACGCGCTGATGGACGCCAGCCAGATCGGCATGACGCTGCTGACCGCGTGGATCGCGAAGGAGCGGCTGCGGGACCGGCTCGCCCCTCGCCCGCACCGGAGCCGACCGCGAACGCGTCGGCCACCTGCACCGGAAGTCCCTCACCTGGGGCGCGGACTCCGAGGCCCCCGAGGTCCTCCAGCTCGCGGTGGCGGCACCCGCACGCACAGGAACCATGACGACTTCAGAGGTCGTGGCGGCGTCTGGCCTTTTGGTCAACTCGGGGAATGCAACCGGGCCTTCGGACGGAGGCGGAGCCGTCGAGCGCACCGGGTTGAGCGGCCCGAACTCGTCCATGAAGAAGAGGATTTCGGGCTCGCCGTTCTCCGGTATGACCTCGCCGACGGCGATCGCGTAGAGATGCTCAACGCGGGCCTTCGTCCACCGCCTGTTGAAGGATCTGGTCGGCGCGGGCCTCGTCTTCTTCCCGCGTGTCGAATGCTTCGCGTGCGCGTTCGATGGCGGGCATGTTCTGTGCGGCCCACACCAGCAGCACGTCGACGGGGTGCCGCAGAGTCTTGCCGAGGGGGGTGATCCGATATCGGACCGCCACGGGGCGGGTGGAGGCGACCTCGCGCTCGATCACGCCGTTGCGTTCGAGGCGTCGCAGCGTCGTTGTCAGCGACTTCTGCGTGACCTGGGGAATGGCCCGGCGTAGCTCGTTGAAGCGGCACGGACGCTCGCAGAGCTCGTTGAGGACGCTGAGCGACCACTTGTCGAGGACCTGGTCGAGCAGTTCTCGGTGGGGGGCCGCGATGCGGAGTTCGTCGTCGGTATCCATGGCGAAACCTGGTATCGTTGAAGTGTCCTTCTTCCACTAGGTAGCTTACGGATACCTACTTCGGAGGAGAGAAAAACATGACTGTTCAGCACTTCACTCCGGAAGGCATGCTGCAGCCGGTCCCGTACCATCACGTCGCCGTGGGCACCGGGACGACGCACGTCCACGTCAGCGGCCAGGTCGCGCGCCAGGCCGACGGGACCCCGGTAGCGCCCGGTGATCTGGCCGGCCAGGTCGCCCAGGCGCTGCGCAACACCGCCGTCGGGCTGGAGGGCGCGGGGGCGTCGTTCGCGGACGTGCTGCGCCTGACCTTCTACGTGACCCGGTGGAACCCGGAGAAGATCGGCGACTTGATGGCCGGCGTAGAGGCCGTAGCCGAGGAGATCGGCCTCCGGCTTCCCATGCCTCCGGCCTCCCTCATCGGCGTCGAGTACCTCTTCGAACCGGATGTCCTCGTCGAGGTCGAGGCGACCGCGCTCCTGGACTGATCCCTTCGAGAGGGGCTCTCCGGCCGCCCCGGCACAACCGCGTGAAGAGGGCTTCGGCGGCCGCCCGCCGAAGGGGCCTTGGGGTCAGGTCCTCTTGGAGAAGGTACTAGGCACCGCTCCCCGGCCGTCTCCCGGCCGCAGGCGATGTGGCTTCGGCCGATGGCGTACGCCGGGTTCCTCGGCAGGATCGGCGACGACGGCGCCTTCGGTCAGCCGCCGCCCATGGCGTCGTCGAGCGGGCCGTTCTGCGGCTGCCGCGGTCCGGCGCCGGGTGACACCGGGCGGCGGTCCGCCGCACGAGCGATAGTGGAAGCCTGGGCACCGGCAGCAGCGTACGGATCGCCGTGGTGGAGGTGCCGGCGGACCGACCGGGGCCCCTGGCGTCCCAGCCGGTGTGCCCGGTCCGGTGCTCGAGAGGTGCGGCCGGGAGCGAGATGGCGCACAGTGCGTCCGCGCCCTCAGTCACCGACCGACTCGGAGGAGGACTCCTCATGGCCGTCCGTCATCAGCTGATCCGGCGCCCCCCGTCCGCGGTGTGGGCCGTACTCGCGGATCCGACGCGGTACGGCGAGTGGGTGGTGGGGCCGTCGCAGTCCGAACCCCTCGACGGGACCTGGCCCGAGGTCGGATCACAGATCCGGTACACCGTACGGCTGGGCCCCTGGGCCGCCGACGGGACCACGACCGTTCGCCACCAGGAGGTGGGCCGGGAGCTGGAGTTGGAGGCCGCGTTCAACCCTCTCGGCACCGCCAGGATCTTTCTCCAGCTGCGCCCGTGGGGCGAGGAGACGCTCGTGGTCTGCGACGAGCACCCCCTGCGCGGCCTTGGCGGAACTCTGCACAACCCTTTCAGCGAGGCAGCGCTCCAGCTCAGGCACCGGGGCATGCTGGCCCGCCTGGCCAGGGTCGTCGCGCAGAGCCCCGCGCCGTACCGCACCGGGACCAGCCATGCCTGACGCGGTGGTGATCGGAGCCGGCCCCAACGGGCTCGTCGCAGCGAACCTGCTGGTCGACGCGGGATGGAGCGTGGAAGTACTGGAAGCCCAGGACGAGCCCGGAGGCGCCGTGCGCAGCGACCACGGCGTCCACCCGGACTACATCTCTGACCTTTTCAGCGCCTTCTACCCCCTCGCGGCCGCCTCCCCCGTCCTCGCCCGCCTCGACCTCGCCTCGGAGGGCCTGCGCTGGAGCCACGCCCCACGGGTACTGGCCCACCCCCTGTTGGACGGCCGGTGCGCCGTCCTCGAACGCCGGGTGCGGGACACCTCCGCGGGACTGGCAGAATTCGCGGCCTCCGACGCCGATGCCTGGCACCGTATGTACGAAACCTGGAGCGGCATCGGGCCGGATCTGGTGCGGGCCCTGTTCACCCCCTTCCCGCCAGTGCGGGCCGGGCTCAGCCTGGCCCGCAAGCTCCGCGCTGCCGGCGGGCTCAGGCTCGCCCGGAAGCTGGCCCTGCCCGTGCGGCGCCTGGGTGAGGAAGAGTTCGCCGGAGAGGGCGGCCGGCTTCTGCTTGCAGGCAACGCCCTGCACGCCGACCTCGCTCCGGAGGCCGCGGGCAGTGGCGGTTTCGGCTGGCTGATGTCGATGCTCGGCCAGAGCCACGGGTTCCCCGTGCCCGTCGGCGGCTCCGGCGCGCTCACCGCAGCGCTCGTGAACCGCCTACACCACCGCGGGGGCGTCCTGCGCTGCGGTGAACGTGTCACATCCGTCGTCGTGCGCGGCGGCGTCGCAGTCGGCGTCAGGACTACCGGCGGGGAACCAGTCGACGCCGAGCGCGCCGTACTGGCCGACACCTCAGCCCCGGCCCTCTACCGTGACCTCGTCGGCGAGGAACACCTGCCCTCCCGTCTCGTTCGGGACCTGGAGCGCTTCCAGTGGGACTTCGCGACCTTCAAGGTCGACTGGGCGCTGAGGGGCCCGGTCCCGTGGACCGCACAAGGAGCGGTCGGGGCAGGCACGGTCCATCTGGCCGACGGCGTCGACGGCCTGACACGGTTCACCGCTCAGATCGCCACTGGCCGTGTTCCCGACGAACCCTTCTGCCTCTTCGGCCAGATGACCACGGCGGACCCCAGCCGCTCGCCCGCAGGCACGGAGTCCGCATGGGCCTACACACACCTCCCGCAACGCATCACCGACGACGCCGGGGGACCCGACCACATCACCGGCCGCTGGGACTCCCGGGAGCAGGAGGCCATGGCCGCGCGCCTGGAAGCGCAGGTGGAACGCTTCGCACCCGGTTTCCGCACACTGATCGCAGCCCGCCGCATCCTGGCTCCCCCGTCCCTCCAGGCCATGGACGAGAACCTCCACAACGGCGCCATCAACAACGGCACCACCGCCCTGCATCAACAGGCGATCTTCCGCCCCACCCCGGGCACCGGCCGGCCGGAGACCCCCGTCAAAAGGCTCTACCTGGCCTCCGCCGCCGCCCACCCCGGGGGCGGCGTCCATGGCGCGCCGGGTGCGAACGCTGCCCGGGCCGCCCTGCGCGCCCACGGCCTCCACACCCTTCTCCACCGCGCCCAGCGCATGTGAACGTCATACGGGCCACGTGACACCACGCACGAGTGACGTCAGACTGGCGCACACGCGCCTGCCGCCGTGTCGACAACACGGCCTCCTGGGAGTCGATGACGGCCATGAACGGCGTCACCGGTTCCGCGCGGTATGTGCCCTGAGCAGCTACGTCATGGAGAACGGCGACGAAGCGACCTGGCCCCTCCCGGCGACAGGCAACGCCACGGAGATCGAGGCCGTACTGCGCCGCCACCTGGCCGCGGCCGGAGCCGAGTGACCAGCGAGACCCGCCGATCATGCCGCTTCGCGTCTCTCGAGCGCTCGCGCCGTCGGCGTACTCCTCGTGCGACTGACGGTCTCGCTGAAGCTGGGCCGGTCTCGGTCCATCCCAGCCCTGTAACGTGTGTCTCAGTCAACCTCGGCCATCTGCTGTTCCGTCTCGTTCGTTCTGAGCCGCTGCCGCGCTTGACTGCGTACGGTCGTACGACTGGTGACAAGGCGATGGGGGCAATGATGCGCATCGCGGTGACGGGGGCGGCGGGCAGCCTGGGCGGGCGGGTGGTGCAGTTGCTCGGGGACCGGGCCGACGTGGACGTCGTAGCGATGACCAGGAGAAAGCTGCCTGCCGAGGCGTTTCCGCCGCAGGTGGAGGTCGCCGTGGCCAACTACGCCGATCCGCCCGCTCTGCGTGCGGCGCTGAAGGGCGTGGATACTCTGGTCCTCGTCTCCAGTGACGGGCCCGATGCACAGGTCCTGCTGCACCATCGCAACGTTGTCGCCGCCGCGACAGCTGAGGGCGTCGGCCATGTCGCGGCGCTGAGCAGCGTCGACGCCGACGTGGCGTCCCCGTTCTGCTATGCCGTGGTCAACCGGCTCACCGAGGATCTGCTTCTGTCGTCCGGCGTCCCGTGCTCGTTCGCCAGGGCTTCGCTGTACGTCGAGTTCTTCCAAGCCTGGCTCATCGAAGCGCGCACGACCGGGCTGCTGAGGCTCCCGGCAGCGGATGGCCGGATCTCCCTGGTGGCGCGCGACGACGTGGCCCGTTCACTCGCCGCACTCGCGGTGGGTGAGCCGACGGGCCGTCACCATGACATCACGGGACCCGAGTCGGTGGACCTGGCGGGCATCGCGTCGATCACCACGGAGGCGTGGGGAACGCCTGTCGCCTACGTGGACATCCCAGATGCCGTCTACTGTGCCGAGACGGCGGCGAGCGGCCTGGATCCCTGGTGGCTCTACGCCTTTTCGTCCATGTTCGCCTCGGTGCGCGAGCAACGCTGGGATCGAGTCCGCGACGACTACGCCCAGTTGACCGGCCACTCCCCTGTTGCTCTGCGTGACGCCCTGTCGGCACACGGGTGAGAGCCGGACACCACCGGGCGGGCAACGACGACGCTCAGCGGGGCCGCCTCGAGCACTCGGTCACAGGCCAGTTCCTGACACCCGCGGCTCTGCCTGCCGTACCCGGCGCACGCGGATTCCAGCAGGCGCCACCAGCAGGTCACCGTCGACCGGCGCCTCGGCAGGATGCGCTCTCTCGCCTTCATGTCCGCACGTGAACCGGATGTCGCTCACTCGGCAACAACGGAGAGGCCTCGCCCTCTCGTTTTCGTGACACCGGGCAACTGTTTCATCCGCAGCCCGGTGGACGTCTCCACCCACAACGGATCAGCCCTCAACACCCCACGCATACAAGGGAATGCTCAGATCACGGCCTTGCACAACACGCTTCGGGCCAGGAGTTGTCGATCTTGGCGTGGTGCAGGTCGAGGCGCGCGGGTTCGGAGGCGCGGGTGGCCATCCATCAGCCGATTTCGGAAGCCTGAGCAAAATCCCCTTGCCTAATGGTCAAGAAGTGTTGACCATTAGTCCTATGCCTACCGATGATCTGCCTGAGACGTTCCACGTCACCACTGACGAGCAGCTACGCGCCGTCTCCAGCCTCACGCGTCACCGGATCATGGCCGTGCTCCGCTTCGAGCCCGCGACGATCACGCAGATCGCCGAGCGGGTGGGCCTGGCGAAGGGGAGTTCCAGCTACCACGTACGGCTGTTGGAGCGGGCCGGTCTGGTGAAGGTGGTACGGACGCGGAAGGTCCGGGGGGTCACCGAGCGGTACTACGCGATGGCCGCGCGGGCGATCGTGCTGCCGGATCCGGGTGAGGGAGGGCCGGATGTGCTGATGCGGCACGCGGTGGCGGATCTGGAGGCGTCGCCGGTGGGGGGCGAGCGGCATGTACGGATGGCGCATCTGCGGCTCACCGAGGAGCAGTTCGCGCAGCTGGGGGCACGGCTGCAGGCACTGGCGGACGAGTACCGCGAGCTGTCCGATCCGTCGCTGCCGGACGCGTCACTCGTGTTCGCGCTGTTCCACCCGGCACCGCGCGAGCAGGCCGAGGGGGACGCCAAGTGACCTCGGAAGCCAGGAAGTTGCCGGCCGGGTTCGGACGGTTGTGGACAGCGCAGACGGTGTCCTCGCTCGGCGACGGGGTGACGCATGCCGCGCTGCCGCTGCTCGCGTTGACGTTGACGCGGGATCCGATGGCGCTCGCTGTCGTCACTGCGGCCGGAACGCTGCCATGGCTGCTCTTCGGGGTGCTCGGCGGTGCGCTGGTGGACCGCTGGGACCGCCGGCGCACGATGTGGGTCGCGGACGCGGCGCGTGCGGTGCTGCTCGCGATACCGGCGGCAGCGGCCGCGCTCGACGTGCTGAGCATTGCCCTGCTCGCGGCCGTCGCCTTCCTGCTCGGCCTCGGCGGGCTCTTCTTCGACACGGCCGCCACGGCCTATCTGCCGGATCTGCTCGGCCGCGAGCCGGCACTCCTGGAGCGCGCCAACTCCCGCCTGCGCGGCGCCCAGACCGCCGCGTCCGGCTTCGCGGGACCGCCCGCCGGCAGTGCCCTGCTCACGCTCGGGCGGGCGGTTCCGCTGCTCGCCGACGCGGTGTCGTTCGCACTCTCCGCGCTGCTCGTACGGTCGCTGCCCGCCGTGCCCCAACCCGCGACCGAGGCCCGTGAGTCGCTGCTGCGACAGGCGCGGGCCGGCGCCGCCTACGTCTTCCGGGACCGACTGCTGCTCGGGCTCGCACTGCGGCCGGCGGTCGGAAACATCGCCTTCCTCGCCGTGGAGACCGTACTCGCCCTCTTCGCGCACGAGCGTCTCGGCATCGACACCTACGGCTTCGGCCTGCTCCTGACGGCGGAGGCCACCGGAGGTCTGCTCGGCGCGGGCATCGCCTCCCTCCTCGGCCGACGCCTCGGCACCGGCACCGCGCTGACCTGCACGGCCGCAGTCGAGGGACTCGCCATTCTGGGCCTTGCCGCCGCACCGAACCCGTACGCCGCCGGCCTCGCCCTCGCCGTCTGCGGAGCGGGCATGGGCGCCACGATGGTGCTCGGCCCCTCCCTCCGGCAGGCGATCGTCCCGGCCCACCTGATGGGCCGGGTCGCCTCCACCTCCCGCATGCTCGCCATGTGCGCCGCCCCGTTCGGCGCCTTCCTCGGCGGCTGGCTGGCCACCACCTACGACGTACGCACGCCGCTCTACACCGCCGCCGGCCTCCTCCTCACCATGACCGCCGTCACGGCGACCATGACCAGCAACCGCCGGGTCGACGCGGCTCTACGTGCCACCACCCCGGCCGATGATCAAGATCACCCGGAATCGCGGGATCCTGTTCAGGAGGGTGCCGTTTAGTGCTGGACTCTTTCAGAACGTAGGCACAGCGGCGTCGCGATCGTCGGGCCGGTGGTGACGGTCTGCCCCATGTCCAGGGTCGGGCGCGGGTGTCGGGCTGGGCTGTTGCCGGGTGCGCGGCTTGTTCGATCTCGGGTGGTCCGGCGAAGGACTGACCGGCGAGGTGTAACCGGTCGGGATGGATGTCATCTGGTCGCAACGCTGTCACCGGCACTTGTGCGGCGGGCTGCCATCATGCCGAAGTGGCCTACGACATCATCTTCTTCCTTGCTCCCGACGACGAGACTGCCGCTGCGACGCGCCTGCGCGGACCAGGTCGGGCCTTTGAGTCTGTGACCTGCCGTTTCATCGAGCCCGACAGTGCAATCGCCGAGTGGGACATGTACTTCGAGAGGCCCTCGGCCGAGGTCCCGCCGGTTGAGCAGCTCCTTGGGTGGTCGTGGCCGGAGTGGGTCACCGCCCCGTTGAACGATGGCGTTGAGGTGTTCGCACTACCGCAGCGGTTGACCCTCGCGTTGGCCAACGCCGGCTCCACCGAGCTGAAGGAGCTTGCACATCGCTGGACCACGAGGCTCAGAGCCGCTGACGGGGACGACATGACCGACGACGATCTCCTGGCCGTCCTGCAGGGAGTTGCCCGTCTCGCGGCGTCGGCGGTGAGCACCGGTGGCGGCCTCTACAGCTGGAGCTACTGACCGTCCGATGGAACCCCTTGGAGTGGGGACTTCGCCGTCGGCTCGGAAGGCAACCGGGCGCCATCGTGCGCCAGGCGGGAGGCGTGGCGCAGCGGGCTCCGACGAACGCGCAGCGGCTGCTTCTGGCCATGCCGGATGCGGAGCCGGCCGAGATGCGCGTCGCGGCGACCGCGGTCGGCGCCGTTGCTGCTGATGGCACCGGCCCAGGGTAAGGAGCCGGAAACCCTCCCTGCCCGCAACCTCTTCCCTGCCTTGCCGGGGACGTTGCCGTGCCGGCCATCGTGCTCGCGCCCGGCGACACCCCATGCGTGCGGCGGTCAGGCTGTACGGGAGCGGGTCGAGGTGATCACGACGGATGTGTAGGGCATGACGGCGTGGCCGCCGAGCTCGTCGATCGCCGTACCAGCGCTGTCCAGGACCTCCGCCATTTTGTCTGCGGGGAGCTGGGTGAGGCCGCCGAAGGTGGGAAGTTGGTCCAGCCACTCCTCTCGGGAGTAGGTGCGCTCCCAGGCGAAGCGCCACTGTTCAGGCTCGCTGAAGCTGCCGGTCTGCCGGATCCCGTCGGCGATTCTCGCGAACAGGGGCTGGTATGCGTCCACGGCCGATCCCTTCAGCAGGCCGGGGTTGAACGGGGAATCGGGGGCGACCCGTTGGAGAGCTTCGGCGAGGGCGTCGATCACCTCGGCCGGGAGCTGGGGCACGTGGTGGAAGGGAGCGAGTCGGCCGCCGGGCCGGAGCGCCTGGGCCGCCTTGGCCGCGCCGGCCACGGGGTCCACCCAGTGCCAGGCGGTGCCGGCGATGACCGCATCGAACTGCCGCCCGGCCTGCTGCCAGTCCTCGAACCTGGCGACCTCGACCTCGACACGGCTGCGCCGCGCGAAGGCGGCCATCCTCTCGTCGGGCTCGACACCGAGCACCGTGCATCCGGCCGCCTGGAACTGCCGGGCCTCGATGCCGGTCCCGGCTCCCACGTCGAGGACGTGCCGACCGGGGCTTGCCGCGACGATCCTGTCCACCAGGGCCTTGGGATACGGCGGTCGGGCGCGGTCATAGCGTGCGGGATCCACGCCGAACGACTCGGCCGTCCGCCGGTGGCGGTGGGGCTCAGGGCCGGGCGTGTCAGGCTGTCCCTGCGATAAAATGGGCATGCGCCCACGCTAATGGGCGGACGCCCACTTGTTAAGGCGGGCGGCACGGAAAGGAAGACAATGCCGTCAGGGGTGCACATCCACAACGTGCGCGGCCAGTTGTTCGAAGCCGCCGAGCGCGTCCTGCTTCGGGACGGGCCCGACGCGTTGACCAGCCGGGCGGTCACGGAGGAGGCGAACTGTGCCAAAGGTGTGCTGCACCGGCACTTCACCGACTTCGACGCCTTCCTGGCGGAGCTGGTCCTCGACCGCGTCCGCGGCATCGAGGACCGAACCACGACGCTGCGCGCGGCAGCCGGCACAGGAACCGTGGTGGACAACCTCGCCGACGCACTACAGGACCTGTTCGGAACGGTCACGGTGGCAATCGTCGCGCTCATCACCTTCCGCGACGGCCTCCGCGCCCGGCTGCGCGAGGTCGGTCTGACCGGCATCCCCCTGGCCGTGCAAGGCACCGCCATGGTCGCCGCATACCTCACCGCCGAGCGGGAGTTGGGACGCCTGGCCGGTGACGCGGACATCGACACGCTCGCGCCCGCCCTCGTCGGGGCCGGACACCTGCTGTTCGCCGACCGGGCAAGCGCCCCACCGCAGACCGCCGCAATCCGCAAGATGGTGGCCACCGTCACGGCCGGCGCCTTGCGGCGCTCAACTTCGCTGTCACAGGACACGGGTGACTCGACTGGATCACGACAGGACTAGACTCAAACGTGTGAACGAAACACCGTCAGGGCTGGAGCTTCTGCCGCTCGCGCGCCCTGTGGTCGTGCATCGGACGACTGCCTCGCTCATACAGCTGGACTGGTGGATCGAGGAGCTCCGAGAGCGGCATCGCCGCCTCGGCAAGGAGAACGCGCCGCCGAGGCCGTAGCCTCCCAGGGCGGCGTGAAGCCGGCACTGGTTCGGCTCCCAAGCGGGAAGCCGAACCAGTGTTGCGAGCGGCTGGTCATGCCAATGTCGCATACCCCAGCCGGACCACGTCAGCTGCCAAATTCGCGCCACCGAGCGAGCTCACGTCGGACCTCAAGGGTGGCTCGGTGCTCCGGCCCCAGCACCCGCTCCCGCACCGGCAACAGCTCCGCGAACGCGGCCGCAGCACCGGCCGCATCCCCCGCCCTACCTTGCCAGTAGGCCAGCTCGTGCCGGGTGATGAGGGTGTGAGGGTGTTCCGGTCCCAGCACCCGCTCCCGCACCGGCAACAGCTCCGCCAACGCGGCCGCAGCACCGGCCGCGTCCCCCGCCCTACCTTGCCAGTAGGCCAGCTCGTGCCGGGTGATGAGGGTGTGAGGGTGTTCCAGTCCCAGCACCCGCTCCCGCACCGGCAACAGCTCCGCCAACGCGCCCGCAGCGCCGGCCGCAGCGTCGGCTGCGTCCCCCGCTTCCCCCCGCCAGCAGGCCAGGTTATGCCGGGCGGTGAGGGTGTCAGGGTGCTCCGGCTGCAGCACTCGCTGGTATACAGCCAGCAGCTCTGCAAAGGCGGCCGCGGCACCGGCCGCGTCCCCCGCTTCACCCCGCCACCGCGCCAGGTTGCTTCGGGTGATGAGGGTGTGGGGGTGCTCGGGCCCCAGCACCCGCTCCCGCACCGGCAACAGCTCCGCCATGGCGACCACGGCCCCGGCCGCGTCACCCGCCTCCCCCCGCCAGTAGGCCAGGTTATGCCGGGCGATGAGGTACTCAGGGTGCTCAGGACCCAGCACCCGCTCGTACACAACCGTCAGCTCCGCGAAGGCGACCACGGCGCCACCCACGTCCCCCGCCTTGCCCCGCCAGTAGGCCAGTTCGTGCCGGGCGGTGAGGGCGTCAGGGTGCTCAGGACCCAGCACCCGCTGATACACAACCAGCAGCTCCGCGAAGGCGACCACGGCCCCGGCCGCGTCCCCCGCCTCACCCCGCCACCGCGCCAACTCATGCCGGGTGGCGAGGGTGTCAGGGTGCTCAAACCCCAGCACCCGCTCCCGCACCGGCAACAGCTCCGCCATGGCGACCACGGCCCCGGCCGCATCCCCCGCCTCACCCCGCCACCGCGCCAACTCATGCCGGGTGATGAGGGCGTCAGGGTGCTCAAACCCCAGCACCCGCTCCCGCACCGGCAACAGCTCCGCCATGGCGACCACGGCCCCGGCCGCATCCCCCGCCTCACCCCGCCACCGCGCCAACTCATGCCGGGTGGCGAGGGCGTCAGGGTGCTCAAACCCCAGCACCCGCTCCCGCACCGGCAACAGCTCCGCCAACGCGGCCGCAGCACCAGCCACGGCCCCTGCCGCGTCCCCCGCAGCCCCCCGCCACCGCGCGAGCTCGTGGCGAGCGGCGAGGGAGTGAGGGTGCTCAGGACCCAGGTGCTGGGTAGTGGCGGCACTGAGGCGATGAAAGTAGTCGAGAGCGGCAATGAGCTGGCCGCTCCCGCCAAGGCTGTTGCCTGCCCGGTACACGACCGGGTGGGCGTCAGGCTGGTACAACGCGTCTCTGGCACAGTCGGCCAGGACGGCGGTGTTGGCGCGCAGGGCCTGGGCCAGGTCGGTGTCGCGTTCCACATCGGGCCAGACGGCAGCAAGGGCGTCGGCGGCGGAGCGGGCGAGTCGCTGGTACTGGTCGGGGGTGAAGGTATCCCGGACAGCGCGCTGGATCAGCTGGTGAACGCGGACCGCCTGGTGGGGGGTGCCGGGGGTGTGATCGATCAGGCTGAGCCGCTGCAGCGCCCCCAGGGCGAGGACCACTCGTTCTGGTGTGACCCGCCCGGCATGGGGGCCGGTGGTCGCGGCGTGGTGGGCGGTGAGGTAGGTGAGAGCGGGCGGGCTGGTCAGGACGGCAGTGGGGATGCCATTGGGGTCCAGGAATGCCGCGAGGTTGAGCACGGGCCGGGCCAGGCCGGGCGGGCGCAAGGTGTCGGCGTGGTCGATGGACAGGCTCCAGGCGGCGGCCACGCTGTGGAGCTGGTCATCGGGCAGATGGTCGGGGGCGGCTTCGCCCAGCGAGTGGGTGCGGTCGGCGAGCAGGGCCCGGTAGTCCTGGCAGCCGGCGCCGGTGTCGATGAGATAGGCGACGGCCTGGGACAGTGCCAGCGGCAGGTGTCCGAGGTCGTCGGCGAGGGCGCCACGTTCCTCGTCGGGTTCGGTGCGGCCGTGCCCGGACAGGGCATCGGCAAGGTAGGTCAGGGCCTGGTCTTTGGTGAACAAGCCAACCTCGATCAGACGCCGACCGCCTGCGATCAGGGCGGCGTCCTTGCGGCGGGTGGTAGCCACGGTACGGCCGCACGGGCTGGCGGGCGGCCACCATCCGCGAAGGTCGCCCGGGTCGGCAACGTCATCCAGCACCACCAGCCACCGGCACCGCTGCTCTTGCGGCTTGGGCTCCAGCCACGCCAGGAACCCGCGTGCCGCCACCTCAGGATCCGCCAGATCCGCGCCCAGCAGTTCAACAGCGGCCTGAGCGTAGCCGCTCACGACAGCCGTGCGGCTGCCTGCGGTGACCCACACCAGCACGTCCAGTTCGCCGGCCTGCCAGGCGTTACGGGCGTACTGGGCGGCGAGCTGGGTCTTGCCGACTCCGCCCATCCCAGCCAGCACCCCGCCGGCCGGCGTCCGCTGCGCGGACTCGACGACTGCGGTCCCGCCGCCGGCCAACATGTGGGCCAGCCGACTGGTCTCGGTGCGGTCCTGGAACCATTCCGCGCGCGGCGGGATCGCCCCGACCTGGTGTGGCCAGCCGACGGGCTGGCGCGGCGCGGCATGGATGTGCCGGTGGTACTGATCGATGCTCCCGGCAGCGAAGCCGCCTTGTGCGGCGGTGACGGTCATGCCGGGCGCGGGGTGCAGGCCAGGCTGTGGACTGGTGGCAGTGGTGCCAGGTGCGGTCAGCCCTTCTCCGCTCCCGGCTGCTGAGGGTTTGCCGGGATCCCGACGGTGACCGGTCCGTCGATCCGTACCGCCGCCACCGAGCCGCCAGCGGCGTGGATCTCCGCGTCCCCGCCGATGGCGATACCGTCACCACCTGCCGATGCCCCACCCGCCGCCCGAGCGGCGGCCTGCACGGCTTCCACCGCAACCATCAGCGCCTTCGCGAACTCCTCGTCCTTCTTGGCCGCATTGTTGATGGTCAGCGCCAGCCACTGCCGGGTGTCGACGGCCAGCTCGTCCTGGCCGTCGCGGGCCTCCTCGGCCGCCTGCTGCAGCGCCGGATCATCCGCACCGAGCCTGTCGCTGACCAGCGTGTGGAGGCGGTCGATCCCCGTGTCCAACGCCTGGTCGACCTGGCGGTCCGCCGCAGTCCCGAGCTTGCGCACAGCCCACGCGAACAGGTACCCCACTGCGATCTCTACGCCCGGAAACACCGCGCCCCCTCAAACCGATCGAACGACAGACCTCTGACCGTACCGAGCGCCGGACGTTTTCCGTCGACATCTACAGATGATGACAAAACCGTTACCTCTGTCCGGAATTGGCCGGTGCGAGTAGTCGAGGGAGACCCACGTCAGGGCTACCACAGAGACGAAGTGAAGGCTTGTGGGTTCGACTCCCCCGTTGGGGCGTCGAACCCACAAGCCCGCTGCGAGGCCCCGCCCCGGCTTCAGCGCAGTGCAATCCACCAGATCTGCTGGAGGACACCTTCGGGTCCGGCGCCGCCACCGGCGCCCACCACCACGGCGACCAGGAGACCGTCCTGTACGTCATCAGCGGCACCGCCCGCTACCGCTGGAGCGACAAGCTGGAGAACGTCGCGGAGGCCGGCCCCGGCAAGTTCGTATTCATCCCCGCACAGGTCGTCCACCAGGAGATCAATGCCTCCTCGGAGTCCGAGGCGGCCCGGGCCGTCGTGCGCTCCGGCGTCGACCCGTCGTCGTCGACCTGCCCACTCGACGAGTACGCCGAACCCGCGGTACTGCTGGGCGTGCCCGGCCGCGTTCGGCGGCAGCGTGGGGCCGCGAGCAGCCGCCGGGTGATCGCCACCGCCTCCCGCGCGGACGGCACCACGCTTTGGCCTGTCCCGCTGCCGCCTGGCGCGGCGCCGTCGTCCCTCTCCCCCGCGCGGCTCGGCTCCATCACCGGGGAGAGCCGCCGACCGGATACCGGCCGGAATGCCGACGGCGGCTCATCGTGCTGGGCTGCGGGGTGGAAGGTGCCTGGTCGAAGTGATGGGGCATCTTGACCGTGTCCGGTGTCTGGCCGTAGAAGATGATGTCGTTGCTGGTGCACCACAGGTCGCCGGTGCCGGGCGCCCAGTTCCAGGTCAGGCCGGTGCCCCACCCGCAGACCGACAGCACGAGCTTGCGGCCGGTGGCGGCGCCGGCGGCCTCGTGGGCGGCGCCGTGGCTCGTTCCACGGCATGTCAGGGCTGACGCCGGGCCCGTGGTGTCACCTTCGTGCCCTGCCGAACCGCCGGGTCAGCTGATGGTCGTGGAGGTCAGCACCGGGTTCGGGGAGGGGAAGCAGGATGTCGGCACGCTGACGGTGGTGAAGAGGATCGGGACGCTGGCGGTGAACGTCAGGCCGGGACTGCTGTAGCTGGTGCCCGAAAGCCGTGTCTCGATGACACCGCCGGAGGCTGCGGCCGTCAGGTTCAGGGTCAGCGTCGGCAGGGTGAACGATTGCCCGCCGTTTATCGGGCCGGGCACCGTCATGACTATCTCCCCGCCGCTGACCGTGACGGTGGGGGTCCCCGAGCCCGTACCGGAACCGCCGGAGAGGCTGGTGCCGGTCAGCGTCGCGTTGGCGGGGACCGGGGCCCTGAGGGTGATGTTCTTGATCGATTTGATCGTGTAGCCGCTCACCGATCCGGGCACGGTCATCGGCTGGGTGGCGAGCGTCGCCGTGAAGGAGCTGCCGGCTGTGACGGTGTCCGGTGCGGTGCCGTCGACACCGGCGGCAAGGGTGAGCGTCTGGGCGCTGCCGATAGGCGGTTTGGCCTGGCAGTCCAGATTGAGGGGGGTGTCGGCCGCCGACGCGGGGCCCACGATCAGACAGGTGAGCGCCAGAGCCGCAGCTGCGGCCATCGGCAGACGTAAGCGGGCTGATCCCGGATTCATGACCGTCCTCCTGGAGGGTGGGGGAACGACGCGAGCGGCGCGCTGGACGCTCCGCGTACCGCGTCTTCAACGGAGACAGAAATGTCGCGAGCATGACAGCACTTGCGGTGAAGGAAGTACAGAAGCGCGCACGCATAGTCGCGCAGGACCGAGTTGGCAGAGCCGGAACGAGCCACGCGACCGAAGCAAGACCACGGCGGAACTGCGACGCCGGGGAGCGCCGCCGCCCGCCGGGAGGGCCCGATGCCCCGCAGGGCGCAAGGGCGTCCGGCCGGAAGGCCGCGAAATCGACGCCCCTCAGCCGGACAAGGCGCCTGCCATGATCCGTGTCATGCACACACAGATCACATCGGCCGGAACGACCGACCTCCACCAGGTTCTCGCTGATCACCACCGGTACTGGGGAGACCGCGACCTTCGATCCCTGCATCTCTTGGCACTGGTACAGGAGTTCGGTGAAACCTGTCTGATCGCCCGAGCCGAGGACGGAATCCACGGGTACATCATCGGGTTCGTCACCCCGACCGGCACCGGGTACGTACACCTGATCGCCACTCGGGACGACACCCGCGGCACCGGCCTCGGGCGCCGTCTGTATACGGCGTTCGCCGACGCCGCACATCGCCACGGCGCGCTGCGTCTGAAGGCGATCACATCACTCGGAAACACCGGCTCGATCGCCTTCCATCGCCGCCTCGGTTTCGACGCGAAGACCGTCGACGACTACAACGGCCCCGGCCAAGCCATGGTCGTCTTCCAACGAGCTCTGCCGTTCGACGCCATGCAGCCCTGAACCACGAGTTCCGCCGGTGCCCTCAGCGGCAATCGCTCCCCAACCGCTGCGTCCGCGGACTCCGCGCCGCCCGCCGGGCCCGGGCGTGCTGCGCCACACGTCCAGCCACCGTGCCCGGGCGGTCCGCCCGCCGCAGCCCTGGGCCCGCAGACCCGCGCTCCGTACGGCCCGACCCACACCCCGCGGTGTCCGGCGGGCAGGGCGCCTCGTCCGGCAGGCAGGCAGGCAGGCAGGCAGGCAGGCAGGCACGGCGTACCGTCGCCTCAGGCCGGGACGCCCGCGGGGTCGGTCGTGTCCGTCGCCGGGCGGCCCAGTCGGTCGTACGCCCAGCGCACCCGCTCGCTCACCGCAGGATCGTCGTGTCCTTCGAAGCGCCGCACGACGGCCGTCGCTCCGGGGCCGCCGATCTTGGAGGCGGTGAGGACGACGGCCCCGGCCTCGTCGGCGGTGAGGCCGTCCGGTCCCGGTAACAGGTCGAGGACGGCGGTCCCCGCCTCGGCCAGCACGTCGGCCGCGGCGTCGTCGCGGGGCGGGATCAGCGCCCCGGCCCGGCGCAGCACCCGCGCGCGCACCCCCGGGTCGACGCGTTCGGCGTACTGCAAGGAGGCCGTGGCCAGCAGATGGAGCCAGGTACGGTGCGCGGGTTCGCGGTCACCCCGCTCCACCAGGTCCACGAGCAGCCGTGCGGCGTCCCGCGTGTCGCACAGGCCCAGGGTCATGTGGACGACATCGGCGTACTGCGGGTCGTGCGCCTGCTTGACCAGGAAGCCGACATGGCCCGCGGCCACGATCGCCTGGGCGGCGAAGTAGTCGCGGAACGTGCTGTGTTCGAAGGCGACCCGCCCGGAGGACGTCCTGCACAGCGCTCCGGCACGGATCATCAGATGGTCCAGCACCAGCCGGGCGACGTGCGGCGGAGTCAGCCGGCCCAGGGCCGGGGGCTGGTTCGCCATCTCCAGGATCGGACCCTGGCGGTCCTGTTCGATGACGGCGCAGGCGCGGGCGTACGACATGTCGGCCGCCCCGTTGACGACCAGCCAGAGCGCGAGACACCTCAGGAACGCCTTCTGCTGCGCCAGGTCCAGGTGGATGCCCTCGGTGAAGCCGATGTCGCGGCCCATGTCGCGCCCGGCCAGCCGCAGGTCGGCGGCGGCGCTGCGCATCCGCAGGTCCAGGGTGGCGGACTGCAGCCACAGCGGCCCGTCCGGGAGGGCGTCCGCGGACCTGTCGTACCCCTGCTCCAGCCACAGCGCGCACAGCAGCGCGCACAGCCGGGGGCTCGCCGCCAGCTCGCTCAGCGACGGCCGGGCGACCACTGTCGTGCGGAGCGTGCGGGCCAGGTCGTCGAAGTGGTCGCGCCCGTGCCAGAACCGGTCGTCGCTGTGCCGCGTGGCGGCGAACCAACGGTCGATGAACGTGCCGACGTCCGCGGGGCTCATGGGCAGCACGCTGAAGGCGGAGAAGCCGTTCCCGGCGAGCCAGTCCTGGCGTACGGCGGACGGGCGGGTCGTCACCACCACGGCGGTGGACGGGTGGGCGGCGAGCAGGTTCTCCAGCCAGTTGCGCACATGGGGGCGCCGATCGCGGCGGACCTCGTCGATGCCGTCGATCAGAAGCAGGACGCGGCCCTGCTTCAGCAGCCGGGACGGCCACCCGTCGGCTTCGCCGCCCCCGTCCGGGTAGCACAGCTCCTCCAGGAGGCGGTCGAAGCGGGGTATCGCCCGGGAGGCGTCGAGGGTGCGCAGCGGTACGACGAAGGGGACCCTGCCCTGGAGATGGTCGAGTTCGGAGGGCAGATCGCTCTGGGCGGTCCGGACCGCGAGCCAGTGCATGAGCGTGGTCTTGCCCGAGCCGGCCGTGCCCTGGAGCAGGACCCGGTTGCGGCCCCCGAGTGCCGCGTGGAAGCGTTTGCCGGGCGCGGTGTCGAGGGCGGGACGGCCGTTGCGGGGCGTCGTCTCGGCGAGTTCGAGAGCCAGGAACGCCGAGTCCAGGGGCCAGACGATCCTGGCGGCATCGGGATGGTGGCCCAGCGTCTCCAGGCGTCCGTAGCGGTTGGCGACATAGCGCCGGTAGGACACCTCCACCTCATGGTCCCGGCGTTCGTCGGGGGTCAGTTCGTCCAGCGCGGTGACCGTGACATCCGCGCCGCCATGACGGGCGAGCGCCGCCCGGAACGAGGGGTCGTCGGCGATCACCCGGACCGGTACCGCCTCCACCCGCCCGTGGTTCCAGCCGACGGGGGCCGTGACGACCACGCCGATCAGCGTGCCCTGGCAGAACAGTCCGGCCCCCGACAGACCCGACCAGGGGGAACCGTCGCCCGGTGACTGGGGTGGCGGCCCGTCGCTCTCCAGCACGTAGCGGCCCCTCAGCACCGACGAGCCCGGTTTGACCCGTCCGGTCAGCTGCTCGCTGTCGAGATTGCCCCGCTCGTCGCGCTGGACCAGGGGGAAGCCGATGGCCTGGCAGTCCTCCTGGGTGTCGAGGCGGACCAGTTCGCCCCAGCGCAGCGGGGTGAACGCGGCGGACTCCGTTGCCGGCACCAGGTCGGACTCGGCCACCAGCAGGGCCGCGTCGCAGGTGACGTCGTGGCGCCGCCAGACCACCTGGCAGGGCACCTTGCCCACGCCGCCGACCACGATCGCCTCGGCCCGGTCCGCCTGCACGACGTGCCCGGCGGTCAGGACCAGCCGCGGGCCGAGCAGGTAGCCGCTGCCCTGGCTGGAGCCGAACACGGCGGCGACGCGCGAGCCGTGGGGGTTCACGATCCGGAGCCCTCGGCCGGCGTCGACCGCGTGAAGCCCTCCGTCCCGCCGGGATCGGTGTGGCCGATCTCCAGGGGACGGCCCGTCACGGCGTCCTTGGGGCTCAGTGTGAGCTTGACCCGCTGGGTGTCCGCCCGGCCGCGTGTCATGTCGGCTCCGGCCGTGATCACCCAGGCCTTGACGCCTGCCCTGCCGGTGATGTCCTTGCGCAGTTCGACCGTGAACTCCAGCTCGATGGAGTCCACCGCGAACCGGACCGCCCCACCGGCCCCCTGCGCCGCGGCCTCGAGCAGTTCGTCGCGCAACGACTGCACGGCCGCCGCCAGTTCCACGCCTTCGAGATCGTCGCCCATCGTTCCCCCGTACGCCTCGCCGCGCGGCGGCACGAGCGGAGCGCCACCAGCGGGGCACCGAGCGTAGCGCGTGGCACGGCACACCGTCAGAGGTTCGACGCGGCCCGGAGAACCCGGAGAGCCCGAAGAGCCCGGCCGGCCCGGAGAGCCAAACGAGCCCGGCCGGCCCGGACGCCCGGAACGGCCAGGAGCGCCCGTGCCGTCGTCAGTGGTGCGGAGATCGCATCACCGACCGCCCAGGGTCCGTTCCGGCGGTTTCTGCCGGATGCGACCGCTGCTCCGGGGCGCGTGCGGGGTCCGAGCCGGCCCTGTCGCGTGCGGACCACTGGACGATCCGGCATCCCGCCGCGAGGACGGCGGTCACGACGACGGAGATGATCAGCGCGCTCACCGGGGCCCGCGCGCCTTCACGGGTGCGGCGAGCGCCCGGAACGCCTCCCACTGGACCCGGGGCCGGGGCAGATCACGCCGTTCCAGATACCGGGTGGTGGCCCGCTTCGTCGCACGGAGCACCTTGAGGGCGTCGCCGGCGCGCCCGGTGCCCATCGGCTCGACCACCGACGTGGGCAGCAGCAGCCAGCCGTCGTCGGCCCGCCGCAGCCGGCCACGGACCAGCGCGTTCCGCATGTGGTTGAGCCGCTCGTCGTGCTCGTGCACCAGGAGGGAGGCGGGGCCCGCGGTCACGGGGCGGTCGGCGGGAACCGTCAGTGCGAAGCCGTCGCCCGCGGGCACCGGACGGGTCCGCGCCAGAACGGGTGCGCCGCTCGCGTCCCGGGCCGCCAGTACGGCGCTCGGGTAGCGGGCGAGCTGCTCCGCCCCGGGCAGGGCGCTGCCGTCAGCGCTGCCGACGGCCGGTGACGTCGGCGGCGCGAGATCCGCCGACGGGCCGCGTACGACGACCTGTTCGGGTGTGACGGTGATCAGGAGCCGCAGGTAGTACCAGTCCATCAGCCGCCGCATCGGAGCCGAGAGATAGGCCCGGCTGTGCGGCTGCCGCTCGAACAGCATCCGCCAGTAGTCCTCGGCGCCTTCCGGGCCCGTCATGACCACGTCGGGGCACACCGCCCGGCCGCCGACGAAGATCTGCGGGGCGTGCGCGAGGCCGCTGCCGGTGGGATCGGAGAACAGCAGGGCGACACGCCCGTCCCGGCGCACGTTCAGCGCCTTCTGCGCGAACGCCAGCGACGTGCTCAGCAGCAGCGTCCCGTCCTCCTTGCGCCGCACCGCCGTCGGCCAGGCCAACGGCGTTCCGTCCCGGCCGAGCGTGACGAACTCGCAGGTCCGGTAGGCGTCCAGGACGTCGAAGGGGGCCGAGTCGAGCACGGTCACCGTCCCTCCACCACGTGCAGCGGACCCCGTACGGCACGGCAGGCGGCGGCGTACTGACGCCGGCCCAGGGTGTGCCAGAGCAGGCGACCCAGCAGCGGGGCCTTGCCGAGGAAGTACGCGCGCTCCTGCGGCGTGGCGTCCTCGAGAATCGCGCCGAGGGCGATCAGGACCTTGTCCTTCGGGAGTTCTTCCAGCCCGCGGCGCCCGACCAGTTCCCACTCGGCGACGGTCAGGTGCTCGGCCACGAGCGGGAGGACCAGCCGCTCCTCGTCGTCGAGGTGGACGAGCAGCGCCGAGCGGTGTTCGACCAGGGCCAGGGCCAGTTCCTCCCGGGCGATGAGGTCCGCCTCCCGCCGCCACGCCGGCGCCCATTGGCCGACGACGGCCAGGGTGCGGTCGATCTCCGCGTGCTGCTCCTCCATGCGGGCGACCAACTCGCCGTCCCCGGCCCGCTCCCGCAGCAGCGGCCAGATCAACTCGTCCTCACCGGTGTGGTGATGGTGCAGACCCATCAAGTAGTCGTCCAAGTGGACGGCGATCCGCGCCGCACGGTCCGTGTCACCGTCCGGAACGGCGCGTACCAGGCGGGGCAGGAGTGCCGACTCCCGCCGGAAGACCCGGTGGACCACCACCATCTCGTGCGTATGGGGGCGTTGGTCGGCGGAAGGCTCTACGGCCGTACGACGGAGGGACACGCTCACTTGCTCCAACAACTCGGTTTCGGACAACGACGACCACCGTGCCGCCCACCGCTTGGCGCGCACTTGGCGACGGCTTGGCGTGCCGGCGTCCCCCGCCGCGCCGCCGGTGCGCGACCCGGCAGCACATGAACGGCCACCTGGCCTGGCGTTTAGCGTCTGTTGACGGCCCGCGCGCGGCGCTCGGGTAGATTCCCGCGGCGTGCTGCGTATGCGAATCCTGGGACCTCTGGGCGCCGATGTCAGGGGAATTCCGGTCGAACTGGGAGCCCCACGACAGCGGGCCGTCCTCGCGCTGCTGATCGCCGCCCGCCAGGGCGTCGTCCCCGTCGACCGCATGGCGCAGGAACTGTGGCGCGGCGCGCCCCCGGCCAAGGTCGGCGCCTCCCTTCAGGCCTACGTCTCGAATCTGCGGCGCCTGCTGGAACCGGACCGGCCCCCGCGTACACCCGCCGCCGTCCTGGTCACCTCCCCTCCGGGATACGCCCTGCGGCTGCCGCGCGAGGCGGTGGACGCGTGGCGGTTCGAGACGTGGGTCGATCGCGCCCGCCGTGCGCCCGCCGAGCAGGCCCGCGAGCTGCTGGCCGAGGCGCTCGGCTGGTGGCAGGGACCGCCGTTCCTGGAACACACGGACGAGGCGTGGGCCGCGCCGGAGGTGGCCCGGCTCTCCGAACTGTGCGCCCAGGCACGCGAACTGGCAGTGGCGGCCGATCTGCGCACCGGTCACGCGGCCGAGGCCGCCCTCGCGGCAGAGGCACTCGTCCGGCAGAACCCGTTGCGGGAGGAGGGATGGCGCCTGCTCGCCCTCGCCCACTGGAGCTGCGGCAGGCAGGCCGACGCCCTGTCCTGTCTGCGCCGCGCCACGGCGGTGCTCCGCGAAGAACTCGGCTGCGACCCCGGACCGGCCCTGGCCGAACTGGAACGCGCGGTCCTCGCCCAGCGGTTGGACGTCCTGCGGGCGGCCGCGCCGGATCATGTTCCGGCGGACGGCACGGCGCCGAGGCCTGGCGGGGCGGGTGCGGCGAAGCCCGCCGTCGTGCAGACCGCGACAACTGTCGACGACGGAACGGCGGCTGGACCTGCCGAAGCAGTTACGACGAAGCCCGCCACCCCCCAAACCGCGACAACTGTCGACGACGCGACGGCGGCTGGACCTGCCGAAGCGGGTACGGCGAAGCCCGCCACCCTCCTCCAGACCGTGATCGCTGTCGATCCGGCGCCGGCCGTCATACCGTCCCCGGTTCCCGTCGAGACCCCGCGCGCCGGCCACGGCCTCTTCGTCGGCCGGAGTGCCGAACTTGACGCCGCGGACGCGGCTGCGCGGGCGGCCCGGCGGGCGGGTGGCGTACTGCTGGTGACCGGCGAGGCGGGTGCGGGCAAGTCCGCGCTCCTGGAACGGTTCGCCGGCCGGCTGGCGGAGGCGGGCTGGAGAGTGGTGACCGGGCGCTGTCCGCAGGACGAGGGAGCGCCGCCCGCCTGGGCCTGGGGGGAGGCGCTGGGGGCCCTCGCCCGCGCCGTGCCGCCGCCACGCCCCGACGAGCTGGCCGTCCTGCTGCACGAGCCCGGGAACGCGGTCGCCATGTCACGCGACGAGGCGACCGCGGGACGCTTCCGTATGCACCGCGCCCTCTCCTCCTGGCTGCGGACCGCTGCCACCGGGCAGCCCCTCGCCGTCCTCCTGGAGGACCTGCACCACGCCGACAGCGAGACGCTCGCCCTGCTGGAAGCCGCCGCCCAGGTCACCGGCGTACCCCTGCTCACCGTCGCCGGCTACCGCCCGGCCGAGGTGGGAGAGCACCTCCTCAAGACCCTGGCCCAGCTCGCCCCCGGTGCCCCGCACCGGATCCGGCTCCGGGGCCTGCCGCCACGGGACGTCGCCACGGTCGTCGAGGCGGTCTGCGGCGCGCCCGTCGACGCGACCACGCAGGCCGCGCTCGCCGCCCGCACCGGCGGCAACCCGTTCTACGTCCTGGAGAGCGCGCGCCTGCTGGCCAGCGAGGGCGCCCTGGTCGCCGTGTCCGAAGTGCCCCAGGGGGTCCGGGACGTGCTGCGCAGGCGTCTGGCCCTGCTGTCGGCCGCGGGCCGTGCCGCCGTACGACTGGCGGCCGTCGCCGGACTGGAGTCCGAGGTGGCCCTCCTCGTCGATGCCGCCGACTCCGACGAGGACACCGTGCTGGAGGGGCTCGATGCGGCCATCACCGCGGACCTGCTCACCGAGCCCGGCCCCGGCCGCGTCCGCTTCGTGCACGCGCTGGTCCGCGACACCGTCTACACCGACCTGTCCGGCGTACGGCGGGCCCGACTGCACGACCGCATCGCGCGGGAGCTGCGCCGCCACCGCCCCGACGACCTCGCCGCCCTGGCCCACCACTTCGCCCGTTCGGGGCGCACCGCCAACGCGCCCCTGGCCGTCGACTACGCGCTGCGGGCGGCCGAACTCGCCGAGCGCCGCTACGCCCACGACGTGGCCGTGGAGCTGATCCAGCAGGCACTCCAGGCGCACACCACGGCCGTCACCGACCCCGGCGCCCTGCCGGAACGGACGGTGGAACTGCTCGTACGGCTACTGAGCGCGCAGGTGCGGGCCGGGGCGACGGACGCCGCCCGGCACACCCGCCAGCGCGCGGTCGACCTGGCCGTACGCGCCGACCGGGACGACCTGGTCGCGACGGTCTACGGGGCCTGGACCGAGCCGACGCCGTGGCGCAGCCGGCTGGAGGGCCTCTTCGACCGGACCGCCCTGGCCCGTCTGGAACGGCTCGCACGCGATCAGGGCCTGGACGATGTGACACGCGCCCGCGTGCTCCAGGCCCTCGTCGACGCCGTTGCCGCGGAGGACGCTCCGCGCGCCCGGGAGGCGGCGCACACGCAACTGTCGCTGGCCCGGGCCGGCGGCGAGCCACGGCTGCTGGCCTCGGCGTTGATGACGTCCGCCAAGCTGCTGCCGCACGAGGAGCACGGGGAGGCCCGGGGCCCGTTGGTCGCCGAACTGCGCAGGCTGGCACGCGAGCACGATCTGCCCGCCTACCGCTGGATGTGCGAGCACCTCGACGCCATGTCCGCGGCCACCCGCAACGACCCGGACGGACTGCGCCGGCACACCGCGGCCGGTCTGGACCTCGCCCGTGGCTACCGGATGGTGTGGGCGCGGGGCATCGCGGCCGCCACCTCCGCGATGCTGGCCAAGGTCGAGGGCCGGTTCGCCGAGGCGGAGGCCGGTTACGCAGAGGCCGACGGTCTGCTGAGGCGTGCCGGAGCGCACTACGCCACGGGTCCGCGTCTCCTGGGGCAGATCACCCTCCTGCTCACGCAGCAGCGGACGGCCGAACTGGAGCCGGTCGTGCGCGGCCTGCACGAGGACGTGGGCGCCCCGGTCGCCGTGGCGCACGCCCTCGTCCTGGCCCGTCTGGGCAGGCTGGACGAGGCACGCGCGGTCTCCTTCCCGCCGCGGCCGGTGACGGACCACCTCTACGGCCTGGAGCTGGACTACCGCAGCGAACTGGCCGTCCTGCTCGGGGACACCGACACCGCCACCGCACTGATCGCCGACCTGCTGCCCGTACGCGAACAACTCGCCGGTGCGGCGGGCGCGGCCTACGCGACCCGCCCGCTCGCCCATGCCCTCGCCGACCTGTACCGGCTCGTCGGCGAGGAGCGGGCCGCTGCCGAGCACTACGCACTGGCCGAGCGGGTCGCGCTCGCCTGGGACTCGCCCTATCTGGCCTCCGCGGCAAGCCGGGCCTCCGCAGAACTGTCCGCGGCCCGCTCACGACAGCGGACGTTCGCGACCTGAGGGTCCGGGCCGGGCAGCCGGTTGCCGGCGGCCGGCAGCGCAAAGGTCGGCGATGTCGGTCGCACCCGCTCAGCCGCCCCAAGTGTTCCGTGTCGCCTCGCGTGCCTCGGTGAGGGCTCGCTGCCTGAGGTTGCCGCCGAACAACTGAATCGTGGTGGCGGCCAGGACGTCATCCGTGCCGATGGTCCGCCCGTCTCCCCTGCGGGCGGACAGGGCCGGAAGGGAATCCTTGAGCAACGGGGGTGGGGCCGGTTCGCCCGACATCACCAGGGTGACCGTGCCGAAACGCTGGACCCCGCCCTCGCGGACGACCATGGCCGCGTCCCGGGCGAGGTCCGTCAGGAACACGCTCGCGATTCCGTCCAGATCGCGGACCATCGCCGGGACGGCCGTCGCCCCCTGGCTCCTCAGCAGCTTCTTGACCCCGGCCTCGAACCTGTGGGCGCCGACCACGGCACTCGGCCTGCGCGACCTGCTGCGCTTACGAGAAGGCACGATGACACCCTCGGCGTCGTACAGGACGCCGGTCAGGCCTCGAAACGTCGGGCTGTGGTCGTACCACTTGGCCCCCACCTCGAGCTCGACGTTGCGGTCGATCGCCGAGAGAAGGTCCCCGGGTATCAGCTTCTTCCGGGCCTCTTCCGCCGCCGCTCTCCTCGCGCCGTCGATGATCTCCGTCAGCACTGTCCGCGTCACCGACGCGGCGGCCCACGCGGCCGACCGAGAGACGTGCATCGGGGTCACGTCCCTGAACACCGCTTTGACGAGAGGAGGCTTGAACGGCGAGACATCCATGACCGAGGCGGTCTCGGAACCGCTGCGCTCAGGACGTGCGGGCTGTGCGGTCATCGGAAGAAACGCTCCCTGCTGTCGGAGTTGTCAGAGGCCCACACTTCACCACGCAGACCCGGTCATCACCGCTCTGCCAATCACCCGGCACCGCTTCCACGGAAACTGGGACTACACCCTGCACCCCGCGGACCAGCAGCCGCGTCAAGGCAGTCCCCAGCGCCATCGGCTGCCGACCGGTGGCACTCACTCACCACCGTGCGCACAAGATCCTGCGACGAGCTCCTACGGTTCGCCGCTGCCAGCCCGAGCGTTGCCGAAGCGAGTGATCGCCAGCTGCCCTCATCGGGTTCTGCTGACCTACGATGACGCGGTGAAGTTCGTTATGGTACCGGGCGGTTGGCAAGGCGGTTGGGTGTTCGACTCGGTGGCTGCCGAACTGCACCGAGACGGTCACCACGTCGAGGCGGTGACCCTGTCGGGGCTGGAGTCGGACGGCCCAGCCGATGTGGACCGCCCGCCGAACCTCGACACCCATATTGCCCAGGTAGCCGAGATCATCGACCGTGGCGACGGAACGCCCGTCGCGCTGTGCGGGCACAGCTACGGCGGGATGGTGATCGCCGGTGTCGCGGATCTGCTTGGCGACCGCCTCGATCAGCTCGTCTTCATCGACGCCTACGTCCCGGACGACGGGGATTCGTGTTGGTCTTTGACCAGCGACCGCTTCCGGGAGTTGTTCATGGCCGGCGCCCGCGCCGACGGTCGATGGGTCGCAGTCCCCGAAGGACTCGACCCTCGCGCGCGACCTCACCCGCTGGCGAGCTTCGTCCAGTCGATCAGGCTGGGAGACAACCCCAGCCGCCCGCTCGGCCGAACGTTCATCAGTGGTGGCGCGTGGCCGGGTAGCCCGTTCGTGACCCTGACCGAACGGTTGCGCACCGACGCAGGCTGGCGGGTCCACGAGATCCCCGTCGGCCACAACATCGCCCGCCGCGACCCGCACAGCCTCGCCGCCGTGCTCGGCGCACTGCCGGGTGTACGTGGTTGAGGTGCAGGAAATCCCGGTGAGAACGATCTTGCCGGGATTCATCCGCCTCGTACGAGCTTCGAGCCGACAGGGACGGCGCGGCGCGCCGTTCACATAGGTCGGGGATGTGGCTGTAGGGGGTGCCCGGGGAGACCGGCTGGCCGGCTAGCGCCCGCGCGGCGGCGAGATCCTCGAAGCCCACCCGGGCGACACGATCTGGACCCCGGCCGGTGAGGAGCACTGGCACGGCGCCGCCCCGGACCGCTTCATGACCCACATCGCCCTGTGGGAGACCGACGAGGTCGACTGGCTGGAGCACGTCACCGATGTCGAATACGGCGGCCAGCGCACCAGCACCCGCCGCTGACCCGAGGCCCGCCCCGTCGGCATCGTCGAGGAGGTCGGCGCCGACGTCACCACGATCAAGCCGGGCGAGTTCGACATCGGCTCGTCTTCGCCTCCGACAACACCTGTCCGAAAGGCCTGTCAGCGGACAAGACACCAGGGAGTGGGGCGGCGACGCAGCTCAGCGGCATACTGCCCTGGTTCGTTCCGGGCTCGCCGGATGGTGTACGAAGTCCTGTGTGAACGAAGAGTCCGATGCCTCCACCGTCCGAGTGTTCATAGCGCTGGCCCCGCCCGACGACGCGAAGGAGGAGCTGGAGCGAGAGCTGCGGCCCTCCTACGAGACCCATCCTCGGATGCGGTGGAACCGCGTCGAGGACTGGCACATCACTCTGGCGTTCCTCGGCGAGCTCCCGGTGACGGTCGTGCCGCTCCTGCGGCGGCCGCTCGCGGACCTCGCGGCGCGGCGCGGCCCCGTGAAACTGGCGCTGCGCGGCAGCGGCCACTTCGACGAACGAGTGCTGTGGACCGGGATCGACGGGGACCTGACCGGGCTCCACACGCTTGCCACCGAGGTCCGCAGGCTGGTCAGGGAGTGCGGGGTTGCCTTGGAGGAACGCCCCCTGCGGCCGCACCTGACACTTGCCCGGGCTCGCCGCGACGATCCCCTCAGCGTGCTGGAGGTCGCCACCGGGCTCGCCACGTTCACCGGCCGCAGCTGGCGCGCCGACCGCCTCCACCTGGTCGGCAGCAACTACGGTCGCGGCCCGGGCCCGATCCGCTACCGCGACATCGAGGCGTGGAGCTTCGACGGCGCACAGTGATCAGGTCGGCCGTCGGATCCTCATGACCCCTCGCCTCGTCCCGGCCACGTCGCCGCGCCACGGGCGAGAAGGCCCGGAGCGCTGGGGATCATCGGGAAGTCGAGCCCTGCCTCGGTCACGGCGACACCTCCGCCGCTCGGCACACCGGGCAGGTCAGCTGGCGGGCCGCCCGGTCATGTGTGACCTTGCCCGGGCTCGCGGGGCTGTTCAGTACTTTTCCCTCCGTGCGTACATGATCGGTGCACACAGCCGCCCCGCATACCCGGCACACAGCGATCGCGACCCGTTCACGCCCTTGCTGAGCGCATTCGTAGCAGTCCACGGCAGAGCCTTTCGACCACGAGACCCGGGCGCCTTCGCGACTCCCTCGTGGCCCCCAGACTTCCCCTCAGTCTTCGCAGGCGCAACCAGGCCGCTCGTCCTCACGGAGTACCGGGCTCGCGATCCACCGCCATCGTCACCGGCAACGCGAAGGACGCCCAGGCCGGAGCCTGTGCCGAAAGGAGTCCGTCACCACCGCCATAGCGCGTAGCGACGGCGCCCCTCTCCTACCTGCGAATCGTTACGCTGGTCGGGCCAATGCCCCGCCAGTCAAACAGAGGTCTACGGAGGCACGTCCTCATGCGGTCCGAGGCGAACCGCAGGCAAGGCCCGGGGCTATAGTCTGCGGCGACGAACGGGGGCGCGAAAGATCGCGTCGGGAGTGGGGGACTCGTGACCTTCGACTACGCGCGGCCCGCGGCCACCACCGCACTGGCATTCGTAGCCTGTTTGGGCCTGGCGGCCTGCAACGACGGTTCCGACTCGGCAGCGAGTGCGAGCGCCGCGGCTACGGCTGCCCGCAGTGCCTCGGGATCCGCGACGTCCTCGGCCTCGCCCACACGGGCGGACTCGCAGGCGGTGACCGCATCCGACACCGCGACCGCGGTGGCGGGCACCCAGGACCCCACCGCCAAAGCGATGGCCGGCGCCTCCCGCCCGACGGCGACGCCGAGCGCCGCCGCTGCCGTCCCTGTTGCGTGCAAGAATCTGGCGGTCCACGCCGACGTGAAGTCCGCAGTGACCCAAACCTGGGAGCACGCCAAGAGGGTCGGCCACATCCAGCCGAAGCCCGGCAACTTCTACTACGGCAGCTGCGGCACCACGCTGTACGCAGCCGTCCGCTTCGAAGCTGGTGCCGGCGCGACAGGCGACGACCGGGTCCAGCTCCAGGACGAGGGCTCGGTCCTTCAGTTCTTCCAGTTCACCTCCAGCACCAGGTGGTCGTACGTCGGCTCCGACACCTATCCAGCCACCAATGATTGCTCGCGGTTCGCGCCCGTCACCCTGGCACACCAGTGGAACTGCTCCTGAGCAAAGCCTCACCCGTCGGCCGGGTAGTGCGACTCTGGCGGGACGCAGTTCAGCTTGACGGAGTCAGCCCAGGCGATCGCGACCTCGGGATGATGGGGACGGAGCCGGAGCAGCGGTCGGCGCTCGCGCGCCGAACCGGTCCCGTCCCCGTACAGGGCATGGAGCGCAGGGACCGCATGGAAGGCAACGCCCCCACGGGCCGAATCGCAACCGCCACGCTCCCTCACGCGCCCACCGGCCGGCCAGACGACCGACCGGACTCGGTCTGCCGCACCCCGTCGGCCGCCGGGGGAGGATGGGGACGCAATGACGAACGCAAGGTCTGGAGCTTCCATGGCGAAGTGGGTTCACCAACCCCGTGAGGACGCGGAGTTCGATTTCATCCTCGGGATGAGCGCGGTCCCGGTGCTCGCCTACTTCACCGGGACATGGCCCAAGGCAATCGAGCCCTGCCGGGCGATGGACATCGTCGTGGGTGACATCGCAGACGAGTACACGGGCCGCCTGACGGCCGTCCGCACCGACATGACGCGCTGTCCGTCCGCAACCAAGCGCTACGGAATCACCGGAGCCGCGTCCTACGTCCTGCTGAAGGAGGGAAAAGTGGTGGCGCACGGCACAGGGCCTATGATCACCGCCGAGGTACGGGAATTTCTCGACAGCCACCTCTGAGCGGTCGCCCCCGCCGCGGGGTGGGATACGTCTCCGCGGCCGCCCGCGTATCCCGGCGAACGGCCGGGCTGATGACCGGCATGGCCACTGCCGGCGAGCGCCCCAACCGCCCCAGAACTACGGCATCGAAGCCCTCCGCTTGGGAAGCAGCAATCATTTGCAGGCGGGTTGGACACTGACCTGGACGAACCGCTGTGATGCAGCTTCGTCGGGCCCGGTTGGCTTCACCGTGGTTCCCCCTCTTTCCCGCTGGATCCGGTGCGCTTGTGGGGCGGCCGTGGGGGTACAACACGGCCGCAACCTTTTGGTCCGTGGCTCTAGCTGGATCGGCCAAAGACGGCCATACCGGCCCCCTGCGCGGGCCCGGAGGGACGCCCCGTGCGGGGGGGGGGAGGTTGCCGGGGTTGCGGTCCAGGGTGCCGTACCGCAAGATCCCAACGGGGGTGACCATGGAACGGCATGTGCTGGAATCGCTGTTGACCGGTGATGACGAGGCGTCCCTGAAAGCTCTGGCCACCCTCCGCAGCGGCGCCACCTACTGGGTGGGAGACCGGGCACAACCCGCAGGCCAGCATGCCGGAGTCTTCAACCGCCGTCTTCAGCGCATGCGAATGCGCGGACTCGAACCTCTTGGGCTGGAACGAGCAGTGCAACTCATCCGCGAACACGGCCGGCCCGTGCGCACAGGGCTGATCGATTCTGCCGATCGGACATGGACCACCCTGCTCTTTCTCACCGAGGACGGCAGTGCACTACTGGCCTGCGCCGGCTGGCCGCTGCCGCTGGTCATCAGCGAGCCTCCGCTTTAGGAGTTCGATCCGCCCCCGGCGACTGAGCTCCGCTTCGGGGACGAGGGACTGCTGCTGCGCCGCCTCGACGCCGAGCTGCGAATCCCGTTCGCGGCGATCGCCCGAGTGCACGCCGAAAGGCGCGCCGTGACCGTCGAGTTGACGAGCCTGACGAGGGGGCGAGACGAATGCGGGACGAGGCGCTCCGGACAGAGCAGGACCAGGGGCGCTACGCCCCCCACGTACGTCCGGTCAACCGTGAACCACCCGACAGCAACGTCCCCACCGGGCACGGAATCTACGTGGTGATCCGCACGGACACCTCGCCTAGCTCGAGACTGCCGGCATCCCACCTCCGACGCGGTGGAGCATGAGCACGAGACAGGTGCGCCTGCGGCGGCCAAGAGCTGATCGCTCAGTAAGAGGTCGCGCGCAGCCGTCGACTTGAGGGAGTTCCGGGAAGCACCGGTGAACGGAGCCCGGACAGACGACGACAGAGGGTCCGTCAGGTAGCCGGCGATGGCACCCTCGGCCTGCCGTTCGGCGGGCGGGAACGGGGCCGAGCGTCCTGGAGTCGTGCGCGGCCGTCGGGCATCGGCCCCCGGAACCGTGGGCCAGGCCTTCGACAGGTGCACAGCGAATTCACCGCTTCACAGCTTGTAAGCAACCATATGATGATATTGAGGATGGACACGACTTGGGGGGCATGTCCGATGAAGGCAGCGAGCAAGGGAACGTCAGCATGGAAGTCGGGAATCAAGCGGCTCGTGGGGCGTACAGGATTCGACATCGTGCGCAGCACCGAGAATCGGGGTGGCGTCGACGACTTCCTCCCGTTCGAGGCAACGATGCGGGCTGCGCGGGCGGCCGGCCTGTCGGTCGGTGACCACATCGACGAGGTCATGAACGGGACGCCGGGCGCCACCCAGTCCACCATCGATGAACTGAGCGCTGTCGGTGTCTTCGCCGCCGACCCGCAGGCGGTGCTGGAGATCGGTCCCGGCTCCGGACGGTACCTGGAGAAGACGCTGAAGGAGTGCTCACCGGACCGCTACGAGATCTACGAGACGGCAGCGCCCTGGGCCGACTACCTGGTGAACACGTTCGGCGTGGTCGCCCGGCCGACCGCGGGAAGCAGTCTCGCCCCGACACCCGACGGCAGCATCGATCTGGTGCAGGCCCACAAGGTCTTCAACACCGTGACCTTCCTCTGCGCCTCCCGCTACTTCTTCGAGATGGCGCGTGTCACGCGACCCGGTGGCCGGATCGTCTTCGACGTGATGACCGAGACCTGCCTGGAGCCGGCTGTGGTTCGCGCCTGGGCGATGCAGGGTGGCGCGGGGCACGACTCCTATCCGGCCGCCATGCCCCGCCGGACATGTGTGGACCTCTTCGCCACCCTCGGCTGCAGCCTGGAGGCCAGCTTCCTGGCACCCATGGGCGTCGCCTCCACCGAGGTGCTCGTCTTCAGAAGGGAGGCTTGACCCTCAGATTCCTCGCGCTGCTCGTGGTCCGCGATGCCCGCGTGCCACGGCGAGGAGGCCCACGGTGGCAGCGCTGCCGGATGTGCGCATCAGGGGTGGACGCAGGTCGCGTCCGCCGCGGGTTCCACCGACGCAGCTGATGCTGTCCGTTTCTAGGTGCTTGAGCGCGTCGATGGCGGCTGCGCCGGCAGCGCTCCTTCGCTGCCGTCGCAGCCGCCGTCGACGGCGGCTGCGACGGCGAGCAGCCGGGGACCGGCGTAGGCGGTGTCCTGGTTGCTCTCGCGAACGAGGCCTTTGCCTGAAAGGGCGGCGTAACGGGTTCTCCCACTTCATGGCCGTCGGCGAGTCACAGCATGACGTGCTTGACCTGGGTGTAGTCGAGCAGCCCGGTGAGGGAGAGATCGCTGCCGTGGCCGGAGTGCCGTACGCCCCCGTGGGGCATCTCCGACACCGTGGTGCCGTGGGTGTTGACCCAGACGATGCCGGTGCGCAGGGCACGGCTCGCGCGCATGGCCCGGTCGTGGTCGCGGGTCCAGACGCTCGCGGCGAGCCCCTGCGGGACCCCGTTGGCCAGCTCGTACGCCTCGTGCTCGTCCGTGAAGGGCTGCACGGTGACGACCGGGCCGAACACCTCGCTCTGGACGATCTCGTCGTCCTGCCGGACCCCGGCGACCACCGTGGCCCGGTGGAAGAAGCCGGGGCGGTCCAGCGGGCCGCCTCCGGTGACGACCTCGGCGTGCTCCGGCAGGGTCTCCAGCAGGCGGCGTACGGAGGCGAGCTGGGCGGCGTTGTTGAGCGGGCCGAAGTCGGCGGCCGGGTCGTCGGGGCCGCCGGGGACCCGCTTCGCGGCGCGCTCGGCGAAGGCGTCGAGGAAGGCGTCGTGGATCCGGTGGTGGACCAGGATCCTGGTGGCGGCGGTGCAGTCCTGGCCCGCGTTGTAGAAGGCCAGTGAGGACAGTTGCTCCACCGTCTCGTCGAGGTCGGCGTCGTCGTGGATCAGCACGGGGGCGTTGCCGCCGAGTTCGAGGTGGAGTCGTTTGAGATCGGCCGCCGCGGCCGCGGCGATCTGCTGTCCGGCCCGGACGCTGCCGGTGAGGGCGACGAGCCGGACGGCGGGGTGGGTGACGAGCAGACGGCCGGTGTCACGGTCGCCGCAGACGACGTTGAGCACCCCGGGCGGCAGGTGCTCGGCGGCCAGCCGGGCCAGGAGCGTGGCGGAGGAGGGTGTGCTGTCGGACGGTTTGAGGACGACGGTGTTGCCGGCGGCGAGCGCGGGGGCGGTCTTCCACACGGCCATCATCAGCGGGTAGTTCCAGGGGGTGATCTGCGCGCAGACGCCTATGGGTTCCCGGCGCAGCACGGAGGTACGGCCGGGGGTGTACTCGGCGGCCGCGGCGCCCGGCAGGTTGCGGGCGGCGCCGGCGAAGTAGCGCACCACGTCGACGATCGCGGGCAGTTCGTCGGCGAGGAAGCGGGCGCGGGGTTTGCCGGTGTCGGCGACCTCGGCGCTCGCCAGGGCGTCGGCGTGCCGCTCCAGCGCGTCGGCGATGCGCAGGAGTGCGGTCTGTCGCTGTTGCGGGGTGGTGTTCGACCAGGCGTGCCGGGCGTTGTCGGCCGCCCGGCAGGCGGCGTCGACGTCGTCGGTGCCGGACAGGGGCGCGGTGCCGTGGACACGTCCGGTGGCCGGGTCGACCAGGCGCAGGGTGGCGCCGGACGCGGCGGGTGTCTCCGTGCCGCCGATGTGGTTGAGGACGGTTGCCAGGCGGGCGTGGTCAGCCACGGCGCAGTGCCTCCTTCGCTGCGGCGCGGCCGGTGCGGACGGCGCCTTCCATGTATCCGGCGACCCACTGGTCGGATCCGCAGACGTAGAACGGGGGTTCGTGGGTGCCGTGGAGCGGGCCGACGGCCATCACCTCACCCGGCGGCCACTGGGTGACGTAGCCCTGGGTCCAGGGGTCGCTGCCCCACAGCCGCAGGTGGCAGGCGAGCGGGCGGCGGGCCTCGTCGCCGTACAGGGCGGCGATCTCGGCGAGCAGTTCGGGGGTGCGCAGGTGGGGCGGGGTGCCCAGCAGGACGCCGTAGCGTTCGGGCGGGATCAGCGCGGACAGGACGCCCTCGTTCTGGGGCCAGGTGCTGCCGAGGACGCCCTCGGACTCGGAGAGGCCGTTCAGGTCGTCCGCGCGCCAGAAGGGGCGGTCGTAGACGGCGGCGAACTTGGCGGCCGTCGCGTGGCGTTGCCGGTGCAGGGAGGCGAGGCGGGCCTCGCTCACGCCGGTGACGGCGACGGACCGCAGCGGTCCCACGGGCAGGGCGCTCACCACGGCCCCGGCGGTGAGGACCTCGCCGCCGGCCAGGCGGACGGTACAGCGGCCGGGGCGGATGTCCAGGGCCGCGACGGGGGCGCCGAGGCGGACGCGCGCGCCGAGTTCGCGGCCCATCACCTCGGCCAGGGTCGCCGAGCCCTCGGCGAGCCGCAGCCCTTCCCAGTCGTCGTAGTCGTAGTCGCCCGGTCCGGAGGCGGGGACGGCCGCGCTCTTGCGCAGGGCGGCCAGCAGGGAGATCCGCTCGTAGGAGCCTCCGGCGAGTGCCAGCTGGCCGATCTCCCACAGGCGGACGACGGCGGGTGTGGCGTGCCGGGAACGCAGCCAGGCGCCCACGGACAGCCGGTCCAGGGCGGCCGCGTCCGGGTGCGACCAGGGGTCGTCGGGGTCGACGGTGGCGGCCAGGGCCGTGAACTGCGCGCCGAGCCGCTCGTGCAGGGCCGCGTCGCCGTCGCCGAACCAGTGCGGGGGTTCGCCGGCCGAGGTGCCCTCGGGTGTGGCGCGGACCATCCGGCCGGGCTCGGCGACATAGCTGGGCACGGTCTTCAGCCCCAGTTCCCCGGCGAGGCCGAGGTAGGCGGTGTGGGCGCGGCCGACCACCTCTCCGCCGAGCTGGACGGTGCGGCCGTCGGGGAGCCTGGCCTGCTCGACCCGGCCGCCGACCCGGTCCCTGGCCTCCAGGACGAGGACGTCGGCGCCGGCGGCCGCCAGGTCCCGGGCGGCGGCGAGCCCGGCCAGCCCGGCGCCGAGAACGATCACGTCGTGATGCATCGGTTTCGCTTTCGATCGGGTGGCGGCGGTCAGGCGAGGACGAGGCAGTGCTCGGGCCGCCAGCCGAACTCGACCGTCTCGCCGCCGCTCCAGCGGTCCTCCATACGGGCGCGGGCCGTGTTCTGCTCCAGCACGGACAGCGTGACGCCGGGCGCGAGTTCGATCAGATAGGTGGTGGTGGGGCCGCTGTAGACGGTCTCGCGGATCACTCCGCGCTGCATCGACATGCCCGGTTCGAAGTCGGACAGCCAGACCTTCTCGGGGCGTACGGACACACTGACGGCGGTGCCGTCCGCGATGGCGGTGCGGGGGCCGACCGGCAGCGCGGGTCCCTGGTCGAGGGTGACCGTGCCGTCGCGGTAGGTGCCGGTCATGAGGTTGGAGGTGCCCATGAAGGAGGCGACGAAGCGGCTGGCGGGGTGCTCGTAGACGTCCTCGGGGGTGCCGCACTGTTCGACGCGGCCCTCGTTCATGACACAGATGCGGTCCGACATGGTCAGTGCCTCGTCCTGGTCGTGGGTGACGAAGACGAAGGTGATGCCGACCTCGCGCTGGATCTGCTTCAGTTCCACCTGCATCTGCCGGCGCAGCTTCAGGTCCAGGGCCGCCAGCGGTTCGTCGAGCAGGAGGACGGCGGGCCGGTTGACCAGGGCGCGGGCGAGGGCGACGCGCTGGCGCTGGCCACCGGAGAGGGTGCGGGGCCTGCGTGCGGCGAATCCGTCGAGCTGGACCAGTTCCAGCATCTCGCCGACGCGGCGCCGGATCTCCGCCTTCTGCACCCCCTTGCGTTTGAGGCCGAAGGCGACGTTGTCGGCGATGCTCAGGTGGTCGAAGAGGGCGTAGCTCTGGAAGACGGTGTTGACGTTGCGCTTGTCGGGCGGCAGCGCGGTCACGTCCTCGCCCGCGAGCAGCACCGATCCTTCCGTCGGGTCGGTGAAGCCGCCGATCATGCGCAGTGAGGTGGTCTTGCCGCAGCCGGAGGGCCCGAGCAGGGAGAAGAAGCGGCCGGCCTCGATGTCGAGGTTCAGGTCGTGGACGGCGTAGGAGTCCGCGAAGCGCTTGGAGACTCCGTCGAGGCGGACGGCGTGGGTCGCGTCCATGGTCAGCTCCCGGAGAGGATGTCGAGGCCGCCGCGGCGGCCGAACAGGCGCGGAATGAACAGGGCCAGGGCGATCAGGCCGATGGATCCGGCGAGCATCAGCGTGCCGACGGCGTTGATGGTGGGCTGCACCCCGAAGCGGATCGCCGAGTAGATCCGCACCGACAGCGGCTGGGGGTCGACGCCGGTGGTGAAGTAGGCGAGGACGAAGTCGTCGAAGACGAGCGCGAAGATCAGTACGGCACTGGCGAGCACGGCGGGCAGCAGGGCCGGCAGGGTGACCAGGCGGACCGCCTGCCAGCGGGTGGCTCCGAGGTCCATCGCGGCCTCCTCCACCTCGGGATTCAGGGCGGCGACCCGGGAACGGAGGATGACGGTGACGTAGGAGAGGGAGAAGGTGATCTCCGAGAGCATCACCGTGCCGGTGGACAGGGTCACGCCCAGGCCCTTGAACAGGAGCATCGACGCGACGCCGGTGACGATCTCGGGGGTGATCAGCGGGACCAGCATGATCAGGCCGGCCAGTGAGCCGAGCCGGGTGCGGCTGCGCACCAGTCCGAGCGCCAGCGCCCCGCCGAGGACGACCGAGCCGGCCGTCGCCACCAGGGAGATCCGCAGGCTGGTGCCCAGCGAGGAGATCAGGACGTCGTCGTGGACGAAGGCGCGGTACCAGCGCAGGCTGAACCCGTCGAAGACGGTGAGGGACTTCTGGGAGTTGAAGGAGAACAGCGTCACCACGGCGATGGGCAGGTAGAGCAGTGCGAAGAAGAGCGCGGTGACGGCGACGAGGACGCGGGGTCTGCGGCCGGCGCGGCCGCGCCGGGTACGGGTGCGCTCGACCGGACGGTCGGGGGCGGGGGCCGTGGTGGTGGTCGGGCTGAGCTGGGTCATCGGCGGGCCTCCGCCTCGTCCTTGCGGGTGCGCCTGAGGTAGCCGAGCATCCCGACCAGCAGGACGAGCATCAGCAGCATGGTGAGCGCGGATCCGAGCGGCCAGTTCTGGCCCTGGAAGAACTTGTCCTGGATGAGGTTGCCGATCATGATCTGGTCCGGGCCGCCCATCAGCTGTGCGCTGACGAAGTCGCCCATGGCGGGCAGGAAAACCAGGACCAGTCCGGCCGCCGCGCCCTGCCGGGTGGCGGGCAGGGTGACGAACAGGAAGGTCCGCACGGGGCCGCCGTAGAGGTCGCGGCCGGCCTCGATCAGGGAGACGTCCAGCCGTTCCAGGGCCGCGTACAGCGGGATGATCATGAAGACGACGAATCCGTAGACGAGTCCCGCGATCACACCGAAACCGGTGTTGAGGATCTTCGTGCCCTCGTCGGCCAGTCCGACGGCGCGCAGGGCGCGCAGCAGCGGTCCGTCGTCGGACAGGACCACCGACCAGCCGTACATGCGGACCAGGTAGTTGGCGAAGAACGGCACGACGATCGCGGCGATGAGCGCGTGCTTCCAGCGGCCGCCGTACAGGGCGATGGTGTACGCCACCGGGTAGGCGATCAGCAGGCAGATCACGCAGGTCAGCAGGGCGTAGCCGAGGGAGCGTGCCAGGACCTCGGTGTAGGCGGGGTCGGCCAGGGCGCGGACGCCGGCGAGGTCGAACCCGAAGCGGGGGTTGCCGAGTTCGTCCGTGGTGCCGACGGTGAGGACGGCGACCAGCGCCAGGGAGGCGATCAGGAACGCGGCCATCCACAGGGTGCCGGGGAGCATGAACCAGGTCCAGATGCGGGCGCCGGAGGCGTCCGGGCCGCGGCGGCGGGAGCGCGCGGGGTGACGCGGCGGTGTCATGTCTCAGCCCGCCTTCACATGGGTCCACGCGGTGTCACGCGCGTCCTCCGCGGCGCGACCGCCGTTGCGGAAGAACAGGTCGGCCTTGAGGTCGGCCTCGGTGACCAGGCACTCGGGGAAGGGTTCGACGAGTGCGGCGTAGACCTTCTCGGAGCCGGCCACCGGCATGGGGTAGCCGATGTACTCGATGTTCTTCTTCACGTTCTCCGGCCGGAGCATGTAGTCGATGAACAGCATCGCGGTGCCGGGGTGGGGGGCGTTCCAGGGGATGGCGTAGCAGTCGGAGTTGATCGGGGTCCCCTCCTTGGGGGCCTGGAAGCCGAACACGGAGGGGTCCTCGGCCTGGTTGAGCATGGCGGCCATGTCACCGCTCCAGGCCTGGGTGATCACGGCGTTCCCGTTGAGCAGGTTGTTGTAGCTGTCGCTGGAGAAGCCGCGCAGCCGGGGGCGCAGGGTGCCCAGCAGATCGGTGATGCGGTCGAGGTCGCCGGCGTCGCCGGTGGAGACGTCGAGGCCGAGTTGCACGGCACCCATGCCGAGGACCTCGTCCCGGTCGTCCAGCAGGAAGACCTTGCCGGCGGCCCGGTCGTTCCACAGGTCCTTCCAGGAGCCGCTCAGCTCGCCGATCCGGTCGCGCCGCCAGCCGATGCCGGTCTTGTAGGCGGTGAAGGGGACGGTGTGCGCGGAGCCGGGGTCGTACCAGGGGTCGGCGAAGTAGGAGTAGGTGCCGAACACGTCCTCGGCGTGGGTGAGCTGCGTGGGGTCGATCCGGCGCAGCCGGCCGCCGCGGGCCAGGCGCTGCGCCCATTTGGCGCTGGGGAAGATGATGTCGTAGCGGTTGCCGGCGTTGAGCTTGGCGGCCATGCCTTCCATCGAGTCGAAGTTCGACTGGATGACCTTGACGCCGTACTCCTTCTCGAAACCCTTGAAGACGGACGGGTCGACATAGTCGGCCCAGTTGAAGTAGACGAGATCGCCGTCGACGCGGGCGCGGACCGGGGCGAGATCCTTGTCGTCGGGCGTTTTCGCGGGCATGAACCCGCAGCCTCCGACCGCGGCGCCCAGCAGGCCGCCGGCGCCCGCCCGCAGCAGGGCGCGTCGGGTCGGGGGTGGTACCTCGGGGGACATGGAGCGTCCTCTCCGTCGAGGAACGGCACAACAGTCCAGGGCGGGACCGGCTGGTCGGCTCACGGAGGCCCTGTGACTCCGTAGTGAAGACCGGTCTGGGGAAGGTACGGACGTGCGTCAGCGGGTCCGGGGTAAGCCGGTCCACGGGAGCGCGGCGCGCCGAGGGGACCCGGCCGGACGACGAGTGGCGCGCCGGTGGGACCCGGCCGCGAGGAGTACGGCGCCGGCCGGGAGACGCGCGGCGCGCCGAGGGGACCCGGCCGGGTGGGGGCCGGCCGTGGGGCGGCGGGGTGTCACCGGTCCTCCCCCTCCAGGTCCTGGCGGATCCTGCGGGCGAACCAGCCGACGGCGGCCTCGCGCTGCGAGAGGGGGCCCGGCTCGAACCCGGGCGTGGACAGGCCGGCCTGTACGCGCTCGACCAGCTCGGCGTCCTCGTCGTTGGTGAGCCAGCCGATGTGGATGTTCAGTCGCCGGGCGATCCTGGTGCGCAGGCTCTCGCCGCGCCGGGTGTAGAAGGCGCCCGGGATCGCCGCCCGGTCCTGGGCGGTCGGCAGGGCGGTCCACGCGAGCACGTGGTCAGGGTAGAAGTCGATGAGCGTGTTCGGGTAGATCACGGCGTAGCGCCAGACCCGCCGGTCGGCCTCGATCAGCCCCGGCATGGGGGTGGCGAGCCGCTGGTAGAGCCGCTCCGTCCAGTTGGAGGAGGGCTTGTCCCGCAGCGGTGACTCGAACAGGACGTAGTGCTCCCGCACGTCCACCGTGTACGCCTGGTAGTCGAGCAGCCGCATCAGCGCGGGGTGGGCGACGGGGACGTGGTAGCCCTCCAGGTAGTTGTCGACGATCACCTTCCAGTTGGCCTTCTGCTGTTCACCGCCGGTGACGTCGTGGATGCGGTGTTTGCCGACCGGGGTGAGGCCGGGTCCGGCGTAGCGGCCGACGGCCTCGGCGAGCCCGGCGCAGGTCTCGGCGAGCGGGGCGGCCTCGAGGTCGAGGTTGACGAAGACGAAGCCGAGGAACGACTCCACGTTGACCGGGTGCAGTCCGAGCCGGGGCTTGTCGAGGCAGGGGATCCGGCGGGCCTCGGGGGCACCGACGAGGCGTCCGTCGAGCTTGTAGGTCCATCCGTGGTACGGGCAGCGGATCGCCTTGCCCTCCGGCTCCGGGCCGGTGACCAGGCGGGTTCCGCGGTGGCGACAGACGTTGAGGTGGGCGGCGAGGCCGCCGTCCTCGGTGCGGACGACCAGGACCTCGCGCCCGGCGGCGGTGGCGGTCAGCCGGGCGCCCGGGCCGGGGAGGTCCGACTCGTGGCAGACGAGCTGCCAGGACTTGGCGAAGACCCGTTCGGTCTCCGCGGCCGCGACGGCCGGATCCGTGTAGTAGCGGGCGGCCAGGGCCGTGCCGGGGTGATCGGGGTTCTCGCTCGGCGGGCCGGGCGGCGCGGTCGCCGCCTGGGTGGTCGAGGGGTTCATGGGGTCCTCCTCCGCGCCGCGCGGGGCGGCGATGGGCGGTGAGGCTGTGGCCGGGATGGGCCGCGGGTTTCCCTTCCGGGCCTGCGGAATCCGGCTGACTGATTGGTTAGTCAGACTGGGACCGGAGCCGGGACAAGTCAAGGCTTGTGGGCTGACTAATTAGTTAGTTAGTCTCGTTGCAGGCGGACGGGCCGACCCCGCGAGGACAGCGGCCGGCCGCCCGAGGACCACTGGTCCGCGCAGCCCGGCCGTCCCGATCCGGACAGCCGCACGTCACGCGCCGCACGGCCCCGGCCGGTGCCCGCACGGCTCCCCGCCCCGCACAGCGGGCGGAGGAGCATCCCCCTCTCGCCATCGCCGCGCCACCTCGCTCCCTCGCCGGGAGCGGGAGCGCCCACGGAGGCACGTACATGAGCGCTCGCCGCAATCTGGCATGGCTCGGTCTCACACCGGAGCCCGAACAGGAGCTGCCCTCCGCCGTGGCCGCCCTGCGGGCCCCGGCGGCCGACGGTCCGCCCCCGGTCCTCGTGGCCGCCGAGCGGCGCCATGTCGAACGGCTGGTGCTGCGCGGCACGCAGCGCGGCTGGCTGCGCTACCTGGGCGAGGTCACCGATCTGGTGGTGGCGGCCGCCGAGGAGCCGATACCGGCCGATGCGGGCCCCGCGCTGCTGGCCGGCGAGGTGGTCCTCGACCACCACCGGATGCTGATCGGCCTGCCCGGCCCCGGCTACGAGCGGGCGACGGCCCAGCGGCAGGCCCTGGAACGGGCGGTGGCCCGCCTGAGAACCCGACGCGGCGAGCACAGGAGCACCGTATGACCGGCGTACTCTCCCTCCTCCCCGAAGGACGGCACGGCCTCCTCACCCGGCCGCCCGGCGGCGGCCCCGTCCCGTACGAGGACGCCTCCCGCTATCTCGCCGCCGGCGGATACACCCCGGCGCCCGCGCCCGACGCCCTGCTCGAACGGATCGACGCCGTGGGACTGCGCGGCCGCGGGGGTGCCGGATTCCCCGCGGCGCTCAAGCTGCGCGCCGTCCGGGACGCTCCCGGCACGCCCGTCGTCGTGGCCAACGGCGAGGAGGGCGAGCCGGGCTCCGTGAAGGACCGCTGGCTGCTGCGCCACCGGCCGCATCTGGTGCTGGACGGCCTGCGCCTGGCGGCCGCCATGACCGGCGCCGGCCGCGGCTGCGTCTACCTCTCCGACGCCCGCGCCGAGCGGGCCGTCCTGCGGGCCCTCGCCGAGCGGCCGGCCGGCCCGCCGGTGGACGTCGTCCGCACGCTCCACTCGTATGTCGCCGGGGAGGAGAGCGCGGCCGTACGGCGTATCGACGGCGGTCCGGCGCTGCCGACCGCCAAACCCCCGCGCCCCTTCGAACGAGGGGTCGGCGGCGCACCCACCCTGGTCGCCAACGTGGAGACCCTGGCCCGGATCGCCCTGCTGCACACCTGGCCCGAGGCCGCGCCCGGGATCGCCGACGCCCATCTGGTCACCCTGTCCGGGTCCGGCGGCCGTCCGGCTCTGGCCGAGGTGGCCGCCGGCACCCGCCTCGACGACCTGGCCGGCTCCTGCGGGCACGAAAAGGCCGAGGCCGTCCTGCTGGGGGGACTGTTCGGCGGTCTGTACGGAACCGGCTGGGCGGACCTCCCGCTCGACCAGGACGGGCTGCGCACCGCCGGTGGCGCGCTGGGCTGCGGAGCGCTGTACTTCCTGCGCCCCGAGGACTGCCCGGTCGCCGTGGCGACCGAGGCCACCGCCTATCTCGCCGCCCAGAGCGCCCGGCAGTGCGGCGTGTGCGTCTCCGGCACCGGGGCGCTCGCCGGCGCTCTGGCGGCCGTGGTCCGCGGCACGGCCGAGCCCGGCACGCCGGACAAGCTGCGGCGCTGGTCCCGGCAACTGCCCGGCCGCGGGGCCTGCGGACTCCTGGACGCGGCCGCGCGGATCGCCGCCAGCCTCCTCACCCACTTCCCCGACCGTGTCGACGCACACCGGTATCCGGGCTGCCCCGGCTGCGCCGGCCCGTCCGCCGAGGACGGACGCCGGTTCCTGGTGGCCGTGCCCTGACACCTCCCCTCCCCCTCGCTCCGCCCCCCAGAAAGGGCCGCACCATGAAACTGCTGCTGGACTCCACTCTCTGCCAGGGCTACGGCCTGTGCCGCGAACCGGCGCCCGAGCTGATCGACCTCGACGACTTCGGTTACGCGCGGCTGCTGGAGACGTCCGTGCCGCCGGCCGGCGAGGACGCCGCCAGGGCCGCCGTCGCCGCCTGCCCCAACTCCGCCCTGCGACTGGGGAAGTGACATGGGACGTGACCTCTCGGCCCTCTTCGACCCGGTCTCCGTCGCCGTGGTCGGCGCCAGCGACGACCCCGCGAAGTACGGCCACGCCATCGCCGCCCAGGCCGTCCGCGCCGACGGCCGCCGTCCCGTCCATCTGGTCAACCGGCGCGGCGGAACGGTGCTCGGCCGCACCGCCGCCCCCACTCTGAGCGCGATCGGCGAACCGGTCGGCCTGGCGGTGGTCTGTGTGCCCGCCGCCGGGTTCGAATCGGCCGTCGACGAGGCCCTGGAGTGCGGGGCACGCGCGATCGTCGCGATCACCGCCGGCTTCGCGGAGACCGGCGACGCCGGCCGGGAACGCCAGCAGGCCGTCGCCGAACGGGTGCGGGCCGCGGGCGCCGTCATGGTCGGCCCCAACTGCCTGGGCATCGCCGACAACACCACCGACCTGTTCCTGGCCTCCGACACCTTCACACCCGGCGGCATCGCGCTGCTGAGCCAGAGCGGCAACCTCGCCCTCGAGCTCCAGCTGCGCTTCGCCCCGCACGGACTCGGCTTCTCCCGGTTCGTGTCGCTCGGCAACCAGGCCGACGTCACCCTCGTCGACCTGCTCGCGGACTGCGCCCGCCACGAGGACACCCGGGCGATCGCGGTCTACGCCGAGGACTTCGCGGACGGACGAGCCTTCGCCGAGGCCGCGGCCGTGGCCGGGAAGCCGGTGGTGCTGCTCACCGCGGGACGCGGCGACGCCTCCGCGCGCAGCGCGCAGTCGCACACCGGGGCGCTGACCACCTCCTCCGACGTGGTGACGGCGGCCTGCCGCGACGCCGGTGTGCAACTCGTCGCCACCCCACGCGAACTCACCGTCGTCCTGGCCGCGTCGACCGGCCCGCGCCGCAGCGCCGGCCGCCGGGTCGCCGTACTCACCGACGGCGGGGGCCATGGCGTGATCGCCGCCGACGCCGTCGAGGCGGCCGGGCTGTCGGTCCCGGAGATCGGCGCGCCGGCCCGGGAGCGGCTGCGCGAGGCGCTGTGGGAGCAGTCGGCCGTCGCCAACCCCGTGGACCTGGCGGGCATGGGCGAGCAGGACCCCGCGTCGTACGCCACGACCGTCGCCGAACTCCTCGCCGCCGAGGAGGTCGACGCCGTACTGATGACCGGCTACTTCGGCGGCTACGCGGCCTCCGGGGGCGGCCTCGGCGGAGGCGGGACGGCACTGGCGGACGGTGAGCGGGAGGCCGCGCGGCTCATCGCGGCCCGGCAGCACGCCATCGCCAAACCGCTGGTGGTGCAGTCGATGTATCCCGACTCCCCCAGCTGCCGCACGCTCGCGGCCGCCGGCATCCCCGTCTTCGACGCCACCGAGGACGCTGCCCGCGCCCTCGCCGCCACGGCGGCCGACGGGCCCGCGCCCGGCATCGCTCCCCTCCCCCGGCCCGCGTCGCCGCTGGACGAGACCGGGTACACCCGGATCCGCGCGGCCCTCGCGGCGGCCGGGCTGGCCTTCCCCGCCGCCCGGGAGGTCCACGACGAGTCCCACCTGCTCGCCGCCGTCGCCGAGTTCCCCGGCCCGTACGTGCTCAAGGCGCTGCATCTGCTGCACAAGTCCGACGCGGGCGGAGTGGCGCTGGGTCTGGCCGGGCCCGACGAGGTCCTCGCCGCCTTCCGCGAGATGCGCGCCCGGCTCGGCGCGGGGGCGTACTCCGTGGAGGCCATGGCGGACCTGTCCGACGGGATCGAGCTGATCGTCGGCGTCAACCGCGATCCGCGGTTCGGCCCGGTCGCCATGGTCGGCCTGGGCGGAGTGCTGGCCGAGTCGCTGCGCGACGTCGCCTTCACGCTGGCGCCGGTGCCCGCCGGCCGTGCCCTGCGCCTGCTGCGCTCCTTGCGTACCGCCGCGCTGCTCGACGGGGTACGCGGACGGCCTCCCGTCGATGTGGCCGCGGCCGCCGCGGCGGTCGAGACGATCACCGCGTTCGCCGCGGCCCACCCCGAGATCGCCGAGCTGGAGGTGAACCCGCTCCTCGTCGGCCCCCGCGGTGCGCTCGCCCTGGACGCACGCGCCGTACTCGGCTGAGCGGTCCCTCCCCCGCCGCCGCCCCTGTCCCCTGCCCCCTGCCCCCTGAGCGACCCGTTCCCCCTCGCCCTCCCCCGACCGAAGAGGTGGTCCCCATGGACATGCGCTACACCCCCGAACAGTCCGACCTGAAGCGGCGCGCGGCCGACTACGCCCGGCTGCTGATGCGGTACGAGGACCAGTCCGAGCAGGCCGGCGGTCCCCTGCCGCAGGAACTCGTCAGCGAGCTGACCCGGGCCGCGATGGACGCCGGCGTCTACGCCATCAACATGCCCGCCGCATGGGGCGGCGCCGGGCTCAGCCTGCTCGACCAGGTCATCGTCGAGGAGGAGTTCGGCAAGGCCACCAACTGCCTGTGGGACATTCCCTGGCGGCCCGCGAACGTGCTGGCCCAGGGCGACGAGCGGCAGCGCGAGAAGTACCTGCTGCCCGTGATCCGCGGGGAGCGGTTCGACGCGTTCGCCGTCACCGAGCCGGGTGCCGGATCCGATCCCTCCTCCGGCACGTCCACGGCCACGCGCACCGACGGCGGCTGGCTGCTCAACGGCGAGAAGTGGTTCGTCACCTGTGGTGACATCGCCGACTTCCTGCTGGTGCAGGCGGACGCGGGTCCCGAGCGGCTGCCCACGCTGTTCTTCGTCGACAAGGCCGCGACCGGCGTCGAGATGACCCGGGTGCCGCGCTTCATGCACTCCGCCGTCAACGGGCACCCCGAGTTCACCTTCACCGACGTCTTCGTGGGCGACGAGGACGTGCTCGGCGGTGTCGGCAACGGCTACGAGCTGACGAAGGAATGGTTCACCGACGAGCGCCTGATGATCGCGGCCCGCACCGTCGGCGCTGCCGAGCGAGCGCTGCAACTGGCCCGCGACTGGGCCGTGGAGCGCGAGCAGTTCGGCGCCCCCATCGCCGGCTACCAGCTGATCCAGGGCATGCTCGCGGACTGCGCCGTGGACATCGCCGTCAACCGCGCCTACACCCACCAGGTCGCCTGGGAGGCGGACCAGCCGCACACCGACCGCAAGACCCTGCACGCCAAGGCGTCCACCGCCAAGCTCGCCGCCAGCGAGGCGGCCGGCCGGGTCGCCGACCGGTGTCTGCAGATCTTCGGCGGCCGCGGCTACGACCGCTCCTACCCCGTCGAGCGCATCTACCGCGAGCTGCGCGTCGACCGGATCTGGGAGGGCACCTCCGAGATCCAGCGGCTGATCATCGCCAACGAACTCATCAAGCGCGGCACGGGCGCGCTGGCCCTGCCCACGCACTGACCCCGCCCGCGCCCTGCCCCGCCCCCCTTCCGACCACCACACAGCGAGGACTTCCATGGACTTCCGCCTCACCCCGCGCCAGGCACAGCTCAAGGCCGACGCGCGCGCCCTCACCGACTTCATCGCCGCCTACGAGACGCGGTGCGAGGAGGACAACGGGCTGCCCGCGAGCGCGCACGCCGAGATCCGCGACGCGGTCCTGGACGCGGGCCTCCAGGCCGTCAACATGCCGGCCGAATGGGGCGGCGCCGGCCTCACCATCGCCGAACAGGTCACCGTGCAGGAGGAGTTGGGGCGGCTGACGGGCGCCCTGTGGGACATGGTGTGGCGGCCCGCCAACGCGCTGCGGTTCTGCACCCCGGAGCAGCGCGAACGCTTCCTGGTCCCGGTCATCAAGGGCGAGCGCCGGGACTGCTACGCGGTCACCGAGCGCGGCGCCGGGTCGGACCCGCAGAACATCGCCACCACGGCGACGAAGAACGACCGGGGGTGGGTGCTCGACGGGGAGAAGTGGTTCGTGACGGTCGGCGACCACGCCGACTTCATGATCGTCCTCGCCGCGGCGGGTCCGGAGCGCGCCCCGACACTGTTCCTCGTCGACAAGGACACCCCGGGCATCGAGATGACGCGCGTGCCGCGCTTCATGCACACCTTCGTCTACGAGCACCCCGAGTTCACGTTCACCGAGGTCCAGGTGGACGAGGACGCCGTGCTGGGCGGAATCGGCGAGGGGTACGACATCACCCGCTCCTGGTTCACCGAGGAGCGCCTGATGATCGCGGCCCGGACCACCGGGGCGGCCGAGCGGGCGCTGGAGCTGTCCCGTGACTGGGCGGTGGAGCGCGAGCAGTTCGGCGCCCCGATCGCCACGTACCAGCTGGTCCAGGGCATGCTCGCGGACTGCGCCGTGGACATCGCCGTCAACCGCGCCTACACCCACCAGGTGGCCTGGGAGGTGGACCAGGCCGGTCCGGGGGACCGCAAGACCCTGCACGCCAAGGCGTCCATCGCCAAGCTCGCGGCGAGCGAGGCCTCGGGCCGGGTGATCGACCGGTGCCTCCAGATCCACGGCGGGCGGGGCTACGACCGTGCGTACGCGGTGGAGCGGCTCTACCGGGAGCTGCGCGTGGACCGGATCTGGGAGGGCACCTCCGAGATCCAGCGGCTGATCATCGCCAACGAGCTGATCAAGCGGGGCCCGGGGGTGCTGGACCTGCCCGCCGCCCGCTGACACCCGCCGGGGCGGTCACCCGCCCCGGCGCTCACCGACCCCTGGGTCCCGGGAACGCCGAGGACCTCGCCGTAGAGAGGGAGAGAGGACGACGACGGATGACCGACATCGAACGCGTGGGAGTCGTCGGCTGCGGCCTGATGGGGGCCGGTATCGCCGAGGTCTGCGCACGTGCCGGCCTGCCGGTGACGGTCGTGGAACGCGACGCCGACGCGGTCCGCGCGGGCCTGCGGCGCATCGGCGCCTCCCTGGACAAGGCCGTCGCGCACGGCAGGCTCACCGCCGAACGGCGCGAGACGGCCGTCGCGCTGATCACCGTGGTCGACCAGGTCGAGGCGCTGCACGACCGCGATCTGGTGATCGAGGCGGTGGCGGAGGACGAGCGGCTCAAGCTCGACGTCTTCACCCGGCTCGACGCGGTCGTCACGGGCGCGCGTGCCGTCCTCGCGACCAACACCTCGTCGATCCCCGTCGTCCAGCTGGCCGCGGCGACGGGCCGGCCCGAGCGGGTCCTCGGCGTCCACTTCTTCAACCCGGTGCCGGTGCTGCGGCTGGTCGAACTCGTCCCGTCGCTGCTCACCTCGGCCGAGACCGCGGACCGGGCCGAGGCCTTCGTGTCCGGCACACTCGGCAAGGAGGTCATCCGCACCCGGGACCGGGCGGGCTTCGTGGTGAACGCGCTGCTCGTGCCGTATCTGCTGGCCGCGATCCGCATGGTCGAGTCGGGTGTCGCGAGCGTCGAGGACGTCGACCGCGGCATGGTCCTCGGCTGTGCGCACCCGCTGGGGCCGCTGGCGCTGACGGACCTCATCGGCCTGGACACCACCCGTGCCATCGCCGAGTCGCTCTACGCCGAGTTCCGGGACCCCTCGTACTCCCCGCCGCCGCTGCTGTCCCGGATGGTCGAGGCCGGGCTGCTCGGCCGCAAGTCGGGCCGGGGCTTCCACACCTACGCGGCGCCGCCACCGCGTGAGGCGGCGGCGCGGGCGGAACGCGCGTGAGGGACAATGACGGCGGTGAACGACCGCCGGACGAGGGGAGTCGCAGGGTGCCCACCAAGGTGCGCACGGCGGACACGCGCGAGCGCATCCTGACCGCGGCGTGCGAAGCCATCGCCGAGATCGGCTTCGAGAAGATCCGGATGCGGATGGTCGCGGAGCGGGCCGGTGTGTCGACCGCGCTGCTGCACTACCACTTCGACACCCGAGAGAAGCTGTTCACGGAGGCGATGGCCCATTCCTTCGCCAACACGGCGGTCGACGTGGAGCGCGACGCCGGGACGGCACCGGCGGCGGTCATCCTGGCCCGGATCCTGCGCAGCCTGCTGCCGACCGACGCCGTCCTGCACCAGGACTGGCGGCTGTGGCAGGAACTATGGGTCCGCGCGCTGCGCGACGAGTCCACCCGGGTGTTCGCCGTGGACCTGTACGCCGAGCTGCACGCGTGGGTGAGCGGCGCGGTGCGGCGGGGCATCGAGTCCGGCGAGTTCACCCCGACCGACGTGGACGAACTCGCCACCCTCGTCCTGTCCTTGAGCGACGGCTACGGCATCCGCCTGATGCTCCGCGATCCCATGGTCACCCTGGACAAGGCGCTCGCGTCGATCTGGCGCCACATCGCCGGCGCACTCGGCCTGCCGGAGACCGTCCCGGCCGACTGACCACCCCGACCGCGCCGGCACCCCGGTGCGCGCTGACTGCGTGACGCCGGCGAAAGCCCGGCTACCCGGGGCTGTCCGGCTGGTCGACGAGCCAGCCCGGTGCGGCGATCTCCACGACCGGCCTGTCCAGTTCCTGCCGTAGAGCATCGAGGCGGTCGGCCAGTTCGGGTGCCGCCGCGCGCAGGGCGGCGAAGTCCGTGCGCAGCTGGAGGGCCTGCGTCCACTGGACGGCTCGGCCGTGCTCGAGAAGATCGATGCTCCGGTCGGGCCGGCCGGCCAGCAGGGCGGTCGCGGCGGCGGCGCCGGCCAGGCCGGTCGAACGGGTCAGGAGGTTTTCCCGGTCGCCGCGTTCCAGTCCGTGCCAGGCGACCACCGGCAACAGGTCCACGGCCGCCGCGTGGCCGTCGGCGGCGAGCACCTCCTGGCCGGGCAGCGACGCGGCCAGCTCCGCCCAGTTCCTCGCCGCCTCGAAGCGCTGGGCCGCGCTCGCGGTCGGCAAGCCGGCTGCCGTACGCCAGGCCGCCACCGCCCGCATCGCGTCGTCCTCGGCGCTGTCGCGCTCCCGCATGAGTGTCCGGAACACATGCCCCAGGTTCGACAGGACGGCGAAGCGCCGCGGGTCGTTCGAGGGCGCGTGGTCGGCGGCCTCCGCGATGAGGGCGGCCGCCCGTTCGAGGTCACCGGGGTCACGGGACGACGCGAACCTGATGCGATGGCAGTCGCCGAGGTTGCTCAGCAGGTAGCCACGGGTCGGATCATCCTGGCCGAACAGCGTGAGCGCCAGGTCCATGTGCTCGATGGCGGCGGTCAGATCGGCCTGCCGCCCCGTGGCGTGGAAGCGGACCGACAACGCCGCCCCGAGGTTGGCCACCAGCCCGGCCTCCACGTCGGGTGCCCGTTCCACGGCGGTCCGGAGGCAGTCGACGGCCTCGTCGAGATCCGCGGCATGGTCGTCGGGCGCGTCCGTGTACCTCGCCCGCGACATCAGCGCGTTGCCGAGACAGGTGAGCAGGCCGGAGGTGGCGCCGTCCTGACCGGCCGACGTCACGGCATCGCGCGCGAGTTCGATCGCGAGATCGATGTCGGCGGCCCGGCGGTGCAGCTCGAACCGGGCGCGCAGCGCGGTGCTGAGTCCGCCGACGGCGACCTCCCAGGCCATGTGCCCCTCGGTGAGCAGCGCGACCGCCGATCGCAGCGCCCGGATCGCGCCGTCCAGGTCGGCGGCGTCCCCCGTGCGGCTGAACCTGTCCTCGTACGCGTTGCCCAGGTTGCTCAGCACGGGGATACGGACGGCGGCTGTCCCCGCGGCGGCCTCCGCGTCGAGCAGCGCGTCGATCGCCCTGCTCAGATCGTCGATACGGCCGCGCCTGCCGTACCGCAGGCGCAGCGCGCCCGCGAGGTTGGACAGGGCCCCGCTGCGGACCCGGGCGCCACCGGCGTGGTCGACCGCGCGCCGCGCCGCGTCGATGGCGTCGTCGATGTCGGCGGCGTCCTGCGACGAGGAGAAGAAGCCCAGCAGCGCGGCGCTCAGGTTCGACTGGACGATCGCGTCCCGCGGCGCCAGCTCGACCGCCGCGCGGGAGAATCGCACGGCCTCGGCCATCGTGGCCGCGTCACGGTCCTTTTCGGCCAGGGCCCGCAGGGCGACGCTCAGAAGCGACAGGCAGCCGGCCCGCTCGGGGTCGTCGGGTGCGACCGCCTCGACCGCGGCCCGGCCGAACCCCACGGCCCTGACCAGCGCGGAGCGATCACCGGTCCATTCGAAGCGGATGCGCAACAGGTCGCACAGCCCGGACACCGTCTTGACCCGGTCGGTGCCTCCGGCGGCGGCCAGTTCCTCGGTGGCGGCGATCGCCGCGTCGAGATCGGGCAGGCTCGTGGTCGCCTCGGCCAGCACGGCCAACGTGTCGGTGTACCTGGCCGACACGTCGTCGGGCCGCGGGAAGTGCTCGGGCAGCGGCATCGCGGCGGCATCGCGGAACGACTCGGCCGCCGAGCGCAGCAGCTCCGGGTCGCCGTCCCGGCCGAACGCCATGCGCTGGGCGGTGCCGAGGTTGAACAGGGCGACGGCCCGGAGGGGATCGTTCGGGGCATAGCTGGGAACGGCCTGCCGCAGCAGGGAGATCGCGAGCGCGAGCGCGTCCGGATCACCGGTGGAACTCAGGCCCTCCAGGAGCCGCATCGCCTCCTGGGACTGGCGCAGGTGTGGCAGACGGGCGGCCAGGAGCGGGGTGACCTCGTACGGAACGGTCTGGGGCGCGGCCCGGTGGAGAGCGGCGAACAAGTCCGTCGCGATGCGCAGATCCTCGTCGTCGTGGCCGGGCCGCGCCTGGTGCCGCAGCCAGTACAGCTTGGCGACGACGAACACGACCTCCAGCGGAACGCCGCCGCTGGGGCCCTGATGGTCCGCCCAGAGCCGCTTGGCGTCGGCGACCGCCTGGGGATCCAGCACGGCGGAGGGATCGCCGTGGAGCTGAAACGCGTCGAGTCGTCGTGCGAAGACCGTCAGTTGCTCGTCGAACATCTCAGCCTCCGCATGTCTCGACCGCTTGTACGGCCGACGCCGTGGTCAGGTCCGTCGCGATCTCTCCGTCCGCCGTCCTGAGCACGAGGGTGCCGCGGTCCACGCGGACGACCGAACCGCACACGGTGCCGGCGGGCGTGGTGATCCGCAGCGCGGGTCGGTGGCGCGCCGGGCCGTACCAGGTGGTGGCGACCGCAGCGACCAGGAACGCCGTGCAGAGGAGGGTCAGCGTGATGCCCCGCCGGAGCATCGTCGCCGCGGCGAGCGCCTCCATGTGGTCGGCCGCCCGGCCCGGCAGGACCGTGTCGGCCGACGCGATCCGGGGCCGGCCGTGGGCCGCGCGGATGAGCAGCAGAGCACCGACGGCGCCGGCGATCAGCGCCGCCAGCAGCGCCACTCCTACCCCGACGGCCCAGCCCTGGCTCAGCTGACCGATGTCGGCGCGGCCCTTGATCAGGCTGAACCCGATGAGTGCGGCGAGCAGAGCGCCGAGACCGTTGCGCCAGGCCACGGCCGCCTCGCGCACGCGGGTCAGCTCGGTGCGCAGCAAGTGGTCGCGGTCCCGGGCCCTGAGCAGGTCGGCCGGGGTCGCCGGGAGGGGCCCGGGCCGCAGTGAGCCGCTCACGAGGTCCGCGCCGGAATGACGACCGTCCAGTAGGCGCCGCACCCGTAGTGGCCGTTCGGCCGGTTGGGGTGATCGTCCTCGCAGGTGCACATCATCGGCTCGACCTGGTCCGCCGCCCGCGGACGGTGGACCCGCCGCAGGTGACGGCCGAAGGAGCGGTGGTGGACGATCGTGCTGACGACGGGAATCTCCAGCGAGGCCCGGCAGCGCGGGCAGGGGCCGCGCAGGATCAGCGTGCCGGAGTGAACCTCCTCGACGGTGAACTCGTCCGCGGCGCGCCGTCCGTAGTCCTCGTCGGTGATCTCGACGTAGGGCAGCGGTTCACGGGGCGTGGTGCCGGCGGCCATGGATGCTCCTGTCGGGTCAGGGACCGGTGTGCGTGAAGGGGGTCCACGCGCTCGGCGGAAGCCGGTGGACGTCCCGCAGCTCGCGGATCGCGCGGTGCAGGGCGTCGGCGGACCGCTCGGGCTCGAACCGCCCGGTCGCGGTGAGGTCGGCGTACACCGTGGCCGCGACGTCGGCGGCCGTGTCGTCGTACACCGACCAGAGCGTTCCGATCACCCGCCGGTAGCCGGTGTAGTGCAGTGCGGCGGCCAGCGTGATCGCCTCATCGGGCAGGACGACCCCGCCGGTCGCCGTCATGCAGGCCGACAGGAACGCGAACTCCCCGTGGTGGCGCCGCGCACTGATCTCGGCGATGCCCAGGGTGCGGTCGCGCAGCAGCAGGCCGCCCCGGGAGGGGTCGGTGAGGTCCTGGCCGCCGTGGCAGCAGAAGTGGGCCCAGCGGTGCCGGGACATCTCGGTGAGCACCGCGTCGGCGTTCGCGGCACCGCCCTCCAGCAGCGTGTGGCGGTCGGCGAACACCGAGGTCAGCAGGTCGCGTTCGCGTACGACATCGGTGAGCGGGACCGCGTCGGGGGCGTCCGGCACCGCGACGATCAGCATGCGTTCGTCGTCGGGCGCCGGGTCGAGCTGCCGCCGTGCCTCCAGCAGGGCCCGCAGGGTCGGTGTGTAGGACGACACGACCCGGTCCAGGACGGCCCGCCCGGTCCCGTCGTGGTGTCCGGCGGCGTGCAGCGGCAGCAGAGTCAGCGGTCCGGTCGGGCACCACCACAGGCGGGGCCACGGCTGCCCGGGCACGGGCGGGTCGACCAGGCCGACCGCGGTGAGCACGGGGCCGGCGATCTCGTCCCACAGCCACGCCAACGTCGCGTCGAGCGTGCGGTCCCGTTCGTCGACGGCGCGCTGGTACGCCAGCTTCGCCCCGGTGTACTCCCGGATCGCGGCCGGCGCGTGATCACCGTCCTGGTAGCGCTGCCACGTCGCTTGCACCTCGTGGGCGGCGAGGTCCACGTTCCGCAGCACCACCAGGTACTCGAGGGTCCGGTCGACGACGGTCTCGATGGTCAGACCGGGAAGTTCCACCACCCGCACACCACCGGTGTCGACGACCAATGCGTCGCAGCGCAGGTGGCTGAGGTTGACGACGGCGATGGGGCCGTGGGCCGCCGCCGGCAGCAGCGCTTCCAGGCGTGGCGGCCGGAGAAAGTCGGCGAAGCCGTCCAACGCGCGGATCTGCTCGACGAGGCTGTCCCACTCCCGGGCCGACGCCATCCGTCGGTCCACGGCACGGGAAAGGTCGATCCTGGCATCGGACGACACGTCACCTCACCCATCCGCACTCCGCCGGGGCCGTAGCGCCGTCAGGGTATGCGGTTCCCGCACCAAAGGGACACGGATCACGGAAGTCCGCCCTGACCCCTCACGAACCCGGCTTCTCCACGACGCATCGCGCGCCCACGGTGGCCGCCGACCGCCTGGCCGTGACGCCTTCTCGGCCGAAGACACAGGTCGCGCCGAGCACCCCCGCGATCCACGCGATCCGCGCGATGCGGGCGATGCGGGCCTCGGGCGGCGCCGACCTACTCGGGGAGGACGAAGTCCCTGGTCAGCGGGCTCAATCCGTCCGCCGGCGGGCGGACGGGGGGCGGTTGCGCGGAGTGTTGTTCGGCGACCTGCGCCGCGTCGCCGAACAAGGTGCGGGTGCGCACGTCCTCTTCCTTGTCGTCACTGAACTCCATCTCCTGGCAGCGCCGGAGCCACAGGGCGATCTGGAGCAACGTCGCCGACTCGCCCTGGGCGAGGATCCCGGGGACATAGCCGTTGCCGTGGAACAGCCTGGTCTCCTCGACATAGAACCGCACCGCCTCCACGAACGGCTCCGGCTGGAGAAAGCGTGGCGCCGTCGCATTGCCCAGCGTCTCCTGGACCGCGATCCACTCCATGTGCCGGGCGGACATCTCCTCGACGAACCCCGCCATGACCGCGACGGTCGGTCCGCCGAGCGCGGAACTCGCCTGTGCGAGGGCCGTGTCGACGTACGTGCCGCTGTCGGTGTCGGGGGTTCGGCGGAGTGCTTGCCCGTTGATGGTGTTGCGCACGTGGTTCAACTCGTGGAACAGGTCCGCCCGCAGGGTGCTCGGGGCGCGCCCGACACCCGGCCTGAGCACGGTCGCCCAACCGAGGACGACTTGGTCCCCCAGCAGGATGAGGCTGGATGTCGAGCCCTCGACGGTCTCGAAGTTCAGGGTGACCGCCGAAGCGTCGCCGAGGGTCGCGGCCGTGTCGTCGAAGAGCTGTTCCGCGCTCTGCCCGCCCTGCACCGGTGCGGCGACAGTGACGTAGGCGTCGCGCAGGTCGCCGCTGCGGCTCCTCGCCACGATGCCCAGCAGTTCGTCCGAATCGAGCTTTCCCAGCGTGAAGCGTCCGACCATGTGCCGCCACGAATCGAGTGGGCTGCCGATGAGTGTGGCGAGTTCGAGCCCCACGAACGGCTCGGCCCTTCGGCTCGCCACGGCCGGAGCGAACTCCTTGAAGGCCGGGTCCAGCGTCGGCGGATCGACGAACAGATCGGCGTCCAGCGCCGAGATGGTTCCTGTCCCGACGACCGGATCCGTGGGCTGGAGACCGGAGTCGGCCTTGTAGGCGGAGACTGCGGCTCCCGTGAATTGGCCGAACTTGCCGTCGGCCCCGTCCGATCCGACCGAACGGCCGAGTGCCACCAGTCCTTCCTGGACCCGCTTGACCGCCAGACCCTGCTCGGGCTGGTGCATCCTGTGCGTGCCCGCCTGGCAGGCCTCCAGCGTCGGATCACCGCTGAAGCGGGGAGAGCGGAGTGCCATGGCCACCCCTCCTTCACTGGGCGCCGCGGGCATTCGAGATCGCGGCTTCATCGCACGGCACGGAGGCAGTTCGGCGTCCGTGGGTCCTCGGTGGCCCGGACGCCCTCCCTTCCCATTCTGCTCCTTTCGGGATGCCGCCGCAGTGGAAGTGGTGACCGGCCGGGCAGCCCCGGCCGGGCTCCGGCACCGCGGCCGTGCCGGGGGCGCCTCTGGTGGTCCCGGACGGCATTGTGCTGAGTGTTCGCGGGGAGTTCCAGCTCGTCGAGGAGGGCCGGCTCGGCGGAGAGGGGTGTCCGACTGTTCGGCCACCACGCGGTCGACGTCGTCGCCGAGCACTTCGGCGAAGGCCGTCGCGGAAGTGGTGTGGTCCTCGAACCACTCCACCCGGAGCGAACAGGCGACGGCCGAGGTCGGCGCACATGGGCCGGTGTCCGCCGTGTGGAAGTGGCCGACGAGGTGGTCCGGCCCGCGGCCGGTGCGGCGTCCTACGTCTCGTCGGTGCGCTGGGCTGCCGCCCGTCGGAGGGCGTCCCGGCACGCCAGGACGGTGGGGTGCCGGCCGCGGCCGCGGCGTACGGCGGTGAAGACCCGGCGTGTGCGCCGGCCGCGGGGCAGCCGCCGCAGTGCGACGGTCGGGGGCCGCCCGCTCCAGACGAGGTCGGGGAGGAAGGCCGCGGCATGGTCCTGCTCGACGAGGCGGAGGTGGAGCAGGAGGTCGGTGGTCTCGAACCGTACGTCGGGTTCGAAGCCGGCGTCCCGGCACAGGGACATGGCCCAGTGCCGTGCGGGCGTGCCCGCGGGTTCCATCACCCAGGGGTGGTCGGCGAGCGAGCGGAGCGCGGCCGTCGGGCCGTCGGTGCCGGGGCTGTCGGCACTTCGGGGCAGCGCGAGGTGCAGGGGGTCGTCGAGCAGGTCTTCCTGTTCGAGTTCGGCGGGTCGCGGGTTGGGGTTGTGCGGGTACTCCTCGGCGAGGACGACGTCGAAGTCGCGCGCCTGGAGCGCGGGCAGGGCCTGTTCCGGTTCCAACTGGGTGACGTGGACGCGCAGATGGGGGTGCAGGTCACGCAGCAGGCCGAGCGCCGTCGGTACGAGCGCCAGGGCGGCCGTCTGGAAGGAGGCGATGCGCAGGGTGCCGGTCAGGTCGGTCAGGGAGGCGGCGATGTCCGCCTCCGCGCGTTCCAGGCGTTCGAGGACCGCTTCGGTATGGGCGACGAGGATCTCCGCCTGCTCGGTGAGCCGCACCCGCCGCCCCACCGGTTCCAGCAGTGGTACGCCGACCTCGGCTTCGAGCTGGGAGAGCTGCTGGGAGACGGAGGAGGGGGCGTACGACAGGGCCGCGGCGACGGCTGCGAGCGTGCCGCGGTGCTTGAGTTCGCGCAGCAGGCGCAGTCGGTGCAGATCGAACATGGTCGGCCCGCTCTCTCCACCGTCCCGGACAGACGGCCGAATCATCGGATTCCTCGATGAGTATAGGTCGGAAACATTCGCTGGACCGATCTCAGGAACGGGTCGGATCCTGGTCGGGTGACTGACACCGCTTCCTCTCTCCGTCCGCCGCCGTGGTTCGCGCGGCCCGGCGCCCGCATGTGGCGGTGTGCGCCCGCACCCGCCGAGGTGCGTGGCTTTCACGCCGCGCTGCCCGACTACGCACCCACCCCGTTGATCGAACTCCCTCGGTTGGCGGCGGAGTCGGCGGTCGGTCGGGTCTTCGTCAAGGACGAGTCGTGCCGTCTGGGGCTGCCCGCGTTCAAGGCGCTGGGTGCATCCTGGGCGGTCCACCGAACCCTCGCCGAGCGGACCGCGAACGGTGACGCACCCGGCCCGGTCACGCTGGTGACCGCCACCGACGGCAACCACGGCCGTGCCGTGGCCCGCGTGGCACGTCTGCTCGGGCAGCATGCCCACGTCTTCGTTCCGCAGGGCGTGCACCCGCGGGCCGTGGAGGCCATCGCCGCCGAGCGGGCGCAGGTCACCGAGGTCGCCGGGCCGTACGACGAGGCCGTGCGTCTGGCGGCCGCGGCGGCTGCGGGGCCGGACGCGGTCCTGGTCCAGGACACCGCCTGGGCGGGCTATGAGCGGATTCCCGGGTGGATCGTCGAGGGCTATTCCACGCTGTGCGCCGAGATCGACGAGCAACTGGCGGCCGAAGGTGTCGCCGAAGGCCCGGATCTCGTCTCCGTGCCCGCGGGCGTCGGGTCTCTGGCCCAGGCCGTGGTCACGCACTACCGCAGCCGCCCGTCCGAACGTGCCGCGGGGCTGCTGGCGGTGGAACCGGTGGCGGCGGCCTGCGTCCTGGCGAGCCTCACCGTCGGCGAACCGGTCAGTGTCACCACCGGCGAGACGAGCATGGCCGGGCTGAACTGCGGGACGCCGTCCAGCATCGCCTGGCCCCATCTGCACGGCGGGCTGGACGCCGCCATCGCCGTCGCCGACACCGACAGCGCCCGCGCGGCCGGTGATCTCGCGGCCCTCGGTGTCTCCTCGGGCCCCTGCGGGGCCGCGGCGCTCGCCGGGCTGCGCGCGGCGCTCACCGGCGTGGGCGCGGAGGATCGCCGTACGGCCCTGGGGCTCGGGCCGTCGTCGGTGGTCGTGCTGCTGAACACCGAGGGCACGGCGGCCAACCCGCACTCCGGCACCGGTCACGGATCGACCGCGAGGTCGTCGGCGTGCTGACCCACTTCGTCGTCGCGTTCGGTGTCCTCGGCCTGCTGACCATCGCGCCCGGCCCGGACATGGCGGTGGTGACCGGACGCGCCCTCGCGGCCGGCGCCGGGGACGCGCTGCGGACCGTGGGCGGGATCGCGACCGGGCTACTGCTGTGGGGCGCGCTGACCGTGGCCGGGCTCACGGCCGTGCTCGCCGCATCACCCGCCGCCCATCTGTCCGTCAAGCTCCTCGGCGCCGGCTATCTGGTGTTCCTGGGCGGGCAGGCGCTGTGGCACAACCGCAGCGCCGCACACCCCGGCCACACGGATACCGGTCCCGCCGCCTCGGGGAGCCCATGGCGGACGGGCCTGGTCACCAACGTCCTCAACCCGAAGATCGCCGTCTTCTACACCGGACTGCTCCCCACGCTGGCCCCTCCCGGGCTGTCCTCCGCCTGGGCCATGACACTCCTCGTCCTCCTCCACGCCACGCTCACCCTGGCCTGGCTGGGCAGCTACGTCCTCCTGCTGTCCAGGGCCGGACCGGTCCTCCACAAGCCCCGGATCCGTCGTGCGCTCGGGCGGACCACGGGCGTCGCGCTGATCGGCTTCGGCCTCGCGGTCGCCACGGCTTCCGGCTGAGACCGGCAGCCACCACCCACCACCACCGTGTCCGACACCTCTCGGGAGACAAGGTGTTCGGCGCAGTCGGGCCTGGTCCAGCTGTTCCGGTGCGTACGGGCGGTAGCCGGCAACCGGGTCGACGCGGACGGGGGCAGCAGGCCGAGCTCGTCGAAAAGACGCAGGGCCTTCGGCGACAGCCGGGACGCCTTCGCGACCGCCCCGATGGTCAGCAACCCCATGCTCGTTCCTCCTCGTGCCGAGCGCATCGCCCGGCCCTGCATGCTGACCGGATCGTTCCGGTGCCGGCCCGGATCGGGTCTACGATTCGGGCATCTCCGCAGGTCATCATCGATGGCATGAGCAGAGCGCTGATCGTCATCGATGTCCAGGAGTCCTTCCGGGCTCGCCCGCTGTGGAAGCAGATCGCCGATCCGGAGATCGCCGAACCGGTCAACCGGCTGGTAGCCCTCGCCCGCGCGGCCGGCGACCTCGTCGTCTGGGTCCTGCACTCGGAGCCGGGCAGCGGCGACGTGTTCGATCCCGCCCAGGGGCACGTCCGTCTGCTGGAGGAGCTGGCTCAGCCGGAGCCGGGCGAGCCCGTCCTGCACAAGACCTCCCACAACGCCTTCACCACCACCAACCTGCAACAGCTGCTGACCGAGGCGGGCGTGCGCGAGCTCGTGGTCTGCGGAATCCGCACCGAGCAGTGCGTGGAGACCACGACCCGGGTCGGCAGCGACCTCGGGTACCGGATGGTCTTCGTCACCGACGCCACGACGACCAACCCCATCGGCGACCTCTCCGCCGAGGCGATCATCGAACGCACCGAAGCGGTCCTGCGCGACCGGTTCGCCCGGATCACCACAGTGGCAGAACTGGAGGCGGAGCTGGCACCCTCGCAGACGTGAGCCTCGTCGTCTTCGTCCTGCTGCCCGGCGTCCACCTCCTCGACCTGGCCGGACCGGCACAGGTCTTCAGCACCGCGGCGGACTTCGGGCAGCCCTACCGCATCGCGTACGTCGCCGAGCACGAGCAGGTGCTCAGCGCCCAGGGCCTGCCGCTGATCGCGCGGACCCGGTGGCCGCAGCTGAACGGCGACGACCTCATCGTGGTGCCGGGCTGGCGGACACGGACGCTGGGCGGCGGGCCCGCGCTGAGCGATGCCGGGTCGGCGTGGCTGCGCGAGCACCATGCCGCCGGCGGCACCGTCGCCAGCGTGTGCGCCGGGGCCGAGGCGCTGGGCCGGGCCGGACTGCTGGACGGGCGCAGGTGCACCACGCACCACGACCACCAGGACGAACTGGCCGCCCGTCATCCCCACGCCCTCCTGGTCCGGGACGTGCTGTTCACGACCGACGACCGGGTCGTGACCTCGGCGGGCATCGCCAGCGGCATCGACCTGGCACTGCACCTGCTGGCCGTCCGCCACGGCCCCGCACTGGCCGCCCAGGTGGCCCGGGACATGGTCGTGTACGCCCGCCGCAACGGCCACGAGCCGCAGGACAGCGCCATGCTGCGGCACCGGTCCCACCTGGACGACGCCGTCCACCGCGTCCAGGACCTCATCGACGCGCGCTTCACCGAACCGCTGCCGCTCGCACACCTGGCCGCGGGCGCGGGCGTCAGCGAACGCACCCTGACCCGGCTCTTCCACCGCGCCACCGGCGGTCTCACCCCGCTGCGCTACCAGCAGACACTCCGGGTCGAACACGCCGAGCATCTGATCGACCATGGCGCCACGGTGGAATCAGCGGCCCGGCAGGTGGGCTTCGAGGACGCCCGGATGCTGCGCCGCCTGCGCTCCCGGACCCCGCACACGACCGTCCGCGAGCCGTCCGGACACGGACCGCGGACCGACGGCTGACCGGCAAGGGCCGTACCCCCGTCGGCCGCCGGGGAACCACGAAGGCCACGGTGTGTGATGTGGAGCCTGACCATCTCCACCGCACCGGACCGGGGTCTTCGCCATGATCAAGGCCGGTCGGCGTCGACAACGCTCATGCTCATTACGCCTGGCGCCTCGTGTCGTCAGGAACCCTCCCTGGACCGAGTGGCCGCCCACAGGGCGATCCGGGTGCGTGATCGCAGCCCCAGCTTGTCCCGGACTTTGTCCAGATGGGTGGCGACGGTACGCGGCGACAGGCCGAGCCGCTCCGCGATCTGGCGATTGGTCAGTCCCTCGGCGACGAGTTCGACGACCATGGACTCCCGTCCTGTGAGAAGGGACCGCTCCGCGGCTGCTGCGGCGGTGTCCGTCGCGGTACGGAGGTTGCCCGGTCTCGTCCGCAGGGCGTATGCGACGAGCCGGTCCCCGCGCAGCCGGCGCCCCCCGCTGAGGGCTGCGTCCCGAGCGGCTGCCGGCAGCAGGGTTCGCGCGCGAACCGCGGCTTGTTCCACACGCCGTCGCCATGGCGCCTCCGGCTCGGTGTCCAGCTGACGGCGTGCCTGTGCGCTCGCCTCGTACAGGCGTAGGGTTCGGCGCATGTCGCCGCTCTCGGCGGCCACGAGCGCCAGGCCCTCAACGGGGTACAGCGCGTGGAAACTCCCCTTCGGGACGATCCCCAGGACTTCGGCGAACAGATCCTCGGCATTCTGCAGACGGCCGAGGGCCAGGCGCACAGCTCCCGCGGTGTGCAGGGCGGCCGCCGCCCGGCTCCAATGCGCGTGTTCCCTCAAGACCGGCAGGCAGCGGTCCATCAACCCGTCGGCCTCGGCTTCCCCGCCCGCCTGGAGCAGGGCCCAGGCCAGGTGATGGGTGCACCAAGCGGTGTCGTGGGGTCTGCCGAGCGCCTCGACGAGGTTCAGGCACTCGCGCAGGTCGGCGACGGCCGCGGCGAACTCACCGCGGCACAGCCGTGCCGCCGCCCTTGCGTCCAGGGCGTTGGCAAGTCCAGCGGGGTGACCGTGCGTGCGTTCCAGGTGCACCGCACGCTCGCCGAGGAGCAGCGCTTGTGCCAAGTCCGACTGCTGGCAGGCCACGCGCGTGGCGAGTGCGGCCACCGCGCCGCCGAGAGCCGGCTCGTCGGTCTCCCGGAGCAGTCCGTCCAGCAGCGAACGGGCAGCCGAGGGCTGCTCCTGCTGGTAGTGCACGCGGGCCAGTTCCAACGACAGCCGCCTGTACCGTGCTGAGTCGCGGTCGGCTGTGTCGGCGAGGGCCACCGCGAGATTGTCGCGTTCGGCGAGGAACAGACCGCCGGTCTGGTCGGCGAACACCTCGTTGCCGACCAGGTCCGCGAGGCCGTTCAGCCACTCGATGGTCTGCTGCTGGACGGCGTGGAGCTCGCCGGACACGACCAGGCGTTCCCGTGCGTAGGCGCGGATGGCACTCAGCTGGTGGAACCGCGCCGGCTCGGTGTCTCCCGGCAGCCGCGCGATCAGTGACTTGGCCTCAAGAGCGCCCAGAATGCGGAAGACGCGGCCGGGAGCGACACCGCCGCCGGCGCAGATCGCCTGGGCCGCCCGCGCGTCGAAGCCGCCGACGAGCACTGCCAGACGCCGGAAGACCGCCTGTTCCTCCGGATCGAGGAGACGATGGCTCCAGTCGATCGCCGCGGCCAGCCCGTCGTGGCGGTGGGGGCCGATCCGGTTGTCGTCGGTAAGGAGCGACAACGGAAACAGGTGGTTGTCCAGTCCCGCGAGGATGTCGCCGAGCGGAAGGGTGCCGACGCGACGCGCCGCGAGTTCGACGGCGAGCGTCAGCCCGTCCAGGCGGCGGCATATCTCGGCGACGGCCGCGCCGTTGTCGCGCCCGAGTGTGAAGCCCGGTGCGCGGCTTGCGGCACGTTCGACGAACAGCCGGACCGCGTCGGACCGCAGAAGGGCGGTGGGATCGCTCCCGGTACCGTCCGGTGGTACGGACAGTTCGCCGACCCGGAACACGGTCTCGCCGGGTACCCGCAGGGCTTCCCTGCTGGTGGCCAGGATCCGTAGCCCGGGGCAGCGGCTCAGCAAGGTTGTGGCGAGCCGGGCACACGACTCCGCCAGATGCTCGCAGTTGTCCATGATCAGCAGCCGGCGGGAGCCGCCGATCGCACGGACGAGCACGTCGGTGCCGGACTGCCCCGCCCGCTCACCCAAGCCCAGTGCGGTGGCAACGGATCGCGCGAGCGGGGCACTGTCGCGCAGCGAATCGAGTGCGACCAGGTCCACCCGTGCGTGACGCTCGGGCAACCCCTTGGCGAACTCCAGAGCCAGCCGCGTCTTGCCGACGCCGCCGGCTCCAGTCAGCGTGAGCAGGCGCGATGTCCTCAGCAGGGTGCGCAGCTGGGCCAGCTCCTGCCGTCGCCCCACGAAGGAGTCGAGCCCTTGCGGCAGCCCACGGCCCGGAACCGGTAAGGACGCATCCGGTAAGGACGTATCCGGTGAGGACGCATCCGGTGCGACGGAGCGTTCCCTCTCGGCACGTCGGTGCGTCGAACGCAGTCTGAACGCCCGTTGCCGGCATGCGTTGGAGCAGTACCGGGCCGGCCGGCCGCCGTGTGGTGCGGCGGTCAGCGGGGTTCCGCACGCCTCACATGTTCGATGCCGGGTCATCCCCGATTCCTGGCCGCGGGCTTCTGGGGCGAAACCTTCCGGACCCGCCCGCCCGGCCGCCGTCGTGAGGTGGTCAGGGCGTTGCGGCGGGATCGACACCGAGTACGACGGTGCCCGTCACTCCCTTGCCGAGGTCGCTGCCGACCTGGGTGACGGTCAGCAGGGTCGAGGACCCGCCGTTGCGGTATATGCCGTCCCTCGCGTTGAGGGTTCGGGTGGCCGTGTTGCCGCGGTAGGGGGTCAGGGCCGCGATCCTGGTGTTGTAGGTCTCGGGGAAGTAGAGCTGGCCCGTGTGGGAGACATGGCCTCCGTGGTAGGTCCCGTTGGACACGGTCCCGCCGGTGTGCGTCTTGATGTGGATGTGGAGCGCACGGCCGACGTACCAGCCGGGGTAGACGGTGGTGAACTCCGCGACGCCGGTGGAGTCGGTCAGCTGCACCCCTCGCAGGAAGGTGGTGTCCGGGGTGGAGCCGCCCGCGACATAGCCGGAGTAGACGCCCAGCGCGTCGCAGTGCCAGATGTCGACCGCCGTGTTGGGCAACGGGAAGCAGGTCGCGACATCGACGACCGTCACACGCAGGGTGAGCGGTACGCCTGCCTTGCCTTCGGTGATGTTCTTGCGGACCGTCTCCAGGTCCAGGTAGTAGGGGCCTTCGGTCTGCTCGGGCGTCAGGACACAGGCCGCGTCCAGTTCGGCGGCGGCTCGGGGCGTGCTGCCTCGATCCTCGGCTGCCGCCTGCGAGGCTCCTGCCTGCGACGCCGCGAATCCGAGGGCGGTCACGCCGAGGGCCGCGCCGCCCAGGGTGGCGATGACGGACCTGCGGGTGGCGCCGGCCTGCTCCACGGAGTCGTCGTGGGGGGAATCAGTCATGCCGTCACGATGGAGCGCGCGGCGGCCGACGGCATCGGTCGAACGACCGACGAATCGGGTGCGTTACGAAACCCTCCGCTGAGCGGGGCGTCGTCGGGCCCACCTTGGCCAAGACCCGCCGGCCGCCCTCCGGGGCGAGCGCGGTGGCCCGCCGGTGGTCGAAGCCGTCGGCAACGTGTGCACCCTGCTTCCGGCTGCGCGAAGCATATGTTGCTTACTGTGGCTTTCATCCTGGTACTTCCGCAGCGGGATGGAGCTGAGGTCATGGCGTCCGCCGAGCCGACCGGCGGCAGTGAATCCACGCCTTCTCCCGAGGCGGCCCCGAAGCCCGAGCGGCCGCCCTGGGCACCGCTGCTGGCGGTCTGCTCCGGATACTTCATGGTGATCCTGGATGTCACGGCCATCAACGTCGCGGTGCCGGTGATCGGCCGGCAACTGTCGACCTCGCTCACCGGCATCCAGTGGATCACCGACGGGTACACACTGGTCTTCGCCGGGTTCCTGCTGACCGGTGGCGCCTTGGGCGACCGGCTCGGCAACCGTCGGGTCTTCTGTTCAGGGGTGGCGGTGTTCACCGCGTCCTCGGCAGCGTGCGCGCTCGCACCGAGTCCTCCGTTCCTCATTGCCGCCCGGCTGGTGGAGGGGCTCGGCGCGGCACTGATCGTGCCCGGTTCCCTGGCCCTGCTCCAGCAGGCCTACCCGGCGCCGGCCGCGCGCTCGCGGGCCTTCGGGCTGTGGGGTTCGATGGCGGGCATCGCGGCCTCTGCCGGTCCGCTGCTGGGCGGCGTCCTTGTGTCCACCGTGGGGTGGCGCTGGGTGTTCCTCATCAACCTGCCCGTCGGCGCGGCGTGCATGGTGCTGACGCTGCGGCATGTGGCGCGCTCGCCCCGGCGCACCGACCGGGCCCTGGACTGGCCGGCGCAGTGCGCGATCGTGGCGACGGTGGCACTGCTGACCACGGCGCTCAACGAGGCCGGCCGGCGGGGCTGGTCCGATCCGGCCGTCCTCGGCGGCGTGGCCCTGGCCGTGCTGGCCGCCGCGGCGTTCGCGGTGCGCGAGCGCCTGGCACGGTCCCCCGTCCTCCCGCTGGACCTGCTCCGCTCTCGCGCGATGAGCGGCGGAGCCGTGATCGGCCTGCTGTTCAACTTCGGCTTCTACGGCATGGTGTTCACCGCCAGCCTGCAATTCCAGCACCAGCGCGGCTTCACCGCCCTCGGCACCGGGCTGGCCTTGTTCCCGGCGGTGGCGATGACCATGTTCGCCTCCGCCCTGTCCGGGCGGCTGAGCGGCCGCACCGGCGACCGCCCGCTGGTGATCTCCGGCACGCTCCTGGCGGGCCTCGGTCTGGCCGGCTGGGCCGCGATGGGAGCCGACCCCTTCTACCCGTTGCTGGTGGCCCCGATGATGGCCGCGGGATTCGGTACCTCCTTCGCCCTCACCGGCTCGACCTCCACCGTGATGGGTGCCGCGCCCCCGGAGTACGCAGGGGCCGCATCCGCCCTGTTCAACACCACCCGCCAGATCGGCAGCGCCGTCGGTGTGGCGCTCGGCGGGAGCCTGCTCGCCGCAGCCACCGACTACGCCACCGGACTGCGCACCAGTATGGCCATCGGCGCGCTCGCCTACCTGACCGCCGCCGGCCTCGCATGGCTGTGCGTGCCGGCGAAGTCCACAGGGAAGTAGCGCGTCTTGAGGACGCCGTGCGTACGCTGCCTCGTCCTGGCCCGGCCCATGGACTCGGCCCACGGCCCCACCCCGAGCGTGCGGTCGTCACTCCTCGCGGATCGGAACGCGGCCCGAATTGCCGATCGAAGCATTCCAGCCACTGATGAGGACGTGGCGCTCCGCGCGGCCGGCCCGACGGAAGTGTGCCTGGACGGTCCTGGTCTCACCGGGCAGGAGGGTGAGGTAGTTGTCCGTCAGGAACAGGGGGGTGACCCGCTTGCCGTCGCCCGCGTCGACGAGCTGGATCCGGACCTGGAAGGCGATGACGTCACCGCGGTTGCGCAGAACGATCTCGACGGAGTCCTCGCCGCCGCGCCGGCTTCTCGTGGCGTGTGCGCTGACGGGGGTCGGGGCGAGGTTCCGCAGGGGGGCGTAGGCGAGGTCGGGCTGAGGGCCGGGGGCGTTGTGGAGCCAGTCCGTGTTGTCCGCGACGAGGCGGCCACGGCCGTCCCGCAGCTGCAGTTTGACGAGCTGGAAGGAGTCGGGGGCGAGGACGGCGGCCAGGCTGGTGACGACCTGCCGGTCGACGGCTGGAACGGAGCCGATGTCGAGCCGCCGGGTCCTGCTCTCGTCGACGCGGCCGTCCGGGCCGATGACGGTGATGGTCAGGTGGGCGGGATCGCTGGCACGACGGGTGTTGTTGACGACGGCGACGTCGAGGTTGCTCAGGTCGAGCTGGGGATGGAGCGGCTCTCCGGCCTTGCGGACACCCCAGTAGCCACCCGTCTGTTCGAGGTACCAGTCGTAGAGTTGCCCTCGAAGGCCCGTCCAGCCAGGCGCGGAGCGCCAGATGACACCGCCGGTGTACCAGCGCCACATGGCGGCGTTGCGGCCCTCGAGCATGGCCTTGTACTGCTGGTACTGGGCCGCCTGAGCCTGTTCGCAGAATTCGTCGAGGGTGGTCGGCTGCTTGTAGAGGACCAGTTGGTCCTTGGTGATGTCGTCACCGTTGAAGAACGGGATCCACAGGTGGAAGTTCCACGCTTTGTTGGGCGGCCAGGTGGCTTGTGTGACCTGGGGAAAGTCCTCGGCGTCGGCCTTGCTCATGATCGCGCGGATCGTCTCCGCGACGGGCGTGCCGACCGAGCCGGTCTCCGGCGTGAACGGCTGAGGCGCTCCGGTGCTCGTCCGGTGGGTGGTCCAGGTGCCGTCGAAGAACTGGGAGGGGTAGAGGATTCCGTAGGGGCCGTCCGAGAACTGGCCGTCGGTTCCCAGCCCGGCGTCAGGATCTGTGGAGAAGGAGACGTAGGGGCGTGTGCCGTCCTCGTCCTGCACGATCGCGGCGAGTCGACCGTCGAGGTCGCCCGGGGGCGGTCCCTCGTTTCCGCCGACCCACAGGCACAGGCTCGGATGGTTGCGCAGCATACGTACGGCGTCCCTGGCGCTGTCCAGGAACAGCTGGGGGTCGGCCGGGTTGCTCGCACCGGAATTGCAGTCCGCCGTGATCCAGAACTCCTGCCAGACCAGCACACCGTACTTGTCGCATGCCTGGTAGAACTCGGGTCGCTCGGTGATGCTGCCGCCCCAGACCCGGATGAGGTTCAGGTTGGCCTGCTGATGCAGCCTGACCTGGTCGTCGTAGTTCTCGGGGGACAGTCTGAGCAGAGCGTCCGCCGCTACCCACGCGCCGCCGCGGATGAAGATCGGTGTCTTGTTGACGGTGAATCTTCGCCCGAGAGTGGCTTGATCGACGGCGGAGGACACCTCCCGGATGCCGATGTCCGTCCGGTACGCCTGTGACTTCCGGCCTTCGCTCACGAGGTCGACGGTCACCGGGTACAGATGCGGTGCGCCGTAGCCGTGAGGCCACCACAGCCGGGGGTCGTCCAAGGTCACCGCGGCGGTCAGTACCTCCGTCCTCCCGGGCTCCACCGTGACCGGGTCGCCCTTCACGGTCCTTTCGCCGATGCGCACCTTCAGTCGAGCACCAAGGGTCATGGCCGTCGTGTTGCGCACGGACGCGGTGACGGAGAGGGTGGCTCGTGCCGCGAGGCTTCCCTGCCAGGTGATCTCGGTGGTGATCTTCGGATCGGACGCGAAGACGAGCGGCCCGGTGAGACTCAGGCCGACTCTGTCCCACAGGCCGGTATTGCGGTCTCGGACGGGCTGCCAGAAGTCCCACCCGGCGGTCACCTGGGCCGTGACGTTGCTTCCGATGAGCCGGTCTCCGCCCTGGCAGCTCGTCCCCGCCGGCTCGAACTCACCGACTCCCGAGCGAGGATCACCCGGCGGGTCGGGCGGCGTGACCAGAACAGCCAGCACGTTCTCCTTCCCCGGCCGGACGGCGTCCGTCACGTCCAGCCGACGACGGAGGAACATACCCACCAAGGGTTCCGTGTTGATCCTGGCCCCGTTCAGGTACACGTCGGCCCTGTAGTTCAGGCCGCGCAGCTCCAGGAAGACCCGGCCACTGCCCTCGCCGGCCCTTTTCGGCAGGTCGAGACGGGTGCGGAACCAGTACGTGTACTCGCCGACACCCACCTCGCCGGCATCCGGGATCCGCAGGTTGTTCAGCCCGTAGTACGGGTCGGGCACCCGGCCTGCGGCCACCAGCGTCGCCAGCACCGTCCCGGGAACCCTCGCCCGAATCCATCCTTCGCCCGAGAAACCGCCGCCGGGGCTGCTGAAGCGTTCACCCTCGTCTCCGGCAGTGAACCGTCTGGCCAACCAGCCTTCCCCGACAGGCACGCTCCGGGGGCCCGGCCAGCTGACGTCCGGTGACGCCCCGGGCGGCACGGCGGCGGCGCCCGCACCCGGGGCTCCTGCCGTGAGTCCCGCCGCCGTGACCGACACCGCACCGGCGGTCTTCAACACCGACCGCCGATCGACGCCGCAGCCAGCACGTTCCGACATCCGGGAACTCCTCTCGCCTGCACCACGTGAGCCTTCACCCGCGCCTTTCGATCGTTGCGCCCGTGCCTGGCAACAGCCTCGGCCGACACCACCGGTACACGCGCATGGAGCAGCGCGGCGCCCGTGGCAGGGGTCGAGCAAAGGGGACTCGGGAGATCTTTCGGGGTGTCGCCCCCCTGGCCCGGCTCCCCTGTGGTTCGGCGATGCGCCCGGAGTGGACTGCGGCTGCCCTCGCGCGCCCGGCCGGCATGGGCGCCGGCCCATCGCCCGGCAGTCAGCGACACGGCGCCAGGCCGACGACCGCCGATCGGAGAGTGGCGGACCCCTTTGGTGACCACTTCATCCCGATAAGATCTACATTATGACCAGGTCAGCACGGCACAGACGCCGCCACCGTCCCTACGGCGGTCAGCGGCAGGCCGTACTGCTGTCACCGGTGTTCGTCACCGTCCTCGTCACCGGCCTGGCCTTCGCCACTCCGAGAGAGATCGCCTTCAGCCGCCTCCTGCCCGCGGCACCCGCCCTCGCAGCCGCACTGTGGCCCGTGCTCCCGACGGTCCTGCTGGGGGCATTCTGCTTTCTGGCCATGATCGGCATCAGCTTCGTCCACTCCGATCTGGGAACGCCGTACACGGCTGCCGCGATCGCCGCGGTCACCCTCGCGGCCGCCTACGCGAGCCATCTCCGGCTCCAGCGCGAGGAGACGCTCTTCCAGGTCCGGCTCGTCGCCGACGCGGCGCAAAAGGTGCTGCTCCGTCCGCTGCCGCACCGTATCCAGGGCACCGAGATCGAGTCGCTGTACCGGGCGGCCCAGGAGCAGGCCCGGATCGGAGGCGACTTCTACGAGGCGGCCGACACGCCGTACGGAGTCCGCCTGCTCATCGGCGACGTACGCGGCAAAGGCCTGTCGGCGGTGGGGGCGGCCGCGGCAGTGATCAATTGCTTCAGAGAGAACGCGTACGACCAGCCCGACCTGAGGAGTCTGATCCATCGACTGCAGATCACCATGACCCGCTACAGCGCCTCGATCCCCGCTGACGACCAGCAAGAGCACTTCGCCACCGCTCTGATCGCCGAGATCCCCCACGGCGGCGACCACATCAAGGTCCTCAACTGCGGTCACCCACCACCGGTGTTCGTTCAGAGCGACGAAGTCCACGTTCTCGAGCCCACCCGCCCCTCCACCCCCCTCAATCTCGCGGCACTTCTCGGAGAGCACTACCACGTCGACACCGTCGCCTTCGTCCCCGGCGATCAGATGCTGCTCTACACCGACGGCGTCACGGAGACCCGCGACCACGACGGCACGTTCTTCCCGCTGCCGGACTGGATGCGCAGCCACCGGGAGACCCCGCCCCGTGAGCTGCTGGACCAGCTGAACAGGGACTTGCTCCGCTACAGCGGCGGACGGCTCGACGACGACGTCGCGGCTCTCGCCGTACGCCGTCCGCACTTCCCGATTCAGGAGCACTAGGCCGTTTCTCTTGGATCACGGCGCTGACCGGATGAGGACGACCGCGACGTGGAGTCCGGCCAGGTAGATCGTGGCGGCCTTCTCGTAGCGGGTGGCGATGCCGCGCCGCTGTTCGAGGCGGTTGATGCATCACTCGACAGTGTTGCGCTGTTTGTACGACTCGCGGTCGAAGGCGGGTGGCCGGCCGCCGTAGCTGCCTCGACGGAGCCGGTGGCCATGCGTCCACCTCGGCGAGGAGTCCGGTCCGGCAGCAGAGGCTCGATCCTGGCCCACTGGGCATCGGTCAACATGCCCAGAACAACGACAGGCGGCCGGCGCCGCAGCGGCTCAGAACCGGGTTACGGACTTCGGTCAGTCGATGCCTTCGACGATGCGGAAGTCGCGCTCGACGCCGTCGGAGAGGGCGACCAGCGCCTCCTGGTAGGCCGCACTCCCGTGCGCCGCGACGGCCTGCTCGAAGCTGTCGAACTCGATCAGGACGGTGCGCTCGGCGATTCCGGCGTCATGCGCCACGACCCGACCGCCACGGACGAGGACCCGGCCGCCCCCGGCCTTGACGGCCGGAGCGGCCAGATTGTTGTAAGCCGCCAGCTTCTCAGGGTCCGAAATGGTGCGGTAGACGCTGACCCAGTAGCCCTTGGGCATGGAACCTCCAGTGTGGGGATGAGTGCATCTGACTTACGGGTTGGTCGCGGACGCGCGTCGGCGGGCGAGAGCGAGGCTTGTCAGCGCCGTGATCGCCATGGCGCCGATGCCGACCAGCGCCGCGGTGGTGTAGGCGCTGTCGTCGGGGAAGAGGTGGCCGGGGCCGGTGCCCGCGGCGAGGATCAGGCCGCCGATGGCGCTGCCCAGGGAGTACCCGACGCTGCGGACGACGTAGTTGAAGCTCATTGCGCTCGACGTCTCGCTCTTGGGGGTGACGGCCAGGATGACGCCGGGCATCGCGGCCGAGAAGCCGCCGACGCCGAAGCCGAGCACGCCCATCGCCGCGAACAGTTCGGCCAGGTCCGACCGGGCCGCCGCGAACAGGGCGAACCCGCCGCCGACCACGACGGCGCTGCCGGCCAGGAGCAGGGGGTCGGCGATCCGTGTCCGGACCGTCGGCGTGAGCTTGCCGGCGACGAACCCCAGCACCGAGAACGGGATGAGGACCAGCCCGGCGACGAAGGTCGTCAGCCCGAAGCCGTAGCCGGCGCCGTGCGGCGTCTGCGCGTACCGGGTGATGAGCGTGAGCAGGAGGTACATGCCGATCCCGCCGACGAACATGGCGAGGTTCGCCCCGGCGACCGCCGGGTGCCGCACCGCCCGCACATCGACCAGGGGCGTCGTGCTGCGCAGCTCGATGACCGCCCAGACGCAGAGCAGCACCACCGCGACGACGGCGAGGCCCGCCGCCACGGCGAGGTGCCGGCTCCACAGACTCCGTTCGCCGGCGAGGAACAGCACCAGGAGCAGCGCGGCGGCCAGGACGACCGCGCCTGCCACGTCCACGTGGGCGGAGCGGCCTTCGGGGGCTTCGGGCATGGAGCGCCACGCGGTCAGGAGGGCGGCGGCGGTGACGACCAGGCCGAGGCCGTAGGCGGCCCGTACCCCGCCGAGCTCGGCGAGCAGTGCCGCCAGCGGGTAGCCGACGCCGGCCCCGATGATCGAGACCACCGAGATCAGGGCGATCACGGCCGCGCTGCGCTCCTCGGGGAGGTGGTCCCGGGCCACGCCCATCATCAGCGCCGTCAGCCCGAGCCCAACGCCCTGGGCCGCCCGGCCGGCCAGCAGCCATGCGAACGGCAGCGGCAGCACGGTGAGCGCGCTGCCGGCGACGACGACCGCCAGCGTGGCGAGGATCGTGGCCCGCCGGTACGGGCCGGCTCCGAGCCGGCCCAGGACCGGCGTGGCGACGGCGCCGCTGAGCAGCGCGACGGTCAGCGTCCACTGCGCGCTGCCGAGCGAGACGTGGAACGAGGTCGCCACGCTGGTGATGAGCGGCGTCCCGAGGCTGGCGACCGCCGCCACGACCAGAGCGATGAACATCAGGGCGGGGACCAGCAGCCGCGCCTCGGTACGCGCCACCGGGAACGCCTTCACCGCGACCCCGTCGTCCGGCTGCCCGGTCACTGCTTCGGCCTTTCGCGGTCCTGGCTTTCGAGCTCTGCCAGATGCTTCAGCGCCGGAAGGGCCGCCACCAGCGCCTCGACCTCGTCGTCGGTGAGCTCGCCGATCAACCGCTCGAACGCGTGGACGCCCGCTTGGCGCCGCGTCCGGACATAGGAGGCGCCGGCCTCGGTCAGGCACACCAGCGTGACCCGCTTGTCGGACGCGTCGCCCCGCCGCTCGACCAGGCCGGACTCCTCCATCACCCGTACCAGGGCGGTCATCGCGGGCTGAGTGACGCCCTCGACCGCGGCCAGATCGGTGATGCGCCGCGGGCCGGTCCGGTCCAGGGTGGCCAGGGTGGCGGCGGACGTCAGGCTCATGTCCCGGGGCAGGCGCCTCGCGGCCCTGGTGGCCAGGCCGTAGAGGGCTGCCCCGACGGCGGCGGACGCGCCAGGAGCGGTGTCTTGACGACTCATGCTCGAAGCATAGCGTTTTTATATTCATAGCTTATGGAAATGGTCGACTGGCGCGGGCGGCCTCGACCACTGGGAGGCGGTGACATCGCGGTGCGCTGCCGCATCGACTTCAAGTACGCCCGCGGCCTGGAGCTGGTGACCGAGGCGGTCCGCGCCGTCTTGGAGGCCATGGCCCACCACGCGCCGGAAGTGCTGGACGAGCCGGTTACCGCCAAGTGGGCGGAGCGCTCTGGGCGGCCGGTGCCCCTGTGTTCCCAGCCCAGCCATTGCACCTGCGCGCGAGTCTGAGCGTGTCCGGTCCCGGTGTGCTGTTCGCGGCGTTGATCTCCCCTCCGTCACCCTGGCCCCGGTGGTGAACCCCGGCTACGAGGCGTTGACCCGGGCCCGGCTCGCGCACGTCGACCAGTACTACCCGCGCGCAGACACCATCGCCGCTCAAGCACCGCAACCTGAACCTGCTCGGCCGCTGCAGCTTCACCGCCGGCGTCCAAAACTCGTTCGCCCTGCCCCACCTGCTCAAGGACGAGCCCGACGTCCTGGTCGCCACCCGCTGCCCGGCCTGCGATACCCCGCACGCCTGGGTCGTCGGCCGGGAGGCGCCCCCCGAAGGGCGACCAGGTGGCCCACTTCCTCACCCCCATGAGCCGGGCCTGGGACGACGTCGTGCACACCTGCGGCAACCAGCGCCTGTTCTGCTCCACCGACTGCGTCGACGCCTGGCTGCACAGGACGGGGCACGAGCGCGGCTACGTCATGGATCTGCCCACGCTGTGGCGCTTCGCCGGCGACTGGTACACCGGGCGCCTGGACGCGGGCCATGTTCGCCGTGACCCTGCCGCCGCGGCCTCCTACTTCGCCGAAGTCGGCCTGCACGGTTCGTTCTGGGGCCTGCCCGACTGAGACCGGTACGCCGCTCGGCGCGGAGCCAAGCCGGCCCTCGACCGCACGCCTGTCGTCAAACGATCGAATGACGACAGGCGCCATGCGCGCCCCATGAACCCGGACAATCGCGGCGCCTCGCGACGGCACGGATCCCATCAGAACCGATGACGGCTGATGACAGGGTTTGATGAGAGCCAGGGGTCTGATGGGTCCACAGGAACGGGGCATGGCCAACCTCGTCCACCAGCGGGTGTCGACCGACCAGCAGTCGACCGACCGTCAGAACCTCGTCCTCGCCGAGGCCGGGATCGAGGACCCGGTGACCTTGGAATGAGTGCCGGACCCCGCAACCCGTGAACGGAGCCGGATCGGCGCGGGCTGCGGCCAGGCGGCCGGAGTTGTCAAGGCGTTGACTGGTTCCCGCCTCCGGTCGGACCGGCCAACGCAGTCCGCGCCAGGTCACGTAGCCACACATGCGCGGGGTCGGTGTCATAGCGCTGATGCCAAGACAGGTACACCGGGGCCGGGGGCAGTTCGAACGGCAGCGGAAGCAGGACCAGCCCGAGATCCGCGACCGCTGAGTGTGTCGTGGATTCGGGGGCCGTGACCAGGAGGTCGGACTCGCGCACGAACTCGAATCCGGCCCCTTCGGTGGGCACGGTCGCCACGACACGTCGGGTGAGGCCGAGCCGCGCCAGCGTCTCGTCGAGGGCGTTGTCGAACCTTCCGCGCCGCGAGATCGTGACGTGCTCGGCCTCGGCGTATCGCGCGGCGGTGACGGCTTCGGCGCGGGCGAGCGGGTGCCCTCGCCGCATGACGATGACCTGGCGGGTCTCGGCCACCCGATCGGATCGGATTTCGGGCTGGGTCGGGCGGTTCGCGTTCGCCTCGAGGTCGACTTCGCCGCGACGCAGCCCGGGGGTGTCGATGCTCGATTCCGCGATGAAGCGCAACCGCACGCCTGGCGCCTGCCTGCGCACTTCCGCGAGAAGCGCGGGGCCGCCAAGGACGACGAGAGAATCATGCCAGCGGAGCGTGAAGGTGCGCTCGAGTGTCGTGAGATCGAGTTCACGGCTTGGCGCCAGCACGCCTTGGACCTGCTGCAGCAGGTCATGGACCTGTTCCCGAACGGCGATCGCGTACGGCGTCGGGGTCATGGTGCGCCCGGTCCGCACCAGGATCTGATCCCCCGTCGTTCTCCGGATCCGGCCGAGGCTTCGGCTCATCGCCGGGGCGGTCACGTGCAGGCGCGCGGCCGCGCCGGCCACGCTCCCTTCCTCGAGGAGTGCGTCGAGCGCGGCGAGCAGGTTCAAATCCAATTGCATGTGAGTCACTCTAGCCATGCTTTACATGCACTTGAGGTTAATGCTTCGTGCTCATACCTTCGAGGTGCGGGCGCAAAGATCGAAGATTTCGCCCTCGCCTTAGCCCCCCTGCCGAGATGGGAGTACCGCCATGCCCGAATCCATTCAGAACGCTGGTAGTGCCACAGTCACCGCTGCCGCGTCCGACGCCGACCTGCTCGCGCAGACCGCGATCGCCGTAAGCGCGGCGGGATCGGCACTGCGCGAGCGGTTCGGCGGCGTGGTCCGGTACCGGACGCGCGAAGAGCTGATGCGCGCGCTCGCCGCCAACGACGGCGCGGTCCTCGATGTCCTGCGGCCACGCCTCGCACTCCTGCGGCCGAAAGCCGGCTGGGTGGAGGCAGAGCTCGAGGGCGGGGCCCTGCCTCCCGGCGAATGGTGGGTCGTGGATCCGGCCGAAGGCAACGTCAATCACCTGCACGGCCTCCAGGAGTGGGCGGTGACGGCCACGCTCGTGCGCGAGAACCGGCCGGTGCTCACCGCGGTCCACCTGCCGTTGACCGGTGACACCTACACCGCGCTCGCGGGCGGCGGCGCCTACCTCGACGGCCGGCCGCTGCGCGTTTCCGAGGCCACGGACCTCGGACTGAGCCTCGTGGCCACGAGTCAGGCCAGGCCGGACGAAGACGAAGCGATCGTACGGCGCATCGGCTCCTCGATCACCGCCATGCTGCTCGACGCCCTGGTGGTGCGGACGTCCGTGCCCGCGACCCTGCACCTGCTGAACGTGGCCGCCGGTCGGATCGACGCCTTTTGGCAGTTCGCCGGGGCTCGGGCGGACCTGCTGCCCGGCGCACTGCTCGTCGCCGAGGCCGGCGGACGCATCTCCGACGCCGAGGGCCGCCCCTGGACACCGGAGAGCGCGAGCTTGCTGGCCGCCGCGCCCGGTGTGCACGCCGATGCCGTCGCGACGCTCTCGCGCTGACCACCGCAAGAACGACAAGCACCGGAAGGCCCAGATCAACATGACCATGATCGCCGTACTCGGAAACGGCCGCGTCGGCGGCAGCCTGTTCGCAGCCCTCACCCGGGCCGGGCATCAGGTGACCGTGGCGGACCGCTCGCCAGGCGCTGCCACCGACGCCGCCCGGGCAGGGCAGATCGTCATCAACGCCACGCCGGGCGCCGGCTCGCTGGAACGGCTCCTCGCGCTGCGCGGGGAGCTGGAGGGCAAGATCCTCGTGGACGTCTCCAACGCCACCGTCGACGGACCGGACGGACTGCCCGCCAACCTGCTCTACCCCGGCTCAAGCCTCGGGGAGCAACTCCAAGCAGCGCTCCCGGGCACGCGCGTCGTCAAGACGCTCAACACCATGCTCTACACGGTGATGACGGCGCCCGCCGCACTCGCCCAGTCGCCCACCGCCTTCCTCTCAGGCGAGGACGCGGAGGCCAAGCAGGTCGTCCACGGGCTTCTCGAAGACCTCGGCTGGCACCGGGAGTGGATCACGGACCTCGGCGGGATCGAGACCGCACAGGCCGCCGAGGCCGCAGTCCTGTTCGTCCCTCATGTGATCCGGTCCAGGGGGTTCGCGCCCTTCGCCGTCTCGATCACCCGCTGACGCGCATCATGCCCGGATGGATGTGGCCGCCGACCGGGTTGCGCTGCGATACGGGGGCCGTCCGGACCGGATCGGCACAGCGGCCACCCGGCCCGAACGGATGCGGAGACGACCGGTGCAGGGCGGTGAGCCGTTCAGGCGCCGACTGCGTTGGTCAGCTTGATGAGGGCCTCGGCTGCCGGGCCCGAGGATGCCGGGTTCTGGCCGGTGATCAGGAGGCCGTCCGCCACGACGTAGGGCTGCCAGTCGCCGATCTTGGAGTAGACGGCGCCGAGGTGCTTGAGTTCGTCCTCGACGAGGAAGGGGACGATCTCGGTGAGTGCGACTCCTTCCTCCTCCGAGTTGGTGAATCCGGTGACCTTCCGGCCCTTCACCAGCGGCGTGCCGTCCTCGTTGACCGTGTGGCGCAGGACGCCGGGAGCGTGGCAGACCAGCGCGAGCGGCTTGCCCGAGCGCAGGGTCGTCTCGATCAGACGAGCGGAGTCGGCGTCCTCGGCCAGGTCCCACAGCGGGCCGTGGCCGCCGGGGTAGAAGACGGTGTCGAAGTCCGCCGCCGAGACGGAGTCCAGGCGCACGGTGTTCGCCAGCGCCGCGGTCGCCTCCGCGTCGGACTCGAACCGGCGGGTCTGCTCGGTCTGGAAAGCGGTCTCGTTGCTCTTGGGATCCAGCGGCGGCCGGCCGCCCTTGGGGGAAGCGAGGGTGATCTCCCAGCCGGCCTCCTTGAAGTGGTAGTAGGGCGCCGCCAGTTCCTCCAGCCAGAAGCCGGTCTTGCGGCCGGTGTCGCCGAGCTCGTCGTGTGAGGTGAGGACGATCAGGACCTTCATGCGGTTCTCCTATGAGTAGACCGGTCGACTAGTGACCGGCGGGAAAATGCCCCTGATCCGGCGGTTCCCGGATCAGGGGGCGTTGACCGCCCCTACAGGTGCAGGAGCCGGCGGGTCATCGCCGTGGTGGCGTCGAGGGGTTCGAGACTACGGTGGATCTTGGCCATGACGCTGGCACCGAGCCACATGTCGTAGAGGATCTGGGCCGTTTCGCGCGGCGCGCCGTCGATCACGATCGATCCGTCCGTGAGACCGCCGGTGATGGTCCGCTCGAGCCGGTCGACGATCGCGCCCGTCCCCTCCTTGAGTGCCAGCCGCATGGGCTCGGACAGGTCGGAGACCTCGGCTCCGAGCTTCACGGCGAGGCACTTGCCCTGACACTCGTCGAAGCTCTGCGTTTCCCGCCACAGCTGCCAGTAGGCCATCAGGCGCTCGGCGGCGCACCGGCCGGGCTGCGCGAGTACGCGGTCCATGTCGGCGAGGTACTCGTCGAAGTAGCTCTTCAGCAGGGCTTCGCCGAAGGCGTCCTTGGAGGCGAAATAGTGGTAGAAGGAGCCCTTCGGCACGCCAGCCTCCGCAAGCACCTCGTTGAGGCCGACCGCGGAGTAGCCCTTGTGGGCCATGATCCGCCGGGCGGCGTCGAGGATGTTCCGACGGGTGTCGGTGCTGCGTGCTGTGCTGGCTGGCATGCCTCCGACCGTACTCCCCGAATAGACCAGTCGTCTAGTTGGCGGAGCGCTTCCGCAGCCGCCGTTCCCTTCCAGCGCGGCCAACAGGTCTCCCTGCCCCGGTCCGGCCAGCTCCGTGCCGAGCTCGTGGGCCTTTCGGTGCAGGACCGCTCGGGCCGGTTCACCGGTGGCCTCGGATTCCTCCAGCGCTTGGGCGAGGAGCCGTCCGGCCAGCTCGTAGTGCCGCTCGGGCAGGCTGACGGTGACCTGCTTGCTGGAGCGCGGCCTCGGCGGCCTCGTCGCGGCTGACCGGTCCCGGCCGGCGCACGACGTGGTCGTAGAGCCTCCTGCGGGTCGGCTCGTCGAGTGCGGCGACGGCTCAGACGCCGGGGCGGGGTGCTTTCTGCGAGGTGAATCCTTTTCGGACCTCCCCGCCTCTTGTCTGTGTACCGGCCGAACGGGCCGGCGGAACCGGGAGGAAACACCCATGATGGTCACTGGCCTCGTAGTGATCGGCGCCCTGCTCGTGGGCGCGTGCAGCTGGCACCTGATGCGGCGTTACAAGGGCCGAAGCTGACCGGCGCCCGGGCACGGAACGCCTCCCTGTATGAGTAGCAGATGAACCAACGCTTCCCCTGGCCGGACGAGCGGCTGATCAAGGCCGCTCAGGACGGCGACGTCAGGTCGCTCACCACCGTCGTCATGGAATCGCAGCCGCACGTGCGCAAGTTCGCCCTGTCGCTGTGCGCCTCACCGCAGGACGCGGAGGACGCGGCGCAGGAGGCGCTGATCATCCTCTACCGGAAGATCGGCACCCTGCGGGCCACTGGCGCGCTTGCCTCATGGATGTTCCGGATCGTGCGCAACGAATGCCTGCGGCAGGTACGACTGCTCGTCTCGCGGAGCGACGAGGCGTCGGCCGAACCGGACGCGTCCGCGGAACCGTCCGCCGAGGACGCGGTGCTGCACAGGCTGGAGGCGGAGCGGATCGCGGCCGCGGTCAGTGCTCTGCCCCGTGACCAACGGCAGGTCCTGATCATGCGGGACGTCCAGGGCCTGCCCGGCAGAACCGTCGCCCATGCGCTCGGCCTGAGCAACGCCGCGATGAAGTCGCGGCTGCACAGAGCACGCGCGACACTGCGTCACTCGCTGACGGTGAGCGACCAGGTACCCGATCAAGCCATCGGCCAACCAGTCGAAGGAGACTCATGACCGTGCACACCGTGGAGCCCCGGCAGGGGGCGAAAACCCGGGCCGTCGCACAGTCCGCGGCGCCCGAGGTGAACTTCGCCAGCAAGTCCGTCCCGCGCCATCTGGCGCGCGGCGCCATCGGCTTCGGGCTGATCATCGGCTCGATCGCCCTGATGCCGGTCGCCGGCCCGGCCACCCTGCTGGCCGCCCCGCTGGCCCTGATCGCCTTCCGCGGCTGCCCCACCTGCTGGATGGTAGGCCTGGCGCAGACCATCTCCCGCGGCCGTCTGGAGCGCCAGTGTGTGGACGGCGTCTGCACCCTCACCAAGGCGCACACGGCAGCGAAGGCCGCGGAGGAACCGACGTCCGACATCACCGTCCCGACCGCTCTCCGGTGACCATGCCACGGCCTGCCCCGTGGACCGCGAGCCCACGAACGCCCCCGTCGACTTCAACCGGCTCCGCGCGGCGGGCCACGCGAACATCGCGGCCGGCCTGGAGGGGATCTCCTACGAACCCCCTACGAACCCGTCCGCCGCCGGCTCGACCTCCTGAACCTCATCTGAACGGCAGCCCGCACGCGATCGACCGGTCGTTCCTCGATCGGTCGTTCCCGCGCTGCGCCGCCGACTCGGCTTCTACGGTGCTGGGCTCGGCCGGCATGACGTCGTCCCCGCGCCACCGGGGACGGATTCAGCGAACGACGCGGGTGTGCGAACACGGCGAAGCGGCGGCCCTGATGATCGGGGCCGCCGCTTTCAGGCGTGTTGCGGGGTGTGCGGGGACCAGCCGTTGGCCTGCCGGTGGTTCGGAGCGCTTACGAAGCACCGGCCACCGAACATGGAGCCTTGGTTCGAACGTGTGACCTTTCCGGGCGTTCGAGTAGCTCTGCCGCATCCCTGATTCCGTCGCGCGAAAAGTCGGCATGATCCTCACCGGGTCGGCAGCCCCCAACACAGGCGGCGAACCGCTTTGCCATCATGGCTGCCTTTTCCGGTCTGCCGCGAGGACCAAACAGGTGAGGAATTGAGAAACAGGTGAGGAAATGAGAAAGGCATACGCCTTCTTGCCGGTGGTCGCAGCAATGGCCGCAGCGCTGCCGGCCGCCCCCAGCTACGCCGCTTCCACGCTCATCGTTTCCGCCGGCGGACCGACGGCGACCTGCCCGAACGCCACCTACACGACGATCGGGGCCGCCGTGACCGCGGCAGTGGCCGGTGACACGATCCATGTCTGCCCCGGCACCTACAACGAGATCGTCGAGGTCACCAAACCGGATCTCACACTGGAAGGCGAGACCACTCTCCCGCAGAACTGCGACCAGTTCGTGGCGCCGGACCCGACGGTCGACTCCATCATCGATTTCACGAGCGCCACCGGCGAGGGGCTCGTGAACCTCCGGGAAGACAACATCCAGTTCCGGGGTTTCACGGTCCAGAACAACCAGGGCTCCAACCTCGGCGGCTACGGCATCAACACCTCCGTGGCCCACTCCGGCTACCTGATCACGAACAACGTGATCCAGGGCAACCCGGCGGGAATGTACTACAACGCGAGCGGCGCGACGCAGTCCGAGGTCGCGCGCAACTGCATCCGCCTGAACAACACAGGATTCCAGGTCCAGCCTGCGGCCGGCAACGGTATCTACTCCGACCAGGGCCTGGACAACGCGCTGATCGACAACAACGCCTTCTTCCAGAACAAGAACGGCGCGATCACCCTCGACAAGTACCAGAACACCGTGCGCGTCAACATCCATCACAACGTCTCGCACCAGGACGAATCGCTACTGAACATCTTCCGCTCGAACGACAGCCTGGTGACCGACAACCAGGCCGTCGGCAACACGGGGCCCGCCATCTTCATCGGAGACGACAACCACGTACTCCAGGTTCTGCGGAACAACATCCAGGGCGGCTACCACGGAATTCGCTCGGACACGTTCGTGCCTCTGCCGAGCGATCAGGTCCAGATCAGCAACAACACCATCCAGAACGTCACGCGCGACGGCATTTCCGTGGGCCCGAATTCGCTGACGAATTCCACCATCTCGGACAACAGCGTGAGCAGCAGCGGGCACGACGGCGTCCTCATCGAGAACAACGGTGGCAACGGCGGCAACACGGTCACCCGCAACGTGCTGCAGAACAGCACCCTGTACGACTGCGAGGACCTCACCACCGGCACCGGTACCGCCGGGACTGCGAACACCTGGACGGCCAACCAGGCCGCGACGAGCAACCCGGCCGGCCTGTGCCCCCGGAGACCGTCCCTGACGATCAAGAAGACGCACGTGGGGGACTTCACCGGAGGCCAGAACGGCACGTACACCATCACGGTCGGCAACGCCGGGCCCGGCTCCACGGACGGCAGCACGGTCACCGTCCATGACGTCCTCCCCCAGGGGCTGACCGCCGCGAGTCTCTCGGGCACCGGATGGATCTGCTCCGTGGCCACGCTGACCTGCACGCGCAGCGACGCCCTGGCCGCCGGGGCCAGCTACCCGGCGATCACACTCACCGTCGACGTGCCCTGCAACTGCGAGGTGGGTCAGGGGATCAACACGGTGACGGTCACCGGGGGCGGCGACAGCACCACGCACACCGCCACGGACCCCACCACCATCAAGCACGGCAAGCTCTGCGGGTTGCACAAGCCTCACACTCACCACTGGTTCCCCATGCTCCCCACCCCCTTCATCCCCTCCGTGCTCCCCAACCCCTTCATGCCCTCCATGCCCGCCATGCCCTCCATGCCTCCCCTGCCCGTCCGTCACTGACGCCGGCAGCCGTGGGTGGGCATCCACGGTCCGGAGCGCCGATGCGGCCGGCATGGTCGGACCTCGCAACTGGAGTCCGACCATGCTGCTGCTGCCACCACGCGCCCGCCTCGGCCCGAGCCGTCTGGAGGGCCACTTCGGCCGGTGAGCGGCACGGGACCGCGCCGCCGTCCCGGTTGCGCAGTGGCGCACGTGACCGGGTCCGCCCAAGGCATGGGCATCGGCGCTTGACCTCAATCGAACTCGAGCTTCTAGGTTCCTCCCAGAGCCGCGGGAGCCGACCGGCGGCGCCTTCAAGGGGGTTCGCCATGCCCGAAGACACCACCGAGATCGAGATCCCCGACCGCTACCGCTATGCGGTGATCCCGCACATCATGGTCGACGACGCTGCCGCGGCGATCGACTTCTACCAGCGCGCGTTCGGCGCCCGTGAAGACTTCAGGATCGACGCTCCGGGCGGCGGGATCCTGCACGCCGAGATCACCATCGGACGATCGGTCCTGATGCTGGGCGACGCCGGTGCGGGCGAGGCGGAGGCCGCCTCCTTCGCCGCGCCGACGTCACTCGGCGGACGTACGTCCGTCACGCTGCACGTCTTCGTGCCGGACGTCGACGCCCTGGCGGAACGCGCGGAAGCCGCCGGTGCCGAGATCGTCCAGCCGCCGACGGACATGTTCCACGGTGACCGCACCGTCATCCTCAAGGATCCTTCCGGTCACCTATGGGTATTCCTGACCCACATGGAAGACATCTCGCAGGAGGAGCTCCGGCGGCGCCTGGCCGCCGCCGGATGACCGACCCTCACATACGACATCGGCCCGATCGTCCGGGCGCTGTGAGACGGGCCGGGCGGTGAGACGGTCGGTCCCGGGCTCTGATTGCGACGTCGGCCCGGTGATCGGTGCCGGCCGCGGCCCGGCGGCGTCGCGTCGGAGCCCGCCTGACATCCTGGCCGCATGGACGACGACGACCTCGCTCCGATGCATCTCAACGAGGTGATGGACGGGCTGGCGGCAAATCCCGCCCTGCCCGCTCCCCTGGTCCGGCGACTGTTGGGATGGCGGCGGGGGATGGGGACGGTGGCGAGGCGCCCGGACCTCACCGAGGACATGCTCGTCGACATCATCGCGATCGACGACCCCTGGCTCCTTCACAGCCTGGCGCTCAACGACCGGCTGCCGGACCGGTTCCGCATCCGTCTGGCCGCCCATCGGGACAAGGCGGTGCGCGCCGCGCTCGTCATCTGCGCGGCGACCGCGCCGCGGGAGATGCTGGAACGGCTCATCGACGATCCCGAGCCACAGGTCCGCGAGTACCTGGCCCGGAATCGTCACACGCCGCCCGACCTCCGAGCCCGCCTCGCCACCGACCCCGCCCCCGCGATCCGGGCCGCGCTGGCGAGGCACTGGACCCAGGCGCCGGAAGCCGTCCGCCGGATCCTGCTCACCGATCCCGAGGCCGAGGTCCGCGCCGCCGCCTGTTCGACCTACTTCGCGCACACGCCTCATCCGGTACCGCCCTCTGACCTGCTGCCGGCACTGCTGGCGGACCCCGTGACCCGGGCGGGCGCAGTGATGCACGCCGTTCTCGACACGGAGGCCATCCGGCGGCTCGCCGCTGATCCGCACAGCGAGGTGCGCGCCGAACTCGCCCGGCATCCCGACCTGCCGCCGTCGGTCCGCGAGGTCCTCGCCGTCGACCCGGCCCTGAATGTCCGGGTGAAGGTCTTCGCCCGGCCCGACACGCCGGAGAACCTGCGGGCGGAGATCCACACCTCGGTCCACGAGCTTTCGCGTTCGACGGCCGACCCGAGCCCCGACGCCGACGACGCAGCAGTCCTGCAGTGGTATCAAAATGTCGCCGCACGCACGGAGTTGAGGATCCTGCGCCTGCCATGGGTCACGGCCGATCCACTGCCGCACGTCGACTCGCCCTACGTCAGTTTCCGGGTCTCGGCGGCCGCCAGCGAGGCCCTTCCCGCCGACGCGGTGGCGGGACTGCTCGACGACGAGGAGGAGATCGTCCGCCTCACCATGGCGCACACCGCCCCGCACCTGGTCGATCCCGTGACCGCCGAGAACATCGAGCGCCGGTACCGCCGACGGGACAAGTTCACGTTCTGGTGGGACAAGGAGGAGGTCCTGACGTTCCCCCCGGAGGCCCTGCGCCGCTTCGCCACCGACCCTGAGCCCCGGCTCCGCTCCTTCGCGCCCCGTGATCCGAACCTGCCGCCGGAACTCGCCGAGAAGCTGGCCTCCGACCCCGAAGGCCGCGTCCGCCGCGCGGTCGCGCCCCACCGCGGTCTGCCGCTCCCCTCCCTGCTCCGACTCCTCGCCGACCCCTCGGAGCAAGTCGCGGAGGCCGCCGCCGCTTCGCCGTTCCTTCCCGTCGAGCACATGGAGCGGCTGCTGACCCGGGCGGGCCTGTAGCCGTTGGTGCCGCCCGGCTCCGTCGGGCTTCGCACGCCTCGGTTGTTCTCCGAGGCGCTGGTGCCTGGTGTTGGCGTCGGCAGGGCACCTGTGGGTCAACGGGGGCCCGACTCTTGGCCGTTGGGCGTGGGCCGTGAGATCGTCCGCAGGTGACCGACGCCGCTGGGGAACCGCTCTCGACACGACCCGACGACCGCGTCGCGTCCGTTCTGCGCTTCGCGGTGGAACTCGTGGCCTGGGTGGCGACCCCTTGGGCGCTGGCCGGCCACTCGTGGCTGCTCGCCGCCCTGTCGGTGGTGCTCCTGATCGGCCTTCCCACGTGCTTCTCCACCCCGGGTGACAAGACGAACGTGATCATCGCGGTGCCGGGCTGGGTCACGATCCTCCTGGTGCTCCTCCAACTCGCCGCGGCCGTTGCCGCCTCCTGGCTGGCCTGGCCCGCGTGGGCGGCGGGCCCGGTGACCCTGATGGCCGTCATCACCCTCGTCACGGAGCGCCGGCGCTGGCGTGGCTGGCCTCTGAGAGCCGGCCCGCCGGCTGAAGCAACCCGCAACGGAAATCGGCTGGTCAGGACATCCCATCACGCTCCACGATGGGCGTATGGACCGGTTGTGGCACAGCGCTTGGCAGTACGTGGCGGACGTAGTCCCTCCCGAGGAACTCCCGATGCTCGCCGCGCATGCGCTTGTCGACGGGCGGGACTCCCCCGCCCTGCGCGAACTGGCCGGCCTGTCGCGCAGGAGCGTCGCGACCGACATCCGTGAGCTGTACGTCCAGGCCCTGCACGAACTCGGCATACCGCTGCCCGACGAGGAGACCGCGGGCCGATGTCTCCTGGTGAGCCTGGCGTTCGGCCTCACGAAGGGCGAACTGAGTCCCCAGGGCGTGGCCGACCGGCTGTCGATGACTGTTGCGGCCCGCACTCGGGAGGAGACACGGTTCCTCTCCGTCGCAGCGGACTACAGCGAATGGATCGGACCCGACGAACTCCCCGCGTGGGAGGACGAGCTGAGGACCGCAGCCCGCTCGTTGAGCACGTCCACCGACTTCGGCCCCGACCTCGGCGTGCCCGGCCGGCGACGCGACTGACCGATCCCAACGCCGCTGAGGTCCCCTTCTGGGGCGAGTGTGCCGGACCCCGCGGCACCGGAAGGCTCCGCAAGACCCTCCGGAGTGCTGACGGCTTCGACGACGTCTCCGGCGACCGGGCCAGGGGCGGGCTGCGGTTGTCGGACGCCGGTGTGCCGCCGACTGCTCCATACGACGGAATTCATCCCTCCGACGGCGCCGCCCGCCGAGGCCGAGCCACTGCGGGTGAGGAACCGTGGCGAGCAGAGGATGGCGCTGCGGAGGGAAGTTCGAATGTCGCGTTCGAGTCGGCCCCTGAGTCGGCGTGGTCTGCTCATGGCCGGCGGAGCCATGGCGTCCACGGTCGGCACCACTCAGAAGCCCCACGCTCTGGCCGGGGAACGGGACGGTTCGAGTGGCATCGAGGGAGGTGACGACGCCCGGCGGGCGAAGATCGACGTGCACCACCACTTCACCGCACCGCAATGGGTGGACTGGGCGGAGCGCGAAGGGGTCGTGCGACGGGAGGAACTGCTGTGGTGGGCGCGCTGGGATGTGGACTCCGCACTCGCGCTCATGGACCGGGTGGGGATCGCGACCGCCGTTCTGAACCCCACCATGCAGGACCGGTATCGCTCCGCGGCGCAGGCCAGGGACGGGCTGTCCGTCGTCTTCGAGGCAGTGACCGGCTTGATGCAGGAACACCCGGGCCGTTTCGCGTTCCTCTGCCCCGCCCTCCTGGATCACCCCGAAGTCACCACGTGGGCGCTCCGACGGGCCTTCGACGAATTCGGTGCCGTCGGAGTCGGTGTGAAGGCGAGCTACAACGGCGTGTACCTGGGGGATCCCTCGTACGACCACTTCCTCGCCGAGGTCGACGAACGTTCCGGGGTTCTCGTCACCCACCCACTCGATCTTCCGGGGAAACCACCGGGGGTGCCCACCGTTCCCGGCATCCCGAACTTCATGTGTGACTTCCTGCTGGACACCACGCGTGCCGCTGTCAACATGATCCGCACGAGAACGCTCGACCGGTATCCGCGTCTGTCCGTCGTCCTGCCGCACGCCGGCGGATTCCTTCCTCAGATCGCCACCCGTCTCGAGGCCTTCGGTGACTTCTGCACCCCGCCTCTCGAGGCAGCCCGTGTGCGGGAAGCCCTCCGCCGTTTCCACTACGACACGGCGGGCCCGCTCGCTCCGGCGTGCACTCTGGTGGAGACGGCCGGTGCCGACCGGATCCTCTTCGGCACGGACTGGCCGGCCGCCTCCGCCGAGGTCATCACCGGCTTCACGGTGCCTGCCGTCGAGGCCGACCGTGCGTTCACCGAGCGCCAGCGTCGCGGCATCTACCGCGACAACGCGCGGCGGCTCATGCCCGCGTTGGAGGGGGCCGCCCCCACCGGTCCCCGGGACAGGGACGGACGAAGCGTTTGACAACGGACAAGCAGCTCGGGGAACGCGCCCGACTCTCACCGCGGGCCGTGAAATGGCGCCTCTACCGGCTCTTCCCGCAAATCGGTTTCGCCTCCCCCGCGGCATTCAGGGACCCGCGCTCGCTCAGGGCCGGTAGACCATGCCCGGACGGAGTTTGGCAGGGGCGAGCAGTTGCGACACCGTGACGAGGGTGTAGCCGCGCTGTTCGAGCGCCTTGATGATCCCCGGGACGGCGGGCACGGTCCCCTTGTGCAGGTCGTGCAGGAGGATGATGCCGTCGCGGTGGGTCTGGTCGAGCACCCGCTCGGTGATGAGCGCCGAGTCGGTCGTCTCGTAGTCCTTGGCCGTGACGCTCCACAGGATCTGCGCCAGCCCCAGGTCCCGGCAGATCCTGGCCACGCCGCGGTCGGTGCGGCCCTCCGGCGGACGCATCAGGACGGGCGTGTTGCCGGTGATCTTCTTGATGGCGTTCTGCGTCCGGGCCAGCTCCTGACGGGCGTCGGCCTCGTCGAGGTCCGTCAACCTCTGGTGATTCCAGGTGTGGTTGCCGATTTCGTGCCCCTCGGCCGAGATGCGGCGCAGGATGTCCGGGTACTTCGCGATGTGGCCCTTGCCCTGCACGAAGAACGTGGCGTGCAAGCCGTTCTGTTCGAGGATGTCCAGCAGTTCGGGTGTCGTCGGGCTGGGGCCGCCGTCGAAGCTGAGGGCGACGCACTTCGCCCTGCGGCAGTCGACGTCTCCGGTCACCGATCCCGATGCCTCGTCCCGGGCGGCGCGCGGTGAGGTGTGATCGTATGTGGTGACGGTCAGCGCGACGGTCAGGGCGGCGGCCGCCGTTGTCGCGGCCGCGAAGAGTATGCGCGAGCGTCTTGTCCGCGTGCTGGAGGGCATACGTGACCTTTCTGCGGAGGGAGTTCAGGGGCTAGCGCGTGCGGGCGAGAGCCGGCTTCGAGGCGACGTCCCGCACCCGCAGGTCGAGGGACAGACGGTGCCTCAGCAGGCGTCCGAGCCGTCGCTCCACCGTGGTGTGGATGAGCAGGGACAGCCCCAGTACGCAGATGACGGACACCGCCATCGACGGCAGCGGCCCCAGCCTCGGCCAAGCCCGGAGCAAGCCTTTGGCCAAGGGAATTCCGATGCTCTGATGGACGAGGTAGAAGGGGTAGGTGAGGCCCCCGGCGGTGACCAGCCAACGCTGTCGCAGCCGCGTCAGCGGCCCGATGCCGGCCAGTGCCAACAACCCGAGGCAGCAGGTGAGTACGGCCGCGCACACGGCCCAGGAGGGTGGGCTCTCGCCCGGGGGCGTGGTCACGTGGTCGGCCACCCGTAGTTCGAGCACGGTGAGTTCGTAGGACCAGGCGAAGCCCAGCAACAGCCACAGCAGGAGGCTCTGTCCGAAGCGGTGCATGAGATGGAGCACGATCCCGGCGACGAAGAGACCGGTGTACCGGGTGAGAACGAATTCGTCGAGCAGGGGTGAGTGGAGTTCGAGCGCGATGACACCGGCCAGGAGCCAGGCCGCGCAGAAGGTCACCGTGCGGCGGTAGGACAGCCCGAGGACGAGGAGCACGGCCATCAGCAGGTAGAAGCGGGCCTCCACCCAGAGCGTCCAGCTGACTCCGGCGACCAGGTCGAGGCCCAGTGGTCCCGGAGCCATCGTCAGGTTGCCCAGGACGGTACGAGGGTCGATGCGGGTGCCGGCGGGCCAGTGGCCCAGCCGTGAGGCGAGGACGAGCGCGACGACCAGGAGCACGGCGCACCAGTAGGCGGGGAAGAGCCGTGCGATGCGGGAGACGGTGAACTGTGCGGGGGTGCGCCCCCAGCAGCTCATGCAGATGACGAATCCGCTGAGGGCGAAGAAGAACTCGACGCCGAGCCAGCCGTAGCGGCTGATCTCGTGCAGGAGGGGCGCGAAATCGCGGAGCTCGGTCGTTCCCCAGAAGTGCGGGGTTGGTGTGCCGAGGAAGTGGTACGCGGCGACCATGACCGCTGCCACCAGGCGGAGCCCGTCCATCGCGGCCAGGCGCGTCGGTCCGCTCCGCGGTTCCGGTGACGGTATGCCGGACGGCTTCTCGGACGACATGTCGACCAGACCCGTCTCAGGCGGTGGGCAGGGGTGAGCGGCTGACGCGGATCTTCGACTGGCCGTGTGGGCGCTGCTCCCAGTCCTCCATGAAGCGCGCGTGCAGGCCGTGCCCCCGTGCCAGGGTCAGGAGGGTCTCGGTGCGGTAGTAGAAGTCCTCGCGCAGCACCTGGTGTTCGGTGCCCTCGGTGCGGTCGAAGGTGAAGTCGAAGAAGCCGGTGTCGGTCAGGACTCGGCCGACGTGCGCGAGGCATTCGTCGATGACGTTCAGCGGCGAGTGGGAGAAGACGCTGTGGGCGTGGACGACGTCGAAGTGGTCGTCGGGCAGGAAGTCCAGGGTGAGGTCGCCGGTGATGGTCAGGTGCGGCAGCTTGTCCTGGAGCCGGCGCTCGGTGAGCGTCTTCTTCGCCGCCATCAGGATGTCGGGCGAGATGTCGACGCCGTAGTAGTTGCCGGGGTCGAGGTGGCTGATGAAGCGCCAGCCGCCGCGCAGGTTTCCGCAGCCGATGTCGAGCATGCGGTGTTCGGGGCGGAGCCCGTGTTCGACGAGGTAGTCGAACTGCATCTGCCCGAGCGCCAGCCAGCGGTCGTGGGTCTGGCTGCCGACCGCGGCTTCCGGGTTGCGGAGGGTGTCCGAGGCCATCACGGCCCGGTAGTAGCCGACGTGGTCGGGGTGCTTCAGACGCAGCCAGGTGTCCCGGCCGGCCCGGCGGAGGTACGGGGTGACGCGGCCGGGGTGGCGCAGGGCGTAGCCGATCTTGTGGGTGAGGGCGGCGCGGTTGTTGCGCAGTTTCTTCGGTGACTTGGCGTCGGCGGGCATGGTGAAGCGACCTCCGTGCGACAGGGGATCCCCGGTGGGGGACGTAAGAGTGAAGAAGGACAGAGGTAAGGGAAGAGGAGGGGGCCGGGAGTGCGGCGGATGTGCCCCGGTTGTCGTCGCCGCGGTCAGACGCGGCGGCGCAGGAGCAGCGCGGTGGCGACCGTGAGCAGGACGGGCAGGCCGGTGTCGGACCGCGTGCCATACAGCGGACCGGTGTCGCGGCCGTCGAACAGACCGCTGTGCAGGGCGTCCAGCATGCCCGAGCAGTAGTACGCGGCGATCACCGCAGCGGCGACCAGGGCGGCCGCGCCGGTGCCGGCCGACACTCGCGGCCGGCGCCGTCGTGTCCGACGATGGCGGTGACACGGCCGCCGGGCACGGTGAACTTCCAGTCCCGCAGGGCCGGGCCGCCCCGCTTCGGGTGATGGAAGCCGAGTCCTGTGGCGCACAGCGCGGCCGGCACGTCAGGCCTGGTCATGTGTCCTCCTTTCGTTCCCGGGCGACCGGGGCCTTGGTTTCGTGCTCGTTGTCGTAGGCGTCCAGGGCGGCCGTGACGAGGGCGAGGACGTCGGCATGCTCCAGCCCCGCGTGCCCCCGTCCCGGCGGTGAGCTCGGCGCGCAGGGGGAGTCGTCCTCGACCGTCAACGCGCCTGTTCGAAGCGCCCGTTCGGCCTGCTCGGCGATCGGGACGTAGGCCGGTACGGCGCTGTCACGGTCGATCCGGTACTCGATCACATCGCCTCCCCTGTTTCACCATGCTTGTATTAATGAATTAATGGAAGCATGGTGGATGTGCGGCCGTGCTGTCAAACACCGAGGAGAGAGCAACCAGGTGGTCCGCGGACGAGGCCTCCGAGATCGGAGCGCAAGGCCGCCCAGGGCCTCGTGGTGTGTTCGAGGCGGAGTCAGATCTCTCCGGGCGCCGTGGCGGTGAGGCAGGTGGCGGCCTCGGCGCATTGGTCGTCGGCGGAAGCCGAGTTGGGCGGGCGCCGTCGTCCTTGACCACGTGGACGCGGCCCGGTAGTGGGCTGCTCTTGGGGGGCAGGGTCGAGCGGCGGGGCGAGCCGCTGCCACGTGCCGGCGCCGGCCCGCACGAGAATGGCGAGGGCGGCTCGGCCGATGCGGAGGCGCTCCTCCCGCTGTTCCTCTCGGCGCCCGCCGTGCACGAGGTGCTGGTGCCGGTCCTCGCCCGCCACGGCGGACCGGCGGCTGGCCGCGCGCCTGCTGGAGGCGACGGTCGACGGTGGCCGACTGCGTGACGGCGTACCGTCCGGGGTACTCCAGCCTTGGGCCGCCTGGGACACACCCCGGCCGCGTCCCTGCTGTGGGAACACGTCGACGACTCGTACTACGTGTCGAAGGACGCATGCCTCGGCCTGCTGCACCTGCCGTGCGAGGATCTGCGGGGCGCGATCGCCGAGACGCTGGAGAAGCACGAAGGGTCCGCCCTTTTCCCCGAGTTCCTGCCTGTCCTCGCCCCCAAGACCAAAGACCCGGCATGGCTGGACCGGCTCGTCGCATGGGGCGAGAACCGCGCCTCGGTCGACTGCAACGGCGGCCTGATCCTGGGCATCTCCCTGCACGGCGACCATGCGCGCACCGCTTTCACCCGCCTGTTGTGGGACGCCCGCCGGGAGGCCTGCGGTACCTCCGGGGCGTGGAAGACCGTCGAAGCTGTCGTGTGCGGCGTTCAGCCAGTGCTGTGACCGCATACGTTCACCGGGTGGGTGATCCATGACGCCAGGGGCTGAGCATCTAGGGTGAGGGGTCACAGCTCAACGGCGGGGTGGGGAGGGCGTATGGCGGGGCTCGAGGTTCCTGGGCCGGATTCGGACTGGGAACGCGCGCCGCAGTACCAGGGCGGCAAGCGAAACCCGGCCTTCCAGTCCAGCATGTGGGAGTACGCGGCGAGCTCCTTCCGGCTGGTTGCCGGCCTGTCGCCGTCGCTGGACGTTCTGGCCGCGCGGCTGCGGTTGACCATCGAACGGGGCTGGGAGGACCTGGGCCCGGTGGATGCGGCGATGTTCCGCATCCAGAAGATCGACTTTGCGCTCAGCCGACTGGAGGGCAGCCCGCGCCCCGATGTCTTCGTCTGGGTCGGCCGCGCCCAGGCTGACGTCGACACGGCCTTGAGCCTCCTGCTCGATGCCCTCGGTATCGGCGAAGAAGCCCTCACCTTCCGCGGCGACATCGAAACCGGCTTCGTGGACCTGCCGAGCGAACCTCAGACCTGAGACCTGAAGCCACGCTGCTTCACCGACGATGCGGATCACGCGACAGTGGACCTCCCGCAGGTAGGCGGCGAGTTCGCGGATGGACCAGCGGGTGAAGGGCTGGCCGAGCTTGGCCGGGCGGGTGGTGGCCGTCTGAGCAACGAAGTCATCGAAGTCCCTTGGACCGAGCCGCTTTGGGAGGCATTCTCCGGGCTTTCCACGATGACGGGCACGGCCCATGATGGCGGCATGGCTGCCGACGAAGACCTGCTCTGGGACGCGGACGACAAGACCATGCAGATGGTTCCGCGGCTCCGGCGCGTCGGGGTGACGGCCGGCTGCCTCGGCTTCCTCGGCCTACTGCAGCGGACGGACTCGAACGCCGCATGGGTCCTCTACGTAGGCGCCCTCCATCTCCTCGGGGAGATCGCGTACTGGGCGTGGGACCGACGGCGTCTGATCGAGGCACGCATCGTCCCGGGCGAAGCCGACGGCCCTGCCAGACTCCGCCTCCGCCGCGTCGGCGGTCAGATCACCGAACACGACCCCTACCACGTAGCGCGCGTCCTCATCATCCACGACAACGTTCACGACCTGGCAAGACTCCGCCTGATCCTGCACAGCAGGCAGCTCCTCTTCGGACGCGCGGGCCGCCCCCCGGCCCTCACGACATGGCGCCGTACATGCCCGAAAGCCGAAGTCGGCGACAGAGCAGCCCATTGGGGCATGCCAGGAATCCCTGACTAGCCGGGACCTGTCCGGCCGATCATGCCGCAGACGCGGGGTCTGGCACGCACGCACTCCTCCGGAGGGGGACTTCCAGCCGCGTGGTCGTCGGTCGCCGACCCTCCGCGTCGACTCCATCCGCGGACGAGGTTCTGGACGACGTGCGGGACTACGTCCGGAGTGTCTGCGACCCGAAGACTCCGTCGACCTCGAGGGCCAGCGCGTTCCCCCCTGACCGCTGTAGAACGCGTTGACTGCGAGCTGGACGCACGTCACGGCAGGGCCGGTGTCGCCGTAGCGGACATAGGGCGCGCCCACCTTCGCGTTCGCCGACGAGGCACCCGCCATGGTGACCATCAGCGTCGCTCAGGCGGCGACGGATACCGCCCAGGCCATGGCGCGCGCGGTGCCGGGCACCTTTGCCGGGCCCGGTCCCGGCATCCGGTCGGGCGGCGGCACCTGAGCCTGTGCGTCGACGATCCGGGCCGGTCGCCCGCACGTCGAGGACCTCCACCGCGAAGGGAACTCCGCCGTGTGCTGCGGGACCTCTCGCTATCCTTCCCGGCATGCCTCCGTGCTTCGACGCGTACGTCTGGGTTCGACGCGATGACCGCGCCGTGCTCCTGTCCAGGTTCATCGAGAAATACGTGGACCGTGCCGACCCCGGGGACCCGCGCTTCGACTCGTTCGTCCGTACGTTCGTGGCGGAGGAGCCCTCTCCCGGTGACGCCGAGGCGCTGGCCGACCTGGGCCGGGGCGAAGGCGGCACGGGCGCCTTCTCGCTGTACGTGAAGGCGCGAGGCTTCTACGGGGCGATCATCACCCTCACCGAAGAGGGCGCCGTCGTACTCGGGTTGTCGCTCGACGATCCCGCCGGCGATCCTGAAGTCGAGTGTCAGGCAGCCGAGGTGCTCACTTCGATGCTCGCCGAATTCCAGGCCACGGCTGGGATCGCCGGTGTGGAACTGGCACCTCCGCAGTCCCTCGCGGAATGGAGAGACGAAGGCCTCGTCCTGCACCGGACCGGAAGCATCTGAAGCACCGGCCGTGCGACGGCGGCGTCCAGAGAGCGGGTGTCCACAGCACCGCGGCAGTGAGCACCAGGCCGAGTGCACCGTCTCCGGCGTGGGAGGTCGGCCCCCGGACGGTTTGCCCTGTTCTCGCCTTAGCCGAAGGCCGGTCGACCTGGTTGGCTGCGCTGGCAGTTGAGTACTTCTCCACTCGGCGCGATCACGCGCCCTGGGCCGGAGGTGTTGATGCGCAGGTGCGTGGCCGTCGCTGCGGGGGCACTGATACTGATTGCTTCCGCGCTGCTTCCCGGTCCCGCCCACGCGGATGCCGTGGAGCCGGTGCCCAGGAGTCGGCTGACCGATGACCGGGGCAGGGCGCTCACCCTGCGGGGCTGGAACGTAGGGGACAAGGTTCATCACGGGGCCGACGCGCTGTCCGCGATCACCGAGCGGCACTTCCGTGACATGTCGGCCCAGGGCTTCGACTTCGCTCGACTGCTGCTCTTCTGGGACGACTTGGAGCCGGAACCCGGCCACTACAGCCGCCGGTATCTCGGCAAGATCGACCGGATCCTGGACTGGGCCCAGCGGTACCGGATCCATGTGGTGATCGATGCCCACCAGGACGTGTTCGGCCCCCGGTTCGGACACCGGGGAATCCCCGAGTGGGCGACACGCACGGACGGGCTGCCGTTCACGCCTCACCCGGACGACTGGTTCTCCGAGTACTTCGAGCCGGCTGTGCAGGCCGCGTTCCAGCATCTCTACGAGGACACCGATCTGAGGAGGGCGCAGGCACGCATGTGGCGGCTGCTCGCCGCGAGGTTCGGCGAACACCCCGCCGTCCTCGGCTATGACCTGATCAACGAGCCGATGGGCCGCCTCGACCCCGGCGAGGACCTGCCGACCGCCGCGAAACGGATCGAGTCCCGGCAGCTCACCCCGATGTACAACCGCATCGCCGACGCCGTTCGCCACGTCGATCCGGACAACTGGCTGTTCGTGGAGCCGACACCGATCGTGGGCGAAGGCGTGCCGACCGGCCTGGGCCGCATCGACGACCCCAAGGTGGTGTACGCCCCGCACCTCTACAACGCGGTGATGGAGGCGGGCGGAGACTACGACCCGGCCGGTGGCTGGCTGGAGGCGTACGAGGCCGCCGTGGTCGACTATCCACGCACGTACGGCCTCCCGGTCGTTGTCGGTGAGTGGGGGCCACTGAACGGCCAGCTGCCCCACATGGGCCGGTTCTACGACGATGCCCTGACCTCCATGGACCGGTACAGCGGCGGATGGGCGGGGTGGGAATGGTGCTACGGCGGCGGGTACTGCGCGATGGACGCGAACGGTCAACTGCGCCCCAACAAGGAGCGAACCGTACGCCCGTACGCTCGGGCTGTCGCGGGCGAGATCCACGTCGACAGCTACACCCCGGCCACACGCACCTACCGGCTCAGCTACGCGCCGCGCCACGGCGGCACGACCGAACTGTCCTTGCCGCCCGCACCGGTGGGCTGGCACATCGCGGTCGACGGGCCGGCCACTGCCCGGCCCTCAGCGGTACCCGCTGGAACAGCCGCCACGGTCCGGGTCACCCCGAGAGGTGCCGCCAAGTCCGGCGTGACGGTGATCATCACGCCCGCACGGCTGCATTGACCCCTCGGGAAGTCCTCGGCTTGTGGGTGGCGAGGCCACGGCTGAATGTGAAGGGCGGGCTGCCCACACCACGGTGGAAGCAGCCCGACGGGACCCATGCAATGAGTTCGATCAACGTCGTAGAAACAGCGGCCGCGCTGCCGGCCGCCTGAAACTCCCACTCCCTGGCAGAGGTAGGCACGGCCCGGGTGAAAGTCCTGCGCATGGACAGCGGCCCAGTCCAGGAAGCGGCCCACGGGGCCGATGAGATGCTGCTGGTGCTCGACGGGCGGCTGCACCTGCTGCATGCCAAGGGGCCGCACCCATGAACGCCGGTCCGGCCGGCCTGGGTGACCGGATACAGTGCGCGAGACGGCAGCCTGGCCAGGGAGGGAAAGCGTGACCGACACCAGCAACACCCGGCCCGCCGAGGGTGAGGCGCACGCGCCGCGGCAGAGCCGACTGCACCGCCTGATGCGCTACCTCCCCCTGATCGCCCCCGTCCTGCTGTGGGCCGTGCCCTGTGGGGTGCTCCTGTACAGCGGTCAGCACTGGCCGCTGCCCGTCACGCCGGCCGGCACCGCCCTGTTCGCCCTCGGCCTCGTCGGTATGCCGCTCGCGATGGTGCGCGGCCACGGTCGGCGCCAGCAGGACCGGGCGGCGATCATCGGTGACACCCTGCTGGGCACCAGCTGGGTTCTGTTCACCTGGTCCGTTCTGCTCGGCGTCCTCCTGCGGCTCGCCCTGACCGTGGCAGGCGTCGGCGAGAGCCAGGACCGGGCCCGGATCGTCACGTGGGCCGTTCTCGGCGTCACCGCCGCCCTCCTCGCCTGGGGGTACGCCGAGGCCCGCCGCGTGCCACGCGTGCGCCGACTCGACGTGCAACTCCCGCGGCTGGGTGCCGGGTTGGACGGTCTCCGCGTCGCCCTCATCACCGACACCCACTACGGCCCACTCGATCGCGCTCGCTGGTCGGCACGGGTCTGCGAGACGGTGAACACTCTGGAAGCCGACCTGGTCTGCCACACGGGCGACATCGCTGACGGCACCGCCGGGCGCCGCCGCGCCCAGGCCGTCCCCCTCGGTACGGTGCGGGCCACCAAGGCCCGTGTCTACGTCACCGGCAACCACGAGTACTACAGCGAGGCCCAGGGCTGGGTCGACCTGATGGACGAGCTGGGCTGGGAGCCGCTGCGCAACCGCCATCTCCTGCTGGAACGCGGCGGCGACACCCTCGTGGTCGCCGGCGTGGACGACGTCACCGCCGAGTCCTCCGGCCTGGCGGGCCACCGCGCCCACCTCGCCGGAGCCCTGAACGGCGCCGACCCCGACCTGCCGGTCCTGCTCCTGGCACACCAGCCCCAGTTCGTCGACCGGGCGGCAGCCGCAGGCATCGACCTGCAACTCTCCGGCCACACCCACGGCGGCCAGATCTGGCCCTTCCACCATCTGGTCCGCCTCGACCAGCCCGCCCTCGCCGGCCTCAGCCACCACGGCCCCCGCACCCTCCTCTACACCAGCCGCGGCACCGGCTTCTGGGGCCCGCCGTTCCGCGTCTTCGCCCCCAGCGAGATCACCCTGCTCGTACTCCGCTCCCCGCACCTGCCCACCTCACCGTAGGACAAGCCAGGGCCTTGGAAGGATCTACGAACGGCTCCGATGGTGGTCGGGCGACGACACCTGGAAACGGGTTCCCGGGAAGTAGCCGCTCGAGAACGGCCCCGCCCCTGCGGCGATTCCGCCCCGACCCAGCGCCCGAACGACTACGGGAGATTCCGCATGATCGCGTCCTGGTACGACGAACAGGGCCCCGCCGCCGATGTCCTGCACGTCGGCGAACTGCCCGACCCCCTGCCCGGTCCCGGCGAGGTCCGTGTCCGTGTGACCGTGTCCGGCGTCAACCCCGGCGACACCAAGAAGCGACGCGGCTGGCTCGGCTCTTCGATGCCCTACCCGCGCGTGATCCCGCACAGTGACGCCGCCGGCGTGGTCGACGCGGTCGGGAACGGGGTCGACGCCCGCCGCGTCGGACAGCGGGTGTGGGTGTACGGCGCCCAGTCCTACCGGGCCTTCGGCACCGCCGCCCAGTACACCGTCGTACCCGAGCATCAAGCCGTCCCCCTGCCCGACCACCTCGGCGACGGACTGGGCGCGAGTCTCGGCATCCCCGGCATCACCGCGCACCGGGCCGTGTTCGCCGACGGCCCGGTCGACGGGAAGATCGTGCTGGTGCACGGCGCGCTCGGGGGTGTCGGTTCCCTGGCCGCGCAGCTCGCGCGCTGGGGCGGCGCGACCGTCATCGGCACCGTGCGGCGCGGCGGCGACCTGGAGCGCGTCGACCCGGCGGTCGTCTCCCACGCCGTCGCCCTGGACTCCGACGACCCGGCAGCGGCGATCCGCTCCCACGCGCCCGACGGCGTGCACCGCATCATCGAGGTGTCCCTGTCGGCCAACGCCGACCTCGACAACGCGGTCACCGCGCTCGACGCCGTCATCGCCGCCTACGGAACCCACGACGACCGCACCGAACTCCCCTTCTGGCCGCTGCTGTTCAACAACGTGACCCTGCGCCTGCTCGGCAGCGACGACTTCCCCCTCGCGGCCAAGCGGCAGGCCGCCCGCGACCTCACCGCCGCGGCCGCTGTCGGCGCCCTCACCGTCGACGTCGGCGACCGCTTCCCGCTCGTGGACATCGCCAAGGCCCACGACCGGGTCGACGCCGGCGGGCGCGGCCGGGTGCTGGTCACCGTGCCGTGAGGCGGAGGGGCACTAGTACCGCAGTACTAGTCGCCCTGCGCCGATTCGGTTCCACAGGAGGCAGGGGGCGGGAAATCCCGCCCCTAGCTTGAGATCACGGGTCGATCAGGCCCCGCTCACGCACATGATCTCTTCTTCCGGTGGGAGTAACTCCGTGGCCACCTTCCTCTATCGACTGGGACGATCCGCCTTCCGGCGACGACGCCTCGTCCTCATGTTGTGGATCGCCGTCCTGGCCGCCGTCGGTATCGGTGCCATAAGTTCCACCGGCTCCACCTCCGACAGCTTCGCCCTGCCCGGCACCCAGTCCCAGAAGGCCATCGACCTGCTGGGCGAGGAGTTTCCGCAGGCCTCCGCGGGCGGGGCTTCCGCCCGGGTCGTTTTCGAAGCCTCCGAAGGGCAGAAGCTCACCTCCACGGCCAACAAGGCCGCGGTCGAGTCCCTGGTGGCGAAGCTGGAGCAGTCGCCGCAGGTGTCCAGCGTCTCCGACCCCTTCACCAGCGGTCAGGTCAGCAAGTCCGGCACCATCGGCTTCGCCGGGGTCACGTACACGGTCCCCGAGGCCGAAGTCGGTGACGCCGCGCACGACGTGCAGACCACCGTCGTCGAGGAGGGCGAGAAGGCCGGGCTGACGGTCAGCATGGGCGGTGACGCCGTCGCGGACGAGGCAGCGAGCAAGGCGGCCGAACTCATCGGCCTCGGCGTCGCCGCCGTCGTCCTCCTGATCACCTTCGGCTCGATGATCGCCGCAGGGCTGCCTCTGCTCACCGCGGTCCTCGGCGTGGGCGCGGCCATTCTGTCGATCACTCTCGCCACCCAGTTCTTCGACATCGCCTCCCAGGCCTCCACCCTGGCGCTGATGCTGGGCCTGGCCGTCGCCATCGACTACGCCCTGTTCATCGTCTCCCGCTACCGCAACGAGATCCGAGACGGCCACGACCCCGAGGAAGCCTGCGGACGGGCCCTGGGCACGGCCGGCTCCGCGGTCGTCTTCGCGGGCCTCACCGTGATCATCGCGCTGGCCGGCCTCAGCGTCATCGGCATCCAGATGCTCACCTCCATGGGCCTGGGCTCGGCCTTCGCCGTCGCCGTCGCCGTGGTGATCGCGCTGACCCTGCTGCCGGCCCTGCTCGGTTTCGTCGGCCCCCGGATCATGAAGGCCAAGCTGCTGTCCCGTCGTATGCAGGCGCTGGAGCGCGGCGTGGGCGTGTCCATGGGCGTGCGCTGGGCGACGTTCGTCACCCGTAATCCGGTCAAGGTCCTCGCCGTCTCGGTGATCGGCCTCGGGCTGCTGGCCGTCCCCGCCATGTCGTTGCGCCTGACGCTGCCCGACGACTCCATGAAGCCCCCCGCCAGCACGCAGCGCCTCGCCTACGACACCCTCAGCGAAGGCTTCGGGCCGGGCTTCAACGGCCCGCTGACCGTGGTCGTCGACGCGCGGGGCAGTGACGACGCCGAGGGCGCCGCCGCTGACGCCACCGCGGTGATGCGCACGCTGGACGACGTCGCGTCGGTCCGTGACGCGGCCTTCAACGAAGCCGGCGATGTCGCCATCATCGGAGTCGTCCCCGGGAGCGCTCCGACCAGTCAGGCCACCAAGGACCTGGTCGCCGACATCCGCGACCACAGCGCCGGCCTGCACGCCGCCACCGGCGCCGACCTGATGGTCACCGGCACGACCGCGGTCAACATCGACGTGTCCGCCAAGCTCGCCCGAGCCCTCATCCCCTACCTGGCCATCGTGGTCGGCCTCGCCCTGATCCTGCTTCTGCTGGTCTTCCGCTCGATCCTGATCCCGCTGAAGGCCGCCGTCGGCTTCCTGCTCACCATCGCCTCCACGCTCGGTGTCCTGGTGGCCGTCTTCCAGTGGGGCTGGCTCGCGGATGTCTTCGGCGTCGACCAGACCGCACCCATCGTCAGCGTGCTGCCCATCCTGCTGATCGGCGTCGTCTTCGGCCTCGCCATGGACTACGAGGTCTTCCTCGTCACCCGGATGCGCGAGGAGTACGTCCACGGCGCCGCCCCGACGAAGGCCGTCGTCGAGGGGTTCCGGCACAGCGGCCGGGTGGTCACCGCCGCCGCGGTCATCATGATCTCCGTCTTCTCCGGCTTCCTCCTCGACGACGCGGCGCTGATCAAGTCGGTCGGCCTGGGACTCGCCTCGGCGGTGTTCTTCGACGCCTTCGTCGTTCGTATGACCGTCGTCCCGGCGGTGCTGGCCCTGCTCGGGCACCGCGCCTGGGCCCTGCCCAAGTGGCTCGACCGTGCCCTGCCCGACGTGGACGTCGAGGGTGAGAAGCTGCGCCGGACGCCGGCGGCCGGCAGCACGAGCACCGCTCCGGAACCCGTACTCGCAGGCGTGACCGCCGAGATCGGCCCGGACTCGGACCGCTCCCCCGGCCCGCGTGCGTTCACCGGCGGCTCCGGTGCCGACACCTCGGACACGGTCTCGCGGACGTCGCCGCTTCACCGGCACCACCACGGCAGGACCCGGGGACTGTCCGGGCTCATACAGCGTTCCACGAGTGCCGACGACGACACCCGGCCCGCCGACACGAGCACGTCGAAGGCGACAGCGACGGGCGGGATACGGAGGAAGATGTTCCGTAAGCGCTGACGGGAACGCGTCGCAGCGGCGGCTGCCGACAACGGCCCGATCGGCCACCGGAACGGCCGCCGCCCACCGGCCCTCTCCCCCGCCCCGCCCGCCGGTCCGACTCCCCCGGACCGGCGGGCGGCCCCCGACCCGCGAAGGACCCCCGTGACCGCACCGAGCGCACCGGCGCAGGACCCCCGCCCGGACGACGACCGGATGCTGGAGACCCTGACCAGTGATTCCGAGCAGCGCGTGATCGCCTCGGTCATCTTTCGGATCGCCGCCTTGCGGCGGGCCGACCGGGCCCACCCCAGGATCCGGCGCTGGGGGGTGCCGGCCTTCTGCGCCGCGCTCGGCGTCACCTCCTACCTCAACCCCTACAACACCGGCGACGCCCCGGCACAGCTGGCGCTCCTCCTCGCCTTCACCGTGCCGCTCCTGTGGCGGGAGCGCCACCCCCTGCTGGTCTTCGCCCTCACCACCGCCGTGTCGGTGGCGGCGCTTCCCCTGGGGGTGATGACCGGTGCCGACTCCGCGAGGGTCGTGGCCCTGTTCAACGTCGGCCGCTACTGCACCCCGCGCCAACTGGCCCTCGCCATCGGTGTCACCACCGCGCAGCTCGTGGCGTGGGCGACCGTCTTCTGGAGGGGCGGCCAGCTGGAGCACGCCACCCGGCCTGAGGTCGTGACCCTGCTGGCGATGACCGCGATGGCCGCGTTCGCCGCACTCGGTCTTCTCAGCCGACTGGCCGGCGCCTACATCGACGCCTTGAAGAAGGAACGCGACCAGCGGGCCCGCCTCGCCACCGCGCAGGAACGCGCCCGCGTTTCCCGGGAGATGCACGACATCCTCGGCCACACCCTCTCCGTCATCGTCGGCCTGGCCGACGGTGCCGCCGCGCTCGCCGCGACCAAGCCGGAACGCGGCGCCCAGACGCTCCGCATCATCAGTGACAGCGGCCGTGACGCCCTGGCCGAGCTACGCCGGCTGCTCGCCGTCGTCGGCGAGGACAACGACCGGCCGCATCACGCCCCGCTCGCGCCGCAGCCCGGCCTGACCGACCTCGAAGCCCTCCTCGAACGCGTCCGCGCGGCCGGCCCCGCCGTCACCCTGAACACCCACGGCAACCTCACCGACCTGCCCCCGGGCCTCCAGCTGTCCCTCTACCGCATCGTCCAGGAAGCCCTGACCAATACGGTCAGGTACGCGGCCTCCGGCACCTCGGTCAGCGTGTCTCTTGCGGCCACCCCCGACGCCGTCCACGTCACCGTCGAGGACACGGGCCCGTCCCGCGCCGCCGCACACCGTCCCCGTGCGAGCGGCGGCGGCCGTGGCCTGGTAGGCATGCGTGAACGAGCAGCCCTCTACCAAGGAAGCGTCACCGCAGGCCCCAACGCTCAGGGCGGCTGGACCGTCCGCGCGCTCCTCGTCCCCGATCCGCCGACCGTTTCCCCGGAGAAGCACCCCTCATGACCACCGTCCTCATCGTCGACGACCAAGCACTGCAACGCATGGGCTTCAGCATGCTGCTGGAGGCCCAGTCCGACGTCACCGTCGTCGGCGAGGCCACCAACGGCAGCGAAGCGGTCCGCATGACCGCCGAACTCCGTCCGGACGTCGTCCTGATGGACGTCCGTATGCCCGGCATGGACGGCATCGAGGCCACCCGTCGCATCGTCGGGTCCGGCGGCCGCTCCCGCATCCTCGTCCTCACCACCTTCGACCTCGACGAGTACGCCTACGACGCCCTGCGCGCCGGAGCCAGCGGCTTCCTGCTCAAGGACGCCCTGCCCGAAGAACTCGTCGCGGGAGTACGGGCGGTGGCCGCGGGCGACGCCGTCATCTCCCCCGGCCTCACCCGAAAACTCATCGACAACTTCAGCGACCGCCTCCCCGGCCACTCCCCCCAACAGCAGAGCCGGCTCGCGGACCTCACCCCGCGCGAACGCGAAGTCCTCACCGCCATGGCCACCGGCTGGACGAACGGAGAGATCGCCGAGCGGCTTCATCTGGCGGAGTCCACCGTCAAATCCCACATCGGCCGGATCCTCACCAAGATCGACGCCCGCGACCGCGTGCAGGCCGTGATCTTCGCCTACGACACCGGCCTCGTACGGCCCGCCTGACCCGACCCGGCCGTCGCCCGGCCGTCCCCCTCTCCCCCACGTCCTCGCCCGTGTCCACCGCTCCGTCCCCGACGCCCGACCGCCTCGACGGCACCGCATTCGCGCACACACCTTGCCTCCACGGAGGTGTCCCCCGCCTCGCCGCGCCCGCGCTGAACAACAGCCGGCCGCGAGCGGGCCAGAACGCGTACGGCCTCGTGAGCGGCGTCGGCCACCGACAAAAGACCCCGTGCACCGACCGGCTCGTGCCGTCGACCGTGCTCCACCGGACGCTGTCGTTTCGTCGCGCAACCAACCGACCGGCGGAACCCCCCTGCGTCGCCCTCCAGTTGCGGCACATGGATGACCGGCGTTGACTGGAATTACCCCGATGACTAGCGAGAGTCGGATGTGAATTTCGCCGCCCGCTCCTCAGCGCGTCGTCGTCAACCCTCCCGCGCTGCGCTAGTCGTGCCTGCCACCAAGCGGCAAGACCAGTCGGACGTGTCGTGCGACCACGAAACGCTCATGCTGGTACCCGCCATCGGAGGTTCGCCATGACACATGTCTCGTTTGTCCGCAGCCCCCTGTCCAGGGTCATGGCCCTGCTCATCACGGCCGCCCTGACACTCTCCCTGTCGGTCACTTTCACACTCGTCTCGGCGAAACAGGCAGCAGCCTGCCTCACCACAAGTCAGCTTCCCGGCAAGTGGTATTCAAGCAATGACAGGCTGAGCCGCATCGACGTGACGGTTTCAGAAAGCTGCGGCCTCTACGTCAGGGCCTATTCCACGTGCGACTACGACGCGACGAAGGACTGTGCCTGGGACAAGGGCCGCACGAAGAAACTGTCCCCCAGCAGGTACGTCGCGGGTGCCCAGTACGCCAAGTACACATGGAACAACGCGACCGAGCAGCTGCGCCTGACCCGGGACTCGGCCTACTTGTCGGTTCAGGACTACATCAAATGGAATTCCGGCGAGACGGAGAACTTCACCGTGCGCATGCACAGGTGATCGCCTAAGGCGGCCCGGCGGGAAATGGCGAACGCGACTCCTGATGATCACGGTTCTCGAAGCCGAAGATCATGAAACAGGGGTCGCGTTCTCATGCCGTCTTCCCTGGGCGACGTCTTCCACCGGGTGAGGACGTCGACCTCCCGTCGATGACGTCAGATTGACGCCGCACTGACATCGATTCCGTACCCTCGAATGACGACGCACGAAGTCGGATCGGACGCCATGGCCTCCAGAGCGATCGTCTCGGAGGGGAATTCCGTGGAAAACCGGGGCTCGGCCACGGCTCCGTGCCCGCACCATTGAGAAGGCCTTGTCATGGTTGCTCTGTCCAACGTCCAGTTCGGCAAGCGGAACGAGGACGTACGCACCGTACAGAAGGCCCTGATCAAACGGGGCCGCAAGATCTCCGACGGCGCCACCGGCCTCTTCGGAGACCAGACCAAGGCCGCCTACCGCGCCGAACAGCTCGCCCAGGGCTTCACGGGTCCCGACGCCGACGGCGTACCGGGCCCCACCTCCCTGGCCACCCTGGGCCGCCTCAGCGGCCTCTTCCGCGTCGAGGACAGGGGCGCGCCGACCCCTGCGAGGCGTCCCGGCAGGGTGCCCTCCCCCGTGCCCGGCCACAAAGTCAGCTTCGAATTCTACGAGCGCGGCCCGTACGCCTGGAAGCCCGACGGTGTCGGCCGACACACCGGCCAGGACTACGCCGCCGGCTCCGGGGTCCCCGTGGTCGCCGTACGCAGCGGAACGATCACCTGGTCCAACGAGCGGGGCAAAGAGTACGGCCAGTGGATCGGGCTCGCCGCAGACAACGGATATGTCTACACGTACTGCCACCTCTCACAGCGGCAGGTGAACGCCGGCCAGCACGTCGCTGCCGGACAGCAACTCGGCAAGGTCGGCACGACGGGCAACTCCACAGGACCGCATCTGCACTTCGAGATGTCGAAGGGCCCCGCCTGGTCCTACGGCAACGTCGCCAAGCCCACCTGGTGAGCGGGAGCGAGGAGCCGGTCATGACCCATCACAACCCCTACCCGGTCCCCGAGGACCCGGACGTGTTCGTGCCGGCCGAGTTCAGGGGCTGGCAGCACGGCTACGAAGCCGGGATCAGCTCACCGCCGCACGTTCCCAGGACGCTGCCCTCCCGGCACCACGGGTACACGAAGGCCCGGGAGCAGGGCGCGCACGCGGGCAACGCCGACGGGCAGGCCGAGGGCTGGAGGTGGGCGTACTTCGACGAAGCCGCCGCCCTGCCGCGGCCCGGGAACACGGGAACGTACGGGCCGCGGGAGAGCGGTGAGCCGGACGACGGCGGGGACTTCTCGGAGAGCTGGCCGTGCGTGGGCGAGGCCCCTCTGCGGGTGATGCTGGCGCTGTTCGCCCCGGGTGACGAGGCCGACGACGGACTGACCGGCCGCACCCTGGCCCGGGCCTGCGCGGACAAGGGAGTCGCCAGGCTCTATCTGCCCCTCCTCACATCGTCCCCGGGACCCACGGCGGAGCCGACCGGTGACGCCCTCCGCGACGCGGGCTACCGGCACGGCTCCGTGTGCGAGTCGCTGGCCGAGGCCGCCCCCCAGGCACGTCCGCGGACACTGACGCGCGTACCTCACTACGGTGCTGTCGTACGGTACGAGCCCGCGGGCGAGCACCACTTCTTCGACCTTCTGCCACTCAACGGCATCCTGGCCAGGGAGCCGTTCTGACGGGCGTTTCCCAGGCGAACCCGGAGATCGGTCATGACTGCCATCGACGACAAGTGGAACCAGATCACGTGGATCGGCCCGCCGTTCGACGCGGGTGCCGGAAGCGGTGAAGGGCCGAACCCCGATGGGCGCGGCACGTCGCGGGACTACACGGAAGGTTCCATCTACTGGTCCCCCGGGACCGGCGCGCACGAGGTCCACGGGGACATCCGCGTCAAGTACGCCCAGCTCGGCGGATCGAGGGGCTTTCTCGGCTATCCGGTGACGGACGAACTGGGCTGCCCCGACGGCGTGGGACGCTTCAACCATTTCGAGGGCGGCTCGATCTACTGGACCGTGCAGACCGGCCCGCACGAGGTGCACGGCGCGATCCGTGACCAGTGGGCGAACATGGGCTGGGAGAACTGCTACCTCCGCTACCCGACCTCCGACGAGCGAGGCGAGGGCAACGGCCGCTACAGCCAGTTCCAGGGCGGGTACATCCGTTGGTCACCGGAACAGGGGGCGACCGCCCAGCAGGCCACTCGGTACGACGACAGCTGACCGGCCGCTCTCGCGGGGAATCGCACAGAGGTCTCCGAGGGGCTCTGCCCTCGGAGACCTCTGTGCGATTCGGGCGCTGAACGTCACTCCACGTCACTCCGTGGACGCGGGCGCGACGCGCCAGGACTGGTTCTTCCCGCCGAGGCAGTCCCACTGCTCCAGATACGCTCCCGCGGACGGTGCTGTCAGCGTCGGGTTGTGCGCCGTCAGGCACTTGCCGCTGTGACGTACGCGCAGGTCCCAGGAACCGTCACGTCGGCCGGCCAGCGACCAGATCTGGTTGGCGTCGCCCTTGCACGAACTCGCGACCACCTTGGTTCCGTTCCCCTTGCCGAATTCCGCAACGGTCAGACAGCCTCCCTGCGAACCGTCCACGATCTGGAAGGCGTTGGACAGGGCCGCTCCGCCGCCCCACCGCTGGAATTCGAACCGCTGACTCGGTGTGCCTTGATCGTTCGCGACCGTCGTTCCGGTTCCGCTCTCCGTCGCCGCGCCTTCGGCGTCGACCACGAGCACGGACAGTTCCTCCGCGCCGCGTCCCGCGGGCAGGATGGTGATCGCGTACGACGCGGCAGCGTAGAGGAACGGGTAGGCGTTCGACCCGTCCGCACGCACCGTGGCCTTCCAGCGGTTCGGCGCCTCGGCGTTCTCCTGCGCGGTTGTGGTACGGACCTCGGGCACGACGCACACGAGGTCCTCCGGGGTCGCCTCCCGCCAGACGTAACCCTCCAAGCAGGTCGCCGGTCCGTACGGTCCGCCCTCGGGATTGCGCCGCGCCTCCTCCTGGCTGTTGTCGGCCGCAGCCTGGTCCTGGACCGCCTGAGGCACACAGACATGGTCATCGGGCGACGTCAGCCTCCAGACGTAGCCCTCGACACAGGCATCGGGTTCGTCCGAGGCCGGCACCGGTGCCGCGGGGGTGAGGCCGAGGCCGGTCACGCCCGCTGTCAGCGCGGCGATGAGCAGAGCTGATGTCCTGGTCACGGCACCCTCCTGGGGGACGTCACGCCTCGGTCATGCCGGTGTCGGGCCACCTGGGCGCGAGCCGGCCGGCGTGGAACTCGCATGGTGTCTCGCCTCGCTCTCGCTTTCTCGTGCGTTCAGGTGACCGGGGTGACGTGCAGGCTCTTGCCCACGACGGATTCCCAGGCCGAGTACGGGCCCGTCCCCTTGGTCGCCACGTTTCGCCGCCGGTACTCGAACTTCGGCTGGTCCGGGCGCACGCCGGCCACCAGGTCGGAGAACCCGAAGGGGATGTCGAGACTCGCCTCCGGCACGTCGCGGTTGAGGCTCACCGTCACGGCGTCGGCGGAGCCACGTCTCACCTCCACGTCGATGCCGAACACGTCGGCCAGTTCGGGCGGCAGGCTCTCCGGATGCTTGAGCTGGTAGCTGCTGACCTCCACCCGGGCCACCAGGCCGGTGGAGGTGCCGAGTTGGTGGACCCGTTCCAGCGTCACCGCGGGATCCAGATGCACGGTCACTCCGGTGAAGTCGAGCGCCAGGGAGCTCACCAGGCGGGGGTCGACGGGGATGCGCTCGCTCTGGGTCAGTCTCAGCAGCACCTCCCCGTTACCCACCGGCGGATTGGCCGGCGGCTGGAACGCGGGAGGTGCCCCGGCCGGGGCCGCTTCGGGCGGCGGCTGCACGGGGGGAGCATCCGGCAGGCCGACAGGGAAGGCCGCGGGCGTCGCTGCCGCGGCGGCGTGGTCCACGGGCACGCCGGTCAACGGATCCAGCACGAGCAGGGCCGCCGTCACCCCGGCGACATCCGCCCGTACGGCGCCGGCGCTTCGCACCTTGGCGTAGAAGGGCGGTGTCCATCCCGTCGGCCAGGTCGCGGGATCGGGGAACGGGGCCGTGATCTGCTCCGTCGTGAGGAATCCGTCGTCCGGGCGGTCCAGTCGGATGCGGACCGGAATCTCCCTGCGCGCCGGCGGCGCCTCCTCGTCCGGCGAGCTCTTCAGGTCGAGCAGCACGCGTCCCTCGACGCCGGTGGCGGCTCCCGCGGGCGGTGCGAGGAGCTGGGCGAGCAGTGTGTAGAACTCCATCGAGCAGTCGAGCACCAACTCGAACCCGCGGGCGTCCACTTGCGTGGTCTCGCTGTCCGCACTCAGTTCCCTGCCGCCCAGGTCCTTCAGCCAGGACGACTGATCGAACGTGGCTTTGGCGTATCCGCCCATCACCAGCTGCGGATAGGACACCCCTTCCAGCTCGGCGATCACCGCGCGAAGCTTCTCGGTCTCGCGGGGGTCGAGCCAGGGCACCACCTTGAACCGGACGCGGACCTTCCATGTCTGGGTGGCGGCGTCCGCCCCGGCTTCCCGGACGAGCAGCACGCTCATGGCGGGCGTGCCCCGCTCGACGTCGAAGGCGAGCCGGTACTCGTGCGGGATCACGAAGTACTGGTTGGGCAGAGGCGACACCTGCCACATGCCGGCTCCGCTCTCGATCCACACGTTGTCCGGGTCGAGCCCCTCCTGGGAGTCCGCGCCGCTCTTGAAGTTCCAGTGGTAGTAGATCGGGCGGTTGGGCTTGTCGGACGGCGGCAGGTAGAGCAGGACCCCTCCCCCGCCCGGCCCGAGGAGCATCGAGGCGTTGTCGACATGGAGCAGCTCCAGCGTCGATGCCTGGATCTGCTCGTCCAGGGTCTGGGCGAGCCGGTAGGCCTGTTCGTCCGAGCCGCCGTCCGCCCGGAACTGGTCGAGGGTCTCGCGCCGGGACAACTGCGCGACCTGGAACTGCTCCTCTTCCTCGGGGGTGGGTGAGGCGCTGTTCTGGTCGCGGTAGTACACCGTTCCGCTCACGACGATGGCCGCGTTCATGTCGGTGCGCAGGGTGTCCGCCATGACGGCCGGGTCCACTGCGACGGCGAGTGCCAGACGGCGCACCACGCCCTCGGGCGGTGGCAGGTCGCTCACCGAGGTGAAATCGGCCCCGGTCTCCGGTGCCGTGGCGGTGAGGACAGCCGCAATGTCGCTCAACGGCAGCGCCTGCGCCTCGGGAGGAGCGCCGTCCGGCCGGACCAGGTCGATCCACACCAGCAGGCTCCATCTGCCGGCGTCGTCCTCCTCCAGGAACACGGCGGGCGTCTTGGACCTCTTCGAGCGGGTCGGCAGGACGGCGACGGGTACGAAGCACACGGTCCCGTCGCCGCTCCTGAGCACCTCCCCGGACTCCGTCGGCGCGGTCTCCAGTACGGGGATCCGGTCGGCCGGGAGCTCCGCCTGGTGGGCGATCACGTCGCCCAGGAGACCCGGCTGGAAGGTGTCTCCCGCCATGGTCATGTTCGGTCCGGTCGCCGCGTCCGTCAGACCGGAGTCCAGATCCAGTGCCTGCAGGTGGGAGACGTCGAGCTCGTCGGTCATGACATCGCTCCTTCAGCGCCCGCTGCCTTCGTCAGAGCTCGAGAACGAGCAGTTCGTCGCTGGTGGAGGTGGCGGGCACGGACTTGCGTGTGCCGTCGGTGCCGTAGCCTTCGACCTCGTACGTGTAGCTCTGGGCGGCGGGGTCCTTCAGCGTCACCTTCCAGGACGGGATCTGACCGGCGTTGGCGGAGGTCAGCTGGAACGTCTCGTCCTGCACCTCGTGCGTGACGGGGTCCTCGTAGCGCAGTTTCACCACCACGAGCTTCCACTTGGTCATGTCCAGCGCCGCCGCGGTCACGGCCACCTCCATCAGCGAGCTCTTGACCTCACCGATGAGGACGGTGCCCTCCTGGCCGACCTGCCACTGGCCGGGTGCCGTCGTCCCGTCGGCGTAGGTGATGTCGGCCTTGTACTGGAACTCGCGGTTCTTCGTGTCGGGCAGGTCGACCTCCCAGCGCCAGGACTCGATGTTGTTCGCGAACACGTGGGTGCCCTCGGTGTGGTATTTGGCCGCTTCGTCGCTGTACTTGGTGGACAGCACGATCGACTGCAGGGGCGGGAAGAGGCCCTGGGGTACGAACGTCACCGCCATGCGGTCCTCGAAGGGCGCGTCGATCAGCAGCCGGGCCGTGGAGGTGCGGTCGGGGCCCGTGACGAGCCTGCTGCCGTTCTTGAGGAGGAACTCGCAGGAATACTCGTACTCCTGCGATGTCTGCCCACCCGTGTAGCTGAACCAGCCCCCCTCCTGCGCCGCCTCGGTGAGCACGAGGGTCTGCGCCGCGGACGGCAGGTTCACCCCGGGCAGCTTCAGGTCGACCTGGATCGACTGCACCGCCGCCCACGGCACGGTGCCCGCGACCACCTTGACGTCGACGCAGCCGAGGCGGTCGTAGCCGATGATGAGGCTCTTCTCGCGGGTGGTCTGCGCGGCGATGTCCGTGGACTGCTGGGCCGCCTTGTAATGCAGTCTGCTGGAGTAGCTGTAGGTGTCCTTCGGCGCTCCCTGCGCGTCCTTGGCGAGGGTGGTGCGGAAGTAGTACGTCTCGTCGCCCTTCACGAAGTCGTACGTCTGCGAGGCCGCCTTGACCTCGCCGGTACGGTCGTCGGTCTGGCGGTAGTCCAGCGTCACCTGGATACCGGCGATGGGGTCGTTGGCGAAGTCGGCGGTCACGCGCACCGGGACCTGGAGCGTGTGGAAGATGGGAGTGTTGAGGTCCGCTTCCGTGAAGGCCTTTTCCAGCTGGGGCTTGGTGACCATGGCGACCAGCGCCGCGTTGGGGTGCGCCGAGAACGGCCTGGCGATGCTGCCGTGGAAGGTCATGCCGAAGTCCCGTATGTCGGACTGCTCGAACTCCTTCAGCCACAGCTGGTTTCCTCCGACGGGGGGCGCATCGGGCTTCTTGAAGTTCTGCATCGGGTCCGTGCCGAGCTTCTCCTTGTTGAGCTGTCCGTTGATGACGGGCTGGGCGAAGATGTTCTTCAGGTACGCCTGCGTGATGTCGAGGACGAAAGCCTCCAGTTGCTCACGCAGCTTGTCCTCGCCGGTGGCGAAGTCGAATCTCGTGTAGTCCACCTGGAGGCTGCCCGAGATGTTCTTGAGCTCCTTCAGGCTGGACACCTGCGGATAGGTCCGGACGGCAACACCGTCCGAGGTCTCCACGACGGTGGTGTGATCCTTGAGTTCTTGGTAGACGTTGTTCGCGTTGCCCGACACGGTGACAGTGATGGCGGGCACCCTCGCCATGAACTGCAGGGTGTACGCCACATGCGCGGTGAGCTTGCCCGACTTGGCCCCTTCACGGAACAGCCGGATGCCTTCCTGTCCGAGGGCGATGGTGAAGCTCGCCACGTTCGACCCGGCGAGGGAGGGCTTCGCCTTGCTGTCGTCCCCCTTGACGAAGGTGGGACCGAGGGCCGACGGAAGGCAGAACTGCGCGTCTCCCTCGAGCCAGGTCGGATAGCCGAGTTTCGGGTCGCCCTGCGTGGCCCCGCGCGGCTCCGTCACCACTTTGCTCCCGTCCCAGACGGGGCGTAGGGAGCCCAGTGCGCCGGACAGCACCTGGCTGCGCAGATACTCGACGATCTTTCGCTGGTCCTCGTCCCCCACGGTGGACTCGACACTCATGCTCAGAATTCCGCCCTCGGTCTCACCGGCGGGCAGCGGCTTGTCGATCCCGGCCAGGAGGCTCATGTCCCGAGCGAAGGCGTATATCGACAGGGCGGGTTGCCCGTCGGGGCCGGTCGACAGGCGGACGGGCTGGGGAACCATCCAGAACTGCAGCGGGTCGTCGTCATCCTGGTAGATGTCCACCCCCTTCACGTCCGGGACCACGAACTTGTTCAGCAGGTTGAGCATGACGTCTCCTTGAGGGTCGGTCACACGGGAGGGGGTTGGAGAACGATCACCGGATCGGATCCGGGTGTCACGGGCGTGCTGCGATGCCCACCGCCGCGCAGGTAGTACGTGGAGGTGACGGTGTAGCGGTGCTGCGGCTGGGCCCCCGTGTCGTCCTTGTCCGGCAGCGGCAGACGCAGCTCGACGGTGGTGGGCTGTCCGGGCGCGAACATCAGCTCGCGGGTGTCGGTCTCCCCCGCCGGCCCCGTGTGGCTCAGCGTGGTCTTCACGAGCTTCACCACGGCGAAGTCGACGAGGTCGGCCACCACGGTGACGCCGAGAACGGCGGCCGGCGCAGTTCCGATGTCGAGCCGCTGGATGCGGGGGGCCTCCTGCCAGGGGCCGACGGTGGAGTGGCCGTCGGCGAAGACGGTCGTGACGCGGTACTTGAGGGTCGCGGCGGCCGTGTCGTCGGACCCGGTCCGCCAGTTAGCGGAGTCCGCCTCCGGGGTCAGGCGCACGGTGGTGCTCGATGTGTGGCCGGAGCCGTCGTCGCTCTCCAGGTCGACGAGGAAGGCCGCGACGCCGTCGAAGCGTCCGGCCGCGCTGAGCCGTATCGTGCGCCACGTGTCCGACGGCGGCGGGATGAGCACGGTCCGGTCGGTGCCGGGTGTCCAGTCGACGTCGGCGGTCCGGCCGTCGGCCAGGTCGTACGACAGGTGCATCTCGTACGGCTTGGTCACCGGCGCGTAGACAGCGCGTTCGTAGTGCTGGGCCGTGCGGGAGGCGTCGAACTTCAGGAAGTCCTCGACGAGTCCGACCCCGTGGTCGTCGTCCTGGTAGCGGAGCCCGACCTCCACGTGGCGGACCGTCGCCCAGTCGAGCGCGGCGGCGCTGAAGTCGATGGTCAGCCAGCCGTCGGTGTCGACACTGATGAGCACGTTCTCCGCGTCGGTGCGGATCTCGGGCAGTTCCATCACGGTGCTCGAAGCGGTGAAGGACACCACCGGCCGGATCGTGACCGTGCGTCCGAGGGCGGGGTCGACGGTGCACACGAACCGGTCGGCCGTTTCGTTGCCGGTGAACACGGCCGAGTGGTGGTGGTCCCCGTAGTCGACATGAGCCATGACCGCCGCGAGCCGGCCCGAGGAGAAGTCTGCGTTGCACCGTGTCACCAGGTGCCGCTGCTGGAAGATCGGATCGGACAGATCGACCGCCAGGAAGCATCCCTCGTCCCGGGGCAGCTCCAACGCGTCCAGGCTGCCCGCGACCTCGAAGGGCCATGGCAGTCCCGCGGAGCCGGTGAACTCCGCGTCGATGTCGGAACCCGGCGGTGTGCCGTTGGGCGGCAGCCAGGGCGCGAGCCAGTCCCATCCCCAGTCGATGAACGTCTGCAGCAGTTCGGGATCGCCGTTCGCGGGCCAGTCCAGGACCTCGACGCCGGCGGCTGAGGCCTCGACGAGTGCGCCCCGCACGTCGGGGGCCGCGGCGAGCCGGTCCCACAGCGCGGTGACATCGGGGCCGCGGGCGTAGGCATGGACCCGGCCGTTCGGGATGCGGGCCATGGCGTGCATCCGGTAGGAGGCCTGAAGCGCGGGCTTCCCCTCGTGCAGTGCCTCCCATTGGATCGTGGCCGCCTCGGGCGTCAGCGCCGCCTGGAACGCGGCCGGGCAACTTCCCGACAGCGACGGCTGCGCGCTCACCGGCCCCTCACCGCCGCCAACCGTGGAGCCGAGAAGGGAGAGCGTCGCCTTTCCGTCCAGCCAGAGCGGATCATCCATGCGGGGCTCCACCGTCCCCGCACGGCTCGCCCGGGCAGCTGCGACCGCCTCCGCCTGCTCCTCCGGCCGCAGCGACAAATCCGTTTGCAATTCAATAATTCCGCCACTGGTGCCACCGGGTGCGGAGCGATACCGAATAAATGACAGCACAGTGACGCCATCGGAATCCCGGCTGAGCCGGGGCAGCGACGCGATCGCGTAGAAGACCTGATCGAGCTCGTCGTCGGCGAAAAGAGACCAGGTGGGTCGGGCGATGAGAGCCGGGAGGAGGAGCACTTGCGCCCACCTCTTCTCCTGCACTTGGGCGGAATGCGCTCTAAACTCAATATGAGCACAATCACCCACAAGGGGCAAAATGTTCCCCGATTCTCAAGCGCGAATCGTCGTGACGCGGCTCGACCCTCCGACGGTCCAACTCCTCCCCGGCAGCCCCGCTTTGGACGTCTCCGCTCAGGGGGTGCCCATGGCGACGGTGGTGGGGACCGACACCTCCGCATCCGTGCAGATCAGCGCGCACTGGTGGCCGGACGGCAAGGAGACCGCGGCCCTGGTGGCGCGCGCCGCCACGGAGTTGGACGTGCCACCGTCCACCGTGATCGTCACCCCCGGCCCCGTGACAGTACGTCACGTCACCCTGGTGGCCCGAGGTGACGGTGAAGAGGAGGCCGTTCTCGCATCGTCGACCTCCTCCGGAATGCCTCCGTACACCGCGCTCCTGGCAGGACCTCTGCCACCGGCTCTGCTTCCCCTCGCCCGGGAGGCGCTCCAGGGCCGGCGAGGGCGGCTGCTCGTCCGGTTCGACGGAGCCGTCGGAGCCGACGAGGTGGTCCGCGAACTCGATGTCGGCGAGGCGATGAGCGATGCTCCGTCAGGCGAGAAGCACATCTTCCTGACCGCCACGGCGACCGAAGCGCCCGTCACCGACCCGGCAGCTCCTGGTGCGTCGCTGCCGCTGCGCATCACGGTGGCGACGGGCTCCGTCCCGGTCCGCGCGGTCGATCTCACCGGCGCCGACGCCGCGGGCACCCCCTGGACGGTGACGTACCCGTCCGACGACCCGCTCCCGGAACAACTTCCGGCCGCGGAGAGCCTCGACCTCGTGGTCCACGGCGAGAGCGGCAAGCCCTACCGGCGCACCCTTCGGCCCGGCGCCTCCGGCTGGGTCATCGACGAGGCCGCCCTGGGGCTGGTGACGGTCACGTGCCAGGCACCGGGTCGCACCGACGGGGCCGTGGTCGCCCTGGAGGTCTGGTACGAGCCGGCCGGCGATGGGCTCCCCGATCACCGCAGCGTCACCCTGGACGCCCCGGAATGGACGGCGTCGTGGCTGGTGGCCAGCGCCCAGGAGGACCTCGGCGGAGAACTCGTGATCGACGTGACGGAGACCGGAGCCGACGGCGTCGCCGTCCCCAAGCACACCGTCCATTCCATCAGTCCCCAGGTCCGGGTCTGAGAGCCGCCCGGCACTGACGGGCCCGGCCGAAGCGAGGACAGCATGCTCCAGATCGACAAAGCCCAGATGATCTCCGGCGTCCAGGTCTACGGCGACCACTCCGATCCGGCGCTGTTCTACGCGGTGCCGCAGATGCCGTCCTTCCGCTGCGACCCCGAGGGCCAGCCCATCTTCATGTATCTGAAGTACCGCCAGCCCAGGCCGGGCCCCCTGGGCCAGACCGGGGGCGGCTTCACGACCTTCGACACCCAGTTCGCCCTGGACGACGCCACGCGCCAGGTGATCCTGGAGCAGCTGCGCCAGCAGGTGGGCACCGGTCTCGCCGACCAGGTCAGGCTCGGATCCATCACCTGGGCCAACGGCACGGCCCACATCAACCTCTCCGACGTGAGCGACAAGCTCGTCACCAAGGTCTGGAACCCGGTGAGTCCCTCGCTGTACGGCGACAACGTCACCCCCTTCACGGTGGAGGTCCCCGACTTCGGCGCCACCCTCTTCGCCGAGGCCATGCAGGGCAAGGGCGGCATCGTGCAGGTCGCCTACGGCATGAACGGCTGGGTGAAACTGCCCGCCGTCACGGGCTGGGGTACGTTCCACGGCTTCCAGTTCCGCAGCTTCGTCCAGGAGGCCAAGGACGACGGCGGCTATGGCGCCGACGCGTTCTCGGACAAGATCACCGAGCTGGCGATCAACTCCGATGTGATCAAGACCCACGTGGACGCGGGTGTCGGTGCCGACCCCCAGATGGTCGCCAAGATCGAGGAGAGCATCCGGCGCACGGTGCTGGACATGGCCACCAAGCGGATGGCGGAGCAGATACCGGGCTACACCGGTGACCGGAGCGTCCTGGAGGACTACGAGAGCATCCACCGCGAGTTCACCAACATACGCATCGACGATTTCCGCATCGACATCAGCCAGCAGACCGCGGTGCTCTGGCCGTTCAATCCCCAGGGCACCCTGCCGAACATCACCACCCTGGTGGACAAGAAGGGCCAGCCGATCCAGTGGGCCGACCACTACCGCGAGATCGCCCTGGACGACCCCTTCTTCCGCTCGTTCACCGCCCCGGTGCGGGTCAACGCGGACTTCAAGGACGGGCTGGTCCACAGTGTGGACCTGCACATCGAGTACCAGGCGGACAAGCTGGTCACGAGCGACTACCACTTCGAGACACCCAACCAGGTGGAATCGTTCTCCTCCTACACCGACGGCGGTACGGAGGAGTACCAGTACGCCTTCAAGGTCAACTACAAAGGGACCTCCTCCGTCTACAGCGCGCCTGCGGCTCCGAACAAGGGTCCGCTGACCCTCAACGTCGACGATCTCGGCGTCCTGGAGGTGGAGGTTCAACCGGGCAACCTGGACTTCGCGACCGTAGCCGCGGCCACCGTCACTCTCGAGTACACGCCGTCCTCGGGGAGCCCGATCGGCGACCAGGTCGTATTCACCAAGGAGCAGAACGCGGAGCAGACCCTGCGCTATGTGATCACGGAGAAGCGCGACCGTCCGATCCGGTACCGCGTCGACTACCGGATGCCGAGCGGCCAGGTGATCGAACGCGACTGGACGGACGCGACCGGCCAGCGCATCTGGGTGAGGTCACCCTTCACGAACGTGCGCAAGATCAGGGTTTTCGGCGTCGGGGACCTCACCAACAAGATCGACTCGATCGTGTGCGACGTGCGCTACGAGGATCCCGGGAGCGGCTACGAATGGAGCGAGAACCAGGTCCTCAAAGGCGGCGACGCGTACAAGGAATGGCCGGTCCCCGTCCTCGACGAGGATGCCGGCACGGTCACCTACAGCGCCATCGTGCGGTACAAGGACGGCAGCATCCGCGAGATCCCCGACACGGTGTCCGAGGACTCCACGATCACCGTCGGCGACCCGGTGGCCGCGGTGGTGGCGGTCACCATCACGCCCGACCTCGTCGACTGGAACACGCACGCCCTGGTGAAGGCCGTCCTGACCTGCGACGGCGGTGACCCGGCCCAGCGGCAGACCCAGAGCGTCGTCGTCCGCAAGGACGGCCAGCTGACGCCGGTGGTGTTCTACCTCACCGACGCCGCCGCGAAGAAGGAGTTCACCTGGACCGCCACCTACTACCGCGCCGACGGCACGAGCGCCGACACGGCGCCGGTCACCACCGCCGACACCAACCTTCTGCTGCCGCGTCAGGCCGTGGCGCCCTGAGGTGACGTCATGCTCTCCTTGACTCCACCGTTCCTGTCGGTGAACGGCTTCAGCCTCTTCCCCGACCATGCCGATCCCCTTCAGTGGTACTACCTCCCGATGGGGCCGTCGATCGCGGTGCGCAGCGAGGGCGGCTCTCCCGTCCCTGTCTTCTCGCTCCTCCAGTTCCGCGGCACGACGAAGGACGTCACCGGAGGCCTGCTGAACTTCGACGTGGTGCTGGGCCCCCACGCCGAGGTGCTCGACCAGATGCTCGACGACGTGGCGGGGCAGATCCAGTCGCAGCTGAACCTCCCCGACCGGCCGCGCCGGCCCGTGCCGGTGCCCATCGAGGACGGATCGGTCAAACTCGTCCTGCTGGACAGCCAGACCGACGACGAGCCCGGTGCCCAGGGCTTCGTCGAGCGCATCATCCACTATGCCAAGCCCAGCCTGTACGGGGTCAACCAGGCCGCCTTCTCGGCCCGCCTCGACGCCGACGGGGCGAAGCTGATGGACGCCTGCCTGGACGGTGCAGCCGTGCCGATCGGGGTCGTCTACTCGCTCCAGTTCCTGGCACTGCGCCCCGCGTACACGGTGACCCTGAACGTCCGGTGGAAGCAGCTGAAGGAACGGCTCGACAAGGCCTTCGGTGTCGACGGTGTGTTCCTCTCCAGTCAGGTCACCGAGGAACTCGACCGGCTCCGGGACGAGCGGATCATCGACGTCCAGGACGACTTCTTCGTCCCGGAGGGCGAGGCCGGCAAGAGCGTGATCGCGGACCACAGCCGGGCGGTCTCGGCCGTCTACGACATGATCACCGACGCCCTGTTCGAGGTCAGCCTCCCCCCACGGCCGGCACCGGACGGCTGGGACAAGGCCGCCGGGCTCGCCACCGAGTTCGGCAGGGTGGCGGTGACCGGCGGGCTCTCCCTGCTGGGCTCGTACACCTACCGGCGCGACAGGTCCGTCCAGGACGTGGAGAAGACGCTGAACGTGCAGATGAGCCAGCGCACCGCCGTCCGCCGGACGGTCCACCCGCAGGGGCATCTCAGCGGCATCGCCGACCTCATCACCGCGTCCGGGCGCCCGCGGAGCGACTTCGTCCGAGGCGTGTCGCTCGACGACCCGTGGTTCAAGCAGCGCCAGGTCGCGGTCGTCTCCCGGGTGCAGTTCCCCAGCAACTACATCGCCTCCGTCGCGGTGGACCTGCGCTACGGAGGCGAGACCAGCACGGTCCTGCTCGACGAGGCGCACAACGAAGGCACGGCACAGTGGTTCAGCCAGGTCGAGGACGGGCACATGGTGACGCCGGTGCAGATGGACGTCACGTACCACCTGAAGAACACCGAGAACTACACGCTGCCGAACGAGATCAGCGCGAGCAGCGTCGTGGACGGCGAGAAGGCCGAGATCCGCCCCGACGACGTCTTCCGTCTGACCAAGGTCCTGATACGGGCCGAAGACCTCACCTGGGCCCACTGGAACGGTGTCACCGTCGAACTGCGCTACGAGGACAAGACGCTGGGCGCCTCCGGCCAGTACGTGATCGATATGACGGACCAGGCCCCCGCATGGAACTGGTACCTGTTCCTCTCGGACTCCGCCCCGGAGGTCTTCTCGTACCGTCTCACCTACCGGGGACGGGATCGGCAGGACGTCGTGCGTGAGTGGGCGGAGCACGAAGGGACCGACCTTCGGATCGACGACCCCTTCCCCGACGTGCACCGGGTCACCGTGCGGCCCCTGGCGGACTGGAGCGCCGTCAGCGCCCTGCTCGTCGACCTGCTGTACGAGGATCCGGCCCACCAGGTGCGCCAAGAGGCGTCCATGGAGTTCGGCGCCGACAACGCGGGTTCACAGCTCTTCGAGGTCCCCCTGCGGGATCCGACGCTGCTGCGCGTGTCCTACCGGGTGACGACGCTGTTCACCGACGGCCACCAGAGCACGGTGCCGGAGTCCTCCACCGGCCAAAGTCGCCTCATCGTCAGCCCCGACATGCCGGTCACCCAGGCCGTGGTGGTACGGGTGGACACCTCGGCCGGTGCCGCGGACGGTGTGCGGGAGGTGCTGGTCGAATTCGCCGCGCCCGGCACGGACACCGTCACCGCGAACTACCCGTTCACACTCCACGCCGGGGCTGTCGTCCACGAGTACACGATGACGGGAACGCCGGGGTACCGGTACCGCGTCACCTACCACCACGACAACGGCATGAGCCGCGAAGGCTCGTGGACCGACACGAACCTGCCCGTGCTCGATGTTCCCGGTGCGTGACAGCGGGACTGGAGGGTCTTCGTCATGCTGCAGATCGGCACCACGTCCGTACTCGTCGAGGGCGTCGAGGTGTTTCCCGACCACGCCGACCCGAACCAGTTCTGGTATCTGCCCGCCCCGGTCAGGCTCGCCCAAGGGGAACAGGGGCCGGCCTTCACGCTGATCACGTACCGGCCCGCCGCCGTCGAAGCGGGGGCGGAAGGCGGCGGCTTCCTGATGTTCGAGACCGCCCTGACCCTCGACCCGGGAACCGAGGCGATCATCAAGAGCAAACTGGCCGAACGTGCTCCGGGCGCCGTCCGCCTGTCCCCCGTCCCCTTCGACGAGGGAGACGTGCAATGTGTCGCCCTCGACGCCCAGGGACCCGGAGGCACCGTCGCGCAGCTCCCCGAGGGGGCCTTCCGCGCCGTGGAGACGATTCTCGGCACGGCGGTTCCCTCGTTGTTCGGCGAGAACACGGCGATGTTCAGCCTCACGCTCTCCGCGGAGGGCGCGACGCTACTCAAAGAGGTCTTCCGCTCGGGAGGAAGCCCCGTCGGTGTCATCTACCGGCTGAAGTTCACGGCACTGCGCCCCGCCCTGTCGGTGACGATCACCGCGAACCTGCACCGGGTGTACAAGGAGCTGGCCATGGGCCTGGACGCCCAGATCTACTGGGCTCATGTGGGGCTCGAAACGGCGTTCCAGAAGCTGCATCAGGCTCAGGTCATCAAGATAAAGATCACCGAGTTCACCACCGACCAGGACAACGAGGAGAAGATCCAGCGGGCACTGGACCTGTTCATGAAGCACATCCTCGGCCAGTGGTTCGAGCCCAGCCTGAGCCCGCGTGACCTGCCCTCGGCCAGCGGCCCCAGACCCGCCAACACGCCCCCGACCGGAACGCCCGCACCGGCGCGAACCCAAGCAGTGACCACCCCGACGGTGCAGCCGAGCAAGGGCGTCTCCGGGCCGGCGACGCCGGGTCCTGTGTCTGCGGCCCCCCTTGCCAAGCCCGCGCCCCGGCCCGCGACGCCCGTGGCCCCGCAGCCTGTCGCGAGCGGGGGCGCCGGTGGCGGGGCAGTGCCGGCCGTGCCCGGCCATCCCGGGGCGGTTGGAGCTCCCGGTTCCGCATCGGCTTCTCCCGTGGCACCCGCTTCGCCGGTGGCACCCGCTTCGCCTGTGGCACCAGCTCCGACCCCGGCCGCACCCGCTTCACCCGTGGCACCAGCTCCGGCTCCGGCTCCGGCTCCCCCTGTACCGGCACCGGCCCCCGCCGTTCCTCACGCACCGGCCCCGCCCGCGCCGCCGGCTCCCCCGGCGATCCCGGGACGCCCTGCGGGATCGCCGCCTGCCGCTGCCGGCGGTGTGAATCCGTCGATCGTGTCGTTCAAGCTGCGCTACGGCCTCCAGATCGAGGACAAAGAAGTGTCGTTCACCTATGACCGGGCCGAGGCGGTGCAGCGCACCTACGCGCCCCAGGGCTTCTTCACGGCGCTCGCGGCAGATCTGGACGGACCGCCGCATGTCATCGACGTCGACCTGAGCGACGACTTCTTCAAGACGGTCACGGTGGAACTGCTCGGCGCGGTGGACTTCGCGGCGATCGGTCTGACCAGCATCGCCGTGACGATCCGTTACGGCGGTCCCGAGGACGAGGAGGGCGTCCAGACCTTCGACCGGCTCATCGACGCGGGCAACCCGGCGCCCGAGCCCGTCAAGTTCTTCATGAACCGCTCGATGGACACGACCTACGCCTACCGCGTGGAGTACCACTTCGCGGCCGAGTCCGGCTGGGAGGGCCAGAGCCTGACCTATGTGCGCGAGGGCACGAGCGAGAACCACACGCTCTCCATCGACCCTCATCAGTTCCTCGGCTTCCTCCAGGTCGAGGTCGCTCCGCACGACATCGACGCGGACGTGGTGCACGAGACCAGGGTCGAACTCACCCGTCAGGAGCCCGACGGCTCGATGCTGCGTGACATACGCACCGTCCGCCCGGGCGACGGCGCCACATCCTGGAAGGTGCGGACGGCTGAGCCGCACGACCTCACGTACACCTACCAGCTGGTGCACACCATGACCGACGGGTCCGTCATCACCAGCGAGCCCATCGCCACCGGCGCCACCCAGCTGGCCGTCAACGACCCCTACCCCAGCCAGCTCGACATCGATCTCGTGCCCGCCTGGAACCCTTCCGGGCTGAGATCGGTCTTCGTCGACCTCCGTTACGCCGACCCGGAGGCCGGCTACCACCGTGACAAGCGCATAGAACTCGATCCCGCTCGGACCACGACCCAGCGCACCTGGATCGCGCTTCCCGATCGGGACAAACGCGAGTTCTCCTACCGGTTCACGTTCGTGCACGCGGACGGAACCTCCTCTCAGACCGACTACACGCCCACGAGCGACTCGCTCGTGCCCGTGCGCGGGCAGTGACACGCGATGTCCTCCGTCACGGCCTCCTGTTCCGCGCTTCCGCCCGAAGTGAGCCGAATTCTTCCGGTACTGCATCCCGGGGCCCGGCACTGGCTGCCAAGACTCCTGGCGCCCGTCACCCGCAGCACCCGTGCGGACCGCTGGTGCGCGAGCCGTCTGACGCCCCTGGGGTTCCCCGTCGACCTCAGCGTGGCCACGTCCACCCCCTGGACGACGCGGTACGCGACCGAGTTCGTCTCTCCGGAACAGGCACCCGCCGACCGCCTCGCCGTAGGACTGGACCGCCTGCGCTCACTGGGGATTCCGTCGCCCGACGAGGGCCTGACGGCGCTCCTTCTGCGCGCCCACCGACAGCACACGGTGATGTGGGGGGCGTGGCTGAGTGGGCGGCACGACGACGCGGGCGACCGCTTCAAGCTTTACGTGGAAGTACCCAAGGGGGCGGCGATCCCGGTCGAACGGGAGATCACCGCGCTTCTCGGCATCCTGCCGTTCCCTCTGCCGGAGGGCAGACTACGTCTCGTCGGCCTCGACACGGCGTCACGTCGCGCCGAACGCTACTACCAGGTCGGCAGGCTCACGATGTCGGACATACGAGGCATCGCCCCTCTACACCTCCGTGCCCGTGCGAACACCCTGCACGCAGCGCTCGGTGATCTCCTCGGCCGGTCTCTCGGCGAGGAGCTCTACGGGGTGAACGCCAACATCACACTGACCCCCGGAGCCCTGACGATCTGCGGTCCGGCAGTCAGCTGGCTGGGTCCGGACCACGTGGCCCGCGACCGACTCGTCGCCTTCGCCGCACGCTCAGGTCTGGATCTGGGCCAGTACGCCGCATTGACCTCTGGGTGCACCGCGCACCAGCACGGTCACCACGGGATCGTCTCTCTCACCCTCGGCCCCGATCCCGACATATGCCTGAGCATCGTTTTCTCGCCGTTCGCGGTCAACTCGCCGTAAGACCCGCCGCGTTGTTATGATGGTATAGGCAATTGCACACGAAAACCCTGATGATCACCTATGGCAATTCGTGCACGGCGGAGATCGCCTCCCAAGGTCGGTCTCGGTTCCAGCAAGCCGCTCCTCGCCAAGTGACGTGTCTCAAGGGCCACGCAGTCGGTCGACAAGCACGCAGCCGGCCGAAGAGCCGGGAGCGACAAACCCTGCGATCTCAAGCTGTCGTACGCCGGAATGACCCCTCGGCGTGACCGGCACCTCGACGCTGACCCGCGAAGGCGAGAAGGAGTTAGACATGGGTGAGGTAGCGGACATCATCAAGGCGGCCCACGACATCTTCGACAATGGCGATGTGCCGATCACCGTGGACGAACGCAGTCTCGGCATGGCGTACGCGATTCCCCGTGGCATGGAAGGCACGGTGGTGGACACCTACTCACCTTGGCACGAAGTCGAGATGAAGCAGGTGTTCTACCGGGAGTCGAGCGTTTTCGGGGAGCCGTTGGCCGAGATTCAACTGCTCATGAACTGGAAGTATTCAGAGGCTCAGCAGTACATCATCGAAGCCTATCTGATGAAGAACCTTCTGATACTCGACCCCACGGTCAGTATCAAGATCGGCGTGCGCTTCGACAACCCGCAACTCTACGACCAGGCACTCGAAGCATATGAAATCCCGTTCACCGTGACGGTGAACTACGATGCCGTCGGGGCCACCAACACCGGCCTCTATCGCGGCCTGATCCGCGCCGACGGGGCAGGGGCCTTCCCGCCGGAAGGCGAATGAATGTCGGTCCCCGCCATAGTCGTGTCCGGGCTGCCCGTGGTCCCGTACCGGGCAGCCCGACGACGCGCCGGGCACCCGGACGCCTTTCCCGGCTGCCTCACGATCGGTTCATGACGACCCAGCGAAAGGCCGGTGCCGCGTAGACGGCCCGGCGCCCTGCGCGCCCGACGCTTCAAGCCCCGCCGGCCGCACACCGCGCCCGCGCGTGAGTGGGAGTACGAGGTCTTGAACGAGGACATCGGCCGCCTGTCCCCGCTGCGCCACGCGAACCTCAACTGCCCGGGCCGCTGCGGCATCCGCGCCGCCGCTCCCGCCGACGGCGGTCCGTGTCCGCTGCGGGACGGGCCACCGGCGATGCGGACGGAGGAAGCGCAACGTCCGCGAGCAGGACGCGGTAGGTGTCGCAGCTGATGCGGCTGCCGATCTTGTCGGCCAGCACCTCGGTGTTGCCGACCTTCAGGTCGACAGGGCCGCCGTTGTAGGGTCGGGCGGGTGCCCCTACGGTGGCGTCAGAGCACCCGCGGCCGGCAAGAGGCGCCGTTCAGCTGTCCAGACGGCGCTTGGCGAGCCAGGTGACCATCTCGGGGTCGCGGTGGTCGAAGAACAGGGAACTGCCGGTGTCGAGAGTCGCGATCCGGGCCATCTGCTCGTCGGTGAGCCGGAAGTCGAAGACCTCGAGGTTCTCGGCCATGCGCTCGGCGCGCACCGACTTGGGGATGGCGATGACGCCGCGCTGGGTCAGCCAGCGCAGCACGACCTGCGCGACCGACTTGCCGTACTCCTTGCCGATCCCGGCGAGCAGCGGGTTGGTGAACAGGTCGTTCCTGCCCTCGGCGAAGCCGCCCCAGGACTGGATCTGCACGCCGTGTTCGCGCATGAGGTCCTGGTAGTCGGCGCGCTGGAAGAACGGGTGCGTCTCGATCTGGTTGACGGCCGGGGTGATCTCGTTGTTGACGATCAGGTCGATCAGCCGGTCGGGGTAGAAGTTGGCGGTGCCGATCGCCTTGGCCGCGCCCTCGCGGTTGAGCGCCTCCATGGCGCGCCACTGGCCGTAGACGTCGCCGAAGGGCTGGTGCATCAGGTACAGGTCGAGGTGGTCCAGGCCCAGCTTGTGCAGGGACGTCTCGAACGCGCGGCGGGTGTTGTCCTCGGCGGGGGCGTCCTGGACCCACAGCTTGGTGGTGACGAACAGGTCCTCGCGCGGGATGCCGCTGGACTTGATGGCGCGGCCGACGGCTTCCTCGTTGCCGTAGGCGGCGGCGGTGTCGAGCAGGCGGTAGCCGGCGGCCAGGGCCTCTGAGACGGCGCGCTCGGTGTCCTCGGCGGGGATCTGGTAGACGCCGAAGCCGAGGAGCGGCATCTCGACGCCGTTGTTGAGGGTGACGGTCTGCATGAGCGGGATGTCCTTCGCTGGAGGGTGGGGACGGGTGGTCAGGGGCGGACGAGGGCCTTGAGGACCTGGCGGTCGGCCATCGCCCGGTAGGCGTCCGGTGTCCGGTCGAGGGCGAATTCCTGGTCGAAGACGCGGCCGGGGGCGATCGTCCCGTCCAGGACGTCGGGCAGCAGTTGCTCGATGTAGGCGCGGGCAGGGCTGGCGCCGCCGGTCAGGGTGAGGTTGCGCATGAACTCGGCAGGACCGATCGGTCCCTGCTCGTACTGGGGGACGCCGAGCCGGCTGATGGTGCCGCCGTCCGACACCGCACCGAGCGCGATGTCGAGGGCCGGGCGGGTGCCGACGGCCTCGATCACCTTGTCCACGCCGCCGGTCAGCTCGCGGATGCGGGCGATGCCCTCCTCGCCGCGCTCGGCGACCACGTCGGTGGCGCCGAACTCACGGCCCAGGGCGGTGCGGGCTTCGTGGCGGCCGGCGAGCACGATCCGGTCGGCGCCGAGCCGCTTGGCGGCGATCACCGCGCACAGGCCGACCGCGCCGTCTCCGACCACGAGCACCGTGTCGCTGCGGGTGACGCCGGCGGTGACGGCGCCGTGGTGGCCGGTGGTCATCACGTCGGAGAGCGCCAGCAGCGACGGGAGCAGCGCGGAGTCGGCGGCCGCCGGCAGCTTCACCAGGGTGCCGTCGGCGTGCGGGACACGGACGGCTTCGCCCTGTCCGCCGTCCACGCCGTCGAAGCCGTACCGGCCGCCGTTGCGGCACGAGATGTGCAGGCCCTTGGCGCAGTAGTCGCAGGTGTTGTCGCTGTAGGTGAACGGGGCGACGACCAGGTCACCGGCTTTCAGACCGGTCACGTCCGCGCCGGTCTCCTCGATGACGCCGAGGAACTCGTGGCCCATGGGGCGGCCGGTGTCGGTGGCGGGCATCGACCGGTAGGGCCACAGGTCGCTGCCGCACACACAGGACACGACGACGCGCACCACGGCGTCGGTGGGCTGGACGATCTTCGGATCGGGCCGGTCCTCGACGCGCACGTCACCGGCTCCGTACATCACTGCTGCACGCATGAGAGGTGTTACTCCAAACGAAGGACGGGGTGCCGCGCGAAACGCGGCGTTCGGGGCGGGATCAGCGTTCGAGCATCTGCGCCTGGGCCTCGGTGTGGGTGTCGCCGGAGGCAGGCGGCAGGCTGCTGAGCTTGTCGAGCTGCTCGGCGGTCAGGGTGACGGCGTCGGCGGCGGTGTTCTCCTCGACGCGAGTGACGCGCTTGGTGCCGGGGATCGGGGCGATGTCGTCGCCCTGGGCGAGCAGCCAGGCCAGTGCGACCTGCGCGGGCGTGGCGCCGACCTCGGTGGCCAGGGCCTTGACCTCGTCGGCGAGCGCCAGGTTGCGCTGGAAGTTCTCGCCCGTGAAGCGCGGGTTGTCGCGCCGGAAGTCGCCTTCGTCGAACTGGTCGGTGGAGCGGACCGTGCCGGTCAGGAAGCCGCGTCCGAGCGGGGAGAACGGCACGAGGCCGATGTTCAGCTCCCGCAGGAGGGGCAGGACACGCTCCTCGATACCACGGGTCCACAGGGAGTACTCCGACTGCACCGCGGTGACCGGCTGGACGGCATGCGCGCGACGGATCGTGTCCGGACCCGCCTCGGAGAGCCCGAAGGCGCGGACCTTGCCCTCCGCGATCAGCTCGCCCACGGCGCCGGCGGTCTCCTCGATCGGCGTGTTCGGGTCCACCCGGTGCTGGTAGTACAGGTCGATGTGGTCGGTGCCCAGCCTCTTGAGAGAGCCCTCGACCGCGGTGCGGATGTTGGCCGGGCCGGAGTCCAGGTTCCACGCGCCGTCGCCGGCGTGGGAGACCAGGCCGAACTTGGTGGCCAGCACCGCCTTGTCCCGGCGGCCCTTCAGTGCCCGCCCGAGCAGTTCCTCGTTGACGTAGGGGCCGTAGATCTCGGCGGTGTCGATGAGTGTGACGCCCAGCTCCAGTGCCCGGTGCACGGTCCGGACGGACTCCGCGTCGTCGGTGCCCGAGCCGGTGTAGCCGTGGGACATGCCCATGGCGCCCAGCCCGATCCGGGAAACCTCCAGGTCACGCAGCTTGATGTACCGCATCTCGCCCTCTTCCGATCATGGGTGTCGCCTGGCCTCTCACTCTTGCCCGGCCCGGCGGGTTCGTGCCGGTCGAAGCCCGGGGGCGGCGAACGGGTCCGGCGCCTTCCTGCTTCCTGATTCACCTTCGCCCGTATCGCTCGGGTGTGGCAGGGCGGGCTCTTCGGGGGTAATGACAGGGCCCCCCTCCCGGCCGCGGAGCGGGTGCCCGGCGGGTGAGACTGGAGTCATGGCATCCGAGAGCGCGCACAGCGAGGGCGCCGAGCTGGGCCGCTTCCTGCGCGCCCGCCGCACCCAGACCAGCCCCGCACACGTCGGCCTCACCGTCGGCGCCGGCATCCGCCGCACCCCGGGGCTCCGCCGCGAGGAGCTGGCCACCCTCGCCGGCATCAGCATCGACTACTACGTACGTCTGGAACGCGGCAAGGAGACCCGCCCCAGCCCCGCCGTCCTCGATTCCCTGGCCCGCGCCCTGCGCATGGACGACCAGGAACACCAGCATCTGCGCGAGCTCGCCGCTCGCGCCGCCCGCTACGCGCCCGAGCCGCCGCCGGCCCCGAGCCGCACCGTGCGCCCCCACCTGAAGCTGCTGCTGGAGTCGCTGCGGCCGAACCCGGCCTACGTCATCAGCCGCAGCATGGACGTACTGGCCTGGAACCCAAGCGGCCTCGCCCTGTACGCGGGCCTGGAGGACTGGCCGACCAAGCATCGCAACCTGGCCCGCTATCTCTTCCTCCATCCGGCCGCGCAGAGCCTGTTCCCGGACTGGGACCGCCAGATCACCGGCTGTGTCGCCCGGCTACGCGCTGTCGCCGGCACCGCCCCCGATGCCCCCGACCTGGCCAACCTCGTCGGCGAACTCCTTCTCAAGAGCCCCGACTTCGCCCGCCTGTGGGAACGCTACGAGGTCACCGGCCGCAAGCCCGCCCAGAAGACCTTCCAGCACCCCCGCGTCGGCACGGTCACGCTCACATCCCAGTCCATGCATCTGGAAGGCACCCCCGGCCAGCGCATCGGGGTCTACACCGCCGAACCCGGCACCTCCGACTATGACGCCATGGTGCTGCTCGACATGACGGCGCCCGTGGCCGCGCCCGGCCAGGAGATCCCGCACACGTCGCCCTGAGCGTTGTACTCACCGGGCAGCTGGAGCCGAAGCCGTCGGTGACGGTCCAGCGAGAGACCATGGCAAGGCTGCCCTGCGGGCGTCCGGTGCGACGCGCTTGGCACGCCGTTTTGCCGAACCGGCAAAGAGAATGGCAGACCGGGACGCGGTGGGCGACGGTGGTCCCGTGACCGACAACATCGCAACAGGATCGCCCGCGTCCGACATCCCCTCGCCTGCCGACGGATACGTCGGAGACCCCGCGGTGCGGGCGGAGTGGGACAACCGGTACGCCGACCGGGAGCAACTGTGGAGCGGCCGGCCGAACGGTGCGCTCGTGGCCGAGGTCGCAGGGCTCGTACCCGGGCGGGTGCTCGACGTCGGCTGCGGCGAGGGCGCGGACGCCGTCTGGCTCGCGCACGGCGGCTGGGACGTGACCGCGCTCGAGGTCTCGGGCGTGGCGCTGGCACGAGCGGCCGGGCACGCACGGGACGCGGGCCTCATCGTTCAGTGGGTACACGCCGAACTCACCGAGGCAGCGCTCCCGCCGGCCTCCTTCGACCTGGTCTCCGCGCAGTACCCGGCCTTGCTGCGCACCGCTGACGCCGCGGCCGAGCGCGCACTCCTCGCGGCCGTCGCGCCCGGCGGTGTGCTGCTGCTCGTTCACCACGCGGGGATGGACACCCAGCCGGCGCACGAAAGCGGCTTCGACCCGGCTGACTACGTCTGGCCCTCGATGGTCACCGAACTGCTGGACGACGACTGGGAGATCGAGGTGGACGAGCAACGGCCACGCGTGGCACCCGACGGTGGCGCCGGCGCGCACCACACCGACGATGTCGTGCTGCGCGTGCGCCGACTGCGCTGAGATCGCCTCGGCTCGCCCCAGATCTGACGTACGGCACATCTGTCCTCCGCCACGGGCTCGCCCACCTGCTGTGCGTCGGCCATGGCCCGAGCGGCACCGGCCAGCAGGGCAGGGCCGCAGGATGCCAGGTCCGTCGCGGCCCGCCCCTGACTCTCCTCGATCGCGAACGGCGTCGAGAAGGCCCGGAGCAGGGTGAGCAGGTCTTCGCTGCCCTCGGCCGTCATGCCCGGGCCCGGCACCAGCAGGGTCGCACCGGCCCCCACATCGTTGCCGACGCTCGGGATCAGCTTGGCCACCGGTCCGGGAACAACTGCCCCCAGTGTCCCCAAGGTCAGACCATTGTTGCCGGTTTTCGTCCGCGCAGGCCCGCGTCACGCCGTGTCGTACGGCACGATCGCTGCCGAGTCGTCGTCGGCGGGCGAGATGTCCAGGCGGCCGCGGGCGAAGTGGAAGGCGAACTCGACGGCGCTGCCTTCGAGTACCAGCGTGGTGACGGCCTCAGTGGCGTACGGCGGCGTGTCCGGACCGATGCGGTAGGCGGTGCGGATCACCTCGTCGTCGGGGTCCGTGCTGTCCACGGTGGCGAAGCCCGAGGTCTTCGTGTCCCAGGTGCCGCTGATCCGCAGCCCGTAACGGATCTCCAGCAGGCCCGGCCCGGGGCAGCTCCAGCGGAAGCGGCCGATGCTGACGACCGAGGTGATGCTGTCGAAGCGGCTCCACCCCCGCCCGTCGGGGAGGAAGTCCAACTCGCTGGTCTCCATGGCCCCCACATCGAAGGGGCTGCTGTACCAGTGGCCGAACAGACGCTCGTCGATCATTCGTGTCACCTGCCGATTGTCCCCCGCGCTCAGGGCGTGAACGCCCACCCGGTGATGGTCGCCGCGGTGTCGATCATGTCCCAGCCGATCGAGAGTTCGTCGAGCTTCCAGTGGCAGACCTCCACCTGGATACCGTCGAAGTCCGGCACCACCGGGCAGTCGGCGAACCAGTCCCCGTCTTCGACGAACCGCACCAGCGCGAACCCCGTCAGTCGCCTACCGGCGAGCCTCGCCAAGCGTCGGCCGCCGGTTCGACGCGCGCCGACGCGGCGTTGGCAGCGGCCGCACCGTCCGGCTGTCGAATCCCGTATCGGCCGCTTCTACAGTGATCCGCATGCCGACACCCGTCCATGCCCTCGCCCACCGGCCCTTGACCGCTTCGGCAGTCGCCGAGCTCGTCGCACTGCCCACCACACTTGACGTCCCCGAAGATGACGACGCTGTCGATGCGGAGATGCGGCGCCGCGGATGGAGTTGGGAACCCTCACTGGTCTGCGACTCGTTCTGCACCGCATCCGGACACGTCCTGTGCACCGACGGGATCAGTCCGTTCGGACAGCCAGATGCCCGGCACTTCTTGGTCTTCGGTCAGCTCTACCCCGTCGACCCCGAAGACGACGACATGGCCAACGGACCATGGCTGTACGGCCTCATGGACCACTGGGAGCGGCAGCCGGGCTGGAGTGGCCACCGACCGGGCACCGACCAGGACTGCGAGACCGTACTCGCACAAGCGGCGCAGGCAGTGACCGAGCACCTCGGCACCGCCCCGGAGCGGACGGTTCCGTCCTCCGAAGCGATGGTCGCCGGGCCCGCGCTGACGCAGCGCATCTGGCGCACCGCCACCCACGCCCTGGTACTCGGACCAGCGGCCGACCATGGCCCCTACGGCTACCTCAGCCACCTCCAGTTGTCCTACACACCACTCACCTGCGGTCCTGACCTGCCGCCCCCGGACGACGAGGACAGCCTGACCAGATGGATCACCGCGCACGTCGACTGGTGAGCCGACCCTCGTCACGACGCACAGATCACTGCACGGGCGAGAACACCTGCACCCTCGGGTGACCGAAATCTCTGCGGGCTTCGAGTGGGTACCGGTAAGTCAGCGAAGAGCGGCGTCTCGTGGGCGGGCGGTAGAGGGTCCAGGCGCGTCGCTCGCGCCTGGCGCCATCGACGTAGCCGCACCGGGGAATCTCACTCTCCGGCGATCCATTGGGCGAGGGAGATCAGGGTGGCTTCGACGCTGTTCGTCATGTAGTCGCGGAGTGCGTCGAGGTCGCCGCGGGTGGTGCCCAGTACCGGGTCGAGGCGCAGGAGTTGCCAGGACTGTTCGACGACGGTTCCGCGTCCCTGGGGGTGGAAGGACCAGCTCCAACGCACGATGCCTTCTTCCGCGCCGCCGACCACGAAGGTGAAGGCGGCGCCGGGGTCGGCTCGTACGACCTGGGAGCGGGTGGTCCATTGCCTGCCGTCCTTGTGATTGCGGCCGCTGAACCAGGCACCGACCCGAGGACCGGCGCCCCGCTCGAACGTGGCGTCGGTCGCGTTGGGGCTCCAGCGGCCGATCGCGGACACGTCACTGACCAGGTCGTAGACCCGGGCGGGTTCGGCAGCGACCCATGCCCGTCTGGTGAAGGCGAAGTCCGATGCGTCAAGGGTCTCGAAGAGATCGTGTTCGCCGGTGGTGGCGCTCAAGGTGTCCTCCTGGTTGCGTGCGGGGTGATGCCGGGTCGGCGAAGCCCACCTCATCACCGGTCCTGCCGGGGAGCCAGACCCGTTGGTGCCTATCCACGGCCGGGGCAGGCTGTGCGTTGCGAGTCGGCCCATACTCGGATCCATGACCGGAAAATCGCAGCTCGGGGACTTCCTGAAAGCGCGGCGCTCCCAGCTGCGCCCCGAGGATGTCGGGGTGCCCACCTACGGGGAGCGTCGGCGTGTGCCGGGGCTTCGGCGGGAGGAGTTGGCGCTGCTGGCGGGTGTGAGCGCCTCCTACTACACCCGGCTGGAGCAGGGGCAGTCACTGAGCGCGTCGTCCGAGGTGCTGGACGCGATCGCCGGGGCTCTGCGGCTGGACGAGTCCGAGCGGCGGTACCTGCGCGACCTGGCGAGCGCGGACAGGCATCGCCCTCGGGGCCGGCGGCCCGCGCCGGAGCGCGTGACGGAGGCTGCGTCTCAGTTGATGGATGTGCTGGGGGACGTTCCCGCGATCGTGCTGGGCCTCCGCAGTGACGTGCTGGCATGGAATCGGCTGGGGCACGCGCTGTTCGCCGGGCACCTGGACCCTGGTGCCCCGGACCTGCCTGCGCAGCGTCCCAACATGGCCAGACTGGTGTTCCTCGACTGTCATACCCGCGACCTGTACGCGGACTGGCCGAGCAAGGCCCGCGCGGTGGTGGGGAATCTGCGCCTGGTGGCGGCCCGGCATCCGCAGGACCCGGCATTGCACGCGCTCCTGGGTGAACTGAGCGCCATGAGCAGTGAGTTCGCCTTGATGTGGGCCGACCACCGGGTCAAGGCGTGCACCGTCGCCGCCTACGAGATGCGGCACCCGCTGGTCGGCCCGCTGACCGTCGTTCAGCAGACCCTGAGTCACGGGCCGGGCCCCACCATCGTGGTCGCCACCACGGAGGCGGGCTCGACCTCGCGGGAGGCGCTGGCCCTGCTCGCGCAGGCCGTCACCCAGGACACCGACCCGGCTGACCACCCGGTGCGGCCGGCGCCACGGTCCGCCGCCGGCTGACCTCGCACAACGCCACGGTCCGCTCAGCACCGACACGTGCGAGAACCAAGACACGGTCGAGGAGCAGCCGCCGGCGTCAGCCCCGGAAAGCCGCATACCCCCGAGCGAAATCCACCTGCCCCACGCGTGCGTCGGCGTGCCGCTGCCGTATGCCCGAAAACCGATGGAGGAACCATGTTCAAGAAGCTCTCCGCATCCGCCGTGTCGGCGGCGGTCCTTGTCGCGGCCGCTGCCGCAGCCCTCAGCCCGGTAACGGCTTCGGCATCGGCCCGATCCGCCCCGCTGAGCGGCGCGCGGATCGCCGTGCCCTTCGACCTGGCCGAGGGCCAGACGCCGGAGAACATCGCCCTGGCACCGGGCGGCGGCGCGTACATCACCTTCGCCAAGGGCCGCCAGGTCGCCGAGGTCTCCCGCAAAGGCACCACCCGGATCCTGGCCACCCTGCCCGAGCCCGCCGACGGCGGTGTCCACACCCCGGTCCTGGGCTTCCCGTTGACCGTCGGCATCGTCCGTTCCCACGACGGCACCCTGTACTTCCTGTACGCCACCGGTACCCCCGACCTCACCGGCGTGTGGCGCCTGCGCCCCGGCGGCCGACCGCAGCGCATCGCCGCGCTTCCCGCGGACGGCCTGCCCAACGGCCTGGCCCTGAACCCGCGCACCCGCACCCTCTACGTCACCGACTCCGTGCTGGGCACCGTCTGGAGCCTGCCCACCACCGGCGGCACCCCCAGCGTCTGGTCCACCGCCCCCGAACTGGCCTCCACCGGCTTCCTCGGCGCCAACGGCCTGAAGATCCACAACGGGGCGGTCTGGGCCAGCAACCTCGACAAGGGCACCGTTCTGCGCATCCCCATCCTCCCCAACGGGCGCGCCGGTTCGGTCCGGACCGAGGCCACCGGCCTGCCGGGGATCGACGACTTCGCGTTCACCGGCCACGGCGACCAGCTGCTGGCCACGCTCAACGGCTCCAGCGAGGTCGCGCTCGTCCGGCCCGACGGCAGCCACTCCATCGTGCTGACCCACGACGACGGCCTGGAGAACCCCACGTCCATCGCCCTGCGCGGCAACACCGTCCACGTACTGAGCGCCGCCTACGTCACCGCCGAGAACCCCAACCTTCTCCTCGCCCACCTCGACGAATAGCACCGCTTCGGCCGAAGCACACACCCGGGCGGGCACGCCGGGGCGGCGCGGACTCCGCGTTCGCCGGCGGTCCTGCCTGGCGCCGAAGGCAGAACCTGGCAGCTGCTGCCGGCGCTGTCCGCGCGGCCGGCTAGCGATCGACGGCTCGCATTCCCGCCTCGTCATAGCGCTCACCCGCCGCCTCGGGCAGCTCCGCGTCGATGCGGGCCAGGTCGTCCTCGGTCAGGGCGATGTCGACCGCGCCCGCGTTCTGTTCCAGGTAGGTGCGGCGCTTGGTGCCGGGGATCGGCACCACATGCTCGCCCTGGGCCAGCACCCAGGCGATGGCCAGCTGGGCCGGGGGCACGTCCTTCTCGGCGGCGATCTCCTTCACCTTTGCCGCGAGCAGCAGGTTCACCTCCAGGTTGGCGTCCTGGAAACGTGGGTTCTCGCGGCGCCAGTCGTTCGCGTCCAGGTCGTCCGGCGAGGTGAAGCGCCCGGCAAGGAAGCCGCGGCCCAGCGGCGAGTACGGCACGAAGCCGATGCCCAGCTCACGGCAGGCGGGCAGCACCTCGGCCTCCACGTCCCGTGACCACAGCGAGTACTCGCTCTGCACCGCGGTGATCGGGTGCACGGCGTGGGCGCGCCGGATGGTCTCCGCGCTCGCCTCGCTCAGGCCGATGCACCGCACCTTGCCCTCGGCGACCAGTTCGCCCAGCGCTCCGACCGTCTCCTCGATGGGTACGTTCGGGTCGACCCGGTGCTGGTAGTACAGGTCGATGTGGTCGGTCCCCAGACGCTCCAGGGAACCGTGGACCGAGCTCCGGACGTGCTCGGCCGAGCCGTCCTGGCGGCCGACCGTGCTCATGTCGCCGGGTACGGCCTTGTCCATCCGGTAGTTGAACTTCGTCGCGATCACGTACTCCTCGCGATGCCCCCGGATCGCCTCGCCGATGAGCGACTCGTTGGTGAGCGGCCCGTACACCTGCGCGGTGTCGAGGAAGTTCACCCCGAGGTCGAGGGCGCGCCGGATGGTCGCGACGCCCTCCTCCTGGTCGACCGATCCGTAGAAGGCGGACATGCCCATGCACCCCAGGCCGATGGCCGATACCTGGAGGTCCCGCAGACTGCGCTTCTGCATGTCGTGTCCCATGCCTTTCTCTGCACACTCGTTCGTCGGACGGTAGGAAGCCCTTCATCCATCTAGCGACGGTTTCCCTCGCCCGGCATCCCGTGAGAGGTGCCGGGCGGCTGGGGCTTCGAGCGCCTCGGTGTCGGCGACGCTACGACTTGGAGCGCACTCCAGCGCAAGTCAACCGTTCACGCCCCTCCCGGCACCTCGAACGGGCCGCTCGGGCAGTCGGACGAATTCGCTCATATGACCCGGTCATATGACCGGCGCGGCGCGTTGAGTTCCGTGAAGTTATGCATACCTTTGCGACTGTTTGCCCGATACATGAACATGCGTTTGCCGTGTGTTCGGAAAGGTTCGTGCCTCACATGTCACGCATCCGCGTATCCCGCAGAATCGCCGCGTTCGTGGTGGCCGTCGCCACCGTGTCCGCCCCCACCGCCGTCGCCGTCCTCACGGCCCCTCCGGCCGTCGCCGCCGTCCACGCGTTCGACGACCCGCCTTCCAGCGGCGAGGTCGACGGACAGAAGGACCAGGTGGGCAAGGACACCGCCCAGGCCAAGGAGGACATGGCCGCCGCCAAGGGGCAGGCCACCAAGTGTCCGCCCACGTCGAAGGAGTGCATGAGCGACCTCGCCGGGGAGGGCAAGGAGCAGAAGGAGGGCATGGCCAAGACCCAGCAGGCGCTGAACGACACCCACCCCGCCCCCGAGGACAACGCGTCGGCGGTCATGGACAGCACCTGCGACGACTTCGCCGCCCAGCTGCCCGCCGTGCTCACCTCCTCGGGCGACTCCGCCGAGCTGACCGGTGTCTGCGAGCTGATGAACCCGTGACGACCATGAACCGCAGGGCCCTCGCCATCGGCGCCGCCGTCGTCGTCGCGCTGACCGTGCCGGCCGCCTCCGCCGTCGCCGACCCCGAGCAGAGCATGCCCGCCGCGCAGGCGTTCAACGGCGACACACCGCTGACCTCGATCAAGGACGTGAGCGACTACTGCGCCGCGCACGCCGGAGACTGCCGGTTCAAGATCGACCGCGCGGCCTCCAGTGAGTACCACACGGCCGTGAAGTCCCTCGGCAACGCGGTCGTCAACTGCACCAAGGCGGACATCAAGGTGACCCGGCAGGTCTCCCTCCAGGTGTCCAGCTCCGACAATCTCGGCGGCGAGATCACCGGTCGGATCACGCTCGAGGGACAGCTCAACGCTTCGGGATCGGTCACCGCAGGGGTGAGCGGCGAGGCCGGCGGCAACTTCAAGACACCGGACCAGTCGAAGGGCCCCAGCGCCGAGGTGAACGCGAAGGGATCGGCCAACGGCAGTGGCACGATCGGCGGTTCGGCCACGCTCAGGGCCGCCTTCGAGGGCGCGTTCAAGCTGTCGTACTCCAAGACATGGAGCACGCAGCAGACCGAGTCCACCAGTTACGAGCTCGTCGTCAAGCCGGGTGACGCCCTGGTGTTCGGGGCGAGTGCCGCGATGCAGCGGGTCGCCGGGAGCATCTCCACCGGCGGCGGGCTCGGCGTGCGGAACGTGTTCGTCGACGGTCCCTCCAGCGTCAACACCAGCACGTTCGTCGCCGACACCTTCACGGTCCCCGGCAACACCTGCCAGAAGCTGCGGCCCGGTGGCAAGACCGGCGTCGAGGACACCACCCCCAAGCCCCCCACCAGGTCGGCCGCCCTGCCGAGCGCCCCGGAACTGCCCGAAGGGTCCCGGCTGAAGGAGCGCGTCGAACTCGGGGGTGAGCTGTCGTGACCGCCCGTGCGCCGAAGTCCCCGCGTGCCCTTGCCCCGGAGAGGACGAACGTGAGAAGACGACCCGCCACATTCCGCCGCCCCGCCGTCGCCGCGCTCTGCCTCGGACTGGTGGCCCTGCCGGCCGGTCCCGCGTTCGCCGAGCGGGTCCCGCAGGAGCCGGTCGAGGTGATCAACGGGGATCTGGCGCTGCCCGCGTTCACCGGCACCGCCTACAACAACGCCGGCGTCACCGGCTGGTCGGTCGGCTCGACCTCGGCGAACAACGGCGCCGGCACGGCCGGCGGTGTGTGGCGCTACTCGGGCGACGCCTCCGGACACCCGGACAAGCAGGTCGCGTCGATGCTGCGCGAGAACGGCGCCGCCTACAAGTTCAAGCAGCGCCTGCGCGGTGTCCGCCCCGGCGCCAAGGTCACCGTCACCTTCGACGACAGCCCGGGCGTCAGCCTCAGCTGCGCCCCTCGCACGGTCGAACAGGGCCAGACGTACACGGTCCAGGGCTCCGGCGGCACCGTCCAGGAAGAGCTGACCGAGCCCGACCCGGACAAGGAGTGGAACGTCCTCGGCTCCGGAGTCTGGCGTACGGGACGGACGTACACCTTCACCGCCGACGAGTACGAACCGCTGCTCACCTTCGCCTCCACCGTCCCGGTCAAGCCGAACGGCGGTGCCGCCGGGACCGGCACCAACGGCGGCTACTGCGGCCCGATGATCGCCGGCATCAAGGCGGTCCAGATCCCGCCCCCGCTCGACAAGACGATCCGCGGCGACGAACTGCCCCCGTCCGTCGCCTTCAAGGGCAACGACAAGCGCACGGTCGCCGATGCCGTCACCGAGTGCAACAAGGGCACCGCCCAATGCGCGTTCACCCCCGATGACGACTACTCGTTCGCCTACTACGAGCCCGCCCGGGTGGCCGGCGAGAACTACGTCAACTGCACCCGCGCCACCCTCGACCGCGAGCGCCCGCTGAAGTACTCCGCCCGTACGATCAGCGACCTGCCGGCCGGCGCCGGGCTCCCGCCCGCCAACTCGACCGCCGCGCCCTCGAACATGAACGGGCAGTTCACCGGAGGCACCGGCACCACCCCCGCCTGGAGCCCCACCGCCGAACGCACCGTCAAGGAGATCATCAGCCCCGGAGAGGTCTCCTGGATCGAGACCCAGACCGGACGCCGGCGCACCGAGGGCTGGTTCACGTCCCACCCGACGCCCGACGACCCGAACCAGGACTGGCGTCTGTACACCGTCCTGGACTACCCCTCCCCGCAGCTCGCCGACCGCTTCTACCAGCGCACCGGCCCGATGACCGCGGCCGAGCTGTCCCGCTGCCGTTCCGACCGGCCCTCCGCCGAGACCCCCAACGACGCGGGCTCCCCGGCGGCCGGAGCCGACCGTGGCTGACGCGACCCCCGCGCACCCGTGCGCCGAGCGAAACGGACACCACCCCATGCCGACGAACCGTCGACCGGGCCGGCGCCGCTGGGCGCGACCGGCCGCGCTGACCGCCCTGGCCGCGATCTGCGGAGTGCTGACCCTCCCCCACCCCGCCACCGCCGTACCCCGGCCGTCCCTCCAACGGCTCGCGGCGACCGACTGGGACACCCTCTCCTGGGGCGACGACACCTACGGCCAGCGGACCGTCCCCGAGGCGGCGCTGACGGGAGCGAGTGACGTCTCGGCCGGCGACTTCCACTCGCTGGGCATCAAGGACGGCGCCGTCATCGCCTGGGGCAGCAACCTCTACCGGCAGACCGAGGTCCCCGCCTCGCTCTCCTCGGGCGTCACCGCGGTCTCCGGCGGCTATCTGCACTCCCTCGCCCTGAAGAACGAGTCGGTCGTCGCCTGGGGCAGCGACCGCTACGACTCCACGGTCGTCCCTTCCGCCGCGAAGACCGACGTCAGCGCCATCGCCGCAGGCCAGTTCTTCTCCCTGGCGCTCAAGAACGGAGCGGTGATCGGCTGGGGCGACAACCGGCACGGCCAGACCGACGTGCCCGACACGGCCCACTCCGGCATCACCGCGATCGCCGCCGGCTCCTACCACGCCCTCGCTCTCACCGACGAGGGCAAGGTCATCGCCTGGGGCGACAACCGCAACAAGCAGACGGACATCCCCACGCAGGTCAGGAACGGCACCGTCACCGCCATCGCCGCCCGCAAGGACCTCTCCGTCGCCGTCGTCGGCGGCCGGGTCTACGCCTGGGGCTCCAAGGTGGCCAACCAGTCCGTGCCGTCCCTCGCCCAGTCCAAAGTCACCTCGGTCGCCGCCGGATACGGCCACATCGTCGCTCTGCTCGACAGCGGCCGGGCCATCGAGTGGAAGGCGAACAGCACGGGCCTGAACACGCTCCCCACCACGGCCAACACCAAGGTCCAGGCCGTCACGGCGGGCGCCCACCACTCCCTCGCCCTGCGCGGAGATCCCCCACCGGCCGCGCGGTGACCGCCTGACTCCAGCGGCTCCGGCGCAAGCGCGGCAGGCCCGCGCACCGGCTGCCCGCATGCGGGCCGTCTGTCCGGACAGCCCGTTCACCGCCGGGTCCTTGCCGGGCCTCGGCGGTGAGCGGCAACAGCGGCCCGATCCGGAAGGTCCGAGGCCGGGCCAGGACGAGGGTTCGGCCCTTCGAGAGGCCCACCACCACGGCGTCTGGCAGGCTCACAGCGTGCCCGCAGGCGGGTGGGCCACGGCGCGCGGGTACCGGTGACGTCGCCGTCTCGGGAGCCGTCACCGGAGGGCAGACCGCGACCGTCACGCGTCTCGCATGTCCCTGCGCCCCGACACGCTTTCAGAGGAAGACGCGGGCCAACTCCAGCCACTTCTGGGCGTCCTCGCCGGTCGCCGTCATGTCGGTCTCGGACCAGGGGCGACGCCGGGTGACACACAGGCAGAAGTCGATCGCGCCGCCCCGTACCCGTTGCGCGGCAGCCTCGGGGCCCCACGCCCAGGTCCGTCCGTCAGGTGCTGTCAGCTCGACGCGGAAGGGATCCGCCGGCTCCGGCAGTCCGACGGCGGCGAAGGACAGCGCCCGTCCCAGCACCCCCAGCGACGCCACGTGCCGCAGTCGATCCGTCGGGCGGTGCGCCACGCCCACGGCATCGAAGACGTCCTGCCCGTGTGCCCAGGTCTCCATCAGGCGAAGGGGCGTCATCAAGGCGGGGGTCACCTTCGACATGTACCAGGGGAATGCGTGGTTCCATGGCGTGTCGCGCAGTGCCGCCGCCAGTTCCGCTCGACCGGCCCGCCACTCGTCCAGGAGTGCCGACCGCGGTTTGGCCGCACCCGCGGCCGCGGCCTTGTCCGCGTACCCGCTGCCTTCGGCTTCCGCCCGCCCGAGCTCGGCGCCGAACGCGTCCGGAGTGCGTAAGGCGCTGAGCACGTTCGCGTCCGCCCACGTGAGGTGGGCTATCTGGTGGGCGACCGTCCAGCTCGGTGCCGGTGTCGGTAGGGACCAGTCGTCCACTGCCCTGACCAGGACGTCGAGTTCGTCGCCCTCGGCCACCAGCGCGGACAGGACACCGGCGTCGTCTACATCGGGGACTGCCAGGTTGTAGTTCAACATGTGCGCCATGCTGCCATTCCTGGTCGTACGAGACGCGTGACGTTTGCGGTTCGGGGGCGACCTCGCCGGTGGCGCATCCTTCCACCGGCAGGTGATGATCAGGCGATCATTGCTTCCCCTCCTTGAAGGAACGTGAAAGAAGGGGCCAGGACGCGGACAGGTAGGCGTGTGGAGTCCATTCAGAATCAGGAGCCTGCCCGCTGCCGGGAGAGGCGCTATGAAGCGCTGGCCCGCGTGGTGGCGCAGCCACTGCACCGGTATCTGGTGCGGCGGGCCGATGCCGGCCAGGTCGATGACGTTCTCGCCGAGACCATGCTCGTCCTCTGGCGCCGCCTGGACGATGTGCCGGGCCTGCCGAAGGACGCTGCGCCGGCTGCCGACGACGTGCTGCCGTGGTGCTACGGCGTCGCGCGAGGCTGTCTGGCCAACGCCCGTCGAGCGGACCGGCGTCGGCTGCGGCTGGTGGAACGGCTGCTGCACGTCGCGTCCCCGCCCCAGCCGAGTCCGCACACGACCGATCACGAGGAGCTGCACACGGCACTGGGCGCACTGGGCGAAGTCGACCGGGAAGTGGTGCTGCTGTGGGCGTGGGAGGAACTCACTCCCCGCGCCATAGCCGAGGTGACCGGGCTGAGCCCCAACGCGGTGAGCATCAGGTTGCACCGGGCCAAGAAGAAGCTCGCCGCGATTCTCGAACGAAAGATCGGCACGCCCGCCGGACAGGCGACAGGTGAAGGAAGGAGCAACTGGTGAACGAGGACGAACTGCTGGCTCGGCTCCAGGCCGCTGACTTGGCACGGGTTCCCACGGCTCCTCCCGACATCGACCGGCTCTTGGAGGCTGCCATGACCACTACTACTACTCGCGCTCCCGTCGACACCGGTAAGCCGCGGAGGAACCTGCGGCCGCGACTGCTGTCCGCAGCCGCGGCCGCCGTCCTGGCCGGAGGAGGGTTCATCGCCTGGCAGACCACTCAGGCCCCTGCCTCTGCCCCGTCGGCCGCACCGCTCGTCCTGACCGTGCAGGGAACTGCCGGCTCCGCGAAGTGCGCCGCACCCACGGTCGGCATCCTGCGCAAGAACTCCACCGCGTTCGAGGGCACGGCCACGTCCGTCACCGGCGACCGGGTCACCTTCCATGTGAAGCACTGGTACCGCGGTGACGCCGGCGTCTCCACCGTGACGCTGGAGCACATTCAGGGCCTCGAGTCCGTGACCTTCACCGCTGGTGACCGCTACCTCGTCACGGCCAGGGACGGCGAGGTCGGCATGTGCGGCGGCACCGTCTGGGCCGAGCCGCAGATGCGCGACCTGTACCGTCGGGCCTTCCCGTCGGAGCGATGACCGCGGCATCAGAGGCACACCAGGCCGGGTGCCCGATGGTGGTCATGTACGCCACCGGGTTCCCGGCCCGCGGACGTGGGGCAGGTTCCCACTGTGGCAAGCCTGTTGCATCTCGGAGGGGCGGTCCGACCGACCTGGGCCGGTGCTGGATGCGGAGCGGCCTGTTCCGTCGTCAGGTGTCCTCGGCCGGAAGCGCGTACAGCCCGGGCAGGTTGACCACGATCGCCTCCTGGGTGCTGCGGGCGATGACGACCACCGCCTCCTCGGAGAGGTCGGGGTTCTCCTCGCGGTGGGGGACGAACGGCGGGACGAAGATGTAGTCGCCCGGGGAGGTGCGCAGCCGGACCTCCTCGGGGTGTTCGCCGGAGTCGTCGAGAAAGACGAACTCCGGGTGCCCGGCGACCACGTAGATGGCGGTCTCGGACTCGCCGTGGTGGTGGTCGGAGGACGACGTCGCGGGAGCGACATGGGTCTGGCCCATCCACAGTTTCTCGGAGCCCACGGTCCGCCCGCTGATCGCGGCGAACCGGCGCATGCCGCCGGTCTGGGCCGTGCCGCCGTCGAGGGCGTCGGCGCGGATGTGGTGCAGACGGGCGCGCAGGGGCGCCGTCGACGGCCCGGGGGCGTCGTGCAGATGGGGGTGGAAGCCTTCACCGGGGGTTGTCAGCGGCTCGCTCATGAGCCGGACGCTAAAGGCGCCCCGAAAAGGATGTCAAGAGGTGTCTATTACGGTTCACCTGCGGCAATGTTGCCGCAACGTTCGGCGGGAACGGCCTGAAGCCGCTCCCGCGGACGGCCTGTCGGGCATGATGTGCGCATGCATATCTCCGCGAAGGCGGACTACGCCACGCGGGCCCTGTTGGAGCTCGCCTGCGAACCTTCCCGCCCGCTCACCTGTGAGGCCATCGCCTCCGCACAGCAGATCCCGTTCCGGTTTCTGAAGTCCGTCGTGGGCGAGTTGCGCAGGGCCGGTCTCGTCCGCAGCCAGCGCGGCTGCGAGGGCGGGTACTGGCTCGGGCGGCCCGCCGATGACATCACCCTGCTGGAAGTCGCCCGCGCCGTCGACGGCGACCTGATCACCCTGCGCGGCGAGCCGCTGGACGGTCTGGCCTATCCGGGCCCGGCGACCGGTCTGCCCGGGGTGTGGCGCCGGGTCGAGGCGGACGCGGCGGCGGTCCTGGGCGGGGTGACCATCGCCTCGCTGCTGCCCGTGGGCAGTGTGCCGTTGAACGGGCAGGGGGCCGCGTGACGGCCGGCCGCCCGGAAGGGGCGGCCGTGGAGGTGGTGGAGTACACCGATCCGCTGTGCCCCTGGGCCTGGGGTTCCGAGCCCGTGTTCCGCCGGCTGCGGGCGGCGCTGGACGGCCGGGTCCGCTGGCGCCGCGTGTGCTGCATCCTGTTCGACCACGACGACGACCCACCGCCCGATCCCGCGGCCGAGACGGCCTGGTACACGCGGTACGTCGAGGAGATCACCGCGCACACCGGGGCTCCGCGCCCGGCGCGCCTGGACCGGGTGGCCGCGAGTTCCTGGCCCGCCTCCCTGCTCGCCAAGGCCGCCGAACGCCAGGGCGCCGAGGTGGGCGACCGGGTGCTGCGCAGGCTGCGCGAGACCGTGTTCGTCCTGGGCGATCCCGCCGACACCCCCGCTCTGGCGCTGGCGGCAGTTCACGGGGTGCCGGGGCTCGACCGGGCGCGGCTGGCGGCCGACGCGGCGTCACCCGCCGTACGGGCGCTGGTGGGCGCGGACCGTGCCGAGGCCCGGCGTCCCGTGCCCGAGGTGCTGACGGCGCAGAGCGGGTCGCCGCACCCCGGGACGGCCAAGGAGACCGACGACGGGTACCGCTACGCCCTGCCGACCCTGGTGGTGCGGGCCCCCGGCGCGCATCTCGCGGTGCCCGGCTGGCGGGCGTACGAGGAGTACGCGGCGGCCGTCGACGCGCTGTGCCCGGGGCTGATCCGTGTGCCGCGGCCGCTCACGCCGGAGGAGGCGCTGGCCCGTTACCGGAGCCTGACCGGACCGGAGCACCGGCTGCTGACGACAGGCGCGTGGCCCCCCTCCGGCGCGCTCCGGGTGGAGACCGGCAACGGCCCGCTGTGGCTGCACCCGGACGAGGCCGCGGTGCACCCCGCCGCCTCGCACTGCCGTCCTGCCGCGCCCTGACCCGGCTCTGACCTGGCGTTAGTCACCGTCCCACCGAATGAGACACCTTTTGGTGTCCATTGACAGCCGGTCACGGCTGCCCCCAGGATGTGCAGCATGCTCACGACGCACCCCGGCGTGGTGTGCCGCTACGTGGACCTGCGGCGCACTTCCAGCGCTCTCTGTCGCTGACCGCCCGCCGCCCACGGCCCGCAGGCGCCTGACCTCACGGTCGGCACCGGCCGCCGGCCTTCGCGCCGCGCCCGCTGCCCCGCCTCCCCTCGGATACCGCGTACACGTCGTACCCGCCGTGCGCCGGTACCCCGTGCCACCTCTGCCGCACACCGGTCCGTCTCCCGTCGCCTTCACCGACGTCCCCTGCCCCGACCCGGCATGCCGAGCCGCCCACGCGCCGTACCGGCATGTCCTGACGGGCCCGGACGGCGGTGTACGGCGTGCCGACGGACCCTCCCCGCCGCCGTTCCCCCGCCCGACCCGGGCGGGAGCGCTCGAAGAGAGAACGAGATGCCCGGACGACTCACGCCCCGCCGCACCGGAACGACCCCGCGAACCGCCCGCGCCCGCCGCCTGCGCACCGCGGCCCTGAGCACCGGCCTCGCCACCGCGCTGGTCGCCGGCTTGAGCGCCTGCGGTGGTGGCGCCTCCGCCTCCGCCGGCAACTCCACGCTGAAGTGGACCTCCTCCTACTTCCCCGCCCACTGGGACCCGGTCGTCTCGGGCAGCGGCGCGCAGTTCCGTGAACTGGCCCTGGTCTACGCATCGTTGACCCGGACCGACAAGGACGGCAACGCGGTCCCGGACCTGGCCGAGAGCTGGGAGTACAACGACAAGGGCGACCAGGTCACCTTCCATCTGCGCTCCGGCCTGAAGTTCAGCGACGGGGAGCCGGTCGACGCCACCGCGGTCAAGGCCGCCGTCGAACGGGCGCAGAAGCAGAAGAACTCCGCGCTCTTCGGCGACCTGACGTCCATCAAGTCCGTGGAGGCGAACGGCCTGGACGCGGTGGTCCACCTCACCCAGGTCGACTACCAGATCCCTCAGCTGCTCGGCCAGCGCGTCCTGCAGATCGCCAGCCCCAAGGCGGCGAAGTCACCCACCGAGCTGGACCGGAACCCGGTCGGCGCGGGCCCGTTCATCGTCACCCAGCTCGTCCCGGGCACCAAGGCCGTCCTGAAGAAGAACCCGGACTACTGGGACGCCGAGAACATCCACATCGACGACGTGGAACTCACCTCGGCACCCGACGCCTCCACGGTCGTCTCCGGCCTCCAGACCGGCGTCTACAACTTCGCCGACATCGACCCCAGCCAGGCGGACGCCGCCAAGAAGGCCGGCCTCGACGTCTTCGTCCAGCCCGGCTTCAACGCCTCGAACATCAGCCTGAACATCAACAAGGCGCCGTTCGACGACGACCGGGTCGTCGACGCCGTCCGCCACGCGATCAACCGTCAGGAGTTCGTCGACAAGCTGACGTTCGGCTACGGCGAGACGACCGACCAGCCGTTCCCCGAGGGGTACGTGGCCTACGACCCGCAGTCGGCCGACGCCTACCCCTACGACCCGGCGAAGGCGAAGAAGCTGCTCGCCGAGGCGGGTCACCCGTCCGGCGACATCAAGCTGGACCTGGTGATCCCGGCGGAGGACCCGCAGGCCGAGATCGTCCAGTCGCAGCTGGCGAAGGTCGGCATCACCGTCACCATCAAGATCGACAAGAACTGGGCCACCCCGTTCTTCGCCAAGGACCTCACCTTCTCGCTCTACGGCACCACGGGCCGTGACTCCGCCCTCCAGACCCTCACCGCCCACTTCGGCCCGAACGGACCGCTGAACCTCAGCTCGCCGTACGAGCCCGAGGGCTTCGAGGCGGCGGTCGCCAAGGTCCGCCGGACCCCGCTGGACGCACCGGACTACGCGCAGGTGCTCCAGTCCGCGACCCGGGCCGGCCTGGAGAGCAAGGCGCTCGTCTTCACGTACTCCTCGCCCAACCTCATCGCCAAGAGCAAGGCGATCTCCGGCCTGCCGAAGAACCCGGCCCACATCGACTGGACCGGCGTGACCATCGGCGCCGGCAGCTGACCCCCGTTCCCCCGACCCAGAACCGACCACCACCCACAGACAAGGGGCAACCATGACGACGACCGAGGCACAGGCCGGGCCTGCCCTCCGTCGCGGGGTCGTGGCGGCCAGGACGCGGCACACGCTGGGCCGCGTCCTGGTCACCCTGACCCGATCCGTCGCCATCTTCGTACCGGTGTTCCTGGTCGCGACGTTCGTGACGTTCGCGCTGCGGTCCCTGAGCGGGCTCAGCCCGGCACGGATCCAGCTCGGCGAGGACGCGACCCCCGAGGCCGTCGCGAGGATCGAGGCCGAATGGGGCCTCGACCGGCCCTTCCTCGTCCAGTACGGGGACTGGTTCTCCGGTGTCCTGCACGGGCAGCTCGGCACGAGCTGGACCAACGGCGCCGACATCTCCACCCTCATCGGCCTCGGCCTGGGCGTGAGCCTCTCGGTCGCGACCTTCGCGCTGGTCATCGGGGTGGTCACGGGATTCGCCCTCGGCGCGGTGGCCGGTCTGCGGCGCACCACCTGGGTCGACCGCGCGATCACCGGATTCGTGACCGTGATCTCGGTGATGCCGGCGTTCGTGGTCGGCATCGTGCTGGTCGCCGTGTTCGCCGTCGGACTGGGCCTGTTCCCGTCGGCCGGATACGTCCCCGCCGAGCAGGGGTTCGGGCCGTGGCTCGCCCACATCACCCTTCCCGCGATCGCCCTGAGCTTCGACGTCGTCGCCGACGTCGCCCGGCAACTGCGCTCCGGCCTGGTCGCTGCCTACCGGGAGAACTACGTGACGGGCGCCGTCGTACGGGGCCTCAGTCCCCGGCGGATCTTCTTCGGGCACGTGCTGCGCAACGCGCTCGGGCCGACCCTGGCCACCCTCGGGCTGAAGTTCCCCTCCCTGGTCGGCGCCTCCGTGGTCACCGAGTGGATCTTCGGCCTCCAGGGCTTCGGGCGGTTCGCCAACGACGCCGCCCAGGCCGGTGACGTCCCCGCCGTCCAGGGCGTCCTGGTCGTGTCGATCGTCCTGGTCGTCTCCTTCAACCTGATCGTCAACCTGGTGCTGGCGCGCGTCACGCCTGCGGCCCAGCGAGGAGTGTGAACCATGGTGCGCCGCGTCCTGTCCCTCACCTCCGGCCGGATCGCGGTGGCGGTCCTCGCCGTCATCGCCCTCCTCGCCCTGTTCGGTCCGCTGCTCGCGCCCCAGGACCCGCTGGCCACGAGCGAGAGCACCCTCGCCCCCGTCTCCGGCGCCCACTGGCTGGGCACCGACTACCTGGGCCGGGACGTGCTCAGCCGGCTCCTCGACGGCTCCCGCGTCAGTGTGCTCGGCGCGCTCGAAGTGGCGCTGACCGCACTGGTCGTGGGGGCCGTCCCCGGCATCCTCTCCGTCTGTCTCGGCCGGGCCTTCGAGTGGTTCACCCTCCGTCTGGCGGACACCCTGGTCGCCCTGCCGTTCCTGCTGTTCGCCGTCGCCGTGATCGCGCTGCTCGGCAACGGGCTCACCCAGGCCATGCTGGTCACCGGCGTCCTGGTCTCACCGTTGTTCTACCGGGTGGCCCGCGCCGCCGGACTGTCCGTGGCCCGCTCCCCCTACGTCGAGGCGGCGCTGATCTCCGGCGCCTCCATCGGCTGGATCGTGCGCCGGCACGTCTGGGCCAAGGTCCTGCCGCCGCTCGCCGTCGCGCTCGCCCAGACCATCGGCGTCGGCTTCGTGATCGTCTCGAGCCTGACCTTCCTCGGGATCGGCGTCCAGCCGCCCGCGCCCACCTGGGGCGGACTGCTCGCCTCCGACCTCGGATACCTCAGCCACCGCCCCTGGGCACCGCTCGCCCCCGCGGTGCTGATCATGGCCACGGTCTGGGCCGCCAACCTGCTGGCGGACGCCGTGCGTGACGTCTCCGGCGAGGCGGGACGCGCCCTCGTCGACGGGCGCAGGGCCCGCGCCCACCGTCCCGGGCCGGCCGGCCCCGCTCCCCTCGGAGGTGCCTCGTGACACCCCTGCCCTCGAAGACCGCCCGCACGGCACCGCCCGACGCGGACTCCCACGACGCGGACTCCCACGACCCGCGCTCCCCCGCGCCGGACGACCCGCAAGCCCCGCACGCGCCCCACTCCCCGGCGCCGGACGGCCCTGCCACGACGCACGCCTCGCACGCCGCGGCCGGCGCCACCGCTGCGACCCGGCCGGTGCTGTCCGTACGCGATGTCCGCATCGGCCATCCGGCGGGCGACCGCGAGATCGTCCACGGGGTGAGCTTCGACCTCACCCCGGGCAAGGCGCTCGGCATCGTCGGCGAGTCCGGCAGCGGAAAGACCCTCACCTGCCGTGCCGCCCTGGGCATCCTGCCGCCCCCCTTCGAGGTGACCGCCGGCACCGTCGAGATCGACGGCACCCCGATCGCGGAACTCACCCCCCGCCAGTGGACGGAGCTGCGCGGCACCACCATCAGCGCCGTCTTCCAGGATCCGGCCTCCTACCTCAACCCGTCCCTGCGCGTCGGCGCCCAGATCGCCGAGGTCCTGCGGGTGAAGAAGGGCCTCACCCGGCGCGAGGCCCGCGCACGCTCCGTGGAACTGCTGCGGTCCGTGCGTCTGCGCGACCCCGAACTGGTCCACGGCCAGTACCCGTACGAGCTGTCCGGCGGCATGCTCCAGCGCGTCCTGATCGCCGCCGCCATCGCCGCCGGACCCCGGATCCTCATCGCCGACGAGGCCACCACCGCTCTCGACGTCACCGTCCAGGCCGAGATCCTGGACCTCCTGGAGGATCTGCGCGAGCGCACGGGCCTCGCGCTCGTGGTCGTCTCCCACGACCTCGCCGTGGTCGCCCAGCTCTGCGACGAGGTGCTCGTCATGCGCGGGGGCGAGGTCGTCGAGCAGGGCCCGACCTCCCAGGTGCTGCACAACCCGCAACACCCCTACACCCGGCTGCTGATCGCCGAGCACGAGCAGTACGGCCTGGACAGGTTCCTCGCCCCCGAGGAGGCCGCGTGACCACCACACAGCACCCGCACACCCCCGGCGGCCCCCCGACCGCCGGTCCCGTCCTCGACATCACCGGCCTCGACGTGCGCTACGGCCGCCGCACCGCACTGCGGGGCGTGTCCCTCGCCGTCGCACCGGGAGAGACCGTCGGGGTGATCGGCGAGACCGGCTCCGGCAAGTCCACCCTGGCCCGCGCCGCGCTCGGTCTGGTGAGCCCGTCGGCCGGCTCGATCGTCGTCGGCGGCCACGACGTCACCGGCTACGGCCGGCGGCAGTGGCGCGACCTGCGCCGCGAGGGCGTCGTCCAGTACGTCTTCCAGGACCCGCTGCGCAGTCTCGACCCCGACCTCACCATCGAGGACTCCCTGACCGAACCCCTGCTGGTCCAGGGGGTGCCGCGCGAGGAGGCGGCGGCCCGCGCCCGGGCCTTCCTCTCCCGCGTCCGGCTCACCGAGGACCTGCTCGGCCGGCTGCCCGGCGAACTCTCCGGCGGTCAGCGTCAGCGTGTCGCCGTCGCCCGCGCCCTGGTCACCGACCCGCGGCTGGTCATCCTCGACGAACCGGTCAGCGCCCTGGACTCCGCCAACCGCGTCCAGATCCTGGAGATCCTCAAGGAACTCCGCAGCGCCGGGGTCGCCCTGGTCTTCATCTCCCACGACCTGGGCTCCGTCGCCGGCGTCGCCGACCGCATCGCCGTGCTCTACCGGGGCGAACTGGTCGAGGACGGCGCCGCCGCCGACGTCGTGGGCCGGCCCCGGCACCCGTACACACGCCTGCTCCTGCGCTCGGCCCCCACCCTGCGCAGCGCACCGGCCGACCGCGCCGAACGCGAGGCCCTGCGCGCCCTGCTGCACAACTGATCCTCCCGCCGGCCCCAAGCGCGACACCAGCCCCGCGGGCCCCGGCCCACGACAGACAGGAACAGCCATGTCCCGCACCATCCACCTCGCACTCCACCCCTACGGCGTCGGCGGCCCCGGCCAGCACGGCCTGTGGAAGGACCCCCGGGTCGCGAAGAACGCCAGCATCGACATCAACTACTACATCCGCCTCGCCCAGGCCGCCGAACACGCCCTGTTCGACGCCCTGTTCATCGTGGACAGCCAGTTCATCAACGCCACCTACCCGGCGCACTACCTCAACCGGCTGGAGCCGCTCACCCTGCTGTCCGCGGTCGCCACCCACACCCGGCACATCGGCCTGGTGGGCACCGCAAGTTCGACGTACAACTCGCCCTTCAACCTCGCCCGGCGGTTCGCGTCCCTCGACCACATCAGCGGCGGCCGCGCCGGCTGGAACGTGGTGACCAGCTTCGACACCGGCACCTCCAGGAACTTCGGCCTGGACGAACACCTCGACTACGCCACCCGCTACGGTCGCGCCCTGGAGTTCGTCCAGGTCGCCCGCGGGCTGTGGGACTCCTACGAGGACGACGCCTTCCCCTCCGACGTCACCCGCGGCGTCTTCCTCGACCCCGACAAGCTCCACGAACTCGACCACCGGGGTGAGCACTTCAAGGTCGCCGGCCCCCTGAACCTCTCCCGTTCCCCGCAGGGCCAGCCGGTGATCTTCCAGGCCGGCGTGTCCGAGGAGGGCCGCGACCTCGCCGCCCGGGTGGCCGAGGGCATCTACGCGCCGGGCGGCACTCTGGAGCAGGCTCAGGCGTACTACGCCGACATCAAGCGGCGCACCGCCGCCTACGGCCGCGACCCCGACCACATCAAGATCTTCATCCACGGCGGCCCCGTCGTCGCCGCCACGGACGAGAAGGCCCGACTGCGTGAGCGGGAGATCTTCGAGGAGGACAACGACTTCGACCGCAACCTCGCCCTCCTCGGCCGCTCCTTCGGCGCCTACGACTTCAGCGCGCACGACCTGGACGCGCCCTTCCCGGACGTCGCCCACCTCGCGGAGAAGGGCGGCCGCACCGGCGCCGGCCAGCTCATCGCCCGGGCCCGCGAGGAGAACCTGACACTGCGCCAAGTGGCGGAGAGCGTCAACCAGTTCCGCGAGTCTCCGTTCGTCGGGGCACCGCAGACCGTCGCCGACACCGTCGAGCGGTGGTTCGAGGCCGGCACCTTCGACGGCATCAACCTCGCGTTCCGCACCGAGGAGGAACTGGCGTACTTCGTCGACGGCGTCGTACCGCTCCTGCAAAAGCGCGGCCTGTACCGCACCGAGTACGCCGCCGACACCCTCCGCGGCAACCTCGGGCTGCCCGTGCCCGCCAACCGTCACACCCGCCGGCCGCAGCTCGTGAACGACTGAGGACCACGCCATGACCGAACCGTCCCCGACGGGCGGACGAGACGTCCACACCGTCCGCTTCCCCACCACCGAACCGCCCGCGGCCGTCGATGTGCTGATCGTCGGCGCCGGGCCCGTGGGCCTGGCCGCGGCCGTGGAACTCACCGCCAGGGGCGTACGCACGGCCGTCGTCGACCGCGCCCACGCCGCCACCCTGGTGCGCGCCGGGGCCATGGGGCACACCCCGCGCGTCGTCGAGCACCTGCGTCGCTGGCAGCTGCTCCAGCGGGTCCGTGACGCCTGGACCTACCCGCCCGAATGGAACCGGGGCACCCGGCTGGTCACCTCCCTGGCCGGCCACGAGCTGGTACCCCAGCCCCGCCCCACGTTCACCGCCTGGCCCGACGGAGGCGACCGGCACAGCGTCGGCGAGGCCCTGCGCCGCCCGCAGACGGTGTTCCAGCGGGTGTTCCTGGACCGTCTCGCCGAGCTGGGCGTCCCCGTGGGCGGCGGCCGGGAACTGACGGCTCTGCGCGAGGGCCCCGACGGCGTCGACGCCGAGATCACGGACGTCCTCTCCGGTGCCTCCCGGACCGTTCGCGCCGCCTACGCCCTGGGCACCGACGGCGGCTCCAGCACCACCCGCCGCCTGGCGGGCATCGCCCGGCACGGCGAGCACGCCACGGAGAAGCGGCTGCGCCTGATCGTGCGCACCGGCGACATCTCCGCACGTGTGGGCGCGGCGCCGAGCGCCACCAACATCGTGTTCAACCACCGGGCGTCCGGCTTCCTGGCCGCCGTCAGCACCCGCGAGTGGCGGGTGTACGCGGGGCCGTACCCGCTCGGCCACGAGCCCGGCGAGAAGGAGCTGCTGGACGTCGCCCGGGCCGCCTTCGGGTTCGATCTCGACCTCGAACTGGTCTCCGCGACGACCTTCTACCACGCCACCCGGATCGCCGAGACCTTCCGCCGCGGCCGGGTGCTCCTCGCCGGCGACGCCGCTCACGTCCGCACGCCCGGAGGCAACCTGGGCGAGGGCATCGGGGATGTCGTCAACCTGGGCTGGAAGCTCGCCGCGGTCCTCGCCGGCCAGGCCCCCGACACCCTCCTCGACTCCTACGACGAGGAGCGCCGCCCGCACAACCGGCGGGTCGCCGACCACGCCCTGGAGCGGTCGCGGCGCGCCGAGGACACCCTCGCCGAGATCCGCGCGGGCGGTATCCCCGACGACACGGACCTGGGCCCCGAGGCGGCCCTGCGGCGCGCCGAGATCGGCGACCGGCTGGGCCGGGACCGCCTCGGCGGGGCGGGTGTCGCCCTCGACGAGCGCTACGACGCCTCGTCGGTGATCTGGTACGAGCCCGGCCAGTCCGGCTCCGAACGGCCTTGGCGCGCGGACGTCTACGAGGACGACCCGCGTCCCGGCCACCGCGCGCCCGACGGCCCGGTGGACCCGGCCGGCGGCACCTTGTACGACCGGCTCGGCCACTCCTTCGGGCTGCTCGTCCTCAGCGAGGACAGGACCGTCGAGCGGGCGCTCACCGAAGAGGCGGCCGCCCGTTCCCTGCCCTTCACGGTCGTCCATCTGACCGACCCCGCGGCCCGTGCCGTCTACGACAGCCCCAACGTACTGATCCGCCCTGACCAGCACGTCGCCTGGCGCGGGGCCCGGCTCCCCGAGGAGGGGGCCGGCGCCCTGCTCGACCATCTCCTCGGACAGGGGGCCGGGACCTCGACGGCCGCCGCCCGGCGCACCGCCCCTTCGTCCGCACCCGCACCGTCTTCGGCAGGAGTCTGACATGAGCGAGTACACCGACCACCACGGGCCCGAGGGCCTTCTCGTACGGGGCACGGTCGTCGTGGTGCCGGGCCGGGGCGAGACCCGGGCGACGTACCGGCGTCTGGGCAGCCGGCTCGCCGCCGACGCCTACCGGGTCCGGGTCGTGGACGCCCCCGACCTGGACGGCGATGACCCGGACAGCGTGCTGGACCGTTTCGCCGCACGGCTCGACGCGGCGGTGGAGGGCACCGCGGGCGAGAACGGGGTCGCCGAGCCCGTCGTGCTGGTGGGCGCGGACGCGGGCGCCGTGGCCGTCGCCGCGCTGCTGGCGCACCCGCAGGTCTCCCCCGCCCGTCCGCCGCACGCCGTGGTCCTCGCGGGCCTGCCCGGCCACGGAACCGTCCTCGGCGGGGGCGGCTGGGACGACGAACTCGACGCCCGCACGTCCTGCCCCACCCACCGGGGCACGCTCTCCCAGGACATCGAGGTGCGGCGCGGCCTGCTCGACGATCCCCTGCCCGAGGCGCTGTTGACGGCGGCGTACGGCGGCGGCGTCCCGGTGCCCGCCCTGCTGCTGGTCGGTGACGACGATCCGCTCGCGGACCGCGCCGCCCTGGGCCGGCTGGCGAAGGCGCTGCCCCAGGCCCGTCTCTCCGTGGTGCACGGTGCCCATCACGACGTCCTCAACGACCTTCAGCACCGCTCGGTGGCGGCGGAGGTGGTGACGTTCCTGGAGACCCTGCGCAACGATCTGCGGCCCCTGGTCGCGGTGGAGACGAGCGCGTGGTGAACCCTGCGCCCGCACATCCCTGACGGATCGTCATTGACGTCCCCCGACCTCCCTTCACCCGCCCTCCCCGATCCCGAAGGATCTGTCATGCCGTCCATCCTGTCCGTGTCCGGAAGTCCGTCCGCCACCTCGCGCACCACCGGCCTGCTGCGTCACCTCGACGACCGGTTCCGGCTCCAGGGCCACGACGTGACCGCCCTCGACGTGCGGACGCTCCCCGCCGACGCGCTGCTCGGGGCCGACTTCTCGCATCCGGCGATCGTCCGGGCGGCAGCCCTGTTCGAAGCGGCCGACGGGGTGGTGATCGGCACCCCGGTGTACAAGGCCGCGTACTCGGGTGTGCTGAAGGCGCTGCTCGACCTGCTCCCGCAGTACGCCCTGACCGGCAAGACGGTGCTGCCGCTGGCCACCGGCGGCAGCACCGCGCACGTCCTGGCCATCGACTACGCCCTGCGTCCGGTGCTGAGTTCGATGGGCGCCGCGCACATCGTGCCGGGCTGGTTCGTCCTCGACAAGGACATCTCCGTGGGCCCGGACGGTAGGGCGGTGGTGGCTCCGGCCTCGGCGGAGGCGCTGACGGGGGTCACGGACGCCTTCTCCGCCGCGCTGTCCGGCCGGCGGCGTACGGCCGCCCTCGCCTCGACCGCGTGACCCGGCTGCCGTCCCCGTCGTGACGCGTTCCGGTGTCCCGTCTCCTGTTGTGGCACGCGGTGGCGGGTGAGCCCTCTGAGGGACCGTGGCCTCAAATCACTTGACCGGCCCCCGGCCCATGCCCGACATTTATCTGCGTGACGCAGATATTGTATGACACAGATGAAACGAAGCGCTCGCCCGCCCATCCGCCCGCCCGCACCCGCTGGGCGATCCTCGGCGTCGTCCTCGCCGCCGATGTGCTGGACCTCCTCGACGGCACCATCACGAACATCGCGGCCCCGACCATCACCCGCGACCTCGGCGGTGGTCCCGCCCTCCTCCAGTGGCTCGGCGCGTCCTACGCCCTCGCGCTCGGCGTCCTGCTCGTCCTCGGCGGGCGGCTCGGCGACAAGTACGGCCGCCGCCGGCTCTTCCTGACCGGCCTCACCGGCTTCACCGCGGCCTCGGTCGCCTGCGGCCTCGCGCCGACGCCGGAAGTCCTCGTCGCCGCCCGCCTCGCCCAGGGCGCTTTCGGCGCGCTGGTCATTCCGCAGGGCTTCGGGATCCTCGGCGCGACCTGGCCACGGAACGAGATCGGCAAGGCGTACAGCCTGTTCGGGCCGGTGATGGGCCTGTCCGCCGTCGGCGGCCCGATCCTCGCCGGGCTCCTCATCGACGCCGACCCGGCAGGCCTCGGCTGGCGCGCGATGTTCCTCATCAACATCGTGCTCGGCGGCGCCGCGCTGCTCGCCGCCGCCCGGTTGCTCCCCCGCGACACCGGCGACCGTACGACCACCGTCGACGTTCCCGGTTCCGCCCTCCTCGGCGCCACCATGCTCGCCGCGCTCGCCGGCCTCATCGAGGGCGCGGCCCACGGCTGGACCGCGCTCCCTGTCCTTCTGCTGGTCGCCGGCCTCGCGCTCTTCGGGGCGTTCTGCCACCGTCAGCGCACCGCGTCCAGCCCCCTGATCCGGCCCTCTCTCCTGCACAACCGCGGCTTCACGTCGGGACTGCTCCTCGGCATCGTCTTCTTCGCGGCGGTGGCCGGACTCCTCTACGTCATCTCCCTCTTCCTCCAGCTGGGCCTCGGACGCTCCCCCGCGGGTGCCGCGACCGCCCTGATGCCCCTGTCGGCGGGCATCGTCATCGCCTCGATCGCCGGCTACCGCCTGATCGCCCGCCTGGGCCGCCGCCTCGTCCTCGTCGGCTTCCTCGTCACGCTCGCGGGGACCGCCCACCTCCTGACCCTGGTCGCCGTCTCCGGCACGGACACCGGAAGCTGGGCCCTGGTCCCCCCGCTCCTCGTCATCGGCCTGGGCATGGGTGCCTGTTTCGGCTCGCTCTACGACGTCACCGTCGGCGACATCGCACCCGAGGAGGCCGGCAGCGCGGGCGGCTCGCTCGGCGCGGTCCAGCAGCTCGCCAACGCGATCGGGGCCGCCGCCGTCACCGCCGTGTACTTCAGGACCGACGGCGGCGCGGACCGCGCCACCGTCGTGAGCCTCACCGTCGTCGCGGCCATCACGCTCCTGTGCTGCCCCCTCGTACGCCTGCTGCCGCTCAAGGCGCCGGAGGAGCAGCACCACTGAGACCTGTCCGGTCGATCACGGCGCGGCCGCGGGGGTGTGGTACCGACCCGGCACCCTCGGCCCGCTCCACCGTGACCGACCGGCCAGGCCCTACGGAACGAGGACGAGCCGGCCCCGCAGCCCGCCCTCCGCGAGCCGCGCGTGCGCCTTGACGACCTCGTCGAGCGCGTACGTCTCGGCGACCCGGGTCGTGAGCGCCCCTTCGTCGACCAGCGCCACCAGCTCCGAGAGCCGGGCGCCGTCGGCAGCGACCTCCACGGCACCGGTCCGCACGCCGCGCACGGACACCGGGTTGGCTCCCGGGATCACTCCCATGAAGGCACCCCCGTCCCGCACCCACTCCAGCGCGTCCTCGCCCAGGATCGCCGCGTCCAGCACCGCGTCCACGCTCACCGGAGCCACCCCGCCCGACACGAACCGGTCGGCACCCAGGGATCGTACGAGTTCCTCGTCCCCCTCCCGGGCCAGCGCGGTCACGTGCACGCCGAGCCGGGCGGCAAGCTGCACGGCGTATCCGCCGACCGCCCCCGCCGCCCCGGTGACCAGCAGACTCCGGCCCGGCTCCAGGCCCAGACCGTCCAGGGCCTGGGCCGCGGTCAGGGCGTTCAGCGGCAGGCTCGCCGCGTGCACCGCGTCGACCGAGCGGGGGGCCACGGCCACCGCACCGGCGTCGACCACCACCTGATCGGCATGCGTACCGAGAGGCTTGGCCGTCCCGTAGGCCAGTGCCACCACCTCGTCGCCCACACTCCACCCCGAGGCGACCCCGACGGCGTCCACGACCCCGGCCACGTCCCAGCCGAGCCCCAGCCGCTTCCCCGCGCCCCCGAACCCACCCGCGCGCACCCCGGCGTCCACGGGATTGAGCCCCGCGGCCGACACCTTGATCCGCACCTGCCGCGCCCCCGGCTCCGGCGACGCGACCTCGACGATCTCGACGGCTTCCGGACCACCGAACGACGACACAACCGCTGCACGCATCCCAGCTCACCCCATCAGTAGGTCATCCACGGGACTCTTTCCCGTTGCAACAACCCTAGGAAGAGTTACTATCCATGGGTAAGTAGGCACCTGAAGGTGCGTACCTCACCCGGAGGTGAGTCATGGCGACCACGACAGCGGCCCAACGGCGCCAACAGGCCCGTGTCGAGTACGACGCGTTCATCAAGAGCTGCCCCACCAACCAGCTCCTGGACCGCATCAGCGACAAGTGGGTCAGCCTGATCGTGAGCGCGCTCGCCGAGGCGGACGGACCGATGCGCTACAGCGACCTCGGCCGCAAGATCGCTGGCGTCAGCCCCAAGATGCTGACGCAGACACTGCGTTCACTGGAACGCGACGGCATCGTCTCCCGCACGGTGACCCCGTCCGTCCCGGTGCGCGTCGACTACGAACTCACTCGGCTGGGCGACAATCTCAGCTGCCTGCTCACCGCCGTCAAGGACTGGGCGGAGCACCACATCGAGGAGGTCGTCGAGGCACGCGAGCGCTACGACACCTCGTCCGAGGCCTCTTGAAAGTCCCCGGACCGCAACCGAGCGACCTGCTCGGCACTGAAGTCGACCGTGCGCCGCATGTGGCCGATGATCAGGGCGACCTCAGCGTCGTCGAGCCCCTCGAACAGGGCGTACCAGCCGCCGCCCAGTTGCTCCCACATCCGGCCGAACCCGGCGATCTTCTCCGGTACGGTCGCCACCAGCACCCGGCGCCGGTCGACCCGGTCGCGCTCCCGCACGACGTAGCCCGCCTTCTCCAGCCGGTCCACCAGCCGTGTCGCCGACCCGGTCGTCAGCCCCGTCATCTCGGCGATCCGCCCGATGGTCACCGGCCCCTTCTCCAGGCTGAGCAGATTCACGCACTGCACATCCGTCGGATGCAGCCCGACATGGTCGGCCAGTGCCTGGTTGAACAGCGCGTACGAGGCCATGTACCGCCGCGACACGACGGCCAGCTCCCCCAGCAGCCGCTCCCGCGCTTCCCCAGCCATACCGGTCCCTTCCCCTGCTCCCGCGCACATCGTACGTGCCACCGAAGCGAGGGCCCCGACGCCTGATCAGGCGGAGGCGAACGTCTCCTCGGGGGCGTCGTCGAGGACGAATCCGTTGTCGAGCCGGACGCGGACCGTGACGCGGAGCATCTGTCGCTGGTAGGCGACCCACTGCTCTTCCAAGGCCCCCACTTGCTCCTCCAGTTGCTTTCGGCTCGCCGGCGGCATCTGGTGGCCGAAGTCGTCGAGGAGCGACTTGAGGCGCAGGTACTCGCGGACCTCCCGGCTCTGCTGCCGGTGATGCTCGTCCACACGCTCGACGGTGCCCTCGACGCCTGCCGCCAGGGCCAGAGAGGCGGCGAAGACGCCCGTCTCCTGCGCGGGCTCCCCGGCCGGGATCACCGACCCGGCCAACCGGAGATCCGCCGCCAGCCGCACCCGTTGGCCCACGTTCAGCGTCATCGATCCTTCGTCTTCCTCGTCGGTCACCGGCGGTCCGGCACACAGGGCGTCGCCAGGCGTACCGGAGAGAACAGGATCATCCCACCCTCACGCCCGCGGTCCCGACACGTACGACGCCCTCGCCGACCCTCAAGGTCTCCAGCCCGAGTATGGGCACCAACCCGCACCGGGCCGTTTCGCCCTGCCGCTCCCCGCGACAAGCGCCCCGCCCCAGCAGGGCGGGGCGAGGTGGGGCGGGGCGGGGCCGTCAGCCCTGGCAGAGGCCGCGGGCGTAGTCGTACGTCGCGGTGGCCTGGGAGTACCGCCACTGCGGGTCCAGCAGGTCGCTCTTCAGCTGTCCGGCCGCGGCCGGGCTCTCGACGACGTACCCGAAGTCCTGCAGCCAGGACGGGTACAGATTCTTGGAGCCGATGTAGAAGGCCGATCCGTCGACCGAGACCAGCTTGTGGTGCTGGGCGTACGGCTTGCCGTCCGCCCATGTCGGCTGGTCGGAAGCGCGGAACGTGGCCAGCTGGAGGTTCTCGCACAGGGCGGTGCGCGCCCGGCCCGCGTCACCGGTCAGCGCCGTCACCCGGCCGCGCAGGGCGTCACTCACCTCGGAGAGCGACTTGATCTGCGAATAGCCGCCGCTGCCGATCGTGCCGCGGTTCGCCGGGTCGCTCACGACGATGCGGACCTTCACACCGGACACGAGCTTCGCGGCGAGGGCGTCGTAGAGGCGTACGTCGTAGCGGGGCAGTGGCGGGCAGGTGGCGTGGACGTCCTGCTGGGAGATCTCGATGTGCGAGGTCGCGCTGGAGACCAGGGCGCGCAGGGCGCTCTCCTCCGGGTTGACGGTGTCGTAGTCCCGGTCGGCGTTGGTGTGGTCGTGCACGCCGATCCCGCACTTGGTGTCGCCGGCCGTGGGCAGGACCGGGCGGAAGGACGAGGTGGGGTCGTTCTGGCGGATGCCCACACCGAGGCCGCCGACGGCGATCGCGGGCACGTCGCCCCCACCGTCCGGGGAGGCGGGGCGGGGCAGGGTGGGCATGCAGTCCGCTCCGGGCGAGGCGGCGAACCAGACCGAGCTCCAGTTGCTCTTGTTGCGACAGGTCCAGTCCCACAGGGAGTCCAGGTAGCGGCCCGCGGAGCCCGCGGCCGGCCCGGACAGCGCAAGGTCGACGTCGCTCACCGGGTGGGAGGTGTCGAGGTAGTCGTCCTTCCAGGAGTTGATGCCGCCGGTGATCACCGAACTGCCGTCCACCACGACGAGCTTGGAGTGGTTCCAGGAGAACGCGGTCTTCGAGGTGGTCATCGAGGCCACGTTGAGGGTGATGTTGCCCGCGGCGGCCGGGCCCAGCTTCGCGAGCAGCTCGTCGCGGTAGGACGACGGGATCACCGTGGAGTGGTAGATCGGCGCGGCGCCCACCATGACGCGCACCTTGAGCCGGTTGCCCTTCTGGGCGGATTCCTTGAGGCCGGCGACGATCGCCTCCTGGTAGCCGCCGTTGGGGAAGGGCGCCAGCGTCGATATGTCCACCGTTTGGCGGGCGCCGGCGATGTCCTGGCGCATCTTCTCCAGGAGACGGCGCGATCCGGGCCGGTCGGCGCACGTGGCGTCGCCCCAGCAGCCGGGGGTCTGGAGCAGCCAGTCGGCGCCGCCGGGCTCGGAGGAGCCGAGCCGGTTGCCGGAGGTGCGTTCCCAGACCGAGCCCTCCAGGCCGGGCGAGACCTGACGCAGGGTCTGCTCGACCACGTCCAGGTGCGGCGTGGGCGCATCCGCGGCGGACGCGGGGGCGGGGGCGGCGATGAGGGAGAAGCCGAGTGCGAGGGCCGAGGTGGAGACGAGGGCCGTCGTACGGACGGTGCGTGCCAATGTGGTTCCTTGACTGGGGGGTGGCTCCGGCCGGGGCGTGGTCGGTCACGCCTCCGATCTTGTTCAACACCCGCAAGTTACCAGCGCGTAACTATCTGTTCGCCCAGCGTGGGCGACTTCCGGCCACACGAGCCGAACTCCGCCGGCGGATACCGGAGCCGGTGCGCGATGACTGGAGGAGGTGGATCCGCGGTGACGCGTGGGCCCGCACTCCCTCCTGCGGTGCGCAATTGCGGGAAGCGCTCGCCCTGGAGCGGTGGGCGTGGACGCCTCCCACCGCCCGCACGGGTCGACGACCACGATCCCGCGCACCCCGGACCCCCGCCGCATCCCCGGCATCAATCAAGCCGTTGACCTGGAGAAATGTAGAATTCCGGCCGGAACGCTAGGGGCCGTTCGACGGTCTGATCCAGCCCAAGGACCGTTCGACGGCCCGTTGCCAGTTCTCGTACTCCGATGCCCGTCGCGTGGGGTCCATGTCCGGCAGCCATTGGGCCGCCCGGTGCCAGTTGCCGCGCAGCACCTCCAGGTCCGCCCAGTAGCCGGCGGCCAGCCCTGCGGCGTAGGCGGCGCCCAGGGAGACGGTCTCGGCCGCCATGGGCCGCACCACCGGCACGTCGAGGACGTCGGCCAGGATCTGCATGAGGAGGTTGTCGGACGTCATGCCACCGTCGACCTTCAGCTCTCGCAGAGTGAGCGAGGAGTCGGCGTTCATGGCGTCGACGACCTCCTTCGTCTGCCAGCCGGTGGATTCCAGCGCCGCCCTGGCCAGGTGCCCCTTGGTGATGTAAGAGGTCAGGCCGACGATGACACCGCGTGCGTCGCTGCGCCAGTGGGGTGCGAAGAGACCGGAGAACGCCGGGACGATGTAGCAGCCGCCGTTGTCCTCGACGGTCCGCGCGAGGGTCTCGATGCCCGGTGCACTGCTGATGAGTTCCAGCCGGTCGCGGAACCACTGGACCAGGGCGCCGGTGACGGCGATCGGGCCTTCCAGCGCGTAGACCGCGGGCTGCTCGTCGAGCTTGTAGGCGACGGTGGTGAGCAGTCCATTGCTGGACCGGACGACGTCGGTGCCGGTGTTGAGCAGCAGGAAGCTGCCGGTTCCGTAGGTGCACTTCGCCTCGCCCGGGGAGAAGCAGGTCTGCCCGAAGAGCGCGGCCTGCTGATCACCGAGGGCGGCCGTGATGGGCCTGCCGGGGAGCACCGAGCGGTCCTCGCCGTACCACTCCGCCGAGGACCGGATCTCGGGCAGGATCGCGTGCGGAATCCCGAAGAACCCCAGCAGTTCCTCGTCCCATGCGAGCGTGGCCATGTTCATGAGCATCGTGCGGCTGGCGTTGGTCACGTCGGTGATGTGGCGGCCTCCCGCCGTCCCCCCGGTGAGGTTCCAGATCAGCCAGGACTCCATGGTGCCGAACAGGATGTCGCCGTTCGCGGCCCGCTGTGTCAGTCCGGGCGTGTGGTCGAAGAGCCAGCGGATCCGTGGTGCGGAGAAGTAGGTCGAGGGCGCCAGGCCGCAGCGTTCCAGGAAGAACGCGTCGCCCGGGTCGCTGCGCAGGTCCTCGACGAGCGGGGCCGTCCGGGTGTCCTGCCAGACGATCGCCCTGCTCAGCGGGGTGCCGGTCCGGCGGTCCCAGAGGACGGTCGTCTCCCGCTGGTTCGCGATGCCCAGGGCGGAGACGGCCTCGGCGGCGACGCCGTCGCCCGCGCCGGACAGGGCCTCGGGCACGATGCGTCGCAGATTGCGCCAGATCTCCAGGGCGTCGTGCTCGACCCAGCCGGGCTTCGGGAAGAACTGCTGGTGCTCGCGCTGGGCCACGGACACCAGTCGCCCGCGGTGGTCGAAGAGGATGCACCGGGTGGAGGTGGTGCCCTGGTCGATGGACATCACATACCGTTCGACCATGATCCGGACCGCCTTCCGATGCGTGGAGATGCGCTGCCCGTGGGACCTACCAGCGGGCGGCTCCCAGGTTTCGTGAGATCGCCCGGGCGGTCTCACGGAGCAGGGTGAGCAGCTTGAGTTCCGGCCGGCCCCTGGCGTCGCAGATCCGCTCGACCGGGCCGGACACGCCGATGGCGCCCACCGCGAGGCCGCCGTGCCCCCTGATGGGCGCGGCGACGCCGGCTTCCCCCATGCTCATCTCCTGTACTTCGGCGCCCCAGCCGTTCTCCCGGATCTCGGCGAGGGCATGGGTCAGCTCGTCCGCACTGGCCAGGGTGTGCCGGGTGTACGCCTCCAGCCCGGCATCGACCGCCGAATCGAGGTTCGCGGTGCCGAACGCCAGCAGCACCTTTCCGAGCGAGGACGCGTGCAGGGGCAGCAGTGCACCCACGTCCAGGGTCTGGAGGGTGTCGTCCGGCCGGAAGACGTGGTGGATGACGAGCACTCTGCCTTCCAGGGGAGTGCCCAGGCGGACCGCTTCGCCGCTGCGGGCGGCCAGGGCGTCGGCCCAGTTGATCGAGTGCGATCGCAGTTCGTTCACATCGAGGTAGCTGGTGCCCAGATGCAGGAGGGCCGCCCCGAGCTGGTATTTTCCGGTCGCCGCGTCCTGCTCGACGAAATCCACGTGCTGGAGGGTGCGCAGGATGCCGTGGGTCGTCCCCTTCGCCAGCCCCAGCGAGACGGCCACTTCCCCGAGCCCGAGCCGACGGGGGCCCGCGGCGAGCAGGCGGAGGATTGCCGCCGCCCGTTCGATGGACTGGACGGGACCGGCCATACCGCGATTCTAGATCCGGCTTCCCCGTCCCACAGCGGCCATGGCAGGGCGGTTTCTCCCGATCTCGACTTGCGTTCGGTAATGCCGACCGACGTTTATTGACCGGTTACGTTCCACTTCATAGCGTGCGTCACGTCGGCACCCGCCGGCACCGTTCGTCGAGGAGGGCAGATGGCCGCCCAGCTCAACATCGTCGGCCCCAAGGCAGTCGATCGCCTCGGCGTCGACGCTGTCGATCATGTGTGCCCCGTGCCTCACGCCCCCGGGGCCGTTCCCGCCGTCCGCGGGCGGGTCCGCAACATACTCGCCGACTGGGGCCTGTCTCCCGACGCCGTCATGGACGCGCTCCTGGTGGTCTCGGAGCTCCTGACCAACGCACTGGTCCACGCCCTGCCACCGGCGACGCTGCGGTTGTCGTGGGTCCGCGTCGACGGACGTGGGGCCCTGCGCGTGGAAGTGACCGACGCCGGACCCGTTCTCGCCGGTGACGGGTGGGGAGCCTCGGACCCGGACGAACACGGCCGCGGCATCGACATCGTCACCGCGTTGGCTGCCCGCTGCGGCGTACGCGTAGGCACCGAGGGGATCACACGCTGGGCCGACCTTCCGGCGGTCTAGGGGGCGTCTCTTCGATCTTCGAGGGCTCGCCATGCCCGGCGGTCCCGTATCCCTCGGCTCGCACTCACTCCCGCCCCAGCAGCACCCTCGCCACGCGCGTCTGCTCCGCCGCCAGCCCGGGTTCACCGTCCTCCAGGTCCCAGAGGGAGTTCTGGAGCACCCGGGCGAGCGTCCAGGCGCGGGCGCGTTCCCGGTCGAGCCCGAGGGCGTCGGTGAGCAGGTCGAACCTCCACCGGATCTCGGCGGCGGCGGGGTCGAAGCGGTTGTCGAGCGCGGGCATCAGATCGAAGCCGGGGTCTCCGGCCAGCGGCTTGGGGTCGATGGCGAGCCAGGGCTCGCGGTCGCCGGCCAGCACGTTCTCGTAGTGCAGGTCCCAGTGGAGGAGCCGGTCCCCGGGCTCGCCGGCGACCTCCCGCACAGCCGCCGCACAGTCCGCGAGGAGCCGACGCTCGTCCTCGTCGCCGAGCAGTGGCAGGGCGTCCGGCACCTCGGCGAGCATGTCCGCCGCGACGTCCCCGAGCCCGCGCAGCCCCGCGGGCGCGGGCAGCGCGGTGAGCCGGGCCAGCAGTCCGGCGAGGAGCCGGACCGCCTCCCGCGGGTCCTCGACGGACGTCAGGTCGCGCGCCGGGTCCAAGCGCTCCAGCAGGATGGTGTTGGTGGCGGGGTCGTGCCGCAGAAGCCGTACGGCACCGGCGCCGTCCCAGGCCCGGAGAGCGACCGGTTCGCCCACGGTCTCCTCGTCGAGGACCTGGAGCTTGAGCACGGATTCCGCACCGTCCGGGCCGGTGACGGGCAGCGCGAGGGCGCTCCAGCCGTGCATCGGGGGGCCGCCGGGGGTCAGCTCCCAGCGGTCCAGGAATTCTCCGGCGAGGTCGGGAAGGGCCGTGGCGAAGGCCCTGCCGGCCTCCCCACCGTGCCGGGCGAGACGGTCGGCGAGTGCGTGCGGAACCTCGATCATGTCGACGAGCGTAGGCCCGGAGGGCTCGGCGGATTCCGTCACCGTCGTGGAGGCGACGTTCTGCCAGTACGTTCTGCCAGTACGGGGCCTCGGACGGCAGACGGCAGACGGCAGACGGCAGACGGCGTGGGACACGGCGGAGCGCGGGCCGGTCCCGGTGGAAAAGGGTTTGACGCCTCGTTCGCTGTTCGCAGATGGTGAGCCGGACGTTCGGAGCGGGCGGCATAAGGGAGTTGTGCATGATTGTCGTGTCGGCCGCCTCGGGGGCTTTCGGTCGGCTGGTCATCGACCGGCTGCTGGATCGGTGTCCCGTCGGCCGTGTCACAGCCGCGGTGCGCGATCCCGGCGGGGCCGCGGACCTCGCCGCCCGTGGGGTGACGGTCCGTCCCGGTGACTACGACGCGCCTCAGACGCTCCGTACGGCGTTCGAGGGAGCCGACCGGCTGCTGCTGATCTCCTCCCCCGAGCTGGACCCCTCCCGACGCGCCGCCCAGCACCGGGCAGCCGTCGACGCAGCCCTCGACGCCGGAGTCGGCTCGATCGTCTACACCAGTTTCCTGGGGGCCGACACCCAGGCCGACGGGGTCACCGCCGCTCACCACGCCACCGAGCGCACCCTGACGGCGAGCGGGCTGCCCCACACGCTGCTGCGCCACCCCTTCTACAGCGAGGCGTTCATCAACCCCGGTCTGCGCGACGCCGTCGCCTCGGGCGAGCTGACCGACGGCACGGGCGGGCGCGGTATCAATACCGCCCTGCGCAGCGATCTCGCCGAGGCCGCGGCCCGCGTCCTGACCGAGGACGGCCACCTCGGCCGCGCCTACGACTTCACCGGCGATCTGTGGACCTACGACCAGCTCGCCGACACGCTCAGCCGTCTCTACGGCAGACCCGTCGTGCGCCGGGACCGGTCCGGCCGGGCGCCCGGCGCCCAGGGCTGGTTGGAGGAGCAGGTCCGTGGTGGCGCGCTGGAGCGACAGACCGGCGATCTGCGGCGCGTCCTCGGTCACCCGGCCACCACCCTCGACGAGGCCGTCGCCGCCGTCCTCGCCCCGCACCTCTCGCCTGCCCCGCCTTCGTAAGGGCCGGCGTAGGCGCGGAACAGGAGTTCGGTGTCCCGGAGCACCGGGAGCACCGGGAGCACCGGGAGCACCAGGAGCCTCCCCCGGCGGTGCATCCAAGGCGTCGCAGCCGGCCGACCGCAGACGCCTATGGGCCCATCGGCTCAGCAAGGAGAAGAAGCCATGTTCGACCACTTCAGCGGACTACGCCCCGAGCAGGCCGCACGCTGGGTCGCCCTGGTCGAGCAGTGCCGGCCCGTCCTCGAGAATGACGGGATGGAGGCCGTTCAGGCCTTCCTGGCCGAGCGCGGTACGGGCACCATCGAAGCCATCGCCATCACCCGTGCGTTGCTCGGCAACGCGGAGACACCGCTTCGAGTCGCCATCGACATCGTCGCCACGAGTGCAGCTCGGCAACAAGTTCAGGGAAATGACCAGGCCGAGGTTGATGGCGCCTGATCAGACGGGCCGGGGCATGGCGTGACCTTCGGCAGGCCAGGTGCATGGCCGGTGCGCAAACCGTGGTGGGCATCAGCACGCGCATCTGGGATGGTTCGGTTCACTCCGACCGGATCAGCTGTGCCTGCACGCCGTAGTGGTCGGACAGGTAGGCCTGACGGCCGTCGTCCAGTGTCACCGTGTCCTGGAACACGAAGTCGGCGCCGCCGGTCAGTGTCTCGCCGGCTGCGGCCCGGACCAGTACGTGGTCCAGGGCGGGCGGCGACGGCCATCGAGGTGTGGGCCGGTAGGTCGGACGCGTGTCACCGGCGAGGATGTCGCGCAGCCCCGCCGTGGCGACGAAGTCGGCGAGGGCCTCCGAGTCGCGCGGGAGGTTCAGGTCACCGACCACGGCGACGGGCAGGGACGGGCCGATGTCCGCGATCAGTTCGGTGAGCCGGGCCAGTTCGGCCCGCGCGATCCGCGTGTACCGGTTCGTGGGTGACCAGTCGTCGTCGCGGTTGGCCGACAAGTGGGTGTTCACGACGACCAGTTCACCGTCCGGGGTGGTGACGGACGCCATCTGGGCACCCTTGCGCATGAGGAGTTCACCGCGCACCGGGCCCGTCATCGGGTACGGCACGAACCGCCACCGGCCGATCGGCCACCGGGACAACAGCACCAGGCCGCCCTTGAGCAGGCCCCTTCCCGAGTAGGCGAAGTGCCGGTATGCGGGAGCGGCACGGCGGATCAGCCGGGCGTTGCGGCGGAGCATGACTTCCTGGAGGCAGACGATGTCGTAGTCGGACTGCTGGAGCGCCGCGCCGAGGGCACGCAGCCGAGCCTGGACATCGCCGGTGAAGAGGGTGTTCATGGTCAGCAGTCGCAGGGCCTGCACGAACTTCTCACCTTCCGTCCGGTGGCCTGGCGGGCCGTGCGGAGAGCCGCTCACGGCGTTGATCGTAGTGCCATGCCCGCTGAAGGGCCCGAAGCCGTGGACGGACACTGCCGCGAGAGACCCTTGGCAGTCATGCGGGCGACAGGCTCCTGCCAGAAGTTCAGTGCTCGCAGAGGGAGAACTCTCGTTCATAGAGCTGCTCGTTGTGTTCGTCGACGAAGAACTTGCGTTCCTGCATGAGTTGTTCGCGGTAGTCCTTGGCCTGTTCAAGCGTCATGGTCGAGGTGTCGGACCATGGTTGCTGCGGTGGCACATCGGATGTCGAGACGATCTTCTCCGACGGGTCTACCAGGAAGAACGCGAGAATTTTGCGATGTCCCGGGCGGGTTTCGTCCATGAGACGGAATGGGCCGACGCGGTGCTGGAGGATGTTGGGGAACGCCAGACAGCGGCCCGCTGGGGTCGCTGCCGATCCCAGGATCTGATTCAGCGCGTCTTCGTCCTCCAGGCCGTAGACCTCACGCATGCCGTTGTCGTCACTCTGTTCGTACCGCGGGTCGTCGAGTGCCGCCCGGAAGCTCAGTCGGCTTTCGGTGATGTTCTCGCTGTCCCAGTAGTAGATGCCGGTCGAGACGATCCGCTCGTTCAACATCCCTTCGACATGCCAGGAACCGCCGGAGTACTCGGGCTTGTCCGGGGTGAGATGAATGGTGGCGAGCTTGACGATGACCTGGAGACGGCGACCGCGCAGGTCGACTCGGGCCGATTCATCGGGCAATTCCGGCGAGGTGAAGACCGGGGCGTCCGGGATGACCGGGCGGCGGTTCTCCCACCAGTCGTCCTGGGCCTCTTCCCAAGCACGGACGGCCTCCGCGTAGGCTCCGTCATCACCGTGGGAAGCTTTGTCCGGATACTCCGGCTCCGAGTCGTACCACCCGTAAGGATCGGCCTCGATCCGCAGGGGTCGCGGATGGCGCAGGTCGGTGAGCACGTTCTCCAGCAGCGGGCGGAATCGCGCGAACAAGTCCGGCAGGACGGAGGCCAGTTCGCGATGAGTCTCGGGGTGGACGTTGTTGACGTATGAACGGAAGACGACATCGCCGTCGTCACTGACGTCGACGTCCGTGGGCAGCCACTGGAATTTCTCCGAGAATTCGTACTTCGAGTAGCGGTCTGTCGGGTTCTGCCAGGCCCGCTCGGGCGCACCGCTCACCTCTCTCACCAGGCAGAAGAGTGAGGGATGAACCAGGTCCAGTACCTGGCCGTCGGATCCGGGATGCCAGTCCTGCTCCGCTTCGGGGACCTGTTCCAGAACCCGAACCGCTTCGCGCAGCCGGGATCGGAGCTTGTCGTCGACCAGTGTGTCCGACTGCCACACCCCGTCGACGGCGGACACCTCGACGCCGGTTCGTCCGTCCCGCAGCGCGACGTAATGCACGAGTTCGTCAAGTACGTAGCGAACTTGCGCCTCGGTGAGGCCCTGGGCGACCGCTTCCTGCATCCACCTGGCGACGATGTCGGCATCGTTCACCTTGTCGAACCATCCCGGCTTCGCTCGAATGTGTGAGCTGCACTGCATCATCTGAAGTTCCCTCAGCGTTCGCGGTGTCGCGAACGCTATGGAACGGGAAGCATGGAAGGGCAGCGGGAAAGCAAGCAGGCCAGTCAATTCTCTCGGTCCTCCCAGTCGGTGCGCGGTGGCGGGAAGCGTACTTCAGCACACTGACACCGCAGCCGCGCCCCTGTCGTCGCCGGTCCGGGAGCCAGGGCTTCGACAGCGCCGCCAGCAGCACGGCAGCACGGCACGGCACTGTGGGCGATCAGCGTGCAGTCGCCGGGCGTCGAGGCCCACGGCGCGGGTGCTGACGCCGAGCGGTCGACCGTGGCCTCGGGCCCACCCACGACACCGTTTCCCTAGTTTTCCTATCGAATTACTAGGAAAGCATTGACGGCCCGCCCGCCGGCCGCGCAGGATGATGTTCATGTCCCCCACGCAGCAACGACTCGTTCGTCGTCGGCATGTCGACTTTGGTCACGTCGTCAGCGCCGCCTGCTGTCGCGGATAGGGCACGCGGCGCACCACGTTGCGCGTGCCGCTCCGCTCCTTCTCTTCTCACCCAGGTGGTCAGGCGAACCCGCCCAGGGCGCCTGACGGCCCGAAGCATCCCTGAAGGACGACCGCGATGACCACGGCACCACCGGCCCAGGCCACTCCATCGGCTTCGCCGCTCCCCGACGTGCACGGTCCGCGCCTCGTGGGCGACACCGCGCAGGACGGCGACGAGGGAGACGGTCACGTACCCCTCGTCGGCCGGCTCGTGCGTGTCCCCGAGGGCACCAACCCTGCACGGCGGACGGGCGGCGGTGCCATCCGCATCGATTCCGCGCGGCATGCCGCGAAAGTCGACGGACACGAACTCGATCTCACCTACCTGGAGTTCGGGCTGCTGGCCCATCTCGTTCTGCATCCCCACCAGGTGCATTCGCGCGAGCGGCTGATGGCCGCCGTCTGGGGCTACGACCACATCGGCGACGGCCGCACCGTCGATGTCCACATCTCGCGGCTGCGCCACAAGCTGGGCAGGGCACACCGGACCCGGATCGTCACCGTACGACGGGTGGGCTACAAGTACGTGCCCGACCAGCAGGAGAACCTCACCACCCCGCCGTGCCGCCGACCTTGAGGAGTCACCGCCATGGACGTTGCCATCGCGCCGTCCGGACCCGCCGCGGAATCCGCCCTGCACGGGCCCGGCCATGCGCACTGGCTGCGCGTGGCCCGCGAGACGGCGGACGATCTGGCGACCGACGCCGCGGCCAGGGAGCAGGCGGGCAAGGTCCCGTTCGACGAGGTGTCCCGACTGCGTGAGGCGGGACTGCTGACGCTCCTCGTACCGGCCGGCCTCGGGGGAGGCGGCGCGGACTGGCCCACGGCCTACTCCGTCGTCCGGAAGATCGCCGCCGCCGACGGGGCGATCGGTCAACTGCTCGGCTGTCACTACTTCCTGTCGTGGAGCGCCCGGTTCCTGAGCAAGCCCGCCCTCGCCACTCAGGTCGAGCGGAGGTCCGCGGCGGAGCAGTGGTGCTGGGGCGGTGGTTTCGCGCACCAGGAACTGCCCCTGGCCCTGTCCAGGAAGACCAGGGGCTATGTCCTCGACGGCCGGCAGAGCTACACCACCGGGGTCCTGGTCGCCGACCGCCTCGCCGTGCGGGCCCGGCGGGCCGACACCGGTGAACCATTCGCCGTCACCGTCGATCCCACCCATCACGGCGTGCGGATCGAGGGCGATGCCGACACCTTCGGCCAGCGGCTCGCGGCCGGTGGCAGCGTGGAGTTCGACTCCGTGCCGGTCGCCGCCCGCGACATACTCGGCTCCCTCTCCGCGGACGAGGACGTCCTGTCGCCCCTGGCCGCTCTCACCTCGCCGGTCGGCCGTCTCCTCTCCGTCCAGATCCTTCTCGGCATGACCGAGGGAGTGCTCGCCGAAGCCCGCGAGTACAGCCGGGCGGGGCACTCGCCCCGGCACACCGCCTGGCCGGCCGGCTCTCCCCAGGACCCGCAGATGCTGACCGCCTACGGAGAACTCACCGTCCTCGCCCGCTCCGCCTCCGCGCTCACCGGGCAGGCGCTGGAAGCCGTGCACGGCGGACTGTCCCGCGGCGAAGACCTCGCCTACGACGAGTACGCGGAGATCTCGGTCCTGGTGACCATGGCCGAAGCCGCCGCCTCGAAGGCCGCGACGGAATCGACCACCCGCGCCCTCGACATCCTCGGCCCCCGCTCCGCGTCCTCGCGGCTGGGCTTCGACCGCTTCTGGCGCAACGCCCGGACCCATAGCCTGTACGAGCCCGTCGCCCACCGGCTCCGCGACGTCGGGGACTACTTCCTCAACGGCGCGCACCCTCCGTTCGTCCTGCCCGTCTGACCGGATGCCGCAGGAACACCGGATCAGCGAGCACCGTCCCCACGAGCGTCGACGGCACACCCAGCCACGTCGTCGAGGGCGACGACGCCCCCTGAACGCCCGCCGCGACCGGGGCGCTTCGACCGCCCGGCGGGGACACCCCGACCGAAGCAGTACGGGATAATGCGCACATGCGGATCTCAGCCAGGGCCGACTACGCGGTACGTGCCGCGCTACTGCTCGCCGCGTCACGGGACGACGGGCCGTTGAAGGCCGAGGCCATCGCCGACGCCCAGGACATCCCCCACAAATTCCTCGAAAGCATTCTGAACGACATGCGCCGGGGCGGTCTCGTCCTCAGCCAGCGCGGAGGCAACGGCGGCTACCGGCTGGCCAAGCCCGCCGAGTCCATCAGCATCGCCGACGTCATACGCACCGTGGACGGGCCGCTCGTCTCGGTGCGCGGGGTCCGCCCCCCGGACCTGTCCTACACCGGCCCCGCCGAATCGCTGCTCCCCCTGTGGATCGCACTGCGGTCCAACGTGCGCGAGATTCTCGAGGGCTCGTCGCTGGCCGACGTGGCGTCGGCCCAACTACCCCCTGACGTGGCCGCGTTGACCAACGCTCCGAGCGCCTGGGTGAACCCCTGACACACCGGGCCGCTCACCACGTCATGCTGCCCCTGCTGGGGGCGGGTGCGCTGGGATCGCTTCGGCGAGTGGCCTGAAAGTCTCCCCGCCGAAGGCTCGTTCACTTGCCCACCGAGCCGCCCCCGGACGGCGGGGAGTCGGCCCCGGTGAAGAACTGCCACAGGGCGATCCCCGCGACGATCTGCGCCAGGATCCAGGCGATCTGCAAGGAGAAGAACCGCAGCTGGTACACGGACAGCAGCAAGGGGATCCGCGACGGCCAGAACGCACGCTCCGCGCGGAAGGTGTCGAGGTCCATCGCGAGGCCCGTGAGGGTGAGGACGAACAGGACCGCCGCCGAGGCGAGCGCGAGGACGTCCTGTTCCTCGCCGAGCAGATGGTTGCCGACGGCGAAGAGGCCGACCGGCGCGGCGTACGCGACGGCGAGCGGCAGCGCCTTGACCGGGCCGCGCCGGCCGGGGAGCCGGCGCCACAGCGCGCCGAGGAGGAAGCCCGCCGAGGCGAAGGCGAACACCCAGGAGGCGGCGGACCACACCACGTCGGGGAAGCCGAACGGATCGTAGAGCGTACCGTTGAGCGCATCGCCGCGCAGTGTCTGCGCCCAGGTCAGGAGCCCGGCGAAGGGTGTGGAGACCAGTGCGGCGTACCGGGCGGCCCGGACCCCGTTGCCCCACCAGGTGTCCTGGGGGCCGAGCGCGAGGACCGCGTCCACGACCGTGACCCCCGGCGGGAGTTCACGCCCCTGCACCGCCCCGCCCGGCCCGCCCGGCCCGCTCGTCCACCGGCGGAGGTTTCCCAGCTCCGTCTCGATGTCCTCGCGCCTGACCGCCGCGTCGTCGGACTGCCCGTGCTCGAGCCGGCGGAGCTTGGCGAGGTTCTCCCTGTGCGTGCGTGCCGCCGTGAGCAGCACGGCGCGGTCCGCCGGGGTCACCAGATCGCCGAGCCGCGGCCCCCCGACTCCGACACGTCGGTGCAGCACGGCCTGCCCGGCTCCCCAGCGCAGGCACACGGCCAGGGCGGCCACGTCCAGGAAGAACCAGAGCAGCGTGGGCGCGCTGTTCGCCGCGTAGATCCCGAGGAAGAGCACGACGACGGCCGGAAAGGACACCAGCAGCAACCACCGTTCCGCGGACCCCGGTTCGCCGCGAAGCACCGGGAGCCGCTCAGCAGGTGCCGAGAAGTCGGTACGCCTGCGGGATGCCGCGTGCAGGAACGCGAGCAGGGCCAGCGCCGTCAGGATCCACAGCTTGCCCGTCCACCAGTCCTGGAACTGGTCGACGGACCACACCAGCCCGCTGCGCAACTCGGCCCGATGCCAGGCCCCGTACCCCACCTGCCGGGTGAGCGTGCCGTCAGGCCACCGGACAACGTACGTCGGGTTGACGAAGGCGCTCGGCCAGCTGCCCCGTAGCCAGTCGCGCTCCTTCGCGACGGCCTGGCACACGCAGATCACGAGCACACCGCCGGCGGAGAGCGCGAGCGCCCTGCGGAGGGGGAAGTCCGCACCGGGATCGCGCAGGAGCCTGCCGTCGTGCAACAGCCGCCAGGCGGCGGCCCATGTGCCCAGCACCAGGAGCGTGAACGACGCGACGGCGGCCGCGGCGACCGTCGCCATGGTGTACCAGGCATGGCCGTCCACCTCGGGGCGGACGAACGTCGGGGCGTGCAGCCCGACCGCGCCCGGCAGAACCCCGGGCACGGCCGCCACCGCCGCGAGCACGATGCCGACGACACGCACACGGCGTCCGGCACCGGCGAACAGCAGCAGGACCACCCCCGCCAGCGCCGTCAGCCACCACGCGTGCACGGCGAAACGAGCGTGCTGGGCCCACTCCTCGGGGTCCTCGAACACGCCCGCGGCGACATACACCACCCTGTCCGTGTTGGCGAGCAGAGACAGACAGAACAGGGCCGCGCCCCATTTGCTCAGGTTGGCCGTGACCCGCCGCTCGACCGGGTCGAGCGTCCGGTGCCGGCGGCGGTAGAGGACCGCACCCCGCCACAGTGCCCCGGCGACCAGGAGGTCCCAGAGCAGGTACCCGGCCGCGTCGACCACTCCGAAGGGCGCGTTGTCGTCCTGCGCGGACCAGCGCCGGGGCCAGGACGGCTCGATGCCTACGGTGATGGGCCGCCCCGGCACCACGGAGGTCCAGGCCAGCCCGTGGGCGCCGTCACCCCGGGTGGGACGCGGCGTCGCCCTGAAGGCTCCCGGCCGGCCGGGGTCCACGACCACATCCTGCCAGCGCACGGCATCGAAGATCTTCGGGGGCGTGAACCGCACCTCCCACCACGCCGACCGGACGTCGACGGTCCACGGTCCGACGAGGAGCTCGCGCCGCTCGTCCACCCAGGCGTACGTCCGGATCTCCACGGTCACCGTCGTGGCGCCGGGCGTCACGACGGGTTCGTACGGGCGCCACTCCTCCCAGCGCGTGCCGAACGGCAGGTCGCCCCGGACCAGACACCGCATCGCCAGCAGGTATCCCTCGCTCCGCGGTCCGAACAGCAACTTGTCGGCATGCGTCCAGGACATCGGAACGGTGACGGTCAGATCGCTGGTCACCTTCGTGTACGTCCGGCCCTCGTGGTCGAACGTGACCCGGGCGTGCCCGGTCGCCCCCTTGAACTCCCGCTCGGCGCAGTCCGCTGCCGAGGTCAGCCCTTCGGCCCGCCCCACGGTGGGCCACAGGAGCACCTGCCCGACGAGAACACCGCACAGGAGCACCCACAGCAATCCGGCCCCCCGACACCTCCGCACCTGGTCAACCGCCCCCTCCGCCAGCCCGACCGGTTCACCGCGCGGCGCCGTACGCACGCCCACGGCCGTCCCCCACGGCCCGTCCGCCGACGGACCGGGCGCACGGTCGGAGCGGACGCGCCGCCTTGGAGGCTTCCCTGCTCAACGACCTTTCATGGCAGACGTTGCGCGGGCGGTCGACCGTTGGGCTCAGTTCAGAGGCGCGAGCGTGAAGTGCCGTACCTGAAGCGGCGCGAGGAGGTACTCGTCCTCGCCCGGCAGAACCACGGGCTGGTCGCGCCATTGCTCGCCGGCGTAGGCGACCAGATCCCGCTCGCTGCGCCAGCGGCTGACGTACAGCAGCGAGTCGGGCGGCGCGAGCAGTACTTCGTGGTCCACCAGACCCGGGTAGCGGCCGGGGAACTCGCGTACCGCGGAGACGATCATGTCGTGGAACGCCTCGAACCGTTCAGGACGGACGCGTGCCTCACTCACCCTGATGATCACGGTCATCAGGGTGTCACGCGAGCGTCCGCGGCGCCACGGCCTTGACCGTCCCGGCCGACCCTGGCCCCGAGGCCGAGGCCGACGCCGACGCCGACGCCGTCGAGGAAGCCCGTTCCAGCGCCCGCATCCCGCCCGCGGCAGCCCATCCGTTGCGGCACGTGCTGTGGCACCACCGGCGAGTGGATGTCAGGAGCCGGCGACGGCGTCAGGCCGAGTGGACAGTCGTCGGAAACGTCTACGGCCAAGCCTTCGTGGCGTCATCGAGCCGTAGGCGTCGGCGTCGGCGTCGGCGTCGGGCCGAAGGCCTCACCAAGGCTGGTCAGGACGGAGCCGGTCCAGCTGCTCTCCCCGAACACGCCGGCCGGCAGGGCGAGCACGCCGTACTCGCGCTGGAGCGTCTCCGCCGGGATTCCCACCGGGAAGAAGTAGTTGCCGGGACAAGTCCGGCTCGCCGTGGGAATCGCCCCGAGCACGTCGTCCGGCAACCGTTCGAACAGCCGCTCGGCCCGTGCGGCCAGTTCGTCGACGACCTGCCGGGGCACGTCGCTGTGCTCGGTCAGCAGACGGTCCGCGAGCCTCAGCTGTGCCGATGTCGGCGGATCCGCCCGGAACGCCTCGGCCAGTTCGGCCTGCCCCGGCCCCAGCAGGACCACGCCGAACGTGCGGGGCCACAGCCATCCCTTGGTGACCGAATGCAGCAGGACCGCACAGCCGGTGTCCAGCAAGCGCCGTGTGCCGGCGGCGAACGGGGCTCCCAGGTCGTAGACGCTGTCGATCAGCAGACGGCGGTGTGGTGATTCGCGCAACCACGAGATCACCGCGTCGCACTCGGCATCGGTCAGGTATCTGCCGAGCGGCTTGCTGGGGTTGGCGAGCAGCAGGTATTCGGGCCGGTGGTCCGCCGGCGACCTCGGCAGGGCCGGCGTCGGCAACGTCGGGTAGGACGCCGGCTCCAGGCCCGCGGCGCGGGCCAGCTCGAAGTAGACCGGGTACACGTCGCTGGGCAGCCACAACCGCGCTTGCTCGGCGTGCAGCCGGTGGAACACCACACCGAGCCCGTGCCGGACCCCTCGACAGACCATCGCCTGGCCGGACCACTCCTGCGGCAGCTCGAAGCGCCGCAGCCAGGCACGGGCGAGATCGCACCGGTGCACGGTACGCATGTCGGTCGGCTGTTCCGGTCGCATCGGAGCAAGCGCGCGGTACACGTTGGTCTCGGCGGCGTCCAGCAGCGACGAGGAAGCACCGAGTTGCCGCTGCCGGAATTCCTGGAACTCGTCGAACCTCATGCCGTTGCACCTTCCGGCACGATCTCGCTGGCCCGGTCCTCCAGGGAGGCGTAGCAGCGTCCGTCGGCCATGACGTTCCAGCTGCGTGCGATGCCATGGGTGCGTTCCCAGAGCAGGCTGGGTTCGGTGTAGGCGGCGATCCGCATCGGCCGTCCGTCCCAGCTGGCGTGGTACACCGGCGCGCCCCAGGGCAGGCGGCTCGCCGGTTCGAAGCCGTGCTGCTCGGCGAACCGGGTGACGACGGACAGCGAAACCTGGTGCTCTCGGCTCCAGACGTTGGCGGTGCGGTCGAAGTAGAGCGACTCGGTGCTGGTGGATACGTAGAGCTCCTTGAAGCAGACTTCCTCGACACCGAGAGCCGCGGCCCACGAAAGGTAGTCGGCGACCCCGGCGGCGTCGGCGACGCCGCCGTGCTGGAGCACGCAGATCAGCCTCATCCGCAACCCCGGCCAGCGGTCACGTCCCCCGCGCCAGGTGTCGATCACCGAGCTCACCGGCGTGCGCAGCATCATCAGCCGCTCGCTGGCGTCGTCGTCGTGGTGATGCCGGGAGACCGCCAGCACGCTCAGACCTGCGGCGCTCAGGGCTGCGAGGCGGTCGGCCCGGTCAGCGTGCCGGCCCTTCGCCAGGGTGTGCGCGTTGGTGATCAGCACGACCTTCGGGAAGGCCGCCGAGCAGGCGGACACCAGCCGCAGCTGCTGTTCGAACGGTATGAGCGTGGGCTCCCCGCCGCCGGTGATCACCGCCCGCTCGGCACCCGCCGCACGGGCGCGCTCCAGCCAGTGGGCGACCGCGTCCCACGGGACCCGTGCCGGCGCCTGGTCGCTGGAGATCGAAGCCGAGGAGAAGCAGAACGAACACCGGGCCTGGCAGGCGGAGGCCACCGGCAGAACCGAAACCGAGCGCGGTCGTGTGTCGACGTAGCGACGCAGCGCCGATCCCTGCAGTTGCAGGGAGGCCGCCATCGCATCCTCGACGGTGGTCGGGCGCAGAGCGAACTCGTCGCCTCCTTCGTCGAGTTCGTGGACCGCCGACAACCGGATGCGAGCCTCGTGCAGTTCCCTGCCGAGGCCGGTCGACACGTTGGGCACCAACGTGTCCGGGTCCACCATGGTCTCCAGCACCAGCAGCCGGTCGCCCGGTATCGCCAGACGGTCCAGCAGGCGTCGCGCCTTGCCGATGCCGATTCCCAACTCCGCACGGGTCAGCAGGTGGAACCGGTCGGGAAAGGTACTCTCCGGAATCCCCGCCTTCCCGTAGGCGAACGCGTACTTGTCGAAGCCCTTCGCGAAGTTCGACAGTACGATGACGTGGAAGCGCTCATCGGTGTGGTTCATCCCGTCATCATGCATGAACGGGCCCCTGACGACATGGGCCGAACTGCTGGTGGAGCGTCCGGTGGTGCGGGGGCTCCGAGGATCACCACCGTCTGGAGGGCTGACTCGGCCGGGGCCGCGCGGCGCGGTTGCCCTTTGCCGTGGGCTCGGAAAGGCGGCGGCCGCGGCTCGCGGGAAACAGAGCTACGTGTCCGGGTCGACGGCCGCACGGAGGAACACTCTGATGCCCCGTTCCAGCAGTGCCTCCTGCCAGGCCGCCCTCGCCCGAGCGACTTCCTCCGAAGTCGACGCCGCCGATGCGTCCGCATTGCGCAACGCCGTCAGTAGCAGGCCGACAGAAGCAATCACGATACTGACAGCGGTGAGGGCACCGAATATCCAACCGCCTGTGATCAGGAGGTCCGAGACACTCCAGGAACTGACGAGACGCAGGACGTATCCCGAGACGAGGAGCAGCACGGACAAGGCACCTGCGAGCACGGGAAACAGAACCGCGACTATGGCTGCGGCGCCCGCGCCGGCCGTTTCCTCCGACAGTTCGGCTCTGCCCTGCGCCACGCGTTCCCTTTCACGCAGTGTCACGTACGCCCTGTACTCCGTCGCCGCCGGAGCGGTGATCAACGCGGTGGCGTTCATCGCCATCGTACGCAATTGTTCGGGGGAGAGCGGGCAGTTGCGCGCCTCCATCATGGCGTGCAGTTCGGGGTCGTTGAGCGCGAGGTCGACGGTGCGCTCGTAGTCGGCATGGTCCTCGGTCATGAGCGACCGCGCTTTGGCCATTCCCGTGGCTTCCGGTGTGCGTGCCACCGCGGACCGGAGATGATCCGACGCACCCGAGGATGCGGGGCTGTCGCCGTCGACGCCTGGCGTGGTGCGGGCGATCGCGGCCCACAGGCGTCGCGGAAGGGACTCAGTCGGCATCAGCACCCCCTGTGTCCCGGCCAGCCTGCTCCCGGCGTACCGCCGTTCGCGGATCGCCACCGGGCGGTTGGCCCTGCTCGATCGGGGGAAGTCCCTGCCGCGCGATCTGCTCAAGGATCTTCGGGGCGGCGATACCGACAGCCACCACCCCGACCGGGCCTCCGGCCTGTCCGGAGGCGCCGAAGGCGGCAGCCACACCGACACCGAGCCCCAGTCTCAGAATGACGGACAGAAGATAGGGGCCGAGGGGAGTATGCCCCTTCTCACGCCAGGGATAGCCCTGAACTCTGCGAATGGCGCCGTACAGATCAAGAGCCTCGACCGCTCCGGCTCCCAGAACACCCCATAAGCAGGCCTCCCATACTGTCATCGTCCCCCTCCTCCCCCGCCTGAACGCGTGACCGAGTCTCCCACCAGCCGCTGCCCCTGGGCCATACACAAAAGCCAAAGCCATTTCCGCGCCGAGCAGTGATCAGTATCCATCCGAGGCATCACGCGAGCCGGCGCCCGCCCACGCTGTGGCAATTGCCGACCACGCCTGGTCCTGATTGTGGTGTTCGAGCGTTCCGATGAGGCGTTGCGCGGCGGCGGGGTCCTTCCGTGCCACCACTTCCACCAGCTCGACCGGCATCCTGCGCCTCCCCCATCCGTCCGGCTCCGCGGCGTCCAACTGTTCCGCGAGATCAGTGACGAATCGGACAGCGGCGCCGGGGTCGACAACCGCCAGGTGCTGGGCAATGGCCGTCCAAGCCTGTTCCTGATGGCGATGCTCGTCGATCTGCTCCGCCAGGTGTCTGGCCGCGGCCGGATCCACTGCTGCAATGGCCCGGACAGCGTTCACCAGCGCCGCGGCACACCGGTACGAGGGTCGTTGTGTCCGAGCGATGCGTACTGCGGCGACGGGGTCGACCTTGGCAACTGCGACGACGACGCGTTCCACCCGCCATCCTTCCGCCTTCTTCCCCGCCTTGCGGACCAGCCGTTCGGCGGCACCCGCATCGAACGCGGTGAGTTCCTCGGCGACTTCCAGAAGGGCCGTGCCTCGATCGACGAAAGCGTCCCTCACCTTGCGCGCGCGGGCCAGCCGTTCGGCCTCCTTGAACAGCACTGCGGCCTGCCGCCGGTCGTACGATGCCAAGGCCGCGGCGAAACGAGCCAGCCCACCTGCCGACGAGATGCTTCGGGCGCAGGCCGACGCCTGCCGTACGGCGTCCTCCACCAGCCCGGCACCACGGACCGGATCGTCGCGGGCGACGATGGTGCCGATCGTCAACAGGGCTTCAGCACGATCGAACGAGCCGGACATGCGGCGTGCGATGCGTTCGACGAGGTCGGTGGCCACCGTGGCCAGGACACGGCAGATCCGTAGTTGTACAGGTGTGTCGTAACGCTCGAAGTCGGCGGAGGAGAGGAGTCGGGCGGCTGCGTGCGGATCGGCTGTGAGCACCGCCAGGGCGACGGCGTCGCGGGCTCGGGCACGCTGGTCGGAATCGATGATGGCCACGATGCGCTCAGCGTCCACCGCGTCGTGCGTCGCGATGTGGCAAGCGACCGCTGTCAATGCTCTGGCACGCTCCTGCGGGTCACTCACCGCGGCAGCGAACCGCTCGGCCGCCGACGGATTCCTCCTGGCCAGGGCTTCCGCCATTTCGGTGAACGGCGGCCCGTACGGCGGGTCGATCCTGTCGGCCACCCGCTGTGCGGCGTCGAGGTCCGTGGCGGCCAGGACCACAGCGATCCGCGCCAAGTCGACGTGCCGCGAGCCGGCGAGGAGGCCGGCGAGACGCTCGGCGGTGTCCGGCTGTGTCTTGGCGACCTTGAGTGCGATGGCGCAAGCCGTGTGGGCTCGGTGATCGGCGTGAGAGATACCGCGCACGAGTTCGACGGCCGTGTCCGGGTTCGTCGTCGCCCATGCCTGGGCGAGATCTTGCAGTTCCCAGGCCGTAGGGGAGGCCAAGTCATGGGACTCGCCTTCGACCCGCCTGTGTGCGTTCGCCCGCTCGCGCAGTCGGCGCTCGGCCTCGTTCAGCAGGCCGGCCGCGTGCCGGGGGTCGTACCGCGCCCAAATGCGGGCGATGGCCCCCGCGGCCCCGGAGTCGAAGTAGCGGTCGCCGGTCAAGGCCTCCTCCGCCGTCGCCAGCACCGTCCGTGCTCTGCTCGGGTCACGCTCGGTCAGCGTCCCGGCGATCACGGCCAGAGTTCGCGCGCGGCTGCCCCCGGCCTCGATCCGGTCAGCTGCCTCCAGTGCCGCCTCCAGATTGGTGAACCGATCGCCACCCGGGCGGGGAACCGCGGCCACCGGCTCGCGCAGCCGGGCCGCGGTGTCGGCGGCCACCGGGCGTAGGTGCGGCTTCTTGGCCAGAAGGGCGTCGATGAGCGCTTCGAGAGCGAAGGACGTGTCCGCACGCAGGGAGCCGACTCGGGGGGCCGGTACCGTGCTGTGCGTGAGGCGCAGTTCGAGGAAGTCCCGTGCGGTGAACGGCAGACGCCCGGTCATCAGGTGAAAGAGGGTGGCGCCCAGGGCGTACATGTCCGCCGCCGGGTCGACGGGCCCGCCCTCGAACTGCTCCGGCGGCATGTACGCCGGGGTGCCGATCACCATGCCCGTGTGTGTCAACTGTGGCTCTGACGAGCTCTGAAGACGGGCGATGCCGAAGTCGCAGACCTTGACCGTCTCGTCGGGCATCAGCATGAGGTTGGCGGGTTTGATGTCACGGTGCACAATGCCGACGGCGTGCGCCACGGCCAGCGCCTCGGCGATCTGGGCACCGTATTCCAGCACTCGCTCCAGAGGCATGCCGTCGGGAAAGTCACGCGTCAGCACTGTCCTCAGGTCATGCCCCCGCAACAACTCGAACACCAGGTACGGCATGTCCAGGTGCCTTCCCACGTCGTACACCGCTGCGATGTTGCGGTGCGTGAGCCGTGCTGTCGCACGTCCCTCCCGCTCGAATCTGCCCAGGCTGTGGCGATCTTGCTTGCTGCCGCCCAGCAGTTCGACATGCAGCAGCTTGACTGCCACGGGCCGGTGCAGTTCGAGATCGACCGCCCGCCAGACCTGACCCGTGCTCCCTCTGCCGAGGAGCGCCTCCAGTCGGTACCGACCCGCCAGGGTCGTGTCTGTCCACTCCATGCTCGCAACCTTCACCGCGCCAAGGACGATTCATGCGAAGGACGAGGCGTGGACCCGGGCCGGTTCACCGGCATCGGTGAGAACTCCGCAGCGGCCTCGTGCGGGCGGTCGATTCAGCCTCGGGTGCCTCGACTGCCACACACCGGGCTGGCGGTCCGGGAGAGCACGACGGCCGGGGTGTTGCCGTAGCCGCCGTGCACGCCCCGGCCGGTGCGGGCCCGGCCGGACATGTTGCCGGCGGCAAGGCCTCAAGCCGGACCCACCACCGATGTGGGCGCGGTGACGGCCTGGACCCCACTTCGTGAAGGTACCGTCGCCAAACCGCAGCTCACGCGCTTGTGCGGGCAGGCCTTAGCATGTCGCCCGTTGAGTGACGGGGGACGGCGTCCCGCGCGGTCGTGCCTCATGTGCGACGCTGCCGCCCGTCCGGCTGCGCCCTGGCAGCCGTGTCTACGGGGGGAGAACTTCGATGTTCGGAATCATCAGGCCGTGCCGTCATCGCCTGGGCGAGGGCATGCGTACCGAGTGGATGGCGCATCTGTGCGGACTGTGCCTGGCGCTGCGCGGCGAGTACGGGCAGTTCGCACGCGTGGCCACCAACTACGACGGCCTGATCGTCTCGGTGCTGACCGAGGCGCAGTCGGAGCGCACCGGCGACTGGCGGCGAGGCGCCGGTCCGTGTCCGCTGCGCGGGATGCGGTCGGCGGACGTGGCACAGGGTGAGGGTGCCCGGCTCGCGGCGACGGTGTCGCTGGTGCTGGCCGCGGCGAAAGTACGTGACCACGTGGATGACGGCGACGGCCTGTTGGGGCGCCGCCCGGTCACGCTGGCGGCGCGCCGGATCGCCCGCGGCTGGACCCGTGCGGGTGCCGCGGGCGGCGAACGGCTCGGCTTCGACACCGCGGTGCTGCTCGGTGCGGTCGAACGGCAGTCGGAGATCGAACGACTGACCGGCCCCGGTGGCTCGCTGCTGTCGGTCACGGAACCTACGGAGACGGCGACCGCCGCCGCATTCGCGCACACCGCGGTGCTCGCCGACCGCCCGGGAAACGCCGAGCCGCTGGCGGAGGCCGGCCGGCTGTTCGGTCGGCTGGCGCATCTGCTCGACGCGGTGGAGGATCTGGACACGGACGAGGCGACCGGCGCGTGGAACCCGATCACCGTGACCGGCGCCCGCCGCGCAGAGGTGCGTCGGCTCTGCGACGACGCGGTCCATGGGATCCGACTTGCTCTGTCCGACGCCGAGTTCGTCGACGGGCGGCTGGCACGGGCGCTGCTGGGCGGCGAGTTGGAGCGCGCTGTCGACCGCGTCTTCGACCCCCGGCATCGTCACCACCACCGCCACCAGGCACGGGGCCCGCGCACGCTCCCCTGGCTGGGACGCCGTACGGCGACGGAGACGCTCTCGGGGACCGGCACGGGCACGGAATGCGGCGTCGGAGCACTCGCGGGCACGGCCCCGGAGGGGACGTCGATGGCGTCGGGCCAACCCTCGGAGGGACAGTGTCGGCGGTGTGGCCAGTGGCGCCGGTTGTGCCGCGATTGCAGGCTGTGCCCCAACTGCTGCACCTGCAGCGAGGATGACGGCCCGGACGACGCGGAGCCCTGGCAGTTCGGCGACGGCAACGGCAACTCCCGCCAGGGCGGCTCCGACCGGGACGGTTCCGGGGGCGACGGCTGGTTCGGCGGGCACGGCGGCGGCAACTCTGGTGGTTCTTCCGGCGGTTCCGGCGGGGGCGGTCGCGGGTCGGGCGGTTCCGGTGGTGACTCAGGTGACGGCTGCTGCGGTGGCGGGGGCTGCGGTGGCGGGGGCTGCTGCAACCCGTGCAAGTGCTGCTGCGACTGCTGCGACTGAACGACGGCTGAGCCGGGGGCCGCCCCCGCCCCGCGAGCGGGCTGCGGCTGGACAGCAACTCGGATCAGCCGATCGGCTCCGGTCCGCGGCCGTCGGCAGCTGCACCGCCCCGTCGCCCTCATCGCGTGGGAGTTCCTGGCTCCGCCGTCGCCGTCATCGTGGTGCTCGCGGCCTTGCGCCGGGCCGGCCACCGCTGGTGCGGGTGATCTTCTTCGCCGTCGTCGTCGGAGGCGGGTACGGGGAGGGTACGGGGAAGGCCTGTTGGATGTCGCAGCTCGGGAGCAGGACCCGTACCGAGATCCAGCTGGGGCCGCCCTCTCCGGTGGGCTCTGGCCCAGGTTCTGTGGAGTGACTCCGGAGAGTCGGACGTTCCGGGCCGCTCACGTCGTTCTGCGAACGGTGACGACGGGGCAGTGCGCGTGGGTCATCAGGCCCTGGCTCACCGAGCCAAGGAGCAGTCCGGCAATGCCGCCGCGCCCTCGGGCGCCGACAACCAGCAGCTGAGCGGCCTTGCTCGCCTCGAGCAGGACCTCGCCCGCTTTGCCGCCTGCCAGGTCGAGTCTCACGGTGATGTCCGGATAGGTGTCGGTGCGGCCGGCGATCGCCTGGGCCAGCAATTGCTCTGCGGACTCGGGGGCTGCGCCGGGCGAGTCCTTGTCCGGCTGCCATGCGTGAAGAGCCACGAGCTCGGCCTGGCGCTGCGCGGCCTCCGCGAAGGCGACGTCGACGGCCATGTCACAGTCCGGGGAGCCGTCGACTCCCAACACCACAGGCCCCGCGTCAGCGGGTGGCCGGTGACTTTCGCGGACCGTCATCACCGGGCAATGGCTGTGGGCGGCCAACGACACCGGTGTGGATCCCAGCAGCAGACCGATGATGCCCCCCACACCTCTGGAGCCGACGACGATCAGGTCCGCGGCCTGCGACTCGGCTTCCAGCACGTGCACCACATCACCCGTCACCACGGACGTGGTCACCACGACGTCAGGCGCCACCTCAAGGGCATGGGCCGCCGCTTCGTGGACCAGCATCCTGGAAGCCGGGTCCGGCACCTCGAGCCTCGGCTTGACCGGAACTTCAGCATGCACCACACGCAACGCCGCACCGCGCCGTGCCGCCGCCGTGGCGGCTGCCTCCACGGCGGTGAGACTCATGGCCGAGCCATCCACCCCCACAACGACCAGACTGCCCATAGTCGGCTGCTCCACTTCAGAGCTGTGGACTCTCAGCGTCACCCCATCGGCATGTCCCTGCAATTCTGGCGCGCCCCACCGGAGCCTGGCGCGTCCGCAATCACGAGACTCGGGTACTTTTTCCCACCTCGTACCTACCCGGCGCGAAGTAGACTGACATGAATTGATCACACATACGATCAGCCCGTTGGCACCTCGGGCGGTCGCCGGCATCCGCTTACGGCCCTCATGTGGCCCGGGTATTACTCGGAGAGGTTCATGAGGAGTCTGGATCCGACTGATCCGTCAGCCATGGGCGGCTATCCCCTGCTGGCACAGCTGGGTGCCGGGGGCATGGGGCAGGTGTTCCTCTCCCGTACGGCGTCCGGCAGGCCGCTGGCACTGAAGACCGTGCGGAGCGAGTTCGGCGCCGATCCAGGGTTCGAGGAACGGTTCGCCCGCGAGATCGCCAGCAGTGAGCAGGTGCGCTCCGCGTGGACGGTGGCCGTCGTCGACTACAGCCCCGCCGGACACAGGCCGCAGTGGCTGGCCACGGAGTACGTCCCCGCCCCCTCCCTCGCGGACTGGGTGGAGCGTCACGGCCCGCTGCCCGAGCCCACGGTCCGCGCCCTGGTGGCGGAACTCGCGGAGGCTCTGCGGGCGGTGCACCGAACGGGCCTGTCGCATCGCGACCTGAAGCCCTCCAATGTGCTGCTCGCCCGCCGCCACCCCCTGCTCATCGACTTCGGCATCGCCCGCGCCGTCGACGACACCCGGCACACCCGGACCGGCGGGGTCATCGGCTCACCCGGATACATGGCACCGGAGCAGGTGACCGGAGGAGTCTCGGCGGAGCCCGGTGACCTCTTCGCCCTGGGCGCCGTACTGGTGTACGCGGCCACCGGAAAGAGTCCCTTCCTGCGCCCGGGCGAGGATCCGTCGGCGGCACAGCTCCTCTACCGGATCGTGCACGAGGAACCGGTGCTGGACGGCGTACCACCCACCCTGAGGCCGCTCGCGGCCGCATGCCTGCACAAGTCTCCCCAGGCCCGACCCACGACGGACGAACTACTGAAGCGACTCGGCGGCGACCAGGACACCTGGGCCGGGGCGCTGCCATCGGGCCTGGAGACGGAGATCGCCGCGAAGGAGGCCGAGCTGCGCTCAGCACTGGACCGGTCGGCGTTCCCCTCCCCTGCCGCCTCCCCGTACCCGCCCTCCCCGACGGGATTCGGACCGCCCCCCGCCCACTTCCACCCTCCGACCCTGCCGCCAGGCCCCGTGCCGGGGCCGGCCTCCATCCCTCCCGGCACGGTGTCCGGCCCCGCACCCGGTCGACGATCGATGTACGTCCGTACGGCCGCCGTCCTCGCGGGCATAGCGGCGACCACGGCTGTCGTCGCGGCGATCGACTGGCCGGACGACGACAAAGGCGCGTCCCCGTCCCCTTCCGCATCCGCATCCGCGACGTCGGATGCCTTGCCCGCGTCATGGGTGGGAACGTGGCAGGGCACCGGCCCCGGCAGCTCCTCCGGTGACGGCATCGTCAACGCCCGCACGACCGAGGTGGCCGTCACCGTCAAGTTCCACGCGGCGGACCGAGGCCAGATCGTGGGCCGACAGGTCAGCAACGTGATCGATGCCGCCAGCGGCCGGGACATCGGGTGCACCGAGACTCTGCGCCTTCAGGAGTCCCACGGAACAACCATGGTCTTCGAGGCGGCCACGAGCACCCCCACCGACCCCTCCACCGGCGCACTCTGCACACCCGGAAACATCTACACCCTGACGAAATCCGGCACCGACTCCCTGACCCTGGAGGACGAGGGCAGCCAGACCGCGGGAGCACCGTCCCGACTCACTCGGTCCTCCTGAGACACACGGCCGCGAACGAGGGGGCACAGCGTGGGGGCGGAGCGCTGTTTCGTCGCCCGCGAACGCGGCATCATCGACGCCGTCACCGCATCCGACATCAAGTGCTGGGAAGCCAACGGCTGTCGAGGCGCCGGCGGCACAGTCCGCACCCCCTGCTGGGGACGGCGGGAGACCCGATCCACCGCCCCGGTCAACCCGAGACCGAGCAGTCCACGATCCGCCCGTCCACCGTCCCCACGAGCAGGCGCTGTTGCTCCGCCCGGTACGCGGCGGACACCGGCGTGACCGGGTGGCCGTGCGCGCGCAGGGTGTGGCGGGCTCGCACCTCGCCCGTCGCCGTGTCCAGGATCTCCACCTCACCGGTGAGATACACGACGTACACCCTTCGCTCGTCGCCGTCGAGATCGGCGAGCGGCTTGTCGGTGACGTACACCCAGCACGCCTCTCCGTCCGCCAGCCAGCGGCTCACGACGTACGTGCCCTCACGGGCTTCCCCGTAGGTGGCGCCCTGTTCGTACGACCGGCCCGCGTGGACGAGGGTGTCGGTCAGCTCGACGGCGGGGCCGTACCAGGGCTGGAGTGCGGACGACTGGTCCCAGCGCAGGGGGAAGAGGGCGCGCACGGTGGCGGGGCCGTGGGCGCTCGGAGGGTCGATCGTGTGGATCCACGGCGCTTCGTCGTCCGGGCCGGGGCCGTCCACATACAGCCGACGGGCGCTGTGTCTGACGCGCAGCGCCGGGGAGTTGGAGCGGCTGGGGGCGAGGCCGACGTGTGCCGCCTCCTGGTGCGTGGGGGCGAGCAGCAGCGTGTCGTGTGGGTCGCGCCCTCGCGGGCGCAGGGCGAGCCAGCCTTCGTCCGTGGCGCACAGTGCGGGGACCGACGGTACGTCCACGCGGTCCGCCGCGCCGCCGTCTACGGTCGATATCCGACGAACCGTGGTCGCGCGGTCGACCGGGCGACCCGTCACCTCGTCGCGCCGATAGCCCTGGTACGTCACCCATGCCGACTCGTCGTCCGGGGCTGCCTCGACCCGGACGCTCCCCTCCCCGTCCGCGGGAAGAGCCCACGTCAGCGCTCCCGACGGATCCCAGCATTCGAGGTCTGTGTGCCGGCCGGTGGCGAGCACCCGGCCGTCGGCCAGCACCGCCATGTCCCGCACCTGTGCCCGCCGCCGCCATCGGCCCTCCGTCAGCCGCGCGAGGGTGTCCTCCACACGCGGGTCGTACAGGAGTCCGCTCTCGACCATCGGGTGGTGTGCGTCGTCGGGGTCGACCACACCGGCCGGAGCGGACAGCCAGTCGTCCACCGCGACGGCCAGCTCGAAGCCTTTGCGGAAGCCGCCGTCCTTGTCCTCGGGCGAGAGCAGCATCGCGAGCCTGCCGTCCTCGAGCCAGCGCAGGTGGCGCACTTGGCGGCTCTTGCTCAGCAGGTTCGTCACGCGCCCGGTCTCCAGGTGCAGCAGGAGCAGCTGTCCCTGAAAGTCCCACGAGCCGTCGTAGCGGCCGGTGCCGACGGCGACGAGCGGCAGCTCGGGGTGAGGCTCGATGGCGCATACGGGGTGGCGGGAGGCGAGGACGTGGCGCGGGCGGAGGGTGCCGGCCTCGTACACGCCGATCCGGTGGCCGAGCCAGTGACCCGTACCGCGCCACATGACGTGCCCGAGGTCACCGGCCGCGACGACACAGCGGTGACGCGCGTCGGCCACCACCCATACGGGCCGGCCGATCTCGGCGAACGGCTGGTCCCCGAGTATCCGGCGGACGGTGAGCTCATCCGGCACGACAGTCTCCCCCCAGGTGGCGCACAGTCTGCCAGGCCCGGCACTTGGCTGCGGTCTTCCGACGGAATCGACTCGTCCATGCACGCGATCGGACCCACCAGGCACGCGTACCGAGGCGAGCCAGGTCGCAGACTCACGAGGAGCCGGCGCTGTGTCTGGGCCTCGACCGGGCCAGGGCCCTTCCGGCTTACCGGGGCAACGCTCCAGGGACCACTCCCGGTTGCCTCAGAGGTCGGTGGCTCGCTCATGGCGGGGTTCGTACAGGCCCACCTCGCCGCCACCCGGCAGACGGAACCTGGTCAGCCGTCCCCAGCGCGCATCAGTGATCGGCTGCGTGAACTCGACGCCCTTCGCAGCCAGGTTCGTCACGGTCGCGTCGACGTCGTCGCACATCAGATAGAGCTCCTGCGTCTCGGGTCCCTCCGTGGGATGCACGGCGACCTCGGCCGGCGGAAGCTTGAAGATCAGCCAGCCGCCTCCCGCGTCAACGTGCGGATACTCCAGCACATCCCTGAAGAAGGCCCGGTCCGCTTCCGCATCACGGCTGTAGATGATGACGTGCCCACCATTGATCACGCGGCCAGGGTAAGTCCCCCTTGGGGCGACACGGTGTTTTCACGTTCTACGGAGCGTTGCGGACCGATCACCGGTCAACCATCTGAGCTGAGCCACTGGAGGCCGGCCGTGGACCGGAGGCTCCCAGGACGAGCCACGGGAGGCCGAGGCCGCGTAGGAACGGTTCGTGATCGCCCGTGAGGCGGTGGCCGAGGTCCTGCGGGCGGCCGCTGCACGGGCGAACTCCCGTGCGAAGATCACGGCGTGAACGATCTACGTTTCCGTCTCGCTGACGACGCCGACCTCACCGCTGTCGTCCGTCTGCGTGACGACGCTGCCCGCTGGATGATCGCCCAGGGCGTCACTGGTCAGTGGCGGCCCGGTGAGCTGGGTGGAGACCACTTCCGCCGGATCATGAAGAGCGGGGAAGTCTGGCTCGCGGAGGCCGCCGATCGTGTGGTCGGGGCCTGGGAGCTGTGGTGGGAGGACGAGGACGCCTGGGGGCCGCAGCCCCCGACGGCCGGCTACGTGCACCGGCTGATGGTGGACCACAGCAGTGTTCCGCCCGGTACCGGGCGGCAACTTCTGCGAGTCGCGGAGCGCCGCGTGGCCGAGGCGGGCCGACCGCTCGTACGTCTGGACTGCCTGGCCGGCAACGCACGCCTGGAGGCGTACTACCTCAACGTCGGCTACCAGGTCGTCGGGCGCAAGGAGGGCAAGCCTCAGCCGGGCGGTCCGCCCAAGTCGTTCACGCTCCTCGAAAAGTCCGTACGGGACGGCGGGGACTAGGAATCGCCGATACCGAGGCCGCCGTGTCCGCCCTGGCCCGCCTGGCTCTCGGCTTCGAGATCCTCGGCCTGCCGGAGGTTGTTGCGTCGACGACCGTCGACAACCTTTCGTGTCCCGACCCGGCTGACCAGCCCTGAGTGTGCTGTCCGGGGCTTCGGCCGGCCGGTGATCGAGCGTCGCAGGTCGGCCTGTTACTCGTACCGGTACTTCAGCGAGTCCGCCTCCGCCTGCTCGATGTCGGCGATCGTCAGCTCCGGCATCCGCAGCTGGGCCAGCGTCACCTCGGCCGAGGTCGGCTGCGCGTCCGCCGGCAGCCACTGCTCCGGCTTCCAGGCCCCACTGCGCAGCAGCGCCTTGGGGCAGTGTGGGTACACCTCCTCGATCCCCACCACCAGCGCACTGGCCGGCGGCTTGCCCACGGCGGTCAGTTGCGACAGCAGCTCCGGACGGGTGGAGACGCAGGCCCGGCCGTTCACCCTGAGCGTCGTGGTGCGCCCCGGGATGACGAACAGCAGCCCGGCCCGCCCGGTGGCGACGACGTTCTGGAGAGTGTCCAGCCGCTTGTTGCCTGTCGCGTCCGGTATCGCCACCGTCTTCGCGTCCAGGACGGCGACGAACCCGGCGGGGCCGCCGCGCGGCGAGACGTCACAGGTGCCCTCGGCGTCCGCGCTGGCGACCAGCACCAGCGAGGAGCAGCCGATCAACCGTCGTGTCTGCTCGGTCAGTTCGGTCATCTGCTTGCGCACGGCCGCGTCGCCGGGGAGTTCGTACACCCGGCGCAACGCCTCTTGGTCCGACACGGCGTCGAGGCGGAGCAAGTCGAAGGCACTGCCGGCAATTGGTGTCGTCGTCATGCCTTTGACCCTAACGAGTCGACCTGCCGCCTATCTTGGCCGGTGGGGCGAGGACACGGAGACTGCACGCGCTGGGCGGCTGTGGGGCGGTGGCGTCGGTCATCGTGCAGTCTCCTCCCCCTATGCTCAGCTCGTGCAGCCGACATCCGACAACACCGCTTCGTTGATCACGGCGTTCCCGGTCGAGCTTGCGGGCGATGCTGAGGCGGTGCTGGCGATCATGCCTGCGTCTCGCCTGCGGCCGGCTGCTCCGTTCTCCGTCGTTGTGCAGGGCCGGCGGGTCTGCATCCCTGGGCGCCTCTACAACGAAGAGCCGCAGGCTGATGCGGTGGCGACGCTTTCACGGCGCCGGCAACAACTGCTGCACTGCTTGTACTCAAGGCACTCCGACGGGTGGGTCAGGCAGCGTCACCTGTCGGAGATCGTGGACTCGGAGGACCCGTGGGTCATCCCGTTCGTCGTGCAGCTGGTGGGCGAGTACGTCGTGGAGATCCTGGTAGACATCTGCGAGGGGCTGCGTGATCTCGGAACGCAGGGCACCCGCGCTCACCTCGCCTACGGGCAGTTCCTCGTGGACAACCCCGCCTTCTTCGCGCGGACTCAGCGGCGGGTCGTGAGCTACTGGAGCTGTTACTACCGATCCGCCTATGCGAGTTTCTCGGGCTACCTGGGCTGCACCCTGCTCGACCTCCTGCGGTCCGCCGCCTCCGACAGGACGGGGCGTCCCTGGCCGAGTCTCGCTCCAGCTGTCGGTACCAGGGTGGATGGCCACTGCTAGGGCGCGTATTTGGTTGTGATCGATAGGTGTTCCGGGCGAGGTGCTCGAGCCGGATAGGGTGTCCCCGAAGTCGGCCATGGGGGGTCTCTTTGGAGCGACGGAAGCTGATCGGGATCGGGGTGGGGCTGGCGGTGCTGCCCGCCTGGTGGGCCCTGCGCCAGGTGACGAGTGGGGCCGGGGAGGACTGGCACACCGACACCGCGCCGTTAGAGCGGGCGTTCCCGCTGCTGGGCCCGCTCACCGACGCCAAGTGGGTGAGCAGCCGGGACAACGACCGGGGCGTACCGTCGCCGGAGTTGGTGATATCGGGCTTGGCCCGCCTGACACCGGGGAAACTTGCCGAGCTGACGGCGGCCCACGCCTTCGTCTCCGAGGGGCCGGTCATTGACTTCTCCTCATGGTTCGAGAAGCCGCTCAAGGGCGAGGGGCCGGAGAACCCCCAGTGGATCCGGTCGGACGAACTCGACCGCGACGGCAGCGGCTACTCCACCAAACTGTGGTTCGACCGTCGCAGCGACACCGTCCGCTTCTCGGCGCTCAACCCGTACGGCTAGGGCGTGTATTGAGTTGTGATCAATCCGCGGGATTCGATCTCGCGGTGGGGTCTGGTCCGGTAGTCCTTCGTGCGTGACGCGAGGACAACTGACGGACGCAGAGTGGGAGTTCATCGGGCCATACCTGCCAGTCGGCGAGTACGGCCCGTACCCCGAGCGGCTGCGGCAGCAGTTCGAGGGTGTGATCTGGCGGTTCAGGACCAGCGGGCTGTGGCGGGAGATGCCACAGGAGTTCGGCGCCTGGTCGACCGTGCACAACCGCTTCCGGCAGTGGCGTGACGCCGGCGTCTTCGAGGCCCTTCTCGAGGGACTGATCGCGGAAGCGGCGAAGCGGGGCGAGGTGGACCTGTCCCTGGTCAGTATCGACTCCACCACCGTGCGGGGACACCACGATGCCGCCGGGATGCACCTGGGCGAGGACGTCGTCACTGCCCTGGAGAAGGCGGCCGCCGAGGAGGAGAAGGCCAGGTCGAAGAGGGCACCCTCGAAGAACGAAGCGGGCAGGAAGTCGATCCCGGGCGACAGGAGCGGCGACGCGTCCGGCGTCGGCGAAGAGTCCGCCTGAAGACCGCTCTCCTGGGACGTTCCAGGGGCGGGCAGACCAGCAAGGTCCATCTGGCCGCCGACCGCAAGTGCCGCCCGCTGGCGTTCGTGCTGACCGCGGGCCAGGCCGCGGACAGTCCGCAGTTCATCCCGGTGCTCAGGAAGTTACGGGTCCGCGGCCCCGCCGGCCGCCCCCGCACCCGGCCGGACGCGGTTGCTGGGGACAAGGCCTACTCGTCCCGCGGCAACCGGGCCCACCTGCGTGAATGGGGCATCAAGGCAGTGATCCCGGAAAAGAGGGACCAGGCCACCCACCGGAAGGAAAAGGGCTCCAGGGGCGGTCGGCCCGTCAGCCACGACGCCGCCCTCCACAAGGAGGGACCCCGCAGGGCACGGCTGCCGTTCCTGCCCGGGCGCCCACTACGGGCGCGTGATTCTCTTCCTGACCGCCGGAACCTGATCGCCGACGACCGCCAGACCGGTACGGGCGCGAACTCACACGACAGAGGCTCTGAACGGATCGGTCGGAATGATCCCCGCTTCGTCCAGAAGTCGCTCCAACGCCTCGTGGCCGTGGTGTCGGCGGAACTCGATCTCGGCGGTCGTCACCGGCAGGGTCCACAGGATGCGGACGTGCCCCTCGGGCAAGGGGCAGTGTTCGAGGTCGGGTCCGTGGAGGTAGGGCAGGCTGATGAGCAGGTGGTCGCAGGTCGAGCCTGGCACCCACGGTTCGCCGATCGGCATGCTGTGCTCAAGGTCGAGCCGATGCCCTCCGCAGTGGTAGTACGCGATCATCGCCATGAGCTGGACGAACCGCTGGTCGCGGACGTGTGCGGTCATGACGAACTCAAGCCCATGACCGTGTTTCTCCATCGCAGCCCAGCACCCGGCGGTCACATAGGCCCAACTGTCGCTGCGGGGACCGGGCCCCACGACGAGAACACGCAGGTCGGGAATCGCCTCTCGCCGTTCCGGCCCGAGGTCGTGGTCGACGACCTCCACAGAATGTCCCTCGAAGAACGCCCGGACATGTGACTCCACGCCCTCGGCGGCCGACAGCCTTGCACTACTCACGGCGCGATCATGCCAGATGGCGTTCGACCGCTCGTGCGTACTCGTTCGCTCTGCTGCGGGCCAGGCGGCAGGACTCGGGTCCGGTGGCGATGAGGGAGATCACTCGTCTCACCCACCATCGTGACGGACCGTCGTCAGCTGAGGATCAGACCTCCCGACCGCCCTGTTCGGTCACCGTGCATCGCGCAGCTGAAGAAGGTAGGCCGCGGTCAGCGCAACGGCACGGTCCCCGTCGTACGACAGCTGAACAAGGGCACCCGAGGCCCTCGCTCCCGGGATGCCCGCCAGCGCCTGCGTCAGCCGTCCGCGTGCAGGCGCTTGCGCGCTGTCATGGGCGAGGCGGTCGACGAGTTTGCCCGCGATCAGGTCCGCCGCCTCGGTGTCACTCGCCAGCACGCTCAGCGCGTCCGCTGCGTCGGTGTCGTTCCTTCCCTCCACGATCATGTCGACGAGTTCCGGGACGGCATCGGCCACACCCCGTGTCCCGAGCGCCACCGCCGCATACCCGCGGACCACGGCGTCGCGGTGCGCGAGGGCGTCGTGCAGCTGCGCGGCAGCCTCAGCCCCGGGCATCTCGACCAGGGTCTGGGCGGCGCGTTCGCGCACCGCGGCCTCCGCTGAGCCGAGGCCCTGCGCGAGCGGTGCCGTGCCGTCCTCGCCCAGTCGCGCCAGGGCCCATCGAAGGGCCCCGGCGACGTTCGGATCCGTCTCGCTCAGCACCGCCTCGACCAGCGCCTCCACGGGCGCCGCGCCCTCGTGGGCCGAGGACAGCGCCGCGCGCTGGCGTGCACCGGCGCTCGTGGACTCGAGTGCCCGCAGGAGGGCGACGACCTGAAGGACGTCTTCCCAACCGGCGGGCTCCGCGGCGTCGATCCGGCGCAGCCGCGTGAGCAGCTCGTTCTCCGCCGCGATGCGTTCGCGTGTCCGGCGGACGAGGTCGCCGACGAGAGAGGCGGGCATGAAGCCGGGATCGTCGAGCGCACGCCCGATCTCCCGCAGCGACAGCCCCAGCGACTTGAGGCTCTCGACATGGAAGATCCGCTGGATGTCCTGACCGGAGTACTCCCGGTAGCCGGAGCCGGTACGGCCCGAAGGGCGCACCAGACCGAGCGACTCGTAATGCCGCAGCATGCGGGCACTGACCCCGGACCGTCGCGCCACCTCACCGATCAACACGTCTCATCCTCCCTCTCCGTCGGGCCCGCCGAGAGCCACCACGCGCTTCGCCTCCTCGACCTCGAACCCGAAATCGGCATCGGGGTCGCGCAGCAGCCGCTGCGTGGCGAGCGCGTGCGCGCGCACGCTCGGGTCAGGGCCTGTCGTCGCGGCACGCACCGCCGGCACCATCACCTCACCCAGCGCGACCAGCGCCCGGCTCAGACTCAGCTGCGTCTGACGTTCACCACGTCCGAGCTGCGTCGCCAGCACCGCGGCCAACGCGGACTCCTCGCCCTCCGGCACCAGCACGACCGCGGCCCGCCAGGCGCTGCGCGCCACCTCGTCCTCGGCATCGGTGAGGAGCGCGGGGGTGATCGCCGGCCAGGCCCGCCCGTCCCCGATCTTGGACAGCGTGTGCAGTGCCTGGCTGCGCGCCTGTGCCCGCTCCGAGCGGACTTCGCGGAGCAACCCGGAAAGCGTCACCTCCACCTGGTGGCGGGTGAGCGCCCAGGTCAGCATGTCCCGGACGAAGAACTCGGGCTCGACAGCGCACCGCTCGATGAGCGGGCCGACGAACCCCTCATCAGGTGCGGTGCCCGCCGCCAGAGCAGCCCGCAACCGCACCGACGCTCGGCCGTCCTCCAATCCCCGCAGCACCCGTACCGCATCCGTTTCCTGACCCGTGACCGTCATCGAAGCCACCTCCTGGGTACGCAGTGAAGACCCTGCCACGATGTCAAGGTCAAACAGCACCCCAGCGCCAACGCCCACCACTCCCCCGCGTGACCCGAGCCTGGTCACGGCAGGACACCACACCCTCCGCCGACATCGACCGCCATGTCGACGCCGTTGTCGCCCGGCTCACCTTGCCTGAACGGGCGCAGACTAAAGTGGCGCGATGCCCCTGCCTGCCGACCGGACCGCCCTGGATCTGCTGGACGTGCATCTGGAGGCGCTGTGGGACGGAACGGACCCCCCACTTCCGCGGGAACCGGTCCGCCTTGCGGCGGAACGCGAGGACGGGCTCCTCCACTGGGTCCTCGATCAGCTCCGACACATCCCCCGCGAGCCGCAGGACGCGTTTGTCCGTCAGATCGGCAGTCTGCTGACGGAGTTCCGCTCTCGACGCTGTCCCTGGAACGCGGCGGCGCTGCGGCTGCTCGACGACACCTACACTTTCGCGGCTACCGGTCCTCGGCGGCACGAGGACTGGGCGCACGACGTCCGCGCCGTGCTGTACCGGGCGGTCCCTGACCCACGGGGCTGGCTCCGCCTGGACGGGGACCGCGGCAATGACGCCCGCCACACCGTGCCCGCGTACCCCTTCGATCCCCCGGCCGCAGCAGAGTTGCCCAGCCTGCTGTACCCCTTGGAGGCGGCGGCGGCGGTCGCCGCGCTCGGCATCATGGCCGAGGAGTGGCAGTCGGAACCCGCCCCCGTCCGCTCCCGCCCCGACCGGGACGCCGTACTCGCGGACGCCCGGACCCTGCTCGACCGGTACGGGCCCACCGCCCGCTACTGGACCAACGCGACGACCGCCGCCTCCGACCCGGCCCCGGACTTCCTCGCAGCGGGCCTCCAGGGCACCGCATCCCATGGTTTCCTCACCTCCGAATACGTCAACGGCCTCGATCTCCTCGACGACCTGGGCCTGATCGCGGTATCCGACGACGAGGTGGGTGTCTTCTGGTCGTTCGGGGCGTACTGACGACGGTCGGAGCGGGCGCCTGGAGGCGGAGGGCAGCGGGACATCCGGGAGGACGGCCGCACGGCCGACAGCCACACCGCACGGGTGCCCCTGCGAGCGGCGTCATCAATCCAGATGCAACCGTGGGCCCTGCCTCATAGCCTCGGCCCCATGACTGACCATGCCTTCGTTCCCGACGACTTCGTCGTCCCCGAGGAGCTGATCACTCCACAGTTCCGTCTGGAACCTCTGGGACCCCGGCACAACGCCGCCGACCACGCCGCCTGGACCAGCAGCATCGAACACATCCGTGCGACCCCGGGCTTCCAGAACCGAGCATGGCCTCCTGCGGACGGGATGACCCTGGAGGCGAACCTCGCCGATCTGCGGCGTCACGCGGACGACTTCGCTCAGCGCCGCGGATTCACCTACACCGTCATCGAGACCGACACAGGCGAGGTGATCGGGTGCGTCTACATCTATCCCTCCCGAAGCGACGATCACGACACCGACGTCCGCTCCTGGGTCCGTGCCGACAGAGCCGAGCTGGACGCGCCCCTGCAAGTGGCCGTCACGACCTGGCTGACCACGAACTGGCCCCTCGGAACCCTCGACTACCAGCCCCGCTGACAACCATGCGGCCCCGCAACGCCCAGAACGGTTCAGGCCCCATGGCTGAGCGTGCCGGCGGGCGTCGGATCGGCGCTGTCGTCGTGTCTCTGGCCGTGCTCGGGACGGCGGTGGGGGGGCCGGTGTGGGCACAATCCCAGTCGGCGGCGGGGCATCAAGCAGCCATACGCGCCAAGGTCTCCACGGCACCCGTCACCGACAGCTTGCGGAGCCAACTGCCCCAACGGGCCCGGACCACCCGCGTGTTGTCCACCACCGCAACCCACGGCCTCCAACTGGCGCACCCTGGCACGGTCTTCCCTGCCGGTGTGTCCCAACCGTCCCCGCCTTCGGACTACATCCCTGTCACCGGAACGGTCAAGGGCAGGGTGGGTGACACCGTCGTGGTCCGGCTCGGCGTGAAGAACCTGGGTTCCGAGTCCCCCGACGGCGGAGCACCCGGAACCTTCGCGGTGGTGCCGCCACCCGGGACCACGATCACGTCCATTCCCTGGGAAGGGGACGACGACGATCGGAGATACTCATGCCGGCCGCCGCAGGACAAGGACAACCACTTCTTCCTGTGCGACGCCAACCCCTTGCCCGGATCCTCGGTCACCATCGGTTTCCACATCCGCATCGACAAGCGGATCCCCGGCGCCAAGGGCTCCATCACCGTGTACGGGCCTAACTGGCCCTAACAAAGCCTCTGGACATGGCGGTGGGTGATCAGACAGACGGCGAGG
>NZ_BMSA01000017.1 GCF_014648915.1 Streptomyces phaeofaciens | reverse complement strand
GGACAGTTTCATAGTGTTTCGGTGGTCATAGCGTGAGGGAAACGCCCGGTTACATTTCGAACCCGGAAGCTAAGCCTCACAGCGCCGATGGTACTGCAGGGGGGACCCTGTGGGAGAGTAGGACACCGCCGAACTCCTTTTAGAGCTCTGGCTCTTGGGCACGCAGCCCAAGAGCCAGAGCTTTTTTGCGTTGAGGTAAGGTCATTGAGCATCGTTGGCTCATTTTCTACGGAGGCCCCCGGGTGGAGGTCCAGGAGACCCGCGTCCAGACAGACCGGGTCCTCACCATCCCCAACATTCTCAGCATGGCGCGCCTGGTCGGCGTGCCGCTCTTCCTGTGGCTGATCCTGAGGCCCGAGTTCGGAGGCCCGCAGAGCGACGGCTGGGCCCTCCTGGTGCTGGCCCTGAGCGGCATCAGCGACTACCTGGACGGCAAGCTGGCACGGCGCTGGAACCAGATCAGCAGCCTTGGCCGGCTCCTGGACCCCGCCGCGGACCGGCTCTACATTCTCTCGACTCTGGTGGGTCTCACCTGGCGCGAGATTCTGCCTATCTGGTTGACGGCTGCACTTCTGGCGCGCGAACTGGTTCTGCTGGTGATGGTGGGCATCCTCAGGCGGCACGGCTATCCGCCACCCCAGGTGAACTTCCTGGGCAAGGCGGCCACCTTCAACCTGATGTACGCCTTCCCGTTGCTTCTGCTCAGTGACGGCAGCGGGTGGTTGGCGTCACTCGCCGCTATTTTCGGATGGGCGTTCGCAGGATGGGGTACAACGCTCTACTGGTGGGCAGGAGTCCTCTACGTGGTACAGGTCCGCCGTATCGTTCGTGCGGACGCCATGGCCGACTGAGCTCGCCGATTGGCGTGGCAGTGGCTCGATGGGCCCGCTGAGAAAAAGTGCGGGACAATCAGGACGGGTGAAGTCGGCTAGACCGTCGTCTCTTCTAGGAGGACGCTTCCGACATGAAGGCCGTCGTGATGGCCGGAGGCGAAGGCACACGCCTTCGCCCCATGACCTCAAGCATGCCCAAGCCGCTCCTGCCGGTCGTCAACCGGCCGATCATGGAGCATGTGCTCAGGCTGCTCAAAAGGCATGGGCTCAACGAGACCGTCGTAACTGTCCAGTTCCTGGCGTCACTGGTCAAGAACTACTTCGGTGACGGTGAAGAGCTCGGAATGGAGCTCACTTATGCCAACGAGGAGAAGCCGCTCGGGACCGCAGGAAGCGTCAAGAACGCCGAGGAGGCGTTGAAGGACGACGCCTTCCTCGTCATCTCTGGCGATGCGCTGACCGACTTCGACCTCACCGAGCTGATCAACTTCCACAAGGAAAAGGGCGCGCTGGTCACCGTCTGTCTGACGCGTGTGCCCAATCCGCTGGAATTCGGCATCACCATCGTCGACGAAGAGGGCAAGGTCGAGCGTTTCCTGGAGAAGCCGACCTGGGGTCAGGTCTTCTCCGACACGGTGAACACGGGCATCTATGTGATGGAGCCCGAGGTCTTCAACTACGTCGAGGCCGATGTTCCCGTCGACTGGTCCGGCGATGTGTTCCCGCAGCTCATGAAGGAGGGGAAGCCGATCTACGGCTTCGTCGCCGAGGGCTACTGGGAGGACGTCGGCACGCACGAGAGCTATGTGAAGGCCCAGGCCGACGTGCTCGAAGGCAAGGTCGACGTGGAGATCGACGGTTTCGAGATCTCCCCGGGCGTGTGGGTGGCCGAGGGTGCCGAAGTGCATCCCGACGCCGTTCTGCGGGGGCCCCTGTTCATCGGGGACTACGCGAAGGTGGAGGCCGGCACCGAAATCCGTGAGCACACCGTCGTCGGTTCCAACGTGGTCGTGAAGACCGGGGCCTTCCTCCACAAGGCCGTGGTGCACGACAACGTGTATGTCGGGCAGCACAGCAATCTGCGCGGCTGTGTCGTCGGAAAGAACACCGACATCATGCGTGCGTGCCGGATCGAGGACGGCGCCGTGATCGGCGACGAATGCCTGATCGGCGAAGAATCGATCGTGCAGGGCAATGTGCGGGTCTATCCGTTCAAGACGATCGAGGCCGGCGCGTTCGTCAACACCTCGGTGATCTGGGAGTCCCGGGGGCAGGCGCATCTCTTCGGTGCCCGCGGGGTGTCCGGAATCCTGAACGTGGAGATCACGCCGGAGCTGGCCGTGCGCCTCGCCGGCGCCTACGCGACGACCCTGAAGAAGGGGTCCACGGTCACCACGGCCCGCGACCACTCCCGTGGTGCCCGGGCGCTGAAGCGGGCGGTCATCTCCGCGTTGCAGGCCAGCGCCATCGACGTACGGGATCTGGAGAACGTACCGCTGCCCGTGGCGCGGCAGCAGACCGCGCGGGGGAGTGCCGGTGGGATCATGATCCGGACGTCGCCCGGGGTGCCGGACTCGGTGGACATCATGTTCTTCGACGGGCAGGGTGCCGATCTGTCGCAGGGCAGTCAGCGGAAGCTGGACCGGGTGTTCGCGCGGCAGGAGTACCGGCGGGCGTTCCCCGGGGAGATCGGGGACCTGCATTTCCCGGCCAGTGTCTTCGACTCGTACACCGGGTCGCTGCTGCGGAACGTCGACACGACCGGGATCGCCGAGTCCGGGTTGAAGGTCGTCGTGGATGCTTCGAACGGCAGTGCGGGTCTGGTGCTGCCGAGTCTGCTCGGGAAGCTCGGGGTGGACTCTCTGACGATCAATCCCGGTCTCAACGAGGCCAGGCCCACGGAGACGAGCGATCAGCGTCGTTCGGGGCTGGTGCGGCTCGGGGAGATCGTGGCCTCGTCGCGGGCGGCGTTCGGGGTGCGGTTCGACCCGGTGGGTGAGCGGCTCTCCCTGGTGGACGAGAAGGGCCGGATCATCGAGGACGACCGGGCGCTGCTGGTGCTGCTCGACCTGGTGGCCGCGGAGCGGCGCAGCGGGCGGGTGGCCCTGCCGGTGACGACGACGAGGATCGCCGAGCAGGTGGCGGCGTACCACGGGACGCAGGTCGAGTGGACGACGACCTCGCCCGACGATCTGACCCGGGTCGGGCGGGACGAGTCGACGATCTTCGGTGGGGACGGCAAGGGCGGCTTCATCGTCCCGGAGTTCAGCAGCGTCTTCGACGGTACGGCGGCGTTCGTGCGGCTGATCGGGCTCGTGGCCCGTACGCAACTCACGCTCAGCCAGATCGACGCGCGGATCCCGCGGGCGCACGTCCTGAAGCGGGATCTGGCGACTCCGTGGGCCGTCAAGGGTCTCGTGATGCGGAGGGTGGTCGAGGCGGCCGGAGACCGTTTCGTGGACACCACCGACGGTGTACGGGTGGTGGAGACGGACGGACGCTGGGTGATGGTGCTGCCCGACCCGGCCGAGGCCGTCACCCATCTGTGGGCGGAGGGCCCTGACGACGCCTCCGCGCAGGCCCTGCTCGACGAGTGGTCGTCGGTCGTGGACAGCGCCGGACGCTGATTCACGCCGCACGCGCGCGTGCCGGACAGGTGTCCGCAAGGGGGCCCGTCCGGCACGCCGGTGGGGCCGTTCGGAGGTACTGGTCGCGACGTGCGACGATGTGCGGCATGCCGCAGCAGCCCCCCGTTCGGAGCACACCCGCGCGTGTGTCGCGCCCGGACGCGTCCATGTCGCTGCTCACCAACGTCATGGACCACAGCCTCGACGAGGGTTATGCCGAGGCCGCCGCCCGGAAGAGGGCGGACGGCTCCGGTGGCCTGCCGAGGACGGCGCGGGCGAAGCTCGGTCTGGCGGCCGGCCTGGTGCTCGCGGCCCTGGTCGTGACCGTGGGCGCGGCACAGGCGCGGGTCGCGGCTCCGGTCGTGGCCAAGGAGCGCGAGGAGCTGATCGACCGCATCGACCGTGAGACCGAGGCGGCCGACGAGCTGGAGAACACCGTCGACGAGCTCCGCGACGACGTGAGCGCGCGGCAGCGGGAGGCGCTGAAGCAGAGCGGTGGCGGCGGGCGGACCGACCTGGTGGGCATCCTGTCGGGTGCCGTCGCGGTGCACGGGCCCGGCGTGAAGCTGGTCGTGGACGATGCGAAGGAAGCGGCCACGGGTGGCGACGGCGATCCGCGTGAGACCTCCGGGTTCTCCGACACCGGCCGGGTACGGGACCGTGACATGCAGCGTGTGGTCAACGGGCTGTGGGAGTCCGGTGCCGAGGCGATCTCCGTCAATGGGCAGCGGCTGACAGCGCTCTCGGCGATCCGGGCCGCGGGTGACGCGATACTGGTCGACAACAAGCCGTTGGTGCCGCCGTACACGGTGCTCGCCGTGGGGGACGGGAAGAATCTCAGCACCCGGTTCCAGAACAGCGCCGACGGTGTGTATCTGAGTGTGCTCCAGGACAACTACGACATCCGGACCGCGATCTCCGTGGAGGAGGACGTCCGGCTGCCGGCCGCACCCAGTGTGATCGTACGTACAGCAGAGCCGAGAACTGAGAAGGACGCATCGTGATCGCCGTATTGGGCCTCGTCGTGGGGGTCGTGGCGGGCCTGTTGGTCCAGCCCGAGATTCCGGCCGCCGTAGTGCCGTATCTGCCGATCGCCGTGGTGGCGGCTCTGGACGCCGTGTTCGGTGGGCTGCGGGCCATGCTCGACGGGATCTTCGACGACAAGGTCTTCGTGGTGTCGTTCCTGTCGAACGTGGTCGTCGCTGCGCTGATCGTGTTCCTGGGCGACGAGTTGGGTGTGGGGTCGCAGCTGTCCACAGGTGTCGTCGTCGTGCTGGGTATCCGGATCTTCTCCAATGCCGCGGCGATCCGCCGCCATGTGTTCCGGGCGTGAGGCCGATGAGCAACCAGGACGCGACCCCGGAGAACAGACTCCGCAAGGAGCTGCCCGAAGAGGTGCCGGCGATTCCCTCGCAGCAGGGTGCGCCGGAGGAGCCGGCCGAGCCGGTGCTGACCGGCCGGCAGCGGCTGGTGAAGGGGCTGTGGCCGCCGCGTGTCACTCGGGCCCAACTCATCGTGGCGCTGCTGCTGTTCGGCCTCGGATTCGGCCTGGCCGTCCAGGTCGCGTCCAACAGCGACAGCGGCAATGCCCTGCGGGGTGCGCGTCAGGAGGATCTCGTGCGCATCCTCGATGAACTCGATGACCGCAGTCAGCGTCTTGAGGACGAGAAGGAAGGGCTCGAGAAGCAGCGGGACGAGCTGGAGAACAGCTCCGACCAGGCCGAGGAGGCCCGCAAGCAGACGGTCGAGAAGGAGAGGCAACTCGGCGTTCTGGCGGGCACGGTGGCGGCTGAGGGGCCCGGCATCACGATGACCATCGAGGACACGAAGGGGACGGTCGAGGCGGACATGCTGCTCGACGCGATCCAGGAGCTGCGTGCGGCGGGTGCGGAGGCGATCCAGGTGAACGGTGTACGTGTCGTCGCCGGGACCTACCTCACGGATTCCGCCAAGAGCGTGAGCGTCGACGGGAACAAGATCAACGCGCCGTTTCGTTTCAAGGTCATCGGCAACCCGCAGGACCTCGAGCCGGCGCTGAACATCCCTGGAGGCGTGGTGCAGACCCTGGAGAAGGAGCAGGCCACGGTGTCCGTCGAGCGATCGACCAAGATCGTCGTGGACGCCTTGCGAGCGGCGAAGCAGCCTGACTACGCTCGGTCGTCCTCGCAGTGAACCGGGGGTGCATGGGGGCCGTCCGGCAGGGGCATGAGGTTGCGGGGGGTCGGCGCACCGATCGGGTGGTGCGTGGTGGAAACTGTCTGGTGGATACGGACGTTGTGAAGGTGTCCGGGTCGGCCGGTGTAATCAGTCAGGGTTCGTCCTGCCCCACGGGCGGGTCTGTTTCGGTCAAGGGGAATCGCCCGTGAAGTTGTTTGCGAAGTTGTTCGGCAAGAGCGCGCGAGAGGGTAGCGACAACGCGACCGCTCGCCATCGCGCACAGCCTGACGCAGAAGGCCAGCGGCCGCTGTTCCGGGACCAGGTGGGTGGTCCGGGTGGTGACATTTCCGGAGGCCAGGGCGCGGCGTCTGTTGACCCTGCCCAGTCCGGCGGCATAGGTTTCGGCCAACCGTCAACCTCAAGTGCGGGTGGAGGGTTTTCCCCTATGTCGGCCCTGGTGTGTACGAGGTGCGGTAACCGCAACGCGGAGAACAGCCGCTTCTGTTCCAACTGCGGTGCGCCGCTGCGCCCGGGACTGACGCCCGAGCGCCCGTCGGAGACGACCTCCACCATCTCGATCTCCGGTCTCGAGGCCTACGACGCCGAGGTCACCGGCCAGACCCAGCTGCCGGCGCTCTCCCCGGAGGCGCAGGCCGCGGTCGACGCGCTGCCGTTGGGCTCCGCGCTGCTGGTCGTGCGCCGGGGTCCGAACTCGGGCAGCCGTTTCCTGCTGGACGGCGACCTGACCACGGCCGGGCGTCACCCGCAGAGCGACATCTTCCTGGACGACGTGACGGTCTCGCGCCGCCATGTCGAGTTCCGGCGCAACCCGGACGGCACCTTCAAGGTGGCGGACGTCGGCAGTCTGAACGGCACGTACGTCAACCGGGAGCGGATCGACGAGGTCCCTCTGTCGAACGGTGACGAGGTGCAGATCGGCAAGTACCGGCTGGTCTTCTACGCGAGCCAGCGGGGTTACTGACCCTCCCCCGGATTCCGTCCGGGGGGAACCCAGGGAAGGTCCATGCTTCAAACACCGAGGGGCGGTGCCGGGTACGGCACCGCCGCCGCGGACGGTGGGCTGATGAGCATCGGCACCGTGCTGAACGCGCTGCGCGACGAGTTTCCCGAAGTCACCATCTCCAAGATTCGCTTCCTGGAGTCGGAGGGGCTGGTCGAGCCGCGGCGGACCCCGTCGGGGTACCGCAAGTTCAGTGCGGACGATGTCGAGCGCCTCGGCCACGTGCTGAGGATGCAGCGGGACCACTATCTGCCGCTCAAGGTGATCCGGGAGCATCTGGACGCCATGGAGCGCGGCGAGGCCGTGCCCCTGCCCACTGTGGGCCGGCAGCGGGACGGGGAGTCCGTCCCGGATCAGGTCGAGGGGCCCACCGTGGCCCGCATCGGGCGCTCCGAGCTGCTGTCGGCCGCCGGGGTCGAGGAGTCCGAACTGGTGGAGTGGGAGTCCTACGGGCTCCTGGTGCCGCTGGAGGACGGGGTCTACGACGCCGAGGCGGCCACTGTGGCGGCTCTGGTGGCCGAACTGGGGCGGTTCGGGATCGAGCCCCGGCATCTGCGGGTCATGAAGGCCGCGGCGGACCGTGAGGCCGGGCTGGTGGACCAAGTGGTCGCACCGCTCAAGCGCCATCGCAATCCGCAGACCAGGGCTCACGCGCAGGCCCGTACGAAGGAGCTGGCGGGGCTCACCGTCAGGCTGCACGCGGCGCTGGTGCAGACCGCGCTGCACGTGCGGCTGCCCTGACCCGGGGGGTTTCGCCGTGGGCGGATCGGTCACCCGTTCCCGGCCCGACTACCCAAACGTCCCGGGCACGGCCTAGGGTTGCTGTGTGAACGAGCTCGATGTCGTAGGTGTCCGGGTCGAAATGCCCTCCAACCAACCGATCGTGCTTCTGCGTGAAGTGGGAGGAGACCGCTACCTCCCCATCTGGATCGGACCGGGGGAGGCGACGGCGATCGCCTTCGCACAGCAGGGCATGGCCCCCGCGCGACCGCTGACCCACGATCTGTTCAAGGACGTGCTGGAAGCCGTCGGCCAGGAGCTCACCGAAGTGCGCATCACGGACTTGCGGGAGGGCGTCTTCTACGCGGAGCTGGTCTTCGCCAGCGGGGTCGAGGTGAGTGCGCGCCCCTCGGACGCCATAGCGCTCGCCCTGCGGACCGGAACGCCCATCTACGGCAGCGACACGGTGCTGGACGACGCGGGCATCGCGATTCCGGACGAGCAGGAGGACGAGGTGGAGAAGTTCCGTGAGTTCCTCGACCAGATCTCGCCCGAGGACTTCGGCACCAGCAACCAGTAGCCGGTAGGTGTGAGGGACGGGGTGGTCCGGCACCGCGGGGCCGCCCCGTTCTCGGCAATTGCCAGCGGCGAGTGAGAGCGTCCTACGGCTTCTTGTCAGCGCATTCGGCTAGCCTTTCCCCGCGGTGGGGTGCGGGAAACCACTCCTAGGGTGATTATCACTCGGCGTGCCGAGTGTGGCGATCGTTGACGCACCCCTGGTGACTGCCTACCGTCGAGAAGGCAGTTCAAGGACGGAGGTCGGCGTGAGAAGCAGCGGCGACGGTACGGCTGGGGGTGCCCCCGGACTCGGTGTCGGGGGGAGCGGCCCGTACCCGCTTCACGGCAGCGCGGCCGATCACGCTCCGCAGCGACCGGCGGCCGTGCCGAGCGGCGGAGGGGCGACGTCCATGGCGTCCGAGCAGATCGGCTACCGCGGGCCGACGGCCTGTGCGGCCGCAGGCATCACCTACCGGCAGCTCGACTACTGGGCCCGTACCGGCCTGGTCGAGCCGAGCGTGCGGCCCGCCCACGGGTCCGGCACGCAGCGTCTGTACAGCTTCCGGGACGTCGTGGTCCTGAAGATCGTCAAGCGGTTCCTCGACACCGGGGTGTCGCTCCAGAACATCCGGACCGCCGTCCAGCATCTGCGGGAATGCGGCTTCCGTGATCTGGAGCGCATGACGCTCATGAGTGATGGGGCCACGGTCTACGAGTGCACCTCGCCGGACGAGGTCCACGCGCTGCTCCAGGGTGGCCAGGGCATCTTCGGCATCGCCGTGGGCGTGGTCTGGCGGGACGTGGAGAGCGCGCTGTCGCAGCTGCACGGAGAGCGTGTCGACACCGGCGAGACCCTCGTCGGGCACAACCCGGCGGACGAGCTGGCGCGCAGGCGCAACCGGGCGGTCTGAGCCCCTCCCGACGCGGTGGGTGCGGCTGAGCGGCGTCATTGTCAGTGGCGTGGTGCAGCATCGGACGTGTGAGAAACGTGCCCACGATCCTGCATCTCGACATGGATGCCTTCTACGCCCAGGCGGAGCAGGCGTCCAAGCCGAGTCTGCGCGGGAAAGCCGTGGTCGTGGGCGGTATCGGGCCGCGCGGGGTGGTCGCCACGGCCTCCTACGAGGCGCGGGTCTTCGGAGTGCACTCGGCGATGCCCACGGCCCAGGCGCGGCGGCTGGCTCCGAACGCCGCCTACCTCGTGCCCCGCTTCACGTTCTACCGGTCGATCAGCGACCAGGTGATGGCGCTGCTGCGGGCGCTGTCGCCGCTGGTGGAGCCGCTGAGCCTCGACGAGGCGTTCGTGGACCTGGAGGCCGGGCAGGCGGCCTGGGACACCGATTCGGCACGGCTGGCCGGTGTCCGCCTGCGCGCCGACATCCGGAACGTCACGGGGCTCACCGGGTCGGTGGGGCTGGCGGCCTCGAAGATGCTCGCGAAGATCGCGTCCGAGGAGGCCAAGCCCGACGGCCTGGTGCTGATCGAACCCGGGACCGAGCGGGCGCTCCTCGGCCCCATGTCGGTGCGCACCCTGCCGGGTGTGGGGCCGGCCACGGGAGACCATCTGAGGCGGGCCGGGATCACCACGGTCGACGAACTCGCCGAGGCCGGCGAGGACGAGCTGGTGCGGCTGGTGGGCAAGGCGCACGGGCACGGGCTGTACGCCATGGCGCTGGCGCGCGACGACCGGCCCGTGGTGGCCGAGCGGGAGGCGAAGTCCGTGTCGGTCGAGGACACGTACGACGTGGACATCCACGACCGGGTGCGGGTGGAGCTGGAGGTGCAGCGGCTGGCGGAGCGCTGTGTGCGCAGGCTGCGGGGGGCCGGTCTGTCCGGGCGGACCATCGTGCTGAAGGTACGGCGGTACGACTTCTCCACGCTCACCCGGTCCGAGACGCTGCGCGGGCCCACGGACGATCCGGTGGTGGTGCGGGAGGCGGCGGCCCGGCTGCTGGAGTCCGTGGACACGACGGGCGGGGTGCGGCTGCTCGGCGTGGGCGTCAGCGGGCTGGCGGACTTCACCCAGGAGGACCTGTTCGCGCAGGCCGCCGAGGGGAGGGCGGCCGAGGAGCGGGCGGAGGGCGCCGAGGAGGAGGCGCCCGAGGAGCCGGTCGAGGCGGAGGCGGTGCCGATCGAGCACCGGTGGCGTCCGGGTCACGATGTGCGGCACGCCGAGTTCGGGCCCGGGTGGGTGCAGGGCAGCGGGCTGGGCCGGGTGACGGTGCGGTTCGAGACGCCGGAATCGGAGCCGGGGCGGGTGCGGACGTTCCGGGTCGACGATCCGGAACTGGAGCCGTCCGACCCGCTGCCTCTGGTGCGCCGAAGACCTGGGGAGGACGGCGGGTCGGCCGGGATCGTGGCGGGGGACTCGGGGGCTGGGAAACCGGGTGTGGTCGCCGGGAACTCCTGATCCGAGCCCCCCGTTACATAGAGTGAAAGTTCATGGGCGTGGAGTGACGGGGAGTGGCCGTGCTGGAGGAGAGCGGGGAGAACGGGATGGATCTTCGGGGTGATCGGTGCGTGCGGCCCGCCGCAGGGTTGTCAGCCGGGCGGGAGGCGGAGCGGGAGGCCGAGCGGCGGGAGGTGGTGGAGCGGGTGACCCGTTGGGCCGCGAACCGGAGTGACGTCGTGGGGTTGCTGCTGGTCGGATCCTGTGCGCGGGGGACGGCGGGTCCGGACTCCGACGTGGATCTCGTCCTGCTCACGACGGAGCCGTCCGGGTACGGCGAGGACGGCGCGCGGGTGCGTGAGCTTCGTCTGGGAGAGGTGATCCGGGTTCAGGCGTGGGGGCCGGTCACCGAATGGCGGCACGCCACCGCGGGCGGTCTTGAGGTCGAGCTGGGCGTCACCTCGACGGCCTGGGCGCGCACCGACCCGGTCGACGCCGGTACGCGCAGAGTCGTCACCGACGGCGCCCGACCGCTGTACGACCCGGCCGGGCTGCTCACCGCGCTGATACGGGCCTGCGGCTGACGGCTGGGCCGGGACCGGCTCCGGGCGGCGCTTCTCGGCTCCGGCCCTGCCGGCCCTTCCCGGCTCTGCTCGGCCGGCTCAGCTCCGCCCGCTGGGTGCCTCCGGCTCCGCTCTGCCCGCCCGGCTCGGCGCTGCCCACATCGTCGGCCGCCCGGCCCGGAGCTGCCCGGATCGCCGGGCGCTTGGATCGTCGGCCGCTCGGCCCTCTCCGCTCAGCTGTCGTCCCCGCCCGCCAGGCGGCCGAAGTCGTGGTCCGGGAGCGGGGGAGGGGCGGCCACGTCGAGGCCGTAGTGGTGGTAGAGCTGGAGTTCCTGGTCGGGGGAGAGGTGGCGGCCCACGCCGAAGTCCGGGGCGTCCTTGATCAGGGACCGGTCGAAGGGGACGTGGAGGGTGCCCTCGATCAGCTCGCTGGGCTCCAGGGGCACGAAGGCGTCCCGGGAGAAGAGGCCGGTGCGTATGGCCGCCCACTCGGGCACGCCGGTCGCGTCGTCGAGATAGACCTCGTCGACGGTGCCGATCTTGGTGCCGTTGCGGTCGAACGCCTTGCGGCCGATCAGGTTGCGCGGATCGATGTCGGTCTGCACGGGCCCTCCACATGGTCGCAAACTCATCCGTAAGCACTACAAAAGAGCACATTGGGACGCCCGGCCACTCGAAAGAGGTGCCGTTGACCTCGCTGGTAGTCTGGCAACGGCTGCTGACCCCGTGCGGGAGAGTCCTCCGGACATCACCGGAGGCGCCGAAGGAGCAAATCCTCCCCGGAATCTCTCAGGCCCACGTACCGCACGGACGAGGTCACTCTGGAAAGCAGAGCGGGTGTCGACGGCTTCCGCTCTCACCGACGGTGAAAGCCGGCTGCCCTCCGTGGGCGGCCGGTGAAACTCTCAGGTTGAGATGACAGAGGGGGAGGCCGTCCGGGTACCCGCGCCGTGGTGCCCCTCGAAGGTCGTGTCAGACCAGGAGGCCTCCGCATGACAGCCCACCGCATTCCGCTCTCCGAGCTGGAGCGAGGAATCCCCTTCGAACAGCGCCACATCGGGCCCGACCACGAGGCGCGGGCCAAGATGCTCGCGCACGTCGGGTACGGCTCGCTGGACGAGCTGACCGCCGCCGCGGTACCCGATGTGATCAAGAACGCCGACGCGCTGGACCTGCCGGGCGCGCGCACCGAGGCCGAGGTGCTGGCCGAGCTGCGCTCCCTGGCCGACCGCAACCAGGTGCTCGACTCCATGATCGGGCTCGGGTACTACGGCACCTTCACGCCTCCGGTGATCCTGCGCAACGTCATGGAGAACCCGGCCTGGTACACGGCCTACACCCCGTACCAGCCGGAGATCTCGCAGGGACGGCTGGAAGCGCTGCTGAACTTCCAGACCATGGTCGCCGACCTCACGGGACTGCCCACCTCCGGCGCCTCCCTGCTGGACGAGGGCACGGCCGCCGCCGAGGCGATGGCGCTGTCCCGGCGGATGGGGAAGAACAAGCGGGGGCTCTTCCTCATCGACGCGGACGTGCTGCCGCAGACGATCGCCGTGATCGAGACCCGTGCCGAGCCGACCGGCGTGGAGATCGTGGTCGCCGACCTGGCCGACGGGATCCCGGCCGACATCGCGGGGCGTGAGATCAACGGGGTCCTGATCCAGTACCCGGGCGCCTCCGGTGTCGTACGCGACATCAAGGCGGTCATCGACCAGGCGCACGAGCTGGGGGCGCTGGTGACCGTCGCCGCCGACCTGCTCGCGCTGACGCTGCTGAAGTCCCCGGGTGAGCTGGGGGCGGACATCGCGATCGGCACGACCCAGCGGTTCGGTGTGCCGATGGGCTTCGGCGGGCCGCACGCCGGCTACATGGCCGTGCACGAGAAGTTCGCGCGGAGCCTGCCCGGGCGGCTCGTGGGCGTGTCCGTGGACGCCGACGGCAACAGGGCGTACCGGCTCGCGCTCCAGACGCGTGAGCAGCACATCCGCCGGGAGAAGGCGACCAGCAACATCTGCACGGCGCAGGTGCTGCTCGCCGTGATGGCCGGCATGTACGCCGTCTACCACGGGCCCGAGGGGCTCCGGTCGATCGCTCGGCGGACGCACCGGTACGCGTCGATCCTGGCCGCCGGGCTGACGGCCGGCGGTGTGGAGGTCGTGCACGGGGCGTACTTCGACACGCTGTCCGTCCGGGTGCCGGGGAAGGCCGCCGAGGTCGTGGCCGCGGCGCGGAGCAAGGGCGTGAACCTGCACCTCGTCGACGCCGACCAGCTGTCGATCGCCTGTGACGAGACGACCGCGCGGGCGCAGGTCGCCGCCGTCTGGGCGGCCTTCGGGGTCGAGGGCGACATCGAGGCCCTCGACGCGGTCACCGAGGAGACGCTGCCCGCCGGGCTGCTGCGGTCCGACGAGATCCTGACCCACCCCGTCTTCCACGACCACCGTTCCGAGACGGCGATGCTGCGCTACCTGCGCCGGCTCGCCGACCGTGACTACGCGCTCGACCGGGGCATGATCCCGCTGGGCTCCTGCACCATGAAGCTCAACGCGACGACGGAGATGGAGCCGGTCACCTGGCCCGAGTTCGGGCAGCTGCACCCCTTCGCGCCGGCCGAGCAGGCGCAGGGCTACCTCACGCTCATCCAGGAGCTGGAGGATCGGCTCGCCGAGGTCACCGGGTACGACAAGGTGTCGCTCCAGCCGAACGCCGGGTCGCAGGGTGAGCTGGCCGGGCTGTTGGCCGTCCGGGGGTACCACCGGGCCAACGGGGACGTGCAGCGCACGGTGTGCCTGATTCCGTCGTCCGCGCACGGGACCAACGCCGCGAGCGCGGTGATGGCCGGGATGAAGGTCGTCGTCGTCAAGACCGCCGAGGACGGCGAGATCGACGTCGAGGACCTGCGGGCGAAGATCGAGCAGCACCGGGACGAGCTGGCGGTGCTGATGATCACCTACCCGTCCACGCACGGTGTGTTCGAGGAGCACGTGGCCGACATCTGCGCCCAGGTGCACGACGCGGGCGGTCAGGTGTACGTCGACGGCGCGAACCTCAACGCGCTCGTCGGGCTCGCCAAGCCGGGGCACTTCGGCGGTGACGTCTCGCACCTGAACCTGCACAAGACGTTCTGCATCCCGCACGGCGGCGGCGGTCCGGGTGTCGGTCCGGTGGCCGTGCGCTCGCACCTGGCGCCGTATCTGCCGAACCACCCGATGCAGCCCGCCGCCGGGCCGGAAACCGGTGTGGGGCCGATCTCGGCCGCGCCCTGGGGGTCCGCGGGGATCCTGCCGATCTCGTGGGCGTATGTGCGACTGATGGGCGGCGAGGGTCTGAAGCGGGCCACGCAGGTGGCGGTGCTCAGCGCCAACTACATCGCCAAGCGGCTCGAACCGCACTACCCGGTGCTCTACAACGGTCCGGGCGGGCTTGTCGCGCACGAGTGCATCATCGACCTGCGGCCGCTGACCAAGGCGACCGGGGTGAGCGTCGACGACGTGGCGAAGCGGCTGATCGACTACGGCTTCCACGCGCCGACGATGTCCTTCCCGGTGGCCGGCACGCTGATGATCGAGCCGACCGAGTCCGAGGACCTCATCGAGCTGGACCGCTTCTGCGACGCGATGATCGCCATTCGCGCGGAGATCGAGAAGGTCGGGGCGGGCGAGTGGCCGGCCGAGGACAACCCGCTGGGGAACGCCCCGCACACCTCGGGCGCGCTCGGCGGGGAGTGGACGCACGCGTACACGCGTCAGGAGGCCGTGTTCCCGGCCGGAGTGTCCGCCGCCGACAAGTACTGGCCGCCGGTGCGCCGTATCGACCAGGCGTTCGGTGACCGGAACCTGGTCTGCTCGTGCCCGCCGCTGGACGCGTACGAGGACTGAGACACACGATGACCGAGGGCTCCCTTCCGCGGTGCGGACGGGAGCCCTCGGTGTCTCACGCCGTGGCCAGGGACACCTCGGTCGACTTGATCAGGGCGACGGCGCGGGAGCCGACGGTGAGGGCCAGGTCCTCGACGGCCTCACGGGTGACGGCCGCGGTCAGTGAGCCGCCGTCGACGGACAGCTTGACCGAGGCCATCGCGCCGCCGGTGGCGAGGTCGGTGACCGTGCCGGGGAGCTGGTTGCGGATCGACAGGCCCTCGACCGGGCCGGTGGCGAGGGCGACCTCGGTCGACTTCACCAGGGCCCGGACGGCGGAGCCCGGGGCGAGGCCGAGTTCGGTCACGGCCTCCAGGGTGATGGCGGCGGTGAGGGTCTGACCGCCGGTGAGACGGATGCCCACGGTGGCCATCACCTCGCCGGGGGTGATGGTGGTGACGGTGCCGGGAAGCTGGTTGCGGATGCTCAGGGTCATGGTCGTCCACCGTAGGACCGGCGAGGTCCTGTAACGGTCATGCGTGGGTTTGCGGCGGTGTGCGTCGCGTGCGGTGTGCGTCGTACGAGGAGCCGCGGGGGTGGTGCGGTGGGGTTCAGACGCGGTCGATGTGGACGTTCGTCGACTTGACGCGGGCCGTGGCTTCCATGCCGACCTCCAGGCCCAGTTCCTCGACGGCTTCCCTGGTCAGCAGGGAGACCAGGCGGTGCGGGCCGGCCTGGATCTCGACCTGGGCGGCGACATCGCCCAGTTTGATCGCGGTGACGATCCCGGGGAAGGCGTTGCGGACCGAGGTGTACGAGGGGTCCTCGTCCGTGGTGTCCGCCCTGGCGAGTTCCACGGAGAACGCGGCGAGGTCCTTGCCGTCGATGAGGCGTCGCCCGGATTCGTCGCGGTGGGTCGCCATCCGGCCCGCGTCGGCCCAGCGGCGCGCGGTGTCGGGACTCACGCCGAGCAGCCGTGCCGCCTGGCCGATTGTGTAGGACTGCATGCCGGTCACGATAGGGCCGCGGGCGAGGGCTGGCCGACGCGGGGTTCACCCGCCACCGGCCCGTCGCCCGTCCGGGCCTGTCCGGGCCCCCGCTCATCATCGGCCCCCCGTCCGTCCGGGCCTGCCATCCGTCCGGGCCTGCCGTCCGTCCGGGCCTGCCGTCCGTCCGGGCCTGCCGTCCGTCCGGGCCTGCCGTCCGTCCGGGCCTGCCGTCCGTCCGGGCCTGCCGTCCGTCCGGGCCTGCTGCCCGTCGGGGCCTGCCGTCCGTCCGGGCCCCGCTCAGCCCGTATGTACGCGTGGGCGGCGGGTGCGGTTCGGTTCTGCCTCGCGGAGGACCTCTCGGGTGACCGGGGCGACCTCGCCCTGGCCGAAGAGGAAGAAGCGCAGGAAGTTGGCGAACGGGTTGCCCTCGGTCCACTCGAAGTAGATGTGCGGGGTGCGGCCGGTGGTGTCGCGGGTGTGCAGGAGCAGGGCGGCCAGGGCGTTGGGGATGGAGGAGGACTCCAGGGTGAGGACGCGGTAGCGGTTGTGGAGGACCTCGCCGCGCACGGTCAGGCCCGCCTCGAACTCGGAGGGGTCGAGGACCGTGACCTCGACGAAGACGAAGTCCTCGCCCGGGATGTCGTTGTCCTCGCGGATCTGCTCGATCTTCTCGCGGTACTCCGCCTTGTCCCGCTGGTCGGGCTCGTTGGCGATGAACCGGATCTTGCGGCTGGCCATGTCCCGGATGAAACGTTCCGCCATGGGGTCGAGCGTCACGCTGGTCACGCGCAGCTCGAAGGCGCGGGCCAGACGGGAGAGCAGGGAGACCAGGATGATGCCGGCGATGAAGCAGGCGCCGATCTTCACGCCGTCGGGGCGCTCGATGACGTTCACGACCGTCGTGTAGAGGAACACCGCCGAGATCACCGCGAAGGCGACGGTCCAGGCGCGCTGGCCGGCCTTGTGGGCGGCGATGGTCACCGCGATCGCGGCGGAGCTGATCAGCACCAGGACACCGGTGGCGTAGGCGCCGCCCTGCGCGTCGACGTCGGCGTCGAAGATCCAGGTGACCAGGAAGGCGACCAGGGTGAAGACGATGACCATGGGGCGTACCGCGCGCGCCCAGTGCGGGGCCATGCCGTAGCGGGGGAGGTAGCGGGGCATCAGGTTGAGCAGGCCGGCCATCGCGGAGGCACCGGCGAACCACAGGATGGCGATCGTGGAGACGTCGTAGACCGTGCCGAAGGCGTTGCCCAGGTACTCGTGGGCGAGGTAGGCCAGCGCGCGCCCGTTGGCCTGGCCGCCGGACTCGAACTCCTTCTCCGGGATCAGCAGGGTGGTGATGAAGCTGGTGGCGATCAGGAAGACGCTCATGATCAGGGCGGCGGTGGTGAGCAGCTTCCTGGTGTCCCGGATCCGGCCGGCCGGCCGTTCCTCGGTGTCGTCCGGGTCGCCCTGGACGTGCGGCATGACGGCGACGCCGGTCTCGAAGCCGGACAGGCCGAGGGCGAGCTTCGGGAAGACGATCAGGGCCACGCCGATCATCGCGAAGACGTTTCCGTGCTCGGCGGTCAGGGCGCTCGACCAGTCGGTGATGACGTGCCCGGCGGTGGCGACGTGCCACAGGCCGACGACGACCACGACGACGTTGAGCGCGAGATAGACGCCCACCAGGGCGACCGCGACGCCGATGGCCTCCAGGAAGCCCTTGAGGAAGACCGCGCCGAGCAGGGCCACCAGGGTCAACGTGATGATCATCTGCTTGTCCTGCAGGGCGTCGGCCAGGTGCGGGTTCTCGACGAGGTGGGTGGAGGCGTCCGCCGCGGACAGGGTGATGGTGATCAGGAAGTCGGTGGCCGCGAAGCCCAGCAGGGTCAGCACGAACAGCTTGCCCTGCCAGAACGAGAGCAGCCGCTCCAGCATCGCGATCGAGCCCTCGCCGCGTGGGCTCTCCTCGGCCACCCTGCGGTACACGGGCAGGGCGCCGGCCAGCGTGACGATCACCAGCACGATGGTCGCAATGGGTGACAGCAGGCCGGCCGCGAGGGCCGCGATGCCGGGCTGGTAGCCGAGGGTGGAGAAGTAGTCGACACCGGTCAGGCACATGACGCGCCACCACCGCTGGCCCTTGTGCGCGGTCGGCTCCGGCTCGGTCCGTGCGCCGTGCCGGGTGCCTTTGCCCATGTCGGACAGGCCCTCCAGCATCCAGGCCCGCAGGCGACTGGGCGGTGGGTGCTCGGTGGTGGCCATCGGCGGGCTCCTGAGGTGTGGCACAGGGGTGCGGGTGTGGCCATCAAGCGGACGGCGGCACCAGCGTAAGCGGAGAGTGACGTCAGGGCCCACGGATGAGGGGCCAACGGGCGTCAAGCTTCCGTTAAGACTGGCCGGTTCCGTGGCTGATCGCGCGCCCGGCTTCGTGGCCGGTTCCGGGGCCGTTCCGGGGTCGTTCCGGGGTCGGGTCCGTGGCCGGTCTGCGTGGTCGGGAGGTGACCGCCGCCGGTGAAGTGCTCCGTAAGGATCGTCGCTTGCTTCGAATGTTTCGGACCTCCGGTCTGCTCCCCTTCCTGTCCGTCGTGGGGCAGGCCGGTGGATTCCCTGCGTTCAAGGGGTTGCCACCCATCGGAGGGTGTCTCTAGGGTGCGGCAGCAGCGAAGCTTTCTGGATCTGGACCGAAACTTTCGATCTCTTCAAGGAGCGCATGATGGGCGACCCGGCACTCTCCCGCCGCGGCTTCCTGGCGGCCTCCGCCGCGGCCGGTGTGGGCATGACGGCACTGAGCGGCTGCGGCGGCGACTCGGACGGAGGGTCGTCCGGGACGACCACGATCGAGTGGTGGAACATCTCCACCACCCAGCCGACCAAAGACGTCTGGGCCGGTCTCGCCAAGCAGTTCGAGGCTCAGAACCCCAAGGTCAAAATCAAGATCATTCAGCTGGAGAACGATCCCTACAAGTCGAAGATGACCGCGCTGACCGCCTCCGGGAAGCTGCCCGACATCTTCCACACCTGGGGCGGCGGCGTTCTGCGGCAGCAGGTCGACGCCGGGCTGGTCGAGGACCTGACCGACCGGACCAAGGGGTGGGGGGACGCCCTGCTGCCGGTCTCCCGCGAGCCGTACCTCCTCGACGAGAAGGTCTACGGCGTCCCGTTCGACATCGGCATGATCGGCTTCTGGTACAACAAGGCCCTCTTCGACAAGGCCGGGGTCGGCGCGCCCCCGACCACCTGGAGCGGCTTCCTGGACGCGGTGCGCAAACTGAAGTCCGCCGGGATCACCCCGCTCGCCCTGGCCGGCAAGGAGAAGTGGCCGGGCATGTACTACTGGGCCTACCTCGCCATGCGCACCGCCGGGATCGACGCCCTGCGCAAGGCCGACGAGGACAAGGACTTCACCGGGGACGGGTTCGTCCAGGCCGGCCAGCACCTCCAGGAACTGGTCGACCTCCAGCCGTTCCAGAAGGGCTTCCTCGGCGCCGCCTACAGCACCCCCACGGGCCAGGCCGCCACCATGGGCAACGGCAAGGCGGCCATGGAACTGATGGGCCAGTGGGCGCCGGTGGTGGAGGCCGACGCGGGCAAGGGGCTCGGCGACGACCTCGGGTTCTTCCCGTTCCCCGCGGTCGAGGGCGGCCAGGGCGCGCTCACCGAGGTGTTCGGCGGGGGCGGCGGACACGCCCTGCGCAAGGGCGCCCCGCAGGCGGCCGTCGACTTCCTGGAGTTCTTCGCCTCGGCGACCACGGACACCGAGCTCGTCAAGAAGACCGGTGTCCTGCCCGTCGTACCGGCCGCCGAGAGCGCGCTCACCGACCCCAACCTGTCCGCCGTACAGACGCAGTTGAAGGCCGCCACCGGGTTCCAGCTGTATCTGGACCAGGCGTACGCGCCGGCCGTCGGGCAGGAGGTCAACGACAGTGTGGCCGGGCTGATAGCGGGGTCCAAGTCGGCGCAGCAGGTCGCCGAGTCGATCACCAAGGTCGCGAAGGAAGAGCAGTAGCCGGCGATGACCTCACCTTCCCCAAGGGAGCGGGGCGGCAGCCGATGACCTCCACCTTCCTCCCGGACAAGCGCAGCACCCCCGGCGCCGACCGGCCGCCGCCGGCCACCGCGGCGGCCGGCCGGACACGGCGGCGGGTGCTGCACTGGCTCACCGCCGTCGGCTTCCAGGTGCCCGCCCTGGTGCTGTTCGGCACCCTCGTCCTGCTGCCGATGCTGTTCGCGGTGTACGCCGCGTTCTTCCGCTGGGGCGGCTTCGGCATGCCCGAGGACTTCATCGGCGGCGACAACTTCACCCGGCTCTTCCAGGACCCGGTGTTCCTCGGCGACCTGTGGCGCTGTCTGGTCCTGGTGGCGCTCTCGCTCGTGCTCCAGCTGCCGTTCGCGCTGGCCCTGGCGGTGGCGCTCAACCAGCGGATCAGGGGCCGGGCCGTGTACCGGATGCTGTTCTTCGCGCCGTACATCCTGTCCGAGGCGATCACCGGTGTGCTGTTCGGCATGATCTTCGCGCCGGACGACGGGCTCGCCGACCAACTGCTCGGCACGTTCGGCCTGGACGGGCTCGGCGGGCAGTGGTTCGCCGACCCCGACACCGTCATGGCCACGCTCTTCCTGGTCATGACGTGGAAGTACTTCGGCTTCCACATGATGCTCTACCTGGCCGGACTCCAGTCCATCCCGGCCGAGTTGACCGAGGCCGCGCTGATCGACGGGGCCGGTCCCTGGCAGCGGTTCCGGCATGTCACCCTGCCGTTGCTCGCGCCGACCCTGCGCATCAGCGTCTTCCTCTCCGTGATCGGCTCGATCCAGCTCTTCGACCTGGTCTGGATCGTCACCGCGGGCGGTCCGGACCATCACTCGGAGACGATGGCCGTGACCATGTTCCAGTACGGCTTCAAGCGCTACCAGGTCGGCTACGCCAGCGCGATCAGCGTCGCCATGTTCGGCATCAGCCTCGTCTTCGCCCTCGCCTACCAGCGGTTCGTGCTCCGCCGCGACCTGGAGGGCGCCACCACGACCATGCGAGGAGGCGGCTCGTGAGCGCCCGCAGGACCGGCCGGACCCTTCCGCTGCACCTCGTCCTCGCCGTGGTCGGCGTGGCGATGGCCGTCCCCCTCGTCTATGCCGTGCTGTCCGGCTTCAAGTCCACCGACCAGCTCTCCCGCAACCCCATCGGGCTGCCCGACCCCTGGGTCACCGGCAACTACACCGACATCCTCGGCTCGAGCTCGTTCTGGCAACTGCTCGGCAGCAGCACGCTGATCGCGGTCGGTACGACGGTGGTGGTGGTCGCGGTGTCCGCGCTCGCCGCGTTCTCCTTCGCCCGGTTCGCCTTCCGCGGCCGGGAGACGCTGTTCACGCTGTTCACGATGGGGCTGATGTTCCCCTTCGCGGTGGCGGCGCTGCCGCTGTTCCTGCTGCTGCGCTCGATGGACCTGCTGGACAACCCGCTCGGCGTGATCCTGCCGCAGGCGGCCTTCGGGCTGCCGATGACCATCGTCATCCTGCGGGGGTTCTTCCGGGAGATCCCGGCCGAGCTGGAGGAGGCGGCCACCCTCGACGGCTGCGGGCCGCTCGGCTTCTTCTGGCGGATCCTGCTGCCCATGGCCCGGCCCGCACTCGGCACGGTCTCCGTGCTCGCCGTGGTGGCCAGCTGGAACAACTTCTTCCTGCCGCTGCTGGTCTTCAACGAGCCCACCTGGTGGACGCTGCCGATCGGTGTGCAGCAGTTCCAGGGCCAGTACTCCTCCGAGTACGCCCGGATCTTCGCCTATCTCGTCCTCGCCATGGTTCCCGCCCTGGCCTTCTACTCCGTCGCCGAGCGCCAGCTCGTCGGCGGGCTCACCGCCGGCGCCACCAAGGGCTGACGCGCGCCCGCGGATCTCCGTCGGCTCACCCGCCCCCGGCTCTCGGTTCCGATCGAGCCGGGGGACCCGCACCCCGACCGTGAGGAGTCGCACCATGTCCCGCACCCGGATCAGATTCGCCGGAGCCCTCGCCGCCGTCCTGGTGGCCGCCGGGGTGGCCGGCGGCCCGGCCGCCCAGGCGCACGACAAGCCCCGGACCACCCTCGCCGACCTCGCCGAGCGGCACGGCCGCTACTTCGGCAGCGCCACCGACAACCCCGAACTCGGCGACACCGCCTACACGAGGATCCTCGGCCACGAGTTCGACATGATCACCCCCGGCAACGGCATGAAGTGGTACGCCACCGAGCCGCAGCAGGGCGTCTTCGACTGGACCGCCGGCGACGAGATCGTGGACCTCGCGCGCGCCCGCCACCAGCGGGTCCGCGCCCACACGCTGGTCTGGCACAGCCAGCTGCCCGGCTGGCTGACGAGCAGGGAGTGGTCGGCCGACGAGCTGCGGGCCGTGCTGAAGAACCACATCCAGACCGAGGTGCGCCACTACCGGGGCAAGGTCTACGCCTGGGACGTCGTCAACGAGGCGTTCAACGAGGACGGCACCTACCGCGAGACGATCTTCTACAAGACCCTCGGACCCGGCTACATCGCCGACGCCCTGCGCTGGGCCCGCCAGGCGGACCCGAAGGCGAAGCTCTATCTGAACGACTACAACATCGAGGCCGTCGGCCCGAAGAGCGACGCCTACCACGCCCTGGCCAAGGAGCTGAAGGCGCAGGGTGTGCCGCTCGACGGCATCGGCCTCCAGGCCCATCTCGCCCTCCAGTACGGTTATCCGGCCACCTTGGAGGACAACCTGCGCCGCTTCGCCCGCCTCGGCCTGGACACCGCGCTGACCGAGGTCGACGTACGGATGCTGCTGCCCGCGACGGAGGAGAAGCTGGCCCAGCAGGCCGACTGGTACCGGGATCTGACGCAGGCGTGCCTCGCGGTGCGGCGGTGTGTCGGCATCACGGTCTGGGACTACACGGACAAGTACTCGTGGATTCCGGCGTTCTTCCCCGGGCAGGGGGCGGCGCTGCCGTGGGACGAGCAGCTGGCGCCGAAGCCGGCGTACTCCGCGATCCGGGAGGCGCTGAGCTAGCTCCTGGGCGCCGCGGTGCTCGAGCGGACCACCAGCTCCGTGCCCAGTTCCACCCGCGGCGAGTCGGGGTGCTCGCCGCGGGCCAGGCGCAGGACCGTACGGACGGCGAGTTTGCCCATGTCGGCGAGGGGTTGGCGGACGGTGGTCAGCGGCGGGGCCGACCAGCGGACTTCGGGAAGGTCGTCGAAGCCGACCACGCTCATGTCCTCCGGGACGCGCAGCCCGCGCCGGCGCAGCGCCTCGATCGCGCCGAGCGCCATCTGGTCGCTGGCCGCGAAGAGGGCGGTGGGCGGTTCGGGCAGGTCGAGGAGGGCGGCGCAGCCGGTGAAGCCCGATTCGGGGCGGAAGTCGCCGGGGACGACGAGGCGTTCGTCGACGGCGAGCCCGGCCGCCTCCAGGGCCGCGCGGTAGCCGTCCTGGCGGGCCCGGGAGCACAGCAGCCGGGGCGGGCCCGCGATCAGGCCGATGCGGCGGTGGCCGAGGGAGAGCAGGTGCTCGGTGGCGGCGAGGCCGCCCGCCCAGTTGGCCGCGCCGATGGTCGGGGTGTCGTCGGCGGGGGAGCCCATCGGGTCCACGACGACCAGCGGGACGCCGAGGATGCGCAACTGCTCGTGCAGGGTGGGTTCCAGGGCCGAGGTGACCAGGATGACGCCGTCGGAGGCGCGGGCCCGCAGATTGCGCATCCACTCCCTGGCGTCGCCGGAGCGGCCGTGGATCGCCGACACGACCGTGCCGACGCCGGCCGCGTGGGCGACCTCCTCGACGCCCCGGATGATCTCCACCGCCCAGGGGCTGTCGAGGTCGTTGAAGACCAGGTCGAGCAGGGCGGCGCGGGCCGGGGAGGCGGTGGCGGGGCGCTTGCGGTAGCCGTGCCGGTGGAGCAGTTCCTCGACCCGGGCGCGGGTGCTCGGTGAGACGTCGGAACGGCCGTTGACCACCCGGGAGACCGTCGGCACCGAGACACCGGCCCGGCGGGCGATCTCGGTGATGGTGACCCTGCCCCGGGACGCGGGTGCCGTCTCCTTCGCTGCCACGTGCCCACCTCCGTCGAGTCGTTCCGGGCGCGGTGCCGAAACTTCCAGGAGTCTTCCGGAAAAGCGGTGCGTACGGAAGGGAAGGCGGGGATCACGAGGAGTGAGCGGGTGCGGACACGCGTCGGGGCCGGTTCGCAGTCGGTGGCTGCGGTCCGGCCCCTGAAGATCCCCGGACGGCGGTCCCACGCCGTCCGAGCGGTGCTGAACGGCCCTAGGCGGCCGTGACGACCGGGCGGTGCGGGGCGATGACCCGGCCGTCCGGCAGCAGCTCGCCGGTGTCCTCGAAGAGCAGGACGCCGTTGCACAGCAGGCTCCAGCCCTGTTCCGGGTGGTGCGCCACGAGTCGGGCGGACTCCCGGTCGGCGGAGCTTGCGGTCGGGCACGGTGGCTGGTGCTGGCACATGGATGGGTTCTTCCGCTCTGGCGTGATGTGTGAGATGGCTGTCGTGTCTGTCCCGCGGCGTGAAGCGTCGGTTACGTCGTTCATGGCCGCCCCCCGTTGTGATAAGTCGGTCGGAACCCAGTGTTGCCCCACGGGCGTGGATCCGCAGGGATTTCGTGGCACCGCCCCTCACAGGTTGATGACGCATCACCCGCGCGGGCGGTTCATCTCAACTGCACTGTCACTTCGGGTGGTTTCGGGTGGCCGGATGGGGCTAGTCCGCCCGGGGAAGCGCGGAGGAACGCCGCGTGCGCGACCGTACCCCGCCACCGGGGCCGCGGTGGCGGGGTACGGAGCGGTGCGGGTCAGGCCGGCGAGCCGAGCAGCGGGGGCGGTGCCGCCGGGGGGACCCGCAGGGTCAGTACCGGGAGCAACTCGGCGACCCGGTGCGGGCGGTGGGCGGCGATCCCGGGTGGCGCCGGGGCCAGGGGCACGAGCAGGTCGGTCGCGGCCGGGTGTCCGGCGGAGCCGTCGCCCTCGGTGTCTCCGTGCAGCCAGAGCGTGAGCATGTAGAGGCCCGGGACCGACAGCAGCCGTGCCTGGTACGGCTGCGTCGCCGTCTCGGCCTGGCGCAGCGCCCGTTCGGTGGAGGCGATGTAGGGCCCCTCGAAGAAGTGGGAGAACGCCCAGCCGTCCGGGGTGAGCCGGGTGTCGGCCGCGGCGACCGCCCGGTCCCCGCAGCGGATGAGGAAGCGCCAGCCGGCCAGCCGGGTCGCGGAGACGCCCTCCGGGGTGATCCGGTCCAGGACGTGCAGGGGCAGTGGCTGTTCGGGGGTGGCCTCGCCCTGTGCCGTGCGCAGGGACGGCGTCCGGGCCTCACGGACCGCGGTGGGGGAACCGAGGGCCGTGAGGACGGAGCGAAGGGCGGGCGCGGGAGCCGGGGGGACATGCAGCGGCATGGTGGGTCGCCTCTCATTCACAGGCGGTGGCGCGAGGGCGGGGGCGGACGACGCTGTCAGCTAGCTCTCGGGTGGTCAGAGAGGCGGGGGCCGGGGTCTGGGGTTCTCGGGGTGCGCGAGCGGCCTGTCGCCATCCGGACGACAGGCTCCTTCGACTGCGGATGCCCAACCTTCTCTGCCTTGTTCGCGGAGTTTATACGACACGTGTTCAGACTGTGTTTCGTCTACTCGCTTCCGGGAGACTCGGCAAGGGTTCATTCGGCCGGTGATACGTGTGAAAAATCCCGATTCGGAGCGGCTCGCGCTGCGATGACCTCGGGTTATCCGCGCGTAGCGGTCGGCCCATTCTCGTCGGCGTTTTTCACGAGTTCCGATTTGGAAAGGGCACTCTGCCGCTTGCCCCGTGAATGTGCCACCGGTCGCCCCGGGCGTACTTTCGGTCAGACTAGCGGGTGCGACGCGCGACGGGGGACGTTATCGATCGGTCGGGCTGGGCATCATCCCACCTGACCCGGGAGACCGGCGGCCGCGATCGCGGCCCGCCCATGCGAGGAGGGACGCTTCGATGGGGGAGAAGGTCGTGGCGGGCGCGTTCGACCTGTCCGATCGGCAGCAGTACCGCGACAAGCTCCGGCGGTGTCTGACGGGGCTGGAGCGGCTTCTGGCCCAGAAGCGCTTCGACCGCCCCAAGAACCTCATGGGGCTCGAGATCGAACTGAATCTCGCGGGTGCCGACGGTCTGCCGAAAATGCTGAATGGACAAGTGCTGGAGCGGATCGCGAGCCGCGATTTCCAAACAGAACTCGCCATGTTCAACCTGGAAGTCAACATAGCTCCACACCGATTGGGCGGGTGGGTATTCGACCGGCTCGCCGAGGAACTCCGTACGTCACTGGCATATGCCCATCGAAAGGCCGGTGAGGTCGACGCGGGAATCGTGATGATCGGTATTCTGCCGACGCTCGACCGCGACGATCTGGTCTCGTCCAATCTTTCCGAGGTCGACCGCTACACGCTTCTCAACGACCAGATCGTGGCCGCCCGGGGCGAGGACTTCGCCCTGCGGATCGACGGCGTGGAGTCCCTGTCCTGCACCTCGAAGTCGATCGTGCCCGAGGCGGCCTGCACCTCCGTGCAACTGCACCTCCAGGTGACACCGGCCCGCTTCGCCGACGTCTGGAACGCCGCGCAGGCCGTCACCGCCGCCCAGATCGCCGTCGGCGCCAACTCGCCCTTCCTGTTCGGCCGCGAACTGTGGCGCGAGTCCCGGCCCCCGCTGTTCACCCAGGCCACCGACACCCGCCCGCCGGAACTCCAGGCCCAGGGCGTCCGGCCGCGCACCTGGTTCGGGGAGCGCTGGATCGGTTCGGCGTACGAGCTGTTCGAGGAGAACCTGCGCTACTACCCCGCGCTGCTGCCGATCTGCGACCCGGAGGACCCGCTGGAGGTGCTGGACGCGGGCGGCATCCCCACGCTCGCCGAACTCGTCCTGCACAACGGCACCGTCTACCGCTGGAACCGGCCCGTCTACGGCATCGCCGACGGCGTCCCGCACCTGCGCGTGGAGAACCGGGTGCTGCCCGCCGGGCCCACCGTCACCGACGTGATCGCCAACGCGGCGTTCTACTACGGCGTCGTCCGCGCACTCGCGGAGGAGTCCCGGCCGGTGTGGTCGCGGCTGCCCTTCGAGACAGCCGCGGCCAACTTCGACGCGGCCTGCCGCCACGGCATCGACGCGCGGCTCCAGTGGCCGCGGCGCGGGCGGCTCGGGGGAGTCGCCGAGGTGGACGCGGTGAATCTCGTACGGGAGGAACTGCTGCCGCTGGCGGAGGCCGGGCTGGACGCCTGGGGGGTCGAGGCGGCCGACCGGGACCGGTATCTGGGGGTCATCGAGGAGCGGTGCCGGAGGCGGGTGAACGGGGCGTCGTGGCAGGTGGCCACCTTCCACCGGGCGGTGGAGGCGGGGCTGGCGCGGGACGAGGCGCTGGCGGCGACGACGCGCAGGTACGCGGAGCTGATGCATCTCGGGGAGCCGGTGCACACCTGGCCCGTCGGGTTGCCGGAACCGGCCGCCGCCCGGTGAGGCGCGGGGCGGCGCGGGGCGGCGCGGTCGTGTGCCGGGTGCGGCCCCGTGGGGGCGGTCGCACGGCTCCCCGCGCCCCTTGAGGTCGGCTCCGAGGTGTGGGGGTGCTGCCGGTCACGCCGGGTTGATGGGGCAAGCTGTGGTGTCCCATGAACGGAAGCGGGTGTGCGGGTGGCGGGCGAGGTCTATGAGGAGCGGCCGTCTCGGCGGATCCTTCGCGACGAGACACTGCTGGTGCTGGCGCTTTCGCTCGGTGCCAGCGGTGTGTCCGCGCTGATCAGTTTCATCGGGTCGGTCACCAAGCCGGGTGGGCTGAAGGACCAGGCGGCGACCCTCAACGCGTCCGCCGCGCCGGGCCGCCCCTGGCTCGATCTCGCCTGGCAGCTCTTCGGGATCGCCTCCGCGCTCGTCCCGGTCGCCCTCGTCGCGCACTTCCTGATGCGCGAGGGGCAGGGACTGCGCACCCTGGGCTTCGACCGCACCCGGCCCTGGCCCGACCTCGGCCGGGGCGCCGCGATCGCGGCCGTGATCGGCAGCACCGGAATCGCCTTCTACCTGCTGGCCCGGGGCCTCGGCTTCAACCTCACCGTGGTGCCCGAGGCGCTGCCCGACGTGTGGTGGAAGTACCCGGTGCTGATCATGTCCGCGCTCCAGAACGCGATCCTCGAAGAGGTCATCGTCGTCGGATATCTGCTGCGCAGGCTCGGGCAGTTGGGCTGGAGCCCGGGCAACGCCCTGATGGCCAGCGCCGTCCTGCGCGGCTCGTACCACCTCTACCAGGGCGTCGGCGGGTTCATCGGCAACATGGCGATGGGCGTCGTCTTCGTGTACCTGTACCGGCGCTGGGGCCGGGTCGGCCCCCTGGTGGTGGCGCACTCGCTGCTCGACATCGGGGCGTTCGTCGGCTACGCCCTGCTGGCGGGGAAGGTGTCGTGGCTGCCCACGCCGTGAGCGGGCACGCGGTGTGTGGCCACTGGGTGTGTGGCCACGCCGTGTGCGGCCGCGCCTTGTGCCGCCCCGGACTCACCAGGCCAGCAGTTCGCCCTCGATGACGGTGACCGCGCGGCCGCCGAGCAGCGTGCGGTCGCCGCGCAGCTCCGTGCGGACGCGGCCGGAGCGGGGCGAGGCCTGGAGGCCGGTGAGCGTCGCCCGGCCGAGGCGTTCGGCCCAGAACGGGGCCAGCGCGGTGTGGGCGCTGCCGGTGACCGGGTCCTCGTCGATGCCGAGGTTCGGGAAGAAGCAGCGGGAGACGAAGTCGTAGCCCAGGGCGGGGTTCTCGGCGCGGGCGGTGGCGATGATGCCGCGGCGGGAGTACGCGCCGAGGGCCCGGTGATCCGGCCGCAGGGCGTGGACGGTCTTCTCGTCGGGGAGTTCGACCAGCAGGTCCCCGATGTGCGGGCCGGTGTCGAAGGCGGTCAGCGGCTCGGCGCCGAGGGCCTGGGCGACACCCTCAGGCAGCACGGCCGGGGTGAGCGGCGCGGTCGGGAAGTCCAGGGTGATCGAGCCGTCCTCGGCGGGCGTGGCCACCAGGACACCGCTGCGGGTGGCGAACCGCACGGGGCCCTGGTGCGCGCCCGTGGTGGCGAGGACGTGGGCCGTCGCGAGCGTCGCGTGGCCGCACAGGTCGACCTCGGCGACCGGGGTGAACCAGCGCAGGGCCCAGTCCGCCTCGCCGCCCGCCGGAAGCGGGTGGGCGAACGCCGTCTCGGCGTGGTTGACCTCCAGAGCGACGTTCTGGAGCCGGTCGTCGTCGGGGAAGGCGTCGAGGAGGAGGACCCCGGCCGGGTTCCCGGCGAAGGGGCGGTCGGTGAAGGCGTCGACGATACGAATGCGCATGTCCGCGACGGTAGGCCGTCGCGGAAGGGGCGGGCCAAGGCCAATTCGCGAATCCTGGACCGGATTCCGCGCGGCCCCGCGGGACCGGTGCGGGTGGAGCACGGTCGACCCGGGTGAACTGCCGTATGTTTTCCGGGGATTCAGGCAACGGTGGACGTGGTCCGGGGGAGGACGGATGGCCGGGAACGGCGAGGGCGAGGGGGCGCGCGGCGCGGGGGAGGACGAGGGCGTCGGCACGGTCGTGCTGACGGGGGCGACCGGGTTCATCGGGTCGCACGCCCTGCGTGCGCTGCTGGACCCCGACACAGCCGGCGGCGGCCGTCCGGCCGTCCGGGTGCGGGCGCTCGTGCGGAACGTGCCCGACGGCGAGCGGCCGGACCGCGTCGAGTGGGTACGGGGTGACCTCACCGATCCGGCCTCGCTGCGCGGGCTGTGCGAGGGCGCGCGGGCGGTCGTCCATCTCGCGTCGTACATCGGCGGGGACGAGCGGCGGTGCGAGGCGGTCAACGTGGACGGCACGCGGACGCTGATGGCGGAGGCGGCGCGGGCCGGGGCCGGCCGGGTGGTGCAGCTGTCGACGGCCGCCGTCTACGGGGCCGGGCCGCACCGGGGCGTCGCCGTCGACGAGATCGCCGCCGAGCCGGTGTCCGCCGTGAGCAGGACCCGGCTCGCGGGGGAGGCGTACGCGCACCGGGCGGGTGCCGTGGTGCTGCGGCCGGGGATGGTGCTCGGTGCCGGGGACCGGTGGGTCGTACCCGGGCTGCGGGAACTCGTCGAGCGGGTGCCGGCCGCATGGGACGGCGGGCGGGCGCTGCAGACCGTGGTGGCCGCCGGTGACCTCGGCCGGCTGATCGCCGCCGTCGCGGTCGGGCCGTCCGCCGTACCGCCCGGCACCTATCACGCGGGGCACCCGGAACCGGTGCGCGTCGGCGACCTCCTGGCCGCACTGGCGGCGGTGGGAGTGCTGCCGCCCCGCCCGGACGCCGACTGGCCCCTGGCCGTCTGCCGGGAGCGGCTGCGGGCGACACCCGGGCGGGTCTCGGAGCGGCAGTTCGCGCTGGCCGCCGAGGACCACTGGTATCTCGCCGACGAGCTGTGGAAGCGGGCGGGGGTGGACCCGGGACCCGGGCCGCTGAGCCGGCTCCCGGGGATGGCCGAGTGGTACCGGGAACGGCTGGGCCGGGCGGGGGACGGCTGAGGGAGGCGGGGGACGGCCGCGGGTGGCCGGGGATGTTGGGGGGGCGGGGACGGCTGAGGGCGGCCGGGGTGGCGGGGGATGGCTGAGGGCGACCGGGGGGCCGGGGAGGGCGGGGACGGCTGCGGGTGGCCGGGGCGGCCAAGGTCGCCGGGGTGGCCAAGATGGCCGGGGTGGCCAAGATGGCCGGGGTGGCCAAGATGGCCGGGGTGGCCAAGATGGCCGGGGTGGCCGCGGTGGCCCGGGAGTCGGCGTCGCCGCGGGCGCCCGGATCAGCCGGCCGGCCCAGCCGTCCGTGCCTGGTCAGGACAGGGCGCCCGGGTTCCCGTAGCGCGCCCGGGGCCGAGGGCTGGGATGCTGGAGGGGACGAGCTCCACCTACGACCTGCCGGTCGGACCAGGGCGGTGAGCGGATGGCTGGGCTCGAGGAGAGCGACCCGGAACCGATGGTCCCGGAGGCGGATCCCCGAGGAGATCCGTATCTGCGGACACGGTTCGCGGTACCGGCGCGCCCCGAGACGTTCCTGCGGCGCGAGCGGCTGGTCCGCCATCTGGACCAGGCCCTGCGGACCCCGCTGACGATGGTCAACGGCGCCGCGGGGGCGGGCAAGACCCTGCTGCTCGCCGACTGGGCCGCCGACCGCGAGACGCCCCTCGCCTGGTTCACCACCGACGCGGCGGACCAGGGGCCCGGCATGTTCTGGGCCTATCTCCTCGAAGCCCTGCGGACCGTCGGCGTGACCCTGCCCCCCGGCGGCGGCAGCCCGGCGGACGCGAGCCAGGTGCCCCGGACCCTGCTGGCCCGGCTCGCCGCCGAACTGAGCACCCGGGACCGGCCCGTCACACTGGTCCTCGACGAGTACGACCGGGTCTCCGATCCCGAGATCGCCGAGCAGCTGGAGTTCGTCCTGCACCACGCGGGACCGGGACTGCGCCTGATCCTCGTCACCCGCACCGAACCCCTGCTGCCCCTGCACCGCTACCGGGCCGCGGGAGACCTGACGGAGATCAGGGGCGCGGAACTGGCCTTCACCCCGGAGGAGGCGGCCGCCCTGCTCGCCCTGCACGGGCTGCGGCTCCCGGTGAGCGCGGCGCGGGCGCTCGTGGAGCGGACCCGGGGATGGGCCGCCGGCCTGCGGCTGTGCGCCCTGGCCGCGCAGGAGAGCCCCGACCCGGAGCGATACCTGAAGGAGTTCGAGGCCGACCGGTCCACCGTCGCCGACTTCCTGCTGGCGGAGGTCCTCAAGCGGCAGAGCCCCGAGATCCAGGACCTGCTGCTGCGGGTCAGCGTCCTGGAGCGGTTCTGCCCCGAACTGGCCAACGCCCTGACCGGCCGCTGCGACGCCGGGCCCCTGCTGGCCGGGCTGCACCGCGACAACGCCTTCGTCGAGCACCTCGGACACGACCGGTACCGGCTCCATCCGCTGTTCGGGGAGATCCTCCGGGCCCACTTGCGGGTACGCGAACCCGGCCTGGAGCCGGAGCTGCACCGACGGGCCGCGCGCTGGCTGCGGCGCTCCGGGTCGCTGACCGAGACACTCGGGCACGGTGCCGCCGCCGGCGACTGGGAGTTCACCGCCGGCGCCCTGATCGACGACCTCGCCATCGGCAGGCTCTTCACCGGACTCCTCGCCGACGACCTCACCGAACTGTTCTCCCGGATGGCGCCCGAGGCCAGGGGCCCCGCGACGGACCTCGTCCGCGCCGCCCGCGACCTCTCGCGCTGCGACCTGGAGCACGGTCTGGCCCATCTGCACCGCGCGGAACAGGGCCTGGCGCGGGAGCGCCGGGCGAACGACCCGCCGGACTCGGCCGCCGCCGAGCTGAGCTGCGCCCTGCTGGAGGCCCTGGCGGCCCGGCTGACCGGCGCCGTGGGACGGGCGGAGGAGGCCGCCGAGGCGGCCGGGCGGCTGCGTGAGCGGGTCCCCGCCCAGCTGCTGGACGAGCACCCCGAGATCACCGCCCTGCTCCTGGCCCACCTGGGCTCGGCACGGCTGTGGGCCGGCCGCTTCGAGGAGGCGCGTGCCGCCCTGACCGAGGTGGCCGACTGCGCGGGCGGGGCCTCGACGGCCCTCCTGCGCGAGGACGCCCTGGGCCGGCTGGCGCTGATCGACTATCTCGGCGGCTGGCCCGGCAGGGCGGAACGCAAGGCCAGGGCGGCGCTGACCGAGACGGAGCGTTTCGGCCTGCCCCAGCCGTCCGGGTCCGGCATCGGGCGGCTGGTCCTGGCCGCCGTCGCCGTCGACCGCAACGAGCTGCGCAAGGCCCGGGCCCTCCTCGACACCGCCGGCGCCTCCTACCCCGCCATGCGCGACCCCGTGCTGGAGGCCGGCCGCGCCCTCGCCACCGCCCGCCTCCATCTGGCCCGCGGTGACACCCGGGCCGCCCTCGAAGCGGCGCGGCCGGCCGTCGTCGCCGACGCGGACTCGCCGTGGGCCCAGGGCCAGGCGGCGCTCGTGGCCGCCGCCGGGCACCTGGCCGCGGGGCGGCCGGAGACCGCCGCGGAGCTGCTGGAGGGGATGCCCGACGAACAGGTGGGCTGTGCCGTGGGGGCCGCCAAGGCCCGGCTCGCGGCGGGCCGGCCCGAGGCGGCGGTGGACCTGCTCGACCGGATCAGCCCCGACGCCCGCTCCGGGCCGGCCCTGACGGTCCGCGCCACGCTGGTGCGCGCGCAGGCCGCCGACGAGACCGGAGACGCGGCCGCCGCGCGCCGGTTCGTCGCCCAGGCCCTGCACGAGGCGCGGCGCGACCTGCTGCGCCGGCCCTTCCTCGAAGCCGGGCCCTGGATCCGGCCCCTCCTGGGCGCCGCGCCCCTGCGCGCCCTGGCCGAGGGCTGGCTCACCCCCGGTGCGACGCCGCCCGAGGACCGGCCGCCGCCGGTCGTGGAGGAGCTGAGCGGCCGCGAACGGGATGTGCTGCTGCGGCTGGCCCAGCCGATGTCGACCGAGGAGATCGCCGCGGACCTGTACGTCTCCGTGAACACGGTCAAGACGCACCTCAAGAGCGCCTACCGGAAACTGTCGGTGAACCGCCGCAACGACGCGGTGCGCCGGGCGCGGGAACTGGGGCTGATCTGACCGCACGGGTCCGCGCCGCCCGCCGCCTTCGCCCGTGGCGGGTGAGGCGCGCGGCGGGTTCGTCCGATGGGATCGGGGTGGTGGCCGGTCATGTGCCGGTCACCGGCCGGCCGACTCCGGCCGGCGCTTCGGGCCGACCGGGCGAGGTGCGCGATGGCACACTGGCGGGCTCTGATCGTGCTGGGCACCGCACAGTTCCTGATGGTCCTGGACACGTCCGTCATGAGCGTGTCGATCAGCCAGCTGGTCGAGGACTTCGACACCGAGGTGACCGCCATCCAGGCCGTCATCACGCTGTACGCGCTGGTCATGGCGGCCTTCATGGTCGTCGGCGGCCGGCTCGGGGACATCTTCGGACGACGGCGCCTCTTCCTGGTCGGACTCGTCGTCTACGGCACCGGCTCCGCCCTGACCGCCGTCGCCCCCACCGTGTGGGTCCTCGCGATCGGCTGGTCGGTCGTCGAGGGGCTCGGCGCCGCGATGGTGCTGCCGGCCATGGCGGCCCTGGTGGCCGAGTCCTACCAGGGGCGCGACCGGGCCGTGGCCTACGGCGTCATCGGCGGCCTCGCGGGCGCCGGCATCGCCGTCGGACCGCTGCTCGGCGGCTGGGTGACGACGTATCTCACCTGGCGGCTGGTGTTCGCCGGGGAGGTCGTCGTCGTCCTGGCGATGCTCGCCTGCCGCCGGGTGATCACCGAGGCGCCCCGGACCGGCCCCCGCCCCCGGCTGGACGGCGTCGGCGCCGCCCTGTCGGCCGTCGGGCTGGGGCTGTGCGTGCTCGGCGTGCTGCAGAGCGGCACCTGGGGCTGGGTACAGCCCCGCAACCCGCCCTTCACCGTGCTGGGCTTCGCGCCGACGCTGTTCGTCATCGGCGCCGGAGCGGCCGTCCTCGCCGTCTTCCCGCACTGGGAGCGGCGCCGGGAGGCCCGCCGGGCCGACCCGCTGGTCCATCTGGACCTGCTGCGGGTCCCGGCCCTGCGCTCCGGGTTGCTGACCCTGCTCGCCCAGAACCTCATCCTGCTCGGGCTGTTCTTCGCCATCCCGCTGTACCTCCAGGTGGTCCAGGGCTTCGACGCCTTCGAGACGGGGCTGCGGCTGCTCCCCGTGTCCGTCACCATGCTCGTGGCCTCCCTGGGCGCGGCCCGGCTGGGGCGGGCGGCGGGGCCCCGCCGGGTGGTGCGGCTGGGACTGCTCCTGCTGGCCGCGGCCATCGTGTGGCTGCTGGCCACCATCGATCCCGTCATCGACGACGGCCAGTTCGCCGGGGCCATGGCCCTGCTCGGCGTCGGCATGGGCCTGCTCGCCTCGCAGCTGGGCAATGTCGTCCAGTCCAGCGTCGGCGGGGCGGGGCGCAGTGAGGTCGGCGGACTCCAGTTCACGGCCCAGAACCTCGGATCCGCGCTCGGTACCGCGCTCATCGGGTCGCTGCTCGTCGGAGCGCTGGCCCAGGCCTTCACCACCGAGGTGGAGGACCATCCGGACCTGTCCGAGCAGGCCCGGCAGGAGACCGGGGTGGCCCTCGAGTCCGGCATCAGCTTCGTCCCCACCGACCAGGTGCGCTCGGCCGCCGAACAGGCCGGGCTGCCACCCGCCGAGGTCGACGCCCTCACGGACTCCTACGCGCAGGCGCAGCTGGACGGCCTGAAGGCGGCCATCCTCGCCGCCGGCGGCATCACCCTCGCCAGTTTCCTGGTCACGCCGGGGCTGCCGGGCCGGACGTCCGCCCGGCCGAAGCAGTCCGAGGCGGGCGCGGCCCCCGGTCCCGCCCACTGACGCGCCGAGGGAGGCCGCGATGTCCCGAACCGAGCGCGCCACGGCCGGCACCCCTGCCCAGGAACGGCGGGCCCGTACCGACTACACCGGGGGTGTCTACGGGTCCATGCTCGCCACGTCGGTGATCGTCGGCGCCGGGACCCTGGGCTCGTTCCCCCGGGCGGAGCTGGTGATCCTGCTGGTGCTCACCGGAGTGGTGTTCTGGCTCGCGCACGTGCACGCCCAGGTGTTCGGGGCGCGTCTGACGCACAGGACCCCCGATCGCCGGGTGCTGCTGCACGTCTGCCGAGACGAGTGGCCGATCGTCCAGGCGGCCCTGCCGCCGGCCGCCGCCGTGGCCGTCAGCCCGCTGCTCGGCCTCGATGTGGAGGGGGCGCTGTGGCTCGCGCTCTCGGTGGCCGTGGCGGGCCAGGTGGGCTGGTCGGCGGCCGCGGCGCGGCGGGCCGGGGGCACGTGGGGGCTGGTGACGGTCACGGCCGTGGTGAATCTGGTGCTCGGGCTGCTGATCCTGTCGTTCAAGCTCTTCCTGAAGCATTGACGCGGCCGGGCCCGAGGCAGTGGCGCGGCCGGGGCGCGCCACTGTCGACGCCGCCGGGGAGCGCCGCATCGACGCGGCCGGGGCCCGGCACATCGGCGCAGGTGGGGCCTGTTCCGGGTGGCTTATCACCTGCACGGGGTGAGGCCGGACGGCGGGGCCGGGCGGAGGATCGGCAGGGTAAGGGCGCAGCCCGCCTGTCCCAGGCCACCCGGGGGAGAGCAGCTCATGCGCTACGAGATCCGCGTCGACGGACATCTCTCGGAGGCACTCAAGGGAGCCTTCCCGGAGCTGGACCATGTGGTCATGTCCGGTCAGACCGTGCTGTTCGGACAGGTCGTCGACGAGGCGCACCTGTTCGGACTGCTGGCCCGCTGCCAGTCCCTGGGGCTGCGGGTGCTGGAGATGCGGCAGCTGCCCGAGTAGACGTGGACGGGGGAGGCGGTGCGGGAACCGGCGGGTGGCACCGGGCCGAGGCTCGATGGCCCCGGCGCCGGCCCCGGGGCCCGCGGTCAGAGGCTCGCGGTGGGGACCCGGCCGGCGCGCGCCGCCGCGCCCAGCGCCGTGAAGTCCCGCTCGTTGCGGTCGGCGTAGTCCTGCGCGAACCCGGTGAGAGCGCGGTCGAAGCGGTCGCTCCCGCCCAGATAGGCGGCGATGGCGATCGGGTCGCCCGAGCGGGCGTGGGCACGGGCCAGCGAGGCCCCGCAGAGCCGGGCGAACAGGCCGAGCAGGACGGGGTCCATGGTCTCCGGCCGGGCGATGCCCTTCCAGTCCCGCAGCTGCCGTACGTAGAAGTCCCGGCCCTGGCCGTCGAGGCCCACGGTGTGGGTCCAGCCGAGGAAGATGTCGCTGGTCGTCTGGATCAGCCGCTGGCCCTCCACCACCCGGCGGCCCTGGTTGTCGTAGCGGGGGCCACGGGTGTGGGGGGCGAGCACCGAGTCCTGCGCCTCCTTGGCCTGTAGCAGCAGGGGGTCCTCGTCGTCCCGGCCGAGCAGGAGCAGGATCCAGCAGCGGGTGCCGACACTGCCGACGCCGACCACCTTGCGGGCCGCGTCGGCCAGGCGGTAGTGGCGCAGCAGATGCCGGCGCTCCGACGACAGGGTCCGGGTGTACCCGTCCACCACGGCCCTGAGCTGCCTCTCCTCGTCGGAGGGATCGTCCAGGAGGTCCCGCAGCGGGGTGACCAGGGGCGGGTCCGGGGCGATCCGCCGGCCCTCGGCGGTGACCCGGGTGAGCCGCTCGAAGGCCTGGAGGTGAGTCCGGGTGCGGGCCCTCTCCGTCGCCTGCGCGGTGCGGCGCCGGGCCTCCTTGGTCATGGACGAGGCCGTCAGCTCCCGTAGCCGGTCGGCGTCGTCCTGCGCGTACCAGATGTCCAGGGTGTTCATCCCGGCGAACACCCCCATCCGTTCCCGGTACGCCCGGACACACGCGCGGACCGTCGCGTTCTGTTCCTTGGCCGAGAAGCCGTTCGCGCGGCCCGCGACGGCGAGGCTGGCGGCCAGCCGTTTGACGTCCCATTCGAAGGGGCCGGCCAGCGTCTCGTCGAAGTCGTTGATGTCGAAGACCAGATGGCGTTCCGGCGAGGCCAGCAGCCGGAAGTTGAGCAGGTGGGCGTCCCCGCAGAGCTGTGCCGTGAGGCCGGTGTCGGGCAGGGCGCCGAGGTCCGTCGCCATGATCGCCGCAGCGCCCCGGTAGAAGCGGAACGGGGACTCGAGCATCCGGCCGTAGCGGATCGGCACCAACTCCGGGAGCCGGGTGGCCGACTGGCGTCCGATCACCTCGACGGGGTCGGGCCGGTCGGCCGGCGCCTCGAACCGGCCGTGGTCCGACCTGGGGGTCCGGCTGCGGGCGTTCCTGCCGCGGGCCGCCCGCTCAGCCGGGGACAGGATGACCGTGATGGGGGTCGGTGTGGTGGCCATCGTGCGAACCTCCTGGACCGCTGCCCTCGTGCCCGGGGTCCACGGCGGGCCCTGACGGGACGGGCTGCCCCCACCTCATCGCTCCGCCGATGCGCAGGGATCACCCGCGGGGGGTGACCCGGCGGCCCGGGAGGGGCGGCACGCTGGCCTGGTGAGGTCACCACACACCGCCCCGTCGGCGGCCCGTGAGCGGTCCGCCGGAGCGCGCGAGGAGGAGCCATGACCGAGTCGCGTGGTCCGGCACCGCAGAGCGGACCGGAGCGGAATTCCGGCGGGGCGGGGGCCGCCCCGGAGCGGGACCCCTACGGGTCCGGCTCCGGGTTCGCCGGGTACGGCGGTGCCGCCCGTCCCCCCGGCCTTCCCGGTACCGGGGGTGATCCGGCCGCCGCCCTCGGCGCGCTCGGCCGTTCCTGGACGTGGATCCTCGGCTCGGCCGTCGCCACGCTGGTGCCCGGTGTGCTGATCCTGGTCTGGCCGGAGGAGACCCTGCACGTGCTGGCGGTGCTCATCGGCCTGTACCTGCTGGTGACCGGCGGCTTCCGGTTCGTCTCGGCGTTCGGCCGCGAGGATCACGGCGAGCGGGTGCCCGGGCTGCTGCTGGCCGTGCTGTACGTGCTGGCCGGGGTGCTGTGCCTGCGCAATCCGTTGCAGACCATCGCCGCGCTCTCACTGATCGTCGGCGTGGTCTGGCTGGCCTCCGGCATGCTCACCCTCTACACGGCCATCGCCTCCAAAGACCTGCCCCACCGCGGCTGGGTGCTCGGCGGGGCCCTGCTGGCCATCGTCGCCGGCATCGTGGTGCTGGCCCTGCCGACCGAGTCGGCCCGCGCGCTGACCCGGCTGCTCGGCCTCTGGCTCGTCCTGATCGGCCTGGTCGAGGTGGCCGTGGCCTTCGCCTGGCGGGCCGCACTGCGCAGGGCGGGCGCCACGGGGCAGGACGGCCCGGGATCGGTCGACTCGGCTCCGGGCGGCTCCGGCTCCGGCCCAGGCGTCTGAGCCGGAACCGTCCGACACAGAACACCGCGGTCGGCACCCGCCCCCGCCGCCGTACGCGCCCGCGCTTCGCCGCACTCCCCGTCAGGGGCGGCGGAGGACGCGGGCCGCGCCATGCTCCGGCACCCCGACGAACCGCACCTCACCGCGCCCCGCCACCACACGGCACCCCCGCACCCCCGCACCCCCGCATTGCTCCCCCATTCGCTCACCCTCCCCGGGTGAGGCGCCCGGTTCTTGCCGTGCGCACGCTGAAGACGGCACGGCTTCGGGCGCAGGCCCGGGACGGGACGTACTTCGGGCGAACGCCCGGAAACGGAGGACAGACATGAGTGGGGAAACCTACCTCGCGTACGACTATCCGCTGCTCAGCGCCTTCTGGACCATGCTGATCTTCTTCCTGTGGATCATGTGGTTCGTGCTGCTGTTCCGGATCGTCGTCGACATCTTCCGCGACGACGACATGAGCGGCTGGGCCAAGGCCGGCTGGCTGGTGTTCTGCGTGGTGCTGCCCTTCCTGGGCGTGTTCGTCTACGTCATCGCCCGTGGCAAGAACATGGGCCGGCGCGAGATGGCACAGGCGCGTTCGCAGCAGCAGGAGTTCGACCGGTACATCCGGGAGACCGCCAAGAGCCCGGGCGGCGGCACCAGCAGCGTCGACGAGCTGCACAAGCTGTCGGAGATGAAGAGCCGGGGCGACATCTCGGAGGAGGAGTTCCGCCGGGCGAAGGCCATGGTCCTCAGCGACTCGGGCCCCTCGGACCGTCCGGGCCCCGTCGCTTCCGGAACCGGCCGCTGAGCACACCGAACGACACCGAATCGAGGCAACGGGATGACACACGCCACGCAGAAGGCGCCGTCCGCCAAACGACAGTGGGCCGAGGGCCTGATGGTCTTCGCCGCCGTGACCCTCATGATCGTCGGAGTGCTCGACATCTTCCGGGGCATCATGGGCATCGCCGAGGACGACATCTTCGTCACCACTCAGCAGTACGTCTTCAAGTTCGATCTCACCGGGTGGGGCTGGATCCATCTGGCCCTCGGCGCGGTCGCGGTGATCGTCAGCCTGGGCCTGTTCCAGGGAGCGGTCTGGGCGCGCTGGGGCGGTGTGGCCATCGCCTCGCTCGTCATCATCGCCAACTTCCTGTCCCTGCCGTACTACCCGGTCTGGTCGGTCGTGATGATCGCCTTCTCCGGGTTCGTCATCTGGGGCCTGTGCGTGGCACGGCCCAACGAGCCCGCCGAGCTCTAGCCCACGGGACCGGTACCGGTGCGTCACGTGCGAAAGGACGGTTCCGGGGCGGGCGAGCCGCGTGGCGGGTCCGCCCCGGGCCGCGGCGCGGGCAGCGCCGCCTGGGCGCGGCTCGCCCTGCTCGCCCTGGTGGCGAGCGTGCTGGTGCCGCTCGTCGCCGCCGGTCTGCGCAGTGTGCTGTGGGCGCTGGCCGGCATCGCCGCGCTGGCCCTCGCCGCCGTCGGCGCCTGGTGGGCGCTCGCCCACACCGGCGCCGTACGCGTCGCCGGTGCCGCCCTGTGCGTGGCCGCGCCGCTCGCCGTCCTGGTGCTCTACGCCGCGTACGGCATGCTCGGCCCGGCGCTGCTGTCCGTGGCCCTGTGGGCGCTGGCCATGTCCGCCGCCCGTGCCGCCACGGCACCGGCGCGCATGGCCGGCCCGGGCGGGCGGGGGCCCGCCGAGGCGCCCCGGCACGCCTGGATCCTGATGAACCCGCGTTCCGGCGGCGGCAAGGTCGGCCGCTTCGACCTGGTCCACCGGGCGCGGGCGGCGGGCGCGCAGGTCGTCCTGCTGGGCGAGGGACGGCAGGACGTGGCCGCGCTGGCCCGGCAGGCCGTCGCCGAGGGAGCCGACCTGCTGGGGGTGGCGGGCGGCGACGGCACCCAGGCCCTGGTGGCCGAGGTGGCGGCGCGGCACGACCTGCCCTTCGTGGTGGTGCCCGCCGGTACCCGCAATCACTTCGCCCTCGACCTCGGCCTCGACCGCGACGATCCGGCGGCGGCCCTGACCGCGCTGACCGACGGTGTCGAACTCCGCGTCGACCTCGGGTTCGCGGCCGACCGGGTGTTCGTCAACAACGCCTCCTTCGGCACGTACGCGGCCGTCGTGGCCGATCCCGCCTACCGCGACGAGAAGGTGCAGACCACGCTGCGGACCCTGCCCGGACTCCTCACCGGCGCGGACGCGCCCCGGCTGCGGATGCGGGCCGGGGATCTGCGCGCCGAGGGGCTCCAGGCGCTGCTCGTCAGCAACAACCCCTACCGGCGGGCGGTCGACGCGTCCCGTCCCGGACGCCGGGAACGGCTGGACTCCGGGCGGCTCGGCCTGCTGGCCGTACGGGTCGACAGCGCGGCGCAGGCCGCCGGGATGATGCGCCCCGGCGGTTCCGCGAGCCTGATCAGGGCCACCGCGACCGAGGCCGTGGTGGAGGCGGACACGGGCACCGTGCCGGCCGGGATCGACGGGGAGCACGTCCTGCTGCCGGCGCCCGTGGTCTGCCGGATCGACCCGGGGGCGCTGCGGGTCCGCGTACCCCGCGACCGCCCGGGAACCCCGGCCGGGGGAGCGGCGGCCCACTGGCCGCACATCGCACGGCTCGCCCTCGGAAACCGGAAGAGGTGAGACGACACCGGAAGCGGCGAAACCCTCAGGAAACGCGAGACGATCACCAGGAAGGCAGTGGACCATGTGCCGATGGCTCGCCTACTCGGGAACACCCATCCTGCTGGACACCATCCTCTACAAACCCCAGCACTCGCTGATCGACCAGAGCCTGCACTCCCGGCTGGGCGTCGAGACGACCAACGGCGACGGGTTCGGAGTCGGCTGGTACGCCCCCGACGTGGAAGAGCCCGCCATCTTCCGGGACATCGGCCCGGCCTGGAGCAACCGCAACCTGCGCGAGCTGTCCGACCACGTCCGCTCCTCGCTCTTCTTCGCGCACATCCGTGCCACGACCGGGACGGCGGTGCAGCAGACCAACTGTCACCCCTTCCGCCACGGCCGCTGGTTGTGGATGCACAACGGGGCGATCAACGAGTTCCATCAGATGCGGCGTGACCTGGCGCTGGCCGTGGACCCGCGGCTCTTCCTGGAGATGGAGGGGTCGACGGACTCCGAGATGATGTTCTACCTGGCGCTCACCTTCGGTCTGGAGGAGGATCCGCCGGGCGCCGTCGCGCGGATGGTGGGCTTCGTGGAGCGCACCGGTCATGAGCACGGCGTGGAGTTCCCGATCCAGATGACGGTCGCCGTGAGCGACGGACAGCGGCTGTGGGCCTTCCGCTACTCCACCCAGAAGCAGTCCCGGTCGCTCTTCTACAGCACCGCCGTGCAGACGCTGCGCGAACTCCACCCCGATCTGACGTTCCTGCAGGGGGTGTCCGACGAGACCCGTCTGATCGTCTCCGAACCCCTGGGCGACCTCCCCGGCGCCTGGAACGAGGTGCCCGAGAGCAGCTACGGCGTGGTGGAGCCCGGCGCCGACGTGCTGAACGCCTTCACTCCGCAGGCCGCCTAGCATCCCCGTCCCCGTCCCCGTCGCCGTCCGCCGGCTCCTCCGGCTGCCACCGCGCCCCGGTGCGCAGCCGGAACGCGGTCACGGCGGCCTCCACGGTCGGGAAGAAGTGGCGCGGATCGATGGTCCCGGTGAGCCCGTACCGTTCGATCTTGCTCCGGACGGGGTCCTTCAGCTCGGCGAAGACCAGATGGACGTGCTCGGCGTTCAGGGCCTCGTCGAGCTCCTCCAGCACGTCCGCGGCGGTCGTGTCCACGTCCGTCATGGGCTCCGCCGCGATCACGATCCAGCTGGGGCGCGGCTCGGTGCGGGCGAGCCGCAGGATCTCGTCCCGGAACGTCCGGGCGTTGGCGAAGATCAGCGGCGCGTCCCACCGGTGGAGAACCAGCCCCGGCAGCCGCTCGGCCCTCGGGTAGGAGCGCGTGTCGTGGTACCCCTCCAGGCCCCGTACCCGCCCGAGGACGGTGTTGTACGGCCACCAGGTGCGCCGGAACACGTTCAGCACCGACAGGGCCACGGCGATCGCGATGCCCTCCAGCACGCCGAGCAGGGCCACGCCGGCGAAGGCGGCGACCGACAGCAGGAATTCGGTCCGGCGCTGGCGCCACAGCCGTAGCGAGCCGGGGATGTCGGCCAGGGACAGTGACGCGGTGATGACCACGGCGGCCAGGGCGGGCTGGGGGAGGTTGCGGAACAGGCCCGGGGCCAGCAGCAGCATCAGGACGATCAGGGCCGCGCCGACGACCCCGGTGAGCTGGCTCTTGGCGCCGGTGCGCTCCGCCACCGCCGTACGGGATCCGCTGGCGCTGACCGGGAAGCCCTGGAACAGGCCGGCCGCCAGGTTCGCGGCGCCGACGCCGGCCATCTCCTGGTTGCCGCGGACCTCCTGGCCGGTGCGGGCGCCGAAGGCGGAGGCGTTGGAGATCGTGTCGGCGAGGGAGACCAGGGCGATGCCCAGCGCACCGCCGAGCAGGGGGGCGACGTCGGCGAGGCGGACGTCGGGCAGGGTGAACGGCGGGAAGCCCTCGGGGAGTTCGCCGACCAGGCTCACCCCGTGCTCGCCCAGGTCGAAGGCGGCGGCCACGGCGATCGCGAGGATCACCATGACGAGCACGGCGGGCACCTTCGGCAGCAGCCGTTGCAACCCGAGGATCACCACGATCCCGCCGCAGCCGACCAGGGCGGCGGCCGGCTCCACCGCGCCGTCGGCGATCTTCTCCACGACGCCGACGCACTCCTCGATCAGGCTGTCCGCGTCGACCTTGAAACCGAGGAGCTTGGGCAGCTGGCCGATCAGGATGGTCAGGGCCAGGCCGTTCATGTAGCCGATCATGGTCGGCTTGGAGATCAGGTCGGCGATGAAGCCGAGTCTGGCGACCGAGGCCAGGATCATGATCCCGGCCACCATGATCGCGAGCATGGAGGCCAGCGCGACCGCCCGGTCGGGGTCGCCGTCGGCGGCCACCAGGGGCAGCACGGTGGCGGCGATCATCGGGCCGAGGGAGGAGTCCGGCCCCAGCACCAGGATCCGGGACGGTCCGCACACCGCGTAGCCCAGCAGGCAGAGGATCGTCGTGTAGAGGCCGGTGATCGCCGGGAGCCCCGCGAGTTCGGCGTACGCCATGCCCTGCGGCACCAGCAGGGTGGTGAGGACGACCCCGGCGACCAGGTCCTTCACCAGCCACTCGCGCCGGTAGGACGCCAGCGCCCGGACCCCGGGGACGGCCCGCCACCGGGGACGCGTCCCGTGTCCGCCGTTCTGGGTCGTCATCGGCCCTCCTTCCCCGTCACGTCTCCCTGCGAACCGTCGCACGCCGGGCCCGGCCCCTGCGGCAGCCCGCGCCCCGTGCCGGGCGCGGGCACCGCGGCTCAGTGGACCGAGAAGCCGCCGTCGACGAAGATCGACTGCCCGGTGACATAGCCGGAGGCCCGGCTCGCCAGGAACACCGCCGCCCCGGCGAAGTCCCCGGCCAGGCCGTTGCGGCCGACCATCGTGCGCGCGGCCAGCGCCGCCACCCGCTCCGGGTCGGACGACAGCCGCGCGTTGAGCGGCGTCATGACGAAGCCGGGCACCAGCGTGTTGCAGGTGACACCGTGCGACGACCACGCCTCGGCCTGGGAGCGGGCGAGCGACTCCAGCGCGCCCTTGGAGACACCGTAGGCGCCGCTCTGCACGAACGCCCGGTGGGCCTGCTGGGAGGTGATGTGGATGATCCGCCCGAAGCCCCGCTCGGCCATGCCGGGGCCGAACCGCCGGCCCAGCAGATGGGGTGCCTCGAGGTTCACCGCCATCGTCGCGTCCCAGACGTCGTCGCCCAGCTCGTCCAGCGGCGGTCGCAGGTTGATCCCCGCGCTGTTGACGAGGATGTCGGGCTCGCCGAACGGCTCGGCCGCCCGCTCCGCCGCCGCGCGCACTCCCTCGCGGGTGCCCAGGTCGGCGCTCGCCCAGGCCGCCCGGCAGCCGTCCTTCGTCAGCTCTTCGACCGCGGCGGCCAGTTCCGTTTCCCGGCGCGCCACGATCACCACGCTCGCCCCCGCCCGTGCCAGCGCTCCGGCGACGGCCCGGCCGATGCCGGAGCTGCCGCCCGTCACCACGGCGACCCGGCCGTCCAGCGAGAACAGTTCGGAGAGGTAGCTCTGCGAGTCCATGTCCGCAGCCTAGGCGGGGCGTTGCCGGCGGCCGTGGCGGGGGCGTCGCCGGTGGCCGTTGACCACTGCGTACGGCGCTGGGGCTTGGCAGCAGGCCGGTCAGACGAGGTAGTCCGCGCGTCCCTCGTCGTCGAGTTCGAAGGGGCCTTCGGGGATGACGCAGAACTCATTGCCCTCGGGATCCGCCATCACCAGGAACCCGCCGGCGTCGTACTCCTCCAGTCGGCGCCCGCCGAGCGCCTCGACACGCTGTTGCTCCGTGAGCGGGTCGGGTGAGGTGACGTCGAAGTGCATGCGGTTCTTCCCGGACTTGGGTTCGCCGGTGCGCTGGAAGCCCAGGCCCAGGCCGTTCTCGCGCTGAAGCCATACGTAGGGCCCCATGCGGCCCACGACCGGCCGGCCGAGCAACTCGGACCAGAACGCGGCAAGCCGCTCAGGGTCGGTGGCATCGACGATGAGGGCATTGATCTGCATGCGTGAGTCCGCCATGCCCTGATCCTCTCAGGGCGCACAGGGCCGCTCGGTGCCGGTCGCCGCTCGCACGGTGCGCGGCCGGCGGCCGTGTGCGGGGCGGCCGGGATCGGAGCCTTGTCAGGCGAACTATTCCGATATATCGTTGACGCATCGCGACAGATCAACGATCGAATGAATGGAGTGGTGGCGATGCGTACCCACGGATACGAGCGTGGACATGGACAGGACGGCCCCTTCCGGCGTGGCCGGGGTGGCTTCGAGGGCGGGCGCGCGGCCTTCGGGCCCTTCGGTCCGGGTGGTCCGGGCGGACCGGGCTTCGGTCCCGGTGGACCCGGCGGCTTCGGACCGGGCTTCGGCCCCGGCCCCTGGGGCGGACGAGGGCGTGGCGGACCCAGGGGGAGGGCGCGGCGCGGTGACGTACGGGCCTCGATCCTGGCCCTGCTCAAGGACCGGCCGATGCACGGCTACGAGATGATCCAGGAGATCGCCGAGCGCAGCGGCGGGGCGTGGAAGCCCAGCCCGGGCTCGGTGTACCCCACCCTCCAGCTCCTGGAGGACGAGGGTCTGATCAGGAGTGAGAGCGAAGGCGGCAAGAAGCTGTTCGCGCTCACCGACGAGGGCCGCACGGCCGCCGAGGAGGGCCCGGACGCCCCCTGGGAGGAGGCCGGTCGCGGGGTCGACTGGGAGGCGCTCGGCGAGATCCGCCAGGCCGGCTTCGGTCTGATGGAGGCCTTCGGCCAGGTCTGGAAGACCGGCAGCAAGGAACAGCGCGACAAGGCCCTCGCGGTCATCAACGAGGCCCGCAAGAAGCTGTACCTGATCCTCGCCGACGAGGACTGACGGACCCCCGCCGTGCCACGGCGGCGAAGGCGCCCGCGGAACGATCCGCGGGCGCCTTCGCGTACGGCCGGACGCGCCGGTCCGCGGGGGGCGCCCGGCGCCACGGCCGCGGTCAGCCCACCAGGCCGCCCAGCTTGCGCAGCGACTCGTTCAGGGCGGCCGTGCCGGAGTCCTTCAGCTTGCCCGCCATCAGCGACACGGCCGCGCCCGTGAACTCGCCGTCGATGCGGACGGTCGTGGCGTCGCCGTCGGGTGTGAGGGTGTAGCGCGTGGCGACGTTCACCGCCATCGGGCCCTTGCCGCGGATGGCCAGCACCCGGGCCGGTTCCAGCTCCGCGACCGTCCACTCGACCTCGGCCGGGAAGCCCATCAGCTTCATGTTCTCCTGGAAGGTCGCACCCACCTCCAGGGCCTCGGGGCCGCCCTGCGGGAAGTTGGTGTGGGTCGCGTTCCACTCCCCGTACGCCGGCCAGTCGGTGAGCTGGGCCCACACCTTCTCGGCCGGTGCCTGGATGCGTGCCTCCGCGCTGACTTCGGCCATGCGACCACCTCTTCGTGTCGGGCAACTCCGGCTGCGTCGTCCTGCGTCGTCGCGGAAAGTAGCCCCAAGGCCGCCAACATTCAATACTGATGAACCGTCAGGTATGCCGGTGGGCTGTCGGCCGACGGTGGCCGGGCCGCAGGAGCGTGCCGCAGGCGCGTGGCGCAAGGCGGCGCGCGCCCCCGAGAGGTGAACGGCCTGATCTCCTCCGTAAGGAGGAGATTCCGGCCGGCCCGGTCCGCTCTGCGTGGGACGCCGAAATGGTTCCCGGCGGGGATGCCCCGGCCCGCCGGGACTGATGGGGTGGGGGATGTGCAACCCCGTATCCCCCGGCAGTCGACCCATGAACGGGCGCCCCACGGTTCGGACGACGACCCCAGGCTCGGTGCCGAGCCCGCGGCGGCGGTGGCGGCCGCGCGCCGCCGGGCACTCAGGGACGGGGACCGGCAGATCGACACGGCCCATCTCCTGCACTCGCTCCTCGAACACGACCCCCAGGTGCGCGCCGCCTTCGACGGCGGGCCCCAGATCGCCCGGCTGCTCGGCTACCTCGTGCAGCGCAGCATCGGCTACGGCCTGCGCTGGCAGAGCGGGGTCGAGGACTCCGGCGCCCTGCCCGTCGTCGCGGAGGCCGGTGCCCTGCCCGCCGTCGCGGAGGCCGGAGTGCTTCCTGTGGTCGCGGAGGCCGGTGGTCTGCCCGCGGTCGCCGAGGCGGGCGCCCTGCCCGTGGTGCCGGAGGCCGGTGTGCTGCCCGCCGCCCCGGCCGTGACCGCCGTCGAGGGATTCTCGCCGCTGGCCGCGGCCGCGCTGGAGCACGCCTGCGAGCGGGCCGCCCTGCGCGGCCCCGCCCCGGCCCGCGGTGTCGATCTCCTCGTGGCGATCGTCGTCGATCCGCAGGCGCGGGCCGTCGAGGTCCTCACCCGCGCCGGCGTCGACGTGTACGAACTGCGCGCCCGCGTCGAGCGGCCCGCGCAGGACTGTGCCGGGGACGGTGACGCCGTCCCCTACTGAGCGTTCCGGCGCGGGTCCAGCCGGTGAGACAGGTGTCAACGGGGATGACGCTCATGTCATCGCCTGTCATCATGTGCCCGTGCATAGTTCTGTGAGCAGTCAGGGCAACCGCGGAAAGGGCATCGGGCTCGGTCTGGCGGTCGGGTCGGCCATCGCCTTCGGCGGATCCGGAGTCGCGGCCAAGCCGCTGATCGAGGCGGGCCTCGACCCGCTGCACGTCGTGTGGCTACGGGTGACCGGCGCGGCCCTGGTGATGCTGCCGCTCGCCGTGCGCCACCGCGCGCTGGTGCGCCGCCGCCCCGCGCTGCTCGCCGGCTTCGGTCTGCTCGGCGTGGCCGGGGTCCAGGCCTTCTACTTCGCCTCCCTGTCCCGGATACCCGTCGGTGTCGCGCTGCTCGTGGAGTACCTCGCGCCCGCGCTGGTGCTCGGCTGGGTGCGGTTCGTGCAGCGCCGGCCGGTGACGCGGGCCGCCGCGCTCGGCGTGGTCCTCGCGGTGGGCGGGCTCGCCTGCGTGGTCGAGATCTGGTCGGGGCTGGGCTTCGACGCCCTCGGCCTGGCCCTCGCGCTGGCCGCCGCCTGCTGCCAGGTCGGCTACTTCGTCCTCTCCGACCAGGGCAGCGACTCCGGCGCCGACGCCCCCGACCCGCTCGGGGTCATCGCGTACGGCCTGCTCGTCGGCGCCCTGGTGCTGACGGTCGTCGCCCGCCCGTGGGGCATGGACGTCTCGGTGCTCGCGCACGGCGCCGACATGAACGGCACCGATGTCCCGGCCTGGCTGCTGCTGGCCTGGATCGTGCTCGTCGCCACGGTCGTCGCCTATGTGACCGGCGTGGTCTCCGTACGCCGGCTCTCCCCGCAGGTCGCCGGTGTCGTGGCCTGTCTGGAGGCGGTCATCGCGACCGTCCTGGCGTGGGTCCTGCTCGGCGAGCACCTCTCGGCGCCGCAGATCGTGGGCGGGGCGGTCGTGCTCCTCGGCGCGTTCATCGCCCAGTCGTCCACGCCCGCCAAGGGCTCCCCGGAACCGGTGGCGGGTGTCGCCGTCACCGCCGTACGGGAGCCCTCGCCCCACGAGACCGCCGTCTGAGCCACCGGCGGCCGGGGGTCACGCCCCGGAGCGCCGCAGCAGGTGCGCGCGTGCCGCCGGGTCCCCGGGGCCGCCGCGCGCCGCCAGCCCGGCCGCGATCCGGTCCCGCACCTCGGCCGGCCGGTGGTTCGCGTACTTGAACTTCGCCCGTACGCCGGTCACCTCCAGCCGGATGCCCCGGATCCCGGCGAGCAGCCGGCCGTACGGCGCCTCGCCCACCGCCGCCCGGGCGGAGCCGCCCTCCGGCTGGAAGTGCCCGACCTGACGGTTGAGGAGCTCGGCCTTTGCGGCCGGGTCGTCCACGATCCGCGCCGTGCACCGGAGCTGGACGGCCGCGTAGAAGCTCGTGGGCGTGCCGTGCTCGGCGGGCCCGTCCGGGGCCGCCTGCCAGGGGCCGGGCACGTACACGTAGTCGTCGACCACGCTCAGCAGCACCACCGGTTCCGCCTCCAGGGCGGACCACAGCGGGTTGGGCCTGGCCAGATGGGTGACCGCCTCGCCGCGACCGGGGTCGTAGGCGAAGTGGAGCGGCTGGACGAACGGGGGCTCACCGAGCGGTCCGTTGACGGCGAGCTGGCCGAAGTCGCGCGTCGACAGCCAGTCCTGCCACTCGGCGTCGTCGTGGGGGGCGTCCCAGGGGTGGACGAGCATCACGGCACCGCCAGGTAGTCCGGGAGCCCGGTGCCCGGCGCGAGGTCGGCCTCGGGGAGCGGGGTGCCGTAGCCCTTGAGCAGCGGGACGACGCCGGCCCAGTGGGGGAGGGAGAGGTCCTCGGGCTCTTCGTTCACCCCGCCGGTGCGGGTCTTGGCGGAGACCTCGTTCAGGTCGAGGCGGATCACCGCGGTGGCGGCCAGCTCCTTCTTGTTGGCGGGCCTGGAGTCGGCGGCCCGGCCCGGGACGACGTGGTCGACCAGGGCGTCGAGCGCGGCGAGCTTCTCCTGCGGGTCCGTGACGTCGTACGCGAGGCCGTGCACCACGACCGAGCGGTAGTTGATCGAGTGGTGGAAGGCCGAGCGGGCCAGGACCAGACCGTCCACGTGCGTCACTGTCAGGCACACCGGCAGCCCCGGGTCGGCCTGCCCCGTCATCCGCAGCGGCCGCGAGCCGGTCGAGCCGTGCACATAGAGCGTCTCGCCGACCCGGCCGTACAGCGTCGGCAGCACCACGGGCGCCCCGTCGCGGACGAAGCCCAGGTGGCAGACGTACCCCTCGTCGAGTATCGCGTGCACCAGCTCCTTGTCGTACGACGCCTTCTGCGCGGACCGGGTGGGGACCGTGCGGTCGGTCGGGGTGTAGGCGGCGGGCCGGTTCGTCGTCTCCTGGGTCCCCTGCATGGCGTTCTCCATTGCACTAGTGCATAATTGGCTTTGTGCTAGAAGAGTATCGGATCACCGGACGGCGTGCAGCGGACATTTCCGCGAGCATCGAACGCGCGGTGGGCGAAGGCGTCCTGGAACCGGGCCAGTCACTGCCTCCGATGAGGGAACTGGCGGTCACGCTCGGGGTGAACCCGAACACCGTCGCGGCCGCCTACCGCACCCTGCGCGAGCGCGGGGTCATCGAGACCCATGGCCGGCGGGGCAGCCGGGTGCGGCCCAAGCCGGCCACCACCGGCCGGGAGAAGGTGCGCGTCGACGTGCCGGAGGGGGTGCGCGACCTGGCGGACGGCAACCCCGACCCGGCCCTGCTGCCCCCGCTCGCCGGCGCGTTCGCGGCGGCCGCCGAGCGGGGCGACCGCGAGCCGGTCCTGTACGGAGCCGACCCCGTGGACCCCGAGCTGGCCCGCCTCGCCAGGGCCGGACTCGACGCCGACGGGGTGCCCGCCGGGCCGCTCACCGTGGCCTCGGGCTCGCTGGACGCGGTCGAACGCGTCCTCGCGGCCCACCTCAGACCGGGGGACGGGGTCGTGGTCGAGGACCCCGGATGGGGCCGGACGCTCGACCTCGTCCCGGCGCTCGGGCTGCGCACGGTCCCGGTCGGCGTCGACGACGAGGGACCGCTGCCCGAGCGGCTGCGGGCCGCGCTGGAGGGCGGGGCGAGCGCCGTGCTGGTGACCGACCGGGCGCAGAACCCCACCGGCGCGTCCGTGAGCGCCGCCCGCGCCCGTGCCCTGCGGGCCGTCCTCGCCGACCACCCCGGCACCCTGCTGATCGAGGACGACCACGGCCACGGCATCGTCGACCTCCCCCTGACCCCCCTCGCCGGCGTCACCAGGCACTGGGCCTTCGTCCGCTCGGTCGCCAAGGCGTACGGCCCCGACCTGCGGCTCGCCGTGCTGACCGGGGACGACGTCACCGTCGACCGGGTGCGCGGGCGGCAGCGGCTGGGCCCGGGATGGGTGAGTCTGCTCATGCAGCGGGCGGTGGCGCGGCTGTGGGCGGACGGGGCGGTGGACGGACCCGCGGTGGCCGCCGCGTACCGGGAGCGGCGCGACGCGCTCATCGGTGCGCTGGCCGCGCGCGGGGTCGCCGCGCACGGGCGCAGTGGGATGAACGTGTGGGTCCCGGTGCCGGACGAGACGGGTGCTGTCGCGCGGTTGCTGCACGCGGGGTGGGCGGTGGCGCCCGGCGCGCGGTTCCGCTCGGCGGCTCCTGCGGCGATCCGGATCACCGTTTCGACACTGGCCGCGGGGGAGGTGGGGCCGTTGGCGGACGCGGTGGCGGCGGCGGTGGGCCCCTCGCCCCAGCGGAGTTACGTCTAGGGAGTCAGGTCCGGAGAGTCAGGTCTGGGGCGTCACGTCGGGGGAGTCAGGTCTGGGGCGTCACGTCGACGACTTGCCTCTGGCCTGCGTCAGCGCCGCCCCCGCGAGAACGATCACCGCCCCCACCGGTGTGCTCCAGCGAAGCGACTCGCCCAGCAGGGCGACCCCCGCCCCGGTGGCGATGACCGGGATGAAGTACGTGACCATCTGCGCGGTGGTCGGCCCGACCTCGGCGACCAGGCCGTACTGGATCAGCACCGCCAGCCCCGTGCCGAGCGCGCCGAGCGCGGCGATCGCGAGCAGCGGGACGAGCGGGAAGCGGCTCGGGAAGGAGGTGAACAGCGGGGTGACCACGGCGAGTTGGAGTGTGCCGAGGAAGAGCTGGGCGCCGGTCATCGACAGGGCCGAGGAGCCGGTACCGGCCAGGGTGCGGCGGACGTGGATCCAGCCGATCGGGTAGCTCAGCGAGGCCAGCAGGGCCATCGCCGTGCCCCGGGCGTCCAGGCCGTGGAAGCCCTGCCAGGCGCCCAGGACGGTCAGGACGCCGAGGAAGCCCAGGCCCAGGCCCGCCACCCGGAGCCGGGTGGGCCGGTCCTCGGAGAGCGCGACGACGGAGAGGGCCATGCCCCACAGCGGGGAGGTCGCGTTGCAGATGCCGGCCAGCGTGGACGGGATGGTCAGCTCGGCGTAGGCGAACAGGGAGAACGGCAGGGCGTTCAGCAGGAACGCGGCGACCGTCAGATGGGCCCAGGTGCGTATCCCGCGCGGCAGCCGCTCCCGCTTCACCGCCATCGCGGCCGCCAGCACCGCCGTACCGAACACCAGCCTGCCCAGGGTGACCTGGAAGGGGGCGTAGCCGTTCGTGCCCACCTTGATCAGCAGAAAGCTGAAGCCCCAGATCAGGGACAGGGCGCCGAAGCGCAGCCGCCAGTCGAGGGTGCGGTGGGGGCGGGCGCCGGTCCCGAGGGGGTCCCGGGTGGTGGTGGCGATGGAGGTGGCGGTGGTCATGGTCCCCACGATGCCGCGATAGATCTCGTAGCACAATCGAGAATTTCCATGGGATACCTCGTAGCATTGCTTACATGTTGAACCTGGAGCGCCTGCGCACCCTCGATGCCCTCGCCCGGCACGGCTCGGTCAGCGGGGCCGCCGTGGGGCTGCACATCACCACGTCGGCGGTCTCCCAGCAGATGGCCAAGCTGGAGCGGGAGGTCGGGCAGCAACTGCTGGCCCGGCACGGGCGCGGGGTGCGGCTGACGGACGCGGGGCGGCTGCTCGCCCAGCACGCGTCCCGGATCCTGTCCCAGGTCGAGCTGGCCCAGTCCGATCTGGAGGCCCAGCGCGGGCAGGTGGTGGGGGAGCTGAGGCTGTCGGCGTTCCCGACGGCGGCGCGCGGCCTGTTCCCCGCCGCGCTCGCCGCGCTGCGCAAGGACCACCCCGGGCTGCGGCTGCGCTCGTGCGAGCTGGAGCCGGAGCGCGGCATCGCCGGGGTCGTCCGCGGCGACCTGGACCTGGCGGTCGTCCTCGACTGGTACAACAAGCCGATGCCCGTGCCCGACGGCCTGGTCAAGGCGCCCGTCCTCGACGATCCCGCCGAGGTGGCGATGCCGGCCGGGCACCGACTCGCGGGCCGGGACGAGGTGGACCTGGGGGAGTTCGCCGAGGACGAGTGGATCACCTGGGGCGAGGGCGAGTTCTGCCACGAGTGGCTGATGTTCACGCTGCGCTCGCGCGGCATCGAACCGATCGTCGGTCACCGGGCCGCCGAGACGCACACCCAACTGGGTCTGGTCGCCGCCGGGCTGGGGGTCTGCATCGCGCCCCTGCTGGGCCGGCACCCGGTGCCGGAGGGGGTCGTGACGGTCCCGCTCCGGCAGCGGGTGCGCCGGCACGTCTACGTCGTGTGGCGGGCGGACGCCGACCGCCGTCCGTCGATCCGGGCGGCGGTCGAGGCGCTGAAGTCGGCGGCCGACGGCCTGGGCTGACTCCGGTCGGGGTCTCCCGGTCGCCGGCGGGTACGGGCCGGGGCCGGCGGTGCGGTCCGGGGCTACTGGTCGCCGAGCTTGCGGAAGTCCCAGGAGACGATCTTCTCGGGGCGCAGCCGCACCCAGGCGTGCCGTCCGTCGTGCGGCATGGCGTCCAGGCCGAAGTTCTTGCGGGCGAACAGCGTTTCCACGGCGTCGAGTTCGGCGCACAGCTCCCCGGTGCGCGGGGCCTCGCCCACGAACTCCACGGCGCCGGACAGCTCGACACCCCGCAGCGAGTCGTACTCCTCGCCCGTGTCGACCACGATCGCGACCCGCGGATCGCGCAGCAGCTGCGTCCAGCGCTTGCTGCGGACGACCGAGTACAGCCAGAGCGCGCTGCCGTCCCACAGGTACCACAGGGCGCTCACGTGCGGGGCGCCCTCGGCGGACACGGTGGCCACCCGGCAGGTGCGCTGGGTGGTGAGGAACGAGTCCAGCTCGCCAGGCGTCATCATGATCTTCCGGCCCCGGCGCTGCGTGACGGTCATCCGGCCCCCTCTTCATTGTTCTTCGGTACTGCTTTTCTGACGTCCCGTCAGAAAAGGATGGGACTTCTTCCTTCTCGGCGCAATGGCGGTTAGTGTCACCGCCCGGTCCGCACCGACACCAGGGGGATCCGTGCCGTCGTCCGAAGAGCTGAGTGCCCTCCTCGAACCCGCCGCCACCGTCCTGATCACGGTGGAGTGCCAGCAGGGCGTCGTCGGACCGAACGCCGCCCTGCCTCAACTGGCCCACGAGGCAAGGGAGTCGGGGGCCCTCGCCAATGTGGCCAGACTGGTCGCCGCCGCGCACGCGGCCGGGATCCAGGTGATCCACGCCGTCGCCGAACGCCGCCCCGACGGCCGGGGCGCGAACCGCAACGCGCGCCTCTTCCGCGCCGCCGCGCGCCTCCCCGTCCAGCAGCTCACCGGCACCCCCGCGGTCCGCGTGGCGCCCCCGATCGAGGTCGCCGAGCAGGACCTCGTCGTACGCCGGCTGCACGGCCTGTCGCCGATCCAGGGCACCGACGTCGACGCGCTGCTGCGCAACCTCGGCTGCCGCACACTCGTCGTCGCCGGGGTCTCCGCCAACGTGGCGATCCCCAACACCGTCTTCGACGCGGTCAACCGCGGCTACGCGGCCGTCGTGCCGTCGGACGCCATCGCGGGGGTGCCCGCCGACTACACCCCCGCGATGATCCGTCACACCCTCGCGTTGGTCGCCACGGTCGCGACCACGGACGAGGTGCTGACGTGCCTTCGGCCGCCCGGCGTCAGGCCAGCGTGATCGAGTCGCCGCTGACGGTGATCTTCACCTCGGGCAGCGACTTCGTGGCCGGACCGCTCTTCACGCTGCCGTCCTCGATCGAGAAGTTGCTCTGGTGACAGGGGCAGTTGATGACCCCGTCCGCGACGCTCTTCACCCCGCAGCCCGCGTGGGTGCACACGGCCGAGAACGCCTTGTACGTGCCCGCGGTCGGCTGGACGACGACCACCTTCTCGGCATCGAAGACCTTGCCGCCGCCCTCGGGGATGTCGGCGGTGCTGGCGAGCGCGGCCCCGGCCGCGGCGTTGTCCCCGCCGCCCGTGCCGCCGCTGCTCGCGGATTCGGTGCCGCCGGTCGAGCCGGTGCCGCCCGAGGAACCGCCGGACGACGCCGACGCGTCGGAGCTGTCGTCGGAGCCTCCGCACGCGGTCAGCGCGACGGCGAGTCCCGCGACTCCGGCGGCCGTCACGACGGTACGACGGGCGGGTCCCGACGAGGGTTCGATCGATGCGCTGGTCATGCTGAGGTTCCCTTCCAGGGGGGCTGGATCTGTCAAGTGGTACGGGCCGTGGGCGCCGCTCGTTCAGCGGCGACGCCAAGTCCGGACAGTGTCGAGATATTGACCGGTTCGAGGTCGGGCCCGCGTAAGCCAGAGCTGTCGCCGAGCTGTCGACGCCGGCCCGCCCGGCGCCAGTAACCTGGGGCGATGCTCAAGGAAGTCACCGCCACCCGCTTCATCACGCCCCTGCGGGAGGGCGGCTCACTGCCGGGGCTCGTCGAGGCCGACGATCTCGGGACCTACGTCCTCAAGTTCACCGGCGCGGGGCAGGGCCGCAAGACCCTCGTCGCCGAGGTCGTCTGCGGTGAACTCGCCCGCCGGCTGGGCCTGCGGATGCCCCGTCTTGTGACCGTCGCCCTCGACCCGGTACTGGGGCTCGGCGAACCCGAACAGCAGGTCCAGGACCTGTTGCGGGCGAGCGGGGGCACCAACCTCGGGATGGACTTCCTCTCCGGCGCCCTCGGCTTCGACCCGCTCGCCTTCGCGGTGAGCCCCGAGGAGGCCGGCCGGATCGTCTGGTTCGACGCGCTGGTGAACAACGTCGACCGCTCCTGGCGCAACCCCAACCTGCTGGTGCACGGCGGCGACCTGTGGCTCATCGACCACGGCGCCACCATGATCTGGCAGCACAACTGGCCCACCGCGCCGACCTCCGCGGCCCGCCCCTACGACGCCTCCGACCACGCCCTCGCGCCCTTCGCGCCCGACGTCGCGGCGGCCGCCGCGCAGCTGGCCCCGCTGGTCACCGCCGAACTGCTCGCCGAGGTCACCGCCGAGATCCCCGACGTCTGGCTCAGGGACGAACCCGGCTTCGACACCCCGGACGCGCTGCGGCGCGCCTACGCGGCCCCCCTCCTCGCCCGCGCCGCCGACATCCACGCACGCATCAAGGGGACCAAGTGAACGAGCGTCACATCATCCGCGCGAGCGAGGTCAACGAACGGGACGTCTTCGAGTACGCCGTGCTGCGCGTCGTGCCGCGCGTCGAACGCGGTGAGTGCATCAACGCGGGCGTCCTCGTGTACTGCCGCGCCCAGGCCTACGTCGGTGCCCGCACCCACCTCGACGAGGCGCGGCTGCTGGCGCTGGACCCGCGGGCGGACGTGGCCGGGGTGCGGGCCGCGCTGCGGGCCGTCGAGGGTGTCTGCGGCGGCGGCGCGGCGGCCGGTCAGGCGGCGGGGGACGACCCGGGGCGGCGCTTTCGCTGGCTGGTCGCGCCCCGCTCCACGGTGGTGCAGCCGGGGCCGGTGCACACCGGGCTCACCACCGATCCGGCGGCCGAGACCGAGCGGTTGCTGGACCTGCTGGTCAGGTAATGGATCACACCGGCGCCGTGTGGCGTTGACACCGGGTGCCAGGGCTTCTAGCGTCACGGGGCGAAGGTACTAAGCGGTCGCTCACCAGATCACCGGTTCTCTCAAGGGCGAGGAGACACATCAATGTCCACCACTGAACAGCGGGTCGCGGTCGTCACCGGCGGGGCGCGGGGCATCGGCGCCGCCACCGCCGTACGGCTGGCCGCCGAGGGCCGCGCGGTCGCCGTGATCGACCTCGACGAGGCCGCCTGCAAGGACACCGTGGAGAAGATCACCGCGGCCGGCGGCCGGGCGATCGCGGTCGGCGCCGACGTCTCCGACGAGGCCCAGGTCGAGGCGGCGATCGCGCGCGTCGTCGAGGAGCTGGGCGCGCCGACCATCCTCGTCAACAACGCGGGCGTGCTCCGCGACAACCTGCTGTTCAAGATGAGCGTCGCCGACTGGGACACCGTGCTGGGCGTGCACCTGCGCGGCTCGTTCCTCATGAGCAAGGCCATCCAGAAGCACATGGTCGACGCGGGCTTCGGCCGGATCGTCAACCTGTCGTCGTCCTCGGCGCTCGGCAACCGCGGCCAGGCCAACTACTCCGCAGCCAAGGCCGGACTCCAGGGCTTCACCAAGACCCTCGCCATCGAGCTGGGCAAGTTCGGCATCACCGCCAACGCCGTCGCCCCCGGCTTCATCGCCACCGACATGACCGCCACCACCGCCGCCCGGGTCGGCATGGGCTTCGAGGAGTTCAAGGCCGCGGCCGCCACCCAGATCCCCGTGGCCCGCGTCGGCGAGCCCGAGGACATCGCCAACGCGATCGCCTTCTTCACCGACGAGGCCGCCGGCTTCGTCTCCGGCCAGGTGCTGTACGTCGCCGGCGGACCGCTCGACTAGCAGGCCGGGACAGGCCCTACGACCACTGGGATCACGAACATGACTGAACTGCCCGCACTCTCCGGCAAGGTCGCCCTCGTCACCGGCGCCAGCCGGGGCATCGGCTACGGCGTCGCCGAGGCGCTGGTCGCCCGCGGTGACCGCGTCTGCATCACCGGCCGGGGCGAGGACGCCCTCAAGGAGGCCGTCGAGCAGCTCGGCGCCGACCGGGTCATCGGCGTCGCCGGCAAGGCGCACGACCCCGAGCACCAGGCCGCGGCCGTCGCCCGCACGATGGAGGCCTTCGGCCGCGTCGACTACCTGGTCAACAACGCCGGTACGAACCCCGTGTTCGGGCCGATCGCCGACCTCGACCTGGACGTGGCCCGCAAGGTCTTCGAGACCAACGTGGTCTCCGCCCTCGGCTTCGCCCAGCGGACCTGGCACGCCTGGCAGAAGGACAACGGCGGCGCGATCGTCAACATCGCCTCCGTCGCCGGCCTGTCGGCCTCGCCGTTCATCGGCGCGTACGGCGTCAGCAAGGCCGCGATGATCAACCTGACCCAGCAGCTGGCGCACGAGTTCGCCCCGAAGGTGCGGGTCAACGCGATCGCCCCGGCCGTGGTGAAGACCAAGTTCGCCCAGGCCCTGTACGAGGGTCGGGAGGAGGAGGCGGCCGCCGCCTACCCGCTGGCCCGGCTCGGCGTTCCCGCCGACATCGGCGGCACCGCCGCGTTCCTCACCTCCGAGCAGTCGGACTGGATCACCGGCCAGACGCTCGTCGTCGACGGCGGCATCTTCCTCAACGCGGGCGTCGGCTGACCGGCACCGTCGTCTCACTCCGCGGGCGCCGCTTCCTGGACGGAAGCGGCGCCCGTGTCTGCGTAAATCGGGCACTCCCGGCATGACAACGTCGTCACCGCGAAGGTGATCAAAAACGTGTACCGGGCACGGGTTCAGGTCCCCGAGTGCTGCGGTATGGTCTGCCAACCCTTGGCATGGCTTATCGAGGAGCGTGCGCGTGTTCAACCGGAACCGATCCTTGCATCACATAGCGGCGATCGTGTCCATATCCCTGGTGAGCGGATGCGGTCTTCTCGGCGACGAGGGCTCCGACGAGGCGGGACCGATCGTCGTGGGCACCACCAGCGCCCCCAGTACGTTGGACCCCGCGGCGGCCTGGGACGGCTCCTGGGAGCTGTTCCGCAACATCTACCAGACGCTGCTGTCCTACCCGAACGGCGCGACCACGCCCCAGCCGGACGCCGCCGAGAGCTGCAAGTTCACCGACGGCTCCAGCCGCGTCTACCGCTGCGAACTGCGCGAGGGCCTGAAGTTCTCCAACGGCGACCCGATCGACGCCAAGGCGGTCAAGTACTCGATCGACCGGATCAAGAAGATCAACGCCGAGACCGGCCCCGCAGGACTGCTCGGCAGCCTGGACAGCGTCGCGACGTCCGGCGACCGTGAAGTGACGTTCAAGCTCAACAAGTCCGACGCCACCTTCCCGTTCGTCCTCGCCACCCCCGGCATGTCCCTCGTCGACCCCGACGACTACCCCGCGGACGCCCTGCGCAAGGACTCCGGCATCGTCGGCTCCGGACCGTACCGGCTGGAGTCGTACGACGAGGGCAAGCAGGCCGTCCTCGCCCGCAACGGCAACTACGAGGGCTTCGCCGACCGCAAGAACGACGCGGTGACCATCCGCTACTTCCAGGACTCCGGCGAGATGCTCAAGGCCCTGCGCGCCGGCGACATCGACATCACCTACCAGGGACTCGCGGCCGACGACATCGTCGCGCTGGAGACCAAGGGCGGCGAGAACGAGGGCATCCAGCTCGTCGAGGGCGCCGGCAGCAACATCAACTACCTGGTGTTCAACCCCAAGGATCCCTGGTCCGACAAGCTCGCGGTCCGCCGGGCCGTCGCCCAGGTCGTCGACCGGGACGCGATCGCGCACAAGGTCTACAAGGACACCGTCGACCCGCTGTACTCCATGGTCCCGACGGGCCTGACCGGCCACACCACCGGCTTCTTCGACGACTTCGGCGACCCGGACCCCGCCAAGGCCCGCAAGATCCTCACCAACGCCGGCATCACCGGGACCGTCCCGCTCACCCTCTGGTACACCACCGACCGCTACGGCTCCGACACCGCCCTGGAGTTCAAGGAGCTGAAGCGCCAGCTCGAGGGCTCCGGCCTGTTCGAGGTCACCCTGAAGAGCCGCCCGTGGAACACCTACGTGGTCGGCTACCAGAAGGGCGAGTACCCGGTCTTCGGCCGCGGCTGGGCCCCGGACTTCCCGGACGCCGACAACTTCATCGCCCCCTTCGTCGGCGAGCAGAACGCGCTCGGCACGCCCTACCCGGTGAAGGAGATCACCGATGTGCTGCTGCCGCGCTCCCGCGAGGAGAGCGACCGCGCCAACGTGGTGAAGGACTTCGAGGACGCCCAGCAGATCCTGGTCGACGAGGCACGGCTGCTGCCGCTGTGGCAGGGCAAGCAGTACCTCGCCGTCGACGAGGACCTCTCCGGCGCGGAGCGGTCGCTCGACCCGTCGACGATCATGATGGTGTGGGAACTGTCCCGCAAGACCAGCTGGTAGCCACTCGGCACCCCCGTTGTCAGTGGTCGCCTGTAGGTTCTGTGCTCGGTAAGTGACCGCACGACGGAGGACGTTGACGTGACCGACATCGCCATGCTGCCCGAGACCTGGCGCGGGGTCCTGGGCGACGAGCTGGAGCAGCCCTACTTCAAGGAGCTGACCGAGTTCGTCGAGGAGGAGCGAGCGAAGGGCCCCGTCTACCCTCCGCGCGAAGAGGTGTTCGCCGCCCTGGAGGCGACGCCGTACGACCAGGTCAAGGTGCTCGTCCTCGGCCAGGACCCGTACCACGGCGAGGGCCAGGGCCACGGCCTGTGCTTCTCCGTGCGCCCCGGGGTGAAGATCCCGCCGTCGCTGCGGAACATCTACAAGGAGATGCACGAGGAGCTGGGCACGCCCGTCCCGGACAACGGCTATCTGATGCCGTGGGCCCGGCAGGGCGTGCTGCTGCTCAACGCGGTCCTCACGGTCCGCTCGGGCGAGGCGAACTCGCACAAGGGCAAGGGCTGGGAGAAGTTCACGGACGCGGTGATCCGCGCCGTGGCCGACCGGCCCGACCCGGCGGTCTTCGTCCTGTGGGGCAACTACGCGCAGAAGAAGCTCCCGCTGATCGACGAGAGCCGGCACATCGTGGTGAAGGGGGCCCACCCCTCGCCGCTGTCGGCGAAGAAGTTCTTCGGCTCCCGCCCGTTCACCCAGATCGACGCGGCGGTGGCGCAGCAGGGCCACGACGCGATCGACTGGACGATCCCGAACCTGGCCTGACGACTGCCGCCGGGCCGGTCGCTCCGCGCACCGGCCCGGTGCCGCCTGACCCGGATTGCCGGTGGCTGCCGATAGCGTCGTCCCGAGGACGCGGCGTCGTCCGGACACGGCCTGGGCCGTGTCCGCAAAGTCCCGTCCGGCTCGCGACGCCCGGCACGCTCGCTCGCCGCGTTGTCGGGATCACCCGCGTACACCCAGTACGCGGGCGACCCTCCGTCTTGCGATCGCACGCACCGGACGCCGCGAGCCCTGCCCTGCGGGCAGACGACGCCACTTTGCGGACACGACCTAGGAGGACGCGGTGGCGGAGCGACAAGGACAGCGGGCGCCGGACGCCCTGCTGACGCGGATCGGCCAGGTCGTGATGCTGCACCACGGAGGAGACCGCGAGGAGGCCCGTCGGCGTCTCCTCGATCTGTGGGCGGAGGTCGGCGAGGACGGCGACCCGCTGCACCGCTGCACCCTCGCCCACTACCTCGCCGACACCCAGGACGACCCCTTCGACGAACTGGCCTGGGACCTGCGGGCGCTCACGGCGGCGGAGGAGCACGAGGGGTCCCTGGCGGCCCGCGCCCTGTACCCCTCGCTGCATCTGAACCTGGCCGCGGACTACGTGAAGCTCGGACGTTCGGGGGCGGCCCGCACCCATGTCCGCAGGGCCCGCAGGGCGGCCGTCGCGCTGGGCGACGACAGCTACGGGGACGGGGTGCGGGCGGCGATCAGCCGGATGGAGCTGCGGCTGGGGGAGGACGGCCCGGGAGCCGGCTCGGGTTCCGGATCCGGTTCTGGCTACGGCTACGGCCCCGGCACCGACTCCGGTTACGACCCCGGCGAGGACGACTGGGGGCCGCCGGCGCGCGGCGCGTTCTGACGCCCGTCGGCCCGCGCGGCCCTTCGCCCTACCGCCCGTACGCCCGGTCGCAGATCGTCGCCTCCGGGCTGTCACCCTGCCAGCCGCCGTACTTCCTGCCGAGAGCACACACATCGGCGTCGCGGCGGACCTCCTCCTCCACATCCGGGATCTCGGCGTACGGCGCCGTGTGCCGTCGCGCGTCCGGATGCGCGGGCCGGGGGTGCGGGTGGGACGGACGGGGGCGCGGGGCGGACGACGGCGGGCGCTCGGCGGGTGCCGCCGCAGGGGCTTGCCGCCGCCGGGGCGCGGGCGCCGGCCGCTCCGGCTTCCGGGACGGTCCCACCATCTCCAGCGCCTCACGGGCCGGCGCCTGCACGACCTGCGTCCCGGACCGCCCGTCCGGCCGGGGCACCGACACCTGGGACGGCACGGCGGCGGCCGGAGCGGGCAGGGCCGGGCGCTGGACGGTCACGCATCCGGCGAGGGCCGAGACGGCCACGGTGACCAGGAGCGTTGCGGTAGTCGTCGTCGTTCGCTGCACCAGCGCAACTCTGGTGGTTCCGGCCACCGGAGCAACAGCGGACGAGCGGAGGTTGCCCCACACGGGTGATCTCGTGCCCCGTAGGGAGGGAGCCCGCTCGCCGGGGCTGACGTCGGGCCGGTCTCAGTCCTGGGGCGGGGAGGTTCGGGCCGGTCTCAGTCCCCGGTCGAGCCGTCGACGCGCTCGCGGATCAGGTCGGCGTGCCCGTTGTGCCGGGCGTACTCCTCGATCATGTGGGTGTAGATCCAGCGCAGGTTGAACGGCTCGTCGGTGAACCTGCTCCTGCCCCGGGAGAGTTCGTCCAGCGCGAAGCCGGCCGCGTTGTGCCGGGCGGCCTCGATCTCGGCCTGCCAGGTGGCGTGCGCCTCCTCCCAGGTGTCCTTCTCGGTGAGATGGAACTCGCCGTCGGGGTCCTCGTCGCTGAAGTAGATCGGGCCCGGGTCGTCGGCCATGAGCACCTTGCGGAACCAGCCGCGCTCCACCTCCGCCATGTGCCGCACCAGACCCATCAGGGACAGTTCCGAAGGGGGCACCGAGGCGGTGCGGAGCTGGGCGTCGCTCAGACCCTCGCACTTCAGGGCCAGGGTCCGCCGGTGGTAGTCCAGCCAGCCCTCCAGCATGGTGCGTTCGTCGGCGTTCTGGGCGGGCTCGCTGCGCTGCGTCTTCGTCATCCCCGCATCGTCGCCCGAGCGGCCTGCGGGGACCACGGGTTTTCCGGCACGCGGGGACCACGGGTTTCCGGTGCTTCGGCGACGGAGGGCGCGAGGCCTGCGCGGCGGCGGCCGGCCCCACGCTGTTCCCGCACCGCACCGCACCGCTTCGACGAGATCGCCGGCCGGTCCCCGCCACCGCCCCCGTATGCTGCCGTGGAGGCACGCGGTACCAGGTGAGGGAGCGCCCGTGAAGGTCGGCTGTATCGGACTCGGAGACATCGCGCAGAAGGCGTACCTGCCGGTGCTGGGCGCGCAGCCCGGCATCGAACTGCACCTCCAGACCCGGACACCGGCCACTCTCGACCGGGTCGCCGACACCCTGCGGGTCCCCGCCGGGCAGCGCCACCGGGACCTCGACGCGCTGCTCGCCGCCGGCCTGGACGCGGCCTTCGTGCACGCCCCCACCGGCGCCCACCCGGAGATCGTCGGCCGGCTCCTCGAGGCGGGCGTCCCCACCTACGTCGACAAGCCGCTGGCCTACGAACTGTCCGACTCCGAGCGGCTGGTGGCGCTCGCCGAGGAACGCGGAGTGAGCCTCGCCGTCGGCTTCAACCGGCGTTTCGCACCCGGCTACGCGCAGTGCGCCGACCATCCGCGCGAGCTGATCCTGATGCAGAAGAACCGCGTCGGGCTGCCCGAGGAACCGCGCACGATGATCCTCGACGACTTCATCCACGTCGTCGACACCCTCCGCTTCCTCGCGCCCGGCCCGGTCGACGACGTCACCGTGCGCGCCCGCGTCGAGGACGGGCTGCTGCACCACGTGGTCCTCCAGCTCTCCGGGGACGGTTTCACGGCGCTCGGCGTGATGAACCGGCTCAGCGGGTCCAACGAGGAGATCCTCGAAGTGTCCGGGCAGGACACCAAACGCCAGGTCGTCAACCTCGCCGAGGTCATCGACCACAAGGGCCAGCCGACGGTGCGGCGGCGCGGCGACTGGGTGCCGGTGGCCCGCCAGCGTGGCATCGAACAGGCCGTCGGGTCCTTCCTCGACGCCGTACGTGCGGGAAAGCCGCTCAGCGCCCGGGACGCGCTGGCGACCCATGAGCTGTGCGAGCGGGTGGTACGTGCGGTGCGGGAGCGTTCCGGCGCGGCCTGACCGCCCGGGCCCCCTCCGTGAGCCCCAGCGCGGCCAGCACCAGCAGCGCCAGATGGACCGGCCAGTCGCCGAAGCGGACGTACGGGGTGGTGCCGTCGGCGAGCGGGACGTCGTACACGCTCGTGGTGCTCGCGTCCGTGCCCAGCCAGGAGCCGATCCGGTGGCCGCCCGGACCGTAGACGGCGGAGACACCGGTGAGCGTGGCGTGGACGAACGGCCGCCCGGTCTCCGCGGCGCGCAGCGCGGCCAGCGAGGCGTGCTGCTCGGGCGCCCAGCTGTCCTGGAACGTGGACGTCGACGACTCGGCGACCAGGACGTCCGCGCCGTCGTCCGTCAGATGCCGGCTCATGTCCGGGAACGCCGTCTCGAAACACACCATCGGCCCGATCCGCAGCCCCGGACCCGCGTCCATCACGACCTGCCCGGTGCCCCGCCGCCGGTCCTCGCCGGCCGCCTTGCCGACGGAGGTCGCCCAGCCGAGGAGCGAGCGGGCCGGTATGTACTCCCCGAAGGGGACCAGCCGCATCTTGTCGTACCGGGCGCCGGTCGGTCCGTCCGGTCCGACCAGGATCGAGCTCTTGTAGATGCCGGGCCGGTCGGAGCGGCGGGCGTCGACGTTCACCAGGATGTCGGCGCCGGTCGCACGGGACAGCGCCGCGAGCCGGTCGGCCAGATCGGGCCGGTCGGAGAGATCGTGGCCCACGCTGCTCTCGCCCCAGACGATCAGGTCGACGTCCTGCCCGATCAGCCGGCGGGTCAGCTGCTCCTCGCGGTCGAAACGCTGCTCCGGCCCCTCGATCACACCCGGCTGGACGACGGCGATCCTGACCCGCCCGTCGACGTCGGGGCGTGGCGCCCACACCCAGGCGGCCGAGGCGGTGGCGGCGGTGGCCACGAGCCCGGCGACGGCCGGCACCCGGGACGCCGGCACCGCGACGAGCACGGCCAGCGCGACATTGACCGCCACCACCAGGAAGCTCAGCAGCCACACCCCGCCCACCGAGGCCAGCCTCAGCGCCGGTTCCACCTGCCACTGGCTCGCCCCGAGCATGCCCCACGGCCCGCCGAGCCCCTGCCAGGAACGGACCAGCTCGACGGCCAGCCAGGCCGACGGCAGGACCAGCAGCGCGGCGAGGATCCGGCCGCGCGCGGGCACACCGTCGGCCACCGTGCCGAGGAAGCGGCGCACCAGCCACGCCCACGGCGCCCACAGGGCACCCAGCAGCGCGGCGATGACCAGCGTGAACACATGCAGGCTCGGCAGCAGCCAGTGGTGCATCGCGAGCATGAAGCCGATGCCGCCGCTCCAGCCGTCGTACGCCGCCCGCCGCGCCGTCGGCGCCGAGCGGACCAGCAGGATCCACGGGACGAGCGCGACGTACGCCCACCACCACAGCGCCGGCGCGGGGAAGGCGAGCACGGGCAGCGCGCCCGCCAGGGCCGCGACGGCCGAACGCCGCCAGGGGGAGGTGAACCAGTCGCCGAACCTCTTCACACGGCACCTCCCTGCCCCACCCGTCGCCTCCAGTGTGCGCGCCCGCGACGATCTACGACAGGGCGCCTTTCGGCTCAGCCGGACATCCGGCGCCACTTCTCCTCGACCACCACCTCGCTCAGCCGCCAGCCGTCGTACGTCCGCAGCAGACCGAACGCGTAGCGGCCGCCGCAGACGAAGTCCGGCGCGGTCGCGGAGGAGCCGTCGGCGTGCCCGGCCAGCCGCATCGGATTGACGTAGTCGGCCTGCACCCGGGCCGTGTCGCCCGTGTCCTGCTCCAGATCCCCGAAACGGATTCTGCGGTTGACGATGAGATGCTGCCGCATCGAGAACAGCCGCAGATTCTCCGCGAGCCAGGCGGCGACGCTCCCCGCGTCGCCCTCGATCCCTCCGGCCGACCGGTAGTCCGCCCGCCCGTCCGGGGCGAACAGGTCCCGGTACGCCGTCCAGTCCCCGTCGTCCACCGCCACGGCGTAGTCGGTGATCAGTCCGTCGACGGCCAGCCGGTCCATCACGGTGGCGAGCTCCACACGCTGCGTCATGGGCCGAGTGTTGGGCATCACGGCCGCCGAGCCAAGGGCCATGCGGTGATATTCGGTAGCCCAGGGGGCACCCGGTTCCTGGGGAGCAGTCGGGTCGCTGATTCCCGTTCACCCCCGCTGACGAGTGCGCGGATCTCGCCGGCGAGCGGGGTCACATCACCGAGGGGTAGCCGGCAGCGAGGCGTTCGAGGGCGCCCTGTACCTGCCCGATTCACGGCGAGTTGTCTTGCTCGCCCGGTGGGCTGTTGCTAAGCCTTGGGCACTCGATCCAGGGAGCACGCTGTGCATCAAGAGCCCCCTCGTCCCTTTCCTCCGCGTTCACGTGTCCGAGCGTTCATCTGCGCCTCCGTGGCCACCGCCCTCGTGACGCTCACCGCCGCGGCCGGTCCCCCCGACGCGGACACCCGGACCGCGGCGGACCCGGCGGCCGTGGTCCGCGAGTGGAACGCCATCGCCATCGACACGATCAAGACCAGCCTCGGCCCCCGCCCCTCCGGGCAGGTGGCGATCTGGGAGGGGTTCGTCTCCGTCGCCGTGTACAACGCCGTGGTGGGGATCGAAGGCGGCTACGCCCTGTACAAGTGGCGCGAGCGCGGTCCGGCCAAGGCATCCTCCGCGGCGGCCGCCGCCACTGCGGCCCACGACGTCCTGCTCACCTACTTCCCTGCGTTCAAGGAGGGGCTCGACACCGCCTACGCGGACTCGCTCGCCGCTCTTCCGCCCGGTCAGGCCAGAGACCGGGGCGTGGACTACGGAAGGCGCGCCGCCGCCCGCATCGTCGAACTCCGGGAAGGGGACGGCCGGTTCGCGGACGTTCCTTTCACCGCTTCCCCGGCACCGGGGGTCTGGCGGCCCACCCCGCCCGCGTTCCAGCCCTTCATCGACACCTGGCTCGCCAGGCTCCGCCCGCTCCTGCTCGCCTCCCCGCGGCAGTTCCGCCCCGGCGGACCGCCCGCCCTCTCCTCGACCGCCTACGCCGAGGATGTGCAGGAGCTGAAGGCCATGGGCGCGAAGACCGGCTCGGGCAGGAGCGCGCAGCAGACCGAGACCGCCCTCTTCTTCAGCGGCAACCTGGTCGCACAGGTCCAGACAGCCGTACGAGACCACGCCGCCCGGCACCGGCTCGGGATCGCCGACACGGCCCGGCTGTTCGCCGCGGTGAACGCGTCGGCGACCGACGCCGTCGTCACCGCGTGGGACGCCAAGCTCCAGTACGGCTCCTGGCGGCCGATCACCGCCATCCGCCTCGCCGACACCGACGGCAACCCCGCGACGACGGCAGACCCGGCCTGGGAGCCGCTGCTCCTCACCCCGCCACACCCGGACCACATCGCCGGCCACACGACCGTCGCCGCTGCCGTGGCACGCGCCCTGACCGGCGTCCTCGGCACCTCGCGCATCGACCTCCACCTCTCCTCCGAGGTCACCGGCACCACGCGGTACTACGAGTCCGCCGACGACCTCAACCGGGATGTCGTCGACGCCCGCGTGTGGGGCGGCGTCCACTCCCGCACGGCGGACGTGGCCGGCTGCCGGGCCGGCACCCACGTGGCCGCCTGGGCACTGGACCACTACTTCCAGCCCGTCGGCCAGGACGGCACCCAGCCGTCCCCGCCGACACGAACGGCTCGGCGGGACACGCTCGCCGAGCCGAAGTGCGGCGCCGACACCGACTGAACCGCAGAGCCGGGGACCCGGCGTCGGGCCGGGTTCTCTTGGCCGCCCCTGAGGCGGCCCGTCCCGGCGGGCATGTGCTGCCGTGCGACCCGCCTCAACCGACGGCCGGTCGCCCGGCCTGCTCGCCCGGACGCAGGTGATCCAGGAGTTCGGCCGCGACAGGGTAGGGACGTTCCTGGGGGAGCAGTCGAGCCGCCGAGCCGAGGTCGCCGCCGCTGACGAGTGCGTGGATCTCGTGGGCGAGCGGGGTCACGTCGCGGATGCCGACCGTCCACTCGTCCGCGTAGCGTCGTGCGGCCTCGCCGGAGAGGCCGAGTTGCAGGGACCGGTACGGCACGGGTCGCAGGTGCAGGTCCCGTTCCGGATCCCACTGCACCCGGGCGGGCGAGCGCTTCAACTGACGCTGCCAGGTGGCGCGGTCGGGGTGGACCCCCCGCGCGTAGCCCGACAGACAGGCGTGGCGCAGCGCCCAGTCGAAGCCGTCGCGAGTGATCTCGACGGCAAGGACGGTCTCCTGCCCCTCCTTCGAGCCCCAGCCGCAGCGGTACATCATCCACAGGAAACTGGGCTTGATCCACGTCATGCGGTCCCGCTTCCACGCGGCGGGGAAACGGCCGTCGCGGATGGCGGGCAGTCCGATTTCAGGGGAGTACGCCTGGTAGACGGTGATCGTGGATGCCGTGTGGCGCGCGCGGATCCTGTGGTGCGGTTCTTCCATGGCTTACAGCGTGGTGTCGGCGAGGTCAGGAGACCACCGATTTTCGATGCCCCCAGGCGTGAGGTCCGTACTCACGACGTCGTACCTCGGCCGTCAGCCTCGGATCCCTTGAGGTAGGTCAGTCGGGCTCGGTCGCGCTCAGTCGTCAGGTCGAGTGCGGTCACGGGATCGCGGGTCCACACGGGTGAGCCGTCGATCCAGGGGACCAGCACGGTGCGGGGACGCAGCAGGCCGCGGACGTCCGCGACGCCCGCCGACGGGAGGCGTCGGGCCTGCCGCTTCTTGGCGAGCCGCAGAAGCATGGGCGGCGCCTGGTCCGGATCGCCGTCGGCCGGGTACAGCACCATGTAGGCCTCGCCCCCGTCCGGTTCGCGCAGCAGCAGCCAGCGCATCGGGCGTACCTGCTCGCTGTCGGCCACGCCGGCGACGCCGCGGGCGAGTCTGCTCTCCATCGCGACGGCCACCAGGCCGCCGACCGAGCACACGAGGAAGAAGTATCCGTGTGTGACTCCGCCGAAGATGTGCAGCACGCCAGCGAATCCGGCGAGCGCGGTGAACACGGTCCAGGCGGCGATCTGGGGAAGACCGAAAGCCGCGAGCAGGTCGCGGTTGCGCCACCAGGCCAATCGGCCCCGGCCGTCGACCACGGGCGCCGGGGTCCGTGGCCGTACCGGCTCGGCCGTGGAGCGCACGGCGGCCGCGAGGAGGGCCGCATGGGTGAGTTCCACGGCAGCCAGGGGCGCTTGCCGGGAACGTCGGACGGCGATCCGGCGACGACGTTCCCGCCTCGACCCGGGATCCAGCCTGCGTATCAGACCGATCCAGGCCGCGGTGCCCATCAGCAGGCCGCCGAAAAAGGTCATGACCCAGGCGAACGCACCGGCCTCGGTGCCATCGTCGAACCCCTCGAAGCAGCCCACCGCCACACCTGGGACCGCGAGAGGCCGACGACGCCGACGCGCGGCAACCACTTCTCGGGCGCGGCGCCCGGACCTATGGGGGGAACGTCCCAGCGATCGGTCATGCATCTCCTCATCGCCCGCATGGCACATCAGACACATGAGTGCGTCGGACGGTTGCGCAGTCCGGCATGAGGGTGGTGGGCGGGTGTGGCCGGACGGAGTCGATTCACCGGTGTTCGGGGGCCGCGATGGCGAGGACTCGGTCGCGCAGCACGGGGAGGTCGGTGCGGATTCGGGTGACTTCGGCCATGTCGAGATCCACCGTCACCGTCTCCTGTGCGGTGCCGGCCGCGCCCAGGACGGTTCCCCAGGGGTCGACGACCATGCTGTGTCCGCCCTGCTCCATGCCGCCGTGGGTGCCTACCGCGCAGCAGGCCAGGAGGAAGACCTGCTCCTCCAGGGCCCTCGTACGGGTGAGGAGCTGCCAGTGGCTGAGGCGGGCCGCGGGCCATGCGGCAGGCACCACGATCAGCTCCGCGCCCGCGTCGAGCAGGCCCCGGAAGAGTTCGGGGAAGCGGAGGTCGTAGCAGATGGCGAGGCCGATCACCCCGAAGTCGGTGGGCACGGTGACGATGTCGTCGCCGCCGCCCATCATGGTCGCCTCACCGGTGTCGAAGCCGTACCGATGGATCTTGCGATAGCTGCCGCGCAGCTCGCCCTCCCGGTCGAAGAGGAGAGCGGTGTTGTACCGCGTCCCGTCCTCGTCCCGCTCGACGATCGATCCGGCGTGCAGCCACGCCCCGGCCCGACGGGCGGCGGCGGACATGACCTCGGCGGTGGGGCCGTCGACCCCTTCGGCGTCGTGGCCCCAGCGGTCGTACGCCCAGGCGCCGGCCGTCCACAGTTCCGGCAGGACCACGAGATCGTCGCCCGCCCGGCCGCGGACCAGCGAGGCGGCCCTGTGGCGGCGCTCGTCGGCGGACTCCGACGAGTCCACGGACAGCTGTAACAGCGAGGCACGCATGGCTGTCACCTCCGCGACCGCTTCGCACGGTCCAGGGGAACCTGTTCCCTTCGAGCGTAGGCGACACCCTGCGCATCGCGCGTCCCGAGGCATGAGGACCGTCTCGACGGCGGCGACCTGCCCACGGTCAGGTGCTCGCCGGTGAACTCGACCGGGCGAACGGGCTGTTGCCCGTGGGGTGCTCGTGTCCGGCGGCCGAGGAGACGGTGGCCCGCCTGCAACGATAGGACGTCTGGCCGAATATAGGGTGGGCCGCATGTCTGCCCAGCTGAGTTCCACGAGAACCCGTGCCGCGCTGCGCGCGTCGGCGCGTGTCTCCATCGACGTGCTGCTGATTCTCGTGATGCTCGCCGTGGCGCTGTGGGCACTCGGCCGGATGTGGTCCGTCGTGTGGCCGCTCGTCGTCGCCCTGTTCCTCACCACGCTGACCTGGCCCCTGACCCGTACCCTGCGCCGGTGGGGGTGGCGTCCCGCGCCGGCCGCGTCGGTCGTGACCCTGTTGTTCCTCCTGGTCGTCGGCGGCATTCTGGCGCTGATCGCGGTGCCCGTGGCCTCCCAGTCGGGGGAACTCACCGACGGGGTGGTGGCCGGTATCCAGCGGCTGCGCGGGTGGGCCTCGGGGCCGCCGCTGAACATCGGTGACGACCAGATCGCCGGGGCTTTCGACAGCGCGGTCGACAGGGTGCAGAGCAGCGTCGGCAGCATGGTCTCCGCGGTCGCCACGGGCGTGGGCACCGTGGTCAACGGTGTGGTCACCGCGGTGCTGGCGGTCTTCCTGATGTTCTTCTTCCTCAAGGACGGCCCGCGGTTCCTGCCGTGGCTCACCCGGCAGCTGCCCGGCCGCCTCGCCGTCGACGTCCCGATCGTGGCCGAGCGCGGCTGGAACACGCTGGGCGCGTTCGTGCGCTCCCAGGCGCTCGTCGGGCTGCTCGACGCCGTCTTCATCGGCATCGGTCTGTGGGTCCTGGGGATCCCGTTGGTGCTGCCGTTGGCCGTGCTGACCTTCGTTTCCGCGTTCGTGCCGATCGTGGGCGCGCTGTTCGCGGGCTTCGTGGCGGTTCTCATCGCGCTGGTGTCGAACGGGCCCACGGACGCGCTGATCGTGCTGGGGATCATCGTCGTGGTGCAGCAGCTGGAGGGCAATGTGTTCCAGCCGATGATCCAGAGCCGTGGTCTCGGTCTGCATGCGGCGGTGATCCTGCTGGCGGTCACCCTGGGCGGCAGCCTGGCGGGCATCGTGGGCAGCCTGCTCGCCGTACCGATCGCCGCGATCGTCGCCGTGGTCTGGAACTACGTCCGCGAACAGCTCACCGATCCGTCGGCGGAGCCCGGGGAGCCCGCGGCGACTGCGGCGACCGTGGGGCCCGACGGGGTTGCGGACCGGGAGGGTCCCGAGGCCGACGACTCGCTGGCCGGGGTCGCCGTACCGTCGTAGCGGGCGGCGCGGGGAGGGCGGACCGCAGGACCGCAGGACCGCAAGGACCCCAGGACCGCAAGGACCCCAGGACCGCAGGCCGCGGAAGCGGCCGCCGACCCGCCCTTCGAGCCGTTGGAGAAGGCCGACGAAGTCCTCGCCCCGGAAGACGAGCGTGTCGACCGCGCGCGGGCGCCGGTGGCTGTCGCCGGCGGCCAGGGCGCGCGCCCGGTCGTGCAGGGCCGGGACGTGCTCCGCCAGGGAGGGCAGGGGGCGCCAGTACTGGCGCCTGCCGCGGGGGCTCTGAGAGCGGCGGGCCAGGCCTCGCGCCGCTGTCTCGGCCGTGGTGCGCGGCGTGTGCGGCGGGTGCGGCATGTGCCGGGTGCGCTCCGCGGGACCTGGAGGCCTGTCTCGCCGAAGCCCACGGACTCGACATACGGACCCGACATGAGGCCGGGCCCCGGCCTCATGTCGCGGCTGTGGCCTCAGGCCGCCGCCACGACCTCGCCGCGGATCGCCTCGGCCCACTCGACCACCAACAGCTCGTATTCGACCCGCTCCGTGGCCGACAGCGAGCCGCCCGCGCGCAGCCAGAGGGCCCGGATCCGCTCGTTTAACTCGGCTGCGGACCGCGCGGAACCAGGGGCGTCAGAACTGGGGGACATGGGCCAAGCCTAGGGGCAAGCACTGACAGCGCGCTACCGGCCGGCTACGCAGACCGTATGGGCTTGGTCACGGCTGATCGATCAACCGGCCCGGGCCCGGTTCGGCCCGGCGTAGCCCCGGCCCGGCCCTCGCCGTGCCCGGCGATGCCTGGCCCCGGCCCGGCCCTCGCCGTGTCCGGCGATGCGGTGGCTGTCCGCCGGGACGTCAGTCGATCCAGACCACGACGCACAGCCCGCGCCGCGCCGCCTCGCGGTAGAACTCCCGCAGTGCGTGGAAGTGCCGGACGAGGTACTCCCGTACATCGCCGTCGAACCCCCGGAATCCGCAGGCCCGCGCCGCCTCGGCGGGAGAGGCGGGCAGGTCGGTGAGGAGGGTGTCGAGGTCGATGCCGTCCAGGGCCCGGGTCACCTCGCGCACGGACTGCGCCGTCAGCAGCCGGGGTGGATCTCCGAAGCCGTCGTACACCTCGTCGTGGTCGAGGAAGCCGACGTCCCCGCCCGGGTCGCCGTCGACGGCCCGCGCGATCGGGGCGGTCAGGCCCTCGGCGACGCCCGTGCGGCGGGCGTACCAGAGGAGGCCCCACACCCCCCAGTCCGTGTCGAGGAGGTCGGTGTCCGGGGGGTCCCAGCCCGGTGCGGCGCCCGGTGTGTCGAGCGCCGACTCGCGGCAGCGCTCCAGACAGGCCGGGGAGACGCGTGCCAGCTGCTGGGTGAGGGCCAACGCGGGCGGTGGGTCAGCCGGCCGACTCCGCCGCGTGCGGGCTGAGGACGCCCATGGCGACGAGGCCGATGATCACGATGCCGAGGACGACGCGGTAGTAGACGAACGGCATGAAGGACTTGGTGCTGATGTACTTCATGAACCAGGCGATGACGGCGTACCCGGAGCCGAACGCGATCACCGTCGCGAAGGCCGTCGGCCCCCAGTCCACGTGGCCGCCCTCCACCGCGTCCTTCAGCTCGAAGACGCCGGAGGCCAGGACGGCCGGGATGGCGAGGAGGAAGGAGTAGCGGGCCGCCGCCTCGCGCCGGTAGCCCATGAAGAGACCGCCGCTGATGGTGGCGCCGGAGCGGGAGACGCCCGGGATGAGGGCGCAGGCCTGGCAGAGGCCGAATATCAGGCCGTCCTTGACGCCGAGGTCCTCCAGCGCCTTGCGCTGCTTGGGCGCGCGGTGGCGCCCGCCCTTCTCGTCGCGGGCCGCCAGCCGGTCGGCGATGCCGATCACGATGCCGATCACGACGAGCATGGTCGCGGTGATCCGCAGATCGCGGAACGGGCCCTCGATCTGGTCCTTGAGCGTGACGCCCAGGACACCGATCGGGATCGAGCCGACGATCACCAGCCAGCCCATCTTGGCGTCCTGGTCCTTCTTGCGGACCGAACTGTCGAAGAGCGAGCGGGTCCACGCGGAGATGATCCGCCCGATGTCCTTGCGGAAGTAGATCAGCACCGCTGCCTCTGTGCCGATCTGGGTGATCGCCGTGAAGGCGGCCCCGGGGTCCTCCCAGCCCGAGAAGGCCGCGGTCAGCCGCAGATGCGCGCTGGAGGAGACGGGGAGGAACTCGGTCAGCCCCTGGACGAGTCCGAGGATGAGGGATTCAAACCAAGACATGAGGTTAAGGAGTCCAAGCGCCGATCGGAGAGTGCGGCGGAGGCGAACAGGCCGCCGCGCGTGTGATCAAGGGTGTGCAAAGGAAGGGTAGCGGTCCTGTGTGACAGCCTCGCCACAGGGGCTTCGCAGTCGGCGCCCCCGCAGGTGGGGGCGGTGGCCGCCGGGTCCACCCGCCGTGCCCCGATGGTTGACCGGCCAGGTCCGTGGCGCTTACTTTGCTGCCGAGGGGAAAGCGCTTGCTGCGAGCGTGGCTTCGGCGCTCGCCCCCCGTCTACCGCTCACCGGCCCATCGGCCGTCCGTCGGAGGAGTGCTGATCACGCCCATGTCCCCGTCCACTCCGCCGCCACCCCCGCTCGCCGGCCGCCGGATCCGGGCCGCCGTGATCGGCACCGGCGCCATCGGCCGAGGCTCCCACCTGCCCGCCCTTCAGCAGCTCGCGGCGGAGGGCGAGACCGAGGTCGTCGCGGCCGTCGACATCGATGCCAAGGCGGTCGAGACCTTCTGCGCGGAAGGCGGGGTTCCGCACGCCTACACCGATCTGGAGCGGATGCTCGCCGAGCAGCGCCCCGACCTGGTGACCATCTGCACGCCCCCGACCCTGCACCGCGAGCAGAGCGTGGCCGCGCTGCGGGCCGGCGCCTGGGTGTGGTGCGAGAAGCCCCCGGTGCCTACCCTCGCCGACTACGACGCCGTACAGGCGCAGGAGGGGGCGGAGAGCGGGCCGTACTCCTCGATCGTCTTCCAGCACCGGTTCGGCTCCGGGACCCGGCACGTGCGGCGGCTGCTCGCCGAGGGGGCCCTCGGCCGGCCGCTCGTCGCGCACTGCCAGACCACCTGGTACCGCGACACCGCGTACTACGCCGTGCCCTGGCGCGGCCGCTGGCGGACCGAGGGCGGCGGTCCCGCCATGGGCCACGGCATCCACCAGATGGACCTCCTGCTGGACCTGCTCGGACCGTGGAGCGAGGTGCGCGCCATGGCCGGCCGGCTCGTCCACGACGTCGAGACCGAGGACGTCTCCACCGCCCTGCTCCGCTTCGAGAACGGCACCATGGCGACGGTCGTCAACAGCGTCCTGAGCCCCGACGAGGTCAGCCGCATCCGCATCGACTGCGAGCGCGCCACCGTCGAGCTGACCCACCTCTACGGCCACTCCAACGCCGACTGGCGGATCACCCCGGCCCCGGACGCCACCGGCGACGAGGTGGCCGCCTGGCGGGACTTCGGACCGGACGTGCCCAGCTCGCACCTGGCCCAGCTGCGCGAGCTGGTCGCCTGCATGCGCGCCGGACAGCGGCCTCGCAGCAGCGGCGCGGACGGGCGCACCAGCCTGGAGCTGATCACCTCGCTCTACAAGTCCGCGTTCACGGACACCACGGTCGTGCGCGGGGAGATCGGCCCCGGCGACCCGTACTACACCGCCCTGCACGGCGGCGCCGCCGGCTGGGCGCCGGCCGGGGCCGCGACGCCCGCGGAGGTGTCCGCATGACCGGCGGCCTGCACCTTGTCCACGCCCACGGCGACCGGATCACGGTGACCGATCCGGCCACCGGCGTCGAGCTGCTCGCCTACGTCTACCGGCCGGAGGCGCCCTGGGAGGCGCCGCGGCCGTACATCCACCCGCTGCGCACCCTGCGGGGCGACCTGGTCACCGACTACCGGCCCAACGACCACCGCTGGCACAAGGGCCTGTCCCTGACCGCCTCCCATCTGTCGGGCGCCAACCTGTGGGGCGGCAACTCGTACGTCCACGGCGAGGGCTATCTCGCCCTTCCCGAACGGGTCGGCTCGATGGCGCACACCGGCTTCGACGAGGTGTCCGCCGACGGCGACCGGGTGGTGATCGCCCAGCGGCTCACCTGGCACCCGTACGGCGGCGAGCTGTGGGCCGAGGAGACGCGCCGGATCGAGGTGCACGACGTCGACCGGGGCGCCGGCTCCTGGGCACTGACCTGGACCAGTGCCGTCACCAACCGCCGCGAGGAGCCGCTGCGCTTCGGCAGTCCGACCACCGCCGGACGCGAGATGGCCGGCTACACCGGCCTGTTCTGGCGCGGCCCGCGTTCTTTCCGCGACGGCCGGATCATCGGCCCCGACGGCGAGGGCCCCGGCCTCATGGCCTCGCAGAGCCCCTGGCTCGCGCTGTCCGGCGAGCACGACGGCGCCGACGGCCATGCCACGGTCGTCGTCGCGCACGCCCCCGAGAACGACCACTCGGGTGCCGGCGGCGCCCATCCCGCGCACTGGTTCGTCCGCAACGAGCCCTTCGCGGGCATCGCCCCCTCCTGGGCGTTCTTCGACGAGCTGGAACTGGCGCCCGGCGACACCCTCACCCGCCGCTACCGCGTGGTCGTGGCCGACGGCGCCTGGGAGCGGGAGGAGATCGCCAAGTACCTTCAGACGCACCCGTGGTGAGCGTGTACGGCGGTCTGCCCGGCGGAGTCGCCGTCTCGCACCTGTGCGTGTACGACTGGCCGGCCGCCGACGGCCTGCGCGGCGGAACGCCCCATATGCACCTGGCCTGTTCGGAGGGGTACGTCGTCACGGGCGGCCGGGGCGCGGTGCAGACCCTGACCGCCTCCGGGTACGAGGTCACGCCGCTCACGCCCGGCACGGTCGCCTGGTTCACCCCGGGCACCGTCCACCGGCTGGTCGACGAGGACGGACTGCGGATCACCGTCCTGATGCAGAACAGCGGGCTCCCGGAGGCGGGCGACGCGGTTCTCACCCTGCCCCCGGAGCACCTGGCCGACCCGGAGACCTACGCCTCCGCGACCACGATCCCGGCCGACGCGCCGGAGGAGGAGCAGGCCCGGATCGCCCGCGCCCGCCGCGACCTCGCCCTGGAGGGCTACCGGGCGCTGCGCGGGTCCCCCGAGGGGCTGCCCGCCTTCCACCGCGCGGCCGCCGCGCTCGTACGGCCCCGGCTCGACGCGTGGCGTGAGCGCTGGCGGCACGGTGCGCTGGCGGCCGCGGAGGCCACGGGCGAGCAGCTCGACCGGCTGGCGGAGGGAGACGTCTCCCACCTCGCCGAGGCCGCCGTACGGGCCGAACGGCCTTCGCGGCGCGGGAAGTTCGGGATGTGCGGGCGGCTGGACGTGTACCGGGCGGCCCCGTGGCCCCCGGGGTGACGGCGCGCGCCGGTGCGCATCCCGGTGCGGGGCCCGCGGAGGGTCTGTTCCGGGGCCGTCGCCGCGACACGGGCGTCGCCGGTACTTAGCCTGGAGGTATGGCGACGGTGCGGATCGGCGGCGTCCGGGTGGCCTATGTGCGGGTCGGCCGCGGGGCTCCGCTCGTCCTCGTGCACGGGGCGGGCACCGACGGCCGGATGTGGCTGCCGCAACTCGAGGAACTGGCCGCCGAGTTCACGGTGGTGGCCTGGGACGAACCCGGCGCGGGGCGTTCCGCCGGCCTCCCTGCCGGGTTCGGGCTCGGCGACTTCGCGCGCTGCCTCGCCGGGGTGATCGAGGACCTCGGGCAGGGCCCGGCCCACGTCGCCGGACTGTCCTGGGGCGGGACGGTCGCGCTGGAGCTGTACCGCCACCGTCCGGAGCTGGTCAGGACGCTGATCCTGGCCGACACGTACGCGGGCTGGAAGGGGTCGCTGCCGCCCGAGGAGGTGGCGGCCCGGGTCGAGGGGGTCCGGCGGATGCTCGCGATGCCGAGGGAGGAGTTCGATCCGCTCCTGCCGGGGCTGTTCGCCGGGGAACCGCCGGCGGCGTACGTCCCGATGCTCGACGCGGCGGCCGGGGACGTCCGCCCGGAGACGATGGGCGCGGAGCTCTTCCTGATGGCCGAGGCCGACGAGCGGGACCTGCTGCCCCTGATCGAGGTGCCGACGCTGCTCGTCTGGGGCGAACTCGACGTGCGGTCACCCCTGGGCGTCGCCCACGCGTTCGAGGAGGCGATTCCGGGGGCCCGGCTCGTGGTGCTGCCGGGCGCGGGCCACATGAGCAACCTGGAGGCGCCGGAGGCCTTCGACCGGGCGGTACGGGAGTTCTGCCGGGCGCATGCCTGATGGCGTCCGCCGGTTTGGCGGTCCGCCGATTCGCTGGTCCGCCGGTCCGCCGGTCCGCCGATTCGCTGGTCCGTCGGTTTGCCGGTCCGCCGTCCGTCGGCCCGCCAACCTGCCGTCCGCCAACCTGTCGGCCCGCCGGCCTGCCGTTCGTCGGCCCGTCCGCTGGCCTGTCGTCCGCAGGCCTGCTGGCCCGTCGGTCCGTCGACCCGCCAGCCTGCCGTCCGTCGACCTGCCGTCCTCCGACCTGCCGTCCTCCGGCCTGCCGTCCGTCGGCCCGTCCGCTGGCCTGTCGCCCGCTGGCCCGCCGACCCGCTGGCCCGCTGGCCCGCTGGCCCGCCGACCCGCTGGCCGCCGGTCCGTCGACTCGCCGGTCCGTCGACCTGCCCGACTTGCCGTCCGTCGACTTGCCGGTCCGCCGTCCGCCGTCCGCCGTCCGCCGGTCCGCCGACCCGCCGTCCCCTTGGCCCGTGCAGCGCCTCGGCGACCGGCGGCTCAGCCTCCTCTCCCGGCGCGGTGCCGCCGTCGGCCGGTTGCGGAGAGTGGTGGTCGCCCTAGCCGAGGGCCGCGTCGGCGGCTCGCAGGTGGTGGGTGACCGGGCCGAAGGAGACGAGACCACTGCCGGCGCCGGCCGACTCGTCGGCGGCCGCGGCGAGTTCGTCGCGCGCGCGGCGCAGCACCGGCTCGTGCCCGACCGCCGCCGCCGTACGGGCCAGGACGCACCACAGGGCCTCCTGGAGGAGGTCGTGCGGCGGCCGGGGAACGTCCGTGAGCGCTTGCCGGGCCTGCTCCCCGGCGCCGGATCCGGCCAGCAGCAGCGGGGTGAGCCACGGCCGGTAGGGGCCGGGGTCGAGGTGGGCGAAGTCGTCGGGGTCGGGCAGGCCGTCGCCGCGCAGCACCGGGACGAGCGCGACCAGGACGGCCGCTCCCCGGGTGAGGCCGGGCATTCCGCACTCCGCGGTCGCCTCGAGCACGCGCGCGTACCGGGGGCGGGCCGCCGCCCAGCCGTCGGTCTCACACAGCCGCAGAGCCCGGAACCAGGACGTGAAGACGCCTGCCAGCGGCCGTTCATGACGGTGCGACAGCCGGTCGATCTCGTCGGCCTCCGCGTCCGCCGCGGTCAGGTCGCCGCCGAGCCCCGCGAGCGCCTGGAGGCGTACGAGGCGGCCGAGCACCTCGTGGCCGGGCAGGCCGTGGTCGACTGCCAGACGGGTCAGTTCGCCGCCGAGCGCCTCGCGGCCCGCGGCCCCGCCACAGTGGCCGAAGGACTGCATGAAGGCGCCGTTGAGGGCGAACGCGAGCAGCGAGGGATCTCCGAGCCGCCGGGCCAGCAGGACGGCCTCCCGCGCCGCGCGTTCGGCACGCAGCCGCCACGGCTCGACGGCGCGGGGCTCGGCCGCCCGGGGCGGCGGCGTGTCGGCGGCGGCGTCTCCGCGCGACTCGACCGCGACGACCGACAGCAGCCGGGCCCGTAGCGCGGGCGGCCCGCCCGGGCCGAGTTCGGCGGCGGCGCGGGCGGCGGCCCGGGCCAGTTCGGCCGAGCCCCGCGGATCGTCGGCGCGGGTCCACACGGCCGGGACGTCGTAGGAGCCGATGATCCGGGCCGTCAGCTCGGTGTCACCGGTCGCCTGTGCCGCCGCGACCATGTCCCGCCGGTGCTCGCGGGCCTCTTCCAGACCGTCGGCGCCGGTCACCGCCAGGTCCCGCAGCAGGCCGGCGGTGGCGTGCAGCCGGGCCCGGGACCGGGCGGGCACCGAGCGTTCCCAGGCCGCTGCCGCGCTCGCCCAGATGCCGTCCGCCGTCCCGGCCGGCTCCGCCGCGGCCGGTCCCGCGGCGTTCTTGAGGATGCGGGCCTCGGTGCGGGCCAGGGCGGGGCCGGGATCGGCCCCGAGCCCGTCGGCGAGGGCGCGCCGGGCCTGCCGCAGCGTCTCCAGGGCCTCGCCGCGCCGCCCGGACCGCTCCAGCGCGGTGGCCAGCAGCACCCAGCCGTCCTCCCGCCACGGGTGCGCGGTGACATGGGCCTCCAGGTCCACCGCCGCGTCCCGGGCGGCGCCGGTCGCCAGCAGGGCGTCGGCGCGCCGTTCGACCGCGTCCAGGCGCAGCGCCTCCAGCCGGGCCTGTTCGGCGGCGGCCCACGCCGCGTCGGGAAAGTCGGCCAGGACCGGTCCGCGCCACCGGGCGAGCGCCTCGTCCCACAGGGCGACCGCCGCGTGCGGCGGCGCCGCGGCGGCCCGGGCCGCGGTGTCCTCGAAACGCCAGGCGTCCACCGCGTCGCGGCCGGCGCGCAGCCGGTAGCCGGGGCCCTCCGTGACCAGCAGGCGGGACGCCTGCCGGGGAGCGCGCCCGGGCTCCAGGGCGCGGCGCAGCGCGGCGACGAAGGTGCGGACCGCGCCGACGGCACCGGCCGGCGGCTCGTCCTCCCACAGGTCGGCGATCAGCCGGCCGACCGGCACCACCCTGCCCCGGGCGATCAGCAGGCGTCCCAGCACCTCCCGGTGCCGCGGTGCCCCGAGCGCCACCGGCGTGCCGGACGGGTCCCAGGCGGCCACCGGTCCCAGCAGTCCGAACTCCACGCCCACGGCACGGTCCCTTCGCGGGCGGCGCCGTACGGGGGCGGGCCGCGTGCTCACTCATCGATCGCTGATCCGGGGCCCGCAACCTGGGTGACGTCCCCGGACGAAGCCGGGCCGAACGGGCCCGGAACATCCACTCTGACACGAGCTCCAGGAGCTGCTGTGACCCACCCGAGCATCCCCGGCTTCACCCGGCACCGCGTGCGGGTCGACGACGACGTCACGCTGACCGCCGCCGTCGGCGGCACCGGCAGTCCGGTCGTGCTGCTGCACGGATTCCCGCAGACCCATCTGATGTGGCGGCACGTGGCCGCCGACCTCGCCGCCGACCACACCGTCATCTGTCCCGACCTGCGCGGCTACGGCGCCAGCGACAAGCCCGCCGAGACCGGCCCCGACGTGTACGCGAAGCGCACCATGGCCAGGGACGTGGTGCGTCTGGCCGCGGCGCTCGGGCACGAGAGGTTCCTGCTGGCGGGGCACGACCGGGGCGCCCTGGTCGCCTTCCGCGCGGCGATGGACCACCCGGGAACGGTGTCCCGCGCGCTCTTCCTCGACGTCCTGCCCACTCTCGACATGTGGGACGCCCTGCACGGGGTCTCCGGCGCGGTCGGCTTCCACCTCTACCTGATGGCCCAGGCCCCCGGCCTGCCGGAGCGGATGATCCAGGCGTCCGCCGACGCCTTCTTCGCCCACTTCCTCGACGCCTGGACCCACGACCCGGCCGCGATCCCCGCCGACGTCCGCCGGCACTACCTGGACGCCTCCGCCGCGGCCGTGCCCTCCGTCGTCGCCGACTACCGCGCCTCCGCCGGCGTGGACGTGGACCACGACAGCGCCGACCGGGCGGCCGGCAACCGCCTGGTCATGCCGGTGACCGTGCTCCAGCAGGACTGGGGTGCCGCGTTGGGGTACCACGCCGAGGGGCTGTGGAGCGCCTGGGCCGAGAACCTGCGCCACCGCACCGTGTCCTGCGGGCACTTCATGGCCGAGGAGGACCCGAAGCTGATCGCCGCCGAGATCCGCGCGCTGACGGACCGCTGACCGACCGCTGACGGATCGCTGACGGATCGCTGACGGACGGTGGACGGGTCCTGTAGGGCCTACGCCGCCGCCGTCGGCCCCGCGACCGTCCAGCCCGGTGCCTGTGGATGGGCGGTGAGGTCCGCGTGGTGGACCTGGCCGCCGCAGGCCGAGCAGGTGACCACCGGGACGAGTTCGTTGCCGCAGTTGTGCTCGACGACCATGGGGCGGTCGTCGTCCCGGTGGAGGTGGCGGTCGCCCCACGCCATCAGGGTCATCAGGACGGGCTCGAGCTCGAGCCCCGCCTGCGTCGGCCGGTACTCGAAGCGCTGCGGGCGCTCGCTGTACGGCCGCTTGGCGAGGATGCCGGCGTCGACCAGGCGGCGCAGCCGGGTGGTGAGGATGTCGCGCGGGGCGCCGATGTTGCGTACCAGCTGGTCGAAGCGGCCGTTGCCGAGGCACACCTCCCGCAGGACGAGCAGGGAGTACTTCTCGCCGACGAGGGCGAGGGCGTCGGCGATCGAGCAGGGACGCGGGTCCTTGGGGGCGGCCATGGCGCACAGTCTAGGTGAGGGTTGGAAAACCAAACCCTAGTAGGTTGGATTTTCCAACTCGCCCGGCTATGGTGAGTTCGGATTTCCTACTCGCCAGTAGCCGCGGAGGCCCGCCCATGCGTGACGCCGTCATCGTCGAAGCCGTACGTACTCCGATCGGCAAGGGAAAGCCGAACGGCTCCCTGGCCCATGTCCACCCCGTCGAACTCCTCGCCCACACCCTGCGCACCCTCGTCGAACGCTCCGGCGTCGACCCCGCCCTGATCGACGACGTCATCGGCGGCACCGTCGACCAGGTCGGCGAGCAGGCCATGAACACCACCCGCTACGCCCTCCTGTCCGCGGGCTTCCCGGAGACCGTCCCCGCCACCACCGTCGACCGCCAGTGCGGCTCCTCCCAGCAGGCCGTGCACTTCGCCGCGCAGGGCGTCATGTCGGGTGCCTACGACCTCGTCGTCGCCTGCGGGGTGGAGTCGATGAGCCGCGTGCCGATGTGGTCCAACGTGCCGCCCGGCGCGGACCCCTTCGGCCCCGGGGTCGCCGCCCGCTACCCGGAGGGGCTCGTCCCGCAGGGCATCAGCGCCGAACTGATCGCCGCCAAGTGGTCGATCACGCGCGAGCAGATGGACGCCTTCGCCGTCTCCTCCCACCACCGGGCCGCAGAAGCCTGGCAGCGGGGCCTCTTCGACGCCGAGGTCGCGCCCCTGGACGGCGTCTCCCGCGACGAGTGCGTACGGCCCGGCAGCACCCCCGAGATCCTCGCCGGGCTCAAGCCCGCCTACCACGACCCGGCGTTCGCGGAACGTTTCCCGCAGATCGAGTGGAACGTCACCGCGGGCAACGCCAGCCCCGTCAACGACGGCGCCTCGGCCGTCCTCATCACCTCCGGTGAGACCGCCGCCCGCCTCGGCCTGCGCCCGCTCGCCCGGCTGCACAGCTTCGCCGTCACCGGCTCCGACCCGCTGCTGATGCTCACCGGCGTCATACCGGCCACCGAGAAGGTGCTGCGCCGGGCCGGGCTGCGCCTCGACGACATCGACCTCTTCGAGGTCAACGAGGCGTTCTCCAGCGTCGTCCTCGCCTGGCGGCAGGAGACCGGAGCCGACCTCGCCAAGGTCAACGTGCACGGCGGCGCGATCGCGCTCGGCCACCCGCTCGGTGCCAGCGGCACCCGCCTGACCACGACCCTCGTGCACGCCCTGCGCGAACGCGGCGCCCGCTACGGGCTCCAGACCATGTGCGAGGCGGGCGGACTGGCCAACGCGATGGTGGTGGAGGCGGTGTAGGCATCCGCGGTGCAGGCATCCGCGGTGCAGGCATCTGCGGTGGGCGGCGGCAACCGTCTGCCGCCCCCGCCGATCGGGGCGCTAAGCCGCCTTCCGCCCCCGCAGATGGTGGCGCTTGCGCCAGGCCACGATCGCGCCCGCCACCATCGGCAGGGCGATCCCGGCCAGCGCGATCAGGAAGGCCGGCGAGGTCGGGGCCGAGGCGCGCGCCCCGGCGACGACATAGGCGGCCGTGTTCGGGATCGAGCCCAGCGCGGTCGCCACCAGGAAGGACACCCAGCCCATCCGGGAGACGGCCGCGCAGTAGTTCACGCCCCAGAACGGCAGCCCGGGGAACAGCCGCGCCGCCAGCATCGAGCGCATGCCGTGCTGGCTGAGCTGGCCGTCCGCCGCCGTCAGCAGCCGCCCGCGCAGCAGCGGCCGCAGCGCGTCCTGCCCGAGCACCCGGCCGAGCCCGAAGGCGACGCCGGCGCCCAGCACCGTGCCCGCGAGCGAGGTCGCCAGGCCCAGCTGCGAGCCGAACAGCGCGCCCGCGGCGAGGTTGAGCAGCGGCCGCGGCACGAACGCCACCGTGCACAGCCCGTACGCCACCGCGAACACGACGGCCGCCGACGCACCGCCCAGCTGAGGTGGCCAGCCGTCCGCGAGCAGCTTCTGCGGCTCGAACAGCAGCACGCTCGCACCGGCCGCCGCGAGCAGAGCGACCAGCAGCGAGAACCGCGACCAGGGCGAGAGCAGCGCTCTCGCCCAGCGGGCGACGGGAGCGGCGGGCGCGGTGACGGCGAGGGGCACGGGAACGAAGAGCTCCGTGGCGGCGGCCGGGGGAGTGGCCGTGGCGGTGCCCCCAGAGCGGGTGTGGGCATCGAGCATCCCGCGACACTAACGGACGGACATGTCTGATCGCCGTATGGTTCGTCTCATGACCGTCACAGCTGCGGAAACGTCCGGCGCGCCGCACAGCGTTCTCGCGGACACCGTGCTGGACCGGCTGACCGTCGCGTACGCCGGCGCGGCCGACCCCGTCAGGGCGGCGGCGATGCGGGCGTACATGAAGGACGTGGCGCCCTTCCTCGGCATACCCACCCCCGCACGCCGCGCCCTGTCCCGGACCGTCCTCGCGGGCACGCCCCGACCCGGCGAGGACGACTGCGCGGCGATCGCCCTGCGCTGCTGGGCGCTGCCGCAGCGCGAGTACCACTACTTCGCCGTCGACTATCTCGGCCGGCACGCCGGCCGCTGCTCGTCGGCCTTCCTGCCGGTGGTCCGCCGGCTGATCACCACCACGTCCTGGTGGGACACGGTCGACCTGCTCGCCGCGCACGTCGTCGGCACCCTCGTCGCCGCCGACCCCCGGCTCGGGGCCGTCATGGACGACTGGATCGCCGACGACGACCTGTGGGTCGTCCGCACCGCCCTGCTCCACCAGTTGCGCTTCAAGGGCCGCACCGACACCGACCGTCTCTTCGCCTACTGCCTGCGCCGCTCCGGCCATCCCGACTTCTTCGTCCGCAAGGCGATCGGCTGGTGCCTGCGCGAGTACGCCAAGACCGACCCGGAAGCCGTCCGCGACTTCCTCGCCCGCGAGCGGGGCCGGTTCGCGCCGCTGTCGGTGCGGGAAGCCCTGAAGAACATCGGGACCGGCTAGACGCTGTCCCCGGACCGCCGCCGGTCACCGGACCGCAGCCCTCCGCAGCCGCTCGAAAACCATTCGACGCCGAACGAACCGTCGGCGATGATCGACACCATGTTCCGGTACGCCTTCGTCGTCGCAGCATCCGCAGTCGCGGATGCGCCGAAGGCTGCCGTCCCGCTCTTGCCGGCCGCTGTCGACGGCGCCCGAAGCTGACCCTCTCCGGATCGTCCGGCGGACCCCGCAGGGGGAGGGTCGGGGAGTACCTCGGGGTCCCGCATTCCTCCGGACACGCTTCGAGGTACAGCCATGCCCAAGACCGCTTACGTGCGCACCAAGCCGCACCTGAACATCGGCACGATGGGTCACGTCGACCACGGCAAGACCACCCTGACCGCCGCCATCACCAAGGTTCTCGCCGACCGGGGCGCCGGCACGTTCGTGCCGTTCGACCGGATCGACCGCGCCCCCGAGGAGGCGGCGCGCGGCATCACCATCAACATCGCGCACGTCGAGTACGAGACCGACACCCGGCACTACGCGCACGTCGACATGCCGGGTCACGCCGACTACGTCAAGAACATGGTCACCGGCGCCGCGCAGCTCGACGGGGCGATCCTCGTCGTCTCCGCGCTCGACGGGATCATGCCGCAGACCGCCGAACACGTCCTGCTCGCCCGCCAGGTGGGCGTGGACCACATCGTCGTCGCCCTCAACAAGGCCGACGCGGGCGACGAGGAGCTGACCGACCTGGTCGAGCTGGAGGTACGCGACCTGCTCACCGCGCACGGCTACGGCGGCGACGCCGCGCCCGTCGTACGGGTCTCGGGGCTGAAGGCCCTTCAGGGCGACCCACGCTGGACGGCGTCCGTCGACGCGCTGCTCGACGCGGTGGACACGTACGTGCCGATGCCCGAGCGGTATCTGGACGCGCCGTTCCTGCTGCCCGTCGAGAACGTGCTCACCATCACCGGCCGGGGGACCGTCGTCACCGGCGCCGTCGAGCGGGGCACCGTCCGGCTGGGCGACCGGGTGGACGTGCTCGGCGCCGGGCTGGACAGCGTCGTCACCGGTCTGGAGACCTTCGGCAAGCCGATGGAGGAGGCGCAGGCCGGCGACAACGTGGCGCTGCTGCTGAGGGGCGTCCCGCGGGACGCCGTACGGCGCGGGCATGTCGTCGCGGCGCCGGGGAGCGTCATCCCACGACGGCGGTTCTCGGCGCAGGTGTACGTGCTGTCGGCGCGCGAGGGCGGTCGTACGACGGCCGTCGCCACCGGGTACCGGCCGCAGTTCTACATCCGTACCGCCGACGTGGTCGGGGTCGTCGACCTGGGGGAGGCGGGGGTGGCGCGGCCCGGGGAGCGGATCACCATGACCGTCGAACTGGGCCGGGACGTTCCGCTGGAGCCCGGGCTCGGGTTCGCCGTCCGTGAGGGCGGGCGGACCGTGGGCGCGGGGACCGTGACCGCCGTGCTGTGACGGCCGCCGGGGGGTGCGGGGACCGTGGGCCGGCCGTGGCCGGTCGCGCGGTGCCCGCGCCCCTTCGGCGCACGGGCACAATGAGGAGGTGAACGACGAGCCCATACCCGTCACCCGAGCCGTCGACCACGGCACCGCCAAGCTGATGCCCGACGTCGACCGGGAGCGGGCCTGGCTGCTGACGGTCGACGGGGCGCCGCAGTCGTACGTGGACCTGGACGCGCCCACGCATCTGGAGTTCGAGTACGCGCGGCGCCTCGGGCACGCCCTCGACACCTTCGCCGCGCCCGGACGGCCGCTGGACGTGCTGCACCTCGGGGGCGGGGCGCTCACCCTGCCCCGCTACCTGGCGGCGACCCGGCCGGGCTCCCGGCAGGACGTCGTCGAGGCGGACCGGGCGCTGCTGGAGCTGGTCGCCGAGCATCTGCCGCTCCCGGCCGGCACCGGTATCGCGCTGCACCCGGCCGACGCCCGGGCCTGGCTGGAGGCGGCTCCGGCCGGCTCCGCCGATGTGCTCGTGGCCGATGTCTTCGGCGGCTCCCGTGTCCCCGCCCATCTGACCTCCGTCGCGTACGCGCGCGAGGCGGGGCGGGTGCTGCGCGGCGACGGCGTCTATCTCGCCAACCTCGCGGACGCGGCGCCGTTCGCCTTCCTGCGCTCCCAACTGGCCAACCTCGCCGAGGTGTTCGAGGAGCTGGTGCTGATCGCCGAACCGGCCGTGCTGCGCGGCCGGCGGTTCGGCAACGCCGTGCTCGTCGCCGGGCACCACCCGTTCGACGTGTCCGCCCTGGCCCGCCGTACCGCCTCCGACGCGTTCCCGGCCCGGGTGGAGCACGGGGCGGGGCTGCGGCGGTTCGTCGGGGACGCGCGCCCGGTGCGGGACGAGGACGCCGTGGCGTCACCGGAGCCGCCGGACGGGGCCTTCGGCATCGGCTGACCGGCGCCGTCCGCTACCCCACGAGCCCCCGGTCGGCCTCCGCGTCCGCCGGGGTGCGCAGGGCCACCTGCTTGGTACGGCGGCTCAGGTTCCGTACGTCCGGGACGAACAGGACCGCCGCCGTGACCACGACGACCACCCCGGCGCACCCCCACAGCGAGGCCGTGCGCCCGAACGCCGATTCCGCGGGCCCCGCCAGCGCCGTCGCCACCGGGACCATGGCGACCGACCCGAACCAGTCGTAGGCCGAGACCCGGGAGAGCTTGTCCTCGGGGATCTCCTGGTGCAGCGCGGTCATCCAGGAGACCCCGAACACCTCCAGCGTCACCCCGGTCGCGAACATCGTCGCGCACAGGACACCGATCGGGACCGGGATCGCGAGGGCGGCGGAGGGGAGGGCCAGGGGGAAGAGGAAGAGGGTGCCCGCGAGGAGGAGCCGGCGGGGCTTCCAGCGGGTCATCAGCAGCGCGCCGACGACCGTGCCCGCGCCGAAGAAGCCGAGCGCGAGGCCCCAGGGGCCGGCCCCGCCCAGATGGTCCCGGGCGACCAGCGGGCCGTAGACCGCGTCGGCGGCGGCCACCACGGCGTTCACCACCGAGAACTGGAGGACGATCGTCCACAGCCAGGGGCGGCCGCTGAACTCCTGCCAGCCCTCCCGGAGGTCGGTGAGCAGGCCCCCGCCACGGCCGTGCCGGGGGATGTCGTCGACGTCGAGGAACGCGCGCAGCGAGCCGGCGACGGCGAACGCGACGGCGTCCACCGCGAGCACCCAGCCGGGGCCGGCCACGGCGACCATCGCGCCGCCGAGGGCCGCGCCGCCGAGTCCCGCGCCCTGCATCGCCATCCGGAACACCGCGAACGCCCGCCCGGCCTGCTCGCCCCGGACCGTGGAGAGCAGCATGCCCTCGGCCGCGGGGGAGAAGAACGCCTGGCCGGTGCCGCCGAGCGCGGTCAGCAGCATCATCTGCCAGAGCCGGGGTTCCCCGAGCAGGACGAGGGCCGCGAAGGCGCCCTGCGACAGGAAGTTGAGGGCGTTGGCCGCGACCATGACCCGGTGCCGGGGCAGCCGGTCGGCCACCGCGCCGCCGATCAGCAGGAAGAGCACCAGCGGCAGGGTGCGCGCCGCGGCCACCAGACCCACGTCGCCGCCGTCGCCGCCCGCCTCCAGGACGGCGAACGCGGCGGCGATGAGGGCGCCGTTGCTGCCGAGGCTGGTCACGAAGGCGGCGGCGGTGAGCAGGGTGTAGTTACGGCCCGCCCATTCGGGTCCGCGCAGGCGGCGGCGGGTGTCGGCAGCTGAGGTCACCGGCCGACTATCCCCGGACCAGCATCAATATGCCAATCCGATTACCCGCCGAATGTCGGCCCCGGCCCCCGTCCGGACGCCCGACGGTCGGGACGCCCGACGGTCGGGACGCCCGGCTGTCCGGATGCCCAGCTGCCCGGATGCCGGGCCGTCCTGCCTTCCGACGGGCGGCGCCCGGGTACCCGATCAGTTCTCCGTCGGCTCGCCGTGCAGGCGCACGGTGCTCAGGATCTTCATGATCGTCTCCTTGGGGACCTCTTCCTTCACGCCCTTGGCCCCGTACCAGTTCCACGACACGAAGTCGCCCTTGGAGTTCTTGAAGCCGAAGGTGATCGCCTTGCCGTCGCTGTCGCACTTGCCCTTCTGGGGCGTCTTCGTCGACTGGGCCCAGGCGTAGCTGCCCTTGATGCCGGAGGTCGTCGTGTAGGCGGTGGCCTTCTCGTCGAACGAGATGCTCTTCTTGTCCGGCTCGGTGTAACCGCCGAACACCCACCAGGCGGGGGTGTTGATCGCGATCTCGTCGGTGTTCTTGGCCCCTTCGGCGCCCTTGGAGCCGGCCATGGCGAGCGGCGTGTAGTCCGTCTTGCCGTCCTTGTCGTCGTCCACGCCGCACCACTTGGACTTGTACTCGACGGTACCGCCCATGATGATCGAGTCGTAGCCGTCCGACTGCTCCTTGTCCTCCCACTCGAAGCCCTGGCTGAGCCCGGGGGACTGCACCTCCCAGTCGGCCGGCACGTCGAAGGCGATGCCCCACTTGGGGTTCACCACGACCTTCCAGCCGGTGATCGTCGCCGGTTCGGTGTCGCCGTCGCGCGGGTTGTCGTCGGTGCCGGCCGAGGCGGAGGCCGAGGCGGACTCGGACACCGTCGGGCTCGGGCTGGTCTTGTCCGACGCCTCGGCCCGGTCGTCCTTGCCGCCCAGCACCAGGAACCCGGTGACACCGGCCGCCACGACGACGGCCGTGGCCGCCACGATGGCGACCACCTTCGTCCGGTTGCCCCCGCCGCCCCCGCCGGGCTGCGGCTGGGGGCCGCCCGCCACCGTCGGGGCGCCCCACTGGGGCTGCTGCTGCCCGTAGGGGTTGGGCTGCTGATAGCCGGGTTGCTGATAGGGATTCGGCTGCTGGTATCCCGGCTGCTGGTACGGGTTGTTCTGCGCCTGCGGGTTCTGCTCTCCCCCGGGCGGCTGCTGTCCTGGCCACATGGCCTGAAACCCTAGTGCTGTCAGGGACACGGTTCGGTCACCGCCCCTTGTCAGGGACGTACCGATCAACTGTCCGACGGCTCGAACGTGCGGACGGTGGTCGTGATCCTGCGGACCGTGACGTCCGGGATCTGCCGTGGTGACCGCCGCCACCTTTGCGCGCCGGCCGATGGCCAGAAGGGCTACTCGTGGGTAACATCGCGGCATGAGCGCAGACCAGATGTCCATCGGCGAGATGCTCGCCGCCACGGTGCCCATGGCCCGGACCCTGAACCTCGAGTTCCTGGAGACCGGCCTGGAGAAGGCCGTGGTCGCCCTGCCGGACCAGAGCGAGTACCACAACCACGTGGGCGGGCCGCACGCCGGGGCGATGTTCACGCTGGGCGAGTCCGCCAGCGGCGCGATCGTGCTGGCCGCGTTCGGGGACCAGCTCGCGCGCGCCGTGCCGCTCGCGGTCGGCGCCGAGATCGCCTACCGCAAGCTGGCCATGGGTGCCGTCACCGCCACCGCGACGCTGGGGCGTCCGGCCGCGGAGGTCGTCGCCCAGCTCGACGCCGGGGAGCGCCCCGAGTTCCCGGTCACGATCGAGATCCGCCGCGCGGACGGCGCGGTGACCGGCGAGATGACGGTTGTCTGGACGCTGCGCCCCAACGGCTGAGCGGGTTCCGGCCCTTGGCGGGGGCCGTGCGGCGCCAACGGCTGAGCTGGAGCCGGGGTCAGGGCCGCGGCACCCGAGCGTGTTCCTGGTCGTGCGGGGCCAACGGCGGGGCCGATGCCGGGTGTTACGGCCCCGGCGACCAGGTCGGCACCGGGCCTGACGGCCTCGTCGGCCGAGTCGGTGCGGGGCCTGACAGCCTCGCCGGCCGAGTCGGTGCCGGGCCCGGTGGTCCCAACGGGCGGGCCGGCCTTCGGAGTTACGGCCCCGGGGGCGGCGCAGGTCTTCGGGCGGGCGCCGTCGCCGGGGCCTTCGCCGTGGGGCGGGTCACCGGCGCCCGATGCCGGGCCGTCGGGCCCGATCCCGGGCGGAGTGCCGCCCGGCGGCCCGCTGAAGTCGTGCGGCTCACGCCCAATCGCCCGCTGAAGCCGTGCGGCTCATGCCGGGGTGGCGGTGTGCGGCTCACTCCGAGGTGGCGGCGGCGACCGGCCGGCGCACGCTTCGGCAAGGTGCCCCTCGCCTTGCGGCGGCCCGGTGGTCCCTGCTCCGCGGCGGCCGCTGACTCCGGTCTCGTGGCGGCCGGTCGCCGCTACCCCGCGCCGCGGACGCGGCCCCGTTCCCGGCGCCCCCTCAAGCCGCCACCTGCCCGTCTCCTGCCGCTACCTGCCCGTCTCCTGCCGCTACCTGCCCGTCTCCTGCCGCCACCTGCCCGTCTCCCGCAGACACCCGCTCCACTCCCGTCCCCACGCGCGCCCCGTCCCCCCGCGCTCCTTCCTCTCCCGCCGCGCCGCCGTCCAGGCCCGCCACGAACCCCTTCAGCCAGGTGATGAACTCCGGCCCCAGGTCGGGGCGGTCGCAGGCCAGGCGGACCACCGTGCGGAGGTAGTCGGCCTTGTCGCCGGTGTCGTAGCGGCGGCCGGAGAAGATCACTCCGTGGACCGTGCCGGCGGCGGCGAGACGGGCCAGGGCGTCGGTGAGCTGGATCTCGCCGCCGCGGCCGGGCGCGGTCTTCTCGAGGACGTCGAAGACGGCGGGGTCGAGGACATAGCGGCCGATCACCGCGTACCGGCTCGGCGCCTCTTCGCGGGCGGGCTTCTCCACCAGGCCCGTGACCCGGACGACGCCGTCCTCGCCGGCGGGTTCCACGGCCGCGCAGCCGTAGCGGTGGACCTGCTCCGGCGGGACCTCCATCAGGGCGACGACGCTGCCGTCGTACCGCTCGCGGACGTCGAGCATCCGGCTGAGCAGGGTCTCGCGGGGATCGATGAGGTCGTCGCCGAGGAGCACGGCGAACGGCTGGTCGCCGACGTGGTGCCGGGCGCACAGCACCGCGTGGCCCAGGCCGAGCGGGTCGCCCTGGCGGATGTGGTGGATGTCGGCGAGGCGTGCCGGGTCGCGCACCGCGTCCAGCCGTACGGTGTCGCCCTTGGCGGCGAGGGCCTGCTCCAGCTCGAAGGCGTGGTCGAAGTGGTCCTCGATGGCCCGCTTGTGCCGCCCGGTGACCATCAGCACGTCGTCCAGACCGGCCGCCGCGGCCTCCTCCACGACGTACTGGATGGCCGGCTTGTCCACGACCGGGAGCATCTCCTTCGGCGTGGCCTTGGTCGCGGGCAGGAAGCGGGTGCCGAGTCCGGCGGCCGGGACCACCGCCTTGCGGACGCGGGATACGGAGTGGGGGGTGCTCATGGCGCTCAGGGTGGCCGACGCGGATGGGAGTTCCCAGGGAGTCACCTCGGAGATTCCTGTGGGGCCGCGCGGGCGGAGCCGGAAGATGAAGGTTCCGTGTGCCAATCGGCTTTTCTCGCGCACAAGTTGAGCCCCGCGGTCCGGCCGATCCCGAATGCGGGTGTGGATACCGTCGGTAACTTATCTGGTATTCCCTCGCTTTGAACTTCCGTCACTCGAACTTCTTGTTTCCTGTGAGTCACGTGTGCGAGGGTGAGCCTCCCCTTACCGGAAGTACCTGATCAGGGCAACAGGCCTGGTCAGGTCAAAGGTACGCACCAATCAGGCACCTGCTTTCCGGCGGACCGCTATTCGTGCGCCCTCCGTCGGCTTGGAAGGAAATGGTTCCGTGCATTCCCCCAACCCCCCACGACCGCCCTACCCGCCCCGCCCCGGCTGGACCCCCGGCGAATCCGACGCCCAGCTCGCCGCCCGGCTGGCCCGGGGCGACGGAATCGGGCACGCGGTCGCCCTGCTGCTCGCCCGGCACTGGCGGGCCGCCCACGACTACGCGGCCGTCTGCCTGGCCACCGAGGACTCGGCGCGGCTCGTGGCCGCCGCCGCGTTCCACACGGTGTTCGGCCGGCTGGCCGACGGCCGGCCCTGCGGCGCTCTGCGGCCCCAACTCCTCGTCGCCGTAAGGGAAACGGTCCGCGAATGGGCCGGATCCGACGGAGTTTCGGCTGTCCTGCCGGAGCTGAGGAAAACCGTCGGCGGCCGAGGACTGCGTGCCGCCCGGCCCGGGACGCCCGAAAGGCGGCAACTCGCCGAACACGCTTTCCGTTCCCTTCCGGCCGCCTCCCAATGCCTGTTGTGGCATGTCGAGGTCGAGGCCGAACCGCTATCCGTACCGGCCGGTCTGCTGGGCATCGACGGCATGACCGCGGCGGCCGCGCTGGAGCAGGCCCGGGAACAATTCAGGGCCGGCTGTGTACGCGCCCACCGGGAACTCGCGCCGGCCGGCGAATGCCGCTTCAACAACCGTCTCCTCGACGTTCCCCTGCGCCGCGGCGGCACCCTGCTGCCCGAAGTACGGCAGCATCTCGCCCGGTGCCGCTACTGCCGGCACGCCGCCGAACAGCTCAGTCATTTCGACGGCGGACTGGACATGCTGCTCGCCGAGACCGTGCTCGGCTGGGGCGCCCGCCGCTATCGGGACTCCCGCCCCGGACGCGCCGGTTCCGCCGGGCGGCCCGACCGGCCCGCCCCCCTCCGGAGGACCGGCCGCCACCGCACCACCTCGGCGGGCCTGCTCGACCTGCCCGGCCGACGACCCAAGGCCGTGCTCGTGGGTGTCGGCCTGACCACGCTCGCGCTGCTCGCGACGGTGCTGGTGACCAAGGGCTGGACGGATGACAACGGTGTCCCCGACCCGCGGGCCACCTGGGGAGCGCCCGCAGGCGGCAGCACCGCCCCGGGCACCGACGGGGCGTCCACGCCCGGTGCCGACGCCCGCCCGCCCGCCGGATCCCCCTCGGCCGCCTCCGCCGCCCACCCCGCCGAGGTGGCCCACGGCCGGCTGCGCAGCACGGACACCGGGCGCTGCCTCGACGTCGAGGGCGGCAGGACCGTCCCCGGCGCGGCGGCCGTCCTGCGGGTGTGTTCGGGCGGCGCGTCCCAGCAGTGGTCGTACGGCGGCGACGGGCTGCTGCACAGCGCCGCCGCTCCGACGCTCTGTCTGGCCGCCGACCCCGGGCGCGGGGCGGTCGCGCTGGCCGGGTGCGTGGTCCATGCCGGTGAGGCCTTCTTCGACCTGACCGTCCGCGGCGAACTGCTCCTGCGCCGGGACGACGGCCTGGCCGTCACCCCCGGCACCGGCGCGGCGCGGGCAGCCGTCGTCGTACGGGAACGGGACGGCTCGGCGCGGCAGCGATGGGCGTTCGAGGCGCCCGCCGGGACGACGGCCGCGCCCGCGCCGGACGGAGCGCCCCCGGCGGGCGACCCGCCCCCGGCCCACTCCCCGGAGCCCGCGCGGCCGCGTCCCGCCCCGCCGCTCACCCCCGACGCGGACCCGGCGCCGGCCGAGCCCGCCCCGCTCGCACCGGGGTCCGAGACCCGGATCGCGCAGGTGCACTGCTGCGGGACCCCCGCACCGGATCGGCCGGCCACCCCGGCCGGACCCGTCGGGATCCTCGGCGCCCTGCCCGCGCCCGGCGATGTGGTCGGCGACCTCCTCGGCGACGTCGTCACGGGCGCGACCGCGGGGCTCGGCGGCTGAGAACCCGTCGACCGGACCCGCGCTCCGGCGGGTGCGGCGTCCTCCGGTTCGGCGGCGGCCGCGTCCGGCGTGCGGCCGCCGACGACGTCCCGGTGGTCGTCCTCGGCCGCCCTGCCGAGCCTGCGCACGGCCGGGTCGACCGCGCGGCCGTCTCCCCGTCGCGTTCCCCCTGCGCCATGTGCCGCACCGGACCCGTCAGGGACAGCCCGGTAGGCTTCCCGGGAACGCCGGGCTGTCGGGAAGCGTCAGAACAGTCGGCACAGTCATCCAGGGGAGGAAGCGCCGGTGCACGTCCAGGAGTGGCTCGACACGGTGCCCGCGGCCGCCGTGTACGCCGTGGTCGGTCTGGTCATCGGACTGGAGAGCCTCGGCATCCCGTTGCCGGGCGAGATCATTCTCGTCTCGGCCGCGCTGCTGTCCTCCCAGCACGCGGGCATCAACCCCTTCGTCCTCGGCGCGGTCGCCTCCGCCGGCGCGGTGATCGGCGACTCCATCGGCTACGCCATCGGCCGCAAGGGCGGACGGCCGCTGCTGGCCTGGCTCGGCCGGAAGTTCCCCAAGCACTTCAGCGAGGGGCACATCGCCACGGCCGAGCGGTCCTTCGAGAAGTGGGGCATGTGGGCCGTCTTCTTCGGCCGTTTCGTCGCCCTGCTCCGGATCTTCGCCGGCCCGCTCGCGGGCGTGCTGCGGATGCCGTACTGGAAGTTCCTGATCGCCAACGTGTTCGGCGGAATCCTCTGGGCGGGCGGGACGACGGCCGTCATCTACTACGTGGGTGTCGTCGCGGAGTCCTGGCTGAAGCGGTTCTCCTGGCTCGGTCTGGTGCTGGCGGTGCTCATCGGGCTGACCTCGATGCTGGTGATCAAGCGCAAGGCGAAGCAGGCGCAGCAGGCCCAGGGCGCACAGCAGGAAACGGAACCGGTTCCTGCCGGCGACTGAGACGCGTCACCCGTGAATGTCCCGGTGGGCCTTCGCGAGGTCCGCGTACAGGGTTCCGTTCAGGGTGACGCCCTGCTTCTCCTCCTCGGTCAGCTCCCGGCGCACCTTCGCCGGGACCCCCGCCACCAGTGATCCGGGCGGCACCTCCATCCCCTGCGGCACCAGCGCCTGCGCGGCGACGAGCGAGCCCGCCCCGATCACCGCCCCGTTCAGCACGGTCGCGCCCATCCCGATCAGGCAGTCGTCCCCGACGGTCGCCCCGTGCACCACCGCGTTGTGCCCGACGGACACCCGCTCGCCGATGGTCAGCGGAAACCCGGGGTCGGCGTGCAGCGTCACGTTGTCCTGGACATTGGCGTCGCGCAGGACGGTGATCCGCTCGACGTCACCGCGCACGACCGCGCCGTACCAGACGCTCGCGCCCGCCTCCAGTGTCACGTCCCCGATCACCGAGGCCGTCGGCGCCACGAAGGCCTCGTCGTCGACCTTCGGTTCCCTGCCGCCGATGCCCACGATCAGCGCCTTGTGCGTCATCACCGTCTCCTTGTGTCGGACCGTCTCCCGCACCGTACGCCACCCGGTGGGGTGAAGATCACAGGGCTCCTGGCGCATGCGGTCACCGCGTGCTGAGTACGGTGAGCGGGTGCCGAAGGACAAGAACACGTTCTCATCATGGGGCCGCCGCCTCGCGCAGCGCGCGGTCCACGCGGGCTGGGACTGGGCGCGGCGCGCGGGCTCCGTCACGGCCGAGCACCCCGGCCGTCTGCGCTTCGGCTCGATCGGCCCGGCGACCCGGCTCGCCTTCCCGCTCGGCACGGTCTTCGGCGAACCCTGGATCCATCTCGGCTCCCACTGCATCGTCGCCGAGCAGGTCACGCTCACGGCCGGCCTGATGCCGGACCTCGACCTCGGCCCCGACCCGATCCTGCGGATCGGCGACGGTGTGGTGCTCGGCCGGGGCAGCCATGTCATCGCCGACACGACGGTCACCATCGGCAGCGACTGCTACTTCGGCCCGTACGTCTACGTGACGTCCACGAACCACTCCTACGACGACCCGCACGAGCCCATCGGCCGGCAGTGGCCCCGGTTCGAGCCGGTGGAGATCGGCCCCGGCTGCTGGATCGGCACCGGGGCCGTGATCCTGCCGGGCGCGCGGATCGGGCGGAACGTCGTCGTGGCGGCCGGCGCCGTGGTGCGCGGCACCGTCCCCGACCACGCCGTCGTGGCGGGCGCGCCCGCCCGGGTCGTACGGCGCTGGACCCCCGCCGAGGGCTGGCAGCCGCCGCTGCGCACCCCGCCGCCGGTGCCGATCCCGGACGGCGTCACCTCGGATCAGCTGGTCGCGCTGTCGGAGCTGGACGAGGAGATGGTGGAACGGCTGGCGCGGCTCGACGAGGACGGCACGGCGGAGCCGGCGCGGCTGGAGCGCGAGGGCTGACCGGCCGCGCGGACGCCGGTCAGCGGGCTTCGCGGGTGTAGCGCTCCACGCGCCGCGCCAGCCGGGCCCGGTACCGCTCCGGCGTGTGGCGGGCCAGGGAGCCGCGGACCATGTCCTCGGGCGTGAGGCTGTCGGCGTAGTCCCGCAGCCCGGGTGTCCGCCGGAGGAGCTCGACCCGGGCCCTGGCCTCCTCGACGGTGGTCAGCGGGGTGTCGCTGTTGCGTTCGTGGTTGCAGCCCCAGTGGGTGAGACGCATGTTGCCGGGGGTGTCCGCGCCGCCGGACGCGACGGCGCGGACATGGTCGAGGCTCGGTGCGCGCGGGTCCGGGTGCGCGTACGCCCGGTCGACCGGGTCCTGGCACAACCCGCAGATCCAGCCGTCCCGTTCGCCGATCTCCTCCCTCGTGTACGGCTCGGCGCTCCCGTTGTTCCGCAGGCGGTCGCGGCGGAGCCGGTCCTGGGCGCGTCTCGCCTCGGAGCGGCTCATCAGGAGCGTCCGCCGAACTGCCAGGGGTGGACCTCGACGGCGGCGTACCGGTCCGCGGTGAGGACGGCGCGGGCGGTGTCGGGGTCGGGGGCGCGCAGCAGCGCCGCGGTGCCCAGCCAGGCGGTGCCGTCGTCCGAGAGGAGGGGGCCGTAGGCGATCAGTTCGTCCTGCCCGGCGGGCGGATCGAGGTCCAGGGCCTTGCCCTCGCCGAGCCCGAGCACCAGGAAGCGGTCGCCCTCGGTCCGGCCGCCGGGGAACTCCCACATGGTGCGGCCCAGCGTGTTCCGCCAGCGGCGCAGCAGTACGTCCCGGTAGACGCCGGCCTGGTGTCCGGGCTCGTCGAACGCGAACGCGCGGGCGGCGGCGGGGTCCGGCAGGTCGACGATGTGCACGCTGCCGGTGGCCGACTCCCGGTCGTCGGTGAGCGTGGGGCCGCGGGCGATCATCTCGGCCGCGTACCGGTCCATGTAGGACCAGTGTTCCTCCAGCAGCTCGTCGCGCAGGGCCAGGGACCCCGGCCGGTCCCGGTGGTAGCAGAAGAACTCCATGGGCCCCAGTCTTCACCGGGCCGGGGATCACCCCGCAACCGGATATCCGCCTGCGCCGCCCCGGTGGGCCGGGGCGGGCGCCTCGCGGCCTCAGCCCGTCGCCAGCAGCAGTGTCCCCAGCAGCGCCAGCCCCGCCCCCGCCGCCTGGACCGCCCGCAGCCGCTCGCGCAGGAAGCCTCGGGCCGCGAGCGCCGTCACGACGGGGTAGAGGGAGGCGAGCACGGCGGCCACGGTGACCGGGCCGGCCTGCGCGGCGATCGCGTAGGTGCCGTTGGCGGCCACGTCGGCCAGGCCGACGAAGCCGTACGCCGGCAGCGCGGCCGGAGGGAGGCCGCCCTCGGGGAGTGCCGGGGTGCCGCGCCGGACGCTGACGTACAGTGCGGCGCCGCCCGCGACCACGTTGGTCACCCGCTGCACGAACAGCGCGAGGAACAGGCCGGTGACGTTCGTCGACGCCTCGGTGATCAGGACGAACACCGTGCCGAAGCCGAGGGCCGCGACCAGGGTCAGCAGGACGGCCCGGCGCTGTACCGGGGCGCCCCGCAGCTGAGGGCCGCCCGCCAGGACGACGCCCGCGACGGCGACCGCGATGCCCGCGACCTGGAGCAGCCCGGGGCGTTCGCCGAGGAAGAGGCCGACCGAGACCGGCACGGCCACGCTGAAGGTGGCCAGCGGGGAGACCACGCCCATGGGGCCGAGCGCCAGCGCCTGATAGAAGGCGAGCAGGGCGACCGGGCCGACGAGACCGGCCGCGACCGCGAACCAGAGCCGGGGTCCTGCCTCGCTCCAGCCGCCGGTGGCCAGCACGATCGCGCCGAGGACCACCGCCGCGATCGACTGCGAGACCACGACCACCGTCAGTGCGGGCGCGCGTCGCGTCAGCAGCCCGCCGCCGAAGTCGGCCAGACCCCACAGGAGGCTGGTGGCCAGGGCGAAGAGTGCTGTCACGGGAGTCCTCGCAGTACAGTTCGGTGCACGATCGGGTGCACCACACCGTAGTTCAGGAAAGTGAACCCTGTCATCCAGAATATTGGACTCCGAAGTGGACGGAACGTGTCGGACCTCGACCTGCTGACCCAGTCCCTGGCGCGCAACGTCAAGCACTGGCGCGCGGTGCGCGGCTTCACCCTGGACGTGCTCGCCGCCCGGGCCGCCGTCAGCCGGGGCATGCTCATCCAGATCGAGCAGGCCCGCACCAACCCCAGCCTCGGCACCGTGGTCAAGATCGGTGACGCGCTCGGCATCAGCATCACCACCCTGCTCGACTACGAGCAGGGGCCGAAGGTCCGTGTGGTGCCCGCCGAGCGGGCCGTCCGGCTGTGGCACACCGAGGCCGGCAGCTACAACCGGCTGCTCGCCGGCACCGAGGCGCCCGGCCCGCTGGAGATGTGGGACTGGCGCCTGATGCCGGGGGAGAACAGCCCCTCCGAACCCCATCCGCCCGGCACGGTCGAGCTGGTCCATGTCACCGAGGGCGAGCTGACACTCACCGTGGACGGCGAGGACCACCTGGTCCCGGCCGGCGCGAGCGCCTCCTTCGAGGCCGACGCCCCGCACGTGTACGGCAACCGCGGCGAGGTGCCGATGGTGATGGTGATGGCCGTCTCGGTGCCGCCCGTGCCGTGAGACACCGCGACGGCGGGTGGACCGGGCTTGTTAGCGTGCGGACATGGACGCACCCATCGGACACTTCGACAACGCCCGGCCCGCCCCCGACTGCCTCGCCGAGCTGACCGCCCCGGTCGCCGACGCCGTACGCCACTGGAGCGGCGGGGTGCCCGCCGATCAGATCGTGTACGTCGACACCGACCCGCGGTGGGCCGACACCGCCGTCTTCGTCGAGCACTACGGGCGCGAGCTGCTGGAGCGGTCCGCGAACTGTGTCGTCGTGGCGGGCAAGCGCGGTGGCGAGAGCACCCTGGCCGCGTGTGTCGTCCTGTCCACCACCCGGGTCGACGTCAACGGTGTCGTCCGCCGTCAACTGGGCGCCCGCAAGGCCTCGTTCGCCGCGATGGACACGGCGGTCGGGGAGACCGGCATGGAGTACGGCGGCATCACCCCCGTCGGACTGCCCGCCGCCTGGCCGGTGCTGGTCGACTCCGCCGTCGTCGACCTGCCGTACGTCCTGGTGGGCAGCGGCCGGCGGCGCGGAAAGCTGCTCGTGCCGGGCAAGGCGTTCGCCGAACTCCCGGGCGCGGTGGTGCTGGAGGGGCTGGGCGTCTGACGGACACGGGGGTCCCGCCCAGGCCGTGTCCGCAAAGTCCCGTCTGGCTCGCGGGGCAGACGACGCCACTTTGCGGACACGACCTTGCCGGGGCGTCATGCCGTGGCGTGGTGGGCCAGCCGCAGATGCGGGTCCGCCTCGCCCGGCACCGGCGCCGGGTCGGCGTGGACCAGCGCGGCCGTCAGGCGCGGTACCGCGTGCAGCAGCGCGTGTTCGGCGTCCACGGTGATCGCGTGGGCCTGGCGCACCGTCGCCTCGCCGTCCACCACCACCGCGACCTCGGCCCGCAGCCGGTGCCCGATCCAGCGCAGCCGCAGCTCGCCCACCGCCCGCACCCCCGCGACCTCCCGCAGCGCCCGCTCGGCCCGGTCCACCAGGGCCGGGTCGACGGCGTCCATCACCCGCCGCAGCACCTCGCGCGCCGCGTCCCGCAGCACCAGCACGATCGCCGCGGTGATCGCCAGCCCGACCACCGGGTCGGCGAGTCGCCAGCCGAGCGCGGAGCCGCCCGCGCCCAGCAGCACCGCGAGCGAGGTGAACCCGTCCGTGCGCGCGTGCAGTCCGTCGGCCACCAGTGCGGCCGAGCCGATCTCCCGGCCGACCCGGATGCGGTACCGGGCCACCCACTCGTTCCCGGCGAAGCCGACGAGCGCGGCGACGGCCACCGCCGGGACGTACGCGACGGGACGCGGATGCAGCAGCCGTTCGACGGCCGTCCACCCCGCGAAGGCCGCCGACGCGGCGATGGTCAGCACGATCGCGATGCCCGCCAGGTCCTCCGCCCGCCCGTAGCCGTAGGTGAAGCGGCGGGTCGCCGCCCGCCGGCCCAGGACGAAGGCGATGCCGAGCGGTACGGCCGTGAGGGCGTCCGCCGTGTTGTGCACGGTGTCGCCGAGCAGCGCCACGGATCCGGACACCACCACCACGCACGCCTGGGCGACCGCCGTGACACCCAGCACCGCCAGCGAGACCCAGAGCGCCCGCATGCCCCGGGCCGAGGACTCCAGGGCGGAGTCGAGCTTGTCGGCGGTCTCGTGGGAGTGGGGGGTGAGGAGATGGCGCAGGCGGTGGCCGAGGCCCGCGGGGGAGGGGTGGTGCGGGTGCTCGTGGGCGTGGTGGTGCCCGGCGGAGCCATGGGCGTGGTCGTGCTGCTCGCTCACGTCGGTCCCTTTCGGTGCGCGTCCGGTGCGCTCGGTGGACGTGTACCCGCCCATCCCGCCATTATGTGCGTATGAGCGCACGCATGCACTTGTCAGCTGCACACCATACGCACCCGCGCACCCCCGGCGAGGAGCAGTTCGCCCTCGCCGCCGAGCTGCTCGCCCTGCTCGGCGACCGTACGCGGCTCACCCTGCTGCACTCCCTGGCCTCGGGCGAGGCCGATGTGACGACCCTGACGGAGGTGTGCGGGGCGGCCCGGCCGGCCGTCAGCCAGCATCTGGCACGGCTGCGGCTGGCCGGACTGGTCAGCACCCGCAAGGAGGGCCGCCGGGTGATCTACTCCCTCTCGGACGGCCATCTGCGCCGGCTCGTGGACGAGGCGCTGAACGTGGCCGACCACCGGCTCGGGGACACCCCCGTGCACGACTGAGTCAGTAGCGCTCCGCGGTCCCCAGGTACTGCTCGGCGAAGGCCGCGGCCGCCACCGGCGAGGTGAACAGCCGGCGCAGCCGGGCGGACGTGGTCCCCGCCCGGAACGGATCCCCGGCCGCGGTCCCGTGGTAGACCTCCGACAGCCACTGCGAGAACTCCTGGTAGTCCCACACCCGGCGCAGACACGCGTCCGAGTAGCCGTCCAGACCGGTGTCGTCCCCGCCGTCGAGGTGGGCCACCAGCGCGTCGCCGAGCAGGAACGCGTCGTGCAGCGCCAGGTTCATGCCCTTCGCGGCGATCGGCGCGACGAGGTGCGCCGCGTCGCCGGCCAGGAAGAGCCGCCCGTACGTCATCGGCTCGACCACGTAGTCGTGCATGTCCAGCACCCGCTTCTCGATCAGCGGGCCCTCGACCAGCGGCGCGGCGCCCGCGCCGGCGAGCCGCCGGTGCAGCTCGGACCAGACGCGGTCGTGGGTCCAGGAGTCCGGGTCGTCGCCCGGCGGGCACTGGAGGTAGTACCGGGTCACCTCGGGGCTGCGCGCCATGTGCCCGGCGAAACCGCCGGGATGGACGCCGAACAGCACACAGTCCGAGGACGGCGGCGCCTCGGCGAGCAACGCCAGCCAGCCGACGCCGTAGTCGTGCCGCGCCGTCCTCGCGTGCCCGGGGGGCACCGCGGCCCGGCTCACCCCGCGCGCCCCGTCGGCCCCGACCACGAAGTCGCAGCGCAGCACACGCCGTTCACCCGAATCGGGGCAGGTGTACGACACCGTGGGGTGGTCCGTCGCCAGGTCGTGCAGCTCGACGTCGCGCACCGAGAAGCGGGCGTCGCCACCCCGTACGTCGACGTACTCCCGGACCAGGTCGGCCACCAGCAACGGCTGCGGGTACACCCAGTGATGACGTCCCGTCAGCTCGCCGTAGGCCAAGCGGTGGCGTTCGCCCGCGAAGCGGAACTCGCAGGCGGAGTGGCGCTGGGCGCGCTCCAGCAAGCCCTGGGCCAGGCCGCGTCGTTCGAGCCCGCGGACGGCCCACTCCTCGACGACTCCGGCGCGCGGCCGCTGCTCGATGAACGCACGGCTCTCCGTCTCCAGGACGACACAGTTCACGGACGCGGCCCGCAGGATGTTGCCCACGGTGAGGCCCGCGGGGCCCGCGCCGACGATGACGACCGGAGTGTGGTGGGGGGAAGGGGAGTTGGTGGTCACCCGCACATTATGGTCTCCGCCCTCTCAGCGGCCCCGGGCACAGCGGAAACCCGTGTGCCCGCTGGAGCTGTCGGGGGTGTTGGCGCTGCGCGCGGCCACCCGGTAGCGGTTGCAGTAGGAGGCGTGGCACAGGTGGGAGCCGCCCCGGACCACCCGCTCGGCACTCCCCGCCGCCCACCGGTCCGCACACCACTCCCAGACGTTCCCGGACACGTTGTACAGCCCGAACCCGTTGGGCGCGAAGGCGTCGACGGGCGCGGTCCCGCGATGGCCGTCGGCCGCGGTGTTCCTCGTCGGGAAGGTGCCGCGCCAGATGTTGCAGCGGTACTCGCCGCCCGGGTCCAGTTCGTCGCCCCACGGATACCGCCTGCCCTCCAGACCGCCGCGCGCCGCGTACTCCCACTCGGCCTCGGTGGGCAGCCGGGCCCCCGCCCAGGCGGCGTACGCGGCCGCGTCGTACCAGGAGACATGCACCACCGGATGGTCCGCGCGGCCGTCGAGACCGCTGCCGGGCCCCTCCGGACGGTTCCAGGCGGCACCCGGGACCGCGCACCACCACGGCGTCCGCTCGGGGCGCGGCGCGTCCCGGCGCAGCGCCCCCGGCAGGAAACCGGCGAAGACGTACGACCACCCGAGCCGCTCCGCGTCCGTGACATGCCCCGAGTCCGCGACGAACGCCGCGAACCGGGCGTTGGTCACCGCGTACGCGTCGATCCGCAGCGGCGCCACCCGCACCGCCCGCACCGGCCCCTCCGCGTCGCCCGGGAACCCCTCCGCGTCCTGAGCGCCCATCAGGAACTCACCGCCGGGCAGGTCCACCATGCCGTCCGGGCCCGGCCGGGCGGGCGCGCCCACCGACCGCGGACGCACCGGCCCGCCGCTTCCGGGCGACCGTGAGCGCACCCCCGGCACCGACTCCCCGCCCGGGGGCGGACAGCAGCGGGCGGACGGCGGCGGCTCGTCGGGCATCGGTGCCACCGGCTCCTCCTCGGGCGCGGGACAGGACGGCCCCAGCCTGCCCGAGGAGCCTGTGCGTCAGCCCAGCAGCGGAATCTCGATCGCCGGGCAACGGTCCATCACCATCTCGAGCCCGGCCGCGCGCGTCCGCCCGTACGCCGCCTCGTCGACGACGTCCAGCTGGAACCACACCGCCTTCGCGCCCTTGGCCACCGCCTCGTCGGCGACCGCGCCCGCGAGATCGCCGTTGACGAACACGTCGACCACGTCCACCTCGAACGGGATGTCCGCCAGCGAGGCGTACCCCTGCTCGCCGTGGACCGTCTCCGCCTTCGGGTGCACGGGCACGACCCGCTTCCCGTAGCGCTGGAGGACGCGGGCCACGCCGTAGGCCGCGCGGGAGCGGTTCGTCGACAGGCCCACCACGGCCCAGGTGTCCCCCAGCTCGGTGAGGACCTTGCGAATCGTTGCCTCGTCGCCGTACACCGGCGCCCTCCTCCGGGATCGGACAGCTGCTCTCTCCCGCTGCAACACCGTGCGGCGGGCCCTGATTCCGGTCCGCCTGCTCAGGAAGTGTCCAGCCGATCATGCCGGGCTCGCGGGGTCCGGCACCGCGCCTCGCGGCGTTGTCGTCGGTTGCCATGGCTCCGCCATGACGCCCTCCTCCGCCTTGCGATGCACGGCACCGGACCCCGCTCCCTGATCCGGCCCGATCGACGAGACACCCCCTAGGCTCGGTACGTGCTGCGCATCATCGACGCCCGAACCGGCGAGCCCACCGCCGCCGCCCCCGCCCGCCGCGGTCCCACCCGGATCGAGGCGCATGCCTCGGCGCCCGGCCTCGGCGCCCTCCGTGTCCTGCTCGTCACCGATCTGCTCGTGCGCGCCCTGGAACTCGACAGCACGCCCGTCCGGGCCCTGCTGACCGGCGAGGGCGACCGGACGGAACTGCGGGCGGGAGCCGCCGCCCTCGGCATCCGCCCCCTGGAGGAGGGCCCGGACTCCGCCGCCTGGCCGGGGGAGAGACAGATCCTGCACGTGGTGCCGCAGGGCGACCCGGCCCCCGACGGCGTACACGTCGCCGTGGCCCCCGTGACGGGCGAGGCCCCCGCCGACCCCGCCGTGCTGCGCCTCGCCCTGCTCACCCGGCCCCGCACGGAAACCGTCCACCTGGACGCGGCCGCACTGGGCGAGGCCCACGACACCCTCGTACGCTGGCGTGAGGCCGTCGCCGACTGGGCGCGGCGGCCCTCGCGGCCGGTGCCCGACGAGGTGCGCGGACGGCTGCGGACGGCCTGGGAGGACGATCTGGACGTACCCGAGGTGCTGCGCGTCCTGCGGTCGCTGGCCGAGGCCGGGTCCGGACTGCCGGACGGCGCCCGCTTCGAGAGCTACGCCTACGCCGACCGGCTCCTCGGCCTGGAACTGACCCGCGACGTGGGAGCCGCCCCATGAACGCCCAGACCGGGCCGCTGCGCCGGCTGGTGGTCCTTCGGCACGCCAAGTCCGACTGGCCCGAGGGCGTCCCCGACCACGAACGGCCGCTCGCCGGGCGCGGCCGCCGCGACGCCCCCGCCGCCGGCCGCGCGCTCGTCGAGGCCGACTGTCTGCCCGACCTCGCGGTCTGCTCCACCGCCGTCCGCGCCCGCCAGACCTGGCAGCTGGCCTCCGCCCAGTGGGGCACCCCGCCCCCGGTCCGGTACGAGCCGCGGGTGTACGCCGCCGACGTGCCCGAGCTGCTCGGTGTCGTACGGGAGACGCCCGCCGAGGTCGAGACCCTGCTGCTCGTCGGGCACAACCCCGGCCTGGAGGAGCTGGTCCTGGACCTGGCCGGGGACGCCCTCGACGACGCCCTGGACGAGCTGCGGCTGAAGTTCCCGACCTCCGCGATCGCGGTGCTCGCCTGGTACGGGCCCACCTGGCGCTCGCTGGCCCCGGGCACCGCGCTGCTGACCTCGATGACCGTGCCCCGGGGCCGCAAGGGAGGCCGCTGAGGGGGCGCGGGGCGCGCCCCGCACCACGGCATAGGGTGGCCGGATGCAGGACGAGTACCGCACAGTGGCCCGCGCGGGTGTGCACGAGACCGAGGTCAACCGCTCCCGGTTCCTGTGCGCCCTCGCCCCGGCCGGCACCGAGCAGGAGGCGCAGGCCTTCGTCGCCGCCGTCCGCAAGGAGCACGCCGACGCCACCCACAACTGCTGGGCGTACGTCATCGGCGCCGACGCCTCGGTCCAGAAGGCCAGCGACGACGGCGAACCGGGAGGCACCGCGGGCGTCCCCATGCTCCAGATGCTGCTGCGCCGCGACATGCGGTACGTCGTCGCCGTCGTCACCCGCTACTACGGCGGCGTCAAACTCGGCGCCGGCGGCCTGATCCGCGCCTACGGCGGCGCGGTCGGCGAAGCCCTCGACACGCTCGGCACCCTCACCCGCCGCCGCTTCCGGCTGGCCACGGTCACCGTCGACCACCAGCGCGCCGGCAAGGTCCAGAACGACCTGCGCGCCACCGGCCGCGAGGTCCGCGACGTCCGCTACGGCGAGGCGGTCACGATCGAGATCGGGCTGCCCGACGCCGACGTGGACGCCTTCCGCGCCTGGCTCGCGGACGCGACGGCCGGGACGGCGGGGTTCGAGCTGGGCGGAGAGGCGTACGGGGACGCCTGACGGGGCCGGCGCGCCGGTCCGGTCCGGTCCGGCGCGGCCCGCGCCGGACCGGACCGGACCGGCGCGGGGCCGGTTCAGGTCGGTGACGGCTCCGGGGTGAGCTTCTCCTCGCCGATCTGTGTGCCCGACTCGTAGATGGTCACCAGACCGTCGTGGATCTCGTAGCGGTACTCCTGGTTGCGCGCCTCGTAGCCGCCCGAGGTCCGCTCGGCCGGCATGGCGATGCCCTTCTCCCGGCCGTCGCTGAACTCGCCGTAGTAGTACAGCGAACCCGACTCCGTACGGCACAGCGTGATCCGCTTGTTCGACGTGCGGAACGCCTCCACCAGCTCGGCCCCGTCGCCGTCGGGCAGCTGCGCCGCGATGCGCGCCGGGCAGGCCGTGGCGACCCGGGTGTCGCCGTCCGGGCCGGAAGCGCCGTCACCGGACAGACTCTCGCAGCCGCGGGCCAGCAGCGAGAGCAGGAAGGACACCACGATGAACCCGAGACAGCCGCTCACGCACCCCGGCATCTTCTTCGTCCCGGCCCGTGCGGAGCGGGACGGCGCCGACGGGGGCAAGCGGACCGGCGGCACGGGCGGGGGCGCGGCGGCCGGGGTGTGCGCGGCGTCCGGCCGGTAGCCCATGGTCGGGGAGGACGGGTAGAACACCGCCTCCTCCCGGCGCGGCGGGCGGCCCGCTCCGCGCGTCGTGCCGCCCGTGCGGGTGCCGCCGACGCCCGTGCCGTGGCCGCCGGGCATGCCCGAGGTGCCGGGCCGCGACGCGCGAGGCGCCGACGGCGTGGCGGTGGGCGGCGGTGTCCGCTTCGGTGTGGGCTTGCGGGGCGCGGCCTTCTTCGCGGCACCCGCGGCACCCGCACCCGCAGCACCCGCAGTGGTGCCACCGGGACGGCCGGCGCCGGACGACGGCGGCTTCCCCGAGCCCGAGGCGGCCCCCTTGGCCGTGCTCCCGGACGTCCCCTTCGACGGCCCCTCGGTCGTGGCCCCGGACGGTCCCTTCTTCGCCGTCGCCGTCCGCCACGCGGTGCCGCAGACGATGCAGGAGAGGTCCGTCCGCCCGTTGTTGGTGTCGCACTTCGCGCACCGCCAGTCCGCCGGCGGACGGCCGGCGCCGGGCCGTTTGGCGGCGGGCCGGGAGCCGCCGGAGGAGCCCCCCGCCTTCGCACCGGCCTTCGGGGCGGAACGCGGCGCGCTCGCGTGCGGCGGGGTCACCCGACGGGTCCCGCCGCACACCGAACAGGCCGCTTCCGCGGGCCCGTTGTACGTGTCGCAGTCAGTGCAACGCCAGTTGGCCGACGGCGCCACCGCTCACCCTCCTTCTCGTCCTCGTGGGATCACGCGATCAGCCCGGGTCGCCGTCGACCCGGGCCATCACCGCGGCGAACAGTTCCTCCGACGCGACCCCCGCCGGTGCCGCGATCCACTGCGGCGCGTCGAGCGGCACCCGCTGGATGGGGGCCTCCTCGGCGGGGTCGTCCCGATGCTCCGGGATACGGAAGTGCAGGCGCAGCCGCTCCGTGTACTCCTCCGCCTCCGGCAGCCGCTCCGCCGGGACGTCGACCCGGACCACCAGCAGCCCCGGTGTCGGACCCGCGGGGGACCGCAGGTGGAAGACCCACTGGGACAGGCCGTCCGCGCCCTGCGGGAGGAGCCGCAGCTGGTCGCAGAAGGACACATGGGACTTGACCTGGCCGTAGCGGCGCCACTCGAACCGGAGATGGCCGTCCGGCCGGACCTCCAGCTGGAAGTCCGGCCAGTCGAGCCTCACAGGCTGTTCGCGATCGTCTCGATGATCTCGTCCATCTCGAACTCCTCCAGCCCCTGGCCCGCCTTGGAGGCGAAGTGGAGGGTGAGGTCCCACTCCTCGGCGATCGGGTCCGACCAGGGCGCCTGGTCCGGCGCGAACAGCACCAGCCGCTTCGCCGACTGCTCCATCACGGAGGTCTGGCTGCGCGCGTACCCCCACTGCTCGAACAGCTCGTCGAGGCTGCGCGGGATGCTCGCCGGGTAGGTCGGCGCGGCGACGCCCACCGTGCCCAGCGGGTGCGCCGGGGCGTCGGTGAACATCACGATGACGTGGCGCCTGCGGTCCAGGCCCGTCTCCCAGGGGGAGTTGATGGCCAGGGCCAGGGCCTCCAGCCCGGACTCGGGGATGTCGCCGCCGCCGGTGGCGTCGATGCCCCGTACGAAGTCCTCGAAGTCCCGTGCCTGCGACGGGAGATGGAGGAAGCCGGTCTCCTCGACGGCGTTGGAGGCGTCGTCCCCGAAGTCACGGAAGGCGATGACCTTCAGCCGCAGCTGGCTGATCGCCTTGCCCTTCTTGGCCATCACGTCGTTCAGCCGGTCGTGGAACTGGAGGGCGCTGTTCTTCACGCTGTCCAGGACGGGGAACATGCTGCCGGTCGCGTCGACGCAGAGCACGATGTCGACGGCGTACTGAAGATTCCCCTGGTACTGCTCGCTGTTGCTCATCCGGAAGTCTCCTGGGTGGTGCGGGTACGGGCACGGGTACGGGCGGCGGCGCGGGCGCCGGGGGTCACGAGGAGTCGCGCCCCCGGTCCCGGTCGCCGAGGTTGATGCGGACACGGGAGGCGCGCGGCCCGGGCGCGGCGGGTTCGGTCGGCGCCGGGGCCGGCCGGGACGGCGGCGTGGCCGGCTCGTCGGCCGTGGGCGCGGCCGGTGGCGGCGGGGCCGGGGCGGCCGTCGGTGCCGGCCGGGGCGCGGGCGGGCGTGGTGCCGTACCGCCGCCCGGGCGGCCCGTCGAGCGGGGGTTGGTCTTGATGCGGCTGGTGCGCGGGCCGGAGGCCGAGGGCTTCGCCCCGCCCGCCCCGCCCGCCGGGCCGGTGGGCGCGGCCGGCGGCGGCGTTCTCGTGGGGGGCGACGCTTTCGTGGTGGTGCCGGGGCGCCGGTGCTGGAGGGCGCACACCGCCGGGTCGGAGAGCGTCCTGAGGAAGGCCGCCACCCCCGGACGGCTGCCGGGGGCCCGCGCGGTCATGGTCCGCAGCAGGCCGAGCATGGCGTCCGACAGCCGGGTGTCCAGGTCCAGCCGCTCGCCCGCGTTGACGGCGTCGGCGGGCGAGCCGTACCGCTTGTCGTGGTGCGGCAGATCGCCCGTCAGATACAGGTGGGTCATCAGACCGAGCGCGAACACGTCCACCGCGCACGTCAGGTGCTCCGCTCCGACCGAGTCGTCGCGCTGCATGTAGCGCCGCCACTCGGGCGCCCCGTACACCGAGTCGCCCGCGATGTCGTCGGGCTCGGGCGGCTTCCCGGAGACATAGGAGTCGTCGAAGTCGATCAGCTTCGCCGCGTGGAAGGGCGAGCCGTCCCGCCGCTGCACCAGCACGTTCAGCGGCTTGAGGTCGCCGTGCACGACGTCGATGTCGTGCAGCTGCTTCAGGCTGTTCCCGAGCGTCTTCAGCAGCACCATCTTCTGCCGGGGCTCCAGGGCCTGCGGCTTCTCCAGGCTGGAGGTGTCGATCCGCTCGGTGACCTTGTAGTAGGTGCTGCCCTCGTGGAAGAAGTCGGTGGCGAGCACCAGGTTGCCGCCACCGCGCGCGTCCGGGCGCAGCCGCTTCATGATCGTGCGGTGCCGCTCCTCGAACTCCCGGGCCAGCTGCCGGCGGATCCGCAGGCTCGGTGTGTCCCGTGTGTCGTCGTCCCGGGGGCGCTTGGGCTCCAGGAACCGCTTGACGAAGAACTGCGCCCCGCCCTTCTCGGCGAACGCCCACACGCATTTCCCGCCGTTGGCGTTGGTCGGCTCGGTGGTGATGCGGTAGCCCCCGATGACATCGCCCTGCTTCATGCGCGCTCCTCGGGGGCCGGCGGCAGATGGGTCTCGTAACCGGCGCGGTACGTGTGCCAGGTCGCGTCCTGCCAGGCGCGCACCCGGGCCGGGAGGGTGGCGGGATCGTCCGCCGGGGCCGGCAGTCCGGGCCCGGGGTCGGCGGAGTGGCGGTCCAGACCGCGCGGCCGGGAGCGGACGTAGCGTTCGGTCACGTCCTCCAGACGGCCGGCGAAGCGGGCCTTGAGCTCCTCGAAGCCGTGGTGTCCGAGGGCCACCAGGGCGAGCGAGGCGTCGTCGGCCGTGCGGCCCTGCACCTCACGGCGGATCAGGTCGGCCCATTCGTCGGCGTTCCGGGCGTGCCGCAGGGTGTGCAGCAGCAGCCACTCGAAGTCGGCCGGGGTGTGCACATAGCCGAAGAAGCCGTCGGTCGCGGCCACCAGCACGCACGGCAGCGGGAACGTCAGCCGCCGGCTGTCGATCGTGAAGTCCCGGTCCGCGCACACCAGGTTGGTCATGGGCGGGTCCGACCGCAGCAGCTCCAGGGCGTCGCTCTCGCGGGTGTGGTCGCGGGTGAGCACCTGGAGTCCGTTCTCCGGGCCCAGGACATAGGCCCGCGAGTCGCCGGCCCACAGCGGTTGCAGTTCCAGCCGCGCGTCGCCCTCGGTGGGCACGACGCGGTAGTGCACCCCGGCCAGGGTGGTGGGCAGCTGGCGGCGCATGGTGCCGCCGATCTTGCTGCGCCGCTGCGGGGCGGCGGACAGGAAGTACTGGAGGTACTCGCGCAGACTGTTCGGCGCGGCGGGTTCGCCGCCGGTCGCCACTTCGCGGAACCAGCAGTCGGTGGCCAGCCGGGCCACCCGCGCTCCGACCCAGGCGCTGGTGCGCTGGGTGCCGTCGGCCGCCTGCCACACCGGTGCCGCGCCGGCGCCGCCGGACCCGTCGAAGACGGCGAGCAGCCCGTGGCCGCTCTCCACGTGGTGCGCGACGAACGGCTCCGCGTCCTCGCCCCGGTCCGGGACCCGCTCGGTCCACACGGACAGGGCCAGCAGCCCGCCGCGGTGCTCGCACCAGATGCGCTGGGGCGGGCGCCGAGGCACGGCCCCCTCGGCGGTGGCGGCGGCACGGGGTGGGGCGGGGAGATCCGCGACCCGGGTGGCGGGATGGGGCGGCGGAGGCGGTGGGGACGACGGCGGGGGCGACGCGGACCGGGGTGGTGCGGACGGCGGTGCCGACTGCGGTCGGTGGGGTGGCGGCGCGGGCTCGTGCCCCGGAGCGGCGGGAGCCGCGGGCGCCGTCCGGGAAGGCCCGGGGTGGGCGTGTGGCGCGGCCGGCGCGCCGAGCGGTGCCGGATACGGCGCGCAGGGGTCGTAGTCGGTCATCGGCGTTCCCCGTCGTGCGAGCCGCCCCCGTGGGGGCGCTTGGCGGTACCGCGGACCCGGCTAACCCGGGGCGCGGAGTCGTCGGCGGAACCGCCGGCGGGCGCGGTGCGGCCGTCCGTCCGGCGGGGGGCGTCCGAGATCCGGCTGTCGGCGTCACCGGTCGTCGGCGGTCGCCCGCCGGGGTCCGCGCGCCGGTCGTCCCGGGTCCGGTCCGTGCGGCGCTCGTCGGCGTCGTGGACCCGGCCGCCCGCCGCGGCCGGACGCTCGTCCGGCAGCGGTTCGTCGTCGGGCGGACGTCCGGGCCGGGCGGCCGGACCCGTGGGCCGGGTGGGCCGCCGGCCGGAGACGCGGCTGCGGGGCGCGCCCCGGGACTCCCCGTCCCCGCGCTCCGCCGGGCTCCCGCGGCGGCCGCCCTCCTCCTCGGAGCGGTCCCGGACCACCTCGCCCCTCAGGGGCTCGCGGTCGTCCTCGCCGGTGCCGGGTTCCAGGGCGCGGGCCAGACTGCCGCGGAGCCGGCCGCGCCGGGTGGCGGTCTCGAACAGGCCGTCCCCGTCGCGCAGCACCTCCTCCAGCACCGCGCGCTCCAGCTCGGCCTGCTCGAAGGGCTCGCGGTCGCCGTCGCCGCGTTCGAGGACCATGCGCATGACCTCGCGCCGGACCTCTCGCTTCTCCGCCTCGCCCTTCTCGATCCAGGCGAGCGCCGCGCGCGGGCCCTCCTTCTCCATGATCTCGGCGATCAGGCCGTCGACGCCCTCCTCGCGGATCATGTCCAGATGCCGCCTGCGCCGCATGCCGTCCAGCCGGGTCTCCCGTACGACGTTGCGGAACTCGCGTCCGCTGGCCGCCGTCTCCTCCTCGTCGACGAGGAGCTCGATCTGGATGTTGCGCAGCCGGACGGCGTCGTCCCCGCCGAACGAGGTCAGGGCGGAGTTCAGCGCGATCTCCGCCTCGTGGAACTCGGCGATGTCGTAGTCCCGGGCGACCGTGCGCAGTGTCTTGCGCAAGTAGCCGTACAGCGCGCCGCTCATGTCGCGGATCCCGCGTTCGACCACCTTGGCCGGGTCGGCGACCCGGCACACCAGGTCGACCCGGCTGCGGAAGGAGAACGTGTGGTCACGGCTGGGCACGTCGATGTCGAGGACGAGCCGGTGCTCGGTCATGTCGACGGTGAACACGCTGCGGTACGCGCCGAAGCGCGAGGACGGGATCTCCTCGCCGCTGCGGACCGTCAGTGAGGGGCCGCTGTCGCGGACCAGGACGAGGGCACGGTCGGGAGCCGGTGGCCGCAGCGGGTCGGTGAGCCGCCACTTGGGGACGTCGTCGCTGCTCAGGATCGGGTCGTAGGTCTGTTCCTCCATGTCTCCCCCTTTCCTTGCGTGGGTGTCTGGGCGGGTTTCTGTGCGGGTGTCTGCGCGGGTCTGCGCGCCTGGGTGGGCGTGGTGCGCCGGTGGTGGGCCGCCGCGGGCCCGGTCGGGGTCATCGCAGGAGGCGGAGCAGCCGCTCCGCGTTCGCCGACGGGTGGTCGCGGTCGCGGGCCCACTTCTCCAGCCACCACTCCAGGCGTTCACGGTGCCGTCCGGGCCGCCGGGCGACGGCCGTCAGCAGCCTGCCGATCGCGTCGAGGGCGCCGGGGCTGTCGTCGGCGTACCCGTCGATCCAGGTGCGCAGGGCCTCGAGCGCGGTGTCCTGCACCGGCCTGCGGGCGAGGGCGCGCGCCCAGAGTTCGGTGAGCCGCTCGTGGTGGCGGGTCAGTTCGGTGAGCAGCACGGGCACGCCCGGCACCCGCCCGCCGCCTTTGGCCGTGTCGTCCTCCGCCGTCACCAGGGGCTGCTCGTAGGGCCGGGAGACGGCGAACACGAACGCGGACAGCGTCTTGACGACCATGGGGGACAGGTCCTGCGGCGCGGACCACCGGAGGTAGGCGTCCAGCAGCGTCGCGACCTGCCCCTGGTGGAGGAGGTGGACGCCGCCCCACGCCACCGACGGCAGCGTGCCCCAGTCGTCGCCCCGGTCCAGGGCGGCGTGCAGCACCGCCACGGCCCGGTCGGGGTCACTGCGGCCGAGCAGTCCGCCGACCGCGTTCGCCGCCGTACCGGCGAGCCGGCGCCGGCGGGCGGAGGCGTCGCCGCGCGCCCAGTGGTCCAGCAGCTCCCACACCGCGTCCGCGGACTCCGGGCGGCTGCCCGCCACACCGAGCGCGGTGGCGGCCGCCTGCCGCAGCGGCCAGGAGGTGCTGCCCGCCCAGGAGGCGAGGAAGCGGTGCACGGCGTGCTGCGGGTCGGCCAGGACCAGCACACCGGCGGCCACCGAGGCCCGGGCACGCACCTCCAGGTCGGGGTGGGTCAGCAGCCGGTGCAGCCAGTCGAGTACGGCGCCGCGGCGCCCGTCGAGCGCGGTCCAGGCGTAGGCGAGGATGACCTGGCCGAGCAGCGCGTTGCGGAAGTACACCCGCGGCGGCCCGGCCGACAGGCTTCCCGCGTCCGGCAGTTCGAGCCGGATCCACTGCTGCTCATGGCCGAGGAGATCCCCGAACCGCAGGTCCGGCGGGGCGGCCGCGGGTTCGGTCAGGGCCGCGCGCAGGGCGACGGCCGCGTCGGCGACGGTGAGATAGCCGCTGCCCTCCAGGACGGCCGCCGCGAGCGCGAAGGCCACCGGCTCCGGCTCGCGGTACCGGTCGAACCAGGCCCGTACCTGCTCGCTGGGGTCGCGCAGCCGGGCCACCTCGGCCGCGATGTCACCGTCCGCGCTGATGACGGAGGCCAGCCGGGCCGCGTGCCGGGCCGCGGGCTGCTCCCGCAGGGCGGCCGCCGCTCCGGTGCGTTCCAGCAGGGCGCGCAGTTCGGCGTGCGCGTCGGCGCCGCCGCCGTGCCCGAGGACCCGCCGCTCGACGACGGCCACCGGGTCCAGGGGGGTGAGCGGGTGGTGGGCGAGATGGTCGCCGCCGGGCCCGGCCGCGAGGAGCTCCAGGTCGTGACCGCCGGTCAGGACGAGGAGACTGCCGGAGCCGCGCAGCGCGGCGGCCACCGCGGCCCACCGGGCCGGACCGGGATCGCTCCCGGTGCCGGGCACGCCGGTGAACCTCCGGACGTCCGCCGGTCCGTCCTCCAGCGCCGCCAGGTACCCGGAGTGCTTCACCGGCGGTTCCCAGCCGGGTTCCAGTACCTGCGAGGGCAGCAGGAGCCGGTGACAGCCGCCGCCCCCGCCGCCGTCGATGGCCAGGGCCTCCTCCAGCAGGTTGACGGCGGCGGCCTCCCGCCCGCTGCCGGGCGGCCCGGTGAGCACCAGCAGCCGCCGGTCACGCAGGAGTTCGACGGCGTCCTCGTACCCCTCGGGCTGGACGTACAGGTCGGTGTGGTCGGCGACGTCGGCCGCGTCCAGCGCGAGCAGGGACGCGCCTCCCGCCCGGTGGTCCGTGCCGCGACCCGCCCCGGTGTGGAGGCCGCCGCCGAAGCTGACGGTCTCGTTGAACAGGGCGAGGGTGCCGATCCGGGTGCCGGAGGCGTCGGCGTTCAGCCGCCGGGCGATCTCGTCGGCGATGGCGCCCGCGCGCAGCGCCTCGGAGCGTTCGGCGTCGCCGTGGGCGCCGGCCTCCGTGAGGGACCGCAGCGCGTCCTTCTCGCTGATCGGGCCGTCCCGTTCCTCGGCGGGGGCGCGTGGTTCGTCGGCGGTCGCGCGGTCGTCCTTCGGCTCCGGGGCCGACCGGTCCTTGCCGGTGTCCCGTCGGACGTCGTCCCTCTCCCGGGGCGGTTCGTCCGGGCGGTCCGGGGTGCGGGCCCCGGCCCGGGGGCTCTCGGCGGAGGTGTCCTCGCTCATGCTGGGTCTTCGGCCTTCGGATCGGCGGTGCGGTCGGTGGGAGGGCGGGGGCGGCGCGCGTGCCCGCACGGGGCGCGGCGCCGGACCCCCGGGGCACGCCGTGCCCGGCCGGGAACGGGGCACGGACCGGACGAACATCACGGCGTACGGAGACGGCGCGCGGACGGCGTTCCGGGACGGCGCCCGCCACCAGGACGACGGCATGGACGGCCCGACCCGGCCCGGCCCGTGTCCGGCGGACGGGACCGACGCCGCTGCGACGCCCACCCGGCCCGGCGGGCGGGGCCGACGCCGCCACGACGCCCGCGCCCCGGCGGACGGTGGACATCGCCACGCCGTCCGCCGCCCGTGCGCACGGGCGGCATCGCCACGACCTCCGCCGCCCCGGTGGACGGTCGACGCCGCTACGACGTCTTCCAGTCCCCCTGGACCTCGACCTTGCCGTTGAACACCTGGGCGTTCTTGATCAGCGCCGCGCTGATCTGTGCCCCGCCCCGTGCCGCCACGGCCTCGTCGACCAGCCGCCGGATCTCGGTCTCGAAGTCCGGGTCGAGCAGCATGTGGGCGGCGAGCTGCCGTTCCAGGGTCTGCCGGGCGTCCTCGTCGTCGGGCGTGCCGGTCACCCGGTCCAGCGCCCCTTCGGCGTCCGCGTTGCCGCGGAACCGTGCGCGGATGCGCTCGACGAGCCGCGCCCCGCCGTTCCAGCCTGACCGGCCGGCCTCCTGGCCCGCCGATTCGAGTGCTCCCTTGGCCACGAGCGCCACGCCTGCCGCGGCCACGGCCGTCACCGGATCCATGCTGTTCCCCCGTGTTCCCACCCAAAACAGGGAGCCAATGTAGGAGCGCACCCGTACACGACGGAGCGCTTCTTCTCACATTGTCCGAAAGTCACCGAACCTGTTCCGGTCCTGTTCGATCGAGACCGGTCAACCGGTCTGTCCGTCTGTTCGTCTGTCCAGGGGGACGGGCATGCCACGAAGCGGACAGACCGACCGGAGCCGACGGCCGCGATGGCAGACTGTGGCCGATGAGGGAGCACGGGCCGCCAGGCGTTAGCGTGGTCCGAGGTGACGGAGAGCCCGGACCGGCCGGTGCCGGTTCCGAGGGCACGGGCGGGGGAGACATGCGGGCCGGAGCGTTTTCTTGAGACTGCTGCACACCTCCGACTGGCATCTGGGCCGGGCCTTCCACCGGGTGAGCATGCTCGGCGCCCAGGCCGAGTTCATCGACCGGCTGATCACGACCGTGCGCGAGCGCGAGGTCGACGCCGTGGTCGTCTCCGGCGACGTGTACGACCGTGCCGTGCCGCCGCTCGCCGCGGTCGAACTGTTCGACGACGCCCTGCACCGGCTCGCCGCCCTCGGGGTGCCGACGGTCATGATCTCCGGGAACCACGACTCCGCCCGCCGGCTCGGCGTCGGAGCGGGACTCATCGGCCGCGCCGGCATCCATCTGCGCACCAGCCCGGCGGCGGCCGGGACGCCCGTGATGCTCGCCGACGCCCACGGCGACGTGGCCTTCTACGGCCTGCCGTACCTCGAACCCGCCCTGGTGAAGGACGAGTTCGGGGTGGAGCGGGCCGGCCACGAGAGCGTGCTCGCCGCCGCCATGGACCGGGTCCGCGCCGACCTCGCGACCCGCGCGCCCGGCACCCGCTCCGTCGTCCTCGCCCATGCCTTCGTCACCGGCGGCGAGCCCAGCGACAGCGAGCGCGACATCACGGTCGGCGGGGTCGCCGCCGTCCCCGCCGGGGTCTTCGACGGCGTCGACTACGTGGCCCTCGGCCACCTCCACGGCTCCCAGACCCTCACCGAGCGTGTCCGCTACTCCGGCTCCCCGCTGCCGTACTCCTTCTCCGAGAGCGAGCACCGCAAGACGATGTGGCTGGTCGACCTGGGCGGGGACGGCTCCCTGGCCGCCGAGCGGATCGACTGCCCGGTGCCGCGCGCGCTCGCCCGGATCCGCGGCACCCTGGAGGAGCTGCTCGCCGATCCCGCCCTCGCGCGCCACGAGGACGCCTGGGTCGAGGCCACGCTCACCGACGCCGTCCGCCCGGCCGACCCGATGGCCCGGCTCACCGACCGCTTCCCGCACACCCTCAGCCTGGTCTTCGCCCCCGAGCGGGCCCCGGGCGAACCCGACGTGTCGTACGCCCGGCGGCTCGCCGGCCGCGGCGACCAGGAGATCGCCGAGGACTTCGTGGCCCATGTGCGCGGGGCCGGGCCCGACGCGCGCGAGCAGGGTGTGCTGCGGGACGCCTTCGACGCGGTCCGCGCGGACGACACGGTGAAGGAGGTGAGGTGACCCGATGAGGCTGCACCGGCTCGACCTGACGGCCTTCGGCCCGTTCGGCGGCTCCCAGCACGTCGACTTCGACGAGCTGTCCACCGCCGGGCTCTTCCTGCTGCACGGCCCGACGGGCGCCGGCAAGACCTCCGTCCTGGACGCCGTCTGCTACGCGCTGTACGGCTCCGTCCCCGGCGCCCGGCAGAACGGCCAGGGCCTCACCCTGCGCAGCGACCATGCCGCGCCCGGCACCCGTACCGAGGTCACCCTCGACCTCACCGTCGCCGGACGCCGGCTGGAGATCACCCGGCAGCCGCCCCACGAGCGGCCCAAGAAGCGCGGCACGGGCACGATCGTCGACAAGGCCCAGACCTGGCTGCGCGAACACGACGCGACCGTCGGCGCCTGGAAGGACCTCAGCCGCTCCCACCAGGAGATCGGCGAGGAGATCACCCAGCTGCTCGGCATGAGCCGTGAGCAGTTCTGCCAGGTCGTGCTGTTGCCCCAGGGCGACTTCGCCCGCTTCCTGCGCGCCGACGCCGAGGCCCGCGGCAAGCTGCTGGGCCGCCTCTTCGACACCCGGCGCTTCGCCGAGGTCGAGAAGCGGCTCGCCGAGCGCCGCCGCACCGCCGAGGCCCGTGTGCGCGAGGGCGACGCCGCGCTGCTCGCCGACGCGCACCGGATGCACCAGGCCGCCGGGGACACCATGGAGCCGCCCGAGCTGACCCCCGGCGAACCGGGGCTGGCCGAGGCCGTGCTGGGCGCGGCCGCCCTGGCCCGCAGCGACGCCCGCGAGCGCCTGACGGTCGCCGAGTGCGGCCGCCTCGCCGCCGAGTCCGCGCAGGCCGCCGCCGAGCGCGCCCTGGACGACGTACGCGAACTCGCCCGGTTGCAGGGGCGGTTCGGTGAGGCGCGGGAGCGGGCCCGGCGGCTGGAGGAGCGGGCCGGGGCCCACCAGGAGGCACGGGCGCGGCTGGACCGGTCGCGCAAGGCGGAGGCGGTGGCGCCCGCGCTGGAGCTGCGGGAGGCCGCCGACGCCGAGCACCGGCGGGCGGCCGGTGCCGAGGCACGCGCGCGTGCCGCTCTGCCCGAGCGGTTCGCGGAGGCCGGTGCCGCCGGCCTCGCCACGGCCGCGCGCCGGGCCGCCGAGGAGCTCGGCGGGCTGGAGTCGGCCCGGCGCGGCGAGCGGCGGCTGGCCGCGCTGGTCGCCGAGCGGGCGGACCTGGACCGGCAGGAACGGGCCGATGCGGACGTCCTGACGGAGAGCGAGGGCTGGCTGGCCGACTGGGACGCGATCCGTGCCGCGCTCCAGGCCGGGATCGAGTCCGCGCAGGAGTCCGCCACCCGCGCCGAACAGCTGGCCGTCCGGATCGAGCCCGCGCAGCGGCGGCTGCGGGCCGCCCGGCTGCGGGACCGGCTGACCGGCGAGACCGACGAGGCCCGGGAGCGGGCCCGCGCCTCGGAGCAGGCCGCGCTCGACGCCCGCGGCCGCTGGCTGGACCTCAAGGAACAGCGCCTCGACGGCATCGCCGCCGAACTGGCCGCGCACCTCACCGCCGGGGAACCGTGCGCGGTCTGCGGCGCCACCGAGCACCCCGCCCCGGCCCGCAAGGACGCCGGGCACGTCGACCGCGAGGCCGAGGAACAGGCCCTCGCCGCGCACCAGGACGCCGAGGAGCGGCACGGCCGCGACCTGCGGCGCCTGGGCGACCTGCGGCAGGAGCTGGCCGCCGCGGCCGCCGAGGCCGGCGACACCCCGGCCGAGGCGCTCGCCGCGGAGGCCGGGGAACTGGAGCGCGACCATGTGCGGGCGCGGCGGGACGCCTCCGCGCTGCACTCCGTCCGCGAGGAGCTGCGCCGCGCCGAGCAGGAGCACCAGCGGCGCACGGCGGCCCAGCGCGACGCCGCCGTCCGGGCCGCCTCCCGGGTCGGCCACCGTGAGCGGCTGGACCGGGAGCGGACCGCGCTGGAGGAGGAGCTGGCACAGGCCCGGGGCGCCGCGCAGAGCGTGGCCGCGCGCGCCGCCCAGCTGGAGCGGCGGGCCGCGCTGCTCACCGCCGCGGCCGACTCCGCCCGCGCCGCCGAGGACAGCGCCGAACGCCTCAAGGCCGCCGACGGACGCCTCGACGAAGCCGCCTTCCGGGCCGGCTTCGACACCCCGCAGGCGGCGGCCGACGCCCTCCTCGACGGCGCCGCCCACCGCGAGCTGCAACGGCGCCTGGACGCCTGGCAGTCCGAGGAGGCCGCCGTGCGCGCGGTCCTCGCCGAACCGGACACGGTGGCCGCCGCCGAACAGCCGCCCGCCGACCTCGCCACGGCCGAACGGACCGCGGCGCAGGCGGCCGAACGGCTGCGCAGGACCGCCTCCGCCCAGGACGCGGCCGTCCGCCGCTGCGCCGAACTCGACCGGCTCTCCGCGCGCGCGTCCGACGGTGTGCGACGGCTCGCGCCGCTGCGCGACGAGTACGACCGGGTGGCCCGTCTGGCCGGGCTCACCGCGGGCACCTCCGCCGACAACGAACGCAAGATGCGGCTGGAGGCGTACGTCCTGGCGGCCCGGCTGGAACAGGTGGCGGCCGCCGCGACCGCACGGCTCCAGCGGATGTCGTCCGGGCGCTACACCCTCGTCCACTCCGACGACCGGGCCGGCCGCGGCCGCAGCGGGCTCGGGCTGCACGTCGTCGACGCCTGGACCGGACGGGAGCGGGACACCGCGACGCTGTCCGGCGGCGAGACCTTCTTCGCCTCGCTCGCCCTCGCGCTCGGCCTCGCCGACGTGGTGACCGACGAGGCGGGCGGGGTCCGGCTGGACACCCTCTTCATCGACGAGGGGTTCGGCAGCCTCGACGACCAGACCCTGGACGAGGTCCTCGACGTCCTCGACTCCCTGCGCGAACGCGACCGCAGCGTCGGCATCGTCAGCCATGTCGCCGATCTGCGGCGGCGCGTCCACGCACAGCTGGAGGTCGTGAAGGGCCGGTCGGGCTCGACCGTACGCCAGCGGGCCTGACGCCCCCTCCTAGCGGCCCAGTGGGCGCCGGGGCAGGGGTGAGGAGTACACGACGCTCGTGGTGACCGAGCCCAGGGTGCCGATCTTGCCCGACACCTCCTCCAGATGGCGCATCGAACCGGCGGCGACCTTGATCACGAAGCAGTCGTCGCCCGTCACGTGGTGCGCCTCCAGGATCTCGGGTGTGACGGCCACCAGGTCGTGGAACGGCTTGTAGTTGCCGTTGGGATAGCGCAGCCGCACGAACGCCAGGATCGGCAGTCCCAGCCGCTCGGGGTCCACCACGGCGGCGTACCCCTGGATGACGCCCGCCTCCTCCAGCCGGCGCACCCGCTCGGTCACGGCGCTCGCCGACATCGACACGGCCCGCGCCAGATCGGCGAAGCTGGCCCGGCCCTCGCGCTGGAGGACCTCGAGGATGCGCCAGTCGGTGGCGTCCGGGGAATACACGGTCATGACCGAGGAATAGCAGGGGAATCCCCGGCGAGGCAAGGTCCGGGCCGTGGAACACCCCTTCAAGAAGATGATCAACGGCCGTAGATTTCCGGGTGTCGGACACCACCGGAGAAAGGCCCCCGATGAACGCCACGACCAGCGTGAACCCCGTCCTGCGCGTCGCCCCCGCCGCCCCCGCCGAGGCCGCCGCCTACTTCCGCGCGAGCCTCGTCTTCCACGCCGACGTCTCCGACGTGGCCTCGGTGCTCGCCGCCGGCGGCGACCCGGGCTTCGTCGTCCTGGACTCCCGCTCCACCGCCTCCTGGGACCAGGGCCACGTCCCCGGCGCCGTCCACCTGCCCACCGCGCTCATCGCCGAGCAGGCCGAGCAGCTCCTCGACAAGGACGTGCCGGTGGTGACGTACTGCTGGGGCCCCGGCTGCAACGGCGCCACCCGCGCCGCCCTCGCGCTCGCCGAACTCGGCTACCAGGTCAAGGAGATGCTCGGCGGCTTCGAGTACTGGGTGCGCGAGGGCTTCGCGTTCGAGACCTGGGAGGGCGGCGAGCGGCGCGCCGCCGACCCGCTGACCGCGCCCGTGGACGCGGCCGACTGCGGCTGCTGACGCGCCGCCCTGGGATCAGAGCTGTGCCAGCTCGTCCACCAGGTCGTCCAGGCCCAGCGAACCCTGCGAAAGGGCCGCCATGTGCCAGGCCTTGAGGTCGAAGGCGTCGCCGTGGCGCTCGCGGGCCTTCTCCCGGCCCAGCAGCCAAGCCCGTTCACCGAGCTTGTAGCCGATCGCCTGACCGGGGATGCTCAGGTAGCGGGTCAGCTCGCTCTCCACGAAGTCCGCCGGCCGGCTGCTGTGCGAGCCGAAGAACTCCTGCGCCAGCTCTGGGGTCCAGCGCTCGCCGGCGTGGAACGGCGAGTCCGCCGGGATCTCCAGCTCCAGATGCATGCCGATGTCGACGATGACCCGGACCGCCCGCATCATCTGCGCGTCCAGATAGCCGAGCCGCTGCTCCGCGTCCGTGAGGAAGCCCAGCTCGTCCATCAGGCGCTCCGCGTACAGCGCCCAGCCCTCCGCGTTGGCGCTGACCCCGCCCACGGTGGCCTGGTAGCGGGAGAGGTTCCCGGCGACGTGCGCCCACTGCGCGAGCTGGAGATGGTGACCGGGGACGCCCTCGTGGTACCAGGTCGAGACGAGGTCGTAGACCGGGAAGCGGGTCTTCCCCATGGTCGGCAGCCAGGTGCGGCCCGGCCGGGAGAAGTCCTCCGTCGGAGGCGTGTAGTACGGGGCCGCCGCGCTGCCCGCGGGGGCGATCCGCGACTCCACCTTCCGTACCCGCTCGGCGAGTTCGAAGTGGGTGCCGTCGAGCGTCTCGATCGCCTGGTCCATCAGGCCCTGGAGCCAGTCGCGGACCTCGTCGACGCCCTCGATGTGCCGGCCGTGCTCGTCGAGGTGCGCGAGCGCCACCCAGGGCGTGGCCGCGCCGGGCAGGACCTTCTCGGCCTCCTCGCGCATCTCGCCGAGCAGCCGGTGGTACTCCGCCCAGCCGTACGCGTACGCCTCGTCCAGGTCGAGGTCGGTGCCGTTGAAGTAGCGCGACCAGCGGGCGTACCGCTCCCGGCCGACGGTGTCCGGCGCGTCCTGGACGGTCGGCGCGTACACGTCCCGCACCCAGTCCCGCAGCTCCACCACGGCGGCGGTCGCCGCGCGGGCCGCGTCGTCCAGCTCGGCGCGCAGCGCGTCCGGGCCCGGGGCGACGAAGTCCTCGAACCAGCCGCGGCCCGCCCCGTCCGTGTCCGACCACTCGGTGAGCTGTTTGACGAACGTGGCGGTCGGGCGGGGCGCCGCGTACAGCTTGCGCTCCAGGCCGAGCGCCAGGGACTCCCGGTAGCCCGCCAGTGCCGCCGGCACCGCGCGCAGCCGCTCGGCGATCGCCGCCCAGTCCGCGTCGGTCTGCGTGGGCGTCACGGTGAACACCTCGCGCACATGGTGGGCCGGCGTGGACATGTTGCCGACCGAGCGCAGCCCCTCGTCGGCGTCGTGCACGGCGAGTTCCGCGGTGAGACGCTCACGCAGCAGGCGCGCGCACCGGCGCTCGATGTCACTCTCCGCGCCGGGCCGCCGTTCGGCCTCGGCCAGCTTCGCCAGGGTGTCCCGCGCGAGCCGCGCGAGCGCCGCCTGGCCCGCGGGAGAGTAGTCGGGCAGCCGGCCGGAACTCTCCGGCGCGCCGAGGAAGGTACCGGTGACCGGGTCGAGGGCGATGAGGTCGTCGACGTACGCGTCGGCGACCTCGCGGGGCAGCGGGCTGTTGGTCTGTGACATGGACACCATCCTCGTACGACGGGACGGCGCACGTCATGGCGTTTGTCCGGAAGGCGCGGGTGGCAGCATCGGGCCGCACTCCCACTGCTGGAAGATCAGCCGGGTCTCCACCCGGGCCACCTCGCGCCGGGACGTGAACTCGTCGAGCACCAGCCGTTGCAGATCCGCCATGTCCGCGACCGCCACATGCACCAGATAGTCGTCGGGCCCGGTGAGATGGAACACGCTCAGTGCCTCCGGCATCGCCCGGATGCGCTCCACGAACGGCCCCACCAGCTCCCGCCGATGCGGCCTGACCTGCACCGACAGCAGCGCCTGGAGGCCTCGGCCGAGCTTGGCCGGATCCAGTCGCAGCTGATGCCCGAGGATCACCCCGGAGCGGCGCAGCCGGGTCACCCGGTCCAGGCAGGTGGACGGGGCGACGCCGACCTGCGCCGCCAGGTCGCGGTACGTGGTCCGGGCGTCGTTCTGCAACAGTCGCAGCAGCTGGAGGTCCACCGGGTCCAGTGCGACAGATTCGGCCATCGGCCGAACGTAGCACGGTGTTCGATTCGTGAGACCCGTTCGGTGTTCACCCTGCCGTCCATGGACACAGCCGCAGTGAGCATCCCCGCGTACGACGAGGTACGTGCGTCCGTCACCCCCCGTGCCCTGGCCACCGAGGCCGTGCACGCCGGACGGGACGACCTGGCCCGGCAGGGTCTGCACGCCCCGCCGATCGACCTGTCCACCACGTACCCGTCCTACGACAGCCGCGCCGAGGCCGCCCGGATCGACGCGTTCGCCGCGACCGGCGCCGAACCGGAGGGGCCGCCCGTCTACGGCCGGCTGGGCAATCCGACGGTCGCCCGCTTCGAGACCGCCCTCGCCCGGCTGGAGGGCACCGAGAGCGCGGTCGCGTTCGCCAGCGGGATGGCGGCACTGAGCGCGGTCCTCCTGGCGCGCGCCTCGACGGGCCTGCGGCACGTCGTCGCCGTACGGCCGCTGTACGGATGCAGCGACCATCTGCTGACGGCCGGGCTGCTGGGCTCGGAGGTCACCTGGACCGACCCGGCCGGGATCGCGGACGCGCTGCGCCCCGACACCGGTCTGGTGCTGGTCGAGTCGCCGGCGAACCCGACGCTCGCCGAGGTCGACCTGCGGGCGGTCGCCCACGCCTGCGGATCCGTGCCGCTGCTCGTCGACAACACCTTCGCCACCCCGGTGCTCCAGCGGCCCGCCGAGCAGGGCGCGCGGCTGGTGCTGCACAGCGCCACCAAGTACCTGGGCGGCCACGGGGACGTCCTGGCGGGCGTGGTGGCCTGCGACGAGGAGTTCGCCGGGCGGCTGCGGCAGGTGCGGTTCGCGACCGGCGGGGTGCTGCACCCGCTCGCCGGCTATCTGCTGCTGCGCGGCCTCGCGACGCTTCCGGTGCGGGTGCGGGCGGCGTCCGCGAACGCCGCCGAACTGGCCGGGCGGCTGGCCGCCGACCCGCGCGTGGCCCGTGTTCACTATCCGCGCATCGGCGGCGCGATGGTCGCCTTCGAGGTGCACGGCGACCCGCACGAGGTGATCGCGGGCGTCCGGCTGATCACCCCGGCGGTGAGCCTCGGCAGCGTCGACACCCTCATCCAGCACCCGGCGTCCATCAGCCATCGCATCGTGGACGCGGACGAGCGCCGGGGCGCCGGGGTGAGCGACCGGCTGCTGCGGCTGTCGGTGGGGCTGGAGGACGTCGAGGACCTCTGGCAGGACCTGACGGGGGCGCTCGGCGCGGCCGTCCGCGTATGAGAAGGGCCCGGCGGTCGCACCGCCGGGCCCTCGGGGCTGTTCCGTGTCATGACCGGTGGCCGTCCCGCCTCGGCCCCGGTGACTGTGCCGGGGCCGTCGGTCCGGATGGCCGTTCCGGGTCAGTCGCGGGCGATCCGCTCCCCGCCGACCGCGGAGTCGGCCCGCGCTCCGGGCCGGTCGAGCCGGGCGGTGATCACCAGGGTGCCCTCCTCGATCTGGTAGTCGAGGGGCAGGCCCAGGCCGCGCATGGCGGCGACCATGCCGGTGTTGGAGGACTGCGTCACCGCGTACACGCTCTCGCAGCCCGCCTCGACGGCCATCGCGACCAGCCGGCCGAGAAGCTCGGCGCCGATCCCGCGCCGCTGCCACTCGTCCTCGACGAGCAGCGCGACCTCCGTCTCGTCGCCGTCCCAGAGGAGGTGACCCAGGCCGACGATCCGGCCGGACGGCGTCTGCACCGCGAGGGTGCGGCCGAAGCGGGGGCTGAGCAGGTGGTTGAGGTAGCGGTCGGCGTCCCCGACGGGGCCGTGGTAGCGCATGCCGAGGGTGCGTGTCGAGCACCGCTCGTGCATCTCGCGGGCCGCCACCAGATCGCCGGTGTCGGCCCGGCGCACGGTGATGTCGTTGCCCTCGGGCAGCGTCAGCACGTCCTGGCCGCGCGGCACCCGGGAGCCGAGCCGGGCGTCCAGCTCCACCAGGGCACGCGCGCGGGCGAACTCGGTCGGGGTGAACGGCAGATACGGCCGCTCCACGGTGATCACTCCGCCTTCCGGCGCCCGCAGGCGCATCACGGTGTCCTCCAGCACTCCCTCCACGGGCACCCCGGCCGGACCCCGCCCGCCGCCCACGGGCTTGGCCGGCAGCGAGCGGATCGTGCACCGGCCCAGCAACTGGCGCAGCGCCAGCGGAAGTTCCGCCGCGTCCAGGGCGGTGCGGGTGGCCAGGCCCAGGACCCGGGTCGGGGCGTCCACCAGGTCGTGGGCGTCGGCCCGCTCGATCCAGGTGCTCGACCCGCCCGCCTGCGCCACGGCCCGGGTGATCTCGGCGGCCCCGAGCGCACCGGGGGCGCGCAGCAGGAACTCGTCGACCGTGTCCGCGCCGAGCGGGTGCGTCTGGAGGCTGAGGATGTCCACCCGCTGGCCGGCCAGTGCCGTGCACAGCGCGGCCAGTGCCCCGGGTTCGTCCTTCACCGTGGTCCGCATCCGCCACAGCGTGCTCTCGCCGGTGACACCGGCCGGCAGTGCGGACGGCCCGGCCTGCTCCTCGGGGGAGGGCGGCCGGGCATCGGTATCACTCGTCGGGGGCGCGTGCCCGTGGCGGCGTGACCACCAGGTGTGGAAACCGGCCGTGGCGACCAGCGCGGCCGCGGAGCCCACCAGCAGTTCGGGGCCGTCGGGGCCGTGACCCACGAGGTTCGCCACCACGTCGGCCACCGCGACCGCCGTGAAGAGGGCGGCGAGCTCCACGAGGTCCCGCCGCCAGTGGTGCACGGGGCGCCTGTGTCCGGCGCGCGTCACATCAGTCATGTCTCGAGTCATGCAGCCACTGTGGAGGAATGGTGTTGCGTGATCACGAACGATTTGTGACTGGCGGGTAAAGGATACTTTTGTCCGGATTGTTAATTCTTCTACGGCGTTGCGCCCGGCGAGCCGCTCCCGGCGCCCCCACGATCGCACCGCGCACCGCGGCGCACCACGCACCGGGGGACGACGCCGGTGCGCGGCACACCGAGAAAAGGTGACGGGAGTTACTGGCCGACCTGCCCCGGCTGGAGCGTCTGCGTGAACAGCACGGTGCCGTCCTGCTCGCGCAGGCGGACCGTCAGCTCCCCGCTGTGGCCGTCGATGTCGACCTCGCCGAAGAACTGGTAGCCGCCCGCCGGGGAGACGTTGGCCGTGGTGGGCGCCTTGACGAAGACCCGGTCCGGGCCGAAGGTGCCGTCCAGCGCGCTCGCCGGGAACGCGCCCGCGTTGAGCGGCCCGGAGACGAACTCCCAGAACGGCGCGAAGTCCTTGAACGCGGCCCGCGACGGGTCGTAGTGCTGGGCCGAGGTGTGGTGGACGTCGGCCGTCAGCCACACCGTGCCGGTGATCCGGCGGTGCTTGACGAACCGCAGCAGCTCGGCGATCTGGAGCTCACGGCCGAGCGGCGCGCCCGGGTCGCCCTGCGCGACGGCCTCGATGTTCGGCCTGCCGTCCGTGGCGTCCGGCACGACCAGGCCGATCGGCATGTCGGCGGCGATCACCTTCCACACCGCCTGGGAGCGGGCCAGCTCCCGCTTGAGCCACTCCAGCTGCTCACGGCCGAGGATGCCCTGCCAGTCCGTGGTCTGGTCGTCCGGCGAGTTCGCGTTGCGGTAGGTGCGCATGTCCAGCACGAACACGTCCAGCAGCGGGCCGTGGTGGACCACCCGGTGGACGCGGCCGTCGGGGCGGCGCAGCGTCGAGATCGGGAAGTACTCCGAGAACGCCTGCCGGGCGCGGGCGGCGAGGACGTCGATGCTCTTCTCGGTGTAGCGGGTGTCCGCGAAGATCTCGCCGGGGTACCAGTTGTTGGTGACCTCGTGGTCGTCCCACTGGATGATGGAGGGGACCTGGGCGTTGAACGCCTTCAGGTTCTCGTCCAGCAGGTTGTAGCGGAAGTTGCCGCGGAACTCCGCGAGGGTCTCGGCGACCTTCGCCTTCTCCTCGGTGGTGATGTTCCGCCAGGTCCGCCCGTCGGGCAGGGCGACGGTCTCGGCGAGCGGGCCGTCGGCGTAGATGTTGTCGCCGCTGCACAGGAAGAAGTCGGGGTCGAGCGCGCCCATCGCGTCGTAGATGCGGTAGCCGCCCAGCTCCGGGTTGATGCCCCAGCCCTGCCCGGCCAGGTCGCCGGACCACACGAATCGCACGCCGTCGCGGCGTTTGCGGGACGCCGTGCGGAAGGTGCCGGTCACCGGCTCGCCGGTGCGGCGCGGGTCGTCCGGGTCGGCCAGCGTCACGCGGTAGTGGATCTGCTCGCCGGACGGCAGCCCGTGCAGCCTGGTCGTGCCGGTGAAGTCGGTGCCCGCGCCGAGCAGCGGCCCCTGGAAGCGGCGGGCGCCCCGGAACGACTCCGTCGCCGCGGCCTCGACGATCATCCGGGCGGGCCGGTCGGAGCGCACCCACACCAGCCCCGAGTCCGTGGTGACGTCCCCGGTCTGCACGCCCCAGCCGGCCCTGGGCCGCCCGGACAGGGCGAGCGCGGGAGCCGCGCCGGCGGCGACGGGCAGGGTCAGGGCCGCGGACGCGGCGAGCGAGCCGCGCAGCACGCCGCGGCGACCGGGGAGCGGACGGTGTGACATGACAGAGGCCTCCTGGGACGAGAACCGGCCGGTGTGCACCGTCAGACCTACTGGTGCGCCACGGCGCGCACGCAAACCGCAAGTGAACAACTCCCCGTGGCCGCAAGGGCGGTGCGCCGCGTCAACGCGCGCGAGCCGCCCGTGCCATCACCCGTACGCCGTCCCGGATCCGGCCGGGCGGCACATGCGCGTACCCCAGGACAAGCCGCACCCCGTCCCCGTCCCCGCCCGGCTCTCCGGCGGCCCCACCACCGCCTTGGCCTTCGCCTTCGCTCTCGCCGGTAGGCGCGTGTGCGTACTCCGTCAGCGCCCGCACCCGTACCCCGGCCGACGCCGTCCGCGCCAGGAACTCCTCCTGCGGCCCGTACCGCCCCGGAAGCTCCGCGATGACGTGCAGCCCCGCCGCGATCCCCGACACCCGCACCCCCGGGAAGTGCTCCCGGAGCGCGTCCACGAGGGTGTCCCGCCGCTCCCGGTACGCCCGTTGGCAGCGGCGCAACTGGCGGTCGTAGTCCCCGCGTTCCACGAACCGCGCGAACAGCGCCTGGTCCAGCGCCGGATGACCGAGGTCCATGGTCCGCTTGCGTTCCACGACCTCCTCCGCCAGCGCCTGGGGGATCAGCAGCCAGCCGAGCCGCAGCCCCGGTGCCAGCGACTTGCTGACCGACCCGGTGTAGGCAACCCGCTCCGGGTCCAGGCCCTGGAGCGCGCCCACCGGAGCCCGGTCGTAGCGGAAGTCACCGTCGTAGTCGTCCTCCAGCACGAAACCGTCCACCGACCGCGCCCAGTCCAGCAGCTCGGTGCGCCGCCGTGCCGAGTAGGCGATCCCGGTCGGGAACTGGTGCGCCGGAGTCACCACCAGCGCCCGCACCCCGGACGCCCGCAACGGCCCGAGCGCCAGCCCCTCCCCGTCCAGCGGCAGGGGTACGGGGGTGACGCCCGCCGCCGTGTACAGGGCGCCGTGCCGGGGGCTCCCGGGATCCTCCACACCGACCGTGTCCCACCCGCGGGCCCGGATCGCCAGCCCCAGCAGTGCCGTCGCCTGGGCGACCCCGGAGACGATCACCAGCCGCTCCGGGTCGGCGACCACACCCCGGCGGCGGGCGAGCAGCGCGGCCAGCGCGGTCCGCAGCCGGGGCAGTCCGCGCGGGTCGGGGTAGCCCAGCCCGGTGTGCGGCAACTCCGCCAGCACACCACGCTGCGCGGCGGCCCAGGCCGCGCGCGGGAACAGCGCCAGGTCCGGCGTGCCCGGCACGAAGTCGACCGCCGCGTCCGTCGCACCCGGGGCGAGGTCACGCGCGGCGCGTGCCGGTGCCGCCCGCACCGCACCGCCCACCCAGGTACCGGCACCCCGGCCGCTGCGCAGATACCCCTCCGCGGTCAGCTGCTCGTACGCCTCCGTGACCAGCCCGCGCGACACCCCCAGGTCGGCGGCGAGATCCCGGCTCGACGGCAGCCGGGTGTCCGGCGCGAGCCGCCCCGAGCGCACCGCCTCCCGCAGCGCGGCCTGCAACGCCCGCCCCCGCGCGCGGGCGGGCGCCGAGACGGCCGGCAGCAGCACCTCCCACGCGGCCGACGGAGCGGCCCGCCCGTCCTGATTGGTCCCCGATGACGTCATGGAAGTGGACCTTAGACCGGGCCGCCGCGCTGCCTAGCGTCACCGTCATGAACGCCACCACCACGCGCGGATGCCTGCTCGCCGCGCTCGCCTGCGTCCTCGTCGGAGCGTCCTTCACCGCCAACAGCGTCCTCGGCGCCTACCCGTACGCGGGCGGGCAGTTCCTGCGCTACGCCCTCGCCTGTCTGCTGCTCGTCCCCCTGGCCGGGGCGGGGGCCCTGGACCGGCTGAGCGCGCTCACCGCCCGTCAGTGGGCGCGGCTCGCGCTGCTCGCGGCGGTCGGGATGGTCGGCTTCAACCTGGCCGTCCTGGCCGCCGAACGCTCCGCGGAACCCGCCGTACCGGGAGTCTTCGTGGGCTGCGCGCCGGTGGTCGTGGCGGTCCTCGTCCCGCTCCTGGAGGGGCGCCGGCCCCGGCGCACGGTCCTGTTCGGGGCGTCGTTCGTCGCGGTGGGCGCCTTCACGGTGCAGGGGTGGGGGCGGACCGACGGGGCGGGTCTCGCCTGCTCCGGGTGCGCGCTCGCCGGAGAGGCCGGCTTCGCGCTGCTCGCGGTGCCCGTGTTGCGGCCCCTCGGGCCCCGGCTGCTCTCGGCCACGGTCTGCGGTCTCGCCGCCGCCGAATCCGCCGCCGTGGGCCTGGTGGCCGACGGCGGGGACTGGCTGCGGCGGCCGGACGCCGGGGAGGCGGCCGCGCTGCTGTGGCAGGCGGCGGTGGTCACCGTCGTGGGCTTCGTGTGCTGGTACATGGGCATGCAGCGGATCGGCGCGGAACGCGCCACCCTCTTCTCCGGCCTGATCCCCGTCGCCGCCGCGTGCACCGCTCCGCTCGTCGGCACGGGCGCCTACGGCCCCGCGCAGGCCGTGGGGAGCGCGCTGGTGGGGGCCGGTGTGGCGTGGGGCGCGACGACGGGGACCAGGCGGCCGACGGGGGTCAAGGTGTCGACGGGGACCCAGGGGCCGACGGGGACCAAGGGGCCGACGGGATTCGAGGTGCCCGCGTCCGCCCCCGGCGATCCCTCAGCGGCTCCCGTCGAGGATCACGCGTGCGACGAGCGCCGGGTCGTCGTTCATGGGGCAGTGGCCGCAGCCGGGCAGCCGTACCAGGCGGGCGCGGGGGATGACCTGCTTGGCGCGGACGCCCTGGCGGCGTACGAGCAGCCAGTCGCGGGTGCCCCAGCCGACGGTGACCGGGATCCCCGGGACGTCGTCGGTGAACAGCACGGAGCCGCCGGCCCGCAGGGTCTGGTCGAACCCGGTGGCCTGGGCAAGGGCCAGCGTCTCGGCGACCACGGCCTCGGGTGAACGGCGGGCCGGACGGGCGTAGATGGTGCTGGTGAGGGCCGTCCGGCCGGCCGCCGAGCGGGCCAGCCGCTCGACGAGCGGCAGCGGCATCCGCCGGGAGATCCGGCGCATGGTCAGCAGGATGCCGAAGGCGTACCGCCGTTCGGCCTCGGACCAGAACCCGGCCGGGGAGAGCGCGGTGACGGACCGTGCGCGCTTCTCGCGGCCCAGCTCCAGGGCGAGCAGGCCGCCCAGGGAGTTGCCGGCCACGTGCGGGCGGTCCAGCTCCAGCGCCTCGCAGAAGGCGCCGAACACGGCGGTCGTGGTCGGCAGGTCGTAGTTCAGCCCGTCCGGGAGGGCGGGGGACGCGCCGAAGCCGGGCAGGTCCACGGCGATCACGTCGCGTTCGGTGGCGAGGATGTCCACTATGGGGTCCCAGGCCTGCCGGTGGTGGCCGATGCCGTGCAGCAGGAGCAGCGGTTCACCGCTGCCCACGCGCGCGTAGGAGACCGTGACGGTCTGCGGGCCGCTGGGGGTGGGCACCGGGAAGGAGACGGTGGCGGTCATGCGGGAGCTCCTCGTCTGGACTGGCGGACGGACGCCGTAGACAGCTTGTCAGCAATTGCTACTGCCGGGTAGCCCCATGGGGGTCACCCGGCCTTCTCCTTTCGCGACGGGAACTTTGCCGCGACGTCACGAAACCGGGCCCGTGCGAACGCCCCGTGAAACCTCCGCTTCCGGGCGTCCGGTGGCCTCCGGAGGGATCGAGGATTGGTCTTGACCAAGGGTGGGGGCCGCCCTATGGTCGCTGAGAAGTACAACAACCTTTAATAAACAAGGGCGCGAAAACGCCGCGGGACCACGGCGATTGCGGAGGACAGGGTGGGGACCACGCAACTGGAATCGGTACCGGAACCGAAGTACTGGCATCTCAAGACCGTGCTCAGCGAGGCGCTCGACTCCGAGTTCACGGTCGGCGAGATCCTGCCGAACGAGCGTGAGCTGGCCGCCCGCTTCGGCGTCGCCCGCGCGACGCTCCGTCAGGCCCTGGAGCAGCTGGAGCTGGAGGGCCGGCTCCAGCGCCGCCGCGGCGTCGGTACGACCGTCGCGCCGCCCCGCATGGGTGTCGCCGTCGGCACCGGCGAGCAGGCCTGGCCCGGCGGGGGCGACGACGCCTGGCAGGCCGTGGACAGCGCGGTCGCGGCCCCGCCGGCGGCCGTCGCCGCGGCCCTGGAGACCGCGCGCGAGGAGACCGTGCACATCGTGCGCCGCTCGCGGGTCTCGCAGGGCCAGCCGGTCGCCGCCGAACTGCTCTACGTGCCGCACACCTCGGTGCCCGACCTCTCCGCGATCGACGCCCCGTCCCAGGCCGCACGCGCGCGTGCCGTGCTGCGCGAGCTCCAGCGCCTGGAGCTCGACCGCCAGGACCGCGCCGTGGAGCTGGGCTCGGCCCGCGCGGACGACGCCAGGGAACTCGACCGGCTGCCCGGCGCGCCCGTCCTCGTCGTCACCACCCGCTTCTTCGCGGGCGGCCGCACGGCCGCGCTCTCGGTGGCGACCTATCGCGCTGACACGTGCCGCCTGACGTTCGGCGCGGCCGGCGGGGTGGAGATACACCACGGGCCGGAACGCCGCGCGTCCTGAACGCCGTCCAACCGGCATCCCCTCGACGACACGTCACCCCGACCGCGCCCCGGAGCCTCTCCGGGGCGCGGCGTGCGTCATGGACGGCCCACCGCGCCGCGGCCCGTCACCGTCCCCTCCACCGCGAACAGCTGCTCCTCCACATGGTCGAGGGCCAGCCGCAGCGCGCCCGTCGCCACCACCGCCTCACCGAGCAGCGACAGTGCCACCTTCGGCGGCCGCAGACAGTACCGCGCCAACTCCCGCCGCAGCGGCTCCAGCACACCGTCGAGACCGGCCGCCCAGCCGCCGATGACGACGAGTTCCGGGTCCAGGGCCAGCACCAGCGCCGCCACGTCGTGGACGAGCCGCTGAAGGAAGCGGTCCACGGCCGCCCGGGCCCGCTGGTCGCCCTCGCGGGCCTTCGCGAACACCTCGGCCACGGCCTGCTCGTCCAGCGGGTGCAGCGGCTCGTCCGTGGTGGACAGCAGCGTCTCCGGGGTCACCTCACGGCCCAGCAGGTGCAGCGCGCCGATCTCCCCGGCCGCCCCGCCGTACCCCCGGTGCAGCCGCCCGCCGATCAGCGAGCCGGCACCCGGGCTCAGCCCGGCCAGGACGAACACCACGTCGTCGGACTCGGTGGCGCAGCCCTTCCAGTGCTCGGCCACGGCCGCCGCGTTGGCGTCGTTCTCCACCAGCACCGGGCACTTGAAGGAACGGCTCAGGCGTTCACCCAGCCGCAGCCCCGTCCACTCCGGCAGCGCGGTGCCCAGCCGTATCGTCCCGTCCGCCTCGACGATCCCCGGGGTCGCGACCCCCACGGCCCGCAGGGAGCTGCGCGGCACACCCGCCCGGCGCAGCAGTTCGGCGACCGCGGTGCGCAGCCGCTCCAGCCGCTCGTCCGCCGGCGCCGACTCGTCGACGTCCTTGGCCTGCGCGCCCAGCACCCGGCCGTCCAGGTCGGCCAGCAGCGCGGCCACCCGGTGCGGCCCGATCTCCAGGCCCAGCAGATGACCGGCCTCGGCCCGGAACCGGAACCGCCGCGCGGGCCGCCCCTGCCGCCGGGCGACACTCTCGTCGGCCGCCTTCTCGACGACGAGTCCGGCCGTTATCAGGTCCTCGACCACTCCCTCGACGGTCGGCCGGGACAGTCCCGTCACCCGGGTGATCTCCGTCAGCGTCGCGCAGTCCGCGGCACGCAGAGCGTGCAGCACCACCGCGGAGTTGATCCTTCGCAGCAGCGAGGGGTCCCCGCCGGTCAGCCGCCCCAACGTCCTTCCTCCCAGCTCGTGCGCGTGTTGGGCGGATCGTACTCGGCCCGGCGCACCCCGGCGAGTGCGGAATCGCACAGGCCGCCGCCCGCGGCGGCTCAGCCCGGCGCCACGAACCCCGACTCGTACGCCGTGATCACCGCCTGAGTGCGGTCCCGCGCCCCGAGCTTCGCCAGCACCCCGCTCACATGCGACTTGACGGTCTCCGTGCCCACCACGAGCCGCGCGGCGATCTCCGCGTTGGACAGCCCGCGCGCCATCAGCCGCAGCACCTCCGCCTCCCGTTCGGTCAGCCGGGCCCGCTCCAGCGTGTCCCGGGCGGCGCGATTGCCGCCCCCGTCGCCGTACTCGGCCGCCAGCCGCCGCACCGACGCCGGGAACAGCAGCGACTCGCCCTCCGCGACCAGCCGCACCGCGTGCACGATCTCGGCGGGCCGGGCCCGCTTCAGCAGGAATCCGTCCGCGCCCGCGCGCAGCGCCTCGTACACGTACTCGTCGTTCTCGAAGGTCGTCACGACGAGGATCCTGGGCGGCCCGTCCACCATCCGCAGCACCGCGCGCGTGGCCTCGATGCCGTCCATCAGCGGCATCCGTACGTCCATGGCGACCACGTCGGGCCGCAGCCGGCGCACCAGCGGGATCACCGCCGCCCCGTCCGCCGCCTCACCGACGACCTCGATGTCGGGCTGTGCCTCCAGCACGGCCCGCAACCCCGCGCGGACCAGGGGTTCGTCGTCGACGAGCAGTACGGTCACCGGCATCCGGCCAGCGTAGATCAGCGCAGCGGCAGCTCCACACGCACCCGCCAGTCCCCTTCGTGCGGTCCCGTGTGCGCGTGGCCGCCGAGCAGGGCCGCGCGCTCGCGTATCCCGCGCAGACCGCTGCCCCGGCCGGGCCCGGGTATCCCGACGGTCAGCGGATTGCGGACCTCCAGGCCGAGCGATCCACCGCCGACCTCGACGCGCACCCTGACCGGGACGGCGCCCGCGTGCCGCAGCACGTTCGTCAGCGACTCCTGGAGGATGCGGTACCCCTCGCGGGACAGCGGACCCGGAAGGGTCTCCAGCGGCCCGGCCAGATCCGCGTCGACCTTCGCCCCGGAGGCGCGGGCGGACTCCAGGAGCCGGTCGGCGTCGGCAAGCGTCGGCCGGCCGCTCACCGGCCGCCCCGACTCGCGCAGCACGCCCAGCACCCGCTCCAGGTCCTCCAGGGCGGCCCGGCCCGTCTCCTCGATCGCGTCCAGCGCCCTGTCGGTGAACGCGGGATCGCGCGCCGCGCGCGCGGCACCGGCCTGCACCACCGCGACGGTCAGCGCGTGGCCGATCGAGTCGTGCAGCTCGCGGGCGATCCGGTTGCGCTCCAGGAGTTGTTCGGTGCGCTCCTCCAGCGCGGCGAGCCGCTCCGTGGGGGAGGGACCCAGCAGGTGCCGGGCGACGACCGTGATCAGCTTCCCGGCGGCGACCACGACGGCCGCCAGCGCGACCAGGGGGAGGGGCGCCAGCAGCGCGTACCACCAGTGGTGGCCCGGAACCTGGACGAACGTGGCGGGGTCGGGGCCGCCGCCCCGGGCCGTGCGCACCAGGTCGTCGGTGAGCATGGGAAGATGGACGGTGAGGAAGGCGACCGCACCGCCCAGGAACAGCCGCGTCTGGAGCCAGAGGACGGTGCGGCCCCGGTCGCCCCAGGTGACCGCCGGCGTCACCACGATCCCCGTGTCCGGCCCGTCGTGCCGCTGCCCGGTCAGCAGCAGCCGCGCCTGGAGGCCCTCCACGACCCGCATCGCGGGCACGAGCCCGGCCAGGGCCAGCAGGAGGGCCGCCAGGTACATCCGGGTGTTGTCGATGAGGTACCACACGGCGGGCCACACGACGGCCATGAACAGATGCAGCCACCGTGTGTACGTCACCGCCCGGGTGAACGGGCGGATCATGCGGATCATGCGGACCATGCAGCCATCGTGCCAGCCGCCACCGACAACGGACCTCCCCCGCACGGGGGAGACGATCTCCACCGGCGGGGGAGGTCCCGGCCCCCGCCCGGCGGCCATGCTCCTGCCATGACCAGCATCGAAGTCCGCGATCTCACCAAGGAGTACGGCACCCGGCGAGCCGTGGACGACCTCACCTTCGACGTCCTCCCCGGCCGTGTCACCGGCTTCCTCGGCCCCAACGGCGCAGGGAAGTCCACCACCATGCGGCTGGTGCTCGGCCTCGACCGGCCGACCTCCGGCTCCGCCACCCTCGGCGGCCACGCCTACGCCACCCTCCGCGAACCCCTGCGGCACGTCGGCGCCCTGCTCGACGCGCAGGCCGCGCACGGCTCCCGTACCGCCCGTGACCATCTGCGGACCCTGGCCGCCAGCAACCGGCTACCGCAGCGCCGGGCCGACGAGGTGCTGGAGGAGACCGGTCTCGCGGCGGTCGCCCGCCGCCGGGTGCGGACGTACTCGCTGGGCATGCGTCAGCGGCTGGGCATCGCGGCCGCCCTGCTCGGCGATCCCGGGGTGGTCATGCTGGACGAGCCCTCCAACGGTCTGGACCCGGAGGGCATCATCTGGATCCGGCGGCTGCTGCGCCGGCTCGCGGGGGAGGGGCGCACGGTGCTGGTCTCCAGCCACCTCATGAACGAGACCGCGTCCTTCGCCGACCACCTGGTGGTCCTGGGCCGGGGACGCCTGCTGGCCGACACCCCGATGCGGGAGTTCATCCACGCGCGCGTGCGGCCCCGGGTACGGATCCGCACCACCGACCCGGCCGCGCTGACGAGCGCCCTCGCACGCGGCGGCCACGACGCCGTGGAGCACGAGGCGGGGCACTGGACCGTGGAGCACGCGCGGGTGGACGACATCGGACGGCTGGTGTCCGCCGCCGGTGTGCCCGTCCTCGAACTGTCCTCGGAGGAGGCCACGCTGGAACAGGCCTACCTCGATCTGACGTCCACCGAGACCGAGTTCACCGCCCAGCCGCAGGAGGCCTGACATGTCGTTCGCACCCGTCCTGCACTCCGAGTGGCTGAAGATCCGCACCCTCCGCTCGCTTCCCGGCACGCTGTTGGCGCTGTTCGCGGCCACCACGGCGTTCTCCGCGATCGCCGGCGGCTCCGAGACGTCCGACCCGGAGTTCGACCCCCTGTTCATGGCGCTCTCCGGAGTCATGCCCGGCCAGATCGCCGCCGTCTCCTTCGGCGCGACGGCGGTGTCCTCGGAGTTCCACGGCGGCGCGCTGCGGCTCTCGCTCGCCGCTGTCCCGCGCCGGGGCCGGTGGTTCGCGGCCAAGGCGACCGCCATCGCCCTGCCGGTGCTGGCCGTCGGCCTGGTCACCGCCCTCGCGGCTCTCGTCGCCGCGCGCGCCGGCCTCGGCGACGCGGCGAACGGCCTCACCTCGGGCGAGCAGGTGCGCGGGGTCGTGGGCTGCGGGATCTACCTCACGCTGATGGCGCTGCTCGCGGCCGGCCTCACGGCCCTGCTGCGCAGCGGGGCGGGCGCGCTGTCCGTGCTGATCCCGTTCGTCCTCGTCGTGTCGTTCGTGATCGGCGACACCGCCGGCGGCGCCACCGACTTCCTGCCCGACCGGGCGGGCCAGGTGGTGCTGTACGAGACGTACGACGGATCGTTGGGCCCGTGGTCCGGACTGGCCGTGACCGCGCTGTGGACGGCCGCCGCGCTGCTCGCCGGGGCATGGAGCCTGCGGCGCCGGGACGCCTGAGCCACCGGGACGCCGCCGAGCCCCTGACACCACGCCAATTGTCAGTGGCGGCCGGTTTACTGGAACGCATGGACATCGCGCGCTGCCTCGCCACCGTCGACCTGCTGTGCTCCCGGGACTTCCCCCGGGAGCACGGCGGCACGGACGCGGGGCAGGGCGGTCCCGGGTATCTCGTCGCCGCCTTAGAGACCAGCGACGACTTCTGGGACGACGACGGCACACGGCGGGAGGAGACGGAGGACCAGTACGAGGCCGACCGGGACGGCCTGAGGGAGCGGCTGACCGACCGCTGGGGCCCGCCGCACCACATCAGCCTCGCCCGCACCCTGGAGCGCTCGATGGACGGCGAGGACATACCCCGGCCCTGGGCCTGGCTCAGCCAGCACGTCCCGGACGTCCATCTGTGGCGGCATCCGGGCTCGGCACGCTGGGTCGCCCTGGGCGTCTCCCAGTGGGACAGGGAACTGCCCTTCGAACTCCTCGCGCTGGTCACGGAGATCGACCCGCCCTGACCCGGATCCTGACCCGACCCGGATCCTGCTGACCCGGACCCGGACCCGGACCCGGAACCACTACTCCTCGGCCGCCACCCGCAGTCGCGCGTACTCCCGCGCCATCGTCTCCGCCGTCCAGTGCGCGTTCAGCCCGCTGGGGTTCGGCAGCACCCATACGCGCGTGTCCCCGATGACCCGCTCCTGCGGCCCCACCCCGGCCTTCCGCTCGTCGAACGCGGCCCGGTAGGCGGTCACGCCCACCACGGCCAGCCAGTGCGGCCTCAGCCCGCGCACCTTCTCCGCCAGCAGCAGCCCGCCCTCGCGGTACTCCTCGGCGCTCAGTTCGTCGGCCCGCGCGGTCGCCCGCGCCACCACATTGGTGATGCCGAGCCCGTACGACAGCAGTTCGCCCTGCTCCGACGGCTTCAGCAGTCTCGGGGTGAATCCGGAGAGGTGCAGCACCGGCCAGAAGCGGTTGCCCGGGCGGGCGAAGTGATGGCCGGTCGCGGCCGTCATCAGCCCCGGGTTGATCCCGCAGAACAGCACACGCAGACCGCCCGCGACGACGTCCGGTACGAGACGGTCGCGGGCGGCCTCCAGCTCCGCCTGGGTGAAGCGCGTCAGAGGATCGCCCCGGGGGTGTAACCGGCCGCCTCCGGGCGCTGCTTCACGATCTCCTCGATCCGGCCGACGACCGTGGCGACCTGCGCGGCCGCCGCGCCCGTGAAGGACAGCTTGTCCGCCATCAGCGCGTCCAGCTCGGCGCGGTCGAGCGGCAGCCGCTCGTCGGCGGCCAGCTTGTCCAGCAGTTCGTTGCGCTCGGCACCCCGCTCACGCATGGCCAGCGCGGAGGCGACCGCGTTCTCCTTGATCGCCTCGTGCGCGACCTCACGGCCCACACCGGCGCGCACCGCGCCCATCAGTACCTTGGTGGTGGCGAGGAACGGCAGATAGCGGTCCAACTCGCGGGCGACGACGGCCGGGAAGGCGCCGAACTCGTCGAGCACCGTCAGGAACGTCTCCAGCAGACCGTCGAGCGCGAAGAACGCGTCGGGAAGGGCCACCCGGCGCACCACCGAGCAGGACACGTCGCCCTCGTTCCACTGGTCGCCCGCCAGCTCGCCGGTCATCGACGCGTACCCGCGCAGGATGACCATGAGCCCGTTGACGCGCTCGCAGGAGCGGGTGTTCATCTTGTGCGGCATCGCGGACGAACCGACCTGGCCCGGCTTGAAGCCCTCGGTGACCAGCTCGTGCCCGGCCATCAGCCGGATCGTCTTCGCCAGCGAGGACGGCGCCCCCGCCAGCTGCACCAGCGCGGTGACGACCTCGTAGTCCAGCGAGCGCGGGTAGACCTGGCCGACCGAGGTGAAGGCCTGCGAGAAGCCCAGGTGGTCGGCGATCCGCTGTTCCAGGTCGGCCAGCTTGTCCGCGTCGCCGCCCAGCAGGTCGAGCATGTCCTGCGCGGTGCCGACCGGGCCCTTGATGCCGCGCAGCGGGTAGCGGCCGAGGAGCTCCTCGACCCGGGCGTGGGCGACGAGCAGCTCGTCGGCGGCGGTCGCGAAACGCTTGCCGAGGGTGGTGGCCTGGGCGGCCACGTTGTGGGAGCGGCCGGCCATGACCAGCTCGCCGTACTCGCCGGCCAGCTTGCCGAGGCGCGCGAGCACCGCCACCGTACGGTCGCGGACCAGCTCCAGCGACAGCCGGATCTGGAGCTGCTCGACGTTCTCCGTGAGGTCGCGGGACGTCATGCCCTTGTGGACCTGCTCGTGCCCGGCGAGGTCGTTGAACTCCTCGATCCGCGCCTTGACGTCGTGCCGCGTGACCTTCTCGCGTTCGGCGATGGAGGCCAGGTCGACGGTGTCCAGGACGCGCTCGTAATCGGCGATCGCCGCGTCCGGCACCTCGATCCCCAGGTCCTTCTGGGCCCGCAGCACGGCGAGCCAGAGCTGACGCTCCAGTTTCACCTTCTGCTCGGGGGACCAGAGCGTGGCGAGCTCGGTGGAGGCGTAGCGTCCGGCGAGGACGTTCGGGATACGGGGCTTGGCGGGCGCAGAAGTCACGTGACCGGATTCTACTGGCGAATCGTGCAGGTCGGCGCCGCGGGGCATTCGGCGGAAACTACGAGACGCGGCACACAGTCGCCCGCCCGCAGCGCCGAGCCGCAGGCCCACCCGCCCGCACCGCCGACCCGCAGGCCCCCACACCCGCCCGCTACTCCGCGGGCCCCTCGTACGGCAGCAGCTCCGGCCGCTTCGCCGGGCGGCCGTCGCCCGAGGAGCGGCCCGTCAGCCGGCGGCCGATCCACGGCAGCAGGTACTGCCGGGCGAACCGCACGTCCTCGACCCGCCGGGTGCCCCAGCCGGGCGGCGGTGTCACGGGCATCGGCGTGCGCCACTCGGGGTCCTCGGGCGGGTGGCCGAGGCTCTGCCAGACCGCCTCGGCGACCCGCCGGTGCCCCTCGGCGGTGAGGTGCAGCCGGTCGACGTCCCACAGCCGGGGGTCGGAGAGCGACGGGGCGGCGTACAGGTCCACGACCAGCGCCCCGTGCCGGGCGGCGAGGTCCTCGACGCAGGCGAACAGCTCCTCCATGCGCGGCCGGAACCGCTCCAGGACGGGGCCCTGCCGGCCCGGGCTGCGCATCAGCACCAGCTGCTTGCAGGAGGGGGCCAGGCGTTCCACGGCCTGCGTGAGCAGGTCCGTGACGCGGCCCATGTCGCACTTGGGGCGCAGGGTGTCGTTCAGACCGCCGACCAGGGTGATGACATCGGCGCCCATCGCGGCCGCCACGTCCACCTGCTCGTCGACGATCTGTCCGATCAGCTTGCCGCGCACCGCCAGATTGGCGTAGCGGAAGCCGGGGGTGCGGGCGGCCATCCGGGAGGCGAGGAGGTCCGCCCAGCCCCGGTAGGAGCCGTCGGGCAGCCGGTCCGACATGCCCTCGGTGAAGGAGTCGCCGACCGCGACCAGGCTGGTGTATCTGGGGTTCGTCTGCATGGCGACACAGATGGTAGCCCGAGGCCCATACCCGCCAGTCGGTCGGGCCACGCCACCCTGGCCCGGGCCACCGTACCCGGGCCACCGCACCCGGGCCCGGGCCACCGCACCCGGGCCCGGGCCACCGCACCCGGGCCCGGGCCACCGCCCGCCGGGGCCTACACCGGCTGCCCGAACAGCTCCCGCAGCACGTCCTCCATCGTCACCAGACCGGACAGCCGCCCGTCCGGGCCGAGCACGGCCGCCAGATGCGTACGGCTGCCCCGCATCGCGGTGAGCACGTCGTCCAGCGGTGTCGTCTCCCGCACCCGCGCGATGGGCCGCATGCCCCGCAGCTGGAACGGCTCGTCCCGCGGCGAGGCGTCCAGGGCGTCCTTCACATGCAGATATCCGACGATCCGGCGCCCCTCGTCCACCACCGGGAAGCGGGAGAACCCGGACTCGGCCGCCAGCCGCTCCAGCTCCTCCGGGGTGACGTCCACGCGCGCGTACACGACCCGCTCCAGCGGCAGGACGACGTCCCGCACCAGCCGCCGGCCCAGCTCCAGGGCGTCGTACAGCCGCTCCTTGGCGCGGTCGTCGATGAGCCCCGCCTCGCCGGCGTCCTTGACGATCTGGGCCAGCTGGGCGTCCGAGAAGGCCGCGGCGACCTCGTTCTTGGTCTCGATCCGCATCAGCTTCAGCACGGCGTTCGCGAAGGCGTTGATCGTGAAGATCACCGGGCGCAGCGCCCGGGACAGCGTGACCAGCGGCGGGCCCAGCAGCAGGGCGCTGCGCACCGGTTCCGCGAGCGCGATGTTCTTCGGCACCATCTCGCCGAGCAGCATGTGCAGATAGGTGGCGACCGCCAGCGCGATCACGAAGGACACCGCGTGACCCGCGCCCTCGGGCACGCCCAGCGCGTGGAACACCGGCTCCAGCAGATGCGCGATCGCCGGTTCCGCGACCACACCGAGGACCAGGGTGCACAGGGTGATGCCCAGCTGCGCGGCCGCCATCAGCGCCGACACGTGCTGGAGGCCCCACAGGACGCTCTTGGCGCGCCGGTCGCCCTGCTCGGCGTACGGCTCGATCTGGGCGCGGCGCACGGAGATCAGCGCGAACTCCGCGGCGACGAAGAACGCGTTGACGACCAGGGTCGCCAGCGCGACCAGTAGCTGTACCGCGGTCACCGGTCGACCCCTTCCGTGTGGTTGTCGTCGAGCGGCGCGTGCAGCAGCACGCGCGCGGCCCGGCGGCCGGACGCGTCCACCACGTCCATGCGCCAGCCGGCGACCTCGACGATGTCGCCGACGGCCGGTATGCGGCCCAGTTCGGTGGCGACCAGGCCGGCGAGCGTCTCGTACGGCCCGTCCGGCGCGTGCAGGCCCACCCGCGCGAGCTGGTCGGTGCGGGCGGAGCCGTCGGCCGAGTACAGGGCGCGGCCGTCGTCGTCCGTGCCCGCCGGGGCCAGGTCGGGCGTCTCGTGCGGGTCGTGCTCGTCGCGGACCTCGCCGACGACCTCCTCGACGATGTCCTCCAGCGTGGCCACGCCCGCCGTACCGCCGTACTCGTCGATGACGACGGCCATGGTGCGCTTGCCGGACAGCCGGTCGAGCAGCCGGTCCACGGTCAGCGACTCGGGGACGAGGAGCGGCTCGCGCATGATCTCCGAGACCTGCACCCGGGCGCGGCGCTCGGCGGGGATCGCCAGCGCGTCCTTGATGTGCGCGGTGCCGACGACGGCGTCCAGGGTGCCGCGGTGGACGGGGAAGCGGGACAGTCCGGTCGCCCGGGTGGCGTTCGCCACGTCCTCGCAGCTCGCCTGGGTGTCCAGGGAGATGACCTGGACGCGCGGGGTCATCACGTTCTCCGCGGTCAGGTCGGCCAGGTTCAGGGTGCGGACGAACAGCTCGGCGGTGTCGGCCTCCAGGGCGCCCTCCCGGGCGGAGTGGCGGGCCAGTGCCGCCAGCTCCTGGGGGCCGCGCGCGGCGGCCAGTTCCTCGGTGGGCTCCACGCCGAGGCGGCGCACGATGCGGTTCGCGGTGTTGTTGAGGTGGCTGATGAAGGGCCGGAAGGCGGCGCTGAACCAGCGCTGCGCGTTGCCCACCCCCTTGGCCACCGCCAGCGGCGAGGAGATCGCCCAGTTCTTGGGCACCAGCTCGCCGACGACCATCAGGAACACCGTCGACAGGGCGGTACCGAGGACCAGCGCCACCGAACTGGACGCGCCGCTGGACACGCCGGCCGACTCCAGCGGCCCGGCGATCAGCTTGGCGATCGACGGCTCGGCGAGCATGCCGACGACCAGGTTGGTGACGGTGATGCCGAGCTGGGCGCCGGAGAGCTGGAAGGTGAGGCTGCGGACGGCCTTGAGGGCGCCGGACGCGCCGCGTTCGCCGCGCTCCACCGCCCGCTCCAGTTCGCTGCGCTCGACCGTGGTCAGCGAGAACTCGGCGGCGACGAAGGCACCGCAGGCGAACGACAGCAGGACCGCCACCAGCAGCAGGAGCACTTCCGTCATCGGGTCACCTCCGTCCCATGGTCGGACAGGGTGGGGAGGAACGCGCGATGTCGCGTGCGGCTGCTACTGGGAGGCTCGCCCATGGGCGGACGCTCACACCTTTCATGACGGGACGGGGGACCGTACGGAACGTACGGCCCCCCTCATGGTAAAGGGTCGGCAAAGTGCGGTGGGTCAGTCGGTGAGCGGCTTCGTCCAGCGCCGCCACCGCTCCTCGGGCGCGTACCCCGCCGCGCGCCAGGCATGATGCGCCGTCTCGTTGCGGGTGAGCACCATGGCGTCCCCGCGACGCCCGCCCAGCCGGACGAAACGCTCCTCGGCGGCGGTGAGCAGCGCCGACCCGATGCCCCGGCGGCGGCGCTCCGGGTGGACCGCCAGCCGGTACAGATGACACCGCCAGCCGTCGAACCCGGCGATCACCGTGCCGACCAGCTCGCCGTCCAGCTCCGCGAGGATCAGCGCCTCGGGGTCGCGGGCCACCAGCCGCTCCACCCCGGCACGGTCGTCGCTGATGCTCGTGCCCTCGGCGGCGGCCTTCCAGAAGGCCAGCACGGTGTCCAGGTCGTCGGGCGCCGCGGCCCGTATACGCAGATCAGACATGCCGCGATCCCACCACGGAGGGTTCGCGCGGGTGCGGAATTCCAGTATCCGGACGGGCCGCAGGAGGGCACCGCGGGCCGGGGCGCGCACCCGGCCGGCCGTGCGTGGTCAGCGCCCCCGCAGGGCCGTCACGACGGGCGCGAACGCCTCCATGAACGGCTCCAGCACGGTCAGATAGGAGAACCCGTACCGCTCCCGCTGCGCCAGTACCTGCGCGGCGATCTCCTCCTCGGTGCCCACCAGCAGGATGGGCAGCTCCATCGCCTGCTCCAGCGTGAGGTCCGGTATCCGGTCCATCAGGCCGTGGACGGCCGCCTCCCGGTCGTCGGTGACGATCACCCAGTGGACCAGGAGGTTGAGTTCCGCCTCCTCCTTGCGGCCCCGGGCCAGCTCCCGGTACGTCGCCACCCGCTCGTCCATCCGCTCGGCCGAGATCGGGGCGAGCTGCCCCGAGGTGCTCCCCGGCACCAGGTAGCGGCCGGTGAACGAGGCGATGTCGGCGTGCTCGGCGGTCAGCCGCAGCATGCGGTCGCCGTTGGCGCCGATCAGGACCGGCACCCGCGGCTCCTGCACCGGCCGCGGCCGGAAGTCGTCCGAGCCGAGGAGCCGGTCCAGTTCCTCCACCGTCCGCAGCAGCCGGTCCACCCGCTCGCCGGGCGACCCCCACGGCAGCCCCGCCGCGTCGTGCTCCGCCCGTACGTACCCGGTGCCGAGCCCGAGTTCGAGCCGGCCGCCGGTCAGCGCGTCGGTGGTGGCCACCTCACGGGCGAGCAACGCGGGGTTCCAGAACCCCGCGTTGAGCACGGACGTGCCGAGCCGTGGCCGCTCGGTGGCCTCGGCGGCCGCGATCAGCGCGGGGAACGGCGCGGGCATTCCCAGATGGTCGGGGACCAGCAGCACGTCGTAACCGAGTGCCTCGGCCCGGCGGCACTTGGCGCGCCACTCGGCGGCGGGCGAGGGCTCGACCAGGTTGACCCCGAAACGGAACGGACGCGACATGAACTCTCCTCAGCGGTGACCGACTTGAGCATTCGTCGCGATTCCATCACTCGTGGGCGATCGCCGCCAGCACGTTCATGCGGGATGCACGCATCGCCGGGAGCAACGCTGCCACGACTCCAACGATCCCCGATCCGATCACCACCGCGACCACAGTGCCCCACGGGATGGCCAGTGCTTTCATGCCCTGGAGCGCCAGTACCTGCTGTATGCACACACCCCACACCAGGCCCAGCGCGAGCCCGAGCACGGCGCCGAACACCGCGATCACGACCGACTCCAGCCGGATCATCCGGCGCAGCTGCCGCCGGCCCAGTCCGATGGCGCGCAGCAGCCCGATCTCCCGGGTCCGCTCCACCACCGACAGGGCCAGGGTGTTGACCACGCCGAGCACCGCGATCACGATCGCCAGCCCGAGGAGCGCGTACACGAGGTACAGGAGCACGGCGATCTGATCGTGCACCAGCTTCTTGTAGTCGGCCTGGTCCCGCGCCTGCACCTGGGGGTACGGGTCGAGGGTCTTCTCCAGCCGCGGCCGCAGCTGGTCGGCGCCGGTCCCGGGGGCCGCGTTCACGTACAGCGCGGAGTCCTGGCCGCCCGGTACGTACTTCTCGACGGTCGCCATCCCGAAGAACAGCCCGCCCTGCATCCCGAACCCGTCCGCGGAGTCCTGGTCGGTGAGCGCGCCGACCTTCAGCGAGGTCGTGCGGTCGCCGGGGAACTCGACCGGGAGCACGCTGCCGATCCGTACGCCGTGGTCCTTCGCGAAGCCGGCGTCCATGCCGAGGGCGCCGTCGGCCAGCGCGGCCGCCGTGTCGCCCTCGGCGTAGGTGACATGGGCGACGTCGTCGACCCGGTCGTCGTACCCGGCGGCCGTCGTCTCGACCCGGTCCCCGTTCGGCAGTCGTACGGCGAGCGGCGCGAACCGCTGCCGTACGACGAGGCCGACGCCGTCGGTGGCGCGGACCGCGTCGGTGACCTCCTGGGAGAACGGGGTGAAGTTGGCGTTCTGGATCACGAAGTCGGCGCCGAGCGTCTTGTCGATCTGCTCGTCGAACGACTTGGACATCGACGCGCTCGCCACCGACATGCCGCCCACCAGCGCCAGGCCCACCATGAGCGCGGCCGCCGTGGCGCCCGTGCGGCGCGGGTTGCGCAGGGCGTTGCGCTGGCTCATCCGGCCGACCGGGCCGAACAGGGCGGGGAAGGCCCCGCCCAGCACCCGGATCACCGGGCGGACCAGGAGCGGGCCCGCGATGACGGTCGCGATCAGGGTCAGGACGACGCCCAGACCCAGCAGGGAGGCCGCCGACGCCGTCTCCGAGGAGGTCGCGCAGCCCACCAGCGCGGCCGCGCCGAGCGCCCCGACGACCGCCCCAACCACCGCGCGCACCTTCAGCGGCCGGCCCACCCCGGCGACGTCGGCGTCCGCGAGGGCCGCCATCGGCGAGACGGAGGCCGCGCGCCGGGCCGGGAGGTAGGCCGCCACGAAGGTGACGCCGACGCCGACGACGTACGCCGACACCGGGGTGGCCCAGCCGACGACCATCTCCGTGGTCTTCAGGTTCATGCCGAAGGCGCTCATCAGCTTGATCAGCCCGGCCGCCAGGCCGATGCCGGCCGCGAGCCCCAGTGTCGAGCCGACCAGCCCGAGCAGCACCGCCTCGGTGAGCACGGAGCGCCGGACCTGACGGCGGTCGGCGCCCAGCGCGCGCAGCAGGCCCAGTTCGCGGGTGCGCTGGGCGATCAGCATCGAGAAGGTGTTCACGATCAGGAACACACCGACCAGCACCGCGATCCCGGCGAAGCCGAGCATCACGTACTTGATGACGTCGAGGAACCCGCCCAGGGACTCCGCCGAGGACTCCGCCTGCTCGTCGGCCGTCTTCACCTCGTAGGACCCCGGGCCGAGCGCGGCACTCACCCGGCGCTTCAGCTCGGCGTCGGTCACGCCCGGGGCCGCGTCGACGGAGATGCTGGTGGCCCGGTCGGCGGAGCCGAGCAGTTCGCTCGCGGCGACCTTCGGGTCGAGGAAGACCAGTGCCGCGCCGGGGTTGGTGGTGGTGAAGGTGGCGATGCCGACGATCTTCACCCGGAAGGAGCCCGGCTGGGCCATCACGGTGAGCGTGTCGCCGATGCCGACGTGCTTCTTCTCGGCGGTGTCCGCGTCGAGCAGCGCCTCGCCGGCGCCGACCGGTGCGTGCCCGGAGGTGAGTTTCACGGGGCTGCGGTCGGTGACGTTCCAGTCGGCGGCGATGGTGGGGGCGCCGGTGGTCGGTCCGACGGACTTGTTCTCGCTGTCGACGACGGTGATGTTCTCCACGCCCACGTCCGGATGGGCGGAGGCGACCCCGTCGACGCGGGCCACCTCGGCGGCGAGGGCGGCGGGCACGGTCTGGACCGCGCCGGTCGGCACGGACGCGTTCAGGTCGTCCTTCGGCTCGACCGTGACGTCCGCCGCCGTGGACGCGAAGAGCCGGTCGAAGGTACGGGTCACCGTGTCCGAGAAGATCAGACTGCCCGCGACGAACGCCACGGACAGCACGACGGCGAGGGCCGACAGCAGCAGCCGGCCCTTGTGTGCGAGGAAACTCCTGAGTGTCGCCTTCAGCACCGGGTCACTCCTCCTCGGGGGCGGTGGCCTGGGTGCCGCTCCCGGAGAACAGGCGCATCCGCTCCAGCACCGCCTCCGCCGTGGGCTCGGCCATCTCGTCCACTATCCGGCCGTCCGCCAGGAAGAGGACCAGATCGGAGTGGGCGGCGGCGTTCGGGTCGTGGGTGACCATGACGACCGTCTGGCCCAGGCTGTCGACGGCCTCGCGCAGAATGCCGAGCACCTCCAGACCGGCCCGTGAGTCCAGGTTGCCGGTCGGCTCGTCCGCGAAGATCAGCTCGGGGCGGGAGGCGAGCGCCCGCGCGCAGGCCACCCGCTGCTGCTGGCCGCCGGAGAGCTGGGCGGGCCGGTGCTTCAGCCGGTCGCGCAGCCCCAGCGTGTCGATGATCTGGTCCAGCCACTTCCGGTCGGGCTTCTGCCCGGCGATGTCCATGGGAAGGGTGATGTTCTCGACCGCGTTCAGCGTCGGGATCAGGTTGAACGACTGGAACATGAACCCGATCCGGTCGCGCCGCAGCCGGGTCAGCTCGCGCTCCTTCAGCCCGGTGATCTCGGTGTCGCCGATCCACACCTCACCGGCCGACACGGTGTCCAGTCCCGCGAGGCAGTGCATCAGCGTGGACTTCCCCGAACCCGAGGGCCCCATGACCGCGGTGAACCGGCCGCGCGCGATGGCCACGTCCACCGAGTCCAGGGCGAGCACCGCCGTCTCGCCCGAGCCGTAGGCCTTGGTCAGCCCGCGGGCGCGGGCCGCGGTCCCGTCGGCCGTGGCCGTACCGGGGGCGGGCCCCGCAGCAGGTGTGGACAAGACTGCCTCCTCGCTCGCGCGGACTGGATCGGCTCGTTTCTTCCACTCTGTCCGGCCGAGAGTAGTGTGACCCGGCGCACACTCGGTATCACTTTTCGATTCCGGTGCGCCCTTGCCGCTGCTAGCGCCCCGGCGCTAGCGTCGAGACATGGCGAAGACCCAGCTGAACGTACGCGTCGACGAGGGCACGGCCCAGGCCGCCCGGGAGCGGGCCACGGCCCGCGGGATCAGCGTCAACCGCTACATCGAGGAGCTGGTCAGAAGGGACGCCGGAGAGATCGGGCACACCTTCGTGGAGGCCGCGGCCGACTTCATGAAGCAGTACGAGGGCGTCTTCGCCGAGGAATTCGACGGGGCTGCCCCCGCTCGGGCGAAGCCGGGAGCGGGCGAGGACCGCGAGGGCGGCCCGCGCGAAGGTCGCCGCTGATCCCTTGAACGACCTGCGGATCGACCTCGCCTGGCTGCTTATGCTCGCCGAACAGAAGACCCCGGGAGACCCCCAGGTCACGGACTGGGGCGCCCTGGTCGCGGCGGTCGCCCGCCACCGGGCCGAGATCTTCGACGTCCCCGTCTACGACGACCCGCCCGCCCGTGCGGCCGCGCTGCTCCAGCTCCTCATCCACGTCCCGGCGCTGGAGCGCTCCAACGCCCTTTTCGCCTGTGCCGTCGCGTACGCCTACCTCGTCGCCAGCGGCCTGAAGGTGGTCACCTCGCCCGAACAGGTCCGTGAACTGGCCCGGTCGGTCAAGAGCGGCGAGGTCTCCGTCCAGGAGATCGCGCAGGAGCTGCGCCGCTGGAGCCTATGAGGGCCGCACGGCACTGCCGAGCACACAGAAGGAGTACGGCATCCTCGGCCCGCCCTCGGGCAGCGACAGCCGCCGGTACGGCCCCAGCTCGAACCCCGCGTCCCGCAGCGCGCGGACCGTGTCGCGGGTGAGGTGACAGCCGCCGGCGAGCGAGGGCCACACCGTGCGGTCCAGCGCGCGCTGGGTCAGACGCATCGCCCCGCCGCCCCCCGGCCCGTGCTCCAGGAACCGCAGCTCGCCACCGGGCCGCAGCACCCGCCGCAGCTCGCCCAGGGCGCGGGGCACGTCCCGCACACTGCACAGCACCAGCGAGACCACCGCCGCGTCGAAGGCCTCGCTCTTGACCGGCAGCGCCTCCGCCACGCCCGGTACGACGTCGACGGGCACCTCGGCGCGCACCGCCGCCTCCAGCGCCAGCCGCCGCAGCCGGCGCTCCGGCTCGATCGCGACCACCTCGCAGACGGCGGCCGGATAGTGCGCGAAGTTCAGCCCGTTGCCCGCGCCGATCTCCACGACCCGGCCGGAGAGACCCGCCAGCAGCCGTTCCCGGACGGCCGACACGCCCCCGCGGGTCTCCGCGACGGCGCTGAACCGGGCGTAGCAGCGGGCGAACAGCGGATGGTGGACGGGATCACCGGACACCCGGCCGGAGCCGGCGGACCGTATCGGCATGGCGACCTCCCGGGCAGGACGGACCCACCCAGGATTCTGCCCCGTACGGCCCCGCCGCACCCCCGCTGCCCGCACGCGGAAGGCCGGCGCGCTACTGGACGAAGTCGCGCACCTGCTCGTAGACGCCCTGGTCGTCGTTCATGTCGGTGTGCGAGATGCACCCGACGCCGACGTTCGTGGCCCCGCTCAGCAGTGCCGAGGAGTCCGGGTTGATCGCCTCGTCGCAGTTCGACCAGTAGGTCGCGTACGACACGCTGCCCGGCGTCTCGTCACCGGAGTTGAGCGCCGTGAGGAAGGAACTGCCGGTGCTCATCTCGGCGCACGACGTGTACAGCCAGCTGCACAGCGAGGCGACCGACGTGCCGTGGTTGGTGCCGGCGACGGAGACGAAGTCGTCCACGTACGCCGTACCGCCGAGGTTCTTGAGGTAGTAGCGGGAGCTGAGCGCGCCCATGGAGTGGACGACCACGTCGACCTTGCTCGCACCGGTCCGGGCCAGCACGTTCTTGATCTCGGTGTTCAGCTGCGAGGCGGTCGTGACGTTCGACTGGGACCAGCTGTACGACCAGGCGTCCAGCTCGGCGGCCGTGTAGCCGTCGGCCTGGAAGTAGTCCACCCACTCGTCCCAGCTGCTCGACGAGCTGCTGATGCCGTGGACGAACACGATGGGGTTGTGGGTGGCCGCGTGTGCCGTGGGGGCGGAGACGGACAGTGACAGAAGGAGCGAGGGGACCACGGCCGCGACGGCCGTGGCGATGCGACGCTTGCCGCGCTGCATGATGCCTCCTGAAACGGGTGGGGTTGCCAGGAGTGTCCGGTCGGGTCTACGCGCGCCGCATCGGTGAAATCGCCGGTCTTTACGGTTCAATTAACTCGCCAGTAACGTCAGTTGTGTGGTGACTCCGGTGAACCCCCCACCTCTCGACCGCGCTTCGCCACCGCCGCCCACGGCCGCGGGGCCGCGCCCGGTCTCCGCGCTCCCCGAGGGCGTCCGGCTGCGCGTGCTGCGCCTGGTGCACGGCGACCCGCGCGCCGCCGCCGAACTCGCGGCGCGGCTCACCGAACAGCAGGCGGCCGGCCTCGACCCGCTGCCCACCGACCCCGCCGAGCTGGCCCCCGAGGTGCTGAGCGCCCACCGCCGGGAGATCCGCACCCTCCCGGACGACACCCGGCTGCTGCTCCTGCTCGCCGCCGCCGACCAGTACCCGGTGGCCACCCACGCCTTCCTGCGCGCCGTCGCCGCGGCCCGGCTCGACACCCGGCCCCTGGAGGCCGCCGAGACCGCCGGCATCGCCCACGCCACCGTGGGCGGGGTCGGCTTCCGTGACGCCTGGACCCGGATCGCCGTGTACGAGACGGCCGCGCCGGACGACCGGCGCGACGTCCACCGGCTGCTCGCCCGCGTGCTGCACGACGAGGCCGAGCGGCCCCGCCGCTCCTGGCACCGGGGCGCGGGCGCGCTCGGCCCCAGCGGACGCCTCGCGGCGGAACTGACGGCGTCGGCCGCCCGCGCCCGCCGGGCCGGCGACCCGCCGCTGGCCGCCGCCCTCACCGAACGCGCCGCCCTGCTCTCCCCGGACCCCCGCGACCGGTCCCGGCTCCTCGCCCACGCCGCCTCCGACGCCTGGCACGCCGGATCCCCCGACCGGGCCCGCACCCTGGCCGCCCGCACCCACACCGAACCCCTGACCGCCCTCCTCACCCTGCGGACGGGCCCGGCCGCGGAGGCCTTCGACGCCCTGGTGGCGGGGGCGGCCCGGTCGGCGCGACCGGAGGCGCCGGGCCGGGAGCCGGCCGGGGAGCCGGGCGCACGGCCCGCCCCCGTCGCCGCCGTACCGGCCGCCGCGCCCGTACCGGCCGCCGGCCACCTCCTCGCCCGGGCCGCCGAAGCCGCCGTCTACACCGGCGATCTGCGGCGGTGCCGGGAGGCGGTGGCGGTGGCCCGCGGGCTGGACATCGTGCCGCCGGGGCTGCTGGGCGGGATCGTCGCCGCCGTCGACGGACGGTACGAGGACGCGCGGGACCTGCTGGAGGCGACCGCCGGGCGCTGCGGACCGGGGGGCGACCCCACCGACCTCCTGCACGCGGGGATCGCCGCGCTGATGCTCGGGGACCACACCCGCGCCGCCACCGCCACCGTCCGCTCGGCGGCCGCCGCCCGCGCCCGGGGCGTCACGGACGCCGTCTCCCAGGCGATGGAGTTCCGCGCCTACGCCGACTTCTGGACCGGCCGTCCGCGCGCCGCCGAGGCCACCGCCCTCGACGCCCTGCGGCAGGCGTACACCACCGGGCAGGACAACGGCGCCTGCCACCTCCAGGCCGCCCTCGCCATGTTCGCCGCGCTCACCGGCGACGGCGACCTGTGCCGGGAGCGCGCGGCGGCGGCCCGGTCGCACGCCCTGACGCACGGGCTCGGGCTGCCCGCGGCGCTCGCCCAGTGGGCGCTCGCCTTCCTGGACCTAGGCGCCGGCCGTTTCGACGCCGCCGCGACCCGGCTGCGCGCCCTCGCGGCCTCGGGCCCCGGACACGGTCACCGGGCCATCCGCCACCTGGCCACCCCGCACTACGTCGAGGCGGCCGTCCGCACCGACGACACCCGGATAGCCCGGGCCGCGCACGCCGACTACGACCGCTGGGCCCGCGCCGTCGGCAGCCCCGACGACCTCGCGCTCAGCGCCCGCTGCCGGGCCCTGCTGACCCCGGGCGCCGACGCCGTCGAGCACTACCGCACCGCCCTCGACCTGCACGCCGACGGCACCCGTGCCTTCGAACGCGCCCGCACGGAACTGCTGTTCGGCAGCGCCCTGCGCAGGCTGCGGCACCGCGCGGAGGCCCGCGACCGGCTGCACAGCGCCCTGGAGGCGTTCGAGTCCTTCGGTGCCCCGTACTGCGCCGCGGGGGCCCGCGCGGAACTGCGGGCCCTCGGCGCCCCGGCCGGCCCGGCCCGCGCGACCGAGAGCCCGGCGGTCCGGCTGACCGCCCAGCAGATGCTGGTCGCCCGGATGGCCGCCGACGGCGCCACGAACCGCGAGATCGCGGCCCGCCTCGCCCTCAGCCCCCGCACCATCGACCACCACCTGCGAGGCGTCTTCACCCGCCTGGGCATCCGCTCCCGCATCGAACTCGTCCGCCTCCTCGCGGAGACGGAGGGTTAGGCGGAGAGTCAGGATCCCGTGGCCCGTACCCGGAACGCGTCCGCCTCCCAGGCCCCGTCCAGCCGTGGTGCCAGCCAACCGGGCGCCGCCGTACGGAAGTCGGCGGGCGACAGCGCGCCCACGCCCATCGGCAGCGCCCCCAGCAGCGGGGCGCCCGCGACGTCCGGGAGGTCGGTCACATTGCACCGCATCGCGAGATCCGGGGACTCGGGCCAGCCGCCGATCACCACGCCCAGCAACTCCACGCCCCGGAACCGCAGTTCACGAGCCGTCAGTTCGGTGGTGTTCAGCGTGCCCAGGCCCGCCGTGGCCACCACCAGCACGGGCGCCCGCAGCGCCTCGGCCGCGTCGGCCAGCGTCCCGCCCGCCTCGTCGAACCGCACGAGCAGCCCGCCCGCGCCCTCGACCAGCACCAGATCGTGGTCCACGGCCAGCTTCTGCGCCGCCTCGACGACGTCGTAGGGCCGCACCGGCGCCAGACCCGCCCGCCGGGCCGCCGTGCCGGGCGCCAACGGCTCGGGATAGCGCGCCAGTTCGGCCGTCGTCACCCCGCCCGCGAGCCGTGCGACCTCGTCCGCGTCCCCGCGCTCCGCGGGCCCGACGCCGGTCTGCGCGGCCTTCAGGACGGCCACCGAACGGCCCGCCGCGAGCGCGCAGGCGGCGACGGCCGCCGTCGTGACGGTCTTGCCGACCTCCGTGCCCGTCCCCGTGATCACCAGGATCGGCATGTTCATCCCTCCCGTGCCGCCGCGCACACGGCGCGCGCGATCCGTGCCAGGTCGGCGTCACCGGTGACGTACGGCGGCATCGTGTAGATCAGGTCGCGGAACGGCCGCAGCCAGACACCCTCGCGCACGGCGGCCGCGGTGGCGGCCCGCATGTCCACCTCGTGGTCGAGCTGCACGACCCCGATGGCCCCGAGGACCCGGACGTCCCGCACCCCGGGGAGTTCGGCGGCCGGCGCCAGCCCCTCCCGCAGCCCGGTCTCGATCCGTTTGACCTCCGTGAGCCAGTCCTGGCCCAGCAGCAGTTCGATCGAGGCGCAGGCGACGGCCGCGGCGAGCGGGTTGCCCATGAACGTCGGACCGTGCGCCAGCACCGGCACCTCGCCCCGCGAGATCCCGTCGGCGACCCGGGCGGTGCACAGGGTCGCGGCCAGGGTGAGGTAGCCGCCGGTCAGCGCCTTGCCCACGCACATCACGTCCGGCGTCACCGCCGCGTGCTCCGCCGCGAACAACGCGCCCGTACGGCCGAAACCGGTCGCGATCTCGTCGAACACCAGCAGCACGTCGTGGGCGTCGCACGCCTCCCGCAGCACCCGCAGATACGCGGGGGAGTGGAACCGCATTCCCCCCGCGCCCTGCACCACCGGCTCCACGATCACCGCGGCCAGCTCACCGGCGTGCCGCTCGATCGCCGTGCGCAGCCGGTCGGCGTAGGCCTCCTCGTAGTCCACCGGCGGCGCGTCCACGAAGGCCTGGCGGGGCAGTACCCCGGTCCACAGGTCGTGCATCCCGCCGTCGGGGTCGCACACGGACATCGGCTGCCAGGTGTCGCCGTGGTAGCCGCCGCGCCACGTCAGCAGCCGCTGCTTCTCCGGGCGGCCCAGCGAACGCCAGTACTGGAGGCACATCTTGACCGCGACCTCGACCGACACCGACCCCGAGTCGGCCAGGAACACATGCTCAAGACCCTCGGGTGACATGTCGACAAGGTGCTTCGCCAGCCGTACGGCGGGCTCGTGCGTGAGCCCGCCGAACATGACGTGGCTCATCCGGCCGAGCTGCTCGCGCGCGGCCTCGTTGAGCACCGGGTGGTTGTAGCCGTGGATCGCCGACCACCAGGACGACATCCCGTCGACCAGCTCGCCCGAGCCGTCCGCCAGCCGCAGCCGGACCCCGCTCGCCGATTCCACGACGAGCGGTTCGGCCCGGCCGGGCATCGGCCCGTAAGGGTGCCAGACATGCCGCCGGTCCAGCTCCAGCAGCTCGGCGACGGGCAGCTCAGGCATTGGGCGCGAGATCCGTGCCCGTGCCCCGGCGGCGTACGGCGACCAGGTCCGTGCGCGCCTCGCCGGCCACCGGAGCGGCCACCGGAGCGGCGGACTCCGCCGGCGCGGCGGCCGCGGCGGAACCGCACACACCGCCGCCCTCGTGCGACCCGCAGCCCGCGCTCTCGTGGCCCCCGCACCCGGAGCCGCAGCCGGCCTCGGCGTGCGACCCGCAGCCGCCGCCCGCGGCCGCCCGGTGCTCCGGCAGCGTGACCTCGCCCGCGCCCTCCACCTCGAAGCCGGCGTCCGCGATCATCTCCAGGTCGGCCTTGCCGGCCTGGCCCTCGCTGGTGAGGTAGTCACCGAGGAAGATCGAGTTGGCCAGGTTCAGGGCGAGCGGCTGCATGGTGCGCAGATGGACCTCGCGGCCGCCCGCGATGCGCACCTCGACGTCCGGGCAGACGAACCGGACCATCGCCAGGATGCGCAGACAGCGCTGCGGCGTGAGGTTCCACTCCTTGGCGAGCGGGGTGCCCTCGAACGGGATGAGGAAGTTGACCGGCACCGAGTCCGGGTCCAGCGAGCGCAGCGAGAAGACCACGTCCACCAGGTCCTCGTCCGACTCGCCCATGCCGGCGATCAGGCCGGAGCAGGCCGAGAGCCCCGCCGCGTGCGCCTTCTGCACCGTGTCCACCCGGTCGGCGTACGTGTGGGTGGTCGTGATGTCCCCGTACGTCGCTTCGGACGTGTTCAGGTTGTGGTTGTAGGCGTCCGCGCCGGCCTCGCGCAGCCGTTCGGCCTGGCCGTCGGAGAGCAGGCCCAGACAGGCGCACACCTCGACGTCCTCGTTCTGGTCCTTGATGGTCTTGATGGTCTCGGAGACCCGGTCCACGTCCCGGTCCGTCGGGCCGCGCCCGGACGCCACCAGACACACCCGCTTCGCGCCCCCGGCGAGCCCTGCCGCCGCGGCCTGGGACGCCTCGTCGGGCTTCAGCCACGTGTACTTCAGGATCCCGGCGGTCGAGCCGAGCCGCTGGGAGCAGTACGAGCAGTCCTCGGGGCAGAGCCCCGACTTCATGTTGATGAGGTAGTTCAGTTTCACCCGTCGCCCGAACCAGTGCCGACGCACCTTCCCGGCCGCGGCCACCACGTCCAGCACGTCGTCGTCGGAAGTGGCGAGGACGGCCAGTGCTTCCTCGCGGGTCGGCATCTCGCGCCGAAGCCCCTTGTCCACCAGCGTGTTCAGCAGGTCCATGAGAGCCGATCCTGTCCTACCGACCCGCCTCGGGCCAAGGTAGGGATCACACAACACACCCGGTTCGACGTGTGGGTATTGCCACACCGTGGGTAGCGGTAGCTGACGCTAGGGTCTGTCCGCTACCTACAAAAGCCCCGGAGGAGCCATGGCGTTCGGCTGGATCGACGAGCAGGCGGAGCTGCGCCGCCGGGCAGGTCTCGTACGGACCCTGCGGCCCCGGCCGGCCGAGTCGCCGCTGCTCGATCTCGCGAGCAACGACTACCTCGGCCTGGCCCGCCATCCGGAGGTCACCGAGGGGGCCGCGGCGGCCGCCCGGACCTGGGGCGGCGGCGCGACCGGCTCGCGGCTGGTCACCGGCACCACCGAGCTGCACGGCGAGCTGGAGCGGGAGCTGGCGGACTTCTGCGGCTTCGAGGCCGCGCTGGTCTTCTCCTCCGGGTACGCGGCCAACCTCGCCGCGGTCACCGCGCTGGCCCCGCACGGCTCCCTGATCGTCTCCGACGCGGGCAACCACGCCTCGCTCATCGACGGCTGCCGGCTGGCCCGGGGTACCACCCAGGTCGTCGCGCACGCCGACCCGGACGCGGTGCGCAAGGCGCTCGGCACGCACGACGGCCCCGCCGTGGCCGTCTCCGACACGGTCTTCTCGGTGGACGGCGACGCCGCCCCGCTGGCCGCCCTCGCGGCCGCCTGCCGGGAGCACGGGGCCGGGCTGGTCGTCGACGACGCGCACGGCCTCGGCGTGCTCGGCGCCGGCGGCCGGGGCGCCCCGGCCGCGGCGGGGCTCGCGGGCGCGGACGACGTGGTCGTGACGGTCACGCTGTCCAAGTCGCTGGGCAGCCAGGGCGGTGCCGTGCTCGGCCCCGCGCGGGTCGTCGACCACCTGGTCAACGCGGCCCGGACGTTCATCTTCGACACCGGCCTCGCCCCGGCGGCGGCGGGCGCGGCCCTCGCGGCCCTGCGGCTGCTGCGCCGTGAGCCGCAGCGGGCGGCACGCGCGCGTGCGGTGGCGGACGAGCTGTACACCCGGCTGACGGCGGCGGGCCTGGAGGCCGTACGGCCGGACGCCGCGGTGGTCTCCGTGCGCGCCCCGTCCCCGGAGAAGGCCGTGCGGTGGGCGGCGGACTGCCGGGCGGCCGGACTGGCCGTGGGCTGCTTCCGTCCGCCGTCCGTGCCCGACGGCGTCTCACGCCTCAGGCTGACCGCTCGTGCGGACCTCTCCGGGGCCGAGCTGGAACGCGCTGTACGGGTGATCGACGAGACACGACCATGAGTCGGCGTGACACGGCCGTGGGTCGCCGCTGACGGATCAGAGCGTGCTCAGTGGAACGCGGCCGTGAATCCCGACCAGCTCTCGGGGGAGAAGAGCAGGGCGGGTCCGGCCGGGTCCTTGGAGTCGCGTACGGCGAGCAGTCCGGCCCATGGTCCCGCGGCCGGACGGGTGGTCTCGACGCAGTTGTTCGCTCCCGTGCTGTAGCTGCTGCGCAGCCAGCGCACGCCGGGGAGATGGTGGGGATCGGTGCTGGAGGGGACGTTCCGAGGCAGTGCCGTCATGGTGCCTCCTTACGCGCCGTCGGCCAGCGCGGCGAGGTGATGGAGTGTGTCCTCGGGCGAAAGGGCCTGCGCCCTGAGGGCGTTGAAGGCCTCCGTGTAAGCCTGGAGGTCTTCTTTCCGTTCGAGATAGAGGCTACTCGTCAAGTGGTCGAGTACAACCACATCCAGATCAGAAGTGCTCGAAAATGACAAGATAACGAAAGGGCCGGTTACTCCGATGTGCGCGCCCGCGGCGAACGGCAGTACCTGGAGCCGGACTTGGGGCAGTCGCGCCGCCTCCGCCAGCCGGCGGAGCTGGTCCGCCATCACCTCGGGACCGCCCACCTCCCGCCGCAGGACCGCCTCGTCCAGCACCGCGCTCAGCTCCAGCGGCGGGGTGCCGCGCAGCACGTCCTGGCGGGCCAGCCGCACCTCCACCAGACGGTCGAGCTGCCCCTCGTCGACCCCCTCGACCGCGGCCCCGGTCACGGCGCGCGCGTACGCGGGCGTCTGGAGCAGTCCCGGGACGACCGTCGTCTCCAGCGTGCGCATCGCGGTGGCCTGGGACTCCAGGCTGATGAAGTCCCGGTACGCGGGGGGCAGGATCCCGCGGTAGGCGTGCCACCAGTGGTCGCGCTCCCCGTCACCGTCGGAGCCCGCCAGCGCCAGCATCAGCTCGCGCAGTTGCGGATCGGCCACTCCGTAGGCGTCGAGCAGTAACCGGACATCGGCCGGTTTGGCACCGCTGGTGCCCGTCTCGATGCGGCTCACCTTCGACTGGTGCCAGCCTACGAGCCGGGCCGCCTCACCGCTCGTGAGAGCGGCCCGAGTGCGCAGGGTGCGCAGTTCGGCGCCCAGTTTCCGGCGGCGTACCGCGGGACCGTGCTGCATGGGCTCCTCCTTACTCCTCACGGGACGTCCCGATACAGTCCGCCCTGGCAGAGTTCACCGCATCGGGCGACAGATATATGCATATCTTGGTGGATCGCCCCCCGTGACGGGTCCCGTGATGGCAGTCTGGCGGCGAAGCACCAGTCCGGGACCGTACTCGAACCATCCGCACCGTGTCGGACCCCGGTCCCGTGGGAAAGGGACGACGTCGCCATGGCAGACCACCTGGAAGCATCCGTCACTCTGCCGAGCGATCCCGCCTCGGTCTCCACGGCCCGCGGCTTCGTGGCCGACACGCTCGGGGAATGGGGTCTGCCCCAGGACTCGGAGGCGGCCGACACCATCGTGCTGATCGTCTCCGAACTCGCCACCAACGCCGTACAGCACACCTTCGGCCAGTCACCCACCTTCACGGTGGACCTGGCCCTCGACCATGACGAACAGTTGCGCATCGGCGTCACCGACAGCCATCCGCGCTTCCCCAAACGACTGCCGGCCGCCGTCCAGCAGGACAACGGCCGAGGCATGGTGATCATTCGCTGGCTGACCGCCGAGTGCGGCGGAAAGCTCGGGGTGCGCCCCACGCGCGAGGGCGGCAAGACGGTCATCGTCCAGCTTCCGTGGAGCATCCCGGCGGAGCCGGTGGCGGGCGCGATGGCCGCCCCGCGGGAGGGCGAGATCCCGGGGCGGTGAACGGCGTGTCAGGGATGCCGTCACCGCCCCGGGAGACTCAGCGAACCCGCCCGTACCAGACGCTCTTGGTCCAGATCTTCTGGAGCTTCACCACGTCCCCGGTCTTCGGGGAGTGCCAGATCTTGCCCTTACCCGCGTAGATGCCCACGTGGTAGACGCTCGACCCCGAATGGAAGAACACGAGGTCCCCGGCCTTGCGGCCGGACGCCGAGATGTGGCGGGTCTTGTTGTACTGCTGGGCCGCCGTACGCGGCAGCGTCTTGCCCGCCTTCTTGTACGAGTACTGCGTCAGCCCGGAGCAGTCGAACCTCCTCGGGCCGGTGGCGCCGTACTTGTACGGGGCACCCTTCTTCGACGCCGCGATCTGGAGCGCCTTGGTCGCGGGCGTGGCGGCCGCGGCGTCGGATGCGACACCCGGCACCACGATCGACCCGCCGACGGCGGCGATGGCGAAAGCCGAGGCCGTACCGGCCCGAGCCATGAGCGACGGGACACGATTCAGCGCAGTCATGCGCAACCCTTCGTCAGCCGCCTGTGAAGGATGACCTGTCGGATTCGGGCTGACAAAGTTGCCCGGCCGCTGACGCGGCTTCACCCCAAGGGCTGCTCGGCCCGGTCATGGCGTGACCGTTCCGGCGACCCGTCGTGCTTGGGTCCTCCACTCCTGCCGATGCACTTCTGTCGACCGGTCATCCGGGCGGCGGCAGGACTCGGCGTCCGCCCGGACCGCCCCGCCGCTTGTGGCGGGGGCTTGTCGTCAGACAGGGATCTTGACTCACCGTTGACCGAAAATCCCAATGAAACCGGGGATTTGTGGGGTTACTCACCACTCACCCGTTCGGGTGGACACCCTGATGGGGGATCAGGTGTCAAGGGCGCCAAAGGGCCCCCGACCTGCGCTGGAACCCTTCATTCCGCCCCAGGGCGGGGGGTGTTGCGCAACTCCGGAGGGCTCCCGGCCGGACGGGTTCCTACGCCGAACGGGGGTAACCCGTCTGGTGCGTTTCAGCCCCGGTCCTGACGTCTCGTGCGGGGCGCGGACGGCCCGCTCCGGACCGTCCGCCCGTCAACTGTCCGAGCGCGGCGGCAGCGTGACACGCGCCGTCCGGCGCTCCCCGTCCAGGACGCGCAGCGCCCGCGCGAGCGTCGGCGCGTGCAGCTCGCTCTCGCCCCGCTGGTGCATCAGCGTCAGCGCGTCCCGCAGCTCGGTCGCCCTGGCCACCAGCGCCTGGGCGGCACGCAGCCCGCGGTAGGTGTCCCCGTGATGCGCGGGGTTGATCCGGCCGAGCAGGTCGACCACGTCGAGGTAACGGTCGATCAGCTCGGCCTCGGCCCGGGTCAGCGCGGGCAGCGGCGGCAGCTCGGGAACCATCGACGCCTCACCTCGCGCCCGGCGCGCCGGCCCGGCCCCGGCGGCTCGGCACCACCGCGTCCACCAGGCCGTACTCCACCGCCTCGGGCGCGGTCAGGATCCGTTCCCGCTCGATGTCCGCGTGCACCTGCTCCGGGGTGCGCCCGGTGTGCCGTACGAGCATCTCCTCCAGCAGGGCGCGGGTGCGGGCCAGCTCCTCGGCCCGCAGGACGAGGTCGCTCACCTGCCCCTCGGCCGGCTCGGGCAGCGACGGCCGGCGGATCACCGTCCGCGCGCCCGGCAGCGCGAACCGCTTGCCGGGCGTGCCCGCGGCCAGCAGCACCGCCGCGCACGAGCCGGCCCGGCCCAGGCAGACCGTCTCCACGTCGCAGGTGATGTGGCGGACCGTGTCGTAGAGCGCGGTCATCGCGCTGAAGGAGCCGCCGGGGGAGTTGATGTACAGCGCGATGTCCCGGTCCGGGTCCTTGTGCTCCAGGTACATGAACTGGGCCGTCACGTCGTTCGCCGCGGTGTCGTCGATCGGCGTCCCCAGGAGGACGATCCGCTCCTGAAGGAGCTTCGCGTACGGATCCGTCGTCCGGTGGCCGGAACTCGTGCGCTCGGTGAATTCGGGCAGGACGTGGCGGGCGGACAGTCGGCTCATCGGGAACCCCTCCTTGTACGTCGGGCGCATCTGTAAAAAATGTACAGGATGTACGTGACGTTAGAATGGGGTCATGGCCTACGAGATTCCGGTGACGCAAGCCAGGGCTGAACTCGCCGAGCTGATCAACCGTGTGGTGTACGGCGGTGAGCGCGTCGTCGTGACCCGGCACGGCAAGCCCCTCGTCGCCCTCGTCTCCGCCGCCGACCTGGAGCGGCTGGACGCGCTGGACCAGCCGGTGGAGGAGCCGGTGATCAGCGCCGTCTCCGGGGTCCGTGAGGTCGCCGCCGCGCCCCGCGAGCGGCAGCGGTTCGGGATCGCGGCGGAGCACCGGGGGCCGAACGCCACGTAGCGCACGACGAAGGCCGCGCACCCCGTGGTGCGCGGCCTTCGCGGCTGCCGGACGGTCAGGCGACGAGCGCGGGCTCGCGCTTCTCGGTGGGCCCGGTCCGGGTGTCCCGGGCCTTGAGCCGGGCCCCCAGCAGGATCGCGCTGAGGCCCAGCGCGGCCCACCAGACCAGCGTGAGGGCCGGACCGGTCGCCGCCGCGCCGTCGAAGTAGGACACCGAGCGCAGCAGGCTGGTCCCCGCGCCCGGCGGCAGCCACTGGCCGATCGCGCCGACCGGCTCGGGCAGCATCCGCGGCGCCGAGGCCGCCCCGGAGAAGGGGTTGCCGAGGAACATCACCACGAACGACACCAGGCCGATGCCGGCCTGGCCGAGGAGTGCCGCGCAGCCGGCCACCGCCGCGCTCACCGCCAGCGTCGACAGCCCGAACACCGCCGCCTCCGCCCACCAGTCGCCGGTGAGCGCCCCGAGCCAGCTGTGGGCCAGTGCCGCCGCGATCAGTCCGACCAGGCCGGCGGCGCCGGTCAGGGCGGCGACGGCGCGGACGCCGCGCAGCCCGAGCAGGGTCACCGCCGCGCCCGCCACGATGCCCGCCAGTGCCAGCGGGAGCACGCTCGCGTTCAGCACCGCGCCGCGCGGGTCGGCCGCCGGGGCCGCCACGACGTCCACCGTCTTCACCGGGGTGCCGTCGGCGGCCGCCTGCCCGCCCACCGCCTGCTGGAGCAGCTGGGCGACGAGCGGGCTCGCTGCCGAGGCGGTCAGCAGCTCGGGGCCCTGGGCCGTGACCACCACGGCGCCGTATACGGTCCGGTCCTCGATGGCCTCGCGGGCGGCCGGCTCGTCGGCGTAGTGATGGATCTCGAACGCGCCCTCGTGCGTGGCCAGCTGCTTCTCGACCTGCGCGGTGGCGGCGGCCGGTCCGGCCACGCCCAGCGGGAGGTCGCGCGGCGCCGTGCGGGCGGACGGCCAGGCGAAGGCCCACAGGGCCAGGGCGGCGAGGGTCGGGACGAGCAGGACGACGGCGATCAGGCGCCGGGTGGCGGGCATGGTCTTCCCCTGGGGTGCGTGGAGTTGCGGGACGGACGCCAAAAAGAAGGATCGTTCGTTTTGCGCGTGCTCCCACCGTCCCGCCGCGGCCGCGCCTTGTCAAGAAGGAATGTTCGTTTTAGGTTGGTGACCATGGCTCGTGTATCCCAGGCGCACCTCGACGCCCGCCGCCGGCAGATCCTCGACGGCGCCGCGGTCTGCTTCGCGCGCAACGGCTTCCACGCCACGTCCATGCAGGACGTGCTGAAGGAGGTCGACCTGTCGGCCGGGGCGGTGTACCGCTACTTCAGCGGCAAGGACGAGCTGATCGCCGCGATCGTCGGCGAGGTGCTCGGCGAGGTCCGCGCCGCGTTCGAGGAGGCGGTCCGGCTCGGCCCGCCCCCGCCGCCGGACGTCCTGGTCGCCTCGGTGCTCAGCCGCACCCTCGCCGCCCGCGAGTCCCTCACCGTCGACGGCCGGCCGGCCTTCCCGCGCCTGGTCGTCCAGGTGTGGACGGAGACCCTGCGCAACTCCGAGCTCTCCGCCGTCCTCCAGGAGGGTTACGGCGCCGTCCGCGAGGCCTGGGGGGACGTCGTCCGGGCCTACCAGGACGCCGGGATCATGCGGTCCGACGTGCCCCCGGACCATGTGGCACGCACGATGGTCGCCACCGTGCTCGGCTTCATCGCCCAGCAGTCGCTGCTCGGTCCCGCCCCCGTCGAGGTGCTGAGCGACGGCCTACGCGCGTTGATGAGCATGTCGCACGAGCAGAAGTGACCCTCGTTGATCACAGGTTGGTTAACGTGCTCGAAATGCGGCCCAACTAGCCTGCCCCTCCACGCCACCAGGGGTTTTCCTCGTGGCCGCGGCAACCGGACCCCGCACGGTCCGGAGCGAGGAGGTGAGGTGGGACGTGCAACTGACCCCGCACGAGCAGGAGAGGCTGCTGATCCACGTGGCGGCCGACGTCGCCGAGAAGCGCCGGGCCCGCGGGCTGAGGCTCAACCACCCCGAGGCGGTGGCCCTCATCACGTCGCACATCCTCGAGGGCGCCCGTGACGGCCGTACGGTCGCCGAGCTGATGTCCTCCGGACGCAAGCTGCTCACCCGCGACGACGTCATGGAGGGCATCCCCGAGATGATCCACGACGTCCAGGTCGAGGCGACCTTCCCCGACGGCACCAAGCTCGTCACCGTCCACGATCCGATCGTCTGACCGGGGAGGCCGCGATGATTCCCGGAGAGATCCTCTTCGCCGAGGACCCGATCGTCTGCAACGAGGGCCGCGAGGTCACCCGGCTCACCGTCCTCAACGCCGCCGACCGGCCCGTGCAGGTCGGCTCCCACTACCACTTCGCCGAGGCCAACCCCGGTCTGGAGTTCGACCGCGCCGCCGCGCGCGGCAGGCGGCTGAACATCGCCGCCGGCACCGCCGTGCGCTTCGAACCCGGCCTCCCCGTCGACGTCGAACTCGTACCGCTCGCCGGGGCCCGGATCGTGCCCGGACTGCGCGGGGAGACCGGAGGTGCCCTCGATGCCTGAGATCTCGCGTGCCGCCTACGCCGACCTGTTCGGCCCGACCACCGGCGACCGGATCCGGCTGGCCGACACCGATCTGCTGATCGAGATCGAGGAGGATCGTTCCGGGGGCCCCGGGCTCGCCGGTGACGAGGCGGTCTTCGGCGGCGGCAAGGTCATCCGGGAGTCCATGGGGCAGGCCCGCGCCACCCGCGCGGAAGGCACCCCGGACACCGTGATCACCGGAGCCGTGATCGTCGACCACTGGGGGATCGTCAAGGCCGACGTCGGCATCCGCGACGGACGCATCACCGCCCTCGGCAAGGCGGGCAACCCCGACACCATGGACGGCGTCCACCCGGACCTGGTCCTCGGCCCCGAGACCGAGGTCATCGCGGGCAACGGACGGATCCTGACGGCCGGCGCGGTCGACGCGCACGTCCACTTCATCTGCCCGCAGATCGCCGACGAAGCGCTGTCGGCCGGCGTCACGACCCTGGTCGGCGGCGGCACGGGACCCGCCGAGGGCTCCAAGGCCACCACCGTCACGCCGGGCCCCTGGCACCTCGCCCGGATGCTGGAGGCGATGGAGCAGTACCCCCTGAACATCGGCTTCCTCGGCAAGGGCAACACCGTCTCCCACGAGGCGATGCTCTCCCAGATCCGGGGCGGCGCCCTCGGCCTGAAGCTGCACGAGGACTGGGGTTCGACGCCGGCCGTCATCGACGCGTCCCTGACGGTCGCCGAGCGCACCGGCATCCAGGTCGCCATCCACACCGACACCCTGAACGAGGCCGGGTTCGTCGGCGACACGCTCGCCGCGATCGCCGGACGCGGCATCCACGCGTACCACACCGAGGGTGCGGGCGGCGGGCACGCGCCGGACATCATGACCGTCGTCTCGCAGCCCCATGTGCTGCCCAGCTCGACCAACCCGACCCGGCCGTACACCGTCAACACCGCCGAGGAACACCTCGACATGCTGATGGTGTGCCACCACCTCAACCCGGCGGTCCCGGAGGACCTGGCCTTCGCCGAGTCCCGGATCCGCCCGTCCACCATCGGCGCGGAGGACATACTCCACGACCTGGGCGCGATCTCGATCATCTCCTCCGACGCGCAGGCCATGGGCCGGGTCGGCGAGGTGATCCTGCGGACCTGGCAGACCGCGCACGTGATGAAGCGCCGCCGCGGCGCGCTCCCGGGCGACGGCCGCGCCGACAACCACCGGGTGCGGCGCTATGTCGCCAAGTACACGATCAACCCGGCGCTGGCGCAGGGCCTGGCCCGCGAGATCGGCTCCGTGGAGAGCGGCAAGCTCGCGGACCTGGTGCTGTGGGAGCCGGCGTTCTTCGGTGTCAAACCGCACCTCGTGATCAAGGGGGGCCAGATCGCGTACGCCCAGATGGGTGATGCCAACGCGTCCATCCCGACCCCCCAGCCGATCCTGCCGCGCCCGATGTACGGGGCGATCGGCCGGGCCCCGGCCTCGAACTCCTTCAACTTCGTGGCGCCGCTCGCCATCGAGGACGGGCTGCCCGAGCGGCTCCAGCTTGGCAAGCGGTTCGTCGCCATCGACTCGACGCGCGGGGTGACCAAGGCGGACATGCGGGAGAACGACGCCCGGCCGCGGGTCGAGGTCGACCCCGACAGCTTCGCCGTGCACATCGACGGGGAGCTGGTCGAGGCGGCACCGGCCGCGGAACTGCCCATGGCCCAGCGCTACTTCCTCTTCTGATGGGCGGACAGGTCTGATGGGCGGGCGAGCGTGATGGGCAGAGGAGCGCTGCTCGTCCTGGCCGACGGCCGGTTCCCCGCCGGAGGCCACGCGCACTCCGGCGGGGCGGAGGAGGCGGTCAGGGCGGGACGGATCACCGGCGCGGCGGATCTGGAGGCGTTCTGCCGGGGCCGGCTGCACACGGCGGGGCTGGTGGCGGCGGCGCTGGCCGCGGCCGCGGCCGCCGGGGCGGACCCGGCGGAGCTGGACGCGGCCGCCGACGCCCGCACCCCGTCCCCCGCGCTGCGGCTGGCCGCGCGGAAACTGGGCCGGCAACTGATGCGCGCGGCCCGCGCGACCTGGCCGAGCCCCGAACTGGACGCCGTGGCCCGCGCGTTCCCCAAGGGCGCCCACCAGCCGGTGGTCCTGGGCCTCACCGCCCGCGCTGCCGGACTCGGCCCCTCGGACGCGGCCTACTGCGCGGTCTACGAGAGCGTGAGCGGCCCGGCCACGGCCGTGGTGCGGCTGCTCAGCCTGGACCCCTTCGAGGCGACGGCGGTCCTGGCCCGGCTGGCCCCGGAGCTGGACCTGGTCGTGGACCGGGCCGTGGCGGCGGGAACAGCGGTCCCGCCCGCGCTGCCGGCCGCCTCCGCGCCGCTGCTGGAGCTCGGAGCGGAGATCCACGCGGCCTGGCCGGTACGCCTGTTCGCCTCGTAACGCCCGCACCACGACCTTGCCGACCCCCCCGAGTCAGGAGCCGCCCCATGCATCTCGACCACTCCCACCACGGTCCCGCCGCCGTCGGCGCCGACGCCCGGCGCGCCGACGGAACGCGGCGGGCCCTGCGCATCGGGCTCGGCGGGCCCGTCGGATCCGGGAAGACGGCCACCGTGGCCGCGCTGTGCCGGGCGCTGCGGGACGAACTGTCGCTGGCCGTCGTCACCAACGACATCTACACCCGGGAGGACGCGGAGTTCCTGCTGCGGGAGGCCGTGCTGCCGCCCGAGCGGATCACGGCCGTGGAGACCGGGGCCTGCCCGCACACCGCGATCCGCGACGACATCTCCGCCAACCTCGAGGCCGTGGAGGACCTGGAGGACGCCGTCGGGCCGCTGGACCTGGTGCTCGTGGAGTCCGGCGGGGACAACCTCACCGCCACCTTCTCCAAGGGGCTCGTGGACGCGCAGATCTTCGTCATCGACGTGGCCGGCGGGGACGACATCCCGCGCAAGGGCGGGCCCGGCGTCACCACCGCCGACCTGCTGATCGTCAACAAGACCGACCTCGCCCCCTACGTCGGGTCCGATCTCGCCCGGATGGCCGCCGACGCGAAGGCCCAGCGGGCCGAACTGCCGGTGGTCTTCCAGTCGTTGCGCGGTGCGGACGGGGTGCGGGACGTCGCCGCCTGGGTGCGTGCGCGGCTCGGCGCCTGGACGGCCTGAGATGAGCGGGGTGCACGCCACCGCGCGGATCCGGGCGTGCGCGGACGGCCGCGGCGGCACCGCCCTGCCCGTCCTCGACGGCGACGGCCCGCTGGCGGTGCGGCGCACCCGGGCCGCCGGCGACGAGGCGCGGGTCATGCTCGTCGGCGCGATGAGCGGACCCCTCGGCGGGGACCGCTTCCGCGTCGAGGCGGAGGTGGGCGGTGGCGCCCGGCTGCACGTCGGCTCGGCCGCCGCCACCATCGCCCTGCCCGGCCAGCTCAAGGACGAGGCCCACTACGCCGTGCGCCTCACCGTCGCCGACGGCGGCGAACTGCGCTGGCTGCCCGAGCCGTTGATCTCGGCGCGGGGGAGCGAGCTGTATGTCACCACTCATGCCGATCTCGCCCCCGGCGCCCGGCTCGTGCTCCGCGAGGAGCAGGTGCTGGGGCGGGCGGGGGAGGAACCGGGACGGCTCACCAGCCGTCTCGTCCTGCGGGTCGGGGGCAAGACCGTGCTCGACCAGGAGCTGGCCTGCGGCCCCGGCGCGCCCGGCGGCTGGGACGGTCCCGCCGTGCTCGGGGGACACCGTGCCGTCGGTCAGCTCGTCGTCGTACGGCCGGAGTTCGCCGAGCGGCCGGTGGCCGCGCGGATCGTCGGCGAACACGCCGCCCTGGTGCCGCTCGCCGGACCCGCGGCCCTGGTGACGGCCGTCGCGCCGGACGGCCTGCGGCTGCGGCGGGTGCTGGACGAGGCCCTCGCGGACCTCGGCTGATGTCACACATCCGGTGAGCGGTACGTCACTATCCGGTTATCGGATTGGCAAAGAAGGTCAACAACACCTGTTCTCAGGTACCTCACAGCCGCGAGGATCCCCCCTATGTTGTCGTAACTAGGTAGGGGGAGAGCCCACTTGAGGGACATACGACCGAACACGCGGATCGCTGCGTTCGGCTCGGCCGGCGTGCTCGTCGCCGCGACTCTGCTGGCCGGTGCCGTGACGGCGCCGACCGCGAGCGCGACCAGTGCCCGTTCGGGGCAGGACCGGGAGATGCGCGGCGCCGCGATCGCCGCCGAGCGCGCTGCCGAGGCCGGGATCGACTGGCAGGACTGTCCCGCCGACTGGGGCCTGGAGAAGCCGATCCAGTGCGGCTATGTCAGCGTGCCGCTCGACTACGCCCGGCCCCACGGCAAGCAGATCAAGATCGCCGTCGACCGCATCGGCAACACCGGTACCAAGAAGGAGCGCCAGGGCGCCCTCGTGTACAACCCCGGCGGGCCCGGCGGCTCCGGTATGCGCTTCCCGCGCCGGGTGACCACCAAGGCCCCGCTGTGGGCCAACACGGCGAAGGCTTACGACTTCGTGGGCTTCGACCCGCGCGGTGTCGGCAGGTCCGCGCCCATCTCCTGCGTGGACCCGCAGGAGTTCGTGAAGGCTCCCAAGGCCGACCCGGTCCCGGACAGCGAGGCCGACAAGCTCGCCCAGATCAAGCTGGCCCGCGAGTACGCCGACGGCTGCTACGAGCGCAGCAGCGAGATGCTGCCGTACATGACCACGCCGAACACCGTGCGCGACCTGGACGTCATCCGGGCCGCCCTCGGCGAGAAGAAGCTCAACTTCCTCGGCGTCTCCTACGGCACCTACATCGGCGCCGTCTACGGCACCCTCTTCCCGGGCCACGTCCGCCGGATGGTCGTGGACAGCGTGGTCAACCCGTCCCGCGAGAAGATCTGGTACGAGGCCAACCTGGACCAGGACGTCGCCTTCGAGGGCCGCTGGAAGGACTGGCAGGACTGGGTCGCCGCCAACGACGCGACCTTCCACCTCGGCACCACCCGCGCCGCCGTCCAGGCCAAGTGGCTGGAGCTGCGCGCCACCGCCAAGAAGAACCCCATCGGCGGTCTCGTCGGCCCGGCCGAGCTGATCTCGTTCTTCCAGAGCGCCCCGTACTACGACTCCTCGTGGATCCCGGTGGCGACCGTCTTCAGCAAGTACGTCGCCGGCGACACCCAGGCCCTCGTCGACGCTGCCGCCCCCGACCTGACGGACACCGTCGGCAACGCGTCCTCGGAGAACGGCAACGCCGTCTACACGGCCGTCGAGTGCGCGGACGCCCAGTGGCCCACCAGCTGGCGGACCTGGAACCGCGACAACACGCGGCTCCACAAGGACCACCCGTTCATGACCTGGGCCAACGCCTGGATGAACCTGCCCTGCGCCTACTGGCCCACCAAGCAGCAGACCCCGGTGAACGTCAAGACGAACAAGGGCCTGCCGGGCGTCCTGATCGTGCAGTCCACCCGTGACGCCGCCACCCCGTACGAGGGCGCCGTCGAACTGCACCAGCGCTTCAAGGGCTCCCGCCTGATCACCGAGAAGGACGCCGGTTCGCACGGTGTCACCGGCCTGGTCAACCCCTGCGTCAACGAGCGGGTCGACGCCTATCTCCTCACCGGCAAGCTGGACACCGCGGACGTGACCTGCGCGCCGCACGCCACGCCGAAGCCGTAACGCACCGCCGTACGACGACGAGGGGCGGCCGGATCACACCGGCCGCCCCTCGTCCGTGCTTCCCGGGGTTCCCGTGCTTCCCGCAGGCTCGGCGCTTCCCGGCCCTCAACGCAGCGGCATCCGCGGGAACTTGCGCGCCTTCTCCTTGGCCGCCGCCTCCTCCGCCTTGACCACGGCCGCGTACTGGTCGACGTACTCCTGCTCGGACAGGGTCAGGATCGCGTACATGATCTCGTCGGTGACGGCGCGCAGGATCGCCTTCTCGTTCTCCATGCCCTCGTAGCGGGAGAAGTCGAGGGGCTCGCCGAAGCGGATGCGCACCGGGTGCAGGGTGGGGACGACCTTGCCGGGCGGCTGCGCCTCGAAGGTGCCGATCATCGCGCAGGGGATCACCGGCACCCGGGCCTTCAGGGCCATCACCGCCACGCCGACCTTGCCCTTGTAGAGACGGCCGTCGTGCGAGCGGGTGCCCTCCGGGTAGATGCCGAGCAGCTCGTCCTTGCTCAGCACGCCCAGGCCCTCGCGGATCGCGGCCTGGCCGGCCTCCTTGCCGGAGCGGTCGACCGGGATCTGCCCGGCGCTGCGGAAGAAGGTCGCGGTCAGCCGCCCCTTGATGCCGGGACCGGTGAAGTACTCGGCCTTGGCCAGGAACGTGATGCGCCGCTTCAGCACCGCGGGCAGCAGGAAGTGGTCCGAGAACGACAGGTGGTTGCCGGCGACGATCGCCGCTCCCGACTCCGGGACGTGCTCCAGGCCTTCTATACGAGGACGGAAGACCAGTTTGAGCAGCGGCCCCAACACCACGTACTTCAGGAGGTAGTAGAACAAGGGGATCGCTCCTCAACCTGGCGGACCGCTGCCGCCGCCGTGTTCCAGCAGGTCAACTGGCATGGTGCGGGCTGCCAGTGTAGGCGCAGGCGGGGTCGGCCGGAACCGTGCCGGACACCCGTCGGACCGTCACAGCCGGACGACCACCAGGGCGGTGTCGTCCGTGGCGCCGCCGGGCGGCAGGAGCTCCAACAGGACGGCGTCGGCCAGCGACTCGGGGTCGGCGTCGCGATGGCGGGCGAGGGCGTCGGCGAGCCGGTTCACGCCGGTGTCGATGTCCTCGTGCCGGCGCTCCACCAGCCCGTCCGTGTAGAGCGCGAGCGTGGCGCCGTCGGCGTAGGAGACGCACGCCTGCGGCCGCGGGACCGGGTCGGGGCGGGCGTCGAGCGGCGGGTCGGTGGCCCCGTCGAGCAACTCCACCCGGCCGTCGGCGTGCACGAGCACCGGCGGCGGATGCCCCGCGCTGCTGTACGTGATGGTGTGGCGGTCGAAGTCGATGAACGTGGTGACCGCGGTCGCCGCCTCGGCGCCGTCCACCACATGGGCGTACCGTCCGAGGACGTTGAGGGCCTCGGCCGGCCCCTCGGCGACCCGGGAGGCCGCGGTGAGCGCGCTGCGCAGCTGGCCCATCACCCCGGCCGCCTCCAGCCCGTGCCCCACCACGTCCCCGACCGACACCCCGATACGGTTGCCGCCGACCAGGTCGACCAGGTCGTACCAGTCCCCGCACACGTTCAGCGCGCCGACCGCGGGCCGGTAGCGAACGGCCGCCCGGCGATGGCCGACCGCCGGGCGGGCGGGCAGCATCGCCTCCTGGAGGGCGAGCGCCACCTCGCGTTCACGGGCGTGGGCCAGCCGCAGCCGCTCGTTGAGCTCCTGGAGCTCACGGGCACGGGTGTACAGCTCGGCCTCCAGCACCCGGCCCCGGGAGGCAGGACGGACCGCACCGCGCGCGCCGCGGGCCCGGATCAGCTCGGTGACCTCCTCGACCCGGTGCACCAGCAGCACCACCGAGCCGTCCGGGCCGAACACCGGCGCGTTGACCGGGCTCCAGTAGCGCTCGTCCCACTCCCCGGGCCGGTCGGGGTCCTCGACGTCGTACCGCTGGAGGGCCATGGCGTCCCGCTCACCGGTGACCAGAACGCGTTGCAGCGAGGCGTGCAGATTGCGGATGCCGCTCGCGCCGGGGTCGTTGGGATTGTCCGGGAACACGTCGAACAGGTACCGGCCGATCATCTGTTCGCGCCGGCGGCCGGACACGCGGAGGAACTCCTCGTTGGCGTCCGCGTACACCAGCTCCGGGGTCAGCAGTGCCACCATGCCGGGCAGGGCCTGGAACACCGCCGCGTAGTCGATCGCCGAGTCGTTCATGGCTTACGCCCCATCCGCCGGTATTGCGTCATTTTCTCACGCGAGGTGATGTCCGGCGGCCCGTGTGTCACACGCCGGGGTCCGTGAGCGACTGCTCGGCCCAGATGACCTTGCCCTCGGGCAGGAAGCGGGTGCCCCAGCGCTGGGACACCTGGGAGACCAGCAGCAGACCGCGGCCGCCCTCGTCCGTGGTGCGCGGATGCCGCAGGTGAGGCGCGGTGGCCCCGCCGTCGAACACCTCGCAGACCAGCGTCCGCTCACGGATCAGCCGCAGCCGGATCGGGCCCGCCGCGTACCGGATGGCATTGGTGACCAGCTCGCTCACGACCAGCTCGGTGGTGAACGACAGCTCCGCGAGCCCCCAGTCCGCCAGCCGGCGGCTCGCGGTCTTGCGGGCCTCGGCGACCGCCGCCGGATCGGCCGGCAGCTCCCAGTCCGCCACCTGGTCCGCGGCCAGCCGGCGGGTACGGGCCATCAGCAGCGCCACGTCGTCGTACGGACGGTCCGGCACCAGGGCGTCGATCACGTTGCGGCAGCGCAGGTCGAGCGTGGCCTCGCGGCGCTCCAGCGCCCGCCGCAGCCGCTCCCGGTCCGTGGCCGGCGCGGACTCCGCGCCGGCCACGGACCGGGCCAGCAGACCGTCCGTGTGCAGCGCGAGCGTGCTGCCCTCGGGCAGGGTCACCTCGGCCGACTCGAACGGCAGCCCGCCCGCGCCGAGCGGCGGCCCCTGCGGCAGCTCGACGAACGTGACGCTCCCGTCGGGCAGGACGACGGCCGGTGCGGGATGCCCGGCGGCGGCCATCGCGCAACTCCCGTCGACGGGGTCGTAGACGAGGTACAGGCACCCGGCGCCCACGGTCCGGGTGCCGTCCGACCCGTCGGACGCCAGGCCCTCCTCGTGCGCCATCCGGGCCACCAGGTCGTCCAGATGGGCGAGCACCTCGTCCGGCCGCAGGTCCAGGGCGGCCAGGGTGCGCACGGCGGTCCGTACCCGGCCCATCGCGGCCGCGGCGTCGATGCCGTGGCCGGGCACCTCGCCCACGACGAGCGCCACCCGGCCCGCCGACAGGGGGATGAGGTCGTACCAGTCGCCGCCGAGGCCGGTCAGCACGTCGGCCGGGCGGTAGCAGGCGGCCACCTCCACGGCGTCCTGCTCGGGCAGCCGGTGGGGGAGCAGGTTGCGCTGGAGCACCAGGGCCGCGTCGCGCTCGCGCGTGTACCGGCGGGCGTTGTCCACGCAGACGGCGGCCCGCGAGACGAGATCCTCGGCCAGCGCCACCTCGTCCTCGTCGAACGCCTCCTGCCCGTGCCGCCGCACGAAGGTCGTCACGCCCAGCGTGGCGCCGCGGGCCCGCACCGGCACGATCAGCACACTGACCGGCGGCGCGTCCGCCGTCCCGGCCCCCGCCGCCGGCTCCGTCGTGGGCAGGCACCGGGCCCAGGTCCCGTGGCGCGCCTCGACCCGCTCGGCCCGCCACGGGCGCCCGGTGGTCAGACACCGGGCCGGGGGAGAGCCGACGGGGTAGAACACCGCGGGGGGACCGGGGGATTCGGGGGAGCCCGGGGAACCCGGGGAAACCGGAGTGCTCGGGGATTCCGCGGAACCGGTGCTTCCCGGGGAGCCCGGGGTGTCCGGGGTGTCGCCGCCCGTCCGCAGCCCCGCCCGGCGCAGCGAGACGCCCTCCGTCGCGGCGCCGCCCGCCACCGGCGCCCCGGCCGGTTCCGCGCCCCACAGGACGGGCTCCAGCAGGTCCACCGTGACCGCGTCCGCGAACTCGGGGACCGTCACGTCGGCCAGCTCCTGCGCGGTGCGGGTGATGTCCAGGCTGCGGCCGATCCGGCGTCCGGCCCGGTCCAGCAGGGCGAGCCGCTGCCGGGCCCGATGGCGGTCGGTGATGTCGACGACCATGTAGTAGAGGCCCATCGGGTGACCCCGGTCGTCGTCGAGCCGGGTGAACGACATCATGTGCGCCGTCTCGCGGTGCGGCGCGCTGCGCAGCCGCATCAGATGCTCGTAGCCGACGACGGGTTCGCCGGTCGCCAGCACCCGCCGCATCTGGGCCTCGACGGCCTCGGAGTCCAGGCCGGGCTGGACGTCCGCGACCCGCAGCCCCAGCCGCTGTCCCGGCGGGCCACCGCCGAACCGGGCGAGCGCGGCGTTCGACCAGACGAAACGCAGGTCGGTGTCGACGACCGCGATGCCGACGGGGGAGCCGTCCACCATCTGCTCCAGCATCGAGCGGTTCATGTTCCAGCCGGGGGCGTCGCCCAGCTCGCTCAGCAGCACCAGCGAGCGCGCCGGGCCGCCGGTCTCGTCGGCCGGGCTGATCCGGGCCATGACCGGCACCGGGCGGCCGTCCAGGTGGCGGGCCGTGAGCAGTCCCGCCCAGCCGCCCTCACGGCGTGACCGTTCCAGGAGGGCCGGTACCCGCCCGGCGTCCCCGTCGGTCAGCAGCGCGGCCAGGTTCCGGCCCACCGCCTCGGCGGCCGGACGGCCCAGCAGGCGCTCGGCGCCGCTGGTCCAGCTCGTCACCACGCCCCGGGCGTCGAGCAGCAGGGGCGCGGCGTCGGCCACGTCGAACCGCCGACGGGCAACCTCGTCCTCGTCGTGTGTGCCCACGGCCGACCTCTCTGTCGCTGAGAGTGGTCTACCACCTCCTGACTCAGTCTTCACCCTGCCCGCACGACGACGACCGAGCCACCCGGGAGCCCCCGGCCGCGAACCGGCCGGGGGCCGCCCGCTCAGGCCCCCCGGGTCAGGACCTTCTGCAACGAGCCGAGCGCCGAACGCAGTTCCTCCTCGGTGACGGTCAGCGGCGGCGCCAGCCGGATCGTCGAGCCGTGGGTGTCCTTCACCAGGACGCCCTCGCGCATCAGACGCTCGCTGACCTCGCGGCCGGTGCCGAGAGCCGGGTCGACGTCGACGCCCGCCCACAGCCCGCGCGAGCGGAAGCCGACGACACCGTGGCCGACCAGTCCGGTCAGACCGTCCCGCAGGACACCGCCCAACTCCGTCGCCCGCCGCTGGAACTCGCCCGTCTCCAGCAGCTCCACCACCGCCGTGCCGACCGCCGCCGCCAGCGGGTTGCCGCCGAACGTCGAGCCGTGCTCGCCCGGCCGCAGCACCGACAGCACCTCGCGCCGGGCCACCACCGCCGACACCGGCACGATCCCGCCGCCCAGCGCCTTGCCGAGCAGCACCACGTCCGGGACGACGTCCTCGTGCTGAACGGCGAGCGTCCGGCCGGTCCGCCCGAGCCCGGACTGGATCTCGTCCGCGATGAACAGGCAGTTGTTGCGGCGGGTCAGCTCGCGGACCCCGGCCAGATAGCCGTCGTCGGGGACGACGACCCCGGCCTCGCCCTGGATCGGCTCGATCAGCACCGCCGCCGTCGTCCCGTCGACCGCCGCCTCCAGCGCGGCCAGGTCGTTGTACGGCACGATCCGGAAGCCCGGGGTGAACGGTCCGAAGCCCGTCCGGGCCGTCTCGTCCGTGGAGAAGCTCACGATCGTCGTCGTACGGCCGTGGAAGTTCTCCGCGGCGACCACGATCGTCGCGCGGTCGGCGGGGACGCCCTTCACCTCGTACGCCCACTTGCGGGCCACCTTGATGCCGCTCTCCACCGCCTCGGCGCCGGTGTTCATCGGCAGCACCATGTCCAGGCCGGTCAACTCCGCGAGCCGCTCGGCGAACTCGGCGAGCCGGTCGTTGTGGAAGGCGCGGGAGGTCAGGGTGAGGCGGTCCAGCTGGCGGTGCGCCGCCTCGATCAGCAGCGGGTGGCGGTGGCCGAAGTTGAGGGCCGAATAGCCCGCCAGCATGTCGAGGTAGCGGCGGCCCTCGACGTCCTCCACCCAGGCGCCCTCGGCGTGCGCGACGACCACGGGCAGCGGGTGGTAGTTGTGCGCGAGGACCGGCTCCTCGGCGCGGATGAGGTCGCCGGAGGTACGGGTGCGTGCGGGCGCGGTCATGAGCGGATCTCCTGGGTGCAGCACTTGATGCCACCGCCGGCCTTGTGCAGCTCGGACAGGTCGACGGGGACGGGGAGGTAGCCGTGCTCGCCGAGCCGGGCGGCGAGCGCCTCGGCCTGCGGCGCGATGAAGACATGGCGGCCGTCGGAGACGGAGTTCAGCCCGAACGCCAGCGCGTCGTCCCGGGTCGCCAGGACCGCGTCCGGGAACAGCCGGGTGAGCACCTCACGGCTGCCGGGCGAGAACGCCTCCGGGAAGTAGGCGACGTTCTCCTCGTCGAGCACGAACAGGGCGGTGTCCAGGTGGTAGAAGTGCGGGTCCACCAGCGTCAGGCTGATCACCGGGTGGCCGAAGAACTCCTGCACCTCGCGGTGCGCCTCCCGGGTGGTCCTAAAACCGGTGCCGGCCAGCAGGTAGCGGCCCGTCCAGACGAGGTCGCCCTCGCCCTCGCAGACGGACTCGGGCCGGTACACCTCGTACCCGGCGGCCTTGAACCAGGTGTCGTAGTGCACGGACTCCGGGCGCCGCTCGGGCGCGTGGAACAGGGAGCCGAAGACGCGGCCGCCGACGACGACCGCCGAGTTCGCGGCGAAGACCATGTCGGGGAGGCCCGGAGCCGGCTCCACGGTGTCCACGGTGTGGCCGTGGGCCCGGTAGGCGCGGATCAGCGCCTGCCACTGCTCCTGGGCGAGGTCGACGTCGACGGGGGTGTCGGGATGCATCCAGGGATTGATCGCGTACTGCACGGCGAAGTGTCTGGGTTCGCAGACGAGAAAGCGCCGGGGGCGCAGCGCACGGCTTTCGGACACAGAGGGGTTCCTCCGCTTCTTCCAACGGTGTCGACTGAGGGTTGACACCACGGTAAGAAGTGACGGATACGCCCGACAAGCGACAGGAGCTGCGTGTCCACGCAGGAATGCTGCGTCTTGCCCGCTCTCAGCGCACGTCCGGTGCGAGCTGGTTCGCCCCCGCCTCGGGGCTCTCCGGCAGCAGGTGCGACAGCACCATCACACTGATCGTCTTCCGGATGAACGGCTCCACCCGGATCCGCTCCAGCACCTCCTCGAAGTGCTCCACGTCCCGCGCCCGCACATGCAGCAGCGCGTCGGCCCCGCCCGTCACGGTCATCGCCGCGGTGATCTCCGGATGGTTGCGCACCACCTCCGCGAGCCGCCGGGGAGGGGCGGCCCCCTCGCAGTACACCTCCACGTACGCCTCCGTGCGCCAGCCCAGCGCCGAGGGCTTCACCGTGGCCGTGAACCCCGTGATCACCCCGGTGTCCCGCAGCCGGTCCACCCGGCGTTTGACCGCCGTCGGGGACAGGCCGATCGCCGCGCCGATCTCGGCGAAGCTCGTCCTGGCGTTCGCCATCAGAGCGGTGATGATCTTCCGGTCGAGCTCGTCGAACGGGCCGGGCACGCTGTTCATGGGGGCACTGTATCCAGCACGTACGTCCACACCCCGGTACGTGTCCAGGCGCGCGGATCGCCCCTACACTCCACGTTCATGCTGCGCGCCCTCGCCGTCGACGACGAACGCCCCTCGCTGGAGGAGTTGCTGTACCTCCTCAACGCCGACCCCCGCATCGGCAGCGTGGAGGGCGCCGGCGACGCGACCGAGGCGCTGCGCCGCATCAACCGCGCCCTGGCCTCAGGACCCGACGGACCCGAGGCCGTCGACGTCGTCTTCCTCGACATCCAGATGCCCGGCCTCGACGGCCTCGACCTGGCCCGGCTGCTCACCGGCTTCGCCCGGCCGCCGCTGGTCGTGTTCGTCACCGCCCACGAGGACTTCGCCGTCCAGGCCTTCGACCTCAAGGCCGTCGACTACGTCCTCAAACCCGTCCGCAAGGAGCGCCTCGCCGAGGCCGTCCGCCGGGCCGTCGAACTGCGGGGCGCCGCACCCCGCATCCCGGTGCACGAACCCGACCCGGACCACATATCCGTGGAGCTGGGCGGGGTCACCCGGTTCGTCGCCGTCGACGACATCACCCATGTCGTGGCCCAGGGCGACTACGCCCGGCTGCACACCGACCGCGGCAGCCACCTCGTCCGCATACCCCTGTCCACCCTGGAGGAGCGCTGGCGCGCCCGCGGCTTCGTCCGCATCCACCGCCGCCATCTCGTCGCCCTGCGCCACATAGGGGAACTCCGCCTGGACGCCGGCACGGTCAGCGTCCTGGTCGGCGGCGAGGAACTCCAGGTCAGCCGCCGCCACGCCCGCGAACTGCGGGACCTGCTGATGCGGAGGCCGTGACGGTGCCCGGCCAGGACCCCGCCGAGCGCCGCGTCGTCGTCACCGGCCCGCCCCGCCGCGTTCTCCCCCACGCTCGGCTTCGCTCGCGCGGGCGGTACCCCCATGCCTCCGGCTACTACCGCCCGCGCACCGAGATAGACGAGCAGACCACTCTCGGGCACACCTATGTCCGCTCCCTGATGCGCTCCCAGCTGCGCGCCGCCCTCACGGTGTTCGCGGTCCTCGCCCTGCTCGTCGGCCCGCTGCCGCTGCTCTTCGCGGCGATGCCCGACGCCCACCGCCTGGAGTGGGCCGTCCTCGGCTTCGGCCTCTACCTCCCGCTCGTCCTGCTCGCCCGCTGGTACGTCCGCCGGGCCGAGCGCAACGAACGGGACTTCGTACGCCTGGTCGAGGACAAGTGAGGGCCGCCGGCCGATGAACTCCGCCTACGCCGTTCCCGCCGTCGCCCTGGTCGTCGTGGCGACCGTCCTCGTCGGTGCCTTCGGGCTGCGCATCTCCCGCACCACCTCCGACTTCTACGTCGCCTCCCGCACCGTCGGCCCCCGTCTCAACGCGGCGGCCATCAGCGGCGAGTACCTCTCCGCCGCCTCCTTCCTCGGTATCGCGGGCCTGGTCCTCGTCCAGGGCCCGGACATGCTCTGGTACCCGGTCGGGTACGCCGCCGGATACCTGGTCCTGCTCCTGTTCGTCGCCGCCCCGCTGCGCCGCTCCGGTGCCTACACCCTCCCGGACTTCGCCGAGGCCCGCCTCGCCTCCCAGGCGGTACGGCGGCTCGCGGGCACCTTCGTGGTCGGTGTCGGCTGGCTCTACCTGCTGCCCCAGCTCCAGGGCGCCGGGCTCACCCTGACCGTCCTCACCGGGGCGCCCGACTCCGCCGGCGGCCTGATCGTCGCCGTCGTGGTCACCGCGATCGTCGCCGCGGGCGGCATGCGCAGCATCACGTTCGTCCAGGCCTTCCAGTACTGGCTCAAGCTCACCGCCCTCCTGGTGCCGGCCCTCTTCCTGGTCCTCGCCTGGCAGGGCGACGGCGGCGCCCGGCGCGCCTTCGACGAACCGCCCGCCTTCCGCGAGCAGCGGAGCGTACGCGTCGACGACACCCTCGACCTGCGGCTGGACCGCCCGCTCACCGTCACCGTGGACGGCACGGTCGACGGCCGCCCGCACGACGGCACCGTGCTGCGCCTGCCCGCCGGCACCCATCGCATCGACGCGGGCACCCGGCTCACCTTCGCGCGGGGCACCCCCGTCCCCACCGCCGAGCGCGGCAGCAACGGCGGCATGTCCACCTCGCTCGCCGCGGGCCGCGAGGAACGCCCGCTGTACGCCACGTACGGGCTGATCCTCGCCACCTTCCTCGGCACCATGGGCCTGCCGCACGTCGTCGTCCGCTTCTACACCAGCCCGCACGGCGTCGCCGCCCGCCGCACCACCGTCGCCGTCCTCGCCCTGATCGGCGGCTTCTACCTGCTGCCGCCCGTCTACGGTGCCCTCGGCCGCGTGTACGCCCCCGAACTGGCCCTCACCGGGGACGCCGACGCCGCCGTCCTGCTGCTGCCCGACCGGGTGATCGGCGGTCTGGGCGGCGACCTGCTGGGCGCGCTGGTGGCCGGGGGAGCGTTCGCCGCGTTCCTGTCCACGGCGTCCGGGCTGACCATGGCCGTGGCCGGGGTGCTCGCCCAGGACGTGCTGCCGACCCGGGGCGTGCGGCACTTCCGGCTGGGCACCGGCCTCGCCATGGCCGTCCCGCTCGCGGCGAGCCTGCTGGTGGGCGGGCTGCCGGTGGCGGACGCGGTGGGGCTGGCCTTCGCGGTGTCGGCCTCCTCCTTCTGTCCGCTGCTCGTGCTCGGCATCTGGTGGCGCCGGCTGACCCCGCCCGGGGCGGCCGCCGGGATGCTGGTGGGCGGCGGCTCGGCGTTCGTGGCCGTCGCCGCGACCATGGCGGGCCTGCCGGTCACGGGCGGACTGCACGCGCTGCTCGCCTGGCCCGCGCTGTGGTCGGTACCGCTGGGCTTCCTGACGATGGTCCTGGTCTCCCTGGCCACCCCCGGCCGGGTCCCGCCCGGCACCGCGGCCATCCTGGCGCGCTTCCACCTCCCCGAGGAACTGCGCGCGGAGGAACGCCGGGCGACCGAGGAGCGGCGGGCGACGGAAGAACGCCGGGCGGCGAAGGACCTCAAGGCCCGGGAGATCGAGGCGTGAGCGACTTCCTGGCGGGCCTGTGCATCGCGATCCTCCCCTTCCTCGCCCTCGGCCTCTGGCTGGGCCGCCGCACCGCCCGCCCCCAGAACCTGGGCGGCCTCGGCACCCCCGTCGAGCACGCCACGTTCCAGACCCTGCACACCGCCTCCCTCGCCGCACCCCCGCTGCGCGCGGGCCTGACCGAGGAGACGGCCCGCCGATCGGCCCGCCGCCTGCGCACCCTGCTCGGCACCGACGCCCTCTGTCTGACCGACCGGGAAGGTGTCCTGACCTGGGACGGCGTCGGAGGCCACCATCGCGCCGAGATCATGGAACGGCTCGCCGGCCCCCTGGACAGCGGCCGGGGCGAGGCCTTCCCGCTCACCTGCGACCACGCCGACTGCCCGGTCCGCTGGGCGGTCGTCGCCCCGCTCACCGTCGACGACCGGGTGCACGGCGCCCTCGTCGCCTGCGCGCCCCGCGAGTCCGCCGTCCTGGTCCGCGCGGCCGGCGAGGTGGCCCGCTGGGTGAGCGTCCAGCTGGAACTGGCCGACCTCGACCAGTCCCGTACGAAACTGATCGAGGCGGAGATCAAGGCCCTGCGCGCCCAGATCTCCCCGCACTTCATCTTCAACTCGCTCGCGGTGATCGCGTCCTTCGTCCGCACCGACCCCGAACGCGCCCGCGAGCTGCTGCTGGAGTTCGCCGACTTCACCCGCTACTCGTTCCGGCGGCACGGCGACTTCACCACCCTCGCCGACGAACTCCACGCCATCGACCACTACCTGGCGCTCGTGCGAGCCCGCTTCGGCGACCGCCTCGCCGTCACCCTCCAGATCGCCCCGGAGGTCCTCCCGGTCGCCCTGCCCTTCCTCTGTCTCCAGCCGCTCGTGGAGAACGCCGTCAAGCACGGCCTGGAGGGCAAGGCGGACACGTGCCACATCCAGATCACCGCGCAGGACGCCGGCGCCGAGGCCCTGGTCGTCATCGAGGACGACGGCGCCGGTATGGACCCCGTCCTGCTGCGCCGCATCCTGGCCGGCGAGGTCAGCCCCTCCGGCGGCATCGGCCTGTCCAACGTCGACGACCGGCTCCGCCAGGTGTACGGCGACGACTACGGCCTGGTGATCGAGACGGCCGTCGGCGCGGGCATGAAGATCACCACCCGGGTCCCGAAATACCAGCCGGGCGTGCACTCGGCGGCCCGGGTCCTGCCCGAGTGATCAGCCGGTCTTCAGCACGATCATCGCGAGCGTGATCAGTCCGAGCACCACCCAGCCGAACCACAGCCAGCCGTTGCTGCCGAGCGCCACCGTGTAGGCGGTCACCACGACGAGTCCGCCGAGGGTGAGCACCCCCATGGTCTTCGTGGAGCTGTCCGTGGAACCGGCCATCGCGACACCCTCCTGAAGGCCCGCCCCCCACAGGGCGAGTCCTTCTCCATGGTGCCCCGGGATCAGCGTCCGCGTGCGTCGAGTGACGCAAGATAGGCGTTGTAGGCCGCCAGCTCCTTGTCCCCGTCGCGGTCCGCGGCCCGGTCCTGGCGCTTGGCCTGCCGCTGCTCGGAGCCGTACCACTGGAACAGCAGTGCGATCAGCACCAGCACCGACGGGACCTCGCTGAACGCCCAGGCGATACCGCCCGCCGCCGTCTGGTCGGCCAGCGCGTCGATGCCCAGCGAGGCGGGCGGGTTCTCGAACGTCTTCACCATCGGCTGGGACGCCATCATCAGCGCGATGCCGAAGAACGCGTGGAACGGCATGCCCGCGAACAGCTCCAGCATCCGCATCAGGTACCCCGGCCGGTTCGGCCCGGGGTCCACGCCGATGATCGGCCAGAAGAACACGACACCGACCGCGAGGAAGTGCACCATCATCGCGATGTGGCCCGCGCCGGAGCCCATCAGGAAGTCGAAGATCGGGGTGAAGTACAGCGCGTAGAGCGAGGCGATGAACAGCGGGATGGTGAACACGGGGTGCGTGATGATCCGCATGTACCGGCTGTGCAGCAGCATCAGCAGCAGCTCACGCGGCCCCTTGCGTCCCCGGCCCGCCGCCGGCAGCGCGCGCAGCGCGAGCGTGACGGGCGCGCCGAGCAGGATGAGGATCGGCGACAGCATGCTGATCACCATGTGCTGCACCATGTGCACGCTGAACATGACCATCCCGTAGTCGTTCAGCCGCGTGCACATCACCAGCGCGATGGTCAGCACGCCGACGACGTACGACACGGTCCGCCCGACCGGCCAGGCGTCGCCCCGGCGCCGCAGCCGCACGACGCCCCAGGCGTACAGCCCGAGCCCCAGCACACAGGCGACGAGGAAGAACGGATCCGCCGACCACTGGAGCCCCCGCCCCAGCGTGAACGGCGGCAGATCCGTCGTCATGCCGTGCCCGCCGTGATCCATTCCGTAGGCTCCTGATTCGTGGGGGGTTCGTACGTTTCCAGCCGCCCCCAAGAGTAGAGAAGCCCCCGGCGACTTCCGTCACCGGGGGCCACTGGACCTACGCGGGCTACAGCACGCACTCCGCTTCCGCGTACCGCTCCGCCGGAACGGTCTTCAGCGTCTCCACGGCCTCGGAGAGCGGCACCATCACGATGTCCGTGCCACGGAGCGCCGTCATGTTGCCGAACTCGCCCCGGTGCACGGCCTCCACCGCGTGCCACCCGAACCGGGTCGCCAGCACCCGGTCGTAGGCGGTCGGTGTCCCGCCGCGCTGCACATGCCCCAGGATGACCGGCCGGGCTTCCTTGCCGAGCCGGTTCTCCAGCTCGATGGACAGCTGCCGCGCGATCCCCGCGAACCGCTCGTGCCCGTAGATGTCCTTGCCGCCCTCGTCGAAGGCCATGGTGCCGGGCAGCGGCTTGGCGCCCTCCGCCGCGACGACGATCGCGAACCGCTTGCCCGCCTCGAACCGCTCGCCGACCCGCCGGGCCAGCTCCTCGATGTCGAAGGGACGTTCCGGTACGACGATGGCGTGGGCGCCCGCCGCCATGCCGGACTGAAGCGCTATCCAGCCGGTGTGCCGGCCCATGACCTCGACGACCAGCACCCGCTGGTGGGACTCGGCGGTGGTCTTCAGCCGGTCGAGGGCCTCGGTCGCGACCCCGACGGCCGTGTCGAAGCCGAAGGTGACGTCGGTGACGGCGATGTCGTTGTCGATGGTCTTCGGCACGCCGACGACGGGCAGTCCGCTGTCGGACATCAGCCGGGCCGCCTTCAGCGTGCCCTCACCGCCGATCGGGATGATCGCGTCGAGGCCGAGTTCCTGGAGGTGGCCCTTCGCCCGCTCCACGCCGTCCCGCAGATGCGAGGGCTGGACCCGGGAGGAGCCGAGGATGGTGCCGCCGCGGGCGAGGATGCCGCCCACCGCCTCGAGGTCGAGCTTGAGGTAGTCGCACTCCAGAAGGCCCTTCCAGCCGTCCCGGAAGCCGATGACCTCGTCGCCGTGGTCGGCCACGGCGCGGTGCACGACGGACCGGATGACGGCGTTCAGGCCGGGGCAGTCGCCGCCGGACGTGAGGACACCAATGCGCATAGCCCGAAACAACCTTCTCCACGAGGGCCGGATCCGGACCACGTCGTCCGGCTCGAATCCCCGCCACCCTAGCGGCATCAGGGGGCGGGGCCGAAGCACGCGTCCGCCTGCTGGACGTGCCTGCTCACCTGTGCGGATGTACCGTCAGACGGGCTGCTGACGGCACCCTGACCATCAGGTGAACGTACAGTCGGGCAGGCGGTCGCCCGAACGGCTAGGCGGGCTGCTGCGCCGAGGCGATGCGCTCGCCGCGCAGCGCCTCGTACCAGCGGTCGTCGGTCGGCGGGAGCGCGTTCACGTCGAGCGCCAGCTTCAGCAGCAGGTCCGCGATGAGCGGGTTGCGGGCGAGCACCGGACCGTGCATGTACGTGCCGAACACGGTGTCGTTGTACGCCCCCTCCGTCCCGTCGCCGGTGCCGTTGCCCTTGCCGATCTGGACGCGGGCGAGCGGGCGGGCGGTCGGGCCGAGGTGGGTGACGCCCTGGTGGTTCTCGAAGCCGGTCAGCTGCGGCAGACCGAGCCGGGGGTCGATGTCCGCGAGGACGTCACCGACGCACCGCTCGCCCTCGCCGCGCACCGTGGTGACGTCGAGCAGCCCGAGGCCGGGCTCGCGCTGACCGAGGTCGTTGACGAACTCGTGGCCCAGGATCTGGTAGCCGGCGCAGACCGCGAACACGATCGCGCCGTTCTGCACCGCCTGGTACAGGTGCGCGTCACGCCGCAGCCGCTCCGCCGCGAGCCGCTGCGGCCGGTCCTCGCCGCCGCCGATGAAGTAGATGTCGCCGGACGTCGGGATCGGCTGGTCGCTGCGCACGTCGAGGCGGGCCACGTCGAGGCCGCGCTGCCGCGCCCGGCGCTCCACGACCAGGACGTTGCCCTGGTCGCCGTAGGTGCTCAGCAGGTCCGGGTAGACCCAGACGATCCGCAGCTGGTTGTCGCTCATGAAGTGGGCGCCCTTCTTGGTCGGTTCGTGGTCAGTTGCCGACGCGGCGGCGCAGGTCCTGGAACGCGGTGTAGTTCGCGATGACCTCGATCCGGCCGGGCGGGCACAGCTGCACGGCCTGGTCGACGCTCTCGCACACCTGGAAGTGCTGGTTCGCCACCTCGAGGCGGACCGCGAGGTCCAGCTTGCGGTCACCGATGACGAAGATCGGGTGGCCGCTCAGCCGGGTGTAGTCCACGTCCCACAGCCAGGAGGTGTCCGTGCCGTCGGCGCCGCGCGCGTTCACGGAGAGGATCACCGGGGCCGGCGCGGGATCGATCAGGCTGAACGTCTCGAGCCAGCCCGCGGGGTTCTTGGCGAGCAGCAGCCGCAGGTCGCGTTCCATGAACTGGACGACGTCGTAGCGGCCGGCCACGGCCTGCACCTGGTACATGCGCTCCAGCGCGACCTGCGGCGGCACACCGAACACGGCGGCCACGGCGGCGGAGGAGGCGGCGTTGGCCTTGTTGGCGCGTCCCGGCAGCTGGAGGTGGATGGGCCAGGCGGACCCGTGCGGGTCGAGCACGTGGTCCCCGGACAGCGCCCAGCTCGGCTGGGGCCGGCGGAAGCCGCACTCGCCGCAGAACCAGTCGTCGCCCGGGCGCTGCATGACACCGCCGCAGGACGGGCACGACCAGGCGTCGTCCTTCCACATCTGCCCGGCGGCCACCCACACCACGTTGGGGGAGGAGGACGCGGCCCACACCACCAGCGGGTCGTCGGCGTTGGCGACGACGACCGCCTTGGAGCCGGCCAGTCCCTCACGCCAGTTCTCCGCGAGCATGCGGGTCTCGGCGGCGCGGTCCAGCTGGTCGCGGGAGAGGTTCAGCAGGGCGATGCACTTGGGGTCGGTGTCCCGGGCGACGCCCGCGAGGTACTTCTCGTCGACCTCGATGACGCCGTACTTGGCCTCCGAGCCGCCCGCGAGCGCCGAGGTGATGCCGGCCGGCATGTTGGCGCCCAGCGCGTTGGACACGACGGGCCCGGCGGCCCGCAGGGCCTCGGCGATGAGCCGGGTGGTGGTGGTCTTCCCGTTGGTCGCCGAGACCAGGATGACATCCAGGTTCTGGGCGAGCCGGGCGAGGAGGTCGGGGTCGAGTTTGAGCGCCACCCGGCCACCGATCACCGAGCCGCTGCCGCGTCCGGCCGCACGGGATGCCGCAGCGACCGCCTTGCCCGCGGTCACGGCGATCTTTGCCCGCGGCGTGAGCGGGTCCGAGTTGCCTGCCATCAGTTCTCGATCCTCCTTGCGTACGCGCCGCGCCTCTGCCGTACGGCAACGTGGTAGGTGGTCAGCCTATCGAGATCCATTCGCACTCCCGAATCGCGGCTCCACCTCACGCCTCGTGCGGCATGCGCGTGTCAGAAATGACCGTACCCTTGCCGCCATGCGACACGGCTCCATCCCGGGCTCCCACGGGCACGTCCGGCCCCTCACTCTGCTCGGTGACCCCGTCCTGCGGGAACCCTGCCGCGAGGTCACCGACTTCGGCCCCGGCCTCGCCCGCCTCGTCGAGGACCTGTTCGCCACGATGTACGCCGCCCAGGGTGTCGGCCTCGCCGCCAACCAGGTCGGCGAGGCGCTGCGGGTCTTCGTCTACGACTGCCCCGACGACGAGGACGTCCGCCATGTGGGCCATGTGGTGAACCCCCGTCTGGTGGAGGCGGACGGCATCGTCCTGCGCGGCCCCGAGGGTTGTCTGTCCCTGCCGGGCCTGGAGGCGGGGACGGAGCGCTACGACCACGCGGTGGTCGAGGGGTACACGGCGACGGGCGACCGCGTGCGCGTCCACGGCACGGGATTCTTTGCCAGATGCTTGCAACACGAGTGCGATCATCTGGACGGAATGGTGTACGCGGACCGGGTGGAGGGCTGGCGCAAGCGCCGGCTGACGCGCCAGGTGGCGCGGGCCTCCTGGTCCCGCTAGGCCACGACCCGGGGCGCCGTCCGGGCGCCCTGGCGGCGCGGGGAGCGGCGTGGCACGCCGCGGCGGACCCGCGCTCGCCGGGCGGCCCTCAGAACCCGGGTCCCCCGACCTTGTCCCCCGCGGCCGCGAGGCGTCCCCACAGCAGGTCGGCCAGACTCCGCACCAGCTCGGCCCGGGAACAGGGCCGCTCGCCGAGCCACCAGTCCCCGGCGGCGTGCATCATCCCGACGATCCCGTGCCCCCAGACGCGGGCCAGCTGCTGGGTCCCGGGACCGAGGTCCAGGCGCTCCTCGATCACCTGGGCGAGTTCCTCGCCCATCCGGCGCAGCAGCGGCGCGGAGTGCTTGCCCACGTCGAAGCCGTGGTCCCCGCCCTGGCCGCCCTCGGAGGGGTGCATCAGGAAGCGGTAGACCTGGGGCCGGGCCTCGATGGCGGCGAGATAGGTGTCCAGGGTCGCCTCGACCCGCTCGCGCCGCTCGGCGGGGGCGTCCAGCGCCGCCCGCAGCGAGGCCAGCAGCGCGTCGGTGTGCCGCATGGCGAGGGCGGCGTAGAGCCCGCCCTTGTCACCGAAGTGGCGGTAGAGGATCGGCTTCGTGATGCCGGCCTCCGCCGCGATGGCGTTCATGGAGGCCTGCGGACCGTCGCGCAGCACCACCCGGTCCGCGGCCTCCAGCAGTTCGCGCCGACGGCGGTCGGCCGATCGCTGCTGCTCGGTCCGCTGTGTGGTGTCCATGTGCTCTCCCCACCCGTGGTGTTTCGGTGACGCCTGCGCAAACTAACACCTGACAGCAGCCTGACATCGAACGGGATGCCGAGCTGTCGTCAGGAGTTGACATTTCTTACCCGCGAGTAACAGACTCAGGTTACCGCTAGTAACACGCACGCCCGCCGCTGGAGGGGACATGGCCGAGTTCACCATGGAGCTCAACGACGAACAGAAGGAGGTCCGGGACTGGCTGCACGGTTTCGCCGCCGACGTCATCCGACCCGCGGCCGCCGAATGGGACGAGCGTGAGGAGACTCCCTGGCCGGTCATCCAGGAGGCCGCGAAGGTGGGCATCTACTCCCTCGACTTCTACGCCCAGCAGTATTTCGACCCCACCGGGCTCGGCATCCCGATGGCGATGGAGGAGCTGTTCTGGGGCGACGCGGGCATCGCCCTGTCGATCGTGGGCACCGGTCTGGCCGCCGTGGGCGTCCTCGCCAACGGTACCGAGGAACAGATCGGCACCTGGATCCCGCAGATGTACGGCGACGCGAACGACGTCAAGGTCGCCGCGTTCTGCTCCTCCGAGCCCGACGCCGGCTCCGACGTGGCCTCCATGCGCACGCGTGCCGTGTACGACGAGGCCACGGACGAGTGGGTGCTCAACGGCACGAAGACCTGGGCGACCAACGGCGGTATCGCCAACGTCCACGTCGTCGTGGCCGTCGTCGACGCGGAGCTGGGCTCCAAGGGCCACGCCTCCTTCATCGTCCCGCCGGGCACCCCGGGCCTCGCCCAGGGCCAGAAGTTCAAGAAGCACGGCATCCGCGCCTCGCACACCGCCGAGGTCATCCTCGACCAGGTCCGGGTGCCCGGTTCCTGCCTGCTCGGCGGCAAGGAGAAGCTGGACGAGCGCCTGGCCCGTGCCCGGGAGCGGGCGAAGTCCGGCGGCGAGCGCGTGAAGAACGCGGCGATGGCGACCTTCGAGGCCAGCCGCCCCGCGGTGGGAGCCATGGCGGTGGGCACGGCCCGCGCCGCCTACGAGGTCGCCCTCGACTACGCCGTGACCCGTGAGCAGTTCGGACGGCCGATCATCGACAACCAGGGCGTCGCCTTCCAGCTGGCCGACATGCGGACGCAGATCGACGCGGCGCGGCTGCTCGTGTGGCGCGCGTCCTGGATGGCGATCAGCGGGAAGCCGTTCACCGCGGCCGAGGGCTCGATGTCGAAGCTGTACGCGAGCGAGACGGCGAAGAAGGTCACCGCCCAGGCGATCCAGATTCTCGGTGGCAACGGGTACACGCGGGAGTACCCCGTCGAGCGGATGCACCGCGACAGCGCGATCTACACGATCTTCGAGGGGACCAGCGAGATCCAGCGGCTCGTCATCGCGCGCACGCTGTCGGGGATGCCGATCCGGTAGCGCCGTCCGAGGCGGCCAGGACCCGTCCGGCCGGGCGGGTCCTAGGACGTTCCCCCGCTGCTGTGGGCGATGCACGCCACGTCGATGCGGTCGGCGAGCTTCGCCAGCTCGATGGTGAGCGCGGCCACCGTGTCCTCGTCGAGCCCGTCCGCCCCGGCCTCGACGAGGTGCAGCCACCGACCGCCCAACGTCCGCAGCAGCTTGCTCACGTCGGCCGCGGTGACCTGGAGGGTCCCGCGGTCGTCGACGATCAGAGGCAGGGTCACTTCGCGGTTCACACCCGGGATCGTAGCCGCGCGGCACTCACGCGCCGTGCCAAACCGTGGTGATGTTGCAGAACTCGCGGATTCCGTGCCCGGACAGCTCACGCCCGTACCCGGACCGCTTCACGCCGCCGAACGGGAACGCGGGATGGGACGCGGTCATGCCGTTGACGTACACGCTGCCGGCCTCCAGATCGCGGACGAACCGGTCCACCTCGGCCTCGTCCCGCGTCCACACGTTCGAACTCAGCCCGAACGGGGAGTCGTTGGCGATGAGGATCGCCTCGTCCAGGTCGGCGGCGCGGTACACGGTCGCGACAGGCCCGAAGGCCTCCTCGCGGTGGATGCGCATCTCGCGGGTGACCCCGGCGAGGACGGTCGGCGGGTAGTACCAGCCGTCGCCCTCGGGGCGTTCGCCCCCGCACAGCACGTCGGCGCCGCTGCGGGTCGCGTCGTCCACCAGCTCCTCCAGGTCGGCCCGGCCCTGTTCGGTCGCCAGCGGGCCGACGTCCGTGTCCTCCTCCAGCGGGTCGCCGACCCGCAGCGCCTTCATCCCTTCGGTGAAGCGCTCGGCGAACGCGTCGTACACGTCCGAGTGGACGATGAACCGCTTGGCGGCGATGCACGACTGGCCGTTGTTCTGCACCCGGGCGGTGACGGCGACCCGCGCGGCCCGGTCGATGTCGGCGGACGGCATGACCACGTACGGGTCGCTGCCGCCCAGCTCCAGGACCGTCTTCTTGACCATCGCGCCGGAGGTCGCGGCGACGGCGCGGCCGGCCGGCTCGCTGCCGGTCAGCGTGGCCGCCCGCACCCGTTCGTCGCGCAGGATCTCGTCCACCGCGCCCGCGCCGACGAGCAGGGTCTGGAAGCAGCCCTCGGTGAAGCCGGCCCGGTGGAACAGGTCCTCCAGATACAGGGCCGTCTGGGGGACGTTCGAGGCGTGTTTGAGCAGGCCGACGTTGCCCGCCATCAGCGCGGGCGCGGCGAACCGGATCACCTGCCAGAGCGGGAAGTTCCACGGCATCACCGCGAGCACGGGGCCCAGCGGCCGGTACCGGACCAGGACCCGCGAGGCCCCGGAGTCCTTCACGTCGGCCTCGGCCGGATGCTCGTCGGCCAGCAGCTCCGCCGCGTGCTCGGCGTACCAGCGCATGGCCTTCGCGCACTTCGCGGCCTCCGCGCGGGCCTGTTTGACCGGCTTGCCCATCTCGGTGGTCATCGTGCGGCCGATGTCCCGCTGGTCCTCGTCGAGCAGCTCGGCGGCCCGGTTCAGCAGCCGTGCCCGCTCCGCGAACGGCGTCGTCCGGTACGTACGGAACGTGGCCTCGGCGAGCTGGAGCCGGCGTTCCAGCTCCTCCTCGCCCATGGCCTCGTACGTCCGAAGCGTCTCGCCGTTCGCCGGGTTCACCGTCGCGATGGGCATGACCGACCTCCCGCAGAGCTGGCTGTGCTTCGACCTTCCCGCGCCGCACGGGAGCCCGCAACGCGTGCGCGTCAGGCCGAGTGCTCCGCCAGCCGGTCGAGGAACGCGGCCTGCGCCGTGACGATCACCGCGCGGGCCCGGTCCAGGCCGTACCAGGCGACCCGGTCCAGCTCCGGGAACTCCTGCCGCCGCCCGGACCGGGGCGGCCACTCCATGGTGAACGTGCCGGGTTCGACCGCCGCCGGATCGAGATCCGCCTCGATGGCCCAGACGGTGACGATCTTGCCGTTCGTCTGCCGGACCTCGCCGAGCGCGATCGCCTCGCCGTCGGGCGGGGCCAGCCCCAGTTCCTCCCGGAACTCTCGCCGGGCGGCGTCCCACGCGGGCTCGTCCGGCTCGTACTCGCCCTTGGGGACGGTCCAGGCGCCGGCGTCCTTCCTCGCGAAATAGGGACCGCCCATATGGCCCAGCAGCACCTGGGTGCCGTCGGCGGTGCGGCGGAACAGCAGCAGGCCCGCGCTCCGTCTCTGCGTCACGGGTGCACCTCCGGATGGGCGGCCAGCAGGGTCTGCACGGTGTCGGCCTCCTCCGGCCGCTTGTCCTGTCGGTAGCGGACCACACGGGCGAAGCGGAGGGTGACCCCGGCCGGATAGCGGGTGGAGCGCTGGAGACCGTCGTAGGCGATCTCGACGACGAGTTCGGGACGTACGGTGACCACGTGGCCGTCGTCCCGTTCGGCGAGGGACTTCAGGTGGCCGGTCTGCCAGGTGAGCATGGCGTCGGTCATGCCCTTGAAGGTCTTGCCGAGCATGGCGAAGCCCCCGTCGGCCGTGCGGGCGCCCAGATGCAGGTTGGAGAGCTTGCCGGTGCGCCGGCCGTGGCCCCACTCGGCGGCCAGGACCACCAGGTCGAGGGTGTGCACCGGCTTGACCTTCAGCCAGGACGCACCGCGCCGGCCCGCGCTGTAGGGGGCGTCCAGGGACTTGACGACGACTCCCTCGTGGCCCCGCAGCAGGGTCTCGGCCAAGAACTCCTCCGCCGCCGTCGCGTCCTGCGGGCCGGTGACGACCGTCCGGCGCACCCGCATCGGCTCCGGGACCAGGCGGGCCAGTTCCGCGTGGCGTTCGGCGAACGGGAGGTCGAGCAGGTCGCGGTCGTCCACCGACAGCACGTCGAAGAAGACCGGGGAGACCGGGACCGCCTCGGCGGCCGCCGTCACGTCCACCCGGGAGCCGACCCGGCCGGCCGTCTCCTGGAAGGAACGGGGGCGGCCGTCCTCGCCGAGGGCGATGACCTCCCCGTCCAGCACGAAACGACGCTCCGTCAGTTCCCGTGCGGCCGACGTCACTTCGGGCAGGCGGTCGGTGATGTCGTCGAGGGTGCGGGTGTAGAGGCGGACGTCGTCGCCGTCGCGGTGCACCTGCACCCGGATGCCGTCCAGCTTCTCCTCCACCGCGCAGGCGCCCAGCTTGCCGACCGCCTCGGTCACCGAGGACGCGCTGTGCGCGAGCATCGGCAGGACCGGGCGGCCGACGGTGAGCCGGAACGTCTTCAGGGACGGCGGTCCGTCCGCGAGCAGCGCCCGTGCCACCGGTTGCAGCGAGCCCGCGAGCATCACCGCCCGCCGTACCTCCGCCGGGGGCGCCCCGGTCGCCTGGGCGAGACCCTCGACGGCCACGGCGTCCAGGGCGCCCTGGCGGACCTCGCCGGTCAGCAGCCCGAGCAGGAAGTGCTGCTCCTCGGCGGTGGCCGCGCCCATCAACTCCCCGACCAGCCGGGCCCGTTCGGCCTGCGAGCCGGGGCCGGACACCGAGCCGAGCGCGGTGAGCAGGGCGTCCGTCCCCCGCACGGTCAGCGCCGGTGCGGCGGCCGGCGCGACCGGCCGGCCCAGCGTCTTCCAGCCGACGCCGAGCCGGCCCTGGGGGAGCCGCCCGGCCAGGTACGGGATGACGATCGGCGCCTCGTCGGCCTCCGCCTCCCGGAACAGTTCGGCGAGCAGGGCGATCTTGCGGGAGCGGGCCGAGGTGGCCGCGACCTCACGGGACACGTCGGCGAGCCGGGACAGCAGCATGCAGCCATGGTGCAACGCCGCCGCCGCGACTACACCCGCACGGCCGCGACCGCCGCGTCGAGGTCCGCCATCAGCAGCTCCCCGTTGATCGTGGCCCCGGCCCGGTAGCCCCGGCCGGCCGCGTTGACGACCTGCTCGGCGAAGCCGGAGGCGTTGCCGGCCGCCCAGAGGCCGGGGACCGTGGTGCGGCCCAGGCCGTCGACCACCGGGTAGCTGCCGAAGGGGGTCTCGCTCATCTCGGCGCCCAGCCGGGCCACCAGGTCGGTCTGCGGCACCGCGCGCGGCGCGACGAACAGCACCTCACGCTCGTGCACCGTCCCGTCCGCCAGCCGGACCCCGGTCAGCCGGCCGTCCTCGACGGTCGGCCCGGCCACCTCGCCCGGCACGACCCGGACGCCGGCCGCCGCCAGTCGGCGCAGGTCGTCGTCGGTCAGCTCCTCCTCGGCGACCGTGTGCAGGAAGAAGGTCACGTCCTTCGACCACTGGGTCACCATCAGTGCCTGGTGCACGCTCAGCGGGCTGGTCGCGAGCACCCCGAAGGCCTGGTCACGGACCTCCCAGCCGTGGCAGTACGGGCAGTGCAGCACGTCCTTGCCGAAGCGCTCGGCCAGACCCGGGAGCGGGGGCAGCTCGTCCTTCAGGCCGGTGGCGACGACCAGCTGCCGGGCGCGCACCGTCCCCCCTCCCGCGAGGGCGACGACGAAGTCCTCGTCCCGGCCCGCCGGGGCGCCCGGCCCCCTGGCGACGTCCACCGCCCGGTCCCGGACCAGCTCCACGCCGTACCGGGCGATCTCCTCGCGGCCGGTGGCGAGGAACTCGGCGGGTGGCATGCCGTCCCGGGTGAGGTAGCCGTGCATATGGGCGGCGGGCGCGTTGCGCGGTTCGCCCGCGTCGATCACCAGGGTGCGGCGCCGGGCCCGGCCCAGGACGAGGGCCGCCGACAGGCCCGCCGCCCCGCCGCCGATCACGACCACTTCGTAACGCTCGGCCCGCGGCTCGGCCTGGATCTCGCTCCGCTTCTCGCTCTGCTTCTCGGTCCGGCTCTCGGCCTGCTTCTCGGTCATGGGGACCACCTCCACCCAGAAGGTGACTCCGACCTCACGGGATTGACAAATGTCTTTGCCGATTCTGCAATGAACGGTATGAGTGCCGAGGATGTTCTCGCGGAAGTGGGTCCCCGCCTGCGCCGGATCCGGAAGGAGCGGGAGGTGACGCTGACGGCCCTGTCCGAGACGACCGGGATCTCCGTCAGCACGCTGTCCCGGCTGGAGTCCGGTCTGCGCAAGCCGAGCCTCGAACTGCTGCTGCCGATCGCGCAGGCCCACCAGGTGCCGCTGGACGAACTGGTCGGCGCACCCCCGGTCGGCGACCCCCGGGTGCGCGCCAAGCCGCTGGTGCGGCACGGGCGCACCTTCTGGCCGCTGACCCGGCAGCCCGGCGGACTCCAGGCGTTCAAGGTGCTGGTGCCCCAGCGCGAGGAGGAGCCGGAGCCGCGCACGCACGAGGGCTACGAATGGCTGTACGTGCTGTCGGGGCGGTTGCGGGTGGTGCTCGGGGAGCACGACGTGGTGATGGCGGCGGGAGAGGCCGCCGAGTTCGACACGCGCGTGCCCCACTGGTTCGGATCGACCGGGGAGGGACCCGCGGAGTTCCTCAGTCTCTTCGGTCCGCAGGGCGAACGGATGCACGTCAGGGCGCGGCCGTCGCGGGCGTGACGCACCCGACTGTTCCCTGATGGGCAAGCGACCGCTTAGTATGCGGTCGACCGGTCAGAATCCGACCGGTCAGTACGCCGGTCGGACGACGCAGTCCCGTGGAGGCTCCGCATGCAGGCATGGCAGGTGCACGAGAACGGCGAGCCGAGCGAGGTGATGCGGCTCGCGGACGTGGAGCGGCCCACGCCCGGCGACGGCCAGGTCCTGCTCAGGGTGCGCGCCGCGAACGTCAATTTCCCGGACGCGCTGATGTGCCGGGGTCACTACCAGGTCCGGCCGCCGCTGCCGTTCACCCCGGGCGTGGAGATCTGCGGCGAGACCGAGGACGGCCGCCGGGTGATCGCCAACCCGGCCCTGCCGTACGGCGGCTTCGCCGAGTACGCCGTCGCGGACGCCGCCGCCCTGCTGCCCGCGCCCGAGGCGCTGGACGACGCCGAGGCCGCCGCGCTGCACATCGGCTACCAGACGGGCTGGTTCGGCCTGCACCGGCGGGCCGGCCTCGAAGCCGGCGAGACCCTGCTCGTCCACGCCGCCGCGGGAGGCGTCGGCAGCGCGGCCGTGCAGCTCGGCAAGGCCGCCGGGGCCCGGGTCATCGGTGTCGTGGGCGGCGCCGACAAGGCCGTCGCGGCCCGGGACGCGGGCTGTGACGTGGTGATCGACCGCCGTGCCGAGGACGTCGTCGCCGCCGTGAAGGAGGCCACCGGCGGACGGGGCGCGGACGTGATCTACGACCCCGTGGGCGGCGACGCCTACACCCAGTCCACGAAGGTCGTCGCCTTCGAGGGCCGGATCGTGGTCGTCGGCTTCGCCAGCGGCACCATCCCCAGTCCCGCACTGAACCACGCCCTGGTGAAGAACTACTCGATCCTCGGTCTCCACTGGGGCCTGTACAACACCAAGAACCCGAAGCTGGTCCTGCACTGCCACGAGCAGCTCACCGAGCTCGCCGCGCGCGGTGCGATCAAGCCGCTGGTCAGCGAGCGCGTGCCGCTCGCCGGAGCGGCCGCGGCCGTGCAGCGGGTCGCCGACGGTGTCACGACCGGCCGGGTCGCCGTCGTCCCGTCGCTGGAGAACGGAGCCGCAGCATGACCGGCACAGCCGAACTGGAGCGCCGCACGGCCGAACTGCTGGCGGCGCACCCGCCCGCCACCACCGACCGCCTCGACTTCCTCAAGGCCCGCTTCGACGCGGGGCTGGCCTGGGTGCACTACCCGGAGGGCCTCGGCGGCCTCGGCGCCCCGCGCTCCCTCCAGGTCGTCGTGGACACCGCGCTGGAGGCGGCCGGCGCCCCCGACAACGACGCGCGCCGCAACGGCATCGGGCTCGGCATGGCTGCCCCGACGATCCTCAAGTACGGCACCGAGGAGCAGAAACGGCGCTATCTGCGGCCCCTGTGGATCGGGGAGGAGGTCTGGTGCCAGCTGTTCAGCGAGCCCGGCGCCGGCTCCGACCTCGCCGCCCTCGGCACCCGGGCCGTCCGTGAGGACGGCGGGGACTGGGTGGTCAACGGGCAGAAGGTGTGGACGTCCGGCGCGCACAACTCCCGCTGGGCCATCCTCATCGCCCGCACCGACCCGACCGTGCCCAAGCACGCGGGCATCACCTACTTCATCTGCGACATGACCGACCCCGGCGTCGACGTCCGTCCGCTGCGGCAGATCACCGGTGAGGCCGAGTTCAACGAGGTCTTCCTCACCGACGTCCGCATCCCCGACGCCCGCCGCCTCGGTGGGATCGGCGACGGCTGGCGGGTCGCGCAGACCACGCTCAACAACGAACGTGTCGCCATCGGCGGTATGCGGCTGCCCCGCGAGGGCGGCATGATCGGCAAGGCCGCGACGACCTGGCGCGAACGCCCCGAACTGCGCACCCACGACCTCCACCAGCGCCTGCTGAAGCTGTGGGTGGAGTCCGAGGCCGCCCGCCTCACCGCCGAGCGGCTGCGCCAGCAGCTCGTCGCCGGACAGCCGGGCCCCGAGGGAGCCGGCATGAAGCTCGCCTTCGCCCGCCTCAACCAGGAGATCAGCGGCCTGGAGGTCGAACTCCGCGGCGAAGAAGGCCTGTTGTACGACGACTGGACCATGCGCCGCCCGGAGCTGGTGGACTTCACCGGCCGGGACGCCGGGTACCGCTACCTGCGTTCCAAGGGCAACAGCATCGAGGGCGGGACCACCGAGGTCCTGCTGAACATCGTCGCCGAGCGCGTCCTGGGCCTGCCGTCCGAGCCGCGCACCGACAAGGACGTCGCCTGGAAGGACCTGGCCCGATGAGCGCACAGCCCGATCTGCTGTACTCCGAGGAGGAAGAGGCGCTGCGGTCGGCGGTACGGGATCTGCTGGCCGACCACTGCGACGCACCGGGCGTGATCGCACGAACGGAGTCCGACGCCCCGCACGACCTGGCGGCCTGGAAGGCGCTCGGCGACGGCATGGGCCTCGCGGGCCTGCTCGTCCCCGAGGACCTGGGCGGACAGGGTGCCACGCACCGCGAAGCCGCCGTCGTCCTGGAGGAGCTGGGCCGCGCGGTCGCGCCCGTGCCGTACCTCACCAGTGCCGTGGTCGCCACGGAGGCGCTGCTGGCCTGCGGTGACGAGGAGCTGCTCGGCAGGCTGGCGTCCGGCCGGACCATCGCCGCGCTGGCCGTCGGGCTGCACCTCGCTCCCGGCGCCGCCTTCACCGCCGTACGTGTCGAAGAAGGCGCCCTGTACGGGGAGTTGACCGGTGTCGCGGACGCGGTGGCCGCCGATGTGCTGCTGGTTCCCGCCGAGGACGGCGGCCTGTACGCGGTGTCCGTGGCGGACACGGACGCGGTGACCGTCACCCCGCAGATCTCCTTCGATCTCACCCGCCCCCTCGCCGGCGTCACCCTCGCCGGTGCCCCCGGCCGTCGCCTCGGCGACGCCGGTCCGGCCGTGCACCGCGCCCTGCGCGCCGGTGCCGGACTGCTCGCGTCCGAGCAACTGGGCCTCGCCGAATGGCTGTTGACGGAGACCGTGCGCTACCTCAAGGAGCGCAAGCAGTTCAACCGCCCGGTCGGCGGCTTCCAGGCGCTCAAGCACCGGCTCGCCCAGCTGTGGCTGGAGGTCGTCAACCTCCGTGCCGCCGCCCGTGCCGCCGCCGACGCGCTCGCCACCGGCGTGGACACCGAGGTGGCCGTGGCCGTCGCCCAGGCCTACGCGGCGGGGGTCGCCGTGCACGCCGCGGAGGAGGCGCTGCAACTGCACGCCGGTATCGGAATGACCTGGGAACACCCGGTCCACCTCTACCTGAAGCGGGCCAAGGCCGACTCGATCGCGTACGGCACGGCCGGCGCCCACCGTGAGGCTCTGGCCGAACTGGTCGACCTGCGCGCTCCCTGAGCGTCGCCCGGTGAAGCCCGCCCCACCTGGGGCGGGCTTTTCCGTGCGCCCGCGCGGAAGGAGTGAACGAGGGGCGGCAGTCCGGCCAACTCCTGGCATGTACAGGTTCATCGGCGCTTCGGCCGCCTCATACTCCCTGTGGCTCGGACCCGCCCCACAGGGAGGAACAACATGCCCTTCGTCACCCGCCGCAGAGTTCTCACCGGCTTCGGCGCCACGCTCGCCGCGGTGCTCGCCCCGCCGGCCGGCAGCGCCTTCGCCGACGGGCAGCGGCACGGCCCCCGCCCGCTGTGGCGGGCCCACGCCCACAACGACTACGAACACCCCCGCCCCCTCCTCGACGCCCTGGACCACCGCTTCGGCAGCGTCGAGGCCGACATCTTCCTCGTGGACGGCGATCTCCTCGTCGCCCACTCGGCGGATCAGCTCGACCCCACCCGCACCCTGGAGTCCCTCTACCTCGCCCCGCTCGCAACCCGCGTGAAGGCGAACCACGGTGCGGTGTACCGGGGATACCGGCAGCCCCTGCAACTGCTCATCGACATCAAGACCGAGGGATCCTCGACCTATCTGGAGCTGGACCGGCAGCTCCGCCGCCACCGAGGGCTGTTCACCACCTACGCCCACGGCCGGGTCCGCCCCGGGGCGGTCACCGCCGTGATCTCCGGCGACCGCGCCGCCCGCGGCCCCCTGGCGGCCCAGACCGTCCGCCACGCCTTCTACGACGGCCGGCTCGCCGACCTCGGGACGACCGAGGCCTCCTTCGCCTCGCTGATCAGCGACAACTGGACGCTCAACTTCACGTGGCTCGGCGTCGGCGCCTTCCCCGAGGCGGAGCGGCAGAAGCTGCGCGGGATCGTCGCGGCCGCCCACGAGCGCGGGCAGAAGGTGCGCTTCTGGGCCACCCCGGACCTGCCCGGCCCGGCCCGCGACGCACTGTGGGGCGAACTCCTCGCCGCCGGCGTCGACCACCTCAACACCGACGACCTCGCGGGCCTGGAATCCTTCCTCGACGCCCACCGGACGGCGTAGACACCACTCGTTCGGCGGACAGGTCAGCGGCCCGGACGAACCCTCCGTTACGCCACACTTGCGGCCGAACGCCGCGAAAGCGGACGTGGCGGAGGAGGTTGAGGATGGCCGTTTCCATTTCCGTGGTGCTGTTGCTGTTCATCCTGGCGGTGATCTTCGTGCGCAACAGCGGACTGAAGGTCTCGCACGCACTGGTGTGCCTGCTGCTCGGGTTCTTCCTGGCCGGCACGAGCATGGCCCCCACCATCCACAGCGGTCTCACGGCGACCGCCGACCTGGTCGGCAGTCTGCGGCCGTGAGGCGGCGCGGGGTCACCGGCACGGTCCGGTGACCCCCGGGGCGGCTACTGCGTGAAGACGCCGACGCCGTTCGCCACGGCACGCTCGGTGCCGCCCGACGGGTGGTTGCGGACCGTCACCCTGGTGCCGCCCGACGGGCGGGCCACCAGGGTCGTCGAGCCGCCGCCGTCCAGGCTGAAGCCCTCGGTCGCGCCGAGGCTCTTCAGTGCGGCGGCGACCTCGGCGATCGTCAGACCCTTGCGGTACGCGGCCGCGCCGTCCAGCGCGAACAGGAACACGCGCCTGCCGCCGTTGCCGATGCCCACGGCCGTCCGCACCGCCGAGACCCGCGTGTCGAGACCGGGCAGCGCGCGGCCGTCCGACAGGACCGGGTAGCCGCCGAGCGCGAAGCGGTACGCCGCCGACGAGGCGGAGTTCAGCCCGTACCGCACCGACACCCGCTCACCGACCCTCAGCCGCTTCAGCCGTGCCGCGCCCGCCTCCCGGCCGACGAGCACCGTGGTGCCCGCGGCGATGGCGCCGCCGCCGGGCGTCGCCGACGCCGACACGACCCGGCCCCGCCTGACCGTGACCTCGTAGGTGCCGGTGCTGCACCCGGCGGCCCGGCTGGTGTCCGTGCCGCAGACGGCCCGCTTGCGCGAGACGCGGCCCCAGGCGGAGGTGAACGCGCCGATCGAGTTCTCCGGCAGGGCGTACTGGTTGAGGCCGCCCAGCGTCAGCCGCCGGCCGAACACGGTCACCGTGCCGCCGAGGGAGAGCCGGTCCACCCGGGCCCGTCCGGTGGTGTCCACGCCGACCACGGCCTCGGTGTCCGTGCCCGGCGGCAGCTCGGGCCCGAACCGCTGTGCGTCCGGGACGGCACCCTTGAGGACCGCCCCGTTCGCGATCGCCGGACCCACGCTTGCTCCGGTCGCGGTGACGCCGGGGTGCTGGGCCTCCGAGATGTTGAAGAAGTCGCCGTTGACGCCGGCGACGGCCTTCTGGCCGTTGGCCAGCGTGGAGACGGTGGCGTTGGCCGCGACCGCTCCCGGGTACAACAGTCCGAGGCGCACATGGGTGTTGGTGAGGTCGACGCTCAGCACGTGCGCGTGCGTCACCCCGGCGGCCGCCGACAGGTCGTACTGCCGGTACGTCACCCCCGCCGCGACACCGGTCCAGGTCGCGGCGCCCGCCGGTGCCGCCCCCGCGAGGGCTCCGCCGGCCAGCGTCCCGAGCGCGGTCAGCAGCGTCAGCGTGGTTCTGCGTACCCCGTACGGTTTCTGATGTCGTGTCATGGACCCCCCTGGGTGGTTTCGGCCGCAACCATCTCATGGCCTGCGGGAACGTCCCCGGGAGGGCCGGCGGGCAACTCCACGCGGACGAGTGAAAAACGCCCACCCCCACGGGTGGTTTCGTCCGCCGTCCGTACGCGTGTGCCCCCGGCTCACCCCCGCGCGCCGGGACCGCTGCCCGGCCCGGTGGTCGCGTACGGCGTGAAGTGGGCCGGAGCGTGGTCGATCGGCAGGTCCGGGCGCCACGCGGTGAGGACCTGGGCGCTGCACACGAACAGGGACGGCGGCAGCCGGTCCAGCGGGTACCAGCGCCAGTCGCCCACGCTCTCGCCCGGCTGGTCGGCCGGCTCGCCCCGCCAGCGGGTGAGGACGGCGCCGACCGTCATCCGGACCACCCCCTCGGCCCGGTCGACCAGGGTGCCCAGCAGCCGCACGTCCGAGGGGTCGGCCGACAGCCCGGTCTCCTCGCGCACCTCCCGAACGGCCGTCTCCTCCAGCGCCTCCCCGAGCTCCACCGTGCCGCCGGGCAGCTCCCAGGTGCCCCGCCGGTGCCGGCCCAGCAGCAGCCCCCGCGGCCCGTACAGGATCGCGCCGACGCCGAGCGCGGCCCCGGCGACGGGCGGGAGCGCGGTGCGCGGGCGGGCGGAGACCCGCGGCGGGCGGCGGACCCGGAAGACCCGGTAGGAGGCCGGGTTGCCGGCGTCGGGTGAGGTCACCGTCTCGATGCGCTCGACGTGCAGGCCGTGGTCGGTGAGGAGTTCCGTCCACCGCTCGGGGGTGAGCACCCACATCCGGACCGTCGCCTCGCCGCCACCGGCGAACCGCAGGGTTTCCGGGCGGGGGGTGACGTCGGAGACCGGCCCGTGCCCGAGGGAGTCGGTGTGCAGCACGGAGAAGCACAGCGTCCCGCCCGGCACGAGCCCGGTGGCCAGCGCGGGCAGCAGCCGGCGCGGATCGACGTACGGCACCGCGTTCACGGAGAGAATCACGTCGTACGGTTCCGCGGCGCGCAGATGGTCGACGGCGTCCGCGTGGACCAGCCGCAGCCCGGGCAGCGAGCCGTACCGGGCGCGGGCCCGCTCGATCTGGCCCGGCGCTGAGTCGACGGCGTCCACGGTCGCGCCGTGCGCCCGCACCAGCCGGGCGGCGTACCGGCCCGTACCGCAGCCGAGGTCCAGGACGCGCCGCCCCCTCAGCTCCCCGAGGAACGCCTCGTCCGGCCCCGCGCCGGGGAACCCCCAGTCGATCCGCTCCGCCTCCGCGAGGACCGTGCCGCGCCGCAGATGGTGGGCCGCGTAGTCCTGCCAGACGGCGGCGTTGACGGACTCGGGTCCGCCGGGGGCGAGCGGATGCGGCATGGGAGGACCTCCGGACGTCGCGGGGCGGGCCAGGCGATTCTTGCCGGGGGCGGGGGCGGGCAATCACGGGGACGGACCCGAGCGGGTCCGCAGCGTGGATCGCGTGAGCGCGTCGTGCGCTGTGGGGCCGGGGCCCGTGCGCTCACGGACACGGGCGGAGCGGCCCGCGGACCCGTCCGGCCGATCATGCCGCGGACGCTGTCCTCGGCATCCTGGCACGCTCAGGTCCAAGCTCGACGGCTGAAGGTCGGTAAGCGTGGAACCGGGGCTGTGAGATCGCAGCGGCCGGCCATTTCGCGCCGGGAATTACTACTGGAATCAACTAATCCGATCTCAAGTCTCCCTGAACCCCCTTTCAGTTACCTCTGTTCGATCGCCGAGTACCGGCCCGTCCGGCTGGCCAAGGCGTCCGAAGGGGGCCTCCTGGGCGCTGTCCGCCTCGACCCGGCGGCGCTGATTGGGCTTTGACCAGGGCGAGAGAAGCGGAGGAATCAATTCCGACGATCTGGCGGGTCCGCGTGACGTATCACGGCCCAAGTTGGCGACTTGGAAGATCAGTTGCGTCGCAAACCTATGCGATCATGAAAAGCGTTTCCGGCCATTCGCCGGATTCTCCCTTATCGATTGCAGAGGACCATGAAACCCACCGCGTTCGTCCGTGTCCGGCACGGCCTGCTTGTTCTTGCCGCCTCCCTCGGTCTCGTCTTCGGCCTCTCGGCCGCTCCGGCCCAGGCCGCGTCGGCCCGCCACTCCCTGGGCATCGTCGAGATCCGCGCGGAGCACTCCGGCCAGTGTCTTGAGGTGGCGGACTGGAGCACGGCGAACGGCGCGGCCGTCCGCCAGTGGCCCTGCACCGGTGGCGCCAACCAGAAATGGCGCCGCTACTCCCAGGCGGATGACCACGGGGCGTACTACTACGAGAACGTCAACAGTGGTAAGTGCATGGAGATCGGCGGCTGGGGGCGCAACAACGGTGCGACCGCCAACCAGTGGGACTGCCACTGGGGCCTCAACCAGGTCTTCCACGGCCAGTTCAGTTTCGTCATGGACTTCAGGTACGCCCCGAACAAGTGCCTGGAGATAGCCGACTGGAGCACGCAGGCGGGCGCCCCCGCACGGCTGTGGTCGTGCACCACGAACCCCAACCAGACCTTCAGCATCAAGGCTGTGGACTAGTAAGCCCTTGGGTGGGCGTCGGGCAGCTGCCCGACGCCCACCCGGTCACGCGGATGAACAGCCTGCCGCGGCTCGGCGTGTCCGCCAGGGCCAATGCGCTGTGCCGACTTGCCGTTGTCGGTCGCCCCGCTGGCTGCGTAAGTCTTGAGCGAGAGCACGCATTGATGAGTTCGGGCATCACTCGTCGTCAAGAGAGTGCAGGGATATCGGTGAGAAGTAAGAGCACTCGAAGCGGAGCGGGCTCGCGGTGATCGCATGCGCGGGCAGTACGGACCGTGGCAAGACGACGGAATGCTGACCCCAAAGACCGATGTCGCGCAGGCGTCCGAAAGGGCTGCGCGCGGAGTGTTGGCGGCCCATAAGAGGTTTTCCGGTTCGCCGGATCCGCGGTGTGTCTGCGGCAACTCGCGTAGCGATCGGGAAGCTGGAAGCAGAGCGTCTGTGGCCGGGGGCTGTGGCCGTCCGGCCCCGCTGGCAGAACCGGCACCGCCGCGTAGGCCGGCCGCCCAGCGGCTCGGAGCTGGTCGAGCAGGCAGGGCGGCGCGCACGAGAACGTCGAAGGGGCCCGGCACGCAGAACACGCAGAACACGCAGGACAGGCGGGGGATCAGGCCGTTGTAGTCCGGGTGGTACTCCAGCCCGTGGGTCGCTGAAGCGGCCTGGTGCCTCGGCGAAGCACCGCGCGAGCATCAACGGGGAGCACAACAAGCCAAGCCGTTCGAATCCGACAAATTCGCCCCGGCCATGTCATGTGCGTTGACCTTCGAGTGGCCGAAGCCGTCGGCGCCTGACCAGCGCCGGATGACGGTCGGTCGAACTCTACGGAGGGGAAACTACGTGAAGAACCACATCGTGCGCCGCGCTGCCCGCATGAGCGTCTTAAGCCTGGTCACCGCCGCCCTTGCGGTCGGCTCGGCTACCGGGGCACTCGCGACCGACAATCGTGAGAAGGGTGACGAGTCCACCGGGCCGCAGATCGTCAGCCCATCCGAATACGCGGGCGAAGGCGGCACGGACCCTCAGTCCATGGCCCCCATCGATGAAGTCGCACCGGCGCAGGGCGCAAGCGTCCAGAAGCTCACCGACCTGCTGACCGAGACGACCGGACTGGAACTCTTTCAGGCACCGGGCGTGGAGAAGTACGAAGAGCTTGGCCAGACGCTCACGTTCAGTCTCGGAGACGGGAACTACGCGCACCCGCTCAACATCACGCGCCCGACCGTACACAACGACGTGCCGTCGTCGGTTCTTTCTTCGGACGGTGACGAGACGAGCACAACGACCCTGCCCGATGGAAGCCAGCTGCTGACCGCTGTGGGTGCTGACGGCATCAGGGTGAGCACGTTGTCCAAGGACGGCCAACTGACCCTGTGGGAGACGCCGGCCACCACCGAGCAGAACGTCTACAGCGCGGAGACGCTTGCACGTTGGGCCCGCACCGTCGACGAGCAGGGAATCACCGCCGTCTGGGTCGTGCTCCTCGCGGTGAGCCGGTGTCCTTGCCTGACACCACCACAGGAAGGCCTGAGCGAGCTTTGTGGGGAGTGGCTCGACGAATGGGCCTTGTTTGAACCTCAGCCGACGACAGTCAGCCACGACGGCGGGCGCGCCGACCGACCACGCACGCGTGTGCCTCGCGACACCCTCACTGGCCTCAGTCACGCTGCCTTGCCGTCGACCAGAGCAAGCCGCGCCGGCGGAAGCGTGGCGGTGAGACCTTGGATGATGACCCCTTCGTCCCGAATTGTGGGCGGGCTGGTCATTGAAGTCTGCTGGGCTGGTCACTTGGGCGTCTGGGGGCGATGCCAGTTGGCTGCGGTCACCGCGTCGGAGATCGCCAGCGCCTCGAAGCCCGCCCGCTCCGCCGCGCGCGCCTGCTCCAGCAGCTTGCCGGGAGTGAACTCCTCGCTGGCCAGGAAGTATCCGTAGCGGGTCATGCGTGCCCTCCGTCGCTGTGCGGACCGGCGGCCGGACGCCATGACCAAACCGGCCCGAGCGGACTGGTCCGTTCCGAGTCGCCGGATCGCCGTTCGGCAAACAACGCCGGACGTGGGACATCAGCTTCCCCTCCAGGCTCCGGTCCGGCGCCTGTCACCGCGCAGGCACTGGGGCTACCACGGCAACAGAGCCACCCGCACCGCCGCCGAAGGCGAGGTCGAGGCGCTGTCGGTGCCGACGTTTCTGTGCACGAGGCGGGGCAACTCGGTGCACAGACGATTTTCGGGGAGGAGATCAGGCCGCATGACAAGTCGAACGGAGGGAGAAGCAGTGCCCTTCGAGCGGCGCAAAGCGGCTGGGCCGAAGCCCGCCGTCGGTGCCGCGGGGCGCCGCGTACCTGCCTGACCGCCGTAGCGGGTGATGTTCCGGCACCGTACGCGCGCGCCAGCGCAGAAGCGCATATCGTCCGAGGCGAGGACTGACATCGCGGCCGCGAGTCACTCCGCTGCTTGCTCCGCCAAAGCCAGCCGCGGCCGGGGAAGGGAGACCAGCATGCCGGCCGGATCGAATGCCAAACGGGAACGGCAGTACGAACACATCAAGGAAAGCGCCAAGGACCGGGGCGAGTCGACCAAACGGGCCGAGGAGATCGCGGCGCGCACGGTCAACAAGGAGCGGGCCCGCTCCGGTGAGTCGAAGACGGCGAGCCGGACCTCGACACGGGACCCCAAGTCCGCCCCGCAGCGCGGTGGGCAGCACTCACACAGCGGTGCGGAGGGTCCCACCCGGGACCAGCTCTACGAGGAAGCCAGGAAGAAGAACATCCACGGCCGTTCGTCGATGACGAAAAGCGAGCTCAAGAACGCCCTGGGCCGCTGACGCCGGACGTAGAGGGCTCGTTCGAGGTATCGCCGCCGGGATGCCCCAGAGGTTCGCTCATTCCGGCGGCGGCCCGTTGTGCGGTCGCGCGCCCTCCGCGGACTCGCCCTCTCGGCTCCGCTGCCCGGGGCGTTCCGGTGCGGCTACTCCGCAACCACCCGCACGGTCTTCAGCTGCCGGTCCGCCGGGTCCGGGAGGTGCATGCCGGCCCGCACACCGGTGGCGACGTACCGCAGCACGGGCTCGGTGAGGCGTTCGCCGGGCAGGACGGTCGGGATGCCCGGCGGGTACGGCGTGATCATCTCCGCCGCCACCCGGCCGGCCGCCTCGGCGAACGGGATGTCGGTGTGCTCGTTGAAGTAGGCGTCCCTGGGCAGGTACGCCTGGGCGAGGCGCAGTTCGGACGGAACCGGGACTTCGACGGACGGCGCGCCGTGCAGCTCCGGCGCGTGTGCGGCGAGGTCGCGCAGGGCGGTGAGCAGGCGGTCGCTGGTCTTGTCGTCGTCGGCCCGGGTGAGCTGGGCGCTGATCCGGCGGTGGTCGAAGAGGCGCATGTCGACGTGGTGGCGTTCGCGCAGCCAGCCGGCGGCCGCGTAGCCGGTGGTACCCAGCTGGGTGATGTCCATGACGACCGGCAGCGGATCGAACTCGGCGGCCAGGTCCGGGCCGCAAAAGTCACCGACGTCGTTCAGGTGGATCCGTCGATCTCTTCGGCGGCGGCCCGCACCCGGGCGGCGAGCCCGAGCGCGGCGCCCATCAGCTGGTGCCGTGCTGGACCATCTGGCGCCGCCAGGCGTCCAGTCCGGCGTAGATATGGGCGCTGGGGCTGGTGGTGCCGAGGAGGTTGGCGCGGGATGCGGGTTCGGCCGCGTCGACGAGGTCGCCCGCCGTGATGGCCCTGTCGCCTGTCGCCATGATGAAGTCGCTCACCCGCATTCGCGTGCGTTTGCAGCCTCCGGAGCCTGCGTCATTCGGGAGGGCCGCCGTCGGTGCTGCGCAGTGCGTCGACGGCCGCGGCTATGTGCGGGCGCAGCTCGCCGGGCAGCGCCTCGCCCTGGACGGTCGCCAGGAGCTGTTCGGCGATGCGGTGCAGTTTGGTGTTCGTGTTCTGCGACACCGCGACCAGCACGTTCCAGGCGTCCTCGGGGCTGAGGGAGAAGGTGGCCATGAGCACGCCTATGGCCTGGTCTATGGGCGGGCGCGTGCGCATGGCGCGGCGCAGTTGCGTGACCTCCGTCTGGAGGTCTTCCTCCCCGCTCAGGGTGTCCTCCTCCGGTCGGCTGCCGGTGAGCAGCTCCGACGTGCCGGTCATGTCCATGATTCGTTGCACGGCGGGGCCTGCTGCCCGCACCGTCAGGGTCGTGCCCTGGGCCAGCGCCTGTTCGTGCGCGGCCAGCAGGACGTGCAGCCCCGAGCAGTCGCAGAACGTGACCCGGCTCAGATCCAGCTCCACCCGGTCCGTGCACCCTGTGAGGACGTCCTCCAGCGCGCCCCTCACAAGCTGCCCGCCGTCGATGTCCAGCTCTCCGCGGAGTTCGACGACGCTCACGCGACTGTTCCGCTGCGAAATACAGACCGCCGGCCGGGACGGCACGGCCGTCATCTGAGTATCGGCCGCCGCGGTGGGTGCGGTGCGACGCTGCGGAAAGACCCGTACCTGGCGCATGGCTGCCTCCCCTGGGTGGCAACTGTCGTGCCACCAGGTTCCCCCGCACGCCGATGGGCGTCAAGATTTACCGGAAATCCATTTCAGGTTTTTGAATGCGTGAACCATGTGCCCTAGTCTGGGTTGATGGGACAGGTGCCTGAGCCGCACACCGGCTGGACGTTTCTCACCAACCACGCGCGCGTGCTGGCGGCCATCGCCAGCGACTCCTCCACCCGGATCCGCGACATCGCCGCACGCTGTCGGCTCACCGAACGGGCCGTACAGAAGATCATCAGCGATCTCGAGACCGCCGGATACCTCACCCACACCCGCGAGGGCCGGACAAACTCCTACCGCATCCAGAGGGACACCATCCTGCGCCACCCGGCAGAAGCCGGGCTCACCGTCACCGAACTCCTCGTCTTCCTCCTCCAGCACGACGACCAACGCCACAACCGCGCACCCGGCTCACCCTCGCCAGCCGCACTCGATGAACGGCCACACCTCAACCCCGGAACGCCGACAGACGACGGGCCCCGCAACAGCCATGTCCCGAGCGCGTGACCCCCGAGGCCCTCGCCAGATGCCAGCTGGCGGCTACGCGTGGTCGCGACTCAGACCGCCAACCCTCGAGCAGGTATGAGGTATCTGGCCGCGAGCGTGACGGCAGCCAGGCAGCGGGAGGTGGGTACTCGGGAGGCCTAGGGGCGGTGACAGCACTGCCCGCCCCGCGGAACAACTTCACACAACTCTGCATGTCAGCGACGTCATGACATGTGCGCCGTTGACCATCGGACCGCAGGCTTAGGCCCCTCTGAGCGCCGGAGGCGACGTCGGTCTGCGTCGGCGCATCGTCTCACGCGTGACGCCCTGGCCGTTGTCGCCCGCCGTTCCGGGGCGCCGGTCAGGTCTGCGGCCGGGAGGGCTTTTGCCGACAGTAGTGAGGGGATTGCGGTGCCGAGGGCAGGCTCCTCGCAGCTGTCCAGCCAGTACACGCCCGTCAGGGCGGCGAAGGCCACGGAAGGTTCGTCCTCGTCCCACAACGTCACGGTGCGTTCAACGAATTGCCTTGTGATCAGCCACGTCCGCGCGGTCCATCGTGATGCTCTCGTCATCCGAGTGCTCTTCCGGAACTTGCTGACCCCTCTCACGAGTCGACCGCATCGAGCGGGTGCTGACCGACAACGCCTGGCCCTGCCGCAAGAACTTCGCCTGGCTGCAGGACCTGGCTGACCTCGGCGTGGTCGGAGCAGGTGTGCCGATGCTGTTTGCCTGGGAGTAGCAGCGCAGCAACGTCGAACGCCTGTTTTTCGGTCAGGTGGAGGCTGCCCGTGATGATGCCCATGGCCTCGCCGATGGCATGGCGGGCGGCAAGGGCCTGTTGCGGCTGGGCGATGTGCGCGGACGCTGGAGAAGGCGACCGCCGCGTGGGAGGCCAGCAGCCATCCGGCCAGCTCGCCGGCTTTGCTGAACGCGCCGGGCCTGCGGGAGTAGAGGTTCAGCGCGCCGAGGTTTGTCGTCGGTGAACAGCAGGAACCCCATCATGCTGCCCGTGCCGAGCCGACGGGCCTGGGGGCGTAGGCGCTGGTGCTCGTCGGTGAGGTCGGCGATGCGGAAGACCCGCTCGCCCTGCCCGCTCCGGGCGGCGTCGAAGCACTCCTGCAGCCGGTCGCTGTCGATGACCAACTGGTGGGTAGGGGCGAGCGTCGTCACCTTCGAGTCGTGCAGTACGAGGATGCCGGCCGCGTCATAGCCGTGGGCCAGCTTGGTGAGACGCGGTGATCCGCTGCAGGGTGGCATCGACCCCTGTGCCAGCAGATCCCGTGCCATGGACGCCATCTGCTCCGCGAACCGACCCCAGTCCACGTCGTCCTCCGCTACACGTGACGATCGGACAAGCCTCACACCCAGCTTTTCACTCGAGGCTCGCAGTCACCTCGCGGACGGACTCGCTGTCCTCACTGCCTCAGCAGCGGCTGCTCCGCGGTGGCGTCTGCCATCTGCCGACGTGCCACCGACAGCGCCTTGTCCAACCGGCGGGTGCCCGTGATCACGCACAGCGTGTACGACACCGTGGCGGTTTGGGCGGCGCCGACGGGCTTGGATTCGGGGGATCCGCGTTGGCGCAGGTAGACCGACAGGATGGCCATCGAGGCCACGGCGAGGAGTTCGGACTCCCAGTTCTGCAGCCCGATCACCGGAGCAGCCGCCCGCCGGACGCCAGGCGAGCGTAGAGCGCTCGGGCTATACGCGGCCACGGTCGGGCTACGGGGCCCTTCCCCTACCTCGCCGCGTCCGCCGTCTGCTGGGGTGGTGCGGCGGACAGCAGCGCCGTCGTGGCACGGGCGTGCAGTGAATCCAACATCCTGAGCTGTTGCTCTGCCCTCTCCAGCAGCTGTTCCAGCCAGTCGTGCTCCAGGCGCGGCTCGTCTTCCGAGGCCGAAAGCAGGGCGCGCCACAGCAAGACCTTGCCCTGCACCCCCACCCGCATGGTTTCGAGCTCGACGAGGAGCGTGAGACCGGAGCGGCGCAGGAGCCGGCCGTTGGGTTTCGCCCGCGAGGCCTTCTCGCCCAGCCATGCGCCGTACACCTTGTAGTGGCTCACCGCGACGTCGAGATCGTCCAGGAGCCGCAGCAGATAGTGCCGGTCGTGGGAGATCTCGGCGGCCAGGGTTTTCAGCTCGCTGCCGTATGCCGAATCCCGGTGTTCATCGACCATACGTCGAGCGAGCGCGGTGCCGGCTGTCGCGCCGGCCAGGTGATCGTTCAGATAGATGTCCAGGATCTTCTGTCTTCCTGGACCGTCGCCCGATCCGTGTCCTGTCGGTTTCATGGGTTTCCCTCCGGTCACCGAGAGCTCGACGAGACGGTTCCACGGTGGCTCTCGGCAGCCGGGTACCCCTGGTTCGTGGTGCCTCAACGGACTGTGGCGGGTTCAAGCGACGGACGTCGTCCGGTCGGCCCGCCATGCAGAACTCCACGCGCAACTCGGTGCTCTTCGGGCACTCGGCAGCCGTCCCGCCTCACCGACGCGGTTCAGGAGACATGATGGCCGGCTTCGGATATTTCCTGTCGTGCGAGGAGCACACCCTGGCGGAACTCGTCGAGCAGGCGCGGATGGCCGAGCATGCCGGGTTCGAGGCGCTCTGGATATCGGACCACTACCACCCGTGGCACGACGGGCAGGGGCAGAGCCCTTTTCGTGTGGTCGGTGATCGGCGCCCTGTCCCAGGCAGTCTCGTGGCCCGTGGAGACGGCGGTGACCTGCCCGCTGGTGCGTACCCACCCCGCGGTGATCGCCCAGGCGGCCGAGACCAGCGCGGTGCAGCTAGGCGGGCGTTTCCGGCTGGGGGTGGGCACGGGCGAGGCGCTCATCGAGCACATCCTCGGGACCGTCTGGCCGGAGGCGCCGGTACGGCTGGAGATGCTGGAGGAGGCGCACCAGATCATCCGGCGACTGTTCACTGGAGAGCGGATCAGTCACCGCGGCGCGCACTACACCGTGAAGAACGCTCGCCTGTACACGCTGCGCAAGGAGCCGGAGCCGATCGATGTGTCGGCGTTCGGCCCGCAGGACGCCGAGGTCGCCGCGCGCATCGGCCACGGGCTGATCTCGATGATGCCCGAGGAGTCCGTGGTCGAGCGTTTCCGGTGCGGCGGTGGTGGTGCCAAGCCGGTGTACGGCGGCCTCGTGGTCTGCTGGGGCTCTGACGAGCGGGAGGTGGTCCGCACCGCACACCGGCTGAGGCCAACGAACAGCTGCCCGGCGAGCTCCCGCAGGTCCTGCTGATCCCGGCCTACTTCGCGCAGGCGTCCTAGCTGGTCACCGAGGAGCAGGTGGCCGAGTCCGTGACCTGCGGCGACGATCCGGATGCCCATGCCGAGGCGCTGACCGCGTTCATCGACGCGGGGTTCGACACCGTGTAGGTCAACCGGATCGACAAGTACCAGCAGGGCTTCTTCGACTTCTACCGCACCAAGGTCCGGCCACGGCTGGGCGGGACCCGTCCCGACCCGGGCATGACCAGCGAGAGGCGGACAGACGATGGGACACGGTGGAGATGCGCTTGCGGAGCTGATGACCGACCACCGGGAGGTCGAGAAGCTGTTCGCCCGGATCCAGGAGCTGCCGGGCGGTCACCGAGACCGACACAGACGACTCCGGATGAGTCCGCTGCTGCCACAGCTCATGGGCGACGTCGCCGCCCACGTCCAGGACGAGGAGGGCAACCTGTTCCTGATGCTGCGGCAGGCCAGTTCCCGGGGCGCGGTAAGTCCTAAACCGGCCGCGGCAAGTCCTGACGGCCGCCGGGGCAACCTGTTCAGAGATCCTCTTCCATTCTTATCGCCCTCCGAAGGTCCTTCTGGGCCTCGCGTGTCTTGCTCTCGCTCTGTTCCAGGAGCGCCGCGGCGATCGCGTCAAGTTTCCGCTGGACAGCGCGCTCGGCCCGGCGCTCCGAGTTCTTCAGCAGCGCCAGCAACAGCAGCGTGACGCTGGTCATCAGATCTCCGGCCAGCATCTGCTGCGTGACGGACAAATGCGCGGCATGCGAGGCGAGGAAGAAGGCGACCAGCAGCATGCAGAACACGTAGAACGCGGGTGTGCTCGTCATGTTCGATGCGGATTCAGCGAACCGCTCGAATCTCCCTTTGCCTCTCTCAGCAGGATGTCGAACGGCCATGATCTCCTCTCCTCCCGGGGCTCAGGGTGCAAAGGAGCGGGATCCCCGCCACGGGATCCCGCTCGGTGACTTCCTGGTCAGTGCTTGAAAACGTCCTTCGTCTTCTCCTTGGCCTGACGGGCCGCGCCCTTCGACTTCTTGGCCTGCCCTTTGGCCATCATCCGCTCGTTGCCCACGGCTCGGCCGACCGCCTCTTTGGCCTTTCCCTCGGCCTCTTCCATCTTTCCCTTTGCCTTTTGTTCTTTCGCCATTGTTGTTCACCGTCCTGGTCGGGTGGGGGATCGTGAACACACCCCGGGTACCCCCTGTCAGTCGGGACGAACAGGTGGCCCGGCTGTTCGTCGGGGCGTCGCGCGGTGGTGGGTGCGCAGAACAAAAGGCCCACCGGACCGATGTCCTGCGGGTTCCCGGCGGGGGTCCGACCCCGAAGACCGGCAGCCGGCCACCCGAGATGGCGTCGGGCCGGAATGCCGTCGGGATGCGACGGCATTCCGTCGCGCGGCGGTCAGGAGGTGTCTCCTGTCGGAGACTCGGGCTCGTCTTTGTCCTTGGCCCTGTCCCGGACATCTCGCGGAGTGGGTGCGGTGACGTTCCTCTGCTCCGCCGACCGCTGCCGCGTCTTGTCGTCGACCGGGGGCGTGTCGTGGTCGCCGGGGGTCTTCATGAGGTTCTCCTCTCTTGAAGGGCCCTATGCCTTGTGCTGCATGGCGCGGCGCGCGGGGTTACCTTGTTCCGCCGCCTTCGGGTCCTTTTCGTCGGACTTCGCTCGAACGCCGTCGGTGATGCGCTTGCCGATCGTTTCGTCAATCTTCGACCAGTACGCGAAGGCGCGTTCGAGGACGGGCTCACTCACCCCGTTGAGGAGATGGCCGACGACGTTGTCGACCAGGCGGTCACGGGCCGCGTCGTCCATGACCTCGCGTACGAGGGTGCCCGGCTGCCCCCAGTCGTCGTCCTCCGGGTGTGACACGTATGCGGCACGCGTGATCTCGCCGTCCGCTGCCCAGCCGGGAGGGGTCCCGTGACGGGCTGTGTCGGCGGCCGGACCGCCCTTGGAGTTCGGGGCGTAGACGGGGTCCGTCGTCTTGCGGTAGGCCATCGCGCCGTCCTTGGAGTAACTGTGGACGTCGACGACGGGCGCGTTGACGGGAAGCTGCTGATAGTTGGCGCCGATCCGGTGGCGATGCGCGTCCGCATACGAGAACAGGCGGGCCAGGAGCATCCGGTCCGGGCTCGGCCCGATGCCGGGGACGAAGTTGTTCGGCTGGAAAGCCGCCTGCTCGATCTCGGCGTGGTTGTCCGTCGGGTTGCGGTCGAGCCTCATACGGCCGACCGGGATGAGCGGGTAGTCGCCGTGCGGCCACACCTTGGTGAGGTCGAAGGGGTTGAGCCGATAGTTCGCGGCGTCCTCGTACGGCATGACCTGCACATGGAGGGTCCAGCTGGGACAATCCCCATCACGGATGTGCTCGAAGAGGTCACGCATGTGGTAATCCGTGTCGACGGCGGCCATCTGGTCGGCCTCGTGCTGGGTGAAGCACTCGATACCCTGGTCAGTCTTGAAGTGGTACTTCACCCAGAACCGCTCACCATCGGCGTTGATCCACATGTACGTGTGCGACGAGTACCCGTTCATGTGACGCCACGTACGCGGAATGCCACGGTCACCCATAAGCCAGGTGACCTGGTGGGCAGATTCCGGGGAGAGCGTCCAGAAGTCCCATTGCATGTCGTGGTCGCGCAGGTTGCTGTCCGCACGGCGCTTCTGGGACCGGATGAAGTGCTGGAATTTCATCGGATCCTTTATGAAGAAGACCGGTGTATTGTTGCCGACCATGTCGTAATTGCCTTCGCTGGTGTAGAGCTTCACCGCGAAGCCGCGCGGGTCACGCCAGGTGTCCGGGCTGCCACGCTCCCCCGCCACAGTCGAGAACCGAATGACCAGTTCGGTGCGTGTGCCCGGCCGAAACACGGCCGCCTTGGTGTAGGCGCTCACGTCGTGGGTCACTTCGAAGTGACCGAAAGCGCCGCTCCCCTTCGCATGCGGCTGGCGCTCCGGAATTCGCTCCCGGTTGAACTGCGCCATCTGCTCGATCAGGTAGGCGTCCTGCAGAAGGACCGGCCCCCCGGGTCCCACAGTCAGTGAATGTTCATCGCTCTCCGCCGGAGCACCTGAGTCGGTCGTAGTGGCGCTATGGATCTCCGTCATGACACTCCTCGTTTTTGCTGGGGTCCGCACTCGTCCCTTTCGGGACCCACAAAGCGCGTGACCCCGAGCAGCCACGTCAAACGTCCTCCGGGCAACGGGATCTCCTGGATACAGCCGCCCTCGACTGTCCGGCCCGGAGGGCCTTGACTTCCCTGGATCGCTCCGCGGAAATCCTCTCGAAGATTTGGCATACTTGAAGTGAACGGGTACCCGGCGGAATATCGCTCAATCGGAAGGCAGGTCGGTCCGACGACGCAGGGCTCTGCGTGAGCGGTTCAGCTCGAAGACTGAGCAAACAGGAGCCGACAGAGACGCAGTCCGCACAGGCGGGCCACGGTCAAGACGATGCCTCCGGCGGGGGACCGGCCGGCACCGGGGTGGAGGGGCGCCGTTCCCGGCTGCGGCTCCGTACGGGGCGTGCGCGGGGCGCTCCTATCCCGTACGCCATCGACCCAGGCAGAGCCGAGTAGACGCGGCCCCCTGGCGTCCAGGTCGTTCGTACAGTGGCGCGCTCCACCTGGACGCCATGAACCACGCCCGCTCCACGGTGTGTCGGTCGACGGCGTACGGGACGGGAGCTCGGGCAGGTGGTGGATTGAGGAGGAGGGGAAGACATCTGTCCACGAGCTTGCGGCGGGCCACTGCCTTTCATGACCGTGTCAGCTCTTCAGGGACCCCTTGGCCCGCTCCTTCGCGCCCCGCATCATGCCCCGTGCTTCGAGTGCGGCGCCCTTCGCTTCGAGCGTTCCTTTGTGCGCAGCGTGAGCCGCCTTTCGCACGGTCTTTCCGACGAATACCTCCGCCTTTGCCTTGGCCCTTTCTCCGGCGCTCATCTCGGTACCTCCGCAGAATCTCACTGGTCGTGTGCCCTTGAGACGGGGGGCAAAACCACTCTGCGGGATGCGCGCGCCGATCGTGGACGGACGAGTTCCGCGGTCTGGCGGATTACGGGGCCGGAACCGAGGCGGCCGGCCTCCATGGCCAGGAAGCGCCGAGCGCCTTCGCTGTGCCGCTGCTCCCGATCCAGGCCGCCGTCAAGCCCCCCACCGATGTCTGACACCAGCGGCTGACACCAGCAGCAGCGGACGAAGACGGCTCAAGGCGGCCTCTACCGCTACCAGTAGTGCCGGCGTCCGCCGACGGCGTGCCCCACCGATCCCAGGATCCACAAAATGATGCCGATGACAACCAGGATGATCCCGATGGTCCACAGGATGCCGAGGCCGGCCACCAGGCCGACGACGAGGAGAATGACTCCAAGCACGATCATGGGGGCCTCCGATGTGATCCAGGTTCCCCTCGTTCCAGGGTAGCTCCGTCCCATTTTGTGATGGTGACTTCGCAGGACGACCGGACTCCTCGCAGCCGGGGATGCCCGTGGGACTGCCCCCAGGCCGCGACCGGGGCCGAGCCTCACCGACACCGTCAGTTTCGGGGCAACAAGGTTCCGAGTGGTCCGAGGTCGAGATTGAGATCCTCCGGACGCACTCCGTGCTGCTCGCAGAGTTCGGTCATCCGCTGGTCGAGCAGCATCAACGTGGTCCCGATCTCGTCAGCCTGTTCATCACTGAGATCGCCCTGCTCGACACGGCGAATCGCCTGGCGCTCCATCAACTGCCGGAGGAGTTCGACCACGGTGAGAACCAGGGTGACGAGGTCACGTCCCACCTGTTCGGAGTCCAGGTCAAGTCGAGAGGCGGTCAAAGCGGGCCTCCATCCGCCCAGGGTGCCGGGACGCGTTCACTGACGGACGACAACAGGGCATGGAGCGACAGCCGTACCAGTGGGACGTCGGCGATGGCGATGACCAGGTCACCGCTGATCACTACGCCGGTCGCCAGGACACGGTCCAGTAGGTCGACGAGCGGCACCCCGATGGGACCGTCCAGGGGGCCGGGGTTGTCCCAGGGCACCACGTCATGGGTCACGGTCTACACCTCGCCGACGAATGAATAGGGCACCCACGGCCCCGAGAGCTCGATCTGCGTCCCGGTCCGTTCCCGCAGCGCCTGTGTCAGCAGGGTGAGCTCGTCGGCGCGGTGTTCTGCCACCAGATAGGTCGCGTTGAGGACCTGAACCCGCTGTTCCCCGGAAGGCTGGGGGCCGTGCAGCCGCAGCCTTCGGGACGCTGTGGCGAGGCCGCGGACTTCGGCATCCACCGCTTCCGCAGCCTGCAGCGCCTCGTCCTGACGCCGCTCGCGGCGCTCCTGCGCGCCCCGCTTGCGGTCCAGGTAGGCGAGGCCGGCTCCGGGCGCCGGGCGAGATCGGCCGGTCGGCGTGGTGCTGCGGCTCGAATCGTCCGGTTGGCAGGACGGCACGTACACCTTCACGCCCCATTCGGCGTGGTGCGCAATGCGATTGAGGGCTGCGTGGAACCGGTCCGCCTCGTTGGCCAGCGCCTCCCGCACCCTCTCCTCACTCTGGTAGAGCGTGGCCATCGGCAGGGGAACCGTGGGGCAGCAGGCAGCGACCGCAGAGACGACATCGTGGTGGGCGCGTGCGTACCGCTCCAGTTCCTGCTCGTCACACAGGCGTGCCTGCCAGGCTTCGTTGGTGAAGTCGCGTGCTCGAACGGTCTGGACGATCGCTGTCAGTGTCTCCAGCGGCAGCGTGCTCACAGGCGCCTCGTCGGTGACACCTGGCAGCCCGACGACGGCCGACGGGTCCGGGTTCCGGCAGACAGCGAACACATAGGTGGCGTCGGCGTCCGAAGGCTCAAGGCCGCGCTCCGTCATGTGCCTCGGTTCTCCTTGGTCCTTGCTGGGGGATCGTTGCGGTGTCGCCGCTCGGGCAATTCGTCCTTCATGCCGGATTCGAGCGCCTCCAGACGCTCACGCAATGCGCGGTTCTCGTCCTGGAGAGCGTTTCGGGAAGCGCGCGAGCTGAGTGCCGGATCGGTTTCCCACCAGTCGATTCCGGCCTTCTTCGCGGTATCCACGGATGCCACGAACAGGCGGAGCCGGATGGTGAGCAGCTCGATGTCGAGGAGGTCGATCTTGATATCCCCGGCGATCACGATCCCTTTGTCGAGAACGCGCTCAAGGATGTCGGCAAGGTTGGTGGTCGGCGGGCCGGAGGGGCCGGAGACGGGATAGGACCTCTGCCGGAAGTCGACGTCAGACACGGCGCCGCCTCTGTCCTCGTCGCTTCCTGGACCCGGATACGTCCTCGTCCTCCGCCTCGTCCTCCGCTTCCTCGTCCTCGTCCTCGTATGCGCCTTCCGCTTCGCCTTCGTCCTCCGCCCCCTCTCCCTCCTCGTCCTCTTCTACCTCCTCGTCCTCGTAGACGCCTTCGGAATCGTCCTCGTCCTCGTCCTCGTATGCGGAGTCGGCGCCTCCCTCTGCATCGCCTTCGCCTTCGCCTTCGCCTTCGCCCTCGGGCTCCTCGCCCTCGGAGTCCTCCTGCTCGGCCTCCTCCTCTTCCATGGCGTCCTCGTGGGACACGACGACTTCCCCGTCACGGATTTCACCGCGCCAGCCTTCGGGCTCTTCATTGGTGAGGGTGACGTACCGCTGGAAGTTCTTGAAGTCCAGTCGCATGCGGCGCCCTTGGACCCGCCACAGGTTGCCCGTCTTCTCGAAGAACCCGGACGGGTAGTACTCCACGACCAGGACGATTCGCGTCAGGGTGGGTGCCAGTTCATGGAAGCTCACCACGCCGCGGGTGGTGCCCTTGGCTCCTTCGGAGGTCCAGACGATGCGGTCGTCGGGAATCTGTTCCTGAACGGTCGCTTTGAAACTGCGCGAGGAAGGGCCGACTTTGACCTTCCAGTCGCTCCCCAGCTCGTCGCTCTTCGAGACGTCGCGAACGCCCTTCGCAAAGCTGCTGAATTTGTCGTACTGCGTCCAGTGGTCGTAAGCGTCACGCAGGGGCACTCCCACATCGAGAACCTCGATGATGTTCATGACCTTGCCGCCGCTGGACTTGCGTTTCCCTTTCCCCCCGCCGAAGGCTTCCTTGGCCTTCCCTACAACGCTGTCCTTGACACCCTTGGCCTTCTCCGAAACGAACGCCTTCACCGGGGAGTCGCCTTGGAGGATGCGGGAGCCGATCGCGGGAAGCGAGCCACCGTTCTCGGCCGCATCGGAAAGCTTCCCGGTAACGTCGGTCAGCTTGTCGCCGGCCTTCTCTGCGAGATTCTCCACCTGTGCGGAGAGGAAGTTGGCCAGCTCTTCGCGGAGCCGGTCCACACCCGACGCTTCCTCTGTGGGCTGGTCTTTCTCCGTCTTGGTCATGACTGGCTACCTCCGACGATCGACGCGCTTGGATGCTGCTCGCTTCGATGACGTCGTCTTCCTGGCCGCGGACTTCTTGGCAGGAGCGGTCTTCTTCGCCGCGGACTTCTTGGCAGGAGCGGTCTTCTTCGCCGCCGTCTTCCTGGCAGGAGCGGTCTTCTTCGCCGCCGTCTTCCTGGCCGCGGTCTTCTTGGCGGGAGCGGCCTTCTTGGCGGCGGCGGTCTTCTTCGCCGCCGTCTTCTTGGCCGGTTCAGCCTTCCGTGGCGCGGCCTTGGCCGCCCGAGCCGCGGGAGCGGTCTTCTTGCGTGCCGCCGGTGCGGGAGTCCTGCGTGCCCGAGCCGATCGCGGAGAACCGCGGCGCCGCGGGGGCCGCTCCTCTTCCGGCTCTTCCTCCTCCGGCTCTTCCTCTTCCTCTTCGCCCTCGGCCTCGTCTTCGGCTTCGTCTTCGTCTTCGTATTCGTCTTCCGGCTGGCCCTCTTCCTCTCCCTCAGCCTCCTGGTCCTCTTCGTACTCGGCCTCCGGCTCTTCCTCCTCCGGCTCTTCCTCTTCCTCTTCCTCGTACTCCGCGTCTTCGTCTTCCGGCGCGTACTCCTCCTCGTCCTCGTCCGCCTTCTGGCCGACCCGGGCCGTGCGGTCGCTGAGGGCGTCGGCAAGCGTGCTCATGCCCCGGTCGGCAGCGGCGGTCACCGCTTTGCGGCCCGCTTCGAGGACCTCCCCCCGCAACTGCTCCTGCAACTCGGCGACCTGCGGGATCTCCCCCAGCCTGCGCATTCCTTCGGCCGCGAGCTGACGAGGTTCAAGGCCGAATCGCCGACCCGCGATATAGGTCGCGATGGACAGGGCCAGCCGGCCCTTCTTCGTCCGGCCCAGCACATAGCCGCCCACTACAGCGGCCGCGAGCGCCACCTTTTCCTTGTCATCCATGAGTGCTCACCTTCGATCGTTCGGCGCAGAGCAGACCCGTGCGGCATGCAGCCGGTCGAGCAGCCGTTCCTCTTCCCGTTCGAACTCCTCCAAGTTGATGTCTCCGTCTTCGAGTTCCCGGTTCAGCTGAGCCAGCTGGGCACGGAGCACTCCTGGGTCGTGCAACTCGCGCTCAGCTGCGTCGTTGAGCTTCTCCGCCACCCACATCACGCCGCGGACCGGTGCGATGGGGAGCGTGAGCAGTCCGGTGATCAGTCCCATGTCAGACTCCGACGGTCCGGACGCGAGTGCCTTCCGCGGAGACGAAGCTGTAGCAGGGCAGTGGGCCCGCGAGGCGCAACTCGACACGTTCGGAGTGCGTCTCGGCGAATTGCTCCGCCGCGCTTCGGAAGTCGTCGCTGTCGCCGCGGTCGACGAGGAACGACATGTTCAGCACACATCCCTGGACTTCGGGCCCCGAGGCAACCGCGCGGGCCCTGGGGGTGAGCTCGCGCAGAAGCCCGCGACCGGCTTCCGCGGCCCTGCTCTCCAGAGCAGCCGCCACAGCTTCACCCAGCCGGAGGTTGGCTTCGTAACCGGGCCGCCTGAGTGCCTCGTCCCGCAGCCGCCGAAGTTTCTTGTCGTCCACGAGGAGGCTTCTCAACGCGTGCTGTGCCGGGAACGCCTTGACGTTGACCTCGACCCCGCCGGAGAGATGTTCCAGTGCAGCCACGTGGTCCGCCTCGCCGGCTGCCAGCTGACCGCACACCGTCTCCTCGTCCGGTGCGACCATCCCGAACCGCATGGGCAGAACCGGACCCTGGTCCGACAGACGCAGCAACAGATCCTGGTGCGCCAGAAGATCGCGCCGTCTGGCGCGGAGTTTCGGGGGAGCCTCACTGACGACAGCGGCGACCTGCCCCTGCTCGATCGTCCGCAGCGGGGCAGCCGGGCTGCCCACACCGCTCATGCCCTTCGGCAATCGTCTCCTCGCCCGGACGATCGCGTAGACGTACACACCGTCGGCTGTCACGACTGTCACGACTCATGCCTCCACGGGTCGTCGTCGGCTCGTACCGCCACGGGCGGGAGCACGCCGCTTCCTCGGCCGTTCCTGCTGCTCTTCCTCGTCTTCATCAGGCTCGTCGGTGTCGTCGCCCCGGCCCCCGACCACCTTGCGCACGGTGTCACCCACGCTTTCCGCGGCGTCGCGGACCTTGCGCTTGCCGATCGACTTGGCGGCCCTTCCGCTGAACAGCTCGGGAACGGTGGTGCTGCCGGAGTCTCGTTCCAGGTCCAGCCGGTTGCACGCCTCCGCGAACCTCAGGTAGGTGTCCACACTCGCCACGACAATGCGCGCGTCTATCTTGAGGATCTCGATGCCGACCAGGGAGACCCGGACGAACACGTCGATCACCATGCCCCGATCAAGGATGAGTTCCAGCACGTCGTACAACGTGCCGGCGCGCGGTGGGCACGCCACTACCTCGTCGGAGTAGGTGGTCGCAGGCATAGGGCGTCCTTCCGCTTGTCAGGCAAACCTGGGGTCACTCATCGGCGGACCCTCGCCGGTAGCGGCGGATCCTGCAGTACTCCAGGAGTTCGCCGTCCTGATCGAGCTGCACTTCGTACGAGGCAAGAAGGCTCGTCGTGTCCGGAATCCGGGGCAGCTCGAGGACGTCCACGACGACGCACCAACCGTCGTCGGTGCGTCTCACCGCTGATACGCCCTCCGTGGGGTGGCCGATCAGCCCCTCCATGCTCCGGCAAGCAGCACGCGCGGCATGCTCCGCTCCCCGCACGGATGCCGTGCGGCGCGCGGCTGTCGTCGAGGATTTCCCGGCGCGCGGCCGACGTTCTTCTGCCATGAATACAAGTCTGATCGGTATGGGACGACACGCACCTTGAGCGGAGCAGACGGGCGCACGTGCCGGGCCGCGCTGCTGTCGCCTGCGATCGATCCCTTGGCGAGGTCACGGACGACGGCGCCCGAGCCCCTCACTTCAAGGCAGCGACATACCAGGTCAGGTGCCTGATCCTCTGAGCGGGGCGGGCCGGGCCCCTGCGTGGTTTCTGGGGTCTCCTGGGAGAAGAGGCCGGCCGCAGGGAAGCTCTGCCTGTGCCTGGGCAAGCTGCGTGCCGGTTGCCGATGAACGACGATGGAGAGACAGGGGCCGGCCGGTTCTGTAGCTTCCGCCCCCCAGGGCGCATACCGCCGTAGCGCGCCGACCCGCGGCGGAGGGAGTTCGCCGTGGACCCACCCGCCGCCTCCGGCCCGGAGGAGCATGGCCGACATAGGCCGAGCGACCCGTTGAACAATGCCGAACGAGCGGAGTACGAGCGACTCCGGAGCGTTGTCGGCACGCGACACCGGCGACTGCGACTCTGCGGCGCTTCCCTGTTTCTCACGCTGGCCGTTCTGCTCGCACCGGTCACCGTCTTCGCCACCTGGGTAAATTCCATGGTCACCGATGTTGATCGGTATGAGCAGACCGTCTCGCCACTGGCCAGGGACCCCGCCGTCCAAGATCTCATGATTGACCGTGTCACTGACCGCCTGATTGAGGACATTGACACGCGCAAGATCACCGACGCGCTCGCCGACACGCTGGCGGACCGTGATGCACCCCGCTTCCTCGTCGACGCGGCCCGGTCGCTGGACGAACAGCTCAAGGGCGGACTGACGACCGGCGTGCGCTTCGCGGTCGAGAAGGTGGTGACGAGCGACGCCTTCGCCAAGGCGTGGAACGAAATCCACCGCCGCGCGCACACCACCGCGACGAGTGTCCTCACGGGGGAGGGCGACGGAGCGCTTGAGGTCAGGGGCGACACCATCACGCTGAACGTCGGCACGGTGATGGAAGAACTGCAGAAGCAGCTGATCGGCGTGACGCTTGTCGAAGCAGCAGACATTCCCGGGGCCGACAAGTCGATCGTGCTGGTTCGGAACGACAATCTGAGCGAGGCCCGTGATGCCGCCCGCTGGCTCGGCGTTGTCGGCCCGTGGTTGCCCTTGGCGGTGGTGGTGCTCGCCGGGCTGGGCATCTGGGCGGCGCCTTCCCGCCGGGTTGCGCTGATGGCCGGCGGCATCGGCGTCGCCATCATGATGTGCGGGCTTCTCGTCGGACTCGCCGTCATGCGCCAGATCTATCTGGACGCGGTGACTCCGATCGCCCAGTCGCAGGATGCCGCAGCAGCCGTCTACGACACCCTGGTGAGGTTCCTGCGGCAGGCCATCCTCACCGTGCTCCTCATGGCCCTGCTCACCGTGATCGCGGGGTATCTGTACGGACGTGGCCGCGGTGCCGTCGCTGTGCGGTCAGCCGCAGCCCGAAGTACCGAGACCGCCGGGCACGCGCTCGCCCGGAAGGGGTTGACGACAGGTGCCGTCGGACAATGGCTGCGCACGAACCGACCCCTGACGACGAGCGTCGTCATCGGCGCCGGGGGCCTCACCCTCTTCCTGTGGAACTACCCCACGCCCGCCTCCGTGGCCCTTCTGCTTCTGCTCGTCGTGGTTGTCCTGGTGATCCTCGGCGTCCTTGCCGCTGCGGACGGAGCGGAGCGGCACTTACAGGTGCGAAGCTGCTGGTCCCGGCACGAAACAGCACGCAGAACGGCCGGTGGATTCGTATCCGATGTCCGTGATCACCGCCACCTGCATGGCCATGCCGATGTGGGTGCGGTCCGACTCGTCGACCCCGGCGGACGCACCCCCGCTGGTCGCGGCCTCCCTGGTCAAGGTTGACACCCGAGCGCACGTGCGGATCGTCGCCGCCGAGATCAAGGTCGAAGACCGCATCCGGCCGAGCTCCCTGCGCGAGCCGGCCGCAGGCGTTACCCGGTGGAGGTTGCACGAAGGCGGCACGACGGTGAGACTCGACCGCCACGGCACCCCGCTCGCCGTCACGCTCACCGAGATCGTCTTCTCAACCTTCACTGGCAGGCGGCACGACAGAGGGCTCCCGCAAGGACATGACTTGCGGGAGCCCTTCTGCCGCAGGGGCCTCCTCGCCCAGCGTGTCCCAGTCGGCCGTGCGGTCGCACCAGCGCCGCAGGAGTACGCGGTCGTTGCCCACGGCGAGCAGGCCGGCGCCCGTCGTCCGGCGGTAGTCCTCGACCACCGTGACCAGCGCGGCCGTGGTGGAGGCGTCGAGCATCGCCGTCATCTCGTCGCACACCAGCCAGCGCGGGCGCAGTACGAGGGCGCGGGCCAGGCAGGCGCGCTGCAACTGGCCGTCGCTGACTTCGTGCGGGCGTCGGCTCAGCAGGTCGGGGGTCAGTCCGACGGCTTCGGCCAGTTCGGGGACCCGGTCGGGGACGGCCTCGCGGCGGCCGGTGGCGCGCAGGGGCTCGGCGATCAGATCGTGGAGCCGCAGCCGGGGGTCGGCGGAGAGCCGGGGCTGCTGGAAGACGATGCCGACGGCCGTGCGCTGTTCGCGCGGGGCGCGGTGGCGCCAGCGGCGCACCGGCGTGCCCTCCAGGACAAGGGTGCCGGAGTCGGGGCGGTGCAGGAGTGCAGCGACGCGGGCAAGGGTGGACTTGCCGCAGCCGCTGGGACCGAGCAGCCCGACGGCCTCGCCGGGCGTGATCGTCAGGGAGACGTCCCGCGCCACAGGGGTGCGTTCGCTCGACCCGCGTGCGCGGGCGCCGCGCACCGGGTCCTCCGCCAGCGCGTCGCCCACTCCCTGCCGTACGTACGGGGTGAACCAGGGGAGTTGGGAGACGGGGAGCACGCCCGCCGGCAGCACCAGATGATCTGCCACCTGCCCCGGCGTGACCTGCTCGCTCGCGGTGTCCGTCAGCCCGCCCGCCGGGAACACTCCCAGTTGGAGGGCGAACAGCCAGATGACGAGCAGCGCGATCCAGAAGACGGGCGCGGCCTCCAGCGTGTAGGCGAGCGAGGTGACGATCCGGTCGAGCCACGACCCCGGACGGCGCGCGGCCAGCACCCCGAGCAGCGTGCCCACCAGCACGGCGACGACGAAGGCCACGGCGCACAACAGCGTGGACCAGAGCAGGCGTTCACCGATGACCTGGCCGACCGGCTGCCGCAGCACGCTCGACTGGCCGAGGTCGCCGCCGAGCGCGGCGGTCAGCCACCGCCACCAGCGGACGGCGAAGCCCTCGTCCACGCCGAGGTTGTCCCGCAGCCGGTCCAGGGTCTCCTGGTCGGCACCGAGGGCGGCCGTACCGGCGTACGCCCTCACAGGATCGAAGGGGGAGGCGGCGGCGATGGCGAAGACACCGAAGGTGACGACGAGCAGGATCGGGACGGCGAACAGCGCCCGCCGCCCCGCCAGACGCGCCATCGCGCCCCAGGGCGGCCGGGTCACTTCTTCGGCTGCCAGTCCTCGATGTTCCACCACGGGCCGCTGGCGAAGCCGTGCTCGTGCGGGTCCAACTGCGTGGTCAGCCCCTGCCAGCGGTCGGCGAGGACGTAGACGTGGTCGATGTGGGTGAGGAAGGTGTAGCCGGGGTCCTTGACGAGTTCGCGCTGGAGGGTGTCGTACGCCGTCTCGCGCGTGGCCTCGTCCTGGGAGCGGCGGCCGGTGTCGAGGGCCTTGTCCACGGCCCGGGTTGTCGTAGCGGGCCATGTTGTTGAAGCCGTTTCCGGCGAGGGAGGAATGCAGCAGGGTGTAGAGGCCGAAGTCGGGGTCGCCTGTGCTGCCGAAGCCCGCGAGGACCGCGTCGTCCTTCATGCGCGGCTCGATGACCTCCCAGGTCGCGCTCTCCACCGTCACGTCGATGCCGGCCTTCTTGGCGTCGGAGGCGTAGGCGAGGGCGTGGTCCTGGCGGACCTTGTCGCCGGAGGGGTAGAGCAGGGTGAACGCCGCCCGCTGCCCGTCCTTGGCGCGGATGCCGCCCTCGCCGCTCTTCCAGCCCGCCATACTGGCCCTAACAAAGCCTCTGGACATGGCGGTGGGTGATCAGACAGACGGCGAGG
>NZ_BMSA01000016.1 GCF_014648915.1 Streptomyces phaeofaciens | reverse complement strand
GTACCGAACAGGTACAGGATCAGGTCCTGGTCCAGCGTGATACGGCCGAAGTCCATCGCCACCGTGGTGGTGGTCTTGTCCCCGGTGTGGGTGAGGTCGTCGATGCCCGCGCTCGCGGACGTCATCACGGCCTCCGTGCGCAGCGGGTTGATCTCGGAGACGGCGCCGACGAACGTGGTCTTGCCCACGCCGAAGCCACCCGCCACCACGATCTTCGCGGAGGTGGTGGCCCGCCCTCCGTCAGAGCTTGCGAAGTCCACTGAGCACCCTTTCGAGCAGCGTCACGTCCGGAGCGCCGCCGTTGTTCTCGTCGCCGCCCGGCTGGTGGATGGCCACCAGGCCGGCCTCGGCGAGGTCCGCGACCAGGATCCGCGCCACACCCAGAGGCATGGCCAGCAGTGCCGAGACCTCGGCTACCGACTTCACCTCACGGCACAGGTGGCAGATGCGCTGGTGCTCCGGGAGCAGCCCCATGAGCGCTGCCGGGTCGGCCGTGGTGCTGATCAGCGCCTCGATGGCGAGCTGGTAGCGCGGCCGGGTCCGGCCACCGGTCATCGCATAGGGACGCACCAGCGGCTGGTCGCCCTCATCCCCGTACGGCTCCGCGTACGGATCATGATGGGCGGTGGGCGGGGTCATGAATCCTCCGGGCGGGACAGCATTTCTCGGTCGGTCGTGCCGTCCGTCTGGGCCGGTGGGGGGATTGTGTCGGCCGGACGGTGATTTCGTGAGGCGGGTAGTACTGGGGCGGGTCAGTGGAGCAGACTGCCCTGGAGCTCAGCGCGCAGGTCGGGCGTGAGCACCGCGCCGGCACGGTCGACAAGGAGCGCCATCTCGTAACCCACCAGACCGATGTCGCACTCGGGGTGCGCGAGAACGGCGAGAGACGAGCCGTCCGAGACGGACATGAGGAAAAGGAATCCTCGTTCCATCTCGACGACGGTCTGCGCGACGCTGCCGCCCTCGAAGATCCGGGAGGCGCCGGCCGTGAGCGAGGTGAGCCCCGACGCGACGGCCGCCAGCTGGTCGGCACGGTCGCGCGGGAAGCCCTCGGACATCGCGAGCAGAAGCCCGTCGGCGGACACGACGACGGTGTGGGACACCCCAGGGGTGTTGTCCACGAAGTTGGTGATCAACCAGTTCAGGTTCTGGGCCGCCTGGCTCATCTGGCTCAACTAACGCTCCTGCGGGTGAGTGGGGCTCGGGAAACTGCCGGTCTGCGGGCCGGTGCCGGCCTGTCGACCCTGTGCGATGCCCCGACGGAGATTGGTCAGCCGGCCACGTACGTCATCAGGCGCACGCGAGACCTGCGGACCGGTTTGGTGCTGTTGCTGCTGAGCCGTGCCCGGGACGAGGTTCGCCCGGGGTACCCGGCGCGGCAGGCCGGAGGTGGTGACGCCGCCCGCGGCGGGCTGCCGGACGCGCTCGGCCTGCCGGACCAGCTCGTCGTTGGGAGACGTGCGCCAGGAGGCGCCGGCCGCTGCCGGCCGCTGCGGAGCAGCCGGAGCCTGCGGCTGCTGCTGCGGAGCCTGCTGCGGCGCCGGAGCCTGACCGCCCGCCTGCGGCACGCCGTGGAACCAGTTGGTCTCCAGCGTGTCGTACAGCGGGGTGCGTCCGTCGCCCGGACCCGCGGCCGGCGGCAGTGCCTCCGGCTCGGGGCGCCCGGCGGGACGCGGCGGGACCGGCGGCTGCGGCAGACCGTAGCCGCCCGCCCCGTTGAGCTGCGGACGCTCGAACTGACCGGTGGCCGAGGGGTCCTGGTGGCCGGGCAGCGAGTGCTGACCGGTCGAGGAACCGTCGTAGCCGGGAGCGGCGAACTGTCCGGTGGAGCTGTTGTCGTACGCCTGGGGAGCCGCGAACTGGTTCGGGTTCGCCTGGGCGTTGTGACCGTTCTGGCTGTGCTGACCGTTCGAGCCGTCGAAGACGTCGGAACGGGTGTAGCCGTTGGAACTCTGCGGGCCGGTCGTGCCCGGGCGCTGGAACTGGCCCGTGCTCGACGGACCGGTGCTGAAGTCGGCGGGGCCGGCCGGGCCCTGGCGCTCGTCGATGCGGCCGATCGCCGGCATCTGACCGGTGGCACCGGGGCCCTGGCGGTCGTCGATCCGCGGCATGCGCGAGGTCTGCTGGACGTCCGGCTCCTCGTGGCCGCGCGGAGCGTCCAGCGGGGTGCGCGGCACCGGCGGCTGGGCGTTCTCGTCGCCCCAGCTGGTCACCCGCGGCTGCGGGTTGCCGCCGCCGGGCAGCTCGGCACGCGGACCGTTGCCCCGCGGGGGCAGCTGAGGCTGACGGCCGCGGCCGCCGCCCTGCTCGGGCTTGTTCCCACGCTGCGGCGGACGTCCGCCGAACATGTCCACGCCCTGGGTGCCGGGACCGCTCGCCTGGAGACCCTGCGGGGAGCCCTGGGCCTGGCCGCCGAAACCGGCGCCCGCGCCGGCCGGGGCCGGACGGCCCTGCTGCGGCGGAGCCGGCGGCTGCTGGCCACGCGGCGGGTTGCCACCGGGGCGGCCGGCGCCGTCGCGGCCGGGCAGCGCGGCCCGGGGACCCTGACCGGAGGCGAGCCGGCCGGCGTTGCCGGGACCCGCGCCGAGAGCACCACCGGCCGGCGCGCCGGCGCCGAGGGAACCGCCCTGCGGTCCCCCCTGACGACGTGCGGCCGCGGCGCCCGCGGCGGCCTGCGCGGCGGCGGGACCGCCGGCGACGCTGCCCTGACCGGGCTTGGGCTGAGGCTTCTTGCCGCCCTGGGCGACGTCCACGGGCAGCATGACCAGCGCGGTCGTACCACCGGAGTCGGAGGGACGCAGCTGGATGCGGATGCCGTGCCGCTGCGACAGACGACCGACCACGAACAGACCCATGCGGCGGGAGACCGACACGTCCACGGTGGGCGGCGAGGCGAGCCGCTCGTTGATCGCGGCGAGGTCCTCGGGGGAGAGGCCGATACCGGTGTCGTGGATCTCGATCAGCACCCGGCCGTCGGGCAGGGCGTGACCGGTGACCTTGACCTTGGTCTGCGGCGAGGAGAACGAGGTCGCGTTCTCGAGCAGCTCGGCGAGGAGGTGCACGAGGTCGTTGACGACCCGGCCGGCCACTTCGGTGGTCGGCACGGAGGCCAGCTCGATGCGCTCGTACTGCTCCACCTCGGACGCGGCGGCGCGGAGCACGTCGACCAGCGGGACCGGGCGGGTCCAGCGCCGGCCGGGCTCTTCACCGGCGAGAACGAGAAGGTTTTCACCGTTACGGCGCATGCGGGTGGCGAGGTGGTCGAGCTTGAACAGCGAGGACAGCTGGTCCGGGTCGGCCTCGCGGGACTCCAGTTCGGAGATGAGCGAGAGCTGACGCTGGATGAGGCCCTGGGAGCGGCGCGAGAGGTTGGTGAACATCGCGTTGACGTTGCCCCGCAGGAGGGCCTGCTCGGCGGCGAGGCGGACAGCCTCGCGGTGCACGTCGTCGAAGGCCGCGGCCACCTGGCCGATCTCGTCCCGGGAGTGCACACCGACCGACTCCACGGACGTGTCGACGTCCTGCGGGTCGGACTCGGACAGCTGCTTGACCAGCTCGGGCAGGCGGTCCTGGGCGACCTTGGTGGCGGTCTCCTGGAGGCGGCGCAGCGAGCGGATCATGGACCGGGCGACGACGAACGCGCCGACCAGCGACACACCGAGGACGAGCAGGATGAGCGCACCGGAGATGATCGCTTCGCGCTCGGACTCGGCGCGCAGCTCACGCGCCTTCTGCTCCATGTCCTCGAGCAGCGTGTGCTCGATGTTGTTCATCTGCCGGATCTTGGTCGTGCTGTCGTCGATCCAGTCCTGGTACGAGCGCTTGTCCAGCGAGGTCAGCCCCGAGGCGGAGGTGAGCGCGCGGGTGGCGTAGGTGTCGGACTCCTCGATGACCGGGTTGCCCTGCTCGATGGGCTTCAGCAGTTCCTCGGCGCCGTCGTCGCCGTAGATGCCGCGGAAGCTCGCGAGCTCGGACTCCTCGTTGCTGAGCGCGGAGTCGCCGTACTGGCGGTCGTTCTCCGAGAGGTCGCCGAAGCTGCTGTTGTTCGCGGGCAGCGCCGCCGCGAGCACGGCGCGCTGGACGGAGGCCCACTCCTTGGCGGTGGAGAACGCGGCCAGCGCACGGGTGCGCTGGATCATCTCCGGGTTGCTGGTGGCCTGGGCCATGTCCTGCGACAGGTCGAGCAGGTTGGTGATGAGGCGGTGGTAGGCGTCCACCGTCTGCATCGCGTTGCCGTCCTCCGCGTACGCGTTGGAACGGACCCGCTGGATGTTGGCCAGCTCGCTGAGGAGACCCACGAGACTGTCGCGGACACCCTGGAGGTTGCCGTCCGTGGAGGCGTCGTTGATCTCCTCGGAGGCGTCCTGGAAGGCCGTCATCGCGCGGTCGGTCTTGTCGCGGTAGCCCTTGACGCCGAAGTCGGTCGCCTTCGCCCCGTGCGCCATCGGGCCGGCCGAGCGGTCGCGCTCCTCCTGGAGGGCGACGGCCAGCTCGGTGGCCTGCTTGGTCATGTCCGTCAGCAGCTTCATGTTGTCGAGCTGCTGGATGTCGTCCATGGACGCGTTGATACGCAGCGCGCCGAGCGAGGTGGCCGCGACCACCGGGAGGGTGAGCAGGGCCACGAGGCGGGTGGAGATGCGCCAGTTGCGCAGCGCCACGCGCGATCCGGGGCCCTGGGGCTTCACGGTCGGAGTCGGGGGGAGGCTCGGCGACACAGGCGCGCCGGGGCGCCCTGAGCGCTCACCGCCGTCGCCGGACGGAGCCGGGCCCGGGTTCTGGGCGTGCTGGGGCGAGGAGCTGCCGGCAATGGGGCCAGTCCCGCCGTGCGGCTCCGGCTCCGCCGAAGCACTGCCATCCCTCTTGAAACGTCCCTGCACTAGCGTCGCAACCTCTGGACCAGGCGCCCTTCCGGGTGAACGGAAGGACGGTGTCGGCGTGTTGAGGGGCGCCCTGAATTACGCACCTCGAGTAGTCGTGAAATACCGGCGCCGGTTCCCCCTTCTCGCCGCCACTCGGCGCGTGTGCGCCCCATGTGCGCCGGCTCGATCCTGCGGCGGTCCGTGAGATTCCAGCACAGTGCCGGACCTCCAACAAGGTGTGTTGGCCGGGCTGTGACATGCGTGACAGCATGTGAGGGCCACGTTACGGGACGTAGAAAGAGAACCTGTATAAAGCAGGCATAAGCGCGCGAAGCGCTGAGGGGTGGCACGTGTCCCAGTCGCCATGATCAGGAGCGGAATGCGCGCTTCAGGGGTGCAATGTCCGTTTGATTACGGTCACCCGAGGGCCTGAATTGACCGCTTTGACCGTGGGCTCGTGAGCAAACTCACACGCTGATCATGCGACCTTCACGCGTTCCCCGGGAATCGCATGTTTAGCCTGACGCTTTACAGAATTGGCAAATCCGACAAGCTGCGCCCCCGTGAGAGCCCCTTCCCGGTCCTCCCGGCGCCCGGACATGACAGGGTCACGTACAACAGTGAAGACGACGACGATGTTCCACAAGATCGCCAATCCGCAGCGCACCACGCTGGCGCACCTCAAGGACGCCGACGACCTGCGGCTCCCGGAGCAGCCGGAGCACCCCGTCGACCTGCCCACCCAGACTGCCAACCCCAAGCGCACCATCCTCATGGTGGCCCCTGTCGCGGCCGCCCTCGCGGAGTAGATCTGCCGAGAAGATCCCCACGGATCCGCGAAGGTTCCCCAGGGCTCCACGAGATCTTCACGTGGAGATACGGGCGAAGACCGCCGAACGCTCAAGGCGGACGCCCACGGATGTCAAGGGCGTCCCCGGCCGGGGACGCCCTTCCGCGTTAGCCTGGAGCGTCACACTCCAGCCAGCCAGTCAAGGGGCCAACCAACCCGTGCGCATCGCCAGGTTCTCCATCGACGGGAACGTCGCCTTCGGCGCGGTCGAGGGCGACAAGCCGGACGAGCTCGTCCTCGACATCATCAAGGGCATCCCGTTCGCGGAACACCAGCTTTCCGGCACCAAGGTGCCGCTGAGCAAGGTCCGGCTGCTCCCGCCCGTGCTGCCCAACAAGGTCGTGGCCTTCGGCCGCAACTACGCCGAGCACGCGAAGGAACTGGGCAACGAGGTGCCGGACGCCCCGTTCGCCTTCTTCAAGCCGTCCACCTCCGTGATCGGCAGCGGCGACGAGATCCAGTACCCGCCCTTCTCCCAGGAACTGCACCACGAGGCGGAACTCGCCGTGGTCATCGGCCGTATGTGCCGCGAGGTCCCGCGCGAACGGGTGGCGGACGTGATCTTCGGCTTCACCTGCGCCAACGACGTCACCGCCCGCGACGTCCAGAAGCGCGAGAAGCAGTGGGCTCGGGCCAAGGGCTTCGACACCTCCTGCCCGCTCGGCCCCTGGGTGGAGACCGACCTCGACCTCGCCACCGCGGGCGACCTGACCGTCCAGCTCACGGTCAACGGCCAGCAGCGCCAGCTCGGCCGCACCAGCGAGATGATCCACTCGATCGAGGATCTGATCGTCAACATCACCGAGGCCATGACGCTGCTTCCCGGCGACGTCATCCTCACGGGCACCCCCGCGGGGGTCGGCCCCCTGGCTGTCGGCGACGAGGTCGCCGTCACCATCGAAGGCATCGGCACTCTCACCAACAAGGTTGTCAAGCGTGGCTAGCGCATCCGCCCCAGCAGTCCGTGTCCGTTTCTGCCCCTCGCCCACCGGCAACCCCCACGTGGGCCTGGTCCGCACCGCCCTGTTCAACTGGGCGTTCGCCAAGCACCACCAGGGCACCCTGGTCTTCCGCATCGAGGACACCGACGCGGCCCGCGACTCCGAGGAGTCCTACAACCAGCTCCTGGACTCACTGCGCTGGCTGGGCTTCGACTGGGACGAGGGCCCCGAGGTCGGCGGCCCGCACGCGCCGTACCGCCAGTCGCAGCGGATGGACCTCTACAAGGACGTCGCCGAGAAGCTCCTCGCCGCCGGCCACGCCTACCACTGCTACTGCTCCCAGGCGGAGCTGGACACCCGCCGCGACGCCGCCCGCGCCGCCGGCAGGCCGTCCGGCTACGACGGCCACTGCCGCGACCTCACCGAGGCGCAGGTCGCCGAGTACCAGGCCCAGGGCCGCGCCCCGATCGTCCGCTTCCGCATGCCCGACGAGACGATCACCTTCACGGACCTGGTCCGCGGCGAGCTGACCTTCACCCCGGAGAACGTGCCCGACTACGGCATCGTCCGCGCGAACGGCGCCCCGCTGTACACGCTGGTCAACCCGGTGGACGACGCGCTGATGGAGATCACGCACGTCCTGCGCGGCGAGGACCTGCTCTCCTCGACGCCGCGGCAGATCGCCCTGTACAAGGCGCTGATCGAGCTGGGCATCGCCCAGGACACCCCGTCCTTCGGGCATCTCCCGTACGTCATGGGCGAGGGCAACAAGAAGCTGTCCAAGCGCGACCCCGAGTCGTCCCTCAACCTCTACCGCGAGCGCGGCTTCCTCCCCGAGGGCCTGCTCAACTACCTCTCCCTCCTGGGCTGGTCGCTCTCCGCCGACCGGGACATCTTCACGATGGACGAGATGGTCGCGGCCTTCGAGATCGCGGACGTCAACCCCAACCCGGCGCGCTTCGACCTCAAGAAGTGCGAGGCGATCAACGCCGACCACATCCGTCTGCTCGAGGTGAAGGACTTCACCGAGCGCTGCCGCCCCTGGCTGAAGGCCCCGGTCGCCCCCTGGGTGCCGGAGGACTTCGACGAGACCAAGTGGCAGGCGATCGCCCCGCACGCCCAGACCCGCCTCAAGGTCCTCTCGGAGATCACCGACAACGTCGACTTCCTGTTCCTCCCGGAGCCGGTCCTCGACGAGACGTCGTGGACGAAGGCGATGAAGGAGGGCTCGGACGCCCTCCTCGTCACGGCCCGCGAGAAGCTGGAGTCCGCCGACTGGACCTCGGCCGAGTCCCTGAAGGAGGCCGTCCTGGCCGCCGGCGAGGCCCACGGCCTCAAGCTCGGCAAGGCGCAGGCCCCGGTCCGGGTGGCCGTCACCGGCCGCACCGTCGGCCTCCCGCTCTTCGAGTCCCTGGAGATCCTGGGCAAGGAGACGACCCTGGCCCGGATCGACGCGGCACTGGCGAAGCTGTCGGCGTAGCGGCACACGTGAGGGGCGGCACCCGGGAACCCCCGGGTGCCGCCCCTCACGCATGCGTGTCAGACGGCGTCGGCCTCGTCGATCAGGTAGGCGAACTCGTCGAAGATCTCCAGGACGACGACGACCATGACGGCGCCGGCGACCATGTACTCCAGCATCATGCCGGGGGCCACGTAGGCCTTGCGCAGGTGTTCGTCGGGCCCGAGCTGCGCCGTCGCGACCTTGCGGAAGGGGTCACGGGCCAGTATCCGCACGGCCTTGTCCAACTGGGCACGACGCTCTCCGGGCAGGCCGTCGTACGCCGCGCGGGCCTCGACGGTGAACTGGACTCGGTACTCGGTCATGCCGTTCAGTGTGCCAGCCCGCGATACCGTCGGAACCATGAGCATTCGTGCCGTGGTCTGGGACGTGGACGACACCCTCTTCGACTACACGACCGCGGACCGCGAGGGCATGCGGTCGCATCTCGTCGCCGAGGGGCTGATGGCCGGGTACGACAGCCCGGAACAGGCCCTGGAGCGCTGGCGGGAGGTCACCGACCGGCAGTGGGCGCGGTTCTCGGCGGGCGAGGTCAGCTTCCAGGGGCAGCGGCGGGACCGGGTCCGGGTGTTCCTGGGCGCGGAGCTGACCGACGCGGAGGCCGACGACTGGTTTCAGCGCTACATCGGGCACTACGAGACCGCCTGGGCCCTCTTCCCCGACGTCCTGCCGGTCCTGGACGCCCTCGCGGCCAGCCACCGGCACGCCGTGCTCTCCAACTCCAGCATCGAGGTGCAGGACCACAAGCTGCGCGTTCTCGGCGTCCACCACCGTTTCGAGAGCATCCTGTGCGCCGCGGAACTGGGTGTCTCCAAGCCGGAGGCCGCCGCCTTCCTCGCGGCCTGCGAGGCTCTCGACCTGCCCCCGCACGAGGTGGCGTACGTCGGCGACCACCCGGAGATCGACGGCCAGGGCGCCGCGGAGGCCGGCCTGCTGTCCGTGTGGATCGACCGCCACGGCGCCACGGCGGCCGTGGAGGCCCTGCCCGGCCGCCACCGGATCGCGACCCTCGCCGAACTGCCCGCGATCCTCGGCCCGGATACCCGTTTTGGAGCCCGGTCCACCTTCGGGTAATGTTCTTCCTGCGCCGCCGGAGAGCGGGCCGAAAGGCCGGAAACCGGAGGAGCAAACTAGAACAAGATCCCTTCCGGGGTTTGCGTTCCAGTGGCCTATGGTGTAATTGGCAGCACGACTGATTCTGGTTCAGTTAGTCTTGGTTCGAGTCCAGGTAGGCCAGCTCGCGGAGCTCATCCGCACCGTGGAGCAGATCCACGAAGCCCCCGTTGTGTAGCGGCCTAGCACGCTGCCCTCTCAAGGCAGTAGCGCCGGTTCGAATCCGGTCGGGGGTACTGATCTCGATCAACTCGGGATCGCTAGGGCCCCCGTTGTGTAGCGGCCTAGCACGCCGCCCTCTCAAGGCGGTAGCGCCGGTTCGAATCCGGTCGGGGGTACTGACTGGTCTAAACCACATTGGTCTATGGTGTAATTGGCAGCACGACTGATTCTGGTTCAGTTAGTCTTGGTTCGAGTCCAGGTAGACCAGCTCGGGCCTGCGGAAACGCAGTGTCCAGGCCCCCGTTGTGTAGCGGCCTAGCACGCCGCCCTCTCAAGGCGGTAGCGCCGGTTCGAATCCGGTCGGGGGTACATCACGGAAGGCCCTTCGCTTCGGCGGAGGGCCTTCCGCGTTTCCGGGCACCGGGCTGCACCCAGGTGCCCGCGGACGTCCACGGGCACCCGCGCGCTCACTCGAAGCCGTACCGGCGTGCGGACTCCTCCTCCTGGGCCAGCCGGTGCAGGGCCTGGAGCATCGGCTCCACCAGGATCGCGCCCAGGACCGCCGTCTCGATCCGCTCCGCCTCCGACTCCTGCGCCTCCACGAAGTCGAGGTCGAGGACGGCCGCCCGGTGCATCAACCGGGCGTAGGACAGCAGGAGTTCGGGATCCCACTCGTAGCCGAGGCGCCGCATCGCGGCCACCGCCACCACCAGGGAGCGGTAGGCGGGGGAGATCGTGGTCAGCAGCCGGGCGTTCGCCCAGCCCAGCGTCTCGAGGAGGGTGTCGGCCTCGGTCCGGGCCGCCCGCACGTGCTCGTCGTCCGCGTCCGGCTCCGGGAGCTGCGGCAGGGCCCACAGGGCCGCGCCGAGGCGGATCGTGCGGCCCAGGGCGTCGTCGTCGACATGCCCGAGCACCTCCCGGACCGTGGCCACCGGGATCCGGCCCACCTGGATCATCGCGCGCACCAGCCGCAGCCGGCGCAGATGCTCCTCGTCGTACGCGGCGGTTGTCGCGTTGATCTGACGGCCGGGCGGCAACAGGCCTTCGCGCAGGTAGTACTTGATCGTCGCCGTGGAGACCCCGCTGCGTTCGCTGAGTTCGGCCAGTCGCATCCCTTGCGCCCCTTCTTGGTTAGCGGCACTATCCAAGCATGTCTGCCGCAGCGAGTCGTACCACCGCGGACGCCCACGGTGACGTGGTCGTCCTGCTGATCGGGATGCGCGTGAACCATTTCTGGGCCGTGCATCAATGGCTGCCGGTCATGCTGGCGATGTTCCGCATGCTGGCCGAGCTGAAGAAGGATCCCGCGCGCGGGCTTTTGTCCCGCGTGCTGCTGACCGCCTCCCCGCGGACGTACTACGTCGTCCAGTACTGGGAGTCCAAGGAGAAGCTGTACGCGTACGCGGGCGCGCCCGACGCGTTCCACCATCGCGCCTGGGCGAGGGTCAATCGCCTGGAGAAGGGCGGGAAGGTGCGCGGGCACGTGGGGATCTGGCACGAGACGTACGTCGTGCCGGAGGGGTCCTACGAGGCGATCTACGGGGACATGCCCGCGTTCGGCCTCGCTGCCGCCCACGGGCAGGTGCCGTTGGAGCGGCGGGGGCGGTATGCGAAGGACCGGTACGCGTACCGGTCCCCGGAGCAGGGCTAGGGCTGGGCTGTCCTGGGCTCCCTCGGGGCTCCAGGGTCTTGTCCGGGGCTGTCCAGGGCGTGTCCGCCGAGTCGGGGAGGAGCCTGCCGCGGCGTTGAGGCCGGCTCGTCCCGACAGGGGCGTCACCCGGACTCAGCCCGTGCGGCGCAGGGCCTCCGACAGGCGGGCGGCGGCGTCGATGACCGCCTGGGCGTGCATCCGGCCCGGGTGGCGGGTCAGGCGCTCGATGGGGCCGGAGACGGACACGGCGGCCACCACGCGGTTGGACGGGCCGCGCACGGGCGCGGAGACGGACGCGACGCCCGGCTCGCGCTCGCCGATGGACTGGGCCCAGCCGCGGCGCCGTACGCCCGACAGGGCCGTCGCCGTGAAGCGGGCGCCCTGGAGGCCGCGGTGCAGGCGCTCCGGTTCCTCCCAGGCCATCAGGATCTGCGCCGAGGAGCCGGCCTTCATCGTGAGCGTGGAGCCGACCGGGACCGTGTCCCGAAGGCCGGACAGGCGTTCCGCCGCGGCGACGCAGATACGCATGTCGCCCTGGCGGCGATAGAGCTGCGCGCTCTCGCCCGTGATGTCACGAAGGTGCGTGAGCACCGGGCCCGCGGTGGCGAGGAGACGGTCCTCACCGGCGGCCGCGGCCAGCTCGGCCAGACGGGGGCCGAGAATGAAACGGCCCTGCATGTCGCGCGCCACCATACGGTGGTGCTCCAAAGCCACGGCCAGGCGGTGGGCCGTGGGTCGTGCGAGTCCGGTGGCAGCGACCAAGCCTGCGAGGGTGGCCGGACCGGACTCCAGGGCGCTCAGGACAAGGGCTGCCTTGTCCAGGACGCCGACGCCGCTACTGTTGTCCATGCAACGATACTCCCGTCTCACTCTGTGAAACGCAAGTTCATTTTTCCGTGAGACGCGCAACCCTTGGATGCATGGCGGCCCGCGGACCGGCGGGCCTGGCGGCGGATGCCCGGGTACAGGGGCGTGGGCGTTGCCTCCACAAGATCTCTAGATGGGCCGGCGCATCATGGCCGGCCGGAGGGAAAGCGATGGGTAGGACACTCGCGGAGAAGGTCTGGGACGACCACGTCGTCCGGCGCGCCGAGGGCGAGCCCGACCTCCTCTTCATCGATCTGCACCTCCTGCACGAGGTGACCAGCCCGCAGGCCTTCGACGGACTCCGTCAGGCGGGTCGTCCGGTGCGGCGCCTCGACCTCACCATCGCCACCGAGGACCACAACACCCCGACCCTCGACATCGACAAGCCCATCGCCGACCCGGTCTCCCGCGCCCAGCTGGAGACGCTGCGCAAGAACTGCGCCGAGTTCGGTGTCCGGCTGCACCCGCTGGGCGACGTCGAGCAGGGTGTCGTGCACGTCGTCGGCCCGCAGCTGGGTCTGACCCAGCCGGGCATGACCGTCGTCTGCGGCGACTCCCACACCTCCACGCACGGCGCCTTCGGCGGTCTGGCGTTCGGCATCGGCACCTCCCAGGTGGAGCACGTGCTGGCCACCCAGACCCTGCCGCTGGCCCGCCCCAAGACCATGGCGATCACGGTCGACGGCGAGCTGCCCGACGGCGTCACCGCCAAGGACCTGATCCTGGCGATCATCGCGCGGATCGGCACCGGCGGCGGCCAGGGCTACATCCTGGAGTACCGCGGCTCCGCCATCGAGAAGCTCTCGATGGAGGCCCGGATGACCATCTGCAACATGTCGATCGAGGCCGGCGCCCGCGCGGGCATGATCGCCCCCGACGAGACGACCTTCGCCTACCTCGAGGGCCGCCCGCACGCCCCCAAGGGCGAGGACTGGGACGCCGCCGTCGCGTACTGGAAGACGCTGAGGACGGACGAGGACGCCGAGTTCGACGCCGAGGTCGTCATCAAGGCCGAGGAACTGTCGCCGTTCGTCACCTGGGGCACCAACCCCGGCCAGGGAGCGCCGCTTTCGAGCGAGGTCCCCGACCCGGCTTCGTACGAAGACGCTTCGGAGCGCCTCGCCGCCGAAAAGGCCCTGGAGTACATGGGGTTGGCGGCCGGGCAGCCGCTGAAGTCCATCAACGTCGACACCGTCTTCGTAGGTTCGTGCACCAACGGCCGCATCGAGGACCTGCGCGCCGCCGCCGAGCTGCTCAAGGGCCGCAAAGTCGCCGACGGCGTACGGATGCTGGTCGTCCCCGGTTCCGCGCGGGTCGGTCTCCAGGCCGTCTCCGAGGGCCTGGACGTCGTCTTCAAGGAGGCCGGCGCCGAGTGGCGGCACGCGGGCTGCTCGATGTGTCTGGGCATGAACCCCGACCAGCTGGCCCCCGGTGAGCGCTCCGCGTCCACCTCCAACCGCAACTTCGAGGGCCGGCAGGGCAAGGGTGGCCGTACGCACCTGGTGTCTCCGCAGGTCGCGGCCGCCACGGCGGTCCTGGGCCACCTGGCGTCCCCCGCCGACCTGTCCGCCGACACCCCCGCGCCCGCTGGAGTCTGAACAGTCATGGAAGCATTCACCACGCACACCGGCCGGGCCGTCCCGCTGCGCCGCTCCAACGTCGACACCGACCAGATCATCCCTGCTCACTGGCTCAAGAAGGTCACGCGGGACGGGTTCGAGGACGGACTGTTCGAGGCCTGGCGCAAGGACCCGTCCTTCATCCTCAACCAGCCCGAGCGGCAGGGTGCGACCGTCCTGGTGGCCGGCCCCGACTTCGGTACCGGCTCCTCCCGTGAGCACGCCGTCTGGGCGCTCCAGAACTACGGCTTCAAGACCGTGATCTCCTCCCGCTTCGCCGACATCTTCCGCGGCAACTCGCTGAAGAACGGCCTGCTCACGGTGGTTCTGGAGCAGAAGATCGTGGACGCGCTGCAGGAGCTCGCCGAGCGCGACCCGCAGGCCGAGATCACCGTCGACCTCGAGGCCCGCGAGGTGCGCGCCGAGGGGATCACCGCCTCCTTCGAGCTGGACGAGAACTCCCGCTGGCGGCTGCTGAACGGGCTGGACGACATCTCCATCACCCTCCAGAACGAGGGCGACATCGCGACCTACGAGGCCAAGCGCCCGTCCTTCAAGCCGCGGACGCTCCAGGCCTGACCCGCCGCCGCCGGTCGACTTTCGGCCACCGCGAGACCCCTGCCGTACCCCCGATCGGACCGATCGGGGGTACGGCTGTTTCTGCCCCCTCACGGCCCCGGGAGCCTTCGCCGTTTCTCCCAACTTCCCACGTTAGGACGGTGGTTGCCGGGGTACGCGCCTTGTGCACGGATGTCGTCCGGGGCTGCCGAAAGGGCCGTTGGAGGCGGCAGTTGCCCCCTGGGCGGGCGACAACTCGCCCCAGATGGCACAATCTGTGCATGGAACACGACGGCCAACTCGAGCTCTATACGGCGGTCGCGAACCAACTCAAGGAAGCGCACGCAACAGTGCGCGCACTGCAAGTCCCGGAGGGCGTACGGATGGCGCTGACCCGGAAGCTGCTGGTCATTACGGCCGCGGCCAAGCACGATCTCGCCGACGCGACAAGGCGGCTGGAGCGGTTCATGGCGGACCTCGACGAGGGGCGCATCCCCGAAGAGGAGCGTTGATCGCCTCCAAAGCAGCCGAGTTCGTTGCGGCACAAGGGTGATTAGCCCGTTTCGTGTTTGATTTGCGGTATATATCTGCCTAACGTGCGAAAAAGCTTGAACACTTTCGTTCTGGCGAGGTCTCCGAAGGGGAAGACGTGAACAAGGCGCAGCTCGTAGAAGCGATTGCCGACAAGCTGGGCGGCCGCCAGCAGGCCGCCGAGGCGGTCGACGCGGTCCTGGACGCCATCGTCCGCGCGACCGTCGCCGGAGACCGAGTTTCGGTCACCGGCTTCGGTTCGTTCGAGAAGGTCGACCGGCCGGCCCGCTACGCTCGCAACCCTCAGACGGGCGAGCGGGTTCGGGTCAAGAAGACGTCCGTGCCGCGCTTCCGCGCCGGTCAGGGGTTCAAGGACCTGGTGAGCGGCTCGAAGAAGCTCCCGCGCGGTGGCGAGGTCGCCGTCAAGAAGGCCCCCAAGGGCAGCCTGACCGGCGGCGCGTCCGCCACGGTCAAGAAGGCCGCCGCGAAGAAGGCCGCCCCGGCGAAGAAGGCCTCGGCGGCCGCGAAGAAGACGACGGCGGCGGCGAAGAAGACCACCGCGGCCGCGAAGAAGACGACGGCGGCGGCGAAGAAGACCACCGCGGCCGCGAAGAAGACCACCGCCAAGAAGGCGACGCCGGCCGCGAAGAAGACCGCCACCACCGCCAAGACGGCCGCCGCCAAGAAGACGACCGCCAAGAAGGCCCCGGCGAAGAAGGCGACGGCCAAGAAGGCCCCCGCCAAGAAGTCGACCGCTCGCAAGACCACCGCCAAGAAGGCCACCGCCCGCTAGGCACACCGCCCACCGGGCACGAGGCAGCAAGGGCACTCACGCGCCGGGCCGGACTTCCTCTCGGAGTCCGGCCCGCGGCGTGTCCGGAGGCGCGTCGCCCAACGGGTCCCGTCCTCAGGAGAACCTCTGGTCTCAGGAGAACCCCTGGGCTCGGCAGAACCCCTGGGCTCAGTAGAAGGTGTGCAGGGTCACGAGGACGATCCGCCGGGCGTCCCCCTCGCCCTCGGTCTCGATCCGCACCCGCTGGCCCGGCCGCAGCAGCCGCAGGCCGCCCGCGTCGAACGCCGGCGCGTCGAAGGGCACCGGCGTGCCGTCGTCCAGGAGCACCTGTCCGCTGCGGCTGTCGGGGTCGTACGTGTATGCGGTGGCCTGCATGTCCGCAGCCTACTGCCCGATCCCCAGGAGCCGCGCGGCCACCGCGGCCGTCCGAGGGCCCACTCCCAGGGCGAGCGCCACCCGCAGATCGGCGCCGGTGTCCACGTCCTGCCGTACGGAATCCACGGCGGTGAGGCGGAGTTCCTCGGCGCCCGAGGCGCGGTGCCGGGAACGGGAATCCGTACCGAATGCGGGAAGCAATTCCCTGCCGGGTGTCACCGCGAGAAGGGTGGTGCCGATTGCGGCCGCATCGGGCAGAAAAGCGCGCGGGAATTCCGCGGCCGCGTCCAGGACCCGGGTCAATTCCGGCGGGCGCAGTGCCGGCAGATCGGCGTTGAGAGCCGCGAGGGGGGAATCGGGGCGCGATCCGCGGACGACGGCCGCCGCGTGCGCCAGAGCGGCGTTCAGGCCCGCCCGGGGCGTGTCGGGGACGATACGGGCGCCCAGCTCGGCCAGGGCGTGTCCGGCCAGGGTGTCGTCCGTGACGACCGCCACATCCCGTACGGCCGCGCTGGCCAGCGCCGCCGTCACGGTGTCCTCGGCGAAGGCGAGGGCGAGGCCGGGGCGCAGGGCGTCCGTGGCGGTGTCCGCGAGCCTGCTCTTGGCGAGTGCCAAGGGTTTCAGGGGTATGACCAAGGTCCACTGCACCGGCGTACCGCCCCTCTCTTGTCGCGGCCATTGTCACCCGGCCCATCCGCCGGTCGGGCGGGCGGGCGTACGGTGTTCTCGACAGACCGGCGGCCCGGAGCGACACTTGTGCGGCTCACAGGTTCCGGAGAGAAGTCCTAGAGGGAAGGTGTCCGCGTGCCCCGCCGCAGAATCGGCTTCTGGTACCGCTTTGCAGCGGTCCTGTGCAAACCCTGGCTGGTGGTTCTGATCAAGCGGGACTGGCGCGGAATGGAACACATTCCGGCCGACGGCGGTTTTATCACCGCGGTGAACCACAATTCGCACATCGACCCCTTCGCCTACGGGCACTTCCAGTACAACACCGGACGCGTGCCGCGATTCCTGGCGAAGAGCGGGCTGTTCAAGAAGGGGTTCGTCGGCGCCGCGATGCGCGGCACCGGGCAGATCCCCGTGTACCGCGAGTCCACCGACGCGCTCAGCGCCTTCCGGGCCGCGATCGACGCCGTGGAACGTGGCGAGTGCGTCGCGTTCTATCCCGAGGGCACCATCACCCGCGATCCGAACGGCTGGCCCATGACGGCCAAGACGGGCGCCGCGCGGGTCGCCCTGCAGACCAAGTGCCCGGTGATCCCGGTCGCCCAGTGGGGCGCCAACGAGCTGCTGCCGCCGTACAGCAGCAAGCCCCAGTTCTTCCCGCGCAAGACCCACCGGGTGCTCGCGGGCCCGCCCGTGGACCTCTCGCGCTTCTACGGCCTGGAGATGACCGCGGAGGTCCTCAAGGAGGCCACCGAGGTCATCATGGCCGCCGTCACCCGCCAGCTGGAGGAGATCCGCGGCGAGCAGGCGCCAAAGACGCCCTACGACCCGCGGCAGGAGCGGATCGAGCAGCGGCGCCGGACCCAGGCGCAGACCGGTACCGAGACGCAGGCCGGTCACGAGACGCAGGGCAGTCACGAGACACAGGGCAGTCACGAGGGGGAGAGCACCAAGTGAGCAAGTCCGTCAAGGCGGCCGTCTTCGGCACCGGATCCTGGGGGACCGCCTTCGGCAGGGTCCTCGCCGACGCGGGCTGCGAGGTGACGCTCTGGGCGCGCCGCGCCGAGCTCGCCGACGCGGTCAACTCCACCCGGACCAACCCCGACTACCTCCCCGGCGTCGCCCTCCCCGAGAACCTCCGGGCCACCGCCGACCCCGCCGAGGCCGCCCGCGACGCCGACTTCACCGTCCTCGCGATCCCCTCGCAGACGCTGCGCGCCAACCTCGCCGAGTGGACCCCGCTGCTCGCCCCGGGCACCGTCCTCGTCTCGCTGATGAAGGGCGTCGAACTCGGTACGACCATGCGGATGAGCCAGGTGATCGAGGACGTCGCCAAGGTCGGCCGGGACCGCGTCGCCGTGGTCACCGGACCCAACCTGGCGCGCGAGATCGCCTCCGGCATGCCGGCCGCCGCCGTGGTCGCCTGCACCGACGAGGGCGTCGCCCAGCGGCTCCAGGCCGCCTGCCACACGCCGTACTTCCGTCCGTACACCAACACCGACGTGGTCGGCTGTGAGCTGGGCGGCGCGGTCAAGAACGTGATCGGCCTGGCCGTCGGCATCGCGGACGGCATGGGGCTCGGCGACAACGCCAAGGGCTCCCTCATCACGCGCGGCCTCGCCGAGACCACCCGGCTCGGCCTGGCGATGGGCGCCGACCCGCTCACCTTCTCCGGCCTCGCGGGCCTCGGCGACCTGGTGGCCACCTGCTCCTCGCCGCTCTCCCGCAACCACACCTTCGGCACCAACCTCGGCAAGGGCATGACCCTGGAGGAGACCATCGCGGTCACCCGGCAGACCGCCGAGGGCGTCAAGTCCTGCGAGTCGGTGGCGGATCTGGCCCGCCGGCACGGGGTCGACATGCCCATCACCGAGACGGTCGTGGACATCGTCCACGAGGGCAAGCCGCCCGTGGTCGCGCTCAAGGAGCTGATGTCGCGCAGCGCGAAGCCCGAACGACGCTGAGCGACGCCGTTCGGCCGCCGCGGGGACACCCCGCGCGAGCAACGGATCCGACGCTGTGTCGGGGCACTACCACCGGGTACTCTCATGCCGATATGAGCACCGAGAACCTCCCCCAGAGCCCCGAGCAGCCGTCTCGCAAGCCGCGTGTGGCCGTCGTGTCCGGCGGCCGCAGCTCCGAACACGGGATCTCCGTGGTCACCGGCGGCGCCGTCCTCAAGGCGATCGACCGGACCAAGTACGAGGTCCTGCCGATCGGCATCACCAGGGACGGGCGCTGGGCCCTCATCGCCGACGACCCGGAGCGCATGGCGATCACCGACCGCCGTACGCCCGACATCGAGTCGCTCGCCGAGTCGCAGGAGGGCGGCGTGGTGCTTCCCGTCGACCCCGCGAACCGCGAAGTCGTCTACAGCGAGCCGGGATCGGTGCCCAAGGCGCTCGGCGAGGTCGACGTCGTCTTCCCCGTCCTGCACGGCCCCTACGGCGAGGACGGCACCCTTCAGGGCCTGCTGGAGCTCTCCGGCGTCCCGTACGTCGGCTCGGGCGTGCTCGCCTCGGCCGTCGGCCAGGACAAGGAGTACATGAAGCGGGTGTTCACCTCCTTCGGGCTCAAGGTGGGCCCGTACGTGGTGATCCGGCCGCGCGAGTGGGAGCGCGACGAGTCCGCCGCCCGCAAGAAGATCATCGACTTCGCGGGCGAGCACGGCTGGCCGCTCTTCGTGAAGCCCGCGCGCGCGGGTTCGTCGATCGGCATCACCAAGGTCGACGACCTCGCGGACCTGGACGAGGCGATCGCCGAGGCCCAGCGCCACGACCCCAAGATCCTGGTCGAGGCGGCGCTGCGGGGCCGTGAGATCGAGTGCGGCGTCCTGGAGTTCGAGGACGGCCCGCGGGCCTCCGTCCCGGCCGAGATCCCGCCGCCGGACGCGCACGCGTACTACGACTTCGAGGCGAAGTACATCGACTCGACCCCGGGCCTCGTCCCGGCCCCGCTGACCCCGCAGGAGACGGCAGAGGTCCAGCGGCTCGCGGTGGACGCCTTCGAGGCGGCCTCCTGCGAGGGCCTGGTCCGCGCCGACTTCTTCCTCACGGAGGACGGCGACTTCGTCATCAACGAGATCAACACGATGCCGGGCTTCACCCCGATCTCGATGTACCCGGCGATGTGGCAGGCGAGCGGGATCAGCTACGAGGAGCTGGTGGACCGGCTCATCCAGGCGGCCCTGCGCAGGTCCACGGGACTTCGCTAGTCCTCAGCGGCCCTCGGCAGCCGTCGGGAGAACTCGGCGGCCCTCAGCCTCGGCAGGCTCCATCAGCGGTCCTCAGTCGGCGATCCCTTCGGGGATCGCCTTCTTGACGGCGGGGGCCAGGTCGACCAACGGGCCCAGCCCGTTTCCCTTGCGGGCCTCCGGGATCGTCACCTCGACATACGCGGTCCGCAGCGTGCTGGTGAAGCGGAACGACCCATTCCGCTGTTCTTCCAGCAGCCAGCCCACCCCGTCCACCTCGACGCCGTCGGCCTCGGCATCGCTCATCTTGTCGGGCCGTTCGACACCGCAGCGCAGTATGATCGCCGGGTTCCCCCAGCCCGCGGTCAGCGCGGAGGCGGGCTCGGGATCCCGGCGGTCCAGGCCGTCCACCTTCGACGGCAGTGCCTCGTCCAGGTTCCGGCAGGTTTTCGCGACCTTCGCCGCGGGACTGGGAACCGGCGTCGACGTGCTGTCGTCTGCCGATGAGCAGCCCGCGGCGGCGCACAGCAGTACGAGGGCGGGCAGACCACTGAGCCGGTGACGGAAAAGATTCACCGGCCAAGGGTAGACGGGGGCTACAGATGCACGACCGGGCAGGTCAGGGTACGGGTGATCCCGTCCACCTGCTGGACCTTGGCGACCACCAACCTGCCGAGGTCGTCCACCGTGTCGGCCTGGGCCCGCACGATCACGTCGTACGGTCCCGTCACGTCCTCGGCCTGGACCACGCCAGGAATCTTGCTGATCTCCTCGGCGACGGTCGACGCTTTGCCGACCTCCGTCTGGATCAGGATGTACGCCTGTACCACGGAACCTCCAGGGCGGCCACGAGGATCATGTGGGGAAAAGGAACGCCACGGTATCGCGTCGCCACGCGCCGCGGGGAGACCTGCGGGAAGCACGGCACGCGCGCGCCGGGGTACGGGCTCGACAGAGGTTGACGGTCACATCGACCGTATCGAGGACACTGGTCATGCGCGACCGGGCACAGACAGGTACAGAAGGGGCGAAAGGGCAATGAAGGGCACTGTTGGTGAGCTCGGGGAGTTCGGGCTCATCAGGGAGCTCACCTCCCGTCTCACCACCACCTCGGCGGTCCGGGTCGGCCCCGGCGACGACGCCGCCGTGGTCGCCGCGCCCGACCGCCGGGTCGTGGCCAGCACCGACATCCTGCTGGAGGGCCGGCACTTCCGCCGTGACTGGTCCACCGCCTACGACGTCGGCCGCAAGGCCGCCGCCCAGAACCTCGCCGACATCGCCGCCATGGGCGCGGTGCCGACCGCTCTGCTGCTCGGTCTCGTCGTGCCCGCCGAACTGCCGGTCACCTGGCCCTCCGAGATGATGGACGGCCTGCGCGACGAGTGCCAGGTCGCCGGTGCCTCCGTGGTCGGCGGTGACGTCGTACGGGGCGACACGATCATGGTGTCGATCACCGCGCTCGGCGACCTGCGCAACCAGGAGCCGGTCACCCGTGGCGGCGCCCAGCCCGGTGACCTCGTCGCGGTGACCGGCTGGCTCGGCTGGTCCGCCGCCGGGTTCGCGGTCCTCTCCCGTGGCTTCCGCTCGCCCCGCGCCTTCGTCGAGGCCCACCGCCGCCCCGAGCCGCCGTACCACGCGGGTCCGGCGGCCGCCGCGCTCGGCGCGACGGCGATGTGCGACGTCAGCGACGGGCTGATCGCCGACCTCGGGCACATCGCCGAGGCCAGCAAGGTCCGCATCGACATCCGCTCCGGCGCCATCGACATCCCCACCCAGATGAACGACATCGGACAGGCCGTCGGCGTCGACCCCATCCAGTGGGTGCTGACCGGGGGAGAGGACCACGCGATCGTGGCGACCTTCCCGCCGGACGTGAAGCTGCCCGCCCGCTGGAAGGTGATCGGCGAGGTCCTCAACCCGTCCGCGCTGCCCCAGGTGACGGTCGACGGGGCGCCCTGGACCCGGCAGAGCGGCTGGGACCACTTCGGGGACATAGAGGGGGCGTAGCGCCGTGAAACCCAGGGTTCTGACGGTGGCCGGCTCCGACTCCGGCGGCGGCGCGGGCATCCAGGCCGACCTGAAGACGATGCTCGCGCTCGGCACGCACGGGATGAGCGTGGTGACCGCGGTCACCGCGCAGAACTCCCTCGGCGTGCAGGGGGCCTGGGAGCTGCCCGTGGCGGCCGTACGGGCCCAGTACCGCAGCGTGGTGGACGACATCGGCGTACAGGCCGTGAAGACGGGCATGCTGGCCTCCGCCGAACTCGTCGAGGCGGTGGCGGAATTGATCGCCGGGACGGACGCGCCGGCCGTCGTGGACCCGGTGGGCGTCTCCAAGCACGGCGACTCCCTGCTGGCCTCCTCGGCACTCGACTCCGTGCGCACCAGGCTGCTCCCGGTGGCCACCGTCGCCACGCCGAACCTCGACGAGGTCGCCCAACTCACCGGAGTGCACGTCACGTCCGAGCAGGACCTGCGGCGGGCCGCCGCGGCCGTCCTGGCGTACGGGCCGCGGTGGGCGCTGATCAAGGGCGGCCATCTCTCCGGGGACGCCGTGGACCTGCTGACGGACGGCACCGAGGAGCACTGGCTGCGCGCCCCGCGCCACGACAACCGGCACACCCACGGCACGGGCTGCACCCTCGCGTCCGCGATCGCGGCCCACCTCGCGCGGGGGCGGTCCGTACCGGAGGCGGTGACGGCGGCGAAGGCGTACGTCACCGGGGCGATCGCGGCCGGCTTCGCGCTGGGCGGCGGGATCGGGCCGGTGGATCACAGCTGGGAGCTGCGGCGGGGGACGACCGGCGTCTGATGTCCGACGCCGGTGAGCCGGCGGGTACTACGCCGTTCGGGCCCGGCGCCTCTGAGCACGGCGCTTCCGGACGCAGCACTTCCGGGCACAGCAAAAAGCCGGTCCACTCGAGGTGGACCGGCTAGATGCAGCGAACCAGCATGGCCGCGCGCGATGGGGGTCCCCCCGTCTCGAGCGCAGTCGAGAGATGGGGGATGTGCGTCAGCGCGAGACCTTGCCGGCCTTGATGCACGAGGTGCAAGCGTTCACGCGCTTCGGCGTCCCGCTCACCACGGTACGGACGCGCTGGATGTTCGGGTTCCAGCGACGGGACGTACGGCGGTGCGAGTGCGAGATGTTGTTGCCGAAGCCCGGCCCCTTGCCGCAGACGTCGCAGTTGGCAGCCACGGGTCACTCCAAAGACTTCAGATGCACTTACGGTTGATCCCGGCATGCCGGGATCAGGATCGGAGGACTCTGAGTGGCACTGCCAGGGGAAATGGCCCGATCGGGATCGGGCAACCGGAGCAGCATACAACGACCGCGCCAGTAGAACGAAACTACCATGGCTGCTCAGGGCCCTGCTCCCGGCCCCGCTCCCACCTGTGTCCTGTCGGCGCGGGCCCGGGGTCTACGCTGCGTCCCAGTCCAGCAGCTCAAGGAGGCGCAGGTGGCGCACGCCCCGCAGACATTCTTCGATGCTCTCGCGGTGCGCACCTGGTGCGGCCTCGCCCTCACGGCGCTGGGCCGCGCGCGTGAGGAGATCGACGCGATCAACGTGTACCCCGTCGCGGACGGGGACACCGGCACCAACCTCTACCTGACCGTCGAATCCGCGACCACCGCCGTCGAGGCGGTGTTCGCGGGGTACGAGGCCGGCTCCCCGGCCGGCGGTCCCTCCCTCGCGGACGCCGCCCGCGCGATGGCGCACGGCGCGCTCATAGGCGCGCGCGGGAACTCCGGGACGATCCTCGCCCAGCTGCTGCGCGGCATGGCCCAGGTGCTGTCCGCCGAGGGCGGGACGGCCCGCACGGACGGGAACGGGCTCCGGCTGGCCCTGCGGCAGGCGGCCGACTCCGCCCGCCTGGCCGTCGCCCACCCCGTGGAGGGCACGGTCCTCTCCGTCGCCTCGGGTGCCGCGGACGCGGCCGACGGGGCCGAGGGCGACTGTGCGACGGTGGCCAGGGCCGCCTACCGGGGGGCCTGCGCGGCGCTCGCCGCGACCCCGGCCCAGCTGGCCGTCCTGGAGCACGCCGGAGTGGTCGACGCGGGCGGGCGCGGGCTGGTCACGGTCCTCGCGGCGCTGGTGGAGACGTTCACCGGGGAGGCCCCGGCGCCCCTCGCCGGAGCGGCGGCCGGGGCGCACGCGCGCGTGACGCCGGACGCGGCGGAGAGCTGCGCCGACGGGCCGGACGGCGAGGACGGCGGCCCCGCCTTCGAGGTGATCTACCTCCTGGAGGCCGAGGACGCGGCCGTCGCCCGTCTGCGGCGGCGCCTGGACGCCCTCGGGGACTCGCTCGTCGTGGTCGGCGGCGACGGCCTGTGGAACGTCCATGTGCACGTGGACGACGCCGGCGCCGCCGTGGAGGCGGGCGTCGAGGCCGGCCGGCCGTACCGGATCCGCATCACGCACTTCGGCGTCGGGGACGCGCACGCGCGCGGGGGCGAGCGCCCGCCCCGCGAGCGCGCCCAGCGGGCCGTCGTCGCCGTCGTGCCCGGCGAGGGCCTGGCCGGGCTCTACGCCGAGGCGGGCGCGACCACCGTCCTCGCGCGCCCGGGCGAGCCGCCCGCCAGCGGCGAGCTGGTCGAGGCCGTACGGCGGGCCCACGCGCGCGAGGTCGTGCTGCTGCCCAACGACGCCGAGCTGCGGCACACCGCGGCCGCGGCCGCCGAACAGGCCCGTACCGAGGGCATCCGGGTGGCCCTGATCCCCACCCGCTCCGCGGTCCAGGGAATCGCCGCCCTCGCCGTGCACGAGCCGGGCCGCCGCTTCGACGAGGACGTCGTCTCGATGACCTCGGCGGCCGGCGCGACCCGCTACGCCGAGGTCGTGGTCGCCGAGCGCCAGTCGTGGACCATGGCCGGCATCTGCCAGGCCGGCGACATCCTCGGGCTCGTCGACGGCGATGTGGCCGTCATCGGCGCCGACGTCGTATCGACCGCCGAGAGCGTCCTGAACCGCATGCTGTCGGCGGGCGGCGAGCTGGTCACCCTGGTCCTCGGCGACGAGGCCCCCGAAGGGATCGCCGAGCACCTGGAGTCACGGGTACGGGAGGCGTACCTCGCCGTCGACACGGTGGTCTACCGCGGCGGCCGGCAGGGCGCGCTGCTGCTCGTCGGCGTGGAGTAGCCGCCGCCGGCCAACCGGGCAGGGCGGTGCTGTGGGCGGCGGGCTCCCTCGCCTTCGCGCAGAGGGTCAGTCCGCCGCCTGTTCCGCCACCACCTGCAACAACTGCTCCGCCTCCGCGCGCCGGCCCCGCGCCGGCTCGTCCTCCTCGTCATCGTCGACGGCCTCCGGCTCCGGGTAGGCCCGCAGCACCGCACGCGCGCGTGCCGCCGCGTCCGCCGGACGGCCCAGGTCGGTCTCCAGCCAGCCGGCCGCCAGCTCGGCGCCGGTACGCGCGGACAGGCCTTCCTCGCCCAGCGCGACGAACACCGCGACCGCCTCCGCCACCTGCGACAGCGCGTCCTCCAGGGTGGCCCGGATCGAGTCGTCGTCCGCGTCCTCGGCCGCCGAACGGGCCAGCAGGTCCCCGAACTGGCGGTGGGTGTGCCCCAGCTCGGCGACCAGTCGCAGCCGCGCCTCCTCGTCGTCGTCCGTGGCACCGAGCGCGTCCGCGCACTCCTCGACGGCGCTCGTCATCAGCGCGCGCGCCGCGTCCGTCCCGTCGTCGGTGCGCAGGGCGAGCCAGGCCCGGGCCCGCAGGGAGCGGACCAGGCCGTGGACGTTGCCCAGGGTCCGCCACAGCTCGCCCGCGCGTGTGTACGCCTGGTCCGCGTCGGCGTGCAGCCCGGCGTGCCCGAGGGACTCGGCGGCCAGGTGCGCGAGGGTCGCGTGGTCGTGCTGCTCGGGCCAGTGCCGGGCGATCTCGGCGGCCCGGAGCCGGCGCTCGGCCGCGTCCCGGTGCTCCCCCAGCTCGCTCAGGCAGTCGCCCAGCCACCACATGGTCTGGACGACCGGCCCGTCGCCGTGCGTCTCGGCGCTCAGGTCGGCCAGCGCCGACTCCAGCACCTCCGCGGCCTCCGCCCAGCGGCCCTGCCGGACCAGGTACCCGCCGAGCTGGTGCCGTGCCCACGCGCCGAACGCCGGGCCCTCGCCCGCCTCGTCGGCCCAGTGCGCCGCCTCCAGGGCGTGCTCGGCGGCCTCGTCCGCCTGCCCCCGGCCGCCGACGACCTCGGCCAGCTGAAGGTGCAGCTGCGCCCGCCCGACCGGTTCCAGGTACGGTCCGCCGTGCTCCAGGGCCGCCCGCAGCGCCCGCTCCGCCTCCACCATGTCGCCCAGGTGGTGCGCGAGACCGGCCAGCCGGGCCTCGTACTCCACGGCGAACCACGGCAGACCCGCCTCGGTGAACTCCGCCGCCGCCCGCGCGAACAGCTCCGCGCCCGCCTCCGCGTCCCCCGCGCGCGTCGCCAGCTCCGCCAGCATCGCGTGGCCCTCGGCGACCCGCGCCGCCAGCCGTACGTCGTCCCCGGTCCGTCCGTCGACGAGCGCCAGCACCTCCCGTACGGCGCACTCCGCGTCCCTCAGGACCGGCTCCGCCACGGGCCCCTCGGCCTCGTGGACGCGCCGCATCAGGATCCGCGCCCGGGCCATCAGCACGCCCGCCGCCTGTGGGACCTCCGTGCCGCCGTCGGCGTACAGCGCGAGGATCTCGTCGTACGGGCCGGCGACGGCCGCGAGCGCACCGTCGACGTCGTCCTCGGCGAGGGCGTGCACGTAGGCCGCACGCGCGCGTGCCGCCAGTGCCTCCCCGGGGTCGCCCGCCTCCGCGTACAGCTCCGCGGCCTGCGCGAACGTTTCCGCGCCCGCCGGGCCGAGCGCGATCGCCGCGTGGTCGGCGATCTCCGCGCGGTCACGCGCGGCGAGCTCCACGCCGTCGGCGGCCCGCGCCACCGCCGCCCACGCCTCCACGGCGTTCGGACGGAGCGTGTCCGACAGCCGCCGGGCCTCGGCGAGCAGCCCTTCCAGCCCGTCCGGGCCGTCCGGGCCGTCCGGGCCGGGCGCCGCCGCGGCCCGGGCCTCCTGGACCGGGGGCGGCGCGGTCACCGCGGCCGCGGCCGGACGGGCCGCCCGCACCCCCAGCGGCAGCCGCTCCACCAGCGGACGCCGTGCCATCCGCGCGCGTGCCCGCTCACCGACGTGCGTGGTGCCGTTGCGCTCGTCGAACCGTGCCGCCAGCGCCAGGGCCTCCCCGCGCGCGTGGGCCGCGAGTCCGGCCGCCGTCCAGTCCCGCCCGGCCGGACCCGGCACCCGCTGCCCGTCCAGGCCCAGCTCGGCCAGCCGCTCCATGAGCAGCACCACCACGCTCAGGAACTCCAGCTTGCTGCGCGGCTGCCCGCCGTCCGTGAAGTACGTCGGCCGCTCGGCCAGCAGTTCCAGGCCCCGGGCCTCGTTGCCGGTCAGCGCGCAGAACTCCACATGGTCGGCGTACGCGCCCCGCATGCTCTCCATGGGCCGCACCAGCCGGAAGCCCCGCAGATGGTTGGCGCGCGCCTCGTCCGCGCGGCCCAGCCGCAGCAGCGGCACCAGGGACGACGCCAGCACGCTGTGCGGCTCGTGCGCGCACGTGTACGCGCCCTCCAGGACCGGCGCCCACAGCTGAAGCGCCTCCTCGTCCCGGCCGCACTCCGCCCGCCACCAGCCCTGTCCGTGCAGTTCGCAGGCGTGACAGTCGGCCATCGTGTCCCGGTCGGCCGCCAGCCAGGCGTCGAACGCCCGCTCGGCCCGCGCCGCGTCCCCGATGTGCGCGGCCACACTGAACTCGGCACTGCGCACCGCGCGCTCCGAGTGCCCCGCCAGCCGGTAGCGGTGCTCCATCTCGCCGAGCCACTTCTCCACCGACGCGAGCGGCACGTGCGGCTGGTCGAGCATGCCGGACGACATCCACTTGAAGACCCAGTGCAAGGAATGCGTCTCGTACTCGTCGAAGTCCCCGGGCCGCTCGTCCCACATGCGCAGCAGCCGCGCGAACGGGACGAACATCTTGTCCTTCTCGGAGCTGTAGTTGTAGACCTTCAGCTGGTGTCCGAGCGCCTCGATCACGGCGAGCGGGATGTTCAGCCGCTCGGCCGCCACCAGCAGCTGCTCCGCGCGCGCGTTGCGCGCCGGACCCTCCGGCCGCTCGCCGTTCTCCGCCATCGCCCGGCGCAGGGAGTCGAAGTCCGTGATCTCACTCATCAGTGACCGCCCCCCGCGGAGTCGGAGTCGGAGCCAGGGCCGGAGTCGGGACCAGGACCGGGATCAGGACCGGGATCAGGACCGGGATCAGGACCGGGATCAGGACCGGGATCGGTGCCGGGACCAGGACCGGGGCCGGAAGCGGCGTCGCCGTGGGTGGCCCATTCCAGCAGGCCGATGAACGCCCGGTTGAGCAGCGCCGAGTCCGCCGGACGCAGCGGCCGCTGCGCCATCAGCAGCGCCTGCCCGTACAGCGACTCGGTGGCGGTGCCGATCAGCTCGGGCTCCCCGAGCGAACTGATCCGCCGGATCAGCGGGTTGAGATGGTTCAGCACCAGACGCGCGCGGGGGGCGCTGCCGCGCAGCGAGCCCAGGATGCCCGCCCACAGATCGTCGGCCTGTGCCTCGGCCTCCGCCCGCGCCTGCTCGTGCCGTGCCGCCCGGTCGTCCAGGTGCAGCGCCGGCACCGACAGCGGATGGAAGGCCCGCAGGGCGACATCGCAGCCCAGCGGGTCCAGCTTCGCCCGCGCGACCGCCAGGAAGCCCGCCAGGGCCAGCTCCTCGGCCGGGTCGACGGAGTCCAGGTGGGCCGTCACGGTGTCCGCGTCCAGCTCGGCGACCACCGTCCCCGGCCGCACCGACGGCAGCGCCTCGACCAGCTCGCTGTCGTACGTGTAACCGCCGTTGATCACCCCGACGCCCTGCGCGGACGCGATCGGCGCGACCTGCCGGTACTCCTCGACCGTGCGGGTGAAGTGCACCACCGGGTGCCGCTGCGCGAACTCCTCCAGCGACAGCCGTCCGTCCGTCGTCTCGAACGGCAGCCACGGCAGCATCGTCCGCAGCATCTCCTTGTCGTGCCGCGCCAGGGACTTCACACCCAGGTGGTGCACCGCCAGGAAGGCCGCGAGCCGCTCCGGGTCACCGGCGGCCAGACCCGTCAGCCACGCCCGGATCCGCTCGCCCAGCGCCTCCCGGACGGCGGCCAGCGTCTCGTCCTCGTACAGCGACTCGCGCGAGGCCGTGGGCCGCAGACTGTCGGTGTCGAGCACACAGCGCACGAAGAACGCCCAGTCGGGCAACAGCTGTTCGGCCCGTTCGGTCAGCAGCATGCCCTTGAGGTGCACCCGGTGCGTGGCCCGCTGCGCGGGGCTGACCGCCGCCGGCAGCACATGCGCCACCCCGCGGATCCCCGCCGCCGGCACGTCCAGCTCGATGGTGTCCAACGGGGTGAACCCGAACAGCTCGTGACAGTGCCGCGCCAGCGCCACCCGCCGGTTGGCGGGGGAGGCGTACGGCCGGTCCCAGGGCGCCGGCAGATCGGTGACCGCCTCCTCGCCCACCCGGACGTCGTACGGCAGCAGCGAACCGAAGTCCCGCGCCAGCTGGAGCACCCGCGCCTCGGCGAGCCACTCCCCGGCCCCGGCCCGCGCCACCAGATGCACGGTGGTGCCCGGCTCGGGGTGCTCGTCGTGGGGGAGCGTGCGCACGGTGTACGAACCGTCGTCGCGCGCCGTCCACTCCACCGGCGGCGCCTTCGGGGTGCGGGAGCTGCGGCTGACCACCCGGATCCGCTCGGCGACCACGAAACAGGCCAGCAGCCCGATGCCGAACTGCCCGAGGAAGTCGGAGCGGGCCTCCCGAAGGTCGTCCGCCCGCTTGGAGCTGCGCCCGATGGTCGCCAGCAGGGTGTGCACATCGGCCTCGGTGAGCCCGACGCCGGAGTCCTCCACCCGCAGCGACCCGTCCGCCGCGAACAGCCGCACCCGCGCCGGGGCGCCGGGCTCCTCGGCCCGGCGCGCCGTGATCGCGTCCACGGCGTTCTGGAGCAGCTCGCGCAGATAGACCTTGGGACTGGAGTAGAGGTGATGGGACAGCAGGTCCACCAGACCACGCAGGTCGACCTGGAACGTGTGAGGTGACGGAGATGCCTGGGATGACTGTGAGGTCTGGGAGTCCATCGCTACGGCGCCGCGGGTTGGGGTCGGGCACGGCGCGGGGTCGGGCGGTCCCGGTGGGGCGGTGACCGCGGATGATGGCCGGAGGCGCGCCATCCTAGAGCCCGAACGAGCCGTCTGACCAGGGGTTTCAGGACACGTATACGGCAATGTCAGTGGTGTGGTGTGCAATGGATCTCGTGCCCGCACTCGAAGAGCCGCTGAAAAAGGTGCTCGGCCCACCGACCGCGAAGGTGATGGCCGAGCATCTCGGCCTGCACACCGTCGGCGATCTCCTGCACCACTATCCCCGCAGATACGAGGAGCGAGGCCAGCTCACGCACCTGGCCGACCTCCCCATGGACGAACACGTCACGGTGGTCGCCATGGTCGCCGACGCCCGGCTGCACTCCTTCGCCTCCGCCAAGGCGCCCCGCGGCAAGGGCCAGCGGCTCGAGGTCACCATCACCGACGGCAGCGGCCGGCTCCAGCTGGTCTTCTTCGGCAGCGGCGTCCACAAGCCCCACAAGGAGCTGCTGCCGGGCACCCGCGCGATGTTCTCCGGCAAGGTCTCCGTCTTCAACCGCCGCCTCCAACTGGCACATCCGGCGTACGAGTTGCTGCGCGGCGACACGGAGGAGACGGTCGAGACCTGGGCGGGCGCCCTGATCCCGATCTACCCCGCCACCGCCAAACTGGAGTCCTGGAAGATCGGCAAGGCGATCCAGACCGTCCTGCCCAGCGCCCAGGAGGCCGTCGACCCCCTCCCGGACACCCTGCGGGCCGGCCGCGGCCTGGTCTCCCTGCCCGAGGCCCTCCTCAAGATCCACCGCCCGCACACCAAGGCCGACATCGACGACGCCCGCGGCCGCCTCAAGTGGGACGAGGCCTTCGTCCTCCAGGTGGCCCTCGCCCGCCGCCGCCACGCCGACGCCCAACTGCCGGCCGTCCCCCGCAGACCCTCCCCCGACGGCCTCCTCAGCTCCTTCGACGACCGGCTCCCCTTCACCCTCACGGAGGGCCAGCAGAAGGTCTCCCGGGAGATCTTCGACGACCTGGCGGCCTCCCACCCGATGCACCGGTTGCTGCAAGGCGAGGTGGGTTCCGGGAAGGCGCAACCACTGGACTCACTCGTGCTCACGCCTCGCGGTTTCCGGCGGATGGGTGACATGGGAGTGGGCGACGAAGTCGTCGTGCCCGCAGGAGAGATCGCCCTGATCGACGGCGTCTTTCCGCAAGGCGAGCGGGAGGTGTGGCGCATCGTGCTCTCCGACGGAAGCTCGGTGGAATGCGATGACGAGCATCTCTGGATCGTCGGCACGAGTTGTGGCTGGGACCGTGGTCTGTCCCCCAAGGTAATGACCACCCGAGAAATCCGTCACGATCTGTTCAAGGCCAACGGATCGTCGAAGTGGTACATCCCGGCGGCGACCCCCGTGGACCTGGGCGACGACACCGGGCTCCCGCTGGATTCCTACCTGCTCGGGCTCCTGTTGGGTGACGGCTCGTTCCGGCACAACCTGCGGTTCTCCACCGCCGACGCGGAGCTCCGCGATGCCTTGGCGGCTTTGGCGGCGCCGGACTGTCGCCTCGTCCCTGTGACCGGTTCGCGGTGCGACTACACGATTCAGCTGCTCCAACGCTCCGGCGGCGTCCGTAATCCGATCATCCAGACCTTGCGTGAACTGGGCCTTTGGGGTTTGACGTCACACGCCAAGTTCATTCCCGCCGAATTCAAGAACTCGTCGATCAAGAACCGCCTGGCCCTTCTGCAGGGGCTGATGGACACCGACGGCACGGTTGATCAAAATGGTCTGAGCATTTCCCTGTGCTCGGCCTCGCGGACATTGGCGGATGACGTGGCTTGGCTCGTCCGCTCCCTGGGTGGCAGGGCGCGTGTTCTGCCCAAGAAGGCCGCTTTCAACGTCTCGGTGGCGTTGCCGGATGGCTATCCCCCGTTCCGGCTCACCCGCAAAGCCGAACGCGTACGCCCACGCCCGAATTACAACACCTTCCGCCGGGGCATCCGCACTGTCGAGTATGTGGGGCGGAAGCCGGTCCAGTGCATCAGCGTCGCCCACCCCGATCACGCCTACGTCACGGATCACTTCACGGTGACCCACAACACGATGGTGGCGCTGCGGGCCATGCTCGCGGTGGTCGACGCCGGTGGTCAGGCCGCGATGCTCGCGCCCACCGAGGTCCTCGCCCAGCAGCACCACCGTTCCGTCGTGGAGATGATGGGCGAGCTGGCCGAGGGCGGGATGCTCGGCGGCTCGGAGCAGGCCACCAAGGTCGTGCTGCTGACCGGCTCCATGGGGGTGGCCGCGCGGCGGCAGGCGCTGCTCGACCTCGTCACCGGCGAGGCCGGGATCGTGATCGGCACCCACGCGCTGATCGAGGACAAGGTCCAGTTCCACGACCTCGGCCTGGTCGTGGTCGACGAACAGCACCGCTTCGGCGTCGAACAGCGCGACGCCCTGCGCGGCAAGGGCAAGCAGCCCCCGCATCTGCTGGTCATGACCGCCACACCCATCCCGCGCACCGTCGCGATGACCGTCTTCGGCGACCTGGAGACCTCGGTCCTCGACCAGCTCCCGGCCGGCCGCTCGCCCATCGCCAGCCATGTCGTGCCCGCCGCCGACAAGCCCCACTTCCTGGCCCGCGCCTGGGAACGGGTCCGCGAGGAGGTGCAGAACGGCCATCAGGCGTACGTCGTCTGCCCCCGCATCGGCGACGACATCGACGAGCCGGCCGACCCGAAGAAGGCCGCCCGGAAGAAGTCCCCCGAGGACGAGGCGGAGAAGCGTCCCCCGCTCGCCGTCCTCGACGTGGCCGACCAGCTGGCGAAGGGCCCGCTGCGAGGGCTCGCGGTCGAGGTGCTGCACGGCCGGATGCCTCCCGACGACAAGGACGCCGTCATGCGGCGCTTCGCCGCCGGGGACACCGACGTCCTGGTCGCCACGACCGTCATCGAGGTCGGCGTCAACGTCCCGAACGCCACGGCGATGGTGATCATGGACGCCGACCGCTTCGGCGTCTCCCAGCTCCACCAGCTCCGCGGCCGCGTCGGCCGCGGCTCGGCCCCCGGTCTCTGCCTGCTGGTCTCCGAGATGCCCGAGGCGAGCCCGGCCCGTCAGCGCCTGAACTCGGTCGCCGCCACCCTCGACGGCTTCGAACTCTCCCGCATCGACCTCGAACAGCGGCGCGAGGGCGATGTCCTGGGCCAGGCCCAGTCGGGCGCCCGAACGTCCCTGCGCGTCCTGGCCGTCATCGAGGACGAGGAGGTCATCGCCCAGGCGAGGGAGGAAGCGGTGACGGTGGTGACGGAAGACCCCGAGCTGACCGCGTACCCGGGCCTGCGGACCGCCTTGGACGCCCTTCTGGACGACGAGAGGGAGCAGTACCTGGAGAAGGGCTAGGGGACATCTCCCTGAGAGACGCCCCTCCAGGCCCTCTCCCACGGATCCTGCCGGGCCGCGGGACCGCGCGAGCACCCAGGTCGGACCTGCTGCCAGACTGGATCCGTCACCACCGCCGAACAAGGAACCCGAGATGACCCGCGTGATCGCCGGCACAGCCGGTGGACGTCGCCTGGCAGTCCCGCCAGGGACCGGCACCCGCCCCACTTCCGACCGCGCGCGCGAGGGTCTCTTCTCCACCTGGCAGTCCCTGCTCGGCGGCCCCCTCGACGGCGAACGCGTTCTCGACCTCTACGCGGGATCCGGCGCCGTCGGCCTGGAGGCCCTCTCCCGAGGGGCCGGCCACACCCTCCTGGTCGAGGCCGACGCCCGGGCGGCCCGCACCATCCGGGAGAACGTGAGGAACCTCGCTCTCCCCGGCGCCGAGGTCCGGGCGGGCAAGGCCCAGCAGATCATCCAGACCCCGCCCACGGCACCGTACGACCTGGCCTTTCTCGACCCGCCCTACGCCGTCACCGACGACGATCTTCGAGAGATTCTGCTCACACTCCGCTCGGGGGGCTGGCTCACGGCCGAAGCCCTCGTCACCGTGGAGCGCAGCACCAGAGGCGGGGAGTTCCCCTGGCCGGACGGCTTCGAAGCGCTCCGGTCCCGTCGCTACGGCGAGGGAACGTTTTGGTACGGTCGCGCCGCCTCTACGTGCGAAGACGCACGATGACCGGACCGGAGAGCGAGGGATCACAAGTGCGCCGTGCCGTCTGTCCCGGGTCGTTCGACCCGATCACCAACGGACATCTCGACATCATTTCCCGTGCCTCCCGTCTGTACGACGAGGTCTATGTCGCGGTGATGATCAACAAGTCCAAGAAGGGCCTGTTCGAGATCGAGGAGCGGATCGACCTGATCCGCCAGGTCACCGCCGAGTACGGCAACGTACGGGTCGAGGCCTTCCACGGCCTCCTCGTCGACTTCTGCAAGCAGCGCGACATCCCGGCCATCGTGAAGGGCCTGCGCGCGGTCAGCGACTTCGACTACGAGCTCCAGATGGCCCAGATGAACAACGGCCTCTCCGGTGTCGAGACGCTCTTCGTCCCCACCAACCCCACCTACAGCTTCCTCTCCTCCTCGCTGGTCAAGGAGGTCGCCACCTGGGGCGGCGACGTCTCCCACCTGGTGCCCCCGGTGGTTCTGGGCGCTCTCAACACACGCCTGCGCGAGGACTGATGGGGCTACAGTCGTCCCGTCCGTCTCCAACACAGCTGTAGAGAGTGGCGAGCAACCGGTGGACGTGCAGAAGAAGCTCGACGAGATCGTCACGGCGGTCTCCAGTGCCCGGTCGATGCCCATGTCGGCCTCGTGCGTGGTCAACCGCGCCGACCTGCTCGCCCTGCTGGAAGAGGTGCGCGCGGCCCTGCCCGACTCGCTCGCCGAGGCCCGCGAGCTGATCGGCGGCCGGGAGCAGATGGTCGAGCAGGCCCGCCAGGAGGCCGAGCGGATCATCACCGGCGCGCACGCCGAGCGCGGCTCGCTGATCTCCGACACGGAGATCGCCCGCCGCTCGCAGGCCGAGGCGGACCGTATCCTCGCCGAGGCCCGCAAGGAGGCCGAGGAGATCCGCGCGGACGCCGACGACTACGTCGACTCCAAGCTCGCCAACTTCGAGGTCGTCCTCACCAAGACCATCGGTTCCGTCGGCCGCGGCCGCGAGAAGCTCCTCGGCACCGGCCCGGGCCTGGACGAGCAGGGCTACCCGGACCCCGAGGACGACGACGCCCCCGAGCGCAGCCACGACCCCGAGACGCTGCGCCGCGACGCCGACGCCTACGTGGACACCAAGCTGGGCGCCTTCGAGGCGGTCCTCAGCAAGACGCTGGAGGCGGTCGGCAAGGGCCGGCAGAAGCTGCACGGCCGGATCGCCACCGACGACCTCGGCGCCCTCGCCGACGACAACACGACCTTCCAGCACTCCTCGGACGCCGACTACCTCGCCGACCTGGCCGCCCTCGCCGAGCAGGACACCCGGGCCGAACAGTCCGTCCCGAACCCGTACGAGCAGCAGTCGCAGGAGGCGTACGCCCCCGCGCTCGACTTCGCCCAGCAGGGAGAGGTCCCCTTCCCGCAGCAGCACGACCCGTACGCCGGCGGCTACGGCCAGCAGCAGGGCTACGGCCAGCAGGCGGACCCGTACGGCTACCAGCAGGCCGACCCGTACGCCGCCTCCTCCGGCTACGCCCAGGCGGGCGGCGACCCCTTCCAGGGCTACGACACCCAGCAGGGCGTCTACGACCCGCAGCAGGGCCAGCAGCAACCGCAGCCGGGGTACGCCCTCGACGAGACCAGCCTCTTCGACACCAGCATGATCAGTGCCGAGCAACTGCGGGCCTACGAGCAGGAACGCGGCCTGTAACAGCGCGGGCCGTCCTGGATCACAGGGCCCGGATTGGGCTGTGGGCGAATGCTCCAGTATCCTGGCTCTTCGGTCGCGTGTGCACTTCGACGATTTCGTATACGCCCGCGATCACCGCTGCCCGGAACACCGCCGGGCGACGGCCCTCAGAGCTTGGAAGATCGAAAGCAGGAATGGCTCCTAACGCCCGCCTCGACCACCGCAACCCCCTCGTGTTCGACACGCACGAGCTGGGTCGGCGTCCTGGCGCGCTTCAGCGCCTGACCCGCGAGATCGACGCCCCCAGGGATCTCGGGATCCCGGGAGTCGTCGGAGTGCCGGAAGGCGCCCCGCTCGAGCTCGAACTCCGGCTCGAGTCGGTCATGGAAGGTGTGCTCGTCACAGGCACCGCCCGTGCACAGGCCGAGGGGGAGTGCGTAAGGTGTCTGGAGCCGGTCGAGCTCGGTCTCGAAACGGACTTCCAGGAGATGTTCTCGTACCCCGACGCCGATGAGCGGGGCCGTGCGAAAGCACAGCCCGACGAAACCGACGCCGAGGACGACGAGGACATGCTCTTCATCGAGGACGGCTTGTTCGACCTCGAACCCGTGCTGCGTGATGCGGTGGTGCTCGCACTGCCGATGCAGCCGGTGTGCCAGGAAGACTGCCTGGGCCTGTGCTCCGAATGCGGAGCGCGGCTCACGGACGACCCGGACCACCACCACGACGCCACCGACATCCGTTGGGCGGCACTGCAGGGACTCGCCGGTTCACTCGAAGACGGCGAGAAGGACGAGATGAGTGGCGAAGCGCCTGGTTCGGCGCACGTCAACGAGAAGCAGGAGAAGTAGCCGTGGCTGTTCCGAAGCGGAAGATGTCGCGCAGCAACACGCGCCACCGCCGGTCGCAGTGGAAGGCTGCGGTCCCCACCCTGGTTGCGTGCGAGCGCTGCCACGAGCCCAAGCTGCAGCACATCGCGTGCCCGTCTTGCGGCACCTACAACAAGCGCCAGGTCCTCGAGGTCTGAGCGGCTGGTGAGAGGCTTCATGTCTGACGCCAAGGCGGACACGACCGCCAAGAAAAAGGCGGACACCACAGCCTCGTCCCACACGCTTCTGGAAGGGCGGCTCGGCTATCAGCTCGAGTCCGCCCTTCTGGTGCGTGCGCTGACCCATCGCTCCTACGCGTACGAGAACGGCGGTCTGCCGACGAACGAGCGGCTGGAGTTCCTCGGGGACTCCGTGCTCGGCCTCGTCGTCACGGACACGCTGTACCGCACCCACCCCGACCTGCCCGAAGGCCAACTGGCCAAGTTGCGGGCCGCGGTGGTCAACTCGCGTGCGCTGGCGGAGGTCGGTCGCGGCCTCGACCTGGGCTCCTTCATCCGGCTCGGCCGCGGTGAAGAGGGCACGGGCGGCAGGGACAAGGCGTCCATCCTCGCCGACACCCTTGAAGCGGTGATCGGTGCGGTCTATCTCGATCAGGGCCTCGACGCGGCCTCCGAACTGGTGCACCGCCTGTTCGACCCGCTGATCGAGAAGTCCTCGAACCTCGGAGCCGGCCTGGACTGGAAGACCAGCCTCCAGGAGCTCACCGCGACCGAAGGACTCGGTGTCCCCGAGTACCTGGTCACGGAGACCGGCCCCGATCACGAGAAGACCTTCACTGCTGCCGCCCGCGTCGGAGGCGTCTCGTACGGCACCGGCACCGGCCGCAGCAAGAAGGAGGCGGAGCAGCAGGCCGCCGAGTCCGCGTGGCGGTCCATCCGGGCCGCGGCGGACGAGCGCGCCGAAGCGGCGAAGGCGGCCCAGGCCGCCGTGGCCGCCGACGCCGCAGTGGACCCCGAGTCCGCCGCCTCCGCCTGAGAAGAGCAGTACGAGACGAACGCCCGCCCCCACTCGGGGGCGGGCGTTCGGTACAGGGGATCCCATGCCCGAGTTGCCCGAGGTCGAGGTCGTCCGGCGCGGTCTGGAGCGCTGGGTCGCCCATCGCACGGTCGCCGACGCCGAGGTGCTGCACCCACGTGCCGTACGCCGGCACCTCGCCGGTGCCGACGACTTCACGCACCGCCTCGAGGGCCACCGGGTCGGCACCCCCAGTCGCCGCGGCAAGTATCTGTGGCTGCCGCTGGAGGACTCCGGCCAGGCGGTCCTCGCCCACCTCGGGATGAGCGGCCAGCTGCTGGTCCAGCCGCACGAGGCGCCGGACGAGAAGCACCTGCGCGTCCGGGTGCGGTTCGCGGACGAGGCGGACACCGAGCTGCGCTTCGTCGACCAGCGCACCTTCGGCGGTCTCTCGCTGCACGACACCACCCCGGACGGACTGCCCGACGTCATCGGACACATCGCCCGAGACCCGCTGGACCCGCTCTTCGACGACGAGGCGTTCCACCGGGCGCTGCGCCGCAGACGGACCACCATCAAGCGGGCCCTGCTCGACCAGTCACTGATCAGCGGCGTCGGCAACATCTACGCGGACGAGGCGCTGTGGCGCTCCCGCCTGCACTACGACCGGCCGACCGCCACCTTCACCCGCCCGCGCTCCCTCGAACTGCTGGGGCACGTCCGGGACGTGATGAACGCGGCCCTCGCCGTCGGCGGCACCAGCTTCGACAGCCTGTACGTCAACGTCAACGGCGAGTCGGGCTACTTCGACCGGTCCCTGGACGCGTACGGGCGTGAGGGTCTGCCCTGCAAGCGGTGCGGTACGCCGATGCGCCGGCGCCCCTGGATGAACCGGTCCAGCTACTTCTGCCCGACGTGTCAGAGGGCGCCGCGCGTCCCGTCGTAGCGCTCGCGGGCGGCCAGGACGTCGTCCATCCGGCCCTCCACGCAGTGGATGAGGGACAGCAGCCGCTCGGCGACCTCGTGGCCCAGCGGGGTCAGTTCGTAGTCCACGCGGGGCGGGTTGGTCGGCTGGGCCTCGCGGTGCACCAGTCCGTCGCGCTCCAGCGCGTGCAGGGTCTGGGAGAGCATCTTCTCGCTCACGCCGTCGACCCGGCGGCGCAGCTCGTTGAAGCGCAGGGAACCCTCGTGCAGCGCTCCGAGCGTGAGCCCGCCCCAGCGGCCCGTGACGTGCTCCAGCGTGCCGCGCGAGGGACAGGCCTTGGCGAACACGTTGTACGGGAGGTCCAGGTCCTCCGTGCGCTCCTCGATGCTGGTCATCCTCCAAGCGTACGCGAAGGGAGCGCTACCCAACAGGTTGCACTAACCAGAAGTTAGTGCTTTCCTGTGGTCACTGTTCCTGAGCTGCCACTTCGAGGAGTGCACATGCCCCAGCCCGTTGTTTCCATCGCCTACCACTCCGGCTACGGCCACACCGTCGTCCTGGCCGAGGCCGTGCGCGACGGCGCCGTCGAGGCCGGTGCCGAGGTGCACCTGATCAAGGTCGACGAGATCACCGAGGAGCAGTGGGCGCTGCTCGACGGCTCGGACGCGATCGTGTTCGGTTCGCCGACCTACATGGGCACCGCGTCCGGCGCCTTTCACGCCTTCGCCGAGGCGACCTCCGCGCGCTGGGCCACGCAGGCCTGGAAGGACAAGCTGGCGGCCGGGTTCACCAACTCCGGTTCCAAGAGCGGCGACAAGCTGCACACGCTCCAGTTCTTCCAGATCCTGGCCGCGCAGCTCGGCATGCACTGGGTCAACCTGGGCCTGCTGCCCGGCTGGAACAGCAGCACGGCGTCCGAGACCGACCTCAACCGTCTCGGCGTGTTCCTGGGCGCGGCCGCGCAGACCAACGTCGACGAGGGCGCGGAAGCCGTCCACAAGGCCGACGCGGCCACGGCGGAGCACCTGGGCCGGCGGGTCGCCGAGACGGCGGGAACCTTCCTGGCCGGCCGGGCCCAGGCTGCTTGATCGTTTCTGCGAAATCCCTGGTGGGGGCTAGTAGCCGAAGTCCTGGGTCCACCAGGGCCCGCCGGACCCGAGGTGGACGCCGACGCCCAGCGTCTTGAAGTCGCAGTTGAGGATGTTCGCCTTGTGGCCGGGGCTGTTCATCCAGGCCTCCATGACGGCGGCCGCGTCGGCCTGGCCCCGCGCTATGTTCTCGCCGCCGAGTCCGGACACGCCGGCCTTCTCGGCCCGGTCCCAGGGGGTCAGCCCGTTGGGGTCGGTGTGGTCGAAGAAGCCCCGGGCGGCCATGTCGTCGCTGAACGCCTCGGCCAGGTCCGCCAGCGAGCCGCTCGCGGACAGGGCGCTGCACCCGACCTTGGACCGCTCCTCGTTGACGAGCTTGAGGACCTCGGCCGCGGCCTGCGCCTCGGCGGAGACGGTCACCGGGGAATCCGGTTCCTCGGACTTCTCGGCCTTCTCCGACTTCTCCGGCGCCTTCGGCGCGGCGGCCGCGGAGGACGGGGTCTTCGACGGCTGCTTCGTCGGGGTGGCCTTCGCGTCCTCGGAGGCCTCCTCGCTCTCGCTCCCGCTCGGCGACCCTTCGGACGCCGACGGGACGGTCGAGGTGGACGGCGAGGTGGAGCGGCCGCCGTTCCGGCTGGTCGACGTACCGTCGCGCTCGGAGTCGGCGGAGCCGGAGGTGCCGCCGAACTCGGAGGCCGAGTTGCTCGGGCTGTCGACGGCCTGCACGTTGTCGCCCGCACCGCTGCCGCCCCCGAGGCGGTAGCTGTCCAGGCCGGGCACCACGCCGGTGGCCACGGCGACGGTGCCGAGCGCGACGGCCGCGGACACGCCGAGCAGACCCGTCTTGACCGGCGTCGCCGCCTTCTTCTTGCGCCGCCGCCCCGTGCCGCCGTTGCCGGAGCCCGTCCGCAGGGTGCCGCCGTCGGGTGCGAAGCCGTCGGCCGCGAACACCGTGGTGTCGGCGTACGCGTCCACGGTGTAGGTGTACTCGTCCGTACCGCCGGCGGAAGCGTAGGTGTCGGCGCCGCCGGAGGTGTACGCGTCGGCACCGATGGGTGCGTACGCGTCGTCCATCGAGTAGAGGTACTCCTGGCTCCGTGCGACGGTGTCGGCGTAGGCCTCCGGGTTCAGATAGGGCGCGATGCCGAGCGTTTCCGGTCGGCCCGGGTACGAGTCCCGAAGGTCGTGGCTCCCGGCGTACGAACCGTGCGTCTGTGTGACCCCCGTGGCGCGGCCCGTGGCGGCGCGGCCGGCGTCGGAGCGTCGGTGGCGTCCCATGTCCTTGCCTTCCTCGTCCAATGCGGCGTTTCCCACCGGCCGGCCGGGTTTGGGACGGTTGGCCCCTTATATGCCCTCTGGTCGACCTCACTCACTCGATCGAGTGAGTTTCATATGAGAATCATTGGGTGGGGACGGTACCGCATGGCGCAGGGGGAGGAAGTGCCCCGAGTGACTTTGCCCGGTTAGGTTGCACCCATGAGCGAGGATGTACGGCTGGTCGCCTGGGTGCGCGGACAAGTCCAAGGTGTGGGTTTCCGCTGGTTCACCCGGGCCAAGGCACTGGAGATCGGCGGCCTGAGTGGTTTTGCTCTCAATCTGGCCGACGGCCGGGTCCAGGTGGTCGCGGAGGGTGACCGGGGCGGCTGTGAAGGGCTCCTCGACTGGCTGACGAGTGACGACACGCCCGGGCGCGTGGACGGAGTCACCGAGATATGGGACACACCGCGGGGCGGCTGCGACGGCTTCGCGATCCGCTGACGTCCTCGGACGGAACGACCCCGCCGAAGCGGGGGCACATGCCAACGGCATGTGCCTCCAGCGGAAAGGGGCAGGTGGTTGCCAAGAATCGCTTGCGATGGAATGCTCCGCACGCAAGGATGATCGCCACGCCCCGAGGGTCCCGAGGGAGCCGCAGCGCAGCCGTTCCGGCCGTGTGGCTCAGGGTTGCCCGCCAATACGGGGCGTGATCGTGTTGACCGTCAAACTTTTTGGTGAGACGCTGAAAGCCCCGCGCACCTTAGCTGTTTGGCATGGATGAACGGCAGCACGATCAAGATCCTGTCAAGCACCGCGGGTGCGAATCCCTCACGACCCACACCGCTTCGGTCGGTCACTCAGTGTGGAGGACCATCCATCATGGCAAAGGCGCTTCTCGGTTACGTCGGCGGCTCCGACCCGCGACTCCTCGCCGAGATGCGACGGCTCCAGCAGCGCGTCCAGGACCTGGAATCCGAGCTCGGAAGGATCCAGGCCGAGAACGACGCTCTGACGGCTGCCGCTTCTCACGACAGGTTCATGGAGAGCATCGACGCACACCAGGCGGAGCCTGCGCTCACCTGATCGCTGCACCGCTCCACAACAGCACACGCAGTGGTTGGGCGACACATATCAACCGCGTCGGACCGCTAAGTTGTCAGAAGTTGCAAGGGACGCCTCGGCGTCCCTTCTTTCTTTCCCCGCACGTCTTTCTTTCCCCCGCCCGCCGTTTCGCCCGCTGTTTCGTTCTCTTTAACGTGTGGTCTGCCCTGCGCGTTCATGGGTGAAACCGCGGGGTCGTCCAGCGTTCATCGTGTGAGACTTCCTCGGAAGGTAGAGTCCAGCGCCGTGCACCTCAAGGCCCTGACCCTCCGAGGGTTCAAGTCGTTCGCATCGGCGACCACACTCCGGTTCGAGCCGGGGATCACGTGTGTCGTCGGGCCCAACGGCTCGGGCAAGTCCAATGTCGTGGACGCCCTCAGCTGGGTCATGGGCGAGCAGGGCGCCAAGTCGCTGCGCGGCGGGAAGATGGAGGACGTCATCTTCGCCGGCACCACCGGCCGCCCGCCGCTGGGCCGCGCCGAGGTGTCCCTCACCATCGACAACTCCGACGGCGCGCTGCCCATCGAGTACGCCGAGGTCACCATCACGCGGATCATGTTCCGCAACGGCGGCAGCGAGTACCAGATCAACGGCGACACCTGCCGGCTGCTCGACATCCAGGACCTGCTGTCCGACTCCGGCATCGGCCGCGAGATGCACGTCATCGTCGGCCAGGGCCAGCTCGACTCCGTCCTGCACGCCGACCCGATGGGCCGCCGCGCCTTCATCGAAGAGGCCGCGGGTGTGCTCAAGCACCGCAAGCGCAAGGAGAAGGCGCTGCGGAAACTGGACGCGATGAAGGCCAACCTGGCACGCGTGCAGGACCTGACCGACGAACTGCGGCGCCAGCTCAAGCCGCTGGGCCGCCAGGCGGCGGTGGCCAGAAGAGCCGCCGTCATCCAGGCGGACCTGCGCGACGCCCGGCTCCGGCTGCTGGCCGACGATCTCGTACGGCTGCGGGAGGCGCTCCGGGCCGAGGTGGCCGACGAGGCCGCGCTCAAGGAACGCAAGGAAGCCGCCGAGCAGGAGCTGCGCAAGGCCCTCCAGCGCGAGGCGCTCCTGGAGGACCAGGTACGGCGGCTCGCGCCACGCCTCCAGCGCGCCCAGCAGACCTGGTACGAACTGTCCCAGCTCGCCGAACGCGTCCGCGGCACGATCTCGCTCGCCGACGCCCGGGTGAAGAGCGCCACCTCCGCGCCCCCCGAGGAGCGGCGCGGCCGCGACCCCGAGGACATGGAGCGCGAGGCCGCCCGCGTCCGCGAGCAGGAGGCCGAACTGGAGGCCGCCCTGGAAGCGGCCCAGCACGCCCTGGACGACACCGTCTCCCACCGCGCCGACCTGGAACGGGAACTCGCCGTCGAGGAACGGCGGCTGAAGGACGTCGCCCGCGCCATCGCCGACCGGCGCGAGGGTCTCGCCCGGCTGAACGGCCAGGTCAACGCGGCCCGCTCACGCGCCGCCTCCGCCCAGGCCGAGATCGACCGGCTGGCCGCCGCCCGGGACGAGGCCCAGGAACGGGCCGTCACCGCGCAGGAGGAGTACGAGGCCCTGAAGGCGGAGGTCGACGGCCTCGACGCCGGGGACGTGGAACTGGCCGAGCTGCACGAGGCGGCGAAGCGGCGGCTGGCGGAGGCGGAGGCCGCGCTGTCCGCCGCCCGCGAGGCGGCCACCGCGGCCGAACGCCGGCGCGCCGCGACCCGGGCCCGCCACGAGGCCCTCGCCCTCGGCCTGCGCCGCAAGGACGGCACGGGCGCGCTGCTCGGCGCGCGCGACCGGCTCGCCGGACTGCTCGGACCGGTGGCGGAACTGCTGACCGTCACCCCCGGACACGAGGTCGCGCTGGCGGCCGCCTTCGGCGCGGCGGCCGACGCGATCGCCGTGACCACCCCCGCCTCGGCCGCCGAGGCCATCCGCCTGCTGCGCAAGCAGGACGCGGGGCGGGCGGCGCTGCTGCTGAGCGGCGCCCCCGAGCCCGCGGCGCAGGAGCCACGGCCGGACGGGCCGCCGTACGCCGCCGATCTCGTTCGTGGGCCCTCCGAGCTGATGGCCGCCGTGCGGCGGCTGCTGCACGGGATCGTCGTCGTCGGCACGCTGGAGGACGCCGAGGAACTCGTCTACGCGCGGCCCGACCTCACCGCCGTCACCGCCGAGGGCGACCTGCTCGGGGCGCACTTCGCGCACGGTGGGTCGGCCGGGGCGCCCAGCCTGCTCGAAGTGCAGGCGTCCGTCGACGAGGCCGCCGCCGAGCTGGAGGAACTGGCGGTGCGGTGCGAGGAGCTGACTGAGGCGCAGCACGCGGCCGGTGAGCGCCGCGGGGAGTGTGCCGCGCTGGTCGAGGAGCTGGGGGAGCGGCGGCGGGCCGCCGACCGGGAGAAGTCGGCCGTCGCGCAGCAGCTCGGACGGCTCGCCGGCCAGGCGCGCGGTGCCGCGGGTGAGGCCGAGCGGTCCACCGCCGCCGCAACACGGGCCCAGGACGCGCTCGACAGGGCCGTGGAAGAGGCCGAGGTGCTGGCCGAACGGCTGGCCGTCGCCGAGGAGATGCCGGTCGAGGAGGAGCCCGACACCTCGGTGCGGGACCGGCTCGCCGCCGACGGGGCGAACGCCCGCCAGACCGAGATGGAGGCGCGTCTCCAGGTCCGTACGCACGAGGAGCGGGTGAAGGGGCTCGCCGGGCGGGCCGACGGGCTGGACCGGGCCGCGCGGGCGGAGCGCGAGGCACGCGCGCGTGCCGAGCAGCGGCGGGCCCGGCTGCGGCACGAGGCCGCCGTCGCCGAGGCCGTCTCCTCCGGCGCCCGGCAGCTGCTCGCCCATGTCGAGGTGTCCCTCGGCCGGGCCGACGCCGAGCGCGTCGCCGCCGAGGCCGCCAAGGCGCGCCGCGAGCAGGAGCTGGCCGCCGCCCGTACCGCCGGGCGTGACCTCAAGGGCGAGCTGGACAAGCTGACGGACTCCGTCCACCGGGGCGAGGTCCTCGGGGCCGAGAAGCGGCTGCGGATCGAGCAGCTGGAGACCAGGGCGCTGGAGGAGCTGGGCGTGGAGCCCGCCGGGCTCGTCTCCGAGTACGGTCCCCGCCAGCTCGTCCCGCCCTCGTTGCCCGCCGAGGGCGAGGAGCTGCCGGAGGATCCCGAGCATCCCCGCAACCAGCCCGTGCCCTTCGTGCGGGCGGAGCAGGAGAAGCGGCTGAAGGCCGCCGAGCGGGCGTACCAGCAGCTGGGCAAGGTGAACCCGCTCGCGCTGGAGGAGTTCGCCGCGCTGGAGGAACGCCACAAGTTCCTCAGCGAGCAGCTGGAGGACCTGAAGAAGACCCGTGCCGACCTGCTCCAGGTGGTCAAGGAGGTCGACGAACGCGTCGAGCAGGTCTTCACCGAGGCGTTCCGGGACACGGCGCGGGAGTTCGAGGGGGTGTTCAGCCGGCTCTTCCCCGGCGGGGACGGGCGGCTGATCCTCACCGATCCCGACAACATGCTCACCACGGGCGTGGACGTCGAGGCCCGGCCGCCGGGCAAGAAGGTCAAGCGGCTCAGCCTGCTCTCCGGCGGCGAGCGGTCGCTGACCGCCGTCGCCATGCTGGTGTCCATCTTCAAGGCCCGGCCCAGCCCGTTCTACGTCATGGACGAGGTCGAGGCGGCCCTCGACGACACCAACCTCCAGCGGCTGATCCGGATCATGCAGGAGCTCCAGGAGTCCTCGCAGCTGATCGTGATCACGCACCAGAAGCGGACCATGGAGGTCGCCGACGCGCTGTACGGCGTGTCCATGCAGGGCGACGGGGTGTCCAAGGTGATCAGCCAGCGGCTGCGCTGACCTCCGCCAACCTCCTGCATCCCCGCACGAGTTCAAGAAGTGAACACATGTGGGTTTCCTGTGTCTGTGATCTCACAATTCCCCCTGTTTGATTTCGGGTCTTGAAGGCATACTCTCGTCGACGTCGGATTTGCCTTCAGGTAGCACCTATCTGGGAGGCCCCCCACGTCGGCAGCGCTGCCGGCGGCCCGAGGAGTTGAACGTGACCAGCACAGCGCAGACACCCAAGCCGGGAGCCCGGACGGCTCATCCCGATCATCTCGGGCATGTCATCTTCATCGCGGCGGCGGCCGCGATGGGCGGCTTCCTCTTCGGCTACGACAGCTCCGTGATCAACGGCGCCGTCGAGGCCATCCGGGACCGCTACGACATCGGCTCGGCGGCCCTGGCGCAGGTCATCGCCATCGCCCTGATCGGCTGCGCCGTCGGCGCCGCCACCGCGGGCCGGATCGCCGACCGCATCGGCCGGATCCGCGTCATGCAGATAGCCGCCGTGCTCTTCACGGTCAGCGCCGTCGGCTCCGCGCTGCCCTTCTCGCTGTGGGACTTCGCCCTGTGGCGCGTCGTCGGCGGCTTCGCCATCGGCATGGCCTCGGTCATCGGCCCCGCCTACATCGCCGAGGTGGCCCCGCCCGCCTACCGCGGCCGGCTCGGCTCCTTCCAGCAGGCCGCGATCGTCATCGGCATCGCCATCTCGCAGCTGGTCAACTGGGGTCTGCTCAACGCCGCAGGCGGCGACCAGCGCGGCACGCTGATGGGCCTGGAGGCCTGGCAGGTCATGCTCGGCGTGATGGTCGTCCCGGCCGTCCTGTACGGGCTGCTCTCCTTCGCCATCCCCGAGTCCCCGCGCTTCCTGATCTCCGTCGGCAAGCGTGAGCGGGCCCGCGAGATCCTCGCCGAGGTCGAGGGTGAGAGCGGCGACCTGGATGCCCGCGTCACCGAGATCGAGCAGGCCATGAACAGCGAGCACAAGTCCACCTTCAAGGACCTGCTCGGCGGCGGCTTCTTCTTCAAGCCGATCGTCTGGATCGGTATCGGCCTGTCGGTCTTCCAGCAGTTCGTCGGCATCAACGTCGCGTTCTACTACTCCTCGACGCTGTGGCAGTCGGTCGGCGTGGACCCGGCGGACTCCTTCTTCTACTCCTTCACCACGTCGATCATCAACATCGTCGGCACCGTGATCGCGATGATCTTCGTGGACCGTGTCGGCCGCCGTCCGCTCGCCATCATCGGCTCGATCGGCATGGTGGTGGGCCTCGCGCTGGAGGCCTGGGCGTTCTCCTTCGACCTCGTCGACGGCAAGCTCCCGGCCACCCAGGGCTGGATCGCCCTGATCGCCGCCCATGTGTTCGTGCTGTTCTTCGCCCTGTCGTGGGGTGTGGTCGTCTGGGTCATGCTCGGCGAGATGTTCCCCAACCGGATCCGCGCCGCCGCCCTCGGCGTCGCCGCCTCCGCGCAGTGGATCGCCAACTGGGCGATCACCGCGAGCTTCCCGTCGCTGGCCGACTGGAACCTCTCCGTCACCTACGTGATCTACGCGGCCTTCGCCGCGCTGTCCGTCCCGTTCGTCCTGAAGTACGTCAAGGAGACGAAGGGCAAGGCGCTGGAGGAGATGGGCTGACCGGCCCGGTACGCCACCGGCCCCCGTACTCGGGGAGAAGGGCCAAGTCCCCGCTGCCCCTCTCCTCGTATCCCACCGCCGCCCCCGGCCCGGTCACAGCCCGGACCGGGGGCGGCGGTCTCGTTCCCCGGAAGCCGACCTCCAGAATCCGACCTCCAGAAGCCGACCCCCTGAAGCCGACCCCCTGAAGCCGACCCCCTGAAGCCGACCTCCAGAAGCCGACACCCAGTCGCCGACCCTCAGTCCCCCAGTGCCGGAAGCACCCGCTCCGCGAGCAGTCGGAGGCTGCGCCAGCCCTCCTCCACCGGCATTCCGCCCGCCAGCGGATGCAGGACGAGGTGGTCGAGTCCCTGCGCCACGCACTCGTCCGGTGTGAGGATCCGGTACACGCCCTCCGCGCGCAGCTCGTCCACGGTCGTCGCACCCGACCGCACCGCCGAGCGGATCTCCTCGGACTGCCAGGAGGCGTAGGTCCGGGCCTCGTGCAGGAAGTGCCGCCCGTAGGCGGCCCAGGCCCGGTCCGGGTCGTCGGCCACGTGCAGCAGCGGGGTCTCGGCGGCCGGCATCATCGTCCAGCCCTCCGTGCCGTACTCCACCAGCCGCTCCTTGTAGTACGCCTCCAGCTCCGGCAGGTGCGCGCTGGGGAAGAACGGCAGGCCGAGCCGGGCGGCCCGGCGGGCGGCGGCCCGTGAGGAGCCCCCGACCAGGAGCAGGGGGTGCGGGTCGGTCTGCGGACGCGGGGTGACCCGCACGGTACGGCCCCGGTACGCGAACTCCTCGCCCGTCCAGGCCTTCAGTACGGTCTCCAGCAGCTCGTCCTGGAGCCGGCCGCGCCGCTTCCAGTCCACGCCGGCCCGCGCGTACTCCGCCGGCCGGTAGCCGATCCCGGCGACCGTGACCAGCCGGCCGCCGCTCAGCAGATCCAGTACGGCGATGTCCTCGGCCAGCCGCAGCGGGTCGTGCAGCGGGCCGATCACCGCCGAGACCGTGACCGCGAGGCGCCGGGTCGCGCCCAGTACCGCGCCCGCGAAGGCGAACGGCGACGGCAGCCAGTTGTTCTCGACGCCGTGGTGCTCCTCGGTCTGCACGGTGGTGATCCCGTGCTCGTCGGCGTACGCGGCCATCTCCAGGGCGGCCCGGTAGCGGACGCCCAGCTCGGCGGGGGAGGCGCCGGGGGCGACGAGGTTGAAACGGACGACGGTGACGGGCATGGGAGGCCCCCCTTCGTGGTGGAGGGGGGACGTTAGCTGACACTCCATCAGGTAACCAGGGGTACGGTGCCGCCCGTTCCGACGCACCGGCCACGGCGGCGGAGACGGCCCCGGCGCAGGGGGGTCGCGCATACTGGACGGGTTATGGAAACCGTCATCCTTGTTGTAGTCATCGCCGTGCTGGTGCTCGGTGTGCTCGGCGGGCTCGTCGTCGGCAGCCGGCGGAAGAAGTCGCTGCCCCCGCCGCCGCCCGCAGCGCCCGACATCACCGCACCCCCGGCCGAGCCGCAGGTCGGCGACGAGGCCGAGACGCCGCGCGACGAACCGCGCCGCACGATCGAGGAGGTGGATCTTCCCGACGGCGCCCCGGCCGGGGTCGCGGTCGAGGAGCCGCCCGCCGACCTCACCGTCGAGGCTCCGGAGATCGAGATCCCGGAGCCCACCGCGGGGCGGCTCGTCCGCCTGCGCGCCCGGCTCTCCCGTTCCCAGAACGCTCTCGGCAAGGGCCTGCTCACGCTGCTCTCGCGCGAGCACCTCGACGACGACACCTGGGAGGAGATCGAGGACACCCTGCTCACCGCCGACGTCGGCGTGCTGCCCACCGAAGAGCTGGTCGGGCGGTTGCGCGAGCGCGTCAAGGTGCTCGGCACCCGCACCCCCGCGGAGCTGCGCGGCCTGCTGCGCGAGGAGCTGCTCACGCTGGTCGGCACCGACATGGACCGCGTCGTGAAGACCGAGCCCGCGGACCGCAAGCCCGGCATCGTGATGGTCGTCGGGGTCAACGGCACCGGCAAGACCACCACCACCGGCAAGCTCGCGCGGGTGCTCGTGGCCGACGGCCGGACCGTCGTCCTGGGCGCCGCCGACACCTTCCGGGCCGCCGCCGCCGACCAGCTCCAGACCTGGGGCGAGCGGGTCGGCGCCCACACCGTGCGCGGACCGGAGGCCGGTGACCCCGCCTCCGTCGCCTTCGACGCGGTGAAGGAGGGCAAGGAGATGGGGGTCGACGTGGTCCTCATCGACACCGCCGGCCGGCTCCACACCAAGACCGGCCTCATGGACGAGCTGGGCAAGGTCAAGCGGGTCGTCGAGAAGCACGCCCCGCTCGACGAGGTGCTGCTGGTCCTGGACGCGACCACCGGGCAGAACGGGCTGGTCCAGGCCCGCGTCTTCGCCGAGGTCGTCGACATCACCGGCATCGTGCTGACCAAGCTCGACGGCACGGCCAAGGGCGGCATCGTGGTCGCCGTCCAGCGCGAGCTGGGCGTCCCGGTCAAGCTCGTCGGGCTCGGCGAGGGCGCGGACGACCTGGCGCCGTTCGAGCCGGAGGCGTTCGTTGACGCCCTTATCGGAGACTGAACGCGCGCCTTTACGGATCCGCCGCGAGAAGCGCCCGCCCCCAGGTGCAGTGGGAGCGGGCGCTTCGCTGTGTACGGCGTCCGGACGGCCGTGGGGCTCAGGCCCGCGACCGGTGCGCCACGTACGCCAGCGTCCCCAGCAGCAGCCGGGCCTCCGGGGGCCTGGTCGCCGAGTCCAGCGCGGGCGGGCGCAGCCAGCGGACCGGGCCGAGGCCGCCGCGGTCGGAGGGCGGGGCCGTGACGTACGCACCGGGGCCGAGGCCGTGCAGGTCGAGGGAGGCCGGGTCGTCCCAGCCCATGCGGTAGAGGAGGCCGGTCAGTTCGGCGGCGGCGCCGGGGGCGACGAAGAACTGGGTGCGGCCCTCGGGAGTGACGGAGACCGGGCCGAGGGGGAGGCCCATGCGCTCCAGGCGGACCAGGGCGCGGCGTCCGGCGGGTTCCGCGACCTCGATCACGTCGAACGCCTGGCCGACCGGCAGCATCACCGTGGCGCCCGGGTACTCCGCCCAGGTCCGGGTGACGTCGTCGAGCGTGGCGCCGGCCGGCACCCGCGGGGCGAAGAGCAGGGGATGCGCGCCGGGCTCGCGGCAGCCGGCGCGGCCGCACGAGCAGACGCCCGCCGCGGCCCGGGCACCCGGCACCACGTCCCAGCCCCACAGCCCCGTGAACTCGGCGACCGCGGTGCACTCGGACGAGCGACCGCGCCTGCGCGCGCCGGAGCGGATCTCGCGAATGCCGCCGATCGTGAAGCCCATGCCCCCTCCAACGGGTCCGACGCGTTGATGGTTACGTAACGGACGCATGTAGTAACTCTGCGTGGTTTCGCTTCCCTTCGGCCGTAGTGTGCAGGCGGCGTCCGGAAGCTCCCAGGGTGGTGCGGTCGGCCGTGTGCGCCCCTGAGTGCTTCGCTCCGCTCGCCCTCGGCCGTCCACCGTCAAGTGAATCGCGTACGAGTCATCGGGAGTTCATTCGAAGGGGTGGCGAATGGTGGCGTTTCCGGGATCGCCATGGCCGGACCAGTGATCGTAGGATTACTTTGAGTGTGCGGGTCCTGGAGGCACATGCGCTTGTGGGTATGCCGGAGGCAAGTCGGCTTTCCGTTCGAAGGGTGACAACTACCGGACGACAGGCCGTATTTACCGGCATTCTGATAAGGCTTGGCGCACTCAGTGACAAGTGGTCTCAGGGATGGGGGCGTTCCAGTGAGCGGCAACGGCGGAAGCGGGAGTGACGCTGCGAGCGCCGACAGGCGTCCGAACGAACTGCTCACTTCGTGGTTCGTGCGCAGCGGCTGGTCGAAGGGTGAACTGGCCCGTCAAGTGAACCGCCGGGCGCGCCAGTTGGGTGCCAACCACATCTCCACGGACACCTCGCGCGTGCGCCGCTGGCTGGACGGCGAGAACCCCCGCGAGCCCATCCCCAGGATCCTGTCCGAGCTGTTCTCCGAGCGGTTCGGCTGTGTCGTCTCCGTCGAGGACCTCGGGCTGCGCGCCGCGCGCCAGGTGCCCTCGGCGACCGGTGTCGACCTGCCCTGGACGGGTCCGCAGACGGTGGCCCTGCTCAGCGAGTTCTCGCGCAGCGACCTGATGCTGGCGCGGCGCGGCTTCCTCGGAACCTCGCTGGCCCTGTCCGCGGGCCCGTCCCTCATCGAGCCCATGCAGCGCTGGCTCGTGCCCTCGCCGCCGGCCGCGCCGGAGGAGCCGGACTCCGTCCCCACCAGCCGGGCCCGCGGCCGGCTCTCCCGGCCCGAGCTGGACCTGCTGGAGTCCACCACGGTGATGTTCCGCCAGTGGGACGCCCAGTGCGGCGGCGGCCTGCGCCGCAAGGCGGTCGTCGGCCAGCTGCACGAGGTGACGGACCTCCTCCAGGAACCCCAGCCCGAGGCGACCACGAGGAGGCTCTTCAAGGTCGCCGCCGAACTGGCCGAGCTGGCCGGCTGGATGAGCTACGACGTCGGGCTCCAGCCGACCGCGCAGAAATACTTCGTGCTCGCCCTGCACGCCGCGAAGGAGGCAGGTGACCGGCCGCTCGGCTCGTACATCCTGTCCAGCATGAGCCGCCAGATGATCCACCTCGCGCGGCCCGAGGACGCGCTGGAGCTGATCCATCTCGCGCAGTACGGCAGCCGGGACTGTGCGAGCCCGCGCACCCAGTCGATGCTGTATGCGATGGAGGCCCGCGCCTTCGCCAACATGGGGCAGCCGGGGCGCTGCAAGCGGGCGGTGCGGATGGCCGAGGACATCTTCGCCGAGGCTCAGGAGTGGGACGAGCCGGACCCCGACTGGATCCGCTTCTTCTCCGAGGCCGAGCTGTACGGCGAGAACAGCCACTCCTTCCGCGACCTCGCCTATGTCGCGGGCCGCAGCCCCACCTACGCCTCGCTGGCCGAGCCCCTGATGGACAAGGCCGTACGGCTGTTCGCGGGCGACCGCGACCACCAGCGTTCGTACGTGCTGAACCTGATCGGGATGGCCACGGTCCATCTGCTGCAACGCGAGCCGGAGCGCGGCGCCACCCTGGCCGCGCAGGCCATGAAGGAGGCGAAGAAGGTCCGCTCCGAGCGCGTCAACACTCGTATTCGAAAGACGGTCGACACGGCCGTCCGCGAGTTCGGCGAGCTGTCCGAGGTCGTGGACCTCACGGAGCGGCTCGCCATGGAGCTGCCGGAGACGGCCGAGGCGGTCTGAGACACCGTCCCACCGAGGAAAACCCTAGAACCCCGGCCGCGGCCGGCCCTCCCGAACTGCCCGACTCGGCTCCCCCATGCCAGGTCATCGGAAGGCCGCCCGCGGCCGGTTTCCTTCCTTCTCGGAAGGTTGCGCCACGATAACGATCCGCTCGGCGAACATCAGGCAGTTCACCGACGCGTAACGCACCGGGCGCCTTCGTCACGGCGGCGAAACAACGAGGGGCCTCCACCGAAACCGCGCTGCGTCAATCTCATGGCGCATAACCGGCCCACCCCCTCACAAACCCGCTCTGGCTATGCCCGCACGGGGCCGCACCTACGACGAGGAGACGCCGATGGCAGCAGCCATCACGCTTGCGGCGGACGCACCCACGCTGTCGTCCGCGAACACAGGCTTCATGCTCATCTGTTCCGCCCTGGTGATGCTCATGACACCGGGCCTGGCCTTCTTCTACGGAGGCATGGTCCGCGTCAAGAGCACCCTGAACATGCTGATGATGAGTTTCATCAGTCTGGGCATCGTCACGATCCTGTGGGTGCTGTACGGGTTCTCCCTCGCGTTCGGTACCGACTCCGGCAGTGTCATCGGCTGGAACTCCGACTGGGTCGGGCTCAGCAACATCGGCCTCACGGAACTCTGGGACGGCTACACCATCCCGGTCTTCGTGTTCATGGTCTTCCAGCTGATGTTCGCGATCATCACCCCCGCCCTGATAAGCGGTGCACTGGCCGACCGCGTGAAGTTCTCGGCCTGGGCGCTGTTCATCACCCTGTGGGCCACCGTCGTCTACTTCCCGGTCGCGCACTGGGTCTGGGGCGCCGGCGGCTGGGCCTTCGAGCTGGGCGTCATCGACTTCGCCGGTGGTACGGCGGTCCACATCAACGCCGGTGCCGCGGCCCTCGGCGTGATCCTGGTCATCGGCAAGCGCGTCGGCTTCAAGAAGGACCCGATGCGCCCGCACAGCCTCCCGCTGGTCATGCTCGGCGCCGGTCTGCTGTGGTTCGGCTGGTTCGGCTTCAACGCCGGCTCGTGGCTCGGCAACGACGACGGCGTCGGCGCGCTGATGTTCGTCAACACGCAGGTCGCCACCGCCGCCGCCATGCTGGCCTGGCTCGTCTACGAGAAGATCCGCCACGGCGCGTTCACCACGCTGGGCGCCGCCTCCGGCGCGGTCGCCGGTCTGGTCGCCATCACCCCGTCCGGTGGTGCGGTCTCCCCGCTCGGCGCGATCGCCGTCGGCGCCATCGCCGGTGTCCTGTGCGCCATGGCCGTCGGCCTGAAGTACAAGTTCGGCTACGACGACTCGCTCGACGTCGTCGGCGTCCACCTGGTCGGCGGTGTCGTCGGCTCCCTGCTGATCGGCCTCTTCGCCAGCGGCAAGGGCCAGTCCGACGTCGAGGGCCTCTTCTACGGCGGCGGCCTCGACCAGTTCTGGAAGCAGTGCGCCGGCGTCTTCGCGGTCCTCGGCTACTCCCTGGTGGTCTCCGCGATCCTCGCCTTCCTCCTCGACAAGACCATCGGCATGCGGGTCTCCGAGGACGACGAGGTGGCCGGCATCGACCAGGCCGAGCACGCCGAGACCGCATACGACTTCAGCGGCGCCGGTGGCGGTGCCGCCCGGACCGCCGTCCCGGCCGCCGGAGTCGCGGGCGCCGAGAGCAAGAAGGTGGACGCATGAAGCTCATCACCGCCGTCGTCAAGCCCCACCGGCTCGACGAGATCAAGGAAGCCCTCCAGGCCTTCGGCGTCCACGGCCTGACGGTCACGGAGGCCAGCGGCTACGGTCGTCAGCGGGGACACACCGAGGTCTACCGCGGTGCCGAGTACACGGTCGACCTGGTACCCAAGATCCGTATCGAGGTCCTGGCCGAGGACGACGACGCCGAGCAGCTGATCGACGTCATCGTCAAGGCGGCCCGAACCGGCAAGATCGGTGACGGCAAGGTCTGGTCCCTCCCGGTCGAGACGGCCGTGCGGGTCCGCACCGGCGAGCGCGGTCCGGACGCGCTCTGACCGCAGAACAGAACAGGAGTCGCTGGGTGACGAGTACGGACGTGCGGCACGATGCAGAGGACTCGGGACCCAGCGGCTACGCGGCGGCCCGGCTGCGCCTCCTCACCGAGGGGGCGCGGTCCGGGCCGCCGCGCCGTTCGGCCCTCTCCGAACTGACCGACGAATGGCTGGCCGGGCTGTTCACCGCGGGCACGGAGGAGCTGAAGGGCGTCTCCCTGGTCGCCGTCGGAGGGTACGGCCGGGGCGAACTGTCCCCGCGCAGCGACCTCGACCTGCTGCTCCTGCACGACGGCAGTGACGGCAAGGCCGTCGCCGCCCTCGCCGACCGCCTCTGGTACCCCGTCTGGGACCTCGGCCTCGCCCTCGACCACTCGGTGCGCACCCCGGCGGAGGCCCGGAAGACGGCCGCCGAGGACCTGAAGGTCCAGCTCGGCCTGCTGGACGCCCGCCATCTCGCCGGCGACCTCGGCCTCACCTCGGGCCTGCGCACCTCCGTCCTCGCCGACTGGCGCAACCAGGCGCCCAAGCGCCTCCCCGAACTCCAGGAGCTGTGCGCGGAGCGCGCCGAACGCCAGGGCGAACTCCAGTACCTGCTGGAACCCGACCTCAAGGAGGCCCGCGGCGGCCTGCGGGACGCGACCGCCCTGCGCGCCGTCGCCGCCTCCTGGCTGGCCGACGCCCCGCGCGAGGGTCTCGACGACGCCCGCCGCCGTCTCCTCGACGTCCGCGACGCCCTCCACCTCGCCACCGGGCGCGCCACCGACCGGCTCGCCCTCCAGGAACAGGACCAGGTCGCCGCCGAGCTGGGCCTGCTCGACGCCGACACCCTGCTGCGCCAGGTGTACGAGGCGGCGCGGGTCATCGCGTACGCCAGCGATGTCACCTGGCGTGAGGTGGGGCGGGTGCTGCGCTCGCGCGCCGTGCGGCCCCGGCTGCGCGCCATGCTCGGCGGCGGCAAACCCGTCACCGAGCGCTCCCCGCTGGCCGAGGGCGTCGTGGAACAGGACGGCGAGGTCGTCCTCGCCCGCGCCGCGCGCCCCGAACGCGACCCCGTGCTGCCGCTGCGTGCCGCGGCCGCCGCCGCCCAGGCCGGCCTCCCGCTCTCCCTGCACGCCGTCCGGCGCCTGGCCACCACCGTGCGCCCGCTGCCCACCCCCTGGCCCGCCGAGGCCCGCGAACAGCTCGTCACCCTGCTCGGCTCCGGCCGGCCCACCATCGAGGTCTGGGAGGCCCTGGAGGCCGAGGGCCTGATCACGCGCCTGCTGCCCGACTGGGAGCGGGTGCGCTGCCGGCCGCAGCGCAACGCCGTGCACATCTGGACCGTCGACCGGCACCTCATCGAGACCGCCGTGCGCGCCTCCGAGTTCACCCGCCGCGTCAGCCGCCCCGACCTCCTGCTGGTCGCCGCGCTGCTGCACGACATCGGCAAGGGCTGGCCCGGCGACCACTCCGTGGCCGGCGAGATCATCGCCAAGGACGTCGCCGCCCGCATCGGCTTCGACCGCGCGGACGTCGCCGTCCTCTCCACCCTCGTACGCCATCACCTGCTGCTCGTCGAGACGGCCACCCGGCGTGATTTGGAGGACCCGGCCACCGTGCGCTCGGTCGCCGAGGCGGTCGGCTCGCCGGGCACCCTGGAGCTGCTGCACGCGCTCACCGAGGCGGACGCGCTGGCCACCGGGCCCGCCGCCTGGTCCTCCTGGCGAGGTTCGCTCGTGGCGGACCTGGTCAAGCGGGTCGCTGCGGTCCTCGCCGGGGACGAGCCCGACGAGCCCGCCGCCGTGGCACCCACCGCCGAGCAGGAACGGCTCGCGATCGAGGCCGTCGCCACCGGCAGCCCGGTGCTCGCGCTGCGCGCGCAGACCGAGCCGCCCACGGAGGAGCAGCCGTCCGGCGACCCCGAGCCGCTCGGCGTGGAACTGCTCATCGCCGTACCCGACCAGGAGGGCGTGCTGCCCGCGGTGGCCGGTGTGCTGGCCATGCACCGGCTGACCGTGCGCACCGCCGAGCTGCGCGCCCTGGACCTGCCGGACGGCGTCGAGGGCTCCGTGCTGCTGCTGAACTGGCGGGTCGCCGCCGAGTACGGCTCGCTGCCCCAGGCCGCCCGGCTGCGCGCCGACCTCGTCCGGGCCCTCGACGGCTCCCTGGACATCGCCGGACGGCTCGCGGAACGGGACGCGGCCTACCCCAGGCGGCGCGGCGTGATCGCGCCGGCCGCCCGGGTGACGGTCGCCCCGGCGGCCTCCCGGCACGCCACGGTCATCGAGGTCCGGGCGCAGGACGCGCCCGCCCTGCTGTTCCGGATCGGCTCGGCGCTGGACGACGCGGGGGTGCGGGTGCGCAGCATGCACGTCTCGACACTCGGCGCCAACGCCGTCGACGCGTTCTACGTCACGGGCGCGCCGGGCACGCCGCTGCCGGCCGACGAGGCGGCGGCCGTCGCGCGCAAGCTGGAGGAGACCCTGCGGGGCTGAGCCCGGCATCCGGCGGGAGCGGGCCGATTCCGGACCGACCGTGACCCGGTCCGCGCCCGTCGGGATACTCTGGAAGACGCTCATACCGCCCCCGACCCCGAGGACCGACGCCGCCGTGTTCGATACTCTCTCCGATCGCCTTTCAGCGACCTTCAAGAACTTGCGCGGCAAGGGGCGCTTGAGCGAAGCGGACATCGACGCCACGGCGCGCGAGATCCGCATCGCCCTCCTCGAGGCCGACGTGGCCCTGCCGGTCGTCCGGACGTTCATCAAGAACGTCAAGGAGCGGGCGATGGGCGCCGAGGTCTCCAAGGCGCTGAACCCCGCCCAGCAGGTCCTGAAGATCGTCAACGACGAGCTCGTCACCATCCTCGGTGGCGAGACCCGACGGCTGCGCTTCGCCAAGCAGCCGCCCACCGTGATCATGCTGGCCGGTCTCCAGGGTGCCGGTAAGACCACCCTCGCGGGCAAGCTCGGCCGCTGGCTGAAGGAGCAGGGCCACTCGCCGCTGCTCGTCGCCTGCGACCTCCAGCGCCCCAACGCCGTCAACCAGCTCAGCGTGGTCGCCGAGCGCGCCGGTGTCGCCGTCTACGCCCCGCAGCCGGGCAACGGCGTCGGCGACCCGGTCCAGGTCGCCAAGGACTCCGTCGAGTTCGCCAAGTCGCGGGTCCACGACATTGTGATCGTCGACACCGCCGGCCGTCTCGGCATCGACGCCGAGCTGATGCAGCAGGCCGCGGACATCCGCGACGCCGTCTCGCCCGACGAGATCCTCTTCGTCGTCGACGCGATGATCGGCCAGGACGCCGTCAACACCGCCGAGGCCTTCCGTGACGGCGTCGGCTTCGACGGCGTGGTGCTCTCCAAGCTCGACGGCGACGCCCGCGGTGGTGCCGCCCTGTCGATCCGGCAGATCACCGGCAAGCCGATCATGTTCGCCTCGAACGGCGAGAAGCTCGACGAGTTCGACGCCTTCCACCCGGACCGGATGGCCTCCCGCATCCTCGACATGGGTGACCTGCTCACCCTGATCGAGCAGGCGGAGAAGACGTTCAGTCAGGAAGAGGCCGAGAAGATGGCCTCCAAGCTGGCGTCCAAGAAGGGCCAGGACTTCACCCTGGACGACTTCCTGGCCCAGATGGAGCAGGTCCGCAAGATGGGCAGCATCAGCAAGCTGCTCGGCATGCTGCCCGGCATGGGGCAGATCAAGGACCAGATCGCCAACCTCGACGAGCGTGACGTCGACCGCACGGCCGCGATCATCAAGTCGATGACCCCGGGCGAGCGCCAGGACCCGACGATCATCAACGGCTCCCGCCGCTCCCGTATCGCCAAGGGCTCCGGCGTCGAGGTCAGCGCCGTGAAGGGCCTGGTCGAGCGGTTCTTCGAGGCCCGCAAGATGATGTCCCGCATGGCCCAGGGCGGCGGCATGCCCGGCATGCCGGGGATCCCGGGCATGGGCGGCGGCCCCGGCCGGCAGAAGAAGCAGCCGAAGCAGGCCAAGGGCAAGCAGCGCTCCGGCAACCCGATGAAGCGCAAGCAGCAGGAGCTGGAGGAGGCCCAGCGCCGCGAGGCCCAGGCCCAGGGCGGCAACGCGTTCGGTCTGCCGCAACAGGGCGGCCAGGACTTCGAGCTGCCCGACGAGTTCAAGAAGTTCATGGGCTGACGGCCCCTGCCGTCCAGGTCGCCGAGGGCGCCCTCCCCACGCGGGAGGGCGCCCTCAGCACGTGCCGAGGCCCGTTGAGTGCCGTAACGTCCAGATATGAGCAATGCCGCGCCACCCCGCAGGGCACCGGACCAGCCGTGGCGCTCGGAAGGCACCCCCGAGGAGCCGCCGCGGCGGCCCGGTGGCCGGAGAATGCGCGGCCGGTGGTGGGGCCTCGCCGTCACCGCGGTGATCGTCTTCCTGCTGGTCTACGTCGGGCTGAACTACCTCGGCCAGGGCAACGAGCCGACGATCTCGTACACGGAGTTCAGCCGGCAGGTCGACGAGGGGAACGTCGAGAAGATCTACTCCAAGGGCGACGCCATCCAGGGCCAGCTCAAGGAGGCCCGGGACGATCCCGACGGCGACGGCGAGTACACCAAGTTCAAGACACAGCGTCCGGCCTTCGCGGACGACGATCTCTGGCAGAGCCTGGACCGCCGCGACGTCACCGTGACCGCGCAACCGGTCGTGCAGCAGCGCGGACTGGTGTCCAACCTGCTGCTCTCGCTGGTGCCGATCGTGATCCTGGTCGCGGTGTGGATCTTCTTCGCGCGGCGGATCGGCGGCGGCATGGGCGGCGCGGGCGGGATGCTCGGCCGCAAGGCGCCGCCCAAACCGGTCGAGCTGCGCCCCGGCACCCAGCGCACCACCTTCGCCGACGTCGCCGGGATCGACGAGGTCAAGGGCGAGCTGGACGACGTCGTCGACTTCCTGGAGCACCCGGACCTCTACCGCAGGATGGGCGCCAAGATGCCGCGCGGGGTGCTGCTGGCAGGCTCACCGGGCACCGGCAAGACCTTGCTGGCACGGGCCGTGGCGGGCGAGGCCGGCGTGCCGTTCTTCTCCGCCTCCGCCTCCGAGTTCATCGAGATGATCGTCGGCGTCGGCGCCTCCCGGGTCCGGGAGCTGTTCGCCGAGGCCCGCAAGGTGGCCCCGTCGATCATCTTCATCGACGAGATCGACACCATCGGGCGCGTCCGCAGCACGGGCGCCTCTGTCAGCGGTCACGACGAGCGCGAGCAGACGCTGAACCAGATCCTCACCGAGATGGACGGCTTCTCCGGCTCGGAGGGCGTCATCGTCATCGCGGCCACGAACCGTGCCGACATCCTCGACCCGGCGCTGACCCGGCCCGGCCGCTTCGACCGGGTGGTCAACGTCTCCCCGCCGGACCGCGGCGGACGCGAGGCGATCCTGCGGATCCACACCCGCGAGATCCCGCTCTCCGACGACGTGGACCTGGTCCAGGTGGCCCGGACGACCCCGGGCATGACCGGCGCCGATCTGGCCAACCTCGCCAACGAGGCCGCCCTGCTCGCCGTCAAGCGGGGGCAGGAACAGGTGACCGCGTCCGATCTCTCGGAGGCCCTGGAGAAGGTGCAGCTCGGCGCCGAACGCACGCTCGTGATGCCCGAGGAGGACCGCAGGCGCACCGCGTACCACGAGAGCGGCCACGCCCTCCTCGGCATGCTCCAGGCCGGCGCCGACCCCGTCCGCAAGATCACCATCGTGCCGCGCGGCCGGGCGCTCGGCGTGACGCTGTCCACCCCCGAGGTGGAGCGGTACGCGCACTCCGAGGAGTACCTGCGCGGCCGCATCATCGGCGCCCTCGGCGGGATGGCCGCCGAACAGGTGATCTACGGCGTCGTCACCACGGGTGCGGAGAACGACCTCGAACAGGTCAGCAACATCGCGCGCGGGATGGTGGCGCGCTGGGGCATGAGCCCGCGGGTCGGCCGCCTCTCCGCCCTGCCCAGCGACGCCCAGCAGGCCTACGGCCTCGCCGCCGCGCCCGCCACCCTCGACGCCATCGACCACGAGATGCGCCGGATCGTCGACGAGTGCTACGAGGAGGCGTGCCTCAAGCTCCGCGACCACCGCGGCCAACTGGACGCCCTCGCCCAGGCCCTGCTGGAGAACGAGACGCTGGAGGAGGCGGCGGCGTACCGCATCGCGGGGATCAGCCGGCTGACCAAGAAGGAGCCCTGACCCCGCCCGGAGAGCCCGCGCTCAGCGGGTCCGGGCGATCAGGTACCGGAACACGTTCGGCATCCACACCGTGCCGTCCGCCCGCCGGTACGGGTGGAGCGCCTCCGTCATCTCCTTCTCGACCTGTGCCTGGTCCGTCGCCGCGACCGCCGCGTCGAACAGGCCCGTGGAGAGCAGGCCCTTGAGGGCGCTGTCCACGTCGGCGTACCCGAACGGGCAGGCCACCCGCCCCGAGCCGTCGGGCCGCAGCCCGGTCCGCCGGGCGACGTCCTCCAGGTCGTCGCGGAGCGCGGGCCGCAGCCGGACCGTGCCGCGGTCCTGGTCCGCCAGCCGGGCCGCGACCCGCAGCACCGCCGAGGTGGCGCAGCGCTCGGGCGGACCCCAGCCGACGAGCACCACGGGCGCGCCGCGCCGGGCGAGCGGTGTCGCGGCCGTCAGCAGTTCGGCCAGTTCCTCCGCGTCGCCCGCCACGCGCCCGATCGGCTCGAAGGCGGTCACCAGGGTGTACGCGGGCGTCCGCGCGCCGGCCGGCTCCGCGGGCAGCCGGTCGGTGAGCCGGATGTCCGCACGCGTCTGCGCCCCCCAGGTCTCCCGGAGCAGCCGCTCGCGTGCGAGGGCCAGCCGCGCGGGGGAGGAGGCCTCGACACCGGTGAGGGCCGCGCCTCTGGAGGCCGCCATCACCAGGGCGAGCCCGGAACCGCAGCCGAGGGAGAGGAGCCGGGTGCCGGACCCCACGTCCAGTCGCCCGTAGACCGCCTCGTAGAGCGGAACCAGCATCCGTTCCTGGATCTCGGACCAGTCACGCGCGCGTGCACCCAGATCCGCGCGGGGCACCGGCCCCGCGTGAGGCAGGTGCTGCCGCACGAGCACAGGTGTCATGAAAAAGCGCCCCAATCCGCCGAGAGTGTGCCGCTGTACCCGATCAGGTGGCCCCCGTGCGGTGCGCTCGCACCGCCCCCGTATGCCAGGTAACTCCCCGTCTGCGGCCGCGTCCAGGGGTTGCGGAGCCCGGCTTGTGGACGGCATGTGCCTGTGGCGAGAATTCACATTCCGGCAACGTGGGCCCGTACCATCGCGCCATGGCGAAGGCACCCGTTCTCACCCCGCGCGCGGTCGACTTTCCGCGCTGGTACCAGGATCTGGTCAGCAAGGCCGAACTGGCCGACAACGGTCCGGTGCGCGGCACGATGGTGATCCGACCGTACGGCTACGGGCTGTGGGAGCGGATGCAGGCGGAGATGGACGCCCGCATCAAGGAGACGGGCACCCAGAACGCGTACTTCCCGCTGCTGATCCCGCAGTCGTACCTCACCCGTGAGGCCGACCACGTCGAGGGCTTCGCGCCGGAGCTGGCCGTCGTCACGCACGGCGGCGGCAAGGAACTGGAGGAGCCCGCGGTCGTCCGCCCCACCTCCGAGATGATCATCAACGACTACTTCTCGAAGTGGGTGCAGAGCTACCGCGATCTGCCCCTGCTCATCAACCAGTGGGCCAACGTGGTCCGTTGGGAACTGCGTCCCCGGCTGTTCCTGCGCACCTCCGAGTTCCTCTGGCAGGAGGGGCACACCGCGCACGCCACCTACGAGGACGCCCGCGACTTCGCCGCGCACATCCACCGCCAGGTCTACGAGGACTTCATGCTGAACGTCCTCGCGATGGACGTCGTCCCCGGCCGCAAGACCGTCAAGGAGCGGTTCGCCGGAGCCGTCAACACCCTCACCCTCGAAGGGATGATGGGCGACGGCAAGGCCCTCCAGATGGCCACCAGCCATGAGCTGGGCCAGAACTTCGCGAAGGCGTTCAACACCTCGTACCTGTCGAAGGACGGCACCCAGGAGCTGGTCTGGCAGACCTCCTGGGGCTCGACGACCCGCATGATCGGCGCCCTGGTGATGATGCACGGCGACGACGACGGTCTGCGCGTGCCGCCGCGGCTGGCGCAGATCCAGGCCGTCGTCCTCGCGATCAAGGGCGACGAGGCGGTTCTGGCCAAGGTCCGCGAGCTGGGCGACCGGCTGAAGGCGGCGGGTGTCCGCGTCCAGGTCGACGACCGCACCGACGTGCCCTTCGGGCGGCGCGCCGTCGACTGGGAGCTCAAGGGCGTGCCCGTGCGCATCGAGATCGGGCCCCGTGACCTGGAGAACGGCACGGCGATGCTGGCCCGCCGGATCCCGGGAGGCAAGGAGCCGATGCCGCTCGACACGCTGGTGGACCTGCTGCCGGGCATCCTCGAGGAGGACCAGGCGCTGCTGCTGCGGCAGTCCCGCGAGCGCCGGGAGTCCCGTACGACGGACGTGTCCACGTTCGACGAGGCCGTCGAGGCGGCCGTCGCCGGCGGCTGGGCGCGCATTCCGTGGGCGACCCTCGGCGTGGCGGGCGAGGCCGCGCTGGCCGAGCATTCCGTGACCGTACGGTGTCTGGTCGCCGAGGACGGGTCGGTGCCGGACGACGGGGACGCGCCCGGTAACGTCGCGATCGTCGCGCGCGCTTACTGAGGCGGGGCCCTCCGCCGAGAGAGCGACCGAAACACCTCTTGCGCCTCTGCCGAACTTCCCTACCCCGGCGCGCGGACATCGTCTACGCGCCGGGGCGTACGTGGGACTACGCACCAGCTTGGGATGAGCTGTGAGGCTTCTCCGCAGATCAGCGCACCCGCCCTCGTCTCCACGCATCAGCGGCAACTGACGGGTACGTGCAAATTATTTGGGATGGCCCGGAATAGGAACACAGGGGCACCCCCGCTCGTTGTCATTACGTGAGCACGACACAGACACCACCTGTTCTCGCCGCAGAGCTGGCACAGGCGTGGGCCGATATTCAGCGGTACCACCCCGAGCTGCCGGACCTTGCCGCGCCAGAGTCCCTGATCGGGGAGTCGTCGTCCGCCTGCGGTCACGAGCTCTCCTTCGAGCGACTGCTCCATGAGGCAGTCCATGGCATCGCCGCCTCCCGCGGCGTCCGCGACACCTCCCGCGCCGGCCGATACCACAACCGCAGATTCCTCGCGATCGCCGAGGAGCTGGGCCTGGACCACCCGGAGGAACCGCACCCGAGCAGCGGTTTCTCCCTGGTCACGCTCAACCCCGAGGCCAAACGCCGCTACCGTCCGACGATCGAGCGCCTCCAGCGGGCCCTGAAGGCGCACACGGCGGCCACCTCCGCCGACAGCACCACCCGCACCTTCCGCGGTCCGGCGGCCCGCCACGGCTCCTCCGGCGGCGGGGTGCGCGTCAAGGCCGTCTGCGACTGCGGTCGCAACGTCCGGGTGGTCCCGTCGGTCCTGGCCCAGGCCCCGATCGTGTGCGGCGGCTGCGGCAAGCCGTTCCGCATCCCGGAGATCGCCGGCGCGGCGTAACCGACGAGCGCTGGGCACCGGCATCTCGTGGCTGCCGGTCGACGGCGAGGACGCGGGGCGGCCGCGCTCCGCGGGCGGCGGTGCCGCGGCACCGCACCCGTCCCGTGGAAGGCGGCGCCCCGCGGCGCCGGACCGCGCATCCGACGCGCCGTGGCGCGGCGCCGGGTGCCTCCGAGGTGTGCCCGAGCCCCTTCACCCCGCCCTCGGCCGAGGGCGACCCGCAGGGTGTGGCACAATGGCTAGCTGTACTCGACAGCCGCACAGGACCCCTCTCTCCTCCGGCTGACGCGTCCATCGGGCACTCGGGTACCGCAACCCCACGCGGCAATCTCGCCGTGCCCAAACACGTCAACTCCAGGAGAGTCCACTCCAGTGGCAGTCAAGATCAAGCTGAAGCGTCTGGGCAAGATCCGTGCGCCTCACTACCGCATCGTCGTCGCCGACTCCCGCACCCGCCGTGACGGCCGTGCGATCGAGGAGATCGGCAAGTACCACCCGACCTACAACCCGTCGGTCATGGAGGTGGACGCCGATCGTGTGGCGTACTGGCTGGGTGTCGGCGCGCAGCCGACCGAGCCCGTGCTCGCCATTCTGAAGAAGACCGGCGACTGGCAGAAGTTCAAGGGCGAGCCCGCCCCGGCTCCGCTGCTCGTCGCCGAGCCGAAGAAGGCGCGCCCGTCGTTCGAAGCCCTCGGTGGCGACGACTCGGGCAAGGGTGAGGCGATCACCCAGAAGAAGAAGGCTGAGAAGAAGGACGAGGCTGCGGCCGAGTCGTCTTCGTCTGAGTCGACCGAGGCCTGAGCATGCTCGAGGAGGCTCTCGAGCACCTCGTGAAGGGCATCGTCGACAACCCCGACGACGTGCAGGTCGCCTCCCGCAACCTGCGCCGCGGGCAGGTGCTCGAGGTCCGGGTCCACCCGGACGACCTCGGTAAGGTGATCGGCCGCAACGGCCGCACCGCACGCGCCCTGCGGACCGTCGTGGGCGCCATCGGCGGCCGGGGCATCCGTGTCGACCTCGTCGACGTGGACCACGTCCGCTGACGCTTGTTGCAACCGGCTCGGGCCGGGGAGGGCCACTGGGCCGTCCCCGGCCCGTAGTCGTATGACAGGAGATCAAGCACAGTGCAGCTGGTAGTCGCACGGATCGGCCGCGCCCACGGCATCAAGGGCGAGGTCACCGTCGAGGTACGTACCGACGAACCGGAGCTCAGGCTCGCGCCGGGCGCCGTACTCGCCACCGATCCCGCCACCGCGGGACCGCTCACCATCGAGACCGGCCGGGTCCACAGCGGCCGTCTCCTCCTGCGTTTCGAGGGCGTCGCCGACCGCAACGGCGCCGAGGCCCTGCGCAACATCCTCCTGATCGCCGACGTCGACCCGGAGGAGCTGCCCGAGGAGGAGGACGAGTACTACGACCACCAGCTCATGGACCTGGACGTGGTGACCGCGGACGGCGTCGAGGTGGGCCGGATCACCGAGATCTCGCACCTGCCCTCCCAGGACCTCTTCATCGTCGAGCGTCCGGACGGCACCGAGGTGATGATCCCGTTCGTCTCGGAGATCGTCGCCGAGATCGACCTGGAGGAGCAGCGGGCGGTCATCACCCCGCCGCCGGGCCTGATCGACGACCGCGCCGAGGTCGTGTCCTCCCGGGACTCGGGCGAGGACGCCTCCTGATGCGCCTCGACGTCGTCACGATCTTCCCCGAGTACCTCGACCCGCTGAACGTCTCCCTCGTCGGCAAGGCACGCGCGCGTGGACAGCTGAACGTGCACGTGCACGACCTGCGGGAGTGGACCTACGACCGCCACAACACGGTCGACGACACCCCGTACGGCGGCGGCCCCGGCATGGTCATGAAGACCGAGCCCTGGGGCGACGCCCTGGACTCCGTCCTCGCCGACGGCTACGAGACCGGGGCGCACCGGCCCGCGCTGATCGTCCCGACCCCCAGCGGCCGCCCCTTCACCCAGGAACTCGCCGTCGAGCTCTCCGAGCGCCCCTGGCTGATCTTCACGCCGGCCCGCTACGAGGGCATCGACCGGCGGGTCGTCGACGAGTACGCCGGCCGGATCCCGGTCTACGAGGTCTCCATCGGCGACTACGTCCTCGCCGGCGGCGAGGCGGCCGTGCTCGTCGTCACGGAAGCCGTGGCGCGGCTGCTGCCCGGAGTGCTCGGCAACGCCGAGTCCCACCGCGACGACTCCTTCGCGCCCGGCGCCATGGCGAGCCTCCTGGAGGGGCCCGTCTACACCAAGCCGCCCGAGTGGCGCGGCAGGGACATCCCCGAGGTGCTGCTCAGCGGCCACCACGGCAAGATCGCCCGCTGGCGCCGCGACGAGGCCCTGCGCCGTACGACGGCCAACCGGCCCGACCTGATCGAGCGCTGTGAGCCCAAGGCCTTCGACAAGAAGGACCGCGAGATGCTCTCCATCCTCGGCTGGGCGCCCGACCCGGGCGGCGAGCCGTACGGTCGATTTTGGCGCAGGACCGAAGGCATGGAAGAATAAGCCGCTGTTGTGCGCCGTCCGGTGTGCGCCCCTGCCACAGGGGGACACGACGCCCGCCCCGACGGGCACAGCGGACCCCCTGAAACCTAGTTCCGCTGATGACCTGTGGCATCGGCGAAGAAAGCAGACGAAATGTCTCACCTGCTCGACTCCGTCGACTCCGCGTCGCTGCGCAGCGACATCCCGGCCTTCCGCCCGGGTGACACCGTCAACGTCCACGTCCGCGTCATCGAGGGCAACCGCTCCCGTGTGCAGCAGTTCAAGGGCGTAGTCATCCGCCGCCAGGGCGCCGGTGTCCGCGAGACCTTCACGGTCCGCAAGGTCTCCTTCTCCGTCGGCGTCGAGCGCACCTTCCCGGTGCACACCCCGATCGTCGAGAAGATCGAGCTCGTCACCCGCGGTGACGTGCGTCGCGCGAAGCTGTACTACCTGCGCGAGCTCCGCGGCAAGGCCGCGAAGATCAAGGAGAAGCGCGACAACTGAGCTCACTCGGAGATCCACAGAGGGGCCGGATAGCATCTGGCCCCGATGGACACCGAAGCTCAGCCGACGACGGAGCGCGACCGCTCCTCCCGCCCTTCCGTACCCGCGGCGGCCTCCCTCGACGAGGCCCCGCACACGGAGGGACCGGAGGGACGGTCGCGTTTCGCGTTGGTGGCGTGGATCACGAAGTGGCTCCCCGGTGGCCGGACCAGCCTCACTCTGCTCATCTGCCTGCTGTTTTTGCTGGTCCTCAACGCTTTCGTGGTGCAACCCTTCCAGATTCCCAGCGGATCCATGGAAAACGGATTGAGGATCGGCGACCGCGTTCTCGTAAATAAGTTGGCGTACCGTTTCGGTGCCGGACCGCGGCGCGGCGATGTCGTCGTGTTCGACGGCACCGGGTACTTCGGGAACGCCGACTACATCAAACGCGTCGTGGGTGTAGGGGGAGACCACGTGGTCTGCTGTGACAAGGAGGGGAGGATCAGCGTGAACGGCCGGTCGGTCGACGAGTCCACGTTCCTGTATCCGGGCGACAGCCCGTCCTCGGTGGACTTCGACGTGGTCGTGCCCGAGGACACCCTGTTCGTCCTCGGCGACCATCGCAGCTCCTCCAGCGACTCCCGCGACCATCTGGGCTCCCCGGGCGGCGGCATGATCCCGGTCGGCGACGTGATCGGCCGCGCCGACTGGATCGTCTGGCCCTTCGCACACATCGGGCGTCAGGGCCGCCCGAGCGCCTACGCGCGCGTGCCCGGCGCGGACGGCGCCCATGGGTAACCGCGGCAAGCCGCGCGGCGTCCCCAGCTCCCCCGCGGACCAGCTCCTGCCCACCGGCGCCCGGCGTGCCTCCAGCCCGTCCGGCGGCCGCTCACGCTCGGAGCGGCGCCAGCTCCAGCGGAAGGTCAAACGCAAGCGCAGGCGTTCGGCCGTCCGGGAGATACCGCTGCTGGTCGGTGTCGCCGTCCTGATAGCCCTGGTCCTGAAGACCTTCCTCGTGCAGGCCTTCGTGATCCCGTCCGGCTCCATGGAGCAGACGATCCAGATCGGCGACCGTGTCCTGGTCGACAAGTTCACCCCGTGGTTCGGCTCCAAGCCGCAGCGCGGAGACGTCGTCGTCTTCAAGGACCCCGGAGGCTGGCTCGCGGACGAGCAGACCACCACGAAGAAGGACGACCCCGTGGTCGTCAAGCAGGTCAAGGAAGGGCTCACCTTCATCGGTCTGCTGCCGTCCGACAACGAGAAGGACCTGATCAAGCGGGTCGTCGGAGTGGGCGGCGACCGCGTCAAGTGCTGTGACACGCAGGGGCGGGTCACCGTCAACGGCGTTCCCCTGGACGAGGGAACCTATCTCTACCCCGGGAACGCGCCCTCCGACGCCGCCTTCGACATCACCGTCCCCCAGGGCCGGCTGTGGGTGATGGGCGACCACCGGGCCAACTCGGCGGACTCCCGCGCCCACCAGGACACCGACTACGGCGGCACCGTCTCCGAGGACGAGGTCGTCGGGCGCGCCATGGTCATCGCCTGGCCCATGGGGCACTGGAACCGTCTCAAGGAACCGCAAACTTTCTCCTCGGTCACCGGCTCGGCCGTCACGGCGACCGCGGCCGCCCAGCCGTCGCATAGGGTTGCCCCGGACGATCCGAACGGAACGATCCGGCAACTCCCGAGCCCTGCGGAACTCCCGCTCGTTATGGGAGTGGTGGGCCTGCGCCGTACATGGGGCAGGCGGCGGCACAGAGTGAGGAGTTGGCGTGGGGGATGTGGCGGTTGGCGCACGGTCCGGACACGACGGCGAGGAGCACCGCGGACGTCCGGTGGCGGCCGACCCGGCCGCGGACGGCGCCGTGACCTCCGGGAGTGACCCGATGGCGGGCGGCGACGGTCCGCCCGCGGACGAGCCCCCGCGGACCGGTGGCGAGGGAACGGGCGGTGCGGCCCCGAAGCCGAAGAAGCCGCGCTCCTTCTGGAAGGAGCTGCCGATCCTGATCGGTATCGCGCTGGTGCTCGCGCTGCTGATCAAGACGTTCCTGGTGCAGGCGTTCTCGATCCCGTCCGCCTCGATGGAGAACACCCTCAAGGAGGGTGACCGGGTCCTCGTCGACAAGCTGACGCCGTGGTTCGGCTCCGAGCCCGAGCGCGGCGAGGTCGTCGTCTTCCACGACCCGGACAACTGGCTGGCCGGCGAGGCCACCACCGACCCCAACGCCTTCCAGACCTTCCTCAGCTGGATCGGCCTGATGCCGTCCGCCGAGGAGAAGGACCTGATCAAGCGGGTCGTCGGCGTCGGCGGCGACACCGTCACCTGTAAGGGCACCGGGCCGCTGACGGTCAACGGCAAGGCGCTGAACGAGCCGTACGTGTACCCCGGCAACACCCCGTGCAGCCAGGACGACCAGGGCGGCCAGTTCTCGGTGAAGGTCCCCAAGGGCTACATCTGGGTGATGGGCGACCACCGCCAGAACTCGCGGGACTCGCGCTACAACCAGTCGGACAAGCACCACGGCATGGTCCCCGTCGACCAGGTCGTCGGCCGTGCCATCGTCAAGGCCTGGCCGATCAACCGCTGGGGCACCCTGCCGGTTCCGGACACCTTCGACCAGGACGGTCTGAACACCCAGTCGTCCGCCTCGACGGCCCTGACGGTCGCCCCGCAGGGCCTCGCCCTCGCCGGGGCCGTCCCGGTCGTCCTGTGGCGCCGCCGGCGCCAGGAGTCGTCCGACACCCGCTGACCTCGCCGCCCCGGGTCCGTAAACCCTTTCCCAAGCTTGTGGCCCTGGCCGGGGAGGAAGGGCTGACCCCGTTCGGTACCGCCGGGTAGGGTGCGGACCCATGGGTGGCGAGAGCACGACGCGTACGGCCCCGCACAGCGGCGGTGGCACCAGCAGTGGCCCGGTGGGCAGCCGGACCGGACAGCGTCTGTCCGGACTGGCCGTCGCGCTGGGCCTCGTGCTGTTCCTGGGCGGATTCGTCTGGGCGGCCCTGGTCTACCGGCCGTACACCGTCCCCACCAGTTCCATGGCGCCGACGATCGGCGCCGGTTCCCGGGTGCTCGCCCAGCGGGTGGACGGCGACGAGGTGCGCCGCGGTGACGTCGTCGTGTTCAAGGACGAGACCTGGGTCAGCGGCTCCGCCGTGGTCAAGCGGGTGGTCGCGGTCGGCGGCGACACCGTCGCCTGCTGCACCGAGGGCAAGCTGACCGTCAACGGCAAGGAGATCGACGAACCGTATCTGCCCGCGGGCAGCCTCGCCGAGATCAAGGGCTTCCCGACCGTGACGGTCCCCGAGGGCCGGCTGTTCCTGCTCGGCGACGAACGCCAGGGCTCGCTGGACTCCACCGCCCACCTCACCGACGCGGCCGGCGGCACGGTGGCGCGCAGCGCGGTCACGGCGCGGGTGGACGCCGTCGTCTGGCCGTGGGACGGCATGCTCGGGCGTCCCACCGGGTTCGAGGAACTCGGGGCACTCTCCCAGCCCGGTCCGCTGCGGACGATCCTGTGGATGGTCGTCGGCGGCGCGGTGCTGGTCCTGGGCGGAGGCGCTTACGGACCGATCGCCCAGCGGGCGGCCCGCCGCGGCGCCCGCACCCGGCCGGAGCCCGCCGGTGCCCGCTGAGGCCACGGACGCGGGTCCCGACACCTACGAGGGCGGACTGCGCAAGGTCGCCCGGGTGGTGCTGCTCGACCCCGAGGACCGCATCCTGCTGCTCCACGGCCATGAGCCGGACGACCGGGCCGACGACTGGTGGTTCACACCCGGCGGCGGAGTCGAGGGCGACGAGACACGTGAGCAGGCGGCCCTGCGGGAACTCGCCGAGGAGACCGGCATCACCGACGTCGACCTGGGCCCGGTGCTGTGGCGGCGGAGATGCTCCTTCCCCTTCGCCGGCCGCCGCTGGGACCAGGACGAGTGGTACTACCTGGCACGTACGACCGTGACGGCTACGCGGGCCACGGCCCTCACGGAGCTGGAGCGGCGCAGCGTCGCCGGAGCGCGCTGGTGGACGTGTCAGGAACTGACCCGGTCGCATGAGACGGTGTATCCGACCAGACTCGCCGAGCTGCTGGGAAGGCTGCTCGACGACGGTCCCCCGGCCCGGCCCGTAACCCTTGACACGGAAATCGTCTAGGGGCCCACGGGACTGGCGCACAATGGGGGGATCGCACGGCTGAAGGGGAACATGCCATGAGCGCCGAGGACCTCGAGAAGTACGAGACCGAGATGGAGCTGAAGCTCTACCGGGAGTACCGCGATGTCGTCGGTCTGTTCAAATACGTGATCGAGACCGAGCGACGGTTCTACCTGACCAACGACTACGAGATGCAGGTGCACTCGGTCCAGGGCGAGGTGTTCTTCGAGGTGTCGATGGCGGACGCCTGGGTCTGGGACATGTACCGGCCGGCCCGGTTCGTGAAGCAGGTGCGAGTGCTCACGTTCAAGGACGTGAACATCGAGGAGCTGAACAAGAGCGATCTGGAGCTGCCGGGCAGCTGAGTCGGCCGGGTCCCGCTGCGGTGGGGCTGCGGTGGGCCGGTGCGGGCTGCCGTGGGGCCGGTGGGAGCTGCCGTGGGGCCGGTGTGGGTGACGGAGTTGTCCACAGCCTGTGACTTGTCCACCAAGATCCTTCCGGTGGTGGCGGATGCGTGAGCGTGGGTGCCGGAGGTGGTGCCGACATGAACGCGGATCTGGCACGTGGTGCACTCGGCAGGTACGGCGAGGGACTGGCCGCCCGACGGCTGGCCGACGCCGGGATGACGGTCCTGGAGCGCAACTGGCGCTGTGGCAGGACCGGTGAGATCGACATCGTCGCGCGGGACGGGGACGTCCTGGTCGTCTGCGAGGTCAAGACCCGCCGGGGCGGTGGCTTCCAGCACCCGATGGCGGCGCTGACGCCCCGGAAGGCGGAGCGCCTGCGCGGCCTCGCCGAGCGATGGATCCAGACGCACGGCGGAGCCCCGCCGGGCGGCGTCCGCATCGACCTGATCGGGGTCGTCCTGCCCCGCCGCGGAGCGGCCGTCGTGGAGCACGCGCGGGGGGTGGCCTGAGATGGGCTTCGCACGGACGTGCTCGGTGGCGCTGGTCGGCGTCGAGGGGGTCGTGGTCGAGGTCCAGGCCGACCTGGAGCCGGGAGTGGCGGCCTTCACGCTGGTGGGGCTGCCGGACAAGTCCCTGACCGAGAGCCGGGACCGGGTGCGGGCGGCCGTGGTGAACTCCGGTGGCGAGTGGCCGCAGAAGAAGCTCACCGTCGGACTCAGCCCGGCGTCGGTGCCCAAGGCCGGCAGCGGTTTCGATCTCGCCATCGCCTGTGCGGTGCTGGGCGCGGCGGAACGGATCGACCCGCGGGTGCTCGCCGACCTCGTGATGATCGGCGAGCTGGGCCTGGACGGACGGGTGCGGCCGGTCCGCGGAATCCTGCCCGCGGTGATCGCCGCAGCGGACGCGGGCTACGACCAGGTGGTCGTGCCCGAGTGCTCCGCCGCCGAGGCCTCGCTGGTCCCGGGTGTCTCCGTCCTCGGGGTGCGCAGTCTCCGGCAGCTGATCGCGGTCCTCGCGGACGAACCCGTGCCCGAGGAGGAACCGGACGACCTGGGCCGCCCGGACCCGCTCCTGGCCGGCCTGAGGATGCCCGGCACCGGCGCCGCCGACGCGATGCACAGCATCGGCGCCGCCCAGCACGACCAGGGGCACGACCTCGCGGACGTGGTCGGGCAGCGCTCGGCGCGCACCGCTGTGGAAGTGGCGGCGGCCGGCGGACATCACCTCTTCCTCGAAGGTCCGCCGGGCGCGGGCAAGACCATGCTCGCGGAGCGGCTGCCGGCCGTCCTGCCCCGGCTGACCAGGGTGGACTCGCTGGAGGTCACGGCGGTGCACTCGGTGGCCGGGCTGCTGCCCCCGGGCAAGCCGCTGATCGACATCGCCCCCTACTGCGCCCCGCACCACTCGGCGACCATGCAGTCGCTGGTCGGGGGCGGCCCGGGGATCGCGCGGCCCGGTGCCGTCTCGCTGGCGCATCGCGGCGTGCTGTTCCTGGACGAGGCGCCCGAGTTCAGCGGCCAGACCCTCGACGCGCTGCGGCAGCCGCTGGAGGCGGGGCATGTGGTGATCGCGCGCAGCGCGGGCGTCGTGCGGTTCCCGGCGCGGTTCCTGATGGTGCTGGCGGCCAACCCCTGCCCCTGCGGCCGCTTCTCGCTGCGGGACAGCCAGTGCGAGTGCCCGCCGTCGGCGATCCGCCGCTATCAGGCCCGGCTCTCCGGACCGCTGCTCGACCGGGTCGATCTGCGGGTCGAGGTGGACGCGGTCGGCCGCGCGGAACTCGCCCACCGCGGCCCGGGAGGCGACTCCACGGCGACCGTCGCCGACCGGGTCCGGGCCGCCCGGGAACGCGCGGCCGCCAGGCTGGCGGGAACCCCGTGGCGCACCAACAGCGAGGTGCCGGGACGGGAACTGCGCAACCGCTGGCACGCGGCGGCCGGCGCCATGGACGAGGCCGAGCGCAGTCTGGAACGGGGGGTGCTGACCGCGCGGGGACTCGACCGCGTGCTGCGCGTCGCCTGGACCGTCGCCGATCTCGTCGGTCACGACCGGCCGGGTGTCATGGATGTCGCCCTGGCCCTGCAACTGCGCACGGGAGTGCCGCGCGGCGTCCCGATGGCCCTCGGGGCCCTCGCATGAGCGGGCCGGGCGAGCAAGGCGGGCCGGGCGGGCAAGGCGGGCCGGGCGGGCAGGGCGGGCTTGGAGAGCCGGGTGCCGACCGGCTCGCCCGGGCCCTCCTCTCCCGGGTCGTCGAGCCGGGGGACGAGGCCGGCGGACGGTGGGTGCGGGAGCGGGGGGCGGTCGAGGTGGCGCGGTGGCTGCGGAGCCGCGAGGACATGCTGCCCGGGGTGTCCCCGCGCCGGTGGGGCGGGCTGACCGCGCGGGCCGCGCGGGCCGATCCCGAGCGGGACCTCGCGGTCGCGGCGGAGGCCGGGGTGCGGTTCGTGTGCCCGGGCGACGCCGAATGGCCCGGCACGCTGGACGACCTGGGGGACGCCCGGCCGCTCGGGCTGTGGCTGCGGGGGCGCCCCGATCTGCGGATGTGGGCGCTGCGGTCCGTCGCCGTCGTCGGCGCCCGCGCCTGCACCGAGTACGGCGCCCACATGGCCGCCACCCTCGCGGCGGGCCTCGCCGAGCGGGGCTGGGTGGTCGTCTCCGGCGGGGCCTACGGGATCGACGGCGCCGCCCATCGCGGGGCGCTCGGGGCCGGCGGCGCCACCGTCGCCGTCCTCGCCTGCGGGGTCGACCGGCCCTATCCGCGCGGCCACACGGAGTTGATCAACAGAATCGCTGAACAGGGCCTGGTGGTGGGGGAGTTGCCGCCCGGCGACCATCCGACGCCGAGCAGATTCGTCCTGCGCAACCGGGTGATCGCCGCGCTCACCCGGGGCACGGTCGTCGTCGAGGCCGCGTACCGCAGCGGCTCGCTGGTCACCGCGCGGGCGGCGCAGCGGCTGGGCCGGCACGCCATGGGCGTACCGGGGCCCGCCACCAGCGGGCTCTCCGCCGGGGTGCACGAACTGCTGCGCGGGGAGGGGGTCGTGCTGGTCACCGACGCCGCGGAGGTCGTCGAGCTCGTCGGGGACATGGGGGAGCTGGCCCCGGACCGGCGCGGGCCGGTGTTCCCGCGCGACCTGCTGGAGCCGGGCGCCCGGCGTGTTCTCGCCGCGCTCCCCGGGCGCCGGTCCGCGCCGGCCGACGAGGTGGCCCGCGAGGCGGGGACCACCGCGGACGACGCGCTCGCGAGGCTGTACGAACTCGGAGCACTCGGTTACGTCGAACGACTCGGCGACGGCTGGAAGTTGACACGCCAGGCGATGGTCTCCGTTCGAGTGGGCGGGCACCCCCGTTGACCGACGGTGTTCGGCCGTCCGGGGGAACGCCTAAGCCCTGGGGAATTCCCCCGAGTTGACGCTCCCCCGGGATCACGCGGAGCGACGGCCGTGCCCCGGTGGAGCGTCCAGCGGAACGTATCTGCGCACAGGTCCGGTCATGCCCTTCGCACACCGCGACACTCCAGTCACGCTACGCTCACGAGGATTCCGGTACAGACCGGCAGCAGCCCGACTTCAGGCAAGCAGAGCACCCAGGCACCCCCGACTCCACGTACTTCACGGCAGAACGGCACAAGGCGACGTATGCCCCAGCACACCTCCGGGTCCGACCGGGCGGCGGTCCCCCCAGCCGCCCGCGACGGTGGCGGCGTGCGCCCGCCCGCTCCCTCGACGCTCGACGAGCTGTGGCGGTCGTACAAGACGACGGGTGACGAGCGGCTGCGGGAGCAGCTGATCCTGCACTACTCGCCGCTGGTGAAGTACGTGGCGGGGCGCGTCAGCGTCGGGCTGCCGCCCAATGTGGAGCAGGCCGACTTCGTCTCCTCCGGGGTCTTCGGGCTGATCGACGCGATCGAGAAGTTCGACATCGACCGGGAGATCAAGTTCGAGACGTACGCGATCACCCGGATCCGGGGCGCGATGATCGACGAGCTGCGCGCGCTGGACTGGATCCCGCGGTCCGTGCGTCAGAAGGCGCGCAATGTGGAGCGGGCGTACGCGACGCTGGAGGCGCGGCTGCGGCGGACGCCGTCGGAGTGCGAGGTGGCCGCCGAGATGGGCATCGCCGTCGACGATCTCCACGCCGTGTTCAGCCAGTTGTCGCTGGCCAACGTGGTGGCCCTGGAGGAGCTGCTGCACGTCGGCGGGGAGGGCGGGGACCGGCTGAGCCTGATGGACACGCTGGAGGACACCGCCGCCGACAACCCCGTGGAGGTCGCCGAGGACCGGGAGCTGCGGCGGTTCCTGGCGCGGGCGATCAACACGCTGCCCGACCGGGAGAAGACCGTCGTCACGCTGTACTACTACGAGGGGCTGACACTCGCCGAGATCGGGAACGTGCTGGGCGTCACCGAGAGCCGGGTCAGCCAGATCCACACCAAGTCCGTGCTCCAGCTGCGCGCGAAACTGGCCGGCTTCGGGCGCTGACTCCGGGCACCTGCCCCGGGCCGGCGCCGGCCGCGAGCGGGGCGCGTCGACGCGAGTCCCTCCCGCTGGGGAACGACCGTCCGTAAAGTGGTCGACGTGCCAAGGATTCGAGCGGCCTCCGTGGCCGAGCACCGGACGATGCAGCGTGCCGCCCTGCTGGACGCCGCACGCTCCCTGCTGTCCGAGGGCGGGACGGAGGCGCTGACCTTCCCCGCGCTCGCCGAGCGGACGGGGCTCGCGCGTTCCTCCGTCTACGAGTACTTCCGGTCACGGGCGGCCGTGGTCGAGGAGCTGTGCGAGGTCGACTTCCCCGTCTGGGCGGCGGAGGTCGAGTCCGCGATGGCCGCGTCCGACGGGGCCGAGGCCAAGGTCGAGACGTACGTACGGCGGCAGCTGGCGCTGGTGGGGGACCGGCGCCACCGTGCCGTCGTGGCGATCTCCGCGAGCGAACTGGACGCGGGGGCGCGGGAGAAGATCCGCGCGGCGCACGGCGGGCTCGTCGCGATGATCGTCGAGGCCCTGGGCGAGCTGGGGCACGCGGAGCCCCGGATGGCCGCGATGCTGGTGCAGGGGGTCGTCGACGCGGCCGTGCGCAGGATCGAGCTCGGAGCGGCGGAGGAGCCGGACGCGATCACCGACGCGGCGGTCTCCATGGTGCTGCGAGGGGTCCTGGGCCAGGCCCGCTGAGGAGGCCCTCAGGACGGCAGCGGTACACCCCGTACCGGCAGCAGCCGCGAGGGTCCGCTGCGCAGGAGCCACGGCGGCATCAGCGTCAAGGGATCCAGATAGGTCCGGTCCCTGCGCAGGCCCCAGTGCACGCACGGCACCCCGCAGTGGGCGCCCGCCGGTTCCACCGTGCCGACCACCTGGCCCGGGGCCACCTCGTCGCCCTTCGTGACCAGCGGGCGTACCGGCTCGTAGGTCGTCCTGAGGTCCGTGCCGGTCAGCGCCACGGAGATCACCCCCCGGCCGGCCACCCGCCCGGCGTACGACACCCGGCCCGCCGCCACCGCACGGACCGGTGCGCCGGGGAACGCCGCCAGGTCCACGCCCCGGTGGCCCCGGGCGTACGCCGTCGGCGGGGGTTCCCAGCCGCGCACCACCACCGGGCGCGTTCCCACCGGCCAGGTCCGGCCGATCCCGGGGACGGACGGAGCCGGGGGGCCGGTGGCCGACGCCGGCGCGGCCGGGTCCGCCCGGGCCGCCGAGGCGAGCACCGTGAGCGACAGGAACAGCACCAGGCCACCGAGGTATCGCTTCGTGTCCATGGGGCAACCGTCCCGTGAACGCGACGATCATGGCCGGGAGCTGTGGACAACCCCCGGCTTGTGGAGAGCGGCGTCACCCGGTGCCTCGCGGGTCCCGTACACTTCTTCTGGCGATCCGGGTCACCGGGTCGACTTCGCACGCCCCGGTATCGGGGGCCGGCCACGGTCGGTCTTCCGGTATCCGCGCCCCTCGGTCCTTCGTGGCTCGGCGCACCGCGGGCGTCAGGCGCGGGAGCCGTCCGGCATCCGCGGCACAACCGAGAAATTCAAGGAGAACGGCCATGGCCGTCGTCACGATGCGGGAGCTGCTGGAAAGCGGCGTCCACTTCGGTCACCAGACCCGTCGCTGGAACCCGAAGATGAAGCGCTTCATCTTCACCGAGCGCAACGGCATCTACATCATCGACCTGCTCCAGTCGCTGTCGTACATCGACCGCGCCTTCGAGTTCGTCAAGGAGACCGTCGCCCACGGCGGCACGGTCATGTTCGTCGGCACGAAGAAGCAGGCGCAGGAGGCCATCGCCGAGCAGGCCACCCGCGTCGGCATGCCCTACGTCAACCAGCGCTGGCTGGGCGGCATGCTCACCAACTTCTCGACCGTCTACAAGCGCCTTCAGCGCCTGAAGGAGCTCGAGCTCATCGACTTCGAGGACGTCGCCGCGTCCGGTCTCACCAAGAAGGAGCTTCTCGTGCTCTCGCGCGAGAAGGCCAAGCTGGAGAAGACCCTCGGTGGTATCCGCGAGATGTCCAAGGTTCCCAGCGCCGTCTGGATCGTGGACACCAAGAAGGAGCACATCGCGGTCGGCGAGGCCCGGAAGCTGAACATCCCGGTCGTCGCCATCCTCGACACCAACTGCGACCCCGACGAGGTCGACTACAAGATCCCGGGTAACGACGACGCGATCCGCTCCGTCACCCTGCTCACCCGCGTGATCGCCGACGCCGTCGCCGAGGGCCTCATCTCCCGTTCCGGTGTCGCCACCGGTGCCAAGGGTGAGAAGGCCGCCGGCGAGCCGCTCGCCGAGTGGGAGCGCGACCTGCTCGAGGGTGAGAAGAAGGCCGACGAGGCTCCCGCCGCCGAGGCCCCGGCCGCCGAGGCCACCGAGGCTCCGGTCGCCGAGACCCCGGCTGCCGACGAGGCCCCCGCCGCCGAGGCCACCGAGGCCACCGAGGCCCCGGCCACGGACGCCGAGCAGGCCTGACCGTCCCGACAGCGTCGACGGCGGGGGCGGTGACGTGAAGTCCGCCCCCGCCGTTCACCTGTAGGTCGGCGCAGCGCCGGGAGCTCCCGCTGACGGAAGCTCCCGGACCGTCAGATCTTCGATCTTCCAGACTTCGAGAAAGACTCACAGACTCATGGCGAACTACACCGCCGCCGACGTCAAGAAGCTCCGCGAGCTCACCGGCGCCGGCATGATGGACTGCAAGAAGGCGCTGGACGAGGCCGAGGGCAGCGTAGACAAGGCCGTCGAGGCGCTCCGGATCAAGGGCCAGAAGGGCGTCGCCAAGCGCGAGGGCCGCTCCGCCGAGAACGGCGCCGTGGTCTCGATCATCGCCGACGACAACTCCTCCGGCGTCCTCGTCGAGCTGAAGTGCGAGACGGACTTCGTCGCCAAGGGCGAGAAGTTCCAGGCCGTCGCCAACGCGATCGCCGAGCACGTCGCCAAGACCGCCCCGGCCGACCTCGAGGCGCTGCTCGCCTCCGAGATCGAGCCCGGCAAGACCGTCCAGGCGTTCGTGGACGAGGCCAACGCCAACCTCGGCGAGAAGATCGTGCTGGACCGCTTCGCGCAGTTCGCCGACGGCTTCGTGACCGCGTACATGCACCGCACGATGCCCGACCTGCCCCCGCAGATCGGTGTCCTGGTCGAGCTCGACAAGCCGAACGCCGACGTGGCCAAGGGCATCGCCCAGCACATCGCCGCCTTCGCGCCGAAGTACCTCGCCAAGGAGGACGTGCCGGCCGACGTCGTCGAGTCCGAGCGTCGCATCGCCGAGGAGACCACCCGCGCCGAGGGCAAGCCCGAGGCCGCGATCGCCAAGATCGTCGAGGGTCGCCTGAACGGCTTCTTCAAGGACGCCACGCTGCTCGGTCAGCCGTACGCCCTGGACAACAAGAAGTCCGTCCAGAAGGTCCTGGACGAGGCCGGTGTCACCCTGAAGCGCTTCTCGCGCATCAAGGTCGGCATCTGAGTCCGTACCGCGACGGACGCCCGCTCCCGATAGGGTCGGGAGCAGTCGGCCGCGTTGTCGGCGTATGCCGTCACGCGCGTGTGCGCGACGGACGACAGCAGAACTGACGAGGAGGCCATTGCCGCGCATGGGATGCGAACGACACCCCATCGGCAATGGCCTTCTTCGTATGTGCACCACGTGAAAGAGGCGGGAACTCCCATGACCACCAAGCCCCAGAAGAGCGACGACGGCAAAGTACGTGGCCGGTTCATGCTGAAGCTGTCCGGCGAGGCATTCTCCGGTGGCGGGGGCCTGGGAGTGGACCCCGACGTGGTGCACAAGATCGCCCGGGAGATCGCGGCCGTGGTCCGGGACGGCGCGCAGGTCGCGGTCGTCATCGGCGGCGGCAACTTCTTCCGCGGCGCCGAACTCCAGCAGCGCGGCATGGACCGTGCCCGCTCGGACTACATGGGCATGCTCGGCACCGTCATGAACTGCCTCGCCCTCCAGGACTTCCTGGAGAAGGAGGGCATCGACAGCCGCGTCCAGACCGCCATCACCATGGGCCAGGTCGCCGAGCCGTACATCCCGCTGCGCGCCGTGCGGCACCTGGAGAAGGGCCGCGTCGTGATCTTCGGCGCCGGCATGGGCATGCCGTACTTCTCCACCGACACCACCGCCGCCCAGCGCGCCCTGGAGATCGACGCCGAGGCGCTCCTGATGGGCAAGAACGGGGTGGACGGCGTCTACGACTCCGACCCCAAGACCAACCCCGAGGCCGTCAAGTTCGACGCCCTCGGCTACGGCGAGGTCATCACCCGCGACCTGAAGGTCGCCGACGCCACCGCCATCACGCTGTGCCGCGACAACAAGCTCCCGATTCTCGTCTTCGAGCTTCTGGCGGAGGGCAATATCGCTCGTGCCGTCAAGGGTGAGAAGATCGGCACGCTTGTGGGTGAGCAGGGCAGCCGGTCCTGACCGGTTAAACCCCGGTCAGCACGACAACACCTGACCGGGGGACGGACCTCGGTCGGGGGATGGACAATGTCCTGCCGGTCGGGAACCGTGCAGGAAGAAGACGCGACGCAGCCGGCCGCCGCCACCGACAGGGAACCGCAGCCGGGCCTACTCAAGACACGCAGGAGCAAGTGGTGATCGAAGAGACCCTCCTCGAGGCCGAGGAGAAGATGGAGAAGGCCGTCGTGGTCGCCAAGGAGGACTTCGCCGCGATCCGCACCGGCCGTGCGCACCCGGCGATGTTCAACAAGATCGTGGCCGACTACTACGGCGCGCCGACGCCGATCAACCAGCTGGCTTCGTTCTCCGTGCCGGAGCCGCGCATGGCGGTCGTGACCCCGTTCGACAAGACGGCGCTGCGCAACATCGAGCAGGCCATCCGCGACTCCGACCTGGGCGTCAACCCGAGCAACGACGGCAACATCATCCGTGTGGTGTTCCCGGAGCTGACCGAGGAGCGCCGCCGCGAGTACATCAAGGTCGCCAAGGGCAAGGGCGAGGACGCCAAGGTGTCCATCCGCTCCGTGCGCCGCAAGGCCAAGGACGCGATCGACAAGCTCGTCAAGGACGGCGAGGTCGGCGAGGACGAGGGCCGTCGTGCGGAGAAGGAGCTCGACGACACCACGGCGAAGTACGTCGCCCAGGTGGACGAGCTCCTGAAGCACAAGGAGTCGGAGCTGCTCGAGGTCTGATGAACACTTCTTCCTGGGGCTCTCCGCCACAATCCGGGTCGCACTCCGGCGCACAGCCGGGGTACTGGGGGCCCGTCGACCAGGGGCCTGTCCAGGGGGCCGCCCCGGCGGGTCCCGCGTACGATGCGCCTGAGGCGCAGCAGACTCGCCCCATGCCCATCGTCCCCGACGTACCCGCACACGGCGGAAACCAGGATGACGACCGGGGGGCCGCTCGGCTGGGCGGCCCCTTGTTCCGAGACGAGACGTTCCGCCCCGGTGCGCCCGACCCGGCGCTCCGTGACGAGACGTTCCGCCACGAGACCCCGTCGGCACAGCCCCATGCGGCGGTGCCGCAGAATCCGGAGCCCATGCCCGACGCCCCACACCCGGCGCCCGCACCGCCGAAGAAGAGCGCGGGCCGAGACCTGGGCGCGGCCATAGGAGTCGGGGTCGGACTCGGTGCGGTGATCGTCGCCTCGCTGTTCGTCGTCAAGGCCGTGTTCATCGGCGTGATAGCGGTCGCCGTCGTGGTGGGCCTGTGGGAGCTGACCAGCAGGCTTCAGGAGCGCAAGGGCATCAAGGCGCCGCTCGTGCCGCTCGCGGTCGGCGGTGCGGCGATGGTCGTCGCCGGATACGTCCGGGGGACCGAGGGCGCCTGGGTCGCCATGGCCCTGACCGCCCTGGCGGTCCTGGTCTGGCGGATGACCGAGCCGCCCGAGGGCTATCTCAAGGACGTGACGGCCGGTGTCTTCGCGGCCTTCTACGTCCCGTTCCTGGCCACCTTCGTCGCCCTGATGCTCACGGCCGACGACGGCGCGTTCCGCGTGCTGACGTTCCTGCTGCTGACGGTCGTCAGCGACACGGGCGCGTACGCGGTCGGCTGGCGCTTCGGCAAGCACAAGCTCGCTCCGCGCATCAGCCCCGGCAAGACCCGTGAGGGCCTGCTGGGCGCGGTGTCCTTCGCGATGGTCGCGGGCGCGCTGTGCATGCAGTTCCTGATCGACGACGGCACCTGGTGGCAGGGGCTGCTGCTGGGCCTCGCGGTCGCGGCCAGCGCCACGCTGGGCGACCTCGGCGAGTCCATGATCAAGCGGGACCTGGGCATCAAGGACATGGGCACGCTGCTCCCGGGTCACGGCGGCATCATGGACCGCCTGGACTCGCTGCTGCCCACGGCTCCCGTGGTCTGGCTGCTCCTCGTGCTGTTCGTCGGGTCCGGCTGACCGGCGCGTACGCGGCTTCCGCGGGCCCCCGTCCTGATCTCCAGGGCGGGGGCCCGCCGCCGTCGTGGACCCGGGCACGGCGCGGTGGGACCATGGCAGGGAGAGGTCCGACGGGGGATCGCCCTGAAAGGGGGCGGGCGTCATGTCCGACTTCCGTGAAACGATCGACGTCGACCGCAGCCCCGAGGACGTCTGGGCGTACGTCATGGATCCCGCCCGGCTGCCCGAGTGGCAGGCCAGCGCGGTGGTGGCCGAGCCTCTCGACGCCGGACCGGTCCATGTCGGCTCCCGGGTGCGGGTCACCCGGCACGTCGGCCGCCGGGACATCCCGATGACCATGGAGTACACCGAGTACGACCCTCCGCACGCCTGGGGCATGCAGGGCATCGACGGTCCCATCCGCGGCCATGTCCACGGCGAGATCGCCCCGCTCGACGACGGCCGCCGCTCCCGCGTGACGCTGGAACTGGACTTCGAGGGCAAGGGCGTCGGCAAGGTCCTGCTCCCCCTGATCGTCCGCCCCCAGGTCCGCAAGGAGCTGCCGATCAACGAACGCCTGCTGAAGGACCGGCTGGAACACGAGGCGGCGTAGCCGGCCCGGACCAAGGTACTGACCGACCACCTTGCTCCTGGCAGGCGATGTTGTCGCCGGTAGGGGCCGTCTCATGCACGGTTGGCCGTCTCCGGGCTGCCCTGCCAGCGCTCACAGTCGGCACCCGCGGGTGACCACCCCCACCCCGCCCTGGCCCGGGGGCCCGGCGATGATCTGCGACACTGGACGTGTTATGCCTAAGCCCGGAGAACTCACGTTCGTCGCCCCCCGCGGAGCCAAGAAGCCGCCGCGGCATCTCGCCGACCTCTCGCCCGCGGAGCGTAAGGAGGCCGTCGCGGAGATCGGTGAGAAGCCGTTCCGCGCCAAGCAGCTCTCGCAGCACTACTTCGCGCGGTACGCGCACGACCCCGCGGAGTGGACCGACATTCCCGCCGGGTCGCGGGAGAAGCTGCGCGAGGCGCTGCTGCCCGATCTGATGTCGGTCGTACGGCATCTGTCGACCGACGAGGGGACCACCCGCAAGACGCTGTGGCGGCTGTTCGACGGCACGCTCGTCGAGTCGGTGCTGATGCGCTACCCGGACCGGGTGACGATGTGCATCAGTTCGCAGGCGGGGTGCGGGATGAACTGCCCGTTCTGTGCGACCGGGCAGGCGGGGCTGGACCGGAACCTGTCCACCGCGGAGATCGTCCACCAGATCGTGGACGGCATGCGGGCGCTGCGCGACGGGGACGTGCCCGGTGGGCCGGCGCGGCTCTCCAACATCGTCTTCATGGGGATGGGCGAGCCCCTCGCCAACTACAAGCGGGTCGTCGGGGCCGTTCGGGCGCTCACCGACCCGGCGCCGGACGGGCTCGGGCTCTCCCAGCGCGGTATCACCGTGTCGACGGTCGGGCTGGTGCCCGCCATCCACCGGTTCGCCGACGAGGGCTTCAAGTGCCGCCTCGCGATCTCGCTGCACGCGCCGGACGACGAGCTGCGGGACACGCTCGTCCCCGTGAACACGCGGTGGAAGGTGCGCGAGGTGCTCGAGGCCGGCTTCGGGTACAGCGAGAAGTCGGGGCGCCGGCTGTCCATCGAGTACGCGCTGATCCGGGACATCAACGACCAGGCCTGGCGGGGCGACCGGCTCGGCCGGCTGCTGCGGGGCAAGCCCGTGCACGTCAACCTCATCCCGCTGAACCCGACCCCGGGGTCCAAGTGGACCGCCTCGCGGCCCGAGGACGAGAAGGCGTTCGTGGAGGCCATCGCTGCGCACGGGGTGCCGGTGACCGTCCGGGACACCCGTGGCCAGGAGATCGACGGTGCCTGTGGTCAGCTCGCGGCCACCGAGAGGTAATCTGGCCACGTACGAACACATCTTCATATTCCGACAGGGGAGCGCCACAGCGCTGAGAGTGCGGCGACCAGGCCGCAGACCCTCTGAACCTCGCCCAGGTCATTCTGGGTAGGAAGTTCGGTCACTACTCAAGCTGTTGCGCCCTGCCCAGGAGCCCTCACCGGCTCTCGGGCAGGGCCGCGTCTCTTCCTGGTCAACTCCAGGAGGAAGTCCAGTGCATTTCAAGACGTTCGCGGCCGCCGCCGTGGGCCTCGGTCTCGTCACGCTCACCGCCTGTGGCTCGTCCACGGACGACGGCGGCGGGTCCGAGGGCTCCAAGACCGTCACGCTCATCAGCCACGACTCGTGGGCCGTCTCCAAGAGCGTGCTCGCCGCCTTCGAGAAGGAGTCCGGCTACAAGGTCAGGGTCCTCAAGGACGGCGACGCCGGGCAGGCCGTCAACAAGGCCGTCCTCACCAAGGACAACCCGCAGGGCGACGTCTTGTTCGGCGTCGACAACACCCTGCTCTCCCGCGCCCTCGACAACGGGCTGTTCCAGCCGTACGAGGCCCAGGGGCTGGACCAGGTCGACGCCCGGTACCAGCTGGACGCCGGCAAGCACCGGGTCACGCCGGTCGACTACGGCGACATCTGCGTCAACTACGACAAGCAGTACTTCGCCGACCACAAGCTGGCCCCGCCGACGTCGTACGACGATCTGGTCAAGCCCGCGTACAAGAACCTCCTCGTCACCGAGAACGCCTCCACCTCCTCGCCGGGCCTCGGCTTCCTGCTGGGCACCGCCGCCGCGTACGGCGACACGGGCTGGGAGGGCTACTGGAAGAAGCTCAAGGCGAACGGCGTGAAGGTCGTCGACGGCTGGGAGCAGGCGTACAACGAGGAGTTCTCCGGCTCCGCGGGCGGCAAGAAGGCCAAGGCCGACCGGCCCCTCGTCGTGTCGTACGCCTCCTCCCCGCCCGCCGAGGTGATCTACGGCGACCCCAAGCCGAGCACCGCCCCCACCGGCGTCGCCACCGGCACCTGCTTCCGGCAGATCGAGTTCGCGGGGCTGCTGAGCAACGCGGGCAACAGCGAGGGCGGCAAGGCGCTGATCGACTTCCTGATCGGCAAGAAGTTCCAGGAGGACATGCCGCTCAACATGTTCGTCTACCCGGTGCTCGAGGGCGCGGCCGTGCCCGCCGAGTTCACCCAGTACGGTCCCGCCGCCGAGGACCCCGAGACGATGGCCCCGGCGAAGATCGCCGCCGACCGTGACCAGTGGGTCAAGTCGTGGACCTCGCTCGTACTGAAGTAGCGGCCCGCAGGCGCCGGAGCGCGGCGCGGCTCGGCCTCATGGCCCTGCCCGTCGCGTTCTTCGGGCTGTTCTTCGCCTACCCGGTCGCCGCGATCCTCGCGCGCGGACTGAAGGCCGACGGGGTGTGGCGGCTCGGGCGGCTGGGAGAGGTGCTGGCCGAGCCGGACATCCGGCACGTCCTGTGGTTCACCACCTGGCAGGCGCTCGCCTCCACCGGGCTCACCCTGCTGGTCGCGCTGCCCGGCGCGTATGTCTTCGCGCGCCTCGACTTCCCGGGCAAGCAGGTGCTGCGCGCCGTGGTCACGGTCCCGTTCGTGCTGCCGACGGTCGTCGTCGGCACGGCGTTCCTCGCGCTCGTCGGGAGGGGCGGACTCCTCGACGAACTGTGGGGCGTACGCCTCGACACCACCGTGTGGGCGATCCTGCTCGCGCACGTCTTCTTCAACTACGCGGTCGTCGTACGGACCGTGGGCGGGCTGTGGGCGCAGCTCGACCCGCGGCAGGAGGAGGCCGCGCGGATGCTCGGCGCCTCCCGCCTGCGGGCCTGGCGGACGGTCACCCTGCCCGCCCTCGGGCCCGCCGTCGCCGCCGCCGCGCTCATGGTGTTCCTCTTCACCTTCACCTCCTTCGGTGTGGTGCAGATCCTCGGCGGCCCGACCTTCTCGACCCTCGAGGTGGAGATCTACCGGCAGACCTCCGAGATCTTCGACCTGTCCACGGCCGCCGTGCTCACCGTCGTCCAGTTCGCCGCCGTGGGCGCGATCCTCGCCGTGCACGCGTGGACGGTACGGCGACGGGAGACCGCGCTGCGGCTGGTGGACGCGTCCACGACGGCCCGGCGGCCGCGCGGGGCCGGCCAGTGGGCGCTGCTCGCGGGGGTGCTGGCGAGCATCGCCGTGCTGCTCGTGCTGCCGCTCGCGATCCTGGTGCAGCGGTCGTTCGACGCACCCGACTTCGCCTACTACCGGGCGCTGACCAGCGACGACAGCAATATCTTCCTGGTCCCGCCGATCGAGGCGATCGGGAACTCGCTGGAGTACGCCCTCGCCGCGACCGGCATCGCGGTGCTGATCGGCGCGCTGGCCGCGGCCGCCCTCACCCGCCGGGACGCCGGACGGCTGGTGCGGGGCTTCGACGCGCTGCTGATGCTGCCGCTGGGCGTCTCCGCCGTGACCGTCGGCTTCGGGTTCCTGATCGCGCTGGACGAGCCTCCGCTGAACCTGCGGAGCACCTGGATCCTCGTCCCCCTCGCCCAGGCGCTGGTCGGCGTCCCCTTCGTCGTACGGACCATGCTGCCCGTGCTGCGGGCGGTGGACGGCCGGCTGCGGGAGGCGGCCGCGGTGCTGGGGGCGTCGCCGTGGCGGGTGTGGCGGGAGGTGGATCTGCCGATGGTGCGGCGGGCGCTGCTCGTCGCCGCCGGGTTCGCGTTCGCGGTCTCGCTGGGGGAGTTCGGGGCGACGGTGTTCATCTCGCGGCCCGACAACCCGACGCTGCCGGTCGCGGTGGCCCGGCTGCTCGGCCGGGCCGGCGAGCTGAACTACGGCCAGGCGATGGCCCTTTCGACGATTCTGATGCTGGTGTGCGCGGTGGCCCTGCTGGTGCTGGAGCGGCTGCGGACCGACCGGACGGGGGAGTTCTGATGCTGCTGAGCCTTCAGGCCGCGACCGTGCGCTTCGGCGGGCGGGCCGTGCTCGACGCCGTCGGCCTCGATGTCGTCGAGCACGAGATCGTGTGTGTGCTCGGGCCCAGCGGCAGCGGCAAGTCGACGCTGCTGCGCGCGGTCGCCGGGCTCCAGCCCCTGGACTCGGGGCGGGTGCTGCTCGACGGCCGCGACCAGACGGGGGTGCCCGCGCACAAGCGGGAGCTGGGGCTGATGTTCCAGGACCATCAGCTGTTCCCGCAGCGGGACGTCGGCGCCAACGTGGCCTTCGGGCTGCGGATGCACCGGGTCTCGAAGGAACGGCAGGCGGAGCGCGTGGGGGAGTTGCTGGAGCTGGTCGGGCTCCCGGGCGCCGCCCGGCGGTCGGTGGCCGCGCTCTCCGGCGGTGAGCAGCAGCGGGTGGCGCTGGCGCGGGCGCTCGCGCCCCGGCCCCGGCTGCTGATGCTCGACGAGCCGCTCGGTCAGCTCGACCGTTCGCTGCGGGAGCGGCTGGTCGTCGAACTGCGCGAGCTGTTCGGGCGGCTGGGGACCACCGTGCTCGCGGTCACCCACGACCAGGGCGAGGCGTTCGCGCTCGCCGACCGGGTGGTGGTGATGCGGGACGGGCGGATCGCCCAGTCCGGCACGCCGCTCGAGGTGTGGCAGCGGCCGGCGGACGCGTTCGTGGCCCGCTTCCTCGGCTTCGACAACGTGGTGGAGGCGGTCGTCGCCGACGAGGTCGCGGTCACGCCGTGGGGCAAGCTTCCGGTGCCCGCCGGCTCTCCGCGGGGCCCGCACACCCTGCTGGTCCGCCCCGCCGGGGTCCTGCTGACCGACGCCGGCGAAGGCCTGCGCTGCACGGTCCTCGCCCGCACCTTCAAGGGCACCCATGTCACCGTCCGCCTCCAGCCGGAGGACGCGCCCGCCCTGGAGGCGGCGTGCGCCCTGCGGGAGGCACCGGAGGTCGGCGACACGGTCGGGGTGACCTTCGACCCGGCCGAGACCGTCGTGCTGGACCAGGAGGCCGACGCCGAGGGCGCGATCGTGAGCAAGGCCGACGCCGAGGTCGAGACGGCACCCTAGGGACACGGACACGGACACGGCAGTGGCCCGCCCCCGGAAGGGGACGGGCCACAGCTGTTTCTGTCGGGGGGTCAGCGGTTGCTGGAGCCCCGGCGGCGCATGCCGAAGAACACCGCTCCGCCGCCGAGGACGACGAGCAGGGCGGCTATGCCGGCGATCAGGCCGGTGTTGGAGCCGGCGCCGGTCTCGGCGAGGTTGGACTCCTGGGCGGCCGGCGACACGTCGTTGCTCACCGGGCCGGGCGTGGCACCGTTGTCGCTCGACGACTCCGACGGGGCCGGGGAGTCGGTGTCGGCCGGCTCCGAGGGGGTGTCGGACGGCGTGTCCGAGGGGGTGTCGGACGGCGTGCCCGACGGGGTGGAGGTGTCGTCGGCCTTGCAGGCCTTGGCGGGGGCGGTCAGGAACGGCTTGATGTCGGCGTTGACCAGTTCCTTGCCGTTCTTGACGGCGTTGATGTGGACCCGGTAGACGGCGTTCGGCTCCCAGTCCTCGGCGAAGGAGACGGTGACGCCCTTCGCGGAGCCCTCGACGGTCTGGGCCGTGCCGACCTGGCGGACGTCGGCGTTGTTGTTCTCGAGGAAGACGGTGACCTCGGCCGGGACGCCCGAAGCGTCCTTGTCCGTGACGGTGATGACGCCCTTGGCGCCGTCACAGGCGGCAGTGGCGGAGAAGTCACCGATCTCGCAGGCGATCGCGGACCCGGCGGCGCTGAGCGCGAGGGCTGCGGAGGCGGCGGTGACGCCGAGGGCGCGCACGGAACGAGTGGCGGTACGGCGGGAAAGGGACACGTTTGTCCTTACGGGTTGCGCAACTGCGGGGGGCGGAGGGGGAGATGGCGCCCCCGGTGAAGCCGAGTGCGTCACCGTCCCAGCAGGCTCACAGGTCTATAAGCGTTCCATAAGCAGTGTCAATCCGTGGACCCCTCTGAGCCGTTGGCTTTGCCCGCCCATTACCCGCCGAGACGTTTCAACGCCGCCGGAGCCTGCTCGATCCGGTCAACGAGGGTGATACGGGACGCAGTCGGCCGCTCCCGGGCGAGTGCCCCAGGAGCGGCCGACGGTGGAGACCTCCCGGCTTCAGCCCTCGACGGCCGCCGGGTCCATCCAGACGATCTCCCAGGTGTGGCCGTCGAGGTCGTCGAAGGAGCGGCCGTACATGAAGCCCATGTCCTGTGTGTCGCCGCTCGGGGTGCCGCCCGCGCGAGCGCGCGGTCGACCAGTTCGTCGACCTTCGCGCGGCTCTCGGCGCTCAGGGCGATCAGTACCTCGCTGGTCTTCGCGGCGTCCGCGATCTCCTTCTTGGTGAAGGTCGCGTAGAACGGCTTGGTGAGCAGCATCGCGACGATGGTGTCGCTGATCACCACGGAGGTCGCGTTCTCGTCGCTGAACTGCGGGTTGATCGTGTAGCCCAGCTCCGTGAAGAACTTCTTCGAGGCGGCGAGGTCGTTCACGGGCAGGTTCACGAAGATCATCTGCTGGTAGGCCGGGGCGGTCATCGGGGCTCTCCCATCGGGGCGGTGTCCAACGTCGTGCTGTTCGGTGGGTAGACCGGGAGGCCGGGCGGAACTCATCGGCGCGGGTGGATCTTTTCCGTACGGCTTCTCGCGCAGGTACGCGTACGGCTCCCGTACGGCTTCGTCACTGGGCCAGGGGGAGTGCCGCCAGTTCGGCCACGGTCAGGGTGAGCGGGACGAACACCGCCAGGAGCGCGCCGGTGCGCAGGGCCGCGGCGCTGCGCAGCGTCTTGGCCGGGGCGCCGAGGCGCAGGAGGGCGGCGGTGGTCTCGGCGCGGGCCTGGCGGGCCTCCACGGCGGCCGTGAGGAGCGTGGCGAGGGTGCTGCCGGCGACGACCAGGGCGCCGAGGGTGGTGAGGGGGCCGAAGGAGGGGTCGGCGGGGTCGTACAGGGCGGCCATCGTGTACGCGCCGGAGGCGACCGCGCAGACGACGCCCAGGGGGCGGCCGATGCGGGTGGACTCCTCCATCAGGCCGCGGCCGGCGAGGAGGCGGAGGGCGCCGGGGCGGACGGCCTGGAGGAGGCGGCCGCTGAGGTGGGTGAGGCCGGGACCGGCGAGGGCGAGGCCGACGGCGGTGAGGGTCCAGCCGAGGAGGACCGCGGCGGGTCCGGTGGGGAAGCCGGTGGGCAGGGGGACGTCGGCGCCGCTCGCGGTGCGGCTCGCGTAGCCCTCGACGGCCAGACCGGCGGCGAGGAGGGCGGCGCCCCAGGGGAGGGCGGTGGCGTTGGGGGCGGGCGGCTCGGAGAGGTGGGCGGGGGCTTCGTGGACGGCTTGGACGGCTTCTGCGGCTTCGGCGGGCTCGACCGGTCCGAGGGGTTCGCCCGCCCGCGCCTGCGGGGTGCGGCCCGTCCGGGAGGCGCCGGCCGTCCCGGTGGGGGGACCGTCCGCGGGCCGGCGGCCGTCGGCGCCGCCGAACAGCCTCGGTGCCGCCGCGTGCGCCGCCAGCCGGGTGTCCCGCGGGCGGAGCATCAGCGCCACCGACAGCGAGGCGGCCAGCGGGACCAGGGAGAGCAGGGTGAGGGTGGCCGGGAGGGGGAGGGAGACGTCGGCGGCGAGGAAGCCGGCGGCGGCGCCGTCGAAGGGCAGGCCGTCGAGGTCGCCGCGCAGGTGGAGGAAGAGGAGGAGGGCCAGCGCGGAGCCGAGGAGGGTCGCGAGGGCCGTCGTCGTCGCGGACACGGCCATCAGCCGGGCCGGGCCCAGGCCGATGGCTGCCAGGCCGGGGCGGGGCCGGGTGCCGGGGTCCGTGCGGGCGACGGCCAGGGCGAAGTGGACCGTCGCGGCCAGCGGGATCACGCACCAGCCGAGCCGGAGCGCGGACCCCGTCGAGGCGCCGGGGTGGGTCAGGGCGTGGCCGAGGGTGCACAGCAGGAGGAAGCCGGTGCCCGCCGAGGCCGCCGCCACCAGCAGGCGGCGCAGCTGGACGGCGGGGTGGGCGCTGCGGGTCAGACGGAGAGCGAGCACGTGGCCCCCCGGCCTTCCGGCTCGGCCCCTCGGCCTTCCGGCTCGGCCGCCCGGCCTTCCGGCTCCGTGATCGGGGGGAGGTGGACGGTGGTGACGCGGCGCCCGTCCATGAGCGGCACCGTGCGGTCGGCGAGCGCCGCGGTGTCCGGGTCGTGGGTGGCCAGGACGACGGTGATGCCGTGGGAGCGGGCGGCCGTGGTCAGGGTGCGCAGGACATGGTTGCGGTCCGCGCGGTGGAGGGGGGCCGTCGGCTCGTCGGCGAAGAGGATCGAGGGGGCCGGGGCCAGCGCCCGGGTGATGCAGACGCGCTGGCGCTCGGCCTGGGTCAGTTCGTGCGGGCGGCTGCGGGACCTGTCGCCGATGTCCAGGCGCTCCAGCCACTCCATGGCGGCGGCCTTGGCCCGGCGGCGGCTGGTGCCGCGCAGCATCAGCGGGAGGGCCGCGTTCTCCCAGACGTTCAGTTCGGGGACGAGGACCGGCGCCGGGTCGATCCAGCCGAAGCGGTCGCGGCGCAGCCGTTCGCGGGCCGTCGCGCCCATGGTGTGCACGGGGACGCTGTTGAACCAGACCTCGCCGCGCTGGGCGGGCACCAGGCCGGACAGACAGTGCAGCAGGGTCGTCTTGCCGCTGCCGCGCGGCCCGCTCACGGCGAGGATCTCGCCCTCCCGCACACCCAGCGAGACACCGCCGAGGGCGGGTGAGCCGTCCCGGTGCGTGAAGTGCAGGGAGCGTGCCCAGAGCACGTCGTTGTCCGGCGGGGCCTCCATGGGCGTACACCTCGGTTCAGATTCTGTGGTTCCCGTGCCGTTCCCCCGTCCGGGGGAACGAAGGCAGGGCCGATCGGTCACGAGCACGCTAGGCAGCCGCGCGGGGCGGGCCGGACAGCACACGGCCCCGGGCGTCCGTTTCTCACTCGAACGGACGGCACCGGGGCCGTGGTTGATCATCCAGAAGGAAGATCAGTGCGCGTGGATCACAGCTTGGTCCACGCCTCCGTCAGCGTCGCCCGCAGGATCGCCTCGATCTCGTCGAACGTCTCCTGGTTGGAGATCAGCGGCGGGGCGAGCTGGATGACCGGGTCGCCGCGGTCGTCGGCACGGCAGTACAGGCCGTTCTCGAAGAGGGCCTTGGACAGGAAGCCGTACAGGACGCGCTCGGTCTCGTCGTCGTCGAAGGACTCCTTGGTCGCCTTGTCCTTGACCAGCTCGATGCCGTAGAAGAAGCCGTTGCCGCGGACGTCGCCGACGATCGGCAGGTCGTGCAGCTTCTGGAGCGTGGACAGGAAGGCGCCCTCGTTGTCGAGGACGTGCTGGTTGAGGCCCTCGCGCTCGAACAGGTCGAGGTTGGCGAGGCCCACCGCGGCCGACACCGGATGGCCGCCGAAGGTGTAGCCGTGCAGGAAGGTGTTGTCGCCCTTGTAGAACGGCTCGGCCAGCCTGTCGGAGATGATGCAGGCGCCGATCGGGGAGTAGCCCGAGGTCATGCCCTTGGCGCAGGTGATCATGTCCGGGACGTAGCCGAACTTGTCGCAGGCGAACGTCGTGCCCAGGCGGCCGAAGGCGCAGATGACCTCGTCCGAGACCAGCAGGACGTCGTACTGGTCGCAGATCTCGCGCACGCGCTGGAAGTAGCCGGGCGGGGGCGGGAAGCAGCCGCCGGCGTTCTGCACGGGCTCCAGGAAGACCGCGGCGACCGTCTCCGGGCCCTCGAAGAGGATCTGCTGCTCGATCTGGTCGGCGGCCCAGCGGCCGAAGGCCTCCGGGTCGTCGCCGAAGAGCGGGGCGCGGTAGATGTTGGTGTTCGGCACCTTGTGCGCGCCCGGGACGAGCGGCTCGAAGGGGGCCTTCAGGGCCGGCAGGCCGGTGATGGACAGGGCGCCCTGCGGGGTGCCGTGGTAGGCGACCGCGCGGGAGATGACCTTGTACTTGGTCGGCTTGCCCTGGAGCTTGAAGTACTGCTTGGCGAGCTTCCAGGCGGTCTCGACCGCCTCGCCGCCACCGGTGGTGAAGAAGACCTTGTTCAGGTCGCCCGGCGCGTGGTGGGCGAGGCGCTCGGCCAGCTCCACGGCCTTGGGGTGGGCGTAGGACCACACCGGGAAGAACGCCAGCTCCTGCGCCTGCTTGAAGGCGGTCTCCGCCAGCTCCGTGCGGCCGTGACCGGCCTGCACCACGAACAGACCCGCGAGACCGTCGAGGTACCGCTTGCCCTTGTCGTCGTAGATGTAGGTGCCCTCGCCCCGGACGATGGTCGGGACCGGGGAGTTCTCGTACGAGGACATGCGGGTGAAGTGCATCCACAGGTGGTCGTACGCGGTGCGGCTGAGGTCCTTGGTGCTCACGGTTATCGGGTCCTCACGGTTATCGGGTTCCCCACATGTAGGTCTGCTTCTTCAGCTTCAGGTAGACGAAGCTCTCGGTGGAGCGCACGCCGGGCAGGGCCCGGATGCGTTTGTTGATGACGTCCAGCAGGTGGTCGTCGTCCTCGCAGACGATCTCGGCGAGGATGTCGAACGAGCCCGCGGTCATCACCACGTACTCGACCTCGGCCATGTCGGTGAGCGCTTCGGCTATGGATTCCACGTCGCCCATGACGTTGACCCCGACCATCGCCTGCCGCCGGAAGCCCACGGTGAGCGGGTCGGTGACGGCGACGATCTGCATCACGCCCTGGTCGAGCAGCTTCTGGACCCGCTGGCGCACGGCCGCCTCGGAGAGGCCGACGGCCTTTCCGATCGCGGCGTAGGGCCGGCGGCCGTCCTCCTGGAGCTGCTCGATGATGGCGAGGCTGACGGCATCCGGATGAGGGGTGCCGTTCCTGGACTCGCGGGAGTCCCTCTGCTCTGCGCTTCGACTGGCCACGACCTCACTCTGCACGACGTCTCGACAGTTCCGCAAGGCCGTGGCGATGAAATTCGTTGTTTGCGAGAGTGAGACCTGCGGATTTCGCAGCGATGGTGCGATCGGGGGTGTTGAAAACGTCGGCCGGCGGACTAGGGTGGGTGTCTCAGTCAGTGGACACATCGGATATCTGGAGGGCCGGTCAGTGAGCACCGAGCTGCGTCGTCTGCGCAACTACATCGACGGTGAGTTCCGGGACGCCGCCGACGGACGGACCACCGAGGTGGTCAACCCCGCGACCGGCGAGGCGTACGCGACCGCGCCGCTGTCCGGCCAGGCGGACGTCGACGCCGCGATGGCCGCCGCCGCCGCGGCCTTCCCCGGCTGGCGGGACACCACGCCCGCCGAGCGGCAGAAGGCCCTGCTCAAGATCGCGGACGCGTTCGAGGAGCGGGCCGAGGAACTCATCGCGGCCGAGGTGGAGAACACGGGCAAGCCGATCGGGCTGACCCGCTCCGAGGAGATCCCGCCGATGGTCGACCAGATCCGCTTCTTCGCGGGCGCGGCCCGGATGCTGGAGGGGCGCAGCGCCGGCGAGTACATGGACGGGATGACCTCGATCGTCCGCCGCGAGCCGGTAGGCGTCTGCGCGCAGGTCGCGCCGTGGAACTACCCGATGATGATGGCCGTGTGGAAGTTCGCCCCGGCGATCGCCGCCGGCAACGCGGTCGTCCTGAAGCCCTCGGACACCACCCCGGCCTCCACCGTCCTGATCGCCGACATCATCGGCTCGATCCTCCCCAAGGGCGTCTTCAACGTCGTCACCGGCGACCGCGACACCGGCCGGCTGATGGTCGAGCACCCGACCCCCGCGATGGCCTCCATCACCGGCTCGGTGCGCGCGGGCATGTCCGTCGCCGAGTCGGCGGCCAAGGACGTCAAGCGCGTCCACCTGGAGCTGGGCGGCAAGGCGCCGGTCGTCGTGTTCGAGGACACCGACATCGCCAAGGCCGTCGGGGACATCTCCGTGGCGGGCTACTTCAACGCCGGCCAGGACTGTACGGCGGCCACCCGCGTCCTCGTCCAGGAGTCCATCCACGACGAGTTCGTGGCCGCGCTGGCGAAGGCCGCGTCCGAGACGAAGACGGGGCAGCCCGACGACGAGGACGTGCTGTACGGGCCGCTGAACAACCCGAACCAGCTGAAGCAGGTGTCCGGCTTCATCGAGCGGCTGCCCGCCCACGCCAAGGTCGAGGCCGGCGGCGCGCGCGTCGGCGACAAGGGCTACTTCTACGCCCCGACCGTCGTCTCCGGGCTGAAGCAGGACGACGAGATCATCCAGCACGAGGTCTTCGGGCCGGTCATCACCGTCCAGTCCTTCACCGACGAGGAGCAGGCGGTGGAGTGGGCCAACGGCGTCGACTACGCCCTCGCCTCCTCGGTGTGGACCAAGGACCACGGCCGCGCCATGCGGATGTCCAAGAAGCTCGACTTCGGCTGTGTGTGGATCAACACCCACATCCCGCTGGTCGCCGAGATGCCGCACGGCGGCTTCAAGAAGTCCGGCTACGGCAAGGACCTTTCGGGATACGGCTTCGACGACTACACGCGCATCAAGCACGTGATGACGTCCCTGGACGCGTAACGCTCCGCGTGGTGCGGGGCGCCGTCGGCCGCGGATGCGTCGCGGCCGTTGGCGCAACTCCCCGCACCCCTGGGTGAGTTCGGCCCCCGGTTTCCTTCCGGGGGCCGTTTCGTCGCGCTCCGCGGCCCTGATCGACAGGGTGTCGGGTTACGCTCCCCGCGCTCGACGCAGCGTCGATTGTCCGGGGGCGGGCCCCACGGCATGCTGACGGCGTGCCCCAGACTCCCTCGTACTCCCGTGGCGTGTCCCGCCGTTCCGTTCTGCGTGCCCTCGGCGGTGCCACCGCGCTCGGAGCCCTCGCCGGCTGCGGGGTACAGGCCGCCTACGTCGAGCCCGGGGAGCGGGCAGGCGCCGATCTCTCCGCCACCGACAAACGGCTGACCTGGGCCAACTGGCCGCTCTACATCGACACCGACGACGCCGACACGAAGAAGCGGCCCACCCTGGACGCCTTCGAGAAACGCACCGGCATCGCCGTCGACTACGTCGAGGAGATCAACGACAACGACGAGTTCTTCGGCAAGATCAGCCCCTCGCTGATGAACCACCAGCAGACCGGGCGCGATCTGATCGTCATCAGCGACTGGATGTGCGCGCGGTTCGTCCGGCTCGGCTGGGTCCAGGAGATGGACCGGTCCGCCCAGCCGAACGTCACCGAGCACCTGGACCCGCTGCTGCGCTCGCCCGCCTTCGACCCGGGCCGCAAGTACACCGTGCCCTGGCAGTCCGGCATCACCGGCATCGCCTACAACCGCCGCAGGCTGGGCCGCGAGATACGCGGCGTCGCCGACCTGTGGTCCGACGACCTCAAGGGGCGCGTCACTCTGCTCTCCGGCCTGGACGAGGCGTTCGCGCTGCTCATGCAGGGCAACGGCGTCGACGTCACACGGTGGACGGCCGACGACTTCCACACGGTCTGCGACCAGGTGGAGAAGCAGGTGAAGCGCGGCCAGATCCGGCGCTTCACGGGCAACGACTACATCAAGGACCTGTCCGGCGGGGACGTCCTGGCCTGCCAGGCCTACTCGGGCGACGTCATCCAGCTCCAGGCGGACGATCCGGACATCGAGTTCGTCGTCCCCGAGGAGGGCGCCGAACTGTGGGCCGAGTCGCTGATGATCCCCGACCTGGCCCGCCACAAGGCCAACGCCGAGCGGCTGATCGACCACTACTACCAGCCCGAGGTCGCCGCCGAACTGGCCGCCTGGGTGAACTACGTCTGCCCGGTCCCGGCCGCCCAGGACGTCCTCGCCGCCTCCAAGGACGCGGACACCGCGGCCCTCGCCGAGGACCCGCTGATCTTCCCGGACGCGGCGATGCGCCGGCGGCTGGCCATCGCACGGGACATCACCTCGAACGAGCGGGTCGAGTTCGCGAAGCGCTGGAACGCGATCGCGGGGCTGTGAGGCCCACGGCCCGGATTTCTGGGAACTTCCTGGGAACCGGGCCCGCCGCCCGACCGCGCGTGCCCGCTGACCTGCGGTGTTCCCTTCCCGGCTCTCAGAGACCTCTCAGAACCTCTCGGGAACGTCGGACCCGTGACCGCCACTGTGTGCGGGTCCCGTGGCACGCGGCGCCGTCCTCCCCCCGTTCGGCGCCGCGTGCTCCCCGCGAGCGAAGCGGAGTGTTTCCCCCATGGCTGCCACCACGCCCCGTCTCCAGGCCGGGCCGGCGACCGGCCCACGGCCTCGACGCCGCACGCCCGCCCTCCGGTTGATCGGTCCGTGGCAGAACGCCGCGGAAGGGGCGGCGGCCGTGCTGTGCGCGGTGCTCGCCATGGCGGCCGTGGCCGCGCCGGCCCTGGCCCTGCTCGGCGCGGGGGCGTACGGATCGCTGTGGCCGCTGACGATGCTGGTGACGGCCCTGGCCGTCGGCGGCTCGGCGAGCGCCGGGCCCGCGCCCTCGGCGGACTCGGGGGCGACGGGAGGGCTCGCCTCCCTGTTCGGCGGCGGGGGCGGCATGAGCCCGTCGACGAGCGGTGCGGTGCAGGCCGTACCGCTGACCGTGACCCTGGTCGGCGCCGCCGTCCTGTGGGTCGCGTTCTCCTGGCGGCTGAGGGCCGGGCGGCAGCGCCGGTTCACCGCCGGTGAGCTGGCCGTACGGGCGGCCGGGGCGGCCGTCGCGGCGCCGGTCGCCTTCCTGGCCGTGGCGGGCCTCGCCCGGGGAACGGCGACCCTGCCCGAAGGAGCGCTGAGCGGCATGGCGGGACCCGGCGGGGGCTCCGCCGCCGGCGGCCCGGGCGATCTCCTCGGTGGCGGCGGCGGTGGCGGTGGCCTCGCCGAGCTCTTCGGCGGTGGCGGTACGGCGGCCCCGTCGGCGCTCACCTACCAGGTGAGCGCGGGAGCGGCGGGCGTCGGTGCCGTGCTGTGGGTGGCCGTCGCGCTCGGCGCGGGGTGCCTGATCAGCCGCCGTGCGCGGCTCCCGCTGGGCGGTGCGCTGGACGCGCTGCGGTCCGGCTGGGGCCGGAGCCTGTCCGCCGTCGTCCGTACGCTCCTGGCGCTCGCCGCCGTACCGCTGGTGGTGCTGGTGTTCGTCGGGGCCGCGGCCGGCGGCCGGGCCGGGGACGCGGCAGGCGCCGCCCTGCTGTTCGCCCCGAACGCCGTCGCCGTGCTGCTGACCCTGGGCGTCGGTACCGAGTGGACCGCCGCCGTCCACCCGGTGCGCGGTGAGGGCGGCAACCCGCTCGCCGCGCTGATCGGCGGCATGGGCGGGACGGGCGGAGGGGACGCCCGGCAGACCGACCGGACCGAGCAGCTGCGGTCCCTCTCGGCGGGCGGCTGGCCGCTGTGGCTCGCGGCCCTCGCCGTGACCGGGCTCGTCCTGCTCTGCTGCGCCTACCGGGCGGCCCGTGCCACGGACCCGGCCCACCGGGTCCCGCCGCACTCCTGCCGGGGCCCGCTGGCCGCGCACCTCGGCATGGCCGAGCGGTTCGGTGTCGTCACGGCCGTCACCCTGGCCACCGCGGCCCGGCTCGCCGGGGCGTCCGGCCGCTTCGGTGTCGCCCTGTTCGGCAGCGAGCTGGGGGGCATGCGGGCCGAACTCGGCGCGAGCGTGCTGCGGACGGTCGTCCTCGGGCTGCTCGCCGGTGCGGCGGCCGGGTTCGCCGGGAGCCTGGCGGCCACCGCACGCCGCCCTCCGGAACCGCGTTGACCAGCGGCTTTATAGGATGCCGACAGGAGGCCTCCCTATTGTTCCCGGCAGGATCCCGGCCGCCAGGAGGCACCCCGTGACACCCATGCACCCGCAGACGCCCGTCGAACGGACGACGGCCGCCCCGGAGGTGAACCTGCTGGTCGTGGACGACGAGTCCACCGTGCGGGAGCTGCTGTGCGCGGCGCTGCGGCACGCCGGTTTCACCGTCGCCGCGGCCGGCACCGGCCAGGAGGCGCTGGACCGGGCCCGCGAGGTGTCGCCCGACCTGGTCCTGCTCGACGTCATGCTGCCCGACCTGGACGGCTTCGAGGTGATCCGGCGGCTGCGCGAGCAGCACCGGCCCGCGCCCGCGCCCCGGGGCGGGCATGTCCCGGTCGTGTTCCTCACCGCCCGTGACGCGACCCAGGACAAGATCGAGGGCCTGGTGCTGGGCGGGGACGACTACGTGACCAAGCCGTTCGACCTCCAGGAGCTGATCGCCCGCATCCGTGCCGTGCTGCGCCGCACCGGCGGCGACCCCACCGCGCTGCTGCGCGCCGCCGACCTGGAGCTGGACCCCGACGGGGTGCAGGCGACCCGCGCGGGCGAGCCGCTGCGGCTGTCACCCACCGAGTTCCGGCTGCTGCGCTACCTGATGACCAACGCCGGGCGCACGGTGTCCAAGACGCAGATCCTCCAGCGGGTGTGGGACTACGACTTCAACGGCGACACCGGAATCGTCGACACCTACATCAGCTATCTGCGCCGGAAGATCGACAACGGCGGTCCGAAGCTCATCCACACCGTGCACGGCGTCGGGTACGTCCTGCGGGGACCGAAGCCGTGACCGGCCCCCGCGTCCTGTGGTCGCGCGCGTCCCTGCGGGCCCGTGTGCTGCTGCCGGCCGTCGCCCTGCTGACAGCCGGGTTCACGGCGTTCGGCCTGGTCACCGGCAACGCCCTGCGCGACTACATGGAGGACCGCGTCGACGCCCAACTCCGCGCCACCGCGCAGGTGTTCGCCCTGCTGCCGCCCACCGTGGCGGAGAACGGCGCCGACCGGAAGCCGCCCGCGGGCCTCGCCGACTTCAGCACGGACGTCCTCGGCAACCCCGTCATCACCTATGTCACCGCGGACGGCACCGTCGAGACCAGCGTCGACTCCCTCGCCGGAACCGACCGGACCGACCGGGCGCGGGGGCCCGCGCCGCCCCGGATGGACACGGCCGCCGTCGCCGCCGCGGGCGGCCGCCCGTTCACCGTCGGCAGCACCACGGGCGACACCCGCTGGCGGATGATCGCCGTGCCCCGGGCCACCCGGGCGCTGCTGCCGGGGGCCACGGCGACGCCGTCCGGCACCTCCGGCAGCGTCCTCGTGGCGACCACGACGGCCAAGGTGGACGGCACCGTGAACCGGATGTGGCGGATCTACCGGAGCACGGGACTGGCGCTGCTCGCCGTGCTGGCCGTGGCCGGCTGGTTCGCGGTCCGGTCCGGGCTGCGGCCGCTGTCCCGCGTCGAACAGACCGCCGCCGAGATCGCGGGCGGCGACCTCACCCGCCGGGTCCCCGAACTGGCGGGCCCGAACACGGAGCTGGGGCGACTGGCCGGGGCGCTGAACACCATGCTCCACCAGCTGGAGACCGCCTTCGCCGCCCGCGCCGAGTCCGAGGCGCGGATGAGCCGGTTCGTCGCCGACGCCAGCCACGAGCTGCGCACCCCGCTCGCCGGCATCAAGGGCCTGACCGACCTGCACCGCATGGGCGCCCTCGCCGACCGCGAGGACGTCGACGCCACGATGGACCGGATCGCCCGGGAGTCCGAGCGGCTCACCCGGCTCGTCGAGGACATGCTGATGCTGGCCCGCCTCGACGAACACGCGCTGAGGACCACGGGGCGCCCCGGTCCGGGCGCGCCCGGCGTCCCCTCGGGCCTCGACCTCGCCCCCGCGGACCTGCGCACCCTGGCCGCCGACGCCCTCCACGACGTACGCGCCCTGGACCCGGCCCGCGCCGTCACGCTCACCGGACCGGCCGGCGAAGGACCGCCCGCGGCCGCGCCCGCCCTCGCCGACGAGGCCCGGCTGCGCCAGGTCGTCACCAACCTGGTCGGCAACGCCGTCGCCCACACACCGCCGGGCACACCCCTGCGGATCGGCGTCGGCACGGCCGGCGGCCACGCCGTCCTGGAGGTCGCCGACGAGGGACCGGGCCTCACCCCTGACCAGAGCGGCCGCATCTTCGAACGCTTCTACCGCGCGGACGCCTCCCGGAACCGGGCCACCGGCGGCGCGGGCCTCGGGCTGTCCATCGTCCACTCCCTGGTGACCGCCCACGCGGGCCGCGTCGAGGTCGACTCGGCCCCCGGCCGGGGCGCCACCTTCCGGGTCCTGCTCCCGCTGCTCCCCGACCGTTCGGACCCGCCCTACGGCTTGGCCCTGACCAGTCCGGCGTCGTAGGCCATGATCACGGCCTGGATGCGGTCGCGGGCGCCGATCTTGGCGAGGACCCGTCCGACGTGCTTCTTCACCGTGGACTCGGTGAGGACGAACCGTTCGGCGATCTCCGTGTTCGTCCAGCCCTGGCCGATGGCGACCAGGACCTCGCGTTCGCGGTCGCTGAGGGTCCGCAACCGGGGGTCCTCCGGGGCGGCGGCGCCGGCCGGGGCGAGCACCTGGTGGGCGTAGGCGTCCAGCAGCCGCCGGGTCAGCCGGGGGGCCACCACGGCGTCGCCGGTCGCCACCGCCTGGATGCCGGCCACCAGTTCCTCGGGGCGGGCGTCCTTGAGCAGGAAACCGCTGGCTCCCGCGCGCAGGCCGTCGTACACGTACTCGTCCAGATCGAAGGTGGTCACGATGAGCACGCGGGTACGGCCCCCGGAGGCGATGATGCGGCGGGTGGCCTCCAGGCCGTCCATGCCGGGCATCCGGATGTCCATCAGGACGACGTCGGGCCGTAGCTGCGCGGCCAGCCGGACGGCCTCGGCGCCGTGCTCGGCCTCCCCGACCGAGGTCAGGCCCGGGGTGCCCTCCAGGAGCATGCGGACACCCATGCGCTGGAGGGGCTGGTCGTCGGCGATCAGCACGGTGGTCATGACAGAGGTTCTCCTGGTGCCGGCGGGGCGGTTGAGGGGGGAGCGTCGAGCACGACGTCCACGAGCCAGCCGTGGCCGGTGTCGCGCGGGCCGAGGGTGACGGTGCCGCCGAACATGGCGGCCCGCTGGCGGATGCCGACCAGACCGTGCCCGGACGCTCCCGGGCCGCTCGGGCCGGTCGGCCCCGGATGTGCCGGCCCGGCCGGGGCTCCCGGGGGCGTGCCGGTGTCGGCGACCCGGATCCGTACCGTGCCGGCGCCGGCCGCCACGCAGACCTCGGCGGCGGAGCCCGTACCCGCGTGCTTCAGCGTGTTGGTCAGCGCCTCCTGGACGATGCGGTACACGGTGAGCTGCACCCCGTCCCCCAGGGCGTCGAGGTCGCCGACGGTCCGATAGGTCACCTTCAGGCCCGCCGCGCGCACCCGCGTCAGCAGGGGGTCCAGATCACGGATCCCCGGCTGCGGGCCGAGCGCCCGTTCGTCGTCCCGCTCCTCGCGCAGGACGCCGAGAACCCGGCGGAGTTCGCTCATGGCCTGCCGGCCGGTGTCGCCGAGGATGCGCAGGGCCTCGGCGGACCGCTCGTTCCGGTTGGCGGCGAGGGTCGCGGCGCCGTCGGCGACGCTGACCATGACGGAGAGGTTGTGGCCGACGATGTCGTGCATCTCGCGGGCCACCCGGGAGCGTTCGGCGGCGGCGGTCAGCCGGACCCGCTGCTCGTGCTCGATCTCCAGGCGCCTGGCGCGGTCCTCCAGCGCCGCCAGGTACATCTCGCGGATCCGGAGGGTCAGACCGGTGGCGGTGGCCGCCGTCACCGTCCCCAGCAGGAAGAAGACGCCGAGCAGCGGATGTTCGACGGGCACCAGGAAGCAGACGGCCAGGATCAGGCCGGCGGCGGTCACCCCGACGGCCAGGCCCAGCACCCGCAGCGACCCCCGCCGGGCCAGGGTGTACAGGGCGATGAGGGCGGCGATGCCGGCCGGCAGCCACAGGCCCAGCGACCACTGGGCCAGCGACACCAGCCCGATCACGAAGAACGCGACCGCCGGGGCCCTGCGCCGCCACCACAGCGGCACGGCGAGCGCGACGGTGAAGGCGAACGGGACGAAGGACGGCAGCCGGTCACGGGTGTCCGCGTCCCCGAACGGCGAGTTGCCGCCACCCCACAGCAGGTCGGGAAGGCTGACGCAGACGACGGCCAGCACCACCGCGGTGTCGAACAGCCACGGATACCGGCGGTCCAGCCGCCGCCGGTCCCGCTGGCCGCGCAGCAGCCGCCCCAGGAGCGGGTGCGCCCAGGCCGCCTCGATCCCGGGGGACGGCGGCACGGCCGTCCCCCGGGCGGTGTCCGCGGCGGCTGCCGCGCGGTCCGCGCTCATGGCCACCATTGTCCTCGCGGCCCTGGTCAGGCGTCGGTGCGGACGAGCCGGACGGCCGCCCCGGCCAGCGCCAGCGCCACCCAGCCGGCGAACACCGCGAGCCCCGCCCCGGGCGAGAGGGCGTCCGAGGCCTCGTGCAGGGCGTAGACGGCGGACCCCGCGTTGCTGGGGAAGTAGGGGCTGAGCGTGTCGTACCAGGAGTCGGGCAGCAGCGAGGCCAGGCCGGGCAGGATCAGCAGGATGCCGACCAGGGCCGCGATGGCTCCGGCGGAGTTGCGCAGCAGCACGCCCAGGGCCACACCGAAGACGGCGACCAGACCGAGGTAGACGCCCGCGCCGGCCAGGCTGCGCAGGACGCCGTCGTCGCCCAGGGACAGGGCGATCCGCTCGCCGTCCAGTCCCGGTGTGCCCAGCTGGAACGCGGCCAGCGCGCCGAGCGTGGCCAGGACCAGGGCGACGGGCCCGATCACGGCGGCCTTCGCCCACAGCACGGGCAGCCGGCGCGGGACCGCGGCGAGCGTGGAGCGGATCATGCCGGTGCCGTACTCGCCCGCGGCGAGCAGCACCCCGAGCACGCCGACGGCCAGCTGCGCGAAGGACACGCCGGTCAGGGCCAGGCTGACCGCGTCGCTGTCGCCGCCGGCGCCCGGGCCGGGCGGCCCGCCGGTCGCGACGGCGTCGGGACTGTAGGTGGAGGAGGCGATCGCTCCGAAGAGGACCAGCACGAACACGGCGACGCCCAGCGTGATCCAGCTGGAGCGCAGCGACCAGAACTTGCCCCACTCGGAGCGCAGGACCCGGACACCGGTCACCTTGTAGCGGGCCGGGGACGTGGTGGGTTCCGGCGCCGCGGAGAGGCCGGCGCGCCGGCGGCGCAGTGCGGTGGCGGGCATCAGGCGGCCTTTCGCTCGGTGTCGGCCGGAGCACTCTGGTACTCGACGACGTCGTGGGTGAGTTCCATGAACGCCGTCTCCAGTGAGACGGCCTGCGGGGTGAGTTCGTACAGCGGCACGCCGTGCTGGACGGCGACGGTCCCGATCTCCCGGGCGTCGCGCCCGGTGACCAGCAGCTCCTCGGCGGAGGACGAGCTGATCGTGACGTCGGGGGCGGCCAGCAGCGAGCGCAGCCTCGCCGTCTCGGCGGTGACGACCTTCACGCCGCCGCCACCGGCCTCCCGGGTGAAGTCGTCGACCGTGGTGTCGGCGAGCAGCCGGCCCCTTCCGATGATCACCAGGTGGTCGGCGATCAGCGCGGTCTCGCTCATCAGATGCGAGGAGAGCATCACGGCCCGGCCCTCGTCGGCCAGGGAACGCAGCAGGTTGCGGACCCAGCGCACGCCCTCGGGGTCCAGGCCGTTGACCGGTTCGTCGAGCATGACGATCGCCGGGTCGCCCAGCAGGGCGGAGGCGATGCCGAGCCGCTGCCCCATGCCGAGCGAGAAGGCACCCACCCGCTTGCCGGCCACGCTCGTCAGTCCCGCCAGCTCGATGACCTCGTCCACCCGGCGGCGCGGAATGCCGTGGGTGTGCGCGAGCGCCATCAGATGGCGGAACGCGCTGCGCCCGGGGTGGACGGACCTGGCCTCCAGCAGGGTGCCGATCTCGTGCAGCGGCGCGGCGTGCCGGGCGTAGGAGCGTCCGTTGACGGTGACCGCGCCCCGGGTGGGGGCGTCCAGGCCGACGATCATGCGCATGGTCGTGGACTTGCCCGCCCCGTTGGGGCCGAGGAAGCCGGTCACCTCACCGGGCCTGACGGTGAAGCTCAGGTTGTCCACGACGGTCTTGTCGCCGTACCGCTTCGTCAGCTCACGCGCTTCGATCATGGGGTGCGCCTTTCCTGCCTCGGATCCGACCGCGGACGTGCCGCGGTGCCTGTGATCGACGCTAGGAGCGCGGCGGGCCGGAACTCTGGGACCGCGGGGGAATCCTCGGCGGGGGAGTGGTACCTGGGTACCACTCCCGGCGCCGTGCGGCGGTGGCCCCGACGATCAGGCGGGCGAGCCGTCCTCGTTGACCACCCCGAAGGGGATGTGGACGCTCGGCGTGGTCGGCGAGGTGCCTTCGAGGTGGCTCTCCTGGTCGTCGAAGAAGATGTGCGGCCGCAGGACTTCCATGACCGTGCTCTTGTCGATACCGCCGAGGAAGAAGGCGTCGTTGACGGTGACACCCCAGTTGTTGAGGCTCAGCACGGCACGCTCGTGCGCGGGCGCGTTGCGGGCCGTGACGATGGAGACGTGGACGCGCATCGCGTACTCCGGGTCGTTCGTGCGCCGTTCCTCCTCGGCCCGCTGGAGCTTGTTGATCTCGCGCAGGAAGTCCCGGAGCGGGCCCGCGTCATGAGGGGTGGTCACGTTCAGGGTCTCGTGGGCGCGGAAGCCCTCCAGGCCGCCCTCCTGGAACACCCGCTCCGACTCGTCACCGGCCAGCACGCCGTCGAAGTCGAAGGCGATCCGCAGATCGCGGTCCTCGGGGTCGTCGTCCACGGCGGCACCGAGGACCCGGCCCGCCGGCAGTCCCCTGGCCACGGCCTCCCGTACGTCGTCGGCGTCGGCGGAGAGGAACAGGGACATGTGCAGCGCCCGCATGAACCGGTAGGGGGCCCGGCCCTGCATGAAGACGGCGCGGCTTATCGGCAGGCCGTGCGCCTTGATCGAGCGCATCACCCGCAGGCCCGTGTCGGGGTCGTTGCGCGACAGGATGATCACCTCGACCAGCGGATCACCCTCGGGCTTCAGGTCGTTCAGCGACAGGACGCGGCGGATGAAGGGGAAGGCGACGCCGGGCCGCAGGGTGCTGTCGAGCTTGGCCCGCTGGTAGGCGCGGTAGCTCTCCTCGCCCCCCTCGCGGAACACGGCATCCGACTCCTCCAGGTCGAAGAGGGCGCTGGAGGCGATTCCGATGACCAGCCGGTTCTCCAGGCTGTAGCGCGACATGAGGGCTCCCCGAGACGTCTTCGCACGTCAGCGACGTGCGCTCGCGCCGACTGTAGCCGCCCCGCACACTTTGCCATCTCTTTGCAACGTGGTCCCGTGCCGCCTCGTCTCTGGGTCCGATCCGCAAACGCGGCCCGTGGGGTCCACCCCGGGCACCGGACGTGCGGACCGACGAAGGAGAGCGACTGATGCGCCGAACCGTCCTTGGTTCCCTGGCCCTCGCGGCCACCGCCGTCCTCGCGGGCGCGGTGCCCGCGTTCGCCGACGGAACCCCGACCCCCGTCCCCGCTCCCGCCCGCAGCGAGTCGCCCCGCGCCGCCGAGGCCGACCCGACCCCGGTCCCGGAGGCCACCACCGCTCCGGCCCCGGCGCCCGGCCAGGTCAGCGCCGTCCCGCGCGGCGCGGCCGACACGGGCGAGGTCCCGGAGGCGGCCGGGTCCGCGGGCCACGGCGGGCTGATCGGCGGGGGCGCCGCCGCCGCGGTGTTCGCCGCGGGCGGCGCGGGTGCCTACCTCGTGCGCCGACGGAGGACGACCGGCGCATGAGCCCCTTCTCCAGGCGCGTCCTGGCCGCCACGGCCCTGGCCGCGCTGCTCACCGGCTGCGCCGGACACGGGGCCGATCCTCCGGCCGTCCCCGCGGCGGACCGGAGCACGGCCACCGCGCGCGGCACCACCGGTACGCCCCCCGCCCCGGCCGGGCGTCCGCTCGCGCGGTCGGTGCCGGTCGGGCTGCGGATCCCCGCGATCGGCGTGGACACCCCGGTCATGCGGCTGGGACTGGCCTCCGACGGCACCGTGCAGGTGCCGCCGATCGAGGAGGACGACCGGGCGGGCTGGTACCGGCACTCGCCGACACCGGGCCAGAGGGGCCCCTCGGTGCTCCTCGGCCATGTCACGGTCGGTGAGTACGGGGACGGCGTCTTCCGGCACCTCGACCGGCTGCGCCGGGGCGACGCGATCCTGGCGCGCCTGGAGAACGGCACGACGGCCCGGTTCGCCGTCACCGAGGTACGGACCGTCGACAAGACGGACTTCCCGACGCGGGACGTCTACGGGAACGTGGACCGGCCGGAACTGCGTCTCATCACGTGCGGTGGTCCCCGGGCCGGGGACGGCTACCGCGACAACGTGATCGTCTTCGCCGCCCTGGACCGGACGGCCTCCGATGCCGGATCCTCGGACACCGCGTCCTCGAAGTCCTCACAGTCCTCGCAGTCCTCGGCGTCCTCGAAGTCCGTGAACTCCTCGAACACCCCTGCGGGAGAACGTTGAAACGCCCCGCCAGGTCCCGGGAGAGGGCGGCGTCCGAGCTGTTCGCCGCCCTCTACCCACGGCTCGCCGGCTGGTGCCGCCGGCTGGTCGACGACGACGAGACCGCCCACGAGATCGCCTCGGAGGCGTTCACCCGCCTCTGGGCCCGCTGGACGTCCGTGGCGGAACCCCAGGGCTTCCTCTACGTCACCGCCGCCAACCTGGTCCGCGACCACTGGCGCAAGCTGGAGCGCGAGCGCCGGGCCGTGCGCCGGGTCACCGCCGAGGCCGCGGTGAGCCCGCACTCCGAGCAGAGCGACCCCTCGGTCCGGCTGCTCGTGCAGTCCCTGCCGGACCGGCTGCGCGTGCCGATCCTGCTGCACTACTACGCTGACATGCCGATCCGGGAGGTGTCCGTGCTGACCGGGCGCAAGGAAGGAACCGTCAAGGCGGATCTGCACGCGGCCCGCGAACTGCTCCGCGCCCATCTGAGGAGAAGCCTTGATCACACCCGCTGACGACTTCGACGACGGCCCGGACCTCGACCCCGACGACCCGCTCACCGTCGTCCTGCGCCCGCCGTCCGCCGGCCGTCTCGCCCCGCCCCCCGGCCGGTACGAGGAGATCCGCCGCGGCGCCTCCCGCCGCCGTGTGCTGCGCGCCGCGGCCGGGGTCGGCACCACCTGCGCGATCGCGGCGCTCGCCCTGCTGCTGCCCCTGCGCCTGACGGCGGAGGAAGGACCGGGCCCGCTGACACCCCCGCTCGCCCCGCCCCCGGCGACCAGCCCCTCCACCGTCCCCGACCCGTCGGCGACCCCCGCGCCGCTCCCTACCCGGGGGAACGGCACCCCGGATGCCCGCGCCGACACCGATGCCCCCAGCCCGGTCCCCGGCCGCACCACGTCCCCGGCCCCTGACGGCCGCCCGACCGCCGCCGCCTCCTCCTCCTCCACGCGCACGCCCACGTCCGCGTCCGCGCAGGAGCGGTCCTCCGTCCAGCCGGCATCGCGGGAGTGAGGTACCGGACGGTCAGTGACCGTCGGTGCCGGCTTCGGCCGTGAACGACGCCGTGTGGACCTCGCCCGCCACCTTGAAGTCGAGGAACAGCCGGTAGGTACCCGTGCTCGGCGTGGCGGCGGTGAAGGACACCGCCGGGCCGCCGGCCGTGCCGGTCCCGGCCTCGTCGTGCGGGTGGACGTGGAGGTACGCGAGGTCTCCGGAGCGCAGGGCGACCAGGTGGCCGTAGGAGCCGAGGTAGGGCTGGAGGGCGGTGACCGGGGTGCCGGAGTCGTCGCGGACGGTGAAGGTCAGGTCGCTCTCCCCGCCGGCGGACAGGGCGCCGTCGAGGGTGACGGTGTAGCCGTCCACGGTGGTGGTCGACGCGGGTGCGGGCATCGCGGTGGCCGTGTACCGGCCGGTGACCGTCAGGTCGGAGCCCAGGGTGAGGCCCTCCCGCGCGCCCGCCGGTACGAAGTCCGCGAAGACGCGGTACGCACCCGCCGCCGGGAGGTCGACCGGCGTGCTCCAGGTGCCGTCGGCCGTCCTGGTCGGGTGCAGATGACGGTAGGTGGTCAGGTCGCGCGAGGCGACGATCAGGTGGAGCTGCTTGCCGTGGGCGGTCCGGTAGCGGGTGACCGCCTCGCCGTGGGCGTCGCGGACGACGAACTCCAGGGTGCCGGGGCGGCCGGCCGTGAGGGCGGTGGTCCGCAGGTCGAGGGTGTGGCCGCCCTCGGAGACCTGGAGTCCGGCGGGGACGAGCGTCCGGGGTGTCGACGCCGCCGGTTCGTGGGGTTCCCCGTGCGCGGCGGGTGCGGGGTCCGAGCCCACGGGTCCGGTCACCGCGCCGACTCCGTAGGCGGCGCCGAAGGCCGCCCCGAGCGCCGCCGTGAACGCGCCGATCTTCTGGAGGGGGTTCATCGCGGGCTCCCGTCGTCGTGGTTGCTCCGATAACACTCCGATACCCCTAGGGGGTATGGGCTCGGATGGCGCCCAGCTTATACCCCCAAGGGGTATCAAGGAAGCGAGACGCCTGCGCGACCCCCACTTTTGAACGCGTTCAATTGCTGGCGTACGCTGCCCCCATGAGCGACAGAGCCGCCCTTGTGAAGGGCATCCGCGCGTGGCTGGTCTTCTTCGTCGTCTGCCTGGTGCTCAGCGGCGCCACGGCCTTCCCCCTCGTCCACGAACTGCGCTGGACCGAGGACCTCTTGCGGGCGCTGTCCGTGCCGGAGCACCTGCCCGCCGCCATGGACTGGATCGTGCGGGTCCGCCAGGGCCTCGACGCCGCCGACGCCGACCACCCCTTCCTCCTCTACGGCACCGACTGGCTGGCCTTCGCCCACCTCGTCATCGCGGTCGCCTTCTACGGGCCCTACCGCGACCCGGTCCGCAACATCTGGGTCGTCGAGTTCGCGATGATCGCCTGCGCCGGCATCGTTCCGCTCGCGCTGATCTGCGGACCGATCCGCGGGATCCCCTTCTGGTGGAGCGTGATCGACATGTCGTTCGGGGTGTTCGGGGTCGTCCCGCTGTACGTCGTCCGGCAGAAGATCAAGCGGCTGGAGCGGCTCGGCCCGAACACCTGGGCCGTGGCGGCCGCTTGAGCACGCGTGCGCGCACCTGCCCGGGCCGCCGGCCGGAAAAAGTGTTATCCGCCGGCCGTGTCGCCCGTCCCCTGGGTGTGATCTCCGACATCGCGAGCGGGGCGCCGACTACGGCCTGAGCGTCTTCCCGTCGGGCCGGGACGCGGTCACGAAGGACATCGGGACCGGGCCGGCACAGGGCGCGAAGCGGTACGGCCTCGTCCGCGACACCGGCGGCGACGACACCCCCGTCCCGCAGTACGTCACCCGCGACCCCCCGGCCGATCCGGCGACGGTGCCCCAGCACTCCCGTCCGTAGCGGCGTGCCCCCGCGGGTGCCCATGGCGGTCCTGGGCCGCCAGCACGTCGTCCCCGTGCTCGAAGGCCCAGGCGCCGACCGCGTCGATCGCCGGGAGCAACGTCCGTCCGAGCGGCGTCAGTTCGTACTCGACGCGGGGCGGGGCACCGCCGTGCGCGCGGCGGTCGACGAGCCCGTTGAACTCCAGCCGCCGCAGCGTCTCCGTCAGCACCTTCTGGCTGATCCCGCCGATGCGCCCGCGCAGTTCGCCGTGGCGCACCGGGCCCTCGCGCAGCGCCCACAGCACCACCGCGTTCCAGGTGTGCGCGAGCAGGTCGAAGGCGAGCCGGGCACGGCAGTCGGCGAGGAATCCCTGGTCCGAGGTCACGTACCGAATGGTGCCCGAGCGGCTTCCTACAGTCCCGGACATGAGAATAGGAATCCTCGGCAACGGAGCGATGGCGGACGCGTTGGGCACCGGGTGGCGGCGCGCCGGGCACCGGGTGGTGGCCGGCGGCCGGTCGGGCGGGCTGCGCGAGGCGGCGGAGTCCGGGACGGACGCGGTGCTGCTCGCGCTGCCGTACGGGGCGGCGGCCGAGGTCGTCGCCGGGCTCGCGGACGTACTGCGCGGGCGGGTGCTGATCGACTGCACCAACCCGGTGGGTCCCGGTTTCCGGCTGCTCACGGCGGGCGGACCGTCGGCCGCCGAACGCATCGCGGCCGCCGCGCCCGCCGCCCGGGTCGTCAAGGCCTTCAACCTCTGCCATGTCGACGTCTGGCGCCTCGACCCGCCGGTCTTCGACGGCCGTCCGCTCGCCGTCCCCCTGTGCGGCGACTCCCCGCCGGCCCTGTCCGTCGTGCGCCGGCTCGTCCGCGACCTGGGCTGCGAGCCCCTGAACGCCGGGGGGCTGGACCGGGCCGGGCTGGTCGAGGCGACGGCGGCGCTGCTGATCGGACTGTGGGTGGGGGAGGGTGCGGACGCCCAGGCGATCGCACCCCCGCTGACCCACGCGGGCCCCCGCGCCTGTTAGCCCTGCTTGCGTACAGCCGTGAGGGCGTCGATGCGGTTGGTGGTGATCGAGTCGACGCCCAGGTCGATGAGGCGGCGCATGGAGCGGCGGGTGTCCGGCGTCCATACGGAGAGCAGATGGCCGCCGTGGTGGACCCGGGCCGCCAGGTCGCGGTCGGCCAGCGAGAAGCGGTAGTTGAGCCAGCGGGGCTTGACCGCGGCCAGCAGGACGGGCCGCGGGGGTGCCAGGCTGGTGCAGGTCAGCGCGATCTCGGCGGCCGGGTCGGCCGCGCGGACGGCGAGCATCGCGGTGGCGTCGGCGCAGTAGTAGGCGCGGTCGGCCGCTCCGGCCTCCCGTACGGCGTCCACCACCCGGCGGGCCGCCCGCGGCTCCCGGGTGCCGGGCAGGTCGAGCATCACCCGGGTGCCGTCGGTCGCCGCGAGCGCCTCCGCGAGGGTCGGCACCCCGCCCGCCGTCAGCCCCCGCACCTCGGCCGCCGACAGCGACCGCAGCGGCCGGTCCAGGCCCCACAGCCGCTTCAGCGTCGCGTCGTGCAGCAGCACGGGCACGCCGTCCCGGGTGAGCCGTACATCGAACTCGACGGCGTCCGCGCCGCGGTCGAGCGCGGAACGCAGCGAGTCGATCGTGTTCTCACGGAAGCGGTACGGGTCGCCGCGATGGGCCACGGCAGTCACGGTCTGCATGGGCCCATTGTGACGTCAGGGGGCGAGCCACCCGGCCGTGTACGTGTCGATCTCGCCCCGGACACGTGCCTTGCCGGCGTCGTCGAGGAAGGACGCCTCGACCGCGTTCTTCGCCAGGTCGGCGACGCCCCGCTCGTCGAGGTCGAGGAGACGGGCGGCGACCGCGTACTCGTTGTCGAGGTCGGTGCCGAACATCGGCGGGTCGTCGGAGTTGATCGTGACCAGGACGCCGGCCTTCACGAACTCCTTGATCGGGTGCTCGTCGAGGGTGCGGACCGCGCGGGTGGCGATGTTGGAGGTCGGGCACACCTCCAGCGCGATGCGGTGCTCGGCGAGGTGCGCGAGCAGCTTCTCGTCCTGGGCGGAGCTGGTGCCGTGCCCGATGCGCTCGGCGCGCAGGTAGGTGAGCGCGTCCCACACCGTCTCCGGACCGGTGGTCTCGCCGGCGTGCGGCACCGAACGCAGGCCGGCCGCGATCGCCCGGTCGAAGTAGGGCTTGAACTGGGGGCGCGGTACGCCGATCTCGGGGCCGCCGAGCCCGAACGAGACCAGGCCCTCCGGGCGGAGACGGTCGGTGGTGGCCAGCCGCGTGGTCTCCTCGGCCGACTCCAGCCCGGCCTCGCCGGGGATGTCGAAGCACCAGCGCAGTACGGTCCCGAACTCGGTCTCGGCCGCCTTGCGCGCGTCCTCGATCGCCTCCATGAACGCCAGCTCGTCGATCCCGCGCCGGGTGGAGGAGAACGGCGTGATGGTCAGCTCGGCGTACCGCACCTGCTGCCGGGCCAGGTCGCGGGCGACCTCGTAGGTCAGCAGCCGGACGTCCTCCGGGGTGCGGATGAGGTCCACGACCGACAGGTACACGTCGATGAAGTGCGCGAAGTCCGTGAACGTGAAGTAGTCGACCAGGGCCTCGGGGTCCGAGGGCACCTTGGAGTCGGGGTGGCGGGCGGCCAGCTCGGCCACGATCCGGGGGGAGGCGGAGCCGACGTGATGGACGTGCAGTTCGGCCTTGGGCAGCCCCGCGATGAAACCGTGCAGGTCACGGGCGCCGGCCGCGGCCGACGAAGTGGGCCCTGCGGGCACGGCGGAAGCGTCGAAGCGATCGGTCAAGATGTCCTCCCCGGGACGGCGCCCCGGGCCCTCGGGCCGGACGGGACGCGGGTGATCGGCTGATCGGTGGGTCGGGATCATCGTAGGCGGAGGCCGTGCGAACCGGCTCTCGCCCCTGACCGATCCGGCGGGCTCGCCCGAGGGAACCGGCGGGTTCGGCCGAGGGAACCGGTGAGTTCGCCCGAGGGAACCGGTGGGTTTCGGCCGACCGGCCCGACCGAGCGGCGGGCTCGGCCGACCGAGCGTCCGGCCCGGTGGGCTCGCCTCCGACCCGTCAGGGTCAGCCGACCGATCGACGTGCTCGGCCGTGCGGTCCCGTCGGTCACGGCTGCCGGGTCTGTGCCGGTGCCTGTGGGGGAGGCTGCCGGGCACGGCTGCCAGGCCCCTGCCGGTCGGCGCCGCCCGGTACGTGCCGTTTGCGGCCGCCGGGTCTCTCCCGGGGTGACGGGCAGCCCGGGAGTGGCCGCCCGTCACGGCCCCCGCTCGCCGCCGGCCGCCGTTCCTCCCCCCGGCCCCTCCCACCCCTCCCGTCCCAGGGCCCCCGTCCGGCCCCTGCCCCGCCCCCTCATCCCGGGGCCGTAGCATGACGGAACGTACGACTGATGGGGGGAACCCGCGCATGTCCGACGACGCGCCGACTCCGGCCGGTGACGCCGGCCGCGATCCGTGGCCCGCGCCCGCTTCCGACGAGGACGGCGGTCCGCAGGATGCGGGTCCGAAGGTGCCGCTGGACAAGGGGGCCGCGCCGAGTCCCTGGGCCGCGCCGGGCGGGCCCGGGGGCACCCTCGCCTCGAACGAGCCGCTCACCCCCGCCCCGGCCGCACCGCAGGCGGCGCAGCCGTCCGTCCACGATCAGATGACCGTGACCTCGCTGCCGGGCGTCACCCCGGACACCCCCGCGCAGCCCTGGGCCGGCCCGGGCGCCCTGGGCTCCTTCCCGCCGCCCCACCCGGCCACCGCGGCGGGCGGCCCGCCCCCCAACCCCTTCGCGCCCCCCGTCCAGGACGGGTCGGTCCCTCCGCCGCCCATCGCCCCCGACGGCCCGGGACAGGTCCCCTACGGCTATCCCGGCGGCTACCCGCACCAGCACCCCGGCTACTTCGGCTGGCCCGGGGCGGCCGAGAGCAACGGGATGGGCATCACCGGGCTGGTGCTCGGGATCATCTCGGCCGCGGTGTTCTGCCTGTGGCCGGTGGCGATCATCCTCGGCATCCTCGGTGTCGTCTTCGGCGCCGTCGGCCGGGGCAAGGCCAGGCGCGGCGAGGCCACCAACCCCGGTCAGGCCCTGGCCGGCATCATCTGCGGCACCGTGGGCATCGTGCTCGGCATCGGCCTGGGAACCCTGTTCCTCTGGGCCCCGTGAGCGACGTACCGGCTACTGCTCTCTGAGCCGTCGCCGGGCCTGCATCAGGGCGAAGCCCAGGAGGTTCGGACCCCGCCACCGCTGCGGGTCCGTCGCCGCGTCGTCGTCCGCCGCGAGGCCGATGCCCCACACGCGGTCCACGGGGCTCGCCTCCACCAGGACCCGCTCACCCGTGCCCAGCAGGAACGACCGCAGCCGCGGATTCGAGGCGAACTTGTGGACGCTGCCCTCGACCACGATCCGGAACCGCTCCCGCTGCCACGTCTCCTCGTCGAAACCGCGGACCAGACGCCCCGCCTTCTTGGCCTCCGAGGGGTGTCCGGCGGCCAGCACCCGCCGCTCCGCCTCCGCGTCGTCGAACAGCCGTGCCTTCTCCGCCATCATCCAGTGCTCGGCCGTCGCGTAGGTGTCCGGACCGACCACGAAGGGTGACGGCCACCACTGGCTCAGGCAGCTCGCGCCCAGCCGGCCGTCCGGCAGCGGGCGGTGCCCCCAGAAGAGCAGATACTTCACCCGCGTGCCCGCCCGGACCGTGCTGACCAGGGCCTCCCTGTCATCGATCATCTCCATGCACGCCAGCATGGCAGGCACCACTGACACTCCGTCCTGCCTTTTCCGTCTCGACTCGACACCTGGTCGACAGATTCCGTCGCGTAACCAAAAGGCAACAACGGAATCACTTGTTGGAGTGCTATCGCTCTGTCAGGATCGTCACTCAAATCGAGCTGGAGCTACGCCACCCGCCCTCCGTGAGCGAGGGGGCAAAGGCGGAGGAGAGGGACATGCAGGACCGGTTCCCCGCACAGGAACGATTCAAGGACGGCGCCCAGTACATCGCGGGCCGTCTCACCCACGGCACCTCGGGCCGCGAGCACACCGTCGTCGACCCGGCCACCGGCGAGGAGGTCCTCACCTACGCACTGGCCTCCACGGCCGACGTGGACGCGGCCGTCGCCGCCGCCCGCGCCGCCTTCCCCGGCTGGGCCGGCGCGACCCCGGGCGAGCGCTCCGACGCCCTGCACCGCTTCGCCGCCGTCCTCGCCGACCGCGCCGACGATCTCGCGCGCGCCGAGTCCCTCCAGTGCGGCAAGCCGCTGAAGCTGACCCGGGAGTTCGACGTCCCGGGGACGATCGACAACACCGCGTTCTTCGCCGGCGCCGCCCGCCATCTCCAGGGCCAGTCCGCGGGCGAGTACTCCGGTGACCACACCTCGTACGTCCGCCGCGAGCCCATTGGTGTCGTCGGCTCCATCGCCCCCTGGAACTACCCCCTCCAGATGGCCGCGTGGAAGATCCTCCCGGCGATCGCCGCGGGCAACACCATCGTCCTGAAGCCCGCCGAGCTCAGCCCGCTCACCTCGCTGCTGTTCGCCGAGGCGGCGACGGCGGCCGGGATCCCCGACGGCGTGATCAACATCGTCACCGGCACCGGGCGGGAGGCCGGCGAGCACCTGGTCGGCCACCCCGACGTGGCGATGACCTCCTTCACCGGCTCCACCGCCGTCGGCAAGCGGGTCGCCGAGGTCGCCACGGCCACGGTCAAGCGCCTCCACCTGGAGCTGGGCGGCAAGGCCCCCTTCGTCGTCTTCGACGACGCCGACCTGGAGGCCGCCGCCAACGGCGCGGTCGCGGGCGCCCTCATCAACACCGGCCAGGACTGCACCGCCGCCACGCGCGCGTACGTGCAGCGTCCTCTCTACGAGGCGTTCGTCGAGCGGACGGCCGCCCTCATGGAGACCGTCCGGGTCGGCGACCCGTTCGCCCCCGGCACCGACCTCGGCCCCCTGGTCTCGCACGTCCAGCGCGACCGTGTCGCCGGTTTCGTCGACCGGGCGCGCGGCTACGCGCGCGTGGTGACCGGTGGCGAGACCCCCCTGGGCGATCTCAAGAACGGCGCGTACTATCTCCCCACCCTGATCGCGGACGCGGCCCAGGACAGCGAGGTCGTCCAGTCCGAGATCTTCGGGCCGGTGCTGGTCGTCCTGCCCTTCGACAGCGACGACGAGGGCATCCGGCTGGCCAACGACACCCCGTACGGGCTCGCGGCTTCCGCCTGGAGCCGGGACGTCTACCGGGCGAACCGGGCGACGAGGGAGATTCAGGCCGGGTGTGTGTGGGTCAACGACCACATCCCGATCATCAGCGAGATGCCCCACGGCGGGTACAAGGCATCCGGCTTCGGCAAGGACATGTCGGCGTACTCGTTCGAGGAGTACACACAGATCAAGCACGTCATGTTCGACAACACGGCGGTCGCCCGGAAGCCCTGGCACCGCACCATCTTCGGGGACTCATAAGCGACGACGATCGGCCGACGACCACGGCCGGACCTCCCGAAAGGGCACCACGCGCATGGAGCAGTACGAGCCCGACCGCCTGAGCCCGGCCCAAGTGGCCGCCGTACGGCGCAGTCTGCGCAACGGCAGGGCCGCCATGACCCGCCGTTCGCTGCTGCGCGCCTCCGCCGGCGGCGCGCTCACCCTGGGCGGCCTCGGGGCACTCAGCGGCTGCGGGATACCCGCGGCCGGCAAGACCGAGGGCGGCACGTCCGCCGACGACCACTCGGCGAAGGAGAAGACCGTCAGCTTCTCCAACTGGACCGAGTACATGGACGTCGACGACAGCGGCAAGCACCACCCCACGCTCGACGCCTTCACCGAGCGGACCGGGATCAAGGTCAAGTACACCGAGGACATCAACGACAACAACGAGTTCTTCGGCAAGATCAAGCCGCAGCTCGCCGCGGGCCAGGACACCGGCCGCGACCTGATCGTCCTCACCGACTGGCTGGCCGCCCGCCTGATCCGCCTGGGGTGGGTCCAGAAACTGGACCCGTCCAACCTGCCGCACGCGTACGCGGGCCTGTCGCAGCAGTTCCGCAGCCCCGACTGGGACCCGGGCCGGGCGTACTCGTACCCCTGGCAGGGCATCTCCACGGTCATCGCCTACAACAAGAAGGCGCTCGACGGGGTCGAGGTGAAGTCGGTCTCCGACCTGCTGGACAACCCCAAGCTCAAGGGCCGGGTCGGCTTCCTCACCGAGATGCGCGACAGCATCGGCATGACCCTGCTGGACATGGGCAAGGACCCGGGGAAGTTCACCGACGACGACTACGACGCGGCCATCGCCCGGATCCAGAAGGGCGTCGACAGCGGCCAGATCCGCCGCTTCACGGGCAACGACTACACGTCCGACATCACCAGCGGCGACTTCGCGGCCTGTATCGCCTGGGCCGGTGACGTGGTCCAGCTCAAGGCGGACAGCCCCGACGTCGACTTCGTCATCCCGGACAGCGGTTACGTGACCTCCAGCGACAACCTGCTGATCCCCAACAAGGCGCGGCACAAGACGAACGCCGAGCGGCTGATCGACTACTACTACGAGCCGGCGGCGGCCGCCGAACTGGCCGCCTACATCAACTACGTCTGTCCCGTCGACGGCGTGAAGGACGATCTCGCGAAGATCGACCCGGATGCGGCGGAGAATCCGCTGATCATCCCCGACAAGGCCATGCAGGCGAAGTCCCACGCCTTCCGCTCCCTGAGCGCGAAGGAAGAGACGGCCTACGAGGCGAAGTTCGCGAAGCTCACTGGGGCGTGACGACGATGAAGACCACCGACAACGGCAGCGGCGACGTCCGTCTGTCCGGCATCAGCAAGACCTACGGCTCCTTCACCGCCGTCCATCCGCTGGACCTGACCGTCCCGCAGGGCTCGTTCTTCGCCCTGCTCGGCGCCTCCGGCTGCGGCAAGACCACCACCCTGCGCATGATCGCCGGCCTGGAGGAACCTTCCGCCGGCACCGTCCACCTCGGCGACCAGGACGTCACGGCCCTCCCGCCGTACAAGCGCCCGGTGAACACCGTCTTCCAGTCCTACGCCCTCTTCCCGCACCTCGACATCTTCGAGAACGTCGCCTTCGGCCTGCGCCGGCGCGGCATCAAGAGCGTGAAGAAGCAGGTCGAGGACATGCTGGAGCTGGTCCAGCTCGGTGAGCAGGCGCGCAAGAAGCCGCACCAGCTCTCCGGCGGCCAGCAGCAGCGCGTCGCCGTGGCCCGCGCGCTCATCAACCACCCGAAGGTGCTCCTCCTCGACGAGCCCCTCGGCGCCCTCGACCTCAAGCTGCGCCGCCAGATGCAGCTGGAGCTCAAGCGCATCCAGACCGAGGTCGGCATCACCTTCGTGCACGTCACCCACGACCAGGAGGAGGCCATGACGATGGCCGACACGGTCGCGGTGATGAACGCGGGCCGTGTCGAACAGCTCGGCTCGCCCGCGGACCTGTACGAGAACCCGCAGACCACGTTCGTCGCCAACTTCCTCGGCACCTCCAACCTCATCGAGGCCGAGGTGGACACCAAGAGCGGGGACGACATCGTCCTCAAGGCGGGCGGCGGCAAGCTGGTCCTGCCCGAGGCCCGCTGCTCCGCGCCCACCACGGCCGGCGGCAAGGTGCTGGTCGGCGTCCGTCCGGAGAAGATCTCGCTGGTCCACGCCGACGCGGCGGGTGAGATACCCGAGAACCGCAACCGGATCACCGGCAGGATCGCCCACTCGTCGTTCATCGGCGTCTCCACCCAGTACGTCATCGACAGCCAGGTCTGCCCCGAGTTCGAGGTCTACGCCCAGAACATCGAGCGCGACGCCCGGCTGGTCCCCGGCGCCGACGTGGTCCTGCACTGGAGTCCCGCCCACACCTTCGGGCTCGACGCGGCCCAGGACATCGACGCCGGCATCCAGGAAGAGGCGGCGGTCTGATGGCGACGCTCACCGAGGCGCCCCCGCCTCTGGCCCCCACGGCCGCCGAGAAGAAGCCACCCCGCAAGCGGGGCCGCTGGACGCCGTACTGGCTGCTGCTGCCCGGACTGCTCTGGCTGCTCGTCTTCTTCGCGCTGCCGATGATCTACCAGGCCTCCACGTCCGTGCAGACGGGCTCCCTGGAGGAGGGCTACAAGGTCACCTGGCACTTCGCGACCTACTGGGACGCGCTGAGCGAGTACTGGCCGCAGTTCCTGCGCTCGGTGCTCTACGCGGCCTCCGCCACGGTCCTGTGCCTGGTGCTGGGCTATCCGCTGGCCTATCTGATCGCGTTCCGCGCCGGCCGCTGGCGGAACCTGATCATGATCCTGGTGATCGCGCCGTTCTTCACCAGCTTCCTGATCCGCACCCTCGCCTGGAAGACGATCCTCGCGGACTCCGGGCCGGTCGTCGGCGTCCTCAACACGCTGCACGTCCTGGACGTCACCAGCTGGCTCGGCTGGACCGCCGGGGACCGGGTCCTCGCCACACCGCTCGCGGTCGTGTGCGGTCTGACGTACAACTTCCTGCCGTTCATGGTCCTGCCGCTCTACACCTCGCTGGAGCGCATCGACGGGCGGCTGCACGAGGCGGCCGGCGATCTGTACGCCCGGCCGATCACCACCTTCCGCAAGGTCACCTTCCCGCTGTCGATGCCGGGTGTCGTCTCCGGCACGCTGCTGACCTTCATCCCGGCGGCCGGCGACTACGTGAACGCCGAACTCCTCGGCTCGACCGACACCCGCATGATCGGAAACGTGATCCAGACGCAGTTCCTGCGCGTCCTGGACTACCCGACGGCAGCGGCCCTCTCCTTCATCCTCATGGCCGCGATTCTTTTCATGGTCACCTTCTACATCCGCAGGTCGGGGACGGAGGATCTGGTCTAAATGCCCTTCGTCAACTGGTTCAGGCGCAACCTGGTCGTCATCGCGGGACTTCTGACCCTCGGCTATCTGCTGCTGCCCAATGTCGTGGTCACGGTGTTCTCCTTCAACAAGCCGAAGGGGCGCTTCAACTATCAGTGGCAGCAGTTCTCCACCGAAGCCTGGAAAGACCCCTGCGGTGTCGCCGGAATGTGCGGCTCGCTGTCGCTCAGCCTGCAGATCGCGTTCTGGGCGACGCTCGGCGCGACCGTCCTCGGCACGATGATCGCCTTCGCGCTGGTCCGTTACCGCTTCCGCGCGCGGGGCGCCGTCAACTCGCTGATCTTCCTGCCCATGGCCATGCCCGAGGTCGTCATGGCCGCCTCGCTGCTCACCCTGTTCCTCAACCTGGGTGCTCAGTTGGGTTTCTGGACGGTCCTGATCGCCCACATCATGTTCTGCCTCAGCTTCGTCGTGACGGCCGTCAAGGCGCGTGTCATGTCGATGGACCCGCGACTGGAACAGGCGGCCCAGGACCTCTACGCCGGCCCGGCGCAGACGTTCCTGCGGGTCACCCTGCCGATCGCGGCCCCCGGAATCGCCGCGGGCGCGCTGCTCGCCTTCGCGCTCTCCTTCGACGATTTCATCATCACCAATTTCAACGCGGGCTCGACCGTCACCTTCCCCATGTTCGTCTGGGGTTCGGCGCAGCGCGGCACACCCGTTCAGATCAATGTCATCGGTACGGCCATGTTCCTCGTCGCCGTACTGTTCGTCCTGACCTCGATGGTCATCAGCAATCGCCGTAACAGACAAAAGGCATAAGCCCCTGTAGGGAGTTGAAATCATGGCCCCAAGCGCCATGAGCCGTGGCACTGAGAACAACGACAACTGGATGCGGTCGCTTTCCGAAGCGCAGCCGGTCCCGTACTGGCTGGAAGATCCCGGCAAGCCCCACCCCGAGCCCGCGCTCACCGGCGCCGAGACCTGCGATCTGCTGGTCGTCGGCGGCGGGTACAGCGGACTGTGGACCGCGCTCGTCGCCAAGGAGCGCGAGCCGCAGCGGGACGTGGTGCTGCTGGAGGGCCGCGAGGTGGGCTGGGCCGCCTCGGGCCGCAACGGAGGCTTCTGCGCGGCCTCCCTCACCCACGGGCTGCCCAACGGGCTCGCCCGCTGGCCCGACGAGATCCACACGCTCCAGGAGCTGGGCGCGCGCAACCTCGACGAGATCGAGGCGGCGATCGCCCGGCACGGCATCGACTGCGACTTCGAGCGCACCGGTGAGATCGACGTCGCGACCGAGACCTACCAGGCGTGGGAACTGCGCGACTGGTACGAGGAGATCGAGCGCAAGGGTCTCGCCGTCGGCATCGAGTTCCTCGACGCCGACGCGGTCCGCGAACAGGTCGCCTCGCCCACCTTCGAGGCGGGCCTGTACGACCGCAGGGGTGTGGCCATGCTCCACCCCGCCAAGCTCGCCTGGGGCCTGAAGCAGGCCTGCGTCCGCCTCGGCGTCCGCGTCTACGAGCACACCCCGGCCCTGACGCTGAAGCCGTACGGCGCCGGCATGGCCGTCCGCACCCCGTACGGACGCGTCCACGCCCGGCACGTCGCGCTCGGCACGAACATCTTCCCCAACCTGGTCAAGCGGGTGCGGGCGTACACCGTCCCGGTCTACGACTACGCCCTGATGACCGAACCGCTCAGCGCCGAACAGCTCGGCGCGATCGGCTGGAAGAACCGCCAGGGGCTCGGCGACTCCGCCAACCAGTTCCACTACTTCCGGCTGTCCGCCGACAACCGGATCCTGTGGGGCGGGTACGACGCCATCTACCCGTACGGCGGCCGGGTGCGCGCCGAGTACGACGACCGGCCGGAGACGTACGCCAAGCTCGCCGGGCACTTCTTCACCTGCTTCCCGCAGCTGGAGGGCGTCCGCTTCTCGCACGCGTGGGGCGGCGCGATCGACACCTGCTCACGCTTCTCGGCGTTCTTCGGCACGGCACACCAGGGCAAGGTCGCCTACGCGGCCGGCTACACCGGGCTGGGCGTCGGCGCGACCCGGTTCGGCGCCGAGGTGATGCTGGACCTGCTGTCGGGGGAGAGCACCGAGCGCACCCGGCTGGAGATGGTCCGCCGCAAGCCGCTGCCCTTCCCGCCCGAGCCGTTCGCCTGGACCGGCATCGCGCTCACCAAGTGGTCGCTGGCGCGGGCCGACGCGCAGGCCGGGCGGCGCAACCTGTGGCTGCGGACCATGGACCGGCTGGGCCTCGGATTCGACAGCTGACCCCGCCCGCCCCGACGGAATGTGACCCGGGTCACTTCAACGGGGTGTCGCAACCCGCGTAATGCTCACCGGAGACCTCCCTCTCCCCCTCGTGGCGCGTCCGCGTCCACGGGAGAGAGGGAGGTCTTCTCATGGCTGGGGCGAAGACGGCGGTCGAATGGCTGGCATCCGTCGCACCGGATCCCGAGTCCTGCCGCTGGGAATGGGAGCGCAACCCCCTGGGGGTGGCGCTGCTGCCGGCGGGCAGGGCCTGGGACGTACTCATCCTGCCGGGTGAACTCGGCTACCCCACGCTCGACGTGCTCACCCGCATCCTCGACCGGCCGGGCCCCGTGCTCGTCGACTTCGGGGACGACCGCATGGGGTTCCTCGTGCCGCCCGGCACGGCCGCCCGCTGGATCGGCACCGGCATCCGCACGGCCGGCGCCGGCACCTGGATCGTCGTGCCGTACCCGGGCCGCTCCACCCGTGGCGTCCGCTGGCTGGTGCAGCCCGACGGGTCCGGCACCCTGACCGACCCGGCGCTCCTCGAACTCGCCATGCACGAGGCGGCGGCGAGCCTGGCCCGCGGAACGGACGAGTAGGGCCTGCCGTCCGGATCCCGGCCGGGCGAGGTCGACCCGTGGATCCTGGCCGGGCGGGGACGACCGGTGGATCCTGGCCGGGCGGAGACGACCGGCCGTGCGGACGAGCCTGTCCCGGCCACCGACCTGGTCGGGGCCCCACACCGCCACGCCCCCGACCGGGAGGCGCAGCCGGTCACCTCACGTCGGCCGCCCGTGCGGCCGGCGCGGACCCCGCGGGGCGGCGACCCGTCAGGCGGCGTCGGTCAGCGGTCCGGCGCCGTCGCCTTCAGCGCCAGCCACAGCTCCATCCGGACGTCCGGGTCGTCGAGCGAGCGGCCCAGGATCTCCTCCACGCGCCGCATCCGGTAGCGCAGGGTGTGCCGGTGGACGCCCAGTTCGGCCGCCGCCGCGTCCCACTGGCCGTGCCGCGAGAGCCAGGCGCGCAGCGAGGCGACCAGATCGCCTCGGCCGGTCGCGTCGTGCTCGTGCAGCGCCCGCAGCAGACCGTCCGCGAACGCCCGGACCGCGTCGTCCGCCAGCAGCGGCAGCACGGAGCCCGCCGCGACCTGCTCGTGCTCCACGAACACCCGGCCCCTGCGCCGCGCCACCGACAGCGCCTGCTCGGCCTGCTTGTACGCCGTGGCCGCCGCGATCGGCCCGGCCGGCGCCGACAGCCCGACGACCGGCTCGTCCTCCTCGCGGTTCTCGCCCGCCGCCCGCGCCCCCTCCAGCGCCGTCGCGTACCGTGTGGCCGCCGTGACCGCCGCGCCCCCGTCCGCCGCCAGCACCACCAGCCGCTCGCCCTCGGGTACCACCAGCACCGTCTCGCCGGACCGGGCGGCCGCCGACTCGACGGCCTCGGCGAGCCCGCCGAGCGCGTCCCCGGCCGGCTCGGCGGCCGCCCCGCCGGACACCCTCCCGGCCACGCGTTCCGCTCCCTCGGCCTGCGCCCGGCCCGCCGCCGAGGACGGCTCGGCCACGATCACCCGGAACGGCGCGTCGAGCAGCGCGCCGTACAGGCCGCCGGCGACGGCCCGCGCATGGTCCGGTTCGCTCGCCAGCAGCATCCGCAGCACCGCCGCGCCGATCCGCTGCTCCGCCGCGTGCAGCGAGCGGGAGCGTTCGGTGGTGAGGGTGAGCAGGGCGATCGCCGAGTGCACGGCGTACCGCTCCGCCGTGCCCGGCGCCGCCGCCGTACCGACCGCGAGCGCGGCGCGCGGGCGCCGGCCGGTGCCCAGGGAGTGCAGCTCGACCCGGTCGTCGTGCTCGGCGTCCGGGCCGCCGACCACCGCCGAGGCCGGCGCCGCCCGCTCGCGCAGCCGTTCCACCTCCGCCGTCAGCCGGGCCGCCCGCCGCACCGCCCAGTCCGGCGCGGCCGCGACGACGGCGCCCGAGGCGTCGTACAGCGCCGCCCAGCCGTCGACCTGCGCGGCGAGCGCGGCCAGCAGCCCCTCGGGGCCGTCCGCCAGCGCCTGCTTCGTCAGCTCCCGCTGAGCCGCGAACCCGGCCGTCACCGCCCGGTACTGGTCCGCCGCGATCGCCGCCGACACCGCCTTGCTGATCGCGAGGAACGGGGTGCGCCGGGGCACCTCCAGCAGCGGCAGCCCCTCCTGTTCGGCGGCCTCGACGAGCGCCTCGGGGATCTCCTCGTAGTTGACCCCGACGGCGAAGCCCAGCCCGACCACCCCGGCCCCCGCCAGGCGCTTCACATAGCGCCGCATGGCCTGCGGGTCCTCCGCGTCCAGCTTCAGCGCGGTGATCAGCAGCAGCTCCCCGCCCTCCATGTACGGCACGGGGTCCGCCAGCTCGCTGACGTGCGCCCACCGCACCGGCACGTCCAGGCGGTCCCCGCCCGCCCGCACGGTCAGTTTCAGCGCGGAATGGTGGACGAGCGAGGCGAGCGTGGGAGGCATGAGGCCTTCAGGGAGGGAGGGGCGGCGGGGCGGAGGTGGAGGGAGCGGCGGCGGGATGATCCCCCGGCCGGTCCGTGAGGGATGATCCCTCGGCCGGTCCGTACGGGGTGATTCGTTGGCCGCTTCGTACGAAGGGCCTCTGCCGATTCTGCCTCACCGGAGAGATCCCCGGCCCCCGCTTCAGCCCCGCAGGTCCACCAGCAGCGGCGGCGCGTGCTCGCCCCGCACGGTCGTCAGGGACAGCACCGCGTGCCCCGGCGGCACCTCGTGCGCCAGCCGGGAGGCCGACCAGCGTTCCCGCTCGACCTGGCGCACGGTCACCGCGTCCGTGGTCACGGCCTTGCCGGTGACGAGCTTGCGCAGGGCGTGGATGGCCCGGGTCATCGGCTGGTCGGCGAAGACGGTGTGCTTGGCGACCTCCGTGGTCTCCACCCACTCGGTTCCCCAGGTCTGCGCGAACCGGCTGCCGTCCCAGGTGGTGATCCCGCAGAACGCCATCCGGCAGCCCACCGCTCCGTACAGCGGCCCGTGCAGGGCCTCCGGGACGTCGCCGACCGTACGCAGGGTGAGCACCACGCCCGCGTTCTGCGAGCGCAGCCGCTGGATCCGGCGCACCGACTCGGCGGTGACCGCCCCCGTGGCGTCGTCCAGGACCAGGCAGGCGAAGTGGGTGCGCCGGCTCTCCCGGACGACGGTGTGGAACTGGGCCAGGACCAGCCGGGTGATCAGCCGGCCGGCCTCCTCGTGGCCGCGTTCGGGCAGGTCGACGCGGACCCGCAGCGGGTGGTGGGCGACGGCGCGCAGCGAGAACGCCCGGTGCGTCTCGCCACCGCCGCCGAAGAACCCGGCGAACACCGGCCGGTTCAGCAGGGCCAGCCGGTCGGCGAGGGCGCGGCCCGGGTCCCCCGGGGTGCCCGTCTGCCGGGCGCGCGCCTCCACCTCGCGGCGCATCACGTCGTCGCCGGCCACGGCCTCCCGCAGGGCGGCCAGCGCGCCCGGCTCGCCCTCCAGGAGTTCGCGCAGCTCGGGCAGGCCGGGGAAGCGGCCGTGCGCGGCCCGGTAGGGGCCCAGCAGCTGGGCGAGCGCGGTGGCGGCGCTCTGGCCGTTCACCGTGTCGAGGTCGCCGACCAGCGCCTCGGCGAGGATCGCGGCGGCCTCGTCGGGGTCGTCGGACTCCGCGTAGGGGTCCAGGTCGTGCACGGACGACGGGTCGCCGATCCGCACGATCACGTCGAACGCGGAGTCGGAGCCGAGCGGGCCGCCGCCGGGAGAGGAGACCGCGACGACCGCGCAGCTCCCGGTGAGTGCCTGGAGGGCCAGGGCCTCGGTCAGCGGTTCCACCAGGGAGCGGGTCTTGCCGGAGCCGGACGGGCCGACGGCGAGCAGTGAGGTGCCGAGGACCTCCGGGCCGAGCGCGGCGCCCGCGTCGTGGTACCGCAGCGGGGTGCGCTCGGCGGCCACCCAGCGGCCGACGCGCACCTGCCCGGTGAGCAGGTCGTGGCGCGCGCCGCGCCGGGGCAGGTCGCGGGCGCCCGAGGGGTGGGCCCAGGCCGCCCCGGCCGTACGCAGCACCGTCTCGCGGAACTCGGGCAGGCCCGCCGTCCAGGACCGCCGCACCCGCGCGCAGTCCACGTCGTTCATCCGCCCGGCGGCCACCTCGGCGGTCAGCAGCTCGGCCGCCTCGTGCTGCCCGGCGTCCCGCAGCTCGGGCCACTGGGCGCGCGGCCGCTCGACGGTGGCCGGCGGGGCGGCCCCGTCGCCCGCGCGCCGGGCGGCGAGCCGTTCCTTCGCGTACGGCCACCAGCCGCCGACCTTGGCGAACGGCCACACGATCAGCAGGGTCATGACCGTGTACAGCGCGTCGGTGAACAGGGCGGAGGCGAACAGCTCGTAGCCGCCGGAGAGCAGGACGATCAGCGAGAAGAGCGGGTCGACGACCGGCAGCGCGTCCCAGCCCACGCCCGGGAACGCGCTGGGGAACACCAGGCTCAGCGCGGACAGGGCGCACACCAGGGCGAGCAGCGCCCGGGACGGCTGCGGGCGGCGGCCCACGAAGTGCCGTACGACCTCCGGCCAGCTGCCCAGCCGGCCCATGGACAGGGCCAGGACGGCGAAGAAGGCACCGTCGTAGACCACCCGGGCCTCGGCGCCCTCCATGGTCTTCGGGGAGGCGATCGTGCCGCCCCACCACCAGTCGCCCGGGGTGAACAGGCGCAGCAGCGTGAACTGGTACGGCAGGCTGCCCTGCCGCCACAGCGACCACAGCACCAGCGCCACCACCAGCGGGACCAGCATGCCGATCACGGTGACCGGCGCCAGCCGTTCCGCCGCGCGCGCGGCCTTCGGCAGCCGGTAGGCGAACCGCCAGATGCCCGGCCCGGCGGCCGGGCGCTCCTCGTTCAGCCACTCGGCGACGGAGGACGGGACCGGGGGTGCCGGGGGCGCGGCGCCCGGCGCGCCGGGCGGCCGGGGCGGCACCGCGGGCATCCGCGGCGGCCCCGCCGGGCGCGGCACAGGATTCGCATGCGTACCCCGCGCGTCCCGCGTCCCGTCGCTGTCCATCGCCCTTGCCCCCTGACCAGCCGTTCCGTCCACCGTCAGCGGTCAATCTAACGCGCCCACAAGGGGAGTTCACCGCTTACGCGGCCGGTACCGCACCGATGTTCCCTCTTGCCTCTATGTCCACGGCGGACAAGCCGTCTCGCCGACACCGCCCACATGGAGCATGCCGACCCCCCATGACCCGTCCTAGCCTGCGAGAAAAGAAGGAAAGCGTCCGCAGAACCGCGGGACACCCCCAGAACCTCCAGGAGCCCCTCATGACCGCCCTTCCGCAGGAGCGCCGGATCGTCACCGCCATCCCCGGCCCGAAGTCGCAGGAGCTTCAGGCCCGCCGCCTCGCCGCGGTCGCGCAGGGCGTGGGCTCCGTGCTGCCGGTGTTCACCGCGCGCGCGGACGGCGGCATCCTCGAGGACGTCGACGGCAACCGCCTGATCGACTTCGGCTCCGGCATCGCCGTGACCTCGGTCGGCGCCTCCGCCGAGGCCGTCGTACGCCGGGCCTCCGCGCAGCTCGCCGACTTCACCCACACCTGTTTCATGGTCACCCCGTACGAGGGCTACGTGGAGGTCGCCGAGGCCCTTGCCGAGCTGACCCCGGGCGACCACGCCAAGAAGTCCGCGCTGTTCAACTCCGGCGCCGAGGCCGTCGAGAACGCGGTGAAGATCGCCCGCGCTTACACCAAGCGCCAGGCGGTCGTGGTCTTCGATCACGGCTACCACGGCCGGACCAACCTGACGATGGCCCTGACGGCGAAGAACATGCCGTACAAGCACGGCTTCGGTCCGTTCGCGCCCGAGGTCTACCGCGTCCCGGTCGCCTACGGCTACCGCTGGCTGACCGGCCCGGAGAACGCCGGTGCCGAGGCGTCCGCCCAGGCCATCGACATGATCAACAAGCAGATCGGTGCGGAGAACGTCGCCGCGATCATCATCGAGCCGGTGCTCGGCGAGGGCGGCTTCATCGAGCCGGCCAAGGGCTTCCTCCCGGCCGTCCGCCAGTTCGCCGCCGACCACGGCATCGTCTTCGTCGCCGACGAGATCCAGTCGGGCTTCTGCCGCACCGGCCAGTGGTTCGCCTGCGAGGACGAGGGCATCGTCCCGGACCTGATCACCACCGCCAAGGGCATCGCGGGCGGCCTGCCGCTCGCCGCCGTGACCGGCCGCGCCGAGATCATGGACGCCGCGCACGCCGGTGGCCTGGGCGGCACCTACGGCGGCAACCCGGTCGCCTGCGCGGGCGCGCTCGGCTCGATCGAGACGATGAAGGCGCTGGACCTCAACGCCAAGGCGAAGAACATCGAGGCGATCATGAAGGCCCGCCTCACCGCCATGGCCGAGAAGTTCGACGTCATCGGTGACGTCCGCGGCCGCGGCGCGATGATCGCCGTCGAGCTCGTCAAGGACCGGACGACCAAGGAGCCGAACCCGGAGGCGACCGCCGCGCTCGCCAAGGCCTGCCACCAGGAGGGCCTGCTGGTCCTGACCTGTGGCACCTACGGCAACGTGCTGCGTTTCCTGCCGCCGCTGGTCATCGGCGACGACCTGCTGAACGAGGGTCTCGACATCATCGAGCAGGCTTTCGCCCGCATCTGAGCGGGGCCCCGCACAGCCGGTTCCCATGGACGGCAGACGGTGTGAAGAAGGTGTGCGGGGTGGATGGCGGGACGGGATAGCGACTGTCGCACCGCCTGCCTCTGCCGTACGTTCTACCCAGATGAGAGATACACCCCGCCCGCAGGGGACTGCGGGCGGAGCCAGGTTGGGGCCTCCCCAGCTTCGACCTGGTCGTGCCCTCGCGCACACAACCGGAGCCTCCGGCTTCGGATCTCCACACCGATCGGACGGCGGCCCGCCCCAAACCCCCCGGGGCGGCCTGCGTCCCGATCCGGACGGCCACCCCGGAACCACCCCCCCTGTTCCGGGGTGGCCGACCTCCTTCACTTCCTCCTTCTCCGGTACGGACCACGGAAGGCGACCCCGGACCTCGTTCGGGGTCTTTCTTTTCGGGGGATTGCGATACGGTACGTCTCGTCTCGTATCGCCTGGCCTGGTCTCGCCTGGTGCCTCGTCTCGTATCGCGCTTCGCCTCGTCTCGTTGGGCTCTTCGCTCGCCCGATCCCCTCCGGAGGAACCTTGGACCGCACCGTCGACGCCGCCCCCGGCATCCGTCTCTGGGCCGAGGAGCGCGGCCCCGCCGACGCGCCCCCGCTGCTGCTGATCATGGGTGCGCAGGCCTCCGGCCTCGGCTGGCCGGAGGAGTTCACCGACCTGCTCGCCACCCGCCACCGCGTCATCCGCTACGACCACCGCGACACCGGCCGCTCCACCTGGGCGTACGACGAGCGGCCGTACCCCCTCGCCGCGCTCGCCGAGGACGCCGTCGCCGTCCTGGACGCCTTCGGGGCCGAACGCGCGCATGTGGTCGGCATGTCGATGGGCGGGACGCTCGCCCAGCTCCTCGTCGCCGACCGTCCCGAACGGCTGCGCAGTGCGACGCTGATCGGCACCGGGGCGCTGAGCGCAACCCCCTGGCTGCGGCCGGACGGTACGGCCGTCCCCGTCGAGGACCTGCCGGGCCCCGACCCCCGGCTGCTGGAGCTGTGGTCCCGACCGGAACCGGACGACATCGGCCCCGAGGCCGAACTGGACCGCCGGGTCGAGCACTGGCGGCTGCTGAACGGCGACCGGATCCCCTTCGACGCCGCGTACTTCCGCGCCCTGGAGCGCGGGATCGTCGAGCACACCGGCCATCATCGCGCCGGCACCGCGCACGCCCGCGCCGACACGGCCGGCCTGGTGCGCACCGAACGGCTGGCCCGCACCGACGTGCCCACCCTCGTCGTGTCGGCCCCCGCCGAGCCGGTCTACCCCCTGCCCCACGCCCAGCACCTCGCCCAGGTGATCCGGGGTGCCCGCCTGGTGGAGATCCCGGACATGGGCCACGCCCTGCCCCGGCCGGTGCACGCCCCGCTGGCCGCCGCGATCCTGGCGCACACCGCCCGCGCGGCAGCCGCCCGCTGACGCAAAAGGGCTGACGGGAAAACAACTATTAACACACCGGCAACAGTTGAAAACTTTGCGAAACCGGTAAACGAAGGGTAAATCTATGGCCTATCTGTCATGAACGGTTCCAGGGGGGAATGTCGTGTCGGAACCCACGGTCACGGTCGTCATAGGCGCCTACAACGCCATGCCGTATCTGACCCGCTGTCTGGAGTCGGTGGTCGAGCAGTCGCTCGGCGACCACACACTCGAATGCCTCGCCGTCGACGACGGCTCGACGGACGGCACAGGAAAGGAACTCGACCGCTTCGCCGCCGCGCACCCGGCGGTCGTGCGTGTCGTCCACCAGCGGAACTCCGGCGGGCCGAGCGGCCCGCGCAACGTCGCGATCGCCCAGGCGCGGGGGCGCTACGTCTTCTTCCTCGACGCCGACGACTACCTCGGCCCGAACGCCATGCGCCGGATGATCGACATGGCCGAGCGCAACGGCTCCGACGTGGTGCTGGGCAAGTACGTGGGCGTGGACTGCGAAGTGCCCCGTTCCATGTTCGAGTCCAACCAGGAGGTCGTCGACCTGGCCACCTCCCGCGTCTGGAACGCCCTCACTCCGCACAAGCTCTTCCGGCGTTCCTTATTGCTGGAACGCGGGCTGCGCTTCGACGAGGACATTCGCATCGGCGAGGACCGGCTCTTCGTCACCAAGGCCTATCTCCAGGCCTCGGTGATCTCCGTGGTCGCCGACGAGGACTGCTATTACAAGGTCAAGCGCGCCGACCAGGGCAACATCACCAGCAGCTACAGCGACCTGGGAAAACGGTTCGAGGTGGCCCGGCGCATCATGGCCGCGATCGCCGCCCTCAGCGAACCCGGACCGGTCCGGGACGCCGCGCTGCTGCGCACCTTCCGGGGCGGCCTGCTGGACTCCTTCTCCTGGCGCTTCCCGCTGATGGAGGAGAGCGAGCAGACCGAGGCCATGGCGGTCGTCAAGGCGGAGGTGGAACGGTTCTACACCCCGGAACTCGACGCGCAGCTGACCGCGCCGCACCGGATCTTCGCCCACTGCGCGCGCCACGGACTGCGCCGGGAGCTGATCGACGTCATCGAGTTCCTGAAGGAGGAGCGGGCCCGGCGCCGGCCCGCGCACGAGGTGGTCGTGGACCAGGGGCGTGCCTACGCGACGTACCCCCACTTCCGTGACGGGACGGCCGGCATCCCCGACTCCTGCTACGACATCACCGGCGAACTGCGCCAGGACGACCGGCTGGACGCCGTGCAATGGCGGGGCGGCCGGCGGCGCGGGGTGCTCCGGCTGTCCGGCCACGGGTTCATCGAGCGGGTGCGGACCCGGGAGCCGGCCACCGAGCTGGTGCTGCGGCGGCGCGGCGACGGCCAGGAGGTCCGCGTGCCCACCCGCCCCGTCCCGACGGCCGACCCGGACGCCGGACCGGCCGGCTTCACCGCCGACCTCGACCCCGCCCGCGCCCTGGACGGCGGCCCGCTGACCCACGGCGTGTGGGACGTGTACCTCGACGTCCGCACCCAGGGCCTGAGCACCCGGCGCCGGTTCGGCGCCCGCAAGGCCGCCGACCTGGCCCCGGCCACCAGCGGCGGCAGCGGCCGGCTCGCGGTCAAGCCGTACTACACCGCGTACGGCAACCTCAGCCTGGACGTCACCGCGCGGAAGAAGACGCGCAGGCCGAAGACGCTCAAGCGGCGGGTCGGCAGCGGGCTGCGCGGACTCGGCCGGCGCCTCGGCGGCAGGAAGCTCAGGAGGATCGCCCGCCTCCGCGGCCGCTCGACGGCCTCCACCCGGCCCTGAGCGCCGGTGCGCGGGGAGCGGCCGCCCGGCGCGGACGCTCCCCGCGCAGGCGCGTTCACGCGCTGCGGGCCGGGCGGGGCTGAGAAGGTGTACCTCATGCCACCCCGCTCCGACCAGCAGACCCAGGACACGCCCGCCCCGGCGGGCCGGCCGGCGAGGCCGCCCGTGTTCCTGTTGCCCGTGCCCGTCGTTCTCCTCGCGCTGATCACCTGGCAGGTCGTCGTCGACGGGCCGCTGCTGCGGCTGGACGAGCGGATCAGCCGGGCCCTCGTCCATCCGGACCGGGTCTCCGAGCTGATGTCCGACCTGGGTGATGTGGCGGTCGCCGTGCCCGTGCTGATGCTGATCGCGGTGTACGTGGCCCGACGGGCGTGGACGGCCGGCGGTGAACGGTGGTGGGTGCCGTCCTTCGCCGCCATGATCCTGATGGCGGCGGTGCCGCTGGTCGTCGTCCCGCTGAAGGCGTGGACCGCCCGGTACGGCACCCCGGTCGTGCCGCCGGGCCCCGGCTACTACCCCTCGGGGCACACGGCGACCGCGGCCGTCGCCTACGGCGGCTCGCTGCTGATCCTGCTCCCCTGGCTGCGCACACCGGCCGCCCGCCGCGCGGCGGTGGCCACGGCGGCCGTCCTCGTGCTCACCGTCTCCTACGGTCTGGTCCGGCGCGGCTACCACTGGCCGCTGGACGTGGTCGCCAGCTGGTGCCTGTGCGCGGCGCTGCTCGGCGCGCTGTGGCTCCTGCTGAGACGGCTGCCCCGCTGACGCCGGACCCGAACGTGCCAAACCGGAGTGCCCCCGGCGGTCACCCGTACGAGTCGGACAAGCGACCCGGTGCCCTCCCACGCCTACCGTGGACCACGAAAGCCACAGCAACCCCCAACGCGGAAGGGCCGGGAACGCCCCTATGACTTCCACCCACGCCTTCTGGCTCGCCGGCCGCCAGGTCACCGGCGAGGACAGCTTCGACGTCACCTCCCCGTGGGACGGGCGGCTCGTCGCCAAGGTCAGCGTGCCGACCGACGCGCAGGTCGAGGAGGCCGTGGCCGCCGCGTACGCCGTCCGCGAGGACTTCGCCGGCACCCCGGCCCACGTCCGTGCCGCCGCTCTGGACCACGTCAGCAAGCGGCTCGTCGAGCGCACCGAGGAGATCGCCCAGCTGATCTCCGCCGAGAACGGCAAGCCGATCAAGTGGGCGCGCGGCGAGGTCGGCCGGGCCGTCTCCGTGTTCCGGTTCGCGGCCGAGGAGGCCCGCCGGTTCAACGGCGGCGAGGCGCAGCGGCTCGACACCGACCTCGGCGGCCAGGGGCGGCTCGCGCTGACCCGCCGCTTCCCGAAGGGCGTCGTCCTCGGCATCGCGCCGTTCAACTTCCCGCTGAACCTGTGCGCCCACAAGATCGCCCCGGCGATCGCGGCCGGCGTGCCGATCATCCTCAAGCCCGCCCCGGCCACCCCGCTGTCCGGCCTGATCATCGGCGACCTGCTCGCCGAGACCGAGCTGCCCGCCGGCTCCTGGTCGATCCTGCCGGTCGCCAACGACCGGATGCCCGCCCTCGTCCAGGACGAGCGGCTGCCGGTCATCTCCTTCACCGGCTCCGAGACGGTCGGTTACGCGATCATGGACTCGGTGCCGCGCAAGCACTGCACCCTGGAGCTGGGCGGCAACGGCGCGGCCGTCGTCCTCGGCGACTGGGCGTCCGACGCGGACCTCGACCAGGCCGCCGGCCGGATCGCCACCTTCTCCAACTACCAGGGCGGCCAGTCCTGCATCTCGGTGCAGCGCGTCATCGCGGACGCCTCCGTGTACGACCGGCTGCTGCCGCGCATCGTCGCCGCCGTCGAGGCCCAGGTGACCGGCGACCCGGCCGACGACACGACCGACGTCGGCCCGCTGGTCAGCGAGGACGCGGCCCAGCGCGTCGAGAGCTGGGTGGACGAGGCCGTCGCCGCTGGCGCGACCCTGCTCACCGGCGGCAAGCGCGACGGCGCCTCCTACGCGCCGACCGTCCTCACCGACGTACCGGCGGACGCCACGATCGCCCGCGAGGAGGTCTTCGGACCCGTCCTCACCGTGCAGAAGGTGGACGGCGAGGCCGAGGCCTTCGCGGCCGTCAACTCCTCCAAGTACGGCCTCCAGGCCGGCGTCTTCACCCACGACGTCCAGGTCGCCTTCCGCGCCCACCGCGCGCTGGAGGTCGGCGGTGTCGTCGTCGGCGACGTGCCCTCCTACCGCGCCGACCAGATGCCGTACGGCGGCGCCAAGCAGTCCGGTGTGGGCCGCGAGGGCGTGCGGTTCGCGATGGACGACTACACCTACGAGCGGGTGCTGGTCCTGACGGGCCTCGCGCTCTAGATCGTTCCCGAAGGGGTCCGGCACCGATGATCTCGGCGCCGGACCCCTTCTTCGTGCCGGCCTGTCTCCGGACCCTCAGCCGGAGAAGCCGACGTGCGCGAGCCGCAGCGGGCCGCGCAGTCCGATGCGCAGGTCGCGCACTCCGTCGACGGCGAAGGGCGCCTCGACGGAGAGATAGTGGTACGGGCCCGCCGTGGGGGTGCCGATCGTCAGCGCGGCCAGCGTCGGACCGCCCTCCACCGACAGCTCCACCGTGCCCGAGCCGGCCACGGTCACGGTCGCGCCCGTGGTGCGCGCCCCGAAGTCGCAGGACCGGAAGAGCAGCTCGCCCGAACCGGCGGCCACCGGGGTCACCGCGTCGCCCGCCGCCTTCGTCCGGTCGACGATCTCCGTACCGCTCTGCTCGTCGAAGTCGGCGGCGGACAGCCCGTGCCGGCGGACGGCGCGCGGGGCGGCGGGCTCGCCGTCGAGGACGACCGTGGCGCGCAGCCGGATGTCCTCGCTCGACCCGCCGACCAGCAGGTCGTACGGCCCCGGCTCCACCCGCGGGCCGCCCCGCGCCACGTCCCAGAACGCGAACGCGGACAGCGGGACCTCGAACGACAGCGCGGCCGTGGCGCCGGGGGCGAGCGTGATCCTGCGGTGGCCGAGCAGCTCGCGACGCGGCCGGGTGACCGACGGGTCCACCGCGCGCGTGTAGAGCTGGGCGACCTCGTCGGCGGCCCGGTCCCCGGTGTTGGTGACCGTGAACGAGACCCGTGCCGCGCCGTCCCCGGTCCGCACCGCCAGATCGGCGTACGAGAAGGACGCGTACGACAGGCCGTGCCCGAACGGGTACAGCGGCCTGCCCTCGAAGTACAGATAGGTCTGGCGGGCGCCGATCACGTCGTAGTCGAGCAGGTCGGGCAGATCGGCGTCCTCGGCGTACCAGGTCTGCGGGAGGCGCCCGGCGGGGGAGACGTCACCGGCCAGCACGCCCGCGAGGGCGCTGCCCGCGGCCTGGCCGCCGTGCGCGGTCCACAGCACCGCGGACAGCGGACCCGGCTCGATCGCGTACGGGTACGCCGACACCAGGGCCAGCACCGTGCGCGGGTTCGCGGCGCGGGCCGCCGTCAGGATGCGTTCCTGGTGGGCCGGGAGACGCAGGGTCGTCCGGTCCTCGGTCTCGCGGCCGTTGATGTGCGGGTCGTTGCCCGCCACCACCACGACCACGTCCGCCTCGGCCGTCACGCGGGTCACCGCGGTCTCGCCGCGTTCGACGACGACCACGTCGAAAACCTCGGGACCCTCCTCGGCAACCCGGACGCCGTCGGCGGCGACACAGACGGGGCGGCCCGTGCCCAGATGCCGCAGGAGGTGACCGTTTCCATGGGGTTCGAGGCGGAACGTCTCCTGGACGACCCAGCCGCCGGGCTGGTCGGCGGAGGCGCGCAGGAACCCGTCCTCGGCGACCGAGAGATAGCGGCCGTCGGGGGCGCGCAGGGTGAGGACGCCCTCGCCCCAGTCGACGAGCGCGAGTTCGGTGCCGGTGGTGCCGGCGGTCAGCGGCGGGAGGTCGGTGCGGCCCGCGAGCAGCGCCGGGTCCAGGGCACCCTCGGCGCCGCGCGTCCCGTCGGCGTCCTCGGGAGCGGCGGGCACCCGCAGGAACGTCCCCGCCGAGGTCTTCAGCAGCACGCGGTCCACCCCCTCCGCGAACTCCACCCGGTCGGCGCCGAACCGCTCGTACAGCCCTTCCAAGGGGGTGGAGCGGTGCATCAGGGTGCCGCTGTACCAGTCGAGCTTGCACTCGTCGGCGAGCAGACCGACCACCGCGATCCGGGTGTCGGCGGCCAGCGGCAGCACCCCGTCGTTGCGCAGCAGGACGACCGCCTGCTCGGCGGCCTCCCGGGCGAGGGCGCGATGGGCCGGGGTGTCGAACGCGCCGGTGCCCGCGTGCGGGTCGTGGAGCGGGTCGAACTCGCCGAGGCGGAAGCGGACCGAGAGCTGCCGGCGGACCGCCTCGTCGACCTCGGCCTCCGTCAGCAGCCCCTGGCCGAGCGCCCCCCTGGCCCGGGCGACGATCTTCGAGCTGTCGGTGCCGTGGTCGGTGAAGCTGTCCACGCCCGCCCGCAGCGCGGCCGCCGTCGCCTCCTCGTGGGTGTCGAAGTAGTGCTCGGAGTCGACCAGGTTGGAGGGCGCGCCCGCGTCCGAACAGACCAGCAGCTCCTCGTCCGTCCAGGCCCGCAACTGCTCGCGCAGATACGGCGAGACATGGTTGGGGCGGCCGTTGACCAGGTTGTACGCCGGCATCACCCCGGCCACCGCGCCCGCCTCGACGGTCTCGCGGAAGGCGCGCAGGTCGTACTCGTGGAGCACGCGCGGGCGCACCGAGGACGAGGTGACGTCCCGGCCGGTCTCGTTGTTGTGGGCCAGCCAGTGCTTGAGCACCGGGGCCGTGCGCCAGTACGTCGGATGGTCGCCGCGCAGACCCCGCGTGTACGCCGTGGCGATCGCCGAGGTGAGCTTCGGGTCCTCGGAGTAGCCCTCCTCGTTACGGCCCCACAGCGGATGGCGCAGCAGGTTGACCGTGGGCGACCAGACGTTCAGACCCACCCGGTCGTCGCGGCCGCGCATCGCCCGGACCTCCTTGGACACCGCCTCGCCGACCCGGCGCACCAGCTCGGGGTTCCAGGTCGCGCCCAGCCCCACGGCCTGCGGGAAGACCGTCGCCGGACCCATCCAGGCGACCCCGTGCAGAGCCTCCTGGCCGGTGCGGAACGCGGCGACGCCCAGCCGCTCGACGGCGGGGGCGAACTGGTGGAGGAAGGAGACCTTCTCGTCCAGGGTGAGGCGCGCCAGCAGATCGTCGATGCGCTTCGCGAACGGCAGGTGCGGATCGCGGAAAGGCGGCGTGGGCGGCGTGGGTGCGGTCACGTGGGGATCCCTTTGCATGGAGCGAGGAGGGCGCTTTCGAAGCGCTTCGATGCTCATTCGACAGCAGGGTGGGTGTCAAGAGACCTCACCGTTATTTCAAGTGGCGCATAAGAACAGGTGGGACCTGATACCTCGGAGGAATCTTGGGGGCGACCCTTGTGCACCCCCCGGTGTTCACTTAACCTCGCAGCAACATCGAAGCGCTTCGACGAAGAGCCTGTGGCATTGGTCGGAGGATCGCTTCAGCTCAGCCAGTTCCACTCAAGACACCGCAGCCGACGGCCACCGCCGGGTGTCCTGGTGCGCCACGAAGGGTTGACGCAATGACGCCGAACGCCGCCTCTTCCGGCTCCGCCGGTCCTTCCGGACCGAGCCGGAGAAGCTTCCTCGCCTCCACGGCGGTCGCCACCGCAGCGGTGGCGGGAGGGATGCCGCTGCTGGCCGCCTGCGGCGGTGGCGACAGCGGCTCGCGCGACGGCACCACCTCGGGCAAGGACGCCAAGAAGATCCTCCCGGCGTACGTCGCCAGCAACGTGGTGACCCCCGACCTCCCGTCCAAGAACGGCTCCGCCGTCGGCTTCACCAGCCAGCTCGACCTCGCCGGTCTGAAGACCTCGGTGCCGAAGAAGCTCGGCAAGGGCGGCGAGGTCACCGTCATGTCGCCGTTCTGGGGCTCACCGCCCAAGGGCGGCAACGCCTACTACAAGGCGATGAACGACCTCATCGGCGTCGACGTCGTCTGGCAGAACCAGGACGGCAACACCTACGACCAGAAGCTCGGCGCGGTCCTCGCCTCCAGCGACGTCCCCGACGTCGTGGTCGTCCCCGGCTGGAACATGACCGGCAAGATACCCAGCGCGATCATCAGCAAGTTCGCCGACCTGGGGCCCTACCTCTCGGGCGACGCCGTCAAGGAGTACCCGAACCTCGCCGCGATCCCCACGGACGCCTGGCAGCGCTCCATCTTCGGCGGCAAGCTGCGCGGCCTGCCGATGCCCTCCTCGTACATCACCAGCATCGTGCCCTTCTACCGCAAGGACGTCTTCGACAAGGAGGGGTACGAAGTCCCCGCCTCCGCCGACGAGTTCTTCGCCCTGGCCAAGGAGATCACCGACGCCAAGGCCAAGCGGTGGGCCTGCCTGGACATGAAGTGGACCGCCTTCAACATGTTCGGCGTCCTGTCCGGCGACGAGAAGTCGCTCGGCTGGAACCTCGTCGACGGCAAGCTGGTCAACCGCATCGAGACCCAGGAGTACCTCGAGGCGATCGAGTGGACGCGCAAGCTGTTCGCCGCCGAACTCGTCCACCCCGACGCGAAGCTGGGCAAGAGCAGCGCCACCGACCCCGCCCCCAAGTTCGTGGCCGGCGAGTTCCTCATCTACAACCAGGACATCTCCCAGTGGTACGGCCAGGCCGCCGCCCAGGCCACCCAGAACCCGGACTTCCAGATCTGGGGCATGGACATCTTCGGCCACGACGGCGGCGACCCCACGCTGTGGGCCAAGAACCCGGCCGGCATCTTCGCCTTCATCAACAAGAAGGCGTCCGAGTCGGTCGTCCGCGATGTCCTCGCCGTCGCCAACGTCACCGCGGCGCCGTACGGCACCAAGGAGTTCATGCTCACCAACTACGGCGTCGAGGGCACCCACTACACCCTCAAGGACGGTGTCCCGGTCAAGACCGACCAGGGCAACATCGACGTCCTCAACGCCTATGTGATGGTCGCCAGCCCCGCCGCCACCCTCGCCCACCCCGACCTCCCCGAGGTCGCCAAGGGCCAGGTCGAATGGCAGCAGCGGATGGGCGCCTTCACCAAGAAGTCCTCCTTCTACGGCATGCAGATCACCGAGCCCGCCCGCTACACCAACCTCATGAACGACTTCGAGCAGCTCGAGGACGACGTCATCCGCGGCCGCAAGAAGATCGGCGACGTGCAGCAGGCCGTCTCCGACTGGAAGAGCAAGGGCGGCGACAAGCTGCGCGACTGGTACCAGAAGCTGCTCGACGACAACGGTACGGCGGCCGGCTGATCCGGCACCGAGGCAAGGAGAACGGCCGTGTCCCACAGCACGGTGCCTCGGAGCGGGACCGAGGCAGACGAGCCGGGGAAGTCCCCGGCGCCGCCCGGCGCCGCCGGTCCCCCCGGCACCACCGGCGCCCGGGAGAAACGACCCTCCGGGAAGCTGAGCCTGCGCCTGCGGCTGCGACGCGACCGCGTCCTGCTGCTGATGACCCTGCCGGCCGTCGCGCTGGTCCTGCTCTTCAACTACATACCGATCCTCGGCAACATCGTCGCGTTCCAGGAGTACGACCCGTACATCAGCGACAACGGCATCGTCTCCATGCTGCACAGCCCCTGGGTGGGCCTGGAGAACTTCCGGCGCATCTTCGAGGACTCGGCGTTCTGGGAAGCCGTCACGAACACGCTGGTGCTGTTCTTCCTCCAGCTGGTGCTGTACTTCCCGGTCCCCATCCTGCTGGCCCTGCTCATCAACAGTGTGGTCAGGCCACGGGTGCGGGCGATCTCGCAGGCGATCCTGTACCTGCCGCACTTCTTCTCGTGGGTGCTGGTCATCGCGGTCTTCCAGCAGCTGTTCGGCGGCGCGGGCCTGCTCTCCCAGCTGCTGCGGCAGCACGGCTACGACGGTCTCGACATCATGACCGACCCCGAGACCTTCAAGTACCTGATCACCGCGCAGAGCGTGTGGAAGGACGCGGGCTGGGGGATCATCATCTTCCTCGCCGCCCTGTCCTCCGTCCCCACGGACCTGTACGAGGCCGCCGCGATGGACGGGGCCGGACGCTGGCGCCGTATGTGGCACGTGACGCTTCCCGCGCTGCGGCCGGTGATCGCGCTGCTGCTGGTGCTGCGGGTCGGTGACGCGCTGACGGTCGGCTTCGAACAGATCCTGCTGCAACGCGACTCCGTGGGGCCGGGCGCGGCGGAGGTCCTGGACACCTTCGTCTGGTGGAACGGCGTCCGCAACCAGGACTTCGGCTACGCGGCCGCCGCCGGTCTGGTCAAGGGCGTGGTCAGCCTCGGGCTGGTCCTCGCCGCGAACAAGGTGGCCCATCTCATGGGCGAGCAGGGGGTGTACAAGAAGTGAGCGCCGTGATCGAGAAGTCCCGCCCGTGGAGCGCTCCGCCCAGGCCCGCCTGGGAGGAGGAGCCCAGCAGGGCCGGCCTGGCTGGCAAGGGGCTCGTCCTCGGACTGGCCTGCCTGGGGATCCTCTTCCCCCTGTGGATCGTGGTCGTCACCAGCCTGTCCTCCCGCAGGACCATCGACGAGGCGGGCGGGCTGGTGATGATCCCCCAAGGCATCACCTTCGTCGCCTACCGGGAGCTGCTGAGCGGCGGGCAGGTGACCAGGGCGGCGGTGATCAGCATCCTGATCACGCTGGTCGGCACGGTGTTCTCGATGGCCGTGTCGGTGCTCTGCGCCTACGGCCTCTCCCGCACGGGGTCGCTCGGCCACCGCTGGCTGCTGATGATCCTGCTGGCGACGATGTTCTTCAGCGCGGGCCTGATCCCGACGTACCTGCTGGTGCAGTCCCTCGGCCTCATGGACAGCTATCTCGCGCTGATCCTGCCGAGCGCGGTGAGCGTCTTCAACATCCTGGTGCTGCGGGGCTTCTTCATGGGGATCTCGCAGGAGCTGACCGACAGCGCGCGGATCGACGGGGCGGGGGACCTCCGGATCCTCTGGCAGATCGTGATGCCGCTGTCCCGCGCGGTGCTCGCCGTCATCACGCTGTTCTACGCCGTCGGGTACTGGAGCGCCTGGTTCAACGCCTCGCTGTACCTCAACGACCAGGACATGATGCCGCTCCAGAACGTCATGATCCAGCTGGTCCAGAAGCAGGAGGCCCCGGTCGGGCTCGGCCAGGCCATCAAGACGGGCGAACTGTCGGGGCTGGCCGTGCAGATGGCGGTCATGGTGATGGCGCTGCTGCCGGTGGCCGTGCTCTCGCCGTTCGTCCAGAAGCACTTCAAGAAGGGGATGCTCACGGGGGCCGTGAAGGGCTGAGTCCCGGGTGCGGGTGCGTGGGGCTGATCGCGCAGTTCCCCGCGCCCCTGGGTGGGTGCGGTCACGCCCGCCGTATCGGGAACCGCGGTACCCCGTCGACGCGGGCGAGTGAACCCACCCTCCCCACAGCAACCCACGTCCACCACTCGACCCTCCCGAGGTGCCCCCATGCACGTGACCCGCCGCACCGTCCTCGCCGGCGCCGCGGCCGCCGCCGCGCTCACCACGCTCCCGGCGGTCCGGGCCCCCGCCCACGCCGCCGGGAACGCCGCCCCCGCCTACCGCTGGCGCAACGCCGTGATCGGCGGCACCGGCTTCGTCACCGGCGTCCTCTTCCACCCCGCCGTCCGCGGCCTCGCCTACGCCCGCACGGACATCGGCGGCGCCTACCGCTGGGACGACCGATCCGCCCGCTGGACCCCGCTCACCGACCACCTCGGCTGGGACGACTGGAACCTCCTCGGCGTGGAGGCGCTCGCCGTCGACCCGACTCATCCGGACCGCCTCTACCTCGCCCTCGGCACCTACGCCCAGTCCTGGGCCGGCAACGGCGCCGTCCTGCGCTCCGAGGACCGCGGCGCCACCTGGACCCGCACCGACCTCACGGTGAAGCTCGGCGCCAACGAGGACGGCCGGGGCGCGGGGGAGCGGCTGCTCGTGGACCCCCGGGACAGCGACACGCTGTGGCTGGGCACCCGGCACGACGGACTGCTCAAGTCCACCGACCGGGGCGCCACCTGGGCCCGCGCGACCGCCTTCCCGGCCACGCCGAGCGCCACCGGCCAGGGCGTCACCCTGCTCGTCGCGGCCGGCCGTACCGTCTACGCCGGCTGGGGCGACTCGGACGGCACCACCCCGAACCTCTACCGCACCGCCGACGGCACGGCCTGGGAAGCCGTGCCCGGCCGGCCCGCCGGCACCTCCGCCAAGGTCCCGATCCGCGCCGCCCACGACCGCCACACCCGCGAGCTGTACGTGACGTACGCCGACGCGCCCGGCCCGAACGGCCAGTCCGACGGCAGCGTGCACAAACTGGCCACGGTGAGCGGCGGATGGACCGAGGTGACCCCGGTCCGGCCCGGCGCCGGCGACACCTTCGGCTACGGGGGCGTCGCCGTGGACGCCCGCCGCCCCGGCACCCTCGTCGTCTCCACCAACAACCGCTGGGCGGCCGTCGACACCCTGTACCGCACGACCGACGGCGGCCGTACCTGGACGTCCCTCAAGGACACCGCCGTGTTCGACGTCTCCGAGACCCCCTTCCTCTCGTGGGGCGAGGACCGGCCGAAGTTCGGCTGGTGGATCCAGGCGGTGGCCGTCGACCCGTACGACTCCCGGCACGTCGTCTACGGCACCGGCGCCACCCTCTACGGCACCCGAGACCTGACGCACTGGGCCCCGCGGACCCGCGGCCTGGAGGAGGCGTCGGTGGTCCAGCTGGTGTCACCCCCGGCCGGCAGGGCACACCTGCTGAGCGGCTCGCGGGACATCGGGGTGATGTACCACGAGCGGCTGACCGCGTCCCCGTCGCGCGGTATGGCCACGAACCCCGTGACCGGGTCGGCGACGGGACTCGCGCAGGCCGCCGCCAGACCGTCGTACGTCGTGCGGGCGGGATGGGGCGACCACGGCAACGGCGCCCGCTCCCACGACGGCGGCGTGACCTGGACGCCCTTCGAGACCCAGCCCGCCCTCGCCAAGGACGCGCCGGGGCCGATCGCCGCCAACGCCGACGGCGGTGTGCTGCTGTGGTCCTTCGTGCACTGGGACGGCACCCGGTACCCGGCCCACCGCTCGGCGGACGACGGCCGCACCTGGACCGAGATCCCCTCCTTCCCGAAGGGCGCCACGCCGGTCGCCGACCCGGCCGACCCGACGCTGTTCTACGCGTACGACACCGATACGGGACATGTACTGGCCAGCACGGACAGCGGCCGCTCCTTCACGGTGCGTGCGACCGGGCTGCCGGCCGGGGACAGCCAGTTCAAGCTGGTCGCGGCCCCGGGCCGGTCCGGCGACCTGTGGCTCTCCGCCAAGTGGAACGGGCTCTACCGGTCCATCGACGGCGGCGCGAGCTTCACCAAGGTCGACAGCTGCCGGTCCTCCTACACCCTCGGCTTCGGCAAGGCGGCCCCGGGCGCCGACTACCCGGCGATCTACCAGGTCGGCTCGACCGAGGCCGTCACCGCCGTCCACCGCTCCGACGACGGCGCGAAGACCTGGGTGCGGATCAACGACGACGCCCACCAGTGGGGCTGGACCGGCGAGGTCGTCGTGGGCGACCCGCGCGTGTACGGCCGCGTCTACCTCGCCACCAACGGACGCGGCATCCAGTACGGGGAGCCGGTGTGAGGCCGAGCCTGCGTGACGCCACCCGCGGCCGCATCCTCTTCGGCGGCGACTACAACCCCGAGCAGTGGCCCGAGAAGACCTGGCACGAGGACGTCCGGCTGATGCGGGACGCCGGCGTCAACTCCGTCACCCTCGGCGTCTTCTCCTGGTCCCGCCTCGAACCCGAGCCGGGAGCCCGGGAGTTCGGCTGGCTCGACCGGCTGATGGACCTGATGCACGAGGGCGGCATCGGTGTCGTCCTCGCCACCCCCACCTCCGCGCCGCCCCCGTGGCTCGGCCGGCTCCACCCGGACACCCTGCCGCGCACCGAGGACGGCCGCACCGAGTGGTGGGGCGGGCGCCAGCACTTCTCCCACTCCAGCGCCACCTACCGCCGGCACGCCGCCGCCATCACCGAGGACCTGGCCGCCCGCTACGGCGGCCACCCCGCGCTCACCATGTGGCACATCAACAACGAGTACTGCACGGCCGACCACGGCGACGAGGCGGCCGCCGCCTTCCGCCGCTGGCTGCGCGCCAGGTACGGCACCCTCGACGCCCTCAACACCGCCTGGGGCACGGCGTTCTGGAGCCAGGGCTACGACACCTGGGACGGCATCCTGCCCCCGCGCACCCCGCACTACCTGAAGAACCCCACCCAGGTGCTGGACTTCCGGCGCTTCACCTCCGACATGCTCCTGGAGTGCTGCGTCGCCGAGCGGGACATCGTCGTCCGGCACACCCCGCACATCCCGGTCACCACCAACTTCATGCCGCTCTTCTTCGGCCAGGACGGCTGGCGCTGGGCCGAGGAGGAGGACGTCGTCTCCGTCGACCTCTACCCCGACCCGCGCGACCCCCTCGGCCCCCAGCACGGCGCCCTCGTCCAGGACCTGACCCGCTCGCAGGCCCGCGGCCCCTGGATGCTGATGGAGCAGGCCGCGGGACCCGTCAACTGGCGCGGGGTGAACCACCCCAAGCCGCGCGGCCTCAACCGCCTCTGGTCCCTCCAGGCCGTGGCCCGCGGCGCCGACGCCGTCTGCTACTTCCAGTGGCGCCAGTCCCGTCAGGGAGCCGAGAAGTTCCACTCCGGCATGGTCGGCCACGCGGGGGAGCGGGGCCGCTCCTTCCAGGAGGTCAAGCGGATCGGCGCGGACCTCGCGGCCCTCGCCGGCGCGGTGACGGACACCCGCATCCGGGCGGACGTCGCGATCCTGCACGACTGGCACGCCTGGTGGGCCGGCGCCCAGGAAGGCCGCCCCTCCGCGCGGGTCGACCACGCGGCCGTCCTGCACGCCTGGCACCGCGCCCTGTGGGAGGCCCACCTCACCACCGACTTCGCCCACCCCGAGCACGACCTCGGCGGCTACCGGCTGGTCGTCGTCCCCCAGCTGTACGCGATGACGGACGCGGCGATCGACAACCTCGTCGCCCATGTCCGCGCCGGCGGCACCCTCGTCACCGGCTTCCTCACCGGCGTCGCCGACGAGGACGACCGGATCCGCCCCGGCGGCATGGACCCCCGGCTGCGCGACCTGTTCGGCATCCGTGTCCTGCACGAGTGGTGGCCGCTGGAGACGGGCGAGAGCGCCGACTGCGACGGCTTCCGCGGCACCCTGTGGTCGGAGGAGCTGGAGGCCGACGAGGACGCGGTGGAGACCGTCTACCGGGGCGGTGAACTCGACGGCCTGCCCGCCGTGCTGCACCGCGACCGCGCCTGGTACCTCTCGACGCTCCCCGAGCCCGACGCCCTGCGCGCCCTCCTGGCCCGGATCGCGGGCGAGGCGGGTGCCCGGCCCGTCCTGGACGGCCTGCCCGACCGGGTCGAGGCGGTACGCCGCGGCGACCTGCTCTTCCTGCTGAACCACGAGCGCGAACCGGTGACCGTCGCCGTCCCGGGCACCCACACCGACCTGCTCACCGGTGACCGGATCACCGACCGGGTCACCCTCGGCCGCTACGCAGTGGTGGTGCTGCGCGGATGAACCTCGTCCACGGGACCTGGGAACCCCACCCCGCCGCCCGCTGGGAGGACGCCTTCCTCAGCGGCAACGGCCACCACGGCGCCCTCGTGTTCGGCGATCCGAACGACGACCGTGTGATCGTCACCCATCACACCCTGGTCCGCCCCAACGGCGGCGAACACGCCCGCCCGCCCGAGCTGGCCGCCGAACTCCCCGCCCTCCAGGACCGGTTGCTCGGCGGCGACCTGCACGCCGCCGAGCACTTCACCGACCACCGCCCCCTCCAGTGGGTCCAGCCCTTCCACCCCGCCTTCCAGGTACGGCTGCGCGGCACACCCCCGGCCGAGCCGGGCCCCTACCGCCGCTCCGTCGACTTCGCCACCGGCGAGACCACCGCCGCCGGCGGCGACCGGACCAGCCGGGTCTTCGTCTCCCGCGCCGACGACGTGATCGTCCAGCAGGTCACCGGACCCGACCTGGACATCTCCCTGGACCACCGGCTTCCGGGCGCCCCCGCCGACCTCGCCGTCGGCCACGGCGCGGTCCTCACCCCGGACGGCGCCCTGCTCACCCTGCGCGCCCGCTACCCCGGGAGCGACCGCGCGTACACGGGCGTCACCCTCGTCGTGGTCACCGGGGGCAGCGCCGCCCTCGCCCTGCCCGGCGTGCGGATCACCGGCGCGACGTCGGTGCTGCTCCTCACCCGCGTACGCCGGCACACCGGCGACCTGGACGTCACCGCGCAGCAGCGCGCCCTCACCGCCCTGCCGCACTCCTACACCGCCCTCCTCGACCGCCATCTGGCCCTCCACCGCACCGCCTACGACCGCGTCACCCTCGACCTCCGCGCCGACCCGGCCGAACGTGCCCTCCCCGGCTCCGAGCTGCTGAAACGCGCACAGAGCCCGGCCCTCCTGGAGCGTCTCTTCGCCGCCGGCCGCTACCACCTGCTCTCCAGTGCCGGCCTCAATCCGCCGCGGCTGACCGGCCTGTGGACCGGCGACTGGGACACCGCCTGGTCCGGGGCGTTCACCAACGACGCGAACCTCAATCTCCAGACCGCGTCCGCCACGGCCGCCGCCCTCCCCGAAGTCACCGCCGCCCTCGCCTCCCTGATCCACCGCCAGCTGGACGACTGGCGGGAGAACGCCCGCGCGGTCTTCGGCGCCCGGGGCGCGGTCGCCCCCGCGCACACCGACGGCGAGTCCGGGCTGTCGTACCACTTCAGCCGTGAGTACCCGCTGCACCTGTGGACCGCCGGGGCCGACTGGCTGCTCAAGCCCCTCGTCGACCACGACGAGGCCCGTGGCGCGCGCGATCCGCGCACCGCCGCCGCGCTCGCCGAGGTCGCCCGCTTCTACGAGGACTTCCTCACCCGCACCGACGCCGACGGCCACCTCGTCGTCGTCCCCTCCTACTCGCCCGAGAACCGGCCCGCGAACGCCGGCTGGGGCGTTCTGGACGCGGCCATGGACCTCTCCGCCGCCCGGCACGCCCTGCGCACGGCCGCCGACTACCACCCGGGCCCGGACGCCGACCGCTGGCGCGCCCTCGCCGACCGCCTCCCCTCCCACCGGGTCAACGCCGACGGCGCCCTCGCCGAATGGGCCCGCCCCGGCCTCGACGACACCTACGACCACCGCCACCTCAGCCATCTCCACGGCGTCTGGCCGCTGGACGAGATCACCCCCTACGACACCCCGCGCCTCGCGGCCGCCGCCCACCGCGCCCTGGAACTGCGCGGCGCCGAGAACGACTCCGCGCACGGCCACCTCCACCACGCCCTGATCGCGGCCCGGCTGCGCGACGGCCACCGGGTCGCCCGCGCCCTCGCCGCCGTCCTGGACGGCGACTTCTTCCACGCCTCCCTGATGAGCGCCCACTACCCCCACCGTGACGTCTACAACGCCGACGCCGCCCACACCCTGCCCGCCGTGCTCATCGAGACGCTCGTCCACTCGACCCCCGACCGGCTGGTCCTGCTTCCCGCGCCCGTGACCACGCTCCCGGCCGGCGAACTGCGGGGCGTACGCACCCGGTTCGGCGCCGAGCTGGACCTCGCCTGGGGGCCCGACGGCGTACGGGCCGTCCTGAAGCCGCACCGCACCCACCGCATCGAACTGTGGACTTCCCCCGGCGGCGCACAGCCGCTCGACCTCGTCGCCGGAGAAGACCACGTCCTCACCCCGGGGACGTGGTGACCCGCGCAACTCCCCCCACCCATGGAAGGGACACCATGGCAACAGTCACGCTCGGCAGGGTCGCCAAGGCTCTGCTCGCCCCGGCCCTCGCGCTCGGCGCCACGATCGGGCTGGCCTCCGCGCCCGCCTCGGCCGCCGTCTGGAACTCCTGCGACCAGTGGGGCAACACGACACTGAACGGCTACACGCTCTACAACAACATCTGGGGCTCCGGAGCCGGCAGCCAGTGCGTCTGGGCGAACTCGGGCACGAACTGGGGCGTCTGGGCCAACCACCCGAACACCGGCGGCATCAAGTCGTACCCCAACTCCAAGAAGGTGATCAACAAGACGATCACCTCGCTCGGTTCGCTCACCAGCAGCTACAACGTCACGGTCCCGTCGTCCGGCGCCTACAACACGTCGTACGACATCTGGGACACGGACTACGACTACGAGATCATGCTCTGGGTGAACTACAACGGCGCCGTCGGCCCCCTCGGCACCTCGCAGGGCAACGTCACCCTCGGCGGCCACACCTGGACCGTCTACAAGGGCAGCAACGGCGCGAACGAGGTGTTCTCGTTCCTGCGCACGTCCGACTCGTCGTCCGGCACCGTCAACATCCTGCCGATCCTCAAGTGGATCAAGGACACCAAGGGCTGGTTCGGCAACGAGACCATCGGTGACGTGCAGTTCGGATACGAGATCACCTCGTCCTCGGGCGGACTGGACTTCGTGACCAACAGCCTCACCGTCAGCAGCAGCTGACACCGCGGCCGAGGCCGGCCGGTCGCCCCTACGGCCGGTCGACCTCGGCCCGCAGCGCGTTGTAGTCCGCGAAGGCCGCCTCGACGTCCGCACGGGTGAGGCCGTAACGGGCCAGGTCGTAGCGGTGCGGCCGGCTGCCCCTGGGGCGGTCGGCCACCTCGGGCAGCCGGGCCGCGTCGGCGTCGGTCCAGCGGGCGCCGACCGCCTCGTAGAGCTTCGGCGCGCCGGCGGCCGGGTCGGAGCCGAGCCAGGCGTACGGGACGTCGATCAGCGCCGCAGGGGGGATCGCGGCGCGGGCGGCGAGGCCGCGGGTCATGGAGCGGCTCAGCAGCTCCAGCCAGGTGGCGCCCAGCTCGCGCAGGTCCAGCGGGTCCAGGGTGAGGGCCATGCCGTGCTCGATCAGACTGCAGAACGACGGGACGACGGCCGCCGGATCGCGGTGCGTCCACACGATCGTCGCGTCGGGGAAGACCGAGAGCAGCGCGTCGAGGTGCTCGGTGTGCAGCGGCGACTTCAGGACCCAGCGGCGGCGCGGCCGGCCGTACTGCAGGACCTGGTAGATCTGCTTGAGGTACGCGTAGTCGGGGACGAAGTCCCGCTCGTCGAGCCGGGCCCGGTACGCGGGGATGCGGGCCTGGGACAGCGGCATGATCGTGTGCGGCAGGGCGAAGGTGCACTCGTCGGGGCCCTCGGCGGTCATCGGATGGATGTCCCGGTAGCGCGGGGAGAACAGCTCGATCGCGCCGACCATCATGCGCGCGGCCCCGACCGCCCGCTTCCGCCGCGCGGCCGTCCCCTGGAGGTCCGGGGTCAGCAACTCCCACAAGCGGGGACATCGGTGCTGCTCGGAGAGCGACAGCACGCCATGGGTGAGGGTCGTGGCGGTGCGCGGCAGGCCGACGACGAACACCGGCCGCTCGATGGGCTCCTCGGCGATCGCCGGGTGCTCGGCGATCAGCCGCCCGACGCGGGCCCGGTTCTCCAGGTGCCGGCGCACATGCCCCTGCGCCGACCACCAGCCGACCGGGGTGAGGTGCTCGTCCCGGGCCCAGTGGCGCAACAGGAACCGGAACTCGGCGCAGAACACCGCGTCCACCGGTCCGGCCGGGGCGGCCAGCCGGTCGAACGCGCGGTCGGGGCTGCGGCGGGAGGCGAATCCCGGCCGCAGCAGCAGGTTGGCGAGGGTGAGGGCGAGCGGGGGAGCGGACACGGGCGAACACCCTTTCGTGGCGCGACGGGGAGCTGAATGCCAGCCCTCTACCCCACCAACTTCCTTTTGCCACAAGGGTGTTCACACGTTACGACGACTATTCGGCCACCGGCAGCCGCGCCCCGTCCCGCAGGAACAGCGGGATCCGGTCCAGCGGCGCGTCGACCGTCACGGCCGCACCGCCCTCGTACGTCTCACCCGTCCACGCGTCCGTCCAGCGCGACCCCGCCGGGAGGTACGCCGTACGGTCCCTGGCCCCCGCCTCCAGCACCGGCGCGACCAGCAGGTCCCGGCCGAAGAGATAGGCGTCGTCCACCGACCAGGCCGCCCCGTCGTCCGGGAACTCCAGGAACAGCGGCCGCATCGGCGGCAGCCCCTCCTCGTGCGCCTCCCGCATGACCTCCAGCACGTACGGCTTGAGCCGCTCGCGCAGCCGCAGGTACTTCTCCAGGACCGCGCCCGCCTCCTCGCCGTACGACCAGACCTCGTTGGGGCCGCCGGTCATGTCCGGGCCGAGCGGCATGCCCGGGTCGCGGAAGCCGTGCAGACGCATCAGCGGGGACAGCGCGCCGAACTGGAACCAGCGGACCAGCACCTCGCGGTACGCCGGGTCGTCCGGGTCGCCGCCGTGGAAACCGCCGATGTCCGTGTTCCACCACGGGATGCCCGACAGCGCGGTGTTGAGGCCGGCCGCGATCTGCCGGCGCAGCGTCGGGAAATCGGTGCCGATGTCACCCGACCACAGCGCGGCGCCGTAGCGCTGACTGCCCGCCCACGCCGAGCGGTTGAGGGTGACGACCTCCTCGCCCTCGGCCCGCAGGCCCTCGTGGAAGGTGCGGGAGTTCTCGGCCGGGTACAGGTTGCCGACCTCCAGGCCGGGGCCCGCCCAGTACCGCAGGTTCTCCTGGAAGCCGGGCTTCAGCTCCGGCTCGCAGGCGTCCAGCCAGAAGGCCGTGATGCCGTACGGGACCAGGTAGTTGTCGCGGATCCGCGACCACACGAACTCCCGGGCTTCGGGGTTCGTCGCGTCGTAGAAGGCCACCTGGACCGTCGAGGCGACCTCCTTGTCCGGCCAGTCGGCATGCGCCATCGGGCCGTACTGGGTGCCGATGAAATAGCCGCGCTGCTCCATCACCTGGTGGTTCTCGCTCAGCGGCGACACCGACGGCCAGACACTGACCACCAGCTTGATGCCCAGCTCCTCCAGTTCACGGACCATCGCCGCCGGGTCCGGCCACTCCGACAGGTCGAACTTCCAGTCGCCCAGATGCGTCCAGTGGAAGAAGTCGCAGACGATCGCCGAGATCGGCAGACCACGCCGCTTGTACTCCCGCGCCACGGCGAGGAGTTCGTCCTGCGTCCGGTAGCGCAGCTTGCACTGCCAGAAGCCCGCCGCCCACTCCGGCAGCATCGGCGTCCGGCCCGTCACCGCGCTGTAGCGGCGCTGGCCGTCGGCCGGATCGCCCGCCGTGATCCAGTAGTCGATCTGCCGCGCCGAGTCCGCCACCCAGCGGGTGCCGTTGCCCGCCAGCTCCACCCGGCCGATCGCCGGGTTGTTCCACAGCAGCGTGTAGCCCCGGCTGGAGGTGAGCACCGGGATGCCCACCTCGGCGTTGCGCTGCACCAGGTCGAGGACCAGCCCCTTCTGGTCCAGCCGCCCGTGCTGGTGCTGGCCCAGGCCGTACAGCCGCTCGCCGTCGTAGGCGGCGAACCGCTGTTCCAGCCGGTGATGACCGTTGCCGACGGCCGTGTAGAGACGGGGGCCCGGCCACCAGAAGTGGGCGCGCTCCTCGGCCAGCACCTCACTGCCGTCGTCGGTGCGCAGAAAGCGGATCAGGCCCTCGGCGTCGACCTCGACGGTGAGCCCGCCGACGGTCAGCACCCCCCGCCCGTCCTCGGTCTTGATCGTGTACGGCGTCGGCGGCGCCGTCTCCAGCAGGGCGCCCGGCAGTCCGTCGAGCACGGGACCGCCGAGCCGGGCGCGGACCCGGACCGCGTCCGGCCCCCACGGCTCGATCCGCAGGGTCTCCTGACGGCCGCTCCACTCCAGGGCGCCGTCCCGTTCCCGGAAGGTGCCGACGGTGGGGGAGGACTGCGCGAGGCTGACGGTGCCCTGGCCGGGCTGGTTTTCGGCAGGCTGATTCACGTGGGGTGCTCCTGTGCTCCTGGAGGAGTGCAGACAAGGGCTGCCCCGGCCGGAGCGGGGGCAGTACGCGAGAGCGGGGTGGGTCAGGAGGCGGCCGGGGCCGGGCCCGAACTCGCCCGGACCGTCAACTCGGGTGCCAGCAGCACCACTTCGTCCGTGCCCCGGCCGTCCAGCTTGGCGATCAGATGGTCCACGGCGTGCCGGCCCATCTCCTGTGCGGGGATGGCCACCGACGTGAGCCGCACCGAGGCCTGGACGGCGACCTGCTCGGGGCAGACCGCGACCACCGACACGTCCTCGGGCACGGCCCGCCCCTGCTGGCGCAGCAGCGCGAGCAGCGGCTCGACCGCCGACTCGTTCTGGACGACGAACCCGGTGGTGCCCGGCCGCTCGTCGAGGATGCGGGCGAGGGTCAGGGCCATCGCGTCGTATCCGCCGTCGCACGGCCGGTGCAGCAGTCGTACGCCCAGCTCACGGGAGCGGGCGCGCAGTCCGTCGAGGGTGCGTTCGGCGAAACCGGTGTGCCGTTCGTAGACCGCGGGGGCCTCGCCGATGACAGCGATGTCGCGGTGGCCGAGCATCGCGAGGTGCTCCACGCACAGCGCGCCGGTCGCCGTGAAGTCGAGGTCGACGCAGGTCAGGCCGGTGGTGTCGGCGGGCAGTCCGATCAGCACGGACGGCTGGTCGGTGGCCCGCAGCAGCGGCAGCCGTTCGTCGTCGAGCTGGACGTCCATCAGGATCATCGCGTCGGCGAGTCCGCTGCCGGTGACCCGGCGGACCGCGTCGGGACCCTCCTCGCCGGTGAGCAGCAGGACGTCGTAGCCGTGGGCGCGGGCCGTGGTGGCCACCGCGATGGCGATCTCCATCATCACCGGCACGTACATGTCGGTGCGCAGCGGGATCATCAGCGCGATGATGTTCGACCGGCTGCTCGCCAGTGCCCGCGCGCCCGCGTTGGGGTGGTAGCCCAGCTGGCGGATGCTCTGCTCGACCCGCTGCCGGGTGGTCGCGGAGATGGACCGCTTGCCGCTGAGGACATAGCTCACCGTGCTCGCCGAGACTCCGGCGTGCTGGGCGACCTCGGCGAGGGTGACCATCCAGCTCTCCAAGATGTGTGAAGCGCTTCGACAGTGCGCATTGCGAACAGGTCCGGGTGAGGGTGGTTCGACAGTAGCTTCAGCGCGAGTGGGTGTCCATAGGTTGTCGAAGCGCTTCGACGGCGAGTTGTGGGGGAATCGTGGAGAGGCGTGCGCCCTGCCTACCACGTGCAAGCGCTCACCGGCGAGATCGGCAGGCCACGCCGATCGGAAGGCGTCCGGGAGCGGCGGGCCGCGGCAACCTTTCCCGGGCCCGGCGGCCACTGGGTGGCGTCAGCACCACCCGCCCCGGAAGGACCCCCATGCAGCACCGCCGTCCCCGCCTGTCGAAGAGGGCGAAGACCCTGACCGCCGCGGCCGTCGCCCTCGCGGCCGCCGCCGGGGTCACCGCCGCCCGGGCGGGCGAGTCGAGCAAGAAGTGCGCCGCCTTCGACACCGTCACGCTCGGCAAGTACTACGTGAACAACAACCTGTGGGGCCAGGACAAGGGCACCGGCAGCCAGTGCGTCTGGGACGGCTCCGCCGACGGCGGCACCATCTCCTGGGGTACCGGTTACAGCTGGGCCAACAACGCCAAGGGCACCGACGCGGACGTGAAGTCGTACGCCTCCACCGTCCTCGGCTGGCACTGGGGCTGGAAGGTCGACAAGGCGAGGACCGGACTGCCCGTCCGGATCGGTGACCGCAAGAAGATGACCGTGAGCTGGGAGTTCTCGCTGCCCGCGAAGCCCGGCACCATGAACGTCGCCCACGACCTGTGGCTGCACTCCAAGAGCACCGCGGACTGGCAGGACCAGCCCACCGACGAGGTCATGATCTGGCTCAACCGCCAGGGCGGCGCCGGCCCGCTCGGCACCAAGTACGGCAGCGTCAGCCTGGGCGGCGCCATGTGGGACATCTACCAGGGCGACATCGGCTGGAAGGTGTACTCCTTCGTCCGCCGGACCAACACCACCAGGGCCACGCTGAACCTGGACGACTTCACCCAGGCACTCGTCCGGCGCAAGCTGCTGACCAACGACAAGTACGTCTCCGGAATCGAGTCCGGGACCGAGGTTTTCCGGGGCACGGGCCGGCTCGACACCACCTCGTACTCGGTCACCATCGGCTGATACGGGCCCGCGAGGGGTGGCGGGGTCACCCCGGATCGGGTACCAACGATCGGGTAGCACCCATCGGTAACCATTCAGGTTCAAGATCCCGATTCGCGGCGAGGTGAGCCTCATGTCCGCACCACCCCTCAAGAAGCCCGTCGTCACCGAACGTGAGGCCCGCCAGGTCGCCGAGGCCGCCCGGGAACAGGACTGGCGCAAGCCCAGCTTCGCCAAGGAACTCTTCCTGGGCCGCTTCCGCCTCGACCTGATCCACCCTCACCCCCTCCCCACCGACGAGGCGGTCCGGCGCGGCGAGCAGTTCCTGGCCAAACTCCGCGCGTTCTGCGAGACCGAGGTCGACGGAGCGCTGATCGAGCGCGAGGCAAAGATCCCCGACAAGGTGATCAACGGCCTCAGGGCCCTGGGCGCCCTCGGCATGAAGATCGACCCCAAGTACGGCGGTCTCGGCCTCACCCAGGTGTACTACAACAAGGCGCTGGCGCTCGTCGGCTCCGCCAGCCCCGCCATCGGGGTGCTGCTGTCCGCGCACCAGTCGATCGGCGTCCCGCAGCCGCTGAAGATGTTCGGCACCCCCGAGCAGAAGCAGAAGTTCCTGCCGCGCTGCGCCACCACCGCCATCAGCGCCTTCCTCCTCACCGAACCGGACGTCGGCTCCGACCCGGCCCGGCTCGCCACGAGCGCGGTGCCCGACGGGGACGACTACGTCCTGGACGGCGTGAAGCTGTGGACCACCAACGGTGTGGTCGCCGACCTGCTGGTCGTGATGGCCCGCGTCCCCAGGAGCGAGGGTCACCCCGGCGGCATCACCGCCTTCGTCGTGGAGACCGGCTCGCCCGGCATCACCGTGGAGAACCGCAACGCCTTCATGGGCCTGCGGGGCATCGAGAACGGCGTCACCCGCTTCCACCGGGTCCGGGTGCCCGCCGAGAACCGCATCGGCCCCGAGGGTGCGGGACTGAAGATCGCCCTCACCACCCTCAACACGGGCCGGCTGTCGCTGCCCGCGTCCTGTGTGGCCGCCGGCAAATGGTGCCTGAAGATCGCCCGCGAGTGGTCCGAGGCCCGTGAGCAGTGGGGCAAGCCGATCGCCCACCACGAGGCGGTCGGCGCGAAGATCTCCTTCATCGCGGCCACCACCTTCGCCCTGGAGGCGGTGCTCGACCTGTCCTCCCAGATGGCCGACGAGGACCGCAACGACATCCGGATCGAGGGCGCCCTGGCCAAGCTCTTCGCCTCCGAGATGGGCTGGCGGATCGCCGACGAGCTCGTCCAGATCCGCGGCGGCCGCGGCTTCGAGACGGCCGACTCGCTCCGGGACCGCGGCGAACGCGCGGTCCCCGCCGAACAGGTCCTGCGCGACCTGCGCATCAACCGCATCTTCGAGGGCTCGACGGAGATCATGCACCTCCTCATCGCCCGCGAGGCCGTCGACGCCCACCTCTCCGTCGCCGGCGACCTCATCGACCCCGACAAGTCCCTCCAGGACAAGGCGAGGGCGGGCGCGAACGCGGGCGTCTTCTACGCCAAATGGCTGCCGAAACTGGTCGCGGGACCGGGCCAGCTGCCGTCCTCGTACGGCGAGTTCAAGCACGGCGGTGCGGACCTCTCCGGGCATCTGCGCTTCGTCGAGCGCCACGCCCGCAAGCTGGCCCGCTCCACCTTCTACGCCATGTCCCGCTGGCAGGGCCGGATGGAGACCAAGCAGGGCTTCCTCGGCCGGATCGTGGACATCGGAGCCGAGCTGTTCGCGATGAGCGCGGCCTGCGTCCGCGCCGAGCTGCTGCGCTCCCGCGGCGAGCACGGCCGCGAGGCCTACCAGCTCGCCGACGCCTTCTGCCGCCAGTCCCGGCTGCGGGTCGACGAGCTGTTCACCCGCCTGTGGGCCAACACCGACGACCTGGACCGCAAGGTCGTGAAGGCCGTCATGGCGGGCAGCCACACCTGGCTGGAAGAGGGCGTCGTCGACCCCTCGGGCGACGGCCCGTGGATCGCCGACACCACCCCGGGACCGAGCGAGCGGGAGAACGTCCACCGCCCGATCGGGTGAGGCACCGCACACCCGCCCGACAAGGTGTCCCCGCCGTGGACCCACCGTGAGAGGGACCATGAGGGGACACCCTGTCCGGCCGCACATCCGATGCGGCAACAATGGGGGGATGACCGACAGTCCAGCACCCCTCGCCGACCCGCACCTCGTCTACGACCCCGTCGCGGGCGACGGGCCGAAGGACGTGGTGGTCCTCGGCTCCACCGGGTCGATCGGCACCCAGGCCATCGATCTCGTGCTGCGCAACCCGGACCGCTTCCGCGTCACCGGCCTGTCCGCCAACGGCGGCCGGGTCGCCCTCCTGGCCGAGCAGGCCCGCCGGCTCCGGGTGCGGACCGTCGCGGTGGCCCGCGAGGACGCCGTACCCGCGCTGCGGGAGGCGCTCGCCGCCGAGTACGGCCCCGGGGAGCCGCTGCCCGAGATCCTGGCCGGCCCGGAGGCGGCCACCCGGCTCGCCGCCTCCGACTGCCACACCGTCCTCAACGGCATCACCGGCTCCATCGGCCTCGCGCCCACCCTCGCCGCCCTGGAAGCGGGCCGCACCCTCGCGCTCGCCAACAAGGAGTCGCTCATCGTCGGCGGCCCGCTGGTGAAGGCCCTCGCCAAGCCCGGCCAGATCATCCCGGTGGACTCCGAGCACGCCGCGCTCTTCCAGGCCCTCGCCGCCGGCACCCGCGCCGACGTCCGCAAGCTCGTCGTCACCGCCTCCGGCGGCCCCTTCCGCGGCCGTACGAAGGAACAGCTGGCGAACGTCACCGTCGAGGACGCCCTGGCCCACCCCACCTGGTCCATGGGCCCGGTGATCACGATCAACTCCGCGACGCTCGTCAACAAGGGGCTGGAGGTCATCGAGGCCCACCTCCTCTACGACATTCCCTTCTCGCGGATTGAGGTGGTCGTGCACCCGCAGTCGTATGTCCACTCGATGGTTGAGTTCACGGACGGATCGACACTGGCCCAGGCGACGCCCCCCGACATGCGCGGGCCCATCGCCATCGGCCTCGGCTGGCCGCACCGCGTCCCCGACGCGGCGCCCGCCTTCGACTGGAGCACCGCGTCGACGTGGGAGTTCTTCCCGCTCGACAACGACGCCTTCCCCTCGGTGAACCTCGCCCGGCACGTGGGCGAGCTCGCGGGGACGGCCCCGGCGGTGTTCAATGCCGCCAACGAGGAGTGCGTGGAGGCGTTCCGCCAGGGCGCGCTGCCCTTCAACGGGATCATGGAGACCGTGACGCGGATCGTCGAGGAGCACGGCACCCCGCGCGCGGGAACCTCGCTCACGGTGTCGGACGTCCTCGAAGCGGAGACCTGGGCCCGCGCCCGGGCCCGGGAACTGACGGCACAGACGGCGGAGGCCCGTGCATGACGACCCTGATGTTCATCCTGGGGATAGTGGTCTTCGCGGTGGGCCTGCTCGCCTCGATCGCCTGGCACGAGCTGGGCCATCTCTCCACGGCGAAGCTCTTCGGCATCCGGGTGCCCCAGTACATGGTCGGCTTCGGCCCCACCATCTTCTCGCGCCGGAAGGGTGAGACCGAGTACGGCGTCAAGGCCGTCCCCTTCGGCGGCTACATCCGCATGATCGGCATGTTCCCGCCCGGCGAGGACGGCCGGATCACGGCCCGCTCCACCTCGCCCTGGCGCGGCATGATCGAGGACGCCCGCTCGGCCGCCTACGAGGAGCTCCAGCCCGGCGACGAGACCCGCATGTTCTACACGCGCAAGCCGTGGAAGCGCGTCATCGTGATGTTCGCCGGCCCGTTCATGAACCTGGTGCTCGCGATCGGTCTCTTCCTCACCCTGCTCATGGGCTTCGGCATCCAGCAGCAGACCACCACCGTCAGCTCGGTCTCGCCCTGTGTCATCGCGCAGAGCGAGAACCGCGACGACTGCAAGAAGTCCGACCCGCAGTCCCCGGCCGCCGCCGCCGGAATGAAGGCGGGCGACAAGATCGTCGCCTTCGGCGGCGTCCGCACCGAGAAGTGGGACACCCTCTCCGACCTGATCCGGGACAGCGCCGGCAAGGAGGTCGCGATCGTCGTCGACCGCGGGGGCCAGGAAGTCACCCTGCACGCGAAGATCGCCACCAACCAGGTCGCCAAGAAGGACGCCGCCGGCACCTACGTCCAGGGCGAGTACGTCAAGGCCGGCTTCCTCGGCTTCAGCGCCGCCACCGGCGTCGTCAAGCAGGACCTCGGCGAGTCCGTGACCTGGATGACCGACCGCGTCGGCGACGCCGTCGACTCCCTGATCGCGCTGCCCGCCAAGATCCCCGCCCTGTGGGACGCCGCCTTCGGCGACGGCCCCCGCGAGGCGGACTCCCCGATGGGCATCGTCGGCGCGGCCCGGGTCACCGGCGAGATCGCCACCCTGGACATCCCGGCCTCGCAGCAGCTCGCCATGTTCGTGGGCCTGCTGGCCGGATTCAACCTCTCCCTGTTCCTGTTCAACATGCTCCCGCTGCTCCCGCTCGACGGCGGCCACATCGCCGGCGCCCTGTGGGAGTCGCTGCGCCGCAACACCGCCAAGGTCCTGCGCCGCCCGGACCCGGGCCCGTTCGACGTGGCGAAGCTGATGCCGGTGGCCTACGTGGTGGCCGGAATCTTCGTCTGCTTCACGATCCTGGTGCTGATCGCCGACGTGGTGAATCCGGTGCGCATCTCCTAGGACACGTCCTGGTCACACAGCGTTCGCGGCGGCCCGGCACGGTGGTGCCGGGCCGCCGTCGTCTCCGCGTGTCCGACGGCGTGCGGGGGCACCCCCGCACGAGTGTTTCGAGGGTGGGGGAGTGCTCGCACCTGGGCCAGTGCCGTAATCTCGAAGCCTGGAACCCGCCTCCGACGGGACCTGGACCTTGATCCACGACTTGGGGTTGCACAGCAGATGACTGCGATTTCTCTCGGCATGCCGTCCGTTCCGACCAAGCTCGCCGAGCGCCGCAAGAGCCGGCAGATCCAGGTCGGCTCCGTGGCGGTCGGCGGGGACGCCCCGGTGTCCGTGCAGTCGATGACCACGACCCGCACGTCCGACATCGGCGCCACCCTCCAGCAGATCGCCGAGCTGACCGCCTCCGGCTGCCAGATCGTCCGCGTCGCCTGCCCCACCCAGGACGACGCCGACGCCCTGTCGACGATCGCCCGCAAGTCGCAGCTCCCGGTCATCGCCGACATCCACTTCCAGCCGAAGTACGTCTTCGCCGCCATCGAGGCCGGCTGCGCCGCCGTCCGCGTCAACCCGGGCAACATCAAGCAGTTCGACGACAAGGTCAAGGAGATCGCCAAGGCCGCGAAGGAGCACGGCACCCCGATCCGCATCGGCGTGAACGCCGGCTCGCTGGACCGCCGCCTGCTCCAGAAGTACGGCAGGGCGACCCCCGAGGCCCTCGTCGAGTCCGCCCTCTGGGAGGCGTCCCTCTTCGAGGAGCACGACTTCCGCGACATCAAGATCTCGGTCAAGCACAACGACCCGGTCGTGATGATCGAGGCCTACCGCCAGCTCGCCGCCCAGTGCGACTACCCCCTCCACCTCGGCGTGACCGAGGCCGGCCCCGCCTTCCAGGGCACGATCAAGTCGGCCGTCGCCTTCGGCGCCCTCCTATCCCAGGGCATCGGCGACACCATCCGCGTCTCCCTGTCGGCCCCGCCCGTCGAGGAGGTCAAGGTCGGCAACCAGATCCTGGAGTCCCTCAACCTCAAGCAGCGCGGCCTGGAGATCGTCTCCTGCCCGTCCTGCGGCCGCGCCCAGGTCGACGTCTACAAGCTGGCCGAAGAGGTCACCGCCGGTCTCACCGGCATGGACGTCCCGCTGCGCGTCGCCGTCATGGGCTGCGTCGTCAACGGCCCCGGCGAGGCCCGCGAGGCCGACCTCGGTGTCGCCTCCGGCAACGGCAAGGGCCAGATCTTCGTCAAGGGCGAGGTCATCAAGACCGTCCCCGAGTCCAAGATCGTCGAGACCCTCATCGAAGAGGCCATGAAGCTGGCCGAGCAGATGGAGGCCGAGGGCATCGCCTCCGGCGAGCCGTCGGTGTCGGTCGCGGGCTGACGAGGATGTAGTGCCCGGGGCGGCTCGGTCTCGGGGTCCGGCCTCTCGGCGCAGGTCGAGGTGATCCAGCCCGTCCGGCGTTCGAGGACGAGGCCGTCCAGGCCGAAGCGGGGGTCCGGGGGCGGCAGCCCCCGGAACCGAACACCGGCCGACGACCACCGACCACCCCACAGCCCCCCGCAGGGGTCGGCACCGCTCAGCTTCCGCAGGTACAGTGCGGAGATCAGCAGCCCTGAGGGTGAGGCCCTGTACGTGTTGACCCAGACCACCTCCCGGGTCCTCGAGCCGAGCGACCTGGACACCGCGCTCGCCGTACTCGACCGCGACCCCGTCGCCAACGCCTTCGTGACCTCCCGGGTCCAGGTCGCCGGCCTCGACCCGTGGCGCCTCGGCGGCGAGATGTGGGGCTGGTACGAGGACGGCATGCTGACGTCCCTGTGCTACGCGGGCGCCAACCTCGTCCCGATCTGCGCCACTCCACGCGCCGTCCGCGCCTTCGCCGACCGTGCCCGGCGCTCCGGCCGCCGCTGCTCCTCGATCGTCGGCCTCTCCGAGCCCACCGCCCTGCTGTGGCGCCTCCTCGAACCCCACTGGGGCCCGGCCCGCGAGGTCCGCGCCCACCAGCCCCTCATGGTCACCGACCGCATGCCCGCCGACATCGCCCCGGATCCGTACGTCCGCCGCATCCGCAAGGACGAGATGGAGACGATCATGCCGGCGTGCGTGGCCATGTTCACCGAGGAGGTCGGCGTCTCCCCGATGGTCGGCGACGGCGGCCTGCTCTACCAGGCCCGGGTCGCCGAACTCGTCGGTTCCGGCCGTTCCTTCGCCCGCCTCGACGAGCACGGCAAGGTCGTCTTCAAGGCCGAGATCGGCGCGGCCACGTCACAGGCCTGCCAGATCCAGGGCGTGTGGGTGGCTCCCGAGTACCGGGGCAAGGGCCTGGCCGCCCCCGCCATGGCCGCGATCCTGCGCTACGCGCTGGCCGACGTGTCACCGGTGGTGAGCCTCTACGTGAACGACTACAACACCGCGGCCCGCCGGACCTACCGCCGCGTGGGCTTCCAAGAGGTCGGCGCTTTCATGAGCGTTCTCTTCTGAGCCCCCTGTAGGCTCCGCGCCATGGACCTCGTCATCGGCCCCTTGGATCTTCCTGCCCACGTGGACGAGGCCCTCGCGGTCCAAGCCGTGGCGTTCGGACTCGGGCCCGACGAGGTGGCCGTACGCCGGCAGATCGTGCTGCGCCACATGACCCACGGCGGCGCGCGAGCCCTCGGCGCGACGACCCCCGAGGGCCGCCTGGTGGGGTTCGTGTACGGCATGCCCAACGACCGCACCCACTGGTGGTCCACCGTCGTGCAGCCCTACCTCCGCGCCCAGGGCAACGAGGGCTGGCTCGACGAGTCCTTCGTGATCACGGAACTCCATGTGCACCCCGCCCACCAGAACCGCGGCGCGGGCCGGGCCCTGATCACCGCCATCACCGACACCGCGGCCGAACCCCGCTCGATCCTCTCCGCGATCGACACCGAGAGCCCGGCCCGCGCCCTCTACCGCTCCCTCGGCTACAGGGACCTGGCCCGCCGGGTCCTCTTCCCCAGCGCCCCCCGCCCCTACGCCGTGATGGGCGCCCCGCTGCCCCTGCTGCGGCCGTAACGGATTTCCGGCCGCGCCCGGCTCCCGGCTAACCTCCTAGCCATCACCCTCCCCCACTCTCGGCTGCGCTAGAGCGGGGGGACCCCCATCGGCAGGAGTACGAGAACCATGGCGAACGCACCGGTCCAGCGCATGTCCCAGTTGATGGCGAAGACGCTGCGCGACGACCCGGCGGACGCCGAGGTGCTCAGCCACAAGCTCCTGGTCCGCGCCGGCTACGTCCGCCGCACCGCCGCCGGCATCTGGAGCTGGCTGCCGCTCGGCAAGAAGGTCCTCGCCAACGTCGAGCGGATCGTCCGTGAGGAGATGGACGCGATCGGCGCCCAGGAGGTGTCCCTCCCCGCCCTGCTGCCGAAGGAGCCGTACGAGGCGACCGGCCGCTGGGAGGAGTACGGGGCCGAGCTGTTCCGCCTCAACGACCGCAGGGGCGGCGACTACCTCCTCGGCCCCACCCACGAGGAGATCTTCACCCTCCTGGTCAAGGACCAGTGCACGTCCTACAAGGACCTGCCGGTGATCCTTTACCAGATCCAGACCAAGTTCCGTGACGAGGCCCGCCCCCGCGCCGGCATCCTGCGCGGCCGCGAGTTCCTGATGAAGGACTCGTACTCCTTCGACACCGAGGACGAGGGCCTCGCGAAGTCCTACGCCCTGCACCGCGAGGCCTACCAGCGCGTCTTCGAGCGCCTCGGCCTCGACTACCGCATCTGCGCCGCCACCGCCGGCGCCATGGGCGGCTCGAAGTCGGAGGAGTTCCTGGCCCCGGCCGAGGCCGGCGAGGACACCTTCGCGGACTGCCCGAACTGCGACTTCGCGGCCAACACCGAGGCGATCACGTACGAGCTGAAGCCGGTGGACGCCGACGGCGTGGCCGCGCTCGAGGAGATCCCGACCCCGGACACCCCGACCATCGAGACCCTCGCCGCCCACCTCGGCGTCCCGGCCTCGGCCACCCTGAAGAACCTCCTCGTCAAGGTCGACGGCGAGATCGTGGCCGTCGGCGTCCCCGGCGACCGCGAGGTGGACCTGGGCAAGGTCGAGGCGCACTTCGCCCCGGCCGCCGTCGAACTGGTCACCGCCGAGGACTTCGTGGGCCGCCCCGACCTGGTGCGCGGCTACGTCGGTCCGCAGGGGCTGGGCGAGAAGGTCACGTACATCGCCGACCCGCGCGTGGCCCCCGGCACCTCCTGGATCACGGGCGCGAACAAGGAGGGCACGCACGCCAAGAACGTCGTCGCGGGCCGTGACTTCGAGGTCGACGCGTACGTCGACGTCGTGGTCGTCCAGGAGGGCGACCCGTGCCCGAAGTGCGGCACCGGCCTCAAGCTGGACCGCGCCATCGAGATCGGCCACATCTTCCAGCTGGGCCGCAAGTACGCGGACGCGCTGAAGCTCGACGTCCTCGGCCAGCAGGGCAAGCCGGTCCGCGTCACCATGGGCTCCTACGGCATCGGCGTCTCCCGCGCGGTCGCGGCCCTCGCCGAGCAGAGCGCCGACGACAAGGGCCTGTGCTGGCCGGCCGAGGTCGCCCCGGCCGATGTGCACGTGGTCGCCGCCGGCAAGGCCCTGCAGACCGAGCTGGCGCTGGAGGTCTCCGAGCGGCTCCGGGCCGTCGGCCTGCGCGTCCTGGTCGACGACCGCGCCGGGGTCTCCCCGGGCGTGAAGTTCACCGACGCCGAGCTGATCGGCGTCCCCAAGATCCTGGTGGCGGGCCGCCGCAGCGCCGAGGGCGTCCTGGAGCTGAAGGACCGCCGCACCGGGGAGCGCGAGGAGCTGACGGTGGACGAGGCGATCGCCCGCCTGACGGCGTGATTTAAGGGTCGTCTCAGAGAGTTCTGTCGAGGTGTATGGGAGCCTCACAGACTTCTCTCAGGCCGTTCCCCGACCGTGGTGCGTGACAGAACGTCACTGCGGAGGGGAACGGTCATGGCGACCAGGGAAGAGCAGCGGGGGGCCGCGGCAGCGGTCCGCAGAGGTGCGCGGCGGACGGCGGCCCTGGCCGCCGCCGTCACGCTGGCCGGGGCGGCCGGAGTGTTCGCCCTGATCGCCACGATGCAGGCGGACGCCGACACGACGGCGAGCAGCGGCACCGCGGCCGGCAGCGCCGGCAGCGCCGGTGACTCCGGTGACTCCGGTGCGAGCAGTGGCGGCGACTCCTCCTCGGACAGCTCGACCGGCTCGACCGGCTCGACCGGCACGGACGACACGGACAGCACGGCCGGCACGGACAGCACAGGCACCTCGTCCGGCTCCGACGGTTCCAGTGGCCTCACCTCCTCCTCCGGCGGCTCCGCCGACTCCACCTCGGGGGCGTCGTGACGACCGCGTCCACGCCCCTGCGGCCGCGGACGACCGCCGCCCGCGAGTGGCGTGCCCTCGGCACCACCGTCCGCCTGGTCGTCACCGATCCCGCTCTGCTGGAGTCCTGCGACCTGCTCCTCGCCCGGCATCTCGCCGAGGTCGACGCGTCGTGCAGCCGCTTCCGCGCCGACTCCGAACTGGCCGCCCTCGACACGACGGCCGGCCGCCCGGTCCGGGTGAGCCCGCTGCTGGCCGAGGCCCTCGCCGTGGCCCTGCGTGCCGCCGAGACGACAGGCGGCGCCGTGGATCCGACCGTCGGCTCCGCGATGGACGCCCTCGGCTACGACCGCGACTTCACCCTCGTCCGCGAGGACGACCGCCCGGTCCGACTCACGCTGCGCCGCACCCCCGGCTGGCGCACCGTCCGCCTCGACCCCGAAACCGGCACGGTCACCGTCCCCGAGGGCGTCCGGCTCGACCTGGGCGCGACCGCCAAGGCCTGGGCCGCCGACCGCGCCGCGGCCCTGCTGGCCGCGACCGCCGGCTGCGGGGTCCTGGTGAGCCTGGGCGGCGACACGGCCGTCGCGGGGGAGCCCCCGGCGGGCGGCTGGCAGATCCGCGTCCAGGACGTCACCGGCCCGGTCGGCGACCTGCCCCCGCAGGGCCCGTACGCCACCGTCGGTCTGCGCGGCGGCGGGCTCGCCACCTCCGGGACCACCGCGCGGCGGTGGCGGGGCGGAGGCCACGAACTGCACCACATCGTCGACCCGCGCACCGGTCTGCCCGTCCGTTCCCCGTGGCGGACCGTCTCGGTCGCCGCCGCCACCTGCGCCGACGCCAACGCGGCGAGCACGGCGGCGCTGGTGAAGGGCGCGGGCGCGGAGACCTGGCTGACCCGGCTCGGGCTCCCGGCCCGCCTGGTGACCCGGAACGGCACGGTCGTCACCACGCCGGGCTGGCCCACCGCCGGCCGGGAGGCCGCCACGTGACCTCCGAGACCCTCTGGTACGCCAACCGCGCGACCGGCGCCGTCTGTCTGGTCCTCTTCACGGTCGTCGTGCTGCTCGGCATCGCCGTCCGGCTGCGCGCCCGCGTCCCCGGCCTGCCCCGCTTCGGCACGATGAGCCTGCACCGCACGCTCTCGCTCTCCGCGACCGCCTTCCTGGCCCTGCACATCGCCGCCGCGATCGTCGACGGCTATGTGGACATCACGTTCGTGGACGCGGTGATCCCCTTCGTCTCCGACTACCGGCCCCTCTGGCTCGGCCTCGGCACGGTCGCCCTCGATCTGCTGCCGGCGGTCCTCGTCACCAGCCTGCTGCGCGCCCGCCTCGGCCACCGCGCCTGGCGGGCCGTGCACCGGCTGGCGTATGTCTCCTGGCCCGTCGCCCTGGTGCACGGCATCGGCATCGGCACGGACACCGGCGCCGACTGGATGACCTGGCTGACCGTCGCCTGCGTGGCCACCGTGACCGCCGCCTTCGCCGCCCGTCTCGCCCACGCGGCGCGTGCCGCCCGCCGCACCCCGGCCGCCCTGCTGCGCGCCGCCGAAGGAGCCCGCCCGTGACCGCCACCTTCCCGGACCTCCACCTGTCCCCCCGCCTCCTCGCCCCCGGCACGGCCCCGGCCGACCTCGCCGCCCACCGGCGGCGCCACGGCCCGCTCGAGTACGGCGATCCCGAGAGCGTGCTGCGCGCGGTGGCCGCGTCCGGCCTCACCGGCCGCGGCGGAGCGGCCTTCCCGACCCACCGCAAGCTCGTCGCGGTCGCCGAGGCCGGCCGCCGCACCGGCCGGGCCCCCGTGGTCGTCGCCAACGGCGCGGAGGGCGAGCCCGCCAGCCACAAGGACCGCACCCTGCTCCACCGCTCGCCCCACCTCGTCCTGGACGGCCTCCGGGCGGCGGCCCACGCGGTCGGCGCGGGGAAGGCGTACATCGCCGTAGGGGACGGCGCGTCCGGGCTGGAATCCGCCCTCGCCCAGCGCACCGGGGACCCGTTGCCGGTCGAGGTCGTCCGGCTGCCGGCGTCCTTCCTCGCCGGCCAGTCCTCGGCGCTCGCCCGGTACGTCTCCGGCGGCGCGGCGCTGCCCGCCGATCAGCTTCCGCCGGTCCGGGAGCGGGGGGTGCACCGCGCGCCGACCCTCGTGCAGAACGTCGAGACCCTCGCCCACCTCGCCCTGGTCGCCCGCCATGGCGCCGACTGGTACCGCACGGCGGGCACCCCGGCCCAGCCGGGCAGCGCGCTGTGCACGCTCCACGCGGCCGGCCACGAACCCCGGGTCGTGGAGGCCCCGTACGGTCTGCCGCTCGCCCGCCTGCTGCCTCTCGAGGGTGCCTCGGCGGTTCTGGTCGGCGGCTATCACGGCACCTGGATCCCGGCATGCGAGGCGGCCCGACTCACCCTGGACGCGACCCTCCTGGGCGCCGGGGTCCTGGCGGCGCTGCCCGCCGGCCGCTGCGGTGTCGCCGAGACCGCCCGCGTCCTGCGCCATCTCGCCCTTCAGTCGGCCGGTCAGTGCGGCCCGTGCCTCAACGGCCTGCCCCGCATCGCCACCGCGTTCCGCACCCTCGCCGCCCCCGGCCCCCAGGGCACCGCCCGTACCGACCTCACCCGCTGGTCCGGCCTCGTCGAGGGCCGGGGCGCCTGCCACCACCCCGACGGCACGGTCCGCCTGGTCCGCAGCGCCCTCACGACCTTCGCCGCCGAGATCGACAGCCACGCCCACGGCCACTGCACGGCGACCGACCGCACGCCCCTGCTGCCCGTCCCGGAGGACCGGAACTGACATGGACCAGCGCATCGACATCGACTGGACCGCCTGCCAGGGCCATGGCCTGTGCGCGGACTTCCTTCCCGACCACATCGTTCTCGACGAATGGGGCTACCCGCTCGTCGACGGCGCCCCCGTCCCCGCGCGGACCGTGAAACGGGCCCGCAGGGCCGCCGCCGACTGCCCGGTCCTCGCTCTCAGGCTGATACCGGCCCGGGCGGCATGAGAGAGGGTCAGCCGACGCCCGCCGCGACGACGCGGGGCAGGAGTTCACACGGGAGTTCCACCCGCATACCGCAGAAGCAGCGCAGCGGTCCGCCGCGTGACGCGGGGGCGCCCAGGTCGATCATCAGGATGTCCCGTACTTCTCGGAGCACGTCACGTACCTGGATGCCTCTGGCGACGCGGATGATCACCTCGTCCGGATCCCAGACCGCGATTCTCGATAGATCGTCCGCCATGGAAATGTGGATGCACACAGCTGTCTCCCCAGGGATGCACAACGGCACGAAGTGATCCGCTCCGGGAGGTCAGCGGCTGACTGATGGTACCGATGGCGGTCGGGAGCGTGGGGTCTTTCGTCATATTCATCCGTCGCGCCGGGATGCCGTGGCAGGCCCGACGGGCCACGACGCTGTGGGCCACGGGCCGGTCCGGCGCCGCTGACCTCACATGATGCGGCTGATATGCAGCATCGCCTCGGCGTCCTTCAGCAGTGCGCGCTGACGTGACTCCGGCAATTGCCGGTACAGCTTCAGCAGTCGCGCCTCGCGTTCGTCCCCGCTCGGACCAGGCACGGGACGGCCCACCGCCTCGAAGAACTCCCTCGGTGTCGTCCGTACGCCCCAGCGCCGGAACACCTCGACCATCGCCCGCAGCTTCTCCGGGTCGATGCGGGAGGTGCCGCGCGTCCGGTTCATCCAGGCGTTCAGCGTCGGGTAGGAGATGCCGGCTCCCGACGCCAGGTCCTTCTGTGTCCGTCCGGGGACCTGCGCCAGCAGACGTTCCAGCAGAGCCGCCAGGTCCTCGTCCCGGCGCGAGGGATCGTGGCCGGGTTCGGTGTCTCCTGGGGCGCTCTGCGGGTTCGTCACGCCTCAGAGGATCGGCCATCAATATCTACAAGCGCAAGTAGATCGCAGACCGGTGATGGCGACTTCGGGTGCACGCCGGTGCATTGTGGCGACGATGGCTCAATCGTGCGCCCCCGGTGCTCCCGTGGGCCGCCTCGCGAGGGGTCGTCCCGCCCATCCCTCACGCACCGTAGGTCACTTGACACTATATGCATCTACGTGAAGACTGTAGATAACTCCGGAAGTGACACCGCGGCTCCCGACGTGAGGGGGGTGGTGACGTCTGCCCGGGGAATCTACATCTACATGAATATTGAAGATGTGGCGAGGGGGGTCCTCGCACTTCGAAGACATCGACGGGAGAACCGATCGTGTCCGTACCGCACAACGTCACCACCGCTCCGGACGGTCCGGAACCCGAGCTCGTCGCCCGGGCCCGCACGGGCGACCGGGAGGCGTTCGCCGCCCTGTACTACGAGCACTACCGCCTCGTCTACGGCTACCTGCTCGTCCGCACCCGCAACAGACACCTGGCGGAGGACCTGACCCAGGAGGTGTTCACGCGCGCCCTGCGCCGCATCGACGCCTTCACCTGGCAGGGCACGGCCTTCGCCGCCTGGCTGACCACGATCGCCAAGAACCTCTACCTCGACGAACTGGGCCGCGGCCGCACCCGGCTGGAGACCCCGGTCGCCGAGTTCCACGACCCGCAGGAACCCGGATGGGGCCCGGAGTCGCTGGCCCTGCGCGAACTGGAGGCCGTGGAGGCCCACGAGACGGTCCGCACCGCCCTGCACACGCTCAACGCCCATCAGCGGCACTGCGTACAGCTCCGCTTCCTCGACGAACTGACGCCGGAGGAGACGGCCCTGGCGATGGGCCGGAGCGTCGGCGCCGTCAAGACACTGACCTACCGCGCGCTGCGCAAGCTGCGCTGGGCGACCGAGGCGGTGTCCGCGTGAACAGCAACCTGCCGCATGCCGCGGGTGTGATCCGCGCGGTTTTGGAGTCCGTCCGGCCCGAACAGGCGACCGTCGTCGCGCACGCGCTGGACTCGGCCCGGCTCCTGGTCGACCCCGAGCGTTCCTTCGGCGCGGTGCTGCACCGCACGCCGGACGGCGGCTGGGCCCGCGATCTGCGCCCGGTCACCGACCTGGAGCGGCAGGCGCTGGCCTGGGACGCCTCCTGCGAACGGGCCCGGTGCGTGGCGCGCGCCATCGAACGCCATCTGGCGGGGCATGCGGGCCCGTACGGCATCCGGGTGGACGGCGACCGGGTGCGGGTCGTGCTCCGCGTCGACGACGCCGCCGAATGGGACCGCTGGCGTGCCTACTTCGGGATCACGGCCGCCGGGGAGCGCATCCGTCCGCACACGGTGACCGCCGAGGGGGAACGCGGCGGCGTCCGGGTCTCGGTGGTGGCCCGCGGCCGTGCCCAGGCACCGCCGGCCACGGCGAGGGCGGCGGTCCGCCCGTTCCGGCTCGGCGGGATCACGTACGACCTGGCCCTTCCGCAGTGCGACGCCCACGGGGACGTCTGGTACTTCCAGGGCTTCCGCACCCGCGACGGCATGCCCCTGATGTCCCTCGACGGCCGGCCCGAGCGGTGCTCCCTCGCCAATGTGGCGGCGCACCTCGGGCCGTTGGCACCGGTACGGCAGGTACAGCCGGTACGGCCGGTGACTCCGGTGCCGGTGCCCGTGGCCGCGCCGGTGCTGGTGCCGACATCGGAACCGGAACCGGAACCGGAACCGGAACCGGTACCCGCACAGTTACCGGCGCCGGAGTCGGCCCTCTCCCCGGCCCTCTCCCCGACCCCCCTCCCGACCCCCCTCCCGACCCCCCTCCCGACCCCCCTCCCGGCCCCGGACGGCGGCGCTGCCGACGACCCGCAGCCCGGTCCCCCGGACCCGCCACCGGCTCCCGCGCCCGGCCCGGCCGGGCCCTCCCGGTGAGCCGCGGCCGGCCGGGCGGGCGGACCGGCGCCGGCGGCGGGGTGGACGGCGGGGACGTCGGAGGGGACGGAGGCTCGCGGGCCTGGGAGTTCAGTGCCGCCTGCCGGCACCAGGACGGAGACCTCTGGTTCTCCCGCCGCTCCTGGTCCAGGGCCATGGCCATCTGCGCGGCCTGTCCCGTGCTCGCCCCCTGCCGGGCCGCCGTACTGCAACGCGAGAAGGGACTTCCCCGGTGCCGTCGCAACGGTGTCATCGCCGGCCTGACCGGACCTCAGCGTTACGCCCTGGAGAGCCGTGCGAACCCGCAGCCGAACCGCCAGGCGAACCGCCGGCCGCAGGCCCGGACGCCGCCGCCCGCCGACCCCGGCGCGGCCCACGACCCGGCCGGACCCCCGCGAGGGCAGCCCCCGCCGTGCGGGACCCGGGCGGGCTACCAGCGGCATCTGCGCCGGCGCGAACCCGTCGACGAGGCCTGCCGCGCCGCCAACGCCCGGGGCGCCGGCCGCTACCGGCGCACCGGCTCCACCCGTGCCCGCCAGGAGGACACCCGGGCCCGCGACCCGGGCGCAGCCATGACCCCCGACGCCCCGCCGCGGAACTGACCCCCGTTCACCGCCACCGGAGTACCTGATGCCCTCATCCCCGACGGCCCCGCCGCCCGACGAGCCCGGGGCCGCAGGCTCCCGGCGCCGCCGGCCCCGGACCGCCGGTCCCCTCGGCCGGACGGCCGCCGCCCTCCTCCGCGTCCTGCGCCCGCGCGGCCGAAGAACGCGGTGGGAACACGGCCGCACCACCCGGCCGGAATCCGATCCGGGGCACCGCCTGACGCTGGACCTGGACAACTGCCGCCAGGAGCGGGACCGCTGGCGGCGGCACGCCGACTCCTACGAACGGGAGCTGAACCTGGTCTCCCTCGAACGCGCGCACCTCCTGGCCTGGCTGGCGGCACTGCACCCGTCGAGCGCCGTCGTCAGCCCGGCCGTCGGTCCCGGAGCGGACGGCACGCACCTGCTGCGGTTCGTGGCCGGGGAACGGCAGCTGACCTGGCGTCTGCCGCCCGCCGACCTCCCGCTGTTCACGCACGTCCCGTACGCGGAGCTCCCCGCGGCACTCCCGGGAGGGGACGCCCACCGGCTCCTGGACCAGGCCGCCCACATCCGCAGGCACACCCGTCTGCTGGCCATCGAGGGCACCCTGTTCACCGTTCCCGCCCCGGCCTCCGGGGAACGGCGGCCGAGAGTGCGGCCCGGCGACCGCTGACGGCGTACCCCGCGAGACTCCGGCCGGCAGGCTCGGGAGGCACGTCGGCCGGACCCACAGCGCCCCCCTGCGAGGACCCCCGGCAGGGGGGCGCTCCCGGTCCGGAGCCCGCGCCGGCTGCCGGCCACCGGGGCGAGGTCCCGCCCGTGACGGCCCTACAGCCAGCCCGCGAACTCCAGCAGCAGCTCGGCGTCCCGGGCCCGTCCCACCCGCCGTGCCCTGACCCCCGATTCCACGGCCCGGAACAGTGTCCACCCCCGCAGCCGCTCCTGATCCAGCTCCAGCGACTCCGCCAGCTTCCGGACCCGCCGCCGGACGGTCGCCGCCCCCGACGGCGAGGCGATCAGATCCTCCACCCGGTCCCGCACCAGCCGTGCCAGATCGAACGCGCACTCACCGACCACCGGATCCGGCCCCACGGCCAGCCACGGCACCCGCTCACCCGCCAGCACCTTGCTCTGCCGGAACGTCCCGTGCAGCAGCCGTCGCTCGGGCGGCGCGGCCAGCAGTTCCTCCCGGGCCACGAGCGCCGCGTCCACCAGGGCGCGCACCTCCGCGTCGGCACCCGCCCGCATCGCCTCCGCCTGCCGCCCGGTCCGCTCGGCCACGCTCTCGAAGGGGTGCGCGCCGTCGGCGCCGCTGTCGACAGGGGGCTCCACCCACAGCCGTCGCAGCGTCCCCGCCGCCTCCAGCAGCGCCTTCGCCTCCGGCAGCGACCGCACCGACACATCCGGATGCAGTCGTTCGAGCAGCAGCACGCCTTCCGTCACCGGCCCGTCCAGCAGCTGAACGGCGCCCAGGCCGTCCCAGTGCGCCAGCGCGGCCCGCTCCGCCTCCGGCCGGAACCGGGGCGGGGCCAGCTTCAGCACGGCGGGCGTCCCGTCCGCGCGCCGCACCAGCACGACCAGACTGCTCCGGCCGCCCGGCACCTGGGTCCGCTCGACGGTCAACTCACGGAGAGACACCGCCTGTCGGGCCGCCTCGGGCAGCTTTCCCAGCCAGTCGTCACCGTCCGGCGCGGTCTCGCCGAGTGCCCGCACCAGACGCTGCGGCGGTTCGAAAGCCATGCGCGAGTCGTTCCCTTCCGTCTCCCGGTCACGCGGTCGGTGTCGCCGAGGCCCCAGAGGCGGACGGCTCCGTACCGGCCCGCTCGGCGAGACCAGGGAAGGCTACGCTTCCGCCGCGCCAGCGCACCGCCCGCACCGCCGCCTCGCGCAGCGCCCCGGCGGCCTCCTGACGCCGCGTGCCCGAAGAGGCCCGCACCAGGTCCGAGTACACCCCGGCCACCCGGTCCTCCAGTTCGGCGGCGAGCCGTACCGACGCGGCGGTGTCCGCCACCGGGAACGGCAGCGCGTACGCGGCGCTCGCGGCGACCGGATCGGCGCCCAGACCGCGCACCTCGCGCACCAGCGCGTCCCGGCGCGCGCGGTGCGCGTCGTAGGCCGCCCTGGCCTCCGTGCGCCGCGCCTCACCGATCCGCCCGCCGACCACGCCGTACCCGTACACCGCGGCGTGCTCGGCGGCCAGCGCCGCCTGGAGCGCCGTCAGTTCCGTGGCGGTCGCCTCGCGCGCCTTCTTCATCGGGCATCCTCCGTCAGCAGGTACGCGTGGGCCGCGCCGGCCGCCGCCACCGAGGCCAGCAGCCGGGCCAGTTCGCCCGGGACGTCCAGCAGTGCCACCGCCCTGCGGTCCGCGAGCGTCCGCTCGGCGGCGGCCAGGGCGGCGAGGGCCTCCTTCGCGGTCGCCGGTGCGGCGGGCGAAGGCGAGACGGAGGCGGAGGCAGAGGCGGAGGCGGAGGCGGACGGGGAGAGGGATGTCGAGGGGGCGGGGGAAGGAGATCCGGATGCCGACGCCTTCGGTGCGCCCCCGAACGCCTGCACGTGCCGGACGACTTCCGCCCGCAGCGGTGCGAGCCGCTCGGTGAGCGTGGGATGGGCGGCCAGGACGGCGTCGTACCGCTCGGCCAGCCCGACGCTCTCCCCGGCCGCACGCGCGCGTGCCCGTTCGGTGACCGACGGACTGCCGCCCGCGCTCTCCTTCTTCTCGGTGTCCCGGGGACCGGAGGAGCAGCCCACGAGCAGCGCGGCACCGGCGGCCGACGCGAACAGGGTTCTTCTGCGCGGCCCCGAGGGGGCGCGCGACGGGAGGGGGAGCGGCACGGCGGACGTCCTCGGGGAACTCGTACGAAAGAAACACCAAGAAGGGTGGCAGGCCCGTGATCACCGTACCCGCGCCCCGGACCGGCGGCACTCAGCGGCACCACTCGGGCGGCACCGTCCCGCGAGGGCCCGGCCACCCTCCGTGCACAGGTGGACGGCAACACTCCCCGCGACCGGATACCCTTTGACCAGACACGCGACCCATCCCACAACAGCACACGCGGCCGAGGAGTCACCCGGATGAGCACCACCCAGAGCGAGAGGCTGCGAGAGCTCCTGGAACCGCTCGTCGCCTCCCAGGGCCTGGATCTCGAAGAGATCGCCGTGGACTCCGTCGGACGCAAGCGCGTGCTGCGTGTCGTCGTGGACTCCGACACCGGGGCGGACCTGGACCAGATCGCCGATGTGAGCCGCGCGCTCTCGGCGAAGCTCGACGACACGGACGCGATGGGCGAGGGCGAGTACACCCTCGAGGTCGGAACCCCGGGCGCCGAGCGCGCCCTCACCGAGCACCGCCACTACGTGCGCGCCACGGGCCGGCTGGTCAGGTTCCAGCTGGCCGAGGGCGGCGAACTGGTCGCCCGGATCCTGAAGGCCGACGACGACGGCCTCGACCTCGAAGTGCCCGGTGTGAAGGGCCGCAAGGCCACGACCCGCAGAGTCGGCTTCCCGGACATCGAGAAGGCCCGCGTGCAGGTCGAGTTCAACCGCAAGGACAGCGCGGACGCCGTGCACAGCGCGGACAGCGCGGACAGCGCAGACAGCAAGAATCACGACGAGAAGGAAGAGGAGGCGTAGCCGTGGACATCGACATGAGTGCCCTGCGGGGCTTGGTACGGGAGAAGGAGATCTCCTTCGACCTGCTGGTCGAGGCGATCGAGTCGGCCCTCCTCATCGCCTACCACCGCACCGAGGGAAGCCGCCGTCACGCGCGCGTGGAGCTCAACCGGGAGACCGGGCATGTGACCGTGTGGGCGAAGGAGGACCCGGAGGACCTCGAGGAGGGCCAGCAGCCCCGCGAGTTCGACGACACCCCGTCCGGCTTCGGCCGTATCGCCGCCACCACCGCCAAGCAGGTGATCCTTCAGCGGCTGCGCGACGCCGAGGACGACGCGACGCTCGGCGAGTACGCCGGCCGCGAGGGCGACATCGTCACGGGTCTGGTCCAGCAAGGGCGCGACCCGAAGAACGTGCTCGTGGACATCGGCAAGCTGGAGGCCATCCTGCCGGTGCAGGAGCAGGTCCCGGGCGAGACGTACCCGCACGGCATGCGGCTGCGGTCGTACGTCGTCCGGGTGGCGAAGGGCGTCCGGGGTCCCTCGGTCACGCTTTCGCGTACCCACCCCAATCTGGTGAAGAAGCTGTTCGCGCTGGAGGTGCCGGAGATCGCCGACGGGTCCGTCGAGATCGCCGCCATCGCCCGCGAGGCCGGCCACCGCACCAAGATCGCCGTACGGTCCACCCGTTCGGGCCTGAACGCCAAGGGTGCCTGCATCGGCCCCATGGGCGGCCGGGTGCGCAATGTGATGGGCGAGCTGAACGGCGAGAAGATCGACATCGTCGACTGGTCGGACGACCCGGCCGAGATGGTGGCCAACGCCCTGTCCCCGGCCCGGGTTTCCAAGGTCGAGGTGGTGGACCTGGCGGCCCGCTCCGCGCGGGTGACGGTGCCGGACTACCAGCTGTCGCTGGCGATCGGCAAGGAGGGGCAGAACGCCCGCCTCGCCGCCCGTCTGACCGGCTGGCGGATCGACATCCGACCGGACACCGAGCAGACGTCGGAGTGACCCGTCCGCGGGCCGGGGAATAGATCCGGACCGCAGCCCGCTCAGATCACGTCAGATGTATCGCGGCAACTGTTCGAATCCTGCCCCAAAGGGGTGAGGTGGCCGCGGGGAGGTAGACTTAACTGTGTCTGGCCGGACGCACGCCGGAGCATGCCCTGAACGCACCTGTGTGGGGTGCCGGGAGCGGGCGGCCAAGACGGATCTGCTGCGCACCGTGGCGATCGAGGACGCATGCGTCCCCGATCCTCGCGGTACGCTGCCCGGCCGGGGTGCGTACGTACACCCCGCACTGGTCTGTCTCGATCAGGCGGTACGCCGGCGGGCGTTCACGAGGGCTTTGCGCGCCCCGGGAGCGCTCGACACAAAGGCGTTGCGCCAGTACGTCGAGCAGACGACAGTTGCCGCCCAGGCAACAGTTGCCGATCAGGCGACACCGTAAGAACCGTCGCGCGGAACGTTCGCGCGGCTCAGGTACCCCGCGAGTTGGAAGTAGGTCGAGATTGCGATGAGCACTCGATGAGCACGCGATGAGTACGCCCATGAAGTAGCGACGGTCCGGACGCAAACCCGGACCTAAAAGGAGCGAAGTGGCTAAGGTCCGGGTATACGAACTCGCCAAGGAGTTCGGGGTTGAGAGCAAGGTCGTCATGGCCAAGCTCCAAGAACTCGGTGAATTCGTCCGTTCGGCGTCTTCGACCATCGAAGCGCCCGTAGTCCGTAAATTGACTGACGCCTTCCAGGGCGGCGGCAAGTCTGCCAAGCCCGCCCCGCGCAAGGCTGCCCCCAAGCCCGGCGCGCCGTCCCCGGCGCCGTCGGCCCGTCCGGCTGCCCCGCGTCCGGCGGCCCCGAAGCCTCCCGTGGCCCAGGCGCCCGCGGCACCCGCGGCTCCCGCCGCTCCGGTGACCCCGGCGGCGCCCGCGGCCCCGGCTTCCGGTCCCCGTCCGGGTCCCAAGCCCGCGCCGCGTCCGGCCCCGGCCGCTCCGGAGTTCACCGCTCCGCCGTCGGCTCCGGCCGCCCCGGCCGCCTCGGCCTCGCCCCGTCCGGCCTCCCAGGGCCCGCGCCCCGGCGCGCCTCGCCCCGGCGGCCGTCCCGGCGGTCCCGGCCAGGGTCAGCAGGACCGTGGCCGTGACGACCGTGGCCAGCGTCCGGCCGCAGGCCAGGGCGCTCGCCCCGGTGGCGCCGGCGCCCCGCGTCCCGGTGCCCGTCCGGCCGGTCCGCGTCCGGGCAACAACCCCTTCACCTCCGGTGGCAACGCCGGTATGGCCCGTCCGCAGGCCCCCCGTCCGCAGGGCGCTCCGCGTCCCGGCGGCCCCGGTGCCCCCGGCGGCGGTCCCCGTCCCCAGGCGCCCGGCGCCCCCGGTGGCGGTCCCCGTCCGCAGGGTGCGGGTGGCCAGCGTCCGACTCCGGGCGGCATGCCTCGCCCGCAGGGTGCGGGTCCCGGCGGTCCCCGTCCGGGCGGTCCGCGTCCGAACCCCGGCATGATGCCGCAGCGTCCCGCTGCCGGCCCGCGTCCCGGCGGTGGCCCCGGCGGCCGCGGTCCGGGCGGTGCGGGTCGTCCCGGCGGCGGCGGCGGTCGTCCCGGTGGCGGCGGCTTCGCCGGCCGTCCGGCCGGTCCCGGTGGCGGCGGTGCCCGTCCGGGTGGCGGCGGCGGTTTCGCCGGTCGTCCCGGTGGCGGTGGCCCCGGCGGCGGTGGCGGCGGCTTCGGTGGCGGCGGTGGCCGTCCCGGCTTCGGCGGTCGTCCCGGTGGTCCCGGTGGCCGTGGTGGCACGCAGGGTGCGTTCGGCCGTCCCGGCGGTCCGGCGCGTCGTGGTCGCAAGTCGAAGCGTCAGCGTCGCCAGGAGTACGAGGCCATGCAGGCCCCGTCGGTCGGCGGTGTGATGCTGCCGCGCGGCAACGGCGAGACGATCCGTCTCTCCCGTGGCGCGTCGCTCACCGACTTCGCGGAGAAGATCAACGCCAACCCGGCGTCGCTCGTCGCGGTCATGATGAACCTCGGCGAGATGGTCACCGCGACCCAGTCCGTCTCCGACGAGACGCTCCACCTCCTTGCCGGCGAGATGAACTACGAGGTTCAGGTCGTCAGCCCGGAGGAGGAGGACCGCGAGCTGCTCGAGTCCTTCGACATCGAGTTCGGCGAGGACGAGGGCGACGAGGACGACCTGGTGGTCCGTCCCCCGGTCGTCACCGTCATGGGTCACGTCGACCACGGTAAGACCCGACTGCTCGACGCCATCCGCAAGACGAACGTCATCGCGGGCGAGGCCGGCGGCATCACCCAGCACATCGGTGCCTACCAGGTCGCGACCGAGGTCAACGACGAAGAGCGCAAGATCACCTTCATCGACACCCCGGGTCACGAGGCGTTCACCGCCATGCGTGCCCGTGGTGCGAAGTCGACCGACATCGCGATCCTGGTCGTCGCGGCCAACGACGGCGTCATGCCGCAGACGGTCGAGGCGCTCAACCACGCCAAGGCGGCCGACGTCCCGATCGTCGTCGCGGTCAACAAGATCGACGTCGAGGGCGCGGACCCGACCAAGGTGCGCGGTCAGCTCACCGAGTTCGGTCTGGTGGCCGAGGAGTACGGCGGCGACACCATGTTCGTCGACATCTCCGCCAAGCAGGGTCTGAACATCGACTCGCTGCTGGAGGCCGTGATCCTCACGGCCGACGCCTCGCTCGACCTGCGGGCCAACCCCAGCCAGGACGCGCAGGGCATCTCGATCGAGTCCCGTCTCGACCGCGGCCGCGGTGCCGTGGCGACGGTCCTCGTCCAGCGAGGCACCCTGCGGGTCGGCGACACGATGGTCGTGGGCGACGCCTACGGCCGAGTGCGCGCCATGCTCGACGACAACGGCAACAACGTGGCCGAGGCCGGTCCGTCGACGCCGGTCCAGGTCCTGGGTCTGACCAACGTCCCGGGCGCCGGCGACAACTTCCTCGTGGTCGAGGAAGACCGTACGGCCCGCCAGATCGCCGAGAAGCGTGCGGCCCGCGAGCGCAACGCCGCCTTCGCCAAGCGCACGCGCAGGTTCTCCCTGGAGAACCTGGACGCGGCGCTGAAGGCCGGCGAGGTCCAGCAGCTGAACCTGATCATCAAGGGTGACGCGTCTGGTTCCGTCGAGGCTCTCGAGTCCTCGCTGCTCCAGCTGGACGTCGGCGAAGAGGTCGACATCCGCGTCCTGCACCGCGGCGTCGGTGCGGTCACGGAGTCGGACATCGACCTGGCCATGGGCTCGGACGCCATCGTCATCGGCTTCAACGTGCGCGCGGCCGGCCGTGCGCAGCAGATGGCCGAGCGCGAAGGCGTGGACGTCCGCTACTACTCGGTCATCTACCAGGCGATCGAGGAGATCGAGGCGGCCCTGAAGGGTCTGCTGAAGCCGGAGTACGAGGAGTTCGAGCTCGGTACGGCGGAGATCCGCGAGGTCTTCAAGTCGTCCAAGCTGGGCAACATCGCCGGTGTCCTCATCCGCTCGGGCGAGGTCAAGCGGAACACCAAGGCCCGACTCATCCGCGACGGCAAGGTGGTCGCGGAGAACCTCAACATCGAGGGCCTGCGTCGCTTCAAGGACGACGTCACCGAGATCCGCGAAGGGTTCGAGGGCGGTATCAACCTCGGCAACTTCAACGACATCAAGATCGACGACGTCATCGCGACGTACGAGATGCGCGAGAAGCCGCGGGTGTGACCACCTGCGGTACGTGCCGGCCGGCGGGGAGCATTCCCCGCCGGCCGGTCCGGCGTCCGGCGACGGGCGGGCGGGGAAAACCCCGTCGAGCCCCCGCCGGGATCGTTGTACCGTTCTTGATGCCCCTGTCCCACACGGACGACAGGGTCATCGATCCCGTACCGGCGGGTGAACCGGCACATACATGTACGTGGGGACTCTGTCCTTCGACCTCCTCCTCGGCGACGTACGGTCGCTGAAGGAGAAGCGCTCCGTCGTCCGCCCCATCGTCGCCGAGCTCCAGCGCAAGTACGCGGTGAGCGTGGCCGAGGTGGACAATCAGGATCTCCACCGCAGGGCCGTCATCGGCCTGGCCGTGGTCTCCGGTGACGCCGAGCATCTGACCGACGTACTGGACCGGTGCGAACGGCTGGTCGCCGGCCGCCCGGAAGTGGAGCTGCTGTCGGTCAGACGCCGCTTCCACGGCGAACACGACTGACCGACCACAGAACGCAAGATAGAGATAAGAACGGGAGACGGACCAGTGGCCGACAACGCGCGCGCCAAGAGGCTTGCGGACCTCATCCGAGAGGTGGTGGCCCAGAAGCTGCAGCGCGGGATCAAGGACCCGCGGCTCGGCTCCCACGTCACCATCACGGACACCCGGGTCACGGGTGACCTCAGGGAGGCCACGGTCTTCTACACGGTGTACGGGGACGACGAGGAGCGTGCGGCCGCGGCCGCCGGCCTGGAGAGCGCCAAGGGCATCCTGCGCTCCGAGGTGGGCCGCGCGGCCGGGGTGAAGTTCACGCCGACCCTCGCCTTCGTCGCCGACGCCCTGCCGGACAACGCCCGCACCATCGACGACCTCCTCGACAAGGCGCGTGCCGCCGATGCGAAGGTGCGCGAGGTGTCCGCGGGCGCCGGCTACGCCGGTGAGGCCGACCCGTACCGCAAGCCCGGTGACGACGAGACGGACGACACCGCCGAATGAACCGGAAGCACACCGCGCCCGACGGCCTGGTCATCGTCGACAAGCCGTCGGGCTTCACCTCCCACGACGTCGTGGCCAAGATGCGCGGGATCGCCAAGACCCGCCGCGTCGGCCACGCCGGCACGCTCGACCCGATGGCGACGGGCGTCCTCGTCCTCGGCGTGGAGAGGGCGACCAAGCTGCTCGGTCACCTCGCCCTCACCGAGAAGGAGTACCTCGGCACGATCCGCCTCGGCCAGACGACCCTGACGGACGACGCGGAGGGCGAGATCACCGCCTCCGTGGACGCCTCCCAGGTCACCCGCGAGGCCATCGACGCCGGCATCGCCAAGCTCAGCGGCGCCATCATGCAGGTGCCGTCCAAGGTCAGCGCCATCAAGATCGACGGCGTGCGGTCCTACAAGCGGGCCCGTGACGGCGAGGACTTCGAGATCCCGGCCCGCCCGGTCACCATCTCCTCCTTCGCCGTGTACGACGTCCGGGACGCCGTCGCCGAGGACGGCACGCCCGTCATGGACCTGGTCGTGTCGGTCGTCTGCTCCTCCGGCACCTACATCCGCGCCCTCGCCCGCGACCTGGGCGCGGACCTCGGCGTGGGCGGCCACCTCACCGCCCTGCGCCGCACCCGCGTCGGCCCGTACAAGCTGGACGCGGCGAAGACGCTCGACCAGCTCCAGCAGGAGCTGAGCGTGATGCCGATCGGGGAGGCCGCCGCGGCCGCCTTCCCGCGCTGGGACGTGGACGACAAGAGGGCCCGGCTGCTGACCAACGGTGTCCGCCTGGAGATGCCCGAGGAGTACGCGGGCGCCGGTGCCGTCGCCGTCTTCGACCCGGAGGGCCGCTTCCTGGCCCTGGTCGAGGAGCAGAAGGGCAAGGCCAGGAGCCTCGCCGTCATGAGCTGAGGGATCTGTCCGTGGAGCGGCGAACACGGGGTGTTCGCCGCTCCACGGTCCCCCCTCGGTTCCCCCACCCCTAGGGTGTATCCAACGGCCCCGGTTCATTCACCCGTCCGGGCAGGCGCTCGGAGTGAACCGAGGGAGCGTGAGGGGGCGCGTTCGTCCCAAGATCTGTCCCGCTGATCATCCCGCCCCTACCGTCGAAGTCAGGCGGACGGGCACGGCGGGGAGGTACGGCGATGGCGGCACGGATCCCGCGGCCGGACGGCGGCCACCACGCACCCACCGAATCCCCGGGCGTCCCGCCGCCGGCCGACGCCCCGGACGACCGGCCCACCGCCGACGCCTCCCTCGTCCGCATCCGCGACCTCGCGGGGCGCCCCCGGGGCACCGGCTTCGTCGCCGACCACCACGGCACGGTCGTCACCAGCCACGAGGCCGTCGACGGCCTGCCCCGGCTCGTCCTGTACGCCGCCGGGAACCGCGGCTGTGTCGTCACCGCCGACGCGGTCACCCCGCTCCCCGAGTCGGACCTGGCCCTCGTCCGCACCGAGGGCCTGGGCGCGGACCCGCTGCCGCTGACCGTCCGGGAGGCCGTCGGGCCGGGAACGTACGTCCGGCTGGAGGCCGGCTGCTGGCGCGAGGCGCGCGTGCTGGCCGAGACACCCGTCACCTACACGGCCACGGACCGCGTCCACCTCCTCGACGACGCGCTGGAGCTGGCCATCGGCACGGCGGGCCGGGACGCGCTGCGGCTCGGCGGCGGCGCGGCCGGGGGACCGGTGCTCGACGCCACGACCGGCGCCGTCGTCGCCGTCCTGGGCACCGCCCTCCGGTGCGGCGCCCGTGACGCCGGCTTCGCCGTCCCGCTGCGCCCCGCCACCGACGGCCCGCTCGCCGAACTCCTCGCCCGCAACGCGGCCACGGTCCCCGCCTACGGCGCCGACCTCAACCTCGCCGGAGTCCTGGAACTCACCGCCACCTCGGTGGGCTCGGACGGCCCCCCGGGCACCCTCGCCGGCCACCTCGGCCGAACCGCCGCGGACCCGGGCCCCCACACCCTGGTGCCGCCCGTCGAACGCGCCGCTCCCGCACGGGAGTTCACCGCGTTCGCCACGAGCCCCGCGACCGTCCTCGGCCTCGTCGGAGCACCGGGCAGCGGCCGTACGACCGAACTCGCGGCGCTCGCCGCTCGCCGCAACCGGGGCACGGAACCCGCCCCGACGCTCTGGCTGCGCGGCGCCGACCTCCAAGGCGACGACGACTCGATCGCCGACGCGGCCCACCGGGCGCTGCACCGCGCGGCCCGGATCGTGACCGCGTCGACCGGGCTCTCCGCCACCGCCCTCGGCGACCTCGGCCCCGCCCGTCTGGCCCGCCTCGCCCGCGCCGCCGGCCGCCCCCTGCTGCTGCTCCTCGACGGCCCCGAGGAGATGCCGCCGGTCCTCGCCCACCGGCTCTCCGAATGGACGCAGGGCACCGCGCGGTGGCTGCGGGAGGCCGGCGCACGGCTGGTGGTGGCCTGCCGCGCGGAGTACTGGGAGCGGGCGGGGGCGGAGTTCCCGGCGGAGCAGCTGCACGGCAGCGACCGGGGCACCGGGGACACGACGGCGGGCGCGCTGCCGCCCTGCGTCCGCCTCGGCGATCTCACCCCCGACGAGGCCCACGAGGCACGGACCCGGTACGCCGTGCCCGAGACCGCGCTCGCCGCGTCCGACGCCCGCCACCCCCTCACCCTCCGGCTCCTCGGCGAGGTCCGCGCCGCGCTCCCCGCCGCCCCGCCCGCCGGCCCCGTCGACCGCGACGACGTGCTCAGCGCCTACCTCGACCTGATGTGCCTGCGGATCGCGGTCCGCCTCGCCGCCGGGAACGGCCTGCGCGGCACCGCCGTACGGCGGCTCGCGGCGAAGGTGGCCGGGCAGGTGCACGAGGCCGCCCGCCGCAGCCTCGGGCCCGGACAGGGCGAGCTCGACCGGGCGTCCTTCGAGGCGGTGTTCCCGTGGGGCCCGGCACCGGCCCGTCTCGGGGGCGGCACCGGCTGGGCGTCCGCCGTGCTCACCGAGGGACTGCTGGTGCCCGCGGGCGGCGGCTACCGCTTCGCCCACGAGGAACTCGCCGACTGGATCCAGGGCCTCCACCTCGACCTGGACGAGGCCCTGCGCGCCCTGGTCCACCGCCGCCGCACCCCGGACGGCGGCCACCCCCTCCCCGTCCCGCACCACCGCATCGGCCCCGTCGTCCAGGCGCTGCTGCTCCTGGCCCGCCACCAGGGCACCGGCCGGCTCGCCGACCGCCTGGCGGAGCTGGCCCACGCGCTGGACGCCGACCCCGGCTCCTGGTGGGCCGCCCGACTGCTCGCCGAGACCCTGCTGCGGGTCCCGGACGCGACCCCGTACACCGCGGTCCTGCGTCTGCTCGCCGACCGCGTCGCGGCGGCGGGCGGCGAGGGCGGCGCCGATGGGGGAGCCGGTGGCGGGGGAGGGGACGGCGGGGGAGCCGGTGGCGGGGGAGGGGACGGCGGGGGAGCCGGTGATGGGGGAGGGGACGGCGGGGGAGCCGGTGGTGGGGGACCGGACGGCTGGGGTGCGGGTCGGTGCCCGGAGTTCGGCCCCGCCTTCTGGACCGGCCTCGCCCTCCCGCCCGGCCACCTCCTCGACCTGCTGCGCCGCCTGGTCCTCGCCGACACGGCCCCGCCCGACGCGGACGAACTCCGCGGCCCCCGCCACCTCGACGTCGTGGCCCGGCTCCTCGCCGCCGACCCGGCCGCCGTACAGCCGTGGCTGACGCGCTGGTTCGACGACGAGCGGCCGCTGCCCGCGGCGCCGCACGCGACCGTGGCGACCGCCGCGCAGGCGCTGCTGCACACCCACCGGCACGGGGCCCTGGACGACCTCATGGAGACCCTGGTCGGCTGTGCGCACCGGCGGGCCGACGAGCTGCTCGCCGTCCTCGCCGAGGAGGAGCCCTCCGCCCTGTGCCGGGCCGTCGACCGGTGGGCGCACGACGAACGCCCGGCCCGCCGGGTCGCGGCGGTGGCGTACGGGCTGCGCGCCGCCCCCCACGTGTCGACGGACGCCGATCGCAGCCTGCTGCGCTACGCGGCCCTCGCCCTGCTCGCCCGCCCCGCCGACTGCACCCTGCACACGGGCGCCCTCGGCCTCCTCGTCCATGACCCGAGGACCCGGGCCCGGTATCTGCCGCAGGCACTCCGGCGGTTCGCGGCCGGTGATCCGCAGCTGCCGCCGAACGCACTGCTGACCGCGCTCCTGAGCGCGCTGGACACCGATCCCGAGCCGGTCCTGGACGCCGTCCGGACCCGGTTGCGCCGCCCCGACGCGAGCGCGGGCCGTACGCTGCGCGCGCTCGCCGAGGCCACCACGCCCGTGCTCGCCCGGCCGGTCGCCGCGCTCGTCCGGGAGGCGGTGGAACGGCATCCGGAGGCCGCCGGGGACGTCGCCGCGTACGTCGATCTGCGGCTCGACCAGGGACCGGCCGCCGGAGCCGTACTGGTCCCGCTGGTCACGGGCCTGCTGGCCGACGGCGGGACCGAGCCGGTGCGGGCCGCCGTGGCCGCCGTGCTGGCCGCTCCCGGCGCGCCCGGCTCCCGGCCGCTGCGCCGCGAACTGCTGGAGTTCCTCCTGTCGCGTGAGCGGGCCACGGCCGTGCTGGACGCCGTCCTGCACGCGGCCGCCCAGTGGAGCGGGGAGGAACTGCGCGCGCTGGTCCACCGCACCGGCCTGCTGCTCGTCCGGACGCCGGAGGGCGCGGCCCGCTTCGACCGGGGGCTCGTGGACCTGGGCCGCCATGTCCCCGGCTTCGCCGCCCAGGTGACGGGCTGGCTCACCGGGGCGCCGGAGGAATGGGCGGCCGTGGTCGGGCCCAGCGCACGGCGGATGCTGGAGAACCTGGCGGGGGCGCGGGTGCCTGCGTGAGCCCTGGGGGCAGGGGTGTGAGCCCCTGGTATGCGCCCCTGACGTGAGCCCCGGGGGGTCCGGGTGGGGCCCGGACGGGGCCTGGATGGGGCCCGGATGGGGGCCGAAGGCGCGGGTCGAAGGCGTGGGTCGAGTCACAGCCACCATGCCGATGCGGGCGGCGAGCACCCGGCATGGCACCCTTAGACCTGCGTAAGGGTCAACGATGGACACGGACAAGGGTTCGAGGAGCGGTCACAGTGCAGCGCTGGCGTGGCTTGGAGGACATCCCCGAGGACTGGGGACGCAGCGTCGTCACCATCGGCTCCTACGACGGAGTCCACCGCGGACACCAGCTGATCATCCGGCACGCCGTGGACCGCGCCCGTGAGCTGGGCGTTCCCGCCGTCGTCGTCACCTTCGACCCGCACCCCAGCGAGGTCGTCCGCCCCGGCAGCCACCCGCCGCTGCTCTCCCCGCACCACCGCCGCGCCGAGCTGATGACCGAACTGGGCGTCGACGCGGTCCTCATCCTTCCCTTCACCACCGAGTTCTCGAAGCTCTCGCCCGCCGACTTCGTGGTGAAGGTCCTCGTCGACAAGCTGCACGCCCTGGCCGTAGTCGAGGGCCCGAACTTCCGCTTCGGCCACAAGGCCGCCGGGAACGTCGAGTTCCTCACCGAGCAGGGCAAGGTGTACGACTTCGAGGTCGAGGTCGTCGACCTGTTCGTGCGCGGTGAGGCGGGCGGCGGGGAGCCGTTCTCCTCGACCCTGACCCGCCGTCTGGTCGCCGAGGGCGATCTCACGGGCGCGGCGGAGATCCTGGGCCGGCCGCACCGCGTCGAGGGCGTCGTCGTGCGCGGCGCCCAGCGGGGACGGGAACTCGGCTTCCCGACCGCCAACGTCGAGACCCTGCCGCACACCGCGATCCCCGCCGACGGCGTGTACGCCGGCTGGCTGCACGCGGGCGGCGAGGTGATGCCGGCCGCGATCTCCGTCGGCACCAACCCGCAGTTCGACGGCACCGAGCGCACGGTCGAGGCGTACGCCATCGACCGCATCGGCCTCGACCTGTACGGGCTTCACGTCGCCGTGGACTTCCTCGCGTTCGTGCGCGGCCAGGCGAAGTTCGACTCCCTCGAGGGACTGCTGGAGCAGATGGCTCAGGACGTGCAGCGCTGCCGGGAACTGGTGGCGGCGGCGTCCGCGCGGTAGCGGCGGGTCCGGAGAGTCGACGACAGAGGGGCGGCCGGTGTCTTCGGACACCGGCCGCCCCTCTTGCCGTGGTGCGGCTACTGCTGGGGAGGCGGGGGAGGGGTCTGCGGCTGCCCGTCCGGCTGAGGGGCCTGTCCTTGGGGCGCCTGGGGTGCCTGGGGGTAGCCGTAGCCCGCCGGCGGCTGCGGCTGCTGCGGGTAGGGCTGCCCGGGCTGCGGCGGGTACGGCTGCTGGCCCTGCGGGGCGTACGGCTGCTGCGGATACGGCTGGCCCGGGTGCGGCTGGCCGTACGGCTGACCCGGCTGGGCGGCCGCCTGCGGCGGGTACGGCTGGCCGGGGTACGGCTGCTCCGGCAGGGGCTGTCCCGGCGTCTGCCCGCCCGGCAGGGGCCGGCCCGGGTACGGCTGTCCCGGCGTCTGCTGTCCGGGCAGGGGCTGGCCGGGGTACGGCTGGCCCGGCATGGGCTGGCCCGGCATCGGCATCGGGGGCGCGGCGACCGGGGGCGGGTTGCCGTCGTTCGTCCACAGGCCGTGCATCTGCTGGTGGCGGACGAAGTCCTCCGCGACCATCGCCGCGAGGTTGAAGTACGACTCCCGCACCTTGGGCCGCATCATGTCGAGGTCGACCTCGGCACCGGCGGCGAGGTGCTCGTCGAACGGCACGACGACGACGCCCCGGCAGCGCGTCTCGAAGTGGCCGACGATGTCCTCCACCTTGATCATCTTGCCTGTCTCGCGCACCCCCGAGATGACGGTGATGGACCGGGAGACCAGCTCGGCGTAGCCGTGTGCGGACAGCCAGTCCAGGGTCGTACTGGCGCTGCTCGCCCCGTCGACCGACGGCGTCGAGATGATGATCAGCTGGTCGGCCAGGTCCAGCACCCCGCGCATGGCGCTGTAGAGCAGACCGGTGCCGGAGTCGGTCAGGATGACCGGGTACTGCTTGCCGAGCACGTCGATCGCGCGCCGGTAGTCCTCGTCGTTGAAGGTCGTGGAGACGGCCGGGTCGACGTCGTTGGCGATGATCTCCAGCCCGGAGGACGCCTGTGAGGTGAACCGGCGGATGTCCATGTACGAGTTGAGGTACGGGATCGCCTGGACGAGGTCACGGATGGTCGCCCCGGTCTCGCGCCGCACCCGGCGGCCGAGCGTGCCGGCGTCCGGGTTGGCGTCGATCGCGAGGATCTTGTCCTGCCGCTCGGTGGCGAGCGTGGAGCCGAGGGCGGTGGTCGTGGTCGTCTTGCCCACGCCGCCCTTGAGGCTGATGACGGCGATGCGGTAGCAGGAGAGCACCGGCGTCCGGATCAGCTCCAGCTTGCGCTGCCGCTCGGCCTCCTCCTTCTTGCCGCCGATCTTGAAGCGGGAGGAGCCTCCGGTCGGACGGCTGCTCTTCGCCTTCTGCTTCTTGTTGTTGAGCAGACGGTCGGAGGACAGCTCCACGGCCGCGGTGTAACCCAGCGGCGCGGCACCGGGGTTGACCGGCTGCCGCTGGTCGTGCTGGATCGGCTGCGGCCAGGCGGCCCCGATCCGGGGGTCGACGGCCTGGTGCGGGATCTGGGGCGCGGGGGGCGTGTCGTGAGGCGCGTGTGCGTCCTGCGGGACGTGCGGGGGCTGCGGGACGTGCGGGGCCGACTGCTGCGGGGCCCCGCCGGGGAAGCCTTGGGGGGCGGGTGCGGCCGCCGGGGGCTGCCCGTCCGCCTGCGGGGGGATGCCCGGGTGCGGCTGGGGGGCGGCCTGCGGCGGCTGCTGGGCCTGCTGGGCCTGGTCGGTCTGCGGGAAGCCGTAGCCGGCCTGGGCGGGCGGCTGGGGGAAGCCGTAACCGCCGGGCGCGGCCGGTGCGGGAGGGGTCGGTGCCGGGGCGCCGGTGGGCTGGGGGAAGCCGTAACCACCGGGCGGTGCCGGGGGAGTGGGCGCCGGGGCGCCGCCGGGGTGCGGGAAGCCGTAGCCGGCCTGGGCGTGGGGCGCGGGCGGCTGCGGGAAGCCGTAGCCGGGCTGCTGTGCGGCGGGGTCCGGTGCTGGTGCGGGCGCGGGCGGCTGCGGGAAGCCGTAGCCGGGCTGCTGTGCGGCGGGGTCCGGTGCCGGTACGGGCGCGGGGGGCTGCGGGAAGCCGTAGCCCGGCTGCGGGGCGGGCGGTGCCGGCTGAGCGGGGACGTGCTGCGGCCCGGCCGGTGCGGCCGCCACGGGATCCACCTGCTGCGGCTGGGCCTGGGGCTGCGGCTGGGCCGGCCACTCGGCCGCCGGCGCGGGCGCGGCGGGCTGGTACGACGGCGGCAGCGGCGGCACACCGCTCTGCGGGGCCGGCGGGGGAGTCCAGGCGGGCGGCGCGGCGGGTGCGCCGCCCTGAGGCACGCCGTCCTGCGCGGCGTCGTCCCGCGGCGCGGCCTCCGCCGGGGGGACGGGTGCGTCCGCGGCATCCGCGGCATCCGCCGCGTCCGGTGAGTCCGCGGGGCCCGCGTCCGTCGACGCGCCGGCGGACGGGGCGCCCTGTGCCTCGGCGTCGTCGGTGAAAGGGGTGTCCTCGGTGCTGTCGGACGGTGCGTCGGCGGAGGCGTCCGTCTCGGACACCGCCTCCTCGGCGGCGACGGCACCCTCGGCCTGCGCCTGCGCCTGCGCCTGCGCCTGCGCCTGCGCCTGCGCCTGCGCCTGCGCCTGCGCCTCGGCCTCGGTCTCCGGCTCCGAACCGTCCGCCGAGGGCTCCTCGGGCTCCGAGGGTTCCACCGAGCCGTCGGTCTCCGCGGGTACGGCGGCCCGGTGCTCCGGCTCCGCGGACTCCTCGGCCCCGGCCTCCGCCGCGGCCGCGCGCTCCGCGATCTGCCGCTTCAGGGCCACCGAGGAGATGCGCATGGTCGCGCCGCTCTCCAGGTCGCCGTTCCCGGCACCGCTCTCCTCGGCGGCCGTCGGCGCCACGGGCGCCGGAGCCGGAACCTGCGGGTGCTGGACGGGCTGAGGCTGCTGGGCCGGCCGGGGCTGCTGCGGTTCGAATCCGCTGCCCGTCGGGAGACCCGGTACGGCGACCGGTTCCCCGGTGGGCGGCACGGCGTGCGCTGGCGGCGCGGGGGGCGTGAACGGGGCTCCCGGAGTCTGGGCCGCGGGCGGCGCGAAGGGCGCCTGTCCGGGCTGCCCGGCCACCGGCGGTGCGGGAGGCGCGGGCGAGACGGGCGGGCCGGGCGGAGCGAACGGCGCCCCGGGCGCCGCGTTCGCCGGTGCGGGCGGAGCGAGCCCCGGCACCGGATCACCGGCGGGCGCGGGGAAACCCCCCGGAGGCGTACCCGGGGTACCCGGAACACCCGGAGCACCCTGAGCCGGCGTCGGGGCCGGCGTCGGGGCCGGCGTGGGCGCCGGAGCCGCCGTGGCGCCCGGGCCCCCGCCCGCGTTCTGCGTGTACCAGGCGGGCGGTGCGTAGTCGATGGTGAACTCGCCCGTCGTCTCGATGGCGGACTCCGCGTCGGGCTGGTCATCGCCGGGTGTGGCCCAGCCCCCGCGCATCCCGTCCCGATCGCTGCTCACAATTCCTCCTGGTGTGGTCGAGCACCCTCATGCCGTGCCGGGGCGACCATTTCTCGTCGTACGAAGTGGCTTCGAGGCCGTCAGAGGTCGTCCGATGTGCCGGCCCTCCCCGGGGACGTCGACACCCACCCCCTGGGTTCTCGGTGTCGCGCCCCGTACCAGCCTAATCATCAGATGCCCCGCCCCGGCAGGCCCGCCCACCCCTCGGCACAGGTCAGTCACGCGGGTCACCCCACTCCGTAAACCGGTCAAAGCAGCGGAAGTGCCGCACACCGCAAGGGGAAAGCGCGGTCAGTCCATCCGCCGAGGCGTTCCCAGCAGTCCGATCTCGGCATCCGTGGGCTGGGTCATCACATACTGCCGGTCGCGGTCGGCGCACCACAGTGTGAGGCCGTCGGAGAGCGTGGGCAGCGCCTCCACGTCGGTGCCGGGCAGGGTCAGCGCGCGGCCCAGCTCCGTGGCCTCGTCCGGGGAGATCCGCTGGACGCCCACCAGCCGGGCCTGCCGCAGCAGCCGCGGGGCGACCGGGCTGAGATACGGCAGCAGCGTCAGCACGGCCTGCCAGGGACCGGACGCCACACGTCCGCGCGGCGGGCGCATCCCGCAGTCCCGCACCACCAGCACGGGCGTGCCCGCCGACGCGCCCTGCGGAGGGACCCGGCCGACCTCGTACACCGCGAGGCCGTTCTGCCCGCCGCCCATGGCGTGCACCATCTGTACCCAGGCCTGCGGCCGTCCCGTCTCCACGGCCACCCGGGCGCCGGTCGCCGCCGCTCTGAGCGCGAGCACCTGGGCCGTCCACAGACCGCCGATCAGGACGACGTCGTACGGCGTGGGCCGGTTGAGGCCCAGGACGGCGGGCCGCCCCTCCGCGTCGACGCCGATGACGACACCGTCGTCCCCGATGGGCAGCGCGAGCGACGCCAGTTGTTCCACCGTCACCGAGTGGCGGCCGTGCCGCGGGCCGAGGAGACCGAAGCCGCTGCGCAGCGAACGGTCGCCCCGCCGGCCCGTGGTGGGCTCCGGCTCACCGGGAGCGGTGGCCGCCCGTGTCGTCGTCGCCGTCACCGAACACCTCCGAGGGGCAGAGTGGCCAGAATGCCGGGCACCTGTTCGCGGTCCAGGCGGGCGAGTCCGGCGCCGGTGTGCCGGGCCGCGCCCTGCACCGCGCGCCGGGCCGCCACGAGTTCGTCGTCGCTGCGCCCCGTCACCCGCAGATGCCCGCTCAGGGACACCTCCTGCCGCTCGCCGCGCGCGAGGGTGACGCTGAACGTCGTGGCGAGCGCGGGAACCGCCGTGACCAGGGCGATGAACTGGGGGAGCGACGGCCCGTTGCCGCCGCCCAGTGACGGCCACCGGCGCAGCCAGTACGTGGTGTGCCGGCGGTTGTCGCAACGCCAGCTGCGGCTGGACTCCTCGGTCCGCCGCTCCAGGGCACCGGTCCGCCCGGCCTCCGCCGTCACCAGCGGGTTGGCGCAGGCCGACGTGGCGATGGCCGCCGTCAGCTGCTCCTCGTCCAGCACGGTCGCCCGGAACCCGGCGCCGGTGAGCCGGCTCGCGAGGTGGTCGGCGGCCCGCACCACGCACTTCTGCGCGCCGACGAGACCACCGCCGCGCACCGCCACGGCCTCCGCGCACAGCTCCGGATCCAGCTTCAGCGCGATCCAGGTGATGCGCACGGCCGGGGCGCCGGTCTGCTCCTGAAGGGGGGCGTAGTTGGAGACGGCGACGGACTGCGGGGGCAGGTGCAGCGCGGGCGCGGGCTGGGTGTGCAGCACGATCTGCGCGGACTCCAGCCGGATGCCGTCCACGTCGAGCGCGTCGTGCACCAGGGCGAGCGGCAGCGGCTGCCGGTCGCGCTCGGCCCGCAGCGCGGTCGCGTCGGCCTCGACCTGGAGGACGGCCGTCACGAACGTGCCGTCGCCGACGATCCCGACGGGACGGCGGTCACGGCCGCCGTAGGTGTAGGTCCGCAGGCTCGGGTCGCACTCCAGGGCCGGACCGAAGCCCGGCTCGGTCCCGGCCGGTATCTCCAGCTTCTCGGCGAGACGCCGACGGGCCTTCAACTCGCGTGCGGTGGCCAGCCATTCGGGCAGGGAACGCCCGCGGCGGCGGGCCACCGAGAGCACCACCAGCACGACGGCGACGGCTCCCGCCACCCCCAGCCCCACCGGGCCGATCGCCCAGCCGACCAGCAGCGCCGCGGCCGCGATCTCCCACAGCACGAGGCGTTGCAGCCGGAATGCCCCGCCGTGCCCCGAACGTGCCTTGAGCTGAAGCGCTCCCGATCCCGACGCGCGCTGCGGCGCCGGCGGCCGGGGGGCCGAGGAGCCCCGCGTCCGCGCTCGGCCACCGGAGCGTTCGCGCGTTCCCGAAGCCATCACTCCATCCCCCCGTATCGCTCACGACTCACCCGCATTTCAGCACCGCACAGGGCACTTGACGGCCCGGGAACCCTACCCGCTCCCCAAGCCACGGCGGATACCAGGCATAGTAGGGGGCCGCTCTGACATCGGGGGCGGGGGACCGTGGCGTCGCAGTTGCGGCCAGGACGGACAACGGGGAGAGACAGAGACAGATGGCATCCCGGCGCGATCAGCTCAATGCCTACACCTTCGCGAAGCGCCGTATGCTCGCGGCCTTTCTCCAGTCGTCGCCCGACGGCTCGGAGGAGGGGGCGCCGCGACCACTGCGCGCGATATTGCCCGGCATCATCGTCGGGGTGATCGTCATGGCGGTCTTCGGGGCGTGGGGCATGTTCAAGCCGACCGCGCCGAAGGGCTGGGACCAACCCAACGCCAAGGTCATCATCGCCAGCAAGTCGACCACGCGGTACGTCGTCCTGAAGACCGACAACGAGGTCCAGCTCCACCCGGTCCTCAACATGGCCTCCGCGAAACTGCTCCTGGAGGCCGGCGGCGGCGACGTCGTCACCGTCGCCGAGTCGGTGCTCGACAACGGCAAGATCCCGCACGGCGTCACCATCGGCATCCCGTACGCCCCCGACCGGCTGCCCTCGGCCTCCGAGGCCGGCCGGACGAAGCGCTGGGCGGTCTGCGAGCGCCCGAGCGCGGGCGGCGGCGACTCCGTCCAGAAGGCCGCGCTGGTCCTCTCCGGCGACGAGATGAAGGCGACCGACGGCAAGGGCCGCCTCAGCGGCGGCCAGTTGCTGTACGTCGCCGATCCGGACGGCAAGCAGTACGTCGCCGACGCGGAGGGCCGGGCCTACCCGGTCGACAAGGGCGACGAGCTGCTGCTGCGTGCCGTGGTCGGCTCCAACCGGAAGCCGCAGCGGGTCTCCGCGGAGTGGCTGGCGACCCTGCACCGGGGCGACGCGATCACCTTCCCGGACATCGAGGGGACGCCGGGCGCCCCGGCCGGCGCGCCGGGCCAGCTGGACGACGCGACGAACAAGGTCGGCACGGTCCTCAAGGCGTTCGACAACAACGCGGAGCAGTACTACGTGGTGCTGCCCGGCCGGGTCGCGCCCGTCTCCGCGTTCGTCGCCCAGCTCCTGCTGTTCAGCGAGGAACTGGCGCCGCTCGGCCAGGCCGGTCACGCCCACGAGGTCAGCCCCGGCGCGATCACGCCGGACAAGCCGTTCGGCACCGAGCACAGCTGGCCGACCGGCGACCCCACGCCCGTCAACGAGGCGTCGTCGACCGCCGGGAGCCGCAGCACCGTCTGCTCCGTCCTGCGCGGCGTGAACGGCGACACGGGCGCCACGACCCTGAGCACGTGGGCGGGCACCGACTTCCCGGAGAAGCTGCCGGCCGGTTCCTCCAGCGCCTACGTCACACCGGGCTCCGGCCAGCTCTACCGCCAGTTCCAGGGCAACGCGACCAAGGCGGGACCGGTGTTCCTGGTCACCGACACCGGCCTGCGGTACGTCCTGCAGTCCAACGGTGACAGCGCCACCGACGACGCGGGCATCGGCACCACGGCCAAGCAGCGCGAGCAGCAGCAGAAGGAGGCCCAGCAGGCCCAGACCCTGCTCGGCTACAAGGACGTGGACCCGGCGCCGATCCCCGCCACCTGGTCGGAGTTCCTGCCCACCGGCCCGCGCCTGTCGACCGCCGCGGCCCGCCAGCCGCAGGGCTCCTGAGGAGGACGGCGACCGTGCTTCGTACGACACTGGCGGCGGCGGCCACCCTGCTGACCACCGCGACCGTCCTCGCCCCGCCCGCGGCCGCCGCGGAGAAGCTGCCCTACTCGGACCAGTGCCAGTTCCCCAACGGCCTGTACCCGGGCCGTCCCTGGTCCCTCCAGCGCGTCCTGCTGGACGAGCTGTGGAGCCGCTCCAAGGGTGAGGGCGTGCGGGTGGCCGTCATCGACACGGGCGTGGACGTGAAGAACCCGCAGCTCACCGCCGCCGTAGACGCGAAGAGCGGCCGCAACCTGCTGCCCAAGGGCCTCAAGGACGACAACGGCGACCCGATCGAGCGGGGCAAGGAGAACGGCACGACGGACACCGTCGGCCACGGCACCAAGGTCGCCGGCATCATCGCGGCCCGCCCGGTCGGCGGCACCGGTTTCGTGGGCCTGGCCCCCGAGGCGACGATCATCCCGATCCAGCAGAACGACGCCGAGGGCCACGGCACCACCGACACCCTGGCCGCGGCGATCCGCTACGCCATCCAGGCCAAGGCGGGCGTCATCAACATCTCCCAGGACACCTCGAACGCCGTGAAACCCACCTCCGACCTGGAGAAGGCGATCGACGAGGCCCTGGCCCAGAAGATCGTCGTCGTGGCCTCGGCCGGCAACGACGGCCTGGGCGGCAACGTCAAGAAGACCTACCCCGCCTCCTACGAGGGTGTCCTCGCCGTCGCCGCCTCCGACCGCAACAACGAACGCGCCGCGTTCTCCCAGTCCGGCGACTTCGTCGGCGTCGCGGCACCCGGCGTCGACATGATCTCCACGGTTCCCCAGGGCGGCCACTGCTCCGACAACGGTACGAGTTTCTCCGCGCCGTACGTCGCGGGCGTCGCCGCGCTGCTCAAGGCCGAGCACCCGGACTGGACCGCCCGCCAGATTGTCGCCCAGATCGAACAGACGGCCGAGCGCACCATCACCGGCCACGACATCCTGGTCGGCTGGGGCGTGGTCGACCCGGTCCGCGCCCTGACGGAGGACGACCACCCCATCGAGTCCCCCGACCCCCAGAACGGCCTCTCCCACGCCGAGGCCCCCACCGCCGCCAAGTTCCAGGTCGGCGAGACCCCGGACGAACGCAACACCCGCCTCGCCACCTACGTCGCCGTCGCCGCGGCGGTCCTCGTCGCGGGCGCGAGCGGCACGGCGGTGGCCATCCGCGACGCCCGACGCCGGGCACGGAGGGTGGCACGGGCGGAGTAGGCCCGATGCGGGACAGGAGCAGGACAGGGGGAGGAACAGCACCATGGCTCAGCACGGAACGGGAGCCCGGCCGAACCTGAAGGTGTCCGGCGCGGACCTCACCAGACTCGCCGACGACCTCGACGACATGCAGGACCACCTGGACCGACAGGTCCGGCGCATGGACGCGATCGTCGACGGCATCGAGGCCGGCTGGAGCGGCCCGGCCGCCTCGGCGTACCGGGACTTCCACCGCGCCGCCGCCGAGGACGCCGTACGCATCCGCGAGGTGATGAAGCTCCTGGAGGAGGCCGTACGGCTCAGCCGCGACGGCTTCTCCCGGCACGACCTCGACGTACTGGCGCACATGCGACAGATCCAGGTGGACGTCGACAGCGAGGTGAACCGGCTGTCGACCCCGAACACCGAGGACCCGACGGCGCCCCGCAGCAGCCTCGACGACCTGTAGACCGTCCAGCACCGAAGTCGCCGACGAACAGGGGGAAACATGTCGACCGGCAACGAACCTGACGAATACATATCCGTGTCCTTCTCGGCCCTCCAGGAACTGGCCGCCGATCTGGAGGACATCCTCAAACAGCTCAACACCAAACTGGACGGCCTCTACGACCGCGTCGTGCCCGTGGTGCTGTCCTGGCAGGGCGAGACCCGTGACGTCTTCGTCGACAAGCTCGACGAGTGGGACCGCTCCGCCCAGGACCTGCAAGCGGCCCAGAAGTGGCTGCACGAGTACGTGACCACGGGCCACGCCGACTACGCGGCCGCGCATCTCGCGGTGCTGCGCGGCTGGGGCGGCGCCTGATGGCGGAGGACCTGCCCTCGGACGAGGAACGCGCGAAGGAGGCCGCCGCCGCCCGTCCCCGTTCGCCCAAGACGAGCGGCGGCGGGTTCGACGTACAGCCCCAGCACGTGTACTACACCGCGCTCGTGGTGCGGGACGGGCAGTTCGACTACGACAAGGGCGCCCGGTCCCTGGTCGACGTCCTGAACGAGTACAGCCAGTCGGCGGGGACCGGCTGGGGGGCGGACCAGTTCTCGGCGGCGTACACGACGGTCAGCGGGAAGTTCCTGGAGCTGTGGGCGAAGAGCGTGGTCGGCGTGGGCGGCGTCGCCGTCGGTCTTACGGACACGACGAACAAATACGTCCAGGCCGACTGGCAGGCCCGCCGGATGTACGGCCCACCACCGGTCGAGAAGCAGCCGCCCGCCGTCATCGAGAACGTGCCCACGTACGGACCGCTCAACGACATCAAGTGGACCGGTACTGGTGAGGACGCGGACTCCTGGGCGATCTCCGGAGTCCTCGGCGAGATCCCCGATTTCCTCGCGGACGTCATCCGCCCGGCGATCGAGCACGGCCTCCGGCTCGGCAAGATGCACGAGATCACGCCGGGGGCCCGGGACGACGAGCTGAAGGGCATGGCCACCGGCTGGGAGGCGGTCGAGAAGTCCGCGAAGGCCGCTTCGGACAACTTCAACAGCGCCATCAAGTTCATCACCAACAACAAGGGCAACGACGAGTGGCAGGGCGCCATGAAGGCGTTCTGCCAGACGATCTGGGGCACCACCGAATGGGGCCGGACCTACGACCCCCAGATGAACCGGGTCTCCATCGGCCGCAGCTGGAAGACGAACCGCAACGTCGTCCCCGCGAAGCAGCGGCCCGTCATCGAGATCCTCCGCAACACGGCGACCACACTGAAGGACACGCTCAACCACCTGGCCGACGTGTGCAAGAAGACCAGGGACACGACGACGCAGCTCGGCATCGACGCCACGAAGGCGACGGTCAAGGACCTGACCACCGGCCTCGACCTGTTCGAGCTGACCCGGCTCACGGCCACGCTCGCCTTCGGCGAGATCGTGCTCACGTTCCGCTCACACATGGACAAGGGGGCCGCCGACCGGGCCGTCGAGGCGTACCACCAGGCTTTCAGCGAGGCCGCCACCAAGGTGAAGGGACTCGTCCCCGAACTGGACGAGGCGATCCTCAGCGTCCCGACCTTCCGCGCGGAGGCGGCCCGCGCCGCGGGGTACGGCGCCCGCACCCTGAACGACTTCAAGAAGGAACACAGCTGGCAGCGGCCGGAGAGCCAAATTCCGTACAAATACAGCCTCGACCTCGCGACCGAGGAGGAACTGTACGGCGGGCACAGCATCGACAAGCATGTCGGGCTGACGGATGAGCAGTTGACGCAGCGGTTGCGGGACGAGGCGAATGGTGCGGGCAAGGTCGATATTCCTGCGGCTTCCTCGTTTGTCGACCTGGAATCGGCCCAGTATTACACTCAGTACAATGTTCGCGCCAACACCGCAGAAATCGACAAGTGGATTCAAGGTCCTCCGCCCCCGGTGCCGGGTGAGAAGAGTGAATTCACCGTGGGTGCGGTGCCCTCGGGGCCGCTGGGGATTCCGGCGGTGACAGGGCGTACGGCGCCGGTGGTGAACGATCGGCCGACGTCGCCACAGGACGCTCATGGTGTTCTGACCGTACTCAAGTACGAACCGAGCCTGGACCCGCCGTTCGTGGTTCTGACGACGATGCCCCAATGATGTGCGAGGAGACGAAGATGGCCGAACTCGACGAACGGTCGTGGGCGGAGGCGATCGGCATGTACGAGCGTCGGGCGACCATCGCCAAGGTGACGAGCAGGGAGCATGAGAACTGGGTGCTCGACGTTTCCACTCTGATGCGCGGTGACACCCGCGACGTCCGCGGCTGGCGCACGGTGGACCTGTGGGAGGGCGAACTTGAAAGGCTCGACGAACCGTCCTACCCCTTCGTCATGCCCCCGCAGGCCGTCGAGACGGCTGACGCCTGGAAGCCCTACTTGCATGAGCTCCCGCGTTCTCAAGCCCTACGGTTCCTGGTGGCCCTTTCCACACCCTGGATCGATGTCACAAAGGAACCGGATTTCAAGGAGCGCAGGGAGACCCTGGAAGCGGACGCCCGCGTCATTCTTTCGCGCTTCCCTGAGGGTTCGCATTTCTACGCGAACACCGGGCACGGCAGCGCTACCCGTGACTATTACCAGCGGGTCTCGAGGTGGTACTCCTTTTCCACGCGCACCTTTGATTTCGGATTGGTGCTCGTTTCGGAGACGGAGGTCGGGATGGTCTGGTCATTCCGTTGATGTGACGCGAACCGCCGTGCTGCCCCGATCCTCGTAGTTCCCGCCATGGAGAAGCCCTTGCGCACCCGAACCGCCACTTACCCCGACCGCGCCACGGCGCAGTGGGCGACCCAGCACGTGGTCACCCGCAACGAACAGGTCGTCCACCGCTGGCTGGCGGAGTCCACCCGGCAGCGGCTGACCATCGAGGCGGCCTGGCCCTCCCGGGAGGAGCCCGTCGGCAGGGTGCTGCTCCAAGCGATGGCGCTGGCCGGCCGGGGCGCGATCGACGTCCGTGCCGCCCGGGTCGTGCTGCGCCGTGAGCCCTCCGCCGCGCACGGGTTCGCCGTGCACGGCAGTTTCCCCGTCTACCTGTGAAGGCAGTGCAGTCACCGTGGCGCTGACACCCCTTGAACACGACCGCCGTTACGGCGAGTTGGACCAGGTCGTCCGTGCGTACGCCGGGCAGCCGGCCGACGACACCGAGGAGAAGCCGAGTGCGGCCCTCACGGCCTATCTGCGGCACACCTGGCACACCCGCCCCTGGGCGCTCGCCGTCGCCGAGACCCAGCTGCGGGAGTACGCCCGCAATCCGCCGGGACGGCTGAAGGTCCGTCTCGGGGAGTTCTACGCCTTGCCGGACGTCGGCCTGCCCGACGGGGAGATCCTGGACTGGCTGACGCTGCTCGCCGACCACATCCGGCGCAGCGTGGAGGAGGGCCTGGTCCCGCCCCCGGCCGCCCCGGCCACCCACTGGGAGTGGAACGCCCGCTTCCCGGAACTCGCCCAGTTCCTCGGCGGCTGGTTCTCCCAGGACATGCCGGACGAGTTCGCCGACCACGACGCGGCCGTCGACGACTACCGCACCACCACCGACCCGCACCTCGTGGCCCGACTCGTCGGAGAACTGCGCGAGTTGCTCGCCCTGCACCTGGAGGAGTCGGACCACGCCGTGGCCGTCGCCGAGCTGGGCATGGAGGTCGAACCGCCGACCCCGTACACCCCGGGCGGCTGGCTGGCCCTCACGGCCGCCCGGCTCGCCGCGCCGCGCGCGGAGTACGGCCCCGGCGGTCGGGACACGCCCTGACGGTGCCGGCGGTGTGTGGAAATGGACACAGTTGATCGAGTGCTGCTCGGCCCCCGTGGGGGGCGGGAGGAACGACGAACCAAGTGAGAGCAGACGTCCGCCGTGAAGAACCCGTGAAGCTTCCAGCAGCGGTAGCACAGCTGTTGCATATGGCAGTTGGGGCTGTCGGTGGAAGTCATTACAGTGGTCATGTTGCGGTCATGAACACTTGAGGGGCGTGGGCTGCTCAGGACAGGCAACGGACAACGGGGAGGGAAAGCTTCGTGCTTCCTGCTGACATGGGCGGTGGCGCCGCCGACGTGCGACGCGGCCTGATGGCCCTTTCAACGTTCAAGAAGCGTGTGGACGACCTGCTCACCGCCTTCGAGGATTCGGCCGGCGGCTCGGGGAAGGTCGCGGCGCACAGCCTCACGGCGGACGCTTTCGGGATGGGGAACTTCCCGGAAGCGAAGTCGCTCCACCTGGAGTACGAGCGCGTGCACGAGCGCATCACGTCGCTGTCCAAGTCGCTCGGTCTCCAGCTGGAGGCCATGCAGATCGCCGTCCACGGCGTGGACGTCACCTTCGACAACCTCGAAGAGGACCTCCGCTACCGGTTCCACGAGATCCGGACCGAGGTCAACCAGGATCGCGACGACATGCTGAACGAGCAGAAGAAGCGCGACAACAACGCCGACCACACGGACGCGGGGTACTGATGAGCGGCGACGACAAACAGCCCGAGTACGCGGCGGAACACCAGGAAGCCGACCAGCAGAACGGCACCCTCGACGCGTTCATGAACGTGACCAAGGTGCTCCCGTTCGGTCTCGGGTCCGGGCAGGGCTTCCACTTCGGCAAGACCAGCTTCGAGGGCTACGACCTCAACGCCATGATCGACATCGTCGAGTCGGCGAACCCGGAGCTGCTGGAGGGCGCGGGCAACGCCCTCGTCGCCGCGCGCGACGCCTTCAACAAGGCCGCCGAAGAGCTCGGCACCAACCTGGGCGACATCGACTGGCAGGGCGAGGCCCACACCGCGTTCTCCACCTGGGGCACCGACCTGGTCACCACCGCCTACGCGCTCGCCACCTACGCCGACACCGTGGGCACGCAGGTCATGGCGGCCAGCTCCGGCCTCGCCTCCGTACGCAAGTCCATGCCGCCGCGCGACAGCCGTATCGACCCCAAGACGGTGGACGAGATCCCCACGCCCAAGCGGGTCGACGGCAACGAGGAGTACACGGCGGCGGTCAAGGCGGAGAGCCACCGTCAGGAAGCCATCAACCAGATGTACCGGCTGGCCTCCTTCTACACCGTGTCCGGCGGGATGATGCAGACGGCTGAGGAGCCGGTGTTTCCGAAGATGCCGGATGTGGGGGTGCCGGAGCCTGAGCCGGGTTACGGGCACGAAGGCGTCGGCAAGACGACGACCCCCGCGTCCCTGTCGAAGGCGAGCAACTCGCGGAGCACGCAGCATTCCACCGTAGAGTCGGGAACGACCCGGCCCGGGCCGACGGACCCGTCGTCGCATCCGAGCGTGGACGACTCCGTCCTGCCTCCCAAGGAGCACATCGGTACGGAGATCGACAGCGTCGGCACCCTGCCACCGCAGGACACCACCAAGCCGACGCCGGTGACACCGCCGACGACGACCACCGGCGGTCCCCCCGTCGGCACGAACCCTCCGATCGGTCCGGTCGGGACGCCGCCCATTGCGCGCGGCCAGACCGGCCGTACGACGGGGTTCGGTGGAGGCAGAGGGCCTGTCTCGGCGCAGGGGCGAACCGGCGGTACGCAGAGCGGAACGGCGGCAGGACGCACCGGCACCGGCCCCATGGGGCGTGGCGGGATGCCCGGTCAGGCGGCCGGTCGTACGGGTGGTCCCATGGGGCGTGGCGGAATGCCTGGTCAGGCGGCCGGTCGTACGGGTGGTCCCATGGGGCGCGGTGGCATGCCCGGTCAGGCGGCCGGTCGTACCGGCGGTCCCATGGGCCGAGGCGTGGTGGGCGGAACGCCCAAGCCGGGAGGACCGGTTGGGAAACAGCCTGGGGGCGCCCCTCGCGGGCCCGTCAACGGCACGAGTGCCATGAACACCGGCCGCAACGGCACCGGTCGCCCCGGGGTAGTCGGCGGGAAGCCCGTCGGCGGCACCACCCCCGGCGCCAAGGGCCCGACGGTGCCGCGTGGCACGGTCATCGGCCGTGAGGGGACACCGTCCGCACGCGCCACGGGGGAGCGGCCCGGCCAGCGTGGAGTGATCGGGGCCAACACCTCCAAGACGAACACGGGGCAGACGCCTCGCCGTCCTGCCGGTGGTCCCGAGGGTGTGGTCGGAACGCCCAAGGGCGGTGCCGGCGCGCCCCGTGGTCGCGGGGGCAAGCAGGGTTCCGGTGAGACCCGTTCGCGTCGCGAGGAGCGGCGCGACGGGACGTCGGCGACCGACTGACCGGACAAGAGCGAGGACAGGCAGAGGAATGGTGTCAGGGATCAGCCGACGCGGTGGGTGGAGCGCGTCTTTCGCGGGACGAAACGGGAGACGGGTCTCCACCGTCTGCTCGGCGCTCGGCGCCTTGGCCGTGCTGTCGGCCGGGCTGGCGCCGAGTGCGACGGCCATCGATGCGCAGTCCGAGCAGTGGTACCTGTCGGCGATGAAGGCCGACGAGATGTGGAAGGTGAGCACCGGCAAGGGCGTGAAGGTGGCCGTTGTCGATACGGGGGTCAACCCCAACACCTCCTCCCTCAAGGGACAGGTGCTTGCCGAGGCGCCCGCGGCTGTCGCTTACAAGGCGACAGAGGACTACGACGGTCACGGCACCAGCATGGCGGAACTGATCGCCGGTACCGGTGCGGGTGGAGGCCTGAAGGGACTTGCTCCCGACGCGAAGATCGTCCCGTATCGGATCGCCACGAATGCCCTGGTGGGTAAGGCTGACGCAAAGAAGGCCCCTGAGCTGGCGGATGTGATCAGGGCTATCGCGGACAGCGACGCCAAGATCATCAGCATGTCCGTCACGTCGGACATCGATGACACCGAGGAACTGGCGGCGGTCAAGTACGCCCAGTCCAAGGGCAAGCTGATGATCGCCGGCACCGGCAACGACGCTCAGACGAAGAACTTCATCGGCTACCCCGCCGCCTACCCCTACGTTGTCGGCGTCGCTGCATCCGACAAGGCCGGCACCGTCGGCAAGTTCTCCGAACACGGCAACTACGTCGACCTCGCGTCTCCGGGCCTGAACGTCCCGCTCTGGTGCGACAACACCTTCAAGTCCTACTGCAACGGCGAGGGCACCAGCCAAGCCACCGCCATCGCCTCCGCCTCCGCCGCCCTCGTCTGGTCCGCGCACCCGGACTGGACGGCCAACCAGGTGCTGGCCAGCCTGATCGACACCGCAGGGCGGGACTGGGCGAAGGACGACCCGAGCACGTACCTCGGATACGGCCTGATCCGTCCCCGTAAGGTGCTGGAGGACAGCGGCTACAAGCCCGCGGCCGCCGGCACCGACCCGTTGGCCACGGAGAACGCCGCGGGTGTCGACGACAGCTCGGCCTCTCCCTCCGCATCAACCTCGTCACAAGCCCCCAAGGACACTTCAGGCGGCGCGGCTTCGGCGGCAGGATCAAGCTCGGAGTCCTCCGACGACACCACGATGTGGGTGACCCTCGGAGCCGCGGCCGCCGTACTGGTGATCGGCGGCGGCGCCTTCGCGGTGATCCGTGCACGGCGACGAGCCTGACGATCCCCACTCGGCGCGGCACCACTTGGTGGCGCGCGGAAATGAACCACAGCTCTCACGAATAGGAGTGCCCCACATGGTCGACCGCAAGCTCAATGACGGCGACGTACAGAAGCTTCAGACCGAGGTCATCGATCGCTACGACAACATCCGGGGGTCGCTGGCGAAGCTCCAGGGCACGATCGACATGATCGAGAAGGCCTGGACGGGTCAGGGCGCCAACGCGTTCAACACCAAGCAGACCGAGATCAACGGCCACATGGTCTCGATCGGCAAGATGCTCGACGACTTCCTCGAGGGCATCAACATGAACAAGACCGACAAGCGCAACCTCGAGGACCAGGTCGAAGCCGACCTGACCAAGATCTCGGTCGAGGACCTCGGCGGCAAGACCTCGGCGCTCAACAGCTACTGACGAGCCGTCGACGGCACCCCGTCACACGCTTCTCCGGGCCGCGCGGCCCGGCTGACATCTTCGACGAAACGAGGGAACCATGTCCGGAGTCCACTACGACGAGCTCGCCGTCACGTACGGCACGATGGACGCGCTCGCCACCGAGCTGGGCGACCAGGCCAAGAAGCTCGAGGAGGACCTCGAGGCGCTGAAGCAGGCCGTCCTCAACGTGTCCCAGGGCTGGGGCGGCGAGGCGTACTCGGCGTTCCAGGGCAAGTCCGCGGAGTGGGACCGGCACGCCCGCGCCATCCACGCGGCGCTGGTCCAGATCTCCCAGCGGGTCCACACGGCCGGCGGTGACTACCGCGGCGGCGACCTGAAGGGCGCCAGCTACTTCCAGTAGGGGTAGACACGCAGAAACCGGGGGTGGGCACGCACGGGAGGTGCCCACCCTCCGCTGTCCGTCGGCAGGCGTCAGGTCCCTGCCATGGCCGCCGAGGGCGTCTCGCCCTTCTCCGCCTGGCGCGCCCGCTCCGCGAACATGGTGGCGAACTCGGCGATGAGCGAGTCCTCCATCTCGACCTTGGGCGCCGCCGCACCGTGGGTGAGCAGGATGACGCTGCCGACCCGGGCCTGGGAGAGAACTCCCTTGGACCCGGGGACGAGGGACGCGTCCGCTCCTGAGACGGCGTCGCTCTGTTCCCCGATGTCACCGAGATCCAGGGACTTCCCGTCGGGAACCCGCCCGCTCCAGGCCTTCCACACCGGCGCGAACGCCGACTTAGCGGTCTCCGTGTCCGGATAGGCCAGGATCACGAAGCTGATCTGCGGTTTCCGGTTCTCCATCAGCATGGATCGTCCGGAGTAGCGGACGTCCTCGCAGGCCTCGTCCGTGTAGCAGCTCATCAGGCCCTGCGAGACCGCCTTCTTCAGCGGGTACGCCATGGGTTCGGCCGCCACGGTCCAGTCGGGAACGGCCTTTTCGTTCGGCAGCACCGCCTGGGTCTCCGCCAACGAGAGCGAGGAATCCACACTCTCGCTGCCGCCGCTGCCCCCGCATCCGGAGAGGGAAAGAAGAACGGCGCATGCGAGAGATAGTGATTTCGGCAGCGAGCGCCTCACTCTCGACCAAAGCTCTCTGTCGCGACTCCTGATCATTCGGTGAGGTTGCATCTACAGCGCGCCCGCCGTGCACTCGGCCGACTTCTCGACCGCCTCAGTGAAAGAGATGATGAGCCGCTTCATGGCTTTGGCGTCCTTGTACTCTGAGCCCTCTGCTTGGATCACCGTGTACAGCTCCTGCTTGTATTTGGTGTCGACGCAGCCGCGTGTCTTGCCGAATGCCTCATTTCCCGAGTACACGAACCGCCCGTCCTCCGCAGTCTCGTCGAGGGTGCTGAGCGACTGCCGGGCCGCTACGAAGGCTGTTGTTCTACCCTCTTCCATCCACATCTGAGCACTGGTCACGATCAGCTTCTTGTCGACGACGACTTGGCAGCCCTTGCTTCCCGAATAGGACTTGTCCTTGACAGCGATCTTGCTCCCTGTCGGCAGGAACGGGGCAAGAGCGTCACGGTCGACGGCCGTTCCGCAGAGTGTGTCAGGAAGTGCGTACTCTCGTTTCTGCTCCTCGCCGCTGCATGCCACCAGGAGAAAGGCAGCCGCGAGTATGGTGGCCCAGGCCGCACTGGACTTTCTCGCAATTGTGCGGTGAGTTTTCATTGGATGTCTCTCTGTGGGATCCGGCAAGGTCAGAAGGCCGTATTACTGCCGGGAGCCCCGCCGTTGACGATTGCCTGCGCGTTCAAATAGCCTTGCTTCGCGGCCTCGCGTGCAGTCATTCCGGCATCGCCGACATCCATTGATTTATATTTTTCCGCCGCGGCTCGCGCTCCATCCTCTGCGATGGCCTGGTTTCTCCCTTGGCCGTCCGCCCAGAATTGACCGCCGGTCTTCTGGGCATTCTCCAGGGCGTGACCTTCGGCGTCCTGGAACACCGATTCCATGATGACGCTGGTCGCCGTTCCTGCGGCGCCGCCGGCCAGTGCTCCGACCCATGGGGTTGCGATGAACGAGGTTCCCACGCCGACGGCGGTGCCGACTCCGCCGGAGATCCAGTTCTTGCGCTGAGCCACGGAGTGTTCGTACTCCTTGTCCTTGTCCGAGGCCTCGGATCCGATGGCCTCCCGCGCGCCGAGGTTGAGAGTGCCGGAGACCTCACCCGACCTCGAAGCGATCTGCTCGATGACGAGCTTGTGATCGTCGGAGACCCGCTCGGCTTCGGGGAGGCTGGGATCCAAGTGATAGTCCATCAGCTTGCCCATGTACGCCTTCTGGCTGACCTCGACCGCGGCGTACCCCTCCTCGTTCTGGCCGACGGCGAAGAGGAGTTTGGTCACATCGTTGTGCTGCAGTTCGGCCTCGGAGCCGGCGACCGGATACAGCTTCTCAACGTCTCGCCACTTGTCCGTCTCGATGCCGTGCGAGTCCACCCTTGGTACGTCGGTCATGGCCCGGTTCATGTCCGGGAGATACTCCGACGTGATCTGTCCGATGCTGTCGGACATGTAGCCGTGATCGGTGAGCCGTCCGGGATCGTCCGAGATGGAGGACACGAGACTCTCGAAGAGCTTCGCCTGCTCCCTGTTGTGGGCAGGCGTGTCCACGGTCGGCAGCTCGCCCGCCGGATGCCCTGTCGTGGCCGCCTCCAGTGCCAGCGCCAGATTGTTCTGTCCGGTGTAGAGATCGTCTCCGTGGGAGTCCATTTCCTGAGGCCAGTCCCGTTCTTCGAACAGATACTGGAAGTTGGACAGGGTGACTTTCCCTTTATATGTGTTCGCGTCGTCCGAGTCTCGCTCGAAGGGGTTGTCCGGATTGTCCTTCGAGACGTACTCCTGGTTGAAGAACTGTGTCGCGGCGTCCGGACTGTTGGAGAGTCCCCTCAGGAATCCCGTCAGCGGGTCGGCCCCACTGTCCTCGCCGATGCGGTTGAGGTACTGCGTGGCTCCGGCGGCTCCGCCGAAGCTCCAGGCGAGGTTCGGGTGTGCGCCGTTGCCCGTCAGTTTCCGTTCGGTGGCCATGAGTTCGGTGCCGTACCTGTTCAGGAACGCGTCGTCGTAGTCGCCGACGCGCATGAGGTTGCTCATCACCTGGAAACCCATGGGTCCACTGGAGCTGCCGATGCGCTTCTCGCCGAGGTCGATCACGTTGTTCTTCCACTCGGTCATCGCAGCGGAATCACTCTGTGAGGCGGCGGCAAGAGTGAGGCCGAGGTTCCGCTGCATGTCGTCGAGCTGGTCGAGACGGCTGCGGAACACGTCGGAGTTGGTGTACGGGCTGGTGACTCCCGTCCAGAACTCCAGGGTCTTCTGCGGGCCGAGATCCGTGGCGAATCGCTCGGCGAACAGTGGATCGTTCCCGTATTTTTTGAGGCCGGCGTTGAGGCGGTCGAACTCCGCGGTCGTGAGATCCTCGGGGTTCTTCTTGACGATCTCGGCCAGCTCATCGGCCTTCTTGAGTGCGTCGGCCGCCTCGTCCCGGTCGGCATAGTCCACGTCCGAGAAGCCCAGCCTGCTCCGGTCCGCGATCGCCGTGAGGACCGTGCCGGCCGAGGAGTCGCTCTCGGTGGCCTGGTCCAGGATCTTCTGGAGTTCGTCGCGCAGGGCGGTGATCTTGCTCTTGTTTTCCTGGTCCTGTGTGGCGCGGCCTTCCGGCGGGACGTTCGTGGTGACCGTGAATCCGCCCTCGTAGCCGATCACGGTCAGGTTCTGCTGACGGCCCCGCTCGATGGCGTCGGTCAGCTGACCCTTGAACTTCTTCAGTTCGTCCCGGGTGTCCCGGAGGATCTTGTGGATGGACGAGGCCTGGCTGTGCGCGTCGCCGAACTCTCCGGACGTCTTGCCGATGAACTCCTTCGACACCGTGGCGTTGTAGCCGGCCCAGTTGGCCGCGTTGGCGGCGCCGCGCAGACCCTTCTCGGCGGCGTCCGTCAGGGTCTCCAGGTCGCCGACCATGGTCGACCAGTCCTCGACGGCGTCGTCGAGCAGGCCGAAGTCGGCGGTGCGAAGGGCGTCGAGATCCATCAGTCCTTCTTGCCCTTCTTGTCGTCCTTCTCGCCGTACACCGGGTTCTGCTTGCCGGGCTCGCCGACGCGCTCGTCGAAGCCCGCGTCCAGCAGGTCGATGCTGCTCATCTGACGGCGGATGTAGTGGTCGTCGCCGGAGTGCAGCTTCTTCGTGACGGTCATGTGGTTCGAGATGTGCGCGCACGCGTCCCGCAGCGACCCCAGCTGCTCGTCCCAGCGCAGCGCCACGTGCTGGAGCGCGCCGCCCAGGGCGAAGCCGGCGGTCGTGAGCTTGCCGGCGGCGCTCTCGCTCGTGGGCACGGCCCTGCGGCCCTTGTCCCAGAGGTCGTTGTACAGCTTGAACGCGTTGGTGCCGATCTTCGCCAGGTCCTGCTGGTTCACCTTCAGATCGCCGTACTGCCCGGGGTCGGGCGCTGGGCGGACCGGGCCGGAGCCGGGGTCCAGCTGGTTGAGCCGCATATGGGTCTCACTGTCCGCGGCAGCCTCCGACTTCAGCTGCTCCCACTCGTCCCACGCCATGAGCGCGTCCCTTCCCCGTGTCCCCGTGAAGCCCGCGCAGTCTGCGGGCCGGTCCCGTCAGCTATCAACAGGTCAGATCCGTGTACGCGATTCAAGCGAGTTCACGGATCTCACCAACTTGCTCCCCAGCAGGGTTGTACGCCTCGACGCTGTGAGGCACGGCCCGAGGCCCCCGGGCTCACATCTGGGCGGCCAGCTGAAACGTCCACACGGCCAACCCCAGCATGAACGCCGCGCAGAGGAACGCCACGACCCGCTTCGACCGGTACTCCGAGTCCGACGGCTCGTTCGCCTCCGGATCCCGGAACCGGCGGGCCTGGAACCGCCACCACAGCGCCCGCTGGTCGGCAGCGCCGAGCCCGACCAGCACCAGAGCCAGCAGGATCAGGAAGACCCCCACCCCGGCCATCAGCACATCCCTTCAGACGCCTCGTACGTCGTCGTCGTGCGCCGCTCCCGGCATCCGTACGCCACTCAGAACGCCCCCTCCGGCGCCCACCCCACCTGGACCAGCGGCTTGCCCCGGCGCCGCGAGACGAAGATGCCCCGCCCCGCCGGCATCGGCCGCGGCCGGACCCCGCCGAGCAGATCGCCCTCGCCGGGATCGCCGGCCAGCACCACGCCCTGCGCGCCCAGTTCCTTGATCCGCTGCATGAACGCCTCGTACCCGGCCCGCCCCGCGCCGGCCGTGGAGCGCGCGATGATGAAACGCACACCCACGTCCCGGGCGAACGGCAGCATCTCCGTCAGCCCCGCCAGCGGGTTGCCGCTCGACGTGGCCACGAGGTCGTAGTCGTCGACGACGACGAACACCGTCGGTCCCTGCCACCAGCTGCGGTCCCGCAGCTGCTGCGCCGTCACGTCCGCGGTCGGGGTGCGGCGCTGCATCAGGTTGGCCAGGGCGGACATGTGGTGGTCCATGGCGTTGGACATCGGGATGTACTCGGCCAGGTGGGAGGCCGGCGTGACGTCCAGCAGGGAGCGCCGGTTGTCGACCACGAACAGCTTGCACTCGTCGCCGGAGTAGCGCTCGCTGAGCTGCTTGATCAGCAGCCGCAGCAGGTTCGACTTGCCCGACTCGCTCTCGCCGAACACCAGGAAGAACGGGTCCTGCTCGAAGTCGACGTAGACCGGTTCGAGGTTGTTCTCGTCGAGCGCGAAGGCGACTCCCTGCCGGGGGAACCGGTCGCCCGGGGGCAGGTCCGCGGCCGGGAACTCCCGGGGCAGCAGCCGTACCTCGGGGGCCGGCGCCGCCTGCCAGTGGCGGGAGACCTCCGTGGCCAGCGCCTGCGTGGCGTCGGAGAGGTCCGTGTCCGAGGCGAGCCCGTCGATGCGCGGGACCGCCGCCATGAAGTGCAGCTTCTGCGGCGACTGACCACGGCCCGGAACGCCCGTCGGGACGTTCGCGGCGACCTTGCGGTCCAGCTCGGAGTCCATCGTGTCGCCGAGCCGCAGCTCCAGCCGGTTCATCAGGTGGTCCTTGAGGGCCGCCCTGACCTCCATCGAGCGCGACGCCGTCAGGACCAGGTGGATGCCGTAGCCGAGGCCGCGTGCCGCGATCTCGTGGACGATCTGGTCCATCGCCTCGTAGTCGGCGCGGAAGTTGCCCCAGCCGTCGATGACCAGGAAGACATCGCCCCAGGGCTGGTCCGTCACCGAGATCTCGCCGCGGGCCCGCTTGGACCGGAAGTCGGCGATGGAGGAGATGCCGGCCGAGCGGAAGTACTCCTCGCGGCGGGTCATCACGCCGTACACCTCGGCCACCGTGCGCCGCACGCGCTCGGGATCGAGCCGCGAGGCCACCCCGCCGACGTGCGGCAGCCCGGCCACGGCCGCCATACCGCCACCGCCGAAGTCGAGGCCGTAGAACTGGACCTCGTGCGGCGTGTGGGTGAGCGCGAAGGAGCAGATGAGGGAGCGCAGCAGGGTCGACTTGCCGGACTGGGGGCCACCGAGGATCTGCATGTGGCCGGCCGCGCCGGCGAAGTCCACCCAGAGGGCGTCGCGGCGCTGCTCGTACGGCTTGTCCACCAGGCCGACCGGCACGACCAGCCGGCCCGCGCCCTCGTACCCGGGCTGGGTGAGACCGCGGCCCTGGACCGCCGCCAGCCCCGGCAGGAGCACATCGAGCGACGGCGGGCTGTCCAGCGGCGGCAGCCACACCTGGTGCGCCGCCGGACCCTGCGCCTCCAACCGGCGCACGATCACGTCGAGCACGGTGTCGGCGAGGGCCTCGTCGACCTCCGGCTCGTCCGCGCCGGGCCGCTGCTGCGGCACCGGCGCGTACTGCACCGGCACCTCGGCCGCCGTGAACAGCACCGGGCGCCGGTCCACCGGCAGCGGGCCGCCGCCCAGCGACGCGCGCTGGCTGCCCGAACGGTAGACACCGGAGACGTACGCCGCCTTGAACCTCACCATCTCGTTCGTGCCGAACTTCAGGAAGCCCGAACCCGGCACGTTCGGCAGCTCGTAGGCGTCCGGCACGCCCAGCGCGGCCCGGGACTCGGCCGCCGAGAAGGTCCGCAGACCGATCCGGTACGACAGATACGTCTCCAGGCCGCGCAGCCGGCCCTCCTCCAGGCGCTGCGAGGCCAGCAGCAGGTGCACCCCGAGCGAACGGCCGATCCGGCCGATCTGCACGAACATCTCGATGAAGTCCGGCTTGGCGGTGAGCAGCTCGCTGAACTCGTCGATGACCAGGACGAGCGAGGGGATCGGCTGGAGCGGGGCGCCCGCCGCGCGCGCCTTCTCGTAGTCGTGGATGTTGGCGTAGTTGCCCGCGTCCCGCAGCATCTCCTGACGGCGGTTCAGCTCGCCCCGGATGGAGTCGCCCATCCGGTCGACCAGGGTCAGGTCGTCCGCCAGGTTGGTGATGACGGCCGCCACGTGCGGCATCTGCGCCATCCCGGCGAAGGTCGCGCCGCCCTTGAAGTCGGCGAGCACGAAGTTCAGGGTCTCCGAGGAGTGGGTGACCGCCAGGCCGAGCACCAGCGTGCGCAGCAGCTCCGACTTGCCGGAACCGGTCGCGCCCACGCACAGTCCGTGCGGGCCCATGCCCTCCTGCGCCGCTTCCTTGAGGTCCAGCATCACGGGCCGGCCGTCCTCGCCGAGACCGATCGGCACCCGCAGCCGCTCCGCCAGCGACCGCGGTCGCCAGGTGCGCCGGGGGTCGACGGAGGCCGCGTCACCGAGGCTCAGCAGATCGGTGAACTCCAGGTTGGCCAGCAGCGGTTCGTCGTCGTCCCCGCCGGACGCCATCCGCAGCGGCGCCAGCTGCCGCGCGAGCACCTCGGCGGACTCCTGCGACAGGACGTCGGGCGTCCCCTCGTACACGACCCCGTGCCCCGACTCCAGGTGCAGCGCGCCGGGCTGTACGACGATGTTCAGTTCGCCGCCGGCCGACGTCAGTTCGCCGGGGACGACCTCGAGGACCGTCACCCCCTGAAGGCCCTCGGGGTTGGCGAGGAGCGAGTCCGGGGGGAGCGAGAGGCCGTCGAGGAGGACGACGATGTGCGGCTCGTCCGGCAGCGGCGCGGCGTTGGGGTGGAACCGGGGCCGGCCGGCCAGCCGGGACGCGAGCAGGTTCTCCAGCTCGCGCGCGTCGGCGCCGATCAGCCGGCGGCTGCCCGCCCCGTCCACGGCGTCCCGGGTCTGCACGTGCGGCAGCCACTTGGCCCACTCCCAGTGCGCCAGCTCCTCCCGGCCCGCCGCCACGACGAGGACCAGGTCCTCGGGGGAGTGCAGCGCGGCCAGCGAACCGGCCAGGGCGCGCGCGGAGGACCGTACGGACTGCGGCTCGCCGCTGACCGTCACGTGGTAGAAGGCCCGCAGGGAGACCGCCATCGGCAGGTCGTCCAGGGAGCCGTGGACGGCGAGGAAGCGCTGGAGGGCGCCCGCCGTCAGCGGTTCCAGCTGCTCGACGGGCCCGGTCTCGGGCGCGACGAGCGGCGTGGCGAGCGCCTGCGCGCCCAGCCCGATGCGGACCTGCGCGAAGTCCTCGTCCCCGGGCCGCCGTTCCCACACCCGGCTGCCCTCGGCGACCAGCGCCCACAGCTGTTCGGGGGAGGGGTGCAGGAAGTACTGCGCGTCCCGCTGCGCCCGCGCGGTGTCCAGCGTGCCGCGGCGGGTCTGCGCGAGATAGCTCAGGTAGTCGCGGCGCATGTCCGCCAACTGCCCCTGGGAGCCGCGCCGGAAGCGCACCACCATCGCGATGGACATGGCCACCGTCGAGGCGATCATGATCATGCCCATGATCCTCATGAACGGTTGGCCGCTTGTGAAGAAGAAGACCACCGAGCCACCCATGCCGAGCGTCGGCAGGAGTTGCATCAGCACGCTCTCCTGATGCCCCCGCGGCAGTTCGGGCGGAGGCTGCACGGCGATCTCGCCCGTGGGCACTTCGGACGGCAGCGACCGAGGCGGTCGCTTCACGACGATGTGGCTCACTGCTCACCAATTCCCTCAGCGGCCCCGGGCAGTTCCGGGTAAAGACCGTCCGCCACCCCGTGTCAGGCGGACGAAGGCCGCCGCGTGATCCTACTGACTTCTTGTGCGACGAGAGGGCGGTAGGGTGCCGGATGTTCGCGTGAGCACATGCGACGGGGGCCACGGCGGCCCGGACATTCCGTTGGGATTCGGGATGCTTCGGCGCCCGTCGGCCGCCCTGCGGCGTCTGTTCCGCCGCCCGCCAGGACCCACCGGTCCGCCGGGGCGCGAACCGGCGCAGGACTTTCACACCGCCAACGCGGAACCATCACTGAGGGGGAGCAGCAGGTGAGCATCACGGCCTCCGCGGCAGCCACCGGGGGAGGGCACGGAACGGGAGCCGCCTCCGGGACCGGGCTCGGCTTCTGCCGGGTCACCATCGTCGCGCCCGACAGCAGGATCGACGTGGCCCTGCCCGACGACATCCCCGTCGTCGACATCTATCCGGAGATCCTCCGGCTCTCCCGGCAGAGCCCCGCCGAGGGCGCGCCGGTCGGCTACCACCTCGTCCGCCGCGACGGACGCGTCCTCGACGGCTCGCGCTCGTTCTCCGCCCAGCACATCCTCGACGGCGAACTCCTCACACTGCGCCCCTTCTCCGAGTCGCTGCCGCCGGCCGTCTACGACGACGTGTCCGAGGCGGTCGCCTCGGCCGTCACCCGCGAACACACCCTGTGGAGCGGCGACCTCACCCGGGCGGCGGGCCTCGTCGGCGGCGGTGTACTGCCGGCCCTGCTCGCCTTCGTGGCCTGGACCGGCGACCCCCACCACGACATGAACTCGCTGCCGGGCGTCCTCGCCGCGGTCGTCGGCGTCCTCCTGGTCACCCTCGCCTGCGTCCGCGCCCGCGTCTACGACGACCGGCCCTCCGCGGTCGCCCTGGGACTCGGCGCGCTGCCGAACGTGGGCGTCGCCGGCTCCGGACTCCTCCCGCTCGCCGACGGCCAGGGCATCGGCAAGCTCCAGTTCCTGCTGGCCTGCGCGGCCGTACTGCTCGCCGCGGTCCTGCTCACCCTGTGCTCGCCCGGCGGCGACGGCCCGTTCGTCGCCTGCACGTTCGCCTCCGGCCTGGCGCTCCTCGCGGTGTTCGCGGGGATGCTCGCGCACTGGACGCCGTCCGAGATCGCCGCCCTGTGCGCCCCCGTCGCGGTGGGCGCCCTGGCCTTCCTGCCCGGCCTGTCCATGCGCTTCGCCCGGCTCCCGATCGGCTTCGACGCCCCGGACGCCACCCCGCGCAGCCGCTACGGCGCCGACCCCGCGCCCCAGGAACCGGTCGACGTCGAGCGCATCACCGCCCAGGCCCGCCGCGGCCACGAACTCCTGGTCGGCCTGGTCGGCGGCTGCGCGCTGATCGCGGCCGGCGCCTGCGCGGTCCTCGGCTTCTCCGAGGGCTCCTGGGCCCAGCTGCTCGCCCTGGCCGTGGGCGTCGCCCTGCTGATGCGCGCGCACCTCTTCCGCTACACCGCCCAGGTCGCCCCGGTCCTGGCGGCGGGCCTCGCCTCCCTCGTCCTGCTCGGACTCGGGCTGGCGCTCAACCCGCCCCTGTCGGTCTTCCGCGACGCCCTCACCGGTGACCGCAGCGACCTCGACCTGCGCACCATCTGGCTGGTGGCGGCGATCGCGGCCACCTCCGCGATCGTCACGGCGATCGGCCTGGTCGCCTCGCGCGGCGGCGTCACCCCGTTCTGGGGCCGTTTCATGGAGATCGCCGAGGGCTTCGTCCTGCTGACCCTGGTGCCGCTGGCCCTGGCCGTCTTCGACGTGTACGCGGCGGCTCGGGCGATGACCAGCTGAGAGTGCGGGGTGGGGCGGGGTGGTGCGGGGTGCGGTGACCCGGTCACCGGCCCGGTCTCCGGCCCGCCCGGTCTCCGGCCGACCGGGTCTCCGGCCGCCCGGTCACCGGCCGCCCGGGTCTCCGACCGATCCGGTCTCCGACCGACCCGGTCACCGGCCTCCCGAGCACGACAGCGAAGCGGAAACCGTGACCACGCGCGCGTGGCGGCCCACACGGACGGCCGTCGTCCCGCCGCGAAGGCCGGCCCGCCGGGACCAGCAGCCGCGCCGCCGGGCAGCCCCGCCGCCGGGGCCGGGCAGCCCCGCCGCCCGGCCCTGCGTCACCCCGCCGCCGGCCCCCCGGGCCGCGGTGCCGGCTCCAGGTCGAACTCGCCGTCCCGCGCGCCCAGCACGAACGCCCGCCACTCCGCCTCCGTGTAGCGCAGCACCGTGCCGGGGTCGAGGGACGACCGCATCGCCACGGCCCCGCCGGGCAGGTGGGCGATCTCGACGCGCTCCTCGTGCTGCTCCGTACCCGGCGCGCACTCCCACGCGACGCCCGAGATGTCGAGCGCGTACAACTCGTCCCGCTCGCGCTCCTTGCGCGCCCTGACGTCCCCGGCCCCGGCCCCGTTCACTTCCTCCGCCATGACGAAGCGACCCCTTCCCGACGTACGGATGATCCGATCGGTCACCCTAGTGGCAGAGCCCCCGCCGGCCATGGGCTTCGGAAATCGGGGCGAGGGCGGTACCCACCTGCTGGTACCCTGGCTTTCGGCCGTTTGTGTACGCACCCCCGGAGCCCCGTAAGGGAATCCCCGGAGGGCGCGCCCAGCGGATCCCTGCCTCCCGAGTCACGGAAGCTCCCCCGAGAAAGAGACCGGGGGCACTCGGTGGCGCATCAAAGACTACGAGGAGTACGCGTGTCGCTCGACGCCGCTACGAAGAAGCAGATCATCTCCGAGTTCGGCCAGAAGGAGGGCGACACCGGCTCCCCCGAGGTCCAGGTCGCCATGCTGTCGCGTCGGATCTCCGACCTGACCGAGCACCTCAAGACCCACAAGCACGACCACCACTCCCGTCGTGGTCTGCTGATCCTGGTCGGTCAGCGTCGCCGCCTGCTGCAGTACCTGGCCAAGAAGGACATCCAGCGCTTCCGTGCGCTGGTCGACCGCCTCGGCATCCGCCGCGGTGCGGCCGGCGCCAAGTAAGTCGCTGTGCAGGGAGCGGTTCCCGTTCGAGGGGGCCGCTCCCTTTTGCTGTACGTACGGAAACGTGCGGACTGTCACCACCCCTTTGTAGTGTGGTAGCACAACGCCATACGCACGACACAGCGTGATGACCCGTACCCGTAGCGGGTAGGCCGTCAGCCACGCACATCGCACGAGGAGAAGCGCACCTCGCCGCCGCCGGTCCTCGGTAGTGGCCCCCGGGGGAAGTGAGCCCCGGGTGCTTCGATCGAAGACCGGCCCGCACCGCCCGGAGCGCTTCTCCGCCACCGTCCCCCTGCCACACGGGCAGCCGCGGGACGAAAGACGACAAAGTAACGGAGAAAACGCTAGTGGAGAACGAGACCCACTACGCCGAGGCCGTCATCGACAACGGCTCCTTCGGCACCCGCACCATCCGCTTCGAGACGGGCCGCCTGGCCAAGCAGGCCGCCGGCTCCGCCGTGGCGTACCTGGACGACGACACCATGGTGCTGTCGGCCACCACCGCCTCCAAGAACCCCAAGGACCAGCTCGACTTCTTCCCCCTCACGGTGGACGTCGAGGAGCGGATGTACGCCGCCGGCAAGATCCCCGGCAGCTTCTTCCGCCGTGAGGGCCGGCCGTCCGAGGACGCGATCCTCACCTGCCGCCTGATCGACCGCCCGCTGCGCCCGTCCTTCAAGAAGGGCCTGCGCAACGAGATCCAGGTCGTCGCCACGATCATGGCGCTCAACCCCGACCACCTGTACGACGTCGTGGCCATCAACGCCGCGTCCGCGTCCACGCAGCTGGCCGGCCTGCCCTTCTCCGGCCCGATCGGCGGCGTCCGCGTCGCGCTGATCAACGGCCAGTGGGTCGCCTTCCCGACGCACACCGAGCTCGAGGACGCCGTCTTCGACATGGTCGTCGCCGGTCGCGTCCTCGAGGACGGCGACGTCGCGATCATGATGGTCGAGGCCGAGGCCACCGAGAAGACCATCCAGCTCGTCGCGGGCGGCGCCGAGGCGCCCACCGAGGAGGTCGTCGCCTCCGGTCTGGACGCCGCGAAGCCCTTCATCAAGGTGCTCTGCAAGGCCCAGGCCGACCTCGCCGCCAAGGCCGCCAAGCCGACCGGCGAGTTCCCGGTCTTCCTCGACTACCAGGACGACGTCCTGGAGGCGCTCTCCGCCGCCGTCCGCCCGGAGCTCGCCTCCGCGCTGACGATCGCCGGCAAGCAGGACCGCGAGGCCGAGCTGGACCGCGTCAAGGCGCTCGCCGCCGAGAAGCTCCTGCCGGAGTTCGAGGGCCGCGAGAAGGAGATCTCCGCCGCCTACCGCTCCCTGACCAAGCAGCTCGTCCGCGAGCGCGTGATCAAGGAGAAGAAGCGCATCGACGGCCGCGGCGTCACGGACATCCGTACGCTCGCCGCCGAGGTCGAGGCCATCCCGCGCGTGCACGGCTCGGCGCTGTTCGAGCGTGGCGAGACCCAGATCCTGGGCGTCACCACCCTCAACATGCTCCGGATGGAGCAGCAGCTGGACACCCTCTCCCCGGTGACCCGCAAGCGCTACATGCACAACTACAACTTCCCGCCGTACTCCGTCGGCGAGACCGGCCGCGTGGGCTCCCCCAAGCGCCGCGAGATCGGCCACGGCGCCCTCGCCGAGCGCGCCATCGTGCCGGTCCTGCCGACGCGCGAGGAGTTCCCCTACGCGATCCGTCAGGTGTCCGAGGCCCTCGGCTCCAACGGCTCGACGTCCATGGGCTCGGTCTGCGCCTCCACCATGTCGCTGCTGAACGCCGGTGTGCCCCTCAAGGCCCCCGTCGCCGGTATCGCCATGGGTCTGATCTCCCAGGAGATCAACGGCGAGACGCACTACGTCGCCCTCACCGACATCCTCGGTGCGGAGGACGCCTTCGGCGACATGGACTTCAAGGTCGCCGGCACCAAGGAGTTCGTCACCGCCCTCCAGCTCGACACCAAGCTGGACGGCATCCCGGCCTCCGTCCTGGCCGCGGCCCTCAAGCAGGCCCGTGACGCCCGCCTCCACATCCTCGACGTGATGATGGAAGCGATCGACACGCCGGACGAGATGTCCCCCAACGCCCCGCGGATCATCACCGTCAAGATCCCCGTGGACAAGATCGGTGAGGTCATCGGCCCCAAGGGCAAGATGATCAACCAGATCCAGGAGGACACCGGCGCCGAGATCACGATCGAGGACGACGGCACCATCTACATCGGTGCCCAGGTCGGCTCGCAGGCCGAGGCCGCCCGCGCCACAATCAACAGCATCGCCAACCCGACCATGCCGGAGGTCGGCGAGCGCTACCTGGGTACGGTCGTCAAGACCACCACCTTCGGCGCGTTCGTGTCGCTGCTCCCGGGCAAGGACGGTCTGCTGCACATCTCGCAGATCCGTAAGCTCGCCGGCGGCAAGCGCGTGGAGAACGTCGAGGACGTTCTCGGTGTGGGCTCCAAGGTCCAGGTCGAGATCGCCGAGATCGACTCCCGCGGCAAGCTCTCCCTGATCCCCGTGGTCGAGGGCGAGGAAGCGGACGACGACAAGAAGGACGACACCGACAAGTGACGTCTCGTAGCTCCACGGCGACGGCCCGCACCTCTTCGGAGGCGCGGGCCGTCGCCCGTACCCAAACCCTGATCAAGGGCGAGAACGGCATCGGCACGGTCCGCAAGACCACCCTCCCGGGCGGCCTGCGCATCGTCACCGAGACCCTTCCCTCGGTCCGCTCGGCGACCTTCGGCATCTGGGCCCACGTCGGCTCCCGTGACGAGACCCCCTCCCTGAACGGCGCCACGCACTACCTTGAGCACCTGCTCTTCAAGGGCACCACCCGCAGGTCGGCGCTGGACATCTCCTCCGCGATCGACGCGGTCGGCGGCGAGATGAACGCGTTCACCGCCAAGGAGTACACGTGCTACTACGCGCGCGTGCTCGACGCCGACCTCCCGCTCGCCATCGACGTCGTCTGCGACATGCTGACCGGCTCGCTCATCCGCGAAGAGGACGTCAACGTCGAACGCGGCGCGATCCTCGAAGAGATCGCGATGACCGAGGACGACCCGGGCGACTGTGTGCACGACCTGTTCGCGCACACGATGTTCGGCGACAACCCCCTCGGCCGCCCCGTCCTCGGCACGGTCGACACGGTCAACGCCCTCACCGCCGACCGCATCCGCCGCTTCTACAAGAAGCACTACGACCCCACCCACCTGGTGGTCGCGGCCGCCGGCAACGTCGACCACAACAAGGTCGTACGCCAGGTCCGCGCGGCCTTCGAGAAGGCGGGCGCCCTCAAGAGCCCGGACGCCGGCCCGATCGCCCCGCGCGACGGCCGGCGCACCCTGCGCACCGCGGGCCGCGTCGAACTGCTCGGCCGCAAGACCGAGCAGGCCCACGTCGTCCTCGGCATGCCCGGCCTGGCCCGCACCGACGACCGCCGCTGGGCGCTCGGCGTGCTGAACACCGCCCTCGGCGGCGGCATGTCCTCCCGGCTCTTCCAGGAGGTCCGCGAGAAGCGCGGCCTGGCCTACAGCGTGTACTCGTACACGTCCGGCTTCGCCGACTGCGGCCTCTTCGGCGTGTACGCGGGCTGCCGGCCCTCGCAGGTCCACGACGTCCTGAAGATCTGCCGCGACGAACTGGACCAGGTGGCCGAGCACGGCCTGTCCGACGAAGAGATCGGGCGCGCCATCGGCCAGCTGAGGGGCTCCACGGTCCTCGGTCTGGAGGACACCGGCGCGATCATGAACCGCATCGGCAAGAGTGAGCTGTGCTGGGGCGAGCAGATGTCCGTCGACGACATGCTGACCCGGATAGCGGAGGTGACCCCGGACGAGGTCCGTTCGGTGGCCCGCGACATCCTGGGACAGCGCCCGTCGCTGTCGGTCATCGGCCCGCTCAAGGACAAGCAGGCCGCCCGGCTGCACGACGCGGTCGCCTAATCCACTCCAGTAAGGAAGCACAACAGATGAGCAAGCTGCGCGTGGCGGTCCTCGGCGCCCAGGGCCGGATCGGTTCCGAGGCGGTCCGGGCCGTCGAGGCCGCCGAGGACATGGAGCTGGTGGCCGCCCTGGGCCGGGGCGACAAGCTGGAGACGCTGGCCGAGACCGGCGCCCAGGTCGCCGTGGAACTCACCACGCCGGCCTCCGTGATGGAGAACCTCGAGTACTGCCTCGGCCACGGCATCCACGCCGTCGTCGGTACGACGGGCTGGACCGACGAGCGCCTCGCGCAGCTGAAGGGCTGGCTGGCCGCTTCCCCGGAGACCGGTGTGCTCATCGCGCCGAACTTCTCCATCGGCGCGGTCCTGACCATGAAGTTCGCGCAGATCGCGGCGCCCTACTTCGAGTCCGTCGAGGTCGTGGAGCTGCACCACCCGAACAAGGTGGACGCCCCCTCCGGCACCGCCACGCGCACCGCCCAGCTCATCGCCGAGGCCCGCCGCGCGGCCGGCACCGCACCGGCCCCGGACGCCACGACGACGGCCCTCGACGGCGCGCGCGGCGCCGACGTGGACGGCGTCCCCGTGCACGCCGTCCGGCTGCGCGGCCTGCTGGCCCACCAGGAGGTCCTGCTGGGCGGCGAGGGCGAGACCCTCACCGTCCGCCACGACTCGCTGCACCACAGCAGCTTCATGCCGGGCATCCTGCTCGGTGCCCGCCGGGTGGTGACGACTCCGGGTCTCACCTTCGGCCTGGAGCATTTCCTGGACCTGGGCTGACATGCGCGCCAAGCTCTCCTACGCCGTCACGGCCGCCGTCCTGGTCTTCTACTTCGTCCTGGTCGGCAGCCGCGGTGTGATGCTCATACGGTCCGGCACGATCATCACCGTCACCTTCGGTGTCGCGGTGCTGATCCTGCCGGTCATCGGTGTCTGGTTCCTCTGGAAGAACACCCAGTTCGTCCGCCGGGCCAACGCCCTCGCCGCCGAGCTGGACTCCGAGGGAGGCCTCCCGGTCGACGACCTGCCGCGCACTCCCGCCGGCCGGATCGACCGCGATGCCGCCGACGAGGCCTTCGCCCGCCGCAAGGCGGAGACCGAGGCCGCACCCGAGGACTGGCGGACCTGGTTCCGGCTCGCCGTCGCCTACCACGACGCCCGCGACACCCCCCGCGCCCGCAAGGCCATGCAGCGCGCGATCAGCCTCCACGACGGCAGGCGCATCGAGACGGCCTGAGCCGACCCGAGTGACGCGCACGCGCGCACCCGCTCCGTCTGCTCATCCCTGCTCGTGCCGGCCGCGCACGTGTGCCTGCCCACGCCGAAGGGGCCGCCCCGCATCCCCTGCGGACCGGCCCCTTCGGCGTGTCGGAACTCTTCGGACGGGCGCTCAGACGCGGCGGTTCTCCGAGGCCCACGCCTCGATGGTGTCCGCCGCCCGCTCGAACGCCTCGGCCCGCGCCAGGAAGTCCGCCCCGTGCGTGGTCAGCAGCGGCATGACGTCCGCCGCCTCCCGGTCCCGTCGTACGAGGGTCAGCGCCTGGCCCTGCACGGTCCGCGGCAGCCCCAGCCAACGCACCGGCTGCTGCACGGTCCGCACGGCCACGACCCGGTCCCAGGGCAGCGTCCGGGTGAGAAGGAAGCCGACGTGCCGCAGCCCGCGCTCGCTCACCCACACACCCATGCGCAGCAGCCGCAGCGCACAGAGGATCACCAGCAGCGAGGCACCGAGGATCACACCGGCCTCGGTGACCGAACCGGTCACGGCGATGATCACCGCCGCGAACAGCACGTAGGAGGCGAGCAGCAGCGCCAGCGCGGCCACACCCACGCGCCAGGGCCCGGGGCGGTAGGGGCGCCGCCAGCGCTCACGGTCTTCGAAGGGCAACGCGACGTCGTCCGCAGCCTCGAATGCGCGGTCGGCCGTCAGGAAGGGCAGGGGCACGGCTGGTCCTCACTCGTCCATGCGTGGGCTGTGCCCGGTGAGGCTATCCGCCCGTGTCCGCGCTCACCACCATCGGGGGGCCATGGGGGTATCTCCCACGGCATTCGGGCGGTGGTGGAGGCGTCAGCGTCCCTGGGACGCCTGGGACTGCGGTGTGTCCGCGGTGTGATCGAGGGTCAGCGCCGGCATCCCGATGACCAGCGAACCCACCAGCGCGGAGACGATGGTGAGCCCCAGGAGCCAGCCCCCGGCCATCTGGCCCATGGACGAGCGCTCACGGGGCGGGCGAGTGACATTGCTGCGGAACCTGTCGGTTTCGGCGAGGAAGGCGAACGGGACGGGTTCGCGCCGGCGGAACATCGGGGTGCCGCTCCTTTCGGTGTGATCGAACGGCTTTCACCGACACAGACGAACGAGTGACGCGAATGGTGCCTGCTTGTCCCGAATCCACGGAAATTCTTCGAAGATGTCGGGTCCCGGCACCGAACGCCCCGATGTCAGAGGCGGCCCGTAGAGTGGGCGCCGCCCAGAGAAGTGATGGAAGGGACCCTCCGACCCGTGACCGACACCCCCGCCGACGACCTCAAGCCCAGCTTCCGCAGTGACGTCACCGTCGAGCTGGTCAAGCACAGCGCCGCAGATTCCGACGTGCTGTGGGCCGCTCGTGTCTCCACGGCCGGCGAGCAGTCCCTCGAAGAGCTGACGAAGGACCCCGAGCGCTCGAAGGGCCTGATCAACTACCTGATGCGGGACCGGCACGGCAGCCCCTTCGAGCACAACTCGATGACCTTCTTCATCAGCGCCCCGATCTTCGTCTTCCGCGAGTTCATGCGGCACCGCGTCGGCTGGTGCGTGGCGGGCGACACCGAGATCACCCTGGAGAGCGAGGCGGGCCGGCCCCGTCGACGGACCATCGCCGAACTGCACGAGCTGTGGCACCTGGGCGCGGAGGACCGCCTGCCGCACTCCGCCGGCGGAGTGACGTGGAACAGCCGGGCGGGCAGGTGGGCGGCCCAGGTCCGGCACGAGGAGAGCGATCACTACCTCGGCCTGTACGAGAACCGCGAGGCGGCCGAGTCCGCCGTGGCCGAATTCCGCGAGGAACACCCGGGCACGCGTCTTCGCAAGCTCGAGTCGGTGCGCCGCAACCACGTGCGGTGCTACGACGAGGAGACCCTGCTCGCCCAGCGGGGCAGGATCGTCGATGTGATCGAGTCGGGCGTCAAGCCGCTCATCAAGATCACCACCGCTTCCGGCAAGGCGCTCCGCTGCACGGTCGATCACGCCGTGTTCACCCCTGAGGGCTGGGTCAAGGCGGGAGAGCTCACCGTCGGCGACGCCGTCATGGTGGCGGGCACCGCCCCCGAGCCGTCCAAGGCGCCGATCCCGCCGAGCCTGCACCGCGGCATCGGGGTGTGGACCTCCGCGCAGCGACAGCGGCTGATCAAGGACGTCGACACCTGCCACCTGTGTGACCAGGAGTTCTCGCGCGACCAGCTCGCCCTGGACCACGTCGTCCCCGTCGCGGGCGACCTGGCGCGAGCCCTCGACGAGAGCAATCTCGCTCCCGCGTGCGAGCCCTGCCACACCGCCAGGAGCGGTGGCGAACAGGCACGGGCCGAGCGCGGCGGCCACAGCGCCAAGGCGGTCGCGGACCCGGTCGTCGCCATCGAGGAGGCCGGCGAGGAGATGACCTACGACCTCTCCGTGGAAGGTCCCTGGCACAACTTCCTGGCCAACGACATCGTCGTGCACAACTCGTACAACGAGGAGTCGGGGCGCTACCGGGAACTCCAGCCGGTCTTCTACGTCCCCGGCGAGGACCGCAAGCTCGTCCAGCAGGGACGTCCGGGCAAGTACGAGTTCGTGCCGGGCAGCGAAGCACAGCACGAGATCATGGAACGCTCGATGCAGGAGTCGTACATTCAGGCGTACGAGCGCTATCAGGAGATGCTCGCCGCCGGCGTCGCCCGTGAAGTCGCCCGCGCCGTGCTCCCCGTCGGCCTCTTCTCCTCGATGTACGCCACCTGCAACGCCCGCTCGCTGATGCACTTCCTCGGCCTGCGCACCCAGCACGAGCTGGCCAAGGTGCCGTCCTTCCCGCAGCGGGAGATCGAGATGGTGGGCGAGCGGATGGAGGCCGAGTGGATGAAGCTCATGCCTCTGACGCACGCCGCCTTCAATGCCAACGGTCGCGTCGCCCCGTAGCGAAGGCATGTTCTGGGGCCAGGCACACATGTGCGGGTCATCCGAGCGAAGTGTCCGTATTGCGGCATTTAGAGAAGTTCATCTAGCCTGATCAAACGGACCCGGTACTGCTTGAACCCCCGAGCAGGCAGTACCGGGCTCCACATTTGTCCTGACTTTTCGCAACCCCCCGAGGGAAGACCACGGGGTGAGCAACGAGTAGCGTGTTCCCCATGGCTCCGACCTCCACTCCGCAGACCCCCTTCGGGCGGGTCCTCACCGCCATGGTCACGCCGTTCACGGCGGACGGCGCACTCGACCTCGACGGCGCACAGCGGCTCGCCACCCACCTGGTGGACGCAGGCAACGACGGCCTGATCGTCAACGGCACCACCGGCGAGTCCCCCACCACCAGCGACGCGGAGAAATCGGACCTGGTACGAGCCGTCCTGGAGGCCGTCGGAGACCGGGCCCACATCGTGGCCGGCGTCGGCACCAACGACACCCACCACAGCATCGATCTGGCCAAGGCCGCCGAGAAGACCGGCGCGCACGGCCTGCTCGTGGTCACGCCGTACTACAACAAGCCCCCGCAGGAGGGCCTGCACCGCCACTTCACGGCCGTCGCCGACGCCACCGAGCTGCCGGTCATGCTCTACGACATCCCCGGCCGCAGTGGCGTCCCGATCAGCACCGAGACGCTGGTCCGCCTCGCCGCGCACCCGAGGATCGTCGCCAACAAGGACGCCAAGGGCGACCTCGGCCGCGCCAGCTGGGCCATCGCCCGCTCCGGCCTCGCCTGGTACTCCGGCGACGACATGCTGAACCTCCCGCTCCTCTCCGTCGGCGCGGTCGGCTTCGTCTCGGTCGTCGGCCATGTCGTCACGCCCGACCTGCGCGCCCTCGTCGACGCCTTCGTCGCCGGTGACGTCCAGAAGGCCACCGAGATCCACCAGAAGCTGCTCCCGGTCTACACCGGTATGTTCCGCACCCAGGGCGTCATGACGACCAAGGCCGCGCTCGCCCTCCAGGGCCTGCCCGCCGGGCCGCTGCGGCTGCCCATGGTGGAGTGCTCCTCCGAAGAGGTCGAACAGCTCAAGATCGATCTTGCCGCGGGCGGGGTACAGCTCTGACAACAGACTTCACAACTGAATAGGCAGGCCACCGGTGCCTGCGATCCCACACGACAACTGCTTCTGCACGAACGTCATGCGCGCCACGTGCCCACCGGTACGTGGCGCGCGTGTTTGAGGAGAGTCTTTTGAGTCATCCGCATCCCGAACTGGGCCCGCCCCCGCCGCTTCCCAAGGGCGGCCTGAGGGTCACCCCGCTCGGCGGCCTCGGCGAGATCGGCCGGAACATGACGGTCTTCGAGTTCGACGGCCGTCTGCTGATCGTCGACTGCGGAGTGCTCTTCCCCGAGGAGGAGCAGCCCGGAATCGACCTGATCCTGCCCGACTTCTCGTCCATCCGGGACCGTCTCGACGCGATCGAGGGCATCGTCCTCACGCACGGTCACGAGGACCACATCGGCGCCGTCCCCTATCTCCTCCGGGAGAAGCCGGACATCCCGCTGATCGGCTCCAAGCTGACCCTCGCGCTCATCGAGGCGAAGCTCCAGGAGCACCGCATCCGCCCGTACACCCTCGAGGTGGTGGAGGGGAACCGCGAGCGCATCGGCCCCTTCGACTGCGAGTTCATCGCGGTCAACCACTCCATTCCGGACGCCCTCGCGGTCGCGATCCGCACCCCGGCCGGCATGGTCGTCCACACGGGCGACTTCAAGATGGACCAGCTTCCGCTGGACAACCGGCTCACGGACCTCCACGCGTTCGCACGGCTGAGCGAGGAAGGCATCGACCTCCTCCTCACCGACTCCACGAACGCCGAGGTCCCGGGATTCGTCCCGCCGGAGCGCGACATCTCGAACGTCCTGCGCCAGGTCTTCGGGAACGCCCGCAAGCGGATCATCGTGGCGAGCTTCGCCAGCCACATCCACCGCATCCAGCAGATCCTGGACGCGGCGCACGAGTACGGCCGCAGGGTCGCCTTCGTGGGCCGCTCGATGGTCCGCAACATGGGCATCGCCCGTGACCTGGGCTACCTGAAGGTCCCGCCGGGTCTGGTCGTGGACGTCAAGACCCTCGACGACCTCCCGGACCACGAGGTGGTCCTGGTCTGTACGGGGTCCCAGGGCGAACCGATGGCCGCCCTGTCCCGCATGGCCAACCGCGACCACCAGATCCGTATCGTCCCCGGCGACACGGTGATCCTGGCGTCGTCCCTCATCCCGGGCAACGAGAACGCGGTCTACCGCGTGATCAACGGCCTGACCCGCTGGGGCGCGAACGTCGTCCACAAGGGCAACGCCAAGGTCCACGTCTCGGGCCACGCCTCGGCCGGCGAGCTGCTGTACTTCTACAACATCTGCCGCCCGAAGAACCTGATGCCGGTCCACGGCGAATGGCGCCACCTGCGTGCCAACGCCGAGCTGGGCGCCCTGACCGGCGTCCCGCACGACCGCATCGTCATCGCCGAGGACGGCATCGCCGTCGACCTCGTCGAGGGCAAGGCCAGAATCTCCGGCAAGGTCCAGGCGGGTTACGTCTACGTCGACGGCCTCTCCGTCGGCCTCGGCGAGCCGGCGCTGAAGGACCGGAAGATCCTGGGCGACGAAGGAATCATCTCGGTCTTCGTCGTCGTGGACTCCTCCACCGGCAAGATCACCGGGGGCCCGCACATCCAGGCCCGCGGCTCGGGTATCGAGGACTCGGCCTTCGGCGATGTCATGCCGAAGATCGCCGAGGTCCTGGAACGCTCGGCCCAGGACGGCGTGGTCGAGCCGCACCAGTTGCAGCAACTCATCCGCCGAACCCTCGGCAAGTGGGTCTCGGACACCTATCGCCGCAGGCCGATGATCCTCCCGGTCGTCGTAGAGGTCTGAGCGACGCAGGACCGGTTGTACGCGTGAACCCGGAGCGGGGCTCCTCGATTTGCATCGGGGCGCCCCGCTCCAGTACGTTTACGGCTCCGCCTGAACGGGAACCCGGAAGCTTCGTGCTTCGGAACCAGTCCCCGGGAGGGGCCGGGAAAACCGACTCAGAACTTCTGATAAAGTCGGAACCGCCGGAAAGGAAACCGCGAAACAAAAGCGGGAAC
>NZ_BMSA01000015.1 GCF_014648915.1 Streptomyces phaeofaciens | reverse complement strand
GCGGAGCGGGCCCAGATCACCGCGTCGCCGCTGCGGGCGACGACCGAGCAGCTCACCGGTCTGCCTCCGGCGCTCGTCATCACCGGCGAGGCCGACGTCCTGCGCGACGAGGGCGAGGCCTACGCCAACAAGCTCCGCGCGGCCGGTGTCCCGGTCACCGCGGTGCGCTTCCAGGGCATCATCCACGACTTCGTGATGCTCAACGCCCTGCGCCCGACGTACGCGGCCGAGGCCGCCATCACCCTGGCCGTCGGCACCCTGCGCGACGCCCTGCACGTCTGATCCCCGGGAGACAGCACACTCATGACCACCACACCCACCGTCGTCCTGGTCCACGGTGCCTTCGCCGACGCCGCCAGCTGGTCCGGTGTCATCGCCGAACTCCAGGGTGACGGCATCCCCGTGATCGCCCCGCCCAACCCGCTGCGCGGTCTCGCCTCCGACGCGGCGTACGTCGCCTCCGTGGCCGCCCAGATCGACGGCCCCGTGATCCTCGTCGGCCATTCCTACGGCGGCGCCCTGATCACGGTCGCGGGCACCACCGAGAACGTCGTCGGCCTCGTCTACGTCGCCGCCTACGCCCTGGAGGAGGGCGAGAGCCTCGGCGAGCTCCAGGGCCGCTTCCCGCTCTCGCCGCTGGTCGCCAGCCTCAAGGAGTGGACGTACCCGGTGCCGGGCGGCGACCCGGCCGTCGAGGTCACCATCGCCGAGGACGCCTTCCCCTCGGTGTTCGCCGCCGATGTGCCCGCGGACGTCACCAAGGTGCTCGCCGCCGCCCAGCGCCCGCTGGCCGCCGCCGCGTTCGAGGAGACCGCCGCCGCGGCCGCCTGGCGGACCAAGCCGTCCTGGGCGCTGGTCGCGGCCGCCGACGAGGCGATCAACCCCGAGGTCGAGCGGTTCGGCGCCAAGCGCGCCGGTGCCACGATCGTCGAGCTGGAGGGCGCCTCGCACGCCGTCGCCGTGTCGCGGCCGAAGGAGGTCGCGGACCTGATCCGCGCCGCGGTGCGCGCCACCGGCTGACGCGCCCCACCGACAGCCGCGCGGACGTCTCCCCCTGTGTGCGCGTCCGCGCGGCCTCCGCCGTGGGTCACTTCGGTTCGCGGCGGCCTCCGCCGTGGGTCACTTCGGTTCGCGGCGGCCTCCGCCGTGGGTCACTTCGGTTCGCGGCGGCCTCCGCCGAGGGTCACGTCGGCTCGCGGCGGCCTCCGCCGTGGCCCCCCCCGCGGGTCACTTCGGCTCCCGGCGGCCCCGCGCGCGGTGCGCGAGGTCGGCGGCCGCGAGCGGCCAGTGCGGGTGGTCGAAGGCGAAGCCCTCGGCGAGGAGCCGGCCGGGGACGACACGGCGGCTCTTCAGCAGCAGTTCGGTGTCCGAGCGCAGGGCGAACGCGCCGAGTTCGGCCATCCACCGGGTGGCGGGCAGGCCCACCGGGACGCCCCACGCGGAGCGCAGCGCGCGCATGAAGGCGCGCTGCGGCAGGGGAGCGGGGGCGGCCAGGTTCACCGGGCCGGCGAGATCCTCGCGCGCGATCAGGAACTCCACGGCGCGCACGAAGTCGTGGTCGTGGATCCAGGACACGTACTGCGCGCCGCCCGCGACCGGACCGCCGAGGCCCAGCCGGGCCAGCCGGGACAGCACGTCGAACACCCCGCCCCGGTCGGGGCTCATCACCATGGCGGAGCGCAGGGCCACCTTGCGGGTGTGCGGGGTGGCGGCCCGCTCCAGCTCGCGTTCCCAGGCGGTGGCGATGTCCACGCTGCGGCTCCAGTAGCCGGGGACGTCCGGCTCCCGGCCGCCGAGGACGCCGGTGTCCTCGTCGTGGGGGGCGTCGAAGCGGTGGGCGTAGATCGTGGCGGTGCTCATCTGGAGCCAGAGGGCCGGGGGCCGTCCGGCGGCGGCGATCGCCTCGCCCACGACCCGAGCCGACTCGACCCGCGAGTCCATCATGGCCTGGAGATTGGCGGGCGTGTAGCGGCAGCTGACACTGCGGCCCGCCAGGTTGATCACGACGTCACTGCCGTCGACCTGCCCCGCCCAGGCACCCAGGGTCCGGCCGTCCCAGCCGGTCTCGCCGGGCCCCGACGGCCGTCTGCTCAGCACCACGACCTCGTGCCCCGCCGCGGTCAGCGCACGGCGCAGCACCGTGCCCACCTGCCCGGTCCCCCCGGGTATGACGATCTTCATCGAGTGGCTCCCCTGCTCGTCCCGAGGGGAGCCTACTCCGTATTTGAACGCGTTCAAAATGGCCCCGGGGCCGGTCTCGCGCCCGGTGGACCTCCCGTGCCGCCGGCACTTATCAGGTCAAGCGTCCCGGACTCTTGACTCGCAATCCGCCAGTCGCGATCCTCGTCACACATCTTGCGTGGGTCATGACAATCTCAACGGGCGGTCGGTACGCCCTCGTCGACCACACGCTCCCGCCGACCGAGGGACGTGGGCTGTGACCAGGACCGGACGTCCGTACCGCAGACGCAGAGACGTCACCGTCGTCTCGTTGCTCCTCCTCGTACTGGCCACGATCCTCGGCCCCAGCCCGAGTGCGGCGGCCACGCAGTGGTGGAACCCGACCGCCCGGCCCGCCCCCGACTCCCAGATCAACGTCACCGGGGAGCCGTTCACCGGGACCAATGCCGCCGGCGAGGTACGGGGTTTCGTCGACGCGCACAACCACCTGTTCTCCAACGAGGCGTTCGGCGGGCGGCTGATCTGCGGCAAGGTGTTCTCGACGGCCGGAGTCGCGGACGCGCTCAAGGACTGCCCCGAGCACTACCCCGACGGCACACTCGCGATCTTCGACTACATCACCCACGGCGGTGACGGCAGGCACGACCCGGTCGGCTGGCCCACCTTCGCCGACTGGCCCGCCTACGACTCGATGACGCATCAGGCGAACTACTACGCCTGGGTGGAGCGCGCCTGGCGCGGCGGCCAGCGGGTCCTCGTCAACGACCTCGTCACCAACGGCGTGATCTGCTCGGTCTACTTCTTCAAGGACCGCAGCTGCGACGAGATGACCTCGATCCGGCTCCAGGCCCAACTGACCTACGACCTCCAGGCGTTCATCGACAAGCAGTACGGCGGCACCGGCAAGGGCTGGTTCCGGATCGTCACCGACAGCGCGCAGGCCCGCTCGGTCGTACAGCAGGGCAAGCTCGCCGTGATCCTGGGCGTGGAGACCTCCGAGCCGTTCGGCTGCAAGCAGATCCTCGACATCGCCCAGTGCAGCCAGGAGGACATCGACAAGGGCCTCGACGAGCTGTACGACCTCGGTGTGCGCAGCATGTTCCTGTGCCACAAGTTCGACAACGCGCTGTGCGGGGTCCGCTTCGACTCGGGCGGCCTCGGAACGGCCATCAACGTCGGCCAGTTCCTGTCGACCGGCACCTTCTGGAAGACCGAGAAGTGCACCGGCCCGCAGGCCGACAACCCCATCGGCACCGCCGCCTCCGAGGCGGAGGCCGACCTGCCCGCGGGCACCGAGGTCCCCACCTACGCCGCGAACGCCCAGTGCAACACCCGTGGGCTCACCGACCTCGGCGAGTACGCCGTACGCGGCATGATGAAGCGCAAGATGATGCTCGAGATCGACCACATGAGCGTCAAGGCCACCGGCCGGGTCCTCGACATCTTCGAGGCCGCCTCCTACCCCGGCGTGCTCTCCTCGCACAGCTGGATGGACCTCGACTGGACCGAGCGCGTCTACTCCCTCGGCGGCTTCGTCGCCCAGTACATGCACGGCTCCGAGGCCTTCGGCAACGAGGCCGCGCGCACCGAGGCCCTCCGCGACAAGTACCACGTCGGCTACGGGTTCGGCACCGACTTCAACGGCGTCGGCGACCACCCCGGCCCGCGCGGCGCGAACACCTCGAACCCGGTGACGTACCCCTTCAAGAGCGTCGACGGAGGCTCCACCATCGACCGGCAGACCACCGGTCAGCGCACCTGGGACTACAACACCGACGGCGCCGCGCACTCCGGCCTGATCCCCGACTGGATCGAGGACATCCGGCTCGTCGCCGGCCAGGACGTGGTGGACGACCTCTTCCGGGGCGCCGAGTCCTACCTCGACACCTGGGGCGCCTCCGAGCAGCACCAGGCGGGCGTGAACCTCGCCAAGGGCCGCACCACGACCGCCAGTTCGTCCGAATCCAACCCCTTCACCAGCTACCAGCCGGGGCGGGCCGCGGACGGCGACGACTCCACCCGCTGGGCGAGCGACTGGAGCGACGACCAGTGGTGGCAGGTCGACCTCGGCGCCACGAACCTGGTCTCGCGCGTCACGCTCGACTGGGAGCGCGCCTACGGGAAGTCCTACCGCATCGAGCTGTCCACCGACGGCACGACCTGGCACTCCGTCTGGTCCACCACGGCCGGTGACGGCGGCCTGGACACGGCCCGGTTCACCGGTACCCCGGCCCGCTACGTCCGCGTCCACGGGCTCGACCGCGGCACCGACTGGGGATACTCGCTCTACGAGGTGGGCGTGCACAGCGCCTGACCACCGGCACGAGCAGCGAGGACACCCATGGCACGCATGCCGTCGGCCGAACGACGCCGGCAGCTGACGGAGGCCGCGATCAGGGCGATGGCCCGGGACGGCGTCGCGAAGACGACGACCCGGTCCATCGCCGCCGAGGCCGGCGTGTCCCTGAGCGTCTTCCACTACTGCTTCGACTCCAAACAGGCCCTCGTCGAGTCCGTGATCACCGCCCTCACCGACCACTCGGTGACGGTGGTGCGGGGCGCCCTGCGCCCCAGGGCCACCCTGGAGGAGACCGTCGCGGCCGCGTTCCAGGCGTACTGGGACCACGTCCGCGCCCACCCCGACGAGCACATGCTCACCTACGAACTCACCCAGTACGCCCTGCGCCAGCCCGGGTTCGAGCACCTGGCCCGCCGCCAGTACGAGCTGTACGGCGACGCCTACGCCGAACTGATCGAACAGCTCTGCCACGACATGGACCGCCGGCTGCGGATCCCCGTCTCCGTCCTCGCCCGCTATCTGGCCGCCATGACGGACGGGCTGACCCTCAACTACCTGGTGCTCGGGGACGCGGCGGCCTGGAAGGACATCCTGGAGACGGTGACGGCGCACATCGCGGGACTGGTCCAGGCCCCCGACGGATCCCCGGACTGACGGCTCACGCGCAGGTCGGCGCACCCGTCAGCGACGGCAGGAACCGGCTCCACTCCGACGCCGTGAGCGGATCCCCGCGGGTCTCGCACAGCCGACGGGCGATCGCGTCCGTGTCGGTGGTCCACAGCCGTACGGTGTGGTCCTCGCCGCCCGCCGCCAGCGTCGAGCCGTCCGGACTGAAGGCGACCGCGTACACATGCCCGGAGGCGGCCGTCAGCACCGCCCGCAGATCGGGCGAGCGGGGCTCGGTGACGTCGAACAGCCACACCGTGGAATCGGTGCTGCCGGCCGCCAGCGTGGCGCCGTCCGGGCTGAACGCGACCGAGTACACATAGCTGGTGAAGCCCGTCAGCTCCGGGCCCACCCGCACCGGACGGCCCATGTCGCCCACGTCCCACATCCGCACCGTGCGGTCCGCGCTGCCGGCCGCCAGCAGCCGCCCGTCGGGGCTGAACGCCACCGACCACACATACCCGGTCGGCCCGTCCAGGGTCACCAGCGGCCGCTTCCCCGTCCCGTCCACCGCCCACACCCGCACGGCGCGGTCGATGCTGCCGGCCGCCACATGCCGCCCGTCCGGGCTGAAGGACACCGACAGCACCGCGTCCGTGGCCCCCGCGAGCGTCCCCAGCGCCCGGACCCGGCCGGGCCGGGAGGTGTCCCACAGCCGTACGGTCGCGTCGTCGGCGCCCGAGGCCAGGACCGTGCCGGCCCGGTTGAAGGCCAGCGACTCCACCGTGCCGCTCTTCGCCACCCGGAACGGCCCCCCGAGCGGGGTGAGTTCACCGGTGGGCGTGTAGGACATCAGCCGCACCATCGCGTCGCTGTAGCCGACCGCGAGCACCCTGCCGCGCGGCGAGAACGCCACCGACTGCACGAACGCGTCGTCCCCGGGCTTCCACGGCTCGCCGACCGGCTCGTGCCGCACCAGGTCCCACAGCCTGAGCTCCAGCGTGCCCACCGCCAGCAGCCGGCTGTCGGGGCTGTACGCGAGGGCGTTCACCCCCTGCTCCGACGTCAGCACCGGAGAGGGCAGGGACCACAGCCGCAGCACGCCGTCCGCGCAGCCGGTCACCAGGGTCCGCCGGTCGAACCAGAGCACGGAGGTGACCGCCCCCGGATGCGGCAGGGTCGCCGTCACATGACCGGCGCCCCGGTCCCACATCCGCACCGCGTCGTCGCTCCCGCCGATCGCGAGCGCGTCGCCGTCCGGGCCGTAGGCCAGCGCGTTGACCCAGCTCGTCGCCTTCCCGCCGGGCGAACCCGCGGACTTCGGCCGCTCCGGGTCCGAGACGTCCCACAACCGGGTGGTGCGGTCCTGGCTGCACACCGCGAGCTGCCGGCCGTCCGGGCTGAACGCCACCCCGAGCGCCGCCCCCTCGAACCCGCCCAGCGTGGCCACCGCAACCTCCCGGCCGGCACCCCGCGTGCGCCACAGCCGGGCCCGGCCGTCCTGGCTCGCCGCCGCGACAAGCGAACCGTCCGGGCTGAAGGCCACCGCCTGCTGGAAACCCTCGCCGCCCCGGAACACCACCGGCGCCCCGGCGCCCGCCGACGTCCCGTCCGCCCACAGCCGTACCGTGCGGTCCGCGCCCGCCACGGCCAGACCCCGGCCGTCCGGGGCGAACGCCAGCGCGTACACGGTGGCGTCCGGGCTGCCCGGCAGATCGGGCAGCGGGCTCGGCCGCCGCGGGTCCGAGACGTCCCACCGGTGCAGCAGCCCCAGGCCGCCGCCCACCACCAGCGTGTGCCCGTCCGGGCTCAGCGCGACCGCGAACACCGCCAGCCGCTTCGACACCCGCAGCCGGGTCAGCCGCTGCGGCCGGGTGCGGTCGGTGGTGCTCCACAGCCGCACCGTGCCGTCCGACGAACCCGCCGCCAGCAGCCGGCGCCCGCTGTCCACCGCCACCGACTGCACCAGCCCGGTGAACCCGGTCAGCCGGGTGGCCGACGGCGCCGCCGAGGAGTCCATCAGGCGCGCCCGCGCCTCCTGCGTCCGGGCCGTCCGGTACGCGCCCAGCGCCAACTGGGCGCTGACGGACGGATCGTGGGCCCCGACCCGGCCCGCCTCGGCCGCCAGCTGCCGCGACTCCGCCTCGGTCCGGGCCCGGTCCGCCCGGTCCCGCTGGGTCTGCGCGTACAGCGCCAGACCGCAGGCCACGAGCAGCAGGGCCAGCGCGGCGCTCAGCAGCTGGTACAGCCTGCGCGTCCGGTTCCGCGCCGCCCGCCGCTCCTGCTCCTCGTGCCGCGACGACGCCTCGACGAAGGCCCGCTCGTCGGCGTTGACGGCGTCCCGGTGCGCCGCGTCGGCCGCCCACTCGCCGGTCAGCGCGAGGGCCGTGCCGCGCAGCAGCAGCCCCGGGTCGCGCCCGGACTCCTTCCAGCCGCGCGCCGCCTCGGTCAGCCGGCGGTGGATCCGCAGCCCGTCCCGGTCGGCGCCGATCCACTCCTGGAGCCGCGGCCACGCCGTGAGCAGCGACTCGTGGGAGATCTCCACCGCGTCCTGCCCGGCGGTGATCAGCCGCTGCTCGACGTACGCGGCCAGCACGGCCGTCGGCTCCGCCGCCTGCTCCCCGTCCGCCGGGTCGAGCAGCTCGCCCAGCGGCACCCGGCGCCGGGCGGCCAGGGTGTCGTCGGTGACATGCACCAGCCGCAGGAAGATCAGCCGTGCGACGTCCCGCTGCACGTCGGAGAGTTCGGCGAACACGGCCTCGGCGGTGTGCGCCACGGCGTCGTGGATACCGCCGCTGTCCCGGTAGGCCTCGACGGTGAGCCGGCCCCGGGGGGCCCGCTGCCAGGTGGCGTGCAGGGCGTGGGAGAGCAGAGGCAGGGCGCCCGGACCGTGGGCGGGACCGCCGCCGTCGGTGCCGCCGGGCACGGTGCGCGGGGCGAGGTCCCTGAGCAGCAGCTCCACCAGGCCACTCTCGATCTCCAGGCCGGCCTTGCGGGCCGGACCGGTGATGGCCCGGTGCATCTCGTCGCGGGTCAGCGGGCCGACCACCAGCTGGTGGTTCTCCAGGGCCTCGGCCAGCAGCGGGAACCGCAGGGCCTGCGCGTAGAAGTCGGCCCGCAGCCCGATGACCACCAGACCGGGCCGCAGCCGGCCCAGCGCGTCGGTGAAACGGGTCCGCGCGGCCGGCTCGGGGCACATGGTGAACAGCCCCTCGAACTGGTCGACCACCACCAGGGGCGGCGCGGAGTCCACCGCCCGCAGCCGGGTGGCCAGTTCGTCCGCCGGAGTGCGGCCCGGCGTCATCAGCACCACGGGCGGCCGGGCCCCCGCGGGATGGTCGAGCGCGCCGCCGCGCACCGCCGGGAGCAGCCCGGCCCGCAGCAGCGAGGACTTGCCGGAACCCGAGGGCCCGACCACGGCGAGCAGCCCGCCGCCGGAGGCGGCGAGCGACCGTAACCGACCGGTGAGCGTGCCCGTCAGCTCCTCCCGCCCGAAGAACCAGTCCGCGTGCTCCTCCTCGAAGACCCGCAGGCCCCGGTACGGGGCGACCGCTCCGGCCGGCGGCCGCCCCGGCGCCATCCGCACCCGCACCAGCGCCTCGTGCCACTGCTCCAGCGCGTCGGGGGCGTCGATGCCGCACACCGTGAGGATGGCGGTGAGCAGCTGCGGTGCCCGCACCGGAGGCAGATGGCGGCCCGAGAAGTAGTCCCCGGCCGTGCTCGGCGCGACCCGCACCGCCCGTGCCACCTCGCGGACCGTGAGCCCCGCCCGCAGGCGGACCTGCGTCAGCTGATGGGCGAAGTCCGTGACCGAGGCGATCGCCCTCGGGCCGGAGTCCTCATGACGTCGATGGTGCCTGCTGGATCCCTCGGGCATCCGTCCCCCCACCGGTATGTGTGCCGGTGGCAGGCCCTGTCGTGGCCTGTCCGGCTTTGTCCGACCACTGTCGGGGCTCGTCCGGGCATTGGGCAACAGGCTGTCACCCGCCGTTCCCGCATGGCTTGCTCGTTCCGGGGGCCGCCGCGCCGCCCGGCACCGAGGGGAGCCACCGCCGGGCGGCCATCCGGCGCCGTGCCCCCGTCACCGACGCACCACCGGGAACCGAAGGGAGGGGAAGCCCATGGACGCTGCGTACGCCGCCGGCGCCACCGATCCGGAGGAGCCCGACGACATCGTCTGAGCGGCCGGCCCATCCCGGGCTCAAGGCCGCTGCCGGACCGCCGGCACGTCCCGGGCCTTCGGCCGCTGCCGTAACGCCGGCACGTCCCGGGTCTTCGGCCCCTGCCGGACCGCCGGCACCGTCCGGACCGCCCGCCGCGCCCCGCTCAGTGCGGTGACAGCGCGGACACCCCCGGGTCCTCGGCGAGAGTGGGCGCCCACTCCGCCAGCAACCCCGGCCGCAGCAGTCCGGAGAGCTTCGGGCCCCCGCGGTTGACCGTCCGGTCCAGCGCGCCGAGCACCGCCCAGGCCAGCCGCGGCTGGAGATCGGCGACCGCGTCCGGCCAGCCCCGGCCGAGCGCCGGCAACGGGCCGTCCGGCTCCGGCACCCGGATCAGCGTCGTCCGCCGCGCCTGCCGTTCACCGAGCGCCCGCTCGATCCGCTCGTACACACCCAGCTCGCGCTCCACCCACGCCGCCGCGTCGAAACCGTCGCCCGGACCCGCGCCCGCGCGCCGCTCCGCCCACCAGCGCAGCATCCCGACGGCGGGCCGCACACACACCACATGGGCCGGCAGCCGCCGCAGTTCGCGCAGCACCGACTCCCCGTCGTCGTCCTGCTCCGCGAACACATAGGGGCGCGTCAGGACGATCGCGGGCCACGGGTCCCCGTCCGCCGCCCGGCTGCGCAGATGCCGGACGATCGACAGCCACGCGTCCACCCGGCCCTGCACCGGGGTGCGCAGCACCGGCACGAACAGCCCGTCCACGATCTCCTCGCCCGAGCGCGGCAGGACGTACTGAAGCCCCAGCGCCTCCGCGAGCAGCGCGGCGGCCCCGCCGGCCAGCGGACGGTGGCCGATCACCACGATCGGCGCCACGCCCCGCTCCGCCCAGCGCGCGGCCACGGCCGGCACCGGCTCCCGGCGCAGCCCCGCGATCCGGTCCTGCACCAGCAGCTGACGCGGCCGGTGGCCGTCGCCGGCGTCCAGCCAGACCCGGCTGCCCGGCTGGCCCTGCCAGCTGTACTCGCCGCGGGGCCGCAGGGCCCGGTGGGTCAGCGCGGTCAGCTCCAGCCGCACCGCCCAGTAGCCGGGATCCCCGCTCGCCTCCGCGCGCCGCGCCATGGCCAGCGCCTCGCGCAACGGGCCGCCGTCGGCGAGGTCGACGGCCCGGTCCAGCGGCAGCGGTTCGGCACCGGCGCGCAGCCGGAACTCGGCCACGTCCATGAGCGCCGCCGGATAGCGGCCGCCCGACTCCACCGCGGACAGCGACACCGTGAACCGGCGGGCACCGTGCTCACTGGCGAGGACCGCCGCCGCGGCCGCCGCCGGCGCCCGGTCGAACCAGGGCTCCTCCACGTCCGCGGCTAGCCGGCCGGCCGCCGTGATGCCGGTACGGAACTGCCGCATCAGCTGCGGCACGTTCGGCGCGGACGCCTCCTCGGGCGGTAACCAGCCCAGTTGCGCGAACACCTGCGTCACCGGCACCTCGGCGAGCCGGGCCAGCAGATGGACGAAGTCCGGCTTGGGCTCACGGGCGCCGTTCAGCATGGACCTGACCAGGGAGTCGGACCACGGGTACTCGGGGTTCGCCGCGCGGAACACGTGCACCACGGCCACCGTCCCGGAGACACCGCGCTGGTGCAGGGCCGTCAGACACAGGTCGATGCCGTCGGGCGTACCCGAACCGGCGCCCCGCCACCGCGCCATCCACGTCTCCTCGGCTTCCGGGCCACCGCCCGGAGACTAGCGAAACCCGCTCCGCCGCACCCCGGATACAGCGAGATCCGAATCGGACACGAACACGCCTTGTCGCCGCCCGGCGCGGGCCGCTTCAGTCGGGACGGTCACCCCTGGTGCGGGCCCGCCCCGGGCACGGCACCGCCGAAACACGGCACGAGCGAAAGAGAGCACGCGAGTGGACTCCCTGCGTCGACGCGTCGACCGCGTCGTGGACGACATCCGTCACGGCCGGCACATCGAGGCGTACGTGTTCTTCCTCCTGGGCGCCGCCCTGGTCGGACTGGGTCTGTTCGACCTGGTCGGCACCCGCGGCATGGCCCAGTTCACCGTGGGCGCCCTGGCGCTGCTGGTCTTCCGGACGGCCGCGCCGCCCGAGCCGCCGCCCGCCTCGCCCGACGAGGTGCTGCGCCGCCGGGAGGACCTCGGCCCGCTGTCCCTGCTCCTCGACGGCGCCCGCGACCTGCGGGTCTACGGACCCACCGCGATCAATGTGCTGGCCGGCGCCGAGGACCTGCGCCGGCAGATCCTCCGGCGCGGCGGCACCGTCCGCTTCGTGCTGCTCGACCCGGCGCCGCGGACCGTCGCCCACGCGGCCGCGCAGCTCGACGACAACCTCGATCTCGGCGCCGCGCTCCAGAGCGCGCTCGGCGCCCTGCGCCGGCTGGAGGGGGAGCCCGGCTTCGCGTGCCGGCGGCTGCCCTTCAACCCCGGCTTCAGTCTGCTCGTCGTCGACGGCGACAGCCCCGACGGGAAACTCGTCGTGGAGTTCCACGGCTTCGGCGACGGCACCATCAACGAACGCATGCACCTCTTCCTCGACCGGCGGACCTCGCCGCACTGGTACGCGTACTGGCTGGGCCGGTTCGAAGCCCTCTGGGCGGCCGCGCTGCCCGGTTCCGGACCGGCCCTGCCCGATACCGATACCGGTCCCGGTTCCGGTCCGTCCGTGCCCGGTCCCGCTCTGCCGCCGGCCGACGACGGCGACCCGCAGGCGGTGCCGCGATGACCGCCCCGGACCCTGCCGTCGCCGAGGCCATGGCCCTGCTCGACGGGATCGGGCCCGAGGAGGTGCTGCTCTGGTCCGGCGCCGGCATCTCCGTCGAGGGGCCCACCAGCCTGCCCAGCGGCCCCGAACTGACCAGCCGGGTCTTCGACACCTTCTTCGAACCCGGCGCGCTGGCCCGGGTGCTGACCTACCACCAGGTGGTCGGCCTCACCACGACCCCGCTGTGCGAGCGCGACACCGGCCTGCCCGCCGCCCGGCTGCCCCGGCTGGAGACCGCGCTCGACGCCGCCGCCCGGGCCCGCCCGGACGCCTTCCCGGACACCTTCGACATCCTGGACGACGTCCGTGTCGCCGTGCCGAACCGGCTGCACGCCTTCGCCGCCGACCACATCGCGCGAGGCGGCCGGCATGTGACCGCGAACTTCGACACCTGCGTCGAACGGGCCCACGAGGCGCGCCACGGCCGTCCGGTGCCCCCGGACGCCGTCCACCACTTCCACCTCTCCTTCGCCGACTCGCCCGACGGAAAGGAACTCGGCGCGACGCTCAGCGCCATCAGGACCGGCTTCCCGGCGGCGGAGGCCACGCGGATGCGGGCCCTGCTGCGCTCCCCGCGCGCGGTGATCGTCCTCGGCTACAGCGGCAGCGACTACTTCGACGTCGACCGGCTCGTCGCCGCGCTTCCGGCGGACGACCTGCGCGGGCTGCGGGTGCTGTGGGCGCTGCACTCGGCCCACCCGCCGCACCTGCCGGACGTGCCGGCCGAGTCCGCGATCCCGCTCCAGTCCCTGCTGCGCACGGCGGGCGCCGACGTCCGCGTCGTCTGCGGCCCTACGGACCTGCTGCTGGCGGAACTCGCCCGGCGCTGGGGGCTGCCGCCGCCGGACGCCCCGCGCCCTCGCACGCCCGCCGCACCGCGGCTGACGGTCACCGACGCCGAACGCCACCGCGCGACGTTCCTGCTGTACCGCTCGCTGGGCCTGCACCGCGAGGTCCGCCGACTGCTCGAGGAGGGCGGCACCGGCGCCGACGATCCCGTCGAACTGCGTTCCGTCCGCTCGCAGTTGCTGTGGGAGGCCGGCGCCTGGAGCAGCCTGCGCCGGATGTGGCGGCGTGCCCCCGCCGACGCCCCCGACCGGTCCGTGCGCGCCGAGCGCATCGGCGCCTGTCTGTGGGCCCAGGGACGGCTGCTCGCGGCCTGGCTGTGGCTGCGCCGGCAGCGGTCCGGGGTCGCCGAGGGCTCGGACGAGGCGTACGCCCTGGAGGAGACCCTGAACCGGGTGGTCGAGCACATGCACCGCACCCCCGACCTGCGCCCCCTCGCCCGCCGGCTGCTCGCCCGGATGCCGGCCGCCCCGGAGCCCGCCGGGACCCCGCCCGCGCAGGAGACGGGCGAGATGCAGGAGACGCCGGACACGAGAGCGGCGGAAGCGGCGCGGGACGACAACCGCTTGCGGCGCGTCGCCGCGTTCCGGGCCCTCCAGGACGTCCGTGACAGCCTCGACGCCCTGCGCCGCGGGGGACCGCGCGACGACCACACCCACGCGGACCGGTCGACGACCTGGTTCCGGGAGTCCGGCGATCTCCAGGGCATGCTCAGCTACCGGCACCGCGCGCTGCGCGACGGCTACCGGGCGGACGACGCCGCCGTCACCGACGAGGCGCTGCGGGAACGCTACGAGCAGCTCCTCACCGCCAACCTCTTCCTCGGGTCGCGGGCCGGAGCCTGGCGGGTCGCTCTGCTGCCGGGCGCCCACCGGGTGTTCGCGGTGCGCGAGTACCTCTTCGCCCTGGCCACGCTCCAGTACGGCTGGTGGCACCGGTTCCGGCTGCTCGCCTGGTACCTGCCCCGCCGGCTGCGCCACCGGGCGGCCGGAGCGGGCCGACGCACCCTACTCGGACGGAGTACGCGATGAGCCTCACCGCCCAGCAGACACGGCACTTCAGGGACTCCGGCTACCTCCGGCTGCCCGGCGTCGTCCCGGAGCCGCTCGCGGCCCGGCTGCGCCGGCTGGTCCGCGACGAGGTCGCCCCGTCGCTTCCCGCCGCGACGGACACGCGGCTCACCACGGACACGCGGCTCACCACCGGCACCCGGGTCGCCACCGACGCCCCGGGCGGCCTGCCCAAGCTGTACCGGCTGTACGAACGCGACCCCGAGCTGGTCGGCGAGCTGATCACCACACCCCGGCTCGTCGGCGCGCTGCGCTCGCTCCTCGGCCCCCACGTCGTCTACGTGCTCAACCGCCACAACCAGGCGGCCGTCAACGGCCCCGGCACGTCCCAACCGCGCCTGCACCGGGACATTTTGCAGTGGTCGCGCGGCCTGGTCACGGCCGTCGTCTACCTGGAGGAGTCCACAGTCGCCAGCGGCTGCACGCACCTCGTCCCCGGCTCCCAGTTCCTGCCCTTCGTCGGAGTGCCGCAGCCCGACGGCGGGGGCACCTGGATGGACGAGCACGCCGAGTTCGCCGACCTGCTGGACCAGGCGCTGCCGGTGCCCGTGCCGGCCGGCGGGGTGCTGCTCTTCGACTCGCTCGCCTTCCACACGGTCAGCGCCAACACCAGCGACCGCGGCCGGATGAGCCTGGTGCTGGGCTTCCGCAGCGCCGACGAACTCGACCGGTACCCCGACCGGGGGCGTCAGATCGTGGTGAGCGGCGGCCACCTGTACCGGGGCAACGACCGCGCGCCCGGCCCGCCGCCGCTGCCCCGGACGCCGGACCGGGACGCGGTGGCGCCCGCCGTGCCGCGCGAGGAGGCGCTCAGGCGTCCCGACGCGTCGGGCGTCCCCCGGTGACGCGCCCGCCCGCCGCCGGCGCCCGCCCGCCCATGGCCGTCGTCACCGGCGCCGCCCGCGGACTCGGCCTCCACACCGCCCACGAACTGTGCCTGCGCGGCTACCGCACCCTGTGCGTCGTCCGCGACCCCGCCGCCGCCCCGGCGCTCCGCGCGGTCCTGGGCACCCTGGCGCACCCGGTCGTGGCCGATGTGCGGGACGCGGCCGTGGGCCGGGACGTGGCGGAGATCGTCGGCGGCGCAGCGGTCGACCTGCTGGTCCACAACGCCGGGGTGGCCCATCCGCCCAGCGTCCTCGGGGAGTTGCGCGCGGACGACGTGCTGGACTCGTTCGTCACCCACTGTCTCGGGCCGCTGCGGCTCACCCAGGCCCTGCTGCCCGCGCTGCGCCGCGCCCGGCACGCCACCGTCGTGCACGTCTCCTCGCGCCGGGGCTCGTTCGCGCGGGCCGCGCGCGACGACGGCCCGGGTGCCCGGCACTACGCCTACCGGATCGGCAAGGCGTCCCAGAACATGCTGAGCCTCAGCCTCCGCCAGGAACTCGCCGGCGCGGACATCCGGGTCGTGGCCGTCCACCCGGGCTCCCTGCGCACGGCCATGGGCACCCGGGACGCCGCCGACGATCCCGCGACCGCCGCCGCCGACCTCGTACGGCTCGTGCTGACCGATCCCCGGCGGAGGCTTCCGCCCTTCGTGGAGAGAGCGGGTGATCCGCATCCCTGGTGACGCGCGTGATCCGGCGGCCCCGGGCGCGACGGTGCCGGCCCCCGCCGGCCTGCCGCTGGAGACGCTGGCGACGGGGCCGGTCCCGGCGTGGGAACTCGGCCGGCGGCTCTCGGTTCCCGGACAGGTGCGCCGCGATCCGCTGGACGGCTCGGGCTTCGCCTGCGGGTTCGGCACGGCGGACGGCGCCGTCGTGACCGTCCACCGCGACCACGGCCTGCGGATCCTGACGCACGGCCGGGTCCGGCCGGCAGGGGCCTGGGCGGCGCGGGTGACGTCGGCCGCCGCGCACCCCGACGGCCTGGTGGTGACCGGGCCGGCCGGGGTGGTGCTGCGGCGGCCGGACGGCACCGGCACACCGCTGCTCGACGCCCGGCGGCTGCCCGCCCGGGCCTGGCCGCCGACCGGCGCGGGCCTGCTGGGGGGCGGGGACCTCGTGCTGGCCCTGCCGCGTCTGGGGGAGGTCCTCGTCGTCACGCCCGGCGGCCGGATCCGGCGCCGGCTGGGGGCCGGGGACGGGCTGGCGGAGCCCGTGGGCGTGTCCGTCGATCCGGACGGGGGCGGCTTCCTGGTCGCCGACGCGCGGGCGCACGGCGTGTTCCATGTCGCCGGCGCCTCAGGGGCGGGGCCCGTCCGCCGTGTCCACGGCCGGATCGGCCGCGCGGGCAAGGGGCCGGGCCTGCTCAACGCGCCCCGGCACGCCTGCGTCACCGCCTCGGGCGCGGTGCTCGTCGCGGACACCAAGAACAACCGGGTGCTCGAGGTCGCCGGCGGCGCGGTGGTACGGACGTGGGGGCGGACCGACGCGCACACCGGCTCGGCGCTGCGGCTGTGGCATCCGAACACGGCCGTGGCCTGCCCGGACGGAACCGTGCTGGTGGCCGAGGGGCGTGGCGACCGGCTGCTGCGGCTCGGGGACGGGGACACGTCCACCGTGCTGCTGGGGCGGTGCGACATCGCCGCCACCGAGCTGATCCAGCCCCGGGGCGCCCACTTCACCGGCCCGGACCGGGTGCTGGTGGCCGACTGCCACAACGACCGGGTGCTCGACGTGACCCCGGCGGGGCGGGTGCGCCGGGTGCTTCCCGCGACGCCGGCCGGACCCGAGGCGCTGGACTGGCCGCGGTTCGCCACGACGACCGCCGAGGGCACCCTGGTGGCCGACGGCCGTCGGGGGCGGCTGCTGTGCCTGGACCGGTCGGGCGCCCCGCGCTGGCGGCTGACGGCGTGGCGCCCGCGCGGGGCGGCCGCCCCCCGGCCGTTCGGTGACCCGCACCATGTCGTGGTGACCTCGGTGTCCCCGTTCCGGATGCTGGTGACCGACAGCGAGAGCGGCACCGTCGGCCGCGTCGACCGGAGCGGGGTGGCCGACCGGTGGCACACCGGCCTGTCCGATCCGCACATGTCCCTGCCTCTGCCGGACGGCGGCGTCCTGGTGTGCGACACCGGCGCCGACCGCCTGCTGCGCATCGCCCCGGACGGCCGGCGCACCACCTGGCTGGACGCGGAGCGGGTACGCGCCCACACCGGGACCCCGCTGCACCGGCCCCGCTCGATGGCCCGGCTGCGCGGCGGCGCCCTGCTGGTCGTCGACACCGGACACCACCGAGTCCTGCTGGTCCGCCCCGACGGCCGGGTCCGCTCGCTGTCCCCGGCGCTGGACCGGCTGGTGGGAAGCCTGTTCTTTCCCCGGCACGTGGCCGTGGACCCCGGCGGACAGACGCTGCTCCTGAGCGACTTCGACAACTCGCGCCTCGTCTTCGTCGGCCTGCGCGCCCTGCTGGAGGAGGTGTGCGGTGGCTGAGGGGTGGACCGTCGACGCGCCCCGCTGGGAACCCGAGGCACCGGTGCCCGCCGTCGGGCCGTTCGCCGACCGGGGGGTGCGGTACGCCGACAAGTTCTGGACCCGGGACGGCTGGGTCTACAAGGCGGTCGGCGACCACCATCCGGAGAACGGCGTGCTGGCCGTCCCGGACTGGGCCCCCGTCCGCGACGCGCCGCGCGGCGACTTCGAGCAGCGCGCGGGACTCGTCAAGGTCCGCGACCACCGCTGGCCGGACGGCACCCCCGTCCGCCGCCGGCTGCCCTTCGTCGACGTGCCCTTCCACGCCCGCCGCTTCGAACTTCTCGGCCCCGACGACATCGCGGCCCCGATCGTCCCGGAGGACGCGGCCCGGCGTGCGGTCGAACAGCCCCGGTCCGCGCGCGAACGCCTGGTCGGTGAGCTGGTGCGGTCGTTGACCGAGGCCGCGGGAACCGATCCGGCGCGGGTCGGCCTGAACGGCTCGTACGCCTGCGGCCTTGCCTGCGACCGCTCCGACGTCGACCTCGACGTCTACGGCGCGGACGCCGTCGCCGCGACGACGCGCGCGATCCCCCGGCTGCTCGCCGACGGAGCCTTCGGCTGGCGCCGGCGCTGGCCGCCGGACGAGCAGACGAACCTCTTCTACGTGTGGCGGGCGGCCTATCCGGGCGCGGCGCAGCACACGATGTACGCCGCCTTCGAGGCCGACGGCAGAAACCGGTTCAACCTGCGCTACCGGGGGCTGCGCGTCTCCGTCTCGTACCACTCGCGCGGCCGCGCCGAACGCTTTCCGGCGGCTCCCGTGCCGTGCCGGCCGCCCGGACCGCCGGCCCGGATGCGCGGGGTCTTCGTCGAGGACGGACCACCCGGGCAGCTGGACCTGCCCGCGGTGTTCGGGGTGCGGGACGTGCGGTCCGAGGCGGGCGCGCGGTACGGGACGGCGACCGTGGTGAGCCACTCGAAGGCGTTCGGGTTCTGCCGTGACGGGGACCGGGTCGAGTTCACGGCGTGCCCGGTGCCGGCCGACATCGGCGACGTCCTGCTCATTCCCTCCTACGGCCCGCGGTGGCCGGTGCGGCCGCTGCCGCTCACCGGATGACCGGGCCGCTCGCGGTGCGGGGGAGGGCCGGCCCGGGGGAGGAGCGCCCGACGCCGGGGCGGTGTTCAGCCGCCCGCGGGCCGGTCCGCCGAGGCGTCCGGGGCCTGTTCGGCAGGATCGTCCGCGGCCTGGTGTTCCGGCGGGACCGCCGTCTGGTACCGCTCGCCGGAGAGGGCCGCCGACGTCCGGCCGTCGGGGCCGACCGCGGGGGAGCCGGCCACGAAGACGCGGTACATCTCGCGTTCCTCCCCGAGGTGTTCGTGGTCCTCCGGGGCGAGGTGCGCGGTGGCGCGGTTGTCCCAGATCGCCACGTCGCCGGCCTCCCAGTGGTGCCGGACACCGAACTCGGGCCGGGTCAGATGGGCGAAGAGCAGGTCGAGGACGTACCGGCTCTCCGGCGGCGTCAGTTCGTTGATGTGGCTGGTGAACGCCGGGTTCACGAACAGGGCGCGCAGTCCGCTCTCCGGCAGGACCCGCACCACCGGATGGTGGGCGACCAGGCCCGCGTCCAGCGCGGTCCGGGCGGCGGTGTCCAGGACGCCGAAGGGCACGTACCCCACGAGATAGCGGTGTTCGGCGGTCAGTTCGTCCACGAGGCGGCGCAGCGGCGCGGACAGCTGCTCGTAGGCGGTGACCAGGTCCGCCCAGGTGGTGTCGCCGCCCCGGGAGGTGACCCGCTCGGCGCGCAGGACGCACAGGGACGGCGGGTCGACGGCGGCGGTGATGTCGGCGTGCCAGCCGGAGAGGAAGCCGGGACTGCGCCAGCGGGCCCGGTGGCGTTCCTCGGGGGTCCGAGGCGTGCCGGCGCCCGTGATCAGGCGGTGCACGAACGGGTGGTCCGGGGCGGGGGGCTGCCAGGGGTGCGGCGGGGCGAGCGGGCCGAACCGCCGTGCCAGCCGGGTCTGCTGCGCGTGCGTCAGGAACTGGCGGCGGAAGAACAGCACGCGGTAGCGGTCCAGCGCCCGGCGGACGGCCGTGAACGTCGGCTCGTCCAGGGAGTCTCCCAGCCGGACTCCGCGGACGTGGGCACCGACATACCCGGAGGCCGGAGAGACCTGAATGTCCGCGGGATTTCCGTGCGCATTCTGACTCATGAATCGATCCCCTCCCTGAAGGGAGAAAGCCATGCCCGGTGCGCCCGCCAAGCGGATAGTGCTGGCAGGTCTGGGTCCTTATTCCCGGACCATGTACTACCCCCTTCTCGAAAGGTACCAGTCGGCCGGTCGCCTCACCATAGACACGGTGGTGGATCTGGAGTCGCAGCGGGACATTGTCGAAAAGTATCTCGCGGGCCGTTCCCTGCAACCCCGCCGTGTGGTGCTGGTCCCCGACGCGGCGGATTCCAGCACGCTCACGGACGCCCTCGACGGAGCCGATCCCCTGCGGGAAACCCCAGCCTGGGGCTGCATCGTGGCGACCGAGCCGCGCGCGCACCGGGCCTATGCGGAATGGGCGGTCCGGCGCGGTATGCACGTTCTCCTGGAAAAGCCGGTGACGGCCCGCGACCTACGGGAGGAAGGGCCCGAGGAAGCGCTGCGAATGGTGGAGGACCAGCTTTTTCTGGCCGAACTCGCCGAAAAGAACGGCGTGACCGTCGTCGTCCAGGCCCAGCGTCGGGCGCATCCGGCGTACCTGATGGTGAAGGAGATTCTCGCCGAGGTCGTCGGTGAATACGGAATACCGGTCACCTATCTGGACATCCACCATTCCGACGGCACCTGGAACATGCCCTGGGAGTTCGTCTCGCGCGACGGTCACCCCTATAAGTACGGTTATGGGAAGCTGTTGCACTCCGGGTACCACTTCGTCGACCTGTTCTGCTGGCTGACCGAGGTCAACCGCGGCTGCGCGCGGCCGCCGGACCGGCTCGGCCTCGACGTCAGCGCGGTGGACGCCCGCGGCGTCGACGCCCAGCTGACGGACGCCGCCTACGCGCGGCTCTTCGGCCGCGAGCGGTGGGGGAGGTTCAGCGGTCTGCCCCGGCCGGCCTCCGTGCCGGAGCAGCTCTGGGGGGAGACCGACGTGGTGCTGCTGGCCCGGCTGATGCACGGCCCGGACGTCGTCACGACGGCGGTGCTCACGCTCCTCCAGTCTTCGTTGTCCGCGCGGAGCGGGCTGGAGCTGCCCGAGGACACCTACAAGGGGAACGGGAGGGTCCGGCACGAGCGGGTGACGCTCCAGGTGGGTCCGCTCATGACGATCCGGGTCGACTCCTGCCAGGACGCCCGGCCCGGCGGCGGGCGGAGCCCGTTCGACGTCGTGGTGTACCGCAATCGCGGGCTCATCGGCGGCGAGGCCGTCAGCCGGGTCAGGATGCGGACTCCGGACGCGGCGTCGGACGCGGCGTCGGACAGCCTCAACAACCGGGCCAGGGAGGAGCTCTTCCGGGACTTCCTGGCCCTGGACGGCCGGCGCAGCGGACTCGCGCTGCACGGGACCACGGTGCGGGTGCTCGCCGCCGCGGTCGCCGGGGTCGTCCGGGCCGCGCGGGGCGGAAGCGGACGGTCCGTGGTCGCGCTGGATCCCTCGGTACGGGAGTGGCATCGCGCCGAATGACAGCGGTGTTCCCGATCGGCGGTAAAAGAATCGTAATATTCTCCTGGTCGGTAGAATTCGGCACCCGCTCGGGAATTTTCCGCGCGAGGGAACTTCCGGGTGCGCTGGGAACACGCGTGTTCGTACCTCTTTTCGGCCTTCCTGGCATCGGAATGCGTCTCTTCCCCGGGGGTGGGAGGGTGGCGACAAGGTCATTGCGTACAAGACGGCGGGAGTGCCGCGCACGCCGTTGACCACCTGGTTCCGGCCAGCGGTGGGGGTGGGACGGGGTCTTGTCCGATCGTGTACATGTGGGAGGCGTGGCGTGATCCTCTGAGTATCCGTCACATGATGAGGAGCGGTCGGTCGAGAAGGGACGAATCGCTGGTTGAGGGCTTCAAGAATGGCTTGATCCGCGCAAGTTGGACGCGTCCGTTCGTCCGGTATTCTCCAAGGGTCCGCAAACGGAATGCGGAATTCCCCTTGACTCGTTGGACATAGCTCGTTTACGCCATGGATCTTTGACAGTCGGAAGAAGGGGTTTTTAGACTCGCCGAGTGCTGTGGCCCTGCCCGGTCGGGGGTCTTGAGAGCTAGACGAGTCTTGGGGGAGACGATGAGTCAGCGTGCACCGGAAGTGCCAGTGGCCGTTCTGGCGAATACCGGGATCGCCGCGGGGACCAGAACGGCCGTCATGCCACCGGCGGTGGCGACCGGGGCGTGGCGGGTGCTCGTGGTGGAAAGCGATGTCCAGTACGCGGAGTCCCTGATCCACGGTTTGCGCCGACATGGACATGAAGTGGACGTGGTCGAGTGCGGCGGTATGGCGCTCCAGGTGTACGCGGACGCCGATCTCGTCCTCATCGACCTGGAACTGCCCGACCTGGACGGGCTGGAGGTCTGCCGGGCCATCAGGACCGTCTCCGACATCCCGATCATCGCCCTCACCGCCCGGGGCACCGAGCTGGACCGGGTCCTCGGACTCCAGGCCGGGGCGGACGACTACATGGTCAAGCCGTACGGGTTCCGGGAACTGATGGCCCGGATGCAGGCGGTGATGCGGCGGGCCCGGCCCGCGCCGCGGCCGGCCGAGGTCATTTCGCACGGACCCCTGCGGATCGACGCCGGCTCGCGCGAGGTGAGCCTCTACGGAAGGCCGGTCGTCGTCACTCGCAAGGAATTCGATCTCCTGCATCTTCTGGCTTCCCATCCGGGAAGTGTGATTCCACGAAATCGACTCATGCAGCAGGTGTGGGGAGATTCCTGGTCCCGGCGGACTGTCGACACACATGTCAGCAGTCTGCGCAACAAACTGGGTGCCAGTGACTGGATCATCACCATCCGGGGAGTCGGGTTCAGGCTCGGCAACGGGTGAATTCCGAATCGACCGTCCGCGGCGTGAAGTATTTCCGTTCGACGGTCGTCGAGGGAAACAACTGACGCCCGGCCAACCGAATAGGAACAGATAATTGCGCGGGGCGGGGCGGAGTGCCGCTCCGCCCTCAGTGCTGCCCGCGGCCCCGCGCCCCCGCTCCGCCCCCAGTGGTCCAGTCCGCGCCCGTCGGCGACCGCCCCCCGCCCGACCTGGGCATCTGACGTTCCTCTGACATGGATCTGAGCCGGAACCGACACACCCGCGCTCGATTTGTGAAACCTGACGAAGCCCTGAAACCAGGTCTGTTGAAACCGGGGACCCGCCCCACAGAGGCTTGTTGTCAAGGCCCTGTGCGCCGACTTTCTTCGCGCAACGGGGGCTCGGTCGACCACCCAGTCATCAACTGCCGGGAACCAGGGAGCCGCGTGTTGCGCTGTCCGTCCACCTCGGAGTCCGCCGTCGCGGAACGCCACCGGCCGTCCCTGGCCGCCGGCCCGCCGCACGGCCCCGAGTCCACGCCGCACTGACGGATCCTCCCCGACCACAGGTGCGCGGCCGCCCGCCACCGCGGCCGCCGGCGTCACCCGTGACGCGCCCGACCACCGCCCCGTGGCGCGCGTCTCCTCGCGAACGAGAAGAGAGGGCATCGACATGACCATGGCCATTTCATCGACCCGGAACATCGCGGACCTCCTCCTGCGGGCCGCCGAGCAGCACCCCGAGTCCGGCCTCCTCTACCAGCAGGGCGCTCCCGGCCCCGACGGCTCCCACCTCCAGCGCTACCCCGAACTGGTCGACGAGGCCCGCAGGGTGCTCACCGGACTACGGGAGCGGGGCCTCGCCCCGCAGGACAAGGTCGTCCTGCTCCTGGAGCGCCCGCAGGACTTCCTGCCCGCCTTCTGGGCCTGCCTGCTCGGCGGGCTCGTCCCCGTCCCGATGGCACCCCTCGGCGGCGACCCCGAGCGCTGGGCCGCCCAGCTCGGCCATGTGAACACCCTCCTCGACCAGCCGCTGGTCGTCACCACCGAGTCCCTCGCGGCCGAACTGCCGCACGTGGCGGGTCTCGGCGTCACGCCCCTGTCGAGCCTGTACGCCGCCGAGCCCGCCGACCTGCTCCACGCGGCCGCGCCGGAGGACACCGCCCTCCTGGTGCTGACCTCGGGCTCCACCGGCAACTCCAAGGCCGTCCGGCTCACCCACGCCAACCTGCTCGCCTCCATGGCCGGCAAGAACGGCTACCACCGCCTCGGCCCGGACGACGTCTCCCTCAACTGGGTCTCCTTCGACCATGTGGCCGCCCTCCTGGAGTGCCACCTGCTGCCCCTGTACGCGGGCGCCACCCAGCTGCACGTCGAGGCCGCCGTCGTCCTCGGGGAGCCGCTGGAGTTCCTGCGGCTGATCTCCCGGCACGGCGTCACCATGACCTTCACCCCCAACTTCCTGCTGGGGCTGCTGAACGCGTCCGCCGACCGGCTCGACGACACCGGGCCCGTCGACCTGTCCCGGCTGCGCCACATCATCAGCGGCGGCGAGGCCGTGGTCCGCACCACCGGCGAGACCTTCCTGCGCCGCTTCGCACGCCACGGACTGCGCTCCGAGGCGCTGTGGCCCGCGTTCGGGATGACGGAGACCTGCGCCGGATCCATCTACTCCCAGGCGTTCCCGGCCGCCGACCAGGGCCAGGAGTTCGCCAACCTGGGCACCCCCGTCGAGGGCCTGCGGCTGCGCATCGTCGACGAACAGGACCAGGAGCTGGGCGAGGGCGAGACCGGTGAACTCCAGCTCACCGGGCCCATGATCACCCCCGGGTACCACAACAACGAGCAGGCCACCCGGGACGCCTTCACCGCCGACGGCTGGTTCCGCAGCGGCGACCTCGGCCGGCTCGACGAGGGCCGCCTCACCCTCGTCGGCCGCAGCAAGGACAGCATCATCGTCAACGGCGTCAACTACTTCAGCCACGAGATCGAGACCCTGCTGGAGCAGCTGGACGGCGTCGCCCGCTCCTATGTCGCCGCGTTCCCGACCCGCGCCCCGGGCAGCGACACCGAGCAACTCGTCGTCGCCTTCCACCCGGAGACCGAGGACGGCGACGAACTCGCCCTGTACCGGGTGCTGTCCGCCGTACGCTCCGGTGTCGTCATGCACTGGGGCTTCCGCCCCTCGCTGATCCTGCCGCTGCCCAAGGAGGCCTTCCCGAAGACCAGCCTCGGCAAGATCCAGCGCTCCCTGATGCGCCGGAAGCTGGAGGCCGGGGCCTACGAGCAGGTCACCGAGTCCGTCGCCGACCTCGTGCTGCGCCGCCTCGGCGGCTACACCGCGCCCGAGGGCGACACCGAGCGCGTCCTCGCCGGGATCTACGCGGAGATGTTCGACACCGCTCCGGAGAAGCTCAGCGCCACCGCCAACTTCTTCGACCTGGGCGGCACCTCGCTGGACATCCTGCGGCTGCGCAGCATGGTCGCCCAGCGGCTCGGCGCGCACGACCTCCAGATCATCACCGTGCTGATGGCCCCCACCGTCCGTGAGCTGGCCGCCCGGCTGGGCGAGGACGCCTCGGCGGCACGGCCGTACGACCCGATCGTCCCGATGCAGGTCGTCGGCGACAAGACCCCGCTGTTCTGCGTCCACCCGGGCGTCGGCGAGGTCCTCGTCTTCGTCAACCTCGCCAAGTACTTCGTCGGCGACCGGCCGTTCTACGCGCTGCGCGCCCGCGGCTTCAACCCGGGCGAGAAGCCCTTCGAGAGCTTCGAGGAGATGGTCTCCACCTACGTCGAGGCGATCCGCGCCAAGCAGCCGCACGGCCCGTACGCCGTCGCGGGGTACTCGTACGGCGGCGCCGTGGCCTTCGAGATAGCCAAGGTGCTCGAGGGCCAGGGCGAGCGGGTCGACTTCGTCGGCAGCTTCAACCTGCCCCCGCACATCAAGTACCGCATGAACGAACTGGACTTCGTCGAGACCGCCGCCAACCTGGCGTTCTTCCTCGCGCTCATCGACAAGAAGCAGTCCCTCGACCTGCCCGGGCAGCTGCGCCACCTCAGCCGCGAGGAGCAGCTCGCGCACTTCGTCGACCTCGCGCCGAAGGCCCGGCTCGCCGAACTCGACCTCACCCTGGAGAAGTTCACCGCCTGGGCCACCCTCGCCGACGGACTCACCGACCTGGGCCGCACCTACGCGCCCGGCGGCTCGGTCCGCTCGATGTCCGTCTTCTACGCCATCCCGCTGCGCGGCACCAAGGAGGACTGGCTGAAGAACGAGCTGAGCCGCTGGGACGAGCACTGCCCCGACGTCCGCTACCTCGACGTGCCCGGCGAGCACTACACCCTGATGGGCCCGAACCATGTGGCCGTCTTCCAGTCGATCCTGCGCAAGGAACTCGACCGCGCGCTCGGCGACGCCGGCTGACCCCCGACCCCGACCCTGGAGGAGAGCACGATGAACGGCAAGAAGATCCTGGTCACCGGGGGCACCGGACAGGTCGCCGGACCAGTGGCGAAGGCCCTCGCCCAGGACAACGAGGTCTGGGCACTGGGCCGGTTCGGCACCCCCGGCTCCGAGAAGGCGCTCGGCGACCACGGCATCACCACCTTCCGCTGGGACATGGACGACACCGGCGACGACACCCTCAAGGGCCTGCCCGAGGACTTCACCCACGTCATCCACTCCGCCGTCCGGCGCGGCGAGGACGGCGACTTCAACACCGCCGTCGAGGTCAACACGGTGGCCACCGGCCGTCTGATGACCCACTGCCGCACCGCCGAGGCGTTCCTGTACGTCTCCACCGGAGCCCTGTACAAGCGCCAGACCCTGGACCACGCGTACACCGAGGACGACCCGGTCGACGGGGTCGCCGACTGGCTGCCCGTCTACCCCGTCGCCAAGATCGCCACCGAGGGCGTGGTCCGCGCGTACGCCCGCACCCTGAACCTGCCGACCGTCATCGCCCGCCTCAACATCGCCTACGGGCCCGGCGGTTACGGCGGGGTGCCGATGCTCTACTTCAAGCGGATGCTGGCGGGCGAGCCCATCCCGGTGCCCGTCGAGGGCCAGAACTGGTGCTCCCTGATCCACACCGACGACCTGGTCGACCAGGTGCCGCGGCTGTGGGAGGCCGCGTCGGTGCCCGTCACGCTCACCAACTGGGGCGGTGACGAGCCGGTCGGCATGACCGACTGCGTCCGCTACCTGGAGGAGCTGACCGGCGTCGAGGCGAAGCTGCTGCCGAGCGAGGTCACCCGTGAGACGTACCAGTTCGACCCCACGCTGCGCAGGCGGCTGACGGGCCCGTGCAAGGTCGGCTGGCGCGAGGGCATCCGCCGCACCGTCGAGTCCCTGTATCCCGAGTACGCGAAGTGAGAAGGAGCCACAGCCCGGTGAAGACGCAGGAGAGCAACCTCCATCTGATCCACGCGGCGTACCAGGCGTTCCACGCCCGGGACGTGGACGCGCTGCTGGCCGTCCTGTCCGAGGACGTGGAGTGGATCCACCCGCAGGGCATGAACGTGTACGGCCTCGGCGGCACCAAGGTGGGCCATGCCGGTGTCAAGGAGTTCCTGGCCCATGTGCCCACCGTGCTGGGCGGCATGCGCCTGCACCCGATGGAGTTCGTCCAGTCCGGCGAACGGGTCGTGGTCTTCGGCGTCCGGGACGTCACCTCGCACTCCGGGCACACCGAGAGCCTGGACTTCGTGCACTCCTGGACCATGCGGGAGGGCCGGGCCGTCCGGATGGAGGACATCTTCGACACCGTCCTCTTCCACCGCTTGATAGAGAGTTGACGGTCCGTCATGACGTACGCCTATCTGGGCCCGGAGGGCACGTTCACCCAGGCGGCGCTGCGCCGGGTGGTGCCCGCCGGGCGCGGCCGCCCGTTCCCCACGGTCCCGGCGGCGCTGGACGCGGTGCGCCGCGGGGACTGCGAGGCGGCGGTGGTGCCGCTGGAGAACTCCGTGAAGGGCGTGGTGCCCGTCACCATGGACCAGCTGGTCTCGGCGGAGCTGCACATCACGGCGGAGGTGGAGGTGCCGGTGACGTTCGCGCTGATGGCGCGGTCCGGCACCGAACTCCCCGCCGTCACCGAGGTGCTCAGCCATCCGCACGCGCTCGCCCAGTGCATGCGCTGGCTGGCGGAGCATCTGCCCGAGGCACGCGTGCGGCCCGCGGACTCCACCGCCGCGGCCGCGCGCGAGGTGGCCGGGACGGCGTCGGCGGCGGGGGTCGCCGCGGTCGCGGCCCCTCTGGCGGCGGACCTGTACGGCCTCGCGACCCTCGCCACCGGCATCGGCCAGCGGGCCGGCGCGGTCACCCGGTTCGTCTCGGTCGCCCCGGCATGGTTCCCGCCGGCGCGGACCTGGCTGGACCGCACCTCCCTGATGGTGAACCCCGGCGACGACGGGCCCGGCCGGCTGCTCGACATCCTCACCGAGTTCTCCTCCCGGGACATCGAGGTCAGCCGGCTCCACTCCTGGCCCACCGGCGACCGCCTCGGCAGCTACCGCTACTTCATCGACATCGACGGCCACATCGAGAACCCGCCCGTACGCGAGGCGATGTCCGCGATCGCCGGGCTGGGAGCGGGGGCCCGTTTCCTGGGCAGCTATCCGCGCTGGGGGCGGCGGACGGAGGAGCCGGTCTGAGGGACGGTCCCGGTACGCGGCGCCCGGCGCGGCCTCCCCTCGCCCACCACTCCCGTCCGCCTCTCCACCCCACCCCACCCCACCCGTCCGACCGGCCCACCGTCCGGCGACCCACACAGGAGCGTGACCTCGTGCCTTCCCTGTTGCACATCGACACCAGTCCGCGGATCGAATCGACCACACGGCGGGTCACCGCCGAGTTCGCCGCGTCCTGGCGGGCGGCCAACCCGGAGGGGACACAGGTCTACCGGGACCTGGCGGCGCGGCCCGTGGCGCATGTCGACGCCGAACAGATCGCGGTGATGCACCGGCTGGAGAGCGGTGAGGTGCGCGACCTCGACCAGGCCCGCGACGCCGCGATCACCCCGGAGGAGAAGGCGAGCTGGGCGCTCACCTGGGACCTCGTCGAGGAGGTGCGGGCCGCCGACACGCTGCTCCTCGGGCTGCCCATGCACAACTTCTCGCTGCCCTCCACCTTCAAGGCGTGGTTCGACCGGATCGTGATCCCGCCGCTGGTCGTCGACCCGGCCACAGGCACCGGTCCCCTCTCCGGCAAGCAGGTCGTCGTGGTCACGGCCCGCGGCGGCGCCTACGGGCCGGGCACGCCCCGGTACGCGTACGACTTCCAGGAGCCCTACCTCAAGGCCGCGTTCGGCATGGTCGCCCTCGCCGACGACCTCACCTTCCTGCACGCCGAGATGACCAAGTCCGGGCATGTGCCGCGGCTCGCCGGGTTCCAGGGCGTGGCCGCCACCTCCCTCAAACAGGCCCTCGAAGGAGCCCGCCTCCAGGCGCAGCGCGTCCGCGTCTGAGGGTCGGCCCCCCCGGAATCCCTCACCCCCCGGAATCCCTCACCCCCCGCATCCCCGTCACCCCCGCTCCAGGCACCGCACTCCACTCGTACCCACTCCGAATCCTGAGGTTCTGCCATGAACACCACGGACACCACGGACACAGCGGGCGCGTCGAAGCCGGCGGCCCTCGGGCTGGGGCCCGCGCTCGGTCCCGGGCCGCGCGACACCTGGCGCGCCCTGCCGGCGGGGCAGCAGCCCGCCTACCCGGATCCGGCGGCCCTGCGCCGCGTGACCGACGAACTGGCCGGCGCGCCCCCGCTCGTCCTCCCCGGGGAGTGCGACCGGCTGAGGGACCGGCTGGCGGCCGTCGCCCGCGGGGAGGCGCTGCTGCTCCAGGGCGGCGACTGCGCGGAGACCTTCGACCGGGTCTCCGTCGACACCGTGCACAGCAAGCTCAACACCCTGATGCAGATGTCCGCGGTCCTGACCTACGCGGTGTCGATGCCGGTGGTGAAGGTCGGCCGGCTCGCGGGCCAGTACGCCAAGCCGCGCTCGAAGCCCACCGAGTCCCGTGACGGGGTCACCCTGCCCGTCTACCGGGGCGACGCGGTCAACGGCCCGGACTTCACCCACGGTTCCCGGGTCCCGGACCCGGAGCGGCTGCTGCGGATGTACCAGGCGTCCTCCCACACCCTCAACCTCGTCCGGGCGTTCACCGCGAGCGGCCGGGCCGGACTCAGCCAGGTCCACGAGTGGAACCGCGACTTCATCGCCGGCTCCCCGCTGCGGGCCAGGTACGAGGGCATCGCCGACGGCATCGACCGCGCCATGAACTTCATGCGGGCCACCGGCGCCCGCCCGCAGGACTTCGACGACTCCGAGTTCTTCGTCTCCCACGAGGGGCTCCTGCTCGACTACGAGAGCCCGCTCACCCGCCGCGACCGCCGCACCGGCCGGTCCTACGCCACCTCCGGGCACATGCTCTGGATCGGGGAGCGCACCCGCGACCTCGACGGCGCCCACGTCGAGTACTTCTCACGGATCGACAACCCCATCGGGGTGAAGCTGGGCCCGGCCACCACCGCCGACACCGCGCTCCAGCTGATCGACCGGCTCGACCCGGACCGCGAACCGGGCCGCCTCACCTTCGTCGTCCGGCTCGGCGTCGACCGGGTGCGCGAGGTGCTGCCCCCGCTGGTGGAGAAGGTCACCGCCTCCGGCGCCCAGGTCGTCTGGGCCTGCGACCCCATGCACGGCAACACCCTGGAGGCACCCTCCGGCCACAAGACCCGCCGCTTCGACGACATCCTCGGCGAGGTCCGCGGCTTCTTCGAGGTGCACCGCGCCCTGGGCACCCACCCGGGCGGCATCCATGTGGAACTCACCGGCGACGACGTCACCGAGTGCCTCGGCGGCGGGCACGACCTCGGCTTCCCGGACCTCTTCCACCGCTACGAGTCGGCGTGCGACCCGCGCCTGAACCGCGGCCAGTCCCTCGATCTGGCCTTCCTCGTCGCGGGGTTCCTGGACGACGTCCGCCCGGTGCTCGACGGCCTCGCGGTCTGACGCGACGTCACGGATCAAGGACAGCAGGGGAGTTGACGACCGGATGACCGTGACCGAGAACGCGGTGGACGACGACACGGGCGTGCGCGCCGAACTGGACCAGCTCCGCGAGAGCATCGACAACATCGACGCCGCCGTGGTGCACATGATCGCCGAACGCTTCAAGTACACCCGGCGGGTCGGCCGGCTCAAGGCGGTCCACCGGCTGCCGCCCTCCGACCCGTCCCGCGAGGCCCGGCAGATCGCCCGGCTGCGGGACATCGCGGAATCCGCGCACCTGGACCCGGCGTTCGCGGAGAAGCTGCTCACCTTCATCATCGCCGAGGTGATCCGCCACCACGAGACGATCGCGCTGAGCCGGTGAGGCGGCGGCTACCGGGCGTCGTAACTGCGGCGCGACATGCCGATGTACTCCCGGTGCCGCTCGGACCACCGGATGAGCGAACTCACCTCCTTGGACAGCGTGTGCCCGACCGGGGTCAGCTCGTAGTCCACCCGGGGCGGAGTGGTCGGTGTGACGGTCCGGATGACCAGGCCGTCACGCTCCAGGCTGCGCAGTGTCAGCGTGAGCATCCGCTGCGAGATGCCGTCGATGGAGCGCCGCAGATCCGAGTAGCGCCGTGGTCCGTCGCCGAGCAGCGCCATGATCAGAACACTCCACTTGTCCCCCACCCGGTCCAGCACGTCCCGCAGCCGGCAGGTGGTCAGAGCCTCGCTGACCTGGTCAGGAACATCCATGTGCGTAGCGCTTTTTGAGGTGCCGTCTTCTGCCACCCCACGAGGATCGCCCAAAATTCCCCTGAGAACAAGAAGTGACCAGCGCACCGTTTGTGCGTGACTTCGGCCTGCCGTGGACCGTCGCCGCGAGGCGGAGCCGAGCCCCCGAGGCCCCGAGGACCGAGGAGAATCATGGCCGTCGAACCGAGCGCGCTGAGCGCTCTGCCTCCCCGCAAGGGGCCCCGGCCCGCCACCACCGGCCGGGAGATCCCGCACGACCAGCTCGAGGACTTCTCCCCGCCGGAGATCCGGGAGGCGCTGATCGCCCGGGCGGAGGCGCTGCCGGGTGTGTTCATGACCCAGAGCCAGGTCTCGGAGCCGTCCTCCCTGGCACTGCGCCTGGACAAGACGGAGCGGGCCTTCGAGGCGTTCCTGCACCCGTCGGTCGACGAGTTCGGGCACATCCACGGTTCCGGGTTCATGCACCTGACGGTGCCGATCGAGTCGCTCGGCCCGCTCACCGAGCTGGGCTGGGTCGAGCCGCATCCGATCTCCCGGCGGCCGGAGTTCCCCAGCAGCATCGTCATGCTCTACGCCCCGCGCGACGCCGACGAGCTGGAGGTCGTCGCGACGGTGATGCGGGCGTCGTACGAGCAGGCCGTCCGGTAGCCCACGCGCGGGCGCGGCACCGCGCGTCCACAGCTCGACCGCACCAGAGTTCCGACATTTCACAGGGAAGCGAGAACACTCCATGCGCGCAGTAACCATCGACGACTTCGGTACCACCCCCGCGGTGACCGAGGTGGCCAAGCCGGAGCCGGGGCCGGGCGAGATCCTGGTCAAGGTGCACGCCTCGTCGCTGAACGGCTTCGACGGCGCGGTGATCTACGGCGTGTTCAAGGACATGCTGGAGCACAAGTTCCCGGTCACGCTCGGCAAGGACTTCGCGGGCACGGTCGAGGCGGTCGGCGAGGGCGTGACCCGCGCCGCCGGCGACCGGGTGTTCGGCGTGGTGATGAAGCCGGTGGTCTCCGAGGGCGCCTTCGCCGAGTACGTCGTGGTCGCCGAGGGCTACGGCGTCGCCGCCGTCCCGGAGGGCCTGGACCTCGACCGGGCCGGGGCGCTGGGCCTGGCGGGCACGGCCGCCGCGAACGCCGTCGACGCGATCGCGCCGAAGGCCGGCGACACGGTCCTCGTCGTGGGCGCGACCGGCGGGGTGGGCGCGTACGCCGTCCAGCTGGCCGTGGCGGCAGGTGCGACGGTCCTCGCCACCGCGAAGCCGGGCGCCGAGACGGAGTTCGTCGGCGGCCTCGGCGCGGCGCACGTCGTGGACCACACCGGCGACCTCGCCGCCCAGGTCCGCGCGATCGCGCCGAACGGCGTGACGGCCGCGGTGCACCTGGCCGGTGACCCCGCGCAGCTCGTGGAGCTGCTGGCCGACGGCGGCCGGCTCGCCTCCACCCTGGGCTTCGGCCCCGAGCAGGCCGGGCGCGGCGACATCACGGTCACCTCCGTGATGGCCAACCCCGACACGGCCACGCTCGACCGGCTCGCCGCTGCCGCCGCCACGGGCGCGCTCCGGGTGCCGATCGCCGAGACCTACGCGCTGGACTCGGTGGCCCAGGCGGTGGGCGCGTTCGGCGCGGGCACCGTCGGCAAGATCGCCGTCTCCGTCGTCTGACCCGACGCCGACGGCCGTGCGCGGCACCCGTGCCGCGCACGGCCGGAGCGGTCGCCCCGGCACCGCCGTCCCGCACCGCAGCCTTCCCGCGCCGCAGCCTTCCCGCGCCGCCGCGGCAGCACCGCCTTCCGGCACTGCCGCCGCAGCACCGCCCTTCCGCACCGCCGTCCCGTACCGCCTTCCCGCCGCCCTCACCGCCGAGCCGCCCGGAGACCTCCATGGACGCCACCGCACGCCCCGACGACGCCGGTACCCAGCCCGACTTCGACGGGATGTTCCAGATCGTCACCAGCTTCTGGGTGGCGCGGGCGGTCCACGCCGCCACCGCGCTGGGCCTCCCCGACCAGGTGGCGCACGAGCCCCGGACCGCCGCCGACCTGGCCGCCGCCACCGGCACCGACCCCCGCTCCCTGGCCCGGCTGCTGCGTACCCTGGCCGGCGTGGGCGTGCTGCGCTCGGACGCCGAGGGGCGCTACACGACCACCCCGCTCGGCGACGCCCTGCGCTCGGACGTCCCCGGTTCCCTGGCGTCCTTCGTCCAGATGGAACTGGGCGAGGCCCATCACGCCACCTGGGGGCTGCTGGCCGACTCCGTACGGTCGGGCGAACCGGTCTTCGAGCGGGCGGTGGGCAAGAAGATCTGGCAGTTCTTCGAGGACACCCCCGCGATGAACGCCCACCTCGGCAAGGCGATGACCGGGCTCACCGCGATGGTCGCCGACGCCGTGCTCGACGTCTACGACTTCGGTCCCTACGAGCGGATCGTGGACGTCGGCGGCGGCGAGGGCGGCTTCCTCGCCTCGATCCTCACTGCCCACCCCGAGGCGCACGGCGTCGTCCTCGACCTGCCGCACGTCGTGGCGAACGGCCATGGGCGGATCGCGGACGCGGGCCTCGCCGACCGGTGCGAACTCGTCGGCGGCGACTTCTTCGAGAAGGTCCCCGAGGGCGGCGACCTCTACACGATGAAGTGGGTCCTGCACGACTGGAACGACGAGTCCTGCATCGAGATCCTCAGGTCCTGCCGGCGCGTGATGGGGGAGGACGCGCGGCTGCTCGTCGTGGACACCGTCGTCCCGGACGGCGACGGCTTCTCGCCCAGCAAGATCATCGACCTCAACATGATGGTGCTCAGCGGCGGCCAGGAACGCACCGCCGAGGAGTTCCGCCGGCTCCTCTCGGCGGCGGGCTTCACGCTCACCCGCATCCTCCCCACCCGCTCCCCGAGCAGCGTGGTCGAGGCCGTCCCGGTGCCGCAGGCCTGACGCCCCCTCATCCCGTCTTCCACGTCCCCGTTTTCACCGCGCACTAGGAGTCACCCGTGTTCATCGCCTATGTCGTCGTCGCGAGCCTGCTCGCCGTGGTCCTGATCGGCTCCGGCAGAGCCAAGCTCGTCCGGGACGAGAAGGTCACCGAGGGGATGCACAAGATCGGCGTACCCGACAGCTGGTTCCCGCGGCTGTCCGCCCTGGAGATCGCCGGGGCGCTCGGTCTGCTCGCCGGCATCTTCTACCGGCCGCTGGGCATTGCCGCCAGCGTCGGGATCATCGTCTACTTCATCGGCGCGATCACCACGCACCTGCGTGCCAAGGACACCAAGGGTCTGCCGATGCCGGCGGCCTTGATGGTGGTCGCGGCGGCGCCGCTCCTGTTCGGCATCGCGACGGTCTGAGCGGAGGAGAACACATGACCGACACGGTGAAGTCCCCGACGCCCGTCGACTTCTGGTTCGACCCGCTGTGCGCGTGGACGTGGATGACGTCACGCTGGCTGCTGGAGGCCGCGCGCTCGCGCGACCTCGACATCCGCTGGCATGTCATGAGCCTGGCCATCCTGAACGAGGACCGGCTGGAGCAGATACCGGAGCAGTTCCACGAACTGGTGGGCCCCAAGGGCCTGCGCCCGGTCCGGGTGATCGTCGCGGCCCAGCAGGAGCACGACGCCGACGCGATCGCCCGGCTCTACACGGAACTGGGCACCCGCTTCCACAAGGAGGGCGAGGGACCCAGCCCCACGCTGGAGGCCATCGAGTCCGCGCTGACGGCGGCGGGCCTCCCGGCCGACCTGATCCGCCACGCCGACGTCGACACCTACGACGCCGAGGTCCGCGCCTCCCACGAGCGGTCCCAGGCCGCGGTGGGCGAGGAGTCCGGCAGCCCGGTCGTCGCGGTCCCCGGCGCCGCGGGGGAGCGGCGCGCCTTCAACGGCCCCGTGGTCACCCCCATCCCCCGGGGCGAGGAGGCCGCCCGGCTCTGGGACGCCCTTCTGCTCGCGGCCTCGGTCCCGGCCTTCGCGGAACTGAAGCGGGCCCGCTCGGGAGGTCCCGTCTTCGAGTGAGGGCGCGGCCCCGGGCCGGGCGGCGTTCCCGGGACCCTGTGTCCCGGGCGATCCGCGCACCCGGGGCCCCACCCATGTCACAGTCGCGCGCCCGGCTGCGTCGGTCCTGGTGAAACACCCCACACGACTACGAACGAGAGGCGACGGGATGGGCACGGACGCACCGCAAGCCGGGCAGCGCAACCCCTGGCTGGTGCTGGCGGTACTCTGCGCGAGCTTCTTCATGACGCTCCTGGACACGACGATCGTCACGATCGCCATTCCCGAGATGGCGGCGGGGCTCGGCGCCTCGCTGGACGACATCCTCTGGTTCGCCAACGCCTACATGCTGGTCTTCGCGGCGCTGCTGCTGCTCTCCGGACGGCTCGGCGACCGGTTCGGGGCACAGCGGACCTTCACCGCCGGGCTCGCGGTCTTCACCGTGGCCTCGGCGGTGTGCGGCTTCGTCGACACCCCGGGGCAGATGATCGCCGCCCGGGCGGTCCAGGGGCTCGGCGCCGCGGTGATGATGCCGCAGACGCTGGCCCTGATCAGCGCCGTCTTCCCGGCGGAGCGGCGCGGGGCGGCCTTCGGCGTGTGGTCCGCGGTCGCGGGCCTCGCCACGGTCGCCGGCCCCACCGTCGGCGGCGCGCTGGTCTCCGGGCTGGACTGGCGCTGGATCTTCTTCATCAACGTACCGATCGGCGTGGCGGCCCTGGTGGGCGCCGTCGTCGTGGTGCCCGACATCCGGACCGGGCGGCAGACCTCGCTGGACCTGCCGGGCGCCGTCCTGTCCACGGCCGGCCTCAGCCTGATCGTGTACGGGCTGATCGAGGGCGAGCGCTACGACTGGGGCACCATCGAGTCCTTCCTCAGCATCCCGCTGGTCCTGGTGCTCGGCGTGGCACTCCTCGGGGTCTTCGCGCTGCACCAGCGCGCCCGCCAGGACCGCGGCCCGCTGGTGCCGTTCGAGCTGTTCCGCAGCCGCGCGTTCACCGTCTCGGCCACGCTCGGGGCGCTGCTGCTCTTCGGCTCCATCGGTGTGCTGCTGCCGCTCACCCTCTACCTCCAGTCCGTCCTCGGGCTCTCCGCGGGCGAGGCCGGTCTCGCCCTCGTACCGGGACCGCTGGTCTCCCTGTTCGTGGCGCCGGTGGCCGGCAACGCGGTCGGCAGGCTGGGCGGCCGCAAGATCCTCGTCCCCGGACTGCTGGTCTTCGGCGCCGGTATCGCCCTGACCGCGGTCCTGGCCGAGGCGGACTCCAGCGTCTGGGCGGTCATCCCCGGCCAGATCGTGTTCGGCATCGGCATGGGCCTGGTCTTCGCGCCCACCAGCACCCTCGCCATGCAGGAGATCCCGCCGCGGCTGACCGGCGTCGCCTCCGGCATGTTCACCACGTTCCGCCAGATCGGCGCCGTCGTCGGCGCGGCCGCGGTCGGCGCGCTGCTCCAGAACCGGCTCGCCGCCGAGGGCGTACCGGAGGAGGTGCGGCAGCAGGCCGGCCGGCTCACGGACACGGCGTACGCCGACGGCCTCACCGACGCCGTGCGCTACGGGCTGTTCCTGACGGTCGCCGTGGCCGTCGTCGCCGCCGCCCTGGCACTGCTCCTGCCGCCGCCCGCCCCGGCCCCGGAGCCGGAGGCGGAGAAGCCCGCGGCACCGCGCGCGGGGGCGGACGTGGCCCAGGCCCTGGACTGACGGAATTCCCCCTCACCCACCGTCCCCTTTCCCGGACTACCGGACTCCCGGAATCCCGGAATCCCGTATTCGTGGATTCCCGTCTTCCCCGTTCTCGCACTGTTCCCGAGGAGGAATTCCCATGTCGGAAAAGACTGTCATCCAGCGTTACATCACGGCGCTCGGCGATCAGGACTGGGCCGCCCTGGAGAAGCTGTACGCCCCGGACGTCACGATGTACGCGCCCACCGCCTGGGGGGTGACGGGTGTGGAATTCCTGCTGAAATTCTGCCAGGAGATCCACCACGCCCACCCCGGCATCCGGGCCGTCCTGCACGACGAGTTCTTCAGCGCCGACGGCACCCGGGCGGCGTTCCGGTTCGCGCTCCACTGGCACAACACCGGCTCGTACTTCGGCAACGCGCCCACCGGTGAGAGCGGGTCGAGCATCGAGCAGCACACCGTACGCATCGAGGACGGGCGGATCGTCGAGCAGGTGGTCGGCGTCAGCACGCTGGGGCTGCACTTCCTCCAGAAGGAGGCGTGGGGGGTGGCGTACGTGACGGACGCCGTCGACCCGGCCCCCGAGATCGTCTCCGCTCCCCGGGCGGAGAGCCGCCCGTGACCGAGCCGCTCGTCGAGCACCCCTGGTCCATCGAGGCCGCCGCCGGGCTGCGGGTGCCGGGGGACGTCGCCGAGCGGTTCCGCGAGCGCGGATGGTGGCGGAACACCTCCGTCCTGCACGATCTGCTCCGGGTCGCCGCCGAGCGCCCCGACGCCCCGGCGATCGTCGTCTACAGCGCGCAGGAGGGCCGGACGACCACCGTGCGCTACGCCGAGCTGGCGTTCCACGTCCGCCGGTTCAGCGCCGCCCTGACCTCCCTCGGGGTGCGCCGGGGCGACCGCGTCGCGTTCCAGCTGCCCAACTGGTGGGAGGTGGCGGCCCTCACCCTCGCCTGCTGCTGGACCGGCGCGATCGCCGTCCCCCTGCTGCCCACGCTGCGCGCCCTGGAGCTGGAGCGCATGCTGGCGGCGGCCCGCGCCCAGGTGTGCGTCGTCGTGGACACCTGGGAGGGCTACGACTGCGTGGCCGCGCTGGAGGAGATCGCGCCCCGGCTCCCCTGGCTGCGGCACGGCGTCGTCCACGGGGAGCGGGTCCCGCCCTGGGCGGTCGACTTCCGCGAGTACTTCCTGCGCACCCCGCACGAGGAACGCCTCGCGCCACCGCGCCTGCCGACCGGGGAGGCCCTCGACCGGGTCTGCATGCTGCTGTTCACCTCCGGCACCACCGGGGAGCGCAAGGCGGTGCTGCACACCGAGAACACCCTGTACGCGGGCACCGGGGCGGGGGCCAGCACGGTCGAGCGGGGCTGGGCGGCCCGCGAGGTGTTCAGCACCCCGCACCCCGTCACCGGTCCCGCGGGCCTGCTGTACTGCGTGTGGGGCCCGATCCTCGCCGGGGGCACCGGCGCCTACCAGGACGTGTGGGCACCGGAGCGGTATCTCGAACTGCTGTCGGCGGCCTCGGTCACCCAGACCTTCCTGGCCCCCTCCTTCGTCCAGCAGCTCCTCGAGGAGCAGCGCCAGCGCCCCCGCTCGCTGCCCTCGCTGCGGTTCGTGATGACCGGCGCCGCTCCGGTACGGGCGGACCTCGCCCGCGCGATCCACGACGAGCTGCGGGTCCTGGTGCGCTCGTGCTGGGGGATGACCGAGGCGGGCATGGGTTTTCGGACCCGCGAGGACGACCCCTGCGACTGGGCCGCCAAGAGCGACGGCTCGCCGATGCCCGGGCTGGAGATGCGGCTGCTCCCGGGCCCCGGCGACGACGGCATCCACCGGCTGCTGGTCCGGGGCGCCTCGCTGGCCGTCGGGTTCTGGAAGCCGGGCTCCGGCGAGCCGTTCCACGAGACGTGGAGCTGCGACGACGGCTGGCTGGACACCGGGGACCTGGTCCGCGAGGACGGCCGGGGCGGCATCCGCTTCGCCGGCCGGGCGAGCCGGCGGGTCGGCGGCACGTTCATGATCCCGGTGGCCGAGGTCGAACAGGAGATACTCCGCCATCCCGGGGTGCGCGAGGTGGTGATCGTCGGCTACGAGGAGGAGCCGGGCCACGAGAGCTCGTGCGCGGTGGTGGTGGCCGACGGGGACCGCTGCCCGACCCTGGCCGAACTGGTGGGCATCCTGGTCGAACGCGGCATGACCCGGTGGTATCTGCCCACCCGGCTGCTCGAGGTGTCCCCGGAGCTGCCGCGCAACGAGAACGGCAAGATTCGGTACGAGCGGCTGAAGGCCATGATTGTAGACTCGGCAGGGCAGTTGGCGAGCGATCGCGACGAGCGCCGACCCTGAGGGAACTGAGGGAACGGGGAGTCATGGCCGAGGCGACAGCCGTCTCCGAACGGTCCGGGACCGCGGATCCGTTCGAACGGTACCGGCAGCTCATGTTCGGTATCTCGTACCGCATGCTCGGTACCGTCGTCGACGCCGAGGACGTCGTCCAGGAGACCTGGCTGCGCTGGCGGCGCGTCGACCGGGATGCCGTGGCCGATCCGCGCGGCTATCTGGTGCGGGCCGTCACCCGCACCGCCATCGACCAGATGCGCCGCAGCCGGGCCCGGCGCGAGGAGTACGTGGGGCCGTGGCTGCCCGAGCCGCTGCTGGTCTCGTCCGACGTCGCGGTGGAGTCCTCGCTGCTCGGCGAGTCGCTGAGCATGGCGGTCCTGGTGATGATGGAGACGCTCTCCCCGCTGGAGCGCGCGGTGTTCGTGCTGCACGAGGTGTTCGGCTTCAGCTTCCCCGAGGTCGCCGAGGCGGTCGACCGCAGCGAGCAGGCGGTACGGCAGCTCGGCAGCCGGGCCAGGCGCCATGTGCGGCTGCGCCACCGGCGCTTCGAGCCGGACCGCCGGCAGGCCCGCGAGATCACCGAACGCTTCCTCGCCGCCTGTCTCGACGGCGACGTGGAGGCGCTGATGGCGGTACTGGCCCCCGACGTGACCATGTGGGCCGACGGCAACGGCCAGGCGGAGACCCCGCGCGTGCCGCTGCACGGCGCCGCCGCCATCGCCGAGTACTTCGCGGCCACGGCGGGCCGCTACCCGGCCGGCCTGGTCGTCCGGATGCACGAGCAGTACGACGGCGAGCCGGCCGCCGTCCTCGCCACCCCGGCCGGCGTGTTCGCCGTGGTCGTCGCGGAGATCGACCTGACCGGCGCACAGCCCCGGATCACCGCCGTACGGGCCGTGCGCAACCCCGAGAAACTGGACCGGATCCCGGCGACGCCCTGAACGGCCCGCACGGCCGCGCGCCGGCGGGTCCCGGGCCCGCCCGTCCGGGGGTGGCCGGTGACCGGGCCCGGCGCGCCGGACGGCCGCCGGGGGCCCCTCACTCCGCGACGCTGCCCAGGCCGTTGCGGCGCTGGCGGTTCAGCACCCACTGCGCCACATGGATGCGGGACGGCACGTCCAGCCGGCGCATGACCTGGCGGACGTGGTTCACCACGGTCCACTCCGACAGCCGCAGCTGCTGGGAGATCTGGCGGTTGGTCAGCCCCTGACTGACCAGCATGGCCACCTCGTACTGGCGCGCCGTGAGCTGCACCGGACGGGACACCGCCGACGCGGGCTCGGCCGCAGGCGGGGCGACCGCGAGCGCCTCACCCGCCGCCGCGTCGGCGGAGAGCACGCGCCCCTCCCGCCGGGCCGCCTCGTACTCGGGCCCGGACAGCAGCCGGCGCGCCTCGCGCAGGGCGGCCGTCACCTCGCCGGCGATCAGCAGCGGATGGGCGCCGGTCGCCTCCCGCAGGGCGGACGCGGCCGCCAGCAGCCGGGCCACCCGGTGCCCCTGGTGCGGCAGCCGGTGCCACAGGTGCAGCGCGTGGCCCTCCAGGACGGTCGGCAGCATGGTGTGCTCCCCGACGGACCGCAGCCGGTGCAGGCTCTCCCACAGCAGCCGTTCCGCCAGCGCCTGGTCGCCCCGCGAGTCGGCCAGCGCGCCGCGCAGGGCCAGCACCAGCCCCTCGCCCCGGACGTCCCGCGCCCGCATGAACAGCGCGTTCGCCGTCTCCAGAAGGTCGGCGGCGAGCTTGGCGTCGATGAGCCGGCTCCCGGTGGCCAGCGCCAGGGCGGCGTTCGCCACCTCGACGCTCGCGCCCTCGCCGGCCGCCGAGTGGAGCAGCTGCACCGCGGCCTTGCGGACCGCCGAGGGGCCGGCGGGCTGGTGGGTGACCACGAGCCGGGCCAGTGCGGCGTGCTCGTGGACGGTGTCGCCGTCCTCGTGGAAGGCCCGCGCGGCGTGTCGGAAGCAGTCCGCCGCCAGCCGTGCGTCGCCGCGGGCCAGGGCCAGCTGGCCGCGTGCCGCCTCGGCCCGCGCGGTCAGCTCCCCGTGCCCGGGCGCGGCGAGGAACGCGGTCGACGCCTTGGCCAGCCACTCCTCACCGAGGGTGAGATGGCCGCGCACCAGCCAGAAGCGGTGCAGGGCGAGGGCGGCGCGGGCGGCGTCCGTCCGGCGGCCGCTCGCCTCCAGATGGGTCAGCGCGGCCATCAGGTCCTCGTGCAGCGGGGCCAGCCGCTGGAGCCACTGCGCCTGCTGCGGACCCGTCAGCCGGTCCTCGGCCTGGAGCGCCAGCGACAGGAAGTGCTCCGCGTGCCGGCGCCGGGCGTCCGGCAGCTCACCCGTCGCCGTCAGCCGCTCCAGGCAGAACTCGCGGACGGTGTTGAACATCGTGAACCGGGGTTCCCCGCCACCCGGCGTCACCCGCAGCAGATGGAGGCCGACCAGCGATTCCACGACCTGCTCCGTGCGGTGCGTGGGGAGGTCCCAGAACACCTCGACGGTGGTGAGGTTCATGCTGCCGGTGAAGACCGACAGCCGGGTGAGCAGGGCGCGCTGTTCCTCGTCGAGCATCCGGAAGCTGTGCTCGGTGATCGAGCGGACGCTGCGGTGCAGCGGCGAGCGTGCGGCGTGGTCGCCGCCCAGCACCGGACGGCCCTCGCGCAGCCGGGTCAGCAGACTGTCCACCCGGAAGAGCCGCAGCTTCTCGGTGACCAGCTCGATCGCCAGCGGCAGCCCGTCCATCCGGGTGCAGATCTCCGCCACGGCCTGGGCGTTCTGCGCGGTCAGCGCGAACGACGGGTCGATCGCCCGGGCCCGGTCGACGAACAGCTCCACCGCGGCGTAGTCCTGGAGTTCGAGGGCGTCCTGGCGGTACGGCGGCGGCGGGGCCGGCAGCGGGAGTACGGGGAAGAGCCGCTCCCCGTACAGGCGCAGCGGCCGGCGGCTGGTGGTGAGGATGCGCAGCCGGGGGAAGCGGCTCAGCAGGGTGTCGGCCGCGTCGGCGGTGGCGTCGGCGGCCTGCTCGAAGCCGTCGAGGACCAGCAGGCTCGGCTCGTCGGGCAGCCGGGCGGCCAGGGTCTCGGCGAGCCCGCTGCCGCCGACGGTCTCGTGCAGGTCGAGATAGGCGACCCGGGCGATCGGGACGTCGGCCACGGCCGCGCAGGCCAGCCGGCTCTTGCCGACACCGCCGGGGCCGGTGAGGGTGATCAGCCGGTGCTCCTCCCGGCCGAGCTGGGCGGAGAGGGTGAGGACCTCGAGATCGCGTCCCACCAGCGTGGTGCGGTGGCCGGGCGCACGGGACGGTGAGTCGATGATCAATTGCGGGCACAGTTTGCCGGAGCCGATCGCCCCGGCCGTCACTGGGATTTCCCGATCGTGGACTTTTTGCGTCGAGGTGATTGAATTCTGTTGCTCGGCACGATATCCCCCGTCCGTTACCTTGCGTGAACTGCAAGGTAAAGCATACGGCCAACAGTCCTCGGGGTACTTACCGGCCGAATTGTTTGGCTTATTCGCGCCGCACGGGCTCCTTGGTCGAATTCGTATTTTGCTTTGTTTGCCTCAGTATCACGCGGCAGGCCGTCCCGAAGACCAGACCCCAGAACGCCGCCCCGAGTCCCAGCAGGGTCACACCGGAGGCGGTGGTGAGAAACGCGACGAGTGCGGCGCCGCGGTTGTGTGCCTCGGTGAACGCTCCCGAGAGACTGCCGCCGAGGGCACCCAGCAGGGCGACGCCCGCGGCCGCCGAGATCAGGGCCGGCGGCAGTGCCGAGAACAGCCCCGCGACGGTCGTCCCGAACAGGCCCACCGCGATGTACAGCACCCCACAGCTCAATCCGGCCACATAACGCCGGTCACGGTCCTCATGGGCGTCCGGCCCCGCGCAGATCGCCGCGGTGATCGCGCCGAGGTTGAGGGCGTGCGCACCGAACGGCGCGAAGACGGCGGACGCCACACCGGTGTCCCGGACCAGCGGCCCCGAGGGCACCGCGTACCCCGCCTCCCTGAGCGCCCCCACCCCCGGCGCGTTCTGCGCCGACATGGTGACCAGGAACAGGGGCAGGGTCAGGCTCACCAGCGCCTCGGCCGGCCACGCCGGCATCGTGAACACCGGGGTCGCCAGGGACAGCCGGGTGCCGCCCAGGGACAGCGTGCCGGTGACGGCCGCCACCGCCACGGCCGCGGCGAGCGGGGCCGCGATGGCGTACCGGGGCGCCACCCGCTGGAGGACGACGTACCCGGCGAGCATCACCCCGGCCACGGCGGGGCCGTCCTCCAGCGCCCCGAAGGCGTCCAGGCCGAACCGCAGCAGGATCCCGGCCAGCACGGCGGAGACGACGGCCGCCGGAATCCGCCGCATCAGCGCGTCGAACCAGCCCGTCACCCCCACCAGCACGGTGAGCGCGGCGGCGGCCAGATACGCCCCGATCGCCGTCGCGTACGGCACGTCGTCCAGCTGGGTGACCAGCAGGGCCGCGCCCGGTGTCGACCAGGCCGCCACGACGGGCGCGCGGTGCCTGAGGCTCAGGACGAACCCGGTCACCCCGCTGCCCACGGCGACCGCCCAGATCCACGAGGAGAGCCGGGCCTCGTCGAGCCCGCCGGCGTGCGCGGCCTGCACCACGATGGTCAGCGGTCCCGCGAAGGAGACCACGACCGCGACGGCCCCCGCGACGACCGCGGACAGGGACGCGTCCCGCCACACCTGCCGGGCGCGGCCGGCGAAGACCTCCGCCATCAGAGAATCTCGACGTTGGCGGCCGGCCGCAGCCGCCGCCGGCAGTCCAGGACATGCCGCGCGCCGCGCAGCACCACGTCGTAGTCGAAGTCGTCGTGATCGGTGAGCAGCACCACCGCGTCCGCGGCGGCCACCTCCTCCTCGGTCAGCGCCACCCGGCGCACCCGGGCGTCCAGCGGGGCGGTCTCGCGTACGTGCGGGTCCACGGCGTGCACCTGCGCGCCGGTGCGCAGCAGCAGCTCCGCGACCCGCAGCGCGGGCGACTCACGGGCGTCGCCGCTGTTGCGCTTGTACGCCAGCCCCAGCAGCAGCACCCGCGAGCCGTTCGCCGGACGCTGGAGCTGGTTGAGCGCCTCGACCAGGCGCTGCACCACGTAGTGCGGCATCTGGCTGTTGACGTCGTTGGCGAGGTCGACGAACCGGAACCGGCGGCCCAGCTGCCGCTCCACCCGCCAGGACAGATAGCGGGGGTCGACCGGCAGGCAGTGGCCGCCCACCCCGGGGCCGGGCGTGAACGGCATGAAGCCGAACGGTTTGGAGGAGGCCGCGTCGATCGCCTCCCAGGCGTCCACGCCGAGTTCGCGCGCGATCACCGCCATCTCGTTGACCAGGGCGATGTTGACGTGCCGGTAGGTGTTCTCCAGGAGCTTGGCCAGCTCGGCGGTCTTCGGGTCGCGCACCGGCACGGTCCGCTCCACCACCGTCCCGTAGAACTCCGCGACCCGCTCCAGGGACGCGGCGTCCACCCCCGAGACGATCTTGGGCGTGGTCTCCAGGGTCCAGCGCTGGTTGCCGGGGTCGATGCGCTCGGGGCTGTAGCCGAGATGGAAGTCCGTGCCCGGGTGCAGCCCGCTCTCCTTCTCCAGCAGCGCCCCGAACACGTCCTCGGTGGTGCCCGGATAGGTGGTGGACTCCAGGACCACCAGCGCGCCCGGCCGCAGATGCCCGGCCAGCGTCAGCGCCGCCTCCTCGATGCAGGTCAGATCGGGTACGTCGTCCAGCAGCGGAGTGGGCACGGTGACCACGGCCACGTCGAAGCCGGCGAGCTCGCCGGGGTCGGTCGTGGGGTGGTAGGCCCCCGACTCCAGCGCCTTGGCCAGCCGCCGTTCGTCCACGTCCTCCACGTAGGAGTCGCCTGACCGCAGCCGGTCGATCCGGCCGGCGTCCACGTCGTAGCCCACGACCGTGTGCCCCGCCTCCACCGCCCGTACCGCCAGCGGCAGACCCACATACCCCTGGCCGACCACCGCAACCCGACGGCCCGTGCGCCGCGGGGCGTCGCCGTTCATCGATTGGGACATGGTGTGCCCTTTCAGCCGTTGTGCACGAGAAGCAGGTTCGCCGCGATCAGGAGGACGACGCCCCAGCGGTGGATGGTGACGCCTTGCTTGCGGGCCGACAGCACCTCACCCGCGACGAGCCCCGCGCGTGCCTGCCGGGCACGCATCCCCACCACGGGCAGCAGGAACGCGCAGAACCACCACGGCACCGCGCCGACCGCCGCGGCGAGGACGATCGCGCCGGTCTCGGCGAGCGAGAGCCCGGCGATGAAGCCCCGGTAGAGGCCCGGGGAGACGCTCGTGGCCAGGTTGCGGCGGCCGGCCGCCCGGTCGCCGTCCACGTCGTTGATGTTGGAGTAGACCGAGACCATCAGGCTCCACAGCCCGAACAGGAAGCACTCCAGCCAGGCCGCGCCGGTCATCTCCCCGTTCAGCAGGGCGAAGGGGACCAGCACGCACAGGCCGGTGCTCAGCCAGATGACCGCCTCCTGGCCGCCCCGGTAGCTGAGCTTGAGGCCGTAGGAGTACTGCACGCTGATGACCACCGAGAAGCCCGCGGCCACCAGCGCCCACCAGGGCCGGTGCGGTGCGACCAGCGCGGTGAGCGCCCACAGTGCGCTGCCCGCGGCGGCACAGCCCCAGCCGAAGCGCAGCGCCTGCCGCAGGGTGAGCCGGCCGTCGAGCAGCGGCTTGCGGTCCCGGGCCCGCAGCGCCTGCGTCGGGTCGTAGTTGCGGGCGTCGCTGCCGTCCCGCAGTCCGGTGACGTCGTCCAGCGCGACCGTGGCCGCCACGACGCCCACCCAGCCCGCGTCGAACAGCACCAGCACCCACCAGGTGCGCGGCTCGTCCCAGGCGGCGGTGGGCAGCAGCGCCAGGACCACCAGGACGCACAGGTAGTAGTCGAAGAACGAGAGCTTCGCCAGCTTCGCGTAGGCGCCCGCCCGTTCCCGTACGCCCGGGCGCGGCGCCGCCGAGGTCGTCGCCGTCATCGCCCCGGCTCCGCCCCGCCCGCCCTGCGGCCGACCGTGCTGATCAGCACCTGGCTCAGCCAGTGGTGGGCGGGGTCGGCCATATCCGCCAGGGCCGCGTCGATCCGGGCGTCGTCCAGGAGCCCGGCGCCCACGATGCGCGGCCGCATGAACTCCAGCCACAGCATGTAGTGCCGGGCCTGGTCGGAGCCGCCGCGCACCATCACCGCCCGGCCCTCCGCCGTCGCCTCCAGACCGGCGGCCAGGACCAGCTGGAGATCGACATGACCACCGCGCGGATCGTGGCCCGACTCGCGCATCAGCCCGTACCCGGCGGCCCGGACGTCCTGGAGGAAGTCCTCGGACAGGAAGGAACGGAAGAGGGTGGAGGAGTCGGTGTCCTCCAGGAACAGCACCCCGCCGGGCCGCAGCGCGCGCACCATCCGGGCGACGGCGGCGGCCCGGTCGGGCAGGTGCTGGAGCACCATCCGGGAGTGCACGAGGTCGAAGGCCGCCTCGGGCAGCTCCTCCTCCCGCAGATCGTGCCGTACGACGTCCACCTGCGGCAGGCGTGCCAGCGCGCCCAGCCGGTCGGTCTGGAGGTCGGTGGCCAGGACCCGGCCGTCGGGGCCCACCCGGTCGGCGAGCCAGCTCGCCACGGAACCCGAACCGGCCCCGATCTCCAGGCAGTTCCAGCCCGGGCCCACCCCGAGCGCGGCCAGGCGCTCCAGGGTGCCGGGGTCCCAGATCGCCTCGTTGGTCCGCAGCCGCTCGGTCTCCTTCTCCCAGACCGGGTCGAACACGTAACTCTGCGATGCCGGCGCACTCGTCATGACGGTCTCCCTGGACTGCTCTCGCGTGCTCATGCGTAGAACTCGCAGACCGTGTCGGCGATGAACTCCACCTCGGCGTCGGTCAGATGGGGCCAGATCGGGATGGCCAGATTGCGCGCCGAGGCCCGCTCGGCGTTCGGCCAGGCCCCGTCCGGTGCCGCCCACGGTGCGAAGGCGGGCTGCCGGGGGAGCGGCACGGGGTAGTAGATGTGGCTGCCTATCTGGTGTTCCGTCAGATAGGCGCGCAGGTCCTCGCGGCGGTCGACGAGGAGCGAGTAGACGTAGTAGCAGCGGCCGTTGCGCCCGGCGGGCGGGGCCAGCACGCCGCGCTCGCGCAGCGGCTCGAAGCGCTCGGTGTAGTAGTCGGCGATCCGCGCGCGGCGCTCCAGCCGGTCCGGGAAACCGGGCAGCCGGTGCAGCTGGAAGGCGGCGAGCACCTCGTCGAACCGGTTGTTCTGGCCGATCCGGTGGTGCAGGAAGCGGTGCACGCCGTCCTGCCCGTGGTTGCGCAGCATCCGGGCGGCCCGGGCCAGTTCGGGGTCGTCGGTGAGGACCACCCCGCCCTCGCCCGCCGTGCCGAACGCCTTGACCTGGAAGAAGGAGAACACCCCGAGATCGCCCCAGCGGCCGGCGGGCCGGCCGTCCAGGACGGCGCCCTGGGCGACCGCCGCGTCCTCGATCAGCGCGACACCGTGCTCACGGGCGATCGCCCCCAGCCGCTCCATGTCCGCCATGATCGAGAAGACATGGGCCGGCATCAGCGCCTTGGTGCGCTCGGTGATCAGCGATTTCGTGGCGTCCGGGTCCAGCACCATGGTCCACGGGTCCACATCGGCGAACACCGGAGTGGCGCCCGTGTTCGCCACCGAACTGGCCACCGGCTGGCAGCAGAAGGCCGGCACGATCACCTCGTCGCCCGGGCCGATGCCCAGCGCGCGCACGGACAGCTCCAGCGCCCCGGTGCCGCTCGCGCAGGCGACCGCGTGGCCGGCGCCCGTCGACTCGCGCAGCGCCTCCTCCAGTTCGGCGGTCCGCTCGCCCAGGATGAACCGCTGGGCCGCGCCCGTGCCCAGCTCGTGCACGGCCGACAGCAGCGCCTCGCGGTCCTCCTCGAAGAGATCGGGGGGAAAGAAGGGCAGAGTCCTCATGATGCGGCCCCCGTGTAGAAGCGGCGGACGGCCTCGCCCACCCGGTGCACGTCGTCGAGGCCGAGGTCGGGGTGGAAGGGAAGCGCGACGGTGCGCTCGCAGGCGGCCTCCGCGTGCGGGAAGTCGCCCCGGCGGTGGCCGAGTTCGGCGAAGCAGGGCTGGAGGTGCAGCGGGGTCGGGTAGTAGACCTCGGTGCCGATGCCCTCGCGGGTGAGGTGCTCCACCAGGGCGTCGCGCCGCTCCACCTCGATCACGTACACGTAGAACACCGGATCGGCCGGTACGTCCCGCGCGGCCACCGTCGGCAGCCGGAGGACGCCCGGCACGTCGCGCAGCAGTTCGGTGTACGCCGTCGCCAGCTCGGCGCGCCGGGCGATCGCGGCGTCCAGCCGGGGCAGCTTGCCGAGCAGCACGGACGCCTGGATGTCGTCCATCTTGCTGTTGGTGCCCGAGGCCCCGGAGAGGTTGGAGATCCCGGCGATGTGGTCCACCGTGCGGCCCATCCGGCCGTGGTGGCGCAGGATCGCGACCCGCTCGGCGATCTCCGGGTCGTCCGTCAGGACGGCCCCGGCGTCGCCCAGCGCGCCCAGGGTCTTGGTGGGGAAGAACGACAGCACACCGCCGTCGCCCAGCAGACCGGCGTGGACGCCGTCGCGGCGCATGCCGATGGCCTCCGCGCTGTCCTCCACCACCTTCAGGCCGTGCCGCGCGGCCAGGGCGCCGAGCGCCCCCATGTCCGCGAGCTGCCAGAACAGGTGCACCGGCATGATCGCCCGGGTGCGCGGGGTGAGGGCCGCCTCGACGGACTCCGGGTCCAGCGAGTAGGTCACCGGATCGATGTCGGCGAACACCGGGGTGGCACGGGCCAGCGCCACCGAGGAGGCCGAGGCGACGAAGCTGAAGGCGGGCACGACGACCTCGTCGCCGGGACCGACCCCGCAGGCGCGCAGCAGCAGGACGAGGGCGTCCGTACCGCTGTTCACCGCCACGACATGGCGTGCTCCGGTGTATTCGGCGAGTGCCTTTTCCAGTTCGGCGACCTGCCGGCCGTGAGAGTACTTACCACGGTCGAACATCTCGTTGAGATGGCGATTGATATCAGGCCAACAGTCGGTGAAGGTGCCGGCCTGAGTGAAGAACGGAACCGGGTGTTCTGTTTCCGGTTCGCTGTTTCGATCGGTGCTCCGGGTAGGGGAGATCACGCGGTAATCCTCCGTGTACCGGGCGGAGATATGGATGTGCGAAGCTAAGCGGCTCGTTTTCCCGGCGGCAATGGCAAACCCTTGTCAGCGCCGGGGGCGGGGACCTGGCAAGTATCAGTCATGCCGAGGTCGTGAAAGCGACGAATCACCAGGTCGAACAGGGTGTGTGACATGCCGTCGGCGACCTTGGCGACACGGCTGTGAACGCCGGACGCTTGACACGGCAACCCGCCCCACCGCAGGTTTTCCGGAGCGCCGTCGCGTCGCCGCACCGCATCAGTCCGTGTCCGATGAGCGGGTGACAGAGGATGTGCTCTCCTTGAAATCGCTGGACAATTCCGGAACCTCAGAAAAATCGGCGGGCTCCCGCGGGAAAACCGTGGTTCTTGCCGAACCGCGCAGTTTCTGTGCCGGTGTACAACGGGCCATCGACATCGTCGAGGCCGCACTGGAACGCTTCGGCCCGCCCGTCTACGTACGCAAGCAGATCGTCCACAACGAACACGTGGTGCGCGACCTCGAGTCCCGTGGCGCGCACTTCGTGGACTCCGAGGAGGAGGTGCCGGTCGGCGCCCTCTGCGTGTTCTCCGCCCACGGCGTCTCGCCCGCCGTCCGCCGGGGCGCCGCCGACCGCGAACTCCAGGTGATCGACGCCACCTGCCCCCTCGTCTCCAAGGTGCACCAGGAGTCCCGGCGGTTCGCCGAGGACCGCCGCACGATCCTGCTCATCGGCCACGCCGAGCACGAGGAGGTCGAGGGCACCTACGGCGAGGCACCCGAACGCACCCTGGTCGTCAGCACCGTCGAGGAGGTGCGCGCCCTGGACCTGCCGCGCGACGCACCGGTCGCCTACCTCACCCAGACCACCCTCGCCCTGGACGAGACCAAGGAGATCATCGAGGCGATGGAGGAGCGCTTCGACGATCTGCGCGGTCCCGGCAGCGACGACATCTGCTACGCCAGCCAGAACCGCCAGAACGCGGTCAAGGCCGTCGCCGCCCGCACCGGCCTCGTCCTCGTCGTCGGCTCCACCAACTCCAGCAACTCCGTCCGCATGGTGGAGGTCGCCCGCGACGCCGGCACCCCGGCCCACCTCCTCCCCAGCCCCGACGACCTCGACGAGAGCTGGCTCACCGGCGTGGACTCGGTCGGCGTCAGCGCCGGCGCCAGCGCCCCCGGCACCCTCGTGGACGCCCTGCTGCGCCGCCTCGCCGACCTGGGCTACGCCACCGTCGAGGTCGAACGGACCGCCACCGAGGACATCGTGTTCGGGCTGCCCTCCGCACTGAAAGGCACGGCATGAGCGACGACGACGTCCTCACCCGGTCGCTGGACGACGTCCAGCGGCGCATCGACACCGTCCTGACCCAGGAGAGCGCGCGCTGGACCGCCGTCGACCCGCGCTGCGCCGCGTTCGTCGACACCGTCACCGCCATCACCACCGCCAAGGGCAAACTGCTGCGCCCCCGCTTCTGCCTTCTCGGCCATCTCGCCGCCGGCGGCGACCCCGGCGAGGCCCAGGCCGTCGACGCGGCCGCCGCCCTCGAACTCCTGCACAGCTTCGCCCTGCTGCGCGACGACGTCCTCGACGACTCCCCGCTGCGCCGGGGCGCCGTCACCGCCCACGAACGGCACGCCAAGGACCACCGGGCACGCCTGCTGCGCGGCGAACCCCGCCGCTACGGCGAGGGCGTCGCCAACCTCGCCGCCGACCTCGCGCACGTCTACGCGGACCGGCTCACCCGCACACTGCCCGCGGCGGCCCGGGCCGTCTGGGACGAGACCCGGGTCGAGGTCACCGTCGGCCAGTACCTCGACATCGCCGTCGCCGCCGAAGGGGTGGCCGACCCGGAACTCTCCCGCTGGATCGCGGTCTGCAAGTCGGGCCGCTACACCATCCACCGCCCCCTCCAGCTCGGCGCCGCCCTCGCGGGCCGGCCCGACCTCGCCGACGTCTTCGAGGGGTACGGCCTGCCGCTCGGGGAGGCGTTCCAGCTCCGGGACGACCTCATCGACGCCTTCGGCGACTCCGAGGACACCGGCAAGCCCACCGGTCTCGACTTCGACCGGTTCAAGATGAGCTACCTGCTCAGCCTCGCCGTACGCCGGGACGAGCGGATCAGGGAACTCGCCGCCGCGCCCGCGGGACCCGAGGGCGCGGCCAGGATGCGCGAACTGCTCGTCGTGACCGGCGTCGCCGACGAGGTCGAGCAGCGCATCGCGCACCTCGTCGACCAGGCCCGCCGGGCCGTGGCCGACGCACCCCTGGTGCCGCGCTGGCGCACCGAGCTGACGGAACTCACCACACGTGTGGCGTACCGGGACCGCTGAGAGGAGCCGTACCGGCATGGAGCGGACACTGATCATCGGGCTCGGGCGGGCGGGCCTCGGACTGCACTGGGCGGTCCTGCGCAGACTGCGCGCCGCCGGGCGGCACACCGATCTCTTCGACCCGGCCCCCGCCCTGACCTTCGACCCGCTCGCCCCCTCGGCACCCCCGCGGGCCGAGGGACTGCGCCCCGTCTCCTCGGTCGCCGAGGCCCGCACCCTGCTGGACCCCGAGCGCACCGTCGTCCACCTGTGCACCCCGCCCGTCGCCCGGCTCGGCCTGCTGCGCGAACTCGCCGCCGCCGGCTTCCGCCGGATCATCGTCGAGAAGCCCCTCGCGGTCGAGCGCCGGGCCGTCCAGGACATCCTCGCCCTCGCCCGCGCCGAACGGCTGAGCCTGGCGATCGTCGCCCCCTGGCTGGCCAGCTCGCTGACCGCACGGCTCGACCGCCTCGTCGAGGACGGCGACCTCGGTGAGCTGCGCTCCATCGACGTGACACAGAGCAAGCCGCGGATGAGCCGCACCCTGGCCGACGGCGGCCACCCCACCGCGTTCGACGTCGAACCCCCGCACTCCCTCGGGGTCTGTCTGCGGCTCGCCGGGGACGCCGTCCTCGCCACCGCCGAACTGACCGACATGCGGATCGGCGACACCGTCATCCCCGGCATGGGCCGCGCCGAACTGGTCGTGCGCCACCAGGCGGCGACCAGCCGGATCGTCTCCGACCTCACCGCCCCGGTCCGCGAGCGCCGCGTCCAGCTGGAGTTCACCGACGGCCGGGCGGTCGCGCACTACCCGGGCGCCGAGGACGACCACTACGCCCAGCTGCGGTTCAGCCGCACCGGCCACCCCGAGACCTGGGAGGTCTTCCCCGACGACGCGCTGTCCGCGTACTTCGTCGACACCTACCGCGCCCTGCGCGACGGAACCGCCCTGGAGCCCCAACTGCGCCTCGCCTCCCGCGTGGTGGAGCTGCTCGCCGACGCCAAGGAGGCGAGCCGGCGGCCCGGCCCGGCGGACGCCCTCCCGTCCGCCGGGCCCACCGGACGGCGGGTGAGCCATGCGGGGTGACACGGAAACCCGGTCCACGGCGGGCGACCCCGGGCCACTGCCCCCGCCCGCGTCCGCCGCGGGCACGCCCTCGCCACTGCCCACGTCCCCGCTCCCGCCCCCGCCCGGCATCCGCTACGCCGGCATCGGCGACGAGGCCGCGCCCGACCTCGCCGGTCAGGTCCGGGCCCACCGGCTGCTGGGCTGGTCCGCCGTGGAACTGCGCGACATCGACGGCACCGCCCTCGCCGACCTCGACGACGCCGCGTTCGACCGGGTCGCCCAGACCCTGGACGAGGCGCGCCTGGACGTCGTGTGCGTGGACTCCCGCATCGCCAACTGGGCCCGCCCCGTGACCGGCGACTTCGCGCTGGACCGCGGCGAACTGGAGCGCCTGGCCCCGAGGTGCGCCGCGCTCGGCACCCGCCACATCCGCGTGATGTCCTACCCCAACGACCCCGCCGCCCCGCTCGACGAGCCGGAGTGGGCCCGCCGCACCCTCGACCGGATGACCCGCCTCGCCCGGCAGGCCGAGGACGCCGGACTCGTCCTGCTGCACGAGAACTGCGCGGGCTGGGCCGGCGCCGACGCGGCCCGCGCGCTGCGGCTGCTCGCCGAGGTCGACAGCCCGGCGCTCCGGCTCGTCTTCGACACCGGCAACGGGGTGGCGTACGGCTACGAGGCGTACGACCTGCTCACCGAACTCGTCGCCTGGGTGGACCACGTCCAGGTCAAGGACGCCCGCGCCGAGGCCGGCGAAGCCGTCTACACCCTGCCCGGCGAGGGCGGCTGCCGGGTCGCCGACTGTCTGCGGCTGCTCCTCGACCACGGCTACACCGGCACCTGGTCGATCGAGCCGCACCGGACCGTCCGCCCCCACGAGGGCCGCACGGACGCCGGCCGGGACGGAGTCGCCGAATTCGTCCGCTACGGCCGCGCCCTGGAAGCCCTGGCAGCCGGCCTGACCGGGGAGGCCACGCCATGACCGGCGCCGGACTGCGCCCCGCCGAACGCGACCTGCTGCTGCACCTGCTGGAACTGCCCACCGCGGGACCGCTGGAGGGCGACGGCGAACCCCGGCTGTGGGACGCCCAGCGGGCCTACGCCGAGGCCGCCCGTCCGCTGGGCTTCGAGGTCCTGCACCACGCCGCCGCCGACCCGGCCGAGCTGACGGACGAACAGGTGCCGCTCGCCGTGCGCAGGGCCGTCGACGAGGACCCCCGCTTCCTCGCCGTACAGCCCTCCCTCGTGCTGGCGCTCGGCCCCGAGCTGCCGCAGGCGGACACCGTGATGTTCAACGTGCACCTCGACACCGTCGCGGGCACCGAACCGGTCGGCTTCGACGGGACGCGGTTCACCGGCCGCGGCGCCATCGACGCCAAGGGGCCCGCCGTGGCCCTGCTGGCGGGGATCCGGGCCGCCCTCGACGCCGTACCCGCCCTCGCGGCCGGCACCCGCGTGCTCGTCCAGGCGGTGTCCGGCGAAGAGGGCGGCGCCATGGGCGTGTTCGGCACCCGTCCGCTGATCCGCCGCGGCTGGTACGGCCGGCTCAACCTGTTCTGCGAGCCCACCGGGATGCGGCTGCTGCCACGCTCCACCGCCGCCATGACCGCCTGCGTCCGCGTCGACGGCGACGACGCCATCGACGACCGTCCCGCCGCCGGACACAACGCCACCGTCCTGCTCGGCCACCTCGCCCAGCGGCTCGCCACCCGGCTCCCGGAGCGGGCGGGCGGCGGCCAGGTCTGTGTCGCCGGCCTGCACACGGGACACCTCCACAACCGGGTGTACGGCACCGGCCGGCTCCTGCTCAACTGCTCCTACCCCGACTCCGCCGCGGGTCGGGCCCTGGCCGCCCGTCTGGAGCGCGAGGTCGCCGACGGGCTACGGGAGTTCACCGCCCTGCACGGCGGCCACCACGACCTGGCCCGCACCGCCGCCGACGCCGCCGCCATCACCCGCGTCGAATGGCACAAGCGCGGACTGCCCGCCCTCACGCCCGCCGACGACCCCTGGGCCGTCCGGCTGCTGGAGAAGGAGAGCGGGCTGAGCCGGTGGCCGGACGACGAGCCCGCGTTCACCTGCGACGCCCTGTGGGCGGCCGGCCTGCCCGGCGCCTACACCGCCGTCCTCGGCCCCGGCGACCTCGGCCGCAACCACGCGCACGCGGCGGGGGAGTACGCCGACCTGTCCGACCTCGATGCCTTCGCCGGGGCGGTGAGCGGCGTCCTCGTCCGCTTCGCCGCCCGGCACCACGCCGCCACGGGAGGAACACGACAGTGACCCAGTCGACCGACGCCCCGCCGCACGACGGGGTGACCGTCTCCCACGACGCCCTCGTGGCCTTCACCGCCGAGGCCTTCGCCGACCGAGGGGTGCCGCGGGAACGCGCCCGCACGGCCGCCGAGGCGCTGGTCCACGGCGACCTCACCGGGCTCACCTCGCACGGCCTCGCCAACCTCACCCGGCTGTACCTGCCCGCCCTCGACGAGGGCCGTATCGACGCCGGCGCCGAACCGGAGAAGATCACCGACACCGGTGCCGCCGTCCTCCTCGACGGACGCCGCTCCCTCGGGCTGTGGGCGGCCACCGAGGCGCTGGAACTGGCCGCCGACCGCGCGGCGCAGACCGGCGTCGCCCTGGTGACCATGCGCGACGCCACCCACTTCGGCTGCGCCGGCTACCACACGGCCCGGATCGCCCGGCGCGGCATGGTCGCCGTCCTCGCCTCCAACTGCGGCCGGCAGCGCATCGCCCGCCCGCCGGGCGGCCGGGCCGCACTGCTCGGCACCAACCCGTTCAGCGTCGCCGCACCCGCCGGCGACCGCCCGCCGTACGTCCTCGACATGAGCACCACCGTGGTGCCCACCGGCAAGGTGCGCGCCGCCGCCCGCGCCGGGGAGCCGATACCGCAGGGCTGGCTCGAGGACGCCGAGGGCCGCCCGGTGACCGATCCCGGGGCCCTGGACACCGGCGAGGGCTTCCTGCGCTGGCTCGGCGGCGACCCCGCCACCGGCGCCTTCAAGGGCTACGGACTCGGCCTGATGGTCGAGGTGCTGGCCGCGCTGGTGCCCGGCGCGGGACTCGGCCCCGCCCCGGAGGCCCTGACCGGCGACGGGCGGCCCTCCGGACGGGACGACGACATCGGCCTCACCGCCCTGGTCCTGGCCCCCGGCGCGCTGCGCGCCGGAGGCGACTTCCTCGCCGAGGCCGACGGCCTCTTCGGGACGCTCCTGGACTGCCCGCCCCTCGACCCGGCCCGACCGGTGAGCTACCCCGGCCGGCCCGAGGAGCTGACCGCCGCGCGGCGCCGGGAACACGGGGTACCGCTGTCCGCCGCCCAGCACACCGAACTGACCGCCCTGGCCGCCGAACGGGGCCTCGCGTTCCCCGAGGCGGTGGCCCGATGACCCGGCCCGCGCGGACCCGGGTCGGCCTCATCGGCCTCGGTGTCATCTCGAAGTTCTACGTCGCCGCCTTCGACCGGCTGCCCGGCGTCGACCTCGCCGCCGTGTGCGATCTGCGCCCCGCCGCCCTGGAGCCGTTCCACGACATCGCCAAGTGCTACACCGGCCACGCCGAACTGCTGGCCGACGCCGCCGTGGACGCCGTCGTCGTGAACGTCCCCAACGACGCGCACGCCGCGGTGTGCGGCGACGCCCTCGCCGCGGGGCTCGCGGTGTGCGTGGAGAAGCCGCTCGCCACCCGCGTCGAGGACGGCCGCGCCCTCGCCGCGCTGGCCCGGGAGCAAGGCGTCACCCTCTTCACCTCCTTCCACCGCCGCTACAACTCCGCCGTCCTGCGGCTGCTGGAGGAGGTCGCCGCCGCCGACGCCCCCGTGCGCTCCCTCACCGTCCGCTACCTGGAACGCATCGAGGACCACGCCGGCAGCGACCGCTGGTACCTGGACGCCGACCGCTGCGGCGGCGGCTGCGTGGCCGACAACGGCCCCAACGCCTTCGACCTGGTACGGCTGTTCCTCGGCGACGTCGAACTGACCGGGGCCGACGTCCACCGCGACGAGCTGGGCACCGACCGCCGGGCCGCCGTCGCCCTGCGCTCGACGCTCGGCGTCACCGCCCGGGTCGAGCTGGACTGGTCCTACGACGGGGAGGTCAAGGACGTCAGCGTCGAACTCGCCGACGGCACCCGGCTGTTCGCCGACATGCTCGCCGGACACCCCGAGTTCAAGGGCTCGCTCTGGCACGAGTACGTCGGCGTCCTCACCGACTTCGACACCCGGCTGCGCGCCGGACGGGACGCCGCCGGCGACGGACTCGCCGCCCTCGAACTCGTCGACGCGGTCTACCGCGCGGAAGGAGCCGTCCGGTGAACCCGCGCGAGGACGGCGCCAAACGCGCCGTGCACGCCACCGTCGTCAAGGTGCTGACCCACCGCCGGGACGACCGGGGCATGCGGCTGGAGGAGTTCACCAGCCGCTGCGTCCGCGCCGGCGAGGTGCACGAACTGGTCACCACCGACCAGGCCGGCAGTCCGCCCGGAGCCCGCGTCGACCGGGTCGGCTTCCTCGGCTTCGCCGAGATCCAGGGCGCCGGCGTGATCGACCGGGGCGACGAGGTGTGGGTCGACGGCCGTCGCGCGGGCACCGTGCTCGGCTTCGACTCCTGCCACTTCCCCAACCACTACAACGTGCTGATCGCCGTCGACACCCTGGTGACCGGACCCGACCTGGACCTGCGTCCCGAGACGCCGGTGTCCTTCCGGCAGATCACGGCGGACGTCCGCGCCGACCGGCCCGTGGGAACGAGGAGCTGACCTTGGAACTCCTGGAACGCCTCAAGTCTCCGGCCGACCTGCGCGGCCTCGACCCCCTGGAGCTCGACCGGCTCGCCGACGAGATCCGGGAGCTGCTCATCGAACGGGTGACCCGCAACGGCGGTCACCTCGGCCCCAACCTGGGCGTGGTCGAGCTGACCCTCGCCCTGCACCGCGTCTTCGACTCCCCGCGCGACAGCCTCGTCTGGGACACCGGCCACCAGGCCTATGTGCACAAGCTCCTCACCGGCCGGGCCGCCGACTTCGCCACACTGCGCACCCGCGGCGGCATGTCCGGATACCCCAGCCGGGCCGAGTCCGAGCACGACCTGGTGGAGAACTCGCACGCCTCCACGGCCCTGTCCTACGCCGACGGCCTGTCCCACGCCCGCCAGACCCGCGGCGACCCGGGCCATGTGGTGGCCGTGATCGGCGACGGCGCGCTCACCGGCGGCATGTCCTGGGAGGCCGTTAACAACATCGCGGCCGCGCCCGGCCGTCCGCTGGTCGTCGTCATCAACGACAACGCCCGCTCCTACGCCCCGACCGTCGGCGGACTCGCCCAGCACCTCGCGGCACTGCGGACCTCGCGCGGCTACGAGGAGTTCCTGGAACGCGCCAAGTACACCCTCCAGGGCGTCCCCGCCGTCGGCGACACCGTCTACCGCGCCCTGCACGGGGCGAAGAAGGGCCTCAAGGACTTCCTCACCCCGCAGGCGCTCTACGAGGATCTCGGCCTGAAGTACCTCGGGCCCGTCGACGGCCACGACCGCGAGGCCGTCGAGGCGGCGCTGCGCCGCGCCAGGGCCTTCGGCGGCTCGGTGGTGGTGCACTGCATCACCGAGAAGGGCCGCGGGTACGCGCCCGCCGAGGAGGACACCCGGGACCGCTTCCACGCCGTACGCGCCGCCCCCGCCCCCGGACAGCCGAGCTCCGCCGGCGGACCGAGCTGGACGGCGGCCTTCGGCGAGGAACTCCTCGCCCAGGCCGAACGGCGGCCCGACGTCGTCGCGCTGACCGCCGCCATGCTGGAGCCCGCCGGCCTGCTGCCCCTGCAACGCGCCCTGCCCGCACGGGTGGTGGACGTCGGCATCGCCGAGCAGCATGCGGTGACCTGCGCGGCCGGCATGGCCATGGGAGGCCTGCACCCGGTGGTGTGCGTCTACGCGACCTTCCTGAACCGGGCGTTCGACCAGGTCCTCATGGATGTCGCCCTGCACCGGCTGCCCGTGACCTTCGTCCTCGACCGGGCCGGGATCACCGGCGACGACGGGGCGTCCCACAACGGGATCTGGGACCTGGCCGCGCTCCAGGCCGTACCGGGCCTGCGGATCGCCGCCCCCCGCGACCGGGCCACCCTGCGCCGCCTGCTCGACGAGGCGCTCGACACCGAGGACGCCCCGACCCTGCTGCGCTACCCCAAGGGCGCCCTCGCCCCCGACCTGCCCGCGCAGGAACGGATCCCCGGCCCGGACGGCACCACCTCCGTCGACGTACTGGCCCGCACCGGCGAGGACGTCCTGCTCGTCGCGGTCGGCGCGCTGGGCGGCGCCTGTGCGGAGGCCGCCCGCCTGCTCGCCGGGCAGGGCATCGGCTGCACGGTCGTCGACCCCGGCTGGGTGAAGCCCGTCCCCCGGGCGCTGGTGGACCTGGCCGCCCGCTTCGACACCGTGGTGACGGCCGAGGACGGCCTGCGCACCGGCGGTGTCGGACAGACGCTGGCGTCGGCGCTGCGGGACGCCCGGGTCGTCCCCCGCGCCCTGCGCACGCTCGGGGTGCCCACCGGGTTCCTGGAGCACGCCTCCCGCGCCGAACTGCTCCGGGAGTGCGGCCTGACGAGCGAGGGCATCGCCGCACAGGTCGCGGAAGCGGTGGCCGAGGCCACCGGACGGCCCCCACTGAAGGGAGCGGTGTGATGACCGCGTCCGTCGCACTCGGCATGCCCGCCGTCCCCGCCCGGCTCGCCCCCCGCCGCGCCTCACGGCAGATCCGGGTGGGCTCCGTGGCGGTCGGCGGGGACGCGCCGGTGTCCGTGCAGTCCATGACCACGACCCTCACCGCCGACGTGGACGCGACGCTCCAGCAGATCGCGCAGCTCACCGCGTCCGGCTGCCAGATCGTCCGGGTCGCCTGCCCCTCCCAGGACGACGCGGACGCCCTGCCGCAGATCGCCCGGAAGTCGAAGATCCCGGTGATCGCCGACATCCACTTCCAGCCCAAGTACGTCTTCGCCGCCATCGACGCCGGCTGCGCGGCCGTGCGGGTCAACCCCGGCAACATCAAACGCTTCGACGACAAGGTCAAGGAGATCGCGAAGGCCGCCGCCGACGCGGGCATACCGATCCGGATCGGCGTCAATGCCGGCTCCCTCGACCAGCGGCTCCTGAAGAAATACGGCAGGGCCACCCCCGAGGCACTGGTGGAGTCGGCCCTGTGGGAGTGCTCGCTGTTCGAGGAGCACGGCTTCCGGGACATCAAGATCTCGGTGAAGCACAACGACCCCGTCGTCATGGTCGACGCCTACCGGCAGCTCGCCGCCCAGTGCGACTACCCCCTCCACCTGGGCGTGACGGAGGCCGGACCCGTCTTCCAGGGCACGATCAAGTCGGCGGTGGCCTTCGGCGCGCTGCTCGCCGACGGGATCGGCGACACCATCCGGGTCTCCCTGTCGGCCCCGCCCGTCGAGGAGGTCAAGGTCGGCATCCAGATCCTGGAGTCGCTGAACCTCCGGCAGCGCCGCCTGGAGATCGTCTCCTGCCCGTCCTGCGGCCGCGCCCAGGTCGACGTGTACAAGCTCGCCGACCAGGTGCTGGCCGGGCTCGACGGCATGGAGGTGCCGCTGCGCGTCGCCGTCATGGGCTGCGTGGTCAACGGTCCCGGCGAGGCCCGCGAGGCCGACCTCGGCGTCGCCTCCGGCAACGGCAAGGGCCAGATCTTCGTCAAGGGCGAGGTCATCAAGACCGTCCCCGAGTCCAAGATCGTCGAGACCCTCATCGAGGAAGCCATGAAGATCGCCGAGCAGATGCAGGCCGACGGCACCCCGTCCGGAGAACCGGACGTCACCGTCCTGTGACGCCGCCGCGGCAGCCAACCCAGCACAGCAGAAGGGCGCAATTCGTATGAGCTCCGTCAGCTTCGACGTGACCCCTCCGCACGCCCCCGGCACCACCTGGCGGCTCGGCGCGGAACTCTTCCTCCCGGCCGGTGACCCGCCCGACACGGTGCAGCTCCTGCTGCCGGGGCTCACCTACGACCGCCGCTACTGGACCGCTCCCGGAGCCCTCGACTACACCCGGCACGCCGTCGGCGAGGGCTACGCCGTCCTCGCCCTGGACCGCCCCGGCACCGGCGCGAGCGAGCATCCGCCCGCCGAACAGGTCACGGTGGAGAGCAACGTCGAGGCCGTGCACCAGGTCGTGACCGCCCTGCGCGAGGGCGCCCCGGGCCGCCCCGCCTTCCGCCACGTGGTCGCCGTCGGGCACTCGCTCGGCTCCGGCGTCGCCCTGATCGAGGCCGCCCGCCACCACGACCTGGACGCCCTGATCGTCACGGGCCTGCTGCACGCCCTCGGCCCGCTCTACCCGGAGGCGATACCGGCCCTCTACCCGGCCTCCGCCGACGCAACTCTCGCCCCGTCGCAGCCGCCGGAGAACTACCTGACCACCCTGCCCGGCCGCCGCGCCGCCCTGTACGAACACCCGGCCGGCATGGACCCCGACCTGTCCGCCTACCACGAGGACACCAAGTCGACCGTGACGGCAGGGGAGGGCTTCACCCTGGACGCCATCTACCAGCCGGAGGTGGCCGCCCAGGTGCAGGTGCCCGTCCTGCTGGTGGTCGGGAAGGAGGACCGGCTGTTCGGCGGCGGTGACGTCTCCACCGAGGACGCCGCGTCCGTCGTCGCCCACGAGCGGAAGTTCTACACCGGCACCACCGACCTGGAGGCGTTCGTCGTCCCCGACGCCGCCCACTCCCTCAACGTCCACCGCACTGCGCCGAGCTGGTACGCCGCCGCTCACGAGTGGCTCGCCCGCCGCGGCCCGGCCCATGAGTGAGAGGAAGGGGCAGGACATGACCGACCTCGGTGCCCGCACGCACGGCGGCAGCCACGCCGTGGTGCTGGGCGGCAGCCTCGCCGGACTCTGCGCGGCGGCCGCGCTGGCCCCGCACGTGGACCGGGTCACGCTCGTGGAGCGCGACCGCTACCCCGACGAGCCGCGCTGGCGACGGGGCGTGCCCCAGGCCCGGCACACCCACAATCTGCTGGGCGCCGGCCAGCGCTCCCTCGAGCTGCTCTTCCCCGGGCTGCTCGGCGAACTCCGCGACCTCGGCATGGTCGAGGTCCGGATGCCGCAGGACATGCTGCTCCTGGTGGCGGGCGGCTGGGTGGACCGCTTCGACAGCCGCCACGTGGTCCTGTCCGGCTCCCGCGACCTGCTCGACTGGGCCGTGCGCCGCCGGCTGCGCGAGCTGGCCGGTGTGGAGATCCGCGAGGAGTCGGAGGCGGTCGGACTCGTCGCCGGAGCGGGCGACACCGTCCGCGGGGTGCTGCTCCGCGACCGGGACTCCTCGGCCCGCACCGGCTGGGGAGAGCCCTACGAGCGGGAGGCCGACCTCGTCGTGGACGCCACCGGGCGCGGCTCCCGCGCCCCGGCCTGGCTCCAGAGCCTCGGCTACGGCGCTCCCGAGGAGACCGTCGTGGACGCCGGCTGCGCCTATGCCACCTGTGTCTTCGAACCCCCGCCCGGCCACACCGCCGACTGGAAGTGCGTCCTGCTCCAGTCCACCCCCGAGGAGCCCCGCTCCGGGATCCTCAACCCCATCGAGAACGACCGCTGGATGGTCTCCGTGGCCGGCCTCGGCGGCGAACGGCCGCCGCTCGACCACGCGGGCTTCGTCGACTTCGCCAAGCGCCTGCGCAGCACCGTCCTGTACGACGCGATCCGCGACGCGAAACCCCTGGGCGAGGTGTACGGATCGGGCCGCACGGAGAATCGCCGGCGCCACTACGAGCGGCTGACGCGCTGGCCCGACCGCTTCCTCGTGCTCGGCGACGCCGTCGGCGCCTTCAACCCGGCGTACGGGCAGGGCATCTCCGTCGCGGGCATGAGCGCGCTCGTCCTGCGCCGGGCCCTGGAACGCGCCGGGACCCGCGGCACCGGCCGGATCCCGGTCGGCCTCACGAGCCCCCTGCGCAAGCGGATCGCCCGCTGCGTGGACGCCGCGTGGATGCTGTCGGGCAACGCCGACCTGGCGTACCCGGGCGCCGCCGACGGCCCGCTGCCGCTCGCCGCACGGCTCGGCAAGCGCTACACCGACCGGCTGCTGAAGGTGGCGACCACCGACCGGACCGTGGCCACGGCCCTGTTCGACATGACCCACCTGCTGGCCCCGCCCCAGGTCGTGCTCCGGCCGAGGGTGCTCGCCTCGGTGCTGCGCGGTCCGCGGAACGCGCCGTCCCCGACCACCTCGCCCCCCGGCCGCGCCGGCGGGGCCCGCCTCCCCGAGGAACGCCCATGACCACCGAGTCCCAGCGCATGGTGGAGGTCTACCGCAAGCGGGCCAAGCGGTACGACGTCACCTCCAACCGTCTCTACCTCATCGGCCAGCGCACGATGGCCTACAAGCACCTGGCCCTGGAGCAGCTCGCCCTGCGCCCCGGCGACACCGTCGTCGACGCCGGCTGCGGCACCGGCCACAACCTCCCCCTGCTCGCCGAGGCGGTGGGACCGACCGGCCGGGTGATCGGCGTGGACCTCACCGACGCCATGCTGGAACAGGCGGAGGACCGGGTGAGGCGGGCCGGTCTCTCCCAGGTCTCGCTCGTCCAGGGCGACCTGACGACGTATCAGTATCCGGAGAACGTCCGCGGGATCATCGCCTGCTTCTCCCTGACCCTCATCGGCGAGTACGCCAAGATCGTCGAGCGGGGGTACGAGGCGCTGGACCCGGGCGGGCGCTGGGTGGTGCTCGACTACCGGCTGCCGCGCTGGTGGCCGGACCGGCTCATCCCCGCGCTGGGCCCGATGATCGCCCCGTTCGGCGGCGACGTCAGCATGGTCCAGCGGCACCCGTGGGAGCCGGTCCAGGAGGGCGCGGCCCGCCACCGCATGCTGACCCGGTACGGCGGCTGGGTGTACGTCGCCGTGGGCGAGGCGCCGCAGAAGTAGGCGTCCCCGGGCCCCGGACGCGGCCCCCGGGGACGGGCCGGGTCCGGGACCGGCCCGTCCCCGCGCGGCACGAAGGGGGCCGAGCGCTTGCCGACCGGGGCGGTGCGCCGGATTCTCGGACATGTCCGACGGGAAGGACTTCCGGACGTGACCACCGAATCCACCACCCACCTCACCGAGGCCGTCGTCGACAGCCTCCAGGGCGCGGCCGACCCCCGGCTGCGCGAGCTGCTCACCGCCCTCACCCGCCATCTGCACGCCTTCGTCCGGGAGACGGAGCCGACCATGGCGGAGTGGGAGCGCGCCGTCGGCTTCCTCACGGCGACCGGCCGGATGTGCTCGGACACCCGGCAGGAGTTCGTCCTGCTGTCGGACGTGCTCGGTGTCTCCATGCTCGTCGAGACGATCAACAGCCACGGGCACGGGGACGTGACCGAGCCGACGGTCCTCGGCCCCTTCCACATGACCGAGTCCCCGGTCCGGGCGCTCGGCGCCGACCTCGACCTGGTCGGCGGCGGCGAGCCGTGCGTCGTCAGCGGCCGGGTGCTGTCCGGGGACGGCACCCCGCTGCCCGGCGCGGTCCTCGACGTCTGGCACGCGAACGCGGAGGGCTACTACGACGTGCAGCAGCCGGACGTCCAGCCGGCGGGCAACGGGCGCGGGCTGTTCACGGCGGACGACCAGGGCCGCTTCTGGTTCCGCACCTGTGTGCCGAGCCCGTACCCCATCCCCACGGACGGCCCCGTCGGGGACCTGCTGCGGGCCACGGGCCGGCCGTCCTACCGCCCGGCGCACATCCACTTCATCGCCTCCGCCGACGGGCACCTGCCGGTCACCACACACCTCTTCGTGGCCGGCGACGACCACCTCGACTCGGACGCCGTGTTCGCGGTCCGGGCGAGCCTCGTCCAGGACTTCGCCGAGACCGACGACCCGCCCCTGGCCCGGGAGTTCGGCATCCCGAACCCCTTCCGTCACGCGCGCTTCGACCTCGTCCTCGAACCGGCCCGGTCATGAGGGGGTTCGTGCACGAGAGCCCTGCCGTGCGGGTCGTCCTCGGGCCCGGCGCCTCGGTCGCCGCGACCCCCGGCGAGGCCGAACGCCTGGGACTGCGACGCCTGTTGGTGGTCAGCGGGCCGCGCGGCGCCGGGACCGCCCGCGCGGTCGCCGACGCCCTCGGCGACGCCTGCGCCGGACTGCACCCCGAGGCGCGGATGCATGTGCCCGCGGAGGTCGCCGACCGGGCCGTGGCGGTGGCGCGCCGGACCCGCGCCGACGGCTGCGTGGCGGTCGGCGGCGGCTCCGCGGTCGGCCTCGGCAAGATGATCGCGCTGCGCACGGGCCTGCCGCTGATCGCCGTGCCCTCGACGTACTCCGGCTCCGAGATGACCCCGGTCTGGGGCCTGACCGAACACGGCGCCAAGCGCACCGGCCGCGACCCGTCGGTCCGGCCGCGCAGTGTCGTCTACGATCCCGAACTCACCCTGTCGCTCCCGGTGGCGCTCTCGGTGACCAGTGGCATCAACGCCGTGGCCCACGCGGCCGAGGCGCTGTACGCCCCGGACACCACCCCGCTGACGTCGCTGACGGCCGAGGAGGGCGCCCGGGCCATGACCGCCGCTCTGCCCGACCTGGCGGCGGACCCGCGCGACCTCGACGCCCGCGGCCGTGCCCTCTACGGCGCCTGGCTCTGCGGCACCGCCCTGGGCGCCACCACCATGGGCCTGCACCACAAGCTGTGCCACGTCCTCGGCGGCACCTTCGGCCTGCCGCACGCCGAGACGCACACCGTGGTCCTGCCGTACGCCCTCGCGTTCAACGCGCCCGCCGTGCCCGCGGCGATGACGGCGCTCGGCCGGGCCCTCGGCACCGACGACGTCCCGTACGCCCTGTGGGACCTCGCCGGCCGCCTCGGCGCACCCCGCTCGCTGGCCGCGCTCGGTCTCACCGAAGCCGATCTGCCGGTCGCCGCGCGCGAGGCGACGGGCCGGGCCTACCCCAATCCGCGCGCGGCCGGACCGGACGACGTCCGGGAGCTGCTGAGGGCGGCGTACGCGGGCGACCGGCCACACGTTCGGCCCTGACCCCGCGCGGGTTTCGGACCCCGTACGCACGACACCCGGGCGCTGCCGGAGCGGAGCGCCTCAGCCCTCGACCGCGCCGGCGATCAGCGCCTCGAGCTGCGCGGCGGTGCGGTCGAGGGGGCGGGTGCTGCGCTGGGCGCGGCACATGGCCACGGTGCCCTCCACGGCCGCGACGACGAGCGTCGCGAGCTGCTCCGCCTGCTCGGCCCGCACCCCGTGCTCCCGCAGGGACGTGGCCAGCAGGTTCTCCCAGGTCTCGAACACCTCGGCCGCCGCCGCCACGGCCGGCGGGATCTCGTCCGTCGGCGGCTCCTCGATGGACACGGCCAGGACCGGGCACCCGGCCCGGAAGCCGGTCTCGACGACGATCCGGCGCCACAGCGCCAGGAACGCGGTGAGCCCCGCGACCGGCCCCGCCTCCAGCTCCTTGCGCAGCATCCGCGCGACCGTGTCGCCCGCGTACCGCACGGCCTCCGTGGCCAACTGCTGCTTGCCCTCGGGGAAGTAGTGGTACGTCGAACCCAGCGGCGCCCTGGCGTGCTTGGCCATCTCCCGGATGCTGGTGGCGTTCAGACCGCGCCGGCTGATCATGTCGGCCGCACCGGCCACGATCCGCTCGCGCGCCTGCGGGCTGGTTCTGGGCACGCGTGCGCTCCCCTCTGGCTATAACGACCGTCATAGTCTAGCGTGACCTCCGTTTATAACGACTGTCATAGAGCAGAGCTGCGCCGGAGCAGCCGAGGGAGATCGCCATGCCGATGATCAGACTGACCGTGCCCGTCGGCGCGCTCACCGAGGCGGGCCGCGCCACGGTCCGCCGCGACCTGGCCGCCGTTCTGCTGCGCTGGGAGGGCGCGCCCGACACCGCCTTCTTCCGCGCCCAGGCGTGGAGCTACCTCGTCGAGCTGCCCGACGGCGCGCAGACCACCGCCGAGGACGACACGCCCCGCTTCCTCGTCGAGGTCACCGTCCCGCAGGGCGCGCTCTCCGAGCGGCGCCGGGCCGGCCTGGTCCAGGACGTCACGCACACCGTCCTGGCGGCCGCCGGGCTCGCCCCGGACGACGCCCTGCGCGTGTGGGTGCTGGTCCACGAGCAGCCCGACGGCACCTGGGGCGCGGGCGGAGCCGTCGTCCGGCACGCCGACCTGGTGGCCCTGGCGCAGGGGCGGCGGACCGATGCGTGAACTGACCTACGTCGCCCGGCACACCGTGCGATGGCGCGAGGCGCCCGACCCGAAACTCCGCTCCGGCCAGGAGGCGATCGTCGCGCCGGTCGCCGCGACCTCCTGCGACGTCGACTCGGCGATCCTGGCCGGGCACGGCTTCCTCGACCCGCCGTTCGCCCTCGGCCACGAATGCGTGGCCGAAGTCGTCGACATCGGCGACGCGGTGACGTCCGTGACCCCCGGGGACCTGGTCGTCGTCCCCTGGTCCGTCAACTGCGGCGGCTGCGGCCACTGCCGTGCCGGACTCACCGCCCACTGCACCGCCGTACCGCACATGGCGATGTACGGCGCGCCGATCGGCGGCGACTGGGGCGGCCTCTTCTCCGACCTCGTCCGTGTCCCCTGGGCGGACGCCATGCTCGTACCGCTGCCGGACGGCCTGGACCCCGTCGCCATGGCCTCGGCGAGCGACAACTGGTCGCTGTCCTGGCGGCTCGTGGCACCCCATCTGAAGGCGCGGCCCGGCGCCCGCGTCCTCGTCGTCGCCCGCGGCAGCATCGGCCTGTACGTGTGCGACATCGCCCGCGCGCTCGGCGCCGGCGAGGTCCTGTACGTCGACCCCGACCCCGGGCACCGCGAGATCGCGCGCGGCTACGGCGCCGCCACCGCCGAGACCCTGGAACCCGTCCCGCACGGCTTCGACCTCGCCGTCGAGGCGACGGGCCGTGTCGACCAGCTCGCCCTCGCGCTCAGGTCCCTGGCGCCGGAGGGTGTCTGCGAGTCCGCCGGCAACCACTTCCGGCCCGGCGAGCTGCCCCTGCTCGACATGTACCTCACCGGCGTCACCCTGCGCGTCGCCCGCGACAACGTGCGCGCCCACCTCCCCGACGCCCTCGACCTGGCCCTCACCGGCACGGTCGCCCCCGAGCGGGTCGTCTCCCACGTCCTCGACTGGGAACAGCTCCCCGAGGCCCTCCCCGAGAAGCACCTCAAGCCCGTCTTCGTACGGGACCTCGCCCACCGGGAGACGGTGGCGTAGCGGACGCGGACGGCGTCCCGGTCGCCCCGGACCCCGCCCGCACCGTTCGTCTTCCGCCCGTCGTCAGCAGAGCCGGACGCCCGGCAGTTCGTTCTCCGGCGAGCTGACGTAGATGTTGGTGATGTAGCCGCCGTACAGCGGCAGTTCGGCCCACCAGTCGTTCACGTACGGCGGCACCTCGACCTCCTGGCCGCGCTGCTGGCAGCGGATCAGCACCTCGACCCCCGCCGGGAGCCGGGTGAGCACGTCCGACGAGGTGTCCGTGCCGGCCCGCACCCGGACGTCCGTGCCCCAGGTGCCGAACCAGGTGCCCTCCGGCCGCACGCTCCCCGGCACGTCCAGCGACCGGACCAGCCGGCCGAGGTTGGTGTAGGCCGCTCCGAAGGAGGTGCTCGTCGGCTGGAGGGTGTACACGGCGACGATCGAACGGTCACCGGTCCCCACCGTCCCGGTGGTGTGCAGCGCCCGCCGCGTCAGATCCACGTCGTCCGCCCCGGCGGCCACACCCGGCGTCCGTGCCGTCGCAGCGGCGGCGGCGCTGCCCGTGTCCGAGCAGGTGCCGGTCTCGCCGAAGCCCGACCAGCCCTGCTTCACCGCCCAGGGCCGCTCGAACGACGCCGGGATGCCGAAGCGCTGGTCGAACCCGTCGGTGCCGCACCGCGTGGACTGCCGCAGATCACCCATGATCATCGTGCGCACGGGGGCCGGGGCGGTGTCCAGCAGATAGCGGTAGATCCGTACGGTGTCGGCCGCCGACAGGGCCGTGTAGCCCCAGGTGCCCGACTGGCCCGCCGGAGGCGGCGCGGTGTCGGCCAGCCCGAGCCGGGAGACCATCCGGGTCACGATCGCGGCGCCGCCGTTCTCCCTCCAGTAGTCCGAGGCCGTGTCGTCGTCGCTGGAGCGCAGCATGAGGTCGAACCGGGCGCGGTCGGCGGCCGTCAGGGTGTACTGCGGGCCGCGGTTCCACAGATGGTCGAGAGCGATGAGCAGCTTGACGACCGACGCGGAGCGGAACTGCGTCCGCGGGTTGAGCTGCTCGGTGAACGTCCCGGTCTGCCGGTCGAAGACCGCGACCCCCGCGGTCACCCCCGGCGGCACCACGACGGCCCTCACGGCGGACGGTGTGCCGTGCGGTGCGGACGGCGGCCCGGCGGCGCGGGCGGGGGCCGCCGCCGCGCCGGCCAGCACCGCGGCCAGCAGACACCACCGCAGGACGACGGCCGTCAGGCCGCCTCGGACTGATGCGTACATAGCCTCGGATCCCCCGATCCTCATCGACCCGGGCCGCACCGCCGCTCCCGGCGGGCTCGCCGGGTCACCGGTCAACGAGCAGTGAACGGCCTCACCGCTCCTCCCGTGAACCTCAGACGTCCGAGGGTGACGCCCCGGGCCGCGTCCGCCCTAGACGCCCACCTCCCGCTGCTCCCAGGTCGCCTGCACCAGCGCCCGTTCGGTGCCCGCCAGATAGACGGCCGCGGCCAGCCACGCCCGGGCGTAACGGTCCGGGTCGGCCTCGCCGGTGCGGCCGAAGACGTCCCGGGTACGGCGGTCGGCCTCCGCGGTGAGCGCGGCCGACAGGTCCGCCGCCGCCCGGAACCCGCTGCGCCGCAGTGCCGCCCCGCCCCCGCCGAGGTCGCCGTCGCGTGCGGGTTCGGCGACGGCCCGGCGCCCGCCGGACACGGCGACCTCGACCAGCCTGCGCAGCCGCCACAGCGGGGCCTGCGCCAGCGGGTCCGGCGGAACGGCCTCGAGACCGCCCGCGGGCGGCAGGACCTCGGGCGGCGGGAAGTGCGCGCCCTGGATGCGGTCGTAGCCCAGGTCCGCGTGGCCCTGCCACTCCGCGGGCAGCCGCAGGGTCGCCTCGGTGTCCGGCACGGGCCCGACCGCGAGGGGCCGGAGCGTGGCGGCCCGGTCGGGGTCCAGCCGGCCGAGCACCCGCAGCCGCAGTCCCGGCCGGGACGCGAGCCGGCGGAAGTTGGCCGTGTGGGCGAGGTCGGGGTGGCCGTTGGCGGGCGTCAGCCGGATCAGCAGGCCCTCGTCGTCCGGTCGCCCCGGGGTCAGCGCCCGGGCGAGCAGCTGGTCGCCGGCCGCGCCGACGAGGACCACGTCGCAGCCGATCAGCTCACGGGCCGACTGCTCGGCCCGCTCCGGGTCGGTCCCCGCGGGCCCGGCGAGCCGTGCGGCGACGGCCTCGGCCGGCGGACGGGCGAACAGCGCGGCGAGCGGCCCCGACGTCCAGGACAGACCGGCGACCGGCGTGGCCCGCACGCCTTTGCCGGAGCCCAGGCGGCCGTCCGGCGAGAGCGTCGCCCCGGAGATCAGCAGCCCGCCGCGGGAGAGCTGGGCGTGGTCCACGGTGCCCGAGCCGAGCGCCACCGGGGCCGTGGCGGCACCCCGGGCCCGCGCCGGGCCACCGGGCTTGACGTCGGCCACGGAGAACCAGCGCCCGTCGTCGGAGACCAGATGCGTGACGACCCCGCCGTAGCCGGTGGCCGCGATCACCGGCTCCCGGCACACCCCGTACACCCGCAGCCCGCCGCCCGGCCGGTAGCTGCGGCGGGCGGTGCCGACCAGCGCCGGATCCGGGTCCGCCGCCGCCAACAGGCCGGTGGTGAGCAGCAGTTCCCCGACGCTCTCGACCAGGTCGGCCAGCCGGTGGCCGTCGTACCGGGCGCGGGCGCCGCGCAGCCCGCGCACCACCCGCAGGGCGGCGGCCTCCGCGCGGTGCAGCCCGGCGAGCCGGGCCGTGTGCGCGGCCCGCAACAGCTCCGCCTGCGGCACCGCGCCCGCGGCGGGCACCCCGGCGGCGAGCACGGCCGCGGCGGCCGCCCACAGCCCGGACGCGGCGGCGACCTGGGCGGGCGTGGGACCGGCGGGGGCCGCGGGCGCGGCAGGCTCGGCGGGTTCGCCGGGCTCCGCGGCCCCGGTGCTTTCGGGTGTCCCGGCGCCGTCGGCGTCCGCCGCCGGGGCCGGCGCCGGTTCGGCCGCCGCGTCCGCGTCGGCCACCGGGCAGGCGCCGAGCACCGCGGCCCGGTGCAGGCACCGGGGCGCCAGCAGACAGCTGCACACCGCCTGTCCCGCGTCCGCGACCACGCCCGAGGGACCGGGGGTGAGGGCGACCTCGGCGTCCTCACCGCACCGGATCCGCAGGACGCCGTCGGCGGTGGTGACGGGCAGCGCCGCGTACGACTCGATCGCGGCGTCCAGCTTCTTGCGCAGCCGGGCGGTCAGGCTCTCGACGGCGGCGGCGACCACGTCGGGCGCCACCGGGGGCAGTTCGGCGTTCATCGGGTCTCTCCGCGGAGGCGGTCGCCCACCCAGCGGGCGAGGGCGAGGGGACTGAGGGCGGCGACCGGCATACCGGCCGCGACGAGCTGCTGGGCGACCGGCACGGAGTAGCGCGGGGTACCGGTGTCGTCCAGGGCCGCGCAGCCCATCAAATGCACCCCGGAGCCGGCGAGGGTCCGTACCTCGCCGAGGAGCCCGCCCAGCGGGTAGCCCTCCTCGAAGTCGCTCACCACCACCACGAGGGTCCGGCTGGGCACGGTCACCAGGGAGCGGGCGTGCGCCAGTCCGGCGGCGATGTGCGTGCCCCCGCCGACCCGCACCTCCAGCAGCAGCGACAGCGGGTCGTCGACCCGGTCGGTCAGGTCGATCACATCGGTCGAGAACGCGAGGAAGTGCGTGGACAGCGTGGGTACCCCGCCCAGCACGGCCGCGGTCAGCGCCGACCAGACGACGGACGCCTCCATCGACCCGGACACGTCGACCACCAGGATCAGCCGCCAGTCCGCCTCCTTGCGGGAGCGCGTGCTGAACACCGGCTTCTCCGGGACCACCAGGGTCCGGCCGTCCGCCGTGCGGCGGGTGGTCGCGAGGTTGGCCCGCAGGGTGCGCGGCAGGTCCAGCCGGCCGCCGGGACGGCGGGTCGGACGCGGTGAGGCCAGTCCGGTCAGCGCCGGGCGCATCCGGGTGGCCAGCTCCTTCGCCAGCTCGTCGACCAGACGGCGCACCAGCGGACGCAGCTTGGCCAGCTGCTGCTCCGGCATGCCCCCCGCGAGGGACAGCACCGAGGTCAGCAGGTCGACCGAGGGGCGGACCGCCTTGGGGTCCAGCTCGGCCAGCACATCGCTGCGGCCCTGGTCGGCGGCGCGCGCCAGCACCTCCTCGCGGACCTCCGCACCGAACAGCGCGTCCAGTTCCTCGGCCCATTCGCGGGCGGTGGGGAAGGACGCCTCCTGGCCGCCGCCCTGGCCGCCTTCGCGGTTCTCGCGGCCGAAGTCCGAGCCGCCCTCGCCCCGTCCGGCGCCGTACAGCTCGTCGAGCGCGTGCGCGTAGCGGCGGGCGCCGGGCGGCAGCCTGTCGCTCTCCCGGCCGAGGAGCAGACGCCAGCGGTCGGTGGGGGAGAGGTGGGGCGCGGGGGAAGCCTGCGCGGGGGTCCCTTGCCCGGGGGTCCCTTGCCCGGGAGACCCCTGCGTGGGCGTGCCGCCGCCCACGCCTTCGGACATGGCCTGTTCGGCGGCTTCGGTGCCGGTGTCGTCGGTGTCGGTGCCGGTGTCGGTGTCCGTGCCGGTCGCGATACCGGCGGTGGTGCCCGTGTCCTCGGACGCCGTGGCCGGTGCACCGGTCGGCAGGCCCAGGGCCTGCACCGCCGCGCGTCCCGCCGCGTCCGCGGCCGTCCACAGGGCGAGGAGCCGGGGCGAGGCGCCGAGCGACAGGTCGAGGCGGTCGCCGAGGCGCTCGGTGACGGTGCCCAGCAGCCGGTCGCGACCGGCCGGGCTGAGCGTGTCGAAGCCGCCGCGCAGCGCGGGCAGCCGGTCAAGGAACCCCTGGTCGGTGAGGGTGTCGATGCGCTGGAGCAGCGGATCCAGCGCGGTCGGCGCCGACTGGAGCAACGGGGCGGCACCGCTGAGCAGCCCGGTGAGCCGGCGGGACAGCGCGTGCCGCCCGTCCGGGCCCGTGGCCGTGTCGATCCAGCCGGCCGCCCGCCCGCCGAGCGTGCCGGCCTCGTCGAGGTCCAGCAGGACCCGGGCGGCCAGCGCGGCGCCCTGCACGAGCGGGGAGCCGGTGCGCGCCAGGGTGCCCAGCGCGTCGTCCATCCGCAGCCCGAGACGGTGGTCGCCGGCCCGCGAGGCCAGCGCGATCAGCGCGGCCGCGTCCTCCGGCTCGTCGCTGCCCGCGAGGCCGGGCAGCGACCGGACCGCCGTCTCCAGCAGATCGGCGGCGAGTTCGGCGGCCGTGTGCCGGCCCTCGGCCGTGGTGCCGGGCAGATGCCCCCGGCGCAACGCCTCCAACAGGTCGAGCGCGTGCAGGAGTTCGGGGAGCGTGGCGGCGGCGGGCAGCACGGCGGCCGCGTCGGCCAGCCGTTCGGCCACCAGCGCGGGCAGATCGCAGCGGGCGGCCGCCCGCAGCCCGGTGAGAACGAGGGCACAGGTGGGCCCGCCGTCCGCCGACTCCCGGCGGAACGTCTCCCGCAGGGTGCCCTCGGCGGCCAGCGCCGCGGTCACGCCCCGGATCCCGGCCAGATCGAGCCGGACCGGGACCGCCGGGCTCCACGACAGCCGCCACCGGGTGGTGAGCGCCGTGCCGTCGCCCGTGCCGGCCACCTCGACCGCCTCGGCGTACCCCGCGCCGCACACGTCGAGACGCTGGAGCAGGATCTCGCGGCGGCCGTCGAGGGCGGAGCGCAGCGGGTCGAGCCGCAGCTCGCGCGAGGCCGGGTCGTCCGGGCCGGGCAGCCGCAGCGCGGCCAGCTCCGCCTCCACGGACGGACCGAGCCCGGAGCGCGGGGTGCCCGGCGCGATCCGGCCGCGGTCGGTGCCGACCAGGACCACTTCGAGGGCCCGCGCGAGGGCCCGGCCGCGGCCGAGCGGTTCGCCCTGGCCCATCACGGTCGTCAGCGCCTCCAGCACCTCGCCCCGCCCCGGGGCCGCGAGCCCCCGCACGGCGGCCAGGTCGCAGGCCATCCGCAGGGTCTCGGCGGCCTCGCCGGTGCCCGCGGTGTGGCCGGCCGCGCGCAGTTCCCGGCACACGTCGGTGATCGCCCGGGCCGCGGCGCCGAGCAGCAGTTCCGGGTCGCCGCCGGAGGTGAACACCGCCTGCTGCCAGCGCGGGTCCCGGATGCCGGCGGGGTAGCCGGAACGGGAGTCCAGCAGATCGAAGGCGTACGGGACGAGAGAGGTCACCGCGGGCGGGCGCTCTCCCCCGAGGGGGGTTCCGGTCAGGGGCGAGCCGACCGCCACCGGTGCCCCGTCGCCCGCGCGCGGGGCCGGCACCGTGCCGTCCACCGCCGTCCCGGCCGTCAGGGCCGGGGCGTGGAAGGCGCCGACGACGGCCGCGACCCGGCGCCCGCCCGTGGAGGCGTGGGCGATCGTCGCGCGCATCCGTGCCTCGCGGGCCAGATCCACCGACGGCACGCCGCCCGCCGACTCGGCGTCACGGCGCAGCGCCCACCCCACCCCCAGGGCGGCCCGACGGATCGCCTCGGGGGTGCAGCCGGGCGCGACGACCTCCACACAGCGGTCCCACAGATCGTCACCGTCGCGCCCGGTGCCGGCGGCGGTGAGCGCGTCGGCGAAGGCGGTGGGCGGGTCGACGGGCCGGGCCTCGGCGACGGCGCCGCGTGCGTGCCCGGTTCCTTCGCCCTCCGAGGTGCCCTGCGCGTCGCCCACCGAAGTCGCCGCGTCCGCGTTCCATGCCGGATCGGACATCGGCAGGTCGCAGCACATGACCTCCACCCCTCGCTGCCGCGCCCAGCGCACCGCGGCGAGTTCGGGGGAGAAGTCGGCGAACGGGTAGAAGCCGAGCCGCCCGCCCTCACCGGCGCCGGCCAGCGCCACCGGCGCCAGGGTCCCCGGCGCGGACAGATGGGTGATCCACGGCTGGAAGTCGGCGGGCAGCTCCACGCAGACCACCTCGGCGCCGAAGGCGTCCAGCAGCGCGGGCACCGCCGCGGCGAGCGCCGGGCTGTGGTGCCGAACACCCAGCAGGTACGGCACCGCGGAGTCGGCGAGGGCCTCGACGGCCTCCCGCGGGTCCTGAGCGAGTGTCACCGGAGGTTCTCCCGCAGGTCCCAGAGCCGGCGCCAGGTCGCCGAGCCGTCCTCGGCGCGACGGCGCACGGGGCCGTCCCAGTAGCCGAGGAGCCGCGCGTGGTCGGCCGGGTCGTCCTTGCGGACCACACCGAGGAGATGGCCGGGCACCAGGTCGAGGGCGTCCCCGCCGGGCAGGTACGCGGTGGCCACCCCGAGGGAGGTGGCGACCTGCACGGCCTCCGCGGTGGACATCACCGTGCCCGGCCGCTCCACGTCCCAGCCCTCGGTGGACCGGCCGGCCCGCAGATCACGGAAGACCGTCACCAGCACGTCGAGCACCGCGTCGTCGACGGCGAAGGCCGCGCCCGCCCGCTCGACGGCCGCCGTGGCCTGCCGCCGCACCAGCGCGGTCTCGGCGTCGACGTCGGCGATCGGGTGCACGGTCTCGAAGTTGAAGCGGCGCTTGAGCGCGGCGGACATCTCCGAGACACCGCGGTCACGCAGGTTGGCGGTGGCGATGACGGTGAACCCGGGCGCGGCCGCCACCTGGGCGTCGTCCGTGCCGGACAGCTCGGGCACGCTGATCCGCCGGTCGGACAGGATCGACACCAGGGCGTCCTGCACCTCGGGCAGACAGCGGGTGATCTCCTCGACCCGGGCCACCCGCCCGCTGCGCATCGCGCCGAGCACCGGCGAGTCGACCAGCGCCTGGGGCGTGGGGCCCTGGGCCAGCAGCAGGGCGTAGTTCCAGCCGTAGCGCAGGGCGTCCTCGGTGGTGCCGGCGGTGCCCTGCACGGTGAGCGCGCTGGTGCCGCAGACGGCGGCCGCCAGCAGCTCGGAGAGCATCGACTTGGCCGTACCGGGCTCGCCGACGAGCAGCAGGCCGCGCTCACCGGCGAGCGTGACCACGCACCGCTCCACCAGGGCGCGTTCGCCGACGAACTTCGGGGCGATCACCAGCCGGTCGGGCAGCGTCTCGTGCGGCTTGGGCAGCTTCAGGGTCTCGCCGCCGCTGCCGCACACGAAGGTGATCACGGCACGCGGGGTCAGCCGCCAGCCGGGCGGGCGGGGTCCCTCGTCATGGGCGGCGAGGAAGGCGAGTTCGGTGGCGTGGCGCTCTTCGGCGGGCAGGGTCTGCCGGGCCGGAAGGGCCGTCGCCGTGTCGGTCGGAGCCATGGATGTTCCTTGCTGGGTAGGTCGGTCTGTCGTCTCGGGGTGATGCGGGTCGCAGGGGTGGTGGCAGCGTGCCGGGGCGTGGGGCGCCGGACCGGACCGGCACCCCACCACCCACTCCCCGGCGGTCAGCGGCGTCGGCCGCGCCGCACCTTCAGCTCCTCGAACCGGGGCGCGTCGCCGTCCTGGATCCGCTGCCACGCCCTGCGGTACAGGTCCGCGGCCGGTTCCGCCGGCACGATGATGCCGAACGGTGTGTGCTCGCCGTTCAGCAGGTCGCCGTAGAGCGGCAGCTTCCACCGCTCCAGGGGGACGCGCGGGGCGCCGAGGTCGACCCAGCCGCCGGGCAGGAAGAGCGAGCGTCCGGCCCGGGTCCTGCTGGCCTCCACCACCAGGTCGGTGGCGGCGAGTTCGGCGCGGGCGGCCTTGAGCCGGGCCGGCTTCCACCCGGTCCACCGGGCCGTCATACGGTCCGTGGGGTCGGGCATGGCGAGCAGCATCAGATGGAGCGTGGCGGCGTCCTCGCCGATGCCGTGCTCCTTGGCCGCCTCGGTGACCAGGTCGGGCACGGAACGGCTCGGGTCCTGCGGCCACCAGGTGCCGTCCTTGCCCCGTTCGCCCGCGATGGGCTCGCCCGGGTCGGCGAGATGCGCCGCGAACCGGGGGTCACGGGCCAGCCGCAGCGCCACCTCGGCGGCGTAGGGCTGCTGGTCGCCGAGGCGCAGCGCGGGCAGGTACGGGTCCTGCCCGGCCTCGTCGAGCAGGGCGACCCGCACACCCGGGGCCGGCTGGTCGTCGTGGGTGGCGAGGATGACGGCGCCGTACCGCTCGTAGCCCGGGCCGGTCTCGGTCGGGGAGCCCGCGGTCCTGCGGAACTCCGGGAGGCTGATGTACCGCCCGAGGTCGAGGACCAGGCCGGGGTGTGCCAGCCGGGCGCGCACGGCGCTGAGGGCGGGCGGCAGCGCGGCCCGGATCGGGTCGCCGGCCGGCAGCCGGTGGGCGAGCCAGGCGGCGAGGCCCACCGAGCCCACCAGCGTCTCCGCCGTGAACCCGACCTGGTTCTCGCCGACGGGCCGGACCCGGTCGCCGTTGACCGCCCACTCCAGGTCGCGGGTGAGCCGGGGCTCATCGGCCGGGTGCAGCAGGGCCGGCAGCGCCTGCCGTACCTCCCACTGGGCGTGCTTGACGGCGCGGAGCGCGTCGCTGAGCAGTTCCTCGGGGACGGCCGTCCGCTTGCCGATCCTGCTGTTCCAGACCTCGGCCGCGGCCGGCACGTCCGGTCCGTCGGTCCACAGGAGGGCGGGGTCGGCGGGCAGCAGCGCGGCGACCACCGCGGCGCGGATGTCGTCGTCGAGGCCGCGCAGTTCGTCCTTGGCGACGGCCGCCGGGGCGACCTTCACCCCGATGGCGGCCCGCGCCTCGGTGGTCAGGAACGTCCGCTCGTACTCCTCGACGTTCGGCAGTCCGGCCACGATCAGCCGGGCCATCGTCTCGGTGACACCGGTGAGCCGGGCGAACTCCTCGGCGGCCGCCGGGAACCAGGGCGCCGGTCCGCGCGCGGCCAGCTCCGCGAGGAACGCGCCGAGCCGGCCCGCCTCCGCGTCCCCGGCGAGCCGGGCCGACTCCCGGAGCGTGTAGGGCTCGGGCGTCTCGAACCGCTCGGACGGGTCGTGGAAGAACCCGGTGAACACACAGCCGTCGTCGCCCTGCGAGCGGCGCCCCACGAAGGCCACGAAGGCACCGCCGCCCAGCGGCAGCAGTCCGTTCCACATGCCCTCGCGCCATTCGCCCGCCGGGGTGCGCAGCGGTCCGGCGGTCAGGTGCAGGACCACCTTGCGCCAGCGCGCGGCCCCGGATCCCGCCAGGCCGAGCGTGCCGAACCCGGTGAGCAGCGTGCGCAGCACCTCGCGGTGCTCCTCGGTGGTGGTGCCCGCCGCCGCGCGGAACGCCAGGGCCGGCAGGCGGTCGAGCAGGGTCTCCAGGTCCGGCTGTCCGGTCGGCAGCTCGGGCCCGTCCAGATGGAGGGACACGGTCCGCTCCTCGGGTACGACGGCGGTGTCGCTGAGCCCGGCGGCCCGGTTCAGCACACGCAGGGTGCGGAAGACGGTGTCGGCCTCCTCGTCGCGGTTCCACCAGTAGCCGCGGGGCGCGCCGAGACCGCTCATCGCGTCGCGGAGCACGGCGTCCGGCGGCCCGGCCGGGCCCTCCTGCTCCAGATCGCCGTCGAGCGCCCGGGTGAGCCGGGCGGCCGCCGCGTCCAGCACGGCCTGCTGGCCGGCGGCGTGCCGCACCACTCCGGCGATGCCCGTGACGAGCGCGTCGTGGGTGACGGGCAGCAGGGTGCGGATCGCGAGCGGCAGTGCCTTCTCGTCCTCGTCCGCGGCGGCCGCCAGCAGGGCCGCCGAGGTGTCGCGGTCGATCCGCCGCAGTGCCGTCGACCCCTCCGGGTCACGGGGCGTCAGGCACTCCCAGTACTGCACGGGAGGCAGCAGCAGCGTGCCCTCGCCGAAGATGCCCGGGGTGCGGTCCGTCTTGGCCACGGAGGTGACGACGCCGTCCGGGTCGACCAGTTCGAGCTGCCAGCCGTTGCGCACCACGGCACGGGCCCGGTCGTCGCCGGGGAACACCACGAGCGCGGACGGCCGGCCCCGGTCCGGGGGCAGGGTGACGGTGTGACCGGCGAGGTCCTCGGCGCGCCGGGAGCCGTCGGGCAGCCGCACCACCCGCAGGCCGATCAGCCCGTCCACGGGTGCGGAGGCGGGCGCGGGACCCGTCGTCGGAGAGGGGCGCAGCCGGGCGGCCTCCAGGCTGCTGCCCTCGGGGGCGGTGCGCAGCGCGTCGGCCAGGAAGGCGGGCAGGCTCGACCGGCCGAGATCGCCCGTCGCCGGGTCGTACTCGTACCAGCCGCTCTCCTCGCCGTCGCCGGCCCGCCACACCCAGTACGCCACGCCGTCGGAGAGGAGTCCCCGCTCCTCGGGCAGCGTGGTGTCCCCGGCGTACAGGACGCCTTCGCCGGTGGTCCGGCCGCCGCCGGGCAGCGGAAGGGTGATCGGCAGGTCGCCCTTGTACCAGTCCATCTCGGTGCCCCGGGTGGACCGGTGGCCCTGGAGGGTCTGGGGCTGGTCGGCGCGGGTGTGCCAGTAGCCGCGCAGGCCGTCGCCGCGGTGGCTCCAGTAGACCAGCAGCTCGCCGTCCACATGGTGGAAGCCCGGGTCGCCCCAGCTGTCGTTCGCCGGGATCCGCAGGTCGTGGGTGAGGACGGTGCCCTCGGCGCCGATCACGCGGGCCTGGGCGGCGCCCGCCACGACGAGGTGGGGCCAGGCGTCGGCGACGATCAGGTCCTCGACGTCGTTCTTCGGGACGAGGGCGGCGGCCGCCTCCTCCCAGGCGGGCCAGCCGAGTTCGTCGAAGAGCCCGGCCCGCAGCGTGCGCGAGAGCACCGGTGCGAGGTCGGTGCCGACGGCCTCGCGCACCTCGTCCTCGGCCAGCGCCAGCGCCTCGGCGGGCAGCCACCTCAGCCGGGTCAGCGCGTCGGGCAGCTGGGGCAGGCCGACCGCGGTGAACCGGCGGACGACGCGGCGCACCCACTCCGCGAGCAGCGGGCGCCCGCCCGGCGACCGCGCCAGCAGCCGGATCGCCCGCAGCCCGTGGTCGTTGTCACCGAACTGGTCGGTGCCCCGCAGGAAGGCCTCGTGGAAGCGGGCGTCGGCGGCCAGCGACAGCAGCTCCCGGTGCCCCTCGCCCGACGCCCACTGGGCCAGCGGCAGGCCTGCGCCCTGCTCCGGGGCGGCCACCGGCACGTCCAGGGAGAGCAGCAGGTCGATCAGGTCGATGTCGTGCGTCACCCTCAACGCGCCCCCGGACACGCCGAGTTCGGCCCGCAGCCGGTCCGTGGCCCGCTCCACCAGCGGGTACAGCTCCGGCATCCGGGTGGAGCCGCGCCAGGACCGTGCCCGCTCCCGGAACGCCAGGAACCGCTCCAGCCAGCCCACCGTGCCGTCGTGCGGCCGCTCCTCCTCGGGCAGCGAGCCGTCCCACAGGCCCACCGTGGCACCGGACGCCTCCAGGACGCCCAGCCACATGTCGGGCATCTCGTCGTCGTGGGAGGAGGGGATCAGGTCCAGCAGGGTGCCCCGCACCCGCGGTTGCCGTGCGGCCAGCCCCACCAGGGCCGCCCGGTGGCCCTTCCACCAGCCCGCCGCGGCGCGCAGCGTGGCCGGCAGGCCGAGCAGCTCGGTCAGGTACTCCTGCTCGGTGAGGTCGGCGTCCCGGCCGGCGGCGCGGGCCAGCCTGCGCAGGTCGTTCGCCATCTGGGCGGACGGCGGGAGGCCGCCCGCCGTGCGGCGCAGGCAGAGCCGGGTGAAGCGCCGCAGCGCCTCCTCGGCGGGCACCCGCGCGGCCAGCTCCTTCGCGTACGCCGACAGCACCTTCACCGGGAGCGCGCCCGCCAGCGCGAACTCCAGGAAGACGGCGTCCAGCCGCTCCTCCTCGACCGTCAGCCCGTGCTCCGCCTCGGCCTTGCGGGCCCGGGTGAACAACTGGGCCGCGTAGGTGGCGTTCTCCTCCGCGAGGAACACCCGGCCGGCCTGCTCGTAGAACGTCGGCAGGAAGTGCGGCACCGAGGCCGCGAGCCGTGCGCCGAGCTCCAGGTAGGCGTCCAGCGCCGCCTTCGGCTTGGACTTCGCCTGCCGGGCCGCCCGCTCCAGATCGGGTACGACACCCAGCGCGTGGTGACCGTCCTGCGGGTGGTGCACCAGCACCCACTCCGGGAAGCCCAGCGACTGGCGCAGTCCGAGGCCCACCACGGCCGGCTCCGCGTCCTGCACCAGTCCGAGGAAGCCCGCGGCCAGGTCCTCCGCCGAGCCCAGCTCCCCGGCGACCAGCCGCACCACCACCCGGTCGTCCAGCCCCGGGTGACGGTACGTCCGCGTCGTCAGCGGCACCGCCCGCTCCCCGGCCCCCTCCGTCTCCGGCGGCAGCACCCCGCCCGCCGTCAGCACATCCTCGTACGACACCCGCGTCCCCCCGCTCATGCGTCCTTGCCCTCCTCGATCACGCGCCCGGCGTACAGCGCCGCGCCCATCCGCATCCCCTCCGACCAGGCCACCGGGCCCACCTCGCGCAGCGGCAGGGCGCGGCCGTCCTGGTCCTGCCAGGTGAGGCTGCCGGTCTCCACCTCGTCGTCCCAGTACGGCTCCCCGATCCACACGGAGGCCTCGACGGTGCGCCCGCCGTCCCGCACCCGGGCGGTGGCGTAGCCGCCGGACACCCGGTAGCCCAGCGAGGACGCGCGCGCGGCGAGCGCGAAGCGGGAGCGGAACGAGCCCCCGGTGAAGTCCCGTACCTCGGTGGCCTTGGCGTCGAGGTCGTCCGGGCGCCGCCAGGTCGCCCGGTGGATCTGCTCGACGCCCTGGACGATGCCCAGCTCCGCCGCGAACTCCCGCACGTCGTCGAGGTCGGGCAGCAGGACCGGGTGGGGCAGCGTCACCGTGCGCGGGGACAGCCGGACCGTCTCGCCGTCCAGGTTCACGATCCGCAGCTCGCCGGACTCGGTGGCGCCGCGCAGGAAGCCCACCTCGTCGGGGTCGTCGCCGACCACGGCCAGGTCGCGCAGCGCCGACTGCCAGGCCTCGTCCGGCCAGACCCGGGCCAGCAGGCGGGTGGGCACGGGCAGTGACGACACCATCCATGTGTCGACCTGCGCGACACACCCGGCGGCGTGCCGGTCCAGCCACTCGGCGAACCGCCGCAGCCGGTCCACCTCCGGGTGGTCCTTCAGCGCGCGCGGCAGCGATTTCAACTGCCGTCCCGCCGCCCGGCCCGAGGTGGCGCGTGCCGCCACCCGCCCCTCCACCAGGGCGACTTCATACCCGTCACCCGCCGACAGCCAACCCACGAGCCACAGCCTTCCGCGTCAAGAGCATCAGAAGAAAGCACAGTTCAGCCGGGGGAATCCCGGCCCCAGTGCGACCATGGGTGAAACGTTAGCGGCGGCCACTGACATTCGGTCCGGGGTGTCCGGCGATCGACCGTCAAAGGCGCCGAGGACCCGCCGACGGGCGGGCACGCGAGACGATCCCCTCCGGCGTACGGCAAGCCAATCCGAGGCGGCGGGCGGACACATCCGTAGAGCTACGTACGGGGGTACGTACTACCGGCCGGTCACCGCGGGTGGCGTGCGGCCGGCTGGGCGCGCTCACTCTCCGTGCGCACCCGCAGGTGCCGTCGGCGCGCGTGGGCGGCGAGCAGCACACCGAGCGTCGACACCAGGGAGAGCAGGCCGCCGGCGTACAGCCCGGCGCGGGAGCCCAGCCGGGTGGTGAGCCAGCCGATCAGCACGGCGCCGATCGGGGTGGAGCCCTGGAGGATGAGGGTGTAGATCGCCATCACGCGGCCGCGGTAGCGCGGGTCGCTGCCCAGCTGGACCCGGTGGTTGGCCGCCTGCGCGAAGGCGATCGACGCGCATCCGGTCGCGGCCAGCAGGACGGCCGCCGACCAGTAGTCCGGGGCCCGGCCCGCAGCCGTCTCCAGGGCGCCGAACACCACGGCCGTGGTCGCCACCAGGCGCGCGGAGGGGCGGGTCCGGCGGGCCGTCGTGGCGAGCGCGGCGGCCAGCGAGCCCAGGGCGAACGCCGTGGTGAGCAGGCCGAACGTGCCCGGACCCGCGTGGAACACGGTCTTGGCCGTCAACGGCAGGGTGAGGTGGAAGTTCATGCCGAACACGGCGACGCACGACACCAGCGTCAGCGTCACGACCAGGTCGGGGCGCCCCCTGACGTAGCGCAGCCCGTCGACGACCCGCCCCGGGGCACCCGGCGGGACCCGGAGCACCGCGGCGGGGTCCATGCGCCGCAGGGCCGCGATGACGGCCAGATGGCTCACGGCGTTGAGCAGCATGAGCGGCCCCACCCCGCAGACCGCGATCAGCAGGCCGGCCACCGCCGGTCCCACCACCCGGGCCACGTTGAAGTAGGCGGCGCTCAGCGCCGAGGCGTTGGGCAGCAGCGCGGGGCCGACCAGCTCGCCGACGAAGGCCATCCGGGTGGGCACCTCCACGGCGTTCACCGTGCCCAGGCAGCAGCCGAACAGCAGGAGGTGCCACATCCGGGCGGCGTCCGTGGCCACCAGCACCCCGAGACCGAGCGCGACGACCCCGGACGCGGCGTTGCACCGGATCAGCAGGTGCCGCTTGTCGTGGCGGTCGGCGAGCCGCCCGCCGTACAGCGTCAGCAGCAGCATCGGCGTGAACTGGGCGGCGGTCACCGCGGCCAAGGCCGTCCCCGGGCTGTCCGTGAGGGACAGCACGAGCCAGTCCTGGCCGACGATCATCATCCAGGTGCCCGACACCGACAGCACCTGACCGGCGGCGAAGAGCCGGAAGTTGCGTACGGACAGGGACAGGAAGGCGGTTTTGACGATGCCTCGGGGCATGGTCAGGAGACCCTCGCCCGGGGCGGCGCCGCCTCGTCGCTCACCAGGCAGTCCTCCAGGAACGCCAGGGCGCTCAGATGGTACGAACGGGCGGCCCAGCCGAGGCTGATGTTGTGTCCGGCGTCCGCCTGCCGGTCGACGACCACGCGGGGAGCCGCGGTGAAACGGGTCTTCAGGCTCCGCAGCCGGTTGTCGTCGTGCCGCCACCAGGCCTCGTGCTCGGCGAAGGTGAACCGGAGCGGGACACGGATCCGCGGCGCCGCGGCGTCGAGCACCCGCGGCCAGTCCTCGAGGTCCGCGTACTCCCGCGGCGGCACCGCGGCGACGAAGGACCCGCCGGCGGCGAAGGTTCCCGGTGGATAGAGCCGCAGGGGGCCCCAGTTGCGGCGCCGTCGTTCCGGTCCGTCCAGGTCCGACACCGTGCGCGGCGCGACGGCGTACTCGTGGCCGCAGCCCGACACGTCCACCCCCAGCAGCCCCGGGACACCGTCGTCCGCGGCGGCGGTCAGCGCGACCTTGCCGCCGAACGAGTGAGCGAGCAGGAAGGTGCCGGCACCGGTGGCGTGGCGCGCGGCGAAGTCCCCGAGCGCGGCCCGCACGGTCCTGGTCTGCTCCGCCAGCCGCTGCCCGTCCGGCACCGCCGTGGCGGACCGTCCGTAGCCGGGCCGGTCGAGCGCGAGGACGGTGTAGCCGAGCCTCGGTCCGAGGGTCAGCAGCGACAGCCGGGGGTCGGCCCTGGCATGGAAGTACGCCGCGTTCATGCCGCTGCCGTGCAGTGCGACGACGGCGGCCCGCGGCGTACCGCCGGAGGGCTCGGCGAGCAGCGCGGACAACCGCACCCCCGCGCCGTCCAGGGCGATTCTGCGGGGGGTGCCGGCGGCGCTCGGCCGCGCGTCCTGGGGCGTGCTCGACCGGGCCATGCTCTCCTCCTCGGGCGACGACTCGCGGGGCCGACGGGAGCCGGGCCCACCGACGGGTTCTGCCCCACGGGTCTGCTCCATCGTCATCAGAAGGCCCGGATACGTCACCTCGTGACGTCGTGGCTCCGGCACCACAGCGCGGCGCCCGGGGCCGACCGGACGCACCACGGCCCCGCCGGACGCACCCGGCCCCCGCCGGACCCACCACGGCCCCGGACGCACCCGGACCCTGCCGGACGCACCCGGGGCCGGCCCGACGCACCGCGGCCCCGCCGGACCCACCCACCCCCGGTCGGCCGTGCCCGGCGTGCGGCTCCACCGGCCCCGGCACAGACTGGCCGGGTGAGCCGAACGCACACGCACCGCGACGAGGGCTCGCTCGGCGCCGGACGTGCGGCCTCCCAGCCGCTGGCGCTCGCGGCGATGATGTTCGCGGTGGCGATGACCTTCATCGACCAGACGATCGTGTCCATCGCCGCGCCCGACATCGTCTCCGAACTCGGACTGTCCGGCTCGGGCATGCAGTGGGTGGTCAACGCCTATCTGCTCTCCCTGGCCGCCTTCTTCGCCCTCGGCGGACGCCTCGCCGACCTGTGGGGACCGCGCCGGATCGTCGTCGCGGGCACCCTCGTCTTCGTCGTCTCCTCCGTCCTGTGCGGCTGCGTGCCGCGGGGCGACTACGCGCTGACCTGGCTCATCGTGTTCCGGGCGACCCAGGGGCTGGGTGCCGCGCTGCTCTTCCCGGCCGCGCTCGCCGTGGTCGTGGCGGTGTTCCCGGTCGAGCGCCGCGGACGCGCCCTCGCGCTGTTCTTCGGCCTCACCGGCGCCCTCACGGCCCTGGGACCGCTGCTCGGCGGCTGGCTGACCGCGTGGACCTGGCGGGCGATCTTCTGGGTCAACGTGCCCGTCGCGATCGTCGCGCTCGTGCTCACCGCGATCGCCCACATCTCCGACCGGCGGCGCGCGGAGTCGCTGGACGTCAGGGGCGCGGTGCTGATCGCCGTCGGGATGGGAGCCAGTGTCCTCGGCTTCCAGCAGGCGTCCGCCTGGGGCTGGGACAGCGTGGCGACCTGGGCCTGCATCGTGGGCGGTCTGGCCGTGCTGTACGTCTTCTGCCGCTACGAACTGCGCACCCGTCACCCGCTGGTCAATCTCGCGGTCTTCCGCGACCGCGCCTTCACCGTGGACGCGCTCGTGCTGTTCTTCGCCATGCTGGCGTTCGTCCCGCTGTTCTTCTTCGCCTCGGTGTACGCCCAGGTCTCCCTCAGCGCCTCGCCCAACCAGGCGGCCCTGTACCTGCTGTACTTCTTCGTGGGGTTCGCGATCGCCTCCCAGTGGGGCGGGCGGATCCTCGACAAGCGGGGCGCCCGGCCGGCGTTGAAGACGGGCTGCGCGGTCGGTGCCGTCGGCTTCGCGCTCTGGGCCGGCAAGCTCACCGACCTGTCCATGCACGACCAGTGGCCCTACGCGGCGCTGGCCGGCGCGGGCATCGGCTTTCTCCTCGCCCCGGCCTCGACGGACGCCGTCAACCGTGCCGTCGACGCCTCCTACGGCGAGGTCACCGGCATCACCCAGACCGTCCGCAACTACGCGGCGTGCGTCGGCATGGCGATCTACGGCACCCTGCTGACGCACACCATGACCGACAACGTCGTGGACACCCTCCAGCAGCGCGGAGTCCCCTCCGACACGGCGCACTCCGTGGCCCGGGACGTGACCGAGGCGGTCACCGGCAACGCGGACTCCCGCACGCCCACCGGCGACGGCCGGGTCGCGACGACCCTGCGCGACGCCATGTCCGCGATCCGCATGGACTTCGCCGAGGCCAATCAGCGGGTGTTCTACGGCATGGCCGTCGCCCTCGGCATCGGGTTCTTCTGCGCGCTGCGCCACCCGGGTGGTCCGGCCGCCGCCGCGTCCGCCGAGAACCCGCCCGTGCGCGACTGAACGCGCTCACCCCAGCGGCACACCGGCCGGTGAGTCGCCCCCCTCGTGGGACCGGCGCATCCGCGGCACCCGGTCGTCCGCACCGCCCGCGCCACCCCTGTCGGCGGGGCCCGCCCACACGACGAGGACCTCGTCCCCGGTGCCCCAGACGCGCCGTTCGGCCTTGTGGGGGCAGAGCCGGACACCGTCGTCACGGCGGGCGGTGCGCGGACCGTGCGCGCGGTATCCGATCGCGCACTCGCCGCGCTCCAGGGCCGCCGCCACCACCGTGGCGAAGGACGCCTCACGGCCCGGCAGCACGTAGTGCCCGGCCGGGCGCAGGGCGAGCGCACCGCCCCGGGCGGCGAAGACCTCCTCGAACACCACGGCCAGTTCGGGGCTCTGGGAGATCTGCGTCATCAGCAGCGCGGTGAGTTCGCCCCGGACGACCGTGTCGGACGCCGGACCCAGCGGCGCCAGCGCCCGGCTGCGGTGGTCGCACAGCTCGGCGACCACCGGTAGCGCCCGGCCCACCTCCTCCTCCAGCGACCGCAGCATCAGCAGCGTCAGCAGAGTCCGGTCGTCGGGCCGCTCGGGACCGGCCCCCACCTCCCCGGCCGACACGACGACACTGTCGTAGCCGAACAGGTCGAGGGCGCGCAGCGTCTCGGGCCGGATCGGGTCGCCCGGGTGGTGCACGACGTCGAGCCGCCCGCTCTCGTCCGGTGGGGTGACGGGCCGCGGGGGGCCGGCGTCCGGGCCGGTGACCACGTCGAGGCGGGATCCCGGCAGGGCGGTGCGGCGCAGGAGGTCGACGACCAGCGGCGCGCGGCGGTTCCAGCCCAGCAGCAGCACCCGGGAGGGCTCCTCCGGCCGCGGTCCGGGCGGCGCCACGGCCGTGCGGTCGACGTACGCGCGGCAGTCGACGGGCGGGACGGGCGAGGCGTCCCGGGCGACGACCACGAGCCGGTCCCCGGGCCCGAGCACGGTCCCCGGCGGCGGAACGATCAGCGGACGGCCGTCGGCCGTCAGGAACCCGACGACACAGGACACCTCGAAGCACGACGCGATCTCCGCGAAGGGCAGGCCCACCAGGGAATCCGCCGCGTCCACCACCCGGAACTCGGCGCCGGCGAAGTCCAGCAGGTCGCGCAGCGCCGCCGACAGCCCGGGACGCCGCGCCGACTGCACCAGCAGACGCGCCGTCGTCAGATCGGTCTCCAGCACGGTCCCGCGGGGCCCGGCCGCCAGCCGCGCGGCCGACAGATAGCGCTCGTCCCGTACGGCCGCCACCACCGGCGGCCCCGTCCGGACACCGAGCAACGCCCGCAGCGCCAGCAGGATCCGTACGACCTCCAGGTCCGCGTCGGCGCCCTCGGCCGGCAGGACCAGCACCGAGGCGGCCGCGTCCGGGGTGACCAGCCCGAGGGCCTCGGGATCCGTCAGCGACCCGGTACGGCAGACCAGCCGGACGGCACCGACGGCGTCCGGCCCGGCCGTCAGCGACGCCTCCATCTCGGCCGTGTCCCGGTCGGCGAGGACGGCGACCACGCCCCGCCCCCGGTCGGCCCGGGCGGCGATCAGCTCCCCGACCACCGTGAACACCTGGTCCGACCAGCCCAGCACCACCGCGTGATCCCGCTCGAGCACCGTCGAACGGCCCCGCCGCAGTTCCGTCAGCCGGTCGCCGAGACCCGTGGTGATCACTCCCACCAGCGTCGACACGCACAGCAGGGTGATCAGCCCGAGCAGCACGGACAGCAGCATCCGCAGCGGCGCGCCCGTCACCCCGCCCAGGCGCAGGGTCTCCGCGCTGGTGCGCCACACGGCCGTGAGCCGGCCGGACAGGGAGCGCGGCGCGTCCGGGTCCGTCCACACCAGCAGGGCGCTGACGGGGACGACGATCGCCAGACAGCCCACGGCCAGCCATCCGAGCAGCGCCCCCGTGCTGCGCGCGAGGGTCCGGTCGAACAGGTAGCGCGCCCGGTCCCGTAACGAAGTCGGCCGCTGCCGCTCTGCCACACCTGCCCCCTGACGTCCGCCGCACGGTTCCCGGAGACGAAGCGTGCTGGCTCCCGCCTCCGCGACACGCCGTGCCGACGGGGCATTCATCCTTTCGGGAAGAGGGACCGCCGCGGACCGCCGCGGACCGCCGCCACGGACCGCCGGCGCGGGGACGCTCGCGCGCGGGGGTTCCGTTCACCCGCCGTTCGGTCCGATGTCGCCCGTTGGTCCCCGCGTGACCTCGTCGCATTCCGGATCAGCGGCTTACCATCGCATGCGTACGGGAGCGGCACGTGGGGGAGGCGCGCTTGTTCGGCAGCACGCGTGAAGAGGTGTCAGGCACGGCGGACCCGGCCATATCGGACACGCCGGACGGTCGAGGGGGGCCGGGGGAGCTGCCCCGCGGCGTGCGGCTGTACCGGCTGCGGGCCGACGGCTCCGTCGTCCTCGCCGACCGTGACGGCGCCCGGGACCTGGGACCCGAGCGGGACCTCCTGCGGTTCATCGACGACGGGCAGTTCGCCCACTACCTCGTCGGGGACGCGGCCACGTCCCCCGAGCGCCCTTCCAACGCCACCGTCAAACTCGGCATCGTCGGCCCTCGCAGCGCCTTCACCCCGCACGCGCACGGCGGGGAGCACTTCGTCCTCAGCCTCGGCTACGCGGCCTGCGGCCTGTACGACAGCGAGCGCGGCAAGGTCACCGAGGTCCCGCTCGCGCCGGGCGGGTTGATCCGGATCCCGGAGATGATGCCGCACTCCTTCGCCAACCGGGACACCACCCCGCTGACCATCCTGGCCGCCAACACCGGCTACGGCATCGATCACGAGGACTACGCGATCACCGCCCCCGAGGCGGAGCGCAGGGCGGCCGGTCCGCCGCACGGCGCCACCACCGCGCCCCCCGGCGCCCGCACCGGCACCCTCGCCCGCGCCGGCTACCTCGAACTCGCCGCCGCCCTGCGCGACATCGAGCGGGTCCAGGAGGTGCGCGGGCCGGGCGTGACCACCGTGCGGGAGCGACTGGCCGCCCGGCTGCGCAGGGTCGCGCAGGGACTGGAGGACCGACGGTGATCTGTCCGCATTGCCAGATGTCCCTGTTGCGCAAGGAGCGGCCCGGCAACGTCTGCGGCAAGTGCGGGCGCAGGTACGCCCTGGACCCCAAGACCAACCCGCTGAGCCTGAACGACCTCCGGGTCCGCCGGATCACCCTCAAGCTCACCGACGGCGGCCGGGTGCCCTGCACGACGGGGCAGTTGTGGTACGCGCTGTCCCGCAGGTCGCTGCGGGACACCCGGGTCGAGATGGGCTGCGCCGTCGCGTTGATCATCATCGGGATCGTCGCCGTGCTCGTCGGACTGGGCTCCGACGTCACCCTCTTCGCCGTCGTCGGCGGCCTGTCGCTGCTCGCGGCGCTGGGCTTCGTCGTCGCACAGGTGAGGGGTGTGGGCCGGGGCCGGCCCCGGCTCACCCGGGAGGCCTTCCGCACCGGCCCGCTGGCGGAGTGGAAGAGCGTCTACGGCTCCCTGCCGCCCGGCGTGATCGACGACAGCCACCCTCCGTCCCAGGGCACCCCGGGCACCCGGGGCGACGGGCTCGTCCTGCTCTGTCCCGACCGGTCCGTCGCCGTCTTCCTCGACGCGGCCGGCCTGACCACCCGCCACGGGCTCACCCTGGCGGCCGCCCCGGGCGCCCTGCCCGGCCGGGGACCCGTCCTGGTGCTCCACGACGCCGACGCCGAGGGCCTGCTGCTCGCCCACCGGGTCCGCACCGCGCAGCCCGGACGCCCGGTCGTCGACATCGGCCTGCCGCTCGGCGCCGTGCACGGCCTGGAACGCGCGGTACCCGTGCGCGGCGGCGCGCCGGACGCGGGCATCGTGCAACTGCTTCGGCAGAGCGGTGAGTTCACCCCGGCGCAGCTGAAGTGGCTGGGCGGGGGCTGGGGTTTCCCGCTCGTCGGGGTGCCGCCCGCCAAACTGCTGGCCGTCGTCTCCCGGGCCGTCGAGAAGGCGGGCGCCGCGGCCGATCCGGAGCGGCGCCGAGCCGCCTCCCTCGGATTCCTCACCTGGCCCGAGGAGGCCGGATGACCCGGCCGGGGAGAACGGACGAGCCGGCCGAGGAGGGCGGATGATCTGCCCCCACTGCCACGCCTCCCTGCTGCTCAAGGAACGCGCCGGCCAGGTGTGCGCCACCTGCGAGCGCCCCTTCGCCCTCGACCCGAAGGTGCACGGCCGGGGCATGCACGACACCCGCATCCGGCGTGTCGCCGAGAAGCTGACCGACGGCGGCCGCCGCAAGGTCACCGTCACCCAGTTCGGGTACCTGGCCCGGACCGCCCATCACACCTGGCCGAAGACCCCGGAGAGCGGACGCCGGCCATGGGTGGGGCGCGTGGTGGGGACCGTCCTGGCCGCCGGGCTCGTGGCGCTCGCCTTCCTCGTGGCGGACATGCCCTCCGCCGGCCTCGTCTGGTGGGGGAGCGCGGGGGCGGCCGTGCTCCTGTACGTGGTGGCGCGTGGCAAGCCGTACCGGCCCGCGCGCCGCGCCGGTGCGCATCTGTCGCCCTCGCCGAGCGAGTTCCGCACGATGATCTGCGGGCGATGGGTCCAGGTGTACGGAAGCCTGCCGCCCGGGATCGTGGACGACCGGACGTACCGGACCCCTGACGAGGACAGCCGGGACAGCCGGGGCACGGGCCGGCGCACGGGCGGGGAACCGCGTTCGGAGACGGTCGCACTGCTCTGCCCGGACCCGGCCGTCCGCGTCTTCCTCGCGGCCAACGGATTTCCGCGACGGCTGAACCTCACGGTCGCCGCCGAGCTGGAGGAACTGACCGGGACCGGGCCCGTGGTGGTGCTCCACGACGCGAGTGCGAGCGGCCTCCAACTGGTCGCCGACGCCCGCGCGAGCCGGCCCGGGCAGGTCGTCGTGGACGCCGGGCTGCCGGTGCGGGCGGTCGCCGGCGACCGCCGGGTCCTGACGCTCCACGAGGAACCCCCCGCGCACCTGCGGACGGAACCGCCCGCCTGGCTGCGGCGGATGGAGGAGCACGCCCCGAGGGACGCCGCCTGGCTGGTCGAGGGCTGGTTCAGCCCCGTCGCCGCGGCTCCGCCCGCCCTGGTGGAGTCGGCCGTGGAGCGCGCCGTGGACAAGGCCCGCGGCGCCTCGGACGGCGAGCAGGACAAGGCCGCGGCGGTCGGGTTCATGACCTGGCCGCGGCCTGCGGAACCACCGGCGAAGGACGGGAACTGACATGCCGACGTCCACGACCCCGGTCGGCCGGCTGCTGCTGGAGCGGGCGATCACCGTCGCCGCACGGCGCGCCGCCGCACCCGGGAACCTCCGCTTCACCGAGCGGCAGCTGTACTACGAGACCTGCCGCGTCCTGCGTCCGACACCCGCACCGGTGCGGCGCATCCCGCACAGCCCGGCCCCGCCGCTGCGCCTGTCCCGGTTCACCGAGGCGCTGCGCGGCAGGGAACCGGCCGGACTGCTCCCCGCTCCGGTGACCGCCGCCCCGACGATCGGCGGCCCGGCCCGGGAACCCGACCTCTACGCCTACGGGCTGCCCCGGCTGCTGATCTGCCAGGACCGTGCCATCGCCGGGATGCTGCTGGCCAACCACGCGCACCTGGAGGCGGCCTGTCCCGTCCTGAGCGCCGAGGACGATCTGCCGCTCGACCCCCGGCTGGTGGCAGCCCTGGAGCGGGCCGAAGGCGCCACCGTGCACGTCCTGCACGACGCGAGCCCCACCGGGATCGCCCTGCCCGCCCGGGTGCGCGACGCGCTGGGACCGGCCTCCGCCCGGGTCGCCTCGCTCGGTCTTGTGCCCCGGCACGCCGAGGCCCTGCGCCTGGTGTCCGGGCGCAGGCCCGCCCCGGTGCCGCCGCTCGCACCGCTGCCGCGCGGCCTCAGGCCCGCCGAGGCCGCCTGGCTCGCCGGGGGCCGGTTCGCCGAGGTCGCCGCGGTACCGCCGGCCCGGCTCCTGCGGGCGGTGCTCCGGCTCACCCGCGGCCCCCGGCCGGCCCGTCAGTCCGTCTGGGGCGATCTGCGTGAACTGCGCACCGCCGGCTTCATGACCTGGCCCGACGGATGACCCGCCCCCGAGGCCGACCCCGCCCCGACGACCGTACGACGACCTGTGACCGTATGCCCGAGCACCGCAGACCCAAGGACCGAAGCGCATGATCCGCCCACGCGAAGTCGGCTACACGGACGAACTGCTCGCCGACGGCAGTGTCCACCGCACCTACGAGGACGGCCGGCAGGAGTGGCGTCGGCGCGGCTCCGGCGGCGTGGTGCACTGGCACGACGATCGGGGCGGCGCGGGCACCGACGAACTGCTGGGCAAGAAGATCGTCAAGCGGACGCTCGCCGATGGCACGGTGACCTACGGGCGGGACATCGGCTACGGCCGGACCCTCTGGGGGCGCGGCGAGACCCTCATGGTCAACCGGACGTCGTTCGGCGGCCGGATGGGGGCCGCCCTCGTCGGCCTCGGCGTGGCGGGACTCGCCGTCACCGCCTCCCAGCTTCCGCCGCTCGACCTCACACCCGAGGAGGAAGAGGAACTGCGCCGGCAGGCGCAGAGCTCGTCCGAGGGAGGGAGCGGCGGCGGCGGGGACGACTGGGACGGCGGCGACTGGGGCGACGACGACGGCGGCTGGAGCGACGACGACTTCGGCTGACCGAACGCGCCACAGCACACGAGGGCCGCGCGCCCCGGACCGGCCCGTTCGGCCCGTTCGGCCCGTTCGGCCCGTTCGGCCCGTTCGGCCCGTTCGGCCCGTTCGGCACGTCCGACCCGTTCGGCAATTCCGGCCGTCCGGCAACAGGAAAGGACCCTGTCGATGGCGCGCTTCTGCGTCTGTCTCGCCACGGAGAACGGGCATCGGCGCTCCGACGGCCGGCCCGGCCCCGCCGACGCGCATCTCGCCGCGATGGGCGCCTCGGCCGTCGCGCCCGGACTGGCCCTCGTGCGGGACGAACCCGGTCATGCCCAGGGGCCGTTCGACGCGCACGGGATGCGTGCCGTCGGAGAGGTCACCCTGCACAACCGCGCCGAACTCCTCGCCGCGCTGGCCGCCGACGGCGCCCCCGCCCCACCCGGCGCCCGTGACGGCGAACTGCTGCTGCGCTGCTGGGCCCGGCTCGGCGAACAGGGCGTCGCGCTGGCCGAGGGCATGTTCGCGCTCGCCGTCCTCGACGGCCGCGACCTCGTGCTGATCCGCGACCACGTCGGCGCCCGCACCCTCTTCTACGCCCGTGCCGCCGACGCCTGGGCCGCCTCCACCTCCCTGCGCGCCCTGCGCCGCTGGCCCGCGCTGGGCACCCGCGTGAACCTGTCCGCCGTACGCTCCTTCCTCACCTTCGCCTATCTGCCGGGCGAGGAGACGCTGCTGGAGGGCGTGCGCGAGGTGCTGCCCGGCCGGGTGCTGCGGCTGGCCGCCGACGGGACCGTGACCGAGACGGTCCACTGGGAACCCCAGGAACGCATCCCCGAGCAGGGGGCCGACGAATCCCACGGATCCGACAGCTCCGACGATCACGTTCTCGCCCTGCGTGCCCTCCTCGAAGAGGCCACCGCACGACGGCTGCCCGAGGCCGAGGCCGTCGGTGTCCTGCTGTCCGGCGGCATCGACAGCTCGCTGGTCACCGCGCTCGCCGCGAAGCTGCACAGCCACCCCGTGCGCACCTACTCCATCAGCTTCGGCGACGAACTCCCCAACGAACTCGGCTACTCGGGCCTCGTCGCCGCCCACTGTCACACCCGGCACCGGGTGCTGACGGTCTCCGGCGAGGCGGTCGCCGCCCGCCTCGCCGACACGGCCGCCCTGCTCGACAGCCCGGTCGGCGACCCCCTGACCGTGCCGAACCTGATGCTCGCCGAGGCGGTCGCGGCGGACGGGCTGAGTGTCGCCCTCAACGGGGAGGGCGGAGACCCCGTGTTCGGCGGGCCGAAGAACCTCCCGATGCTGGTCCAGGAGATGCACGCCGGGGCTCCGGGAGCGCCCGGGTCGCCCTGGTACGAGGACCGGGCCACCGCCTATCTGCGCTCCTACCGAAAGTGCGGGACCGACCTTGCGGACCTGCTGACCGCCGACGCGCTGTCCGCGCTGGAGTCCGCGCCGCCCCCGCAACGCTTCGTCGAGCCCTATCTGACGGGCCCCGACCGCATGACCCACCTCCTCAACCAGCTGCTCCACTGCAACCTGCGGACCAAGGGCGCCCATCACATCCTCACCAAGGTCGAACGGCTGACCGCCTCCCAGGGGATCCAGGGCCGCGCCCCGCTCTTCGACCGACGGGTGGTGGACCACGCCTTCGCCACCCCGCCCGCCCTCAAACTCCGGGGCACCGCCGAGAAATGGGTGCTGAAGGAAGCCGTACGGGATCTGCTGCCCGCCACCGTCGTGGACCGCCCCAAGAGCGGGATGAGGGTGCCGGTGCAGCAGTGGCTGAGCGGGCCGCTGCGCGAGCCGGTCGGCGATCTGCTGCTCGGCCGGGCCGCCCGACGCCGGGGGCTCTTCCGGCCCGACACCGTACGGACCTGGATGCGCGGCCGGGGCGCGCTGCTGCCCCGGCAGGGCGGCAAGCTGTGGCTGGTGCTCACCCTGGAGCTGTGGCTGCGGGCGTACGACCTGTGAACCGGCACCCGCTCGCCGAGCGGGCCGATCGCCCGTGAACGGAACCATGGAGGCAACCGCACCGTGAACACCACCCTCATCGACCCCCGCACCGGCCGGGTCCGGGGCACCGCCCCCGTCGCCCGCGAGAACGAGGTGCGGTCCGCGGTCGCCGCCGCCCGCGCGGCCCTGCCCGGCTGGCGCGGCCTCACCCCCAGGGAGCGGTCGCGCCGGCTGGAGCGGCTGGCCACGCTGCTGGAGGAACATGCCCCGGCCTACGTCGCACGGGAGGCCTCCGGGACCGGGAAGCCGGACAGCGAGACGGCGGGCGAGGTGGCCCAGGTCGCGGACCTCTTCCGGTTCTACGCCTCCGCCGTCCGCGCCCAGTCGGCACCGGCCGCCGGACGGCTGATCGACGGCCACGAGAGCTGGGTGCGCTGGGAACCCCTCGGGGTCGTGGGTGTCGTCGTGCCCTGGAACTATCCGCTGATGATGGCCGCCTGGCGGTGCGCGCCGGCCCTGGCCGCCGGCAACACGGTGGTGGCCAAACCCGCGGAGACCACCTCCGACACCCTGGAACTCCTCGCCGAACACGCCGCCGAAGCGCTCGGCCCCGCCGTCCTCACCGCCGTGACGGGCGACCGGCGGACCGGCCGGCTGCTGGTCGAGGCCGACGTCGACATGGTGGCGTTCACCGGCAGCGCGGCGGCCGGGGCCGATGTGGCGGCGCGTGCCGGCGGCCGCCGGGTCAGTCTCGAACTCGGCGGCAACGCCCCCGCGCTCGTCCTGCCCGACGCGCCCGACGACACCTGGACGCGGCTGGCCGACGCCTGCACCTACAACGCCGGGCAGAGCTGCGCCGCCCCCGCCCGGGTCATCACCCTGCGCGAGAACTACGAGCAGGCGGTGGAGAAGCTGGCCGCGGCGGCCCGGGAACGCCTCGCGGGGCGGGACTTCGGCCCGCTCAACAACCCCGACCAGCTGGCCCGTTACGACGGCATCGTCAAGTCCTCCGCCGCCGGGCGGAACTTCGCGGCCGGCATCGCCCCGAGGCCCGGGGAGGAGAACGGCTTCTGGCGGCCCGCCCGGATCCTGGCCGACCTCCCCGACGACGATCCGGCGGTGCTGGAGGAGGTCTTCGGCCCGCTGCTCACCGTGCAGTGGGCGCAGGACCTCGACGCGGCGGTGGCGCTGGCCGACGGTGTCCCGCAGGCGCTGGCGGCGAGCGTGTGGACCCGTGACCTGACCACGGGGCTGGATCTCGCCGGCCGGCTGAACGCGGGGGAGGCCTGGCTCAACTGCCATCTCGTGCAGAGCGCCGAACTCCCGCACGGCGGCCGGGGCGCCTCGGGCCACGGCACGGACCTGAGCGCACTGGCCCTGCACGAGTACCAGCGCCCCAAGACGGTCACCGCACGACTGGTCCACGGCGGCTGACACGGCCGGCACCGGCCCGCACCGCACCACCGGCGACGAGGAGACGTCCCTGGTCCGTAAGGATTCCCTTGTTCCGATGCGGTCCCGCGACCGGTGGGATGGAGAGCATGAAACTGCGTGTCTCCCCGCCGGTGTTCAAGGGCGGACTGCATGACGCCCGCACGGCCACCTCGCTCGGCCGGTGGCTGGGCCTGGCGTTCACGGTGTGCTTCCTCACCGGTCTGGTCAGCCATCTCATGCAGCATCCGCCGGGCTGGCTCGCCGACGGCCTGCCGAGCCGTCCCTCGTGGGGCTACCGGCTCACCCAGGGCCTGCATGTCGCCTCCGGCATCGCCGCGATCCCCTTGCTGCTCGCCAAGCTGTGGACCGTGTACCCGCGGCTGTTCGCCCGGCCGGCGCTGCGGTCGGTCCGGCACGCCCTGGAGCGTCTGTCGGTCGCGGTGCTCGTCGCCGGGGCCCTCTTCGAGCCGGCGACCGGCTTGCTGAACACGGCCCAGTGGTACCCGTGGCCGTTCTCGTTCGTGCCGGTGCACTACGCGGTCGCGTGGCTGGTCGTCGGGGCGCTGGTCCTGCATGTCGCGGTCCAGGCGCCCGAGATCCGGGCGCACTGGAGCCGGCGGTCGCCCGGCACCCTCGCCCTGCCCGCGTCCGACGGCCGTGACCGCCGGTCGCTGCTCGCGGCGGTGGGCGCGGCGGTCGGCGCCGTCACCCTCACCACGGTGGGCCAGTCCTTCACCCCGCTGAAGGACCTCATTCTGTTCGCGCCCCGCGACCCCGACGAGGGCCCCCAGGCCCTGCCCGTCAACCGGACCGCCGCGGCCGCCGGAGTCGGCCGGATCCCCGGCGAGGCGTACCGCCTGGCCGTCGACGGCCCGCGGCCGTACACGCTGACGCTGGACGACCTGCGGGCCCTTCCCCAGCACGAGGTGGAGCTGCCCATCGCCTGCGTGGAGGGCTGGAGCAGGTCGGCGCACTGGACGGGCGTGCGGATCGCGGATCTCCTGGAGCGGGCGGGCGCGCCACCGCACGCGCGGGTGCGGGTGGTCTCCCTGCAACTGCGAGGCGGCTACCGGGTGTCGGAGATGGGGCACCGGCACGCCCGGGACCCGCTGACCCTGCTCGCCCTGCGTCTGAACGGCGCGGAACTCCACCCGGACCACGGCTACCCGGCCCGGCTCATCGCACCCAACCGGCCCGGTGTGCTCCAGACCAAGTGGGTGGGCCGGCTGGAGGTGCTGTCATGAAGGTGACGCGTCTCCTCGCGGGTGCGGCCGGTGCGGCGCTCATGGGCGTCGGTGTGTCCCTGCTGCTCGACGTCCGCGACCTGACCGACGTCGTGGTCTGGCTGGGCGGGGCGGTCGTCCTGCACGACGCGCTGATCGCGCCGGCCGTGCTGCTGGCCGGTCTGGTGCTGGTGCGCGGTGGGCTGCGCGGCCCGGTCCGCGCGGCGCTGATCGTCGCGGGTTCGCTGACGGTCGTCGCGCTGCCCGTGCTGCTGCGCCCGGGGCCGCGGGCCAACTCCTCGGTGCTGCCGCTGGACTACCCGCGCAACTGGCTGATCGCCCTGGCGGCCGTGGCCGCGGTGACGGCACTGTCGACGGCGGCACGCCGGAGGGCTCGCCGCCGACGGCCACCGTCGTAGCCCCTGCCGCGAAGGCTTACGAACCCCTGACGTCGCCGCGCCGCGCGGCCCACGGGCGGCTCCCCGGCCCTACGGTCGGTGGCATGTTGATCCTGGTCACCGGAGGCGCGGGCTTCATCGGCTCGCACCTCGTCACCGCCCTCACCGGCGCCGGGCACGCCGTGCGCGTCCTCGACGCCCTGCTGCCCGCCGCCCATCGCACCGCTCCGCCGATTCCCGAGGGGATCGACCACCGGCACGCCGACGTCCGCGACGCGGCCGCGGTCGCCGACGCCCTGCGCGGTGTGGACGCCGTCTGCCACCAGGCCGCGATGGTCGGCCTGGGCAAGGACTTCGCCGACGCCCCGGACTACGTCGGCTGCAACGACCTCGGCACGGCGGTCCTGCTGGCCGGCATGGCCGACGCGGGCGTGCGCCGGCTTGTGCTGGCCGGCTCGATGGTGGTGTACGGCGAAGGCCGCTACGAGTGCTCCCGGCACGGTGTCGTACGGCCGGGCCCGCGCGAGGTGGCCCACCTGGAGGCGGGGCGCTTCGACGCGCCCTGCCCGCACTGCGGTGAGCCGCTCGCCCCCGGTCTCGTGGACGAGGACGCGCCCGCCGACCCCCGTAACGTGTACGCGGCCACGAAGCTGGCCCAGGAGCATCTGGCCGCCGCGTGGGCCCGCGCGACGAACGGCAGGGCGGCGGCACTGCGCTACCACAACGTGTACGGGCCCGGCATGCCGCGCGACACCCCGTACGCGGGCGTCGCGTCCCTGTTCCGCTCCGCCCTCGGGCGCGGCGAGGCGCCGCGGGTCTTCGAGGACGGCGGGCAGCGGCGGGACTTCGTGCACGTGCGGGACGTGGCCGACGCCAACCTCGCCGCGCTGGACGGCCTGGACGGCCTGGACGGCGTGGCGCAGGGCGTCCTGCGGGCCTACAACGTCGGCAGCGGGGTGCCGCACACGGTGGGGGAGATGGCCGCCGCCCTGGCCGCGTCGTACGGCGGTCCGGCGCCGGTCGTCACCGGGGAGTTTCGGCTCGGCGACGTCCGCCACATCACCGCGTCCTCCCGCAGGCTCCGCGACGAACTGGGGTGGAAGGCCCGGGTCGGCTTCGCCGAGGGGATGGCGGAGTTCGCGGCGGCCCCCCTGCGGGCCGGGTGAGGTGAGCCCGGCGGGCCTCCCGTTGCGGTCCCGCGTCCGCGTGTCGCGGGGTCCGGCGACGTCAGCGATCCGTAAGGAGACCAAACCCCTTATGCCCGCTTTGCGTTCGTAGGGTGAGTGGGGTGATCGAGACATCTCCTTCCTCCGTGGACGCCGTCGAGCGGGGCGGGTCGCCGATGGCGGGGCCGCGTCCACCGGTGCTCCTCCCGCCCCCCGCCCGGCCCGGCGAGCCCTGGACGGCCGACCCCTACGCCCGGGCCCTGCGCACCGGCCGCGGCCCGCTGTACCTGCGCCGCCTGGCGCCCCCCGCCCTCGGTGCGGCAGAGCTGATCCCGCTGGACGTGGAGCGGTGGTGCGCCGGCCCCGACCCCGCCGACACGGGTGTCCTGCGCCGCTGCGCCGGACCCGTCCTGGACGTCGGCTGCGGCCCGGGCCGTCTGGTGGCCGCCCTCGCCGCCGACGGCGTACCGGCGCTGGGGGTGGACGTCAGTCCGGCCGCCGTCGCCCGGACCCGGCGCCACGGCGGAACCGCCCTGCGGCGCTCCGTCTTCGACCGCCTGCCGCGTGAGGGCCGCTGGGGCACCGTCCTGCTGATGGACGGCAACGTGGGGATCGGCGGCGACCCGGCCGCCCTGTTCGCCCGCCTGCGGGACCTGGTCCGCCCCGGTGGCCGCCTGCTGGCCGAGGCCGCCGCCGACGACGTGGACGAGCGCCTCACCGTCCGTGTCGAGGACGCCCGCGGCCGCCATGGACGCCCCTTCCCCTGGGCCCGCGTCGGCCCGACCGCCCTGCTGGGCGCCGCCGAGACCGCCGGCTGGATCGTCACCGGTCGGTGGACGGCGGACGGTCGCCCCTTCGCCGAACTCCACCGCCCGAACCGGGAGCCCGCTCTCCGCCACGCGACATGTCGACACATGGATCTTCCTGCGGCCGTGTGCCGCGACCGCACCGTTGGTTAGGGTGGCGAGCAGAGAATGATTCCGATGTCCTCGACCAGGACGATGGACGGGCCGACGGCTCCCAAGCGAGCCGGGCCAGACACAACGGGGGCTCGAAGGTGGGGAGTTGGCACTTACTCCGTCCGGCCGGGCCGGCGGACGTATGACCGGCCGGACGGCGCCCGCGGCGCTGCCTTTGTCGCTGCGCGGGTGGCTCGGGCCCCTCGCGGTCCTCGCCGCACTGGTGGTGCTCGTGCTCGGCGTCCTGTACGCCGACGACAGCGAGCCCGGCACGGCCGACGCGCGGATCGAGGCGGCGGTGTACGGCGTGGGGCCGCCGTGGCGGCACATCGCCCTGGCCACGGACTTCCTGGGGGAGCCCGTGGGAGCGGCGACGCTGGTCCTGGCCGTCGTGACGGGCTGCCTGCTGCTCCGGCGTCCCCGCGCGGCGGTGCTCACCGTCGCCGGCGCCGGCCTGACCGTGGTGACGGCGACCCTGCTCAAGTCCCTGGTCGGACGGACCATCCACGGCGAGAACCTGTCCTACCCGAGCGGGCACACCGCCTTCGCCACCGCGCTCGCCGTCGTCGTGGCGCTGCTCGCGACCGGTCTGCTCGGCCTCGGCAGGACGGCCGGCACGCTCCTCGTGCTCGCCGCGGCGCTGGTCGCCGGCGCCGCCATGGGCTGGGCACAGGTCGCCCTGGGCGCGCACTACCCGACCGACGTCCTCGGCGGCTGGTGCACCGCGCTGGCGGTGACACCGGCGACCGCGTGGCTGGTCGACCGGACGGCCGACCGACTGGGCGGTCGGACGGCCGAGGCCGGTCGACTGGAGCGTCGCTGACGTCACCTCACCTCACGTCACGCCAGGCGGCGGAACACGGGCTTCACCGGTCGTCCCACCAGCCAGGGGGTGGGGTCGGCGGCATCCAGCGCCTTCCGGTACACCGCGCACGCCTGGGCCACCACGTCGACGGTGTGATCGATGTCGGCGTCGCTGAGCGCGCTGCTCACCACGAACGACGGGGCCAGCACCCCGCCCGCGAGGAGCCGGCGCAGAAACAGGGTGCGGTACGGCTGCGACGGCTGCCCGTTCTCGTCGAGGGTGGCGAAGACCAGGTTGCTGGCCCGGCCCCGCACGACGATGTGGTCGCCGACGCCCATGCCGGCCGCGGCGTCGCGGACACCGGCGGCCAGCCGCTCACCGAGGGCGTGCAGCCGCGCGGTGACGCCCTCTTCGGCATAGGTGCTCTGTACGGCCATCGCGGCCGCCAGGGAGTGCGTCTCCGCGCCGTGCGTGGTGGACAGCAGGAACACCCGGTCGCCGGAGTGACGCAGCCCGCCCCGCTCCATCAGCTCGCGGCGCCCGGCCAGCGCCGAGACGGCGAACCCGTTGCCCAGCGCCTTGCCGAACGTGGAGAGGTCGGGGACGACGCCGTACAGGCCCTGGGCGCCGGCCTCGGACCAGCGGAAACCGGTGATCATCTCGTCGAAGATCAGTACACAGCCGTGCCGGTCCGCCAGCTCGCGCAGACCGGCGAGGTACCCGGGCGGCGGCTCGGTGTGGGTGGCGGGTTCGAGGATCAGGCAGGCGACCTCGTCCTGGTACCGGGTGAGCAGCTCCTCCGTGGCGGCCAGGTCCCCGTAGGGGAACGCCACGGTCAGCTCGTTGGTCGCCGCCGGGATGCCGGCGGACATCGGCGTGGTGCCGATGAACCAGTCGTCGACGGAGAAGAACGGATGGTCGGAGCAGAGGGCCACCCGCGCACGCCCGGTGGCGGCGCGGGCGAGGCGCACCGCGGCGGTGGTGGCGTCGGAGCCGTTCTTCGCGAACTTCACCATCTCCGCGGTCGGCACCGTGGCCAGGAAGCGTTCCGCGGCTTCGACCTCCACGACGGACGGCCGGACGAAATTGCTGCCACGGTCGAGTTCCCGGCGCGCCGCCTCGGTCACGCGCGGGTGGGCGTGGCCGAGGCTGACCGACCTGAGGCCGGAGCCGTACTCGATGTAGCGGTTGCCGTCGATGTCCCACACATGGGCACCGCGGCCGTGGCTGATGACCGGGGCCAGGTTCTCGGGGTACTGGTCGTCGCCCTTGGCGTAGGTGTGCGCGCCCCCGGGGATCAGGGCGTGCAGTCGCTCGTTCGCCGTCCGCGACCGCGGCAGGAGGAGCTCTGCGGTGTCTTGGGTGTCCACGCCGACCTCAACTTTCTTTACGTTTCTCTGTGCTTCAGGACCTCGGCGAGGCTCGGCGCCTCGCGGTCCCGCTGGGACATCGATGTGACCGGCAGCGGCCAGGGAATGGCGAGCTCCGGGTCGTCGAAGGCGATCGTCACGTCCTCGGCCGGATCGTGCGGGCGGTCGATCCGGTACGAGGTGTCGGCGGTCCCGGTCAGCGCCTGGAAGCCGTGCGCGCAGCCCGCCGGGATGTACAGGGTCGTCTGGGTCTCATCGGACAGCTCGAAGAAGGCCCGGTTGCGGAACGTCGGCGAGCCGGGCCGCAGATCCACGACGACGTCGAAGATCCTCCCGTTCGAGCACCGCACCAGCTTGGCCTCGCCGGCGCCGGAGCGCAGGTGCAGGCCCCGCAGTACGCCCCGGACCGAGCGGGACAGGCTGTCCTGCACGAAGGCGTGCGGGTCGAGGCCCACCGAGCGGACCACGTCGGCGTCGAAGGTGCGGCAGAAGAAGCCGCGTTCGTCGGCGTACGGCGTCGGCTCGAAGAGGTACGCGCCGGTGATCTCCGGGACTTCGGTCGCCTTCATGACGTCTTCCCTAAGGTGGGGGTGCGGTCGGCCGCGGGGAACAGGGCCGCGGTCAAGGAGCGGAAGTGGTGCTCGAGTTGCCGGGCGGCGGCCAGGTTCCGCTCGGTGAGGGTCCGCCGCAGTTCGGCCGAACGCCTCTCCAGCGCACGGAACTGTTCGAGCAGCCGGTCGGGGTCGACCTCGCGCGCCGGGTGGCAGTACGCGCCGAGGCCCATCTCCGTCATGAGCGCGTCGCTCTTCGCCGCGTAGCAGAGCGCGAGCACCGGCGTACCGGTCTTCAGCGCGCAGATCAGGTTGTGGTAGCGGATCGCCACCACGCTGTCGGCCGCCGCCATCTCCTTCATCAGGTCGGCCAGTGAGGCCGGATCGGCGGCGGTGACCAGCGGCGAGTCCACCGCGTCCAGGATCGCGGCGACCACCGTCGCGTCGCACTCGTCACCGGTGAGCAGCCGCACGGCCCTGTCCTCCTCGGCCAGCGCGCGGACGAACCGGATCGTCCCGTCGAGGTAGCGCCGGTGTATCTCGTCGGCGCGGGCACGATCGTCGTTGCCGCCGTGGAAGTCCATGACGCCGACGCAGACCGGGCCCGCGGGGCCCGTGGGCGCGCTCGTCGGCGGCGTCGGCAGGGCGAACGCGAGGTCCGGGTGGACCTCGTCGCGCGCGGTGTCCACGCCCATCGCCCGCATCGCGTCGCGGGACTGCGCGTCCCGGTACGACCGGTGGGCGGCCAGCCGCGCCGACCAGCGCACCAGGGCCCGGGTCGGCCGGTCACGGATCGGCGCGGCGCCGACCCCGACCAGCGCCACCCGGGTGCCCAGCAGCCGGCCGCTCGCGCAGAGCAGGAACAGCGCGTACGGGAAACCCCACGGCCGCAGCGGCAGCGTGGCCTCCAGGACGCCCATGCCCGGGACGATCACCACGTCGTGCCGGCGCACCCAGGCGGCGGTACGGAAGACGTCGACGAGTTTGCCCAGGCCCTTGCCCACGATCGCGCCCGCACGCGACGCGGTCCGGTACTCCCCGCGGTACCAGTGCAGCCGCGTCGCGGGGATCCCGAACCGGGTCGTCACGGCCTCGGGCCCGCCGCACAGCGCGTCCACGACCGCCTCCGGGTGTGCGGCGCGGAGGTAGCCGAGCACGGCCTCGAGCGACCCGTCGTTGCCGAGGTTGCCGGAGCCCAGCAGGCCGAACACCCCGACGCGCACCGGGGCCGTCATGCCCGCCTCCCCTCACGGCCGGCGACCAGGTCGTCGACCGAGACGGTGAGCCGGGCCGGGTCGACCGGGGCACGGTCCTCGACCCGCTCGCCGGCGCCGGGCCGGATCCGGCTGGTCATCCAGGCGCCCAGGTGGCGGAAGCAGGCGCGCCGGTCCGCCGCGGACAGCGGCGCCCGCCGGATCGCCGAGGCGAAGCCCCAGACGTACTCGGCGAGCAGCCGGGGTGTCGGGTGCAGCGGGCCCGCCCGGCGCGGGTCCAGGTTGACGCACCGGGAGCGCTTGGACGGGTTCGCCCGCTCGGCGCGGGTGGGGTGGTCGCGGCGGAAGTACAGCAGCTCCGGCACCTGGTGGAAGGCCCCGTGCAGGGTGATCTCGGCGACGTACGTGCGGTCCGCGTGATGGTAGCTGTCCATCGGTTTCACCCGGCGCAGCATGTCGGTGCGCATCACGCCGTAGAAGTCGTCGCCGCCCGGCTCGAACAGCAGACTGCGGAAGCGGTCCGGCGCGTGCGGGGAGTCGGTGGCGAGCGTGTACTCGTAGGGGACCTTCACCCGGCCGTCGCCGTCGATGACCGCCTGGCCGGTGTGCGCGAGGATCATGTCCGGCCGCTCGTCCAGCGCCTGCACGCAGCGCCGCAGCAGGTCCCGGCCGTACAGGTCGTCGTGCGAGGCCCACTTGAACAGCTCGCCGCGGGACTCGGCCAGCACATGGTTGTGGTTCGGTGTCGCGCCGATGTTGCGGGGCAGCCGGAGGTACCGGATGCGCGAGTCCTTCGCCGCGTACCGGCGGCAGATGTCCTCGGTGCCGTCGGTCGAGGCGTTGTCGGAGACGACCAGCTCGAAGTCCTCGTAGGTCTGGCCGAGCAGGGCGTCGAGCGACTCGGCCAGGTACTCCTCGCCGTTGTACACGGGCAGGCCGATGCTCAGCCTGGGTTGCGCGGTCATGACGTCCTCACTTCGCGAATCGGTTCTTGAGCGTGCTCGCGCAGGGCGGACCGCAGTTGCAGCCACCACACGGCCGAGCCGCTGACGGTCGCGGCGGCGACGCCCCAGGCCGAGCCGACCGTGCCGGCGGCGGCCGCACCGCCGAGCCCGCCGCCGACGTAACAGGCGGAGGCGAACAGCTGGCAGCGCAGGCTGCGCCGGGCCGCGCCGAGCGCGCGCAGCCCGGCCGCCGCGCCCGTGCCCAGGCCCGCGCCCGCGACGCCGAGGGTGATCGGCACGATGAGCTCCGAGGCGGAACTCCAGACGTCGCCGAGCACCAGCTCGCCGAGCCGGCCGGGCATCAGCAGCAGCGCCCCGCCCCAGAGCAGCGCGCCGGCCGCCTGTCCCCCGCCGAGGAGGAGGCAGAACCGGCCCAGTCGCTGCGGGGCCTGCCGCAGCACCCGTGCCGCCTCCGGGACGGTGACCAGGGAGAGCCCCATGAGCACCGCCAGGAACGGGCCGAGCAGGAGTTCCGCGCCCCGCACCGCGCCCACCGCGCCGACCCCGACGATCACGCCGAGCCCGTACGCCCGCAGCTGGCTCGCGCCGCTCAGGCTGACGTTCTCGACCAGATACCGGTAGCCGAGATCGCGCTGCTCGCGAAGCCACCCGCGTGCCTCGGCCGGCCGGGGCCGGATGCCGGACTGGAGGCAGCCGTACCCCGCCGCCACCGTGGCGGACGCGCCCCACGCGAGCACGAAGGCGGGCACGCTGCCCACCCGGGCCGCCACCACCATGGCCGGGACGAGCGCGACACCCCACACGACGTCGTTGACGAACGCCTTGCGGCCGGCGCCGGCGGCGAAGAACGAGAACCGCCAGGCGTCCTGGAGCAGCAGCCCCGGCAACAGGACACCGAGGGCGGCGAACGCGGGCCCCACACGGCCGCCGAGGCCGAGCCCGGCCACCAGACAGGCCGCGCCGAGGGCCGTACCGACGGCGAGCGCGGTACCCGTCGACCGGGTCACCGCCCCGCGCCAGGCCGCGTCCGTGACACCGCTGAAGCGCACCACGAGCGGATCGGTGGCCAGCCCGCGGGAGACGTTGAGCACCACGCCGTACGTCACCCAGGCGAGGCTGAACACGCCGAACGCGGTGACCCCCAGCGAGCGGGCCACGTAGATGCCCACCACGAAGTTGCTCACGCTGGAGGCCGCCTGGTCGGCCAGTCCCCAGGACAGCCGGCCGACGAGGGCCCGTCTGGCGGATCCGGCCGGTGGTGCCGCCGTCCGCGGATTCTCCCCCTCGGTGGTCATCGGCGTCATGCCTTGATCAGTGCGGCGCCGTGCAGGGCGTCGGCCGCGGCGGCGACGGCGCCGAACGGCAGCCCGGACCGCTCGGCGACGTCCAGCAGGCTGTGCTCGCCGTCGGAGAGGCTGAGCACCCAGAGCATGGCCATCTGGGCCTGCTTCGCGTCGCTGCGGCCGCCGAGGGAGTCGTACAACCCGCGCCGGCCGAGCTGTGGTTCGCCGTAGGGACTGAGGTTGACGTAGCGCCGGTTGCGGTCGAGGACGGCGAATGCCTCGCGGCACAGGGCGAGCGTGTCCGCCATCGCCTCCGGGGAGACGAAGTCCGGGTTGTCCGCCGAGGTGTGGTACTCGGGGTAGCCGGCGTACGGGGTCCGGCTGAGCGAGCCCACGCCGAGATCGAACCCGGGCGAGCAGTACTGCCGCTCGTCGTAGCCGTACGGGGTGAACTCGGTGATGTGGTGCGGGCGTTCGGAGGCGGCCAGCACATGCCGCAGCACCCGGTCGATCTCCGCGTCGCCGCGCCTGCTCTGCTTGTAGGTCAGCCGGCCCGGGTCGCCGGCGCAGGCCAGCACCAGACCGTGCCTGACCCGCTCCACCCGCTCCGCGTTGCGGGCCAGCCAGGTGATCGCCCCGATGGTGCCGGGCGCGTAGATGAACCGGTACGTGTAGTACGGCGTCTCCTGCGCGAGCGCGCGGGCCAGGAACGTCGCCACCGCGATGCCCGCCAGGTTGTCGTTGGCCAGCGACGGGTGGCAGGTGTGGCAGGAGACGATCACCTCGTCGGGGACCTGTCCGGGGACGACGTGCTCGGCGTAGGTGAGGTGGCCGTCCGCGAGCGTGGAGTCGATCCGCACCTCGTAGTCGCCGTCCGGGAGGGCGTCCAAGGTGTCCTGGGCCAGGCAGAACCCCCACTCCGGCTGGTAGTAGCTGGTGCGGTACGGCACCCAGGCCGGATGGTCCGGCAGGGTGTGCAGGTGCGCGCGCAGCTCGGACAGCGGCATGGTCGCCGACACCGGCACGCTGTAGCCGAGCACGTGCAGGCTGGACGCGGCGAAGTCGACGACCCGGTTGCCGGCGGCGTCGGCGACGTACGCGTCCCGGATGTTCCACTCCTGCGGCACCGTCCAGTCGAGCACCTGCGTCCCGGTCGGCACCTCGTGGACCTCCAGCGGGACGTACTCGCCGACGATCTCCAGGGTGGCGCGCACCCCGTCGCCGGTGATGCTGCGGCACAGCGGGTACAGCCGCTCCACCAGCAGGTGCATCTCCTCGCCGGCCACGGTCATCGGCGCCACCGCAGGGTGTCGTCGACGGTCCCGGCGTCGGACGCCGCGCGCAGCACGGCCAGCCGGGTGAAGCGTCGCTCGAAGTCCTCCTGGGTCAGCCCGTGGTCGCGGTACTTGTCGGCGAGTTCGAGCGCGCCCTGCTTCACCGTCCACTCGCAGTCGAAGCCGGGGATCGCCGTGCGGAACCGGGAGAAGTCCACCCGGTACGACCGCGGATCGGCACCGTTCTCCCCGGTGATCACCACCTTCGCGCCGGACACCGCCTCGGCGACCTGCTCGGCGATCTCGGCGACCGTGACGTTGTTGACCTCGCTGCCGATGTTGAACGCCCGGTCGTGCACCGCTTCCCGGGGCGCGCCCAGCGCGGCCGTGAAGGCCCGTGCGATGTCGGCGGCGTGCACCAGCGGTCGCCAGGGGGTGCCGTCGGAGAGCACCAGCACCTCGCCGGACAGGAGCGCGTGCCCCACCAGGTTGTTCAGCACGATGTCGGCGCGCAGCCGGGGCGAGTAGCCGAAGGCGGTGGCGTTGCGCATGTACACCGGGCTGAAGTCGCCGTCGGCGAGCGCGTGCAGGTCGTCCTCCACCCGCACCTTGGACTCCGCGTACGGCGTCACCGGGCGCAGCGGGGCGTCCTCGGCCACCAGGTCGGCACCGCCGGCGGCGCCGTAGACCGAACACGTCGACGCGTACAGGAAGCGCTGCACCCCGGCGTCGCGGGCCAGCCGGGCCAGCCGCACGGACGCGTGGTGGTTGATGTCGTAGGTGAGGTCCGGCGCCAGCGATCCCAGCGGGTCGTTGGACAGCGCCGCCAGGTGGATCACGGCGTCCACCCCGGCCACGTGCTCGGCCGTGACGTCACGCAGGTCCACCCGCCGGCCCGGCGGGTCCGCGGGCGGCGGGCCGAGCACGCAGTCGGCGAACAGGCCGGCGTCCAGGCCGACGACCTCGTGCCCGGCGGCCGTGAGGACCGGGGCCATCACGGTGCCCAGGTAGCCCTGGTGTCCGGTCAGCAGTACGCGCAAGGTTCATCCCCCCAGATTGAGAGTGAGTTTGGTGACGGCGAACGCCTCGGCGTAGCGGGAGTGGCATTCGATGCCGCGGATCCGGGCGAGACCGAGGAAGGCCTCCCGGTCGTACCAGGGCCGGTGCCGCTGCGAGGGGTAGTGCTCCTGGAGCAGCCGCACCTTCTCCTCGGCGACCTCGGTCGACAGGGGCTGGTACGCCGACGGACGGCCGAGGTCGCCGTCCCACTTGACGATCTCGTAGCCGAGCGTCAGGTGGTCGCGGAACGCGGTGGTCATCAGCTTCGCCAGACCGCGGTGGTCCTGGTGCGCGTCGTCGGTGCGCGGGGCGAGGACGAGATCCGGCTCCGTGCCCGCGCGCAGCTCCTCGACCGCGCCCTTGGCCTCGTCCCAGTGCGCGGGGAGCCGGCCGTCCGGCAGCTTGTGCACGGTCAGCCGCAGGTCGGCGCCCGGGCAGAACGCGGCGAGCGCGGCCCGCTCCTCCTGCTCCCGCTCGCCGCCACCGCCGGTGAGCACCAGCGCGTCGACGCGGATGCCGGGGTGCGCGAGGCACAGCGTCAGCAGCGTGCCGCCGGCGCCGATGGCGATGTCGTCGCAGTGCGCGCCCACCGCGACGATCCGGTCCGGGCGGCGCCCCGTCCCGAGCCCGATCACGCGCTCACCCCCGCGCCGTCGTGTTCCCACACGGCCCACGGCCGGTCGCCGCGGGCGTACGCCTCGTCGAGCGCGGCCCGCTCCTTCACCGTGTCGGTCGGCTTCCAGAAGCCGCGGTGCTGGTGCGCCACCAGCCGTCCCTGCTTGGCCAGTTGAGCGCATCCGTCGGCGACCAGGTCCCCGTTCTCCGGGATGTGGTCGAAGACCTCCTGACGGAGCACGAAATAGCCGCCGTTCTCCCACAGCGGCATGTCGCTGACCGCGGTGATACCGCCCACCAGGCCGTCCTCGCCCAGGTCCACGCAGTGGAACGACGACTGCGGCGGCACCACCATCATCGACGCACCGGCGTCGCGCCCGGCGAACTTCTCGATCATCTCCGGCAGCGGGGCGTCGGTGAGCACGTCGGCATAGTTGGCGAGGAACATCTCGTCCCCGTCCAGGTGGTGCCGCACCCGGCGCAGCCGCTCCCCGATCGGCGACTCGATGCCGGTCTGCGCGAACGTGATCGTCCAGTCGGCGATGTCGGTGGACAGCAGCTCGGTCCGCCCGCCCCGCAGCACGAAGTCGTTGGACGTCGTCTCCTCGTAGTGGAGGAAGAAGTCCTTGATGTGGTGGGCCCCGTACCCGAGGCACAGGATGAACTCCGTGTGCCCGAAGTGCGCGTAGTAGCGCATGACATGCCAGATCAGCGGCCGGGGGCCGACCATCGCCATGGGCTTGGGCACGTCGTCGGAGGTTCCGTTGCGCATCCGCATCCCGTAACCGCCGCAGAACAGTACGACCTTCATGCCTTCACCTCGACGATGCTCAGTTCCGGAATCGGGAAGACCAGCCGGCCGCCCCACTCGTGCACGAAGGACAGCTGCTCGACGAGTTCCTCCCGCAGGTTCCACGGGAGGACGAGCACCCAGTCCGGTCTGTCGGCGGCGATCCGCTCGGGCGGCAGGATCGGGATGCGGGTGCCCGGGGTGAACCTGCCGTGCTTGTAGGGGTTGCGGTCGACCGTGTACGCGAGCAGGTCGGGCCGGATGCCGCAGTGGTTCAGCAGGGTGTTGCCCTTGCCCGGGGCGCCGTAGCCGACGACCGTCTCGCCGCGCTCGGCCGCCTCGACGAGGAACCGCAGCAGATCCCGGCGCACCTTCGCCACCCGGGCGGAGAACTCGGTGTACCCGGACAGCTCCTGGAGACCTGCGGCCTTCTCCCGGTCGAGGACCTCGGCCACCCTCGCGGCCGGCTCGCCGGCCACCTCGGCCGGCCGGGCCCACAGCCGGACGGAGCCGCCGTGCGTGGGCAGCAGCTCGACGTCCACGAGGGTGAGTCCGCCGCTCGCAAGGGCTCGGATCGCGGAAGCAACGGTGTAGTACTGGAAGTGCTCGTGGTAGATCGTGTCGTACTGGTTCTCCTCGATCAGGGTCAGCAGGTGCTGCACCTCGATGGAGACCCAGCCGTCGTCGGCGACCAGGGCGCGCAGCCCGCGGGTGAACCCGACCACGTCGGGGATGTGCGCGTACACGTTGTTGGCCACGACCAGGTCAGCCGGACCGTGCTCGGCGCGGACGCCGGCGCCGGTGTCCGGGTCCAGGAACGCCGTGAGCGTGGGCACACCCGCGTCCCGCGCCGCGGCGCCGACGTTCACCGAGGGCTCGACGCCCAGGCAGCGGATCCCGCGCTCCACCACGTGCTTGAGCAGATACCCGTCGTTGCTGGCAACCTCGACCACGAAGGCGTCGGGCCCCAGACCCACCCGCCGCACGGCGTCGTCGACGAACGTGCGCGCGTGCTCCACCCAGGACGTCGAGTAGGAGGAGAAGTACGCGTACTCCGTGAACGTCTCCTCCGGTTCGATCAGCGGAGGGATCTGCGCGAGCCAGCAGTCGGTGCAGACCCGCAGATGCAGCGGGTACGTCGGCTCCGGCCGGTCCAGTTGGTCCGCGGCGAGAAAGCTCTCGCACGGCGGGGTCGCCCCGAGATCGACGACGCTCGCCGTCGCGTGCGACCCGCAGAGTCGGCATCGTGTCATCTACTGTCCCCATCCCCCCTGCTCGCGCGGGTGTCCCCGCCGCGAGCATCTGCCGACCGCACCGCGATCGCGGTGCGGTACCCCTCCACCAGGCGCTCCAGGCCGACGGCCGGACTGAAGTCCCGCTCGTACCGGCGCCTGGCCGCCTGTCCCATCTCCTGGCCGCGGGCCGGCCCGGCCGCGATCCGGCGCAGGCAGGACGCGAGCGAGGCGGCCTCGCCCGGTGTGTGCAGCAGCCCGGTCACCCCGTCCTCGACGAGCTCGACGAAGGCGCCGTGACCGGCGGCGACGGCCGGGACCCCCGCCGCCATCGCCTCCACGACCACCAGGCCGAACGCCTCCAGCCACGTCGACGGAGCGACCACGGCGACCGCCCGCGCGATGGCCTTGCGGCACTCCTCCTGGTCGTACAGGCCGACGTACCGCACGTCGTCCCGCTCCGCCGCCCAGGCGGCCACCTCCCGCTCCAGCGGCCCCGAACCGGCGATCACGAGCGGCACGCCCAGCCCGCCGCCGGCGGCGATCTCGTCCCACGCGGCCATCAGCAGCCGGACGCCCTTGGCCTCCGCGAGCCGGCCGAGATAGAGCAGATGCTCGCCCTCGCCCTCCCGGCGGACGCCCGGTTCGGGCACGAAGTTGTGCTTCACCGCCAGCCGCCCGGCCGGCATGCCGGCCGCCACCAGGACGTCGCGCTGCGCCGCGGAGATGCAGAAGAACCGCTCCACGCCGGTCCACCACCGCCGCCGGTTGACCGACAGGCTGACCGCGAGCGGCACCGTAGCCAGCCGGGAGTTCCGGTAGCAGCCGTGCCGGACGGCGGGCAGCGGTGTGGCCCCGACGCACTCGGTGCACGGCCGGCCGTCGCGTTGCAGGGTGCCGGGCGGGCAGATCTGGGTGTAGTTGTGCAGGGTGGCGACGGCGGGCACGCCGGCGTCGGCGCAGGCGGCCAGCACCGCGGGCGACAGGAGCGGGAAGACGTTGTGGACGTGCACCACGTCCGGCCGCTCGGTGCGCAGCCGGGCGGCGAGCTCGGTGCGGACGGCCGGGTTCCACGGCACCAGCAGCGGCACCGCGACCTTGCCCGGCAGGGAGCGGGCGGCGATGTCGTCGCTGCGCCGCTCGAACAGCTCGACCCGGTGGCCGGCCTCGCGCAGCAGCGCCACCTCCTGGTCGACGACCTTGTTCTCCCCGCTCGGCTGCGCCGAGTTGTAGCGGTTGTGCACCACGAGAACGTGCATGCTCAGATCACCTCCGATCTCTGGGCCCATCGCGGGACGCGTCGTCGAGGGCCTTCGGGCGCCGACGGGGGAGCGGCCGGGGCAGGGGCCGCCAACAGCGAGGCGGCCACGGCCAGATGCAGCAGATACGGCGAGGCGTCGCCGAGACCGGCCTCGGTGTACGACGCGAGCGCGCAGTAGCTGATCAGGAAGATCGCGCAGGCCCTCGACAGCGACGGCGGCCGCAGCAACGCGACCCCGCCCAGCACGATGATGATCGCCGCCACCAGGACGACGCCGGTCATGCCCTGCTCCTGGTAGACGGCCAGCCAGCTGTTGTCGATCGGCAGCCCGCCGAACGACTTGTCGCCCAGGCCCGCGCCGAACAGGTACTCCGAGGTCGTCCGGGGCGCCGCCAGCAGGGCCTGCCAGACCTTGGCCCGACCGGTGAGGCTGGAGAAGTTCTCCTGGCTCTGCCCGCGCAGGAACCACGCCTGGAGCAGGGAGCCGAAGCCCACCGCGGCCACGGTGGCGCACAGCACCGCCCAGGTGAAGAACCGGCGGGCGGCGGCGCTGGTCATCACGAGCGAGCCGATCGCCAGGGCCAGCCCGACGAGCAGGCCGAGCGTGGCCGTCCGGGTGTGGGTCAGCGCGAGCAGGACGAGGGACGGCACGATGACCACCGCCGCGCTGGTCCGGTCGGTTTGGCGGCCCAGCAGGAGCAGCACGGTGAGCCCGATGATCACCGCGGCGTACTGTCCGATCTGCGGCGGGGTGAGCGGCCACAACGCGCCGACCAGCCGCCCGCCGTAGAGGTCGGGCATGGCCGCGCCCGGTGAGACGATCGCGCCGGCGGCCACCGAGGCGAGCACCGCCAGGTACATCCGGATGTGGTGCCGGACGAACGTCGGGCCGCCGTCCCACCAGCGGCTCAGCAGCCACAGCGTGCCGACGAAGAGCGTCAGCCGGGCGCAGCGGAACAGCGCGCCGAACCCGGACTCCAGATCCACGCTGGAGATCACGCTCGGCACCAGCAGCAGGGTGAGCAGGAACAGGAAGGCGCTGGCTCGGATGCGCAGCCGGAGATTGACCGCGAGCGCCAGCGCGAACGCGGCGACCAGCGCGCCCATGGTGGCCATCTGGATGAGGGAGCGGGGCAGCGGGACGATGGTCTTCGCCCCGGCGGAGCCGAGCGTGTTGAGGATCAGCAGCCCCCAGGCCGTCCCGACGATCTTCGACGTGTGGTCTGTGTCGGTGTCCGCGGACCTCATCTCAACCACCGTTCCGTGCGCGGAAGGTGCTGCCCTCGTCCTGCCGGTACGGGGTGCCCTGCCACTGTCCGGGGTCGAGGATCCGGCTCGGGTCGTGGGCGACGAACTTCCAGGTGCCGATGTACACGTTGTCGTGCCAGCGGTTGTCCTGCTCGGTGGTGATCGCCTCGGCCACCCGCTCGCCCTGGTACGGCGACCAGTCCGGATAGCTGCCGTAGTTGGCGAGCACGGCCATGCGGTCGCACTTCGCCGTGCAGCCGACGACGGACTTGTCCAGCGTGAAGCGGTTGTCGTGGATGTCCACCCGCTGGGTCTTCCACCGGCAGTCGGCGTAGAGGGGCGCGGTGGCGATCGCGGGTTGTGCGCAGCGGTCGGTGTTCTTCACCAGCAGCGTGCAGTCACCGGAGGAGGTGTTGGCCGGGCTGTTGCAGAACCGGTCGGCGTTCTCCCACAGGGTGATCCCGGACCAGTTGTTCTCCAGCACGTTCCGATAGATCTTGATCTTGTCCGTGCGGGCCCGCAGGCGCGGTTCGCCGCCGGACTCCGACAGATAGATGGTCGCGAACGGGAAGGTGTCGCCGCGCTCGGCGTACTTGCGGCCCTCGACCCAGTTGTTCCGCCGGATCGTGTTCTTGCGGACGACCGCGTTGTAGCTGGTCTCGTAGATGAGCGCGGCACCGTCGTTGGCCTCGATCAGGTTGTCCTCGATCAGGAAGTCGTTGTTGTTGGTGTCCGCCCACAGTCCGGGTCCGCGGTTGTCGTGCACCCAGTTACCGCGTATGTCGGCGCCGTCGACGGCCCAGAACTTGACGCCTCCGGTGCAGCCGCAGCCGGACCGCTTGCGTTCCCAGTCGTCCTTGTTGTTGCCCACGATCTCGTTGCCCTCGACCACCAGGCCGCGCAGGGCACCGCCGCCCTTGTAGGCGTTCATGCCGTACTGGCCGTTGTCGCGCAGACAGCTGGCGCGGACCTGCTGGCCGGCACCGGCCATCAGCCCGGCGCCGGAGTTGTTCTGGATCGTCGCGTGCTCGATCACCCAGCCGTCGGCCGAGTCGTGGTTGACCACACCCTCGTCGTGCGGCGCGACGAACCCCTGCACGGTCAGGTGGCGGATGCCGACGTCGCGGGCGGTGCCGCCGAACGCGTACTGGTTGGTCCCGCGGCCGTCGAGCACCGCGCCGGGCGCGCCGAGGTAGATGTTCCCCTCCTTCGGGATGACTTGGGCGTAGCGGTCCGGTTCGAGCCGGTGCCTGCCCGGGCGGAGCCAGAACGTGGTGTGCGGCGGGCTGCTCCTGGTCTTCGCGGCCAGGTCACCGGGCACCGCGGGGTCGACCGTCACCGCGCCCGCCGGCGCCTTCGCCGGCCCGGGTGAGGGCTTCGCGCACACCCGGGCCACGGACGTGGAGGGTTTGGCGGTCGGCTCCGGCCGCGCGCCCGGCGTGCTGTCACAGCCGGTCGCCGCCAGCAGGGCCAGCGCCAGCGGTGCCGCCGGCCATGCCCGGTGCCGCCACTTCATCCCCAAGCGTCCTTCCGCCCTAGCCGTGGAACCTGAGTACGGTGGTGAACCCGTGCGTGCCGTCGGCGAAGCCGGTGCCGACCAGCGTGGTGGCGGGTTCCTTGCGCCCGAAGCCGGCCGAGTACCAGCCCAGCGGCGGGTCGCTCTCGCCGCGATGCGCCCGCCAGTCGAGCTGTCCGGGCAGGTCGAGTGCCGCGGAGCGGTCCTCGCCGTCCCGGGTCCAGGTGAGCACCGCCCGGTTGCCCGCCAGGTCCGCGGCGATCGCCGGGCCGAGGTGGAACGCCAGGCGGACGGCCCGGCGCGGGCCGCGCACCTCGTCGACCACCTTCAGCTCCCGGCTCGCGGCCGTCAGCTCCACCCGGCGGCGGTGCACGGTGTCCCCGTAGCCGTCGTGCTCGGCGCACCAGCGGGCCACCGCCTCGTCGGACGTGTCCGCGACCAGGACGCGGGTGCGGGCCTGCCGGGTCCACAGGAACGGGCCGCCGGATACGGACTGGTCGGCGCCGTCCACCTGAAGGGTGTTGTGGCCGAGGGTCGACCGGAAGTACTGCCGCCACGCGGGCTGCCCGTGATAGCAGTACGTCCCCGGGTCGGCGAGCACGTCGACCCCGTCGTGCCGGACCTCCACGGACAGCGCGTCCGCGTGGGCGTGCGCGGCGATGGACAGGAATCCGTGCGGACCGCCGTCGCAGCGGCACCAGATCTCCTGCGGACCCCGCAGGATGGTCATGCCCGCGTCGGCGAAATGGGCCGGCCGGCTCGCCGGGCGGGACACGGCCGGTGCGGTCGCGTCCTTCGCGTCTTTCGCGTACGGCCGGACGAGCGCGGCCAGCAGCGGGGTGCGCAGATCGGTGCCGGTCACCGTCGGCCACCAGTCGAGCCGGCCGAACACGGCGTCCCCGGTGGCCAGCAGCGAGGCCCAGCGGTCGGTGCCCGTGCCGTCGACGACCAGCCCGTACCCGTCGTCCGCGTCCCCCTGGCGCGGCGGCCGCAGCCGGCCGTCCACGACGGCCGCGAGCGCGTCGGTCATCCGCAGCAGCGTCTGCCGGATCGACACCGGGACCGGCACGCCCGCGGCATCCGCCTCGGCCACCGCGGCCAGGCCGAGCTCCAGCACCAGTCCGTGGTACTCGGTGGCCAGTTCGCGGTTGAGGCCGGAGCCGAAGGTGTTGGCGCGCAGCTGCCGCTCCAGCGACCGCAGCGCGTCGGCCCGCCAACGCGCCGAGGAGGGGAACCACCCGAACGCGCAGGCCGCGGCGAACTGCCCGGCCGCCTCGGCGATGATGTGGTTGTTCGCCGAGGACCCCCGGCTGGGGAAGGCGGCCAGCCAGCGCTGGTGGTGCCAGATCTGCCGGAGCGCCACCGGGTTGCCCTCGAACAGCCCGGCCGCGCCCGGCCAGCCGTCGAGCAGCCGGCGCACCCACACCCAGGACAACAGCCGGATCCCCAGCTCGATGCCGCTGGTCCAGTGCACTCCGCGCAGCGGCGCGTTGGCCTTCCACCACGACCGCAGATGCGCGGCCACCCGCTCGGCGTACCGCTCGTCCCCGGTGACCGCGTAGGCGGCGGCGAGCACGGTGAGGTACTGGTGCCGGGACAGCTCCCAGATCTGCTTGATGTCCCCGACCGCGTCCTCGTCGCGGTACGGCACGTCGAAGGCGTAGCCCCACGGTGCCCGGCGCCCGGTCTTCGGGTCGTACCACCAGTCCGGATCGGCCAGGTCGTCGCGCTCCACCCCGAAGTACTCGGCGTGTCCGTCCATCAGCCGGTCCGCCTCGGCGACCAGACGCTTCGCGGCGTCCGACGGCACCGCGGCGACCGTCCCCGCGGGCAGCACGGCGGTGAACCGGGCGCCGGTCACGCTCGGGCACTCCGGCCGCGCCGACCGCCACCGCCGCCTGCGCACGGTGTCGCCCACCCGGCCGCCGACCTCCCGCGGACCCATTCGGGACAGCCGCCGCAGGTACCAGCCCGCACTCCCCGAGCGCACCGTCATTGCGCCCCCGCCAGCGTCACCGGCACACCGTCGGCCAGGCCGGCCCGCACGGCGAGGGTGGCCGCCGTGGTGGCGACCAGTGACTCCAGCGGCACCGGCATCGGCCCGCCGGTCCGCACGGCCTTGACGAACGCGGCCAGTTCGGCGTTCTGACCCTTGTCCCGGGCCTTGGGCAGCCGTGAACTGACCCACCGCTTACTGCCGTAGACCGAGGCACGGACGAAGTCGTCGAGCCTCAGCACCTTGCCGTCCGCGACGAGGTCCAGCGTCTCCTTGGGGAAGCCGGCCGCGCCGGTGGTGACGTAGCTGATGGTGGCGGTGGAGCCGTCCGGGTAGCGCAGTACGACCTGAAGGTCCTCGTTCCCGGACGTGGCGACCGCGTACACCGACACCGGGTCGGCCTCCAGCAGCCAGCTCGCCGTGTCGATGAAGTGTCCGCCCTCGCCGGCGAACCGCGAGCCCTCGGTGCCCTGCTGGAGGTACCAGCTGCCGTGCGTCAGCCGGCCCGCGTTGACCAGATAGCGCAGGCTCGCCGGACCGGTCCGGGCGCCGAACCGCTTCCTGGCCTCCTGGAGCAGCGGCGAGAACCGGCGGTTGAAGCCCACCTGTAGCCGGTCGTTGCCGGACTCCTCGACCGCCGCGAGCACGCCGGCCAGCTCGTCCTCGGTGAGCGCCAGCGGCTTCTCGACGAACACGGCCTTGCCGGCGAGCAGGGCCCTGCGGGTCAGTTCCGCGTGCGAGCTGTGCCGGGTGACGACGAACACCGCGTCGACGGACTTGTCGCCGAGCACCGCGTCGAGATCGGTGGTCGCCTCGGCGAAGCCGAACTTCCGTTGCGCGTTGGCCGCGGACAGCGCCGTCGTGGTGACGACCGTGGACAACTCGACGCCGTCACGCTGTGCCAGGTGCGGCAGCAGCATCGACGTCGCGTAGTTCCCCGCGCCGACGAACGCCAGCCGCACCGGCGCGTTCGCGGACCGGGCCGGGGCGGACGCCGTGCCGGCGCGCCGCACCGCGGGCACGGTCACCGCCGGGGCCTCCGTCTTCGCGGCTCCCTCGGGGCGGCCGGGGTACCGGAACAGCACGGCCACGGCCTTCAGTTCGCCGTCCTTCAGACTCCGGTACGTCTCGACGGCGTCGTCGAAGTCGGCGATGTGCGAGACCAGAGGCTCCACATCGACGCTGCCGCGGGCGAGGAGGTCGAGGAAGCACGCCAGGTTGCGGCGCTCGGTCCAGCGCACATAGCCGATCGGGTAGTCACGGCCCTCCAGCTCGTACTCCGGGTCGTAGCGCCCGGGGCCGTAACTGCGGGAGAACCGGACGTCGAGCTCCTTCTCGTAGTACGCGTTCCACGGCAGGTCCAGGCGGCACTTGCCGATGTCGACGACCCGGCCGCGGTCCCGGCACAGCCGTGCGGCCAGCTCGACGGGCTGGTTGCTGCCGCCGCCGGCGGCCAGGTACACCTGGTCCACGCCGTGCCCGCCGGTGAGTTCGGCGACGGCCGCCTCCACGGCCGCGGACGCGGGATCGCCGCAGGCCGCGGCACCCAGGCGCGCGGCGAGCTCGCAGCGCGCCGGGTCGGGGTCGGCCCCGACGACCCGCACCCCCGAAGCGGTGAGGAGCTGCGCCACCAGCTGCCCGATCAGCCCGAGGCCGATGACCAGCGCCACCTCGCCGAGCTGCGGCTCGCCCTGGCGCACACCCTGCATCGCGATCGACCCGACGGTGCCGAAGGCCGCGTGCCGGGGCGCGAGGCCGTCCGGCACCGGTGCGTAGAGGTTCTTCGGCACCCAGTTCAGCTCGGCGTGCAGCGCGTGCTCGTTGCCGGCGCAGGCCACCAGGTCGCCGACCTTCACGTCGTCGATCCCGGCGCCGACCTGCTCGACCACCCCGCACAGCGAGTAGCCCAGCGGCGTGTAGGAGTCCAGCTTGCCCATCACCTTGCGGTAGGTGGCGGGCACCCCGTTGGTGGCCACGCTCTGCATGACCTTGGCCACCTGGTCCGGGCGGGAGCGGGCCTTGCCCAGCATCGACATGCCGGCCTCGGACACCTTCATGAGCTCGGTCCCGGTGGAGATCAGCGAGTAGGCGCTGCGGACCAGCACACCGCCCGGCTTGCACCCCGGCACCGGCACGTCGAGCACCGCGAGCTCGCCGCTCTTGTAGTTCTGAACAACCTGTTTCACCCGAAGTCCTCTTGTCTCTACGCCGTCAAGGACGAGTTCTGGCCGGCCCCGGAGGTCGCGCCGCGATACCAGTGCTCGAGGGTCAGCACATGCCACAGATGTTTGGAGAAGTCCCGCTGCCCGGCGGCGTCCTCGGCGACCATGCGCGCCAGCGCGTCGCGGCGCAGGAGCCCGGAGCGGACGAGCACACCGTCGTTCACCACCTCGCGCACCAGCGGTGCCAGATCCCGGCTCATCCAGGCGCGCAGCGGGGCGCTGAACAAGCCCTTCGGCCGGTACACGATCTCCCGGGGCAGGACCGAGGTGGCCGCCTCCTTGAGGACGGCCTTGCCCTGCCGCCCGACGATCTTGCGGTCGCCGGGCACGGCGAACGCCGCCTTGACCACCTCGACGTCCACGTACGGCACCCGCACCTCGGTCGAGGCGGCCATGCTGGAGCGGTCCGTGTAGGCGAGGTTCAGGCCGGGCAGGAACATCCGGGCGTCGCCCAGGCACATGCGGTTGACGAAGTCGTCGAGCTCGTTGTCCTGGTAGACGTCCGCGTGCTCGGTCAGCACGTCCTCGACCGTCCCCGCCAGGTCCGGATGGATCAGGGCGAGCAGCTCCTCCTGGTCGTACATGGTGTAGCTGCGCCGGAACGCGGTCTCCTCCGGCAGACCGGCGAAGGAGAGGAACCGCTTCGCGAACCGTACCGACCGGTACCCCCGGCGGGCCGTGGCGACCGGAAGCCGGTCCACCACGCCGGACAGGCCGCGCCGCAGGGGCCGCGGGACGCGCTGGTAGCGCACCGCGATCAGGTTGGCCAGGTGCTTGCGGTAGCCGGCGAACAGCTCGTCGGCACCCATCCCGGAGAGCATCACCTTGACCCCGGCCTCCCGGGCGGCCTGGCAGATCAGGAACGTGTTGATCGCGGCGGGGTCACCGATCGGCTCGTCCAGGTGGTACGTCATCCGCGGCAGCAGGTCGAGCACGTTCGGGGCGATCTCGATCTCGTGCAGGTCGACGCCGAACCGCCCGGCCACCTGCCGGGCGTAGCGCAGGTCGTCCGGCATCGCCTCGAACCGGGCGTCCTCGGCCCGGAATCCGATCGTGTAGGCGGAGATCCCCGGCCGGTGGCGGGCCGCCAGCGCGGTCAGATAGCTGGAGTCGAGACCGCCGGACAGGAAGGTCGCCACCGGTACGTCGGAGAGCAGATGCTGCCGGGTCGACTCCTCGACGACGGCGGCGATGTCCGGCCGCTCGCCGCCGAGGGCCCGTTCCCGGCCCTCGGTGGCGACGTCCTTCAGGTTCCAGAACCGGCCGCGCTCCACCCGGCCGTCGGGCCGGCACCTGAGCCAGCTCCCCGGCGGCAGCTTCTCCGCCTCGCGGAACGCGCACCGTGAGTCCGGCACCCAGTAGTACAGCAGCGAGGCCACCAGCGCCGCATGGTCCACCTCCAGCGATCCGCCGGTCACCGCGGCGAGCGCCTTCAGCTCGGAGGCGAACACCAGGCCCTCTTTGCGCCGGAGCAGGAACAGCGGCTTGATGCCGAGCTGGTCGCGGGCGAGCACCAGATCACCGGTGCGCTCGTCGAAGATCCCGAACGCGAACATACCGCGCAGCCGGGGCAGACAGTCCGTGCCCCAGCGCCGCCAGGCCTCCAGGAGCACCTCGGTGTCGGAGGTGCCGCGGAAGCGCACCCCGGCGGCCGCCAGCTCGGCACGCAGCTCGGGCGCGTTGTACAGCTCGCCGTTGTACGTCAGGACGAGGCCGTTCGAGACCATCGGCTGGGCGCCGGTCTCGGACAGGTCGATGATGGCCAGCCGGCGATGCCCGAGGTGCACCTCGCCGTCACCGACGGGGTGGCTGTAGCGGCCCGCCCCGTCCGGGCCGCGGTGGGCGAGGGTCTCGGTGAGCCGGTCGGTCACGGCCTTCCCGTCCGGCCACCGGTAGGTGCCTGCGATGCCACACATGGATTACCGCGCCTCCTGGTCGCTGTCCGGGACCCGTGCCGCCCAGATCGGCAGCCGCTCCGTCCGCGGCTGGTTCTCCCCCACCGCCTGAACGGCGTGGGAGGTACCCCCACCGCTCTGCCGGGCCAGCCGCTCGATCTGGCCGCGCAGCGCGGTGTGCAGCCCGTCCCACAGCGTGCCGTCGGTCCGGTCCCGCGGATCGGGGTCGATCAGCACCACACCGATCACCGGAATGCGCTGGTCCGCGAGCTGCCGTGCCACGGTGTGCAGCCAGGCGGCGCTGCCGTGCCCGGCCCGCACGACGAGCACGGTCTGCGTGCCGAGGTACTGGAGATCGGTCCACGCCGTGCCGGGCGCCACCGAGCCGACGCCGATCCGGCGCTCGTCGTGCGCGACGGCGGCGGCCCGCTCGCCGGTGACCACGGTCGGGTCTCCCGGTCTGCCGCGGCGCTTGGCGAGCTGCGGGCCGGGCAGTCCGTCGACGACGACCACCGGCCCGTCCTCCGCCAGTGCCCGGGCGAGGTCCAGGGCGATCACGCCCGTGCTGCGCGCACAGCCCAGTTCCAGCAGCGACACCGGTTCCGCGGAGCCGCGCACGGTACGGGCCAGGGAGGTGGTGAGCCGTCGGCGCGCCGCCCGGACCCGGCGGCGCCGCCACAGCCGGGGCGACCGGTGGGGCAGCTCCGCGATGACCGAGGCGCCGAGGTTCGCCGCGATCTCGCGGCGCAGGACGGGGCGGTCCGCCACCACCGTGCCGACCGCCGCCAGCGCGAGCCCGAGGGCGAGCCCGAGGACGAGCCCGATCGCGCCGTTGGTGGCAGCGGTCCTGGGCAGCGAGCTGCGCACCGCGCGCGGCGCGTCCACGATCTGGGTGCCGGCGACGAGCCGGGGGGTGCCGATGCGCGCCTCGGCGGCGCGCTGGCCGAAGTCGGTGATCCGCGAGGTGAGTTCGGCCCGGCGCGCGAAGAGGGACTCCAGGTCCGCCGACGCGGTCGGCCCGCTCTGCGACGATCCGTCTCCGATCGCCTCGTTGACCTGGGCGAGTTCGTCCCGCAGCCGGTCGCGCTGGTCGAGCAGCGCTTGGGCCTCGGCGCCCGCGGCGTCCTGGATCCGCTTCACATGGTCCGCGACGAACGCGTCGGCCAGCGCCTTGGCGCGGGCCACCGCCTCCGCCTCGCTGTCGCCGGTCACGGTGATCTGGAGCAGGTTGTTGGTCAGGCCGATCCCCTCGTAGTCCTCCATGAAGTCCTCCGGCTTCTCCGGAGACTTGAGGGACCGCAGGGCCTTGTCGGCGATCCGCGTCGTGTGCAGCAGCGCGACATCGGTGCGGATCAGTGTGCCGGGGTCGTTCGGCTGGTCCTCCTGGTGCGCGACCAGCACCTTGGCCACCGCGGTCGGCGGTGCCGGCAGCAGGACGGCCACCGCCGCGCCGACGAGCAGCCCCAGCAGTGCCGCGGAGCACCAGAGGCGGCGTCGCCTGCGCACCGCCACCACCAGTGCCTGAAGGTCCAGCAGCGGAGCGGCGGCCGAGGACCGCGAAGTCGTACTCGTCGTCACCTCGAACCTCCCGTTGCGTCGTCGGCGCCGGCGAGCGCCGGCACGGCGGCGTCCCGAGGGCGGCCGGCCGGCCGCGTCGGGCGGGCCAGGACCATGCCGGCGAGGACGACGCCGACGATCTCGTGCCTGGCGTCCGCGCACGCCTCGGCGATGCCGGCGAGCTCTCCCGCGGTCCAGCTGCCCGCGCTGAGCACGACCACGGCACCGGACTCCTGGTCGCGGTCCGGCACCAGCGGCTGGGACACCGAAACCTCCACCACCCGCAGCAGCGGTTCGCCCTCGGACTCGGCGACGAGCTGCCCGGCGGCCCGGCGGGCGATCTCGTCGCCGTCCGCGACGACGACGATCAGTCGCCGGGGGGTGGGCAGCAGGTCCCGGAGGCGGGCGCACACCCGCCGGTAGCGGATCTGCCGGCTGGCCTCGTCGCCGGACGTCTGCGGGGCCGGTATGTCCCACCGGACGTCGAGGTCCAGCAGCCGGCGGATCCGGGCCCGCGGACCACGGCCCTGCGGCCGCTGCGCCGTCCGTTCACCGGGTACGTCGACGGTGCCCACCAGCGTCGAGCCCAGGGCCGCGGCGATCTCCGGTTCGGTGCGCAGCCGGCGGCTCATCCGTACGGCGGTGAGATGGCCGATGACCGTGAGCAGGAAGAACAGCAGCGCCCCGGCGACGATGAGCTGGATTCTCGTCGGCGGTGCCTCGCCGGTCGGCCGGGCCGCCGGCCCCATGACGACCATGTTGGCCTTGTTGGCGGCCGGGTCGGCCTGGTCCAGCTTGTTGATGGCCTCCTGCAGCGAGGTGCGCAGTTTCTCGAGGTCGGTTCGGGTCTGCACGCTCTCCACGGTCTGCCCCGGATCGGTCGCGTCGGCCAGCTCGGTGATCCGGCGGCTGGTCTGCACCACCATCTGCCGCAGATCCTCGAGCTGGGTCGCCGCCTCGGGGTCGGCGTTGTCGTCCACGATCCGGGCGGCGAAGGTGACGAACTCCTGGGCCACCTGGTCGGCGAGCTGCTGTGCGCGTTCCGGTGTTTCGGCCGTGCCCGAGATCTTGACGATGTTGCCGTCGGCGGTCTTGGCGCTCACCCGGTCCCGCAGCTCGCTGCCGTCGACCCCGCTCCAACCGAGCGTGGCGGCCGCGCGGTCGACCACCACCGAACTGGTCGCGATCTCCGCCTGGGTCAGCAGCTCGCGCTCCTCCCACGCCCCCGGCAGCAGTACCGATGCCGACGTCGTGTATCGCGGTGGGAACAGCACGGAGGTGCCGTAGCCGACGAGCGCACCCACCAGGGCGAGAAGGGTGAGCAGCCGCCAGCGCCGACGGACCATTCGTCCGATCGTGACCAGGCGTATCGTGTCATCGCTCAACGGCGCGGCCTCTTCCCTGCCCGGTCCGGGTCGCCCGCCGTCACCGGAGCACGGTCGCGGCAGGCGGCGGCGTAGGCCGCGAGCAGCGACGCCTGCGAGTTCCGCCAGGCGAGCGGCCCGCCGATCCGCTCCTGGCCGATCTTGCCCATACGGGCCCGCTGCTCCGGATCGTCCAGCAGCAGCGCGATGAGCTCGGCGAACTCGGCCTCGTCGTCGGCGCGGGCGTAGAGGGCGGCGTCGCCGGCGGAGACCCGCGCCTCCCGGAGGTCGAACGAGACGATCGGCCGGCCCATCACCATGTACTCCAGGACCTTGTTCATGGTCGACACGTCGTTGAGCGGATTGTGCGGGTCGGGGGAGAGGCATACGTCCGCCGTGGACAGGTAGCGCACCAGATCGGCATCCGGGATGCGCCCGGTGAACTGCACCTGCTCCGAGAGCCCGAGCCGCCGCGACAGCTCCACCATCGCGTCGAAGGTGTCGCCGGCGCCGACGAACACCGCGTGCCAGTCGGTCCGTCCGACCTCGTCGCGCAGCTTCGCGAGCGCCCGCAGGGCGTAGTCGACGCCGTCCTGCGGGCCCATGACGCCGAGGTAGCACAGCAGATGGGGCTTGCCGCGCTTCAGTTCCGGCTCGGGCGGTACCGGGTGGAAGCGCTCGGTGTCGGGCGCGCTGCGCACCACGAAGACGTCCTCCGGCCGCCGGCCGCCACGGCGCACCGCGACGTCCCGGTAGCTCTCGTTCGTGGCGAGCACGATGTCCGCGGCCCGGTAGGTCCGCCGTTCCAGCGCGCACACGGCGCGGTAGAGCAGATCCTTGCCGCGGCCGAACCGGGAGAGGTACAGCTCGGGCACCAGGTCGTGCTGGTCGAAGACGAACCGTGCCCCGCGCCGCTTCATCCACAGCGCGGGCAGGAACAGCAGGTCGGGCGGGTTGCAGGCGTGGACCACGTCGACCGGGCCGACCTTGCGGGCCAGCCGGACCGTGTGCCACAGCGCCGAGCCGTACTCCCGCAGATAGCCCGCCGGCCCTCCGGTGGCCGCGCGCAACGGGTAGCGGTGGATCCGCACCCCGTCGATCTCCGCCTCCGGTTCCGTGTCCCGTTTGCTGCCCTGCGGACAGATGACGTGCACCGTCCAGCCCGCGTCGCGCAGGGTCGTGCACTCCTGCCACACCCGCCGGTCGAAGGGCACCGACAGGTTCTCCACCAGGATCAGCGCGCGCCGGCTCGGCCGGTCGGCGCCGGTCGCGTCACCAGGCAAGGCCCACGTACCCCGGTTCGGCCCGGCGCGTCTCGGCGTCGGGAAGGTGGACGAGGTCGATGATCACCGGGCCGTCGGCGCCATGGGGCAGCGCCGACAGCACGGCCGGGTCCCTGGTCCCCACCAGGCACACCTCGGCATGGTCGAGCACCTCGTCGACGGAATCGGCGAGGAGTTGCGCGAGGTGCGGCAGCCGGGTCTCGATGTACTCGCGGTTCGCGCCGAGCAGCCGGGAGAGGCTCACGTTGGCGTCGTAGATCTTCAGGTCGTACCCCTTGCCGAAGAGCCGCTCCGCCAGTTCGACGAGCGGGCTCTCGCGGAGGTCGTCGGTGCCGGGTTTGAAGGACAGCCCGAACAGGCCGGCCCGGCGCTTGCCGGTGCGCTCGACCAGCTCCACCGCGCGTTGCAGATGGTCGGAGTTGGAGGGCAGCACGTGGGAGAGGATGGGGACCGAGACGTCGGCCCGCTGCGCCGCGTGGACCAGGCTGCGCAGGTCCTTGGGCAGGCAGGAGCCGCCGAAGGCGAAGCCGGGCCGCAGGTAGGCGGGGCTGATGTTCAGCTTGCGGTCGGCCAGGAACACGTCCATCACCTGATGGGAGTCCACCCCGAGGGCCTGGTAGATCGCGCCCAGCTCGTTCGCGAAGCCGATCTTGAGGCCGTGGAACGCGTTGTCCGCGTACTTGATCGCCTCGGCCGTCGGGATCGGCACCCGGAACACCTCGCCGGGCAGGCCGTCGTACAGGGCCGTCACCGCGTCGCCGCTCGCCGGGTCGAGTTCGCCGATGACGGTCTTGGGCGGGTCGAAGAAGTCCCGCACGCTCGTGCCCTCGCGCAGGAATTCCGGGTTGACCGCGACCCCGATGTCCACGCCGGCCGTGCCGCCGACGTATTTCTCCAGGATCGGCACCAGCAGGTTCAGGCAGGTGCCCGGGAGCATGGTGCTGCGGAACACGACGGTGTGCCGGCCACCGCGCTTCGCCAGTGCGGCGCCGATCTCCTCGGTGACCCGTTCCAAGTACGTGGTGCACAGGCTGCCGTTGGGCTCCGAGGGCGTGCCCACGCAGACCAGCGACACCTCGCTGTCCATGATCGCCTCATGGACGTCGTTGGTGGCCCTCAAGGCCCCGGTCCGCACGACGTCGGCGATGAGCTCGCCGATCCGTTCTTCGACCACCGGGGCCTTGCCGTCGTTGACCAGGTCGACCTTCACCTGGTTCACGTCCACCCCGATGACCTCGTGCCCCATGCTGGCCAGGCACGCGGCCGACACGCAGCCCACGTAACCGAGCCCGAAAACGCTGACCCTCATGACCCGTTCCTCCCCCCAGGCAGGCCGCTGCGGCCTGCGGTCCGCCCGTCGGCGGGACCGTCGAATTGCCTTTCCCCGCGCATCAGTAGGCCCCCTGGCCGTAGAGCACCGCACGCAGCGTCTTCCACAAGATCACTGTGTCCAGGGCGAGCGACCAGTCCTCCACGTACCGCAGGTCCAGTCGGACCGCCTCCTCCCACGACAGGTCGCTGCGTCCGCTGATCTGCCACAGGCCGGTGAGTCCGGGCTTGACCAGCAGCCGCCGCCGGATGTCCGGGCCGTACGCGGCGGACTCCTCCGGCAGCGGAGGACGCGGACCGACGAGTGACATCGATCCGGTGAGTACGTTGAACAGCTGCGGGAGTTCGTCGATCGAGTACCGGCGCAGCACCGCTCCCACCCGGGTCACCCGCGGGTCCCGGCGGAGCTTGAACAGCGGGCCGGCGCCTTCGTTGCGGTCGGCCAGGGCGGCGCGTGCCGCGTCGGCCCCGGTGACCATGGTGCGGAACTTGAGAATGGTGAACTCGTTGCCGTCCTTGCCGACCCTGCGCTGGCGGTAGAACGCCCCACCCCGGCTGTCCGTCAGTACGAGCAGCGCGACGAGCACCATCAGCGGCGCGAACAGCAGCAGCAGGATCGCCGCGCCCATCCGGTCGACGATGCCCTTGACCGCCCGGCGGCCCCCGGTGAAGGTCGGCATGCTGACCCGCAGCAGCGGGATCCCGAGCACCGCGTCGACGTGCAGTCGCGGGCCGGCCACCTCCATCAGCACGGGGGCCACGACCATCTCGGCGTCGCTGCCCTCGAGGTTCCAGGCCAGCCGCTGGAGCCGGTCCGGTGACCAGTGCGGGTCCGGTGTGACCGCGACGACCCGGTAGCCGTCGCGGTGGACGTGGCCCGCGACGTCCGCGAGCCGGCCGACGATCGGCACTCCGTCCAGGTGGTCACCCTCGAGCTCGAGACCGTCCGTCGTGCACACCGCGTCCACGCGCCAGCCGAGGTGCGGGAACTTACGGGTCCGGGTGATCAGGTCGCGCACGGTGGCCGGGCTCCCGGCGGCGAGCACCGGGCGCAGGCACTGTCCTTCCTTGCGCTGTTTGTGCAGCGAGAGGCGCAGCACATAGCGCGTGGTCATGGTGACCATCGCGATCGCGGGGATCGCCACGAAGATCCAGAGTTTGATGTTGCGTGAGGTCAGGGCGATTCCGCCGAGTGCCAGAACGACGGTCGCCGTGAAAAGGGAGCGGCCGAGCCTGCGGAATTCCTCGGCGCCCTGGCCGAGCACGGCCGGAGCCCATGACCGGCTCACCGCGAGCGCCCCCAGCACCAGCAGTTCGGTGCCGAATGCGAGGATTCCCCATTTCTCGTGCCAGTTGGCCGCGTCCCGGGCCCCGAAGAAATTGCCGATCGTCGCCACGACGAAGGCGGTGGCCGCCGTATCGCTGATGATCACAGTACGGCGGTACCGCTGTTCCCAGTCGTTCGCGGGCTGTCTGACCGCCTCGTTCGCCAGTCGGCCGCGCTCCGACGGAAACGGGCTGACTAGTCCCCCTTGCCGCACAGAACCCCCCAAGGTCCCCAGTGGTTCGACGTGTTCGCCCAACACTGTTGCTCCCCCTCGGGAGGCCCCCGCCTCCCGTGCCGCGCCGCCCCTCCTTCCGGGAGGCTCCCGCCCTCCCTGCGCATGGCAATTCGGCTCTTCCAGAGGTGTGTGAAAAATTCAGGCCGACGGCAGCGGACTCATATGTCCTGCCAGACCTTCGAGGTGCGCGGGAACCCGCCGAAACCTCGGGTGCTCCCCGCACCCGGGGCCCGAATCGGGCTCCAAGAACTGATCACCCCCACGTGCGGCGCCGGGGACGCGACTACTGGCTTTCCATGGCGCCGGACCTATAGATCATTACTGGTCGCCTCGTGTCCGAACAGCTGAAGCATGGTCAATCTAGACCATCGGCGCCGGTATGAAGAGAGGGTTGTGTGTAATTTGTGCTCAAGGTTTGAGGGATGATCCAAGACCGGTCACGGCTACCGATGTGTTCACGCCACCGCGCCGCTCCCGCAGCTCGCGCGGCCCGGGGGTGCGGCTTCCGCTTTCGGGGCCGCGGCGTTCGTGGGCACATCGTGGATCACGGTCACGGACCGCTCGTCGCGCCCCCATGACACACCGCGAGGGCACCCTTCGGCGGGGACGGCCGGCCCGACCCGAACCTGGGATCGGTAGGAGCCCCGGCGGCGAGAGCCTCGCCGCATGGACCTGCAGAAGATGCTCGCGCTGTGGTGGACGGTTCCGGCAGGGCTGGCGTTGTTGGGCTACGCGTGTTCGCTGGCCGGGCTGACCCGGCCGCAGCGGGCGGTGTGGGTGACGGCTCGGGTCGTCGAGGTGGATCCGCCGGGACACGGCGAGTCGGGGGAGCACGGGATACCGGTGACGATCGTGTACCAGGACCCGGGCACCGGACGGGAGTTCAGGCTGCGGCACGAGAACAGGCGTGGTGACCGCGTGCTGGTGGCCTGGGTGGGGCAGGAGTTCCCGGTCCGGTTCCCACGGCGGCGGCCGGAGCGGTTCTTCCTCATGCTGGACAGCGAGGGGCGGACCTCCGGGGTCGGCGGGCCGAACTGCTGCATGATCCTGCTGGTGTTGGGGCTGGTCGTCCAGTCGTTCTTCGCGTGGGGCTGGCAGTGGGGGCTGATCTGCGTCGGTGGCCTGCTGCTCCTCGTCGTCGCGCTGAGCCGGGACGGCGAGTACGCCCGCGCCCGCGCCGCCCAACTGGCCGAGGGCGTCACGGTCCAGGGTCGCGTGGTCGCCGTCACCCGGGACGTCCACTCCGACGGCGAGGGCGGCGAGAGCGTCAGCCACGCCTGCGTCGTCGCCTTCAGCACGCACGAGGGCGTCGAGGTCACCGCGCTGTGCGCGCAGGGCATCCGGGGCATCGCCGGGTCCCTCGGCCGTGACATCCCCCTGCGTTACGCGCCCGCCGACCCGTCCGTCCTCACCGCCGACCCCGACCACGAACGCCGTGAGCGCACGGCGCACATCAGGTTCGTCGCCGGCCTGCTGATCTCCGGGACCGCCGCGATCGGAGTGGGCGGCTACTGCCTCCACCACCCCTGGCCCTTCACCTGACGATGCAGGTCAGGGCCGCCCAGAGGAGGGGCGCGTGCTCGATCCGGCCGTCGGCACGCCACCGGTCGAGCTGCTGTCGCTGCCAGGCGCCGAGATGGCGGACCGGGTCGTGGTCCTCATGGGCCGCGTCCACGGCGACCACGGCCTCCGTGAGTGGCCGTACGGACTCCGGCAGACCGGCCAGGCGGTGGAAGGCGAAGCTGGTGGGGAGCACCCAGCGGGTGGCGGTGACCAGGTGGGCGCCATTGTGGATCATCGCCGCCGCCAGGCCGAAGGACTCGGCGAAGCGGAGATCGCCGCCGCTCTCGCAGGCGATCAGCGCGACGCGCGGCGGCGCGGGCCAGAGTCGAGCGCCCGGCACGCCGTCCGCGCGCAGCGGGAGCGTGCCCAGGAGAAGGTCCTTGGCGGACAACGGGCGGTGGGTACGCACCAATTCGCTCATCCCCGTGGTCTGCGGGCCGCAGCACAGATGGAGGGTGACGTCCTCGCTCTGCCCGCCCTCGACGGGGGCGCCGCTGACGTGACCGACGTACATCAGGCGCTTGGCGCCCTTGCGCAGCGCCTCGCCGAGCCGGTCGCGGTCGAGGTCGGTGCGGCGGAAGGCCTCGGCGGGGGTGGCGACGGACGGTACGACACTGCCCGCGTCGAGCCTGCGCCGCACGAGGGACAGCAGCGCCGGGTCCGAGCCGGGCCGCCCCAGGACCGAGCCGAGCGGGGAGTCGGCGCGGAAGCCGGGGACGCGGGGGTCCAGGACGAGAATCACGGCGTCCGAGTCCGGGTCCTGACCGGCCGGGGTGGTCCCTGCCCGGCGTAGCGATGCCGGTGCCGTGGTGGCGATGTCCACGAGGTCGATCAGCCGTACGTCGCTGTCGTCACCGTCCACGGCGAGCAGCTCCCAGGGGACCTGGGCGACCCGGGGCGACGGCTGGAGCCGCATCAGCGGACGGCCCAGGTGGGCGGACACCTGGCGGATCTGGTCGGTAAGGCCCGACGGCCACAGCACCTCGGCCAGCATGCGGGAGAGACGGCGCTCGTCCTCGTACGTGGCCAGCGCGCCGGACTCGAAAGCGCGCCGCATGCCTTCCGCGCCCCCGCCCGGCAGTTCGGCGGCCAGCGCGCGGACGGCCTCGTCCACGTCCGGCCCCGGGGTGTACCCGGTGCCGAAGCCCTGGGCCCCACGGGCCCAGGTCCAGGTCATGTGCAGGTCACCGGCGTCGGCGAGGCGGACCTGGACCACCGGACGGTTCGGGCCGGTCAGAGCGTCGGCGGACAGAACGGCACCTCTTCCTCGCTCACGATCCGCCGGTGATAGCGGAACTCGGCTGCCTGGACGTACTCCTGGAGCGCCGTACGGCCGCCCGCCTCCGCCGACATCACGATCTTCGGTGGCGGTGCGACCCGCAGACCGACGGAGGAGGCGGCCTCCGCCGCGATGCCGCCCAGCGCCAGGGGAGCGTCGTCATCGGGGGCGTACGTCTTCATGGCGGCGTCCGGGAAGTCCGCCGCCGCCCTGCCGGCCGTGGAGGTACGGCTCAGCGCCAGGGCGGCGCCCGCGCACCGGTGCTCCACCAGCTCGAAGATCAACCCCTGGTCGTTGCTGCGGAGGGCCAGGCGGAAGACCAACTGCATCGCTTCGTCGGCCAGTTGGAGCCACTGGCTGCGGGCGTGAGCGGTGGCGAAGTCGTAGCGGGCCGCTTCCAGCGCCAGGGCGGCGGGCAGGGCGAGGGAGAGCGCGGCCGCGATCGAGGTACGTTCGTGGACGCCGTGGTCGGTCCGGTTCAGGTTGTCCTCGAGGGTTCGCGCGAGCATCAGGTCCACCTGGGCGCACCGCTCGTACACCCCGCGCTCCTCGTACACGTCCCGCGCGCCCTGGGCGAGCCGCTTCATCTCGTCGATCTCGCCCCGCTCGTACGCGTGCCGGGCGCCCATCAGCATGGTGTCGGCGGCGGCGACCGCGGCACCGACCTGCTGGAAGCGGGCCAGGCTGGACGCCGTCAGAGCGGCAGCGCCGGCCGCGTCCCCGCGGTGTGCGGCGATCGCGGCACGGGCCTGCTCGCAGACCGCCAGGTCCTCGGCCCGGCCCTGCCGTTCGAAGATCTCGGCGGCCTCCGCGTACAACTCCTCCGCGCGGTCCAGGTTGCCTTCCTGCAGCGCCGCGTACGCCCGGTGGGAGAGAACCTGGTGGCGCCCCGCGTGGTGGCCCAGCGCCAGACAGGCTTCCTCCGCGCGGGCGAAGTAGTCCTCCGCCTGCTCGAACCGCACGGTCGAGGCGCAGACGACCCCCAGACAGTCCAGAAGATACGGCTCGGCCAACGGCGCGTCGGCCAGCAGCGCGGAGGCCAGTTCCTCGGCCGCGCCCCAGGCGCTGCGGTCCATCAGCAGATGCACCCGGCTCAGGCCGATCTCGGCGGTGCGCAGCCCCTCGGGGTCGTCGAACTCCGTCAACAGGGCCGTCGCCTCGTCCAGCACTTCCTGCGCCTGGTCGAACTGCCCCGTCCTACGCAGCAGTTCGACCCTGGCCAGCAGTGTCTTCAGCAGGATCTCCAGCCACAGCCGGCGGCCGTTCGGTCCCATCGGCACGGACGCGATGCCCCGCACCAGATCGAGGGACCGCCCGATGGACAGGGCCGCCCCGGGCAGATCCGTGGCCGCGAGCCGAACCGTCCCGATGTCGGACAACAGGTGCCCGCGCAGAAGCCGTACGTCGGGGGAGTCCTCGAACGACTCGGCCACAGCGAGGAGTTCGCCGTAGACGGCCAGCGCTGCCGGGAGATCCGGGGTGAGTTGATGACGTTCGGCGAGCGCGAAGCCGCTGTCGAAGGGCTCGCCGTAGCTGAGCCCCGCCGCCTGCTCTTCCTGTTCCGCTGTGTCTTGCGGGTCTTGCGGGTCCTGCGGGTCCTGTGGTTCTCGCGGGTCTTGCGGTTCTCGCGGCATGGGCTAGAAGTCCTCCTCCACGGCGGCGGCCGCGATCTCGGCGAGGAACGGGTCCGGGTGTGCGCCCTCGCTGTCGTGCGGTGCCGCCGCGACGCCGAGCCGGTGCCGGGCCAGGGCTCGTACCGCCTCACGTGCCGCACCGCCCTCGGCCCCCGGTCCCGGGTCGAACCCCGGCAGCAGGACGCCGACTTCGATGCTCGGTGTCGTCGAGGCCGGGATGTCCAGGTCCGCCCGGCCGGTCCACACGTCGTCCCGCCTGGCCAGCGGAACGCGGTTCGGCGGGCTGCCCTCCACGCGGACCTCCGCCACGAGGCGCACACCACCCACGGGGGCCGCGATGTCGGCGACGACCTCGACCTCGATCCGCCGCCCGGCGCCGAGCGCGTACGCGGTCCAGGACACGGCGTTCTCGGCCGCGTCGACGAAGCCGGGAGGATAGCGGCACCAGTCGTTGGTCCCCGAGCCCCGGGCGATCACGCGGCCGGTCGCGGTGCGGAGGCTGCTGCCTGCCGCGAGGGCGAACTCCTGCCGCGGTACGCGGAGTTCGGCGAGGTCCATCGGCGTGGCGGACGGCGTGCGGTCCTGTTCCAGGGCCGACCGGAGGCGCCGTAGCGCCTCCCCGTCCAGCCCGGTGTTGTCGGCCGCGTCGTCGATCAGCCGCAGGACACGGTCCAGTTGGCGAGGCGGGGCCGCCGACTGCCGCCAGCGGATCAGCGGGTCGAGCGCGGCCAGGTGCTCCTCCAGCAGTGCGGCACCCTCCAACTCCCCCGACTCGTCCAGCAGTTGCTGGCACTCGTGGGTGAGCGCTGCCAACTCCAGCCCCAGTACGTCCGGTTCGAGTGCGGGGAACCCGTCCAGGTGCGACGTCGGCCACCAGCGGGCCGCCCAGTGCCCGAGCGCGAGGCGGGCGGCGGCCTCGGCGAGGGCGGTCGGCTGCTCGGGCGGTGTCAGCTCGGCGGCCGGCGTTCCCTGCGCGACGGCGTCGACAGCGGCGGCCGTACGCTCGCCGTAGACCGCCCACAGCCACTGCTGGGCCTGCCCCACATCGTGGATCTCCGCTGCCGGCAGCCCTGTTGGGCCGAGGACGGGCCAGGTCAGCACGGCCCCCGCGACTTCGAGAACGGCCCGGGTGAAGGCGGGACCGGCGGAGGGTCCCGCGATGTGCACGGTGCCGTCCTCGGCTCGCGTGAGGGCATCGCGCCGTTCAGGCATCACGCGCTCCTCGGTTCGGCGGCGGGCTCGGCGGCCGCCGACAGGGCGCGCAGTGCCGTACGGACTCGTGCGCGGTGGTCCATCATCACCGAGCGGGCCACCCCGTCGAGCACGCCCCAGGCCGATGCCGCGTCGGGCAGTGCCGCGTCGCGGACGTCGCGCCCGTGCAGCCGTACCCAGAGGCGCCGCATGTACGCGGCCCACGGGGTGCGCAGGTCCTGGGCGAGGGCGTTCAGCACACCGCCGTCCGGGTCGGGGCGGGGGGAGACGGTCATCCTGCGGGCCCGGAGGACCGAAGCCTCCCGTCGCCAGCGGCTGTTGACGATGCGGTGTGCCGCCGTCGACCCCGCGGCGGAGGTCCCGGCGCCCAGCGGATCGAGGCCCACCGCGAGTCTGCCGCCGAGCACGACGGTGACGCGCAGGCTCTCGTCGTACAGGCCCAGCGGGGCGCAGCTGCGGCCGACCTCCCGCCGGACGAGCTCCGGCACGGTCGGCAGCCGCTCGCGGTGGGGCGACGCCTGGAGCACCGTGAAAAGCCGTTCGAAGAGCGTGCGGTCCAACGGCGCGGGGAGTGTGGCGGTCGAGGCGCTCCGGCCGACCTCGGGGCGCGGGGGCACGCGGTGCGCGGTCAGTCCGAGGTGCGGGGGTACGTCGGCGCGGTCCCAGACGTCGGCCGGGTGCGCCGCCCCCAGGGCTCGCCCGAGCAGGCTGCCGTGCCCGGCGCGGACCATGGCGGCGAAGGCCGGCGCATCAGCCCCCGCCGCACCGCAGGCGTCGAGAACCTCGGCCGCCGGGCCCGTATCGACGGCGCCCGGTACCGCTTCGCGTCCGTCCCACGCCGCTGTCAGCTCGGCGTCGAGCCGGGCGCGGCGGGCGGCGTCCGCCAGATGCTCCTTCAGCGCCTCCACGGTCCGTCCGCCGGAAGCATCCACGACGTCCTCGAGTACCGCCCTCGCCACCGCGTCCGCGCCGGACCCCGGCGCCCCGTGCTCGGTCGCCAGCTCGAAGCACCGCTGGAAGTACAGGTCCTGGGGGTTGCCCGCCACGATCCCCAGTGCCCGGCGGGTCCTCTTCAGCAGCGCGAACCACTGTGCCGTCGCCTCCAGAACCGCACCGGACTCCCGTATCAGCGCGTCGAGCTGCTCCGCCTCCCGCGCGTCCAGGAAGTCGGCGGCGAGCTCCGGACGCAGCGCGGGCCGGACGATCAGCGGCAGCACGATCAGCTTGACCGTCCGGGTCAGCGGCGCGCCACCGGGCCCGCTCAGCGCCCGGGGACCCGGCCCGAGGCCGCGCCAAGCGCTGTCGATGACCATGGCGCGCGGACGGCGCTCGCCGGTCGACGGCTGGCTCGGGGACGGCATGGGCAGAGCGTACGTGCTGGGGGAACTGACGGTCGAACCTGGGATCGGTAGGCGCCGCCCGCCTTCTAACGTCCACACCACCAGGCAGAACGGACCGGAAGGGCAGACACGGCATGGGATTCTTCGGCAAGCGCAGGAGCCGTGAGGAGAAGGCCGCCAGGATCGCGGAGCAGGTGGCCGGCGGCAAGGGTTTCTACGGCCGTATGACGCGTGCGGCACTCGGCGGAGAGGACTACGCCCAAGTCCAGCAGTCGCTCGGCGCGTACCACTCCGGGTCCACCGTGCGGCAGTTGCTCGCCATGGGCGTACCGACGATCCCCGCCGTCGTCGTGTCCATCAGCGACACCGGCAAGCTGGTCAACTTCGACCCCGTCGTCGACCTGGTCCTCCAGCTGACCGGGGTCACCGCCGACCCGATCACGCTCCGGACCCTCGTCTCGAAGCTGCGCATCCCCCGCGCCGGTGATCAGGTACTGCTGGTCGCGGACCCCGCCGACCCCGGCGGCTACCTCTACGCGGGAGACGGAGCGACGCCATGACGACACCGCCGTACGAGGTAGAGGTACTGGCGAACGACACCACCCTGCTCACCTTCGACGGCCGGGTGCTGGAGCTGTTCGGCTTCGGCGACACGCACCGCCTGCACGTCTGGCAGGAACCCCGGCTGGAGTTCGGCACCGGCCGCAAGCCCAGAACGGAGATCGTCATCAGGCGGCCGGGAGTGCACCGCCACTCCTTCCCCTACGACCCGGAGCGCCTCGACGCGGTGGTCGACCCGTCCGGGTTGCCCGGAGGCCAAGGAAGCCTCCGGGCAACCGGCTTCGGGCTCTAGAAGAACCCGAGCTTCTTCGGGCTGTAGGAAACAAGAAGGTTCTTCGTCTGCTGGTAGTGCTCCAGCATCATCTTGTGCGTCTCACGGCCGATCCCCGACTGCTTGTAGCCGCCGAAGGCCGCGTGTGCCGGGTACGCGTGGTAGCAGTTCGTCCAGACGCGGCCCGCCTGGATCGCCCGCCCCGCGCGGTAGGCCGTGTTGATGTCCCGGGTCCAGACGCCGGCCCCGAGGCCGTACAGCGTGTCGTTGGCGGTCTTGATCGCGTCGTCGAAGTCGTCGAAGGACGCCACGGAGACGACCGGACCGAAGATCTCCTCCTGGAAGACGCGCATGCTGTTGTCGCCCTCGAAGATGGTCGGCTGGACGTAGTACCCGCCCTTCAACTCGCCGTCGTACTCGGCGCGTTCGCCGCCGGTGAGGACCTTGGCGCCCTCCTGCCGGCCGATGTCGATGTAGGAGAGGATCTTGGAGAGCTGCTCGCCGGAGGCCTGCGCGCCGATCATCGTGTCGGTGTCGAGCGGGTGGCCGGGCTTGATCAGTTCGGTGCGGGCGACGGCCGCCTGGAGGAAGTCGCCGTAGTTGCCGCGCTGGATCAGGCCGCGCGACGGGCAGGTGCACACCTCGCCCTGGTTCAGCGCGAACATCGTGAAGCCCTCCAGGGCCTTGTCGCGCAGGTCGTCGTCCTTCTCCCACACGTCGTCGAAGAAGATGTTCGGCGACTTGCCCCCGAGCTCCAGCGTGACGGGCTTCAGGTTCTCGGCGGCGTACTGCATGATCAGCCGGCCCGTGGACGTCTCGCCCGTGAACGCGACCTTCGCGACCCGCGGGCTGGAGGCGAGCGGCTTGCCCGCCTCCTCGCCGAACCCGTTGACGATGTTCACCACGCCCGGCGGCAGCAGGTCGGCGATCAGGCTCATCCAGTAGTGCAGCGAGACGGGAGTCTGTTCGGCGGGCTTGATGACCACGGCGTTGCCGGCCGCGAGCGCCGGGGCCAGCTTCCACGCGGCCATCAGGATCGGGAAGTTCCACGGGATGATCTGCGCCACGACCCCGAGCGGCTCGTGGAAGTGGTACGCCACCGTGTCGTCGTCGACCTCGCTGAGCGCGCCCTCCTGCGCCCGCACCGCGCCCGCGAAGTAGCGGAAGTGGTCGATGGCCAGGGGGATGTCCGCCGCCAGCGTCTCGCGGACCGGCTTGCCGTTCTCCCAGCTCTCCGCGACGGCGAGCGGCTCCAGATACGCCTCCATCCGGTCGGCGATCTTCAGCAGGATGTCCGAGCGCTCCGTCGCCGAGGTACGGCCCCAGCCCGGCGCGGCCGCGTGCGCCGCGTCGAGCGCCCGTTCCACGTCCTCCGCCGTGCCACGCGCCACCTCGGCGAACGGCTGCCCGTTCACGGGAGACGGGTTCTCGAAGTACCGGCCGCGGGCGGGCGGCACGTACGCGCCGCCGATGAAGTGGTCGTAGCGCGCCTGGTAGGAGACGATCGCGCCCTCGGTTCCGGGCGCCGCGTAACGGGTCATCCTGGTCAGCCTCCCTCAGCAGGGCTGCCCGCCGTTGGACAGCTCTGCGCCGGAGGCTAGGCAGGACGACGTTGCGAGGACGTTGCGGAGCGTGCGGCGGCCCCGCCGGTCCGTCAGGGGGCGGCCAGTTCCGTCTCCAGCGCGGCCAGCCGGGCCCGTACCGCCGCCGTGGGCCGGACCGCGCAGAGCGCCCGCCAGACGACGAGATCGTCCTCGCCCCAGGGCGCGTGCGCCCAGTCGGCCAGGAGATCGGGGTCCCGACGGGCGACCAGAGCCGCCCGCACCCCGTCGGACAGGCGCCGTCTGAGCCGCACCACGGCCGGGGCCCGGGAGGCCGGCAGCAGCGGTCCCGCGTACGCCGCCACGGCCGCCGTCACCGCGCCGGCCCGCAGCCGCCGCTCCACGACGTCGACATCGCACTCCACCGGCAGCGCCAGCCGGTAGGGGCGGGAGAGCAGCAGGCCGGGGCCGAGCACCCCGCGCAGCCGGGCCAGTTCGGCGCGCAGGGTCACCGGGGTCACCGACTCGTCCTCGTACAGCGCGCACAGCAGCTCGTCGCCGGTCAGCCCCTCGGGGTGGCGGGCCAGCAGCAGCAGGAGCTCGCTGTGCCTGCGGCTCAGCCGGACCTTGCGACCGCCGGCGAGCAGCAGAGCCTCCTCCCGGCCCAGCACGGTCAGCTCGGCCGCCCCGGCGGCCGGCGGGCCGGAGCCGAGCAGGGCCAGCTGCGACTCGGCGGCCCGTGCCACGGCCTGCACGAACCCCAGGCTGTGCGGATGCGCCAGCCCGTTGCCGCCGGTGATGTCGACGGCGCCCAGCACCCGTCCGGTCCGCGGATCGTGCACCGGGGCCGCCGCGCACGTCCACGGCTGCACCCGCCGGATGAAGTGCTCGGCCGCGAACACCTGCACCGGCCGGTCCACGGCGACCGCCGTGCCCGGGGCGTTCGTCCCGACCGCGCTCTCCGCCCACCGCGCACCCGGCACGAAGTTCATCCGTCCCGCCCGCCGCCGGGTCGCCGGGTGGCCCTCGACCCACAGGAGTCTGCCGTGCGCGTCGCACACCGCGAGGAGATGCTCGCCGTCGGCGGCGAACGTGCCCATGAGTTCGCGGAACAGCGGCATCACCCGGGCCAGGGGATGCTCGGAGCGGTAGGCACCGAGATCCCCGTCGGCCAGTTCCACGCTCGCGGAGCCGTCCGGACCGACACCGGCCCGCGCCGAGCGCCGCCACGAGTCCGCCACCACCGCCCGCACGGGCCGTGGCACGGTGCCCGCGACGGTGAACGTCTCGTGCGCCCGGCGCAGGACCCGCACCCGTTCGGCAGGGTCGGCCCCCGGCTCCAGGGCCACCCAGGGATCGGTCAATTCGTCCTCCCGGAAGGAGCGTACGGCTGGGGACATCGTCACTCCGGGTGTGCGGGCCGACAACCGTTTGGACGGAGGTCGTCCGAAACGGGGAAATCCGTTTCGGCTCAGGCGGAGTTGACGAGCTTCAGGTAGCGGACCCAGTCCCACTGGGGACCGGGATCGGTGTGATCGGTGCCCGGCACCTCGTGGTGGCCGATGATGTGCGCGCGGTCCTTGGGGATGCCGTACCGGTCGCAGACCGAGGACGTCAACAGGGCGGACCGCTCGTACAGGAGGTCGGTGAAGTAGGCGGGCCGGTCCACCCAGCCCTCGTGCTCGATGCCGACGCTGCGGGTGTTGTAGTCCCAGTTCCCCGCATGCCAGGCGATGTCGGACTCGCGCACGCACTGGGCCGTGTGACCGTCGACGGAGCGCACGACATAGTGCGCGGACACCTTCTTTCTCGGGTTCTGGAAGATGGCCAGGGCCTTGGCGAAGGTCGTCTGCGTGACGTGGACGACGACCAGGTCGACCGAGTGGGTCGTGGGCCGCTGCGACACCGTGTAGTTGGTGCCGGCCGCGGGCTGCCACTCGGCCGGCCGGTGGTCGACGGGCTGGGACTGTGCTCCCGCCCGCGCGTCGGGGAGCAGTGCGTACGGGACGGCCGCGAGGGCCGCGCCCTTCAGGATCCGCCGCCGGTCGAGGCGGAGGCGTGCTCGTTCCACGGGGTGCTGCCTTTCGGGTGGTGCGTGTCGGGGGAGTGGGCCTCGGGGGAGCGGGCCTCGGGCGGGGCGGGGAGCCGGCCCCGCAGCGTCGCCGCCGTCTCGCGCAGCCGCGCGTGCACCCCGCGGTGGGTCTCGCGCGCGGGCAGCCACTCCTTGCGGATCTTCGCCACGCACGTGTAGTTGGTGTCGCACACATTGGCCAACGGCGATTCGACCGCCTGGGTTGCGAACTGGTACGCGTCCGACTCGGAGAAGCCGTAGTCGCGCACCAGCCACCGCACCAGGTCGAGCTGGGATATACGGAAGGCGTCCTCCAGCGGGCGGGCCGAACCGGTCGAGACGATGTGCGTGTCCGACTCGATGCGCGGCCACGGCGTGGCCAGCCCCTTGAGCAGCTCGACGATCACCACCGTGTTCATCGCGCACTCCACCGCGACCCCGCAGGTCTCGCCCTCGCCCTGCCGGGCGTGCCCGTCGCCCAGGCTCAGCAGCGCACCCTCGACGTTCACCCCCAGGTAGCAGGTGACGCCGGCCCGCATCTCGGGCGTGTCCATGTTCCCGCCGTGCGCGTCGGGCACCAGCGCCGAGCGCACCTCCAGGTTGGCCGGCGCCACACCCACCGTGCCGTGCATCGGATCCAGGGGCAGTTCGAGCCGGATGTCACTGTCCCGTGCCCGGAACAGTGCCGTACGGCGGGCCCGGTCCAGCTGCCAGATCCACACCCGCTCCGGCAGCGGAGGCTGGAGCGTGGCCGTGGTGTGGGTCGACGTCAGCGCGCCGAACAGGGGGACCGTGGTCGACGCCGCCCAGTCACGGGCCGGTTCGACGGACACGAAGTGCACGGCGACCGTGTCGCCCGGCTCGGCCCCCTCGACGTGGAAGGGGCCGGTCTGCGGATTGAGGAAGGGGAACTCGCAGACCTCGGACACCAGGTCCTTCTCGGAGCGCACCCGCCCGGCGAAGCAGTCCTCCGTGTACAGGTCGAGGACCGTGCCGGGCGTGATCCGCGCCACCGGCGGCGCACCGCCGAACGTCCAGGCGTAGTCGCCCGGTTCGGGGCGTACGGTCAGGATCCGCGGGTCGGTCATGGTGCACAGCTCCGTTCTGCCACAGGCCGTCGGGACGGACGCGGACAGCCACCGACACCCCGGGCACCTCCACCGGCTCAGGCGTGGGGGCGCGGCGCGCATCCAGGTGGATCACGTTACGGCGCCTGACGGTGCGGCAGAGCGAAGTCGGCGGGTTCGGTGGACGACGGCGGAACTGTGGACAACTCACTCACCCGAACGGGGAGTTCAGACTTCCGGTCCTGAACGGGCCGACACGACGACGGCGGACCTCAGCCCCGCCCCGCCACAGCCGCGGGATCGTCCAGCACCGCCCGCACCACGGAGTGCGCCGCCCCGAGCAGCGGCCCCTCGGAGCCCAGCCGTGACACGGACACCGGGCAGGGCGGGCCCGCCGTACGCCGCGCCAGCTCCGTCTCCAGCGCCGGCAGCAGCCAGGGCGCGAGCCCGGCCAGGGCACCGCCGAGCACGACTTCCTCCGGGTCCAGCAGATTGAGCGCCCCGGTCAGGGCGATCCCGAGGGCCGTCCCCGCCTCGCGCAGGGCGCGTCGTACGTCGGGGTCGCCGTCCGCGGCGCGGCCCGCGAGCAGTCCGACGCGGTCCCCGCCGGGCTCCAGGCCGGCGGCGCGCAGGACCGCCTCCTCGCCGGCGTACTGCTCCAGACAGCCACGGCCGCCGCAGACGCACTCCGGCCCGTCGGGGTGGACCGGCACATGGCCCAGTTCGCCCGCGAAACCCCGGGTGCCGCGCAGCAGGCTGCCGTCCACGACCAGCGCTGCGCCGATGCCGATCTCGGCCGACACGTGCAGGAAGTCGTGGGGGGTGTTCTCGCCCAGCCAGAGTTCGGCCAGTCCGCCGAAGTTGGCCTCGTTGTCCACGGTCAGGGCGAGCTCCGCGGGCAGCAGGGCGCCGAGGTCGGTGTCGTGCCAGTCCAGGTTGGGAGCGGCGACGACGGTCCGCCCGTCGCGGGCGACCAGCCCTGGCACGGCCACGGCGAGCCCCGCGGGCCACAGCCCCTCGCGCTCGACCTCGGCCACGATCCGGCGCACCAGGCCGGTCAGCTCCTCGATCACCGGCTCGGGGGAGCGGCCCCGGTTCGTCCCCTGCCGTTCGATCCGGGCCCGCACCTCGCCGCGCAGGTCGACGACGCAGACCGCGAGGTGGTCGACCCCGACCTCGGCGCCCAGCCCCGCCGGGCCCCGTCCGCTGACGGCCAGGGCCGACCCGGGCCGGCCCACCCGGCCGGGCCGCTCCGGGCCCAGCTCCTCGAGCAGGCCGGTGCGTATCAGCTCGTCGACGAGGGTCGACACCGCCGCACGGGTCAGGCCGATGCGCGAGGCGACCGCGGCCCGTGACAGCGATCCCTCGGCGCTGACGGCGTGCATCACCCGGGCCAGGTTGCGGCGGCGCATGCCCTGCTGGGTGTCGGGCAGCGCGCGCCCAGGGCCGTTGGCGCGGGCCTCGTGCAGCGGTGCGGTCATGCCTCCGTCGATTCGGTCGGTTCTCAGCGGGTGCGGGTGCCCCGCTCCAGCAGGGGAGCCGCGTCGGAGAGTACCCCGGCGATCCTGGCCAGCGTCGCCTCGTCCCGCTCCACGGCGTCCAGCACCGGGCCCCGCGCGGTGTTCCACCGCCGGGCGACGGCGGCCGGGGCCTCGCCGGTCAGCAGTCCGGCCGCCTGCGCCGCGGCGCCCAGCGCGACCAGTTCCTTGGCCTCGGGGATCTGCACCGGCCGTCCGGACAGCCGGCGTACGGTCTGCTGCCAGGCCGCGCCCCGGGCGCCGCCGCCGATCAGCAGCAGCGGGGCCGAGCGGTCCGCGTCCTCGTCGAGGACGAGGTCGAGCGCGCCGAGCAGCGAGTGCACGGCACCGTCGTAGGCGGCCTGGAGGAGCTGGCCGGCGGTGGTGTCGTGGCGCAGGCCGTGCAGCAGCCCGGAGGCGTTCGGCAGGTTCGGGGTGCGCTCGCCGTCCAGGTAGGGCAGCAGGGTCAGCTCCGCCGTGGGCTCCACGGCCTCACGGTCCAGGCCCAGCAGCGCCGCGACGCGGTCCACGGCGAGCGTGCAGTTCAGGGTGCAGGCCAGCGGCAGCCAGCCGCCGTGCGCGTCGGCGAAACCGGCCACCGTGCCGGTCGGGTCGGCGGGGCGCCGCTTCGCCACCGCGTACACCGTTCCCGAGGTGCCGAGGCTGAGCACCGGCGTGCCCGGGCGCAGGCCGAGGCCCAGCGCGGCCGCGGCGTTGTCCCCGGTGCCCGGGGCGACCAGGGTGCCCTTGGCGAACGGCAGGTCGTGGCTGTCGCGCACGGTCCCCGCCACCTCGCCGGGCCGCACCACGCGGGGCAGCAGCGCCGGGTCGAGCCCCACGTGGGCGAGGATCTCCTCGTCGTAGCCCTCCGTCCCGGAGGCCCACCAGCCGGTGCCGGAGGCATCGCCGCGGTCGGTCGTGCCCTCGCCGGTGAGGCGCTCGGTGAGGTAGTCGTGGGGGAGGCGCACGGCCTTCGTGGCACGCAGGGCCTCCGGCTCGTGCTCGGCCAGCCAGGCCCACTTCGTCACCGTGAAGGACGCGGCCGGGACGGACCCCGTGCGCTCCGCCCAGAACTTGGCGCCGCCCAGTTCCTCGGTCAGCCGGCGTGCCTGCGGGGCCGAGCGCACGTCGTTCCACAGCAGCGCCGGGCGGACCGGTTCGCCGCGCTCGTCCAGTGTGACGAGCCCGTGCTGCTGCCCGCCGATCGACACCGCGGCCGCCTCGTGCGCCGCGTCGCCGCACTGGCGCAGCGCCTCGTGCAGGGCGTCCCACCACTGGCGCGGGTCGCTCTCCCGGCCGGCCCCGGAGGACACGGTGTGCGGTGCCTGGCCACTGGCGACGACCTCGCCGGTGGCCGCGTCGACGACGAGCACCTTCGTGGACTGCGTGGACGAGTCCACGCCGACGACGAGCGGACCCTCGGCTGCTGACATCGGGCTCTCCCTAAGTTTTTCCGCGGCTCTGCGGGATCTGTCTTCCCAGAGATGCGCTGGCATACTAATTTGTAAACCGCCATGACGAAATAGTCGGCGACACAGTCTTCGAGCAAGGAGCCGCGGCATGAACTACCAGCCCACCCCCGACGACAGGTTCACCTTCGGCCTGTGGACCGTCGGCTGGCAGGGAAGGGACCCGTTCGGCGACGCCACGCGGCGTGCCCTCGACCCCGTCGAGACGGTGCAGCGCCTGGCCGAGCTGGGCGCCTACGGTGTGACCTTCCACGACGACGACCTGATCCCCTTCGGGTCCTCGGACAGTGAGCGCGAGGAGCACATCAAGCGCTTCCGCCAGGCCCTGGACACCACCGGTATGACGGTGCCGATGGCCACCACCAACCTCTTCACGCACCCCGTCTTCAAGGATGGCGCGTTCACCGCGAACGACCGGGACGTGCGCCGCTACGCCCTGCGCAAGACCATCCGCAACATCGACCTGGCCGTCGAGCTGGGCGCCGAGACCTACGTCGCCTGGGGCGGCCGTGAGGGCGCGGAGTCCGGTGCCGCCAAGGACGTACGCGTGGCCCTCGACCGCATGAAGGAGGCCTTCGACCTCCTCGGCGAGTACGTCACCTCCCAGGGCTACGACCTGCGCTTCGCCATCGAGCCCAAGCCGAACGAGCCGCGCGGCGACATCCTGCTGCCCACCGTCGGCCACGCCCTGGCCTTCATCGAGCGCCTGGAGCGCCCGGAGCTGTACGGCGTGAACCCCGAGGTCGGCCACGAGCAGATGGCCGGGCTGAACTTCCCGCACGGCATCGCGCAGGCCCTGTGGGCGGGCAAGCTCTTCCACATCGACCTCAACGGCCAGTCCGGCATCAAGTACGACCAGGACCTGCGCTTCGGCGCCGGCGACCTGCGCTCCGCGTTCTGGCTCGTCGACCTGCTCGAGAGCGCCGGTTACGCCGGTCCGAAGCACTTCGACTTCAAGCCGCCGCGCACCGAGGACTTCGACGGTGTCTGGGCGTCGGCCGCCGGCTGCATGCGCAACTATCTGATCCTCAAGGAGCGCGCGGCCGCGTTCCGTGGCGACCCGGAGGTGCAGGAGGCCCTGCGCGCCGCCCGGCTGGACGAGCTGGCCCAGGCCACCGCCGCCGACGGCCTGGAGAGCCTGCTCGCCGACCGCACCGCGTTCGAGGACTTCGACGCCGAGGCGGCCGCCGCCCGCGGCATGGCGTTCGAGCAGCTCGACCAGCTCGCCATGGACCACCTGCTCGGTGCCCGCGGCTGACACCACGCACACGCGTGTGCGCGCCGAGTGGGCACGCGCGCGTGCCGCCGCTGATCCGGCGGAGGCGGACGAGCTCCGCCGCCGCCGGGAAGACCTCCGCACGGAGTACGCCGGAATCATGCGCTCCATGGCATGACCCGGTATCAACTTCGGTGCGGGGGTCGCGCCCCGGGCGGGTCCGCCACGACGCTGGACGGTATGGCCATGCCACCCGTACCGCCCCAGCCGCCCGGACCGCCGGGTGACACGCCGCCTCCGGGCGGCCACGGAACACCGCCCTACGGCCACGGAACACCGCCCTACGGCTATGGGCCACCCGATCCCGGCTACGGACCGCCCGCCTCCGGCTTCGGCGCACCCGGCTCCGGCTACGGAGCCGACGGCGGTGCGGGAGGGGCCGGTGGCGCGGGAGGGGCCGACGGCCGGCCGCCGGGCCCGCCCCCGGGCTCGCCGGGCGGTGGCCCCGGAAGGCGCCGCACCCCGCTCTTCGTCGTGCTCGCGCTGCTCGCGGCGGCCGGCGTCGTCCTCGTCGTCGTGCTGACGTCGTCGTCCGGTGGCGACCCGTCGGACAAGGAGCCCGGCGCGGGGAGCAGCGGCACCACCCCCAAGCCGTCCCTCAGCCTTCCCGTCGAGCTGCCCAGCGGGTTCCCGAGCGAGCTGCCCTCGCAGTTCCCGACCACGCTGCCGACGGAGCTCCCCAGCGATCTGGAGTCACTGCTGCCGTCGCTGGGCGAACTGCTGCCGTAGCCCCGCGCGCGCGTGCCGCCGCGGGGCCTGGCCACGCGGGGTGTGCGGTGTCGGCCGGGGCCTGGTCGCGCGCGTGACGCGTCCGTCGGCCGGTCACGCGCGCGTGCCGCGTCCGCTGGTCCTTCGCACGCGCGTGCCGCCGACGAGGCCGTTTCACGGACGCGTGCCGCCGACGGGGCCGAAGCCGTGGCCGGCCGAGGCCCCGAGGCCCCGTACCGATGTCAGATGCCCCGCGGCAGCCGTACGTACGTGACCTTCGTCTCGATGCCGCTGTCGACCAGCCGGCCCTGCGCGTCGAACGCGCCGGTGCCGTCCGTCATGCCGAAGTCGTTGTCGTTGATCAGGGCGAGCGTGTCGTGGTCCACGCGCGCGACGCCCTCGATCTTGCCCGGTACTCCGGCGACCTGACCCAGGTCGACCACCAGCCGCTTGGCCAGCACCGGGACCCCGGCGGCCGCGGGATCGTCCAACTGCTCCAGGGACGGCGACGTCGTCTCGTCGTCCCAGCGGCCGCCCAGGATGTTCGCGGACCGTCCGAGCCGGACCACCTGGAGCCGGGCGGCCTTGTCCGTGCGCTCCTCGACCAGCAGCCGGTCGCCGCCCACCGCGACCACCGAGGAGATCTTCAGCTCGGAGGTGTCGTCCTCGCTCGGGTCGACCACGTTCACCGGGTCGAAGCGGTACGCGTACTCGGCGGTGACGGCCTTCTTCCCGGGCGAGAAGCGCAGCAGCCGCGCGGTGCGCGAGGCCTCCCCGGCGTCCGTGTCCGGCAGGGACAGCGGGCTCTGCACGGCCAGCACCAGGTCACCGCCCGGCAGCAGGGCCAGCCCCTCGAAGCCGCGGTTGATCTTCCGGTGCAGCAGGACCGAGGGCAGCGCCTCCACCACCGGGTAGTCCGTGCCGGTGAGCTTCAGCCCCTCGGGCACGTACCGCGTGAGCACCTTCCCGCGCGCGGACACGTGCACCAACGAGGGCCCGTACTCGTCGGTGAGCCAGAAGGTCCCGTCCGCCGCCCGCACGATGCCCTCGGTGTCCAGCCCGTTCGGGTTGGGGGCGAGCGGCGTCCTCGCGTCGTAGGAGTAGGGCGCCTCGTCGCGTCCCTGCTGGTTCGACAGACCCGTGACGGCCTTCCCGGACCGGGTGGTGACGGGGATCGCCTCCAGGACCCGCACCGTGTCCCCGCAGACCCGGATCCGCACGATCGCCGGATCGAAGCCGGGTACCGGGAACGTGCGGCGCTTGGTGCCGTCCACCTTGATCTGGCCGTTGGGGCCGCGGTCGGTGACCGTCCAGAACTCGCCCTTGCGGCCCGCCGGGTAGATGTCGCTGCCGATGCCGCCGAGGTCCACACCCCGGTCGTCGTCCACCGTGCCGGGCAGCAGCTTGTTGCTGAACGTCCCGAGCGGGATGTCGCCCAGCGTCGCCGTCCTGACGACCCGCGCCTGTCCTGACGGCGTGCCCGCGGCGGCCGGCCCGGTGGTGACAAGGGCGGCCAGCACGGCGAGCGGGACGCCGGCGGCGACGGAACGATGGACGCGGCGCCGGCCGGTGGCGTGCGGGGACATCTGGCCTCCTGAGGGGCAAGTTCGGTGACAGCGGCCAGAGTTGGGTCACCTTCCGAACGTTGTGCGACCTCCCGGTGAACGCGGGGCGTCGGCCGTCCGTCGGGCCGACGCCCCGCCTTCACCGGTATCCGGGCAAGCGCTTCCACCGCCTTCGCGACGGCCTGCCTATGAGGCGTTCGGGCGGTCTTCCCGGTGGACCGACGCCAAGGCCGTGGCCGGGTCCTGGGCCGCCTCACCGGCCGGCACCCAGCGGCCGCCCTCCTTGCGGTAGGGCCACCAGCGGCCGTCCCGGCCCAGCCGCACCTGGCAGGGCGACCCGACCGCGGTCCACCGGTTCCCGCGCGCCCGCAGCACCGGCCGCTCGTCGTCCTCCCAGGCCGCGTCCAGCGCGGCACGCGCGCGTGCGAGCGCCTCGCCCTCGACGGCCCACTCCTCCTCGAACACCGCCAGAGCGGCCGCACCCCCGTACCGCCAGGCCCGTACGGCCGATGCCAGTTGCTCCCGGCCGCGACCCGAACCGGCGGCGAGCCGGCCAGCCATCGCCCCGTCCGTCTCCGGCGCTCCGGGAGAGCCCGCGGCGAGCCGTACCGCGTCCTGAGCGGCCGTCAGCTCCTCGGCCGGAGCCGCCCGTTCCGCCCCGCCGTGCAGCAACTCCGCCAGCAGCAGGTGCGCGGCGGCTGCCGTCCGGGCGGCCAGGGTCTCCAGCGCCGCCGGATCCACACCCGGCGGAGGAGGGGCATCCGTGTCCAGCGAGGGCGGCACGCCCGGCTCCTGGGGAAGACCGGGCAGGTCGGGCAGCGGCGGCAGGACGTCCCCCGCCCCGTACGCCTCCGTCGCGTCCACCCCCTCCGGCACCGGCGGCACCGACGCCTCCCGAGCGGCCGTGCCACGGGCCTGGAGGTCGTCCAGGAGGGCCCGTTCGGCACGCCCTCTGAGCAGCAGGAGCACGAACGGGTCCTGGTCGAGCAGCCGGGCCACCTGGTAACAGAGCGCCGCCGTGTGACCGCAGTGGTCCCATGCGCCGCAGCCGCACTCGGCCTCCAGATCCCCCAGCCCCGGCAGAAGATCGACGCCCGCCGTCTCCGCGTCCTCGACCAGATGCGGCGGCATCTCCCGGTCGAGCAGTGCCGCGATGTGCCCGGACCGCTCCACCACGAGATCCAGGAACCGGTCCCACTCCCCGTCCGACAGCACGTCGAGCAGCACGTCGGCCCGGTACGGCGTGCCGTCGAGGTCCTGGACGACGGCCGTGATGCGCCCCGGCCGGACCGACACCGCGCCCACGGCGCCCGCGCGCGCGAGCCTGCGTCCCGTGCGCACCTGCTGCCCGTCCATCGCGCCGTCCTCCAGTGCCGCCAGCCACGCCCGGCCCCACCACGTCAGAGCGAACGCCCGCCCGTGCGCGGGCGGCGACGCGGCGAACGTGCGTTCCTGGGTGTCGTCGTGTCCGTTCATCGTGTGCCCCCTCGCAGCTCGACCAGTTCGGCCAGTTCGGCGTCCGTAAGTTCCGTGAGCGCGGCCTCGCCCGAGCCCAGCACGGCGTCGGCGAGGTCCTGCTTGCGGCGCAGCATGTCGGCGATCCGGTCCTCGATCGTGCCCTCGGCGATCAGGCGGTGCACCTGCACGGGCCGCGTCTGGCCGATGCGGTACGCCCGGTCGGTGGCCTGCGCCTCGACGGCCGGGTTCCACCAGCGGTCGTAGTGCACGACGTGCTCCGCGCGCGTGAGGTTGAGCCCGGTCCCGGCCGCTTTGAGCGACAGCAGGAACACCGGGATTTTGCCGTCCTGGAACCGCCGCACCATCGCCTCACGTTCGGCGACCGGCGTCCCGCCGTGCAGGAGTTGCGTGGGCACGCCGCGTGCCGCCAGGTGGCGCTCCAGGAGACGCGCCATGCGCACGTACTGGGTGAAGACCAGCACGCTCGCCCCCTCGGAGAGGATCGTGCCGAGCAGCTCGTCCAGCAGCTCCAGCTTCCCCGAGCGTTCGGCCGTCCTCGGCCGATCCTCCTTGAGGTACTGCGCCGGATGGTTGCAGATCTGTTTGAGGCCGGTCAGGAGCTTCACGATCAGCCCGCGCCGCGCCATGTCGTCCGCCTCGGCGATCGCCGCGAGGGTCTCGCGCACCACGGCCTCGTACAGGCCCGTCTGCTCGGGGGTGAGGGACACCGGGCGATCGGTCTCGGTCTTGGGCGGCAGCTCGGGGGCGATCCCGGGATCCGACTTGCGGCGGCGCAGCAGGAACGGCCCGACCAGGCGGGCGAGCCGCTCCGCGGCGGCCGGGTCCCCGCCGCTCTCGACGGACCGCGCGTACCGCGCGCGGAAGGTGGCCAGCCGGCCGAGCAGCCCCGGCGTCGTCCAGTCCAGGATCGCCCACAGCTCCGACAGGTTGTTCTCCACGGGTGTGCCCGTGAGCGCCACGCGCGCGCGGGCACCGATCGTGCGCAACGCCCGCGCGGTCGCCGAGTAGGGGTTCTTCACGTGCTGCGCCTCGTCCGCCACGACCAGGCCCCACGGCACCGTGCCCAGCCGGCCCGCGTCCAGCCGCAGCGTGCCGTACGTCGTGAGCACGAACTCCCCGGCGGCCAGGGCGTCCAGATCGCGCTGCGGTCCGTGGAAGCGGCGCACCGGCGTACCGGGCGCGAACCGCTCGATCTCGCGCTGCCAGTTGCCCATCAGCGACGTCGGGCAGACCACGAGGGTCGGCCCGGCGGCCGACGGGTCCGTCTGGCGGTGCAGATGCAGACTGATCAGCGTGATGGTCTTGCCGAGCCCCATGTCGTCGGCGAGACAGCAGCCCAGCCCCAGGGCGGTGTTCCGGGCCAGCCAGTCCAGGCCGCGCCGCTGGTAGTCGCGCAGCGTGGCGTCGAGCGCGGCGGGCTGCTCCAGCAGCTCCTGCGCCCCAGGGGCCGTCAGACGCTCCCGCAGGGCCTCCAGCCACCCCGTGGGCCGCACCTCGACCCGGCGGCCGTCGACCTCGGCCGAGCCCGTCAGGGCCGCGCCGAGCGCCTCGACGGGCGTCATCCTGCGGTCCTGCTGAGCATGGGCCCGGCGCAGCTCCCGCGGGTCGATCAGGACCCACTGGTCGCGCAGCCGCACCAGGGGACGGTTCGCCTCGGCGAGCCGGTCCAGCTCCTCCCGCGTGAGCCGTTGGTCGCCCAGTGCGAACCACCAGGTGAACGACAGCAGCGCGTCCGCCGACAGGAAGGACGGCGCGTCCGAGGCGGAGCGGTCCGGGTCCGGTCCGTCCTCCGGCGGGCCCACCACCGCGCGGGCGGTCAGCGTGCGGGCCAGCTCCCTCGGCCAGTGCACCTCGACACCGGCGGCCGCCAGCGCCCGCGAACCCTCCCCGAGGAGTTCCGCGACCTCCTCGTCCAGGAGCACGACCGCGTCCGGGACGGTGGCCGACAGCAGGGGCGTCAGCGCGGGCCAGGCCCGGGCCGCGCGGCGCAGGGCGAGCAGGGCGTCCATCCGCGCGCGCGGGCCGAACGCCCCACGCGCGACACCGGAGTCCGACCAGACCTCGGAGGCGTCCGCCACCAGCCCGGGATCGCTCACACCGTGCACCTGCGGCACGGCTCGGAACACCGGCGCCGCCGCAGCGTCGGCCGATGGGCCGGAGGTTTCGGGGGCCTTGGTGGACCCGGCGGACCCGGAGGCCTCGGAGGCCTCGGTCCCCGGCGTCCCGGTTCCGGCGCTTCCGGCGCTTCCGGCGGTCCCGATGCTCCCGATGCTCGCGGCGGTCTCGATCCCGGACACCTCGATCCGCAGGGAGACCCGCACCCCCGCGTCATGGCCCGCGGCCACATCGCCGGCCCAGGCGCTCAGCTCCGGCACGTGCCGGGGTTCCTTCGCCGCGTAGGCCGCCCCGCCCGTCACGAGCGGTGCGGCGGGGGAGCGGGGCAGCGCGTCCGCGACCGCGTCCAGGAAGGCGCGCAGCAGCCGCTCAGGGTCGGGCAGTCGCAGCGGCGGCCCGTCGTCCACCGGGACGGCGTGCGCCTCGGGGGGCATCGAGGCGGCCAGTCGGCGTACCTGCTCGACGTCGTCCGGGGTCAGCGGGCCCATCCGCCAGGCGTCGTGGCCGTCCGGTGACAGGCCGGGCAGCAGCAGGCCGCGCGCCACGCACCGCAACGCCAGCAAGGACGCCGCGCCCCAGAACGAGGCGGCCCGGTGCCCGTCCGGGGCGACACGCGCGTGGGAGAGAACCGGCAGGGCCTCCTTCACCGGCAGCAGCAGGGCGGGCACCCGCGCGAGCGCCACCCCGGCGCCGTCGGGCAGGACGACCGTCAGATCCTCGGCCGACGCGGGACCCGAGCGCGGCGGGGCGACGGGAGGAGCGTCTCCGTCGGGCCGCCAGAAGGCGACCCGACCGGTGCGGGCCGGGTCGCCGGGTACGAACACGGCACGGCAGCGAGCCAGTTCGGAGGTCTCGGACGGAGTTTCCACGGGAACCCTCTCCACAGAGATGAGCCTGCTCCTCAAATTTGACTACCGGGTGGGTCGTCGAGAGTACAGCACGACGGACCGATCTGTTCTCAGGGCCGCTTCGGGGGTGGACCTCAGGGATGTCTCAGGGTCGCGTCCGGAACCGTGTACGACGTGGACCCGTTCTCATGACAGAGAGCGGCAGTGGCCGCGAAGGAGGCGACGCACATGTCGAGAAACGCGAAGATCGCCGCAGGAGGGGTCGCGGTCGGGCTCCTCCTGCTGATCTGGCTGCCCTGGTGGGCGGCTCTGCTGATCGTGCTGGGGGTCCCGGCGGCGGCCTATCTGACGCTGGACCCGTCACAGCGGCGCAGGCTGCGCCGTGTCACCCGCAAGGAGCTCGGCCGCTGAGGGGGCCGCGCAGAGGCGTCCGCCCCTGAGCGAGGGGCGGACGGCGGCCCGACGACTCGACGCCCGCGCGGGCTTCCCCGCGCGGGCTCCCGAACCACCTCAGAGCGGCCGTACGGCCATCTTGTCGAGCGCCTCCAGGAGACCCGGCAGCTCGGGCCCCCGGCCGACCGGCAGCACCTCGCCGGGTTCCTCGTCGAGCAGCACGAACGCGATGTCGTCGGTCCGGGCCACCAGCGACCAGCCGGGACCGTCGGCGCGCAGGGTGCGCGCGTCACCGGGCGCGAAGGAGGACCGTACGCGCCCCAGCGGGGGCGGAGTGTCCACATAGGCGCGCACCTCGGCGAGGACGCGTCGGATGCCCGTGTGACCTTTCGGCGCGTCCTTCCCCGGCCCGCCGGCCGCCTCGCCCTCGCCGTCGTCCCCGTCCGCGTTCGCGGTGGCCGAGGCCTTCTCCGGCGGGGGCGCGAACTCGGAGTCGTCGATCTGCTCGCGCCACGTCGCCCACTGGAGCGCGATCTCGTCCGCCCCCAGCCGCCGCTGAGCCGGACCCCAGGTGGTCGTGTCCGGCGGAGCGAGCGCGGGGGTGTCCACCACCTCCGGGGCCGGATCGTGCGGCGCCGGCACTCCGGGGGCCGCGACGGCGACCGCCAGGGGCCAGCCGGGCAGAGCGGCCACGACCGTCCGCTCGTCGGGCGACAGGTCGTACTCCATGCCGCAGTCCCATGACGCGATGGCCACGGCCACCAGGGACACGTCGTCGATGACGACCGTCCAGCGGGAGCCGTCGCCGTCCTGGCCCAGCACCAGCCCGTAGCCGTCGGCGAGCGGTGCGAGACCCAGCGCCCCGCAGGCTTCCGGGTAGTCGTCGCCCAGCACACTCGGGAACTTCGCCGGCGTCAGCAGCACCGCCGTGAGCACATAGAGCGCATCGTCCGCGGCGGCGACGGCGTCCTCGTCCGTCCCTGCCATCCCAGCCTCCCCATCGGTTCGTCCAACGGCGCGCACCCTAGTGCGGGGGGAAGCCGCTTGTCACGACTGCCCGACACACCCGGAGCTGCAGTTTTCCGACCTGACGGGGCGAATCGACCTCCCGCGAGTGTCGCGGTCGTCACGCGGCGGGCAGCCCGAGGAGCGCCCGGGCCACCGTCGCCGGCGATTCGTCGCGCTCCCGCGCGAGCGCGATGACGGCCCGGCAGGCCAGTTCGTTGACCCCGAAGGACAGGGCTTCCGGCGACACCCAGCCCGCCGCCTCGTCGATCCGGTCCTGGTCGTCGTCGGCGCAGGCCGAGACGTACGCGGCGGCCGCTTCGAAAAGGTTGTGTGTACGTTTTCCGCCACCCCGTGCCCGTCCGTCCGGACGGTCCCGCTCGCCCGCTCGCTCCTCCCCGCCCGGACGCGCCTGGGCGCGCGGGCCGGGGAGAAGCCCCGCCCAGACCTTGCGGACCCTGTCGAACATCTCGGCCGCCTTCCCCCTGCGTGGTAGTCCGTGTCGAACCGCATGCGCATGTCCTGCTACTCAACGTAGAGACGCAGTCGAGGCAGCAGAAGAGGGCGGCCCCGTGCAGCGCTTCGAGGGGCTCGGACGGATTCTGCGCAGGGACCCGCACGGCGACGCGTCCGAGATCTACCGGCTGACCGCGGCGTCCCCGTCACCCGCACGCCGGTCCGCGGGGCGGTACGCGCGCGTGGACGCCCGGTCCGGCTGCTGCCCCCGCGTAGCGCACCCCACTAGGTGCGCCGGAACCGGCGGATCAAGGGCTGCCCGGGCGGCTGCTGCCTGGCGGAACCGGGCCCGCGCCCGCTGCCCGGCGCGGGCGGACGTCCCGCCCCGCCCGGGAAGGGATCAGCCTCCCAGTGCCTCCAGCGTGTCGCGCAGCCAGCCGAGTTCGGCCCGGGACGTGGCACGCGCGATGGTCAGCACCCCGCGCCGGAACGGGTCGTCCGGCTCCTCGGCGCGCAGCGGCCGGTCGCCGTCGTAGAAGAAGCTCGTCGGTTCCTGGAGGAAGGCCAGGCGGCGGCGGAGCACGGCCGCCTGGGCGGCGGGGTCCTCCAGGTGCCGGAGGAAGGCGAGCACGGTGAACCAGCGGTTCTCGTCGGTGATGTCGCGCTCGTCGGGCTCGGCGAGCCGCCGGCGCAGTTCGCTCCGGCCGTCGTCGGTGAGCGTCAGGACGTGCCGTGGGGCCGCCACGGCGCCGGGCTCGGTGGCGCGCATCAGGAAGCCCGCCTTCTCCAGGCGCTTGATCGCCGGATAGAGCGTGCTCTCGGCCACCGGGCGTACGTGTCCGGTCAGGGCCGTGATGCGTTTGCGCAGCTCATAGCCGTGCAGTGGGGCGTCGTACAGGAAGCCGAGGATGGCGAGCTCCAGCATGCCCGCATTCTGCCTCAGCGCGGAGATATGCCGTAGCGGTCGTACACCGGATCGCTGATACCTCCTTGACGCAATACATCGGCATCGAGGTATTGTCGTGTACCGAACCGAGTGCCGGAGCCGCGAGCGGGTGCCGGCGCCCGTGCCGGTGCCGAGTGCGTGGGTGTGCTGAGGAGGAAGCGATGCGGCAGGTCGAGTTCGACGGATGCGGAAGCCGGGTGCGCTGGACGGAGACGCCGGGCGCGGAACCCGCGCGCGTGTATGTGCACGGGCTGGGGGCGGCCTCGGCGGTCTATCACGCGCATGTGGCGGCCCGGCCCGAACTCGCCGGTCGGCGCAGTCTGTTCGTCGACCTTCCCGGGCACGGCATCAGCGACCGCCCCGAGAACTTCGGATACACGCTGGAGGAGCACGCCGACGCCCTGGCGGCCGCGCTGGACGCGGCACGGGTGACCGGCGCCGAACTCGTCGGCCACAGCATGGGCGGTTCGGTGGCCGTCGTCCTGGCCCACTGCCGGCCGGACCTGGTCCGCCGCCTCGTCCTGACCGAGGCCAACCTCGACCCGTTCCCGCCGCCGACCGCCGGCAGCAGCGGCATCGCCTCCTTCACGGAGGAGGAGTTCCTGGACGGCGAGTACGCGCGCGTACTCGACCGGGTGGGCCCGCTGTGGGCCGCGACCATGCGGCTGGCCGACCCGCGCGCCCTGCACCGCACCGCGGTCGGGCTCCGGCGCGGCTCCGACCCGATCATGCGCGAGATCCTGACCGGGCTGCCCGTCGAGCGCGTCTACCTCCAGGGCGCCCGCAGCGGTGAACTCGACGGCGCGGAGGCCCTGGAGGCGTCGGGCGTGCGGGTGGTGACGGTGCCGGACGCCGGGCACAACATCATGTTCGACAACCCCGACGCCTTCGTGAAGGCGGTCGCCGGAGCGGTGTGAGCCCTCAGCCCTCGCGTACGGCGAGGGCGAGGAAGCGGGTGTCCTCGTCGACGTACGACGTCATGCGCCAGCCGGAACCGGCCAGCAGGGGACGGAGGTTCGGCTCCGCGCGCAGGTCCTCCGGGGTGATCCGCCGGCCCTGGCGGGCCGCGAGGGCCGCCCTGCCGATCGGGTGGAACAGCGCCAGCGTGCCGCCGGGGCGCACCACCCGCGCCAACTCCCGCAGATTCTCGGCGGGGTCCGGCAGATGGGAGACGAGCCCCGCCCCGAACACGGCGTCGAGCGCGGCGGAGCGCAGGGGCAGCGCGGCCACGTCGGCGAGCAGCAGCCGCCCGTCCCGGTCCCGTCCGGCCTGTACGGCGGCCCGCAGCATGGCCGGGGTCAGATCCACCCCGAGGACCACTCCCGAGGGCCCCACGGCGGCACGCAGCGGCGTCAGGGCCCGTCCGGTGCCGCAGCCGGCGTCCAGCACCCGGTCCCCCGCGCGCAGGCCGAGGCCGGCGACCGCGGCCGCGTAGGCGGGACCGTCGTCGGGGAACCGGCTGTCCCAGTCCGCCGCGCGGGCGGTGAAGAACTCCTGGACGTGTGTGTGGTGGTCGCTCATGTTCCGCATGATCCCTCACCGACACGGACGACGTCGCTGCGCACATGTTCGAGCGTGGGGTGATCGGTTCGGTGCATTTCTGCGTCAGATTCCATCACCTTTCGAAATGCGCCCCCTGTGTGCTTCTGTGCCCCCACTAGCGTCCCGTGGCCATGGGACACCTGGACCACGCCGCCTTCGGCTGGCTGACCCCCGTGCTGTCGTACGCGATGGCCTGCATCGGCGCAGCCCTCGGGCTGCGCTGCACCGTGCGCGCCCTCGGTGCCACCGGGCGCTCCCGCCGCAACTGGCTCATCACCGCCGCCTCGGCGATCGGGACCGGTATCTGGACCATGCACTTCGTGGCCATGCTCGGTTTCGCCGTCAGCGGCACCGACATCCGCTACGACGTGCCGCTGACCGTGCTCAGCCTGCTCGTCGCCATGGCCGTCGTCTGCGCCGGCGTCTTCGCCGTCGGCTACGGCCGCGACCGCACCCGCGCCCTGTTCGTCGGCGGGCTCACCACCGGGCTGGGCGTGGCGAGCATGCACTACCTGGGCATGGCCGCGGTCCGGCTGCACGGCGCCGTGACCTACGACCCCACGCTCGTCGCGCTGTCCGTCCTGATCGCGGTCGTCGCGGCCACCGCGGCCCTGTGGGCGGCGCTCAACATCAAGTCGCCGGTCGCGGTCACCGTCGCCTCCCTCGTCATGGGAGCCGCGGTCAGCAGCATGCACTACACCGGAATGTTCGCCGTGGGCGTGCGCGTCACCCCCTCCGGCGTGGCGCTGCCCGGGGCCACGGCGATGCAGTTCATCTTCCCCCTCGCCGTCGGCCTCGGGTCCTACCTCTTCCTGACCTCGGCCTTCGTCGCCCTGTCGCCCACCACGGGGGAACGCGCGGCATCCGCCTCGGCCCAGCAGCCGGGGGAGGGCTCCACCGGCCGCCCGCAGGCCCGGACCGTGTGAGCCGCGCCGAGCCAGGCGCACAGACCGAGCCGCCCCACCGAGCCGCACCGACCGAGCAAGCACGGTGAGCCGCACCGAGTGAGCCGCACCGAGTGAACCGGACCGTGTGAGCCGGACCGGACGATCCGCCCCCGAACCCCTTCCGAGCGAGGAGGCCATGCGTACACCCCGGAGGACCCCGACGGCCGGCGCCGAGACGCCGCCCCCCGTGCGCGGGCGTCGCGCCCACGCCGGACCACCCGCCCACGAGGGGCCGGACGAGCGGACGGGCGGCCCCGCCGACCCGCCCCCCGCGCGGGCGGGACGCCGCCGGATCCGTCCGCGCACCGTGCGCGCCAAGATCGTCTGCCTGCTGATGGTGCCGGTCGTCTCCCTGCTGGCACTGTGGGCGTACGCCACGGTCAGCACCGCCCAGGACATCTCCCGGCTGCGCCAGCTGCAACGCGTGGACTCACAGGTCCGCACCCCCGTCGCGGCCGCGGTCGCCGCCCTGCAGACCGAACGGGCGGCAGCCGTGCGGTACGCCACCGAACCGGCCGCCGGGCAGGACGGCGACCTGAAGTCCCTCGCCGACCGCACGGACGCCGCCGTGGCCGCACTCCGGCTCGGTGACGGCACCGTCGCCGACGGTCAGGAACTGCCCCCCGGAGTCTCCCGGCGGCTCGAGGCGTTCGTCTCCGGGGCCGAAGGACTGCGCGCCCTGCGGACCTCGGTCCTCGACGGCGGCGCCGGCTGGGAGGAGACCTACGGCCGGTACACGCGGACGATCTCGGCCGCCTTCTCGGTCGGCGGAGCGCTCTCCGGCATCCAGGACGCCGAACTCGGCTCCGACGCGCGCGTACTCCTCGAATTCTCCCGCGCGGGCGAGTCGCTCGCCCAGGAGGACGTCGTCCTCGACGGCGCGCGCCTGGCCGGCCGACTCGACGGGGAGCGCCTGCGGCTGTTCACCGGAGCCGTCGACACACGCCGCGCCCTGACCGAGTCGGCCGTCGCGGACCTGCGCGGCCCCGAACGCACCGCCTGGCAGCGCCTCGCGGAAGGCAGCGCCTACGCCTCTCTGGCCGCGGCCGAGGACAAGGTGCTGGCCCGCGGCGCCGGCGCACGGGCGGTCGACGCGGCCCCGGCGGCCACCTGGGACCCGGCCCACACGCGCGTGCAGGACGGCATGCGGACCATCGAGGCCGACGCCGGCCGCGAAGTCGCCGACCGCGCCGACCCGTTCACCCGCGGCCTGCTCACCCCGGCCGGTGCCGCGGTCCTGTTCGGCCTCGCCGCCGTGGCCGCCTCGCTCGTCATCTCCGTGCGCATCGGCCGGGCCCTCGTCGTCGAGCTGGTCAGCCTGCGCAACGTCGCCTTGGAGATCGCCCGCCGCAAACTCCCGGAAGCCATGCGGAAACTGCGTACGGGGGACGAGATCGACATCAGCGCCGAGGCCCCGCCGGGACCGGCGGCGGAGGACGAGACGGGCCAGGTCGCCGAAGCCCTCACCACCGTGCACCGCGCCGCCCTGCGGGCCGCCGTGGAACGCGCCGAACTCGCCAGCGGCATCTCCGGCGTGTTCGTCAACCTCGCCCGGCGCAGCCAGATCCTCGTGCACCGCCAACTGAGCCTGCTCGACAGCATGGAACGCCGCTCCGACGACCCGAACGAGCTGAGCGACCTCTTCCGCCTCGACCACCTCACCACCCGTATGCGCCGCCACGCCGAGAGCCTGATCATCCTCTCCGGAGCGGCCCCCGGCCGGGCCTGGCGCATCCCGGTGTCCCTGACCAACGTCGTGCGCGCCGCCGTCTCCGAGGTCGAGGACTACGCGCGCGTGGAGGTACGCCAGCTCCCCGAGGCGGCCGTCGTCGGCGCCGCCGTCGCCGACCTCACCCACCTGCTCGCCGAACTCGTCGAGAACGCGGCTCAGTTCTCACCCCCGCACACGCGTGTGCGCATCACCGGCGAACCCGTGGGCAACGGATACGCCGTCGAGGTCGAGGACCGCGGCCTGGGCATGGGCAAGGACACCCTCGCCGAGGCCAACCGGCGCATCGCCCAGTCCGAAGCCCTCGACCTGTTCGACAGCGACCGGCTCGGCCTGTTCGTGGTCAGCAGGCTCGCCGCCCGGCACGGCGTCAAGGTGCATCTGCGGACCTCGCCCTACGGCGGCACCACAGCGGTCGTCCTGCTGCCGACGGCCCTCCTGCACAGCGGCCCGCCGGAACGTTCCGCCCAGGAGCCGGCCGAACCCGAGCAGATCACCGAACGCGCCTACGCGCGCGTGCCCGCCCCCGACCGGCACCGGGAGGCCGTCCCCGTCGCCGCCGACCGCCCCGCGCTGGTACCCCCCGCCCGGGCCGCCGCCGAACCGGCGGCCGCCGACACCCCACCACCCCCGGGAGTCACCACCTTGCGCCTGCACCGCCCCCCGGACGACTCCGACGGATCGGACGACCTCCCGCGCCGGGTACGGCAGGCGAGCCTCGCCCCCCAACTGCGCCGCCGGCCCCCCGACGAACCGGCCCGGCCGTCCACCCCGAGCGACGACGAGCGGCGCACCCCCGAACTCGTACGGGACCGCATGACCGCCTACCGCGACGGCTGGGCACGCGGTGGCGGCAGGCGACCCGGCCGCGGTACCACGCCGGATCCCGCACCGCGAAGAGACAGCAGCGAAGGAGACCCCGCATGATCCATGACCCGAGCACGAGGTCCGCCCAGCGGTCCGGCGAACTGGACTGGCTGCTGGACGATCTGGTGACGCGCGTGAGCGAGGTACGCCACGCCGTCGTCCTGTCCAACGACGGCCTCGCCGTCGGCGCCTCCACCGGTCTCAGCAGGGAGGACGCCGAACACCTGGCCGCCGTCGCCTCCGGCTTCCACAGCCTCGCCAAGGGCACGGGCCGGCACTTCGGCGCCGGCGGCGTGCGCCAGACGATGGTCGAGATGGACGAGGGCTTCCTGTTCGTGGCCGCCGCGGGCGACGGCTCCTGCCTCGCCCTCCTCACCGCCGTGACCGCGGACATCGGCCTGGTCGCGTACGAGATGGCACGGCTGGTCAAGCGGGTCGGCGAGCACCTCTTCACACCGCCGCGCCTCGGCGCGCGCCCACCCGCCGCCGGATGAGGCGAGAGAGCGATCCGTGCAGATGACCGAGGACACGACCGGCGCCCCGCACGACCCGGGCAGCCAGTGGTACGACAACGAGGCCGGCCCCCTCGTCCGCCCGTACGCCATGACGGGCGGACGCACCCGGCCGGGCCCCACCGGAGTGCGCTTCGACCTGATCGCCCTGGTCACCCTCGACCCGGGCGCACCCGGCATCGAAGGGATGCCGCTCGGACCGGAACACCGGACCCTGATCGGCCTGTGCCGCGTGGAGACCCAGTCCGTCGCCGAACTCTCGGCGGGCGCCGATCTCCCGGTGGGAGTGGTCAGGGTGCTCCTCGGCGACCTGCTGGAACTCGGCTGCGTCACCGTCAGCCGCCCCGTCCCGCCCGCGCATCTGCCCGACGAACGCATTCTGCGCGAGGTCATCGACGGGCTCCGGGCCCTGTAGGCGCACGTGCGGACCGACCCGAACACGTACGGACCGGCCACGTACGGCCACGTCACGTACGGCCACGTCACGTACGGCCACGTCACGTACGGCCACGTCACGTACGGACCGACCACGTCACGTACGGACCCGCCACGTACCGGCTCGTGCGCACCTTCGGGCACCGAACAGACAGCATCCGGTCAGATCGGGCATTCGGCGGTCGAACCCCTCGGAAAGGGACCGCGGTTGTCATGATGCTGGCTTCGCATTCCGGCACCGCAGCTCAGCGGCGCCACCGCACCGAGACGAGCAACCCCCTACGGACGTCGACCGTTACCGGCACTCCTGAGAGAAGTGATCCATGGTCTCCGAGCACTCCGACGCCACCGGTGGCGACACGGCCCCCCTGGCGCTGAAGATACTGGTCGCCGGCGGATTCGGCGTGGGCAAGACCACCCTGGTCGGCGCGGTCAGCGAGATCAAACCGCTGCGCACCGAGGAACTGCTCAGCGAGGCGGGCCAGTTGGTCGACGACACCGATGGCGTCGACCAGAAGGTCACGACGACCGTCGCCATGGACTTCGGCCGCATCACCATCCGTTCCGGCCTCTCCCTCTATCTCTTCGGCACCCCGGGCCAGGACCGCTTCTGGTTCCTGTGGGACGAGCTCTCGCAGGGAGCCCTGGGCGCGGTGGTCCTCGCCGACACCCGGCGCCTGGAGGACTGTTTCCCCGCGGTCGACTACTTCGAGCACCGGCACATCCCCTTCGTGGTCGCCGTCAACTGCTTCCAGGGCGCCCGGGCCTACGGCGCCGAGGAGGTCTCACGCGCCCTCGACCTCGACGGAGGCACCCCGGTCGTACTGTGCGACGCCCGCGACCGCGACTCGGGGAAGGAAGTGCTCATCCGGCTCGTCGAGTACGCCGGACGGATGCACACCGCCCGGCTGCTCGACTCGGTCAGCTGACGGACACCCGGGGGCGCCGCGCCTCGCCCGAACGAGCGTGCGCGGACGCCCGCCGCGCCATATCACCGAACTCCTTGCCGCCGCCACCGATCCTGGGGAAGGGTGGTGGGCAGGTCCTCCGGCGAGGCGGAGGGTGCACGGGAAGCGCCACACGGGGAACGCCACACAGGGGGACGGGACATGGGGCAGAAGCGGGGACTGGGCTGGCTGCTGGACGACCTGACCGAGCGGGTCGACCACGTCCGGCACGCGCTGGTCCTGTCCAACGACGGGCTGGTGGCGGGCCAGAGCCGCGGACTGCGCCAGGAGGACGCCGAGCACCTCGCCGCGGTCTCGTCCGGACTGCACAGTCTGGCCAAGGGATCCGGACGCCACTTCGGCGCGGGCCAGGTCCGCCAGACGATGATCGAGTTCGACGACGCGCTGCTGTTCGTCACCGCGGCCGGTACCGGAAGCTGCCTGTGCGTCCTCAGCGGTGCGGAAGCCGACATGGGCCAGATCGCCTACGAGATGACCCTGCTCGTGAGCCGCGTCGGCGAGCACCTGACGGTGGACGTCCGACAGCCTGGACGCAATCCGCTCACAGGCCTCTGACCTGCGTTTTCTTCCTCCGTCGTGGAGTTATCCACAGGCTCGCCACGAGATCCGCGAAGGGGCTACGGTTTCCCCGTGGCCACTGCGGACAGTCAGGGCCCGAACACATCACGTCACTCCACGGGGGAGACCGACCATGTCCGGAAACACCGTCACCCACCCGTCCGCCGATACCTTCACGCCGACGCGCGCGGCTCGTGAACTCGGTCTGAAGCGCAGCGAGTTCGATCTCGCGGTCCACCTGGGGCGCATCACGACCGTGCCCGACGAAGGAGGAGGGGGCCGCCGCGTCGCCCGTGCGGAGATCTCCCGGCTGCGCGTCCGGCCCGACCATCCCGCGGCACTGCGCGCGAGCGTCCTGGCCGTCGGCACCGGCGACGCCGCCGCGATCCTGGAGGTGCCGGCCACCCGGTTCACCCGCCTGGCCCGGCAGGGAGCGGTGGTACCCGTGCGGTTCTACCTCAACCGCTACCGCGCCGTCGTCTGGCTCTATCTGGCCGAGGAGCTGGGGCAGTTCGCCGCCGACGAGAGCAACGCTCCACTGCTCAAGGGGCGGACGCCCCAGCCGATGCGGGCCCGGCTGGCGGAGGGCCTGGACCTGCGCCCCCGGAACTGGCGCGGACGACACCTCGGCTTCCTGCTCCGCCAGGCCGACGGCCCCTGGCAGCGCGCCGGAGCCCTGGCCGGGTTCCTCGACCCCGTCCAGATCGCGGAGATCGTCGAGGACCCCTATGAACGGTCCCACCTGAACCGGTTCCGTCCCGGGCCGGCGGCCCACAGCGCTCCGGGTACACCGGCCGCCCACCTCGTAGAGAAGATCACGACGGCGGACGACCCCGACGAGATCGGCTGGCTCAGGTCCGACCTGGCCCACACCCTGGAAGAGGCCCGTGCCCACCAGCCCGCGCCACGGCCCACCGGCGCGACCACCCGACCGGGTCTCGCACGACCTGCCGGCAGGCGACCTGCCGCCGCACCGCCGGCCGTGACACGGTCGGCCGTGAAGGACCCGGCGGCGACGGAGCCCGCCCCGTCCGCTCCCCGGCCGGACCACGGACCCGAGCGGACGGCGCGCGGCCTGCTCGGCCGACTGCGCCGCAGAAGCGCGTGATCCACCGGACTCACAGCGCCCGGAACAAGCCCTCCTGCACGACCGACACCAGCAGCCGCCCCCGAAGGTCGTAGATGCGCCCACGGGCCAGCCCGCGGCCGCCCGTCGCGATCGGCGACTCCTGGTCGTACAGGAACCACTCGTCCGCGCGGAACGGACGGTGGAACCACATCGCGTGGTCCAGCGACGCCATGTCGAAGTTCCGCGGACCCCACAGCGGTTCCACCGGCAGCCGGACGGCGTCCAGGAGGGTCATGTCACTGGCGTACGTGAGCGCGCAGGTGTGCACCAGCGGATCGTCCCCGAGCGGTCCGACCGCGCGCATCCACACCGCGCTGCGCGGCTCGGCGTCCTTGACGTCCTCTTCGCTCCAGCGCAGTCGGTCGGCGTACCGGATGTCGAAGGGCTGACGGCGCGCCATCCGCTCCAACTGCTCGGGCAGGGCGCCCAGATGCTCCCGGATCTCCTCCACGACCGTCGGCAGGGACTCCGGGTCCGGGACCTCACGCGCGGGCGGCAGCTGGTGCTCGAAAGGACCTTCCTCAGGCTTGTGAAAGGAGGCGGTGAGATTGAAGATCGTGCGCCCCTGCTGCACCGCCGTGACCCGGCGGGTCGTGAACGACCGCCCGTCCCGCACCCGCTCGACCTGGTACACGATCGGCACACCGGGCCGGCCGGGCCGCAGGAAGTACGCGTGCAGCGAGTGCACCGGCCGGTCGCCGTCGGTGGTCCGGCCGGCCGCGACCAGCGCCTGGCCCGCCACCTGCCCGCCGAAGACCCTTTGCAGGGACTCCTGCGGGCTGCGGCCGCGGAAGATGTTGACCTCGATCTGCTCCAGGTCGAGCAGGTCGACAAGCCTCTCGGCCGGATTCGTCATCGGTGTGCTTCTCCTGTGCGTGGCGCTGTCGTCACAGCTGGCCGACATCGGTGACGCGGACGACCGCCCGGCCCTCCGCGTCGGAGGCCGTGAGGTCGATCTCCGCGCTGATGGCCCAGTCGTGGTCGTCGTTCGGGTCGTCGAAGATCTGGCGGACACGCCACAGGCTGTTCTGCGGCTCCTCCTGGATGACGAGCAGCTTGGGACCGCGCGCGTCCGGGCCGGTGCTCAGGTCGTCGTACTCGTCCCAGTACTTGTCCATCGCCTCGCCCCACGCGTCCGCGTCCCACCCGGACTCGGCGTCCATCTCGCCCAGTACCCCTACCTGGTCGAGAGCGGCCAGCTCGACGCGGCGGAACATCGCGTTGCGGACCAGGACCCGGAAGGCGCGCGCGTTGGCGGTGACCGGCTTGACCTCGTCGGCCTTCTCCTGGGCCTGCTCGGCGGTCATCTCCTCCGGGTTGGCCAGCTGCTCCCACTCGTCCAGCAGACTGGAGTCGACCTGGCGCACCATCTCGCCCAGCCACTCGATCAGATCCTGGAGATCCTCGGACTTGAGGTCGTCCGGCACGGTGTGGTCGAGAGCCTTGTAGGCGCTGGCCAGGTACCGCAGCACGATGCCCTCGGTACGGGCCAGCTCGTAGTGGGACACCAGCTCCGTGAAGGACATCGCCCGCTCGTACATGTCGCGGATGACGGACTTCGGCGACAGCGGATGGTCGCCCACCCACGGGTGGCTCTTGCGGTACGTGTTGTAGGCGTGGAAGAGGAGTTCCTCCAGGGGCTTCGGGTACGTGACGTCCTGGAGCCGCTCCATGCGCTCCTCGTACTCGACGCCGTCCGCCTTCATCGCGGCCACGGCCTCGCCGCGCGCCTTGTTCTGCTGGGCGGCGAGGATCTGCCGCGGGTCGTCCAGCGTGGACTCCACCACGGAGACCATGTCCAGCGCGTACGACGGCGACTCCGGGTCCAGCAGCTCGAACGCGGCCAGCGCGAAGGTGGACAGCGGCTGGTTCAGCGCGAAGTCCTGCTGAAGGTCCACGGTGAGACGGACGATACGGCCCGTGGCGTCCGGCTCGTCGAGCTTCTCCACGATCCCGCCGTCCAGCAGCGAACGGTAGATCGCGATGGCGCGCCGGATGTGCCGCAGCTGCTGCCGGCGCGGCTCGTGGTTGTCCTCCAGCAGATGACGCATCGCCTCGAAGGCGTTTCCGGGCCGGGCGATCACCGACAGCAGCATCGTGTGCGTCACCCGGAAACGCGACGTCAGCGGTTCCGGATCCGACTCGATGAGCTTCTCGAACGTGTTCTCCGTCCAGGCGACGAAGCCCTCCGGCGCCTTCTTGCGGACCACCTTGCGGCGCTTCTTCGGGTCGTCGCCCGCCTTCGAGAGCGCCTTCTCGTTCTCGATGACGTGCTCGGGCGCCTGCGCGACCACGTAACCCGCCGTGTCGAAGCCGGCCCGCCCGGCCCGGCCCGCGATCTGGTGGAACTCCCGGGCCCGGAGGGTGCGCACCCGGTTGCCGTCGTACTTCGTCAGCGCCGTGAACAGCACCGTGCGGATGGGCACGTTGACACCGACGCCGAGCGTGTCCGTCCCGCAGATCACCTTCAGCAGACCGGCCTGGGCGAGCTTCTCCACCAGGCGCCGGTACTTGGGCAGCATGCCGGCGTGGTGGACGCCGATGCCGTGGCGTACGTAACGCGACAGGTTGCGGCCGAACTTCGTGGTGAAGCGGAAGTTGCCGATCAGCTCGGCGATCTGCTCCTTCTCCTCGCGCGAGCACATGTTGATGCTCATCAGCGCCTGCGCCCGCTCCACGGCCTGCGCCTGCGTGAAGTGCACGATGTAGACGGGAGCCTGCTTCGTCGCCAGCAGGTCGGTGAGCGTCTCGGTCATCGGGGTGTACAGGTACTCGTACGACAGCGGTACGGGCCGGTTGGCCGAGCGGACGACCGAGGTGGGGCGGCCGGTGCGCCGGGTGAGGTCCTTCTCGAAGAAGGACACGTCACCGAGGGTCGCGGACATGAGGACGAACTGTGCCTGCGGCAGCTCCAGGATGGGGATCTGCCAGGCCCAGCCGCGGTCGCCCTCGGCATAGAAGTGGAACTCGTCCATGACGACCTGGCCGACGTCCGCGTTCTTCCCGTCGCGCAGCGCGATCGAGGCGAGCACCTCGGCGGTGCAGCAGATGACCGGGGCGTCGGAGTTGACGGACGCGTCGCCGGTCAGCATGCCGACGTTCTCGGTGCCGAAGATCTTGCACAGCTCGAAGAACTTCTCCGACACCAGCGCCTTGATCGGAGCCGTGTAGAAGGTGACCTCGTCCCGGGCGAGCGCCGCGAAGTGTGCACCTGCCGCGATCATGCTCTTGCCGGAGCCGGTGGGCGTCGACACGATCACGTTCGCGCCGGAGACCGCCTCGATCAGCGCCTCCTCCTGATGGGGGTAGAGCGTGAGACCGCGCTCCTGCGCCCAGGACTCGAAGGCTTCGTACAGGGCGTCGGGATCTGCGGTAGGCGGCAACTGATCGATGAGGGTCACGAACCCATCTTGCCTGTCCGCACGCCCGATGGGGGAATCGGCTGCCGGACCGAAGATCACGGCAGCTACGCTGTGTCGCCGACCGAGCGTCATCGCACCCGGTCAACTGGACAGCGGCACACGAGGAATGGGGCGGGCAACGGCCATGATGGGACCAGCACACTCACTGTCGGGCGCCGCCGCCTGGCTCGGCGTCGGAGCCGCGGCAGCGGCGGCCGGGCACACGATGCCCTGGCCGGTTCTGCTCGCCGGCGCGCTGATCAGCGCCGGTGCCGCGCTCGCTCCCGATCTCGACCACAAGGCCGCGACCATCTCCCGCGCCTTCGGACCCGTCTCGCGATGGCTCTGCGAGATCGTGGACAAGCTCTCCTACGCCGTCTACAAGGCGACCAGGAAGCAGGGCGACCCGCGCCGCTCCGGCGGGCACCGCACCCTCACGCACACCTGGCTCTGGGCGGTGATGATCGGCGGGGGCGCCTCGGCGCTGGCGATCGTCGGCGGCCGCTGGGCGGTCCTCGCCCTCCTCTTCGTGCACATGGTGCTGGCGATCGAGGGCCTGCTGTGGCGGGCCGCGCGAGGCTCCAGCAGCGATGTGCTGGTGTGGCTGCTGGCCGCGACCAGCGCCTGGATCCTGGCCGGCGTCCTGGACAAGCCGGGCAACGGCTCGGACTGGCTGTTCACCCAGCCCGGCCAGGAGTACCTGTGGCTGGGGCTGCCGATCCTGCTGGGTGCCCTGGTGCACGACATCGGGGACGCGCTGACCGTGTCGGGCTGCCCGGTCCTGTGGCCCATCCCGATCGGGCGCAAGCGCTGGTACCCGATCGGTCCGCCGAAGGCGATGCGGTTCCGGGCCGGCAGCTGGGTCGAGCTGAAGGTGCTGATGCCGGTGTTCATGGTGCTCGGGGGAGTGGGTGCCGCGGCGGCCCTGAACGTGATCTGAGTCCCGCGGGCGGCGGGCGTCGTCCGATGCCCGCCCGCCGCGGTGGCTCAGCCGCCGTCGCCTTTGTTCTCGCCCTCGCCGTAACGCCGCTCGAAGGCGGCGATACGGCCCTCCGTGTCCACCGTGCGCGCCTTGCCGGTGTAGAACGGGTGGCTCTCCGAGGAGATCTCCACGTCCACGACCGGGTAGGTCTCGCCGTCGTCCCACTCGATGGTCCGCTCGCTGGTCGCGGTGGACCGGGTCAGGAAGGCGTAGCCGGCGGCGCGGTCGCGGAAGACGACCGGGTGGTAGTCGGGGTGTGTCTCCTGCTGCATGGGTGCTCCTCGTGCGTCGGCGGCGGACCGGGGGTGGCCGGATCAGCCGGACAGGGTGTCCTCGTCGACGATGTGCATGGCGGCTTCCTCGGCGGAGGCGGCCGCGCCGTCGATCCCGACGTCCGTGGCGATCAACGCGCTCTCCTCGTCCTCGTGGGTGCCCTCGTCCGGGGCCACGAGCCGGCCGGAGCGGACCGCGCCGACCTCGTTGTCGAGGAGTTCTCCGTCGCTGCCGTCGCAGTCGCCGAGACCGTCCCCGTCGGGTACGGCCAGCTCGGGCACCTCCTCCGCGAGCCGCTGGTCGAGGGTCTCGCCCTCCTGGCGCTCGGCGGCCGTCACCCCGGCGCGTTCCACGGCCCAGGGCCGCTCCGGAGGGGACCAGCCGCGATCGAGGGGGTCCTCGACGCCGTCGTCCACGAGCGTGTCCTCCGCGTCGAGCAGTCCCGTGTCCTCCTGGATGTCGGAGGAGTCGGGCTGGTAGACGTCGTCCCCCCATCCGTCGGCGCTGTTCACGGGTACCTCCAGGGGGTGACGGGCCCGTTCTCACCGTGGTCGGCGGTGGGGCACCGCCGTACGGGGCACCGGCCGGGGACGGTGTGCGCCGGACGGAATCCGGCCTGCTCCGGCACGGGTGCCGGTATCCAGCGTTCCATCCCGCTTCGGCACCGCGCAACGCCAGAGGGCGAGGACCGGGGTCGCCCGCGCCGCCCGGACCGCCGAACCTGGGCGGCGACCTGCGGCGACCCGGACGCTCACGGCGGCGGGTCCGACGCCCCGGCCGGCATCTGGGCGGACGCCCTGGCCGACGCCCGGGGCAACAACACCCCGACCGGCGCCTCGACCGGCGCCTCGACCGGCGCCTCGACCGGCGCCTCGACCGGCGCCTCGACCGGCGCCTCGACCGGCGCCTCGACCGGCGCCTCGACCGGCGCCTCGGCCGGGGCCGGGTTGCCGCCGTGGGCCGGGCGCTGCCCCGCCACCTCCGTCACCTGCGCCCGGACCGTCACCCGTGCCACGGTCGTCACCCGTGCAGCGACCGTCACCCGTGACACGGTCGGCTCCCGTGCAGCGACGATCACCCGTGCCAGGACCGCCAGAGCGCCGCGTACGCCCCGTCCGCCGCCACCAGCTCGGTGTGGCTGCCCAGCTCGCTGATCCGGCCGTTCTCGACGACGGCGATGACATCGGCGTCGTGGGCCGTGTGCAGGCGGTGGGCGATGGCGACGACCGTGCGGCCGTCCAGGACCCGGGCGAGGGACCGTTCCAGGTGCCGGGCGGCACGCGGGTCGAGCAGCGAGGTCGCCTCGTCCAGGACCAGCGTGTGCGGGTCCGCCAGGACCAGCCGGGCCAGGGCGATCTGCTGGGCCTGCGCAGGGGTGAGCGCGGTCGCGCCCGAGCCGACCTCGGTGTCCAGGCCGTCGTCCAGGGCGCGCGCCCAGCCGTCCGCGTCGACGGCGCCGAGCGCGGCCCAGAGCTCGGCGTCCTCGGCGCCGGTCCGGGCCAGCCGCAGGTTGTCGCGCAGGGAGCCGACGAAGACGTGGTGCTCCTGGTTGACGAGCGCCACATGGGAGCGGACCCGTTCGGCGGTCATCCGGGACAGCTCGGCACCGCCGAGGGTGACCCGGCCGTCCCGGGGCGCGTAGATGCCGGCCAGGAGCCGGCCCAGCGTGGACTTGCCCGCGCCCGAGGGGCCGACCAGCGCCAGCCGGGTTCCGGGGGCGACCTCCAGGGACACCTTGCGCAGTACGTCGACCCCTTCGCGGTAGCCGAAGTGGACCCGGTCGGCGAGCACGTCCCGGCCCTCCGGGGCCAGCGCGGAGTCCCCGTCGTCGGGCTCGATGTCGCGCACACCGACCAGGCGGGCCAGCGACACCTGTGCCACCTGCAGTTCGTCGTACCAGCGCAGGACGAGGTTGACCGGGTCGACGAGCATCTGTGCCAGGAGCGCGCCCGTGGTCAGCTGGCCCACGTCGATCCAGCCCCGGAGGACGAACGCCCCGCCGAGCATGAGGACCGAGCCCAGCACCGTGACGTGCACGAGGTTGATGACCGGGAAGAGGATCGAACGCAGCCACAGGGTGTAGCGCTCCCAGGCGGTCCACTGCTGGATCCGCAGCTCGGACAGGGCGACGCGGCGGTCGCCGAGGCGGTGGGCCTCGACGGTGTGCCCGGCGTCCACGGTCTCGGCGAGGGCGGCGGCCACGGCGGCGTAGCCGGCGGCCTCCGAGCGGTAGCCGGAGGGCGCCCGCTTGAAGTACCAGCGGCAGCCCGCCACCAGCAGGGGCACGGCGACCAGTACGGCCGGCGCCAGCGGCGGCGCCATGACGACGAGCCCGCCGAGCAGCAGCCCCGCCCACATCACGCCGATCGTCAGCTGGGGCACGGCCTCGCGCATCGCGTTGGCCAGCCGGTCGATGTCCGTGGTGATGCGGGACAGCAGGTCACCCGTCCCGGCCCGCTCCAGCACGCCGGGCGGGAGCCGTACCGACCGGACGAGGAAGTCCTCGCGCAGGTCGGCCAGCATCCGCTCGCCGAGCATCGCGCCCCGCAGCCGTACCTGACGCACGAAGGCGGCCTGGACGACCAGCGCGAGCACGAACAGCGTGGTGGTGAACCCCAGATGGAGTTCACGCGCCCCGTCCGACAGCCGTTCGACCAGGTCGCCCAGGAGCCACGGGCCCACCATGGACGCCACGGTGGCGGCCGTGTTGACGAGGAGGAGGACGACGAAGGCGCGGCGGTGTCGGCGCAACAGTTCGGCCACGTAGGCCCGTACGGTCGCGGGGGCGCCGACGGGCAGGGTGTTCGCCGTCGTCGGTGCCGCCGGGTCGTAGGCGGGCGGTGCCACGCCGATCATGCCGTCTCCTCGATCTCTTTCAGCTCGTTCAGCTTCTTCTCCCCGTCCACGTCGAGCGCGACCAAGGCGCCGCTCAGCGCGGCCTCTTCGTCGGTCTCACGGGTCACCACGGCCCGGTACCGGGGCTCGGTGCGCAGCAGTTCGCGGTGCACACCGAGCGCGGCGACCTCGCCCTCGTGCACGAGGACGACCCGGTCCGCGCGGTCCAGCAGCAGCGGGGACGAGGTGAAGACCACCGTCGTGCGCCCGGCCCGCAGAGACCGGACCCCGGTGGCGATCCGCGCCTCGGTGTGCGAGTCGACGGCGGAGGTGGGTTCGTCCAGGACCAGCACCTCGGGGTCCGTGAGCAGCGACCGGGCCAGGGCGAGCCGCTGCCGCTGGCCGCCGGAGAGCGAGCGGCCGCGCTCGGTGATCAGGGCGTCCATCGGATCGTCGGCGTCCAGCGAGCCCTGGGCGAGCGCCTCCAGCACGTCCCCGCACTGGGCGGCGGTGAGCGCCGCTTCCGGCTCCACGTCACCCGAGTCGGGTACGTCGAGCAGGTCGCGCAGGGAACCGGAGAGCAGCACCGGGTCCTTGTCCTGGACGAGGACGGCCGTGCGCGCGCAGTCCAGCGGCAGTTCGTCCAGCGGTACGCCGCCCAGCAGGACCGACGGGCCGCGCTCCGCGGGATGTCCGCCGAGCCGTTCCGCCAGCCGTCCCGCCGCGTCCGGGTCGCCGCACACCACGGCGGTGAGCCGTCCGGCGGGGGCGAGCAGCCCGGTGACCGGGTCGTACAGGTCGCCTCGGGGGGTGTCCGCGGCGCGCGATCCGCCGGCGTCCGTGACCCGCTCCAGCGACAGCACTCCGGCCGCCCGTCTGGCCGACGGCCGCGAGAACGAGTAGGCCATCGCGATCTCCTCGAAGTGCCGCAGAGGGTAGGTGAGGACCATGACGGAGCTGTAGACGGCGACCAGTTCGCCGACCGTGATCCGGCCCTCGCGGGCCAGCTGGACGCCGTACCAGACGACCGCGATCAGCAGCAGGCCGGGCAGGAGCACCTGGATGGCGCTGATCAGGGACCACATGCGGGCGCTGCGCACGGCGGCGTGCCGGACCTCCTGGGAGGCGCCGCGGTAGCGGTCGAGGAACAGCTCCTCGCCGCCGATGCCGCGCAGCACCCGCAGGCCGGCCACCGTGTCGGAGGCGAGTTCGGTGGCGCGTCCCGCCTTCTCGCGCTGGAAGTCGGCGCGGCGCGTCGCGGGGGGCAGCAGCGGCAGCACCGCGAGCGCGAGGACGGGCAGGCCGACGGCGACCACGATGCCGAGCGCCGGCTGGTAGACGACGAGACCGACGCAGACCAGCAGGACGGTGAGGGCGGCGGCGGTGAAACGGGAGACGGCCTCCACGAACCAGCCGATCTTCTCGACGTCACCGGTGGACACGGCGACGACCTCGCCGGCCGCGACCCGCCGGGTCAGCCCGGAGCCCAGTTGCGACGCCTTGCGGGCGAGCAGTTGCTGCACCCGGGCGGCGGCGGTGATCCAGTTGGTGACGGCGGCACGGTGCAGGAAGGTGTCCCCGATCGCGGTGGCCGCACCGCACAGCACCATCAGCGCGCCGGTGAGGGCGAGCCGGGAGCCGGACCGGTCGACGACGGCCTCGATGGCGAACCCGACGCAGAACGGCTGGGCGGAGACGGCGACGAAGTGCAGCAGGCCCCATGCCAGGGCCTTCAGCTGGCCGCCCAGCTGGTTGCGCCCGAGCCACCACAGGAAGCGGGGTCCCGAGCGTGCGTCCGGTACACCCGGGTCGGGATACGGAAGGTCTTGGATCTGCATGACGTCCCAGTGGCTCGTGTCAGGGGGCGGGAGGGAAGGTGATCGTTCGAGAGCGGACTGCCGGAGCAGTGCGGGCGCAGGGCGAGCGGAGTGCGAAAGGAACCGCGAGACGCGGCAACAAACCGTGAAAGGTTCGCGTCGGAGCGTGGTCGAAATCAACCCGTTTTCCAGGGCGGCGACCGGATCCGGCGGTCCGCCGACGCGGCCCGGGCGGCCGGAACCTGCCGCATACGCCCGGAAAATGGTGCAAGCATGGGCGGATGCGACCTGGTGGTGTACAGCGTGCGGCAGCCGCATGGGCGGCCTGCGCTTTCCTTCTCACGGCTCTCTCCGCGTGCGGCGCGGACAGGACCGGCGGCACGGGCACGGGGGGTGGCGCCGCCGCACGGGCCACGGCCCCGTCGGCTCGGATCCCGGACGTCGGCGACCGCTGGCATCGGCGCATTCCCGCCGCTTCCCGACAGGTGGTGGCCGTGTACGGCGACGGAAAGGACTCCGCGAACGCGACCGTAGTGTTCTACGCCAAGCGCGGGCGCCTCTGGGAGCGGGTGCGCGGCTGGCCGGGGCACAACGGCAAGAAGGGCTGGACCGCGGACCACACCCTCGGGGACGAGCGCAGTCCCGTCGGGGTGTTCACGCTGAGCGACGCGGGCGGCGTCCTGGCCGACCCCGGCACCAGGCTGCCGTACACCCGGTCGGTCGACTACGAGGCGCCGCGCTGGTGGGAGCGGTCGCACTGGCACGACTTCGACTACGTCATCGCCATCGACTACAACCGGGTCCCCGGCAACCCGCCCGACGACCCGACGCGGCCCGAGGGCGAGGAGAAGGGCGGCGGGATCTGGCTCCACCTGGACCACGGCAGCGGTACGTCGGCCTGCGTCAGCATGTCCCGGCCGGCGATGGAGTACCTGCTGCGCACGCTCGACCCGGCCGGGCATCCCGTGGTGCTCATGGGGGACAGGGCGGCGTTGAAGAGCTAGGGCGCTCGGGGGAGGCGTCATTGCGGACGGTGGCGGACTCCCCGTAGAACACCGGCCATGAAGAGACGGATCATCATGTCCATGCTCACCGGGGCGACCCTTCTGGTGAGCACCCTCCTCGGGGCGGCACCGGCTCGAGCGGCCGACGTCCCTGTCGAGTTCGGTGGCGACTGGCACGACCCGGTGACCGCGGCGCCGCCCGTGGACCGGCCCTCGGGCACGTCCTGCCGGGTCACCGTCGCCGAGGCCCGGTTCCGGGACTTCACCCCGTACCGCGGCACCTACGCCCCGCCGGACGGCTGCGGGGACCGCTGGAGCAAGGTCGTGCTGCGCCTCGACGGGAACGTGAAGGGGCGTCAGTTCGACCGGCTCGGCTATCTGCACGTCGGCGGGGTCGAGATCTTCCGTACGTCCACTCCCGAGCCGTCGCCGGACGGGATCGAGTGGTCCGTGGAGAAGGACGTCACGCGCTACAGCGACACGTTCCGTACCGGCCAGGACGTCGAGATGCTCATCGGGAACGTCGTCGACGACACGTACACGGGCGTGATCGACGTCAAGGTCACGCTGACCTTCTACGCCGCGAAACCGGTCACGGGCCCCGCCCCGGACCGCACTCCGACCGCGGACGGCACTCCCGCTACGGACCGCACTCCGACCGCGGACGGCACTCCCGCTACGGACCGCACTCCCGCCTCGGCCGGCGTCCCCGCCACGGTCGGCGTCCCCACCGCGGTCGGCACTCCCCTCACGGCCCGCACCCCGGACCGGGTCCTCACGCTCGGCGAGGGTGGCACGCTCACCACTCCGCGCAACAGCGAACGCATCGTCGCCGAGGTGTACGCCACCGGCTCCGGTGGCGGCTGCGAGGAGTACTGGTACCTGTCGGTGCCCAAGGAGGCCCCCTACTCCTGCCAGGCCGACGACGGCCCCTACCGGGAGGTGCAGGTCTCGGTGGACGGCCGGCCCGCCGGAATCGCCGCGCCCTTCCCCAACGTCTGGACCGGCGGCTGGTCCAACCCCTTCCTCTGGTACGTGATCCCGGGCCCCCGCGCCTTCGACGTCACACCGATCGAGTACGACCTGACCCCCTTCGCCGGGATCCTCAACGACGGCCGCCCGCACCGCGTCGACGTGTCCGTCGTCGGCGTGCCCGAGGGGCAGAGCGGCTGGAGCGCGCCGGTCAACGTGCTGGTCTGGCAGGACACCGGCAAGGCCGTCGTCGGCGGGAAACTCCTCAAGCAGGACGCAGGCGACCCCACCGGCTCCAGCGACTACACGCCCGGCCCGGAGCATCGCGTCGACACCCGCGGCGGACACCGGCTGACCGTCGCCGGGTACGTCGACACCTCGCACGGCCGGGTCACGACCACCGTCACCCGCCGTCTGGCCCACACCTCCACGCACCGCTGGACCGACGGCGAGGGCGTGGACGCACTCGACGCGACCTGGACGGACGACGCGTCGGTCACCGTCGACGGCCGCGGACCGGCCACCACCAGCCGCACCCACCGCACGTACACGATGAACGGCACGACCACCCTCGGCGCGGACGACCGGCTGCGCACCGTACTGACCCTCGGCGACCGGGCCGACGCCGTGACGACGCGGAACGGCCGCCGCACCGCGTGGTCGAGGCTCGACGACACCTACCGGGGTGACGCCACCTTCACCGTGAACGTGCCCCGCGATCAGCGGCACGCCGTCGGGACGTCCAGCGAGCGCTACCGGCTGTACGGCTCGTCCGGCTGTCACGACCGCCGGCTGACGACCGTTCAGGGGGTGCTCACCGAGGACCGCGTCGGCTGCTGAGCCGGTCGTGCGTGCGCCGCTTCACTCGTGGCGGGATTTACACGTCGGAAACACGGCGGCCTTGTGCGCGATCAACTGCGCCTTCAGAGTGATCGCCACGGAAACCGCTTTCCGCATTGCAGAAGTCCCCCTCCCCAGGGCTTCCGCGTACCTCCGTCCCCCCAAGGAGTGCCCGTGCCGCCGTCCGTCCCGTCCCTGCCGCGACGCGTCGCACGCATACTGCGTACCTCACTCTTCGCGCAGGTCGCCTGCGCGCTCGTCCTCGGCATCGTCGTCGGAAAGCTGTGGCCCGGCTTCGCCGCCGATCTCCAGCCGCTCGGCGACGGTTTCACCCGGCTCATCAAGACGGTCATCTCGCCGCTGGTGTTCTGCGTGGTCGTCGTCGGCATCGCCAAGGCCGGCGATCTGAAGGCGTTCGGGCGGATCGGGCTCAAGGCCCTGATCTGGTTTGAGGTGGCGAGCACGCTCGCCCTGCTCATCGGGCTGCTCGCCGCCAACGTCGTCCAGCCGGGCTCCGGGATGAACGTCGACCCGTCCACCCTCGACACCTCCGCGGTCGACGCGAAGACGGGCGGCGGCTCGCTGCCCACGACGACCGAGTTCGTCCTGAACGCGCTGCCCACCAGTTTCCTCGGCGCCTTCGCCGAGAACTCCCTGCTCCAGGTGCTCATCCTGGCCTGTCTGGTGGGCGCCGCGCTGCTGCACCTCGGCCACACCAAGGTGCCGCAGGTGCTGCCCGCCGTCGAGCAGGCCCAGGAGATCATCTTCGCGATCGTCGGCTTCGTGATGCGCCTCGCCCCGATCGCGGTGTTCGGCGCGATGGCCGTCCTGATCGGCAACTACGGCCTCGGCGTCGTCGAGACCTACGCCAAGTTGATCATCCTGTGCTACGCCGCCGCCGCGCTCTTCATCGTGCTTCTCGGTGTCGCCCTGCGCCTGGTCACCGGGCTCAGCCTCTGGAAGTTCCTTCGCTACATCCGCGAGGAGATGCTGCTCGCGCTCGGCACCGCGTCCACCGAGTCCGTCATGCCGCGGGTGATGCAGAAGCTGCGCAGGGCGGGCGCCCGCGACGACGCGGTGGGCCTGGTGCTGCCGACCGGCTACTCCTTCAACCTCGACGGCGCCTCGCTGTATCTGTCCATCGGCACCCTGTTCATCGCGCAGGCCGTGGGCGTGGACCTCGGCCTCGGCCAGCAGATCACCGTGATCCTGGTGCTGATGCTCACCAGCAAGGGCATGGCCGGCATCCCCGGTTCGGCGTTCCTCGCCCTGTCCGCGACCGCGTCCTCGCTCGGCGCCATCCCCGCCGGCGCCGTCGCGCTGCTGCTCGGCGTGGACCGCATCATGGACTCGATGCGCGTCGTCACCAACCTCCTCGGCAACTGCGTCGCCGTCTTCGCCGTCTCTCGCTGGGAGGGTGCCCTGGACACGGACCGGGCGAAGAGGGTCCTGGACGGCGAGGTGGTGGACGTACCGGAGGAGGAGGCGCCGAAGGCGGAGACGGCTCTTGCAGGCACTCCCGTGGACGGCCCCCTGGACAGTCCTGCGGTCACCCCCGCCCGGACGGTCGAACCGACAGCCGACCGGACGGTCAAGGAGCCCGCCTCCGAAGTCGGCTGACGTCGGCCCGCTCACCCGCGGCCGTGGCCGCCGCTCCCGTGGACGGGGCGGCGGCCACGGCCGTCTCGCGCGCGCACCCGCACATCACCGCGCCTGTGCCTCCGCACATCACCGCAACTGCGCCCCTGTACATCACCGCACCCGCTCAGCAGCGCCGCACCGCGTCCCCGTCGATCAGTGTGTCCAGCAACCCGCCGAGCACCTCGCGCTGTTCGTCCGTCAGCGGTGCCAGGATCTCCTCCGCCGCCGACCGCCGGGCTCCGTGCAGCTCCCGCAGGGCCGCCTGGCCCGCGTCGGTCAGTTCGATCCGTATCACCCGGCGGTTGGTCGGATCCGGCACCCGGCGCACCCGGCCGCCCGCCTCCAGCCCGTCGACCAGCGTCGTCACGGCGCGCGGGACCACTTCGAGCCGTTCCGCGAGATCGGCCATGCGCGGCGGCGAGCCGTAGTGCGCCAGCGTGCGCAGCAGCCGGGACTGGGCCGGGGTGATGCCCAGGCCGCACTGCTGGAGATGGTGCTTCTGGATGCGGTGCACCCGGCGGGTGAAGCGCAGCAGTTGCTCCGCGAGCGGGCCGTCGGGATCGGGCGTGGTCATGCGGGAACAATATCAGGACGAGGTTCATTGTGAACATAGGTAACAATGAGCTAAGCTCCGCAAGTCCTCGCCCTCACATCTCCCGTAGGAGCCCATGCACCCCGACAAACCAGACTCCTGGACCCCCGCCCCCGCCTCCGTCCCCGGTGTCGACGCCGAAGGCCGGCCCCGCGCCGGAACGCCGGCCGATGCCCCGGAACAGCCCCGCCAGGTGCGCCGCATCGTGCGGTTGTTCCGCCCCTACCGCGGCCGACTCGCGGTCGTCGGTCTCCTGGTCGGCGCCTCCTCGCTGGTCTCGGTCGCGACGCCCTTCCTGCTGAGGGAGATCCTCGACGTCGCCATCCCGGAGGGCCGCACCGGCCTGCTGAGCCTGCTCGCGCTCGGGATGATCCTCAGTGCTCTCCTCAGCAGCGTCTTCGGTGTCCTTCAGACCCTGATCTCGACCACCGTCGGCCAGCGCGTCATGCACGATCTGCGCACCGCCGTCTACGGCCGGCTCCAGCGCATGTCGCTGGCGTTCTTCACCCGCACCCGCACCGGCGAGGTGCAGTCCCGCATCGCCAACGACATCGGCGGCATGCAGGCCACCGTCACGTCCACGGCCACCTCCCTGGTCTCCAACTTCACCAGCGTGGTCGCCACGGTCGTCGCGATGATCGCCCTGGACTGGCGGCTGACCGTCGTCTCCCTGCTCCTGCTGCCCGCCTTCGTCTGGATCAGCCGCCGCGTCGGCAACGAGCGCAGGAAGATCACCACTCAGCGCCAGAAGCAGATGGCCGCGATGGCCGCCACGGTCACCGAGTCCCTGTCGGTGAGCGGCATTCTGCTCGGCCGCACCATGGGCCGCGCCGACTCCCTCACCCGGTCCTTCGCCGAGGAGTCAGAGCAGCTGGTCGACCTGGAGGTGCGGTCGAACATGGCCGGCCGCTGGCGGATGGCCGTGATCACCGTGGTGATGGCCGCGATGCCGGCGTTCATCTACTGGACCGCGGGCGTGGCCCTCCAGCTCGGCGGCCCGGACGTCTCCCTGGGCACGATCGTGGCCTTCGTCTCGCTCCAGCAGGGCCTGTTCCGCCCCGCCGTGAGCCTGATGGCGACCGGCGTGCAGATCCAGACCTCCCTCGCGCTCTTCCAGCGCATCTTCGAGTACCTCGACCTGCCCGTCGACATCACCGAGCGGGCGGACCCGGTCCACCTGGACCAGGTCAAGGGCGAGGTCCGCTTCGAGAGCACCACGTTCGCCTACGACGACCAGGGCGGCCCCGTCATCGACGGCATCGACGTCACCGTCCCCGCCGGCGGCAGCCTCGCCGTCGTCGGCCCGACCGGCGCGGGCAAGTCCACGCTGGGCTATCTGGTGCCGCGTCTGTACGACGTCACCGGCGGCCGGGTCACCCTCGACGGGGTCGACGTGCGCGACCTCGACTTCGACACCCTCGCCCGCGCGGTCGGCGTGGTCGCGCAGGAGACGTACCTCTTCCACGCGACGGTCGCCGACAACCTGCGGTTCGCCAAGCCGGACGCCACCGACGAGGAACTGTACGAGGCGGCGCGCGCGGCGCAGATCCACGACCACATCGCCGCCCTGCCCGACGGCTACGACACCGTCGTCGGCGAACGCGGCCACCGCTTCTCCGGCGGGGAGAAGCAGCGCCTGGCGATCGCCCGGACCATCCTGCGCGACCCGCCGGTGCTCATCCTCGACGAGGCGACCAGCGCCCTGGACACCCGGACCGAACGTGCCGTCCAGGAGGCCATCGACGCACTCTCGGCCGACCGCACCACGATCACCATCGCCCACCGGCTGTCCACCATTCGGAGTGCCGACCAGATCGTGGTCCTCGATTCCGGGCGGGTCGCCGAACGGGGCACGCACGAGGAGCTGTTGGAGCGGGACGGGCGGTACGCGGCCCTGGTGCGGCGGGACGCGCGACTGGAGCCGACAAGATGAAGATACGCCCGGTTATGCCAGGTTTGTGACGGTGTGAGGGTTACCGTGCCCGCATGCAGATGAACACTCCGCCACGGAGCACGATTCGACTGACGCGCCGGGGCCGGATCGCCCTCATCGCGACCGGAGCCGTCGTGGCCGGCACCGCCGTGGCGGTGCCGCTGCTGAGCACGGGCCCTCGGCAGGAGCCGGAGAAACCGACCACCCTCGTCATCCCGGAGGGCTGGCGCGCGAGCCGGATCTACGCGGCCGTCGACAAGGCGCTCGCCCTGCCCGCGGGCACCACCAGGAAGGCGCTGCCGACGGCCGGCCTGAAGCTGCCGAACGAGGCCGAGGGCAACCCGGAGGGCTACCTCTTCCCGGCGACGTACCCGCTGGAGAGGGCGACGCCCCGGACACTGCTGACGGCGATGGCCGACACGGCGAACAAGAAGTTCAACGGGGCGCCGATCGCCGCCGGCGCCCAGCGCAACGCCATGAACGTCTATCAGGCGGTCACCATCGCCAGCCTCGTCCAGGCGGAGGCCGCCACCAAGGCCGACATGGGGAAGGTGGCCCGGGTCGTCTTCAACCGCCTCGCACAGGGGATGCCGCTCCAGATGGACTCCACCCTCAACTACGCGCTCAACCGCTCGACCCTGAAGACGACGCTGGCCGACACCCGGATCCAGAGCCCCTACAACTCCTACCAGCGCATGGGACTGCCGCCGACGCCGATCGGCAGCCCCGGTGACGAGGCCGTGCGCGCCGCGATCAGCCCCACGCCGGGCGACTGGCTGTACTTCGTCACGGTCAAGCCCGGCGACACCCGCTTCACGGCGAGCTACGCGGAGCACCAGCGCAACGTCGCCGAGTTCAACAAGAACCAGCAGCGCCCGGCGACGCCGAAGGCCCGATGAGACGACGGGACCTCGGGGCGGCGGGCCGTCAGGCGGCCGCCGGTTCGGGCTCCGGCTCGGGCCGGCCGGTCCCCTCGGCCAGCAGCCGCCGGATGTCCCGCACCGCCGCCCGGCCGGCCCGGTTGGCGCCGATGGTGCTGGCCGAGGGCCCGTACCCGACGAGATGGATCCGTGGATCGGCGGCCGCGCGCGTGCCCTCGATCCGGATCCCGCCACCGGGTTCGCGCAGCCGCAGCGGCGCGAGATGGTCGAGGGCGGCCCGGAACCCGGTCGCCCACAGCACGACGTCGGCGTCGACCCGCCGCCCGTCGTCCCACTCCACACCGTCCGGGGTGATCCGGTCGAACATCGGCAGCCGGTCGAGGACGCCGTCCGCGAGACCCCGCCGGATCGCGTCGTTCAACGGCAGCCCCGTCACGGACACCACGCTTCGCGGCGGCAGACCCTGCCGTACGCGTTCCTCGACGAGCGCGACGGCCGCGCGGCCCGCGTCCTCGTCGAAGGGACCCTCCCGGAAGACCGGCGGGCGCCGGGTCACCCAGGTGGTGGCGGCCGCGTACGGCGCGATCTCCAGCAGATGCTGGGTGCCGGACGCGCCCCCGCCCACCACGACCACCCGCTGCCCGGCGAACGCCTCGGGCCCCGGATACTGCGCCGTGTGCAACTGCCTGCCCCGGAAGGTCTCCTGGCCCGGGTAGCGCGGCCAGAACGGCCGGTCCCAGGTGCCGGTGGCGTTGATCAGCGCCCGCGCGGACCAGGTGCCGTCGGAGGTCTCGACGAGCAGCCGTCCACCCGCGCCCTCCCGCACCGCCTTCACGTCCACCGGTCGCCGTACCCGCAGGTCGAACGCCCGCTCGTAGGCCTCGAAGTACTCGGTGACGACCTCCGACGACGGCCGGTCCGGATCCGCGCCCGTCAGCTCCATCCCGGGCAGCGCGTGCATCCCGTGCACCTTGCCGTACGTCAGCGACGGCCACCGCTGCCGCCAGGCACCGCCCGGACCGGGGGAGTGGTCCAGCACCACGAAGTCGCGCTCCGGCTCGAAACCGGAACGCCGCAGGTGAAAGGCGCCGGCCAGGCCTGCCTGACCGGCGCCTATGACGACCACTTCGACCTCACGCACGTCGTTCACGCCGCTACCAACAGCGCGGACGGCGCGGATCTTCCCGCGCGACGGGTGTCGCGAGGTGCGTCACGACGGGTGTGCGGTCGTCTCGCCGGCCGGACCCGCCGGGTGGACGGCCGAGTGCGCGGCCCGGCGGATGGGCCAGGATGGAGGCATGGCAGATGCGTTCACCACCCGAGTCCTGCACGTGGCCTCCGGCTCCCGGGAGCGAGTCGTCGACCTGACCCAGGACTGCGAGGCGTTCCTGCGGCAGGCCGCGGCCGGCCGCGACGGCCTCCTGAACATCTTCGTCCCGCACGCCACCGCGGGCATCGCCGTCATCGAGACGGGCGCGGGCAGCGACGACGACCTGCTCACCGCCCTGCACACCCTGCTCCCCGCCGACGACCGCTGGCAGCACCGCCACGGCAGCCCCGGTCACGGCCGCGACCACGTCCTCCCGGCCTTCGTCCCGCCCCACGCGACCCTGCCGGTGGTGGGCGGAAGGCTGGAGCTGGGGACCTGGCAGTCGGTGTGCCTGGTGGACACGAACAAGGACAACCCCGACCGTCAGGTGCGGCTGAGCTTCCTCGGCTGAGCTCGGCCGAGCTTCCTCTGCGGAGTTTCTCCGGGTGTCACCGCGGTCGCGTGCGGTCGTAGGACCAGACGCCCAGCGCCACCAGGAGGGCCGTCCCGATTCCGTACACCGGCAGCCACAGGGTGGTGGTGGATGCCAGGCAGTCGGCGACGGCGTCCTGGCGGTGCATGTCGCGGGCGTGGGCCAACGCTGCACCGTCGCGGTCGGCGAGGTGCGCGAGGTTCGCGAGCGAGGCCTCCACGCGCAGGCTCTCGTACGTGCCCAGCTCCGCGCACTGGTCGCGGGTGCCCGTCATCGGAAAGAGCCACGCCCAGCGTTGCAGCATCGGAGCCAGCGCGATCGCGACACACAGGCCCACCACCAGCGCATAGCCCACGAGATTCGGCACATACGACGACCGGAGGCCGCGCGTTCCCCCCGGCGGCCGGTAGCAGGTCAGGACCACCACGAGGAGTGTCGCCCCGATGTAGGTGGCGAACCACTGCCAGGACCCCTGCGCGAGGGCGAAGGTGAGGACGGCGGCGAGAGCGATGCCCGCGACCCCCGACTGATCGGACGCGCCACGGCCGCCTTGCGGGGCAGAAGGGTTGTGCCCGGTTCCTCGAGGGCTGAGGTCGTCCATGCGCGCTCCCGCCTGCGTCTGGGACGACCAGTGTTCACGCAGGGCGCGGTCGTCGGCCCGGCGCCATGCCGGACCCGTGGGGAGCCCGCGCCCGGTCGGCGGCCCGGTCGGCGGAGTCCGCCGTTCGCCGGACCGCCCCGTACTCGCGGGCCGTCAGCGGCGCGGACGCTCCAGCGTGAGGAGCAGGCCGTCGACCGCGCCGGGTCCGATGCGGCCCTTGACGTCGGCGGACGTGATCGCCTTCAGGGCCCAGCCGTCCTCGGCGTGCTTGTTCAGGACCTTCTCCAGCTTGTCGCTGTCCAGCGCGTCTCCGATCAGGGACTCGCGGAAGGTGACGACCTTGTACTCGAGTGCGTAGGGGTTGCTCATGGCGGGGCCTTCCTGCGGAGGGACTGGCTGACAGAACAGAACCGGGGGACAGCCAACCACTCGGGCCGGGAACGGTGCCCCGCGGTTCCCGGAGGCGGCGTGGAGAAGGCCGGGGCAGGAGGTGCACATTTCACTCAATGTGCGGATCTATCCATCGTGCTAAGCTTGGTGATAGTTGCAGTTGTGGTTCCCGAAACTTCAAGTGCCTTGGCGGCCGTATGCCGTCGGGCATTTCTGTATCTCCGGTGCTTATCCGGACGGGGTTCATTGTCGCGACGCAGGGGTTCGCACAGTGCGAACCCGCGGGCACTGCCCCGAAGGAGATGACATGGCTACTGGCACCGTCAAGTGGTTCAACGCGGAAAAGGGCTTCGGCTTCATCGAGCAGGACGGGGGCGGCCCGGACGTCTTCGCTCACTACTCGAACATCGCCGCCCAGGGCTTCCGTGAGCTCCAGGAAGGCCAGAAGGTGAACTTCGACGTCACGCAGGGCCAGAAGGGCCCGCAGGCGGAGAACATCACTCCCGCCTGACGCGAAAGCGCATGACACAGTTGGGGCCCCCACCTCAGGGTGGGGCCCCAGCTTTTTTGTTTTTCTTTCTCTTTTCTTACTCCGGGCGAGGGATTTCCTTCCATCCCTTGGTCGTACGGTCATACATTCGGCTCGTTCTTGCGATTCATCCGACTGGTTCCTGTCGGGAATTCCTCGATGCGTGCCCTGTCGAGAAAGGTTCTTCATGAGCCAGGGGCGTCCCGCACCACAGGGGGAGTTCGCGCTACCGGTCACCGTCACTCCGGCGCTTCCCGAGGCCGCGACCTTCGGCGAGCTGGACATGCCGGCCGCGTTGGTGGACATGCTGACCGGCCTCGGCGTGACCGAGCCGTTCCCGATCCAGGCCGCCACCCTGCCGAACTCCCTCGCGGGGCGTGACGTCCTGGGGCGCGGGCGCACCGGATCGGGCAAGACGCTCGCCTTCGGCCTGGCGCTCCTCGTGCGCACGGCCGGACAGCGTGCCGAGGCGCGCAAGCCGCTGGCCCTCGTCCTCGTCCCCACGCGCGAGCTGGCCCAGCAGGTCGCCGATGTGCTCACCCCGTACGCCCGGCTGCTGAAGCTGCGGCTGGCCACGGTGGTCGGCGGCATCTCGATCAGCAGGCAGGCAGCCGCTCTGCGCGACGGGGCCGAGGTCGTGATCGCGACACCCGGCCGCCTCACGGATCTCGTGGAGCGCAAGGCGTGCCGCCTGGACCGGGTGAGCATCACCGTCCTGGACGAGGCCGACCAGATGGCCGACATGGGCTTCCTGCCCCAGGTCACCGCACTGCTGGACCAGGTGCGCCCCGACGGCCAGCGCATGCTGTTCTCGGCCACGCTGGACCGCAACATCGACCTGCTGGTCCGGCAGTACCTCCATGACCCGGTGGTCCACTCGGTCGACCCGTCGGCGGGCGCCGTCACCACGATGGAGCACCACGTGCTGCAGGTGCACGGCGCCGACAAGCACGCCACCGCCACCGAGATCGCCGCCCGCGAAGGGCGCGTGCTCATGTTCCTGGACACCAAGCACGCGGTCGACCAGTTCACCAGGCATCTGCTGGGCAGCGGCGTCAGGGCCGCGGCCCTGCACGGCGGCAAGTCGCAGCCCCAGCGCACCCACACCCTGGCCCGGTTCAAGGACGGCCAGGTGACGGTGCTGGTCGCCACCAACGTCGCGGCCCGGGGCCTGCACATCGACGACCTCGACCTCGTCGTCAACGTCGACCCGCCCAGCGACCACAAGGACTACCTGCACCGCGGTGGCCGAACCGCCCGCGCCGGTGAGTCCGGGGTCGTCGTCACGCTGGTCCTGCCCAACCAGCGCCGGGACATGGCCCGTCTCCTGTCCGACGCGGGCATCAGGCCGCAGGTCACGCAGGTCCGCTCCGGCGAGGCCGCGCTGAGCCGGATCACCGGCGCGCAGGCTCCCTCCGGTGTCCCCGTCGGCGGCGCCGAGCCGGCCGCGGATCGCGCGAAGCGTGGCGGTGCTCCCTTCCGCGGCATGGGCACCCGTCCGGGGCGTGCCGGCCGGTCCGGCGGCGAGTCGCGCCGGTCCGCCGAGGCCCGCCTGACGGCCGAGGCCCGCAAGGCCGCCCGGATCCGCCGTGGCTCGTAGGCCGGACCCTTCCGGCAGCCGCGGCGGCGGCAGTGACAGCGGCGACGGCGACGGCAACGGCCCCGCCGTCTCCCGGAGCGCGTTCGACGCGCTCTTCGAGGCGGTGCGCACCTGGGGCCGCTGGGACCCGGCCGACCGCGGCGCCTGGAACCGGGTGACCGCGGACCATGTACGGCGGGCCGCCGCCCGGGTGCGGTCCGGGAAGGTCGTGCCGATGGCCCTGCCCTGGGACGTCCGGCCCGGCCCCGACAACCCCAGGCCCGCCCTGCACCACATGACCGACCTCGGTGACGTGGAGAGCCCGGAACCCTCCGTCCACAAGGACTTCATCGCCGCCGACTACCACGGCAGGAGCGTCACCCACCTCGACGCGCTCTCCCACATCGCCTTTCGGGGACGGCTCTACGACGGCCGTGCGGCGCGCGAGGCCGTCGACGCCGGAGGCGCCCGCTTCGGCGCGGTGCCGGCGCTCGGGGCCCTCGTGACGACCGGAGTGCTCCTGGACCTCCCCGCCGTCCTCGGCGTCCGCTGGCTGGAGCCCGGCCGGGCGGTGCGCGCGAAGGACGTCCTCGCCGCGGAGCGGGCGCTCGGGGTGACGATCGGCGAGGGGGACGGCGTGCTGCTGCGCACCGGGCACGTCCGCCGCCGCGCGGAACTCGGCGCCTGGGACTCCGGCGCGCGGAGCGCGGGCTTCCACGTGGACGCCGTACCCCTGCTGGCCGAGCGGGGTGTCGCGGTGATCGGGAGCGACGGCGACAGCGACGTACGGCCCTCGCCGGTGGAGGGCGTGCACGCGCCGGTGCATGCGCTGGCCCTCGCCGCGATGGGGGTGCCGCTGCTGGACAACCTCGACCTGGAGGCACTCTCCGGGGCGGCAGCGGAGGCCGGGCGGTACGAGTTCATGATCGTGGTGACTCCGCTGAACATCCCGGGCGGGACGGGTTCGCCGGTCACCCCGGTCGCGGTCCTCTGACGGTCACGCAGGTCCCCATGGGGCGACGGTCACGCGGGTCCCCGTGCTCCGACGGTCGCGCGGATCCCCGTGCTCCGACGGTCGCCCCGGTCGCCGTCCTCCGGGGGTCGGCCCGGGCGGGGCCGACCGTGTGCGCGGTCAGGCGCGTCGTGACTAGTGCCCCTTATGTCCGTATCCTCGGCAATGTCAGTTTCTTCGCGAAATCCGGAATGCCGTGGGCGTGAGCGAGGCGAGACGTGGTTCGGTCCGGCCGAGAACCGATACCGCCGGGGCGGGTGACGGACGGCACGGGGCCCGTCCGTTTCCGTGAACGGTTTCTCCAGGGAGAACCGGTCGCGCAGGGGCGTGTGCGCACGTCGATCCTGGACTCGTGGCAACGCTGCCGCACCCTGGGCCTCTCCCCGGACAGGTCGGACCTGCCCTTCCGGGAGGATTTCGACCCGGAGGGCCGGATCGTCCGCGCGGCCGTGCCGGTGCTGGACCGGTTGCAGTACCGGTTCTCCGGCAGCGAGATCAACATCTCCGTCGCCGACGCCGACGGCACCGTCCTCCTGCGCCGCTTCGGGCAGGCCTCGCTGGCCGCCCGCCTCCCGGCGATCCAGCGCGTGCCGGGCTTCGTGTTCGCCGAGCGGTTCGCCGGCACCAACGGCATCGGCCTCGCCCTGGCGGAGCGCCGGTTCATCCGGGTGCATGGCGCCGAGCACTTCGCGGAGCGCTCCCAGCGGAGCGCCTGCGTCGCACTGCCGGTCCGTGACCCGCTCAGCGGGCGGATAGAGGGCGTGCTGTGCTTCGGCTATCCGCGCAACGCCGACAGCCCGGCGCTGGGTGTCGTCATCCGCAAGGCGGCACAGGCCGTGGAACGGCGGCTGCTGGGGCAGAGTTCCGCGCGCGAGCGCGCGCTGCTGCGGGCGTACCTGGCCACGGGCACCGAGGCCGCCGGCGGTCCGCCGCGCGGTGTCGCGTTGGACGAACCCGCCCTCGGGCTCTCCCCCCGTGACCGGGCGATCCTCCTGGAACGGGCCGCCGAACTGATCTCCCGCGGACAGCGGGCCGCGGTCGACGTGACCCTGCCCCATGGCCGGCGGGTCGCGCTGGTGAGCCGTCCGATGACGAGCGCCTCGGGGGTGGCCGGTGTCGCCATCGAGGTCGTCCTTCCCGGCCTGCCGCCGGTCGAGCCCCGGGCCGCCATCCCGCACCAGGGCGACACGCTGCCGGGCTTCGCCGCCGCCCCCGCCGTCGTCGCAGCCGTCTCCCGGCTCGCGTCGCTCACCGCCGGCTCGCCGGGCCGACGCGTCCCGACCTCCGTGCCCGGCGGCGGCGTGATGATCGACGGCATCGGCGCCGAACCGCCGCCTCCGGCGCCTGCGACCGGGCCCGCCGACGACGCCCGGCACGCCGAACACACCGCATACACGGAACACGCCGCACCCGCCGGACGACCGCTGTTCGCCCCCCTGCCCGAAGACGCCGGACGCGCCGGCCAAGCCGGCCACGGCAGCCGAGCCGGCCACGGCAGCCGAACCGGTCGCACCGACCAGGCCGGCCACGCCGAGCCACCCCCCTCCGCCCGAGGCCTCGTCCTGGTCGGTGAGCCCCACGTCGGCGCGTACGCCGTGGCCGCCCGGCGTCGTCTGGAGCTGCTGTCCGAGGCCAGCGCCCGTATCGGCACCACCCTGGACGTGCGCCGCACCGCCGAGGAGCTCGCCGAGACGGCGGTCCCGAGGCTCGCCGACTACGTCACCGTCGACCTGCCCGAGGCCGTGCTGCGGGGCGAGGAGTCCGGTGATCCGCTCGGCGACCTGCGCCGCACGGTGGTCCACGGGCTCCGTCGCGACCTCCCCTTCATGCCGGCCGGCAGGCGGATCGAGTTCGGCCCGACCGCGCCCCAGCTGCGCTGTCTGACCGGCGGCCGGGCGGAGCTGGAACCGGATCTGAAGGTCGCCGCGGGCTGGCTCGCTCAGGACCCCGAGCACACCGCACAGCTGCTGGCCCATGTGCACTCGCTGATCGCCGTACCCCTCCTCGCGCGCGGGGTCGTCCTGGGGGTCGCCAGCTTCTACCGCGCCCAGGATCCCGCCCCCTTCGGTGACGACGACCGGTCGCTGGCGCAGGAACTCGCCAACCGTGCCGCCCTGTCCATCGACAACGCACGGCGCTACACCCGCGAGCGTGCGACGGTCCTGGCGCTCCAGCGCAGGCTCCTGCCGCACGGTCTGCCCGACCAGGACGCCGTCGAGGTCGCCCACCGCTATCTCCCCGCCGAATCCGATGTCGGCGGCGACTGGTACGACGTCATCCCGCTCTCCGGGGCCCGCATCGGACTCCTGGTCGGCGACGTCGTCGGGCACGGCATGCTCTCCGCCGCCACCATGGGCCGGCTGCGCACCGCCGCCCGCAGCTTCGCGGAACTCGACTTCCCGCCGGACGAGGTCCTCGCCCACCTCGACAACCTCGTGGGGCGCATGGACCGCGACGACCCGGACGGAGAGGGCGTCGGCATCATCGGCGCGACCTGTCTGTACGTGATCTACGACCCGACCGCGCAGTGCTGCGTGATGGCCCGCGCCGGCCATCCGCCGCCCGCCCTGGTCCGCCCCGACGGCACCGTCTCGTACCCCGAACTGCCCGCCGGGCCCCCGCTCGGCCTCGGCGGGCTGCCGTTCGACGCGGTCGAGATCGACGTCCCCGAGGACAGTCAGCTGGTCCTCTACACCGACGGGCTCATCGAGGACCGCCACCGCGATGTGGACCTCGTCCTCGACCAGTTGCGCGGCGCGCTGGCCCACCATCCGGAACGCAGCCCCGAGGACACCTGTCAGGCGATCCTGGACAGCGTGGCGCCCGCCCACCCCTGCGACGACATCGCCCTGCTCGTGGCCCGCACCCACGCCCTGGACCCCGGCCGGATCGCCGCCTGGGAGTTGGCCCCCGATCCGTCCCTCGTCGGTGAGGTCCGCGCCTCCGCGATGCGGCAACTGGCCGACTGGGGCCTCGAGGAGACGGCGTTCGCCGCCGAGCTGATCCTGAGCGAGCTGGTCACCAACGCCATCCGGCACGGCTCCGGGACCGTCCGGGTACGGCTGCTGCATCACCGCACGCTGATCTGCGAGGTCTCCGACAGCAGCAACACCGCCCCGCACCTGCGTCAGGCCGCGCTCAGCGACGAGGGCGGACGTGGCCTGTTCCTCGTCGCGCAGCTGGCGCGGACCTGGGGGACCCGCCATCTGCCGGAGGGCAAGGTCATCTGGGCCGAATGCGGGCTCGACGGCGCGTGACACGGAACCGGCGCCCGGAATGTCGTAAACAATGACATTCGCCCGGCTACTATCCCCGTGAACAGGCCGACCCCCGGAGATGTCCCGTGCACGACACTCCCGACCCGTCCGTGGCGACCCCCGCCGGAGCGGAAGCCGTGGTCAGCATCCGAGGGCTCGGCAAGCGTTTCGGCGGGACCGTCGCCCTGGACGGTGTCGATCTCGACGTCCACGCCGGCAGCGTCCTCGCCCTCCTCGGACCCAACGGGGCCGGGAAGTCCACGCTCATCAAGGTGCTCGCCGGCGTCCACCGCGCCGACACGGGCCGCGTCACCGTCGACGGGCACCCGCTCGGCAGCCATGCCGCCGCCCGCGCCATGTCCTTCATCCACCAGGACCTCGGCCTGGTGGAGTGGATGACCGTCGCCGAGAACATCGCCCTGAGCGCCGGCTATCCGCGCCGCGCCGGACTGATCTCCTGGCGGCGGACCCGGGAGCGCGGCGCCGACGCCCTGCGGACCGTCGCCGCGCACCTGGACCCCGACACCCCGATCGCCCGCCTCGCCCCGGCCGAGCGCTCGCTCGTCGCGATCGCCAGGGCCCTCGCGACGGACGCGCGGCTCATCGTCCTGGACGAGCCGACCGCCCGCCTCCCCGCCACCGACTGCGCCCGGCTCTTCGACGTCCTGCACGGGCTGCGCGACCGCGGCCACGCCCTCCTCTACGTGAGTCACCGCCTCGACGAGGTGTACCAGGTCGCCGACGCCTTCGCCGTGCTGCGGGACGGCCGGCTCGTCAGCCGCGGGCCGCTGGCCGGCCACAGCCCCGCCCGCCTCGTGCACGACATCGTCGGCGAGCAGCCGGCCGACCACCCGCCCGCCGCCCCGGCCGACGCCACCGGACCGGCCGTCCTCACCCTCGACGGCGTACGCACCACGGGCGCGGGACCGGTGAGCCTGGAGCTGCGCGCGGGGGAGGCACTGGGGCTGGTCGGCCTCTCGGGCGCCGGGCAGAGCGCCCTGGGCCGCGCCCTGGCCGGCGCCCGCCCGCTGCTCGGCGGACGCGCCTTGCTCGACGGACGGCCCTACCGCCCCCGCACGGTCGCCGACGCCGTCGCGCGCGGGGTCGGCCTGGTCCCCGGCGACCGGCTGCGCGAGGGCTGCCTCCCCCGGCTGACCGTACGGGAGAACCTCCTGGCCAACCCCCGGGCCGCGGGCCGGCCGGCGTCGCGCCGGATCCGTCCGCGCCGCGAACGCGCCGAGGCCGCCCGTCTCATCGCACGGTTCGCGGTGCGCCCCGGCGACAGTGAGGCCCCCGTCGCCACGCTGTCCGGCGGCAACCAGCAGAAGGTCATGATCGGCCGCTGGCTCCCGGCCGGCCCGCGCCTGCTGATCCTGGAGGAGCCGACCGCGAGCGTGGACATCGGCGCCAAGGCCACGATCCACCGGCTGCTCGCCGAGGCGCTGGCCCAGGGGCTCGCCGTGCTGCTCGTCTCCACCGACTCCGAGGAGGTCGTGGGCGTCTGCCGACGCGCCCTGGTCCTCGTCCGCGGGACGGTGACGGCCGAGCTGAGCGGCCCGTCCCTCACCGTGGCCGCGCTCACCCGCGCCGCCTCGGCCCTGCCCCCGCCCGCGACCGGATCCCGCCCATGACGGCCCGGCGCCCGCGCCGGCCCGCTGGGCACCTCATCGGCGCCTATGGACTGCTCGCCCTCACCGCCCTGCTCGTCCTGGTCTTCTCCCTCGCCCTGCCGCGCACCTTCCCCACCCTCGACACCGTCGACTCGATCCTGTCCAACCAGTCCATCCCGGCCATCCTCGCGCTCGCCGCGATGGTCCCCATCGTCACCGGCGCCTTCGACCTCTCCCTCGGCTACGGCCTCGGCCTGGCCCACGTCATGGTGCTGCGCCTCATCGTCGACGAGGGCTGGCCCTGGCCGCTCGCCTGTCTCACGGTGATCGCCGGCGGCGCCGCCGTGGGCGTCCTCAACGGTGTCGTCGTCGAGTTCGGCCGGATCGACTCCTTCATCGCCACCCTCGGCACCGGCAGCATGATGTACGCCGTCACCGGCTGGATCACCGACGGCAGCCGGATCGTTCCCGGCCCCCAAGGCCTGCCGCCGGCCTTCACCGACCTCTACGACTCCACGTTCCTCGGCCTCCCGGTCCCCGCCTTCTACGTGCTCGCCCTCGCCGCCGTGCTCTGGCTGGTCCTGGAACGGCTTCCGCTGGGCCGCTGCCTGTACGTCGTCGGCTCCAACCCGCGCGCCGCCGACCTCGTCGGCATCCCGACCCGCACGTACACCGTGTACGCGTTCACCGCGTCGGGGCTGATCGTCGGCTGTGCCGGGGTGCTGCTCGCCGCCCAGCAGCAGATCGGCAATCCGAGCGTCGGCCTCGACTATCTGCTGCCCGCCTTCGTCGGCGCCCTCCTCGGCGCCACGGCGATCAGACCGGGCAGGCCCAACGCCCTCGGCACCGTCGTGGCCGTCGCCGTCCTGGCCGTCGGCCTCACCGGCATCGGCCAACTGGGCGGCGACTTCTGGACGGTCCCGCTGTTCTACGGCGGCACCCTGCTCCTCGCCGTCGGGCTGGCCGGATACGCGGCCCGCCGCCGGCTGCGCGGCGGCACCGGCACCGCCGTGGACTCCGGCACCGGGCCGCCGCCCGCCCCGGCGGTCCCGCCCTGACCGCCCGCGTTCGCCCCCACCCCCTGCCCCTCACTCCGCCCCCACCCTGCCCCTCGCTCTCCCGCTCGTTCCCCCACGAGGAGTCCCCGTGGACGGCCACCGCAGCGCCACCTCCGGCACCCATGGCACCCCCGGCACGGCCCGCACGGTGCTGCTCGCCTGCTGCGCCCTGCTGGCCGCGGCGAGCGTCCTGGCCGGATGCGAACGCGGATCGTCGCGCGGAACCGAGGAGTCGGCCACCGGCCCGAGCGGCTGCCCCGCCGCCCACAGCCGGGCCCGGGCCGCCGTCACCCGGGCGCAGGCGACCGACGTGCCCTGGAGCGGACCGACCACCGGCCCCCGGGCGGTGACCGGCAAGACGCTCGTCTATGTGGCCCAGACCATGACCAACCCCGGTGTCGCGGGCGCCGCCGACGGGGTGGAGGAGGCCGCGCGGGTCATCGGATGGAACGTCCGGGTGATCGACGGCGGCGGTACGCCCGCAGGAATCCAGGCGGCGATGAGCGAGGCCGTGGCCCTCAGGCCCTCGGGCATCGTGATCGGCGGGTTCGACCCCAACGCGACATCACGGCAGGTCACGCGCGCCGACGAGCAGGGCATCCCGCTCATCGGCTGGCACGCGGTCGCCGCCCCCGGCCCCAGCGGCCGGCCCCCGCTCTTCACCAACGTCACCACCCGCGTCGAGGAGGTGGCCCGGATCAGCGCGCAGTGGGTCATCGCGGACTCCGGCGGGCGCGCCGGGGCCGTGGTCATCACCGACGCCTCGATCCCCTTCGCCCGGAACAAGTCCGAGCTGATCAGGGACGAACTCGCCACCTGCCGGGGCGTGCGGCTCCTGGCCTACGAGAACATCCCGATCCCGGACGCGAGCACCCGCACCCCGCCTGAGATCTCCTCCCTCCTCGCCCGGTTCGGGAGCGCGTGGACCCACTCCGTGGCCATCAACGACCTCTACTTCGCCGACGCGGCCCCGGCCTTCCGCGCGGCCGGCGCGAAGGGCGCGGGACCACCCCGCAACATCGGCGCGGGGGACGGCGACCCGTCCGCCTTCCAGCGGATCAACAGCGAGCAGTACCAGGCCGCCACCGTGCCCGAGCCGCTGTCCCAGCAGGGCTGGCAGATCGTCGACGAGTTCAACCGCGCCTTCTCCGGCGACCCCGCCACCGGCTACACGGCCCCCGTGCACATCGCCACGGCCGCCAACAGCGAGGGCGCCACGGCCTGGGACCCCTCGGGCTACCGGGAGGCGTACCGCGCGATCTGGGGCAGGTGACATGGGGTCAGTCCGACGGCAGAAACTCGCTCAGGGCGTCGATCAGCGCGTCGAGCGCGGGCTGCGCCGAGGTGCGGTCGGTCATGACCGTACGGCCGTCGAAGCGCAGGAGGTACTGGAACATGTCGGCCGCCCCCTGGCCCGTCGAGATGTCGGGGACGTCGTCCAGCGCGGGGTCCCCCAGCAGCGTGCGCAGCTCGGTGAACCGGGCGTCGGTGAGGTCGTGCACCGTGGCCCCGCCCCGGTCGGTGGTGCGTACGGTGCCGTCGCCGCGCAGGACCACCTCGTGGTGGACGCCGGCGAAACCGCCGGTGACCGTCATCGTCACCAGTGTCCGGCCGGGCCCGGTGACGGGCACCGGCGTCGGCGTCGCGGAGACCGGGACCGAGGCGGAGGGCGAGGACGAGGGAGAGGGCGAAGGGGGCGTGGAAGGGGACGCGGAGACCGTGGCGGACGCCGTGTCCTTCGCGTCCGCGGTGCCCCCGTCGTTCCCGTCGCCCCCCGAGGAGCAGCCGGCCAGGGTCAGCACACCGGACGCGCACACCGCCACCACCGTCGCCCTGGCCGTACCCCTCGCGAGCACCATGTCCCCCCACCGTGCCGATCGCTGAAGAACCGTCACATCAGACTGTCATGCTGTGAGTCCCGTCGCGAGTCCGTGTTCCGCCCAGGAGGTCCGATGCCCGAGCCGTCCGTTCTCGCCGCGCTGGTGTCCGCGTTGCGCGGCGGGTCGATCGACGTGGTCGATCTGACCTCCCCGCTGTCGTCGGGGACACCGGTGATCCAGCTGCCGCCCCCGTTCGGGCAGACGGCGGTGTTCGAGCTGGAGGAGATCAGCCGCTACGACGACCGGGGGCCGGCCTGGTACTGGAACAACTTCCGCAGCGGCGAGCACACCGGCACCCACTTCGACGCCCCGAACCACTGGGTGACCGGCAAGGACCTCGACGACGTGGCGTCCGTACCGGCGGGCCGGCTGATCGCACCGGCCGCCGTGCTGGACTTCACCGCCGAGGCGCGGACCGACCCGGACTTCCTCGTGGAGGTCGACCACGTGAAGGCCTGGGAGGCCGAGCACGGGCCGCTGCCCGAGGACGGCTGGCTGTTGCTGCGGACCGGCTGGGACGCCCGCGCCCACTCCCAGGAGACGTTCCTCAACGCCGACGAGAACGGCCCGCACACCCCCGGCCTCTCGCCGGAGTGCGCCCGCTGGGTGGCCGAGGAGGCGCCCGTGATCGGCCTCGGGGTCGAGACGGTGGGCACCGACGCCGGCCGGGCCCACGGCTTCGACCCGGCCTTCCCCTGCCACTCCCACCTGATGGGCAGCGGCAAGTACGGGCTGACCCAGCTGCGGAATCTCGGCATGCTGCCGCCCACCGGAAGTGTCGTCGTCGCCGGGCCGCTGCCCATCGTCACCGGATCCGGGGCGCCCGCCCGGGTGCTCGCGCTGGTGGAGCGCCCGTGAAGGTCGCGGAGGCCGTCGGACGCGCCCTGGCCGCCGCCGGGGTCCGGCAGGTCTTCGGTGTGGTCGGATCCGGCAACTTCCATCTCACCAACGCCCTGGTCGCCGCCGGGGCGCGCTTCGTCGCCGCCCGGCACGAGGGCGGCGCGGCCACGATGGCCGACGCGTACGCGCGGGTCAGCGGCACCGTGGCCGCGCTGAGCGTGCACCAGGGGCCCGGTCTGACCAACGCCCTGACCGGCGTCGCCGAGGCGGCCAAGAGCCGTACCCCGCTGCTGGTGCTGGCGGCGGAGGTCACCGAGCCGCGCTCCAACTTCCACATCGACCAGGAGGCGCTGGCCCGGGCGGTGGGCGCGGTACCGCTGCGGATCACCACCGCGGGGGAGGCGGTGGCACAGGCCCTGGACGCCGTCCGGCGCGCCACGCACGACCGGCGCACCGTGCTCCTCAACCTCCCCCTGGCCGTGCAGGCCCTGGACGTGCCCGACGACGCGCCCGGGCGGGCCGCGCCGCCTCCCGCCCGGCAGCCGGTCGAGCCGACGGCGGCGGACGTGACGGCGCTCGCCCGGCTTCTCGAACGGTCCCGGCGGCCGGTCTTCGTGGCCGGCCGGGGCGCCCGCTCGCCCGGTGCCAGGGACGCCCTGGAGGCCCTCGCCGACCGTTACGGCGCCCTGCTGGCGACCTCGGCGGTGGCCCGCGGCCTCTTCCACGGCAACCCGTGGTCGCTCGACGTGTCCGGCGGATTCGCCTCGCCCCTGGCGGCCGAACTGATCGCGGACTCGGACCTGATCGTGGGCTGGGGCTGCGCCCTCAACATGTGGACCATGCGGCACGGCACCCTGATCGGGCCCGGCACGACCGTGGTCCAGGTGGACGACGACCCTTCGGCGCTCGGCGTCCACCGGGAGATCCGGCTGGGTGTCACCGGCGACGTCGAACGCACCGCGCGACGTGCCCTCGACACCGCCGGCCCGCGGCGCCCCGGCCGGCGGACCGCCGAGATCGCCGAGGCGGTAGCCGCCCGGCTGCTGTGGCGGGACGTGCCGTACGAGGACACCGGCGACGCGGAGCGCATCGACCCGCGCACCCTGAACATCGGCCTCGACGACCTCCTGCCCGCGGAGCGGGTGATCGGCGTGGACTCCGGGAACTTCATGGGCTACCCGACCATGTACCTCTCGGTGCCGGACGAGAACGGCCTCTGCTTCACCCAGGCATTCCAGTCGATCGGCCTGGGCCTCGCCACCGCCATCGGCGCGGCCCTGGCCCGCCCGGACCGGCTGGCGGTCGCCGTGCTCGGGGACGGCGGCGCGCTGATGGGGGCCGGCGAACTCGACACCGTCCGCAGGCTCGGGCTGCCGATGCTGGTCGTCGTCCACAACGACGACGCCTACGGCGCCGAGGTGCACCACTTCGGACCCCACGGCCATCCCCTCGGCACGGTCGAGTTCCCGGCGACGGACATCGCCGCCGTGGCCCGGGGATACGGCTTCGAAGCGGTCACCGTACGCACCCCGGGCGACCTGCGGGCCGTCGAGGACTGGCTCGCCGGTCCCCGCTCGGCACCCCTGCTCGTCGACGCCAAGGTGGTGGCCGACCGGGGGTCGTGGTGGCTGGAGGAGGCGTTCCGCGGGCACTGAGCGGACGGCGGGTCAGCCCAGCGCCCGGTCCAGGTTGAACGCCGCGCTGATCAGCGCCAGATGGGTGAACGCCTGCGGGAAGTTGCCCTGTTGCTCGCCGGTGTGGCTGATCTCCTCGGCGTACAGGCCGAGATGGTTGGCGTAGGTCAGCATCTTCTCGAAGGCCAGCCGGGCCTCGTCCAGCCGTCCGGCGTGCACCAGGGCCTCGACGTACCAGAAGGAGCAGATGGAGAACGTGCCCTCGTCGCCGTGGAGTCCGTCGGGGCTGGAGCGCGGGTCGTAGCGGTAGACGAGGGAGTCCGACACCAGGTCCTGGGTGAGCGCGTCCAGGGTGGACAGCCACTTGGGGTCGGTCGGGGCGATGAACTTGGCCAGCGGCATCATCAGCACCGCCGCGTCCAGCACGTCCCCGTCCTCGTGCTGCACGAAGGCCCGGCGGGTCTCGGACCAGCCCCGGGTGTGGATACGCCGGTAGATCGTGTCGCGGCTCTCCTGCCAGCGGGCCAGATCGGCGGGCAGGCCGCGCCGGTTGGCCATCCGGATGGCCCGCTCGATCGCCACCCAGCACATCAGGCGCGAGTACAGGAAGTTCTTGCGGCCGCCGCGGGTCTCCCAGACACCCTCGTCCGGCTGGTCCCAGTGCTCGCAGACCCAGTCCACCAGGGCGCACACATCGTCCCACTGCGCGCTGGAGACCGGTTCGGCCCACTTGTCGTACAGATAGATGGAGTCGATCAGCGCGCCGTAGATGTCGAGCTGGAGCTGGTCCGCGGCGGCGTTGCCGACCCGCACCGGCGCGGAGCCCCGGTGCCCCTCCAGATGGCCGAGTTCGGTCTCCGTCAGATCCGTGCGCCCGTCGATGCCGTACATGATCTGGAGCGGGCCGGAGGGCTTTCCGTCGCCCGGGCTGATGTGCCGGGTCACGAACTCCATGAACGCCTCGGCCTCGCCGGTGAACCCCAGCCGCAGCAGCGCGTAGACGCAGAACGCGGCGTCGCGCACCCAGACGTACCGGTAGTCCCAGTTGCGCTCGCCGCCCAGTTGCTCGGGCAGGCTCGTGGTCGGCGCGGCGACGATCGCCCCGGTGGGCGCGTAGGTGAGCAGCTTCAGGGTGAGGGCCGAGCGGTGCACCATCTCCCGCCAGCGGCCCCGGTACCGGGAGGCGGCCAGCCAGCGCCGCCAGTACGCCACCGTCGCGGCGAACTGCTCCTCCGCCTCGGTGCGCGCGCACCGGCGTGGCGCCACCTCACCGCTGATCTGGTCGAGGGCGAACACCGCCGACTCGCCCTCGGCGAGCTTGAACTCCGCGCACACGTCCGGCCCGTCGGCCTCCAGGGCCACGGTGGAGGTCAGGGCCAGGGACAGTCCGTCGGACGCGAAGACCGCCATGTCGCCCTCCTGGCGGAGGGCGTGCGGGCGGGCGCCGTAGTCGAACCGCGGGGCCACCCGGACACGGAACGGGAGCGAGCCGCGGACGCACAGCACGCGCCGGATCAGCCGGTGCCGCTCCGCCTCGCCCGTCCCGCCGCTCAACGGCATGAAGTCCTGCACCTCGCCGACGCCGTCCTCGGTGAAGAACCGGGTGATCAGGACGTTCGTGTCGGGGAAGTAGAACTGCTTGGTGCGCGCCGGGACCGCCGCCGTCAGCGCGAAGGAACCGCCGCGTTCGGCGTCCAGGATCGAGCCGAAGACGCTCGGCGAGTCGAAGGAGGGACAGCAGTACCAGTCGATCGTGCCGTCCGTCCCCACCAGGGCCACGCTGCGCAGATCGCCGATCAGCCCGTGGTCGGCGACCGGGAGATAGCGGCCGTCCCGGCGTGCTGAGCGGTCGTCGTCCGACGCGTACGTCATCGCAGTCTCCCTGGCCCGACCCGCACTGGGACATCCAGCCTAGGCGCGATCGGCGCCGAAGGCGTCGGGAACGGCGCGCGGGCTCACCGGGAGCCGGGACCCTGGCCGATCTCCACCACCCTGGCCCAGGCGGGCGGCGCCTCCGGCTCGTAGTCCGGATCGTCCTCGTAGCGGTGCGGGACCGAGGGCCGGGGGAACAGGCCCACCACCGTCCGGCAGGGCGGCGGGGCGCTCGGCCACGGCGTCTGGCCGTCGGTCAGGGCGACGACGACATCCGGCCGGGGCCGGGACCGCAGCGCCTCGGCGAACCCCGAGCGGAGATCGGTGCCCCCGCCGCCCACCAGCGGAATGCCCTCGCCCCGGCACAGCGGGTGCACCACCCGGGCCGCCGCGTCGCACGGCACCACGCTCACCAGATCCCGCCGCCCGCCCACGGCCCGCGAGATCGCCGCGACCTCCAGCAGAGCGCTGCCCAGCTCGGCGTCGCTGACCGACCCGGACGTGTCGATGACCACGCAGACCCGCGGCGGCCTGCGCCGCAGACTCGGCAGCACCGCGCCGGGCACGGACGCGGAGCGCCGCGACGGCCGGCCGTACGTGTAGTCCTCGCCCACGCCGGGTCCGGAGGCCGCCGAGCGCACGGCCGCTCCCAGCAGCTCCCGCCACGGCTGCGGCGGATGGAACGCCTCCTCCGCCCACCGCTGCCATGCCTCCGGTGTACTGCCCGGCCGGGCCTTGATGCCCTGCGCCACCCGGAACCGCACCGCGTCCCGCTCCTGCGCGCTCAGGCCGTTCGCCCCGTCCGGGCCCAGCTCCCACTCCCGGTCCAGCCCGTCGGCGCCGCTGCCGCAGTCCAGCCAGGCCAGGCTCTCGGTGTGCCGTCCGAGCCGGAACTCGCGCAGATAGTCCTCCATGAGCCGGCCCGGCGTCAGGTTCAGGAAGGACGGGTGGACGGCGCCCTCCGGTACGAGCAGCCCGTCCCCGAACACGTCGTCGTTGATCTCGCAGTCCGCGGCGATGTTCATCCGCAGCCGTTCCGCCGGTCCGGTCAGCCCGCGCTCGCGCGCCACCCGGTCGCTGCGCCCGTGGTGGTCGCGCAGCAGGTGGGACACCTCGTGCACCCACACCCCGGCCAGTTCCTCCACCGGCGTCCGGTCCACGAACCCCGGCGAGACGTAGCACCGCCAGTGCCGGTCGACGGCCATCGTCGGCACATGCCGTGACTCCACGGTGTGCAGCGCGAACAGCGCCGTCGCCAGATAGGGCCGGGCCCGGGCGGCGTGCAGCCGGGCGGCGAAGAGCTTGTCGAGGTCGAGGGTCGTCCGCGGCTCGGGGGTGCCCCGCGCATCCGTCGTCGTCGGCACCTCGGCCGACCGGGGTTCCTCCCTCGTCATCGGCCCGCCTTCGCGCCGACCGTCGACCGGGCCGCCGCGTGGTCCGCCCGGCGGGACAGTGACACCACACCGGCGAGCCGCTCGATCGACTCCGGGACGTCCCACTCCTCCCGGCGCAGCGCGGCGAGGGTGGTCGCGGGGACGACCACCAGGTCCGGGGCGCCGGTCTCCAGCGCGCGGACCAGCACCGCCCACGCCGCGTCCCAGCGCGCCTTCTCCGGACGTCCCCGGACCGCAGCCACCACACCGTCCAGGACGGCCTGGCGCAGATCGCCGCGCTCGGGCAGCTCGGCACCCGCCGGGTCGGCGAGCACCGCCTCGGGGTCGGGGAGGTCCATCCGGTCCACGCTCGCCAGCAGTTCCAGCCCGGGACCGTCCCCGACCGTGCCCCGCACCAGCAGGGAGAGCACGTCCCGGGACGAACCGGCCGCCGTCGCGAAGGCGATCAGGCTCAGCGTCATGTCCCAGCTCCGGGGCGACGGCCAGGGCCCGCCCCGGCGGGTCTCGGCGCTGGGCAGCCGGTGCACCAGCGTCGGCCGGGCGGCGAGCAGCCCGCACACCGCGCGGCGCGCGAAGTCCACGGCCTCCGTGAGCCTTGCCGGGTCCAGCCGGGGCAGTGTCGCCCGGGGCCAGGTGCCGCCGAGTCCGCGGACGACGACGTCGTGGTCGTGGGTCCACTGGAGATGCACGAACCGGTTGGCGAGCGGCGGGCTCAGCTCCCATCCGTCCGCCGCCGAGGACCGCGGATTGGCGGCGGCCACGATCCGGACGCCGGGCGGCAACCGCAGGGAGCCGATCCGCCGCTCCAGCACCAGCCGGAGCAGCGCGGCCTGCACGGCGGGCGGCGCGGTGGACAGCTCGTCCAGGAAGAGCAGTCCCCGGCCGGCCCGGACCAGCCGCACCGCCCAGTCCGGCGGGGCCATCGGAACGCCCTGCTCCGCGGGATCGTCTCCGACGACCGGCAGGCCGGAGAAGTCGGACGGCTCGTGCACGCTGGCGATCACGGTGGTCAGCGGCAGGTCGAGGGCCGCCGCGAGCTGGGTGAGGGCGGCGGTCTTGCCGATCCCCGGCTCGCCCCACAGGAGCACCGGCAGATCGGCGGCGACGGCCAGGGTCAGGGCCTCCAGCTGGATGTCGGGGCGCGGTTCGGTGGTCGAGTCGCGCAGCAGGGCCAACAGGTCCCCGGCGACATCGAGTCGGGAGGCGGGGGACGGGGCGGAGGGGGTGCCGGTGGCGGCGGGCGGGGTGGGTGCGGGCATGGTCGATCACCTTTGGGTTCGTGACGGAGGGCAGGCCGGAGGTACCCGGGGCCTTGGCGGAGGGTGGTGCGGCCGGACGAGTGGTCAGGGCTTGGTCGCGTGCCGGGGCGGCGCCTGCCCGGTGCGTACCGGGCCGCGGTCCCCGAACCGCACATGGGAGGGCCCGGGCCCGGTGAGACCGGCCCGGTACAGCCCGTACGCGATCCGCCCGCGCGCGGCCCTCTCCAGGGCGTCGCGCAGCGCGCCGCCGCGCAGTACGGCGCCAGGGCCCAGCAGACCCTCGACGACGGCCAGCGCACCGGCGATGTCGCCGTGGTTGAGGCGTTCGCGGACATCGGGCAGGCAGTCCGGACGGCGGTGTGCCTCGTCGATGATCCGCAGACAGGGCAGGGGCGTGCCGGTCAGCGCGACCAGCAGCTCCTCCCGCCGGATCTCGGCCGGATCGTGGTCCAGCGGGGCCAGCACCCCGTCGACCAGGCCGATCCGGTGCCGGGCGCCCCGGCACTCCACGACGCGCGGTCCCCCCGGCCGGTCCGGGGGCGGGGCGAGACCGGCACCGGGCGGCGGTGCGTGGTCCGGCGCCAGTGCGGCGGCGACCAGCGGATGCAGCCGGTCGGCCCCGATCAGCCCGGCGCGCAGCAGTTCCAGGTCGGGCAGCACCCAGGTCGCCGCGTCGGGCAGCATCGGCAGCCCGGTCGCGGCGCCGTCGGTGGGCGCCGGCCCGATGACCGCACGGGGGTCCGCGCCGGGGTCCGGACCGTCCAGGTCCAGCGCCACCCGCCGCCGCCCTCCGAGCCGTACGACGACCCTGGGAGGTGAGCCGGGCGGCGCGGCGGTCCCGTCCGGCCGGTCGGCCAGCAGCAGCCGGGCCTCGGCCGCCCACCGGTCCACGGCACACCGCCGTTCGCCGGCCGGCAGCCCCAGGGCTTCGGCGTCCGCGGCCCGGGCGGGTCCGTCGTCGGCGGGTCCGCCCGCCCCCGCGCGCACCCGCAGCTCGCCCGTCCTGCGCGCGTCCCACAGATGGCGGTGCAGGTCGAGACGGAAACGCCGGCTGGGGCGTGGATGCGGATGGCCGGTGCCGTTGTCGGAGCGGGGGCCGTCCCACAGTGCGAGGCTGACGCGCTGTCCGGTGTCCGCCCAGGCCGGCGGGGTCCGCACCACGAGCTGCACGGGCCGCCGTCCGCCGTCGCCCCCCGCCGGGTCGTACCGGGTGAGGGGGATGGTCAGGCCGGGGCGCAAGCGCCCGTCGGGGGCGATCCTCGGCAGGTGCCAGCGCAGCAGGTCGGGGGCCAGATGGCGGAGATCGGAGCGGATCCGGTCCGCCAGCTCCCGGCCGTGGCGGCGCGCCACGGAACGCAACTGGAGATCGACGTCGACGGACGCGGCCGCACAGGCCCCGGCCCAGTCACCGGTGAGGCGACGGGCGGTCGCGGTCTCGATCATGGAGGCCGGCACGGCGAACTCGCGCACGCGCAGCCACAGGGAAAGGCGGGAATCCTCGTTCGCGATGTGAGTGGGCATCAGCACTCACCTTGCGCGGACGGGACCCCCGATCTGTCAACAGAATGAGTGGTCATCGCGGTGATCGTAACGGGCCCCGCGCCGGACCGCCACGCCTTTTTCGCGCCCCCTCCGTGTCCTTGCGGCCCGCCCCCGGACCCCCGACCGTGGAGACACGGGCCGGTGGCGAGGAGGACGGGCGATGACGAACGGCGGTGGCACGCCGGACGCCGGGCGGCGGCGGCCGACCGTCGTCCACGAGATCAACACCCTGGTCTGGCTGCGGGAGCTGAGCGAGCGGTACGGGCGCCGCGTCACCCTGGGCACGGTGCCCGGCGAGGCCTGGGACGCGGTGGCGCCGCCCGGTGTCGACACCGTCTGGCTGATGGGTGTCTGGGAGCGCAGCCCGGCCGGCCTGCGGATCGCGCTGCGCGACGAGCGTCTTCTCGCGGAGTTCCGTGCGGCGCTGCCCGACGTCACCGCGGCGGACGTCGCAGGATCCCCCTACTGCGTACGGAGATACGTCGTCGACGCGGCCCTCGGCGGACCCGACGGCCTGGCCGAGGCCCGCGCCCGGCTGGCCGACCGGGGGCTGCGGCTGATCCTCGACCACGTGCCCAACCATGTGGCTCCCGACCACGCCTGGCTCGCCGCCCACCCCGACCGGCTGATCCGGGGCACGGCGGAGGACCTGGCCGAAGCCCCGGACGCCTTCCTGGACAGCGGCGGGGAGATCTTCGCGCGCGGCCGCGACCCGTACTTCCCGCCCTGGTCCGACGTGGTGCAGCTGAACGCCTTCAGCGCCGGGCTGCGCACGGCGACCGTGGACACGCTGGTGTCCATCGGTGACCAGGCGGACGGCGTGCGCTGCGACATGGCGATGCTGATGATCAACGACGTCTTCGCCGGGACCTGGGGGGACCGGGCGGGACCGGCGCCCGCGGAGGACTTCTGGCCGTACGTCATCCCGCGCGTGCGGGCCCGGCACCCGGACCTGCTGCTGGTCGCCGAGGTGTACTGGGACCTCGAACGGACCCTCGGGCAGCAGGGTTTCGACCTCTGCTACGACAAGCGGCTCCACGACCGCCTCGTCCACGAGGACGCGGATTCCGTGCGCGCCCGTCTCGACGCGGACCCCGGCCACCAGAGCGGCCTCGTCCGCTTCCTGGAGAACCACGACGAACCGCGCGCCGCCGCCGTCCTGCCCGGCGCACGGGGCCGCGCCGCCGCCGTGACGGTGGCCACCCTGCCCGGGGCGACCCTGTGGCACGAGGGCCAGTTCGAGGGCCGCCGGGTGCGCCTGCCGGTGTTCCTCTCCCGCCGGCCCGGCGAGGCCCCCGACGACGCCCTGCGTGCCTTCTACGGCCGCCTGTTGCCGGCCGCGGCCGCCGTGCGCCGGGGTGCCTGGCGGCGGCTGACCCCGACGGGCCGGCCGGGCGACGACTCCCACCGCGCGCTGCTCGCCTGGACCTGGACGGCCCCGGACGCCCGGCATCTCGTGGTCGTCAACCACGGAGACCGCCCGGCCCGGGCCCGGCTGCCCCTGCCGTGGGACGACCTCCGGGGCGGCCGCCACCGTCTGACGGACCTGCTCACGGACCGCACGGACGACCGTGCGGGCGACGAACTGACCGACCCGGGGCTGTTCGTGGCCCTGGAGGCCTGGGGCACGCGGGTGCTCCGGGTCGGCTGAGCGGAACCGCACTCACCCCATGCTCTTCGCCCCGTCCAGGGACTCCCGGATGATGTCGGCGTGACCGGCGTGCTGGGCGGTCTCGGCGACGATGTGCAGCAGGACCCGGCGGGCCGACCACCGGGCGCCCGGCTCGAACCACGGCGCCGACGGCAGCGGGTGGTCGGCGTCCAGGCTGGGCAGGGTGGCGACCAGTTCGTCCGTGCGCTCGGCCACGGCGGCGTACTCCTTCAGCACGCCCGCCAGCGTCTCGCCGGGCAGCATCCGGAACTCGTCGGCGCGCGCGGCGAAGTCGGCCTCGGTCATGGCGTCGAAGTCACCCATGGCCGACGGGCCCTCGACGATGAACGCCGCCCAGTTGCGTTCGGTCGAGGACACGTGCTTGATCAGGCCGCCGAGACACAGAGCGCTGGCCGTGGTCCGCTCCCCGGCCTGCTCGTCGGTGAGCTCCCGCGTGGTGAAGCGCAGGAAGTGCCGCTGCTTGGCCAGCGCCGCCAGCAGGTCCGCACGCTCGCCGGTGACGGTCTGGCCGGGGTTGGTGGAGTCGCTCATGGTCCTCTTCTTCCGTGAGTGCCGTTCCGAGGTCGAGCACTACGTTAGGAGCGATAGAGGTCAGATCCTGACCTAAAGAGGGCGGGATCTGGAAGTGGTGCCGGAACCACGTCATCGGCGGCGCCCCCGGCCGGCGGCGCGGGTGGTGAGCTCCTCGTAGGCCGGGCCGTCACCGGCGAGGACACGGTCCCACGCGCGTGTGAACAACTCGGGCACCGGCACCAGCGGGACGGCGCGGGAGCCGCCGTGCACCGGGTAGAGGCCCTGCTTCCAGAGCTCCACCGGCAGCGCGGGCGACTTGAGGTCCAGCCAGCCGCACGGCAGGAAGAGCGTGCGCCCGGCGCGCGCCCGCTTGGCCTCCACGACCAGCGCGGTCGCCGTGAGCTCGGCGCGGGCCTTCTTCGTCCGGGCGGGCTTCCAGCCGGTCCAGCGGGCGCAGTTGCGGTCCGTGGGGTCGGGCAGGGCGAGCAGCATCAGATAGAGCGCCGCCGCGTCCTCGCCCAGACCGTGCCTCGCGGCCACCTCGGCGACCAGCGCGGGCACGCTGACCGTCGGGTCCTGCGCGTACCCGGCCGGCGTCTCGAGGTCGAGACCGGCCGCGAGCGCGCGGGCCAGCCCGTCGTCGAGGATCGTCCGCACGGCCCGCATGCCCTCGCCGCGCGCCGGGCCGAGGAGCCCCTCCACCAGCCCGAACACCGGGTCGGCGGGGCCGTCGAGCGCGCCCGGCCGTACCAGGACGGCCTCCTGGGCGCCGTACCAGGGACGCAGCACCAGCGCCTCGCCCACGGGTGTCATGCCGTGCGCGTCCGCGCCGCCGGTCGCGGGCAGGCCGTACGCCTTGCGCAGCTCGACGGCGGTCGAGGAACCCTTCTCCGTCCACGCGAGGCCCAGGTCGATCAGCAGCCCCGGGTCCGCGATCCGGCGGCGCAGCGCGGCCAGGGAGTCCGGCAGGACGGCGCGCAGCGCGTGGCCGTACGGCAGGGAGTAGCCGAGCCCGGCCAGGGCCGCCACGGCGCGTGTCACGTCGTACCGGCCGGGCAGCGCCGGCGGGTCCTCCGCGACCAGGTTGCCGTCCTTGTCGGGCCGCTGGACCGTGGTGCGGCTGATCCAGGGCGTACGCCCGGGGTTGAGGACCTCCTCCACCGACGCGGTGGGCAGACCGCCGAGGGTCAGCTCCCCGACGAGGTCCTCGGGCAGCCGGACGACCTCGCCGAGCCGCTCGGCCCACACCCGGACCGCCGCGTCGACATCGGGCCCGGTCGTCCACAGGTCGCCGGGGTCCGAGGGCAGCAACGCGCCCACGAGAGCCGCCGTGTCCCGAGCCGTGACCGAGGCCAACAGGCCGTCACCCAGGCTCTTCTGACCCGGCTTCAGCCCCGTCGCGGCGCTCACCTCGGCGGTGAGCTGCGCCGGCCGCCCGGCGAGCAGCAGCGCCGCCTGCACCGGCCCCAGCCCGCCGCCCGTAGCTCCGGCGAGGGTGTCCGGCGCACAGGGCCGCCAGGGCGCCGCGCCCTTGTCCCGGACGAGCCGGGTGACGGCGGCCAGCGCGTCGGCGGGGAACACCGCCGGGTACGCCTTCTCCCGCTCCAGGGCGAAGTGGGCCACCGCGCCGAAGGCGCCGGCCGGATCGTGGTCCAGGGCCAGCCAGTTCACCCGGCCGCGCTGACCGTCGATGTTCTGGCAGCCGAGGACGACGACGGTACGGCCCTTTCGGCGCAGCACCTGGCCGACCCGCTCCGGTCGCCCGCTGTTGTCGAACGGCTCGCTCAGCACGGCCTCCCGCAGCGCACCCCCGGGCGCGGCCAGTGGCCCTTCCGCGATCGCCTCGCACAGCAGGAGCAGCGCCTCGCGGTGCGTCTCGGTCACCGTCGCGGACGCGGCGCGGTAGGCCAGCGGCCGCAGCACGCCCAGCGTGGACGGCCACACCGCGGCGATGCCCGGGACCCTGAACTCGTCGCTGCGCCAGCCCTCGTCGGCGCCCGTGTCCTGGGCCCGCCGCTCCAGCGGCCGGCCGTCGGCGGGCCGCCCGGACAGCACATGGTTGACCGCGCGGATCTGCTGGAGGACGCTCCAGCGCTGGACGCCGCCGTACCAGCCGTGGTGGTGGTCGGCGAGCCCGGTGGTGGCCTCGCGCAGCGTCTGGTCGTCGCCGTACTCGGGCTTGTACGTGGCGAACATGCCGTCGATGTGCCGGCGCTCCGTCTGCGAGCGCTCGGCCGGCGGGGCCACGAACGCGGCCGTCGACTCGGCGAGCCGCAGCACCGCGCGCAGCAGCGCGGCCACCCCGGTGAGGAGCCGCCGGTCGCCCAGTTCGGGCAGGTCGCGGGCCACCAGCTCCCGGATCACCTCGTCGGCGGTCGGCACGACCGGCTTGCCGCCCGCGCGGGCCTCGGCCGCGCCCGCCGCCACGATCCTCGCCTGCCGCTCCGCCAGGGCCTCGGCCCCGGCGCGCACCAGCTCGGCCGCCCGCTCGTCGGTCAGCGCGCGCAGTACGGCCGACGCCCGCTCGTCGCGCGGGCGCAGCGCGTGCCAGAACGCGACCGGCGGGACGAACGCCGTACCGGAGGCGAACTCGCTGCCGCGCTCCATCGGCGTCACGCGGCCCAGTTCCCCGGCCGCCGACGTGTCGTCCCCCGCGTACAGGGCGATCTGCCGGTGCATACGGACCACGACGGGCTCGGCCCCGCCGGGCAGCCGCAGCGCGCCCAGCGGAACGCCGGGGGCACTCCCGTCGCCCGCCGGCCGGGTGACGGTCCGGCCGTCCGGTGTCCCGGCGACCGTGCGGGCCTCGGCGCCCTCGCCCTCCCTGCGCACCCAGCGGCCCAGGACCGTGCCGTCGGTGCCGAACGGGCTCTGCTCCAGGCCGGGCTGGAGCGGCAGCACCTCGCAGTACTCCGGGAGCAGCGTCCCGTCCGTACCGCTCCCGGTGCGCAGGAGCGCGGGCAGCGAGGCGCGCCCGTGGGTGCCGGTCGCCGGGTCGTACTCCAGCCAGACCTGCTGCCGGCCCTGCCGGCCCTGGCGCCAGTACGTGGTGCCGTCTCCGAGGACCGGGCGGCCGGCCGGCAGGACGGTGTCGCCGGCGTGCAGGGTGCGTCCGCCGGTGGCGCGGCCGCCGCCCGGCAGCGGGATCGAGGGCTCGCCCGCGTCACCGCTGCCGTACCAGTACTGGGGGATCTGCTCCCCGCCCAGCGGGAACACCTCGGCGGGGCGGGCCGACCAGTAGCCGAACTGCTTGCCGTTGTGCCGCCACATCACCAGCAACTGGCCGTCCGTGTAGCGGAACGACGGGCGCTGCCAGCGGTCCAGTGCGACGGGCAGCCGCAGATCGTGGTCGAGCAGGATCCCCTCGGGTCCGACGACGAACGCCTTGAGCCCGCGGGAGACGATCAGTGCGGGCCAGGCCTCGGTGACGGTCGGCGCCCTGTCCTGGTCCCGGTCGGGCTTGGTCTCGGTCTCGATCCGGCGCAGCGCCTCGTCGAGCGCGGGCCAGCCCAGCTCGTCCAGGACGCCCGCGCGCAGGGTGCGCCCGAGCAGCGGTGCCGCCTCGTGCGCGGCGACCAGGGCCACCGCGGCCGGGGCGACGCGGGCGGCCACGACACGGAAGGAGCGCATCCGCTCCAGCGCGGCGCGCGCGGCGGGCAGCCCGGCCGCGGCCGTCAGCTCCTTCGCCGCGTCCTCCAGCCACTCGCGCAGCACATCGGCGAGGACCGGATGGGCGGCCAGACCCTCCAGCACCTCGGCCTTCGGCCGCTGACCGCCCTGGGTGCCGATCTCGTCGTACAGCAGGCGCCGGGCGCGCGGGTCCGCCGCCGTCGCCGTCAGGTCGCGGGCGCCGGGCCGGGTCTCGCGCAGCCAGCGGTCCACGCCCAGGAACACCACCTGGCCGTCCTCCGGCAGCGCCAGCGGCACGCCCTGCGCCACGCACAGGTCGAGCAGGTCGAGGTCGGCCCCGTTGTGCCAGCGGCCCGTGGCGAGGGCGACGGGCCGGCCCTGGGCACGCAGCCGGGGCGCCATCCGCGCCACCAGCGCCAGCGTGGCCGGGGACCTGCCGCACAGGTTGCCGCCGTGCTTGCGGTGCAGCGCCCACCGGCTGAGCCAGTCCGCCGCGTCGACCCCGTCCGCCGCCGCCCCGGCCTCGCCCGTGAGCAGCAGGTCCGCGCCGCACTCCGTGAGCAGCCCCAGCCAGAACTCGTCGTCCTCGACGGAACGGCCCAGCCCGGCCGGCATGATCTCCAGCAGCCGCCCGCGCACCTCCGGCTGCCGCTCGGAGAGGGCGGCGAGGGCCTCGCGGTAGGAGTTCCAGAAGGACGCCGGGGCCCGGACCGCCGCCGGCGAGGCCACCAGATCGTGGACCAGCGCGGCTTCCTCGGTGACCCGGTCGAGCTTCGCGGCCCTGATCAGCCCGCGCGCGTCCTGCGGCAGCGAGGCGTACGGCGGCATGCCGGCCGCGCAGCGCTCCACGGTCAGCTGCCGGAACTGCGCCCATGCCCGCGCCGGGTCGAGCCGCGCGGCGAGCGCCTTGACGTGCTCCTTGAGCGCCTTCACCGTCAGCGCCCCGGCGAACGCGAACTCCAGGAACACCGCCCGCTGCCGCTCCTCGTCCACCGCCAGCCCGTGCACCCGCTCGGCCTCGCGGGCCTTGCCGAAGAACGCGGCGGCGTACGTGGTGTTCTCGTGCTGGAGGAAGACCCGGGCGGCCTGCTCGTAGAACGTGGGCAGGAAGTGCGGCACCGCCCGGCCGAGCCGGGTGCCCAGCTCCTCGAATCCCTCCTTGGCCGTACCGGGACGGGCCTTGGCCTGCTGCGCCAGCCGCTCGATGTCCCGGACCAGCGCCAGCGCGTGATGGCCGTTCGCCGGGTCGTTGACCAGCGCCCAGGCGGGGAACCCGAGCGTCTCCCGGCGTACCCGACCGACCTCGGGGGCCTCCGCGTCGCGGGCCAGGCCGAGGAAGTCCAGCGCCAGGTCCTCCGCCTCGCCGAGGGTGCCCGGCACCAGCCGGACGACCGCCCGCTCGCCCAGCGCCGGGTGCGTGTAGGTGCGGACGGTGAGCGTGTCGGCGTCCTCGCGGGCGGTCCCGCCCGAGGGCAGGATCGCGCCCGCGTCGAGCAGCACGCCGGCCGTGGTGTCGTCGTACGTGGTCATGCCGCCCGCTCCTCGTCCTCGATGTCGCGTCCCGCGTACAGCGCGGCCGCCATGCGCATGCCCTCCGACCAGGCCACCGGCCCGACCTGACCGAGCCTCAGCACCCGCCCGGCGGGGTCGGTGAAGACCAGGGGGCCGGTCTCGGCCTCCTGGTAGCCCTCGTAGTCGCCGACCCACACGCGGGCCTCGACGGCGCGGCCGTCCTCCAGCACGGAGCAGACGGCGTTGCCGCCGCGCACGCGGTAGCCGAGCTGGGTCACCCGGCCGTGCAGGAACCGCTGTTCCTTGAACGCCCCGCCCGCGTACTCCTCGACGGAGGTCGCCTCGGCGTCGAGCGTGGCGGGCTTGTGCCACACCTCGCGGAACAGCTGATGGGCGCGCTGCGTCAGCCCGAGTTCGACGGCGAACTCGCGCAGCTCCTCCAGGTCGTCGAGGAGCACCGGGTGCGGCAGACGGACGAGGTCCGGGGTGATGCGCACGCTGTCGCCGTCGAGGTCGACCAGTCCGAGGCCGCGTTCGGGGTCGGCGTCGCGAAGGAATCCGGCCACCTCGCCGTCGGCCCCGGTGACGACGAGGTCGCGCAGGGCGGCCTGCCACGCGGGGTCGCTCCAGACCCGGGTGACGACGGCGAACGGCACCGGCAGGGAACGCACCATCCACCGCTCCACGTCGGCGAGGCACTGCCGCTCGTGCCGCTCCAGCCACTCGGTGAGCCGGCGCAGTCCCAGCACCGCGGGATCGTCGGCGATCTTGGGCGGTACGGACTTCAGCACCCGCCCGGCCGCGTTGCGGCACACCACCTTGCCGTCGTCGAGGGCGACCTCGTAGTCGCCGGCCGACACCCACCCCATGTGTGCCTCCCGCACCCGCAGTGATCAAGTGACGGGAACTGTAGATCAAGCCACTGACAACGGGGGATCAGGTCACCGACCACGGGGAATCGGGCCGCCGGCTGTCCGGATCGGGCCGGCGTGCCCGCGTCCGGGGCGAGGACCTCGGCGGCCGGCGGGTCGAGGACCGGCGTGGTGAGCATGTGGAGGATCGCTGCCGTCCGGGCGGGCCCGTGCCCAGGGGGAAGCGGACGTCCCCCCGCGCACGGCCCCGCCCCGGTGCGAGCGCCGCGACCGGTGGGACCCGTGGGCCCCGGGGCGGATCAGCCCTCGACCCAGCCGTGGTTCTTGGCGAACTGCGCCAGGCCGCCGCGGACCTGGACGATCTGCTCGCCCGTGAGCGAGGGCGCCGCCGTCAGCAGCGCCTCCGTGACGTCCCGGACGAACTCCTCCGTGCTGAGCACATCGCACAGCACGTCGTCGTCGGCGGCCAGCGGCTTGCCGTCCGCCCCGCGCGCGAGCCGCACGCCGGACGCCTTCGGACCCCGCTCGCCGTCCTCGATCTCGAACTCCACCACGATGCCGCGCCGCACCTGCGACTCGGGCATCAGCATGTCGTTGACGTGCAGGAAGACATCCTCCCCGCCGTCGTCGGGCGCGATGAACCCGTATCCGCGCTGGCTGTCGAAGCGCACCACACGACCAGCAACCATCCCAACCCCCAGCAACCTCGAAACACCCACGTCGGTGAACCTGCTCAGATCGTAGTCAAACCGGCCACCCGCGGGCGAGTCCCGGGGGACCGGCCCGCATCAGCCCTCCCGGTACAGCTCCGTGAGCAGCTCGATCACGGACTGGGCGGCCGGGTGCGGGTCGTCGCGCCACCACATCACCCGGACGGCGACGGGCTCGGCGTCCCGCACCGGCCGGTAGACGACACCGGGCCGCGGGTACTGGTTGGCGGTCGACTCGGCGGTCACGCCGACACTGCGGCCCGTGGCGATGACGGTGAGCCAGTCGTCGACGTCGTGGATCTCCTCCGTCGCGGGCCGCGCGTCCGCCGGCCACAGGTCCAGGGTGGTCGTGCCGGTCCGGCGGTCGATCAGCAGGGTGCGCCCGCTGAGGTCCGCCAGCCGCACCGAACGGCGCCGGGCCAGCGGGTCGTCGGCGGCCAGCGCGCACAGGCGCCGCTCCAGCCCCACGATCGCCGAGTCGAAGCGCCGGTCCGACGGCGGTCTGCGCACCACCGCCATGTCACAGGCGCCCTCCGCCAGCCCCGCGCTGCCGGAGTTCACCCGCACGAGCTGGAGCGCGGTCTCCGGCCGCCCGGCCGCCCAGCGGCGCTGGAAGGCGAGGGTGTGCCGGCCGAGGGCCGACCACGCGTACCCGATCCGCAGCCGGGTGTGGCCCGAGGCGGCCTCGCCGACCAGTGCGTCCACCTCGCCGAGCACCCGGCGCGCGTGCGCCGCGACCCGCAGGCCGGTCGCGGTCGGCGTCACCACACGCGAGGTGCGCCGCAACAGCCGTACGCCCAGGGCCCGTTCGAGGGAGGCCAGGGTGCGGGACACGGCGGCCTGGGAGACGCCGAGCACGGCGGCGGCATCGGTGAAACCGCCCTCGTCGATGATCGCGACCAGACAGCGCAGCTGGCGCAGTTCCACACCCGGAGTATCCATGACTCCAGCGTATGGCTGAAGCCGTGCATGCATTTTGCGCAAGGCCGCGCCGGGTGGACGATCCCGGTATGCCTGCCGCTCCCTCAGCCTCGACCACCGCTCCCTCGGCGGCTCCCGCAGCGGAGCCCGAAGGATCGCGCCGGCGTGCCGTCGGCATCGCCACCATGGTCGGCAGCGGTCTGTCCAACCAGACCGGCGCCGCGATCGGCTCCCTGGCCTTCCCCGTCCTCGGCCCCACGGGGGTCGTCGCGGTCCGGCAGTACGTGGCCGCGCTCGTCCTGCTCGCCGTGGGCCGCCCCCGGCTGCGGTCCTTCACCCGGGAGCAGTGGGGGCCGGTCCTGCTGCTGGCCCTGGTGTTCGGGACGATGAATCTGTCCCTCTACACCGCCATCGACCGGATCGGCCTCGGGCTCGCCGTCACCCTGGAGTTCCTCGGCCCGCTGACCGTCGCCCTGGCCGCCGCGCGCCGCCGGATCGACGCCGCTTGCGCGGTGACAGCGGCGGCGGGCGCCGTCACGCTGATGCGTCCCCAGCCCTCCACCGACTACGTCGGGATGGGCCTCGGCCTGCTGGCCGCCGTGTGCTGGGCGTCGTACATCCTGCTCAACCGGACCGTCGGCCGCCGGCTGCCGGGGGTGCAGGGTTCGGCGGCGGCCTCGGCGGTCTCCGCGCTGGCGTTCCTGCCGGTCGGGGTGTTCGTGGTGCTCCGGGAGCCGCCGACCGCGCCGGCCGTCGGCTACGCCGTCGCCGCCGGTGTGCTGTCGTCCGCCGTGCCGTACCTCGCCGACCTGGTCACACTGCGCCAGGTGCCCCCGGCGGCCTTCGGCCTGTTCATGAGCGTGAACCCGGTGCTCGCCGCGCTGGTCGGCTGGATCGGCCTAGGCCAGGGGCTCGGGCTCGTCGACTGGACGGCGATCGGGGCCGTCGTCTGCGCGAACGCGCTCAGCATCCTCGCGCCGCGCCGCTGAGCGGGGCCGGTGCTCAGTCCTCGGAGGCGGCGCGCTCGGCGTTCCGCTTCTTGATCCGGACCGTCTCCTTGCGGACCTCGGCCTGGGTGGCGCGCTCCTTCTCCAGCCACTCCGGCTTCGCGTCCTTCAGCGCCTCGATCTGCTCGGTGGTCAGCGCCTCGGTCACCCCGCCCCGGGCCAGGCCCGCGATGGACACGCCCAGCTTGGCCGCGACCACCGGACGGGGGTGCGGGCCCCTCTCGCGCAGCGTCCGCAGCCACTCGGGCGGGTTCGCCGTGAGCTCGTTCAGCTCGGCGCGCGAGACCACGCCCTCCTGGAACTCGGCGGGCGTGGCGGGGAGGTACACACCCAGCTTCTTCGCCGCGGTGGCGGGCTTCATCGTCTGGGCGGTCTGCTGCGACTTCATACGGTCCAGGGTATCGGCCGCCGACGAGACCTCCGACCACAGCCGGTAACCTGGCGGAATGACCGACTCGGCGGATTCCCCCTCGTTCCGGCTCGCGTACGTCCCCGGAGTGACGCCCGCCAAGTGGGCGCGGATCTGGCAGGAGCGCCTGCCGGACGTCCCGCTCACCCTGCTCCAGGTGACCCCCGCCGAGGCCTCCGACGTCTTGCGCGACGGCTCCGCCGACGCCGCCTTCGTGCGCCTTCCGGTCGACCGTACGGTGTTCAGCGCGATCCCCCTCTACACCGAGACGACCGTCGTCGTGGTCCCCAAGGACCATGTGATCACCGCGGCCGAGGAGATCACCCTGGACGACCTCGCCGACGAGGTGGTCCTGCATCCCCTCGACGACGTCATCGGCTGGGAGCGGCCGCCCGGTGAGCCCGCCTTCGAGCGCCCGGCGACCACGGCGGACGCGGTGGAACTCGTCGCGGCGAACATCGGTGTCCTGGTCGTCCCCCAGTCCCTGGCCCGCCTCCACCACCGCCGCGACCTCACCTACCGCACGGTCGTGGACGCCCCCCGGTCGGCGGTCGCGCTGTCCTGGCCCGAGGAGGCGACCACCGATCACGTCGAGGACTTCATCGGCATCGTCCGCGGCCGCACGGTCAACAGCACGCGCGGCCGGGAGCGGCAGGCCCCGGCGGGGGAGCGGGAGAGCGAGCGCCGCAAGCCGCAGCCGGGCGGGGCGCAGCGCAAGAGCGCGGGCGGCACCGGCAAGGCGTCCGGCGCCGGCGCGCGCGGCCGTTCCGGCGGGGCGAAGGGCGGCGGGGGCGCGAAGGGCGGCGCCCGCCGCGGTACAGGCGGCGGCAAGCCTCGCCGCCGGTCGTAGCCGCCCCGCCGCTCGGCGGCAGGGCCGGACACGGCTGACGGCTCACGGCTGACGGCTCACGGCTGAGGGCTCGCGGCTCAGGGCACGAAGGTCGCCCCGTTCGCGGTGCTCACCACCTTCGCCCCGTCGGCCGCGCTCAGCAGCCCGGCGGCCACCCAGGCGTTCACCACCGCCCGGACCCGCGCGACCAGCGCTCCCCTGGAGGCGAACGGCGCCCCGGCCCACACCTCGTCGAGCAGACCGGTCCCGTCCGCCTTGACGGGGTTGGCCACGCCCGAGTCGGTGTTCCCGAACACCACCCGGGGCTCGGCCCGCCGCACGTACGCGTGTGTCGGATCCTCGGTGCCCTCGAAGAAGGGGGCGAACGCGGTGCCGTTCAGCGTGAAGTGCAGCGGTTTCCCGCCGACCGGGGTGAGCGAGGGCAGCAGGTCGCCGGAGAGCGCGGCGTTGCGGTAGAGCCCGAACTCCAGGTAGCCGGTGGCGGAGTCGCGCGCCACCAGGTTCACCGGGCCGTGGAACAGCGTCTGGAGGGACGGGTCGTCGAGGGCCTTCTCGACCCGAAGCCGGAACGGCATGGCCACCCTCACGATGTCCCCGTCCCGCCAGGTCCGCGACACCGTGAAATAGCTCCCGGGCACGGGCGTCCCGTCGGCCGCACGGCCGTTGACCGTCACCCGGAACCCGGCCGTCGCCCAGGCCGGCACCCGCAGCCGCAGCGCGAAGGCACCGGTGCGTCCCCGGACGGTGAGCGTGCTGCCCTGCTCGCGCGGGAAGTCCGTGGCCTGGGTGACGGTGACACCCTTCTCGGCCCAGGTCAGCGTGGACGGGCTGTAGAGGTTGACGTACAGCGAACCGCCGTCGGCGGCCTTGAAGTACACCGAGTCCTGGTACTTGGTCGCGGACTCCATGCCGGTGCCCTCGCAGCAGGTGGTCCCCTGCTTGGGCGTGTAGTCGCGCACATGGCCGGGCGTGAGCCCGATGAAGTACGTGACCAGCGGTTTCTCGGCGTCGGCGGTGTCCTGCTTGGAGCCGAGGACCTGGTTGAGCAGGGTCCGCTCGTAGTAGTCCATGTAGGCCGGGTCCTGCTCGTGGAGGAACAGGGCCCGGCTGAGCTTCAGCAGGTTGTAGGCACAGCAGGTCTCGGCGTTGGTCGCGCTGATCGTCCCCGCGATGACGTCCCGCGCCCTGAAGAACTCGCCCGTGCTGGTGCCGCCGATGCCGTACATGCGGTGCGGGACGACCATGTCCCAGAAGTTCCGCGCGGCGGTGAGGTAGCGCTGCTCGCCGGTCGCGTCGTACAGCCGCAGGCAGCCGGTGAAGATCGGGATGTGCTGGTTGGCGTGCAGTCCGTCGAGGACGTCGGTGTTCGCGGCGCACGCGTCGATGAGGCTGTCGAGGTCGAACAGCCGGGCCAGCGCGAGGTGTTCGGCCTTGCCGCCGATCGCGTGCAGATCGACGACCGCCTCGACGATGCCGCCGAACTCGCCGCTGGAGAAGAGGCCCCACATCCGCTGGAGGGTGGTGGCGGGCAGCTTCGACAGCCGGGAGTACATCCAGTCGCCCATCCCGGACGCCAGCTCGAGCGCGCGCGGGTCGCCGGTGGCGAGATACGCGTCCAGCAGGCCCCGGAGGATCTTGTGGGCGGTGTAGTAGGGCGCCCACACCCTGGTGTAGTCGCTCCCGGTCATCGACTCCAGCTGGATGAACTGGGTCTCCGGGTAGGCGGCGAGGAACCCGGGGTGGCTGGGCGCGCCCCAGGTGCGGCGCAGGGTGGCGGTCAGCCCGCGCCCCGAGCCGTCCGCGAGGGTGGAGCCCGACGTCTCGTCGAAGGCGTACGACACCAGGTCGCCGCTGCCCGGGGTGCTCTGCAACGCGGTGATCTCGGCGGCGGTCAGGGCGCGCGACCATACGTCGAATCCGCCGAAGGCGCCCGCGAAGACGGGGTCGGAGGCGTAGTGGGAGCGGCCGAGCCAGTGGTCGGCGAGGGTGCCGAGGGCGGCCGGGGTGAGGGACATGGCCGTGTTGCGGGCCACGGCCGTGCCGTTGACGTACAGCGTGCCGGTGCCGCCCGCGAGGGTCACCGCGAGATGGCTCCACCGGTTCAGGGGCAGCGCGGCGGTGCCGTCGAGCCCCTGCTCGCCGCCCGGGCCGCCGGTCGTGATCGCGAACCGGGGCACCCCGCCCGCGTTGCGCGCGGCCAGGTAGAGGTACCGGGTGGTGTCGTCGCCGCAGTCCAGGACCCGGGCCCAGTTGCCGTCGTGGGTCGGTTTCACCCAGGCGGCGAGGGTGGTCTCGGCCGCGCCGCCCAGGACACCGGCGGGCAGGTCGACGTACCGGTAGGAGCCGCGGACGTTCTCCACGGCCGTGGCGAACCGTCCGGCGACGGCGAGCACGGTCGGGTCGTGGCGCAGTGCCTCGCGCACCTCGGTCAGCGCGCCGACCATGGTGCGGATGCGGTCCGCGTGGACCGTGTCGCCGGTGCTCGCGTACGCCTGGGACAGCATGGTCAGGAAGTGGCCGGTGTAGTGGCCGCGCAGATTGCCGCCTGCCTCCCCGTCCAGCCCCTCCCAGCCGCCGGGGGCGACCGCGCCGAGGGTGGAGAGGCCGGCGTTGGCGCGGAAGACCTGGAGCAGCCGGTTCACGTCGTAGCCGCGGGCGTGGTCGAGCATCAGCTGCCGCTTGGCGGCGAAGACGCCGGCACCGAGGGCGACGTCGTCGAGGGCGAAGGGCTGGAGCGTCCAGGAGGCCGGCGGCGGGAGTGTGGCGGCCGCGGCGGAGCCCGGGGCCACCGCCGCGCCGACGCCGGGGAGGGCGGCGGCCAGGATCGCGCTCTGGAGAAGGGTCCGTCTGCTGAGGGGCGGTGCCATGTGCTGCTCCTCCGGTCCACGAGGGGCGTACGGCCGGCCCGGAGGGGGCGGTCGGTCGGCCCGTCAAATTGTTCGACATTGCGAACGTCGTGCGAACGGTCGACCAGACGTTAAAGGGGGGACGGCAGGGCGTCAACGGTCCCGGCGGGACGGAAAGTTGCGGGCCGGGCGCGCTACTTCGCCGTCGTCCGCCCGATCGACTCCACCAACGGCAGCAGTCGATGCGGCACGCGCTCGCGCAGGGCCACCTCGCTCCGGGTGCGGACCACGCCGGGCAGGCTGATCAGCTTCTGGATCACGTCCTCCAGATGCGCGTTGTCACGCGCCACGACCCGGGTCAGGAGATCGCCCCCACCGGTGATCGAGAACGCCTCCACGATCTCCGGTACGGCGGCCAGCGCGTCGCCCACGTCGTCGAGGTGGCCCTGGGTGACCTCGATGTGCACGAACGCGAGCACCGGGTGGCCCAGCGCGGCGGGGGAGAGGGCCGGACCGGTGCCGGTGATCACACCGTCCCGCTCCAGCCGGTCGAGGCGGGCCTGGAGCGTGCCGCGCGCGACGCCGAGGATCCGGGCGTACTCCCGCACGCTGGTGCGCGGCTGCTCCAGGAGCAGCCGCAGGATGCGGGTGTCGAGTTCGTCGACGGCCATGGCGCCCGCCCCTCTCGTGTCCGTTCGTGTCCGTGCGGCGGTCCGCACCATGATCGCGTATCCCCGGGATGCGGGCGTTCGGCGGACGAACGGTTGCCGACGGCGGGGATGCGGGCGTTCGCCGGACGAATGGTCCGTTGGTCCGCCGACGGCCGTCGGACGCTCCCTTTCACCATGCCATTGGCCCAGTCGTATCGGCATCGGTTGAACCATCAGCCGTCCGGGTGCTGAGATATACCGGTCAATGGCGCTGCGGAACCCGCGGCGCCTTTCTCATGTCGCGGCACATCACGGTGCCGAAAGGGCGGGGCAACATTGCTGAAGAGGGCGTTCGTGGCGCCGGACCCGGGGCGCGTACGGCTGCGCTTCGCCTCCCGGGCGGTGCTCGGCATCGGGCTCGCCGTCGTGCTGTGCGGCCTGGCCGGGCACTCGCTCGTGGCGGCCATCACCGGTGGCCTGGCCGCGCTGCTCGCCCTGTTCACCGTGACCGACGCGACCGTGCGCGGCCAGGCCGTGACGACCGCGCTGCTGCCGGCCGTCGGACTGCCGGTGCTCGCGCTCGCGGCCGGGCTGCACGACCTGCCCCTCGCCCGTGACCTGGCGTTCCTCGCCGTCGTGGGAGCCGGGGTGTACGCCCGCCGCTGGGGCCCGCGCGGCCACTCGCTCGGTGTGTTCGCCTTCATGACCTACTTCGCCGCCCAGTTCCTGCACACCGTCCCGGACCAGCTCCCCGAGCTGTACGCGGCCGTGCTGCTGTCGCTGGCGGCGTCGTCGGCGGTGCGCTTCGGGCTGTGGCGCTACGAGCGGCGGCTGCCCGTACCGGCGCCCGTCGCGGTGCCGACCGGTGGCCCGGGGCTCGCGCGGATCACCACCCGGCAGGCGGTGCAGGCGACCATGGGCGCGGCGTTCGCCCTCGCCGCCGGGCAGGCGCTCTCCGACCAGCGGTGGTACTGGGCCGTGGGCGCGACCTGGTGGGTCTTCGTGAACACGACCTCGCGCGGAGAGACCCTCGTGCGCGGCTTCCGCCGGTTCCTCGGGACCGTCATCGGGATCGTGCTGGGCCTGCTCGTCGCCGTACCCCTGCACGGCGCGCCGACGGCGACCGCCGTGATCGTCGCGGTCAGCGTCTTCGGGATCTTCTACACCGCCGCCGTCTCCTACACCTGGATGATGCTCGCCGTCACGGTCATGGCGAGCATGCTCTACGGCCTGCTGGGCCTGCTCGACCCCGCTCTGCTCGCCCTGCGGGTGACCGAGACGGCCGTGGGGGCGCTGGGCGCGGTGCTCGCCGTCCTGCTGGTGCTGCCGGTGACCACGCACTCCGTGACGGAAGCCTGGGTGGAGCGGGCGCTGCGCTGCGTCCACACCTGCACCGCCGAGGCCGCCGCACGGCTCGCCGGGTCGCCCACGGCGGATCCGGCCGCCCGGGTGGCCGAGCTGGAGCAGATCCTCGCCCGCGTCCGGCTGTCCCTGGCACCGCTGGTGCATCCGCTCACCCCCATGCGGGCCCGCAAGGCCCGCGCCCGGCACGTGCTCGCGCTGCTCGACGACTGCGCCCGCGAAGTACGCGGCCTCGCCTCCGTCGCCGCCGACCCCGAGGCCTCGCACGACGCCCGCCTCGCCGCCGCCTGCTGGCGGGTGGAGGCCGCCGTCGAGGCGCTCACCGCCGAACCGGCCGGGGCTCGGCGCGGCCGCACGGAAACCTCCGTCGTGCCCCGGGCCACGGAGACCGAACCGGTCCTGCTCCACCTGCACGCCCTCGAACAGGCCCTTCTGGAGCTCGCCGTCCCCCTGAGCGGATCCCAGCGGGTGCCGGCGCGCGTCTGAGGGACCGGCGGGGCTCGCGTGTCGTGGAAGCACGCCCGTCGCCTCTCCCGCCCGCTCCGCCCGCCGCCCGTACGCGCGGGTCGGCCTCGGCACGCCCGGCCGGACGCTCGCACCGAGCCGCTCGCGGGCCCGCCCGCCGTGCCGAAACCCCGCGCGAACAGGTCCGGGGCGTTGCTCGCTCTGGTCTAGACCGCTGCTGATCGACTGCTACCGTCAGCCCCGGACAGCACGGACCGAGAGGGGACAGTGGTGGCAGATCTCGGCGGATGGGGACGGCGGGCGTTCATCGGTTCGTTCACGGCGGCCGGCGGCCCCGGGATCGTGACGGCCGGCGTGGACCCGCACAGCGGCGCGCTCACCGTCCTGAGCAGCCTCAACGGCCTGCCCGATCCCTCCTACCTGGCCCTTTCGGCCGTCGGCGACACGCTGTACGCGGTCAGCGAGACGGCCGAGGGCGCGGTGGCCGCCTACCGCGTCACCGGTGACGTGCCCGAGCCCGCCGGGACCCCCGTGCCGGTCGGCGGCAGCGGGCCGACCCACCTCAGCGTGTTCGACGGGCACGTCCTGACCGCCAACTACGGCTCCGGCAGCGTCTCCGCCGTGCCCGTCCGCGCCGACGGCACCCTCGCCCGTGCCGCCTCCGGGATCCTGCGCCACACCGGCTCCGGCCCCCACACCCGCTTCCAGCAGCGGCCGCACGCCCACCAGGTGCAGCCCGATCCGAGCGGACGCTGGGCGGTCAGCGTGGACCTCGGTACGGACTCCGTGCGGGTGTGCGCGCTGCGCGGCGGCGGTCTCGTCGTGCACCGCGAGCACGCGCTGCGCCCCGGCTCAGGGCCGCGTCACCTCGCCTTCCACCCGGGCGGCGGGTACGCCTACGTGGTCAACGAACTCACCCCGACCGTCACGGTCTGCCGCTGGGACGCCGCGGAGGGCTCGCTGAAGCCGCTGGCGGAGACCGGTGTCCTGCCCGGCGCGCCCGCCGGGGACGCCTACCCGTCGGGGATCGTCGTCGCGCCCGACGGCCGGTTCGTGTGGACCGCGACGCGCGGTGAGGACGTGCTCTCCGTCTTCGCCGTGGAGGGCGGGGGAGAGGTGCTGCGGCTGGTCGGCACGGTGCCGTGCGAGGGCGACTGGCCGCGCGACATGGCGCTCGACGCCTCCGGCGCCTTCCTGTACGTCGCGAACGAGCGCTCCGGCGACGTCACCTGGTTCTCCCTCGACCCCGCCACGGGCCTGCCCCGCCACACCGGCTCGATCCCCGTCCCGGCGGCGTCCTGCGTGCTCCTCGGCTGAACCACGGGGCCCCCGGCCCCCTGACCGAGATGATCGAGACGGTCCCGAGCGTGGTCCCGACCGCGGTCCCCTCGTGGTCCCGATCGCCGTCCCGGTCCTGGTCCGCCGTACGCCCCGCCCCGCCGAGGGCGCAGCTCAGCGGCCCCTCGCCCCCGGGCGCAGCGAAGGGCCCGCTCTCGAGGGGCGGGCCCTTTCGCGTCGTGCGGCGTCCTTCGCTGCCGGTGCCTGTGTCAGCGGGCCGGCGTGCCCTGCGGCTGCTGGGCGATGCCCAGGGCGGTCGTGTACTTGGCCAGCGCCAGCTTGCCGATGGCCGGGTAGGGGCCGAGCGCCTCGGCGGCGGCGCAGCCCGCCTCCCTGGCCGCCTCGGCGATCAGCGTGGCGTCGATCTCCGGGCCGATCAGGTACGGCGCCAGCGCCAGCTGCTGCGAACCGGAGGAACGCAGCTGCTCGGCCACGGACGCGATGGAACCGTCCTGGTCGAGAGCCGCCGCCATCACCGGCACGGCCAGGCGCGCGGCGAGCAGCATGCCGGTGATGCCGGCGGCCTGCACGGCCTCCTCGCCACCCACGGAGGCCAGGATGATGCCGTCGGCGGCCGTCGCGACCGTGAAGAGCCGGGCGCGGTCGGCACGGGCCAGACCCGCCTCGGAGAGCCGCACGTGCAGCGCCTCGGCGAGCAGCGGGTGCGGGCCGAGGACATCGGTCAGGTCGGCGGCGACCTTGCTCTCCATCACGGCCTGGCGGACCTGCCGCAGCAGCGAGCCGTCGGGCCCCGCCAGCAGCGGTACGACGACCGCGACCGGACCGTTGGGCTCCTTGACGTCCAGACCGGCGGCACGGGCCTGCTCGTAGCGGCCGGTGCGCTCCTCGGAGGCGTACGCCAGGACGGCCTGGAGCGTGGGGAAGTCGGTGTCGTCCCCGTCCAGGTAACCGATGCGTGCGTCGAGGCCGGGCAGCTCGGAGCGGGCGATGCTCACGATCTCCTCGGCGAGGCCGCGCGTGGCGGCGGTCGGGGTACCGGGGACCGCGAGGACGAGCGCGGGTGCGCCCTCGGGCGCCGCCAACGGCTCGGGGCGGCGGTGCCGTCCGGGCTGTCGGGGGCGCGGCATTCGTACAGGGAGGCCGGACGCGGGCCCAGTGGGGGAGCTCATGGCGCCGCATGTTACTTGTTTCCTGGGCTCCCCTGTTCGGGGAGGGTGCAGGTGAGCGGTATCCGTCCGGTTTTGTCTGATGAGTTACGTGTGGATCAGAAGTGATCAGCGTGTTTTCCGGGCGAGTTGCCCCTGAAGGGAACAATCCCCCTTTTGGGTAACCGTGTACGACTACTTCGTACGCCCCGGGGTGTCCCGCGCGCCTCTGACCACGGAGAACAGTGTGCCGTCGATGGGGAGACCGACCACCCCCGCCGCCAGCCCGACGGCCACGCGTACCGCGCCGTGCAGCGGGTCGCCCTCGGCGGGTACCCGGCGCGCCCGCGGCAGCCGCCGTGCGAACTCCTCCGCGAGCGGTACGAGCAGCGGATCACCCAGTCCCGCCAGGCCCCCGGTGAGGGCGACGACGGGTTCCCCGTCCGCCGGACAGACGGCGGCGGCCGACTCGGCGATGTGCCGGGCCGCCGCCCGCAGGACGTCCACGGCCACCGGATCGTCCTGCGCGGCGCATCCGGCCACCCGGGGCGCGAAGGACGCGAGCGCCGCCGGCCGGTCCGGGCGCGGGTAGAGCCGCCCCGGCAGTCCGGGCATCGGTCCGAACTCCTCCTCGGCGGCCGCCAGCAGCGCCGCCGAGCCGCCGGGCCGGCCGTCGTACGCGCGGAGCGCGGCCTCCAGGCCCGCCCGCCCGATCCAGGCGCCGCCACCGCAGTCGCCCAGCAGATGGCCCCAGCCGTCCGCCCGGCGCCAGGCCGTCAGGTCCGTGCCGATCGCGATCAGGCCGGTACCGGCGGCGACCACGGCGCCCGGCCGTGCCCCGAGGGCGCCGGCGTACGCGGTGACGGCGTCGGCGGCCAGTCCGGTCGTCCGGACCCCGAACTCCCGGGCCAGGGCGCCCGGCAGCGCGTCGCGCAGGGCGTCTCCGAGGGTGGCAAGACCGGCCGCTCCCACGACCGCCGTGGCCGGCCGGACGACGCCGGTCTCGGCCGTCAGTTCCCGGACCATGGGCACCAGTTGACCCATCAGATGGCCGGGGTCGAGGCCCCGCTCGCCGGTGCGTACCGGGACCCCGGACGACCGCTCGGCCAGTGCGCCCCGTCCGGCGGTGCCGAGGGCCACCCGCAGGCCCGAGCCGCCCGAGTCCACCGCGAGGATGCCGTCGGCCCGTTCGGGGGCCGTGGGGACGGTCATGCGCGGGTGCCCCTTCCTTCCAGGTCGTTCCGCCATGTGACGAGGAAGGCTAGTGCCGGGACGGGGTCCGCGTCGGGGCTTCGGTGGTCTGCGTGCGGTGTCAGTGCCTGCCACTAGAGTGATGTTGTGGCACCTCGACCTTTGAACGAACTCGTCGAACCAGGCTGGGCCAAGGCCCTGGAACCCGTGACCGGACGCGTCGCGGCCATGGGGGATTTCCTCCGGGCCGAGATAGCGGCCGGGCGGACCTATCTCCCGTCCGGGGCGAATGTCCTGCGGGCCTTCCAGCAGCCCTTCGACGACGTACGCGTCCTGATCGTCGGCCAGGATCCCTATCCCACACCCGGGATGGCGATCGGGCTGAGTTTCGCGGTCTCGCCGGACGTACGGAATCTGCCCGGCAGCCTCGTCAACATCTACCGGGAACTGAACTCCGACCTGGGCCTGCCCCAGCCGTCCAACGGTGATCTGACGCCGTGGACCCAGCAGGGCGTGCTGCTGCTCAACAGGGCGCTCACCACGGCCCCGCGCAAGCCGGCCGCACACCGCGGGCAGGGCTGGGAAGAGGTCACCGAACAGGCGATCCGGGCGCTCGCCGCGCGCGGAAAGCCGCTGGTCTCCATCCTGTGGGGGCGGGACGCGCGCAATCTCCGCCCGCTGCTCGGGGACCTCCCCGCGATCGAGTCCGCGCATCCCTCGCCGATGTCGGCGGACCGGGGGTTCTTCGGTTCCCGGCCGTTCAGCCGGGCGAACGACCTCCTGGTGCGGCAGGGCGGGCAGCCGGTGGACTGGCGCCTTCCGTAGTCCGCGGCGCGCGCTCCCAGAACGCAAGGTCAGAGGGCTTCATTGCCTGGCAATGTGACCGGAATTCATGATTCCGCTGTGAACTTGCCGACCTTGACAGTCCGGCGAGGCAGGGTATTAGCTAGTCGAGGAGTTGATCACCGGGGCATGCGGAACCCGTCCCGGGGGTCATCACATCCGTAACGGGGAAAAGTGCGGCGTCCATGACGTCCGCATGCACAACGGGGGCTCGAAACGTCCGGTCGGTGATACCGACCGGCGGTTTTTCACGCATGCCATGTCACGCCATGCCGTGCCATGCGATGAATTGATGAATTTTTAATTATTGCCCTCGTGTCTCAGCACACCCCTGCCCGGGTGTCTTTCCGGTGAAATATCCATCGGCTGCGGGGGCAAGGGTATGGACGAATCGCTTTCCTGGCGACGGTCTGACGACAATTCGCCGGCTCTGCCGTGGGTGATTTCCGCGTCCACCGAGGACGCGTTGCGCGCTCGGGCACGACAACTGCGGGACCACCTCGACGCCCGGCCGGAGTGGGCCGTCGCCGATGTCGCCCGGGCCCTGCTCGGCACCCCCGGCGGCACCGCAGGACCGCACCGGGCCGTGATCGTCTCCGGGGACCGCGAGGAACAGACCCTCGGACTGCGGGCGTTGGCCGACGGAGCCGCCGCCCCGCACCTGGTCCTCGGCACCGCCCGCGACAGCGCCCGGCCCGTGTTCGTGTTCCCCGGACAGGGCCCCCAGTGGCCCGCGATGGCACGCGAACTCCAGGACTCCTCAACGGTGTTCCGCCGCACCCTCGCGGAATGCGCCGAAGCCCTGAAGCCGTACACCGACTGGTCCCTCGAAGCCGTCCTGACGACCGATCAGGACCCCGCCGTCTGGACCAGGCCGGACGTCACCCAGCCGGCCCTCGCCGCCGTGATGATCGCCCTGGCCGCCCAGTGGCGGGCCGCCGGCGTCGAGCCCGGGGCCGTGGTCGGCCACAGCATGGGCGAGTTCGCCGCCGCCCAGGTCGCCGGCGCCCTGTCGCTGCCCGACGCCATGCGCGCCGTCGCCGCCTTCAGCCGCGCCCAGGTGTCGCTGATGGGCCACGGCGAGATGCTCTCCGTCCTGCTCCCCGCCGCCCGGCTGCTGCCCCGCCTGGCGCCCTGGGGCGACCGGCTCGCCCTGGCCGGCGCCAACAGCCCGTCCTGGACCGTCGTCTCCGGCGACCCCGAGGCCATCGGCACGCTCCGCGCGGAACTCGTCGCCGAAGGGGTCCGCGCCCAGCTGATATCCGTCGGCTACGCGGCCCACTCCCCGCAGATCGAGACCGTCCGCGACCGGCTGCTGGAGGACCTCGCCCCGGTCACCGGCGGCCCCTGCGACATCCCCTACTACTCCGGACTCACCGGTGGCCGCTACGACACCACCCGGCTCGGCGCCGAGTACTGGTACCGCATGGTCCGCGGCACCGTCCTCTTCGAGAACGCCGTCCGCGCCGCGCTGACCGCACGCCCCGCGGCCTTCGTCGAGGTGAGCCCGCACCCGGTCCTCACCCTCGGAGTCCAGCAGACCCTCGACGACGCCGGCGCCGACACCGCCGTCGTCGGCACCCTGCGCCGCGACCAGGGCGGCCGCGGCCGGTTCCTGACCGGCACGGCCGAACTGTACGTCCACGGCGGCTCCGTGGACTGGTCCACGGCCCTCGCCGGGACCGACCCGCAACCGCTGGAACTGCCCGCCCCCGACGAACGACCGCAGGGCGCACCGGCCGCCGCCGCGCCCTCCGCACGCTTCGCGTCACTGCCGGACACCGAACTGCCGCGCGCCCTCACCGAGCTGGTGCGCACCGAACTCGCCGCCGTCCTCGGCGACACGGAGCCCCTCGGGGACCCGGCCGCCGACGCCGCCGGCCCCGACCGCGCCTTCCGCGACCTGGGCATCGACTCCTCCGCGGCCATGGCCCTGCGCAACCGCCTCGTCGGCGCCCTCGGCTTAAAGCTGCCCGCCGCCGTCGTCTTCGACCACCCGACGCCCCGGTCCCTGGCCGAGCGGCTGTGCGCCGAAGTCCGCGGCACCGGCACCGGCACCGCGCCGGACGAGGACGCCCCGGTGGTCCCCGAGACCCACGACGACGAGCCGCTCGCCGTCGTCGGCATGGCCTGCCGCTTCCCCGGCGGGGTGCGCAGCCCCGAGGAACTGTGGGACCTGCTGATCGCCGGCGGCGACGCCATCTCCGACTTCCCCGAGAACCGCGGCTGGGACCTGGAGAAGCTGTACCACCCCGACCCCGACCACCCCGGCACCACGTACACCCGCCAGGGCGGATTCCTGCACGACGCCGACGGGTTCGACGCCGCCTTCTTCGGCATCCCGCCCCGCGAGGCCCTGGCCATGGACCCCCAGCAGCGGCTGCTGCTGGAGACCTCCTGGGAGGCGTTCGAGTCCGCCGGGATCGACCCCGGCACCCTCAAGGGCAGCCGCACCGGCGTCTTCGTCGGCGCCATGACCCAGGACTACGGCCCCCGCATGCACCAGGCGCCGGACGGCGTCGAGGGCTTCCTGCTCACCGGCAACACCGCCAGCGTCGCCTCCGGCCGCATCGCCTACACGTACGGCCTCGAAGGCCCCGCCGTCACCGTCGACACCGCCTGCTCCTCCTCCCTGGTCGCCCTGCACCTGGCCGGCCAGGCACTGCGCCAGGGCGACTGCACCCTGGCCCTGGCCGGCGGGGTGACGGTCATGCCCAACCCCGGCATGTTCGCCGAGTTCAGCCGCCAGCGCGGCCTCGCGCCGGACGGCCGCTGCAAGCCGTTCGCCGACGCCGCCGACGGCACCAGCTGGGCCGAGGGCGTCGGTGTCCTCGTCGTGGAACGGCTCTCCGACGCCCGGCGCAACGGCCACCGGATCCTGGCCGTCGTCCGCGGCAGCGCCATCAACCAGGACGGGGCCAGCAACGGCCTCTCCGCCCCCAGCGGACCCGCCCAGGCCCGCGTCATCCGCCAGGCCCTCGCGAACGCCGGGCTGACCGCGGCCGACGTCGACGCCGTCGAGGCGCACGGCACCGGCACCCGGCTCGGCGACCCCATCGAGGCCGAGGCGCTGCTGGCCACCTACGGGCGCGGACACACCGCCGAACGGCCGCTGCTGCTCGGCTCGATGAAGTCCAACATCGGCCACACCCAGGCCGCCGCCGGAGTCGCCGGCGTCATCAAGATGGTCCTCGCGCTGCGCCACGGCACCCTGCCGGCCACCCTGCACACGGACCGGCCCACCACCCATGTCGACTGGTCGGCGGGACAGGTCGAACTGCTCACCGGCCCCGCCGACTGGCCCGACCACGGGCCCGTCCGGCGCGGCGCCGTCTCCGCGTTCGGCATCAGCGGCACCAACGCCCACGTGATCATCGAGTACGGGCCGGACGCCGCACCGCCGAGCGCCCCGGACCCCGTACCCGCGGCGGCCGACGACCTCGCCGGCCCGCCGCTGCCCTGGCCGCTCTCCGCCCGCTCGGAGGCGGCACTGCGCGAGCAGGCCGCCCGGCTGCGCACGCACCTCGGCGCGCACCCCGCCCTGCGCCCCGCCGACGTGGCCCACACCCTGGCCACCGGCCGGGCGGCGCTGCCGCACCGCGCGGTGCTCACCGTCACGGACCGGCAGCAGGCCCTGCGCGCGCTGACCGCGCTGGCCGAGGGCCGCGAGGCCGCCGGACTGGTCCGGGGCGGCACCACCCCCGGCGCGGACCGCGAGGCCGTGTTCGTCTTCCCCGGCCAGGGCTCCCAGTGGCCCGGCATGGCCGCCGAACTCCTCGACTCCTCAGCGGTGTTCGCGCACCGGATCCAGGAGTGCGCCGACGCCCTGGCGCCCTACGTCGACTGGTCCCTCACCGACGTCCTGCGCGGCGCGCCCGGCGCCCCGAGGCTCGACCGGGACGACGTCGTCCAGCCCGCCCTGTTCGCGGTCATGGTGGCCCTCGCCGAGGTCTGGCGGTCCTACGGCGTACGGCCCTCCGCCGTCGTGGGGCACTCCCAGGGCGAGATCGCCGCCGCCTGCGTGGCCGGCGCCCTGTCCCTGCCCGACGCCGCCCGGATCGCCGCCCTGCGCAGCCGTACCCTCCTCGGACTCGCCGGCACCGGCGGCATGGTCTCGCTCGCGCTGCCCGTCGCCCAGGCACGCGAACTGATCACCGCCTGGTCCGGCCGACTCACCGTCGCCGCCGTCAACGGCCCCTCCTCCACCGTGGTCGCCGGCCACCCGGACGCCCTCGGCGAACTCCTCGCCGCCTGCGCCGACAACGGCCCCCGGGCCCGCCGGGTGCCGATCGACTACCCCTCGCACACCGCCGGTGTCGAGGTCATCCGCGAGCGGATGCTGGCCGACCTGGCGTCCGTCGCCCCGCGCGCCTGCGAGGTGCCGTTCTACTCCACCGTCACCGGCACCCGGATCGACACCGCCGGACTCGACGCCGAGTACTGGTACCTCAACCTGCGCCGACCGGTCGAGTTCGAGCGCACCACCCGCGCCCTGCTCGCCGACGGCCACCGCGTCTTCATCGAGGCCGGCCCGCATCCGGTCCTCGGCATCGGCCTGACGGAGACCCTCGCCGACGCCCGGGCCGACGACGCCGTCGTCCTCGGCACCCTGCGGCGCGACGACGGCGGCCCGGCCCGGCTGCTGACCTCGCTCGCCGAAGCCCACGCCGCGGGCGTCACCGTGCGCTGGACGGAGGCGTTCGGCGACACCGAAGCCCACCGGGTCCCGCTGCCGCCGTACGCCTTCCGGCACGAGCGGTACTGGCTGCTGCCCGGCACCACCGACCGGGACGTCACCGCGGCCGGACTGCTCGACGGCGACCACCCGCTGTTGATGGCCGCCGCCGAACTCCCCGACTCCGACGGGCTGCTCTTCACCGGCCGGCTCGCCCTCGACACCCACCCCTGGCTCGCCGACCACCAGGTGCTCGGGCGGACCCTGCTCCCGGGCACCGCCTTCGTCGACATGGCGCTGCACGCCGCGGCCGCCGCCGGCTGCGACCGTCTCGCCGAACTGACCGTCGAGGCCCCGCTGGTGCTCCCCGAGCACGGCGGCGTACACCTGCGGCTCACCGTCGGCGCACCGGACGCCACCGGCCACCGGCCCGTCGGCGTCCACTCCCGCCCCGAGGCGCAGGACACCGACGCACCCTGGACCCGGCACGCCACCGGCCTGCTGGCCGACGGCCCCGGGGACCGCCCCGAACCGCTCGCCGCCTGGCCGCCGCGGGACGCCACCCCCGTCCCCCTGGACGGCTTCTACACCGCCCTCGCCGGACTCGGCTACTCCTACGGCCCCGAGTTCCGCGGCCTGACCGGCGCCTGGCGCCGCGACACCGGCACCGGCGCGGACCGGCGGACCGAGGTGTTCGCCGAGGTCGCCCTGAACGGCACCCAGCGCGAGCACGCCGACCGGTTCGGCGTCCACCCGGCCCTCCTCGACGCCGCCCTGCACGCCGGCCTCCTCGACCTCCTCGGGGACGGCGACGCCTCCGTGAGGCTGCCGTTCGCCTGGACCGGCGTCACCCTGCACACCACCGGCGCCGACACCCTGCGCGTCCGCCTCACGCCCGGCGGCAGCACCGCCGACGGCATCACGCTGACGCTCACCGCCACCGACCCCACGGGCCGCCCGGTCGCCACCGTCGACTCGCTCGTCATGCGCCCGGTCTCCGCGGACCAGCTGCGCTCCGCCGCGACCCGCTCGCTCTACCAGGTGGAGTGGACCCCCGCGCCCGCCACGGCCGTACGGCCTACCCCGGCGGCCTGGACCGTCGTCGGCCCGCTGGACGAGGAGCGGGCCGCCGCCCTGTCCGTGACCGGGACGCCCGTCGCGCACCACCCCTCCCTCGCCGCCCTCGGACAGGCCCTCGACGCCGGCGCACCGGCCCCCGAGATCCTGCTCACCCTCCCGGCCCGGCCCGCGGACACCGGGGCCGGCCCCGCCGTCGCCGCCCGCGCCGCCACCCACGAACTGCTCGCCCTGGTCCAGGAACTGCTGGCCGACGCACGGCTCGCCCGGACCACGCTCGCCGTCGTCACCCGGGGCGCGATCGGCACCCGGCCCGAGGAACCCGTCACCGACCTGACGCACGCCCCGCTGTGGGGCCTGATCCGCTCCGCGCAGACCGAGCACCCCGGCCGGTTCGTCCTCCTCGACCTCGACCAGGACCCCCGCTCCGCGGCCGCCCTGCCCGCCGCACTGGCCACCGGCGAACCTCAACTGGCCGTCCGCGGCGGCTCGGTGACCACCCCGAGGCTGACCACCGCCCCCGCCACCGCCCCCACCACCGAACAGCCCGGCGGCGAGCCGCTGTTCGACCCGGACGGCACCGCACTGGTCACCGGAGCCACCGGCACCCTGGGCCGCCTCGTCGCCCGCCACCTGGTCACCGCGCACGGCGCCCGGCACCTGCTGCTCACCGGCCGCCGCGGCCTCGACGCCCCCGGCATGACCGAGTTCCGCGACGAACTGCGCGCCCTGGGCGCGCAGACCGTCGTCGCCGCCTGCGACGTGACCGACCGGGACGCCCTCGCTGCCCTGCTCGCCCGCGTCCCGGCGGCGCACCCGCTCACCGCGGTGCTCCACACCGCCGGCCTCACCGACGACGGAGTCGTCGAGGCACTCACCCCCGAGCGCGTCGACCAGGTGATGCGCCCCAAGACCGACGGCGCCTGGAACCTCCACGAACTCACCCAGGACGCCCCCCTCACCGCCTTCGTCCTGTTCTCCTCGGTCAACGCCGTCCTCGGCGGCCCCGGCCAGGCCAACTACGCGGCCGCCAACACCTTCACCGAGGCCCTCGCCCACCTCCGCCACGCCCAGGGCCGGCCCGCCACGGCACCCGCCTGGGGTCTGTGGGAGCAGGCCTCCGGCATGACCGGCGACCTGGCCGGCACCGACCTGACCCGGATGGCCCGCTCGGGCATCCTGCCCCTGCCCACCGACCAGGCACTGGAACTCCTCGACGCCGCCGTCCGCCAGGACCGGGCGCTGCTGGTACCCGCCCGGCTCGACCTCCCCGGACTCCGCGCCCAGGCCGCCGGCCGGACCCTCCCCGCCCTGCTGCGCCACCTCGTCCGGCCCGCCGCCACGGCCCGCACCGCACCGGCCGACACCTCCGGCACGGCGCCCACCTCGCTCGCCGAACGGCTCGCCGCCCTGCCCGAGGCCGAACAGCACCGCACCCTGCTCACCCTCGTCCGCGACCACGTGGCGGCCGTCCTCGGCCATTCCTCCGCCGAAGCCGTCGGCGCCGACCAGGCCTTCAAGGACCTCGGCTACGACTCGCTGACCGCGATCGAACTCCGCAACCAGCTGGGCACCACCGTCGGCCTGCGGCTGCCCCCGACCCTGGTCTTCGACCACCCCACCCCCCTCGCCGTCGCCCGCCACCTGCACGGCGAACTCCTCCGCGACCACCGGCCGGCCGCCGCGCCGCCCGCCCCCCGGACGGCCGCCGACCCGGACGAACCGATCGCCATCGTCGCCATGGCCTGCCGCTACCCGGGCGGCGTCGCCTCCCCGGAGGACCTGTGGCAGCTGGTCCTCTCCGCACAGGAAGGCATCGGGGACTTCCCCACCGACCGCGGCTGGGACCTCGACAACCTGTACCACCCGGACCCCGACCACCCCGGTACGACGTACTCCCGCACCGGCGGATTCCTCTACGACGCCGGACACTTCGACGCCGGACTGTTCGGCATCGGCCCGCGTGAGGCGCTGGCCATGGACCCGCAGCAGCGGCTGCTCCTGGAGACCTCGTGGGAGGTCTTCGAGAGGGCGGGCCTCGACCCCCTCGCACTCAAGGGCACCCGCACCGGCGTCTTCGCCGGCCTGATGTACCACGACTACGCCACCCACGCGGCCGGGCTCTCCGACGCGGCCGAGGGCTACACCGTCACCGGCACCGCGGGCAGCGTCCTGTCCGGGCGGGTCGCCTACACCTTCGGACTGGAAGGCCCGGCGGTCACCGTCGACACGGCCTGCTCCTCCTCCCTGGTCGCCCTGCACCTCGCCGCCCAGGCCCTGCGCCAGGGCGAGTGCGAACTGGCGCTCGCCGGCGGCGTCACCGTGATGGCCACCCCCACCACCTTCGTGGAGTTCTCCCGGCAGCGCGGACTGTCCCCCGACGGACGATGCAGGTCCTTCGCCGCGGACGCGGACGGCACCGGCTGGTCCGAGGGCGTCGGCCTGCTGCTCGTCGAGCGCCTGTCGGACGCCCGGCGCAACGGCCACCAGGTGCTCGCGGTGCTCCGCGGCTCGGCCGTCAACCAGGACGGCGCCTCCAACGGCCTGACCGCGCCCAACGGCCCCTCGCAGCAGCGCGTGATCCGCCAGGCCCTCGCCGGCGCCGGGCTGTCCACCACCGACGTCGACGTGGTGGAGGCCCACGGCACCGGCACCCGGCTCGGCGACCCGATCGAGGTCCAGGCGCTGCTGGCCACCTACGGCCAGGACCGCCCCGCGGACGCACCGCTGTGGCTGGGCTCCGTCAAGTCCAACATCGGCCACACCCAGGCCGCGGCCGGCGTCGCCGGTGTGATCAAGATGGTGATGGCCCTGCGGCACGGTGTGCTCCCGCGCACACTCCATGCCGACGAGCCGTCACACCAGGTCGACTGGTCCGCGGGCGCGGTGGAACTGCTCACGGAGGCCCAGGAGTGGCCTTCGGCGGACCGGCCGCGCCGGGCGGCCGTCTCCTCCTTCGGCATCGGCGGCACCAACGCCCACGCCGTCATCGAGGAGGCCCCGCCCACCGACCGGCCCACCGCCACCGAGCCCACCGTGTCCTCCCCGGCGGTGCCATGGCTGCTCTCCGCCCGCACCGAGCCCGGACTGCGCGACCAGGCGCGACGCCTGCTCGCCCACACCCGGACCGAGGACGCCGCCGCTCCCGCCGATGTCGCCCTCACACTCGCCACCGCCCGCGCGGCGCTGGACCACCGAGCCGCCGTGACCGCCGCCGACCACGAAGAACTCCGCACGGCCCTGACGGCACTCGCGGAGGGCCGGGACACGGCCGGCGCGGTGCGCGGAGCCACCGCCCAAGGCGCCAGGTCGGCCTTCCTGTTCACCGGGCAGGGGTCGCAACGGACGGGCATGGGGCGGGAGTTGTACGACTCCTTCCCGGTGTTCGCCGAGGCCTTCGACGCGGTGTGTGCGCGGTTCGGGGATCT
>NZ_BMSA01000014.1 GCF_014648915.1 Streptomyces phaeofaciens | reverse complement strand
ACGGTCGCGTGCACCGCGCCGCGGGCCTCGCCGATGCGCTGCACGGCCATGGCGATCCCGCGTTCCAGATAGGTGGGTGTGCGGTGCGGGCATTCGCCCCCGTGACCCCTCAGGGGCACTGAGAGCCGCTGTGGCGCCCTGCGGGTGATGGGCGGGCTCTTCACTGCCAGCGCGCGGACAGCGTCCGGGAGAGGGGCAGTGGCGCCCGTGCCGGGACCGAGCCAACGGGCGTACGCCATAAGGGACTTGACGTCGACACCGGGCCGGACCGCGTTCGATGACGGCATGGTGCCCCGGTAGATCCAGTGCTCACCGCGCGTCGTCGGCACGGTGCGCGTGGCGGGCAGGGTGGCGCGGGCCCAGTCGACGGCCGCCGCGTCGTCCAGGTCGACGACGGTCACGCCAGCGCCACCAGGGTGGTACGCGATGGCGGCGGCCCGACGCCACGCCGTCTCCCAGGCCGGTGAGGTGAGCGTGTTCGGGTCGGTGGTGGCGGCGGCCCAGGCGTGGCAGACGTCGGGGCACTGGCAGGGGCCGGCGGTCTTCATGTTCGGCCGGCCGCCGCACGCGTTGCCGGCACAGTTGGGGCAGTTGCCGAACGGCACCTTCCCGGCCCGTAACGGCAGCACGGGCACAGAGCGCGCGGCCAGCGCGAGGGCTCGCCGAATGGTGGTCGGTTGCTGCATGCTGGATGGCCTCCAACGGGTCTGTAGTGGGCTGGTTGGCAAGGGCGACCCCGTGTTCTTGGCGGAATTGGGGGGTCGCCCTTGGCGTAGCTACTGGTGGTCGGTGAGGGTGCGGGCGTACTGCTGGCGGACGTAGGCGCGTGGGTCGCAGATCACGGCCGGCGGGTCCATGTCGAGCAGGTGCAGGGCGGCGGCGTAGGCGAGCGTGTCGGTGTCGTCGCCGGGGGCGGTGAGGTCGATGCGGTCGAGCAGGGCGGCCTTGCGCAGGTAAAACTCACGGTCCAGTGCGGTGAAGCACGGGGTGGTGGCGAGGGTGCGGGCCGTGCGGGCCGCCCACGCGATCTCGCTGAGGATGGTGGGGGCGTTCGCGTAGGCCTGCTCGGGGGTGGGCCACTGGTCGGACATGAGGGTTCCTCCCGGAGGGGTTAGAAGGGGGCTTTGTCGCTGTAGCCGGCTGGGGCCCACGGGGCGCCGTCGTCGGTCCGGCGGCGGCGCAGGGGCAGGAGGACCAGACGGCGGGTGTCGTTCCAGCAGGGGCAGACGTCCCAGTCGGTGCCGGCGTACTCGCCGGTGTGGTCGCCGTAGTGCTGCTCGGTGCCGCCCTCGCCCTGGCAGTTCGGGCAGCGGGGGTGGGGGGTGTCGGTGAGGACCAGCGCGCGGCGCGGCCAGTGGGTGACGCGGATGCGCAGTCGCATCGGTGGGTTCTCCTGTCGGTGGTCTCGGTCAGCGCTTGGAGCCGAAGAGCTTGAGGCTGAGGCCGCCGATGCTGACCGGGCCGGTGGCGGCGGCGATCTGCACGGCGGTGTGGACGGCGGTGTCGAGCAGGGCGAGGAACGCGGCCACCGTGGCGAACACCCCGATGGCTCCGGCGCCGGCGACGGCGAGCGGGTACAGGTACGCGCTCAGCGGGCGGCCGGTGCGGTCGGTGGTGTGGACGACGATCACGACCGGCTGACCGGTGGCCTGGGCCCGGCGGTAGTCGTCGGCGGGGATGTGCGGGGCGAGGCTTCCGTACGGGTCGCGGCTGGTCATGGCTCCCCCTTCAAAGGGCGCGCGGCGGATGGGTGCGGTACGTAAGCGGAATCCCTCCCTATGAGGGCCCGGGGAGGCAGACACACCCCCTGCCGGGGGCGCTGCGGAGGGGGTTCCCGGGGTGCTGACCTGCGGGCCTCCCCGCCTCCCCGAATCAGTGTTTTCGCTGATCACCGTGGGGGAGGCAGGGGTGTGGAGGGGGTTGGGGAGTTCTCCCCGCCTCCCCGGGCCGGAGGCTCGTGCCTCCCCGCTACTCGGCGGTGGAAGCGGAACCGTTCTCGTCGCGGTTGGCGAGGGCGCGCAGGACGTGATCGCGGTGGACGACCATGACCCCGTGCGACTTCTTCGGCTCCTCGCCGTGCTTCTCCAGCAGGGACTTGAGCCGGTCGTTGGTCCACTGGTCGCCGTAGGCCTTCGAGTCCAGTGCGTGCAGCCGCTTGAGGATCTCGTTGGTCCGCAGCCGGGGCGCGTCGCCGAGGACGCCGGCGACGTCGGCGAGCGTGTCGCGTTCCTTGCCCTGGTCGACGACGCGCAGGGTGGTGACGCCGTCGCGCAGGGCCTTGGCCCGGTCGGCGACCTCGGCGGCCGGCTCGTCGTCGATGAAGTGGGTCCGCACCGTGATGGACGCCTGTCCGGCGGGAATCGCGATGCCGTCGGAGGCGACCACGAGGGTTCCCTTGTCCAGACCCTGGCGCAGCAGGTGCGGGGCGGCGCCGCCGTTGACGGCCTTGTCACCGAGCGCCATCCGGGCCTGCGACTCGGTGCCCACCACGAGGGAGGCGCGGGTGTGGGCGCCCTCGCGGACCAGCTTGGGAAGGTTCTGGTCGGTGGGGTCCTGCGTGCCCTGCCACATCAGCACGTCGACCGCACGGCCCTGGTTGTGAATCTTGCGGACTCCCATGAAGTACCGGGAGGTGGCCTTGGAGCCGCCGTACGGGCGCTTGTCGTCGCCGACGACCGGGCACATGAACGCCAGCTGCGCCTCGTCCACCACCACGATCAGCGGCTCGAACACGATGCTGGGGTCCTTGCGGCGTGCCTCGATGCGCCGGTTCATCTCCTCCACCGCGTCCTCGACCATCTCGGTCGCCCGGATGACGTGGTCGTCGGACGGGCCCTCGATCAGCACCTGAGCGATGCCCTCGAACATGGCCCAGTCGCCGATGCCCTTCAGGTCGGCGATCCAGAACTGCACCGACTTGTCCAGCGCCAGCCACAGTGCGAGCGAGCGCAGGGCGGCGGTCTTGCCCTGGTTGGACAGACCCGTGACCAGTAGATGCCGCTGATACAGGCTGATCGCGGCCGCGTCGCCGCGCAGGTCCTGGCCCCACGGGGCCTTACCGGTCTTGTAGTTCGCGGTCATGGTCGCGTCGGTGACCAGCGGAGACGGGCCGATCGGCTCGTCCAGCGCCCCGGAATCGGCGATCCACAGCCGCACCGTGCGAGCGGCCTCCGGGATGGTGATGAACACTTCGTGCTCGTGCCGGGTGAGGTTCTCCGCGAGCTTCTTGCGGCGCTTCTGCACCTCGTCCGTGGCCACCCCGGACGGGAGCGTGACGTCGACCTCGACGCCGCATCCGGCGATCCGGATCGGACCGAGCATGCTCGCGCCGGCGTCGCCCATCTCCTTGATGGCGGTGCGCAGGGGCGCGATACCCAGGTCGCGCAGGGCCTTGACCACGATGGACGGGGTGATCGGCTCACCCTCACCGGAGCGGACGGTGGCGGGAAGAGCCCACTGCGGCGCGGCCTGCTGCTTGCTGCCCACGGCCCACAGGGCGAGCAGGGCCAGGAACGGGCCCAGGGACACGGCCGGGCCCCAGACCACCTGCACGATCCAGATCAGCAGGTTGATGAACCCCACGACCGCCATCAGCGGGGTGACGACGTCGGACGCGTCCTTGGTCGCGATCGCCATGACGATCCCGAGAGCGACCAGCGCCCCTATGCCGGTCCCGGTACCGACGGCCAGGCCCTTGGCCGCGTCCACCGGGGAGTGGAGCAGGTCCATCCGGCGGCGGTGCCGGGCGTCGCGGTAGCGCTGCCCGCGCTCCTCCCACTCCTCAGCGGCCTCCATGTTCCCCGCGGCTTCCGCCGCACGCATGAACCGCTCGTAGCGGGCGGCGGTCTTCCCGTCCCACGCCCGCCGGCCCACGATCCGGGCGCCGCCGACCACGTAGAGGCTGTGGCGGGCGACGGCGCGGGCGGTCGTCTTCGTGGTCTCGTGCGTGACCGCATGCTTGACGGCGCGGCCGGAGCGCACCCACAGCGGGACGGGCGCCGGCGGGGCCGGGTCGGGCACGACGGCGAGCACGGTCGGCCCGGCGGTGGTGGTGTCTTTGTGCAGGTGAACGACGTTCTCGGACATGCGGAAGTCTCCTCAGCGCCCCACGGCGGGGGCAGGACAGGAAGGGCATGCGGGAAAGAGGTGGGGGCCGGGGACGGGCGGCCGTCCCTGGCCGTGGTTCACGCGGTGTGGGCGGGTGTCACCACCAGCTGGAGGACTTCTTGGCGGCCTTGGCGGTGGCGTGCTCGCGCACGATCCGCTGACGCTCCGTGTGCAGCGCGGTCAGTTCGGCCGTCAGCCGGGTGATGGCCTGCTCGGAGAGAGACTCCAGCCGGTTCTCCTGCCGGGCCGCGCTCTTACCGCGCAGGACCCGGTACGAGCCACCGGCGAGCGCGCCGATCACGGTGCGCCGCTCGCTGCTGTTGAGGGGCCAGGTCTCGCCCCGGCGGACGGCCTCCAGCTTGCGGGTGGTCTTGCTGATCTCGCGGTCGATGCTGCGGGTGTCGGGCTTGCCCATGGGTGAGGACTCCTCAGACAGTCACGGTGCGGAGCGGGAGGGGTAGGCCACGACGCGCTTCCATGCGGCGCGCAGCCGCACCTCGGAGGCGGAGTGGCCGGCCGCGCGGAAGCGGATGGCCATCTCGCGGTAGGACAGAGCCGGGGTCTCGCTGTGCCGGATCTCGTCGACCAGCGCGTCAAGCGCCGCGTCGGAGAGGGTGTTGCCCTCGCCCGGCGGGAGCGCGGCAACCGGCTCGCTGGGGCCCCACACGGGCAGTTCCCACGTGGGTGTGACGTCGGGTGTGACGCGGGTCGTCACGCTGGTCAGCGCCCTGCCGGTGTCCTCACCCCGCCGCGCCGCCTCCAGCGTCGACCACGCCCCGGCGAGAGTTTCGGCGGTCCTGGCCTGGACGCGTGCAACGCGTGCCCCGGCGGCCGTCACGGCCGTCAGCCGGGTCTCCTCGGTGGAGGCTTCGGCGCGCAGCCGGGCACGGGCCACGGCCGCTTCGTCGCGGGCTTCCTGCTGGATGCCCGCGATGGCGTCCAGCGCGACCGGGGTGAGCGCGGTGCGCTCCCACAGACCATGCACCAGCCACAGCGCCTTCGCCGCGACCGGAAGCCACGCCACGGCCAGCCATGCGCCGCGCGAGTGGTCGGCGGTCAGCGCGTGCGCGACCAGGACGCCGGTGGCGACTGCCCCGAACGTCCAGCCCACGGCGGTCACCGCTCGGCTGTGGTCGCCCTGCGCGGCCAACCGGCGCTCGTAGGCGAGGGTGGCCAGCCATCCACCGTCGATGCCCAGACCGACGACCAGCACGACGGGCCACGGCATCGCGGTGCCCAGCCACATCATCACCACGGCGAGGGTGAGCACCATGGACACCGCCGTCATCGCGACAGCGGGCAGTACGGTCCTGGCCTTCACAGCGCACCCCCCGCCGCGATCAGCACGGCCAGCAGGAGCAGGACACCGCCGACCATGGTCAGGTCGACCGCACGGCGCAGGCAGGTGAACTTGGCGACCGCGATCCGCGACAGCCCGGCCACGTCCGCCGCGACGTCCCCGCCGTTGACGGTGGCGGTGATCTCATCCGGGGTGAGGGTCGCCCACAGCGGGAAGCCGTGCCGGCCCCGCAGGTTCGGACGGGTCGAGCGCAGCAGCAGACCGATCGCCGCGACCAGCAGCATCAGGCCCAGACCGCCCACCACGTAGGCGCCGATGTTCATCGGCAGGTCACGGGCCCCCGACCACACGCCGGCCAGCACGGCACCGACGAACGCGAGCAACAGGCCGGCCTTGGTGTCCGTCCGCGTGATCTCCGCCTTCACCTCGGCGTGCGCGGTCGTGAGGGTCGTGTTCGGGGTGCTCACGCGGCACCGCCCGGCAGCACCTCGTTGGCGGTGCGGTTGGCCGCGTCCCGCCGCGCGGCCAGGACCCGGTTATGGGCCCGGCGGATCCGGCGGGTGTCGACGTCGTTCTCGGGGTGGTCCATGGCCTTGATCTGCGCGTCGAGCAGGTCGACCTCCGCCAGGATCAGCGGGGACTCCAGCTCGATCGCGTCCAGCTCCGCGAGCGTCGGCTCACGGTCGAAATCGTCGGCGGTAACAACCACCTGAACAGCACCGATGTGCCTCATGGGTCAGTGTTCCTCTCACACAGGAACGGCCCGAACAGCGGCCCCGGTGTTCCCGCACCGGGGCCGCACGCCGTTGAAGGGAAGCCGCGTGCGACACGCGGCGCGACCGCAGAAGCGGCCGGAGCGCCCCGGGCGGGATTCGATCCCGCGCCCTTCACGGCTGGTCGCCGGGGCTGAGGTCTTGCAGGCGGTGCAGGGTGTCTCCTTCGGGAACACGGGCTCCCGTTTGTAGGCGTATGGAGACGTCGGCCTTTCGGCCTAGCCATCCGGTTGACCAGGGATCCGGTGCCCTCGGCCCGCTCTGTCCCGGGCCCCTAGCCGCGTGTGAAAGGCAGCCCAAAGAAGGCCCCCTCCAACTCGCTGTCCTAGGACTGCGAGCGGCTTGAGATGAAGATGGCACGTAGTCCTAGGACTGTCAACAGTCCTAGGACTGTGCTTCACTGGTTCGCATCGAGAGGAGTTCGGCGTGGCACCCAAGTGGCGCGACCTGGCGGACAGGCTCGCGGAGCAGATCAGAAACGGTGAGTACGAGCCGGGCGCGCAGTTGCCCCAGATCAGGGAGCTGGTCGAGGCCGGCGAGGGCTCGAAAGCCACCGTGCACCAGGCCTACAAGGCTCTGGAGGCTGAGGGGCTGGTGACCTCGACGCGCGGTCACGGGACCGTCGTGCGGCCGCGGACTCCCCTCAAGCGGCTCGGGATCGCCCGGTACGACAAGGCCAAGTGGCGCGACGGGGACGAAGTCGCCTTCATCGCCGACCGCGTTGCGTCCGGCCGCGCGTACAAGCGCAATGAGCAGACGCAGACGGTGAGCCGTGAGATCGCGAGCAGCCTTGTGGCGGAAGGCCTAGGGGTCCCGGTCGGCTCTGACATCTACGCTCGCGCCCGTCTCGTGAAGGAAGGGACGCAGCCGACCCACACTCTGACCAGCTACTACCGGCCCGAGCATGTCGAGGGGACGCGCATCGTGGACCCCACCCCCGGCCCGGCCGGCCGTGGCGGCGGGTACCGGGTGCTCTATGACGCCGGTTACGAGATCGACCACATGAAAGAGGCGCTGTTCGCCCGCGTCCCGACAGCAGAGGAAGTGCAGCTCCTTCAGCTCCCGGCCGGGGAGCCGGTCGTCGAGTTGCACCGGACGACGTACACAGCGGACGGTACGGTCGTCGAGTTCGCCGTCGGCATCCACTCGGCCTCGCGCTTCGCGTGGGAGTACGAGTTCAGGGTTCCTGACTCCGCCAACGACACTGGCGCGGAGGATTCAGCGTGATCTCCGAACAGGACTGGCAAGACGCCCAGCTCTTGTGGGACTACCAGCAAATGCACCACGAGCCGCGCCCGTGCTCGGTCGCCGTCGGCCTTGGCAGTCACGACCTCGGCGTCGCCGATACCACAGTCGACCTGTACCGGCGTGGCATGATGCCGCTGATCGTCTTCACGGGCGCCACCAGCCGGACAACGCAGGACCGAATGCCGCGTGGCGAAGCTGAGCACTACCGGGACCGCGCCTTGGAGCTGGGTGTCCCGGCAGACGTCATTCTCGTCGAGCCTCACGCTCGCAATACTGGCCAAAACATCACGCTATCCCGTGCGCTGCTCGAAGAGCACGGGATAGCGGTCCGTTCCGTATTGCTTGTCAGTAAACCGTATGAGGAGCGCCGAGCATGGGCAACCGCGCGGAAGCTTTGGCCGGAAGCTGAATTCATTAGCGCGTCGACTCCCATGAGTCTCTCTGAATATGTCGACTCGATCCAGGATGCACGGCTCGTCGTGGACATGCTCGTCGGTTCTCTGCAAAGACTTATGATTTACCCGCCGCAAGGGTTCATGCTCAAGCAGTCAATTCCTGGGGACGTTGCTGCAGCTTACGAGCGTTTGCGTGATGCAGGCTTTACAACTCGGCTCGTACCTGAAGTGGCCTAGGGGCGAAATTGTGCTGAGCGACGTCTCGCACCCTCTTAGGGGAGGCTTGCGAGACGTCACTCATCTTCGTCTTCTCCGAGGGCAAGGAGATCCAATGTTGCTGGCGGGCAGCCAAGACGTACTGTCAGGTCCGATACGGCGGATCGTATGTATGGGTACACTGCCAGCATTGCGGTTGATCTCCCGAATGCAGTTACCGCTTCTTCGCTGAACTTTATTTCGGCGTTTCTCGCTCTTGAAACATTGAAAATGATTCCCAATTCAAGGGAAATGTGAACGGCGTCCTTTTCGTCTTTCCCTTTGATGGTGAACTCGTGCCTGAAGCGGTACAGCAAGCTGTCCTCTGTGACTGCGACGGTCACGGTGGTGTTCAGCTGCGAAACGGGGGAAAGCTCCTCGGCCGCCTGCGGGTCAAGGACTTTTCCGTGAATCTCCAAGACTCTGATGTCTTCAAGGCGTGCGTGGGATCCCACCGACGCGGCGAGTTTCTTGGCATCTTTTGACAGCTCGATCAGGAATGGCATTTTCGCTTCACCCTGGATCCGAGGATGAGATGGAGCTTGCTTCTACTACCTGCTCGCTAATATTCCAGGAGGAAACCCACGCCTCTTTTACGTGGCGTGTCCTGCTGTGCGGATTTGCGCCAGTCCTTTCGGAGGCGGTGATCTCGAAGAATTCCGTTCGAACGTGCTGTTCACGCGACATGCTGCCCCACCGGAAAAGCCATGCATCAATAACGGCGCACTCGCCTTGGCTCAAGTAGCGCTCTGCGTCATGCTCGCCCGGAACGTGGCTTCTCAGCCACTCATTAACGGTGCCCCATTCCCAGATTTTCTTCCCGTTAGGAGAGCCTACGGGCGTAGGGAAAGCGGACCCCTTGCGTCGCTCGCCCTGAATCAGTTGGCGTACACTCTCTCTGCTCCGGTTTATTCTCCGGGAGATTTCAGAAGCGTCTACCAAGTCGCGATCCGTGCGGAGAGCGATAGCGCCAAGCTTTTCCCGAAGTTCCATCGCGGCGCACTTTGCCGCACTCGTGCCGTTCTGGTGGCCGTCCATGTAGACCGTGATCAACCAGCGGCCGAACGACTCCAGGACCGTTCCGTCGAAGTGGTCATAGAAAGCTGTTTCTAGGGCCTCGCGGTCGGTGGGAGGCTCCACCTCAAACCTGAGAGCGTATGTAGTCATTGGCACTCCCCTGCTGTCGATGGCACCTGTTGACAGTTGTCAACGGTACGGTACCCCCCAAGTGAGCCGTCAAGCGGGAAGTCAGACATCCGTGCGCTTGACGCTGCGGGGGTCGTCGTCGGGCAGAGGGCAGGTGCGAGCTTCGCGCAGCAGGTCACGGGCGTGGCGCTCTGAGACGCGCGGCGTTCCGCTCACGGAGATGCGATGGCAGCCGGCGTCACAGGTCAGGAGCCCCCAGTGGGCGCCCTTGTGGAGCTTCCAGCCCCCGTTGGCCATGATCGCAACCAAGGCATCTCGGATGACCTTGTCCTTGTGGCTGCGTGGCTGTAGCTCTTCCCCCACCCACCGTCCCCTTGGTGTGCACAGAAGTTACTGGCTTCACGCACCAGTATGACGGTAGCCGCTACATTGGTTACAGGTCATTGAAGTTCCTGTCTGTATCTGTCGATTCGTTGCTGGCCAGCGGTGCGCGGGCGCTGGATGGGAGTCGAGGGCTGTGCGGCTTGTTGTGGCTGACGGCAGTAGTTGACGGCAACGCGGACGCATCTCGGTGCTCCGTGGCAGCCTCCTGAGGACTCGCCAGTCGAGTGCCGGGTGCTGGTGGCAGCGTTGAACGCGTACCCGGTGGAACTTGTAAAGCGAAGGTCGTCGGTTCGAGTCCGACAGGGGGCTCCGTGGCTGACCTGCGTGGACGCCCCCGCGATCTTGGATCGTGGGGGCGTTGTTGGTGGTGCGTGTCGGTGGTGTCCGGCGGCGGGTGCCGCCCTTCAGCGGACCGGGCGTGACGTACGTCACCGGAACCCGGTCGTCCAAGTCGGCAGTTCTCAGCGTGACCACAGATATGCGAACCCGGGTGCGAACCGGAGATCCGGATGCCTTTGCGGAACTCTTCGACGCCTATGCCCGCGTGGTGTACAACCACGCCTTCAGGCTGACGGCCGACTGGTCCGTGGCCGAGGACGTCATGTCGGCGACGTTCATGGAGGCGTGGCGGCGCCGTACGTCGGTCGAGGCCGAGGGGGGTTCGCTGCGGCCCTGGCTGCTGGGCATCGCCACCAACGTCGCCCGCTCCCAATACCGCAGCAACCGGCGCTACCGGACCGCGGCCGCCGCAGCGGCCGCGGCCGGCGCAGCGGAGGAGCAGGTCGCGGACCATGCCGAGGAGACGGCCGGGCGGCTCGACGACCGCCGCCGGATCAGCGCCACGCTGACCGCCCTGGGCTCCCTGAGACGCCCCGAGCGCGAGGTGCTGGTGCTCTGCCTGTGCGAGGGCATGGAGTACGCCGAGGCCGCCCGCACCCTCGGGGTCCCCGTCGGAACCGTCCGCTCCCGGCTGTCCCGGGCGCGCGGCCGGCTGCGCAAGCTCGCCGACGCCGAACTCGCCAGAAAAAAACGGGAACCCGTCCACCCGAACCGGCAGATAACAGGTGATCACGGATATGTGATCCGGTCCGCACAGGAAGGAAACCGATGAACGCCAGCCCCTCCCAGCCGCACCCGGCCGAGTGGACGGAGACCCAGGATCTCCAGCCCTCCGTGGAGCGGGATCTGCCGGCGGGCCGCCACCAGTTCCACAAGGAGCATCTGATGGCCCAGATCCACGACGACCTCCGCACCACCCGCTCGGCCGCCGCCCCGGCCGTCCGTCCGCGCCGCAACCCGTTCCTGCGCCGGGCGGTCCTGCTGCCCGCCGCGGCCTTCGTGCTGGCCGGCGCGGTGGTGGCCGGGTTCGCGCTGTCCGGCGGCGACGCGGGCGGCACGGTCCCGCTGGCCACCGGTCCCGCGCTGACCACGCAGATCGGCGCCGTCGACGCCAAGGGCGCGCCCCAGCTGCTCGACCGCATCTCCCTGGCCGCCGCCGACGTCTCCGAGCCCTCGGCGCACGACGGTCAGTTCGTCTACATCGCCTCGAAGGTGGCGGCCACGTACCCCAGGATCGACGGCGACAAGACCACGGTGGTCAGCCAGGAGCTGCACTCCCGTCAGGTCTGGGAGTCCCTCGACGGCCGGGACGGCTGGCTGATCGAGAAGGGGGAGACGGGTGACGACGGCATCACCCTGGCCGGGGAGAACCCGAGCAGCTCGGCGTACGACAGGCTCGCCCAGCTGCCCACCGACCCCGACGTGCTGCTGAAGCAGATCTACCGCGAGTCGGACGCCGTGCGGGATCCCGAAGTGCCCCGCGACCAGGCGGCCTTCGTCGCCATCGGCGACCTGCTGAACGAGAGCTACCCGCCCGCGGACCTCGCCGCCGCCCTCTACAAGGCCGCAGCCAAGATGCCGGGGGTCGTCGCGGTGGACGACGCGGTCGACGCCGTGGGCCGGCACGGGGTCGCGATCGCGCGGCTGAACGAGCAGGACGGACAGCGCACCGAGTGGATCTTCGACAAGAAGACCCTGGAACTCCTCGGCCAGCGCAGCGTGGTGGTCAAGCACGTCGAGGGCGATGTGTTCAAGATCGGCACCGTCACAGGCACCAGCGCGATCACCCAGCGGGCCTTCGTCGACGAGATGAAGCAGACCCCGGGGCGGTCGAGCTGATGCGGGACGGCTCGCCGACGGCCGGCACGATCGCGGCACTGGCCGCACTGCTGGTCGCGGTGGTCCTGACGTGGGCCTCGGTGTCGGCCACCGGGTCCGGCCTGGGCGTGCGGACCGAGGGGGCGGCCCTGGGTACACACGGGCGCTGAGGCTGCCGGCAGGGGCTCGCTGTCGGGCGGCTTCGGGGCCCATGGGCGCCGAGGTCGCTGAAGGGCACTCGCCGTCGGCCGGCTCCCGGGCCTGGGCGCCGGCGGGCGCCGAGGCCGGCGGGAAGGGGACTCGCTGCCGGCCGGCGCCGGCCCCCGGGGCCCACCGGCCCCCGGGGCCCACCGGCCCCCGGGGCCCACCGGCCCCCGGGGCCCGCCGGCGGCCGACTCCGGCCGGGAGGGGGCTCGTACCGTACCGGCCACCGGCCGTTCGCGCCGGTGGCCCGTCCTTTTGCCGCCTTCCCCCGCCGCACCACGCCTGTCGGCCTTACCCTGGTCGGCACCGTCAGGGAACCGCGCAGGCTGTCTGGAGGTAACGGGGTGGGAGAGCGGAGTCTGAAACGGGTCCGCAACGAGCTGGTCGTGTCGATCGTGGACACGCTCCAGCGTTCGGGCACGGTGGGCCAGGCGGCCAGCCGTGAGATCTGGCGCGACATGCTGTCCGGCGAGCTGGGCGCCCAGGTGGAGCCGCTCACCGGGGACCGGCTGCGGCCCTGGCTGCTGATGGTGGTGCGGGAGTGCACCGCGGTCGGCGACGGGCTGGCCTGTCTGGTGCGGTCGCTGGAGTACGTGGAGCAGGAGTCCAGGGTGGTCGCCGAACTGTGGCCGCTGGTGGACGAGTGGGAGGCCGTCGACTTCTTCAGCGAGGCCGACCTGCGCTCCCTGCAACCCGTCCTCCAGTCGATCGGCTCGGCGGACCTGCCGGCGATGGCGCGCCGGGCCAGCCGCTCCCGGGTCCAGGAGCTGCCCGCCTGGTGCCGGACGGCGTGGCAGGTGTTCCTGCGGCTCGCGGGCGAGAACACCCCGCACGGTGAGCTGCCGCCGAGCATGGCGTTCCTCTCGCTGACCGCGGAATGGCTGCTGGAGGACGGACGGGCGGACGCCGCGGAGCGGCTGCGCCGCTTCAACCGGGAGCAGGCCGGGCCGCTGGGGGTGGACACGCTGCTGGCGGACTGGCAGCACTCGGAGTTCCCGCAGCCGGAGCCCTCGCTGGTGCCCGCGTATCTGCTGATCCAGTTCGAGCCGGACCGGGTCGAGGCGGACCGCTACTACGTCTCGCACTGGCGCCAGTCCGACTCCGAGGGCTGGCACCCGGTGCGCGGCGAGACCGTCCATCTGCGGCGGGAGGCGCTGCCGGGGGTGGTGGAGCGGCTGGTGGAGGAGACCGAGAGCCGCTGGGCGGACCTGCGTCAGCCGGTGATCCTCGAGTTCGTCCTGCCGTGGGAACTGCTGAACGAGCCCGTGGAGTGGTGGTGGAAGGAGTCCGACTCCCCGGCGCCGACCCCGCTCGCCCTGGACTATCCGGTGGTGGTGAGAAGCCTGGAGCGGTTGCAGCGTGCCGCCTGGCACCGCCCCTGGCACACCAAGTGGCGGCAGCTGAGCGAGCGGCCGGCGGACAGCCACCCGCACTGGAGCCGTCCGGCGCAGGACGGGGCGTACTTCTTCCATCTGGAGCGTGAGCTGAAGGAGGACCGGCACGCGGTGTGCCTGGTGCTCAGCGAGCCGCCCGGCGAGGACTCGGGCGCGGGCCGGCGCGAGGTGCTGGCCGGGCTGCGGGCGGGGGTGCCGGCGATGATCTGGCACCGTCGGGACTGCTCCGACCCGTCCTTCCACGACGCCGTCGGGGAGATCCTCCAGGACCGGGGGCTGGGCGGTCTGGAGGACCGGGTCCGGGAGTGGCGCAAGGAGGCGCTGGCCCTCGGGCCCGACGGCTGGGACCAGCACGTGGGACGCCATCTGGCCATTCTGCTGGACGACCCGGACCGCAAGCCGAGCCCACCCGGGCCGGTGTAGGCCGTCATGGCCGATCGGAGCGGGTCGCGTTCCTCGGAGGCCGGGGGTCCGTTAGGCGGGCCGGCGGTCGGGCCGGGGCGGGCGTCAAGGGAGGGTTCGTCCCTCGTACGGTCAGGTGATGGCGCGGCCGAGGCACCCTTGCGCAGTACATCCCGCGGTGCCACGCTGGTACGACCGCGTGCCCATGTTTCATCGTGTCACCCTTTGTGGCCTGCCGCCTTGCACCCCAGGCTGACCGCTGCCAGTCTGGGCACGTGGATGTCACGCATGCCCGCGCAATGCGGGGCCTCCTCCCGCTTTCCGCGGCGGCCAGCAGCCCTGGACGCTCAGAGAGTGCTTATGCGGTGTGACGATGGTTCACGATCAGCAATGGCACCGACTTCTGACGAGGCGTCCCTCCACGCGGCGCTACAGGCACTGGGCGGACTGGCCACACCGGACGCGGCCGAGCCCCCTGCCGTCCTGATCGTCGTGGACGACCACGTCACCATGCGCGTGTGGGACACGCGGATCGGCCGGCTCGTCGACGCGGTCACCAACTCCGGCGTTCTGGGCCCGGTGTACACCACGCGGTTGCTGTGTTCGGACGACACCGAACCGGCCAGGATCCGGCTCGCGGATCTGCCCGAGGACGACGCCGACCGCCGGGTGGTGCTGGTGCTGACCGACGGCCTCGCCGCGGGCTGGCGGTCGGACGCCGTGCAGCCGCTGCTGCGTGAACTCGGCCGCGCAGAGCCGGTCGCGGTGCTGCAACTACCTCCGCAACGGCTGTGGTTCCGCACCGGACTCGATGTCTACCGGATGCGGCTGCGGGCCGACGGCCCCTGGGCGCCGAACACCGCACTGCGATGGGAACTGCGGACGTCCCCCCTCGAACCCGTCGACGACGGCCGTGACCGGGCGGGCGTGATGCCGGTCCCCGTTCTGGAGCTGACCGAGCGGTCCCTGTCCGGCTGGGTCGGCCTGGTGACCGGGCACCGCCGCGGATGGGCGGACATGTCCGGCCTGCGTGCCCATGAGTGGAAGCGGCGGGCCGACGCGGCGCGGGCCGTGCCGTGGATCGACGACGTGCCCGACCCCGCCAGCGCGGTGCCTCCCTGGGAGCGGGTCTCGGAGTACCGGGCCGCGGCCTCGCCCACCGCGTTCGGGCTGGCCACCCGGTTGGCAGCGGCCCCGCTGACGCTGCCGGTCATGGCGGCCGTCACCGCGTCGACGCCCGGTGCCGGTCCCGCCCACCTCAGCGAACTGCTGATGAGCGGCCTCGTACGGCGCGCGGGCGGGGAGGCGGACCGGGCTGCCGATGTGGTCTTCACCTTCAGCCCCAACATCCGCGAGGAGTTACTGGCCCTGTCCCGGCGTCGGGACACCGTGCGGGTCCTGCACGAGGTGAGGTCGCTGACGGCGGTTCCCGTGCCGGGCACGGAACCCGGGCCGGGCGGCGCCGGGGATCCGTGGGAGACGGCCGAGGTCCCACGGGTCACCGTACGGAACGTGGCGTTCCTGAGGGTCGAACTGGCGGCCCTGTCAGCCCTCTCCGGACAGAGATTTCTTGCGCGTGCCGGGCAACTGGCGCGGGCGCTGGACGAGTACGACCGGCAGCACTCCGTCAGCCTGAGCAAGGACGGCGCCCCGAGGCCCGCCCGGACAGCGGATCCTGCCGACTTCGGGCCCCGGATCGACGGATGGGGTCACGAGGAATCCGCACCAGCCCCCAGGGGGTTCGGGACGACATCAGAAGGAGCCACGGCCATGGCGACCACCCAGCAACAGCCCACGGTGGAGAGCGGGCAGTCGACGACGCCGCGGGTCTGGGGCAACATTCCCCCGCGCAACCCGAACTTCACCGGCCGGGCGGACCTTCTCGAACGTCTGGGCGAGCGGCTGCGGGAGGGCACGACCACCGTGCTGCCCGAGGCGATCCACGGCATGGGCGGGGTGGGCAAGACCCAGCTGGCGATCGAGTACGCCTATCGGCACCAGTCCGAGTACGACATCGTGTGGTGGATCCCCGCAGAGCGCCCCGGTCAGATCGGCCAGGCTCTGGTGGAACTGGCCCAGCGGCTCGGACTGGTCAGCAGCGCCGAGGCGAACATCGCCGGACCCGCCGTGCGCGAGGCACTGCGTGAGGGGCGGCCGTACTCCCGCTGGCTGCTGATCTTCGACAACGCCGACAGCCCCGAGCGGGTGCGTGACTACTTCCCCACCGGCGGCAGCGGCACCATCCTCGTCACCTCCCGCAACCGGCGCTGGAGCGTGGTGGGTCCCTCCCTCGAGGTCGACGTCTTCACGCGGGACGAGAGCAAGCTGCTGCTGCGCCGCTCCAGCGCCTACGGCGAGGAACTCGCCGACGCCGACGCCGACCTCCTCGCCGAGGCGCTCGGTGACCTTCCGCTTGCCCTGGAGCAGGCCGCGGCCTGGCGTGCCGAGACCGGCATGCCCGTCTCGGAGTATCTGCGTCTGTTCGAGCACAAGCGCAATGAACTCCTCGAAGTCTCCCCGCCCCCGGACTACCAGTTGCCGGTCGCGGCCGCCTGGAACGTCTCCCTCGACCACCTGGAGACCCGCAGCCCCACCGCGCTGCGGCTGCTCCAGTTGTGCTCCTACTTCGCGCCCGACCCCATCTCGCGTTCGATCTTCTCCGGCCTCGGCGGCTCCCGGATCGACCCCGCGCTGGACCGGGCGCTCAACGACCCGATGCGGTTGGCCCGGGCCATACGGGAGGTCAACCGTTACTCGCTCGCCCGTATCGACCACCGGACCAACTCGATCGAGATGCACCGCCTCGTCCAGGCCGTGCTGATCCACCGGATGACCCCCGAGGAACAGAAACGCATGCGCAATGGGGCTCACACACTGCTGGCCGCCGCCGACCCGAAGGGACCCAACCAGGCTGCCAACTGGCCTCGCTACGCGGAGCTGTACGGTCATGTCATCGCATCCACCGCCGTCGAGTCCGACCAGCCGTGGGTGCGCGCGCTGGTGATGAACGTCGCCAAGTACCTCTGGTACTGGGGTGATCACCGGGTCGCCATCGAGTTCTCGGAGCAGGCTTGGGAGACCTGGCAGCGGCTCTTCGGGCAGGAGGACCAGCAGACCCTGCTGATGGGCTGGTGGCTGGGCTTCCTGTACCTGATGGTGGGACGCCACGACGAGGCCTCCGAGGTCGTCTCCGTGCTCAAGGACGTCTACACCCGCACCGCGCCCGCGGATCAGGAGGACACCCGCGAGGACGCGTTGGTGGCGTTGAACCTCGAAGCCGCCGTGCGCCGCCACGAGGGCGACTTCGTCGCGGGTGCCGAACTGGACGAGACGGCCTATCAGCGCTCTCTGCGCGCCTTCGGTGAGGACGATCCCACCACGCTCGTCACCGCCCACAACCTCGGGGTGAGCCTTCGGCTGGTCGGCGAGTTCCAGCGGGCGCTGGAGCTGGACCGGCGCACGCACGTCATGAAGGTGCGGCTGTTCGGTCGCGACCATCAGCAGGCGCTGGTGACCGAGGCGAGTGTCGCCGTCGACGTACGCGAGACCGGCAACTACGTCGGCGCGCGGTCGCTCCAACAGGCGGTCGTCGACGGCTACCGGGCGACCTTCGGGCCCGAGAACCCCACGACTCTGCGGAGCATGCGCCAGTTGAGCGAGGCCTGCCGCAAGGAGGGCGACCACGTCACCGCGCTGCGACTGGCGCGCGAGACGTTCGACCAGTTCACCCGTCGGTACGGCGAGACCCACCCGGAGTCCCTGACGGCAGCGCTCGCGCTGTCGGTGGCGTTGCGGTACGACGGCGACCTGGAGGCCGCCAGAGAGCGCGGCGAGCGGGCCAGTGAACGCTTCCGCACCATCTTCCAACCGGACCATCCGCACGTCATGGCGGCCGATGTCGACCTGGCGGTGACGCTGCGACTGCTGGGCCGGCCGCGGGAGGCCAGGCAGTTGGACGAGGCGGCACTGGAGTCACTGTCGGGGCGTCTCGGGGACAGCCATCCGATCGTGCTGGCCTGTGCCATCAATCTGGCGAGCGACCTGAGTGTGCTGGGGCAGCTGGTTGAAGCCCGTGAACTGGGCGAGAGGACAGTGGCGTTGTGCCGTGCGCGGCTGGGGGAGAACCACCCGACCACTCTGGTGGGTGCGGCGAACCTTTCCCTGGATCTCATCGCTCTCGGCGAGGAGCCGGAGGGTGAGGCACTGCGCGCGGACACCCTGGCACGTATGGAGAGGGCCTTGGACGAGCCACGTCTGCGCTCCGCCGAGTCCGTCGCCCACCCGGCGACCGCGCAGGCCCGCGCCCGGGAGCGGCTCGACTGCGACATCGACCCGATGCCGATGTGAGGCCGGCCGGTCAGACCGGGGGTGAGCCGAGCCAGGTGGCGAGCCGGACCGGGTCCGGTGCACTGCCCGTGACGCGGAACAGGGCCTGGTGTACCGCTCGGGCTCGTTCCGGGTGGCGGCACAGCAGGCGGGCCGCCTCCGGGTCGGTGCCCGCCATGGTGAGGGCGCGGCCGAGGCCCGCCCAGGCCGCGGCCGAACCGGGTTCGGCGGTCAGGTCCGCCAGGTACGCGTGCCGTGCTGCCGTGGCGTCGTCCAGAGCCAGCAGGGCGTCCCCGGTCAGCGCTCCGGTGACCCTGGCCGCGGCCTTTTCGGGCCCGTCGCGTGAGATCCGGTCGTCGTCCCTGCTGCTGAGGCGGTGGCGGACGAGGACCGTCAGGCTGTCCAGCCAGCGTGCCGAGGGATCGGACACGGTCTCTGGCGCGGACTCCAGAGAGACGGGCGGCCCGCCTGCGCTGTCGAGCCACGCGCGTACGGCCGCGTCGACCGCCGGCGTGGAAGGCCGCAAGTGGTGGGCCCGCCACCGGGCGACGTGGTCGTCGGCGCAGAACCGCGCCAGGGCCAGGCTCTCCTCGGGAACCGGTTCCGCCAGCCATTGCGAGCAGTGGTCGCGCAATGTTTCGAGCAGGGCGGTGCCGAGCGGCGTCAGACGACGGTGGCGACGCACCTGTTCCATGGCTCTCGCCACTTGGGTCCGCCACAGCGCGAACTCGAAGTGTGCCATGGCGGGTTGCGTGGCATCGGTCTTGCGGTGCTCGCGCCAGAATCGGACGATCCCCATGAACGCGTAGATGCCCTGGAGCAGGCCTTCGATGGGCCGGGGGTCGTTCCGCCAGGGTGCGTACCACAGCTCCGTCGGCTCCCCGGAGTCATGGGTCAGCAGGGGCGCCAGATGCAGCAACCCGCCCAGTTTGGTGTGCTGGAACTCGTGGACGAGGGTGACGGCCAGCTGAACTGCGTCGTCCGGTTCCGAGGCTTCGACGCCGCCGAAGGCATCCCCGGCGCTTACACTGCGTGGCCGAAATCTCTCTCCCGCGGGAGTCGGGGTCAGCGACAGCAGGCCCCGCTGCATGGCCCGGGCGGTTTCGGGCTGCTCGGTCAGGAGCACGTCCCACGCCTGCTCCAACAGCTGCCGCCACTGCTCCGCGGCCTCGCCGGACAGCGGACGCGGTTCCGTCGGTTGCGGATACGTGCGGTACGGGTCCACGTCGTCCAGAGCGATGTCGAGCCGGTGCTCGCGCGGGCCGACTCTGAGCCGGCGTACCGGGTGCCAGCCGGGTGCCGCCGATGCGGTCGTCCGCGGGATCGCCACCTCGGCCCCGGCCGTCTCGACCACCGCGTGTTCGGCCTCCGCCCGTACCGTGGCGTATCCCCAGGGCTCGGCCATGGGCAGCACCGCACAACCCAGCGTCGGCAGTGGTACCCGGCCGTGCCGCACGGGGACCTGGATGGTGAAGTCGAGCCCCGCCCGCAGGGCCGCGGCAGCTGCGAGGGCGCCCATGTGGCCGAGTTCCACCCACAGAGGAGGCTCCTCCACCGGTGCCCTGCCGCGCAGTCGACGCAGTGCCGTGGTCAGCCACATACCCGTCTGCGGATACATGAGTACCTCGTCGACGACCTGTGGGGCGATGCTCTGTGCCTTGCTGATCAGGTTCCATGCGGGGCCGAGATCGGTGGTGTCGTCGAGGATCCGCAGCAACAACAGACGGCGGCTCCGTTCCCCGCCCAGCAGGAGGTCGAGCGTGGCCGGGCCGCCCTCGCCACGCATCAGCTCGGCCAGCCTCGCGGGCGGCAGGTGATGACGAGGCAGGGGTGCCTCTGCGCTCATGCGCGGGCCCCGGCGTCAGTCGAAACGCTCGCCGGGGCCGGGGTCGACGCCGGCGACACTGGCCTGCTGGTGGTCGATCGCCGGAAGCAGCTCCCGCACGGAGGCGGCAAGAACTCGACTGTCAATGGAGCGCAGCGTTTCAAGAGATACCCCCGCGAGATCGACCAGGCTGGACTCGACGGCGGCCACAGTCGGCTCCATGACGGCCAAACCCCTTCCCCCCGGCTCGTTGGATGCTGGCTGCTCACATCCTCCTGATGATGACCCACCGCGCGGGGGATGAAACCCCGCACCCTGCCGGGCATGCGATATCAGGTCACTGTGCTCACCGGGTGCGGCGGTAGCGCCGGGCCAGTGCCGCAGCCTCCCGGTCAACGCGGGCCACCCCGACGGAGTCGCCCTCCAACAACCGTATCGCCTCCAGCAGTTGATCCAGTGTGCCCGGATAGTGCAGACACGTCCGCAGGATCCCGAACACGTCGGGGCGCAGAGAGTCCGAGCGGGGGCTCATGGCGGCGATCGCCGGGTCGATGCCGGACAGCACCAGATCGAGGGTGGTGCGCCGGGCGACGGAGGGAAGGGCGGTCAACGCGCCGGCCAGGCCGTTCAGTGCGCCGAGCGGAATGTCGACGGGCAACTGGGTGAGGGAGGCCGGGGCCGAGGGGGCCTCCCGGCCGGGGGCGGGATGTGTCAGGTCGGCCGCGGACAGAGGCAGTCCGGCGCAGGCGTGCAGGGTGGTGAGTTCCGTCCGGCCGAGCAGGGCGTACCAGCGGCTCACCCGGACCGCGGCGAGGCGGCCCAGTCCGTCCGATCGGTGATGTGCGCCGACCAGGCCGACGAGGGTGCCGTCGTGCCAGACGGCCGCACCCGACATGCCCTCCCAGGGGGAGTGGTCCGGGTCCGGGTCGGCGGCGGGCGGGGTGACCGCGAGTTCCAGCGTGCCCTCGCGGCGGTTGGACAGCACGGAGGTCAGGCCGGTCGCATGGCAGGAGTCGCGGTACCGGGAGGGCGAGCCGTCGTCCAGGAGGTGTGTCCGGTCGGTGCGCATTTTGAAGCGGGGGTAGCCAAGCGCGCTGCACGGCAGATGCACGTCCGTGTCGGGGAGACCGCCGTAGGCCGGAGGCTCGACCGGCGCGGCGTGGGGGCCGGGCGGCGGCTCCTCGGTGATCTCCAGGAGTGCCACGTCCGCGGGGACGGAGGCGAGGACGACCGTGGCCCGAGCGGTCCACTCGTCGGCGCGGTCCGCCTCGAACCGGACCCGGGTGGCGCCTTCCTCGGCCTGACGGACGACGTGCGCGGCGGTGAGCAGCCAGCGGGGCCCCACGCGGTAGCCGGAGCCGCGCCGCTGCGGCTTGCGGGTGTGCGTGGCCGTTCGGACCATCACCTCCGCCACGCGGAGCGGGTCCAGTCCCTGATGCGCGTCCGGTGCTGCCACAGGGCTCAGTCCTTCCGTCCCGGGCGTGCCGTCCGGTCGCACAACTCCCTTGCGGGCCGATCCAGTTCTCTCACGCACAACGTTCTACCCGCCTCGCGCATCCGATCATCCGATTCGGAAAGATTCCGTGCGGTTGCGATAGGTGATGCCGGTGATGCACTAGAGTCGATCAAGTGGTCTGAAAACCGCTGAAAAGGTGGTATTGGATCGCATTTCAGTCCTATCCAGCATTCGGGGGCAGTGTCATGCAGGAATCGGTAGTCGACTCCGAGCTGGTCGATCTCAGCGGGGTGCCGCTCGATGCCTGGCCCGGCCTGGACCTCCCGTCGGCCGATGCCTGCCTCCGTCGTCTGCTCAGCCGGATCGACGATCCCGCGGGCAGTTTCGGTGGGTACCAGCCGCCGCGCGAGGTCTAGGCGCCCGCCGTGCAGCACACCTCCGCACGTACCCCTGCGGCCCACACCCCCACCCACCACACCCTCCCCCCCTCCTCCTTCCACGAACTGCTGGCCGGAGGCGGCGGGGTGGCGGCCGTGGATGCCCTGTGTGCCGGTGAGCGAAGTTGGCGGCTGCTGGTCGTGCGGGCGTTCCTGGACGCGGCCGCGGGGGTGCCGGCCGGGCCGTTGCCGTCGGTGGTGGACGGGTGGCGGCTGCTGGTGCGGGCCTGGGAGGCGGACGCGCGGGCTGCGGAGCGGGTGCTGGCGTATCCGGCGGTCGGTGTCTGGGCCGCGCACACCCTGCGCCGGCTGCGTGGCAGCGCCGAGGACGACGCGCCGCTGTGGGTGCACACCGGACACCTGCACGCCCTCGCGGCGAGCGCGGCGATCCTCGCGGGGCTGGAGTTCCGTACCGACGTCCCCGTACGGCACGGGTGGGCGGTCCTGCCGCTCGTCGGGGCGATGCGGGTGGACGGGACCGGCTGGAGCACCGCCGAGGTGGCCGCCGACGGCGGACGGGTCACCGTCGCCGGGCGGGCCGTGCCCGGGCCCGGCTGGCACACGCCGGCCGAGCTGAGCGCCGACGGATGTGTGCTGGTCCTCGACGACCTCGACCCGTACCGCGTGCTGCGCGGCCCCGCCGCGCCCGAGCCGCTCGACCGGGCCGACGACTGGCGGGAACTGTTCGCCGGAGCCTGGGCCGTGCTGCGGGAGACCGGGGCGGAGGAGGCCGGGGCGCTGGCCCGGGGACTGTCCGTGGTCGTGCCCCGGCCGCGCGCCGAGCGGTTCCGGCCGCACAGCGCCTCCTCCGGCGACGCCTTCGGTGCGGCCCTGGCCTCCGTGCCGGACGACGCCGAACAGTTCGCCGCGACGCTGGTGCACGAGTTCCAGCACAACAAACTCAGCGCCCTCATGCACCTGTTCACCCTCCACGAGGACCCGGGCACCCGCCTGCGCTACGCCCCCTGGCGCGACGACCCGCGGCCGCTCGGCGGGCTGTTGCAGGGCGTGTACGCCTTCCACGGGGTCACCGGGTTCTGGCGGCGGCGCCAACACCCCCTCGGGCGGTTCGAGTTCGCGCTCTGGCGCGCCCAGACCGCCCACGCGCTGCGCTCGCTCGCCGACGCGGAGGAACTCACCGTCCTCGGGCGGCGGCTGGTCGCCGAACTGTCCGCAACGCTCGAACCCTGGCTCGCCGAACCGGTCGACGCCCGCTGCCGGGCCGCGGCCGACCTCGCCGTCTCGGACCACCGCGCGACCTGGCGGGCGTACCACCTGCGCCCCGACCCGCGGACGGTCCGCGCCCACGCGGAGGCCCTGGGGCGGGGTGCGCCGCCGCCCGCGTCCGACCCCGCCTCCACCCCCGCGCCCACCCTCGCGCCCGGCCGCCCGGCACGCGGTCTCGACACCCGGGCGGTGCTGCTGCGCCGGATCCTGGCCGAGCCCGCGGGCCTCGCCGGGCCGGACGTCCGCGACGACCCGGGCGCCGTCGTCGAAGGAGCCCGGCCGGAGGACGTAGCCCTGGTCACGGGCCGTGTGTCCGAGGCGCTCGACGCGTTCCGGGCCCGCATCGCGCGTGGCGACGGCGATCCCGAGAGCTGGGTCGGGCTCGGCCTGGCCGCCCGCGCCACGGGGAACCCCGCCGGGGCGGCCCTGCTCGCCGCCCCGGAACTCGCCATGGCCCTGTACGCCGAGGCCGGCGGCCGGGGGCGGGATCCGCTGGAGCTGCTGCGGGTGTGAGGGCGAGCCCGCCGTTCCGGCACCGGCGCGTCCCGAATCCCGGTGACGTTGCGGACGATACTGGCGGGTGTGAAGGGGCTCATGCGAATGGCCGGGGCCCGGCGGGCGGTGTGGGCGTACGTCCGCAGCGCCCCCGGCACCTATGTGTGGCTGGGGATCCTGTTCGTCACCACGGTCGCCCTGCACCACATGTCCCCCGAGTTCGAGCAGGAGTTCCTGCGCCGGCGGTCCACCAACATCCATGAGCTGTCGAGGCATCCCGTACGGGTGCTGGTGACGAGCGCGATGTGGATCGACGGCGGGTACTGGCTGCCGTACGCCGTGCTGTACTCCGTCTTCCACGCCCAGGCGGAGCGCTGGCTGGGGACCCTGCGCTGGCTGGTGGTGTGCGGGGCGGCGCATGTGCTGGCGACGCTGATCAGCGAGGGCGCGCTGGCCCGGGCGATCGGCGAGGGCCTCGCCCCGGCGTCGGCGGCCGACACCCTGGACGTCGGCGTGAGCTACGCGCTGGCCGGGGTCGTCGCGGTGCTCGTGTACCGGATCCGCACCCCCTGGCGGTACGCGTATCTCGCGGCCGTGCTCCTCGTGTACGGATACCCGCTGACCACCGGGCCGACCTTCACGGACCTCGGTCACTTCGTCTCCGTCCTCGTCGGACTGGCCTGCCGGCCGCTGGTCAGAAGGCGTGCAAGAGTACGGAATCCGAAGGAGACAGGGGCGGCCGGGCCGGGTTAACGTCCGGCCATGAGCAGCTCGGCAAGCGGTGTCGTCAGCGGTGTCGTCAACGGCGGGATCTCGTTCTGGTACGCGGACGACGGCCTCCCGGCGGTCCGGGAGCCGCTCGCCGGTGACACGTCCGCCGACGTCGTGATCGTCGGCGGCGGGTACACGGGACTGTGGACCGCGTACTACCTGAAGAAGGCGGCCCCGGACCTGCGGGTCACCGTGCTGGAGCAGCGGTTCTGCGGCTACGGCGCCTCCGGGCGCAACGGCGGGTGGCTCTACAACGGCATCGCGGGCCGCGACCGGTATGCCGCGCTGCACGGCCACGAGGCCGCCGTACGGCTCCAGCGGGCCATGAACGACACCGTCGACGAGGTCGTACGGGTCGCTCAGGCCGAGGGCATCGACGCCGGCATCCACCGGGGCGGTGTCCTGGAGGTCGCCAGGACACCCGCGCAGCTGGCCCGGCTGAAGGACTTCCACGCCCACGAACTGGCCTACGGGGAGAACGACCGCGAGCTGTACGACGCCCGGGAGACGGCCCGGCGGGTGCGGGTGGCCGGGGCCGTCGGGTCGAGCTGGACGCCGCACGGCGCCCGTGTGCACCCGGTGCGGCTGGTGAAGGGGCTGGCGGCCGTCGTCGAGGCGCTCGGGGTGGACATCCACGAGTCGACCCCGGTGACCGAGATCCACGCCGGACGGGCCGTCACGCCGTACGGGACCGTGCGGGCGCCGTACGTCCTGCGGTGCACGGAGGGCTTCACCGCCGCGCTGAAGGGCGAGAAGCGGACCTGGCTGCCCATGAACTCCTCGATGATCGCCACCGAACCGCTCACCGACGAGCAGTGGGCGGAGGTCGGCTGGGACGGGCGCGAGACGCTGGGCGACATGGCGCACGCCTACATGTACGCCCAGCGGACCGCCGACGGGCGGATCGCGCTCGGCGGGCGCGGGGTGCCGTACCGCTTCGGGTCGCGGACGGACCACGACGGGCGGACGCAGGCCGCGACGGTCGAGGCGCTGCGGGAGATCCTCGTCGGGTTCTTCCCCGCGCTGGCCGGGGTGCGGGTCTCGCACGCCTGGTCGGGGGTGCTGGGCGTGCCGCGCGACTGGTGCGCGACGGTCACCCTGGACCGGGCCGGCGGCCTCGGCTGGGCGGGCGGTTACGTCGGGTCCGGCGTCGCCACCGCCAACCTCGCCGGGCGGACCCTGTGCGACCTGGTCCGGCTGGACTCCGGCGAGGCCGGGCCCACCGCCCTGACCGGTCTGCCGTGGGTCGGGCACAAGGTGCGCCGCTGGGAGCCGGAGCCGCTGCGCTGGCTGGGCGTGCAGGGCATGTACGCCACCTATCGCGCCGCCGACCGTCGGGAGACCGAGCGGCACAGCGCCGGCTCCTCGCGGCTGGCACGGATCGCGGACCGGGTGGCCGGGCGCCACTAGGGCAGGCGCGTGGGAAGGGGCTGGGGGCGGGTGTCCGTCAGGCCACCGACTCCGGGGCGGCCGTCCGTGCCGCGGCCTCGTGCTTCGGCGGGCGGGTCGTCACCATCAGGCCCGCGACCAGGCCGGCCAGCAGCATGATCCCGGCGGCACACCACAGGGCGACCGTGTAGCCGTGGACGATGCCCTCGCGGGTGACGAGGTCCCGCTGGGCCGGGTCGGCGAGATGGGCCGTGATGTAGGCGGTGCCGCTGGTGGTGGCGATCGTGTTGAGCAGCGCGGTACCGATGGAACCGCCGACCTGCTGCGAGGTGTTGAGGGTGGCCGAGGTGACGCCGGCGTCCTGCGGCGCGACCCCGGCGGTGGCCGTAGAGAACACCGGCATGAAGGTCAGGCCCATGCCGAGGCCCATCAGGAGCAGCGCGGGCAGGATCTCGCTCGTGTAGGACGAGTCGACCGTCATCTGCGTGAGGATCACCATGCCGCCGGCGGCCAGGAGCATGCCGGGGACCATCAGCATGCGCGGCGGGACGCGGTTGATCAGCCGGGCGGAGATCTGGGTGGAGCCGGTGATGATCGCGGCGGTCAGCGGCAGGAAGGCGAGGCCCGTCTGCACCGGGGAGTAGCCGAGGATGACCTGGAGGTAGTAGGTCATGAACAGGAACACGCCGAACATGCCGATGATGGCCAGGCCCATGGTCAGGAAGCAGCCCGCCCGGTTGCGGTCCTTGACGACATGCAGGGGCAGGAGCGGCACCGGGGCCCGGCGCTGCCACCACACGAACGCCGCGAGCAGCACGATCCCGGCCGCGAACAGGCCCAGCACCAGCGCGTCGGTCCAGCCGCGCGACTCGGCCTCACTGAAGCCGTAGACGATCGCGACCAGGCCGCTGCACCCCAGCAGCACACCGGGCACGTCGAGGCGGGCGGGGTGGCCGGGGCTGTCGTGGAGCAGGGCGAGGGCGCCGAGGACGGCCACGATCGCGATGGGCACGTTGACGTAGAGGCACCAGCGCCAGTTGAGGTACTCGGTGAGCAGCCCGCCGACGATGAAGCCGATCGCGGCGCCGCTGCCGGCGAGGGCGCCGTAGATCCCGAAGGCCTTGCCGCGCTCTCTGGGGTCGGTGAACGTCGTCGTCAGCAGGCTGAGCGCGGACGGGGCCAGCAGGGCGGCGAACGCGCCCTGGAGGGCACGGGCGATGAACAGCATGCCCGAGGTGGTGGCCGCGCCGCCGAACGCGGAGGCGGCGGCGAAGCCGATGAGCCCGATGACGAAGGTGCGCTTGCGGCCCACCAGGTCGGCGATGCGGCCGCCGAGCAGGAGCAGGCCGCCGAAGGAGAGCGTGTAGGCCGTGATGACCCACTGGCGGTTGCCGTCGGACATCCCCAGTGCCCGCTGCGCGGACGGCAGCGCGATGTTCACGATCGTGGCGTCCAGGACGACCATGAGCTGGGCGAGGGCGATGATCACCAGGCCCCACCAGCGGTGTGGGTCGGGTTCCTGCCGCGGGGCGGCGGATTCACCTGTCCGGGTGACGCTCATTGGGCCAGAAGACCATGAATCGGGAGGTATTGCATCCCCGGACGGGTGATGCGGTCCGAGGCCGCGGACCGGTCGCCGGTCAGGGCTCCAGCACCACCTTTCCGGTCGTTCCCCGCGTCTGAAGGGCGCGGTGCGCGGCGGCGGCCTCGGCGAGCGGGAAGCGGTGCACGGCCGGGGTGAGCCGGCCCTCGGCGGCCTCGGTGAGGGCGCGCGTCTCCAGAGCCCGCAGACCGCCCGCCTTCTCCAGCATCACCGGCCCGAGCACCGACTCGGAGACACCCTCGACGAAGAGGCCCTGTGCGTCGCCGAGGCCTTCGGCCGACCAGCCGAAGACGATGTGCCTGCCCCGCGGGCCGAGGAGGGCGATCGCCTTGCGGGCGACGTCCCCGCCGACGCCGTCGAAGACGACGTCCGCGGTGCGGCCGCCGAGGAAGGCGCGGACCTTGTCGGGCCAGGCGGGGTCCTTGTAGTCGACGGCGAGATCGGCGCCGTTCGCCGCGACCAGCGCCGTCTTCCCGGGGCCGCCGGCCAGACCCACGACGGTGGCGCCGGCGTTGCGGGCGTACTGCACGAGGAGCGTGCCGATGCCGCCGGCCGCCGCGGGGACCACGGCGACCGTGTCCGGGCCGGGCTCGGCGAACTGGAGGATGCCGAGTGCCGTACGGCCCGTGCCGATCATGGCGACGGCCTGGGCCGGGTCCAGGTTCGCCGGGATCTCGTGCAGACGGCCGGCGTCGGTGACGGCCAGTTCGGCGTAGCCGCCGGGAGCGAAGCCGAGGTGGGCGACGACCCGCTTGCCGAGCCAGGAGTCCGGGGTCCCCTCGCCGAGCGCCTCGACCACACCGGCGACCTCGCGCCCGGGGACGGTGGGCAGTGGCGCGGGCTCCGGCGCGGGGCCCTTCATGCCCTCGCGCAGCGCGGTGTCGAGCAGGTGCACCCCGGCGGCCGCCACGGCGATACGGACCTGGCCCGGGCCGGGGGCGGGATCCTCGACCTGCTCGTAGGTGAGGTTCTCGGCGGGGCCGTAGGCGTGCAGACGGACGGCGTGCATGTGGTTTCCCCCAAAGAGTGCGGTCCTTCGGACTTCTGCGCTCCCACCCTCCGACCTCAAGTCTGGTCGAGGTCAAGGGCGGGCCGGGGATTGTCAGTGCCGGGGTGCAGCATGGGGGGATGGCGAGGACACGGGCAGGCGGGGCGGGCGGGGCGGGCAAGGCGACAGGCGTGAAGAGCGCGCGGCGGCCGGAGGTGCGGCTGCCGGCCCTGGAGCCGTACGGGGGCGGGGAGCTGGAACCCGACGGGGACTACGACGGGCTGGAGTTCCGCGAGACGGACCTCGCCGGGCAGGACGGCGCGGGCGCCCGCTTCATGGACTGCGCGCTGACCGGCTGCGCGCTGGACGGGACACGGCTGCACCACGCCCGGCTGCTCGACTCGGTCCTCACCGGCATCCGGGGCGTCGGCACCCAGCTCGCCGAGTCGACCCTGCGGGACGTGGAGCTGGTGGACGCCCGGCTGGGCGGCACGCAGCTGCACGGCGCCGTACTGGAGCGGGTGGTGGTCCGCGGCGGCAAGATCGACTATCTGAACCTGCGTCAGGCGCGGCTGCGGGACGTCGTCTTCGAGTCCTGCGTCCTGGTCGAGCCGGACTTCGGCGGGGCCCGGCTGGAGCGGGTCGAGTTCGTGGACTGCGCGCTGAGATCCGCCGACCTCACCGCGGCGACCCTGACGGACGTCGACCTGCGCGGCGCCTCGGAACTCACCCTCGCGGCGGGGGTGGACCGGCTGGCGGGAGCGGTGATCAGCGCCGGGCAGCTGCTGGACCTGGCGCCGGTGCTGGCGGGGCAGCTGGGGATCAGGGTGGAGGGCTGAGCGGGGGCCTGGGGAGGAGGGGCGAGGGGAAGGCCGGGGGAGCGTCAGGGGAGGGTCATGAAGGGAGCCCGGAGGGGGGTCACCCGACCCTCGGGAACTTCGCCTGGAGCGTCCAGATCGCCGGGTTCTCGCCCAGGTCCTCGTGCAGGTCGATCAGGTCGGCGAGCAGGTCGTGCAGGAAGTCGCGGGACTCACGGCGCAGTTCGGCGTGCGAGAAGGTGAGCGGGGGTTCCTCGGCCGGCATCCAGTCGGCCTCGATGTCCACCCAGCCGAAGCGGCGCTCGAAGAGCATGCGGTCGGTGGACTCGGTGAAGTCCAGCTCGGCGTACTGGGGGCGGGAGGCGCGGGAGCCCGCCGGATCCCGGTCGATCCGCTCCACGATGTCGCACAGCGCCCACGCGAAGTCGAGCACCGGCACCCATCCCCAGGCTGTGGACAACTCCCGGTCCGCCTTGGCGTCGGCGAGGTAGACGTCCCCGCAGAACAGGTCGTGGCGCAGGGCGTGGACGTCCGCGCGGCGGTAGTCCGTCTGCGGCGGGTCCGGGAAGCGGTTGGAGAGGGCGTAGCCGATGTCGAGCACGTAGGGATGGTGTCACGCCTCCTTGTCCGGACCCGCCCTCCCCATAGGATCTCTGACATGTCCCGATCCGTACGCCTTGTCCCGGCCGCCTTACTGCTGACCACCGCCCTCGCCCTCAGCGGCTGCGACGGGGGTTCGGAGGACGGCGCGCACCACGGTGCGTCCGGCGTGGGCGACCCGTACTTCCCGAAGGCGGGCAACGGCGGCTACGACGTCTCCCACTACGGCCTGACCCTCGCCTACGACCCCGACGGCGAGCGGCTGACCGGCAAGGCCGTGATCACGGCCCGCGCCACCCAGGACCTGGACGCGTTCGATCTGGACCTGACCGGCCTCGACGTCTCGAAGGTCGTCGTGGAGGGCCACGAGGCCGGCACCGACCGCGAAGGCCAGGAACTCACCGTCCGCCCGAGCGACCGACTGGCCGAGGGCGAGACCTTCGAGGTGACGGTGGACTACTCCGGCCGGCCCCGGACGATCACCGACCCGGACGGCTCCGAGGAGGGCTGGCTGCCCACCGCCGACGGGGCACTGGCGCTCGGCGAACCGACCGGCTCCATGGCCTGGTTCCCCGGCAGCCACCACCCGTCCGACAAGGCGTCCTACGACCTGACCGTCACCGTCCCGAAGGGGCTGACGGCCGTCTCCAACGGCGAGCTGAAGAGCCGGCGGACCAGCGGCGGGAAGACCACGTTCGTGTGGCACACCGCCGAACCCATGGCGAGCCACGCCGCCACGCTCGCGATCGGCCGGTACACGGTCACCCGGTCCACCACGCAGAGCGGTCTGCCGGTGTACGTCGCGGTCGACCCGTCGCAGGCCGAGGCGAGCCGCGCGGTGCTGGCCCGGCTCCCCGAGGTGATGGAGTGGGCGGAGAACAACTTCGGCCCGTACCCCTTCTCCTCCACCGGCGCGATCGTGGACCGCCCCGAGGACGCCGACTACGCCCTGGAGACCCAGAACCGGCCGGTCTACGCCGGTGCCCCCGACACCGAGACCCTCGTCCACGAGATCGCCCACCAGTGGTTCGGCGACTCCGTCACCCCGAAGTCCTGGGCGGACATGTGGCTCAACGAGGGCCTCGCCACCTACGCCGAGTGGCTGTGGACGGAGGACGAGGGCGGCCTCACCGCCGAGGAGACCTTCACCGACGTGTACGAGCACGGCGAGGAGGACTACGAGGGCCTCTGGGACTTCCCGCCCGCCGAGCCCACCGACGCCGAGGTGATCTCCGCCGACACCGTCTACCAGCGCGGCGCGATGGTCGTCCACCGGATCCGCGAGACCGTCGGCGACGACGCCTTCTACGACATCGTCCAGGGCTGGACCGCCACCCACCGCCACGGCAACGCGGACACGGAGGACTTCACGTCCTACGTGGAGCAACAGGCTCCGGACGAGGACTTCACCGAGGTCTGGGACGACTGGCTCTACGGGGACGGGAAGCCGGAGCGGCCCTGACGGTTGTCGTCGTGCTCGTCGTGCTCGTCGTGTTCGTCGAGCAGCCGGGCCAGTTCGGGTGGCCAGACCGGCTCGGGTGCGCTGCGCAGGTCCTCCCGCGTCCACCAGCGCCAGGTGAGGATGCCGTCCGAGGCGTGGGCGGCGGGGAGGTGGGGGCCGGTGGGCTCCCGGTGCGGGCCCCGCGTGACGTAGACGTGTTCGTGCTGGTGGACGGGGGTGCCGGTGTGGGTGAAGTCGTGCTCCCACGTGCACAGCAGGGGGCCCGGGGCGAGGTCCGTCCAGCCGGTCTCCTCCTCCAGCTCGCGCAGCGCGCCCTCGCGCGGTGACTCGCCCGCCTCCAGTCCGCCGCCGGGCAGCGCCCAGTGGACGCCGACCTCGACGTTGTCGTAGCGGAAGAGGAAGACGGCACCCTCGGGGTCGACCACGGCGATCCGGGCGGCACGACGGGGCGTGCGGCGGGGGGCGCCGAGGGGCTTGCGCAGTACGGCGCAGGGGCGGCCGAGCTGGAGGTCGGGGCGGTGGTCGACGATCTCGTAGCCGAGGGCGGTCCAGAAGGCCAGGCCCTTGGGGTTGGCGCCGAGGACGGCGAGGCGCACGGCGGTGCGGCCGGCGCGCCGGAACCGCTCCTCCACCTGCTCGGCGATGCGCCGCCCGTGGCCCCGGCCGTGGACGGAGGCGTCCACGAGCAGCAGTCCGATCCAGGGGTCGGGGTCGGCCGGGTCGGGATGCCGGGCGAGGGTGATCACCACCCCCACGAGGAGGCCCTCGCTGCGGGCGAGCAGAACCTCGACGCCCGGATCGGCCAGTTCCCGCGCGAGCGCGGCCGCGACCTGCTCGGGGCGGATGTCGTCCGGGTTGGGGAAGTCGCCGCTGAGCGCCTGGAACTCGTGGTTGGAGGCGTAGAGGGCGGTGAGTTCGGTGAGGAGGGGGCCCGGGATGTCGTGGTCGGGGGTGAGGGGGAGCGGGGTCAGCAGCATGGGACGGAGGGTAGGCGCCGCTCCGGGACTCCTCCCGGGATTTCACGCCGGCCGGGACTCCGCTCGGGGCCACGCGGGCTCGGGTCCGCCCGCGCCAGGGTGGGCGGACGCGCGGAGCCCCCGGTCGGCCCGAGGGCGACCGGGGGCTCCGCGGGAGGCGGGGCGTCGGATCAGACGTTGACGCCGAAGTCCTGGGCGATGCCCGCCAGGCCCGAGGCGTAGCCCTGGCCCACGGCGCGGAACTTCCACTCCGCGCCGTTGCGGTACAGCTCGCCGAAGACCATGGCGGTCTCGGTCGCCGCGTCCTCCGAGAGGTCGTAGCGGGCGATCTCGGTGCCGCCGGCCTGGTTGACGATACGGATGTAGGCGTTGCGGACCTGGCCGAAGTTCTGCGAGCGGTTCTCCGCGTCGTAGATCGAGACCGGGAAGACGATCTTGTCGATGTCGGCCGGGAGACCGGCCAGGTTGACGTTGATCGCCTCGTCGTCGCCCGCGCCCTCACCGGTGCGGTTGTCGCCGGTGTGGACGATCGTCTGGTCCGGCGTCTGCTTGTTGTTGAAGAAGACGAAGTGGCCGTCCGAGTAGACCTTGCCCTGGGGGTTGACCGCGATCGCCGAGGCGTCGAGGTCGAAGTCCGTGCCGGTGGTGGTGCGGACGTCCCAGCCGAGGCCCACGACGACGGCGGTCAGGCCCGGAGCCTCCTTGGTGAGCGAGACGTTGCCACCCTTGGACAGGCTTACAGCCATGGTTGGGAGTCCTTTCCCTCGTTGCGTACAGGCTTCGTGCGGCACGAAGCTACAGCTATCCCTAGGAACGCAGCGAAGGGGGCCGAAGGTTCCCCGTGTCTTTACTTTCTTTACCAAGTGTCCCTCCGCCGGGTGGCGGTACCGCCGATATTGGGGTGACGTGGACCGGACAGGAGCGGGACCATGGACGACATGTCCGGTCCTCATCTCATCCGCGGTTCCGTCGCCCTGCCCGAGGCGGAGCTGATCTGGCGCTTCTCGCGGTCCTCGGGGCCGGGCGGGCAGCACGTCAACACCAGCGACTCCCAGGTGGAGCTCCGCTTCGACCTGGCCCGCACCGAGGCGCTGCCCGAGGTGTGGAAGGCGCGTGCGCTGGAGCGGCTGGCCGGGCGGCTGGTCGACGGGGTCGTCGCCGTCCGTGCCTCCGAGCACCGGTCCCAGTGGCGCAACCGCGAGACCGCCGCCGTACGCCTCGCGGCGCTGCTCGCGGAGGCCACGGCGCCGCCGCCCAAGCCGCGCCGGCCGACCCGGATCCCCCGCGGCATCAACGAGCGCCGGCTGCGGGAGAAGAAGCAGCGCGCGGAGACCAAGCGGGGTCGCTCCGGGCGGGACTGGGGCTGATCGCCCGGGGCGTCCGACGCGGCATTCCGGGGCGTGGAGCGGGGCGCGCCCGCGCGGTCGACCACCGCGTGGAGCGGGCCCTCGCCTTCACGTTCGTACACAATCCGATCGCCGTGATCGGCGTCGTCCCGGATCCCGGGCGCCCGGCCGGGCCCGACGTCAGCTCGGTCCGGTGGAGCCGTCCGGTCCGTCCAGCGCCAGGACCCCCACCGTCTCCCCCTCGCTCCGCTCCCCGGTGTCCCGGAAGCCGAGGCCGAGGTAGAAGTTCTCCGGGCCGTGCTCGCCGGGGTGCCAGGTGACGTACAGCTCCCTGCCGCCCCGTCGGCGGATCTCCTCGGCGACCGAACGCACGGCGAAACGCCCGTAGCCACGCCCCTGTTCGCCGGCCGCGATGTTCAGGCGCCACAGCCCGGAGCGGATCACGCTCCCGCCGTCGTCGTTCCAGTCGATGTCGAGGAAGGCCATCAGGAAGCCGACGGGGCGGTCGCCGTCGACGACGAGACGCGGCCAGGCGACGCCGGGATGGACGTATGCCTCGGCGAGCGACTTAGCCACCGGGGAGACCGCGAATTCCTGTTCGGGACGCACCCGAATTCCCAGCGCGGCCTCGATGTTCGCGCGTGTGATTTCTTCGAGCCTGAGGAAAGTCCCGGAAGTGGGGGGTGAAGTGGCGGGCGGGGTCGATGGCATCGTCATCCGGGCACCGTAAGTCGGGAGCCGTGGACCGGCCACCGAATTCCGGGCCGTGGCCGATCGCCGGACGCTCACCCCAACTGCCGGTACCTGCCCCGGAAATACACCAGCGGTCCGCCGTCCGCGCTCGGCATCCGCGCGCCCAGCACCCGGCCGATCACCAGCGTGTGGTCCCCGGCCGTCACCCGCTGCTCGGTACGGCACTCCAGATTGCCCAGCGCGCCGCCCACGAGGGGCGCGCCGGTGATCGCGCCGGGGGTGTACGGGATGTCCTCGAAGAGCAGCCGGTCGCTGAGGCGGCCCTTCATTGCGAACCGGCCCGCGATGTGCCGCTGGCTCTCGGCGAGCACCGACACCGCCCACAGGGGCTGTTCGTCGAGCAGGTCGTCCATGCGGGCGCCCGTGCGCAGGCTGACCAGGACCAACGGCGGGTCCAGGGAGACCGACAGGAAGGCGGTGGCCGTCATGCCGGCGTACTCGCCCTGCGGTGCGCGGGGGTCGTCCGGGTCCAGCGGCGGTTCCTGCGCGGTCACCAGGACCACCCCGCCCGCCAGCCGGGACATGACCGCACGGAACTCGTCGTTGCTCACCCCCACAGCATGCCCGGAGGGCGTGGAGGGGGAGGGGACGGAGGGAGTCTTCAGCACGTCTGGAGGCAGCACCCTCGGCACGCTAGTCTCCGCCCGGACGGCCCCGCATCGGGCTTTGGCCCGAGGACGGTCCGGTCACGGTCTTAGGACCCCCGGCGGATCCGTGATCTCCCCGTTGCACGGTCCGCGGCGCGATTAGCCCCGCCCTTCCCGTACGCTCGGCCGGGTGTCGTCATACGCTCAGTAAACACACAGAGAAAACGCAGAAACTCCACGCAATTGTTCACGTTTATCTGTGACTTGAGTCACAAGGGCCATTAATTGTTGACCCTGTGTACCGAGTGGGCAGCGCGCTGTGATTCAGTGGCGGAGGCGTCACAAGGACACACAGACCGACAGGCACAGCACCAGAAACGACGTTACGCCGAAGACAACCCTTGATTCGCTGCGAAGTCTCGGGGGGAGGGCGAAGCATGGAGACCGAGTCGGAACCGTACGTCCGCCTTGCGTCCCTGCGACAGCTGCACCAGGTCATGGCCGACATGAACACGGCCCGCAGCCTGGCCGACACGCTGCAGACCGTCGCCGACGGCGTGGTCACCGCGCTGGGCTACGAGCTGGCGTGCGTCAACCTTGTGCGCCCCGACGGCGACCTCGTGGTCGCCGCCTTCTCCGGGAACCCCGCCGCCGAGGCCCTGATCACCGGCCGGGTCGGCTCCCGCGAGTCCTGGGAACGGCGCCTGAGCATGGGCGAGACCTGGGGCGACCTGGTCTTCATACCCCACACCGAGGGCTGGATCCTCGACGACGACGACGTCCCGCAGTGGTACACCGACGGGCCCGCGCCCCGCTTCGAGGACGAGTGGCACCCCTCCGACCGGCTCTTCGCGCCGATGTTCACGCCCCCCACGCCCGGCAGCGGCCCCAGCGGCGAACTGATCGGCGTCCTGTCCGTGGACCGGCCCCGCAACGGCCGGCGGCCCGGCGCCTGGGGCCGCGAGGCGCTCCAGATGTACGCCTTCCAGGCCGCCATCGCGATCAGCAACGCACGTCTACGCGCGAATATGCAGCGGGCACTGGTCCGACTCGAACGCGAGCAGCAGGCCCTGCGCGCCAGCGAGGAATCCTTCCGGCAGGCGTTCGAGTACGCCCCCTCCGGCATGGCCATCGCCGAGATGGGAGGCGACCAGCACGGACGGATCCTCCGGACCAACGACGCGCTCTGCCGCCTCCTCGGCCGGCCCGCCTCCGCGATGCGCCGCTACTCCTTCTCCGACCTCGTCCACCCCGAGGACATAGGCACCCTGCTCCGCACCTCGGCCGAGGGCGGCCGCGCCGAACTGCGCCTCGGCCGCCGGGACGGCACCTACGTCTGGGTCAGCCTGCGCAACTCCGTCGTCGCCGACGCCGCCGACGGCCCCCGCTTCCTCCTCACCCACGTCGAGGACATAGAGGAGCGCAAGCGCCGCGAGCTCCAGCTCGCCCACCGCGCCTCCCACGACTCCCTCACCGGCCTGCCGAACTCCGCCGAACTGCGCTCCCGCCTCTCCTCCCGGCTCTGTCAGCGCCCCCAGTCGACCCACCCGGCCGCCGTCGACGCCATGGACCAGGCCTACGGCCACCCCGCCTTCGACGCCAACGGCCACGGCTTCGACTACCGGCCCGGCGGCGTGGAGGCGTACGACGCCTACGACCACCATGTCCACACGGTCGCCCCCGAAGAGGTCGCCCACGACGACGGCACCAAGGGGCTCGCGGTCCTCTTCTGCGACCTCGACGGCTTCAAGTCGATCAACGACCGGTTCGGGCACAACGCGGGTGACGCCGTCCTCATCGAGGTCGCCCGGCGCCTGTCGAACGGGGTCCGCGACGGCGACACCGTCGCCCGGCTCGGCGGCGACGAGTTCGTCATCCTCGCCGACGGGCTCGGCCGCGCCGACGCCCAGGACCTCGCCGTCCGTCTGCGCAACGAGATCATCCAGCCGATCCGCGCCGAGGGACGCGCCGTCCGGGTGGGCGCCAGCTTCGGCATCGGCTGGGCGCACTGCGGGATGACGGCGGACGAAGTGCTGAAGTCCGCCGACGAGCGGATGTACGTCGAGAAACGATCTCGTCCCAAACAGCACAGACGTGCGGGATGATCACCAGGTCAGCATCCTGGTTACCGAGCTGATGCGATCCGAGTCACCCGTTTGGGGCACGGGGAGCGGGTAGGCTCGCCATTCTCACCTTGCATCGCATCAACCCCGCACCTGTTGAGGAGTACGAAGGGATGACGCCCGGCAACAACGGCGCGAGCACGCCCGAGGACGACGACCCGTTCGGCTACCTCTACGCCGACGGTCAGGCCAACGGAGCCCAGCCGCCCTCCGGTGGTGGCTACGGCTACCCGAACTCGGTCAGCCGGGTGCGCGCGGTCGGCGAGCGCCAGTACGGACAGCCACAGCAGCAGACCGCCCCGTACGGGCAGTACGGCGGCGGCCAGCCGACGGTCCCCCAGCAGGGCGCGTACGGCCAGCCGAACGCGGCGCCCGAGTCCTTCACCGCCGGGGGCGGCCCGACGGGTCGTCAGCCGTCCGCGCAGGGCGGCGGCGGCCGTGGCCGCGGCCCCAACACCAAGGGCCTGCTGATCGGCGCGGTCGCGGTGGTCGCCGCGGTCGTGGTCGGCATCGTCGTGGTGATGGCCAACGGCGACGACGGCACCGACGACAACGCCGGGGCCGACGAGGTCTCCACCGCGCCCACCTCCTCCGCGAGCGCCTCGCCCAGCGGGTCCTCCACGAGCGAGGCGACGGACGAGGAACTGCCGACGATCGACGCGAAGGCCCTCCGGCTGGGCGGCGCCGCGGCGCTGGCCTCGGACGTCCAGGGCGCGCAGGCCGACGGCGGCGTCTACGTGGGCAACCTGAACCAGGTGGGCAACTCCGTCACCTGGACCGTCAACGGCATTCCCGAGGACGGCACCTACACGGTCTTCGCGCACTACAGCGCGGCCGGTGAGGACCAGTCGATGACGCTCACCGTCAACGGCAAGGCCTTCGGCAGCAAGCTGAATCTGGGTAACTTCGCGAAGGCCCAGGACGGTGACTTCGCCAAGGGATGGACGAAGACCTACGCCTGGCCGACGCTCACCAAGGGCACCAACACCATCTCCGTCTCCTGCGAGAACGGCGACAAGTGCAATGTGCTCCTGGACCAGCTGTGGCTCAAGAAGGGCCAGGTCAAGGACTAGGCCGGATCAGGCCGCGGTGGCCTCCCCGGTCACCGTGACCCGGTTCGTCAGGTCCTCGTAGGCCGTGCGGTCGAAGTCGCCGGCCGTCGGGGACAGGACCGTCGCCGCGGAGAGAGCGACCGCGCGGGAGAGACGGTCCGGCCAGGCGAGGCCCTCTGCCAGGGCCGAGAGCAGGCCGGCCGAGACCGAGTCGCCGGCGCCCGTCGGGTTGCCGCGGAGCCGGGCGGGCGGGGTGGCGCGCCAGCGGCCCTCCTCGGTCGCCGCGACCAGGCCCTCGGACCCGAGCGAGGCGACCACGGCCCGGGCGCCGCGCCGGCGGGCGTCCTGGGTGGCGCGCAACGGCTCGTGGGAGCCGGTGAGTTCGGCCAGCTCGTCGGCGTTCGGCTTGACGATGTCCGGGCGGGCGGCGACGCCCCGGCGCAGCGGCTCCCCGCTGGTGTCCAGGAGGACGGGTACGCCCGCGGTCCGTGCCGTGCGCACCAGGCCCGCGTACGCGCCCACGGGCACCCCCGGCGGCAGACTGCCGCACAGGGCCACCGCCTCGGCGCCGGCCACCAGTTCCTCGTACGCCGCCAGGAAGGCGGACCACTCGGCGGGGGTGATCAGCGGGCCGGGCTCGTTGAGCTGGGTGGTGTCGCCGGTGCGGGCGTCGACGACGGCGACCGTACGGCGGGACGAGCCGCGGACCGGCACGAAGGCGTCGACGGCCCCGGTGAGCCGCTCCCGTATCAGACGGCCGGTGTCGCCGCCCGTGAACCCGGTGACCGTCACCTCGTGCCCGAGCGCGGCCAGCACCCGGGCGACGTTCAGCCCCTTGCCGCCAGGCCGTTCCGCCACGTCCGTCACCCGGTGCGAAGTGTGCGGCCGCAGTGCCGGTACGCGATAGGTGAGGTCGAGAGCGGCGTTCAGCGTGACCGTGAGGATCACCTGGACCTCCCCCGATTACTCGTGCACGTGCTTCCGGAGGCCCGATCATGCCAAATGGACGGCGACCGGCCCAGTCCTCGGGTCGGCCACCGTTCCTGTACGGGGGGACGTTTCAGGCCAGTTGGGGATCCACCACCCAATCCCCCTTGCGCATCACGCCCTTGAGGTCGAAGTTCTCGTCCAGGAGGACCAGGTCGGCGTCCTTGCCGGGGCTGAGGGAGCCGACCTTGTCGGAGATGCCCAGGAGACGGGCCGGGTTGGTGGAGAGGGCGGTGACGACGTCCTCGACCGGGAGGCGGTCGACGGTCACCGCCCGTTTGAAGGCGCGGTCCTGGGTGAGGGTGGAGCCGGCGATCGAGCCGCCCTCCACCAGCCGGGCGACGCCCTCGCTGACCTCGACCTCCAGCGGGCCGAGCATGTAGCGGCCGTCGCCGATGCCGGCCGCGTCCATCGCGTCGGTGATGAAGGCGACCCGGCCCGCGCCCGCGTGACGGAAGGCCAGTTCCAGGGCGGCGGGGTGCAGGTGGGTGCCGTCGTTGATGAGTTCCACGGTGACCCGCTCGTCCTCCAGGAGGGCGGCGATCGGACCGGGCGCGCGGTGGCCGAGGGTGGGCATGGCGTTGAACAGATGGGTGGCGACGGTCGCTCCGGCCTCGATGGCCTGAACCGTCTGCTCGTACGTGGCGTCCGTGTGCCCGACGGCCGCGATCACGCCGTGCTCGGCCAGCAGCCGTACGGAGTCCAGGCCGCCGGGGAGTTCCGTGGCCAGGGTGACCATCCGGGCCCGGCCGCGGGCCGCGTCGATCAGCTTGCGGACCTCGGCCGGGTCCGGGTCGCGCAGCAGTTCCTCGGAGTGGGCGCCCTTGCGGCACGGTGAGATGAACGGGCCCTCGAAGTGGATCCCGGCGAGGTCGCCCTGCTCGGTGAACTCGCTCAGCAGGCCGGCCTGGCGCACCAGGAAGTCCATGTCGTCGGTGACGGTGGAGGCGACGAGGGTGGTGGTGCCGTGCAGCCGGTGGGTGTGGATGGCCTTCTGGATGTCCTCCGCCGTACCGGAGAAGGAGGCTCCGCCTCCGCCGTGGTTGTGGAGGTCGATGAAGCCGGGGACCAGCCAGTGGCCTCGCGCGTCGACGACCCGGGCGTCGTCCCGGGCCGTGGCGGCGATGCGGGTGCCGTCGATGACCACCCGGCCGTCGGGGACGGTTCCGGTGGGGAGGACCACGTGGGCGCCGGAGAGAACGATGGGCGCCGTGCCGGTCGCGGGCTGCGGGGTGGGTGCGGTGTGCCGCGCCCGCGCGGCGGAGCCGCGTGATGAGGCGCCCCGCGCCCCTAGGGGGGTGGCCATCAGGTTGTTACCTCCATGCCGTCGGTTGTCTTCAGGAGATCCCAGGCGAGAAGCCCCGCGCCCAGGCAGCCCGCGGTGTCGCCCAGTGCCGCCGGCACGATCGTCGGCAGTTTCTGGAAGGTGACCCGCCGCCGGACGGCGTCCCGCAGCGGTGTGAACAAGGTTTCCCCCGCCTCCGCGAGCCCGCCACCGATGACGAGCGTGCGCGGGTCCAGCAGGGTGAGCGCGGTGACCAGGCCGTCGGCGAGCGCGTCCACGGCCCCCTGCCAGATCCGGACGGCGTTCGGGTCGCCGGACGTGACGGCCTTCGCGCAGTCCGCGGCGTCCGCCTCCGGGTCCTTGCAGGCAGCCGCCCAGGCCTCGCTGACCGCCGCCGCCGAGGCGTACCGCTCCAGACAGCCGTGCTGCCCGCACGGGCAGGGGGTTCCGGCGGGCCGTACGACGATGTGGCCGATCTCGCCGGCGAAGCCGTGCGCGCCCGCCTCCACCCGGCCGTCGACGCCGATGGCGCCCGCGATGCCGGTGCCGAGCGCCACGAACAGGAACCGGTCGGCGCCTCGGCCCGCGCCCACCCGGCCCTCGGCGAGTCCGCCGGTGCGTACGTCGTGGCCGAGCGCGACGGGGCTGTCGAGCCGTTCGGTGAGCAGGGTGCGCAGGGGGACGTCGCGCCAGCCCAGGTTGGCCGCGTAGGCGGCGATGCCGCGGGTCTCGTCGACGATCCCGGGTACCGCGACGCCGGCCGCGGCGGCGGGTTCGCCGAGCCGGTCGATGCCGTGGGCGCGCAGGTCGGCGGCGAAGTCGAGGATGCCGGCGACCACCGCGTCGGGGCCGCGTTCGCGGCCGGTGGCGCGGCGGTCCTCGTGCAGCAGGGTGCCGTCGGCCCCGACCAGCGCGGCCTTCATCCCGGTGCCGCCCACGTCGAGGGCGATGACATGTCTCACGGGAACAGTGTGGACCGAGTACGTGCAAGAGGTCTAGTCCACTTGCGCGGGTTGGGGGTAGCGTGCCGCCCCAGGAGGCCCGAAGGAGGTCTAGTCCACATAGGTGGTGTAGACCTTAATCCGGATAGCGGTCCATTGGTAGGAACAATTACTTGTTGGTCCATTGGATCATCGGACGCAGTGAGCAGTCGGGAGAAGAGGCCAGTGCAGCGGCGGGCAGGAAAGTCGGGAACGATCGCCGGGACGATCGCGGGGGTGTCCGCACTGGGCATGGCCGCGGTGCTCTCCGGCTGCGGACTCAGCCAAGGCTCCGACGACGTCACCCTCAGACTGGTCGCCGCCGACTACGGCGACAGCGCGGCCAACAGTTCCGAGAAGTACTGGGACAAGCTGGTCGCGGCGTACGAGAAGGACCACCCGAACGTCACCGTCGACGTGACCGTCCTGTCCTGGAACGACGTCGACGCCAAGGTCAAGGAGATGGTCGACGCCGGGAACGCGCCCGACATGGCGCAGATCGGCGCCTACGCCGACTACGCGGCCGACGACCAGCTCTACAAGGCCGGCGATGTGCTCTCCATCCCCGTCGAGGCCGACTTCGTGGGCCAGCTCGCCGACGCGGGCAAGGTCCGGGGCGTGCAGTACGGCCTGCCCTTCGCCTCCTCCACCCGGCTGCTCTTCTACAACAAGACCCTCTTCGAGAAGGCCGGCCTCACCGCGCCGACCACCTGGGCCGAGCTCGCCGCGGACGCGACGGCGCTCAAGCAGGACGGCGTGAAGTACCCGTACGCGCTGCCCCTCGGCTCCGAGGAGGCGCAGGCCGAGACCATGCAGTGGCTGCTCAGCGGCGGGGGCGGCTACACCCAGACCGTCAGCAGCTACAGCCTCGACTCCGCCGAGAACGTCGCCACCTTCGGCTGGCTGAAGAACGAGCTGGTCGGCAAGGGCCTGACCGGCCCCGTCGCACCCGGCAAGCTCGACCGCGCCGACGCGTTCGCCGCGTTCACGAACGGGGACGTCGGCATGCTCAACGGCCACCCGTCCCTGATGAAGGCGGCCGCGAAGAAGGGCGTGAAGGTCGGCATGGTGCCGATGCCCGGCGTGGACGGCCCCGCCAGGGTCTCCATGGGCGTCGCCGACTGGATGCTGGCCTTCCGCAAGAACGGGCACGCCGATCAGATCGGCGACTTCCTCGACTTCGTCTACAGCGAGGAGAACGTCCTCGACTTCTCCCGCGAGTACGACCTGCTGCCGGTCACCAACTCCGCCTCCCAGGTCATGAGCACGGTCAAGCAGGACGCCGACCTCCAGCCGTTCCTGGAGGAACTCCCGCTCTCCCAGCTGTACCCGGTCGGGTGGACCTCCTGGGCGCAGGTCAGCGCCGCCGTGAAGCAGGAGATCGGTCGGGCCGTGACCCCGTCCGGCAGCCCGGCCGCGATCCTGGGCCAGCTCCAGACGACGGCCGCGACCGCGGAGAGTGCCGCCGGGGAGTGACCGGGTGTCGGTGGCCGGGGTTACGGTGCGGGCATGGAGCGCGACGAGGAAGAGCTGGGGGCGAGGGAGCGGGACATCCTCGCCCTGGAACGCCGGGGTTTTCCCGGCCCCGGCGCGAAGGAACGCGCGATCCGTGAGCGGCTCGGCCTCTCCCCGGTCCGCTACTACCAGCTCCTCAACGCCCTCCTGGACGACCCGAGGGCCCTGGCCCACGACCCGGTGACGGTGAACAGGTTGCGCCGAGTACGGGACGCCCGACGCTCCGAACGCTGACCGCTGACCGTTTGCACCCGCCCGGCAGCCAGTGGTCCCCGGGTCGCGCGCGGCGCCCCCCTGCACCGGCCCCCCGGATATCGTCACCGTATGGGCATCCACGTACCCACCACACCGGCCGGCCGTGCTGCGCTGGACGCGATCGTCGACCGCCCGTCCGCCACTCTCGTCGGGCTGGACTTCGACGGCACTCTCGCTCCCATCGTCGAGAACCCGGAGGACGCGCGGGCCCACCCCGACGCCCTCCCCGCGCTCATGGCGCTCGCCCCCGAGGTCGCCGCCGTCGCCGTCGTCACCGGGCGGCCCGCCGAGGTCGCCGTACGCAACGGCGGGTTCGCGGGGGTGCGCGGCCTGGAGCATCTCGTCGTCCTCGGTCACTACGGCGCCGAGCGCTGGGACGCCAGGACCGGCGCCCTCACCGCCCCGCCCCCGCATCCGGGTGTCGCCGCCGTCCGCGCCGAGCTGCCGCGGGTGATCGACGCGGCCGGGGGCGGGCAGGGCGTCCGGGTCGAGGAGAAGGGCGGCCGGGCCGTCGCCGTCCACACCCGCCGCGCCACCGACCCCCAGGCCGCCTTCGACGCCCTGCGCGCTCCCCTCACCGACCTCGCCGCCCGGCACGGGCTGATCGTCGAGCCCGGCCGGATGGTCCTGGAACTGCGCCCTCCGGGCATGGACAAGGGCGTGGCCCTGCTGGAGCACGTCCGCGAGACCGGCGCCGCGTCGGTGCTCTACGCCGGTGACGACCTCGGTGACCTCCCCGCCTTCGCCGCCGTGGAGAAGCTGCGCTCCGACGGCGTCCCCGGTCTGCTGGTGTGCAGCGGCAGCACCGAGGTCACCGAGCTGGCGGAACGGGCGGACCTGGTCGTCGACGGGCCCGCCGGTGTCGTGGCGCTGCTGCGGGAGCTGGCCGGTCAGCTCGGCGGAAGCTCCCGGAGCGCCTGAAGCTGATCCAGGAACCACTGGGCCGGAGGGAGCGCGGTCGCGGCCGCCGCCAGCCTCTTGGTGCGCTCGGCCCGCTCCTCCGGCTTCATGGTGAGCCCGTCGTGCAGGGCACGGGCGGTCTCCAGGACGTCGTACGGATTGACGACGAGGGCGTCCTCGCGGAGTTCCCAGTACGCCCCCGCCTCCTGGGACAGCACCAGCGCGCAGCCGTCGTCGGAGACCACCGGGATCTCCTTGGCGACCAGGTTCATCCCGTCCCGGACGGGGTTGACCAGGGCCACGTCCGCGAGGCGGTAGGCGGCCAGGGAGCGGGCGAAGTCGTCCTTCACATGCAGGACGACCGGGGTCCAGCCGGGAGTGCCGTAGTGGTCGTTGATCTCCCCGGCCAGGCGCTGCACCTCCGCCGTGTAGTCGCGGTAGACGGCGAGGTCCTGGCGGGAGGGGTAGGCGAAGGCGACGTGGACGACCCGCTCGTGCCATTCCGGGTGGTCGTCGAGGAGCTGCCGGTAGGCCAGCAGGCCGCGCACGATGTTCTTGGACAGTTCGGTCCGGTCGACCCGGACGATCACCTTCCGGCCCTCGCCGATCTCCTCGCGGAGTGCCGCCATCCGTTCCTCGACGTCCGGCCGGTGCGCGCGCTCGCGCAGGAAGTCGGCGTCGGCGCCGAGGCCGTGCACACCCAGCCAGGTCCGGTGACCAGGTCCGTTCCATTTCGGTGCGTACTGGAACGACTCGGGCACCCCCGACAGGGCCATCCGCGCGGCCACGTCGAGGTCCAGGGCCTGCACGCACGACGAGAAGGCCGCACTCCAGCGGTGGGTCAGGAACCCCAGCCGGTCGGCCCCGAGCATGCCCAGGACCAGCTGCTCGCGGATGTCCCGCGGCAGCAGGGCGAAGTAGTCCGCGGGCGCCCAGGGCGTGTGCGAGAAGTGGCCGATCCGCAGGTCGGGCCGCAGCTCCCGGAGCATGCCGGGGACCAGGCACAGGTGGTAGTCCTGCACGAGGACCGCCGCGCCCGGGGCCGCCTCCTCCGCCAGCGCCTCGGCGAACGCCCGGTTGTACGTCTCGTAGGACGCCCACTGTCGCCGGAACTCCGCGTCGAAGACCGGTTCCAGCGGGGTCTGGTACAGCAGGTGGTGGATGAACCAGAGCACCGAGTTCGCGATGCCGTTGTAGGCGTCGGCGTGCACGTCGGCCGCGATGGGCAGCATGCGCACGCCCTCCTCGCCGACCCCGCGCCGGACCGCCTCGCGGTCGCCGTCGGAGAGCGCCGAGCAGACCCAGAGGGCGCCCGCGTCGGGGCCGATGGCCGACAGGCCGGAGACCAGCCCGCCGCCGCCCCGTTTCGATTGCAGCGATCCGTCCTCGCGGACCGTGTACGAGACCGGGCCGCGGTTGGACGCGACCAGCACCTGAGCACCCCGGGCGGCAGCTTCGTGCGTGGTAGCCATACGCCTCAACCTAGCCCGGTCCGGAAACGCTCAAACGTACGGTCACCGCCGGTCGACGGGCCATATCCGGCCGTGTTCTCCGCCGTATACGGCCCGGCCGGGGTGTTATGCGACCTTGCGCGACTGGTACTCCGCGATCTCCGCCATCGGCGGCCGTTCCTCCGTGTCCACCGAGTAGGTGCGCGGTTCGAAACCGTCCGCACCGCGCTCGAACTGGGTGAGGGAGGGCCGTACGAGATGGCCGCGGGCCAGCCGGAGCTGGGCGGTGCGGTAGATCGCCGCCGCCATCCGGCCGAGCGCCTGGCCGTCCTGGTGGCGGTGCTTGCGCACCCCCACGTCCACCTGGGCCAGCGCGTCGAGGCCCACCAGGTGCAGGGCGTCCACCAGCATGCCCAGTTCGATCCCGTACCCGACGGGGAACGGCAGCTGCTCCAGCAGGCTGCGGCGGGCCGCGTACTCGCCGCCCAGCGGCTGGACGAATCCGGCCAGCTGCGGCCAGTGCATGTTGAGCAGCGGCCGGGCCATCAGTTCCGTCACCCGGCCGCCCTGGCCGGCCGCCCCGCCGAGCGGACGGTCGTACATGGCCTTGACCAGGTCCACGCCCGGGTCGGTGAGCAGCGGCCCCACGATGCCCGAGACGAAGTCGGAGGAGAACTCCTTCAGATCGGCGTCGATGAAACAGACGATGTCCCCGCCGGTGACGAGCAGGGAGCGCCAGAGCACCTCGCCCTTGCCGGGCACGGCGGGGATGCGCGGGAGGATCTCGTCCCGGTGGACGACCCTGGCGCCGGCCGCGGCCGCGACGGCGGCGGTGCGGTCGGTCGACCCCGAGTCGACGACGACGATCTCGTCGACCAGCGGGACCTGCTGCATGAGGTCGTGACGGATGACGGCGACGATGTCGCCGACCGTCTCCTCCTCGTTCAGCGCGGGCAGGACGACGGACACCGACTGGCCCGTGGCGCGTTTGGCGGCCAGTATCCGGTGCAGCGGACGGTCGGTCATGGACCAGGAGCGGGTGGTCAGCCAGCGCTCGACTTCTTCCAGCACAGTCTGCGGCTCCTCACTGTCGTGATCACACCAGGTGCACAGCGGGTGACCGTGTGATCCATCTCGCGGTACGGACGACTATCTCAACTGTCCTGGCCTTCGGTTACAGTCTTGAACAACGCGGGTGACCATCGCATGTCCGGGGTCGTCAAGCGTTCAACGAGATCAACAACTGCATACCGCTCATCCAGAGGGGCAGAGGGATACGGCCCGATGAAGCCCCGGCAACCCTCCAGCCGGTCTTTCCACGTTGACGTGGCGAGGCTCCCGGCTCGGGAAGGTGCCAAATCCGTCTCACGGCGAAGTGCGTCGTGAGGAAGATGAGGAGAAAGGGCCTCCCCTCACATGGCTGCGCAGATTGTTGCCACCGAATCCACGACTGTCGACCTCGGTCCCGCCACGGCGCTGAGCTGCCGCGAGTGCGGTCACCGCGTCCCGCTCGGCCCCCTCTTCGCCTGCGAGGAGTGTTTCGGCCCGCTCGAGATCGCGTACGACTTCTCCTCCTACGACACGGAGGAGCTCCGCAAGCGCATCGAGGCGGGACCCGCGAACATCTGGCGCTACGCGCCGCTGCTGCCCGTCCCGGCCGACGTGGCGGACAAGCCGAACATCAACCCGGGCTGGACCAAGCTCGTCGCCGCCGACAACCTGGCGCGCGAGCTGGGCGTCGAGGCCGGCAAGCTCTTCGTCAAGGACGACTCCGGCAACCCGACCCACTCCTTCAAGGACCGGGTCGTCGCCCAGGCCATCGAGGCCGCCCGCGCCTTCCACTTCACCACTCTCTCCTGCTCCTCCACCGGCAACCTCGCCGGTGCGGTCGGTGCCGCCGCGGCCCGCGCCGGCTTCCGCTCCTGCGTGTTCATCCCGCACGACCTGGAGCAGGGCAAGGTCGTCATGGCCGCGATCTACGGCGGTGAACTCGTCGGCATCGAGGGCAACTACGACGACGTGAACCGCTTCTGCTCCGAGCTGATCGGCGACCCGGCCGGCGAGGGCTGGGGCTTCGTCAACGTCAACCTGCGGCCGTACTACGCGGAGGGGTCCAAGACCCTGGCGTACGAGATCTGCGAGCAGCTCGGCTGGCGGCTGCCCGACCAGCTCGTCGTGCCCATCGCCTCCGGCTCCCAGCTCACGAAGATCGACAAGGGGCTCCAGGAGCTGATCAAGCTCGGGCTCGTCGAGGACAAGCCGTACAAGATCTTCGGCGCGCAGGCCGAGGGCTGCTCGCCGGTGTCCGTGGCCTTCAAGGCGGGCCACGACGTCGTCCGCCCGCAGAAGCCGAACACCATCGCCAAGTCGCTGGCGATCGGCAACCCGGCGGACGGCCCGTACGTCCTCGACATCGCGCGCCGCACCGGCGGTGCGGTGGAGGACGTGAACGACGAGCAGGTCGTCGACGCGATCAAGCTGCTGGCGCGGACCGAGGGCATCTTCGCGGAGACCGCCGGCGGTGTGACCGTGGGCGTGACGAAGAAGCTGATCGACAGCGGTCTGCTCGACCCGACGAAGACGACGGTCGTGCTGAACACCGGCGACGGTCTCAAGACCCTGGACGCGGTGGCCGGCACGGGCCTCACCGCGACGATCCGCCCCAGCCTGGAGTCGTTCCGGGAAGCCGGTCTCGCCTGAGGCCGTCGTCCGTCCGCGGGTCGGTGGGGCCGGTCGCGCCCCGCGGCGGCGCCGCACACCGACACCGCTCCCGCGCCCCTGTGAGGCGCTCCACCTGACCGGAGGTCGAAAGTCATGAGCGTTACCGTCCGCATCCCCACCATCCTCCGCACGTACACGGGTGGCCAGGCCGAGGTGAAGGCCGAGGGGGCGACCCTCGGTGAGGTCATCTCCGACCTGGAGGCGAACCACACCGGGATCGCCGCGCGCGTCCTGGACGACCAGGGCAAGCTGCGCCGGTTCGTCAACGTCTACGTCAACGACGACGACGTCCGCTTCGAGCAGGGGCTTCAGACGGCGACTCCGGACGGCGCCGGCGTCTCGATCATCCCGGCCGTCGCGGGCGGCTGACCGGTGGTTGACCGCCGTTCAGTACCCACCAGTAGTAACCGTCGGTAACAGTGATTACCGAGTGTTCATCGAATTGCCCCCTCCGTGAGAGAAGCGGAGGGGGCAATTCAGTGTGATTGAGCGCGGTACAGTTGGGGAACCGGGTCGCGAAACCCTGATCCGGAGTCTTTGATTTCCATGGTGCGCCCGATAAGAAGCAGCCAAAGTGCGTGTCTCTTGGGCGGCATTTGTGGCATTTGCGGGGCCCGACTTGCCCTGAGTTCTGGCGAATTCTCGCCACATTCCGGATCGCGTGCGTCCAGAATTCTCGTCCGACTGACCTGTTGCAGACGGCAGTTGGACAGATACATTCAGCCGCGGTCGACGCGTTCCGGCGCACGCCCCCAACCAACTGGGGGGTGAGGTCTGACCCGGATCCGCGAAGTGTGGATCTGTGCAAGGGCCAGTAATAGGGGAGTTAGGCATGGCTCAGGGCACCGTCAAGTGGTTCAACGCGGAGAAGGGGTACGGCTTCATCGCGGTCGACGGTGGTGCGGATGTTTTCGTCCACTACAGCGCGATCCAGATGGACGGATACCGCACCCTGGAAGAGGGTCAGCGGGTCGATTTCGAGATCTCGCAGGGCCAGAAGGGGCCGCAGGCGGACATGGTCCGGCTGGCGACCGGCTGAAGCACGCGCCGACTGACAGCGACGTTCTTCTGTTCCATCTTCGAAGGGCTCGCACCTCCCGGGGTGCGAGCCCTTCGGCATGCCCGGGTGCCGTCCGGGCCGCCCCGGGCGTGCCCGGACGGCACCCGTCTTCACCTGCGGATCACCCGGAGGCGCTTGCACTCGACCATGCCGAGTGCTAATCATTGGCGTTAGCACTCTGAAGGTGAGAGTGACAACGAAGGACCGGGTCGGTGAGGCCCGCAGGCCAAGTGGGGCAAGGAACCACGCGGTATGCGAGCCGTCCGTCGCGGGCGCGGGCGCGGTCCGAAGGAATCACCCCCAGTCCTGGAGGGACCACTTCACATGGCCAAGATCATCGCGTTCGACGAGGAGGCGCGGCGCGGCCTCGAGCGCGGCATGAACCAGCTCGCGGACGCCGTGAAGGTGACGCTCGGCCCCAAGGGCCGCAACGTCGTCCTCGAGAAGAAGTGGGGCGCCCCCACGATCACCAACGATGGTGTCTCCATCGCCAAGGAGATCGAGCTCGAGGACCCGTACGAGAAGATCGGCGCCGAGCTGGTCAAGGAAGTCGCCAAGAAGACGGACGACGTCGCCGGTGACGGTACGACCACCGCGACCGTTCTCGCCCAGGCCCTGGTCAAGGAGGGCCTGCGCAACGTAGCCGCCGGCGCCAACCCGATGGCTCTGAAGCGCGGCATCGAGAAGGCCGTCGAGGCCGTCTCCGGTGCGCTGCTCGAGCAGGCGAAGGATGTCGAGACCAAGGAGCAGATCGCTTCGACGGCCTCCATCTCCGCCGCCGACACCCAGATCGGCGAGCTCATCGCCGAGGCCATGGACAAGGTCGGCAAGGAAGGCGTCATCACCGTCGAGGAGTCCCAGACCTTCGGTCTGGAGCTGGAGCTCACCGAGGGTATGCGCTTCGACAAGGGCTACATCTCGGCGTACTTCGCCACCGACATGGAGCGTATGGAGGCCGTCCTCGACGACCCGTACATCCTGATCGCGAACTCCAAGATCGCCAACGTCAAGGACCTGCTCCCGCTCCTGGAGAAGGTCATGCAGTCGGGCAAGCCGCTGCTGATCATCGCCGAGGACGTCGAGGGCGAGGCCCTGTCGACCCTGGTCGTCAACAAGATCCGCGGCACCTTCAAGTCCGTCGCGGTCAAGGCCCCGGGCTTCGGCGACCGCCGCAAGGCGATGCTGAACGACATCGCCATCCTCACCGGTGGCGAGGTCATCTCCGAGGAGGTCGGTCTCAAGCTCGAGAACACGACCCTCGACCTCCTGGGCAAGGCCCGCAAGGTCGTCATCACCAAGGACGAGACCACCATCGTCGACGGCTCCGGCTCCTCGGACCAGGTCGCCGGCCGGGTGAACCAGATCCGCGCCGAGATCGAGAACAGCGACTCGGACTACGACCGCGAGAAGCTCCAGGAGCGCCTGGCGAAGCTCGCGGGCGGCGTGGCCGTCATCAAGGCCGGTGCCGCGACCGAGGTGGAGCTCAAGGAGCGCAAGCACCGCATCGAGGACGCCGTCCGCAACGCGAAGGCCGCCGTCGAGGAGGGCATCGTCGCCGGTGGCGGCGTCGCGCTCATCCAGGCGTCCTCCGTCTTCGAGAAGCTGGACCTCGAGGGTGACGAGGCGACCGGCGCCAACGCCGTGCGCATCGCGCTCGAGGCCCCGCTGAAGCAGATCGCCGTCAACGGTGGTCTCGAGGGCGGCGTCGTCGTGGAGAAGGTCCGCAACCTTCAGGTCGGCCACGGCCTGAACGCCGCGACCGGTGAGTACGTCGACATGATCGCCTCCGGCATCATCGACCCGGCGAAGGTCACGCGCTCTGCCCTGCAGAACGCCGCCTCCATCGCCGCGCTCTTCCTCACCACCGAGGCCGTCATCGCCGACAAGCCGGAGAAGGCCGCCGCGCCGGCCGGCGGCGGCATGCCGGGCGGTGACATGGACTTCTGATCGACCCTGGTCGATCAACGTCCTGACCGAGGGCGGCACCCCCTGCTGACGCGGGGGGTGCCGCCCTCGGGCGTTTCTTCCGGTGTCCGCCGGTGGGTGCGGCCGCCCGGCCGGTGGCTCAGCCCTGACCGAGTGCGCTTCTCATCCGGTCGGGGACGTCACTGGTGAAGCCGTCCACGCCCAGGCCGCTCAGCCGGAGTGCCTGGCTGGTGGTGTTCACCGTGTACGGCCACACCTTGAGGGGCGTGCCGTGCGGGCCCTTGAGGGCGTGTGCGCGGTTCACGAGGTTCGCGGTGGTGCCCCGGTGCTCGGGGTTGATCACGTCGGCGAACTTCGCGTACGACTCCAGCTTGGCGGCCGTCGGCTGCTCGTCGCAGATGCCCAGCTTGATGTCCGGCCGCTGCGAGCGGACGTCCTTCAGGGCGGCGGCCAGGAAGCTGATCATGTACAGGCGGTCGTTGACGTGGTGGGTGTCCAGCCAGCCCTTGCGGTTGAGGACGTTCAGGATGTCCCGGGTGACGCCGGGGAAGTTGCCCGGCCACTTCACCTCCAGGACCAGGCCCTGGTCGTTGCGGTCCAGCCGGTCCAGCAGCTGTCCGAGGGTGGGGATGCGGGCCGATTCGTACCCGGACCCCTTCCACTCGGCCGAGGTTCCCGCGCGGAGTCGGCCCAGTTCCGCGGCGGTGAAGTCGCCCACCTTCCACGGCGCGCGGTTCGGGAAGACCGTCTCGGCGTCGGTGGTGCGGGCGAGGTCCTGGTCGTGCATGAGGACGAGCACGCCGTCCCTGGTGCGCTGTACGTCCACCTCGACCCAGTCGACCCCCGCCCGGTCGGCGCGGTCCACGGCTTCGAGGGTGTTCTCGGGGGCGAGGCCCCCGGCCCCGCGGTGACCGATGACGACGGGGCCGCTCCGGGCCGTGGCGGCCTCGGAGTACGCGGAAGGGGCGAGCGGTACGAGGGACAGGGTGAGGGCGACGGACGTCAGGGTGCACGTGCGTATGAGCATGGGTGTGGTCCCGTTTCGGGTGTGGGGGGGGTGGGGTTTCACCATGAGTCTTGGCCCGGCGGGGGAGAGGTGCCCAGTGGTGCTGCTCCATGCGGGGACGAGGCCGTGCGGGGTGGGCTCGGGCGTGTGCGGGATCACACGGGCGGGGTGCCGGAACCGGAATGTGGCGCACGCGCGGGTCGGTTGAAGTCTGCACAGGCACTCGATGCATGTGCACATACCAGTTGGTCCCCATTCTGAGGAGCCCCCCACGTGAGCGTCACCCAGTCCAGCCCCTCCCGTGCCGCCGAGATCCTCTCCCGGCCGGTGTCGATCAACGGCCTGACCGTCCCGAACCGCATCGCGATGGCGCCCATGACGCGGATGTTCTCCCCGGGCGGCGTCCCCGGTGCGGACGTGGCGTCGTACTACGCCCGCCGCGCCGCCGCCGGTGTCGGCCTGCTGGTCACCGAGGGGACCTACGTCGGGCACGACTCCGCCGGACAGAGCGACCGGGTGCCCCGGTTCCACGGCGAGGAGCAGCTCGCGGGCTGGGCGAAGGTCGCGCAGGACGTGCACGCGGCGGGCGGCACGATCGTGCCGCAGCTGTGGCACATCGGGATGGTGCGCAAGCAGGGTGAGCCCCCGTTCGCGGACGCGCCCGCCGTCGGCCCCTCCGGCATCCGGGTCGACGGGACCGAGGGCACCGGCAAGGCCATGACCCAGCGCGACCTGGACGACGTCATCGGCGCGTTCGCCGAGGCCGCGGCCGCCGCCGAGCGCATCGGCTTCGACGGCGTCGAGATCCACGGCGCGCACGGCTACCTCGTCGACCAGTTCCTGTGGTCCGGCACCAACCGCCGCAGCGACGCCTACGGCGGCGACCCGGTGGCCCGGACGAAGTTCGGCGCGGAGATCGTGGCCGCCGTCCGCGAGACCGTCTCGCCCGAATTCCCGGTCATCTTCCGCTACTCGCAGTGGAAGCAGGAGGCGTACGACGCCCGGCTCGCCGAGACCCCGGAGGAGCTGGAGGCCATCCTGACCCCGCTCGCCGCGGCCGGTGTGGACGCCTTCCACGCCTCCACCCGCCGTTACTGGATCCCGGAGTTCGACGACTCCGAGCTGAACCTCGCGGGCTGGACCAAGAAGCTCACCGGCAAGCCGGCCATCACCGTCGGCTCGGTCGGCCTCGACGGCGACTTCATCAAGGCCTTCGTGGGTGAGGGTTCCCCGGTGAAGGGCCTCGACGACCTCCTCGACCGCCTGGAGCGCGACGAGTTCGACCTGGTGGCCGTGGGCCGCGCCCTGCTCCAGGACCCGGAGTGGGCGGCCAAGGTCCTCGCCGGCCGGACCGACGAGCTGAAGCCCTACGACGCGGCCGCGCTGAAGACCCTCAGCTGAGCCCCAACACGCGCGTATCGTCCGGGAGATGAGAATCCTTCATCTCTCGGACACCCATGTCGAACGAGGCGACGCCCCGGCCCGGCCCGGCACCGACGCCACCGGCTCCCTGCGGCTGATGCTCGCCGAACTCCGCCATCAGCGGGACGTGGACGCGATCGTGGTCACGGGCGATGTCGCCGACGACGGTTCGGTGGAGGCGTACTCGACCGTAAGGGAGCTGGTCGGCGACTTCGGGCGCGCGATGGGTGCTCCCGTCTTCTACACCACCGGCAACCACGACGAGCGCACCGCGTTCGCGAAGGTGCTGGGCAGCGGGCATCCGGAGGCGGAGGCCGAGTTCCCCGGCGCCGAGCTGGCCGCCGTCAGCACGGTCGGTGGCCGACGGCTGGTCACCCTGGACTCGCTGGTGCCGGGGAAGGTGTGGGGCCGGCTCGGCGACGCCCAACTCGACTGGCTGAAGGGCGTGCTGAGCACGCCCGCCGAGCACGGCACCGTGCTCGCCTTCCACCACCCGCCGATCAGTCTGGGCATCTCCTCGACCCAGCGGGTCTTCGGCCTGCGCGACGCCGACGCGCTGGCGGCGGCGATCCGGGGGAGTGACGTACGGGTCGTCCTGACCGGTCACTTCCACGCCCAGCTCTGCGGGTTCCTGGCGTCGGTGCCGGTGTGGGTGACGCCGGGGGTGGTCAACCGGATCGATCTGACGACCGCGCCGGGGACCGAGCGGGCGGTGCGCGGGGCGTCCGCCTCGCTGGTGGAGCTGGGTGGGGCGACGGGTCCGCTGTTCCACACCTTCCACGCGCGTGATCCGCGGGCCCACGAGACGGTCTACGAGCTGGACGAGGAGCGGACCCGGCAGGTCGTCGAGCGGCACGGCTGAGGCCCGGACGGGGTCCGTGGGAGCGCGTTCCACCTGGTCAGTGGCGCACGCTCCCATTTAGCTTGCTTAACTCAATCAATCGCCATAAGCTTGCTTGAGTCAAGCAGTTCATCCTCGCGCGTTCGACGGAGGCCCTGTCATGTCCGACGCCCTTGCCCGACCCGCCGCGGCGGAGACATCCGCCCGGCCGGGGTCGAACGCCGTGGTGGCGGTGCTGGCCCTGGCCGGGATCGTCGTCTCGCTGATGCAGACCCTGGTCATCCCGATCGTCCCCGAGCTGCCGAAGCTGCTGGACGCGCCCGCCTCCGACACCGCCTGGGCGGTCACCGCCACCCTGCTCGCGGCCGCCGTCGCCACCCCGGTCGTCGGCCGGCTCGGCGACATGATCGGCAAGCGGCGGATGCTGGTCGTCAGCATCCTGCTGCTGATCTCCGGCTCGGTGGTCTGCGCCTTCGCCGACTCCCTCGTCCCGATGATCGTCGGCCGTGCGCTCCAGGGCCTGTCGGCCGCCGTGGTGCCGCTGGGCATCAGCATCCTGCGCGACACCGTCCCCGCGGAGAAGCTCGCCGGTTCGACCGCGGTGATGAGCGCCTCCCTCGGCGTCGGCGGCGCGCTCGGACTGCCGTCCGCCGCGTTCATCGCCGACAACTGGGACTGGCACGTCCTCTTCTGGACCTCCGCCGCCCTCGGCGTCGTCGCCCTCCTCCTCGTCCTGGCGTTCGTCCCCGAGTCGCGGCACCGCGCCGGCGGACGCTTCGACCTCGTCGGCTCGCTCGGCCTGTCCGCCGGACTGGTCGCACTGCTGCTGACCGTGTCCAAGGGCGCCGACTGGGGCTGGACCTCCGCCACCACGCTCGGGCTGGGCGCCGCCGCCGTGCTGATCCTGTTCGCCTGGGGCCGCTGGGAGCTGAAGGCCCGGCAGCCGCTGGTCGACCTGCGCACCACCGCCAGGACCCAGGTGCTGTTCACCAACCTCGCCTCGGTCGCCCTCGGCTTCTCGATGTTCGCGATGTCCCTGGTCCTGCCGCAGCTGCTCCAGCTCCCCGAGCAGACCGGCTACGGCCTCGGCAGGTCGATGCTGACCGTCGGCCTGGTGCTGGCCCCGCAGGGCTTCGTCATGATGGTCATGTCCGCGGTCTCCGCCCGGATCACCAAGGCCAAGGGGCCGAAGGTGACCCTGATGATCGGTGCCCTGATCGTCGCCGCCGGCTACTCCCTGAACATCGCTCTCATGAGCGAGGTCTGGCACCTGGTCCTGGTGTCCTGCGTCATCGGCGCCGGCGTCGGCTTCACCTACGGCGCGATGCCCGCCCTGATCATGGGCGCGGTCGACCCCTCCCAGACCGGCGCGGCCAACAGCCTCAACACCCTGATGCGGTCGCTGGGCACGTCCTTCGCCAGCGCCGTCGCCGGTGTCGTCCTCGCGCGGATGACCACCGACTTCGGCGGGTACGCCCTGCCCTCGGAGAACGCCTTCAAGGTCGTCATGGCGATCGGCGCGGGAGCCGCCCTGCTCGCCTTCTTCCTCGCCGGCTTCATCCCCGGCCGTAAGACCGCCGCGGAGCCCGCCGCCGCCGAGGGGACGCAGGAGGCCGCACCCGTCAAGGTGTGAGCCGCGTCGGCCCGGCCGGAGGTGGCCGTCACCCACACGAGGGGTGACGGCCGCCTCCGGCACTTTCCGTGATCAGCAGCCGTTCCACGAGTGACCCGCGATTCTTCAGGAGTACCGATCTTCAGGAGCGCCGATGACGACATCCGAGGCCGGACCCGCACTCGTCGTACGCACCGCGGCGGGTGCCGTCCGCGGCCGCCGGGAAAGCGGTCTGACGGTCTTTCGGGGCATCCCGTTCGCCGCGCCCCCGGTCGGCGAGGCCCGCTTCCAGGCCCCGCGCCCGCCCCACCCGTGGGACGGCACACGGGAGGCGTACGTCTTCGGCCCGCCACCCCCGCAGGAGGCCGGCATCCAGGGCCGCACGGGCGTCCTCGACGCGCCCACCGGTGACGACTGGCTGACGGTCAACGTCTGGACACCCGACGCCGACGACCGGGCGCATCGCCCGGTGATGGTGTGGATCTACGGCGGCGCCTACAAGCTCGGCCACTCCGGCAGTCCGGGCTACGACGCCCAGCACATAGCCCGCGCCGGTGACCTGGTCGTCGTCACCCTCAACTACCGCGTCGGCGTCGAAGGGTTCGCGCGGATCGAGGGGGCGCCCGCCAACCGGGGCCTGCTCGACCAGGTGGCGGCGCTGGAGTGGGTGCGGGACAACATCACGGGGTTCGGCGGCGACCCCGGCAGGGTGACCGTGTTCGGCGAGTCGGCGGGCGCCGGGTCCGTGGCGGCGCTGCTGGCGATGCCGGGCGCACGGGGCCTGTTCGGGCGGGCGATCGCCCAGAGCGTGCCCGGCACGTACTTCTCCGACGAACTGGCCCGGGACCTCGCGACCGCGATCGCCGCGGAGGCGGGCCTGCGCCCGACGGCCGCCGACCTGGCGACGGTGGACCCGCGGGCGCTGCCCGAGGCCGGGGCCGCGCTGGGCACCACGATGGGGCAGCGCGTGGACCGCTGGGGCCGGGTGGCGCCCACGGTCACCCCGTTCTCCCCGGTGGTGGACGGCGAGGTGCTGCCGACGACCCCCTGGCGGGCGCTGGCCGAGGGCGCCGCCCGGGACATCGACCTCCTCGTCGGGCACAACGCGCAGGAGTGGCGTCTGTTCCTGGTCCTGGGCGGTCTGGCGGACAAGGTGACGGAGAAACAGGCGGCGGACGCGCTGCGGCTGTTCGCCCCGGACGGAGAGGCGGGCGAACGCGCCTACCGCCGGGCCTACCCGGACGCGGGGCCGGCCGAGCTGTTCGAGCGCGTCCAGTCGGACTGGCTGTTCCACATGCCGTCCCTGCACCTGGCCGAGGCGCAGGTGGCGGCCGGCGGGCGAGCCCACGTCTACCAGCTGACCTGGCAGGCCCCCGGAATGGGCGGCACCCTGGGCGCCTGCCACGGCCTGGACGTCCCGCTGCTGTTCGGCACGTTCGACGCGGACCTCGGGAACCTGCTGTTCGCCGGGGCGGAGGTGACGCAGGAGGCGCGGGCGCTCTCGGAGCTCTTCCGCACGTCCTGGACGTCCTTCGCGCGCACCGGCGACCCGGGCTGGGCCCCGTACGACACCGGGCGCAGGCCGGTGCGGGTGCTGGACGTGCGGCCGGAGACGGTCCCCTACCCGCAGGAGACGTCCCGCCGGCTGTGGGAGGGGAGGGACTTCCCGCCGCTGCCGTTGCCGGCTGCCCAGGGATAGGGCTGGAGGCTTGGGCCGGATGACGCCCAAGGGCCGCGACCTACTCGATCAGCGGAGTCCCGCGAACTGAGAGACCGTCACGGAGTGCTGCCCGAACTGGGGTTGCTTCAAGGACAAGTCACCGCGAACGCGTCACATCTCTCTTGATCCATTTGTTCGAGAACCGTACTGTTTCTCCAGGCGCTGACCAACGCCTCGGTGCTCACGCTGACCACGTAAGCACCACATGTCCGTGGAAGTTGCCGGGGGGCTCCGTGCAACACCCTTGGATATTCGCTTCAATGGGGGAATCGAATGAGGATCAGATCCGTCGTGCTGCCTGCCCTGGCAGTGGCCGGAATGCTAGTACCGGTGGCGACTCCTGCGATGGCGGTGCAGGCGGCGCCCACCTCGCCCGGCGTCGTCGGCCTGCCAACGCCAACGGGGCAGGCCGACGAAGACATCATCGCCGAATCCGACCGACTGCGCCGCGAGTTCGGATTCGAGGCCAGCGGCACCGAGTTGCCCTCCACCCTGAAGGCTGACATGGCCTTCGCTGCTTCCGCGGACGAGGACACGCAGCCGCTCGTCAACGAATGGGGCTTCATCGGAACGGCCGCCGAGGCTGCGGAGATGCAGCGCCGCGACACGCTGACATCCGCGGTCGAGCCGATGGTTCAGAAGTTCGGCGAGCAGGGCAACTTCGCCGGCCAGTTCCTCGACACCAAGAACGGTGGACGCCTGGTCGTGCAGTTCGCCGATGCGCTGCCTGGGAAGGAGGCCCGGGACGAACTCGCGGCGAAGGCCGTCTCCTCGGGCAGTTCCGCCGATGACGTCGAGTTCCGGGTCGTCCAGCGCTCGTCCCTGGAACTCACCAACGCCATGAAGACGGTGTGGGAGTGGGACGACAGCACCGCAGACACGGTGTCGGTCGTCTCCGTCGAGGAGGACGTGGAGGCCAATCGGCTCAACGTGGCCTTGAAGCCCGGTACCGATCCGGCGGGCCTGCGGGAAACCCTCGGGAACCTGGGCGTTCCCGCGAACATCACTGTCAGCAAGGGTGCCGACGATCTGGCGTGCACGTCCCGCAACGCATGCGGCTCGCCCCGACGTGGCGGGGTGGGAGTCACCATGCCCAGCGGGGGAGGCTGCACCATCGGATGGGTCGTCAAAAAGGGCAGTTCATGGGGGGCCGTGACCGCGGGGCACTGCGACTGGGGCCGGAACAGCGGTACGGTCAAATCGGGAGCCGCGTACGGTTCGCTGACGAGTAACAATGCCCTGAAGAATGGCACGCATGCGGACATGCGTTTCATAAGTATCTCCAGCGACGCGAAGCCCTGGCTGTATCAGAACAATTCGAGCAAGGCCCGGGTCGTCAAGAAGCAGGCGCTGGGATCTGTGGGGTCAAGCTCCTGCCTCTTCGGCCGGAACTCCGCGACCCCGACCTGCGGAAAGATCACTTCTACGAACGCGAGCCGCCGGAGCAGCACATGCGGTTGTGTCGTGTACGGGCAGTCCGCGGCCACATTCTCGGCAAAGCCCGGTGACAGTGGCGGTGCCGTCGCCAGCAGCACTACGGGAAATACCGCACGAGGTATCCTTTCGGGATCCGACGGCGCCGGGAAGATGCACTACAGCTCGATCGGCTACACATCGACGTACAGCATGGGGAATCTCGCCACCGGGTGATGTGCCAGGTGCGTAAGCGCTGCCTTGTAAACCGCCGTACGGTCGGTGGCAAGGCTCGAGGATGGAACAGGACGGCTTCCATGAAAGCCCGGCTCTCTGTGGCACTGGTCCTCTTGGTCGGTCTGACGGCGTGTTCGTCGGCATCCGCTGACGACGGCCAGGGCGACTGTGGCGACTGGCCCGCCTACGCCAGTCCAAGCAAGGCTCTTGAGCAAGCGGACTGGGTCGTCACCGCCGACGTCGTCAAGGCGGTCGGTAGCGAGAAGGTCCACGGCACCGAGGCACACGTCTACTCGGTCAGGACGATGGGGCTCCCTCTGTTCAAGGGAGACGCGGTGGGGCATGAGGATCTGAAGGTCGTTTCGACGCCTCAGAAGTGCGCTGCCGGGGATCCGTATCCCGAAGGAGACCCCCTCCGCGATCAGAAGCAGGTCATTCTCTTCCTCACGCGTGATGGTGCGGACGATATGTGGCGGACCATCAGTCCCACGCAAGGAGTGCTGCCGGCGACCGGGGACGCCGGCCTTCCCGATCGATGGCCCACCTGATCTGTATCAGGAGGCGAGCCTGGGGCTGCGTGGGTGCGGCCCCAGGCTCGACGGCCCGTCCGCGTAGTCCTTGAAGCCCGGGCCTACAGGTTGCCCAAGGGCTCGATGTCGACCTTCACCGGGGTTCCCCAGATGCGGAGCACCTCGTAGTCGGTGAACTCGTGCACCAGCCGGTAGGCCATGGCGGGCCGGGAGCCGCGGCGCAGGGCGGCGAGGTACAGCTCGGCCTCCTGCCGGTCCCGCCGCGGTGTCCCGCACAGCTGCCACTCCTGGCCGTTCCACAGTTCCGGCAGCCAGCGCTGCTGGGGCTGGGGCCGGTCGGCCCGGGTGCCGTACCGGGAGGGGGCGGTGGAGGTGTGCGCGGGCTGCGGCGCCGGGCCGTTGAACTCGGCGCGGCGGGCCGCCCGGCGCCGGGTCTCGCAGAGCAGGCAGAGATCGGGGGCGGCCTCGTCGACCGGTCCGTTCGGGTGCTCGGCGCAGCGGGTGGTGGCGGCGGTGCTGGTGACGCTCTCGTCCAGCAGCTCCAGGGCGCGCCGCAGATCGGCCTTGACCTCGTGCAACCGGGCGTCGGGCGTGTCGGAGGTCAGGGCCTCGCCGTGCTCCCCGAGCAGCCGGAGGGCACGGCCCAGGGCGGTGAGCTGGGCGTGGTTCATGGCACCAAGAGTAGGGCGGGCGGCGCCGGGGCCGTCGAGGGGCGGCCGACGGCCGACGTGCGGCGGCCTCCCACGGGTCCGTCGGCCACGGCGCCGGTCACGACCCGGGCGAGGTCGGCACCCGGATCGCGAAGGTGTCCGGGCACGCCGGTCGCGCCGGTGTCGCCGGACACGCGGTCACGCGGGTGTCGCCGGTCATGCCGGTCACCCCGGTCGCGCCGGTGTCGGCGGGCACGTCGGCGTGCCGGTCACGCCGGTCACCGGCCGGCGGTAAGCGGTGGTGGCCGGTCAGCTCGCGGCCGGTGGCAGCTCCAGCCGCCGGCCGTGCCCGATCTCCCCGTCCGGGTCGTCGCTCACGACCGCGAGGGCCCCGGCCGGGACCCCGGGCAGCGCGGCCACCCGGGCGGCCACCCCCAGCAGCTCCGCCTCCGCCGCGCCGGTGACGAAGAAGACGTAGAAATCCCCGTACTCCACGCCCTCGTCGAAGACCTCGGCGACGCCGTTCTCCTCCAGCTCGGCCAGGACGTCCTCGACCTCGTCGATCCAGGGGTAGGGGTACGCCCCCGCGGGCAGACCGGGCGGGGATGTCAGGGGTACATGGATCTCCACGACGAGCACGGTGCCATCCTCCCCTCAGGAGCTGTGTGCGCGCTGGGCCGCGACCGCCGCGGTCACCCCGCCGAAGGCGTAGGTCGCGGCGAAACCCACCGCGTATCCCGTCACCAGCCCGCCCGCGTAGATCGCCGCGGTCATGCCCAGTCCACGGTTCCCGGCCAGCAGCGGGAACAGTGCCCAGCCCGACGGGCCGATCGCGCTCGCGCCGACCTTGTCGCCGAGCATCGCGAAGAAGCCGACGAAGGCCCCGCCGGCCGCGCCGCCCGTGCAGGCGGTGAGGAACGGTCGGCCGAGGGGCAGCGAGACGCCGTAGATGAGCGGCTCGCCGACGCCCAGCAGGCCCGCCGGGAGCGCCGACCTGATGGTCGTCCGCAGGGACGCGCCGAGGGACACGTCGTGGCGCAGCCGGACGTACACCGCGACGGCCGCGCCGACCTGGCCCGCGCCCGCCATGGCCAGGACCGGGAGCAGGACCGTGTAGCCCTGCTGTTCGATGAGGGTGGTGTGGATGGGGATGAGGGCCTGGTGCAGGCCGAGCATCACCAGCGGCAGGAAGAGGCCGCCCAGGACCAGGCCCGCGAAGGCGCCGGTCGTCGCCAGCAGCCAGTTCGCCGCCGTGCCGATCGCCGTGGACACCGCGCCGGCCACGTACATGATCCCGTACAGCGTGCCCAGGCCCGCGACGAGGACCGTCAGCGCCGGGGTCAGCAGCACGTCGAGGGTCTCGGGGACCCGGCCCCGGCACGTCTTCTCGACGTAGGTCGCCAGCAGCGCGGCGGCCAGGGCGCCGAGGACCCCGCCCTGGCCGGGGGAGAGCGTCACCCCGAACGCCGTCACCTTCGCGACCCCCGGGTAGACCACGATCGCCGCCACCGCACCGCCCAGGATCGGGGTCCCGCCGAACTCCTTCGCCGTGTTGTGGCCGACGAACACGGCGATCAGCGCCATGAACGCGGCGGCGACGGCGGCCAGGGCGGGGGTGAGGCCGGGCAGCAGGCCGGTGTTGACCAGCAGCCCGTTCAGGCCGGCCAGGATCCCGCAGCCGATCAGGGCCGGGATGAGCGGGACGAAGACGGCGGCGAGGCGGCGCAGTACGGCCTTCAGCGGGGTCGCGCCGCGCGCCGTGCGGGCCGGCGGCGGTTCGGCGCCCTGAACGGCCGACCCCTGAGCGGCCGACCCCTGAGCGGCCGGTGCCACCGTGGCCGGATCCGGTGCGGCCCCATCCGGTGCGACCGCCCCCTGAGCGCCCGGTTCCGGCGTGGCGGTCAGCCGTTCGAACTCGGCCGTCACCCGTGCCACCACCCCCGGGCCGAGCACCACCTGGCAGGTGTCGTCGTCCGCGACGATCCCGAGCACCCCGGGCAGCTCGCGCAGCGCCTCCCCGTCCACCCGGGACGGGTCGGCCAGGCGCAGGCGCAGCCGGGTCATGCAGTGGGCGACGGAGGTGACGTTCGCGGGGCCGCCGACGAGCGGCAGGATCGCGGCGGCGGTGGAGGAGGCGTCGATAGGCACCCCCCGAGCGTGCGGCTCAGCCGCCCGCCGCACCGAGCGCGGCACGCAGATGTCCCCCGGACTCCTCCAGAAGGCGGGCGGCCGACGGCCCGTCCACCCCCGCGAGCAGCACCAGGATCGCGTCCTTCACCTCGCCGCCGGTGGCCGTGAGGGCCACCTCGATCTCCGGGTCCGCGGCGCCCGTCGCCAGGGCGACGATCCGCCGGGAGCGGGCGCGCAGCTTGTCGTTCGACGCGCGGACGTCGACCATCAGGTTCCCGTACGTCTTGCCCAGGCGGATCATCGTGATCGTCGAGACCATGTTGAGGACCAGCTTCTGGGCCGTGCCCGCCTTCAGCCGGGTCGAGCCGGTGAGCAGTTCGGGACCGGTGACCACCTCGATCCCGTGGTCGGCGGCCGCGGCCAGCGCACTGCCCGCGTTGCAGGCCAGCCCGACGGTCAGCGCGCCCCGGGAGCGCGCGTACTCGACGGCGCCGATCGCGTACGGCGTGCGCCCCGAGGCGGAGACGCCGATCACCGAGTCCTCGGGGGTCAGCGAGAGTGCCGCCAGGTCCCGGGCGGCCAGTTCCCGGGAGTCCTCCGCGCCCTCGACCGAGGTCACCATCGCCGCGGGCCCGCCCGCGAGGACCCCGACGACCTGCCCGGGAGCGGTGTTGAAGGTCGGCGGGCACTCGGAGGCGTCGAGCACCCCGAGCCGTCCCGCCGTCCCGGCTCCCGCGTAGATCAGCCGGCCGCCCCGGGTCATCCGCTCGGCCACGGCGTCGATCACGGCGGCGATCTGGGGCAGCCGCTCGGCCACGGCCGCCGGCACGGCGGCGTCCTCGCCGTTCATGAGCCGGGTGATGGCGAGAGTGGGAAGGCGGTCGATCTCGGCGAGTTCGGGCCGGAAGGCCTCGGTGGTCAGCGAGTTCAGCTGGGCGCGCAGGTCATGGGGGAGAGAGGTCATGGGAAGAGGCTCTTTTCGACTCCGGTGCGATGCTCCACGGGACACTCCTACCGGTGCCGGTGCGCCAACGCCTCGTACGACGCGGCGAGCGCGGGCCCCGCCGTCGCGTACGTCCGCTGGGCCACCCCCACGAACAGACAGTCCACCACCAGCAGCTGTCCCGTCCGCGAGGACATCGCGGCCGGCCGCCACTCGCTCTCCCGGGCCGTCGACGTGGTCAGCACATGGTCCGCGTACTGCGTCACCGCGCTCTCCGGCCGCCCGGTGATCGCGACGGTCGTGGCCCCCTGTTCGAAGGCGACCCGCAGCGGTTCGATGACGTCCCCGGTCGACCCGGAGTGCGTGATCGCGATCGCCACGTCGCCGCCGCGCAGCTGGACCGCGTTCGTCACCGCGAGGTGCGGATCGCTGTGGGCGTGGGCGATGAGACCGATCCGCAGCAGCTTCTGGGTGAGGTCCTGGGCGACCAGCCCGGACGCCCCGATGCCGTACACGTCGATGCGCCGCGCGCCGGCGGCCGCGCCGACCGCGGCCTCCAGCTGCGCGGTGTCGAGGCCGGCGGCGGTGTCGGCGAGGGTCTGCTGCTCGTCGTGGGCGAGCTTGGCGACGACATCGGCGAGGGAGTCGTCGACGTCGATGTCGGTGGTGAGGGCGGGCGCCCGCCCGGACTGCTGCTGGGCCGCCAGCCCGGCGAGGGCGAGCCGCAGGTCGCGGTAGCCGGGGTAGCCGAGCAGCCGGGCGGTGCGCACGACGGTCGCCTCGCTGGTGCCGGTGCGTTCGGCGAGGCCGGTGACGGTGAGGGCGGCGCAGCCGGCGGGGTCGCCGGCGACGGCCTCGGCCACGCGCTGCATGGAACGGGTCAGGGACGGGGCCATGGTGCGGACCTTGGCGGCGAGGGCGGCGGGCGCGGGCGCCGGTGCGGACGCGGCCGGTTGAGCCGGACTGAAAGTTTCCTTCACATCCTGGGTCACTTCTGAAAGGTATTTTCGGTTCTGGAAGCGGTCAAGAGTGCGCACAATGGGGACATGGATCCCTCCGCCGACTCCGTGAGTCCCCTGGAACAGGCCCTGCACGCCGCGCGTTCCCTCGTGCTGGCCGATCTGGCCGCCGGTCAGGTCGCCGCGGCGGACGTGGTGTCCATGGTCGAGGACTCGGTGATCCAGCGGCGCTGGTGGGTCGAGCAGTGGCCGGAGGGGGCGCACTACGTGGCCGGGCTGGTGGCCCAGGACGTGCAGGACGCCCTGCTGGAGCGGTACGGGCGCTGGCCGCTGTGCCCGGTGTGCGGCTCCGGCGACCCGCACGCGCTCGACGTCGAACCGGAGCTGGGGCCGGACCCGCACTGGGTGTGCCATCTGGCGGGCGTGAAGGTCGCGGCGGTGGGCGCCCTGGGCTCGGCGTCCGGGGGAACGTCCTCGTCGTGACGGTCTACATCGACCCGCCGAACTGGCCGGGACACGGACGCATGTGGTCCCACCTGGTCAGCGACGTCTCGTACGACGAACTGCACGACTTCGCCGGGCACCTGGGCGTGCCCCGGCGCGCCTTCGAGCGTGACCACTACGACATCCCGTCCCACCGGTACGCCGAGGTGGTCGCCGCCGGGGCGGTCGAGGTCGGCAGCCGCGAGGTGGTGCGGCTGCTGCACGGGGCGGGTCTGCGCAGACGCAAGGGCGCGGCACGGGGCCCCGGTCCGGACACGGTCTAGCCAGGGCCTGCGGGCCACACCCCGCGCGGCATGATCCGAACGACCGGCTCTAGGGGAGCACCGGCCGCTGCCGGCGCAGCTCGTAGGCGTACTCCTCCTCGCCCTCCCCGACCAGGACGAACCCCGACCGTTCGAGCACGGCGCGCGAGGGCGCGTTGGCGTGGGCGACGGTCGCGAACAGCCGGTGTACGTCGTCCCGGGCCAGCGCCCAGTCGGCCAGCGCGCGCAGGGCCTCGGTCGCGTAGCCGTGGCCGCGGGCGGGCTCGACGAGGTCGTAGCCGATCTCGGTGCGGCCGTCCTCGTCGGGGGCGCCGTGGAAGCCCATGCTGCCGAGGGCCCGGCCGTCCGCGGTCCGTACGAGGACGTAGAGCCCGAAGCCGGGGCGCAGGACGCCCGCTTCATGCGCCTTGAGCGCCATGCCGGCGGCGCCGCGCGTCCCCTCGTAGGGCGCGCCGCCGAGCCAGGCGTAGCCGCCGCTGCCGCCCGCCCGCAGTTCGGCGAGGGCGGGCAGGGCGGCGCTCCGGAGGGTGAGGCGGCCGGTCGCGGTCCGGATCACGAGGCCAGCAGCTCCAGCTCGCCCCGCAGGTTGTAGCGGGCCGTCGCCTCCCACTCCGCCGCCCCGTACGGCGTCCTGAACAGCCGGGGCAGGTCCAGGAGTTGGCGCAGGACCGCGGCGCGGCCGGTGCGGAAGGCGTCGGTCGGCACGAAGTGGTACTCCGCGCGGACGGCGGCGGTGTACGCGGCGTACGCGGACGGCGGCGCGGCGAGGATCGCGAGGTCGGCGTCGCACAGCACCTGGCCGTCGCGGTCGTCGTCGGCCGGGTCGTGGGTGACGGTGAGCCGGACCAGGCGGGCGACCTCGGCGGTTCGGGCGTCCGGAACCCCGGCCTCCGCCAGGGCGCGTTCGGCGAGGCGGGCCGAGCGTTCCTCGTTCTCGGAGCGGTCGGGGAGGTACACCGCGTCGTGGAACCAGGCGGCCAGCCGGACGGCGGCCGGGTCGGCGGCGTACCGCTCCAGCGCGTCGACGTGGTCGAGGACCGCCGTGAGGTGCGTGAGCGTGTGGTAGTGGCGCTGCGGCTCCTGCCAGCGGGTCAGGAGGCGGTCGGCGTAGGGCGCCGGGTCGGGGCCCTCGCCGGGTTCCCGGGCTGCCCGGAGGGTGTGGGCGAAGCGTGCGCGCAGCGCGTCGAGATCGGCCATGGCCTCATTGTCGCGCGGACGGAGATACTCTTGAATTGGTTTAGACCTATCGCCGAGGAATGGGGTCCCATGAGCGAGCGTGCAGTTCTGGAGGTGATCGCCCTCGACGCCGAGGACGCCGTCGCCGCGCAGGCCGGAGGCGCGGACCGCCTCGAACTGATCACCGACATGGCCGCGGACGGGCTCACCCCGCCCGTCGAGGTCTTCGCCGCGATCCGGGCCGCGGTCGGCCTCCGGCTGCGCGTGATGCTGCGGCTGGCGGACGGCTTCGCCGCGGGCGACGTCGACCGGCTCGTGCGGGCCGCCCGTGCGCTGCGGTCGGCCGGCGCCGAGGAGTTCGTGCTCGGTTTCCTCGACGCGGAGGGCGGTCCTGACCTGGCCGCCGTGGAACGGATCGTCGCGGAACTGGACGGCTGCCCCTGGACGTTCCACCGGGCCCTGGACCACAGCGCCGACCGCAACGCCCTGCGCAAGCAGCTGGACGGCATGCCCGGCCTCGACACCTACCTCACGGCCGGCTCCGCCTCCGGCGTCGACGAGGGCCTGCCGGTCCTGCTCGCCGAGGCGGCCTGCGGCGGCGAGCAGGGCTACGAGCAGCAGCTCCTGGTCGGCGGCGGCCTCCGCCTCGACCATGTGCCGGCCCTGCGCGCCGCCGGGATCGACGCCTTCCACATCGGCGGCGCGGCCCGCCCCGGGGGCTGGACGGGCCCGGTGTCGGCGCAGGCGGTGCGGGAGTGGCGACGGGCACTGGACGAGGGCCGGGAACACTGACCCAGCCGGACCGGAAACGGGACCGGAAGCCGGACCGGTGAGGCCCCGCGGGCTCAGGCCGTGAGCTGCTCAGGCCGTGAGCTGCTCCGGCAGCGGCCCCCCGTGCGTCACGATCAGGCCCGACACCGCTCGGGTCAGAGCCACGTACAGGCGGCGCAGACCCGTGCGCTCGTCCGGTTCGGCGTCGACGACCGCGCGGGGCTCGTCGAGGACCACGTAGTCGTACTCCAGGCCCTTGGCCAGGGAGGCCGGGACCAGGGTGAGACGGGTCTCGCGGGTGGTCTCCTCGCCGGGGGCCAGATGGGCGATACCGGCCGCCGTCAGGGCCTGGGCGAGCACGGGCACCCGGGCGTCGGCCGCGATCAGGCCGGTCGAGCCCTCGTTGCGCAGCAGCTCCTCGCACGCGGCCACCACCTCGGCGGTCTCCTCGACCGGCCGCAGGTCGAAGAAGCCGGGGTTCTCCCGGACCGAGGCGACCGGGGTCAGTCCGGGCGCGATGTGCGGCAGCAGCCGGGAGGCGTACGTGATGACGTCCGTCGGCACCCGGAAACCGGCGGTCAGCTCCTCGACCACCGCCTCCGGCTTGCCGAGGTGGGTCAGCGCCTCCGCCCAGCTGCGTGTCGCCCACGGCGTGGTGCCCTGCGCCAGGTCCCCCAGGACGGTCGCGCTGCCGGTGGTGCACCGGCGGCCGACGGCCCGGTACTGCATGGGGGAGAGGTCCTGCGCCTCGTCGAGGACGACATGGCCGAGGGAGTGCGTGCGCTCCACGACGTCCGTCGCCTCGTCGATCAGCACCGCGTCCGCCGCCGACCACCTGGCGGACTTCACCGACCGCGCCGGCTTCGCCCACAGGATCGTCTTCTGCTCGTCCTCGGTGAGGATCCCCTCCGCGTGCGCGGCGAGGAAGTCCGGGTCCGAGAGCAGCCGCAGCACGAGCTTCGCCGGGTCGACCGGCGGCCAGAGCTCCTTCACGGCCGCCTTGACCGCCGTGTTGCGGGCGACGGCGTCCTGCACCCGGTCGTCCGGCGCCTCGCCGGAACGCTCCATCTGCACCAGCACGGCGTGCGCGACGCGCTGCGGCAGCGCGTCCCGGGCGGCGCCGTACCGGATGTCCCGGTCCAGCAACTCGCGGACCATGACCTCCAGTTCGTACGCCGGGACCCGCCACCGGCGGGAGCCGCGCACCACGACCACCGGCTCGGTGGGCATCCTGACGTGCGCGTAGACGGCCCGGCGCACGACCTGGGCCATCCTCGCGTCGCCCTTGACGATCGCGGCGGCCGCGTCGTCCGCGCCCCGCACCTCCACCTGCGCCACCAGGTCGTCGACGGTCGCCTGGCGCACCGCCATCTCACCCAGGGCGGGCAGCACCTGCTCGATGTAGTGCAGGAAGGACCGGTTCGGCCCGATGACCAGGGTGCCGGTGCGGGCGAGCCGCTCCCGGTGGGCGTAGAGGAGGTACGCGACACGGTGCAGGCCGACGGCCGTCTTCCCGGTTCCCGGGCCTCCCTGCACGCACACCGTCCCGCCCAGCCCGGAACGGACGATCTCGTCCTGCTCGGGCTGGATGGTGGCGACGATGTCCCGCATCGGACCGACACGCGGCCGCTCGATCTCCTGCTGGAGCAGCTTGCTGGTGCGCGCCGCCTCCCCGGGGTCGGAGAGGTGCTCGTCCTCGTACGCGGTCAGGTCGCCGCCGGTGTAGCCGAAGCGCCGCCTGAGCCCGATGTCCATCGGGTCCTTCTTCGAGGCCCGGTAGAACGGCTGCGAGACCGGCGCACGCCAGTCGATGACCATCGGGTCGCCGCCCTCGTCGTGCACATGCCGCCGCCCGATGTAGAACCGTTCCCCCTCCGCGCCCTCCGCCCGGTCGGCGCCGGGAGCGTGCAGGTAGTCGAGCCGGCCGAAGAACAGCGGGGTGTCACTGAGGTCGGCGAGCGCCTTGATGCGCTCCTCGATCTGGCGCTCCAGGATCTGGGCGTTGACCCAGTTCGCGGTGACGTCGCTGATGTCGAGGGACTCGACGTCCTCCCGCATGGCGCGCAGGGCGGCGCGGGAGGAGAAGAGGTGGGCGCGCTCCCGGCCGAGGGGATCGTCGTGGGCGGGCGTGGACAAGGGGGTGCCTCCGGGCCGGCTGGGGTGGGCAACGGCGATGCCGTCCGGTTTCCGTCCGGACGGCGGCACTCCGAGGGGAGGCGGGCAAGAGCGGAGATTCTAGGTGAGCGCGGCCGGAGGGGCCAACGCGTTTTCCCGCACCCTGAGGGCGGACCCCGTGTCCCGTAGGGGAAGCCCGGGTCCACGGGTGTACCCAGGTAGTACGCCGACCGGGGACCTGGGACCGATGCCGTCCGCCGCCGCCGTGTCCATCATGGAGACATGAGTGCAGCGACCCTCAACCCAGCCCCCGGTCGCCCTTCCGGAGCGACCCCCCTCTCCGGCGCCCACCGCCACCGCCTCGGCGACGCCCTGCGCGCGGTCAAGGTCTTCGTGGGAGCCGCCTTCGACGTGGTCATCCTCGGCGAGTACGGCGAGGAGGCCGGCGTGCGCCGCCGGTGACCCCGGCCGGCCGGCACCACTGACCCCGGCCCGTCCGGTGCCGGCGACCCGGCCCCGGCCCCGGCCGTCCCGGCCCGGCCTCAGCCGTCCTGTGCCAGCAGTTCGTCCGCGTCCATGATCCGGTACGCGTAGCCCTGTTCCGCCAGGAAGCGCTGGCGGTGCGCGGCGAAGTCCTGGTCGATGGTGTCGCGGGCGACGACCGAGTAGAAGTGGGCCTGGTGGCCGTCGGCCTTCGGGCGCAGGACCCGGCCGAGGCGCTGGGCCTCCTCCTGGCGGGAGCCGAAGGTGCCCGACACCTGGATGGCGACCGTCGCCTCCGGCAGGTCGATCGAGAAGTTCGCGACCTTCGACACCACCAGCACACTGATCTCGCCCTCACGGAAGGCGTCGAAGAGCTTCTCGCGCTGGGCGTTGGACGTCTCGCCCTTGATGACGGGCGCGTTCAGATGCTCGCCCAGCTCGTCCAGCTGATCGATGTACTGGCCGATGACGAGGATCTGCTGGCCCGCGAAGCGCCGCACGATCGCCTCCGTCACCTTCCGCTTCGTCGCGGTCGTCGCACAGAAGCGGTACTTCTCCTCCGCCTCCGCCGTCGCGTACGCGAGGCGCTCGGAGTCGGTGAGATTGACCCGCACCTCGACGCAGTCGGCGGGCGCGATGTAGCCCTGCGCCTCGATCTCCTTCCACGGGGCGTCGAACCGCTTGGGGCCGATGAGGGAGAAGACGTCCGACTCCCGGCCGTCCTCGCGGACCAGGGTCGCCGTCAGGCCCAGCCGGCGGCGGGCCTGGAGGTCGGCGGTGAACTTGAACACCGGCGCCGGCAGCAGGTGCACCTCGTCGTAGAGGATGAGCCCCCAGTCCCGGGAGTCGAACAGCTCCAGGTGCGGGTAGACGCCTTTGCGCCGGGTCGTCAGCACCTGGTAGGTGGCGATGGTGACGGGCCGGATCTCCTTCTTCGTCCCGCTGTACTCGCCGATCTCGTCCTCGGTGAGCGAGGTCCGCTTCACCAGCTCGTGCTTCCACTGCCGGGCGGAGACGGTGTTCGTGACGAGGATCAGCGTGGTCGACTTCGCCTCGGCCATCGCCCCGGCGCCGACCAGGGTCTTGCCCGCACCGCACGGCAGGACCACGACCCCGCTGCCGCCGTGCCAGAAGTTCTCCACCGCCTGCCGCTGGTAGGGCCGCAGGGCCCAGCCGTCCTCGTCCAGGTCGATCGGGTGCGCCTCGCCGTCGACGTACCCGGCGAGGTCCTCGGCCGGCCAGCCCAGCTTCAGCAGCGTCTGCTTGATCTGTCCGCGCTCGGAGGGGTGCACGGCCACGGTGTCCGGGTCGATCCGGGCGCCGACCAGCGGGGCGACCCGCTTCGAGCGCAGGATCTCCTCCAGCACCGGCCGGTCGGTGGTCGTCAGGACCAGCCCGTGCGCGGGGTGCTTGGACAGCGTCAGCCGGCCGTAGCGGTCCATCGTCTCGGCGATGTCGACGAGCAGCGCGTGCGGCACCGGGTAGCGGCTGTACTCCACGAGCGCGTCCACCACCTGCTCCGCGTCGTGCCCGGCCGCCCGCGCGTTCCACAGGCCCAGCGGGGTCACCCGGTAGGTGTGGATGTGCTCCGGCGCCCGCTCCAGCTCGGCGAACGGTGCGATGGCCCGACGGCAGTCGTCCGCCCGCTCGTGGTCGACCTCAAGGAGCAGAGTCTTGTCCGACTGGACGATCAGCGGTCCGTTCACGTGGTTCGCACATCCTTTCCGCACGGCCAAACGTCCAGTGTGCCCCATCCCGCGTGCAACCCCGAGCCCCTCTCGGCGGTCTTGTCCGGGGGAAGCCGCGCAGCGCGCGCGGCTCGGTGAGGAGCTCGCGGTGACTTCCGTACGCATCTGGGGACCCGGCGTCGGGGCCGTGGTGGTGCTGGTGGCGACCGGGGCGTGGGCGCGCGGGTCGACCGGTGAGGTGGACGCCGGGCTGTGGGACGCCGTACGGCCCGCGATCGAGGCCCGGCTCACGGCGCAGGCCGCGGACGAGGAGGGGTACGGCGAGGCCGCCCTCGGGGCGCGATGGTTCTGCGCCGCGGATCCACTGGACCTGCGGCAGGACGACGGCCGGGTGCGGGCCGGCGTGGACACCCTGTGCATGGAGTACGGGGTGCGGGACGGCAGCCTCCAGGAGTGCAGCGGTTCGCACTATCCGCAGGTGATGCGGCTGGAGCGGGACCCGCACGGCGGCTACCGCGTGGTCTCGCAGGAGGAGCCGCCGGACGGCGCCGACTACGCCTCCTGGCAGGAGGACCACTTCAGCGTCCTCGCCGAGTACCGGCTCGACGGAGCCACGGACGCGTCCGGGCTGGAGTCCGCGGCCCGCGCCCACTTCGGCCTGCCCGCGGACGCCCCGGTCGGCGACTGTTAGCCAACGAAGATCGGGGAGACGCCCCCTGAGGCCGTGTCCGCAAAGTCCCGTCTGGCTCTGCGGGCAGACGACGCCACTTTGCGGACACGACCTAGTCCCCCGCCAGCTCCGCCACGCCCGTGATCCGGTGCAGCGGATACGTCCGGACCTCGTCCGCCGTGTGGTCGTAGGCCGTCACGAAGCCGCCCTCGACCCGGACCGGGGCGATGACCCGCTGGCTGGCGGCGCCCTCGGCGTTGACGTAACCGATCCACAGGGCCTCGCCGGTGAGGACGGCGGCCTGCACGGTGGCGAGGGTCTCGGCGGGGCTGGTGCGGGGCAGCTCGCCCGGGGCGAGCGGGGCCGTGGTGTCGGCCGGCTTGAGCGGGGCCGTCGAGGCCAGGTCGCCCGCCCGGATCGCGCGGATCGCCGCCGACAGCAGGGTGGCGTCGGGCACCGGCGGGCCGTCCGGGACCGGCTCGGGCGGTGTGCGCGGCGGGGTGCGGTGGGCGTCGGCCCGGGTGATCAGGACATCGCCCTCGGCGGACTCGGCGGCGGGCGCGAACCCCATCGCGCGCAGCCCTTCGAGCAGTGTCGCCGGGTCGGCCTGGGCCGCCAGCACGGTCGGGGCGAGCCGGCGCAGCCGCAGGGCGGTGGCCCGCTTGTCGGCGAGGATCTCGTTCAGCAGGGTGTCGTCGTCGCAGCGCACGTACGCCGAGGCCGCGCCGACGCGCAGCCGGCCGTGCCGGCGGGCCACGTCGTCGATCAGGTACGCCAGCGGCTGCGGCACCGGTGTACGCGCGTGCGCGGCGAGAAAGGCGTGCAGGTCGGAGGCGGTGCGACCGGCGTCGAGGGCGCGCCGGACCGAGGCGGGCGTGAACCGGTAGACGGTCGCGCCGCCCTTCGACTCGACGTCGGCGAGAACCCCCAGCACGGCGGCGAGCGGGCGCTTCAGCGGGCCCGGGGCGACCGCCGTCAGGTCGGCCTGGAGCAGCACGTGGTCCAGCGGCTCGGGGAGCAGCGGCGCGAGCAGCCGGGCGGCGGTCGCGGCGGCGCGGGCCCGCCCGGTGGTGGACAGGGGTTCCGGCCCTGCGGCGCCCGCCCGGTGGTGGACGGGCAGTTTGTCGCCGGGCCCCTGCGGGGTCGGTGACGCGTCCTTCGGGGCCCGGTCGGCCGGTGTTCCGAGGAGGGCCCGTCCGTGCGCGGACAGCGCGCCCCGCCCGGTCACGCCCAGCAGCTCCGCCTCGGCCAGCGTCCAGCGGGCGAGCCGGGTCCGCAGGTCGTCCTCGCCCTGCGCGGTCTGCGGGCCCCGCAGGGGCCGCTCCCAGCTCAGCCGGGCCAGTACCGCCTCCGTGTCCGGCGCGGCGCCCTCGGGCAGCCCGGCCAGCAGTACCAGCACCCGGTGCCGCACCTCGGGCGCGGCGGACCGGTCGAGCCCGGGGCCCAGCGTCGACAGCGCGCGTTCCTTCGCGTCCCGTCCGCCGACCAGGCCGGACGTCCGGGTCGCGGCCAGCCATGCCTCCGCCAGCCGGGCCCACCGCTCGGCGGGCGGACGCTCCAGCCAGTCGTCGTAGGCCGGGGTCGCCGCGTACCGTTCGTCGGCCTCGCCGTCGGAGGCGAGCAGTCCGGCCGCGTACGCCAGTTCCACCCAGAACGCGGCCACGGGCTCGGGAAGGTCCAGGGCGACGGCGGTCCGCTTGAGGTCCCGGATGCTCAGCCCGCCGGCCCGCAGCACCGCGGGTCCGCCCTCGTCCCAGTCCTGCAGCAGCTCCTCGACGGTCGCCAGGGCCGTGTAGGCCTGTCCGGCCGCCGTCGCGTCGACCACCTGCGGGCGGTGGCCGGCCGCCGCGCCCACGGCCGGCGGCACCGGCTCCGGTGCCCGGTGCGCCCGGCCCGCCCGCAGATGCAGGGCGACCTCACGGGGCAGGACGACCGTGCCGGGCGCCGTCGGCAGCAGCAGCCCGCGGTCCAGCAGCCAGCGCAGCCGCACCGCGGGATCGTGCGTGACCTGCCCGTACGGCGGCCCCCACACCAGCCGCTCCAGCACCTCCAGGGACTCGGCCGGGGCGCCCGCCAGCAGGCCCGCCATCCGCTTGCGGTCGGTGAAGAGCGAGGTCAGCGCGCCGACGGCGGAGACCGAGTCATGGGTGGACGGCAGCCCGGCCGTCGCCACGATCTCCTGGATCCGCCCCGGCGACATCCCGGCCGTCGCCTCCTGCACACTCGGCCCGAGCCCGGTCGGCGACGGATGCTGCGCCGACGGTGCGAGCAACTCCCGGGCGGTGCGCACCAGCCGCAGCCGGTCGTCGGCGCCCCACACCAGGGCCTGCTCGCGCAGGGCGGCGAGGGCGCCGGGCAGCGCGGCGGTCACCTCGGGGTCGCGGGCGTCCCCGGCCACCAGGCCGAGCAGTTCGCCGTACGTCGCCGGGTCGCCGGCCACCGCCAGTGCCTCCGCGGTCTGGAGGGCGAACCGGTCGAGGCGCTCCAGCGCGCGCACCACGGAGGCACGGGTGCCGGCGCGGGTGGCGAGCTGGGTGAGGTCGCTGGGGACCGGGGTGATGAGGTCGGGGCGGCTGCGCAGGAGGGCGGCAAGGGAGGTGTCGTCCCTGCCGCGGAGCGCTTCCGCGAGGGACCGGGGAGCCGCCGCCGGCTTCTCATCGCTGCTCATCCGACCCACGGTAGCGGGTCGCCGTCCCCGGGGGCTGCGCCGCGGGACCTCCGCTTCCGGCGGTGGACGGGATGATTCCCCCTCCTTGCGCGATAACGTGCCCCCGTGGGGATCGAGAGCGACCAGGTCGTCTACGAGTATCTGAGCCGCGTCGGTGACGTCGCCCAGCAGCGGCAGTTGTCGTCGGCCACCCGGATGCGGCTCGTCTCCGAGCTGCGCAACGAGATCGACCGGCGCCGTGCCAGGACGCCCGTCGACTCGCCCGCCGCCGTCCGCCGCATCCTGGAGCGCCTCGGCGAGCCCGACGACGTCGTCGCGGCCGCCTCGGACGACGGCACCGGGGCGCCCCGGGAACAGCCGGCGCCCGCCGTGCCCGTGCAGCGGGACAGCGGTTCGCCCGACGGGGAGCCGGCCCGGCCCAAGGGCTTCTGGCGGGCGGTGCCGCGGCCCCGCCCGGGTACGCCGTCCCCCGCCCCCTCGGACCTGCCGGCCCCGCGCCGGGGCGGTGCGGACGCGCCGGGCGACGGTGTGCGGCCGCCCGACTGGTGGCGGGGCGAGCCCGATTCCTTCGTCGTCGACGACGAGGTGCCGGGCTTCGTGGGCGGTGTGGAGATCCCCGAGCTGCTCCAGCGGCCCCGGCCGAAGGAGTCCGAGTCCGAGCCGGTTCCCTTCGGGAGCGCGGAGGGCGCGGAGGCGGAGACGGCGGGGGACGAGGACGCGCCCGCGGGCCGGCGCGGGCTGCCGCGCCTCTTCCGTTCCGGGACCGGCTGGAACAACCCCCTGCTGCTGCTGGCCGCCGTGTCGCTCGTCGCCGGCGCGGTGCTCGGCAACTGGTTCGCGCTGGTCCTGGGCTGGCTCATCGCCTACGCCTCGCACCGGCTGACCGAGCGCGAGACCAAGTTCGCCGTGGTCTGGCTGCCCGGGCTCGCGGCCGCCGCCGGGATCGTCTGGCTGTGGGGCCGGTCCGTGGGCCGTTGGGGCGAGCCCATCGCCGAGGGGCGGATGAGCGTCGCGCTCGCCGAGACCTGGCCCTGGGTGGTCAAGGGCGCGGCGGTCGCGACGGCGCTGTTCCTGGTCTGGCGGTCACGGCGGCAGACCTAGGGGGCGTCTCGCCGATCATGCCGGGCTCGCGGGGTCCGGCACCGCGCCTCGCGGCGTTGTCGTCGGTTGCCATGGCTCCGCCATGACGCCCTCCTCCGCCTTGCGATGCACGGCACCGGACCCCGCTCCCTGATCCGGCCTGATCGACGAGACACCCCCTAGGGAAGCCGGACGGGGCAGTCGTACCGGAGAAGCCGGAGAAGTGGGACGGGTGCGGGAGCTGGGCAGAATGGCCCCCATGACGTCTCCCGCGCCCACGGTCGGCTTCGACCTCGACATGACCCTGATCGACTCCCGGCCCGGCATCCACGCCTGTTATGTCGAACTGTCGGCGCGGACGGGGACGTACATCGACGCCGATCTCGTCGTCACCCGGCTCGGACCGCCGCTGGAGACGGAGATGGCCAACTGGTTCCCCGCCGACCGGATCACCGCCATGACCACCCTGTACCGGGAGATCTACCCGGCGTACGCCGTCGGCGGCACGCTCGCGATGCCCGGCGCCCGGGAGGCGGTCGCGGCCGTGCGCGCCGCGGGCGGCCGGGCGATCGTCGTCACCGCGAAGTGGGAGCCCAACGCCAAGCTGCACCTGGAGCACCTCGGCATCGACGCCGACGCGGTCATCGGCGACCTGTGGGCCGAGCGGAAGGCGACGGCGCTGCGCGAGCACGGCGCGAGCGTGTACGTCGGCGACCACGTGGGCGACGTCCGCGGGGCGCGCGGCGCCGACGCGCTGTCGGTCACGGTGCCGACCGGTCCGTGCGGGGCCGGGGAACTGCGGGAGGCGGGCGCGGACGTGGTCCTCGCCGACCTGACGGAGTTCCCGGCCTGGTTCGCCGGCTATCTGGCCGCTTCGCGCGCCTGACGCCGTCCCGCCGCGGCGGAGCGGAGCACTCCGGCGCCCGCGATCAGGAAGCCGACACCCATGAGCATGCTCAATCCGAACATGTATGTGGGAAATGGCGTCGTACCGAGGAACAGAGGGGCGACCGTGACGAGGGTGGCCACGGCGCCGACGAAGAACACGATGGCACCGGCACGGATCAGTCGGTCACCGGGAGCGGCGGAATTCGTTTGGGTTTTGTCACGCACCGGACCAGGGTAGTTCCCAGCGCGAAGGAACAACCGGGCGACGTCTTGTCAGCCGCCCGAAGACCATTAGCCTTGGTACCGGCGGGTCAGGGTCGACCCGTCCAAGTGCTATCAAGAGCCGTTCCAGAACTGTTTTTCCGAAGCAGTTTTCCGACGAGTACGAGGACGAGGACAGACGTGCCTACCGGCAAGGTCAAGTGGTTCAACAGCGAGAAGGGCTTCGGCTTTCTCTCCCGCGACGACGGCGGTGACGTCTTCGTTCATTCCTCCGTCCTCCCCGCCGGAGTCGAGGCACTGAAGCCGGGCCAGCGAGTGGAGTTCGGTGTCGTCGCCGGACAGCGCGGTGACCAGGCACTCTCCGTCGTCGTCCTCGACCCGACCCCGTCGGTCGCGGCCGCCCAGCGCAAGAAGCCCGACGAACTGGCGTCCATCGTCCAGGATCTGACGACCCTCCTCGAAAACATCACGCCGATGCTGGAGAAGGGCCGCTACCCCGAGAAGGCCTCCGGCAAGAAGATCGCGGGTCTCCTGCGCGCGGTCGCCGACCAGTTGGACGTGTAGTTCAGGGAAAGTCCAGCGCATCCGGGCCGAGGGGCGGTACCAGCCCCTCGGCCGCCGCGCGTGTCAGCAGCCCGCGTACGGCGGCGTATCCGTCCTCGCCGAGTTCCGCCGTGAACTCGTTGACGTACAGGCCGATGTGCTGGTCGGCGACGGACGGGTCCATCTCCTGGGCGTGTTCCATGACGTACGGGCGGGAGACCTCGGGGGCGTCCCAGGCGGCGCGCACCGAGGCGCGGATCGCGTCGGCGAGCCCGGTGAGGGTCTCGGCGCCCAGGGAGCGCCTGGCGACGATCGCGCCGAGCGGGATGGGCAGTCCGGTCGTGGACTCCCAGTGCTCGCCCATGTCGGCGAGCTTGTGCAGCCCGTAGTTCTGGTAGGTGAAGCGTGCCTCGTGGATCACGAGCCCCGCGTCGACCTTGCCGTCCCGGACGGCCGGCATGATCTCGTGGAACGGCAGCACGACGATCTCGCCGACCCCGCCGGGCACGGTCTCCGCCGCCCACAGCCGGAACAGCAGATACGCCGTCGACCGCTCGCTCGGTACGGCGACCGTCCGCCCGGCCAGTCCGAGACCGGCCTCCCGCGTCAGCACCAGCGGCCCGCAGCCCCGCCCCAGCGCACCCCCGCAGGGCAGCAGCGTGTACGTGCCGAGGATGTACGGCAGCACCGCGTACGACACCTTCAGCACATCGAACTCGCCGCGCTCGGCCATGCCGTTGGTGAGGTCGATGTCCGCGAAGGTCACGTCGAGCGCGGGGGCGTCCGGCACCCGGCCGTGGGCGAGGGCGTCGAAGACGAAGGTGTCGTTGGGGCAGGGGGAGTACGCGATCCGCAGCTGCTGGTCACTGGTCATGTCGGTTCCAACTCTCCAGGGCGGGTGCGAGCTTCCCGAAGGCCGTCGTCAGGGCGGCCAGTGCCTCCCCGATGCGCCAGGCGGCACGGTCACGGGGGCCCACGGGGTTGGAGACCGCGCGGATCTCCAGGACGGCGGTGCCGTGCGCGGCGGCCGCCTCGGCGACCCCGAAGCCCTCCATGGCCTCGGCGAGGGCACGGGGATGGCGGGCGCGCAGCGCGGCGGCCCGGGCGGCGGTGCCGGTGACCGTGGAGACGGTCAGGACGGCGCCGGTGCGGGCCCCGGTGGCTGTCGCCGCCGTCCGTACGAGGGATTTCGGCGGGTGGTGGGTGACGGTGCCGAAGCCCAGTTCGGTGACCGGCAGGAAGCCGTCCGCGCTCTCCGCGCCCAGATCGGCGGCGGTGATCACGTCGGCGACGACCAGGGAGCCCACCGGGGCCTCGGGCTGGAACCCGCCGGCGATACCGGCCGAGACGACGAGACCGTACGGCGCGTCCTCCAGGACGGCGGCGGTCAGCGCGGCGGAGACGGAGGCGGCGGCGAGGGCGGGGCCGACCCCGGCGGCGAGCAGGTCGTACCCGTCGCCGGCGTGGTGCAGCGCGATGCCGGGCCGGTGCGTCACACGGCCGGACGCCTCCGGGAACGCCCGTGCCACCGCGTCCCGTTCGGCGGGGACCGCGGCGGCCACGAGGATGCGGGTGCGGGACGTGGTCAGTCGTCCTTCTTCAGCTTGAACGACCACAGCCCGGTCACCGTCTGGCTGTCCTTCTTGCCGTCGCCCGCCTTGATGGAGACGAGGGTGGAGTCGCCCTGGGCGCCGTACTGGGCGTTGAAGAACACGCTGCCCGGGATGGTGCGGTAGGTCTTGTCGCTGTCCTCGGTGAGCGGCTGGCCGTTCATGAGGATCGTCCAGCGCTTGTCCGCGACGTCCGGGTCGACGCCGAAGCGGACCGTCTCGTCCGGGTCGACACTGATGGACTTGATGTCCTTGTCGGCCAGGCACTTCGTCAGGTCCGCGGCCTTCAGGGCGTCGCCCTCGCCGCCGCAGGTGGCTTCGGAGCTGACCGAGGTACGGCCGACGGTGATCGTGGACAGCGGCGTCGGCTTCTCGCAGGCCGACAGGACGAGCAGTCCGGCGGAAACAGCGCCGACGGCGGCGACGACGCGGCGGCGTCGCACAACGCCAGGTACATCAGCGGCTCCGCCGCGGGGCATCGTGGTCATGGCCGAAGGTTATCGGGCACATCCCACCCGCTCCTTACGCGGGGTGCGGCGTGGCTGTGTGTTACGCCACGCGGGGCGGGGGCGGGTCCGCGGTCACGTCACACGGGTGCGGGACCCGCCGCCGTGGCGGGCCGAGCCGATCAGGCCACGGGCGGTCGTCACCCAGCCGAGGGCGAGCACACAGGCGGCCACCGACAGGCCCAGCGCCCCGTTCAGCGGCATCGCGATACCGACCGCGCCCCCGAACACCCAGGACACCTGGAGCAGCGTCTCCGAGCGGGCGAACGCCGACGTCCGGACCTGCTCGGGCACGTCCCGCTGGATCAGCGCGTCCAGCGACAGCTTGGCGAGCGCCTGCGAGAACCCGGCGATCGCCGCGAGGCCCGCCACCACCACCGCCCCGAAGAACACGGCCGCGGTGATCGCCGCGCCCAGCACGACCGCCAGCACCGTCACGATGATCAGCTCCGGGGCCCGCGACCGCAGCCAGGCCCCCACCGACGTGCCGAGCGCGTTGCCCACGCCCGCCGACACCGCCACCATGCCCAGCGACAGCGCCGCGCTCTGCCCGGTCATCGGGTGCTCGCGCAGCAGGAACGCCAGGAAGAAGGTCAGGAACCCGGACAGCCAGCGCAGCGCCGTGTTGGCGCCCAGCGCGTGGGTGACGGCGATCCCCACGGTCCGCAGGCCCGGCCGCTTCACCGGCTGCCGGTGCGGGCCGTGCAGATGCTCCTCGTCGGCGGCGAGCAGTGCCACGTCCTCGCCCTTGGCGGAGTCGACCTTGTGGGGCAGCGAGAACGACAGGAACGTACCGGCGATGAAGATCACGAAGGCGCCGTACAGCGGCCAGCGCGGTCCGACCAGCTGAAGCCCCGCCCCGACCGGCGCGGCGACCGCGGTGGCCAGCAGGCCGCCGAGGGTCACCCGTGAGTTCGCCTTGACCAGGGAGAACCGTGGTGGCAGCAGCCGGGGCACGACGGCGCTGCGCACCACCCCGTACGCCTTCGAGGCGACCAGCACCCCCAGGGCCGCCGGGTACAGCTGGATACTGCCGGTGACGACCGCACCCGACAGGACGAGGGCGAGCAGCGCCCGCGCGAACATGGCGCCCGCCATGGCGGCCCGGCGCCCGTGCGGCAGCCGGTCGAGGAGCGGGCCGATCACCGGGGCCAGCACCGTGAAGGGCGCCATCGTGATCGCCAGGTAGAGCGCGACCCGCCCCCGGGCCTCGTCGGTCGGCACGGAGAAGAACACGGTGGAGGCGAGCGCGACGGTGATCATCACATCGCCGGCGCCGTTCACCGCGTGCAGCTCGATCAGCTTGCCGAGGCCGGACTCCCCGGCGCCGTGCGCGTGGGTGGCCTTGCGGATGCCGCGGGCGGTGCCGGTGAACGGGAAGTGCAGGGCACGTCCGACGGCACGGACGGACCCGCCGACCCGGCCCGAATCGCCGGTCCGGCTCCTCCCCTTGAACCCCTTCGTCCCACCGGTCCCGGTGGCGCCCTGGGGTGTGCGTGCGGCTGCCACTCCGTCATAGTGCCCCGAGAACGCCGTGCGTAGTGCGGTTACCGCGCGTACGGCGGTGTCGAAGCTGTGATTCCGGGGGTGTGCGGGGCGGTGCGCGGGGTGCTGCGAGCCGGCCGGCGACGGGGGTCGGGACGGTGCGGGGAACGGGAAACGTCCCGTCGGTGTAGGCCGAGCGTCCGCGAACAGGTAGCGTGCGTAGCGCGCCGTGGTGATTGTTCTCGGCCGCGCGCCTCCCGGCCATCCCGCAGAATGGATGACAGCAGGTGCGCCCGAGCGCGATCGGGCGCGGACGTCGACGCGGCCCTTTGGTCCGCTCCGTCCGCACCCTCAGCCTTCAGGCCGGCGCACTCGAGAGACGGCGTAGGAGAGAAGCGATACCTGTGAGCGCAGCGACCACGCGAAGCCGCACCCCCGACCGCCTGTGCGCCGAGGCGGTCGACCTCGCCCGCACCGCCGCCGAGGAGGCCGCCGCGCCCGGCGTCGTCGGCGAGCATGTGGGCCTGATCGCCGAGGGCGACCGTGTGGTCACGCACTACTTCGAGTGCAAGGAACTGGGCTACCGCGGCTGGCGCTGGGCCGCGACGGTGGCCCGCGCCTCCCGCGCGAAGATCGTCACCCTGGACGAGGTGGTGCTGCTCCCCGGCCCCGACGCGGTCCTCGCCCCCGAGTGGGTCCCGTGGAGCGAGCGGCTGCGCCCCGGCGACATGGGACCGGGCGACCTGCTGCCCACCGACGCCGAGGATCTCCGGCTCGAACCGGGCTACACCGGCGAGGAGGAGCCCCCGCCGAACTCCCCGGTCTCCGCGGAGATGGCGGAACTGGCGGAGTCGGAGGACGCGGACCTGACGGCGTCCGCGCCCGCGAGGCTCCCCTCGGCGCCGATCCGCGGCTCGATCGCGGCGGTCGCGGCGGAACTCGGCATGCGCCGGGCCCGGGTCCTGTCCCGCTACGGCCTGCACACCGCGGCCGACCGCTGGGAGGACGCCTACGGCCCCAAGACCCCCATGGCGCAGGCCGCCCCCGCGTCCTGTGTCAGCTGTGGCTTCCTCCAGCCCATCGGCGGTTCCCTCGGCCAGGCCTTCGGCGTCTGCGCCAATGAGTTCGCCCCGGCGGACGGCCGGGTCGTCTCGCTCTCCTACGGCTGCGGCGGCCACTCGGAGGCGGCGGTCATGCCGACGCCCCCGCGTCCGGCCGAGCCGGTGATCGACGAGACCCGGGTGGACCCGTTCCCGCTGCGTCCGGCCCCGGATTCCGGCTCGGTCCCGCCGACCACCGACGAGGACACCGCCGAACTCGGGCACTCGTAACCCCGGTGCCTCGCGGCCGTCCGCCGGCCGGGGAAGGCGGGCGGGCGGGGTCGTGACACCCGGTACCTTCGTCCTCACGCCGATGAGGAGAGTGAACGTGAGCAAGTTCGTGCGGCCGGCTGCCGAGGGCGCGGATCCTTTCGGTACGGCCCGCCTACGCCGCGGAGTCCTGGACGCCTGGGCGACGAGTCCCGCCCGGTTCCGGGAGGACGCCAACGCCGAGGAGGATCTCGTCCTCGGCGGCTACCGTGACCGCCTCGTCGTGGAACTCGCGCAGAACGCCGCGGACGCCGCGGCCCGCGCCGGCGTCCCCGGCCGGCTCCGTCTCACCCTCCGTGACGGCGTCCTCGTCGCCGCGAACACCGGCGCCCCGCTGGACGCCACCGGTGTCGAGTCCCTGTCCACCCTGCGCGCCTCCGCCAAGCGCGACGCCCGGGACACGGCCGTGGGCAGGTTCGGCGTCGGCTTCGCGGCCGTCCTGGCCGTCACCGACGAGCCCGCCGTCGTCGGCCGGCACGGCGGCGTCCGCTGGGCCCTCGCGGAAGCCCGTGAGCTGGCCCGGGACACCGCCCGGCACAGCCCCGGCCTCGGGGACGAGATCCGCCGCCGCGACGGCCACGTGCCCCTCCTGCGGCTCCCCTTCGCCGCCGAGGGCACCGCGCCCGACCCGTACGACACGGCCGTCATCCTCCCGCTGCGCGACACGGCCGCCGCCGATCTCGCCGAGCGGCTCCTGGCCGCCGTGGACGACGCCCTGCTCCTCGCCCTCCCGGGCCTGGCGGAGGTCGTGATCGAGATCGACGGCGGTGCCCCGCGCACCCTCAGCCGTTCCGCCGACGGTCCCCTGACCGTCGTGGCGGACACGGAGCACGGCACCACCCACTGGCGTACGACCGCCGCGCACGGCCCGCTCGCCCCCGAGCTGCTCGCCGACCGCCCGGTCGAGGAGCGGCTGCGCCCGCACTGGTCGGTCACCTGGGCCGTACCGGTCACCCCGGACGGCGCCCCGGCGCGCCCCCGTACCAGCCCGGTGGTGCACGCCCCCACCCCCAGCGACGAGCCGCTCGGGGTGCCCGCCCTGCTCATCGCGTCCTTCCCGCTCGACACCACCCGCCGGCACGCCGCCCCCGGCCCGCTCACCGACCACCTGGTGGAGCGCGCGGCGGACGCGTACGCCGCTCTCCTCGCCGACTGGCGCCCGGTGACCGCCGGTGCCATCGACCTGGTGCCCGGCCCGCTGGGCAAGGGCGAGCTGGACGGCGCCCTGCGCCGGGCCGTCCTCGACCGGCTGCCCCGCACCGCGTTCCTGCCGCCCGCCGTGCCGCCCGCCGCGGACGAGGGCCACGAGGGCGACGGGATCGACGGGGTCGACCTGCCCGAGGCCCTGCGCCCGCGGGACGCCGAGGTCGTCGAGGGCGCCGGCGCCGACACCGTACGGGTGCTGGCCGAGGTGCTCCCCACCCTGCTGCCCGCCGGCCTCGAACGGCGTGTGGAGCTGCGCACCCTCGAGGTCGCCCGGATCCCGCTCGCCGACGCGATCGACCGCCTGGCGGGCCTGGAGAAGCCCGCGGACTGGTGGCACCGGCTCTACGAGAGCCTGGCCGGCGTCGACCCGGACCGGCTCTCCGGGCTGCCGGTGCCGCTCGCCGACGGCCGGACCACCATCGGCCCCCGCCAGGTCCTGCTGCCCACCACGGACACGGCGAGCGCCGACCCGGACCTGCTGGCCCGGCTCGGCCTCAAGGTCGCCCACCCGGACGCCGCGCATCCCCTGCTGGAGAAGCTGGGCGCGCTGCCCGCCACGCCCCGGGCGGTGCTGACCACCCCGCAGGTGCGGGCGGCGGTCGCCGCGTCCCTGGACGACGACGGCGGCGCCTGGGACGACGACCTGGGCACCCCGGACGCGGAGGAGCTGGCGGACACCGTCCTCGCCCTGGTCCGCGACGCCGGCCTGGAGCCCGGCGACGAGCCCTGGCTGGGCGCGCTCGCCCTGCCCGACGAGGACGGAGAGCTGGTCCCCGCCGGTGAACTCGTCCTGCCGTCAAGCCCGTTCGCCTCCGTCATCCGCGAGGACGAACTCGCCTTCGTGGACGCCGATCTGGCCGACAAGTGGGGCGAGCAGCCGCTCGCCGCCGTCGGTGTCCTCGCCAACTTCGCGCTGGTGCGCGCCACGGACGTCGTCCTGGACCCGGACGAACTGGAGCCGCGCGAGGGCGACTTCGCCGAACCCGACGACGCGGGTCTGCTGGACGCCGTGGACGTCTGGTCCGAGGACATCCTCGACCGTTTCCCCGACTCCCCGGTGCCGCCGGTCGCCACCGAGCTCGTCGCCGTCCGCGATCTCGACCTCGTCGACGACGACCGCTGGCCGCAGGCCCTCGCCCTGCTCGCCCAGCCGCCCCTGCGCGACGCCCTCACCCAGCCCGTCCGGGTTCTGCTGCCGGACGGCACCCACGAGGTCGTACGGCCCTACACGGCCTGGTGGCTGCGCGGTCACCCGGTCCTCGACGGCCGGCGCCCCGCCGGACTGCTCGCGGCCGGCGGCGACCCGCTGCTGCACGGCCTGTACGACGAGGCCGACGCGACCGGCTTCGACGACGAGCAGGTGCTGCGGGCACTCGGCGTGCGCACCTCCGTGGCCGCGCTCCTCGACGAGCCCGGCGGCGCGGCCGAGCTGCTGGACCGCCTCGCCGACCCCGAGCGTCCCGTCTCCTCCGCCCAGCTGCACGGTCTGTACAGCGCGCTGGCCGACCTGGATCCGGAGCAGGTGACCCTGCCGGACGAGCTGCGGGCCGTCGTCGACGGGCGGGTGGAGGTCGTGGACGCGGCCGACGCGGTCGTCGTCGACTCGCCCGACCTGCTGCCGTTCACCGGGGGTGTCCCGCTGCTGCCGGTCCGGCCGTCCCGGGCCGTCGAGCTGGCCGAGCTGTTCCAGGTGCGGCGGCTGAGCGAGTCCGTCACCGGCGCGGTGGACTCCGAGGGCACCGAGCACGACGTGCCGGACGCGGTCCGGGTGCTGCTCGGGCCGCGCACCCCGGGCACCTATGTCGAGCACGAGGAGCTGGTGGTCGACGGGGTGGAGATCGACTGGCGGCTGACGGACGACGGTGTGCTGCACGCCGCGACCCTGGAGGGCGTGGCCGCGGGCCTCGCCTGGGCGGCCGGCCAGTGGCCGCGGCGCTTCGAGGTGGCGGCCCTGCTGGAGGATCCGTCCCGGACCCAGGAGCTGGCCAGGGACCGCTGGTTCGACTGACGGCGCGGCCCCCGACGGCCCTCGCTCGACGGCCTCGGGGGCCGGACACAAGTCCTCCGCATTTTCTTTGTCGAACGTGCAACCATCGGACAGGGGTGCGAGTCTCATTCGGCGAGTCCTCGGTCACAACCGACTCGCCGAACACTCGGGCCCCGCCGGGACGGACGCTCCGCGGGCCCGCCTACATGGGGGAAGACCTATGCGTTTCCGTGCCACCGCCGCCGTGTCCCTCGGCGCCCTGGCCCTCGCCGGCCTGTCCGTTCCCGCGGCGCAGGCCACCGAGATCACCCCGTTCGACGCCGGTTCCGGCGACACGAAGATCACCAAGGTCGTCGTCGACGGCGACAACAAGGTGGCCATGTCCACCAACGCGGCGAAGACCATCTCGATCAGCGTCACCGCCACGGACGACTCGGGCATCGCGGGTGCCGAGGAGTTCACCATCGAGGGCCCCGACTACGGCTTCGAGATGACCGGCAAGCCGGTCTGCAAGGTCGTCAACGCCACCACCTCGACCTGCACGGCCTCGGTGAAGGTGGACCCGCGCACGGACTTCTACAGCAACAAGAACGCGGGCACCTGGTACGTCGACGCGTGGATCGACGCCAAGGACGACGACTACGTGTGGAAGGAGAAGGCCGGTTCCTTCTCGTTCCAGCGCGGCTCGAAGCTGACGACGAACGCCGCCCCCGAGCCGGTGAAGAAGGGCAAGACCATCACGGTCACGGGCTCGCTGACCCGCGCCAACTGGGAGTCGCTCAAGTACGGCGGCTACGCGAGCCAGTCGGTGAAGCTCCAGTTCAAGAAGAAGGGCTCCACGACCTGGAGCACCCTGAAGACGATCAAGACCAGCTCGACCGGTGCACTGAAGACCACGGTCAAGGCGTCGGCGGACGGCTACTTCCGCTACACCTTCGCGGGCAACTCGACCACGGCCGCGGTCACGTCGGCGAGCGACTTCATCGACGTCAAGTAAGGCGCGCGCACGGCCCCCGCGCGGGGCCGTGCAACCTTTTCCCGATCTCAGGGATCTGATCATGCGAGCCGACAGGCTCGCCCACGTGGGCTGACCGGAGCCATCCGCCCAGGCAGCCCCTTCCACCCTTGGGACAGCCATGCGCATTCGTGCCACTGTGGCCGCCGTCTCCGGCGCCCTCGCCCTCTCCGCCCTCGCCGTGCCGGCCGCACAGGCCTCCGGCGACGCCTCGCACGACCCGGCCGCCACGCTCAAGGCCCTTCAGCAGGCCACCGCCGGCCGGTCCGCCCTCACCGGCAACACCACGTACGACACGGGCACGCCGTACGCGCTGGACGCGGCCATCTCCGGCGTGAAGATCAACAACGGTAAGCCGATCGTCGCGGGCACCACGAACAAGGTCACCGTGCCGGTCACCTTCAAGGTCACCCACGCGGCCGACGTCGACGTCAACGCGGCCGACACCGAGGTCGACCTCCTGATCTACCGCGGCGCGTACGACAACCCGTCCAACATCCTGTGGGGCGACAAGCTCCCCGTCTGCTCCGACACCTCGGACACGGTCGCCACCTGCAAGGGCACGGTCGACATCCTGCCGGGCGAAGAGCTGTGGAACGCCGACGCCACCAGCTGGAAGGCCATCGGCTGGGTCATCGACTGGAACGACCAGATCGACGCGGACCTGGGCGACATCGACTGGAACAAGGTCGGCTACTACGAGGGCGACGCCCTGGCCACCACCAAGCTCCAGCGCTACTCCAAGCTGACGGTCAACGCCGCGCCGGAGCCCGTGAAGAAGGGCAAGACCATCACGGTCACGGGCAAGCTGTCCCGCGCCAACTGGGACGACGGCAAGTACCACGGGTACACCGTCCAGCCGGTGAAGCTCCAGTTCCGCAAGAAGGGCAGCTCCACCTACACCACGGTCAAGACCATCAAGACCAGCTCGACCGGCACGCTGAAGACCACGGTCAAGGCGTCCGCCGACGGCTACTTCCGCTACAGCTTCGCGGGCACCTCGACCACCCCGGCGGTCACCACCGCGGGTGACTTCGTCGACGTCAAGTAGCCGACCGCCCCTCCTGAGCGCAGCCCGCCTCCGGACGACGTCCGGGGGCGGGCGCCTCTGTCATCCCGCACGCCCGTCCCACCTGGGAGTTTCCTTGCGCAAGCGCGCCATCGTGGTCGCCGTCTCCGGCGCCTTCGCCCTCTCCGCCCTCGCCGTGCCGGCCGCGCAGGCCGCGCCGACGGCGGCGCCGAACGTCACCTTCTCCAACGTGAAGGTCAACGCGGGCAAGAACATCGTCGTCGGCCCCACCACGAAGGTCACGGTCACCGCGACCTACACCGTCACGAAGCCGGCGAGCGTCAGTGCCGGTTCCCTCGTCAGCGGTCCGCTTCTCTACCGCGGCACCACGTTCGGCCCGGACGCCGACGAGCTCTGGGGCGGCGACGACGCCGGCTCGTGCACGACGGTCTCGTCCACGGTGCTTCACTGCACGGCCAAGATCCAGTTCCGGCCCGCTCCCACCACCGACTTCGGCGACCTGACCAACAGCCTGGCCGGCACCTGGAAGATCGGCGCCCTCGCCACCACCACGAATGCCTCTTCCGAGGACGACTTCAAGTGGCAGGGCAACCTGGGCACCGTCAAGGTCCAGCGCGCCTCCAAGCTGACGGTCGACGCCACCCCGGAGCCGGTGAAGAAGGGCAAGACCCTCACCGTCACCGGCAAGCTGACCCGCGCCAACTGGGACACCAACAAGTACGCCGGGTACGCGGCCCAGTCGGTGAAGCTGCAGTTCAAGAAGAAGGGCAGCTCCACCTACACCACGGTCAAGACCATCAAGACCAGCTCGACCGGCACGCTGAAGACCACGGTCAAGGCGTCCGCCGACGGCTACTTCCGCTACAGCTTCGCGGGCACCTCGACCACCCCGGCGGTCACCACCGCGGGTGACTTCGTCGACGTCAAGTAGATCCTGCGCGCAAAGCGGCCGGCCCCGGGAATTCCCGGGGCCGGCCGCTTTGCTTCCCGGTCCCGGGCCTCTTCTCCGGCCTCAGGCGGGAAAACGGCGGTCGACGAAGGTCCAGGTGATCTCCAGGGCGACCGCCGCCACCGCCGAGATGCCCACCGCGATCCACGGCATCGTCATCCCGACCAGCTTCAGCGCGAAGAACTCCTGGAGCCACGGCACCGCCAGCACCAGCAGGAACGCGCCGCCCATCGAGGCCACCAGCAGCACCCGCCACCAGGTGTAGGGGCGGGCGATGATCGCCAGGACCCACATGGAGATCAGGAAGAGCGTGAGCGTCGCGACGCTGGTCTCCGCCTCCAGTGAGCCTTCCCCCGTGTAGTAGTGACGGGCGATCAGATACGTCACGAAGGTCGCGATCCCGGCCAGTACCCCGCCGGGGACGGAGTACCGCATCACCCGGCGCACGAAGTGCGGCCGGGCCCGCTCCTTGTTGGGGGCGAGGGCGAGGAAGAAGGCCGGGACGCCGATGGTGAGGGTGGAGAGCAGGGTCAGATGGCGGGGCAGGAAGGGGTACTCCACCTGCCAGCACACCACCAGCAGCGCCAGCAGCACCGAGTACACCGTCTTCACCAGGAACAGCGTGGCCACCCGGGTGATGTTGCCGATGACCCGCCTGCCCTCGGCGACCACCGAGGGCAGGGTGGCGAAGCTGTTGTTCAGCAGCACGATCTGCGCGACCGCCCGGGTCGCCTCGGACCCCGACCCCATGGCGACGCCGATGTCCGCGTCCTTCAGCGCCAGGACGTCGTTCACGCCGTCGCCGGTCATCGCGACGGTGTGCCCGCGGGACTGGAGCGCGCCGACCATGTCCCGTTTCTGCTGCGGGGTGACCCGTCCGAACACGGTCCCCTCGTCGAGCGCGCGCGCCATCTCGGCCGGCTCGCCGGGCAGCCGGCGCGCGTCGACCGTACGGCCGTCCAGCCCCAGCTTGGCGGCCACGGCCCCCACGGACACCGCGTTGTCCCCGGAGATGACCTTGGCCTGGACGTGCTGGTCGGCGAAGTAGCGCAGGGTGTCGGCGGCGTCGGGCCGCAGCCGCTGTTCGAGGACGACGAGGGCGGTGGGCCGGGCGCCCCGGGCCACCTCGGGGTCGTCGAGGTCGCGGGCGGCACGGGCCAGCAGCAGCACCCGCAGCCCCTGCTCGTTGAGCCGCCCGGTCTCGCCGAGGGCGGGGTCGGCCGGGTCCAGCAGGACGTCGGGGGCGCCGAGCAGCCAGGTGCTGGACTCGCCGTTGCCCTCGCTGAAGCGGGCGCCGCTGTACTTGCGGGCGGAGGAGAAGGGGAGGGATTCGGTGCAGCGCCAGTCGTCGGTGTCCGGGTAGGCGTCGATGATCGCCCGGAGGGAGGCGTTGGGGCGCGGGTCGGATTCGCCGAGCGCGCCGAGCACCTGGCGTACGTAGGTCTCGTCGCTGTCGCCCAGGGCGCGTACCTCGGTGACGTCCATGCCGCCCTCGGTGAGGGTGCCGGTCTTGTCCAGGCAGACGGTGTCGACGCGGGCGAGGCCCTCGATGGCGGGGAGTTCCTGGACGAGGCACTGTTTGCGGCCGAGCCGGACGACGCCGATGGCGAAGGCGACGGAGGTGAGCAGGACCAGGCCCTCGGGGACCATGGGGACGATGCCGCCGACGGTGCGGGCGACGGAGTCCTTGAGGTCGTTGTCCTTGACGATGAGCTGGGTGACGATCAGGCCGATCGCGGCCGGGACCATCATCCACGTCACGTACTTGAGGATGGTGGAGATGCCGGAGCGCAGCTCGGAGTGGACGAGGGTGAAGCGGGACGCCTCCTCGGCGAGCTGGGCGGCGTAGGCCTCGCGGCCGACCTTGGTGGCCCGGAAGGCGCCGCCGCCGGCGACGACGAAGCTGCCCGACATCACCTCGTCCCCCGGCCGTTTGACGACGGGGTCGGCCTCGCCGGTGAGCAGTGACTCGTCGATCTCCAGGCCGTCGGCCTCGACGCACACCCCGTCGACCACGATCTTGTCGCCGGGGCCGATCTCGATGAGGTCGTCGAGGACGATCTCGGAGGTGCCGACCTCCGTGACGACGCCGTCGCGCCGGACGGCGGGGCGGGCCTCCCCGATGACGGCGAGGGAGTCCAGGGTCTGCTTGGCCCGCCACTCCTGGATGATGCCGATCCCGGTGTTGGCGAGGATCACGAAGCCGAACAGGCCGTCCTGGATGGGCGCGACGACCAGCATGATCAGCCACAGGACGCCGATGATCGCGTTGAACCGGGTGAAGACGTTCGCCCGGACGATCTCGCCGACGGAGCGGCTGCTGCGCACGGGTACGTCGTTGACCTGACCGCGCACGACGCGATCCGCGACCTCGGCGGCGGTGAGACCGGTCGCCGTCGCCAGGCCGGCGGGGGCGTCGATATGGGTCATGCCATCGACGGTACGTGCGGATTTGGGGGTTCACCCCTTGGCGGACCGGAAGATCCGACCTCGGGAGGAGCCGGGTGCTACGGCGGTAGTACGCCGGTGTCCGGCCCGTCGTACCGAAAGGCCCTAGCCGAGCGCGGCGGCCCGCTTGATGGCCGCGTCGCGCTTGCGGACGTACCAGATGCCGATCAGTCCGAGCCCGGCGCCCGCGAGGCAGGTCCACACCCACCAGGTGTGTCCGTGGTCGTCGAACCAGCCGTAGAAGGGGAGCTGGACGAGGAAGAGGACGAACCAGAGGATCGTGCCGCCGGTGATGGTGGCGACCACGGGCCCCTCCAGGGGCTCCGGCGCCTCGTGCTTGGGGGTCCACTTCGCCATGGGGACAGCTTACGAGGCCGGTCGCGGACGCCGCGCGGCGCGCGGGTCTACGCGCGGAGATAGCGTTTCAGGGTTTTATACGTTCATACTGAAACCGTTTTGCTTTTGTCTACTTCTGATCGTAGGAACCTCTAATGGTCGACCGCTACTTCAAGATCTCCGAGCGGGGCAGCACGCTGCCGAGGGAGATCCGTGGCGGTTTCGCCACCTTCTTCGCGATGGCGTACATCATCGTGCTGAACCCGATCATCCTCGGCAGCGCCAAGGACATGTACGGCCATCAGCTGGACAACGGCCAGCTGGTCACCGCCACCTGTGTGACCGCGGCCTTCACCACGCTGCTGATGGGCGTCATCGGCAATGTGCCGATCGCCCTCGCCGCCGGTCTCGGCGTGAACTCCGTCGTCGCGCTCCAGCTCGCGCCCCGGATGTCCTGGCCGGACGCGATGGGCATGGTCGTCCTCGCGGGCCTCGTCGTCATGCTGCTGGTCGCCACCGGCCTGCGCGAGCGGGTCATGAACGCCGTGCCGTTCGGGCTGCGCAAGGCCATCTCGATCGGTATCGGCCTGTTCATCATGCTGATCGGCCTGGTCGACTCCGGTTTCGTCACCCGGATCCCGGACGCCGCCCACACCACCGTCCCGCTCCAGCTCGGCAGCGACGGCCATCTGCACGGCTGGCCGGTGCTCGTCTTCATCCTGGGCACCCTGCTCACGCTGGCCCTGATCGTCCGCAAGGTGCCGGGCGCGATCCTCATCTCGATCGTCGCCATGACCGCCCTCGCGCTGATCATCAACGCCGTCACGACCGTCCCGTCCTGGGGTCTGACCACCCCCGAGTGGCCCGGCAACCCGGTCGCCACGCCCGACTTCGGGCTGATCGGCGAGGTCAGCCTCTTCGGCGGCTTCGGCAAGGTCGGCGTACTGACCGGCATCCTCTTCGTCTTCACGGTCCTGCTGTCGTGCTTCTTCGACGCGATGGGCACGATCATGGGCGTCTCCGACGAGGCGAAGCTGACCAATGCCCAGGGCGAGATGCCCGGCATCAACAAGGTCCTCTTCGTCGACGGTCTCGCCGTCGCCGCCGGTGGCGCCAGCTCCTCCTCCGCCACCACCGCGTTCGTGGAGTCCACGGCCGGTGTCGGCGAGGGCGCCAGGACCGGCTTCGCGAACCTCGTCACCGGCGGTCTGTTCACCGTCGCGCTGTTCCTCACGCCGATCGCCACCATGGTGCCGTCCCAGGCCGCCACCCCCGCTCTGCTGGCGGTGGGCTTCCTGATCCTGGCGGGCTCGGTCAAGGACATCGACTGGGCCGACTACACGATCGCGATGCCGGCGTTCATCACGATGGTGATGATGCCGTTCACCTACTCGATCACCAACGGCATCGGCATGGGCTTCATCACCTTCGTGCTGCTGCGCCTGGCGGCCGGCCGGGGCCGGGAGGTCCCGGTCCCGATGTACGTGGTCTCCGCCGTCTTCGCCTTCTACTACCTGATGCCGGCCCTCGGCCTGGTCTGATCGGACGGTTCTACGGGCTCAGGTGAGCCCGTAGAACTTCTCCGTCTCCTCGACGGCGGCCTGGAACCGCTCGTCGAAGTCATCACGGATGAGCGTCTGGACGACATAGTCCTGGACGCTCATTCCCCTTTTGGCAGCGTGGTGGCGGAGCCGTTCGAGCAGCTCCCCGTCCATCCGCAGGCTGAGCACAGTGGTCCCCATGCCTACGAGGGTCGCGGCACGGTTCGGGGTGGTGGGAGACGTTCCGCGGTCGTATCACCCGTATGAGTGATTCTGCCTTTTCCCGGGGTTGCCCCTGGGGCCCTCGGGTCCCGGGGCCAGTGGCAGGACTCACGGGACTCCCGGCGCGTCCCGGTGGTCTTTAGCGAGGGTAATGAGTTATGTTAAAGAACATGCCGGACCTTACCCATGGCGACGACGTTGCCGCCGTGAACTCCCTGCGATCCGCCGTCATGCGGTTGTCCCGTCGCCTCAAGCACCAGCGGGTCGACGAGTCGCTGAGCCCCACCGAGATGTCGGTGCTCGGCACCCTGTCCCTGTGCGGCAGCGCCACCCCCGGTGAGCTGGCCCGCAAGGAACACGTCCAGCCGCCGTCGATGACCCGCATCGTGGCGCTGCTGGAGGCCAAGGGCCTGGTCCGGCTGGAGCCGCACCCCGAGGACCGGCGCCAGAAGGTCGTCACCAAGACCGAACAGGCCGAAGCCATGCTGGAGGAGAGCCGCCGCAAGCGGAACGCCTTCCTGGCCACCCTGGTCGACGGCCTCGACGAGGACGAGTGGGCGAAACTGCGCGCCGCCGCCCCCGTGCTGGAGAAGCTCGCACACCTGTAAGCAGTGCCAAGAGGAGGCGAACCCCTTTGAGTACGGGACCCGGAGCAGACTCCGCACCCGCACCGGCCACCCCCGACACCCCGCCCACCCCTCCCGCCCGGTCCTCGATGTTCAGCTCGCTCAACGTCAGGAACTACCGCCTGTTCTTCGCCGGGCAGGTCGTCTCCAACATCGGCACCTGGATGCAGCGGATCGCCCAGGACTGGCTGGTCCTCAGCCTCACCGGCTCCGCCACGGCCGTCGGCGTCACGACGGCCCTGCAGTTCCTGCCGATGCTGCTCTTCGGCCTCTACGGCGGCGTCCTCGTCGACCGCCTGCCCAAGCGCCCGACGCTGCTCTTCACCCAGACGGCGATGGCGCTCACCGGCATCGCGCTCGCCCTGCTCACCCTCTCCGGACACGTCCAGGTCTGGCACGTCTACCTCGCCGCCTTCGCCGTCGGTCTCGCGACCGTCGTCGACAACCCGGCCCGCCAGTCCTTCGTCTCCGAGATGGTCGGCCCCGATCAGCTCCAGAACGCCGTCAGCCTCAACTCCGCGAACTTCCAGTCCGCCCGGCTCGTCGGCCCCGCCGTCGCCGGCGTGATGATCACCGGCGTCGGAACCGGCTGGGCCTTCCTCTTCAACGGCCTGTCCTTCGTCGCGCCCATGGCGGGTCTGCTGCTGATGCGGGCGCGCGAGCTGCACGTCGTCGAGCGGGCACCGCGCGGCAAGGGCCAGCTCCGGGAGGGCCTGCGCTATGTCGCCGGGCGCCCCGACCTGATCTGGACGATCACCCTGGTCGGGTTCGTCGGCACCTTCGGCTTCAACTTCCCCGTCTACCTCTCCGCCTTCGCCGACGACGTCTTCCACGCCGGAGCCGGCTCCTACAGCCTCTTCAACACACTGATGGCGGTCGGCTCACTGGTCGGCGCCCTGCTCGCCGCGCGGCGCGGCACCTCCCGGATGCGGGTGCTGATCGCGGCGGCCGTGGCCTTCGGCGCGGTGGAGATCGCCGCCGCCGGCGCGCCCTCCCTGTGGCTCTTCGCCCTCCTGATGATCCCGATCGGCATGTTCGGCATGACGGTCAACGTCACCGCCAACACCAGCATCCAGATGGGCACCGACCCGGCCATGCGCGGCCGCGTCATGGCCCTCTACATGATGGTCTTCCTCGGCGGCTCCCCCGTCGGCGCCCCGATCGCCGGCTGGATCACCGACGCCTACGGCGTCCGCGCGGGCCTCGCCGCAGGCGGCGCGATCGCCGCCCTGGCCGCCGCCACGATCGGCCTGGTCCTCGCCCGGGTCGGCGGCCTGCGCCTCTCGGTCGGCTGGCACCACGGCCATCCGCGGGTACGGTTCGAGCCACGCGAGCGCAGGGAACTGGCACCGGCGGCCTGAGGCGGCCGTTCCAGGCGGTCCTAGACCCGCCGCGCCAGCACCTGCCCGGGCCACTGGTTCTCCCCGACGGTGTACGACTGCGTCGGGGAGAAGCCCTGTGCCTCGTAGTAGGCGACGAGCCTGCCGTCGGCGCCCGCGTAGCAGTCCACCCGCAGGAGGGCGACGCCGGCGTCACGGGTCACCTCTGCGGCGTGCGCGAGCAGCGCGGCACCCACCCCGTGCCCCTTGAAGCGCCGGTCGGAGGCGAGCCAGTGGATGTACCGCTCGGGCTCGCCGGGCGGCGGGAGATGGGACAGGTAGGCGCCGGGCGCGTCGGTCAGGGTGAGCGTGGCGGCCGCGACCCCGTCGGCCTCGGCGATGAACACCGCGCCCTCTTCCATGTACCGGACCACCGACTCGACCGTCTTCGGACTCTCCGACAGCGGCTTCGACCCCCACTGACCCGTCCGTCCCTGTGAGACCAGCCACTCCACACTGCTGTCGAGCATGCCGAGTATCGCGGGGACGTCGTCGGGGCCGCCGTCTCTGATCGTGATCTCCATGACGCCCATGATGCCGGGCGCCCGGCGGCGCCACCCGGGAAAATCGAGGACATGAGACTCTTCGCCGCCGTGCTCCCCCCGGACGACGTCGCCCGAGAACTCGCCGCCGAGGTGGCGGAGTTGCGCAGGCTGCCCGGCGCGGACGCGCTGCGCTGGACCGGCCGGCCCGGTTGGCCCCGCGGCGGAGCCGCTGATTGGCACTTCACCCTCGCCTTCTACGGCGAGGTCGACGAGGACGTCGTACCCGACCTGTCGGCGCGGCTGGCGCGGGCCGCGCACCGCACCGCCCCCTTCGCGCTGGCCGTGCGCGGCGGGGGGCAGTTCGGGCACGGGCGGGCCCTGTGGGCCGGGGCCGCCGGGGAGGTCCCGGCGCTGCGGCTGCTCGCCGACCGGGCGGAGGCGGCGGCCCGCAAGGCGGGCCTGGACCTGGGGGAGCACCGCCGCTACAAGGCCCATCTGACGCTGGCCCGCAGCCGGGACACGGTGGACGTACGGCCGTACGTCGAGGCCCTGGACGCCTTCGCGAGCCGCACCTGGACCGTGGGGGAGCTGGTGCTGGTGCGCAGCAGGCTGCCGAGGTCCGGTGTGCCGGGGGAGCAGCCCCGCTATGAGCCGGTCGGGCGCTGGGCGCTCGACGGGGCCGGTTAGGCTCGGTCCGTGGACCCGAAGACCAGGAACCGGATCATGGCCGGTGCGCTTGTGCTGATGTTCGTCGTGGTGGCCCTGGCGGCGGCGGTCGGTAGGTAGCAGGCAGGGCGGGGAACCGCGGCCGGCTCGTCGGCCGTGGGCCGTCCGTGGCCGGTCGCGCGGTTCCCCGCGCCCCTGAAGGACCTCACGGCCTTCGCGTGGCTACCAGGCGAACGCCTCCGGGGACGGGCCCGGTCCCGGGAAGACCTCGTCCAGACCGGTCAGCAGTTCCTCGCTGAGCTCCAGCTCGACGGCGCGGATCGCCGACTCCAGCTGCTCGGCGGTGCGCGGGCCGACGATCGGGCCCGTCACGCCGGGCCGGGTGAGCAGCCAGGCCAGGGCGGCCTCGCCGGGCTCGATCCCGTGCTTGTCGAGGAGGTCCTCGTACGCCTGGATCTGTGCGCGGGCCGTGGGGTCGGCCAGGGTGTCGGCGGCCCGGCCGGAGGCGCGGCGACCGCCGTCGATCTCCTTCCTGATGACACCGCCCAGCAGACCGCCGTGCAGCGGCGACCACGGGATGACCCCGAGCCCGTAGTCCTGCGCGGCCGGGATCACCTCCATCTCGGCCCGGCGCTCGGCCAGGTTGTACAGGCACTGCTCGCTGACGAGCCCGATGGTCCCGCCCCGCCGGGCCGCGGTCTCGTTGGCCTGGGCGATCTTGTAGCCGGGGAAGTTCGAGGACCCGGCGTACAGGATCTTGCCCTGCCGGACCAGGACGTCGATCGCCTGCCAGATCTCGTCGAACGAGGTGAGGCGGTCGATGTGGTGGAACTGGTAGAGGTCGATGTAGTCGGTCTTCAGCCGCTTGAGGCTGGCGTCGACGGCCCGTCGGATGTTCAGCGCGGAGAGCTTGTCGTGATTGGGCCACGCCGGGCCGTCGCCGGCCATGTTGCCGTACACCTTGGTGGCGAGCACGACCTTGTCGCGCCGCTCGCCGCCCTTCGCGAACCAGTTGCCGATGATCTCCTCGGTACGGCCCTTGTTCTCACCCCAGCCGTACACGTTCGCGGTGTCGAAGAAGTTGATGCCCGCGGCCAGCGCCGAGTCCATGATCGTGTGGGAGTCGGCTTCGTCGGTCTGCGGGCCGAAGTTCATGGTGCCGAGGACGAGTCGGCTGACCTTGAGTCCGGTACGTCCGAGCTGCGTGTACTTCATGGAAGGCAAGCCAACGACCTGGAGTGCGCTCCAGGCAAGGGGAACCGGTCAGTCGCGGGGGAAGGAGTCCGTCGTGAGGGTGAGGTCGACGACGGTGCCGGTGAGGTCGATGTCGGTGCCGAAGTCGACCCTCGTCATCGTGGCGTAGTCGCCGTCCTTGGGGTCGGTGTGGACGTAGCACCGGCCCTGGTAGGGGTCGGCGATGAGGTAGACGGGGACCTCGGCGGTGGCGTAGGCGGTCTTCTTCGGGCCGTAGTCGTTGGCGGCCGTGCCTTTGGAGATGACCTCGGCGACGAACTCGACGTCCTCGTGGCGCCAGTGACCCTCGTCGTCGGCCTCCGCGGAGTCGCGGAGCTTGACCACGTCGGGGCAGAAGCCGTTCTCGTGGCCGGGGAAGTCGATGCGGACGTCGGAGAAGACCTTGATGCTCTTCCCGAACCTCTCGCGCACGGCCCAGGCGATCTGGAAGATGATCTCCCAGTGAGTGGCCCTCTGAGGTGTCATGTGAACGCTGCCCCCGACGATCTCGACCCTGAATCCTTCGGGGACGGGCATGCGCTCCAGCCGCTCGAACCACTCGTCCAGGCGCTGCGTGTTCGCGTCGGCCATCGCGATCCTGTCTTCAAGGACGGTCATCGTGGCGCTCCTCCCCGGCGGCCTCATGGACGAGCGCCGCCGCGCAGTACAACGATACGCACGGCGCCCCCGTCACGCGGTGACCTCGTACTCCCCGCCCACCCCCCACGCCTGGTGCATGGCCTTCGCGAACGCCTCCGCCAGTTTGTGTTCGCCGACGGCGTTCGGGTGGGTGCCGTCGTAGGTGTCGGTGTGGATGTCCCAGGTCTCCGGGACCGAGGCCAGGAGGATCGAGGACGTGGGGTCGTCGAGGTCGGCCGCCGTCTTCGCCAGGAGTTCGTTGAAGGTGGTGACCTGGGCGCCGAAGGGGGCGTCGTCCGCGGCGCGGACGTTCCAGATCACCGGGAGCCAGACCATGCGGACGTGGGGGTTCGCGGCGCGGGCCTCGGCCGTGAACGCCCGTACGTTCTCCGCCGTCTGCTCCGCGTTCGTGTAGAAGCCCAGGTCGATCAGGCCCAGGGAGACCAGCAGCACGTCCGCCTGCGACGCCCGTACCGCCTCGCCGATCAGGGGGGCCATGTGCAGCCAGCCCTCGCCCCAGCCGGCCAGGTGGGCGCGCGGGAAGGCGGGCTCGGCGTACGCGTACGACGTGGGGGCGTCCGCCGCCTTGTCGTGGAGCGTCTCGCGGGGGCCGACCAGGGTGAACGGGCCGCCGTGCGTCGCGCACAGGTGGCGCCACATGCGGTACCGCCAGGTGTGCTCGCCCGCGCTGCCGATCGTCATCGAGTCGCCCACCGGCATGAACCTAAGCATCCGCTCATGATGAAGGATCTCCGGACGGCCACAGCAGCCCCAGGGCGTGTGAGGCTGGCCACGACCGCTCGCCGCGGCCGGAACGGGCGGGCGGGATGGCAGGCTTGGGGCATGCGACGACCCTTCGCCGGCCGTGCCGGAGCCCTCCTCGCCGGAGCCCTCCTCGTGAGTGCGTTCGCCGTGCCCGCGTCCGCCGCCGCCGACGACGGTGACGGCGACAAGGGGTTCACCATCGAGGACCCGCGCATCACCGAGTCCAGCGGTCTCGCCGCCTCCCGTCAGCACCCCGGCATCTACTGGACCCACAACGACAGCGACGACGGGCCGTACCTCTACGCCGTCGACAGCGCGACCGGCAAGACCGTCGCCCGGCTCACCCTCACCGGCATCGGCACCCCGCGTGACGTCGAGGCCGTCTCCATCGGCCCCGACAACCAGATCTACGTCGGCGACATCGGCGACAACCTCGGCGGCACCTGGCCGTACGTGTGGATCTACCGGCTGCCCGAGCCCAAGACGCTCGCCGACGCGACGGTCCGCGCCACGCAGTACATCGTCAAGTACTCCGACGGGGCCCGGGACGCCGAATCGCTGCTCGTGCATCCCAAGACCGGGCGGGTCTACATCATCGACAAGAACGAGGACGGCGGGCACCTCTACGAGGGGCCGGCCACCCTCTCCGCCTCCGGCTCGAACATCTTCAAGCCGGTCGCCCCCATCGAGCTGTGGGCCACCGACGCCGCCTTCTCCCCGGACGGCACCCGGCTCGCCGTCCGCGGCTACTTCGGCGGCATCTCCTACGACTGGAACGACGGCGCCGTCACACGCGAGGGCCGGCTCGACGTGCCCCTCCAGCGGCAGGGGGAGTCCGTCAGCTACTCCGCGGACGGCAGCAAGCTCATGTACGGCAGTGAGGGGTCCGGCAGCTCGGTGGTGGCGGAGGACGCGCCCGGGGCGTCCGACGCCGCCAAGTCGCCCTCGGGAGGCGGTGGTTCGGGCGACTCCGCGAGCGGCGACAGCGGCTCCTCGGCGGGCGGCAACGTCAAGCTGGGCGCCCTGGCCGCCGCCGCCGTCCTCGCCGCCCTGTTCGGCGTGCGGCGGCTGCGGCGCCGGGGCTGAGCCCTGTTCGGCCTCTTCCGCCGCACCTCTCAGTGGCACCGGCGGTGTGGAGGTTCCACGTGCTCGGCCGGTGAGGTCAGGCGGGGCGGACGGGCCGTCACCCGTCCGCCCCGCCCCGCGCGACAGCGGCCCGCCCGCCCGGCAGGCTGACGTTGTCTCGCGGGACGGGGGCGGCTCGGACACGCGGTCCCGCTCCTCACCGATGGGAGACCCGATGCGCGGTCATGCCATACGCGCCGCCCGCAAGCTCACCCTGCTCCTCGCCACCCTGGCACTGACCTTCCCGGTGGCCCTCGCCACCGCCCAGCCGGCCCAGGCCGCCGCGTTCGTGCACTGGCGCTCCGCCCGGCTGCCGCTGAACGGTCAGATCACGGGCGCCTCGGAGCAGATCGCCATCACCGGCACGATCGATGTCACCGTCGTCACCAGGGCGAACCCGGGCGGTGGCGGCACGGCACGGATCATCAGCTCCCTGGGCCGCACCACGGGCGTCGGCGCCACCACCGGTGCCAGGTATCTCTTCGTCGGCGCCGATGTCGACGTGGTCTCCTGGCCGCCGGACCCGGTCACGCCGCTGGTCGTCCGCCCGACCTTCCTCCAGATCAGCCCCTTCTTCCCGCCCAACCCGATCGTCCCGCCGCACCCGATCGACTTCGTGAGCGTCGGCGCACTGGTCACCTCGGACGGGGAGATCAACGACATCTTCGCGACGATCAACCTCATCGAGAATCCCGACAATCCCTCCTGACCCGTCGTCCGGCAGCGGGGGCGCCCTTCCGACGGGTGCCGCCGCTGCCGCCGCTCCGCGCTTCTTGACGTGGCCATGGTGTGTCAGTTTCCTGGGGGGTGCGCGGCGTATGGGAGCGCTCCCATGTTCCGGACCCGCGCCGCCCCCCGAGAGGAAGCAACGCCATGTTCCGCAACCTCCGCAGAGCGCTGTGCGCCGCCGTCGCGGCCCTCCTGCTCCCCCTGGCGGCAGGCGCGCAGACCGCCCACGCGGCCGAGGCCGGCGCCGGCTACTGGCACACCAGCGGCCGTCAGATCCTCGACGCCGCCGGGCAGCCGGTCCGCGTCGCCGGGATCAACTGGTTCGGCTTCGAGACCGGCAACTACGTCGTCCACGGCCTCTGGTCCCGTGACTACAAGAGCATGATCGACCAGATGAAGTCGCTGGGCTACAACACGATCCGCATCCCGTACAGCGACGACATCTTCAAGAGCTCGACCGTCCCCAACAGCATCGACTTCAGCGGCGGCAAGAACGCCGACCTGCAAGGGCTGAGCTCGCTGGGCGTACTGGACAAGATCGTCTCGTACGCCGGTCAGGACGGCCTGAAGGTCATCCTCGACCGGCACCGTCCGGACGCGGGCGGCCAGTCCGCGCTCTGGTACACCTCGGCCGTCCCCGAGTCGACGTGGATCGCCAACCTCAAGGCGCTGGCGGCCCGTTACCAGGGCCAGGACACCGTCGTCGGCATCGACCTGCACAACGAGCCGCACGACCCCGCCTGCTGGGGCTGCGGCGACACCGCGACCGACTGGCGGCTGGCCGCCCAGCGCGCCGGGAACGCCGTCCTGTCCGTCAACCCGAACCTGCTGATCTTCGTCGAGGGCGTGCAGACCTTCAACGGCGTCTCCGGCTGGTGGGGCGGCAACCTGATGGGGGTCGCGCAGTACCCGGTGCAGCTGAACGTGGCGAACCGCGTCGTCTACTCGGCCCACGACTACGCCACCAGCGTCGCCCAGCAGAGCTGGTTCAGCGACCCGTCCTTCCCCGCCAACATGCCGGGGATCTGGGACAAGTACTGGGGCTACATCTTCAAGCAGAACATCGCGCCCGTGTGGGTGGGCGAGTTCGGTACGACGCTCGCGTCGACCGTCGACCAGAAGTGGCTGGCGGCCCTGGTGAGCTACCTCCGCCCGACCTCGACGTACGGCGCCGACTCCTTCCACTGGACCTTCTGGTCCTGGAACCCCAACTCCGGTGACACGGGCGGGATCCTGAAGGACGACTGGCAGACCGTGGACACGGTGAAGGACGGGTACCTGACGAGCGTCAAGGCGCCGGGCTTCCCGGGCACCGGAGGCGGTGGCGGAGGGGGCGGCGGCGGTTCCTCCGCGACCTGCTCCGCCGCCTACACCGTCAGCAGCGACTGGGGCGGCGGCTTCAACGCCGAGGTGAAGGTCACCAACACCGGCACGACGGCGATCTCGTCCTGGAAGGTCACCTGGACCTGGAGCGGCTCGCAGCAGGTGACGAGCATGTGGAACGCGTCGTACACCCAGGCCGGGGGGACGGTGACGGCGACGAACGCCTCCCACAACGGGGCGATCGCGGCGGGCGGTTCGGCGAGCTTCGGGTTCGGGGGCGCGCCGGGGGGCGGGGGTGTGCCGACGGTGACGTGCGCGGCGGCGTGAGAGGTGAGGGCGCCCGGTGGTGGTCACCGGGCGCCCGCCGGCGGTTCGGTGGCTTTCCCGGGCCTGTGAGGCGCCTTTGGATCAAATGAGTTCCAAATCTTCTGTGGAAGACCTTCATGAGGCCGTACTTCTTGGGGAGGATCCCGCCGGGACCGTGAACTTTCCGGTCCTGTCGAACCCCCCATGCTGTGAAGGAACTTCATGAGAAGAAGCACAGTCGTGCTGTGCGGCGCGACCGTCGTGCTGGCCGGATCGCTCACGGCCGTCCCGGCCGGGGCCGCCACGCCGCAGTCCGCGCAGGCAGCCCAGGCGGCGAAGGTCACCTGGAAGAAGTGCGCCACGGACGAGTACCCGACGCTCCAGTGCGCGTCGGTGAAGGTGCCGCTCGACTACGCCAAGCCGCAGGGCCGGAAGATAACCCTGGCCCTGTCGCGCGTCCCGCACACCGCGCGGAAGTACCAGGGGCCGCTGCTGGTCAACCCCGGTGGCCCCGGCGGCAGCGGTCTGAGCCTCGCCGGGTTCGTCGCGTCCTCGCTGCCCAAGGCGGTCGCGTCCCAGTACGACGTCATCGGCTTCGACCCGCGCGGCGTGGGCAAGAGCAAGCCCGCCCTGGACTGCAAGCCGGGCCACTTCAACCCGGTCCGCCCGGACTCCGTGCCGAGCACCTCCGCGATCGAGAAGGCGAACCTCGCGCGCGCCAAGTCCTTCGCCAAGGCCTGCGGTACGAAGTACGCCGACGTCCTTCCGTACATCAACACGGTCAACGCCGTGAAGGACATGGACCAGATCCGCAAGGCGCTCGGCGCCAAGAAGATCAACTACTTCGGCTACTCGTACGGCACCTACCTGGGCCAGGTCTACGCCAAGCTCTTCCCGACCCGGGTGCGCCGCCTGGTGCTGGACTCGATCGTCGACCCCGACGGGGTCTGGTACGACGCCAACATCACCCAGGACTACGCCTTCGACGCCCGGCACAAGGCGCTGATGGCATGGATCGCCAAGTACGACAGCACCTACAAGCTCGGCACCGACCCGGCCGCGATCGAGGCCAAGTGGTACGCGATGCGGGCGGAACTCGCCAAGAAGCCGGCCGGCGGCAAGGTGGGCGCCTCCGAGCTGGAGGACACCTTCATCCCCGGCGGGTACTACAACGGCTACTGGCCCTCCCTCGCCTCGGCGTTCGCGGCGTACGTGAACGACAAGAAGTCCGCCCCGCTGGTCGAGGCGTACGAGAACTTCGCGGCCGTCGACGCCTCCGGCGACAACGGCTACAGCGTCTACACCGCCGTGCAGTGCCGTGACGTCTCCTGGCCGCGCGACTGGAACCAGTGGCGCAAGGACAACTGGGCGGTGTACGGCAAGGCCCCGTTCATGGCCTGGAACAACGCCTGGTACAACGCGCCGTGCGCGTACTGGCCCACCAAGACGCTGAAGCCGGTGAACGTCGCCAACAGCAAGCTCCCGCCGGTGCTGCTGTTCCAGGCGACCGACGACGCGGCCACCCCGTACCAGGGCGGCGTCACCGTCAACCGTCTGCTGAAGCACTCCAGCCTGGTGGTCGAGCAGGGCGGCGGCAACCACGGCATCACGCTGAGCGGTAACGCCTGCCTGGACAAGTACCTGGCCAAGTACCTCACCGACGGCACGGTCCCGCACGGCAGCGGCGTGGCCGACGCCGTCTGCAAGAAGACCGCCGACCCCAAGCCGGCGGCCACCGCGCAGTCCGCCCTGACGGCGGGCCGGCAGTCCGGCACGGCCTCCGCCGACACCCTGCACGGGCTGGTCGGTTTCCGCGGCTGACAAGCGACGAGCAGCAGGAACGCGTGAAGGGCGCCCGGTGTTCACCGGGCGCCCTTCACCTGTGCGGCGGAAGCCGTTACAGCTTCTCGATCACGTAGTCGATGCACTTCGTCAGCGCCTCGACGTCCGCCGGGTCGATCGCCGGGAACATCGCGACGCGCAGCTGGTTGCGGCCGAGCTTGCGGTAGGGCTCGGTGTCGACGATGCCGTTGGCGCGCAGGACCTTGGCGATCGCGGCGGCGTCGATCTCGTCCGCGAAGTCGATCGTGCCGATGACCTGGGAGCGCTTGGCCGGGTCCGTGACGAACGGGGTGGCGTGCTTCGACTCCTCGGCCCAGGTGTACAGGCGGGTGGAGGAGTCCTTCGTGCGGCCGGCGGAGAAGGACAGGCCGCCCTGGCCGTTGATCCACTTCAGCTGCTCGTTGAGCAGGAAGAGCGTGGCCAGCGCCGGGGTGTTGTACGTCTGGTTCTTGCGGGAGTTGTCGATCGCCGTCGGGAGCGAGAAGAACTCCGGGATGTGGCGGCCGGACGCGTGGATCCGCTCGGCGCGCTCGATCGCGGCCGGGGAGAACACGCCGATCCACAGGCCGCCGTCGGAGGCGAAGGACTTCTGCGGGGCGAAGTAGTAGACGTCCGTCTCGGCGATGTCGACCGGGAGGCCGCCCGCGCCGGAGGTGGCGTCCACCAGGACCAGGGACCCGGCGTCCGCGCCCGCGACCCGCTTCAGCGGGGCGGCGACACCGGTCGAGGTCTCGTTGTGGGTGAAGGCGTAGACGTCGACGCCCGCCTCGGCCGCCGCCTCGGGGTGGGTGCCCGGGTCGGAGGAGATGACGGTGGGCTCGGCCAGCCAGGGGGCGAGCTTGGCGGCCTTCGCGAACTTCGAGCTGAACTCGCCGAACGTGAGGTGCTGCGACTTGTTCTCGATCAGGCCGTGCGTCGCGACGTCCCAGAACGCGGTGGAGCCGCCGTTGCCGAGGACGACCTCGTAGCCCTCGGGGAGGGAGAACAGCTCGGAGATGCCCTCACGCACCTGGCCGACCAGGTTCTTGACCGGGGCCTGGCGGTGGGACGTGCCCAGAAGAGATGTGCCGGTCGCGGCCAGCGCGTCCAGCGCTTCCGTCCGCACCTTGGAGGGGCCCGCGCCGAAACGTCCGTCGGCGGGCTTGATGTCAGCGGGAATCTGGATCTCAGCCACGAGGCGGAGGGTATCCCTTCGGGGAAACGGTGCGGAAACGTGTCCGTTCGATGAGACGAGATCTCCGGCCTTTGGACCTGTGGGGATCTACGAGACGACCCGGGCGATCGTCACTGTCGGTGACGGGGTGCATGCTGGAACCATGACGGATCTCGAGGCCGATCTGCGCAGGGCCGTCCGGGGTGAGGTCGGCTTCGACGTCACCTCCCGGGCGCTCGTCACCATGGACGCGTCCAACTACCGCCGGGTCCCCCTGGGCGTCGTCGCGCCCCGGGACGCCGACGACGTGGCGGCGGTCCTGGAGGTGTGCCGGGAGCACGCGGTACCGGTCGTCGCGCGCGGCGGGGGCACCTCGATCGCGGGGCAGGCGACCGGGGTGGGCGTGGTGCTGGACTTCACCCGCCACATGAACCGGCTGGTCGCGCTGGACCCCGGGGCGCGTACGGCGGTCGTGCAGCCGGGGCTCGTCCTCGACCGGCTCCAGGAGGCCGCCGCCCCGCACGAGCTGCGCTTCGGCCCCGACCCGTCCACGCACAGCCGCTGCACGCTCGGCGGGATGATCGGCAACAACTCGTGCGGCTCCCACTCGGTGGCGTGGGGGACGACCGCCGACAGCGTGCGCGTGCTGGACGTCGTCACCGCGCGCGGTGAGCGGCTGCGGCTCGGGCAGGGGTGGGCGGGGGCGCCGGACGGGCTGCGGGCGCTGGTGGAGGGGGACCTGGCGCGGCTGCGGACCGGTTTCCCCGAGCTGCCCCGCCGGATCTCCGGGTACGCGCTGGACGCGCTGCTGCCCGAGCGGGGCGCCGACGTCGCCCGTTCCTTCTGCGGCTCGGAGGGCACGCTGGGCGTGCTCACGGAGGCGGTCGTCGGCCTCGTCGAGGCGCCACGCGCACGTGCCCTCGCGGTACTGGGGTACGCCGACGAGTCCGCCGCGGCGGAGGCGGCCGCCGGGCTGCTGCCGCTCGGCCCGCTGACGGTGGAGGGCATGGCGGCCGACCTGGTGCCGTCCACGGCGGGGCTGCCGAGGGGCGGGGCCTGGCTGTTCGTGGAGACCGGCGGGGAGTCGCCGGCCGAGGCACGCGCGCGTGCGCAGGCGATCGTGCGGGCGGCGGACGTCGTCGACTCCCTGGTGGTGACCGAGGAGGCCGGGCAGCGCGCCCTGTGGCGGATCCGGGAGGACGCGAGCGGTACGGCGACCCGGGCGGACGGCTTCGAGGCCTGGCCCGGCTGGGAGGACTGCGCGGTCCCGCCGGCCCGACTCGGCGCCTATCTTCGCGACTTCCGGGGGCTGCTCCGCCGGCACGGGCTGCGCGGGACGCCGTACGGGCACTTCGGGGACGGCTGTATCCACGTCCGGATCGATTTCGACCTGCTGACCCCGGCGGGCGTCGGCAGGTTCCGCGGCTTCTCCGAGGAAGTCGCCGACCTGGTGGTGGCGCACGGCGGCTCGCTGTCCGGGGAGCACGGCGACGGGCAGGCCCGCGCCGAACTGCTGCCGCGGATGTACGGCGCCGGGATGGTGACGCTCTTCGAGCGCGCCAAGGCCCTCTGGGACCCCGACGACCTCCTGAACCCCGGCATGCTGGTCCGCCCCGCGCCCCTCGACGCGAACCTCCGCTTCGCCGTCCTGCCGCGCGAACCGGTGGACGTGGCCTTCGGCTACCCGTCCGACGGCGGGGACTTCTCCGCCGCGGTCCGCCGCTGCGTCGGCGTCGCCAAGTGCCGTACGACGACAGTGTCCGGCCCGGCGGTGATGTGCCCGTCGTTCCGTGTCACGGGCCGGGAGGAGCACTCCACGCGCGGGCGGGCCCGGCTGCTGCACGAGATGCTCGCCGGGGAGCTGGTCACCGACGGCTGGCGGTCGACGGAGGTACGGGACGCGCTGGACCTGTGCCTGTCCTGCAAGGGCTGCCGGTCCGACTGCCCGGTGGAGGTCGACATGGCCACCTACAAGGCGGAGTTCCTGCACCACCACTACGCCGGGCGCCGGCGGCCGGCCGCGCACTACAGCATGGGGTGGCTGCCGGTGTGGCTGCGCTGGGCGTCCCGTACCCGCGCGGTGCCGCTCCTCAACGCGCTCGCCGCCGTAAGGCCGTTCGCGCGGGTGGCGCGGGCGGTGGCCGGGATCGCGCCGGAGCGGGCGATCCCCCGGCTGGCGGGGGAGACGTTCAGCCGCTGGTGGCGGCGGCGAGGGTCCTCGGACGCGCCCGCCGGTGAGCTGGTCGTGCTGTGGCCCGACACCTTCACCGAGCATCTCTCGCCCGCCGTCGGCCGGGCCGCCGTCCGGGTCCTGGAGGCGGCCGGGCTGCGGGTGGCGCTGCCGCCGGTCCTGCGGATGCGCGGGCGCCCGGTCGGCGACGGCCGTTCGAGGTCCCCGGCCGCGCTGGCGGCCGCCCGCCGGGTCCGGGTCTGCTGCGGGCTGACCTATGTCTCCACCGGCCAGCTCGACCGGGCGCGCGCGGTGCTGCGGCGCACGCTGGACCTGATGGAGCCGGTGCTGGAGACGGCCGCGCCGGTCGTCGTCCTGGAGCCGAGCTGCGCCGCCGCCCTGCGCACCGATCTCCCCGAGCTGCTGCACGACGATCCGCGGGCCGCGCGCCTCGCCGCCCGGGTGCTGACGTTCGCGGAGGCGCTGGAGCGGCACGCGCCCGGCTGGCGGCCGCCGCGCGTGGACCGTCCGGCGGTCGGCCAGACCCACTGCCACCAGCACGCGGTCCTCGGCGACACGGCCGACCGCCGGCTGCGTACGGCCGCCGGGCTCACCGGGGAGCTGAGCGGAGGCTGCTGCGGCCTCGCGGGGGACTTCGGCTTCGCGAAGGGCCACTTCGAGGTGTCGGCGGCCTGCGCGGAGGAACGGCTGCTGCCGGCCGTACGGGACGCGCCGCCGGGCGCGGTGGTGCTGGCGGACGGCTTCTCCTGCCGGACACAGCTGGAACAGCTGGCGGGGGTGCGGGGACGACACCTGGCAGAAGTGCTCGCGGCGGCACTGGAGGGGGAGGCCATGAGGGAGTGAGGACACGCAGGCGTCGGCGGTGTTCGGCTGCCGGGGCGGGCGGAGCTGATTTCCTGGGCTGGTTCCGCCGCACCCGCCAGCCGAAGGAGCCCGGCGCATGAGCCTGCGTGTCCAGTCCCTCACCCGTGACGAGCACCTGGCGTTCGTCGCGGCCCGTCCCTCCGCCAGCCATATGCAGACCCCCGCCTGGGGTGAGGTGAAGCCGGACTGGCGGGCGGAGAGCGTGGGCTGGTTCGACGAGCGGGGCGTGCTCGCCGGGGCGGGTCTGGTGCTGCTGCGGCCGCTGCCGAAGCTGAGAAGGTACCTGGCCTATCTGCCCGAGGGCCCGCTCGTCGACTGGTCCGCGCCCGACCTGGTGGAGCGCTGGCTGAAGCCGATGCTCGCCCATCTCCGGGCGCGGGGCGCGTTCTCGGTGAAGATGGGCCCGCCCGTCGTCGTCCGCCGCTGGAGCGCCGACGCCGTCAAGGCGGCCGTCGCCGACCCGGACGCCCACCGGCTGCGCGACGCCGAGCCGACCTCGTACGCACCGGGCGCCGCCGAGGTCGCCGACCGGCTGCGCCGGGCCGGCTGGCGGCAGAGCGAGCCGGGCGGCGAGGACGGCTTCGCCGCGGGACAGCCCCGGTACGTCTTCCAGGTCCCGTTCGCCGGACGGTCGTTGGAGGAGATCCACGGCGGCCTCAACCAGCAGTGGCGGCGCAACATCAAGAAGGCGGAGAAGGCGGGCGTGAAGGTCGTCCGCGGCGGCCCGGAGGACCTGCCGGCCTTCTACACGCTCTACACCGAGACCGCCGCACGGGACCGGTTCATCCCCCGCCCGCTGTCCTACTTCGAGCGCATGTGGACCGCGCTGAACGCCGAACACCCCGACCGTATGCGGCTCTACCTCGCCCACCACGACGGCGACGTCCTCGCGGCGGCCACCATGCTGACGGTCGGCGAGCACGTCTGGTACTCCTACGGCGCCTCCACCGCCCGCCGGCGCGAGGTCCAGCCCAACAACGCGATGCAGTGGCGCATGATGTGCGACGCCCATGAACTCGGCGCCGCCGTCTACGACCTGCGCGGCATCACCGACACCCTGGAGGACGCCAACCACCTGCTCGGTCTGCTCCGCTTCAAGGTGGGCACCGGCGGGGAGGCCGTGGAATACCTGGGCGAGTGGGACTTTCCACTCAACAGGCCGCTGCACAAGGCGTTCGAGCTGTACATGGCGCGCCGATAGCTTTTCCCAGGGTATTCACAGTGCGGCTTTGCCTTTTCTTGCGCTGCGTCAGATGAGAAGCGTGTAAGTTTCTCGGCGTCGGGAATTCCTCGCACCACTTGTACAGCGCAATCCCAAGGAGTTGGAATGAGCTTCAAGAAGCTTGCCCCGCTGCCCCCCAAGCCCAAGTCGAAGCAGCTCCCGCCGCCGCCCGCGCCGAAGCCGAAGAAGAAGCACCAGCCGAAGCCGCTTCCGGTGCCCGGTCAGGACAGCTGAGCCGACGACCGAATAAAGGGGCCGATGGTGCACCGTCGGCCCCTTTGGTGCTGTAAAGAAGGGGTGCCGTAAATGAATGAGGAACTCGAATACGAAGATTCCGAATACGACACCCCGACCATTCCGGCCCGAATGGCATTCAGGCGTTTCTGGCCGCTGACCAGAGGGCTTCGGAAATGGCTGATGGCGGTCTGGGGATGCACGGTCCTCGCCGCGCTCGCCGAGACCGAGGCCATCCTGCTCTTCGCCGAACTCACCGATCACGCCCTGCGGCAGGGTTCGCTGAGCGCGTTCTGGTCGCCCGCCCTGAAGTGGCTGGGCGTGGCCGTGGCCGGCGGGCTCGTCGCCTACGCCGGCAACTCCCTGGCCGCCTGGGCCACCGAACGCTTCGTGATGCGGCTGCGTGAGCATGTCTTCGACCATGTGCAGCAGTTGCCGCCGCACTTCTTCCAACGCCACCGCCAGGGCGACCTGCTGTCCCGGCTGACCAGTGACGTCGACGCGATCGAGACCATGGTGGTGTCGGGCCTGGTCGGCGCCGCCTCCGCCGTCTTCTCCGCGCTCTTCTACGCGGCCGCCGCGTTCTGGCTGCGCTGGGACCTGGCCGCCGCCACCTTCGTCCTCGCGCCCCTCTTCTGGCTGGCCGCCCGCCGTTTCTCCGGTTCCATCAAGGACGTGTCGCGGGAGGGCCGGGCCGCCGACGGCGCGATCACCTCGGTCGTCGAGGAGTCCCTCGGCAACATCGTCCTCACCCAGGCCTACGACCGCCGCGACGCCGAACGCCGGCGGCTGCACGAGGAGGCGACCGCCTGGTTCCGCGCCTCCGTTCGCGCCACCCGCCTCAACGAGGCCTACGAACAGCTCGTGCAGGTCATCGAGACCGTCTGCGTCCTCGCGGTGATCGGCATCGGCGCCTGGGAGATCTCCACCGGCCGGATGACGCTCGGCCAGCTGCTCGCCTTCGCCGCGTTCCTCGGCTACCTCTACCCGCCGGTGCGCGGCCTGGCCCAGCTCGGGCTGACGATCACCGCGGCGACGGCGGGCGCGGAACGGCTGATCGAGATCCTCGACGTCCGGCCGTCGGTCACCGACCCCCGGCACGACCCCGGGACGGGCCGCCCGGACGGCACGGTCGAGGTCCGGGACGTCACCTTCGCCTACCCCGGCGCGGACCGCACGGCGCTGAGCGGGCTCTCCTTCGGCGTCACCCCCGGCGAGCTGGTGATCATCACCGGGCCGAGCGGCGCGGGCAAGTCCACCGTGTCGAAGCTGCTGCTGCGCTTCTACGACCCGGACGCCGGCGAGATCCTCCTGGACGGCGTCCCGCTGCGCGACTTCCCCCTCGCCCGGCTGCGCGCCTATGTGACGCTGCTGCCGCAGGAGACGCTCGTCCTGCACGACACCGTCCGCGCCAACATCGCCTGCGGCCGGCCCGGCGCCAGCGACCAGGCGATCGAGGCGGCGGCCCGGGCGGCCGACGCGCACGACTTCGTCACGGGCCTGCCCGACGGCTACGACACCCGGATCGACCCCGGCACGGCCCGGCTCTCCGGCGGCCAGCTCCAGCGCCTCGCCATCGCCCGCGCGATCCTGCGCGACGCGCCCGTCCTGGTCCTGGACGAGCCGACGACCGGCCTGGACGCGATGGCCGCCCGCCGGGTGGTGAAGCCGCTGCGCCGCCTGATGACCGGCCGCACCACCATCATGATCACCCACGATCTCAACCTCGCTCCCGACGCCGACCGCATCCTCGTCGTCGACGGCGGCCGGATCGTGGAGACGGGCCGCCACGACGAACTGCTCGCCCGCGGCGGCGCCTACGCCCGCCTCCACCGGTCCCAGAACAGCGCGGTGACGGACACCGGCGAACTGCGCCTGCCGCTGTTCGCGGAACAGCCGGCACCGGTGCCGGTGCCGGCACCGGTGGCGCACGGCGACGGCGCGGCGCACGGCGAGTGGCACCCGTACGGGTACCAGGCCCAGACCCCCGCACCGGCCTGGAACCAGCCGCCGCACGACCCGTACAACCCCTACGACCCCCACGCCTCCAACGGCCACCAGTACGGCTCCGAGGACCCCTACGACCCCTACGACCCGTACGACCCCTACCGGGCGGTCCCGACCGTGTTCGCCGACGGGCGGCCGCTGTTCCGGGACGAGGGGCACTGGGCGCCGGGCTGCTGATGTCTCACCGCCTGAGACAGCGGCATGAAGGGTTCACACTCCTGACGTAGTCCACTACCCTGGACTTGACAGTGCATCGTGATGTACGACGGCGATGTACGAACCCGCACCGAGCCCCAGGACCGCCCGTGACCACCGCCGACACCTCCACGCCGCAGCTCTCGTCCGCCGCTGTCGCCCCGGCCGGCGCACCGCGCCGCTTCGGGTCCCCCGGTTCGCTCGGCCCCGTCGGCCTGGTGCTCGCCGGGGGCATCTCGGTGCAGTTCGGCGGCGCGCTGGCCGTGACACTGATGCCGCGCGCGGGCGCGCTGGGGGTGGTGGCGCTGCGGCTGCTGGTCGCGGCGGTGGTGCTGCTGGTCGTCTGCCGTCCCCGGCTGCGCGGTCACTCCCGTACGGACTGGGGCACGGTGGTCGTCTTCGGCGTCACCATGGCCGCGATGAACGGCCTCTTCTACCAGGCCGTCGACCGCATCCCGCTGGGCCCGGCGGTCACCCTGGAGGTGCTGGGCCCGCTCGCGCTGTCGGTGATCGCCTCGCGCCGCGCGGTGAACCTGGTCTGGGCCGGGCTGGCCCTCGCCGGAGTGTTCCTGCTCGGCGGCGGAGGCTTCGGGGACCTCGATCCGCTGGGGGTCGCGTTCGCGCTGGGCGCGGGGGCGATGTGGGCGGCGTACATCGTGTTCAGCGCCCGCACCGGCCGACGGTTCCCGCAGGCCGACGGGCTCGCGCTGGCGATGGCGGTGGGCGCGCTGCTCTTCCTGCCGCTGGGCGTCGCCGAGTCGGGCGCGAAGCTCCTCGACCCGGTGACGCTGGGGCTGGGCGCGGCGGTGGCCCTGCTGTCGTCCGTCCTGCCGTACACCCTGGAACTCCTGGCCCTGCGCCGCCTCCCCGCCTCCACCTTCGCCGTCATGATGAGCCTGGAGCCCGCCATCGCCGCGACGGCCGGCTTCCTCATCCTCGGCCAGGCCATGTCCCTGACCCAGGCCGCCGCGATCGCCCTGGTCGTCGCGGCGAGCATGGGCGCGGTCCGGACCCAGATCGGGCGAGCGAAGGCGACGCTTCCGGAGGTCTGAGGGTCCGCGTGGGTGCGGGCCACCCCGGGGAAGCCCCTGCCTGGCCCGAGCCCCGGACCGAGCCTCCGCAGGCCAAGCCTCCACCGCCCAACCCTCCGCCCGGAAATTCATGCAAGCATGCTTGATTGTTTCTGGCCCCACTGCCATGCTCCACCCCATGGCCGACCCGACGCCCGTGATCGATGACCTGCGAGCCGAAAGCGACGAACTCGACCGTCTCGTCGCGGAGTTGAGGCCGGAGCAGTGGACGCTCCCGACCCCCGCGCCCGGCTGGACCGTGGCCCATCAGATCGCGCACCTCGCCTGGACAGACCACTCCTCCGTGCTGGCCGTGACCGACCAGGCCGCCTTCGGCCGTGAGGTCGAGAAGGCGCTGGCCGCACCCGGGGACTTCGTGGACAACGGTGCGGAGGAAGGCGCCGCGAAGCCGCCCGAGCGGCTGCTCGCGGACTGGCGCTCCGGCCGCGACGCCCTGGCGCGGGCGCTGCGCGCGGCACCCCCGGGCGCGCGCTTCCCCTGGTACGGCCCGCCCATGTCCACCGCCTCCATGGCCACCGCCCGCCTCATGGAGACCTGGGCCCACGGCCTGGACGTGGCGGAGGCGCTCGGCGTGACACCCGTCCCCACCGACCGGCTCCGCCACATCGTCCGCCTCGGCGTCCGCACCCGGGACTTCGCCTTCGGTGTGCACGGCCTGCCCGTGCCGTTCGAGGAGTTCCGCGTCGAGCTGCGCAGCCCGTCGGGCGAGCTGTGGACGTACGGCCCCGAAGGCGCCGACGACCGCGTCACCGGATCCGCCCTCGACTTCTGCCTCCTGGTCACCCAGCGCGCCCACCGCGCCGACCTCGCCCTGGTCGCCGAGGGCCCCGACGCCGACCGCTGGCTGGACGTCGCGCAGGCCTTCGCCGGCCCGCCCGGCAAGGGCCGCTCACCCAGGGAGGCGGCCGAGTGACGCGCCCGGCCCTGCGCATCGGCAACGCCTCCGGCTTCTACGGCGACCGCCTCGACGCCCTGCGCGAGATGCTCACCGGCGGCGAACTCGACGTCCTCACCGGCGACTACCTCGCCGAGCTGACCATGCTGATCCTGGGCCGGGACCGGCTCAAGGACCCGTCCGCCGGGTACGCCCGCACCTTCCTGCGCCAGCTGGAGGAGTGCCTCGGCCTCGCCCACGACCGCCGGGTGCGGATCGTCACCAACGCCGGCGGTCTCAACCCGGCCGGACTCGCCGACGCCGTACGCGCGCTGGCCGACCGGCTCGGCATCCCCGTACGCGTCGCGCACGTCGAGGGCGACGACCTCACCGCCGCCCACCCCGGCAGCCTCACCGCCCACGCCTACCTCGGCGGTTTCGGCATCGCCGCCTGTCTGCGCGAGGGCGCGGACATCGTGGTCACCGGCCGGGTGACGGACGCGGCCCTGGTCACCGGCCCCGCCGCGGCCCACTTCGGCTGGACCCCGGACGCGTACGACCGCCTCGCGGGCGCCGTCGTCGCCGGGCACGTCCTGGAGTGCGGGACGCAGGCCACCGGCGGCAACTACGCCTTCTTCCGGGAGGGGGACGTGCGGCGGCCCGGCTTCCCGCTGGCCGAACTGCACGAGGACGGCAGCTGTGTGATCACCAAGCACCCCGGCACCGGCGGGTTCGTGGACATCGGCACGGTCACCGCCCAGCTGCTCTACGAGACCGGCGGCGCCCGGTACGCGGGACCCGACGTCACCGCCCGCCTGGACACCGTACGGCTCACCCAGGACGGTCCGGACCGGGTGCGGATCGACGGGGTACGAGGGGAGGCCCCGCCGCCCACCCTCAAGGTCGGCCGCACCCGCCTCGGCGGCTTCCGCAACGAGGTCGTCTTCGTGCTCACCGGTCTCGACATCGAGGCCAAGGCGGCGCTGGTGCGCGAGCAGATGGACACCTACGCCTTCGCCAAGTCCCGCCCCGAAGAGGTCCGCTGGGAACTCGTACGGACCGACCGGCCCGACGCGGACACCGAGGAGACCGCGAGCGCCCTGCTGCGGCTCGTCGTGCGCGACCCCCGGCAGGACGCCGTGGGACGGGCGCTGAGCGGCGCGGCCGTCGAGCTGGCGCTGGCCGGCTACCCCGGCTTCCACGTCCTCGCCCCGCCCGGCAAGGGCGCCCCGTACGGCGTTTTCGAGGCCGGGGCCGTCCCCCGGGGCGAGGTCGGGCACCTCGCCGTCCTCGACGACGGCCGCCGGCTGCCCGTGGCGCCGGGCGACGACAGCCGCGCGCTCGAAGCCGTACCCGAGCCGCCGCCGCCCGCGCCGCCGGCGCCGGGACCCGTGCGGCGCGCGCCCCTCGGACTCGTCGCCGGCGCCCGCAGCGGGGACAAGGGCGGGGACGCCAACGTCGGCGTGTGGGTGCGCACGGACGAGGCGTGGCAGTGGCTCGCGCACACGCTCACCGTCGACGCCTTCCGCCGGCTGATCCCCGAGAGCGCCGGACTGCCGGTCACCCGGCACGTACTGCCCCGGCTGCGTGCCCTGAACTTCGTCGTCGAGGGGATCCTCGGCGCCGGGGTCGCCGCCCAGCATCGCTTCGACCCGCAGGCCAAGGCCCTCGGCGAATGGCTGCGCTCCCGTCACCTGGACATCCCGGAGGCACTGCTTTGACCGTCCTGTCGTCGGCGCTGGACACGGCCGGCCCCGACTACCGAGCCCACCGCGAGGCCATGCTCGCCAAGCTCGCCGACCTCGACACCGAACACGCCAAGGCGCTGGCCGGCGGCGGGGAGAAGTACGTCGCCCGGCACCGGGCGCGCGGCAAGCTCCTCGCCCGTGAGCGCATCGAGCTGCTCCTCGACCCCGACACGCCGTTCCTGGAGCTGTCGCCGCTGGCGGCCTGGGGCAGCGAGTACACGGTGGGCGCCTCGCTGGTCACCGGGATCGGGGTCGTCGAGGGCGTGGAATGCCTGATCACGGCCAACGACCCGACCGTGCGCGGCGGCGCCAGCAACCCCTGGTCGCTGAAGAAGGCCCTGCGCGCCAACGACATCGCCCTCGCCAACCGGCTGCCCTGCATCAGCCTGGTGGAGTCGGGCGGCGCCGACCTGCCGTCCCAGAAGGAGATCTTCATCCCCGGGGGCGCGATCTTCCGCGACCTCACCCGGCTCTCGGCCGCCGGGATCCCGACCGTCGCCGTCGTCTTCGGCAACTCCACGGCCGGCGGCGCCTACATCCCCGGCATGTCCGACCACGTGATCATGGTCAAGGAGCGGGCGAAGGTGTTCCTCGGCGGGCCGCCGCTGGTGAAGATGGCCACCGGGGAGGAGAGCGACGACGAGTCCCTCGGCGGCGCGGAGATGCACGCGCGCGTGTCCGGACTGGCCGACCACTTCGCCGTCGACGAGCGCGACGCGCTGCGCCAGGCACGGCGCGTGGTCGCCCGGCTCAACCACCGCAAGGCGTACGACGATCCGGGTCCGGCCGAACCCCCCAAGTACTCCGCCGAGGAACTCCTCGGCATCGTCCCCGGCGACCTCAAGGTCCCCTTCGACCCGCGCGAGGTGATCGCCCGGATCGTCGACGCCTCCGACTTCGACGAGTTCAAGCCGCTGTACGGAAGCAGCCTGGCCACCGGCTGGGCGACCCTGCACGGCTACCCGGTCGGCATCCTCGCCAACGCCCAGGGCGTGCTCTTCAGCGAGGAGTCCCAGAAGGCCGCCCAGTTCATCCAGCTCGCCAACCAGCGCGACATCCCGCTGCTCTTCCTGCACAACACCACCGGCTACATGGTCGGCAAGGAGTACGAGCAGGGCGGCATCATCAAACACGGCGCGATGATGATCAACGCGGTGAGCAACAGCCGGGTGCCGCATCTGTCGGTGCTCCTGGGCGCCTCCTACGGCGCCGGCCACTACGGCATGTGCGGCCGCGCCTACGACCCCCGCTTCCTGTTCGCCTGGCCCAGCGCCAAATCGGCCGTGATGGGCCCGCAGCAGCTCGCGGGCGTCCTGTCGATCGTCGCCCGGCAGTCCGCGACGGCCCGGGGACTGCCGTACGACGACGAGGGCGACGCCGCCCTGCGGGCCATGGTGGAGCAGCAGATCGAGTCCGAGTCGCTGCCGATGTTCCTGTCCGGGCGGCTGTACGACGACGGCGTCATCGACCCCCGCGACACCCGCACCGTGCTCGGCCTCTGCCTGTCGGCCCTCCACACCGCGCCCTACGAGGGCGCGCGGGGCGGCTTCGGCGTCTTCCGGATGTGAGGGACCACATGATTGGCACTCTGCTCGTCGCCAACCGCGGCGAGATCGCCTGCCGCGTCTTCCGCACCTGCCGCGAGGCGGGGATCCGGACGGTCGCGGTGCACTCGGACGCCGACGAGAACGCGCTCCACACGCGCGTGGCCGACATCGCGGTCCGGCTGCCGGGCTCCGCGCCCGCGGACACCTATCTGCGCGCCGACCTGATCGTGAAGGCGGCGGTCGCGGCGGGCGCGGACGCCGTCCACCCCGGCTACGGCTTCCTCTCCGAGAACGCCGGCTTCGCCCGCGCGGTCCTGGCCGCCGGCCTGGTCTGGATCGGGCCGCCGCCCGAGGCCATCGAGGCGATGGCGTCCAAGACCCGCGCGAAGCAGCTGATGGGGCTCGCACCCCTGGAGGAGGTACGGGAGTCCGACCTTCCCGTGCTGGTGAAGGCGGCGGCGGGCGGCGGCGGCCGCGGTATGCGCGTCGTACGCCGCCTGGAGGACCTGGACACCGCCCTGGAGGGCGCCCGCGCCGAGGCCGCGAGCGCCTTCGGCGACGGCGAGGTCTTCGTCGAGCCCTACGTGGAGAACGGCCGCCACGTGGAGGTGCAGGTGCTCGCCGACACCCACGGCACGGTGTGGGCGCTCGGCACCCGCGACTGCTCCCTGCAACGCCGCCACCAGAAGGTGATCGAGGAAGCCCCGGCGCCCGGACTCTCCGCCGCGCTGGACGACGAACTGCGCACCCTGGCCGTACGCGCGGCCCGCGCCGTCGCCTACGTCGGCGCGGGCACCGTCGAGTTCCTCGTCGCCGACGGCCGTGCGCACTTCCTGGAGATGAACACCCGCCTCCAGGTCGAACACCCCGTCACGGAGGCCGTCTTCGGCGTCGACCTGGTGGCGGAACAGATCCGGGTCGCGGAGGGCGGCGCGCTCGCCCCCGAACCGCCGCCCGCGCGCGGCCACGCGATCGAGGCCCGCCTGTACGCCGAGGACCCCGCGACCGACTGGACCCCGCAGACCGGCACCCTGCACCGCCTGGCCGTCCCGGACGGCGTCCGCCTGGACACCGGCTACGGCGACGGCGACGAGATCGGCGTCCACTACGACCCGATGCTCGCCAAGGTCGTCGCCCACGCCCCCACGCGCGCGGAGGCGGTCCGCCGGCTGGCCGGAGCCCTGGAGCGGGCCACCGTCCACGGCCCGGTCACCAACCGCGACCTCCTCGTCCGCTCCCTGCGCCACGAGGAGTTCACCTCCGCCCGCATGGACACCGGCTTCTACGACCGCCACCTGGCCGGGCTGACCGCCGCGGCCGTCGATCCGCACGCCCCGCTCGCCGCCGCCCTCGCCGACGCGCACACCGGCCCCGGCGCCCGCTCCCGCTTCGGCGGCTGGCGCAACCTGCCGTCCCAGCCGCAGACCAGGCGGTACACGGCGGGCGGCGAGGAGCACGAGGTCTACTACCGGCACACCCGGACCGGTGTGACGGCCGAGGGCGTCCAGGTCGTGCACGCGGACCCCGCCCTGGTCGTCCTGGAGATCGACGGCGTACGGCGCCGTTTCGAGATCGCCCAATACGGCGACCGGGTCCACGTCAACGACACCACCCTGACCGCCCTGCCCCGCTTCCCGGACCCGGTGACCCAACGTGCCCCCGGCTCCCTGCTGGCACCGATGCCGGGCACGGTCGTCAAGCTCGCGGAAGGTCTCATCACCGGATCGAGTGTCCGGGCCGGTGAACCGCTGCTCTGGCTCGAAGCGATGAAGATGCAACACGTCATTTCGGCCCCGGCCACGGGAACGGTGACGTCGTTGCAGGTGACGACGGGCCAACAGATCCAGGTCGGCACTCTGCTGGCGGTAGTGCAGGAGCTTTGAGGGACACGGGGCCGCATTGATCTGCGGCTCCGCCGCGATGGGGGTCCCCCCGCTCGAGCGAAGCCGAGAGTGGGGGAGCGACCAGCCACGACGAACCCGAACCCGAAGGAGCCACCATGACCACTCTGATCGAAACGGACGAGCACAAGGCCCTCCGCGCAGCGGTGACGGCCTTCGCCAAGGCCCACACCGAAGCCGACGGCCTCTGGCAGGCCGCCGCCAAGCTCGGCTACATCGGCGTCAACCTCCCGGAGGCCTACGGCGGCGGAGGCGGCGGCATCACCGAACTCTCCCTCGTCCTCGAAGAGCTGGGCGCCGCCGGAAACCCCCTCCTCATGATGATCGTCTCCCCGGCGATCTGCGGCACCGTGATCGCCCGCTTCGGCACGGACGCCCAGAAGGGGGAGTGGCTCCCCGCGCTGGCGGACGGCAGTCGCCTCATGGCCTTCGGCATCACCGAACCCGACGCCGGCTCCAACAGCCACCGCATCACCACCACCGCCCGCCGCGACGGCACGGACTGGCTGCTCACCGGCCGCAAGGTCTTCGTCTCCGGCGTGGACATTGCCGACGCCACCCTGATCGTCGGCCGCACCGAGGACGCCCGCACGGGCAGCCTCAAGCCCTGCCTGTTCATCGTCCCGCGTGACGCGCCCGGCTTCTCCCGCCGCAAGATCGACATGGAACTGGACGGCGCGGAGAAGCAGTTCGAGCTGGTCCTCGACGACGTACGGCTCCCGGCCGAGGCGCTTGTAGGGGACGAGGACGCGGGCCTGCTCCAGCTGTTCGCCGGCCTCAACCCCGAGCGGATCATGACGGCCGCGTTCGCGATCGGCATGGGCCGGTACGCCCTCGACAAGGCGGTCGCGTACGCCCGCGACCGCACCGTGTGGAAGACCCCGATCGGTGCCCACCAGGCCATCGCACATCCCCTCGCCCAGGCCCACATCGACCTCGAACTGGCCCGCCTGATGATGCAGAAGGCGGCCCAGCTGTACGACGCGGGGGACGACGTCGGCGCGGGCGAGGCCGCCAACATGGCCAAGTACGCGGCCGGGGAGGCCTGCGTGAAGGCGGTCGACCAGGCCGTGCACACCCTCGGCGGCAACGGCCTCACGCGCGAATTCGGCCTCGCCCGGTTGATTACGGCCTCCCGCGTGGCTCGTATTGCTCCGGTGAGCCGGGAGATGATTCTCAACTACGTCTCCCACCAGACCCTGGGTCTGCCCAAGTCGTACTAGGCCGCCTTGGAGGAACCGTGTTCCGCAGCGCGTACGCAGACGTCCCGCCCGTAGAACTCCCCATCCACGAGGCCGTGCTCGGCCGGGCCGCCGAGTACGGCGACACACCCGCCCTCGTCGACGGCACCGACGGCACCACCCTCACGTACGCCCAGGTGGACCGGTTCCACCGGCGCGTCGCCGCCGCGCTCGCCGAGGCCGGCGTCCGCAAGGGCGACGTCCTCGCCCTGCACAGCCCGAACACCGTCGCCTTCCCGATCGCCTTCTACGCGGCCACCCGCGCGGGCGCCTCCGTCACCACCGTGCACCCGCTCGCCACGGCCGAGGAGTTCGCCAAACAGCTCGGCGACTCCGCGGCCCGCTGGATCGTCACCGTCTCCCCGCTGCTGGAGACGGCCCGCCGGGCCGCCGAGATCGCGGGCGGCGTCGAGGAGATCCTGGTCTGCGACAGCGCGCCCGGACACCGTTCCCTGATCGACATGCTCGCCTCGACCGCCCCCGAGCCGACCGTCGACATCGACCCGACGCAGGACGTGGCGGCCCTGCCGTACTCCTCCGGCACCACCGGCGTCCCCAAGGGCGTCATGCTCACCCACCGGCAGATCGCCACCAACCTCGACCAGCTCGCCCCGGCGATCTCGGCGGCCCCCGGCGACCGCGTCCTCGCCGTCCTGCCCTTCTTCCACATCTACGGGCTCACCGCCCTGATGAACGGGCCGCTGCGCCAGGGCGCCACGGTCGTGGTCCTGCCCCGCTTCGAACTGGAGACGTTCCTCGCGGCCATCCAGAACCACCGCATCACCGCCCTCTACGTGGCCCCGCCGATCGTCCTCGCCCTCGCCAAACACCCGGCCGTCGCCCAGTACGACCTGTCGTCCCTGAAGTACGTCGTCAGCGCCGCCGCTCCGCTGGACGCCGCCCTCGCCGCGGCCTGCGCCGACCGCCTGGGCCTGCCGCCCCTCGGCCAGGCCTACGGCATGACGGAACTGTCGCCCGGCACCCACGTCGTCCCCCTCGACGCCATGGCCGACGCCCCGGCCGGCACCGTCGGCAGGCTCATCGCCGGCACCGAGATGCGGATCGTCTCCCTCGACGACCCCGGCAAGGACCTCGGCGTGGGCGAGCCCGGCGAGATCCTCATCCGCGGCCCGCAGATCATGAAGGGCTACCTGGGCCGGCCCGACGCCACCGCCGACATGATCGACACCGACGGCTGGCTGCACACCGGCGACATCGGGCGCGTCGACGAGGACGGCTGGCTGTTCGTCGTCGACCGGGTCAAGGAACTCATCAAGTACAAGGGCTTCCAAGTGGCCCCCGCCGAACTGGAGGCGCTCCTGCTCACCCACCCGGGCATCGCGGACGCCGCCGTCATCGGCGTCTACAACGAGGACGGCAACGAAGTGCCGCACGCCTTCGTGGTCCGCCAGCCCACCGCCGCCGAACTCTCCGAAGGAGAGATCGCGATGTACGTCGCCGAACGGGTCGCCCCCTACAAACGCGTCCGCCAGGTCACCTTCATCGACGCCGTACCGAGGGCGGCCAGCGGGAAGATCCTGCGCCGCCGGCTGAGGGAGCGCACATGACGACGCCGGCGGTCGGCCGCACCCGCGCGCGGGGCGTCGAGACCCTCAGCCTCGACGCCACCGACACCCGCAACGCCCTGTCGGCGGCCCTCGTCGGCGCACTGTCCGACGCCCTCACCGACTGCGGCAAGGACCCCGACGTCCGCGCCGTCGTCCTCACCCACACGGGCGGCACCTTCTGCGCGGGCGCCGACCTGCGCGACCCGCCGGACCCGGACGCGTTCGTCGGCCTGCTGCGGCAGATCGTGGAACTGCCCAAGCCGGTCGTCGCCCGGGTCACCGGACACGTCCGGGCCGGCGGCCTCGGCCTGCTGGCCGCCTGTGACATCACCGCCGCCTCCACCCCGTCGACCTTCGCGTTCACCGAGGTCCGGATCGGGGTGGCACCGGCGGTGATCTCCCTGCCGCTCCTCCCGCGCACCGACCCCCGCGCGCTGGCCCGCTACTACCTCACCGGCGAGCGCTTCGACGCCCCCGAGGCCGCCCGCGCCGGCCTGCTCACCGCGGCGGGCGACGACGTCGACGCCGTCCTCGCCCCCGTCCTCGACGGCCTGCGCAAATCGGCCCCCCAGGGCCTGGCCGAGACGAAACGGCTGCTCACGGCTAGGGTGCTGGAGACCTTCGACCGGGACGCGGCCGAGCTCACCGCGCTCTCGGCCCGGCTGTTCTCCTCCGCCCAGGCCCGCGAGGGGATGACGGCCTTCCTCGAACGACGGGATCCCGCATGGGCGCTGTGAGCGCAGTCGACCGTGACCGCGCCCCCAAACAGGACCGCAGCCGGGCCACCCGGCAGCGGCTCCTGGCAGCCGCCGTGGCCTGCCTCGCCGAACACGGCTGGGCGGGCTCCACGGTCACCGTCGTCGCCGAACGCGCGGGGGTCTCCCGGGGCGCCGCCCAGCACCACTTCCCCACCCGCGAGGACCTGTTCACCGCCGCCGTCGAATACGTCGCCGAGGAACGCTCGACCGCGCTGCGCGCCCTCTTCCCCGAAGGCGGCGCCGACCGTCACGAGGTCGTGTCCGCCCTGGTCGGCCTCTACACCGGCCCCCTCTTCCGGGCCGCCCTGCACCTGTGGGTCGCCGCGTCCAACGAGGAACAGCTGCGCTCGCGCGTGACCGAGCTGGAGGCCCGCGTCGGCCGCGAGAGCCACCGGATAGCCGTGGAGCTCCTCGACGCCGACGAGTCCGTGCCCGGGGTCCGCGAGAGTGTCCAGGGCCTGCTGGACATGGCCCGCGGCCTCGGCCTCGCCAACCTCCTCACCGACGACTCGGTCCGCCGGGAGCGGGTCGTCGCGCAGTGGGCGGGACTGCTCGACGAGAAGCTGGGCTGAGGGCGCCGGCACGAGCGGACGTACGGGCGGGCGGGCGGACGTACGGGCGGGCGGACGTACGGGCGGGCGGACGTACGGGGACTGGGCGGGCGGACGTGCGGGCGGGCGGACGTGCGGAGGTCCGGGAGAGCGGACGAACCGCTGTCGGTGCCGGGACATACGGTTCCGGCATGGGAGACACATTCCAGACGATCGCCGACCGTACGGCGACGCCCGAGGAGGCGCCGCGCCTCGCGCGGGCCGTGGTGGACTGGCTCGTCACCGAGGGCATCGTGCTCGCCGCAGCGGAACCGGGCTGGGCCCTGGGAGACGATCCGGCCCACCCGCCCGGCCCCCACTGGCAGAAGGCGGTGGACGACGCCCGCTGGGGCGCGCCGGAGGGCGTCGCCGTGTACACCGAGCGGCACGTCTTCTACAGCAACTTCCACGACGGGGGCCCGGTGGCGGTGACCTGCCCGCGCTGCGGGGCGGGCGTCGACTCCGACGACAAGGCCACGGCGGCGCTGTTCTCCACCGCGATGGACGCGTGGCAGGCGACCGGCGAGGCCGACATCGCCTGCCCCGCCTGCGCCGAGCCGGTCCCGCTGACCGACTGGGACTGGACCGACGACCACCTGGCCTTCGTCCACCTCGGCTTCCAGTTCTGGAACTGGCCCTGGCTCGGCGAGGAGTTCCGCGCCCGGGTGGCGGAGTTCCTGCCCGGGCACCGCACGGCCTTCCTCCCGGGCAAGGTCTGAGAAACCCCGGCCACGGACCCGCCGCCACCCGCCCGCCGGGCGTCGGCCGCCCTGCCCTCTCAGGGGCTGAGCCGCTCCACCCGCCAGCTGCCGTCCGCCTGCGCCCTGTACTGAAGGCGGTCGTGCAGCCGGTTCTCCCGGCCCTGCCAGAACTCCACCGACTGCGGCGCCACCCGGAAACCGCCCCAGTGCGGCGGCACCGGCACCTGCTCGCCCTCGGGATAGCGGGCCGACAGCTCGGTGTACGAGGCGTCGAGGTCCGCGCGGGTCGAGATCACCGAGGACTGGCCGCTGGCCCAGGCACCCAGCTGGGAGCCGTGCGGCCGGGTCCGGAAGTAGGCGGCCGTCTCGTCCCGCCCGGTCCGCCGGGCCACGCCCCGCACGATCACCTGCCGGGCCATCGGATGCCACGGAAAGAGCAGCGAGACGTACGGGTTCTCGGCGAGATCCCGCGCCTTGCGCGAGTCGTAGTTGGTGTAGAAGACGAAGCCCTGCTCGTCGAACTGCTTCAGCAGCACCGTCCGCGAACTCGGCCGGCCCTCCGCGTCCGCGGTCGACACGACCATGGCGTTCGGCTCGAACAGATGGGCCTCGACGGCCGCCTCCCGGAACCAGCGCGCGAACTGCTCCACGGGCGTGGCGGCCAGCTCGGCCTCGGCGAGACCCTCCGCGCGGTACTGCTTGCGCATGGCGGAGGGATCGGGGACGGGGCCGGAGTAGACGTCGTCTGCGTCGTTCACGGTGGTCATCCTGCCGTATCCACGAGCCTCGGCCGTCACACCACCAAAGGTGGCACTGAGTGCCGCAACCACTCCCCAAAGGTGGCACTCACGGATATGGTGCTGTTGCCATCCCGGTTGGGTGACCGCAGGCCGCACGGGGCATCACTGGGGTGACCGCCCACGACCGCGAGTCCCCGCACCTCGCGTGCACCGGACCGTGGATCCGCGGCGCCATCCGTCGCACACATCACGAGGAGCCGCCCGATGTCCGACTTCGTACCCGGACTCGAAGGAGTCATCGCGTTCGAGACGGAGATCGCCGAACCGGACAAGGAAGGCGGCGCCCTGCGGTACCGGGGCGTCGACATCGAGGACCTGGTCGGCCACGTCTCCTTCGGCAACGTCTGGGGGCTGCTCGTCGACGGCGCCTTCAACCCCGGCCTGCCGCCCGCCGAGCCCTTCCCCATCCCCGTCCACTCCGGGGACATCCGCGTCGACGTCCAGTCCGCGCTCGCCATGCTCGCCCCCGTCTGGGGCCTCAAACCCCTCCTCGACATCGATGCCGAGCAGGCCCGCGACGACCTCGCCCGCGCCGCCGTCATGGCGCTGTCCTACGTCGCCCAGTCCGCCCGCGGCCAGGGCCGCCCCATGGTCCCCCAGCGCGAGATCGACAAGGCCCAGTCCGTCGTCGAACGCTTCATGATCCGCTGGCGCGGCGAGCCCGACCCCAAGCACGTCGCGGCCGTCGACGCCTACTGGACGTCCGCCGCCGAGCACGGCATGAACGCCTCCACCTTCACCGCGCGCGTCATCGCCTCCACCGGCGCCGACGTCGCGGCGGCGCTCTCGGGCGCCGTGGGAGCCATGTCCGGCCCGCTGCACGGAGGCGCCCCCTCCCGCGTCCTCGGCATGATCGAGGAGATCGAACGCACCGGGGACGCCACCGCCTACGTCAAGCAGGCCCTCGACCGAGGCGAGCGCCTGATGGGCTTCGGCCACCGGGTCTACCGCGCCGAGGACCCCCGCGCCCGCGTCCTGCGCCGCACCGCCCGCGAACTCGGCGCACCCCGCTTCGAGATCGCCGAGGCCCTGGAGAAGGCCGCCCTCGAAGAACTGCACGCCCGCCGCCCGGACCGTGTCCTGGCGACGAACGTCGAGTTCTGGGCGGCCATCATGCTGGACTTCGCGGAGGTCCCGGCGCACATGTTCACCTCGATGTTCACCTGCGCCCGTACCGCCGGCTGGTCCGCGCACATCCTGGAGCAGAAGCGCACGGGCCGCCTGGTCCGCCCCTCCGCCCGCTACATCGGCCCCGGCTCACGCGGTCCCCAGGAGATCGAGGGCTTCGGCGACATCGCGCACTGAGCCGCGCACTGAGCCGCGCACTGAGCCGCGCACTGAGCCGCGCACGCGTACCCGGCCGCGTACCCGTACCGCCCCGTACCCGGCCGCGTACCCGGAGCGATCACGCGGGGCTGAGCAGCTCCGCGTGATGCCGCTCGGCCACCAGCGGATGGGCGCGCAGCTTGCCCTTCAGCTCGTTGAAGCCGTACTCGGCGAACAGCGGGTTGGCCGGATCGTCCGTCACCCCCGGCGCGGCGGACGCGTGCGGGAACGGCAGCGGCTCTACACGCGCGTCCAGCCGGGGGTTGTAGAAGAACGGCACGGAGAACCGCTCGACGGCGCTCGGCGGGGACACCACCCGGTGATTGGTGGCGACGAGATACCCGTTCGTCGCCACCTCCAGCAGCTCCCCGAGATTGACGACGAAGGCACCGGGCAGCGGCGGCACCTCGTGGAAGCGGCCGTCCTCCCGCTGCACCTGGAGCCCGCCCACCTGGTCCTGGAGCAGCAGCGTCAGGAACCCGTAGTCCTTGTGCGCCCCGACCCCCTGGCCGGTGCCGTCGCCCGCGCTGCCCGGGTACCTGACCAGCTTCAGGTGCGGATGCGCCCGCTCGCCGAAGACGGGGTCGTAGAAGTCGGGCGCGGCGCCTATGGAGGCGAGCAACTCGTGCAGGAGCCGCTCGGCGACGGCGCTCAGCCGGTCGATCCACGCGAGCGCGGCCGTCCGCAGCCCGGGCAGTGCGGCGGGCCACTGATTGGGCCCCTCCAGCCACCAGTAGGCGGGCTCGCCGGGCCCGGGCGCCCGCGCCGGCCGCTCCGCCCCGATGTCCAGCTGGTCCCGCCAGTCCTGCCGGCCACCGGTCCGCTCGTCACCGGTGCGCGTGTACCCGCGGAAGTGCGGCGAGTTCACGTTGTCGATCGCGAGCCGCTCGGCCTCCGGCAGGGCGAAGAAGGCCCGCATGGCGGTGAGCAGCCGCCGGGTGTCCTCGTCCGGCACCCCGTGCCCCACGAGCTGGAAGAACCCCACGTCGTGGGCGGCACTGTGCAGCTGCGCGCGCAACAGCGCACGTGCCTGCGGACCGCGGTCGGCGGCCGAGAGGTCGATGATCGGGAGTTGCTGGTACGACGGAATCGTCGACGCGTTCGTCATGACTGTGTCCATGCGGGTGAAAGGACGGGGGGTGTGAATCAGGAGCGAGCCGCGAAGAGGCGGCTGACAGAAGCGGCTGGACGGCTCAGATGGAGCGTCGACAGCCCATGCTCGTGACGCGGACGTAGTCCACGTGGCGGCGCCGAACGAGCGAAAGCATGCCCCCACCCTACTGCCTGCCGAAAAATCCCTCCGTGACGCCCGCCACGCCCCGAAAATCCTTCGGCCACGAAGAGCCCCGAGAGCCCGCCCCCCGAGAACGCAGACGACCCGCGAGTCGGGTCCTCCCTGAGGAGGGTCCGGCCGGACGTACCGGCGACTCGCGGGTCGGGTGACTGCTGGGATTGGGCCGGCTGCACGCGTCGTTCACGCGCTGGTCCGGCACCGCACAGAGTGTGGTGGCGAGCCGCTAGCCCGCAGCCACCTCACGCGTCCGGGTTTCCTGCATTACCGGATCACCTCCTTTCACCGTGTACAAGGCACCCTAGGAACCGTTCTGCCGCCAATCAACTGTTTTTCCGAGACTTGACGGCGACGCTTCTGGCCGGACGCTGTAGCCGTATCCGTCACTCCGCTGCAAGAGCGTGAGATTCCGGTGGGAGACGTTCAGTCGCCCCATGGGCGCCGTGAGGCTGTGCTGGCCCCTGGCGCGGACCGAGATGCGGCCGGTCCATGTCCCGGCCCACTTCCCGGACGGCATGACGGCACGTACGAGGTCTCCCGTGGAGTATCCGAAGTGCTGCTTGCCACGCGGCCGCAGCAGGCGGGGGAATCCGTACCGGTCCGGCGTGGTCCGGGCGTAGGAGCCGCGCCCGGTGGCTTTGACGACGAGGACATGACCGGGAAATCGCACGATCTTGTCGCCGCCTGCGTGATCGAGAGGGCCGACGGACAGGGCGTCCAAGGTGTGTGTCTTGCTCAGGCGCATGGCGTCGCGATTCTCGAACGGGAGCCCGATCTTCGTGCTAGCGGGTTCTTCAGCGCTCACGATCGGATCGAGTGAGCGTCGCCAGCAAGCCGCTCACCAGCGGATTCCCGTCGTCCGTGCGCCAGGCCGCTGCCACCGTCGTCCGTCCCGCGGGTGGGGGCAGCGGGCGGAAGGCGACGTCCGGCAGGCGGAGGCGGCGGAGGGCGGCGGGGGCCAGGGAGACGCCCAGGCCGGTGCCGACGAGGGCGCAGACCGTCAGCCACTCGACGGCCTCCTGGGTGACCCGCGGGGTGAAGCCGGCCGTGGCGCACAGGGCGGTGATGCGGTCGTGGAGGCCGGGGCCGGCCTCGCGCGGGAGGAGGACGAACGGGGCGTCGGCGAGGTCGCCCAGGGGTGTCACCGGCCGCTCGGCCAGGGGGTGGGCGGCGGGGAGGACCGCGACGAACGGCTCGGTGGCGATCGTGCGGAAGGACAGTCCGGGGTCGGACGGCGGTGGTTCGCGGAGCAGGCCCACGTCGATCCCGCCCCCGCGCAGGGCCGTGAGCTGCGGGGCGGTCGTCATCTCGCGCAGGTCGAGGTGGACGCCGGGGAGGCGGTCGCGGTGGGTGCGCAGCAGGTCCGGCAGCAGGGTCAGGGCGAGGGAGGCGGCGAAGCCGACGCGGAGGCGGCCGGTGCGTCCGTCGCCGGCGGCCCGGGCCGCGGTCAGGCCGTCCGTGAGGCCGGTGAGCGCCCGGCGCGCGGCGGGCAGGAGCGCCCGCCCGGCCGGGGTGAGGGTGACGCCCGCCGGGGAGCGCTGGAACAACGCGTGCCCCACCCGGTCCTCCAGCCGGCGGATCTGCTGGCTGAGCGGCGGCTGGGCGATGCCGAGCCGTCCGGCGGCCCGGCCGAAGTGGAGTTCCTCGGCGAGGACGAGGAAGGCGTTCAGTTGGGGGAGCGGCGGCAGGTCCGGGCGTTCCATATCTCCAGAGGTATCAGACCGTGGCCTGTCGCGTATTGGACGTATCGCCCCTGTCCACCTAGCGTGCCGGTCATGGCAGAGCGGCGCGCGATTCTCAGCGGTTCCGTGTTCGAGGAGCGGATCGGCTACGCCCGGGCCGTCGTCGACGGCGACCGGGTGCACGTGTCGGGGACGACCGGCTACGACTACACGACGATGACGATCTCCGAAGACGTCGTGGAGCAGGCCGAGCAGTGCCTGCGGAACATCGGCGCGGCGCTCGCGGAGGCCGGCTGCGGCTTCGGGGACGTCGTACGGGTGCGGTATCTGCTGCCCGAGCGGGACGACTTCGAGCCGTGCTGGCCGGTGCTGCGCCGCTGTTTCGGGGAGGTGCGGCCGGCGGCCACGATGATGGTGTGCGGGCTGGCCGATCCCCGGATGCGGATCGAGATCGAGGTGGACGCGCGCAGGCCCGCGGGGGCCGCCGCGGGGGGCGCGCAAACGCGTTGACGTGGGCCGGGCGTGCACGGTTCGCTGCTGCCGTGACCGACCTTCGTATCGAGCTCGTCGACGGCGACACCGCTCTCGAACAGTGGCGCCATGTGCACAACGTGATCGTCCCGCCGGCCGCGCTGTCGCTCGCCGAGGTGCGTGAGCGCGCGGGGCGCTACCGGCTGGAGAACGCCTATGCGGGTGACGTCCTCGTCGGCTGCTCCACCGTGCGCCCGCCGGGGGGCGACGAGGCTGTGGCGACCGTCATCGCGCGCGTCCTGCCCGAGCACCGGCGGCGCGGGTACGGCGGGTCGCTGTACGCCCACGCGCTCACCCACGCGCGCGTGCTGGGCGCTCGGACGGTGGAGACGTGCGTGCTGGCGGTGAACGAGGACGGACTGCGGTTCGCGGCGGCGCACGGCTTCGCCGAGGTCGACCGGTACGTCCTGGACGGCGAGCACGACGAGTGGGTCGACCTGCGGCTGACGTCAGCCCTCCAGGACGGCTCCCGGGCCTGAACCGGCGGCTGTTCAGCGGCTTCTCGCGGGTGCCACGATTCCTCTGCAATCTTGCGGGAATCATATGTGGGCTGCGTCACGTTCGAGTTGAATGAGGGCAAGCGAGCGAACCGGCAGGGGGTCCAGGTGAGTGCTTCCCGGCGTAGCGGGACCACCGACGAGCTGGGGCCGGAAGAGCCCGAGCGGCCGGACGGTCCCGGCGGTCCCGGTGGCCCCGACGGAGCGGACCTGCTCGCCGCGCTGCTCGACGGCATGGACGCGGCCCTGTGCGCCTTCGACGCGGACGGCGTCGTCACCCACTGGAACCGTGAGGCGGAACGCATCCTCGGCTGGAGCGCGGCGGAGGCGGTGGGCCGGCAGGGCTTTGCGGGCTGGGCGGTGCGGGAGGCCGACGCCGAGGAGGTCGAGAGCCGGCTGATGGCGGCGATGCACGCGCCCGGCCGTCAGGTGCACGAGTTCGCGCTGCTCACCAAGGACGGCGGCCGGGTCCTGGTCCGCACCCAGTCCGCCGCCGTGCCCGGGCCCGACGGCAAGCCCGCGGGCCTGTACTGCGCGTTCAGCGAGGTCCACGCCCAGATCGACCTGGAGCGTTCCATCGCGCTCAGCGAGGCCCTCTTCGACGACGCCTCCTGGGGTGTCGTCCTGGTCGACGCCGATCTGCGTCCCGCCGTGGTCAACGCGCACGCCGCCCGCGCGCTCGGCACCGGCCGCACAGCGGTCCTGGGCCGTCCCCTGGGCGACCTGCTCACGCGCGGTGTGGAGGAGCTGGAGAACGCGCTGACGCACGTCCTCGCCGAGGGCGCCCCGCCCGCGCCGGCCGAGATGTGGGTCGGGGTGCGCACCCCGGAGGGCGAGCGGCGGCGCTGCTGGCGCAGCGGCTTCCTGCGCCTGGCGTCACCGCTCGCCGAGGAGCCGGTGCCGCTCGGTGTGGGCTGGCTCTTCCAGGACGTCACCGAGGCCAAGCAGGGCGAGCAGGAGGCGGCCCTGCTGCGCTTCCGCGCCAATCAGCTGCACCGGGCGGCCCGGGCGGCCGCCGAGTGCGAGGACCCGGCCGAGGCGGCCACGGTCCACCTGGACTTCGCGCTCGCCGGGTTCGCCGACCACGCCGTGCTCGACCGGATCCTGATCGAACGGACCCCGGGCGAACGGATCCCGTTCGGCCGGGCGCCGGGCGGCGTCCCGGACGAGGACGCGCCGGCCGGGCCGCCGCGCCTGGTGCGGATCGCGGCCACCCCGTCGGGCGGTCCGGGCCCCAGCGCGCTCACCGGCCACGCCGGGCTGCCGGTCCGCTACGGCGAGACGCATCCGGTGCTCCAGTGCGTGGCGCGGGCGGGTTCCGTGCGGGCCGGCGCCGGTTCCGTGTCGGCCGAGGAGGCGCGGGAGTGGGCGCGGGCCCGGGTGTGGCCCGAGGACACCGTGCACGCCCTGTGCGCGGTGCTGCGCAGCCGGGGCCGCACGCTGGGGGTCGTGACGTTCCTGCGCGGGGCCGGCCGCAGCGCCTTCCAGCGGTCCGACGCGACCTACGCCGAGGATGTCGCCGTACGCATGGCGGCGGCCCTGGACCTGGCCGACCTGGCCGACCTGGAGGGGCACGGCGACGCCGGCTGAGGGCGGCACGCGCGGGTGCGGCGTCCGGCGGCGGGCTCAGCGCCGGTAGAAGATCCGGTCGCCGTACTCCTTCATGATCCGCCCGTTCCATTCGTGGCCGCCGTCGACGTTCCCGGAGCGCAGCAGCGGCGGTTCGATGCCGCGCTCGGCGAGGGCGCCGGCCGCGGTGGCCATCACGGCCTGGAGCAGGGCCGAGGTGACGACCGTGGAGGCGGGCGCGAAGGGCGCCGGGACGGTGTCGAGGGTGAGTTCCGCGTCGCCGACCGCGATCTTCGAGTCCAGGACGACGTCGCAGTGGTCCTTCAGGAAGGTCCCCGAGGCATGCCGGGAGGTGGTCTGGGAGGCGTACGCCACCGAGGTCACGCCGATGACCTTCACGCCCAGGGCGCGGGCGGTCTGGGCCATCTCCACGGGCAGGGCGTTGCGGCCGGACAGCGAGATGATCACGAGGGCGTCGCCCGCGCGGAGCGGGGAGGTGTCCAGGACGGCGCTCGCGAGGCCGTCGACGCGTTCCAGGGCGGAGCCGAGGGTGGCGGGCATGACGTCGACGCCGACGACGCCCGGCACGACGAGGAGGTTCATCAGGGCCAGGCCGCCCGCGCGGTAGACGACGTCCTGGGCGGCGAGGGAGGAGTGCCCGGCGCCGAAGGCGAAGAGCCGGCCGCCGTCGGCCACGGTGTCGGCGAGGAGTTCGCCGGCCGCTCGGACGGCCTCGGCCTCTTCGTCGCGGACCCGCCGAAGCAGCGTGATCGCCGCGTCGAAGAACTGGGCGCCGAGCTCGCGGTCGCTCATCCGAAGGGCCCCTTTGCCGTGTCGAGGATCCGTGCCGGGTGTCCGTGTCGCGGATCACCGTGCGGTCTGGACCAGTGCGCTGTCAATACGGCGGGACGGGTGAGCGTCCATGGGGCGGACGGGGCGGACGGGGCGGGTGGACGGCCCCGGCCGTCCGCCGGGGCGGAGAGCGGGCGGTCCGCGCACTTCGGCGTAACGACCTCGTTTCACCGGCGCGGCACGCTTGTCAGTGGTATCCGGCAGAATTGAGGCCAGGGCCAGCGCACGCGCGCCGGAGAGCCGTCGAGCCTTCGGCAGATCTCATCGAGGGGCACGAATGTCCGGACTGATCGACACCACGGAGATGTATCTCCGCACCATCCTCGAGCTGGAGGAGGAAGGTGTGGTCCCCATGCGCGCCCGGATTGCCGAGCGGCTCGACCAGAGCGGGCCGACGGTCAGCCAGACGGTGGCGCGCATGGAGCGCGACGGCCTGGTCTCCGTGGCCAGCGACCGGCACCTGGAGCTGACCGACGAGGGCCGTCGCCTCGCCACGCGCGTGATGCGCAAGCACCGGCTCGCCGAGTGTCTCCTGGTCGACGTGATCGGTCTGGAGTGGGAGCAGGTGCACGCCGAGGCCTGTCGCTGGGAGCACGTGATGAGCGAGGCGGTGGAGCGCCGCGTCCTGGAGCTGCTGCGCCACCCCACCGAGTCGCCGTACGGCAACCCGATCCCGGGTCTGGAGGAGCTGGGAGAGAAGGACGGCGCCGACCCGTTCCTGGACGAGGGCATGGTCTCGCTGGCGGATCTCGACCCGGGCCTGGAGGGCAAGACGGTCGTCGTGCGCCGGATCGGCGAGCCGATCCAGACCGACGCGCAGCTGATGTACACGCTGCGCCGGGCGGGTGTGCAGCCCGGTTCGGTGGTGAGCGTGACGGAGTCGGCCGGCGGGGTGCTGGTGGGCAGCGGCGGCGAGGCGGCGGAGCTGGAGGCGGACGTCGCGTCGCATGTGTTCGTCGCGAAGCGCTGAGCGCCGGGCGCCGCGCCGGGATCCAGAGGCTGAGCGTTGTTCAGTTTCTGTCAACTCCGGGGACCCCTGGGGTCGTTGTGGCGTGGCGTCGATCGTGTCGAATCGAGGATTCCCTGTGTCGAATCGCAGCGCGGCGGCGGTTCGCGTGCCAGGCTTGCGTGAGGCATATGGCCTGAGGGGGCGGGGATGATGTGCCGCAGACGAGTGGAGGGCCCCGGTGCCGTGCGGCACCGGGGCCTGTCCTCCCCTGTGACGACCCGGAGCCCCGAGCTCCCAGGGTCGTCCCCCTCGGACCGTTTTCCCCGAGCGGTCCGCCTCCCGCTGAAGATCTCCCCTCGGCAGCGGCAATCATTCCTTGAGCGTGGTCACTCGAACGAGGGGTGTTGCTCGCGGATGCGGCGTTTCTCGAATAGGCATTCGATACTCTGCGTGTGATGGCGTGACGGAGCGCACCGGGCGTGCGCTGATCAAGACAGCGGCAGCACAGCGGTACGACGGCTAGGGGGGTGCCAGGACCTATGGCGCGACGCATCGACGTGACTGGGACGGGCGGCGTACGCCTGGCGGCCTGGGAGTTCGGGGACCCGCCCAAGGACGGGCCGGACCTCGTGATTCCGGCCCAGTCCACCGGAGGTCGCACCCCGGGCGCCGCGCACGGGACCGAGAACAGGCCGGGCGTCCTGTTACTGCACGGCCTGATGGGCCGGGCCTCGCACTGGGCGTCCACCGCCCGCTGGCTCTCCGAGCGCCATCGCGCCGTCGCCCTCGACCAGCGCGGCCACGGCCGGAGCGAGAAGCCCCCGGAGGCCGCGTTCACCCGTGAGGCGTACGTCGAGGACCTCGAAGCGGCACTGGAGCAGCTCGGCCTCGCCCCCGCCGTCCTCATCGGCCACGCCATGGGCGCGCTGACCGCCTGGCAGCTCGCCGCGAAACGCCCCGACCTGGTGCGCGCGGTGGTCATCTGCGACATGCGGGCCTCCGCGCTCGGCTCGGCCTCGCAGCGCGAGTGGGCCGACTGGTTCAAGTCCTGGCCCGTCCCCTTCGCCACCCTCGCCGAGGTCCGCAAGTGGTTCGGCGAGGACGACCCCTGGGTGGAGCGCCCGAACGCCTCCCGGGGCGAGTTCTACGCCGAGGTGATGCAGGAGTCCCCGGACGGCTGGCGCCCCGTCTTCGAGCCCGAGCAGATGCTCAAGTCCCGCGAGACCTGGGTCTACGACGCCCACTGGGAGGAGCTGACCCAGGTCCGCTGCCCCGCCCTGGTCGTCCGCGGCCTCGACGGCGAACTGGGCCGGGCCGAGGCCCAGGAGATGGTCCGCGTCCTGCCCCGAGGGGAGTACGCGGAGGTCGCCGACGCCGGCCACCTCGTCCACTACGACCAGCCGGAGGGCTGGCGCACGGCGATCGAACCGTTCCTGGACACGGTGTTCAGCACACCGTGAGCCGCAGCGGACGGCAGGCCTCGGCCCGCCGGAAGCCTCGGCGCACCGGAGGCCTCGGTGCCCCCGCTCAGCCCCCGCTCACCCCTTGCTCACCGCCGCCAGGATCTCCGGCAGCCGTGCCGCCGTACGCGGAGCCGCCAGCCGCAGCCCGAGCAGGGTGATCCCCGCCCCGTACGCCGCGCCGCCCGGCAGCAGCAGCCAGGTCCACGCCTCGCCGCCCTCGCTCACGTGCAGCCAGATCGTCAGCGCGATGACGGGCGCGCACAGCAGGGCCGCCGACACCATCCCGCCGAAGATCGAGATCCAGGCGAGGCCGGTCTGGCCCGGGGCGACGTTCTTGTAGCCCTCCTGCGGTATCGAGTAGGGGAAGCGGGCCGATGTCCACGCACCGGTCGTCAGCATCGCGCCGAGCAGTGCCAGCGACAGTCCCAGCGCCTCGGGCAGCTTCGCCCAGTCGCCGAGCAGCGCGGTCGTCAGGACCGTCACCAGCGTGGCGTACGGCAGCGTGATCACCAGCAGCGCCAGCGCCCGCGCGCGCAGTTCGACATACGCGTCCCGGGGCGAGGAGATGGTCAGCGCGACCATCCAGAACGCGGACGTGTCCTGCCCGAACTGGTTGTACATCTGGATGCCGAGCATCCCGGCGGCGAAGCAGGCGAAGTAGATCGAACCGGTGCCCTGGAGCGCGTTGAAGACGGGCACGATCAGCCCGATCGCCAGGGACGTCACCCAGGCCGCCTTCGTCTTCGGGTCGCGCCACACATAGCGCAGGCTGCGCTCCATCACCGTGCCGGACCGTCCGCCCGGCAGCAGCCGTGTCAGCCCCGCCGCACCGCGCCGGTCCCGGGCGGCCGGCTCGGCGGCCTGGAGGGTGGAGCCGTCCGGCGAGATCATCAGCCTGGTCAGACTCCGTGACCACATCCGCACCAGCAGCACCAACGCACCGGCACTGATCAGCAGTTGGACGGCGGCGACCCCGTACGACCCCTCGCTCACGGAGTCCACCGCGCCGATCGCGGAGGCCGGCGGCAGCCAGCGCAGCACGTCCGCCACCGGGTCCAGCTGGCCGAGGCCACTGGAGCCGAGCCGCTGCGCCCCGAAGTTGACGACCTGCGCGCCGACCGCGATGACCAGCCCGCTCAGGACGGCGAGATCCCGCCCCTTGCGGCTGGACAGCAGCCGGATGTTGGCGGCGGCGACGGCCCGCGCGAGGGCCACGCACACCAGCAGCGCCAGCACGCCCCCCACCACACCGACCGCGAACGCGGCGCCGCCGTGCGCCACCGCGATCACCGAGCCGATCAGCATGACCACCGTGAACAGCGGCCCGATGCCGACCAGCGAGGCCGCCAGCAGCGCCCACACCAGCGGCCGGGGCCGCAGCGGCAGCATCACCAGCCGGGTCGGGTCGAGGGTCTCGTCCCCGCTGGGGAAGAACAGCGGCATCACCGCCCACCCCAGCCCCAGCACCGCCACCAGCAGCACCACGAGCGATTCGGCGTGCGCATGCCCGCGCAGCGCGATCAGCCCGATCAGCTGCAACGCGGCGAACAGCAGCGCGCACACGGCCGACGCCACATACGCGGCCCGCCGCCCACCGGACTGCCGGAGCCCGTTGCGCAACAGCGACAGCTTCAGCCGTACGACGGTGGGGGCGAGGCCCGGCGCGGCGGTCTGCGCGCTCACCGGACCGCCCCGCCGCCCAGCCAGTCGAGATCGGACCCGGCGTCCCGCCCCTGCGCGCCGACGAGCTGGAGGAACGCCTCCTGGAGCGAGGGCGCGGACCCGCGCACCTCCTCCAGCGGGCCATGGGCCCGGATGCGCCCGGCGGCCATCACGGCCACCCAGTCGCACAGCGACTCGACCAGCTCCATGACGTGGGAGGAGAAGACGACGGTGGCGCCGGAGGCGGTGTACCGCTCCAGCACGCCCCGGATGGTCTGCGCGGAGACGGGGTCGACGCCCTCGAACGGCTCGTCCAGGAAGAGCACTTCAGGATTGTGGAGGAGCGCGGCCGCGAGCCCGATCTTCTTGCGCATACCGGTCGAGTAGTCGACGACGAGCTTGTGCTGGGCACCGGCCAGATCGAGGACGTCGAGCAGCTGGGTGGCCCGCTTGTCGACCTCGGCGCCGGGCAGCCCGCGCAACCGCCCGCTGTAGCCCAGCAGTTCACGCCCGGACAGCCGCTCGAACAGCCGGAGCCCCTCCGGCAGCACCCCGATCCGCGCCTTGACCTCCACCGGATCGCGCCACACGTCGTGCCCGACGACCTCGACGGTGCCCTCGTCGGGCCGCAGCAGCCCGGTCACCATCGACAGCGTGGTGGTCTTCCCGGCCCCGTTCGGCCCGACGAGCCCGATGAACTTCCCGGCAGGAAGATCGAGATCGATCCCGGCGACGGCAACCTGTTGCCCGAACCGTTTCCAGAGATTGCGCACGCGTACGGACGTCATACCTGAACCCTACGGGGGGACGGGGCGACGTCAGCGGTCCCTGCCGCAGGCGTAGGCCAGCGGCGAGATCAACTCCTCGGCGTCCGGCAGCCACCGGTTCGCTGCGGTCGGCCGGCAGGCCCACTGCACGGCCCCCCAGGACCCGAACCGGGTCGGCGGCGCGGCCACGTACATCCCCTCGCCCAGCGTCACGAGGTCGAGGGCGGAAAGGGACCAGCCGAGCTTGCGCACCAGCTCCGGCACCTTGGCCGACGCCCCCGGCAGCACGAAGAAATGCATCCGCCGGTCCGGCGTCAGCGTCACCGGCCCGAGCGTCAGCTCCATCCGCTCCATGCGCGCGAGCGCGAGGAAACCGGCCGTCTCCGGAACGGAGATCGCGTCGAACGTCCGCCCCGTCGGCAGCAGGATCGAGGCGGTGGGCTGTTTCTGCCACATCCGGCGGGCGACGGTCGCGCTGCCGGTCGCCTGGGTCGCCCAGTCGGGGCGCGCGGGGTGCGCACCCGGCGCACCGCACGAGGTCTCCTCGCAGGAGCATCGCTGCACCCCGTCGACGGCCTCCAGCCAGGTGCCGGGAAACACGTCCCAATGACGTTCCTCGGCGTAACGAACGGCGGTCTCGAGCAGCGATTCCCCGCGCTGCTTCGGGATTTGAGCGGCATCGGCGCCCGCGATGGTCTCTTCCACGATGAACACAACTCTAGCGGTCACCAGGGGTTACGCCCGCCCGTTCACCCGGAGGAGGAGCATCGCTTCGGCGTCCGGGGCGCATGGGTGCACGGGTGGGGGCGCGCGGGAGGAACGGGCGCGGGGAGCGGGTAGTCACGAGTGGGGGGCGGGCTTCCGCCGGTAACCAGGAAATACTCGGCAATCCTCTCATGCCTCGCATTTTCCCTATGTCCGTGGGGCATTGATCTTCTCGGCCGGAAATTTCGGTGCGGAACTCCACAGGGGGTAGTGCCCATGGCCGCAAGGCCTCTCGTCGCGCGGCAGCCGAACGAACGGTTGCAGGCGCTCATCCAGGAGGCGGGGTGCTCGAACGCCGGGCTCGCCCGCAGGGTCAACATGTGCGGTGCCGAGCACGGACTCGACCTGCGCTACGACAAGACGTCCGTGGCCCGCTGGCTGCGCGGACAGCAGCCGCGCGGACGCGCTCCGGCGATCATCGCCGAGGCCCTGGGCCGCAAGCTCGGCCGCACGGTCACGATCGACGAGATCGGCATGGCCAACGGCAAGAACCTCGCCTCCGGCGTCGGTCTCCAGTTCTCGCCGACGGTGCTGGGGGCCATCGAGCAGGTCTGCGAGCTGTGGCGCAGCGACGTGGGCCGCCGCGACTTCCTCACCGGCTCCTCCGTCGCCGCGTCGGCGCTGGTCGAGCCCAGCCGCGACTGGCTGATCTCGTCGCCCGACGCCCAGGTGGCGCGCTCGGCGGGACCGCGGGTGGGCCTGTCCGACGTGGCCGCCGTGAAGGCGATGACCCAGGCGCTGGTCGACCTCGACCACCAGTACGGCAGCGGGCACGTCCGCCCGGTCGTCGTGCACTACCTCAACAGTGTTGTCTCGGGGCTGCTGGCCGGCTCCTACCGGGAGTCGGTGGGCCGGGAACTCTTCGCCGCCGTCGCCCGGTTGACGGAACTGGCCGGGTACATGGCCGTCGACACCGGCCAACCGGGCCTGGCCCAGCGCTACTACATCCAGGCCCTGCGCCTCGCCCAGGCGGCGGGCGACCGCGGCTACGGCGGATACGTGCTCGCCGCCTCCATGAGCCACCTCGCCGCGCAGCTCGGGAACCCCCGGGAGATCTCCCAGTTGGCGCGCGCCGCCCAGGAGGGCGCACGCGGGCGGGTCACCCCGCGCGCGGAGGCGATGTTCTTCGCCGCGGAGGCGCGCGGCCACGCGCTGACGGGCGACGTACGGGCGACCCAGCTCGCGTCCGGGCGGGCGGTGTCCGCGCTGGAGGCGGCCGATCCGTCCGTCGGCGACGACCCGGCGTGGATCGCGCACTTCGACGAGGCCTATCTGGCCGACGAGTTGGCGCACTGCCACCGCGACCTCGGCCAGGCGGAGGCGGCCGCCCGGTGCGCCGAGCAGTCCCTGGCCGGGCTCCCGGAGAGCCGAGCCCGCAGGCGCGCGATCGGCTATGTGCTGCTCGCCACCGCGCAGGTGCAGCAGCGGGAGGTCGAACAGGCCTGCCACACCGGCCTGAAGGCGGTCGAGCTGCTCGGAACACTCCGCTCCAACCGGGGCGCGGAGTACCTGGAGGACCTCCAGCAGCGGCTGGAGCCGTACCGGGAGGAGCCGGTGGTAAGGGAGTTCGGGGCGCGGCTGGACCTCCAGGCCGCGGCGTGAACGGCCGGGGCGCCGCCGCGTGAACGGACGGGGAACGCACGGTTCCCGTACGGGAGGCCACGGATGGCGTCGGCGGCGCTCCGGTTGTGTTACGGACGTCACTGGGAGGGAGATCACGTCCTGAGCTGCGTGGCACGGGGTTCCGGGGACCCGGTAGCGTGAGCCGACGATTCCGTAGGTCCCCCATTCGTAGGAGTCCCGGTGACGCAGAGTGGACAGGGCGAGGAGCCCTCGGCGCGGCCCGCGCGCGAAGGCATCGTGCTGCCCTCCGACGGTGGTGAACCCCTGATTCCGGGGCTGACCTCGCACGGATCGCAGCCGGCCGACCCCTCCGGGGCGTACGGGTCGGCGCAGTACGGACAGCAGGACTACGGCCGGCAGTCGCCGGCCGGCGGCCAGACCTGGGGTCAGTCCTGGGGGCCCGAGCAGCAGCAGGAGCCGCCCGCCCAGCAGCCGGGCCAGTCCTGGCCTCTCCCGGCGGACCAGCAGTGGGGCACCCCGCAGCCGGACGCCTGGGGCGCGGGCCCGCTCCCGCCGGAGGGCGCGCCGGCCCCGGCCGCCCCGACGTACGCCCAGGGCGGCCCGGCCCCGTCGTACGACCCGTCGTACGGCCAGGGTGCGCAGACACCGTCGTACGGCCAGGGTGTGGGCGGTGGGCCGCTGCCGCCCGCGGACGAGGGCGCCACCCAGTACATACCGCCGGTCCCGGCGGCCCCGGTCGACGACGGCCGGACCCAGTACCTGCCGCCCGTCCCCGCCGCGCCCGGTGGCGACGAGGGCGCGACGCAGTACATCCCGCCGGTCGGGCCGGGCGCGCTGCCGCCCGAGAACCCGGCCGAGTCGACGCGCTACCTGGGCGGTCCCCAGCACGGCCAGGGGCCGATGCCGGGCGCGTCCCCCTCCGACGCGGACGCCACGCAGTACATCCCGCCCGTGCCCGCGCAGTCCTACCCGGCGCCGGGCGGGGGCCCGCAGCCGCCCGCCGGGTTCGAGAGCCTCTTCCGTGACGGGCCGGGCGGCGACGGCCCGGCCGGCTCCACCCAGCAGCTGCCGCGCATCCCGGACCAGGGCCAGGGCTACGGCGCCGGTCCCGCCGCGGCGCGCGCCCCGCAGCCCACCTTCATCCCGTCCGTCACCCGCGACGACGAGGACGAGCGCCGCGGCCGGGGCGGCCGTACCGGCTCGCGGCTTCCGATGTTCGCGGCGATCGGTGTGGCCCTCGCGGTCGTCGGGATCGGCGCGGGCGCGATGCTCGCCGGCGGAGGCGGGGACGGCGGCGACGACGACAGCAAGAACGTCGCCGCGTCGGCGCCCGCGACCGAGGGGTCCGCCTCGGCGGGCGCCGACCCGGCGAAGGAGCAGGCGGTCGCGCTGGACAAGCTGCTCGCGGACAGCGGCAGCAGCCGGGCCTCGGTGATCGCGGCGGTGGCGGACGTGAAGGCGTGCACCAATCTCTCCCAGGCCGCATCGGACCTGCGGGACGCGGGCACCCAGCGCACCGACCTGGTGACGAAGCTGGCCGGACTGTCCGTCGACAAGCTCCCGGAGCACGACGCGCTGACCACCGCGCTCACCAAGGCGTGGCAGGCGTCCGCGGCCGCCGACAACCACTACGCGGCCTGGGCCGACGAGGTCGCCGGCAACCGGAAGAAGAGCTGCAAGAGGGGCACGGCCCGCACCACGCCCGAGACCCAGCAGGGAAACCGGGCCAGCGGCACCGCCTCCACGCAGAAGGCCGAGGCGGCCAAGCTGTGGAACGCGATCGCGAACACCTACGGCCTGACCCAGCGCCAGCCCACCCAGCTGTGACGGCCGGCCCGGCCCCGGCGCCCCGACGGCGCCGGGGCCGGGGTCAGCCGAGGTCGGCCGACTCCAGCGTCTTCGTCGTGTCCACGAAGCTCTGGCCGGCGGCCACCAGCCGGCCCTGCCGGACGGTCTGGAGGGTCACCTCGGCGTTGGCCAGGCGCGGGAAGCCGATGGAGGCGAGCCGGCCGGAGAACTGCCAGTGCAGGGTCGGCGTCAGCCCGCCCGTGTCGATCTTCCCGTCGTCCAGGGCGCTCCGCACACTGGTGGCGGTGACCGGTCCGTCGCCCAGGGACTCCACGGCCTGCCGCAGCACGGTGTAGGCGACCCAGGTGGTCTGGACGCCGGTGTCGCCGGGATCGATCCGGGTGTCCGAGAAGGCCGCCTCGCTGATGACCTTCTTCATCGCGGCCCAGCGCTTGTCGCTCGTCACCGGGTACCAGCCGGTGACGTACGCCCCCTCGTACGGCCCCGAACCGCCGCCGGTGGCGTCGATGACGGTCTGGTCGACGCTGCCCAGGACACTGCCGGTGCGCACGTCGGGGTAGTCGGTGCGGGTGCGCCGGAAGGAGTCCATGAAGGTGCTGGTGCGGTCGCCGAGGGCGGGCACCACGCAGCCCTTCTCGGTGCCGTCCGAGGCGGCGGTGCCGGTCGCCGTGCCCAGGGCCTGTTCGGCCTGCGCGGAGTACTCGGTGGCGTCCTCCGCGGCCAGCTGGTCCCGGGCGCCGTCGTGGCCGCCCGCCTTCAGTCCGGCGTTGAGCATGGGCGGCAGCGCGTCGCCCGCGAGGGTGTCCGGGCGGACCAGGGCGACGGGACCGCACTCGGCCGCGAGCTCCTTGCCGAGGCCGGCCAGCAGGGCGGGCTGTCCGCCGTTGACGGGGTAGGACAGGGGGCTGGTGAACTCGGCGTTGGTGACGCCGTAGCCGCCTATGTAGGGGATGCCGGCGCCCTCCAGGTGCGGGAAGAACGCGTCGGAGTGCTGGCTGTAGGAGCCGACGACCGCGACGGCGTTCTCCTTCACCGCGCGCCGGGCGCAGGCCGCGGCGTCCACCGTGTCGTTGTGGTCGTTGCAGGTCAGGACGGTGAGCTTATGGCCGTTGATGCCGCCCTGGGAGTTGATCCAGCGGGCGTAGGCGCGGGCGAAGGCCGGCATGCCGGGCATGTTGGTGGCGGCCGTGCCCTCGGGTGCCCAGGTCATCACGACGATCGGGTCGTCCCCGGTACCCCCCGTGGTGCCGGGGACGACCCCGCATCCGGCGGTGAGCGACGCACAGGCGGCCAGGGCGCCCGCCGTGAGGGCGGTGGCTCTGCCGGACCTGGTGAAGCGGAGGGACCTGGGGAGGAAGGTGCTTCCACGGAACATTCGTCGCCTGCCGGTCATGGACACGCACGATTCCGTCACATCGCTAACCTGGGAGTGACCTTTGCTCAACGTGGGGTGACGGCAAGGTGAATTACCGGGGCCGGTGAGGCCCCCGTGACGAGGAAACGTACGATCGATGACCGTGCAAGGTTCGGAGAACTCTTCCCGTCGCGGCCGTCGCTCCTCCACCATGGGCGGCATGCCACTCAACGACATGCCGTGGTGGCGCTGGCGCAGCAATGTGCGCTCCGCGCTGCACATGCTCTCCGACCCGGTGTTCCAGCAGAACGTCTGGCTGGCCGGCGTCGACGGGTACGGGGACGTCACCGACGCCGTGTACCGCCTGGTCGAGGACACCTGGCTCGACAACTGGTCCGCCGAGAAGTACGTCGGCACGATCTTCCGCGACTCGCAGGAGGCGGCCCTCGTGGACACCGCCGTGCTGCGGGTGCTGCGGATCATGCACCAGGTCGGGCCCGACGCCGCCGTCGCCGCCTACGTCGAGAACCAGGGCTGGCCGGAGGCCGTGCGGGCGGCCCGGGACGCGCATGTGCGGATGGCCGTGGCCGACGGCGACGACCCGGACGCGCCGCCGCGCACCCTGGAAGTCCTGCGGATCATGACCAGGTCCGCGTAGCGGACGGAGCCGCCTCGCGCCGGTACGGCCGTGAGACCCTGTGCTGCATGAACGAGCAGTCCGCCCGAGCCGCGGCGACCCCCGCCGACCAGTACGTCCTCACGCTCTCCAGCCCGGACAAACAGGGCATCGTGCACGCCGTGTCGAGCTATCTCTTCATGACCGGCTGCAACATCGAGGACAGCCAGCAGTTCGGCGACCACGACACGGGTCTGTTCTTCATGCGCGTCCACTTCTCCGCGGACGCGCCGGTGACCGTGGACAAGCTGCGGGCGAGCTTCGCGGCGATCGGTGACTCCTTCCACATGGACTGGCAGATCAACCGGGCCGACGAGAAGATGCGCATCGTCCTGCTGGTCAGCAAGTTCGGCCACTGCCTGAACGACCTGCTGTTCCGCACGAGCATCGGCGCGCTGCCGGTGGAGATCGCGGCGGTGGTGTCCAACCACACCGACTTCGCCGAGCTGGCGGGCTCGTACGACGTCCCCTTCCACCACATTCCGGTGACGAAGGAGACGAAGGCGGAGGCCGAGGCGAAGCTGCTCGAGATCGTGCGGGAGCAGCAGGTCGAACTGGTCGTCCTCGCCCGGTACATGCAGGTGCTCTCGGACGACCTGTGCAAGCAGCTCAGCGGGCGGATCATCAACATCCACCACTCGTTCCTGCCGAGCTTCAAGGGCGCGAAGCCGTACCACCAGGCGCATGCGCGGGGTGTGAAGCTGATCGGGGCGACGGCGCACTACGTCACCGCCGACCTCGACGAGGGGCCGATCATCGAGCAGGAGGTCGAGCGGGTGGGTCACGGCGTCACGCCGGACCAGCTCGTCGCGATCGGGCGGGACGTGGAGTGCCAGGCGCTGGCGCGGGCCGTGAAGTGGCACGCGGAGCGGAGGATTCTTCTCAACGGGCGCCGGACGGTCGTTTTCGCCTGAGCGGTTGCCGGGTTCTGCTGCGGGGCGGCTGCGGATGGTTCGGTGGCCGGTCGCGCGGTTCCCCGCGCCCCTTTGGAGTCGGCGTGACTTTCCAGGGGCGCGGGGAACCGCGCGAACAACCCCCACCACCCGCACCCGCCGGCGCACCGCGACCAGTCCCTACGTCGGCTACATACGGCTCAAGCTCGCGGCAGCGAACAGCACGTCCCTGATCGCTTCCCTGTCTCCCAGCTGGCCGGCCGCCGCCTCCTCCGGAGGGACATGGCCCGCTGCCAGACGGCAGAACTCCACGTCGTCCAGGGCCACGTGGGCCACCTCGTGGTCGGCGGAGCCCACCGCGCCCGGTGAGTCGAGCGGGATCAGCCACTGGCCGCCGCCCTCGCCCTCGATCTCCAGCCGGAGGCTGCGGCCGGGCTGCCCCGCGGTCACCAGATGGCGGCTGGGGGCCGGCGCGGCCAGCCCCGCGCGGCGCCGGGTCGCGAGCGCCTGCGGCAGCAGACGCGCGGCGAGGTCGATCATGCCGTGCAGATGGCGTGGCGCGGGCGGTGCGTAGGGGTAGTCGACCGCGATCGCGATGTCCTCGGCGTGCACCCAGCACTCGAAGGCGCGGTCCAGCATCGCGTCCCGCAGCGGCAGGTCGAACGGGCCGTACGACACCGGCATGGTGCCGGGGCCGCCGCCGGTGAAGGAGACCGTCCGCACCAGGGCGTGGGTCTGTTCGCGCCAGGGGCCGCGCACGGAACGGGTGTGCGGGAAGTGCGCGGCCTCCCAGTACGCCTCCGTGCGCTCGGCGGGCGTGCGGGTGTCGTCCCTCTTGTCGGGGTCGCCGGGGCCCAGCGGGTCGTCCAGTCCGAGGGCGACGGCGACCATGCCGTCCACCGCGAGGAGATGGGCGATGACTCCGGCGACGGTGGTCCTGCGGCTCCGTGAGGCCTCGCCCCGGTACCAGCGCAGCCGTACCGGCGCATGCCACTCGGCGTCGCCGAAGTCCTGGAGCAGGGCGTCCAGCCGCGCGGTCTCGGCGTCGTACGACGCGGCCCAGGCCGGGACCGGGATGCGCGGCGGGCGCCGGTCCAGGCAGTTCTCCAGGACGCGGGTGCGCAGACCGGGGTCGAGGTCGAGGCTCTCCGGGCGTTGCAACAGGCCGACCGCCTCCCGCAGCCGGCGTGCCTCGTCGGCGCAGGCGCCGCAGTCCCCGAGGTGCTCCTCGACGGCGGCCGTCTCCTCGGCCGAGCACGCCGCGAGCGCCCACGCGCCCAGCAGAGCCTTCAGGACCGGGTGCTCCAGGCGCAGGGGTGCGGGCACGGTGAGGTTCTCCAGCGCGGGCAGCGGCAGTCCGGTGTCCTCGACGGAGGCGCGGGGGAGCGGGATACGGGGCGCGGGGGCGCCGCCGATGCCGTCGCGCGCGCCGGCGCTTCCGCCTGCGTTCGCGCCGGTGTTCGCGCCCGTGCCGCCGTCGTCCTCCTCGCCGTCGCCGTCGTAGGACTCGAAGCCGTCCGTGCCGTTCACGCCGCACCTCCGTAGCCGGGCGGGGCTCCCGGGGGTGCGGTGTCGTGGGCCGTGGAGAGCAGTTGGAGGCCAAGGCGGAGCCGGCGGCGGGCCTCGTCCTCGGTGACGCCGAGGTCGGCGGCGGCCTGGCGGTAGTCGCGGCGCTGGAAGTAGGCCAGTTCCAGTGCGGCGCGCAGCGGGGCGGGCATGGCGTGGACGATGTAGTCGGCGCGGGCGGCGACCGAGGCGTGGCGCACTTTTCGTTCCAGTTCCTCGGTGGAGCCCGGGCCGCCCTCGGCCAGCGCGGCCGTCTCGGTGGCGCGCAGCCGCTGTACGGCGAGGCGGTGGGTCAGGGTGGCGACCCAGGAGCGCAGGGGGCCCTGCTGGGGGTCGTAGGCGTCGGGGTGTTCCCAGACGTGGGCGAAGACCTCGCGGGTGATGCCGTCGGCCGCCCGTTCGTCTCCGAGCACGCGGTGGGCGAGGCCGTGCACGAGTGAAGCGAACCGGTCGTACAGCTCACCGAGGGCGGCCGCCTCACCGCGTGCGAGCCGCTGCTGCATCTTGCGGTCCCAGCGGGGCGGTGCGTCCTTCTTCGCCATGCGGCCCCCTCACCCGTGCCCGTGCCTGCGCTCGTGCCTGTGTCCAGCGTGCGTCCACCGTCACCTCGAATGTAGTCGGCACGTCCGACAACGCACGCCCCTTTGTGGCAATGCGCGCCCCCCGTCGGGCGCGGGGTGGTATGGCCGTCGTCCCGGGCCGCTCGTGGTGGTGCCCGGCCCGCTTCTACCCGCCCTTCTCGCGATCAGACCTGATCGACTCCGACTGAGAAGGATCGAACAGGACTGGAAGTGATTGAAACAAGCCTCTTTCTCATGGTTTCTGTTTTTGCCCCCGTGTTTCGGGGCAGCGCGGCTGGGCAGCCGCGCTGCAAGGAAGCGAAGGGACAGCTTCCGTTTACGGCGAGCGAAGGGCGTGGTGGTGGCCTTCAAAGTGACCGGCGGCGAGCGGGGCGGATGGGCCGTGCTCCATGTGTCGGGCGAACTGGACCTGGTGACGTCGCCGGTGTTGCGACAGCGGGTCCACGACGAGGTGGCCGAGGGCCGTCACGATCTCGTCCTGGACCTCTCCGAGGTGTACTTCTGCGACTCCAGCGGCGTCGGCGTCCTGATCGCCGCCCGCCGTCTGATCCGCTCCTGCCGGGGACGCCTCAGGCTGATCCTGCCGGCGCGCGGGGCCGCCGAGGACTCGCACGTCAACCGCGTCCTGGGCGCGCTGGGCGTGCGGCGGCTCTTCGACGTGTACGGCGACCTGGCGGAGGCGGTGGACGAGGAGGGGACGCAACCCCTGTCGGCGTGAGGGGCGGGCTCAGCCCAGCGTGCCCTTGGCGTCGGTCACGAAACGGGTGATCAGTGCCTGGGTGCTGTCCCGGCGCTCGTTCAGCACGGTGCGGTCGGCCGTCTTGTGGATCTGCTCGATCTCCCGGAACGCCTGCCAGGCCTGCGCCACGAGTTCCTCGTCCGGCGACAGCATCTGCACCCGGAACAGCGCCTCCTGGGCCACCGAGCGCAGCGCGTACCCCTGGAGCTGCTTCTCCGCCAGCTCCTCGGCCGGCGCCCCCTCCTGCTCGCGGAACCAGCGGTGGACCAGCGCACGCCGGTAGTTCACGAGCGCGCCCGCGTACCCGCAGTACGCGTCCATGCGCTCCTGGCGCAGCTTCTCGTCGCGCAGGAACCGCTCGCCCCGCGCGACCGCCCGTAACTGGAACCGGTGGGTCACTCCCGCACCCAGCAGGGTTCCCACCACCGCTATGACACTCGCCGCGACCGCCTCCACGGGCGACAGTCGACCACATCCGCCGCCCGGCCACGACGGTGTCCCGAAATCTCCCCGGTCTTGGCACAGCCGTCACCTTCCCGCTGCCCCGGAGACGCCGACGTCGTACGCTCCCAGCCGGGAGACACCCCGGGAAGCACCCCGCAGACAACCCGACGTGATGACGTGAGGCGGCGCGAGAGACATGGTCAGCAGCGAGTACGAACGCAGGATCGCCGGCCGGTTCGCCACCTTCGACCAGGACGGCAACGGCTACATCGACCGCGAGGACTTCGGCGGCGCCGCCAAGGCCCTGCTCGCCGAGTTCGGCACGGCCGCCCGGTCGGACAAGGGACAGGCGCTGTACGCGGGCGCCGAGGCGTTCTGGCAGGGCATGGCCGGCATCGCGGACCGGGACGGCGACCAGCGCATCACCCGGGACGAGTTCGTGAACGGCGCGGTCAAGCGGCTGCGCGACAACCCGGACCGGTTCGCCGAGATCGCCCGCCCCTTCCTGCACGCCGCTCTGGTCGTCGCCGACCCGGACGGCGACGGCCGGGCCACGATCGAGGACACCGTGCGGGTGCTGATCACCCTGGGCGTCCCGGCGGAGCTGGCCCGCGCGAGCGCCGCCGCGCTCGACACCGACGCGGACGGCAAGGTCGGCGAGGCGGAGATCGTCCCGGCGTTCGCCCGCTATTTCACGGTCCCCGAGTAGCCGCTTCCTACGCCGCCGAGAAGCGCTCGCGCAGCTTGTACTTCAGGATCTTGCGGAGCGTCTCGTTGCGGGGCAGGGCGTCGACCACTTCCAGCCGCTCGGGCAGCTTGTGCGGGGAGAGCCCCTGTGCGCGCAGATACGCCGTCACCGCCTCCAGGGTCAGCTCACCCGCCCCTGCCGGCTGTTCCACCACCGCGCACACCCGCTCCCCGCGCTCGGCGTCCGGCAGCCCGATCACCGCGACGTCCCCGACGTCCGGGTGGGCGGCCAGCAGGTCCTCGATCTCCTTCGCCGAGACGTTCTCGCCCTTGCGGATGATCACGTCCTTCAGGCGTCCGGTGAGCACGAGGTGCCCCGAGCCGGTCAGCCGCCCGAGGTCCCCCGTGCGCAGGAACCCGTCGTCGTCGAAGGCCTCCGCGGTCTGCGCCGGATCCAGGTACCCCTGGCACACGGCCTCCCCGCGCAGCCGTACCTCCCCGTCCCCGGCGATGCGTATCTCCATGCCCTCCGGCGGCCGCCCCTCCGTCGTCGCGAGGTTCTCGGCGGTGTCGTCGGGCGCCCCCATGGTGATCATCGGCACCTCGGTCATGCCGTATCCGTGGGTGAGCTGCACGCCCATCTCGCGGACCACGGCGTGGTACACCTCGGGCGGCTTCGGCGCCCCGCCGCCGGCCAGCAGCCGCAGCGAGGGGATCACCGGGACGCCCGGCCGCCGGCGCTGCTCGGTGAGGAACATCGAGTAGAACGCCGTGGACCCGCCCGCCACGGTCACCCCGTGCCGCCGGTACCCGTCCAGCGCGTCCGGCAGAGCGAACTGCTCGAACATCACCGCCGGGAAGCCGTACAGCAGCAGCATCACGGTGTAGTCGGGGCCGGCGATATGGGCGTACGGGAACGCCATCGAACCCACGTCCTCGGCGGTCAGCCGGAGCGCGTGGGCGAGGCACGAGCCGCCCGCGATCAGGGAACGGTCGGTGTGCAGCACGCCCTTGGGGTCCGAGGTGGTGCCCGAGGTCCAGTAGATCCAGCGGACCGAGGTGCCCTCGGCGGGCGGCGCGGGCAGCACGCGCGGATCGCCCTCGGGGAGGTCGTCGTACGCCTCGAAGACGCCCTTGGCGCCGAGCCTGCGGGCCATCTCGCCGTGGTCGAAGCCCCGCCAGACGCCCGGCACCGCGAAGAACTCCGCCCTGGACTCGCGCAGCGCGAAGCCGACCTCGCGGTCCCGGTAGAAGGGGATGACCGGGGACTGGACGGCGCCCAGGCGGGCCAGCGCGAAGGAGAGCACGGCCGTCTCCAGGCGGGTGGGCAGCTGCCAGGCGACGACCGTGCCGGGACGTACGCCCATGCCGTACAGCCCGGCCGCGACCCGCTCGGCGCGGTCCTGGAGGCCGCCGAAGGTCAGGACCCGGTCGTCCTGGAGGAGGACCGGGCCGTCGGGGGTGAGGGCGGCGCGGCGGGCGAGGAGGTCCCAGAGGGTGCGGGACGCGCTCAGCTCGTGGGCGGTCTGGTTCACGGCGGCCCCCTGCCGGTAGCTGACGGACAGTCAGATGGTGGGCAGAGCGTAGGGCCGGTCGCCTTGTCGGTCCATAGTCCCGGGACTAGCCTTCCCTGAGAGCGTTATCTGACGGACCATCAGATTCGATGGCCGCCGGAGACGGACATCAGGCCGGAGGGGACACATGACGGAACTGCCCCGCATCATCAGCGTCGACGACCACGTGATCGAGCCCGCGCACCTCTTCGCGACCTGGCTGCCCCAGAAGTACCGGGACCGCGGGCCGCAGCCGCTCACCGCCGGGATCGGGGAGCTGGCCTACGTCGCCGGGAAGTACCAGATCAGCATGGACCCCGACGGCACCCCCACCGACTGGTGGATCTACGAGGACCTGAAGTTCCCGTACAAGCGCAACATCGCCGCCGTCGGCTTCGACCGGGACGAGATGACCCTGGAGGGCATCACCCGGCAGGAGATGCGGCGCGGCTGCTGGGACCCCAAGGCGCGCCTCGCGGACATGGACCTCAACCACGTCGAGGCCTCCCTGTGCTTCCCGTCCTTCCCCCGCTTCTGCGGGCAGACCTTCGCCGAGGCGCACGACAAGGAGGTCGCACTGGCCTGTGTGCGCGCCTACAACGACTGGATGGTCGAGGAGTGGTGCGGGGACAGCGGCGGACGGCTCATCCCGCTCTGCCTGATCCCGCTGTGGGACATCGGCCTGGCGGTCGCCGAGATCCGGCGCAACGCGGCCCGCGGGGTGCGCGCGGTGACCTTCTCCGAGATCCCGACCCACCTCGGGCTGCCGTCCATCCACTCCGGCCACTGGGATCCGTTCTTCGCGGTGTGCGAGGAGACCGGGACGGTCGTCAACATGCACATCGGCTCGTCGTCCCAGATGCCCGCCGCCTCCCCCGACGCGCCCCCCGCCGTCCAGGCGTCCCTGTCCTTCAACAACGCCATGGCCTCGATGATGGACTACCTCTTCAGCGGGGTCCTGGTGCGCTTCCCGCGGCTGAAACTCGCCTACTCCGAGGGCCAGATGGGCTGGATCCCGTACGCCCTGGAGCGCGCCGACGACGTGTGGGAGGAGCACCGCGCGTGGGGCGGCGTCCGCGACCTGATCCCCGAGCCGCCGTCGACGTACTACTACCGGCAGATGTACTGCTGCTTCTTCCGCGACAAGCACGGGGTCGCCTCGCTGGACGTCGTCGGGCGGGACAACGCGACCTTCGAGACCGACTACCCGCACGTCGACTCGACCTTCCCGCACACCAAGGAGGTCGCCCTCGACCACGTCAAGGGCCTCGACGACGAGACGGTCTACAAGCTGATGCGGGGCAACGCCATCCGCATGCTGGACCTGGACCTCGACCGGTGACGGCCGGCTAATGGACCTCGCGGACACCCCCGAGGACGCCGAGTTCCGCGCGCGGCTGCGGGAGTGGCTGGGCAAGGTACTGCCCACCCTCCCGCCGAAGCCGTCCCCGGACGACTGGCCGGGCCGCCGCGCCCACGACCTCGGCTGGCAGCGGACGCTGTACGACGCCGGGTACGCCGACGTGCACTGGGCGGCCGCCCCCACCGTACGGCTGATCTTCCTGGAGGAGACCGAGCGGGCCGGCGCGCCCTACGTGGGCGCCAACTTCGTCGGGCTGCTGCACGCGGGCCCGACCATCGCCGCCGAGGGCAGCGCCGGACAGCGGGCCCGCTGGCTGCCGCCGATCCTGCGCGGCGAGGAGGTGTGGTGCCAGGGGTTCAGCGAGCCGGACGCCGGCTCCGACCTCGCGTCGCTGCGCACACGCGCGTGGCGCGACGGCGACGACTACGTGGTGAGCGGATCCAAGATCTGGACCTCGCACGCCGAGGTCGCCGACTGGTGCGAGCTGCTCGTGCGCACCGACCCGACGGCCGCCAAGCACCGGGGCATCACCTGGCTGGCCATGCGGATGGACGCGCCCGGGGTGACCGTGCGGCCGCTGCGGACGCTCGCCGGGTCCGCCGAGTTCGCCGAGGTGTTCCTCGACGAGGTGCGGGTGCCGGTCGCCCACCGGGTGGGGGACGAGAACGACGGCTGGCGCGTGACCATGGTGACGCTCTCCTTCGAGCGCGGCACGGCGTTCGTGGGGGAGGTCGTCGCCTGCCGCCGCGTGCTCGGCGAACTGGCCCGCGAGGCACGGCGCAACGGCCGCTGGGACGATCCGGCGCTCCGGCGGCGGCTCGGCCTGCTGGACGCCGAGTTCCGCGCCCTGTGGCGGCTCACGCAGTGGAACGTGAGCGAGGCCTCGGCCGGCGGGGTGCCCGGCGTCGGGGGTTCGGTCTTCAAACTCAGGTACTCGCACGCGCGTCAGGAGCTGTACGACACCGCCGCCGACGTCCTGGGCGACGAGGCCCTCGACCTCGACCGCCCCTGGGTGCTCGACCGGCTCTCCTCGCTGTCGTACACCATCGCGGCCGGTACCTCCCAGATCCAGCGGAACATCGTGGCGGAACGGATCCTGGGGCTGCCGAAGGGGCGGTGACGGGCCATGTCGGGGGCCGTGCGGTCCGGGCGGCCGGCGAAAGGGGTGGTGACGTGCGTTTTCAATTGACCGACGACCAGCGGGCGTTGCGGAGCGGGGTGCGCGAGCTGCTCGCCCGGCGGTTCGGCCGGGAGGCGCTGCGGGCGGCCGTGGAGCGGCCGGGGCTCGACCGGGCGCTCTGGCGGGAGCTGGGCACGGCCGGGTTCTTCGCGCTGCGGCTGCCGGAGACGGCGGGCGGGGTCGGACTCGGGCTGCCCGAGGCGGTGTTGATGTTCGAGGAGGCGGGCCGGGCCCTGTTGCCGGGGCCGCTGGTGGCCACCCACCTCGCGGCCGGGAACGTGCCCGGCGCGGCCGAGGGGGAGACGGTCGTGGCGGCCGCCGACGGCGGCGGGCTGCTGGAGTGGCGGGCGGCGGCCGACGTCGTGCTCGGGGACGCCGTGGACGCCGTGCCGCTGCGGTCGGTGGACCCGCTGACGCCACTGCACCGGGTGCCCGCGTCGGACACCCCGGACCCCGTGGCCGTCCTGCTCACCGCCGCCGAGCAGCTCGGCACGGCCACGCGCGCGTGCGAGCTGGCCGTGCAACACGCGCGGACCCGGCAGCAGTTCGGGCAGCCGATCGGGGCCTTCCAGGCCGTCAAGCACCTGTGCGCGGAACTCCTGGCGCGGGTCGAGGTGGCCCGCGCGGCGGTCTACGCGGCCGCCGTCACCGCCGACCCGGCCGACATCGCGGCCGCCCGCCTCCTCGCCGACGACGCCGCCGTACGGGGCGCCCGGGACTGTCTCCAGGTGCACGGCGGCATGGGGTTCACCTGGGAGGCGGACGTCCATCTCCTGCTGAAACGGGCCTGGGTGCGCGCCCGCCGTGCGGGTGGCGGGGCCGAGAGCGAGGAACTGCTCGCGCGGGAGCTGCTGTCCGGGGCGGGCCGCTAGCGGGCCCCGGCCGGTCACCGGCGGGCCGGGGGCCGGCCGCTCGGCGGGGACGGCCGACGAGCGGCCCGGACAGCCGTACGGGTGTCGCGGATTGTGGCATACCGGAATCACGGAGCGTTGATGTGGAACGTCGATATCGGGTTGTGTCCGATGCGTGACCCGTCACGGCCCGGAGTCGGCGGGGTGCTCCGGTACCTTCTGTGGGATGCGAGTGGTTCCGAGGACGAGCCATGCCGGCGGTGCCCCTGGGGCGGTGCCGGATCCGGCGGTGCGCGCCGTCACTCGCAGGGCGGACGGGCGTCTGGACCCCGTCTGTTCGACTCCCTTGGGCGAGCGTCGCACAGTATGCCGCACGAGTACTCCTTCGCGCTGGAATATGCCCGAAGCGCTTGTTGAGGTGACTGTACGTCAACCAAGCTGTCTCGTAAGGGATTCACGTTCCGTCACCCTGCCTCTGGCTGTTGTTCTGGCCATGCAGAAAATGGCTACGATCGTGGCTCTCGTCGTCATGGTGCGCACGCGGCTAGCGTGGCTTGCGTGGCGCACGGCCATGTGTCCGCCGGTTCGGATGGTGTGAGCGGTGCAGGTGCTTCAAGTGCAGCTGGAGATCCGGCCCGACCCCGCTGAGGTGGGGCGCGCCCGGAGGTGGGCCCGTTCGCGCCTCGCCGGGGCCGGGATAGGGGTCGACGAGCCGCTCGCCGAGACCCTCATCCTGCTCGTCTCCGAACTGGTCACCAACGCCGTGGTGCACACCGGGCGTCCGGCCGTGCTGCGGCTGTCCCTGCCGGGCCCCGGCGGCGACGGGGAGGCCACCGTCCGCCTCGAGGTGGCCGACAGCAGCGAGCGGGCCCCCGTGCCCCGCTGTGCGGGCGACGAGGCCACCAACGGCCGGGGTCTCGCCCTCGTCGACGGCCTCGCGGACCGCTGGGGCTGGAGCGTCGAGGGAGGCGGCAAGCGGATCTGGTGCGAACTGGACCGGTGCGCGCGGCCCTGTGAGGAGACGGCCGACCACGGGAGCGCGGTGTACCGGACGCCGACCTACGAGGGGTTTGCCTTCGAGGTGGTGTGACGGGCGGCGGGGCGCGGGCGCGGGTCTGCGCCGGGGAGGCCGTGCGACGGGCTCCGTGCGCGCCGGGCAGGCAGGCCCCGCGCCGAGCGCCGTGCCTGCCGAGCGTCGTGCCTCCCGAGCGCCGTGCCTGCCGAGCGCCGTGCCGGCCGAGCGTCGTGCCTGCCGAGGTGGCCGGGCGTTGAGTGCCGTGCCCTGCCGGGGAGGTCGGGCGCCGTCCGTCGGGGCGGCCGGGCGCCGTATGCCGGGAGGCTCCGCGCTGTGAGGGCTGGGCCCCGAGAGGGGTGTGTGTCGAGGTCGCGCGCCGTCGCGTCGCGGTGCACCGTTGCAGAAAGCGCTGTCGGTTCGGTCGGGAGTGGTCGGGATGCGCCCGGATGTGCTTCCGTGCGCGCCCGTGATGAATCGGACATAAGCAATAAATCCTCTTTCAGGTGTTGACGCGACGTGTCCGTTTGATCACGCTTGTGGCAGCGATTCGCCGTGAGGGGACGGCGAGGGCCTCGGTGACGGAGGCCCTTGTCGAGCGCGGGTCGTGATTCGGCGTCGACTCCCTCAGGGCCGGAGGGGAATCGGGGCGGGTACGCCGGAGTGGGATGGCGGCGCGCGGTGCCGTGCTCGGGGCGGGCAGCGGCGCGCCGCCATCCAACGTATGCGGGACGGGCCCCAGGAGGGCGGCCGTCGGTCGCGGGGATTCAGAGAACGGCCACGGGGGCCACCGGAGTTCCCGTGCCGCCGACGAACGGCTCGGGCATCGCCGACAGCAGGAAGCTGTGGCGGCCCGCTTGTCCACAGGCTGTGGACAACTCTTCGAGATTCCAGTTCTGGCCCTGGATCATCCCCATCTCCACCAGGTCGAGCGCGTGCACCGGCAGCCACAGGTTCTCGATCTCCGGCGGGAAGATCTCGAACGTGAGCGTGTCGTTGGCCACGGCGGCCACGTCGCGCGCGTGGAACCACTCCGGCGTACGGATCGAGAGTCCGGGCGAGGGGTAGCCGTACCCGTGCTTGTCGCCGGCCAGGTAGAGCTGGATCTGCCCGGTCCTGACGAGCACGATGTCCCCGGCGCGCACGCGTGTGCCGGCCAGTTCCTCCGCCGCGTCCAGGTCCTCGGGGGTGACCGCGTGCCCGCCGGCCAGCCGGTCGACGCCACGCGCACGTGCCACGTCCAGGAGGACCCCGCGCGAGACGATGTGCCGCGCCTTGTCGATGCCGCCGAACTCCGCGCCGCCGTGCGGGGTGATGGAGGAGGCCGGGCGGCCGTTGTAGAGCTTCCCGGAGTGCGAGACATGGGTCAGCGCGTCCCAGTGGGTGGCCGCCTGGAGGCCCATCGTCACGGCGTCGTCGCTGCACGCCACCGTGCCCGGTCCGAAGATCTCCTGGTTGATCTGCACCATCGCGTGCAGCGGGTTGACCCGTCCCGGGATCATCCCGGTCTGCACGCCGTCCTCCCGCAGCGGGAGGGCCAGCGGGACGCGTCGCCCCGTACGCACCTCCCCGGCCGCCCGGCGCACGACCTCGTCGGTGATCAGGTTGAGGGTGCCGATCTCGTCGTCGGCGCCCCAGCGCCCCCAGTTGCTGACGCGCTTGGCGATGTCGTGGAACTCGTCCGGCAGTGCCATCCGGTGCCTCCCCGGGGCTTGTCCTCGCCCGTCCGGCGGGTCATAGAATCTAACGGACCGTCAGATACGGTCCGGGGTGCATCTAACCGTCCGTCAGAAACTGCTGGAAGGGGAGAGGCGTGGCGAACTTCTTGGCAGGCAAGACCGTCGCCGTCACCGGCGCGGGGCGCGGCATCGGGCGGGCGGTCGCGCTGGCGGCGGCGGCCGAGGGCGCGCGGGTCGTCGTCAACGACTACGGCGTGGCGGTGGACGGGGGTTCCCCCACGAGCGAAGTCGCCGAGGGCGTCGTCAAGGAGATCGAGGCGGCCGGCGGAGAGGCCGTGGCCGTCGCGGACGACATCTCCACCATGGCGGGCGGCCAACGGGTCGTGGACGCCGCCGTGGAGGCGTACGGGCGGCTCGACGGGGTGGTGTGCGTCGCCGGGATCCTGCGCGAGCGAATGCTGTTCAACATGACCGAGCAGGAGTGGGACCCGGTCGTCGCCACCCACCTGAAGGGCACGTTCACGGTGTTCCGGGCGGCCTCCGCGGTCATGCGCGGGCAGGGCTCCGGGACGCTGATCGGGTTCACCAGCGGAAACCATCAGGGATCCGTCTCGCAGGCCAACTACAGCGCGGCGAAGGGCGGGATCATCTCGCTGGTGCGGAGCGCCGCGCTGGGTCTGCACAGGTACGGGGTGACCGCGAACGCGGTGGCGCCGGTCGCGCGGACGCGGATGTCGGCCGGGGTGCCGATGGAGCTCGCGGAGATCGGGGAGCCGGAGGATGTCGCCGCGATGGTGACTTTCCTCTTGTCGGACCGCTCGCGGGAGCTGGGGATAACCGGGCAGGTCTACACGGTCGCCGGTGCGAAGATCGCTGTGTGGGCACAGCCTCGGGAGCTGCGGGCCGTGTACGCGGAGGGTGGTTCCTGGACGCCCTCGCGGATCGCGGAGGTGCTGCCGGGGTCGGTGGGGGTGGATCCGATGCCGATGCTGGAGCGGTTGGAGGAGATGCGGCGGGCCGCGGCGGAGGGGGCGCGGCCCAATGGGTGAGTTCCTGTTCGACGGCGGGTGCGGGTGCGGGTGTGTCGTGGCTCGTCGCGCAGTTCCCCGCGCCCCTGGGGGAGTTGGCGCCGGCGTCTCTCGAGGAGGTCGACGTGGACTTCGGGTTTGATCCGGCCGACGACGACTTTCGTACCGAGGTGCGTGCCTGGCTTCGGGAGCATGTGCCGGGGGTCTCCGATCGGCGTGGCTGGGAGCGCACGCTCGGGGACGCGGGGTGGATCGGGCTGGGGTGGGGGGAGGGGGGGTACGGCAACCGGACCGCCACCCTCACCCAACAGGTCGCCTGGGCCGAGGAGTACGCCCGCTCGGGCGCCCCGCCCCGGTCCGGGCACATCGGGGAGAAGCTGCTCGCGCCCACCCTCCTCGCCCATGGCACGGCGGAGCAGAAGGCACGGTTCCTGCCGCCGGTCGCCGCGGGGACGGAGCTGTGGTGCCAGGGCTACAGCGAACCCGGCGCGGGATCGGATCTGGCGGGTGTGCGCACCCGGGCGGAGCGGACGGCCGAGGGGTACCGGGTCACCGGCCAGAAGATCTGGACCTCCCTCGCCCACGAGGCCGACTGGTGTTTCGTGCTCGCCCGTACGGAGACGGGGTCGACGCGCCACCGCGGGCTGAGCTTCCTTCTCGTGCCGATGGACCAGCCGGGCCGGATCGAGGTGCGGCCGATCCGGCAGCTGACCGGGACGAGCGACTTCAACGAGGTGTTCTTCGACGGGGCGCGCGCCGAGCAGGTCGTCGGCGCCGAGGGCGACGGCTGGCGGGTCGCGATGAGCCTGCTCGGCTTCGAGCGCGGGGTGTCGACGCTCGCTCAGCAGATCGGGTTCGCCGAGGAGCTGGGGCGCGTGGTCCGCACGGCCGTCGAGACGGGGGCGGCCGACGATCCGGTGATCCGCGCCCGGCTCGTGCGGTTGTGGGCCGAGCTGCGGACCATGCGGTGGAACGCGCTGCGGACGCTGGGCGGTTCCGGTGGTCCGGGCGCGCCCAGCGTCGCCAAGCTGCTGTGGGCCGGCTGGCACCAGCGGCTCGGCGAGGCCGCCGTCCAGGTGCGGGGGGCGAGGGCGGGGGCCGGCCCGGCGGACTGGTCGCCCGCGGAGCCGTACGGACTCGACGAGGCGCAGCAGCTGTTCCTGTTCTCCCGGGCCGACACGATCTACGGCGGCTCGGACCAGATCCAGCGCACGATCATCGCCGAGCGCGTGCTCGGCCTGCCCAGACAGCCCAGGTGACAGGGGAGTGGTGGCGTGATGCGAGGCGTGCTGTTCGACGGGAAGCGGGCCGAGGTCGTCGACGATCTCCAGGTCCGTGATCCGGGGCCCGGCGAGGTGCTCGTGGCGGTCTCGGCGGCCGGGCTGTGCCACAGCGACCTGTCGGTGATCGACGGGACGATCCCGTTCCCCGCGCCGGTGGTCCTCGGGCACGAGGGCGCCGGGGTGGTGGAGGCCGTCGGGGCCGGGGTCACCCATGTCGTGCCCGGCGACCATGTGGCGCTGTCCACGCTCGCCAGCTGCGGCACCTGCGCGGAGTGCGACCGGGGGCGGCCGACGATGTGCCGGCAGGCCATCGGGCGCCCGGGGAAGCCGTTCACGCGCGCGGGGCGGCCGGTGTACCAGTTCGCGTCCAACTCCGCCTTCGCCGAGCGGACGGTCGTCCGGGCCGTGCAGGCGGTGCGGATACCCGAGGACATCCCGCTGACGTCCGCCGCGCTGATCGGCTGCGGGGTGCTGACCGGGGTCGGTGCCGTGCTCAACCGGGCCCGGGTGGGATTCGGGGAGAGCGTCGTCGTCATCGGGACGGGCGGGATCGGGCTCAATGTGCTCCAGGGCGCGCGGATCGCGGGGGCGCTGCGGATCGTCGCCGTGGACAGCAACCCGGCGAAGGAGGCGGTGGCCCGGCGGTTCGGGGCCACCCACTTCCTGACCTCGGTGGACGGGGTGCGGGAGGTCCTGCCGACGGGCGCGGACCATGTCTTCGAGTGCGTGGGGCGGGTGGAGCTGATCCGCGCGGCGGTCGATCTGCTCGACCGGCACGGGCAGGCGGTGCTGCTCGGGGTGCCGGCCGCGACGGCCGAGGCGTCCTTCCTCGTGTCCTCGCTGTTCCTGGACAAGTCGATCCTGGGCTGCCGCTACGGCGCCTCCCGCCCCCAGCGGGACATCGCGCTCTACGCCGACCTGTACCGGGAGGGCCGGCTGCTGCTGGACGAACTCGTCACCCAGACCTACCCGGTGGAGGACTTCGAGAAGGCGGCGGCGGACGCGGAGGCGGGGCGGGTGGCGCGCGGCGTCCTCACGTTCTGACGTCACCGCTCTCGGCGCGGAACGTCCGCCGGTACGCCGTCGGGGTCACGCCCAGCGCCGCCTGGAGGTGCTGGCGCATGGACTGGGCGGTGCCGAAGCCGGCGTCCTGGGCGATCTGGTCGACGGAGAGGCCGGTGGACTCCAGCAGGTGCCGGGCCCGTTCCACCCGCTGCTGGGTGAGCCACTGGCCGGGGCTGACGCCGACCTCCTCGCGGAAGCGGCGGGTGAAGGTGCGTACGGACATGGACTCCTGCCCGGCCATGTCCCGCAGCTGGATCGGCTCGTGCAGCCGGCCCAGCGCCCACGCGCGCGCGGAGGTCGTGGTGGACTGCTGCGGGTCGGGCACCGGACGGGCGATGTACTGCGCCTGCCCGCCGTCCCGGTGCGGCGGTACGACCGTGTAGCGGGCGACGTGGTTGGCGACGGCGGTGCCGTGGTCGCGGCGCAGGATGTGCAGGCACAGGTCGATGCCGGCGGCGACACCGGCCGAGGTCAGCACGTCGCCGTCGTCGACGAACAGGACGTCCGGGTCGACCTTGACGCGCGGGAAGAGCCGCTGCATGTGGTCGGCCTCGGCCCAGTGGGTGGTCGCCGGGCGGCCGTCGAGGAAGCCGGCGGCGGCCAGCACGTAGACGCCGGTGCAGATGGAGGCGAGGCGGGTGCCCGGGCGGATGTGGGCCAGGGCGGCGGCGAGTTCCTCGGTGAGCACGCCCTGCTCGAAGACCGGGCCGAGTTCGTAGGAGGCGGGGACGATCACCGTGTCGGCGGTGGCGAGCGCCTCGGGGCCGTGCTCGACCATGACGGCGAAGTCGGCGTCCGTGCGGACCGGTCCCGGTGGGCGGACCGAGCAGGTCACGACCTCGTACAGCGGCCGGCCCTCGGCGTCCCTGGGGCGGCCGAAGATGCGGTGCGGGATGCCCAGCTCGAAGGGGAGCAGGCCGTCGAGGGCGAAGACGACGACGCGGTGCGGGCGGAAGCCGGATTCCTGGCGCATGGCCCGATCCTAACGAATGCTGTCCTTCGGGCCACTCGTTGGGCCGGGGCCGGTATCGGACTCTTTATGGCGTGAACCAGACAAGCGAAGCACCCGCCGCGGCCGGGGCGAAGGTCCGGAAGAAGCCCACCCGCATCCACCGCGCGTGGTTCGTCGCCGCCGTCACCTTCGTCACGATCATCGGCGCGGCCGCCTTCCGCTCCCTCCCCGGCCTGCTCATCGACCCGCTGCACCAGGAGTTCGGCTGGTCGCGCGGCACGGTCGGCGCGGCCGTCTCCATCAACCTCGCGCTGTACGGGCTCACCGCGCCGTTCGCGGCCGCGCTGATGGACCGATTCGGCATCCGGCGGGTGGTCGCGGTCGCTCTGACCGTGATCGCGGTCGGCTCCGGTCTGACGGTGTGGATGACGGCGGCCTGGCAGCTGCTGCTCTGCTGGGGGCTGCTGGTCGGCCTCGGCTCCGGCTCGATGGCGCTCGCCTTCGCCGCGACGGTCACCAACCGCTGGTTCACCGAGCGCCGGGGCCTGGTGAGCGGCATCCTCACCGCGGCCTCCGCCTCCGGCCAGCTGATCTTCCTGCCGCTGCTGTCCTGGATGGTCACCCGCCACGACTGGCGTCCGGCCGCCGTCACCGTCGCGCTGGCCGCCCTCGCCGTCGTCCCCTTCGTCTGGCTGCTGCTGCGCGACCACCCGGCGGACGTGGGCCTCGAGCCGTACGGGGCGCCGGAGTTCGTCGAGAAGCCGCCGCCGGTGACGGGTGCCGCGCGGCGCACGATCTCGGTGCTGCTGAAGGCGATGGGCACCGGCCCGTTCTGGCTGCTCGCCGGGACCTTCGCGATCTGCGGCGCGTCGACCAACGGCCTGGTCCAGACGCACTTCGTGCCGGCCGCGCACGACCACGGCATGCCGGTCACGGCGGCGGCCTCGCTGCTCGCGGTCATCGGGGTGTTCGACGTCGTCGGCACGATCGCCTCCGGCTGGTTCACCGACCGCTTCGAACCGCGCCGGCTGCTGGCGGTGTACTACGCCCTGCGCGGCGTCTCGCTCCTCTTCCTCCCCATGCTGCTGGCGTCCACGGTCCACCCGCCGATGATCTTCTTCATCGTCTTCTACGGCCTCGACTGGGTCGCCACCGTCCCGCCCACCCTGGCCCTGTGCCGCGAGCAGTACGGCGAGGACAGCGCCATCGTCTTCGGCTGGGTCCTCGCCTCCCACCAGGTGGGCGCCGCCCTCGTCGCCTTCCTCGGCGGCGTCGCCCGGGACGCCTTCGGCTCCTACGACGTGGTCTGGTACGCCGCGGGCGCACTGTGCGCGGCGGCGGCCCTGATGGCCCTGGTGATCCGACGCCGCCCGACGGCCCCGATGCTCCTGGCGCAGCCCGCCTAGGAGGTCAGAGGAACCGCCCCTTGTGGAACAGCAGTGGCGGCTCGTCGTCGTCCGTGGCGCCCAGGGCGTCCACCCGGCCCACCACGATGAGGTGGTCGCCGCCCGTGTGGACCGCGTGGATCGTGCAGTCGATCCAGGCGAGGGCGCCGGTGAGACGGGGGGCGCCGGAGACGGGGGCGGGGGTGTGCGGGACGCCGGCGAACTTGTCGGCGCCGCGCGCCGCGAAGGCCCGGCACAGGGCGGCCTGGCCCGCGCCGAGGACGTTGACGCAGAAGACGCCCGCGCGGGCGATGCGCGGCCAGGTCGTCGACGTACGGCCCACCATGAAGGCGACCAGGGGCGGGTCGAGGGAGAGGGAGGAGAAGGACTGGCAGGCGAAGCCGGCCGGGCCCTGCTCGCCCTCGGCGGCGGGGGCCGTGACGACGGTGACGCCCGAGGCGAAGGCCCCCAGGACGCGCCGGAATTCGGCCTGGTCCACCGGCGCGCGCTCGTCGTCCCGGACGCAGCGCAGTTCGGGTCGGGGCAGCGCCTCGACCGGCTCTGCCCGCAGATATCGGACGGCGGCTGCCGCCATCCCCGCATGTCCCATCACGCCTTCCATTGAAGCTGACGGTTCGTCAGATCGGAAGGGGTGGAGCGGACCGGTCAGGGGCTCAGCGGCCCCTGAACGCGGCGCCCCGCCGTTCCACGAAGCTCGTCACGCCCTCGTGGGCGTCCGCCGTCGTCATGTTGATCTCCTGGGCGGCGGCCTCCGCGGCGAAGGCGGTGGTGCGGTCGGTGTCGAGGGAGGCGTTGACCAGCTGCTTGGTGAGGGCGAGGGCGCGGGTGGGGCCGGCGGCGAGGCGGGCGGCCCACTCGCGGGCCGTCTTGGGCAGGTCGTCGTCCGGGACGACACGGTTGACCAGGCCCAGGCGTTCGGCGTCCGCCGCGGTGAGCGCGTCGCCGAAGAACATCAGCTCCTTGGCGCGCTGCGGGCCGATCAGCCGGGGGAGGAGATAGGCGCCGCCGCCGTCCGGGACGAGGCCGCGGCGGACGAACACCTCGATGAAACGGGCCGATTCGGCCGCCAGGACCAGATCGCAGGCGAGGGCGAGATGCGCGCCGAGGCCGGCCGCCGTGCCGTTCACGGCGGCGATCACCGGCTTCTCGCAGTCGAGGACCGCGGCGACCAGGCGCTGGGCGCCGAGGCGGAGGGTGCGGGCCACGTCGCCCGCGACCCGTTCGCCCGCCGGCGCCCCGCCCCGCAGATCCGCGCCCGCGCAGAAGCCCCGGCCCGTCCCGGTGAGGACCACCGCCCGTACGTCCGGGTCGGCGGAGGCGGCGGCGAGCAGCCCGATCAGCTCGTCGCGCTGCCCGGGGGCGAGGGCGTTGAGGGCCTCCGGGCGGTTGAGGGTGAGGTGGGTGACGTGGTCGTCAGTCGTGGTGAGGATCCACGGGGCGGGCGTCCGGTCGTGGGGCGTCCGGGCGTCGGCTGTCCGCTGGTCGGCTGTCCGTTGGTCGGGTGTCCGTTGGTCGGGTGTCCGGGCGTCGGGCATCGGCTCGCTCCGTCTGGTTGGTCTGATCCGGTCGGGCCGCGCGGGCCGCATGGGCCGGTTGGGACGCGCAGGCCGGTTGGGCCGCATGGGCCGGTTGGGCCGGTTGGGCCGCATGGGCCGGTTGCGCCGGTTGGGCCGGTTGGGCCGGTCGAGCCGGTCGGGACGCATGCGCCGGTTGGGCCGGTTGGGCCGGTCGGGCGCCGCGGGCGTGCAGGTGTCGGGCCATGTCCTCCTTGCCGGCGGCGCGCGTCCAGTCCAGGGCGGTCCTCTCCTTGAACCGCGCCGCCGGGTCCGCCCCGCGGTCCAGCAGCAGGTCCACGACCTCGGTGTGGCCCGTGATCGCCGCCTCCAGCAGGGGGAACGGGCCGAACCGGTTGGGGAGGCTCGGATCGGCGCCCAGATCGAGCAGCGCCTCGACGACGGCGAGGTGACCCCAGCCCGCCGCCAGCGTCAGCGGCGTCAGGTCGGCGTAGTCGCCGATCCGTTCGTCCGGATCCGCCGCCCCCGCCGCGATCAGCGCCCGCACCTCGTCCGTGTCCCCGCGGCCCACCGCCTCGGTGTACGCCGTGATCCGTGCCCGCTCGACCTCGTCCATCCCGAGATCCTCAACGGCACACCGCCAGCGCGTCCAGTGCCACCGCCCCCTGCCCCGAGGGCAGCACCATCAGCGGGTTGATGTCGAGTTCGGCGAGGTCGTCGCCGAGTTCCAGCGCCATGCGCTGGACCCGCAGGATCACCTCGACGAGGGCGTCCAGGTCGGCCGGCGGGCGGCCCCGGACGCCGTCCAGCAGGGCCCGGCCGCGCAGTTCGGCGAGCATCGCGCGGGCCTGGTCCTCGCCGAACGGCGGGACGCGTACGGCGGCGTCCCGCAGGACCTCCACCAGGACCCCGCCGAGCCCGACCGTCACCGTCGGCCCGAACAGGTCGTCGTGGGTGACGCCGACGAACATCTCCACGCCCCGCTCGACCATCTGGCACACCAGGACGCCGTCCAGGGCGACGCCCTCGTAGCGGGCGATGTCGGTCAGCTCGCGGTAGGCGTCGCGGACCTGGCTGGCCGAGGTCAGGCCGATCTTCACCAGGCCCAGCTCGGTCTTGTGGGCGATCTGCGCGCCGGACGCCTTCATCACCACCGGATAGCCGACCAGCCCCGCCGCCCGGACGGCCGCCGCGGCGCTGGTGACCAGCTGTTCGCGCGGGACCCGGATGCCGTACGCCCGCAGCAGCTGTTTCGCCGCGTGCTCGCTGAGCTGCTGGCCCGGCCGCATCAGCATCCGTGACTTGCGGAAGGACGGGGACAGCACGCGCGGGGCCTGGTCGAAGGGGGAGCGGTAGGCGGCGGCGAAGCGGTGGTGGTCGAGGTGGGCGCGGACCGCCGTGATGCAGTTGGCGAGGGTGCGGAAGGTGGCCACCCGGGAGGAGCCGAGGAGGACCTCGCGGTACGCCGGTTCCGTGCCCACGGGGGAGCCCCAGACCACGCACACCAGCTTGTCCGTGTGCTCGGCCGCGTCCACCAGGTCCTGGACGAGCCGGTCGCTGAGCGGCGGGAAGGGGCCGGTGATCGGGCAGATCAGGACGCCCACCTCGGGGTCGTCCAGGATCGCGTCGATGATCTTCCGGCCGCGCCAGTCGCCCACCGGGTGACCGCCGTTGTCCACCGGGTTGGCCACGTTCAGGTACTCCGGGATCCACTGGTGCAGCTCGGCCTGGCGGGTGGGGGAGAGCGTCGGCAGCCGCAGGCCCGCCGTGGTCGCGAGGTCGGCGGCGTGGGCGCCGGTGCCGCCCGAGATCGAGTAGACGACGACCCCGTCGGCCCGCGGCGGCCGGGCACGGGCCAGCAGGGCCGCCGTGTCCTGGAGTTCGTCGAGGCCGTCGACGCGGATCACGCCGTACTGGCGCATCGCGGCGTCCACCACCTCGTCCGCGCCGGTCAGTTTGCCGGTGTGGGAGGCGGCGGTGCGGGCGCCGGTCTCGGTGCGGCCCACCTTGACCGCGACCACCGGCACCCCGCGCCGGGCGGCCCGGTCGGCGGCGAGCAGGAAGGCGCGGCCGTCCTTGAGGCCCTCGACATAGGCGGCGATGGCGCCGACCTCGGGGCGTTCGGCGAAGTAGGAGAGGAAGTCGGCGGTCTCCAGATCGGCCTCGTTGCCGGTCGGTGCCCAGTGGGAGAGGCGGATGCCGAGTTCCTGGAGGGCGAAGACCGGGCGGCCCTGGTGGCCGGACTGGGTGATCAGTGCGATCGACGGCCCGTCGAGGTCGTCGCGGAAGTGCTCGAAGGCGTTGAGGTTGGTGTTGGGGCCGAGCAGCCGTATCCCGGAGCGCTTCACCGCCGCCGCGAGGCGGGCCTGCGCGGCGGCGCCGGCCTCGCCCGTCTCCGCGAAGCCGGAGGCGAAGACGACGGCGAACCTCACCTTCGCCTCGGCGAGCTGCTCGATCACCGGCAACGGGTCGGCCACCAGCAGGACCGCGAGGTCGACCTGCTCCGGCAGGTCGGCCACGGACGGGGCGCAGGTGAGGCCGAAGACCGACTCGCGGGTGGGGTGCACGGGATGCAGCCGTGCCCCCACCCGCTCGGCCCAGCGCACCAGTTGACGGGTGACACCGGTGTTGGGGCGTCCTTCGGCGTCCGAGGCGCCGACGACCGCGACCGACTCGGGCCGGAAGAACCGGTCCAGATCGGGGACGTCCGCGTACAGCGGCCGGCCGCTGACGTCGAGGTCGTCCGAGTCGGCCGGCCGCCCGTGCACGGCCGGTCCGGGCTGCTCGCCGCACGCGATGACCCGGGCCCGGCGGGAGCCGGTGGTGAGGGTGCCGTGGGTTGATCCAAGCATCGGTCCGCCCGCTCCTGTGTGACTGCCGAGTAACTGACGCTCTGTCAGGTTACAGACCTGACGGTGTGTCAGGAATGGGTGTGCACACAGAAAGGGACGGACCCGGCGAGAGGGATGCCCGCCGCGCCTACAGCGCCGCCAGTACCTCCTTCGCCACCCGCTCGCCCGAGCGCACCGCCCCGTCCATGAAGCCCATCCAGTGGACGGACGTCTCCGTCCCCGCCCAGTGGAGGCCGCCGACGGGCGCGCGCAGGGCGGGGCCGTACTGGGTCAGGACGCCCGGCGCGGCGATGGAGACCGGGCCGCCCCGGGTGTAGCGCTCGTTGTTCCAGCGTTGCAGGACGAACGAGGTGGGGGAGGCGGCTTTCTCGCCGAAGTACGTCACGTAGTCCTTCAGGACGGCCGCCCTGACCTCCGCCTCGCTCGCCGCGTCCAGCTCCCGCGCCTTGTCCGCCTCGATGAAGCCCATCAGCGCGCCGTAGGAGGCGTCCGGCGGGGAGTTGTCGAAGGTGGAGCTGACCACCCCGGTGTCGCTCACGACCTGGCCGTTCAGGCCGTCGGCCCGCCAGAAGGGCGTGTCGTAGATCGCGATCGCCTTGCCGACCGAGGCCATCGGCAGCCGCTGGGTGAGCTGGTCGCGGGCAGCCGGCAGGAGCGGGTCGTACACGATCCGGGCCGCCAGTGGCGGGGGTACGGCGACGACGACCCGCCGGGCGGTGACGGTGACGCCGTCCGCCGTCACGGTGTACCCGCCGCCGGACCGGGTGATCGTGCGCACCGGCGCGTTCAGGACCACCCGGTCGCCGAGCGTGGCGGCGAGCTTGACCGGCACCAGCTGGGAGCCGCCGACGAACCGCAGCTCCTGGGCGCCGTTCGCGGTCTCGGTCAGGCGTTCCAGGGTGCCCGGGGTCGATTCGTCGCCGGCGGCGGCGATGTAGAACAGCACGAACAGCAGGGAGAGTTCGCGCGGCTCGGCCGAGAAGATCGACGTGCAGGCCACGTCCATGAGGAACTTGGCGGACGGCACCACGGCGTTGGCGCGCAGCCAGGTCTCGAAGGTCTGCCGGTCCCACTCCTGCGCCTTCGCGGCGGTCCACGGCGCGTCGACCGGCACCTGCTTGGCCATGTCGTCCAGCGAGGCCTGCACGATCGCCGCGTTGGCGAGCCCGGCCACGTCGACGGGCGGGACCGAGCCGAGCAGCCCGTCGGTGGCGTACGGGGTCTTCTTGCCGTCCTTGTAGAGGAGGTTCTTGCCGGTGTTGTAGGTGGCGAAGGTGTCCACGCCGAGGGAGTCGGCGAGCGCCTTGATACGGGTCTGGGTGGGGCCGATGAACTCGCCGCCGCCCTCGGTGACGCCGCCGCCCGCCAGCGGCAGGTTGACCACTCGCCCGCCGACCCGGTCGCGGGCCTCCAGGACGGCGACCGTCCGCCCGGCCGCCACCAGGTCGCGGGCCGCGGTGAGACCGGCCAGGCCGGCGCCGACGATCGCGACGTCCACGTCCCGGGTGGCCGCGGACGCCGTACCGGCGGCGGTCGCGGTGAGGGCGCCGGCACCGGCGGCCACGGCGGCGGTGCGGCCGAGCAGGGAGCGGCGGGAGAGCTGTCTTTCACTTGCCACGTGCGGCCTCCGTAGAGAGGGGGCGGAGCTGGAAAGGTGAACAGGGCTCACATTCTTGCTCCGCGCCGGGGCACGGGACAACGCTCTCGTCACATCTGACGCACGCGTAAGAAGGTTTGCGGTTACGGGAGTTGGCGGCGCACGGCGTTCGCGATCCGCCCCGCGTCGATCACCAGCTCGCGCAGCGTGCCGCTGATCGGGGTGGTGAAACCGGTGAAGTACAGGCCGGGCGCGTTCCGGGGCGCGCGCGGGCCGTGCGCGAGCGGGAGGCCGCGTTCGTCGAGCACGTCGAGGTGGCCGACCAGGGTCTCCAGCGCGCGGACGTACCCGGTGGCGGCGACCACGGCGTCCGGCGAGATCCGGGTGCCGTCCGCGAGGACCACCTTTCCGCCGTCCTCGAAGCCCTCCACGGCGGCCACGATCTCGACCCTGCCCTTGCGCACGGCGTCGATCAGACCGACGTCCTGCACCGGGATCGCGCCCTGTCTCGCGCGGGTGTAGAGGCCGGTGTCGGGGCGCGGCAGGCCGTGCGCGGAGAGGTCGGGCAGGCTCAGCGCCATGACCCGGCAGATCCGGTCGACGAGGCCGACCGGCAGGCGCCGGACGAGGATGCCGCTGTACTGGGCGGGCCAGCCGGCGGTCGAGCGGCGGACGATGTGCGGGACCGTGCGCACCGCGAGCCGGACCCGCTCGGCGCCGCTCTCCACCAGGTCGACGGCTATCTCCGCGCCGGTGTTGCCGAGACCGACGACCAGCACGTCCCGGCCGGCGTAGGGCTTGCCGTTGCGGTAGGCGGCGGCGTGCGTGAGGTCGCCGGCGAACGTCTCGCGGCCCGGCCAGCCGGGCAGGTACGGGGTGTGGTTGTAGCCGGTGGCGACGACGACCGCCGAACCGGTCAGTTCACGGCCGCCGCTGGCGTGCAGCAGCCAGCCGGTGCCGTCCTCGGTGCGCTCGATCCGGGAGACCTCGACGCCGGTGACGATCTCCAGCTCCTGGGCCTCGGCGTACTTCTCCAGGTACCGCACCATGTCGTCACGTGTCACCCAGCGGCCGAACCGGCGCGGCATCTTCAGCCCCGGGAGGGCGGACAGCCGCCGGGTGGTGTGCAGATGCAGCCGGTCGTAGTGGCGGCTCCAGGACGCGCCGACCCGGTCGGCCTTCTCCACCACGACGGCGCGTATCCCCCGGGCGCGCAGGGCGTGCGCGGTGGCGAGTCCGCCGGGGCCGCCGCCGATGACGTAGACCGGGCGGTCGGCGGGGTTCGCGGCGGTGATCGCGACGGGCTCGGGGGCGGGCGCGGACGGTGCGGAGTCTTCCATGAGCGCGAGCGTAATCACGCGCGCGATTGATGGGTCTCGGTCAAGACCGGAATTGGTTGCGGATCGATCACGCTTGGGGGAGAGGTGGGTGGGACCGGTGACGTACCTCACCTGGTCGTGGAGAAACGGCGCGCCGGGGCGGGTGCGGAGACACCGCGACGCCTGGTCCAGGTGCGCTTGGGCCAGGCGTCGCGGGCGGACGGCGTCGGTAGCTATGACGGGAAACGGACGCCGCCGCGTTCAGGGTCCCCCGCGGTCGCGGCGGGGGACGGTGTTCCGGTGGAGGCCGGTCTCACCTCTTGCGGCTCTTGTGTCCCGTCACCTTCGCGATCCACGTGATGAAGTCGCCCGGGTCGGTGTTGGCGCCGTGCCCCTGGTCCCAGTAGTAGAGGTGGTTCACGTCGTCGCCGAGGGTGTGCGCGGCGGCGGCGATGTTGGCGGAGACCGTGTGCGAGGTGTCCGAGTCGTTCGTGCCGAGCCGGATCCACCAGTGCTTGGTACGGCCCGGGTTGGGCTTGTCGACCAGGAAGTGCATCGGGTTCATCAGCCGCAGCACCTCGGGGATGTCGGCGGCCAGACGCTTGGCGGTGACCCCGGTGGTGTCGTTCTTCAGGCCGTACGCCGTGAAGTGACGGGCCTGGGTGGTGCCCTTGCCGAAGAGGTTGTTCTCGCCGGTCGACAGGTCGAAGGCGTCGAAGGCCGGAACGGTCTTCTTGCGGGCTCCGACGTGGGTGAGGAAGTCGTCCCAGGAGAACGACGCCCGGTCGTTCTTCCAGGTGATGAAGGTGTTGGCGGCGAGGTAGGTCGCGCGGTCGGCGTCGGAGAGGGCCGCGAGATACGTGGTGGCGGACGGCTCCAGGTACCGCTCGACCAGGTACGCGTCGTAGTTGCGGGCGGTCAGCGTGCCGAAGCCGCCGAGGCCCTTGACCTTCAGCGAGGCCTGGTACTCCGCGAACTGCGACCGCAGCGTCTTCGACACCGCCTGGTCGACCTGCTCGCCGGTGCCGAGGGCGTTGGCGCCCCAGTTCCACTCGTAGGCGCCGTCGGCGTGCTCCAGGTCGGTGATCGGGCACCAGGCGCCGGTCGCGAAGATCGCGTCGGAGGCGTCGGCGGCGCCCAGCTCCTCGAGGTACGTGTCGTAGAGCGGGCTGTCGCCGGAAGCGCCGAGCAGCGAGGACAGGGCGCCGCCGGCGCTGGTGCCGGCGGAGACGATCCGGTCGGTGTCGCCCGGGATCCGGCCCTTGTTGGCGCGTACGTACCGTACGGCGGCCTTGAGGTCGACGATCGCGGCGGGCGCGACACCGTAGTACTCGCCGGCGGAGTTCGTGAGCGTGCGGCCGCGGGCGCCGGGCTCGACGACGACGTACCCGGCGGCGAGGGCGAGCAGCTGGTTGCTGCTCAGGGCGCCGCCGGTGGCGTTGGTGTTCGCGTTGGCGTTGGGGGCGGCGGAGGCACTGGCGGACGCGGAGGCGGTGGCGGTGGCGGACGCGGAGCCGGTGGGCGCGCCGCCGGGGGCGCCGCCGCCGGTCATGCCGCCGCCCCCGGCGCCGATGCCGGTGGCGTCGGCCACCGAGGACGGCATGTAGCCGCCGACGGAGTTCGCGAACAGGATCGGTGCGTCGCTCGCGTCGACGGCGGTGCCGTCGATCTCGACCGGGACGCTGACGTTCAGGCTCTGGTACTTCTCGTCCACCGGGGCGGCGACGTAGGTGATCGCCTTCCAGAAGTGGTAGGTCACCTCGTGGTCGTCGCCGGCGGTGTCCGTGACGGTGGTGGTGAGCTCGGTGTAGGCGTCCGGGTCGAAGACCAGGGACCCCGTGGCGGAGGACGAGGACGACGTGCCGTCGGACGCCTGCGCGCTCAGGGCGATGCCGCCCACCGCGGCGACGCCGGCGGTGGCACCGATGCCCAAGACGACCGACCTGCGCTTGACTGCCCTGTGCTTCACGGTTCCACTCCCTCGCTGCTGTCGGGTTGCGTCTGTGAACCTAGCGGGAGTGCGAACAAAATTGCCAACAATCTGGCGCCATTCATGGAGGACCCACAGATTCACCGCGGGCGCACAGGTTTCTCTCATCGGAAATACATGGGCTTCCCGGCGGCGGTGATCTGACGTACCGTCAGATTCATGGATGCGATCTGGCTCACCGGTGCGGAATGGCTGGCCGTCCTGCGGATCGGGCTCGGGCTGTGGTGGCTGGAGAGCTGGCGGCACAAGGAGAAGAAGAGCTGGTTCGAGGGCTCCGGCATCGCCTGGGCGGCGGACGTCGCCGCCAAACACCGCTGGAACGCGGTCCGTTCGGGCTTCACGGCGATCGTCCAGCCGCGGCCGCGCGTGATGGCGTACGTCGTCGTCTACGCGGAACTCGCCCTCGGCCTCGGACTGGTGCTCGGCTTCCTCACCCCGATCGCCCTGGCCGCCGGGCTCCTCCTCAACCTGATCTACCTCGTCCTCATGATCCATGACTGGGCCGAGCAGGGGCAGAACGGGATGATGGCGCTGATCTCGGCGGTGGGACTCGGCGGGATGGCGTGGCAGACGTGGTCGGTGGACAGTGTGCTGGGGTGGTTCTGATGAGCGAGGACCGGTGGTGACGATGGGTGAGGACCGGTGGTGACGATGGGGGAGGCGCGGTACGACGTCCCCGAGGTCGATGCCTTCACCCGCACGTACTGGGACGCGGCGGCCGAGGGCCGGCTGCTGATCCGGCGCTGCGGGGACTGCGGGCGGGCCCACCACTACCCCCGGGAGTTCTGCCCGTACTGCTGGAGCGAGGCCGTGACCTGGGAGGACGCCAGTGGCCGGGCCACGCTCTACACCTGGTCCGTGGTGCACAGGAACGACCTGCCGCCCTTCGGGGCACGGACGCCGTACGTCGCCGCCATGGTCGACCTCGCGGAGGGGCCGCGCATGGCGACCGAGGTGGTGGAGGCGGGCGAGGACGAGGACGGGCTGCTGCGGACGGGCATGGAGCTGGAGGTGGCGTTCCGGGACGGGGTGCCGGTGTTCCGGCCCGCCTGAGCCGCGCGCCGGGCGGCGGGCGGCGTGAAAGACGCGGGGTGTTCAATGGCCGGATGACCGACATCCGCGAGCCGCGCCCCCTCCCTCTCGCCCCCGGTCCCCACGGCCACGGCCTGCGCTTGCGCCTCTGGGACCCCGAGTCCCCCGCCGACGTGGACGCCTGGCTGCGCGGGCACGTCGACGAGGAGTTCCGGCGCTGGAACACCCCGCTGCGGACGATCGCCGACAGCGCGGGCGCCCGGGCTGCCCTGGAGGTCAGGGCCGCCGACGTGGCCACCGGTGTCGGCATGACCTTCTGTGTCACGGACGCCGCCGACGGCACGGTCCTCGGACAGATCGGCGTCCACGCGATCGACCGGGTCATGAGCGTCGCCCGGGTCGGCTACTGGGTCCTCCCCGAGGCCCGCGGCCGCCACGTGGCCACCCGCTCCCTGCTGCTCGCGGCCCGCTGGGCCTTCACCGAGGTCGGCCTGCACCGCCTCGAACTGGGCCATGCCCTCGGCCACGAGGCGTCCTGCCGGATCGCGGAACGGTGCGGCTTCCGGCCGGAGGGAACCCTGCGCGGCGCGATGTGGGAGGCGGGACGACAGGACGCCTTCCGCGACGTACACCTGCACGGGCGCCTGTCGACGGACCCGGAGCCGGCATCCTCTTTCGGGTGAGCCCGGAGGTGAACCGTGGCGGAGGCAGGACTTTCGAAGTACTTTCGAAGTCATGGCCCACGAGAATGCCTCCGCCGTGAACTTCTCCGAGCTGGTGAACAAGAACAAACAGACCCTTGCCCGGCTCAAGGAGTCGCACCGGTTGCTGCTGCACCGCAGGGACGGGGAGGATCTCGTCCTCACGACCGCCACCCGGGCCGAGCAGGACCGGACCGTGGTCTCGGCCGCGACGCGGATGCTGGCCGCACTGGCCCGCCGGGAGCCCGGCAGCACGGACCTTCTCCTGGACATACTGCCGGATGCGTTTCCCTGGGTCCGCTTCCTGCCCGAAGCCGACGTCCACGCCTTCGCCGTCGAACTGGTCGACACCATGCGGGCGGCGGATTCCGTGGGCAACAGCGCGTCCGTCGCCCAGCTGCTCATCGCCTGGCAGCACACGGCCGAGGTCCACTCCGACCCCGACCTGCTGGCCGCACTGACCCGTCACCACACCGAGGACTACGGCCCGGCCCTGGACCCACGGGAGGCCGTGTGAGCGCCGGCCGAGGAGACCGCGCCGCACCGCCGGTACCGGAAGGCCAGTGGGAGGTCCGGTTCGCGGACGCGGCCGCGGCGAAGGGCTGGGACAACCTGGCTCAGCAGGCACGCGAGAACACCTACCGGGCCTGGACCGTCATGCGCACGGACCCCGGACCGCCGGCGAGACGCCCCGGCACCACCGCCTCAAGGGCAGCCTGGCGCACGGTACGTACCGGGGGCGGATCTGTGGGCAGTGGCAGATCGAAGTGACCGGCGGCGGTCGCGTCTGGTACCTCCTGGACACGTCCCGCGACACCTGCTGGATCACCTTCGCAGGCACCGGGCATCCGCGCGCCACGGATCGCCCCTGAAGCCGCTGCCGTTCGCCGGGACGATCCCTGCGTCGAGGTCCCCGGCGCGCCGTCGGTCACGGGTCGACCACAGGGGTGTCACAGGCTTGCGGGGAAGCGCATCACGTCAGGGCGGGCGGCTTCTTCTTTCGGGAGGAACACCCCCATGAGCCAAGGGAGTTGCCGTGCGCCTCGACGCCATGTCCTGCCTGTCGCCGACCTCCGCCCCGGTCGACACCCCGTTCGCGCCCGCCCGTCCCGAGGACCTCTGCTACGGCTTCACGCTGCCGGCGGGCCCCCGAAGTCCCGGTGTCGCCCGGGCGGTGAGCCGGACGATCCTCGGGGCGCACGGCCTGGCCGAGGTGACCGAGCCGGTCGTCCAGGTGGTGAGCGAACTGACCACCTCCGCCTACCGGCTGTCGCTCACGAAGGAGATGTACGTGTCGCTGCGCTACCGGGACAGCGCCCTTCGGGTCGCCGTCCACGACGGCCACCCCCGGCACACCCCCTCCCGCCTGGGCGCCATCTGCGTCCTCAACCGGAGGGTGTCCCTGCGCCTGCTGGACGAGGTCGTACGGGCCTGCCGGGGGGAGTGGGGCATCGGGGGAGACCGTGAACCCGGTGGCGGCACCCGGATGTGGGCGGTGCTGCCGCGGGCGGGCGCCCGCGCCTATCAGCGCGCCGGGACCTGACCGGCACGCGGGGCCGGGCCCGTGCGCCGGCCGGTCAGGGCGGCGGGCAGCCGCCCTCGTGCCGGGCCGGCCGGCCCAGGAGCCGTCCGGCCTCCTCGGGGGTGAGCGGCACGGACGGCGGTCCCTCGGCGGTCGGCAGGGCGTACAGGCGGCGGCACGCCCCGTCCTCGTCGGGGAAGCGCTCCAGCACCGTGCGTACGTCCCGCTGCCGGACGCCGACGACCCAGTCGCCCGACGAGAAGGGAGCCGGCGAGTCCGGCTGTCGCGGCCAGGCCCGCGCACCATCGACGGAATGTCACTGATACCCCCGTGGGATGCGTCGCCGGGGCGTAAATGCCCTGAATCATCACAGAAGTCCGGTAACGGGGCGGCAACCGGGAAGGGCCGAACGGCCGTACCCGCGCCGCACGCCCCCGTGCCCGGCGCCCTGTCGGTGGCCTACGGCCACAGCAGCCCGCGCGTCCAGCCGTCCTCCTGCCGGCGGTAGCTCAGTCGCACGTGACGGCGTTGCGGGTCCCCCTGGAAGAACTCCGCCTCGTCCGGGTGCAGGTGGTACAGGGTCCAGGTCTCGGACTCCGCCGTGGGGTTCTCCTGGGCGTGCCGCCAGGCCGCCTCCGAGGTGTGCGCCAGTTCCTCCAGCGAGGTCAGGGGCTCGCTCTGGCGGCCGGTCAGCGCCGCGGCCAGGGCGCCCGTCGAGCGGGCGTGCAGATCGGCCTGGGCCGCTCGGGCGGGCGCGACGGCGACCGGGCCGCGGACACGGACCTGGCGGCCCAGCGCCGGCCAGTAGAAGGTGAGGGCCGCGTACCGGCGGGCGGCGAGCTGGCGGCCCTTGCGGCTCGTGGCGTGGGTCCCGAAGGACCAGCCGTCCGCGTCCGCGCCGTGCAGCATCACGATCCGGGCGTCCGGGAGGCCGTCCTCGTCCGTCGTCGCCAGCGTCATGGTGTGCGGCTCGCGCTCGCCCGCCGCCACCGCCTCCGCGAACCACTCCGTGAAGAGGGCCAGCGGGGTCCCGGGCGCCGACGCCGGGTCGAAGGGGCGCAACTCCGTCGCCTCCGGGGCCCACACCCGCAGCGACCTCAGCAGCTCATGAAGATCCGTAGCCATGACAGGAGTATCCCGAGTGTCCGGCGCGGGGCGGTGCCGGGCCACCGGCCGTCGGCGCCGGGCGACCGCGATCAGTGCCGGGCGAACTGCACGCCCGTCCCCTGCACCGCTTCCGCCCGTACCGGGAGCCCGGACACCGTCAGCCGCTCCCCGTAGATGTCCGTCAGCCTGATCGTGCCCCCGCAGCCGGTGCCCTGCTCGGAGAGGAAGTAGTTGTACTCCGCGCGCGGGAGGCCGATCCACGCGCCGGCGCTCGTGCGGACCTCCAGGCGGGCCAGCGGGTTGCGGTGGCCGATCGCCTGGATACCGCACCAGTACCGGGTGGAGCCCGTCTTGTAGCGGATCGAGACCGTGTCGGACGTCGCCGGGCTCAGCAGGCTCCAGCTGATCGCGATCCGGCCCGCCGAGAGCGGGGCCAGCTTGGCGAACGCCTGGCGGCCGAGGTCCAGTTGGCCAGCCTGGCAGGGCGCCGGGCACTCGTTCGTGATGCGGACCGTGAGGGACTTGCCGCCCGCCCGGACCAGCACGTACGCCCCGCACGCCTTCGACGTCTCGTAGTCCGCGGTGTTCATCGCCGCGGTCATCACGTCGGCGGTCGGGCCGAAGGAGCAGGCGCCGTCGCCGTCGCCGAGGTCGTAGGAGGTGGCCACGCCCCGGTAGGTGGTGCCGGGGCGGATACGGCCGGCCAGTGCGCCCGCGGCCGCCGCCTGCGGTGTGCTCCTCGCGGAGGGACGGGCCGACGGCGTGGTCGGGGTCGCCGAGGGGGTCGTGCTCGCCTCGGCCGTCGGGCTCGGCTTCCGGGACGCCGACGGCTTCGGGGACGGTGACGCCGCTGCCGCCGTCGGCGACCCGCTCGCGCCCGCCCCGGCCACCGGCGCGACCTTGTCCGGGCCGTCGCCCGTGCCGCCGTCGGGGCGCAGGGCCACCACCAGGGACACGACGAGCGCCACGGCGGCCACGGCCACCACGGCGACGACCGGGGTACGGGCGGTGCGCCGCTCGGGGCGGGCGCGGCGGTGCGAGGAGGAGGGCACGGAGGAATCCTTACGCGGTTCGGCGGAGCACGTCCGGCAAAGCTTCGGACTCGTCGGTCGTCGCCGGACGCGAAAAGGTTGCCGTCCTCCGGCCGGCGATCACTTTTTCCCGCCGACCACCTCTCGCGTCCGTCACTCCCGCCCCAGCACCACCGTCCCCGACGAGCAGAACCACCCGCCGGTCCCGGACGCCACCCCCAGGCGCGGCAACCCGCCGTCCGCGCGCCGCACCTGCCGTTCCCCCGCCTCGCCGCGCAGTTGCCGTACCGCCTCCACCAGCAGGAACAGGCCCCGCATCCCGGGGTGCTGGGCCGAGAGGCCGCCCCCGTCCGTGTTGACCGGCAGCTCGCCGCCCGCCACCCGGAGCCGCCCCTTCTCCACGAACGCCCCGCCTTCGCCCTTCGCGCAGAAGCCCAGGTCCTCCAGGGTCACCAGCGTCATGTAGGTGAACGCGTCGTAGATCTCCGCGAAGTCCATCTCGTCCGGCCGCACCCCGGCCCGCGCGAACGCCGACCGCCCGCCGACCGCCGCCGGGGACACCGTGAAGTCCTCCCACTCCGACATGCTCGCGTGCGAGACGTGCTCGCCGGTGCCGAGGATCCAGACGGGGGCCGTACGGCAGTCCCGTACGTACTCCTCGGCCGCCAGCAGGACCGCCGCGCCGCCGTCCGAGCGGATGCAGCAGTGGAGCTTCGTGAACGGGTCGGCGATCATCGGGCCGGACAGGACGTCGTCCACCGTCACCGGGTCGCGGAACATCGCCTCCGGGTTGAGGGCCGCGTTCGCCCTGGCCTGGACCGCCACCTCCGCCAACTGCTCGATGGTCGTGCCGAACCGGAGCATGTGGCGGCGGGCGGCCATCGCGTACTTGGCGACCAGTGTGTGGCCGTAGGGCACCTCGAACTGGAGCGGGCCGCGCCCGCCGAAGGCGAACGTGCCCGTGCGCCGGCCCGCCCGGATGTCCGCGCGGGCCGTGGAGCCGTAGACCAGCAGGACGGCGTTCGCGTGGCCGGCCGCGATCGCGTCGGCCGCGTGCGCCGCCATGACCTCCCAGGTCGAGCCGCCGACCGAGGTGGAGTCCACCCAGGTGGGGCGCAGGCCCAGGTAGTCGGCCACCTCGACGGGGGCCAGGGTGCCGAGGCCGGCGGAGGCGAAACCGTCCACCAGCGACCGGTCCAGGCCCGCGTCCGCCAGCGCGCGGCGGGCCGCCTGGGCGTGCAGGGCGTACGGGGTGGTGTCGGCCACGCGGCCGCAGTCGGAGAGGGCCACGCCGACCACGGCCACCTTGCGGTTCCCAGGGTTCCCTCGAGCCATGAATCTGACGCTACATCAGATACGGGGAGGGCGGCAGGTGCCGTACGCCTGGGCATTCCCGTTCGTCCGGCCTAATATGACGGACCGTCAGATCCGGAGGGAGTGTGCCCGCCATGGACCCCAGTTTCACCGCCGAGCAGGACGAGATCCGCCGCACGCTGCGGGAACTGCTCCACAAACGCTGCGGCCCCGAGGAGCTGCGGGCCGCCCTGGACACCCCCGCCGGGCACGACCCCGCCCTGTGGACCGCCCTCGCCGACCGGCTCGGCCTCCCCGGGCTCGCCCTCCCGGAGACGTACGGCGGGATCGGCTGCCCGGTCACCGACCTCGCCCTCGCCGCCGAGGAGACCGGCCGGGCGCTCGCCCCCTCCCCGTTCCTCGCGACGTCCGTCCTCGCCGCGCCGCTGATCCTCGCCCTCGGCACCGACGCCCAGCGCGCCGACCTGCTGCCGCGTATCGCCGAGGGCCGCCTGACCGCCGCCCTCGCCGTCCCGGCACCGCACCTGACCACCGCCCTCGCCCTCGGCGGCGCGAACGACGGCGACTGGGCCGGGGGCGGCCGGGCCGGCGGGGTCCAGGCCCGCCGCGCCGGGGACGGCTGGCAGCTGTACGGGGAGGCCGCGCAGGTGCTCGACGGGCACAGCGCCGCCCTGCTGGTCGTCGCCGCCCACACCGGCGGGTTCGTACGGTCGCGGGCGCTGCTGTTCCTGGTCCGGCCGGACGCCCCGGGGCTCGTCCGGCAGCGGCAGACCGCCCTCGACCCCACCCGGCCGCAGGGGCGCGTCCAGCTCCGGCAGGTGGCCGCCGAGCTGCTGGGGAACGAGGACGCGGACGTCGCCGGCGCGCTGTCCCGGACCGGGGACCGTGCCGCCGCCGTGCTCGCCTGCGAGGCCGTCGGGGCCGCCGGGCGGGCGCTGGAGCGGACCGTGGAGTACGTCGGGCGGCGGGAGCAGTTCGGACGGGCCATCGGGTCCTTCCAGGCCGTCCAGCACCGGCTGGCCGATGTGTACGTGACGGTGCAGGCGGCCCGGTCCGCCGCCTACTACGCCGCCTGGGCGGCCGGCCGCGGCGAGCGGGCCGGCGGGCTGGCGCTCGCCCAGGCACTGGAGGCGCTGCGGACCGCCGCCGGGGAGGCGGTCCAGCTGCACGGCGGCATCGGCTTCACCTGGGAGCACGAGGCCCACCTGTACTTCAAGCGGGCCGCGGGCGACGAGCTGCTGTTCGGGCCGGTCCACCGGCTGCGCGCCCACGCGGCCGACGAGGCCGGACTCTTCGAGCGTACGGAGGTGGCGGTGTGATCGGCGTCCGCGTGGTGCAGAAGATCTCCTCGACCCGGACCTTCGCGAAGGTCGCCCCGCACGTCGTTCCCGCGCTCGACCGGGCCGTGCACCGGCTCACCCGGGGAAAGGTGCTGCTCAGCGCCCAGATGCTGCCGGGGGTGATCCTCACCTCGACCGGAGCGCGAAGCGGGCTGCCGCGGCGGACACCGCTGGCCTGCATGCCCGAGTCCGACGGTCACGGCTGGATCCTCGTCGGCTCCAACTTCGGCCGTACGGGGCACCCGGCCTGGACCGCGAACCTGCTCGCCCACCCCGCCGCCGAGATCAACTGGAAGGGTGCCGACATCCCGGTGACGGCCCGGCTGCTGACGGGGGAGGAGCGGGGGGCCGTATGGAAGGAACTGCTCGCGTTCTGGCCGCCGTACGCCACGTACCAGGCGCGGGTGGAACGGGAGATACGGCTGTTCCGGATCTCCCGCGGATGAGGCCGTGTCCTTGAGGCGGGCCTCGGCCGGCCCGGGGCCTTTCTAGAACGCCCGCTGGATCAGCAGAAACGCCCCGATGCCCAGCATCGCCGCGCCGGAGGTCCGGGTCACCGCGCGGGCCGCCGCCGGGCGGGCGCCCAGGAGGGCGCGGGCCAGGACGCCCACCGTGAGGTAGACGGCCGCGCAGCACGCCATGTGCAGCAGCCCGAGGGCGGCCGTCTGGGCGGCGATGGGCAGGTGTCCCTCTCCCGATGCCAGGAACTGCGGCAGGACGGAGAGGTAGAGGAGCAGCCCCTTCGGGTTCAGGCCACTGATCGTGGCGCCCCGCAGGAAGACCCGTACCCCGCCCGCCGTGACCGCCTCGCCCGCCCCCGGCACCCCCGGCCGCCGCAGCACGCTCCACCCCAGCCACACCAGGTACGCCGCGCCCGCCACCGTCAGCACGGTCAGGAGGGCCGGGGAACCGGCCACCAGAACCGCGAGGCCCGCCGTCGCGAGCGCCGTGTGCAGGGCGTAGCCGCTCACCAGTCCGGCCACCGCGGCGCCCACCGAGCGGCCGCGCAGCCCGGCGGAGATCACATACGCCCAGTCGGCGCCCGGTATGCAGACCAGCAGCAGGTCGACGGCGAGGAAGGAGAGGAGGGTTCCGGAGTCCATGATGGTGACATTAGGCGTGATGTGGCCAAAAGTGTTCCCGATGTTTTCCCGAAACGGGGAATACTGAGGGAAGATCTGCCTCATGGACGACGTGGACCGGAAGATTCTTGCCGAACTTCAGCAGGACGGGCGGCTGACCGTGACCGAGCTGGCCGCGCGGGTGCGCCTCAGCGTCTCGCCGTGCCACCGCCGGCTGCGCGAGCTGGAGCGGTCCGGGGCGATCAGCGGCTACCGGGCGGTGGTGGAGCCGACGGCCGTCGGGCTGGCCTTCGAGGCGCTGGTCTTCGTGTCCATGCGGCAGGAGGACCGGGACACGGTCGTCGAGTTCGAGCGGGCGGTCGGTGAGGTGGAGCACGTTCTGGACGCCCAGCGGCTGTTCGGGGAGCCCGACTATCTGCTGCGGGTGGCCACCGCCGACCTCGCGGCCTTCCAGCGGCTGTACGACGAGCGGCTCGCGACCCTGCCCGGGGTGCAACGGCTGACGTCCACGCTGGTGATGAAGCACGTGGTCAAGGACCGCCCGCTGCCCGCCTGAGCCCCTCCCCGTCCGGGCCCCTCCCCGTCCGGGCCCCTCCCCGTCCGGGCGCCTTCCCGTCCGGGCGTCATCCGGCCCGACGGCCTTCCCGTCTCGGTCCGTTGCCCGCACAGCGCGGCAGGCGGCGGCCACCCGAAGGTGAACCGCCGCCTGCCAGACAGGACTTGAGCGTGGGAGCAAAGGGGTGTGCGGGTGTGCGGGCTACTTCGTCGGCTTCTTGCCGGTGATGCCCAGGTGCACCAACAGCGCCAGGTTCGGCTTCAGTTCAGCCTGCTTGACGCCCCACGTCTGGAAGCCCTTCTGGTGCGAGGCGACGGCCGCGAGCATCGCGACGAGCGAACCGGCGATCGCGGCCGGGTTCACGTCCTTGTCGACCCTGCCCTTGGCCTGGAGCTCGGTGACCGCGTCCACCAGGGAGTTGTTCACCGAGTTCAGGATCTTCATACGGAGCTTGTAGAAGCGCTTGTCGCCCTCGGCCGCGCCGAGGTCGACCACGCGAAGGATCGCGTCGTTCCTCTTCCAGAACTCCAGGAACCCGTCGACGAGTTCCTGTGCCGTCTGCCAGCCGGCCTTGCCGACCCAGGACCGGCCTTCCAGTACCTCGGTCAACCCGGCGCCCTCGGCGGCCATTTGCTCGGCGATCTCCAGGACGGCGCCCTCGACGTCCGGGAAGTACTGGTAGAAGGTCGCGGGCGAAGTGCCCGCCTTCCGGGCGACGTCGATGACCTTGACGTCGCGGTACGGAGAAGAGCTGAGCATCTCGCTGAGGCAGTCCAGCAGCTTCTGCCGCGTCGCCTGCCCGCGCCGACCGGCCACGCGGCCGTCGACGGTACGCACTTGTCCTGTCATGCCGTCAGCTTACCGAGGGGTGATCGGAGCGCGATTCGGCCGACTGCAAATGGGGTGCGCGGGGGTGCGGAGACGGGTGTGCCTGGTCTGCGGGCTGCGTGAACCGCCGTTAGTTTGGCTGCATGGCCGAAAACAGGGCATCGGTGTACACAGGGGGTTACCCGGCGGGATACCCCGAGGGCGTCCCCTGCTGGGTGGACGCGCAACTCCCCGACGTGGACGCGGGCAGGCGGTTCTACGGTGAGCTCTTCGGGTGGACCTTCGAGGACGCCACCGCGTCCTCGGTGTGGGCCCGGCTGGACGGGGCGGTCGTGGCCGCGCTCGCCCACAAGACGGACGGCCGGATGCCCACCGTCTGGACGGTGTACTTCGCCACCCCGGACGCGGCGGCCACCACCCGGCGGATCCGGGCGGCCGGCGGGCAGGTGGTGATGGCCCCGTTCCCGGTGGACGGCCTGGGCACCGCCGCCCTCGCCGCCGACCCCGAGGGGGCCGTCTTCGGCCTCTGGCAGGCGGGCCCGCCCCCCGGCGGACACTCCGGCTTCGGCATCCGCCACACCCCCGGCACCTTCGCCTGGGCGCAGCTGTACGCCCGGGACACCGAGGCCGCCAACACCTTCTACGGCCATCTCTTCCACGAGGCCCTCTTCGGGCCCGGGGCCGAGCCCGACTTCGGCCGGGCGCCCGTCGGGGACGTCTTCGCGGACGTCATGCCGCCGCACTTCCTCGTCCACTTCGGGGTGCAGGACTGCGAGGCGGCCGTCGGGGCGGTGACCCGGCTCGGCGGGCGGGTCCAGGCGGGTCCGTTCGACGCCTCGTACGGCACGGTGGCCGTCGTCACGGACAATCAGGGGGCGTCGTTCGCGCTGCTCCAGCGCTGATCGGTGTGCGTGACGTACACGATTGCCCGCATATGAAATGAGACACCCCGATTGCCCCCGGGTTCGCAACCGGCCGCCCGGCCAGGAAGAATCGGGGTGCGTGCCGCCATGGCGGTGCGGTGGTGAGACGCTGCACGGGGCCCGTGTACACAAGTGGGTGACAGGGCTCGTACGGGGAGGTGGCAGGCAAGTGGTGGATCAGCTGACGCAGCACGATCCGCGGCGGATCGGGCCGTTCGAGGTGCTGGGACGGCTGGGTGCCGGCGGCATGGGGCTGGTCTATCTGGCACGCTCGGCGTCCGGACGGCGCGTGGCGATCAAGACGGTCCGCACCGAGCTGGCCGAGGACCAGCTCTTCCGTGTGCGCTTCACGCGCGAGGTGGAGGCGGCCCGGGCGGTCTCCGGCTTCTACACGGCCGCGGTCGTCGACGCCGATCCGCGTGCCGCGGTGCCCTGGCTGGCCACGGCCTATGTGCCCGCGCCCTCCCTCGAAGAAATAGTGAACGAGTGCGGGCCGATGCCGGCCCAGGCGGTGCGCTGGCTGGCGGCGGGTGTCGCGGAGGCGCTCCAGTCGATCCACGGCGCCGGGCTCGTCCACCGTGACCTCAAGCCGTCGAACGTCCTCGTCGTCGAGGACGGCCCCCGGGTGATCGACTTCGGTATCGCGTCCGGCGTCTCGAACACACGTTTGACGATGACGAACGTGGCTGTCGGCACGCCCGCCTACATGTCCCCCGAACAGGCCAAGGACTCCCGGAGCGTCACCGGCGCCAGCGATGTCTTCTCGCTCGGCTCGATGCTCGTCTTCGCCGCCACCGGCCATCCGCCGTTCCACGGCGCCAACCCGGTCGAGACGGTCTTCATGCTGCTGCGCGAGGGCCCTGACCTGGAGGGCCTGCCGGACGAGCTGCGGCCGCTCATCGAGTCCTGTATGCAGATGGAGGCGACGGGCCGCCCCAACCCGGCCGACCTCCAGGCCCAGCTCGCCCCCCATCTCTTCGGCTCCGGCTCCGACGACAGCGGTACGGCGTCGGCGTGGCTGCCCGAGAAGGCCGTCACCCTCATCGAGACCCGCCGCGGCGGCCTGAGGCCGGTCAAGCCGGCCCCCGTGAGCCCGCGCAGCGGCGGCGGAGGCGGCGGAGTGGGCATGGCCCGCCCGGCCGTACCGCCCCCGCCGTCCCACGACCCGGTCGTCCCGTCCCCGCCGGTGCCCGCGCCCGCCGTGGTCGGTGCCCCCGACACCGGTCCCGTCCGGCTGGTCGGCGCGGCCGTGCCGATCGGGCCCGGCCCGCGCGTCGCCGACGTACGCGCCACCGCCGCCGTGAAGGCCCCCGTGCCCGAGCCCGGCCTGGTCGCCTCCTGGACCCGGATCGGCCAGGGCGCCAACGGCGTCAACACCGCCCTCCCGGCCACGCAGAGCGGCCCCCCGGAGACCCCGGCGGGCTGGCGTCCGTGGCGCTTCCGCATGTCCAACGACGTGTGGGGGACCCCGGCGGTCGCGGGCGACCTCGTCTACGTCACCTCCTTCGAGGTGCACGCCCTGGACGTGGCCACCGGCCGGCGCCGCTTCAAGACGCGGGACGTGGCCTGGTCGATGGCGGTCGCCGACGGCCGGGTGCACGCCTCCGACGGCCCCACGCTCTTCGCCCTGGAGGCCCGTGAGGGCGCCGATCTGTGGCGCCTCCAGACGGACGCCTGGGTGTACTCCCTCAAGGCCGAGCGGGGCACGGTCATCACCGGCACGCGCGGTGGCGGGGTCCAGGCCTGGGAGGCCTCCAGCGGCCAGAAGCTGTGGGAGATCTCCGGCTGCCAGACCGACTTCGAGTCCCCCGAGGCGGGTCCCGCGCTGCACGACGGCACGGTCTACGTCTGGCAGGACGCCCGGCTCAGAGCCCTGGACGCCCGAACGGGTGAGGAGCGCTGGGCGTACCCCATCGGCGACGCGGCGTCCTGCGGTGGCGTCCCGGTCCGTGTCACGCCCGCCCCCGACGGTTACGTCTATCTCTCGGCCGGCACCCGGGTGCTCGCCGTGGACGTGGCGAGCGGCATGGTGCGCTGGCACTTCGAGGCCCCGGCGGTCTTCCTGTCCCCGCCGGCGTTCGTCCCGGGCCCCGCGGTGACCGGCGGCGGCGTGTACCTGGCCGACTACCTCGGCACGGTGTACGCCCTCGACGCCGTCGACGGCCGCGACCGCTGGCGGATCGCGACCGAGGCGCGGGCCTCCATCGACCCGGTGCTGGTGGCGGCGGGCCATGTCCACGTCGGCAGCGGCAAGGGCCTGTACACCCTGGACGCGGTCACGGGCACGCCCAAGTGGCGCTTCCAGGCGGGCGGCGACATCGTGGGCGCCCCGGCGGTCGCGGAGGGCCGTATCCACTTCGGTTCCTCGGACCACCTGCTCTACACCCTCAAGGCCGACGACGGCCGGCTGCGCTGGAAGCTGGCGACCGGCGGCGAGATCACCGGCTCCCCGGTGGTCCGTGACGGCGTCGTGTACGCGTGCAGCAAGGACCGCTGCGTGTACGCGCTGGACGCGGAGAAGGGCACGGGCACGGCGCGCACCGCCTGACCCCGCGCCGATCCGGGACGGCCGTCGTGCCGGGTGCACGGAAGGGGATCCAGACGGCGGCCGTCACTACGGGGAGCGGCCTCACGGCCACCCTCACCCCCGACGCTACGCCCGGGGCGGCCCGGTGGCCAGGTGGTGACATGGCCGTGACAGGCGTTGCCTAGGGTGACGGTCATGGATCGACGGGGGAACAGACTCAGGTTCGCGGCGGTGTCGGTGCTGGTGGTCCTGGCACTGACCGGCTTCTCCACGGGCAAGAGCCGTGGGCACGACAGTGGCGACGACGGCGGGTGCAGCAGCTCCGGCCAGGACCACGACGGCTCGTCGTCGGGCGGCGGCCCGTCGAGCAGCGGCCCGTCGGCCTCGCGTGACCACGACTACGGCCTCGACGCCACCATCGACACCACCGACACCGGCGGGGGCGGTTCCGTCGCGCAGACGCCCGCGCGTACGGATGTCGCCGACATCAGGCTGGAGCGGTGCGCCACGGCGGACGTCCCGAACGCCCGGCTCTACGTCAGCAACTACAACGACACGGAAGGCGTCTTCCTTCTCCACGTCGACTTCGTGGACGCGAGCGGCGACTTCGTCGAGGAGCGGACCATGAAGGTGAAGGTGGCCGCCCGGGACTGGACGATGGTGCAGGTGAACCTGGACCCGGCCGACGCGGCGAAGGTGGACCACTGCGAAGTGGAGCCGGTGGCCAAATCCGCGTGACCACCGGTCCTAGGGGATGTCTCGCCGATCATGCCGGGCTCGCGGGGTCCGGCACCGCGCCTCGCGGCGTTGTCGTCGGTTGCCATGGCTCCGCCATGACGCCCTCCTCCGCCTTGCGATGCACGGCACCGGACCCCGCTCCCTGATCCGGCCTGATCGGCGAGACACCCCCTAGCGGATCCGGGGTTCGTTCGCCGGGCGTCCGGTGAACAGCCGCGCCTGTTCCGCCGTGGGCAGGTTGCCGAGCGCGATGAGATGCGGCGCCTGGGCGTAGGCCGCCGCCCGCGCCGCCTCCTTCGCCGCCCACAGGGCCCGTACGGTGCCCTGGACGCCCGTGGGCGGGTACCCGGCGACGACGGCCGCGCAGGCGGTGGCGGCGGTCACCGCGCCGCCCGCCTCGGTGAGTTCGGAGACCAGTCCGATCTCGTACGCCCGCCGGGCCGAGATCCGCTCGGCGGTGCCCATGAGCATCATCCGGGCGACCTCCCCGTACGGCATCCGCTGGGCCATCAGCACCGACTCGTACGCGCTGACCATGCCGTAGGTGGTGTGCGGGTCGAAGAACACGGCCCCGGTGCCGGCGACGACGAACTCGCACTCCCCGAGCAGGTAGAAGGCGCCCCCGCAGGCCATCCCCTCCACGGCGGCGACGACCGGCTTCCAGAGGTCGTTCGCCTTCGGTCCGACGGTGAGCAGCGGATCGTCCTGCATGTACGGGGACCCGGGCTGCGGGACCACGGCGTCCCGGTCCAGTCCGGTGCTGAAGGCCCGCCCGCCCGCCCCGGTGAGCACGATCGCCCGTGCGGTGTCGTCGAAGCGCAACGCCCGCCAGATCTCCCGCAGTTCACCGGCCATGGCGAGGTCGACGGCGTTGAGCCGGGCGGGCCGGTCGAGGGTGACGACGGCGACGCCGGTGTCCTTGTCGGTGTCCAGACGCACGCTCACGGCCGCTCCAGGACCCACTGCGGCAGCCCGTCCTCGGTGAAGACGGCCTGGACGCGGGCGCCGATCCGGATCCGGTCGGCCGGGAGGGAGTCGAGCCGGGCGCCCGCGTGACTGACCAGGTTCCCCACGAGCCGGATCCGGGGCGCGTCGGCGAGTTCCACGACGATCACGTTGTACGGCGCCTGGGCGGCGTAGTCGGGGAGCAGAGGCGGGTGCGGGACGACGTAGGACCAGATCCGGCCCCGGCCCGAGGTCCGCCGCCACTCGATGGCGAAGGACCGGCAGCGCGGGCAGCAGGGGCGGGGCGGGAAGCGGGGCTCCTCGCAGTCGGAGCAGGTCTGGACGCGGAGTTCGCCCTGGGCGGCGTACCGCCAGAAGGGGGCGCCGTCGGCGTCGGTGACGGGGGTCAGCACGGGTCAGCTCCTCAGCAGCAGGGCGGAGGTGGGGACGCCTTCGCCGGCGGTGACGAGGCAGGTGGCGGCGCCCGGCACCTGGGCGGTGCTGGTGCCGCGCAGCTGCTTGACGCCTTCGTTGATCAGGTTGAAGCCGTGGACGTAGGCCTCGCTGAGCCCGCCGCCGCCGGTGTTCACCGGCAGTCGGCCGCCGATCTCCAGGGCGCCGCCCTCGGTGAAGGCACCGCCCTCGCCCCGGCCGCAGAAGCCGTAGCCCTCCAGGGAGAGCGGCACGAGCGGGGTGAACGCGTCGTAGATCTGGGCGACGTCGACGTCCGAGGGGGTGAGGTCGGCGTGCTTCCACAGGTGCCGGGCCGCCGCCCAGGCCGGTCCGGTGAGGGGGTCGTCGTTCCAGTAGTTGACCATGCCGTGGTGCTGGGCGGGCAGTCCCTGGGCGGCGGAGTGCACGTACACGGGCCGGTGGCGGCAGTCGCGGGCGCGTTCACGGGAGACGATCACGCAGGCCAGCGCGCCGTCCGTCTCCAGGCAGTTGTCGTAGAGGCAGAGCGGCTCGCTGATCCAGCGGGAGGTCATGTACATCTCGCGGGTGAGCGGGCGTTCGTACATGATCGCGGCCGGGTTCTGGTTGGCCCGGTTGCGGCAGGCGAGGGCGACGTTGAAGAGGTGGTCGCGGGTGGCGCCGTACTCGTGGAGGTAGCGGCGGGCCAGCATGGCTATCTCGTCGGCGGGCCGCAGCAGGCCGAAGGGGCGGGTCCACTGGGCCGGGGTGGGGAGCTGGACGGAGGTGTTCGTCCACGGGCGGGGGCCGCTGCCGCGCTTGCGGGACCGCCAGGCGACCCCCACCGTGGCCTGCCCGGCGGCGATCGCGCCGGCCAGGTGGGCCACGGTCGCGCAGGAACCGCCGCCCCCGAAGCCGACCTTGCTGAAGAAGGTGAGGTCCCCGAAGCCGACGGCCTTGGCCAGCTCCACCTCGTCGGTCTCCTCCATCGTGTAGGAGGCGAGCGCGTCCACCTCGCCGGGCGCGATCCCGGCGTCGTCGAGGGCGGCGAGGACGGCCCGGCAGGCGAGTGTCCGCTCGTCCTCGGGAAGGTGGCGGGCGAAGGCGGTCTGGCCGATTCCGACGATCGCGGTGGCGTCCTTGATGCCTGGTCCTTCGGTCACCGTGCGCACACCTCCGAGACGGACGAGCGAGCTGACAGGTCGTCAGGCTACCGCTAATCTGACGGGTAGTCAGCTCCTGGGTTCGTCGTGGTGGGAGGCGTGCGGTGGGCGCAGAGATGGAGTGGGAGAGCATCCCGGGTCTGGTCCGCTGGGCCGCGACGCGGTACGCGGACACCGAGGCGGTGGTGGAGGGCCGCACGAGGATCTCGTACGCCGAACTCGGCGCCCGCGTCGAGCGCGCGGCGGCCGCGTGCCTGGCGAACGGGGTCGTGCCCGGCGACCGGGTGGGCATCTGGGCGCCGAACTCGCTGGACTGGATGGTCGCGGCGCTCGGCGCGGTCTCGGCGGGCGCGGTGCTGGTGCCGCTCAACACCCGGTTCAAGGGGACGGAGGCCGCGGACGTGCTGCGCCGCAGCGGGGCCGGGCTGCTCTTCGTGACCGGCACCTTCCTCGGCACGTCGTACGTGGCCTCGCTGCGGCGGGCGGCCGGGGAGGGCGCCGTGGGGGCCGGCGGCCCGCTGCCCGGGCTGCCGGCGCTGGAGCAGGTGGTCGTCCTCTCCGACGACGCCCCCGCGGACTTCCGCACCTGGAAGGACTTCCTGGCGAGCGGGGAGGGCGTGGGCGGGGCGGAGGTCCGGGCGCGGGCGGACGAGGTCCGCGCGGACTGGCCGTCGGACATCGTCTTCACCTCCGGCACGACGGGCCGGCCCAAGGGTGCGGTGATCACCCACGCGCAGACCCTGCGGGGCTACGAGATCTGGAGCGATCTGGCGGGCCTGGAGCGGGGGGACCGCTATCTGATCGTGAACCCCTTCTTCCACACCTTCGGCTACAAGGCCGGCGTGATCGCCTGTCTGATGCGGGGCGCGACGATGATCCCGCAGCCGGTGTTCAACGTGGACACGGTCCTGGCGAACCTGGCGGCGGAACGGGTGTCCGTGCTGCCCGGCCCGCCGACCCTGCACCAGTCCCTCCTCGACCACGCCTCGCGCGACGCCCACGACCTGTCGGCACTGCGGCTGGTGGTGACCGGCGCGGCCGTCGTCCCGCTGCGGCTCGTCGAGCGGCTGCGCGGCGAGCTGGGCGTGGCCACGGTCCTCACGGCGTACGGCCTCTCGGAGGCGAGCGGCATCGTCACGATGTGCCGGCGCGGCGACGACCCGTCGGTGATCGCGCACACCTCGGGCCGCGCGATCCCCGGGGTCGAGGTGCGGGTGGCGGCGCCCCCCGGCGAGCCCGGCGAGGTGCTGGTCCGCGGCTTCAACGTGATGCGCGGCTACTACGAGGACGAGGCGGCCACGGCCGAGGTACGCACGGCGGACGGCTGGCTGCGCACCGGCGACGTCGGGGTGCTGGACGGCGCGGGCAATCTGCGGATCACCGACCGGATCAAGGACATGTACATCGTCGGCGGCTTCAACGCCTACCCGGCGGAGATAGAGCAGCTGCTCGGCCTGCACCCCGACGTCATGGACGTCGCCGTCGTCGGCGTCCCGGACGCCCGGCTCGGCGAGGTGGGCAAGGCGTACGTGGTGCGGCGGGGCGGCTCGGTGCTCACCGCGGACGATCTGATCGCCTGGGCGCGGCGCGAAATGGCGAACTACAAGGTGCCGCGGGCGGTGGAGTTCCTGGGCGAGCTGCCGAGGAACGCGAGTGGGAAGGTGGTGAAGGGAGAGCTCCGCGGCACAGGCTTTGCATGATCATGCATTGTGGTGCATACTCTTCCTATGTCCAAGGTCCTCACCTCCCTTCCCACGGGGGAACGCGTCGGCATCGCCTTCTCCGGCGGCCTCGACACCTCGGTCGCGGTCGCGTGGATGCGCGACAAGGGCGCCATCCCGTGCACGTACACCGCCGACATCGGCCAGTACGACGAGCCCGACATCGCCTCCGTGCCCGGTCGCGCGAAGACCTACGGTGCCGAGATCGCGCGCCTGGTCGACTGCCGCGCGGCACTGGTCGAAGAGGGCCTGGCCGCGCTCACCTGCGGCGCGTTCCACATCCGCTCGGGCGGGCGGGCGTACTTCAACACCACCCCGCTCGGCCGCGCCGTCACCGGCACCCTGCTGGTCCGGGCCATGCTCGAGGACGACGTCCAGATCTGGGGCGACGGCTCGACCTTCAAGGGCAACGACATCGAGCGGTTCTACCGCTACGGTCTGCTCGCCAACCCGCACCTGCGGATCTACAAGCCCTGGCTGGACGCGGACTTCGTGACCGAGCTGGGCGGCCGCAAGGAGATGTCGGAGTGGCTGCTCGCCCATGAGCTGCCCTACCGGGACAGCACGGAGAAGGCGTACTCCACCGACGCCAACATCTGGGGCGCCACCCACGAGGCCAAGACGCTGGAGCACCTCGACACCGGCGTCGAGACCGTCGAGCCGATCATGGGCGTCCGGTTCTGGGACCCCTCGGTCGAGATCGCCGCCGAGGACGTGACGATCGGCTTCGAGCAGGGCCGCCCCGTGTCGATCAACGGCAAGGAGTTCGCCTCCCCCGTCGACCTGGTCATGGAGGCCAACGCCATCGGAGGCCGCCACGGCCTCGGCATGTCCGACCAGATCGAGAACCGGATCATCGAGGCCAAGAGCCGCGGCATCTACGAGGCGCCCGGCATGGCCCTGCTGCACGCGGCCTACGAGCGCCTCGTCAACGCGATCCACAACGAGGACACCCTCGCCCAGTACCACAACGAGGGCCGGCGCCTGGGCCGCCTCATGTACGAGGGCCGCTGGCTGGACCCGCAGGCCCTGATGATCCGCGAGTCGCTCCAGCGCTGGGTCGGCGCCGCCATCACCGGCGAGGTCACCCTGCGGCTGCGGCGCGGCGAGGACTACTCGATCCTCGACACCACGGGCCCCGCGTTCAGCTACCACCCGGACAAGCTGTCGATGGAGCGCACCGAGGACTCCGCGTTCGGCCCGCTGGACCGGATCGGCCAGCTCACCATGCGCAACCTCGACATCGCCGACTCGCGCGCCAAGCTGGAGCAGTACGCCGGCCTCGGCCTGATCGGCACCGGCAGCCCCGTCATCGGCGCGGCCCAGGCGGCCGCGACCGGCCTCATCGGCACCATGCCGGAGATGCCCGAGGGCGGCGCCGAGGCCATCGCCTCCCGCGGCGAGGTCGACGAGGACGACGCCCTGCTGGACCGGGCGGCGATGGAATTCGGCACGGACTGATTCCTCCCCGACACGGCGAAGGCCGCTCCGGCGCTCACTGCGCCGGGGCGGCCTTCGTACATGTTCCGGCCGCGACGGCTCCCCCTCCGAGGCGTCGCGGCCGGTCCCTGCCCGGTGAAAGGCCTACTTGCCGTCCAGACCCAGGACGGGCGGAGCGGGCGAGTGGTTCTCGAGAGTGATGATCTCGTCCCCGGTCGCCGGCGTGGCCGTCCGGGTCTCCTGCGTTGTCGGTTCGGTGAGGACCGGCGGCACAGGCGAGTGGTTCTCCATCGTGGTGATGTCGGTCGTCTGCTTCTCGGTGCTGCTCATGTTCACGCTCCCCCTGGGAGTGATGTTCAAAGTGGACCAGGCGCCCCTGACCGGCGATTCCCCCGAGTATCGCCGGTCAGAGACATGTGGTGGAGCCCACCCCCCAGTGGGCTCGTACGGCCCGCATGCCCCCCGACGCGACGGACCGTGGAGTGGAGCATGCCAGCGGGTCATAAACGTTCGATGAACGTGGCCGACCGCGGGCTCAGGCCGCGTCCAGCGGCGCCAACAGGCGGCGCACCTCGGCGGCTTCCGGCGCTCCCGACCGCTCCAGGAGAACCAGGGCCTCCTGCCAGCAGGCCCGTGACCGGTCCGACTGGCCGAGTGCGTGAAGGCTCTTGCCCAGGGTGTTCAGCACGCTGCCCCGGATGAGATCGCCGCCGATGACCCCGATGGCAAGGGACTGTTCCGCGTGCTGCGCGGCCCGGGCGGGGCGATGGGCGGCCAAGTGCAGTTGCGCTATGCGGAATTGCGTCGTTCCTTCCCACAGCCGCTGCCGGTTGTTGCCGAAGATCGTCAGCGCGTCCGTGAGCTGCTCAAGGCCTTCCCGGAGGTGTCCGGCACGGGTGAGCGCCACGCCCAGGGAGTAGCGTCCGTTCGCCAGGCGCAGGGTGAGACCGAGTTGCTCGAAGATTTCGACGCCCTGTCGCGCGAGCGAGACCGCGGTGTCGGTGCGATCGATGCGCTGGTACAGCTGCGCGAGGTTGCACAGGGCGCTGGCCTCGCCCGGCCGGTTGCCGTCGGCGCGGTATCCGTCCCTCGCGGTGGTCAGAAGCCGCTCGGCCTCTTCGTACCGCCCCTGGTTGAGGGCGATGATGCCGCGATCCGTGGAAGCCCAGCTGATCGGTGTCGGATCCGCGGCCTCGGTGGCGAGCCCGATGGCACACGCGGCCTCCTCGTCCGCCTCCGGGTAACGCCCGGCGGCGAGGTGGACGTTGGACAGGGCGGTCCGGGCCCGTCCTTCGGTACGTCGATCACCGCAGTTGCGGGCAAGGTCTCTCAGGGCGAGCGCCGCCCGCTCGTACTGCTTCGCGTTCGCTCCTGACTCCGCCAGGTCCTTGGCGGCCCAGAGGAGGTCGACGGCACGACGCAGCCCGCTGCCCGTCTGCTGCTGCCGTGCGCACGCCAGGAGGCACTGAGCCTCCGCGAAGAGCCAATCGAGGGCCTCCGTCCGCTCGCCGAAGGAGAGACCCCGATACGACGTGGGCTCCAGGTGGACGACCGTGCGGTCACCGGGCCGTTCGATCGCGTACACCCCCGCCGCCGTCGACAGATAGAAGTCCAGGAGGCGGGAGAGTGCCGCGTCGCGTTCCGCCGGAGGCCACTCGTCGCGTTCCGCGCAGGCGCGGGCGTAGAGCCGGACGAGGTCGTGGAAGCGGTAGCGGCCGGGGGCCGCCGACTCCAGGAGCGAGGTGTCCACGAGGGACTCCAGGATGTCCTCGGTGTCCTCCGCCGGCAGGTCCAGGACCGCCGCGGCCGCCGTCAGGGAGATGTCCGGGCCGTCCGCCAGGCCCAGCAGCCGGAACGCGCGGGCCTGGGCGGGCTCCAGGGCGCCGTAACCGAGTTCGAACGTCGCCTTCACCGCCAGGTCGCCCGCCTGGAGTTCGTCCAGCCGGCGCCGCTCGTCCGCCAGCTTGGCGGCGAGGACGGAGACGGTCCAGGTCCTGCGCGCCGCCAGTCGGGAGGCCGCGATACGGATCGCCAGCGGAAGGAAACCGCAGGCCGCCACCACGTCCAGCGCGGCCTTCCGCTCGGAGGCGACCCGTTCCTCGCCGACGATCCTGGTGAAGAGCGCGATCGCCTCGTCCGGGGACATCACGTCCAGGTCGACGAGGTGCGCGCCCGCCAGGTCCACCATCCGCACCCGTGAGGTGACCAGCGCCGCGCACCCCTCCGTGCCCGGCAGCAGCGGCCGTACCTGGGCCGCGTCCTTGGCGTTGTCCAGCAGGACCAGGACCCGCCGCCCGTCCAGCACCGAGCGGTACAGGGCCGCCCGGTCCTCCAGGGAGTCGGGGATGGCCGAGTCCGCCGTGCCGAGCGCCCGCAGGAAGGAGCCCAGCACGGTCTCCGGGTCGGCCGCCCGCGCCCCGGCGCCCTGGAGGTCGACGTACAGCTGCCCGTCGGGGAAGGCCGGGCGGGCCCGGTGCGCCACGTGGACGGCCAGTGTCGTCTTCCCGACACCGCCGATCCCGGCGAGCGCCGACACCGCCATCACCCGTCCGCCGCCGGTGCCGGCTCCGCCCTCGGTGGCACCCGCCAGTACCTCGCTCAGCTCCTTCACGGACGAGGACCGGCCGGTGAAGTCGGGGACGTTCGCCGGGAGCTGGGCGGGCCGCACCGCGGCCGCCGCCGGCTCCGCAGCCGGAGCCGAGGGCTCCGCGAGCTCCGGGTCGGCCTGGAGGATGCGGCGCTGCAACTCCCGGAGCCCCGCGCGCGGATCCACCCCCAGTTCCTCCGCCAGCAGCCGCCGGGTGTCGGCGTACACCGCCAGCGCCTCCGCCTGCCGGCCGCCCCGGTACAGGGCCAGCATCAGCAGCTCGCGGAACCGCTCGCGCAGCGGGTACGCGGCCGTCAGCGCGGTCAGTTCGGAGACGGCCTCCGCGTGGCAGCCCTGCTCCAGGTCCATGTCCAGGCGGGACTCCAGAAGCCCCAGCCGCCACTCCTCCAGCCGGACCCGCTGGGCCTCCGCGTAGGGGCCGGGCACACCGGCCAGCGTCTCGCCGTCCCACAGGCCGAGGGCGCGGTTCAGCACGTCCCGGGCCAGCGTCAGGTCGCCGGCGCCCCTCGCCTTCTCCGCCTGGGCGGCCCACTCCTGGGCCACCGTCAGATCCAGGGCGCCCTCGCCCAGCCCCCGGACCGCGTACCCGCCGGACTCGCTCACCAGGACGCCCGGGTCCAGCACCTTCCGCAGCCGGGAGGCGTACGTCCGTACCGCCGCCAGCGCCTGGGAGGGCGGTTCCTCGCCCCACAGGGCGTCGATCAGCTCGGCGGCCGTCGCCGTCCGGCCCTCGCGCAGCAACAGGGCGGACAGCAGCGCGCGTTGCTGGGGGGAACCGGTGGCCAGCTGCTCCTCGCCGCGCCGTGCCCGCACCGGCCCGAGCACATCGAAGCGGAGCGCCGCCGGTTCCGCGGAGGGGCCGGGACGTCTCTGCTCCGGCACACGCGGGCCGCCGTGTCCTACACGGTCGTCCATCAAGAGGGCTCCCCTTAAGGCATCTGCACTACTAGGGCCTGTCCGGCGGATCGTGCCGGAGACGCGGGGCCCGGCACGCCCGCCTGCGGCGTTGTCGTCGGTTGCCGACGCTCCGCGTCGACGCCCTCCTCCGCCTTGCAGTCGGACGCACCAGGCCCCGCTCACGTGCGCCGATCAGGCACCGCTGCTTCCCTCCGACTCGATCCGCCGGACAGGCCCTAGGTCAGTTTGCCCTGTCCATGCCGGAACCGTCAGCTTCCCGAGGTACGGGACGCGGCCGGGACGCGCGCGGTTCACCTGAGGCGCACGGGTGTCCACAGGCCTCTCACAAACGGGGGGCCCACATCACCGCGGAGACGATCACGCCCGCCCTCCGCGCAGTAGCTGACGATCCGTCAGATCGGCGCTACCGTGCCCCCATGGAGACCACAGCGACGACCCCGACGCCCCTTCCTCCGATCATCTCCGTCGACGACCACACCGTCGAACCCCCGACCGTCTGGCAGGACCGGCTGCCGAAGAGGTACCTCGACACCGGCCCCAGGATCGTCCGTGCCCCGCTGAAGGAGATGACGTTCCTCGGTGGCCGGTTCAAGCCCGTGATGGGCGAGCCGGGCGACGACGGTCCGATCGGCGACTGGTGGATCTACGAGGACCTGCACCGTCCCCTCACCCGCCTGGACACCGCCGTCGGCTTCAGCCGCGACGAGATCAAGCTGGAGGTCATCACCTACGAGCAGATGCGGCCGGGCTCCTACGACGTGCCGTCCCGCCTCGCCGACATGGACGTCAACCACGTCCAGTCCGCCGTCTGCTTCCCCACCTTCCCCCGCTTCTGCGGCCAGACCTTCACCGAGGCCGCCGACCACGAGCTGGGTCTGCTCTGCGTGCGCGCCTACAACGACTGGATGGTGGAGGAGTGGTGCGGCCCGCAGGCGCGCGGCCGGCTGATCCCGCTCACCCTGATCCCCCTCTGGGACGCCGAGCTGGCGGCGGCCGAGGTCCGGCGCAACGCCGCCCGCGGCGTCCGCGCCGTCGCCTTCTCCGAGATACCCCCGCACCTCGGCCTGCCCTCGGTCCACACCGACTACTGGGACCCCTTCCTCGCCGCCTGCGACGAGACCGGCACGGTCGTCGCCATGCACATCGGCTCCAGCAGCCGTATGCCCTCCACGTCCGCCGACGCCCCGCCCGCCGTCGGCTCCACGATCACCTTCGCCAACTGCTGCTTCTCGATGGTCGACTGGCTGATGAGCGGCAAGTTCGAGCGCTTCCCGAACCTGAAGGTGATGTACGCGGAGGGCCAGATCGGCTGGATCCCGTACATCCTGGAGCGCGCCGACGTCGTCTGGGAGGAGAACCGAGGCTGGGGCGGCGTCGCCGACAAGGTCCACCGGCCCCCGTCCGAGACCTTCGCCGGCCATGTCTACGGCTGTTTCTTCGACGACGCCTTCGGGCTCAGGAACCTGGACTCGATCGGCCTCGGCAACGTCCTCTACGAGACCGACTACCCGCACTCGGACTCCACCTGGCCGAAGTCCCGCGAGGTCGGCGAGGCCCAGATGGGCCACCTGGAGCCGGACGTGGTCGAACGGATCGTCCGGGGCAACGCGATCGACCTGCTGGGGCTGAACCCGGACGGCCTGTGGAGCCCGCGGTGAGCCTCGTGCACGGCATCCAGCTCCCGGTCCAGTCCCAGTCCACGCTCTACGCCGAGCCCTGGGAGGCCGCCGCCGGGCCGGCCGATCTCGTCGAGATCGCGCGGGCCGCCGACCGGGCCGGGTTCGCCTACCTCGCCGTCTGCGACCACGTGGCGATCCCGCACCGGCTCGCCGACGCGATGAGCACGGTCTGGTACGACCCCGTGGCCACCCTCGCCCATCTCGCCGCCGTGACCGAGCGGGTCCGGCTGCTCGCGCACGTCGCGGTGGTCGGCCTGCGCCACCCCCTCGTCACCGCCAAGCAGTACGCCACCCTGGACGCGCTCTCGGGCGGCCGGCTGATCCTCGGCGTGGGCGCCGGGCACGTACGGGAGGAGTTCGAGGCGCTCGGGGTCGACTTCGAGCAGCGGGGGGCCGTCCTCGACGAGACGATCGACGCGCTGCGGGCCGCCCTCGGGCCGGAGGAGTTCCCGGCCCACCACGGGAAACGCTTCGACTTCGAGGGGCTCGGGCAGCGGCCCCGGCCGGTCCAGTCCCGGGTCCCGCTGTGGGTCGGCGGGTCCTCGCCCGCGGCCGTCCGCCGGGCCGCGCTCAAGGGCGACGGCTGGCTGCCCCAGGGCGACCCGAGGGACCGGCTGCCCGCGCAGATCGAGCGGATCCGGCGGCTGCGCGAGGCCGCCGGGGTCACGGACCCCCTCACCGTCGGCGCCATCACCGAGCCGCTGTACGTCGGCACGCCCGCCTGGGAGGTCGGCCGCCGCACGCTCAGCGGGCCGCCGGAGGCCCTCGCCGAGTCCCTGCGCGCCTACCGCGCGATGGGCGTGGACCAGATCCAGGTCCGGTTCCGCAGCCGGAGCCGTACCGAACTCACCGATCAGATCGGCGCGTTCGGCGCCGAGGTGGGGCCCCTGATACGCGAAACCGTCTGACGGCCCACCCGGAGCCCGTATCTGACGCATCGTCAGATACGGCGGTACGATGCTCACCCCACCGATGTGAAGGGGGTCCGCATGGGCCAGCTCGACGGACGGGTCGTGCTCATCACCGGCGCCGCGCGCGGTCAGGGGGAGCAGGAGGCGCGGCTGTTCCGGGCGGAGGGCGCCGAGGTCGTGGTCGCCGACGTTCTGGACGACCCGGGCGCCGCCCTCGCCGAGGAGATCGGCGCGCTCTACGTCCATCTCGACGTCGGCCGCGAGGAGCAGTGGGCCGCCGCCGTACGCTCCGCCAAGCAGGCGTACGGCCGGCTCGACGGGCTCGTCAACAACGCCGGCATCCTGCGCTTCAACGCCCTCGTCGACACCCCGCTCGACGAGTTCATGCAGGTCGTCCAGGTCAACCAGGTCGGCTGCTTCCTGGGGATCAGGACCGTCGCGCCGGAGCTGGCCGACGGCGGCACGATCGTCAACACCGCCTCCTACACCGGGCTCACCGGGATGGCGGCCGTGGGCGCGTACGCCGCGAGCAAGCACGCCGTCCTCGGCCTCACCCGGGTCGCCGCGCTGGAGCTGGCGCCCCGCCGGATCCGGGTCAACGCGGTGTGCCCCGGCGCCATCGACACCGCGATGTCCAATCCGGCGCTGCTGGACCCGGACGCCGACCCGGAGGAGACCGGCCGGGCCCTGGACTCGCTCTACCGCAAGCTCGTGCCGCTCGGCCGGATCGGCAGGCCGCAGGAGGTGGCCCGGCTCGCGCTCTTCCTCACCTCGGACGACTCCTCGTACATCACCGGGCAGCCGTTCGTGATCGACGGGGGCTGGCTCGCGGGAGTCTCCGTCATCTGACCGCCCGTCATCTCTTGACCATCCATGGACCCGGTGCCAGAGTCGGCGACATCCGCCGAATCTGACGGACCGTCAGTAAATCGTGATCCAGGACTGGGGACGGTGAACCGCCGTGGAATTCGGGCTCTTCGTGCAGGGATACGTGGGCAAACGTGCCGAGACCGATCCGCTCGCCGAGCACAAGGCGCTGATGGAGGAGACCGAGTACGTCATCCAGGCGGACAGGTCGGGCTTCAAGTACGCCTGGGCGTCCGAGCACCACTTCCTGGAGGAGTACTCCCACCTCTCCGCCAACGACGTGTTCCTGGGCTACCTGGCACACGCGACGGAACGCATCCACCTGGGCTCGGGCATCTTCAACCCGCTCGCCCAGGTCAACCACCCGGTGAAGGTGGCCGAGAAGGTCGCCATGCTCGACCACCTCAGCGCCAACCGCTTCGAGTTCGGCAGCGGGCGCGGCGCCGGCTCCCACGAGATCCTCGGCTTCCTCCCGGGCATCACCGACATGAACTACACGAAGGAGATCTGGGAGGAGACGATCGCCGAGTTCCCCAAGATGTGGACGCAGGACGAGTACCCCGGCTTCCAGGGCAAGCACTGGCAGCTCCCGCCGCGCAAGATCCTGCCCAAGCCGTACGGGAAGTCGCACCCGGCGATGTGGTACGCCGCCGGGTCGCCGCCGTCGTACGCGATGGCGGCGCGCAAGGGCCTCGGGGTGCTGGGCTTCAGCATCCAGAAGGTCGCCGACATGGAATGGGTCCTCGAGCAGTACAAGACGGCGATCGTGAACGCGGAGCCGATCGGGGACTTCGTCAACGACAACGTGATGGTGACGACGACGGCGATCTGCGCGCCCACGCACGACGAGGCGATCCGGATCGCCGTGAACGGCGGGCTGCACTATCTGCCGTCCCTGGTGTTCCGCTACCACGACACCTTCCCGCGGCCCGAGGGCTTCCCCGTCTGGCCGGAGACGCTGCCCGAGTACACCCCGGAGTTCGTCGAACTCCTGGTGGAGGAGGAACTGCTGATCTGCGGGGACCCGGACGAGGTGCTGCGGCAGTGCAAGCGGTGGGAACAGGCGGGGGCGGACCAGCTGTCGTTCGGACTGCCCGTGGGGGTGCCGAAGGAGGAGACCCTCCAGACGATCCGGCTGATCGGGGAGCACGTGATTCCGAAGATCGACACGGATCCGGTCCACCGGACGTCGCGGTTCCGGGCTGCCGTGTGATCACCGCCGGCGGGCGCGGGTGTGCTGTGGCTGGTCGCGCTCACGCGGCGGAGCCGCATGTCGATACAGCCCCGCGCCCCCGGGCAGTCAGGCTCCACGCACCTCGAGGAGGGGACCCATGCTCGATCACGTCATCAAGGGTGCGACCGTCGTCGACGGGACCGGGGTGCCCGCCTTCGTCGCCGACGTCGGCATCCGGGACGGCCGTATCGCCGTCGTCGGGACGATCCACGAGGAATCCCGCACCGCCGAGGACGCCGCCGGGCTCGTCCTCGCCCCCGGTTTCGTCGACCCGCACACCCACTACGACGCCCAGCTCTTCTGGGACCCGTACGCCACCCCGTCCCTGAACCACGGGGTGACCACGGTCGCGGGCGGGAACTGCGGGTTCACCCTCGCGCCGCTCCACCCGGACCGCCCCCAGGACGCCGACTACACCCGCCGCATGATGTCCAAGGTGGAGGGCATGTCCCTGGTCGCCCTGGAGGAGGGGGCGCCCTGGAGCTGGAGCTCCTTCGGCGAGTACCTGGACGCCCTCGAAGGACGGATCGCCGTCAACGCGGGCTTCATGGTCGGACACTGCGCGCTGCGGCGGTACGTGATGGGCCCGGACGCGGTCGGCGGGCAGCCCACCTCGAAGCAGCTCGCCGAGATCGTCCGGCTGCTGCACGAGGCGATGGACGCGGGCGCCTGGGGGTTCTCCACCACCCAGTCGTCCACCCACTCCGACGGCGACGGCCGGCCGGTCGCCTCCCGGCACGCCCGGCCGAAGGAGCTGATCGCCCTGTCCCGGGCCGTCGGGGAGCACGAGGGCACCCAGATCGAGGCGATCGTCGCCGGCTGCCTGGACCAGTTCAGCGATGCCGAGATCGATCTGTTCGTGGAGATGAGCGCGGCCGCCGGACGCCCCCTGAACTGGAACGTCCTCACGGTCGACGCGGCCGTACCGGAGCGGGTGCCGCGGCAGCTGACGGCGAGCGAGCGGGCCCGCAAGGCGGGCGGCCGGGTCGTGGCGCTGACCATGCCGATCCTCACGCCGATGAACATGTCCCTGGGCACGTTCTGCGCGCTGAACCTGATCCCGGGCTGGGGCGAGATCCTCGCACTGCCCGTCCCCGAACGGATCGCACGGCTGCGGGACGCGCGGGTGCGCGCCGAGATGCTCCGCCGGGCCGCCTCGAAGGAGGCCGGCGTCTTCCGGCGGCTCACCAACTTCGGGCGGTACGTCATCGGCGACACCTACAGCGCGGCCAACGAGGGGCTCACCGGGCGGGTCGTCCGCGACATCGCCGCCGAACGCGGCCTGGACCCCTTCACCTGCCTGGTGGAGATCTGCGCCGAGGACGACCTCCGCACGGTGCTGTGGCCCATGCCCACCGACAACGACCCCGCCTCCTGGGCGCTGCGCGCGGAGACCTGGGGTCACGAGGACGTCCTGCTCGGCGGCTCCGACGCCGGCGCCCACCTGGACCGCATGTGCGGAGCCCCGTACACCACCCGGTTCCTCGGGGACTGTCTGCGCGGCCGGAAGCTGGTCGGGCTGGAGCAGGCGGTGAAGATGCTGACCGACGATCCGGCACGGCTCTTCGGACTGCGGGAGCGGGGCCGGATCCAGGAGGGCTTCCATGCCGACCTCGTCCTGTTCGACCCGGAGCGGATCGACGCGGACAAGGCCACCCTGGTGCACGACCTGCCGGGTGACAGTCCGCGGCTGGACTCCCGGGCGATCGGGGTGCGCGCGGTCTGGGTCAACGGGGTGGCGGCGATCCGCGACGACGTGGTGACCGGCGCGGTCCCGGGGCGCGTCCTGCGCTCCGGCCGGGACACCAGGACGGTGAGCACCCGGTGAGCTCCCGAACGGATGACGGGCAGCGGCTGTTCGTCGGTGGGGCGTGGGTCGAGCCGGACCGCGGCCACTACGCGGTCACCGACCCGGCGACCGAGGAGACCGTCGGACAGGCACCGGAGGCCTCGCCGGACCAGGTGCGTGAGGCCTGCGCCGCGGCCCGCGAGGCCTTCGGGCCGTGGTCGCGCACGCCCCCGGAGGAGCGGGCGGCGGTGCTCGGCCGGGCCGCGGACCTCATCCGCGGGCAGCTGGAGCCGTACGCGGCACTCGCCCGCGCCGAGACCGGGGCGACGACCGGGACCGCGCGCGCGATGCAGGTCGGGGTGGGCGCGGCCCGCTTCCGGCGGTACGCGCGGGTGGAGCCGGCCGAGTGGGCGATCCCGCCGCAGATCAACGAGGCCGGGCCGATGGGCAGGGCCGGGGTGATGGGCGCGCTGGCCGTCCGTCAGCCCGTCGGGGTCGTCACCTGCATCACCTCGTACAACAACCCCTGGGCGAACCCCGCCGGGAAGATCGCCCCCGCGCTCGCCATGGGCAACACGGTGGTCGTGAAGCCGGCCCCGCAGGACCCCCTCTCCGTCTACCGGATGGCGGAGGCGCTCCAGGCGGCGGGCGTGCCGCGCGGCGTGGTGAACGTCGTCTCCGGGCGGGCCGTGGAGGTCGGCGAGGCGGCCGTGGACTCACCGGACGTGGACATGGTGAGCTTCACGGGCTCGACGGCCGTCGGGCAGCGCATCGCCGAGGTGTGCGGGCGGGGCATGAAACGCCAGCTGATGGAGCTGGGCGGGAAGGGGGCGGCGGTCGTCTTCGACGACGCGGACCTCGCGTCGGCGGTGGCGGGCATCGGCACCACTTTCTCCTTCTACAGCGGCCAGATCTGCACCGCGCCCACCCGGGTGCTGGCCCAGCGCGGGGTGTACGAGCGCCTGGTCGACCAACTGGCCTCCTACGCACGCCGGTTGAAGGTCGGCGATCCGCGCGGGCCGGACACCGTCGTCGGGCCGGTCATCTCCGCCGCGCACCGGGACCGGGTGGAGTCCTACGTCGAACTCGGCCGCAAGGAAGGCGCGGTGGTGGTCGCGGGCGGCGAACGCCCGTCGCCGGAGCGGGGTTTCTACGTCGCCCCCACGCTCCTCGCCGACTGCACCAACGACATGCGCGTCGCCCGGGAGGAGATCTTCGGCCCGGTGGTGACGGTGGTCCCCTTCGACGACGAGGACGAGGGCGTCGCCCTCGCCAACGACAGCGACTACGGCCTCATCGACTACGTCTGGTCCGGCGACGTCGCCCGCGCCTTCCGCACCGCCCGTCGCCTGCGGGCCGGCGGAGTCGGCGTCAACACCGTCGCCCGCAACATGGAAGCCCCCTTCGGCGGCTTCAAGAGGAGCGGCGTCGGCCGGGACGTCGGCTCCTACGCCCTGCACGCGTACAGCGAGGTGCAGGCGATCGTCTGGCCGGGCTGACAAGCCGTCCACCACGACATCTCGGCACCTCGGCGCCTCGTTCACGGGCCTGGCGCGGCACCCCGTGTCAGGCCCCGTCGCCGTCCAGGTCCACCCGTATCGTCAGCAGGTTCGTGCCCAGGGCCCGTACGCCCGTGCTGTTGACGCGGGGGAGGGTGCGCAGACGGGCGACCGGGTCGTCGTCGGGGAGCGGGTGGGCCGTGCCCGTGTACCAGCGGCCGCGCAGACGGACCCGCACCCGGGGGTCGGCCAGGATGTTCCGGACGTACTGGGACCGCTCGCCGAACTCGGAGACCAGCCAGAAGGTGTCGCCGACCCGGCGGCCGCCCAGTGGGGTGCGCCGGGGCAGGCCCGAGACGCGGCCGGTGGTCTCCAGGACCGTGTGGAACGGCAGGCGGCGCAGGAGCGGGTTGGCGACGTACCGCTGGAAGGCGGTCGTCGCGCGGAAGCGGAGGTCGGTGGGCGGCCGGGACATCGTCCGTGGGGCTCCTTCGCGCGAGGCACTGTTGCTTCAATGGTCCCCGACACCGGTGCGACGAGGGCGGGTGGCTGGGCGTGCGAGTGGTGACCTGGAACCTTTGGTGGCGCTTCGGCCCGTGGGAGGCCCGGCAGAAGGCGATCCTGTCGGTCCTGCGCGAGCTGCGGCCCGACGTGGTCGGCCTCCAGGAGGTGTGGGCGGCCGGCGGGGAGAACCTCGCCGGGTGGCTCGCCGGCGAACTCGGTCTGCACTGGGCCTGGTCGCCCTCCCCGGCCCCCGAACGCTGGCGCCGTCGGCTCCCGGACGCCGCCGACGGCCCCGTCGACATCGGCAACGCCGTCCTCAGCCGCTGGCCGGTGACCGAGCAGGAGACGCTGCTGCTGCCCGCCCCCGCCGACCTCGCCGACGGCCGCCTCGCGCTCTACGCCCGGCTGGCCGCCCCGGCGTACGACGTCCCGTTCTTCACCACCCACCTCACCTCCGCGCTCGGTGCCGTCGCCGTCCGCCGCGAACAGGTCACCGCACTCGCGGAGTTCGTGGCCGACCGCCGCGGTGGCACCCCGTTCCCGGCGGTCGTCACCGGCGACTTCAACGCCCGTCCGGACTCCGACGAGATCCGGCTGTTCGGCGGCTGCAAGACCCCGTCGGCCGTACCCGGCCTGGTCTTCCGCGACGCCTGGGAGTACGCCGACCCGGCCGCCCCCTTCGTCACCTGGACGCCCGAAAACCCTTACGCCGCCCGCCTCCTGGAGCCTCCCGCCCGTATCGACTACATCCATGTGGGGCCGCCCGGACCGGTGGGCGAGGGCCATGTGCGGGCGGTACGGCGGGCCGGACACGGACCCGTGGACGGGGTCTGGCCGTCGGACCACGCGGCGGTGGTCGCGGACCTGGCGACCCCCTAGGGAGCCCCTGGGGAGCCCCGACGGCGGCCGCCCGCCGTGTGCGAAGTCTGTGCGAGGTGTGTGATCCGGCCATGTGGGGCCCTTGTTGGCGTGTTAGCCTCCCCGGTCGAGATCGACGACAGACATACGGGGGAAAGTCGATGGCCTCATCGGACGGCTACAAGATCAAGAAATCCGGCATGTCCGGCCAGGCCAAGGAGCTCTACGGCGCCGGCGACGACATGGGGAAGGTCCGCACGGCCGTCGCGGCGGCGACCTGCTACACCTCGGACACCCTCGGCGGCACCGACGCCGCGACGGCCGTCAACGCGTTCATCGCCGCCTGGGAGGCGGAGGCCCGCACCCTGGAGTCGGCGCTGCACGAACTCGCCCAGAAGGTGCACCTCGCGAAGGGCGCCTACACCGGCAGCGACGGCCTGGTGGAGACCGGCGTGAACAGCATCGCCGTCGGCGAGGGCCGGATGAGCACGATGCCGGCGAAGGCCGAGCGCCCCTCGGTCCTGTCGAGCTACTGAGCACCGGCCGGGAGAGGAACAGGACAAGAGGACGGGGCGGAACAAGGCGATGACGGGTTTTCTGCGACCCGTGGACTCCCCGGCGGGCCGGCGTGCCTGGCTGGCGGGGCTCTGCGAGAAGATCCCCGGGGCCGGCAGCAAGAACGACCTGCTGGACATGATCGACAGCGCGCTCTCGGTGGACGCCCCGAAGGGTGACCCGGGGACACTGGAGTCGCTGGGCAAGCGCTACCGCGACCAGGTCGACGACGTCGGCGAGGTGTACGACCGCGTGGAGCGGGTGGCCCGCAAGGGCCTGCCCGAGGCCTGGGTCGGCGACACCAGCGTGCTCGCGTCGGACGTGGTGTCCGCAGCCAACCGGGCCGTCCTCCAGATGGGCGAGGCCTTCGCGGGCGGCGCGACGGTGCTGCTGACGCTGGCCGACGCGCTCGCCGACGCGCACAAGCGGGACGCCGACGGCCGAGCGAAGATGCGGCAGGCGAAGACCACCCTCGGCGGCCGGGACGGCTTCTTCGACGACTGGCACGAGGACGACGGCGAGGAGGCCACGCGGCTCGCCGCCCGCTCCGTCGCCGCCGACGGTGTCGAGCAGATGCACGGCGCCGCCGTCTGCGCCGAGGACGCCGTCCGTGTCGCGGTCCGTGACCTCGACAAGTGGGCGGCCGAGGCGCGCGCCGGAAAGATGGACACCAGCGAACTGACCGCCGTCGACAAGCTGATGCTCGCCGACACCGGCGCCGCGAACACCCCCACCGAGCTGAACGAGATCCTCAGCGCCAGCGACCTGGCACGCGCCGGACAGCGCATGGACCGGCTGAACAACGCCGACGAGGCGTCGATGGAACGCATGCTGGCGCAGGCGGGCAGCCCCGAGGAGCGGGCCTACCTGATGAAGGCGCTGGCCGCCGGCCACAGCGTCAAGGAGATCGAGGACTTCCAGGGCAAGATCGCGGGCAAGGACCCCGAGTGGCTGCGCCGGCACCTGACCCCGGTGGTCACCGCCGAGGACAGCATGGACGACGAGGGCCTCGCCCAGGACGGCTCCAGCAACAACAAGGACTACGTCCAATTCCACAACCAGCTGTGGGTCCAGGGCGGCAACGGCGCCGAGGGCACCTGCGTGGCCTCCTCCACCGTCAACGCCCGCGCCATGCTCGACCCGCTCTACGCCCTCGACCTGACCGGTGGCCCCAGCGGACAGGAGGACGACGCCGCGGCGTTCAAACAGCGCCTGGTCGCCGAACAGCACCGGCTGCACCTGGAGGGCGAGGGCGGCGACAACTGGACCGGGATGGGCCAGGAGGGGCAGGAGCGCATCGCCGACTCCACCCTCGGCAGCGTCACCGGCGACGACTACCGCCGCCACGACCTCGACAGCGCCGACGACCGCAGGGCCGTCCTCGACGACGTCGAGAAGGCGGTCGCCGAGGGCAAGCCGGTCCCGGTCGACGTCTCCGACGACAAGGGCGCCCACGCGATGATGATCATCGGTCAGGACGGCGACAAGCTCCAGATCTACAACCCCTGGGGCACGACCACGTGGGTCAGCGAGGACGACTTCATCAACGGCAACATGGGCAAGGCTTCGAACGGTGAACTCAACAATGCGTACCAGGTCTATGTCCCGGAGTAGGACGTTCGGCGCGTTCGGCGCGGCCGCGCTGCTGACGCTGGCGGCCGGGTGCGGATCCGGCGACGACGAACCCACCGGCCATCCCACCGGGGACACCACCGTCACGGCGAGCGTGGGTGAACGCTTCACCCTCACCATGGACGGCGAGAACGCCTCCACCCGCTCGCACTGGTACCTGGTCGACCCCGGGCCGGACACCTCCGTGGTCCGCGCCGAGGGCCGGGACCGGCAGACCGACACGGACTCCGACGGCGAGGTGATGCCGGGCGCGAGCGGCAGCCTCACCTTCACCTTCGAGGCCACGGGCAAGGGCAGCACCGAGATCGTGCTGCTGCACTGCACGCTCACCAGCAGCTGCGACACCGGGAACGGCACCCCGCAGCCCGCGCCGACCGGTTCCGGCCTCACCCCGACCGAGCCGGAGCGGATCACCTACAAGGTCACGGTGGGCTGAGGCATGGACACCACTCCGCGTACCGACGACGAACTGGCCGGTCTCGACATCGCCGCCCTCCTCCGCTACGGCCTCACCGCCGCCCCCGGCCCCCTGCGCACGTCCCTCTTCGGCGACGGCGCGGTGGGCGCGGCGGTCCTGCTGGACCGGGCCGGCACCGAGCCGCGCTCGGTGGCGTACCTGGCGGACACGGTTCGCGCGGGCGGTCCGGCGCACGCGGCGGCCCTGCCCGAGCCCCTGCCCCGCCCCCCGGCGGCGGCGCTCGTCCGGGAGTGGCTCGAGGCGGCGGCGTCCGTGGCCCCGGGTCCGGAGGCGGGCGACACGGCCGCACGCTGGCTCCGCTCGGTCGCGACGATCATGGAAGTGCGCCAGCGGACCCGCGGCTGAGGCGACCGGGGGACCCGGTGGAGGTCATCGGGCGGGCATGCCGCCGTGCGGGCTGTTGACCACCAGCGGTACCGACCCCTCGGCGAGGTAGGGGTGGTCGGGGAAGTGGTCGACGTGCAGATGGCCGCCGTCCTCGGCCTCGGCCATGTCCCGCAGGTTGTCCGCGAGCACGCCCCTGGATGCTGCGTCACCGCTGATCACGAGGATCTGCCGCGCGCGGTCCAGGCGGATGTGGACGCCGGGGCCCGGGGACTTCCGCACCTCGACCCCCGCCAGCGCCTCGACCCCGGCCGGCTCGTCGGCGCCCGCCGGGGACGCGCACCCGAGCAGCCCCTCGCCCTCGGCCACCGACCGTGCCAGGGCACCGAGTTCGTCCGCCGAAGCGGTGAGATCCACCTCGCCGAACCCCCGGTCGCGTACCAGCCTCACCGACGCACTCCTCGCTCGTGTGACATACGGACATGATCACACCGACCGCCCCGGGCCGGCCCCCGTCCGTCCTCAACGGCCAAGGAAGACCGGGTTCGTGAAGGCCGCCAGGGCTCCCGGCAGCGGCGGCGCCGTCGCCTCGTGGCGGACCTCCGCCCGGACGTACGCGGCGTACGCGGGCGTCGTACGCCATTCCACGACGCCCTCGCCCGAGCCGGGCAGCGGGCCGCTGGTGAGCAGCACGCCCTGGTCCGTGACGAGGCGCACCGTGCAGCGGGGTGCGCCGGTCACCTCCAGACGTACCGTCACCGGGGCGTCCCGGTCCACCTCCAGGCGTTCGCCGATGCCGGCGTGCCCGCCCCGGCCGCCCGTCGCGGAGAAGGCCAACGTCACGTGCCGGGACTCCGCGACGTACGACCGTCCCGACCCGATGCCCTCCTGGACCGCCTCCCGGGTCAGGTCCCGCGCCCACACCACCGTCTGCGGCAGGCCGACCACGTCGGGATCCCGGTGGGCGTCGCTGCTTCCCATCGCCGGGATCCAGTCCCGCCGTCCCTCCCGCGCCCCCGCCGCCAGCATCGCGTCCCAGTCCGCCAGGGCCACCTCGTCGTCGGGCGTGTAGGGGCCGTTCCACACCTCGACCGCGTCCGCCTCCCCGAAGCCGAACCTCCAGCCACAGCCGATGCAGGTGGCGTGCGGGTGCGCCGGTACCACCAGGCCGCCGGCGCGGCGGATCCGGCGGGCGAAACGGCCGAAGCGGTTGTCCCGGGCGCGGTAGCGCCAGTCGACGAAGGTCCCGGGGTCCGTGCCGACGGCCAGCACATGGCCGGTTCTCGTCGTGATCTCCTCGCCCAGCAGGACCAGCAGGTCGTCGCCCGCCACCTCCGCCCACGCCCCGTGCCCCGCGTGCGTGTTGTGCTCCGAGGTGTTGAGGAAGTCCAGGCCCGCCGCCCGGGCGAGGGCGCCGATCTCCGCCGGGGTGCGGCGGCCGTCGGAGTACCAGGAGTGGAGGTGGCAGTCCCCCCGGTACCAGGCCCGGCCCCGGCCGGCCGCACGCTCGGGCGGGTACACCGGCGGGACGGCGGCGCCGGGCTCGCCGTAGGTCAGGGTGACGGTGATCTCGTACGTCAGGCCCTGCGGTGCCACCGTGTACGGGCCGAGGGCGAGGTGCCAGGTGCCCTCCCGCACGGGGCCGGCGACATAGCCCGGCGTCGCCTCGTCGGCCCGCAGGAAGAACTCCGTGCGGGCGCCTCCCGACCAGCCCCGGAAGCCCTCCCCGCCCAGTTCGGTGCCGCGTTCGTCGAAGACGCCGATGTCGAGCGCGTTGCCCGGTGTGCCGGCCGGGACGGGCGGGCGGTCGTAGGCGTAGGCGACCCGCAGTTCCCGCACGCCCGGCGGGACGGCCACGGGTACGTACACGAAGTCCGGCGATCCGGTGGGCAGGGTGCCGCGGACGGTCCTGCTCTCGCGGGACCCCGGCGCCGGGCCCGTCGCGGCCGAGGAGAAGCTCACGCTCCCCAACGTAAGCGCGGCGGCGGAGCCCGTCACGAACAGTGCGCGTCGTCCGATGTCATGGGTGTCGTCACACATGCCCGGCAGTCTCCCGGCCCGGCGTGGACCGCGACGGGGTCCGGAGTGTGAACTTCCTTGGAAGGAAAGCCGTACGCGACGAAAGGCCGCCCATGCGCATCGCCGTCACCATCTTCCTCACCGACGAGACGATCACCCCCACCCGCCTCGCCCGTGAGCTGGAGCAGCGCGGCTTCGCCGGGCTCTACCTCCCCGAGCACACGCACATCCCCGTCGAACGGACCACCCCCTACCCGGCCGGCGGCGACCTGCCGCGCGAGTACGGCCGGACCCTCGACCCGTTCGTCGCGCTCGGTCAGGCCGCCGCCGTCACCCGGGCGCTGGGCCTCGGCACCGGCATCACCCTCGTGGCACAGCACGACCCGATCGACCTGGCCAAGCAGATCGCGACCCTGGACCATCTGTCCGGCGGACGGTTCACCCTCGGCCTGGGCTACGGCTGGAACGTGGAGGAGGCCGCCGACCACGGTGTCGCGTGGCGCGAGCGGCGGGAATCGGTCCGCGACCGGATGGGGCTGATGCGCGCCCTGTGGAGCGACGAACCCACCCCCTACGACGGCCCGTACGCGCGCGTACGGGCCAGCCACGCCCACCCCAAGCCGGCGCAGAAGCCGCGCGGCCCGGTCGTCGGCCCCCGCACCCTGATCGGCGGCGCGGCCGGCCCCAAGCTGTTCTCCCACATCTGCGAGTACGCCGACGGCTGGCTGCCGATCGGCGGGCGCGGGCTGTCGCAGACCGTGCCGGCGCTGCGCACCGCGTGGGCCGAAGCCGGCCGTGAGCCGTCCGCGCTCCAGGTCGTGCCGTACGCGGTCCTGCCGTCCGCGGGCAAGCTCGCCCACTACGCGGACCTCGGTATCGAGGAGGTCGTGCTCCAACTGCCGCCGGCCGGTGAGACGGAGGTGCTGAGGCTTCTCGACGAGTACAGCGCCCATGTCACCGGAGCCAGTGACACCGTGTAACGACCGCCGGTGAGGGACGAATCGGGCGCCCCCATCGTCTCTGACCTGCCCGAACGTATGCTCAAGGAATGACGACTTCCGAGACCTCCGGAACCGGCCCCACCGAGCGCCCCGTCGCCACCGGCCCGACCGAGAACTCCATGCGTCGCGCCCTCAAACGCGCCCGCGACGGCGTCGCCCTCGACGTCGGCGAGGCGGCCGTCCTGCTCCAGGCACGCGGCGAGGCCCTCGACGACCTCGCCGCGTCGGCCGCCCGGGTCCGGGACGCGGGCCTGGCGGCGGCCGGACGGCCCGGAGTCATCACCTACTCGAAGAGCGTGTTCATCCCCCTGACCCGGCTCTGCCGGGACAAATGCCACTACTGCACCTTCGTCACCGTCCCCGGGAAGCTGCGGCGGGCCGGGCACGGGATGTTCATGTCGCCGGACGAAGTACTGGACGTCGCCCGCAAGGGCGCCGCACTCGGCTGCAAGGAAGCCCTGATCACCCTCGGCGACAAGCCCGAGGACCGCTGGCCGGAGGCCAGGGAGTGGCTGGACGCGCACGGCTACGACGACACGATCGCCTACGTCCGCGCCATCTCCATCAGGATCCTGGAGGAGACGGGCCTGCTGCCCCACCTCAACCCGGGTGTCATGTCGTGGACCGACTTCCAGCGGCTCAAGCCCGTCGCGCCCAGCATGGGCATGATGCTGGAGACGACCGCCACCCGGCTGTGGTCCGAGCCCGGCGGCCCGCACCACGGCTCCCCGGACAAGGAGCCCGCCGTACGGCTGCGGGTCCTGGAGGACGCCGGCCGCTCCTCGGTCCCCTTCACCTCCGGGATCCTGATCGGTATCGGCGAGACGTACGAGGAGCGCGCGGAGTCGCTGTTCGCGCTGCGCAAGATCTCCCGCGCCTACCACGGCGTGCAGGAGCTGATCATCCAGAACTTCCGCGCCAAGCCGGACACCGCGATGCGCGGCATGCCGGACGCGGAACTGGACGAACTGGTCGCCGCGATCGCCGTCGCCCGGCACATCCTGGGCCCCTCCGCCAACCTCCAGGCACCGCCCAACCTGGTCGACAGCGAGTACGAGCGGCTGATCGGCGCCGGCATCGACGACTGGGGCGGGGTCTCCCCGCTCACCATCGACCACGTCAACCCCGAGCGCCCCTGGCCGCAGATCGAGGAGCTGACCGAACGGTCCCGCGCGGCCGGCTTCACCTTGCGGGAACGGCTCTGCGTGTACCCGGAGTTCGTCCGCCGCGGCGAGCCCTGGCTGGACCCCCGGCTCCTTCCGCACGTGCGCGCGCTCGCCGACCCGGAGACGGGACTGGCCGTGCCGGACGCCGTGGTCGAGGGCCACCCGTGGCAGGAGCCGGAGGAGGTCTTCGTCCCCTCCGGCCGGACCGATCTGCACCACACCATCGACACCGACGGCCGTACGTCCGACCGCCGCGACGACTTCGACGAGGTCTACGGCGACTGGGGCGCCCTGCGCGAGGCCGCCGCCCCCGGCATGGTGCCGGAGCGCATCGACACCGACGTACGCCAGGCCCTGGCGACCGCGGCGGACGACCCCACCCGGCTCACCGACGCCGAGGCCCTCGCCCTGCTGCACGCCGACGGCCCGGCGCTGGACGCGCTCACCCGGATCGCGGACGACGTGCGCCGCGCGGCGGTCGGCGACGACGTCACGTACATCGTCACCCGGAACATCAACTTCACCAACGTCTGCTACACGGGCTGCCGTTTCTGCGCGTTCGCCCAGCGCCGCACCGACGCCGACGCCTACACCCTCTCCCTCGACCAGGTCGCGGACCGCGCCCAGCAGGCCTGGGACGTGGGCGCGGTCGAGGTCTGCATGCAGGGCGGCATCCACCCGGACCTGCCCGGCACGGCGTACTTCGACATAGCGAAGGCGGTGAAGACCAGGGTCCCCGGCATGCATGTGCACGCCTTCTCCCCCATGGAGGTGGTCAACGGCGCCACCCGCACCGGCCTGTCGATCCGCGAGTGGCTGACGGCCGCCAAGGAGGCGGGCCTGGACTCGATGCCGGGCACCGCCGCCGAGATCCTCGACGACGAGGTCCGCTGGGTCCTGACCAAGGGCAAGCTGCCGACGGCGACCTGGATCGAGGTGATCACCACCGCGCACGAGGTGGGCATCCGGTCCAGCTCGACCATGATGTACGGGCATGTGGACCAGCCCCGGCACTGGCTCGGCCACCTGCGCACCCTGTCCCGTGTCCAGCAGGAGACCGGCGGCTTCACGGAGTTCGTGACGCTGCCCTTCATCCACACGAACGCCCCGGTGTACCTGGCGGGCATCGCCCGTCCCGGCCCGTCCCCGCGTGACAACCGCGCGGTGACGGCGATGGCCCGGCTGCTGCTCCACCCGCACATCCCGAACATCCAGACCAGCTGGGTGAAGCTGGGCGCGGAGGGCGCGGCCGAGATGCTCCGCTCCGGCGCGAACGATCTGGGCGGCACGCTGATGGAGGAGACCATCTCCCGGATGGCGGGTTCCTCGTACGGCTCCTACAAGTCCGTCAAGGATCTGATCGCGGTGGCCGAGGCGGCGGGCCGGCCGGCGAAGCCGCGGACGACCCTGTACGGCGAGGTCTCCGAGGAGCGGCAGCGGGCGGCGCTGGCCTCGGACGGGCATCTGCCGGAACTTCTGCCCGTGCTGGAGTGAGTACGATGATCCGACCTCTGTTGGATGAGGACATGTAGCTGAGGAGATGCGTGCCCGTGGCTGCCCGACGGCTTCCCTCATGGGTCTGGGTCACCGGTCTGACGGCGGGCGCGGTCGCCGCGGTCGCCGTGCTGACGGTGAAGGCCGATCAGGGCCCGCACCCCACGGCGTCGGCGGTCCGGCCGAGCGCGTCGGCGTCACCGGCGCCCGGCGCCGAGTCGTCGCCGAAGCCGAAGCCCTCGGCCACCCCGGCGAAGACCGGCGTGCCGGCGGCGTCGGGCACGGGCCGCCGGATCGTCTACGACCTGTCGTCCCACCGCGTCTGGCTGGTCGACGCCGACGACACCTCCCGCCGGACGTTCACGGTCTGGCCGGGCACCGTCGAGCCGGTGCCCGGCACGTACACGATCTCCGTGCGCAAGGACGCGACGACCGGGTCCGACGGGGTCGAGATCGAGCACATCATCTACTTCTCGGTCGTCTCCGGAGTGAACATCGCCTTCTCCAACGCGGTCGACGGCTCCTCGCCGCCCCCGGCGGCGTCCGGCGCCCGGACGGGCGGGATCCGCATGCCGAAGGCGGACGGGTCGGCGCTGTGGGCCTTCGGGGACCTGGGGACGAAGGTCCGCGTCGTCGAGTAGGCGCCGTCGGGCGGTCGCCGTCGAGCCGCTGCCGCCGATCAGGGGGCGGGCTCGTCCGCGGTCCGCCCGAACGGCAGATGGTTGACGAGCAGGACGATCCCGCTGAACACCAGGACGCGCGTCGCCGCGTCCAGTCCGTTCCAGGTGTCCGACTGCCACATCGCGAACCACTCCCCGCCGATCGCGATGAACCCGGCACCGAACAGCAGCATCAGCATCAGCAGGCCGTACGTGGACAGGGCGCGCCCGCGGACGTGGTCCCGGCGCGCCCAGAACCAGGTACCGGCGGTCAGCACCACGGCGGCGACCGTCTCCCACCCGATGATCGCGACATAGGCGGCGTCCTGGAGCCCGGTGCTGGTCACCGCCCGCCACATCAGGTCGTCGTCCTTGAAGGTGGTGTCCATGGCCAGCACATGACGGACGAACTGCTGGTTGGTCCCGAAGTCGGTGATGTTCCCGAAGGCCACCAGGGCTATGTAGAGCGCGACGCTCGCCGTGAGCAGGGTCGCGGTGACGGGAACGACCCGTGAGGAATGGGAGACACGTGTGGTGGGGGTGGTCATGGGGGTCTCCTTACCCCACCAGGTCTCCATCACCCCTCCACCCCACGCCCCGACGACAACGGGGACACGGGGCGGCATTCGATTACAGTGACGGACGTCGTACGTACGGACGGTGCCCGGGAGGACTTGGTGGGTGCGACAGGCGGTGCCGTCTGGGGCCGTACCGAACAGCAGGACTTCCGCAGCCGGGTGCGCGGCACGCTGCTCGCCGCGGCCGTCGGCGACGCCCTCGGGGCGCCCGTCGACCGGCTCGGCATCGAGGAGATCCGGCATCTGCACGGCCCCGAGGGCGTCGTCGACCTCGCCCCCGCCTACGGGCGGCGCGGCGCCGTCACCCACCTCACCCAGCTGACCCTGTTCACCGTGGACGGGCTGGTCCGCGCGCAGGTGCGCCGGGACACCGGGGCCTGGCATCCGCCGACCGATCTGCACCGGGCGTATCTGAGATGGGCGGCCACCCAGCGCGACTGGGGCCCCGACCTGCGCAAGGACGACGGCTGGCTGGCCCGTGAGGAGTGGCTTTACGCCCGCCGCGACCCGACGCGGGCCCTGCTGCTCGGGCTCGGCGACGAGAACATGGGCACCCTGGACGCGCCCAAGAACCCCGCCGAGCAGGGGCCCGAGGCCACCGCCCGCTCGGCGCCGTTCGGGCTGCTGGTCGGCTGGGAACCGCAACTGGTCGCCCAGCTCGCCGTCGAGTGCGCGGCGCAGACCCACGGCCACCCCGCGGGCGCGCTCGCGGCGGGCGCGTACGCCGTCACGGTGCATGGGCTGGCCCGGGGCGAGAGTCTCGACGGCGCGGTGCAGCGCACGCTCGCGCTGCTGGCGGCCCGGCCCGGCCACGAACCCGTGTCGGAGGCGCTCCAGCACGCGCTGGGCGCCGTACGGCAGGGGCTGCCCGGGCCCGGCCGGGTGGCGGAGCTGGTGGGGGAGGGGGCGGCGCCCGGTGTGCTGGCCGGTGCCGTGTACTGCGCGCTGGTCGCGGAGGACGTCCGGCACGGGCTGCGGCTCGCGGTGAACCAGGACGGCCCCTCCGCCCCCACGGCCGCCGTCACCGGCGGGCTGCTCGGCGCCCTGCACGGCGAGACGGCCCTCCCGCCGGCCTGGCTGGCCGAGCTGGAGGGCCGTGCGACGATCCTGGAACTGGCCGACGACTTCGCCATGGAGATGACCCAGGGCCCGGCCCTGCACAACCCTGCCGGAGCGTCACCGGGGTGGCTGGCCCGCTACCCGCGGGGCACCGGCTAGAACGCCGCACGACCTGTCGGACAGGCTCTGGGCGGCCGGGTTCTGAGGTTCTCAGTCCTTCGCCGGGACCGCGTCCCGCGGGCCCGGGACGGTCGCCGCCGCACCCGTGGCGTCGCTGTCGCCGTCGCCGTTGATCCGGTCGATGATCGCGAGCCGTTCCGGGGTGTCCTCCGGCTTCAGGAAGCCGATGAGGATGTAGAGGACGAGGGAGACGGCGAGCGGTACCGAGACCTGGTACTGGAGCGGGACCCCGCCGTCGACGTTCCAGTTGATCGGGTAGTTCACCAGCCAGAAGGCGAACAGACCCATCGACCAGCTGGTCAGCGCCGCGGTCGGCCCCGAGCGGCGGAACGGGCGCAGCAGGCCCAGCATCATCGGGATCGCCATCGGGCCCATCAGACCGGCCACCCACTTGATGACGACGGTGATGATGTCCTTGAACGCGGGCGAGTTGACCTGGGTGGCCGCCGCCATGGACAGGCCGAGGAAGACGACGGTGGCGACGCGGGCCGCGATCAGGCCCGAGCGCTGGCTCCACTCCCGGGCCCGTGCCGAGATCACCGGTGCGCAGTCACGGGTGAAGACGGCGGCGATGGCGTTGGCGTCGGAGGAGCACATCGCCATGGTGTGCGAGAAGAAGCCGACGATGACGAGCCCCAGCAGGCCGTGCGGCAGCAGCTGTTCGGTCATCAGGGCGTAGGAGTCGGAGCCGTCCGGCTTCTGCGACTCGACGAGCAGCGGGGACATCCACATCGGGAAGAACAGCACCAGCGGCCAGACCAGCCACAGCACCGCCGACAGCCGCGCGGAGCGCTCGGCCTCCCGGGGGCTCGCCGTGGCCATGTACCGCTGGGCCTGGTTCAGCATGCCGCCGTTGTACTCGAAGAGCTTGATGAACAGGAACGCCAGCAGGAAGACCGTGCCGTAGGGCCCGACCAGCGGCTTGCCGTGTCCCTGGAGCGCGGGTTCGTCCCAGGCGCCGAGGAAGCCGATGCCCTTGTCGTTCAGCTTCAGCACGACCGCGATGAACATCGCGACGCCCGCCAGCAACTGGATGACGAACTGCCCGAGTTCGGTGAGCGCGTCCGCCCACAGGCCGCCGATCGTGCAGTAGACGGCGGTGATGGCGCCGGTGATGAGGATGCCCTGGTTGAGCGAGACGCCGGTGAAGACGGAGAGCAGGGTGGCGATCGCGGCCCACTTGGCGCCCACGTCCACGATCTTCAGCAGCATCCCGGACCAGGCGAGCGCCTGCTGGGTCTTGAGGTCGTAGCGGCTCTTCAGGTACTCCAGCGGGGAAGCGACATGGAGCCGGGAGCGCAGCCGGTTGATGCGTGGCGCGAACAGTTTCGAGCCGATCGCGATGCCGAGGGCGATGGGGAAGGACCAGGTGATGAACGAGGTCACGCCGTAGGTGTAGGCGATGCCGGCGTAGCCGGTGAACATCACCGCGCTGTAGCCCGACATGTGGTGCGAGATGCCGGACAGCCACCAGGGCATCTTGCCGCCGGCGGTGAAGAAGTCGCTGACGTTGTCCACGCGTTTGTGCGACCAGACTCCGATGGCGACCATCACGCCGAAGTAGCCGATGAGCACGGCCCAGTCGAGACCGTTCATGTGCGCCCTCCCAGGGGTTCAGCCCGGCGCTCATCGTGGGTGTTGCCGTGTGAACACGACAAGTGAGCGTCAGGTCAAAGGGAGGTAAAATCATTCGGCATGCTGTCCTGTGTTCATCTATGTGAACTCATCGCATCAGCTCCCCGGCGTTGACCAGCAACGATTGCCCGGTGATCGCTCGCGCCCGGTCCGAGGCCAGGAACACCGCCGCGTCCGCCACATCCCCGTCGGTGGCCAGATCGGGCAGCGCCATCCGTCCCGTCAGCCTCCCCAGCACCTCGTCCTCCGGTACCCCCTCGGTCTGCGCCGTGAACCGCACGTACGCCTGCACCGGCGGCCCCCACATCCATCCCGGCAGCACGGTGTTGACCCGGATCCGGTCAGGCCCCAGCTCCCGCGCCAGCGAGTACATCGCGCTGGTCAGCGCCCCCTTCGACGCCGCGTACGCCGCCTGCCGCACCTGTGAGGGCGCGGCCACCGCCGACTGCGTCCCGATGAACACCACCGACCCGCCGCACCCCCTCAGCCCGTCGAGACAGGCCCGGGTCATCCGCAGCGTCCCCAGCAGGTTCACGTCCAGCACCGCCTGCCAGGTCGCGAAGTCCGCGTCCGCCAGCCCGCCGAAGTAGGAGTCCCAGGCGGCCACATGGATCACCGCGTCGATCCCCCCGAACCGCTCCCGCGCCAGCCCCGCCAGGGCCGCGCACTGCTCCTCGTCCCTGATGTCGGTCGCCCGGTACGCCGTGTGCGCCCCGTCCGGATCGATCCCGGCCGCGCTCTTGGCGAGGTTCGCCTCGGTCCGCGCCCCCAACACGGCGTTCCCCCCGTCCCGCACGACCGCCGCGGCGACCTGGTACCCCAGGCCGGCCCCGACCCCCGAGACGACGACGGTCTTGCCCGCGAGCAGTGACATCGGATACCTCCCGGCTCTGGCGCCATATCTGACGGAGCGTCAGAGTAGGGGTGAGAGCAGGAGGACGGAAGGGGAGCACCCGTGAGCGAGGAGACCCGCAGCGAGACGTACGCCGAGCTGGCCGCCACCGGCCCCTACGGCGTCCGTCCGGGCCACGCGCTGATCACCATGGTCGAGCCGCATCCCGGCCACGAGTACGCCTACAACCGCTGGTACGAGGACGACCACTACTACGCCGGCGCGATGGCCATGCCCTGGATGTACGCCGGCCGCCGCTGGGTGGCCACCAGGGACCTGCAACTGCTGCGCTACCCCGAGAAGTCGGCCGTCGCCCAGCCCGTCACCGCCGGCTGCTACCTCTCGACGTACTGGATCACCGACGGCCGCTACGACGACCACATGAGATGGACCGTCGCCATCAACAAGCGCCTCAACCGGGACGCACGGGTCTACCAGGACCGGACCCATGTCTTCACCGCGTTCCAGGACCACGAGGCGACCGTCTACCGGGACGGCGCGGCGGGACCGAGGGACTTCCACGCACTGGACCACCCGTACGCTGGCCTGGTGCTGGAGGTGATCGACACCGAGACCCCGGAGCAGCGCGCGGAACTCCTGGAGTGGCTGCGCGCCCGCCATCTGCCCCGGCGGATCGCCGGCTCCCCGGCCGCCCTGGTCACCCTCTTCCGCCCCACCCCCCTCCCCGGCGACCGCATGACCTACGTCAAGCAGGTCGAGGGCGTCGGCACCCGCCTGACCCTGCTGTGGTTCCTGGAGACGGACCCCAGGGAGTGCTGGGAGGGCCACTTCACGGGACTGGACACGGCGGTCGGGGAGGCGGGCCTGGGCAGGGTGGAGCTGGTGGCGCCCTTCATACCGACCGTGCCGGGCACGGACACCCATGTCGCCGATCTGCGGACGACGTCAGCGCCGGGTCACTTCAACTCGTCCGGACAGGGTGTGCCCCGCGGCAGCTGATAGGGCGCGGCGAGCCGGTACACGCCGGCGTCCGGCGCCAGCAGCATCGTCCACTTGTCGCCCTCCGCGTCCTCCTCCGTCTCGTACAGGCACCCGTTGACGTTGTCGTACGACTTCGCCTCGCCGTCGGCCCGGTGCCTGGACTCCTCCGTCTCCTGCGGAGGCTTCAGGCTCTTGCCCTGCGCGTCGACGACGCTCAGCCACGGCGAGTACGGGATACGGATCATGATCCGGCCCGCCTTCTCCACCTGGATCGTCATCTCGCCCTGCTCGGCGCGCTGCACGACCGCGTCGGGCTCGGCGAGCGGCGCCGGGTCGGTCACCCGGAACAGCTGCCAGTTGGCGTCGCCCCAGATCTGCTCCAGATACGGCAGCCCGCGCTGCACCAGCTCCCGCTCCCGCTCGCCGCCGTCCCCGTCCAGCGCGTCCTTGGGGACGACGACGAAGTGCACGGCCCACCGCTGGAGCCACTCGTGGTAGTTCGCCGAGTTGAGGGTGTCGTCGTAGAAGAGGGGGTTGCGCTCCATGTCGGCCTGCCGGTTCCAGCCCCGGGCCAGGTTGACGTAGGGCGCGAGCGCGGACGCCTCGCGATGCGAGCGGGCCGGTACGACCTCGACTCGGCCCTGCTCCGCGCCGACGCCCTGGAGCTCGTTGACCAGCGGCGCCAGCTCACGCGCCCAGGAGGCCGCCGGAGTGGTCCGTACGACGTCGTCGACCGACTTGAAGCCGATCCAGCCGACGAACCCGGCGAACGCCACCACGATCAGGTACCACTTGCGGCTGCGGGGCACCGCGAACGGCAGCGCGGCCAGCAGCACGACCCCCGCGAACACCATCGCCAGCCGGGTGATGTTGGACCCGATCTGCGAGCTGACGATCCACACCCCGAGCACGCCGAGCCCGTAGACCGCCGCCGTGATCCGTACGGTCTTCCAGTCGCGCGGGACGACCGCGAACACGATCGCCGAGTACAGCAGCGGCAGGGACGCCGAGCCGAAGGACATCGGCTGGGTCCCGGAGAACGGGAACAACCAGGCCGAGACCGCGACCACGGCCGTCGGGGCGAGCCCCAGCGCCCACGCGCCGGGCCGCCGCTTCTGGAGGAACAGCGCGACGGCGACGATGCCCACGAACAGCCCCGCCACCGGCGAGCCCATCGTGGCGAGCGCGGCGAGCGGCGCCGCGCACAGCGCCTTCGCCCACCGCTTGTAGCGCCACTTGTACGGCCAGCAGAACACGACGGCGACCGCGGCCAGCGCGAACATGTTGCCCAGGCCGAAGGTCACCCGCCCGGAGGCGGCGTTGCAGAGCAGGGCGAAGACACCCGCCAGGGCCGGCCCGACCGGGTTCTTCACGGGCCGGCAGCGCAGCAGGATCAGCGTCAGCAGACCCGCCGAGAGCGTCCCGGCGATCATCATCGTCGTCCGGACACCGAGGACCGACATCAGATACGGCGACACCACGCTGTACGACACCGGATGCATCCCGCCGTACCAGGCGAGGTTGTACGCCGAGTCGGGGTGCCGGCCGACGAACTCGGCCCACGCGTCCTGTGCCGCAAGATCGCCACCGCTGTTCGCGAAAGCGAAGAACCAGACGAGGTGGAGGAGGCCGGACAGCGCGGTCACGGAGAGCACCGGATGCCGGCGCAGCGGTACGCCGATCCGGTCCAGGGCGGACCGCAGGCGGGACGGCTCACCCTTCGGGGCGGTGGCTTCGGCTTCCGGGACGTGGCCCTGCTCGACGTCTACCACGGGGTCATCGCGGCCGGGGCCGGGAGCGCGGTCGTGGTCCCCGGACTGCGGTGCGGGCACCCTCGCCCGCGGGCCGGCGTCCGGGCCCGGACCGGTGTCGTCGGCGCGTGTCGGCTCCGCAGTGGCCACCTGAAGGCACTCCCCGTGTCCCGTCTTCTGCTCTCGGTCGCGTTCCGTTCGCGTCCGCTTCACGGCTGCGCCCTTGCGGCCGGCGACCTGTCCCGTTTCGCGACGCTAGCACGCACCCCGCCGGGCGGCTTCCCGGCGGGGTGAGGGAGAGGCGTCGACCCGACCGGTGGTCAGCCGATGCGTGTCAGCTTGTCCGAGAAGCCCGGCTCGGCCAGGTCGCTCTGGAGCGCCACCGGCACCTTGACCGCGCTGCTGGAGCCGTCCCCGACGGTGAGCGTGCCCACCTGGGTGCCGGCCTTCGCGGTGTGCGGGACCTCGCCGGCGGCGAAGGACAGCTTCACCGTCAGCCCGGCCCAGCCGACCGCCGGGACGTCCTTGGTGACGACGACCGGGGTGCGGCCGCCCAGCTTGTCGTCCACGTACCCGACGACGTCGCCCTTCTTCACGATCATCGCCGAGGTGAGCGCGTCCTGGGCGGCGAGCAGCGCGGTCTTGCTGACCGCGTTGACCGTGGCGAGGATCTTCTGCTTGTGCTGGCCGAGGACCGCGCCGACCAGCGTCACCGTCTGCCCGTTCACCTTCTTGCGGGAGGCGAAGAGCAGGTTGCCGCCGGCCGCGGTGGTGCTGCCGGTCTTGATGCCGATCGCGCCGATCAGATACGGCAGCTCGTTGTAGTTGTTCCAGTACTTGCCGGAAGGGTCGGTCCAGCTGGCCGCGCTGGAGATGGCGACCAGGGCCGGAACCTGCACGAACGCACGGCCCAGCTTCACCTGGTCCTCGGCGGTGGAGACGGTGGTCTCCTTCAGGCCCGACGGGTCGGTGTACGTCGTGTTCGTCATCCCCAGTTCCTTGGCGGTGGCGTTCATCTTCTTCACGAACGCCTCCTCCGAACCCGCGTCCCAGCGCGCGAGCAGCCGCGCGATGTTGTTGGCGGAGGGGATCAGGACGGCCGACAGGGCCTGCTTCTCGGTGAGCTTGTCGCCGGCCTTGACGGTGTTGAGCGTCGACTCGTCGCCGGAGACGTCGTAGCCGCCCTCCTTCTCCGCCGTCGCGTCGACCTCGATCTCCGGGCCCTCCTCCCCGGCCTTCATCGGGTGGTCCCTGAGGATGATGTACGAGGTCATGGTCTTGGCGACCGAACCGATGGCGACGGGCGACTGCTTGCCGAAGCTGTCCACCGTGCCGACGCCGTCGGCGTCGATCCAGCCCTGCCCCTCGTCCGACCAGGGCAGCTGCGTCTTTCCGCCCTCGAAGGTGTAGGAGTCCTTCGCGGTCAGCTCCAGCGCGTTCGCCGGCAGCGGGCGCACGGCCTGCGCGATCGCAAAGGCGACGATCAGCAGCAGGACCAGCGGCGTCCAGATCTTGAGCCGCCGGCCGAACGTCCGCATCGGGGTCGGCGGGGGCGGCGGGGTGTTCGTCAGCTCGGCCAGCAGGTCCAGCGGCGGTTTCGGCGGCAGCGGCTGCTGAGTGGTGCGCTCGGGGCCGATCTGGGGGACGTGCGCGGTGACGTCCGCGGGCGTCGGGGCGGGGGCGGCGGGCTTCGGCGCGCGGGGCTCGTCGAGGGGCTTGAGCGCGACGAACCTGCTGGTGCGCTCGGCGGCGGGCGCGGGTTCGGGCTCGCGTTCGGGCTTGGGCGCGGGCTTGGGGGCGTCGTCGGCCGCGGCCTTGTCCGCGACCTTGTCCTCGGTCTCGTCCTTCGCCTTGTCCGCGGCCGGCGCGGGCTTGGTCGCGCCGCCCAGCTTGAGCATGGTGGTCGGCTGGTCGACGGCCGGCTTGGGCCGGGGGGCCTTGAAGACGGCGGTGGGCTGGTCGACGGGAGAGCGGTCGGCCCGGGCGTCCTGCTCGGGCTCGTCCTCCTTCTCCTTCTTGTCGTCGTTGCCGTCCTTGCCGCCATTGTCGCCGTTGTCGCCGTTGTCGTCCTTGTTCTCCGCCCCGGCCTCGTCGGCGTCGGACGCGGCCCACTTCGGCGCGGGCTTGGTGACGGGCTTGGCGACGGGCTCGGACTCGGGCCGCTCGTCCTCCGGCTCGGTGACGGGCTCGTCGGTGTCGTCGGTGTCGCCGTCGGAGACCTCGGGGGCCTCGTCGGCCGGCTCGTCCGCGTCGGCCGGCTCGCCCGCGTCGGCCGCCTCGGCCGGCTCGTCGGAGTCCTCGGTGTCCTCGGTGTCCTCGGAGTCCTGGGTGTCGCCCGTGTCGTCCGCCGTGTCCGTCTCGGAACGCTTCTTCGCGGCCTGCTCGGCCCGCTCGGCCGCCGAGGACGCCCACTGGGCCACAGCCGCCCGCAGGCGGTCGTCGCCGCCCTCGGAGTCGTCCGAGGCGTCCGAGTCGCTCTCGGCGTCCCCGGAGCCCTCAGAGGCGCCCTCAGGGCCCTTCCCGGCCCCCTCGGTGCCCGGGGTGCCCTCGGCCTCAGCGGTCTCCTCGGTCGCCGCTTCGGTGTTCTCGGTTGCCGCTTCGGCGCCCTCGGTCTCCCCGTCGGCGCCCTCGGCGCTCCCGGTGGAGTCTTCCGTGTCCCGTTCGATCTCCAGTTCGCGTACGGAGAAGACCCGCGTCGCCGTGTCCACGCCACCGCGGGACGTCGAAGCCGACGACTCGCTCTCCCGCGCCACCGCGATCCGCGGATCGCGGGGTTCTCGCGAATCGGGAACCGCACCCGCGCTCCCCGACGTCGCTTCCGCCGACGACTCGCGCTGCTTCGACCTGTCGGGGGACTCGCCCGCCACCGATGCCTCCTCGCATGTGCTGCATGTGCTGCCGAACCGTGAACCGCCCGCCCGGGACCCGCCTCACGGCGTGTCCGAACGATGTACCAGTGTCCTGTGTAGAGGGCTTGGCTCCTGCGGTAGACGAGAACGACATACCTACTGGTTCCACTACAAACAGGTCACGCACCCTCGACAGACCAATGTGAGAGGGGTCACCCTGTCATTCATCCACGCGGGGAGGCATGGATGGGCAGGAGCCGCAGAACAATTCCGGAAGAGCTTTTGCTTCTGGCGCTGGACCCGACCACGGGTACCACCGCACAGCCGCAGTCGCTCGACCTCGGTCTGGCCGGAGCACAGCTAGTGGAGCTGGCGCTGGCCGGACGGATAGCCCCTGACGGGGATCGTATCGCCGTGGTGTCCCCACGGCCGACTGGAGATCCAACCCTGGACTGCGCGTTGGAGTTGCTGCGAAGGCGTGGCGCTCCTGTACGGGCCGTCCACTGGATCGGCGGGCCGCGTCTCGGGCTGCGCCAGACCTACCTCTCGCATCTGGAGCGGTGCGGCATGGTGCATGCCGTGGCGGGCCAGATGTGCGGAGTGCTGCCGACAACTCGCTACCAGGCGACCGACACCGAGATCAGCCGGGAGATCAGGGCCCGGCTGGACTCCGCGATCCGCACCGGCGTTCCGCCGGACCCGCGGACCGCGGCGCTCGCCGCACTGGCGCACGCGGTCGGCCTCGGCAAGCACCTGTATCCGGGGAACGAGGGACGATCGTCCCGATCCCGGCTGCGGGACCTGATCAGGCACGACCCGATGGGCGGACTCGTCGCGCACGCGGTGATGGACGTCCAGAGCGGTGCGGCTGCCCAGCCACGCCGCAACCCGGCAGCCCCGGCCGGCCGACAGGCCGGACCAGGCGCCAGGCCCGCTCCGGAACCCGCCCGTGGCGTTCCGGCGCAGCCGCGCCGCGGTCCCATGGCACGTGTCGTGGCCCACTGAGCCGCAGTCCCACGACATACGCGCCGACCGGACCCGCAAGACCCGTTCGGGAGCCGCCGCGGCCCGCGCGGGGCGGTGAGAGATCACCGCCCCGCGCGGACGCATGTCAGGACGAGTTGTGGAGGTACCTGACCCGAACTGACGTGTACCGGCCGCATATCCACCGTTTTCCAGCGGTAGAAAGCACCTTGGTGGCAGTCTGCTCAACAGCAGATACGCAAAGTGTCAGATACAGGCATGCAGCCGGAGGTGCGCGTCCCGTGGCGTCCAATGTCAATCCCACCGTCAGGCGACGCCGGCTGGGCCAGGAGCTGCGCCGGCTCCGTGAGCTCAAGGGCATGACCGCCGAAGAGGTCGCCGAGCGGCTGCTGGTGTCCCAGTCGAAGATCAGCCGGCTGGAGAACGGCAGGCGCAGCATCAGCCAGCGCGATGTGCGCGATTTGTGCGGGGTGTACGAGGTCGAGGACCAGCGGATGGTCGACTCGCTGATGGAGATGGCCAAGGACTCCCGCCAGCAGGGCTGGTGGCATGCCTTCGGCGATGTCCCGTACAGCGTCTACATCGGCCTGGAGACGGACGCGGCGAGTCTGCGCGTGTACGACCCGCAGGTCGTGCCCGGTCTGCTCCAGACCCGCCAGTACGCGGAGGCGCTGATCTCGGGCGCGCTGCCGGAGGCTCCGCCGCAGGACATCGAGAAGCGGATCCAGGTGCGCCTGCGCCGACAGGAACGTATTTCCACAGGGGAGAACCCCTTGCGTCTGTGGGCCGTTCTGGACGAGGCGGCGCTGCGTCGGCAGGTCGGCAACCGGCAGGTGATGATCGAGCAGCTGGAGTACCTGCTGGAGATGTCCCAGCTGCCGCACGTCACCGTGCAGTTGATCCCGTTCACGATGGGCGCGCACCCGGGCGTGAGCGGGCAGTACGCGATCCTGGAGTTCCCGGACGCGGCCGACTCCAGCGTGGTCTACATCGAGGGCGTCACCAGCGACCTCTACCTGGAGAAGCCGCAGGACGTGCAGAAGTACAGCGTCATGTACGAGCACCTGCGGGCGCAGGCCCTGAACGCGGACCAGACCCGGGAGTTCATCCAGAAAGCGGCGAAGGAATACGCCCGGGAAGAGACCGCGTAGCGGCTGGGGAAGGTGAGGCGCCGCAAGGTACACCTTCGCCCGGTCCAGAGGGAAGTCCCTGGGGAATATGCCATCCGGTCGGGTGAATAGTCGCTCCGTATCACGATGTTGGCGAGTAGCGTCGATCACGCCATCGAGCAACAACGTTGGCGAAAACCGTGCCGTGCAGACGGAGACCAGCCACGGCGTGGTGACAGCAACTCAGCAACTCAGCAACTGACTACCGGAGCGAACATGGCAATCCAGCAGGGCGCCGCGAACGAGTGGGTCAAGTCCTCCTACTCCCAGGGCAACGGCGCGTGCGTCGAGATCAAGTCCCCCGTCACGGCGGCGATGGCCGTCCGCGACTCCAAGGTCACCGACGGCCCGACCCTGGCCTTCCCCAGCGACGCCTGGAACGTCTTCGTGGCGTCGGTCAAGGCCTAGGGGACCTCCCTGCGGCTCGGCCCCTTACACGGGACAACTGCACAGGCACCACCCCAAGAGCCCCCTCGACCAGCTCGCCGTCCTAGCCGAGGGGGCTCGGCGTTTCCCCGGACAGGGCGCGTCCCCGAACAGGACACACCCCCGGGAGGGGCGGGTCCCTACCGGGCCCGCTTCACCGGGAACGCCACGTCGCACACCGGGTCCTGCGGGCCCGCCGCGTCCCAGTCGGCGAAGTAGATCTCGCGGCAGGGGCCGTCGTAGTCCCAGCCCTCGCGCCGCATCCAGGCCTCCACGGCCTCGTAGGCGGCGTGGATCTGGGGGTTGGCGACCTGGGCCTTGGTGATCCGGGTGAAGGCGAGGAGCCGGGCGGGTTCCACCCGGGCCCGGACCTCGCGGCCGCGGCCCTGCCCGGCCGCCCACGCCCGGGCCGCGGCCTCGTCGGCCACCGGGACGCAAGCCTCGGCGGGGCCGTCGCTCTCCATGGAGACCTCGGCGTAGTACACGACGTACGGATCTCCGGTGATCCCGCCGCACTCCCCGGCCGCCTCCTCCAGCCGGCCGAGGGCGGCCGGGATCCAGACGGGCAGCTCTTCCGCGAGGGTGTGCCGCGTCTCGGTGACGATCACCTGGGCGGGCACCTCGACCGTGCCGATCTCGAACGTGTCGTACATCTCGGAGTTCCTCCCCGACAGTCGTCCACGGAGATACTCGGCGAGCGCGCGCTGGGCGGCGAACCTGCTCTCGACATCCGCCCAGTAGGCGGCCAGCACATCGCCCGCCGGACCGGGGGCCGGAGTGTCGAGCACCTCGGCGATCCGGGCGAGCGGCATGTCGAGCCGGCGCAGCAGCGCGACGAGCCGGGCCCGCTCCACCTGGCCGGCCCGGTAGTAGCGGTAGCCGCTCACCTCGTCGACGCGGGCCGGCGCCAGCAGGCCCAGCCGGTCGTAGAGCCGCAGCGCCTTGGCCGACAGGCGGGCCCGCGCCGCGAACGCGCCGATCGTGAGCAGTTCGTCGTCGTCCCGTACGTCCACCACGCCATCCTCCGTCACCGGGCGGTCTGCTCCGCCCGGCGACGAGGAGGCTCCGCCTTGCCCCAGGGGCAAGGTCAACTCAACCGGCGAGCTGGGCCTCGATCGCGGCGACGATCTCGGCGGACTCCGGCTCGGTCTGCGGGGAGAAGCGGGCGACGACCGTGCCGTCGCGGCCGATCAGGAACTTCTCGAAGTTCCAGCGGATGTCGCCGGTGTGGCCCTCCGGGTCCGCGAACCCGACGAGGCGCTCGTACAGCGGGTGCCGGGCGTCGCCGTTCACCTCGGCCTTCTCGGTCAGCGGGAAGGACACGCCGTAGGTGGCCGAGCAGAACTCGGCGATCTCCTCGGCGGTGCCGGGCTCCTGCCCGAGGAACTGGTTGCAGGGCACGCCGAGCACGGTGAAGCCCTGGGCGGCGTACTGCTCCTGGAGCTTCTCCAGGCCCGTGTACTGCGGGGTCAGGCCGCACTTGGAGGCCACGTTCACGATCAGGACGGCCTGACCCGCGTACTGCGGGAGGTCCGCGGAGCCGCCCTTGAGGGCACCGATCTCGACGTCGAGGGGGGAGGTACCGGAATCAGTAGTCATGCCCCGGATGCTAGCTCCGCCGGGTGACACCACGGCTTCCGGGGGCTTCCTCCGGTTGGCCGGATTCCGCCGCTTCGCCTGCCTCCCCTGCCTCCCCGGACCCCTGCCGCCCCTCTGGCCCCACCGGTCCCCGGGGCTCCTGTGCCCCCACCAGCACCTCACCGGCCCCCGTCCGGGAGTACAGCACCGACCGCCCGGCCCGGCTCCGCTCCACCAGGCCCGCGTCCAGCAGCACCCGCAGATGCCGGCCCACCGAGCCGAGCCCCTGCCCGGTGAGGGCGACCAGCTGGGAGGTGCTCAGGGGCGTGGCCAGCAGCACGAGCACGGCGGCCCGCGCCGGCCCCAGCAGCGCGCCCAGGGCGGCCGGCACCACCCGCTCCCGGTCGTCCCCCGCGAGCGCCCCCGCGCACGGGTACACGACGGCGTACCGCTGCCCCTCCTCCCACGCCACCCACCCCGCCCTCGGCGTGACCGGCACGAAGACCAGCTCCGCGCCGGATATCTCGCGCGGCGGGTATTCGTGCGCATTGACCTGGAAACGGTTCTCGCCGAGCCAGCGCGTCCCGGGCCGCAGCGAGTCCAGCACGGCGGCCCAGCCGCCCCGGCTCACCCGCGCGGTCCGCGCCACGACATCGGCCTCCAGAACACGCCGCCGCCGCTCCCAGTACGGCCGTACGGTCGTCTCCCACACCCACTCCAGCAGCGCGGCCGCCCGCTCGGGCAGGTCGTCGCGGTCCAGGGCGGCCGGGAGCGGGCCGGCGAGGGAGGTCCGCAGATGGGCGCGGGCGTCCGCCGGCCGGGTCGCCCGGATCCGGGCCACGCCGTCGGCGAAGGTCTCCCCGTCCCTCGGCGTGGGCGTGAGGAAGTCGGCGATCCAGTCCCGGCCGAGCCCGGCCCGCACCAGCCGCGCGGTCACCGGGTCGGCGGCGAGCAGGGCGCGATAGCCGGGCAGGTGGGTCCGCAGCCAGTCCTGCTCACCGGGGTGCGTGCCCGCGCCCGCGTGCAGCAGTTTCAGGCTCGCGAAGGTCTCGGCGAGCGGCGAGAGCACGAACCGGCTGCCGGCCAGGGTGTCCGCGTTCACCTGCCACCAGCCCACAGTCGCCCCCTCGCCCGTCGTTTCGCGCTCCCGCGAAACAATATCGACGGCCGCCGGGCCCGCCCGAGACTCCGCCCATGACCAGCCACACCTACCGGCAGCTCTTCCGCACCCCGGAGTTCACCCCGCTTTTCCTCTCCTCCGCCGCCCACACCGCCGCCCAGACGGTCGGCGCCCTCGCCCTCGGCACCCTCGTCCACCGGGCGACGGGCTCGCCGCTGCTGTCGGCGGTGAGCATGTTCGGCCCGTCGCTCGCCCAGGTGCTGGGCGCGACCGTGTTCCTCTCGGGCTCCGACCGGCTGCCCCCGAGAGCCGCACTGACGGGCCTCTCGCTCGCCTTCGCCGCCGCCACGGCAGTCCTGGCGCTGCCCGGACTGCCGGTGGCGGCGGTCTTCGCGGTCGTCCTCCTCCAGGGGCTGATCGCATCCCTCGGCGGGGGCGTCCGCTGGGGGCTGCTCAACGAGATCCTGCCCAAGAACGGCTATCTGACCGGGCGTTCGGTGTTCAACATCATGAGCGGCCTCACCCAGATCACGGGCTACGCGGCCGGCGGCGCCCTCGTGGCCGTCCTCTCCCCACGTTCCGTCCTCCTCCTCGCCGCCCTCCTGTACGCGGCCGCCGCCGTCGTCGTCCGGCTGGGTCTGACCGTCCGCCCGCCGCGCGCCTCCGGCCGCCCCACGGCCGCCATGACCCGGCGCACGAACGCCGTCCTGTGGTCCTCCCGCCCCCGCCGCCTCACCTACCTGGGCCTCTGGCTGCCCAACGGGCTGGTCGTCGGCTGCGAAGCCCTCTTCGTGTCCTACGACCCCGGCGCGGCTGGCACGCTGTTCGCGTGCGCGGCGCTGGGCATGCTGGCCGGTGACGTGACCGTGGGCCGGCTGCTCCCGCCGGTCCTGCGCGGCCGTCTGGCCACCCCTCTCCTGCTCCTCCTGGCCACGCCCTACGTCGTGTTCGCCCTGCGTCCCGCCCTCCCGGTCGCCGCCGTCTGCGCGGCCGTCGCCTCCGTCGGTTTCGGCGCGAGCCTGGTCCAGCAGGAACGCCTGATGGCCCTGACCCCGCCCGAACTCAGCGGCCACGCGCTGGGGTTGCACTCGGCCGGCATGCTGACGATGCAGGGCGTGGGCGCGGCGCTGGCGGGCACGATCGCCCAACTCACCTCCCCGGCCGTGGCGATGGCGGTGATGGCGCTGGCCTCGATCGGGGTGACCGCGACGCTCGCGGTGGCCGGGCGCGAGGCGCGGGCGTTGGTGGGGTGAGCGGGCGTCAGGAGGGCTCGGCCGACGACACCGGGGTGACGGTCACGGTGTCGTCGCACTCGGCGAACACGCCGTCGTCCAGGGCGACCTGGTGCGCACCCGACCCCGGCAGGCCGACCACCAGCGTGGGGTACACCGTCGGATCCGCGCCGGACTCGCAGTACCCGTCCGCCTCACCCTGCACCTGGACGAACGTCAGCTTCACCCACGCCTTCCCGCCCGCGGCCACGGTCACCGGCGCCGCCGATCCGGTGCGGGTCACGGTCAGGGGGGTGTTGTGCTGCGGAGAACCGTTGCCGGCCCCCGCGACCGAAGGATGGCCGGTGAGGACGCAGGGCCGTCCCGAGACGTTCGTGAACGCGACGACGGCCGCCCCGGTCCCCGTCCCCCGCGGCCGCTCGGCGGCCTGCCGCGCGGACACCTCCAGCCCGTCGGCCGCACAGTCCGTGACGGCGGCACCGGACGATCCGGCGTCCGGCGATCCGGCGTCCGGCGATCCGGCGTCCGGCGATCCGGCGCCCGGGGATCCGGCATCCGCCGATTCGGCACCCGACGACCCCGAACCCGACGATCCCGAACCGGGCGACGTGCCCGTGCCCGTTTCCTCCGTACCGGGTTGGCACCCGGCCGTACCCGCGGCGACCGCGACCGCCGCCGTCATCGCCACCACGGCCCTGCGCACACCGTTGCCGTATCCGTTGCCGTGTCGGTTGCCGTATCGCATCGCGTCCCCCGGGACAGATCACGCGGGGCGTCGGCCCTCGTCGCCCCGTCGTGGCAGACATGGCGGACGAACCCGCAGGTTCTCCCTGACGACCCTCTGTGACCGGACGGTGACGAGACCGGAAGGACGCACGGACGGGGCGAGGACACGACGACGGTCGGGGCGAGGACACGACGGCCGTCAGGGCTACGGCGTCGGCGGCGCGGTCTCCCGAGGCGTCCCGGGGGCGACGCCCGCGATGTCCCCGCTGTGCGCGGCCATCACCAGCGCGACCACCAGGGGCACGGACCACATGACGGCGTGACTCGAAGGCGGGTAGCTCGCGAGCGTGTACTCGCCCTCCGTCAGGGCGGCGACCCCGAGGACCGTGAGAGGCACCCCGGTGGTGAGCGCCGCGAGCAGCCCCCGCAGCGGGGGACGCTTCAGCACCGCGCGGGGAGCGGCCGCCAGCACGGCTCCGGTGGCGGCGCCCAGCGCCACACCGAGCGCCATCGAGCCCAGCGCGGCGACGACGCCGGCCGCGCCCAGCTTCCGGGCGGTCCCCTCGTGCCCCCCGACCAGAAAGACCAGCGCCCCCAGCAGGCACAGCCCCCCGAGGACCCCGGCGGGCCACGCCCCCACGATCGTCCCCAGCCGTACACCCCGCCGAACGTTCTCCAGCACCTTCATGGGCGCCCCCTCCCGTGCGTGCGCGCACTGTACCGACCCCTGCGCGGACACGGCATCGAAGGACGGGCGAAGACTGCCGGATCGCGGCAATGAAGCGCATGCCCCTGGCATACGAGGATCGTCCCGGCGAAGACCGGCGACGGGCGAGGGGGGACGGTGCGCATGGCCTGGTTTCTCGGAATCGGCATCGCGGGGGTCGCACTGCTCGCCCTGTCGCTGGTCTTCGACGGGGTGCTCGACGGGGTGCTCGGCGGCACGCCCGACGGTGTGCCGGGGGGTGCCCTCGACGGGTGGCTGTCGCTGCCGGTCGTCGCCGGGTTCGTGGCGATGACCGGCTTCGGCGGGGCCGTCGCCACCGCGGCGGCCGGGGCGGGTGCCGCGGCCGCCACGGGGGCCGGTGCCGTCCTGGGCGCGGGCACGGCCTGGGCGACGTACCGCTTCACGCGTGTCCTGATGCGTGACCAGACCGCCGTCACACCGCGCGGGGACGATCTCGTGGGCACCGCGGGCACCGTGGTGACCGACGTCCCGGTGGACGGTTTCGGCGAGGTGCTGCTCCGGCTCGGCGGTCAGCCGGTCAAGTACGCGGCGCGCAGTGCGGTGGCGATCGCCCGGGGGGCCGAGGTCTGGGTGGAGGCGGCGCCGACCGCGACCTCCGTCGTGGTGCGGCCCGTGGACCGCTGAGTCCCGGCCGCTGCGCCTCCCGCCTTCTCCCTCCTTCTCCCTCCTTCTCCTTTCCTTTCTCGTACGTGATGTGGGGGCTCTGTCATGAGTTCAGTCGTTCTCGCGGTGGCGGGGGCCTTCGTCCTCCTCGTGCTGCTCGCGCTCGTCGTCGTGACCCGGTACAAGGTGGCCGGGCCGAGCGAGGCGTTCATCGTCACCGGGCGGCGTGGCAAGAAGGCCACCGACCCGGAGACCGGGCGGGTGTTCACCGACAACAGCGGCCAGAAGGTCGTGGTCGGCGGCGGGGTGTTCGTCGTGCCGTTCGTGCAGCAGAGGTTCACCCTCGACCTGTCCTCCCGGCACATCCCGGTCGCCGTGCGGGGCGCGGTCACCCTGCGCGGGATCAAGGCCCACCTCGAAGGGGTGGCGATCGTCAAGGTCGGCGGCACCGAGGACTCGATCCGCGCCGCCGCCCAGCGGTTCCTGATGCAGCAGGACGGCATCGTCGGCTTCACCCAGGAGGTGCTCTCCGGCGCGCTGCGCGCCATCGTCGGCCGGATGTCGGTGGAGGACGTCATCCGCGACCGGGCCGCGTTCGCCGGTCAGGTCGCCGAGGAGGCCGAGGCCAGCCTGTCCGGGCAGGGACTCGTGCTCGACGCCTTCCAGATCCAGGACATCACCACCGAGGGCTCCTATCTGGAGGACCTCGGCCGCCCGGAGGCCGCCCGCGCCAAGCAGGAGGCCGACATCGCCGAGGCCGTGGCCCGGCGGGCCGCCGAACAGGCCCGGCTGAAGGCCGAGGAGGAGATAGCCGTCGCCCAGCGCACCTTCTACCTCCGCCAGTCCGAGATCAAGGCGGAGACCGACGCCGCGGCCGCCCAGGCCAACGCGGCGGGCCCGCTCGCCGAGGCCGCCCGGCAGCAGGACATCCTCGCCCAGCAGGAGAAGGTCGCCGAGCGGCAGGCCGCACTGAAGGACCGTCAGCTCGACACCGAGGTCCGCAAGCCCGCCGACGCCCAGCGCTACGCGGCCGAACAGGAGGCCGAGGCCCGCCGGGTGGCCCGGGTCAAGCAGGCCGAGGCCGAACGGCTCGCCGAGATCGCGGCCGCCCAGGCGGAGGCCGAGCGGGCCCGGCTCACGGGTGAGGGCGAGAAGCAGCGGCGCAGCGCGCTCGCCGAGGCGGAGGCCGTCGAGGGGCTCAGGCAGGGTGAGGCCGAGCGGTCCCGGCGCGCCGCGATCGCCGAGGCGGTCCGGCTGGAGGGCGAGGCCGAGGCGGCGGCGATCGGCGCGAAGGGCGCGGCCGAGGCCGAGGCGATGCGCAAGAAGGCGGACGCGTTCGACCAGTACGGCGACGCGGCCGTCCTCCAGATGCTCGTCGAGGTGCTGCCGCAGGTGGTCGCCAAGGCGTCCGAGCCGCTGAGCGCGATCGAGCGGATGACGGTGATCTCCACCGACGGGGCGGGCCGGATCCCGCGCGCGGTCGCCGACAACGTCAGCCAGGGCCTGGAACTCCTCGGCGCCACCACCGGCATCGACCTCGCCGAACTCCTCAAGGGCGTCACCCGGCGCGACAGCGGGGCGGGGGAGGGGCCCACGGGCGCGGCGGCACACAACGGCAAGGTCGAGGTCACCGGCTGACCCTTGCCGCGCACCGCGCCATGGGTGTCGGCCACCTGCGGATATGGGGGCCGGCACCGATGGCCGCGGCTCCGGCGGCCGTGCGAGCGTGGGGTGACGCCCACGCACCCCACGGACGAAGGAGAACCCGTATCCACGCCCGTCATGTGAAGCGACCGCGACCGTACGCGCAGCCGAGGGCGGTGATCCATGGGGCACGCTGACACGCTGCTCGCCATGGGCGGCGCGTTTCTCGCCGCCGCCTTCCTCGCCCGGCTGGGGGGCAGGATCGGGCTTCCGACCATCCCGCTGTTCATGCTCGCCGGGATCCTGCTCGGCCCGCACACCCCGGGGATCGTCCTCGTCGAGGACGCGCACGACTTCGAGATGCTCTCCGCGCTCGGACTGGTGCTGCTGCTCTTCTATCTGGGCCTGGAGTTCCACCTCGACGACCTCCGCAGCGGCGGCCGCCGGCTGCTGGCCGCGGGCGGCATCTACCTCCTGCTGAACGTCGGCGCGGGCCTGGGCTTCGGCCTCGCCCTGGGCTGGGGCGCCCGGGAGGCGCTGGTGCTGGCCGGTGTCCTCGGGATCTCGTCGTCCGCGATCGTCACCAAGATCCTGATCGACCTGGGCCGGATCGGCCGCCCCGAGACCCGGCTGATCCTCGGCGTCATCGTGGTGGAGGACATCTTCCTCGCCCTGTACCTGGCCGCGCTCCAGCCGGTCATCGGCGGTGCCACGGGCGTGACCGACACCGTGCTCCAGGCCGGCAAGGCCTTCGGGTTCCTGCTGGTGCTGGCCGCCGCCGCCCGTTACGGCACCCGGCTGGTCGGACGTCTGATCCAGGTCCGCGACGACGAACTGCTCGTGATCAGCTTCCTCGGGGCGGCCGTCCTCGTCGCCGGAGTCTCCGAGATGCTCGGGGTGGCCGACGCCATCGGCGCCTTCATGGTCGGGCTGATCCTCGCGGGCACCCCGTCGGGACCCCGGATCCGCGAACTCGTCCATCCGCTGCGGGACGCCTTCGCCGCGATCTTCTTCTTCGCCTTCGGGCTCGCCATCGACCCCGGTGTCGTCGCCGCGGTCGCCGGGCCGGTCGCCGCGGCGGCCGCCCTCACCGTCGTCATGAACGTCGTCGCGGGCCTGCTCGTCGCCCGGCTGTACGGCTACGGCCCGGACCGTGCCGCCGACATCGCCACCACCCTGGTCGCCCGCGGGGAGTTCGCGCTGATCCTGGCCGCGATGGCCACCAGCGCGGGCCTCGACCCACGGCTCGCCCCGTTCATCGCCGGTTACGTCCTGGTGCTCGCCGTGCTCGGTCCGGTGGTCGCGGGACGGGCGTATCTGCTGGAGCGGATGCTCACGGCGCTGGGGGCGCGGGCGCGGGCGGGAGCGTCGAGGGCGGGCGCGGTGGAGCTCGCCGAGAACGAGGCGGTGCCGGTTCCGACGTCGGGCGCCGACCCGCTCAGGGCTCGATGAGGCCCACCCGGATCGCGTACCGGGTGAGTTCCAGACGGTCCTTCATGCCCAGCTTCTGCAACAGGTTGGCGCGGTGGCGTTCCACCGTCTTGGGGCTGATCACGAGCAGGTCCGCGATCTCCTGCGAGGTGTGACCCTCGGCGACCAGTTTGAGGATCTCCTCCTCGCGTTCGGTGATGGTCCGCGCGGGCGGCGCGTGGCCGTCCCGGACGCGGTCGAGGTAGTTGCGGATCAGGGCGTCGACCGCGCCGGGGTAGAGGAACGGCTCCCCGCGCATCGTGGCCCGGCAGGCCTCGACCAGGTCGCGGTCGGCGACGGACTTGAGGACGTAGCCGGAGGCACCGGCGCTGAGCGCCTCGAAGAAGTACTGCTCGTTGTCGTACATCGTCAGGATGAGGATGCGCAGGTCCGGCAGGACGCGGGAGAGTTCGCGGGCGGCCTGGAGCCCGGTGAGCCGGGGCATCGCGATGTCGAGGATCGCCAGGTCGGGCCGCAGGGCGCGGGCCTGGGCGACGGCTTCGGCACCGTCGTCGGCCTCCGCGACGACCGTGAGATCGGGTTCCCCGTCGAGGATCAGACGCACCCCGCGCCGTACGAGGGCGTGGTCGTCGGCGAGGAGGATGCGGGTGGGGGGCTGGGGTCGGGCCGGTGGCTGGGGCTGGGGTGGGGTCTGGTCGGGCATCGTCGTCCTTCGTGCCGCCGTCGGGGCCGGGGGCTCACCGTGACGGGCCTCCAGGGTTCAGCCTGGTGGGTGACGCGGGCGGCCGCCATCCGTGGCAGCACCCATGCGGCCCTGTGTGTGGGCCCGGTGTGGGGGTGCCGCGCGGGTGTTTGTGGGGTCCTGCCACCAGGAAGAATGCAGGGTGAGCCTGATGGCGCAGGACGCCGAGGGGCGAAAGGCTGAAGTCCGGTCGAGACAGCCGCGCCACGTCTCCCGCGCCGGGGCCTTCGAGGACTGCCTTGAGCACCGCCTCGAGGACCGCCTCCAGGGCCGCCTTCGGAGACCCGCCCCGTCCCGACCACCCCTTCGCCGTCCCACCGGCCTTACGGCGGCGGCGCGTTGTGATGTGTGGTGTTCCGGGGAGGAGCGTCATGGCCCAGCCCGACGACGAGAGACTGACCGCTCTCGCGGCACGGTTCGAGCGCGACGATCCCCGGTTCGCCCAGGCCATGCGCGCCGGACGTCCCTCCCCGCCGCGTGAGTACCGGCGCAGGGGCGCCTGGTGGGCGCTGGCGGTCGCCCTCGCCGTACTGATCACGGGGGTGGTCCTGGCCGACGGGCTGCTGATCGCCACGGGGTTGGTGCTCGCAGGGATGGCGGCGCAGCTGTTCGACCCGCACCGGACGCGCGGGCGGCGGCCGCCTCGCCGCTGACCTGCGCGGACCGCCGCGGGGCAGGCTTCGGCGATCTTCGGCCTCCGGTATGCGCTAGACTCTTTACCAAACACTTACACTTCGCCGGGCGTTCACGCGCCCGGCCCTGGTGTCCGGTCGCCGAGTCGAGACCGACGTGAGCCGAGGGGGCGTGACATGGGTCGAGTCATCCGCGTACGCGTCGACAACGCCGCTCGCGACGGCGTTCCTGATACCGGCGCCGCGGCCTGAGTCACCGCGCGACGCGCTGACCTGCCCCGGCCCTCCTCGCCTTTCACCGTTCGCCCGCCGCACGAACTCGCCCTCGCCCCCGCTCTCCTGACGGGGTGACAGGCCGAGCCCGACGGTCCAGCGCGCCCCGTGCGTCAGCAACTCCCGTGCCGCGCACGGCATCGACGTACGCATCTCACCGGCGCACGAACGGCATCCGCGTGCGCACGACACGGACGGCCCGCCGCCGTCCGCGTTCGCGACCGCCGGTAGGCACTCGCCGCCGTCCACGCACGCGACCGTCGACGGCCCGACCAGGACCACCCGCGCCGCACCGCGCACCGCCGGCACCCGCAACGGCACAGACGCCGCCACCGATTCGACACGGAGGACAGACGCCCGTGCACGACACCACAGCCATGCTCATCGAACTCGGGGCGATCATTCTCGTCCTGGGCCTGCTGGGACGACTCGCCGGCCGGGTGGGCTTCTCCCCCATACCCCTGTACCTGCTGGCCGGCCTCGCCTTCGGCCAGGGCGGCATCCTGCCGCTGAGCGCCAGCGAGGAGTTCGTGGCCACCGGCGCCGAGATAGGTGTCATCCTGCTGCTGCTCCTGCTCGGACTGGAGTACAGCGCCTCCGAACTCGTCACCAACCTCAAGACCCAGTACCCCTCCGGCGCCGTCGACTTCCTGCTCAACGCCGCCCCCGGCGCCGCGACGGCCCTGCTGCTCGGCTGGGGCCCGGTCGCCGCCGTCGCCCTCGCGGGCGTCACCTGGATCTCCTCCTCCGGAGTGATAGCCAAGGTCCTCGGCGACCTGCGCAGGCTCGGCAACCGGGAGACCCCGGTCGTCCTCGGCATCCTGGTCCTCGAAGACCTCGCCATGGCCGTCTACCTGCCGATCCTCACCGCCCTGCTCGCCGGGGTGAGCCTGGCGGGCGGCACGGTCACCCTGCTGATCTCCCTGGGCACGGTCGGCGGCGTCCTGTACGTCGCCCTGCGCCACGGCCGGCTGATCAGCCGCGCGGTCTCCTCGGACAACGCCGAGATGCTGCTGCTCGTCGTCCTCGGCCTGACCCTCCTCGTCGCCGGGATCGCCCAGCACCTCCAGGTCTCGGCGGCCGTGGGCGCGTTCCTGGTCGGCATCGCCCTGTCCGGCGAGGTCGCCGAGGGGGCCAGCAGCCTCCTCACCCCGCTGCGGGACCTCTTCGCCGCCGTCTTCTTCGTCTTCTTCGGCCTGCACACCGACCCCGCGGCCATCCCGCCCGTCCTGCTCCCGGCGCTCGCGCTGGCCTCCGTCACCACCCTGACGAAGATCGCCACCGGCTACTGGGCCGCGCGGCGGGCCGGCATCTCCGTCAAGGGGCGCTGGCGGGCGGGCGGCACCCTGGTCGCGCGCGGCGAGTTCTCCATCGTCATCGCCGGTCTCGCCGTCGGCGTCGAACCGCGCATCGGTCCGCTGGCGACGGCGTACGTACTGATCCTGGTCGTCGTGGGGCCGCCGGCGGCCCGGTGGACGGAACCGGCGGCCCGACGGCTCACGACGCGCGGCGCCACGCGTGCGGCGGCGGGCGCGGCGGCGGGCAGGGCGACCGGAACGGCCGGGGCGACGGCTGATACAGCTGGTACGACGACGACCGGAGGCACGGGAGCCACCGGCGCCACCGATACCACGGGAGCTGTGCATGCCGGCCACTGAGCACGACGGCGGACCGGTGCGTACGGACGCGGCGTCACCCGGGCCGCGCGCGGCCGCCGGAGACGCTCCGTACGCTCCGTTCCTCGACGGCTTCCAGACGATCCTCGCGGACGCCGCGGTCACCGGCCGCCGGCTGACCCGCGACGAGCTCCAGTCCCGCCGGGCACTCGGCGCGCGGGCCGCCGAGGCCGGGCACGCCTGGCGCGACCTCGTCCGCGCCCATCTCGTGGCCGGCCGCGCGGGCCGGCCCCGCACGGCCGACCCGGAGAGCGTCCTCACCGTCCTGGAACAGGCCGTGGACGCCTTCGCCGACGGCTACGAGCGCGCGCAGCGACTCGTCATCCGCAAAGAGGAGGCCGCCCGCCGGGAGTTCATCGACGACCTGCTGTCCGGCCGCGGCGACCCGGGCGGGCTCGCCGCCCGCTCCGAACGGTTCGGACTCCGGCTGTCCCGCGCGCACGCGGTCGCCGTGGCCGAGGGGCCCGAACGGTACGACGAGGCCGACGCCGTGCCCCGGCAGGTGGCGAGCGAGCTGTTCGCCCGGTTCGAGAACCGCCGCATCCTGTTCACCACCAAGGACGGCCGCATGGTGTGCGTCGCCCCCGCGGACCAGGACGACGTCCTCACCCACTTCGCCAAGCACGCCTACGCCGCCGCCGGCCGCGCCCAGGCCGCCATCGGCCGCCCCCGACCGGGCCCGGTCGGAATCGGCCACAGCTACGAGGAAGCCCTCAACGCCCTGGACGTGGCGCAGCGCATGGGCTTCGACGAGCCACTGCTGCGCGCCGCCGACCTGCTGGTCTTCCCCGTGCTGGCCCGGGACCGGCAGGCGCTGATGGACCTCGTCCACAACACCCTGGGGCCGCTGGAAGGGGCACGCGGCGGGGCGCGGCCCTGGCTGGAGACCCTCGGCGCGTACTTCGACAGCGGCTGTGTGTCCGCGGCGGCGGCCCGGCGCCTGTCCCTCAGCGTGCGGGCCCTCACGTACCGGCTGGACCGCGTCCACGTCCTGACCGGCACGGATCCGACCGACCCGACCCAGCGCTACGCCCTTCAGACGGCGGTGATCGGAGCGCGGCTGCTGGACTGGCCGGCGAGACCGCTGCGCCAGGTGTGAGGCCGGTGCGGTGCCGGTGTTCCCCGGCCGGTCAGTCCCGTTCGAGGATCGCGGCGGCCGCGTCGACGCCCTCCCGGGTGCCGATCACGATGAGGACGTCCCCGCCGACCAGCCGGAAGTCCGGCTTCGGCGAGGGGACGGCCTCGGCGCGGCGCAGCACCGCCACGATCGACACCCCGGTCTCGGTGCGCAGGCGGGTGTCGCCGAGGAGCCGGCCGTTCCAGTGCGAGACCGACGACAGTTCGATGCGTTCGGCCACCAGCCCCAGCTCGGTGGTGGACAGGAGGTTCGGGCTGTGGTGCGTCGGCATCATCGCGTCGATGAGCGCCGCCGCCTCGCCCGAGGTCAGCCGCACCGACAGGGCGCAGGCGTCCGGATCGTCCTCCTGGTACGCGTTCAGCGTCCGTGCGCCGTCGCGGTGCGCGACGACCGACAGCCGGCGCTGCTCCCGCGTGGTCAGGTCGTAACGGACCCCGATCCCCGGCAACGGCGTACTGCTCAGGCGCGGACCGCCCACGACTGCCCCCTGTCTGTCGTCTGCTGTCGTTTGTCGTCTGCCGGCTTCTGCCTTCTGCCTTCCGGCTTCCGGTTTCTGCCGGATCGGTGCTGCCGGACGGCGGATGTCCGGATCGGACATTACGTCGAACAGCTGTCCCTGACACCCTAGCCAGCGCCGGGAATCGGGCAACGGGAGTGGGGCCCGACCCCCGAGTGGGACAATGCCCTGGGTCCACGACGGCGTGGCGGCCGGTACCCCGAGCTCATGGGGAGGACCGGAAGGAGGCGTGGAGCATGATCGAGTGGGTGGCGTTCAGAAGCGGAGCGCGTCCCGTTCCCCGCCCCGTGGCCACCCCGCTGGTCTGGGCCACCGCCTGCGGCGGTGCGCTGACCCTGGTCGCCGCGCACAACATCCTCGTGGGCACGGACCGCCCCGGCCTCGCCCTGGCCGCGCTGTCCCTGCTGGCCGCGCTGCTCGGCCTGTGCGCCCGCTTCAGCGCGGCGCCCGGCACGGCCGTCCTGTGCTGGCTCTTCCTCAACGGCTTCGCCATCCCGCCCGCCGGCACCCTCACGTGGGCCGTCCACCGCGACGCCTTCTGGCTCGCCTGTCTGTGCGCCGCGACCCTCCTCGGCACCGGTCTGGCCCGGCTCCTCCACGCCCGCGCGGCCTACCGCCGCGTGACGACGGCGGGCCCCGCGCCGACACCGTCCGCCCCGGACGACTGGCCGCCGTTTCCCTGACGGCGGAGCGGGGTCGTAAAGCCCGTGCCGCGGGGCGGTTCTGACAGCCTGTCCGGCTCGCCGGTGCCCTCACTCGTTGAGGTCAGTGCGTACCCCCGAAACGCCTAGTTTCCGATGATTGTCCTACTTTTCCGGGCAAGTGATCTCCGCTGTCTCCGTGAAGTGCCCCCTTCCAGGAAAGCGAAGATGACGCCCTCGACTGTGCGCCCGCATCCCGCCCGGTACCTCCCCACGGCGCCGATCACGGCCGTCGCCGCCGTCCTGACGCTGGTGGCGGCACTCGTCGTCGCCGGTGCGAGCCAGGCCGCCGCGCTGACCAAGCCGGTCATCAACGGACCCGTGTTCAACGACCCGCTGGGCACACCGGCACAGCAGAAGGCGATCTTCACCCAGCTCGTCCAGCTGATCGACGCGACCCCCGCGGGGGCACAGATCCGCGGGGCGATGCTCGAGTTCAACGATCAGGAGGTCGCCGACGCGCTGCTCGCCGCCCACCGCCGTGGCGTCGACGTCCGGATCATCGTCGACGACTCGACCTATGTGAACGGTGACGGCGTCGAGTACCCCAACGCGCCCTACCAGTCACTCAAGGCCGGCCTGGGAACCAACGACAGCGCCCGCTCCTGGATCGTCGTCTGCGACGACAGGTTCGAGGACGCCGACGGCGTGGACGACGTCCAGCGCGGCTGCCTGGCCGTCGCCCCGCCCCAACCGGCGTACAACCACAACAAGTTCTTCGTCTTCTCCAGGGTCGGCCCCTTCGACGACGGCACCAGCTACTCGAAGGTCGTCTTCCAGACCTCCTCGAACCTCTCTCCCTGGTACAAGGTCGAGTCCTTCAACGACGCCGTCACCTTCACGGACAACGCGGTCTACGACGGTTACGCCGCCTACCACTCGCGGCTCCGCATCGGCCGCACCCTCGTACGCGGCAACAACTTCGCCTACGCCTCCACCCCGACCGGCTCACCCCAGCGCGCCTTCTTCTTCCCGCGCGGTGACACCTCGTACTACAACCCGGCCACCGACAACATCGTCAGCGCGCTGAACGAGCTCCGCTGCGCGTACACGGGCGCCGACGGGCTGCGCCACCAGACGGACATCCGCATCGTGATGCACAGCTTCTTCGGGTCACGCGTCCAGGTCGCCCAGAAGCTGGCCCAACTGCGCGCCAACGGCTGCTGGATCGACGTCCTGTACGCCGAGACCGACTCCGCGATCACCACCCGGCTGACCGCCGCCGGCATCCAGCACCGCCGATGCCGTATCCCCAACGGCCCCGGGATCGACGTCCGCCCGCACAACAAGGAGATCCTGATCGACGGCGACTACAACGGCGACCTCACCCCCCGCGTCTACACCGGCAGCGCCAACCTGACCGGCTCGTCCCTGCGCTCGGCCGACGAGACGATCGTCCGCATCGCCAACGCGTCCTACCACGCGCGATACCTGAGCACCTTCTACAAGATCCGTACGGCTTGCGGCGGCTGACGGCGGCTGCCGGCGGCGCGCGGCCTCGGTGGCCCGCGCCGGCCGACGGCTTCGGCGGCTCACCCCAGGAAGTACGACCAGAACGGGATCACGGCGTGCGGGTGGTCCGGCACGGCCGGCACCGGTCGCCCGAACTCGCGGTGGAAGTAGTCGACGAGATCGGTGCCGTAACAAATGATGTCCGTCTGGTACATCGACAACACCGGAGTGCCCGTGCGGCCCGGATCGGCGAGCAGACACCGGTGCAAGTGGACCGGCACCATCACCGGGACCGTGGCCAGGTGGACGCGAGCCGCCTCCAGGGCGTCCCCGACGCCCGCCGGCCGCGGATCCCAGTCCGGATGCCAGAAGCCGTTGTGCTCGACGTCGAACAGCACGCCGTCCACCGGCCAGGCCAGCTGCTTCGCCAGGTCCTTTGGCGCACGGCCGCGCCAGTCGGGCCAGCCGTCGCCCGTCGGGAGCCCCGCGGCCAGCAGCGTCCGGTGCTCCGGAGCGAACCGGAACCCCCAGCGCTCCTCGACACCGTCGAGCTCCCGCTCGGTCATGCCCGGCTCGATCTCGACCCGCCCGGGGAGCAGGGCGAGCAACGCCCGCGCGTCGTCGGGGGTCAGCGGGTTCTCGGGGCCGATCGCGTTCATGAGGGGAACGCTAGGACACGAGCGGATGCCGCAGCAGCGGAATTTCGCCGGGTGCGCCGGGGCACGGGCGTGCCGGTGCTCCGCGGGCGCCCGGGGCCGACGCGGGTCGGGTCGGCTCGGCTCAGCTCAGGACCAGCAGGACCGCCAGCGCGACGAGCAGTGAGTCGATCCGGTCCAGCAGACCACCGGAGCCGGGCAGCCAGTGTCCCGCGTCCTTCACCTGAGCCCCTCTCTTGACCATGGATTCGAGCAGGTCACCGGCCGGACCGCCGACCGCCACGGCGACCGCCGTCGGCCAGCTCAGCACGGACAGCACGGCGAGCACACCGAGACCGGCCGCGGCCCCGGCCAGGGTCCCGCTCCACCGCTTGGCCGGTGACAGCGGCGACAGCCGCGGCCCGCCCAGCCGCCGGCCGGCGAAGTACGCCGCGATGTCGGCGACCGAGACCGCCACGAACAGCGCGAGCGCGCTCGCCCCGAGCGGCACCAGCGCGGCCAGCGCACTCAGCCAGGCCAGCCCCAGCAGCCCGGCGCCGAGCCGGCGCAGGCCGTGCTCGGCGTCACCGGCCAGGAGCGGCACGGCGGCCACCGCGAGGGCCCCGAGCGCGACCGCCCGGAGCACCTGTCCCGGCGTCAGCCAGGTGGCCAGCACCACGCCCACGACGGCCGCGGCCAGCACCACCCGGTCCGCCCGGCCCAGCCGCATCAGCCCGCCGAACTCCAGCACCGCGATCACCCCGACCACGACGGCGAGGGCCGCGGCGCCCGGGCGGCCCCACCAGAACGCACCGGTGACCAGGGGCACCCCGACCGCCCAGGCACACCACCGGACCATCAGCTCGCGGCGCCGCGACACCGCCACCGCGACACCGCCCAGCACCAGCGCCCCGCCGAGGAAGGGCGCCAGCGAGGCCACCGTGATCACCGAACGGATCCGGCGGCGAGCACGTCCGCGGAGGTCGGACCGGGCACGGCCGCGGCCGGCCGCGGCAGGTACAGGGCGGCCCGGCACGCGGCCACGATGCGCGCGTTCTCCGCGGTGTCCTTGACCGCGATGCGCACGGTGCACCCCTCGTACCGCGGCGACAACGGCGACAGATCGCGCAGGTACACGTCGTGGCGGCGGCACTCGGCGACGACCTGCGCGGCACTCGGCCCGCCCGCCGGCAGGGTCAGGGTGAGGAAGTTCGCCACGGTCTCGTCGACCACCACGGTCTCGTCCAGCCCCGCGAGGCCGGCGGCCAGCCGCCGGCGCAGCGCGTGGGTGCGGAGCCAGTGGTCGCGGTAGTACGCGGGGTCGCGCAGCGCCGCCACGGCGGCCAGCTGCGCCGGGAGGCTGACCGGCCAGGGCGGCGTCCACCGGCGCAGCCGCGCCGCGGTGGCCGGCTCGGCCACCAGATACGCCGCCCGCATGCCGGACAGCGCGTACATCTTGGACAACGAGGTGCACACCACCACCCGCGGGTCGCTCGCGGCGAGACCGGCGAGCGACTCGGCCAGGTCGACATAGCCCAGGTACGCCTCGTCGATCCACCAGCGGGTCCGGTCCGGCGCGGCCGCGATCACCGAGCGCAGTTCGGCGGCCGGCGCGTGCCGTCCGGTCGGGTTGTTCGGGTTGACGACCACCACCAGGTCGTAGCGGCCGGACGCGACGGCGGCGGACAGCCGGGCCGGATCGATCCGCCAGCCGTCTTCGCGGCGCAACGGGAACCGGTCCACCCGGCAGCCGATCACCCGCTCCGTGACATGGGCGTACTCGCCATAGCCCGGGTCCATCAGCAGCACCCGGCTCTGCGGGGTCAGCCACCGGCCGAACGCCCTGAAGATCAGGTCGGAGGAGCCGGCGCCGACCGCGAGCGTCTCCGCCGGCAGCGCCCGGGCCGTGGCGATCTCGGCCAGCAGGCCGTCGGCGTCGGTCGGCGGCGAGGTCCGCGCGACCCAGCCCGGATCCTCCGTGAGCGCCGCCCGCACCCCGGGGGCCGGCGCGAACCAGGCGTCCAGCACATCGGCCGCGACCACCTGCCGGCGCCGCTCCAGGCTCCGGAAGCCCGTGCCGATCGCGGTGAACGAGGCACCGCCGTGTTCGCAGCCGTCCGGCCGGGGAGCGAACGGCACGTCCAGCCGCCAGTCCACCGCGGACCTCAGCCGCTCCAGCGCGACGCCGTGACGGTCCGTCGTGACCCTCGTCAGCTCGGGCACATCGCCGGTCAGCACCTCGAACGTCAACGCACCGCTGTGAACGGTACGGCCGACCGGGCGCAGGCCGACGGCCCGGTACATGCCGAGCAGCTCCGTGCGCCCCATCGCCACCACCCGGCGACCGCCCCGGGAAGCGATCCAGCGCAGCGCCGCGTACATCAGCAGCGGTGCCGCCGCGGTGGAGCGCCAACGCGGCTCGACGGTGAGGATGCGCACCTCGAAGGCGTCGCCTTCGTCCAGGAGCGGCAGTTCGTCACGGGTCAGGTACTTGTCCAGCGCGTACCGTCCCACCCAGGGCGGGGTCAGGCTGACGAAGCCGATCCGGGCCGTGCCGCGCGCCGCGACCAGGTAGACGTTGTCGCCGTCCAGTCCGTCACGAAGCCGTCCGGCCGGATCCGGCGCGTGCTGGCCCAACTCCCGCGCGTACACCCGGTGACGCAGTTCGTGGATCTACTCGAGATCCTCCGCAGTGGCGACGCGCAGTTGCAGATCACGGACCATAAGCACCTCTCTCGACGCGACGTGGCCGCCCCATCCTGGGAAACGGGCCCCGCCCACGACAGTGCGGAGAGACACAGCCGACCCGGGTACGCGTACTCAGGCGCGGTCGCCCGCCGTGTGCTGTGCGCGTGCCCGCAGCGCTGTGGCGCGGCGGCCACGGCCACCGCGCCACGCGCGCGTGCGGGTGCGGTCGGGGTCAGGTGGTGGTGCAGGTGACGGTGGGCCAGGTGTGGTTGCCGTTGTGCTGGATGGTGACGCCGAAGGTGTTGCCGTTGCCGTTGGGTTTGGCGGTGAGTGTCTGGGCGTTGGGGTAGGTGGCGTTGATGTTCCAGGTGGAGAGGATCTTGGCGGGGGAGGGGATGTTCATGGTGACGGTCCAGTTGCTGGATCCGGTGACGGCGACGTCGAGGTTGTAGCGGTCGCTCCACTGCTGACCGGCGGACAGGGTCGCGGCACAGCCGCCGCTCCCGCCACCCGAACCGGCGCTGCCCACCGTGATGTTGGAGTTGCCGCTGCTCTGGTAGCCCTCGGTCGCCATGATCATGTAGTAGCTGAAGCTGCCGAGGGGCATCCCGGCGTTGGCCCAGGCGTCGAAGTGGTTGCCGGTGGTGATGGTGCCACCCGTCCGCTTCGACTGCCGGACGCTCCAGTACTGGTCGAAGGTCTTGGTGCCCTCGACGGACGGGGCGTTGTAGCGCGTCGTCCTGTAGATGTCGTACGTACCGCCGTCGCTGGTCACCGTGCCCTTGTACGTTCCCGTGGGCCGGTAGGTCCCCCAGTTGTCGACGATGTAGTACTCCACCAGGGGATTCGAGGTCCACCCGTAGAGGGCCAGGTAGGCGTTGCCGGACGGGTTGAAGGTGCCCGAGTAGGTCACGCTCCTGCGCCCGCCGTTGCTCCACCCCTTGCCGGCGACGAAGTTTCCGGTGTTGCTCCACGTGGTGCTGTAGCCGCCGCCGGAGCTCAGGTTCATGGAGACCGTGCCCGGGGCGTCGGTCCAGAACGAGTAGTAGTAGCCGTTGTCGGTACCGGTCTGGTTCGTGGTGACGACCGTGTCGGCGTGGGCGGTACCGGGCAGAGCCATCGCCGCCACGGCGACCAGCAGCAGCGTGCAGACACTGCTGATGAGCAGCCTGAAGCGGCTGAGTATCCCGAAGTGGCCGCGCCTGCGGCGCGTCTTCTGTGCGGGTGCGTCGTTCATGGGCGTGCTTCCTCCTCGTCCCCGTGCTCGTCCTCGTGCGGCCGATGGGGGCGAGTGTTGGTCTGCCCCTGTCAACTGTCAACGGTTTCGGTATCTATTTCGAAACGTTCGGTCGGCTCGAGGTGTTGAGGAGGTGCTATTTACGCAGTTGAGGCGTCGTGTGGGGCGGCGAGGTCCGTGGTCAGTAGTGAGAGCGCTCTCAAATGGGAGATCGGGAAGGGAGGCGGGTTACGAATGTTTCGAAGGCCTTCCGGATCATTCAGCGCACGATCTCGCGCACGATCCCGCGCGCGATCCCCCGTGGATGCCTGCCGGACGGGTGCGGAAGGGGTCGGGCAGGCGTGGGGTGAGCAGCTCGGCCGGCCGGTGTCAGGCGGGCGGGCCTCGCACCCGGGCAGGATCAGCCGCGGATCCACCCGCCGCGGCGCGGCCGGCGCCCGGCCGCCCCGGAAGCGGCCCCGGCCGTGGCAGCCGGCGTCGGATCGTCGGCTATCGCGCCGCCGCTATGGGCGCGGAGTGGAGTTCGTGAACCAGCTGCGGGGTGAGCAGTTCGCCCGCGCGGTCGGCGAGGACGGCCATCTCGTAGCCGACCAGGCCGACGTCGCACCCCTCGGCGGCCAGGACGCCGAGACAGCTTCCGTCGCGGACCCGGCCGACCATGAGGAAGCCCCCGAACATTTCGATCATGACGAGTTTCATGCCGTGGAAGCCGTGTGCCGTCGCCGCGTTCTGGGCGAGGCTGGTGATGCCGGAGACGACGGCGGCGAGATGGTCGGCGCGATCCCGGTCGAGGCTGTCCGAGGCGGCCATGAGCAGGCCGTCGGAGGAGACGGCGACGGCGTCGGTGACGCCGTCCGCGGTGCGTACGAACTCCGAGATGAGCCAGCCGAAGCTCTGGACGGCGGTGGTCACGATGACGCTCCTTGAGTGGTTCGGGCTTCGGCGCGAGCGACACCTGCTCTGAAACCGTTGAGGAGAGAGGAGACGGCAGGCCGGGCGGGCGGGGGCGGCGCGGCGGAGGGGTCCGGCACGGGGGTGAGCAGGCGCGCGGGGAGGACGACGAGCGCGGACAGGCCGCCGCCGGGGGTGTCGAAGAGGTGGACCCGGGTGCCGTCGCCGAGCCGGTGGGCGAGCCGGCCGACGACGAGGTGGCCCAGGAACCGGGTCGGCGTGGCGAGCAGGGCCTCCTCCCCGGAGCCGGAGAAGCGGGCGTGGGCACGTTCCTTGTCGGCTTCGGACATGCCGACGCCGTGGTCGACGACGGCGAAGCAGTAGGCGTCGTCCTCGGAGTCGTACCAGCCGTGCACCTCGACCGGTTCGGTCGGCGGCGAGAACGTCAGCCCGTTCTCGATGATCTCGGCGAGGAGATGGGCGACGTCGGCGACGGCGTGCCCGCGCACCCGCACCGGCTCCACGGCCGCGATCAGGACCCGCCGGTACTGCTCCACCTCGGCGACCGCGGACTGGACGACCTCCAGGCCGTCGGCCGGTGCCGCCGTGGGCCGCGGCGGATTCTGCCCGGCCAGGACCAGCAGGCTCTCGGCGTTGCGCCGCATACGGGTGGCGAGATGGTCGAGCTCGAACAGCTCGGCGAGGGCGTCCGGGTCGAGTTCCTGCTGTTCCAGACGGGTGATGAGGCCGAGCTGACGCCGCACGAGGCTCTGGTTGCGGCGGCCCAGATTGGCGAGCGACTCGGTGGTGTTGCGGCGCAGGCCGGCCTGCTGGGCGGCCAGGTGCAGGGCGGTGCGTTCCACGTGGTGCAGGGAGGCCGCGACCTCGGCGATCTCCACCGCGCCGCCCAGCAGCTGCGCATCGGGGGCGTCCGGGGCATCCGGGGCATCCGCCGTTGGGAGGAGCTCCAGGGGGTGGTCCGGAGATGCCGCAGAGTGCGGGGACGGCTGGGCTGGTGGGGATGACAGCGACGGTTGGGCCGGTGGGGGTGGCGGGGACGGCGGGGACTGCTGGATACGGGCGACGGTCGCGGGCAGCCGGTTGCGCGCCACGTCGTGGGCGGCCTCGGCGAGCGCGCGGAGGGGGCGGGTGACGGAACGGGAGGCGAAGGCGGCGAGGCCCGCGACGAGGGCGGCCACGAGCGTTCCCGCGCCCAGACAGACGGCGAGGCCCGTCTCGGCGTCGTGGCTGAGCCGGTCGGCCCGGTCCCGCACATCCGCACCGACCGACCGCTGGACGGCGTACAGATCGTCGACGAGCACGGTCATCGCGTCCCACCAGGTGCCCGCGTCCGCGCGCAGCACGGAGCCGTCGGCGGCGCCCTCGGCCCGGCCCTCGTAGAGGGTGGCGCGTTCGGCGTCCTCGGTTCCGAAGGCGTGCTCCAGAGCCGCGCGCTGAGGTGCGGTGGCGACCTGCCGGAAGCGGGCCAGGGCGGCGACCCGCGTGGCCCGTACCTCGGTGAAGTCGAGGTACTCGCGGCCGTGGAAGGCGCCCTCGGCGAAGACCCCGTTGAGGAGTCCGCGTTCCAGAGCGACGGATTCCTTGGCCGCGGCCAGCTCCCTCAACGCCGCCAGCCCATCGCTCAGTCGACGGTCGGCGCGGATCGCGGTCTCCGCCACCGGATCGACGGCGTTGAGGGCGTCCACGGCGGTCGTATAGAAGGTGAGCGTCGCCGATCTGTCGGCGGTGCCCCCGTCGGCCGCGGCGCGGATGTCGGCGAGACGCTCCAAGTGCCGCCGGATCACGCTCTCGACGGCACTGTCACGGCGCATCCCGCGCAGCGCGGCGTCGACCCGCCCCCGGGTGGCGGCCAGGGGCGAGCGGAACTCCTCCTCGCCGCCCAACAGGCCGTTGGTCAGGCCGCGTTCACGTTGAAGCTGGTGCACCAGGGCCTGGACCCGAAGACTGAGGCCGACCTCGGCACGGGTCGTCCGGGCGTCGCCGAGGGCCTCGGCGCGACTGTCGACGGCGAGACCGGCCACCGCCAGGAGCAGGCAGATCGGGACCGTGATGACCACCGCCACCCGTCCCCTGATGCTGCCCCAGCCGGGCACCGGCCGACGGCCGGTGCCCGTTCGCCCACGGCGGCGGCGGTGCATCGAACTGCCTTCGCCCGGACCACCCTTGCGGATGGCGCCGAGCCTGCCGAGCAGTGGCCGTAACGGCTCCCACACCCTCATACGTCACGACGCTAGACCGACCGTCGAGCCGGGCGGTTTCCGACCGGTTAGACCGCGAGAGAAGTTCGGTTGCGCCGGTCTCACACCGTGGACCGGAAGACTGTGACACGGACGACACAAGCCGGCCGACCCATGTCCGACCTGGCCGGCTCGTGCGCGCGGAGTCATATCGGCGCGCCGGTATGACACTCACCCGGATACGGGCACCTGGCGCAATGTCTCCTTCCTTCAAGTGACGAGAGACATGGCGCAGGTATGGCGCGCGGGTCCTTTCATCTCCTGCCAGAACCAGTCGACGTTCAACCTCGTCGACGTGCCCGCGACCCTTTCGGGCGTGGCGATCGTCGCCACGCCCGAACGCATCCTGCTCGGCGCCGCCGGCCCCGGCCCGAACGACATCGACACCACCACGGTGAACGCCCCGTCGAACAACCACTGCGGGTAGCGCCGGACGCCCCACCGCCGGCCGCATGCCTGCTCGTACGTGCGGCCGGCATTCCGGGACGGTTGCCTTCTCCCCGGCTCCCTTCCCCGCTGCTCGTCCCTCTCGGTAACAGCCCTCACCGCTCCGGCACTTGTCGTCGGCGGAACCGAGAGGAACCGCTCAACCGCCGGACGACGGCGATGGTCGGCACGGCGACCCCGACGAGCGGACAGCCGCCGAGCATCGGGAGGCCGCTCGCTCCAGCGCCGGTTGCCGCTAACTGATCTTTTAGAAGACAACCGGCTCGAACCATAACGTGCTGCGCGGGACGCGTATTACACAAATTAAAAAACGCTCTCATCAATGTTCACCCTGCAACGGTCACTCATTTGCCGCGCAACTGGAGGAGTCGGCGGGCCGTTAGCGGGACATGACGAAACCAATTCCCCTCGACTTGCCTCGCCGCGGAACGAGGACGGGCAATCTGTCCGCCTCCAGCGAAGCGACAGTGGGGAAATGCGCTTACATGCCCGGTACGGTGTACTCGACACTGGAGGTCCGCGGCACGCTGCACGTGGGCGACGCGCGGGGCGAAACCCGGGTCACCGAAGCGCTGCTCGTCGAGTTCCTCAGACTGTTGGACACGGTCCAGAAGGAACTCGATCAGCGGTGGATCGGTCAGGAAGACTCTGGCTGCCACACGGACCGCATGTGACGTGAGTGAATCACTGTGAATCAGGAATACGCGGATCTCTCGTTTCCGCAGCGCGAATGGCATCCCGAGACGTACCCTTTCGGGTCGGGTGCCGACTGGTACGGCAGTCCCTTCGACGCCCAGCACTCGGGGGCCCTTCTGGAACCCCCTGATACGGGGTGGGACCCGGTCGAGGAGATGGCCTATCTCTTACAGGATGCCGTGGCAGGGGAGCGGGCGACGACCGTGCCGCCGCCGCGCAGCGAGCCGCCGTCCGGCGTGGACTTCACCGACCCGTTGGAGAATCTGGCACAGATCACGGCGCAGTTGCCGCCCATCCGACGTTCTTCCGCGGGGCATCGGAAGACTCAAGTCCGCAAACTTCGATTCAAGTGGTTGCAGACCGGCAGCTTTGTGATCGTCGTATTCCTTGCCGTCATCGTGGCGATGGTCAGCGTCTTCGGTGCCGTGGCGGCCTACGAACCTCTGCAACGCATCACGTCCGACGCGAAGGGCGGAAGTATTGCCTGGTGGCCGCTTCTCGTATATGGCCCCTGGATCGTGGCTTCTCTCTCCATCCTGCGCACTGCCTTGCATCAGCGTCGAGCCCTGCACTCGTGGTTCGTCGTTCTCATCTTTTCCTCTGTTGCGATGATGCTGTGCGTAACCCAGGCCGAGAGAACCTTCGCCGGTATCGCCGGAGCCGCCCTGCCGGCCATCGCGTCCCTGGCATGCTTCCAGCAACTTGTCCGACAAATCACCCTGACCCTGCCGCCGCGCAAGAGCACGTCCCGCCATCGGCACTAGGGCCTCTCTTTCGGATCTTGCCGGGGGTCGCGGGGTCTGGCACGCACTCCCC